>CAVRMM010000002.1:0-4172967 GCA_963722525.1 uncultured Actinomycetes bacterium | reverse complement strand
ACGTGCCGCCGCAGCGCCAAGTACGCCTTCGCGGTACCGCTCGGCCGCCTCCTCGCGCAGGCCGAGCCGGGCGAGCAGATCGCCGAACGACGTGATGATGCGCGCCGACGCGCCGTTGGCGGTCGCCGTGACGAAGCGCGCGATCGCCTCGGGCACAGGGCCTCGGCCACCAGCAGCTCCATCTGCAGCGCCAGCGCCTGCTCCTGCTGCGGGTCGAGCGTAGGAGCGCGCGGCGCAGGTCGGCGGCCTCGGCGTACCGGTTGAGGCGCGTCAGCACCTCGGCCAGCGCCGCGTGCACGGCGGGCACGCCCGGCTCGAGCTGCAGCGCGCGGCGGAAGGCGTGCTCGGCGTACACCGGGTCGGCGCTGGCGTACGCCGCGCCGAGCGTCTGGAACTGCGTCGATGCGAGCTGTGCGTCGGTCACCTGATCGCCTCCTCCGCGAGCTTCAACCCAGGCCGCGACCTGCCGGAAGACCGGCTCGAACTCGTCGAACCGGTCGTGGGTGCACGTGCCGACGATCGCGTAGCCGAGCTCGCCCTCGACGAACAGGAACGCGATCTGCGTGAGGTGGACGCCCGCGGCCGCCCACGACACGATCCGGATGTTCGCCCGCCGCCCCGCGATCTCGGCCTGCTCAGCGGCCCGGACCAGTGCGGCGTGACGACGGGCACCTGGTCGGACAGCAGCGTCTGCCAGCCCTGCGAGAACGCGCCGAGACCCATGTGGTCGCAGAGCACCTCACGGGTGACGACGATGTTGGGCGCGTAGCCTGCGCTGTCGGCCGGCCCGGCGAGCGTCACGACCGTGCGGTCGGCCCACCCCTGGGGAGGGGAAGCGCGAACGCATCGGTGCGCACCTCGCTCACGACGGGAAAAGGGTAGCCGGTGGGCCTAGTCGACCCACTCGATGTACGCCATCTCCGCACCATCGCCCTGGCGCGGCCCGAGCTTGACGATGCGCGTGTAGCCGCCCGGCCGATCCGTCGAACCGCGGCGCCACCTCCGCGAACAGGAGGTGGACGACGTCGCCGGAGCGCAGGAAGGCCTTGGCCTGCCGCCGAGCGTGGAGGTCGCCCCGCTTGCCCAGGGTGACCATCCGCTCGGCGACCGGCCGCATCTCCTTGGCCTTGGCCAGCGTGGTCTTGATCCGCCCGTGCGTGACGAGCGCGCCGGTCAGGTTGGAGAACAGCGCCTTGCGGTGCGAGGCGTCGCGACCGAGCTTGCGGCCCTTGTTCTGGTGCCTCACGGCTCGTCGCCCCGCAGGTACAGGTCGTGCGTGGCGAGCGTCGCCTTGACCTCCTCGATCGACTTCTTGCCGAAGTTCGGGATCGCGGCGAGCTCCTGCTCCGTCTTGGAGACGAGGTCGCCGATGGTCTCGATGCCGACGCGCTTGAGGCAGTTGTACGAGCGGACGCCGAGCTCGAGCTCCTCGATCAGGATGTTCTCCATCCCGTGCGCCTGCGGCACCTCGGCCTCGACGGCGCCGACCGAGCGCGTCATCCCTGCCTGCAGCTCCTCGGGATCGAGGTTGGCGAAGATGTTCAGCTGCTCGATCAGGATCTTGGCGGCCTGCTCGAGCGCCTTGCGCGGATCGACCGAGCCGTTCGTCTTGACGTCGATCGTGAGCTTGTCGTAGTCCGTGCGCTGCCCGACGCGCGCGGCGTCGACGTGGTACGTCACGCGCCGGACGGGCGAGAAGATCGCGTCGACCGGGATGACCCCGATCGTCGACTCGTGGCTCTTGTTCCCCTCCGCCGGGACGTAACCGCGCCCCTTGGCGATGGTGAGGGTCATCTCGAGCCGCGCGCCTTCCTGCAGCTCGCAGATGTAGAGATCCGGGTTCATGATCTCGAGGTCGCTCGGCGCCGCGATGTCCCCGGGCGTAGATCTTGCCCGGGCCTTCCTTGGCGATGTCGGCCTCGACCTCCTTGAGCTCGTCGTCGCCGTGGATCCGGCAGACGAGGCCCTTGAGGTTGAGGATCAGGTCGATGACGTCCTCGCGGACGCCGGGGACCGTGGTGAACTCGTGCGAGCGCACCCTCGATCTTGACCTGGGTGACTGCGGCGCCCTCCAGAGAGGAGAGCAGCACGCGGCGCAGCGAGTTGCCGAAGGTGTAGCCGTAGCCGCGGTCGAGCGGCTCGACCGTGAACACTCCTTCGGTCTCGTTGACGTCCTCGTGGGTGATCCGCGGGAGGATCTGGTGTCGGCCATCGTGGGCATCACTTCGAGTACAGCTCGACGATGAGCTGCTCCTGGACCGGCGTGTCGATCTCCTCCCGGTCCGGGAGGCGGAGCACCTTGCCCGTGAGGTTGTCGTGGTCGGCCTGCAGCCAGCCGGCACCGAGGCCGTGAGATCCGTGGCGTCGCGGATGATCGCTTCGGCTGCTGGGCCGGTGCTTCATCGAGACGATGTCGTCGGGGCGCAGCTGGTAGGACGGGATGTTCACGCGACGCCCGTTCACGAAGAAGTGCCCGTGACGGACGAGCTGGCGTGCCTGCGCGCGGCGAGGCTGCGAAGCCGAGGCGGTAGACGACGTTGTCGAGTCGCATCTCGAGCATGCGCAGCAGGTTCTCACCGGTGATGCCGGTGCGCCGCGACGCCTTGTCGTAGTACGTGCGGAACTGCTTCTCCAGCACGCCGTAGTACCGGCTTCGCCTTCTGCTTCTCGCGGAGCTGCGGAGGTACTCGGTCTGCTTCGTGCGGCCGCGGCCATGCTGGCCGGGCGGGTACGCAGCGTCGTTCGATGCCGCACTTCTCGGTCAGGCAGCGCTCGCCCTTGAGGAACAGCTTCACGCCCTCGCGGCGACACTGCTTGCACTTGGGACCTGTGGTACGGGCCATCGTTTCCTATCGCCCGATCTTAGACGCGGCGCCGCTTGCGAGGCCGGCAACCGTTGTGGGCCTGCGGAGTGACGTCGCGCACGGACACGACCTCGAGACCTGCCGCCTGCAGAGAGCGAATCGCGGTCTCGCGGCCCGAACCCGGGGCCCTTCACGAAGACCTCGACCTTCTGCAGGCCATGTTCCATGCCCTCGCGGGCTGCGAGGTCTGCGGTCACCTGTGCGGCGAACGGCGTCGACTTGCGCGAGCCCTTGAAGCCCGCGGCGCCCGCGCTCTTCCACGCGATCACGTTGCCCTCGCGATCGGTGAGCGCGACGATGCGTGTTGTTGAACGACGTCTTGATATGCGCCTGTCCGACGGCGATGTTCTTACGCACCTTGCGGCGCGTGCGGCCGCGAGTGCCGCCTTCCTGCGCGGGGGAGCCATGTAGCGGCCTCGATCCTTTCTCGTTCTACTTCTTGCGCTGACGGCCGACGGTCTTCTTCGGGCCCTTGCGCGTGCGCGCGTTCGTCTCGGGTCGCTGGCCGTGGACGGGCAGGCCGCGGCGATGGCGCAGGCCCGCGGTAGCAGCCGATCTCCATCAGCCGCTTGACGTCCGACGACCGCTCGCGGCGGAGGTCGCCCTCCACCGTGAGGTTCGCGTCGATATAGGCGCGAAGACGAGCGACCTCAGCATCCGTGAGGTCGCGCACCTTCGTGTTGCGATCGATCGTCCAGCTCGCCGCAGACCTTCTGCGAGGTCGAGCGACCGATGCCGTAGATGTAAGTGAGGCCGATCTCCGTCCGCTTCTCGCGCGGGAGATTGATGCCTGCGATACGCGCCAATTCCTGTGTACTCCTAGCCCTGGCGCTGCTTGTGGCGGGGATTCGGGCAGATCACGAGCACGTTGCCGGCGCGCCGGATGATCCGGCACTTGTCGCACATCGGCTTGACGCTCGGACGAACCTTCATGAATCCCCCTCGCCGGCCCGAAGACCGGCGTCGAAAGTGGTGCGGAGACGCGGCGCTGTGGTGTACGAGCGCGTGCAAACGCCAGCCACCGCACCTCGCGATCGGCGCACTCTACCAGAGCGAGCTGGGAGGGCGCGCCGGACGCCCGGCGGACCGGACGCGAGCCAGCGCAGTGTACCCATGGGTCGCGAGAAGGGCGCCAGCAGGTTAACGAGCGTCTGCGGACTGGATGGGACGGTACACGACGCTGGTGCCGTCGGGCCCGAGGGTCAGGATCTGGGGGCCGGCGGCGGTGATCGCGACCGTGTGCTCGAAGTGGGCCGCCATCGACCCGTCGGTGGTGAAGATCGACCAGCCGTCGGGATCGAGGCGGATGTCGTGGGCGCCGGCGGTGATCATCGGCTCGATCGCGAACACCATGCCCTCCTGCAGCTCCGGGCCGCGGCCGGGCGGGCCGAAGTTCGGGATCTGCGGGTCCTCGTGCATGCGCCGCCCCACCCCGTGGCCGACGAGCTGGCGGACGACGCCGAAGCCCTCGGCCTCGACGTACGTCTGGCACGCGTGGCCGAGGTCGAGCAGGCGATTGCCGACCACGCACTGCTCGACCATCCGGCGCAGGCCCTCCTGGCAGACGGCGAGCAGCCGCAGCGTCTCGTCGGTCACCTCGCCGACCGGCACGGTGACGGCGGAGTCGCCCACGAAGCCGCGGTACGTGACGCCGACGTCGATCGACAGGATGTCGCCGTCGGCGAGCACGTACGGCCCGGGGATGCCGTGCACGATCATGTCGTTCGGCGACGAGCAGATGGAGCCGGGGAAGCCGCGGTACCCCTTGAAGGTCGGCACCCCACCGCGGCGCTTGATGTGACGCTCGGCGATGCGATCCAGGTCGGCCGTGGTGACGCCGGGCTCCGCCGCGTCGGCCAGCAGCGCCAGGGTCTCGGCGACGATCATCCCCGCCTGCGCCTGCTTGGCGATCTCGCGCGTGGACTTGCGCTCGATCACAGCGCGTCGACGGCGCGCCGCAGGCGCGTCGTAGACGTCGTCGGTCGAGCCGGTGCCGTCGACGGCGGCCTCGGGCGTGCCGAGCGCGGCGTAGTGCCCGCGCACGGGCTCCGTCTGGGCCAGGTAGACGTTGCGGTACCGGTTGCGCACCACGTCGGGCTCGTCGTCGGCCCGGCGGCTCAGCGGCGCGCCGCAGACGTCGCAGACGCCCTCGGCCGCGGGCGGGTTGAACGTCGCGTGCCACGGGTGGCCGTTCGCGCACACGAGGCGGCCGGAGATGCGCTCGACGATCTCCTCCTCGTCCACGTCGAGCACGAGCAGCCCGTCGATCTTGCGGCCGTGCCGGGCCAGCTCGGCGTCGAGCGCCTCGGCCTGCGCGACGTTGCGCGGGAACCCGTCGAGCAGGAACCCGCCCTGGGCGTCGGCCTGCGAGATGCGGTCGACCAGCATCTCGATCACGAGCGCGTCGGGCACCAGGTCGCCCGCCTCCATGTAGCCCTTGCGCGCGCATTGCCCGAGCTCGGAGCCCGTCGCGCAGGTGCGCGCGCAGCATGTCGCCGGTGGCGACGTGCGGCAGGCCCAGCTCCTCCGCGAGCCGCGGTGCCTGGGTCCCCTTGCCCGCACCGGGCGGGCCGAAGATCAGCAGGTTCCTACTCACCACGAACCTACTTCAGGAAGCCCTCGTAGTGGCGCATCATCACCTGCGACTGGACCTGCCGCATGGTGTCGAGCGCCACGCCGACGATGATCAGCATCGACGTGCCGCCGAGCGCCTGCGCGGTGGCCTGCGAGAAGCCCGCGTAGCGGATGAAGATCGTCGGCGAGCACCGCGATGATGCCCAGGTAGAGCGCGCCGGGCAGCGTCAGGCGGACCATCACGTGGTCGAGGAACTGCGCCGTCGGCCGGCCCGGTCGGATGCCGGGGATGAACCCGCCGTACTTCTTCAGGTTGTCGGCCTGCTCCACCGGGTTGAACTGCACCGCGGTGTAGAAGAACGTGAACACCACGATCAGCGCGAACTCGAGGATGATCGACGCCCACGTGGTCGGCGCGAAGGTGGTCGCGAGCCAGTTGATGCCGAAGATCTGCCCGATGGTGGGCGGCAGCAGCAGCACGGCCGCGGCGAAGATGACGGGGATGACGCCGGCCATGTTCACGCGCAGCGGCATGTAGGTCGTCTGGCCGACGGCGGTGGCGCCACCGCGCGCGTACTGGATCGGGATCCGCCGCTGGCCCTCGTTGATGAAGACCACCGCGAGGATCACGCCGAGCACGACGATCGGCAGCGACAGCTTCTCGAACACGCCGCCGTTCAGCCAGGCCGAGATGGCGGTCGGGATCGAGGTCAGGATCGAGCAGAAGATCAGCAGCGACTGGCCGTTGCCGATGCCGCGGCGGGTGATGTACTCGCCCATCCACATCAGCAGCGTCGAGCCGGCGGTCAGCGACAGCACGATCAGGATGAAGACGCGCGCGTTCAGGTTCGGCAGCGCGTCCGACCCGCCCAGGGCCGAGCCGTTGTGGAACACGACCACGTAGCCCGCGGACTGGCCGGCGGCGAGGACGACCGTGAGGTAGCGCGTGTACTGCGTGATGCGGCGCTGGCCGGCCTCGCCCTCCTTCTGCATCTTCTCGAGCGTCGGGACGACCACGGCGAGCAGCTGCATGATGATGCTGGCCGTGATGTAGGGCATGATCCCGAGCGCGAACAGGCTCAGGTTCTGCAGGGCCTGACCGGAGAACAGGTTCAGGTAGCCGAGGATGGTGCCCGAGCCGGACTGGTTGAACAGGTCGCGGACGGTCTCCGGGTTGACGCCCGGAGTCGGGAGCCAGGAGCCGAGCCGGTAGAGCGCGAGGATGAACGCCGTGATCGCGAGACGCCGACGCGTATCGGGAATGCGGAAGGCGTTGCCGAGGGCGGAGATCACCGTCCCACTCTACTTGTCCGAGTCGCCGATCAGGTTGATCGTGCCGCCTGCGGCCTCGATCTTCTCGCGCGCGGACGCCGAGACGCCGTGCACGGAGATGGTGAGGGCATGCGTGAGGTCGCCGCGACCGAGCACCTTCACGGGCTCTTTCGTGTTCTTCAGCAGACCCACTGCGACGAGCGTCGCCGGCGTGACCTCCGCCCCGGCGGCGAAGCGCTCGGCCAGGTCGGACAGGTTCACGATCTCGTTCGACGTGCGGAACGGGCCGACCGGCATGGACTTCTTCATGAAGTTGCCGCGCAGCTTGCCGGTGCGCATGTAGAGCGGATTCTGACCGCCCTCGAAGCCGGCGCGCATCATGTGCGAGCCGGACCGCGACTTCTGGCCCTTCTGGCCACGTCCGGACGTCTTGCCCTGGCCCGACGCGATGCCGCGGCCGACGCGCTTGCGCTGCTTGGTGGAGCCCGGTGCCGGGCTCAGGTTGTGGAGTCCGATCTCGGGCATTACTCGGCGACCTCCTCGACCGAGACGAGGTAGCCGACCTGATGCAGCTGTCCCTGCAGCGACGGCGAGTCCTGGTGCACGCGGCTGCGGCCGATGCGGCCGAGGCCGAGCGACTTGAGCGTGCCGCGGTGCTCCTTCTGCACGCGGATCGCAGACCGCACCTGGGTGACCTTCAGTGCCATCACGCGACCTCGACGGGCTCGGCCGGCGTCTCGGCGGCGGCAGCCGCGGCCTCGGCCTCGGCCACTGCGGCCCGGGCGTTGGCGGCGGACACGGGCAGGATGTCGCGCAGGCGCTTGCCGCGCAGCTTCGCGACCTCCTCCGGCCGGCGCAGCTCGCGCAGCGCCGTCTCGGCGGCCCGGCAGAGGTTGATCGGATTCGACGTGCCGAGCGACTTGGCCAGCACGTCCTTGATCCCGGCCAGCTCCAGCACGGCGCGCACGCCGGCGCCGGCGATGACGCCGGTACCGGGCGAGGCGGGCTTCAGCATCACGCGGCCGGCGCCGAACACGCCGAGCACCTCGTGGGTGATCGTCGTGTGGTGCTTCGGCACCTTGAACATGTTCTTCTTGGCATCCTCGACCGCCTTCTGGATGGCGACCGGGACCTCGCGGGCCTTGCCGTAGCCGATGCCGACCTGGTCGATCTCGTCGCCGACGACGACGAGCGCCGTGAACGAGAACCGCCGGCCGCCCTTGACGACCTTGGCCACGCGATTGATCTCGACGACGCGCTCGACGAGCTCGCCGCCGTCTCTTCCTTGCGGGACGCGTGGCACTCAGAAGCTGAGCCCTCCCTCGCGCGCTCCCTCTGCCAGGGCCTTGACCCTGCCGTGGTAGAGGAAGCCGCCGCGATCGAACACGACGGTTTCGATGCCGGCGGCCTTCGCGCGCTCGGCGATCAGCTTGCCGACCGCCTTCGCCTGCGCGCTCTTGTCTCCCTCGCTCGCGACGGTGCGCGAGTCGGCGGAGGCGAGCGTGGTGCCCTTGGCGTCGTCGATCAACTGGACGTAGATGGTGCGGTTGGAGCGGTAGACGGCCAGGCGGGGCGCGCTCGGTCGTTCCGCGCACCTTGCGCGGACGCGGCGGTGCGTGACGCCGCCTTCTCGCCTGCTCCTTTGTCAGCTTGCTCATCGTTTCAACTCCGACTACGCGCGCTTGCCGACCTTGCGGATGACCCGTACTCGCCCTGCGTAGCGGATGCCCTTGCCCTTGTAGGGCTCCGGCGGCCGCAGCCCGCGGATCTTGGCCGCCATCTGGCCGACGGCCTGCTTGTCGATGCCGCGCACGACGACCAGCGTCGGCGACGGCACCTCGAACTCGATGCCCTGCGGCGGCTTCACGGTGATGGTGTGCGAGAAGCCGAGAGCGAACTCGATATCCGAACCCTTGGGGGTGGCACGGTAGCCGACTCCCTGGATCTCGAGCCGCTTCTCGTAGCCCTTCGTGACGCCCTCGACCATGTTCGCGACGAGCGAGCGGGTGAGCCCGTGCAGCGCGCGGTGGTCGGCGCGGTCGGTCGGGCGCGAGACGACGAGCGTCCCGTCGCCCTCGTCTCGACCGCGATGTCGGGCGAGACGCTCCTGGTCGAGCGAGCCCTTCGGGCCCTTGACCGTGACCGGCCGGGCTCGGACGTCGAGACCTCGACGCCCGTCGGGCACCTCGGGGATGGGGAGACGTCCGATCATGCTGCATCGACGCTCACGCCTCACCACACGAAGCACGAGCACTTCGCCGCCGATGCCGCGCTGTGCGGCCTCCGAGGCGGTGACCACGCCGTTCGAGGTGGACATGATCGCGAGCCGAGGCCGCCGAGCACGCGCGGGAGGCGGTCCTTGGAGGCGTAGATGCGGCGTCCGGGCTTGGACACGCGCTTGATGCCGGAGATCACGCGCTCGCGGTCCTGGGCCGTACTTGAGCTCGACGATCAGCTTGCCGACGGGCTGCCGGACTCCTCGACCCAGTACGAGGCGATGTAGCCCTCGTCCAGGAGGATGCGCGCGATCTCGCGGCTGCAGCTTGGAGATGGGCATCTTGATGACCTCGTCGTCGAGCGCGTGGTTCGCGTTGCGGATACGGGTCAGCATGTCGGCGATCGGATCGGTATGTCATGGCCGCCTCACCAGCTCGACTTCGTCATGCCGGGGATCACGCCCTGGTGGGCGAGGGTCGCGCAGGCAGATCCGGCACAGGCCGAACTTGCGGTACACGGCGCGCGGGCGGCCGCACTTCTGACAGCGCGTGTACGCCGCGGACCTGGTACTTGGGCGCCGGGCGCGCGCTTGACCTCTCAGCGATGTCTTCGCCATCTCCTCAGCTCGTCCTGGAACGGCATGCCGAGCTCCCGCAGGAGCTCGCGCGCCTCGTCGTCCGTGCGTGCGGAGCGTCGTGATGGTCACGTCGAGACCGCGCACCTTGTCGATCGCGTCGTAGTCGATCTCCGGGAAGATGATCTGCTCCCGGAGGCCGACGGAGAAGTTGCCCGCGCCCATCGAACGCGTTGGGGTTGATGCCGCGGAAGTCGCGGATGCGCGGCATCGCGATCGTCATCAGGCGGTCGAGGAACTCGTACATGCGCGTCGCCGCGGAGCGTGACCTTCGTGCCGATCGGCATGCCCTCGCGGATCTTGAAGCTGCGCGATCGAGCTGCGGGCCCGCGTCACGACCGGCTGCTGGCCGGCGATCTGGCGCGAGCTGCGCCACGCGCATGGTCGAGCACCTTGCGAGTCGGTCTTCGCCTCGCCGACGCCCATGTTCAGCGTCACCTTGAGCACCCGCGGCACCTGCATCACGCTGTCGTAGCCGTGCTGCTCCAAGAGGCGCGGCCGGATCTCCTGCTGGTACCGCGTCTTGAGGCCGGGCCTCGTAGCCGTTCGCCGTCTCGGTCATCACTGATCCACCTGGTCGCCGCAGTGGCGGCACGTCCGGCGCTTGGTGCCGTCGGGCAGGAACGTGAACGCCACGCGCGTGACCTTCTCGCACTTGGGGCACACGAGCCCGACGTTCGACACCTGCATGGGCGCCTCGGTCTCGAGGATCCGCCGCCCGGCGTCATCTGCGCGCCGCGCGTGCCCTTGACCGGCCGGGGCCGCTCGTGCTTCTTCACGAGGTTGCGCCCCTCGACGATCACGCGACCCTCGTCGACGAGCACCTCGAGCACGGTGCCGCGCTTGCCGCGGTCGCGCTCCTTGCCGTGCAGCACCTCGACGGTGTCGCCCTTCCGGATCTTGAGCCCCGCCATCTAGAGCACCTCCGGGGCGAGCGAGACGATCTTCATGAAGTTGCGCTCGCGCAGCTCGCGGGCCACCGGCCCGAAGATGCGCGTGCCGCGCGGGTTGCCGGCGGCGTCGATGATGACCGCCGCGTTGTCGTCGAACGCGATGTTCGTGCCATCGTCGCGGAGCTGCGCCTTCTTGGTGCGCACGACGACGGCCTGCACGACCTCGCCCTTCTTGACGGTGCCGTTCGGCGTGGCCTGCTTGACGGTGGCGACGATGACGTCGCCGACGTGCGCGTAGCGCCGGCGCGAGCCGCCGCGGACGCGGATGCACAGCATCTCGCGGGCGCCGGTGTTGTCGGCGACGCGCAAGCCGGCTCCGGCTGGATCACTTGGCCACCTCGACGACCTCCACCAGCCGCCAGCGCTTCGTCCGCGACAGCGGGCGGCACTCGACGACGCGCACGACGTCGCCGACGTTCGCGCTGGTTGTCCTCGTCGTGCGCGTGCAGCTTCATCGGAGCGGCGCATGATCTTGCCGTACTTCGGGTGCGCCTTCATCACGTCGACGCGCACGGTGATGGTCTTGTGCCCTCGGCGGACGTGACGACGAGGCCGCGGCGCTCGCGCGCGGAGCCCGGGCTCCGGCTCGCCGGCCGGCGTGCGGACGTAGGTGCCGCGCTCCTTCTTGGGAGCGGCCTTCTTCTTCGGCGCGGGCTTCTTCGCGGCCGGCTTCTTGGCCGGTGCGCGCTTCGGCTTCGCGGCGGGCCGACGGGTGCGGCCTCGGCCTCGGCCGCGGCGCGCCGGTCTTGGCCTCGGCGCGTCGCTCGGCCGCGTCTTCGGCTCGGGCTTCTCAGCCGCGGCCGCTTCGGCCGCGGGCTCTTCGGCCGCGGGCTCCTCGGCGGCCTCGGCCTCGGCGACGGCCTCCTCGGCCGGCGCCTCCGGCTCTGGCCGGCCTTGGGCTTGGCGGTGCGGGTTCGCTTGGGCTTCGCAGCCGGCGCCTCGGCGGACGCCTCGGCGACGACCTCGGCCGTGGGCGACTCCGCGTCGGCGGCGCCGGCCTCGGCCGGCGTCTGTGCCTCGATATCGGGTTCGTCAGCCATCGGTGGTCTCCTCAGCGCTCTCGCGCTGGATTGTCAAGAGACGCGCGACGTCGCGGCGGACCGCGGCGATGCGCGAGGTGTTCTCCAGCGCGCCGGTGGCGTGCTGGAAACGGAGGTTGAACAGCTCTTCGCGAGCCTCCGCGAGCTTCTCGGTGAGGTCGTCGGAGTTGAGACCTCGAACTTCACTAGCCTTCAAAGAGATCGCCCTCCCTCTCCACGAACTTGCAGCGGATCGGGAGCTTCTGGGCCGCGAGGCGCATGGCCTCGCGGGCCAGAGGTTCCGGAACGCCGGCCAGCTCGAACATGACGCGGCCCGGCTTGACCACCGCGACCCAGAACTCGGGCGCGCCCTTGCCCGAGCCCATGCGGGTCTCGAGCGGCTTCTTGGTCACCGGCTTGTCCGGGAAGATGTTGATCCACACCTTGCCGCCGCGCTTGATCTTGCGCGTCATCGCGATCCGGGCGGCCTCGATCTGGCGGCTGGTGATCCAGCCCTCCTCCAGCGCCTTCAGCCCGTACTCGCCGAAGTGGACGCGGGTGCCGCCCTTGGCGAGACCCGTGCGCCGGCCGCGGAAGACGCGGCGGTGCTTGACCCTGCGGGGGAGCAGCATCAGCTCTCACCTGCCGTGTCGGTCGGGGTGTCGGCGGCGGGCGGTGCGTCGACCGGCGCGTCGTTCGGTGCCTGGACGTCGGGCTCGGCCGGCGCCGGGGGCGCCTGGCGCGCACGGCGGCCGAGGCCACCCTGGTTCGTGAGCGGCGGGCGCTCCTGGCCGCGCGGACCGCCGGGACCGCCGCCGGAGCGACCGCGGCTGCGATCGCCGCCGCCGCCGCCGCCGCCGGGACCGCCGCCCTGCTGGCCGGGCCGACCGCGGCGCTGCGGACGCGTCGGCCCGAGCTCCTCCATGATCGCGCCGCGGGCGCCGCTGCGGCGCCGCCGGGCATCGACCTCGCCGAGACGCGTCTGCGCCCCGGAGACCTCGTAGCCCTCGGGCATGATCTCGCCCTTGTTGATCCAGACCTTCACGCCGATGCGGCCGTAGGTCGTCTTCGCCTCGGTGAAGCCGTAGTCGATGTCGGCGCGGAGCGTGTGGAGCGGCACGCGGCCCTCCGAGTACTGCTCGGTCCGCGACATCTCCGTGCCGCCGAGGCGGCCGCCGCACTTGACCTTGACGCCCATGGCGCCCGACCGCACGGCCGAGGCGAGCGAACGCTTCATGGCACGACGGAACGACACGCGGTTCTGGAGCTGCTCGGCGACGGACTGGGCCATCAGCTTCGCGTCCAGCTCGGGGCGCTTGATCTCGTTGATGTTGATCTGCACGGCGCGGCCGGTCATCGCGTAGATGTGCTTGCGCAGCGCGTCGACCTCGGAGCCGGACTTGCCGATCACGATGCCCGGGCGGGCGGTGTAGATGTCGATCGTGATCTTCTGCGAGTCCTTGCGGATGTGGATGTCCGACAGCCCGGCGTGCGCGAGCTTGCCGTAGATGTGGTTCCGGATCGCGAGGTCCTCGTGGAGGTACTTCGCGAACTCCTTCTCCGTGTACCAGTTCGACTTCCAGTCGTGGATGATCCCGACACGGAGACCACCGGGATGGACCTTCTGCCCCATCAGGCCTCCTCACCTTCGGGATCAACAGCTGCATCGTTCTCGGGCTCGCGTCGCTCGGCCTTCGGCTCGGCGGCGGCCTTCTTGGCCCGCGGCTTCGGCTTCGCCTTGGCCTTCGGCTTCGGGGCCTCGGCGGCGTCGTCGGCCTCGGGCGCCTCGGTCGCGGCCTCGGGCGCGATCGCCTCGGTCGCGTCGGCGCTCGGCGCGCCTCGGCCACCTCGGCCGGTCGTCGCCGTGCGCGTCGGTCTCGACCGCGGCGGTCTCGGCGGCGGCCTTCTTCGCGCGGCTGCGCTTGCGGCTTCGCGGCCGGCGGCTCCTCGACGGCGGCGGCCTTGGCGGCGGCCGGCTTCTTCGGCGCCGCGGGCGCCTCGACGGAGCGCAGCAGGATCGTGATGTGCGCCGTGCGCTTGCGGATCCGCATCGCGCGGCCGCGCGCTCGCGGCTGCCAGCGCTTCATCGTCACGCCCTCGTCGGCGAACGCCTCGGCAACCACCAGGGACTCCTCGTCGAGGCCGTGGTTGTTGACGGCGTTGGCGATCGCCGAGTCGCAGCACGCGCAGGATGTCGTCGGCCGCGTGGCGCGTGGCGAAGCGCAGCTGGACGCGCGCGTCGGCGACCGGCAGGCCGCGGACGTGCTCCAGCACGACGCGGGCCTTGCGGGCCGACGTGCGCACCCACTTGCGCGTGGGCGCGGACGAGTCCGGTCTCTTCGTAGGTTCGACCCATGCCTAACGCCGCTTCGACTGCTTGTCGGAGGCGTGACCGCGGTACGTGCGGGTGGGTGCGAACTCGCCCAGCTTGTGGCCGACCATCGACTCGGAGATGAAGACCGGCACGTGCTTGCGCCCGTCGTGGACCGCGATCGTGTGCCCGACCATGTCGGGGAAGACCGTCGAGGCCCGCGACCACGTCCGCAGCATCCGCTTCTCCCGCGTGGCGTTCAACGCCTCGATGCGGGAGAGCAGGCGCGCGTCGACGAACGGGCCCTTCTTGGAGGATCTACTCATCGTCTACTTCCTGCCCTTGCCACGCTTGCGTCCGCGGACGATCTCCGCGGTGGAGGCCTTCTTGGGATTGCGGGTGCGGCGGCCGAGCGTCGGCTTGCCCCACGGGGTGACCGGATGCGAGCCCTTGGTCTTGCCCTCGCCACCGCCGTGCGGGTGGTCGACCGGGTTCATGGCGGTGCCGCGGACGCCCGGGCGCTGGCCGAGCCAGCGGGCGCGGCCGGCCTTGCCGCCGGACTGGTTCTGATGCGTCGCGTTGCCGACCGAGCCGATGGTGGCGCGGCACGACTCGGCGACGCGGCGGAGCTCGCCGGAGGGGAGGCGCAGGAGCGCCTTGCCGCCCTCCTTGGCGACGAGCTGGGCCGACGTGCCGGCCGAGCGGCACATGCGTGCGCCCTGGCCGGGCCGGAGCTCGACGGCGTGCACCGTCGTGCCGACCGGGACGGCCGACAGCGGCAGCGCGTTGCCGGGCCGGATGTCGGCGTCGGCGCCGGACTGGACGATCGCCCCGACCGTCAGCCGCTGCGGCGCGATGATGTAGGCCTTCGCGCCGTCGGCGTAGTGCAGCAGCGCGATGCGCGCCGTGCGGTTGGGGTCGTACTCGATCGACGCGACCGTGGCGGGAACGCCGTCCTTGGTGCGCTTGAAGTCGATGATCCGGTAGCGGCGCTTGTGGCCGCCGCCCTGGTGGCGCGTCGTGATGCGGCCGTTGTTGTTGCGGCCGCCCGTGCGATGCACCGGGGCGAGCAGGCTCTTCTCCGGCGTCGAGGTGGTGATCTCCTCGAAGTCGGAGATGGTCATGAAGCGCCGGCCGGGAGAGGTCGGCTTGAAGGAGCGGGTGCCCATCAGCTCATCCCCTCGAACAGCGCGATCTTGTCACCCGGCGCGAGGCTGACGATCGCCTTCTTGAAGCCGGGGCGGTAGCCCTGGACGCGGGCGCGGCGGGCGCGCTTCGGGCCGGGCGTTGATGATCCGGACGGCCGTCACGCGGACGTCCCAGATCTCCTCGACGGCCTGCTTGACCTGGGTCTTGTGCGCGGCCGACGCGACGCGGAAGGTGTAGTGGTTCTCCTCCATCTGCGCCGCGGACTTCTCGGTCCACACCGGCGCCAGGATGACGTCGCGGGGGCCCTTGGTGGTCGAGCTCATGACGCATCCTCCTCGGCCCCGGCGGGCTCCTCGGCTGCGGGCTCGGCAGCCGCGACGGCCTGCGCCGCGCGATCGCCGAGCACCCAGTGGAGTCGCTCGAGCGCCGTCGCGGAGACGAGCAGCGAGCGGGCCCAGAGCAGCGCTTCGACGCCCATCTCGTCGACGGTCAAGACGACGCGTCTTCGGCAGGTTGCGGAACGAGTAGGCGGCCGCGTCCTCGGTGTCGTCGATGACGACCACGAGCGGCCGGTCCTCGCGCCACTTCGCCATCAGCGTGATGGCGTCCTTGGTGCGCGGGCGCGTCGAACGCGCCGTCGAACACGCCGATCGAGCCCTCGGAGGCGTGCAGCGAGAGCGCCATCTTGCGCGCCTTCAGGTACGCCTTGCGGTTCACCTTGACGCTGTACGAGCGCGGCTGCGGCCCGAACACGACGCCGCCGCCCGCGTGCTGGGCGGAGCGGGTCGTGCCCTGGCGGGCGCGGCCGGTGCCCTTCTGGCGGAACGGCTTGGCGCGACCGCCGGCCACCTGGCCGCGGGTCTTCGTGGCGTGCGTGCCCTGGCGGCGCGAGGCCTGCTCGGCCCGCACCATCTCGTGCAGCAGGGACTCCTTCGGCTCGAGGCCGAACACGGACGTCGAGCAGCTCGGTCTTGCCCTTGCCGCCGACGTTGGGGGCCTGGAGCGTGGCCATTACCGGTCCTCCCGCACGTAGAGCAGCGAGCCGGTGGCGCCCGGCACGGAGCCGGACACGAGCAGCAGGTTGCGGGACGGGTCGCAGTCGACGACCACGAGGCCGCGCTGGGTGACGGTCTCGGCGCCCATGTGGCCGGACATGCGAATGCCCTTCCAGACGCGGGCGGGCCAGGCGGACTGGCCGATCGAGCCGGGGCCGCGCACGTTGTGCGAGCCGTGGGTGACCGGGCCGCGGCCGAAGTTGTGGCGCTTCACGGTGCCCGCGAAACCCTTGCCCTTCGACGTGCCGGTGACCTTGATGTGATCGCCGGGCCCGAACGCCTCGACCGTGACGGTGTCGCCGACGGCGAGATCGGTCTGACCCCGGAACTCTTTGAGATGACGGTGGAGGCCGACGCCCGCCTTTGCGAGGTGGCCGGTCTCCGGCTTGTTCAGGTGCTTCTGCTTGGCCTCGCCGTACGCGAGCTGGACCGCGTCGTAGCCGTCGGAGCCGTCGCTCTTCACCTGGACCACCGGGCACGGACCAGCTTCGATCACCGTGACGGCCAGAACGGCGCCGTCTTCGGTGAACAGCTGGGTCATCCCCACCTTCTTGCCGATGATTGCCTTCACTGTGAGCTCTAGAGCTTGATCTCGATGTCGACCCCGGCCGGGAGGTCGAGGCGCATCAGCGCGTCGACCGTCTTCGGCGTCGGGGAGTGGATGTCGATGAGCCGCTTGTGCGTGCGGATCTCGAAGTGCTCGCGCGAGTCCTTGTCCTTGAACGGCGAGCGGATGACGCAGTACACGTTCTTCTCGGTGGGGAGCGGGACGGGACCGGAGATGGTTGCTCCGGTCCGCGTCGCGGTCTCCACGATCTGCTTGGCAGACTGGTCGAGCTGCGAGTGGTCGTAGCCCTTGAGGCGGATGCGGATTTTCTGCTGCGCCACTGGTGCTACTTGAGAACCTTCGTGACCACGCCGGCGCCGACGGTGCGGCCGCCCTCGCGGATGGCGAACCGGAGACCCTCGTCCATGGCGATCGGCTGGATCAGCTCGACGCCGATCGAGGTGCGGTCGCCGGGGAGGCAGATGTCCGTGCCCTCGGGCAGGATGATCGAGCCCGTGACGTCCGTCGTGCGGAAGTAGAACTGCGGCCGGTAGCCGGAGAGGAAGCGGGTGTGACGACCGCCCTCCTCCTTCGTCAGCACGTAGATGTCGGCCTCGAACGCCGTGTGGGGCGTGATCGAGCCGGGCTTGGCGAGCACCTGGCCGCGCTCCACGTCGTCGCGCTTCGTACCGCGCAGGAGCGCGCCGGCGTTGTCGCCGGCCTGGGCCTGATCGAGCGACTTGTTGAACATCTCGACGCCGGTGCAGACGGTCTTCTGCGTGGTGTGAAGACCGACGATCTCGACCTCGTCGCCGACCTTGACGGCACCCTGCTCGACGCGGCCGGTGACGACCGTGCCGCGGCCGGTGATCGTGAACACGTCCTCGATCGCCATCAGGAAGCGGCTTGTCGAGCACGCGCTGCGGCTCGGGGACGTACGCGTCGACGGCCTTGATCAGCTCGTCGATCTTGTCCTCCCACTCGCTCTCGCCCTCGAGCGCCTTCAGCGCCGAGACCTGGATGACGGGAACGTCGTCACCCGGGTAGTCGTACTTCGAGAGCAGCTCGCGGACCTCGAGCTCGACGAGCTCGAGCAGCTCGGGATCGTCGACCATGTCGGCCTTGTTCAGCGCGACCACGATGTACGGCACGCCGACCTGGTGGGCGAGCAGGATGTGCTCGCGCGTCTGCGGCATGGGGCCGTCGGCGGCCGACACGACCAGGATCGCGCCGTCCATCTGCGCGGCTCCCGTGATCATGTTCTTGATGTAGTCGGCGTGCCCGGGGCAATCGACGTGCGCGTAGTGGCGGATCGCCGACTCGTACTCGACGTGCGCCGTGTTGATCGTGATGCCGCGCTCGCGCTCCTCGGGAGCGTTGTCGATCGAGGCGAAGTCGCGCACCGCGGTGCCGCCGTAGCGCTCGGCGAGCACCTTCGTGATGGCGGCCGTCAGCGTCGTCTTGCCGTGGTCGATATGACCGATCGTGCCGACGTTCAGATGCGGCTTCGTCCGCTCGAACTTCTGCTTAGCCATTGAGTTCCGATCCCTTCCTTCGGTCCTGGATCATTCCGTGTGCCTAGTCGGTCTTGACGATCGACTCGGCCAGAGACTTCGGCACTTCCTCGTAGCGCGAGGAACTGCATCGTGTACGTGGCGCGGCCCTGCGTCATCGACCGCAACGCGGTCGAGTACTCGAACATCTCCGAGAGCGGAACACGGGCCGTGACGATCTGCGCGTTGCCGCGCGGCTCCATCGACGGCGATCAGGCCGCGACGGGAGCTGAGGTTGCCGATGACGTCGCCCATGTACTCCTCGGGCGTGACGACCTCGACGGCGAACACCGGCTCGAGCAGCATCGGGCCCGGCCTTACGCATGGCGTCCTTGAATGCCATGGAGCCGGCGATCTTGAACGCCATCTCCGAGGAGTCGACGTCGTGGAACGAGCCGTCGACGAGCGTCACCTTGATGTCGACGACGGGGAACCCGGCGAGCACGCCGGAGGCCATGGCCTCCTGGATGCCCTGATCGACCGGCCCGATGTACTCCTTCGGAATCGAACCGCCGGTGATCTTGTTGACGAACTCGTAGCCGGCGCCCGGCTCGTTCGGCTCGAGGTCGATGATGACGTCGCCGAACTGGCCGCGGCCACCGGTCTGGCGCACGAACCGCGCGCGGACGTGCTCGGCCTTGCGGCGCACGGCCTCGCGGTACGCGACCTGCGGCTTGCCGACGTTGGCGTCGACCTTGAACTCGCGCAGCAGGCGGTCGACGATGATCTCGAGGTGCAGCTCGCCCATGCCGGCGATCAGCGTCTGGCCCGTCTCCTCGTGCGTCTTCACGCGGAAGGTCGGGTCCTCCTCGGAGAGGCGGGCGAGGCCGGCCGCGAGCTTGTCCTGGTCGGACTTCGTCTTCGGCTCGACCGCGACCTCGATCACCGGCTCCGGGAACACGATCGTTCTCGAGCAGGATCGGCCTGGCCGGGTCGGTCAGCGTGTCGCCCGTCGTGGTGAACTTGAGGCCGACGGCGGCGGCGATCTCGCCCGCGCCGATCTCCTCCCGCTCCTCGCGATGGTTGGCGTGCATCTGGAGGATGCGGCCGATGCGCTCCTTCTTGTCGCTCGTCGCGTTGTAGATCGCGGAGCCCGCCTTGAGCTGGCCGGAGTAGACCCGGAAGTACGTCAGCTTGCCGACGTACGGGTCGGTCATGACCTTGAAGGCGAGGGCCGAGAACGGCTCGTCCAGCGAGCGGCGCGCGCGTCTCCTCGGCGCCGGTGCGCGGCACGGTGCCGACGACGGGCGGGATGTCGAGCGGCGACGGCAGGTAGTCGATGATCGCGTCGAGCAGCGGCTGCACGCCCTTGTTCTTGAAGGCGGAGCCGCACAGCACGGGCGTGATCGACAGGTCGAGGGTGGCGGCGCGGATGGCGGCCTTGAGCGCGGCCTCGGAGACCGGCTGGTCCTCGAGGAACGCCTCCATGATGGCGTCGTCGTGGTCGGCGACGGCCTCGATCAGGCGGTGGCGGTAGTCGGCCGCCAGCTCGCCGAGCTCGCCCGTGGGCGTCTCCTCCTCCCACTTCATGCCGAGCGAGTCGACGTAGCGCACGGTCTTCATGCGCACGAGGTCGACGACGCCCTCGAAGCCGTCCTCCGCGCCGATCGGCACGTGCACGGCGACCGGGTTCGCGCCGAGGCGGTCGACCATCGTCTTCATCGAGTAGAAGAAGTCGGCGCCGACGCGGTCCATCTTGTTGACGAACGCGATGCGCGGCACGGCGTACTTGTCGGCCTGGCGCCAGACGGTCTCGGACTGCGGCTGGACGCCGGCGACGGAGTCGAACACGGCCACCGCGCCGTCGAGCACGCGCAGCGACCGCTCCACCTCGACGGTGAAGTCCACGTGCCCGGGCGTATCGATGATGTTGATTCGGAAGCCCTGCCAGAACGCGGTCGTGGCGGCGGAGGTGATGGTGATCCCCCGCTCCTGCTCCTGGACCATCCAGTCCATCGTCGCGGCGCCCTCGTGCACCTCGCCGAGCTTGTGCGTGCGCCCGGTGTAGTACAGGATCCGCTCCGTGGCCGTGGTCTTACCGGCATCGATGTGGGCCATGATGCCGATGTTCCGGACCAGACCGAGCTCGTCCGGCTTCGGGACGGCGCTGGAAAGCTGAGATTCGACGACTGCCATGGGTTCCTGTGGTTGCTCGACGTCTACCAGCGGTAGTGCGCGAAGGCCTTGTTGGCCTGCGCCATGCGGTAGATGTCGTCCTTCTTCTTGAATGCCCCGCCCTGCTGGTTGCCGGCGTCGAGGATCTCGCCGACGAGCTTGTCGACCATCTCCTTCTCGCGGCGCTGGCGGGCGAACTGCACGAGCCAGCGGATCGCGAGGGTACGCGCACGGCGCGACTGCACCTCGATCGGGACCTGGTAGTTGGCGCCACCGACGCGGCGCGAGCGCACCTCGAGGGCGGGCGTGACGGACTTGATGGCCTGCTCGAGCATCTCGACCGGCGGCCGGCCGGAGGTCTGACCGACCTTCTCGAGGGCGGCGTACACGATCGACTCGGCGTTCGACTTCTTGCCGTCGGTCATGAGCCGGTTGATGAGCTGCGTGACCAGCTTCGACCCGTAGACCGGGTCGGCGGCGAGCTCGCGGGGGACGATGTCTGCGCGACGCGGCATGGCTAGCTCTTCTTGGCCCCGTACTTGGAGCGCGCCTGCTGGCGGCCCGAGACACCCGAGGCGTCGAGCGCCGCGCGGATGACCTTGTACCGGACACCGGGAAGGTCCTTGACGCGGCCGCCGCGGATCAGGACCACGGAGTGCTCCTGCAGGTTGTGGCCGATGCCGGGGATGTAGGCCGTGACTTCCATGTTGTTCGTCAGCCGCACGCGCGCGACCTTGCGAAGAGCAGAGTTGGGCTTCTTGGGCGTCGTCGTGTAGACACGCGTGCAGACGCCGCGCTTCTGCGGCGCGCCGCGGAGCGCGGGCGTCTTCGTCTTCGCCTTCTTCGCAGTGCGCGGCTTGCGCACGAGCTGATTGATGGTCGGCATGAACCTCTTCTCACGGGCGGCAGCAGACCAGCGCGGCCGCCGTAGACATACACGGCAGAAACGCGACCATTCGGGCCGCGGCGCGGAGTCTACCCTGCAGTAGGCTGTCGCGCGGCGGTCGAGCGGCACACGTCGGAGCCGCCGGGGCGGCTCACCGAGAGGGACTCTACCACGAATGACCAGATCCGAGGCCCACGTGCCGTTCCACGAGAGCGACCCCGATCGCTGGTGGAGAACGGCGTCCGAACCGGTCCGCGCACTGTACGCGGAGCTCCGGTCCACGCCGCCGGGCGCCGCGCCGGCGCTGCCGCCGCTCGCCGACCCGGCCGGCGCGCCGGATACGGCCACCGCCTGCGCCGCCGCCGCCCTGTCGCGGCTGGCCGAGAGCATCGCCGAGGTGCCCGACGCGGCCCGGCTGCGGATCGACGGCGGCCCGTGGTAGAGGAGGCGATCGACGGCCGCAGGTCGCCGTCGTCACCGGCGGCACGCGGGGCATCGGCGTCGACGATCGCCGCCGACCTCGCGCGCGCGGGCGCGCAGGTCTCCGTCTGGTCACGCCGCCCGCCGGCCGGTACCCCCGGCCACGTCGTCGCGTGCGACGTCACCGACCCGGCCGCCGTGCAGGACGGCGACCGCGCGGGTGGAGGCCGATCTGGGCCCGATCGACCTGCTCGTCAACAACGCCGGCCTCGCCGGCGCCTGGGGGCTGTTCACGAGGTGCCGCCCGACGTGTGGTGGCGCGACTTCGAGGTGAACCTGCGCGGCGCCGCCCTCCCGACCCGCGCCGTGCTGCCCGGCATGGTGGCGCGCGGCCGCGGCCGGGTGGCGTCGATGACGAGCGGCATGGCGAACGTGCCGAACCGGTACTGCGCCGCGTACGCGTCGTCGAAGTGCGCGCTGGTCGTGCTGATGGAGCGCATCGCCGCGGAGGTCGGCCCGCACGGCGTGCAGGCGTTCTCGATGGCGCCCGGTCTGGTGATGACCGAGATGGCCGACAGCGACGGCTTCCGCCGCTACAGCGGCTTCGACGACCTGCCCGCCGACGAGTGGCAGACGGCGGGCGACTCCGCCGACCTGGTGCTGCGCATCGCCGCGGGCGACGCCGATCCGCTCAGCGGCCGTTTCCTGCACGTCAAGGACGACCTCGACGCGCTGCTCGCCGAGGCCGCCGCGGGGATGTCGGAGAGCCGGCTGCGCATGCGTCGGCCCGCCTGACAGCGTCTCGGGTCGGCCGTTCCGAGACCGGTCGGCGTCGCGAAGCGTCTGGCAAGGAGGCGGCCCGGGTGGGAGGCGGGACGCCTTCTCCGAGTTCGCGAACGGCCGCGGCGGGGCGCTAGAACGCTCCGCCCTCGCGGCCGGGGATCCAGTCGGTGCCGGCCAGCGGGACGCGCGCCATGGCGGCGGCCTCGATGGTCAGCGCGACCAGGTCCTCGGGCTCGAGGTTGTGCACGTGCGACTTGCCGCAGGCGCGGGCGAGCGTCTGCGCCTCGAGCGTCATGCACGCGCAGGTAGTTGGCGAGCCGCCGGCCGCCGAGCTCGGGGTCGAAGCGCGCCGCGAGCTCGGGATCCTGCGTCGAGATGCCGGCCGGGTCGCGCCCCGCCTGCCAGTCGTCGTAGAAGCCGGCCGCGCGGCCGATCTCGCGGTACTCCGTCGTCGAGCTCCGGGGCGTTGTCGCCGAGCGCGATCAGCGCGGCGACGCCGATCGAGACCGCGTCGGCGCCGAGCGCGAGCGCCTTCGCCACGTCGGCGCCCGAGCGGATGCCGCCCGAGACGATCAGCTGCACCTCGCGGTGCATGCCGAGCTCCTGCAGCGCCTCGCACGGCGAGCGGGATCGGCCGGCAGCGTCGGGATGCCGACGTGCTCGATGAAGACGTCCTGCGTGGCGGCGGTGCCGCCCTGCATGCCGTCGACCACGACGACGTCGGCGCCGGCCTTGACGGCCAGCTGCGACGTCGTAGTAGGTGCGCGTCGCGCCGACCTTGACGAAGATCGGCTTCTGCCAGTCGGTGATCTCGCGCAGCTCGTGGATCTTGATCTCGAGGTCGTCCGGGCCCGTCCAGTCGGGGTGCCGGCAGGCGCTGCGCTGGTCGATGCCCTTCGGCAGGTCGCGCATCTCGGCCACGCGGTCGGAGATCTTGTGGCCGAGCAGCATGCCGCCGCCGCCGGGCTTCGCGCCCTGGCCGATCACGATCTCGATCGCGTCGGCGCTTGCGCAGGTCGTCGGGGTTCATGCCGTAGCGCGACGGCAGCAGCTGGTAGACGAGCTGGTCGGAGTGGCCGCGCTCCTCCGGCGTCATGCCGCCGTCGCCGGTCGTGGTCGACGTGCCGACCTCGCTCGCGCCGCGCCCGAGCGCCTCCTTGGCGGGCCCGGACAGCGCGCCGAAGCTCATGCCGGCGATCGTGATCGGGATCTTCAGGTTGAGCGGCTGCCTCGGCGTGCCGCGCGCCGAGGACGACGTCGGTCCCGCAGCGCTCGCGGTAGCCCTCGAGCGGGTAGCGCGAGACGCGCGCGCCGAGGAACAGCAGGTCGTCGAAGTGCGGCAGCCGGCGCTTGGCGCCGAAGCCGCGGATGTCGTAGATGCCCTCGCGGGCGGCGCGCTGGATCTCGGCGATCGTGGTGCGGTCGAACAGGTGGCTGACTCGCGGAGCGCGGGGTCGTAGCCGAAGGCTGGCCATCAGTAGCACGTTGTCGATCTTGAAGGTGTAGAGCTTGCGGGCCGAGCCGTAGCGGCGGAAGTCGCCGACGTCGACGTCGTCGATCCCGGCGTCGGTCGAGCAGGCCGCGCCAGCTCGACGCGATGGTCGTCGCGAAGCTCCTTCTCGACGCAGTCGGCGCCGAGGCCGGCGACCGTGCCGCGCACGTAGACGTGCGCCTCGTAGATCGAGTCGCCGAGCGCGTCGCCGGCGTCGCCGCAGCACGACGAGCGTGCCCGTCTGCGCCATGAACGCGCTCATGTGCGCCGACCGAGCCCTCGCACGACGATCGCGCCGCCCTTCAGCGAGATGCCGCAGCGCGCCGAGGCGTCGCCGCGGATGACGAGCAGGCCGCCGTGGGCGGTCGCGCCCGCCGCCTGGCTGGCGTTGCCGTCGACCGTCACGCGGCCGCGACATCATGTTCTCGGCCACGCCCTGGCCCGGCGTTGCCGGTGCACGCGGACGGTCGCGTGCTGGTTCATGCCGGCGCAGTAGTAGCCGACGTGGCCGTCGATCATCGACCTCGATGTCGGCGTCGAGGCCGCAGGCGATGGTGTGGCGCGCCGGACGGGTTCAGCACGCGCCAGCTGCGCGGCCCGGCGGCGTCGCCGGCGAGGTCGTGCAGGCGCTGGTTCAGCTCGCGCAGCGAGCGTCTGCGGCGAGGTCGACGACCTCGCCGGTCGGCGGTGGCGGCGGCCATCACGACGCGCACGCCTTCCCAGATGTAGAGCGTGGCCGGGCGCCGGCTCCCAGATGCGGGCGTCGTCGGCGCCCGGGCAGCACGGCGATGGCGCGGTACTCGGACGCCATCGCGACCCAGTCGTCGGTCTCGGCCATCACCGCCGGCTTGCAGGCGATCGGGTCGCGGAAGACCGCGAAGCCGTCGCGCGGTGCCGATCGCGAAGGTGTAGAAGCCGTCGAGGTCGTCGAGGCAGTGCATCAGCGCGTCGTGCAGCGAGTCGCCCTCGCGCAGGCGCCACGTCAGGTAGCCGGCGGCGACCTCGGTGTCGTTCTCGGTGTGGAACTCGATGCCCTCGCGGCGCAGCTTGCGGCGCAGGCGGTTGTGGTTCGACAGCGAGCCGTTGTGCACGAGGCAGAGGTCGAGGCCGGTCGAGAAGGGGTGCGAGCCGAGCGTCGTGACGCGCGCTCTCGGTCGCCATGCGGGTGTGCCCGAGGGCGTGGGTGCCGCGGATGTCGCCGAGCCCGAACCGCTCCGCGAACGCGCTCGGCAGGCCGGTCTCCTTGTAGATCTCGATCACCGAGCCGGCGCTCATCACGCGCACGTCGGGGTGCTGCGCGCGCACCCACGCCTGCGCGTCGGCGGCATCGGCCGTCACGACCAGCACCGCGTGGGAGGCGCGGCGGGTGACGTCGGGCTCGCCCCCGAAGGCGCCGGCGAGCCCGGCCGCGAGCGCGTCGAAGTCGAACGCGGGGTCGCGTGCTGCAGCGTCAGCTTGCAGGAGCCGGCCGGCGCGGGATCGCGGTAGACGGCGACGCCGGCGGAGTCCGGTCCGCGATCGTTCATCTGGACGAGCATCCGCGACAGGTGCTCGCCGAGCCGGTCTGCGACGGCGTCCGACTTGCAGAAGAGACCCACGATTCCGCACATGGCGGATATGGTACGCATTCCGTGCCTTTAAGGGAAGGGCGCGGTGGCGGAGGTCACTCGGGCGCGCGCAGCGCCGATCCCAGGGCGTCCAGCACCAGGTCGCGCGTGCGCTGCGGCGACAGCCAGTGCAGGCCCAGCTCGCGCTGGATCCCGAGGCCGTCGATGAGCGCCACGAAGGCGCCGCCGATCTCGCCCGACGTGAAGCGCGGCCGGAAGACGCCCGCCGCCACGCCCTCCTCGATCGCCTCGACGATCGGCTCGCGCCACGCGCCGTAGGCAGCCTCGAGGACAGCTCGCAGCTCGTCGCGACGCCGGGCGGCCGCCCAGAACTCCAGCCACAGCGCCCAGCGGTCGAGCAGCGTGAACTCCTCGACGATCAGCGTCAGCCGGTGCCACGGGTCGCGGCCGGCGACGGCCATCGCGCGGGCGTTGCCGACCGCCACCCGGTTGGCCTCCAGGAACGCGGCGCCGAGCAGCTGGTCGCGCGACGCGTAATAGTGCTGGACGGTACCGACGGCGACGCCGGCCTCCTCCGCCACGTCGACGTACCGCACGGCGTCGAATCCATGCTCGATGATCGCTCGCATCGCTGCTTCGAGGATCTGGGGTCGGCGGGCTTGGGCGACGCTGGGACGCGCCATGCGATGAAGGCTAGCGCGGCGGTCAATCACCGGCCCTGGCAAACCCGGGCTTTCCATCCCCCGGTGTTGCGTTTATCGTACCGCCGTATGGGGAACGAGGAGCGGTCGAGGGCATCGTCATCGATGCCGTCACGAAGATGTTCGGCGACTTCTGTGCGGTCGATGACGTCTCGTTCACGATCCGGGAGGGCGAGTTCTTCACAATGCTCGGTCCGTCCGGATGCGGCAAGACGACGACGCTGCGCATGATCGCGGGGTTCGAGGAGCCGACGCAGGGGCGGATCCTGCTGCAGGGCCGCGACGTCACCTACATCCCGCCGGCCCAACGCAACGTGAACATGGTGTTCCAGGCGTACGCGCTGTTCCCGCACATGACCGTGTGGGACAACATCGCGTTCGGCCTCCAGATCAAGAAGGTCAGCCGGGCCGAGACGAAGGAACGCGTCGAGGAGGCGATCCGGACGGTGCGCCTCGAGAGCTTCGAGAAGCGCAAGCCCGGCCAGCTCTCCGGCGGCCAGCAGCAGCGCGTCGCGCTGGCCCGGGCGCTCGTCAACCGGCCCGCGGCGCTGCTGCTCGACGAGCCGCTCGGCGCCCTCGACCTGAAGCTCCGCAAGGAGCTGCAGCTCGAGCTGAAGCACCTCCAGACGCAGACGCAGACGACGTTCGTCTACGTCACGCACGATCAGGAGGAGGCGCTCACGATGTCCGACCGCATCGCGGTCATGAAGGACGGCATCGTCGAGCAGATCGCGGCGCCGCGTGAGCTCTACGAGCGGCCGGCAACGCCCTTCGTGGCCGGCTTCATCGGCGTCTCGAACCTGATCCACGTCCGGGTCGACCGCCGCGAGGGCAGCATGGCCGTCATGGATCTCGGCGACGGCGAGCGCATCGTCGCGACCGACAGCACGGGCAGCGGTGAGAGCGAGCTCGAGGTGACGGTCCGGCCCGAGAAGATCAAGTTCGCCGCCGGCGAGGTCGCGGCGAACACCGTCTCGACGGTCTCGGGCGTCATCAACGAAGTGGTCTACCTCGGATCGATGACGCAGCTCACGGTCGAGCTGCGGACGGGTGAGCACCTGGTGGTGCATCGACTGAACGACGAGGGAACCGACCCCGCGGTCGGCGAGCGCGTGGTTCTGCACTGGGCGGCCGATCACAGCTACGTGATCGGCGGGAGGGCGCCGGCTACGGCCGGCGCGGGTGGAAACGGCGGCGGGTCTTCACTCGTCGCCCAGACAGAGGGAGCGTAAGGGTGGAAGACGGCCCCAACCTCAATCGCCGTGGGTTCTTCACGGCTACGGGCGGCATCTCGATTGCCGCCTTGCTCGCAGCGTGCGGCGGATCGGACTCCGGTTCTGACGACACCGGTGCGGCTTCGACACCGGCCGCCGCGCCGGCGGGCTCGACCGACGCGGCTCCTGCCGCGGCGACGGCACCGAAGTTCGATCCGACCACCGAGACCGGCCCCATCAAGGCCTTCGAATGGGCCGGCTACGAGGTCCCCGAGATGTGGGAGGGCTACGTCAAGGGACCGTTCAACGCTGACTCGCCGATGAAGTTCACCTTCCTCGAGAACGACCAGCAGGCGCTGGCCAAGGTCGCATCGGGCGTGCAGTACGACCTGATCCATCCGTGCATCGCGTACTGGCCCGACTACAAGGCCGCCGGCCTGATCCAGGCCTTCGACCCGTCGCTGCTGCCCGACTACGAAGGCATTCCCGAGGCCGTCCGCGCCGGTGGCGTCGACACCGACGGGCTGATCTACCACGTGCCGTTCGACATCGGCTTCTCGACGCTCACCTACCGCGCCGACAAGGTCAACCCGGCCGAGCTGTCGTGGAACGTCCTGCTCGACGCGCAGTACAAGGGCCGCATGGCGATGTTCTCCGACGAGGTCTCGATCATCAAGATCGGCCACCTCATCAACGTCGGCGCCCGGTCGATCCGAACATGCTGACCACCGAGGAGATCCAGGCCGCGGCCGAGACCATGAAGAAGGTCGCGCCGAACCTGCGCAACTTCTGGGCGTCGCAGACCGACACGGTGAACGACTTCGTCAACGGCAACATCGACATGACGTACACCTGGCCGGACGGCTACTGGAAGATCAAGAACCACCCGAAGATGAAGGGCGTCCCGATCGAGTACATGCAGCCGAAGGAGGGCCGCCTGGCCTGGGTCTGCGGGCTCGTTCTCGGCGCCAACAGCAAGGTGCCCGGGCGTGCCACCTCGGCCGTTGCCGCGGCGAACACCCCGAAGGTCGCCGGCTGGCTCACCGACGTCTACCAGTACGCGTCGGCGCAGCAGAACGGTGTGGCGGCGCTCGTCGAGAACAAGGAGATCGTCACCGCCTTCCAGCTCGACGACCCCACTGCGTTCGCGCCGCCCAAGGCCTGGTTCGAGGCTCCGCTGCCGAACCGCGCGGAGTACGTCAAGGCAGGCCAG
Organism: uncultured Actinomycetes bacterium; assembly: GCA_963722525.1. GTDB lineage: Bacteria > Actinomycetota > Thermoleophilia > Gaiellales > F1-60-MAGs149 > VFJZ01. The sequence continues at coordinate 4,144,427 of CAVRMM010000002.1, read as the reverse complement.
GACGTCAAGGCGTCCGTCGGCGCTTCCTGACCTGAATCCCAGCCTCCGGTGGCGGGCGGCGACGCCCGCCACCGGAGACGGTTTTGGAACGACTTCCCACGCCGTAGGAGGCACTGGTGGCATCGAACGTCGAGACGGGGGCACCGGCTGACGTCAGCGTGAGCGTCCGTCGCGAAGGGCGGCCGCGGGTGGGTCAGGGCCTGACCACCTTCGGGCTGCTCGGCCCCACGGTGATCGCGCTCGCGATCTTCTTCCTGGCGCCCCTCTGGTACATCTTCGAGTTCTCGACCGGGCTCAAGTACTTCGCACCCCGGCCCGCCCTCGCGGTGCTGAACGGCGAGCTGACGACGTTCAGCGGCGCGCTGTGGTCGAACTTCTTCGGCAAGGGCGTCTCGCTGCACCTGATGCCGAACATCTCGGCTCGGGCTGGAGCTTCACCTTCCCGGCCATCGTCCTCGGCGTCCTCTTCGTCGTGCTCATCCTCGGCGCCGTCATGGGCAACAGGTTCGGCGAACGCGCGGGCCTGATCACCGGCGTCTCGTTCGTCCTGCTGCTGGCGCCATTCCTGACGCTCCCGTTCGGCAACACCCTGTTGCGCGTCGCGCAGTTCTCGTCCGAGTCGACCGACCTACGGCTGTTCTTCAAGTCGGTCTCGATGGCCACGACGTCGTCGGTGATCGCGGTGCTGATCGCGTTCCCGGTCGCCTACTACCTGGCCTTCTGCGTCGAGAAGACGAAGTACACCTGGCTGCTGATCGTGATCACGCCGTTCCTGACCAGCTACCTGCTCCGCATCTTCGCGTGGAAGGTCGTGCTCGGTGACCAGGGCCTGATCAACTCCGGCCTGGCGTCGCTGGGGATCATCGCGAGGGACGCAGCCGCTCAGCTTCCTGATCTACAGCCAGTTCACGGTGATGATCGTGCTCACGTACGCGTGGGTGCCGTTCATCTGCCTGCCGATCTTCATCTCGCTCGAGAACATGGACCGCAAGTTGCTCGAGGCGGCCACCGACCTCGGCGCCAGCCGCATGAAGGCCTTCGCGAAGATCACGCTGCCGCTGGCCGCGCCGGGCATCGTGGCCGCGTTCCTGTTCGTGTTCATCCCGTCGATCGGCGAGTACATCACGCCGTCGCTGGTCGGCGGCACCAGGGGCTACATGTTCGGCCAGGCGGTCGCCGACCACTTCATCGGCGGCGCGTTCGACTGGCAGGGCGGGAGCGTGCTGGCGCTGTTCCTGCTCACGGTCGTGCTGTTCCTGACAGCCGCGACATCCAAATTCCTGCGAGCGGGCGGAGGCACGGCATGAGCACGCGACGGTCGGAGCGCAGCGGAGACCCTTGCGTGCGGTTGCGAATGCCGTGCGAAGCTCGGAACGAGTGCACGGCATGAGCGCGGTTCCCGCACCCCGGCCCAGCGCCCCTCCCACCGGCAAGCGCGGTGGCGGCGGCTCGGTCGCCCTGTCGCGGAACGGCCGGCGCGCCCTGACGGTGTTCTTCGTCGCCTTCCTGATCTTCCTGTACGTGCCGACGGTGCTGCTGATCGTCTTCTCGTTCAACACGTCGACAGTGGCCGCGTTCCCGCTCGCGGGCCTGACGCTGGACTGGTACCGGGAGGCGTTCACCGATCCGCAGATCCGCACGGCGCTGCTGAACAGCCTGAAGGTGGCGAGCGCCTGCGCGGTCCTCGCGACGTTCTTCGGCGTGATGGTCAGCTTCCCGCTGGCCCGCCGCAAGGTCTTCTTCCGGTCCGGCGTCTCGGCCCTGCTGCTGCTGCCGCTGGTGGTGCCGACCGTGGTGCTCGGCGTCGCGCTGCTGATCCTGTTCCAGCGCGGCTTCCTGCCCGTCCCGCTCGGCCTCGGCGCCGTGCTGATCGGGCACGTCATCATCGCGCTGCCGTTCTGCGTGCTCCTGATCATGCCCCGCATCGCCAGCATCGACCGGCGCCTCGAGGAGGCGGCGTTCGACCTCGGCGCGAGCGGCCTGACGACGTTCCGGCGCGTGATCCTGCCGCTGATCGTCCCGGCCATCCTGTCGGCCTTCCTGATCGCGTTCGTGGTCTCGATCGACGAGGTCGTGGTCGCGAGCTTCCTCACCAGCGACTCGGTCACGTACCCGATCTACCTCTACTCGGGACTGAAGTTCCCCGAGAAGACGCAGACCCTGATCCCGATCGCGACCGTCATGATCGTGCTCTCGTTCGCCCTCGCCTTCGCCGCCGAGGGGCTCCGCCGCGTCGGCGAGCGCCGGGTCGGCCTGGAGACGCCGCCAGGGGGCGTGTGATCCGCCGTCGCCTCACCCTGTCCGTCGCGCTCGCTGTCGCCGTGGCCCTCGGGGCCGGCTGCGGCAGCGAGCAGACGGCCGCTCCGGCGCCGCCGGAGAAGACGCCCCAGCAGGTGGGCGCCGCGCAGCTGCTGCAGGAGTACGAGGCGACGCCGGGCTGCGGCTGCACGGGCGAGACGCGCGCGAAGGACCGGGCCGCGACCCTGTTCACGTACGCCGGCACGGGGCTCGTCGCGACCACCCGCTAGGCGTTCGCCGCTACCAGCGGGTCAGCGCCTCGCAGCCGTCTGCGGTGACGAGCACGGTGTGCTCGAACTGGGCCGACCGGCTGCCGTCGCGCGTCACGGCCGTCCAGCCGTCGGCGCGGATGCGCGCCCGGCCCGACCCGAGCGCGACCATTGGCTCGATGGTGAACACCATGCCCTCCTCGAGCACCGTCCGGGCGGAGGACTCGAACCCGTGCGGCACCACCAGCGCGCCGTGGAAGTCGCGTCCGATCTCGTGGCCGACGAACTCGCGGACGATCCCGAAGCGGCCGCGCATCTCCTTCTCGATCGCCCGGCCGACGGCGTTCACGGGGCGCCCCGGCTCGACGGCCGACATGCCGGCCCGCAGCGCCCGCCGGGCCGCGTCCAGGAGGCCCTCCGAGAGCCGGTCGAGCTCGCCCACGGGCACGGTCTTGCAGAGGTCGCCGTGCACGCCGTCCAGGTACACCGAGACGTCGATGCCGATGATGTCGCCGTCGGCAAGCGTCTGCGGCCCCGGGATGCCGTGGCAGATTACCTCGTTGACGGCCGTGCAGATCGACCGCGGGTAGCCCAGGTAGCCCAGCGGGCTCGGGTAGCCGCCGCGGGCGACGATCGCCTCGTGCCCGACCGCATCCAGCTCGTCGGTGGTGACGCCGGGCCGGACGTGCGGCTCGATCTCGGCCAGCACCTCGGACGCCGCGTCGCACGCCCGGCGGATCAGCGCGATCGTCTCCGGGTCGTTTCGCACCGGCCGCGGGGCCCGCGGCGCAGGTTCCTCCGAGCGACCGACGTAGGGCGGGCGGGCAACGGTGTCGGGCACGGACGCGCATCACGCCGGCCTCGCGATCACGTCCCGCTCGGGCTCGCCATGCCGCAACACGGCCGCGACGTTGCCGGCGGCGAACACGTACGGCAGCCGCGCCGACTCGTCCGAGGCCCAGGCGGCATGCGGGTTGATGATCGTGCGTGGCCAGGTCAGCGCCGGCTCGTCGGCCGGCGGCGGCTCGACCGGCAGGACGTCCAGGCCGCAGCCCGCCAGGTGCCCGGAGCGCAGCGCCGCGCCGAGCGCGTCGGCGTCGACCAGGCCGGCGCGGGAGCAGTTGACGAGGAAGGAGCCCGGTCGCATGGCGGCCAGCGCGGCGGCGTCGATGAGCCCGCGCGTCGAGTCGGTGAGCGCCGCGTGGAGCGTCACGACGTCGGCCTCGGCCATCAGCTCGTGCAGCGTCGCGCAGGGCACGACGCCGGCCTCCTGCATGGTCGGTCCGGCCACGAAGGCGTCGTGCGCGACGACGCGCATGCCGAGCGCCAGGCCACGGCCGGCGGCGACGCGGCCGATGCGCCCGAAGCCGACCACGCCCAGCGTCGCGCGCGCGATCCGGCGCGGGAACGCGACGGGCGTAGTCCCACTCCCCCGCCCGCACGCTGCGGTCGAGCAGCGTGACGCCGCGCAGCAGGTCGACGGTCATCGCGATCGCGTGGTCGGCCACCTCGTCGTCGCAGTACCCGGACACGTTCGTGGCCCAGACGCCGGCGGCCTCGAGCGCGCCGAGGTCGAGATGGTCGAAGCCGGTGGACGGCGTCGCGACGACGCGGAGGGCGGGCAGCCCGGCCACCTCCTGGCGGCCGACCGCGAAGTCGGGGCCGGCCAGGAGGCCGACGACGTCGTCGGCCGCCGGGATCGCGTCGTGCCGCTCGACCGTGACCCCGAGGCCGTCGCACGCGCGCTCCACCTCGAGCACGTCGCTCCACGGATCGACCAGCACCACCCGACCGGTCACGGCACCACCGCGGCGAAGCGCTCCGGCGACAGGGCCGCGTCCCACTCGCCGGAGACCAGGCTGTCCGCCATCGCCGCGGTCGCGCCGGGGCCCCAGGTGATGCCCTGGGCGTTGTGGCCGCAGCAGAGGTAGAGGCCCTCGGTGCCGGGCACCGGGCCGTGCAGGGGCAGGCCGTCGGCGGTCATCGGCCGCTGGCACGCGCGCGTCTCGGCGATCTCCAGCCCGGCCAGGGCGGGGACGAACCGGATCGCGCGCCGGCAGACCGCGGCCAGCGTCTCGGGCGTCTCGTCCCCGGCGCCGATCGCCCGCCGGTGCGAGGCGCCGATGACGATGCGCCCGTCGTCGTCCTGGCCGAGGCCCACGGACTGCGAGGCGGGCAGCGCCACCCCGTCGGCGAGATCGCCGACCGTGACCGGCGGCAGCGACGTGACGTCCCAGGCGGCATCCTCGATCAGGTGGCGCAGCCGGAACGGCGCCGGTCGGGTCATCGCGACCACTCCGCGGACGCCGCGCACCGGCACGTCGTAGCCCGTCGCGCGCGCCAGGCGCCACGACCACGGCCCGGCCGCGATCACGGTGTGGCGCGCCAGCAGCTGTCCCTCGTCGGTGATCGCACCGATCACCGTGCCGGCGCGGCGCAGCAGGCCGCGCGCCTCGCAGGCGACGTGGATGGTGGAGCCGTACGACCGCGCCTCGTCGGCCCAGGCCATGGTGGCCGCGGCCGGATCGATGCGCCGCGCCTCGATCAGGTAGCCGCCGGCCAGATCGCCGGCCAGCTGGGGCTCCGCCTCCTGCAGCCCGGCGCCCGTCAGGAACATCTCCCGGCGCGTCTGCGAGGTCGGCCTGGTCCTCGGCCACGATCAGCGAGCCGATCGACTCGCGGTCCATGAAGAAGGCGCCGCCGGTCGCGAAGTGCAGCTCGCGGTACTCGCGCAGGCTGCGCTCGGCGATCGCCTGCAGCTCCGGCGGGTGCGGCCCGACCACGAAGCCGGCGTTGCGGCCGGACGCCGCGGACGCCAGCCGCTCGCGCTCGCACAGCGTCACGACGAGCCCGCGCCGCGCGCACTGCGCCGCCAGCGACGCGCCGATGATGCCGCCGCCGATGATCAGCACGTCCGCCACGGGATGAGCGTAGCGGAACCGGTGGCCGCGACGACCGTTGCAGCGCTACGCGACGGCGGGCGTGTTGTGCGCGATCAGCGCACGGCGCTCGCCCAGATCGGCCAAGATCGCCGACCGCTGGCCCTCGAGCGAGAACCGCTCGCCCTCGCCCAGCTGGTACGCCGCGTCGTGGCGGCGGAGCACGTTCACGAACACGTCGACGAGGTGCCGGTCGAACTGCGCGCCGGCGCCGCGGCGGAGCTCCTCGACGGCCTCCTCGGGCGCCAGGGCCGAGCGGTACGGCCGGCACGACGTCATGGCGTTGTAGGCGTCGGCGAGGCCGATGATGGCCGAGGCGAGCGGGATGCGGTCGCCGACCAGGCCGTCGGGGTAGCCGCGGCCGTCGGGGCGCTCGTGGTGGTGCCGAATGAACCGCGAGATCTCGGCGAAGAACGGCGCCTCGCCGGCGATCTGCTCGCCGATCTCGGGATGACGGCGGATGTGCGACCACTCCTCGTCATCCAGCGGGCCCTGCTTGTTCAGCACCTCGGTCGGTACGCCGATCTTGCCGATGTCGTGCAGCAGCGCGGCGAGCTGGATCTTCGCGATGTCCTCCACCGGCAGGCCCTGCGCGTTCGCGAGGTCGCGGGCGTAGACCGCGACCGCAGCCGAGTGGCCCGCCGTGTGCTCGTCCCGCGCATCGAGCGCGCGCACGAGCGACAGCGCGAACGTCATGTTGCCCTCGGAGAGGCGCATCGAGAGGTCGGCCGTCTCGCGGTAGAGGCGCAGCAGCAGGTGCGCGGCGAGCACCGGCGCCAGCACCAGCAGCAGGCTGCCGATGCCGGCCAGGCGGTAACCGTAGGCGAGGCCCAGCACGATCGGCACGGCCAGCACGGCGCCGATCGAGTCGGCGACGGCGGTGATGCGGATCTGCCCGCCGAGCGGCGTGATGCGGCGCGCCACCACGACGAGGCTCATGCCCGCGAGATTGACGGCGAAGAGGGCCAGCGCGGCGATGGTGGTGCGCGCGGCGAGGCTCGAGTCGGAGTGCGCGGCGTAGCCCGCGACGACGCCCTCGATCGCGTACAGGCCGGAGAAGGCGAGCCACTTCGCGCGGGGGCCGCCGCGCAGCTCGACCGTGGCCGCGACGAGGCCGGTGATGGCCGCTGCGGCCGGGCCGCAGATGACGGCGGCGAGGATGGCGAGGAAGCCAGAGGCCGAGACCTCGATGCGTCCGGTCAGCCGACCCCCGAACACCTCCGCGACGAATGCGGCCAGTGCGAGGACGGCGACGACGCTCGGATCGGTGCCGAGGCCGAGGTCCTGGAGTGCGAAGATCGTCAGGAAGAACCCGGTCACCGCCAGGAAGGCGGTCAGAGCCGTGGTGCGCGCGTCACTGAAAACGCGATCCTGAGTTTCCCTCGCTGCGAGCACGACGAACAGCCTCCCTGGTCGCCGTGTGGCGATCCAGGCAAGATAAAGGAAACTTTTCGTAGATTCAAGTACGTTGCGGCGCTAGAGCGCCGCAATGGTCACCAGCCCTTGGCGCGGCCGGCGACGGAAGCGAGCGTGACGAGCGTGGAAAGGGCGGCTGCAACCTTGGTCTTGTCGCGCATTTCAGGGTCCTTTCGGGGGCCAGCAGAAGCACAGACAGAGTCGCGCGCAAACCGGGGTGGGGACAAGAGTCACGCTGCGCGAGAATTGCCCAGGTTCGGCCGCTCTGCGGGCGTTTTTGGTCGCTGAAAGCCCGCCAGGACGACGAAGGGCCGCCCGGTGGGCGGCCCTTCGCAGGTTTTCGGTCGGTGCCGAGGAGCGGTGGTTCAGTCCTCTTCGCCGGCCAGGTCGAGACCCTCGAGCGGGACGTGATCGTCCTCCGTCACGGCGAGCTCGGCCTCGAGGGCGTCGTCGTCGTACGACGGATGCAGCAGGTTGTCGCCGAATCCCTCGCGCGGCGCGATCTCGATGTTCCGGTAGTCGCGCAGGCCGGTGGCAGCCGGGATCAGCTTGCCGATGATGACGTTCTCCTTCAGGCCCATCAGACGGTCGATCTTCCCCTCGATCGCGGCGTCCGTGAGGACCTTGGTGGTCTCCTGGAACGACGCGGCGGACAGGAAGCTCTCGGTCGCGAGGCTGGCCTTGGTGATGCCGAGGATCTGGCGATCGCCGGTGGGCAGCTCGGCCGCCGGCTGACCGGCGAGCTCGTCGCGGGCGCGGACGAACGCGGCGATCTCGACGAACTGGCCCGGGAGCCACTCGGTTGAACCGGGATGGTCGAGGAGCACGCGGCGGGTCATCTGCCGGGCGATCACCTCGATGTGCTTGTCGTTGATCTCCACGCCCTGGGCGCGGTAGACCTGCTGCACCTGCTCGACGAGGTAGCGGGTGGCCCGGGCGACGCCCGAGGCCATCAGGTCGGTCGGGGCGAGCACACCCGGCAGCACCGGCTGGCCCTCCGACACGATCTGGCCCTCGAGCGAGACCGGCTCGACGATGCGCATGTGCTGCGTACCGCGGGTCAGCCACTCGTGGAGCTGGCGCGTCATGCGCTCGCCCTGGAAGAAGATGACCGAGCCCTCGCCCTCGACCTCGCGCACCTCGATGTCGGCCCGCCGTGGGAGCACGAAGACGTGCTCGCCTGTGGTCTTGGTGCGGTTGGTGACGCGTCCCGCGATGTGCGAGACGGCGCCCGCCTGCTTCGGCGTGCGGGCCTCGAACAGCTCGACGACGCGGGGCAGGCCCTGCGTGATGTCGAGTCCGGCGACGCCGCCCGTGTGGAACGTGCGCATCGTCAGCTGGGTGCCGGGCTCGCCGATCGACTGGGCGGCCACGATGCCGACGGCGTCGCCGACGTCGGACCGCTCGCCGCTCGCGAGCGACAGGCCGTAGCAGGCGCCGCAGACGCCGGTCTCGGCCTCGCAGGTGAGCACCGACCGCACCGGGACGGTGCAGTCGCGCTCGATCTTGTCGTTGAGCGCCCACGCCAGCGTGCGGAGCTCGAGCTCCACGACCTTCTTCATGTCACGGTCGCGGAGATCGGTGACGGCGTAGGCGTCCTCCTCCATGCGGCGCAGGAACTTCTCCGGCGTCCGCAGGTCGTCGACGGCCTCGAAGGGCAGGAACGGGTCCTCGAGGGACTGCTCCTGCTTGAAGAGCTCGGCCAGCTCGGGCAGTCCGAGGCGGCTGGCGAGCGTCGATCGGGTCGTCCAGCTTGGACTCGGAGAACGTCTCGAGCATGTCCTGCACGGTGCCGAGCTTGGCCTCGTAGATGACGCGGGCCGAGGTCACGGGAGATCGGGGTGCCGGCCGGCAGAGGCCGCCGACGGCTCGATGTCCGGCCAGCACGCGGCCGACGAGCTGGTCGTTTGCCCGGGGCGTGAACGTCTCGCCGACGGGCCGTCGATCGCCCTGCGCGGAAGTCGAAGAAGACCTTCCGGTCGAGCAGGAACGCCGGCACGTCGACGAACGTCTCGGCGCCGCAGTCGCGCTCGACGCACGATCACGTCCTGCGAGACGTCGACGAGACGACGCGTCAGGTAGCCCGAGTCCGCCGTGCGCAGCGCCGTGTCGGCGAGGCCCTTGCGGGCGCCGTGGGTCGAGATGAAGTACTCGAGGACCGAGAGCCCCTCCATGAAGTTCGAGCGGATCGGGCGCTCGATGATCTCGCCCTTCGGGTTGGCCATCAGGCCACGCATGCCGGCCAGCTGGCGGATCTGCTTGAACGATCCGCGCGCGCCGGAGTTCGCCATCATGAACACGGGGTTCAGCGGGAACAGGTTGCGCTGCATCGCCTCGCCGACCTCGTCGGTGGCCGCGCTCCAGAGCGTCCTGTGACCTTCTCGTGGCGCTCTCCGCGGTGATGAGACCCGTCGATGTACTGGCCCTCGAGCTTCTCGATCGGTCCTCGTACTTCTCGAGGATCTGCTCCTTGTCGGGCGGCGTGACGATGTCGTTCTTCGAGATCGAGACGCCCGAGCGCGAGTCGCGAACCGGAAGCCGAGATCCTTGATCGTGTCGAGGATCTGGGCGACCTGCGTCGCGCCGTGCTGGTCGACCAGCCACGAGACGTAGTCGTTCATCTCGCGCTTGGTCAGCGCGCCGCGTTCAGCTCGCGGATGTCGTCCTCGTCCAGGAGGCGGGGTCCCGCTCCAGCACGTCGGCCAGGGCGAGCCGCACCTCGTGGTTGAAGATCGTGCGGCCGGCCGTGGTCAGCGCCCGGGTGCCGTCGGACCGCGCCCGCATCCCAGATCTGGCTCCTGGAGCTGCGACCTGGTCGGCGTCGTAGGCGAGCTCGACCTCGTCCGCGCTGCCGAATACCGCGATCTTGCGGTCCTTCGGCGGATCGGCGGCCAGGGCCGCGAGATCCTCGACGCAGTAGGTGAGGTAGTAGAGCCCGATCACCATGTCCTGCGACGGCGTGGCGAGCGGGCGCCCGTTGGCCGGCGACAGGATGTTGTTCGACGACAGCATCAGGATGCGCGCCTCGGCCTGGGCCTCGACGCTGAGCGGCAGGTGCACCGCCATCTGGTCGCCGTCGAAGTCGGCGTTGAACGCGTGGCAGACGAGCGGGTGCACCTGGATGGCCTTGCCCTCGACCAGGATCGGCTCGAAGGCCTGGATGCCCAGGCGATGCAGCGTCGGTGCGCGGTTGAGCAGCACGGGATGCTCGGAGATGACCTCCTCGAGCACGTCCCACACGGAGGGCACCATCGAGTCGACCATCTTCTTGGCCGCCTTGATGTTCTGCACCTCCTTGCGCTCGACGAGCCGGCTCATGATGAACGGCTTGAAGAGCTCGAGGGCCATGATCTTCGGCAGACCGCACTGGTGCAGCCGCAGGTGCGGCCCGGCGACGATCACCGAGCGGCCCGAGTAGTCGACGCGCTTGCCGAGCAGGTTCTGGCGGAACCGGCCCTGCTTGCCCTTCAGCATGTCGGACAGCGACTTCAGGGGGCGGTTGCCCGGGCCGGTCACCGCACGGCCGCGGCGGCCATTGTCGAACAGGGCGTCGACGGCCTCCTGCAGCATGCGCTTCTCGTTGTTCACGATGATCTCGGGTGCGCCGAGATCGAGCAGTCGCTTGAGGCGGTTGTTGCGGTTGATGACGCGCCGGTAGAGGTCGTTCAGGTCGCTGGTGGCGAACCGGCCGCCGTCCAACTGCACCATCGGGCGCAGCTCCGGCGGAATCACCGGCACGGCGTCGAGGACCATCCACTCGGGCTTGTTCTCCGACTTGCGGAACGCCTCGACGACCTTCAGCCGCTTGATGGCGCGCTGCTGCTTCTGGCCCTTCGAGGTCGCGATCTGGTCGCGCAGGTCCGCCGCCGAGGACGTCGAGGTCCTCGCGCGTCAGCAGGTCGCGGATGGCCTGGGCACCCATGCCGAGCCCGACGTACTCGCCGAAGCCGCACTCGGAGCCGAACCGGTCCTTGAGCTCGCGGGCGAGCTTCTCGTCGCCGACGACCTCCTTCGGGCCGATCCCGGAACCGCTCCCAGGCCGGGTCGAGCGTCAGCAGGCGCTCGTCGTAGCAGCTCGTCGGTGTCCTTGCGGCGCTGGTCGATCTCCAGCACCATCTCGCGCACCTTGAGCGCCCACGCCTCGATCTGGCGGTGGTCGTCGCGGGTCATCTTGCCGTCGCCTTCAGACACAGGTCGTTCGCCGACGCGCGGAGCTCGTAACCCTCCTCGTCGCGGTGCTCGGCGGCATCGCGGACGAGATCGGCCAGCAGGCCGTTGCCGAGGCCGCGGGCCTGTCCATCTCCTTCTGCTCGCCGAGCGTCGCCATGATGGGTCCGTCGGCCGGCGTGGCGCCGCCCTCCTCGCCCTCAGGTAGGACACGACGCGGCTCGAACTGCTTGCGGGCGTTGCCCTTCGCGGTGCCCTTGCCGGTCTCGATCGTCTCGAGCACCGGTGCCAGGGCGCCGAGTGCGTGCTCGGCCGCCAGGGCGATGGTGTCGAGCTCCTTCGAGCTCAGCTTGCGGTCGTCGCGGACGGCCAGGGAGTGCACGAGCTCGCGCACCTTCTTCGGCGTCCGTCGCCGCCGATGCGCGACGCGAGGTCGCGCAGCAGGCCGGAGGCCAGCTCGCGGGCGTCGTCGAGGTCGAAGCCCTGCTCCTCGGCCCACGAGCCGAGCATGCGCGCCCAGTACTCGTCGTCGTCGTCGAAGCTCTCACGGCCGCCGGACACGAAGAACTCGCGGCGGCGCTGGAGGCGCTCCTCGACGAAGCCGATCTCCTCGGCGCGCTCGGTCTCGAGCTGCTCGCGCTCGGAGAGGATCTTCCCCTCCAGCTCGTTCAGATCGGCCTCGCGCTTCTCGAAGTCGACGTACGTGCAGATGTGCGCCGCGAAGTAGAGGACCTTCTCGAGCTCCTTCGGCGCGATGTCGAGCAGGTAGCCGATGCGGCTGGGGACGCCCTTGAAGAACCAGATGTGCGAGACGGGAGCGGCCAGGTCGATGTGACCCATGCGCTCGCGCCGCACCTTCTGGCGGGTGACCTCGACGCCGCAGCGCTCGCAGATGATGCCCTTGTAGCGGACGCGCTTGTACTTGCCGCAGTAGCACTCCCAGTCCTTGGTGGGACCGAAGATGCGCTCGCAGAAGAGGCCGTCCTTCTCGGGCTTGAGCGTGCGGTAGTTGATGGTCTCCGGCTTGGTCACCTCGCCGGACGACCAGGAGTGGACGTCCTTCGTGGAGGCCAGACCGATCTTGATGTAGTCGAAATCGTTGATATCGATCAACGGTCGTGCTCCTAACGGGTCGGTGGAGGGGGAATGAGATCGGGCGTCGACGCCCATCACTCCTCGACCTCCGACCTCCTCGGTCGGTTCCAGGTCGAACTCGACGGCGCCCAGCGGGGCGGCGTCGTCCTCGTTCACATCCGAGCCGTCGACGAAGAGCCTCGGTGAGCTGCTCGTCGGCGGCGACGTGGAGGTCGCCGTCGAGGTCGATCTCCTCGCCCTGGCCTCGACCTCCTGCACGTCCGGGTCGCGCGGCGTGGACGCGCAGGCGATCGGGCGACAGGTCGACGCCGAGCTCCTCCGCGGCGCGCAGCAGCTCGTCGTCCTCCTCGGTCGATCTCCAGGCCGGGCGCCGTCGTCGCGCATCGGCTTGACGTCGAGCGCGAGCGACTGCATCTCCTTCAGGAGCACCTTGAACGCTCGGGGATCGACGGCTCGGGGATGTTCTCGCCCTTGACGATGGCCTCGTACGCCTTGACGCGGCCGACCGTGTCGTCGGACTTGATCGTCAGCATCTCCTGCAGCGTGTACGCGGCGCCGTAGGCCTCGAGCGCCCACACCTCCATCTCGCCGAAGCGCTGGCCGCCGAACTGGGCCTTGCCGCCCAGGGGCTGCTGCGTGACGAGCGAGTACGGGCCGGTGGAGCGCGCGTGGATCTTGTCGTCCACGAGGTGCAGCAGCTTCAGGATGTACATGTAGCCGATGGCGACCTTGTTGTCGTACGGGCTCGCCGTTGCGGCCGTCGTACAGCTGCACCTTGCCCGAGACGCGGCGGGTGCCGGACTCGTCGTCGTCGACCTCAGGTCGATCGGCGAGCGAGCGTTGCGCGTCGGGCCCAGCCACGAGCTCGGGTCGACCTCCGCACCGTCGCGCCGTCGAACACCGGCGTGGCGATCCACTCGACCGGGCGGGTCCTCGTCGGTGCGGTACCGCGCCGCGAAGCCCAGGTGGATCTCGAGCACCTGCCCGATGTTCATGCGGCTCGGGACGCCGAGCGGGTTCAGGATCACGTCGACGGGCGTGCCGTCGGCGAGGAACGGCATGTCCTCCTCGGGCACGATCTTCGAGATCACGCCCTTGTTGCCGTGCCGGCCGGCGAGCTTGTCGCCCTCGGCGATCTTGCGCTTCTTGGCGACGTACACGCGCACCAGCTCGATCACGCCGGCGGTCAGGTCGTCGCCCGCGTCGCGCCGGAAGATCTTGACGTCGATGACCTTGCCGCCCTCGCCGTGCGGGCACCTTCAGCGAGGTGTCGCGGACCTCGCGCGCCTTCTCCTTGAAGATCGCGCGGATCAGCTTCTCCTCGGCCGTCAGCTCGGTCTCGCCCTTGGGCGTGACCTTGCCGACGAGCAGGTCGCCGGAGCCGACCTCGGCGCCGATGCGGACGATGCCGCGGTCGTCGAGGTCGCTGCAGCGACTCCTCCGAGCGGTTCGGGATGTCGCGCGTGATCTCCTCGTCGCCGAGCTTCGTCGTGCGCGCGTCGATCTCGTACTCGTGGATGTGCACGGACGACAGCACGTCGTCCTTGACGATCCGCTCCGAGAGGATGATCGCGTCCTCGAAGTTGTAGCCCTCCCACGACATGAACGCGCAGAGCAGGTTCTTGCCGAGCGCGAGCTCGCCGAGTCGTCGTCGAGGAGCCGTCCGCGAGGACCTCCACTCCTCCACCTTCGGTCGACCTCGTGGACGATCGGCTTCTGGTGGATCAGCGTGCCCTGGTTCGAGCGCATGAACTTCACGAGCTCGTAGCGGTCCTCGGTGCCGTCCGTCGTGTCGTGACGACGACCGCGTTGGCGTCGACGTAGACTTGACCGTGCCGGCGCGGAGCGCGAGCTTGACGTCGCCGGTGTCGACCGCCGCGCGGTACTCGAGGCCCGGTGCCGACGGTCGGCGCCTCCGGGATCAGCAGCGGCACGGCCTGGCGCATCATGTTCGAGCCCATCAGCGCGCGGTTGGCGTCGTCGTGCTCGAGGAACGGGATCAGGGCCGTCGCGACCGAGACGATCTGCGTCGGGCGCGACGTCCATGTAGTCGACGTCCTGGCTCGACCGGGACGAGCTCGAACTCCTCGTCGCGGGTGCGGACCAGCACGGGGCTGATCAGCTTGCCGGACTTGGCGTCGATCGGGTTGTTGGCCTGCGCGATGACGAACCGCTCCTCCTCGGAGGCGTCCAGGTAGTGGACGTCGTCCGATCGGCGAGCCCGACTTCACCCGAGCCGGTAGGGCGCCTGCACGAAGCCGTGCTCCGAGACGCGTGGCGTACGACGCCAGCGAGCCGATCAGGCCGATGTTCGGACCCTCGGGCGTCTCGATCGGGCACATGCGGCCGTAATGCGTCTTGTGGACGTCGCGCACCTCGATCGGGGCGCGCTCGCGGGTCAGGCCGCCGGCACCGAGCGCCGACAGGCGGCGGCGATGCGTGAGGCCGGACAGCGAGTTCGTCTGGTCCATGAACTGCGACAGCTGCGACGAGCCGAAGAACTCCTTCAGCGCCGCCACGACCGGCCGGATGTTGATGATCGTCTGCGGCGTGATCGTGTCGACGTCCTCGGTCGTCATCCGCTCGCGGACGACGCGCTCCATGCGGTACAGGCCGACGCGGAACGCCTCCTGGACGAGCTCGCCGACCGTGCGCAGGCGCCGGTTGCCGAAGTGCTCGTACTCGTCGATCTCGCGGCGCACCTCCTCCGGTGCGCGGCGATGCTCATGACCTCCTCGGCGTAGTCCTCGCGTCCTCGGGTCATGCCGAGCTTGATCGGCAGCGTGACGAGGCGCCGGACGAGCTCGGTGAGGTCGGACGTGGTCAGGACGCGCATGTCGGGATCGACGTTCAGGTCGAGCCGCGAGTTCAGCTTGTAGCGACCGACGCGCGTCAGGTCGTACCGCTTGGGGTCGAAGAAGAGCGCGCGCAGGAGGGCCTTCGAGTTCTCGAGCGTCGGCGGCTCGCCCGGGCGCTGCTTCTTGAACACCTCGACCAGCGCCGCCTCGGGCGTCTTGGCGACGTCCTTCTCGAGCGTCAGGTCGATGTAGACGTTCGGCTCACCCGTGTCGGGGTCGCGGAAGAGGTTGCGGATGTCGTCGTCGGTGACCGACGCGAACGGCTCGCCCGTGGTCGGGTCCTCCTGCGGCAGAGCGCGCAGGAGCGTCGTCACGGGAGCTTGCGCTTGCGGTCGATCCGGACGAAGACGAGACCCTTCTTGTCGATCTCGAGCTCGAGCCACGACCCGCGGGCCGGCATCAGGTTCGCGGTGAAGACCTGCTTCGTCGGCGTCCTTCGGCTCCATGATGTAGGCGCCGGGCGACCGCACCAGCTGCGTCACGACGACGCGCTCCGTGCCGTTGATGATGAACGTGCCGGAGTCGGTCATCTGGCGGGATGTTCCCCATGAAGACGCGCTGCTCGCGGATCTCGCCCGTGGACTTGTTGACGAAGCGCACCGTCATGAAGAGCGGCTGCTCGTACGTCAGGTCCTTCTCGCGGCACTCGCGGATGGAGTACGCGGGGGCGTCGAAGACGTAGTCACCGAACTCGACAGCGAGCGAACCGGTGTAGTCCTCGATCGGCGAGACGTCGTCGATCGTCTCGCGGATACCGGTCGACAGGAAGTCGCCGAACGACTTCCGCTGGATTTCGATCAGATTGGGAACCGGGATGACCCTCGCAAGCTGCGGGGTCTGCTCCAGGTGGGAGAAGTTCCGACGGGCACGCTTACGCGGCGTAGCGGACACAGCAGGAGCCAAGAGCGCTCCCTCCTCACGGCACTCGAAGGGTGGCAAGCAGCAGCGTTCCAGGCCAGGGGAACGCGACAGCCGCGGATCGTAGCACACGCAGGGGCAAGCGTGGCCGCTCGGCCGGTCGGTTTCCGGCCCTTAACCTAGCAGTCCGTCCACAGCCGCAGCAAGGGTCTGGGGATGAATCTCTGCACAAAGGTGTAGTGTAGTAGCAGTGATAACGGTTTCCGAGGCAGCGAAGCTGGCCGGCGTGGGCGACGAGACGGTCCGCCGGTGGGTGCGCGCAGGCCGCCTCCAGAGCCGTCGCGACGGCCCCCGCCTGCTGCTGTTCCGCGAGGAGGTCGAGCGGATCGCCTCCCCCACCTCCCTGCCGTTGCCCCCGGCGTGGGAGCAGTCGTGGCTGCGGACGCCACCCGACTGGGTGGCGGCGCTGGCCCGAACGCGGAAGGGCGTGCGCTGATGCTGGTGGTCGACGCCACCGTGGTGCTCGCCGCCTGCGCGGCCGACGACGGCTTCGCGCTGTTCGCCGACCCGGACCTGGTGGCGCCGCCGCTGATGTGGTCGGAGGCGCGCGCCGTCCTGCACGAGATGGCGCGGCGCGGGCAGCTGACGGCCGCCGAGGCGCGCCGGCTGCGGCGCGTCGTCGACCGGGCGCCGATCGCCGAGCAGGGCCATCCCTCGCTGGGCGAGGCCTCGTGGGACATCGCCGACCGGATGGGCCTCGCCCGCACCTACGCCGCCGAGTACGTGGCCCTCGCCCGGCTGCTCGGCTGCCGGCTCGTCACCCTGGACGCCGACATCGCGCGGCGCGCCCGCCGGCTGGCGGTCGTGGTCGGGCCCGCGGCGCTCTGACGCGACGGTCAGCGGCCGACCGGCCGCACCATCGAGAGGTCGTGGCCCGAGATGTAGTCGCTCGGGGTGAACGGCAGCGCCGAGCGCGCGGGCGAGGCGTAGTACGTCGACTCGGCGGCGTCCCAGCCGTCGGGGCAGTCGTGCGACGCCATCCACACGAAGCGGGCGCGGTCCTCG
Organism: uncultured Actinomycetes bacterium; assembly: GCA_963722525.1. Lineage (GTDB taxonomy): Bacteria > Actinomycetota > Thermoleophilia > Gaiellales > F1-60-MAGs149 > VFJZ01. Next base: position 4,127,522 of record CAVRMM010000002.1, on the reverse strand, counting down.
GCCAGGTAGGCCCAGTCGACCGTGAAGCCGTGCTGCTCGCGCAGCGGCACGATGTGCTCGTAGAAGAGCTGCACCCACTCGTCGGCGGTGCTGGGCTCGATGGTGTAGATGCGGAGCTGGGAGCGGCGGGACATGGCGGCAGCCTAGTGGGAGGCGGTGCCCGGGCGCGCGAGCAGCTCGCGGACGGCGACCGCGGTGCACGCCACGAGTGCGACGGCCAGCAGCGCGAGCACGACCGCCGGCGCCGGCACGCCGGCCTGGCGCAGCGCCGTCTCCTCCAGGTCGCCGTAGGCGCGGCCCGGCACGTGCACGTAGCGCTCCAGCACGCCGTGCAGGTGGATCACGCAGCAGACGACGAGTACCACCACGCCGATCGCCGGCGCCACGCGCAGCCCGGCCGCCGTGGCGCCCACGGCCGCACCGGCGACGACCAGCAGCGGGTACAGGTAGCGCCCGTGTGCGCTCCCCCCGGCGGCGTGGAACCGCACCACCGCCGCCACCACCAGCACCGCGTAGCCGCTCAGCACCAGCCACGGCACGGTCGGCGTGCGCCGTACCTGCCAGACCAGGCACGCCGTGGCGGCGGCGGCCAGCAACGGCTCGAGCGGCCCCGGCAGGGCCGCGAACCGGCCCCACGCGTCGGCCGTGATCTGCGACCAGAACCCGGGGTCGAGCGCGACGCCGACCAGGGACCAGCGCCGTGGCCGGTCGAGCAGGTCGAGCAGGTACCCGCCGCCCGTCGGATCGCCGTAGCGCGACGTGTTGCGGACGTAGAACCAGCCCGCCGCGACGGTGGCGGCCAGCACCGGCACGAGGCCGTCGCGCCGGCGCCCTCCGGTCGCGCACAGCACCGCGGCGGCCAGCACGGCGGGCAGCGCCGACACGCGCGCGAGCGCGGCGACGGCGGCCAGCGCCGCCACCAGCGCCAGCCGCCTGCGGCTGCCGCCCTCGCGGTGCACCGCGAGGGCGGCGGCGAGGAGCCCCGCCGCGGCCGCGAGGGCGAGACCGTCGTTGTAGGCGAACCCGGCCACGAAGCCGTACGCGGGGACGAGGCCGGCGACGGCCGCCGCGATCACCGGCGCGCGCCGCCGGCCCGGTGCCAGCCGGGCCGTCAGCGATCCCACGGCCAGCACCGCCAGGGCCGCGAACAGCGCGTTCACCACCCGGGCCAGCCGCAGCGCACCGAACGGCCGGCCGGAGTCGGCCAGGGCCTGCACGCCCGGCCCCACGAGGGCGTAGTAGAGGGGCGGGTGGTTGGCGGTGTAGAGGAGCCGGTCCGGCGGCAGGCCGGGGATCGCGCCGGCGGGCGTCCGGTCGGTGACGACCGGCAGGCGCCCGTCGGCCACCGCCACGGCGTACGCCACGTGGGCCGCCTCGTCGTTGCCGGTGAACGGCGGCGTCGCCAGCGCGTTCGCCAGCGCCAGCGCCAGCGTCGCGGTGGCGACGGCCAGGACCCCGGCCGACGGCATCAGCCGCTCCCGGGTGCGATCCGGCGCAGCTCGCGGGCCACCAGCACGAACGTCCCCGCCAGCAGCACCGCTCCGACGATGCCCACCGGCCCGGTGTCGCCTCCGGGGTTGAACTCGTTGCAGAAGCGGCGCAGCAGGTAGAAGTCGAGCACCATCGCGCCGCCGATGACGATGATCGTGACCGTGTTGCGGCGGTTGAACGGGAACACCCGGAAGGCGATCGTGCTGAGCGCGCCCGCCACCGGCAGGGCGGCGAACAGGTAGCGCACGTGCGCGTTGCCGCCCGTGGTGTAGAACTTCACGATCTGCCAGACGCTGAGGACGGCGAACGCACCGAGCAGCGTCCACGCGATCGTGTCGCGCAGGTCGGGCAGCGGGTGCCCCGACCGCCACCAGCGCCCGAGCGCGACCAGCAGGCAGACGACGCCGATCACCGACACCAGCTCGGGGATCTCACGGGGCCAGCCGGCGAGCGACCCGGAGCGCGCGAAGGCGCCCCAGATGTCGGAGTGCATCTTGCGCCAGAACCACGGTGTCTGGAGCAGCTCGAGATAGCCGGCGTGCTCCCCCCGGCCCTGCATCTGGATGATGAAGCTGGTGCCGGTGAACGACCCGTACTCGCGCCGGTTGCGGATGTACCACCAGCCCGATGCGACGGCCGCCGCCGCGAAGGGCAGGCAGAACACGGCGCCCGCGGCGAGCCATCGGCGCGCCGGCCGCTGCAGGTAGACGCCGGCCGCGGCGAGCAGCGCCGCGAACCCGATCGCCATGAAGACCGTGAACCGCGCCAGGCCGCCGACGGCGGCGAGCAGCGCCAGCGCCATGAGCAGGCGCCGGGACGGGCCCTCCCGCAAGATCCGCAGCCCGACGACGAGCAGCGCGATCGCCGCGGCGATCCCGAGGCCGTCGTTGTATGCGATCGCCAGGTTGTTGGCGACGGCCCCCGCGAGGCCGAGCCCCGCCGCCGCCAGCGTCGGCGCCTCCGGCCGGCGCGGCAGCAGCAGCGCGCCGAGCGATCCGGCCAGGTACACGCCGACGGCGCCGAACAGCAGGTTCAGGAGCCGCATGCCGCGCAGTCCCAGCACGGGCTCGTCGATCGCCTTGCCGGCCTCGAGCGGCACGGCGCTGAGCACGTAGAACAGCGGCGGATGGTTGGCCGTCCAGGTCTTGAACGGCTCCAGGCCGGGAATGGCGCCGGCCGGGTTGGTGTCGTCGATGCGGGGGAACCGCCCGTCGGCGACCGAGAGCGCGTAGGTGACGTGCGAGGACTCGTCACGCGGCACGAACGGCGGCACGAGGATGAGGTTCATCATCCCCAGCACGAGGAACGCCAGCGTGATCGCGAGCGGCCCCCGTCGTCGCTTGGCCCAGGCGGTCACGGTTGCAGAGCGTACCCCCCGAGGACGGCGGAGGGCCCCACGGCGGGGGCCCTCCACACGACCTTCGAGCTGAACGCGCGAGGCGCCCTAGCGGATCTCGACGGTGGCGCCGGCCTCCTCGAGCTCCTTCTTGAGCGCGTCGGAGTCGTCCTTCGAGAGACCCTCCTTAACGGCCTTCGGCGCCGCGTCGGCGACGTCCTTGGCCTCCTTGAGGCCCAGACCGGTGGCGGAGCGGATCACCTTGATGACCGGGATCTTCGAGCTGCCGGCCTCGGTGATCCAGACGTCGAACGACGTCTTCTCCTCGACGGCCTCCTCGGCGCCACCGCCGCCACCGGCGGCGGGAGCGGCGACGGCGACGGCTGCGGCCGCAGCCGAGACGCCCCACTTCTCCTCGAGGGCCTCCTTGAGGGAGACGAGCTCGAGCACGGTCAGCTCGGAGAGCTGGCCAACGACCTTTTCGACATCAACTGCCATTTTCGGAAACTCCTGTTCGTGCGGTTGCCTAGGCGGCTTCCGCCTGCTTCTTCTGGATGATCTGGTCGAGCACGACGACGAACTCGCGCGGTGCGGCCGCCAGCACGTTCACGAACGTCTGCAGCGGCGCTGCGATGACGCTCACGACCTGGCCGTTCAGCACCTCGCGCGAGGGCAGCGTGGCGAGCCGCTTGACGCCCTCCTCGTCGAGGGTCTGACCCTCGACGACGGCGCCCTGAGCCGCAGGATGCGCGTCTCGCGGGCGATGTCGGACAGCTTCTTCGCGACGGCTGCCGGATCGCCGTTGCAGAACGCGATGGCGCTCGGGCCCGGTCAGCATGCCGGCGAGGCCGTCGTTGCCGGCCCGCTCGGCGGCGATGCGGGTGAGCGTGTTCTTCGAGACGCGGAACGTCGCGTCGAGCGGACGCAGGCCCGTGCGGACCGCGTGATCGCCGCGACGGACAACCCGCGGTAGTCGGCCACGATCAGCGCCGACGCCTCGCGGATCTCGCCCTCGATCCGATCGATGATCTCTGCCTTCTGGGACTTGAGCATGTATTCACCTCCTCCGTGTACGACGAGCGCCCGCCGGAGTGACGGCGGGCGCAGGCACGACACGGAACGGTGGGTCCCGGGAGGAACCCGGCGCGCCACCTGCGCCGGTCTTATCGACTGCCGGCGGTCTCGGGCGACGAGCGCGGTTGGATACGTTGCGAGCTCAGCTCTGGGCCGATCGTCCTCCATCAGATCGCGGATGCGGCCGGTGTCGACCTTGACGCCGGGGCCCATCGTCGAGGCGAGCGTGATGCTCTTGATGTAGCGGCCCTTCGCGGACGACGGCTTCACGCGCAGGATCTCCTCGAGCACGGCGCCGTAGTTCTCGACCAGCGACGCGGCCTCGAACGACTTCTTGCCGATCGGGACGTGGACGATGCCCGAGCGGTCGGTGCGGTACTCGATCTTGCCCGCCTTGACCTCCTCGACGGCCTTCGCCACGTCCATCGTGACGGTGCCCGTCTTCGGGTTCGGCATCTTGCCCTGCGGGCCGAGGATGCGGCCGAGCCGGCCGACGACGACCATCATGTCGGGCGTCGCGATGGCGACGTCGAAGTCGGTCAAGCCCTCCTGGATCTTGGTCGCGAGGTCGTCGGCGCCGACGAAATCGGCTCCGGCCTCCTCGGCCTCCTTCGCCTTGTCGCCCTGGGCGAAGACGGCGACGCGGGCAGTGCGGCCCGTGCCGTGCGGCAGCATGATCGTGCCGCGCAGCTGCTGGTCGGCGTGGCGGACGTTGACGCCGAGGCGGAAGTGCACCTCGACCGTCTCGTCGAACTTCGCCGTCTGCAGCTCCTTCAGCAGGCGTGACCGCCTCGCGCGGCTGGTAGCGCCTTCATGCGGTCGACCTGCGCCTTCGCGGCCGTGAGCTCCTTGCCGCTCATCGCGCCACCTCCACGCCCATCGAGCGCGCCGTGCCGGCGATGATCTGCATCGCGGCGTCGACGTCGTTCGCGTTCAGGTCCTCCAGCTTCAGCTCGGCGATCGAGCGCAGCTGGTCCTTCGACAGCGTGCCGACCTTGTTCTTGCTTCGGCATCGTCGGAGCCGCTGGTGATGCCGAGCGCCTCCTTGATCAGCACGGCCGCGGGCGGCGTCTTCGTGATGAACGTGAACGTGCGGTCCTCGTAGACCGAGATCTCGACGGGCGTGACCCGGCCCTGCTGACCGCCGGCTCGTGGCGGCGTTGAACGCCTTGCAGAACTCCATGATGTTCACGCCGTGCTGGCCGAGCGCAGGGCCGACCGGCGGGGCAGGGTTCGCCTGGCCGGCGGGGATCTGGAGCTTGATGATCTTTGACGACCTTCTTGGCCATCGTTCCTCCTCGTGGTGCAAACGCCCGGAGTGGCCGGCTCCCACATCGACGCTGGACTCAGTCCAGCTTCTTGACCTCGTCGAACTTCAGCTCGACGGGCACCTGGCGCTCGAAGATCGAGACGTGCACCTTGAGCTTGCCGGCCTCGTGGTTGATCTCGATGATCTCACCGTCGAAATCGGACAGCGGGCCGGACGTGACCTTGACGGGCTGGCCGAGCGTGAACTCGGCCCGCGCCTTGGGCTTGGCCTCGGCACCGGCCGCGGCGGCCGTGTGCAGGATCGAGTCGACCTCGGCCTGCGACAGCGGCACCGGCATGGGCGTCGCCGCGCCACCGCCGCCGCTCATACCGACGAAGCCCGTGACGCCGGGCGTGTTGCGCACCAGCGACGACCGTCTCGGCGTTGGCGTCCATCTGCACCAGCACGTACCCCGGCAGGACCCGCTTCTCGACCTGCGACCTTCTGGCCGTCCTTGGTCTCAACCTGCATCTCCGTCGGAACGACGATCCGGCGGATGGTGTGCTCCTGGTTCATGGACCTGCGCCGGTGCTCGAGATTGGTCTGAACCTTCTTCTCGTGCCCGGAGTAAGTGTTGACGACGTACCAGCGGAACATGTTCCTTCTTTACAGGGAGATGGCTGGCTCAGCCAGTCTGCTTGCCGACGATCCAGCCGGCAAGGGGCTTGAAGACGGAGTCGAGCGCGTACAGGTAGGTGCCGACGATCACGACGGCCACGATGACCACCGCGGTCGCCTGCCAGAGGTGCGCTCGATCGGGCCACGCCACCCGGCGCAGCTCGGCGATGCACTCGCGGACGAACTGCATCGGACCACTGCGGGTGGTACGCGAAACCTCGCGCTCGGGGGCTGCGCCGCGCGCCGCACGGCGCGCAGCGGCGGCCGACCGGGGCGGGTCGTTCGGCTGCTCGCCGGATTCCGTCTCGTCGTCGATCGCCACGAGATGCCTACCGGGTCTCCCGGTGGGACGTGTGCTTGCCGCAGGTCGAACAGAACTTCGCCAGCTCCATCCGATCGGGCGTGTTGCGCTTTGACTTCTTCGTCTGGTAGTTGCGTCGCTTGCAGTCAGTGCAGGCGAGCGTCACCGCGACGCGGGCACCGGGCTTTGCCACAATGCCGCTCCTTCGCTCGGGTACCGGCACCTGCCTCGGGGCAGACACCACTAGCCGACGGGGCGCCGGCCAGCGGTCGAAGCCTACCCGAAGATCAGGCGATCGCGTGCACTACCTGCGCAGCGACGCCTCGCGCCAGGCGAGCACCCGAGCGTAGTCCTCGGGCGTCTCGAGCTCGAACCGCAGGCCGAGCAGGTAGCGGCCGAACGCGGAGGTCTCGACGCGCATCACCTGGGCCGACAGCCACTGCGACTCGCCGTAGGTCGTGCCCGAGATGTCGAGGCGCAGGTTTGCGCCGCTGGGCGGCGGCGAACCGATGCCGGACAGGCGGCAGCCGGAGGACGAGACGTCCATCGCGACGAGGCCGCGCAGCTGCTGCTTCGCGCGGCCCTCCTCCCACTCGGCATGCACCGAGCGGCGGTCGGCGTGGACGCGCGCGGAGCGGCGGTCGACGGCGATCCAGCCGACCCGCTCCGTGATCTCGAGGCGGCGGGCGCCGACGAGCACGTGCCCGGGGCACTCGGCGCTCCAGGCGGCGCCGTCGTGATCGGTGCGCGTGAGCGAGAAGGTGACGACGTCGGGCTCGATGGCGCCGGCGAGGGAGATCGTGAGGCGGGTGGGGCCGATGCCGACGATCACCCCGCGCGTGCAAACGAGACCGGCGGTGACATCGACCGAGTCTCCGATGGCGACGAGGTCGCAGGTATTGGCGGAGTCGGATTCGGCGGTACCGAGGGGAGCTGGCTGCGACATATAGCTACCTTCGCCCGAAAAGAGGTATGAGTGACCACCCGAATGGGTGATTCGACCCCGCCCGCCGGGCCGATACGCCCGTGTGGTCAGAGGACGAAGCGATCCTCGCGGATCAGGGGCACCTCGGAGCCGTCGGCCCGGATGCCGTCGACGTCGACGCCGGGGCCGCCGATCATGAAGTCGATATGGGTCCCCGACTGGTTCAGGCCGGCCTCGAGCCAGGCCTCCCGCGGGCTGCCCGCGAGTGCCGGCAGCGCATGCTCGATGCCTGCCCCGTAGGCGATGTGGCTGGTCGCGTTCTCGTCGAACAGCGTGTTGTAGAAGATGCGCCCGGTCCGCCCGACGGCCGAGTCCCCGTCGACCAGCGCCACCTCGCCCAGGAATGGCGCCTGCTCGTCGATGGCGATGTCGGCGGCGATCACCTCGCGGCCGGTGTCGGCCTTCAGGTCGACGATCCGCCCGCCCTCGAAGCGCATCTCGAGTCCCGTCACCGTGGTGCCGCCGACGATCAGCGGCATCGTCGAGCGCACGGTGCCCTCGGTGCGGCGCCAGTCGGGCGACGTGAACACCTCCTCGGTCGGGAGGTTCGGCACGATCTCGATGCCGCCGTTCGTCCGCGTCGCGCCGCCGCCCCACCTGGCCTGTGGGATCAGCCCGACACGAAGGTCGGTGCCGGGGCCGCGGAACCGGACGCTGTCCAGCGCCAGGCCGTTCAGCGTCGCCGCGCGCACCTCGAGGCGCGCGCAGTGCTCCCGCCACGCCGCCACCGGGTCGGGCTCGTCCAGGCGCGTCGTGGCGGCGATCAGCTCCCAGAGCCCGTCCACGTCCGGCGTGCCGAGCACCCGCTCGGCCCACGCCGGCGTGGCGGAGGACGCGATCACCCAGTTGACGACGCCCGCTACGACCTTCGGGATGTAGGCCGCGCGCAGGTCGTGCGGCTCCGTCGCGGCCACGCGATCCTGGTCGAGGTCGTCGAACAGGCCGGGGTGCGCATCGCCGGCGATGTTGAGGGCCGCGACCTCGTCGGTCCAGCCCTCGATCCAGCGCAGCAGGTGGTCCGGCGTGCCCGGCACCTCGGCCGGCCCGTACTCGATCAGCGCGCGGCGGAACAGCTGGTCGCCGTACCAGGGCGTGACGCGCCGGGCGCCGGCCTTGTAGGCAGCGCGCGCGAGGGCCCGGAACGTCCCGGCGTGCTCGACCTGGCCGATGATCACGACCTCCTGGCCGGGCTGGACGTTCGCTCCGACGCGGACGACCAGTTCCGCGTACCGTTCAAGTCGCTCGTGCACGGTGCAAGACAGTAGCGGCGCAGGGACTCGAACCCCGGACACGCGGATTATGATTCCGCTGCTCTAACCAACTGAGCTACGCCGCCAGACCGGTCTGATCGTAACGCAATGACGCAGCCCACGGACCCCCAGCCCGCACCCGGCCTCGCCCGCCCCACCCGCGGCGGCCGCGCGCTCGATCGCGCGTCCACTCGCAACGAGTTCGACGAGTCGCTGGCGCGGCTCGGGCACGTCGGCCTGTCGCCGCTCGAGGCCGAGAACGCGTGGGACGCCTTCCGCGAGCTGGCCGAGGCGAAGTCGCAGGTGACGATGGCCGATCTCGAGGCGCTCGTCGATGACCGCCTCCGCGCCATCGCCGAGCAGTACCAGCTGCTGCGCATGGCGACGCGCACCCGCACGGGCGAGCCGGCCTGGGCGCAGGTCGAGCTGCTGGAGCGCGGCATGGAGATCCCGCTCGCGGCCGAGGCGCAGGGCGACGGCCCGATCGACGCCGCGCTGCGCGCCGTCGTCGCGGCTCTGGCCATCGAGGCGCGGCTGGTCGCGTTCTCCGTCGAGTCGCTCTCGACCGGTGCCGACGCGCTCGCCGAGGCGCACGTCACGGTCGCCGTCGGCGGCCGGCACCACACGGCGGAGGGCGTCGCCACCTCGCTCACCGAGGCGGGCGTCCGCGCCTTCCTGCGCGCGCTCTCCCACGCCCGGCGCGAAGAGCGACACGCGTAGCAGCCGCCGACGGGCGACCGTTAGGATGCCGCCATGCGCGAGTATCCGACCGTCACGGACCTGATCGGACGCACGCCGATCGTCCGCTTCCCCCACGTGCAGCCGGCGGGTGGGGCGACGCTGCTCGCCAAGCTCGAGTACATGAACCCGGGCGGCTCGATCAAGGACCGCATCGCGGGGCCGATGATCGACGCGGCCGAGCGCGACGGCCTCCTGAAGCCCGGCGGCACGATCGTCGAGCCGACCTCCGGCAACACCGGCGTCGGCCTCGCGATGATCGCCGCGCAGCGCGGCTACCGCTGCGTGTTCGTGATGCCCGACAAGATGTCGCGCGAGAAGATCGCGCTGCTGCGCGCCTTCGGAGCCGAGGTCGTGGTCTGCCCGACCAACGTCGAGCCCGACGACCCGGCGTCCTACTACTCGGTCTCGAACCGGCTCTCGGAGGAGATCCCGGGCGCCTGGAAGCCCGACCAGTACTCGAACCAGAACAACCCGCGCACGCACTACGAGCAGACCGGGCCGGAGATCTACGAGCAGCTCGGCGACGATCTCGACGTGCTGGTCGCCGGCGTCGGCACGGGCGGCACCGTCACGGGCCTGACGCGCTACCTGCGCGAGAAGCTGCCCGCGCTGGAGGTGGTCGGAGCCGATCCCGAGGGGTCGATCTACAACTCGCCCGACATCCGGCCGTACCTGACGGAGGGCGTCGGCGAGGACTTCTGGCCGACGACGTTCGACCCGGCCTCGGTCGACCGCTGGATCACGGTCTCGGACCGGGACGCGTTCCTGGCGGCGCGCCGGCTGGCGCGCGAGGAGGGCGTGCTGGTGGGCGGCTCGGCCGGCATGGCGCTGCACGCCGCGATCCAGGTGTGCCGCGAGACCGCCCCCGGCAAGAACGTCCTCGTGATCCTGCCCGACGGCGGGCGGCCCTACCTGTCGAAGGTGTTCGACGACGCCTGGATGATCGAGCACGGCTTCCTCGAGCGCGTCGGCGAGGGCCCGTCCATCGCGCAGGTGCTGCGCGCCAAGACCACGGGCGGCGAGGAGGTGCCTGCGTTCGTCGCCGTCGGCTCCGACCAGCGCGTGTCGGAGGCGATCGCCCTGCTGCAGCAGTTCGGTATCTCGCAGCTGCCCGTGATCCGCCGCCAGAACGGCGGCAACGGCCAGTCCCTCGACCTCGGCGACCTGGTCGGGGCGATCCACGAGCGCGACCTGCTCGACCACGTCTTCAAGGACCACGACGCGCTGAACGTCGAGGTGTCGACGCTGATGGCGCCGCCGCTGTCGATCGTGCGCAGCACCGACGCCGTCGACGCGGTCTACCGCGACCTGCAGGAGCGGCCCGCCGTGGTCGTGGCCGACGGCGTCGTGCCGGTGGGCGTGCTGACGCGCTCCGACCTGCTCGACTACCTCGCCCGGGCCCGCTGATGGAGTTCGAGACCCGCGCCATCCACGCCGGACAGGAGCCCGAGCAGGTCACCGGCTCGGTCAACGTGCCGATCTTCCAGACCTCGACCTACGTGCAGGACGGCGTCGGCCAGATGCGCTCCGGCTACGACTACGCCCGCACCTTCAACCCCACGCGGACGGCCCTCCAGATCTGCCTGGCATCGCTCGAGGGCGGCGCCCACGGCGTCTCGTTCTCGTCCGGCATGGCCGCCATCTCGGCGGTCCTCGGCACGTTCACGCCGGGCACGCGCACGCTCGCGATGAACGATGTCTACGGCGGCACCTACCGCCTGTTCTCGAAGGTGCTCGAGGCCCAGGGCTACACGTTCGAGTACGCCGACCTGTCCGACCTCGAGACGGTCGAGAACGCGCTCACCCGCGGCCCGGGCGTGGTGTGGGTGGAGACGCCGACCAACCCGCTGCTGAAGGTCGTCGACATCGCCGCGATCGCCGAGCGGGCGCACTCCGTGGGCGCCGTCGTGGTGGTCGACAACACCTTCGCGTCGCCCTACCTGCAGCAGCCGCTCGCGCTCGGCGCCGACATCGTCGTGCACTCCACCACGAAGTACATCGGCGGCCACTCCGACGTCGTCGGCGGCGTCGCGGTGACCAGCGATCCGGCCCGGCACGAGGCGCTCGTGTTCCTGCAGAACTCGATCGGGTCGGTGCCCGGGCCGGTCGACTGCTTCCTGACGCTGCGGGGCGCGAAGACGCTCGCGATCCGGATGCGCGAGCACTGCGCCAACGCGCAGCGGATCGCCGAGTACCTGAGCGGCGCCCCGGCCGTCTCCCACGTGCTGTACCCGGGCCTCGAATCGCACCCGAACCACGAGATCGCCGCGCGCCAGATGCGCGACTTCGGCGGCATGGTCTCGTTCCGCGTCCACGGCGGCGCCGCGGCGGCCAACGCGCGTCCTCCACGAGGATACGGGCGTCTGGTCGCTGGGCGAGAGCCTGGGCGGCGTCGAGAGCCTGGTCGAGCACCCCGCCGTGATGACCCACGCGTCGCTCGACGGCTCCGGGTTCGAGGTGCCGGACGACCTGATCCGCCTGTCCGTCGGCATCGAGCACGTCGACGACCTGCTCGCCGATCTCGAGCGCATGCTGGCGGCGGCGAGGTCCTAGCGGCATGCGGCTCGACCTCGGCGACGGCTACGAGGTGGACGATGACCGCGACCGCATCGACGTCGCGGCCGTGCACGCCTTCCTGACGGCGGCGTACTGGGCGCTGGGGCGGCCGTACGACGTGGTCGCGGACATCGACCGCACCTCGGCGCGGGTGGTGGGCGTCTATCACGAGGGTACGCAGATCGGGTACGCCCGGGTGCTCTCCGACCGGCACACCACCTGCTACCTGGCCGACGTCTACGTCCTGCCCGAGCACCGCGGCCGCGGCCTCGGCCGCGCGCTGGTGGAGTCGGCCGTGAACGGCGACCCGCAGCTGGCGCCGCTGCGCTGGATGCTGCACACGCGCGACCTGCACCCGCTCTACCGGCAGTTCGGCTTCACCGAACCCGACGTCCGGTACCTCGAGCGCAAGTGATCGCTGCCGGTCGACCCCGTCCTGCACCTCGAGGAGACCCCGTGACGCCGACGCCCGCGAACCCCGCCGCCCTGGCCGCGCTGCAGCCGGCGCTCGCCTACGCCGAGGACTGGATCGCCTACCGCGCCTTCCAGCTGCGCGTGCCCGGGGTGCAGTACGCCGTGCTGTTCGACGGCGAGGTGCAGCTGTCGGGGGCGGTCGGGCTGGCCGACGTCGAGGCGGGCGTGCCGCTGACGCCGTCGCACCTGTTCCGCGTCGCGTCGCACTCGAAGACGTTCACGGCGACCGCGGTCCTGCAGCTGGTCGAGGCGGGCACGCTGACGCTCGATACGCCGCTCGGCGACCGGGTGGGCGAGCTCGCCGGCGAGCCGGTCGGGTCGGTCACGGTGCGCGAGCTGCTCGAGCACGGCGGCGGCGTCATCCGCGACAGCGTCGACGGCGACTTCTGGCAGCTGACGCGGCCATTCCCAGACGAGGCCGAGCTCCTGTCGCTGGCGCGCACCAACGGCACGAAGGTCGAGCCGAACACGCGCTTCGCGTACAGCAACATCGGCTACTCGCTGCTCGGGCTGGTGGTCGCGCGCGCCACGGGGCAGAGCTACAACGACTACGTGCGGGCCGAGATCGTCGGCCGGCTGGGCCTCGCCGACACCGATCCGGAGTGGATCGATGCTCGCGCCGGCGACTACGCGACCGGGTACACCGGCTTCGTGACCTCACTCGAACGCCGTCCGATCGACCACATCGACACCCGCGCGATGTCGGCGGCGACCGGCTTCACGAGCACCGCGGCGGATCTCGTCCGCTACATCGCCGCGCACCGCCCGGGCGATGACCGCCTGCTTGCCGACGCCTCGAAGCGCCTGCAGCAGCGCGCCGCCTGGCCGAGCGTCCCCGACAAGCCGGAGTCGCGCCGGTACGGGCTCGGCATGGCGCTCGACACCATCGCCGGCCGTCGCGTGATCGGTCACAGCGGGGGCTTCCCCGGCTACATCACCAACACGCTGCTGGCGGTCGACGACGGCATCGCCGTGTCGGTGCTGACCAACGCCACCGACGGGCCGGCGGGCGAGCTGGCGGCCGGCATCCTGAAGCTGCTCGACGCCGCGCTCCGCCGGCCGGGCGTCGTGCACCTCGCGCCGCCGGAGGAGCCGGACGGCGCCGCGACGCCGACCGCGCGGTTCGAGGGGCGCTTCGCCAACCTCTGGGGCGTGCTCGACGTCGTGCGCCTCGGCGACCGCCTGCTGGGGATCGACCCGGGCGCCGGCGACCCGCTGGAGGAGCCGTACGACCTCGCCGTCGTCGACGACACCACGCTCCGCATCACCGCCGGCAACGGCTTCGGCTCCGTCGGCGAGCTGATCCACTACACGGCGGAGGCCGGCGAGATCGTCCGCATCCGCGGCGACGGCGGCATGACGATGTGGCCCTTCGACCTGCAGGCCGAGCCGTTCTCGCCCGCCTAGGAGATACATGCCCAAGATCGCCTTCATCGGAGCCGGCAGCGTCGAGTTCACGCGCAACCTCGTCGGTGACATCCTCGCCTTCGACGACCTGCGCGACGTCGAGATCGCGCTGCACGACATCGACGCCGAGCGCCTCGAGACGGCGGCGGCGCTGGTGCGGCTCGTCGGAGAGGGCCTCGGGCTGCGCCCGCGCGTGACGGCCTCGCTCGACCGGCGCGAGGCGCTCGACGGGGCCGGCTACGTCATCAACTCGGTGCAGGTCGGCGGACACGAGGCCACCGTGCGCGACTACGAGGTGCCGCTGCGCTACGGCCTGCGCCAGACGATCGGCGACACGCTCGGCATCGGCGGCATCTTCCGGACGCTGCGCACCGCGCCGGTGATGCTCGGCATCGGCCGTGACATGGACGAGGTGTGCCCCGACGCGTGGCTGCTGAACTACACCAACCCGATGGCGATGCTCTGCTGGCTGACCTACGAGGGCACGCCGACCACGCAGATCGTCGGGCTCTGCCACTCCGTCCAGAACACCACGCGGCAGCTGGCCGAGATCGCCGGCGTGCCGCCGGCGGAGGTGTCGTTCGTCGGCGCCGGGATCAACCACCAGTCGTTCATCCTGCGGCTGGAGCGCGACGGCGAGGACCTCTACCCGCTGGTCGACGCGGCCATCGATCGCGACCCGGAGCTGCGGCGGCGCGTGCGCGTCGACATGTACCGGCGCCTCGGCTACTTCCCGACCGAGTCGAGCGAGCACGGCGCCGAGTACCTGCCCTGGTACCTGCGCCACGACGACGAGATCGAGCGGCTGCGGATCCCGCCCGGCGAGTACGTGCGGCGCAGCGAGGAGAACCTGGGCGAGTTCGACGAGGTGCGCGCCCAGGTCGCCGCCGGGCAGCCGATCGCGGTCGAGCGAAGCCTCGAGTACGCGTCGCTGATCATCCACTCGATGGAGACGGGCCAGCCGCGGGTCGTCTACGGCAACGTGCGCAACACCGGCCAGATCTCGAACCTGCCGCTCGGCGCCTGCGTGGAGGGCCCGTGCCTGGTCGACGCGAACGGGCTCGAGCCGGTGCACGTCGGCGCGCTGCCGGTGCAGTGCGCAGCGCTCAACCGCACGTTCCTGAATCCCGTCGAGCTGACCGTCCGGGCCGTGCTCGAGGAGCGCCGCGACCACGTGCATCACGCCGCGCTGCTCGATCCCAACACCGCCGCGACGCTGCGGGTGGAGGAGATCGCGCAGCTGGTGGACGAGCTGCTCGACGCGTACGGGCCGGCGCTGCCGGCGCTGCGCTAGAGGGCGGCGCCGGCGAGCGCGCCGCTGGCGAGCGTGACGCCGGTCTCGGGCTCGAAGAAGTGGAAGCGGCCGCTGTCGACCGCGAGGTCGACGTCGTCGCCCGGCAGGACGCGCTTGCGACCGTCGACGCGGGCGGTGAACTGCGCGCGCTGGTCGTCGGCGAACAGCGTGCCGTCCTCGTCCTCGGTCGCCGCGCGCACCGCCTCGGCCGACACGCGGGGCGCGTCGACGGCGAAGATGATGTGCGTCTCGGCACCCAGCTCCTCGACCACGTCGGCCCTCACGCGCATCCGCGGCAGCGCCGGATCGGCGCCGACGGCATGCTCGAAGTCGGTGGGGCGCAGACCGAGGATCACCCGGCGCGACGCGTTCACCATCGGCGATCCGGGCGGCAGCGCGAGGGTCTGGGACCCGAACCGCACCGCGCCGTCGGCCACCTCGGCGTCGACCAGGTTCATCGACGGGCGAGCCGATGAACGCGGCGACGAACAGGTTCGCCGGGTGGTCGAAGAGCGTTCTGCGGCGTGTCGCACCTGCTGCAGCAGGCCGTCGCGCATCACCGCCACGCGCTGGCCGAGCGTCATCGCCTCGACCTGGTCGTGGGTGACGTAGACGGTCGTCACGCCGAGGCGCTCGTGCAGCCGCGACAGCTCGGCGCGCATCGAGACGCGCAGCTTGGCGTCGAGGTTGGAGAGCGGCTCGTCCATCAGGAAGGCCTTCGGCTCGCGCACCATCGCGCGGCCCATCGCGACGCGCTGGCGCTGGCCGCCGGAGAGCGCGCCGGGCTTGCGGTCGAGCAGCGTCTCGAGGCCGAGGATCGTCGCCACCTCGTCGACGCGCTGCTCGCGCATCTCGGCCTTCGCCACCTTTCGCAGCTTGAGGCCGAAGCCGAGGTTCTCGCGCACCGTCATGTGCGGGTAGAGCGCGTAGTTCTGGAACACCATCGCGATGTCGCGCTGGCGCGGCTGCGATGTCGGTGACGTCGCGCGTCGCCGATCGTGATGCGTGCCGTCGGTGACCTCCTCGAGACCGGCGATCATCCGCAGCAGCGTCGACTTGCCGCAGCCGGACGGGCCGACCAGGACCATGAACTCGCCGTCGGCGATCTCGAGCGAGACGCCGTCGACCGCCAGGACGCCGCCGGGATATGTCTTGGAGACCTCTACGAGGTTGATGCCACCCATGACCGGAGAGGATACTCCAGGCAGGATCCTCACGGAACGTGGGCGCCGGCGGCATCCGCTGGCGGGCGCGGCGCGAACCGCGAGTCGACGGCCGCCCGGCCAGGCCCGGCCCAGAGCAGGAACAGCATGCTCGCGAGCAGCGCGGGCGCCACGATCAGGTGCACCGGCCCGCCCTCGATGCGTCCGGCGGTGAGGATCGCGACGGTGAAGTTGCCGGCCAGCGCCAGGGCGACCGGCCGCGTCAGGAAGCCGACGACGAGCAGCAGTCCGCCGACCAGCTCCAGGGCGCCGACCAGGTAGGTGACGGTGTCCGGAAACGGGATGCCGTAGCGGTCGAACGCGCCCGCCTCGGCGTCGTGGTGGGTGAACTTGCCGACGCCGAACGCGGCGATCGTGGTGCCGGCGACGAGGCGGGCGGCCAGCGCGGCGCCGGCGGGCCACCCGGCCGGGCCGCCGGTCAGCAGCCGCGCGATGGTCGGGTGGCGGCGGAGGTTCATCTCTCGTCGTCGTCGCAACGCGCCGGGCGTTACACGCCGCGGGCGGCGTGGCGGGCGACGCGGGTGCGGTTCGCGCACGTGTCGGAGCAGAACCGCCGGCGGCCCTCGGCCAGGAAATAGAGGATGCAGCGTGGGTTCCCGCACTGCCGCAGGCGGCCGCCCGCGAGCAGCTCGATCGCCGTCCGCGCGATCTCGGCGGCGGCGGCCTCGGCGACCAGCGCCGGGCCGTCGCCGTCCCATTGCAGCCGCGGCGGCCGGGCGAGCCGGTTCAGCTCGGCGACGGCGTCCGCGGCCGGCTGCTCGCCGGCGACGGCGGTGGCGAACAGTCCGCGCACGGTCTCGCGCAGGCCGTGCAGGCCGAGCGCAGGGTCGAGCGCGTCCTCGACGTGGCCGTGCCGGTCGCGGAAGCTGTTGGCGAGGGCCAGCGCGTCCACGTCAGTCCACCAGCGTCACGGTGTCGCCGACGCGGATGCGGCCCGGCTCGAGGACGGCGGAGTCGACCGCCATCGTCCCGCCGAAGTCGCGCACGATGCGACGCAGCACGCCGTGGTCCTGCTCGAGCGTGTCGGGATCGAACGTCGTCATCACGCAGCGCGGGCGCAGCTGGACGAGCGAGATCAGCACCGTGCCGATGCGGATCGTCCGCCCCTCCCACTCCCGTTCCGCGAGCCCCTCGACGCCGCCGATGACGATGTTCGGCCGCAGCCGCCGACGGTCGATGCCGAGCGCGCCCACCGCTCCGTCGGTGAGGATCGAGAGCGGGAGGATGTCGAACCGCTCCGGGCCGTCGTAGCGGAACAGGCCGACGGTGTCGCCCGCCGCCTCGCGCACCGCGGCCAGCGACGCATCGTCGTCCCACGGCCGGCCGTCGATCAGGGCGGTCCCGTCCGGCGCCAGCGTCGCCCGGAGGCCGAGCAGCGCCGGGTGCGTCCGCGAGGTGACGACGCGCCCGTCGGGCCGGCGGACGTGGATCAGGCGGTCGCCGGCGATCCCGTCGGCGACCACGTCGGTCTCGTCGATCCGCTCGCCGGCGAGGGACTTGACCGGGTACCGCCAGAGCTCGGCGACGTGGAGGGCCCGGTGGGTGCGGGTAGCGGCGGGAGCGGTCATGGCGGGAATCCTCGAAATCGGGAGCACTCCAACTAACGGATATACCGTTAGTTCGATTCTCGCATCGTTCGACGCAGAAATGTCCGATTTGCTGTGCGGTGCCGAATCGGACATCGAGCGCGCCGAGGTCCCCCGGAGATGTCCGATTCGGCACCGCGTGCGAAATCGGACATCGCCGGACTCGCCATGTCCGAATCGGCACCGCGTGCGAAATCGGACATCGCCGGATCTGCCACGTCCGATCCGGCACCGCGTGCGAAATCGGACATCGTCGGACTCGAGGCTCAGTCGGTTCGAGCGGCGGTGGCGGCGATCAGCACGTCGGCCAGCTCCGACGGACGCGAGAGGAACGGCGAGTGGCCGCCGTCCAGGTCCACCGGCTCGACGCCCAGGCGGTCGCGGGCGGCGCGACGGGACCAGGCCGGCGAGAGCGCCGCGTCGTCACGGCACACGATCGACACCGACGCGACGTCCGGCCACGCGTCGAGGGGACACGGGCCGACGCTCGGCCGTCGCGACTGGTGGCGCAGGCGCGCGACGGCGGCGTCGGCCCGCGCCCGCGGGCAGTCCGCATAGAGCGTGGCACGCACCGCATCGGCGTCGGGCCAGAACGAGCAGCCCGCATCGTCGCGCGTCAGCGATGCACCGAAGCCGGAGACGAAGATGTCCGGCTCGTCGCGCAGCTGGTCGGCCAGGCTGCGACCGGGCACCGGCACGAGCGCGCAGAGGAAGACCAGCGCCCGCACGGGACGCTCGGCGGCGACGAGGGGGATGGTCAGGCCGCCCAGCGAGTGGCCGACCACCACGACGTCGCGGTCCCCCGCCGGCAGGTGGCCGGCGACGATCGCGGCGTACTCCGGGCAGCCAGCGTCAGGGTCGTCGGCCGGCAGGTCGACCGCGATCGCGGCGTGCCCGCGCCGCTCGAGCTCGAGCCCGAGCACCTCCCAACACCACGCCCCGTGCCAGGCGCCGTGGACGAGGGCGAACGTGGTCACGGCAGCGCCTCCAGCGCCGCCAGCACCGCCGTTCCAGCCACGCCGAGCACCGCCAGCGCGCCGGGGATGTCCCAGCGCGTGCGGTCCTCCTCGCCGACGACGTTCGAGATGGCCCGCAGCTCCAGCGCCGGCACGCCGGCCAGCGCGGCGGCGCGCAGGACGCCGAATCCCTCCATCGCCTCGACTGCGGAGCCGGCCGCCGACCGCCCGACGCCGGCCGAGGTCGCGATGTCGACCGCCGGCGCGTCGGGCAGCGCCCGGCGCGCCGCCGCGAGCAGTGCGGACGGCGCCTCCGCCGTGCGCTCGAGCGGGATCGCCGCGACCAGGTCGTCGTAGACCGACCGCGACCCGATCACGACCGCGCCGATCTCGATGCCGGCATCAGCGCGGACGCCGGCGATGCCGACGTGCAGCACGGCTGCGGGCCGCGAGCGCGCGATCTCCGCCGCGGTGGCCGCCGCCGCCTCCACCGGGCCGACGCCGCAGGCCAGCGTGGCCGTCTGCGGACCGACCCACGAGAGCTCGAACGGCGTGGCTGCAACGACGAGTACGTCCACCGCGCCAGCATGCCATCCTTCGCCCCGTGACCCGAGTCGCCTACGAGCTCTCCGGCCGCCCGGCCGCGCTCGTCGTCGACCTCGCGGCGGCGGTCGCCGGCTGGCGCGTCGGCGATCGCGAGGCGCAGGTGACCGACGTGCTGGCGCTCGCGCCCGCCGACGAGGTGGCGCGGTTGATCCGGCACGCGCTGACGGAGATCCGGGCGCACGCCGCCGCGAACGGCCGCGATGCCGAGGCGCTGCGGCGCCTCGCGGCCGAGGTCTGGCGCGACTACCGCCGCGCCATCGACGGCGTCGGCGAGCAGTCCCGGCTTCCCGGCGTCTGATCGTGGCGCGCGCAGCCGAACGACCCTAGACTGGCCACCGATGGATGGGATCGAGGGCCTCGGGGTCTTCTACGTGGGCCGGCCGTACGACCTTGCGACGCAGACGCCGCAGGACGTGCCGCTGCTCTACGACGCGAAGGACCTCGTTACGCACGCGGTCTGCGTCGGCATGACCGGCTCCGGCAAGACGGGCCTCTGCATCGACGCTGATCGAGGAGGCCGTGCATCGACGGCGTGCCCGCGGTGATCGATCGATCCCAAGGGCGACCTGGCGAACCTGCTGCTGACGTTCCCCGAGCTGCGGCCGCAGGACTTCGAGCCGTGGATCGACGACGGCGGCGGCGCGCAGGCGGGCGTCGACGCCCGACGAGTACGCCGCCGCGGACGGCGGAGCGCTGGGCCAAGGGCCTCGCCGACTGGGGCCAGGACGGCGCGCGCATCGGTCGGCTGCGGGCGGCGGCCGACTTCACGATCTACACGCCCGGCAGCGACGCCGGCCGGCCGATCTCGGTGCTCGGCTCGCTCGCGCCGCCGCCGTCCGCCGATGCCGAGACGCTCGGCGACGTCGTCGCCGGCACGGTCGACGGGCTGCTCGGCCTGGTCGGCATCGACGCCGACCGCCTGCGCAGCCGCGAGCACGTGCTGCTCTCGACGATCCTGCAGACGGTCGTGGGCGCGCGGCGAGTCGCTCGACCTGCCCGGCGCTGATCGGGCGCGTCCAGGAGCCCCGGCGTCGAGCGCGTCGGCGTGCTCGACCTGGAGTCGTTCTTCCCGGCCGAAGGACCGCTTCGAGCTGGCGATGGCGATCAACACGCTGCTGGCCGTCGCCGGGCTTCGACCTCTGGCTGCGCGGCGACCCGCTCGACGTCGACCGGCTGCTGCGCACGCCCGAGGGCCGGCCGCGCGTCGCCATCGTCTCGATCGCGCACCTCTCCGACGCCGAGCGGATGTTCCTCGTCACGCTGCTCCTGCAGGCCGTGGTGGCGTGGGTGCGGCGCCAGTCCGGCACCACCAGTCCTGCGCGCGCTGCTGTACCTGGACGAGGTGCTGGGCTACCTGCCGCCGGTGGCCGAGCCGCCCTCCAAGCGGCCGCTGCTGACGCTGCTGAAGCAGGCGCGCGCGGCCGGGCTCGGCGTCGTGCTGGCCACGCAGAACCCGGTCGACCTCGACTACAAGGCCCTGGCCAACGCCGGCACGTGGATGATCGGGCGCCTGCAGACGGAGCGCGACCGCGCCGCGGCTGCTGGACGGGCTGGAGGGCGCGGCCGGCGGCTCGCTCGACCGCGCCGCAGCGGAGGCCGCCATCGCGGCCCTCGGCAAGCGCCAGTTCCTGCTGCACGACGTGCACGAGGACGGGCCGGTGACGTTCGCGTCGCGGTGGGCCATGTCGTACCTCGCCGGGCCGCTGACGCGCGACCAGATCCGACGGCTCGGCGGCCGCGCGCGCCGGCCGCCGCGGCACGGCCGCCGCAGCGCCCGCCCGCCGCGCGCCGGCGCCCGCGCCCGCGCCGCCCGCCGCCAACGGCGGGCCGCCGCCCCTGCCGCCCGACGTGCCGCGCTGCTTCCTGCCCGTCGTCCGCCCGCGGCCCGGACGGCGCGGAGCTGCGCTACGAGCCCGCGCTGCTGGCGGCGGCCGGCGTCCGCTTCCAGAAGGCGACGGTCGAGCTCGACCGGCTCGTGGAGGTCGCCTTCCTGGCGCCCCTCGTCGGACGGCGTCGCGCCCGCTCGACCTGGGACGGGGCGGTCGGCCGTGGCGGTCCAGCCCGCCGCCCTGCAGGACGCGCCCGGGGCCGAGCCGGCGACCTACGGCGACGTCGCCGGCGCCGGCGACGCGGGCCAAGGAGCTACGCGGCGTGGTCGCGCGAGCTCGGCGAGCTGGCTGCTAGTCGCTCGCAGAGCGTGACGCTGCTGCGCAGCACGCGGCTCAAGCTAGTCGTCGCGCGCCGACGAGGACGAGGCGGCGTTCCGCCTGCGGCTGGCCCAGGCCGGCGCGCGAGCAGCGCGACGCCGCGGTCGGCCAAGCTGCGCGCGCGCTACACGCCGAAGGCCGCCACGCTCGAGGAGCGCATCCGCCGGGCCGAGGCCACCGTCGACCGCGAGCGCGAGCAGGCCCGCGGCTCCGAGCTGGAGACCGCCATCTCGATCGGCGCCACGGTGCTGGGGTCGTTCCTGGGCCGCAAGCGCGGCAGCGCCACGAGCCGCCGCGCGCGGTGTCGGGCCGCAGCCGGGCGACCAGCCGGCGACGTCGACCGCGCCGAGGAGACGGTGGCCGCCCTGCGCGCGCGGACTGCGGCGCTGGAGGCCGAGTTCCAGACCGAGGCGGAGGCTCGAGCAGCGTCTCGACCCCGCGACCGAGGAGCTCGAGCCCAAGGTCGCCGTGCGGCCCGAAGACGGACGACATCGACGTGCGCTCGTGGCGCTGGCGTTCACCCCGCACTGGCAGGACGCGGCGGGCGGGCAGGTGGCGGCATGGGCGTGAGCAAGCTGGCCCGCAAGGTGCGCGTGGAGCCCGGGTCGAAGGTCGATCTGGCCGATCGCGAGCGCCGGACGACCGGCTGGGCGACGACCGGCCGCCGCGAGGCGAACGCCGCCGCCGCCGCGCGCGAGCGGCTGGTCGTGCTCGGCGGCGAGCTCGTGGCCAGCGAGGCCCACAGCCTGCTGCTCGTGCTGCAGGGCATGGACGCCTCGGGCAAGGACGGCACGACGCACGCACTGTTCTCGGCTCGTGTCGCCCGAGCTCGCTGCGCATCGTGTCGCTTCAAGGCGCCCACCATCGAGCGAGCTCGCGCACGACTTCCTGTGGCGCATCCACGCGAGCCTGCCGCGCGCGCGGGCAGATCGGCGTCTTCAACCGCTCGCACTACGAGGACGTGCTGGTGGTGCGCGTCGACGAGCTGGTGCCGAAGGAGCGCTGGAGCAGCGCTACGACGCCATCAACGCCTTCGAGCAGCACCTGGCGCGCGAGGGCACGGTGATCGTGAAGGTGATCCTGCACCTCTCGCGCGAGGAGCAGGCTCGAGCGCCTCCAGGAGCGCACTGAAGACCCCGCGAAGAACTGGAAGTTCGCGGCCGACGACCTCGCGAAGCGCAAGCAGTGGGACGCGTACATGGAGGCCTACGCGGCGATGCTCGAGCGCACCTCGACCGAGTGGGCGCCCTGGCACGTCGTGCCCGCCGACCACAACTCGGTGCGCAACGCGGCGGTGTCCGAGCTGCTGGTCGACGCCCTCGACCAGCTCGACATGCAGTGGCCGGCGCTGGATCCGGCCGTCAAGGCGCTCACCGTCGAGTGAGCCGAAGGAGGAAGACATGGACTTCGACGACCTGCTGGGCAAGGCGAAGGAGTTTGCCGAGGACCACAAGGAGGAGCTCGAGGCGACCGCCGGGGACGTGAAGGACATCGCCGCCGGGGACGGCGACGTCACCGACAAGCTGAAGGCCGCTGCGGGGGCCGCGAAAGAGAATCTGACGTGATGCTCTCCGACGTGGAGGGCGTCGGCGACGTGTACGCCGGCAAGCTCCGCGAGGCGGGCATCACGACCACGGGCGATCTGCTGCTGCGCGCCGGAACGCGCTCCGGGCGCGGCATGCTGGCCGCCGCCAGCGGCATCCCCGAGCGGCTGATCGGCGAGTGGGTCGGCGAGTGCGACCGGTTGCGGACCGAAGGCTCGGCCGCGCAGGACGCCGGCTAGCCGCGTGCCTGTCCGGGTTGGAGTCGATATCGGCGGCACCTTCACCGACGCCGTCCACGTGGACGGCGCCGGCCGGGCCACCGTCGCCAAGACGCGCACCACGCCGGGCGAGATCGCGCGCGGCTTCCTCGACGCGCTGCAGGTGCTGGGCGAGCGCGCCGGCACCGATCCGGCCGCGATCTCCTACCTCGCGCACGGCACGACGATCGCCACCAACGCGATCGTGCAGGGCCGCACGGCCCGCGTCGCGCTCGTCACCACGGACGGCTTCCGCGACACGCTCGAGATCGGCACGCAGCTCCGCGCGCACCTGTACGACCTGCGCGCGCCGAACCCGCCGCCGCTCGTGCCGCGCGACCTGCGCTTCGAGGTGGCCGAGCGCATCGGGCCGCGCGGCGAGGTGGTGCGGGAGCTGGACGACGCCGACGTCGCAGCGGTCGCCGACCGCATCCGTGTTTCGGGCGCCGAGGCGATCGCCGTCGCCTTCTTGTTCTCGTTCCTCAACCCCGGGCACGAGGAGCGGGCGGCACGGATCCTGGCCGACCGCACCGGGCTCGAGGTGACGCGCTCGTCGCAGGTCTCGCCCGAGGTGCGCGAGTACCCGCGCAGCGCCACGACCGCCATCAACGCCTCGCTGCTGCCGCTCGTCGGCGGCTACGTGCGCGACCTCGCCGCGCAGCTGCAGGCGGCGGGGGTAGACGCGCCGCTGCACCTGATGCGCTCGTCGGGCGGCGTCGCCCGCGCTGCCGACGCCGCCGCGCTGCCGGTCGGGCTGATCTCGTCCGGGCCCGCCGCCGGCGTGCTCGGCGCCGCGCGGGTGGCGGCGCTGGCGGGCGTCGGCGACGCCCTCACCATCGACGTCGGCGGCACCACGGCCGACGTGGCGCTCGTGATCGGCGGCGAGCCGCAGCTGCGCTACCGCGGCTCGGTGGCCGGCCATCCCGTGGCGCTGCCGCAGGTCGACGTCGGCTCGATCGGCGCGGGCGGCGGATCGATCGCGCGCGTTGACCGCTTCGGTGCGCTGACGGTCGGCCCGGAGTCGGCCGGCGCAGATCCGGGTCCGGCGGCCTACGGCATGGGTGGCGAGGAGGCGACCGTCACCGATGCCCACGTGGTGCTCGGCACGCTCGACCCGGCGCGCTTCCTCGGCGGCCGCGCGCCGCTCGACGCCGGGCTGGCCCGCGCCGCCGTCGAACGCTCGGTGGCGGAGCCGCTCGGCCTGTCGGTCGAGGACGCCGCCGCGGCGGTGGTGCGCGTGCTGAGCGCCAACATGGCGGCGGCGCTGCGCGTGATCTCGGTCGCGCGCGGCCACGACCCGCGCCGGCTCGGGCTGGTGGCGCTGGGCGGCGCCGGTCCCATGCACGCGCCGCAGATCGCCGACGACCTCGGCATCGCGCGCATCGTCATCCCGCGCTGGCCGGGCATCACCGCCGCGCTCGGCCTGCTCGGCGCCGACGTGCGCCACGACCTGGCCCGCGGCTTCGTGCTGCCCGCCGGCGCCGAGCTGGCCCCGGCGCTCGACGCCGTGCTCGCGGCGCTGACGGAGGAGGTCGCGCCGCTGCTGCAGGGCGCGCGGTCGCAGCTGCGCTGGTCGGTCGACGTGCGCTACCGCGGCCAGGCGTACGAGCTGACCGTTCCGCTCGCGGCGCGGCCCGTCACCGAGGCGACGCTGGCCCGGGCGATGCGCGGGTTCCACGCCGCGCACCGCCGCGCGTACGGCCACGCCACGCCGGGTGCGCCGACCGAGATCGTCACCGTCCGCTGCCGCGCCACCATCGCGCTGCCGGCGCCGCCCATCACCGAGGCCGCGGCAGATCCGCGCCCGGTCGGGAGCCGCTCCGTGCACGGCCTCCGGCACGAGGTGCACGACCGTCTGGCGCTGGACGAGGCGACCGTCCTGCCCGGCCCGGCGATCGTCGAGCAGGAGGACTCGACGGTGCACGTGCCCGCCGGCTGGACGTTGCGCGGGGCTCCCGGCGGCACGTTGCTCCTGGAGCGCGGATGAGCATCGACCCCATCACCCAGGAGATCCTGAACGGCGCCTTCTCGTCGATCGCCGAGGAGATGGCGGTGGTCGAGTACCGCTCGTCGTACTCGCCGATCATCCGCGAGATGCTCGACTTCTCGTGCGGCATCTTCGACGCCGACGGGCGCCTGATCGCGCACTCCGAGATGATCCCGGCGCAGCTCGGGTTGATGCAGTCGTCGCTCCAGCAGGGCCTCGCGAAGCACCATCCGGACGGGCTCCGCCGCGGCGACGTGATGCTGACCAACCACCCGTACCTCGGGGGCACGCACACGCCCGACCTGCAGGTGTTCAGCCCCGTGTACGCCGGTGCGACGCTGATCGGCTACGCCGGGTCGATCGCCCACCACATCGACGTGGGCGGGCGCGTGCCCGGCACCGAGAGCGCGGAGAACACCGAGCTGTACCAGGAGGGGCTGCTGTTCCCGGCCGTCCTGCTGGTGGAGCGCGGGCGCCGTGTGAAGCCGCTGTGGCAGGTGATCGAGGCCAACGTGCGCGACCCGTACGCGACGCTCGGCGACCTGGCCGCGCAGATCTCGGCCCTGCGGCGCGGCGAGCAGCGCCTGCTCGAACTCGCCGACCGGTACGGCGTCGACACGCTGTGCGCCGGCATCGCCGGCCTGCTCGAGCAGACCTCCGAGCGCGCCCGGGCCGAGTTCGCCTCCTGGCCGCGGACGGCCGTCGAGGCGGTCGGCTACATGGACGACGACGGCGTCATCCGCGACGAGCCGCTGACCATCGCGGTGCGCCTCTGGACGACGCCCGAGGGCGAGTTGCACGTCGACCTCGCGGGCTCCGCGCCGCAGTCGCCGGGCGGCATCAACGTGCCGTGGGCCTCCTCGCACGCCGCCGTCTACTTCGGCGTCCGCGCGTTCTGCGGGTCGGCCGTGCCCCAGAACGACGGCCTCACCCGGCACGTGCACCTGCACTGCGAGGAGGGCGGCCTGCTCCGCCCCCGCTTCCCGGCTGCCGTCTCGACCCGGCACATCGCCGTGCAGCGCCTCACGGACGTCGTCGTCGAGGCGCTCGGCGACCTGCTGCCGGATCGCGCGGTCGCCGCCGCGCACGTCTCGTTCCCGACCTTCGTGATCCAGGCGACCGACCCCCGCAACGGCCGCGTCACGATCATGACCGACATCCTCGGCGGCGGCGGTGGTGGCCGGCCGGGCGCGCCGGGAGACGCGGCGATCGACTCGTACACGTCCAACTGCGCCCTGCTGCCGGCCGAGATCGCCGAGCTCGAGTTCCCGTGGCGCATCGAGCGCACCGAGCTGGTCGAGGGCTCGGGCGGCGCCGGGCTCGAGGCGGGCGGCGCGGGCATGCTGCGCGACTACACGCTGCTGGCCGAGGAGGGCTACGGCATCTACTACGTCGAGCAGACCAACCCGGCCTTCGCCGCCCGCGGTCGCGACGGCGGCGGCCCGGGCGCGCCCGGTGCGATCCTGCTGCGGCGCGCCGGCTCCGACGTGTTCGAGCAGCTGCCCGGCAAGGGCGAGGTGCGCATGCGCACGGGCGACACGCTGCGCCTGCTGGGGGCGGGCGGCGGCGGCTTCGGCGCTGCCGAAACCTAGGGAGACGGCACGGCTGCGCGCACACGCTCGCGCAGCTCGAACTTCTGGATCTTGCCGGTCGCCGTCTTCGGGATGTCGCCGAACACGACCGTCTTCGGCGTCTTGAAGCCCGCCAGGCGCTCGCGGCAGAAGGCGATCAGCTCCTCGGCGGTGACCGCGGCGCCGGGACGCAGCTCGACGAAGGCGCACGGCACCTCGCCCCACCGCCGGTCGGGCTTCGCGACGACGGCGGCGGTGGCCACCGCCGGGTGCCGGTGCAGCACGCCCTCGACCTCGACCGACGAGACGTTCTCGCCGCCGGAGATGATCACGTCCTTGAGGCGGTCGCGCACCTGGATGCGGCCGTCGGGATGCATTACGGCGATGTCACCCGAGTGGAAAACGCCGCCGGCGAACGCCGCCTCGGTGGCGCCCTCGTCGTGCAGGTAGCCCTGCATCACGGTGTTGCCGCGGATCACGATCTCGCCGGTCGTGGTGCCGTCGGCCGGTACCTCCTTGCCGGTCTCGACGTCGACGACGCCGACCCATTCGGTGATCGGCATCCGCACGCCCTGCCGGGCCTTCAGGTCGGCGCGCTCGGTGTCGGGGAGCGCGCTCCACTCCTCCTCCCACGCGCAGTGCACGACGTGGCCCGTGGTCTCGGTCAGGCCGTAGACCTGCAGCACCTCGAAGCCGAGGCGCTCGACGCGCTCCAGGACGGCGGCGGGCGGCGGCGCCCCGGCCGTCATCACGTGGACGGTGCCGGGCAGCGGCCGGCGCTCCTCCGCCGGCGCGTCGGCCAGCATGGCGAGCACGGTCGGCGCCCCGCCCATGTGCGTGATGTCGTACGCCGCGATGGCGTCGAACATCGCGCGGGCGTTCACCTGGCGGATCAGGTGGGCCGTGCCGCCCGTGATCGCGAGCGCCCACGCGTGCGTCCAGCCGTTGCAGTGAAACAGCGGCACCGTGTAGAGGTACCGCGCGCGCTGCGGCAGCTCCCAGCCCGCGACGGTGCCGAGCGCCATCAGGTACGCGCCCCGGTGGTGGTAGAGGACGCCCTTCGGCCGGCCGCTCGTGCCCGACGTGTAGTTGAGGGACAGCGCGTCCCACTCGTCGTCGGGCAGGCGCCACTCCGCCAGCGGCGCATCGGCCAGCAGCTCGTCGTAGGTGCGGTCGCCGAGCCGCTCCTCGTCACCGGCCGCCTGGTCGTCGGTGATGTCGATGACGGTGAGGTCGTCCCGGCCCAGCCGGCGCAGCGCCGCACCGACCTCGGGCGCGAGGTGCGTGTCGGTCAGCAGCACGCGCGCGCCGCCGTGGTCGAGGATGTAGGCGATCGTGTCGGCGTCCAGGCGCGTGTTGATGGTGTTAAGAATCGCGCCCGCCAGCGGCACCCCAAAATGGGCCTCGTAGATCTCCGGCGTGTTCGCCGCCATCAGCGCCACCACGTCGCCGCGCTCGACGCCCAGGCGCTGCAACGCACCGGCGAGCCCGCGCGAACGATGGAGCAGTGCGGCATAGCTGTAGTCGCGGTTCCCGTAGCGCACCGCGAGCCGCTCGGGATGGACGTCGGCGGCGCGCGCGAGGAAGGACAGCGGCGACAGCGGGACGTGATTTGCTGACCGCCGATGAAGGAAAGATGGAGGTTCTGCGACCACGATTTTTCGAGCGTAGCAGCGGCTACGTTGATCGGCGATGAAACGAATCTCGGTCCTCCTACTGCTTGCTGTCGCCACCCTGTTCGTGGTCGGTCGGCAGACGATTTCCGACGCTGCGCCGGCGCCCGACACCGAGCTGCCGCCGATCACCCGACCCGCCGACGACGGCACGGACCGCCAGTCGCCGGAGGAGCTCGCCCGGTTCCCGCAGTCCGTCGCGAACGACGTCAACGAGGCCTGGGCCACGAAGTTCGAGGCGGCCGGGCGGCAGTACTCGCCGGCGGGGCTGCAGCTGTACGTCGACGGCACGTACTCCGCCTGCGGCGCGACCGACGGCTCCGTCGGGCCGTTCTACTGCCCGGCCGACCAGACCGTCTACCTCGGGCTCGGCTTCATGCAGGGCCTCGGCGACAACCTCGGCGCGCCGGGCGACTTCGCGAAGGCGTACATCGTGGCCCACGAGGTCGGCCACCACGTGCAGAACCTGCTCGGCGTCACCGGCAGCGTCGACCGGCGCGCCTCCCGCTCCTCGGTCGCCGTCGAGCTGCAGGCCGACTGCCTGGCGGGTGTCTGGGGCAACGACGCACAGCAGCGCGGCCTGATCGAGAACGGCGACCTGGACGAGGGTCTGAACGCCGCGGCCTCCGTCGGCGATGATGTGCTGATGGCGCAGGCCGGACAGACCGTCGATCCGGACAACTTCACGCACGGCTCCGCGGAGGAGCGCGCGTCGTGGCTGCTGCGCGGTTTCAACACCGGCAGCCCCGACAGCTGCGACACCTTCTCGGCCGCGTGATCGAGCATCCGTGGCTGGGGGCGGAGGCCCGGGCGTTCCGCGAGCGGCACGCGCCGCGGCTCGCCGCCCTCACCACGGATGAGCTCGACGCCGAGCTGCACCGGCTCGTCGCCGACCAGGCGCGCCATGCCGACGAAGACTGCCTGGTGCTCTACGCCGGCACGAACGCGCCCAACCCGCGCCTCGCCGGCATCGCCGGCTCGTCCATCGGCAGCCGGCCGAACCTCGGCCATCCCGGCGCGAAGCACAACCGCGGCATGGACGCCGGCTCGCAGCTGGAGCTGCTCGCGCAGGAGGCCGTCTGCCGGCTGTACGGCTGCCGGTACGCCGAGCTGCGGGTCGGATCCGGCTCGCTCTCGAACCTCTACGTCTACATGGCGACGGCCCGGCCCGGCGACCGCATCCTCGCCTTCTCCGACGCCGCCGCGGGGCACCCGACCCACCACGCGGAGGGCGCGGCGGGGCTGTACGGGCTCGACGTGCACGAGCTGCCGTACGACGCGGAGCGGATGGACGTCGACCTGCCGCGGCTGGCCGTCGTCGCCGCCGAGCTGTGCCCGAAGCTGATCATCGTCGGCGGCTCCATGTGCCTGCACCCGTACGACGTGCGCGGCGTCCGCGCCGTGGCCGACGAGGTGGGCGCCCACGTGCTCTACGACGCGGCGCACATGGGCGGGCTGATCGCCGGCGGCCGCTTCCAGCAGCCGTTGCAGGAGGGTGCGCACGCGATCACCGGCTCGACCTACAAGAGCTTCGGCGGGCCGCCGTCCGGGATGATCCTGACCGACGACCCGGGCTTGGCCGAGCGCCTCGATGCGATCGCGTTCCCGGGCCTGACCGCCAACTTCGACCTCGCCCGGCAGGCGGCCCTGGCGCTCGCCGCGCTCGACCTGCTGGAGCACGGCGCCGCCTACGCCGACCTCCAGATCGCCAACGCCCGGGCGCTGGCCGCGGCGCTCGCCGAGCGCGGCGTGCCGGTGCTCGAGGTCGCCGGCAAGGGCGCGACGTCCAGCCAACACGTCGCGCTGCCCACGGCCGACCCGCACACCGCGGCACGCCGGCTGGAGGCCGCGAATGTGCTCGTCTCCGAGATCGGCGTGCCGTCCGGGGGTGCGCTGCGGCTGGGGACGCAGGAGCTGACCCGGCGCGGCCTCGAGCCGGAGGGCACGGCCGCGATCGCCGAGGCGATGGCGCGCGTGCTCGTCCGCGGCGAGGCGCCCGAGAACGTGCGGCCCGACGTGATCGCGCTACGCCGGCAGCTCGGGAGCGCGCTCCGCTTCGTCCGCACCGACGATTGAGGCCTCGAGCGCGAGGACGGCGTCGGCGCCGAGCGCCAGCGCCGCGTTGTCCCGGAACTTCGCCCGCACGTCGGCGACCGACATCGGCGCAGCGACCGAGCCGCGCGGGTGGTCGACCGCCGCGGCCAGGGTGCGGCCGTCGGCGGTGCGCACCGCGACCGAGCCGCCGAACCCGTTCGCCATCTCGGCCAGCGGCACCGCCTCGTACGACATGCGCCCGGCGACGGCCACCGCCGCCTCGTCGTCGATGCCGGCGGGGGTGAACGTCGCGACGCCGACCCGGCCGTGCACCAGCAGCGCGCCCGCGGTGAACGGTAGGCTGAACTTGGCGTCGTAGGGCGTCCGGGGCCGTGGCTTGTCGGCGGCCGGCTCGAGGATCAGCCCGACGCCCGCATCGGCGACGCGCACGTCGATCGCCACGACGTCGGACGCGCCCAGCCCGAGCGAGGACAGCGCCTCGAGCGCTCCGTGCATGAAGTGGCAGCACGGGTACGGCTTGATCGCCATCGCGGCCGTCTCCCAGCGCCTGCCGAGGTCGTCGAGCTGCGCGGCGATGGCGGCCGCGTGCGGCTCGCCGAGATGCGTCGCGAAGAGCCCGTACCGGCCGTCGATGACGCCGGCGGGGCCGGTCGCGCCGGCCCGGGCGAGCTGCGCCGCCTCGACGCCCGCCCGCGCGGCGCCGCCCGCATGGAGGCGCTTCGTGGACGAGCCATCGCCGAGGAACTCGAGCAGGCCGGGCGCGAACGAGCCGGCGATGCCGAGCGCGCACGTGGTCTGCGCCGCGTCGAGCGACAGCAGGCGGGCGGCCGCGACGGCGGCGCCGAAGACGCCGCAGACGCCGGTGGCGTGGAAGCCGCGCCGGTGGAACTCGCCGTCGGCGGCGGCACCGAGGCGGGCCACGGTCTCGCAGCCCGCGACGTACGCCGTCACCAGCTCGCGCCCGGTGGCGCCGGTGGCGTGGGCGACGGCGATGGCCGCCGGGGCGACGACCGTCGTGATGTGGCAGATCGACCCCGGGTGCGTGTCGTCGAAGTCGAGCGCGTGCATGAGCGTGCCGTTGGCGAGCGCGGCCCCGCTCGCGGGCGCGCGCGTGCGGGCACCGATGACATAAGCCTCGGGCGTGCCGCCCTGGGCCCCCACGACGGCCCGCGCCTCGCCTCCCTCCCCGAGGGCCGAGGCCGCATAGGCGCAGCCGACCGCGTCCAGCACGTGCAGGACGGCGCGCGCTCGCACGTCCGCCGGCACCTCGTCGTGGCGGAGCGCGACCGCGAACGCCGCGAGACGCTCCGCCGCGGTCACCGCGCCAGCTCGAGCTCGATCCAGGGCGCCTCGTCGGGCGGGCCGAGAGCGACGTCCATCGTCACCGTGTCGCCGAGCTCGATGGCGACCGCCCCGAAGGTGATCCAGCCGCCCGCATCGCCGCGGGAGACGCAGATCGGCGCGGTGCGCTCGGCCAGCAGAGCCCGGCAGTCGGCGCGGCTGGTGACCGCCGCACCGGCCGACTCGAGGGCGGCCTGCCGGCGGCGAGAGCTCTCGGCCTGCACCGGATCGCGCTGGACGGCCGGATCGACGTCGGCGCTGGCGAGCGGGTGGTTGGCGTGGAAGAAGGGCTGCGTGCCCGGCGCCGACTCGGTCGCGCCGGCCGCGCTGCACTCCAGGCCGTAGGCGTCGCCCGTCCGGTCGACGAGCGCGTAGTGCTGCCCGGAGGCGTGCGGGACGGAGCGGACGAACGCCGCTGCCTCGGCCGCCGTGGGCCGGTCGAGGGCGCCGCGGACGACGCACGCCACGGGCAGGCCGCGGGCATCGTGGTGCAGCATGCCAAGCGCGTTCACGCAGACACCGACGCCCTCGGCGTTGCAGCCCGTCAGCCCCAGGAACCCGGCCGACGACAGCACGGCCACCTCGCGCCCGTCGGGATGACGGTGCTGCAGCAGCACCTGGCCGCCGTCCATCGAGCGCGGCAGATCCATGGTCTGCGCGACCAGCCCGGGCCCGCCCTCGCGCGCGGGGACTGCGAGCGCGCTGCACTTGGAACGCAGCATCTCGGAGTACCACCACTCCTCGTCCAGGAGGTTGTAGGCGAGCAGCTCGTCCGCGGCCACGCCCGCACCTTCCGCGATCCCGGCCAGCTCGGCCACCAGATCGGGGGTGTGGGTCGCCATCGCCCGGTGGAATCCGGTCTCGCCCAGGAACTGCGCGACGTACCGCGGCCCCGACATGCCGGTGCGCGAGGCCACGTCGTCGAGGAACCGGCCGAGGGCCGCCTGGACGCGCCCGCGCAGCGTTTCGCCGTGCTGCCGCCCGCGCTCGGCGGGCCCGCCGGCCAGCACCAGCAGGCCCGATCGCTCCGTCGTCGCCATGCGCGCAGTCTACGACCGGGACCGCACGCCGGCGCACCTGGTGCACGAATGGGACCAAATCGCCTATTGCGGTGTCGGTATGCGGGCTATACTCTCGCGAATGCGCGTGCGGGAGCCGTGGGTCGGGCGCGGAGGATGCCTGGGCACGGGACGCGTAGGAACCACCACTGGAGGGAAACTGGATGAAGACGGGGTGGAAGAAGACCATCGCACCACTGGTACTCGTCCTCGGCGCGGTCGCTCTTGCGGCCTGCGGCGGCTCGGACGACGACGATAGTGGCAGCAACACCGCGGCCGGCACGGGTGCCGCCGCGGCTCCGAGCGGCGAGACGCTGATCATCGGCACCGACCTGCCCCTACAGGGCGCCTCGGCCGACGCGTCGGCCGACACGAACCTCGCCATCAAGCTGCTGCTGAAGAAGATGGGCGGCAAGGCCGGTAACTACCCGGTCGATATCAAGGAGTACGACAACTCGACCGCCGCCAAGGGCGCGTGGGACGACGCGACGTGCACCGCGAATGCGAACGCGCACGTGACCAACAAGGCCGAGGTCGCCGTCATGGGCACCTACAACTCCGGCTGCGCGAAGCTCGAGGTTCCGATCCTGAACCAGGATCCGTCGGGCCCGATGCTGATGATCTCGCACGCCAACACGAACCCCGGCCTGACCAAGGCCTGGGATCCGGGCGAGCCCGAGAAGTACTACCCCACGGGCACGCTGAACTACGGCCGGATCATCGCCACCGACGACTTCCAGGGCAAGGCGGGCGCTGAGTTCGCTGCCAAGGAGCTCGGCCTCAAGAACTGCTACGTCCTCAACGACGCGCAGACCTACGGCCAGGGCGTCGCCAAGGCGTTCGTCGAAGCAGCCCCGGGCGTTGGTATCACCGTGATCGCCAACGACGCGTGGGACTCGAAGCAGACGAACTACACAGCGCTCTTCGAGAAGGTCAAGGCGAAGAACCCCGACTGCGTCTACCTCGGCGGCATCAACGACAACAACGGCCAGCAGCTCGTCAAGGACAAGGTCAAGGTGCTCGGCCCGAACACCGGCGCCGTCAAGCTGATCGGTCCCGACGGCTTCACCGGCTATCCCGAGCTCCGCAAGATGCCGGAAGCTCAGGGCATGTACATCTCGTTCGCCGGCGTGCCGTCGGGCGAGCTCGTGAAGCAGGGTGGGTTCGGCGGCCAGTTCGTGACCGACTTCAAGACGGAGTACGGCCATGACCCGGCGTCGTTCTACTCCATCTACGGGGCGGCTGCCACGCAGCTGATCATGGCCGCGATCGCCAAGTCCGACGGCACCCGCAAGGGCGTCAACGCGGCGGCGTTCACCGGCATCACCATCCCCGCCGACCAGGCGATCCTGGGCAAGGAGTTCGGCATCGACGCGACGGGTGACGTGACCGTGAAGGACATGTCGTTCAACCTCATGAAGGACAACGACGAGACCTTCCTCAAGCCGTGGCCGCTCGGCTAACGGTTCTGTTCGACAACGACCGGTAAGAGACGGGGTGGTCCGGCTGGGCGCCGGGCCACCCCGTTCCATTCAAAGGGACGGGGTGGGGACCAGGAATGTCGAGCACATCGCAAGCCGTGAAGGCTGGCGGGCGGGAATGGAACGCGACGAACATCACCGGCACAGCGCTGCTGGTCCTCGTCGCGGCGTGGGTGCTGTGGAACTTCATCGACGCGCCGACGCAGACCTTGCAGGTCTTGATCCTGGGACTCTGTAACGGCGCCCTCTACGCGCTCATCGCCCTCGGGTACACGCTCGTCTACGGCATCATCGAACTGATCAATTTCGCGCACGGCGACCTCTTCATGCTCGGCTCCATCTTCGCGGCCGTGATGATCGCCGACGTCTTCGGGCAGGAGACGTCCAACCCGGCGGGATGGCTCGCGTTCGCCATCACCTTCCCGTTAGCGATGGCGTTCTGCGGCTCGATCAACCTCGCGGTCGATCAGCTCGCGTACCGCCGGCTGCGCAACGCTCCCAAGCTGGCGCCGCTGATCACCGCGGTCGGCGTCTCGTTCATCTTCCAGAACTTCGGCATCCTCTGGAACGGCTCGGCGCCGAAGTCGCGCAACTCGGTCCTGCCCAGCGGCGGCCTCACGATCGGCTCGATCAACATCCCGTGGACGTACCTATTCACGCTTGCGATCACTGTCCCGCTGCTGCTGGTGCTGACGTGGATCGTCCAGAAGACCCGCCAGGGCAAGGCGATGCGCGCGACCGCGCAGGATCCCGACGCGTCGCGCCTGATGGGCATCAACACGAACCGCACGATCGCCTTCACGTTCGCCCTCGGTGGCGCCATGGCCGGTGCGGCGGCGATCATGTACCTGCAGACCAACGGCACCACGCGCTACGACGCCGGCTTCCAGCTCGGCCTGATCGCGTTCACCGCCGCCGTGCTCGGTGGCGTCGGCAACCTCACGGGCGCCGTCATCGGCGGCCTGCTGATCGGTCTCATCCAGGGCCTCAACGACGGAGCGCCCCACGGCCTCGGCCAGGAGTGGTCGCAGTCGGTGGTGTTCACGATCCTGATCATGCTGATGGTGTTCCGGCCAGCGGGCATACTCGGCTCTCAAACCATGGAGAAGGTGTGACGTGGCTGCCGTGACCACCGAGCAGCCCGAGAAGCAGGCACCGGGCCTTCAGCGCAAGTTCGGCAGGTACCTCCAGCCGCTCCTGTTCGGCGTGGTCGGCATCCTCGTGCCGACGATCGTCACCAACGTTCCAGCATTCGAGGACCGGTGGCTGCCGCTGACGACGATGGTGCTGTGCGCGATCTTCGTCATGTTCACGCTCGGCCTGAACATCGTCGTCGGCTACGCCGGCCTGCTCGACCTCGGCTACGTCGCGTTCTTCCTGTTCGGCGCCTACACCGCGGCCTGGCTGATGTCGGACTTCTTCTTCCAGCTCGATCCGGGCATCCACCTATGGAGCGCGGCTCCGCCGACCCAGCTGGGCATCAACATCTCGTTCTGGCTGGTGCTGCCCATCGCCGCACTGGTGGCGGCGATCGCGGGCGTCATCATCGGCGCCCCCACCCTGCGGCTGAAGTCGCGACTACCTGGCACTCGTCACGCTCGGCTTCGGCGAGATCCTGCCGCAGGTCTTCCGCAACGGCGAGTCGATCAAGGGGTTCAACCTCTCGAACGGCACCAAGGGCATCTCGCCGGTGAACGCGCTCGACATGTCCTGGCTGTCGTGGACGGGCATCGTGGAGGACAAGATCAACGTCTTCGACTACGTGACGCGCTACTACGTGATCTTCGCGCTCTGCCTGCTGTTCGTGTTCGTCTCGCTCAGGCTCCGCGACGGCAAGCTCGGGCGAGCCTGGCTGGCGATCCGCGAGGATGAGCTGGCCGCGAGCCTGATGGGCGTGCCGCTGATGCGGACGAAGCTCTGGGCGTACGGCGTCGGTGCGGCGGCCGGCGGCATCGGCGGTGCGTTCTACTGCGTGTCGCTGGGCGGTGTGAACGTCGACACGTTCAACTTCCAGTTCTCGGTGATCGTGCTGTGCATGGTCATCCTGGGCGGCATGGCGAACGTGTACGGCTGCATCCTCGGCGCCGTGATCCTGACGTGGGTCAACTACACCGGCATGCGGGAGATCGGGAACGCCATCAACAACACCTTCGGGACCTCGATCGACATGCCGAAGTACCAGTTCCTGATCTTCGGGTTCGTGCTGGTGCTGATGATGCTCTTCCGGCGCGACGGCATCCTGCCCGCCGCCCGCCAGAAGCAGTCCCGGGTGCTCGACGAGCAGCTCGAGAAGGTCGGGACCGTGGAGGGCTCCGCATGACCGAGATCCTGCTCGACGCACAGCAGATCCGGGTCGAGTTCGGCGGCCTCGTCGCCGTCAACGACGTCGACTTCACCATCCCGGTCGGAGCGATCGTCGCCCTGATCGGCCCCAACGGCGCCGGCAAGACGACGTTCTTCAACGTGCTCACCGGCCTCTACAAGCCCACCGGCGGCACCGTCATGTTCGACGGCAAGCCCGTCGCGGGCCGCGCGCCGCACCAGATCGCGGCGCTCGGCCTCGCCCGGACGTTCCAGAACATCCGGCTGTTCGGCACCATGACCGCGGCCGAGAACGTCATGGTCGCCATGCATCCGCACCTCAAGGGCGGCCTCTGGCAGACCATCATCGGCACTCCCGGCCAGCGCCGGGAGGAGCACGAGGCCCGGGACACGGCCCGTGAGCTGATCTCGTTCTGCGGCGTTCGCGGCGACTCGGACGAGTTCGCGAAGAACCTCTCGTACGGCGACCAGCGTCGGCTCGAGGTGGCGCGCGCGCTCGCCCTCCGGCCGAAGCTCCTGCTGCTCGACGAGCCGACGGCCGGCATGAACCCGCAGGAGTCCGATGACTTCATCGCGTTCGTGCGGCGGGTGCGGGACGAGAAGAACCTCACCGTCCTGCTGATCGAGCACGACATGAAGGTCGTGATGGGCGTCTCCGAGCGCATCACGGTCCTCGAGTACGGCTCGAAGATCGCCGAGGGCACGGGCCAGGAGATCCGGACGAACGAGCGCGTTGTCGAGGCGTACCTCGGCAAGGCCGCGACCCACGGAGCGTCCACATGAGCACCAACGGCGTCGACACGAACGGCGTGGAGGCGAACGGCGGCAAGACCCCCAGCGGGTCGATGCTGACCGTCGAGAACATCCACGTCTACTACGGCAACATCGCGGCCGTGAAGGGCATCTCGATCGAGGTGCAGCAGGGCGAGATCGTCACGCTGATCGGCTCCAACGGCGCCGGCAAGTCGACGACGATGCGGGCCATCTCGGGGCTGATCTCGCCGCGCCGCGGATCGATCACGTTCGAGGGCCGCAAGATCAGCGGCATGCCCGGACACCAGGTGACGGCGCTCGGCATCTCGCAGTCGCCCGAGGGCCGGCGCATCTTCGGCCGCATGACGGTCGACGAGAACCTCGACCTGGGCGCCTTCCTGCGCAACGACCGCGACGGCATCCTCGAGGACCGGGACAGGGTCTACGACCTCTTCCCGCGCCTCAAGGAGCGCGTCCATCAGAAGGCCGGCACGCTCTCCGGCGGCGAGCAGCAGATGCTCGCGGTCGCGCGGGCCCTGATGGGCCGGCCGCGCCTGCTGATGCTCGACGAGCCGTCGATGGGCCTCGCGCCCCTCCTCGTCGAGCTGATCTTCAACACCATCAAGCAGATCCGCGAGCAGGGCATGACGATCCTGCTCGTCGAGCAGAACGCCCTGGCTGCGCTCG
Source organism: uncultured Actinomycetes bacterium (assembly GCA_963722525.1). Taxonomy (GTDB): domain Bacteria; phylum Actinomycetota; class Thermoleophilia; order Gaiellales; family F1-60-MAGs149; genus VFJZ01. Next base: position 4,089,379 of record CAVRMM010000002.1, on the reverse strand, counting down.
ACGTCGCCGACCGGGCCTACGTGCTCGAGTCGGGCGTCATCAAGCAGACCGGCAACGCCGCCGATCTCGCGGCCTCCGACGAGGTCCGCAAGGCGTACCTCGGCGGCTGACGCCCTTACGGTGCGGCGCCGGGCATCGGGTCCGGCGCCGCATCGGGTACCGCCTGGCGCGCGATCTCGACGACGCGCTCGGCCGCCTCGATCAGCACCGGGTCGTGCGTCGCGCAGACGATCGCCGTCCCCGCCGCCGCCTCGGCCCGCAGCAGCGCGGCGACGCGCTCGGCGTTCGCCTCGTCCAGCTGGCTGGTCGGCTCGTCGAGCAGCACCAGCGGTACATCGGCGCCGAGCGCCCGCGCGATCGCCACACGCTGGCGTTCGCCGCCGGAGAGGTCGCGCACCGGCCGGCCCAGCACCGGCTGCAGGTGCAGGGCCTGAAACAGCTCGGCGGCGCGATCGGGTGCGGGCTGGAGCCCGCGCAGGCTGCGTCCGAGGGCGACGTTCGCCTCGGCGTCGAGGGCCTCCGCGAGGCCGCCGCCCTGCATGGCGAACGCGATCGTCGCGCGGCGCTGCACGGCCCGGGCCGTGCGGTCGCCGGCCACCGGCTCGCCCAGCACGGTGACCGTGCCGGTCGCCGGCACCTCGAGTCCGGCCAGCGTCCGCAGGATCGTCGTCTTCCCCGAGCCGGAGCGGCCGCAGAGCACCGTCAGGGCGCCGCCGGCCAGGTCGAGCGTCACCTCGCGCGGCACGTGGTCGTGGCGGACGTCGTGCAGCGTGGCGACGGTCGGGCCCGGCGCGAGGCTCTCCGCCGCGACGGGCTCCGCCGCCGGCGGCTGGACGTCGACCGGCCCGGCGGGACGCAGCACGATCGCGTCGTCATCGTCGGTGGCGTGGGCGATGTGGCCGAGGCGATGGCGCAGGTCGCCGGGGAGCCGCAGCCAGCCGCGGTCGTCGATCACGAGGGCTCCACCCTCCTCCGACACGCGTCCGTCGCGCACGTGCACGACACGGTCCGCGATCCGGGCGGCGCCGGGATCGTGCGAGACGACGAGCAGGGTCGCGCCCGTGCGTGTCGCCAGCGCCACCAGCAGGTCGTAGACCACATCGGCCGAGGCGCGGTCGAGCTCACCGGTCGGCTCGTCGGCGAGGATCACCGGCGGCTCGTGGGCGACGGCGGCGCAGATGGCGACCCGCTGCAGCTCGCCCCCGGAGAGCGTCAGCGGCCTGCGTCGCGACACGCCCTCGAGGCCGACCTCGTCCAGCAGGGCAGCGGCGCGGGCGCGGGCCTGGCGCTCGGTGACGCCGCGCAGCCGCAGCCCCAGGCCGACGGCGGAGGCGCAGTCGATGTCGGGCGGCACGCCGGCGAGCGCTCGCTGCACGACGAGGCCGAGCGTCGCCCGCCGGTACGCCTGCAGCTGCGCGCCGCGCAGCTGGCCCAGCTCGTGGCCGGCCACCGCCGCGCGGCCCGCGCTGGGCCGCTGGTCGCCGGCCAGCACGCGCAGCAGCGTCGTCTTGCCCGCTCCGCTCGGCCCCTGCACCAGCACGCGCTCGCCCGGTGCCACGTCGAGCGTCAGGCCCCGCAGGGCCGCGACGTCGTGCTCGCGGCCGCGGTACACGCAGAAGAGGTCGCTGACCGAGATCACGAGCCAGCTCCGGCCGGTCGGGGCGGCAGCGGCTCGCGCAGGGCCAGCAGGGCCGCCAGCGCGACCGCGAGCAGCGCGGCCACCGCGATCGCGATCACCACGCCGAGGACGGCCGCCGCCGAGGCGGTGGCGACGAGCGGCGGCACCGGGGCACCGCCGGTGGCGGTCACCGCGACGAGCCGCGTCACGACACGGGTCAGCACCACGCCGCACAGCACGCCCGGCACGATCGCCACCAGCACCAGCGTGCCGGTGCGCACGGCGAGCATGCGGCGGAGCGCCGACGGCGTGGCGCCGTCCGCCTCGAGCGTCAGCAGGTCGTCGGCGCCACTCTGCAGGTCGCTGCGGACCACGAGCGCGACCGCGACGACGGCGACCGCTCCGGCCGCCAGGGCCGCCAGCAGCAGCAGCGCGGCCGCGCCGCGGGCGAGCGGGTCGGCAGCCAGGCGCGCCTCCTCGTCGGCCCGCACGGTCAGTACCAGGCGGTTGTACGGCGCCTCCCGGACGGCGGGATCAAGGGCTCCGTCGCCACCGAGCCAGATCTCTCCGGGCGTGCCGGACGCCGGCTGGGTCGAGTCGAGCGTCCGCTGCAGCGCCTCGCCGGCCGTGACGATGAACCGCGTGCCCGCGGTGGGGAAGCGTTGCAGCGTGCCCACCACCTGGCCGCGGATGCCGGTCTCGCCGGCGACGTCGATGTCCACCGTGCCGCCCCGCGCCGCCGCGGCCGTGACGGGGTCGACGATCACCGGCAGCGTGCGCCCGTCGGTGGGCTGTGCGGCCCGGACGACCGCCGAGCCGCCGTCGAGGTCGCTGCGGATCTGCAGCAGCCCGCCCTGCAGGTCGATCGTGGCGTCCTTCGCCACCCACTTCGCGAGATCGAGGGTGAGCGGCCCGCCCGGCTCGGCCACGACCGCCTTCAGGTCGATCGCGACCTGCCGCTTCTCGACCTCGGTCCCCGCACCCTCGCCGATGTGGTGCAGCACCGCCGAGAGCCCGCTCTGCGACTCGCGGACCAGGATCCCGACGAACTGGCCGCCGCGGAACCGCTCCGGGATCGGGCCGGGCACGGTCACCGTTCCCTGCACGCCGTCCGGCCGGGCCAGGATGGCGGACACGGCGAAGGTGTCGGTGCCGGTCGCATCGAGGCGCAGCGTTGTCGCCTCTGCCGGCAGCGGCGCCCCGGCGACCGGGAAGTCGTCGTCGCCGAGCGCCTCCGCCAGCGACGCCGGCGACCGGTCGCTGCGGAAGCGCGCTATGTGGGTCAGCGTCTCCGGGTCGAGACCGACGAGCTGCACCGGATCGGGCGCCGTGCCGGATGTCCGGACGACGGCCGCGCGCCGGACGACGGGCGTCGCGAAGCCGTCGCCGGCGAGCGCCTGGAAGCGGTCGATCAGTGCGACGTCGAGCGGCAGCGCCAGGCTCGGACCCGACACGAGCCGTGCGTCGAGCGGCACGGCGAACGCGGCCTGGTCGGAGGCTCCGGTGCGGAGCGTCGAGCGATATGCCGTCGCGAAGATGGCCAGCGCGCAGGCCGCGACCAGGAACGCGACCGTGGCGAGCGGCCGGGCGGGCCGGCGCAGGGCATCGGCGACGCCGACGCGTGCCAGGCCGAACCGGGCGGGCGCGATGCGGGCGAGACCGGCCAGCGCCGGGCCGACGAGGCGCATCGCCGCCAGCCCGCCGGCGCCTGCCACGAGCGCGGGCAGCAGCGCCAGCAGCGGATCGCCCTGCTCGCCGAGGCGCGCCGCGGTGGCATTGCCGCGCGACGCCGCCAGAAGGGCGACGGCGGCGAGCACGATCGCCGCGACGTCGGTCGCGCGGATGCCCTTGCGCAGCGGTCCCTCCGAGGTGCGGAGCACGGCCGCGAGCAGGATCCAGAGCGTCGCCACGAGCACCAGCAGCGCGACCAGCGCGTCACCGCCGAGGGCGTCGCGCACCAGCCGCCCGCCATCGACCCCCTCGTGGTCAGCCACGACCAGCGCCGCCGCGATGCCGGCGGCCACACCGGGGACGAGCCCGGCGAGCACCGGCCAGCCCGCCTCCGCGCCCGTGAACGCCAGCGACTGACGGCGCGATGCACCGCGGCGGGCGAGCAGCTTCAGCGCCGTTCCGTGGTCGTCCCGCAAACCGAGCGCCGCCAGGGCGACGAACGCCGCCAGTACGGCGACCAGCTGCCCGCCCACCAGGAGGAGGCGCCGGGAAGAGGCGCGAGCGCGTTCGGCGGCGCCGATCAGCGCATCGTCCGGGGCGGTCAGCACCATGCCGCTGCGCTCGGCGTCGGAGGCCGCCTCGGCCGTGGCGCGCATCAGCGCGGGCAGGCCGGCGACGCGGAGCGCCGAGGCGTCGAGCGGCGCAACCCACCCGTAGCTGCGCTGGATCAGGATCACCGGCTCGTGCCGCGCGATCCCCTCGAGGTCGGACGTCAGGAGCACCGGCGTTTCCGGCCCGGGATCGAACGTGCCGGCCAGCACCACGGGGTCGGTCAGCACTGCGCGGCCCACGATCTCGATGCCGAGCCCGGCGTCGAGATCGGGCTGGGCGGTGCCGATCAGCAGCACCTCGCAGGTGCCGCCGCTACAGGGCCGCGGCAGCCGGCCCGACGTGAGGCGCACGGCCGACGGTGCGTCCTCGACGGCGGCGAGGCGGAAGACGCCTCCCTTGCTGTCGGACAGCACCCGCAGCATCGTCTCGCTGCGCACACGGGCGGTCCCGAGGCGGGCGAGCGCGGCGCGCGCGGTGCGTTCGAGGCCCGGCAGATCCTCCGACGCCTGCGAGCGCGAGACGGTGGCCGAGCGGTCACCGACGGGGAGCACCGTGATCGACTGGCGCAGCGCCACGTCGCCGGCGAGCGTGCGGATGGCGAGGGTCGCGATCAGCGCCGCGGCGGCCAGCGCCACGCCGAGGGCCGTCAGCAGGCCGCGGCCGGGCCGCCGTCGCAGGCGCGCGACGGCGAGTGCGAGCACCGTCGTCATCCGGCGGCCGCGTGCCGGGCGCGGTGCGCCCGGACCTTGTGGCGGTTGCCGCAGACGCGCATCGAGCACCACGTTCCCGTGCGGTTGCGGGAGTGGTCGTAGAACACCCAGCGGCAGCGCTCGTTGCGGCAGGCCTTCATGCGCTGCCAGTGGCCGTCGCGCATCGACTCGGCGATCGCCGCGAGCACCGTGCCGAGCGCGCCGTCGGCACCGTCCGCCGTCACGAGGATCGGTGCCGCGTCGCAGGCGAACGAGATCCGCAGCCCGCTGCGGTGCGCCTGCTCGGCCAGCACCTCGGCGGTCGCCACCGCCGGCCCGTCGTTGTGGGTCGCCGCGAGCGCGCGCAACGCCTCCCGCACCGACCGCACGCGCTGCAGGTCGGCGTCGTCGACGAGGCCGGGGTCGGGCAGGTCGAGCTCGAGGCAGACGCGCTGGAACGTCGCAGCGTCCGGCAGGTACTCGCGGTCGTGCAGGTGGTTGGCGGTGTTGATGAACCGGCGCGCCCGCTCGAGCGAGGCCGCGGGCGCCGGTTCGCAGTGGCCGATGTCCTCGTACATAACCGACGACAGACGATAGACGGTTTCGCTGAAACCGTCCACTGGCAATGGACGGTGTCGCCCCGTCGCCGGCGTCGTATTCGTGCCAGGCGCCAAAACGACACGGCGAGAAGTCGTGTCGTATTCGCACCATGCACCAAAACGACACGGCGTCGTCCATCGATGTCCGATTTCGCACGCGGTGTAAAAACGGACATGGGTCCCATCGCCGATGTCCGATTTGGCACGCGGTGCAAAAACGGACATTGGCCCCATCCACAACCGCGACGAGGCCCAGCGCAGCCGTTGCTCGGTGCGTGTTCCTGCAGGCAGCCAATACGACACGGCGCCGGGTCGGTGTCGTTTTCGCACCAGGCACCGAAACGCTCATCCGCCCATACTGTCGGCATGCCCAGCCCCGCCCGTCCGGACACAGCGCCACGGGCGGTCCTGGAGATGCGTCCTCGACCGGCCGCCCGTGAACGCCATCGACCAGTCGCTCGCCGACGCCCTGTATGCCGCCTTCACCGGGTTCCGCGACGACGAGTCGCTGGCCACCGCCGTGCTGATCGGCGGCGGCCACCGCGCGTTCTCGGCCGTGCTGGGACCTGAAGCCGGCGGCCGTCGGCGGCGACGAGGTCGGCATGACGCCCGGCGGCTGGGGCGGCTTCACCGAGCTGTGGGACCTGCACAAGCCGGTCATCGCGGCGGTCGACGGGCCCGCCGTCGCCGGCGGCTTCGAGCTCGTCCTGTCATGCGACATCGTGGTCGCCGCCGAGCACGTCGAGTTCTGGCTGACCGAGGTCGGGCTCGGCATCCTGCCGTCGTCCGGCGGCCTGCAGTGGCTGCCGCGGCGGCTGGGACCGTCGCTGGCGGCCGATCTGGTGCTGACCGGCCGGCGGCTGTCGGCGCAGGAGGCGCAACGGCACGGGCTGGTGCGCGACGTGGTGCCGCTCGCCGAGTTGCGAACCCACGCCCTCGCCCTGGCCGCGGCGATCGCCGAGGCCCCGGCCGAGACGGTGCAGATGGCGAAGGCGATCCTGCAGAACACGGCGCACCTGCCGATCGACGTCGCCTTCCGCACCGGCGCGGGCTGACCGCCGCCGGGCGACGCCGTGTCAGAGCAGACGGCGACGCGTCGCGCCGCGAGGTCGGCGCGCGTGAGCTCCATCCCGTGCCCGGGCCGAGCGACGACTCGGCCTGCAGCGGCGGGATGGCCGAGCCGATCGCGGCGTACCTCGCCGACTGCCGCGAGAACTCCACGACGACCTGACCCGGGACGGCCTGGCCCAGGTGGAGGCTCGTCGCGAGCGCGACAGGACCCGAGAAGTCATGGAGCGCGAGCGGCAACCCTCGGGTGTGGCCAGCGCCGCGACCTCGTGCACCGTCGTGACACCACCGCACCAGGCGACGTCGATGTGACAGAACCCGAGGCCGCCGCCGTCGATGAGGCGGGTGAACGCGTCGATTCCGGCGAGACGTTCGCCCGTGCAGATCGGCGTGGACAGCGAGGCGGCCAGGCGCGGGAGACCGGCCAGCGCATCGTCGGGCAGCGGGTCCTCGATCCACGTCAGGCCGAGCGGATCCAGCAGCTCGGTGAAGGCCGCCCACAGCCGACCGGCGTTGCCGACGAGATCGTCGCCGCCGATCCCGCGGTCCACGAGCCCCCGCACCCACTCGAGATCCCAGCCGGCCGAGAACGCGCGGTGGCCGCCGCCGATCAGCACGGCGGTGGCGAGCCCGGGGTCGTCGCGGAAGCCGGTGAAGGCGGCGTAGAGGGCGTCGGCGAGCGATTGGTCGATGGCGTTCACGGGCGGCCGGTCGAGCACGATCTCGAGGACCGCCCCGTGCCGCTCGGTCGCTGACGGGTGCTGCGGACATGCCGACAGTATGCGCGGGCGCGGGCCGCCCGTCAGACCAGCAGCTGCCCCGCCACCGCACACGCCGCGACCACCGCCCACGGCGGCACGCGCACGACGGCCAGCAGGCCGACCGCGCCACGGCCACGGCCACGTCGCCGGCGTCGGCGATCGCCGTGGAGACCAGTGGCCGGCAGAGCGCCGCGAACAGCAGCCCGACCACCGCCGCGTTGACGCCGGCGAGCGCCGCGGCCGTCCACGGGCGCGCCCGCAGCGAGGCCCAGAACGGGGCGGCGCCGACCACCAGCAGCAGCCCGGGGAGGAAGATCGCGACGAGCGCGAGGCTGCCGCCGGCGACGCCGTTCGGCGCCGGCTCGCCGACGGCGCCGAGGTAGCCGGCGAACGTGAACAGCGGCCCGGGAACCGCCTGCGCGGCGCCGTAGCCGGCCACGAAGTCGGCCTCGGAGACCCAGCCCTGCGCGACCGAGCGCTCGTGCAGCAGCGGCAGCACCACGTGGCCGCCGCCGAACACCAGCGCGCCGGACTGGTACAGGTCGGCGGACAGCGCGACGGCGTGGCTGTCGGTCGCCCGGCGCGCCAGCGGCAGCACGGCCAGCAGCCCGGCCGCGAGGCAGACGGCCGCGACGGCGACGCGGCGCGACACGCCGAAGTCGAGCGGCGGCCGCGTCGGCGCCGCGCCGCTCGCACGCGCAGCAAGCGCCACCCGACGAGCGCGCCGCCGGCGATGACCAGCACCTGCGCGAGCGCACCGCCCCACGCCAGCACGCACCGCGGCGGCCGCGACCGCGATGCGCGCCGCGCACGAGACCGCGGGCCAGGCCGCGCGCCATCTGCCAGACCGCGAGGGCGACGACGGCGACGGCGGCGAGCTCCAGGCCGTGCACCCAGCCGTCCGCCGCCACGTCGGAGCCGCCGACGCCGTACGCGAACGCGATCAGCAGCGCCGCCGACGGCAGGGTGAAGCCGAGCCACGCCGCCAGGCCGCCCAGCGGGCCCGGCGCGCAGCATGCCGATCGCGACGCCGAGCTGGCTCGATGCGGGGCCGGGCAGGAACTGGCACGAGCGCCACCAGGTCGGCGAAGTCGTCGTCGTCGAGCCAGCGCCGCCGGTCGACGTAGTCCGCGCGGAAGTAGCCGATGTGCGCGGTCGGGCCGCCGAACGACGTCAGCCCGAGCCGGAGCGCGGCGCCGAACACCTCGACCGCACGGCCGGCGCGCGGCGGCACGGGATCAGCCGACCGGGACGCTCGCGGTCTGCAGCGCCGTGCGCACGGCGAGAGCCGCTGCCTGGCCGGAGCCGATCGCGGTCTCGGTGTACGAGCCGCCCAGGTAGTCGCCCGCGAGGTGGATCCGCCCGAGCGGCTGCGCGAGGGTGCGCAGCACGCGGTCGTAGCCCGGGCTCGGGTACGGCAGCGAGCGCGGCATGCGCAGGATCATCGTCTCCTTCACGTGCCCGCGCAGGTCGGGGAAGAGACCGGTCAGCGCGTCGACCCACTCGCGCTCGACCTCCTCATCCGACATCTCGAGGTACTTCCACGCGCCCCGGTCGCCGTTGCGATAGATGAAGAGGCTGCCGCCCGGCACCCGGGGCCGGCCGGGCCGGCGCAGGATGTTCGACATGTTGAAGAGCATGTTGAACGGCTGCTTGGGCGTCGCCAGCGCGTACAGGTCGTCGTACGGCATGGGCTGCGTCTCGTCGGTCAGGAGCCCCATCACGATCAGCGGCCCGTACGGCACGGCGCCGAGCGCCTCGGACGTCGCCGCCGGCAGGTCCTGCACGATCCGCACCGTCTCGTAGGCCTGCGTCGCCATCACGACCTGGCGCGCCCGCAGCTCGCCGCCGGCGTGGCGGACGACCACGTGGTCGGCGTGCTGCACGACCTCCTCGACGGGCGTCGAGAGCTGGATCTTGCCGTCGAGCTCGCGCGCGACCGCGTCGAGCAGCATCTGGGAGCCGCCCATGATGTTGTTCGAGAGGCCGCCGCCCTTCGTCCACACGAGCGCGAAGAAGTGGATGCCCGCGCCCGCGGTGAGCTGCTCGGACTCGGCCGTCGACCGCGTGATCGTGGCACGGAACATCGCGTCGGCATCGGGCGGCAGCTCGCCCGTCCAGTCGGTGAACGAGCGGTCCGCGAGGTAGCCCATGGTGCGCAGCTCGGTCTCGCGCGCCGTCTCGCCCGGACGCGGCTTCGAGAGCCGCTTCAGCTTCTCCACCTCAACCCGCAGCCGGGCGCCGGTGCGGAGCAGCGCCAGCCGGTCGGCGGCCGCCATCGGGATCCGGAACGGGAGGGTCTCGACGGGGCCGGAGTTGAGGAACACGCCGTTCATCGCGATCGAGGTGAGGCGCCCGGTCACCGGCACGATCTCGACGCCGGTGTCACGGATCAGGCGGTCGCTGGCCGACCCGGCGCCCGCGAACACGTGCGCGCCCAGGTTGATCCAGTGGTCGCCCCGCGACTCGGAACGGATGCGCCCGCCGACGCGGTCGGCCGCCTCGAGCACCACGACGTGGCGGTTGCGCAGGTCCCACGCCGCCGCGAGGCCCGCGATGCCCCCGCCGACCACGATCACATCGTGCAGCTCGGTCATGCCCGCGAGGTTAGCGCATGGCCCGTCGCCTGGGGCGCCTCACAGCGACCGCGCGATCAGCTCCTTCATGACCTCGTTCGCGCCCGCGTAGATGGGCTGTACGCGGGCGTCGGCGTACAGGCGCGCGATCGGGTACTCGACCATGTAGCCATACCCGCCGTGCAGCTGCAGGCACTCGTCGACGACGCGGCACTGCTGCTCCGTCATCCACCACTTGGCCATCGCCGCCGTCTCCGCATCGAGCGTCCCGTCCATGACGCGCTGCACGCAGTGGTCGGTGAAGACGCGGCCGATCGTCGCCGCCGTCTGCGCCTCCGCGAGCTTGAACCGCGTGTTCTGCAGGTCGAAGAGGGGCTTGCCGAACGCCTCGCGCGCCTTCGTGTGCGCGAGCGTCTCGCGCACGGCGCACTCGATCGCGGCGATCGACTTGATGGCGACGATCGTCCGCTCGTACGCCAGCGAGGCCATCAGCTGGTAGAGGCCCCTGGCCGTCGCCGAGGCTGACGCTCGCCGGCACCCGGCAGTCCTCGAAGAACAGCTCGCAGGTGTCCTGCGCCTTCTGGCCGATCTTCTTCAGGAGGCTGCCGCGGCGGAAGCCCTCGAGCCCGTCCGTCTCGATCATCAGCAGCGTGTAGCCCTTCGAGCCGGCATCGGGGTCGGTGCGCACGACGGTCATCAGGAGATTCGCCAGGAGCCCGTTCGTGATGAACGTCTTCGAGCCGTTGACGATGAAGTCGTCGCCGTCGCGCACGGCGCTGGTGGCGATGCCGCGCAGATCCGAGCCGGCGCCCGGCTCCGACATCGCGATCGCCCCGACCAGCTCGCCGGTCACCATCCGCGGCAGCCAGTCGGCCCGCTGCGCGTCGGTCGCGTAGTCGAGGACGTACCGGCCCGCGATCTCGTGCACGGCCTTGCCGAAGCCCGAGAACCCGGTTCGCCAGATCTCCTCGTAGACCACGCACTCGTGGCCGAAGTCGCCGCCCAGCCCGCCGTGCTCCTCGGGGATGTCGCAGCCGAGCAGCCCGGCCGCGCCCGCCTTCGTCCACACGTCGCGGTCGATGTGGCCCTGCTCGATGAATCGCTCCTCGTGCGGCAGCAGCTCCTTCGCCGCGAAGTCGCGCACGGTGGCGCGGAACAGCTCGTGCTCGTCGGTGGCCCAGGGGGATCGGTACGGCGTCGGCATGGCCGAGAGGATACGCTCACTGCGATGAACCGGGCTGACCTCGACATCGCCGTGCGCGACGGCCGGCTGGCGGTGGAGGGATGCGACGCCCACGACCTCGCGGAGCGGTTCGGCACGCCGCTGTACGTCGTCTCGGCGGGCACGTTGCGGCGCAACGTGGCGAGCTTCACCGCCGCCTGGTCGGCGGCCTGGCGCGAGGGGCCGTTCCAGCTGCTGCCCGCGCTCAAGGGCCAGAACATCACCGCCGTCTGGCGGCTGCTGGCGGCCGAGGGCGTCGGCTGCGACGTGTTCGGCCACCACGAGCTCGAGATCGCGCTGCGCGCCGGCATCCCGCCCGAGCTGATGTCGCTGAACGGCTCCAAGCGGCCCGCGCACATCGCCGACGCGGTGGCGCGCGGCGTGCGCATCACGGTCGACCACGTCGACGAGCTGGGCGAGATCCGCGACGCGGCCGCAGCCGCGGGCCGCCCGGCCCACGTGCGGATCCGGATCCGCCCGGACCTGACGGCGTACACGGCGCCGAGCGACTTCATCGGCGACGAGGTGCCGATCGGGGTGGCGACGCAGGTCTACAAGCCCGGCGTGCCGGTGGCCGACCTGCTGGCGATCGATCCGCGCGAGCTCGCGCCCCACGTCGACCTCGCCGGCGTGCACCAGCACGCCGCGCGGCACTCCGCCGCGCTGGGCTTCTGGGAGGCGATCGCGACCGCGACGGTCGAGACGATCGCGGCGCTGCGCGACGGCTGGCACGGCTGGACGCCGCGGGAGATCGACCTCGGCGGCGGCTTCCCGTCGTCGCTGGACGGCGTCGGCGGCCAGATCGAACGCGTCGCGAAGACCCGCGACGTGCGCCCGGTCGAGGAGTACGCCGCGGCCACGACCGAGGCGCTGCGCCGCGCCGCCGCCCGGCACGGGCTGCCGCTCGCGGGCGTGCTGCTGGAGATCGAGCCGGGCCGCGCGCTGTTCGCCGACACGGGCATCCACCTCGCACGCGTGACGCGCGTCAAGCGGCAGGCGGCGCCGCTGCCGTGGGCGTGGGTCGAGGTCGACACCGCCGACGTGTTCCTCTCCGACGTCGTCACGGAGCACACGCGCTTCCGGGCCGTCGTGGCCGACCGCGCCGACGAGCCGCCCGTGCAGCACGCCGACGTCGTCGGGTGCTCGTGCAACTGGGACCAGCTGATCGAGCAGGAGGCGCTGCCGGAGGTCGGGACGGGCGACGTGATCGCGTTCCTCGGCACCGGCTGCTACGAGGAGGTGTCGGCCGCGAACTTCAACGCCCTCCCCCGCCCCGGCACCGTGCTGGTGGACGGCACCGACGCGGCGTTCGTGCGGCGCGCCGAGACGCTCGCCGACGTGCTCAGCCGCGACGTCTGAGCAACGGCAGACTTCGGGCAGTACCCGAGCCATACCGTCGACGGCGGCAACCAGCGACTCGCCGTCGCTCGCTGCGACGCTCGGGCGAGCCGTGCCGACGTCCGTCGGCCGTCGACCGGGTGGCGTGGAGCGACACCGGCGTGCGCGTGCGAGCCGACGGTGACGAGGTCGAGGCCGATCGCGTCGTGATCGCCGTCCCGGCCAGCGTCCTCGGCCGCATCGCGTTCGCGCCGGCGCTGCCGCAGCCGCTCGCCGACGCGCTCGCCCGGGTCGTCTACGGCCATGCGGCCAAGTGCTTCATCCCGCTCCGCTCGCCCGCGCCGCCGAGTGCCGTCATGAGCGTGCCCGACCGATACTGGACGTTCACCGGCCTCGGCCCGGGTGGCCGCCCGCTGCCGTTCTGCGGCGCGTTCGCAGGGTCTGCCCCGGCGCTCGACACACTCCAGATCGATCGAGGACCCACCGTCTGGGCGAACCGCGTCGCCGGGCTGCGACCCGACCTCGACCTGGACGTCGAGTCGAGCAGCGGGGACCTGTCGTCGTGGCGCGACGATCCCTGGTCGCTCGGCGCGAACTCGGTCAACAGCCCGCGCATGCTGCCCGGCGATCTCGACACCATGCCGGCCGGCGCCGGCCCGCTCGTGTTCGCCGGCGAGCACACGGCCGGCCCGTGGGCGTCACTGATGGAGGGAGCGCTGCGCAGCGGTCTCCGGGCTGCGTCGACCGTTCTACAACGTTCCGTCAGCCGCGACGTCTGAGCAGCGGCAGCGACGCCAGGCAGACCGCGGCCATCACCGACCAGGCCGCGACGTCGCCGGCCACCTCCGCCAGCACGCCGCCGCCGACGGAGCCGATGAACGCGCCGGGGCCCCAGGCCATCGCCTGGAGCGCGAACGCGAAGGTCTGCTCGACCTGCACCTCCTCGGCCCCGTCGGCCAGCAGCGCCATCGCCGGCGGCCAGAAGATGTCCCAGACGCCGATTCCGATCACGGCCCAGATGGCGACCAGCAGCGGCTGCTCGAGCAGCGGCAGCACCACGGCCGCGATCGGCGACAGGACGACCGCGACGCGCAGCGGCGGGATGCGCCCGCGCCGGTCGACGATCCGGCCCGTCACGGTCGTGACGCCCGCGCCGAGGGCGGCGGACACCACGAACACCAGGGCGATGCCGGCCGGGCCGACATCGAGCCGGTCGAGCTGCAGCGGCAGCAGCGTGCCGAGCATGCCGAACAGTGCGCCCGGAATGATCACGAACCACAGGCCGAGCAGGACCGCGCGGTTGGTCAGCGCCGCGCGGAAGGCCCGCATGCCCGAGGCGTGCTGGATCGGCGGCGACCGGAGGCGGCCGAGCAGCACGATCGCGCCGCACACCACCGCGGCCAGCGCCAGGAACGTCGCCGGGCGGCTGGCGGTCGCGATGGCGCCGAGGACGGGTCCGAGGGTGGCGCCGAAGATCGAGATGCCGATCACCGCGCCGAGCACGCGCCCGCGCCGCTCGGGCGGCGTCTCCGACGTCAGCCACGCGGTCGCCAGCGGCCAGGCGATGCCACCGCCGGCCGCCCCCTGCAGGAACCGCGCCACGACCAGCCCCGGGTAGGAGTCGAGCAGTCCGAGCGCGACCGTCGAGAGGGCCAGCAGCACCAGCGCGCCGGCGACGGCCGTCCGGATCCCGATGCGGGCCACGAGCAGCGCGGCCGGGACGGCGACGATGAACGTCCCGAGCGGGTACGCCGCGTTCAGGAGGCCGACCTGCGCCTTCGTCAGGTCGAGCTGCTCCTCGAACTGCGGCAGCAGCGGGGCCAGCGCCGAGAGCAGCAGCGTCTCGAGCAGCGCGACCGTGCCGACGAGCAGCGCCAGGGGGCGGATCGGGGGCGCTGCGACCTGCATCAACCGGAGTCTATGCACGAACCCACCACCGGACGCCACGACGGGAGTGGAGCGTCCGCCGGAGCCGGCGGGTGCACCTGGCATCGCCCTGACGCAAGCCGGCCACGTCTCGACCGAGCGTTTTCCAGCGAGAAACGCGTGACGAGATCTCCGTCGCGCGTGATGCTCTCGTGCGACTCCGCGCGCCTTCCGTGACACCTCGCAGCCACGTGTCTCGCGCCACTCCTGCGCGGACCGTGCCGGAAGTGTGAAATCCCCGCGCAGGACTGCGCCACGATCGACCGTTCGGTGCCAGGCACGAAAACGTGCACGGAACATGCGTGCGCCCGAACATGGCCGATTCGCGCGCACGAAGTAGGGCCCCGTGCTCCACGAGGGAGCACGGGGCCCTGAGTCGTACGACGCGCTCGTGCCTAGCGCGTGATCGACATCGAGTGCGCCTGGGGATCCGGATTGTCGCTGTCGTCGTCGTCGAGCTCGCCGCCGAACGCCTGGGTGGCGCGGGCGAGTGTCTCGGGTCGCGTCTTCCCGAGGTACAGGGCGAGGATCGTCCCGGCGATCACCCAGACGATCGCGCCCATGATCGACCACGTGGCCGGGAACGCCTTGTCGAAGTAGACGTTGTTGCCCGCCTCGTCCTTGTAGGCCCAGGTGAAGAACTCGCCGTCGAACAGCGCAGAGAGGTTGAAGTACTGCGTGTACAGCGGCAGGATGAACGCGATCACGCCGATCACCGGCACGATCACGTGCAGGAACATGTTCCTCGATGCGCGACCGCCCTTCGAGAAGTAACCGATGCACGCGACGCACGACACCATGTAGATCAGGATCGCGATCACCGTGAACAGCGTCGCCTCGACGACGAAGCCGACGAGCCCCTCGGTGCCAGGTCCGAGAATGTCGCCGAAGTAGAACGAGATCGCATAGGCCGCGGTGCCCGTGACGGCAAGCACGGTGATCACCGACAGGTAGGGCGACTTGTACTTCGGGTGCACCCGGCCGAGGTAGGACGGTGCGTTGCCGGTGCGGCCCATCGCGAAGAACACGCGCGAGGCGTTGTTCGTGGCGGCCGTGCCGCACGCGATCACCGAGTTGACCAGGGCGAAGGCGATGATCCACGCGCCGGCGGTGCCCCAGTACTCGTTGCCGAACGCGTCCCAGTCGGAGTTCGCGCTGGCCGTGTTGTGGCCGACGATGTCCAACTTCGCGCCGACGTTCCACGAGTACGTCATGAACACGTAGAACAGGCCGACCAGCACGCACGAGCCGATCACGCCCAGCGGCACCGTGCGCCGCGGGTTCTTCGCCTCTTCACCGAGCGCCGAGGCAGCCTCGAACCCGATGAACGCCAGGATCGCGAACACCGCGCCCTGGAAGATGCCCGCCCAGCCGTTCGCACCGTCCGAGGGCGTGAACGGAGCGGTGGAGTTCGTCTCGGTCAGGATCATCCAGGCGCCGAGCGCGAAGAACACGATGATCTCGACCGCGCCCAGGATGACCGTGGCCTTCGCCGACATCCGGACGTCGAAGAACGTCAGGCAGAAGATGATGCCCGCGAAGATCAGCCCCCAGAACCACCAGCCGGGGGCAAACCCGGTCTCACGATCCAGGAAGCCGTCGACGAACCAGCCACCCAGCGCCAGCAGCGAGCCCGGCAGGAAGATGCCGAACGCGACATAGAACCAGCCGACCAGGAAGCCCGCCTTCGGGCCGATGCCGCGAGCGGCATACGTGTAGAGACCGCCGGCCGACGGAATATGCTTGGCCAGCTGGCCGATCGCGACCGCGCAGAAGGTGCACGCGGCGAGCGCCACGATGACCGACAACGGCAGCGTCGCGCCCGAAATGGGCACCGCGATGCCAATGGAGAACGCCAGGCCAACGCCCGGCGCCATGTACGTAATGGCTTGAAAGAGAACGTCTGCGAGCCCGATCGAGCTATGACGCAGCTCGAGGTCGTGCCCGGTTTCAGCCGCAGCCGCCATCCAGAACTCCCTCCCGTAGGGTTTCCCAACCGACGCGATCCTGCCACGCCGAAGACGGTCAGGTCAAGAGGGGGGGATCCTGGATCCATGCGCAGGCGGGCTCCGTGTCACCTACCCGTGACACGGAACCCACCGATGCATGTCGTACTCCGAGCGAACTCGACTTAGTGCGTGATGGACATCGAGTGCGCCTGCGGATCCGGATTGTCGCTGTCGTCGTCCTCGAGCTCGCCGCCGAACGCCTGCGTGGCGCGGGCCAGCGTCTCGGGTCGCGTCTTGCCGAGGTACAGCGAAAGGATCACTCCGATGATCACCCACACGAGGACGCCCATCACCGCGATGGTGGCCGGGGCTGCCTTGTCGAAGAAGATGTTCCCACCCGCCTCGTCCTTGTAGGCCCAGGTGAAGAACTCGCCGTCGAACAGCGCAGTCAGATTGAAGTACTGCGTGTACAGCGGCAGGATGAACGCGAACACGCCGATCACCGGCACCACCACGTGCAGGAACGTGCTCCGCACCGCGCGGCCGCCCTTCGAGAAGTAGCCGATGCAGGCGATGCACGAGATGATGTAGATCATGATCGCGACGACGGTGAAGAACGTCGCCTCGACGACGAAGCCCGCGAGCCCTTCGGTGCCGGGCCCGAGGATGTCACCGAGCCAGAACGCGAGGGCGTAGGCGACGATGCCCGTGACGGTCAGCACGGTGATCACCGACAGGTAGGGCGACTTGTACTTCGGGTGCACCCGGCCGAGGTAGGACGGTGCGTTGCCGGTGCGGCCCATCGCGAAGAACACGCGCGAGGCGTTGTTCGTGGCGGCCGTGCCGCACGCGATCACCGAGTTGACCAGGGCGAAGGCGATGATCCACGCGCCGGCGGTGCCCCAGTACTCGTTGCCGAACGCGTCCCAGTCGGAGTTCGCGCTGGCCGTGTTGTGGCCGACGATGTCCATCTTCGCGCCGACGTTCCACGCGTACGTCATGAACACGTAGAACACACCGACCAGCACGCACGAGCCGATCACGCCCAGCGGCACCGTGCGTCGCGGGTTCTTCGCCTCTTCACCGAGCGCCGAGGCAGCCTCGAACCCGATGAACGCCAGGATCGCGAACACCGCGCCCTGGAAGATGCCCGCCCAGCCGTTCGCACCCTCGGAGGGCGTGAACGGAGCGGTGGAGTTCGTCTCGCTCACGATCATCCAGGCGCCGAGCGCGAAGAACACGATGATCTCGACCGCGCCCAGGATGACCGTGGCCTTCGCCGACACCCGGACGTCGAAGAACGTCAGGCAGAAGATGATGCCCGCGAAGATCAGCCCCCAGAACCACCAACCCGGCGCGAAGCCGACCTCACGATCCATGAAGCCGTCGAGGAACCAGCCACCCAGCGCCAGCAGCGAGCCCGGCAGGAAGATGCCGAACGCGACATAGAACCAGCCGACCAGGAAGCCCGACTTCGGGCCGATGCCGCGGGCGGCATACGTGTAGAGACCGCCGGCCGACGGAATGTGCTTGGCCAGCTGGCCAATCGCGACCGCGCAGAAGGTGCACGCGGCGAGCGCCACGATGACCGACAACGGCAGCGTCGCGCCCGAGATCGGCACGGCGATGCCGATCGAGAACGCCAGGCCGACGCCCGGCGCCATATAGGTAATAGCTTGAAAAAGGACGTCAGCGAGACCGATCGAGCCATGACGCAGCTCGAGGTCGTGTCCCGCTTCAGCAGTAGCGGCCATCCAGTACTCCTCCGTAGGGTTCCCGGGGCGATCGTGGCACGGTGTTGATCGTTTGGTCAAGCAACTGGATCCAGGATCCTGCCTTATCGTCCTGTGCTCGTGACTACCGTCGAACTCATCCCCGGTGGCCCGTCTCCGCAGGACGTGGTGCGGATAGCCCGTGCGGGCACCCGGGCGGTCCTCTCCGATGCGGCCCGGGCCACGATGGAGGCCAGCGCGGAGATCGTGGCGCGACTGGCGCACTCGGATCAGCCCGTCTACGGCGTGTCGACCGGATTCGGCTCGCTCGCCAACACGCCGATCCCGGCCGACCGCCGCGAGGAGCTGCAACGCGCCCTGGTGCGCTCGCACGCGGCGGGCATGGGCGAGCCGGTCGAGCGGGAGGTGGTGCGCGCCATGGTGTTCCTGCGCGCCCGCTCACTGGCGCTCGGGTTCTCGGGCGCGCGGCCGGTGGTGGCGGAGACGATGCTGGCGCTGCTGAATGCCGGCATCACGCCGGTCGTCTACGAGCACGGCTCGCTGGGCGCCTCGGGCGACCTGGCGCCGCTCGCCCACGCCGCGCTGGCGCTGATCGGCGAGGGCGAGGTGTGGGATGCCGACGGGCACCGCCGCCCGGCCGCCGACGTGCTGACGGAGGCCGGCATCGAGCCGCCGGTGCTGACGGCCAAGGAGGGCCTCGCGCTGATCAACGGCACCGACGGCATCCTCGGCATGCTGGTGCTGGCCCTGGCCGATCTGGACGTGCTCGTGAAGACCGCCGACATCGCGGCGGCGATGACGGTCGAGGCGCTGCTCGGCACCGACCGCGCCTTCTCGGCCGAGCTGCAGGCGCTGCGGCCGCACGCCGGGCAGGTGGCGTCCGCGGCCAACCTGCGGCGCCTGCTGGCCGGGTCCGAGATCGTCGCCAGCCATCGCTACGGCGACACGCGCGTGCAGGACGCCTACTCGCTGCGCTGCACGCCCCAGGTGCACGGCGCGGCCCGCGACACCGTCGCCCACGCCGCAAGCGTGGCCACGATCGAGCTGCGCTCGGCCATCGACAACCCGATGATCCTGCCCGACGGCCGGGTCGAGTCGTGCGGCAACTTCCACGGCGCGCCGCTCGGCTTCGTCTGCGACTTCCTCGCCATCGCCGCGGCCGAGATCGGCGCGATCGCCGAGCGCCGCACCGACCGGCTGCTCGACGCCACCCGCTCGCAGGGCCTGCCGCCGTTTCTGACCACCGACGCCGGCGTCAACAGCGGCATGATGATCGCCCACTACACGCAGGCCGGCATGGTGGCCGAGAACCGGCGCCTCGCCGCGCCCGCCAGCGTCGACTCGCTGCCGACCAGCGCGATGCAGGAGGACCACGTCTCGATGGGCTGGGGCGCGGCCCGCAAGCTGCGCCAGTCGGTCGCCAACCTGGGCCGCATCCTGGCGGTCGAGGTGTCGTGCGCGGCCCGTGGGCTCGACCTGCGCGCGCCGCTGCAGCCGGGCGCCGCCACGGCGGCGGCGCTGGCGGCGCTCCGGGCCGAGGTCGCGGGCCCCGGCCCGGACCGGTTCCTGGCACCGGAGCTCGCGGTCGCCGAGCGGCTGGTCCGCTCCGGCGCGCTGCTGGCGGCGACCGAAGCGGCGACCGGGCCGCTGGAGTAGGGTCCCGCCCGTGCACGTCGGACTGCAGCTCGACCACGCCGGCTCCGGCGTCACCGCCGCCGACGTCCGCGCGCGGGCCGTGCACGCGGAGGAGCACGGGTTCGACAGCGTCTGGCTGTTCGACCACGTCCTGACGCCCGTCACGCTCACCTCGACGTACCCGTACGACGCGGGCTACCCGCTGGTGGCCGAGGACCCGTTCCTGGATCCGCTCGGCGTGATCGGCGTGCTCGCGGGCGCCACGTCGCGCATCCAGATCGGCACGCAGGTGATCGTCGCCCCGTACCGCCATCCGATCGTGCTCGGCAAGGTGCTCGCGACCATCGAGCAGTTCGCTCCGGGCCGGCTGATCTGCGGGCTCGGCAGCGGCTGGATGCGCGAGGAGTTCGACGCGCTCGACGTGCCGTTCGCCGGCCGCGGGGTGCGCATGGACGAGTACGTCGCGGCGCTGCGCACGGTCTGGTCGGGCACGCCGGCGGCGTATGACGGCAACGTCTACCGGTGGGACGCCGCGGGCTTCAACCCCGCGCCCACCCGGCCGATCCCGATCCTCCTCGGCGGGCACGCCGCGCCCGCCCGGGCCCGCGCGCAGCGGCTCGGCGACGGCTGGGCGACCATCCTGACGGCCCTCTCCGACTCGTCGCTGGCGGGCTCGCTGGCGTGGCTCCGCAGCTTCCGCGCCGAGCTCGAGGCGGCCGGGCGCGACCCGGCGTCCTACGAGCTGCTGGTCTGCGAGCAGCCGCTGGTGTTCGCCGACCGGCCCGATCCCGGCGCGCCCCTGTCGGGCCCGCCGGAGGCGATCGCCGAGACGCTCCACCGCCTGCGCGACGCGGGCGTGACGATGATCTCGCTGCTGGCCGACGCCGCCTCCGTCGAGCGCTTCGCCGCCGAGGTCCGCCCGCTCCTCTGACCAGGCCTCGAGCTCGATGCGGGTGCCCAGCTCGACCACGCGGTCGGCCGGGAGCGCGAAGAACTCGGCCGCACCGCCGGCGTTGCGGTTGAGCGTCGCGAACAGCACCTTCCGCCATCGCGCGAGGCCGGGCTTCCTCCCCGCCGAGATCGTCACGTGGTTGAGGTAGTACGACGCCTCGGCCGGGTCGATGTCGACGGCCTGCTCGCGCGCCCGTTCCAGCGTGGCGGGGATGTTCGCCGCCTCCTGGAAGCCGCGGTGGGCCACGATGCGCGTGATCCCGTGGCCGAGATCGGTGATGCGCAGCTGCTCCTCGGCCGGGACGCCGGGCGCCATGATGCCGCCCTCGCCGTCGTTGTTCGCGCGCATCACGAACACGATGTACTCGAGCGTCACGATGATCATCAGCGCCCAGAACACCAGCGACAGCACGCCGTAGACGCGGGCGGGATCGGGGCCCATCGGGTGCGGGCCGGCGAACACCTCGTGCATCGCGTACAGCGGGCTCGTCCCGATGTCGCCGAACACGACGCCGAGCGCCCCGAACGTCAGCGCGACGCGGCCGCTGCGCGCGTAACCGCCGTGCGCGGCCGTCGTCTCGGCCGGCCCCGCGCCGTCTCCCGATCGGTCCTGCTTCGTCCTTCCCCGGGCACACGGTAGGTGCGCGGGGCACCGGTAGCGCGGCCCCGGCCTGCGCGGGGGTTCTAGGTCGGGACGACGACGGCCAGCTCGAGGCAGAGCCGGGCCGTCAGATCGTCCCCGAGGGCCTGCGCGCTGGCGCCGTCATCGGCCAGGCCGGCGGCGTAGCGGGCCAGCCGCCGGGCGATCATCGCCTCGGCCAGGGCCGGGGCGCTCTCGTCCGGCAGCGGCGCGACGCCGCTCCGGGCGAAGACCCGCTCGGGGGTGGCGCAGGGCGCTCCGCCGAGCGCGATGGAGCGTTCGGCCAGCAGCTCCGCGTGCAGCCCGAGCCGGGCCGCCAGCGCCGCGAGACGCACGGCCACGGGGCCGGCGCCGGCGCCGTCCACGTTCCACCCGGCGTGGCGGGCCTGCGCACCGAGGTTGAGCGCGTCGGCGACCCGGCGATCGAGCATGCCGAGCACCTGCGTGCGCGCATCGCCGGGATGCTGGGCGAGGATCGCCACGCGGCGATCGTCCCGCAGGCGGCGCCGGCGGGGCATCCGCCGGACGGCCGCACCCGCGCGGCCGATGCGTCCACCAGCCGGAGGACGGCCGGTCGTGGGACGACTCTAGAGGAGGACCCCGGGCGGCTCGCTGAGGGTCGGGTGCGCCGCCCGGAACGCCTGCGCGGCGGCGACGGTGCGCAGCCACTCGTAGTGCACCTGCTTCGTGCACAGCACGCCGACGCCGGCGATGCGCATCCGTTCCAGCCCCGCCTCGTGGGCGGTGCCGGGCGAGGCGACGGCGTCGCCGACGCACACGACGCGCCAGCCGCGGTCGAGCAGCGAGAGCGCGGAGTGGGCGACGCAGACGTCGGTCTCGAGCCCGGTCAGCGACCGCCGTCCGCCGACCCGTGGCTTCGACGACCGGCAGCACGCCCTCGTCGTCGCCGAGCCCGAACACCTCCTTGCGCAGCACGGGCGCACCCGCCAGGTGCGGAGCCAGATCGGGATGCAGCTCGCCCCACCGCTCGGGCGACTCGACCGTGGCGATGACCGGGATGCCGGCGTAGCGGGCCGTGCCGGCGAGAAAGGCGATCCGCTCGATCAGGCCGTCCTTCAGCTCCGGTTGCACCCGTGTCAGGAAGTCGGGCTGCACGTCGATCACGATCAGCACCGAGTCGGCGGGGTCGATGAGGCGCGACATCGGGCACATGATCCCCGATGATGCCGGGATGAGCGAAACCCCGGCAATCGGCGCGATGTTCGGCGCCGTCGACACGACGACGTTCATGGGCCTGCCCGCCGCCACGGTCGCCGAGGCGACCGGCTCCGCGGCGATCATCGGCGCAGCCTCCGCCACGCCCTATGCCGCGGTGGGCGCGTACTGCCGCAACGGTCCCACCGCGATCCGCGCCGGCGCCGCGCCCTACGCCGCGAACCTCGCGCACATCGACTTCGACCTCGGCGGCGCGATCTTCGGTGGCGGCGAGGTGACGGCGGTCGACTGCGGCGATGTCGACACCGACGAGTCCGACCATGCCGCGAGCCGCGACCGGATCCGCGCGGCCGTCGGCACGCTGCTCGACCGCGGCGTGGTGCCGCTGATGCTCGGCGGCGACGACTCCGTGCCGATCCCGATGCTCGAGGCCTACGCCGGCCGGCCGCCGCTGACGATCCTGCAGATCGACGCGCACATCGACTGGCGCGAGGAGGTGCAGGGCGAGCATCTCGGCCTCTCCTCCACCATGCGGCGCGCCTCCGAGATGGGTCACGTCGAGCGCATCATCCAGGTCGGCCAGCGGGCGATCGGCTCGGCCCGGGTCGGCGATCACGCCGACGCGGTCGCGGCGGGCGTCGAGTTCGTCTCCGCCCGCGACCTGCACGCCCACGGCGTGGCGCCGGTGCTGGAGCTGATCCCGCGCGGGTCGGAGGTGTTCGTGGCGTTCGACGTCGACGCGCTCGACCCGGCGATCATGCCGGCCACGATCGGCCCCGCGCCGGGCGGCCTCACGTACTTCCAGGCCGTCGACCTGCTGACAGGTGCCGCGGAGCGCGGCCGGATCGCCGGCTTCAACCTGGTGGAGTTCTTCGCCGAGCGCGACCTGGGCGGTATCGGCGCCCTGACGGCGGCCAGGCTGACGACGGTGATGCTGGGCCTGGTGGCCCGGCAGGCAGTGGCGAAGTAGGAGGCGCCCGACTCCGGGTGCCGGCAGAGCCGGGCGCCTTCCTCGCCCGCCCCGGTGGAGGCCGGGGCGGGCTCTCGAGCAGCCTTACGAAGCGGCTGTCACGTCCCGGCCGACGACGTTCTGGACCGACCCGTCCTCGGCCGACATCGTGAACGCCTCCAGGCGCACCGCATCCGGTGCGGTGCCCGCGGGGACGTCGATCGTGCCCTCGAACGAGCCGCGGCAGCCCGTGCCGCAGGTGGCCGTCACGAACGTCGCCGCGAGCTCCTCGGTGCCCTGCACGACGCGCAGCTGGACGTTCGCCTCGAAGACGTTCGCCGTGCCGGCGAACGAGATGGTCTGCCCCGAGGACTCCGCCCGGTCGAGCTCCACCGGCGCGGCCTGGACGTCGCCCTTCCCGGCCGCGATGGCACGGTCGTAGAGGTCGGGCTCGTCGCCGAACCGCACCCACCGGATGCTGCCGGTGTCGAGCAGGGTCGCGACCACCTGCTCCCGCGCGCTCTCGTTCAGCTTGCCGCCGCTCAGCCCCACCGTGGCGATGGAGTCGGCCACCTCGAGCGACTCGAGCGTCGTGCCCGCCGGGATCTCCGACGTGTAGCCCGCGGGCTCGCCGGCCAGCAGCGCCTCGACCGCGCGGCGCTCGGCATCGGGCTCGCCCGCGTTCGGATCGGGCACCGGCACGCGCACGGCCTGCCCGTCCTGGACGAAGAACACGCCGAGGTCGGCGCTGGTCGCAGTCGCGGTCGTCGCCGGCGGCGTCGTGGCGGGCGCGGTCGTGCCGGCCGCCGGCGTCGGCTCGCTGCCACCGCCGCCGCCGGAGGTGACGATCGCGGCGCCCGTGACGCCGAGCGCCAGCAGGCAGCCCCCCGCGACGAGCACCGGCCGCAGCCACGGCCGGCGCGCGGACGAGCGGCGCTCGCGATGCGGGACGGGCGGGATGTCGGCCAGCGGCGCGAGCAGCTCGGTGACGCGCTCGTCCTCGGGTGTCAGGTCGGTGGTCATCGCGTCGCCTCCTGCAGCAGCGTCGTCCGCGCCCGTTCCAGGCGCTTGCGGATGGCCGCCGGCGAACGGCCCGTCATCTCGGCGAGCTCCGGCGATTCGAACCCGTGCACGTACCGGAGCACCACCAGCGCCCGGTCCTCGGGACCGAGCACGCGGTGGACGAGCGCCAGCACGTCGACGGCCGGACCGGGCCCTTCGTCGGGGCCGGCCGGGGGAGCGGACGCGACGCGCTCCAGCGCCCGGCGCAGGCGCTGCGCGCCGCGCAGCGCCCGCAGCGCCCGGTGCCGGGCGATGCCGAACAGCCAGGCCTCGGGGTTGACGACCGAATCGAGCTCGTCCCGCGCTCGCCAGGCGGCGAGGAACGTCTCCTGCAGCAGGTCCTCGGCGAGCGCGCGGTCGCGCACCACGTGGACGAGGAATTGTCCGAGCCGGCGTTCGTGCTGCTCGAACAGTCGTTCTATGTAGGTGCCGGTGGCCCGGTCCTCGCGCTCCACGACCTCGATCATGCACGGTAGAGCCCGCAGCATGCCCAGATGTGACACGCGTCGGTCAATCCGCGGCGGCGAGGACCTCGATCGGCGGGCACGTGCACATCAGGTTCCGGTCGCCGTACGGAGCCGTCGATGCGGCGCACCGGCGGCCAGTACTTGGCCTGCCACAGCGTCGCCGACCGGATAGCACGCCTCCTCGCGCGTGTACGGGTGCGGCCAGTCGCCGACCAGCATCTGCGCCGTGTGGGGCGCGTTCGTGAGCGGGTTGTCGTCGGTCGGCCAGTCGCCCTGCTCGACGCGCGTGATCTCGCTCGCGGATCGCGGATCATGGCGTCGCAGAACCGGTCGATCTCGCCCAGGTCCTCCGACTCGGTCGGCTCGACCATCAGCGTGCCCGGCACCGGGAAGCTCATCGTCGGCGCGTGGAACCCGAAGTCGATCAGGCGCTTCGCGACGTCGTCGACGGTGACGCCCGTCTCCTTCGTGATCGTGCGCAGGTCGAGGATGCACTCGTGCGCGACGCGGTCGTTGCGGCCCGTGTAGAGCACCGGGTAGTGGTCGCTGCAGGCGCTTGCGCGATGTAGTTGGCGTTCAGCAGCGCGACCTGCGTGGCCTGCCGCAGTCCGTCGGGCCCCATCAGCCGGATGTACGCCCACGAGATCGGCAGGATCCCGGCCGAGCCCCACGGGCGCGGCCGAGACCGGGCCGGGGCCGCGTCGAGGGGCCGGCCGCCGGCTGCAGCGGGTGGTTGGGCAGGAAGCGGCCGCAGGTGGCTGCGCACGCCGACCGGGCCGATGCCGGGGCCGCCGCCGCCGTGCGGGATGCAGAACGTCTTGTGCAGGTTCAGGTGCGACACGTCGGCGCCGAACTTGCCGGGCTGCGCGAGGCCGACCAGCGCGTTCATGTTGGCGCCGTCGACGTACACCTGGCCGCCGGCCTCGTGGATCATCTCGCAGATGTCCGAGACCGTCTCCTCGTACACGCCGTGCGTCGACGGGTAGGTGATCATCAGCGCCGCCAGCGTGGTCGGCGTGCTCGGCGATCTTCGCCTCGAGGTCGGCGATGTCGACGTTGCCGTGCGCGTCGCATGGCGACCACGACGACGTGCATGCCCGCCATCACCGCGCTGGCGGCGTTGGTGCCGTGCGCGCTGGACGGGATCAGGCAGACGTCGCGCTCGCTCGTCGCCGCGCGAGCGGTGGTAGCCGCGGATCGCGAGCAGCCCGGCGAACTCGCCCTGCGAGCCGGCGTTCGGCTGCAGCGAGACCGCGTCGTAGCCGGTGATGGCGACCAGCCAGCGCTCCAGGTCGTCGATCAGCGGACAGGTAGCCGTCGGCCTGGTCGAGCGGCACGAACGGGTGGATCGTCGGCGAACTCGGGCCACGTCACGGCCTGCATCTCGGTGGTCGCGTTCAGCTTCATGGTGCACGAGCCGAGCGGGATCATCGAGCGGTCGAGCGCCACGTCGCGGCCCGACAGCTTGCGCAGGTAGCGCAGCATCTGCGTCTCGGAGCGGTGCGCCGAGAACACGGGGTGCGTCAGGAAGTCGCTCTTGCGCAGCAGCGCCGCCGGGCAGGGCATCGTGCGTGGCGGCGTCGAGCTCGTCGATCTGAGCCGCGCACGCGGAAGGCGGCCCAGATGGCCTCCACCTGCGCGCGCTCGGTGACCTCGTCGCACGCGATCGCGACCGTGTCGGCGTCGACGCGCCACAGGTTCACGCCACCCTGGCGGGCGGCGGCCAGCACGGCGTCGGCGTGGAACGGCACGCGCACCTGGATGGTGTCGAAGAACTGGTCGTGCACCAGCGTCAGGCCGCCGCGGCGGATGCCCTCGGCCAGGATCGCGGCCATGCGGTGCACGCGGCGCGCGATCAGCTCGAGGCCCTCGCGACCGTGGTAGACGGCGTACATCGAGGCCATCACAGCCAGCAGCACCTGCGCCGTGCAGATGTTGGACGTGGCCTTCTCACGGCGGATGTGCTGCTCGCGCGTCTGCAGCGCGAGGCGCAGCGCCGGCGCGCCGTCGGCGTCGACCGAGACGCCGACGAGTCGGCCCGGTAGCGTCCGCTCGAGGCCCTGGCGCACGGCCATGTAGCCGGCGTGCGGGCCGCCGAACGCGACCGGCACGCCGAAGCGCTGCGTGGAGCCGAACACCACGTCGGCGCCCATCTCGCCCGGCGGCTTCAGCAGCACCAGCGAGAGGATGTCGGCGCCCACGCACGCGATCGCGCCGCGCTCGTGCGCGCCCTCGATGACGCCGCGCAGGTCGACGATGCGCCCCGACGCGCCCGGGTACTGCGCCAGCACCCCGAAGAAGTCGCCCTCGGGCAGCCCCTCCGACGAGGTCGGCGATCACGACCTCGATGCCGATCGGCTCGGCCCGCGTCTGGATCACGCCCAGCGTCTGCGGGAAGACGTCGGCGTCGACGATGAACCGGTGCGAGTCGACCTTCGACGCGCGCCGCGCGACGGTCATCGCCTCGGCCGCGGCGGTCGCCTCGTCGAGCAGCGACGCGTTGGCGGTCTGCAGGCCCGTCAGGTCGGCAGACCATCGTCTGGAAGTTCAGCAGCGCCTCGAGCCGGCCCTGCGAGATCTCCGGCTGGTACGGCGTGTAGGCCGTGTACCAGGCGGGGTTCTCGAGCACCTTGCGCAGCACCACCTGCGGCGTGTGCGTGCCGTAGTAGCCGAGCCCGATCATCGAGGTCATGACGCGGTTGCGCGACCCCATCTCGCGCAGCACGGCGAGCACATCGATCTCCGGCAGCGCATGCGGGACATCGAGCGGCTTCGAGAGGATGATCGAGTCGGGGACGGACGCCTCGGCCAGGTCGTCGAGCGTCTCGTACCCCAGGAAGGCGAGCATCCGCGCCTGGTCGTCAGGCGAGGGACCGATGTGCCGGCGTGCGAACGGGATCGACCGTTCGAGCTCCTCGAGCGTCTGGATCACGGATACCCCTGAATGGTCGACAGGCGGCCCGAAAACGCGGCCGCCCGCATCCTATTGCACCGTTTGGGCGCGCGACGGAATCCCGTGCTTGCGCTTGTACGCCCGGTAGGTCGTCGCCCAGCGATCGGGATCCTCGCCGCCCGACATGTCCACCTGGTGGATGACCGAGCGATGCGGCGCGGACTTGACCAGGTCGGAATCGGCGTACGCCTCGGCGCAGACCCGCTCCAGCACGTCGATCCACTCGTCGATGTCCTCGCGCGACCACAGCTCGCCCGCCTCCGGCGTGAGCGGCTCCGGGATGATCCACGGGTGGTGGCTCATCCACGGGCCGTCGATGCCGAAGTCGGCCATCCGGTTCGCGACATCGCCGATGCCGACGCCCGTCTCCTCGCGCAGCTGCTCGAGGCTGTAGCGCGTCATCTCCATGCGGTGGCGCGTGATGTGCGGGTGCGAGATGGTGACGCCGCGGATGCCCGTCATGCGGCTCGCCATGTAGTTGTTGGCCAGCACCGACAGGTCGGACGCCTCGTTGATGCCGTCCGCGCCCATGCCGCGCGACCAGGCGTAGGCTCGCACGACGACCGGCAGGTTGCCCATGAACTCGCGGATCTTGCCGATCGAGAGCGGCCGGTCTGAGTCCATCGTGTACCGCTCGCCGTCGAAGGCGACGACCGGCACGGGCAGGAACGGCGCCAGCTCGGCCGTGCAGCCGTAGGCCCCGACCGCCGGCCCGCCGCCGCCCGTCTTGGGCGCGCCGAACGTCTTGTGGAGCATGTACATGCAGGCGTCGAAGCCGATCTCGCGCGCCCGCAGCTTGCCCATCACGCCGTTGAAGTTGGCGTGGTCGTAGAAGGCGAGGCCACCGGCCTCGTGCACCAGCCGCACCCACTCCTTGATCTCGGGGTTGTAGATGCCCATGTCGTCGGGGTTGCCGACCATCAGGGCCGCGGTGCGCTCCGAGACGACCGCCTGCAGCGCCCCGAGCGACGGGTAGCCGGTCTCCTCGATCGGCAGGGTGATCACGTCGAAGCCGGCGGCAGCCGCGGTGGCCGGGTTGCACGGGTGCGACTGGATGGTGGTGATCACCTCGCGGCGCGTCTCCAGCTCGCCGCGCGACTGGTGGTAGGCGCGGGTCACGCAGGCGTGCGTGTACGCGGCGTTGGCGCCGCCACCCGGCTGGAACACGAACTGGTCGAGGCCGGACACCTCCTGCAGGATCCGGTCCATCCGGTAGACGATCTCGAGCACGCCCTGGAGGGTGTCGGGATCCTGGTAGGGGTGCAGCTCGGCGATCTGCGGCCGGGCCACGAGCTGCTCGGAGACGCGCGGGTTGTACTTCACCGTGCAGGTGCCGAACAGCGAGACGCCGAGCATGCCGAGCGTCTCCTGCGCGAGGTGCAGGTAGTGGCGCAGCACGTCGTGCTCGGACAGCTCCGGCAGCTCGGGCGGCGCCGCACGGCGCATGCCCTCCGGCACCAGCGCGGCGCCCGCCTCGTCGCCGGGGCCGGCGATCAGGGCGCCGCGCCGGCCGGGCGCGCCGAGGTCCATCACGAGCGGCTCGTCCCAGCGGGCGGCGTGGTAGTTCTCTCTCATCGGGTCACCTCCGCGAGCGCCGTGTGGAGACGCTCGATGTCCTCGGACGTGTGCACCTCGGTGACGCAGTAGAGCGCGCTCTGGCCGAGCCAGTCCATGTCGGCGGACAGGTCCTTGCCGCCGAAGATGCCGTGGTCGAGCAGCGCCCGGTTGATCTCGGCGACGGTGCGGCCGGTGCCGTCGAACCGCACGACGAACTCCTTGAAGAAGCCCTCCGGGTAGACGATCTCCACCCCGGGGATCTCGGCCAGCCGGCGCGCCGCGGCGTGGCTGCGGGCCAGGCACGCCTCCCCCACCTCGCGGATGCCGCTCGGCCCCATCAGCGCCAGGTACGTGGCGGCGACGGTCGTCCACAGGTAGACCGAGTTGCCCGTCCAGTCGCGGCCCTGCTCGCGCGAGCCGTACGACGTCTGCTCGAACAGGGCGATGCCGTAGCCCAGCTCGCCCGGCTGCGAGGTCGGGAACGCCGACAGGCACAGCGTCGGGAACTGGCGCGCGTACCGCTCCTCGTCGCGGGTGGCGATGAAGCCGCCGGTGCCGCCGCCGCCGTTCATGTGGATGCCGAGCGGCTGCAGCGAGCCGACGACGATGTCGGCGCCGTACGTGGGCGGCGGTGCCAGGACGCCGAGCGAGACCGGGTCGACGCCGACGATCAGCTCGGCGCCGACGCCGTGCGCGAGCTCCGCGATCTCGTTGCCGGCCGTCTCGATCACGCCCAGGAAGCCCGGGTTGTCGAAGTAGACGGCGGCGGTGCGGTCGGAGATCTTGGCCTGCAGGTCGGCGACGTCGATGCGCCCGTCGGGTCCAACGGCAACCTCGGTCAGCGTGATGTGGCCGGGCATCTCCGGCGGCTCGCAGTAGGTACGGAACACGGCGAGGCGCTCGGGGTCGAGCGAGGCCGGGTAGAGCGCCTCGTTGCGGCCGGTCAGGCGGGCCGCCATGCGCAGCGCATGGCCGCCGGCGGCGCCCCACGTGTAGACGGGCAGGCCGACGAAGTCCAGCTCGATCAGCTCGGCCAGCTGGCTCGTGAACTCGAACCAGGCCTGGTTGCGGCCCTTGTCGGACTGCGCCGTGCCCCACACGGCGGTCGTGAACTCGGAGCGCTGGGCGATCTCGTCGCAGACCGCCGGCACGTGGTGCTGCCAGCAGCCGGCGCCGAGGAACGACAGCGTCGACTCGCAGTCGCGGTTGCGGCTCAGCAGCCCGAGCATATGGCGTCGCAGCGCCGTCTCGGAGGCGAGCGACGGCTCCAGGTCGAGCGGCCGCGTGCTGCGGTGGTCGGCGGGGATCTGCTCGAACAGCTCGTCGATCGAGGCTGCGCCGACGGCATCGAGCATCGACTGCTTCGCGGCGTCCGTCGAGTTGGCCATCCAGGGGTGGGCGCTCATGCCCGCGAACGTAGCATCATCGCGCGGAGCGCAGGAACGCGAGCGCCAGTGCCAGGGCGACGAGCGGCGCCACGGCTCCGATCAGGAAGCCGGCACCCGCTCCGAGGTGCTCCGACGCGGCGCCCGCGAGCGTGGTGCCGATCGCGATGCCGCCGACGACGGCGGACGTGAGCCACGCGAAGGCCTCCGACAGCCGGGCGTCGACGTGGTGCGGCACGAGCGCGTAGCCGGCGGCCATCAACGGCGCCTGCGTCGCGCCCTGGACGAACAGGGCGATGGCCAGCGCGACCGGGGCGCCGGCGGCGGGCACGAGCACGAACGCCGCGGCCGCGGCGGCCACCAGCGCGTGGTGCTGGCGACGCTCCAGGTCGGCCCCCGGCCAGCGCACCGCCAGCAGGCCGCCGAGCGAGGCTGCCCGCCGACCAGATGGCCAGGAACAGGCCGGCCAGGTCGCGGCTGCCGGCATCCTCCAGGGCGGCCGCGATCGACAGCTCGATGGCGCCGAACATGGCGCCCACCAGCACGCTGACGGCGAGCAGCGCGCGCAGCCCCGGGCTCCGGATCGGCGCCGGGCCGCGCTCCGCTCCGGTGGCGTGCGGCACGCGCGGCAGGCGCCGTGCGACCGCCCAGTAGAGGACGGCGCCTGCTGCGAGCATCCCCGAGATCACGACCAGCGCGTGCGCCGCGGTGCCGAGCGCGATCAGGGCCGCGAGCACCAGCGGGCCGCCCATGAAGCAGAGCTCCTGCGCGGTCGCGTCGATGGCGAAGACGCGCGCCCGCTGGGCGTCGGACAGCAGCGGCGTCATCAGCCCGCGCGTGAGGGCGCCGAGCGGCGGCAGCGCGGCGCCGGCCAGCGTCGCGAGTCCGAGCAGCGCGATCACGGGCAGCGACTCCGCGCCGGCCACGAGGCCGATCAGGCCGAAGGCGCACAGCGGCGCCCCGGCCAGGAACACGCGCGGTGCCCCGAACCGGTCGGCGAGGCGGCCGGTCAGCGGCGCGGTGATCGACAGGCCGACGACGTAGGCGCCGGCCGCGAGCCCGGCCAGGTCGTAGCCGCGCCCGCTCTCGCGCAGCACCAGGATCAGCGCGAGCGAGATCGCGGTGACCGGGACGCGTGCGATGTACGACGCGATGAACAGGAGCGCGATCGATCGCGTCGCCACCACCATCGGCCGCCAGTGTCGCAGACCGGCAGGAGCGAATTTGTCTGACTTTAGTCAGACAAATCGCGTCGCGCGGATGACGCATTGTCCGCAACCGAACGCGCACGCACTGTCACAGGTCGCGCGATCCGCGCGCCTTCTGCGCGTGTCCTGTGATCGGGGTCTGACCCCCGAAAACCTCCGATTGGGGTCAGACCCCAGGTCGTGGCGCTCCCGGTCGCCGATTCATTCACGAAGGGCGCGGTATCGTGGACGCATGGCGACGGCGCGGATCGTTGCGTGGTGGGCGCTCTGGCTCATGGCCGGCGCGGCACTCGTACTCGGGGCCGTCTCGCTGCCGTTCCTGCTCGTCGTGCCGGTCGTCGCCGCCCTCGTCACTGCGCCCCTCGCCGGCAAGCGGCACGCCCTCGTCGCCGGGCCGATCGGTGCGGCGGCCGCCCTGCTGTTCATCGCGGACCTGAACCGCGGGCCCGACGGCAGCACCTGCACGACCGAGGGCAACACCACGACGTGCAGCGAGACGCTGAACGCCCTGCCCTGGTTCGTACTGGCCGTGCTGGCGATGGCGATCGCCGCCGCCGTCGCACTGCGCGGGCGAGACCCCTCGCATCCGTGACATATCGCTGATATATTCAACGGCGTGCGTCACGTGCACCAGCCCGAGGCCGATACGGCCACGTCGCTCTCCGACCAGGCGTACTACCGCTTGCGGGAGATGATCGTGACGCTCGAGCTGCCGCCGGGCGCGGCCATCAACGAGCGCGACCTGATGGAGCGCACGCAGCTGGGCCGCACGCCGATCCGCGAGGCGCTGCGCACGCTCGCCAACGAGCGGCTCGTGGAGATCTTTCCGCGCCGCGGCGTGCTCGTGGCCGGCGTCAACGCCGGCGACCTGGCCGGCCTGTCCGAGGTGCGGCGGCTGCTCGAGCCGCCCGCGGCCCGCGCCGCGGCCGAGCGCCGCACGCCCGCCGATCGCGCCGTCACCGAGCAGCTGATCGCCGAACTGGACGACGCCGACGGCGACGAGCGCAGCCTGATCGACCTCGACCAGCGCATCCACCGGCACGTCTACCGCTGCACGCACAACCCGTTCCTGATGGCGGCCCTCGGCGAGCACTACCTGCTGAGCCTGCGCATCTGGTTCCTCGCTCTCGACCGCGTCGAGAGCCTCGGCGACGCCGTGCGCGAGCACCGCGACCTGCTCGAGGCCATCCGCGACGGCGACGGCGACCAGGCGGAAGCCGCCAT
Organism: uncultured Actinomycetes bacterium; assembly: GCA_963722525.1. Taxonomy (GTDB): domain Bacteria; phylum Actinomycetota; class Thermoleophilia; order Gaiellales; family F1-60-MAGs149; genus VFJZ01. The sequence goes on along the minus strand of CAVRMM010000002.1, from coordinate 4,056,410 downwards.
GCTGCGCCACATCTCGGGCTTCGAGCAAGCTATCCGCATCGTCCTCTGACCCACCCGTCCAGGAGCCACACCCCACCATGAGCGACTTTCCGAGCCGAGCCCGCTGCGTCGTGATCGGCTGCGGCATCGTCGGCAACAGCCTCGTCTACCACCTGACGCGGCTCGGCTGGACGGACATCGTCCAGATCGACAAGGGCCCGCTGCCCAACCCCGGCGGCTCCACCGGCCACGCCTCGAACTTCGTCTTCCCGGTCGACCACAACAAGGAGATGACCGCGCTCACGGCCGAGAGCTCGCGCCAGTACCGCGAGTGGGACCTCTTCACCGAGTGCGGCGGCATCGAGGTCGCGCGCACCGAGGAGCGCATGGAGGAGCTGCGCCGCCGCATGGCGTCGGCCAAGTCGTGGGGCATCGAGGGTGCGCGGCTCGTGACGCCGGACGAGATCAAGGAGCTCGTGCCGTTCATCGACGAGTCGATCCTGGTCGGCGGCTTCTACTGCCCGACGGTCGGCGTCGTCGACTCGCTGCAGTTCGGCACGCTGTGCCGCGAGAAGGCGATCGCGTCGGGCGGGCTGAGCGTGTTCGCGAGCACCGAGGTGCACGCGATCGACGTCGAGCACGGGCGCATCAAGGCGCTGCAGACCTCGCGCGGCACGATCGAGGCCGAGTACGTCGTGATCGCGTGCGGCGTGTGGAGCCCGAAGGTGGCCGAGCTGGCCGGCGCGCGGATCCCGCTCACCCCGCTGGTGCACCAGATGATCGACGTCGGCCCGGTGCCGCGGTTCGAGCGTTCGACGAAGGCGATCGAGTTCCCCATCGTGCGTGACATGGACGTGCTGATGTACGAGCGGCAGGACGGCGTCGGCCTCGAGATCGGGTCGTACGCGCACCGCTCGATCCTCCACGACCCCGAGGAGATCCCCTCGGTCGAGGAGGCGGCGCTGTCGCCGACCGAGTTCCCGTTCACGCAGGACGACTTCGACCCGCAGATGGAGCACGCGCTCGAGCTGATGCCCGAGATCGTCGGCGACGAGTCGGTGGGCGTGAAGTACGCCATCAACGGCCTCATCGCGCTGACCCCCGACGGCATGCCGGTGCTGGGCGAGACGCCCGAGGTGCAAGGGCCTCTGGTCGGCCGCCGCGGTGTGGGTCAAGGAGGGTCCCGGCGTCGGCAAGTCGGTGGCCGAGTGGATGGTGAACGGCGAGTCGCAGATCGACCTGCACTCGTCCGACATCAGCCGCTTCCACGAGCACCAGAAGACGCGCGCGCACGTGAAGGCCCGCGCGTTCGAGGCCTTCCCCAAGACCTACGGCATCGTGCACCCGGCCGAGCAGTACGCGTCCGACCGCCCGATCCGGCTGTCGCCCATGCACGCGCAGCACGAGGCGCTCGGCGCGGTCTTCTACGAGGCCGCCGGCTGGGAGCGACCGCAGTGGTTCGAGGCCAACGCGCCGCTGGTGGAGAAGTACGGCGTCGAGACCCGGCCGCACGAGTGGGACGCCCGCTGGTGGTCGCCGATCATCAACGCCGAGCACCTCGCGATGCGCGAGCACGCCGGCCTGTTCGACCTCTCGGCGTTCGCCATCTTCGACATCTCGGGCAGCGGCGCGCTGGAGGGCCTGCAGCGCATCGCCGCCCGGCAGATGGACGTGCCGGTCGGCCGTGTCGTCTACACGCCGCTGCTGTCGGCGAGCGGCGGGTTCAAGTCCGACCTCACCATCATGCGGCTCGGCGACGACCTGTTCCGCGTCGTCACCGGCGGCGCCCACGGCATGGCCGACAAGAAGTGGTTCCGCGACCACCTGCCCCAGGACGGGTCGGTGTCGCTGGTCGACGTGACGACGGCCTGGACGACGATCGGGCTGTGGGGCCCGCGCGCCCGCGACATCCTCTCCTCGGTGACGCGCGACGACGTGTCGCACGAGGGCTTCAAGTTCGGCACCTGCCGCACGATCGAGGTCGGCTCGCAGCTGGTCCTGGCGTCGCGGATCTCGTACGTCGGCGACCTCGGCTGGGAGTTCTACGTGCCGATCGAGCAGGGCGCCCGGCTGTGGGACGTGCTGTGGCAGGCCGGCCGGGAGCACGGGCTGACGGCGTGCGGTATCGGCGTCTACGGCACCACCGGCCGGCTCGAGAAGGGCTATCGGGCGTACGGCGCCGAGCTCGAGACCGAGTACGACGTGGTCGAGGCCGGCATGCAGGCGGTGCGCGTCAAGGAGCAGGACTTCATCGGCAGGGAGGCGCACCTGCGCCACCGCGACGCCGAGCCCGCCGCCATCCTCTGCACGCTCACGATCGACGACCACACGTCGGCGTCGCGGCCAGAAGCGCTACCCGCTCGGCCGCGAGCCGATCGTGCTGCGCGACGGCACGCCGATCACCGACGCGAAGGGTCGGCGCTCGTACGTCACCAGCGCCGGCGCCGGACCGTCGCTCGGCCGCTACATCCTGCTCGCCTACCTACCGCCCGAGCACGCCGTCGAGGGTTCGAAGGAGCTGGCCGTGGAGTACATGACCGAGCGCTTCCCGGTCACGGTCGACGTCGTCGGCCCCCGTCCCGTGTTCGACCCCGAGAACCTGAGGATCCGGTCCTGAGATGAAGATCCTGGTCTGCGTCAAGCGCGTCCCCCTGACCGGCGGCAAGATGGTGCTGACCGCCGACGAGCAGGCGCTCGAGACGAAGCACCTCGGGTTCACCATCAGCCCGCACGAGGAGTGCGGCGTCGAGGAGGCGATCCGCCTCGTCGAGGCGCACGGCGGCGAGTCGGTCGTGCTCACCCTCGGCCCGGCCGAGGCGCTCGAGCAGCTGCGCGACGCGATGGCGATGGGCATCTCGCGCGCCATCCACCTGGAGACCGACGGCGGCGAGTTCGACCCGGAGGCGACCGTGACGACGATCGCCGAGGCGATCGCCGCCGACGAGGCGGCGTCCGGCCCGTTCGACCTCATCTTCCTGGGCAACGAGTCGGCCGACTCCGGCGGCTACCAGGTCGGCCTGCGGCTCGCCCGGCTGCTCGGCCGCCCGTGCGCGACCGGCCTGAAGGGCGTCGTCGTGGACGGCCCCGCAGTACGCTGCGAGCAGGAGTCGGGCGGCGGCCGCGACGTCTATACGCTGCCGCTGCCGGCCGTCGTGACGGTGCTCGAGGGCCTGAACCTGCCGCGCTACCCGTCGGTGCCGGGCCGCATGCGCGCCAAGTCGAAGCCCGTCGCGGCGACGACGCCCGCCCACCCCGACCTCGCGGCTCGAGCGCGTGCGGCTGGTGGTGCCGGAGGGCAAGTCCAAGCAGGCCGAGATCCTCGGCACCGGCGCCGACGCGGCGCCCGCCGTCGTCGACCTGCTCGAGCAGATCGGGGTGGCCTGATGAACCTCGTGCTGATCCAGCCGGGCGACGAGGCGTCGCTGCAGGCCATCACGCTCGCCCGGGCGCTGGGCGGACCGGTGCAGGCGCTGCTGATCGGCTCCGGCGAGGGACGCCTCCGAGCTCGGCCGTCGACGTCGTCCACGTCGCGCGCCACGACGGGCTGACGGGCTTCGCGCCCGACGCCTGGGCGCGCATCGTCGCCGACACGGCCGACCGCATCGGCGCCACTGCCGTGCTCGCGGCCGGCACCGAGCGCGGCAACGACGTCATGGCCCGCGTCGCGGCCCGCACGGGCCAGCCGCTGGCGGCCAACTGCATCGCCGTCACGCCCGGCGACCCGCTGACGCTGACCCGCGTGCGCTGGGGCGGCAGCCTGCTGGAGGAGGCGCGCCTGCACTGCGAGCGCGCGCTGCTGACCGTCGCGCCCCACACCGTCGCCGCCGACCCGGCCGGCGCGCCCGGAGCGGTCGAGGAGGTCGCGGCCGACCTGGACGACGCCGACCTCGTGGTCATGGTGCGCGACCGCATCGCCGCCGCCGCCGGCGGCGTCTCGCTGGCCGACGCGAAGGTGGTCGTCACCGGCGGCCGCGGCGTCGGCTCGGCCGACGGCTTCGCGGTGATCGAGGACCTCGCCGGCCTGCTCGGCGGCGCCGTCGGCTGCTCGCGCGCCGTGACGATGGCGGGCTGGCGCTCGCACAACGACCAGGTCGGGCAGACGGGCAACAAGATCGCGCCGGAGATCTACATCCCGTGCGGCGTCTCCGGCGCCACGCAGCACATCGCCGGCTGCAAGGGCGCGAAGCGCATCCTCGCGGTCAACACCGACCGGGAGGCGTCGATCATGTCGGTCGCCGACTACGCCGTGATCGGCGACCTGCACGAGGTCGTGCCGGCGATCGCGGCCGAGATCCGGCGGCGGCGGGGAGCCTGACGTGATCGCCGGCATCGTGCTCGGATTCGCGATCGCCGTCGCCGGCGGCCTGTTCGGGCGCCGCGCGCTGCAGCTGTACCGGATCATCCGGCTCGGCCAGCCGCTCGCCCGGTTCGACGACGTGCCGACGCGCGTGCAGCACGAGGTGGTGATCGTCGCCGGCCAGCGCAAGCTGTTCCAGCGCCTCGTCCCGGGCCTCATGCACGCGTTCATCTTCTGGGGCTTCGTCGTGCTCTTCCCGACGATCGTCATGGCGCTGATCGGCGTCGTCTCGAAGACCTCGACGATCCCGTGGCTCGGCTCACCAGGGCTGGTTCGCGCTGCTGGTCGACGTGTTCGCGACGATGGTGCTGATCGGCGTGCTGGCGGCGTTCGCGATCCGCAAGATCCAGCAGCCGCGCCGGTTCGACGGCAGCCACCTGCGCGAGGCCGACCTGATCCTGCTCGCGATCGCGGGCATCGTCGTGACGCTGATCGGCTGGCACGCGTCGCGCATCGCGCTCGGCCTGAACGAGTACCCGGCGGCGTGGTCGCCGGTCTCGAACGCCGTCTCGCACCTGTTCGGCGGCGGCGAGGGCACCGAGGCGATGGAGCGCGTGCTGGTCTGGGCGCACGTGGCGATCATCCTCGGCTTCATGGTCTACCTGCCGTACTCGAAGCACCTGCACATCGCGACGGCCGGCATCAACGTCTACTTCGGCCGCACGCGCGCCCGCGGGCGGCTCGAGCCGCTCGACTTCTCCGAGGGCCAGGCCGAGGAGGACATGCGCTTCGGCGTCGGCACCGTCGCCGACCTGACCTGGAAGGAGATGCTGGACACGGTCTCCTGCACCGAGTGCGGCCGCTGCCAGGACGTGTGCCCGGCCTTCCAGACCGGCAAGGAGCTGTCGCCGAAGCTGCTCATCATGGGCCTGCGCGACCAGCTGTTCGCCGAGGGGCCGAGCCTGCTCGAGGCGGCTCGCGGCGGCGCCGCGTTCACGCCCACGCCGCTGGTGCCGAAGGCCGTCTCCGACGAGGTGGTCTGGGACTGCGTCACCTGCGGCGCCTGCGTGCACGAGTGCCCGGTCTCGATCGAGCACGTCGACCACATCATCGATCTGCGCCGCGAGCTCGTGATGGTCTCAGTCCCGGTTCCCGGCCGAGGCCGGCCCGATGCTGCGCGACGTCGAGCGCTCGGCGAACCCGTGGGGCAAGCCGCAGACCGAGCGCGCCGACTGGGCCGAGGGCCTCGACGTGCGGGTGCTGCAGCCCGGCGAGCCGCCGCCCGAGGTGCTGTTCTGGGTCGGCTGCGCGCCCGCCTACGACGAGCGCGCCCGCGAGGGTGCGCGCTCGCACCGCCAAGCTGATGCAGACCGCCGGGCGTCGACTTCGCCATCCTCGGCCCGCGCGAGTGCTGCACCGGCGACCCGGCGCGCCGGATGGGCGACGAGTACACGTTCCAGTCGCTACGCGCAGCAGAACGTCGAGACGCTGAACGAGCAGCAGGTGACGAAGATCGTCACGACCTGCCCGCACTGCTACAACTCGCTCGGCAACGAGTACCCCGACTTCGGCGGTCGGTACGAGGTCGTCCACCACACCGAGCTCCTGGCCGAGCTGGTCCGCGACGGGCGCCTCACCCCGGCGGCCGACGAGCGGACGATCACCGTACCACGACAGCTGCTACCTGGCCCGGCACAACGACGTCGCGGCCGAGCCGCGCGAGCTGGTGGCCGCCGTCGGGCAGCCGGTCGAGATGGAGAAGCACGGCAAGCGCACGCTTCTGCTGCGGCGCCGGCGGCGCGCACATGTGGATGGAGGAGCGCGGCAGCCAGATCAACGAGGAGCGCGTGCGGCAGGCGACCGAGACCGGCGCCTCGACGCTCGCGGTGGCGTGCCCGTTCTGCACGGTGATGCTCGACGACGGCGTGCGCTCGGCCGGCGCCTCGATCGAGGTCGTCGACGTCGCGACGCTGCTCGTGCAGGCCGTCGAGCGCGGCGGCACGAAGCCCACCGATCGACGCCGCCGGGCGCGTCCCGGCACGCCAGCGGCGACAATGGCCGGGGATGCATGTACCGATCGAACTCGCGGTGCTGGTCGCGGTGTTCGTCGTCGGCGCCGTCGCGGCCGCGTTTGCCGACCGCATCGGCGCCCCCGCCCTACTGCTGTTTCTCGGCCGTCGGCATCTTCCTCGGTGTCGACGGCCCCGGCGGGATCGAGTTCGACGACGCCACCCTGGTGCGCGACGTCGGCACGGCCGCGCTGGCGCTGATCCTGTTCGAGGGCGGTGCGCTGGCCGAGGCCGCGGGCGCTGAACAAGGTGCGGGTGCCGGCCGGGTTGCTGGCGACGGTCGGCGTGATCGTGACGGCGGCGGTCGTGGCGGGGACGGCCTATCTCGTGCTCGACGTCTCGACGGCCGACGCGCTGCTGATCGGCGCCGTCGTCTCGTCGACCGACGCGGCCGCGGTGTTCGCGGCCACGCGCGGCATCAACCTGCGGGAGCGCGTCTCGTCGGTCCTCGAGCTGGAGAGCGGGCTCAACGACCCGGTCGCGGTGCTGCTCGTGATCTTCCTCGTGGAGATGCGGATCGGCGACGCGACCCTGGTGGGCGGGATCGTGCTGTTCGCCCAGCAGGCCGTGATCGGCACAGTCGGCGGCGTGCTGGCCGGCGGCGCGGCGGTGCTGCTGCTGCGACGGCTGCCACTGCCGTCGGCCGGGCTGGCACCGGTGCTGGCGACCGGCGTCGCGCTGGCCGGCTACACCGTCAGCGCTGCGCTCGGCGGCTCGGGCCTGCTCGCCGCATATCTCGCCGGGCTGATCGTCGGCGCCGCCCACGTGCCGCACGGCCCCGTGATCCGCGGGTTCCTGCAGGGCGCCGCCTGGGTCGCGCAGATCGGCCTGTTCGTGCTGCTCGGCCTGCTCGTGACGCCGTCCCGCCTGTTCGACGACGGCCTCGCCCCCGTCATCATCGCCCTCGTGCTGGTGCTGATCGCGCGGCCGGTCGCGGGGGCCCTCTGCCTCCTCCCTCTCCGGATCCCGCGGCGCGAGGTCGTCTACGTCGCCGCCGCGGGTCTGCGCGGTGGTGTGCCGATCGTGTTCGCCACGTTCCCGATCGCGGCCGGGGTGGTCGGATCGGAGCGGCTGTTCGACGTCGTGTTCTTCGCGGTCGTGGCGTCGGTCGCACTGCAGGGCCTGATGCTGCGGCCGCTGGCGCGCTGGCTCGACGTCACGGAGCCGCCGCCGCCCTACCGCGAGACCAGCCTGCACGCCGATGCGCTCCGGGCCGCGGGCGCCGAGCTGGTCGAGGTGGACGCCACCACGCTCGGCATCGACGGGCCGACGCTCGTGCGCGACCTGGCGCTGCCGTCGGGCGCGATCATCGCCGCGATCCGCCGCGAGGGGAGCGTGGTCCTGCCGCGCGGGACGACGCCGGTCGAGCTCGGCGACGTGCTCTACCTGCTGCGCGAGCGCAACCCTGTACGGTAGGCCGCGTGCTGATCGACGACCTGCGCGCGGCGGCCCGCGACGAGTGGACTGCCTTCACCCGGCACCCGTTCGTGCTCGCCCTTGCCGACGGCACGCTCGATCCGGCCGCGTTCCGCGCGTACCTGGTGCAGGACTACCGCTTCCTCGTGCACTTCGCGCGGGCCCACGCGCTCGCCGTGCTGAAGGCCGACACGCTCGCCGACATGCGGGCGGCGGCGCGCGGCATCTCGGCCATCCTCGACCAGGAGATGGACCTGCACGTGCGCTACTGCGACGGCTGGGGCATCTCGCCGGAGGAGCTCGAGGCGACGCCCGAGGCACCGGCCAACGTCGCCTACACCCGCTTCGTGCTCGACGCGGGGCTCGCCGGCGACGCGCTCGACCTGCACGTCGCGCTGGCGCCCTGCACCGTCGGCTACGGCGACATCGGGCGCGGGCTGGCGGCGGATCCGGCCACCGTCCGCGGCGCCGCGAACCCGTACGAGGACTGGATCGCCACCTACTCCGGCGACGACTACCTGGCGGGCGTCGACGAGGCCGTCGCCCAGCTCGACCGGCTGTTCGAGCGACGCGGCGGCCCGGCCCGCATGGACTCGCTCGCGACGCTGTTCAAGCGCGCGACGGTGCTCGAGTCGGCGTTCTGGCAGATGGGGCTGGATCAGGCGTCGTCGTCGACGAGCTGATAGCGGAAGTCGCAGCACGGAGCGCCCTGCATCAGCGTCTGCGTGCGCTGTAGCTTGATGCGCGGGTCGTAGCCCTGGCAGAACACCCCGTCGCGGTTGCAGGAGAGGATGCCGCCGATCTCGCCCAGTCCCATCTCGCGGTACATCTCCGAGTAGCGGCACCGGACGACGTTGAAGTCGAACGTCTTCTCGTCCGACTGCAGCACCTCGATCTCGAGCGCGCCGTCGTGCGTCCAGAGCCCGTACAGCTCGCGGAACGTGTCCAGGTCCGTGCCGCCCTCGGTCCGCTCGGCGAAGGACGCGCCGGCCGCGATGGCCGCCTTCTCGATCGCGCGGGTGAGCACCGCGCGCGCCCGCTCGACGCCCATTTCGGCCACCATCTCGTCGTAGATCGGGCGGATCACCTCGGCCTCGATCCGGCGTCGCTGGAGGATCGGGAGCTCGCCTTCCATGCCGGAGAGTTTACAGCTTCCGAACTTGCCTTCCCGGTCTTTGCAGGCACACTGCGCCGGTGCGGCGATTCCCTCGCATCCTCGTCGCAGCGGTCGCGACGATCGCCGCCGGAGTCCCGCAGGCGTCGGCCGACGTGCCGGTGCGGCTCGTGCCGGACGGCATCTGGCGAACCGGGACGGTGGCGGTTCCCGACGGCGCCACGGTGGCCGGCATCCGCGTCCGCGGCGCCGCGCCAACCAGCATCGCGCTGCGCTCCACCGACGGCTACGTGACGCTCGACCAGGTCGGCGGCGGGTTCACCGAGCCCGTCTGGATCGGCCGCTCGAAGCGGGTGCAGGTCCGCGTCCGCGGCGGCCGCGGCTCGGTCGCCGTCGTGTTCGTGAAACCCGGCCCCGACCCGCCCGCGGCGCCGGTCGCCCGGCGCCGCGCCGGCGACCCGAAGCAGCCACCGATCGTCTCGCGCGCCGGCTGGGGCGCGGACGAGTCGATCAAGCAGGGCTCGGCGTTCCTGTTCGACCGGCTCGGCGTCGTGTTCGTGCACCACACGGCGTCGTCGTCGACCTACAGCGCCGCCGACGTGCCCTCGCTGATCCGCGGCTTCTACCGCTTCCACGTGCTCAGCCGCGGCTGGTTCGACCTAGGCTACAACTACCTCGTCGACCGGTACGGGCGCATCTACGAGGGACGCTCCGGCGGCATTACCAACAACGTGCGCGGCGCCCAGGTGGCGGGCTTCAATACCGGCTCCGCCGGCGTCGCCCTGATCGGCAACTACAGCTCGGCCTCGCCCACCAAGGCGCAGCTGGCCGCGCTCCGCGACGTGGTCGCGTGGCGCCTCGACCTCGCGCACGTCGACCCGCTCTCCACCTCGCGCCTGATCTCCGGCGGCGGCGACCGCTACGCGGCCGGCACCGTCGTGCCGGTGAAGGCCATCTCCGGGCACCGCGACGTCGGCTCCACGACCTGCCCCGGCGCGGTCATGTACGCGAAGCTGCCGGCCCTGCGCGCCGAGGTGGCCGCGCTGTCGATGCTGCGGATCTACGACCCGGTGGTCGGCCCGGCCGGCATCGATCCGAACGCCGGGCTGCTGCCCATCCGCTTCACCGCCCGGCTGTCGTCCGCGTCGAACTGGCGCGTCGCCGTCACCGACGCGGCCGGCGCCCCGGTGGCCGCGTGGACCGGCACGGGGAAGGCGGTCGACGCGACCTGGACGGAGCCGGTGCCGACCTCGCTGACCGGCCTGCGCTGGCGCATCGAGGCGGGCGACGCACGGCCGGCCGAGGGCGTGTTCGACGACCGCTCCGCGGCGCCGTACGACGACGTGCTGCGCGGCGCCCGCATCGCCAGCACCGCGACCGGCACGGCCACGATCGCTTTCTCGCTCACCGCCGCCGCCCGCGTCTCGGCCGCGATCACCGACCCGGCCGGCACGGTCGTGAAGGTGCTCGACGCCGGCACGCGTCGCTCGCGCGGTGCGCAGCAGCTGACGTGGAAGGGCCCGAGCGGCCACTACCGCGCCGTGCTGCGGATGGCGCGCGCCGCGGGAGTCGCCACGGTGACGCTGCCGTTCGACATCCGCCGTGGCGTCATGTCGGTCTCGCTCAAGCCGGCGATCGTCAACGCCCGCGGCCCGTCGCGCCTCACCTTCCGCGCGACGCGGCTCGAGGTGCTGCCGGTGCGGCTGCATCTCGGCGGCGCGACGCGTACCATCGCCGCCGGGCCGGCTGGTCGGATCGGCGCCATCCTCTCCACCGCGCGGCTGCCCGCGGGCCGTCTCGACCTGCGCGTCTCGGTCGTCACCGCAGGCGGCGTGCAGGTCGTCAAGCGCACCGTGCTCGTCGACCGGACGGCACCGCGCGCCACGCGGCTCAGCTACCGCGGCGGCGTCCTGCGCGGCACCCTGTCCGAGCGCGCGACGGTGACCGTTGGCAGCGCCCACCGCACGTTCAAGAAGGGCCGCTTCGCCCTCCGCGTGCGCACGCTCACCACCCTCCGCGTCACCGACGTCGCCGGCAACGTCCGGCGCGTCGCGCACCCGTAACGGACACGTATCCTGCGGCGATGCGCGACCTGCAGCGGGCGATCATCGCCGACCTCCACGTGCAGTCCGGGATCGACCCGGCCGAGCAGATCGCCCGCCGCGTCGGCTTCCTGCGGTCCTACCTGCGGCACACCGGCGCGAAGGCCCTCGTCCTCGGCATCAGCGGCGGCCAGGACTCGTCCCTCGCCGGGCGCCTGTGCCAGCTCGCCGTCGAGGCCGTGCGCGGCGACGGCGGCGACGCGACCTTCATCGCGGTGCGGCTCCCCTACACCGTCCAGGCCGACGAGGACGACGCGCAGCTGGCGCTGCGGTTCATCCGGCCCGACCGGCAGGTGATGTTCAACATCGAGCGCGCCGTCCAGGGCTTCGCGACCGAGTACGAGGACGCGCTCGGCGCCGGGCTGCGCGACTTCGTGAAGGGCAATGTCAAGGCCCGCGCGCGGATGATCGCCCAGTACGCCATCGCGGGCCAGGAGAACGCCCTCGTGGTGGGCACCGACCACGCGGCCGAGGCCGTGACGGGGTTCTTCACGAAGTTCGGCGACGGCGCCGCCGACGTGCTGCCGCTCGCCGGCCTCACCAAGCGCCAGGGACGCGCGCTGCTCGAGCACCTCGGCGGGCCGGCCCGCCTGGTCGAGAAGGCACCGACGGCCGACCTCCTGGACGAGGTGCCCGGTCAGGCCGACGAGGCCGATCTGGGGCTGTCCTACGCCGATCTCGACGACTACCTCGAGGGTCGCGACGTCCCCGACGACGTCGCGGTGGCGATCGAGGCCCGCTACCGGATGACCGAGCACAAGCGCCGCCCGCCGCTGTCGATGTTCGACGACTGGTGGGAGCCGGCGGCGACCCGCGAGCCGGGCAGCCGGTAGCCGGAAGGCCCCGCTCGTGCCGGTGGCATGATCCGGCGATGCGGCTCGAAGGTCTCCACCACATCACGGCGATCACCGGGGACGCGCCCCGGAACGTCGACTTCTACGCGGGCCGCCTCGGCCTGCGCATGGTGGCGAAGACGGTCAACCAGGACGACCCGAACGTCTACCACCTGTTCTACGCCGACGAGGACGGGTCGCCCGGCTCCGACATCACCTTCTTCGAGTACCCGGGTGCCGCGCCCGGCCGGGCCGGGATCGGCATGGTGCACCGCGTCATCTGGCGCGTCGGGGCCGACGCGGCGCTCGACTTCTGGGCGCAGCGGATGGGCGTCGAGCGCAGCGCCGACGCGGTCGTGTTCGCCGATCCCGAGGGCCTCGAGCACGAGCTCCGCGTGTCGACGGCAACGGACGCGCCGCTGAGCGCGCGCCACTCCGAGATCCCGCCCGAACACGCGCTGCAGGGCTTCGCCGGCGTGCGCGCGCGCAGCCTGCGCCCGGACGCGTCGGCGACCCTGCTCGAGAGCCTGCTCGGCGCCGAGCGGCAGGGCGACGACACGTTCGAGATCCGCGGCGAGCAGCGCGGCGGCACCATCACCTTCGAGCAGGGCGGCGAGCGCGGCCTGCAGGGCGCCGGCACCATCCACCACATCGCATGGAACTCGACCAACGAGGACCACCCGAAGTGGCTCGAGAAGATCGAGGCCGCCGGCGTGCGCACCTCCGGCATGGTCGACCGGCACTACTTCCACTCGATCTACTTCCGCGAGCCCGGCGGCATCCTCTACGAGATCGCCGACCACGGGCCCGGCTTCACGCGCGACCTGCCGCTCGACCAGCTCGGCACGAAGGTGATCCTGCCGCCGTGGCTGGAGCCGCACCGGGCCGAGATCGAGGCGAACCTGACGCCGCTCCCCGTCCCGACCCGCTGACGGTCAGGCTGCCGGCGCCGGACCGCGGATCGTGACGTAGCCGATCACCGCCCCGACGCCGGCCACGCCCGCGCAGATGGTCATCGCCGTGTGGAACGCGTCGGCGACCGCGACCGGGTCGGTATAGGCATCGCCCGACAGCCCGGCGAGCGACGGCAGCACGGCGATCGCGAGTAGCTGAGCCGTGCGCGCGACGGCGTTGTTGACGCCGCTCGCGATGCCCGCGTGGCGCGTGCCCGCGCCCTGCAGGGCGACCGCCGTCACGGGCGCCACCAGCGACACGAGCCCGAGCGCGAACAGCACCAGCGGCGGCAGGACGCCCGTCCAGTAGTCGTCACCCGGATCGATGCCGCGGATCGCCAGCACGCCGGCGCCGAACAGCAGCGGCCCGAACGTCAGGAACGGCCGCGCGCCGATTCGCTGGGCGAGCGCCCCAACCCGTGCCGACAGCGTCAGCATCACGGCCGTGATCGGCAGCAGCGCGGCGCCCGACTCGAGCGGCGAGTAGCCGAGCGAGACCTGCAGGTAGACGACGAGGAAGAAGAAGATCGCGCTGATCGGCCCCCAGACGACGAACGTCAGCGCGTTGGCGCCCGAGAAGCGGCGCGAGCGGAACAGCCCGAGCGGCAGCATCGGGCGCGGGTGGCGCTGCTCGACCAGGACGAACGCGACCGCGGCCCCGATTCCGATCAGGGCCGCGCCGACGACGAGGGCGGTCGACGTGCCGGCCGGCGCCTGGATCAGCGCCACCGTGATGCCACCGAGGGCGATGGTCGCGAGCGCCGCGCCGCCCACGTCGAGCGGGCCGGCGCCCTCGGCGTCGCGGGTCTCCGGCACGTGGCGCAGCGCCAGGAACGCGACGCCCGCGCCGATCGGGATGTTGATCAGGAAGATCGCGCGCCAGCTCGAGACGTCGACCAGCCAGCCGCCGAGCAGCGGTCCGATCGCCGCGGCGATCGACACGAACCCGGTCCACGCGCCGATCGCCCGCGCCCGGTCCTCCGGCACGAACGCAGCCTCGATGATCGCCAGGCTGCCGGGCGTCAGCAGCGCGCCGCCGATGCCCTGCAGCGCGCGGGCGGCGATCAGGACGCCCGCCGATGGGGCGATCGCGCACAGCGCCGAGGCGACGGTGAACCACACGATCCCGATCACGAACACGCGCCGGCGGCCGATGCGGTCGCCGAGCGCGCCGCCCAGCAGGATCAGCGCCGCGAGCGTCAGCATGTAGGCGTTCACGACCCACTGGATGTCGTCGACGCCGGCGTCGAGATCACGCCCGAGCGTCGGCAGCGCGACGTTGACGATGGTCGCCTCCAGCAGCGCGATGCCGGTGCCGAGCACGGTCACGGCGAGCACCCACCGTCCGCGGCGGGACCCGAGCGCGACCGGTTCGGTGGGGATCACGGGCGCCGCTACCGCGGCAGGGAGACGACGTAGACGGCGGTGAGGCCGGCGATCGACCTGATCTCGGCCTCCGCGGCGGGCGGGATCGCGTCGTCGACGTTCAGCACCATCAGCGCCTCGCCGCCCTGGTGGTGCCGGCCGACCTGCATGCCGGCGATGTTCACCTCGTGCCGGCCGAGAACGGTGCCGACCCTGCCGATCACGCCCGGCGCGTCGCGGTGGCGGGTGATCAGCAGGTCGCCGTGCAGCGCGCCGTCCAGCGCGTAGCGGTCGACCTCGACGATGCCGGCGTCGGGGCCCGTACCGGCCACGCGCACGTGGTGCTCGCCCTCGCCGGTGGCGTCGAAGGAGAACGACTGCTCGACGGCCGGGTCGTCGGTGCCGGCGTGGAGCGTGAGGCGGATGCCGGCCTCCCCGGCGACCCGGCGGGCGTCGTCGGGCCCGACCGACCGCCCCGTCCGCTCCGCCAGCGCGCCGGCCAGCGCGAGCGCGACGACATCCTCGATCTCGTCGGCGGGCACCAGCCCGTTGACCGTGACGCGCAGCGCAAGGAAGCCGGGCGCGAGCGCCTCCAGCAGGTGGCCGGCCGCCGTGGTCGCGGCAGCCCGCGCGTCGGTGCCGTCCTCGGCCGACGCGGGCGCCATCGCCTCGGCCGCGGCAACCGCCTCGGCCAGCGTCGCCACGCGGGTCACGCCGGCGATGGGCTCGCCGCTGCCGATCAGCAGGCACGGGATGCCGGTGGCGCTGTACACGCGGGCGTGCCGCTCCGAGTCCTCGATCGCGCACACCGCGCGCAGGTCGCGGGCAACGGCCGGCTTGTCGTCGGCGAACCGCATCGGCACGTCGGGGAACCCGTGCCGGGCCAGCCACGCGCGGGTCATCGGCGCGCACGCGGCCGATCGCGCGGTGACGATGCAGACCGGCGTCACTGACGCCAGCCTGGCGACCAGCGCCGCCGCGTCCGCGGCCGGCGAGAGGTGCGCCGCGGGGCCGTCGGCGCCGTACACCCAGCCGCGGATCTCGTCCGATATCTCGAGCCCGGCGGCGTCGATGAACGCCCGCTCCGGCAGCTCGACACCGAACTGCTGCCGAGGCCGCCGATGCCAGCACGCGCGGGTGCTCGGTCAACACGCCGTCGAGATCGAGGACCACGGTCATCCGCCACCGACCGTAGCAGGAGGTGCTAGGCTCGGAGAGCGGTCGGCGTCGACCGCGACGGGCAACGAGGCCTCGGATTCTCCGGGGCCTTTTTCTTTTCCGGCACACCGATGACCGACGACCGCTACCTCATCCGACTCGCGCTGCCCGATCGCCCCGGTGGTCTCGCGCTCGTCACGCGCTGCCTCGCCAACTGCGGCACCGACATCCTCGCGGTGGCGGTCGTCGGGCACCGCGACGGGCAGGCCATCGACGACCTGCTCGTGCACGGCGGCGACCTGCAGCGCGCGCTGACCGCGCTCGAGCCCGAGGTGAGCCTGCTCGGCCGGCGCCGCGCGCTCGACCTGCCCGACCCGGGCATCGCGATGGCCGAGGCCTTCGGCCGGACGATCCGCGCCAGCGACCCGAGCACCGCCCGCGAGGCGCTGCTGGCGTCGCTGCTCGCGATGGTCGGCGCCGACGCCGGCGTGCTGTTCGCCGCGCCCGACCGGCAGCGGCTGACGCCGATCGCGGCCATCCCCGGCCACCTGCCGCCGATCGCACCCGACGAGCCGTGCATCGCGCGCCGGGCGCTGCGCACCGGCGAGGCGGTGATCGCCCCCGCGGAGGGGTCGTGGGCGCCGCTCCCCTATCGGCAGGCGATCGACGCGAAGGAGCTCGCCGCCGCGCCGATCTCGGCCGGCCCGGGCACCGACCTGGTGCTGATGCTCGCCCGGTGCGACGTGTTCCCGTTCGTCGACGCCGAGGTGGAGCGCGCCTGCGCGCTGGTGACGGCGGCCGGCGAGGGGCTGCTCGGCCGCGCCACGGCCTAGAGGTCGCGCTCGGCCAGCCAGGCGCGGTTCGCGCGCGCATCGTCGACCGCGCCGTCGATCGCATCGCCCGACGGCAGCAGGCGCTCCTGCTCGACGACGATCCAGCCGTCGTACCCGCCGGCGCGCAGCTCGGCGAGGCACTGCTCCACGCGGGCGTCACCGGTGCCCAGCGCGCAGAACACGCCCGACTCGCGCGCCGCGGTCAGTCCCGCTCGCGCCTCGAGCACGGCGGCCAGGCGGGCCAGGTCGACGTCCTTCAGGTGCAGGTGCGTGACGAGGTCGCCGTAGCTCTGCAGCAGCGTCAGCGGATCACCGCCGCCGAAGCACGCGTGGCCGGTGTCGAGACAGAGCCCCGCCAGCGACGGATCCATCGCCTCGGCCAGCCGGGCGATCTCGCGCGGCGTCTCGACGTAGGTGCCCGCGTGATGGTGGAACGCGACGTCGAACCCCCGTTCGCGGCAGCGCTCGGCCGAGCGGTGGACGGTGTCGAGCAGCGTCGCGAACCGGCCGTCGGGCAGCCACGCCTCGGGGTGCTGCTCGATGGCGCCGGCGCGATGGATGCGGTCGGGCTCGACCATCGCATCGGCGAGCAGCACGCGCGGCAGCGGGGCGCCGGCGGCGGCGGCCTCGAGCAGCGTCAGCGTCCGGTCGAGCGACTCCGCGTCCTCCTCGTGCGACTCGGGCCGCGAGAGCCGCATCGGCACCAGCGCCGCGACCAGCGCGAGGTCGTGGTCACCGAGCAGCGCCGCGGTCCCGGCACCGTCGCCGAAGAAGCCGGGCGGCCCGAGCTCGGTGCCCGCGTAGCCGGCATCGGCGACGATGCCCGCCAGGGTTCCGGCGTCCGGCAGGTGCGGCTGGCCGGCGGTCATGCCGTACACGCCGAACGCCGCGGGCGCGCTCGCGATGCGGGGCGTCACGAGATGGGTCGCCAGTCGAGCAGCTCGGCCTCGGGGTCGAGGTCGACGCGCGCGAGCGGTCGCAGCGTGGCGGCGTCGAGCGCAATCAGCAAATCGGCATCGCGCTGGAGGAGCAGGTGCCGGCCGTCCGGTGAGAAGGTGCCACCGCGGCTGGCGAGCGCCGGATCGATGGCGCGCCGCTCGCCGTCACGGGCCACCACCGCCAGGTGGGCACGGGCCGCGTCGGACACCAGCGCCACGTCGCCGCTGCGGCTCGCCGCGAGCACGACCGCGTCGGCGAGGGCGTAGGTCGCGATCAGGCGCCCCTCCCGGTAGAGATCGGAGTCGACGGCCAGCAGGCCGTCGCCAAACGTGCGCACGCTCGCGAAGCCGGGCAGCGGCCGGCGCAGCGTGACGACGACGCGACCGGCGCCGTCCACGAGGCGCCGCCTGTTCTCGGCCGCGAACAGCAGGCCTTGGGGCGCGCGGGTGAGCGGGCACGACGGCAGCGGCTCCGTGCCGCCGCCGAACTTCCGCAACCGTCCCTGGTCGCGCCCCTTGCAGAAGACGAGGCCGTCGGCCGTCAGCCCCCACCAGTCCCAGCCCGCGGGCACCGTGACGTCCTCGGCGAAGTTGCCGTCGGTGTCGATCACGCCCAGCTTGGCCGGGTTGCGGCGCAGGTCGCGCAGCCGCACGCCGAACTCCGCGCCCTCGGCCGCGCAGACGTCGCGCCGGGTGGCGGTCCGGTCCAGCGTGCCGAGGTTGAGCGCCTGGCGCGAGCAGCCGTTGCCGCCCAGGTCGACACGACCCTCCAGGTCGCCGGGTGCGAGCGGCGGCAGCCGCTCGAGGCGGTCGCGCAGGGATCCGATGCCCGCGAGCGGCTGCACCTCGGCGGTGGTGGCGCCGGCCGTGGGCGTGGCCGCGGCACCTGCCTGGTCGGACGCGCCGTCGCCGGTGCGCGAGGTCGCCGCCCAGCCCGCCGCGATGCCCGCTGCGACGAGCCCGAGGACGACGAGACGACGGCGGGTGAGCATCCGCGTTGAGCGTACCGCGCGACGGGCTGTGACGAAACGCACGCGAGCGTCGTATAAGGAGGCATGGAGTTCGCGGAGATCGCCCGCACCCACCTCGACGACGTCTACCGGTTCCTGCTCTACGCGACCGGCGACGCCGCCGTGGCCGAGGACCTCGCGGCGGAGACGATGGAGCGCGCACTGCGGGCGTTCCCGAAGTACGACCCGGCGCGCTCGAAGCCGCGCGCCTGGCTGCTGGTGATCGCCCGCTCCGCGATGCTCGACCACTTCCGCCGCGAGCAGCGCCGGCGCCGCTACGAGCTGGCCGCCGTCGATGTCGCCGACCGGTCGGACGGCCCGGGCATCTCGAACGACCTGTCCGCCGCGGTCGAGGCCGCGCTGCACAAGCTCAGCGCCGGCGACCGCGAGGTGATCGCGCTGCGGGTGATCCTCGACCTCGACGCCCGCGCCGCCGCCCACCTGCTCGGCGTGTCGGAGTCGGCGTGCACCACGCGTCTCTCCCGCGCCCTCGCCCGCCTGCAGCAGGAGGTGACCGACCATGCCCGTGTCTGATCCGCTCCTCGACCCGCGGTACGCCGAGCTGACCTCGGAGCTGCGCGACGCGCGCACGCCGACGCCCGAGACGCTGGCGGCGCGGCTGGACGATCTGCTGGCGCAGACGCCGGCGCCCGCGCCGCGGGCCCGCCGCCGCCGGCGGTTGCCGCGGCGTCGCCTGGTGCTCGGCATCGCCGGCAGCTGCGCCGTCGTGGCGCTCGGCATCGTCGCGGCGTCGCAGATGCCGTCGTCCCCGAGCGACACGGTCGACGACAGCGCCACGCCGGCCGCCGCCGGCTCGGTCGCCGCTGCGCCGGCGATGACGTCGGCGGCTGCTGCGGAGGACACGGCTGCAGCCACTGCCCCTGCCTCCACCGCTGTCTCCGAGGCCTCGGTTGTTCCCTCCGGAGGCGACGCCGACCGACTTCAGCACCAGACCGCGAAGCTGACCATCGCCCTGAAGTCGTCCGACGACGTCTCCGACGCGACGGGCGAGGTGACCCGCGCCATCGCGACCTACGGCGGCCACATCGTGACCGTCCAGTTCGCGACCCCGGAGGGCTCTTTCGCCCGCTCGGAGATCGTCGCGAAGGTGCCGATCGAGCGCATGCAGGAGGCGACCGACCGGTTCACGGCGCTGGGCCGGCTGGCCGGGGCGCAGGTCGACATCAGCGACCTGCAGGAGCGCGCCGACTCGCTCGAGCAGCAGGTCGCGACCGTGCGGCTGCAGATCGCGCGGTTCGACGCCCAGCTGGCCGCGTCCGGCCTGACGAAGCTCCAGAAGGCGACGCTGGTCGAACGTCGCGCCCGCGCCCGTCAGAGACTGGCCAACCTGAATGCCGACGTGGCCGCGACGAAGCAGGACGCGGCCCTGGCCGACCTGACGGTGGTCCTCGAGACCGACACGCAGGCGGTCGCCACGGTGAAGTCGGGCTCCGACGCCGGCGACCGTGCGAGGGACGCCCTGAACCTCCTCGCCGACATCGGCGTCGTCGCCCTCTACGCGGCTATCGTCGCGGCGCCGATCCTGCTGCTGATCGCGGTCGGTATCGTCGGTGGCGCCCTCCTGCAGCGCCGCCGCGACCGCCGCCTCCTGGAGACCGCCTGATCACCGTACGCCGGTACCGCGTGTCCAAACCGTCACGGACCGCGTCCTCCCCGTAACGGTCCGCACGCAGCGCGCGATCCGCGCGCCCTCCGCGCGCCTTCCATGTTGGGGTCAGACCCCAATTCGGGCGTTTTCGGGGTCAGACCCCAGGTATTCGGCCTACGCGAAGGCGGTGAAGGTGCTCGCGACCAGGGCCTCGTGGGCCTCGCGGCGGCGGAGGCGCTCGCGGCGCTCGAAGCGGGAGTCGAGCCACGGACGGTCGACGGCGTCGAGCAGGTCGCCGAGCATGCGGTCCTGGATGCGCGCGGCGGCGGCCAGCGCGTTGTAGGCGGCGACGTGGTCGATCCCGTCCGGCTCGCGGAGCGCGGCGGCACGCTCGGTCGCGAGCGCCGAACCGATCCGCGAGAGCGTGGCGAGTCCGTTCGCCGAGCCGACCTGCACGTGAGTCCTCCGTGACCTGCACCCGGGCGGCATCCTGCCACCCACACCCTCGATATCGGCAGAAGCGCGGCCGTGCCTGAGAGAATGACGCGGTGTCCGCCGACCTGATCCTGGCGCTCGACCAGGGCACGACCTCCACGCGGGCCGCGCTGGTCGACGTCACGGGTCGCCGCACCGCCGAGGCGACGGCGGCGCATCGCCAGCACCTCCCCGCCCCCGGCCGGGTCGAGCACGACGCCGCGGAGATCCTCGCCGCGACGCTCGCGTGCGCCGCGGAGGTGCTCGCCACCGTCGACCCGGCCCGTGTCGCCGGCGTCGGCATCGCGAACCAGCGCGAGACGATCGTGCTGTGGGAGCGCGCCACCGGCCGGCCGGTCGCCAACGCCCTCGTCTGGCAGGACGCCCGCACCGCCGAGGCCTGCGCGCAGCTCACGGCCACCGGTGCGGAGGAGCTCGTCCGGCGCCGCACCGGCCTGACGCTGCAGCCCTACTTCTCCGCCACGAAGCTCGCCTGGCTGCTCGACGAGGTGCCCGGCGCGCGCGGCCGGGCCGAGCGCGGCGAGCTGGCAGCCGGAACGATCGACAGCTGGCTCGCGCACACGCTCACCGGCCGCCACATCAGCGACGTCACCAACGCGTCGCGCACGCTGCTGCTGGACACCGCACGCCTGCAGTGGGACGACGAGCTGCTCGAGCTGTTCCGGATCCCGCGCGCAGTGCTCCCCGACGTTGTGCCGACCTGGCGCAGCGGCGGCCACGCCGTCATCACCGTCCCCGGCCCGCTCGCCGGGCTGCCGCTGCTGGCCCTCGTCGGCGACCAGCAGGCGGCGCTGCTCGGCCAGGCCTGCCTGCGGCCCGGCGAGGCGAAGTGCACGTACGGGACCGGCGCGTTCCTGCTCGCCAACGCCGGGACGCGGCGACCGGAGCCGGCCTCGGGGCTGCTCGCCTCGCCCGCCTACCGGGCGGACGACGAGCCCGCCGTCTACTGCGTCGAGGGAGCCACCGCGGTCGCGGGGCGGGCGGTCGGCTGGCTGGCCGGCGAGCTCGGGATCCTGCCCGACGCGGCCGCCTCCGCGGCCGTCGCCGCGACCGTCGACTCGAGCGCCGGCGTCCGCGTCGTGCCGGCGTTCCAGGGCCTGTACGCGCCCTGGTGGGATGCGACGGCGCGCGGCGCCATCCTGGGCCTGACGCTGCACTCCACGGGCGCGCACGTGGTGCGCGCGACGCTCGAGGCGCTCGCGTTCCAGACCCGCGCGGTGCTGGAGGCAGCCGAGGCGGACGCCGGCCTGGCGATCCCCGAGCTCCGCGTCGACGGCGGCGCGACCGGGAACCCGGTGCTGCTGCAGGCGATCGCCGATGCGCTCGGCCGGCCCGTCACCCGCGCGCTCGACCCGGAGGCCACCGTGCGCGGCGCCGCCTTCGCCGCCGGGCTCGCGGCCGGCCTCTGGCGGTCGCCGGCGGAGCTCGCCCGCCTGCGCGGGCCGGTCGAGACGGTGCACGCGGCGTGGGACGCCGACCGGCGCGAGACGGAGTACGCCGACTGGCTCCGCGCCGTCGACCGCGCCCGCGGCTGGGCCTGACTACGAGGCGGCGCGCTCCTCGATGCGCACGACCGATACGAGCGACGGCACCACGGCGGGGTCGAACTGCGTGCCGGCGCCGCGCTCCAGCTCCTGCCGCGCCACCGCCACGGGCAACGCCTGCCGGTAGGACCGGTCGGTGATCAGGCCGGCGTGCCGAACGAGTCGACCAGCGCGAGCGCGCCGGCCCGGTCGAACGAGCCCTCCAGCCGGTAGACGCGGCCACCCGCCGGCCGCCACAGGAGGACGTCCTCGGCGAGCCGGAACTGCACCTCGCGGCCGTCGAACAGCGTCACCGCGTGCGGCGCGCCCGAGAGGTAGACGCCCTCGCCGCCACCGGCGAGGGGCACGTAGTCCACCGACGTCGCCGACGTCAGCGACTTGCCGATCAGGAACGGGTCGTTCTCGTCGTACGCGGGCACGACGGTCAGCAGCACGGGGTCGGCGGGTCGCCAGGCGAGCGTGATCGCGTCGCCCTCGGGCGTTTCGGCGCGGTAGATGGCGTCCGGCGGGCCGAGCTCCGCACTGGCCGGTAGCGGCACGCCCAGCGCCGCCTCCGCGGTGTCCGCGTCGACCGGCTCGCCGAGGCCGAGTGCGGCGAAGGAGGCGGTCGAGCTCCCCGTCGCGCTCGGCACCGGGGTGGAGACCGTCGGCGGCAGGGTCTCGACCCGCTCGATGCTGACGCCGGAGCCCTGCAGCCACTCGCGCAGCCGGTCGGACGCAGCGACCGCCGTCGCGGCGATCAGCAGCAGCGCCACGAACGCCAGCACCAGCGGGCGCGTCCGGCGGCGGCGCGGTGCCGGCGCCGGCTCCGCGATGCGCACCAGCACAGCCGGCACGACGTCGGCGACCGGCTCGGCGTCGAGCCGGCGGCCGAGGGCGCGCAGCGCCAGGGTGAGGTCGTGGTCGCTCATCCGGCGCCCTCCGGCAGCGCCACCCGCAGACGCGCGAGCGCCCGCGAGGTGCGTGACTTGACGGTGCCGCGGCGCACGCCGAGCACGGACGCGGTCTCCTCCTCGCCCAGGTCGAGCACGAACCGGCAGACGAGCACCTCCTGCTCGTCCGGGCGGAGCGTTGCGAGCGCCGACGTGAGCGGCCCGGCGCCGATGCGCGACAGCGCCGACTCCTCCGCCGACTGGGTGTCGCCGCCGGCGGCGCCGAACGCCGCCGCCCGGTCGACGAGCGCGGTCGCCCGCTGCGCCGAGCGACCCCTGCTGCGCGCCTCGTTCGCCACGATCGCCAGCAGCCACGGACGGAACGGTCGCCCCTCGTCGAACTGCGGCAGCGCGCGGTAGGCCTTCACGAAGGCCTCCTGCACGGCATCCTCGGCGTCGGCCGCAGGGCCGGCCAGCGAGGCGACGCGCAACGCGATCGCCTGGTAGCGACGGACGAGCGCTGCATAGGCGTCACGGTCGCCGCCACGGGCACGGCGGACGAGGAGGGTGTCATCCGGATGAGTCTCGGTCTCGGGCACGGGCTCGGGCGATCCTACGCCGCGGCGGCCGTGACGGGTTCGCAGTCGCTGATGTCCCTGCTACGCCGCGGGCCGCCGCCGGGGTTCCCAGCGGCGCTCAGCGGCCGGCGGGGACGGCGGCGACGACCGCGCGCAGTGCCGCCACGACGGCCGGGTCGAGCTGCGTGCCGGAGCACCGCTCGAGCTCGATCAGCGCCTCGGTGCGGGCCAGGCCCGACCGGTAGACGCGGTCCTCGGTCATCGCGCTCCACGCGTCGACGGCGCCGACGATGCGCGCCTCGATCGGGATCTCGTCGCCGGCCAGCCCGTCGGGGTAGCCGCCGCCGTCGTAGCGCTCGTGGTGGTGGCGCACGGCGGGCGCGGCGTCGGCGAGGCCCGGGATGCGGCCGACGATCTCGCCGCCGAGCGCCGCGTGGGTGCGCATGACGGCCCACTCGTCGTCCGTCAGCGGCCCGGCCTTGGACAGCACGCGGTCGGGGATCGCGACCTTGCCGAGGTCGTGCAGCCACCCGCCGAGGCGGCAGCGCAGCACGGCCGTCGCACCGAGCGCGAGATGCTCGGCAACCCGCGCGGAGAGGTCGGCGACCCGCGCGCAGTGCAGGTCGGACACTCCCTCGCGCACGCTGGCCGAGCGGCTCATCGCCTCGGCGATGCGGATCGCGTCGGGCTCCTCCATCAGGAAGTCGGACTCGGTCAGCTCGCCGTACAGCCGCAGCCGGTCGCGACCGCGCCGCTTGGCGGAGTAGAGCGCGCGGTCGGCCGCGTCGACCAGCGCCTCGGCCGTGAAGCGCCCTATGCCCGCCCGCGCGGCACCGGCCGAGGCGGTCACCGCGAGCACGTCGTCGCCGAACGGGATCGGCTGCGACGAGATCGCGAGGCGCAGCTTCTCGGCCACGAGCCGCAGCGTCTCGTCGTCGCGGACCTTCGGCAGCAGCACGATGAACTCCTCGCCGCCCCAGCGGGCGACGGTGTCGTACCCGCGCACGGCGCGGGCGATGCGGCGCGCGACCTCGCGCAGCACGATGTCGCCGCCGGCGTGCAGGAACGTGTCGTTGACGCGCTTGAAGTAGTCGAGGTCGAGCATGACGACCGCGGGCGTCTGCTCCTCGCGGGCGGCGCGGTCGAGCTCGCGCGTCAGCTCCTCGACGAAGTGCGCGCGGTTGTAGACCTCGGTGAGCGCGTCGACGCGGCTGCGGCGCTGCGCCTCGTCGCGGGCGATGCGCAGCTCCTCCGCCACCTGGTGCCGCTCGGAGATGTCGCTCAGGACCCCGTCGAAGACCAGCGGCTGACCCTCCTCGCGGGGCCGCGGATAGGCACGCGCCCAGATCCACCGCTGCACCCCGTCGAGGCCGTGCAGCCGGTAGACGCGCGAGGCCTGCTCGCCGCCGCGGATGCGCTCGAAGTAGCGGTCGCGCTCGGCGTGGTCCTCTGGATCGGTGCGGGCGCGGAACGTCGGCCAGATCTCGTCGAACGTCACGTCGCCGCCGATCAGCCGGCCGGCGCCGGGCCCGACGAAGACCATGTGCGCCTGCCCCTCGTCGCTCATCTCGGCCGTGTAGACGACCTCCTCGACCGCCTCCATGACGCGGTGCAGGCGCTCCTCGACCTCCGCCACGCGGGCTCGCGCCTCGCGTTCCTGCGTGACGTCGGCGACGGACCCCTCGAGCAGCACCCGGCCGTCGGGAAGCGTCCGCGAGCCGGCGCGCTCGATGACCTCGAACTGGCGCCCGTCGTCGCGCAGCAGCCGGTAGGAGACCTCGAACTGCCCGCCGGCGCGGACGCGGTCGGGGTCGAACAGCGCGTCGTAGCGGGCCCGGTCGTCCGGGTGGACGTGGTTGTCGTACCACTGGTCCGGGTCGGCGCCGGGTGGCACCTCCCCCACCAGCACGTCGGACAGGCGCGTGATCACGAGCGACTCGTAGGTGTTGTCCGGGTGCAGCTCGAGCGCGTACAGGTGCAGGCTCGCGGCGAACGCGATGTCGTCGAGACGCACGTCGGCATCACCGGCGCGACGAGGGGCGCGGAACCATCGCAGGAGACGTCGCACGCCTCTCATCATGAACGGGAATCGGGTAGCGTCATCCCTCGTGGAGCAGAACCCGACCGCGAGCCGTCTGGAACGCGCATCCGCGCACGTGTGGTGGTTCACGCCCGACGAGCGCACCGACCGGCCCGCGCTCGCGGTCGTGGCGGGCGCCACGGCCAGCGCGCTGCTCGAGGTCGGGGCGTCCGTCGCGCACACCACCGAGTTCCTGGCGGCGATCGAGCCGCTCGGCCTGCCGCCCCTGCGCGCCGCGCTTCTGACGCACTGGCACTGGGACCACTCGTTCGGCGGCGCGGCGCTGGACGCGCCGATCATCGCGCACCGATCGACGGCCGAGGCGCTCGCGCACCAGGCGTCGCTCGACTGGAGCGACGCGGCCCTCGACGCGCGCGTCGACGCCGGCGAGGAGATCGCCTTCTGTCGCGACATGATCCGGATCGAGATCCCGGATCGCTCCGACCTCGACATCGTGCTGCCGCAGATCGTGTTCGACGACCATCTCGAGCTCGACCTCGGCGGCATCCACGTCGAGATCGACCACGTCGGCGGCGACCACGCGGCCGACTCGTGCGTGTTCCACGTGGTCGAGGACGCGCTGGTCGTGCTCGGCGACTGCCTCTACCAGCGGCTCTACGCGCCGGAGCCGTTCCTGACGGCGGCCTCGGTCCGGTCGCTGACGAGCCGCGTCGGCGGCTACGGGGCGCAGCTCGCGATCGAGGGCCACGACGACCGGCTGCTCGACGCCGGCATGCTCGCCAAGCGCCTCTCCGGCCTCGCCGACGCGGCCGACCGGGTCGAGCGGCTGGGCGACGACGCGCTCGCCACCGCCCGCGACGACGACGATCGCGAGACGCTCGAGTTCCTGCTCACGGGCCGCGCGTAGACGCGGCGCCGGGGGCGCGGCGCTCGGTCTAGACCGGGCGAGCCGACGCGCGGTCGCCCGTGCGCTCGAACTTGCCGACGTTCGCAGCGACCCAGCCGCGGACACGGTCCGGCTCGCGGCCGGTGACACGCTGGACGACGTCGGACGGCTCGCCCAGCTCGCCCGCCGCGACGGCCAGGTACGAGCCGGCGCCGGCCTCCGCATCCCACGGCTTGCGGCCCAGCGCCAGGCGGCTCGCGATGTAGTCGGCCCGGGTCCCCGGGGCGTACCGCAGCACACGTCCGGTGAGCTCGCTGCAGATCTCGGCGAACTCGGCCACCGTCGGCGCCTCGTCGCCCGACAGGTCGAGCGTCTCGCCCAGGTAGCCGTCCGACGCGAGCACTTCGGCCGCGACCGCTGCGACGTCGGCGCGGGAGATGAGCGCTACCCGTCCGTCACCGGCCGGGCCGCGGCAGATGCCGTCGGCATCGAACCACAGCGGCAGGTCGTCGAGGAACAGGTTCATGCGCAGGAACGCGTGCGGCACCGGCGCGGCCTCGAGCAGCTCCTCCGTCGCGCGGTGCGACCAGGAGTGCGGGAACTTCGAGTCGCGCGCCGCGCCGATCATCGACAGGTACGCGATCAGCCCGACGCCGACATCGGACGCCGCCTGGATGAACGAGCGGTGCGACTCGATGCGGTCCTCGACGCCCTGGTGCGTGGCGACCATGAACACGCGATCGCCGGGGTACAGCGCCTCGCGCACCGACTCGGGATCGCGATAGTCGGCCTGCACCACCTCGGCGCCCGGCAGCTGCGGCGCGCGTGAGGGGTCTCGCACCAGCAGCCGCTGCGGCACGCCGGCGGCGGCGAGGCGCACGGCGATGTCGCGGCCCACCTTGCCAGTGGCGCCGGTGACGACGATGTGGGCGGTCATGGCGCGGAGCCTATCCGCTCACGCGCGGGTGGCGGCGAGCACCGCGGCGTACGACGACCGGTCGATCTGCACCGACGTCAGCGACGGGCCGGGCGGTGCCAGCGCGGCCTCCAGCTCGGCCGCGTCTCTGGCCGTCGCGGCGCGCAGGCCGAGCCCGCGCGCGACGGCGGCGAAGTCGACGGCGCCGTACCGGACGGCCTCGTCGCCGCCCTGGCCCGCGCCCTGCTTGATCGCGATCAGGGTCAGCGTCGCGTCGTCGAACACCACCACGCGCAGATCGCGGCCCAGGCGGGCCGCCGTCTCCAGCTCGGCCAGGCACATGCCGAGGCCGCCGTCGCCCGTCATGCAGACCACCGGGGCGTCGGTGGCGAGCGACGCGGCGATGGCCGCCGGCAGCGAGAAGCCCATCGTCGCGAGGCCGCTCGAGATGAGGCAGCGGCGCGGCTCGTCGATCTCGAACAGCGGCATCGCCACGAGCATGTGGGCGCCGGCGTCGACGGTCGCGATCGCCTCGGGCGGCAGGGCGCGGCGGACGGCGCGGACGACGTCGTGCGGCGACATGCCGGCGCCGGTGCCGGCGATCTCGATGCGCTCCAGGGTCGTGCGGCGGTAGTCGGCGCCGGACCGCTCCCAGCCCGAGCCGTCGAGTTCGAGCCCGGCCAGCAGCTGCGGCAGCGGCCCGACGTGTTCCACCACCGGCGACAGCGGCCCGGGCGGATTCGACCACGGCATCAGCGACACGATCGGCGCCGCGTACGGCCACGGCGCGGGGATCAGCTCGACGGGATCGAGACCGATCGCGACGATCAGGTCGGCGGCGTGGAGGAGCGGCGCCTCGATCGTGCCGCCCGTCAGCAGGCCCGCCGCGTTCGGCCACGACTCGGGCACAGCACCCTTCGCCTTGTACGTCGTCAGCACGGGAACCGGCGTGTCGCGGACGAGGTCGCGGATCGCCGCCTCGCTGCCGCGGGCGGCGACGCCGACGAGCACGACCGGACGGCTCGCCGGCGGGAGATCCAGCGGAGGAAACGATGCGACGGCCGAACCGGCAGGCGGCTCGCGCACGGGCGCGCCCGCGTCGATCAGGACCGGCCCCCACGGCGGGGCGAGCGCGAGCGCCACCGCGGCCGCGGGATCGCTCACCGTCCCCTTCGAGAACGGCGCCACCATCGCCGCGTGATCGACACGCTGGTGCGGGTGCGCGAACCCGGCGCCGTCGGTCACCACGACCACCGGCTGCCGGTCGAGGTGCGCCTGCGCGATGCCGTTCAGCGCCGCTGCCAGACCCGGCCCGCGCGTGCACAGCGCGAGTCCCGGCCGTCCGGTCAGCTCGCCCCAGACGCCGGCCGCGATCACCGCCGCCGTCTCGGTGTGCGTCAGGACGAAGCGGATCCCGTGCCGGCCGCAGGCGCCGACGAGGTCGAGGTTGACGCCGCCGCCGGGCACGCCGAAGCAGACCTCGGTGCCGGCCCCCGCGAGCGTCGCGGCAATCTGGTCGGCGTCGCTCACCGGCGGCGGAAGCTCTCGCCGTAGCCGCCCGCGCCGGGCCCGCCGGGAAACGGCCCCTCCGTGCGGTAGCGCTCGTGGCACCGCGCGAGCGCGACCGGATCGAGCGTGATGCCCAGGCCGGGGCCGGTCGGCACCTCGACCAGGCCGCCCTTCGGCACGAACGGCCCCTCGGCGATGACGTCGTCGGCGTACCAGCGGAACAGCGTCTGGCTCGGCTCGCGCACGGACGAGATCGCGGCCGACAGGTGCAGGTACGCGGCGCTGCCGATGCCCGTCTCGCCGCTGTGGAAGCGGAAGCCGACGTCGAACCGCTCGCAGGCGCGGGCGAACTCGAGCACGCGCCGGATGCCGCCGAACTCGTTCACATTCGAGACGATCGTGTCGGGAGTGCCCAGCGCGATCGCCTTGCGCAGGTCGGTCAGGTGCGACGAGAACGAGGCGCGGGTGGCCGGCCGCAGCGCCGCCATCTCCTCCTGCGTCTCGACCGGGTCCTCGTAGTAGCGGATGTCGTAGGCGTCGAGGCGGCGCAGCGCGTCGCGGGCGGTCGGCACCGTCCAGCCGCCGTTCGCGTCGAGGCGCAGCTCGCGGTCGGGGCCGATCGCAGCGCGCACCTCGCGCACCATCGCCACCTCCTCGTCCAGGGCGACGGTCGCGACCTTGCCCTCGAAGCCGTCGGCGTCGTGCTCGGCGATCATCCGCGCGCAGTAGCGGGCCACGTCGAGCGGGGTCGCCTCGCCCGGCTCCGACGGGCCGGCCAGCCGCAGCGAGAAGTACTCCGTCAGTCCGACGTGGGTGCGGACGGCGCCGCCGAGCAGCGTCGACAGCGAGCGGCCCTCGGCCCGGCCGCGCGCGTCCCAGAGCGCCATCTCGATGCCCCCGAATACCCGGCGATGGCCGAGCGCGTCGTCCCACGGCGAGTACCGCGCCTTCGGCACGCAGCGCGACTCGGCGCTCGTTGAGATCGAGGATGTCGACGCCGAGCAGCCGGTCGCGGAACGCCAGCGCCGCCACCGCGTGGTCGCCGCCGGCGATCTCGCCCAGCCCGACGACGCCCTCGTCGGTGACGACCTCGACCACCGTCTTGGTCAGCGACGCGATCGACCCGTACGCGAACCGGTACGGCGCCCGCAGCGGGATGTTGACCGGCGTGGCGCGGAGGTCGATGATCTGCACGCCGGGACTGTTGCAGACGCGCGATGCCGGACGCTGGAGGGAGAACCGACGATGACGACGCTCTCGTACGCGCACGGGCCGGCGACGACCCCGCTGAGGGGACAGACGATCGGTGAAGCACTCGCGGCGACGGTCGCCGAATACGGCGATCGCGAGGCGGTCGTCTCGTGCCACGAACGAATCCGCCTGACCTACGGGACGTTCGCGGACCGTATCGAGCACGTCGCGCTGGCACTGCTCGCGGCGGACGTGAACCGGGGCGACCGGGTCGGCATCTGGGCGCCGAACTGCGTCGATTGGCTCGTCGTCCAGTACGCGACCGCACGCGTCGGTGCCATCCTCGTCAACGTCAACCCCTCCTACCGCCAGCACGAGCTCGACTTCGTGCTCGGGCAGTCGGGCCAGTCGCTGCTCCTGTACGCACCGGGGTTCAAGGGCGTCGCCTACCGGCCGCTGGTCGAGGCGGCCGACGCTCCGGCGCTGCGCAGCGCGATCGAGCTTGCCAGCCCGGACTGGGAGGCCTTCCTGGCGGGCGCGACCGGCGTCGACGTCGCCGCGCTGGCGGCGCGCGAGGCCGAGCTGACGTTCGACCAGCCGATCAACATCCAGTACACGTCGGGCACGACGGGCTTCCCCAAGGGCGCCACGCTCTCGCACCACAACATCCTCAACAACGGCCTCAACGTCGGCCACGTGTGCGGCTACGACGAGACCGACCGGATTTGCCTGCCGGTGCCGTTCTACCACTGCTTCGGCATGGTCCTCGGCAACCTCGCGGCCCTCACACACGGCAGCTGCATCGTGATCCCGTCCGAGGCGTTCGACGCGCGCGCGGTCCTCGAAGCCGTCGCCGCCGAGCGGTGCACGTCGCTGTACGGCGTGCCGACGATGTTCATCGCGATCCTGGCCGATCCGGAGCTCGAGCGGTTCGACGTGACGTCGCTGCGGACCGGGATCATGGCGGGCTCGCCGTGCCCGGTCGAGATCATGCGCCGCACCCGGGACGACCTCCACATGGAGGAGGTCACGATCTGTTACGGCATGACCGAGACATCGCCGGTCTCGACGCAGACGCGGCGCGACGATCCGGTCTCCAAGCGGGTCGGCTCGGTCGGCACGGTGCAGGCGCACCTCGAGGTGAAGGTCGTCGACCCCGAGACGGGCCTCGTGGTGCCGCGTGGCACGCGGGGCGAGCTGTGCACGCGCGGCTACTCGGTGATGCTCGGCTACTGGGACGACGAGGCGGCGACGGCGGCCGCCATCGACGAGTCGCGATACATGCACACGGGCGACCTGGCGACGATGGACGACGACGGCTACCTGAACATCGTGGGGCGCATCAAGGACCTCGTGATCCGCGGCGGCGAGAACATCTCGCCGCGCGAGGTGGAGGAGTTCCTCTACACGCACCCGGCGATCCAGGACGTGCAGGTGTTCGGCGTGCCGGACGAGCGCTTCGGTGAGGAGCTGGCGGCGTGGGTGATCACGACCGGCGGCGAAGCGCTGGACGCCGCCGCTATCCGCGCCTTCTGCGAGGGTCAGATCGCGCGGTTCAAGATCCCGCGCTACGTCCGCGTCGTCGACGCCTTTCCGCTCACGGTCACGGGCAAGGTGCAGAAGTACAAGATGCGCGAGCACGAGATCGACGCCCTCGGCCTGCAAGCGGCGGCGGGCGCGAAGACGGCGTAGCGCCGAACGGACTCCGATGTCCGATTTCGCACGCGGTGCGAAATCGGACACGGATGGAGCTCGGATGTCCGTTTTCGCACGCGGTGCGAAATCGGACACGGATGGAGCTCGGATGTCCGTTTTCGCACGCGGTGCGAAATCGGACACGGATCGCGTGTTTCGTGACGTGATTCGCGCGATTCGTGCGGACCGCGCGCCGGCGGTGCGCCGCCTCACGGCCCCGACGGCGCCGCGCTACCATCGCGCTGACTCCGAGGAGGTTCCGCGATGGCCGTCACGATCGATCCCCGCACGAGCTCGCAGCTGCCGGCCGGCGTCGGTCTCGACAACCAGACCGGGATCCTCACCGACGTGCTGCTCGGCCGGCCGGACAACCTCGAGTGGCTGCCGATCAACTCGATCGCCCGCATGGCGCTGCGCAACCGCGAGAAGCTCGGCACGACGTGGACGAAGGAGCGCGCGCTGGAGCAGTGGCAGGCGATGGCCGATGCCTACGCGGGTGCCGGCGTGCGCGTGCACCTGGTCGACGCCGATCCGGGCCTGACGCACTCCGTCTACACCCGCGACTCGACGTTCATGACGCCGTGGGGGCCGGTCGTCGCGGCGATCCAGACCGACGCGCGGCGGCGCGACTACGCCGTCATCGCCCGCACCTACGAGCGGCTCGGCGTGCCGATCTGGAACTGGGTCACGGCCGGCTACTTCGAGGGCGGCGACTTCGGCATCATCGAGCCCGGCAAGGCGCTGCTCGGCTACGCCGGCGACCGCTCCACGAAGGAGGGCGCCGAGCAGGTGCAGGGCTGGATGCAGGCGCAGGGCTGGGAGGCGATGACGGTGCCGCTGGCACCGCAGTTCGTGCACCTCGACGCCGTCGTCGTGATGCTGGCGGACAAGCTCGCGCTGGTGTGCGACGACGCGCTCGAGCGCTACGCCCTGGACTGGTTCGACGCGAACGGCATCAGGCGCATCCCGGTCACCTACCGCGAGTGCGTGAACCTCGGCGGCAACCTCGTCTCGCTCGGCGGCGGCCGGATCCTGTCGATGTCGGCGAACACCGCGGTCAACGCACGCCTGCGGGCCGAGGGCCTCGAGGTGATCGAGATCGACTACGACCAGATGGCGCTCTGCGGCGGCGGCGTGCACTGCTCGTGCCACGAGCTGCGCCGCGAGCCCGCCTGAGCGCCCGCTGAGAAACGACAACGATTCGGCGAAGGCGTCGCCGCCGAAGGCGGAAGCGGATAGCTTTCGGGAACCCCACCCGAAGCCCGAGGAACCACCTTGCCGTCCGAGACCCTGACGATCACTGACAACCGCACCGGGCGCGAGTACACGCTCCCGATCGTCGACGGGACGATCCGCGCGCCCGACCTGCGCCAGATCGGCGTCGAGGACGGCGACGGCGGGCTGATGACGTACGACCCCGCGTTCATGAACACGGCGTCGTGCCGCAGCGCGATCACGTTCATCGACGGCGACAACGGGCATCCTGCGCTACCGCGGCTACCCGATCGAGCAGGTGGCCGAGCAGGCGAGCTTCCTCGAGACGGCGTACCTGCTGCTGGAGGGCGAGCTGCCGACCGCCGACCGGCTGTACGCGCTGGCAGGAGGACGTCCGCAACCACACGTACGTCCACACGAACGTGACGAAGTTCCTCGAGGGCTTCCGCTACGACGCGCACCCGATGGGCGATGCTGCTCGGCGCGGTCGGCGCCCTCTCGACGTTCTATCCCGACGCGAAGGACATCGCCGATCCGGCGCAACCGCTACCTGCAGCGCGTGCGCCTGATCGCGAAGGTGCCGACGATCGCGGCGTTCATCTTCCGGCACTCGCGCGGCCTGCCGTACGTGCTGCCCCGCAACGACCTCGACTACATCGGCAACTTCGTCAACATGACGTTCGAGATCGGCGGCCGGCACGAGGCCGAACCCCGTCCTGCAGAAGGCGCTCGAGTTCCTGCTCATCCTGCACGCCGACCACGAGCAGAACTGCTCGTCCAGCGCCGTCCGCGGCGTCGGCTCGTCGCAGGTCGATCCGTTCTCCGCCGTCTCGGCCGGCATCGCGGCGCTGTACGGCCCGCTGCACGGCGGCGCCAACGAGGCCGTGCTGAAGATGCTGGACGAGATCGGCGACAAGAAGAACGTCCCGGCGTTCATCGAGCAGGTGAAGGGCGGCCACGGCCGCCTGATGGGCTTCGGCCACCGCATCTACAAGAGCTACGACCCGCGCGCGACGCTCGTGAAGAAGACCGCCGACGAGGTGTTCGCCGAGACCGGGCTGAACCCGAAGCTCGAGATCGCGCTGGAGCTGGAGCGGATCGCGCTCGAGGACGAGTACTTCGTGTCGCGCAAGCTGTACCCGAACGTCGACTTCTACTCGGGCCTGATCTACCAGGCGATGGGCTATCCGCCCGACTACTTCACGGTGCTCTTCGCGCTCGGCCGGCTGCCGGGCTGGATCGCGCAGTGGGAGGAGATGCTGACCGACCCCGAGCAGAAGATCGCCCGGCCGCGCCAGATCTACACCGGAGCCGACAGGCGCGACTTCGTGCCCATGGTCGCCCGTTCGTAAGCTCCGGGCGTCCCGGGCGTATACTCGGACGACGGACGCTCGGCCCCCCGATACTCCGCTGCTCCGCCGCATTCGCGAGGCGGTGATCGGCGACGACCAGCTGATGCACGGCCCCTACGGGCCGCGACGGGTCACGTACGCCGATTACACCGCGAGCGGCCGCGCCCTGGGCTTCATCGAGGACTTCGTCCGCGACGAGGTGCTGCCGCGCTACGCGAACACGCACACCGAGGCGAGCGGCACGGGCCTGCAGACGACCCGGCTGCGGGAGGACGCGCGGCGGATCATCCACGACGCGGTCGGCGGCGACGACGAGGCGGTCGTGATCTTCTGCGGCTCGGGGGCCACCTCGGCGATCGACAAGCTGATCCAGGTCCTCAACCTGCGGATCCCGGCCGACCTCGACGATCGCTACGGCCTCACGGCGCACATCCCGCCCGCGGAGCGCCCGGTGGTCTTCATCGGCCCGTTCGAGCACCACTCGAACGAGCTGCCGTGGCGCGAGTCGATCGCCGACGTGGTGGTGATCGGCGAGGACTGCGACGGCCACATCGACCTGGCGGAGCTCGAGCTGCAGCTGCAGGCGTACGAGAGCCGGCCGCTGAAGATCGGCTCGTTCTCGGCCGCCAGCAACGTCACCGGCATCATCTCGAACACCTGCGCCATCGCGAACACGCTGCACCGCTACGGGGCGCTGTCCTTCTGGGACTTCGCGGCCGCGGCGCCGTACGTGGACATCGAGTGGTCGCCGACCTGCTGCAACCACGCCGAGGCGCACAAGGACGCGATCTTCCTGTCGCCGCACAAGTTCGTGGGCGGGCCCGGCACGCCCGGCGTGCTGATCGCGCGGCGGTCACTGCTGACCAACCGGGTGCCGGTCGTCCCCGGCGGCGGCACCGTCGCCTACGTCAACTCGGTCGAGCACGCCTACCTGACCGATCCCGCGCATCGCGAGGAGGGCGGCACGCCCGCGATCGTCGAGTCGATCCGCGCCGGCCTGGTGTTCCAGCTGAAAGACGCCGTCGGGCTCGACGTGATCCGCGCGCACGAGGACTACCTCGTCCGCCGCGCCATCACCGCCTGGCGCGAGCATCCCGCCATCTCGCTGCTCGGCAACCTCGACGCCGACCGGCTGTCGATCATCTCCTTCACCGTCCGCCGCCTGGCGCTGGGCGGCGACGGCCGCCACCTGCACCACAACTTCGTCGTGGCGCTGCTGAACGACCTGTTCGGCATCCAGGCCCGCGGCGGGTGCTCCTGCGCCGGCCCGTACGGCCACCGCCTGCTGGGCATCGACCTCGACCGCTCGCACGCCTTCGAGAGTCACATCACGCACGGCTGCGAGGGCATCAAGCCGGGCTGGGTGCGGGTGAACCTCAACTACTTCATCTCGGACGCGGTCCTCGACTACCTGATCGAGGCGGTCGAGATCGTCGCGTCCGACGGCTGGCGCCTGCTGCACGACTACCGGTTCGACCCGGTGACCGGCCTCTGGCACCACCGGAACGGCCCGATCGAGCCGCCGCTGCGGCTGGCCGACGTCCGCTACGACGACCGGCGAGATGCGCTATCCGCAGCACCACGACCGCGCGCCCGAAGTCGGCCCTCGCCGGCTACCTGGAGGCGGCGCGCGAGCTGCTCGGCAACGTGCCGCCGCACCTGCTCGAGCCCGGTGACGAGACCCGCCTGTCCGAGGGGTTCGAGCAGCTGCGCTGGTTCGAGCTGCCGCCCGGGTGCCTCGCCCCGGCGCGCCGCTGACCCGGCGAGCCGTCGCCGAACCTGCTGCTACCTTGCGGCTCGAGCGACCTTGACCGGCGGGGCGATGCAGCCTCTCCCCGGTCCGCTCACGCCGACGAAGGCACACGCTCAGCCCCTCAGGGCTGTCTCACCACATCCCCGTCCACGGAAGCACTTCCCATGCACCGCATCCTGCACCGTCACGGCCCGGGCATCTACCGGGTCACCGTCCTGCGCCACACGTCCGGCTCCTCCAGCCCGGGCGACGCCTTCTACCTCGTCGTGGAGGCGCCGACGCGGCGCCTCGCCGCCGAGGCCGCCGAGCACGCCGCCGAGCGTGCGCAGGGCGGCATCCATCGCGCCGTCTCCGTGCGGGTCGCCCCGCGCCAGACGGCACCCGACCTCGTGCTGTAGCCGCCACGACCCGCCACCGGCCCGTCCGCGGGCCGGTGGCAATCGATCGATTTCGTTACCATGCGCACGTGTCCGTATCGCCGTCGCCGAACGCCGAGCACATCCAGTTCTGGAACGAGGTGCTGGCCGAGCAGTTCACGCGCTTCCGGCTCGATGTTCGTGACGATGGGCGACGCACACAGCCGCGGCCCGCTCGATCGGCTCGACCTGCGGGCGGGC
This sequence comes from uncultured Actinomycetes bacterium, assembly GCA_963722525.1. GTDB lineage: Bacteria > Actinomycetota > Thermoleophilia > Gaiellales > F1-60-MAGs149 > VFJZ01. The sequence continues at coordinate 4,020,070 of CAVRMM010000002.1, read as the reverse complement.
GATCGCGTGATCGACGTGGGCTGCGGCTTCGGCGAGACGACGCTGCAGATCGCCGACGCGCATCCGACCCGGCGGCACCGCCGTGGGCACCGACTGCTGCGAGCCCTTCCTGGAGGTGGCGCGCGCGGACGCCGCCGCCGCCGGCGTCGGCAACGCGGAGTTCGTCGCCCTCGATGCGCAGACCGCGCGCTTCAACGGCGAGTTCGACGTCGCCTTTGCGCGGTTCGGCACCATGTTCTTCCAGAACCCGACGGCCGGCATGCGCAACATCGCGACGGCGCTGAAGCCGCGCGGCCGGCTGCTGATGATCGTCTGGCGGCCGATCGAGGCCAACCCGTCGATGGCGTTCTCGAAGGAGATCGTGGAGCGGCACATCCCGCCGCCGCCGCGACGACGCCCCGAACTGCGGCCCCGGCCCCTTCTCGATGGCCGACCCGGAGGTGGTCGAGACGATCCTCCGCCTCTCCGGCTACGTCGACATCGCCTTCGAGCAGACCGACGCGCTGGTATCGCTGGGCGCGACCGTGGAGGACGCGATGGCGTTCCAGCTGTCGCTCGGCCCGGCGGCGGCCATCTTCCGCGAGGGCGGTGACCTCGCCACCGAGAAGCGACCAGTGATCGAGGCGGAGATGCGCAACGCGCTGGCGACCGCACGTCCGGCCCGACGGCGTCTTCATGGAGACCAGCTCCTGGGCCGTCACCGCCCGGCGCGTCTGACCCGGACCACGACGAAGCCCCGGCAGGTGCATGACCCACCGGGGCTTCGACGACGGCGCTACGGATGACGGGTCGTCACCGCAGCGCGTGCAGCTGCTACGGGGTGCGGGTGTCGCGGGGCTCGTCGTTCGTGAGCGCGTCACGCACGTGGCCGGCCGCGTCCTTCACGTCCTCGGCCGCGTCCTTGACCTTGCCCTTGGCCTGGTCGGCGCGTCCCTCGTTGGCAAGGCGCTCGTCGCCGATGAGCTCGCCGGTGGTCTCCTTGATCTTGCCCTTGATGTCGTCGGTGTTCATGCCTCGTCCTCCCCTCCCGCCGACGGGTCAAACGCGGTCTGCATCCGTTTGGTCCTGGCCCGACGGGGAAGGCCATCTGCATGCCGCGTTTGCGCACCGCCGTCGATACCCGGCCGACGCTCGTCTACTTCGCGTCGCCGCGATCTGGGCCGTGCCGCCGCGTCCAGGCCTTCCTCGACCAGGTGCTGCAATCGCGCCGCAACCACGAGACGTTCCGTCGCCGCGACGTCGATGTGGACGAGCAGCCGGAGCTCGCCGCGCGGTTCGAGGTGCATGAGCTGCCGACGATCATCGTCGTCGACGACGGCCGCATCGCGCAGCGCATCGAGGGCCGCGTCGGCATCCCGCAGATCCGCACCGCGCTCGGCGCCTGGCTTCAGTAGGCCAGCTCGTCGCGGTGGAGCTGATCCTCGAGCCGGGTCAGCGCCCGTCGCAGCAGCCGCGACACGTGCATCTGCGACATGCCGAGCCGGCTCGCGATCTCCGACTGCGAGAGGTCCTGGACGAACCGCAGGTCGATCAGCTGCCGCTCCCGGTCGTCGAGCGTCGCCAGCGCGGGCCCGAGCGCCAGCCGCACCGTGACGTCGGCGAAGCCCTGGTCGGACTCGGCCAGCGGCGTCGGCCGGCCGTCGGCGGGCTCGTCGCCCATCGGCAGCGGTGCCGCGTGCCGGCTCGCCAGCGCGCCGAGCGCCTCCATGACCTGCTCCTCGCCGCACTCCAACTCGATGGCCAGTTCGCTCACGGTCGGCGCTCGCCCGAGCCGCGTCGTCAGGTCGGTCGAGGCGCGACCGAGCCGGGTGGCGAGGTCATGGATGGAGCGCGGGACGTGCACGGCCCAGACGCGGTCGCGGAAGTGCCGCCGCAGCTCGCCGATCACCGTCGGCATCACGAACGTGGTGATCGCGACGTCGCGCTCCAGGTCGTATCGGTCGATGGCTCGCACCAGCGCCAGCGCAGCCGTCTGCTCGAGGTCGTCGAGCTGCTCGCCGCGTTGCATATAGCGCCGCGCGAGGGCCTTGGCGAACGGCAGGTACCGTTCGACCAGCGCGGTGCGCGCCGTGATATCTCGATCCCGGCGCCAACGGACGAGCAGCGCCCTGTCCGTCGTCTTCGACGTCTGCTGCATTCCCCCCATCGTGCCCCGACAGCGTACCTCGGCGGAACCCCCAGAAACGAACTGCGTTTCGCCCGTCGGTACCCGCGGGTATAACGACCACCATGCGATCCCCGATGCGCGACGGCTCTCCCCTGTGACGGCCGAGCCGATTGTCCTCGAGCGCCGTGACGGCGTGGCGGTGGTGCGCGTCCACGGCGAGCATGACGTTTTCACCGCCCCCGCGTTGCGCGAGCAGGTGCACTCGGCGATCGAGCAGTCGGCCCCGATCGTGATCGATCTGTCGGGGGCGACGTTCATCGACTCCTCGGTCCTCGCGGTGCTGCTTGGCGGGCTCCGTCGCGCGCGCGAGGGCGAGATCGGCTACGCCCTGGTCCTGCCCGGCGACGATGGCGCGCCGGTGCGCCGGATCTTCGAGGTCACCGGCCTGGTGCCGGTGTTCTCCATCCATCCGTCCGAGCCGGAGGCGGTCGCGGCCGCGGCCGCGGGCGTGAACGCGTGAGTGTCGACGCACCCCAGCTGCACCTGCTCCTCCCGGCCGCGCCCGAGAACGTCGTCGTCGCCCGCCAGGCCATCACCGGTCTGTGCGAGGGCCTCGGATTCCCGTCCCGTGCCACCGACGACGTCCGGCTCGCGGTCACGGAGGCGTGCACCAACGTCGTCGTCCACGCCTACGCGCCCGATACCGTGGCGGCGCAGCTGGAGGTCGAGGCCACCGCCGTCGACCACGACCTGCTCGTCACCGTCCGCGACCAGGGTCGCGGCATGGGCGTCTTCACCGGCGCCGCGGGCCTCGGCCTCGGTCTGCCCCTGATCGCCGCGCTCAGCCGCGCGGTCGAGATGCGCGCCGGCCCGAGCGGTGTCGGCACCGAGGTCGCCATGACCTTCTCCAAGGATGGATCCGAGCCCGATGCTCATGTCTAGCGGCGTGCAGACCGCCGTCCCTGCGCGCATCTCCGTGTCGGCCGTCACCGCCGGCCCCGTGCTGGCGCGCGTGTTCGGCATCCTCGGCGCCCGCGCCGGCCTCTCGCTCGACCGCGTCTCCGACCTGCTGCTCGCGGCCGACACCATCGCCGACGCCGACGTGTACGCCGACGGCCTCGCGCGCGTGGAGTTCGTCGTCTCCGACGGCCAGGTCGAGCTGCTCATCGGGCCGCTCGCCGAGGGTGGAGCAGAGCGGCTGGTCGAGTCGCCGCGGGTCGGCGGCGTCGCCGTGCTGCCGCGGCTGGCCGATCAGGCCGAGGTGGTCGGCTCCGACGCCACGCGGCGCGTACGCCTCACGTTCTCCTGAGAGCGGCGCGCGTCTAGGGCGAGAACTCGACGCGCGGTGCGCGGGCGATGCGGTCGGCCGTGCGGCTGAGCTGCACCCGCAGCAGCGCCTCGCGCCGCAACCACGCGTGCACGGCGTCGGCGTCGGCCTCGACCAGGTCGCGATGCCCGCACTCGGGGCAGCGCCGGCGGACGAGCACGCGGTCGGCGTCCGTGGCGACCTCGGACGGCTGCACCAGGTTGCTGGCGCAGGCGGCGCAGCGAATCAGCGGCAGCTCCCCCGCGACGAACGGGTCGCCGTCGGTGAGCGCGTCTCCCTCGCCGTCAGAGCTCATCGAAGTCGACCTCGCCGATCTCGTCGCGGATGCGCTCGCACGCCCGGCGCAGCAGCCGCGAGACGTGCATCTGGGAGATGCCGATGCGCGCTGCGATCTCGGACTGCGACAGACCATCCTCGAAGCGCAGGCGCAGGACCAGGCGGTCGCGGTCGTCGAGCGTGTCGAGCGCGCCGGCCACGAACAGGCGAGCCTCGACCTCGTCGTAGCCGGACTCCTCGATCGGCACGCCGCGATCCTCGGACTCGCCGTCGGCGTCGAGTGCGGACAGCGAGACCGCAGTGCGGGCGCGATCGCTCTGGATCGCCTCGAGCACCTCTTCCACGGTCACCTCGAGGTACTCGGCCAGCCGCGGCACGGATGGCGACTGACCCTCCCGGTTCGTCAGCTCCTCCGCCGCGCGAGTGACGCGCGTGCGCAGATCGGAGACGGGTCGCGGGATGTGCACCGCGGCGACGCGGTCGCGGAAGTAGCGGCGCAACTCGCCGATGATGTACGGCGCGCAGTACGTGGAGAGGGCGACACCGCGCTCGGTGTCGAACCGGTCGAGGCACTTCAGAAACCCGACCCAGGCCACCTGGGCGAGGTCGTCGTACGGCTCACCCCAGGAGGCGAAACGCCGCGCCAGGCCGTGCACGAGCCGCTCGTGACGCGCGATCAGGATGTCGCGCGCGCGGGCATCGCCAGCTCGCCAGCGCTCGACGAGGACGATCTCGGGATCGGAAGCGCGAGCAGATGCCGGCATCGAACAAGTTCTCCCCGCGTACGTCATGTTCAAACCCTGCGAGGGGCTGGAATCGGAGCGGTACCAAGGGATTCGCACGGTCGCCCGAACCGGATGATTGAAACCTCGCCGGCGGGGGCATCACCTCGCTGCTCGACTCTTCGAAACAGGAGATCCCATGATTCCGCTTCTTCTCATCCTGCTCATCCTGGCGCTCGCGTTCGGCGGCTTCTTCGTGTTCTCGCTGAAGGTCGCGATCGTGGTCGCCCTGGTCCTGCTCGTGGTCGGCCTGTTCGGCGGCTGGAGCGCTCGGGGTCGTCGCACCGCGATGTGACCCGCACAGGGGTCTGACCGTACCAACCCCTTGGACGGGTGCCGCCGGACTCGGTGTCATCCCAAGGTCAGCACCACGCCGGGCCCCGCCTCCGCGGGGCCCGGCGCTCGTCTGTCGGAGGCTCCTCGCGCCCGCGAGAGAATGGCCGCCGTGGCCAGTACCCGCAGCCGAGCCTTGCGGGGTCGTATCGATCCGCGCTAACCTAACGGCCGATAGTTAGATGGTCGAGCTACCCACCACGACGCTGCCGAACGCCCTCCGCTTCTGGTCGCGGGCGACGCCGTCGCAGATCGCGCTCCGCGACGGCGACGACGCCTACTCGTACGGGGAGCTGCACGGCACCGTGGAGTCGATGGCCGGCCGGCTCGCACACGCCGGCGTGCGGCCCGGCGACCGCGTCGCGCTGGTCGCCGAGAACCGCACGGAGTGGGTGCTGGCGTTTCTCGCCTGCCTCGCTGCGGGAGCCGTCGTGGTGCCGATGAACGTGCGCCTCGGCGCCGCCGAGCTGGGCCGGCAGCTGGCGATCGCGCAGCCGCGCCTGGCGCTGGTGAGCGGCGCCTACGAGGAGCTTTTGGACCGCGCCGCGCCCGGGCTGGAACGGCGCCGCCTGGAGCAGGACGCCGGGGGCGCGATCTGGCGGGAGCCGGCCCTGGCCGGCGGGTTCGCGTCCCCAGCGCCCGGCACCGCCGGCCTGGTCAGCTTCACGTCGGGCACCACCGGCTCGCCGAAGGGCGCCGTCATCGCCCAGGGCGCCCTGGCGACCAGTGCGGCGGTCTACGCCCGCCTGCTCGAGACCACCTCCGACACCACGACGCTGGTGCTCGTGCCGCTGTTTCACAACACCGGCTTCCTCGACCAGCTGGCGCAGATGCTGGTCGTCGGGGGCGGCGTCGACCTGCTGCGCGAGTTCCACGTCGGCGACGCCGTGGAGGCGCTCGCCCGGCGGCCGGCGTCGTACCTGATCGGCGTGCCGAGCATCTTCCGGCTGATGATGCTCGACCCGCGCGCCGACGCGGCCTTCGGCGGCGTACGCATCCTGGCGTACGGCGGCGCGCCGATGCCGCCGGCCTGGATCGAGGAGCTCGCCGCCCGCTGGCCGGCCCTGCGGCCGTTCAACATCTACGGCCTGACCGAGTTCACGTCGCTCAGCCACGCGCTCGTGCCCGAGTTCGCCGTGTCGCGCGCCGACACCGTCGGTCGGCCGGTCGAGCAGGTCCGGCAGCGCATCGTGACGGACGACGGCGCCGACGCCACTCCGGACGAGGCGGGCGAGGTGTGGCTGGCGGGCCCGACGCGGATGCAGGGCTACCTCGCGAATGAGGCGGCGACGGCCGAGGTGTTCCGCGGGCCGTGGCTGCGCACGGGCGACCTCGGCGCGGTCGATGGCGACGGCTTCCTGACACTGCATGGGCGCATCGCCGAGGTGATCGTGCGCGGCGGCGAGAAGATCCACGCCAGCCTGGTGGAGTCGGAGCTCGGCTCGCTCGAGGGCGTCGCCGAGGCGGCGGTCGTCGGCGTGCCGGACGACGTACTGCAGGAGCGCGTGGTGGCCTGCGTGGTCGAGCGCCCGGGCCACACGTTCGAGGCCGAGCAGGCCCGCGCCGACCTGCGCGACCGCATCGCCGACTACGCGGTGCCCGACCGCTTCCTGGTCGTCGACGCCCTGCCGCGCAACGCCAACGGCAAGATCGACCGCGCCCGGGTGCGGGCCGCGTTCACGGAGGTCGCGAGATGACCCGCAGCGCCATCCGCCAGGCCGCGGCCGACCGGTTCTTCGAGCAGGGCTACGAGTCGACCACGGTGCGGGAGATCGCCGATGCGCTCGACATCCGCGCGGCCAGCATCTACTACCACTACCCCGACAAGCAGCAGATCCTCTTCGAGCTGATCGACTCGGCCATGACGCTGCTCGCCGACGGCGTCGCCGCGGCGGTGGCCGCGCACGACCCGCCCGCCGACCGGCTCGCCGCGGTGGTCGTCCACCACGTCGCGCTGCACGCGCTGCGTCCGCGCGAGGCGACGCTCGGCGAGACGGAGCTGCGCAGCCTCACCGGCGAGCGACTGGAGCTCGCCGTCGCCAAGCGCGACGCGTACGAGGCGATCGTCGTCGAGGTGCTCGCCGACGGCGTCCGCTCCGGCGCATTCCAGCAGCTCGACCCGAAGCTGACGGCGTTCGCGGTCATCTCGATGTGCACGAACGTCGGCATCTGGTTCCGGCCCGACGGCCGGCTGACCCTATCCGAGGTCGCGCGGTCCTACGCGACCATGGCCACGAGGCTCGCAGGAGCCCCGCCGGCCGACCCCGCGCTCGTCGACCGCGCACTCGCGCAGGCCGTCGCGGCGTACACGACCTGACGAGGAGGTACCACGGTGGGACTGCGAACGCCCGAGGAGTACGTCGAGAGCCTGCGCCGGCAGTCGCCGGAGGTGTACGCGCGTGGCGAGACCGTCACGAACGTCGCCGACCACCCACTGTTCGCGTCGACCATGGCCTGCTGGGGCTCGTGGGTGTGCCGTGCGGCGTGGGATCCCGAGATGCGCGACACGATGGTCACCTCGCCCGACCTGAACGGCGAGGAGTGCCACGTCTTCTGGCACATGGCGACCAACCCCGAGGACCTGCTGCAGAACCTGCGGGCCGCGCGGATGCTGTCGGAGCGCTCGCCGCTGTCCGGCTACGCGTCGATCGGCCGCGACGAGCTGCAGTCGCTGCTGATCGTCACGCAGCGCGTCGACCGCGCGCACGGCACCTCCTACCACGAGCGCGTCGTCGACTTCGTGAAGCGCTTCCAGCGCGAGCAGCTGATGACCGCGGCCGCCGTCACCGACGTCAAGGGCGACCGGTCGAAGCGACCCGCCGACCAGGACGATCCCGACCTGTACCTGCGCGTCGTCGAGCGTCGCTCCGACGGCATCGTGGTGCGTGGCGCGAAGGCCCACACGTCGGGGTCCGTGGTGGCGAACGAGCTCGTGATCATCCCGCAGCGGGCGATGCGCGCCGCCGACGCCGACTACGCGGTGGCGTTCGCCGTGCCGGTCGACACGCCCGGCATCAAGCTCGTCTGCCGCGGCTTCTCGGGCGAGAACCCGGACGAGTTCGAGGCCCCGGTGTCGAGCCACGACGACCTGATGGAGTCGTTCACGATCTTCGACGACGTGTTCGTGCCGTGGGAGCGCGTCTTCCTCTGCGGCGAGGCGGAGTTCGCCGGCGAGGTCGCCAACACGTTCGCGAACGTCAACCGGCAGGGCTACCTCGGTGCCGACGTCGGCAAGCTGCGGCTGTTCATCGGCGCGGCGCAGCTGGCAGCCGAGCTGAACGGCGTCACGGGCGCCGCGCACATCAAGTCGAAGATCTCCGAGATGATCCGCCTCGAGCGCTCGATCTGGGCGCTGGGCGTGACCGCCTCGCACGAGAGCCGCAACGAGGAGGGCTACCAGGTGCCCGACCCGGTGCTCACCAACGCCGGCAAGCACCTGGCGATGGAGGGCCATTACATGGCGGCCCGCAACCTGCTCGAGATCGCCGGCGGCTCGGTCATCACGTCGCCGTACGTCGAGGACATCATGCGTCCCGAGCTGCGGCCGTTCGTCGAGAAGTACTACCGCGGCGTCGACCCCGGCGATGCGATGGAGCGGCTGCGCGTGATGAAGCTGATCCGCGACCTGGTCGCGTCCGAGTACGGCGGCTACTGGTACACCGAGATCATCCACGGCTCCGGCTCGCCCGAGGCCGAGAAGCTGCAGATGTACCGCGAGCACGACCTCGAGTACTGCGTCGGGCTCGCCCGTCACGCGCTGAAGGGCCGGGCGGCGGTCGGCGAGGCACCGGCGGTGCGGGTGTCCTAGCCTGCCGGGATGCGTCATGTGAAAGAGGTCGGGATCCGCGCGCGCGACGTGGATGCCACCGGCCAGGTCGCACGCGCCTCCGTCGCGCTGTACTTCGAGGAGGCGCGGGACGAGTGGCTCGCGGTCGTCGGCGGCAGCCCGGAGGTGGCGCTGTCGTACCTCGTCCGCGCCATCGACATCAGCTACGAGTCGGAGATCGCGCCGGGCCTCGCGTCGGTGCGCGTCGCGATCGATCTCGACGGTCTCGGCACCACCAGCATCCGGCTGCGCGAGACGCTCACGGCCGGGCCGGACGACGCGGTCGCGGCCACCAACCGGTCGGTGCTGGTGCACGTGAACCGGGAGGGCACGCGCAGCGGTCGCGCTGCCCGACGATTTCCGCGCGCGGCTAACGGGCTAGAGCGCCTCGACGGCGAGGAGCTCGGTGACGGCCGTGCACGCCGCGCCGCGATGGCGGTCGGCGATCTGCACGAGCTTCACCCGCTCGCCGCGCGCCAGCGCCGCCAGCATCTGCTCGTGCTCGCGGATGATGCGACGGCGCGTGGTCGGCAGCCACAGATAGGTGGCGCGATAGGGCTCCGACGTGTTCCAGAGCCGCTCGACGTCCTGGCGGATGGCGCCCATCGGCGACAGCTCGAACAGGCCGAAGTGGAACGCCCGGTTGGCGACCAGCATCGCCGCCACGTCGCCGTCGGCCATCGCCGCCGAGATCTCGTCGTTGCGCGCCCGCCAGCGGCGCCAGCTCGGCCGGCTCCGGCAGCCGGACGCTGCGCAGCAGCTCCGTCTCGAGCAGCTCGCGCATGCGGTAGATCTGCGATCAGGTGGTCGACGCTCATGCGCGCCACGAAGTAGCCGCGCTGCTGCTCGTGCGTGACGAGCCCCTCGGTCTCGAGGGCGCTCAGCGCCTGGCGCAGCGGGCTGCGTGACAGGCCGAGCCGGCTCGCCAGCTCGACCTGGCGGATCTGCGCGCCCGGCGCCAGCTGGCGCCGGACGATCATCTCGCGCAGCGCCTCGACGGCCTCGCGGGTGAGGTCGGTGGCGCGCTCGGTGGAGACGACGGTGCTCATGCGCGCGGCCCGCCGTCGCCGACCGCGGCGCGGACCTCGGCGTGGAAGTCGCGCAGCTGCACCTCGCTCGGCACCAGGTGGCCGCCGCGCGCGAAGGAGCGGCTGCCCATGCCGAGCTGGCACTGCTCGCAGATCGCGAAGTCCTGCATGTTGGTGCGGTGGAACAGCTCGACCGACGGGTCGATGTCATACCCCGCGGCGATCACCTCCGGCGCGAACAGCCACAGGCAGACGATCCGCGTGCGATCGGCTGCGAGCGGCTCCAGCCAGTGCAGGATCACGTGGTCGCCGACGAGGTTGAGGAACACGTTCGGCGTCAGGACCAGGCCGTAGTAGCGCCGGCCGTCCTCCTCCGACAGGCCGGGCAGCGGCGGCAGGCCCTCGCGGCCGTCGAACGTGAAGCCGCCGATGCCCGCGCCGTAGGCGGCGCCGTAGCCCGCCTGGTGGAGCGTGCCCTGGCCGCGCTTGAACTCCGGCAGCACCGTCGTCAGCTCGGGGTGGACGGACGGGCAGTGGTAGCACTCGCTGAAGTTCTCGACGATCAGCTTCCAGTTGCACGCCGCCTCGTACGTCCGACGCGTGCCGGTGACGAGCGTCTCCATGCCCCACGTCGCCATGAAGTCGTCGGAGCCCATGCGGCTGCGGATCTGCCGGCCGATGTCGTCGTCCCACGACGCCGGCTCGTCGGCCATGTTGATCCACAGGCAGCCGAGCTGCTCCTCCACGGCGACGGCGTTGAGGCTCAGGTTCCGCCAGCGCTCGCGACGGAAGTCGGGCATGTTCGGAGCGGCCCGCAGCGCGCCGTCCAGACCGTAGGCCCAGGCGTGGTACGGGCAGCGGATGACGCCCTTGCAGACGCCCTCGGGCGCGGTCAGCAGCCGCGCGCCGCGGTGCCGGCAGACGTTGTAGTACGCGGCCGCCGCGCCCTCGTCGGTGCGGAGCAGGATGATGCTCTCGCCGCCCACCTCGCGGACGATGAACGCGCCCGGCGCGGCGATGTCGTCGCTGCGGCCGACGCAGACCCAGCGGTTGCCGTAGATGGCGCGCTGCTCGGCGGAGAAGATGGCCGGATCGGTGTACCACCAGCCCTCGAGCGATGCCGGGAAGGTCAGCTGGTCGGTCTCGGCAGCCACGTCAGCCTCCCCGGACGGCGGTTGCTCCCAGCAGCCGGGCGGCCTCCTCGACCTCCATCGCCGGCGCGAACCCGAGCGCCTCCAGCTCGGCGCTCACGTCGACCGGCAGGTCGCCGCCCTCGTCCTCGTTCAGCCTGCCGCCGACGATCACCTGGCCCTCGAAGCCCGAGCGGTCGATGGCGGCCCGCAGCTCGCGGCCGATCGACAGCGCTGCGCCGTTGTAGGTGCCGAGGATGATCACGTCGGCGTCCTCGGCCACGGCCACCTCGGCGATCGCCGCCGGCGTCACGTCGGTCGGCAGCAGGATGACCTCGCTGCCGGCCCGCGGCAGCGCCAGTGCGAGCGCGTCGCGGACGACGTCGTGCACGTCGAGCACGGCCAGCACGATGCGCATGCCGTCGAGCCGGGGCAGGGCGCTGTCGAGGCGGTCGCCGACGCGGCTCATCAGGCCGGCCTTCCACGGCTCGAGCCGGCCGACCTGCGGCCGGCGGCATCAGGTCGACGCGCTGCTCGAGGCCGCCCATGCCGAGCCGCCGCATCGCGAGCAGCACCCGGGCGGGGTCGGTGATGTCGACGCCGTCGTCGCTCAGGCAGGCGAGCGCGCGGTCGCGGAACCGCTCGCCGTACTCCGCCAGGTCGGCGCCGAGCCGCTCCAGGCGGCGCCAGTCGAAGAGATCGCCCGACCGGCGCGCCTCGCGCTCGAGCTCGTGCGCGATCATCTGCACCTCGACGTTCTCGGCGGCGCTCGGGATGCGCTCGGCCTCCGTCAGCGGCACGGCGTGCACGGCGTGGCCGGTCGGGCGGCGCAGCTGGCAGGCGATGTCGACGAGCACGGACGCGGAGAGCACCGCCAGGTTGTGCGCGCGGTCGCGGGGCCGCATGTCGACGGTGTTGCCGTAGACCATCGAGCCGATCGAGTCGCGGCCGTGCAGGTCGTCGAGGGCGAGGTGGATCGCGGCGCGATGCCACGGCATGTCGATCAGGCCGCCGTAGGAGTGCGCGAGCCGCGCGCCGCACAGGGTCTCCACGACGTACACCTCGAGCGCCGCCCAGCCGACGTAGCTGCCGTAGTGGGAGGCCTGCATCGCGACGCCGTCCTCGAGGTAGGAGTGGACGAGGCCGCCGCGCTCGCGGCACGCCGCGAGCAGGCCGATGGCGCGAATCGCCTCCTCCGTCACCTGGATGTCGTCCTGGCCGCCGGGCAGCTCGAAGGCCGAGTACTGGCCGAGGTTGCCGATGGTGGTGACGCCGGCGGTGAGCGCCGCGAGCGAGTTCGCGAAACCCGCCGGCGTGCCGATCATGAAGTCGCCGAGATGCGGCTGGATGGCCGCGGCCTCGCCCAGCTTGTGCCACTCCGACGGCGCCAGCTCCGGGCCCGTCTCCTTGTGGAGCGTGCCGCGCTCGGACTCGGCCACGCTCATCGACCGCGCCAGCGTCAGCCCGAACCGGTCGCAGGCCATGCCCACCTCGGCCAGGCCGCCCTCGATCTCCTCGAGCACGGCGGCGGTCGCGTCCCAGTCGGTCGAGCCGATCTGGATGTGGTACATGACGCGATCGGTGTCCCGCGCGCGCTGCTTGACCTCGGCCTCGGACGACGCGTCGAAGCGGCGCATGTAGGCGGTCTGGTGGATGCGCTCCGGCGCGGCCCGCCCGCCCTGCGCGAGCAGCTCGGCTCCGGGCGTCATCTCGGACAGGTTGCGACGGCTCACAGGACCTCCCAAAGTGCGGACACGATTGCATACATTACGGGGCCGCTCCGCGTCCCGCAACGGCGGTGCGCGTGACGACGGACGCGCCGACCCGTGCGGCAGTACTGGGGTCTGACCCCAAATGGAGGTTTTCGGGGGTCAGACCCCGATCACAGGACACGCGCGGAAGGCGCGCGGATCGCGCGACCGGTGACAGTGCGCGCGTGTTCGGACACGGACAATGCGTCATCCGCGCGCCTCGATTTGTCTGACTAAAGTCAGACAAATCCGTCTGCGCGCCAGCAACGAGGGAGGTGCCGCGTCCCCCGCGGCACCTCCCCGGTCGCTTACCTCACTGCACGTTGGCGGAGACGCTGCGCCGTGCCGGCCAGCGTGAACGTGCAGCTGCGGCGCTTGCTGCCGTTGCTCGAGCAGGCGCCCGACCAGATCGCCTCGCGGCTGCCCGAGACGGTGAGCGTGATCGACGTGCCCGTGGTGAACGAGGCCGTCCGCGAGTTGCCGGTCGTGACGCTGATGCCGGCCGGGTTCGACGTGACCGTCTGTCCGCTGCGGCCGCTCACGGACACCGTCAGCGCGGCGGTCTGCGCCGGCGGTGGCGGCGGCGCGGCGGCCGTGACCGTCACGGTCGCCGTCCGCGTCACGCCGTCGTAGGTCGCCGAGATGGTGGCCGTCGTCGTGGCGGTCACGCTGCGTGGTCGTCGACCGTGAAGCCGCGAGCGGTCGTGCCCGCGGCGACCGTCACGCTGGACGGGATGCTCACCACGGCCGGGTTGCTGCTCGACAGCGACACGACCGCGTCGCTCTCGGCGGCGCCGGTCAGCGTCACGAACGCCGAGGTCGGTGACCCGCCCGAGACGGTGGACGGGCTCGCCGTGACGCTCTGCAGGCTCACGGACGGCGCTCCGGAGGGCGTCACCGTCAGCGTCGCCGTAGCGGCTGTCGCCGTTGTAGCTCGCCGTGATGACGACCGTCGTGGACGCCGCGACCGCGGAGGTCGAGACGATGAAGCCGCCGGTGAAGCTGTTCGCCGGCACCGTGGCCGTGGCCGGGACGCTGGCGACGGCCGGGTTGCTGCTCGACAGTGAGATCATCGCGTCGGCGGCGGGGCCGGCCGACATCACGATCGTGCCGCTCGAGCCGTTGCCGCCGACGACGGTCGACGGGTTCACGTCCAGCGACCCCAGCGCCGGCGGGCGGCGGCGGTGTCTGGGCCGTGAAGCTGCGCGCCGGCGACCAGGCGCCGACGACGCCGGCCGAGTTGACGCCGCGGACCCGCCAGAAGTGCGAGCCCGCCGCGAGAGCCCGTCGTCGCGTAGATCGACTGGGTCACGCTCTGCTCACGCTCCAGCGGTGCGCTGAAGGCGCTCGAGTTGTCGATCTGGATGGTGTAGGACACCGCCTCCGGCACGTCGTTCCAGTCGAACGTGATCGGCTGCGGCTTGCGACGACGCGTTGGACGGCGACGTCAGCGTCGGCGCGACCGGCACGCCGGGCGGCGACGGTGGCGTCGAGCCGTTGGCGTCGATGTCGAGCTTGCGTGACGAACGCGTCGCCCCAGAAGATCTGGAGGTCGCCGTTCCAGACCCGGTCGAACGCTCCGACCGTGGCCGGGAAGTCCTGCGAGAAGGTCGAGCCGGTGACGTAGATATCACCGGTCGAATCGCGGGCGATGTCCGCCCCGCCCTCTGCGTTCGACCCGCCGAGGAAGGTCGAGAACAGCAGCGCCGACCCGGTCGCGTTCAGCTGCGACGATGGTGCGCGTCGCCGCCGCCGTTGAAGGTGGTGTCCGGCGCTCCCGGCGGTGACCGGGAAGTCGGCCGAGCTCGTGCCACCCGTGAACCAGACGTTGCCCGCCGCGTCGAGGACGAGGTCGCTGGCCGAGTCGAAGTCCGAGCCGCCGACGAAGGTCGAGAACACGATGGCCGAACCGGCCGGGTTCACCTTGGTGACGAACGCGTCGCCGTTGTTGTTGGTCGTGTCGAACGCGCCGGGCGTCACGGGCCAGCCCGCCGACGGTGCCGCCACTCAGCCACGCGTTGCCGGCGCCGTCGACCACCAGGCCGCTGGCCCCGTCGAAGTCGGCGGCTGCCGATGAAGGTGGAGTAGACGAGTGCCGAGCCGGCCGGGTTCAGCTTCGTCAGCGTGGCGTCGAACGCGCCGTTCGCGGTGGTGTCGAACGCGCCGGGCGTGGTCGGGAAGTCGGTCGAGCTGGATGCAGCCCAGGACGTAGGCGTTGCCGCCGCCGTCGACTTGCGACCTGCTCGCCGTTGTCGACCGCGGCGCCGCCGAGGAACGTCGAGTACGACCAGAGCCGACCCGGCCGGCGTTCAGCTTGGTGACGAACATGTCGTACTGGCCGCGCCGCGTGCGCGAGAAGGCACCCGCGGTGGTCGGGAAGTCGGCCGACAGGGTCTCACCGGTCACGTACGCGTTGCCCGAGCCGTCGACTGCGATGCCACGCGGCGCCTCGTAGTCGGTGCCGCCCAGGTAGGTCGAGTAGGTCAGCGCCGAGCCGGCGGCGTTCAGCTTGAACGCGAAGCCGTCGGTGTTGTCGACGCCGCACCGCGGGCAGTTGCCCGGGATGTTGAGCGAGCGGTCGAACGCGTTGCCGGTAGTCGGGAAGTTCGACGACTTCGTCGTGCCGGTCACGTACGCGTTGCCGTTGCCGTCGACGGCCAGGCGGTTGCCGAACTCCATGTCGCTGCCGCCGACGAACGTCGAGTAGATGAGCGCCGTGCCGGCCGCATTCAGCTTCGTGACGAACACGTCGGCGAAGTTCTGCGCCGCACCGGTGCGATCGAAGGCGCCGGTCGTGGTCGGGAAGTTCGGCGACTGCGTCGTGCCGGCCACGAAGGCGTTGCCGGCGGCGTCGACCGCGATGCCCGCGCCGGTCTCGGCGCTGTTGCCGCCCAGGAACGTCGTGTACTGCACGCCCGGGTCGATGATCAGCTCGTGGTCGCGCTGGTAGCTGCCGACGGCGAACGAGAAGCGCCCGTCGGGATTGGCGCCGCCGCCGAGCACGTAGCTGCTCGAGACCGGCACGCGCCTGCCGTCGATGTCCTGGTAGGAGACGGGCTCGGAGTCCTGCAGGACGCCGAGCGGCGTCGAGATCTGCAGCTGCCCGGCGGCGTTGACGCTGAGGTCGTCGGCGCCACCGTAGGCCAGCCGGATGTCCGACGGCGAGGCGCCGGGATCGACGTGGAACTCGTACTTCAGCACGCCCGACTGCCCGCGCAGGCGCAGGTCGATGCCGGGCCAGAGGTCGCGGTAGACCACGTCGCGGTACTGGGCGAGGCCGGTCTGCCACTGGCTGCGGATCGGTGCCGCGCAGGTCGTTGACGACGCCGGCGGTGCGATCCGCGCCCTCCGGGACGGCGAGCGGGTTCTTGCCGACGAACTGCAGCGCCAGAGCGATCTGCTCGGGTGTGGCCGCCGGAGCCGCGGCCGGCCGCTGCCTGGCGAGCGACAGCACCACGGAGCTCGGCGTCGTGAAGAACGAGTAGCCGTTGCCGGTCGCGTAGTACCGGGCGCGTGCGTCGGTCTGGCCGCGGTTCTCGACGAACGAGACCGGGAGGTTCGCGTACGCGTTCGCGGCCTGCTGCTGGCGCACCGCGGCGATGGCCGCCGACGCGGGTGGAGCGACGGCCCGCCCCTGGACCGCATCGGAAGATCCCGCCGTCCCGAACGTCACCGCGACCGCCGCCAGTCCGAGACCGGCCCCGGCCGAGAGCCAGAGCATGCCGCTCCGCATCATCGACTCCTCCCCCCGGAGCCGGTCACGACCGGTTCCCGGTATTCGCGCACTTACGTCGAGCTACGCGAAAAAACCTAAAATCAATTTTCCCGATTTGCAGATTGTGAAACCTGGTACGAGCGCGGCGGCTCGATCGGACGGCGCGGCACTGGCGACGACTGCATGATCGAACTGGTGGTCTGACCGTGCGCGGCGAAGCGGTCGATCACCTCCTCCAGATGCTCCACGTCGCGCACGTAGGCGATCGCGATGTAGCAGTCGTCGCCGGTCACGCGGTGGCACTCGACGACCTCGGGCGTGGAGCGCGCGATGTCGGCCAGGATGGCGAGCTTGCCCGGCGCCGGACGGGTGCGGATGACGACGCCGAAGCCGTACCCGAGGCGCCGCGGATCGACCATTGCGCGGTACCCGGTGATCACCCCGGCCTCCTCCAGGCGCCGCAGCCGCTCGGCGACGGCGGGTGACGACAGCGCCACCCGTCGGCCCAGCTCGGCCAGCGTCAGCCGGGCGTCACCCTGCAACTCGGCGATCAGCCGCCGGTTGGTGTCATCGATCAGCCCATCGTCGGTGAAACGGGCGTTTGGCTGCTCTTTCGGAGGCATGACGACGATTCTACCTCCGGATCACCATGTCATCCGCGACATCGCCCTGACATCCTGCGGGAGATGCGCAACCGCGAGATCCCGCCGCCCGCCTACTTCGTCGTCAGCGCCGTCTTCCACTACCTCGGCCCGGCCTTCGCGGTGCTGCTGTTCGCGCACCTCGACGTGCTCGGCGTCGCCTGGCTGCGGATCGCCGCGGCGGCGGTGCTGTTCGCGATCTGGCGCCGGCCGTGGCGCGCGCTGCGGACGCTCGACCGCCCGGGTCGCGGCCTGCTGCTCGCCTGGGGCGCGTCGCTGGCCGCGATGAACGCGTGCTTCTACACCGCGATCGACCGGCTGCCGCTGGGGACCGCGGCCGCGATCGAGTTTTTGCCCGTGATCGTCCTGGCCGCCCTCGGCGCCCGCACGCGGCGCAACGCCGCCGCGCTGCTGCTGGCCGTGCCGGGCGTCTACCTGCTGACCGGCGTCCAGATCGCGGTCGAGCCGGTCGGGCTCGCCTTCGCGTTCGTGAACGCCCTGTTCTTCGCCCTCTACATCGTGCTCGCCGACCGCGTGGCGAAGCACCCGAGCCTGGGCGGCATCGACGGCCTCGCGGCCGCCATGCTGGTCGCGCTCGTGTGCATCACCCCGATCGGCGGCTGGCAGGCGCTGCCGGCGTTCGGGGAGCCGCTGCTGCTGCTCGCCGGCATCGGCGTCGGCATCTCCTCCTCGGTGATCCCGTACGTGGCCGACCAGCTCGCCCTTGCGCGCCTCGCGCGCGCCACCTACGCGCTGATGGTGTCGCTGCTGCCGGCCACGGCGACGGTCATCGGCATCGTCGTGCTGGCGCAGATCCCGACCGCCCCGGAGCTGGCCGGCATCGCGCTCGTCGTCGCCGGCGTCGCCCTGCACCGCGAGCCGCGGCCGGTGGCCGTCTAACCTCGCACGGTTGTCCGTTGCGGTGTAGGCTGGCCTAAGTTACGCTCGTCGTTGTTCTGTACGTAGGCGAGCCTAACTGCGTCATCAAGGTGACGCGTTCGGCACGAGGGGGGGGAATTCGCATGCAGAAGTTCGGACGGGCAGCCGTGCTGCTCCTATCGTCGTTCGCACTGATCGCCGCCGGCTGCGGCGGTGATGACGACAGCGCCGACGGCACCACGGCACCCGCCGCGGCCGCCACCAGCGACGCGGCAGCGGCCACCACCGACGCCGCACCGGCCGGCGACGTCAGCGATGCCGACGTGGCCGCCGGCCTCGCCCAGATGGTGACCGTGGCCGCCGACGTGGCAGCGAAGACAGCCACCGACGCCGAGGCCGGCAAGACCGCGGCCGAGGCCCTCGAGCCCCACTGGGCGCCGATCGAGGACGTCGTGAAGGCCAACGACCCCGACGCCTACATCGCGATCGAGGACGCTATGGCGCTGCTCGAGAGCGGCGACGCCACCAAGGCCGCCGACGGCGCCACGGCGCTCACCACCGCGGTCACGTCCTACGTTGCAGCCAACCCTGGCGACGCAGCCGCCGGTGCGACCTCCGCCGCTGCCGGTGCCACCGGCGAGATCGCCGCCGGGCTCGCGCAGATGATCGCCGTCGCCGCCGACGTCGCCACGACGACCGTCACGGACTCCGACGCCGGCAAGACGGCGGCCGAGGGCCTCGAGCCTCACTGGGCGCCGATCGAGGATCGCGTGAAGGCCAATGATCCCGATGCCTACATCGCGATCGAGGACGCCATGGCGCAGCTCGAGAGCGGCGACGCCACCAAGGCCGCCGCCGGCGCTGCCGCGATCGCGACCACCATCAGCGCCTACGTCGCGGCCTTCCCGGGCTGACCGCGATGATGGCACGTCCGAGCCTTCGTCGAGTGCCGCGCGGCCGTCATGGCCGCGGGGTGCTCCTCGTCGTCGCCACCGTCGCGATGCTCGTCGCCGGCCTGCTCGGGGCCTCGCCGGCGCTCGCGGCGGACAGCGGCGTCGAGAAGGCACGCGCGGAGATCGAGCAGTCGCGGGTGATGCTCGAGCAATCGCTCGAACTGGCGCGAGCGGGCGATCGGGAGCAGGCGTACGACGTCGCGCGCAGCGCCTACCTCGATCACTTCGAGTTCGCCGAGGTGCCGCTGCGCCTGCGCGACCCGAACCTCACGCTGGACGTGGAGTTCCTGTTCGCCACGCTGCGCAACGACCTCAAGGGCGGCGAGCCGATCGCCCAGCTCGAGGACGATGTGCGGGCCATCCGGGCCGGCCTCGACGACGCCGAGCGGGCGGTGTCGAGCACCGGCATCGGCGCTCCGCTGATCGCCTTCGCCTACTCGTTCAGCATCCTCTTCCGGGAGGGCGTCGAGGCGGTGCTGCTGATCGCCATCCTGCTCGGCTCACTCGATGCCGGGCGTGCGAAGAACTACCGCCGGCCGCTCACGTGGGGCATCGTCGCGGCGCTGTTCGCGTCGGTCCTGACATGGATCGTGGCCACCTTCCTGATCGACATCGCCCCCGTGAACCGGGAGCTCCTCGAGGCCGTCACCGCGATCGTCGCCGTCGTCGTGCTGGCGCTGGTCAGCTTCTGGCTGATCTCCCGCCTCGAGCACCGGCACTGGATGGAGTTCATGCGCGCCCGCGTGGCCGCCGCAATCGCCACCGGCAGCGCCATCGCCTTCGCCGGGCTCGGATTCACCGCGGTGTATCGCGAGGGCTTCGAGACGGTGCTGTTCTACCAGGCGCTCGCGTTCTTCGCCGAGGGCCTCGAGCTGTGGGTGATCCTGGGCGCTGTGGTGGCCGTGATCGCGCTCGCAGCCGTCGGGTTCGCCGTCCTCAAGCTCGGCCGCCGCCTGCCGCTGAAGCCGATGCTGATCGGCAGCGCCACCCTGCTGCTGGTGCTGTCGGTGGCGCTCGTCGGCAACGCGGTGCGGGCGCTGCAGGAGGCCGACAGGATCGCGGTCACACCGGTCGCCTCGAGCCTCGCGCGGCCGCCCATCTACATCGCCGAGCTGACCGGCATCCACCCGACGCAGCAGGGGCTGTTCGCCCAGCTGATCCTGTTGCTGATCTACAGCGCCGGCATCCTCTACGTGTTCGCGTGGCGCCCGTCGCGCCGCCCCGCCACGACGGAGCCGGTGAGCGAGTGAGCACTCGCGCAGTGCGCGTCGGCATCGACGTCGGCGGCACCTTCACCAAGGCCATCGCGATCGTGCCGGGTGACGCCCATCCGCTGGCCGAGGCGGTGCACCCGACCACGCACCACGCACCGGCCGGCGTCAGCGAGGGCGTCGCCACCGTCGTCCGGATGCTTGTCGAGCGGCTCGGCGATGGGCGCTCGATCGAGCTGGTCGCTTTCTCGACCACGCAGGCGATGAACGCGCTGCTCGAGGGCGACGTCGCGCCGGTCGGCGTGATCGGTATCGGCGCGGCACCCGACGCCAAGCGCGCCCGCCAGCGCACCCGGGTCGGCGAGCTGGCGCTGGCGCCCGGCCGCAAGCTGCGCACGGAGCACGTCTTCATCGACGCCACCGGCGGCCTCGCCGTGGCGGCGGTCGACGACGCCATCGACCAGCTGGTGCAGCAGGGCTGCCAGGCGCTCGCCGTCAGCGCGGCCTTCTCGGTCGACACGCCGGAGCACGAGGAGCTCGTCGCGCAGCGCGCCCGCGCTCGCGGCCTCGCCACGTGCGCCGGGCACGAGCTGACCGGCACCTACGGCCTCGAGACCCGCACCGTGACGGCGGCCATCAACGCCAGCATCCTCCCGCTCGTGCAGCGCACGGCGACTATCGTCGAGCAGGCCCTCGCCGACGCGGGCCTCGACGCGCCCCTGCTCGTGCTGCGCGGCGACGGCGGCGCCATGAACCTCGACGCGTTCCGCACCGCGCCGACGATGACGATCGGATCCGGCCCTGCCGCCGGGGTCGCGGCCGCCCTCCACCAGCTCTCGCTGCGCGCCGGCCTGGTGGTCGAGTGCGGCGGCACGAGCTCCAACATCTCCGTCGTCCGCGACGGCCGCACCGTCCTGCGCTCGCTGCGGGTGATGGGCCGTCCCACCGCGATCCGCGCGATCGACAGCTGGGTGGTCGGCGCCGCCGGCGGCAGCATGGCGCGGGTGGGACGCCGCAAGGTGGCCGAGGTCGGGCCCCGCAGCGCGCACGTCGCGGGTCTGCCGTATGCCTGCTTCGTGACGCCCGAGGCGCTGGCCGGCGCCCGCGTCGAGCTGATCGCGCCGCGCGCCGGCGATCTCGAGACCTACGTCACGCTGCGCGTCGGCGACGACCGCTATGCGGTCACCGCCACCTGCGCGGCCAACGCGCTCGGCCTGGTGCCCGCGGGCAGCTACGCCGCCGGCAGCCGGGAGGCGGCGCTGGCAGGGTTCGCCGTGGTGGCCGGGCACCTGCGCGCCGACCCGATCGCGATCGCCCGGTCCGTGCTCGACGGCGCCGTCTCCAAGATCGCCGAGGCCGTCACCCAGGCCGCGCGCGCCTACGACCTGCCGCGCGACGCGCCGGTCGTCGCGCTGGGCGGCGCCGGTGCCGCCCTCGGCGGCGAGGTGGCACGGCGGCTCGGCCGGCCGCTGCTCGTGCCCGACCACCCCGAGGTGCTGTCGTCCATCGGCGCGGCGTTGTCGCTGGTGCGCGCCGAGGCGGTGCGGACGTCGACCGCGGCGGGCACCGCGTTGCGCGTCGCCCGCGACGCGGAGCTGGCCTGCATCACGGCCGGTGCGGCCGCTGCGACCATCTCCGTCGAGACCAGCTTCGATCCGCGCACCGGCGAGCAGCGCGCCGTGGCCACCGGGGCCGTGGCCCTGCAGGCCGGCGCGTCGAGCGCGCTGCAGTGCGGCGACGACGAGCTCGCTGACGCCGCTGCCAACGCGCTGCACGTCGCTGCCGGCTCGCTGCGCCTGGTCGCCGTCACCGACTACTACCGCATCTTCGCGGGGCCCGATGACGGCGCCGTCTCGGTCGTCGACCTGCGCGGCGCCATCTCGTTCGCCGAGGAGACGCGATCGGTGATCTTCGACGACACCGGCGCCCTGCTCGCGCGGCTGCGCGACGCGATCAGCGCCGGCTCGCTCAACCTCGGCATCGCCACCATGATTCCGCGCGTGATCCTGATCTGCGGCCCCAACATCCTCGACCTCTCGGACGCCCGCCGCGCCGAGGACGTGCTGAAGGCGGCCGAGACCGCCCTCGCCGATCGACCGGGGCCGGCCGTCGCGGCCGTGCTGCGCTGATGTCGCTGTACCGCAGCCCGGCCCGCCGGTCGTGGGGCCTCGTCGCACTCGCTCTCGTCGTCGGCCTCGTCATCGGCGGCGTCGCCGGCTACCTCGGCGGGCAGGCCGGCCAGGAGACGCCGTCGCTCAGCAAGGGCCTCGAGCAGGCGCAGAAGACGATCCGGCCGGCGGTCGACGGCATCTCGCTGATCTCGGTCGAGTACCCGATCGGCGTCAAGGACGGCGCCGTCGTCGTGCCCGAGCAGCTGCAGGGCGCGAAGGACCAGCTGGCGCGGGTGAAGGAGTCGTTCGCCGACGCGCAGCCCGACCTGGTCGTGATCGACCCGGACGGCACGGCGAAGGTGTCGGCCGACCTCGACCAGCTGGGCGCCAAGCTCGAGGCGCTGGCACCGGTGGCGGAAGTGGACGCGCTGGTGACCACCATCGAGGGCGAGCTCCGGGGCGTGGCGCGCCTCTCGTAGAGTCCGGGCTGCGCGACGCCGTCACGAAACCGCCGGCTCGCGACATATCCCGGTCATGACAGATGCAGTTCCACTGCGTGCTGGCCCGCCCGCCGGCGCCCGAGGTGGAAGGACTGGAAGGGCACCGAGTGGCAGTGCTACATCGGCCAGGAGGCCGTCGACCAGGACATCATCAGCCAGGGCTTCCTGAGCGAGGAGACGAGCGGCCCCGGCCGGGGCTAGCCTGTGCGCCGCGTGGCGTGCACGAGCCGGCGAGCGGCCTCCGGGTCGCCGCCGGTGAGTGCGCCCCCGGCGGCCACGGCGACGCAGCCGGCGTCGAGGAACTCCGCCGCGTTGCCGGCCGACACGCCGCCGGTCGCCAGCAGCCGCACGTGCGGGAACGGCCCGCGCAGGTCGCGCACGTAGGCGGGCCCCAGCCGCGCCGCCGGAAACAGCTTCACGATCGGCGCACCGAGCTGCAGGGCCAGCGCCACCTCGGTCGGCGTGAGCGCGCCGGGGATGTGCAGCACGCCGAGGCGATCGGCCTCCCGGCACACGGCCGGATCGACGTTCGGCGCCACCAGGAACGTCGCGCCCGCGGCCACCGACAGCTCGACGTCGCGCGGATCGAGCACCGTGCCGGTGCCGAGCGTGAGGCGCGAGCCGTGGCGCTCGACGGCGTCCCGGAGCGCGGGCAGCGCCGCCGTGCCGGAGAGGCTGAACTCGACCACCGTGACGCCGACCTCGACCAGTTGGTCGACGATGCCGCTGGCCTGCTCGAGGTCGCCGGTGCGGATGATGGCGACGAGGCGCTCGGCCTCGATGCGGGCACGGATGTCGTCGGGTGCGGTCATCGGCGGAGCAGGTCTCCCGAGGCGAGGGCATTGACATCGGCGCGGCTCGAGAGCGACATGTCGCCCGCCACCGTGCACTTGAGCGCCGCGAGCCGCGCGGCGGAGGCCAGCGTATCGGGCACGGCCAGGCCGGCCAGCAACGAGTCGACGATGCCGGCCACGAACGCGTCGCCGGCGCCGAACCGGTCGACGACCGTCGCCGCGATCACCGGCTGGGTCGTCACCGCGCCGCCGCGCTCGACCGCGACGCTGCCGCGCTCCGAGCACGTCAGGCAGACGAGGCGCGCGGCGGGCGCGAACCGGGCGGCGAACTCGACGACGGCGGCCCGGTCGTCGCCCTCGGCGAGCCCGAAGACGGTGCTCGCGTCGCGCGCACTGCACACCACGATGTCGGCCTCGCGCGTCAGCGCCGCGGTGGCGTCGCGCGCCGCATCCGGTGCCCACAGCCGGGCCCGGTAGTTGACGTCGACGACCGTCTCGGCCCCGGCTGCGCGGGCGGCGTCGGCGAACGCCATTCCTGCGTTGCGCGCGTGCTCCGAGAGACCCAGCGTGATGCCCGACAGGACGGCGAACCGCGCCCCGGCGAGCAGCGCGGCGTCGAATCCGAGCGACCGCGCGCACGAGCTCTCGGCCCGGTCGTAGAAGACCTCGGTGGCGCGCGGCGCGGCGCCGAACTCGACGAAGTAGAGCCCGACGCGGCCATCCGGCGTGAACCGGACGCCGCTCACGTCGACGCCGGCCGCCGCAACGGCGCCGGACACGCGGCGGCCGAGCGGCGTGTCGGGCAGCGCGCTCACCCACGCGGCGCGGCGGCCGAGGCGGGCCAGGGCAACGGCGACGTTCGACTCGGCGCCGCCGACGTGCAGGTCGAGCGCGTCGGCGTGCTCGAGGCGGCCGTACGCGGGCGGCGACAGCCGCAGCATCGTCTCGCCCATCGTGACGACCTCGAACTCCAACTCGCTCCCTCCGGTCGGCGGGCGGCTCGGCGCTCCCCGGCCGGTATCATCGCCCGGCGGAGCGACGATGGCGAACTACGACGAGATCGGCACGACCTACAGCACGACCCGCGTGCCCGACGCGCGCATCCAGGCGCAGATCGACCGGGCGCTCGGCGACGCGGCGACGGTCGTCAACGTCGGTGCCGGCGCCGGCTCCTACGAGCCGGTCGGCCGCGAGGTCGTCGCGGTCGAGCCCTCGGCGGTGATGATCGGGCATCGTCCGCCGGGATCAGCGCCCTGCCTGCAGGCCAGCGCCGAGAGCCTGCCGCTGGCCGACGGCACGTTCGATGCGGCCATGGCCGTGCTGACGGTGCACCACTGGAGCGACCTCGAGCGCGGCATCGCCGAAATGCGCCGCGTCGCCCGCCGCGTCGTGATCCTGACGTGGGACGACGCCTACGGCAACGAGTTCTGGCTGACGCGCGACTACCTGCAGGCGTCGATCGCGTTCGACAACGCGCGCTTCCCCGGCATCGAGCGACTGGCCGAGCTACTCGGCCCCGGCGCGGTCGTCGAGACGGTGCCGGTCCCGCACGACTGCACCGACGGCTTCTGCGCCGCCTACTGGCGCCGTCCGGAGGCATACCTGGATCCCGTCGTTCGCGCGAACATCAGCAACCTGGCGCAGTTCGGCGACGAGCTGGACGAGCGTGTGGAGCAGCTCCGTGCGGACCTCGCCAGCGGCGCCTGGCAGCGCGCCCACCTGCCACTGCTCGACCTGGAAGAGATCGACCTCGGCTACCGGATCGTGCGGACGGCGTGAGATCAGCGGCGGCTCGGCTCGCGAGCCTGGGCGGCGTCGTCGATCTCCCCGTCTTCCATGGGCGCCGACAGGAACAGGCCGATCAGGGGGCCGACCACCAGCGCCATCACGATGACGATGGCGAGGATCAGCGGACGGTTCACACCGCCGGCCACCGCGTCGTAGACGAGCACCGCGATCACGCCGATCAGAACGGCGGCGATCGTGGAACCGAGCACGAGGGATCTGCGTCGATGCTTCATCACCCCAGGAGTCCCCCCGGCGTGCCATTCGGAAACCTCACGGCTCGACGGAGGAAAGGTCCGACCAAAAGGTTTACGAATTGGTCGATACGGGGAGGTGGCGAGCTAGTGGCCTCTGCGTGCTTCCACCACGAAGCAGTGTTCTACGACGGCGAGCGCTCGTACATGGACCGGCTGCTGCCGTTCCTGCGCGAGGGCGCGGCGGCGGACGAGCCGATGCTGGTCGCCGTGTCGCCGGCCAGGATCCAGCTGCTCTCCGGCGCGCTGGGAGCCGACGCCGAGAAGATCTCCTTCGTCGCGATGGACGAGCTGGGCCGCAACCCGGCCCGGATCATCCCGGCCTGGCGCGCCTTCGCCGACGCCGCCGGGCCCCGTGCCGTCCGCGGTATCGGCGAGCCGATCTGGGCCGGCCGCACCCAGCCCGAGCTGGACGAGTGCCATCTGCACGAGTCGCTGCTCAACGTCGCGTTCGCCGACCGGCCGTCGTTCCAGCTGCTGTGCCCCTACGACACGAGCGCGCTGCCGGACGACGTACTGCAGCGCGCCCGCCGCAGCCACCCCTGCGTCGATGAGCACGGCAGCACCGAGCCGAGCCACGACTACTGCGTCGACACGACCGCGACCGCGAGCCTGCCGGCCGTGCCCGGCGCCGCGCGCCGGCTGGCCTTCGACGGCCCGGCCCTGGGCGACGTGCGGCGTGCCGTCGCTGCGGCCGCCCGCGATCTGGGCGTCTCCGAGGAGCGCACCGACGCCTGCGTGCTCGCCGTGAACGAGCTGGCCGCGAACAGCGTGCGCCACGGCGGCGGCCGGGGCGAGCTGCACGTCTGGCACGAGGACGGCGCACTGGTGTGCGAGGTGCGCGACGCCGGCTGCATCACCGACCCGCTCGCCGGCCGCCGCATCCCGACCATCGAACAGCTCGGCGGACGCGGGCTCTGGATGGTCAACCAGCTGTGCGACCTCGTCCAGATCCGCACGCCCCCGCACGCGCCCCTGAACACGGTGCGCGTCTGGGCCCGCGTCTGATCCCCGCTCCTCGCCCTTGACGATGGCGCGGAGCGGAGCGGCCAGTATCATCGGCGGTCCACGAGCCTGCCGGTAACTCGTCGCCGGCAGTAGCGAACGGCCGGCGGATGGTGCACTACTCGTCATGAGCGCACGCCCTCGCCCGACGGGTACCAGCAGTTCATCGACATCGGGTTCGCGTACTGCAGCGGCAGCGCGTCGGGGCACCTCGCGCATGTCGCGGGTGATGGGCTCGAGCGCGTACGCGTCGACCCCGCCGACCTGGACGCAGACGACCACGATGTCCGCGCCCGTCAGTGCCGCCCGGCGATCGGTCGTCGCGGTGATCCGCGCCGGCAGGCCGTGCGCGTCGACCACCCGGCGCAGGTGCCGCTCGGTGCGCGCGAGCGTCTCGGGGTCGATGTCATCAGCACGAGGTGCGCGTCGCGCATGCTCTCGAACGACAGGAAGTCGGCGCCGAGCGTGAGCGGGAACTCGAAGCCGCCGGCGCCCACGATCGTGATGGTCGTCAAGGGGGTCTCCCAGGAGCGAGGTTGGCTGCGGGACAGATCCGCAGCAGACTCCCAGCCGACCACCCACCACGCCGCGCGTGGGCCGGGGAGCCGGGCGCGAAAGGGCCCGGTTCGTGGACCCGGAACGCTACGGCCGCCGACGGGGCGGTGTCGAGCGCCGGGCCGGAGCGTCCGTTCCGTGACTCGAGGGGGCCGCGGACGCGCCGAGCCTCCCGGCGCTTCGGCCGGGGTCTGACCCCAGATGGAGGTTTTCGGGGGTCAGACCCCGATCACAGGACACGCGCGGAAGGCGCGCGGATCGCGCGACCTGTGACAGTGCGCGCGTGTTCGGATACAGACAATGCGTCATCCGCGCGCCTCGATTTGTCTGACTAAAGTCAGACAAATTGCCGTCTCGGTGCCGCGTGGCTACCGGGCCGCGGCGGCGCCCGCGCCCAGGAGCCGGCACTCCGCGGCCTTGAAGCGCATCGTCACCGGCTGTCCCAGGCGGAGCTCCAGCTCGTCGGCGGCGGCGGTGGTGATCTCGGCCGTCACGTGCGCCGGCGTCGCCGCCGTGACCCGCACCCGGTTGCCGACCCGGACGATCCGCACGATCGTGCCCGCGAGGCTGTTCCTCGCCGAGCCACCGTGGCTGTCCAGCGTGATCGACCAGGGCGGTATCGCAACGCCGACCGGCCCGTCGCCGGGGTCGGTCGTCACGAGGCTGCCGCCGGCGAGCGCGACGTGGGTGAGGCCGTCGCTGCCGGCCGTTGCCGTGCCCGCGAGCAGGTTGATCCCGGCGAAGTCGGCGACGAACGCGGAGGCCGGCGACGCGAGCAGCTCCTCACCGCTGCCCGTCTGGACGATGGCGCCGTGCTCGATCACGGCGATCCAGTCGGCGAGCGCCGCGGCGTCGTCGTAGCTGTGCGTCACGATCACCGTGGTCAGGCCCAGCGTGCGAAGCAGCGCCCCGAGCTCGCCGGTGACGCGGCCCCGGGTCGCCGGATCGAGGCTCGAGAGCGGCTCGTCGAGCAGCAGGACCTGCGGATCACGCGCCAGGGCTCGCGCGATGGCGACCCGCTGGCGCTCGCCGCCCGAGAGACGGCCGGGCTTCGCGGTGGCGAGGTGCCCGATCCCGAGCTGCTCGAGCAGCTGATCGGCGCGGCGCCGCCGATCCCTGCGCCCCACGCCCCGCGCCTCGAGCGGGAACGCGACGTTGGCGCGCGCATCGAGGTGGGCGAACAGCGCGAAGTCCTGGAAGACGAGGCCGACCGGACGCTGCTCGATCGGCACGAACCGCCGCGCCGGCCCGTCGAACCAGACGTCCTCACCGAGCGCGATGCGTCCGTCGCTCGGGCGGACGAGGCCGGCGATGGCACGCAGCAGCGTCGTCTTCCCGGCACCGGAGAGCCCCGCGATCGCGACGGTCTCGCCGCCTCCGACCCGGAGTTCTGCGGCGAGCGTGAAGTCGCGGAGCGGAACCGTGACGCGGGCTAGGAGTGGACGGTCCATCGCCGTGTCGCCATCTTGACACCCGCGAGGACCGCGAACGAGATCAGCACCAGCACGGCCGACAGCGCCAGCGCGGCGTTGATATCGCTGTCCAGCTCGCCGTAGATCGCGAGCGGCGCCGTCTCCGTGACACCGCGAAAGGAGCCGGCGAAGATCAGCGTCGCCCCGAACTCCCCGAGCGCGCGTGCCCACGCGAGGACCGCGCCGGTCACCAGCCCGCCCCCCGCCAGCGGCACGGCGATCCGCAGCAGCGTCCGCGTCGCCGAGGCGCCGCTGGCGCGGGCCGCCTCGAGCGTCCCGGCGTCCAGCGCGGTGAACGCCGCCTGCGCCTGGCGCAGGTAGAAGGGGCTGGCCACGAACACCTGCGCGATCACCACGGCCGTCGTCGTGAACGGGATCTCCAGGCCGAGCGGTGCGCCGACCGTTCCACGGGCCCCGAACGCGGAGAGCAGGGCGATGCCGGCGACCGCCGGCGGCATCACCAGCGGCAACTCGAGGAGCGTCGTCAGCGAGTCCCTGCCACGGACGTTCGGGCGCGTCAGGACCCACGCGACGGGCGTCCCCACGACGACGATGATGACCAGCGAGACGAGCGTGGTCTCGAGGGAGAGGAGCAGCGCGTCCTGCGCGACCGGCGACCGCAACCCGTCCAGCAGGCTGCTGGGAGCCACCCGCAGGAACACGGCGACGACCGGCAGCCCGATGAAGCCGGCCGCCGCGGCGACCAGGCCGACCGCCGCCGCACGCTCCGCGCGACGCATCACGCCGGTGGCGCCTCACCGAAGCCGGCAGCCTCGAGGATCGCCTGGCCGTCCGGCGACCGGACGAAGTCGATCCATCGCTGCGCGAGGTCCTGGGACTCCGACTTCGAGACCACGGCGATCGGATACGTCGCGGTCGGCGAGGCGTCCGCCGGGATCGCGATCTGGGAGAGCGCGCCGCCCGCGGCCCTGGCATCGGTGACGTAGACGAAGCCGGCGTCCGCGTCGCCGCTCTGCAGCTTGGCGACGATGCCCTTCACGTTCTGCTCCTCGCTGACGACGTTCTGCATCACGTCCGCCGACCACCCCGCACCGAGCGAGGCGTCCAGCGCCGGGAGCACCTTGCGGGTGTAGTCGCCGACCGGCACGCCGGCCGCGCCGATGACGAGCTTCACGCCGGGCTGCGCGAGCGAGGCGAGATCGGTGACGGTCGTCGAGCCGGACGGCGTCGCCAGGATCAGCGTGTTGGTCGTGAACGGCACCGGCTCGTCCACCTCGCCGTCGGCGGCAAGCGCCGCGGGGTACTTGGCGCTCGCAGCGGCGTACACGTCGGCCTTCGCGCCCTCCTGGATCTGCGTTGCGAGCTCGTCCGAACCGGCGAACGAGAACTCGACCTTCGCGCCCTCGTTCGCGGCCGAGAACGCCTCCGCGAGCTGCGGGAAGACCTCCTTCAGCGACGACGCGGCGAAGACGCGAAGCGTGCCGCCGGCAGCCGCGACGCTCGAGGCGGCCGGGGCGACGGAGACCGCCGTCTCCGGCGCCGTCGCGGTCTCCGACGAGCTCGACCCGCCACATGCGGCCAGCGTCGCCGCCAGCGCGATCAGCGCCACGGCGCCGCCCGTCAACCACCGCATGCTGCCTCCCTTGTCATGGGGTGAAGCATCGGCGTGATGCTCATGTTCTGTCAAATCGAACCTGATTCGGGTAGAATACCGACATGAGTGATCGCTTCCTCGCACTCCGGCGCGTCGCCGGCCTGTCGCAACAGGACCTCGCGAGCCGGGCCGGCGTCTCCCGTAGCCTCGTGGCGGCGATCGAGGCCCGGCGCAACACGCCGTCCGTGTCCGCCGGCATCGCGCTCGCCCGTGCCCTCGGCGCGACGGCCGAGGATCTGTTCGGCGACGACGCCGGCGCCGCCGTCCCCACCGCGGCCGCAGCGACGCCGCTCGCCGAGGGCGACGCGGTGCGCCTCGTCCGCGTCGGCGATGTCGTGGTGGCGGCCGCATGCGATCCGCTGGCCGACGGCACGATCGCCGACGCCATGGTGGCCGGCGGGACGCTCCGCCACCTACCCGGCGCGCGCGAGGACGGCGTGCTCGTGCTCGGCTGCGACCCGGCCCTGCGGCTGATCGAGCGGATGGCGCCGCCCGACGTCCGGATCGTGACGGGCCACGCGACCAGCGGCGACTCCATCGCGGCGCTCGGCGATCGCCGGTGCCACGCCGCCGTCGTCCACGCGGTCGACGGCGCCCCGGCGCGCCTTCCCGAAGCGGTCGCCCAGACGGCGATCGCCCGGTGGCGGGTGGGCATCGCCGCGAACGTGCCGGAAGGCGAGATCGTCGAGCGGCTGCGCGACGGCAGGCTCGCGCTGGTGGGCCAGTCGCCGACCGCCAACGCGCAGGTGGCGGTCGAGCGCTGGCTCCTCCACCACGATCTGGCCGGCGTTCGGCGCGCCGGCCTCGCCCGCGACCACCTCGAGGCCGCTCGCCTCGCCACCACCGAGGGCGTCGCGGCCGTGACGTACGAGCCCGCCTCCATCCGCGAGCGCCTCGGCCTCGTCGCCGTCGAGACGCACCGCGTGGACGCGCTCGTACGGCTCGACATCACGGCCGCGGCGGCAGCGGTGGCCGAGATCGTCGCCGGCCGCGCCTTTCGCGCGCGTCTGCAGGCGGTACCGGGCTACCACCCGCCTGACGGCGTCTGGCGCACTCCCGCGCGCTTTCGTGCGCCTTCCATGCCGGGTCTGACCCCAGAAAGGCCCGATTGGGGTCTGACCCCAGAAGGCGCGCGGAAGGCGCACGGTCACGCACCGGACGCGGTCCGCTGCGGAGCGGCGCCTTGCGCGCGCTCGCGGTGCGCGCGGCGGTGGCTCTCCGTCTGCCTCAGCGGTCGGGATAGCGCAGCAGGCCCAGCGTGATGCCGCCGTCGACCGGCAGCGTGACGCCCGTGACGAACGACGACGCGTCGCCGAGCAGGAACGCGATCACCGTCGCCACCTCCGCCGCCTCGCCCCAGCGGGCGAGCGGCGTCTGGTTCGCGATCCAGCCGCGCGTGTCGTCGTCGTAGCGCGCCGTCATGTCGGTCGCGATGAACCCCGGCGCGACGGCGTTCACGCGGATGCCGCGCGGGCCGAGCGCCGCGGCCAGCGAGGCCGTCACCGACGCGAAGCCCGCCTTCGCCGCCGAGTACGACGGCGTGAAGACGCCCGACGTCGCCAGCACGTTCGCCGCCGCCGCGCTCGTCACGTTCACGATCGCGCCGCCGTCGACCAGTACGCCGAGCAGCCGCTGCGTGAGCAGGAACGGCGCCGACAGGTTCACGTCGACCACGCGAGCCCACTCCGCCTCGTCCACCTCGGGGAACGCCGTCCGCGGGCCGATGCCCGCCGCGTGGACGATGCCGTCGAGGGTCGCCGTGGCGCTGCGCACCGCACGCTCCGCCGCGTCGAGGTCGGACACGTCGAGGGTCACGGCCGTGCCACCCGTGCGCTCTGCCGTCGCGGCCGCCCGCGATGCGTCGAGGTCGGCGCAGTAGACGTGCGCGCCGAGGCGCGCCAGCTCATCGGCAGTGGCACCACCGATGCCGCCCCCGGCACCCGTCACGAGGATCCTCAGACCGCGCATACGCCAATGGTACGATCGCAGGCCCAATGAGCGCCACACCTCGCCCCGAGCCGTTCAGCATCGCGATTTCCGAGGAGACGCTCGACGACCTGCGCCGGCGTCTCGCCGCGACGCGCTGGCCGGAGCCGATCGGGCCCGACGACTGGGCCGCCGGCATCCCGATCGCCGTCGTCCGCGAGTTGGCGGACTACTGGCGCGACGGCTTCGACTGGCGTGAGCAGGAACGGCGCCTGAACGAGCTGCCGCAGTTTCGCGTGCCGATCGACGACTACGACATCCACTTCATCCACGTCCGCGGGCGCGGCCCGAACCCGCTGCCGCTGCTGCTGACGAACGGCTGGCCAAGCTCGATCCACGAGTACCTGAAGGTGATCGGCCCGCTCACCGACCCGGCGGCGCACGGCGGCGACGAGGCCGACGCCTTCGACGTCGTCATCCCGGCGCTGCCCGGCTACCCGTTCTCGCGCGCACCGAACCGCGTCGGCACCTGGGCCGAGGTGCCCGGTCTGTGGCGGCGCCTGATGACCGAGGTGCTCGGCTACCCGCGCTTCGTGGCCTCCGGCGGCGACCTCGGCGCCATCGTCACGGCCGGGCTCGGCGCGTCGCACGGCGACGTCGTGGCCGCCATCCAGCTGGAGGCCGTGTTCGGCTCCACCGGCCTCGACGACCCGACGCTGGACGACGACGAGCGCGCCTTCCTACTGCAGCGGGTCGACTGGGCGCGCGAAGAGGGCGCGTACTCGCACCAGCACGGCACGCGGCCGCGCACGCTGGCGTTCGGGCTCAGCGACTCCCCCGCCGGCATGCTCGCGTGGATCACCGAGAAGTACCGCGCCTGGTCGGACTGCGACGGCGATCTCTACCGGTCGTTCACGCGGGACGAGCTGCTCGTCACCCCGACCCTGTACTGGGCCGCGAACAGCATCGGCGCGTCGTTTCGCCCCTACGCCGACACCGGCGCGGTCGTGACCGGCTCGAGCTTCCCGTACGTGGAGGTCCCGGTCGGCGTGGCGGTGTACCCCGGTGACGTCCCGCATCCGGTGCGCGCCTTCGCCGAGCGCCACTTCAACGTGCAACGCTGGACGCAGATGCCGCGCGGCGGCCACTTCGCGCCGCTCGAGGTACCCGATCTGTGGGTCGAGGAGCTGCGCGCGTTCTTCGCCCGGGCCCGGTAGTCGCCGGACCGAATATCCTGTACGCATGGCGCCCGCCCCG
The DNA here is from genome assembly GCA_963722525.1 of uncultured Actinomycetes bacterium. Classification (GTDB taxonomy): domain Bacteria; phylum Actinomycetota; class Thermoleophilia; order Gaiellales; family F1-60-MAGs149; genus VFJZ01. The sequence continues at coordinate 3,986,837 of CAVRMM010000002.1, read as the reverse complement.
AACCTCGCGGTCGCCTCCCCCTCGCCGTCGCCGGCGCGCCGCGCGTGGGCCCGATGGCTGGCTCCCTGGGGCACGAGCCACGCGCTGATCGCCACGGCGCTCGGCATCGTCGGGATGATCCTGATCGTCAACGTCGTGACCCGCATCTCGGGGCTCGACAACCGCCCCAGCGCGGCGATGATGGCCTCGCTCATCCTCGTCACGGTCGTGACCATGACCGGCGGGCCCCTCGCCGGCGTCGCCACGGCGGCGATCGCGGTCGGGGCCTGCGACTACTACCTGGCGCAGCCGCTGCACTCGTTCGAGGTCGACTCGCCCGCGATCGAGATCCTGTTCGCCTCGTTCTTCGGCGCGAGCGTCGTCATCGCCGGCCTGGTCGGGCGCCTCGCGGTCGCGCGGCACGAGGCGGAGGTGGCCATGCTGCGCGCCGGGCGCCTGCAGCGCCTGACGGCGTCGCTGTCGCGGGCCCGCACGGCCGAGGAGGTGTACGGCGCCATCCTGGTGGAAGGCCGCGAGGCGCTCGGCGCCGACGCCGGCCTGATCGGCCTGCCGACCGACGACGACTCCGCGCTGCTCCTCGTCTCGACCTTCGGCTTCGCGGTGGACGAGACGGCCGGCTGGGAGCGGGTCGACCTCTCCCAGCGCACGCCGATCGGCGACGCGTACCTGCTCGGCCTCCCGATCGTGCTCGAGCAGGGCGAGCGAGAGGCGCGCTTCCCGTCCCTGGGCGGCGCGGCGCCGCCGACCGCGTCGGTGCCGCTGCACACGGGGGAGCGGCCCATCGGCGCCCTCGGCTTCCGCTTCGCGCCCGGGCACACCTTCAGCGCCGACGACCGGGCGCTCGTGTCGAGCCTGGGCGACCATTGCGCGCAGGCGCTCGAGCGTGCGCGGCTGTATGACGCCGAGCACCGCGCGCGCGAAGCGCTCGACCTGCTCGCGACGGTCGGCATCCGCCTCGCCGGCACGCTCGACCCCGACGACGCGCTGCGCACCCTCGCGTCGCTCGTGGTGCCGGCGATCTCCGACCAGTGCGTCGTCGACCTGGTCGAGCACGGGTCGATCCGCCGCCTCGTCGCGGTGCACGCCGATCCCGCCCTGCAGGAGGCGGCCCGCGTGCTCGAGCGCTTCGCGCCCGATCTGAACAGCGACACGCCGGTGGCGGTCGCCATCCGCACCGCGACCACGCAGCTCGTGCCGGTCACCGGCGAGCTGCCCGAGTCGGCCTACCGCAGCACCGAGCACCGCGACGCGGTCGTCGCGATCGGGCTGCGGTCGATGCTGTCGGCGCCGCTCGTGGTGCGCGGCCGCACGATCGGTGCGCTCACGTTCGGCTGGCGCCAGGACCGGGCGTACGCCGGCATGGACATCGACCTCGCCGAGCAGCTCGCGCGCCGCGTCGCGCTGGCGATCGACAACGCGCGGCTCTACGAGGTGCAGCGCGAGATCGCGCACACCCTGCAGCAGAGCCTGCTGCCCCGCACGCTGCCGCAGCCGCCGGGCATCGAGGTCGCCGCGCGCTACCGCCCGAGCGGCGCCGGCGCCGAGGTGGGCGGCGACTTCTACGACGCCTGGCCGATCGCGGGCGGAGGCTACGCGGTCTCGATCGGCGACGTGGCCGGCAAGGGCCCGGGCGCGGCCGCCCTGACGGCGCTGACGCGGCACGCGATGCGGGTCGCTTCGCGCTACGAGTCGTCGCCGAGCGGCATCCTCGAGGTCGTCAACCAGACGATCCTCGAGGATCGCGGCTCGGCGGAGTTCTGCACCGCGGCACTGGCGCTGCTGCGCCCGGACGGCGACGGTTACTCGTTCACGAGCGCCTGCGCCGGACACGCGCCGCCGCTGATCCTGCGCGTCGACGGCAGCATCGAGGAGGCGGGCACCTGGGGCACGCTGCTGGGCGCCGTCCCCGATGCCAAATTCAGCGATGCGACGACCCGGCTGGAGTACGGGGACGCCGTGGTGTGCTGGACCGACGGCGTCACCGAGCGCCGCATCGACGGCGACCTGTTCGGCGAAGAGCGCCTGGCGACGCTGATCGCCTCGCTGGCCGGATCGTCGGCCGAGACCATCGCCGCGAACATCGACGCCGCCGTCGTGGCGTTCGCGCCGGGACTGCCGGACGACGACGTCGCGATCCTGACGCTGCGGCTGGTCGGGCCGCCCGCGCCGTAGGCGGCCGCGAAAGCTGCAACGCTTCAGCGGCCATGGCGACGATCCGGGACATCGAGCGCGGCGGCCTGGCGTGGCGGGAGGCCGGCAGCGGCGCGCCGGCGGCGATCTTCCTGCACGGCCTCGGCGGCAGCCGCACGGCGTGGAACGATCAGCTGCGCGACCTGTCCGACCGGCGACGGTGCGCGGCCTGGGACCTGCCGGGCTACGGCGCCGCCCCGCCGCTCGCCGGCGAGATGACGTTCGCCGCGCTCGCCGACACCGTCGCGCGGCTGGCCGACCTGATCGACCCGGATGACCGCCCGCACCTGATCGGCCTCTCGTTCGGCGGCATGATCGCGCAGCACGCGGCACTCGCCCACCGCGGCCGGTTCCGCTCGCTGACGCTACTCAGCTGCAGCCCGGCGTTCGGCCTCGACGGCACCTCGGCCGCCGACTGGCGCGCGGCCCGTCTGGCCCCGCTCGACGCCGGCCAGGAGCCCGCCGACTTCGCGGACGCCGTGCTGCGGTCGATCGCCGGCCCCGGCATCGCCGCCGAGACGCTCGCCGGCCAGCGCGCGGCCATGGAGCGCATCACGGGCGACGCGCTGCGACGCTCGATCGACTGCCTGGTCACGCACGACCTCCGCGACCGCCTGGGCGAGATCGACCTGCCGACACTCGTGCTCGTGGGGGCGCTCGACACCGAGACGCCGCCCACCTACGCCGCCGCGATCGCCGCGGCCATCGACGGCGCGCAGCTGGTCGAGATCCCCGGCGCGGGCCACCTGCTGAGCGCCGAGGCGCCGGGCGTCGTCGACGAGCTGCTGCGCGACCACTTCTCCGGCTCGGAGCACGGATGACCGAGCACCGCTGGCTGCACGTGTTCGGCGAGCAGCTCGCCCGCTGCGGGCTGCAGCCAGGCGAGGTGGTCGCTGTCCTGAGCGAGTCGGCGAGCCGCGCCGTGCTGGTCGAGACCGCGCGGATCGCGGCCCAGCTGCAGGGCGCGCACGTCGTCGACGTCGTCGTCCCCACTCCCGCGAACCCGCATCCGGTGCCGATCCGGTCGACCGGTGCGTCGCAGGCCATCGCCGGCAACCGGGCCGCGATCGCGGCGCTGGCGGCAGCCGACCTCGTGCTCGACTGCACCGTCGAGGGGCTGCTCCACGCACCGGAGCTCGGCGCGATCCTCGCCGGCGGCGCCCGCGTGCTGATGCTCTCCAACGAGCACCCGGAGAACTTCGAGCGGTACGCGTTCGACGCCGACCTGGCGCGCCGCGTCGAGCTCGGCGCGTCGTGGCTGGCGGCGGCGACCGAGCTGCGCGTCACCAGCGCCGCGGGCACCGACCTCGCCGTCCGCCTCGGCGGCAGCTTCGTGGCCGGCTCGACCGGGCTCGCGACCGAGCCGGGCTCGATCGCGCACTGGCCGGGCGGGCTCGTCGCCGCGTTCCCCGCCGCGCACGCGGTGCAGGGCACCGTGGTGCTGGCGCCGGGCGACCTGAACCTCACGTTCAAGCGCTACGTCGAGCAGCCCGTGCGCCTCGCGATCGAGGACGACCACATCGTCGAGGTGGCCGGCGACGGCGTCGACGCGCGCCTGTTCCGCTCGTACCTCTCGGCCTTCGGCGACCCCGCGGCGCGCGCCACCAGCCACGTCGGCTGGGGCATGAACCCGGCCGCGCGGTGGGACTACGCGGCGCTGTACGACCGGGGCGACATCAACGGCACCGAGGCGCGCGTGTGCGCCGGCAACTTCCTCTACTCCACCGGTGCCAACGAGCACGCCGGCCGGTTCACGGCGGGGCACTTCGACCTGCCGCTGCTGGGACACACCATCGCCCTCGACGGCCGCATGGTCGTGGACGAGGGCGAGCTGGTCGCCGACCTGCGCCCCGCCGGCACGTAGCGCTCTACTCCTCGAACAGCTCGAGGCGGCCGAGGCGCTCCAGGCAGGCCTCGGCGCTCCACGGGTTCATCAGCGACCCGCAGCGGGCGTCGCGGTAGTGCTGCTCGAGCGGGAACCGCTTCATGATCGTGGTGCCGCCGCACACCCGGATCGCCTTCGCGGCGACCTCCTGGGCCGTCTCCATCACGGTGTACGTCGAGACCAGGGCGCGCCGCAGCTGCGCGGTCGTCGGGTCGGCCGCGGCCTCGTCCACGGTGCGCTCCCAGGTCGCGCGGCTGCGTCCCGCCATGATCTGGATCTCGGCCCAGCCCCACTGCTTGGCCGGGCTGTCACGGCGCGCCGCCGCGCCGGGCCGGGCGGAGGCCGAGAGGTACTCGCGGACGAACTCCACGACCGCGTCGGCGAGCCCCACGTACGCGGGCGTCAGCGTCATGTACACGTAGGGCCAGCGCGCGGCGATCTGGCCGAAGAAGCCGGGCGGCAGCAGCTCCGCATCGGCCGGCACAAAGGCGTCGTCGAAGACCAGGTCGCGGGAGTCGGTGCCGCGCATGCCGAGCGTGTCCCACGTGCCGGTGATCTGCACGCCGGGGTTGTCGGCGGCGACCGAGAGGAACCGCAGGCGGTCCTCGCCGGGCACCGCGCACGTGAGGTTGTAGGCCGCCGCCGCGCCGGACAGCGACGCGAAGATCTTGCGGCCCGAGACGAGGAAGCCGCCGTCGACCGGCGTGGCCTTCGTCATCACACCTGCGGTGGCGCCCTTGGCGAGGCCCTCCGACAGCGGCTGCGCCTGGATCGCGCCATCCTCCACGATCTCCGCGTACAGGCGCGCGCGGATCGTCTCGTGCCGCGCGCGCTCCTCGTCGGTCATCGTCAGGTCGTCGGCGATGACGCCCGTCCACAGCACCGTCTGCGTGTGCATGTTGAAGGTCAGCGCCGTCATCGGGCAGTACCGCCCCAGCGCCGCGCCGATGTGCATGTAGTCGCGGAAGCCCGCGCCCAAGCCGCCGTACCGCTGCGGGATGCAGAGCGCGAGCAGCCCGGCGTTGCGCAGGTCGGCGTAGTTCTCGAACGGGAATCGCGCCTCGCGGTCGTAGTCCGGCGCGCGGTCGCGGAAGATCGGGCCGAGCTCGGCGACCAGCTCCAGCGCTCGCGCGCGCACCGGGGAGGTTGCGTCATCCATGCGCGGCACCCTGGGACATCTCCCCGTCCCGGCGCTGTAGCGTTCGCGCATGACCGACGCCGAGATCCTCCGCCTGGCCGCGTTCACCGACGACCCGAACGGCGGCAACCCGGCCGGCGTCGTGATCGGCGCCGAGCTGCCCGACGCCGGCGAGATGCAGCGGATCGCGACCGACGTCGGCTACAGCGAGACGGCGTTCCTGGCCGGCGACGGCGGCTCGCGCTGGACGGTGCGGTACTGGAGCCCGGCCGCCGAGGTGCCCTTCTGCGGCCACGCGACGATCGCGTCGGCCGTCGCGCTGCACGAGCGCTTCGGCGTCACCGCGGTCGAGCTGCAGACGAGCGTCGGCACCGTGCCGGTCGCGATCGCCGAGGCCGAGGGTCGCGCGCTCGCGACGCTGACGTCGGTCGAGCCGGCGGTGGCGGAGCTGGACGACGCCGACCTCGACGAGCTGCTCGGCCATCTCGGGTGGGGGCGGCAGCACCTCGACCCGGCGCTGCCGCCGCGGGTCGGGTTCGCGGGCGCGCACCATCCCGTGATCGCCGTCCGCGACCGGGCGGTGCTGGCGTCGCTCTCGTACGGCTTCGACGGCCTGCGCGCCCTGATGGAGGAGCGCGAGTGGACGACGATCCAGATCGTCTGGCGCGAGTCGCCGACGGTGTGCTGGTCGCGCAACCCGTTCCCGGTCGGCGGCGTCGTCGAGGATCCCGCCACCGGCGCCGCGGCGGCCGCGTTCGGGGCCTACCTGCGCCGGCTCCGCCTGGTCGACGTGCCCGCGACGGTCACGATCCACCAGGGCGACGACCTCGGCCGGCCCTCGCTGATCACCGTCGACATTCCCGCCACGGGCGGCATCCGGGTGTCCGGCGGCGCCGTCGCGATCGACGAGCCGCGCGGGTAGCGCAGGCTGCCCGAACCCGCCCGGCGATCAGGTCCTGGTGTCCGACACGAACTCGTGCCAGGAGTCGACGAGCACGACCGCGGTCAGGGCATCGAACCCGGCCGATCGCGGGTACGGGACGCCGCGGTAGTGGTGCGAGATCAGGTCGATGTCCGTCCCGTCCGCGTCCGGGCGCAGCTCGACCACGCGGCCGCGCACCGAGACGTGGTCGTACCAGTCGTCGCCGAGCACGGTCAGCGACACGCGCGGGTCGCGCGCCAGGTTGCGGGCGCGCGGGCCGTTGCGGTCCATCGACAGCAGGTAGCGGTCGCCCTGCCAGAGGTACCAGGTGGCGACCGAGACCGGCGCGCCGTCCTCGCGCAGCGTCGCCACGACGGCCGGCTGCGGGGCGGTCAGGAAGGCTGCGAGGCGCTCGGGGACGGGTCCGGTGGGCACGCCGGCATCATAGGTCGGCGGGGCCGTCGCCCGCCGCGGCGAACCCGTGCAGCATGCTGTCGTCGGGGTCGCCGTCGCCCCAGAACGCGCGCTGCGCCTCGGCGCCGCGCGTGCGGTACGCCACGTCGAGGTGCACGGGCATCGGATCCCAGCAGCCGACGTCGCGCAGGAACGCCTCGCCCTCCTGCTCGAACAGCAGCAGGTTCGAGGTCGCGGCACCCATGAAGTGGCCCACGTGGGTGGTCAGCTCGATGCCCGCCAGCGGCACGGCGCCGGCTGGGACGGCGGCGCTCTCGGAACCGGCGGCGACGAGCCGCTCGTTCAGGTGCCGCGCCCACGCGTCGAGATCGTCGCCTTGCTCGAACAGCCGGGTGCACGTCACGTACGCCCGCGACAGCGCGGGCGCCCGCGGCGCGACCACGACGACGATCTCGATCTCGAACGTCTGCCCCTCGAGACCGCCGGGCCGGACGCCCACGAACTGGCCGATGGCCGACCCGTAGTCGGGCCAGCGCCGCGGCTCGAGCAGTGCCGCAGCGGTCGCTGCGGCGGAGCGGACGGGCACCGGCGGGTAGGTGTGCCAGCGCTGCTCGTCCGGCGCCGCGGCGGGCGGCGACAGCGCGCCCAGCGCGCCCGACTCCAGGCGCTGCCCGGGCTCGTACGCGTCGCGGGCGGCGCGGTCCTCGAACACGACGCTCCAGCCCCGCAGGTCGGGATCCTGTGCCGCCGCCCCGAACCAGTCGCCGAGCAGCCGCTCGGCCCCGGCCCGCAGCTCGTCGCCGGTCAGACGACCGCGCGCGCCCGACTCGTCGGCGCGGATCCGGTCGCGGCCGAACGCGCGGTGGAACCCGACCAGATCGCGGGCGCTGAGACGGCGATAGCCGGCGCGGTGCCAGGCCGTGCCGAGGATGGCCCGGGCCAGGCGCAGGTCGTCCAGCGACCGCTCGTTGCGATCGCGGGCGTAGTAGGCGGCGTTCAGGAAGTCGGTCACCCACAGCGACGCCGTCGGGCCGGCGATCGACGAGCCGCTCATGCCGGCCGAGCCGACCGGCCCGGTTGCCTGACCGGGGGCGACGGGCCCGGCTCGATCGTCGGCGTCGGCCACGACGGCATGGTGCCGCACCGCGGACCTCGGTGACCCAGCCCGTCGTACTGGAGGCATGAAGCGACGTGAGTTCCTCCTGGCCGCGGCCGCGACCCCGTTCGCGCTGCCGCAGCTCGCCACCGCCGCCACCGACCGGCACGGCCTGGTGCTGGTGACCGCCGACCTCGCGTCGCACATCGTCGTGGTCGACGGGGCGACCGGTCGCGTGCGGCGCCACATCGCCACGCGGGAGGCACCGCGCGCGATCGAGCGGGTCGGTCGAGCGAACGCCGTCGTGGCGCACACCACGGAAGGCCTCGTGAGCCTCATCGACGGCGACCACCGGCGCGTCGACAAGGTGCTGCGCGGGTTCCAGCACCCGCGCTACGTGGCAGTCCATCCCCGACAGGAGTTCGCGTACGTGACCGACTCGGCCGCCGGCGAGGTGGTCGTGATCGACCTGCGCCGCAGGGCCGTCGTCCGGCGCGTCGATGCGGGCGGGCCGGCCCGCCACCTCTCGATCTCGACCAGCGGCACGCGCCTCTGGACGGCGCTCGGGTCGAAGGCCTCCCGGATCGCGGTGCTCGACACCAGCGTGCCGGACCGCCCCCGCCTGCTGCGCACAATCCGCCCGCCGTTTCTCGCCCACGACGTGGTGAACGTGCCGCACCGCGGCCGTGTCTGGGTCACCTCCGGCGATCACCGGCGAATCGCGATCTACGACCGTGACGGCTCGCGGCTGCGCTGGCAGATGAAGGGGGCGGCACCGCCCCAGCACGTCGCGTTCGTCGCGGGCCGGGCCTTCGTTGCGAGCGGCGACGACGGCACGGTGCACGTGCACGATGCGGGTACCGGCCAGCTGCAGCGAACCACACGGGTGCCGGTCGGCTCCTTCAACGTCACCACCGGCGGCGGCCGCGTCGCCACGCCGTCGCTGTCCAGCGGCACGATCGTGATCCTCGACCGGGCCGGGCGCGTGCGGCACGAGCGGGACGTCGCGGCCTCGTCGCACGACGCCTGCTGGATCGCCTCCTAGCGAGTCGGAACACCGCCGGATCCCCGGCGACGGGCCGCCAGTAGACTCGCCGGATGGACTACGGCACCTCGATCTTCCTGACGGACGAGACGATCGGCCCCGCCCACCTCGCACGCCTGGTCGAGGAGCGCGGCTTCCGGTCGCTGTTCGTCCCGGAGCACACCCACATCCCGGTCACGATGTCGCGGCCGCTGAGCGCCGACGAGGAGCTGCCGCGGCACTACTACCGCTGCCTCGATCCGTTCGTGGCGCTGATGGCCGCCGCCGCCGCGACCACCACGCTGCGCATCGGCACGGGCATCTGCCTGCTGATCCAGCGCGATCCGATCACCACCGCCAAGGAGATCGCGACGCTCGACCTCCTCTCGGGCGGCCGGTTCGAGTTCGGCATCGGCGCCGGCTGGAACAAGGAGGAGATCGAGAACAACGGCACCGACTTCAGCCGCCGCTTCGGCGTCATGCGCGAGCGCATGGAGGCGATGACCGAGATCTGGACGAACGACGTCGCGAGCTACCACGGCGAGCACGTGTCGTTCCACGAGATCACGTCCTGGCCGAAGCCCGTACAGCGGCCGCGGCCGCCGGTGCTGATCGGCGGCAACGGCGAGAAGGTGCTCGATCGCGTGCTGGCGTACGCCGACGGGTGGATCCCGAACCGGGAGCCGCGGCTGGGCGAGCGCATCGCCGAGCTGCACCGGCGCGCCGAGGAGGCCGGCAAGCCGCGCATGCGCGTCACGTACTTCGGCGCCGACCGCGATGCCGGCTGCGTCGAGCGCCTGACCGCCGCGGGCGTCGACGAGATCCAGTTCTACCTGCCGTCGGCCGATGCCGGCACGGTGGAGCGCTCCCTCGACGAGATCGCCAGGCTCATCGTCTGAGCGGTCAGCGACCGGCGAGCGCCGCGCCGAGGATGCCGACCACCGCCACCCGCAGCGCCGCCGGTGCCAGCTCGGTGCCGCCGGGCGTGCCCAGCGAGTCGATCCGGACGCCGGTCACGGCGGGTGCAGGTGCTGCCATGCGGCAATCCTAGAGCGGGATCGCCGGCAGGACCGGGCACCATGCCGGGGTGGAGTACCCAGAGAGCAAGACCGCGACGCCCGAGCACCCGATCGCCGACGTCCTCGCGCGCCGCTTCAGTCCGCGGGCGTTCGCCCCGGAGCCGCCGTCCGACGAGCAGCTCGCCCGGCTGTTCACCGCCGCGTCGTGGGCGCCCTCGTCGGGCAACGGGCAGCCGTGGCGCTTCGTCGTGGGCGTGCGCGGCGACGACGTCTGGCCGGTCGTGCTGGGGTGCCTGAACGAGAAGAACCAGTCGTGGTGCCGGCACGCCCCGGTGCTCGGCATCGCGATCGCGCAGACCACGCGCGACGACAAGCCGATGCCGACCGGCCCGTACGACCTGGGCCAGGCGATGGCGCTCCTGACCGTCCAGGCCACCACCGACGGACTGTACGTGCACCAGATGGCCGGTTTCTCGGCCGACGCCGCCCGCGAGGCGTTCGCGATCCCGGCGGGGTTCGCCGCGTGGACGGGCTTCGCGATCGGCGCGCTCGGCGATCCGGCCACCCTGCCCGACGACCTGGAGGCCCGCGAACGGGCGCCGCGCAAGCGCCAGCCGCTGGCAGAGCGCGTCTTCGCCGGACGGTTCGGCGAGCCGCGGTCGTTCGGCGCCTGACGGTGTGACGGCTCGCGCCCGGCTACGCGGGACGGCGCCGGTGCTCTACGCTGATGCCAGGCAATCGGGGAGCGGCAATGGCGCAGATGACCACCGACATCGGCGACGGACGGCGTGACAGCAAGGGCGCGCTGCACCCGCTCGACCCCCTCACGCCCGCCGAGCTGCAGGCGGTCGTCGACATCACCCGGGCGGCCAGGGAGCTCGACCACCGCCACCTGTTCGTGACCGTGCAGCTGGACGAGCCGGCGAAGGCCGACGTGACGGCGTGGCGCGACGGCGGCGAGCTCGACCGGGTGGCGCGCGTGATCGTATGGAACCAGCAGACCGCGACCATCTCGGAGGGCACGGTCTCGGTGGCCGGCGAGGTGCGCACGTGGCGTGACGTGCCGGGCGCGAAGGCGCCGGCGCTGATCCCGCAGGCAATCGCCGCGATCGAGGCCACGAAGGCCGATCCGCGCATCCAGGAGGGCCTGCGCAGGCGCGGCATCACCGACCTTTCCAACCTGCACGTCGAGCCCTGGCCGTACGGCTCGAAGCGCCCGGCTGCGCTGGACGACGGCCGCCGGCTGGCGTGGACGCCGCTGTTCCACCGCACGTCGCCCGACGACAACGCGTACGCGCACCCGATCCACGGGCTGCACGCGATCGTCGACACTGACACCGGCGAGGTGATCGACGTCGAGGATCATGGCGAGCGCCCGATCCCGATGGAACCGGCGCACTTCCGCCAGTCGCAGCTCGCCGATCCGCGGCCGGTGCAGGCGCTGGACATCACGCAGCCGGACGGGCCGGGGTTCACGGTCGACGGGTGGCAGGTGCGGTGGCAGAAGTGGTCGCTGCGGGTCGGGTTCTGCCCGCGCGAGGGCCTCGTCATCCACGACGTCCGCTACGACGACGACGGCGCCGAGCGCCGTATCGCGCACCGCCTGTCGATCGCCGAGCTGGTGATCCCCTACGGCGACCCGAGCCCCGGCAGCTACCGCAAGAACGCGTTCGATACGGGCGAGGTCGGGATGGGGTACTTCACGAACTCGCTGGAGCTCGGCTGCGACTGCCTGGGCGAGATCCGGTACCTGGACGTGGCCGTGGCCGACTCCGACGGCACCGTGCGGGAGATCCCGAACGGCATCTGCCTGCACGAGGAGGACCACGGCGTGCTCTGGAAGCACACGGAGCCGGACGGGCACGTCGAGGTGCGCCGCAGCCGCCGGTTCGTGGTGTCGTCGTTCGTGACGGTCGACAACTACGAGTACGGCTACTACTGGTACTTCGGGCAGGACGGCTCGATCGAGTTCGAGGCGAAGCTGACCGGCATCGTGCTGACGCTGGCGGGCGAGCCGGGCGAGAAGCCGCGCTACGGCACGGAGGTGGCGCCGGGCGTGATCGCGCCGAACCACCAGCACCTGTTCTGCGCGCGGCTCGACCTCGACATCGACGGCGAGTCCAACACCGTCGTCGAGGTCGACGCGGTGGCGCCGCCGGTCGGCCCGGACAACCCGTACGGCGGCGCGTACATCGGGCAGGAGACGCCGCTCGGCAGCGAGACGGGCGCGCAGCGGCTGGTCGACCCGATGCGCAGCCGCTACTGGAAGGTCGTCAACCCCGGGCGCACCAACCGGATGGGCGGCGCGGTCGGCTACAAGCTCGTCCCCGGCCACCTCACCTACCCGCTGGCGATGCCGGAGTCCGACATCGGGAAGCGCGCCGCGTTCATGTACCGCCACCTGTGGGTGACGCCGTTCGAGAGCGCCGAGCGCTACCCCGCCGGCGACTATCCGTTCCAGCACGCCGGCGGCGCGGGCCTGCCCGAGTGGACGGCGGCCGACCGGTCGACGAGCGACACCGACGTCGTCGTCTGGTACGTGTTCGGCACCAACCACCTGCCGCGCACGGAGGACTGGCCGGTGATGCCGGTCGAGCGCACCGGCTTCCACCTGAAGCCGGTCGGGTTCTTCGATCGCAACCCGGCGCTCGACGTGCCGGCCCCGAAGCCGCACTGCCACTGACGCGGCGTGCCGAGGATCATCGACGACAACGGCCGGGAGCTGATCGGCTACACCGACCGCTGGAGCGCCGCTGCCGGCGAGGAAGTGGAGCTGATGGTGTCGACGACCGAGCCGTCGCTCGACGTGCGGCTGGTGCGCCTGCAGCACGGCGACCCGAACCCGGCCGGCCCGGGATTTCGCGCGGCGCCGGTGGCGAGCGCGGTGGATGGCAGCTACCCGGGCGGGGTGCAGGAGATCCGGTGCGGCTCGTACGCGGTGATCGCGGACTGCGGCCCGCGGCGCACACACTGTCTGTGGGCATGGCCGACGCGCCCCGTCTCGGGCGCGGAGCAGGTGGTTCTGCAGCGCGAGGGCCTGACGCTCTTCATCGGCCCCGACGGCCGGCCGGGCGCCCGGTGCGGCGCCGTCGAGGTGGTGGCCGACCGGCCGCTCGACCGGGAGCGCTGGGTGTGCCTCGGCGTCTCGCTGGGCGAGGAGCGTCTGCTGCTCGTGGTCGACGACGCGGTGGTCGGCGCCGACGGGGCGTGTCCGTCCGTCGGCGACGAGATCCATCTTGCGAGGGGCATAGACGGCGGCGGTGCCTACGACGGGAAGCTGGAGGACGCGTTCGGGTTCGACCGCGCGCTGACCGAGTCCGAGCTCGCGAACCTGAGCACGAGGACGGTGGCGTCGAAGCCCTGGCCCGACGAGAAGTGGTCGCTCCATGACATCACCCTCGAGAACGCGCCCACGCTCGCGGTCACCGGCCGCCACTGGGACGACGACACCACCGACTTCCGGGCCGAGCCCGCGCAGTACGGCGCCGTCCACTTCCACTCCGACGATCTCGAGGACGCGGGCTGGGACGAGTGCTGCACGCTCACGGTGCCGGCCGGTTTGGACAGCGGCATCTACGCCTTCGAGCTGACCGCCGGCGACCTCACCGACCACGTGCCGTTCGTCGTCCGCCCCGCCGCCGGCGCGCCGGGCGCCGCGATCGGCCTGCTCCTCCCCACGCTGACGTACCAGGTGTACGGCAACGAGCGTCTGGTCGCGGGCGGTGACGGCGGCATGGCCCCGAGCGCCGACCGGGAGTTCGCGCTCGACCCCGCCGACCACTGGCTGGCGGCCCATCCGGAGGCCGGCGTGTCCTGCTACGACCTGCACCGCGACGGGCACGGCGTCTCGCTGGTCTCGATGCTGCGCCCGATCCCCAACCTGCGGCCGTCGTTCGTCTGGTGGGTGACGGAGGCGCCGGAGCGGTTCGGCTCCGACCTGTACGTCGCCGACTGGCTGACGGAGCGCGGCGACGCGTTCGACGTGTTCACCGACCACGACCTGCACGCCGAGGGCCGCGCACTGCTGGATGGCTACAAGGTGCTGATCACGGGCACGCACCCGGAGTACTGCTCGGGTGAGATGCTCGACGCTCTGGCCGGCTGGCTGGCCGACGGCGGGCGGCTGATGTACCTCGGCGGCAATGGCTTCTACTGGGTGACGACCATCGATCCGGACCGGCCGCACCTGGCCGAGGTGCGCCGCGGCATCAACGGCACCCGCGCGTGGTCGTCGCGGCCCGGCGAGCTGCGCCACCAGACGACCGGCGAGCAGGGCGGACTGTGGCGGTACCGCGGCCGCGATCCGAACCGGCTGGTCGGCGTCGGCTTCGCGTCGCAGTGCGACACGACCGATCGGGCACCGGGCTACCGGCGCACGGCCGCGAGCCACGACGAGGGGCACGCCTGGATGTTCGAGGGCGTCGACACCGAGATGATCGGCGAGCACGGCCTCTACCTGGGCGGCGCCGCCGGCTACGAGATCGACCGGCACGACCCGGCGTTCGGGTCTCCGGCCGAGGCGGTCGTGGTGGCTACCTCGGCGGGGCTGCACAACGCCGACTACCTGCTCGTCGTCGAGGACCTGATGGTGACGATCCCCGACCTGACCGGCCCGACGACCGATCGCGTCCGCGCCGACCTGACGTACCTGCCGTACCCGAACGGCGGCGCGGTGTTCGCGACCGGCTCCTGCTCGTGGTGCGGCAGCCTGTCGACCGACGGCTACGACAACGACATCTCGCGCGTCACCGGCAACGTCCTGCGGCGGTTCCTGGACTGACCCCAGGACGCAGAACGCTCCGGCTGCCCCGTCCGCAGTGGACGGGGCAGCCGGAGCTCGGTGCCCCCCGGCCCGTACGTCGCTCTAGGTGGTCTTGTCGGCCTTCGCGGCCGCGTCCTTCTCGCCGTCGGCGCCCTCGGTCACCAGGGTGCCGTCGGGCATCTCCAGGTGGGCGCGCACGAACCAGTGGAACTGTTCCAGCTGGCCAGACTGGTCGATCAGCATGTCCTGGGTGACCGGATCGATCTCCTCGGTCTTGTCGATCGCCTCGCGGTGCGCCTCGACGACGCCGCTGTAGGCCATGTCGAGCGCGCCGAGGTGCGCCTGGGTCGAGGCGCGGCCGATGGCGTAGTCGTCCCAGCTGCGCGTCTTCACGAGGTTGCCGGCGAGACCGTTCGGCGAGGCGCCGAGCGTCGCGATGCGCTCCGCCGTCTCGTCGACCATCAGCTGCACGGCGGCGACCTGCGGATCGAGCATCAGGTGCACGCCGATGAAGGACGGCCCGACGACGTTCCAGTGGATGTGCTTCAGCGTGAGGCCGAGGTCGACCAGCGCGACGAGCCGCTCCTGGAGGATGGCAACGGTCTGGTCGGATTCCTTGGCGGTCATGCCGGGGACGTGGAAATGCGTTCGCTGGCGCGTCGTAGCCATGTGTGGGGCCCTTTCAACGGTGACCCCTTTTTCTCCCCTCGCCCGGTGGCGCCGAAACGCGTCTAGGCATGCGGTGGATGGCGATCGGCCCACGGCGCCGCCGCCTCGAGCTGCGCGGCAACCTGCAGCAGCAGGTCCTCGCGCCCGAGTGCCGCGACCAGCTGTACGCCGACCGGCAGACCACCGGTGGTGCGGCCGATCGGGAGGCTGATCGCGGGCTGCCCGGTGACGCTGAAGGGCGCTGCGAAGCACCAGATGCGCTCGAATCGCGGCAGGATCGCCAGCGGGTCGGCGGGCGGCGGCAGCAGCTCGGAGAGCAGGGCCGGCGGCTCGCCGGCGGCCGGCGTCAGAAGCAGGTCGAAGTCGTTCGCCCACCACGCCGACACCTCGGCGGTATAGGCGCGCTGCCACGTCTGGCTGGCGGAGTAGGCGGCGTCGGTCAGGCTCGCGCCGACCGTTGCGAGCGCCCACGAGTACGGCTCGACGTCGGCGGGCGTCAGGGGCCGGCCGATGGCGGCGGCGAGCGCGTCCAGCATGTGCTGGAACTCCCAGCCGGCCGAGCGCAGGTGATGCGTCGCGAACTCCTCGTCGAACAGCCGCGCTGGCCCGCCGGCCTCGACGTGGTGGCCCAGCGACTCCAGCAGGTGCGCGGCCTCGGTCACCGCCGCGGCGCAGTCGGCCGCGACCGTCACGCCGGTCGCCTCGACGCTCGAGACGTATCCGATCCGCAGCCCGGCCGGCGCATCCGCCAACGCCGTCGCGTACGGGACGGCGGGTGGCTCGAGACGGTAGACGTCGGTCGGGTCGGCGCCGCCGACGGCGTCCAGCATCGCCGCGGTGTCGCGCACGCTGCGCGTGATCACGTGCTCGACGAGGTTCGGGTCGGTGATCGGCAGGCTCGACGTCCGGCCGCGCGACGGCTTCAGCCCGACGACGCCGCACCAGGCCGCCGGCAGCCTGATCGAGCCGCCGATGTCCGAGGCGTGGGCGGCCGGAACGAGGCCGGCCGCGACCGCCGCCGCCGCGCCGCCGCTCGAGCCCGCGGTCGAGCGTGCGGTGTCCCACGGGTTCCGGCAGGCACCGAACGCGATCGGCTGCGTCGTCGGCTGGCAGCCGAACTCCGGCAGGGCCGTCTTGCCCACGGTGACCAGGCCGGCGGCGCGGAAGCGGCCGCCGAGGACGGTGTCGGCCGGCGCGTGCCAGTCGAGCGCGCGCAGCAGGCCGTTGCCCATGTACAGCGGCAGGCCGGCCAGGCAGGCGCCGACGTCCTTCAGCAGGAAGGGCACGCCGTGGAACGCGCCGCGGGGCAGCGCCGGGTCGGCGGCGATCGCGCGGCCGGCATCGGGCAGCGGCACGACGACGGCGTTCAGCGCCGGATTGGCCGCCTCGATCCGGGCGACGGCGCCCTCCGCCAGCTCGGCCGGCGTCACCTGGCCGGCGGCGACCAGGTCGCGCAGCGCGATCGCGTCGAGCCACGCGAGGTCGTCGGCCATCGGCGAGCCTACGCTCGCCGTGGCGGCGCCGCCGCCTGCAGGTGGCGCTCGGCCCAGCGATAGACGTCGTTCGTCGCGACCTGCCGGGCCAGGCGCTCGAGCCGGCCATGGCGATCGGCGGCGCTCAGCTCCAGGGCCAGCTCGATCGTGCCGGCGATGCCCTCGGGGTGGAACGGGTTGCACAACAGGGCGTCGGCTCCGAGCTCCTCCGCCGCGCCGGCGAACCGGCTCAGCACCAGCACGCCGGCACCGTCGCCGGCCTGCTGGGCCGTTACGTACTCCTTGGCCACGAGGTTCATGCCGTCGTTGAGCGACGTCACCAGGCAGACGTCGGCGAGCTGGTAGAAGGCCAGCAGCTGGTCGGGGCCGACGCTGGCGTGGGCATAGTGCACCGGCGCCGCGCCGCCCGGCACGGTGAAGCGGCCGTTGATGCGGCCGACGGCTGCCTCGACCGCCTCGCGCGCCTCGCGGTACTCGCGGATGTCGCCGCGACTCGGCACCGCGATCTGCACCAGCACGACGCGGCCGCGCAGGTCGCGGCGCTGCTCGAGCAGGAACTCGAAGGCGCGCAGGCGCTCGAGGATCCCCTTCGTGTAGTCCAGGCGGTCGATGCCGAGCAGGACGCGCCGGTCGCGGAAACGCGTCCGCAGCGTGCGCAGTGCCCGCGCCACCGCCGGGCTCCCGGCCCGCTCGGCGAGGGCGCGGGCGTCGACCGAGATCGGGTGCACGCCGATGTCGACGACCCGGCCGTTCGTGAGCAGGAGGCGGTTGTCCCGCCACCGCCTGGCATGCCCGGCGAGCATCGCGGAGCGGGCGAAGTTGTCGCGGAACCGCGTCGTCTGGAAGCCGATGTGCGAGGCGCCGAGCAGACCGTCGATGATCTGCTCGCTCCACGGCAGCCGCGCCCAGACCTCGGACGGGGGAAACGGCACGTGGAGGAAGAAGGCGATGCGCGCGTCGGGCTCGCGGGCGCGCAGCAGCCGCGGCACCAGCATCAGGTGGTAGTCGTGCACCCACAGCAGGGTGTCGTCGTCGGCGAGCTCGTACGCTCGGTCGGCGAAGCGCTGGTTGACGGCGCGGTAGACCGGCCAGTTGCGGTGGTCGAGGGTGTAGTGCTCGACCAGTCCGTGCAGCAGCGGCCAGAGGGTACGGTTGGAGAGCCCGTGGTAGTAGCGCTCGACCTCGCCGCGCGACAGGTGCACGCCCTCGAGGTCGACTGGCAGGCCACCGGCCGGGCCGGACGGCACGTCGAGGCCGCCGTCCCAGCCGAGCCAGGTCCCCTGCGTCTGGGCGCCGAGCACGGGCTCCAGCGCGGCGACGAGGCCGCCGCTGGCGCGCTCCGTCCTGCCACTGGCGCCGCGGGTGATGGGGAGGCGGTTGGACACCGCGATGACGCGCGAGGCCTCGATCCCGCCCGCCTCGGAAGGCGGCCAGTCAGATGACTTGGCGAGGACAGACACCAGAGAGATCATGCCCGGCGAGCGCGGCTGCCAAACGACGAGACCGCTGTCGCATTGGTGCCTGGCACCAATGCGACACGGGCGGCCACGTCTGTCGTTTTCGTGCCAGGCACCGATACGACGCGCCGGCGGTCGCGTGTCGTATACGTGCCTGGCACCGATACGACACGCTCCGCGAACGCCGCGGGGCGACGTCTACGGGAGCAGGAGGAGCTTGCCCGTCGTGCGGCGGGCCTGCAGGTCGTCCTGGGCGCGGCGGGCGTCCTCGAGCGGATAGCGGCCGCCGATCCTGACGTCCAGCCGGCCCGCGGCGATCCAGCCGAACACCGCCTCGGCCCGCGCCAGCAGCTCGGTGCGGTCGGCGGTGTAGTGCGGCAGCGAGGGCCTCGTCAGGTACAGCGAGCCGCGGTTCTGCAGACGGATCGGATCGACCGGCGGCACCGCACCGCTGGCGGCGCCGTACAGCACCATCATGCCCCGCGGCCGCAGCGCCGCGAGGCTCTGGTCGAACGTCGCCTGCCCCACCCCGTCGTACACGACCGAGGCGCCCTCGCCGTCCGTCAGCTCGCGGACGCGCTCGGCGAACCCCTCGTAGCCGATCGTCTCGTCCGCGCCCGCGCCCCGCGCCAGCGCCGCCTTCTCGTCGCTCGACGTGGTCGCGATGACGCGCCCGCCGAGCAGCTTCACCATCTGCGTCAGCAGCAGGCCCACGCCGCCCGCGGCGGCGTGCACGACGGCCACGTCGCCGGCCCGGACGGGATACGTCGACGTCGCGAGGTAGTGCGCGGTCAGGCCCTGGAGGAACACGGCGGCGGCGAGCTCGCTCGAGACGCCGTCGGACACCGGCACCGCGGCGCGGGCGGGAACCAGGACGCGCTCGGCGTAGCTGCCCTGCGCCGTGTTCCACCCGACCCGGTCGCCCGGCGCGAACTCCTTCACACCCTCGCCCACCTCCAGCACCGTGCCGGCTCCCTCCGCCCCGGCCGTGAACGGCGGCACCGTCGGATAGATGCCGTTGCGCTCGTACACGTCGCGGTAGTTCACGCCGGCCGCCTCGACCTGCACCACCAGCGCTCCGGGCTCCGCGACGGGTGCGGGCAGGTCCTGCAGCTCGAGCACTTCCGAACCGCCGATGGCCGTGACCACGATCGCGCGCATGGGAACCTCCTGGAGAGTCGGGCTGACGCCGCGGTCGAGGATACGCGAGGACGACGCTGCTAGATTGTCTGACAATCCGCGAGAGGGGATCGGCATGGGCGACCGCTGGGTCACGTTCGACTGCTTCGGGACGATCGTCGACTGGAACGCCGCGCTCGGCGACGCGCTGGTGTCCGTCTTCGAGGACGAGCCGCGCGAGCAGCTCATCGACGCGTTCCACGACGCCGAGCGCGACGTCAAGCACGCCAGCGGCTTCCAGGACTACCGCGAGGTGCTGGCCGACTCGATGCGGCTGATCGCGAGCCGGCGCGACCGCGAGCTGTCGGTCGACGAGGCCCACGCGATCGCCCGCGCGTGGCCGACGATCGTGCCCTTCGCCGACGCCGCCGCCGGTCTCGAGGACCTGCGCGAGCGTGGCTGGCGCCTGGCGATCCTGACGAACTGCGACGACGACCTCTTCGCCATCACGCGCGCCCAGATCCCGGTGCCGTTCGACGAGGTGGTCACCGCCCAGTCGATCCGCAGCTACAAGCCCGACCTCAAGCACTTCGAGGAGTTCGGCCGCCGCGTCGCCCCCGACACCTGGGTGCACGCCGCCAACAGCTGGGTGCACGACATCGAGCCGGCCGCCCGGCTGGGACTGCCGCGGGTCTGGGTCGACCGCGACGACAGCGGCCACGACGCGTCGCTGGCCAGCGCCCGCATCACCGGCTTCGCGACGCTGGCCGACGAGGTCGACCGCGTTGCCGCCGCGGGCTGACGGACCCGCGCGCGTCACCGTCTCGGCCCGCGACGCGCTCGCCGCCGCACTGCGCGACCGCGTGCTGACGGGGCGGCTGGCCGCCGGAACGCGCCTGACCGAGCTCGGCGTCGCGGCCGAGTTCGGGGTCGCCCGGCCCACCGCGCGGGCGGCGATCGACGAGCTCGCCGCGGCGCGGCTGCTGCGGCACGAGGCGAACCGCGGCGCGTTCGTGCCGGTTCTCGACGATGCCGCGATCCACGACCTCTACCGGGCGCGCGGCCTGCTCGAGGTCGGGGCGATCCGCCAGCTCGCGCGTCGGCGGTTCGTGCCGCCGGCCGCGCGCGCGGCCCTGGCGGAGCTGACGGTGGCGTCGACGAGCGTCGAGTCGGACCTCGAGTTCCACCGCGAGCTCGTCGCCTCGATCTCGAGCGCGCGCGCCGACCTGCTGTTCGATCAGCTCGCCGACGAGATCCGCCTCGCGATCGTGCAGTGCCGGCGCGTGAACGAGACGCAGGAGTCGCTCGTCGCGGAGCACGCGGCCATCCTCGACGCCATCGCCGCCGGCGACCCCGACCGGGCCGAGGCGGCGTTCCATCACCACCTGGACGAGGCGGTGCGTGTGCTGACCGCGATCAGCCGCTGACGCGCGACCAGTCGAACACGACGCCGATCACGCCGGAGCGATCGCCCATCAGATCGGCGTAGACCTGCGGCGCGTCGAGCGGCGAGTGACGCCGCGTGACGAGGTCGTCGATGCGCATGCGGCCCTGCAGCAGGTAGTCGAAGAACAGCCCGGCGATCTCGCGCGCGCTCCAGGGATGGAAGTCGTCGGACACCTCGGGCCGCGTCAGCGCGTGGATGCCGAGGATCGCGACGGCGTTCGAGACGACGCCCGGCCCGAGCCGCTGCTCCGACGGCGTCGGCGTGTCGCCGACCAGCACGACGCGGCCGAGGCGGCGCACCAGCTGGACGGCGGCCGCCAACACGGCCGGATGGCCGGTGGCGTCGAACACCACGTCGAGCATCCTGCCGCCCGTCAGCTCGGCGACGGGCTCGCGCGCGGCCGCGGCGTCGAGGCCGAGCGGGTGCGTGGCGCCGTGGGCGGTGGCCGCGTCCAGCCGCGGGCCGGGCGCGTCGATGGCGACGACCATACGGGCGCCGGCGGCGAGGCAGTACTGGACGATCAGCTGCCCGAGCAGCCCGGCGCCGATCACGCCGACCCGTTCGCCGAGCTGCAGCGAGGCCCGGCGGACGGCCAGCTGCGTGGTCGAGCCGAGCACCGCCCACGCCGCGTCCTGCGAGCTGACGCCCGCCGGTATGGCATAGACGTCCTGCGCCGGCCAGACGAACTCCTCGCTGTGCGGCGCCCAGCTGGCGACCCGATCGCCGACCGCGACACCGGTCACGCCGGGCCCGACGTCGGTCACCGTCGCGGCCATGCTGTAGCCGGGGCGGAACGGATAGCTGACCCAGTCCGCCCAGTTCGTGCCGGGATCGAAGACGCCGCGCAGGCAGGCGCCCTCGGTGCCGGTCGAGATCAGCGAGACGTCGGCGCGGCAGCGCACCTCGCCCGCGCCGGGTGCACCGACCTGCTCCTCGGCGACCTCGACCACGCCGGGCTCGGGGAAGACGACGTAGCGGGATGTCATCGCGACGCGTCCACGTCCGCTTCGTACCAGCGCCGGGGCGGCGCTGTCAAACGGGATGCAGTCCGCGCCGCAGCAACGAGCTCGCGGCGACGAGGGCCCACACCGATTCGAGCAGCAGGAAGCCCCAGCTGCGGTCGATCAGCGCCAGCGCGGCGAGCAAACCGGAGCCGAGGAGGTTGAAGACCAGGTAGCCCGGGCCGTGGGCCGCAGGGTGCCGAGCTGCACCCACACGAACGGGATCAGGACGCCGAGGGCCCCGAGGATCTGGAGGAGGTCCAGCATGACGAGCTCCTTGCGAGCGCCGTCGTCACTCCGGGTACGGCGCGCCTCTCGTCCGGGTCGGGGCCGGAAGCCTCGACGCCTCGGATACTAGACGCCGCGGTGCCACGACGACGCGCTAGATCTTGCGGTACCGCGCGTCGACGATCGAGTAGACGCCGAACGCGATCAGCCCCGCGGCCACGATCAGCAGGAGCGTCGGGCCGTACGACTGACGCGTCAGGCGCTCGAGCGCGCCGTCCAGTCCGACCGCCTCGCTGGCCTTGAAGTCGCGCGCCGCGCGCACGATGAAGATGCCGATCAGGCCGAACGCGACGGCACGGGCGCAGAGCCCGACCACGCCCAGCACCGTGAAGCCCTTCTTGACCGAGCGATCCATCGAGCCGACCTTGGAGTCCTCGAGGAACTTCCGGCTGATGCCCATGTACAGCTGGTAGCCGGCCACGACCAGGAACAGGACGCCCACGGCGCCGACCAGCCAGCGTCCGGCGGGCCAGGAGAGCGCGTCGGCGGTGACGTCGCGCGGCTTCTCGTCGTTGCCGGCCGTCGTCTCGGGCGCCAGCAGGATCGAGACCGCGATGAAGCAGAAGGTGGCGTACGCGATGGAGCTGCCGAGGGCGCCGATGCGATCGAGGGTGCTGTGCTTCCCCGCCTCGGGCGTCGTCCCGAACACGACCTGCGCGAGACGCCACAGCGAGTACCCGCCGAGGCCGATCGCCATCAGCACGAGCAGCGCCTGCCCGAACTGCTGGTGCGCGATCAGCTTCAGCGCCCCGGTCTGGCTCGCGGGCTGCCCGTTCACGCCCTGCGCGACGCGAATGGCGCAGATGCCGATGACGATGTAGATGAGCCCACGGGCGACGTACCCCGCGCGGGCGAGACCCTCGAACAGCGGGGTCTGGACGAAGCCTTCAGCCTGGCGTGCAGCGGTGGTAGTCACGCCGAGGTTGTCCCCGCAGTGGGAGTGACCTACACCTCGACCGCAGCGCCGGGCGTCGCCGCCTTGGCCGCATCGGTCGCGCGCTCGGCCGACGCGCCGAATCGCAGCAGGCGGCCACCGAACGCGATGGCGCAGAGCGCGAACCAGCCGTAGCCCAGTGCGAGGCCGGCGATCACGTCGGAGGCCCAGTGCACGTCGAGCAGCACGCGCGTGCAGCCGACGGCGACGGGAATCGCCACCGCCAGCCCGGCCAGCACGGTGCGCGCGACGTGGCCGCGGCGACAGCCGAGCAGCAGCGCGGCGCACGCGTAGAACGATGCGGCCGTGGAAGAGTGCCCGCTCGGGAACGACGGGCCGAGCGTCTCCGCGATCGGGTTCAGCGTCGGCCGCGCGCGATCGGCCAGGTCCTTCACGACGACCGTCACGATGTGGTTGCCGAGCGTGACGGCGAGGATGAAGGGGATCACGAACCGGCTCCGCAGGCGGATCGTCTCGGCGATGCCGAGGATCACGGCGAGCAGGATCACGACCGTGCCGTCGCCGAGGTCGGTGATGCGGTTCAGCCACAGGTCGGTGAACTCCGTCGCATGCTCGAACCCCCAGCGCGCCGGGCCGGTGTCGAGCTCGAGCGCGGCGCGGTTCTCGCGCACCAGGAACGCCAGGACGCCGATCACCAGGCCGCCGAGGATGACGACGCCGAGCGCGATCGTGAGCGCCAGACCGGTGGCGGCGACGGGATCGCGACGCTGCTTGACGAATCGCCGCAGCCGGCGGTGGTGCGCGGCCATCTCGCCGACGGCCTCCGCGACCGGCTCGGCCATGGCCGAGCCCGGCATCGACCGCGGGTACCGCCACGCCACCGCGGCGGCGATCAGGCCGGCGGTGGTGGAGATCAGGAGGAGGGCGAGGAGCGGCATCGGCGCTAGTCGCGGTTTCCCCTGGCGCTCTGGAGGGGAAACACGCTGATGGAACTTGCGCCCCCGGCCAACGACCCTGCGGTGAAGGCGCCCGCGCCGTCCTCGCCCGCGCACCGGTCGGAGCCGACGCCGATTCCGCTGCTCGAGGCCACGCCCGGCGGCCCGGCGGAGCAGATCGGCAGCCGGCTGCAACGGCGTCGCCCGGCTGTCGCCTTCGCCCTCACGGCGCTCGCGGGCTACCTCTGCCTGCTCGGTCTCACGGTCGGACTGGGCCTGCTACTGACGCAGGTGCTCATCACGCCTGGCAACACGATCTGGGGCGACGACGAGGACATCAACGCGTGGTTCGCACGACAGCGGACGCCGGATCTCGACGACGTCTCGTACGTCGGCTCGCTGATCGGCGACATCCCGGTCCTGCCGGGGCTCGTCGTGCTGGCCGTCATCATCCTCTTCTTCGCGGGTCGCCGGATCCTCGCCGCCGCGTTCGTCGCAACGGCCGGCCTGGTGGAGCTGGCGACGTACCGCGTCACGAGCCTCCTCATCCACCGCGACCGGCCACTCGTGGTCAAGATGGACGCGCACCTGCCGGTCAACCAGAGCTACCCATCGGGTCACGTGGCGGCTTCGATCGCCGTCTACCTCGCCCTTGCGCTGCTGATCACGTCTCGCACCCAGCGCACCTGGATCCGCGTCGTTGTCTGGTCGCTCGCCGTGCTGTTCCCGCTCACCGTCCTGCTGTCGCGCCTGTACCGAGGCATGCACCACGTGAGCGATGTCGCCGCCGGCGTGCTCGTCGGCACCGGCGCGATCCTCGTCGCCCTGCTCGCCGCCCGCGCTTGCGATGCCGTCATTCGCCGCCGCGCCACCACCACCGCCAAGGAGACCACCACATGAAGCGTGTCGCCGTGATCGCCCACTCTGGCAAGACCCTCGACGGAGGCCTCGTCGAGCTGCGCCGCGAGCTTGCCGTCTACGGCATCACCGATCCCGACTGGCACGAGGTGCCGAAGTCGAAGAAGGCGCCCAAGCAGGTGCGGCGCGCGCTGAAGAACGGCGCCGAGCTGGTCGTCGTCTGGGGCGGCGACGGCATGGTGCAGCGATGCGTCGACGTGCTCGCGGGCACGAAGGCGACGGTCGGCATCATCCCCGCCGGCACGGCCAACCTCCTGGCCACCAACCTCGGCATCCCGAAGGACCTGAAGGCGGCGGTGGCGATCGCGGTCGGCAGCCATCACCGCAAGCTCGACGTCGGCCGGCTCAACGGCGAGGGCTTCGCCGTCATGGCCGGCGCGGGCTTCGACGCGCGCATGATCGGCGCCGCGGACGGACCGCTGAAGGACCGCTTCGGCCGGCTCGCCTACGTATGGACGGGCGCGAAGAGCGTCCGGGTGAAGCCGTTCGGCGCGAAGATCGACGTCGACGGCAAGAAGTGGTTCCGCGGCAAGGCGAGCTGCATCCTGATCGGCAACGTCGGGCAGCTGTTCGGCGGCGTCGAGGCCTTCGAGGGCGCGTCGCCCGACGACGGGTCGCTCGAGATCGGCGTCGTCACGGCAGACGGCGCGGTGGCCTGGATGCGCACCATCGCCCGCGCCGCCATCGATACCGCCGCCGCATCGCCCTACACCGAGACCACGTCGGTCTCGAAGGATGTCCGGATCCGGATGGACCGCAAGGTGCCGTACGAGATCGACGGCGGCGATCGGACCAACGAGAAGGAGCTGCGGATCAAGCTCCAGCCCGGCGCGATCCGGGTCTGCGTCCCGGGCGAGGCGGTCTCAGTCGCTGCCTGAGAGGGCCCGCGTGTGGAGTTCGGCGAGCGCCGGGCCGTCCTCGTCCTCACCGCCGCTGCGGGAGATGGTGACGTGTGCCGCGCGCTCGTCCAGCGTCAGGACCGCGATGGAGTTGTCGAAGGTCGGCCCGCGCACGACGCGCCAGGTCGCACCGGTGCCGCGCACGCCCGCGGCCCGCGCCGCGAGCTGCATCAGGCGCTCCACGACTCGCGTGTGGAGCAGCTTGACGCTGCGGCGTTCGCGGGGCGTCAACGGGTGGCGAAAGGGCGAGCACACGACCTGGTACACGCGGCTGACGCTCTCCCGGCCGAGGTCGACCTCCGCCACGTAGGCGGTGTGCACGTCGCCGCCGATGATCGTGATCGTGGCCGGGGGCGTGCCGTCCACGCGGGGGGCCGCGAGCTCGCGCAACAGGTCGATCATGGTGGCGAACGACCGCCCGAACGCGGGCCAGTGCTCCAGGTCGACGCCGCGCCGGATACGCTCGCCGATCGGCACCGCGAACCGGCTCCACGCGCCGGCGCAGACCGCCTCGTTCCACGCCTCGACGTGGTGGATGGCCGGCAGCATGAACACGGGCAGCGTGCTGGCGATGATGAGGTGGTCGAAGTCGCCGCGCGCGTGGTCGACGATCCAGTCCCACTCCTCCGCATCCACCATGTCGCGCTGACCGTCGGCCAGCACGCGGGCGGCGCGCGAGTCGACGACCACGAGCCGCGAGCGCCCGAAGTCGCGGTGGTAGGCCCAGCGGCTCGCAGCCGACTCGCGATCGGCCAGGTGCCCGAACTCGCGCAGCAGCGGACCGGCGTCCTCGGCCGCGGCCACCTGCTGCGTCAGC
The DNA here is from genome assembly GCA_963722525.1 of uncultured Actinomycetes bacterium. GTDB lineage: Bacteria > Actinomycetota > Thermoleophilia > Gaiellales > F1-60-MAGs149 > VFJZ01. The sequence continues at coordinate 3,960,449 of CAVRMM010000002.1, read as the reverse complement.
GGGTCCTCCGCCAGCTCGGGCGGCGCCAGGTTGCCGAGGTGCTGGTAGATCCAGTAGGCCATGAAGGCGCCGACGATGCGCGGCTCCCACCACGGCTTCTCCCGCATCTCCCGCACCCACGACTCCGAGATGTTCCAGTCGTCATGGACGTCGTGGTCGTCGAAGATCATCGTGCTCGGCACCGTCGCGAGCAGCCAGCGGATGTCGGGGTCGGTCCACGTCTCGCGGTAGAGGCGCGCGTACTCCTCGAAGTCGGCGACCTGCGCGCCCGGCGGCTGCTCGATGTCGCGCCGCTCGCGGGCGAACGCCAGCGTCTCGGGCGAGACCTCGTCGGCGTACACCTGGTCGCCGAGCAGCAGCAGGCAGTCGGGCCACGGCTCGCGGCCCGACTGGAGGCGGCGCGAGAACGCCCAGAGCGCGTCCACCTCGAGGCCGTCGGGATGCTCGCTGGCCGTCAGCGTCCACGGCGGCCGCTGCGGCGCGCCGACGCGGCAGGAGCCGAACACGAGCCGCGCCTGGCGCTCGTGGTTGCGGGTGTGGATCGCGGCCGGGGGCCGGTCGTCGCCGCCGGGCGGCCAGGCCTGTTCGCCGTCCAGCCGGACGGTGTAGGGCGTGACGCTGTCCGGCTCGAGGTCGTCGATCACGACCAGTGCGTAGTGGTGCCCCTCGACGTGGAACGTCCGCATCCGGTGGTCGAGCACCTCGACCTCGCACGCCGCGTCCGTCTCGACCCAGACGGTCGCCTGGGTCGAACCCGTGTACCGCAGCAGCGGCCCGACGATGAGTTGCGCCATGCCGAGACCGTACCGTGCCCGGAGGAGCGCCGCTCAGGCAGCCGCCGCGCGGCGCCGGCGCGTCAGCTCACACGGGGGTGGAAGTCGTGACCGGGACCGGCTCCACCGGCTCCTCCTCGGCCTCCCGACGGGCGTGGGCCATCGCATAGCGCCGGCGCCACAGCACGTCGCCGAGCACCAGCTGCAGCGACGCCGCGGCCGGGATCGCGAGCAGGGCGCCGAGGACGCCGAGCAGCGCCGAGCCGACGAGGATGCTGAAGATCACGGCGACCGGCGAGATGTCGACGCCCTTGCCCATGATCACCGGCTGGAGGACGTGGTTCTCGAGCTGCTGGTACACGACCACGAGTACGAGGCACGCGATGCCCACCTCGACGCCCTGCGTGAACCCGACGCCGACGACGATCAGCCCGGCGATCGTGGCGCCGACCAGCGGCACCAGGTCGAACAGGCCGACCAGGATCGCCAGCACGAACGCGAACGGCACGCCCAGCAGCTCCAGCGCGATCAGGTGCACCACCATCGCGATCGCCGAGATCGCCAGGTTGGCGCCGACGTAGCGAGCCACGACGCGGTTCACGTCGTCGATGCGCGTGTCGACCAGCTCGGCCCGTTCCGGCGGCAGCAGCGACAGGACGCCGCGCGTGATGCGCGGCAGCTCGATCGAGAAGAACAGCGCCAGGAAGAAGACGGAGACCGCGCCGAACACCAGGCCGAAGACGGTGCCGGTGAGGCCGAACAGGATGCCCGCCGCGTCGGGCGCGCGCGCCTGGAAGTTGTCGAGGCCGTTCAGCACGTGGAAGCGCTGATCGAGGTCGCGGATGGCGCTCGATTCGCGGAGGCGATCGACAACGCGCGGCAGGTCGTCGATCAGCGACGTCGTCTGCGACGCGAGCGGGACGAGGACCGCGGCGAGGATGCCGAGCACTACCGTCAGCGCGCCGAAGTAGACGCTCACCGTCGCCGTCCGCCGGGACATGCTCCGCCGCTCGCCCCAGCGGATCGGCGCCTCGGCCGCCAGGGCCAGGAAGACGGCGGCCAGCGACCAGATCAGCACGCCCTGGATGGCGTCGATGAGGTTGATCGCGACCACGAGGCCGACGCCGGCGAGGATCAGGCTGAACACGGTCCGCGCGGGCAGGACGATACGGACTTCGCTCGGCCCGTCCTGTTTCGGGGCACCCGTCACCGTCGTTCGCAACATCGACACGATCTGATTTGCTCCCCGCCGAGAGGTGCCCGCAAACCCCGGCGGCAGGCCGCATACTCCCACCGATGCATGTGCCCGAGCCATCGCGGATCGTGCCGGCGCGGGCCGGCGTCGCCGTCTACGAGCGGGGCACCGGCGACCCGGTGCTGCTCGTCGGCGGTTTCCCCGACCACGCGATCGGCCTGGTGCCGCTGGCCGAGTCGCTCGCCGCCGCGGGGTTCAGGGCGATCGTCGCCGCCTATCCCGGCTACGCGCCGTCGGAGCCCCTCGCCGACGACGACTACTCGATCCCCGCCGTCGCCGCCGACCTGATGACGGTGATGGAGGCGCTCGGGGCGCCGCGGTTCTCGATCGTCGGCCACGGCTGGGGTGGCCTGTACGGCTACCTGATGGCGAGCCTCCATCCGGACCGCGTCGAGCGCCTGGTGAGCATCGCGGCGCCGCATCCGGCCGGCTTCCGCCGGCGCCATCGCCTGTACCCCGAGCAGAAGACCGTCGTCTACGCCTACCTGCTCGCCTACGCGTCGAACGCCGAGGAGCTGGCCATGGACCGCGCCTGGCTGACGTCGCTCGCGCACGACTGGTCGCCGGGGCTGTGGCGCGAGGACTGGCCTGCCGTGCTCGATCTGGTGGCGACGCCCGCGGCGGCGCACGTCACGCATCGCTACTACCGCGCCGACATGGAGGGTCGCGGACCTGCCAGCGGCCGGATCGCGCCGCCGACGACGGTCATCTACGGCACGCACTCGCAGTGCATCCGGGCGTCGCTGTTCACCGGCCTCGACGACTGGTTCGACGCGCCGCTGCACGTGCACGCGATCGACGACGTCGGGCACTGGCCGCACCTCGAGCGGCCGGACGCGGTCGTGCCGCTCGTCGTGGCCGGGTTGCGGAGGACCGTGTGAGCGAGCCGCGGATCCTCCCGCTGCGCCGTGGCGACCTCGCGGTCTGGACGTTCGGAGACGGCCCCGACGTGCTCGTGCTGCACGGCTTCCCCGACCACGCGATCGGCATGCGGAGCCTGGCGGAGGCGCTCGCCCGCAGCGGCTACCGCGCGATCGTGCCGGCGCTGCCCGGGTACGCGCCCTCCGCCGTCCCGGCCGACGCCGACCTGTCGATGGGCGCCGTCGCCCGCGACCTGGTCGGCCTCCTCGACCACCTCGGCATCGACCGCGCGCACGTGGTCGGGCACGACTGGGGCGGCATCGCCGGCTACCGGCTCGGGGCCGAGCATCCGGCGCGGCTCGCATCGCTGACCGCGCTCGCCGTGTGCCACGACGCGGGCTTCGCGGTCCGCCGCAGCGTGCTGCGCGAGCAGCAGACGGGCGCCTACGCGTGGATCCTCGCGTACGCCTCCGCCCGCGAGGAGATCGCCGGCGACCCGGAGTTCATCACGGCCGCCGCCAGCGACTGGTCGCCGGGCCTGCACCGCGACGACTGGCCCGAGGTGCTCGCGGTGCTGAACCGCCCCGAGGTGGCCGCCGCCGTCTCGGCCTACTACCGCACCGACATCGCCGGCAGCGGCGGCGGGTGCGGCGTCGTCGAGACGCCGACGCTGGTGATCCACGGCGCCGACGACGGCTGCATCGGCCCGGCCCTGTTCGCCGGTCTCGACGCGCACTTCGCGCAGCCGCTGACGACGATCGAGCTGCCCGGCATCGGCCACTGGCCGCACCTGGAGGCGCCGGACGCGACGGTCGCGGCGATCGTCGGCCACCTGCGAACGCACCCGTGAGCGCCGCGCCGTCGCCGGAGCGGCCCGGGATCGTGATCGCGGGCGCCGGCATCGGCGGCCTCGCAGCCGCGCTCGAGCTGCATCGTCTCGGCCTGCCGTGCGCCGTGCTGGAGGCCGCGCGTGAGGTGCGCCCGCTAGGCGTCGGCATCAACCTGCTCCCGAGCGCGACGCGCGTGATGGCCGGCCTGGGGCTGCTCGACCGGTTCGTCGAAGGGGCCGTCGAGACGGGCGAGCTGATCTTCTTCAACCGGCACGGCCAGCGCATCTGGCGCGAGCCGCGGGGGCGCGCCGCGGGCTACGACTTCCCGCAGGTCTCGTGTCATCGCGGCGCCCTGCAGCTGCTGCTGCTCGATGCCGTCCGCGACCGGCTCGGTGCGGGCGCCGTCCTCTGCGGGCAGGCGGTGACGGGCTCCCGCGAGCACGACGGCCACGTCGACGTCCACCTCCTCGACCGCGCCACCGGCGCGACCCGGACCATCGCCGCCGCCGTGCTCGTCGGCGCCGACGGCATCCACTCGGTCGTCCGCGCCGGCATCGCGCCGGCCGACGACGCCGTGCGGTACGCCGGCCGCATGCTCTGGCGATCGACGACGCGCGCCCCATCGTTCCTGACCGGGGCGACGATGATCATGGCCGGGCACCGGGATCAGAAGTTCGTCTGCTACCCGATCACCCCGCCCGGTGCCGACGGCACGCAGACGATCAACTGGATCGCGGAGCTGCCCGTGGCCGAGAACCCGGCGCCGCAGGACTGGTCGCGCGTCGTCGACGTGTCGCTGTTCCGCGAGGCCTTCGCCGGGTGGCGCTTCGACTGGCTCGATGTGCCCGGGCTGATCGACGGCGCGACGCAGATCTTCGAGTACCCGCTCGCCGACCGGGATCCGCTCGCCACCTGGGGGACCGGGCGCGTGACGCTGCTGGGCGACGCCGCGCACCCGATGTACCCGATCGGTTCGAACGGCGCCTCCCAGGCGATCCTCGACGCGACCGCGCTGGCAACGGCGCTCGCCACGGCGGAGCCCGTGGCGGCGCTCGCCGCCTACCAGCGCGAACGTCGCGAGCCCACCGGGCGCATCATCCTCGCCAACCGCGGCAACGGGCCGGAGCAGGTCATGCAGCTCGCCGAGGAGCGGGCTCCCGGCGGCTTCGACGACATCGAGGCGGTGATCCCCCGCGTCGAGCTGGAGGAGATCGCGGCCCGCTACAAGCTGCTGGCCGGGTTCTCGACGCAGCAGGTCAATGCGCCTGACGCCTAGGCGTCAGGCCGGCGCGAGCCCGAAGCCGCACTCCGCCAGCGCGTCGACGACGCGCTCGCGCACCTCGGGCTGCGCCTCGTCGTACGAGATCGAGACCTCGCCCGTCATCGTCGCCGAGGCGCCGACCAGCCCGTCCACCGCGCCCAGCGCGGTGCCGATCTTCTGGATGCAGTTGATGCAGTGGACGCCATCGACCTGCAGCCTCTCGGAGCGGACGGCCATCCCCGGAGCGTAGACGGCCGCGCGTCAGGCCCCGGCCATCTCGGCCGTCGCCACGACGGCGCCGGCCTGCGCGAAGTTGCCGAGGTCGGCCAGCGCCGCCTCACCCTCCGGCGACCCCATCGAGGCGCCGAGATCGTCATGAGACGCGTAGCGCAGGCGTGCGACGAAGTGCACGGGGTCGCCGTTCTGGGTGTCGACCGGGCCCTTCGAGGTCTCGAACGCCAGCAGGTGCGGCATGGCGTGCACGACGTCGCCCGTCGACGCGTGCTGACGGGTCGATCTACGATGCGGCGATGCTGAACCCGACGTCCACCGTTCGCATCACCTACTGCGTCCCCTGAGGCGCCGCCTCGAACGCCGCCGGTCTGGTGGCGCGTATCCTCGCCGGCTGGGGACCGGTGCTCCGCGTGCTCGAGGTCGTGCCCGGCACGGGCGGCATCTTCGACGTCGAGGTGGACGGCGAGGTGCTCTTCACCAAGAAGATGCTCGGTCGCTACCCGCAGCCGGACGACGTGCTGCCGCTGCTGCGCAAGGTGCTGGGCGACGAGGTGCTCGTGCCGTAGCGGCAGCTAGTCCCAGAGCCGGACGGCGAGCCCGTCGAGCGACGGGACGAGCTCCAGGCGCCACGTCACCTGCCGCGCCACCCACAGGCCGGCACCCGAGTCGCTGCCGGCGCGCGGCGGCAGAAACCCGGCGAGCGGATCGTGGATGCCGTGGCCCCGGTCGGCCAGCTCGCAGACGAAGTGGTCGCCGATCCGCCCGGCCCGCAGCGAGCGCAGGCCGCCGCCGTGGCGCTCGGCGTTCGCCAGTACCTCGCTCGCGGCGAGCTGCAGCCGAGCCGCCCGCTCGCCCTGCACCCCGGCCGACGCCATGGCGGCGGCGAGCGTCTCCCGAAAGCGCCGCGGGTCGGTCTGCAGAGGGAGCGTGTCCAGCGCGACCGCCGGGAGCGGCTCTGCGCCGAACGCGCGCACCATCGCCTCCGGAGCGACGTAGCCGTGGTGGGTGGGACTGCTGTCCTGGTCGGCGGAGACGACCGGATGGGCGTGGCAGAGAAGGTCTGCCACGTCGGGCGGCACGTCCCGTGTGTCGTACGCGCACAGGATCCACGCCGGATGATGCGCGATGGCGCGATTGAGGATCGCCTCGTAACACACCCAGACGTTCCACTCCGCCCGGCTCCTGCAGATCGGCAGCTCACCCATCACGCGGATCCCCGCGATCCTGCCCGTGACGATCTCCCGGGCCGCCGCGTCGTAGCGCGCGATAGCGGCCTCGGGCCGGGTGTAGAACGCGTCGCGGTCCAGGAACAACGCCTGCTCGGCGGCCGCGCCGAGGGCCTCGCGGAGCAGGTCGTGGCGGTGCGGCGTGGTGACCGCGATCGCGGCCTCGTCCTCGGCCAGGCCCTCGGCGAGAAACGGTGCGACCCGCTCCACCAGGCTCTGATCCGAGCCATAGCCGAAGAGCTCGTGGCGCATCGTCAGCGGGCCTGCAGGTCGACGCGCGGGTCGGTGTCCCAGGCCAGGAGCGGGAAGAGGCGTGCTGCGGCCTCCGACGCGTCGACGATCAAGAGCTCCCGGCCGACCTCGCCACGCAGCGCGCGCATGCCGGCGACGTCGACGAAGTCCAGATCGGCGAGGTCGAGGCGGAGCGGCCCGTGGAAGTGGCGGTCGAGCGTCTCGGCCAGCGCCGGCGCGCTCCCGAAATCCAGGTCGCCGGCGAGCCGCAGCACCCGCCCCGGCTGGATGACCGCGGCCGCGAGCCGTCCGCGCCGGCTCAGCGCCGCGAGCTCCGGCGCCACATCGACCGCGTGGGCGTGGGCGGCGTCCGCCAGCGACGCCGCGCCGAACTGCGCCGGGTCGTACTGGCAGAACAACGTCAGGCCCGGCGTAGCGAGCACCTCGTCTACCCGCCGCTCCCAATCGGCCAACGCGCCGGCGTCCGGCATCGCGCTGACTGCCCAGGCCATCTCGGCGGCCATGTAGAGGCCGGCGAACCCTTCCGCGAGCGCCCGGTCGTGCTCGGCCCGGACCACGGCGAACGTGCGTTCCGCATCGAAGCCCCCGTCGGCGAGATGGGAATCCGCTGCCTGCCGCAGCACCAGTTGCCCGCTCGCCAGCGCCTTCCGGACGCTCGCGTCGCCGGCCCGGAGCTGACGGAGCACGTCGGCGGCGTCGTCGCGGTCATGGAGGTAGATGACCTTGTGCGACCGGAGAAGCCCCGCCGCGACGAACGCCGCGGCAAGGCGTTCGCGGTCGCCTGCATCCGCGTGCCGCGAGCAGGCGTGCTCGCCCGGACGGATCGCGATGGCCACAGCGGAGGATTCCACGGCGCTCTGCGGCCAGCATACGCCGATCCCGAGCGGCGTGTTCAGCGCCGGTCGAAGAAGGCGTTGATCGCCTCGCGCACCGCCGGGTTGGCGAATCCCTCGCGCTGCGCGGCGAGCTCGGCGTCGATGGCCTCGACGTAGCCCGACTCGTGCGCGCCGTCGATCGTGCGGCGTGTGAGGCGGATGCCGTCGCCCGGCTTGGCTGCGACGGTCGCCGCCATCTCCACGGCACGCGCCAGCGCCTCGCCGGCCGGGCAGAGCACCTCGACCAGTCCCATCGAGTGCGCCTCCGCCCCCGTGATGCGCGGCTCGACCATCGTCAGCCAGCGCGCCCGTCCGTCGCCGACCAGCCGCGGCAGTAGCCAGCTGAGCCCGCTCGTCGTGGGCAGCCCGAGAGTGGCGTCGCCCGTGATGAAGAACGACTCCTCCGACGCGACGCGCATGTCGGCCATGCACATCAGCTCGAAGCCACCCGCCACCGCCGCGCCATCGATCGCCGCGATCAACGGGAACGGCAGGTCGCGGATCTGCAGCGCCAGCGCCCGGTACGACGCGCAGTAGGCCGCGTAGCCCTCGTCGTCGGCGGTGCGCAGCTCGGACAGGTCGCCGCCGGCGCAGAAGGCGGGCGGCGCGCCGGTGAGGACGGCGCAGCGGACGGCCGGATCGGCGCCGAGCTCGCCGAACGTCCGCAGCAGGTCGGCCACGAGCGCCCGCGACAGCGCGTTGCGCTTCGCCGGCCGGTTCAGCGTCAGCACCACGACGCCCGCCGCCGGGCGGTCGACCAGCAGGTCGGCGCCGGCGCTCATCGGTCGATCCCCCGCAGCACGAGCGCCAGGTACGTGTCGGCCACCGCGTCGGCGTCGAGGGGCCCGTCGCTGCGGAACCACATCGCCACGTCGGTGCACATCGTGATGATCCCGGAGGTGACGATGCCCGGCTGCGTCACACCGAGGCGCTCCACCGGGCCGCGGAAGAGCGCCTGGTGCCGGTCGCGCAGGCCGATGATCTCCGTCCGCCCCGGCTCCTCGAGCGACCGCAGCTCGGCGTCGGCCACGATCACTTCGGGCCGGTGCTCGGTGTGGAACCGGACGTGCGCGCGAATCGCCGCCGCGAGCTGGTCGCGCGGGTCGTCGCCGGCGGCGTCCACGGCCTCGGACACCGCCGCCGTGAGGTCGGCCATCGCCGCCCGCATGATCGCCACCAGCAGCTCCTGCTTGGAGCCGAAATGGTGGTAGAGCGACGCCATCTGCAGGCCTACGGCCTTGCCCAGATCGCGCATCGACGCGCCGTGGTACCCGCGCCGCGCGATCAGCGTCGCGGCCTCCCGCAGGATCGCGGTGTCGGTGCCGGTGCTCACCCGACCATCGTCAGTCCACCGCTGACGGACAGGATCTGGCCGGTGCAGTAGCTCGCGGCGTCGGAGGCGAAGAAGGCGATCACGCGCGCCTGGTCGACCGGATCCGCCGCCCGCCGCAGCGGGATGGCGCGGATCAGCTTCTCGATCAGCTTGGGGTTGTCGATCATCTCCTGCTCGAGCAGCGGCGTCAGCGTCGGCCCCGGGCAGATGCAGTTGACGGTCACCTGGTGCGGCGCCAGCTCGCGCGCGGCCGACTTGGTGAAGGCCATCACGCCGCCCTTGGCGGCGGCGTAGATGGTCTCGCCCTTGGAGCCGACGCGGCCCGCGTCGGACGCGACGTTGACGATGGTGCCCGACTCCTGCGCGACCAGGTCGGGCACCGTCGCGCGACAAACATGGAGGGTCGACCAGAGGTTGATATTTATCAGCCGCTGCCACATCTCGTAGTCCTGCTCCCAGAACTTGCCGGGAGCGTCCCAGCCGGCGACGTTGCAGATCGCATCGAAGCCGCCCAACTCCTCGCGCACCTGCCCGACCGCGGCCTCGGTGGCGGGCCAGTCGCTCAGATCGACCGTGACGGCGATGCGGCGACCGTCACCGCCGAGGCCGCCCATCGTCTCCTCCAGGCCACCGCCGTTCAGGTCGAGCAGGCCGACGTGCGCGCCGTCGGCCGCGGCCAGCTCGGCGAAGGACCGGCCCATGCCGGACGCGGCCCCGGTGATCAGCACGCGCCGGCCGGCCAGGGAGAAGCTGTCGTTCATCGGGGTTCCTTCTGTCGGAGCGGGTTCATGTCTGGTCGGCCTCGGCGGCGGCGTCGGCCTCGCGCGCGGTCTTCGGGTCGGCCGCGAAGCCGGCGGTGACCAGCGCCTTCGAGCGGGCGATCGTGGCGCGGCTCGATCCCTCGACCGCCGTGGCGGCGACAGCGAGCGCGCGGTCGAGCGCCTGGCCTGCCGGGACGCGCTCGGCGAGCAGGCCGCCGGTCAGCGCCTCGGCCGTGTCGAGCCGGCGGCCGAGCAGGACGATCTCCTTCGCGCGCCCCAGGCCGACGACGCGGGACAGGCGATGGTGGCCGCCCCACGTCGGCAGCAGGTCGCGTCCCACCTCGGGCAGGCCGAAGGTGGCGTCGTCGCCGGCGATGCGGGCGTCGCAGGCCAGCGCCAGCTCGAGGCCGCCGCCCAGGCAGAACCCCTCGATCGCGGCGATCACCAGGCAGGGATGCGCCTCGATCTCGTCCATCAGCGCCTGGCCGGCGGCGTGGGCGGCGATGCGGCTCGGCCGGTCGAGCGCCGCCAGCTCCTTGATGTCCTGGCCGGCGCAGAAGGCGGCGAGGCCGCCGCCCGAGACGACGAGGGCGCGGACCTGTGGATCGGCCGCGGCGTCCGCGAGCTCGGCGCGCAGCCGGGCGACGGTGGCCGCGTCGAGCGCGTTGCGGCGCTCGGGCCGGTCGATGCGCAGCTCGCGGATCACGAGAGCCCGTACACCTTGCGCGCGTTCTCGTTCAGCAGCGCGCGCACCGTCTCGGGCTTCAGCCCGAGCTCGGCGATCTGCTGCATCGACTCCTCGTGCCGCACCAGCGGGTAGTCGGTCCCCCACAGGGTCTTGTGCCGGCCACGCCGCGAGTCCATGAACTGCAGCATCTCGGGGCGCCAGTAGCGGGGCGCGTAGCCCGACGTGCCGAGGTAGACGTTCGGGTGCTTGGAGGCGAGCGCGATCGCCTCCTCCACCCACGGCCAGCCGGTGTGCCCGCAGATGATCGTCAGGTCGGGGAAGTACAGGGCCACGTCGTCGAGGAACATCGGGCGGGCGACGTCGCCGGGCATGAAGTCGAGCGTGTGGCCCATCGACACCGCCACGACGGCGCCGAGCTCGGCGCACTTCGCGTAGTACGGCATGTACCAGGCGTGGTTGGGCGGCACGCCGAAGCCGTGCGGGTGGATGTGCAGGCCCTTGAAGCCCTTGTGGAGGATCGCGTCCTCCATCTCGCGGACGCCCTCCATGCGCTTGCGCGGGTTCACGCCGTAGAGGCCGAAGATGCGGTCGGGGAACTCGGCGTGCGCCGCCGCCACCTCCTCGACGAACGTCTCCTCGATCGGCTTCTGGTGCCAGTAGTCCCACGTCAGCAGCGTCGGGATCACGATCCGCCCGATGCCGAGCGTCTCGAGGTGCGCGAGGAACTCCGGCGCCGTGTAGCCCTTCAGGTTCTTGAGCCGGCCGACGGCCTCGAAGATCTCGCTCTCCGAGCTCTCGAAGAAGTTGCGCCGGATGTTGTCCTCGGTGAAGTGGCCGCACAGGTAGTCGATGGCGAGGTCCTGCATGGGTCTCCTAGTCAGAACGGTAGGCCGTGGCGTTCGAGGTGCCGCGCGATGATCAGCTGCTGGATCTGCGTGGTGCCGTCGAGGATCTGGAACGTCTTCGCGTCGCGGAACATGCGCTCGACCGGGACGTCGCGCGTGAGGCCCGCGCCGCCGAGCACCTGGACGGCCTCGGTCGTGGCGCGCATGGCCGCCGTGCAGCACGCGTTCTTGGCCATCGCGCACCTGGTCGACGCCATGCGGCCCTCGCCGGCGGCGACCGAGCGGATGGCCTCGAGCCACAGGGCGCGGGCGGCGGCGAGCTCGGTGACCACGTCGGCGAGCAGGAACGACAGGCCCTGGTGCCTGATGATCGGCTGGCCGAACGCCTCGCGGGTGCGGGCGTGGGCGAGCGCGATCTCGAGCGCGCCGCGCGCGGTGCCGAGCGCGCAGGCGGAGATGTTCAGGCGGGCGTCGTCGAGCGTCACCATCGCCAGACGGAAGCCCTCGCCGTCGGTGCCGAGCAGCTCGCACGGGGTGTCGTCGAACCGGAGCTCGGTGGCGGGGACGCCGCGCAGCCCGAGCAGGTCCTCGTCGCGGACGACGGTCATCCCCTCGGTCGCGCCCTCGACCAGAAACGCCGAGATGCCGGCGTCGGTGCGGGCCCAGACGGTGAACACGTGCCCCACCGACCCGTTCGTGATGAACAGCTTCGACCCGGTGATGCGGAACCGGTCGCCGTCGCGCCGCGCGGTCGTGACGAGGCCGGCCGCGTCCGAGCCGGCGCCTGGCTCGGTCAGGCAGAAGCAGGGGATGATCGTCCCGTCGGCGACGCCCGGCAGCAGGCGTGCCTGCTGCTCCGGCGAGCCGCCGTGCACGATCGCGCCCACGCCGTCGCCGCAGTTGCCGAGCAGCAGCGCGCACGAGGCGCTGGCGGCAGCGACGCGCTCGACCACGAGCATCGTCGTCTCGAGCCCGATCTCGACGCCGCCGTGCTCCGCGGGGATGACGGCCGCGAGCAGGCCGAGCCGGGCGAACGCACCGTAGACGTCGTGCGGGAACGCCGCGGTCAGGTCGATCTCGCCCGCGCGCGGGGCGACGACGTCGCGGACGAGCTCGTCGACGCTCTCCAGGATCAGGCCGGCGTCGTCGCTCACGGGGACATCACCCGGAAGACGTGGTCGGCGACGGCGACGGTCTCGTCGCGCTGGTTCGTGACGGTGATGTCGGCGTGCCCCCGGTCGTCGACGACGGAGACGACGACGTACTCGATGCGCAGCCGGTCGCCGATCAGCACCGGCCCGGTGTGCCGCAGGCGGTCGAACCCGAGCGAGGGGACGGCCAGGCCCAGGTTGCCGGTGGCGGCCGCGGCGGCGGCCATCATGTAGCCGATGATCAGGGCGCCCGGCGCAATCCGCTCCTTGTAGATCGTCGTGGCGGCGAAGGCGGCGTCGACGTGCAGCGGATCGTTGTCGCCGGTCAGCGCGCAGTAGGAGTCCACCGCGGCGGGCGTGACGACGCGCAGCAGGACGACGCGGCGCCCGATCATCGGACCCGCTCGTCGTGCCAGCGGCGCACCTTGTACTCGCTCCGCTCGATGTCGTCGACGACCTCGACCGCGAACTGGATGCCGATGCGGTCGCGGAGGGCGCCGCCGATGCGCTCCGGCAGGCCGTCGGCCTCCCCCTTCAGCATCACCCGGACAGTCGCGACGTCGGCCATGCTCGGGCTGGAGGTGAGGACGACGCGGTACTCGTCCACCTCGGAGAAGGAGAACACGAGGTCGTCGACCGCCTGCGGGAACACGTTGATGCCCTTGATCTTCTTGACGTCGTCGGTGCGTGTCACCGAGGCGACCTCGACGCCGCCGAAGGGGCGCCCGCAGGAGCAGTACGAGCCCGGGTGCCAGACGCCACCGTCGCGCAGCCGGCAGCGGACGACGGGGTTGTCGAGGTGGTAGAGGCTCGTCACGACCAGCTCGCCGAACTCGCCGTCGGCCACGTGCAGGCCGGTCTCGACGTCGATCACCTCGGTGATCAGGAACGGGTCGAGGTTGTGCAGCAGGCCGGGGCGTTCGGCGGTGCCGATGCCGTGCTCGCAGGTGAACATGAAGTCGGCGCGCACCTGGGTGCAACCGAAGCGGTCGGCGATCACCGCGTCCCAGCCCGCCTGCAACTGCTCGAGGTACGAGAACCCGACGCCCTCGAGGCCGGTCAAGAGCACCTCGACGGACGGGCACGGCGGCGTGCGCTCGGCGATCGCGAGCAGGTGGCCGAAGTACGACGTCGACCCGTACAGCGCCTTCGGCTGGAAGCGCTCGAGCAGCGCCAGCTTCGCCCGCGCGTCAATGTTGCCGGCGGGCAGCACGGTGATGCCCGAGCCGACCGCGCCCTGCCACTCGATGCGGCCGCCGCCGAGCATCGTGAGCGGCAGCGTCAGCACGGCCACGTCGCCCGGGTCGAGCCCGGCCCAGCGGAACATGTAGCGGTACATCTCGACCATGGCGTCGAGCTCGCGCTCGGTCTGGGCGTGGATCTCGACGCCCTGGCCGCTGGTGCCGCTGGTCGTGTAGATCTCGAGCCGCTCGCCGAGGCCGATGGCGCGCTCCAGGCGCTTGCCGTAGGGCGGATGGGCGATCTGGTCGTCGACGAAGTCGCTCTTGGCGACCATCGGCACCAGCGCGGCCAGCGCCTCGAGCGAGTCGACGCGCTCGATGTCCACGTCCGCGGCGTCCCAGTGCGCCCGGTAGAACTCGTTCGTCGCGTGCACGAAGCGCAGTAGCTCCCGCAGCCGCTTCACCTGCAGCGCGCGGATCGCGCCGGGCTCGGCCGACTCGTACCGGGCGTCGTGCACCCGAGCCCCTGCCTCCATGGTGCATCCTCCCAGCGGTCGCCCGAACGATCGTTCGGTAGGGAGCGCAGCTTACCGTTGCAGCCGTGCGGCTGTCAACCCGGCGCCGACCGCGCGTCGCGCCTCGCCGACAGATGAGGCGCCTCGGGCGCGATCGCATCCAGCCCCGTGAGGTCGAGCGGTATGCAGCATGGTGCGCGGCGCGGTAGTCGCGCTCCCGCCCCCGGGATCGCAACTCGTGCCGATCAATGCCCCCTCCGAAGGGAGGATGGGATCTTCGCACTCCCGTCAGGAGACAGGAGCTTCGGGCCGTCATCACTCGCCATCGGGCCAGCTCGTCCGGCCGCGCACCTTCATGCCGCTGGCGCCGTCGTGCACGCCATTCCACAACGCATCTTCACCCGATCTCCGGCAATCCAAACATCGTCCGTCCGGCGCGACCTGCGGTGCGGCGATTCTGGCCGGCTCGCAGCCCCTTCGATAACCCTCGATCAGCCTCGATGTAACTCGAGTCCAAGTCAAGTCTTGCGACGCCATTCGCAAGCCGCCTCTGCCGCTTCTTAACCAGGGTGATATGCGCCGAGGATCGGGTTAAAACCTTCCTGAAAGTTGCGCCAAACCCTTCCCGAACCTTTTTGAAAGGGGCGTCACGCAACCTTCCCCGGCGTTGCGGCACGGCGACCCGCCCCCGGGCCGCGGCCATCGCTCTTTCGGTGCCCCCACCGAAGAAAGGAATCGACCGTGTTCAGATTCCCCAAGGACGACCGATGGGTCGACCGGCGTGCGCTCGCCGGCCTCACCGGTCCGTCGAGGCGCACGCGGCGATCGCGCGCCCAAGCCGTCGTTGCGACGCTGGCCGTCACGTGCGCCGCCGCCGCGATGGTCTCCACCGGTTCTCCGGGCTCCGGTGTCCCGGCTGCCGCTGCCGCGGCTCCAGTCGGTCAGGGATTCACCCTGAACGTGTCGGACATCCGGTTCATCCGGAACCAGATCCGGATCGCCGAGCGGCACGTGACGACGCTCTCGGCGGCGAATCCGTGCAGCACGCTGCTCGGTACCGGCGCGAACCAGGTCGGCAGTCCGACGCTGCCGTTCGGTCTGCGCACCGTCGATGGCACCTGCAACAACCTGCAGCCCGGTCAGTCCGAGTTCGGCTCGGCCGACGAGGTGTTCCCGCGCCTGCTGACGCCGGAGTTCAAGCAGGGCGAGGACTCGAACGTGCCCGGGATTGGCCCCGTCGGGCCTCCCGGCCTCACCTCGTACACACAGACATCCGGCGTGGTCGTCGACTCGCAGCCACGGACGGTTTCGAACCTGGTGGTTGACCAGACCGAGGCCAACCCGGCTGCCGTCAAGGCCGCGGGTCCCGGCGCAGACCCGGACTCCAGCGGCACGCTGTTCATTCCGAACGTGGCGCCCGACGTCGGTCTGTCGGCGCCCTATAACTCGTGGTTCACGCTGTTCGGCCAGTTCTTCGATCACGGTCTCGACCTGGTCACGAAGGGCGGCAACGGCTCGGTGTTCATGCCGCTGAAGGCGGACGACCCGCTGTACGTGCCCGGCAGCCCGACCAACTTCATGGTCCTGACCCGGGCCACCAACTTCACCGGCCCCGGCCCGGACGGCATCGCCGGCAACGGCGACGACACCACGCGCGAGGCCCGCAACACGACGACGCCGTTCGTCGACCAGAACCAGACCTACAGCTCGCACCCGTCCCACCAGGTCTTCCTGCGCGCCTACGAGAACAACGTCGCGGGCGATCCGATCCCGACCGGGCACCTGATCGACGGCGCGATCGCCGGCAACATCGGCAACTGGTCGGAGGTCAAGGACCAGGCCGCCACGCTGCTCGGCATCCAGCTCGAGGACATCGACGTCCTGAACGTGCCGCTGCTCGCGACCGACCCGTACGGCCACTTCATTCCCGGCCCGAACGGGTTCCCGCAGGTCGTCTTCCCCGGCAACGAGCTCGTGGAGGGTGACCCGACCGCGCCGATCCCCGTGGTCGGCTCGGTGAAGACCGACCACGCGTTCCTGGACGACATCGCCCACAACGCGGCCCCGTCGAGCACCAAGACGCCCGACGGCGACAGCGACGTCAGCTCCGCCGGCGACCCGCAGCCGGCCGGCACGTTCGACGACGAGCTGCTCGACCTGCACTTCATCACCGGCGACGGCCGCGGCAACGAGAACATCGGCCTCACCACCGTCCACACCGTGTTCCACGCCGAGCACAACCGGCTCGTGGAAGAGATCGACAACATGATCACCACGCAGCTGACGCCGGCCGAGGTCGCCGACTGGCAGGCCACGTCGGCCGCGCCGCCGGCCGGCACCGGCTGGGCGTACGGCGAGCGGCTGTTCCAGGCCGCCCGGTTCGTGACCGAGATGGAGTACCAGCACCTGGTGTTCGAGGAGTTCGGCCGCCGCATGCAGCCGCAGATCAACCTCTTCGCCGGCTACCAGACGGAGATCAACCCGGCCATCAGCGCCGAGTTCGCACACACCGTCTACCGCTTCGGCCACTCCATGCTGACCGAGACCGTCGACCGCGTCGCCACCCCCGGCGGTGCCGGTGCGGAGAGCATCGAGCTGTTCGACGCGTTCCTGAACCCGCTCGCGTTCAACGACCACGACAACAACCCCGCCACCGCACCCGTCAGCGCCAGTGTCGCCGGCGGCAGCGTCGTGCAGGGCATGTCCCGACAGGTCGGCAACGAGCTCGACGAGTTCGTCACCGACGCACTGCGCAACCGCCTGGTGGGCCTCCCGCTCGACCTCCCGGCCATCAACATGGCCCGCGGTCGCAGCGAGGGCATCCCCGGCCTCAACTCCGCCCGCCGCCAGTTCTTCGCGGCCACCGGCGAGCCGGCCCTGTGCACCGTACGAGAGCTGGGCGGACTTCGGCTTCAACCTCAAGCACGTCGAGTCCCTCGCCAACTTCGTCGCCGCCTACGGTACCCATCCGCTGATCGCGAGCCTCGATCCCGACGGCTCGGGCCCGATCACCGCGGGCAGCCTCAAGGGACGCCGCGCCGCGGCCGACCAGATCATCAACGAGACGACCCTGCCCGGCCCCGACGGCATCGCCGGCGACGACCCGGCGACGGGCATCGACGAGGGCGCCGACGACACGCCGGCAGGTCCCGGCCCCGACGGCATCTCCGAGAACGATCCCGCCACGCCGGGTGACGAGGAGGCCGACAATACTCCGGCCGACCCCGGCCCCGACGGCATCCTCGGCGACGACCCGGAGACGGGTATCGACGAGGGCGCCGACGATCTCGTCCCGCCGGCCGACAGCCTCGACTTCCTCACGGGAGCCGGGACGTGGGAGAACAACGCCGGCGTCCCGACGACGGGCCTCGAGGGCGTCGACTTCTGGGTCGGCGGCCTGGCCGAGAAGCAGGCACCGTTCGGCGGCCTGCTCGGCTCGTCCTTCAACTTCGTCTTCGAGACGCAGATGGAGAACCTGCAGGACGGCGACCGCTTCTACTACCTGACGCGCACCGCCGGCCTGAACATGCTCACCCAGCTCGAGGGCAACTCGTTCTCCGAGATGATCATGCGCAACACCAGCGCCGAGGGCCTGCCGGCCGAGGTCTTCGCCCGGCCGGACTTCACCTTCAACGTTCCCAGCCTGGGCCTCACCGGCCCGATCCTCGACGACCCCGAGACGCCGGAGTGGGCAGAGAACCTGCTGCTCACGCGGAACATTCCGACGGCCGGAACGATCCGGTTCGCGGGCGGCGAGCACGTCATCTGGATCGG
Organism: uncultured Actinomycetes bacterium; assembly: GCA_963722525.1. Lineage (GTDB taxonomy): Bacteria > Actinomycetota > Thermoleophilia > Gaiellales > F1-60-MAGs149 > VFJZ01. The sequence goes on along the minus strand of CAVRMM010000002.1, from coordinate 3,942,634 downwards.
CTCCAACAGCACCACCAACGTGGACCGGCTCTTCTCCAGCGAGGGTGACGACACCCTGCGGCTGAACGGCGGCAACGACCGCGCCGAGGGTGGCGCCGGCAACGACCAGTTCATCGGTGGCGAAGGCGACGACATCCTCACCGACAACTTCGGTGACGACGTCATCAAGGGCGGCCACGGCGACGACTACATCAGCTCCGGTCAGGGCTTCGACCTGAACCAGGGCGGCCTCGGCGCCGACTTCGTCGTCGGCGGCTCCGATCCGACCGAGACGTTCGGCGGTGACGGCAACGACATGATCCTCGCCGGCCAGTCGTCCGACACCATCTTCGGCGACGACGGTGATGACTGGATCGAGGGCGGCAACCAGGCCGACCTGCTCCAGGGCGACAACGGTGCTCCGTTCCAGAACGACATCAACGCACCGGGCAACGACGTCATCATCGGTGACGGCGGCAACGACGACTACGACTCCGAGGGCGGCGACGACATCATGGTCGGCGGCCCCGGCATCGAGCGGAGCGAAGGCATGCTCGGCTTCGACTGGGTCACCCATCGCGGCGACCCGCAGGCGGCAGACGACGACATGTTCTTCACCGGTCTGCTGCCGCCCGACCTGGACAACATCCGCGAGCGCTTCGACGACGTCGAGGCCCTCTCCGGATGGAACTTCAACGACATCCTCCGCGGCACCGACAACGATGCGGCCGCCCTCGGCACCGAGCACCAGCTCGACGCCGCGGGCATCGCCCGGATCACCGGCCTCGCGGCCATCCTGCCGGCCGGAGCCACCAGCTTCAACGCCGGCGACATCCTCGTCGGCGGCAACGGCAACGACCTGATGGAAGGTCGTGGCGGCGACGACATCATCGACGGCGACCGCTGGCTCAACGTCCAGCTGAGCAACGGCACCCTCACGGGTGACGCGATGGCGACGTTCCGCACACAGGTGGCCGCCGGCACGCTCGACCCCGGCACGATCAGCATCGCACGCACGCTGGTCAACCCCGGCCCCGGCACGGCAACCGACACCGCGCTCTTCAGCGGTGCCCGCGCCGAGTACATCACCACCGCCAACGCGAACGGCTCCGTCACGATCGATCATCAGGGCGGTATCGACGGCGTCGACACGCTCTGGAACGTCGAGCGGGCGCAGTTCGCCGACCAGATCGTCTCGGTCGTTCCCACGGCCACCGCGACACCGACGACACTCACGTTCCCGTCGCGGGTGATCGGCAGCACGTCCGCCGCATCGCTGGTCACGATCTCGAACACCGGGCTGCAGTCGCTCGTCGTCAGCGGCGTCACGACGACCGGGACGGACGCGACGCAGTTCACCACGACCAACACGTGCACCACGGTCGCCTCGGGCGGCACGTGCACCGTCTCCGTCCGGTTCGCACCGACGACGGTCGGCGCAAAGGTGGCGACGCTGAACATCGCCTCCAATGCGCCCGGCTCGCCGACGACGGTCGGCCTGAGCGGCACGGCAGTCGCCGTCGTCGTGACGGCGCCGGGGGCGCCCACCGGCGTCACCGCCGTCCGCGGCAACGGGAACTTCACCGTGTCGTGGGCGGCTCCGGCCAACAACGGCGGCAGCCCGATCACGGGCTACTCGGTGCGGGTCGTGAACCCGGCCGGCAACCAGGTCGGTGCTCTCCGGCCCTCCCCCGGGACCGGCACCAGCCTGGTCGTCGCGGGCACCGGCCTCACCGTCGGAACCAACTACCGGTTCCAGGTGTCGGCCACCAACGCCGCCGGCACAGGACCGCTCTCGGCGCTGTCCACGGCGCTCTCGTTCGCTACGGCACCCAACACCGCGACACCGCTGCTCGCGCTGTCCGGTGCCGCGGGTGGTGCGGTCAGCTTCTCCGGCGTCTGGTTGCTCCCGGCAGCCAACTCCGGCGGCCTGCCGCGCACGCTGACCCAGGTGTTCGCGCAGCGGTACACCACCGCGGCGGGGACGACGGCGGTCGGCGCGCCGATCCTGATCCCGGGCATCGGGCTGAACACCCAGTCCGCCACGTTCACCGTGCCGGCCGGGTTCTACCGGTACCGGATCGTGGTCACGAACGCGGTCGGCAGCTCGACGTCGGCCAACTCGGGCGTCGCCCAGGCACGGTAACGGCACGACGGCCGGGATCGTTCCGGCTCGAGCACGACGAACGGCAGGGCCCCGGGTCATCCACCCGGGGCCCTGCGCCGTCCCCGACCGACCCCGTATCGTTGTGCCACCCGGAAGAGGAGGAGCGCAATGGGAACCGATCCGACGTACGAAACTCTTGGCAAGGGGCAACTGACGCTCAAGGACGTCATCGCCCAATCGATCGGCTTCATCGGGCCGGTCTTCGCGTCCGCCTTCTTCATCGCCACCATCGCCGGCGCCTCGTTCACCGGCAAGGGCGCCGGCATCGCCGTCCCCGTCTCGATCATCCTCGCGTCGATCGGCATGCTCGGCGTGGCGTGGATCATCAGCCGCTACGCGCGCCGCATCCACGCCGCCGGCTCGCTGTACGACTACGTCACCGAAGCCTTCGGCCGCCGCGCCGGCTTCCTGGCCGGCTGGGTGTACTACGGCGGCATGACCGCCCTCACGCTCGCCATCGGCCTGGCCTTCGGCGGGTTCCTGTCGAGCACCCTGGCCAACACCCTCGACATCGACATCGAGTGGTACTGGCTCGCGATCGGCTTCTGGATCGTCGCCTTCTTCATGCAGTACATCGGCGTGCAGGTCTCGACCCGCGCGCAGCTCGTGCTGGCACTCGGGTCGATGGCGGTCATCGCCGGGTTCGCGATCTACGTCATCATCGTGGGGGGCGGCAGCGGGAACTCGATCCGGCCGTTCGATCCCAGCGAGTCGACCGCCAGCGGCATCTTCTACGGCGTCCTGTACGCGGTGATCATGTTCATCGGGTTCGAGACCGCGGCGAACCTGGCCGAGGAGACGGCCGATCCGGAGCGGCTCATCCCCCGCGCCGTGCTGATCAGCGTCGTCGTGTCGGCGATCTTCTACGTGATCGTCGCCTACTCACTGCTGATCGTGTTCAGCCTCGACCTGGACACCTTCCTGGCGAGCTTCCCGCAGCTGGCGGTCGCCGCCGGCGGCGGCGCCGACCCCGACATCGGCAGCTCGCGCTTCGGCGAGCTGACCGAGTGGCTGATCACGATCGACATCGCGGCCGTCGCCCTCGGCACCGCGACCGGCTCGAGCCGCGGCATCTTCGCCCTGGCCCGTGACGGCCGGCTGCCGAAGGTGCTGGCCACCGTGCATCCCACCCACAAGACGCCGTGGGTGTCCGCCCTCGTCGCCTCGGTCGGCGCGATCATCGTGGTCATCCTCGTCCGCGCCACCGACGGCCTCGTGCTCAACGACCCGGCCACCGACCCGGGCGAGTGGTTCGGGTTCTTCCAGTGGGGCGCGACCTTCGGCGGCTTCTGCCTCGTGCTCGTCTACCTCGCCATCTCGCTGAGCGGCTTCAAGGGCCAGCCGGGCGAGAATCGCATCGCGCTCGCCGTTGCCGGCGCCGTCGGCACGGTTGCGATGGTGGCCGCCGTCTATGGCGTCGTGAAGGGCGCGCCCGAGCTCTGGCGCCTCGACCGGGTGTGGTGGATCGCGCTGATCTGGATCGCCCTGGGCGTGGTGGCCCTGCTGCTCCTGCAGGCGCGCGGTGCGTTCGCGGTCAAGACCGCGGCCGAGACGCGCGCACTGTCCGACTGATGGAGACGGCTCGCCGACGGGGCGCCGACCCCGCCGGCGAGCCGCTGCCCAGGCGCGTGCTCCGTTCAGCGTGCGGTCGGTGCCGGCCCCTGCCGGCGCTGCGGCCACGGGATCAGGCGCAGGCCGAAGGCCACCACGAAGGCGGGAACGGACGCGCCCCACGAGCCGCCGCCGAGCGGGAAGTCGACGCCGATCGCGTCGGCGATCGACTCCTCGGCCGAGAGGACCCAGCCGACGCCGGTCGGCGACAGCCACTGGTACGTCACGAAGCCGGCGGCCCACGCGACGGCGGTCACGACCGGCCGCGGCGGCCGCAGATGGTCGGCGATGACGGCGCCGAAGAGGGGCACGAACACCGCGCCGAGCAGCAGCAGGAAGTCGAAGAACCGCGCGATCGACAGCTGGTAGGCGATCACCGTCGCGACCGTCCCGACGACGACGATCAGCGCGCGCTGCGAGGCGCGCGGCGCCAGGTTCTGGATCGAGACGGCGGTCGAGTAGACGTTGGCGAACGTCTTCTCGCTCTCGTCGGCCACGATCACGGCGATGGCGAGCGACCCGAGGGCGAGACCGCCGGCCGCGGTCACGACGGCGTTCGTGTCGGCGACGCCGCCGAGCGTGCCGATCAGAAAGCCGATCACGAACACCACCGAGGTGCCGGCGAAGTAGCCGGTGGCGGCGCCGAGCGCCGCGCGCACCGGGCGGTCCGAGAACCGCGTGTAGTCGGGCGCGAGCGGCAGCCATGACGCGTTGTAGGCGACGACGAGGTCGAGTGCGAGCATCACGGGCAGTCCGCCCGTCGCGGCGACGCCGAGGTCGGCCTCGATCAGCAGCGCGACCAGCAGGTAGCCGAGCGCGACCGCGAGCAGTGGCGTCACGTACCGCCGCAGCAGCCGGCGGACGACGCCCAGCGGGCCGGCGATCGCGAGCGCCATCCCGAGCGCGCCGGCCACGAGGTAGTAGACGATCCGCGGGCCCCCGCCGATCACCGGCAGCGCGTGTGCGGCCTCGGCCACCGTCCACGTCTCGACCGCGCTCCACCCCGTGTTCTGCAGCACGTTGAGCACGGTCGGCACCCGTGCCCCCCGCAGGCCGAGCGCCCGGCGCATGATCGCCATCGCCGGCAGGGCCGTCGTGGCCCCGAGCCACGCCGAGGCGGCCAGCAGGCAGCCGCCGATCAGGCCGCCGACGAGCAGGACCAGCAGCGCGGTACCGAAGCTCAGCTGCGGGACCAGCAAGGCGCCGGTGACGACGCCGACGAGGCTGACGCCGAGGTTCGCCCAGAGCGCCCCCTGGTCGAGGAAGCCGAGCACGCGGCGCTCGGCCGGCACCGGCTCGACGCCGTCGGCGGCGGGGAGCTTCAGTCGCAGCGCCACCGCTGGAGCGTACCGCCCAGGACGGCCGACGTCCCCCGCGGGCAAGGGCCCGCGGGGGACGTGGCGTCGAGCGTCGTGCGTACCAGTGCGCTCTAGCGGACGCGCACCGACTTCTTCATGACCACCTTGGCGCCGGAGGCGTCGGTGACCGTGATGGTGAAGCGGTAGGAGCCCTTCTTCACCTTCTTGCCCTTCGAGTCACGCAGGTTCCAGCGGACGTTGGAGGCGCCCGCCTTCGTCACCTTGCTGACCTTCGACCAGACGAGCTTGCCGTTGGGCTTGCGCACCTGGACCCGGACAGTCGCCGCAGTGGAGACGCGGAGGCTGACGTTGACCGGCCGCAGCGAGGTGGTGGCCGGCGGCTGCACGATCCGCAGCGCCGCAACCGCAACCGCTGCCGCGCGGGACTCGCCCGTGAGGCTGGCGGTGACGTTCGTGTTGGAGGCGTTGCTCACCAGGCGCACCGTGCCGGCCTTGACGCCGATCGGAGCACCCGGGGTGAACGTGACGTTGATGCGGCAGGTTGCGCCGGCCGCGATCGCCACGTTGCAGGTGCCGCGGTCACCGGAGAACGGACCGGTGAACACGAGGCTGGTGATGTTCAGGTTCGCAGCGCCGGTGTTGGTGACCCGGACGGTCTGCGTGCGCGGCTCACCGATGCGGCGCCGACCGAAGTCGGTCGGGCTGTCGATGCTCGCCTGAGCCAGAACGGCGGCGGCGATGGCCGTGCCGGTCATGGTCACGTTGCGGTTGCCGACGCTGGTGCCGATGACGAGCGTCGCCGTGCGCAGGAGGCTCGCCGTGGTGGGCGAGAACGTGAGGTCGATGGTGCACGACCCACCTGCACCGACGGTGGTGCAGTTGTTGGACAGGATCGGGAACTGCCCGGCCTGGGCACCGGTGACGGTGGCGCCCGTGACGGTCAGCGTGGCGCCGCCGTTGTTGGTGACGGTGACGGTGCGCTGAGCGACCGTGCCGACGGTGACGATGCCGAAGCCGACGGTACCGGCCGGCGTGACGACGGCGGTAGCCGGAGTCGCGGGGCCGATGGCCGACACGGGCACGTCGTCGAACACGTTGCAGACGCCGTTGGCGTCCACGCCGTTGCAGAACCGGAGCGTCTCGACGTTGTGGACGGTGTCCACGCCGTCGACGCCGCCCTGGTGGTCGACCGTGACGATCGAGCCGGTGCGCGTGATCAGGTACTCGCTGCGAGCGCCCGAGAACTGGGCCACGTCGACGTCCGACGGGGCTGCGTCATTCAGGATCTCGCGGACGATCACGAGCTGACCCGGATTCACGACGCGGGCGAAGACCGCCTGCTGCAGGGTCATCGGGTTACCGACCTGGAACGGGTGCTCCATGAGGTCGGTGCTGCCGATCTCGGCGCCGGTGGCGTTGCCGTTGGCGTCGACCCCGGCCCGGACGCTGATCCGGACGTTCACGTAGCGGTCGCCGTCGAGGATGTCATTCGCGCCACGACCCTCGAGGATGTCGCTGCCCGAGCCGCCGAGGAGGAGGTTGCCCTCACCCCAGACGTTTCCGGCATTGCCCGGGCCGGCACCCTGGCCGACGAGCGGGCAGATGCCCACGGACGTGGCGTCCAGGATCGGCTGGAGTGGCGAGGGGAACGTGCTGACCAGGGCGTTGAGTCCCGCAATGCGGGCCACACCGGCCGGATCGAGCGCGTCGCAGCCGACGAAGCCACCGCCGCCGACGGCGGACGGGACGACATCGTCACCCTTGAGGATGTCGTCGAACTTCCAGCCCGAGAGGGCCTCGACCTCGTTGTACTTGTCGCGGACGTCGATGACGAGAGCGTCCACGCCGGCGAGGCTCAGGTTCAGATCCTGGTTCTGGGGCGCGTTCTCGCCCAGACCGATCTGCCAGTCGTAACCGGCACCGCCGGCGATCTTCTCGATCCCGGGACCGGCGAGACCGATGTCGTCGCCACCCTCGTGATCGTAGTCGTCGTCGCCGCCCTGCCCGATCTGGACATCGTTGCCGGGCACGTTGCCCGTGTCCTTGAAGAACAGGTTGCCGGAGTCGCCCTGGAGGAGGTCGGGCTGGGCGCCGCCCTCGATCCAGTCGTCGCCGCTGTCGCCGAAGACGGCGTCGAGGCTCTGACCGCCGATCACGAAGTCGTTGCCGGCTCCGGCAAACGTCTCGTTGATGTTGGCTCCACCGTTGGTGAAGTCGTTGCCGGTGCCCGCCATGATGATGTCCAGGCCGGGCCCGCCGTCGATGGCGTCGTTGCCGGGACCGCCCTTGGGCACGTCGTCGCCGGCCACGTCGGTGATGATGTCGTCGCCGTCGCCGCCCAGGGCCACGTCGGCACCGTCGCCACCCTCGAGGGTGTCGTTGCCCTCGTTGCCGAGGAGCGTGTCGCTGTCGTTACCGGCCTGGATGCGATCGCCGCCAGCCGTGCCGTTGAAGACCGACTGGGCGTTGATTCCGGGCGGGTCGTCCAGGTTGATCTCGCGGTAGCGGATCTGGCCGTTCGGCATGCGGATGAGCACCGCATTCTCGTCGCAGTCCGTGAGGAGGTCGTCCTCGATGGACGTCGGGCCGATGTTGCGCGAGCCCGGCGCAGCCGGGGAGACGAGACGGCTGAGCTCGAACTTGCAGTCAGCCGTTGCGAACGCGTCCGCCTTCAGCGTGTGCGCGTTCGAGTTGCGCATGACGAGCTCGGCGAACGAGTTGCCCTCGAGCTGGGTGCGCAGGTTCATGCCCGGGGTGCGGGCCAGGTAGTACAGCCGATCACCGTTCTGCAGGTCGGTCAGCTGCTCCTCGAACACGTAGTTGAACGTGTTGCCGAGGTGGCCGCCGAACACGTTGGTGCGCTCGGCCAGGCCGCCGATCCAGAGGTCGACGCCGTTGATGCCGGTCTCGGTGCTCGCCCAGGTGCCGGTGGCACCCAGGAAGTCGTCCGCGTCAGCGGGACGATTCGGCAGGTCGAGCGGGTCCTGCGAGATGATCACGCGGGCCGCCTCGCGCCGGGAGGCGAGAGTCGGGGCCGTGTTGTCGCCCTCGGTGGCGAAGTCGTTGTCGCCGCCGCCGGTGGCGAACCGGATGGTCGGATGCTGGCCGTAGGCAGCCACGAAGTTGGTGAGCGACTCCGGGTGCTTGAGGCCGATGCCGAAGTCAACCCAGTTCTCGTAGGGCTGCATCGAGCCGTCGTTCGTCTCGGCGAAGATCTGCCGGCGAACCTCGTTCAGCGGGGGAATGCCCTCGCTGCGGGCGCGCGTCATGTTGATGGACGCGAGGTCGAGCGGCAGGCCCAGCAGGTTGTTGCGGAGCGTGTTGGTGACGAACTCGTCGATCTCGTTACCGGCCTGATCGGACAGGCCCATGATGATGTTCGTCGCCGCTTCCTCGGACGAGATCGCGGTGTTGCCCGGGCCGACGTGGTACTCGGCCGGGTTCAGGAAACCGTCGAGCAGGCTGATGTCGTCATGCGTGCCGGCAGCGTTCACGCGCGGGATGGTCTCGTTCAGCATCGAGTGGCCGAACCGGTAGACGGCATGGGCGAACTCGGCGCGGACCGACGCGTTCGTGTCGGTCTGGTTGAACGCGAACGGCTCGAACGGGTTGATCAGCGGCTGGATCTTGCGAGCGAAGTCCTCGAAGACCAGGTGCTGGTACTCCATCTCGGTGACGAAGCGGGCGGCCTGGAAGAGGCGGGGGCCGTTCCAGACGCCGTTGGCGTCGGCAGCACCGGTCGGCGTCTGCCAGTCGGTGAGATGCGTGATGCCCGAGGTGTCGGTGCGGAGGGTGTCCTTGATCTCCTCCACCAGGCGGTCGTGCTCCGAGTGGAAGATCTGGTGCACGGCCGTCAGCGCGATGTTCTCGTTCAGGCGACCGTCGCCCGACAGGAAGTGCGCGTCGAGCAGCTCGTCGTCGTACTGGCCCGGGGCGGGCGCGCCCGCGCCGGTGCCGGTCGGGCCGACGTCCGAATCCGCGTCCGGGGTCTTCTGGACGGGCGGCGTGGCCGGGTTGTTGTCGGCGTCGAACGTGTCCGGCACCGCGTTGTGCGCGATGTCGTCCAGGAACGCCGTGTCGATCCGGAGCGCGTTGGCCGGCACCAGGGTGCCGCCGCCGGCGCGGTTCGCCTCGAGGAGCGTGCCGTTGTTCAGCATGAACTGCGGCAGGCCACGAGCCGGGCCCGGGATGAAGTTGCCGTACGGATCGGCGTAGAGCATCGGGATGTTGAACAGGTCGGTGTCGACGAGCTGGATGCCGAGCGAATCGGCGGCCTGCTGCTTCACGAGGGACCAGGGGGCCTGGCCGCCGTCCGGGAGGCTGATCAGCTTGCCGGTCGCGACCGGCTGCCCCGCGGTGTTGTCAACGAACTCGCGCAGGAAGATCTGGTGCGACGAGTGCGACGTGTAGGTCTGGCTCTGGTCGACGAACGGCGAGTCGCGGTTCGTCGCGTCGTGGATGTCGTCAGCCGACTCGTCGATGGCAAGCGTCTGCGGCAGGTCGCCGGTGATGCCGTCGGGGCCGGGCTGGTTGGTGGCGCGCGTCAGGACCATGAAGGCCGAGCTGGGCGACACCTCGTCACCGTTGGCGGGAATGCCGTCGGGACCGTTCAGGATCAGCGGGTCGTCGGCTTTGAGCGGGACGAAGACGGTGCCGGACTTGCCCTTGCTGGTGAAGTCGACGCCGTGATCGAAGAACTGGCCGAAGATCGTGAACAACGAGTTGAACGGCGGCGAGAGGCCGACGTCGGTGGTGATGTTGGGGATGAACAGGGTCTCGTTGGAGGGGACGCAGCCGTCCGGCGTGCCGTCGTCGTCACCGGGAGCGGGATCGCTGGTGCAGGGGACAACGCCCTCGTTGCCCTGCGAGCGGACCGGGAAGCCGGCCGCAGCGACGGCCGCGGGGTTGTTGGCGGTCTGATCGACGATCAGGTTCGAGATGACGCGGGGCTCGGAGTCGTAGACGAAGCCACGCTTCGAGGTGTAGCCGCCGGGCGAGGCGGGCGGGAACCCGGGCGGTGCGGACTCGCCGGCCTTGAAGGCCGGCGTCGTGTGCCGCGGGAAGACCGTGTCGGCCGCGCCGTAGTGCGACTGGCCGGGCATCAAGTTGTTGCAGTCGCCGCGGACCGTGCGGAGACCGAACGAGATCAGGGCGCTCGGAATCTGGTCCGGGCCGGTGCCGACCATCGACTGGCAGTAGACCGGGTCGGTGGTCGGGTTCGGGTTGTTCGGGATCGCGTTGCCCGGGTCGAGCTCCGGGATCAGCGCGCGCGAGTGGCGCTCGGAGATCTTGATCTGCTTGAGGATGAACGCGAGGTCGGAGGGCGTCACGGTGAAGCCCTGCCCAACCGGCGCGGCCGCATCGGCGGGCGGCGTCAGGTCGGTGCGCGCGCCGGTCGGGAGCATGGCCACTCCCGTACATGCGAGTGCAGCGACCATCGTCCACGTGCGCGGGCGGGCAAGCTGCCCGAGCACGGTACGTCGCCGCGACAGGCGCAGGCCCTCAGGGGGAGAACGGTGCATCTGGTGGCTTCCTTTTCGGAGGCGGGATGCCGGGGGCCGGGGAACCCTCGGGTGCACGGGGAGTGCTTGGCCACCTTCTGACGGAAGACCTTGGAAAACCTTTGGAAAGGCGGTTGAGAATCCGCGAATGGTCGCCGAAACTTCATGAATTCTCCGATCAAACCCCTGTTTCAAGGTTGGAAATCGTATCGATATCGGTTCTCAACCCTCAAGTTGAACTCAATAGTGAGCCAACAGCGGTGGTAAATCTTTAGAAGTCTCCGGAAATGCCAACGTCCCCCGCGGCCTGAGCCACGGGGGACGAAGGATCGTGCCGGGGTGCTGGTGTCGGCTAGCGGACGCGAACCGACTTCTTGACGATCACCTTGGCGCCGGAGGCGTCGGTGACCGTGATGGTGAAGCGGTACGAGCCCTTCTTCACCTTCTTGCCCTTCGCGTCACGCAGGTTCCAGCGGACGCTCGAGGCGCCGGCCTTCTTCACCTTCGCGACCTTCGACCACACCAGCCGGCCGTTCGCACGGCGCACCTGGACCCGGACGGTCGCCGCCGCCGAGACGCGGAGGCTGACGTTGACCGGCCGCACCGCCGTCGGAGCCGGCGGCTGCACGATGCGCAGTGCGGCAACCGCGACCGCCGCGGCCCGCGAGGTGCCGGTGAGCGTGGCCGTGACGTTGGTGTTGGAGGCGTTGCCGGTCAGCCGCACGGTGCCCGACTTGGCGCCGATCGGGTTGTTCGGGTTGAACGTGACGTTGATCCGGCACTGGGCGCCGGGAGCGATCGCCACGTTGCACGTGCCGCGGTCGCCCGTGAACGGCCCGGTGAAGACCACGCCGGTCACGTTCAGGTTGGCACCACCGGTGTTCGTGACCCGGATGGCCTGCGTGCGCGGCTCACCGATGCGGCGGGTGCCGAAGTCGGTGGGGCCGGCGATGCTGGCCTGGGCCAGAACAGCGGCGGCGATCGCCGTGCCGGTCATGGTCACGTTCCGGACGCCTGCGGAGGTGGCGATGGAGAGCGTCGCCGTCCGCAGGAGGCTGGCCGTCGTCGGCGAGAAGCTGACGTCGATGGTGCACGAGCCGCCTGCACCGAGCGTGGTGCAGCCGTTGTTCAGGATCGCGAACTGACCGGCCTGAGCACCGGTGATCGTGGCGCCCGTGATGGTCGTCGTGCCGCCACCCGTGTTGGTGACGGTGACCGTGCGCGGCGCCACGGTGCCGACGGTGACGATGCCGAAGCCGACGTTGCCGGCCGGCGTCACGACGGCGGTGGCCGGCGCGACCGGGCCGATGGCCGTGGTCAGGATCGTCGTGTCGGAGAACCGCAGCCGCTCGATGTTCCAGAGGGTGTCGATACCGTCGACGCCGCCCTGATGGTCGACCGTGATGCTGCCGTTGGCATTGCGGGCGATGGCGTACTCCGCCCGGGCGCCGGTGAACACCGCGACATCGCAGTTGACCGGCGAGGCGGCGGCGCAGTCGGCCGCCGTGTTCGTGTTGCCGGCACCCGTCAGCGGGAGCATCTCGCGAACGATCGCGAGGTTGCCCGGGTCGACGAGGCCCGCGAACACGGCCTGGGAGAGGGTCATCAGGTTGGTGCCGGGACCGAAGTTCCCGGTGATCGCCGTGTGCTCCATGAGATCGGTCGAGCCGATCTCGGCGCCCAGGGCGTCGCGGACGCTGATGCGCACGTTGATGGCGTGGTCGCCGTCGACGATGTCGTCGGCGCCGCGGCCCTCGATGGTGTCGCTGCCGGCACCGCCGAGGAGGATGTTGCCGGCGCCCCACACGTTGCCGGTGACCGGGCAGGTGCCAGGAGCCGACGCGGCGATCATCGCCGCCGGGTTGACGGTCAGCGGCGGCATGATCCGGGACAGGCCCGCGATGCGGTCGATGCCCGCCTGGTCGATGGCGTTGCAGCCGGTGAAGCCGGCTCCGGCCACGTCGATGGGGGCGTCCTCGGTGCCCTTGATCAGGTCGTTGAACGCGGAGCCCGAGTCGGCCTCGACCTCCTGCCAGCGATCGCGGTTCACCACGATCTGGATCGGGACGCCGGCCAGGAAGTTGTTGATCGCCATGTCGTCGTCGGCGCCCACCGTGTCGTACTGGTGGAAGGCCCAGTCGAACCCGCCGGCGCCGGCGTTCCGGTCGACCGCGGGGTACTGCGCCATCAGGTCGTCGCCGCCCTCGGCGTCGTTGTCGTTCTCGCCGACCTGCCCGACGAACACGTCGTTGCCCGGAGCGGTCTGCGCCGGATCGTCGAAGAACGGAGCGCCGTGGTCGCCCTGCAGGAGGTCCTGCCCGGAGCCACCCTGGATCCAGTCGTCGCCGGCATCGCCGAACACGGCGTCGGCACCTGCACCGGCCATCACGAAGTCGGTGCCGGCTCCGGCGAACGTCTGGTTGTCGTTGAGACCGCCGTTGGTGAAGTCGTTGCCGTCTCCACCCATGACGATGTCGAGACCCGGGCCGCCGTCGATCGCGTCGTTGCCGGGGCCGCCCTTCGGGATGTCGTCGCCGCCGAAGTCCGTGATGATGTCGTTGCCGTTGCCACCGATGGTGACATCGTCACCGCTGTAACCCTCGAGCCGGTCGTCGCCGTCGTTGCCGAGGATGGTGTCGTTGTCGTTGCCGGCCTTGACCAGGTCGGCGCCGGCGGTGCCGTTGTAGACCGACTGGCCGTTGATGCCCGGCACGTCGACCGAGTTGACCGGCTTGTACTCGATCCGGCCGCTCGGAACGCGCGTGAGCAGCTGGGTCTCGTTGCACTCGCTGGCCGGGTCGTCGGCGACGACCGAGCCGTTGGCGGCGAAGTAGGCCGCCGTGCCGTTCAGGTTGGCGAGCTCGAACTTGCAGTCGGCCGTCGCGAACGAGTCGGCCTTCAGCGAGTGCGCGGTGGTGTTTCGCATGATCAGCTCGGCGAACGAATTGCCTTCGAGCTGGGGGCGCAGGTTCATGCCGGGCGTCCGGAAGAGGTAGTAGAACCGGTCACCGTTCTGCAGATCCGTCATCTGCTCCTCGAACACGTAGTTGAACGTCGGGCCGAGGAGGCCGCCGAACAGGTTGGTGCGCTCGGCCAGGCCGCCCATCCAGAGGTCGATGCCGTCGACGCCGGTGGTGGTGACGCCGGTGCCGGAGTTCTCCCAGGCGTCGGTGCCGAACATGAACGCCGCGGCGTCAGCCGGGGGTGTGTCGGCCGGCAGCGGATCGACGATCGCGCGGGCAGCGGCCCGCTTTCCGGCCATCGTCGTCTCGGCCAGGATGGACGGGTGCGTGCCGTAGGCCGCCACGAAGTTGACGAGCGACTCCGGGTGCTTGATGCCCGAGCCGAAGTCGTACCAGCTCGTGTACGGGGCGAGCGAGCCGTCGTTCGTGGCCGCGAAGATCTGGCGGCGCACGTCGTTGAGCGGCGGGATGCCCTCGCTGCGGGCCCGGGTGATGTTGATCGCGCCCAGGTCGAGCGGGAGGCCGAGCAGGTTGTTGCGGAGCGTCTCGGCGATGAACTCGTCGAGTTCGTTGCCGGTCTGGTCCGAGAGGCCCATGATGACCGAGCCGGCACCGGCCGCGCCCATGTCGCCGCCGACGGTCGCCAGATCGGCGGCCGGGACGTCCTTGAACGCCGCCGGGTTCAGGAACGCGTCCAGCAGCTCGATGTCGTTGGTCGTGCCGTCGAGGTTCTTCCGGGGGATGGTGTCGTCCAGCATCGAGTGGCCGAACCGGTAGACCGCGTGGGCGAACTCGGCGGTGATCGCCGGGTTGACCTCGGTGTGGTAGGTGCGGAACGGGTCGATGAGCGGCTGCACCTTGCGGCCGAACTCCTCGAAGACGAGATGCTGGTACTCCATCTCGGTCACGAAGCGGGAGGCCTGGAACAGCCGCTCGCCGAAGCCGAAGCTGATGTTCGTCGTGCCGAGCAGATGCGTGGCCTGGTAGTCGGCCCGCAGTGCCGGGTTGGCGTTCAGCGTGGTCTGGATGTCGTCGATGAGGCGGTTGTGCTCGTGCTCGAACACCGTGTGGATCGCGGTCAGGCCGATGTTCTCGTTGGCCCGGCCGTCACCGGCGATGACGTGCTGGTCGAGCAGCTCGTTGTCGTAGCAGGGCGTCTGACCCGGGGTGCAGACCGGCGTGTCGAGCTGCAGGCCCGCGGTGCCGTCGGCATCGGGGAAGGCGGCCGGGCACGGCGCTGTGTGCGATGTCGTTCAGGAAGGCCGCGCCCACGTGGCGGACGTTGGCCGGTGCCGCGACGGGAGCGGCCAGGTTGCCCTCGACCAGACCGGTCGCGGTGACCCACTGCGGCAGGCCGCGGGCCGGGCCGGGGAGGTAGTTGCCGTACGGATCGGCGGCGACCAGCGGAACGTCGTTGACGTCGCGGTCGACCAGCTGCAGGCCGAGCTTCTCGGCCGTCTCCGACTTGACCGTGGCCCAGCTGGCCATCGAGCCATCGGGCGAGCTGAGCAGCTTGCCGGTCGAACGCGGATGGTTCGAGCCGTCCAGCACGTACTCGCGCAGGTAGACCTGGTGCGCCGCATGTGACGCGTACGCCTGGCTCAGGTCGATCCACGGGGAGTCGGTGTTCTGGGTCTCGTGCGTGGTGTCGTCGGCGGTTCCGGCGATGCCGTCCCTGCCCGGACCGGCGAAGACCGTGCCGCGGGTGAGGACCATGAACTGCAGCTGCGGCGGCAGGTCGTCGGCGTTGCCGGCGATGTGGTCGGGGCCCGCGATCAGCGGGTCGTCCGCCTTGAGGGGCACGAACACCGTGCCGTTGCCGCCGTTCGTGATCTTGTCGAGGCCGTGGTCGAAGAACTGGCCGAAGATCGTGAACAGCGAGTTGTAGGGCGGCGACAGGCCGACGTCGGTCGTCACGTTCGGGATGAAGAGCGTCTTGTGCGACGGCACGCAGTCGGCGGGAACGCCGACGACGGGCGGATCGGCGGACGGATCGGGATCGGTGGTGCACGGATGCAGGCCGGGGTTGCCCTGCGTCCGGACCGGGAACGCGGCGGCGGCGATGGCCGCCGGGTTCGTCGAGGACTGGTCGGCGATCAGATTCGAGATCAGACGGGGCTGCGAGTCGAACACGCTGCCCGTCGTCTGCGCGTAGCTCGAAGCCGGGCCGGGCGGCCCGAACAGCGGCGGGTTCGACTCGGCCACCTTGAAGACCGGGTCCGTGACGCGCGGGAAGAGCTCGTCGGCGGTGCCGAACTTCGAGCGGCCCGTGACCAGGTTGTTGCACGAGCCGTCGACCGTGCGCAGACCGTAGGACGTGAGGATATTGGGCACCTGGTCGGCGGCGGAGCCGAGCAGCGTGCCACACGGGTTCGCCGGCGTCAGCGTCGCGGCGTGGCGTTCGGAGATCTTGATCTGCTTCAGGATGTAGGCGAGATCCGAGGCGGAGACGGTGAAGCCCTCCCCCACGGCGGCGGGCGGCACCTGCGCGCCTGCGCTCGAGGTTCGATCGACCCCGTTGCCGGTCGGGAGCATTGCCGCTCCCAGGCAGGCAAGGACGCCGACGAGCGTCAGTGTCCGGGGTCGGGCCAGATGGCCCAGCAGGCGACGGCGCCGGGGCAAGCGCGCGCCGTCAGGGGGAGAACGGTGCATCGGTGTGCTTCCTTCTCGAGCGGATCGACCGGGCGGAGGGGGTCAGCCGGCTGCACGGGAGTGCCGATCCACCATCCGCCGGACGTCCATGGAATACCTTCTGAAAACCTTTGAAAACCAAGGTCCTGACAGAAATCCCGATGCCTTTGGGGAATCTTTGGATCACGTTCTAAAAGCCTTTCAGAAGGCTGCTGAAAGCCTTGTTTCAAGCCGGGTTTACGGCGTTGAATTGAGGCCCATGTGATACTCGGTTAAGAGCTAAAGATTCAATGTCTAGTTGACATTGAGTTTCATCCGACGCGCGATCATCCCGATGAACAGCAAAGATCTGAAGGTTTCGCTGATTTACCCGAGGGCCCGGAATGGCCGCCCGCGGAGAGCCGAGAGCGCTGCGGCACCGGGCTCGGTGGGCCATGCCACGGCAGCGTGCAATCCGCCTCCGCCGGGCGGGCGCCGGGGCTATCCTGCCGGTCGCCCGGCGACGGCCGCGGCCCGACCGATCCGAGGAGCCCTCTTCACCTTGACCAGTGCCCAGTCACCGGCGCGCTACGACGCGGTCGTCGTCGGTGCGGGCATCGCCGGCCTCTTCCAGCTGTACCGCCTGCGCGAGCTCGGGCTCACCGTCCGGGTGATCGAGGCCGGCTCCGATGTCGGCGGCACCTGGTTCTGGAACCGGTATCCGGGCGCCCGGTGCGACGTGGAGAGCACGGTGTACTCGTACTCCTGGTGCGAGAAGCTGCAGCAGGAGTGGTCGTGGAGCGAGCGCTACGCCCCGCAGCCGGAGATCCTGCGCTACCTCCAGCACGTCGCCGATCGCTTCGACCTGCGCCGCGACGTCCAGTTCGAGACGCGCGTCACGGAGGCCGCGTTCGACGAGGCGACGAGCCGCTGGGAGGTCGCCACCGATCGCGGTGAGCGGTTCGACGCCGCGTTCCTGATCATGGCGACCGGCAATCTCTCCGTCCCGCGCGCCCCCGACATCGACGGCCTGGAGCGGTTCGCCGGCGACGTCTACCAGACGGCGCTATGGCCGCACGAGCCGGTGGACTTCACGGGCCTCCGCGTCGGTGTGCTCGGCACCGGCTCGTCCGGCGTGCAGGTGATTCCCGAGGTGGCGGAGCAGGCGGCGCAGCTGTTCGTCTTCCAGCGGACGCCGGCGTTCAGCGTGCCGAGCTGGAACGGCCCGCTCGATCCCGAGGTGGAGCGCGACATCAAGGCGCACTACGACGAGCGGCGGCAGCTCGCGCGCGAAACGGGCGGCGGCAACCCCTGGCATGAGCGGCCGATCAGCGTGTTCGACGCGACGCCGGAGGAGCGCGAGGCCGAGTTCGAGCGGCGCTACCGGGTCGGCGGCTTCGTCCTCCACTCCGCGTTCAACGACCTGTTCACCGACACGGAGGCGAACGAGCTCATCTCCGACTTCGTCCGCGGCAAGATCCGGGAGCGGGTGGCCGATCCCGAGCTGGCCGAGGAGCTGTGCCCGTACGAGTACCCGCTGGCGACGAAGCGGATGTGCATCGACGTCGGCTACTACGAGGCCTTCAACCGGCCCAACGTCCGCCTCGTCAATCTCAAGCGCACGCCGATCGCCGAGATCGCGCCCACCGGCATCCGCGTCGGCGACGAGCTGATCGAGCTGGACGCGCTGGTGCTCGCCACCGGCTTCGACGCGATGACGGGGGCGCTCGAGGCCGTCGACATCCGCGGCCGCGGCGGCCAGTCGCTGCGCGAGAAGTGGGCGCACGGCCCGCGCACCTACCTCGGCCTCGCCCACGCCGGCTTTCCGAACCTGTTCACCATCACCGGGCCGAGCAGCCCGTCGGTGCTGAGCAACGTGATGGTCTCGATCGAGCAGCACGTCGAGCTGGTGGCCGACATCCTGCGCCATCTCCGCGACCACGGGCTGGTCTCGATCGAGCCGACCGAGGAGGCGGAGGAGGCGTGGGTGGCCCATCACCGCGCGCTCGGCGACGCCTCGCTCTACCCGCGCGCCAACTCCTGGTACATGGGCGCCAACGTGCCGGGCAAGCCGCGCGTGCTGCTGCCCTACGTCGGGGGCGTCGGCCGCTACCGCAAGATCTGCGAGCGCATGGTCGAGCGGGGCTACGAGGGCTTCGCGCTACGCGGGCCGGACGGGCGCGAGCTTGCGGTGGTCCCAGCTGGCTCGTTCGCGGACGACGAAGGAGAGGGCGACGCGCTTTGACGCCTGCCGGGCGAGGGAGGCGGCCTCCGCCTCGTCCGGCTCGCGGTCGTGGTAGCGCTCGAACACCTCCCGCTCCACCCGCTCGACGACGCCGGGATCACGGTCGAGCACGACCTCGGCCTTCAGCATCACGCCGCGCAGGTCGTCGTAGCTCGATCCCGCCTCGACCTGCAGCGTGCAGCGCGGATCGCGCTCGAGGTTGCGGACCTTCTGCGACCGGCCGTAGGTCGAGGCCCACGGCACGCCGTCGCGCAGCACGTACCAGAGCGGCATCACGTGCGGCCAGCCGTCGCGGCCGACGGTCGCCACCACGAGCACGCGCTGCTGGGCCAGGAACGCCGTGATCTCGTCCGGCGACATCGTGATCTCTGCCCGTCGGCTCATGGCGGTACCGTACCGAGCGGGGGCCTCACGCGCGCGCGTCCGCGCGAGCGCGCGCAGGCGTTTGCCTCTCCCACCCCGGCGTGGCATTGTCCGGAGGGCACCGCCCTGACCCCGCGGCTCGGCTCCGACACGGAAGGGCAGTGCATGGCGGGTGTGGGTGAGGATGCGATCGCGCGCGAGGATGCTGCGCGGAGAACGCCGTTCGCGGTCTGCGTCGTCACCACGACCGGCCGCGTCGACGTCAGCATCACGGGCGAGGTCGACCTGACCACGCGCGAGGCGCTCGCCGGGGCGCTGGACGTGGCGTGCAGCCTCGAGCCGCACGTGCGCCTCGACCTGTCCGGCCTCCGGTTCCTCGACCCGCAGGGCGCGCTGCTGCTCGCCCGGCGGCAGGCCGCCCATCCCCGCGTCGAAATCACCGCTGCCAGCTCCGCGGTGCGCCGCATCGTCGAGATCCTCGACCAGATCGAGGGCGTCGGCGGTCCCCACGTGACCGGCGGCAAGGCGTACGATGCGCCTGCCACCTGATGCCCCACCGCCCCACCTCCCGCTCGAGCGACCCGTGCCCGTAGAACCCGACAAGCTCACCCGCGCGCTCGACGCCCTCGGTCCGATGGCTCGCCCGGAGTCCGCCATCGGTGACGTGCTCCCCCACGTCATGGGCGCGATCTGCGGGGTCTTCGGCGTCACCGGCGCCGGCCTGATGCTGGTCGACGAGCAGAGCGGCCTGCGCTACGTCGCCGCCACCGACGATGCCGCCGAGGTGCTCGAGCAGGTGCAGGAGCAGGCGGGCGCGGGACCCTGCGTGGAGTCGTTCGTGAACGACGCCGAGATCGTCGTCGACGACCTCGAGCACGACGACCGCTGGCCGGCGCTCCAGGCGCCGCTGCTGGACGCCGGCATCCGCTCCGTGCTCGGCGTGCCGACGCGGCTCGGCGGCGGCCCCGTCGGCTCGCTCAACGTCTACGGCGACACGACCCGCGCATGGGACGCGAGCGAGCGGGCGGCGATCCACTCGTTCAACGCCGTGATCGAGGCGCAGATCGCCTCGGCGCTCGCCCTCCGGCACCATGGCCGCGTCGTCGAGCAGTTGCAGTACGCGCTCGAGAACCGCGTCACCATCGAGCGTGCGATCGGCATGCTGATGGCGCGGCACGACCTGGACGCCGTCGCGGCCTTCCACCTGCTGCGCAGCACCTCTCGAACCACCCGCCGCAAGGTGGCGGTCGTCGCCCGCGAGATCGTCGAGGGACGCTCCGGCGCCGACCTCTAGGCCGGGCCCTCAGGGCTCGATCAGCCGGTGCCGGATGGCGTAGCGGGCCAGCTCCACGCGGTTGCGGAGGTTCAGCTTGGCGAGCAGGTTCTCGCGGTGCCGGTCGACCGTCCGCGGGCTGATCACGAGCATCTGCGCGATCTCCTGGGTCGTGTGGCCCTCGGCGATCAGCGCCAGCACCTCGGACTCTCGGTCGGACAGCTGGCGCGCCCGCAGGTCGTCCGGCCGCGCGTACCGCAGCAGCAGGTGCTGCGCGTCGGAGTACAGGAACGTCTCGCCGCGCATCACGGCGCGGCACGCGTCGATCAGATCGCGGTCGGCCGCCGACTTCACGACGTAGCCGGCCGCCCCGACCCGCACGGCCTCGAGGAAGAACTGCTCGTCGCGGTGCATCGAGAGCATCAGGATCCGCAGCGCCGGACGGCGCTGGGCCAGCTCCCGGGCGGCCTGCAGCCCGCCCATCCGCGGCATCGACACGTCGAGGACCGCCAGGTCGCACTCCGTGCGCAGCGCCTCCTCGACCGCGGCGAGGCCGTCGTCGGCCTCCGCGACGACCGTCAGATCCGGCTCCGCGTCGAGGACCAGCCGCAGGCCCCGCCGCACCACCGCATGGTCGTCAGCGAGCAGGATCCTGGTCGGCGCCGGGGCGTCAGGAGACATCCTGCGCCGCCGGCTCGTGGGCCACCCGCAGCTCGACCGCGGTGCCGCCGGCCGGCGGCGACGAGAACTTGAGGCGCCCGCCGATCATCGCCGCGCGCTCGCGCATGCCGCGGATGCCCGCGCCGGAGGTCGCATCGCCGAGCCCGGCACCGTCGTCGGCGACCCGCAGCACCACCGCCTCCTCCTCGCGCCGCACCTCGATCGTCACCCGCGAGCACGCCCCGTGCCGGAGCGCGTTCGTGAGGGCCTCCTGCGCGACCCGGTACAGCACCAGCTCGGCGTCCGGATCGAGCACGTGCAGCGCGCCGTCGACATTCGTCTCGACCTCGACGCCCGTCCGCCGCTCCGAGTCGGCGGCCAGCGACTGCAGCGCGCTCGCCAGGCCGAGGTCGTCGAAGGTGGCGGGCCGCAGCCGGGCCGTGATCTCGCTCAGCGTGTCGAGGCTCTCCCGGGCCAGCGACTGCGCGTCGTCGAGCGCGTCGCCGAGGACGACGCCGCCCTCCCGCACCCGGTTCAGCTCCAGCACCGCGGCGGTCAGGTTCTGGCCGATCTCGTCGTGCAGCTCCTGCGCCACGCGCCGGCGCTCGGCCTCCTGCGCGACCAGCACGCGGCGCATGCTGTGCCGCCGCTCGTGCTCGAGGCGGTCGAGCATGAGGTTGAAGCGGGTGATCACGGAGGCCACCTCGATCGGGCCCCGCGGCTCGGTGCGCACGCCCGGCTCGACGACGTCGATCACGAGCATCATCTCCATCAGCCGGCGCAGCGGCCGCAGGCTCAGGCGCAGCAGCACGGCGTTCGCCACGATGCTCGCGACGAGCCCGATCAGCAGCACGGCCAGCTGCACGTCGGTGACGTTCGCCGAGATGGTGACGGGCGTGAAGATGAGCGCGGCGACCGAGACGATCAGGATCGCCGCGTTGACGGCGAGCACCCGGCCGAAGAGGCTGATCTGCCCGGTGCGGCGAGGCAGCTCGATGCGCCGGTGCGGCGTCGTCTGAAGGGCCTCGTCGCTCACGCAAGGGCGAGTCTATCGCGTCCCCGAGCGCCTTCATCGCCCCGCCAGAGGGGTGGGCATTAACGCCCATCTCACGTCCGAGCCGTGTTCTTGTGGCCTCCGACGTGGTTTCATCGGGGCACGGACACCACGGCCGCTGTCCGTCACACCGGAAGAGGAGGTCCCGATGGACATCGCAGCGATGATCGAACAGGGACGCAAGTCGATCGACGAGGGAGATCTGAAGAAGGCCGCGGCAGATCTGACGGATGCCGCCATCGCCACGCGCGACGTCAGCCAGGCCCGCGAGATCCGGCAGCTGGCAGACCGGGGGATGGAACTGTCCGGCCGGTTCGGCAAGTCGCGGTGGAAGGAAGTCGCGCGTCTCGCCGACCTCCGCCTCACCCGCGAGCACGTCTGATCGACCCACACCCAACGCACCAGGTGGGCCACACCCCGGTGCGAAGCTGAGATCGTCTCCCGAACGATCTCGACCGGCCGGTCTCTCCGTCGTTTCCCCTACGTTCTTCGGAGGGGCCGGCCGTTACGTTCCGTCGGGCGGCAGCGGCGGGCACCGCTCGGCGGCGAGCGACGCCGCGCACCAGGCCCGCAGGGCGGCGATGTTCACGCCCTGGTAGGCCGGTTCGTAGGCCTCCAGCCGCCGCCCCGCCTTCTCCAGCTGGCGGCGGCGCCCGACAGCGTTGCCGCGGAGCTCCTGGTACGCGGCGACGGCGACGTGGACGAGGCCCTGGTACAGGTCGCGTTCCGCCGGTGGGGCCTCGCGCCACAGGACCTCGAGCACCTCGTGCGCCGCATAGCCGTCACCTGCCCGCACCAGCGCCAGCGCCATCCGGATCTGCTCGACGTCGGCGATAGCTCTACCTCAAGTCGAAGGTGAGATTGCTGCTTGGATGCTAGGCGGAGACGCGGCGGAGGTGATGCAGCTTGTTGGCGGCGTCGAGCGCGGCCACCTTGTAGGACTCGGCCAGCGTCGGATAGTTGAAGACGGTGTCGACCAGATAGTCCACCGTGCCGCCGAGCGCCATCACGGCCTGGCCGATGTGGACCAGCTCGGTGGCGCCGGTGCCGAACGCATGGACGCCGAGGATGCTGCGGTCGCCCGGTGAGACGAGCAGCTTGAGCAGGCCGTTGTCGTCGCCGATGATCTGGCCCCGTGCCAGCTCGCGCCAGCGCGAGATGCCGATCTCGTACGGCACCCGGTCGGCCGTCAGCTCCTCCTCCGTCTTCCCGACGAAGGAGATCTCCGGAATCGTGTAGACGCCGATCGGCAGGTGCTCGCCGGCCGCCTTCACCGTCTCGCCGAACGCCGTGCAGGCGGCGAGCCGTCCCTGCTCGGCCGACGTGGCGGCGAGGCTCGGGAAGCCGATCACGTCGCCCACCGCGAAGATGTGCGGCGCGGCCGTCCGGAAGGTGCCGTCGACGGCGATCCGGCCCCGGTCGTCGTGCGCCAGGCCCGCCTTCTCGAGGTCGAGCGCGCGGGTCGCGCCCTCGCGGCCGGCGGCGTAGAAGACGGCGTCCGACGGGATCCGCTTGCCGCTCTCGAGCTCGGTCACCGATCCCCCGCCGTGCAGCTGCACCCCCACCACCCGCTCGCCGAACCGGAACGTGACGCCGAGCTCGCGCAGGTGGTACTGCAGCGCCTCGACCATCTGGTCGTCGCAGAAGTCGAGCAGGCGGGGCCGCTTCTCGACGACGGTGACCTTGGTGCCGAGCGCGGCGAACATCGACGCGTACTCGATGCCGATCACGCCGGCGCCCACGACCACCAGCGAGCCGGGAATCTTGCCGAGGCCCAGGATGCCGTCGGAGTCGAGCACCGTGCGATCGTCGAACGCCACGTCGGCGGGGCGGGCCGGCACCGTGCCGACCGCGAGCACGATCGACTCGGCGGTGAGCGTGCGCTCGTTGTCCTCGGACACGCGCACGGCGACGGTGTGCGGATCGACGAAGCGGCCCTCGCCGGTCACGATCTGGACGTGGTTGCGCGTCAGCTGGTCGCGGATGATGTCGATCTCGGCCTCGATCACGTGGTGCGTCCGCTGGAACAGGTCTGCGACGCCGATCTCGTCCTTGACGCGGTAGCTCGCCCCGTACACGCCGCGCTGATGCCAGCCCGTGAGGTAGAGGACGGCCTCGCGCAGCGTCTTCGAGGGGATCGTCCCCGTGTTGGTGCAGACGCCGCCGACCATGTGCCGCCGCTCGACCAGGGCGACCCGCCGGCGGAACTTCGCGGCCTGGATCGCGGCCTTCTGACCTGCCGGCCCGGAGCCGATCACGATCATGTCGAAATCCGCCACGCCGCGAGCCTACCGGATCGGGTGGTGAACATGTCGGACGCATGGCATCGCGGCCCGGCGGAGTGCTACGGTCGAGCGCGTGCCGGCGCTCCGTGTCGTGATTGCGGACGACTCGCTGCTCATCCGCGAGGGCGTGCTCGCCGACGCGGGGCACGAGGTGGTCGGCCGGGCGGGCGACGCGGAGGAGCTCCTGCGCGTCGCCGACGCCATGCGCGGTTCCACGAGGCGCTGTCGTGGCTCGAGGCGCACGGCTCGACCGCCGGGCCGGGCTAGCCCCTACTCCGGCTCCAGCGCCCAGTGCGCCGGCGCCCGCCACAGCGACGACAGGATCAACTCGCGCAGGAGGATGAACTCC
Organism: uncultured Actinomycetes bacterium; assembly: GCA_963722525.1. GTDB lineage: Bacteria > Actinomycetota > Thermoleophilia > Gaiellales > F1-60-MAGs149 > VFJZ01. The sequence goes on along the minus strand of CAVRMM010000002.1, from coordinate 3,918,255 downwards.
TTGGGCAGCTTGTCGTAGAGGCGGATGAACAGGCGGTCGTGGCTCGAGATCTCCTCCTGCCAGACGTCGCGCTCGATGCTCATCACCTCGTCGAACCGGCGCTTGCGAGAAGTCGAGGCCGCGCCAGTCGAGGTCCTCGTAGCGCGGCATCCAGCCGAGCGGGCTCTCGATCGACTGCGCCGTGCCCCGGGCGCGGTCGACGATCCACTGCAGCACGCGCATGTTCTCGCCGAAGCCGGGCCACAGGAACTTGCCGTCGTCGTCCTTGCGGAACCAGTTGACCGAGAAGATGCGCGGCGGGTTCGGCAGCTGCCGGCCGAAGTTCAGCCAGTGCGTGAAGTAGTCGGCCATGTGGTAGCCGCAGAACGGCAGCATCGCGATCGGATCGCGGCGCACCTCGCCGGTCGCGTCGGCCGCCGCGGCGGTGGTCTCCGAGCCCATCGTGGCGGCGAGGTAGACGCCGTAGTTCCAGTTGAACGCCTGGAAGACGAGCGGCATGGTCGCGCGAGCGGCGGCCGCCGAAGATGAAGGCCGCGATCGGCACGCCCTGCGGGTCGTCCCAGCCGGGGTCGATCGACGGGCACTGGCTGAGCGGCGCGGTGAAGCGGGCGTTCGGGTGCGCGGCCGGCCGGCCGGCGTCGGGCGTCCAGTCGTTGCCGTGCCAGTCGATCAGGTGCGCGGGCGGCTCGTCGGTCATGCCCTCCCACCACACGTCGCCGTCGTCGGTCAGCGCGACGTTGGTGAAGATCGTGTTCCGCGCGATCGTCGCCATCGCGTTCGGGTTGGTCTTGTAGCCCGTGCCCGGGAGCGACGCCGAAGAAGCCGGCCTCGGGGTTGATGGCGTACAGGCGGCCGTCCTCGCCCGGCTTGATCCAGGCGATGTCGTCGCCGACGGTCGTCACCTTCCAGCCGTCCTCCGTGAAGCTGGCGGGCGGGATCAGCATCGCGAAGTTGGTCTTGCCGCAGGCGCTCGGGAACGCGGCCGCGACGTACGTCTTCTGCGCCCGTCGGGCGACTCGACGCCGAGGATCAGCATGTGCTCGGCCAGCCAGCCCTCGTCGCGCGCCATGCACCGAGGCGATGCGCAGCGCGAAGCACTTCTTGCCGAGCAGGGCGTTGCCGCCGTAGCCGAGCCGTAACGACCAGATCGCGCGCTCCTCGGGGAAGTGGACGATGTACTTCTCGTCGGCGTTGCACGGCCACGGCACGTCGGCCTGCCCGGCCTCCAGCGGCGCGCCGACGGAGTGCATGCAGCGCACGAAGTCGCCCGTCGCCGAGGACGTCCAGGACGGCGGTGCCCATGCGGGTCATGATCCGCATGTTCACGACCACGTACGGCGAGTCGGTGAGCTGCACGCCGATCTGGGCGATCGGCGAGCCGATCGGCCCCATGCGAGAACGGGATCACGTACATCGTGCGGCCGCGCATGCAGCCGCGGAAGAGCGGCTCGAGGCGGTCCTTCATCTCGCGCGGCGCCATCCCAGTTGTTGGTGGGGCCGGCGTCGCCGGGCGAGACGGAGCAGATGAAGGTGCGATCCTCGACGCGCGCGACGTCGCCCGGATCGGACCGGCAGAGAAACGAGTTCGGTCGCTTCTCCGCGTTCAGCCGCAGGAACGTACCGCTCTCGACCATCTGCTCGCAGAGCGCCGCGTACTCCTCCTCGCTGCCGTCGCACCAGTGGATCTGATCGGGCTGGCAGAGGGCCGCGACCTCGTCGACCCATGCGAGAAGCGACCGGTTGGTCACGTCGTGCGATACGTCCGTCATCCGTCGTCTCCCGTTCAGATACGCGCTTCGCCCACCCTGTCCGGCGATCTTGCGGAATCCCTGGAGGCTAGAGGATCGCCGGACGCCCCGCCGACGCTCCCGCGGGCCGAAGTGGCTCAAGCTCCGCGGCGATTCGTCGATACAAGGGATGCACACCTCCTCCAGAAGCGGGATGAGGCGGTGCTCCTCTTGTTGCGATCGGGCCGTTAATCGGCATCTGCGACCGAGGAGTACACGATGCGAGATCCCACGAATATGACGGTGAGCCGCGCGGCGGCGGCAGTGGAAGTGACGACGGCCTTCCTGGTCACCAACGACGCGATCGTCGGCGACTGGTTCGAGCGCGCCGGCCACACCCTCGCTCTCCGGGTCTGCGGCCGTGCCTCCTCGATTCCCGAGGCCGAGCAGCTGATCCCGACCTGCGGCGCGACCGTGCTCGTCATCGATCAGGAGCTCGCCGACGGCACCGGCATCGAGCTCGTGCGCCGCCTCCGCGCCCTCGGCGTCGAGATCCCGGTGCTGATCATGAGCGCCCTGCCCGTGGCCGGCCTGAACGAGGGCGCCGAGCGCGCCGGCGCCACCGGCACCGTCGTCCGCTCCGGCCGCGCCGACGACGTCGCCTGGTCGATCTCGGCCGTCGCCCGCAACCGCGCCATCTGGGACGAGCGCAACCCGACCCTCGCCCTGGCCAGCCCCCGCGAGCTCGAGGTCCTCTCGATGATCGCGTCGGGCTACCTCACCTCGGACATCGCCTCCCGGCTGGTGCTGAGCAGCGAGACCATCAAGTCGCACGTCCAGAACGTGCTCCTGAAGTTCGGCGCCCACACCCGCGCCGAGGCCGTCGCGATCGCCGTCAGGGCCGGCGTCGTCTGATGCCCCCTGGCTGGCGGCGTGACGCCTCCGCCGTCAGCCTGTACCGCCCCGGGCCCCGCCCGGCCTACGCCGTGAACAACCCGGCGTAGGCGTTCAGCGCCGGCTGGCCGCCGATGTGGGCGTAGAGGACGTTCGAGCCCTGCTCGATCTCGCCCCGCTCGACCAGGTCGATCATGCCGGCCAGTGACTTCCCCTCGTACACGGGGTCGGTGATCATCCCCTCGAGCGAGGCCCCCATGCGGATCGCCGCGATGGTGGTGTCGTCCGGGATGCCGTAGGTGCCGGCGTGGTACCGGTCGTCGAGCAGCACCTCGTCGGCGGCGAGCTCGCGGTCGAGGCCGATCTTCGCCGCGGTGTCGCGCGCGATGCGCAGCACCTGGGCGTGCGTCTCGGCCGGCTTGGCCGAGCCGTCGATGCCGATCACCCTGCGGCCCCGGCCCTCGAGCGCGAAGCCGGCGACCATGCCGGCCTGCGTCGAGCCGGTGACGGAGCAGACGATGACGGTGTCGAAGTAGACGCCGAGATCGCGTTCCTGCTCGGCCACCTCGGCCGCCCAGCCGGCGAACCCGAGCCCGCCCAGTGGATGGTCGGAGGCACCGGCCGGAATCGCGTACGGCTTGCCGCCGCCCTCCTCCACGTCGCGCAGCGCCTGCTCCCACGACTCCTTGAAGCCGATGCCGAAGCCGGCCTTGACCAGCCGCACGTCGGCGCCGCAGAGACGCGACATGAGGATGTTGCCGACCCGGTCGTAGGTCACGTCCGGCCAGTCGACCCAGCTCTCCTGCACCAGCACGCACTTGAGGCCGAGCCGCGCGGCCACGGCGGCCACCTGCCGCGTGTGGTTGGACTGCACGCCGCCGATCGACACCAGCGTGTCGCAGCCGGTCGCGAGGGCATCGGCCACGAGGTACTCGAGCTTGCGCGTCTTGTTGCCACCGAAGGCGATGCCGGAGTTGCAGTCGTCGCGCTTCGCCCACATCCGCGCGCCGCCCAGATGGCCGGTGAGGCGGTCGAGCGGGTGGATCGGCGACGGCCCGAACAGCAGCGGCACGCGGGCGTACGAGTCGAGCGACATCTCTACCTCCGGGTGAATTGCCGTAGCATCCGCGATCGTGACGGACGAGGCCCTGCCCGATCCCCGCTACGCACCGCTGTTCGAACCGATCACCGTCGGCTCGATGGAGCTGCGGGCGCGGGTGTTCGCCTCCGCGCACCAGCCCGGCCTGGCGGACGACGGCGTGCCGGGCGACCGGTACGTCGCCTACCACCGCGCGCGGGCCCGCAGCGGGTTCGCCATGCAGATCACCGGCGCCACGCCGATCGTGCCCTCGAACCTGTGGGATCCGCGCCGGATGCTCGTGAACCGGGACGAGTCGATCGTCCCCGGCTACCAGCGGCTGGCCGAGGCGGTGCACGAGGAGGGCGGCCGGATGCTCGCGCAGCTGATGCATCCCGGTGCGGCCGAGTTCGGGCTGCCCGACGTCGTCTCCGCCTCCGTCCACGTCGACGAGATGTCGCGCCAGCCGGCGCGGGCGATCAGCGCGGACGAGATGGACGCCGTGGTCGAGCGGTACCGGCAGGCGGCCGACCGCTGCCGGCGCGGCGACCTCGACGGCGTCGAGATCCCGATCGCGTGGGGCTACCTGCTCGCCTCGTTCGTGTCGCCGCTGATGAACCACCGCGACGACGAATACGGCGGCGACCTGGCAAACCGGCTGCGGTTCCCGCTGCGGGTGCTGGGGGCCGTACGCGAGGCGGTCGGCCGCGACCGGCTGGTCGGCGTGCGGCTGGTGGGCGACGAGCTCGTGGACGGAGGGCTCACCGTGCGCGAGACGCCCGAGGTGGCCCGGAGGCTGGCGGAGTCGGGCCTGATCGACTACCTGAACGTCATCGCCGGCACCAACATGCGCCGCATGTCGCGCGTCGACCACTGGCCGGCGACACCGGCCGGGACGGGTATCTGGCGGCACCTCGCGCGGGCGGTACGCGACGCCGTCGACATCCCGGTCTGCACGGTCGGACGCGTCAACCACCCGGACATCGCCCTCGACATCCTCGCCGCAGGCGACGCCGATCTGGTCGGCCTGGCGCGGGCGCACATCGTCGACGCCGAGTTCCTGACCAAGACGCGCGCCGGGCGAGCCGCCGACATCCGGCCGTGCAGCGCGGTCAACGTGTGCATCAACGCGCTGCTGCACGACGAGCCGATCCGCTGCCTCGCGAACCCCGAGATCGGGCGCGAGGGCACCATCGACGAGTCGGACGTCGGCGGGGGCCGCACGGCGGTTGTCGTCGGCGGCGGCCCGGGCGGCATCGAGGCGGCGCGCCGGCTGGCGGCGCGGGGATTCGCCGTGCGGCTCTACGAGCGCGGCGACGCGCTGGGCGGGCAGATGCGCATCTGGACGGCGGCGCCGGCGCGGGCCGAGGTGCGCCGGCTGATCGGCTGGTGGGAACGCGACCTCGCGCGTCGCGACGTCGACGTGCGGCTCGGCGCCGAGGTGAGGGCCGACGCGGTCCTGTCCGACGCGCCAGCCCTCGTGGTGATCGCGGCGGGTGCCACGCCGCTCCCCCACCCCCTGCTGGCCGTCGACGGCCGCGGCGTGTTCGACGTCGCCGCGCTCGACGACGTGCCGGCCGGCCACGTGCTGGTCGCGGACGAGGTCGGGCGGGCGGACGCGATGCTGCTGGCCGAGGCGCTCGTCGACCGCGGCCGCCGCGTGACGCTCGCCTCCAGCTGCCTGCACGTCGGCGAGGACGAGGGCATCACGACGCTCTATCCGCTGCTCCGGCTGCTCGGACAGCTGGGCGTCGATCTGGTCGACCGTGTCCGCGTGACGGGGTTCGACGGCACCACGGCGCGGCTCGTGAACCAGTGGGACGGTCGCGAGACGACGCTGGCGGCAGTCGACGCGGTGCTGCACTGGTCGGGCGGCACGCCGCAGGCCGGCCTCGTCGCACCGCTGCGCGATGCGGGGCTCGACGTGCACGTGATCGGCGACGCGCGCCTCGCGCGCCGCGTCGATGACGCGGTGCGCGAGGCGGCGGAGCTGGCGTGGTCGCTCGAGCCCGTCGGGCCCGTCGTCACGCGCTGAACCTAGGCGGCGATGCGGGTGCCGCAGAGGCGGCGCTGGCGCATGGTGGCGATCGACACGCGCTCGTTCCGCTCGCTCCGAAGGAGCCGGCCGATCTGCGGATTGGTGTGGGGGAAGTCCATGGTCGCAGTGCTCCTTTCGTTGACAGAAGCATCGCCGCCGCGGCACCCGCCCGGCGGGCGGTTCGCCTGCGTCTTCGGGGTGCGGCTGGCCCCACCTCGACTCGCGCTTCTCCGCCGCGGCGAGAGGCCGGGTAGCCGGGGTCTGACCCCAAATGGAGGTTTTCGGGGGTCAGACCCCGATCACAGGACACGCGCAGAAGGCGCGCGGATCGCGCGACCGGTGACAGTGCGCGCGAGTTCGGATACAGACAATGCGTCATCCGCGCGCCTCGATTTGTCTGACTAAAGTCAGACAAATCGCCCGCGCGACACGCGCGGCGTGCCGTTCGAGGTGGTCGACCAGCCGGAGGCCGGCGCGCTCGGCGCGGCCATCGCGGTGGGCCTCGCCGACGGCACCTACCCCGCGCTCGAACCCGCGCTGGACGCGCTCGTCCACCCCGGTCGGACGTTCGAGCCCGATGCCGGCCGGCGTGACCTCTACGCCGACCGGTTCGGGCGGTACCGCACCTCGGTCGAGGCGCTGATCGGTCTCTAGTGCGGCGGCGGCGCGGCGGCCCGCGGGTCGACGCGCAGCAGGAGCCCGCCGATCGCGGCTGCGACGAGCGCGAAGATCGCGCCGACGACGAACGCCACGTGGTAGCCGGCGTTGAGCGCGTCCAGCGCGGCGGTGCCCGCATCGCGCAGCGTTTCCGAACGCGCCGCGGCGAGGCTCGCGAGGATGGCGAGGCCCAGCGCGCCACCCATCATGAACGACGTGTTGACGACGCCGGAGGCGAGCCCGGCATCGGTCGGCTCGACGTCGCTCATGGCGGCGAGGAGCACCGGGTTGAAGGCCATGCCGGCGCCGATGCCCAGCAGCAGCATGCTCGGCAGCACGTCGACCACGAAGGTGCCATCGACCGGCGCGCGCGCGAACAGCAGCAGGCCGACGGCGGCGATCGTGAGGCCGACCGAGAGCGGCAGGCGGATGCCGAACTTCATCACGAGCTTGGCCGAGATGCCGACCGAGAAGGCGCCCATGATCAGGTTCGACGGCAGGAAGGCGAGGCCCACCTGCAAGGGTGAGTAGCCGAGCACGAGCTGCAGGTAGAGCGCCGAGAGGAAGAACCAGGCGAACATGCCCGCCGCCCACAGCACGCCGACGACGTTGGCCCACGCCACGTTGCGGCGCTTGAACAGCGACAGCGGCACCAGCGGCGCCTCGACGCGCGACTCGATCACCACGAAGACGCCGAGCAGCACGGCCGCGAGGGCCAGCAGGCCGAGCGTCTGCGCCGTCAGCCAGCCCGTCTCGTTGCCGTTCACGATCGCGTACACCGCGAGCATCAGCGCCGACGTGACCGTCACCGCGCCCGCGACGTCCAGGCGGCCCGTCCCCGCCTGCCCGCCGGTGTCGGGCACCAGGATGCGGCACAGGACGTACACGGCGACGCCGATCGGGATGTTGACGAGGAAGATCCAGTGCCAGTCGAGCGTGTCAGTGAGCACGCCGCCGAGCAGCACGCCGAGGCTGCCGCCACCCGACGCGACGAAGCCGGCGACGCCCATCGCCTTGGCGCGCTCCTCCGGCTCGGTGAACATCGTCATCATCAGCGACAGGCCGACGGCCGACACGACCGCGCCGCCGAGCCCCTGCACGGCGCGGCCCACGATCAGCATCTCCTGCGACTGCGCGAGGCCGCAGCCGAGCGAGGCGATGGTGAACAGCACGAGGCCGTGCTGGAACATGCGGCGGTGCCCGTAGATGTCGCCGAGCCGGCCGCCGAGCAGCAGGAAGCCGCCGAACGTGAGCAGGTAGGCGTTGACGACCCAGGCCAGCGACGCCTCGGAGAAGCCGAGGTCCTCGCGCACGGACGGCAGCGCGACGTTCACGATCGTCGAGTCGAGCACGATCATCAGCGTGCCCCCGCACAGGACGAACAGGGCGAGCCAGCGCTGGCGGGACTCGCTGCGGGCCTCAGACTTCACGGACATCCGTCACCTCCCAACTCGGATCGCGTTCACGACTGCAGACGCGTCAACGTGCCAGAACTCATCGCCGCCTGCGCTACCGCTTTCGCGCTCGAGGATCCATCAGGATCCCGACTCGCGGGGGCCGCCTGGCCGGGAGAGCCGGTGCCCGCTTGCTGGGTGAAGCATCGCCGCCGGCGGCCGGCGTGAAACTTCGGCTGGCAGGTCTCTTGCGGCCCGGCCCGGCGAACCCCGCAGGTACGGCTGGCCGCACCCGCGCGCTCAGGCGGCGGCGAAGACGGCCGTGACGTCCTCGACGATCGTGTACCGGCACCGGCTGCCGTGCACGACGAGCACCAGGTCGCCTGCGACCAGGCGCGCCGGCGGGCCGCCGTCGATCTCCAGCGTCAGCTCGCCGCTGATCACGTAGATGCCCTCGTCCGACCGCGGCGTCAGCTCGACCGTCAGCGGCGGGCAGCGCCACATGCCGAAGTGCAGCCGCGACGGGTGCTCGGCCGCGGGCGCGAGCATGTGCAGCGCGCCGAACGGGTCGCGGTCGCCGTTGACGGCGAACGGGGTGTACTCGCCGGCGGCGGCGTTCGAGATGGTCGGAGCGGGCACGGGATCCTCCGTCAGCGGATGAACTGATCGACGAAGTCGGCGCCGAGACCGTTGGCCGCGTACGCCTCCTTGCACAGCTCGATCAGGCCGACATTGTCCTCGACGTGCACCACGGCGTCGTTGTCGTCGATGTAGAGCACGGCGCCGCAGATCACGAAGAACGTCTGCATCTCGTCGCAGTCGTCGTCGACGGTCAGCGTGTGCACCTCGCCCGGCGGCTCGAACACGTAGGAGCCCTCGGTCGCGATCCACGTGTGCTCGAGGTAGCGCCAGCTGCCCTTCAGCACGAAGCCGTGCACCGGCGACGGGTGGCGATGCCGGCTCAGCACGCCGCCGCGCCGCACGCGCAGCACCTCGCCGTGCGAGCCCGTGTTCATGTCGAAGAACAGCGGCCGGAACCAGACGTTCGGCTCGATCTCGACCCACACGCGCTCGTCCTCGGGATCGCGGACGACCAGCTCCGGGCGCATGCCGAGGTGGCCGAGCACGGGCGGGTCGTAGGTCGCGTGCTCGGACTTGGGCGGCAGGGCGATCTCCATCGTGCCTCCTGATCAGGTCGCGGGATCGAGTTCGGCCGAGAGCTTCGCGACGAGCTCGCGCTTGGCATCGTCGTCCATCTTGCCGAGCTCGTTGTGCAGCGCGCGCTCGTCCACGTGCTGGTTCCACCAGTCGACGCTGTCGGCGCCGAGCAGCGCCCAGCGGCCGACGATCTGCCGCGACACCTCGTTCGACGGCGCCATCACCCAACCGGCCTTGGCGTCGCGCACCAGCCGCTCGATCTCGTTCGCCCGCATGTAGCCGCGGCCGCCGCAGATCTGCAGCATCTCGTCGGAGACGCGGCTCGCGAGGCCGGCGGCGAGCACCTTGGCCTCCAGGCCCCACGCGGTGAACGCGGTGCGGGGAGCGGCGTCGGGGTCGGCGGCGTACATGTCCCAGCTGCCGCCGTCGGTGGCGTCGTCCATCGCCTTCGCCATCGAGTACGCGAACAGGCGCGACGCCTGCGCCTCGCAGACCGCGCGGCCGTAGGCGTCCTGCACCGTCGCGTAGTCGGCGATGCGGCGGCCGTACTGCGTGTGCGCGCGGCGCAGCGCGTGCCGGCGGGCGACGTCCAGGCACGCCATCGCGAGGCCGTTGTAGGCGCCCGCGTACTGCAGGAAGGCGAGCGGGTCGATGGCCTCGTCGTTGGAGCGCGCCCCGTCGCCGGACGGCCCGACCATGCGGTCGTACGGCACCACCGCGTCGATCTCGACCGGCCCGGACTGATTCGCGTGCATGCCCATCGCGTCCCAGACGCCCGGGTTCGCCTGCACCTCGTCGGGATAGAGGAGGAACACGGACAGGTCGGAGTAGTCGCCGGTGAAGTCGGGGCTCGTGGTCTGCGTCAGGTACCAGCGCGCGTAGCCGCTCGAGGTCGTGAACGCGGCCGTCTTGCGCACGTGCCAGCCCTCGTCGACGCGCTCGGCGCCCGAGGTCTTCGGGTACCAGAAGTGCCCGCCGGTCTCCGGGTCCGTGTACGACGCGGTGCCGATCAGCGTCTCGGCGTCCATGCGGCGCAGCAGCCCCTGGATCTCCGGGTTGCCGTGGGCGCGGAACACGAGGCCGCCGACGGCGACCAGGTGCATCATGAAGATCACCGCCGTGGACGGGCAGCCGTAGCGCGCGATCGCCTCGGTCGCCATCAGCACCTGCACGTGCGACGCGCCGCGGCAGCCGTATTCCGTCGGCGCGATCATCGCCAGCAGGCGCAGCCGCGCCAGCTCCTCGACGCTCGCCCACGGGTACTCGCCTGTACGGTCGGCCTCGATCGCGAGCGGCCGGATCACTCGCTCGCAGGCCTCGATGATCTCCGCCTCGAGCTGCCGATCCTCGTCGGTGAGGAACCACGTCGGGTCGAAGTCGTACCCGAGCCCGTAGTAGGGCTCGCCGCCCCACATCTTCACGTCCGGTGCCGCCATAGCACCATCATCCCGCCCGCCGAACCATCCTCTGGCACAAGCGTGCCCCGCCTGGCACGTGCGTGCCTTCCGTGACGAAGCGTGACGCTCCCATGTGCGGGGTCTGACCCCGATTCGGGCCGTTCTGGGGTCTGACCCCAGAACGTTTTCGCGACGGACGCACGCGAATGTGCCGTTGCGGCGCGGACCGCGCGTCGGAGGTGCGGACCGCGCCCTGCCGGACGCGAGGTGGCGGCTACCGTCGCTTCGAGGGGTCAGCTGCGCAGCTGGCGGCGGTACGCGCCCGGCGTGACACCCGTCAGCGAGCGGAAGACGCGGCCCAGGTGGCTCGGCGAGCTGAAGCCGGTGCGGGTCGCGATCGCCGCCGCGGGCAGGTCGGTGCCGCGCAGCAGCAGCCGCGCGCGCTCCACCCGTCGCGCCCGCAGGTAGCCGTACGGCGTCTGACCCGTCGTGGCCCGGAACGCCCGCGCGAAGTGCGCGCGGCTGAGTCGCCGCCGCCGCCGCCAGGTCCTCCAGCGACAGGTCGTGCTGGAGCTCGGCCTCCACCAGGTCGTACACCCGGCGCAGGGCCGCGGGCGCGAGCCGCGGCGCGACGTGCCCGGCGTCGGGCAGGGAGCACGACGTGCGCAGCAGGTGCAGCGCGATCGTCTCCGACAGGGCCTCGCGGAACAGCGCGCCGCCGAGCCCACCGGAGCGGCGCTCGTCGAGCAGCGCCTGCGCCAGCGACCGCAGCAGCCGGTCCTCGAACGCGAACCGCGCCACGGGCGGCCGGCGCGACGCGGCCCACGCGGCCGGCCACCTCGGCCAGCCACTGCGGATCGACGTACAGGTGCAGCTCGTCGGTGGCGGCGTCCCAGCGCCACGTGTTCTCGCGCTCCGCCGGCAGGATCAGCGACATGCCGGGCCGGAACCGCGCCCGGTCGGCGTCATGGCCGAGATCGCGCTCGATCAGCAGCGCCCCGCGCAGGGTGAACGAGATGTAGTGGGCGTCGAGCGGCGGCAGCTCGACCCGCTCCGGCAGGTCGGCGAACCGGAACATCGCGACGTCGACCGGCTGGGGCGGCATCGGCGGCACCGGCGCCAGGTCGACGCCGCCGAGCAGGCGCACCCACTCGCGGGGCGAGACGAGGTCGCGCTGGGGAGTGGCCGTGGCTGCCAACAGGGGCACGATATCCCGTCCTGCATGGCGCGATTCGCTCAACTCGACGCGCGCAGCGGCCGATGGGTGTCCGGATGGCTCAATACCGCGGTGGCCGGCTCGACGACGAGGGTCTTGCGCGCCTGCTCGCAGCCATGGACGCGCACCTGTTCGTGGCCGAGATCGATCCGGTCGAGGGCTACCGCGACGTGTACACCGGGCCGGGCGAGGACCGCCTGCTGGGCGGCCTGCCGCCCGAGACCGACGAGCCGGGCGTGGCGTGGAGCGAGCGGGTCGATCCGCGGGACGAGCCCGCGTACCGCGCCGCCATGGAGCGCGCGCAGTCGGGCCTGCCCGCCGAGGTCGAGTACCGGCTGGTCGGCTACGACGGCGTCGCCCGCTGGGTGCAGGAGCGCTGCCGGCCGTGGCGCGACGACGACGGACGGCTGATGCTGGACGGCCTCGCCGTCGACGTGACGGCGTGGCGCGACGCGCAGGACCGCCTCCACGAGCAGCTCAAGGAGGCGCTCGACTCGATGACGGCGGCGCACCACGAGGCGGAGATGCGCTCGCGCACCGACAGCCTCACGGGCGTCTTCAACCGCCGCCACTTCCACGAGGTGCTCGCGGCCGAGCTGTCGCGGGCCGAGCGCGACCGGTCGACGCCGGGCGTGCTCGTGGTCGACATCGACCACTTCAAGCGCGTCAACGACTCGTTCGGCCACCAGGTCGGCGACGAGGTGCTGGTCGAGGTGTCGAACCGGATCTCGATGGTCCTGCGGTCGTACGACTCGATCGCCCGGTGGGGCGGCGAGGAGTTCGTCGTCCTCGCCCCGGCCGTGCCGGACGAGGCCGTGCTGGGACGCGTCGGCGAGCAGCTGCGGCGCGCCATCGGCAACCGGCCGATCCAGGCCGCGGGCCGCGAGATCGCCGTGACCGCCTCCGTCGGCGCGGCGCGGGCCGGCGCCGGCCTGCCCGGCCCGGACGAGCTGATCGACGCGGCCGACCAGGCGCTGTACGTCGCGAAGCGCCGGGGCCGCAACCGCGTCTGCCTGTTCACCGAGGTGACCGGCGACGACCTGGTCGCGCAGGAGCCGGAGATCGTGCGGCTCGCGCAGGCCGTGTCGCTGGCCGTGAGTGTCCGGCCGAGCGCCCGCGCCGACGAGCCGGAACCGCACGCCGAGCACGTGGCGGAGCTGGCGGCGCGGGTGGCGACGCAGCTCGGGCTGCCGGCCTCGAGCGTGCTGCTGTGCCGCATCGCGGGCTGGCTGCACGACCTCGGCAAGGGCGCGCTGCCCGACGAGCTGCTCACCAAGCGCGGGCCGCTGGACGAGGGCGAGCGCGCGTTGATGCGCATGCATCCGATCGTGGGTGAGCAGCTGGTGCGGCGCATCGGCGGCCTCGAGGACGCCGCGCCGATCCTGCGCCATCACCACGAGCGCTTCGACGGCCAGGGCTACCCGGACGGTCTGAGCGGGCGCGAGATCCCGATCGAGGCCCGCATCGTCGGCGCCGCCGAGGCGTACTCCTCGATGACGTCGGGGCACGTCTACCGCCCCAGCCGCGAGCAGTGCGACGCCGTGGCCGAGCTGTGCCGCGAGGCGGGCACGCAGTTCGATCCCGAGGTGGTGTCGGCGCTGCAGGCCGTGCTGGAGGCCGATGCCGCGCGGATCGCCGGCGAGCTCGCCCTGGCACGGACCGCCGATGCCGATCAGCCGGCGCGGCTCAGGGTCGTTCCGCCGCGTCGCTTGTAGCCGTCGCGGGCCCGTCGGGGGCGCCGCGCTCGATGCGCACGCCGTCGACGCTCGTGATGGCGTCGTCGGAGACCCACCACCGGTAGCGGTTCAGGCTCGCCTCGCGGGCCAGCAGCTCGGCCGCGAGCCGGGCGCGGTCGGTGGCGAGACCGCTGGACGGCTCGTGCTCGTCCGTCGCCGCCGAGACGACGAAGCGCACGTCGATCGCCCGGATGCCACCGTGCGAGAACCGCCAGTGGTAGACGCGCTCGTCGCGTCCCCCGAAGCCGGTCTCCTCGCCGATGTAGGTCGTCGTCCACGCCAAGGGGTCGTTCTCCCGTCGTTCTGTCATCTGAGAGAGGACCGGGACGGGCGGCCTGATAAGCCACGGCGACGCGACGGGATGATGGACGCAGCGCTCCTTGCGTTACGTGTGCGGGGGCACCGGTGGTGCCCGGGCGACGTGGGCTGCGGGCGGCGGCGTCATCGCGCGACCTGCACCCCCGCGGGCCGATGCGAGACCCGCATCACGAGGTAGATGGTCAGGGTCACCCCGACGGCCAGCACGAGGTCGCCGAGGCTGACCAGCTTGCCCGCCGGCAGCTCGATCACGTCGCCGAGCATCGGCAGCAGGGTGCCGTCGTGGATCGGCGTGCCCTTGAGCCCGTCCCCGAGCTCGGCGGCCGACGCGCTGTACGGCATCGCGCCGTTGAGCAGGATCGGCAGGGCGTTCAGCGCGCCGCCGGCGACGAGCGTGCCGAAGGCCATCTTGCCCAGCCCGCGGGCGGTCGTCAGGCGGACGACGCCCCACACGAGCAGGATGGCGTAGCCGGAGGCCAGCGCGACGCTGCGCGGGAGCACCGTCAGGAACTGCACCGCGAACCCGACCGGGACGAGCAGGTCGAGCCGCGAGAGCGCGATCCCACCCTCTGCCGGGCGCAGGCGCGCGAACAGCAGGCCGAGAGCGAGTGGTGCTCCGAAGAGCACCACCGCCATCAGGACACGGCCGGTCATCAGGCCGGATAGAGATGTGGCGCAGCCATCGCCAGGAAGGCGAGCGCGATCAGCGCAACGAGGAGGACGCGTGCGGCGTAGGTATGCATGGGGTTCTCCGTTCTTCGAGCTTGGACTGGAGAGGGCGCCCCCACCCTTCTGAGTCCGTGGTCGTCGCTTCTGATAACCCGGATCGACCTCGGAGGGCGAAAGGGGTTAGATTGCTTACGGAATGCACCGAACGGAGCTTGCGGGATTGCCGGAACTCGTTGCGCGCTGCGCCGCCGGAGACCGGGACGCACTGACGGAGATGTTCGTGCGCCAGCGGACGACCGTCTTCGGCGTCGCCCGCGTGCTGCGGCTGGCGCCGGAGGACGTGGAGGATCTGGCCCAGACGACGTTCGGCGCCTTCGCCGACTACGCGCACCGCATCCGCAACCCCGACGCCGTGCCGGCCTGGTTCGCGCGCACCGCGCGCCACGAGGGCCTGCGGATCCTGCGCCGCCAGGGCCGCGAGATCCCCACCGACGCCGTGCCCGAGCGGCCGTACCGCGACGAGGAGCCCGTCGACGACGAGCTCGCCGACCGGGCCCGGTCGCTGCAGGACGCGATCGACTCGCTGCCCCCGCGCGACCGCGAGCTGGTGGTCTTCCTGCTCACCCGGCCGGACGCGTCGTACCGCGAGATCTCCGAGGCGATCGGCATGCCTATCGGCAGCATTGGCCCCATTCGCGGCCGCGCTTTCGGTCATCTGCGCGAACTTCTCGGCGCCGAAGGTATCAACGGCGCACTTCTCGACTCTTGAAAGGTGAGGGGAGTAGCCTTTGCGTATCGTGCCCGACTCTGAATCGTTCGATCTCGACGCCCTCGGCGCACGTCTGGACCAGGAAGACGATGCCGGCGAATTGCTCGCCCGCATCGAGGCCGTGGCCCAGAAGGTGCTCGATGCTCGCGACCCGGACGCCGCCGTCGCATCGCTCGACTACGACTCGGTGCTGGACGACGACTGGCGCTCGCGCCTGCGCAGCGGACGCACGCAGCGCGTGCTGGCGTTCGCGACGCCGTCGTTCAACGTCGACGTCGAGGTCGAGATCGTCGTCGAGCGCCGCGCGCTGACGGGGCAGATCGCGCCGCCGGCCGAGGCGGCCATCGTCGCCATCCACCGCGAGGGGCGGACGAGCTTCGCGAGTGACGACCAGGGCCGGTTCCTGGTCGACGATCTTCCGGCCGGCCCGGTCCGTCTGTCCATCCGACGGGCGGGTGAACGGCCGGTCGAGACCTCGTGGGTCGCGATCTAGCGTTCGAGGCGCGCATCCAGCACGACCCGGCCGGCGCCATCCGGGAACTCGACGAGTCGCTCAGCGGCGTCCGCGACACCGACCACCCCGAACTCGTTCGGCTGCTCGCGATGGCGCACCAGCGTGCCGGCCACCGCGCGGCGTCGCTGCGCGCGTCCCGTCGCGCCGTGCGCGTGGCGCGCGCGGCGGCCGACCCGGAGGGCGTCGGCCGCGCGCTCGCCACGCATGCCAATGCGCTGGCCCTGAACGGGCGGATGACCGACGCCGCCGCCTGCGCCGACGAGGCGCTGGAGCTGGTCGGGCCGGAGGACCGCGGCGTCGCGCTGCTGTACCGCGGCGTCGTCCACTGGCGCGCCGGCGAGGCGCGGGCCGCGATCCGCGCCAACACCGCCGCCGAGAGGGCGTTCCGCCGCGCCGGTCAGGTCACCGACGCCGCCGGCGCCCGGCTGAACGTCGCCGTCATGCGCGCCACGACCGGCGACCCGCGCGGCGCGCTCGCCGATCTCGAACTGGTCGACCGCGCGATCGCGGAGGGCGCCGACCTGCCGCGCTGGATCGTCGACGGCAACCGGGCCCACGCGCTCGTGCAGCTGGGCGACTACGCGCGGGCGCTGGACGTGTTCGACGCCGAGCTCGAGACGCTGCGCACCGCCGGCATCAGCACCCGTACGACGGAGCTCGACCAGCTCGAGGCGCTGGCCGGCGCCGGACTCGCGCTGACCGTCCTGCAGCGCGCGACGGCCCTCCTGCAGGAGCACGGCGTGAGCGCCCGCGAGCGGGCCACCATCGAGCTGCTGGCCGCCGACGCCCACCGCGGCCAGGGCGACTGGCCGGCGGCGCTGCCCTACGCACGGCGGGCCCGCCGTCGCCTGTTGCGGGTCGGAGACGACCCCGCCGCCGCGCGCGCGACGGTGGTGGCCGGCGAACTGACGTGCCTGACGCTCGACCGCCGGCCGGCCCGCCGACCGCTCCGGACCGCGGCCGCGACGGCGATCGCGATCAACGACCGGCCGCTGCAGGCGCGCGCCGACGCCGTGCTGAGCCGCATCGACGGCACTCCCCCGCCCTCGCTCGGCCGTGCCTCCCGGGATCCCGCCGCCGAGGTGGCGGTGCTGCTGGCGCGGGCCGAGGCGGCAATTTCCGGCAACCGGCGCACGGGGCTGCTGCGGGTGCTCGACCGGCTGGTCGCGCACCGTCACGCCCTGCGGGAGCGGAGCGCGACGCTGCGCTCACCCGCCGTCGCCACCACCGGCACCGCCGACCTGATCGCGATCGCCGTCCGCGGCGCCGCCGGCACGGGCGATGCCCGCTACCTCGCAGCCGTCGTCGCTCGCGTTCGGGCGCTGATGCTGCCCCTCGGCCCGCGGCTGCCGGTGCCCGCGACCGCCGGCCGCCACCTCGACTTCCTGACGCTCGGCGCCGACGTGCTCGGCGTGACGACCTTCGACGGGGCGGCCCGCGCCGTGCGGCTCGGCACGATCGCCGAGGTGACGCGGCTGATCCGCTTCGCCCGCCTCGACCGGGCCCGCGCCGCCCGCACCGACGGGGCGGGCGCAAGCGGAGCGACCACGTCGCTCGGCGCGCTGCTGTTCGCCGGCGCCGAGCTGGGCGACCCCGGCGAGCGGCTGCAGCTGACGGCCGCGCCGCGGCTGGCGTTCGTCCCGTGGGCCGCCATGGGCGCCCTCGACGCCCACACCTGGAGCCTCGCGGCGGCGGCCGGCATGGGCGATCCGCCGGCCGCGGAGCAGGACGACGCGACGACCGTCATCGTCGGCCCCGATCTGCCGAACGGCGCCAGCGAGGCCCGGCGGATCGCCGCCCACTACGCAACGCCGACCGTGCTGGAGGACGCCGCGGCGACGCCGGCCCGGGCGCTCGGCGCGCTCGGCGGCCGCGGCATCGTCCACATCGCCGCGCACGCCGGCCGGCGCGGCGACGATCCGCTGCTGTCGTGGATCGAGCTGGCCGGTGGGGCGCTGTCGAACGCGACGCTCGTCTCGGAGCCGGTGCATGCCAGCTGCGTCGTCCTCTCCGCGTGCGAGGCGGCGGCCGCCGCCGGCGATGTCAGCGCCGGCATCGTCACGCCGGCGGCGATCATCGTCCGCCGCGGCGCGGCTGCCGTGATCGCGGCCACCGACCCGGTGCACCACGACCACGCCGAGGAGCTGATGGACGAGCTGCACGGCCAGCTGGCGCAGGGTGCGCCCGCTCCCGAGGCGCTGGCCCGGGCGCGCACCGCGCAGGCCGCGAACCCGGCCGCGACCAGCTTCCTGTGCCTGACCGCCGAGCCGTGACGCCGGGGCTCAGGCGGCGCCGTCGAGCGTGGCGCGGCGCCGGTCGACCATCCACGGCGGCTCCGCCCCCAGCATGCGGTCGACCTTGGCCCGCGTCAGCGGCCGCGCGAAGTAGTAGCCCTGGGCGAGCTCGCACCCGACCGCCTGCAGCGCCGTCAGCTGGCCGCCGGTCTCGACACCCTCGGCGATGACCGCCAGGCCGAGCGCCCGGGCCAGCTCGCAGATGGCGACGATGATGGCCGTGTCCGTCGTGTCCTGGCCGATCCCCGACACGAACGCCCGGTCGAGCTTGATGAAGTCGAGCGGGAAGCGGCGGATGTAGCCGAGCGACGAGTAGCCCGTGCCGTAGTCGTCGAGCAGCAGGCGCACGCCGAGGCGCCGGATCTCGAGCAGCCGCGTCGCGTGCTCCGGGTTCTCGCTGAACACGACCGTCTCGGTGATCTCGAGGCCGAGCTGCTCCGGCCGCATGCCCGAGGCGGCGAGGCTGGTGGCGACGAACTCGGTGAGGCCGACATCGCCGAGCTGCACCGGCGACAGGTTGACCGTGACCAGGATCGGTTCCACGTCGGGCCAGGTCGCGTTCCAGCGCGCCGCGTCGGCACACGCGCGCGCGATCACGAACCGCCCGAGATCGACGATCACGCCCGTTTCCTCGGCGATCGAGATGAACACGCCGGGCGGCAGCAGGCCCCGTGTCGGATGCCGCCACCGGACGAGCCCCTCGAGTGCGGCGATGGACCCGTCCGCGAGCGACACGATGGGCTGGTAGTGCAGATCGAACTCGTCGCGCCCCAGGGCGCCGCGCAGGTCGGCTTCCGTCTGCAGGCGATCGAGCAGGCGGGCGCGCATCTCGGCATCGAACAGCTCGACGCGGCCGCGGCCTGCGGCCTTGGCGCGGTACAGCGCGGTGTCGGCGTCGCGCATGGCGTCCTCGGCCGAGGCGCCGCCCTTGCGGACGGCGACGCCGATGCTGGCGCCACTCAGGGCGCCCATCGGCGCGCCGAGCTCGCGCAGCAGCCGCTCGGCCAGGGCCAGGGCCTCCTCGGGTCCGGACAGCGACTCCGCCACGACCGCGAACTCGTCGCCGCCGACGCGGGCCACCGTGTCGCCGGGGCGGATCGCTGCGGCCAGCTGTTCGGCCACGGCCATCAGCAGGGCGTCGCCGGTCGGGTGGCCGTAGGTGTCGTTGATGTCCTTGAACCGGTCGAGGTCGATGTACAGCACGCCGACGAGGGTGTCCGTGCGGATGGCGCGCTCCAGCGCCAGCGTCAGCCGGTCGAGCAGCAGCGTCCGGTTCGGGATGCCGGTGAGGGCGTCGTGCAGCGCCTGGTGGTGGATCGTCTCCTCGGACTCCGACCGCTCGATGGCGCGTCCGATCACCTTCGCGACCGACTCCAGGAACGACAGCTCGTCGGCCGTGAAGCGCCGCCGCCCGGAGGAGAGCGCGGCCAGCGTGCCCCAGGCGCGATCGGCCAGACGGATCACGAACCCGGCCCCGCCGTACATCCCGTCGCCGGCGTCGGACGCGGCGGTGAATCGCCCGTCGGTCGCGAAGTCGTCGATCACCACCGAGCGGCCGTCGGCCAGCACCACGCCCGTCAGCGTGTCGGGCGTCGCGTCGAACCGCAGCCCGACATGCGTGCGTGCGCGGCCGCCGCCCACGGCACGCACCAGGGCGTGATCGCCGTCGAGCAGCTCGACGATCGTCGACATCGGCACGTCCAGCACCCGTGCGACGGTGTCGATCGCGGCCCGCAGCAGGTCCTCGAAGCCGCCGCCACCCAGCGCCAGGGCGCTCAGTTCGTTGACGGCGGCCTGCTGCGCCACGCGCCACTGGAGCTCGTCGCGGGCCTCGCGCTCGGAGATGGCGAGCGCGACCAGCTCGGCGAACCGCGCCAGGCTGGCGTCGGCGGTCTGCGGGATCGAGCCGGGCTTCTCGGAGGCGATCAGGAGCGCGCCCCACAACCGGCCGGCGACCCGGATCGGCACCGCGACGCGCTCGGTGAGCGTCGGCAGCAGCACGCTGCGACCCTTGCGCGGACGGCGGCGCGCGGCCGCGCCGGTGCGGTGCACGGTCGAGACGGCGTGGGTTCCCGACAGGTCGATCTTCGTGCCCACGGCAAGCGATGCGTCGTCGCGGTCGGCGTGCCAGCCGACGACCTCGCCGTCACTGTCGTCGAAGCGCACGATCCCGCCGGCGTCGGCGCTGAACAGCCGTGCCACTTCGCGGGAGACGAATGCCGCCACCTCGGCCGGGTTCATGCGCGCCGCGACGAACTCGGCGACGTGCTGGAGGGCGTCGACGTTGGCGACCAGCCGGCGCACCTCGTCCTGGGCGCCGACGCGGGTCGTGACGTCGTCGGTGACCCCGACGAACGCGAAGCCCTCGCCATCGACGCGGTGCACACCGCGGTCGGCCACGACGCGCTCCTCGCCCGTGACGAGATGCACGATGCGGTACTGCTCGGCCCAGGTGCCACCGGCGGACGCGACGAACCGGTCCCACGACGCGGCCACGCGCGCGCGGTCGTCGGGGTGGACGGCCTCGAGCCAGCCGTTGCCATGCCAGACGCGCAGCGACTGGCCGGTGATCTCGAGCCAGCGGTCGCTCATCACCACCGCCGTGCCGTCGGCCTTGTACGACCAGACGGCGAGGGGGATCGCGCCGATCACGGCGGCCAGCTCGGCCGCCGAGGCGACGGCCAGCTCGGTCGCCTCGACGCGGTTGGTGACGTCCGAGACGAGCAGCGAGAAGCCGCGGACCTCGCCGCCCGAGAGGTCCGGGATGTACGACTCGCGCACGTGGCGCCGGCGACCGCTGGCGTCGACCAGCGTCGACTCGTGGAACTGCGGGACGCCTTCGAGCAGCACCGCCGTGATGATCGGCTCGATCTCGGCGTAGCGCTCGGCGCCGACCACCTCGCCGATGTGGACGCCGCGCACGCGCTCCAGGTCGAGACCGAGCCACTCCCGGTAGGCGTTGCCGGCAAGAACATTTCGCCCATCGCGATCCCAGTAGGAGCCGAAGACCCGCGAACCATCGAGCAGCGCATGGAGAAGTCCCTCCATGGCGCCCGGGGCGTCGGTAGGTTCTATCACTGCTCGCCGCATTCTAGTCGGCCGCCTCGCAGAGGCCCGAAGGTGCTCCTCCCGCAGGCGCCTCGCGACGGCGGGCAGCGCGACCGCCGCCGTCGGTTTGACCGGGCCCCTGGCGGGGGAGTCCGAGGAGGCGCGCCACGGCGTCACCCGAGGGGAGGGACGGGCAGCGAATGGACGCAGGCGTCGAAGAGGCACACCGGGGGGCACGGCCGTTCGCGGCCGCCGTCGTCTGGCTGCGCTACCCGATCGTGCTCGCGTGGGCGGTCGCCGCGGTGGCCGCCGTGCTGTTCCTGCCGTCGCTCGCCGACGTCTCCAGCGACGCCGGTGGCCTCGTCAAGGAGGACTCCGCGGCGATCGCGGCGCAGCAGCGCTCGGCGGAGCTGTTCGGCTTCCCGCTGCTGAGCGAGATCGCCCTCGTGCAGCGCGAGCCGGCCGGGCTCTCGGCCGAGGCGCAGGTCCGCATCGCCGACCGCGCGAAGCGCGTCACCGCCGACGGCGCCACCGCCGAGAGCGGCCTGCTCGGCGCCATCCCGATCGTCAACGTGGACGGCGCGATGTCGATCCGGGACGAGCAGTCGACGACCGCGATCACCTACCTCTACTTCGACCCCACGCTGTCGTTCGAGTCACGCGTCGACGTCGCCCACGACCTGATCGCCGCCGACGTCAGCGCCGCCGACGACGCCGTCGTCGGCGTCACCGGCGTCGTGCCGGCGCGCGTCGAGCAGGCCAGCGCGATCCTCGACTCGCTCCCGGCCATCACGGTCTGCACGCTGTTGCTGATCCTGCTCATCGTCGGCATCTGGCAGCGGTCCCTGCTCGCGCCGGTGATCACGCTGGCTGCGGCCGGCGCCGCCTACGTCGTCGCGATCGGCGTGGTGGCGTGGTTCGGTCGCGAGACCGACCTGGTGCTGGCCCAGGAGGTGGAACCGCTGATCCTCGTGCTCGTGCTCGGCATCGTCACCGACTACTGCGTCTTCCTGCTCGCGGCGACACGCCGCGGCATCGGCGACGGCCTCGACCCGCGGGAGGCCGTGCGCGCGGCCACGACCGTCACCGCTCCGACCATTCTCACTGCCGGCCTGATCGTGGCCGGCGGCACCCTCAGCCTCACGCTCGGCACACTCGGGTTCTTCCGCGCCCTCGGGCCGGCGCTGGCGCTCGCCGCAGCGGTCGGCACGCTCGTGGCCCTGACGCTCGTTCCGGCGACGCTCGCCATCGTCGGCGGGTTCATGTTCCGGCGCGTGGCGGCGAACACCGACTCGCCGTCGCCGGCGGAGGCGGACGAGGACGACGTTTCCCGCGCCGCTGCTGTCCGGTCGCGGATGGCTCGCAGCCGTCTGGTCGCGCTACCGCTCGCACTGCTGTGCATCGTCGGCCTCGGCTACGCTGCGTACGACGTCCGCGAGGCGCGCCTCGGGTTCTCGCTGACCGGCGGGGCCGGCAGCGACTCCGAGGTGCGGCGTGCGGCGGAGGCCGCGAGCCTCGGTTTCTCGGCGGGCATCATCTCGCCGACGGAGATCGTGCTCGACGGGCCTGGCATCGGCGCAAACGTCGACGGCCTCGGCCGAGCCGAGGAGCTGCTGCGTCGCACGCCCGGCGTGACCGGCGTGCTGGGGCCGGCCGAGGAGACGGTGCTCGACGCGGCCGCCCAGGCGGAGCCGGAGCTGGCCGACGCGCCGCATCCCTTCACCGCCGACTCGGGCTCGACCGTGCGGATGCTGGTCGTGCTCGGCGACGACCCGTTCTCGAGCGGGGCCATCGCCACGCTCGAACGATTGCGCGACGGGCTCGACGAGCTCACGCGCGAGGCGGGCCTCGACGTGACCCGGACGGAGCTGGCGGGCCAGACGGCGCTCGCCGCCGAGACCGTGGAAGAGGTGAAGTCCGACATCGTGCGCCTCGCACTCGCCGCGCTCGCGGTCAACCTCGTCCTCCTGATGCTGTTCCTGCGCGCGATCGTGGCGCCCGTGGTGCTGCTGGGCGCCTCGGTGCTCGCGCTCGGCGCCGCGCTGGGCGTGACGGTGCTCGTGTCGCAGCTGCTCGGCTGGGGCGACGTCGCCTACTACACGCCGCTCGCCGCGGCGGTACTGCTGCTCTCGCTCGGCTCCGACTACAACGTCTTCGTCGTAGGCAGAATCTGGCAGGAGGCCCGCATCCGTCCGGTCGCCGACGCCGTCGCGGTCGCGGTGCCCGCAGCGGCGAAGCCGGTGACGCTGGCGGGACTCGTGCTGGCCGGCAGCTTCGCGCTGCTGGCGCTGGCGCCCGTCGTCGCGCTCCAGCAGCTCGCGGTGGCCCTCGCCACCGGCGTACTCATCGACGCGTTCATCGTCCGCTCGCTGCTGGTGCCGTCGCTGATCACGAGCCTCGGCCCGGTCGCCGGCTGGCCGGGCAATGCCCTGCGCCAGCGTCCCGAACCGCCGGACGAAGCCGCGGCGGAGGGCGCGCC
The DNA here is from genome assembly GCA_963722525.1 of uncultured Actinomycetes bacterium. Classification (GTDB taxonomy): domain Bacteria; phylum Actinomycetota; class Thermoleophilia; order Gaiellales; family F1-60-MAGs149; genus VFJZ01. The sequence continues at coordinate 3,894,869 of CAVRMM010000002.1, read as the reverse complement.
CCCGGCCGAGCCGCTACCCGCCGGCGCTGAAGACTGAGGTCGCGCCCGCAGCGGCCGGGCCGTCCGCTCGCGGGACGGGCCTGCCCGTGTAGCGGACGATGAGAAGCGCGATGTCGTCGGCCAGGTCGCCGCCCGCTCCGGCTCGCTCCAGCACCACGTCGGCGAGCGAGCCGGCGTCGAGCGAGGCGTTGGCGGAGAGCGTCTCCGAGACCTGCGCGATGCCGTCGTCGATGCTGGCGCCGCGGTGCTCGATCAGGCCGTCGGTGTAGAGCACGATCGTCGACCCCGGGACGATCTGGACGCGCCCCTCGGTGACGGGGGTGGAATCGGGTGCGCCGAGCGGCGGTGCGCTGGGGGCGTCGAGCAACGACACCACGCCGGTGTGCTCATCCAGCACCATGGGCGGCGGATGCCCGGCCGAGGCGTACCGCACCTCCCCGGAATGCGGGTCGAGCGTGACGATGACCGCCGTCGCCATCTCGTCGCCGCGGACGTGCCGTAGGAGCCGCTCCACGATCTCGGCGGGCGCTGCGTGGTCGAGGGCGTAGGCGCGGAACGCGTTGCGCAGCTGCCCCATCAGCGCCGCCGCGCCGATGCCGCGACCGGCCACATCGCCGACGGTGAGGTGCACGAGCCCGTCGGAGCGGTGCACGACGTCGTACCAGTCGCCGCCGATCTCGAGGCCGGTGCCGCCCGCGTTGTAGCGCGCCGCGACGTCCAGGCCCTTCACGCCCGGGAGCCGCTCGGGCAGCAGGCTGCGCTGCAGACGGGTGGTGGCCTCGTGGTCGCGTTCCCGCTCGCGGGTGCGCTGGACGGCCAGCGCCGACTGACCGGCCTGCTCCGCCACCAGGTCCTGCTCGGCATCGTCGAGCGTCCGCTCATCTCGGAACAGCAGGGCCAGCGCGCCGACCCGGTCACTGTCAGGCGCCACCAGTGCGGTCGCGTAGGACGAGCGGATGGCGCCGGCGAACGCGGTCGCCACGTGCGGTGCAACGGCTCGCAGGTGCGCCTCGTCCGTGAGCGCCACGGGCCCGTCGGCGCCATACGCGGCCTCGAGCAGCTCGTTCGCGGCCGCGCCGTGCACGGCGCGGTCGAACGGGCCGCCCGCCGTCGCCGCGATCCGCACGCCGAGCCGGTCGTCGGGCGCCAGGGCGACGACGGCCAGCGCGTCCGGGAACACGGCCGCAAGCGACGCCGCGAGTGCCGACGACGCCTCCTGTGCGGCCGAGGCCGACGCCAGCGCGCCGGCCAGCTCACGCTGCTGGCTCGCCAGCACGTCCTGGCGCTCCGCGGCGCGGCGGGCGCGCTGCACGGTGCGGAGGACCAGCAGGAGAACGATGATCGCGACCCCGGCGATCAGGGCGAGCGCGAGCCACAGGCTGCGCCGCGCCGCACCCAGCACCGTGGAGCGGGGCTGGTCGATCGCCACCGTCCATCCCGGCACTCTGGAGGTGGCGTATCCCACGACGTGGTCGGCGGCGCCATCGAAGCCCTCGGTCGAGCCGATCACGCCGCCGTCCGGGTCTTTGCGCAGCCGCTCCAGCAGTGCCGGGTTCCGCGGCTTGGCGAAGCCCGCGAGCACCGACTGCCCGGTGCGATCGAACACCGCGAGGCCGGCGAACCCGAGATCGATGCCGTTCGACTGGTTCGGCGTCGGGCTGACGAGGAGTACCCCGGCCAGCACGCCGCTCAGCTTGCCGGCGGCGTCGAGCGTCGGCACGGCCATGACGACCGCGTGCTCACCCGACCGCCGGGTCGTGAGGCCCTCGCTGATGAACGGCTTCTGCGTATCGACGACGGCCTTGAAGTACGAGCGGTCGGCGACGTTGACCGCAGGCGTTGCGGAGGAGCCCGCCGAGGTCGAGACCCGCGATGCGCCCGTCAGGTCGACCCAGCCGATGCCGCCCGTGAACGCCAGGCCACTGGGCGGCTGGATGCGCTTGAAGTACGCGAGCATTGCCGCCTCGTCCTGATCCACCACCGCCGGCGCCGCCGCCATCGCCTGCAAGCCCGAGATCTGGCCGGCGAAGTAGGTGTCCAGCAGCGTGCCGGCGAGGTTCGCCCGGACCTGCACCGTGTTCAGCGCCGTCGTCCGCGTGTCGTCGTACTGCTCCCACGCCAGGACCGCCGCGACGGCGACGACCACCAGCACCCCCGCCAGGGCGCTCACGAGGACGCGGCCCCGGAGCGCGGTGACGCCAGCGGACCCGTCGGACGACGGGCCGCGGGGCGGCTGCTGAGACCCTAGTCGTCGCACGGGTGTCCTTCGATACCAGGCGAAAACCACCGGAGAACGCGTGGTCCAGCCATTCAATCGGAGATTACTCGGGCACCCCACGGCACGCAACGGAGTGCGCTGGCGCCTGGGCTACGAGCGCTTGGACTTCTTCTCCTCGACGGCCCGCTGCAGCTCGGCCTTGCGCATCCTGGAACGGCCCTTGATGCCGAGGTGCTTCGCCTCGCTGTAGAGCTGCGCCTTCGTGCGGCCGCGCGGCCCCTTGCGGTGGGAGCGCTGGCCGCCCCGGCGACCCGACGAGATATCGTCGGTCGAGGTCTTCGAGGCCGTGGCCGCCTCGCCGCTCCGCGCCCGCTCCTTGTTCACGGTGCGCGCAGCGATCTCCTCGGCCGTGTCCTCGGACTCGCCGCGCTCGCGGAGGCTGTCCTTGATGTGCTCGTACTGACGATCGCGCTTGGATCCCTCTTTGACCCCACGGGGTGGCATGTCGCCTCCTGCAACGTTGCGGACGAGCGCTTGGTGCCCGCGGGCGTCGCCGTGAAACCCGCCGCCACCGTCCCGTGGCACGATGTCCCCGACCCGGGGGGAGATGGAGATCGACGACCACGAGGCCGCGCCACCCGCGCAGCGCACGACGCGCGAGTCCGAGGAGACCCCCGAGGAGCGGCTGAACCGCAACCTCGACCAGCTGCTGCAGGAGCTGCGCGTCGCGCTGCCCGGGGTGCAGGTGCTGTTCGCCTTCCTGCTCGTGGTGCCGTTCAACAGCCGCTTCACCGATCTCACGGCAATCCAGCGCGACATCTATCTGGTGGCGCTGCTGTGCTCCGGGCTGGCGTCGGCGCTGCTGATCGCACCGTCCGTCCACCACCGCGTGCTGTTCCGCCAGAAGCGCAAGTCGGAGCTCGTGTGGCTCGGCACCAAGTTCGCGATTGCCGGCATGGTCCTGCTCGCCACCGCGCTCACTGCCGCCGTCGCGCTGATCTCGTCGTTCATCTTCACGACCACCATCGCGGTGCTTCTGACGAGCGGCATGGCGCTGGTGTTCGGCGTCACGTGGTTCGCCGTGCCGCTGTGGGTCCGCGAGCAGCCGCACCGGGAGGCTTCGCGGGACTAGACCGTCGGCGATGATGCCGGCGTGGCTGACCGGCGCGAGATGCTCGCCGTCTGCGCCGGCGGGTTCGTCGGCGCACTGGCGCGGGCCGTGCTCTCCGACCAGGTCACGCACGCCCCCGGCGCGTGGCCCTGGGCGACCTTTGCGGCCAACCTCGCCGGGGCCTTCGTCCTCGGCTACACGGCGACCCGCCTCGGCGACCGGGAGCACCACCGGCGGCTGTTCGTCGGCACCGGCTTCTGCGGCGCGCTGACGACCTTCTCGACGCTGCAGCTCGAGGTGCTGCAGATGCTCGACGAAGGGGCGTACCCGCTCGCCGCCGCCTACGTGGCCGTGAGCATCGCCCTCGGCCTGGTCTGCGTGGCGGCCGCGGCCGGCCTGGCCCGGCGGAGGGCGGTTGCGTGACGGCGGCGGTGGGGGTGTGGCTCGGCGTGGGTGTCGCGGGGGCGGCGGGCGCCTGCGCACGGTTCCTGCTCCACGCGCGGGTGTCCCGGCGGCGCGGGCATCCGCTCGGCACGCTGGTCGTGAATCTGTCGGGGACGCTGGCGCTCGGCGTACTGGTCGGCGCCACCCTGGACGGCGACGCCTACCGCGTCGCGGCGACGGGGTTCCTCGGCGCCTACACCACGTTCTCGGCCTGGATGCTCGAGACGCACCGCGAGGTCGATGGGCGCCGACCATTCAATGCCTGGGCGAACATCGTCGTCAGCGTCGTCACCGGCCTGGCCGCGATCGCGATCGGCCGGTTCCTGGGCGGGCTCTTCTGACTCGCTAGTCGCGATCGCGCGGAGCGTCGGCCTCGCGCTCCGCGGCAGCATCGTCGTCCACCCGCTCACCGGCGCGCACCGAGCCGCCGCCGGCGGTCGTTCCCGGCCCGAGGGTGCCGTCGCCCTGCTCGTCGTCGTCGGTGTGGTCGCGCGCGGGATCGTCGGTCATCGTGGCTCCTCGGTAGACGTTCGGGGAATCACCGTTCGGCGAGCTCTCAAACCCGGCGCACCGGCCCGGCGGGTTTCCCTCGCACCGCCCGCGGGGAGCCCTGGACATGGTTGAAGCGCGCACGGCCGACACGCTGGTCCGCACCGTGATGTCGGCGTCCCCCGTCACGATCGGCCCCGACGCGTCCGTCGCGGAAGCCGCCGCCCTGCTGACCGACGCCGACATCGGCGCGCTGCCCGTCGTCAGCGACGGCAAGCTGGCCGGCATCGTCACCGATCGCGACCTGGTCGTTCGCGTGCTGGCCGCCGGCCGCGGCCCCGACACGCCGGTGGGCGAGGTGGCGTCGGCCGACCTCTGCTCGGTCACGGCCGACGCGCCGCTGGACGAGGCGGCGCGCCTGCTGGGTGAGTCGCAGGTCCGGCGGCTCCCGGTCGTCGACGCCGACGGCCGGCTGGTGGGAATCATCACGCAGGCCGATCTGGCGCGGAATGCACCGCACGAGGTGACGGGTTCCGCCGTCGCGCGCATCAGCGTGCCCGGCGACCGGCGCCTGCAGGGTCAGGATCGCGCGCTCGCCGACTCCTACCCGGCCAGCGATCCACCGTCGAGCTCCGGCGGGATCGCCGGCTGACGCCGACGTGATCCTCCGCACGGCCTGGCACGGCCTCCGGCGGGCGTCGAAGAGCGGCCTCACCAACGTCGCGGCCGCCCTCGCCTACTACGGCTTCCTCGCGATCCCGTCGGCGCTGCTCGTCACGCTCGGCGTCTTCGGCCTGGTCGCCGACCCCGCCGACGTGGAGCAGATGCTGACCCACCTCGAGGGAATCGTCCCGGCCAGTGCGATCGCGCTGCTGACCGACAGCCTCGTCCGCACCACGCAGGCCGGCGGTGGCGGCGTCGTGATGATCGTGGTCGGCTCGCTGCTGGCCGTCTGGACGCTGACCGGCGCCATGACCACGCTGATGTGGGCGCTCAACATCGCGTTCGACCGCGAGGAGGACCGCAACTTCGTCCAGCAGCGCCTGACGGCGATCAAGATGCTCCTCCTGGTCGCGGTCGCCGTGTCGCTGGCCTTCGGACTGCTCGTCCTCGGGCCGCAGCTCTCGGAGTGGGTCGGCAACGCGATCGGCGAGCCCGGCCTGGTGAGCTGGGTCTGGTGGGTGGCCGAGTGGCCGATCCTGCTGCTCGGCCTGTTCGGGGCCTTCGCCGGGATCCTCTACCTGGGGCCGGCGGGGGGCCAGGCGCGCGGCCGGCTGGTGTCGATCGGCGGCATCGTCGCGGTCGCGATCTGGCTGGCGGCATCGGGCGGCTTCGCGCTGTACGCCAGCCAGTTCGGGTCCTACAACAAGGCCTGGGGCTCGCTGTCGGCCGTGATCATCATGCTGACGTGGCTGTGGATCTCCAGCCTGGCGCTGCTGGTCGGGGCGGAGATCGAGGCGGAGACGAGCCGCCAGGCCCGGGCCGAGGCGGCGTCGACGCCGTAGCTCAGGCGGCGAACGCCTGCTCGACCGCCTGCCGGCGGCACTCCTCCACGGCGTCGTGCTGGCTGCGCGCGCGGCTCGCCAGGTCGGTGAAATCGAGCCCCGCCACGCCCTCCAGCGCCGGCACGCCGGCGAGGCCCTCCCACAGAGCCAGCTTGCCGAGGATGCCCAGCGCCAGCCCCTCGAGCTCGATCACGCGGCTCAGCGGCGAGTAGGTGAACAGCCGGCCGTTGGTCTTCAGCGCGGCGATTCGCTCGACCACGAGGGCGCTCGCGCGCTTGATCGGCGACGTCTCGACCTCCAGTGACGCCATCAGCCGCTCGAGCATGCGCCGGTCGGCTTCGATCTCGACGACGACGTCATCCAGCACGGCGCCGATGCGCGTCCCGGCGTTATGACGCGCCGCGCGCTTCGCGAGCTCGACGCCGACGGTCGATCCGGCGTGATGGTCGGAGAGGTAGATGCCGAGCAGCTTCCGCGCCTCCGGCGACGGCCGGGCCGCGCTGGACGAGGTCGCTCGCGGAGCCCCCTCGGCGCCGCGATCGTGCGAGGTGGTGGCGTGTCCGTCAGCGTCCATACGTCGTAGTCCCCGACCCGTGGCGAGTGAACCGTCCACGGCGGCGCACCGACGCGGTTTCAGGGCGGGCAGCGGTGGAACGTCACTCCTTGCACGCATCCGAACCAGGAGTCCGCATGTCGTACGTGCCCGAACCGCCAGTCCCGCATCCCGGCCCGCCGTCGACCGGCGACCCGCAGCCGCCGAACCAGCTGCCGCCGGAGCCGGGCAGTCCGGTGGAGACGCCGCAGCCGCCGAACCCCGGCCCGCCGGCGCCGATCCCGGGCCCCGAGGCGCCGGAGCCGCGCCCCATCTGAGCGGATGCCGGTGTTTGCCCGAGGCCCTCTCGGGTTACTACCCGTGGACCAATCGAAACGGAGACACCATGCGCATCCTCGCCATCCTCGCCATCGCCGTCGGCGCCATCTGGGCAGCGAAGTCGGGAAAGCTCAACAAGCGCACGTTCAAGAAGAGCAAGATCGACGATCTGCGCGGCCGCGCCATGGATATGGCCGGTAGCGCCACCGACGACCTCGGCAAGCGCGCTGACGACGTGGCCGATCGCGTTCGCTCGGCCACGCACTAGTCCCTGGGAGGAGCGACCGTGGGAACCCTGATCTGGATCATCATCCTCGCGGCCCTCGTGGCCGCAGCGATCGCCGTGGTCTCCCTCAAGTCCCGCCGGGAGCGCTCGCAGGAGCCGCAGGACCACTTCGGTCCGGAGTACGAACGGACGGTCGAGCCGGCCGGCGGCGCGCGAGCCGCCGAGCGTGAGACCCGGCACGAGCATCTCGACCTGCACCCCCTCTCCGAGGACACGCGGATCGACTACCTCGAGCACTGGCGGGAGGCGCAGGCGGTCTTCGTCGACGATCCCGCCCAGGCGATCGACGAGGCCGACGTGCTGATCCGCCGCGTGATGCGCGACCGCGGCGAGGCCGACGGCGACTTCGACCAGCGCGTCGGCGACGTCTCCGTCGACTACCCGGAGGCCGTGGAGCGCTATCGCGCGGCCCATGACGTCGCGATCCGGGCGCGAGTCGGCGATGCGTCGACCGAGGAACTGCGCGAGGCGCTCACGAACTACCGCGCGCTGTTCGACGAGCTCGTGACCCACAGCGCGCCGGACGAGGTTCGATAGCAATGGCGGGCGCGACGAAGCGGAGACGCTCCGTCGCGCCCGTTCCCGTTCCCCTCGACAACGTGTCGACCGCCGAGGCAGCCGGCCTGCGCTACGTCACCGACGACCGGCCCGGCATCACGCGTCGCCGCTCGGGCACGCGGCTTCTCGTACCGCGCTCCCGACGGCACGACGATCCGCGACCGCAAGCGGATCGACTCCGCGTATCGCGGCCCTCGCGATCCCGCCGGCCTGGACCGACGTGTGGATCTGCCCGAACCCGAACGGCCACCTGCTGGCCACCGGCCGCGACGCGCGGGGTCGCAAGCAGTACCGCTACCACCCCCGGCTGGCGCGACGTCCGCGACGCCACGAAGTTCGACCGGATGGTGCCGTTCGGCAGCGCTCTGCCCGCCCTGCGCGAGCGCGTCGAGCGCGACCTGAGCCTGCGCGGGCTGCCGCGCGAGAAGGTGCTGGCGGCGGTGCTGCACCTGATCGACGTGACGCTGATGCGCGTCGGCAACGACGAGTACGCCCGTCTCAACGCCTCGTTCGGCGCCAGCACGATGCGCAACGAGCACGCCAGCGTGCGCGGTGGCCAGGTGCTGCTGTCGTTCCGCGGCAAGCACGGCCGCGACCACGCCGTCCGCGTCGCCGACCGCCGCCTGGCCCGCATCGTCCGCCGCTGCCAGGACCTGCCGGGCGAGGAGCTGTTCGGCTACCTCGACGAGCTCGGCGCCGAGCGCGACGTGCGCTCGGAGGACGTGAACGAGTACCTGCGCGAGCTGGCCGGCCAGGACTTCACCGTCAAGGACTTCCGCACCTGGGGCGCGAGCGTGCTCGCGGCCGGGCTGCTCGGCGAGATCGGCACCGGCGAGAGCGAGGCCGATACCACGCGCCGGCAGAACGCGGCCATCCGCGTCGTCGCCCACGACCTCGGCAACACGCCGGCCGTGTGCCGCTCCTCCTACATCCACCCGACGGTGCTCGATGCGTTCCGCGCCGGCACGCTGGAGACGACGCACCTCGAGGCCCCCGCGATGATCGACGGCCTGCGGGAGACCGAGGCGTACCTCCTCGACCTGCTCGACGCGTCGACCGCGGCCGGTTGACCGCTCAGCGCAGCCAGTCGGCGAGCTGGTCGCGCAGCTCCTGCACGCCGATCCGGCCCTCGATGCGGCGGGCTACGCGCGTCCCGTCCACCACGACGATGGTCGGTGCGTGCTGGACGCCGAAGCGCTCGGCCAGGTCGGGCTGCTCGTCGATGTCGACCTTGCGCCGGCGGAACGTCTGTGGTTGCGCCGGGCTTGCAGCACCTGGTCGACGAAGGCCTCCATCCGCCGTGACGGCCCCGATGTCGGCGACCCGAAGAAGATCAGGATGGGGCGGAGATCGGTGCCTGTCTCGACGGACATGGGAGGGTCTGCCCGCCATGCGTACGGCAAAACGACGTTTTGCAACGGCCCGGCAGGGGAACCTCTACGCAACGATTTCACCCGAGAGGGGACGAAGATGCGCAATGTTTGGAAGGGACTGGTCATCGGGGGTCTGACGGGCTCGCTGGTGGGGATCCTCCTCGATCTCCTCCGCCGCGAGAACCTGGAGCGGGTCGGGAGCAAGGCGCGTGACCTCGGCGACGCGGCGGCCGAGCGCGCCCGCCACACGGGCGTGGTCATGGCCGATCGCGTTCGCGAGAGCGATCTGCGCGACCGCGTCACGCACGTGAAGGAGCGCGGCGAGGAGTTCGCCAACGGGCACCGCTAGCCCGCAGGGAACGCGGGGCAGGGCAGAGCGCCGGGGCCGGCAAGGGCCCCGGCGCTCTGCGTTGTAGGCCGAATCTCCGGCCGAGCTCGTGCCGCCGATGCGGGGTCTGACCCCATCAACGCCGCTTCTGGGGTCAGACCCCAGAACGTTTCTCACACGGAAGCCGCGCAGGTCGCGCGATCTGTCGCTCTCCGCGCGACAGTCGGCTCGGATGGCGGGTGTCCCGTTTCCTGACCCGAGTCAGAGAAACGTCAGCCGGCGTCGAGGTTGCACCACACGACGGTGCGATCTCCGCCCTGGATGCCCCACTCCCGCGCGACGCGGGAGACGGTGACCAGGCCGAGGCCGCCCTCGCGGGTGGGATCCGGTGTCGGATCGAACCCGCTGCCCGGATCGCGCACCTCCACGTGGATATGCCCGTCGCGGCGGGCGATCACCAGCTCGATCTCGCCGTCGTCGGTCGCCGGGGCGTGACGAACCGCGTTCGCGACCAGCTCCGAGACGACGAGCGTCAGATCGCAGCGAACTCCATCGCCGATGTCATCCATGCCCGCCACGACGGCGCGCGCAGCACGGGGCGCGCCCCGGTCCTGCTGCGGGAAGCATCGTTCGATGGGAATGTCCGATTCGACCCTCATGCCCTCAGCTTCCCGAGGTGCGTGACGGCAAACGTCGGCAACCCACTTGACGTACCTGACAGCGCCAGGCTACGATCTACCTAACACCGTTAGGGAAAGGAAATCCGCATGACGACCGCCATTTTCGCCCGCCACCATCCGCTCCGCCGCCTCGCCTACGGCGCCGCCGCCATCGCCCTCCTCGTGCTGGCCATCGCCACCGCGATCGGTAGCGACACCGGCTACTGGCAGCTCGCGGCCTTCGGTCTCGGACCCGACCTCGCGCTCTTCCTCGGGATCGGCCGCGACCTCGAGCGAGGTCGGCTGCACCCGCGCGCCGTCGGTCTCTACAACCTGCTCCACCGCTTCTGGTTGCCACTCGCCCTCGGCATCGCGGCCACCGCCGGGCTGGTGGGAACCGGGTATGTGGTGGGCGCGCTGATCTGGGCGTTCCACGTCTCCCTCGACCGAGCCGTCGGCTACGGCCTGCGGACGCGCGATGGCTTCCCGGGAGCCTGAAGTCCGCACGCCCCGCGCGCGCCAGATCATCGAGGTGGCGATGGAGCTGCTCGAGACGGAGGGTCCCACCGCGCTGTCGATGCGGCGCATCGCCGACCAGATCGGCATCCGTGCGCCGTCGCTCTACGAGCACGTGCCCGACAAGCGCGCGCTCGAGGCGGCCATCATCTCGCTCGGCTTCGAGCGCCTGGCCGAGGCGTTCGAGGCGGCCGCGGCCGACCCGGGCGACCCGCTCACCAGGACTGCCGGCGTCTACCGCTCGTTCGCCATCGCCCATCCCCACCTGTACCGGCTGATGACCGCGCACGAGCTGCACCGGGAGCTGCTGACGACCGGGGCCGAGGACCAGGCGGGCCGCACGATCTACGAGGCGGCCGGCCGCGACGTCGACCTGGCGCGTGCCGCCTGGGCGTTCGCGCACGGCATGGCGATCCTCGAGCTCGACAACCGCTTCCCGGCCGGCGCCGACCTCGACGCCGCCTGGGAGCGCGGCCTGGCCGCGTTCCGCTCGCAGCGCTGAGCTACTCCGCCCAGCGGTAGATCTGGCCGTCGCGCAGCTCGACCGACGACGGCCGGCCCAGGTCCTCGCGGCCGGCGAGCATCGCGAGCACGTTCCGCCGGCCGCGCACCTCTGCGCCGTTGGCCGTCGTCCAGTGCAGGTACGGGTGCAACGCCAGGCGAAAGCCGTCGTCGTCGCCGGCGCGCCGGTGCGCGAGCGCGCGGTCGACGATGTCGTCGCTCACGCGAGGCGCTCCACCCGGTGCATGCCGACGCGCTCGTACAGGCGGATCGCGCCGGCGTTCTGCTCCTCCACCTTCAGGTCGACCCGCGCCGCGCCGCGCTCCTGGAACGTCCGGAACGCGAGCTGGAGGATGGCCTCGCCGAGCCCCTGGCGCCGCCACGACTCGTGCACCACGAGATCCTTCACGAAGCCGCTCGTCCAGCAGATCGAGCCGGCGGCGAGATCGTCGTCCGCGACGACCAGGAAGCAGGTCGCCGGATCGAACTCGCGGTCGCCCGTCAGCGCCGGCAGCCAGGCCTCGAACGGCGCGACGCTGCCGCCGCCGTTGCGGTAGCCGTGCTCGAGGAGGGCGTGCAGGCGCCGCCCGCCGGCGGGGTCCAAGCCCCGCACCGTCGTCCCCGCGGGCCACACGGGCAGGGGCGTCTCGCGCGGTAGCTCGACCCGCATCAGCAGGCTCGCGGTCATGGCTCCAGCACGAACGGCACCTCGTCGACGTAGCACCAGCACCAGTCCTCGCCCGGCTCGAGCGAGCGGATCAGCGGATGATCGGTGGCGTGGAAGTGGGCCGTCGCGTGGCGGTTGGGCGAGTCGTCGCAGCAGCCGACGTGCCCGCAGACGAGGCACATGCGCAGGTGCACCCAGCGCGAGCCGATCGCGACGCAGTCGGGGCAGACGCCGTCGGCGTCGGGACCGACATCGCCGAGCTGGTCGAGGTGGCGGCAGATCTCGGGCAACGATCTCTCCCGGGCGGATGCGGAGACCCTACCCGAACCCGGCCGCCCGCTACAGGGCGCGCATCCGGTTGTTGCGCGGGTTGTGCTCGACCTCGGCCAGGCCGAGCACCTCCATCACCGGCGGCACGTAGTTGGCGAACCGGCCGCGCAGGCCCTTCTTCAGGCCGTACCAGCCGCCGACCGGGTTGTCGTCGGCGCGCGCCCAGGCCTCGACGGTTCCCGCCGCCGCCGGCTTCTGCTCGTCGGCGCTGCCGAGCGGCATCCAGTCGCCGGCCGCGGCGAGCATCGCGTGCAGGTCGTCGAGGCAGCGCAGGTGGTAGCGGAGCTCGGTCTTGCCGACCTGGACGACCAGCGCCGGCGGATCGAGCCCCTCGTCGCGGAAGGCCTGGTACTCCGACTGCCCGGGCGGCGTCTTCAGCACCCACGGCTCCTCGCGCGTGCCCGCGCCACTGACGTCCGCTCCAGTCATGGTCCGCTCCCTCGTCGCCGAGTCGGGACGGTAACATCGATGTTACTGACTCAGCAAGTCGCGCGCGACGCGAGGCCGCCGAGGACGATGTCCCACGACCGCGCGAACGTGGGCGCGCGCTGGTCGAACAGCGTCGCGCTGGCGGCGGTGGGGCCGTGCAGCACACGGACCCGCGTCCCGTCCCCATCCGGCGAGAAGGCGATCTCGACGGCGGTTGGATGCTCGGGATCGGTGCCCGGGTAGAAGTCGAGCACCAGTCGCGCCGGCGGCTCCCAGACCCGCACGCGGCCGAGGTCGACAGTCGTCCCGTCCGCCGCCCGCTCGAAGAACGCGCCACCGGCGCTGAGCGTGATCTGGCTCGACGGGTCACCCGTGTGACGGCGCTCCGGGGGCCACCAACGCGAGATCTCACCGGTGAAGAGCGCGAACGCCCGCTCCAGACCGCATGGCAGCACCACCGACTTCTCAATCATCGCGGGCGATCTGCTCTAGCCGCGCCAGCGCGACATCCCAGAACCCGTCCAGGAAGTCGCGCACCGACGCGAAGCCCTGGACGCGGACGGTGTACACGCCGCGACCGCGCTGGGGCCGGAGCTCGACCAGGCCCGCCGCACGCAGCACGTGCAGGTGCCGCGAGATGGCGGGCCGACTGACGGGGAACCGCGCCGCGAGCTCGCCGACCGTCAGCGGCGCACCCTGCAGCTCGCGCAGGATGTCACGCCGCACAGGGCTGCCGAGGGCGTCGAGCGCGTGCATCTGCGGTAACTATAACGTTACGGCTAGGAGGTGGCTTGCAGGCCGCGGCGGCGACGGCCGCCTGGCGCAGACCGTCGCCCGACCTGAGGACGGGCTACACGAAGCGCTGGTAGTCGTCATTCGCGGCGATCACCGCCACCGCGGTGGCGGCAGCGGCCTCGGCCAGCAGGGCGGCGCAGAGCGCCTCGCCCCGCAGCCGTAGCGGCCCGTCCCCCTCCATCGTGCGCGCCAGAGATGCCACCTCGGTGGCGGCATCGCGCAGCCGCGCGGCGGGGCCCGACGCCGCGGCGGCCGCGGCGACGCGATCGGCCGGCGCGGCCGTGGCGAGGGCGTGCAGCACGGGGACATCGTCGTCGGCCACCGCCGCCAGCTCGGCGCGCAGCTCGCCGGCGCGGTCGCGGACGGCCGGCGCCGTGGCCGCGCAACGCTCGACGAGGGCGGCCGCCATGGCGGCCGCGAGCGCCGCGGCGCTGATGCCGCCCGGCGTGGCGACCGGCGCGGCGAACGCGTCGAGCAGGTCGGCGTGCGTCCGGTCGATCAGCGGTTCGGCTGCCATCGGGCTGATGATGGCACCATCCGCGACATGGGCGACGCGACCATCGAGGTGCTCGAGCGCTGGGAGCAGACCGGTGCGATCTGGCGCGTCCGGACGCTGACCGGATCGGAGGCGGTCGTCGACCTCTGCACCTGCTTCGGCGAGCCGGTCGACGTGCTCCGCTCCACCGATGCCGACCTGCTGCGCTACCTGGCTCTCCACCCGACGTCGCCCGGCGCGGTCGACGAGTAGAAAACCGATTTCGCGGGCACCACGAACCATGCAGGTGCAACATCTGACCTCAACCCTCGAGCCCGTCGCCCGCTGGCGCTTCGACCAGCTGACGGCGGTCGGATTCGACGAGTTCCTGGCGCTCCGCCTCGCGAGCGACGACCGGTGGGACCTCCACGAGCTGCTCGAGCTGCGCGCCCGCGGGTGCTCGCCCGAGCTGGCCGCGCGCATCCTCGCGCCGCTCGACGTCGCCGACGCGGAGCTCCCGGCCTAGCGAGGCAACGGGTGGCCGCGGCATGACGTCCGACACCCGCCCGCCCGTGCCGCCGTTCGACGAGGCCGCCGCCCGCCAGAAGGTCCCTGGCCGCCGAGGCCGCCTGGAACTCGCGCGATCCGCGGCGTGTCGCCCTCGCCTACACCGAGGACTCCGAGTGGCGCAACCGCGACGAGTTCCTGCGCGGCCGGGACGAGATCGTCGCGTTCCTGACGCAGAAGTGGGAGCGCGAGCTGGATTACGTGCTGCGCAAGGACCTGTGGACGTTCGGCGACGACCGCATCGCCGTGCGTTTCCAGTACGAGTGGCACGACGCGGCCGGCTCGTGGTTCAGGTCGTACGGCAACGAGCTGTGGGAGTTCGCCGCCGACGGCCGCATGCGCCGCCGCGAGGCGAGCATCAACGACGTGGCGATCGCCGAGACCGACCGGCGCATCTTCGGCCCGCGCGCCGCCGACGACGCGACGTCGCCGCCGCTGCGCTGACGCCCGGACGCGCTACGGTTCCGCCAGCGCGGCCCGGGGCCGCGTCCCGTCCGCGGAAAGGGCCGAGCCCACCCCACAGTGCAGTCGACCGGCCGTCACCTCCCTTCTCGCCCGACGCCGCGGACACCGGGCCTTCGAGAACGGAGGAGATCGTGAGCCCGAGCCTTCCCGCTTCGCCCAGCCTGGAGCAGCTCCAGCGCCGCGCCAAGGAGCTGCTGCGCGCGCTGCGCGCGAGTGATCCGGCTGCGTCGCAGCGCCTGCAGTCGCAGCACCCGCACCCCCGCGACGTGCCGGTGCTGGCCGACGCGCAGCTCGTCATCGCCCGCGAGCACGGCTTCCCGAGCTGGGCGCAGCTGCGCGCCTACATCGACCGCGTCGCGGCGCACGGCCCCGATCTGCAGCACGCGTTCCGCGGCGACCTCGACTACCACCGCGACCGGGCGAAGGGTCTGCTGCAGTCGGCGCTCGACGCCAGTCCCAGCGCCGTGGCGGCGTTCACGCGCTGGAACGCGCCGCTGACCGAGACCGGCGCCCGGAAGGTGGTGGCGCGCGAGCACGGCTTCGTGAGCTGGTCGGCGTTCGGTCGCCACGTGCGCTCGCTGCGCGCGTCGGGCGAGCCGTTCGCGCGGGCGTACGACGCGGTCGAGGCGCGCAATCCGCAGCGGCTCGCCGCGCTGCTCGACCGCTCGCCCGAGCTGGTCGGGCTGCGCGGCACGAACGGCAACGACCTGCTGGGCATGGCCGGCTCCACGGGCGACGTGCGCCTGGTCGAGCTGCTGCTCGAGCGCGGCGCCGACCCCGCCCGCGGCAACGCGCACGGCTGGACGCCGCTGCACCAGGCGGCCTACAGCGGCCGCGTCGACCTGGCGGAGATGTTGCTGGCAGCCGGCGCGCCGACCGATACGTCCGCCCGCGGCGACGGCGGCACGCCGCTCGTGATCGCGCTGTTCTGGGGCCATCCGGTACCGCCCGCGCTGGTGGAGCGGATCGGCCTCGCGCCGGGCAACCTGCGCGTCGCAGCGGGGCTCGGCCGGACCGACATGATCGCCGAGCTGGTCGCGCCCGACGGCACGCTCGCCCCCGCCGCCGGAACGCACCGCGGGTTCTACCGCCCGCACGGTGGCTTCCCGTTCTGGAAGCCGTCGGACGACCCGCAGGAGGTGCTGGACGAGGCGCTCTCGTGGGCCGCGCGCGCCGATCGCGCGGAGGCCGTCAACCTGCTGGTCGAGCGCGGCGCGAACCTCGAGGCCGACGTGTACCGCGGCACGCCGCTGATGTGGGCCGCCGCGTTCGGCCGCATCGACGCCGTCCGCGCGCTGCTGCAGGCGGGCGCCGACCCGAGCGGCATCTCGACGTTCGGCGGTCCCACCCACGGCGAGGGCGTGACGCCGCTGCACCTCGCCGCCCAGGGCGGCCACGTCGGCGCGATCGAGCTGCTGCTCGCGGCCGGCGCCGACCCGACGCTCCGCGACGCGCTGTATGGCGGCACGCCCGAGAACTGGGCCGAGCACGGCCGCCAGCGGGCCGCGCAGAAGCTGCTCGCCGGACACCGGCGGTGACGGTTAGCCCTCCGCCGTCTCCCGGATCACGTAGACCTTGCGGAGCTTCTCCGGCTGGTCCCAGGTGCACTCCGTGCCGCGCGCGATCGAGAAGGCCTCGCCGGCGCGGAACGTCTGCGCCTCGCCGTCCGGTGTGCGCAGGATCAGCGTGCCCTCGAGCAGCACGCAGATCTCGTCCACCGGGTAGGACTCGATGTGCTCGACGTGCGGCTCGGCCGACCAGACGCCGGCGCTGAGGCCGGTGCCGAACGCGGCCAGCTCGGCCGTGCGCGTGAGCGCCGGCCCCTCCTGCACCTCGGGCTTGGAGGCGAGTGCCTCCGGGTCGAGCCGTGTGACGCCTGCCATCTCGTCGCTCCTCGTCTGCGGATTCGGCGGCAAGCGTACCGATGGAGCGCGCAGGCGCTCGCGGCGACTACGCGGGGGCGTGACAGACGGCCTCGACGTTGTTGCCGTCGGGATCGAGCACGAACGCGCCGTAGTAGTGCTGGTGGTAGGCGGGACGCGGGCCGGGCTCGCCGTTGCCGGTGCCGCCGGCGGCGACGGCCGCCTCGTAGAAGCCGTCGCAGCCCGAGCGCGCGATCGCCTGGAACGCGACGTGCACCCGCGCCGTCGCGGGGCGGTCGGCGAGGAAGAAGAACGGCCGGCGATCGCCGAAGCCGATGTAGCCCGGGCGGTCGAGCACGACCCGGAGGCCCAGCGGCGCGAGGGCTGCCTCGTAGAACGCGCGGCTGCGATCGAGATCCGCGACGCCGATCACGACATGGTCAAGCACGCACGCCTCCTCGAACGTCTGCCGCTGCAAGGCGGGAACGGCGTTGCAAATCGTACTCCGACCGGTTTCGGACGGCGATACCATCGGGGGATGGCCGAGCCGCAGACCGAGTGGCTGACGCGCAGACCGGCGCCGGAGCTGGCCCGGGCGGTCGAGCGCTACGTCGGCTACCGGCTCTCCGGCCTGCCCGCCGGGGTGCACCGCGGGCTGCCCTCGCGGCACATGACGTTCATCGCCAGCATCGGTCCGGAGATCGACGTGATCGCCCAGACCGACGCCGCCCAGGCTCCCGGCAGTACCGCTGCGTGCTCGCCGGCCTCCAGGCGTCGCACGCGCTGATCGCGCACGACGGCAACCAGGAGGGCGTCTCGATCGAGCTGACGCCCGCCGGCTGCCGCGCGCTGTTCGGCCTGCCGGCGGCCGAGCTCTGGAACACGACGCTCGAGCTGGCCGATGTCGCGGGGCCGGTCGGCACCGAGCTGTGGGAGCGCCTGCAGGGCACCACGACGTGGGACGAGCGGTTCGCCGTCGTCGACGCCGTGCTGTGCCGCGTGCTGCGCGACGACCCGCTCGAGCCGGCCCTGCGCCGCGCCTGGCAGCTGGTGGCGTGCACGGGCGGCACCGTGCGGGTGGGCGACGTCGCGCGCACGATCGGGTGGACGCGGCAGCACCTCGCACGGCGGTTCGCCGCCGAGTACGGGCTGACGCCGAAGCTCGCGGCGCGCGTGGCGCGGTTCGACCGGGCGCGCCGGATGATGGCCGCGACACCGCCGCACGTGTCGATCGCGCAGGTAGCCGCGGTCTGCGGCTATTACGACCAGGCGCACCTGACGCGCGACTTCGCGGCGCTGGCCGGCTGCTCGCCGGGACGCCTCGCCGACGGCGATCTTCCATCTTTCCAAGACGCCGAGGAGGTCGATCCCCGACCATGACGTCATGACCGAGACGACGACCCACCTCTGGCCGACGATGGTCTTCCACGACGCACCGGCCGCCATGCAGTTCCTCGAGGACGCGTTCGGGTTCGAGGAGCGCGTCCGCTACACCCGCGCCGACGACCCGTCGGTGGTCGAGCACGGCGAGCTGCGCTGGCCGGCCGGCGGCGGCGTCATGGTCGGCACCGCCGGCAAGGACGACACCGCGTTCGGCCGCCGGCCGACCGGCGCCGGCTCCGTGTACATCGTCTGCGACGACCCTGACGCGCTGTTCGCACGCGCGACGGCGGCCGGGGCGGCGGTCGTGCGCGGCCTCGTCGACGAGGACTACGGCTCGCGCGGGTTCACCGTCAGCGACCCGGAGGGCAACCTCTGGAGCTTCGGCACGTACGGCGGTGCGGGCGCGTAGGCCTGGCGCGCCGGTCGCTCTTCCCCTCGCGGCGCTCGACGAGTCCCTGCGCGAGCAGCGCCTGGCGACCGGCCGCTGATCGCCGATCGGACACGGTCCGTGCTGCTTCGGGCACAAAACCTGCGTCACCGAACACGCGCGGATCCCACGGATCTGACCGATCCACGCACCGCCGTGAGCCGGGACGACCAATTGGCTGCCAGGCAGCCGATTTGTCGGAGGCGGACGTTACGCGCGCTTCGCGGCGCAGTTGTTCGCGCCGACCTCGAGGCGGGCGGCTGCGTCCGGCGCCAGGTCGTCGCCGAGATTGACGCCGATGATGGCCAGGTAGTTGAGCGGTCGCGGCGGCATCGCGCCCAGCACCTGGCGGACGAACGCGTCCTCGTCCAGCGCGACCTCCGGCACCGCCGCCAGCGCATCGTCGAACCGGGCCGTGAGGGGCCGTCCAGACGGCCGCCCGCGTAGTGGCCCGGCAGCAGGAACATGCGCGGCGGCAGCGTCGCGACGCGCTCGCGCAGCGTCCGGTGCAGCTGCCGTGCGGCCCCGTCCGCCCCTCGTCGCCCGCCTCCAGATCGGGCCGCGCGACCGAGTCGAGGAACAGCGAGTCGCCGCCGATCAGCGCGACGTCGCCGATGCGCACGCCGACCATGTCGGACGTGTGGCCCGGCAGCGCGACGACGTGCACCTCGTGCCCGCCCAGCGCCAGCGCGTCGTCGTCGCCGACCCGCTCCACCTCGGCCGCGTACGTGATGCCCCGGCGCAGCGCCCGGTGCGAGAGGTGCAGCGTCGCACCCGCCCGCCGCGCCAGGTCGCGCGCACCCGACAGATGGTCGGCGTGCACGTGCGTGTCCAGCACGTGCCGGATGCGCAGCCCGCGACAGGCCGCCGCGTCGAGGTACGCGCGCACGTCCGGCGCCGGGTCGACAACCAGCGCCTCGCCGTCGGCCGCGACCAGATACGACAGACACCCGCGCGCCTCGCGGCGGAACTGCACGACGGCGATCGCACCCGGCAGCCGGACGTCGTCGTACTGCAGGACGCGCGACCACCCGATCATGCCGGCGTGGACGCTGCGCACGTCGGCGACGAGCGGCTCGAGCACGGCGGCGACCCGCCGCGAGGCGTTGCCGGCGTCGCAGATCACCCGCATCGGCGCACCCTGGGCGATGCCGGCGAGCGCCGCCGGCGGATCGGCGACGACCTCGGCCTCGGGGATGTTGACGATCGTCACCCGGCCGCCGGCAGTGCCAGTCCGCCGAAGACGTCCCGGCTGCGGACGTCGACGACGAGGACGTCGGCTCCACTGCGGAGCTCGCGCTCGAACGAGCCGGGTTCGATCTCGACAACGGTTTCGGAAGGCGGCGTCACGGTGGTTCTCCTGCCCTGCGGCGCATCATAGATCGGTGCTCCACCCGTGACCGTGCGCGACCCCGGCGCCGGGCCGTGACGGGGCTCGTCACGACCCGGCGGGCGGCCTACATCACCGGGAAGATCTCGTGCACCTCGACGCTGCCGCCCTGGGTGAGGACCGGGCAGCCCTTCGCGGTCGCGGTCGCGTGCGGCCAGGCTGCCGGACGAGATGATCGAGTAGCCGGAGAGGCCGGAGGCGGCGCCGTCACTGACGGCGCCGACGGCGCGACGGTGGCGGCCGGGCCGAACGGGTTGCCGGCGTCGACGAGCGAGTCGCCGAGGCCGCCGAGGAACGTGCCCCAGGCGGCGATCGAGGCCTCGCGCTCCGCCTCGGTCTCCGCCATCGTGCCGCCCTTGTACGCCAGGTGGTAGGTCCCCATGCTGTACTCCTTGTTCGGGGTGGTCGGCAATCAGACGAACCGCGCGGGCGCGGAATCGACAGGCCGCTATCGTGGCGGCCGCATGACGATCACCGTCCGCCTCCTCGGGCCCGGCGACGAGCCGGTGCTGCAGCTGCTGAGCGAGCAGGAAGCGGCCTTCGACCTCGAGGGTCGCGGCGACCCGTCGACGCCTCCGGGCGCGGCCGACGCGGCCGCGTACCTGGCCGATCCGGCCGTGCTGCACTGGGTGGCCGAGCTCGACCGCGAGGTGGTCGGCTTCAACCTCTGCTACGTCCTGCGCCGCCGCAGCGAGACGCCGCGCGAGCTGCTGCTGTTCGAGATCGGCGTCCGCCAGGATGCCCGCCGGCGCGGCGCCGGCAGGGCGCTGATCGAGGCCATGCGCGCCTACATGGAGCGCGAGCGGATCGCCGAGACGTGGGTGCTCGCCGACAACCCCGGCGCGATCGCCTTCTACGCCGCGTGTGGGTTCGAGCGCGACGAGGAGCAGGGCGTGCAGATGCTCCTGACGCTGCCGGTCGACCACGCGCGATAGCCGCCGAGCTCCTTCTACCGCTCGGCACTCAACTTGCGCACCGCGCCGCCGCGGCGCGTGTCGGCCCGGCTGCGGGCGGCGAGGCGCTCCGGCGGTACGAGCCGCACCGACGGCACCGGCAGCGCCGACGCGAGCGCGGCGCCGTCCCGGGCGCGCCGGCCGAGCAGCGGCCGCAGCACGCGCATCGCATCGACGAGGTGTTCGATCACGTCCGCCCGGGCGTGTGCGTGACGGCGGCGAGCGCATCGATCGAGAGGCCGCCGAACAGCGACAGCTCGACCGCCTCGCGCTGCGCGTCCGGCAGGCCGAGGATCGCCTCGCGCACTGCCTCGCCCGCGACGTGGGCGGGCGTGAGCGGGCGCGACGTCAACGCCAGTCGGCGGACGTCGGCGACGAGCCGATCGTCGTCACGCGGCGGCGCGTCGGCGCCGGCCGTCGGTGAACACCGACACGACGAGCTCGTCGGCGAGCTGGACGTCGCGCACGATCCACACCGCGAGCACCCACGCGCGCGCCTCGACCTGATCGAAGACGGAGGCGAGCCGGCCCGGTCGAGCGGCGCCCGTGGACGACCGGGCGCGCGACCTCGGCCGCCTGGCGCTCGCCGGCCGCGGCCTCGATCGTCGCGTGGCAGCACAGCAGCTCGCGCAGCTCCGGGCTGAGCCGGCCGAAGCAGTCGCGACGCGACGCTCCCGGGCGGTCCCGTCACCACCCGCAGGCCGTGATGGCCGGTCGAGCGCAGCGCGGCGCGCGTGCGCAGCAGCCAGTCGATCGACCGTCGAGTCGACGAACGTCGCCGCCGCGAGATCGACGATCACGAGGTCGCAGCGCCGCCAGACGTTGTACGTGCGGCGGCTCGAGGAACGGCGTGGTCGACGCCGTCGTGCTCGCCGGTCAGGGCGATCACCCAGGTGCCGGCGCCGTCCAGGCAGGTGGAGATGATGCCGCCCATTCCGGCAGGGGGAAGCGTGACGTGCGGTCGTCGGTCTCGGTCTCGACCATGGAGCACCTCGGCAGTCGCTCATCGCCGGCCACGGTGGTTGGGGCCGACTTGCGGTGCGCCGGATCTCATCGGCGTCATGCGGCTGGGTGCTGGAGCCGCTGTCGCACGATATCACGATCGGTAGGGTGTTGCCATGAGCTATCACCCCGCCGCCGCCGAGGCGCACACGCCGTTCACGATCCCGTCGGGCACGCCGGACCGCGCGGCCGAGACGGCGCTGGTCGGCGACGTGTTCGCGACGATGCGCGACGGCGTGCGGCTCGGCGCCGACGTCTACCTGCCGGTCGGCCTGGGCGCCGGTGCCTGCCGATCGTGCTGCGCGTGCCGTACGGGCGGCGCACGCCCGACATGGGCCTCGACGTCGTCGGCGAGTTCTTCGCGCGCAAGGGCTACGCCTGCGTCGTCCAGGACGTGCGCGGCAAGTTCTCGTCCGAGGGCGAGTTCGACCCCGGCGCGCACGAGGTCGACGACGGCTACGACACCGTCGACTGGGCGGCCGCGCAGGCGTGGTGCGACGGCCGCATCGGCATGTGGGGCGAGTCGTACTACGGCGCCACCTCCTGGGCCGCGGCGATCAGCGGGCACCCGGCGGTGCGGTGCATCGCGCCCGGCGACATCGGCGTCGACCGGCGCGGCGTCGTGGTTCCGGCAGGGCGCGCTGCTGCTCAACACCACGGGCTACTGGGCGATGGCCATGGACGCGCCGCGAGTACGCCGACCTGTCGCGCATCGACCCGTACCACCTGCCGCTCGGCGAGCATCGGCCGACCGCGGTCGGGCTCGAGGGCGCGGTTCTTCGCGCGAGATCGTGAGCCGCCTCGAGGACGCGCGCGTGGTGGCGGCGGCGCGGCCTGCGGCACCTGCTGCACCGCGGTGACGTGCCCGGTGCTGTCGTGGGGCGGCTGGTACGACAACTACATCGGCGCCGCAGCTGCGCGACTACGCCGATGCGTGCTGAGCATCCACCCGCGGCCCGAGACGGTGCACCTGCTGGTCGGGCCGTGGGACCACGAGGGCTCGGCCGAGCACACCGACCGCGCCGTCTGCGTGCAGCTGCCGCCGCACCGCCGGCCATCGCTGGGACGCCTACCAGGCGTTCTTCGACCACTACCTGCGCGACGCCGACAACGGCTTCGGGCGCGAGGGCAACGTCGAGGTGTTCACGATCGGGCGCAACGCGCTGGCGGCGCGAGCCGGCCTGGCCGCCGCCCGACATGCGCGCCGACCGCGGCTCTACCTGCGCGCCGGCGGCCGCCTCTCGCTTCGAGGCGCCGGCGGCCGACGAGGCGCCCGACACCTATCGCCTACGACCCGGCCGACCCCGTCGACGAGACGGTCGGCGGCCAACTGCTGGGCGCTCTGCACGGCGCTCGGCGACCGCCGCCGGCTGGACGGCCGCGGCGGACATCGTCCGCTACGTGTCCGAGCCGCTGGAGACGGCGCTGGAGCTGACCGGCCCGGTGACGGCGACGCCTGCTACGCCTCGACGAGCGCGGCCGACACCGACTTCACGGTCGCCGCTGTGCGACGTGTTCGCCGACGGCACGGTCAACCCGATCCAGGACGGCATCGTCCGGGCGCGGTACCGCCGCGGCATGGACGCGCCCGTCGCCGATCGAGCCGGGCGCGCGTCGACGCCTACGAGATCGACCTGTACGCAACCTCCTACGTCGTGCGCGGCGGGCCATCGCCTGCGCGTCGACGTCTCGTCGAGCTGCTTCGACCGCTACGACCGCAACCCCAACACCGGCCTGCCGCTCGGCCAGCTCGCGCCACCACCGTCGAGGCCGACCAGGCGATCCACCACACGCCGGCGGCGGCCTCGTGCGTCCAGCTCCCGATCGTGCGCCGCGCAAGCGCCTGATCGGCCGCCAGAGCCCGGGTGCTATCGTGGATCGGACCAGCCCGAACCCCCGGCTGGCATCGCCATCCCCAGCAATCGGAAGGCATACCGAGACCGCCGCGTCTCGCGGTGGTGCGCCGATGCAGGGGAGCCGCGTGGTGAAGCGTCGCAGGGACGGACAAGTCGACGGTCGGAGGTCGAGCGGGGCCGGGGCTCGACCGAGCGCCCCCCACCTCCGGGTGCTGGTCGCGAACGAGCGCGAGGACCGCATCGTGCTCGTCACCGCCGCTCGTGTCCGACCTGGGCCACACCGTCGTCGCCAGATCGACGGACGTCGCGTCGGTCGGCGCGCTGACGGCGCGCGAGCTGCCCGACGTCGCGCTGGTCGGGCTCGGCACCAGCTCGGCGCACGCGCTCGAGCTGATCGAGCGCATCGTCCGCGAGGCCGACTGCCCGGTGATCGCCGTCCTCGAGGGCCGCGATCCCGAGTTCGTCAGCGAGGCGGCCAAGCGCGGCGTGTTCGCCTACATCGTCGACAGCACGCCGGAGGAGCTGCAGAGCGCGCTCGACATCACCCTGCACCGGTTCGCCGAGTACCACAACCTGCAGGGCGCGTTCGGGCGTCGGTCGCAGACCGAGCGCGCCAAGGGCATCCTGATGGAGCGCCACCAGATCGACGAGCAGGCGGCCTTCGAGCTGCTGCGCGACCAGTCGCGTCGCAGCGGCCGCAAGCTCGTCGACGTCGCGATCGCCGTCCTCGACAGCCAGGCCCTCCTGCCGCCGCGTGCGTCCACCGACGGCGTGGCGGAGGCACTGGAGCCGAAGCCGTAGGGGATCGCGTCCTGCGATCTCCCGGAAGCTTGCGCTAGGATGAGATCGTCGACCCGAATCTCCCGGCCGGCACCCGCCTTCCCACCTCCCGCAGGCACCGCTGGGCCGCGTATTGCGGCGAGACAACGGATGTGGAGGTCGGGCATGGCACACGCGATGGCAACCGTCTCGGCCGCGGCGACGGCGTGAGCACGCCCCGCGAGCCCCAGGGGCGCCCGGCCCGGATGCTGGTGCGCTGTCCGCAATGCGCGAGCCGGCTGATGTCGCCGGTCGACGCGGTGGGCGGCGACGGCGACGAGGTCGTGATCGAGCGGCAATGCCCGGAGTGCGGTCACCACGACCGCGTCGTGACGACGCCGCTGGCGGCGATCGTCTGGGCCCGGCACGAGGCCCGCGTGGCGGGCAGCATGCTGGCGCTCGCCGACGCGCTCGCCGACGGCGCGCCGATCGAGCTGTCGGAGATCGTGGTCAGCTAGCAGGTTCAACGCGCCGCGCGGTTGCGACCGGCGCGCTTCGCGCGATACATCGCCGCGTCGGCGGCAGCTACTGCCGCTGCCGACGACGTCCCCGAGCCGACCGCGGCGATGCCGATGCTCCCGTGGATCGTGCACGGGTGGCCGTCGAGGACGATCGGCTCCGCCAGCGCTGCGAGCAACTGGGCGGCGAGCCGGTCGATGCCCGCCTCCGTCGCGTCGCCGGCGCAGACGACGACGAACTCGTCCCCGCCGAGACGAGCGGCGGTATCGGATGCCCGGATGCCGCCGCGGAGGCGCCTCGCCACCTCGGTCAGCAGGCGGTCGCCGGCCTCGTGCCCGAGCGTGTCGTTCACCTCCTTGAAGCCGTCGAGGTCGAGGAACATCACCCAGATCCTGCCACCGGTCCGGGCCAGGTCGGCGATGGCCACGTCGAGCCGGTCGAGCAGCAGGGCGCGGTTCGGCAGGCCCGTCAGGGCGTCGCGCATCGCGCGCTTCGCGAGCGCGTCCCGGACCCGCGACGCACGGAGGTCGGCGATCGCCGCGACGACGTCGGTGGCCGCCGCGGCGTCGGCGCCGTTCCAGGCCGTCGACCGTCCCCGCATGGTCTCGCGCCACGCCGCGAACGATGTGCGCGGGCCGAGGTCACCCCCCTCGGCGGCCGGTGCCTCCTGCGCCGGCTTGCGCGGATCGCCCGCCCAGGTCACGGTTCGGACAGCCTCGCCCCGGAACCAGATCACATACTCGTCCCAACCCGGCGAGAGCGGAGCGGCGATGAGCCCGGCGACTCCCTGGCTGCCCGTCCACGGCTGCGGTCCCAGCGCGCCGATCTCGTCCGTCACGATCGGCGGCTCGGCCTCCAGCCGCGACAGCTGCCCGACGAGGGTCGAAAGCTGTTCGCGGGCGGGGACCTCGCCCAGGGTCGTCGTGACGCCCTCGATGCGGAGGCAGACACCGTCCGCAGCGACCAGATCGAGCAGGAACCGGCCGTCGGCGACCAGTGCCTCCGCGACCGGGTCGACGCTCGAGACGTTGGCCAGGAACCGCGCTCGCAACGACAGACGCTGCGCGGCCTGCAGGTGCTGGTCGAGCCGCTCGCCGGCGTCCACGCGCTGCCAGAGCGTACGGGCCACGATCGCACATGCCGAGCGCAGCTCCGGCGACGCAACGCGGGGGTCGCCGTGATGGCAGGCGAGCAGGCCCCAGAGCCGGGGGCCGTCGGTGAGTGAGATGGTCAGCGACGCCGCCACACCCATGTTTCGCAGGTACTGGAGATGGATGGGCGACACCGCGCGCAGCACCGATCTGCTGAGATCGAGCTGGCGGCCCGCATGCGCACCGTGCCCGACGATCGGCACGGGCGGTCGATCGACGTCGCCGATCATCCGGGTCGGCGACAGGCGCAGCAGCCGCCGGGCGGGCCGGGGGATGTCGGTGGCCGGGTAGTGGAGCCCCAGGAACGGCTCGATGTCCGGCCGGCGGGCCTCCGCGATGACCTCACCGTGCTCGTCCTCGTGGAAGCGGTACACCATCACGCGGTCGTAACCCGTGATCCGGCGAACCTCGTCGACGGCGGCCTCGCAGGCGGTCGCCGCGTCGTCGGTCGCCTCGACGCGCTGCACGGCCCGCCGCACCTCGTGGAGCAGCGCGTCGCGCGCGTCGGGCGCCTCGGGCGCCTCGATCTCGACGACGATCAGGTCGTCGCTGCGATGTGTCGTGAACGCCATCACCTGATCGGTGGCGAGCGTCATCAGCTTCGTGATCTCCTCCAGGCTCGCGCCATCGACGGCGTCGGCGAGCCGCTCCATCGAACCGGCGCCGAGCACGTCCTCGACGCTCGCGCCGAGCGGCCCGGCGGCGAGGCCGAGCAACGCCGCGACGTTGTCGCTGCAGAAGGCGATGCGGCCGTCGGCCGGATCGATCGCCAGCAGGCCGCCGTGCCCCTGCACGGCACCCGGCACGTGGATCGGCTCGCGATCGCACCGCAGCAGCGCAATGGTCTCGTGCGCGATCGATGCCGGCTCGCTCACGGCGTCCACCGCTCCAGTCCGCGATCGAACCGCCCGAACGTCTCCAGTGCACCGGCGACGACCGCGTCCCGGCTGCGCACGTCGGCGCGCGCCGCGTAGCCGCGCAGGGCCGCGCAGAACTCGGTCCACAGCGGTCCCACGCTGCTGCCGTCGCTCCGGAGGAAGGTCAGGGCGCCGAGGGTCGCACCGCCCATGTTCGCAGCCACCCGGCTCGCCAGCAGCCGCCCGCCGAGGCGCGAGCCCTCGAGGACGTACAGCGCCCCGAGGGCGTGTGCGAAGTGACCGAGGCCGGACATCGTGGCGTCGCGCATGTCCCCACCTCGCGGATCCGCCCGGACGCCCAGCGTCCGGAGGTCGGCGAGCAGCAGGTGGGAGCGGCGACGTGCGCGCACATCGAGGCGCGGCTCGAGCGCCGCGAAGGCGTCGAAGCTCTGCAAGCGCAACTCAACCGAGGCGTACAGCGGGTAGAGCGTCCGGAGCAGCCGCACGTAGCCGTGCACGTCCTGCAGGCGCTCGGCGGGCGCGAGGTGGCGCTCGGTGGTGGCGTGCAGGACCCGGGTCTCGGCCCGGAGGCGGGCGAGGAACGCCGCACCGGAGTCGTCCGCGGCAGGCGCGGAGCCGGAGGTTGCGGTCTCGTACTCGACCACGTCGCACCTCACCGTTCGGTCGTCGCCGGCTGCGATGGCTGGAGCCGGCTTCGCGGGGCGCGACCCGGGGTGCTCGGGGCCGCCCCGGGAGGATAGCACCCGACCTGGGCCGTCAGCCCTCGGCCTGGCGGATGCCACGGCCCTTGCCGAGCACCAGCGCGGTGTTGACGAGCGCGAGGTGCGTGAAGGCCTGCGGGAAGTTGCCCAGCTGCCGCCGCGCCGCCGGGTCGTACTCCTCCGACAGCAGGCCGACGTCGTTGCGGAGGTCGAGCAGGCGCTCGAACAGCTCGCGCGCCTCGGCGTGCCGGCCCTGCAGCGCCAGCGCGTCGGCGAGCCAGAACGAGCACGGCAGGAACACGCCCTCGCCGGCGTTGATGCCGTCCACCTCGCCGTCCGCGCGGGGGATGTAGCGCCGCACGAGGCCGTCGACCGTCAGCTCGCGCTGGATCGCCTCGACCGTCGAAGCGAACCGCGGGTCGGCCGGATCGAGGAAGCCGACCGACGGCATCAGCAGCGCGCTGGCGTCGAGGTCGTCGGAGTCGTACGACTGCGTGAACGACTGCTTCGACTCGCTCCAGCCGCGCGTCAGCACCTCGGCGTGGATCTCGGTTCGCAGCTCCCGCCAGCGATCGACCGGCCCGGCGGCGCCGAACTCCTCGTGCATCCGCACCGCCCGGTCGAAGGCGACCCACGACATCACCTTGGAGTGCGTGAAGTGCCGCGCCGGGCCGCGTACCTCCCAGATGCCGGCGTCCATCTCGCGCCAGCCCTCCTCGAGCCACTTCAGCAGCACCCGCGTCAGCGACCAGGCGAAGTCGTCGTGGTCGACCCCCTTCACGCGCGTCTCGTAGGCGGCGTCCAGCACCTCGCCGTACACGTCGAGCTGCAGCTGGGTCGAGGCGGCGTTCCCGACCCGCACCGGCAGCGATCCCTCGAAGCCGGGCAGCCACTCGAGCACGCGTTCGTCCAGCCGCCGCTCGCCGCCGATGCCGTACATGATCTGCAGGTCGGCGGGATCGCCTGCGACGGCGCGGAGCAGCCAGCTGCGCCACGACCTTGCCTCGTCGACGTAGCCCCCGTTGAGCATCGCGACCAGCGTCAGCGTCGCGTCGCGCAGCCAGCAGAAGCGGTAGTCCCAGTTGCGCGGGCCGCCGATGTGCTCCGGCAGCGAGGTGGTCGGCGCCGCCACGATGCCGCCCGTGGGCTCGTACGTGAGCGCCTTCAGCACCAGCAGCGACTGGTGGATCTCGTCGTGGTAGTCGCCGTGGTGGCTGCACCGGTCGGCCCAATCGAGCCAGTAGTCCTCGGCGTCGGTGAGCGCCTGCTCCGCGTCGATCGCGGGCGGCAGCGGCAGGTGGGACGGGAACCAGGTCAGCACGAACGGGATGCGCTCGCCGGGCCGGAGGGTGAACTCCGAGACGGTCGTCATGTCCTCGCCCGTGCACCTCGACCGGCGTGCGGAGGCAGAGCGCGTCAGGGCCGGCGACGGCGACCAGCGCGCCCTCTGTCTGGCGCACCCACGGCACGATGTCGCCGTAGTCGAACCGGATCACCAGCTCCGACCGCATCTGCACCTCGCCGTCGAGGCCCTCGACGATGCGCACGATGTCGGGCTCATCGCCCCGCGGCGGCATGAAGTCGATCACGCGCACCGCGCCCGATCGCCGTCTCGTGCACCGTCTCGAGCACCAGCGTGTCGTGGCGGTAGCGGCGCGTGGTCGCGGTGATGGCCGTCGGGGCGAGCTCCATCGGCCGTGGTCCGGCTCGCCCAGCAGGGCCGCGAAGCACGCGCCGGAATCGAAGCGCGGGAAGCAGCACCAGTCGATCGACCCCTCGCGGTGCACGAGCGCCGCGGTCTGCAGATCGCCGATCAGCGCGTAGTCCTCGATCCTCGGCATGGCGCGACGATACCGGTCCCGATCGGCGACCGCGCGCGCTAGGGTGGCGCGATGCCCCGCCGGCCGCAGGAAACAACGTGAGTCGTGACGCCGACGTGAACGTCGTCGGCGGCGAGCTGCTGCCGTGCTCGAACGACCCCCTCACCGGCTTCTACCGCGACGGCTGCTGCGGCACCGGCGCAGAGGACGTCGGCAGCCACACGGTGTGTGTCGTGACGACGCCCGACTTCCTGGAGTTCAGCGCAATGGCCGGCAACGACCTGTCGACGCCGCGGCCCGACTGGGGGTTCCCCGGCATCGTGGCGGGCGATCGCTGGTGCATCTGCGCAGCGCGGTGGCTGGAGGCGCACCGCGCCGGCGTCGCGCCGCCCGTCGTGCTCGGCGCGACGCACGAGCGCGTCACGGACATCGTCCCGATCGAGCTGCTGACGGCGTTCGCCGTGGCCCCCTGAGGTCAGGCTCCCGCGCGGACGCCCTTCGGCGGCTGCCACGGCCGCCGGACGCCGAACACCGGGGGCGGCGCCTTGGCGCTCTCCCACACCGCGCCGGTCTCGGGAGCCGGCGTGTCGAGCAGGTGTTCGCGGCCCCGCTCGCGCAGGCTCGCCTCGTAGTGCGGCTGCAGCTGCGCGCAGAGCAGCACCGCCGCGCAGAGCGCCGGCGGCGACCCCGTCAGATGCAGCCGCTCCTCCTCGACGAGGCGCGAGATCTCGACCGGGCCGAGACGCTCGAGCAGCAGGTCGTGCATGTCGGCCGCCGGCAGCAGCACGCGCACCACGGCGTCGGCGGCAGGGCCTTCGGCGACCGTGCCGCTCGCCACGTCGAGCGACAGCACCAGGTCCGGGTCGTGGAACGCGAGCTCGACCTGCAGTCCGTCGTTGAGTCCCTGCGCGACGGTCGCCGCAGCAGCGCCCTCGGGCGATGCGGCGAATCGCTCCAGGCAGGCGGCGATGTCGTCGCGCAGCTCCTCGGCGCTCGCCCACGCGCTCATCGTGCGACCTCCCGCGGCAGGCGGCCGTTGCCGTTGCCGTTGCCATTGAGCCGCACGCGACCGCCGTTCGCGTCCCAGCTCTCCAGGTGCGGCCGCATCGCCGCGACCAGCAGCCGGTGGAAGTGGTGCAGGCACATCTCCTGCTCGGCGGCATAGCGGCCCTGGTGGTAGACCTGCGACCGCATGCCGCGCTGGGCCTGCTCGCAGATCTCGTAGTCCTCGGTGTTCACGAGGTGGCCGAAGTTGACGAGCGCGGCCTGCAGCAGGCGGTCCTGGAACGACCGCGCCTCCGGGAACCACCACGTGAACTTCGACTCGGTGCGTTCCGGCCCGAGCGGCCGGACGGTGAAGATGAGGATGCCGTCCGGGGTGAAGTTGATGGTCGTGAGCGGGAAGACCCAGTAGAAGTAGTAGCCCGTGCTCTCAGCCTCGTCGAGTCCGTCCAGCGGCGGCTTCAGGGCGCGCAGCTCCTGCGTGCCGCCGAGGATGCCGGCCACGCGCGAGCCGGGGCCGCGCGGGTGCGGCTCGGCGCCGTACTGCTCGTTCGAGTACTCGCCGAGGCGGTAGGTGTAGACCGTCGGGCTCAGGCTCTGGGCGAGGCCCGGGTGGATGAAGGGGATGTGGTAGCCCTCCATGTAGTTGTCGACGTAGAGCTTCCAGTTGCAGCCGATCTCCCAGCGCCGGCCGCCGGCGAAGCGCATCTCATCGGTGCGGTAGTTCGCGAGCCGCGGCGTGACGTCGGCCAGCCAGGTGTCGAGCGACACCTTGGGCTCGAGCGCGACCCAGACCGTCGGGCCCCAGGCACCGACCTGGAACTGCGGCAGGCGCATGGACGACGGCTCGAAGTCGCACGTGCCGTCCATGCCCTGCGTGCGGCGGACGCGCCCGTCGAGCTCGAACATCCAGCCGTGGTACGGGCACTGGAACGCCTTGCGCTGGCCGCAGCCGACGGCGACCGGGCCACCGCGGTGCAGGCAGACGTTCGACATCGCGCGCAGCTCGCCGTCGCGGCCCCGGGAGACGACGACCTGCTCGTCGGCCACCTCGCACGTGAAGTACTGGCCCGGCTCGGCCACCTGATCGATGCGGCCCACGCAGTGCCACACCTCGCGGAACAGCGTCTTCCGCTCGAGGTCGTAGAGCTCCGGCGACGTGTACCAGTCGCTCGGCAGCGTGCCGGAGCGCTCGACGCCTCGATCCTCCCAGGTGGAAACCGGTCCCAGCATGTCCGCCATGAATGCTCCCCACGGTTCGTTGCCCGCCATGATGGCGGTGCGACGCGCAAACGCGAAGACCCGTTGCTACGCAATGCGTAGCTGCGAGGGCTATTCTCTGCGAATGTCGCAGTCACAGTTCGATCTGACCGACGAACGCATCCTGGAGGCGCTGCAGGACGACGGGCGCCGCTCGTTCCGGGACATCGCGCGCGAGATCGGCGTGTCGGAGGGGACGGTGCGCACCCGCGTGCGGCGCCTGGAGGCCGCCGGCGCGCTGCGATTCCTGGCCTTCGTCGATCCTTCGCAGCTCGGCCAGCGCGTGCTGGCGCTGGTGTTCGCTCGTGTCGAGGCGCAGCACCAGGCGCGCGTCGTCGACGCTGCGACGGCCTGGCCCGAGACGACCTACGTGTCGAGCCTGCTGGGCCGCGCCGACGTCTACCTGCAGGTGATCTGCGCCGACAACGACATGCTCTGGAGCATCGTCTCCCGGCTGCGGGCGCTGCCCGGCGTGCTCGAGACCGAGACCATGCTCGAGATGCAGGTCCACAAGTTCGCGTACCGCGACCTTGCCGCGCGGGACGCCTGAGTCGGGGGCGGGCGAGGTCGCGCTGCAGGGCCGCGACCTGCTCCGCCCCACCGATCAGCGGGCAGGTCGAGCAGGCGCGTCTGCGAGATTCGCCGGGCGAATCGTGCCAATCGTCACGAGGGTCTGACCCCGATCTGGCCGATCTCGGGGTCAGACCCCAGAACGTTTCTCACACGGAAGCCACGCGGATCGCGCGCTGCGTGACCGTCCGTGCGTGCTCGGGCACGAATCGATGTCTGACTTTCGTCAGACACTTTCGCGCTGCCGACGTCAGCGCCGTGAGCTTGGACGTCGCCGTCCTCGCCGCCGCCGCCCGGCTTTTCCAAGACCGATGGCCCGCAGCGCCCGATCGGCTCGCGGGCGGCGCGCTATCCGGTCGGCTCGCCCGCGAAGTAGGCGACGGCGCTGGACTTCAGGACCAGGATGTCGTCGTCCTTGTTGCCCGTCCAGATGCCGATCTTGCCGCTGTCGGGATACACGCTCGCCGCGGGCGTGCTGACGGTCGACCACATCAGGACGCGCACCGTCTCGTCCGACGCGTTGGAGACTTTGTGCGCGCCGTCGGGCCCGGGCGGGAAGCAGAGGACGTCCCACGGCTGCAGCACGCGCTCGCCCGCCGGCTCGCGCACCGTCGGCGTGCCCTGCAGCACCAGCAGCCACTCCTCGTCGCCGTACTCGTAGTGGTACGGGCACAGCCCCTGGCCCGGTGGCAGCTCGTAGACGCTGGCGCCGAGGGCCGAGCCACCGACCAGCCGTCCGAACCGGAACATGCCGGAGTGGTAGCCCGGCGGGTCGGTCTCGTCGTAGGTGAACTCGGGGGTGGCGATGTTGACCGGATCCATGCGGAGAGCGTAGGGGGTCTGCGCTACGGTGGCCGGATGCGGATCGTCTCGCTGCTTCCGTCCGCCACCGAGATCGTCTGCGCGCTGGGGCTCCGGTCGTCGCTCGTCGGCCGCAGCCACGAGTGCGACTGGCCGGTCGACGTCGGCGCGCTGCCGGCCGTCTCGATGGCGCGCATCGACTCCGCGGTGCTCGGCTCCGCCTCGATCGACCGTGAGGTTGCGCACGCCATCGATTCGGGCGAGGAGCTGTACGGCATCGACGAGGCGGTGCTCGACGAGCTGGCGCCCGACCTGATCGTGACGCAGTCGCTGTGCACGGTCTGCGCGGTCTCGGGCGGCACGGTGCGGGCGCTCGTCGGACGGGATCGCCCCGCGCCGACCGTCCTCGAGCTCGAGCCGGCCGGCATCGCGGGCATCGTCGAGAGCGTGCGCACCGTCGCGCAGGCGGCCGGCGTCGACGCGGCGGGCGACGAGCTCGCCGCCGATCTCCAGACGCGGCTGGACGGGGCCGCCGCGCCGGTGCGCGATGTGCGCGACCGGCCCGTCACCGTCGTCGTCGAGTGGCTCGATCCGCCCTTCGCCGCCGGGCACTGGGTGCCCGAGCAGGTCGCGCTCGCCGGTGGCCGCGAGGCGCTCGGCCAGGCGTCGGCGCCCTCGCTCCGCACCACCTGGGAGGCCATCCGCGCCGCCGCGCCGGAGGTCGTCGTCCTGGCGCCGTGCGGGTTCCGCACCGACGAGGTCGTGGAGCGCGCCGCGGCCGACGGCGTGCTCGACGCGCTCGCCGGCACGCCGGCCGCCGACAGCGGCCGCATCTTCGCGGTCGACGCGAACGCCTACCTGTCGCGGCCCGGACCGCGCGTGGTCGACGGCGTGGCGCTGCTCGCGGCGCTGCTGCACCCCGGCGTCGCACCGCCGTTCGGCGACGACACCGCGGCGGCCGCGCTCACGAGCCGCAGCAGCGCCGCGCGCTAGCAGGCGTCACCAGCGCGCGACGGCGCCGTCCGGCAGGTCGAGCCCGCGGTCGAGCCGCACCTCGGTCAGGTCGATCTCGGGCGTCAGGCCGCGGATCAGCTGCGAGAGGAGGACGCCCGTCATCGGCCCGGCGGCGTTGCCGAACACGTGGCCCGACGCGACGAACAGCCCCGGAGCGGGCTCGTCGATGATCGGGAGCGTGTCGGGCGTGTACGGCAGAAGTCCCGCCCAGACCCGGTCGATGGGCGCGCCGCGCAGGCCGGGGAAGTCCTCCGCGATGGCCCGCGCCGTCGCCAGCAGGCCCTCCAGCGTCGGGGCGTCGTCGAGGTCGGCCGGGTAGTCCATCGGGCAGCCGAGCAGGACCTCCCCGGTGGCCCGCTGCGCGACCAGCTCCAGCATCTCGACGCCGCCCTCCTCGAACGGCGACGTGAAGTGCGCGTCGTCGTAGGAGGCCAGGTCGCGGAACAGCGTGTACTGCTTGGCGGCCAGGGGGCCGTAGACGACCGGCTCGATGCGCATCTCCATCGGCCGGGTGCCGATCACGCCGAGCCGCTCGGCCCCGATCGGCGCGTCGAGCCCGTTGGCGCGCAGCAGGCGGCGCGTCCACGCACCCGTGGCGACGACGACCGCCGAGCCCTCGATGCGACCGGCGTCGGTGTCGACGCCGACCACGCGCTCGCCGTCGCGGGCGAGCGTCGTGACGGTGACGCCCTCGCGGATGTCGGCGCCGAGGCGGCGCGCGCCCTCGGCCAGCGAGCGCACGAACAGCGGCGTGTTGATGTGCGCGTCGGCCGGGCAGTAGCTCGCGCCGAGCACGTCCTCGCGGATCGGCGGCACCAGCCGGCGCACCTCCGCGCCCTCGATCATCTCCATCGGCAGCCCGTCCCGGCGGCGCGCGGCGACGAACTCCTCGACCACGTCGCCCTGGTCGGGCGTCAGGTAGAAGATCAGGCCGCCCGACTCGCGGAACTCGAACGGCAACGGCAGCTCCTCGACGAGCTGCGGATAGAGGCGCCGCGCGGCGAGCGAGATGTCGAGCGCGAACCCGGGGTTGCGGCAGTGGAGCCAGACGAATCCGGGATTGCGGCCCGACGCGCCCCACGACACCTCGTGCTGCTCGAGCAGGACGACCGGCACGCCCTCGCGGGCGAGGAAGTACGCGGTCGAGCAGCCGACGATGCCACCGCCGACGACGATCACGGGTGCACTCACGAGGTCCTCCGTGGTTCGAGATACCGAGCGTAATAGTCGCCGCCCGTGTCCTGCGCGGGTCCCGCCCCGGCGAACCGGTCGGGGTGGAAGGGCGCGAGCAGCGCGTCGCGGCCGCCGCCGGCGATCTCGCGCGCGGCCAGCTCGGCCGCGATCGGGGCGAGCAGCAGGCCACGGCCGCTCCAGCCGCCGAGCGTGTACAGGCCGGGCAGCTCCGCGTGGCCGCCGATCAGCGGCGCGCGATCGGGCGTCAGCTCGTAGGCACCGGCCCACTGGCGGATCACGTGCAGGCCCCCCAGCTGCGGCGCCTTGCGCAGTAGCAGCGCCGCGGTGCGCGGCAGGAAGCGGAACGTGGCGTCCTCGCGGAAGCCCTCGGGCTCGTGCGGGTCGATCGAGCCGGCGACCAGCTCACCGCGCAGCGTCTGGTTGAACCAGCCCTCCTGTGGGCGGTAGAAGGTGACGGCGGGCGTCATGAACGGCCGCGACGGCTGGCAGACCAGCGCCTCGCGGCGCACCGGCGTCATCTGCAGGTCGACGCCGAACGTCGCCGCGACGGCCGTCGCCTCGGCGCCCGCCGCGTTGACGACGGCGGTCGCGGCGATGGTGCCACCGTCCGTCTCGAGGCCGGCGATCCGCCCGGCGGCCACGTCGACGCCCGTCGCGCGGACACCCGTGCGCAGCTCGACACCGGCATCGCGGCAGGCCTGCAGGAGGCCGAACAGCGCGGCGTCGTGGTGGACGATGGCCGCCTCCCCCAGCACCGCGCCGACCGGTCGTTCGCCACCTTCCAGCACCGGGCACCGCGCGCAGCGCCGCGGGGCCGTCGACGATGCCGGCGCGCGCGCCGAGCTCGCGCCACATCGGCTCCAGCACGGCGAGCCGCTCGCGCTCGTCGTCGTCGTAGAGCACCCACGCGTAGCGCGTGGGATACACCAGCGCGTTGCGGCCGCCGGTCAGGCGCTCGAGGCGATGCCACTTGTCGTGCGCCTGGACCGCGAGGGCCGTCAGCTCGGGCGTCAGCTGCACCCGGCGCACGCGGCCGACGTTGCGCGTCGTGTTGCCGCCACCCGGGTAGCGCCGGTCGACGACCGTCACCGCGAGCCCGAGCCGGGCCAGCTCCGCGGCGAGGCAGAGGCCCGCGACGCCGGCGCCGACGACGGCGACGTCAGCCATCGGCCGCGAGCTCCGCCAGCGTCACCGTCAGGGCCGGCGGCCGGGTCGTGGTCGGCGTGTGGTCGCGGCCGGCGGCGCGGAGCAGGCCGAGGATCGTCGCGCTGCAGAGCCGGCCCTGGCAGTGGCCGGTGAGCGCACCGGTGCGCCGCTTCACCAGCTCCGGCTGGTCGAAGCCGTCGACGATCGCGGCGCGCACGTCGCGCACGCGCACGTCCTCGCACGGGCATGCGAACGCGTCGTCGGCGACGGGCGCGTCCGGCACGCCCGAGGTTTGCGCGCCGCAGGCGCCGCGCAGCTCCAGCCAGTCCGGGGTGGCCGACACCACCAGCACGGGCAGCTCGCCGTCGGTCAGCCGCACGTCGGCTCCGGCCTGCACGGCGAGCTCGATCGCGGGCTGGCGGACGGTCGTCAGGAACGCGTCGCAGGCGATCTCGCGACCGCCGGCGACGATGCCCTCGACCCGGCTGCGCCCGGCGATCCGCTCGGGCGCCTCGTCGCCGCGCCACACCACCTCCACGTGCGCCGGCGCCTCGCCGTGACCCCACAGCGCGACGCGCGCCCCGGCCGGCAGGTGCGCCGCCATCGACGGGCCGACGATGCCCGGCAGGTCGTTGCCGCGCACCGGCGGCAGGCGCTCCCAGCTGCCGGTGGCGAGCACCAGGCGCTCGAACCGGATCTCGACCGGCCCGCTGGGCGTCACCACGCCGAGGGTGCGGTCGCCGTAGATGCCGAGCGCGGTCTCCCCCGCCCGCCGGTCGACGACCCGGCCCTCGCTCGTCGCCGCGTGGCCCACGATCACCGCCGCGTGATCCTCGACGCGCACCGGGCGCGATCCGGGCGGCGCGGGTGCGGGCGGCAGCGCGGTCGCGGACGAGGCCCGGCGCAGGACCTCGAGGTACAGCCGCCGCGCCTGGCCGGGGTGCCGGAAGCGGCGTTCCCAGAACCACGGCGGCTGACGCTCCACGAGGCGCCCGAGCGGTCGCAGGCGGTCGGTCCGGCGCACCTCGACCGACGTGCAGGCACCATCACACCAGCCGCACCAACCCTCGCCGCAGAGCGCCCCGCGCGGGCGGTGCAGCCGGAAGCTCGACCCGGTCGCCGGGTGGCCTTCGCGCAGTGCCCGGGCGGCGGCAGAGAGGTCGAGGGGCAGCATGGATTTGATAGGATATCGCACCGTGACTGACGCAGAGACGCTCGAGCACGTCACCCGGAACGTGGTGCAACGATATCTGGGCGTGGGCGCCGAGGACCGCTTCCTGCTGGTCGGCGACGACGAGACGGATCCGGCCATCCTGCAGGCCCTCGAGGCCGCCGCGGGCGAGACCGGCTGCGACCTGACCCGGGCCATGATCACGCCGCGGCGGTCGAGCGGCGAGGAGCCGCCGGCCATCGTCGCGGCGGCGATGGCCGCCTCGACGGTCACGCTCTGCTCGCTGTCGCGATCGCTGTACCACACGGAGGCGAAGGGGCGGGCCCAGGCGGGCGGCACGCGTGGCTGCTTCAACGCGCCGCACCGGGTCGACGCGTGGACGCACGGCGCCATGACGGCCGACTTCGAGCAGATCCGCGAGGTGGCCGCGCGCGTCGCCGCCCGGCTGCGCGAGGCGAGCGAGGTGCACGTCACGTCCCCCGCCGGCACCGACGTGACGATGCGCATCGAGGGCCGCGAGCCGAAGGGCTGGCTGACCGGCATCTGCCGCAACCCCGGCGAGGTGTCGGCGTATCCGGGCGGCGAGGTGTCGCTGCCGCCGCTCGAGGGCACGGCCGAGGGCACGATCGTGGTCGAGCGCGTGATGACCGACCTCGGCGAGCTGTCCGCACCCGTGGTCTGGACGATGCGCGAGGGGCTCGCCGTCTCGATTGAGGGCGACGCCGACGCCGAGCGGCTGCGCCGGCTGGTGGACGGCGTTCCCGGCGCCACCAACCTCGCGGAGCTCGGCATCGGGCTCAACCCGCTGGCGCGCTTCGGGCCGCACATCACGGAGACGAAGAAGCGGCTCGGAACGGCGCACTTCGCGCTCGGCGACAACGCCGGAGGATACGGCGGCGTGGTCGAGTGCCCGCTGCACCTCGACGGCATGGTGCTCGACGTGAGCGTGGTCGTCGACGGGCGCGACCTCGTCCGCGACGGGGTGCTGGTGGCGTGACGGGCCCGGCGTCCGACGAGGTGCGCGAGCGCATCCGGCGCATCGAGGGCGGCGGCATGCGCACCTTCGCCGACGCCGAGGCGACCGTGTGGGCGCGGGCCGAGGGCGCGCACCTCTGGGACGAGGACGGTCGTCGCTACCTCGACCTCTACGCCGGCTTCGCGGTCGCCAACGTCGGGCACTGCCACCCGCGCGTCACCGAGGCGATCCGCGAGCAGGCCGGCGTGCTCACGCACTGCCCGTCCGCCGCGCCCTCCCGCGTGCGGGCGGAGCTGTACGAGCGGCTGCTGCAGATCGCGCCGGTGGGGCTGACCCGGGTGCTATGCGCGGTCACCGGCTCGCTGGCCAACGAGCTCGCGATCGCCCTGGCCCGCGCCGCCACGGGCCGCGCGGGCGTGCTGACCTTCTCGGGCACCTACCTGGGCCGGTCGAGCGGCTCCGTGGGCCTGGCCGGCAAGCACGCCTACCGCGAGCCCGTCGGCGCTCGGGCCGGCGGCCAGTTCCTGCCGTTCCCCGACCCGTTCCGCTCGCCCTGGGCGCAGGGTGCCGACGTGGGCGACGTGGTGCTCGGCCTGGTCGAGCAGGCGCTCGCCGACCCGGCCAGCGGCGTCGACCCGGTGGCGGCGATCGTGATCGAGCCGATCCAGGGCAACGGCGGCGTGCTGATCCCGCCGCCCGGCTTCCTCGCCGGCCTGCGCGAGCTGTGCGACCGGCACGGCGCGCTGCTGGTGTTCGACGAGATCCAGTGCGGCTTCGGCCGCGCCGGCACGATGTGGGCGAGCCAGGCCGATGGCGTCACCCCCGACCTGATGACGGTCGGCAAGGGCATCGGCGGCGGGCTCGCGCTGGCCGCCGTCCTGGGCCGCGACGACGTGATGTCGACGTGGACGAGCGACGCCACGACCTCGACCTTCCTCACGAACGCGCTCAACGAGCGCGGCGCCTGCGCAGCCATCGACGTGCTGCTCGAGGAGGGGCTGGTCGAGCGCTCCCGCGACCTCGGCGAGCGCGCGATCGCACGCCTTCGCGCCGGCCTCGAGGGCAACGCCCGGGTCGGCGAGGTGCGCGGCCGCGGCCTGTTCGTGGGCATCGAGCTCGGCGGCGAGACGCCGGGCACCGAGCACGCCCGCATCGCCCGCCTCGCCCTGCGCGAGCGCGGCCTGATCGTCGGCGCCAGCGGGCGCCACGGAAACGTCCTCAAGCTCTCGCCGCCGCTCGTGATCTCCGAGGACGAGCTGGACGGCGCCATCGACACCATCGTGGAGGTCCTCGCATGATCGACGTACGCCATCTGATCGGCGGCGAGTGGGTCGCCGGGCCGCCGGCGTTCGACGTCATCGCCTGCGACGACGGAGCCGTGCTCGCGCACTCGCCCGAGGCCGACGCGGAGCTGGTCGACCGGGCCGTCCGGGCGGCCCGGGCCGCCCTGCCCGCCTGGAAGGCACGGCGCGCGGCCGATCGCGCCGCCGTGCTGCTGGAGCTCGCCGACCGGCTGGAGGCGAACACCGAGCCGCTGGCGCGGCTGATCTCGCGCGAGATGGGCAAGCCGATCCGCCTCTCCCGCGTCCGCGAGCTGCACGGCGCCGTCGACAAGCTGCGGTTCTTCGCCGGGGCGGCCCGGATGCTGCAGGGCGACGTCACCGGCGCCTCGCCCGCGCACCTGCTGGACCTGACGATCCCCGAGCCGGTCGGCGTGGCCGCGCTGATCATCCCGTGGAACGACCCCGTCGACCTGACGGTGCGCAAGCTCGGCGCCGCGCTGGCGGCCGGCTGCACGGTGGTCGTCAAGTCGTCGGAGGAGACGCCCGTCTCCACGGCCGAGTTCCTGAAGCTGTGCGACGACCTGCCCGGCCTCGAGCCGGGCGTGGTCAACCTGCTGCACGGCCGCGGCGACGTCACGGGCGCCGCGCTCGTCGCCCACCCGGACGTCGACAAGATCTCGTTCACCGGCTCGACGGAGACCGGCAAGGTGATCATGGCCGCGGCCTCCGAGCGGCTCGCGAACGTGTCGGTCGAGTGCGGCGGCAAGGCGCCGAGCCTCGTGTTCGGCGACTGCGACCTGGTGAAGGCCGTCGACGCCCTCGCCTACGGCGCGTTCCTCTACACCGGCCAGTCGTGCACCGCCGCGACGCGCATCATCGTGCAGCGCGACGCCTACGACGCCTTCGCCGAGGCGTTCGTCGCGCGCGCCCGG
Organism: uncultured Actinomycetes bacterium; assembly: GCA_963722525.1. Taxonomy (GTDB): domain Bacteria; phylum Actinomycetota; class Thermoleophilia; order Gaiellales; family F1-60-MAGs149; genus VFJZ01. Next base: position 3,854,232 of record CAVRMM010000002.1, on the reverse strand, counting down.
TCGCTGCCGGTGGGCAACCCGCTGGACGAGGCGACGCTCGTCGGTCCGCTCGTCTCGGCCCGCCAGCTGGGCCGTGTGGGGCGGTTCCTCGACGGCATCGCGGCCGACGGCGGCGAGATCCTCACCGGCGGCACCGTCGAGGGCAACTACGTGCAGCCGACCGTCGTCGCGGGCCTCGACCCGACCTCGACGACCGCCACCGAGGAGATCTTCGGCCCCGTCGTGGCGCTGTTCGCGGCCGACAGCGAGGAGCACGCGCTGCAGATCGCGAACGGCGTGCGCTACGGCCTCGGCGCGTCGGTGTGGACGGCCGACATCAGCCGGGCGGTGCGCGTCGCGCGGCAGCTCGAGTTCGGCGACGTCTGGATCAACACGCACTACGTCCGCCAGGTCGAGACGCCCTTCGGCGGCTGGAAGGAGTCGGGCATCGGCCGCGAGCTCGGCCTCGCCGGCGTGCACGAGTACCTGGCCGAGCGACGCGTCTGCATCGACACCGCGCCGACCTTCCACCTCGCCGACTGGTTCGAGACACCGCTAGGCCACGTCGGACCAGGCGCGCAGGCTCGAGGTGCGGTGCCGCTTCATGGCTCGCTCCGCCGCCGCCACGTCGCCAGCGGCGACGGCCTCGACGAGCGCCTCGTGCTCGGCGCGGGCGACCTCGATCTGCTCGGGCCGCAGCACGAACAGCGACGAGCCGCGCCGCGCCAACCAGACCCGGTCCCAGGCCTCGGCGATCATCTCGCGGAGCGCCGCCGGCGCCGGCGCGTCGATGGCCTCGTGCAGGCGGCGGTTGGCGACGCTGAACGCCTTCCCGGTCCTCGCGGCACGACCGGCGGCCAGCGCGTCGCGCACCATCGCGAGCGAGGCGTCGTCGTGCAGCGGCACGGCCTCGCGCACCGCGAGCACCTCGAGCCACATCCGGGCCGAGATGGTGGCCCGCACGTCGGCGAGCGGAATCTCGGTGACGGTGGCGCCGCGGTGGTCCGCGAACGCCACGAGGCCGTCGCGGGACAGCATCCGCAGCGCCTCGCGCACCGGCATCTCCGACAGGCCCGAGCGACTCGGCCAGCGTTCGCAGCCGCAGGCGCTCCCCGGGCGGGAGGCGGCCGGCGATGATCTGCTCGCGCAGCTGCTCGTAGGCGTAGCGGCTCTTCGTCTGCGGAACGCTCACGCCTATCGGATATCACATTTGGTCCCCGCCGTCGCCGCTTGACCGGGCAGACGGGCCGGGGTAGCGTCGGTGCCGTGGCGATCGAGCTCCACTGCGTGGCGTGCGAGCGCGTCGCACGCGGCGCGGCTCCCCGATGCGATGCCTGCGGTGGCCGGCTCGAGGTGCGGCCCCGGCCGCTGCCCTCGCCGTACGCGCCCGACCCGTCCGCGCCGGGCATCTTCCGCTACGCCTCGATGCTGCCGGACGTGCCGATCGCGGCGCGGGTGTCGCTGGCCGAGGGTCGCACGCCGCTGCTCGATCTCCCCGCCGCCGGCGAGTCGGCCGGCGTCCCGCGGCTGCTGGCCAAGGACGAGTCGCGCAACCCGACGGGGACGTTCAAGGACCGGGTGATGGCGCTCGCGGCCAGCGTCGCGCGAGCGGAGGGGGCGCCGGGCATCGTCTGCGCGTCGACCGGCAACGCCGGCGCGTCGGTCGCCGCGTACGGCGCGCGGGCCGGGCTGCCGGTCGTGATCCTCGTCCCGGTCGGCACGCCGCCGCCGAAGATGGCCCAGGCCGCAGTGTGCGGCGCGCGGGTGGTGGCGGTGCGCGGCACGTACAGCGACGCCTGGGCGATGGCGGCCGCGGCCGGCGCGTCGCTCGGGTGGCTCAACACGACGACGACCTTCACCTGCCCGTACGTCGTCGAGTCGACGCGCACCGTGGCGTACGAGATCGAGGAGCAGCTGGGCGTGCCCGACTGGGTGGCCGTCCCGATCGGCGCGGGCCCGTTCCTGGTCGGCGTCCACCGCGGCTTCGCCGACCTGGTGGCGCTGGGCCGGATCGAGCGCGCGCCGCGGCTGCTCGCCCTGCAGGCCGCGGGCTGCGCGCCCATCGTCCGCGCCTTCGACGAGGGCGCGCCGACGCGTGCGTGGGAGCGGCCCGAGACGATCGCCGGGGGCATCGCGGATCCGCTCACCGGCTATCCGGAGGAGGGCGACGTGACGGTGGGGGCGATCGTCGAGTCGGGCGGCGCGGCAGTCGCCGTGGAGGATGCGGCGATCGTGGCCGCCATCTCGACGCTGGCGGCGACCGAGGGGCTGTTCCAGGAGCCGGCCAGCGCGATCGCGCTCGCCGGCATCGCCGAGGCACGGCGGCGCGGCATCGTCGGCGAGGACGACCAGGTGGTCGCGTGCCTGACGGGTACGGGCCTGAAGGATCCCCACGCGGCCGCGGGCGGCACGGCCCGCGACTTCACCGCGGTGGCGTCACTGCGAGACCTCGAGCGCTTCCTGGCCGCCGTCTGACCGCCGCCGGCGGGGCCGCCCCGGGCCAAAGCGCGCGATTCGCGCCCAACCGCGCGCAGAACCGTAACGCGGTCACGAATCCGTGCCAGGCACCAAATCGCCGCCGACAATCGCGCGCGCGAGCTCAGCGACGGCGCGACCGCTGGCGGTCGCGACCGCGGCGCGGCGGGGTCGCGCCGCGGACGAACTCCAGTGACTCGCGGGCCAGCGCCGGCCAGTCGGACTCGATCTCGTCGCTGACGACGACCCACTCGCGCAGCGGACGTCCCTGGCCGCGCTCGAACGGGACGGCCGCATCGGCGAACACGAGCACCTCGCAGCGGGCGGCCGGCAGCTTCAGCACCAGCTGGCCGCCCACCAGCATCGCGAAGATCTTCCCACCGACCCGCAGGCCGGGGTTCGCGCCGAACCCGGTGCCCTCGTCGACGCCCGGCTCGCGGAGCAGGCGATCGCTGATGGTTGCGAAGGAGGCCTCGACGGAGGTCACGCCGGCAGTATCCTACGCACGTGTCCGACCGCGCGTTCTTCGACTACGGGCTGACCTTCGTCCCGCCGATCTCGCTCGGCGGCGACGACGTCGCGCTGATGGTCGTCGACATGCAGTACAGCGACGCCGCCGCCGGCATGGGCTTCCAGGCCGCGCTGGACGCGATCGACCCCGGCTCCGCCGCGTACTTCGACGAGCGCGTCGAGAACCTGGTCGTCCCCAACATCGCGCGGCTCGTCGACGCGTTCCGCCAGCGCGGGCTGCCGATCATCTACCTCTGCCTCGGCGCGGAGCAGCGCGACCTCTCCGACCTGCCGCCGCGCATGGCGGCGTGGATCCACGACGTCGAGGAGCGCTCCGGCATCCGCGACATCTTCTGGCGCGGCAACCCGCTGTTCGCGGTGCGGCGGGAGTTCCCGCCGCAGGAGGGCGACATCGTCGTCCACAAGACGACGTTCGGCGCGTTCAACTCGTCGAACCTGGACGACGTGCTTCGCGAGCACGGCCTGCAGACCATCGTGATGGTCGGCATCTCGACCAACTGCTGCGTCGAGACCACGGCGCGCGACGCGGCCGACCGCGGCTACGCCGTCGTGATCGTGGACGAGGCCTGCGCCGACTACGACGAGGCCGCCCACGACGCCAGCCTGCGCGCCTTCCACTTCAACTTCGGTCGCGTCGTGCGGACACCCGACGACGTCCTCACCGCCGTCGACACCGCCGCCCAGGTCTGATATGGACGCGGCTGTGTCAAGTGGCAGGGTTGGGCACCGCCGGGCTTGCGGGCTCGGCGGTGCCCGGATTGCCGGTCCTGGGTGCGGTGCGTTCGGGTCTCGACGGTGGGCCGTTCGGTCTGATATCCGAGGGTTGGGTACCTCAAGGCGCTGCTTCCGTCGCCGGCAGGCTCAATCTAGGATCGGGCGTAGCGGGTGAAGGCTGCCCATAGACCTTCCGAGCGTTCCGGCGCTGGCTCCGTCGGCGAGCCGCGGTCAGGATCGGTAGTGAGGGCTCGAGGCTACGGCTCCCAGGTGGCGGCGGCCCACAAGAAGCACGTCAGCTCGCGGGCGCGGGCGATGTTGGCCTTGTTGCCGTGCGTGTGGCGGTCGGCGAATCGGCAGCTGATGTGGTGCAGCCGCCGTTGGCAGGCCCAGCTGATCTGCCGGATCGGGTCGGCGACGCCTTCTTGACGGCGGCGCAGCGTGACACCGAGTGCCGGTGGCCGGACGCCATTCCAGGCTGCTTCGACCAGTAGACGGCGCGCGTAGCGTGAGCCGGTCTTCGTGATCGCTCCACTGCTGGATCCTTCGCCGGACTGGTCGAGACTGGGCACCAGCCCGAGGTAGGCGGCGACGTGCTTGGGATGATTGAACCGTGTCCAGTAACCGATCTCCAGTGGATCCCAAGGGCGCTGATGGTATCGATCCCGCGGAATGCCCGCAGCCGGCTGACGGTCGGCCAGAACGCGTCGCGGCGAGCGATCCGATCCAACGCCTGATCAAGCCTCGCGCGGCGATCGACCAGCGCGTCGATGACGAGGACGAGGTCGCCGAAGACCAGCTCCAGATCATCGTCTGCTCACCTGCCTTGCGCGGCGTCTTGGAAGGCGCGATTACCTGCACATCGATCCCCGCCGCGATCGCCGCGCGCGCCAGCCCGAACCCGGTCGGACCAGCCTCATAGCACGCGCTCACTGGTTGCGGGAACGCGCACAAGAACTCCACGATCTCACCCGGATCGGCGGACAACCGCGCCCGCACCACCTCGCCTGAGACCATGTCGATGCCGGTCAACTGCGTCGAGCGAGCGTGGACATCCAGCGCCACGCTTGTCATCGTGACCACTGCCAGGCCCTCCTTGCATTGGGACACGCCGGAGCACCCGGCGCGGTAGCACCCCGAGCGTGAAGGGCCTGGCGCAGAAACTCAATCCCGGAGCTCACGCTCCATAGCGTCTAGCCGGCGCCGAGCTCCCGGGCGAGGCCGACCAGGTCGGCGTTGCCGTCGGCGGGCGAGCCGTCGGGACGCAGCAGCGTGTCCTCGAGGCCGATGCGCGTGTCACGGCCACGCGCGACCGCGTGGCGCAGCACGGGCCACGCCGCGTCCCCCTCGCCGTGCACGAGGCGCGGCGCCGTGATCGCCAGCGCATCGAGCGCGGCCTCGATCTCGGCCGCGTAGCCCGGAGCATCGGCGGCGTCGACGGCGATCACCTCGACCAGCACGCGCAACACGTGGTCGGCCAGCCCCGAGACAGCGAGCCGCTCCGCGTCGGCGACGCTCCAGACACCGGCCTCGACGTCCACCCGGCCGCCGTCCAGCAGCGCCCGCATGACATCGACCGCACCCGGCTCGGAGAGGTTCACCGACGCGAACGAGGGCTCCGTCCACGTCCGTACCAGCGCGACGCGGCGAGCGGGGTCGGCCTCCACCCAGGCGCCGGTCGCAACGCCGACCGGGACGCCGCAGGCCTCCCGGACGTGCCGCACGGTCGTGTCGACGACGGCCGCGGCCAGCGTCTCGGCGCCTTCGGCATCGCGTGGATGCAGGTGGATCGCCCCCGCACCCAGACGCACGCACGCGGCCGCATCCGCCGCCAGCGCCTCCCGACGCACCGGCACCGCCCCGTGCTCGCCCGGATCGCGAGCGCCGTTCAGGCACGCCTTCAGCACGGCCGGATCAGGTCGCCGCGACGCCCGACCGGCCGAGCGTGGCGGCCACCTCGACGCCGCCGCGGATGGTCTGCAGCACGACGCAGTAGCGCTCGGTCAGCTTCAGCAGGCTCGCCAGCTGGTCGTCGCCGGCGTCGGTGTCGACCTCGAACCGCAGCCGGATGGCCCGGAAGCCGACCGGCGCCTCGCGGTCGACGCCGAGCGTGCCGCGCACGTCGAGCTCGCCCTCGGCCTCGACCCGGCCGCCGGCGACGGGGATCTCGAGGGCCGTCGCGACGGCGCGCAGCGTCACGCCCGCGCAGGCGGCGAGCGCCTCGAGGAGCATGTCGCCGGAGCACGCCAGCTCGCCGGTGCCGCCGGTGGACGGGTGCAGCCCGGCGTCGACGATCGCCCGGCCGGTCTCGACCCGGCACGCGATGCCGTCGGCGTCGAGCGTGCCGGCGGCGCGGAGCGTGATCACCGCCGCTTCAGGCTCCTCGCGGTAGCGCTCCTTGATCGGCGCCTGCAGGGCGCGCAGCTCGTCGGCTTCCATGGCGAATCCTCCTACTTCACTCGCTCCGGCAGACGCCGGTGGCGTGCCGCCGGATGGGTGTCCGGCAGGCGCGGGCCGCGGTTGAACAGCTTCTCGCGCAGCGTGCCGTCAGCGTACGAGGTCTTGTAGACGCCGCGTCGCTGCAGCTCGGGCACGACGTGGTCGACGACCTCGGCGAAGGTGCCGGGCGTGATCACGTTCGCGATGTTGAACCCGTCGATGTCGGTTTCCTCCATCCAGCGCTGCAGCTCGTCGGCGACGGTCGCTCCGGAGCCGACGAGGACGGGCGTCTCGACGCCGATGCCCTTGCGGTCGGCGAAGTCGCGCAGCGTCCACTCCCCCGTGCCGAACGCCTGGACGACCGATTTCAGGTACTCGTTGTCGGTCAGCGCGACGGGCTCGTCCAGCCCGAACCGGGACAGGTCGCTGCCGAGCCAGCCAGACCACAGCACCAGGGAGCCCTCGGGATCGAGGTAGCGGCGGTACTCGTCGTTCCTCGCCCGCGCCGCCCGATCGGTCGCGCCGGCGACGACGCTGACGCCGTTCACGATCTTGACGTCGTAGGGATCGCGCCCGGCGGCGCGCAGCCGGGCGCGGATGTCGGCGACGGTGTCCCGCAGCTCGTCGACCGTGGGGATCGTGAGGAACACGGCCTCCGCGTGCGTGGCGGCGAACGTGCGGCCGCGGCTCGACGCACCGGCCTGGTACAGCACCGGCGTGCGCTGCGGCGACGGCTCCGACAGGTGGATGCCCGGCACCTTGAAGTAGGTGCCGTCGTGCTCGATCGGGTGCACCTTGGACGGGTCGGCGTACGACGCGCGGGCCGGGTCGGTGCCCACCGCACCGTCTTCCCACGAGCCCTCCCAGAGCTTGTAGGCGACCTCGAGGAACTCGTCCGCGATGTCGTACCGCTCGGCGTGCGGCGTGATCGTCCGGTCGCCCGTGGTTGCGCGCCGCGCTCTCCAGGTACCCCGTGACGATGTTCCAGCCGATCCGCCCGTCCGTCAGGTGGTCGAGCGTCGACATGCGGCGGGCGAACGAGTACGGATGCTCGAACGACGTCGCGACGGTGACGCCGAAGCCGAGGTGCTCGGTGACGGCCGCCATCGCCGGCACCACCAGCAGCGGGTCGTTGACGGGCACCTGCGCGCCGGCCCGCAGGGCGGCGTCGGGGCCGCCGCCGTAGACGTCGTAGATACCGAGCACGTCGGCGATGAACAGCCCGTCGAACAGGCCCCTCTCGAGCAGCTTCGCGAGGTCGGTCCAGTAGCGCAGGTGCCTGTACTGCGCCGCCTGCGACTCGGGGTGCCGCCACGTGCCCGCGACGATGTGGGCGACGCAGTTCATGTCGAACGCGTTGAGGACGATCGGGCGGGCCACGGTGCTCAACGATAGTCGGAGGACGCCGACAGGCTGGCGACGACGCGCCCCGCCCGTGCCGCATCATGCAGGGGCATGAACGCGTCGGGTCTCGGTCTGGTAGCCGCAACATTCCTCGCAAGTGCCGTCGAGTTCGTCGAGGCGTTCACGATCGTCCTCGCGATGGGCCTCACCCGGGGCTGGCGGGCGACCCTCTGGGGCGTCGCCGCCGCGGTTGCGGCGCTGGCGGTCGCGACGGCAATCGGCGGCTACGCGCTCGCCGCCTGGTTTCCCGAGTCGGCGCTCCAACTGATCATCGGCACGCTGCTGCTGATCTTCGGCCTGCAGTGGCTCCGCAAGGCGATCCTGCGCTCCTCGGGGCTCAAGGCGCTCCACGACGAGGAGGAGATCTTCCTGACGGAGCAGCGGGCGGCCCGCGAGGCCGGAACCGAGCAGCGCCTCGGCCTGGACTGGTTCGCCTTCACCGTGGCGTTCAAGGGCGTGTTCCTCGAGGGTCTCGAGGTCGTCTTCATCGTCAGCACGTTCGGACTGAACGCCGACTCGATCCCGCTTGCCGCAGCAGGGGCGGTGGCCGCCGGGCTGATCGTGCTCGGTGTCGGCGTCGCGGCGCATCGCCCGCTCTCCCGCGTTCCCGAGAACACCATCAAGCTGACCGTCGGGCTGCTGCTGACGACGTTCGGCACATTCTGGGCGGCCGAGGGTCTCGGCGTCTTCGCCGCCGGCCGCGAGCCGCTCGAGTGGCCCGGCGGCGACCTGGCGCTCGTCGTCCTGCTGGCGGCGTGGTGCCTGCTCACGTACCTGTCGATCGGGCTGCTGCGCCGGGCGACGACTCCGGCAGCCGCCGCGGACGCGCAGGGCTGATGCGCTTCGTGCGGGGCTTCGGCCGCTTCTGGTGGGACTTCATCGTCGGCGACGAGTGGCGCATCGCCGCCGGCGTCGTGGCGGTGCTGGTGCTCGGCGCGATCGCTGTCGCGGCCGAGTGGCTCGCGGACTCGGCAATCGTCGTCGTCGTCGCCATGGGCATCGCCGCCGTGGCCATCCCGAGCATCGTGCTGCCGGCCCGGCGCGCCATCGTCGGCTCCCCCGCGGCGGCCGCGGGGGAGTCGCCTGCACGGCCATGACGGCGGTCAGCGGCTGAGCTCGACCCGGGGCGACGCGCTGGCGGCGTCGGCGCACGCGTCGTACAGCTCGCTCAGCCGGCCCGCGGCGCTGCCCCACGAGTGCCACTGGCGGGCGTGGTTCGTCGCGTTGGTGCCGCGGCGCCCGCGCTCGTCCGCGTCCTCGACAGCGCTGAGGATCGCATCGGCCAGCGCGTCGACGTCGTCGGGCGGGACGAGCCAGCCGTCGGGCTCGCCGTCGATGACGTTCACGAAGCTGGGCGGGCCGCCGCTGAGGGTGGCGATCACCGGCAGCCGGCAGGCCATCGCCTCGAGGTACACGAGGCCGAACGGCTCGTTGGTGGACGGCGCGACGAAGACGTCGGCGCAGCCGAGCCCCGTCGGCAGCTCGTCGTGGCCGCGCCAGCCGCTGAAGAACACGCCCTCGACGCCCTCGCGCGTGGCGACGGTGTGCGGATGCTCCGCCTCCCACTCGCCCGGCACCCCGCCCCAGACGACGAGCGGCGCCGGGTTCGTCATCCGCTCTCGCGCGCGGGCGTACGCGCGGACCAGCAGGGGCAGGCGCTTGAAGCCGAGGAAGCGGCCCACGAACAGCAGCACCGGGCGGCGCTCCCCGGTGGCGGGGTCGAAGAAGGCGTCGAGTACCTGCCGCTCGGCGTAGCGCACGCTCCCGGCCGTGCCGGTCGCCTCATCCCAGCCCTGCGGGTTGCGGACGAGCCACTCCAGCCACTGCTCGCGGCGCTTGTCGTCGGACGGGCGGTGCGGGGTGAACCGCTCGACGTCGACGCCGTTCGGCAGGCAGTGGACGGTGGCCGGATCGAGGCCGAGCAGGCGCACCGCGCGGTCGCGCTCGTACGGCGAGATGGTGATCGTCACGGTGGCTCGCAGCGCCGCCGCCCGCGCGCGCGATGCCCACCACCTCGCGTGCGGGCCGGCGACGGCGGGCGCGTCGGCGGCGATCGCGTCGAGCATCTTCAGCTCGGTGCCGTGCAGGTGCGTCAGCACCGGGACGCCGGGCAGCACCCGGGCGGCCGCGTCGTGCAGCGGCGTCAGGTGGTGGAGGTGCAGCAGCCGGGAGCGGCGCATGGCCGCCGAGCCTCCCAGTAGCCGCGCCCAGGCGGCGGTCATGCGCCCGCCCTGCGTGGGCGAGACCCACGGGAACGCGCGGTCGGGGACGCCGGGGCGGGCCTCGTACGACGGGTGCATCGGAAACGGCGCGTCCATCGGATCCTCGCCGCGATCCCACCGGGCGACCGCGTCGTCGTAGGCGGCCGGGACGATGTCCATGCCGTCGAACGCCGTGGCCGCGTGGCTGCGCGCGCCGGGCTCGCCGAGCGAGCCGCAGCCGAGCGTGACGTGCCAGCCGTGGGCCTCGAGCGCGCGTGAGAGGTAGCCGGCGACCTGGGACGAGCCGCCACGGGGATAGAAGAAGAGCCCCATCCCCACCGGATCTCCCTCGGTACTCAAGGCTTCAGTCTATCCGGCCGCGCGTCACCGGACCTTGACCGGTCCATCACCGGAGAAACCCCCGCAAACTGCAGATTTCCACCTATGGTGTCAGGTAATGCAGGTCGTGCAGGAAGATCCGGGGACTCGGGCTTTCGTCATCGTGGTGCTCGGCTACCACGAGTTCGGCGCCGACGGCACGCACGGGATCAGCGACATCTGCCGCGCGGGCGTGCGACGGGCCGAGGCGCTCGCGGCGCGGACGAGGCCGCGCGCGGTCATCTTCACCGGCTGGTCCTCGACCGGCGGGCCGTCGGAGGCCGAACAGATGGCCGATGCGTGGAGCGGCCGGCCCGACGTCGAGGTGATCTGCGAGTCGCACGCGACGAACACGGCCGAGAACGCGGTGCGGACGATCGAGATCCTCCGCGGGATGGACGGGCCGCTCGAGGTCGAGGTCGTCTGTTCGATCCGCCACTTCCCCCGGGCGCGCTACTTCTTCGGCGGGCTGTTCCGCCGGCACGGGCACCGGGTCGCGTTCAGCTACGTCGCCTCGCCGGCACCCACCGCCGCCCTGTGGCGGCACGAGCTGGGCTCGATCACACGCATGTTCGGCGACCGCCGCGCCGCGCTGGGGCTGCTGGGCGAGACGCCGGCGACGGCCCCGCCGCTCGGCGACTACGTCTGAGCGCGGCCGGGAGCAGACCCGGGCAAACCGTACGTGCCCTCGAGCGCACGGATCGCGCGCCCTCCGTTCCATCACGGGTCCATCCCGTGTCCTGTCGTGCGACCTGCGCGCTTCCGTCTCCGAAACGTTCTGGGGTCAGACCCCAGAACGGGCGTTTTCGGGGTCAGACCCCGCACATGGGAGGCGCACGCAATCGCGCGGGACTGCGTCCTGCTGGAGGCGGAGGCAGAGGCGGCCCGCGTCCGCGTGCCGGACGCCGACCGCCTCCGCTACTTCGAGCTCGCCTAGCCCGCTACTGCGACTTCACGTACGCGATGTAGCCGCGCACGTCGGCGACCGGCTCCGAGTACGCGTCGCCGAGCGACGACTCCATGCGCTCCATGTACTCGCGCGCCCAGCCCGGCAGGTCGTAGTCGATGGCCTCGAGGAACTCGAGCGTCGCCGCGAGCCGGATGTCGGCGATCGACGGTCCGTCGCCGCCGATGAACGACTTGCCGTCGAGGAAGAACGAGCGGTACACGTCGAGCGGCTCGGCCAGCGCCTTCTCCGCGTCCTGCTGCGCCTGCGCCTTCATCGCGTCGTCGGCGGCGGACGTGCCGACCTCGCCCGGGTACTGCGGGAACCCGAGCGCCGGGTACGTGGCCCGCGTGACGAGCGGATAGAACGTCCCGACGAGGTAGAACATGGCGCTGTCGACCATCGCCCGCTGCGCCGGATCGGTCGGGTAGAACTGGCTCAGCCCGTGCTTGTTGCAGAGGTACTGCATGATCGCGCAGCTCTCCCAGAGGGCCGAGCGGGGCAGGCCCTCCTCCTCGAGCATCGGCGTCAGGTGCGCCGGGTTCTTCTGCAGGAACTCGGGCGTGGAGGTCTTGCCCCACACGTCCTCCTCCTCGAAGTCGAGGCCGGCGGCGCGGACGAAGATACGCGCCGCCAGGTTGTTGACACTCGGCTTCAGCACGCTCAGCTTGTGTGCAGCCATGCGATCCTCCTAGTCGGTCTGCGGGACGGGTGTCTGGTACGGATCCTTCGCCGACCGGTCGTCCGAGAGCGACGGACGCGAGCGGAGGATCATCGCCTCGATGGCGTCGGCCAGGTGCGCCTCGGCGATGTTGTAGTCGCCGCGTGTCACACGCAGCTTGTGCGCCTCGAGCAGCACGTCGGAGTGCGTGAACCCGAACGGCGGCTCGAACCGGTACGACGCCAGCTCGATCAGCAGCCCGAGCGGGTCGGTGAAGTAGATCGAGTCCATGAACCCGCGGTCCTTGACGCCGCTGTGGCGGATGCCGCGTTCGTCGAGGCGGTCGACGGCCTGGTGGAACGTGGCCTGCGACAGCGAGAACGCCAGGTGGTGCACGCAGCCGGGCTCCATCGGCGTCCGCCGCGGATCGGGCACTCGCTCCTCGTTCGTGAAGACGGTGATCAGCCGCCCGTCGCCCGGATCGAAGTACAGGTGGCTCTCCGCCTTGTTGTCCAGGTTCGGCTGCTCGAACACGAACGGCATGCCGAGCACCCCCTCCCAGAACCCGATCGATGTCGCGCGGTCGGCACCGGTGATCGTGATGTGGTGCACGCCCTGGCTCTGCAGCTTCTGCATCTCTACCCCCGGCCTAGTGTTCGACGAGCTTCGACTTGTACTCGCTGCGCCCGAGACTCCCCCACGGCACGAGGTCGACGCGAGTCTGGACGACGAGGACGTTGCGCAGCCGCTCCCGGATGGCGTCGGCGAGCGCGGCATCGGCCGTCGCGTCGCGCGCCAGCTCGACGGCAACCGGCAGCGGCGGCTCCTGCTTCACGCCCGCAGCCTGCGGGCGCACGCGGATGTGGCCGCTGACCTGCGGCACGAACCCGCTCACGACCTCGCGCAGCGCCGACGGGAAGACGTTCACACCGCGCACGATCAGCATGTCGTCGGTGCGCCCGATGCACCGCACGCGCGGTCCGGTGCGCCCGCAGCGACACGGCTCGGTGCGCATCTCGACGTGGTCGCGCGTGCGAAACCGCAGCAGCGGCGCGGCGCGATGGCGGAGGTGCGTGAGCACGAGCTCGCCCGTGGCGCCGTGCTCGATCGTGATCGCCACGCCGGTGTCGGGATCGATCAGCTCCGCGTGCACGAAGCCGCGCGCGCCGAGGTGCATGCCGTCCTGCTCGGTGCACTCGCCCCACAGCGACGCGCCGATGTCGCCGATGCCCATCGCCTCGGTCACCCGCGCGCCCCAGCCCTCCTCCAGCTGCGCGCGGAACGCCGGTTCGCCGCCGCCGGGCTCGCCCGCCACGAGCACGCGCTCGACGCTGGAGCCGGCCAGGTCGAAGCCCCGCTCGGCCGCCCACTCGATCAGGTACGCCGCGTAGGACGGGGTCAGAACCGCGCCGACGGGCCGCAGCAGGTCGATCGCCTTCACGAGCCGCTCGGTGTTGCCGGTGCCGACGGGGATGTGGCAGAGGCCGATGCGGTCGAACGACGCCAGCGCCGAGCCGGCCACGAACGGCCCCGCGTTGTACGTCGAGACCAGGCGGTCGCCGGCCACGAGCCCCGACGCGGCATAGCTGCGCGCGGATCCCGTCACCCAGTTGTCGAGGTCGCCGTCAGTGAGCGGGATGTAGCTGGGCGTGCCCGTGGTGCCGCTGGTGGAGTAGATGCGGACGATCTCCGACGCGTCGGCGCAGAGGTGCGCACCGACCGGGTTGGAGGCCGTCGTCGTCGCCTTCAGCTCGTGCTTCTCGGTCAGCGGCAGCCCCGCGATCTCGGCCAGGCCGCCGGCGGCGCCGGCCGAGCCGAGCCCGGCCGCGCCGAGCTTCTCGCGGTAGAACGCCGAGCGCTCGAACAGGTAGGCGAGCTGGCTGCGGTAGCTCTCGTCGTCCAGCCGCAACTGCTCGTCCCAGGGCCGGGACTCGACCTCCGGCTCCAGCATCACCCCGCCGGCTCCTCGCGCTCGTACGCGATCGCCTCCTCGGCCTTGCTCGCCATCAGGAAGCCGACCGGATCCTGCTGCTCCTCGGCCAGGTGCGCGAGCAGGCTCGCGGTGCGGGCGAGCAGCGGCACGGCCTTCGCGGTCGCGGCGGGGAAGCCGAGATCGAGCATCACCGCCGCGATGGGCATCGAGACGTTCATCGTCAGCGGCCTTCCCCACGCTGCGGCGACGGCGTCGCGGAAGCTGCGCGAGAGCGCGACGTGCGGGCCGCTCACACCGCGCGCATCGGCGAGCTCGAGGATGCGCTCCGCGCGGGGGTCGAGCGGCCGGTGCACCGGGTGCCCAAAGCCCGGCGCCTTGCCGCCGGCAGCGCGGATCGCCTGCGCCATCTCCGCCGCCACGGCCTCGGGCGTCTCGCCGGCCGCGACGCGGACCTGCGCCTGCTCGAGCAGTTGCGCGCACAACTCGGCCGTGCCGAGCACCACGGGACCGCAGCCGAGGATGCCCGCCGCGACGGCTCCCTGCAGCGATCCGGGGTCGGCGGCGAGCGTCATCCGGGCGGCGACGTTGGTCGGCATCATCCCGTGCTCGGCGATCGAGATGAGCAGCAGGTCGAGGAAGTCGCGCTGGTCGTCGGTCGGCTCCTGGCCCGTCAGCAGCAGGTGGAAGTAGGCGGTGAAGCTGAGGCGCCCCATGAGGTCGCCGCACAGGTCGCGGCCGCGCACCTCGACCCGATCGGGATAGGCCTGGCAGATGTGGGTGACGGGGATCCCGGCCTTGCCGATCAGCATGCCTGCGACGCTAGCACGGCGCGCACGGCCGTCCTAGCGCGGCTCCCCATCTCTAAGTAACCGCTATATTTACTTACCGGTTACGACGGGAGGACAGGACATGCGGACCATCGGAGTCATCGGCGCCCCCTCGAGCGCGGGGGCCTACGCCCCGGGGCAGGAGCAGACGCCCCAGGCGCTGCGCCACATCGGATTGCTGCGCGACCTGGCCGCTCGCGGGGTGCCGGTGCACGACCACGGCGACACGCCGCACCGGCGCTGGACGCCCGACCGCGAGTCGCCGCGGGCGCAGAACCCTGACGCCGTTGCGGCCACCATCGAGGCCGTCGCCGACGCGGTCGCCACGACCCTCGCCGCCGGCGAGCTGGCGCTGGTGCTCGGCGGCGACTGCACCGTCGGCCTCGGTGCCGTCCGAGCGCTCGCCGCGACGCCCGGCTACGGGCTGCTGTATCTCGACCTGCACAGCGACATGAACACGCCCGAGAGCGTGCGCGACGGTGCCCTCGACTGGATGGGCGTCGCGCACCTGCTCGGCCTCGACGACACGCTGCCGGGGCTCGTGCCGGCGGAGCCGCTGCAGCCCGCACAGGTGGCGATGCTCGGCTTCGAGGAGTCGCAGGCCACGTTCCTGGGAGCGCCGGCAGATCGCCGACCTGGGCATCGCGACCACCTCGGCCGCGGCGCTGATCGCGAACCCCGGCCAGGCGGCGGAGCAGGCGCTGGCCGCGCTGCCGGCCGACTGCGATCGCATCGCCGTGCACTTCGACGTCGACGTGGTCGACTTCGTCGACGCACCCCTGTCGCAGAACACGGGGCGCAACGTCGGCGTCCCGCTGGCGTCGGCCCTGACCGCGCTGGAGGCGCTGCTGGCCGATCCCCGCGTCGCGACGGTGACCGTGACCGAGCTGAATCCCCTGCACGGCGCCGACGACGGCTCGACCCTGCAGGAGTTCGCCCGCGGCCTGGCCGCGGCGGTCGCAGCGTGGTCGACGAACGCCGCGGACTAACGGGTGTCGTCCGCCGAATGTCCGATTCGCCGTGCGGCAGCGAATCGGACACTCTCGGCGCGTTTCGTGACCGTCCGCGCGGAAGTCGCGGAGATCGCGCGATTTCGCGTCCGCTCGACCTCGTCACGACTTCCTCCGTTAGCGGCTACCGATCTGCGTCCGGCGTGTTGTTAGAGTGACCGGGATGACCGAAGACCGCGACGTCGTCATCGTCGGCGGCGGCATCGCCGGGCTCACGGCGGCCCGCGAGCTGCGCGACCTCCACCCGGTGCTGCTCGAGGCGAGCGACCGCGTCGGCGGGCGTATCTGGTCGAAGCAGCGCGGCGACCTCGCGCTCAGCGTCGGCGCCCACATGTTCCCGCCGCCGACCTCGACCATCGGTCGCCAGGTGACGGAGTACGGCCTCGACGTGCTGCCCATCACCGGCTCCATGCTGAACGTGGCGATGGGCGGCCGCCTGGTGCGCGACACGCGCCCGGAGCTGCTGCCGTTCCGCCTGCCGCTGGCGATCGGCGGCCGCCTTTCCTTCGCGCGAGCCGGCCTGCGCATCAAGCGCGACGCCGACGCGTACATGAAGCTGATCGAGCGGCGGCCCGGCGACACCGACGCCGACATCCGGCTGCGCGGCCTGCAGCACGGCGGCGACGAGACCTTCGCCGACTTCCTCGGCGACCTGCACCCCGACGCGACGCGGGTGTTCACGGCCCTCGCGAACCGGTCGATCGCCGATCCCAGTGAGATCTCGCAGGGGGCGATGGCGGCGCTGTTCGGCCACGTCTGGGACTCCGGCGACCTCGGCCGCAACATGCGGGGCGGCTCCGGCCTCCTGCCCGACGCGCTCGGCCGCGACCTCGGCACGATCGTCCGCACCGGTACGCGGGCCACCTCGGTCGAGCCACACGGCGCGGGCGTGCGGGTGCGGTTCGAGGGCCCCGACGGCGCCGGGGAGATCACCGTGCGCACCGCCATCGTCGCGGTGCCGGCACCGCTCGTGCCGGGCCTGCTGGGCGGTGCCATCACGCCCGACCTCGCCGACGCGCTCGCGCTCGTGCGCTTCGGCCCGATGGTCGTGCTGAGCATCCTCACCGACGAGACCGAGCCGATGCCGTGGGACGACCTCTACTCCGTCCTCACGCCCGACGCGTGCTTCAACATGTTCTTCAACCACGCCAACGCGCTGCACGGCACCGGCGCGCCCAAGCGGGGCAGCGTCCTCATGGTCTACGGCGGCGGCGGCCGGGCCCGCCGGCTCGCCGGCCGGTCCGACGACGAGATCCGCAACGCCTTCCTCGACGATCTCGACGAGCTGTTGCCGCAGGTCCGGCCGCACATCGCCGAGACGTGGGTGCAGTCGTGGGAGCACGCCGGCCCGTTCGCGGCACCCGGGCGCTGGCGCGGTCAGGCGGCGCTCGAGCGCGGGCTCGCCGACCGCATCTTCCTGGCCGGCGACGGGATCAGCGAGTTCGTGTCGATGGAGACCGCGGCGCTGACCGCCGTCGACGCCGCGGCAGCCGTCCGGCGGGTGGCCGGAGGACGCCGCTAGCGCGTCACAGCATCACGTCGCCGCCGTTGGGGCAGAGCGTCTGCCCGACGTAGTACGACGAGTCGTCGGATGCCAGGAACACCGCGGTCGGCGCTACCTCATGGACGTCGCCGAAGCGGCCGATCGGCAGCTCGGCGAGCTTGTTGGAGATCCACTCCTCGGTCTCCTCCGTGAGCATGTGGGTGTTGATCGGCCCCGGCGCGATCGCGTTCACGAGAATGTTGCGGGTCGAGAACTCGCGGGCCAGCGCCTTCGTCATGCCGATCACGCCGGCCTTCGAGGCGCTGTAGTGCACCATCTCGGTGCCACCGATCTGGCCGAGCTGCGAGGCGATGCTGATGATGCGGCCGCCGCCGCGCTCGAGCATGCCGGGGATCACGAACCGGGCGCAGAGCAGCGGCCCGCGCAGGTTGATCGCCAGCACCCGGTCGATCTCGGCGATGTCGAGCTGCTCGTAGTACCCCTGGCCGGCGATCCCCGCGTTGTTGACGAGCACGTCGATGCGCCCGAACTCGGCCTCGGCGGTGGTCACCAGGGCGCGCACCTGCACCTCGTCGGTGACGTCGGTGTGGACGTACAGCGACCGCCGCCCGGCGCGGGCGATGGCGTCGGTGACGGGCTTCGCGACGTCCGGCCCGAGCACATCGGCGATGACGACGTCGGCGCCCTCCGCCGCGAAGGCGGCCGCGATGCCGCCGCCGATGCCCCGCGCACCGCCGGTCACGACCGCCACCTTGCCGACCAGCTTCTGCGACCTCTCAGCCGTTCCCGACACCGAGCACCTCGATCTCATCACGCGACACCCCGCTCGCGGAATCATGCACGCACCGTGCGGCGCTAGGTCGCCAACGCCGTCCGCAGCTGTCCGGTGAGGCCGTTGAAGCGCCCGAACCGCTCCACCGCCGCGTCGAGTGCGTCGGCCTCGTCGCGGCCGAGCGGCCGGAACAGGAGCGCGTCGACGATCGCCTCGCGCGGCGTGACCGTGCGCGACCAGCTGCCGACGCCTCGCCGACGGGTTCCTCGGCACCTCCATGTGATGCTCCCTTCCTGTTCCGCTGAACGCGCCTGTCAGCGATGAGGCTGAGCGGGTGGTGTGCGGCGAGCGTCACCCGAAGCGGGTGAGATATGTTTTCGCGCCGTGACCGACCTCGCCTTCCTCGGTGGACGAATCCACACGCAGGACGACGCCCGGCCCGTGGCCCAGAGCCTGCTGGCCCGCGGCGGGCGCATCGTCGCGGTCGGCACGACCGACGAGGTGCTGGCCCTCGCCGCGCCCGGCGTCGAGACCGTGGATCTCGCCGGCCGGGTGGTCCTCCCCGGCTTCGTCGACGCGCACTGCCACCTCGAGCTGACCGCGACGCACCTGGCGTACGCGGAGAAGGCGTTCGGCGCCGAGCTCGGCTCGATCGAGCGCATCGTGGAGGTCGTGCGCGAGGCGGCGGCGCGCACACCGCCCGGGGAGTGGATCGTCGTCCGCTCCGACTTCGCCGTCCACCGGCTGGTGGCGGAGGGCCGGCCGATCGTGCGCGGCGACTTGGACGAGGCGATCCCCGACCACCCCTGCGTCGTGTTCGCCGGCCTGCACGCGGTGACGCTCAACGAGGCCGCGCTGCGCGTGACGGGGCTGCTGGACGGTTCGGCGACGCTGCCGCGCGGATCGGCGATCGACCTGGCGTCGGGCCGCGGCAAGGAGCTGTGGGACTGGCTGCCGCTGCCGCGCTACTCCCGCGCCGCGATCGCCGACGCGATCCGCGACGAGGGCCGTGCCCGCTGGACGGCGCGGGGCGTGACGACCATCGCCGAGCTGCCGTTCACGCGCGACGGCATCGGCGCGCTGCAGGACCTGCGCCGCCGCGGCGAGCTGCCGACCCGCGTCGGGCTGTGGCTGCACACGCCGCTGCTCGGCAGCATCGAGGAGCTGACCGGGCCAGGCTACGAGACCGGCTTCGGCGACGAGTGGCTGTCGCACCGCGGCATCAAGCTGTTCGTCGACGGCACGGGCACCGACATCGACGGCAACGCCGAGGCCGACGTGAAGTGGTCGCAGGAGGAGCTCGACCACATGGTGCTGACGGCGCACGTGGCAGGCCAGCAGCTGTGGATGCACGTGGCGCCGACGCTCGAGGCGGCGGAGATGGCGCTGCTGGCCGTGCAGCGGGCGCAGGCGGCCCACCCGCGGGACGACCACCGTCACCGCATCGAGCACATCGGCGATATGCGGCCCGATGCCGACCTGCTGGCCCGCATCCGCGCCGCCGGGATCATCGTGGTGACGACGCCGCAGTTCACCTACTCCTACGGCGACCTGGCGCCCGAGGATGCCTGTACGCCGCTGAAATCCCTGCATGCGATGGGTTTTCGGCCGCCTGGAAACTCCGACGCGACCGGCACGCAGCGCGAGGCGCTGAACCCCTGGCACGGTATCTGGTGCGCCATGGCGCACCGCAGCCAGGGTGGGCTCCACGTCGCGCCGGAGGAGGCCATCGACATGGCCGAGGCGCTGCGCGTGTTCACGCGCGACGCCGCGGTCGCCTGTCACATGGACGACCGTGGCGTGCTGTCGGAGGGCCGGCTGGCCGACCTGGTGGTGCTTGACGCCGACCCGTTCACGACAGCGCTCGACGACGTGCCCGAGATGCCGGTGGCGATGACCGTGATCGGCGGGGTGGTTCAGCCCTGATCCGCTGACGGCCCGCCGGCGTCGGGCCCTGTCCGACCGTCAGGCCGGTGCTCCAGTGCCGAGCGGAATGGCAGCGCCATTTCCGAGGTGCTGGAGCTCCGAAGCGCACCAGCAGGAGGCCGCGATGGACTCCGCGTCCGACGGCTCCGGAGGTTGACTCGGGGGGGTGCATGTCGGCTGTTCCCGCCCGGCCGTGCGAAGTTCGCTCGTCCGGTCAGGTCAGTCGCGGCGCCAGGGGCCACCGACGTACTCGTAGTGGCGCATCTCGTCGATCTGCGGGATGAACGGCCGGATGGCCGCCAGGAACGGCGGGAAGTTCGGGCCCTTGCGGAAGCCGTCCATGTGGCCCTCGACGGAGTCCCACAGCAGGCGCACGTTGTAGCTCACGGCGTCCTCCACGCAACGCGAGACCTCGTGGCCGTGGCAGTGCGGATCGGCCTCGAGCGATGTGACGGCCTCGGCGTAGGCGGCCTCGAACGCAGCGCTCTGCTCGGGCGGGACGGTGTAGCGGATGTACTCGACGACCATCGCGACACTCTACGGGACGCACGGCGGAGAGCTGCGAGCATCGGGGCCAGGACGACCACTCGCCGCGTGTTCCTCGATCACCTTACGATCCGCGTCCGCGACGTCGACCGCAGCCGCGACTTCTCCACCGCTGTACTGCAGCGCCTCGGGCGCCACGGCCGAAGTCTACGAGAACGAGACGGACGAACCGGGGATCGTGTTCGGGCCGCCCGGCGCCGAGGACTTCGCCATCGCCGCGGGCGAGCCGTCCGGACCGCTGCACCTCGCCTTCCTCGCGGTGGACCGGGCCGAGGTGGACGCGTTCCACGCCGCGGCCCTCGCCGCCGGCGGGCGAGACGACGGGCCGCCCGGAGAGCGCCCGCACTATCACGCGGGCTACTACGCGACCTTCGTCTTCGACCCGGACGGCAACAACATCGAGGCCGTCTTCCACGATCGGTAGGCAGCCCGCTACCGTGCTCGGACCCTTGAACGCGACCGATCCCCTCTCGATCCTGTCCGACGTCTTCGGCTACCCGGCCTTCCAGGGCGCGCAGGCCGAGATCATCGACCACGTCATCGAGGGCGGCGACGCGCTCGTGCTGATGCCGACCGGCGGCGGCAAGAGCCTCTGCTACCAGGTGCCGGCCATCGCGCGGCACCGCGCCGGGCAGGGCGTCGCGATCGTCGTCAGCCCGCTGATCGCGCTGATGCACGACCAGGTCGGCGCGCTGGAGGAGGCCGGCGAGCACGCCGCGTTCCTCAACTCGTCGCTCGCACCGGACGCCGCCCGCCACGTGGAGGGCGAGCTCGCCAGCGGTCGGCTGGTGCTGCTGTATGCAGCGCCGGAGCGCATCACCATGCCGCGCTTCCTGGCCGGGCTCGACACCCTCCACGCGCAGGGCCTGCTGAGCCTGTTCGCGATCGACGAGGCGCACTGCGTGAGCCAGTGGGGCCACGACTTCCGCGAGGACTACCTCAACCTCAACGTGCTGCACGAGCGGTATCCCGGCGTGCCGCGGATCGCGCTCACGGCGACCGCCGACGACCTCACGCGCGCCGACATCATCACGCGGCTGCAGCTCGAGACGGCGCGCGTGTTCATCGCGTCGTTCGACCGCCCGAACATCCGCTACCGCATCGTCGAGAAGGACAAGCCCCGCGACCAGCTCCTCCGGTTCCTGCAGCTCGAGCACAAGGGCGACGCGGGCATCGTCTACGTGCAGTCGCGGAAGCGCGTCGAGGAGACCGCTGCCTGGCTCGTATCGGAGGGCATCACCGCCCTGCCGTATCACGCCGGGCTGGACTCCGGCACGCGGCGGCGGCACCAGGACCGGTTCCTCGCCGAGGACGGCGTCGTCATGGTCGCGACGATCGCGTTCGGCATGGGCATCGACAAGCCCGACGTGCGGTTCGTCGCGCACCTCGACCTGCCGAAGAACATCGAGAGCTACTACCAGGAGACGGGCCGCGCCGGTCGCGACGGGCTGCCCGCCGACGCGTGGATGACCTACGGCCTCGCCGACGTCGTCAACCAGCGGCGGATGATCGAGGAGAGTCCCGCAGCCGCCGACTTCAAGCGCGTCCAACTGGGCAAGCTGGAGGCGCTGCTCGTGCTGGCCGAGGCGCACGACTGCCGGCGGGTGCGGCTGCTCGCCTACTTCGGCGAGGAGAGCGAGCCCTGCGGCAACTGCGACAACTGCCTCGAGCCGCCCGCGACGTGGGACGCGACGGTGCCCGCGCAGAAGGCTCTGAGCTGCATCCACTGGTTCGCCAGGGCTGGCGGCCGGTTCGGCGCAGGCCACCTGATCGACGTCCTGCGCGGCAAGATGACGGAGAAGGTGATGTCGAATCGCCACCAGGACCTGAGCACGTTCGGGATCGGCACCGAGGTGTCGGAACGGCAGTGGCGCGCGCTGACGCGGAACCTGATCGCGCTCGGGTACCTGCGCGCCGACAGCGAGTACAACACGCTCGAGTTCACGCCGACGTCGCGCGACGTGCTGCGCGGCGACATCCCGGTGATGATCCGCGTCTCGAAGGAGACGCCGAAGCGCTCGGGCGGTACGCGGGGCGGGCCTGCGAAGCCGCCGATCCCGCTCGACGCCGCGGGCATGGGACGCTTCGAGGCGCTCAAGGCGTGGCGCTCCGACGTGGCGCGCGAGAAGGCGCTGCCTGCCTACGTGGTGTTCCACGACGCGACGCTGGCGGCGATGGCCGCAGCCGAGCCGGCGACGCTGGCCGACCTCGGCCAGATCAGCGGCGTCGGCGCGAAGAAGCTCGAGTCGTACGGCGCCGAGATCCTGCGCGTCCTCGACGCCTGACGATCCGGCTGCCTAGCGCACTCCGCGTAACGCGGGAGGCGCGGAGCGTGGCGTCCGCCGCGCTCTTCGCTCCATGTCGCCCGATCCGTGCCGCTTCCGCGCGGAAACGTTCTGGGGTCAGACCCCAGCAAGTGCGTTTTGGGGGTCAGACCCCGCACATGGAAGGCCCACGAAAGCGCGCGGAAGCGTGTCGCCCCCTCAGGCGCCTTCGTAGCGGAACGGGACGTTGCGCAGGCCGACCATCCAGTAGGCGGCGCTCGGCGCGCCCAGCCGGGCCGCCACGTCCTCGACCGCGATCTGCTCGCCGCCGTCCTCGCCGATCACCGTCACCGTGTCGCCCACCGCGGCACCGGGCACGCCCGTCACGTCGAGCACCGTGTACTCCGCCGACACCGACAGCACCCGGCACCGGTGCCCGCGCAGCAGCATCTCGGCCGGCTCGTCGCCGCGGGCCGAGCGATAGCCGTTGTCCATGCCGAGCAGGATCACGCCCACCGTCCGCGCCTCGGTCTCACCGTCCGGCCCCGACCCGAGCAGGTCGTCGCCGACGTCGTACCGGCCGACGTGGATCAGCCGCGCCCGCAGCCCGCGCAGCGCCTTGCGGAAGGCGAGCGACTCGGCCCGCTCGCCGGTGACCGGACTGAGGCCGAACAGCAGGTGGCCGGGCGCGATGGTGTTGAGCGCGTCCGGGAAGCCGGCCGTCAGCACCGAGCTGGCCGACGCCTGCGCGTAGTCGACGCGGATGCCGTGCTCCGTCTCGATCTCCGCGACCAGGCGCGCGAACCGGGCCAGGGCGCGCTGCGACCACTCGGCGCCGGGCGAGTCGTCGAACGGGATGTGCGTGTAGATGCCCTCCAGGTGGAGCTGCGGCTGGGCGAGCACGTCCCGCACCAGCGCCGGCGCCTCGGCCGGCCGCACGCCGAGACGGCCGAAGCCGGCGTCGACCTTGACGTGCACGGCGACCGGCCCGTCGCGCCCCTCCGCTGCGGCCGCCAGCGCCCGCACGCCCTCCGCCGAGTAGACGGTCGGCGTCAGCCCGTGCTCGAGCAGCACGCCGACTCCCTCGGGCAGCTGCGACCCGTACATCAGGATCGGCAGCGTCGCGCCCGCGTCGCGCAGCGCCAGCGCGTCGTCGAGGTTCGCCGTCGCCAGGCCGTCGACGCCGAGCCGCTCGAGATGGAGGCCGACCGGCACCACGCCGTGCCCGTACCCGCCCGCCTTCACCGGCGCGAGCACCTTCACGGGCCGTCCCGCCCGCTCGCGCAGCCGCGCCAGGTTGTGCGTGATCGCGCCGAGGTCGATCTCGCCCCAGACGGGACGCGCTTCGGTGTACCCCGGCTCCGAGCGGTGGTCGGCCGTCACCGACCGGCGGCGACGAGGCAGTCGTCCGGCAGCGCGGTCAGGGCGGGCAGGTCGGTGTCGTCGTAGACGATGTCGCGCGAGCGCCGGCTCGGGCTGGTCGACTTGTTCGACATCGCGTTGTACGTCAGCGTGATCATCCGGCGCGACCACGGCGACAGGTTCGCCGTCGAGCCGTGCAGCGCGTTGACGTTCATGAAGATCAGCGAGCCGGGCGGCCCGGTCGGCGCGACGACCCCCGAGGCGGCGACCTGCTCCTTGATCAGCTCGGTGCTCGAGTAGCGCAGCGTGTACGACGTGCCCTGCGTCGTCTCCTCGTTCACCTCGGGCGGCAGCCGGTGCGAGCCCGGGACGATCATCAGCGGGCTGTTCAGCGTGTTCACCTCGTCCAGGAAGATCAGCGCGTTCACCATCCGCGGCTCGGGGATGTTGTCGTCCTCGAGGTAGGTCGGGAAGTCCTGGTGCCAGAACCACACGTCGCCGTTGAAGGCCGCCTTGCAGTTGATGCCGAGCTGGAACGCGTAGGCCTGCTCGCCCAGCAGCTCCTCGACGGCACCGAGCACCTTCGGGTGCCGGATCAGCCGGTCGTAGACGTCGCTGTAGAGCTGCGGGTTGAACACCGTCCGCGGCGTCGTGCCGTCGGTCTCGAAGATGATTCCCGCCCCCGGGTACGCGCCGGCGACGATGCGGTCGAGTTCGTCGTTCAGCACCCCGATCTCGGCCGTCGAGAGCAGGCTCTCCCGGAAGACGTACCCACGTTCGTCGTACTCGGCGGCCATGGTCGAAGCCATCGGAACCTCCCCTCGCTCGGCGACGAGTCAGCCTAGCGCGGTCCGCACCGGCATGCCGCTCAGGCGGCGGCGAGCAGGTTCGCGCGCCGCATCGCCACGGCACCGGCAGCGGCCGCCACCAGGCAGGCGACGCCGCCCAGCAGCAGTCCCGCCCGGCCGCCGGCGCGCTCGGCCACGAACCCGGCCACCGGCCCGCCGAGCGGTGTGGTGCCCAGGAACGCGACCGCCCACAGGCTCATCACCCGGCCGCGCATCTCGGGCCGCGTGATCAGCTGGATGGTGGTGTTGCCGATCGCGATGAAGGCGACGCTGCAGCCGCCGACCAGCGTCAGCGCGACCAGCTCCAGCGGCAGGGTCGGAGCGGAGGCGGCGAGCAGGATGGCGAAGCCGAACCCGGCCGCCGCGATGATGATCGCGCGCAGCCCGGTGCGGCCCGATCCCGCGACCGCGAGACCGGCCACCACCGCGCCGATTCCCATCGCGGCGGTCATGAAGCCGTACACCTCGGGGCCGCCGTGGAACGTCTCGCGCGCCACCACCGGCAGCACGACCTGGAACTCGTACGCGAGCG
The DNA here is from genome assembly GCA_963722525.1 of uncultured Actinomycetes bacterium. Classification (GTDB taxonomy): domain Bacteria; phylum Actinomycetota; class Thermoleophilia; order Gaiellales; family F1-60-MAGs149; genus VFJZ01. The sequence goes on along the minus strand of CAVRMM010000002.1, from coordinate 3,828,980 downwards.
TGCCGATCAGCGCCATCATGCTGAGCGGGATCGCGAGACCCGGCGTCGAGCGCACGTAGCGCAGGCCCTCGCGCAGCTGGCCGGGCTTGCGCGGCGCCGGCACGGTCGGGCGCAGCTCCGCGCGGTCGAGCGTCGCCAGCGACGCGATCACCGCGATGTACGACACGGCGTTGACGAGGAAGCACACCGAGACGCCGACCGTCGCGATCAGGATCCCGGCCATCGCGGGGCCGACGGCGCGGGCGGCGTTGACCAGCACGGAGTTGAGGCTGACGGCGTTGCGCAGGTCGTCCGGGCCGACCATCTCGAGCACGAACGCCTGGCGGGTCGGGTTGTCGAAGACGGTGCAGCAGCCGAGCAGGCCGGCGAGCACGAACACGTGCCAGACCTGCACCTGGCCCGTGACCGAGAGGATCCCGAGCGCCAGCGCGAGCGCCCCCATGACCGCCTGCACCAAGATCATCAGGCGCCGCTTGTCGACGCGGTCGGCGATCACGCCGCCGTACGGGCCGAGGAGCAGGATGGGCGTCATCTGCACGGCCACGAGCAGCCCGAGCGCGGTGCCGGAGTCGGTCAGGGTCAGCAGCAGCCAGCCCTGGGCGATGGTCTGCATCCAGGTGCCGACCAGCGACACGGCCTGACCGCCGTAGTAGCGGCGGTAGTTCGGGATCGCGAGGGCCGAGAACGTGCGCGACTGGAAGCGGCGCAGGACGGTCATCGCGGCTCGTCCCGGACGGAGGCGGCGAGCGCCTCGAGGGCGGGAAGCGCCGCCAGCAGCGCCGCGGCGTCGGCCTCGGACAGCGCCTCGAGGTGCCGCGCGAGGCTCGCGGTGCGCTCGGCCTGGATGCGCGCGTGCCGCTTGCGGCCGGCCGCGGTGACGTCGACCAGCGCGGCCCGGCGATCGTCGGGTGCGGCCGAACGGGCGATCAGGCCGGCGTCGCCCAGCTTGCCGGCGATGCGCGACAACATGGTGGGATTGAGGCGCTCCAGGGCCGCCAGCTCCGACAACCCGATCGGACCGGCGTGCGAGACGGCCGACAGCGTGGAGAGCTCCGACGGCGTCAGCCCGGCGCCCGCGCTGGTGTGCCGCAGGGCGCGCGCGAGCACGCCGATGGCGACGCGCAGGCGCGTCACGGTCTCCGGGGTTGCGATGGGGGATGCGGTCGGTGCCAAATACTTGCTTGCCGGCAAGCAGTATATCCGACGAGCTCCGCCGAGCCGCCGCTTGACACGATGGGCCGGTCGGTGTATAAAACCACCAGGTTAGATAACCGATTGGTTAGTTACACATGACGACCGACACTCTCAGCCTCACCTTCTCCGCCCTCGCCGATCCCACTCGCCGTGCGATCCTGACGCGGCTCGGGGCCGGATCGGCGACGGTCAAGGAGCTCGCCGCCCCGTTCACCATCAGCGGGCCGGCCATCTCCAAGCACCTGCGCGTGCTCGAGCGCGCGGGCCTGATCCGGCGCGGCCGCGACGCCCAGTGGCGGCCGTGCCGGCTCGACGCGGCGCCGATCCAGGAGGTCGCGGAGTGGGCGGAGACCTACCGGCGGTTCTGGGACGCGAGCTACGACCGCCTCGACACGTACCTCGAAACCCTCAAGGGACAGGAGCACGACGATGAGCACGACGAGTAGGACGGGCGCGACCACGTTCGAGACGCCCACGGATCTCGAGATCCGCGCCACCCGCGCCTTCCGCGCACCGCGCGAGCTGGTGTTCGAGGCCTGGACGTCGCCCGAGCACCTGCCGCACTGGATGACCGGGCCGCCCGGCTGGACGATGCCCGTCTGCGAGATCGACCTGCGGCCCGGCGGCGCGTGGCGGTTCGTGTGGCGCAAGGACGACGGCGCCGAGATGGAGATGACCGGCGTCTACGACGAGATCACGCCGCCCGAGCGCGTGGTCAACACCGAGTCGTGGGGCGGCGACTGGCCCGACACGCTCAACACCCTCGAGCTGACCGAGGCCGACGGCTACACGACGGCGGTGATGTCGACGCTCTACCCGACGCTCGAGGCGCGCGACCTGGCGCTCGGCTCGGGCATGAAGGACGGCATGACGGTGAGCTTCGACCGCCTCGAGACGCACCTCGCCTCGGTGCGCTGACCCCGGCGCGGACGCGCATGTCACAGCCCAGGGGAGCGTGACATGCGCGTCCTCGTCTGCTAACGTACAACCAAATGGTTGTACATAAGCTCGCCGAAGCCGAGATCGACCGCGCGTTCCACGCGCTGGCCGACGCGACGCGGCGCGACCTTCTGCGCCGCGCGGCCGACGGCGAGCTGTCGGTGTCGCGACTGGCCGACGGCTACGACATGAGCTTCGCGGCGGTGCAGAAGCACGTGGCGGTGCTGGAGCGCGCCGGACTCGTCACGAAGGCCCGCCACGGCCGCGAGCAACTCGTCCGCACCGACCCCGTCGCCGTCGCCCGCGCCCGCCGGGCGCTGGACGCGCTCGAGGCCACGTGGCGCGAGCGCGTCGGTCGCATGACCGACCTGCTGGAAGCCCCGAACACCGAAGGAGACCCCCGATGACCGTCACCAGCATCGACAAGGACACCGAGGCGCTCACCCTCACCCTCATCGCCGACTTCGCCGCGCCCGTCGACGCGGTCTGGGAGCTGTGGTCCGATCCCCGCAAGCTCGAGCGCTGGTGGGGCCCGCCGACGTACCCGGCGACGTTCGTGGAGCACGACCTCACGCCCGGGGCGCTCGTCACCTACTTCATGACCAGCCCGGAAGGCGACAGGCATCACGGCTGGTGGCGGATCGGGACGGTCGACCCGCCGCGCGGGCTGACGATCGAGGACGGCTTCGGCGACGCCGACGGGAAGCCGCTGACCGACAAGACCGGACAGCTGCGGATACGACTCTTCGAGCACGACGGCGGCACGAGGATGGAGCTGCACGACCAGTTCCCCAGCCTCGAGCAGATGGAGGAGATGCTGAAGATGGGCATGGAGGAAGGCCTCCGCCAGGCGGTGGGCCAGATGGACGCGCTGCTCGACCCCGGCGCCTAGCCGACAGGTTCCGTACCTGGTTCCGAATTGCCGCCCTGGGCGCGTCCGGTGCCCTCCGCCTGGTCCGGGCAGTTCCGCGCGCGTCCCGCGCGGAATCCCCGCGTGCGCGCCTGGGCACCAGGTTCCCAGGCGCGCACGGCGGCGCACTTCTGCGCGCCTTCCGTCGCGGGAGCGGCACACACGTGCGCGTCACGTGCGCGGGATCGGGCCTCGTCGAGACGGGCGGTACGCTCAGGGCGTGCTGGTTCTGATCGCGGCCGGCCTCGTCGCCGGCCTCGCCACCTTCCTCTCGCCCTGCGTGCTGCCGATGGTGCCCGTCGTGCTCGCGTCGGGAACCGCCGGCGGCCGACGCCGGCCGATCGGGATCGCGTTCGGTCTCGCGACCACCTTCGTGCTCGCGACGCTGCTCGCCTCGCGCGCCCTGAACGCCCTCGGCCTGCCGCAGGACCTCGTGCGCAACCTCGGCATCGCGCTCCTCGCCCTGGTCGGCGCGATGCTGCTGGTACCGCTGCTCGCCGACCTCGCGGGGCGGCCGTTCCGGCCGCTGCAGGCGATGGCGGGCAACCGGCTCGCCGCCGGGGACGGGTTCGCGGGCGGACTCGCGATCGGCGCGGGACTCGGCGTCGTCTGGGCGCCCTGCGCGGGCCCGATCCTGAGCGCCGTGACCGTGCTCGCCGCGCGCGACAACCTCGGCGCCGGCGCCGTCGTGCTCTCGATCGCGTACGCCGTCGGCGCGGCCCTGCCGCTGCTGGGCGTGGCGCTGCTGGGCCAGCGCGCGGCGAGCGGGATGGCCGGCCTGCGGGCGCACGCGCCGGCGATTCGCCGGGCCTCCGGCGCGGTGCTCGTGCTGGCCGCCGTCCTGTTCACGACCAGCGTTCCCGACGATCTCGCGGCCGCAGCGCCCGGCTACACCGACGTGCTGCAGGTCGTCGAGCGGTCGGACTCGGTCGCGGACCGGCTCCGCGACCTCGAAACGCCGGCCGGCGGCGCGACGGCCACCGCCACGCCGGGCGCCCGCGCGCAGAAGCAGGGCGCCGGCACGGCGCTGCAGGACTACGGGCCGGCGCCCGAGTTCACCGGCATCTCGACCTGGCTCGACACCGACGGCGGCGAGGCGCTCACCCTGGCCGGGCTGCGCGGCCACGTCGTGCTGCTCGACTTCTGGACGTACTCGTGCATCAACTGCGTGCGCACGCTGCCGCAGGTGACGGCGTGGGACCGGAAGTACCGCGACGCCGGGCTGACGATCGTCGGCGTCCACTCGCCGGAGTTCGCCTTCGAGCAGGTCGTCTCCAACGTCCGGCGGGCGATCGCCGACCAGGGCATCGCGTACCCCGTCGCCGTCGACAACGACCTCGCGACCTGGTCGGCGTGGGGCAACCGGTACTGGCCGGCGAAGTACCTGATCGACCGGGACGGGCCACGTCCGGTACGTCTCGCTCGGCGAGGGCGACTACGACAAGACCGAGTCGGCGATCCGCGACCTGCTGGGCGAGCCGGCCGGCCGTGATCGGCCCGAGTCCGGCGATCGTGGCGAGCGTCGAGGTGATCACGCCGGAGACGTACCTCGGCTCGCGAGCGCGCCCGGTCGTACGCCGCAGGACCTGCTCGGTCCGACGCCGCAGGCCTACACGCTGCCGCCGGTCGTGCACCTGAACGAGGTCGGCCTCGGCGGCACCTGGACGATCGAGGACGAGCGCATCGTCGCCGGGCCGGGCGCGGTACTGCGGCTGAGCTACCAGGCGCGCGCGCGTACCTGGTGATGGCGCCGCCGAAGGGGCAGGACGGTGACCGTCCGCGCGTCGCTCGACGGCAAGCCGATCGAGTCGATCGACGGTCGCGGCCGACGACCTCTACACCGTGGCGGCGCCGGCGGCCGCGGTGCGTGTCCGCGAGCTGGAGCTGCGCCTGCCGCCGGGCACGAGCGCGTACGCGTTCACGTTCGGCTGACCGTCGGCGCACCGGAGGCCCGTGGTACCGTCGGGCCGTGGGGACGTCGAACCCGAGCCGCAGCGTTCGCGGGCGACATCGTGCTCTACGACGGCCTCTGCGGGCTCTGCTCGCGGGTGGTGCGGTTCATCGCCCGCCACGACGCGCGCGGCCGGTTCCGGTTCGCGCCGCTCGACTCCGACGTGGCCCGCGCGCTGCTCGCATCCGCCCCGGCCGTGCCGCCCCTGCTGCCCGACAGCGTGATCCTGGTCGAGGCCGGACGGGCGCCGTCTCCGTGGAGAGCGACGCCGCGCTGCGCATCGCCGCGTCGCTCGACGGCCCGGTGCGGCACCTGGCGCGGCTGCGGATCGTGCCGCGGCCGGTGCGCGACGCCGTCTACCGGCTGGTGGCGCGCACGCGGTACCGCATCTTCGGCCGCCACGATGTGTGCGAGCTCCCGGCGCCGTGGCTGCGCGAGCGCTTTCTGGACGGCGCATGAGCGGCGCGCCGGCGGTGGCCTGCACCGGCCGTGGCCACGGCCCGTCGACGCCGTGGGCGATGCGGATGTCATGGCACGACCTGTGCTTCCTGCACTGGCGCATCGACGCGGTACTGCTGCGCCGCTGCTGCCCGCGGGCCTCGAGCTCGAGACGTTCGACGGCTCGGCGTGGATCGGCGTCGTGCCGTTCCACATGACCGACGTGAGCCCGCGCGGCATGCCGCGGATCCGCTCGCTGGCCGACTTCGCCGAGCTGAACGTGCGCACCAGCGTCACGGCCGGCGGCAAGCCGGCGTATGGTTCTTCTCGCTCGACGCGACGCAGCCGGTCGCAGTCCGGATCGCGCGCGGGCTGTTTCACCTCGCCTACCTCGACGCGCGACATCGAGACGGCGCCGTCGACGGCGACGCCATCGACTATCGAAGCACCCGCACGCACCTCGGCGCCGGGCCTGGCGGAACTGCAGACGTCCGCTACCGGCCGACCGGGCCGCCAGTGCAGAGCCGGCCGGGCACGCTGGAGCACTTCCTGACGGAGCGCTACTGCCTGTACGCCGCCAACCGGCGCGGGCGCTGCTGCGTCAGGAGATCGACCACGCACCATGGCCGCTGCAGCCGGCCGAGGCCGACGTGGAGCACTGCACGATGACGCGGCCGCTCGGGATCGAGCTCGGGGCGGAGCCGCCGCTGGCCCACTTCGCCCGGCGGCTCGACGTCGTCTCGTGGCTGCCGCACCGCGTGCGGTAGCGGTTGCTCAGTCGACCGCGAGCAGGTCGACCACGAACACGAGCGGCTCGTTCGGCTTGATCACGGTGCCGGCGCCGCGCGCGCCGTACGCCATCGCCGACGGGATCGTCAGCTTGCGACGGCCGCCGACCTTCATGCCCTGCACGCCGGCATCCCAGCCCGGGAATCACCTGGCCCTTGCCGAGCTTGAACGAGAACGCCTGACCGCGATTCCACGAGGCGTCGAACTCCTCGCCGGTCGAGAACGCGACGCCGACGTAGTGCACGGACACCTTCTTGCCGACGACCGCCTCGTCGCCGTCGCCGACGACGATGTCGTCGACGATCGAGCTCGAACGGGATGTCGCCGGTGGGCTTCTCGACTTCGGGCTTCTGGGGCGCCACGGCCTCGCTCCTGGTTCGGGGTTCCGGAACCCTACTGCCTGCCGCTCGACTGCGCCCAGAGATCGATGTCCGCGTCCGTCGCGAACCGGTCGATCTGCGCCAGCTCGTCGCGGCCGACAGCTCGAGACGGTCGAGCGCGGCGACGTTCGTCTCGAGCTGCCCGACGCTCGACGCGCCGACGACGAGCGACGTCATCGCGCGGGTCGCGCAGCGCCCAGGCGAGCGCGAGCTGGGCGAGGCTCTGGCCGCGGGCCGTCGGCGATCTCGGTCAGGCCGCGCACCTTGCGCGAGGGTCTGCTCGTCGAGGTGGCTCGACGGCAGCGACGTGTTCTCGCTGGCGCGCGAGCCGGCGGGGATGCCGTCGAGGTAGCGGTCGGTGAGCATGCCCTGGGCGAGCGGCGAGAAGCCGATGCAGCCGATGCCCTCGTCCTCGAGCGTGTCGAGCAGGTCGGGCTCGATCCAGCGGTTCAGCATCGAGTACGACGGCTGGTGGATCAGCAGCGGCGTGCCGAGCGCGCGCAGGATGGCGGCGGCCTCGCGCGTCTTCGCCGACGAGTACGACGAGATGCCGGCGTACAGCGCCTTGCCCTGGCGCACCGCGGTGTCGAGCGCGCCCATGGTCTCCTCGAGCGGCGTCTCGGGGTCGAAGCGGTGCGAGTAGAAGATGTCGACGTAGTCGAGGCCCATGCGCGCGAGCGACTGGTCGAGGCTCGCGAGCAGGTACTTGCGCGACCCCCACTCGCCGTACGGGCCGGGCCACATGTCGTAGCCGGCCTTGGTCGAGATCACGAGCTCGTCGCGATACGGGCGCAGGTCGTCGCGCAGCATGCGGCCGAAGTTCTCCTCGGCCGAGCCGGACGGCGGCCCGTAGTTGTTCGCGAGGTCGAAGTGGGTGATGCCGAGGTCGAAGGCGCGTCGGGCGATGGCGCGCGCGTGCTCGTAGCGGCCGGTCGTGGCCGAAGTTGTGCCAGAGCCCGAGCGACAGCAGCGGCAGCTTCAGCCCGCTGCGACCGCAGCGGCGATAGGTCATGCGGTCGTAACGGTCGGCGGCGGCGACGTAGGTCATCGGGTGATCTTCGCACGCGACGCGCACACCGTCGCGGGCACGCAGGTGCGGGTGTACGGGTGGGTCGACCTCCGCCCGCCCGACCGGCTTGTCGACGCGGCCGCCGTCGGGCGCCTGCTGGCCGCGATCCACCGCACCGGCCTCGAGGGCACCTCGCCAGTCCACCCCTGGTGACCGGAGCCGGTCGGCGCGGCACGCTGGAACGGGCTGGCCGACGCGCTGGCCGCCGCCGACGGGCCGTTCGCGGCCGAGCTGGCCGGGCTCTGCGACGAGCGTCCTCCGCGCGCTCGGTTGATCGCGCCCCGCGCGCGATGGTCCGGCCCGGGTGTGCCCGCCGCACGACCCCGGACAGCTACGCTCGACGGCATGCTGAGCATCGCGAGCTACACCCGGGAGTACATCGACACGTGCCGCTCGACGATCGACATGACGGTCGCGGCATACGAGAACCTGGGCTCGGCCGTGAAGACGTCCGCCGGCGCCGATGTCGCCCCGGTGGAGTTCGCCCTGTCGTCGTTCGAGCCCGCGTTCTACAACCACATGGTGCTGGCGCTCGACGGCTACTTCGGCAACCGGGCGCGCAACAAGGAGGGCAAGGACGGCTGTCCGCTCAACGAGGTGCGGATGCTGTGCGGGTCGCTGATGCACAACGACGGCAGGCTCGAGGCCGACCGGACGATCAAGTGGCGGCCGGAGAACTCCGTGCTGGGGTACCAGATCGGCGACGAGATCCGCCTGACGACGGCCGACTTCTCGCGCCTGTCCAAGGCGTTCTTCGCCGACCTGGAGAGCAAGTACCTGCGGGCCTAGTCAGCTGCGGGCGTGAATCGCAGCGCCGCGGAGCCGCTGCCGATGCGCAGCACGCCGGCGGCGACCTCGATCGGCTGCGTGCCGGACAGCGTGCTCAGGAAGGCGTGCTCGACGCGCATCGCCGACTCCGGGCCGGCCATCAGCGTCGACCCGACGACGCCGAACACGATCACATCGCCGGGCAGCTCGTACGAGCCGAAGTAGCGGTTGACGCCGGTCGATCCGGCGATGCGCCACGGGTCGCCGAACTCGAGCGTCGGCGGATCGGACGCCAGCGCCGCGACGTCGGCGCGCCAGCGCGTGCCGGAGAGCGACGAGCGCTCCGGCCGGCCCTCGCCGTACCGCGCCAGGCCGTCGTCCGGGATCGGCTCGAACGCCGCCGCGTAGTCGACGAACGCGCGATAGGTCGGCCGGATCGGCGGATCCTCGTCGAACGCCCCGAACCGCACGCTGACGATCGAGGTGTCGTCCGGGTCGCGGCTGAAGAGCGCCGATCCGCACTGCCGGCAGAACGCCTTCTCGAAGCCGCCGCCGGGCGCCCAGACCGACAGCTCCGCGTCGCCCGCCGTGAGGCGGAACGAGCCCGGCGCCGTGCGGGTCTGCACCGAGCCGGCGCCGCCCGTCCGGTGCTGACAGCGCGTGCAGTGGCAGTAGCCGGCCCCGATCGGCGGCTCGGTCACCTCGAACCGCACGGCGCCGCAGCCGCAGCCGCCGGTGAGGAGGAAGGCGTCGGGATCGGGCATGCCCGGAAGCTACCACCGGCGGCCGGATCGTCCCGCTCAGCCGGCCGGCGTGCCCTCGGCGGCGGCCAGCTCGGCCAGGTGCTCGTGCACGAAGGCGATCGCGATGCTGCCCTCGCCGACGCCCGAGGCGACCCGCTTGACGCTGCCGTGGCGCACGTCGCCGGCCGCGAAGATGCCGGGCACGCTCGTCTCGAGCAGGAAGGGATCGCGCTCGAGCGGCCACGCGTCGGGCATCAGGTCGGTCACGTCGCGGCCGGTGCAGACGTAGCCGCGGTCGTCCCGCACCAGCTGCTCCGGTGATGGCGCCAAGGTAGCGTCTGCGGGCGGGATTCACACGTCCGGCACGGTCCGCTCGCCTCCGGTAGCCTGGATCGGACGCCATGGAACCCACCCCGCCCACGCCGCACCGCGTCGTCGTCATCGGCGGCGGATTCGGCGGGCTGCGCGTGACGCGCCGGCTGGCGGCGCTCCCCGGCGTCGAGATCACGCTCGTCGACCGCGCCAACCACCACCTGTTCCAGCCGCTGCTCTACCAGGTGGCGACCGGGATCCTGGCGCCCGGCCAGATCGCGCCGCCGCTGCGGGACCTGTTCGCGCGCCGCGCAAGCGTACGGGTCCTGCTCGCCGAGGCGACCGGCTTCGACCTCGCCGCGCGGACGGTGACCGCACGGGCCGTCGACGAGCTGACGCTGCCGTACGACACGCTGGTCGTCGCGGCCGGCGCCACCGACACGTACTTCGGCCACGACGAGTGGGCGGCGGACGCCCCCGGCATGAAGTCGATCGACGACGCGCATCGCGTTCGCACCCGCGTGCTCGGCGCCTTCGAGATCGCCGAGACGCTGACCGACCCGGCCGAGCGCGCGGCGTGGCTCACGTTCGTCGTCGTCGGCGCCGGCCCGACCGGGGTCGAGCTGGCCGGCCAGCTGGCGTTCCTCGCCCACCGGACGCTGGCCGGCTCCTACCGGACGATCCGCTCGCAGGACGCGCGCATCGTCCTCGCCGACGCCGCCCCCACGCTGCTCGGCACGTTTCCGAAGCGGTTGCAGCGCAAGGCGCAGGCCGAGCTCGAGCGGATGGGCGTCGAGGTGCGCCTCGGGACGCTCGCGGTCGGGGTCGACGCGGACGGCATCGACCTCCGCGGCGCCGACGGTGATGCGCGCCTGCCGGCCCACAACGTGATCTGGGCGGCGGGCGTCACGGCCTCGCCGCTGGCGCGGCTGCTGGGTGAGTCGACCGGGGCCCCGGTCGACCGCGGCGGTCGCGTGCGCGTGCAGCCGGACCTGACGCTGCCCGGCCACCCGGAGGTGTTCGCGATCGGCGACATGGCCGCGGTGGACGGCGTGCCGGGCGTCGCGCAGGGCGCCATGCAGGAGGCCGCCTACGCGTTCGAGGTGATCGCGCAACGCCTGGCAGAGGAGCCCGCGCCCGGGCCGTTCCGCTATCGCGACCGGGGCAGCATGGCGGTCGTCGGCCGCAGCTGGGCGATCGCCCACATCGGCCCGCTGCGCCTCTCGGGCCGCCTCGGCTGGATGGTCTGGGCCGTCGTGCACATCGCGTTCCTGGTGGGCTTCCAGAACCGGCTCGAGACGATGCGCCGGTGGCTGTGGGACATCACGTACCGGCGGCGCTCCGAGCGGGTCATCAGCGCGGCCAACCTCGTCGACCGCGCTCGCGCGCGACCACCTGGAGCGGTCGCGATCCGTGCGCGGCCCCACCGGCGGGGAACGGCGCCCGGGTAACGGTTGACCGTGCACGTATGATCAGGTCGATGACGGACCAGCACTCGCCGGCGTGACGGCGACCCTCGACACGCCGGCTGCCGCGGCAGCCAACCTGGCCACGCGCATGACCACGACCTGGCTCGACGTCGCGGGACAGTGCTTCTCGGTCGGCACCCGCTACTGGGCCGACGTCCTGGAGCGCGGCGCCACGCCGGTCGACGTGCTGGACGACGCCGCGACGTGGATGCGCACCGTGAGTGGCCGCCGCGAGCCGACCTGGTCGCTGCCGAACACGGTCCTCCACTCGTCCCCGATCATCCGCGTGCGCGACTTCTCGCTCCCCGCTGCCAAGGCCGCCGTCCCGGTGCTGATCCTGCCGCCGCAGGCCGGCCACCACTCCTGCATCGTCGACTACAGCGAGCGCCAGAGCCAGGTCGGTGTCGCGCTGGCGTCGCGGGCTGCGACCGGCCTGTTCGTCGCTCGAGTGGGTCGAGGCGACGCCGTCACCGCGGACGTCGTCGATCGACGACTACGTCGGCGCTCGTCGCGCGACGCGATCGACCACATCGGCGAGCCCGTGCACCTGGTCGGCGACTGCCAGGGCGGCTGGCTGGCCGCGATCTACGCAGCGCTCGATCCCGCGTCGGGTCGCGTCCTGACCATCGGCGGCGCGCCGATCGACTTCCACGCCGGTCGAGGCCGCTGCTCGACGACTGGCGTGACGCGCTGGGCGGCGGCGGCTGCCTTCTACCGCGCCCTGGCGAGGCCGGCGGCGGCGTGCTGCGCGGCGAGGTGATGGTCGCCGGCTTCATCGCTGCTGGCGCCCGAGGACGAGATCCGCGAAGCAGCTCGCACCTGCTGCTGTCGACCTCGACGACGACGAGCACGTCGCCCGGTACCGCGACTTCGAGGACTGGTTCAAGCACATCGCAGGACATCCCGGGCGCCTTCTACCTCTGGATCATCGAGCACCTGTTCGGGGCAACGAGCTGGTCGCCGGCACGCTCGAGATCGGCGGGCGACGCGTCGACCTCGCTGCCAGATCACGTGCCCGCGTCACCTGCTGGCGGGCGCGCCGACCACATCACGCCGCCGGCGCAGGTGCTTCGCTGCTGGCTGACCGCGTCGCACGCCGCCGCAGACATCCGCTGCGACCTCGCGACGGCGGCCACCTCGGCCTGTTCATGGGCCGCGCCGCCCTGCGCGACCACTGGGCGCCGCTGTTCGGCTCGCTGCCCTGACGACCTAGCCGAGCCCCCTGGCGGTCTCTACACTTGCCGCTACGAAAGGGGCGGCGTGGGTGAACGGCTGAAGGGCCAGGTGGCGCTCGTGACCGGCGGTTCCCGGGGAATCGGGCTGGCGATCTGCCAGGCACTGCTGGCGCAGGGTGCGACGATCGCAGCGGGCTACTCGCGAGACGAGGCGTCGGCGAACGCGCTCGTCGCCTGCGCGCCCGGCCGCATCACGGCGCACCAGGGCAACATCGGCGCCGTCGCCGACTGCCAGCGCGTGGTCGCCGAGGTGCTCGAGCGCCACGAGCGCATCGACATCCTCGTCAACAACGCCGGCATCACGTCCGACCGCACGGTGCGCCGCATGGCCGCCGACGACTGGGATCGCGTCGTCACGGTCAACCTCAGCGGCGCGTTCTACATGTCGCGGGCGGTGCTCGACCCGATGCTGGCGGCGGGGTACGGCCGCATCGTCAACATCAGCTCGGTGATCGGCGAGACCGGCAATATCGGCCAGGCCAACTACGCCGCCGCCAAGTCGGGCCTGTTCGGCCTCACGAAGACGCTGGCGCTGGAGACGGCGCGGAAGGGCATCACCGTGAACTGCGTCGCGCCGGGTTTCATCGCCACCGACATGGTCACCTCGGTACCCGAGGAGGTCCTCGCGAACGTGGTCGCAGACATCCCGGTCGGACGCCTCGGCGAGCCCGGGGAGATCGCGCGCGTCGTCGAGTTCCTGGTCGACGCCGACGCCGGCTACATCACGGGGACGGTCGTCTCGGTCAACGGCGGGCTGAACATGTGACCAGCGAGCCCGCCATGCCCGATTTCGGCGCCCTGGGCTTCGATCAGGCGCTGCGCCAGCTCGGCGAGGCGCTCGCCAGCCGGCCCGACGCCGCGAACGAGGTCTGGAAGCGGTTCGCCGACGACAGCCTCGCCGCGGGCGTCGCCACGATGGCCGCCGCCGGCGCCGGCGACCCCGTGCCGCCGACGATCGAGCCCGCTCGCGGCGACCGGCGCTTCCGGGACGCCGCGTGGCAGGAGAACCCCGTCTACTCGGGGATGCTGCAGAGCTACCTGCTGTGGTCGCGGATGATGCGCGAGCTGGTCGACGTCGCCGAGCTCGACCGCTCGACCGACCGCAAGGCGCGGTTCGCGGTCGATGCGATGATCGACGCGCTGGCGCCGACGAACACCCTGCTCGGCAACCCGGCCGCCCTGCGGCGCGCGTTCGAGACCGGTGGTCGCAGCGTCCATGACGGCATGGAGCGGTTCCTCGACGACGTCGCCAACAACGACGGCCGCCCGCGTCAGGTCGACCTGGCGGAGTTCGAGATCGGCACCGACCTGGCGCCGTCGCCCGGCTCGGTGGTGTTCCGCAACGAGCTGATCGAGCTGATCCAGTACGCACCCTCGACGAAGACCGTCCACGCCGTGCCGCTGCTGCTGTCGCCGCCGTGGATCAACAAGTACTACGTCATGGATCTGGCACCCGGCAAGAGCTTCGTCGAGTGGGCGGTCGGCCACGGCCACACGGTGTTCGCGATCAGCTACGTGAATCCGGGCAGCGAGCACCGCGACTTCGGGTTCGACGACTACCTGGCGAATGGGCCGCTCGCCGCCCTCGACGTGGTGCAGTCGATCACCGGCTCCGCGAAGGTCAACGTCGCGGCGCTCTGCCTGGGCGGCACGCTCGCGGCCTGCGGCGCCGCCTACCTGGCGGCGGGCAAGGACGACCGCATCGGCGCCCTGACGATGCTCAACACGCTGCTCGACTTCGCGGAGCCGGGCGTGCTCGGCGCCTTCGCCGACGGCGACGGCATCGGCGCCGTCGACACGATGATGCGCGAGACCGGCTACCTCGACGCGTCGGCGATGGCCAAGACCTTCGACGCGCTGCGCGCCAACGACCTGATCTGGAACTACGTGTCGAGCGGCTGGCTGATGGGCCAGGCGCCGCCGGCGTTCGACCTGCTCGCCTGGAACGCCGACTCGACCCGCATGCCGGCCCGCATGCACGGCGAGTACCTGCAGGCCTGCTACGTCGAGAACCGCCTCGCGAAGGGCACGATGCGCATGCTCGGCCGGCGCATCGTGCTGAAGACCGTGGACGTCGACACGTACTACGTGGCGGCGGAGCAGGACCACATCACGCCCTGGATGAGCTGCTACGACTCGGGCAAGCTGCTCGGCGGCGACGTGCGGTTCATCCTCAGCTCGTCCGGCCACATCGCCGGGATCGTGAACCCGCCCGGCGGCCGCCGCACGTACCGCACCAACGACGAGCACCCCGCCGCGGCCGAGAAGTGGCTGGCCGGCTCGACGCAGCACGACGGCAGCTGGTGGGGCGACTGGGCGACGTGGATGAAGGCGCGCGGCGGTCGCCGGGGCAAGCCGCCGGCGATGGGCAACGACGAGTATCCGGCGCTCGTGGAGGCGCCCGGCACCTACGTGCACCAGCGCTGAGTAAGAAGGCCCGGCGCGGGGTTGCCGGGACGATGACCGCGCCACTGATCGGGACGAGCGGCTGGAGCTACGCGTCGGGCCGGGCGCCCGTCTACGACGGCGCGCCCTCGTCCCGGTCGCCGACCGACGGTCAGCGGCCCTCGCTGACGCCGACGAACGGCCCGGTCGGATCGGCCGCACCGTGCGGGGCTGCTTGATGTATCGCGCATTGCGTACTATAGTGCGCAGCAGTACTCCCGCGATCCCAAGGAGCCAGACATGGCCACCACCACCACGCCCACCTCGTATCTCGAGCTCTCCAAGACCTACCAGGAGCAGGTCCTCGGCCTCATCGAGCAGAGCCAGAAGCTCGCCGTCGAGGGCGTCTCCGCCTGGACGAAGGCCGTCCAGCCCCTCGCGCAGAACGCCCCGGCCGTCCCGGTCGCCGGCGTCCCGTCGCCGAAGGAGATCGTCGACAACCAGTACGGCTTCGCCACGAAGCTGCTCGAGGCCCAGCACGAGTACTTCACCGCCGTGCTGACCGCCGCCGCGCCGGTCCTCCCGAAGACCGCTCCGGCCACCAAGTAGATCGGACACGGGTGCCGGCGGGCGATAGGCTCCCGGCACCCATGACCGACTCCGAACCGTTCGATCCCTGGAAGACCCAGGTTGAGGCGTTCGGGCGCTACCTGAAGGCCCAGCGCAACGTCTCCGACCTCTCGCTCCGAGAGCTCGGGCGCATGACGAACCTCTCGAACGCGTACCTGTCGCAGCTCGAGCGGGGTCTCCACGAACCCTCGCTGCGGGTCATGCGCTCGCTCGCCGACGCGCTCGGCATTCCGCTCGAGACGCTGCTCGAGCAGACCGGCTGGAGCGCCGGCGGTGCGACCGAACCGACGTCCGGCGCGACCGAGACGGCCATCCGCGCCGACCCGCTGCTCAGCGACGCGCAGAAGGAGGCGCTGCTCGCCGTCTACGGCAGCTACGTCGCCGAGGCGCGGCGTCGCGAGGGCGCCGCAGAGGAGTAGCGGCACCGCCGCTGCCGATGCCGACGTACGCCGCCATCCTCGAGGCCTTCGGCGACACCGGCCTGCTCGTGCGCGGCGGCTTCGTCACGGGCGACGGCGAGATGCTGCCCGTCGGCCCGGGCGGCAAACCGGCCCGCGCCGTCGTGCTGCTCGGCAACGCCGGCGGCGACCTGTGGCCCGCGTTCTCGGCCGGCCGCCGCGACGAGCCGCACCCGCTGGACGGGTGGGCGCGCCGTACGGTCGACCCCGTGGCCGCGCGACTCCGCGCCCGCGCCGTCTACCCGAGCGACCGCCCGTGGCACCCCTTCCAGCAGTGGGCCATGCGGGCCGAGCCGGTCGCGCCGTCGCCCATCGGCCTCCTGATCCACCCCGATTTCGGTCTCTGGCACGCGTACCGCTCCGCACTGCTGCTGGACGACGCTCCGGCGGGACTGCCCGCTCGCATCGAGCGCCCGGTGCCATGCGCCACCTGCGTCGATCACCCGTGCCTGAGCTCCTGCCCGGTCGGCGCCCACTCCGACGCCGGCTTCGACGTGCCCGCGTGCGAGCGCCATCTGCGTGGCGGCACGGAGCCGCACTGCATCGAGATCGGCTGCCGGTCCCGCGACGGCTGCCCGGTCGGTCGCGGCAGCCGGTTCCCGGACGAGCAGGTGGCGTTCCACCTGCAGGCGTTCCTCCGTTCTCGGCCGTGAGCGGCGAGGCACCCTCGGGCCGCCCCTAGGGTTCTCACCGTGTTCGCGACGCGCGCTCCACGGGATCCTGAGGTCGACCCCGAGGAGGACCCGAATGTCGTACCGCCGCATCGCCATCGCCATCGCTCTCGCCCTCTCGCTCGCGCCTGCCACGGCGAGCGCCGCCGACAAGGCCGTCGCCACCGGTCGGGAGGCGCGGATCATCGGCGGCACCACCGCGCAGGCCGGCACGTGGCCCTTCATCGCTTCCCTCCGCTACAGCTCGAACAACGGGCACTTCTGCGGCGGATCGGTCATCACACCGACCGCGATCCTGACGGCCGCGCACTGCGTCACGAACGGTGCCGCCACGTTCGCGCCCTCGGCGCTCTACGTCGTCACCGGCCAGAACTCGCTATCCGCCACCACCGGCCAGCGCATCCGGGTCGCGCGGATCATCGTCCACCCGAGCTGGAGCAAGGCCAGCTGGTTCGGAGATGCCGCGATCCTCGTGCTCGCGTCGCGGACGTCGGCCCCGACCATCGCCATCGCGAACACCACGGACGAGGCGAACGCGCTCGCCGCCGGCGCGTGGGAGTGGACGGCGGGCTGGGGCTCGCAGTCACCGCTCCAGGCGAGCAACAACAACTACGGCGCCACGTGGCCGGACGCGCTGCAGAACGCCGCCCTCCATACCTACACCGCCGACTCCTGCAACGCGTGGTACCGGAACTCCGTCGGCAGCATCTTCTCGAACTGGCAGCTGTGCGTCGGCCGCGAGGATGCCACCTTCTGCAACGGTGACTCCGGCGGCCCGCACGTCGTCCAGACCGCGAGCGGCCAGTGGGCGCAGATCGGGATCACGAGCTTCACCGCCCTCAACGCCGGCTGGAGCTGCACCTACAAGTACAGCGGCGTCACGCGCACCGCGCCGATCTTCAACTGGATGGTCTCCGCGCTGCGGTCGATGCCCGCCGCCGGTGCCTCCGTCGCGGGCGACTTCATCGCTCCGGTCGTCACCGTGAAGGCCCAGCGGGCCCGCACGCGCCGCGCCATCGAGATCCGCTACTCCGTGCTCGACGACTCCGGCGCGAGCTCCGAGTCCATCACCATCAAGCGCGGCAAGCGGGTCGTCCGCCGCATCCGTACCGCGTTCGGCGCGGCCGCCGGCGCCCGCTACACCGTCCGCACCGGCAAGCTCCCCGCCGGGCGCTACACGCTCACCATTACCTCGAAGGACCGCACGGGCAACAGGGCACGCACCCGGGCGGCGAAGCTGACGGTCGTCAGGTAGCCGGCACCAGCAGGCCCCCCCGGGCCGTCGGCATCTTCGGCTCGGCCAGCATCCCGAACCGCATCCCGAAGCGGCCGTGCAGGTGATGACGGACCGCGGGAGCGGCCGAGGCATCCCCCAGCGCGATCACCCTGCCGACCTCGGCATCGCCGAGGTCGGCAGCGGCGAGCAGGTCGTCGACCACCAGCTCGACGGTCGTCACCACCGGTTCGGCGAGCGGAGCGACGTCGTCCCGCGCCAGCGTCAGGTTGGAGATCGCGCCGAACGTCCCCGGCACGCGGACGTCGGCGCTGGCGGCGTTGGCGATCACCGGCAGCGATGCGCGTAGCGCCTGCCGGAAGGCGAAGGCCGCTCGCGCCAGGGCCGGGTCGGCCAGTCCGCCCGTCCGGACGGCGTCGACGGCGTCGCGGTCGGCACGTGGATCGGCGGCGAGCTCTTCGAGCGCCCACGCGAACAGCGCGTCGTCGAGGTGCACGCCGCCACCCCGGCGAGTCGCGGTCACGCCGAGCGCAGGAACCGCGCCCTGAACGTGCTCGTGCCCCACATCGACGACGAGGAGCGGCCCGTCGCCGCCGCGGTCGGTCGACCGCGCCGCGAGGAAGGCCGCGGCGGCCTGCGGCGCGCGGACGAGGCGGACAGCAGCGAACTGGAGCACCGGGCGCTCGCGCAGCACGCGCTGTGCAGCTTCGACCAGCGACGCGTCGCGGCGTCCCTCCCAGGACAGCGGCGCGACCAGAATCACCTCCGCGGGCGTCGTCGACGACGGCACCTGCTCGACGACGGCGTCGAGCAGGGCCGCCAGCACGTCGCGCGTCCGCACGACCCGCTGGCCGATGGCGGTCACCTCGACGGCATCCTCGACCAGGCGCAGCGGTGCCGCGGTACCGAGCGCCGGGTCCGCCTCGATGATCTCCAGAGCGCGCGGACCGGCAACCAGGCGACCCGACGGGCTGAGCGCGACAACGGTACGCAGCGTCTGCCCGGACGCCCCGAGAGGCAGCCGCCGCGGCTCGCCGTCCCCCGTGTCGATGGCGGCCAGCGTGCCGAACGAGCCCAGGTCGATCGCCAAGCGGGAAGCTGCCACCTACCGGACTATGCCAAGGGGATGGCACCGCATCGGGGCGCCCGGCTCGTGGGGTGTACGATCGGAGACATGCTGATCGGGAGACGGCGAGAGGAGCAGGCGCTCGCCCGGGCGATCTCGGATCTCGATCGGGGCCGTGCGGTGCGCGTCTGCCTGGTGGGGGAGCCCGGCATCGGCAAGACCTCGCTGCTGCGGCAGGCGCTGGAGGGAGCCGGCACGCGCACCGTCCTGCGCACGACCGGCGTCGAGGGTGACGCCGAGGTGCCGTTCACCGGACTGTGGGAGCTCGTGCAGCCCGCGCAGCGGTGGCTCGACCGGCTGGAGGATCGCTATCGCACGGCCATCGAGCGCGCCTGCTCGCCGGCCGACGCCCACGACGTCGACCCGATGCTCGTGCGGGCATCGGTGCTCTCCCTGCTCGCGACCGTGGCGGCGTCCGGCCCGGTGGTCTGCGCGGTCGACGATGCCCACTGGCTCGACGGCCCGTCGGGCGAGGTGCTGGCCTTCGCCGCGCGGCGACTGACGCTCGAGCCGGTGGCGTTCCTCGTCGCCACTCGACCGCCGGTGCCGCCCGCCTTTGCGACGCGCGTGTTCGACCGCATCGACCTCGCCGGCCTGGCGGCGTCGGAGGCGCCGGTGCTGCTCCCCGGCCTGGCGGCACCCGTGGCCGTGGCGCTGGCCGGCAGGACCGCCGGCAACCCCCTGGCGATGCTGGAGCTCGCGGCGAGCCTCGACGACGACGAGCGCAGCGGCCGGCGCAGCCTGACGATCGACCTGCCGGTTCCCCGCCTGCTCGACGAGGCGTTCGCCGAGCGAGTCCGGTCGGCACCCGCCGACGCCCGGCTCGCAGCGGTGGTGGCGGGGCTTGCCGAGCGCCCGGCGTCGCCGCCCATCACCGCCGCCGCAGCGGCGCTGGGCGTCGGTCCGGAGGCGTTCGAGGCGGCCGAGGCGCACGGCCTCCTGCTGCTCGGCCAGGGTGAGATCTCGTTCCCGCACCCGCTGATCCGCGCCGTCGTCGTGGCGTCGGTCGACCCGGCCCAGCGGCGCGCGGTTCACGCCGCACTGGCCGAGGTCCTGCGCGATCCGGCCGACGCCGACCGGCGGGCGTGGCACCTCGCGGCCGCGGCGATCGGGCAGGACGCCGGGATCGCCGCGCTGCTGGAGGAGGCGGCCGGCCGGGTGGCGGCGCGCGGCGGACGCGAGTACGAGGCACGGCTGCTCGACCGATCGGCCGATCTCACGCCCGATCGCGACCTGCGCGCCACGCGGCGCGTCTGGGCGGCCCGGGCGCATCGCGGGGCCGGCGACCTGGACGCCGCCGGCCATGCGCTCGATCGCGCCACCGAGGACACCTCGGACAACGCCGCGATCGGCGTCATCCTGGCCGAGCGAGCCCGGCTGCTCGGGGCGCGCGGTGACAGCGACCAGGCGGTGGCGCTGCTGGTCGAGCACGCGCGCCGCCTGGACGGAACCGCCGACGGCGTCGCCCGCCGCATGCGCCTGCTGGCGGCCCAGGAGCTGCTCGCGGTGGGCCGTCCCGGTGCCGCCCGCGACGTGCTGGCCGAGGCGCCCGCTGCCGGGGACGACGCTCAGGCGGCGTTCACGCTCGCCCGCGTGCTGCTCGAAACCGGCGCGCCGACGGCCCGTACGGTCGCCCAGTCGGCCATCGACCACGCGAAGTCCAGCCAGGACCCACGCCTCGCAGCCGCGGCCGCCGTGCTGTTGATCGAGGGGGGCGGCATCGCAGGTGCGCACTCGGTCGCCCTCTGGGCGGTGCGCCAGCTGCGGGATCAGGGCGACCCCACCGCGCTCGCCGCGGCGTTGCGCACGGTCAGCCTCATCGAGCGGATCAGAGGCCGCCTTCCCGCCGCCACGTCGGCGGCGACCGAGGCGGCGCAGATCGCGATCGAGCTGCGACTGGGCCGCGCGCTCGTCGGGGCCCGCATGTTGATCGCCCTCGCCGAGGCGACCCGCGGCACCCGCGACGCGGCGGACCTTCTGGATACGGCGATCGGCGAGGCGCGTGCCGCCGGTCTGCGGCACCTGGAGGCCACCGGCATCGCCGGCCAGGGCCGGCTCGCGCTGCTCGACGGCCGCTACGCCGACGCGGTCGGTGCGCTGCGAAACGCCGACCGGCTGCTCGACGATGCGGGCTTCGCACCGTCCGTCCGGCTGACGTCGGCCGAGCTGGTCGAGGCGCTCGTGCGCACCGACCGGCACGACGAGGCGCGCGCGGCCGCCGAGGTGCTCGCGCCGCTCGCCGGCGGGCCGAACGCCTACGCGGCGGCGCTGGCCCAGCGGGCCCTCGGCCTCGTGGCCGGCCCCGGCGCGTTCGACGGTCCGCTGCAGGAATCGATCAGCCAGCTCGCCCGGCTCGACTGCCGGTTCGAGCTCGGCCGCTCGGAGCTCGTCTACGCCGAGCGCCTGCTGGCGACGGATCGGACGACCGAGGCCCGCACTGCCGCGCAGGACGCGTGCCGACACCTGTCCGAGGCGGGTGCGCCGGCGTGGACGGAGCGCGCGGAGCGCGTGCTCGCGGCGATGGGCACGACGATCGAACCGGTCCGCGAGACGCTGGCGGCCCGGCTCACCGCGAAGGAGCTCGAGGTCGCGCTGTCCGTCGCCGAGGGTCTCCGGAACCAGGAGATCGGCGACCGCCTCTTCCTGTCCGTGAAGACGGTCGAGTACCACCTGCGCAACACCTTCCGGAAGCTCGAGATCCGCACCCGCGGCGAGCTGACGCGCCGCGTCGTCGCCGAGGGCGCGCTCGCGGGCCGCAGCGTCGGGCGGTAGCTCAGACGGTGCCGGCGGGGCGCTCGAGGTCCGCGGCCGACGCGCCGAGGCGCAGTGCCGTCGCGATGATGCGATCGGTGCCCGCCGTGGACTCGGTGACGAACCCGTTCTCCTGCACGCAGAGGGTGTCCGCCCGCGCGCCGGCGGTCTTGGCGCAGACGACGTAGGTCTTGACGCGTCCCGCGAGCGCCGGGTCGGAGACGGCGCCCTCCGCGCGGACGGTCTTCAGGTCGGTCCGTCCGTACAGCTCCGAGAACAGGCCCGGTCCGAGCAGGCCGACCACGGCGTAGCTCGAGGCGTCGATGCCGAGGGCGGAGGCGGAGGAGCCGCACCGCATCGTCCCGCCGCGCGGCTTGCGGCACGCCTCACGCAGCGCGTCGCCGCGGTACCGAGCCCAGAGCCGCTCGACCGGCTCGCCGGCGACGTCGTCGTAGCGCACGTCGACCACCAGGTCGCTGCCGCGGACGACGAACGCGACGTCACCGCGCAGCTCGGGCTTGCGGTAGCGGTACTCGATGCGCCCGTCCTGCGGCTCGCGGGCGAACGCCGCCACCTCGCGCGACGTGGTGGGCGGCCAGTCCGCCTTGGGGTCGCCACTCGCGGCGATGTCGGTGTCGGCCGGCTCCTCGGCGGTGGTCACGGCCGTGGTCGCGCCGGCCGCTGCACCGGTCGTCGCGGCCGTCGTCGTGGCCGACGTGGAGGAGGCCTTGTCGTCGTCTCCGCCGCTGCTCGCCAGCACCGCGGCGACGCCGCCGCCGACGGCCAGCACGGCGAAGCCGGCGGCAATCAGCGCCCGGCGGTTCGGCCGCGCCGGCTGGCGCTCCGCAAGCTCGTCTTCCGTCCGGCCGACGACGGTCGGCTCGAGCGGTGGCCGTGGGGGCTGCGGGCTGTCGCGGACGACCGTCGGCGCCGGCTGCTCGTCCCGTGGACTCGGCCGGAAGACGGTCGGCGCGGGCGCCGGCGCGTCAGGCTCTGGCGCAGGTCGGACGACGGTCGGCGGTGACGGCGGCACGGGAGGTGCGATCGGCGGCTCCTCGACCTCGGCCGCCGGCACGGCCGGTGCGGCCTCGACGATCTCCGGCTCCGGCTGCTCCTCCGCGATGACCGGTTCCGGGGCGGACACGACCGTCAGCGGCCGGTGCGCCGGGGCAGCCGGCGCCGTCCCCGAGGCGAGCGCCTGCACGAAGTCGACGCAGCGCTCGAACCGGTCGGCCGGGTCCTTCGCCAGCGCGCGCGCGATCGCCTCGGCGGCCTCGTCGCTCACCTCCGGCCGCACCGTCCGGATGTCGGGTGCGGCGTGCTGCAGGTGCGCGACCAGGGTCGCCACGCGGTTCGTGCGCGCGAAGGGCACGTCACCCGAGAGCGCGACGTACGTCACGCACGCGAGCGAGTACTGGTCGGCGCGCCCGTCCATGTCGCCGCCTTCGGCCTGCTCCGGCGACATGTAGTCGACGGTGCCCATGAACGTCCCGCTCTCGGTCAGCCCGCGATCGCCGGTCAGCTCGCGAGTCAGGCCGAAGTCGAGGAGCACGGCCGCGGGGCCCGGCCGGCCCTCGGGGCCGACCATGATGTTCGCCGGCTTCACGTCGCGGTGTACGACACCGCGCGCGTGGGCGTAGTCGAGCGCGTCGGCGATCGGCGCCAGGATCGCCATCGCGCGCGCCAGCGGCATGTGCGTGACGGTCGCGAGCAGCGACTGGAAGTCGATGCCGTCGGCGAGCCGCATCGCGATGTAGAGCGAGCCGTCGGTGGCCCCGGTGGCGTGGATGGCGACGATCGCCGGGTGCTCGAGCCGGGCCGCCATGCGGGCCTCGCGCTCGAACCGGACGCGGAACTCGGCGTCGGACGCGAGGCCCGGCGAGATCACCTTCAGCGCCACCGGCCGGTCGAGCGACTCCTCCCAGGCCCGGTAGACGACCCCCATGCCGCCCTTGCCGAGCAGACCGTCGATGCGGTAACCGCCGAAGCGGCTGCCCGGCGCGAGGTCGGTCACGTTCCCGCTGGGCACTTCTTGCGGTCGCTGAACGGACACCGGACGGTGCCGGTGACGGGGCGCCGGACGGGTGCCGCCACCGTCGCGGGCGGCGCAGACTTGATCTTCACGGGCGCCGCCCTCGGGATGGTGAGCGTGAGGGCGCGCGACGCATTCAGGAAGTAGTCGCCCCGCTTGGCGTTGACCTGATACGTCACGGTGAGGCGGTACGAGCCGGGCTTGCGAATGCCGAGCGGGGCCGAGAACGACCCGGCCGCGTTCGTGCGCACCGTCTTCAGGATCTTCTTCCCCTGCCGGACGACGACCTTCCCGTTCACCTTCGGCTGGAGCGCCGTGACCTTGCCGGAGACGAGGACCGACGAACCGACCTTGCGCCCCTTGACGGAGGCGACGACGGGCTGCGTGTAGACCAGTACGGGATCGGACACGCCCGTGAAGACGTTCCACGTCCTGGCCGCCTGGGTGCAGGTGTTCACCTGCGCCGAGAGCGCCGGTGCAAGCTCGGCCCAGTACACGAAGGTGCGCCGCGGGTCGCGGATGCGGAAGGAGAAGTCACCGCCGGCGTTGGTCTTCTTGGTCGCCACCCTGGTCGGCTTGTCCGAGGTCCGGTAGCCGAAGCGGTACAGCGTCACCGTCGTGCCGGCGAGCGGCCTCCAGTTCGCGTCGTAGACGCGGCCGCTGAACGGCAGCGTCGACTTGATGCGGGCGGCGACATGCGACGTCACGCTCCACGCGGAGTTGTCGCCTGACGTGCAGAACTCGTTGTCCAGGATGGTGTACGGCCCGGGCAGTGACTCGCTGGACGAGGTCGACGGGTGCATGACGATCGTCGCCGTGGCCGCAGATGCCGTGGCCGGAGCACAGGCGATCAGCAGCACGACGAGCGACCTGACGGTGCCCCGGAGCGCCATGGGGGCGATCGTACCCCGGCGCCGGGAAAACCACAAGTGAGGTAACTTCCTTGAAGATCGATCGCGACTTTCATGTGATTTCATGCATTGCGTCCCGGGCGTCCGCGCCCGTATGATCGTGCAGGCGACGAGGGAGTTGATGTGCGCACGACCTGGATCCGAGGCCGACGACGACGATGGCTCACCGCTGCGCTCGTGACGCTTGTCGCCGGCGCGGCGGCTGCTCCCGCGCCCGCCGCGAAGTCGACCAGCCAGCGCCTGAAGGCGCTCGAGGCCCAGGCCGCCACGTTGAAGAGGGCGACCGACTCGCTGAACGCGCAGCACAAGAGGCTCGCGACCGCGCAGACATCGCTGGTCAACTCCTACGCATCGCTGAACGCGCGCTACACCGGCTTCGTCGGCTGCCTGCGCCGGACGCCCGTCCACTCGTACTTCGGCTACTCGTTCACCAACCCCCCGACGACGGCGGCGCTCGACTGGTACTTCGGCGGCGGCGTCATCCCGTCCGGCGTCCTGTCGAGCGGCAACTACGTGAACTCGATGCACGCGCTCTCGCTCGCCAACACTTCGGGCTGCCTGGCGTTCTCCGCCTTCCGGAACCCGGTCACCGGCGCGGCGGCGCTGCAGGGTGCGACGTCCAAGGGCCCGGCCGGGTGATCCGGCCCAGGCTGCGCTGGCTGGGCGTGCTCGCCCTCCTCGCGCTCTGTGCCCTCGGCGGCGTGGTCGCCGCACCGGCTGAGGCCAAGACCACGAGCCAGCGCCTCCAGGCGCTCGAGCGCCGCATCACCGTCCGTGCCCGCGCGCTTGCCGCCCTGCAGCGCGACACCCAGCGCCTCGTCCGGGCCCACAACACCGTCGTCGCGAACATGGACGCACTGACCGTCCGGTACAACGCCCTGAGCGCCTGCGTCCAGCGGACGCCCGTGTCTACCTGGTTCGGCTACACCTTCAACGGCTTCGAGACGACCGCTCTCGACTGGTACAACCCGGGCGGCGTCTTTCCGACCGGCGTCCTGGCCGACCCGAGCGGCAAGAACCACCAGCTCGGACTGAACAACACGCAGGCGTGCCTCGCCTCCGTCGCGTTCTACAACCCCGTCACGGGCGCGGCCGCCATCGCCGGCCTCGGCGCCAAGACCACCGAGGAGCGAACACCATGATGCGACTCATCGTCGAGACGGGCCCCGACCGCGGCACCATGGTCGACCTCGCCGGCGAGGTCGTGATCGGACGCGGGGCCGACTGCCAGCTGCGGCTGTCCGACGAGTCGGCATCCACCCGGCACTGCTCCGTCCGGGCGGACGGCGACCGGATCGAGATCCGCGATCTCGGGTCGACCAACGGCACGCGCGTGGACGGCACCCGGGTCGAGGGCACGCGCACCGTCGCGGCCGGCGCGGCCATCTCGGTGGGCGACACGATCATCCGGCTGCAGGGCGACCGCGGCGCCATGGTGGGCCTCGTCCCGACGGCGCCGATCGGGCGCACGGTCGTCGCCGGCACCGTCGCCGACCCCGGTCCCGGCAGCCCTCCGGCCGCGGCCGCGGACGACGACGCGGCGCTCGTGCTGGTCGTGCGCGCGGGCCCGGATCGCGGCAAGCACGTCGCCGTCCCGGCCAGCGGCTCGATCGTCATCGGCCGGGCCGAGGATGCCGACCTGGTGCTCGAGGACGCGCTCGCCTCGGGCCATCACACCCGCGTCTCGAGCGGCCCCGAGGGTCTCCGGATCCGCGATCTCGGGTCGACCAACGGCACGAAGCTGAACGGCGAGCAGATCGACGACGAGGCCGACCTCGGCCGCGGCGACGAGATCCGCATCGGCTCGACGATCATCGCCGTCACCTCCCCCGAGGGCCTCACGGCGCGCGCCGCACCGCCGACGGTGTTCGAGAAGTCGGGCGGCGGCGCTGGCTCGGGCGGCCCGGGTCGCAAGCCGGCGGCCGGCAAGGCGGGCCGCTCGCGGACGCCGTGGATCGCCGCCCTCGCCCTGCTGCTGCTCGCCGCGATCGCCGGCGGCGCGATGCTGATGCGCGACGACGATGACGGCGGCTCCGCTGCGACGCGCGCGTTCAACGCCAACTCGAAGAGCGTCGTGCGCATCGTCGTCACCGAGGCGGGCGAGGTCGTGTCGAGCGGCTCCGGTGTCGTCATGGACACCGACCAGGGCACCATCATCACGAACAGCCACGTGGCGACCGGCAACACCCTCTACATCGACAACCCGATCACCGGCCGCCGCTCCCCGGCGACGCTGGTCGGGGCGAACCCCTGCGCCGACCTGGCGCTGATCCGCTTCCGCGACCTACGCGACGCCGAGGGCCTCAAGAACGCCTCGATCGGCGACTCGACGTCGCTCGCCGTCGGCGCCGATGTCGTCGCAATGGGCTATCCGGTCTCGGGCGAGAGCGGCGACCAGACGGCGAAGTTCGCCGAGGACAGCCTCTCGACGACGGCGGGCATCGTCTCGAAGAACGGCATCGCGCTGGCCTTCGACGACGTCGCGCCGCTCGACTCGGTGATCCAGCACGACGGCAACATCGACCACGGATCGAGCGGCGGCCCGCTGCTCGATGCGAACGGGAAGGTCGTCGGCATCAACACCGCCATCGGCGGCGACTCCACCGGCGCCTACGCGATCTCGCAGGAGCGCATGTCGGAGCTGCTCCCCGACCTCACCGCCGGCACGTTCCCGAAGTGGTTCGGGTGGAACCTCGGCCTGGCGAAGCCGGGACTCGAGATCAACGCCATGCAGCCGCGCGGCTCGGCCGCGCGGGCCGGGGTGAAGACCGGCTGGACGATCGAGAAGATGGGCGGCAAGCCCGTCAACTCGATGGCGGCCTACTGCAAGCAGGCGCCGGCGACGGAGGGCAAGACGGTCAAGGTCGAGCTCAAGGACGCCGACGGCAAGACCGTCACGAAGACGATCGCGCCGGGCCGCCCGCTCTAGCCCGGCGACGCGGGCCGGGCGGCTGTGAGGCGCGTCCGCAGCTGCGTCACCGACAGCAGGAGACGGTCGCACTCGCGCACGATCTCCGCACGCTCGGTCGCTGTCCGCTGGCGGTCCTCGTTGAGCGTGGCGAGGGCACGCGTCACCTCGGCGCGTCGCTCCCACACGCGATCGCGCAGCCACTGCTCCGCCTCGGTGGAGATCGAGGCATGCGCGCGGCCGAGGGCGGCAGTCAGATCGGCGCGCGCCGCGGCGAGCGTCTCGCGGATCCACGTCCGCAGCTCGTTGCGCTTGACCCGCGTCGCCATCCGTCGCTGCCGGTACAGGTGCGCACCGCCGAGCAGCACGGCGAACGGCGCCGCGACCGCGATCACGAACGGCACGACGGCGACCGAGCCGACTGCGGCGGCGAGACCGGGCGCGGCGTAGTGCGCGAGCCCGGCGGCTGACAGCAGCGTCGGGACGAGGATCACCACGTCGGGCGCGCCGATGGCGGAGTCGGCCGAGAAGCCCTGCCAGTCGCTCACGTCGGGATCGCCGCCGGTCGCTCCCAGCCGGGCGGCCGGCGCATCGCAGCGGGCCGCCAGCTCGGTGGCGACGACGGCCGCGCCCTCGATCAGCGTCGAGAACGCGGTGCCGGCGACCGAGCGGACACCCGTCTCCACCGCGTCCTCGAGCCAGGCCGCGACCTCCTTCGGGTCCTGCGCGTCGATGGCGGCGGTGAGCTCGTCGCGGAGCTCGCGGAAGCCCCGCTCCGTCGCCTCCCCCACGCTCGCGTACGTGGCGGCGAGGCCGCGCCGGAGCGTCCGGTCCCAGTCGCCCGACTCGAACTGCAGCCGATCGAGGCGTTCCCGCTCGAGACGGTCGGCGTCGTCGTAGGCCGCCGCCCGGGCCGCGTCGCGCCGGCTGGTCGTCTCGGACTCGACGACGGCGAGGCCCGCGAGCCCGTCGTTCGCGAGGCGCCGCACGCGCCGGTCGCGCACCTCGGCGACGACCGTCTGGCGGAGGCTGAGCCACAGCGCGGGCACGCCCGAGGCCCGGTCGATCTCGCCGCGCCGGTCGGCGTCCTCCGTCGCCAGCGCCTGCTCGCGCAGGTGGCTCGAGACGGGCAGGAACTCGGTGTCGGCCAGGTCGGGCGCGACGCGGGCGAGTGCCGCGCGGCTCTCTGCCACCACGGCCTGCCAGTCGGGCTGACGGTCGATCTTCGTCACCGCGACGACCACCGGCACACCGTCGGCGCGCAGGCGCCGCAGCAACTGGACGTCGGTCTCGAGCAGTGGCTGCATCGCGTCGAGCACCAACACGCAGCCGTCTGCCCCGCGCGCCGTCTCGAGCGCGATCCGGCCATGCGCCGGCACCAGGCCGCCGAGGCCGGGCGTGTCGACGAGGACGACGCCGGCGCCGAGGATCGGGTGCGGCAGGTCGATCTCGACGGCCTCGACGCGCTGCGCGCCGTCGCCGGCCGCACCGGCCGACACCCACTCGGCGATGCCGTCCAGCGGCACCGGCCGCTGCGTCCCGTCGGCGAGCCGCACGCGGGCGGCGAACGTCTCGCCGTGGCGCACGACGACCGCCGACGCGGTGGTCAGCTCGATGCCCACGGGCGACGTGTTCGGGCGCGCGATCAGGGCGTTCAGCAGCGAGCTCTTGCCGCGCTTCGTCTCGCCGACGATGACGATCCGCGACGGGCCGTCGATCGCGGCCAGCGCTGCGCGGAGCCGGGTCGCCCGGGTCGCGTGACCGGACCGCTCGAGCACGCCTGCCAGTTCGCCGATTGCCTGTTCGTGTGTCACGTGCCTCCCGGGCGGAGCGCCCATGCTAACGGGGCGGACGGGGGGAGAGCCCTCCGTCCGCCCCGTCTGGTCGGTCGATCAGATGCCGGCCACGGTGAAGTCGGAGAGCCAGACGTTGGTCATCGAGTTCTGCGACTTGATCATGCCGAGGATCTGGAGCTGCGTGATCGGGTCGTTCGTCATGTTCAGCAGGTTGTAGTAGCCGGGCACGGGGGACGAGCCGGCGCCGGTGGTGTCGAGCAGGTAGCCGCCGCCGATGGTGGTCGCGGTCGCGCTCGGCGCGGTGTCGAGCACGTAGCCGGTGCCCATGGTGGTGGCCGAGAAGCTCGGCTCGGTGGCGATCACGTAGCCGGGCGCTTCGGTCGCGACGAACGGGGCGGGAGCGGCCTGGACGTCGGGGGTGACGGGCTGATCCATGGTGTTGAGCCAGACCGAGGTGTCCACGGCGACGTCGGTGTTGCCCGGCTGGCCGAGGCCGATCACGTCGATCGTGTTGTCGGGGGCGGCGTCGGGGTGACCGGGCTGACCGAGACCGGTGACCTCGAACGCGCCCTCGCCCTGCACCGCGAACTCGGGAGCGGGCGGCGGGCCGCAGTCGTCGGCGGGCGGCGCGGCGTCCGGCGTCGGCACCGGCGGGATGCCGCTGACGTCGAAGGCGCCCTCGCCCTCGACCGAGAACTCGGGGGCCGGCGGCGGCGCGTCGGGCGTCGGGATCGCGGTGACGTCCGGGATGTACTCGGGGGCGACGTCGGTGATGGCCGGCTGGCCGTAGCCCATGACGTCATACGCGGTGGTCGGCTGGACGTCGATGTCGACGGGCGGGAGCGGCGGGGCGATCTCGCCGGAGGGATCGACCGTCGCGCCGGGGTCCTCGCAGCAGCTGGTCAGGTGGTCGACCTCGAAGTTGTCGTTGTACATGGCGTCCATCACATCACCTCTGGGTTCCTGCCGGCACTTCGTGTACCGGACAATCCGAGTGTCACACCGGCCGAGAGCCCGGACAACGCTCCGGACGCGCCCCAGGGGCCGCACCAGGGTTGACCCCGGGGTCGGGTCGTCCTGCCCGCTCCAACGCGGAGGGGGCGGAGGGAGCCAGGCTCCCTCCGCCCCCGTTTCGCGAGGGTTCGATCAGTCCGAGGCGTCGGACGTCCAGATCTCGTTCATCGTGCGCTGCGAGTTCATGAGCGCCATCAGCTGCGCCTCGGTGAGCGGATTCGACGTCTTCCCCAGCACCTCGGCCAGCGCGTCGTCGGCCGGGCCGCCGCCGATGACGCCGAGGCCGGCGCTCTGCTCGTTGAGCTGCGTCGAGCCGTCGCCGGGAACGATCGTCATCTCGAGCGGAGCCGAGCCGCCGACGAAGCCGACCGTCGGGGCGTCGACCACGGGGTTGCCAGGCTGACCGAGGCCGATCACGTCGATCGGGCCCGACTCGGGAGCGACCACGGGGTTGCCGGGCTGGCCGAGGCCGATCACGTCGATCGGGGCGGACTCGGGAGCGACGTCGGGATGGCCGGGCTGCCCGAGACCGGTGACGTCGAACGAGCCCTCACCGGCGACGGCGAAGGGCGGCACGGGCGGCGCGGCCTCGACTGACGTGTCGGGCAACTGCCACTCGGGCGGCGCCGGCGGCGGGCCGCAGTCGTCGGCGGGCATGTCGGCCAGGGGAGCGGGCGGCGGCGCGTCGGGCGTCGGGATCGCGGTGACGTCGGGCGTGTAGTCGGGGGCGATCTCGGTGGTGCCCGGCTGGCCGTAGCCCATGACGTCGTACGCGGTGGTCGGCTGCACGTCGATGTCGACGGGCGGCAGCGGCGGGGCGAGCTCGCCGGAGGGATCGAACGTCGCGCCGGACTCCTCGGGGCCGCATCCGACCAGGTGGTCGACCTCGGGGCTGTCGTCGTGCATCGCGTCCATCACATCACCTCTGGGTTTCTGCCGGTGCTCGTGCACCGGACGATCCGACTGTCACATCGGCGGCGAACTCGGGCAACCTCTCGAGCGTACCCCAGTGGAGACACGAGGGAACACCCCGGGTTTCATCCCGGATGGCGCGCGACGAGCGCCAGCAGCGCCGAGTAGGTGTCGACCAGCGCCGCGACGCGCGCCGCCTGGCGGCGCGAGCGGAGTCCGCCGTTCTCGAGCCCGCGCCAGCGGCCGACCCGCTCCACCAGCGCCGCACGCAGATCGCCGATGCCGGCAGCGGCCGGGAGGCCGAGCCGCGCGGCGATCGAGCCGTCTCGCCGCAGCGCCTGCAGCTCCTCCGCGCCGGCCATGCCGAGCAGATCGCCATCGTCGTCCGCAGCGCCATCGAGCCGGGCGCCGAGCGCGTCGGCGTAGACGCGGGCCTCGGCGGCAGCGGCGACATCGCCCTGCCCGCGCAGGAGGACCTCGAGCCGCTCCAGGACGGCGATCCGCTTGATCGCCATGGGATGCGCGAGCAGGACCTCGTCCAGCGCGCGGCGGACGGCGCCGAAGCCCGAGCTCCGGAGCAGGGCGCCGCGCAGCTCCGGATTCCCGCCGGCGGCGATCAGCGAGGTGGCGTGGGCGACCCCGATGTCCCCGAGCACGCGCCGCAACTCCGTGGTCGGCGGCGCGGCGTCGGGCCGGCCCAGCGCCGCCAGCTCGGCGACGTGCGCCTGACGGAGGACGCCGGCCGACACGGCTGCCGCGACGACGCCGACCGCCGGGACGATCGCCGCCACCTCGGCCCCGATCGCAGGGGCCAGCTGGCGCGACACCAGCCGGCGCCCGGCCTCGACCGCGGCGTCGAGCCCTGCACCGACGTCGACCAGGAGGTCGGCCTTGTTCAGCACCAGCACCACGCGGGCCGCTCCGCCCGGCCGCGACGCGCCGCGGAACGACCGCACGAGCGCGAGGTCCCGCTCCCGGACGCCCGTCGGATCCAGGACCAGCACGAGCGCGTCTGCGCTCGCCAGCGACCGGAGCGTGGCGGCGTCGTAGCCGGACAGCGACTCGAGGCCCGGTGTGTCGACGATCTCGAGCCCGTCGAGCGCCGCGATCATGAGCTCGACATCGATGCCGTCGACCTCCTCGGGAGGCACCGGGAGGTCGTCGGGCAGGCGGCTTCCGGTCAGGGAGAGCGGGATCCGCCTGCCGTCGATCGTGCGGATCTCGGCCCGCTCTACCGGCCCCCGCGAGAACGCCGCCGCGACCCGCGTGCACTCGCCGGCGCTGGTCGGTGCGACGTCCTGACCGAGCAGGGCGTTGACGATCGTCGACTTCCCCGTGCTCACGCGGCCGGCGATGGCGAGCCGTAAGGGCCGGCCGAGCTCGGTCTGCGCCTCGCGCGCGGCATCGCGCGACGCGCCGGCGGACGATGCCGCGAGCCGATCGACGAACCCCGTGACGTCGATGAGCGCTGTATCCACCGGCAGACACAGCTTAGTGCGGGAGGCGAGCGCCCTGGGGATTTCCCTCGGATCGACCCCAGGCGCGCCCGACGACCGGAACAAGGCGCCTCGAGCCGGTAGCATCGGGTGCATGGAAGACCATCTCGACGCCTTCGACGACCTGCTCGGGACGGGGCTCGAACCGGCCGAGACCGAGCCGGTCGCGGACTTCGGCACCGACCCGTTCGCGCTCGATGCCGGGCTGCAGCCGTTCGACGACGTGGCCCTCGACGTCCACGACGTCGCGGCGGACGAGCTCGACACGGCTGTCCTGGATCCGGTCGAGGACGACCCCGTCGCCGCCTCCGGTCCGGCACCGGCACCGGCGCCGGACGACGACGATCCGTGGAGCGCCGCCTTCCTGACGTAGGTTCGCGCCGGCCCCGGCCGGCGCCCGGAGGCCACCGGCCCAGGTCCAGCCCCGAGAAGTGCCGTCCGATGCCCCTGGTAGCGTCACCTTCGTTCGCCTACGTAAGGAGGCACACATGACGAAGAGCGACCTGGTAGACGCGATCGCGGAGCGCGCGGGTATCACCAAGCGCGACGCGCACGCAGCGCTCGACGCAACGCTCGGCGCAATCAGCGACGAGCTCGCCGGCGGCGGTTCGGTCACGCTGACCGGATTCGGCACCTTCAAGGTGTCGGCTCGGGCCGCCCGCAAGGGCGTCAACCCGCGCACGGGCGAGCCCGTGGCGATCCCCGCCGCGCGCGTCCCGCGGTTCTCGGCCGGCTCCTCGCTGAAGAGCACGGTCAACACGCCCGTCAGGGCGTAGCCGACCAGAACGCCGACCTCCCCGGCGCCTCTGCGCCGGCCTCGCGCCGGGCGATGCCGAGCACGAGGAGCCGGGGAGGTCTCGGCGTGCCCTGGTCGGGGTTCGATGACTGGTCAGCGTCGCGAACAGGCGGCATGGCGGGCTAGACGGAGAGCGTCTCGTTTGCGAACATATGTTCGCCTTGAGTGTCGCCACGATCCTCCACGCCGACCTCGATGCGTTCTACGCGTCGGTCGAGCAGCGGGACGATCCGAGCCTGCGCGGCCGGCCCGTCATCGTGGGCGGCGGCGTGGTGCTGTCGGCGAGCTACGAGGCTCGCGCCTGCGGCGTCCGCACCGCGATGGGCGACCGCCAGGCACTACGGCTCTGCCCCCGGGCGATCGTCGTGCCGGCGCGGATGGCGGCCTACTCCGCCGCCAGCCGCGCGGTGTTCGGCGTCTTCGAGAACACCTCGCCCGTCGTCGAGGCGCTGTCGATCGACGAGGCCTTCCTCGACGTGCGCGGCATGCACGCAGATCGCCGGCTCGCCCGAGGCGATCGCGGCGCGGCTGAAGGCCGACGTGCGGGAGCAGGTCGGCCTGCCGATCACCGTCGGCGTCGCGCGCACCAAGTTCCTCGCCAAGGTGGCAAGCGGCGTCGCCAAGCCCGACGGCCTCCTGATCGTGCCGCCCGACCGCGAGCTGCAGTTCCTGCACCCGCTGCCCGTCGAGCGGCTCTGGGGCGTCGGCAAGGTGACCGCGGCGAAGCTGCACCAGCACGGCGTCACGACCGTCGGCGAGGTCGCCCGGCTGAGCGAGGACCGGCTCGTCCTGATGGTCGGCCGGGCATCCGGCCGGCAGCTCCACGCGCTCGCGCACAACCGCGACGCGCGCCGCGTGCAGGCGCGGCGACGACGCAGGTCGATGGGCGCGCAGCGCGCGATGGGTCGCGGGCCGCACCGCATCGCGGACGTCGACGCGAGCCTGATCGGGCTCGTGGACCGCGTCACCCGCCGCATGCGCAGCGCCGACCGCGTCGGCCGCACCGTGATCCTGCGGCTGCGGTTCGCCGACTTCGAGCGCGTCACCCGGTCCTGCACGCTGATGACGCCGACCGCCGATACGACGCCGCTGCTGGCCGCCGCCCGCGGCCTGCTGTCGGAGGCGGAGCCGCTGATCGCCGAGCGCGGCCTGACCCTCGTCGGCGTGACGATCACCAACCTCGGCGACCCGCGTGCCATCCAGCTGGTGCTGCCCCTCGAGCGCGACCGCAACGCGATGCTCGACGCCGCCCTGGACGAGGTGCGCGGCCGGTTCGGCAGCGGCTCGCTGACCCGCGCGGTCCTGCTCGGGCGCAGCACCGGCCCGGAGATGCCGATGCTGCCCGACTGACCCGCGCGGCGTCTACGCTAGCGGGCATGACCGCACCGCTCACCGCGATCGTCGAGGGACTGCCCGCGAGCGTCCCGTTCGTCGGCCCCGAGGCGCTCGAGCGCCGGCGCGACCGGCCGTTCCGGGCCCGGCTGGGCGCGAACGAGAGCGCGTTCGGCGCCGCGCCGGCGGCGATCGCGGCGATGCGGGAAGCCGCCGCCGAGGGCTGGATGTACGGCGATCCCGAGAACCACGACCTCAAGCATGCGATCGCGGCGCGCCACGGCCTCACGCCGGCCCACGTGGTCGTCGGCGAGGGCATCGACGCGCTGTTCGGCGTCGTCGCCCGCCTGCACGTCGAGCCGGGCACGTCGGTCGTCACGTCGCTCGGCGCCTATCCCACGTTCGCGTTCCACGTCGCCGGGAACGGCGGCCGTCTGGTGGCGGTGCCGTACCGCGACGACCGCGAGGATCTCGACGCACTACTGGAGCGCGCGGCGGCCGAGCGCCCGCGCCTCGTGTTCCTGGCGAACCCCGACAACCCGATGGGCAGCTGGTGGGACGGCGCGTCGGTCGAGGAGTTCGTCGCCGGGCTCGCCGACGACGTCCTGCTCTGCCTGGACGAGGCGTACGCCGACTTCGCACCGGCCGGCGCGCTGCCGTCGATCGACCCGGAGGACCCGCGCGTGCTGCGGTTCCGCACGTTCTCGAAGGCCCACGGGATGGCCGGGCTGCGGGTCGGCTACGCGCTCGGCGCACCCGAGGTGGTGGCGGCGTTCGACCGCGTCCGCAACCACTTCGGCGTCAACCGCGTGGCGCAGGCCGGAGCACTCGCGTCGCTGGCGGACACAGGCCACATCGCCGCGGTCGTCGCGCGCGTCGCCGCCGCGCGCGAGCGCATCGGCGCGATCGCGGCGGACAATGGACTCGAGGCGCTCTCCTCCGCCACGAACTTCGTGACGGTCGACTGCGGCCGCGACGGCGACTTCGCCCGGCGGGTGCTGGCCGAGCTGGCCGAGCGCGACGTCTTCATCCGCATGCCGGGCATCGCGCCGCTCGACCGCTGCATCCGCATCAGCACCGCGCCCGACGACGAGCTCGACGTGCTGGCGGCGGAGCTCCCGGCCGCGCTCGGAGCGGCGGCCGGCTGATGGCATCAGCCGCTGGTCTGACCCCGACCGCTCAGTAGCCGAGCGAGAGGCTCGCGCCGCCGTCGATCAGCAGCACCTGGCCCGTCAGGTACGACGCCTCGTCGCTGGCGAGGTACGCGTACAGCGCCGCGACGTCCTCCGGCCGGCCGTTGCGGCCGGCGGGCACCCGCTCGGCGAACGCGGCGAGGCCGTCGGCGCCCATCGAGTTGACGGGGTCGCTGCTCTGCGGCGACACGATCACGCCCGGCGCGACGGCGTTCACGGTGATGCCGCTGCGGGCCACCTCGAGGGCCAGGCTGCGCACGAGCCCGGCGACGCCGCCCTTGGCCGCCCCGTAGTGCACGTGCTCCGACCAGCCCATGTACGGCCCCACGATCGAGCTCGTCGCGAGCAGCCTCCCCCACCCGCCGGCGACCATGTGCGGCAGCGCCGCCCGGAAGCAGCGGAACACGCCGGCCAGGTCGATGTCGAGCAGCTGCGCCCAGCGCTCGTCGTCCAGCTCGACCGACGGCACGACGCGTGCGATGCCGGCGTTGGCGACCACGATGTCGATGCTGCCGAGCTCGGCGACCGTGCGGGCGACGGCGTCGTCGACGGCCTCGCGGCTCGCGACGTCGCAGTCCAGGACCAGCGCCCGGCGACCGGCGGCCTCGACCGCGTGCGCGACCGGCGTCACGTCGTACGGGTCGCCCGCGAAGTACGCGAGCGCCACGTCGGCGCCGGCCTCGGCGAACGTCGTCGCGGTCGCTGCACCGATGCCCGACGCGGCTCCGGTGACGAACGCGACCCTGCCGTCGAGCCTGAACACGCGGGCACTGTACTCGTCCGTTATCGTGGCCGCCGTGACCAGCGACGCGGCCGAGCGCCTGGACGGCGACTTCACGCTCAGCCTCCGCGTGGAGGTACCGGCCGACCGGGCCGGCGCGGCCGGCGGGCTGGCGGCGAAGTTCGATCCGGTCACGCGCACCGGTTTCAGCCTGAGCGCGATCTCCAGCGCCGGCGGGTACAACGGTCCTGGCGACGAGCTGCGGCTCTCGTTCGGCATCGACGCCGGCACCGAGCCGCGCTGGCTCGACCGCGGCCGGCCGTCGGCGACGTCGAACTACGTTTCCAACTCGCTGACGGTGTTCGACGGCGCCCTCCACGCCGCCACCTCCGACGCGCCCGACGAGGCCGACCGGGGTCACGTCTACCGGCACCTGGGCGATACCGAGTGGCAGGACCTCGGGCAGGTCGGCCGCGAGGGGGCGCACGGCGTCGGGCCGCTGATCGTGCATCGCGACGCGCTCTTCGCCGCCACCTGGAACTACGACTGGACACGCGTGCACGACGAGGAGCTCGCGCCGTGCCGCGTGTACCGCTACGTGGCGCCCGGCCAGTGGGAGGACTGCGGCCAGCCGGGCGACTCGCGCCGCATCTTCAGCCTCGCCTCCTACCGCGGCGACCTGCTGGCGATGGGCGACGACTCGACCGTGCACGCGCACCGCGGCGGTGACAGGTGGGAGCGGGTCGCACGGTTCGACACCTTCGCGCACCCGGCGAGCGTCCACGACGGGCGCCTGGTGCTCGGCATGCTGCAGCCCGCCACGGTGCACGCCTTCGACGGCGCGGCCTGGGAGGACCTCGGCAACCCGCTCGGCGACTCCGCGCGCTGCGACGAGATCCACACGCTCGCCACCTTCCACGGAGCGCTCCACGCCGGGACGTGGCCGCTCGGCCGGGTCGCCCGCTGGGACGCCGCGCGCCGGCGCTGGCGGCAGACCGGCCGCCTCGGCGACAGCTCCGAGGTGATGGCGCTGAACGTCTACAACGGCAAGCTGTACAGCTCGACCATCCCCCGCGCCGAGGTCTTCCGGTACGAGCGCGACGCCTCGTGGACGAGCCTGCGCCGCCTGTTCGATCCACCGGGATGGCGCCCGGTGCTGGTTCGGAACATGGGCACGTCGGAGGGGTTCGAGCGACACCGGGAGTGGACGCGCGTCACCAGCCTCACGCAGCACGACGGGCTGGTGTTCGCCTCGGTCGGCAGCTGCACCAGTGCCGCCGTCGATGCACCGGCCGACGTGCGGGGCACCGTGCACGCGTTCGGCACGGGCGTCGTCGCCACCACGCCGCGCTCGCTGGCACCGGGCCGGCACCACGTCGTCGCGGTGCGCCGCGGCGGCAGCCTGTCGATCCACGTCGACGGCGACGAGGCGGTGACGGCCACCGGCAGCGTGACGGGCTCGATCGCGACTGGCGCGCCGCTGCGCATGGGCGAGGACGAGGCCGGCCGCTACGCCGGCGCGATCGACGACTTCCAGACCTTCGACCGGGCGCTCGACCGCCGCGAGATCGGCGCCCTGCACCACGAGGAGCGAGTGACATGACGCGACTGCGAGTCGGCCTGGTCGGTTCGGGATGGGCCGCGGGAGCGCACCTCGGCGCGCACGGCCTCATCGACGACTGCGAGGTGGTCGCGATCTGCACCTCGCGCGCCCCCGTACCCGCGGAGTTCCGCGGCCGCGACGGCACCCCGCTCGAGGTCGTGCGCGACTTCGCCGACCTGATCGCGCGGGACGACATCGACGTGATCGACATCTGCAGCCGCAGCGACGTGCACGCCGCGCAGGCGATCGCCGCCGCCGAGGCCGGCAAGCACCTCATCATCGAGAAGCCGATCGGCCTCACCCTCGACGACATGCGCGCCGTCGAGGCGGCCGTGCAGTCGGCGGGCGTCCGCACCTGCGTGTGCCTGCAGGTGCGGTTCGGGCAGCAGTTCACCGCCACGAAGGGCCTCGTCGACGGCGACCTGATCGGTCCGATCCACTACGCCGAGGTCGACTACAACCACCACATCGGGCCCGAGGTCGGGCAGTACGAGTGGAACCTGCGGCGCGACGGCGGCGGGTCGACGCTGCTCACCGCCGGCTGCCACGCGCTGGACGGCCTGCTGCTGTTCATGGGCAACGACATCACCGAGGTGACGAACTACGAGACCGCGTCGACGCACCCGAACTTCGCACCGTACGAGTACGCCACCTCGTCCGTGACCGTGCTGCGGTACGCGAACGGCGCCATCGGCAAGGTCGCGTCGGTGGTCGACTCGCACCAGCCCTACTACCTGCGCGTGTACCTCGTCGGCCGCGACGGGACGATCCTCGACGGCAAGCTCTGGTCAGACAAGATCGCGGGTCTCGACCCGGACCGCTGGACCGAGCTCGGCGTCAAGCTGGAGAGCGTCATCGAGGACATCGACGACGCCTACACGCCGCAGTTCCAGGAGTTCTACGACGCGGTCAACGGCGACCGCGAGATGGAGCGCACGAGCCTCGCCGACGCGGTCAAGACGTTCGAGGTGGTGTTCGCCGCCGACCGGTCCGCCGCCGAGGGCCGCACGGTCGCGATGAGCGAGGTGCGGACCTAGCGAACCGGCCCTAGCTCCTGCGGCGCGCCACGGCAAGCGCGGCCACGCCGGCCAGCAGCGGCACCAGCAGGGCGGCGCGATGTGACGAGTGCACCGGCCAGTCGCCGCTCTCCGACTTCCAGCCGGGATCGGGCTCGAAGGCGTTGCCGGGCGTGTGCGCCGCGGGACGATCGGCGACGAACTGGTCGCGCATCGTGCGCTTCGCGAAGACGCGGTCGACGATCGCCGGCAGCACCGCACGGGCGGCGGAGACCTTCTTCCCGGAGCTGCCGAGGATCACCTCGCGCCGCGGATGCTCGATCAGGTCGGCGATGGCGGCCGCCGCGTCGTGCGTCGAGTAGGTCGGCGTGAGGGCCTTCAGGGCGCGGCCGCTGTAGTTGGCGGCGTGGCGGAAGATCGGCGTGTCGAACGACGCCGGGCGGACGACGCAGACGTCGATGCCCGGCGCATCGTGGAGCTCCTGGTGCAGCGCCAGCGTGAAACCGCGCAGGCCCCACTTCGAGGTGGCGTACGCGGTCGCCTGCGGCCCCGCCAGCCCGGCGATCATCGACGAGACGTTAATCAGCACGCCGTGGCCCTGCCGGCGGAACTGCTCGAGGGCGGCGCGCGATCCGGCCACGGCGCCCGACAGGTTCACGGCGAGCACCCGGTCGAACACCTCCTCGGGCACGTCCTCGAACGGCCCGATGGCGTAGATGCCGGCGTTGTTGATCCACACGTCGATGCGGTCGAACCGGTCGGTCGCCGCCTTCGCCAGCGTGCGCAGCGCGCCGGGGTCGGCGACGTCGAGGGCGACGGCGATCGCGTCGCCGCCGGCCGCCCGGCACTGGTCGGCGACGTCCTCCAGCGCATCCAGCCGGCGGGCCGCGAGCACCAGCCGCGCGCCGCCGCGCGCGCACAGCAGCGCGGTGGCCCGGCCGATGCCGCTCGATGCGCCGGTGATGACGACGACCTTCGACATCGGATTCGGCGTCATGGCTGGAACAGCACCTTTACGGCACCGTCTTCCTTCTTCTGGAACATCTCGTACGCCTTCGGCGCGTCCTCGAGCGGCATCTTGTGCGTCGTGAAGTCCTCGAGCCCGAGCGGATCCTCCTCGGCCGTGACGAGCGGCATCAGGTCGTCGATCCAGCGCTTGACGTTGGCCTGTCCCATGCGCAGCGAGATCTGCTTGTCGAACAGCACCATCATCGGCATCGGGTCGATCATGCCGCCGTAGACGCCGGACAGCGAGATGGTGCCGCCGCGCCGTACGGTGTCGATGGTGGCGTGCAGCACGCTCATGCGGTCGATACCGGCCTTCGTGATGAGCGGCTCCGCGATGCGGTCGGGCAGAAAGCCCGCCATCGTCTGCGCGAGCTTGCCGAACGGCGCGCCGTGCGCCTCCATGCCGACGGCGTCGATGACGGAGTCGGGGCCGCGGCCGTCGGTCAGCTCGCGCAGCGCGCCCGTGAGATCGTCGACCTTGGTCGGGTCGACGGGCTCGACGCCGTGCCGCGTCGCCATGGCGAGGCGCTCCGGCACGAGGTCGACGCCGATCACGCGCCCGGCGCCGCGGTGCAGCGCGATCCGGGCGCACATCTGCCCGATCGGCCCCAGCCCGAACACGACCAGCGTCCCGCCGGCCGGGATATCGGCGTACTCCACGCCCTGCCACGCGGTCGGCAGCACGTCGGAGAGGTAGAGGAACCGCTCGTCGGCCGGCCCCTCCGGCACCTTGATCGGGCCGAACTGCGCCTGCGGCACCCGCAGCAGCTCGGCCTGCCCGCCGGGCACCTGGCCGTAGAGCTTCGTGTAGCCGAACAGCGACGCGCCCTTGTTCTGCGACCGCACCTGCGTCGTCTCGCACTGCGAGTGCAGGTCGTGCGACGCACATGAAGCAGTGCCCGCAGGAGATGTTGAACGGCACGACGACGCGGTCGCCGGGCGCGATGTGCTCGACCTCGCTGCCGACCGCCTCGACGATGCCCATCGGCTCGTGCCCGAGGATGTCGCCCTCGTCGAGGAAGGCGCCGAGCACCTCGTACAGGTGCAGGTCGGACCCGCACAGCCCCGACGACGTGATGCGGACGATCGCGTCGGTCGGCTCCTGGATCGTCGGATCGGGAACGGTGTCCACGCGCACGTCGCGCTTGCCGTGATAGACGAGGGCTCGCATGAGGGCTCCTTGCAATCGGGTACCAGGTGGACGGCCCGCGACCATGCGAACTTGGGGGGATACGCGAGCCGCCACCGGGTGCGCCGCACGCGCCCAGGTGAGCGGTGCGGCGTTGAAGGCTTGCCCCGGCGCGACCCACGTAAACATCCGGGCTCCGCCAGACCGGGGGTTAGCCGACGACCGTTGTGGGAAGGACGACGCTTGGCCCGATCCGCGAACAGCCCCGTCCGGTCCGACGTCCACCTGACGGTGAACGGCACCCTGCATGCGCTG
Source organism: uncultured Actinomycetes bacterium (assembly GCA_963722525.1). GTDB lineage: Bacteria > Actinomycetota > Thermoleophilia > Gaiellales > F1-60-MAGs149 > VFJZ01. Next base: position 3,787,346 of record CAVRMM010000002.1, on the reverse strand, counting down.
ACGATCGATACGCGCACGTCGTTGCTCGACCTGCTGCGCGAGCACCTCGATCTGACCGGCGCGAAGAACGGCTGCTCGCACGGCCAGTGCGGCGCGTGCACCGTTCTCGTCGATGGCCGCCGCACCAATGCGTGCCTGACGCTGGCGGTCGCGCTCGACGGGGCGGACGTCGTCACCGTCGAGGGCCTCGCCCCGGCGGACGACCTGCATCCGCTCCAGCGGGCGTTCATCGAGCACGACGCGTTCCAGTGCGGTTACTGCACGCCCGGCCAGTTGTGCTCCGCCGTCGGCATGCTGGACGAGGTGGAGGCGGGGTGGCCGAGCGCGGTCACGCGGACGGCGCGCGCCTCACCGGGGACGAGATCCGCGAGCGCATGAGCGGCAATCTCTGCCGCTGCGGCGCGTACGTCAACCTCGTGCCGGCGATCCTCGAGGCCGGGTCGTGAGGCCGTTCCGGTACGAGCGTCCCGACGACACGGCCGGGGCGGTAGCGCTGATGACGGACGAGCCCGGCGCCCGGTTCCTCGGCGGGGGCACGAACCTCGTCGACCTGATGCGCCTCGGCGTCGAGACGCCGGCGCTGCTCGTCGACCTGCAGCGGCTGCCGTTCGGCCAGATCGAGGGGACCGACGCCGGCGGGTTGCGCATCGGCAGCGGCGTCCGCAATAGCGACCTCTCCGCCCATCCACTGGTGCGCGCGCACTACGGGCTGCTCAGCTCGGCGCTCGTCCAGGGCGCCTCCGGGCAGCTGCGCAACTCCGCCACCGCCGGCGGCAACCTGCTGCAGCGCACACGGTGCCACTACTTCCAGGACGTCACCAAGCCCTGCAACAAGCGCGAGCCCGGCACCGGCTGCCCGGCCATCGAGGGCGAACATCGCAACCTCGCGATCCTCGGCTGGTCGGAGCACTGCGTCGCGACCCACCCGTCCGACATGGCCGTCGCCCTCGCAGCGCTCGACGCCGTCGTCCACGTCGAGGGCCGCGACGGCGCGCGGACGATCCCGGTGGACGAGTTCTACCGCCTGCCAGGCTCCACGCCCGAGCACGACACGGTCCTGGAGCATGGCGAGCTGATCACCGCCATCGAGCTGCCGCCGCCGGTCTCGCGGAACACCCGGTACGTGAAGGTGCGGGAGCGCGCGTCGTTCGCGTTCGCGGTGGTGTCGCTGGCCGCGGCGCTCGAGGTCGAGGCGGGACGGGTGCGCGACGTCCGCCTGGTGCTGGGCGGCGTCGCTCACCGCCCCTGGCGGGCGCGGCTCGCGGAGGAGGCCCTGCGCGGCGGCGACGCGTCAGCCGAGGCCTTCGGGCGGGCCGCCGACGCCGAGCTCGCCGAGGCGCGGCCGCTGCGCGACAACGGCTACAAGCTGACGCTCGCGCGCAACGTCCTCGTGGCAACGCTCACCGACCTGGCGGGAGGCGTGTGATGGCGACCGTCGCCTCGCCGCTGGGCGTCAGCCACGACCGCATCGAGGGCCGCGAGAAGGTCACGGGCGCTGCCCGCTTCGCCTACGAGTACCAGCCCGGCCGGCGCCCGGCCGCGTACGCCGCGCTGGTGCAGTCGACCGTCGCGCGCGGTGCGATCGTCTCGATCGACGCCGCCGACGCCCTGGCGATCGAGGGCGTACTGGCGGTGCTCACGCACGAGAACGCCGAGCGCCTGCACGACGCGGAGGGCGAGCTGGCCGTGCTGCAGAGCGACCGGATCGCCTACCGCGGCCAGGTCGTCGCCGCCGTCGTCGCCGACAGTCTCGAGTCGAGCGTCCGCGCAGCGTCGCTGGTGCGGGTCGACGTGCGGCAGGAGTCCCACGACTGCGAGCTGGTAGCCGACCACCCGCGGCTCTACAAGCCCGCGAAGGTGAACCCCGACTTCGAGACCGACACCCTCCTCGGCGACGTGGACGCCGCTCTCGATCGGGCCGAAGTGGGCATCGACGCGACCTACGAGACGCCGGCCTTCCACAACAACCCGATGGAGCCGCACGCGACCGTCGCGCTGTGGGAGGCCGACGGCGGGCTGACGCTCTACGACGCGACGCAGGGCTCGTCGGGCACCCGGGACAAGCTCGCCGGCCTGTTCGGCCTCGAGCCGGCGCAGGTGCACGTGATCGCGAGCCACGTCGGCGGCGGGTTCGGCTCGAAGGGGACGCCGCGGCCGCACGTGGTGGTGGCGGCGATGGCCGCCCGCGCCGTCGACCGGCCGGTGAAGGCGGCGACCACGCGCCGGCAGATGTTCGCGCTGACCGGCTACCGCACGCCGACGATCCAGCGCATCCAGCTCGGCGCCGGCCAGGACGGCCGCCTCGAGGCGATCGCGCACGACGTCATCGAGCAGACGTCGACCATCGACGAGTTCGCCGAGCAGACCGCCGTCCCGACCCGGATGATGTACGCCGCGGCCACGCGGCGCACCACGCACCGCCTGGCGGCGCTCGACGTGCCGACGCCCTCGTGGATGCGCGCTCCGGGCGAGACGCCGGGCGTGTTCGCGCTCGAGACCGCGATGGACGAGCTCGCCGTCGCCGGCGGCATCGACCCGATCGAGCTGCGGGCGCGCAACGAGCCGGCCGTCGATCCGGACACGGGCCACCGGTTCTCGAGCCGGAACCTCGTCGGCTGCCTGCGCGAGGGCGCGCAGCGGTTCGGCTGGGCCGACCGCGACCCGCGGCCCGCCGCCCGGCGCGACGGCGCGTGGCTGATCGGAACCGGCGTGGCGTCGGCCACCTACCCGGCGCGGCGCAGCGCATCGCAGGCCGTTGCGCGCCGCCAGGCCGACGGCACGTTCACGGTGGGCGTCGCGGCCACCGACATCGGCACCGGCGCCCGCACGGTGCTCACGCAGATCGCCGCCGACGCCCTCGGCGTCGCTCCCGGTCAGGTGCGCGTCGAGATCGGCGACTCCGCGCTGCCGAAGGCTCCCGTCGCCGGCGGCTCGATGGGCACGGCCTCGTGGGGCTCGGCGGTCGTCAAGGCCTGTCGTCAGCTGCGCGAGCAGGCGGACGCCACCGAGGTGCACGCCGACACGACCGATGACGTCGCCGCGGACGCGCCGCTGGCGCGGCACGGCTACGGCGCGCAGTTCGTCGAGGTCCGCGTCAACACCGTCACCGGCGAGATCCGCGTGTCGCGCGCGCTCGGCGTGTTCGCCGTCGGCAACATCCTCAACCCGAAGGCGGCGCGGTCGCAGCTCGTCGGCGGCATGACGATGGGCCTCGGGATGGCGCTGCTGGAGGAGAGCATCGTCGATCGCGAGTTCGGCGACTTCGTGAACCGCGACCTGGCGAGCTACCACGTGCCGACGTACGCCGACGTCGACGACATCGACGCGGTCTGGCTGGACGAGCACGACGACGAGCTCAATCCGATGGGGTCGAAGGGCATCGGCGAGATCGGCATCGTCGGCATGGCCGCGGCCGTCGGCAACGCGGTCTTCCACGCCACCGGCCACCGCTTCCGGCGGCTGCCGGTCCGGCTCGACGACATCCTGGAGGCAGGGAGCTAGCGATGGCCTCGTACGACGTGAACAAGGCCGCCGTCACGAAGGCGCGGCAGCTGATCGACGCCCACCAGTACGTGCTGGACAGCGTCTGGGGCGACGCGCAGCCGAGCACGGACGACGAGAACCGCTACCTCGAGAAGCACTCGTGGAACGAGTACGGCGCGTGGCACCTCGGCCTCACCGAGGGACCGGCCGACGACACGAAGGCGCGCTACGGCTTCGTGTTCGGCGACTTCCGCCGCATCCACCGCTCGGGCCTGATCGCGTGCCAGTACCGCGCCGCCGAGTGGCGCCACAAGTCGGTCGAGCTGGCCGCGCACGAGCTGCTGCAGCACCTGGACGACACCCGCGCCTGATCCCGCGAGCGGCGTCGGATCGGTGCCAGGCACGAATGCGACACGACCCGGACACCGTGTCGTATCGGTGCCCGGCACGAATACGACGCCCGGCCGGGCCTGTGACGGATCGGTGCCTGGCACGAAAACGACAGACTCCGCTAGGCGAGCTGCGGCATCACCCGGTCGTGGATCAGCTGCAGCTGGTCCTTCATGTGCGGGACGCCGCCGTAGTCGTTCTCGCGGCCCAGCCAGTGCTGCGCGAGCGTCGGATCGCAGAGCGAGAGGATCACGTGGTTCATGCCGGCCGGGATCACGTTCTCGCGGATCTGCGCGACCACGTCCTCCGGCGTGCCCGAAAACGAGAGCTTCTCGACCAGGTCGGGCGTCGTCAGCTCGATCGCCTTCTCCACGTCGCCGCTCGCGAACGCGTCGAAGATCGGCTGCGTCTGCGCCACGTCGATGCCGTGCCGCTGCACCTGCTCGACCGGCATCGCCGGGATGTAGAACGCGACCAGCACCCGCACGCACTCGCGCGCCTCGTCCCGGTCCTCCGAGACGCAGGCGACGCCCCACGCGGCCATGTCGATCTCCGTCCAGTCGCGGCCGGCCCGCTCGGCCCCGATGCGCACGTGGTCGGCGGCGTACTGGTTCGCCTCACGGGAGTAGCCGAGCGCCTGGTGCATGCCGTCGGTCACCTCGCCCGCGAACTCGAACGACTTCGGGCCGCGCATCGCGCCGATCTTGATCGGCATCCGCTCCTGCACCGGCCGCGCCGACGTGAACATGCCCTGGCAGGTGTAGAACTCGCCCTCGTGGTCGAGGACGCCCTCGTCCAGGAAGGTGCGCATCATGCCGTGCGCCTCGCGCATGCGGGAGAGCGACCGCTTCGCCGCGTCCTGCAGGCCGTACTGCTCGAGCATCGCGAAGTTGCCGATCGAGTAGTTCAGCTCGGTGCGCCCGCCGGTGATCTCGTCGAGCGTCGCCATCGCCTGCACGACCATCGTCGGGTCGCGCAGGATCACGTGGGTGACGTCGGGCGCGAGGATGATGTTCTTCGTCCGGTGGGCGACCGCCGCGAAGATCTGGAAGCAGTCCTTGTGGAACGTCTCGTCCGCCCCGTAGCAGGCGTGGAAGCCGAGCCGGTCCGCCACCTCGATGGTGTCGAGGATCTCGTCCATCGGGTGGTCGGGCAGCAGTCCGAAGCTGATCTTCATCGCCCAGAGGCCTCCTCAGCCTCGATCTCGGCCAGGAGCTCCTCGCCGGAGATCCGTTCGTCGGCCCAGTGGTCCTGGACCCAGTAGAGGTACTCGAGCCGCGCGTCGACCATGCGGTGCATGTCCCACGCCGGGATCTCCTGCTGCCGCACGTGCTCCGTCATCAGCGCCGGATCGACCTCGTACACGTGCTCGTGCCGCATCACGACGATGTCGGTGATCCGCTGCTCGGGCGGCGGCTCCTGGCCGGCGCGGGTGTAGCCCTCCATCACTCGTCCCCGTAGGCCGAGTCGAGCCCGTACTTGCCGGGGTTCATGACGTTGTTCGGGTCGAGCAGGCGCTTGATCTTCTGCATCACGTCGTAGCCTCCGCCGAGCTCCAGGGGCACGAGGTCGACCTCGCCGGCCCGGGCCGACCCGTGCGCCGCGGAGATCGAGCCGCCCACCTCCAGCGACGCACGGGCGATGTCGCGCTTCGCGTCCACCCAGGCGCCCCACGTCTCGTCGTCGAGCTCCTGCTCCCAGATGCCGACGTCGATCTCGCAGAGCACGTCGCCCCACGGCTTGTTCGGCCCGTTGGTGTAGCCGAACATGCCCCAGTCGTCGAACACCGGATGCCGCTCGACCAGGCGGTCGACGATCGCGTGCCAGCGCTCGCGGATCTCCGGCACCTTCGGATACGGGATCGCCGCGTCCTCGCAGTGCCACGACATCGGTGCCACCTGGCCGTTCGGCGTGCGCCCGTGCAGCGGCGTCGCGTAGCGGTCGTGCCGCGCCGACCAGTCGAGCTGCGCGATCTCGTCGCCCACGTACTCGCCGCCCGACGCCTTCGCGATGCGCATCATCTCCTTGGCGGCCGGCCGCACCTCGGCGCGGTTGCCGTACAGCGCGAAGGCGACGACCGCCGTGGCCCAGTCGGGCTGCGGGATGTACGCCTCGTCGTCACGGCGCAGGTAGGCGACCTTGCGCTCGTCGAACAGCATCACGCCCGCGATGGTGGCGAAGCCGGAGCGCATCAGCTCGCCGCCGGTGCGCCACGCCGCGTCGAACGAGCGCTGCATCCAGAAGGCGGAGAACTCCGCCTGCGGGCGCTTGACGAGCTCGAGCGTCGCCTGCGTGACGATGCCGAGCGTGCCCTGGGCGCCCATGAAGAGCTCCTTCAGCCGGTAGCCCGACGAGCTCGACCGCGTCTTGACGCCGCCGCCCTCGCCGACGCGGATGATCTCGCCGGTCGGCAGCACGATCTCGAACGAGATGACGAGCTGCCGGACGTGCCCGAACCGCGAGCCGAGCAGCGACCAGCCGTTGGTGCCGATGCGGCCGCCCACCAGGGAGCACGAGTACGACGCGGGGTTGTCCGGGTACATGACGCCGTGCGGGCGCAGCTGCTCGTTCAGCTTCAGCATGTTGACGCCGGGCCCGACGGTGACGGTGCGTTCGGCCAGGTCGATCTCGAACACCCGGTCCATGCGCTTGATGTCGACGAGGATGCCGTGGTGGAGCGGCACCGCGCCGTCCACGAGCCCCGTGCCGCCGGCCCGCGGCACCACCGGGATGCGCTCGCGGTTGGCGAGCCGGACGATCTCCGACACCTCCTCGGCCGTCGCCGGCAGCACGACCACCTGCGGGACGTACTCGTCCCAGCGGTGCACCGCGAACATCGCCGGCACGCGGGCGCGGTTGATGCGCGCGGTCTTCGACGTCAGCACATGCTGCGGGCCGACGATCTGCGCGAGGCCCTCGAGGACGCGGTCGTCGAGCGCCGCGACGGTGGCCACGTCAGTCCGCCCCGGCAGCGGCGGCGAGGCCGGCGAGCGGTTGCAGGCCGGCCGCGTGCGCGACCAGCTCCATCAGGTCGCACACCTCGATCGCGCGCGGCTCGCCCTGCTCCGCCAGCGGCCGCTCCGACCAGACGCAGGCCGACACCAGCAGGTCGACGTCGAGCTGCGCCGCCTGGTCGATGCGGCGCGCGCTGATGGCGGCGGTGATGTCGGGCCGCTCGATGCCGAGGCCCGCACCGGCACCCGAGCAGTAGCCCCACTGCGTGACGTGGTCGACGTCCTCGAACGTCAGGCCGGGGATGGCGCGCATGATCTCGCGCGGCTCCTTGTGGATGCCCTTCCGCTTGTTCAGGCGGCACGGGTCGTGGTAGGTGGCCCGCCGCTCGACCGGCACGGTCAGCGTCAGCCGGCCGTCGCGGATCAGCTCCGCGACCAGCTCGATCACCAGCACGATCTCGAAGTCGTAGGCCTCGCCGAAGTACTTCGGGTAGTCCTCGGTGAACGTGATGTAGTCGTGCGGATCGAGCACCAGGATGCGCTTCGCACCGACGGCGCGCCAGTCGGCCACGTTGTGCTCCGCGAAGCGCCGCGCCTGCTCGGCGTAGCCCATCTCGGCCGCCGGGCCGCCGCAGCACCACTGCTCGCGCATCAGCCCGAACTCGACACCCGCGGCCTGCAGCAGCTTCGCCACCGCCTTCGGCTGCGACGTGCGGTAGAACGCCGCCTCGCAGTCACAGAACAGGATCGTCTCGCCGCCGACCGGGATCCCGAGCTCGGCCGCCCAGTCGGCGACGCGCTCCTGCGAGACGCCCTCCAGCACCGGCTCGTTCTTCAGCTCGTCGGTCTGCAGGTTCCACCGTTCCCAGCCCGGCTGGTGGATGCCGCTGTCGACGGCGAGCGTGCGCATCGCCTTGACGAGGTCGACGGTGCGCGTGCGGAAGCGGTAGAAGTCGCCGGCGAAGATGGTGTTCGGACAGCGCAGCTCGCACGCACCGCACTGGGTGCAGTTGACGTAGTCGGATGCCACGTCGGCGATGTCGACGAGTCCCTTCTCCATGGCCACGACGTTCGCGTGGAACGCCGTCGGGCTGTGGGTCTCGTCGTGCGTCACCTGGAGCACCGGGCACACCTCCCGGCAGAACTTGTGCCCCGAGCTGAAGCAGTTGTAGGCGGCGTTCCGCCACTCCTCGAGCACACGTCCGGTCGCGTCGGACGCACCGTTTCCGTCGACAGCCACGCGCTCCCCGTTCCACTCGTTGGTGAAGGGCGCGGCGAGCATAACCCGGGGCCGAAGCGAGCGCCAGCCCAGCGTGGGCCAGACCCCGGGACGGTCAGGGACGCGCCGTCAGCCGCGCAGCCCGGCCAGCCCGAAGTACTCCTGCGCCTGCGTGTGGTCGGCCAGATCGTCCATCTCCACCCAGTGCAGGCCGGTGATGTCGAGGACCCGGAACGCGATTCCTGCGCGCACGATCTCGTCGTACGCCACCTCGTAGTAGTTCTGGTGGTTCGCCGGGTCGGCCATCATCGCCGTCGAGGCTCGCGAACAGCGCCGCGCTGGTGGTCGCGGCTGATCCGCTCGATGCCGATCGACTCGCCCACCGCCTGGTCGACGCTCGAGCATGTTGCCGATCCGCAGCACGTCGCCGGCGTCGTCGCAGATCGACCTTGATGACCTCCTCGCCGACGTCGGAGCTGTCGACGCAGACGTAGCTCGGCCCCTCCTCCAGGGCGAGCAGCCGCGCCAGCACCTCGTCGTCGAAGATGACGTCGCCGTCGAGCTTGACGAAGGGCTCGCCGCTGAGCTGGTCGCGGGCGACCAGCAGGGAGCAGCCGGTGTTGGTCGTCAGAAAGTGCTCGTTCGTCAGGTAGGTGACGTCGAGGTCGGGGAACAGGCCCGCGATGTAGCCGCGGATCGTGTCCTCCATGAAGCCGCAGACGACGACGAACGACGTGATGTCGGCGCGCAGCAGCTTCGTGATCATGTGCTCGAGCACGGTGCTGTCGCCGATCGGCAGCAGCGACTTCGGCGAGTCGATGGTCAGGGGGTGCAGGCGCCGGCCGGCGCCCGCCAGGAGAATGAGGGCCTTCATGACGGGGTGCTTCCTCTACTTGCGGAGTGGATAGGTGAGCGACTCGGGGCGGCTCTGGAGCTGGCTGCCGCGCTCGACGAACCGCACGAGGGCGATGACCAGCTGCCCGATGCCGAACAGCCAGCACCACAGGTCGGGGCGGTGCATCAGCGCGGCGAGCGCGCCGAACGTGATGTGCTCGGCCTCGTCCAGAGCGAACACCGAGCGGTGCCGGAACCACAGCCAGTCGAGGCGCTGCCGGAGCGTCTTCGGCGCCGCCCGCTCCGCGTCGAGCGTGGCGTACAGCTCGCGCCGCCGGGCGCTGGACTTCGCCAGGTACTCGGGGTCGCGCTGCATCGCCCCGAACATCGTCTCGAGCTTGATGTAGTAGCGGAACAGGAAGCCGAAGCTGGATGCGAAGCCGAGCAGGAAGTAGTACGCCTCGCCGGTCAGCCGGTAGGCGGCGAGCGCGAACGCGAGGTTGATGACGCCGACCTTCAGCACGTCCAGCGTCTTGTCCAGGTAGTCGCCGATCGCCGAGGTCTGCGCCGTGTAGCGCGCGAGCTGCCCGTCGAGGCAGTCGAGCACGTAGGACAGCGGCAGCAGCACGGCCGCCACGACGCTCCACCAGCCGCCGGCCACGATCAGCCCGGCGGCGAGAACGTAGAGCGCGAACGACCCGATCGTGACCATGGTCGGCGTCAGGCGCCGGATGCGGCTGGCGGTCTCCAGCAGCAGGGTGTTCGCCAGCCGCGGGTACCAGAGATCGCCCCAGTTGCTGAAGTAGTTCGGCTCGACGACGGCGGCGCGGTCGAGCCGTGGGCTAGGCGACGCCATGGGCCGGCTGCACGTCGAGGACCGGCGTCGCAGCGAGCGCGACGGCGCCGGACCGTTCCATCAGCTTCCGCAGCTGCCCCACGGCGTAGGCGGTGTCCCCGGCGCGCAGGGCGCCGATGTGCCCGACCTGGAAGATCCGGTCCTTCGAGCACGCCCTTGCCGTTGTAGATGACGATGCCCTTGCGCCTGAACCGCCGCGCGAGCTGGCCGAAGGTGAGGTGCTCGGGCAGCTCGATGCAGGTGATGACGCTCGAGTTCGCACCCTCGTAGGCGGCGTAGACGAGGCCCATGCGCGTCACCTGGCGGCGCGTGTAGAGCGCGCGCTGCCGGATGATCTCGCGGAAGCGCTCGACGCCCAGCGCGGTGATCTCCCGCAGCGACGCATGCAGCGAGATGAACACGTGGACGGCCGGCGTGTTCGGCGTCTGCGTGTAGTGGCGCATGTAGTAGAAGTGGTTGTAGAGATCGAGGTAGTGGCCGGCGCCGGACGGCGCCGTGAGCGTGTCCAGCAGCTCCGAGCGGACGACCAGGATCCCGACGCCCGGCATCGCGGAGAGCGCCTTGCCCGACGCGCCGACGAGGACGTCGATGCCCCACTCCTTCGCGCGGATGTCCTCCGCGCCGATGCTCGAGATCGCGTCGACGCAGACGATCGCGCCGTTCGCATGCGCGAGCGCGGCGATCTCGGCGACGGGGTTCAGCATGCCGGTGCTCGTCTCGTGGTGCACGACCGCCACCATCGAGTACGGCCGCGACTGGAGCGCGTCCGACACCGCCGCGAGGTCGATCGGCGTCTGCCAGGCGAACTGCAGGTGATCGACGTCGGCGTTGTGCAGGGTGGCGACCGCGAACAGGCGCTCGCCGAACTCGCCGTTGCTGACGATCAGCACCGGGCCGCGGCTCCCGAGGCTCGACAGGACCGTCTCGTTGGCGGCCGTGCCGGAGCCGGTGATGAGCGCGACCTCGTACGTCTCGTCGATGCCGACGATGGGCCGGAGCATCTCCGCGCTCTCGACCAGCACGGCCGAGAACTCCGCCTCCCGATGACCCATGTTCGCGCGGCCGACAGCGCGGCGCACGGTCTTCGAGAGCAACACCGGGCCCGGACAGAGGAGGATCGTCCGGGGCTTGTTCGTCTTACGCATGGAGCTCGCCGTCCTTGTTCTTGCGTGGTAAGCAGAAGTGCAAGCTCTGGCAGTGCCTGTACACCCACCGGAAATGGTCGGTCCTGGCGCGGTCGCTCCTCCTCCGGCGACCTGGATTGCGTGTCGTTCGTCGAGCGGTGCAACGCGATCGGGCGCAGGGTCTGGGCGCCCTCGATCAACGGTTCGTCAGCCGCGACCCGCTGGTCGGGTGCGTCGGCCAGCCGCTCCCCGGGCGACCTGCGGACGCCGGGGCGGACATTCTTGCATCGTTTGTCACGACGTGCGCCGGGCGGCGCCCCGGGCTACCCGCAGACGAGCAGGTCGCGCGGGTACTCCGACAGCAGCTGCGCGCCGTCGGCCGTCACGACGAGGTTGTCGAGCAGGCGCACGCCGAGCCGCTCGGACTGCAGGAAGATCGGCGGCTCGATGGTCATCACCATGCCCTCCTCGAGCGGGGCCGGACTGTACGGGTAGCCGCTGTGGAAGTGGATGCTCTCGCCGTACGACGGCGGGAACCCGGGCGCGATGCCGTAGCCCGACGTGTGCACCCGGCCGGCGTCGAGCCCGGCCTCGGCGATCACGCGCTTCGCCTCGAGGTGCGGGATCTCCGACGAGATGCCGGGCCGGACGGCGGCGATCAGCGCGTCGCAGGCCGCGCGGTTGATGTCGTGCAGCTCCTGGTGGCGCTTCGACGGCTCACCCAGCGAGAGGTTGCGGCCGATCGTCGACGTGTAGCGGTGGTACGCCGCGCCGTACTCGAGGTGCATGGCGTCGCCGCGGCGGATGCGCCGCTCGGTCGCCGCGCCGTGCCCATACCCGCTGCGTTCGCCGGACATGAAGTTGACGGGGCTCGCGGGCAGGTCGCTGCCGTTGGAGAGCAGCGAGTGGTACAGCGCCGCCGCGACATCGAACTCTGACGCACCCTCGCGGATGGCCAGCACCGCGGCGTGCATGCCGCGGTCGGCGATGCCGGCGGCGCGGCGGATCAGCTGCAGCTCGGCGGGCGACTTGACGAGCTTCAGCGGCTCGACCAGCGAGGTGGCGTCGAGGGCGTAGGCATCGCCGAGCAGGGCCACGATCTTCGCGTGGTCCTGCGCCGACAGGTAGTAGTACGGGCACTCGACGCCGACTCGGCGGCCGAGATCGCCACGCGCGCGCAGCACGTCGGCCAGCGCGTCGACGGGATCCTCCGGCTCCTGCCCTGACCAGCCGCGCACCTCGTCCGCGAGCGTCAGGTCGGACAGCTCGCCCACCTCGGCCTTGCGGCAGAGGATCGTCAGCGGCTCGTCCTCCAGCGGGAACACGAGGCACTGGAACTCCTGGTAGCTCTTCGCGCGGAAGCCGATCAGCCAGTTGAGGTTCTTCGGGTCGACCACCAGGAGCACGTCGATGCCCGCCGCCTCCATGGCGGCGCGGACGCGCGCCTGGCGCTCCGCGTACTCCTCGGGCGCGAAATCGAGCCGCTCCCATTCGGGGCGGTCTGCGAACCGCTGCCGCCAGCCCTCGACCCTTGCCGCGCTCGGACCCGTCACTGCTCACTCCGTTCGTCGCCGGCCGAGATCGTACTTCGCCTTCGCCGGCGCCCGGAGCCGCCGCGTGCCCCGTCCCACCATGTCCGTTCTTGCACGCGGTGCCGAACCGGACACGATTTGCGTGAAACGTGACGGGTTGCGGGCGAAACGGCACACCTGGCGGGTGATCGGCGTGTCGGATTCGCCCCAGACACGAAGCCACACCGAGTCCGGGGCGCGGCTTGTCGCCCGGACGGGCGTCAAGCGACACCGACGAGGTGCCGATAGCGCGAGAAGGCACATGTCCGCCGGCCTCCCACCTTCCGCGCCCGAGGATCTGCCGACCCCGGCGCCCGCGCGCCGCGGCGCGCGGCGGCTGCTACCTGCCCGCTGGTTCGCGCCCCGGCGCGTCGAGGCGGAGCGCCCCGCGGACGGCCTCGAGGACATCCTCGACCTGTTCGACGAGGACGTCTACCGCGGCGAGATCACCTCCGCCGGCCACTACGTCGGCAACACCGAGGCGCCGCGGCTGGCGCGCTACATCGGCGGCGAGGTTCCCGACGGCATCGAGCACGGGGCGTTCTGGGAGTCGCGCATCCACCGCGACGACTGGGCCGACTACGCGCGCTTCAACACGCAGCTGCTCGCGGGGGTCGACGCCGAGGTCACCTACCGTTTTCTCGGCCTCGACGGCGTCACGCGGTTCCTGTGGGATCGCGCCCGCCCGCGCCGCGGTTCCGACGGCCGCGTGTTCATCACGGGCACCATCGCCGACGTCACCTCGCGGCACGAGGTCGCGGCGCGGCTGGCCCTGGTCAGCGATCGCTTTACGCAGCTGCTGGACGTGGTCGGCGAGCACGTCTACCTGGCGATGGCGCATCCCGACGGCGAGCTCGAGGAGCTGTTTCAGGGGCCCGGCGCCGACCGGCTGCTCGGCGGTGCGGAGCCCGACGCCGCGATGGAGAACTGGGACGCGGCGATCCACCCGGACGACCGCGCCGCGTACGACGCGTTCATCGCGACGCTGTCGGCGGGCGAGAGCGCCGACGTCGAGTACCGGCTGCGCGGCGCGGACGGCATCGCGCGCTGGGTGCACGACCGTGCGGTCGCCCACCGCAAGCCCGACGGGTCGGCCGAGATCAGCGGCATCGTCTCCGACGTCACCGAGCGCCGGCGGATGCGCGCCGAGCTCGCCCAGACGCACGCGTCGCTGTCGCAGGTCGTGGAGGCGATGGACGCCCACCTCTTCACGCTCGACGCCAACAACCGCGACGTGTACCGGGGCCCGAACCGCGAGGCGCTGATCGGCGGGACGCTCGACCCGGCGGTCGACGTGTACCGGGCGTACGAGGCACTGGTGCATCCCGACGACCGGGCCCGGTGGCGGTCGGCGGTCGACGCCACGCGGCTCGGCGAGACGATCGACCTCGAGTACCGGGTCTGCGGCCTGGACGGCCGCGAGCGCATCATCTCCGAGCAGCTGCGGCCGCGACGCGACGCCGACGGGACGCTGTTCTACGACGGGGTCAGTCGCGACATCACCGCCCGGCGCCGGCTCGAGGACGACCTGCTCCGCAGCATGGCCGACATGCGCGAGGCGCACGACGAGCTCGATCGTGCGCACCGCGAGGCCGAGCTGCGCGCCCGCACCGACGAGCTCACCGGCACCTTCAACCGCCGGCACTTCAGCGAGGTGACGGAGGGCGCCCTCGAGGACGAGCCGGGCAGCTGCGCGCTCGTGCTGCTCGACGCCGACCACTTCAAGCAGGTCAACGACGCCTACGGCCATCTCGTCGGCGACGCGGTGCTGGTCGAGCTCGCGCGGCGGCTCCAGGCCTCGATCGGCGCGGCCGACTGCCTCGCGCGGTGGGGCGGCGAGGAGTTCGCCGTGCTGCTCCGCGGCGTGGAGTCGGACGCGGAGCTGCACTGGCGCGCGGACGGGCTCCGCTCGGCGATCGCCGCGACGCCCGTGGTGGCCGCGGGCGTGAGCCTGCGCCTGACCGTGTCGATGGGCGGCGTGCGCGCCGGCGGCGAGCTCGACACGCTGGATTCGCTGGTGGACGCCGCCGACCGGTGCCTGTACGACGCGAAGCGGCACGGCCGCAACCGGGTCTCGCTCGTGCCCCACCTCGCAGCGATCGACCCGGTGGGCGACTCGGAGACCGTGTGCGTGGCGCGCGCGCTGGCCATCGTCGCGAGCGAGAAGGAGGGATCACCGGCCGGTCACGCCGAGCTGGTGGCGGCGCTCAGCGCGCAGACCGCGGAGCGGCTCGGCCTGCCGGCCGAAGCCGTGCTGCGCTGCCGGCTGGGTGGCTGGCTGCACGACATCGGCAAGGCGGCGCTGCCGCATGCCATCCTCGCGAAGCCGGGTCCGCTGGACGCCCGGGAGTGGGCCGCGGTGCACACGCACCCGGCGATCGGCGAGGCGATCGTGCGCGACATCGCAGCGCTGCGCGATGCGGCCCCCGCGGTGCGGCACCACCACGAGCGATTCGACGGCACCGGGTATCCCGACGGCCTGGCCGCGAAGGCGATCCCGATCGAGGCGCGCATCATCGCCGCCGCCGACACCTACGCCGCGATCACCGGCGGCCGCGTCTACGCGCCGGCCCGCAGCCCCGAGGACGCGGCGGCCGAGCTGCGCCGCGGCGCCGGGACGCAGTTCGACCCCGCCGCCGTCGACGCGCTGCTCGACGTGCTCGGCATCGCCGCCGCATCCGACGCGCGCGTCGCCTAGCCCCTCCTCACTGCACCACGCCGGTGACGGCGGCGTTGCCCTGCAGCGTGAACGTGCACGACTTGACCCTGCTGCCGCCGCTGGAGCAGGCTCCCGACCAGACCACCGAGCGGCCGTTCGCCTCCCGGAGGGTGATGGACGTGCCGGTGGCGAACGACGCCGAGCCGGTGCGGCCGGACGAGACGCTGATGCCCGCAGGGTTGGACGTGATGCGCGAGTCGCTGCGGCCCGAGGCGGTCACCGTCAGCGTCGCCGTCTGCGGCGGCGGGTTGACGGTGAGCGTCGCCGTGCGCGTCACCGCGCCCGCCGTGGCCGTGATGGTGACGGCCGCGGCGGTGGCGACCGCCGTCGTGGGAACGGCGAACGTCGCGCTGGTCGCGCCCTGCGGCACCGTCACGCCGGCCGGCGCCGCCGCCTCCGAGGCGTTTCCGCTCGCGAGCGTGACCGCGAACCCGCCCGCCGGAGCGGCCGACGTCAGCGTGACCCGTCCCTGTGACGCGGTCCCGCCGGTGACGCTCGCCGGCGTCACCGACACCGCGGACAGCGCGGCGCGCGGGCGCCGTGGACTGCGGCGTGAACCGCCGCGCCGACGACCACGCGCCGAGCGTGCCGGCGGAGTTGACGCCGCGGACCCGCCACCAGTGCTGCCGGACTGCCAGCGTGCCCGCCGTGAACTGCGACGCGGTCATGGTCTGCTCGACCACGATCGGGCTCGAGAACGCAGCTCGAGTCGTCGATCTGCACGCGGTAGGTTGCCGCCGCGCCGACGTCGGTCCAGTCGAGCGTCACCGGCTGCGGACGGTCGCGTCCTGCGCGCGGGATCAGGAGCGCCGGCGCCGACGGCGTCGCCGGGCGGGCGACCCGGTCGTGTTGAGCAGGACCGCGAGGCCGGCGCAGGCGTCCGCCGATGGCCGAGCGCGATGTCGGGCCTGGAGTCGCCGTTCAGGTTCGCCGCGACGATCTCGTAGCCGCCGACGCTCGTCTTCGGCGCCGGCAGCGCGAAGCATCACCGGCCCCTGGAAGGTGCCGTCGCCGTTGCCGTTGCGGATCTGCATCAGGCCGGTGTTGCCGTCGCCGAGGCTCATCGCGAGGTCCTGGAACCCGTCGCCGTTGTAGTCGGCGACCGCCTGCTACGGTGCGGGATGTTGATGTTCGGCTCGGTGTAGGATCAGCGGCGACCGGAACGTGCCGTCGGCGTTGCCGATCAGGATCGCGGTCCGGCTGCCGTTGAGCGCGACGCGACGACCAGGTCCTGCGGCGTGTCGCGGTTGAAGTCGGCGACGTCGATGTCCGTCGCGTCGACGGCGAGCGTGTCGGCCGTCAGCGTCAGCGTCGGCTGCTGCACGAACGTCCCGTCGCCCAGGCCGTAGAGGCGGTACACGCGCGAGCTGTCGCCCGCGATCGCCAGGTCCTTGTTGCCGTCCCGGTTGAAGTCGCCGACGTCGATCGCCGCCATGCCGCGGCCGACGATGATGTCCCGCGCCGGCTGGAACGTGCCGTCACCGTTGCCCATCATCACTGTGAGCACGTGGCTGACGACGGCAGGGCGCCTGGTAACAGGAGATCTCGTGCGCGATCGACGATGTCGAGCAGGCTGTCGTTGTCGAGGTCGACCGCCACGACCGACGGGCGAGTCGGCGCCGGCGGTGTTCGGGAAGTTCACCGGGGCGGCGAACGTGCCGTTGCCGTTGCCGTTCAGCAGCGACAGGCCGATCGCCGGATCGTTGATCGTGACCATCAGGTCGAGGCGGCCGTCGCGGTCGAAGTCGGCGGCCGCGAGATCCTGCGGCCAGGTCGCCACCGGGTAGGAGGCCGCCGCGCCGAACGACCGCCGGCGCCCGTTGTTCAGCCGGACGTTGGCGACCTGGGCGCCCGTGCCCGCCAGGTCGAGATCGCCGTCGCCGTCGAAGTCGCCGATGACGTGCTCGTTGCCGACTGAACGAGTAGTCGGCGGCCCGCGAGAAGGTCGGCGACTGGGTCGAGGCGCCGGCGCTCGCGCTGCCGGCGAGGCTCGCCGCGAGGCAGACGGCGGCGACGAGGGCAGGACGCCATCCCCTGCGTCGTTTTCCCCGTCGTGGCACGTTGCCGGATCCGGACATGTGCATACCCCCAGTGCGCACGGACTGCCACTGGAGGATGGCGCTTCGTGCCGGACAACACCATCCGCCGATGGTCGTACGACCTCTCCGGCGCACCGGTCACGTGCCACTACGCATAATCTCGATATGACACAGCGCATCGTGATCCTGGGGGCGGGCTTCGGCGGGATGGAGCTCAGCACGCTCCTCTCCGAGGAAGTCGGGGGCGAGGCCGACATCACCCTGATCGACGAGGCGGACAGCTTCGTGTTCGGCTACTCGAAGCTCGACGTGATGTTCCGCGGCGCGGCGCCCGAGTCGGTGCGCCTGCCGTACCGCGAGTTCGTCAAGCCGGGCGTGAACTTCGTCCGCGACACCGTCACCGCGATCGACCCCGAGCGCCGGCGTGTGACGACGACGTCGGGCAGCTATGACGCCGACCACCTCGTCGTCGCCCTCGGCGCCGACTACGACTACGCGGCGACGCCGGGACTGACCGAGGAGCACGAGTTCTACTCGGTACGCGGGCGCGTTCGGCATGCGCGACGAGGATCGCCGCCTTCAGCTCGGGCCATGCCGTGATCGGCGTCTGCGGCGCGCCCTTCAAGTGCCCGCCGGCGCCGAGCGAGTGCGCGCTGATGCTGCACGACAGCCTGTCCCGCCGCGGCGTCCGCGACCGGTGCCAGATCACGCTCGTGCTGCCGTTCATGACGCCCGTGCCGCCGTCGCCCGACACCTCGGCCGCGCTCGTCGGCGCCTTCGCCGAGCGCGACATCGCGTTCGTGCCGAGCACGAAGGTGAAGGCCGTCGACCACGACCGCGGCGCGCTCCTGTTCGAGAGCGGCGACGAGCTGCCGTTCGACCTCTTCCTCGGCGTCCCGAAGCACCGCGCACCCGACGGTGGTGCTCGCCAGCGGCCTGGCCGTGGACGGCTCGATCCCTGTCGACCCGGCCACGCTCGAGACGAAGGTGCCGGGCGTGTACGCCATCGGCGATGTCGCCACCCAGGGCACGCCGAAGGCCGGCGTGTTCGCCGAGGGCGCCGCCCGGGCGCTCGCCGCCACGCTGGTCGGCAAGGTCCGCGGCACCGGCGCCGTCGGCACGCACGAGGGCAAGGGCTCGTGCTACATCGAGTTCGGCGCCGACCGCATCGGCCGCGTCGACGTCGACTTCCTCTCCGGGCCCTCCCCGACCGGAGTCTTCCACGAGCCGTCGGAGACGATGCGCGTCCTGCAAGGAGCAGTTCGGCTCGAGCCGCCGGGCCCGCTGGTTCGGCCGCACCACCTGAGGCCCCTACACCGCGACCGGCCGCCGGCCCTCCTGGAACGGCACCTGCTGCGGATCGCCGATCAGTGTCTCGACGCCCGGGCCGCGCAGCGCCTCCGACGCGAAGTGCCGGAACACGTCGTCGCGGACGTCGGGCAGCGGCGGGAGCTCGTGGGCGCCGCCCGCGAAGTCGAAGCAGGCGCTGAGATCGCCGCAGGTCTGGCGCCGCCAGGCGCTGATGTTGGGCTCCTCGACGCCGAACCGCTGCTCGAGGAAGCGCAGCACCGACGTGTGGTCGTAGACGTCGGACACGATGTTGCCACCCCGGCTGTACGGCGACAGCAGCAGCATCGGCACGCGGATCCCGAGGCCGATCGGCGCGTCGTCGACGAACTCGTGCGGCGTCCCGGCCGGCGGCAGCGGCGGCACGACGTGGTCGAAGAACCCGCCGTTCTCGTCGTAGTTGAGGATGAACGCCGTCTTGCGCCACACCCTCGGGTTGGCGCGGAGCGCCTGCACGAGCTGGTCGGTCAGCCAGCAGCCGCGCGCCGGCGAGCCGGAGCCGGGATGCTCGGAGAAGGCGGCCGAGGAGATGATCCACGAGACATTCGGCAGGGTGTCGTTGCGGACGTCGTCGATCCACGCGTCCAGCCCCGTCGAGGCGAGGCCCTTCCTGACCAGCGGTGACGAGGCCGGCGCCGACTGGTACCGCGCGAACCACGCGAGCGCGTTGTCGTTGAAGTTGTCGGGCGTCTGGTAGACCTGCCACGACACGCCGGCCTGCTCGAGCCGCTCGGGATAGGTCGTCCAGGTGAAGCCCGGCTGCACCACGCTGTCGTCGAACTCCGGACCGCCGTCGTGCCCGTCCGGGTCGATCGTGCCGGTCATCAGGTACAGCCGGTTCGGGGCCGTCGACGACAGCGCCGAGCAGTGGTAGGCGTCGCAGAGCGTGAACGCGTCGGCGAGGCCGTAGTAGTACGCCAGGTCGCGGCGCGTGTAGAAGCCCATCGCCCGCGGGCCCTTGGCATCGATCCAGCCGTCGTAGGCCCCGCCGTTGAACACCGCGTGGCCGCCGGCCCAGCTGTGGTCGACGTCGCCGGGATTCGCGCCCGCGGCGTGCCGCGTGTCGAGGTGGAACGGCAGCAGGTGCCCCTCCGGCCGGCCGGGATCCGGCTGGTGGAAGACGTCGCGCCCGCCCGGCAGCGTGATGGCGTCCGGATCGGAGAACCCGCGGCCGTGCGGGTAGGCGCCGAAGTAGTGGTCGTACGAGCGGTTCTCCTGCATGAAGACGACGACGTGCTCGATGCGAGAAAGCCCCGATCCGCCACGGTGATGCTCCATGGGGGACGACCCTACGCCCCGCCCCGGATGTCAGCCAGCCGTTTTGCCGGCATTGCCCCGAAGCGTCACCACTCCTGACCACCCTGCATGCCGGCGTGCGGCTCGCACCGCTTCAGAAGCGCGGAATGATTCGCGACAGGTTGAGCGGGGACGGCGAACGAGGTGCCGACCATTCTCAACAACCGCTATCGCCTGCACGAGTTGATCGGCTCCGGCTCCGCCGGCCGGGTGTACCGGGCGTTCGACGTGCAGCTGCATCGCGATGTTGCGGTCAAGCGCCTGAGAGACGGCGTCCTCGGCAGCGGGGACGGGCAGGTGCGCTTCGCGCGGGAGGCCGTCGCGCTGGCGCGGATCGCCCATCCGCACGTCCTCGCCGTCTTCGACGTGTCCACCGATCCGCGCGATCCGTACCTGGTGCTCGGCTACTGCCCGGACGGCTCGCTCGCCGACCGGCTGAAGACCGGCGCGTTGGGGCCGGCGGCGACGGGCGACCTGGCCCGTCAGGTGAGCGCCGGGCTCGTCGCCATGCACGCGGCGGGCGTCATCCACCGTGACGTCAAACCGAGCAACATCCTCCGGCAGGGCGACCGCTGGCTGATCGGCGACCTCGGGATCGCCCGAGTTGACGACCATCCCACCCTCACGGAGACCGGCGCGCGGATCGGCACCCCGCAGTACTGGGCACCGGAGACCGCGCGGGGCGAGGCGTGCACTGCGGCGGTCGACGTGTACGGGCTCGGGTGCGTGCTGTACGAGGCGCTGGCGGGGCACAAGGTGTTCCAGGGCGACACGGCGATCGCGACCGGACTGCTGCACGCCACCGCGCCCACGCCGCCGTTGCCGCCGGATGTCGAGCGGGCCGACCCTCTCCTGGCGTCGCTCGTGATGCGCATGCTGGCCAAGGACCCGGCGGCCCGGCCGGGTGCCGCCACGATCCAGCGTCGGCTCGATCCGGGCTCGGTCGCGGAGACGACGCAACTCCTTGCACCACCCGACGACGACACGATCCCCGCGACCGGGCCGCCGACCAGCGACCGGACGCGCCTCGTCGGGCCCGCCTTGCACCACGGGCGCCGGCGGCCCCGCGCGCCGATCGCCGTCGCGGCGGCCCTGGCCCTGGGCGCGGCCGGCGCGTTCGCGCTGAGCCAGTCACCGGACGACACGCCATCGTCCGCGGCTGATGTCACCACCCAGGCGACGACCGCTCCGGTCACGGCGCCGGCCGCCACCACCCGCGCGGTACCGAACCTCGCCGGACGGAGCGTGGCCGCCGCCACGGCACAGCTTGCACGGCGCGACCTGCGGCTGGTGGTATCAGGCGTTGCTCCGGCGTCGGCGGCCAGTGGTCTCATCGCCGCCCAGGTACCCGCGGCCCGCGACAGCGTCCCGCCAGGGAGCGTCGTCAGCGTCGTGCTGAGCAGCGGACCTGCAACGACGACTGCAGCGGCGTCGGTGACGCCGGCGAAGCCGGCAAAGCCTTCGAAGCCCGCGAAGAAGGACAAGCCCAAGAAGCGCGGTGCCAAAGGGCCCTGAAGCTGGCCCGTGAGAGCGTCGGCCACGGCGGCGCACGCCCCGTTGGGAGCCTCTCCGGCGATGGAGATCCGGCTCCTCCCCGGAGACCGTCGCCGGCGACGGCGCGGTCATCCCCATCGGCGGCGGTAAGCAGCGAGCGCTCCTCGCAGCCCTGGCGCTGGATGCCGGGCGGACGGTGTCGGTGCAGCGCCTGGTCGACGAGCGACCGGCGCCTCGAGGGCAGGTCGACCACGTCGGCGGCGACATCGCCACTTCGACCTGCCTGTGCGCGCTGTACGTCGACTACGGGCAGCTCGCGCGGACGTCCGAGGGCTGGAAGATCGTGAACGTGCTCTGGGTGCCGCGCTGAGCTGCAGCTAGCCCGGCCGGAACACCGCGCGCCGGTTCTCCCCCTCGCCCTCGAACCAGGGGAGCACCGGCACGATCCGGCGCGTCCGGGCGGCCGCGAGCGCCGCGGCGACGTCAGGGTTGGTCACGAGGCCGGTCAGGATCGTGTGCGTCGCCAGGGCGAGCGTCCGCGCGCCGCCGGCGGCCTCGGCCAGCGCCCGGCGCGGCGTGATCCACGTCAGCGTCGCGTGCTCCGAGCCCTCCAGCGTCGCCTCCTGGGCGGGTGCAGCGGCGAGGAAGAAGCGCGTGTCGAAGCGCCGCGGCAGCTCCTCCGGCGTGATCCAGTGCGCCGCCGGCACGAGCAGGTCGTCGGCCGGCTCGAGCCGCTCGGCCGCCAGCACGTCGCCCAGGGTCGCCCGCCCGGTCAGGAGCGGGCCGCGCCAGCGCCGCCGGATTCCGGGCACGGCTACTTCGGTCAGCAGGCGGTCCTCGCCCGCCGACCGCGCCAGCAGGACGCCGGTCTCCTCGAACGTCTCGCGGATGGCGGCGATCCGCAGGGCCGCGGAGTCGTCGCCACCGGGCACGCGGTCGGCCGCATCGACGCGGCCGCCGGGAAACACGGTCGCGCCGCCCATGAAGGCCATCGTGGTCGAGCGGACGACGACCAGCACCTCGAGCCCGTCGGCACCGTCGCGAACCAGCAGCACGCTCGCAGCGTCGGCCGGATCGACGGGTACGGCCTGCATGGCGGTCAGAGGAAGATGTCGGGCAGCAGCTCGCCGGTGCCGTACTGGTACCGCTCGAGGTCGACGATCCCGGCCTCGGCGAGCACCTCGTCGTCCATGAAGAAGTTGCCGGTGCACTCGCGGGCCGGGCGCTGGAAGATGGCGTGGGCGGCGTCGGCAACGATCTCCGGCGATCGCGTGCCGGCCATCGCCTCCTCGCCGCCGAGGATGTTGCGGATCGCGTCCGTCGCGATCAGCGTGCGCGGCCAGAGCGAGTTGGCGGCGATGCCGTCCTCGCGCAGCTCCTCCGCCAGACCGAGCGTGCAGAGGCTCATGCCGTACTTCGACAGCGTGTACGCGAGGTGCCTGCCGGGCCAGTGCCCGTCCAGGCGCAGCGGCGGCGAGAGCGTGAGGATGTGCGGGTTCGACGACAGCCGCAGATGCGGGATCGCGGTCTTCGAGAGCAGGAAGGTGCCGCGTACGTTGACGTCCGCCATCAGGTCGTAGCGCTTCATCGCGATCTCGTGCGTCTTGCGGATGTCGACGGTGCTGGCGTTGTTGACGACGATGTCGATGCCGCCGAACGTGTCGACCGCTGCCGCCACGGCGCGCTCCACGTCCTCGTCGCTGCGCACGTCGCCGACGACGGGGAGCGCGCGGCCGCCGGCCTGCTCGATCGCCGCCACCGCCGTGTGGATGGTGCCGGTCAGCCGCGGGTCGGGCTGGTCGGTCTTCGCCAGCAGCACGACGTTCGCTCCATCGCGGGCGAGCCGGAGGGCGATCGCGAGGCCTATGCCCCGGCTCCCGCCGGACATCAACAGCGTCTTGAGGGTCGACTCCGGCAGGCGCGGCATCGTGACCCGTGCCGATCGGCGTGTCAACCGGCGCCCGGTGGCCACGTGCCAGACTGCCGCGATGAGGCTCGCGACGGTCCGCACCCCCGACGGCCCGCGCGCGGCCGTGATGCGCGGCGACACAGAGGCCGTGATCCTCGACGCCTACGGCGACGTCGGCGCGCTGCTGCGCGCGGGTGCCGGCGGCCCCGCGGCCGCCCGGGATGCGGCCGAGACCGGCGAGGCGGTACCGGTCGGCGAGGGCGACCTCCTGCGACCGGTCCTCGCGCCCGCCGCCATCGTCTGCGTCGGCATGAACTACCGCGCCCACATCCTCGAGATGGGCCGTGAGATGCCGGCGCGCCCGACGCTGTTCTCGAAGCTCCCGCGCGCGCTCACCGACCCGTTCGCCGAGGTCGCGCTGCCCCGCATCAGCGAGCAGGTGGACTACGAGGGCGAGCTCGCCGTCGTGATCGGAACGGGCGGCCGCGACATTCCGGCCCGGCGGGCGCTCGACCACGTCGCGGGCCTGACGCTCATGAACGACGTCAGCATGCGCGACTTCCAGCGGCGCACCCTGCAGTGGTTCGCGGGCAAGACGTTCCAGGCGTCGACGCCCGTCGGCCCGTGGATCGTGACCCTGGACGAGCTCGGCGACCTCGGCCCGCGGCTGCTGACGACCGTCGTCAACGGCGAGGTGCGGCAGCGGGCGCCACTCGGCGACCTCGTCTTCGACATCCCGACGCTCGTGGCCGACCTCTCGGCGATCGTCGAGCTCGAGCCCGGGGACCTCATCGCCACCGGCACGCCCGGCGGGGTCGGCGAGCCCACGAGGCGGTTCATCGTCCCCGGCGACGTGGTCGAGGTGCGCGTCGACGGCATCGGCGCGATCCGGACGACGTTCACCGCGCCGTAGCGGCCGTCAGCCGAGCCAGGTGATGCCGTAGGTCTCCGGCCCTGGCGCGGCACTACGCGGCGCTGCGCGTGCGGCACGCCGCGCGGGGCGAAGACCAGCTCACCGGGGCCGGCCGGGATGTCGACGTCTCCCACCCGGAAGACGTGGTCTCCCTCTCCTCGAAGAGGCTGTAGGCGCCACCGGAGGCGGCACCGGAGACCGTGACGAGGATCGTCGCATCGCCGAACTGCAGCAGCTCGCCCTCGCTAGCGCCGGCCGCCGGCGCTGAACGATCGTCCCCATCCTCGCCACCGACGACTGGACGCTGGCGGAGGCGACCGAGTGCGTCGCGTCGCCGCTCGCCCGGAGGCGACGGACGGCTGACAGCCGCCCGTCGCCCGCCGGGGACGTCAGGTCAGCCGCCGACCCGGATCAGCTTGCGGTTGACGAACTCCTCGGCCCCGAAGCGGCCGAGCTCGCGGCCGAAGCCGGAGCGCTTGACGCCGCCGAACGGCAGCTCCGCCGCGTCGGCGCCGACGATGTTCACGAACACCATGCCGGCCTCGATCTGGTCGGCCACGCGCAGCGCCTGGTCGGAGTCGGTCGTGAACAGGTAGGAGCCGAGCCCGTACGGCGTGTCGTTGGCGACCTCGACGGCCTCGGCCTCGGAGCCGACGCGGTAGACGACCGCGACTGGACCGAAGAACTCCTCGCGGTGCGCAGGGTTGTCGTGCGCGACGTCGGTCAGCACCGTGCCGCCGAAGAAGTTGCCCTTCCGCTGGCCGCCGGCGACGAGGGTCGCACCCGCGGCCACGGCGCGCTTCAGCTGATCCTCGAGCCGGTCGGCCGCCGTGGTCGACGAGAGCGGCCCCATGCCCGTGTCGGACGACGTCGGGTCGCCCGGCTCCACGGCCGTGATCGCAGCCGTCAGCTTGTCCACGAACGGCTCGTAGAGATCGTCGGCGACGACGAAGCGCTTGGCGGCGTTGCAGGCCTGCCCGGCGTTCTCGAGGCGCGCGGCGACCGCCGACTCGACGACGTTGTCGAGGTCGTCGGTGCTGAGCAGGATGAACGGGTCGGAGCCGCCCATCTCCAGCACGACCTTCTTCAGGTTGCGTCCGGCGATCTCGGCCACGGCCGAGCCGGCGCGCTCCGAACCGGTCACCGACACGCCCTGCACGGCCGGATCGGCGATCACGTCGGCGATCTGCTCGTTGGTGGCGTAGATGTTGGTGTACGCACCCTTGGGGACGCCCGCCTCGTGGTAGAGCTCCTCGATCGCGGCCGCCGACTCGGGGCACTGCGGCGCGTGCTTGAGGAGCACCGAGTTGCCGATGGCGATGTTCGGACCGGCGAACCGCGCGACCTGGTAGTACGGGTAGTTCCACGGCATGATCCCGAGCACCACGCCGATCGAGCTGCGGCGGATCACCGCCGTGCCCTCGCCCTCGGAGAGCTTGATCTCCTCGTCGGCGAGCATCGACTCGGCGTTGTCGGCGTAGTACTCGTAGATGGCGCCGCAGAAGTCGATCTCACCGAGCGCCTGCTCGATCGGCTTGCCCATCTCGCGGACGATGATCTCGCCCAGCCGCTGGCGGTGCTCGACGTGCAGCTCGCCGATGCGCCGCACGAGCGCCGCGCGCTCGGCCACGGACGTCGAGCGCGACCACTCGCGGTGCGAGCGATCGGCGGCGTCGACGACGCCCTTCAGCGCGTCGTCGCTGATCGTCTCGTACGACTGCACGTGCTCGCCGGTCGCCGGGTTGATGACTGCGTAGTCGGTCATGGCCCTCTCACGTTCGGAGTCTGGAGCCGCCCGCCGCGGCAGCGAGAAGCTGCTCGGCAGTAGCGTAGGCGAGTCTAATGCCTTCCCGGTCGGCGGCGGCGACGGGACCGTCCGGCCCGCCGATGTCCGTCCGCCGCGGTGGTAGTGTCCGTAGCGCGGCCCCAGCACCCGGCCACACGACGCCGGTCGATCGTCCGGCGTCTGCGCGAGGCCCGGCTCCAGCAACCAGCCGGTGAGGAGGTACCTGCCGAGGTGCCGGCGTGGTCGTTGTCGCGGCCGCACCCGTGTCACGCCGGTCGCATGCCGTGACCCCGCTCGCCTCTAGCGATCCGCCTCATCGACCGACAAGAGGAGCACGGCAGCATGATCAGAACATTCCGATACCGCGGCTTCATCGCCGCCCAGAAACGAACACCGGGAGCCGCGTGATGGCCGAGACGACCAGCGAGGCAGGCGCGACACGCGTCCGCTTCACGAACGGCGGTGCCTTCGCGCTCGACGTGCGAGGTGAGGTGGAGCGCTTCCTCGCGGAGCCCGGCCGGACGCGCCGCGGGCGGATCGCCCTGCTCGTCAAGGCGCCGATCGGCGTCGGCGCGATGCTGGGCGGCTGGGCCGTGCTGATCTTCGCCGCGCCCGGGCCGCTCGGTGCGATGGCGGCGCTCGCCCTCGTCGCCGTCGGCAGCCTCCTGACGGCGTTCTGCGTCCAGCACGACGCCAACCACGGCGCGACGTTCAAGGCACGGCGCTGGAACTACCTGCTGGGCTGGACGGCCGACGTGATGCTCGGCGTCTCGAGCCACGCGTGGCGGGTGAAGCACAACGTCGCCCACCACACGTACACGAACGTCGCGGGCTTCGACGACGACATCGCGCTCTCGCCGATCGCGCGGTTCGCGCCGGCGCAGTCGTCTCGTCCCTGGTACCGCCTCCAGCACCTCTACGTCTGGCCGCTCTACTGCTTCATGGGCCTGCGCTGGCAGATCGCCGACGACGCCTGGGCCTTCCTCCGCGGTCGCATCGGCCGCTCGAGGCTCCGCTGGCCGCGCGGCTGGGACCTCGCCGCCATGGTCGGCGGGAAGCTGATCTTCGTCGTCTGGGCGATCGTCGTGCCGCTCCTGGTCTACCCGTGGTGGCAGGTCGTCGTCGGCTTCATCGGAGTCTCGTGCGTGATCTCGCTGGTGATGGCCGTGACGTTCCAGCTCGCTCACTGCGTCGAGGAGGCATCGTTCGTGACCGCCGAGGACCTCGGCGGTGAGCCCCGCGCCTGGGCCGAGCACGAGGTCGAGACGACCGTCGACTTCTGTCCGCGCAACCGCGTGCTGACGTGGTCGCTCGGCGGGCTCAACTTCCAGATCGAGCACCACCTGTTCCCCCGCGTCCCGCACACGCTGTATCCGTCGATCGCGCCGATCGTGCGCGAGGCCTGTGCGCGCCACGGCGTCAGCTATTCGGTCGCACCGCGCCTGCGCGACGCGCTGCGCAGCCACGTCCGGCACCTGAAGGCGATGGGCGCGCGCGGCGAGGCGCCCGACCTCGAGCTCGGCTGAACGGCCGCGGGGCTACGCCCGCCCGGTCACGGCCGGGCCGACGTGCGCGGCCACCTGGTCGAGCCGCGCGAACCAGACGTCGCCGTCGGCGAGCATCAGCTCCACGAGGGCGCGCAGGCGCGCGAACCGGTAGGCCCGGCCGATCACCTCGGGGTGCATCGTGAACGTCACGTGGCGACCGTCCGCCCGGGCCGAGCGGTACTCGTCCGTCCACGACTGCAGCAGCTCGTCCGGGTGCGCGACGTTGCCGCCGTGGTCGATCGAGTAGCCGAAGCGCGGCCAGTCGTCGAGCGACCAGTGCACGGGCA
This sequence comes from uncultured Actinomycetes bacterium, assembly GCA_963722525.1. GTDB lineage: Bacteria > Actinomycetota > Thermoleophilia > Gaiellales > F1-60-MAGs149 > VFJZ01. The sequence goes on along the minus strand of CAVRMM010000002.1, from coordinate 3,759,578 downwards.
GCTCGAGGATCGATCCGGCCGACCACGACTCCAGGTACGGCCGGTCGTCCCCCATGCAGCTCGAGTCGTAGGCGATGCCGTGCTCGGCCAGCAGGTCGAACGTCTCGTCGGTCATCTCCCAGGCGGGCGAGCGGTAGCCGACGGGACGGGGCGCACCGGCGGCGGCGAGCGCCGCGAATCCGCGCTCGATCTCGTCCCGCTGCTGCTCGGCGCTGATCTTGTCGGTGCGCAGATGGATGTAGCCGTGGTGCCCGACCTCGTGGCCGGCGGCAACGATCGATGCGATCAGCCCGTCGTGGTGCTCTGCCGTCCAGCCGGGAACGAAGAAGGTGCCCGGGATGCCGTGTTCGGCCAGCAGCGCGAGGATGCGCGGCACGCCCCGGGTGACGCCGAACCGCCCCTCCGACATCGTCGTCAGCCGGCGCGCGTACCCGGGGTCGTCGCCGAGCGCGCCCGACTCGGCATCGACGTCGAACGTGAGCGAGACGGCAACCTTCGCGCCGTTCGGCCAGGCCGGTAGGGCACGATCGGTCAGAGTACCCACGCGCCGTTCTCCTGGACGACCTTGCCGTCCAGCTCGATCCGGCCGCCGCCGCGCAGGTCCTTGACGATGTCCCAGTGGATTGCCGACTCGTTCGTCCCGCCGAGGTCGGCGAACCCGAAGCCGAGCGCCAGATGCATCGTGCCGTTGATCTTCTCGTCGAAGTAGACGTTGCGCATGTACCGGGTGATCCCGGGATTGCAGCCGATGCCGAGCTCGCCGATGCGCCGCGCCCCCTCGTCGGTGTCGAGCGTCTGCAGCAGGAACTCCTCCTCGCTGTCCGCCGACGCGTCGACCACGCGGCCGCCGGAGAAGCGGAGCCGGATGCCCCGGACCTCGTGACCGCCCCAGATGGCCGGGAACTCGGTGAAGGCGATGGTGCCCTCGGCCGAGGTCTCGACGGGGCACGCGAAGAACTCGCCGCCGGGCATGTTGCCCATGCCGGCGTCGACCTCCGCCCGCCGGCCTGCGATCGACAGGCGCAGATCGGTGCCGTCGCCGACGATGCGGACCTCGTCGGCGGCGTCGAACAGCGCTGCGTAGCGCTGGAGCCGCGCGTTCTCCGCCTCCCAGTCGAGCAGGACGGCGCCGTACAGGAAGTCCTCGAACGCGGCCAGCGGCATCCCCGCGTCCTGCGCCAGCGCCGGCGTCGGGTACCAGCCCATCACCCACGGGAAGGTGCTCGCGTTGACGCGCGCGACCGCCTCGCGGTACGCGCCCTGGACGGCCCCCATCCGCTCGGGGGAGATGTCGCTGCCGTCGCGGGTGTTCTCGGGTGCGGACACCGCGATCAGCGCGTCGCACTCCAGCAGCACCTGCAGGTCGAGCGGCGCCGGCCGGGCGATGACGTCGAGCGGTGCCGTCCGCAGCCAGTCGCGGTGGTAGACGAGCCCGCCGCCGAACGTGATGCGCAGCAACGGGTAGGCGCCGCGCCTGCCGATCTGCCGCATCAGCTCCTCGAGGAGCGGCCGCGCGGCCGGCATGCCCCAGACGAGCACCTGCCAGCCGGGCTCGACGCGGACGCACGTATCGAGCAGGAGCGCTGCGTAGCGTTCGGTGCGCTGGTCGGCCACGACGAGACTCTAATTCACGGCGCCGCACCCGTGACGGCGGTGCCGACCCCAGGTCGGCTCGTATGATCCCGGCATGGTTCCCGGGGCACAGCTGACGGACGACGGGGCGCGCGAGGCTCGCGTGCCGAGCGACTCGCGGCTCGCCCGGCTGCTCAGCGTGCGGAACCTCGCCGCGCTGGCCCTCGTGCACTGCGTGCTCTTCACGGGCCTGATGTTCTGCGCGTTCGTGATCGACCATCCGCAGCCGGTGACGTTCATCTTCGGGTTCACGCACGGCGTGCTGTACATGGTGATGTGCGTCGCGATCATCGTCGCGGCGCGGCTGAGGACCGTCTCCGTGACGACGGCCATCGTCGTGATCGTGCTCGGCGCCGCCGGCCCGTACTTCGGGGCGTTCGACCTCGTCCGCGAGGAGCGCAGGCGCCGCCGCGAGGCCGCGGGCGCCGCAGTCACCGAGCCGGGCTAGTAGATGTGCAGCTTCTCGAGCAGCGCGAGCGGATCGTCGATCGACTCGAAGAGATCCTTGTTGTGCTTGATCATCTTGCTGCGCATGTAGACGCGGAGCCACTGTTTGTAGATGTAGAGCTCGTAGCGGTCGAGCAGGTCCCGCTGGGGCAGGTCGCGCTGTGCGAGCAACCCCGCCAGGTACATCGCGCACTCGAAGCCCAGCGAGATCGACTGGAAGTACGGGGACCCGATGGCCGAGTCGCCGGCCAGGAAGACGGGTGAGCCGGCGAACGGGTGGTCGCTCTGCCCGGCGGCGAGCCACTGCCGGCTGGTCGCGTTGCGCGCCCGGTAGAGATCGAGCGGGATGCGGACGATCTCGAGGTCGCCGATGATCTCGCCGTTCGTCTCCTGCTTGATCTTGGCGATGAAGCGATCCATCGACTGGGCGACGTCGGGATAGTTTTCGCGCAGCCAGTGACCGTCGAACCTCGGCGGCATCGCCTCGTAGTCCTCGGCGCTGATGTTCACGATCCCCGACACGTGGCTGACGGCGCCGTCGTAGTGCGTGCGGTGCACCATCGGGATGAACTTGTACCGCGCGTTCTCAACGTTCTTGTAGTACTTGCAGTGCTCGTTGCAGTCGTACGCCTGGCCGTACAGGAACGTCGTGACGAGTGCGTACTCGAGGCGGATCTTGAGCGTGTTCGCGTCGGCATCGGCGGCGTCGGCGCCCGGCAACAGCTGGTCGCGCAGCAGCGACTTCGCGCCGGTGCAGTCGATCAGGATGTCGTCCGGCTCGAGCATCGCGATGGCGTCGCCCGCCGAGATCGCACCGACCGTGCGCTCCACGCTGTCCGACGCGCGCGCGTCGATCAGGTCGCTGACCGATTGCTCGATGGCGTTGAGCGGGACGAACCCCATCGACCAGTCGCGGAGCAGATCGGTCAGGTCGGCCGGGATCGATCGCCGGAACGCGAGGCCCTCGCCCAGCTCCGGCGGGTCGAAGATCGCCTCGACGCTGTCGCCGTCGATGCCGTCGGTGCGGTAGCTCTCGAGCGAGTCGGCCATCAGGTACGGCGCCAGCTGCACCATCCGCGTCCGCGTGTAGGTGTGCCGCTTCTCGTACAGGTGGACGGAGAACCCGTCCATCGTCTGCAGCAGTGCCGTCAGCAGCAGGCCGACCGGGCCGGCGCCGACGACGTGCACGCGCCGCGGTTCGGCAGGATTCGAGGCGGTACCGGCCATGACCGCGAGAGAATACGCGTTCGCCCCGTTGCTAGGCTGGCGCGATGGTCACCTGCCACCTCCGGTACGAGATCGACCCGGGCCAGATCGAGGCGTTCGAGCGCTTTGCGCGGCGGTGGATGGAGCTCGTCGACAAGCACGGCGGCACCCACCACGGTTACTTCCTGCCGTCGGAGGGCGCGAGCGACATCGCGTACGCCCTGTTCAGCTTCCCGAGCCTGGCCGAGTACGAGCGGTACCGGACGCTCTTCGGCGTCGACGAGGAGTTCATCGCGGCCGAGCGGATCCGCGATGAGACCGGCTGTGTGAAGCGCTTCGAGCGGACGTTCCTGCGTCCGCTCTGGCCCGGCGACCAGGCGTAGAGCCGGCACGCGCGACGGACTCAGGCCCGCCGCGCCCACCCGCCCGCCGTTACGCCGGGATGGCCTTCTCGAGCTCCGGCACGACGCGCTCGAGCGCGTACGGGATGCTCGTGACGCTCGAGGCCGACAGCGCCATCGCCAGCTCGAGGTCGTCGATCGCCACGACGGGCCGTTCTTGACGACGTCGAGCGCCTGGAACGACGGCATCTCCTTCATCTGGGCCTTCGCCGCCGCCGTCTCCTGAAAACACGATCAGGGCGACGCGTCGTCGAGCTTCGTGATCCAGGAGCTGCGCGAGCCGCGGGCGCTGACCGGCCTCCTGGTCGGCATCGCATTCGGCGTCTCCGGCGCGATCATCCAGGGGCTCACCCGCAACCGGCTCGGCAGCCCCGACGTGCTCGGGCTGAGCGCGGGGGCGTCGGTCGGCGCCGTGCTCGTCCTCCTCGCCACCGACGGCACGACGGTCGGCGTCACCGGCGGCGCGCTCACCGGCGGCGACCGGGGTCGCCGACCTCGCGACGCGCCCCGTCGACGAGCTCTCGGGCGGCCAGCGCCAGCGGGTGTGGCTCGCCATGGCGCTCGCCCAGGAGACGGCGATCCTGCTGCTCGACGAGCCCACGACGTTCCTCGATATCGCGCACCAGATCGACGTACTCGAGCTGTGTGCCGACCTGCCGCGCACGCACGGCAGGACCGTCGCGATGGTGCTGCACGACGTCAACCAGGCGGCCCGCTACGCGACGCACCTGATCGCGATGCGCGACGGCGCGGTCGTCGCGCACGGCCTCCCGGGCGACGCCATCACGGTCGAGCTGATCGAGGCCGTCTACGACGTCCGCTGCCGGGTGATCCCGGACCCGGAGACGGGCACGCCGCTCGTCGTGCCGCGGGCGCGCGACGCCCGCGTCGAGTCTCCCCCGGTGACCTAGCCCGCGCGCGTCCGGTACTCGAGGTAGCCGCGCTGGATCGCGATCTGGTCGGCCAGGTGCTTGGCGTCGTGCCAGACGCCCCAGATGAAGCTCGACCCGCGCCGCGACAGCCACGGCAGACCGAGGAAGTAGACGCCGGGCTCGGCCGAGACGCCGCGCTGGTGGATCGGCCGGCCCCGCTCGTCGAAGGTGTCGACCTGCAGCCAGCTGTAGTCGACGCGGAAGCCCGTCGCCCAGATGATCGAGGTGACGCCGGCCGCCGCGAGGTCGAGCTCGAGGATCGGGATCGTTGGCGCTGTCCGGGAGCGGCCCCAGCCGGTGCGCCTCCGGCTCCTCCGGCAGGTCGAGGCCGTTGCGCTCGACGTAGACGTCGGCCTCGTTCGAGCAGCGACAGGTAGTTGGCGTCGCCCTTGGCGATGTTGACGCCCAGATCGGGCGCCAGCTGCAGCGTTCCGTCGCCGTACGAGAGCGTGCGGCCGAGCAGCGTCATGCCGCGCGCGGCGAGGTCGCGGAAGTCGACGGTGTGGCCGCCGTCGGCGCCGCTGACCGCGATCGTGACGTGCTCGGCGCCGGGCGGCGGCGTCTCGGCGTCCCACTTGCCGAGCACGCCGAGCCACCAGCAGAAGTCGCGCCCGCGGTAGCTACGCGGCGGCCGGTCGTGCGGGCCGACCGAGAGGAAGACGCGCCGCCCCGAGCGCAGCAGCTCGTCGGCGATCTGCACGCCCGACGACCCGGCGCCGACGACCAGCACCGCGCCGTCGGGCAGCTGCTCCGGGTTGCGGTAGCCGCTCGAGTGGATCTGCATCGGCCCGGCATCGTCGGGCACGACGGCCGGGATCACGGGTCGCTGGAACGGGCCGGTTGCCGCCACGACGTAGCGGGCCTCGATGACGCCGTCCGACGTCTCGACGCGGAAGCCGGGCCGGCCGGCGTTCCTGCGCACCGACGTCACCTCGACGCCGCACCGGATCGGCGCCGCGAACTTCTCCGCGTAGGCGTCGAAGTAGTCCGCGACCTGATCCTTCGCCGCGAAGGCGTCGGGGTCGACGTCCGCGAACTCCATGCCCGGGAACCGGTCGTGCCAGGCGGGGCCGTTGGCGACGAGCGAGTCCCACCGCCCGGTGCGCCACCGCTCGGCGATGCGGTCGCGCTCCAGGACGAGGTGCGGCACGCCGCCGCTGCTCAGGTGCTCGCTCATCGCGACGCCGGCCTGGCCGGCGCCGACGACGAGCACCTCTACCGATTCGTCTGCCATTCGTCCTCCGCTCCGGGCACGCGGAGCGATCGTATCCGAGGATCGCGGTCGGCGAACGCCGGCTCGCGGAGAGCTTCGTCCGACAATCCTACATTGGAGCGTCTGGCATCATTGAACCCATGAGCGACACGCCCGGACGACCGGCGGCGTTCCATCCGGTGTCCACCGTGGACGCGCTCGAGGCCGCGATCCGGACCGAGGTGCTGACCGGCGCCATCCCGGCCGGCGCCCAGCTGCGGGAGAAGGAGATCACCGATCGCTACGAGGTCGGCCGCAACTCGCTGCGGTCGGCGCTCCAGGCGCTGGTGCACTCCGGGCTGCTGCGGCACGAGCAGAACCGGGGCGTCTTCGTCCCCCGGCTGACGGTCGAGGATGTCGACGACCTCTACCACGTCCGCATCGCGCTCGAGGCCGACGCCGTGCGGACGATCGTGCGCCAGTCGGCCGGCTGGGCCGAGGTCGAGGACGCCGTGCGGCGCCTGCAGCAACTCGGCCCCGACGCCGACTGGCTGGCCGCCGTGGAGATCGACCTCGAGCTGCACGCGGCGCTGGTGGCGGCAACGGGCAGCCGCCGGATGATCCGCATCTTCCGCGGCCTGCTCGGCGAGCAGCGGCTGCTCCTGGCCCAGGTCAAGGATCAGTACCCGCACCCCGGCGTGCTGGGCCAGATCCACCAGGAGCTCGTCCAGGCGCTGCGGGCCGGCGACGAGCAGCAGGCGGTCGCGGCGATCACCCTCCATCTCGTCGAGAGCGCCGCCGAGGTGCGTGCGATCGTCGAGAGCCGCGGCGGCTAGACCGCGCGGACCAGGCCGCCGTCGACCTGGAACGCCGTGCCCGTGACGTAGCTCGCCGCGGGTGAGAGCACGAAGGCCGCGACCTCGGCGAACTCCTGCGCCGTCCCGTAGCGGCCGAGCGGAATCGCGGCCTGCGCCGCGGCGCGGTGGGCGTCGAGCGTCGATCCCGCGGCGGCCGCCTGCCGTGCCTCGACCGCCTCGAGGCGATCGGTTGCGATGCGCCCGGGCGCGATCGAGTTGACGCGCACGCCGGGAGCGAGCTCGCGCGACAGCGACTTGGCGAGCGCCGCGACGCCCGGTCGCAACACGTTGGACGCGTCGAGCTCATCGATCGGCTCGCGCACCGACGAGGAGGTGACGAACAGCACCGAGGCGCCCGGCGCGAGCCGCTCGCGCAGACCCCGCACCAGCTCGAGCGGCCGCACGATCAGCGCGTCGAGCGCCGCGTGCCAGTCGTCGGATCCGAGGGCGAGCGCCCTCCCGGGCGGCGGCCCGCCGCCGTTGACGAGGATGCCGTCGAGCGGTTCGCCGGCGGCGTCGATCGCACCGACCACCGTCGCAACGCCGGCCGCCGTCGTGAGGTCGGCCTCGATGCGGTGGAGCCGGTCGTGGGCGACGTCGGGCAGCGACGCGCCGCGGCTGACCGCCCAGACGGTGCCGCCGTCGTGCAGCACCAGCTCGGTGACGGCGCGTCCCAGCCCGGCCCGGGCACCGCAAATGAGGTAGCCGCGGCCGGCGAAGCGGCCGGTGTCGGACGCGGTCACGGCTACAAGGTGCCCACGCGGCTGACGGCGTCGTGCAGCGAGCCACCGCCGCGGACGGCCTCGATCAGCGAGGCCTCCGCCGCCGCCTTCCGCTCGCCCTCGACGAGGACCGCCTCGATCAGGCCGGGGTCGAAGAAGACGACGCCGTCGATGTCGGCGACCACGATGTCGCCCGGCTGGACGGCGACGCCGCCGACGACCGCCGGCGTGTCGATGCCGACGATGACCGCGCGCCCGAGATAGTCGCGCGCGTAGGCCCCGCGAGAGAAGAGGGGGAGCTCGCCTGCCTCGATGGCCAGCTCGTCCCGCATGAAGCCGTCGATCACGACGCCCGCCGCGCCGTGCGCCTCGGCCGCGGCCGAGCAGATCTCCCCCCACAGCGACGCCGGCGCCGCCTCGGCCGAACCGGCGAGCACGAGCACCTCGCCGGGCTCGACGGCGTCGATGAACCGGGCCAGCGGCCGGAAGTCGCCGCGGTCGTCACCGACCGGCGCGAACAAGGCGACGCGGATCGGCCCGGCGCAGGCGTGGCGCCGGTTGGCCGGGCGGAGGCCGTGCTCGGCGATGTGGTCGGGATGGCCGAGGTCGCGCAGCGCATCGGAGACGACGGACGATCCGAGCGCCCGCAACCGCTCGAGGCTTGCCTGCTGGGTGGGGGTGAGCGGCACTGGTGGTCTCCGATTCCGAGGGATGGTCAGGTCGCGAGCGTGCCGAACCTGAGCGGCACGCCGTGGACGAGGTCGGCGACGGCCTGGAGGGTGTGGTCTCGCATGCGCAGCTCGGCGGCCTGGGAGTACCACGCGACGTGCGGCGAGAGCAGCGTCCGCGGGGCGGACAGGATCGGGTCGTCCGGTGCCGGCGGCTCGGCGACGAGCACGTCGAGGGCCGCACCGCCGAGGCGTCCGTCCGCGAGCGCCGCGGCGAGCGCCGGCTGGTCGATCACGCCACCGCGGGTGGTGTTCACGATCAGCGCGCCGGGCTTCATCAGCGCCAGCTCGCGGGGGCCGATCAGGCCCTCGGTCTTCGCCGACAACGGAACGTGAATCGTGACGATGTCCGCCTCCCGCAGCAGGTCGTCCAGCGCCGCGATCAGGGTGGCGCCCTCGGGAGGAGCATCCAGAACCGGATCGACGACGAGTAGACGGCACCCGAACGGCCGCAGGCGACGCAGCACGGCCCCACCGATGCGCCCCAGCCCGACCATGCCGATCGTGCAGTCGCTCAGCGTCCGCAGCCCGCCGACGCGCCGCCATTCGGTCCAGGCGTCGCGGGCGACAGGGTCGGCCGCACGGAGGTTGCGGACGCTCGCGAGCATCAGCGCGAGCGTATGGTCGGCGACCTCGTTGACGGCCGATCCGGGGAAGTAGACAACCGCGACGCCGCGCTCCCGGGCGGCCTCGACATCGACCGAGTCGAGACCCGTCCCGAGCTTGCCGATCACACGCACCGAGCTGGCGAACGCGTTGATGTGCGCGCGTGTCAGCGCCTCGTCGTCGACCACCACGGCGTGGGCGCCGTCCGTCGCCGCCGTCACGTCGGAGGGATCGGTCAGGTCGGCGAACCGCAGCTCGACCGGGTGCTCGGGCGGCACGTGGCCGAAGATCTCACGGGTGACGGCGTGGTTGCCCGCGACGACCTGCACCGCCGGCTGGGCCGCCGCGTCCGTCACTGCAGCGGCGACTTGACGTGCGGCACCGACGCCGGCCGCAGCTGCGGCAGCAGCTCCGCGATCGTGGCCGGCAGCGAGGCGATGTCGTCGATGCGCCGGTCGGCGAAGGCAGGCGGGTGGCCGGTCCGGTCGCGGTCGACCCAGACGCGCGGGACGCCCATGCGGGCGGCCGGGTAGATGTCGTGCAGCCAGCTGGTCGCCGCGTGCACCCAGAGATCGTCGTCGGCGATCCGCTTGCGGAACTCCTGGAAGTGCGCGAGGTCGGGCTTGTAGCTCCGCACCTGCTCCGCCGTGATCCAGTCGTCGAACGTGACGGGGATGTGCGCACGCGTGCGCGCCCACAGGTCGTCGTCGCAGTTCGTCAGCACCACGAGCTTCCAGCCGGCGTCGCGCAACGCCGACAGCCCCTCCTCGACGTCGGGGTAGATCGGCAGCTCGTCCCACTGCTCGACGAACGCCGCCGCGCCACCGTCGGGAAGGTCGATGCCCGTGAGCTCCGCGGCGCGAGCGAGGCCGGTCTCGAGCACCTCGCGGTATGGGATCCACCCGGCCAAGCCTTCGACGGTGAGCTCCTGCGCGTGGTAGGCGAGGAGCAGCTCGTCGACCCGGTCCTCAGCCACTCCGACGCTCCGGAGCGCGGCACGCATTCCCGCGAGCCAGTTCGTGAGCGTGCCGTAGTTGTCGAGCGTGAGCCAGCGCTCAGCCATGTGCAAGCCGCTTCATGCGGTGGGATCGTAGCACAATCCTACGAGACGAGTTTCGTCAAGCGCTCCGCGGGGCGAACGCCGCTCGGTCCTCGGGCGTGAGGCCGACCTGCGTGGTACTCGGAGGTGCCGGTCGCGAGCAGCTCGCGCGCGCCGGCGAGCACCGTGCCGTAGGCGGCGCGAGCGAGGAAGCCGCCGGTCGAGATCCGGCGGACGCCCATGTCGGCCAGCTCCGCGACGGTCGGGCAGCCGCGGAGGGCGAGGACGTTGAAGGGCGCGTCCACCGAACCGACCAACGTGCGGATCTGCTCCGCGTCCCTGAGGTGCGGCGCGTACACCACGTCGGCGCCGGCGGCACGGTAGGCGCGCAGCCGCTCGATCGTGTCGTCGAGATCGGTGCCGCCGTAGAAGTGGTTCTCCGCCCGGGCGGTGAGGACCATGCCGGTCTCGCCGGCGGCGGTGGCGGCAGCGGCGACGCGCTCGGCCGCCGGCCCGATGTCCTCGATCTTGCCGGTCGCGGGGTCGTAGTCCTCGATCGAGCAGCCGGCGGCGCCGGCATCGGCGAGCATCCGCACGGTCTCGGCGACGCCGTCCAGCGTGTCGGCGTAGAGCCGCTCGCTGTCGACCGAGAGCGGCACGTCCACCGCGGCGGCGAGCTGCCGCACGTGCGAGACGAGCTCGTCCCGCGTCACGGCCTGGTCGTCCTTGCCGATGCTCCAGGCGAACCCGGCGCTGGTGGTGGCAAGGGCGTCGAAGCCCAGCGACTCCAGAAGCCGGGCGGAGCCGGCGTCCCACGGGTTCGGCATCAGAAACGTCCCTTGCCGGTGCAGCTCGTGGAACCGGGCGCAACGATCGGTGGCGGACACGGAGCCCTCCTCTCGGGACGGCAAGTATCGCCGAAAACGCTTAGATCAGCGGCTCGGTCACCTTCGCCGGCCTCCAGCCGATCGCGGGCGCGATGTCGCGAGCGATCGTCTCGAGCATCGCGGCGTTGTAGTCGACCCCGAGCTGGCTGGGCACGGTCAGCAGCAGCGTGTCGGCTGCCTGCACGGCGGCGTCGTTCGCGAGCTCCTCGGCGACCTGGTCTGGCTCGCCCGTGTAGCTGCGGCCGAAGCGACTGACCGCGCCGTCGAGCCAGCCGACCTGGTCGCGGTTGGCGTCGCCACCGAACAGCTGCCGGTCGAAGTCGGAGGTGATCGGCATGACGCTGCGGCTGACGGAGACACGCGGCTCGCGGTCGTGGCCGGCCTTCGCCCACGCGTCGCGGAACAGCTGGATCTGCTCGGCCTGGAGCTCGTCGAACGGCACGCGCGTGTCCTCGAGCAGCAGCGTGGAGCTCATCAGGTTCATGCCCTGCTCGCCCGCCCAGACGGCGGTCTCGCGCGAGCCGGAGCCCCACCAGATCCGCTCGGACAGGCCGGGCGACTGCGGCTGGACGGCGAGCATCGCGGCGCCGGGACGGCCGCCCGCATCGGCGTGGACGACGCCATCGCCGGAGATCGCAGCGACGGAACAGCGCGGTCTTCTCGCGAGCCTCGTCCGGATCGACGGAGGAGCCGAACGCCTCGGCCCCGCGCCACGCGGGCTCCGGGCGAGCCGCGGCTGACGCCGAGCTGGAGCCGGCCGGTCGCGAGCAGATCTGCGGCGGCGGCGGTCTCGGCCATGTACAGCGGGTTCTCGTAGCGCATGTCGATCACGCCCGTCCCGATCTCGATCCGGCTCGTCTTGACGCCGATTGCAGCGAGCAGCGGAAACGGCGAGGCGAGCTGGCGTGCGAAGTGGTGAACGCGGAAGAAGGCTCCGTCGATCCCCAGCTCCTCGGCGGCGACGGCGAGTTCGACCGACTGCAGGAGCGCCTCGCTGCCGGTCAGGGTCTGGCCGCCGCCCGGGTGCCAGGCGCCGAACGAGAGGAAACCGATCTTCTTGGGCGGCGGGGTCGTCATGCTCATACCCGAGCAAACGTCATTGCGCGCGCAAGTATTTCGGCTGTACGTCAGAGGAGGTCGATTGCCAGCGGACCCACCGACGTGATCGGGGCGAGATCGTACGGGCAGGCCGAGACGACGACGAGGCAGGCCCGTTCGGCCCGCAGCTGCACGTAGTCGCCGGCCTTCGTTCGCGACGGCTGCCAGCAAAGCGATCCGTCCGACTCGACAGACGTGTCTTCGAACAGATTCACCGGCTGCGGCGACCCGACCGGTCCGAAGCCCGCCGACGCGACCGCCGCGCGGAGGTTCTCGGCACAGGAGGCATGGTCGGCGCCTGCGCCGAGGCCCTCGTAGCGGGCGGCGTCACAGGCCGCGAACAGCATGTCGTGGACGCCCGGGGAAGTGTCCGCCTCGAACAGGAGGATCGGTCGCCTCCGGTTGGTGACGAACGACTCGCCGATGGACGGGAACAGCCGGAAGAGCTCGGCCCTCGTGTGGTCGGCGCTGAGATGCTCGCTCGGGTCATCGAGCGCGAAGGCGAACAGATCCGCCACCTGCCCACCGTCGACATCGACGACGCGGAAGCTCCGGCCGGCAGCGACGCGCACCGCCTGTCCCTCCCGCGCCGCAATTGGAATACGACTGGCAGACATGCGCTCTCTTCAAGCCTGACCGCGACGCGACGGCAGCCGCCCGAATGCGAGGGCTGCGAGCGACGCGGCCGGCCCGAAACCGGATCGGTGACGCGGCACGCGGCTCATGTCGTGCCCGTCGAGACGGACCCACTCGCGGAGTCGAGAGCCTCGATCTGTTCGCGCGTCAAGACGATGGTGGTGCTCTCGAGCAGCGGGGCCACCTGATCGACGGTGCGTGCGCTCGCAATCGGAGCGGTCACCGTCGGCTGCGCCGCCAGCCAGGCCAGGGCGACGGCGGCCACGCTCGCGCCCTGCGTCGCCGCGACGGCGTCCAGCGCCTCGAGGAGGCGCAGTCCAGAGTCGGTCAGGTACCGCGCCGCGCCGGGGGCCCGCGGACGGTCGGCGAGCTTCTGCTGATCGCGGTACTTGCCGGTCAGGAACCCTCCGGCGAGGCCCGGGTAGGGGAACAGGCTGAGACCCTCACGCTCCACGACCGCCCGCAGCGCGCCCTCGTACCGGTCGCGATCGACGAGGTTGTAGGGAGGCTGCAGCGCCTGGTAGCGGGCGACGCCGAGCGCGTCCGCCGCTCGCAGGGAAGCCTCGAGCCGCTCGGCGGTGAAGTTGGACGCTCCCACCGCCCGCACCTTCCCTTCCTCCACCAGCTCGCCGAACGCTCCGACCGTCTCTGAGAGCGGCGTGTCGGGGTCGTCGATGTGGGCGTAGTAGAGGTCGATGTGACTCGTGCCCAGGCGCGTCAGCGACCCTTCGACAGCCAGGCGGACCGCAGCGCGGCGAGGTTCCGGGAGATGCAGGATCCTGGCCGACCTTGGTCGCGATCACCATCTCGTCGCGGTTGCCGCGCGCCTTGAGCCAGCGGCCGATGATCGTCTCCGATTCGCCGCCCGAGTTGCCGTCCACCCAGTGCGAGTAGCTGTCCGCGGTGTCGATGAAGTTGCCGCCGCCCGCGCGAAAGGCGTCGAGGACGTCGAACGACTGCCCCTCGTCCGCCGTCCACCCGAACACGTTCCCGCCCAGCGCGAGCGGGAAGACATCGATCTCGCTCCCGCCGATGCGTGCCATCAACTCCACCTCCGATAGAGATTCGTGCGTCCCGCACGTCGCTCCCTACCGTGACAGCTCGACGATCGCGAGCAGCCGGTGCGCTTGACGGTGCTGCGTGGCTCCTCTACGGTCGCCTCCCATCCGGCGAGGATGCGACGGGAGGACCGGTTGGCAGGGAGCAAGTTCCATCTCGGGTACTTCACGAAGTTCGGCCCGCCGGCCTGGCAGGCGACGGACTCGCGAACGGACGGCAGCGACTGGTCGAACGGCCGGTACTTCGTCGACCTCGCCCGCCGCCTCGATGCCGCGTGCCTCGACTTCCTCTTCTTCGAGGACACGCTGTCGGTCTCCGAGGCGGTCGGCGGCAGCCGCGATCTCGACCTGAAGTACGCCATCTACGCACCGAAGAGCGACCCGATCCCGCTGCTGCCGCTGCTCGCCCACAACACTACGGGCCTCGGACTGATCGCGACCTGCACCACGACCTTCTACCCGCCGTGGCACGTCGCCCGGCTGTTCTCGACCGTCGACAGCCTCAGCAGCGGCCGGGTGGGGTTCAACGTCGTCACGACCAGCGAGCGGACGTCGGCGCAGAACTTCGGCCTCGACGGTATGCCGTCGCACGCCCATCGCTACGCGATGGCGGCGGAGTTCCTCGACGCCGTGAACGGCCTCTGGGACGGGTGGGAGGAGGGCGCGATGGTGCAGGACCTCGCCACCAACACCTACGTCAACGCGAGCAAGGTGCATGCGCTCGAGCACGCGGGCGAGTACTTCCGCGTGCGCGGACCGCTCAACTCGCCGCGCTCGCCGCAGGGACGCCCGCTGATCGCGCAGGCGGGCGGGTCCGACCGCGGGCGCGCGTTCGCGTCCAAGTACGCAGACCTGATCCTCGCGGGCGCCTACGGCGGGCCGGACGAGATGAAGGCCTTCCGCGAAGATGTCCGGGAGCGCGTGCGCGGCCACGGCCGCAATCCCGATGAGGTGCGCGTGATGTTCCTGGTCGCCGTGCACTTCAGCGACCGGCCGGGCGCGACGGTCAGCGACCTCACCTCGGACGCCAAGTTCGAGGCACTGGTAGTGCAGAACGGGTCGGAGCTCGACCTCGACCTGTCGCGCTTCGACCCGGACGGCCCGTTCCCGATGGACCTCGAGCCGGGCGGCCACACCTCGGTCTACGACGGCATGAAGCTGCTCGGTGCCAAGGGGATGACCTTCCGCGAGGTGATCTCGACCGTCGGCGTCGGCGGCCAGTGGCAGCCGATCGGCACGCCCGAGGCGATCGCCGCCGAGCTGATCGAGGTGATGGAGCACATCGGCGGCGACGGCGTGATGCTGCTCGCGAACGACGTCGGCGACGACACGTTCATCACCAACGTCACCGAGCGCCTCGTCCCGGCCCTGCAGCGCGCCGGCGCCATGCAGACCGCCTACGCGCCGGGCACGCTGCGCGACAAGCTCCTGTCCTTCTGAGACGGCTCGCGCGCTACACGTTCGGCGTGACCGCTCCCAGTGCGGCGGAGGCGTGAATCGCCCGTGCGAGCTCGACCAGCGCACGGCCGAGCAGCTCCGCGCGACCGGCGAACGGCTCGTCCAGCGCGCCGTGCTCGTCGTAGCCGTACGCGGGGACGTAGAGACCCGGCGAGACGACGTGGCAGGCGAAGAAGTCGACCAGCACGTCGCGCATCCCCGCTGGCCCGAGGAAGTGGTGATCGCTCGCGGCGGTCGCCACCGTGACCGCGGCGCGACCGGTCAACGGCGCCGACTGCTCGCCGTGCATACCGCGCGGGACGGCGTCCATCAGCGCCTTGAAGGGCGCCGCGAAGGTCGCGCGGTACATCGGCGAGCCGAACACGAACGCGGAGCTCGCCGCGAGCGCCGCGACGACGGACGCGAGATCGTCGCCGTCGGCGAGTTCGATCAACCGGGTCTCGCCGCCGGCGACGGCGGCGCCGCCGAGCACCGCCTCGATCGCCGCCCGCGTCTTGCCGCCACTGGTGGGCGAGCAGTTCACCCCGAGGACCGATACCGCCGCGATCACCGGCGGGAGCGTACCGCGGTGCGGCCGCGGTACGCAGACGATCGGAGCAGTCGATTGCCAGTCAGCTGCAGAACTCGTCCCCGATGCGGCAGGCGAGGTCGAGGCTCGGGGCTCGGTCGACGAAGGCGGATGTCCAATTGCCGTGCAGGCCGTCGTGGGCCATCGCCAGCGCGTTGGCGCGATTGGGGTCTCCGGCGACGGCGATCACGAACTTCGAAGGCCCGGTGACGATCGGCACCAGGCGCTCTGGGTCGTCGGACTCGGCGAACGTCTCCGGCAGGTCCCCGTTTTCGACGACGTCGACGAGCGTGCGCCGCCCGGCAGTGAGGTTGCTCCACTCGCCGATCAGCTTCTCGAACTTCCACGCCGGGATGCGGGCGTGCTCGAACAGCGCCGCCTCGACCTGTACCTTGCTCCACCCCGCTCTGCCGAACACGCGAGCCAGCATCGGCGAGAGCACGAGCAGCGGCCGGTAGTCGCCGCGCCCGAGGCCGAACACGTGGGTGAGGTCCCAGCCCGTGACGCGGGCGAGGCCGTCGGCGAGGTAGGGCACGATCGCCTCGGGGGTGGTGCCGAAGACGCTACCGACGAGCACCGTCGAGTTGATGCGCCCGACCGTCACGGCGTCGTCGGAGGGGCCGAAGCCGAATTCGGCCGACACGGGGCCCCAGCCCACGTCGGCCAATGCATCCATATCCTCCGCCAGCACCGGCTTGGTGGGATGGCCGAAGGTGCCCTTGTCGTGCTCGTCGGCGGTGAAGCCGCACACGTTGCGCAGGAACAGGCGCAGCCAGCGCCCGACGGTGGTGTTGGCGCGCGTGCCCTCGCGCTGGGCGCCCTGCCCGTGGTTGAAGCCGAGCTCGGTGACGCACGGCCCATCCAGCACGATCAGCGCGTCGGCACCCGTCGTGCTTCCCGAGTGCTCGACGCCGTACCGCGGCCCGACCAGCGTGCCGGCCAGCGCGAGCAGGATCGGCAGGTGCTCGGGGCGACACCCGGCCATCACCCCGTTCACTGCCACTGACCACACGGTGACCTCGCGGCCGCTCGGCTTCACCACGCCGAGCGAGCGCCAGGGATCGTGCCCCGTGACGGCGATGAACGCCTCAACGGCCGCACGCGTCGGCAGCACGAACGGCAGGCCGTCGCACCAGCCCTCGGTGGCGAAGCGGTCATAGATGTCGTCGTACGACCCCGAAGCGACGACGTCCAGCGCTTGCGGCTCGTCAACCGCATCGCCGTCGTCGCCCAGCGCCGCAGTGAGGCCCTCGATGATCTGCGGCACGGTGCGGGCCAGGAAGCCGGCGATCAGCTCGTCCGACGTGAAGCTGTCAGGGTGGCCGTCGAGCACCGCGAGGCGCATCAGGTCGAACCCGAGACCGCGACCGGTGGCGACGGCCTGACGCTCGAAGCCCGGAGAGACGATCGAGACGGACGGAACGCCGGCGCGCTCGGCAGCAACGGATGCCCGCAACACGGCGGGCGTGCAACTGCCTCAAGCCCCCACACCGCTGACCACGGCGTCGATGCCGCGGGCAGCGATGACCGACGGGATCTCACCGACGAGCTGCGCCTCGTCAGGCCCGTGCAGGTTGCCGAACGCCTCGTAGCTCACGACGTCGGCGCCCCGCGCGCGCAACTCCTCGGCCAGTGCCGGGAACAGCTCCTCGCCGCGGAACAGGTACTCCCACATGAAGCCGATGCGTTTGCCCGCGACACCATCGATGCGGGGGGAGAGCGGGCGGCGGGCGGCCGCCAACGGCGCCCGCGGCCAGACGACGTCGTGTTGCATGGAGAGCAGTATGCCGGGACTCGCCCCACGCCTGTCGAGCCCGCGCCCTCCGGCGCGAACTATCGAGGTGTCAACGGAAGAGGGTCGAGATCGAGACGCAACCTCGGCAGATCGCGAGATCACGCGTTGAGGACCGCGACCGCGCGAATCGGCGATCCCGTTCCACCGTCGATGTTCAGCGGCAACCCGAAGTAGGTGAACCTCTTTCCGACGAGCTGCTCGAGATTGCACAGGCTCTCGGTGTTGACGATCTGGCGTTCGCGGCACACGACGTGCGCCTCGAGTTCGCCGTCGTCGGCATGGTCGATGGAGACCGCGTCCACGCAGATGTTGACGACGCCACGGTCGGCGAGCCAGAGGGCGCCGGCCCGGTTCAGACCCGTGTAGTCGCGCAGATACTCATCGCGCGGGTAGGTGCGTGCTCCGTGCCCGGTGTGCAGGAGCACGATGTCGCCTTCGCGGATGGTGGAGCCTGCCGCCTCATTCGCCGCCTCGAGCACCTCAGGGGTCAGGAAATCCGGATAGCGCGTACCCGACACGTCGATGCAGCAGGCGTCGCCGTAGTAGTACGCGAGCGGCGTCTCGTCCAGCGGTGGGCCGTCCGGGTCGTACTCGTAGATGGCGTCGGCATGCGTACCCGTGTGCTCGCTGATGAGCAGGTTGCGCGCCAGGAACGGTGCGGTGCCGAACAGCCGAGGTGCGTCTTCGCGGCGATGGTTCTCGATGATGAACGGGCGCTGGTGGGCGTGCCAGATGGGCATGCCCTGGTAGATCTCACGACTGAGATCCACCACCTGCAGGCGACGCTCCAGGAGGTGCGCTCCACCGGTCGGCGCGCGCTCGGGACTGCTGCTTGCTTCCATGCTTGTCCTCGCTGCTTCGCCAGCGGTCTACTCGGGCACGTAGGCGATGCCGTCGACTTCGATCAGGAGGCCGGGATAGGCGAGGCCGGGGACGCGGATGGCCGTCCCGACCGGTCCCGGGTCCGCGAGGAACTCGAGCCGCACCGCGGTCATCTTCTCCCAGTACTCGCGGATCTCGTCGCCTTCACCTTCGAAGACGTAGTAGGTGTTGAACTTGACGAGGTGGTGCATCTCCGCGCCCGCCTCGTTGAGCACCGTTCGAACATTGTTGAAGACGTTCCGCGTCTGGACCTCGATGTCGCCGACACCGATGGTCCGGCCGTGTGCGTCGGCCGAGATCTGGCCACCGACGAACACGAGCGGGCCGCATCTCCACCCCTGGGACAACGGCGTCGGGATGCTCCAGTCCCAGAAGTCCGCCGGCATGATGCGCTGGGGAGCACCCCACCCGGGCGCGTGTGCATTGTCCGTCACGGACGACTCCCATCCGATGGCTCACCGGCGAATGTCCGTCGCCGCGCGTCGGTCGCGGGCCGGCAATCGGGCGCGCCGGCCAGCCTCCGGCGGGAACCCTGACCCATCGTTCGACCGCTGTCAAGGGGTTCGCGACCTACACCTCGCCGGCCGCGACACCTTCGACGCCCCGCTCGTAGCGCAGTGCGATCGGGTCCACCACTTCACCGTCGGAACCGTCGCGAGACCGGGTGAACATGCCGCGGCGAGACAGCTCGACGACGGCGTCCGCCACAGGTCGACGTCGCTCCTCATACGCCCGCAGGCCGTCCTCGACCGCCGTGCCGGCCGCGAGGCATTCGCCGAGCGCGGCGGAGTCCACGAACGTCTGACTGGCGCCCTGCGCGAGGTCGGGCATCATCGGGTGCGCCGCGTCCCCGAGCAGCGTCACGCGCCCCCGCGTCCACCTCGTCGGCGGCTCGGCCAGATCCAGGAGCTTCGTCTGCTGGATCTCGTCGCGGGCAGTGGCCGCGATGGTCCCGGGCACGTGCGTGTGCTCCCATGTCCCGAAGCACGCCATGAAGTCGTCGAGCGTGTTGATCCCCGGGCCGGAGGCGAACCAGTACGCCCGTCCCTCACCGGTGGGGATCGTTCCGAAGAACGCGCGTCCACCGAAGACCTCGGTCTCGGCCTCACCGTCGATGTCGGTGTCCGCGAGCCGGACGTGACCGCGCCAGCGGAACGCGTGATGCGGGTTCTCACGGTGCGGGAGCTCGCCATACAGACAGGCGCGGGTCTTCGAGTAGATGCCGTCCGCCCCGACCAGGAGGTCACCCGTCAGCTCCTCGCCATTGGCGAGCGTGCACACGACGCTCCGCCCCTCGTCCCGAACCGCCGTCAGCTCGTGCTCGAACCTGATGTGCTCCGTGCCAAGGGCCTCGGCCAGCATCTCACTGAGCTCGCTCCTGTACAGCCCGGTCGCCGGAGCGCCGAAGCGTTCGGGCCAGTCCGCCACGTCGCGCTTGTACGTCACCTCGCCCGTCGACGTGAGTGTCCAGTACCGCTTGAGCGGCACGGAGATCGCGTCGTACTCGCGCTGGAGTCCCAGCGAGTACAACGCACGGCCGGCGTTCGGCCACAGGTTGAGGCCGAATCCCGACACGCGCAGATCGGGCGCGCGCTCGAGCACCACGACATCGAAGCCCTCGCGCTGGAGAGCGATGCCCGCCGACAGTCCCCCGACCCCCGCTCCGCAGATCAACGCGCGCATCGCACATCCTTTTCTCTCGCCTCGGAACGGGTGTCGCGGACGCCGACCCGGCGACGCCGGGAAGTCTGCCATCGCGCCGGACCTCGCGGGAGCGCACCAAGCATCCAACTTGAGCCCGCTCTGGCGACAGGATCTGCACGAAAACGAAGAAAAGCACCGCAAGTGCGACGCTTTTGCGAGAGCCCTCTAGCGGACTCGAACCGCTGACCTCCTCCTGACCATTCCCAAGATTGCTGGCCGCTCTACCTCGCCCGTTACGCGGGCCTGTTCACGAAGGACAGCGCCACGTAGTACCCGTCACGCTGCGATCAGGACGTCGTTGGTGTCCGGCGCCGCCTCAGGGCGCGACCGTCACGCGCAGGAAGGTTGCCGGGATCGAGGTGGCATCCGGGTGCGGGCTCTGGTTCTGGCTGGTGAAAAGCGCATCCAGGTCAGCCTGCAGATCGGCCTCGCGGCCGTTGGCTGCCGCCGCCTCGAAGGCGTTCATGGTCGGCCCGTAATACGTCTTGAACGCAGCAAGAAACTCCGAGGGCGCGCCTGGGAAGTTGAACGTGTAGGTGTCCCTCTGGAACGAGATCTGCTCCGCGGGTACCCCCGCGCCGCCGAATCGCTCGATCACGTTGTCCTCGATACCCCACGTCATGGGGCTGACGAAGCCCTCCGGAGGAGGCGGCGAGTACGCGGAGCTGATCTTCAAGATCTGAGCCACCAGCGTCGGATCGTTCGGGATCCAGTTGCCCATGATGATCCGGCCGCCGGGCCGCGTCACCCGGACGACCTCCCTCGCCACGTCGAACGGCTTCGGAGCGAACATCGCACCGAACATGCTGACGACGAGGTCGAAGCTGTCGTCGTCGAGCCCGCGCAGATCGGACGCGTCGCCCTCCTGGAACCTGCAATTGGCGAGGCCGAGGTCCTTCGCCCGGGCGTTGCCCGCGGCGACGAGATTGGCGGCGATGTCGACGCCCAGGACCTCCGCCCCGAGCACCGCCGCCGGCACTGCGGTCGTTCCGTCGCCACACCCGAGGTCGAGGACGTTGAGCCCGCTGGTGATGCCCAACGTCGCGACAAGCGCCTCGCCACTCTCACGCATGCTCACGGCGATGCGCGTGAAGTCGCCCTTCTCCCAGAGTGCCCTGTTCGGATTCATGGGCTCCGCTCCCTTCGTCGCTGCGGGTGAGGGAGTCCCGCGCAGAACGGGAACATACGACTGACACATCAAGAAGTCAAACGATCTCTTGAAGAATGTGCCTCCGCTCTACACTCGGCGGGCGCGGCCGAGGATGGACGGCGCCGTCGGCGCGGCGAAGGATGCACGGCCGGAAGGTGAACCGATCGCAGGTCTCGATCGTGAATCCGGCGTCGGCGATCGCGTGGGCGGTGTCGCGGCTGGCATGGCAGCCGCCGGCGATACCGGGCCAGACGAGGTCGAGCGTGCGCTGCCAGCGCGCGAGCCGCGGCTCGCTCGACGCGACGTGCTCGTAGAAGCGCAGCTCGCCGTCTGGTCGCAGCACGCGGTGCAGTTCGCGCAAGCTGGCCGCGACGTCCTGGACGGAGCACAGCACCCGGGCCGCGACGGCGACATCGAACGTGCCGTCGCCAAACGGCAGGTGCTCCGCGGTCGCGTCGACAACGGACACCGGGATCGGTGCGACCGTCGCTGCCGTCAGGCAGCCCGCGCTGACGCCGCGCTTGCCGCAGCAGCGTCTCCGGCTGGAACACGGACGGCTCGGCGTACTGCTTGTCGGCGAACAGCGGCAGCGCCGACCCGGCGGCAGCGGTCGCGGACGCTGGCGCGTCGATCGGGCCACGCGGTCGGCTCGTTCGCTCCACGCGCGGAAGGCTCGCACGCACCGGCTTGATCATCAATAGATCAAGTGATAACTTGAATAGACACTCGACGAGGAGAAGCGCCGGTGGCAGAGAGAGCGGCGAAGGACGCGTTGTACGCCGGGTTCGCCTCGGTCGCGAAGGCGCTCGGTAACGGCCACCGGGCCGAGATCGTCGACGTGCTCGCCCAGGGTGAGCGGTCCGTCGACGCCCTTTCTCGCGAGGTGGAGCAGACCGTCGCGAACACCTCGCAGCACCTGCAGGTGCTGGCGCGCGCCGGACTCGTCCGGACGCGGCGTGACGGCACCAGCGTCCTGTACCGGCTGGCGAGCGACGACGTCGCATCGTTCTGGGAGGAGTTGCGCGGCGTGGCCGCGACGCACCTGGCCGAGGTCGAGGTGCTGGCGACGGCATACCTCGGCGACCGCAGCGAGATCGAGCGCATCTCCGCATCGGACCTGGCGGAGCGGCTCGCCGAGGGCACCGTCATGGTGCTCGACGTCCGGCCGCGCAGCGAGTACGCGGCCGCGCACATCCGTGGGGCGATCCCGGCGCCGCTCGACGAGGTGGCCACCGTCACGGAGACCATCCCGCCCGGCGCCGAGGTGGTCGCCTATTGCCGCGGGCCGTACTGCGTCTACGCCGACGACGCCGTCCGTCTGTTGCGGGCGCGGGGCGTCACGGCCCGCCGGCTCGATACCGGTCTACCTGCCTGGCGGCGCGCCGGCTATCCCGTCGCGGTCGCCGGCTGATCGAGGAGATTCCGATGCTGCTCCGCCTCTTCCACTACGACGTCACTGCTTGTGCGAGTTACCTGTTCGGCTGCACGACGCACGACATGCTCGCGGTCGTCGACCCGCATGTCGACCTCGTCGATACCTACCTCGATGCGGCCGAGCGGGCCGGGTCGCCGATCGTGGCCGTGTTCGAGACCCACGTCCAGGCCGACCACGTGTCCGGCCTGCCGGCGCTCGTGGCACGCACCGGCGCCACGGCCTACCTGCCGGCCGATGCCGGCGTCGAGTTCGCCCACGAGCCCCTCGCCGACCGGCGGCAGGTCGAGCTCGGCAACACCATCGTGACGGCGATCGCGACGCCCGGCCGCGCGCCCGCCCACCATGCCTACGCGGTCGCCGACCGGCGGCGCGGCACCGATGATCCGTGGCTGGTGTTCACCGGCGACTCGCTGCTGATCGGCGATGTCGGCCGGCCCGATCTGCACGTCGCCGGCGACGCGCTCGGCCAGGCCCGCACCATGCACGCCTCGCTCACGCGGCTGCTCGAGCTGCCCGACTACGTGGTCGTGCTGCCGAGCCACTACGCCGGGTCGGTCTGCGGACGCGGCCTGTCCGGCAACCCGGTCAGCTCGATCGGCTTCGAGCGCGCCCACAACGCGATGCTCGGCCATCACGACGCGGACACGTTCGCCGCCGCGCTCGTCGCCGACACCCCGCCCCGCCCGGCCGAGCAAGAGCAGATCGTCGCCGACAACCGGCGCGGCGCCGTACCAAGCACCACGTGACAGCCGTCGTCCGCCTCGGGCTCCGCGAGAACGCCGCGCAGTTCACGCTGCTGGTCGGCCTGAACGCACTCGTCGGCGCGATGGTCGGGCTCGAGCGGAGCGTGCTGCCGCTGATCGGCGAGACCGACTTCGGCCTCACATCGAAGACCGCGATCCTCGCGTTCGTGCTCGCCTTCGGCGTCGCGAAAGCGTGTACCAACCTCGTCTCCGGCAGCCTCGCCGAACGTTTCGGGAGAAAGCACCTGCTGGTCGTCGGCTGGCTGGTCGCGCTGCCCGTGCCGATCCTGATCGGCCTCGCGCCGTCGTGGGGCTTCGTGATCGCCGCCAACGTGCTGCTCGGGATCAATCAGGGCCTCGCCTGGTCGATGACGGTCGTGATGAAGATCGACCTCGCAGGCCCCAGGCGGCGCGGCCTGGCGCTCGGCCTGAACGAGGCGGCCGGTTACCTCGGCGTCGCCGCGACGGCCTTCATCACCGGGGCGCTCGCCGCGAGCTTCGCGCCGCGCACCGTCGTCTGGATCGGCGCCGCGATCATCGCAGCGGCCGGCCTCGCTATCTCCGTGCTGTTCGTCCGCGACACGGCGGCACACGTCGCGCTCGAGCAGCAGGCGCACGCCGACCGCGCGCACGAGGGGCCGCACAGCTTGAAGAGCGCCTTCGCGTACGCGTCGCTCCACGACCCGGTGCTGCGCAGCTGCAACCAGGCCGGGCTGGTCAACAACCTCAATGACGCGCTCGCCTGGGGCCTCGCGCCGCTCTACCTGGCCGCCAACGGCGCCGGCGTGCGCCAGGTCGCGATCGTCGCTGCTGCCTACCCGGTGGTCTGGGGTGGCGGACAGCTCGTCACCGGCTGGGCGTCCGACCATATCGGCCGAAAGCCGCTGATCAGCGCGGGCATGCTCGTGCAGGCCGGCGCGCTCGCACTCCTCGTGCTCGGCTCGGGCGCCTTCACGCCGTCGCTGATCGCCGCGATCTTCCTCGGCGCCGGCACGGCGATGGTCTACCCGACCCTGATCGCGGCCGTCTCCGACGCGTCGCAGCCACGAGACCGGGCCCGCATCGTCAGCGTCTACCGGTTCTGGCGCGACGCCGGCTTCGCACTCGGCGCGCTGATCGCCGGCGTCGGCGCCGACCTCGCCTCACCCGCCGCCGCCATCGCCGTCGTCGCCGCCCTCACCGCCGGGAGCGGGCTGCTCGTGATCGGCACCCGGTGGCGGACCATTACTCTGCCGATCGCCGCCAGCACGACGGCCCCGACATGACAATCGAGGCACAACCGTCGGCTACGGTCCCCGCGGTGCCCGACCTGCTCACCCAGCTGCTCGCCGCCAGCCGCGCCCGCATCGACCGCGTCGAACCGGCGGATGTGCCAGCGGCGATGGCGGCGGGCGCAGTGCTGGTCGACATCCGAACCGACGGCCAGCGACGCGCGAGCGGTGTCGTGCCGGGATCGATCTGGTACCCGCGCAACTGCCTCGAATGGCGGTGCGCACCCGGCACGGAGCACCTCGACCCCCTCGTTGCGCGCGCGGACGGGTTCGTGCTCCTGATGTGCCGCCACGGCTACCAGACCAGCCTCGCCGCCGCCGTCCTCCGCGACCTGGGCATCGTACGCGCCGGCGATGTCGTCGGCGGCTTCGAGGGATGGGTCGCGGCCGGGATGCCGGTCGAGCCGTACGACCCGCAACGGCACAGCCTGCAGGGGTCGGACGACGCCGCGATCCGTGACTACTGAGCGCCGCGGGGCAGTCTCCGGGCACGAACACGACCATGTCGCCCGCCGACAATCCCGGCCAGCACCAAGGCGCCGGGGCGGGAAATGTTTGCGTCGTTCGATGTCGCCGCGCGCCGCCTTTCTAGCATCGACGACGCGAGGTTCACGACGGGAACCGCGATGGAGATCGACGGTGGATTCCTCGCCCACTGAGAGCGCTTGAATTCGGGCATGCTTGCGGCGTGATGGTCACGCTCCAGCAGCTGCGGTACTTCCTGGCGGCGGTCGAGCGGGGGACGGTGTCGGCGGCGGCGGAGGCGTGCTTTGTTTCGCAGCCGAGCTTGTCGGAACAGCTGCGGCGGCTGGAGCAGGGACTCGGCGTCGCGCTGTTCACCCGAACGAGCCGCGGACTGGTGCTGACCGACGCCGGCCGCCTGCTGGTGCCGCGGGCGGAGCTCGCGGTGGCGGCGGCGCGCGACGCGGAGGAGGCAGTTCGCGATGCCGGCGCGATCGCGTCCGGCACCGTGGCGTTCGGGACCTTCTCGACGGCGCATCACCACGTTTTCGGGGCGGCGATCGCCGAGTTCCGGCGCCGGTATCCGGGCGTCCGGTTGCGCGTCGTGAGCCGCAACTCGACGGAGATCGCGGACGCCGTCCGGCGCGGCGACCTCGAGGCCGGGCTGGTGGCGCTGCCGATCGACGACCGCGGTCTCGCACTCAGTGAGCGCGTCTGGACGACCGAGGCCGTGTACGTGACGGCGGATCGCGGCCGGCTAGGGGGCAAGCCGCGTTCGATCCAGCAGCTGGCGGCGTCGCCGCTGATCCTGCCCGAGGCGCAGACGGGCGACGACGATCCGACGCGGCGTCGCCTACGCGACCGCGCGACCGATGCCGGAGTGCGCCTCGAGGCGATGGTCGAGGTGGAGTCGGTGGCGGCTGCACTCGATCTGGTGGTGCGGGGAGTCGGCGATACGGTGGCGTCGATCTCGCTGATCGAGGACCTCGGCCTCGCCGAGCGGCTGCACTGGGTGTCGCTCGATCCGCCACTGTTCGAGCGGTACGCCTTCATCACCCGCCGCGGCGCCGAGGCGTCGCCGGCGATGACCGCGCTCATCGACATCATCGGCGCGCAGCTCGCGCTCGAGCTCGAGGCACCCGATCAGGTATAGGCTCAGCCTCTAGCGACGATCGGTGGCTGACCATGGCCGAGCTGCTCGTCGGCGGCGATGCTTGGCAGCATGTCAACGGAGCGGTATTGCATCATCGGCGCGGGAGCGGCGGGGCTCGGAACGATGGCCGTGCTGGCAGCGGAGGGAATCGCTTTCGACTGCTTCGAGCAGTCCGACCGCGTGGGCGGGCACTGGCACACCGACTACGAGTCGCTGCACCTCATCACCTCGCGCGACATCTCGGGCTACGCCGGCCACCCGATGCCGCCGCACTACCCCGTCTACCCGAGCCGGGACCAGGTGCGCGACTACC
Organism: uncultured Actinomycetes bacterium; assembly: GCA_963722525.1. Classification (GTDB taxonomy): domain Bacteria; phylum Actinomycetota; class Thermoleophilia; order Gaiellales; family F1-60-MAGs149; genus VFJZ01. The sequence goes on along the minus strand of CAVRMM010000002.1, from coordinate 3,733,203 downwards.
TCGAGCGGTTCGCCGACGACACCGGCGTGCGCGAGCACGTCCGCCTCGGCGTCCGCGTCGACCGCGCGGAGCCGCTCGGCGCCGCCGGCGCGGACGGCTGGCGAGTGACCACGTCAGACGGCGCGACGCGCTTCTACACCGGCGTCATCGTCTGCAACGGCCACCTCCACCAGCAGCGCCTGCCGTCATACCCGGGCGCCTTCACCGGCAAGCAGATCCACTCGGGTTCCTACCGCTCGGTGGACGACATCGCCGGGACGCACGTCCTGACGGTCGGCGCCGGCAACTCGGGCTGTGACCTGGCGGTCGATGCGGCCAACGCGCGACTCGCGTCGACCATCTCGATCCGGCGCGGGCAGATGTTCCAGCCGAAGGCGGTGTTCGGCCGCCCGCGTGCCGAGATCCGCTGGCTCGCCAGGCTCCCGGTGTGGGTGAACGAGCGCGTGGGCCGTGCGATCTCCGACGTCGTGATCGGCCCGGCGCGCGCGTACCGCGGGCTGCCGGAACCGCCCACGCGGAACCTCAACGAGCAGCCGCCGGTCGTCAACAACCTGCTCCCGTACTGGATCCACCACGGCCGTATCGACGTCAAGCCGGGAATTGAGCGGCTGGACGGGAACCGGGTGCACTTCGTCGACGGCTCGAGCGGCGAATACGACACCATCCTCTGGGCAACCGGATTCGACGTGGCGCTGCCGTTCCTCGAGCCGGAAGTCATCCGCTGGCAGGACGGCGCGCCGCTGCGGACGGCGGGACTCACCCTGCCGGTCGGCGCGGAGCACCTCTACTTCATCGGACTCGCAGGCCCGCGCGGCCCGCAGTTGCCCGTCTACTCCGAGCAGGCCGCGCTGGTCGCGCGGATGATCGCGCTCGCTCCCGAGCAGCGGGCCGGGCTCGCCGCGCGCTTCGCAGCGTCCGAGCCGCTCGACACCCGCATCGACATCGTGCGCGCGATCTGGCACCGACAGATGCGCCGGGCGCATCGCGCGCTGGATGCGTTCGACCGCGCCGCCGACCTCGCCGGGGCGCCACGATGAGCGTCGCGCTCGTCACGGGCGCCGCCAGCGGCATGGGCCGCGCGTGCGTCGAGCGCTTCACGGCGGAGGGCTGGCAGACGGTCGGGTTCGATCTCTCCGCCGCGGATGGCGCAGCGTCGCTCGACCTCGCCGTCGACATCACCGACGCCGCAGCCGTGTCGGCAGCAGTCGAGCGCGCCGTCACCGAGATCGGCCCGCCGAAGGCGCTCGTGAACGCCGCCGGCGTCTATCCGCCGTCGACGCTCGAGACCGCGACCGTCGAGCTCTACCGCCGCACCTTCGACGTCAACGTCCTCGGCACGATCCTGGTCACCCAGGCGGTCGCCCCGCACCTGGTCAATGGCGGCGCTATCGTCAACTTCGCCTCGATCGACGCGTTCGTGCCGTCACCGGGCCAGCTCGTCTACTGCGCCTCGAAGGCGGCCGTCGTCGCGCTCACCCGCTCGCTGGCGCTCGAGCTGGCGCCGCGCGTCCGGGTCAACGCGCTCGCACCGGGCTGGGTCGACACGCCCGGCAACCGCGCTACCGGCCGGATGGAGGCCGCACTCGCGTCGATACCGCTCCGGCGCGCGGCGACCGCCGCGGAGATCGCCGACCTCGTCTGGTTCCTCGGCGGCGAGGGCCGCGCCGCCTACGTGACCGGCGAGACGCTGACGGCGACCGGGGGCAGCGCGTTTCGCTGACGCGGCCGACGATCGGCTCCGTAGCTCTCGGAAGACCAGCAAATCGCCTGCGCCAGCCCACGTGCCGGCGACTGCCGCATCGAACCACATAGCGGGACTTGACTCCGCGCGCTTGGACGGTTCCGATGTCGCGCTGGATCGGACGCACCTCCGCGCCGGGGAGGGCGTCAGGGAACGTAATCGGTTTGCAGCCACGGTTCCGAAGACGCTGAGCTCCTCACGCGGGAACATTGCGGGAACACGCCAAACGCCTACTGCTCGTTGATTCAGAGACCAGACCCACGCCAGAAACAAGAAAAGCGCCGCAAATGCGGCGCTTTCCGAGAGCCCTCTAGCGGACTCGAACCGCTGACCCCCTCCTTACCATGGAGGTGCTCTACCAACTGAGCTAAGAGGGCGAAACGCCCGGAACCGGCCGGGCGGGCTGGATCTGAGTCTAGCGAACGGCCCGGCCTTCCGCACGGCGTTCGGCGCGCGCAGGTCAGGCCCGCATCAGCTTCATCAGCGCCTTCGGGATCTTGCCTCCGATGAGAAGCCAGCGGCGCTTGTCGATGCGCTCCGCCCGGCCGACGGCCTCGAGGCGCTTCCACACCACCGGGCAGTTCTTGCAGCGCGGGCGGGACTTGCAGCAGGACTTCTTGGTCTTGACGACCTTGGTCACTGGTCGGAGGCGCAGCGGGCGCAGACGCCGCTCACGACCACCTGCGCGTGCTCCGGTGCGAAGCCGGCGCCGCGGGCGGCGTCGAGCAGTGCGCCGTGATCGGGTTGCGCATCGAGATCGACGACCACGCCGCAGCGGCTGCAGATCGCGTGGTGGTGCTCGTCGGTGCGCGCATCGAAGAGCGCCGAGCCGCCGTCGGTGGCGAGCCGGCGCACGAGGCCGAGCTCCTCCATCAGCTCCAGCGTGGCGTAGACGGTCGGCAGCGAGATCCCGGGCACGCGCTCGCCGACGAGGCCATGGATCTCCTCGGCCGTCGCGTGGTGATCGAGATCGCGCAGCAGCGCCGCCATCGCGAGGCGCTGCGGCGTGACCCGGTGTCCGCGGGTGCGCAGGGCGCTGAGCAGTTCGTCGGTTGCAGGCGCGATCATCCGGACACAAGGATACACGTAGGTTGCCCAAACAAGCGCTGTGCTTTTTTGAATCGCTTAGTATTGTGGCTGTCAGCGATCTGACGAGCAACGAAAGAGAGGCGCGCATGGCGACCACGAAGCAGCTGTCCGTCGGCATCCTCGCGGAGGCGAACGCCTCGAAGCGAGCCGAGATCCTCGAACTCCTCCACAAGGCGTACTGGATGGAGATGGAGACGGTGATGAACTACCTCGCCCTCTCCGAGCATCTCGACGGCGTGCGCGCGAGCGAGATCGCCGAGGCGCTCGCCGCCGACGTCACCGAGGAGCTGAACCACGCGCGCTCCTTCGCCAAGCGGATCAAGGAGCTGTACGGGACGCCCCCCGGGTCGCTCGACATCTCCCCCGAGCAGACCTACCTGCAGCCGCCCGCCGACCCGACCGACGTGGTTTCCGTCATCAACGGCGTGATCACGGCCGAGGCCGGCGCGATCGAGCACTACACGCGCATCATCGAGGCCTGCGACGGCGTCGACTGGGCCACGCAGGACCAGGTCATCGACATCCTCCGCGACGAGGAAGGGCACATGCGCACGTTCGAGCGCTTCCTCAGCGAGTACACGAAGGCGTAGCGCCGGGTCTGCCGGTCGCCCGCACCGCGGGCGACCGGCGAACGCCGGGCGTTCGGGTCGCGCCGTACTCCAGATCCGTGTTAGGCTGCCCTAATGGCTTGCGCATATCAGGGTCCCGACGGAGAGTTCCCGTGCCATGGCGCTCGCGCCCGCATCTTCGCGCGGTTCGAGCGGGAGTTCGAGGAGTGGCTCGAGACGCCTGAGGGTCGCTTCGCCGTCTGGGAGGCCCGCGAGCACCGCCTCGCGCCGGCCGGTCAGCGCCGCGATGACGGCACGCGCGGCCAGCAGTAGCGCTCTCTCCGATCGCCGCTAGGCGGTGATGCCCGTGATGATCGCGAGCACGGCCGCGACGAGGGCGCTGGTCAGCACAATCGGCTCGTAGGCGCCCGCCGGCAGGCGCAGGAACACCTGGCGGCCGACGAAGTGGCCGGCGATCACGACCGGGATCAGCGCGGGGATCCAGCGAGCATCGGCGAGGGCGTCGCCGCCGGCGATGGCGAGCAGCGCGACGAGGCCGACGATGTCGACGACGGTGAAGATGACCGTGACGGCGTCGCGGATCGCTGCCGGCGGCATCCGTCGGGCAGTGAGCCAGATGGCCAGCGGCGGCCCGTTGGTCGTGGTCGAGGTCGTCAGGACGCCGACCGCGAAGCCCGCGGCGAGCGCGCTACCCCGCCCCACCGCCGCGGCGCGCGGTGGCCGCTGGAGCGCGCACGAGCCGCGCGAGCACGAGCGCGGCGACGATGAGCCCGACGGCGATCCGCATCGCGGCGGTGGGAACGACCGTGACGATCAGCGCGCCGATCGGCAGGCCGGGAATCGCCGCCGTCAGAGCCGGCCGGACGGCAGTCCAGTCGATCACGGGGCGGCGGCGTTCGCCGAAGAGGATCAGCGCGTTGACGACCTGGCCGACGATCAGCACGAGCGCAACCGCCGAGGTCGGCGTGGTGACGGCGTAGAGCGCGGGACCGGCGACGAGCGCGAAGCCGAACCCGGTCGCCGACTGGATCGTCGCCGCCACGAGCAGGGCGCCGCACGCGAACAGCAGGGCGGTGCTCACGGCGTCCGCAGTCCCGTCAGCCCGTCGTGGCGCCGACCAGCGCAGTGCCGGCGATCGTCAGGATCACGCCTGCCCACTGCCACGACTTCAGGCGCTCCTTGAACACGAAGTACCCGAACAGCGCCGTGATGGTCGCGTACTGCGACGCCAGCACCGCGGGCACCGCGACGCCGTCCTCGGTCGCCATCAGGAACAGCGTGAAGCCAAGCAGGTCGCCGGCGCCGTTCAGCGTCAGCAGCCGGTAGGCGCCGACCGGCCGGCGCAGCCGCTCGTGCGCCAGCACCGGGATGGTGATCAGGAACAGGCCGACGATGCGGCCGACGGCGATCGTCCACGGCACGCCGAGGGTGTCGCAGCGGCTGGCCGCCACCAGCGAGATCGCGAACAGCACGGCGCTCGCCATGCCGATCGACAGCGCCTTGCGGTTCACCGCCGTCGCCGCCAGCATGCTGCCGCCGCCGAGCGGATCGGTGTCGATCGCCGACAGCACGATGCCGATCACGATCAGGCCCAGGGCGAGGCCCGTGACGCCGCCGACCGCCTCCCCCAGGGCCAGCCCGAACAGGGTCGCGAACGCACCCTCGGTCGAGATCACCGGCGCCACCAGGCCGACCGGGCCGAGCGTCATCGACTTGAACGCGGCCGCCAGCGCGCCCACCAGGGACAGGCCGTAGATCGACACCCAGGCGACCTCGGCCCCAGGAATGTCGCTCGGGATGCCGTCGACCGCGAGCGCCACGGTGAGCACGAGCAGCATCGCGGCGAGGTTCACCCACGCGAGCGCCAGCATCGGGCCCACCCGGCGTCCCGCCACGCTCGACGCGAGGCCTGCGGCGGACCAGCACACGGCCGCGAGCAGGCCTCCGACGACGGTGAACACGGCGCGGAGTCTAGGTCAGGCCACGTCGTGCCGGCGTGCCCAGAGGGCGGCGCCCTCTGCGTCGTGCACGCCGATGCGCCGATAGAGCGCGATCAGCTCGCCCGTGAGGGTGCCGTCGGCGGGCACGCGGCCCGTGATCGTCAGTCGCAGCAGCTCGACGTCGCGCTCCGACAGCAGCTCGCCGCGCCGCTTGCCGAGCTCCTCGATCGCCGCCTGGGGATCGCACTCGCCGGCCATCGCGGCACGCACGCCGGCGACCAGGTCACGTGCGGGCGCATCCTTGAGCAGGTAGCCCGAGGCGCCCGCCTCGAGCGCGCGGATGATGTGATCGACGTCGGACAGCGCGGTCAGCACCATCACCTTCGCCGACGGCGCCGCCCGGAGCACGGCGAGCGTGCCGGCCACACCGTCGGAGCCGGGCATGCGCAGGTCCATCAGCACCACGTCCGGCCGCGAGACGGCCGCCATGCGGCCGGCCTCGTCACCGTCGGACGCCGTGCCGACGACCTCGAGGTCGTCGTGGCCCGTCAGGAACTCACGCACGCCTTCCCGCAGCACGGGATGGTCGTCGACGAGCATCACCCGGATCACGCGCTCGGCACTCCCAGCGTCAGTCGCGTGCCCTGGCCGTCCTTCGACTCGACCGCCAGGTCGCCCCCGGCGCGCTCGGCCAGGTCGCTCAACAGCGCCAGCCCGAGGTGGCCGTTGGGGCCCTTCGCGAGCACCTCGGCGGCCGCAAAGCCGCGGCCGTCGTCGACGACCACCAGCTCGACGCGGCTGCCGTCGGTGTTGACGCGGACGTTCGTCGCGCTGGCGTCGGCGTGCCGCGAGACGTTGCGGATCGCCTCGCGCGCCGTCACGAACAGCAGGCGCTCGGTGGCCGGCGCGAGATGCAGGTCGGGCGAGACCTCGAGCTTCGAGTCGATGCCCTGCGCCTGCAGGGGCGACAGCAGGTCGCGCAGCGCCGACTCGAGGCCGACCGTGTGCAGGTTCGGCGGATAGATGTCGACCAGCAGCGACCGCATCTGGCGCACGGCGCGCCGGGCCGAGGCGGCGGCGCGGTCGAGGATCTCGGACGACTCGACGGCGCCACGGGCCGTCGCGCGGTCGGCCGCGGCGGCGAGGCTGAACGACAGTCCGGCGAGGTCCTGGACGACGCCGTCGTGCAGGTCGGCGGCGATGCGCCGGCGCTCGGCGTCGGACGCGTCGATGGCGCGGATCAGCAGCTCCTCGCGATCCTCCTGGCCCCGGCGCAGGCGCCGCGCCAGGTTGAGCGCCAGCGGCAGCTGGATCAGCCACAGGGCGACGAGACCGGCCAGCGCGGCGAGCCCGAACGTCCACCAGGCCTCCCGCGCGTCGGACGTCACCGACGAGTAGTCGCGGTACAGCTCGAACAGCAGCGGCTGGCCGGACGGGGTCTCGACCCCGGTGTAGACCTCGAGCAGCTTGCCGTTGTCGCGGTCGAACTCGTTCTCGGGCTGGGTCAGGTCGGCCACGCCCGCGTCGACGCCGCCGTTGGTGGCGAGGGCCGACACGTCGACGGACAGCGGGTACGTCTTGCCGATCAGGCGCTGATCGTCGGCGTAGACGATGCGGCCGTCCGGCGTCCACACCTTCACGCCCACCACCGACTCGCTCAGCACGCGCTCGCGGACCAGCTTGTCGAGCCGCGCGAGGGCTGCGGGATCGCCGGTCAGCAGGTCGTCGCTGAGGTTCGGCTCGACCGCGCCGTGGGCGGCGAGCTCCGTGATCTCGGCGGCGTTGTCGATGGCGTCGCTCTCGGCGATGCGATCGAGGATGAACACGCCCGCACCAACGATCAGCACCAGGACCGCGAGGCCCGAGATGGCGAACTTCCAGACCGCGGACGGCAGGCGCCGGGGCACTAGCGCGGCCCTCCCACTCCTCCGCGACCGCGCAGGATGAGGCCGCGCAGCAGCTCGAGCGCGCGCACCCGGTCGCCGTTGCCGGCCAGGGCCTCGCGCAGGCGGGACGCCTCCTCCAGCAGCCGGAGCACGGCCTGCTCGCCGCCGCCGACGTGGGCGAGGGCGCAGGCACCGGCCAGCGCCACCTCGACGAGGTCGCCGAGCTCGTTGTCGAGATCGAGGCCGAGGCCTTCCAGCGACGGCTCGCCGACGGGGCCCGTCGCGGTGGTGGTGCCGCCGTGCTCTTCGACCACCCGCGCGGGCAGCAGCGCATCGAGCGCCTCCTGCCGCAGCATGGCGGCCTCGAGACCCTTGGTCTCGGGCGTCGGCTCGAGACCGAGATCCTTCGCGAGCGCGGCGCGGCACTGGCGGTAGGCGTCGAGCGCCTCGCCCTGCCGGCCCATCGCGTAGCGGGCGAGCATCGTCAGGCGCACCGCGCGCTCGTCGAGCGCCTCCTGCGCCAGGGCCAGCTCGGCGTGCAGCGCCGCGGCCGGGAAGTCACGCAGGCCGAGCAGCAGCTCGGCCAGGTCGAGGCGGGCCCGCAGCGTGGCGCGCCGGTAGCGCTCGCGGACGGGCTCGGCCCACTCGGCCCACGGCTCGTCCTCCAGCACCTCGCCGCGCGCCAGCTCCAGCGCGCTCTCCAGCGAGACCCGCACGGCCTTGCCCTGCTGCCGGCCGGCGACGAGCCGGTCGAACAGGTCGAGGTCGACCTCGCAGATCGAGCCGTCCAGCCGGTACGCGTCGCGCTCGGTGACGACGAGCTTGTGGCCGATGCGGCTCGGGCCGAAGGCCGACCGGATGTTCGAGATGTAGGTCTCGAGCGTCGCCGCGACGTTGCGCGGCAGCGCGTCGCCCCAGAGCCACTCCGCCAGCCGGTCCTTGGGCACCGGATGGCCGCGCTCGAGCAGCAGGATCTCGAAGATCTGCTTTGGCTTGATGCCGCCGAACTCGCGCGGACCCAGCACCGTATCTCCCGCCTGAATCGAGATAGGGCCGAACAGCCGGACGCGGACAAGCGTGTCCGGTTCGGAATTGCCGCGCGTGCGGGGGCGTTCCGCGTGCAACAAGCGTGCTCTTCCGTTGGGTGCAGGACGTGGAGCGGGAGTGGTGCAGCTGGTGCGGCTGGGGATGGAGCCGGACGAGCCGGTGCGGACATGGGTGTCCGCGCGTGTGCGTTCTCTCTGCTGAATGTCCCCCATGAACGTATGCAGCGTCAAGAGGGACTTAGAGGATTATGAACCTTCACGACCATTCTGAGGGTCGGAACCACATGATTCATTGCGCAGACCCCCCCGTACGGGGTAGGCGGGTGGGTTGGGTGTGCCTGCATCACGTCAACAAGAGAGTCGGCGCCGCCGGCCGATACCTCAAGCCCGGGCCGGCATCGGTCGAGATGCCGGCCCGGGCCCGATCCCCTAGAGCCGGATGCGCTTCGAGGTCACGGTCTTCTGCTGCTTGCCGCTGATCTGGACGTAGACCACCGTGCCCTTCTTCGCCGTCACGACGAAGAGCGTCTGGGAGCGGCCGCACGTCTTGCGGGCGAGCACCTTCTTCGTGGTGCGCAGCACGCACCGGTTGCCCGCGCGGGCCTTCGCCTCGATCACGAGGCGGGCGGTGACGCGTCCGTTGGTCGCCTTCGCGCGCTTGGCGACAGCGGCCTGGACGCGCGTGGCGGCGGCCGGCAGCGCGACGGGCGCGTTCGGTGCCGGCGTCCCGTCGACGTGGACGGTGACCGTGCGGGCGTCGAGCGCCCCCGTCCCGGCCAGCATCGCGGCCTGGTCGGCGTAGAGCTCGAGCGTGAACGAGACGTCGTGGGCGACGCTGCCGCCGCTGACGCTCGGGATCAGCACCCGGATCGGCAGCACGTCGGCCACCGAGTCGTCGACCACGCCGGTCAGCGGGCCGGAGACGAGCGCCGGCGTGTGCGCCAGGGCGTCGAAGCCGGGAGCCGCCGACGTCGGCGCGTTGATGCGCCAGCGCCAGGCGCCGTAGTCGCCCGCCGAGTTGGCGCCCGCCAGCGTCAGCTGGTTCTGGACGACCGCGTGCCCGGCCGGACCGGTCGCGCCGGTGAGCCCGACGACGGCCGCGGGCGCGATGGCCGGCGACGCGTCGCCGACGATCGTGACCGGGATGCTGGTCGAGCCGCCCATCGCCGAGGTCACCTTCACCATGGCGGGCGGTGCCGAGACGCCGGCTCCGGGCGCATCGGCGAAGGTGGCCGTCCGCGGGCCGTCGGGCGCGCCGCCTGCCGGCAGGCTGCCGACGTCGACGACGGTCAGCGGCGCGGTGTTCTGGTCGTCCGACGTGCGCGCCGAGACGACGAGGTCGCCCTTCGCATGCCCGGCGCTCGCCGTGTTGTAGTACGTCGCCTCGTCGATCTCGACGGCGTCGGTCAGCCGCACGATCGAGCGCGTGCCCGGTACGTCGGTGAGGTTGCGCAGGATGATCGTCGTCGCCGGATCGAACGCGGCCGCCGGCTGGCCGAGGCGCGCGAAGTAGAAGCCGCTCGCCTCGTCGGCTCCCCGAGTTCCCTTGGCCGACCTTTGGCCGCTCTCTTGAAATTCCGCGAAATCTCCCGCTATCTAGCAGCTTGAATCCGCGAAGTCTGTTCCTTTCGCGGTCGTACGACCAATCGCGCGTTGCATCCGCGACGACCGATCGTGGACGCTCGCCCCGTGGCCCTACCTGCGCGCGCCTCCGCGACGAGAGACGGAATTCCGCGGCCGGTCTTCACCGTGCCCGACGACCATGACCGCTCCCGCCCCGCGGTGGCCGACGCGCTCGCCGCTGGCCGCGCGCGCTCCGACGACAGCCTCGACGCGACGCGTGCGCTCGCCCTCGCGTTCGCGGCCGGTGGCGGCGCCCGCTACCTGGACGCGTGGATCGGCGTCGTCGTGCCGCCGCTCGCGGCCGAGCCCGACCACCGGCCGGCGGTGCTCGCTGCACGCATCGAGAACATCCTACGCTCGTGGCGGATGCTGGCCGAGGCACCGTCGTTCGGCGGGCTGGCGCCCGACGTCGCGGCGCTGATCGAGGGCGGCATCGGCCGCCATGCCGGTGCGCTCGCCGCCCGCGTGCCATCGGCCGGCGCCGGCCACGCCGAGGCGACGCACGCGCTGCTCGTCGCCGGCCTCGCGTTCGAGGGCGCCGAGGGGCTGGCCGAGCGTGCCATCGCCGAGCTCGATCGCGGTCTCGCCGCCGCTGCCTGGCCCGACGGCGGCCACCGCTCCGGCACGCTCGACGAGCACCGGCGCGCGCTGCGCCGCTGGCTCGCGGCCGTCGAGAACGCCCGCCGGTTCGGCCTGCATCTGCCGGGTGGGTTCGCCGACCGGGTCTCGGCCGCATGCGAGTTCGTCATGCACACCGCCGCCGTCGACCCCGCAACGGGGCGGCTGGCCGGCAGCCACGACCTGCAGCTCGCCGCCGACATCACCGGCCGCGACGACCTGCGCTGGGCCGGCACCGAGGGTCGCGACGGCCGTCCGCCCGCAACCCGCACGCCGTCGTTCCGCTACGTCGGCGTGCACGTGCAGCGCACCGGCTGGGGAGCCGGGCCGACGGCATTCGCCGACGAGCGCCGCCTGCTGCTGGACGAGTCGACGCTCGGCGCATCGATCTCGACCCGCCGGGGCGAGATCCTGATCGCTCCCGACAGTGCCGGCGACGGCGCGCTGGTGATCCGCACCGGCCGCTGGAAGATCGACGTCGTGGTCGCCGCCAACGAGCACCGCCGGCGGCAGATCGCGATGCTGCCCGGAGGCGCCTGGCTGATCGTCGACCACGGCCGCCCGCAGGACAGCCTCACCTGCCTGTCGCCCGGGGCCGAGATGGCGAGCGCCGTCAACCGCGGCACGTGGGTCATGCGCGGCGCCGCGGCCGACATCGTCGTCGTCGGCAGCGGGCGGCCGGAGTCGCTCAGCGTCGGCGACGGCACCGCCACCGAGGTGCCCCGCGTGCACGGCGACGCGATCGTGATGCTCGTCTCGCCGCTGTCGGTCGCCTCACCGGCACCGCCGGAGCTCGAGGTGCTCGAGGCGCGGCCCGACCTGGTCGAGTGCCGCATCGACGGCCGCGCCGTCCGCTGGCGCCTGACCTAGCGAACGCCGGCGGCTACGTCGTGCGGAGGGCGGTCTGGCCGCGCGCCCACGTAACGGCGCCGACCGTGGTGCGCGAGACGAGCACCGAGGCGACGACGCGCCGCTTCTTGACGATCTTGTAGGAGCCCGACAGCGACCGGTCGCCGCAGACCATCGAGACGAGCACGCCGGCGCGCCAGTTGCCCTTCGGGGCCTTCAGCAACAGCTTGACCCTGACCGTCACGGCCTTCGACGTGCGCTTGGCGGTGGCGGAGATCGAGCCGACCTTGGCGCCGGTCGGGAACCGCTTCACGCTCGCGGCGGCCGAGGCCGAGGCGGGCGCAGCCAGCAGCAGCGCCGCGAGGGTGAGGAGGAGGAGGAGGAGGAGGAGGAGGAGGAGGAGGAGGAGGACTTGAGCTTCATGGGGAGAGGTGGTGGAACTTCGGAGGCGGGCCGAGCCGGTCCGCCTCCGTGTCGTCCAGGTGGAGCTAGCCGCCGAGGCAGGTGCGGCCGTCGAGCGGGCGGATCGGGCAGGCCGCATCGGACATGACCCGCATCAGGCCCCAACCGCCGGCCTGCACCATCGGGCGACGCTGGTCGCCGTAGAAGTAGTCGCCGGGCTGGAGGGCGAAACCACCGGCCTTCAGCGTGGCGTCGAACTTCTCCATCGGCCCGACCGCGATGGTCGACAGCAGCGTGGAGTTGGTGACGTTGTGGTCGAGGTCGAACGACTGCCCGCCGAGGTTGAACGTGTGGGTCTGCTCGGTGCCGGCCGCGACGACCGCGTGGACGACGACCTCGTCGCCGACGTAGGCCTTCAGGATCGGGGTCTTCGGGTCGCCGAAGGCCGAGGAGAAGCCGTACGTGTCGTCGCCGACCGGAGCCGTCCGGTAATTGATGAAGGCGCCGTCCTTGAGCGCCGTCGGGTACGGCATCTGGTCCTGGCCGAGGCGCGGGTCGTGCTCCGCGAACAGCAGCGTGAAGTCGCGATAGCTCTTGAGCGCGCCGCCGGGCAGCGGGTAGTGGACGTCGACCTGCGTGCCGATCGTGACGGGCGCGCCGTTGACCGGGTTGGTGAAGAAGGCGCCCTTCTCGGACACGACGATCGCGCCGTACAGGCCGTCCGTCTTGCCCTCGTCGGAGCCGAAGTTGGCGATCAGCGCGGAGCCGATCTTCGGCGTGTCCGCAAAGAGCCGGTAGGTGCGGGTGCCGCCGACCGCGACGGTCTGCTCCGGCGCGTAGCCGACGTTGACGCCGCTCGAGGCGGGGTCGCGCAGCAGGCCGTCGCCATGGAACGAGACGCGGCCGGAGGCCCGCTCGTTCTTGAGCGTCACCGTCACGCAGTCACCCGCGGCCACGTGCAGCACCAGCGGCTCGGGCACGTAGGTGCCGCGCTTCGTCGCCTCGGCCAGGCCGGTCGGCACGAAGGCCGAGCGGACGCCGTTGTCGAACGTGTTCGACTTGACGTCGGCCGCGCTGACCGCGAACGCCGTCGACGGGGCGCCGGTCGGACACGGGTTGCCCGGCGACGCCGGCTCCGGCGGACGACCGCCGGTCATGGTCTTGACGGTCGCCGGAGGTGGCCGGAGCGGGATAGCCCGGCAGCGGCTTCAGGTCGGTGTCGCTGCCGTCGAGCACGCGGATCAGGCCCCACGCGCCCTCCTTCTGGCGGCGTCCGACGCCGTTCGAGTACAGGTAGTCGCCCGGCACCCGCTGCGGACCGCCGGCACCACCGTCGAGGGAGACGGTGAACTTCTCCGACACCATCTGGTGGAAGGTGTTGATCGGCGAGCTGGTCGGCCCGGCCGCGTCGGCATAGCGCGGGTCCTTGTAGAACCGCATGCCGTCGATGTGGAGCGTGTCGACGCTCGGGTTCGCCGAGATGGTGCGGATCACGAACGGGTCACCCGGGTACGCCTTCGGCAGCGGGGTGTACGGATCGCCGAACTTGTACGAGGAGAACCACAGCGACGGATCGCTGCCGCGGTTCGCCACCGGCTCGGAGCGGAGGTTGAATGTCGAGTCCACGCCGGCCACCTGGTCGATCGGCATCACCGCGAACTCGCGGAACGATCCGTTGACGACGCCCGGGATGAGCGGGTTCGTGGTGTGGATGTCGGCGATCGTGCCGGAGCGGAGCTCGGCGCCGGTCTTCGGGTCGTGGTACGTCGAGCCCTTGGGCTCCACGAGGATCTGCCCGACCATGCCGCGCTGCCACGTGTGCAGGCCGTCGACGTGGTCGTGGAAGAACACGTTGTCGAGCACGACGTCGGGATACCAGAGCGACTGCACGTACTCGACGCCGGCCCACTCGCCGGCCGCGTGGTCCTGCGTGAGCGGCTTCGCGAGGGTGATCGTCTTCGTCGCCGTGTCGATGGCGGCGATCTGCGCGGGCTCGATCCAGTCGGTGCCGAGGCCCGCGGCCAGGTACGCGCCCTGGTGGAACTTCGTCACGCTGGTCAGGTGCAGCTCGGTGCTGCCGGCCGGGGCGGCCGCGGTCAGCTGCGGATCCTCGAGCTTGTACGGGCGCACGGACTGCTCGTACGAGTAGCCGGAGATGACGCCGTCCGAGGCCTGCGGATCGAACTGCACGTGGTGGACGTGGAGGTTGATCTTCGAGAAGCCGTCGGTGGCCTTCGTGTCGGTCATCTCGGACGTCAGCGTCAGCCGCACGCAGTCGCCTGCGTTGGCGCGGATGATCAGCGGATCGAACGGGATGGAGCCGTCGAGCTTGCCCTGCTTCTCGTCCGCCAGGGCGAAGATGGCGCCGTTGGTGTTGGGGAGGCCGGTGGCCGTGTCGTTGATGTCGCGTTCGATGCCGACCAGGTTGAACGGCCGCGTCGTCGCCGAGTTGTGCGGGCAGAGCCCGTCCTCGCGGTTGGCGAACGGGTCCACGGGCAGCTTGGGCAGGGCCTCACCCTGCTCGCCCAGCCAGGGCGCACCGGTGTGCCCGTTGCCGGAGAACGGCGGTCTGACCCCGACGTGCGTTCGGAGGAGCGGGAACGCCGGTCTGCCGTTCAGCGGGTCGAACAATATCTTCGGTCGGTTCCCGACGAACACGTCTCCGCGTTCGCCCGTCGGGTGCCCGGGTATGACGTTCTTGTTGTTGGGCCAGCTCGTCAGGTCTTCCTGTTCGTTCAGGTAGACGGGCTTCGCCGGGTTGGTCGTGTCGATCTTCCAGTCGAGCACCGCGGCGTCCTGGGTGGTGTTCCGCTTCCCCTGCGGTGGCAGCTGCGGGCGGATCCAGTCGTCGAGGTTGTCTCTGGTGATCACCGTGCCGTCCGGCATCGTGCGGCCGATCAGGCCGGCCGCGTCGACGCCCGCGGCGCGCGCGGCGCGGTCGGGCAGCGGCATCAGGTCGGGCTGCAGCGTGTCGTACGTGCGCCAGAAGGCCCACATGCCGGCCAGGTAGTGGTGGGCGATGTGGCAGTGCCACAGGAAGTCGCCCGCGGCCTGCTGGACGCCGCCGGCGCCGCCCTCGATCTCGAGGTTGTAGCTCTCGCCGGGGCCGGTGGCCTGCGAGTCGAGCCGCATCGAGGTCGACGTCTGGACGGCCGGGTACTTGTTCAGGCCGGTGTCGGTGTAGTCCCACGACTGGTCCGAGACCGGGTCGAAGCGCCAGCGGTCGCCGCCGCCGTGCAGGTGGAAGACGTGGAACAGCTCGGAGCCGCCGTGGATGAGGCGGAACTTGGTCGGGTCGCCGAGGTAGGCGCGCGGGGTCGGCGTGGTGGGATCGCCGAAGGTGTACGAGGAGTACGAGTGCGCGTCCTCGAGCGGCGCCTTGTCGAGCCGGTTGATGAACGGCTCGGCCCGGTAGTTGATGCCGCGCGAGCCGGGCCGGTAGGCCTCGGTGTGCGGGTCGATCTTCGGCATCGACTTGCCGGCGCCGCGCTTGACGTCGTACGACTCGTCGCCGATCTCGTGCAGGCCGATCATGTACTCGCGGAACGCCTTGCCCTGGCCGGCGCCGGGGACGACGATGGCTTCCCAGCCCGACTTCAGCTCGGTGCCGTCGTTCGGGTTCAGGTAGTGCGAGCCGGTCGGCTCGGCCATCAGCGCGCCCCACAGGCCGTGCGAGACGGCGCCGCGGTTGCCCGGGCCGGGATGCATGTAGTGCGCGCCCTCGTTCTGGCGTCCCGGCGGGACGTAGTACGTGTACTCGGCCCGGCCGCCCTTGGGCACGTTGGTCGGCGCGTTCTTGCCGACCGCGTCACCCGACGACGTGGCGGAGAACGCGACGCCGTCGATGTGGATGCCGTAGTCGCCCCGGCTCGACTGGTTCTCGAACGAGATCGTCACGCAGTCGCCGCCGTTGGCCCGGATGGCGAGGGGCTGGATCGCGTCGTTGCCGTGCTGGCCGATCGAGACCTTCTTCGAGGCCTCCTGCGCCCGGACGGCGGCGATCCGGTCGCGCAGCACGTACATCTGCCCGAGCGGATCGTGATCCTTGAAGTTGTTCAGGGTGATGTCCACATCGATGGACACGACATCGAAGTGCCGGACGGGGGCACCGGTCGGACACACCCCACCAGCTCCCCCACCCCCCGTCGCGGCACCGGCGACAGCTGCCACACCCGCGAGGGCGAGCGCTGCCGCTCCCATGCGCACGAACGACCCGCCGCCGAAGCGGCGCCGGTTGCTCGCGAGGAGCGCGATGGGAAACGCAACCGCGAGCGCCAGGGCGGCGTCGCGGCCGAGTGCGAAGCGGCAACGGAACGGAGTCCGTCGCGCCCGACTCGAGAATCTGGAGGCGGACCTGGGCCGCCAGCGCAACGCCGACCGCAGCGCCGGCCGCGATGGCCGTCGCGCGCACCGGCGTCGCCGCCTCGCGGGTGAGCCGGCCGGCGGCATAGGCCAGGCCGAACGCGAGCGGGAAGCCGATCAGCACGTCGCGGACCGCCGTGAAGGCGGGCGACGGACCAGCTGCGAGCGTCAGGCCGGACGCCTGGTGCACGAGCGCCAGCCAGGCCCCGGCGCAGAGCGCCGCGAGGCCGGCGGGGACGCCGGGGGAGATGCGCGTTCGCACGGTTCCTCTTCCTCCTTCGCCTCTAATGGCCGTGCGCGTCACCGGGGCTCCCGTCGGCCCGGTACGCACGGCCCAGAGGAATCTCCACAGCCTTCCCATTTGCCGGGTCGTGGTAGACGAGCCGCTGAGCGTTGCCGTCGCTGAGCACGACGAACGTCAGCAGCGCCTCGACCATGGCGCCGGAAGGGATGTAGCCACCGGGGTTGCCAACGGTCACGGGGGCCGTCGTGCGCTTGCCGTCGGCGCCGCTCTTCAGGGCGAAGAACTTCGTGGCCCAGCGGGTCTGGTGGCCGGTCGTGTTGTGCAGGAGGAGGCTGACCTCGACCTGCTCGCTCCCGACCGGGACGAGACCCTGGATGCCATGCGTCACGCCGGACAGCGCCTCGGACGTGAGTCCGGAGGTGCGCTCGATGTGCTCGATGGAGACCTCACCGAAGGCGGTGGGGAAGAACTGCCCGAGGGCAGCTCGACTCGTGCTCCCTACAGCGGGCTGCGCCGGATCGAGCAGACGCATGACCCCGTAGGCCGCGCCGGCAGCGGCGACGGCAGCAACGAGGAGGACGCAGAGGAGGGTGGGAAAGGACACCAGACGCCGCTGCGCGGGGGACGCAGAGATGGCCACGGGGCGACCTTCCCACACCAACCTTTTGGATAGCTCTCGACCACCTCAGGCATCGTGATTCTGTGACAAAAGGCCGAAAACTGCAGCGGATTTCGAAGCTGCTACCCCGACGGGGCGGTCGGAACGATGCGATAGGCGCACCGGTGCTGACCGCCGAGCATGTGCGCGACACGCTCGACCGTGGCGTCGGGAAGGGCCTCGCGGAGGAAGTCGATCTCGGACGTGCACGGGATCTGCGACACGCGGGCGACGCCGAGGATGGCGCAGTTGTGCTCCTGCAGGACGTAGGTGCCGTCGTCCAGGCGCTCGACCGCCGTCAGGTAGCCGTCCTCGTCCAGGATCGCGGCGATCTCGGCCAGGCGGGCGTCGAACGCCTTGCCGGCCAGCCGCTCGCGGGTGCGGACGAGACGCGCCTGGCGGCGCTTCTCGAACAGGCGCTCGAGCAGGTCGGGCGCCTCCTCCCCCACGAACACCAGGAGGTCGGTCGCGAACTCGTCGTACGACTTCGGGAACAGCTCCTCGGCGGCCGCCGTCAGGTGGTACACGTGCTTCGGCCGGCCCGGCGTGCCCTTCAGCTCGCGATACGAGACGAGCCCTGCGGCCTGCAGCGCGGCGAGATGCTGGCGGGCCGCCGACACCGTCACGCCCAGGGCCTCCGCGAGCTCTTCGGCCCGTGCCTCACCGCGCCGCTTCAGCACCTCGAGGAGCTGCCGCCGCGTGCCCGGGAGTCCGGTGACATCGCTGAGCTGGGCCTCCAGCACAGCCGCAGTTTACACAGCGCCGTCTGCGCGAAACGCATGCGCGACCTGACACGATGAGTTTGATAGCGGGATCGCGGGGTCGGTGGCCAGGCGCTGCTACAACCCCCCGCGCCCATGCAGCGCCTCGCAGCTCTCGTCTACCGCCGCAGGCGCATCGTCCTCGGTGTCTGGATTGCCGTCCTCGTGAGCGCCGTGGCGTTCATGCTCGTCGCCGGTGACGCGCTGACACCGCGCCAGGAGCTGCCCGGCTCCGAGAGCGTCGTGGCGGGCAAGCGGCTGGCAGCGGAGTTCGGCATCCCCCGCACCGAGCCGATCCAGTTCGTGCTGCGCAGCGCGACGCCGCTCGAGGCCGAGCGGCCCGCGATCGAGCAACTGGTGGCCGACGCGCGCGCGGCGTTCGGAGGCCGCAAGATCGACTCGCCGTTCTCGTCGCCGACCGGCGCAGCGGCCATCGGCCCGTCCGGTCTCGTCGGGTACATCAACATCCCGTTCGACGACCAGGTCGAGGCGCAGGACAGCGTGCCCGCCGCACGCCGGGTCGCGACGTCGGCGCCTCGGCCGTTCACGGTGCTGGTCTCGGGCGGGCCGGTGGTGCAGCTGGAAATGAACCCGGCGCTGCGCGACGACCTCGTGCGCGCCGAGCTGGTGGCGGGCGCGCTGTCGCTGATCGTGCTCGTCGTCGTGCTGGGCAGCATCGTCGCCGGTGCGGTGCCGCTGCTGCTGGCGCTGTTCGTGATCCCGATCGTGCTGTCGATCGTGTTCGCGCTCTCGCATATCACCGACGTCACGGTGTTCGCGCCGAACGTCGTGACGCTGGTCGGGCTGGGCATCGCGATCGACTACTCGCTGCTGGTCGTCTACCGCTTCCGCGAGGAGCTGCACGCCGGCCGCGAAGATCCCCGACGCGGTCGCCGCGACGATGCAGACCGCCGTGCGCGCCGTGGTGTTCTCCGGCGTCACGGTCGGCATCGGCCTCGGCGTGCTGCTGCTGGTGCGCGTGCCGTTCGTGCAGTCGTTCGGGCTCGCCGGCATCCTCATCCCGATCGTCACCATCGCCGCCGCGCTGACCCTGCTGCCGGCGCTGATGGCGATGCTCGGCCACCGCATCAACAGCCTGCGGGTCGTGCCCGAGCGCGTGCTGCCAGTCGTCCGAGTCGCGGCCGTGGCGGCGCGATCGCCGAGCACATCATGCG
Source organism: uncultured Actinomycetes bacterium (assembly GCA_963722525.1). Taxonomy (GTDB): domain Bacteria; phylum Actinomycetota; class Thermoleophilia; order Gaiellales; family F1-60-MAGs149; genus VFJZ01. The sequence continues at coordinate 3,714,240 of CAVRMM010000002.1, read as the reverse complement.
CGCGCCGCTGGTGTTCCTGCTCGTCGGCGGCGCGGTGATCGTCCTCGCCGCCGCGCCGGTGCGCGACATCGCCCTCGGCTCGACGCCGCTCGCGGTCTATCCCGGCACGGGGCCGGGCTCGGAGGGCGTCAAGCTGCTGGCCGCCGAGTTCGGATCCGGCGGCGTCGCGCCCGTGCGGATCCTGGTCGACCGGCCGGCCGCCGAGGTCGAGCGCGCGGTGCCGCAGATCCGGGTCGCGGCCGGCGTGCGCGAGGCCGTCGTCGTGCCGGGGCCGACCGGGAACGCTCGTCAACGTGTTCAGCGACGACGAGATCGGGTCGGCCGCGTCGAACGAGCTCGTGCGGCACCTGCGCCTCGCCGTACTGCCCGGGCTGCTGCCCGCCGGCTCGTTCGTCGTGGGCGGCGGCCCGGCGGTGTTCTACGACTTCCAGCAGGCGCTGTACGCCGACTTCTGGTGGATCGCGCTGATCGTCGTCGCGGCGACGGTGGCGGTGCTGTTCCGCGCCTTCCGCTCCGTGGTGCTGCCGGTGAAGGCGGTGCTGATGAACGCGCTCTCGGTGGCCGGCGCCTACGGCCTGCTGGTGGCCGTCTTCCAGCACGGCATCGGCGCCGACCTGGTCGGCTTCCACCAGACCGAGCAGATCGCCGTGTGGATCCCGCTGTTCCTGTTCGCGTTCCTGTTCGGCCTCTCGATGGACTACGAGGTGTTCCTGCTGTCACGCATGCGCGAGGAGTACGACGAGGTGCCCGACAACGCGCGGGCCGTCGCCGCCGGGCTGGCGAAGACCGGCAAGCTGATCACGTCGGCGGCGCTGATCATGGTGATCGCGTTCTGCGGCCTCGCGGCCTCGCGGTTCATCGAGATGCAGCAGTTCGGGTTCGGCCTGGCGGCCGCGATCCTGCTCGACGCGACGCTGATCCGGGCCCTGATCGTGCCGAGCCTGATGATGCTGATGGGCCGCTGGAACTGGTGGCTGCCCGATGTGCTGCGGCCGCTCGCCGGCCGCGGGCCGAGGGCCCGCTAGGCGGTCGGGTCGGGCTCGCCGCTGGCGGCCGGATCCTTCGCCTTGTCCTTGGGCTTCGCCGGACCGACTTTGATGATCACGTTCCTGCGGCGTGTAGCGCGACGTGAACTGGTCCTTGCGGATCACCTTGCCGTTGCGCTTCACCGTGCGGAAGACGGTGACCGTGAAGCCGCCGGTGCCGCCGCCCGTGCGCACCTCTTCGCCCGGCGCCACCGCGGGATCGGGGATCTTGCGGACGCCGGCCGACGTGAAGTTCGACTTCGCGCTGGTCTTCTGGGTGACCGTGATGCCCTCGCGCGTGCCGTACAGCTGCACCGACATGGTCGAGTTGGTGTACGACGTCTTGATCAGGATCGCGTGCTTGAGCGTGTTCACGAACCGGAACTCGGGGCCGCCCCACGACACCGTGGCGTCCATGCCGAGCGGGTAGTGCGAGATGTAGAAGTCGTGGTTGCGGCGGTCGGTGATCTTCAGCCCGGCGTAGAACGCGGCGTCGTACAGCGTCGTCACGACCTGGCAGACGCCGCCGCCGATGGCCGGGACGAGCTGCCCGTTCTCGATCTGCTGACCGACCTTGAACCCACGCTCGGCGGTGCGCTGGCCGACCACCTTGTTGAAGTCGAACGCCTGGCCGGGCTTGATGATCTTGCCGTCGAGCATGTCGGCGAGCAGGTGCACGTTGTGGATGCGGTTGCCCGACGAGCCGCCCATCTGCGTCGTGATCGGCTTCGTGAAGAGGCGCACGTTGATGCCGAGCTTCTTCGCGTCCTCGGTGGTGAACTTCGCTTCCTTGCGGGTGACGCCGACGCGCGCGTTCTGCGTCTCGCCCGTACCGGCCGACACGATGTTCGTCGCCGTCAGCGTGGCGTTCACCTTAAGGCCGTCGCGGTCGGGCTTGATGTGCGCGTTCTTGCCGTCGGTGGTGAACGAGGCGTCGCGCGGCGCCCGCTCGACCTTCTTCGCGATCGGCTTCAGCAGCGGCGCGAGGCCCTTCGGCTCGATCGACAGCGCCACGTCGCCACCGGCGGGCGCGGCCTTCAGCAGGGGTGCCAGCTGCTTCGGCGTCAGCGTGCCGACGCGCCTGCCGTTGAACCGCAGCGGGATCGGCTCGGCGAGCAGCTGCAGCGCGCGTAGCATCGCGGCCTGCGCGGCGTCGGTGGAGATGGCCGGCTGGCGCTGCTGGACGGGTACGTCGACGCTCGTCCGGCCGGCGAGCCCGGCCAGGCCGATCAGGCGCAGGGTGGCCGGCGTGTCGAACGCCGCGCCGGCCTGGCCGTCGACGACGCGGGCCGTGCCGTCGCCCTTGACCACGAGCTCGGCGTCCTTGGGCTCGGCCTGCAGCTGCGCGAGCTCCTCGGGCAGGAAGTTCGTGCTCGTGATCTCGAGCGGCGGATCGATCTGCGTCGACCACAGGTGCGGCAGCAGCCGCGCCTCGATGCGCCCGCTGGAGTACGCGGCCGCGAGCGCCTTGTCGAGATCGATGCCGATGCCGCTCGCGCCGGGCACGACGGCGACGGTGCCGGCGGAGGTGCGGACCTGCACCGGCCGACCGAGCCGGTCGCCGATCTCGCGCGCGAGCAGCGCGCGCGCCTCCGTCTTCGACATGCCGCCCACGTCGACGCCGCCGACCGACACGCCGGGCTGGATCACGTCGCGGGTCGTCCACGCGTTGGCGCCCAGTCCGACGACCAGCAGCGCGCCCACCGCGGAGCCGATGATGGCGGTGTGCCTGAGCCACGGGCGCCGGCGGCGCCCGTAGATCGTGTAGGGGATGTCGCGCGCCTCGCGCGTTTCTCCAGCGACCGCCATGACGACATGGTACGGCTGCTGCGGGTCGTTCCCTGCAGTTCCTGACCATTTCCTGACTTGTCTCGTAACCGGGATCGCACCCGCGCGGGATGCGACCATGCGGCGATGGGAGGCGTCGACTACGAGTTGCGGTGCGGCTGCGGCGCGACGCACGAGCTGCGGACGGGCTTCAGCCTGAGCTTCGCGTTCGAGCAGTTCGTCTGCCACCGCTGCGAGACGCTGGTGTCGGTGCCGTACGAGCAGGACGTCGTGCCCGGGCCGTGCAGGGCGTGCGGTTTCCAGCTCGAGCCGTGGCGCGGCCGCCTGTGGCGCGACGCCGGCGGCACTGACCGCCTCGAGGGCCCCTGCCCGGCGTGCTTCGCGATCCTCACGCAGGAGGACGCGACGGTGCTGCGCCGCTGGGACTGAGGCACTCCCGCGCGCTTTCGTGCGGCTTCCATGCGCGGGGTCTGACCCCAAAAAGGCCGTTCCTGGGGTCTGACCCCAGAACGTTTCCGCGCGGGAGCCGCACGGATCGGGCGACAGGGCGCGGACGGTCCGTGTTCTGGCACGGGGCGCGCGCTCGTCGTGCGCTTTGGGGGGCTACCCTAGTTCCATAGGTGGCGCCGATCTATCTTGCGATCTACGATAGGTCTCCGTGTTCCCGCGCCAGCTCGAATACCTCGTCGCACTCGACCGCGAACGGCACTTCGGACGCGCCGCGGCGGCGTGCCACGTGTCGCAGCCGGCGCTGTCGGAGGCGATCCGCAGCCTCGAGCGCGAGCTCGGCGTGCCGCTGGTGGTGCGCGGCCGGCGGTTCGAGGGCCTGACACCCGAGGGCGAGCGGGTGCTGACGTGGGCGCAGCGTGCCGTCGACAACCTGCGCGGCCTCGAGCAGGAGGTCTCGCGCCTGCGCGAGGGCCTGATCGGGACGCTGCGCCTGGGCGCCATCCCGACCTCACTGCCCACCTCGTCGCTCGTCACGACGCGCTTTCGCGAGCACCACCCGCGCATGCGCGTGACACTGCACTCGATGACCTCGCGCGAGATCGCCCACGGCCTGGCCCACGGCGAGCTGGACGCAGGGCTCACGTACCTGGACAACGAGCCGCTCGCCGACGTCGACATGCGGCCCCTCTGGCGCGAGCGCTACCTGCTGCTGGCGCCGGCCGACGGCGAGCTCGGCGACCGCACCACGATCGGGTGGGCCGAGGCGGCGACGCTGCCGCTGTGCCTGCTGACGCCCGACATGCAGCACCGCCGCATCGTCGACAGCGCCTTCGCGGCCGCCGGTGTCGTGCCCGAGCCCGTGGTCGAGACCAACTCCGTGTCCGCCGTGCTTGCGCATGCCCGCAGCGGCATCCCCGGCGTCACCGCCCAGACCTGGGTGGTGACCCAGGCACTGCCCGCCGGCCTCCGCGCGATCCCGCTCGTCGACCCGGTGCTGACGCGCACCATCGGCATCGTCACCTCGGCGCGCAGCCAGCGCCTGCCCGTCGTCGACGAGCTGCTCGCGCTCTTCGCGCCGCTCGAGCTGGACGAGATCGTCCACACCGGCGGCCTCGCCGCCGGCGGCACCTAGACGCCCGCGCCGTCGACCCCGGGCGCGCCGGACCTGCGCTGCCCCGGCCCGCCTCCGGCCGGTAGCAGCAGGTGACCCTCGAGCACCGCCGCCACGATGTCGATCAGCTTGCGCCCGGAGCGCCGGGAGTGGTCGCGCAGCATCTCGAACGCCGCGTGCTCGTCGATGTTGTGGCGTTCCATGAGGATGCCCTTCGCCCGCTCGGTGCTGGCCCGGCGCCCGAACGCGCCCTGCAGGTGGTGGTACTCGGCGAACCGGTGCAGCGTGATGTCGAGGGCGCTCTGCAGCTCGTCCGGCGTGCTGTCCACGATGTAGGCGAACACGCCGCGCTTGGCAGCCTCGCCGACGAACGTGGGATCGCGGTTCTCGAGGACCGCGATCACCGGGCAGTCGGCCTCGCGCACGATGCGCTCGATCAGCTCCAGTGCATGCGCCGAGCTCGTTCCGAGTCCGACCAGCGCCACGTCGGGATGCTCGCGCGTCGTTAGTGCGCCGATGCCCGCGACATCGGTGGAGCCAGCGATGACCGTGTGCCCGAGCTTGGCGACCAGGGTCGTCACCAGCGCGATGCGGTCCGCGCGCTCGTTCGCAATCAGGACCCGGAGTTGCTCGGCGCTCACATCGCATCTCCGGGACGTCCGGTGTCGCGCCGCAACGCACGCCGCTCGACCCACGAGTGACGGGGGTTCTGCGCCCGGACGGCGTACCGCGCGGCGCCGACGACGACGTCGATGACGGCGTACCGGTCGCCCTCCCACACGACGCAGGCGTTTTCCGGATTCTCGTGGTCGACCGCGACCAGGAACAGGCTGCCGCTGGAACGCACCGCCTCGTACTCGGCGTGCGTGGCCGAGATCTGCGCCTGGCAGGCCGGGTCGTCGCACTCGCACTGCAGCAGCCCGCGTGCGACACAAGGACCGAGCGCCTGATTGGCGAGCTCCAGCACCTCGTTCGCGTCGCGGACGACGCATTGCCGAGCCACCTCGCGAACCATCCAGCTGTCGGGCTGGACGAGCATCTGGCCTCCAACGCGCGAACCCGCGCCACCCACGTGCGACCGATCAGCGGCCGCAACGATGGCCTTCCAGTGGGTTGAGGTCGGCATATCGACGCCAGGGGTTAGGGCGGAACACCGTCAGTCTACCAGTCTGTTTGGCCCATCACGTGCCCGTCCGGGAGGTGCTCGGCCCGCTCCGGTGCCCGACGCCGTTCAGGGCACCGGCCGTGGGTGCCGATAGGAGGGGAGAACGACCTATCGCGAGATGTGACTCGGCTGTACGTGAACGAGGCCATGTGCGCGATGACGGGCTTCTCCGAGTCGGAGCTGATCGGTGCCGTGCAGCCGCTGCCGTTCTGGCCCGACGACGAGGTCCCGGCGATGCGGACGTTCATCGAGGGCGTGCAGGGCGACGGCTACGGCGAGCACGAGCTGGTCTACCGGCGGAAAAACGGCGAGCGCTTCCCGGCGATCGCCACGGCCAGCGTCGACCCGGCGGACGGCTCCCGCGTCATCCTGGTGAAGGAAGTGTCCGACCGCACGGAGCTGCTGCGTCGCATCCGCGACGCGACGACCGATGCGGAGACGGCCCGGGCGGCGTTCGCGCGCTCGGCCGAGGTGATCGGCGAGTTCCTCTACAGCGGCGAGCTGACGACGGCCGCGGAGCTCGACATGTCCGCCAGCGGACCGGGCCTCGCGACCCTGCTGGGATCGGACGAGCCGACCGCCGCCCTGCTGGCGGCGTACGACGGCTGCGTCCATCCCGAGGACGCGGCCGGGTACCACGAGGTGTGGAAGTTCAGCGGGATGCTCGACCGCGTGGGCGACGTCGTCCAGCACGAGTACCGGCTCGTCGGCGCCGACGGCATCGTGCGCTGGGTGCGCGACCGGTGGCGCGTGACCGAGCAGGACGGGCGCGTCTTCGTCACCGGTGCGGTGCGCGACATCTCGGTCGAGCGGGCGCTGGAACGCGAGCGGGCGGCGCTCGTCGACCAGCTCGAGCACCTCTCGATCGTCGACCCCCTGACCGAGCTCTACAACCGGCGCCACCTGGACGTCGAGCTGCGCGACCGGCTGGCGAACCCCGGTTCGCTGATCGCCGTCGCGATGGTCGACGTGGATCACTTCAAGCAGATCAACGACGAGTACGGCCACGGCGTCGGAGACGATGTCCTGCGCACCGTCGCGCGACGGCTGAAGCAGGCGACGCGCCCCGACGACGTCGTCGCCCGCTGGGGCGGCGAGGAGTTCTGCGTGCTGCTCGCCGGCGTCGAGGACGACGCCCAGCTGCAGGTGCTCGCCGAGCGCCTGCGGCTCGCCGTCTGCACGCATCCGATCAGCATCGGCGGCCCGACGCACCTCACCGTGGCGGTGTCGATCGGCGCGGCGCGGGCGTCCGTGCGGCAACGACCCGGAGAGCCTCCTCGCCCGCGCGGATGTCGCGCTCTACAGCGCGAAGGAGACGGGACGCAACCGCGCCACCATCTCCGGGAGCGAGCTGCCGATCGGCGCGGTCTCAACGAGGATGACGCTCGCCCCGACCGGCCATGGGAGCGGTTGGATTCGAACCAACGTAGGCAATGCCAATGGGTTTACAGCCCATCCCCTTTAGCCACTCGGGCACGCTCCCTCGACTTCGGACTCTACCGAAGCCTCACGGCAAAAGCAGCGGTCAGGCCTCCGCCATCGCGTCGCGCAGGCCCTGGGACTCGGGCAGGGTCTCGAGACGCTTCAGCGTGTTGTTCTCGATCTGCCGGATGCGCTCGCGGGTGACGCCGAACTGCCGCCCGACCTCCTCCAGCGTGCACGGCTGCTGGCCGTTCAGGCCGTAGCGCAGCTCGAGCACCCGCCGGTCGCGATCGGGCAGCGAGCACAGCACGCGATCGATGTCCTCGCGCCGCAGGTTGAGCGTGGCCGAGGCGTACGGGCTCTCGGCGGTGATGTCCTCGACGAAGTCGCCGAACTGCGAGTCGTCCTCCTCGCCCACGGGACGCTCGAGCGAGATCGGCAGCTGCGACATGCGCTGGATCTCGCGCACCTCGGTGACCGCCATGCGCAGCTCGCTCGCGATCTCGTCCGGACGCGGCTCGCGGCCCAGGCGCTGCACGAGCTGGCGCTCCGTGTGGATCACCTTGTTGAGCTTCTCGACCATGTGCACCGGGATGCGGATCGTGCGCGACTTGTCGGCGATCGCCCGCGTGACGGCCTGCCGGATCCACCACGTCGCGTAGGTGGAGAACTTGAAGCCCCTCCGGTAGTCGAACTTCTCGACCGCGCGGATCAGGCCCAGCGATGCCCTCCTGGATCAGGTCGAGCAACGTCAGGCCCCGGCCCTGGTAGCCCTTGGCGATCGACACCACGAGCCGCAGGTTGGCCTCGGTCATCTGGCGCTTGGCGATCAGATCACCGCGCTCGATGCGCTTGGCGAGCGAGATCTCCTGCTCGCCCGTCAACAGCGGCACCCGGCCGATCTCACGCAGGTAGAGGCGCAGCGAGTCGAGGCTCGGCTCGACCGTGAGGTCGATCTCGGGCGTCTTCGTCTCGGCGGCCGGCGTGCCGACGAGGTTGCCCTCGGCGTCCGCCAGCCCCACGCCGTGCTCGAACAGGTAGGCGTAGAAATCCTCCACCTGCTCCTTGGTCAGCTCGACCTCATCGACGACGGACGACACCTCGTCGTACGTCACGAACCCGCGCTCGAGCCCGATCTCGACGAGCTTCTGCAGCTCCTCGACATCGGGCAACTGGATGTCGACCGTTAGCATCGAACACCGTTCACCGCGTACACCACCCCTTCCCCACGGAGGACGAACGCAGCTTCCCAGGCCCCGCCCATACTCCCTCCGGCGCCGGATTATGGCGGACCTCGTGCCGATCGCAACTCCCGCGGCGTCGGAGATTTACATGGTTTCACGCATAAGTTCCATGCGGATCACCAGCGAACCGACCACATCGCCGCTCGCGTTCGCGATCGGGGGCACCGCGTGACGCTCCAGGGCCTCCCCGGCGGCGGCGAGACCGAGGGCGGCGCGGGTGGCGTGAACCGCCGCCGGCTCCATCGCGCGCCACGTGCCGTCGCGCACCTTCAGCGCGAGGCCGCGGCCGTCGGCGAGACCGACGCCGATCGTCGCCTCGGCCCCCACCTTCGCGACGAGCCCGGGCTCGGCGCGCATCAGCTCGCTGTCCACCTCGCCGGCGCCGCGCACCAGGTCGGGGTGGGCGCGCATGGCGGCCGCGCACCGGCCGAGCGTGCCGCCGGCGGCTCCGAGGGCACCGAACACCGCGGCGTACCGGCCGAGCGGCAGCCGGTAGGCGCGCATGCCGCAGCCGTCGACCGCCTCCTCCGCGACGGTGCCCGAGACCGCCTCGAGCGCCTCCCGCATCGTCACCTGCAGCGGGTGCGCCGGATCGAGGTAGCCCGCCGTCGGCCAGCCCTCGCACACGCACAGCGCGAGGCCGAGGGCGTGGTTGCCGGAGCACATGTGGGAGAGCGGATCGCCGTCGTCGCCGGGGCCGCACCGAAGGTCGCCGGCGTCCAGGCCCGCCGCGGCCAGCATCTCCTCGGCCAGCGCGATGTGCCGGGGCTGGCCGAGATGTGACGCGCACGCGAGCGCGAGGTGGCGGTCGTCCAGCCCGAGGCGCTCGAGCACGCCGGCGCGCACCGCGGGCCCGGCCTGGAACGGCTTCGCCGCGGAGCGCAGGAACACGGGCAGGGCGGACGCGCCCGGCGTCTCCGCCACGACCGCGCCGCCCGGGCCGACCACGACCACGGCGACCTCGTGCACCGACTCGACCATCCCGCCCCGGACCAGGCTCACCTCGCACTCGGCGCTCATCTGCGAGAGCCTACTTCGGCCCCGCCGGCGCCCGCGGCGCAGTACTCTCACCCCATGCCGGAGCTACCGGAGCTGGAAGCCCTCGTGGCGGCCATCGGGCCGCCGGTCACCGCCGCGCCGGTCGTCCGGACGCCGCGCGCGCACTTCGCGGTGCTGAAGACCGGCGCGCCGCCGCTGGAGACGCTCACCGGCCGGACGTTCACGGGCGTGCGCCGCCGCGGCAAGCACCTGCTGTTCGACACCGACGACCTGACGCTGGCCGTGCACCTGATGACGATGGGGCGCATCGGCTGGTACGCGCCGGAGACGGCAAAGCGGCCGAAGACACCGGTGCTCGAGGTGCACTTCGCCGACGGCGGTGCGCTGCTGGCGACCGAGGGCGGCACGCGCAAGAGCATGCGCGTCGGTTTGTACGACGCCGCCGGCCTCGACGGCCTGCTCGGCCACCTCGGCCCGGAGCCGCTCGACGACGGGTTCGACGTCGCGGCGTTCGAGGCGGTGCTCGACCACGCCCCGCGTCAGCTGAACGCGCTGCTGCGCGACGGGCGCGCGATCGCCGGTATCGGCCGCGCGTTCGCGGACGAGATCCTGCACGCGGCGATGCTGTCGCCGTTCACGATCTCGACGCGGCTCGACGCCGAGGGCCGCGCGCGCCTCTTCCCCGCGATCCGCGAGGTGCTGGAGCGCGGCGTGGCCGAGTGCAACGAGCGTCAGGGCCCGGTGCTGCCGCTGCGCAACGACGGGCGGCTGCTGCGCATCCACGGGCACGACGGCGAGCCCTGCCCGCGGTGCGGCGACACGCTGCGCTTCATCGACTTCGAGTCGAACCGCATCGTCTACTGCGCCCGCTGCCAGACCGGCGGCAAGGTGCTCGCCGACCGGCGCATGAGCAAGCTGCTGCGCTAGGCACCCTCTAGGCCGCGTCGAACCGGACGACCAGCTCCTCGCCCTCGGTGACGAGCGTCGCGCCGAGGTGTGCCAGCACGATGCGGGCGGTCTCGACCGGCACGTCACGGCCGTGCGCGGCGAGGCCGGGCATCAGCTGCGCCGAGAAGGGGCCGGTCCGGATGGTCGTGCCGTCGGGCTGCAGGTAGGCCTCCTGGCGGCTCGGCTCGAGCCGCAGCGCCGCCTCGGCCACGAGCGCCACCGCGCGGGCGGCACGGTCGGCGTCGGTGTCGACCAGCGCCGAGGTGCCCGGCCGCAGGACGACGGCGCGGCCGTCGGCGCGCTCCGGGACGGCGTCGACCGCGGCCTGGGCGAGCGCGTCGGTTCCCACCGCCGTCCTGGTGAGCGACATCCGCTCCTCCGCGATGTGCCCGACGGTCGAGACGTTCTCGATCATCCGGTCCATGTCGGCGGCGGCCGCGATGATGAGGCCGAGGAAGCGTTCCTGCCGTTCGTCCAGCCCGCCGCCGCGCTCGATGGTCTTCGCGAAGCCGTAGATGGTCGCGAGCGGCGTCCGCAGGTCGTGCGCGATCGCGCTCATGAGACGTCCGAGATGGATCGGATCCTGCGTCATGTCGCTCCTCGTCCGGGGGCGCCGCGGCCGAACGAGCGAGTCTGCGACTCGGTCCCGGCCCGCAGGCGTCCGATGTTGGCGCGGTGGCGGGCGACGATGCCGAGCGCCGCGATCGCGCCGAACACGATCACCGGCCAGGGCTGGCCCGTCGCCAGGCAGGTCAGCGGATACAGCACGGCGACCACCATCGAGGCCAGCGAGACATATCGGAACAGCCATAACACGATTGCGAACACGAGCACCAGCCCGATGCCGTGCACCGGCGTCACCGCCAGCACGACGCCGGCGCTGGTGGCGACGCCCTTGCCGCCGCCGAAGCCGAGCAGGATCGGGAAGGTGTGTCCCGCAACCGCCGCCGCGCCCGCGACGATCGCGGTGCCGGCACCGGCGATCTGCAGGCCGATCAGCGCGGGCACGAACCCCTTCGCCATGTCGAGCAGCAGCACCGGGATGCCGGCGCGCTTTCCCACGACGCGCCAGACATTGGTCGCGCCGGTGTTGCCCGACCCCTCCTGGCGGATGTCGATGCCGTGGAGGCGGCCGGCCCAGTAGCCGAACGGCAGCGAGCCACCCAGGTAGGCCGCCACCGCCAGCACGACCTGGCCGGCGGTCACGGGCGTCCCGCCGCGTCGCCGAGCAGGTGCCCGCGCGCGGCCCAGAAGTACTGCACGGCGCTGGCCACGGTGAGCACCACCGCCGCACCGACCAGCACGTCGTTGACGAGGTCGTGCTCGGTGTTGAGCATCAGCGCCAGGATCGCGACCATCTGCGCGAACGTCTTCCACTTCGCGAGCGGCGAGGCCGCGATCACCTCGCTCGACGCCGCGATCATGCGCAGGCCGGAGACGGCGAACTCGCGCGCCACGATCACCATCGCCACCCACGCGGCGACGCGCTGCATCTCCACCAGGGCGATCAGCACACACGTGACGAGCAGCTTGTCGGCGAGCGGATCGACGAACTTGCCGAACGTCGTCGACGAGTTGCGCGCCCGCGCCACGTAGCCGTCCAGGAAGTCACTCAGCGCCGCGACCACGAACACCGCCGCCGCCAGCCGGATCTGGCCCTCGCCGCCCGCCAGCAACAGCGCCACGCAGACCGGCACCAGGATGATGCGCGCGACGGAGATCCAGTTGGGCGCGGTCACCGGCGCTAGCGTACCGGCATGGTCGATCTCCCGGACGCGAAGGTCCTCGTCACCGGCGGCGGGCGCCGCCTCGGCGCCGCCATCGCGCTGGATCTCGCCGCCGCGGGGGCCGCCGTGTGCGTGACGTACCGCGGTGCGCCGCCCGTGGAGCGACTCGCCGCCGCGGGCGTGCAGGCGGTGCGCGCCGACCTGGCCGATCCCGCGCAGGCCGTGGCCGCGGTCGAGGAGGCGGCGCGGCTGCTCGGCGGGCTCGACGGCGTCGTCCACGCCGCCTCCGCCGGGTTCCGCCCGGTCGCGCTCGCCGACGTCACGCCGGAGCTGTTCGAGGAGGCGATCGGGGCGACGCTGCGCGGCGGGCTGTTCGTCGCCCAGGCCGCCGGGCGCCTGCTGTCCGACGGCGGCGCGATCGTGTTCATCGGCGACGTGGCCGGCATCGCCGGGTGGCCCTCGTTCCTGCCGCACTCCGCCGCCAAGGGCGCGCTGCGCCCCCTGGTGCGCGGCCTCGCCCGCTCGCTGGCGCCGCGCGTCCGGGTCTCGATCATCCAGCCGGGCACGGTGCTGCTGCCCGAGGGCGACGAGGGTGACGAACTGACCCGCAACGTGCCGCTGCAGCGCGTCGGCGAGCCCTCCGACATCGCGGGCGCCGTCCGCTATCTGCTGACGGCGCCGTACGTGACCGGCACCGAACTCGTCGTCGACGGCGGCCGGCTCGCGCTCTGACGCAAAACCGTCCTGTGACCGTTTGCGTATCTCCTACGGTGGTCAGTCTTATCAGCAGCCCTGACCGGGTGCATACTGGTCCAATGTCCCCTGAAGTGACGGACGGCGACCTGCTGGTCCGCATCGGCGACGGTGACGCGGAGGCGTTCACCACGCTGTGGCGGCGTCTGTCTGGACCCGTGCTCGCGCTCGGCCGGCGGATGCTCGCCGACGACGCCGCGGCCGAGGACGTCGCGCAGGAGACGTTCGCCACCATCTGGCGGGTCGCGGCGACGTACGATCCCGAACGGGGCGCTCCGTCCGGGTGGATCTTCACCATCGCCCGCAACGCCGCCCGCGACGTCGCCCGCCGGCGCAGGATGACCATTCTCGAAGACGCTCCCGACACCGTCGACCCCGGCATCGGCCCCGACGATGCAGCGCTGCGCTCGGCCGAGCGCTTCCGCATCCACGTCGCGCTGGCCTCACTCAACCCTCGCGCGCGCGAGGTGATCGAGCTGGCGTACTTCCAGGGTCTCACGCAGTCCGAGATCGCCGAGCGCATCGACGTACCGCTCGGCACCGTCAAGACGCGAACCCGCAACGCGCTCGCGCGGCTGGCCGAGTCGCTCGCCCCGGCGGAGACGCTGTGATCGACCACGAGGACGCACGGCTGCAGCTCGCCGACCTGCTGGTGCCCGGCCTCGCCGATCCGACGAAGACGTCGGCGCTGCGCGCGCACGTCTCCGTCTGTCCCGAGTGCCGCTCCGAGCTCGACGACCTGCGCTACGTCGACGGGCTCGTCCGCGCCAGCGGCCCGCTGCCCGAGCCCTCCGAGGCACTCGAGGCGCGCATCCGCGACATCACCGGGCCCGTGGCCGAGCCGCGCGCGGCCGGTCTGCGGCAACGGTTCCAGAGCATCACCACGTGGCGCGTCGCCACGGTCGGTCTCGCGGCGGCGACGGTGGCATTCGCCATCGCGGCCTTCACCGGCGGCTCGTCCGACGGCTTCCGCCCGATCGAGTCGCAGACGATGCTCACGGCCGATACCTGGGCGGGCGCGAAGGGCACGCTCGTGAAGGGCACGGTCGACGGCGCCCCGGCGCTGCGGATCGAGCTGAGCGACGTGAAGCCGCCGGCGAACGGCGCCACGTACGAGGTGTGGATCGGCCCCGATCCGAAGCAGCGCATCTCGCTGGGCGCCATCGAGCCCGACGCCTCCGGCAAGGCGACGGTGACGGTGCCGGTGCCGTCCGCGGCCGACGGGTTCAAGCGCGTGTGGGTCACGAGCGAGCCCGCCGACGGCGACCCGAAGTGGACGACCGACTGGATCGTGCGCGTCGCCTGAGCCGGGACGCCGGTCGATAGACTGGCGGCCGTGACGCGGATCGACCTGCTCGACGACGGCTTCGTGCGGCTCGACGCCCAGATGGGCGACGACCTGTCGGTCGTGAACGCGGCGCGGGTGTCGTTCGGATCGCACGCCGACGAGCTCGACGACCGCAACAAGGGCCTCGTCCGGTTCCTGATGCGCGAGCGCCACGGCACGCCGTTCGAGCACAACGCGTTCCGCTTCCACGTCCGCTGCCCGATCTTCGTGGCGCGCGAGTGGTTCCGCCACCGCGTCGGGTCGTTCAACGAGATGTCGGGGCGCTACACCGAGCTGGCCGACGCGTTCTACCTGCCCGCCGCGGCCGACGTGCGCACGCAGGTCGGCAAGCCGGGTGCGTACACGTTCGAGCCGGTCGAGCCCGAGCTGGCGGAGAAGACGCGGTCGGCGATGCAGGCGGCGTACGCCGTCGGCCTACGCGACGTACCGCGCGCTGCTCGACGACGGCGTCGCGAAGGAGGTCGCGCGCAGCGTGCTGCCCGTCGGCATCTACACCGAGTTCTACTGGACGGTGAACGCGCGCTCGATCATGCACTTCCTGTCGCTGCGCAACGACGAGACGGCGCAGCGCGAGATCCGCGTCTTCGCGGCCGCGGTCGAGGAGCTGTGGGGCGCCACCATGCCGGTCACCCACGCCGCCTTCGTCGCGAACGACCGCACCGCTCCGTAGCGGCCACCCTACAGCGGTTTCGGTAACGATCGGCGCGCGCTTTGCGCCGGACCAGAGACGTCGATCCGCAGTTGCGCGATCCGTTCGCCTTCCGCGCGGAAACGTTCTGGGGTCAGACCCCAATCCGGGCGATTCTGGGGTCAGACCCCGTTCATCGGAGACGCGCCGAAGCGCGCGGGGGTGTGTCGTCCCCTAGATGCCGTACAGGGCGCTGTACTTCGCGCGCAGGTAGCCCATGAAGGCCTCGTGGCCCAGGGGGCGGCCCGTCACCTCTCGCATCAGGTCGTCGCTCTCGCGGATGCTGCCCTGCGAGTGGATGTGCTCGCGCAGCCACTGCAGGATCGGCTCGAAGTTGCCGCTCGCCATCAGCTCGTCCAGGTCGAGCTCCGCCCGCATCGTCTCGGCGATCGCGGCCGAGTAGAGGTTGCCGAGGGTGTACGTCGCGAAGTACCCCATCTCGCCCCACGCCCAGTGGATGTCCTGCATGACGCCCTCGAGGTCGTTCTTCGGCGTGTAGCCGAGGTACGACGTGTAGCGGGCGTTCCACGCCTCGGGCAGGTCGGCGACGGCGAGGCGGCCGCCGAGCAGCTCGCGCTCCAGCTCGTAGCGCACGAGGATGTGCAGGTTGTACGTCACCTCGTCCGCGTCGACGCGGATCGCGCCCGCCTCGACGCGCGTTGACGCCGCGCACGAAGTCGTCCAGGCCGATGCCGGCGAGATGCTCCGGGAAGATCTCCTGCGCGACCGGCAGGTAATGCGACCAGAACGGACGCGACCGGCCGACGACGTTCTCCCAGAACCGCGACTGCGACTCGTGCAGGCCGAGCGACGGCGCGTGCGCCGACGGCGGTGCGCGCGTAGACGGCCGGCATGCCCTGCTCGTACAGCCCGTGACCGCACTCGTGCATCGACGACAGCAGCGCCCCCGGCTCGAGCGAGTCGTAGTAGCGCGTCGTCATCCGCACGTCCGTCGGGCCGGGGCCGCCGCAGAACGGGTGCGTCGAGATGTCCTGCCGGCCGGCCTCGAAGTCGAAGCCGAAGTCGCGCAGCAGCCGCAGCGTCAGCTGCTCCTGGCGGCCCTTGTCGTACGGCCCGGCGAGGAACGACGTATCGGGCTTCGGGCGGTCGAGCACCTGCTGGACGAACGGCACCAGGTCGGCCCGCAGGCCCTCGAGCAGCGGATCGAGCTCGGCCACCGTCATGCCGGGCTCGTACGCGTCGAGCAGGGCGTCGTACAGGTCGCCGCCGTCGGCGAGCGCCTCGGCCTGCTGGATCTTGAGGGCCAGCATGGCCTCGAGCTCGGGCTGCCAGATCGAGAAGTCCTTCTCCTGCCGCGCCTGCTCCCACGCCTCGTTGGAGCGCGACGCCTGCTGCCGCAGCGCGCGCACCAGTTCGGCCGGCAGCTTCACGCTGCGGTCGCGGTCGTGCTTGGCCAGCCGCACCATCGCGCGCTCGGCCTCGGACAGCTCGGCGCCGTCCGCCGCCAGCGTCTCGATCGCATCGCCGTAGGCCGGGTCGATCGTCCGTTCGTGCGTCAGCGTCGCGAGCGTCGCCGAGTGCTGCGCGCGGGCCGGCCGACCCTTGCGCGAGCAGTACGTCTGCTCGTCCCAGCCGAGGAGCCCGAGCGTCGACGAGAGGTCCTCGATCTCACGCATCCGTGCTTCGAACGTCACCCAGGCTTCCGTTGCCATGCACCAGCTCCGCGTCGCTTACCGGCGGCAGGGTAGCGATAGTCTCCGCCGATGAGCACGCCGCCGCCGATCCGCTCGATCCCGCCGGCCTACGACGCGGGAGAGCAGGCGGAGTACGCCGCGATCAGGTCCGGCTGCGCGATCGATCGGATCGCTCCGCGGGCGCTTCTCGAGGTCGCCGGCATCGATGCCGTCGGCTCGCTCCTGCGCGTGCTGCGCTTCCGGCTGTTCGACCCCGGTCCGGCCGACGTCCGCGCTGCCGTCATCCTGGACGGCGCCCAGATCACGGCCACCACGACGGTGGTGCGCCGCGCGCCCGACCGGCTGATGATCGACTGCTCCAACCCGACGGCGGAGCGCATCCTCGAGGAGGCGGGCGTCCACCTGCTCGAGCACGGCGACCAGCTCGTGCGGATGCGGCTGCGCGGCCCCGGCCTCGCGGCCGTGCTGGGCGGCGAGTCGCCCGCCGCCGGCGCGCTGCGCACCGACTTCGCACCCGGCGGCGCCAGCACGCTGCTGTGCGGCACCGGGCCGGAGCGGGCCACCATCTACTGCGGCCGCGAGGGCGCCCGCGCCTGCTGGGACTCGCTCGTCGCGCTGGGCGCGCTGCCGGTCGGCTCGATCGCGCTCGAGACCGTGCGCATCGAGGACGCCGAGCCCTGCCTGGAGCGCGACTTCCCGCATCCGGTCGCGCCCGCGCTGGCGGGGATGGGCGAGTTCGCCCCCACCGACGACACGCGCGTGCTGGTGGCGATCGAGCACGAGGGGCCGTCGCCGTTCGCCCTCGCGACGCTGCGCGTCGACGGGGTCGAGGTCGGCGAGCTGCGGTGCGGCGCCCGGTCGGTGCGGCGCGCCGGCCGGGCGATCGCGCTCGCGGCGCTGGATCGTGCGCTGGCGGCCCCGGGTGTCCAGATAGACGTCGACGCCGGCGAGCGGGTGCTCGCCGGCGTCGTTGTCCGCCGGGCCGCGCTGCCCGTGGGCAGCGCCGCGCCGAATTACTAGAAGGAGTGCTTAGAGCAGCGTGACGTTGATCGCCTCGGGACCCTTCGTCCCCTGGCGCGCCTCGTACTCGACCTTCGCACCCTCCGGCAGCGAGCGGAAACCCGACGCTGCGATGTTGGAGAAGTGGACGAAGAGGTCCTTGCCGCCTTCATCGGGCTCGACAAAGCCGAATCCCTTGGCGTCGTTGAACCACTTCACGGTTCCGGTAGCCATATTGGCACCTCCCGATCACGAACGCTGGAGGTGCACGTACCCGCGAACCACACTGACGTTCTTTCCTGTATCGGCCAACTCGACCGACGGTCGCAGATTACTACGTCGGAGGCCGAATCGCACCACTTTCTGCGATTCGTGCCCCCGAAGACGGAAAATCGTCCTGTGTGAGCGACCGCACCAGCGTGATCGCCTGCTCGGAGGAGTCGTGCTCGGCGATGCCCTGGCCGGTCAGCAGGGTGGGGATGATCTTGGCCGAGCGGAACCGCCCGTCCGACCGCAGGCGCACGTGGAGCACGTAGGAGACGGCGGTCGGGCCGGACAGGCCGAACACGCCCCCGTAGCCCACGAAGTTGCCGGCCGAGTAGGCGATCAGGTGGCCCTTGTAGAACTCCATCCCGCGCACCACGTGCGGGCCCGAGCCGACGACCAGGTCGGCGCCGGCGTTGATGGCCGTGCGCGCGAACCTGCGCAGGTTGCCGCGGTCCTCCCCCAGATACGTCTCGCCGCCGCGCGGGACGTGCTGCGCGTCGGAACCCTCGGCGCCGCCGTGGAACGCGACCACGACCAGGTCCGCGCGGTCGGCGGCGCGCTGCACCAGCGCCTTGACGCCGGCGGGGTCGTTGAGCGGCCCCGACCACGAGTACGAGGCGAACCCGACGAACGCGATCCGGACGCCGTCGCGCTCGATCACGGTGACGTCCTTCGGCCCGCCGGTGGAACGCAGGCCGGCGCGCCGGACGGCGCGCCGCGTGTCGGTGTAGCCCGACTGGCCGAAGTCGAACGCGTGGTTGTTCGCGTGGTTGACGACATCGATGCCCGCCTTCTTGAACACCGACGCGTACGAGGGCGGCGAGCGGAACGCGAAGCAGTCGGTGGAGCCGGCGCCGCACTTCGAATCGCCGCCCTCGGTCAGCGTGCCCTCGAGGTTGACCAGCGTCACGTCGGGCGAGGACAGCACGTCCTTCACGCCCGACAGCAGGATCGACGGATTGGACGGCAGCGCGACCGTGGACGACGCGGGCACCATGTCGCCCGCCCAGCCGATCACCACGTCGGTGAGCGGCGCGGCGGCGGTCGTCGTGGCGGCGGGCGCGTCACCGGTGCCGGTGACCGCCGCGGCCGTGCCGGTCGTCGCCCCGACGGTGGTGCCGTCGGCGGCGGTCGTCGTGCCGGACGAGTCGTCGCCGCGCGTGATCGCCGAGCCGGCCGCAGCGGCACCGACCAGCACCACGACGGCCGCGAGCGCGACGCCGCGACGGCGCCGCACCTCGTTGCGGCGGCGCAGCTCCTCGCGCCGCCGGCGGCGGACGGGACCGAGATCGGGCTCCATCACACGAAGCTCCGGAACGCCTCGAGCGCGTCGCCCGACGTGCTCCCGGACGAGCAGCTCGGCCCGATCGGCGTCGCCCGCTGCGACGGCCTCCACGATGCGGGCGTGGTCGTCGGCGTCGGCGGCGACCTGCTCGGGTGTCTCGTCTTGCTTGCCGTAGATGACCGCGCCGATGCGCGAGGCCCAGAGGATGCCGGCGACCCTCGACAGGTGCTCGTTGCGGGCGCCGTCGACGAGCGCGAGGTGGAACGCCCGGTTGGCGTCGAACAGCGCGATGTGCGTGGTGGCGCGGCGATGCCGGTCGATCGCCGTCCGCATGCGCTCCAGGGCGTCGCGATCGCGGCTGCCCGCGGCGAGGCGGGCGGCGCCGGGCTCGAGCGCCAGCCGGGCCTCGTACGCGCTCAGCATGTCGGCGCGGGAGAGGTCGGGGATGCGCGCGCCGCGGTTCGGCTCCAGCTCGACGAGCCCCTCGCTGGCGAGCCGCCGGAGCGCCTCCCGCAGCGGCGTGCGGCTGACGCCGAGCTCTGCGGCGAGCGCCTCCTGTCGCAGCCTCGCCCCTCGCTCGAGCGAGCCGTCCAGAATGCGCGTGCGCACGGACTCGTAGACGCGATCGACGATGCTGACGACCTCGATCCGGCCGTCTCCCATCTCGTCGATTGTATCCAAACGCCCGGTCGGCGGTTGGCCCGGCGGCTCAGAACACCGTCGCGACCGCGTCGACCACGTCGTACGCGTCGTCGACCACGGGCAGCAGCCGCCAGCGGTCGAACGCGCCGCAGGGATGGCTGATCGTCGCGCCGAGCAGGTCGCCGGGGCGGATGTCCAGGTCGGCCGGCACGCGCACGTGCCCATGCTGGTCGGAGAGCGCGATCGTCTCGCATCCCTCGAGCGGCCGCCGCTGGCCGGCGCGGGCGAGCCACACCGGCGCCGGCAGGCCCATGTCGTACGGCACGTCGCGACGGCCGAAGCTCGTCACGGCGAGGCCCGGCTCGGGGCGCGACAGCACGACGCCCCAGACCTCCATCGCGTTGCGCAGCGGGCCGCCGCGGGCGCTGCCGAGCGGCGAGACGCGGTCGTAGTGCCCACCGTCCTGCGTCACGTAGCAGCCGCTCCGGATCACGGCCTTGACCGGCCGGCTCTCGAACGCCACGGCGACGCGGTCGAAGAACGCGCTGCCGCCGGCGGTCAGGATCGGCTTCTCCGGCAGGAGGTGCTCGACGCGGTCGAACACCTCGATCAGGCGGGCCATGAACGCGTCGACGCCGGCCAGGGCGGCATCGAGGTCGGTGGCGGAACGGAGGCCCTCGAAGGCCTCGACGCCGGCCAGGTCGAGCAGCGGCGCGGCGGTGATCGCCTCGGCCACGGCGACGGCCTCGTCCAACGTCCGGCAGCCGCAGCGGCCGCCCTCGTGGCCGACCTCGACCAGCACGCCGATGGCGCGTGGGGCGCCGGCCGCGGCGAGCTCGCGCTGCATGATCTCGACGCTCGCCACCGAGTCGGCCAGGCAGTACAGCTCGAAGCCGGGATCGGCGGCCAGCTCGCCCGCGACGTAGCGCAGCGCGGCCGGCTCGATCAGCTCGTTGGCGTACACGACGCGCTGCACGCCGACCTCGCGGTAGACGCGCAGGTGCCACGGCGTGGCGCAGGTCAGCGCCCAGGCACCGGCGGCCAGCTGGCGCTCGAAGATGTGCGGCGCCATCGTCGACTTGCCGTGCGGCGCGAGCAGCAGGCCGCGCTCCGCGCACCAGGCCGCCATCGCTGCGATGTTGTCTGCCAGCGGGTCGCGCAGCAGCACCATCACCGGCGTCGGCAGGTCGCCGCGGAGGACGTTCCAACCCTGCTTGCCGATGTCCGCCAGCTCGATCTCGCCCAGGTCGAGCGGGAGGCCCTTGTAGCGCCAGTCGAGGGTCGTCATGCAGATCGCTCCAGTGCCTGGTCGATGTCCCAGATGAGGTCGTCCACGTCCTCGAGGCCCACCGAGAGACGGATCATGTCGGGCGTCACGCCGCTCGCGGCGAGAGCCTCGTCATCGAGGCGCCGGTGGGTGGTCGAGCCCGGGTGGATGACGAGCGTCTTCGCGTCGCCCACGTTCGCGAGGTGCGACAGCAGCTCGCACGCCTCGATGAAGCGCCCGCCCGCGGCGCGGTCGCCGGCGATGCCGAAGGCCATGATCGCGCCCTGGCCCTTCGGCAGGTAGCGGGCCGCGTGCGCGGCGTACGGCGAGTCGGGCCGGTCGGGGTACGACACCCACGCGATGCGCGGGTGCGCGCGCAGGTGCGCCGCGATCGCGCGGGCGTTCGCGCAGTGCCGGTCCATGCGCAGCGACAGCGTCTCGAGCCCCTGCAGGAACAGGAAGGCGTTGAACGGCGACAGCACCGGCCCGAGGTCGCGCATCGTCTCGACCCGCGCCTTCATGATGAACGCGAAGTTGCCGAACGTCTCGTGGAACCGCATGCCGCGGTAGCCGGCCGACGGCTCGGTCACGCCGGGAAACCGCCCGCCGCCCCAGTCGTACGCGCCGGAGTCGACGATGACGCCGCCGATCGACGTTCCGTGGCCGCCGATGAACTTCGTCGCGGAGTGCACGACGATGTGGGCGCCGTGCTCGAACGGCCGGCACAGGTAGGGCGTCGCGAAGGTGTTGTCGATCATCAGCGGCAGCCCCGCGTCGGCGGCGATCTGCGCCCAGCCGGCGATGTCGAGCACGTCGATGCGCGGATTGCCGATCGTCTCGGCGTAGAGCAGCGTCGTGCGCTCCGTGATGGCCGCGCGCACCGCGTCCAGGTCGCCCGGATCGACGAACCGCGTCGTGATGCCGAAGCGCGGGAACTGGATGGCGAGCTGGTTGTGGGTGCCGCCGTAGAGGTTCGCGCTGGAGACGATCTCGTCGCCCTGGCCGGACAGCGTCAGCACCGCGATCGCAGTGGCGCCGAGGCCCGATGCGGTGGCGAGGGCGCCGACACCGCCCTCCAGCGACGCGACGCGCTCCTCGAAGGCCGCCGTCGTGGGGTTGACGATGCGCGTGTACGTGTTGCCGAAGCGGTTCAGGTCGAACAGGTCGGCGGCGTGCTGCGTGTCCTCGAAGACGTACGACGCGGTCTGGTAGATGGGCATCGCCCGCGCGCCGGTGGTCGCATCGACGCGCTGGCCGGCGTGGATCTGACGCGTGTCGAACCCGAAGTCGCGGTCAGCCGGCACGACGGGTCTCCTCGCGCCGGGACGAGATCACGCCCGTCGACAGGCCGACCCAGTTGAGCCCGCCGAACCAGCGGCAGTGCTCCATCTTGATGCAGCGGTCCTGCACGAACGGCACGCCGGCGGCGCGGCACAGCTCCTCGGCCTCGGGCGAGACGAGGCCGAGCTGCAGCCACACGGCGTCGCACCCGACCGCGAGGGCCTCCTCGACCACCGCGGGGATCTCCTCCGGCCGGCGGAACACGTCGACGATGCCGAGCGGCCCCTCGACGGCGGACAGCGACGGCACCGCGTCGCGGCCGAGCACCGACTCGATGGTCGGGTTCACGGGCACCACGTCGTAGCCGTAGGCGAGCA
Organism: uncultured Actinomycetes bacterium; assembly: GCA_963722525.1. Taxonomy (GTDB): domain Bacteria; phylum Actinomycetota; class Thermoleophilia; order Gaiellales; family F1-60-MAGs149; genus VFJZ01. Next base: position 3,691,799 of record CAVRMM010000002.1, on the reverse strand, counting down.
TGTGGACGGCCACGCGGTAGCTGGGCCGCGAGGGGTTCGCAGAGAGGCCGACCATCGAGATGCGCCGGTGGCGCAGCAGCAGATCGCGCGCGAGCAGGGACAGCGTGCCCGACTCCGCGCCGGCGAGGCGTGTCACGGGCGGCAGCGTATAGGGTTCGGAAGGTGGCGACGCGCATCGGAGTGACCGGGCACAGGCTGCTCGCGCCGCACCCCGACCTGACCACCGCCGTCGACGATGCGCTGGCCGCGATCGAGCTCCGCCGGCCCGCGCCGTGGGTGCTCGTCTCGGGCTTCGCCGAGGGTGCCGACGAGCTCGTCGCCCTGCGCGCGCTCGTGCGCGCCTGGGAGATCGAGGCGCTGCTGCCGCTGCCCGTCGACGAGTTCGCCGCCGACATGGAGCGCCCGGACGACTTCCGGCGCCTGCTCGAGCACGCGACGAACGTCGAGCCCGTGACACCGGCGGTCGAGCGACCCGAGTGCTACCGCGCGCAGGGCCTCGCGATGGTCGAGCGCTGCGATCGAGCTGATCGCGCTGTGGAACGGCGGCGAGGCGCGCGGACCGGGCGGCACCGGCGAGATCGTGGCGGCCGCGCGCGACGGCCGGCTGACGCTGACGTGGATCGAGGCGGCCGACGCCCGCGACGGCGTGACGCGCGAGCCGGTCACGCACGTGGAGGGACTCGGATGATCTCGCTGTTCATCTCGCTGTCGAAGTCGAGCGGTCGCTGGAAGGTGCTGCTGGTCGGCTGGATCGCGACCGCCGCGCTCGGCCTGTGGGGCATGCGCCTCGCGCCCGACGGCCGCTCGTTCGCCGACGACCTGTACCAGCTCAGCGACCTGTTCGGACTCGGCTTCAGCCTCGAACTCGGCAACGCCAACTGGCAGCTGCAGGTGGCGCGCTGGCTGGGGCCGGTGGTGGCTGCCGCGTCGCTGCTCGAGGGCATCGCCGCCGTCTCGCGACGGCGCTCCGACGCCTGGCGGGCGCGCCGCCGGCGCGGCCACTCCGTCGTGCTCGGCCTCGGCGACCGCGGCTCCCGGATCGCGACTGGCCTGGCCGAGGCCGGCCGTGACGTCGTGGCCGTCGAGGTCGACCCGTCCATCTCCGGCGTGGCGGCGCTGCGGCGCCGCGAGGGCAAGGTCGTGGAGGGCGACGCGCGCGTCCGCCACCAGCTCGTGCAGGCCGGGCTCGCCACGGCGGCCGAGGTGGTCGTGGTCTGCGGCACCGACGCCACCAACGCCGAGGTGGTCGCAGCGATCTCGGGCATCGAGCGCGCGCCGGATGCGGGGCCGCTGCGCGCCGCCGTGCACCTGAGCGACGCCGGGCTGTGCGCGCTGATGCGCCACCAGTCGCTGCGCACGGCGGGCAGCGGCGTGCGGTTCGACTTCTTCGACGTCTACTCGGCCGGCGCCCGGCTGCTGCTCTCCTACCACCCGCTCGAGGCCGCCGCCGGCGCGCGCCCGCCGCACCTCGTGATCGTCGGCGTCGGCCAGTTCGGCCGCTGCCTGCTCGAGGCCGCGGCGCGCGGATCGCGTGACGGCTCGACCACCATCACGGTCATCGACCGCGACGCCCACGCGCGGGTGCAGGCGATCCTGCTGGCGCAGCCCGGCCTCGCGAAGCAGGCGCGCATCGACCCGATCGACATCGACCTGGAGCGGCCCGGTCGCGACGCGGCCGACCGGCTGCACACGGTGCTCGGCGGCGGCGTGACGACGGTCGCCGTGTGCTTCGACGACGACGCGCGCGCCGTCACCACCGCGCTGCTGATCCGGCGCCTCGTCGGCAACGAGCCGGTCGAGGTGATCGCCCGCACCTCGGGCAGCGGCGGCCTGTCGCTGCTGCTGGGCGAGGGCGCGACCGCCGCCGGCGTGATCCCGTTCCCGCTCCTCGAGCGCGCGTGCACGCGGGAGATCGTCGAGGGCGGCGCCCACGAGCAGGTGGCGCGCGCCATCCACGCCGACTACACCGACCGGGCCTCCGACACGCCCTACGACATCCCGTGGGACGAGCTGCCGCCCGAGGTGCAGGAGTCGAACCGCCGCCAGGCCGACTCGCTCTCGCAGGGGCTGGCCGAGATCGGCTGCGACCTCGTGCCGCTCGGCGGCTGGGGCGTCCACCACGTCGAGCTGACGCCTGCCGAGATCGACGACCTGGCCCGCCGCGAGCACGACCGGTGGCGCGCCGAGCGGACGGCCGCGGGCTGGACCTACGCGCCGCAGCGCGACGCCGCGCAGCGCCACAACCCGCTGCTGGTGCCGTGGGACGAGCTGCCCGAGTCGGCCCAGATCGACAGCCGCGAGGCGGCGCGGCGCATCCCCGCCGTGCTGGCGCTGGCCGGGCTGGAGGTGCTGCGGCTGGACGCGGTGCCGGTCGCTAGTCCTGCGCCTGCTCCGGCTGGATGACGCCGAGCCGCACGTTGAACGGGTCGCGGATGAACGCGATCCGGCCGATGCCGGCGACGACGAACGCCGGCACCTCCACGCGGCCGCCGAGCGCCGCCGGTCTGCTCGAGCGCGGCGTCGATGTCGGCGACGGCCACGTACACGCGCCAGTGGGAGCCCTCGGCGCCGGACCGCTCCTCGTCCAGCTCGATCAGGCCGGCCGCCGTGACACCGCCCTGCTGCAGCAGCCAGTAGTTGTCGGGCCCGCCCGGGAACGGCTCGGTCTCGAGGCCGAACACCGCCCGGTAGAACGCCGCCGCGGCCGGTGCGTCGCGGGCGACGAGCTCGATCCACGCCACGGCGCCGGGGACGTAGCCGGTCTCGAAGCCGCGGTGCTCGTTCTTCTGCCAGATGCCAACGGTCGCGCCGACCGGGTCGAGCGCAGTACGCCATCCGCCCGGAGTCGAAGATGTCCATCGGCGCCGCCAGCACCTGGCCGCCGTGCTCCGTCACCGCGGTCGCGCTCAGGTCGGCGTCGTCGGAGGCGAAGTACACCGACCAGCCGGCCTTCGCGTCCTCGCCCCACATCGGCGTGATCGCCGCCGCCACCACGCCGTCCACGAAGCACATCGTGTAGCCGCCGGCCTCGGGTCGCGGGTCGGTGCGGCACTCCCAGCCGAGCAGCTCGGTGTAGAAGGTCTTCGCGGCCTCGACGTCGGGCACGCTGATGTCGACCCAGCACGGGGTTCCGGTCGGTCGCTCTGCCATCGGCCGATCGTAGCGGCTTGCCATGCATCTCCCGCGCGCTCCGCGGCGCGTCCGGGCGTCTCGGCCGCTCTTGCTCCGGCCCGCGTGATCTTGGACAGGGTACCGCCCTGCCCCGCGATCCCGCGCGCCGTCCGAGAGGCGCTCGCACACACCACGGAGGCGTGCGGGAGGATCCACGTCAAGCCGCTACCGCCGCCGGATCTGCTCCGCCAGCGCCGCGATCTGCATCGCGAACTGCGCCTGGCCGGCGCCGCGGGCGAGCTGCTCGGCCTCGGCGATCATCGCCAGGCCGGCCTCGGCGTTGCCGAGCCGCCCGTTCAGCTCGCCGGTGTTGGCGAGCGCCGTGGCGAGGGCGACCGGGTCGCCGATCGTGCGCTGGAGCGCGATCTGCTCGGTCAGCAGCGGCAGCGCCTGCTCGTTGCGGCCGAGGTAGTAGAGCGACACGGCGGTGTTGCCGAGGGCACTGGCGAGACCGCGATCGTTGCCCGAGCGCCGGGCGATCTCGGCCATCTCGGTGCAGACGCGGATGCAGCCCTCGTGGTCGCCGCGGCCCTGCAGCCGCAGCGCCTCCTGCTCCAGGTCGCGCAGGCGCGCGAGGTCGTCGGTCTGGACGGCCTCGGGGATCTGGACGAGGTACGCGCGCAGCTGTGCCACGACGTCGTGCTGCCCGAGGCGCTCGCGCACCGCGATCAGCTCCGTCAGCTGGTCGCGCGCCAGGTCGAGGCGGTTCTCCCAGCCGCGCAGCTGCACGTGCAGCGTCAGGGCGGTGGCCAGCCACTCCAGGTCGCCGAGGTCGCGCGCGATGAACTCGCCCTCGGCCGTCGCACGCGCCGCGCCGGCGATGTCGTCGGTCTGGAACAGCAGCGACGCGCGAGTGAGCAGCGCCCGCATGCGGGCGGGCGCCTCGCCGCTCGCGGTGGCCGCCTCCACCTGCACGCCGGTCGCCTCCAGGGCCTCGGCGATGCGGCCGGCCTGGGCCAGCACTCCGGCCCGCTCCCCGGCCGCCGACTGCACGTCGACCGGCCGCCCGGCCTCGCGCGCCAGCGCCTCGGCCTGCTCCAGGTCGCGCAGGGCCTCCTCGGCGCGGCCGAGGTGGCGCAGCACGACGCCACGATTCTGGTGCAGCGCGATGCGCAGCTCCGCCGCGCCGCCGCCGGCCAGCGCGCGGTCGAGCTCGTCCAGCGTCACGAGCGCGCCGGCCAGGTCGCCGACGCCGTGCTGGGCCGCCGCCAGGTTGGCCAGCGCCGCCGGCAGGTTGCCCTTCGGGTCGTCGTCGCGCAGCGCGTCGACGGCGGCACGGCGGAGCTCGAGCACCACGGCGCCACCGCCGAACTGCGCCACGATCGGCGTCACGATCGAGGTCGCGCGGGCCAGCGGCGTCGCGGCGAACGGCGCGTACGCGGTGGCGGCGCGGAACGACGAGGTGTCCTCGAGACGCGCCCAGAGCCGCGCCAGCAGGTTGGCGTCGCGGTCGTGCGCGGCCTCGATGAACGCGGGGTCGATCAGCAGCGTGCGCAGCTGCTCGGCCTCGCCCGCGGCGAGCAGCTGCCACGGCAGCTCCTCGAGGGCGCGGGGCGAGACGGGATCGGCCACGAACAGCGCCGCGATGCGCCGGTGGACGGCCGGCGCGTCGCCCAGGTAGCGCCGCTGCGCCGCCTCCTGCACCTGGTCGAACGCCAGCCGGAGACGGCCGCCGAAGTCGCCGATCAGGCTGCCGGCGCCCAGCTGCAGCTGCGACAGCGGCCGGCGCGCGCCGTCGCCCAGCAGGTCGAGCAGCTCCGCCTCGGTGAGCCCCGTGCGCGACGCGGCGAGCGGCCCGAGCACCGCGCCCGACGAGGCCCGGGAAGTCGAGCTCGTAGTCGCGCTCGTAGCGGTCCAGCACCACGTCGACGAGTCCCGCGAGGTCACGCGGCACGAGCAGCGAGTCGAGCAGCTGCGGCAGGGTGAAGTGGTCGCCGTGCTGGCGCAGCTCGTCCAGCACGGTGCGCAGCTGGCGCGGGCTCGCGCACTGCTCGGCGGCGGCGATCTGCTCGAGCAGCGGACGGTCGAGGCCCTTCGAGTACGCGGCCAGGAACGTGGTCGTCGCGCGCTGCCGCTGCGCGGCGTCGAACTGCTGCAGGTCGACGCGGCCGAGGCCCCGCTGCACCAGCCAGGCGACGGTCGCGCCGGGCCGGGTGCCGGCCACCAGCCGCAGCCCCGCGGGCGCCGGAGACGGCAGCCACGCGACCCCGCCGCCGGCCACCTCGATGAGGTGCAGACCGTCGATCACGAGCACCACCCGGCGCGTCGCGCAGGCCTGCTCGAGCAGCGTCCGCACCCGGCCGCGCAGGTCGCCCGCCGGCTCCGCGGCGCCGAGCGCGCGGCACAGGTGGGCCAGCAGCTCGCGCTCCGACGCCTCGCCCCGCTGCGCGTCGACGAAGTACGAGATCACGAGCTCGTCGGGATGCCGCGCACGGCGCTCGGCGGCGTAGGCCGCGAGCAGCGTCGAGACGCCGCCGCCGGGAGCACCCGAGACGACGACGCCGGCGCCGTCGGCATCGACGGCCACGTCGACGGCCACCAGGTCGGCCCGCCGCTCGATCGTGTTGGTCACCAGCCAGGCCGCGTAGGCCTCCTGGTCGACGCGCGCCTGCTCCAGGGCGTCGGGCGTGTCGGCCGCCGGGTACAGGCGGTCGACGAGCGCCAGCAGGTCGGCGCGCACCAGCTCGCCGATGCCGCGCGGGTCGGGGTACTCGTGCACCGGGAAGCCCGACGCGCGGACGCGGTCCTTGAGGTCGGCGAGGCGGGCGCGCCCCTCCTCCGACGTCTCCTCGTACGTCGCCTGCTCGGCCTCCGGCAGCGACGCCGTCCAGGCCGGGTCGCGCAGGTAGAAGTACGCGTGACCGGCCATCTCGGGACTGCGCAGCACGCCGTGGAGGATCTCCATCTCGGTCACCGACCGGCCGCTGTCGTCGGTCAGCCACGCCTCGCGATCGGCCAGGTCGCGCGGGATCTCGTCCGGCACCCAGCCGTACCGATCGCCGAGCATGCCGATGAAGTACGGGCGCGTCCGCTCGATCTCGGCCAGGCAGATCGGCAGCACCGCATCCTCGGCCTTCTGCTCGTCGGTGACGCCCCAGCGCAGGTCGACCTCGCCCCACACCACGCCGCGCTCCTCGCAACGCCGCCGGATCTCGGGGAAGACGCGCTTGACCAGCTCCTCGCGCTCGCCCTGCATGTCGCGGAACGTGGACGAGATGAAGACGCGCAGGACGCGCGGGGCGGTGGCCACTACGCCAGCTCGGCCGTGAACTCGGCCAGCTGGCGTTCCTGGTGCGCGACGGGCGTGTCGTGGCCCGAGAAGGTGTAGATGCCGATGTCCTTCGGCGCGGTGATCGCGTTGTAGGCGGCGAACACCGTCGACGGCGGGCAGATGGTGTCCATCAGCCCGCACGAGATCAGCGTGCGGCAGCGGATCCGCGGCGCCAGCAGGGCGTTGTCGATGTAGCGCAGCGTGCGCGCCACGGCCTCCTCCAGGTCGGTGTGCAGCGCCAGGTAGCCGGCGAGCTCCGTGTAGGGCGGATCGGGCGCGAGGGTGATGGCGCGCTCGATGTCGCAGAGGAACGGGATGTCGGCGTGGCAGAGGCGCACCAGCTCCGGCGCCAGCGCGGCCGCCGCCAGCGACAGGCCGCCGCCCTGCGACGCACCTGCCACGGCGATCCGCTCGGCGTCGACCTGCGGATGGGCGGCCGCCGTCTCGACCGCGCGCACCGCATCGACGTAGAGTCGGCGGAAGTAGTAGGTCTCGGGATCGAGCACGCCGCGCGTGAGCACGCCGGGATGCTCCGGCCCGGAGAAGCCGGCGCCGGGGTCGGGCGTGTGGCCGACCTTCCACTCGCCGCCCTGCGAGCGCGAGTCCATGACGAACACCGCGTAGCCGGCGGCCGCGTACAGCGCGTGCTCGAGCGGCAGGTTGCGGCCGCCGCCGTAGCCGATGAACGTCACCCGGCAGGGCAGCGGGCCGGTCGCTCCGCGCGGTCGCAGGAACCACGCCTTGATCGGATGACCGTCGGCGCCGGAGAACGTGACATCGTCGACGGCGAGGCTGCCGTACGCGGCCTCCTCGTACGGCTCGAACACCGGATCCGACACCCGCGAGCGCGCCACGCCGAGCGCGCGCTGCCAGTAGTCGTCGAGGTCGACGGGCGGCGGGGCCGCGCAGCGGTGGTTGCGCAGATCGGCGAGCGGCAGGTCGTAATGCGGCATGGGCTGGAGTATCGTGCCCTGCGTGGATGGCGTCCACGACATGGGTGGCATGCAGGGCTTCGGCCCGGTCGTCGTGCCGGGCGCCGATGCTCCCTACCACCACGACTGGGAGGCGCGCATCCTCGCGCTGTCGGTGCTCACCGGGTTCGAGCGGCTGCGCGTCAACAGCGGTCGCGCCGACCGCGAGGAGATCCCGCCCGCCGAATACCTGGCCGCCGGCTACTTCGACCGCTGGGTGTACTCGACCGAGCGCGGCCTGGTCGAGAACGGCGCCATCCAGCCGGGCGAGGTCGAGGCCATGATCGAGCGCCTGCGGGCCGGCGAGGAGGTCGGCCCCACGTCGGACCCCGCGCAGGCCGAACGGGTGCGCGAGGCGCTCGAGGACGTGCCGACGCTGCCACCCGCCGTCGACCCGCGCTTCGCGGTGGGGGACCGCGTGCGCGTGCAGCGGATGCGCCCGCCCGGGCACAACCGCAGCCCGCGCTACCTGCGCGGCATCGCGGGCGTGGTGCAGCGGGTGCAGTGCAACGACGTGCGACCGGGCGCCGGTGCCGAGCCCGTCTACCTCGTGTCGTTCGACTCGGTCGACGTCTGGGGCGACGACGCCGAGAAGGGTGCGGTGCTGGCCGACCTGTGGGAGGGCTACCTGGAGCCCGCCGGCTAGTGGACGGCGTCCACGACGTGGGCGGCATGCAGGGATTCGGCGAGGCGTGCTGGCCCGGCTCGGAGGAGCCGACCCACGCCGACTGGGAGCTGCGCGCGTTCGTGCTCGCCCTGGTGACGGGCCCCGGCTCGGCGCACGCCTTCCGGCACACGATCGAGCGGCTCGATCCGGTCCGCTACCTCTCGGACGGCTATTACGAGCGCTGGCTGTACGAGGCCGAGCAGGCGCTGGTCGAGTCGGGCGCCATCACCCACGAGGAGGTCGCCGAGTGGGAGCGCCGCCTCGGCGCCGGCGAGGCGATGCCGCGCACGTCCGACCCGGACCGCGCGGCCGCGCTGGTGCGCGCGCTCCGCCACCGGCCGCCGCTCGAGCCCGCCGTCGGCGCGCGGTTCGCCGTCGGCGACCGCGTGCGAGTGCGCCGCATGCGGCCGACCGGGCACACCCGGTGCCCGCGATACCTGCGCGGCGCGGGCGGCGCCGTCGTCCGGGTGCACGGCGTCGACGGCGTGCCCGACGTCGACAACGCCGCGACCGAGCCCGTGTACGCCGTCGCATTCGACAGCAGCGAGCTATGGGGCGACGATGTCGACCGCCACGTCGTCCACGCCGACCTGTGGGAACGCTACCTGGAGCCTGACCATGTCTGAGCACGGCCACGACCACCACCACGAGCACGGCCACGACCACGGCGACGACGGGCACCACCATCCGCTGCCCGCGAGCGAGTCCGAGATGCGCACCCGCGCGCTGGAGGCGCTGCTGGTCGAGAAGGGGCTCGTCTCGACCGACGCCATCGACGCGGTGATCGACCTGTATGTGAATGACGTCGGGCCGCAGAACGGCGCGCGCGTGGTGGCCCGGGCGTGGACCGATCCGGAGTACCGCGAGTGGCTGCTCCGCGACGGCTCGTCCGCCATCCACGAGATGGGCTACGGCGGCGAGGAGGGCCACACGATGGTGGTCGCCGAGAACACGCCCGACGTGCACAACGTGATCGTCTGCACGCTCTGCTCGTGCTACCCGTGGCCCGTGCTGGGCCTGCCGCCGACCTGGTACAAGAGCGCGCCCTACCGCGCCCGCGTCGTGGCCGAGCCGCGCGCGGTGCTGGCCGAGTTCGGGCTGGAGCTGCCGGACGGGACCGAGGTGCGGGTCTGGGACTCGACCGCCGAGGTGCGCTACATCGTGCTCCCCATGCGGCCGGAGGGAACCGACCGCATGTCGGCCGAGGAGCTGGCCGAGCTGGTGACGCGCGACTCGATGATCGGCACCGGCCTGCCGAAGGCGCCGGCGACGGCATGAGCGGCGTCGCGGACCCGATCCTGACCGAGCTGCAGCTGCCGCGCTCGAACGGCGAGCTGGTGTTCGAGGAGCCGTGGCAGGCCCGTGCGCTCGGCATGGGCGTCGTGACGATGCGCGCGCTCGGCGTCGGCGTCGGCGAGTGGCGCGACGCGCTCGCGGCGGCCATCGACGAGCACGGCTACGACCCGGCCGAAGATCCCGCCGCCGCGTACTACACGGCGTGGATCACGGCGCTCGAGCGGCTGCTGGCCGAGCGCGGCGTCACGGCCTGACCCGACCTCAGACGTGCACGATGTCGATGCCGCGCGCCAGGGTGCGCGCGACCGGGCACCGGGTCGAGATGTCGTGCAGGCGGTGGCGCTGGTCGTCGTCGAGCGGGCCCTCGAGTTCGACGTGCACCTCGGCGCTGTCGCAGTAGCCCCCGCTCGCGCAGTCGTCGGTGTGCGACCGGGCGTGGGTGAGGTGCACCTCGACCGCCTCGAGCGGCCAGCCCTTGCGCCGCGCGTACAGCATCGTCGTGATCGCCGTGCACGAGCCCAGCGCCGAGAGCAGCAGCTCGTACGGGTCGGGTCCGCGGTCCGCGCCCACCGGCGGTGGCTCGTCCACCAGGAACTCGTGATCGCCGGTCGAGACCCGCGCCGCCACGCCGTCGAGCGTCCGTACCGTCACGTCTGCCATGGCGGCATCGTACGCCTGCGTATCCTTCCGGCGATGAGCGAGCCGATCCTTCCCCTCGCCGCACCGGCCGGCGCGGTCGCCCTCGTCGAGCCGGCCGCCGGCGTGCGCATCACCTACGGCGAGCTCGGGCGCCGAGGTCGAGCGGCTCGGCCGCGTCCTCGTCAGCCGCGGCGTCGTACCCGGCGACGTGGTCGCGTTCTCGATGGCGAACGGCCCCGAGATCGTGACGACGTTCCTGGCCGTCGTGGCCGCCGGCGCCGCCGCCGCGCCGCTCAACCCGGGCTACACGGCGAAGGAGTTCGCCTTCTACCTCGACGACCTGCAGCCCGCGGCTCGTGATCGGCCGCGGGCGACGACGCGGCCGAGCTGCCGGGCGCGGTCGACCTCGGCCGAGCTCGGGCGGCGATCCGGGCGGCTCGCTGCCGGCGCCCGACCCCGACGCCGTCGCCCTGCTGCTGCACACCAGCGGCACGACGGCGCGGCCGAAGCAGGTGCCGATCCGCCAGCGCAACCTGATGGCGTCGGCCCGCACCGTCGCCGCCACCTACGCGCTGGGCGCCGACGACACGAGCCACTGCGTGATGCCGCTGTTCCACGTCCACGGGCTGGTCGCGTCGACGCTCGCGACCGCTCGTCTCCGGCGGCACCGTGCTGTGCCCGCGACGGTTCTCGGCGAACGCCTTCTGGACCGACGGCGCGCGCGCACGGCGCCACCTGGTACTCCGCCGTGCCGACGATCCACCACATCCTCACGACCCGCGAGCGCGAGGGATCGGACCGGCCGGCGCATGCGCTGCGATTCGCGCGGTCGTGCTCGTCGGCGCTGGCGGCGCCGCTGATGGCCGGAGTTCGAGGAGCGCTTCGGCATCCCGCTGGTCGAGGCCTACGGCATGACCGAGGCGGCCCACCAGATGGCGTCCAACCCGCTGCCGCCGGCCGAGCGCCGGCCGGCGCACCGTCGGCGTGCGCGACCGGCGACGGAGATCGCGATCCTCGACGACGACTGGAAGCGCCCTCGCCGTGCGGCGAGATCGGCGAGGTCTGCGTGCGTGGCCCGGGCGTCGTCGACGGCTACCGCTCGAACCCCGACGCGAACGCGGCGTCGTTCCGCGACGGCTGGTTCCGCACCGGCGACTCCGGGTCGCTCGACCCGGAGGGCTACGTGCACCTGGCGGGCCGCATCAAGGAGCTGATCAACCGCGGCGGCGAGAAGATCTCGCCGCACGAGGTCGAGGACGCGCTGCTCAAGCACCCGGCCGTGACCGAGGCCGTCGCGTTCTCGCTGCCCGACGCCAAGTACGGCGAGACGGTCGGCGCCGTGGTCGTGCTGATCGGCGACGCCGACGAGGCGGGCCTGCAGCGCCACTGCGCCGACCTGCTCGCGAGCTTCAAGGTGCCGACGCGGATCGTGCCGATGGACGAGATCCCGAAGGGCGCCACCGGCAAGATCCAGCGACGCACGCATGGCCGAGCGGATCGGCGCCGGATGAGGATCGCGATCGTCGGCGCCGGCGCGATCGGCGGCTACGTCGGCGCGGCCCTGCATCGCGGCGGCGCCGACGTGTCCCTGGTGGCGCGTGGCGCGAACCTCGCCGCGATCCGCGAGCACGGCGTGCGGGTGCTGTCCGAGCGCGGCGACTTCACGGCCCACGCGCCCGCGACCGACGACCCGGCCGAGATCGGCCCGGTCGACATCGTCTTCCTCGGCCTGAAGGCCTACCAGTACGCATCGGCCGGCGACTGCTGGCGCCGCTGCTGCACGACGTCGACCGCGCGTCGTCGCGGCGCAGAACGGGCTGCCGTGGTGGTACTTCCACGGGCTCGACGGGCCGTACGCGGGGCGCCGCATCGAGGCGGTCGACCCGGGCGGCGCGACGACCGCGGTGATCGCCCCCGAGCGCGCGATCGGCTGCGTCGTGTACTGCGCCACCGAGCTCGAGGCGCCGGGCGTGATCCGCCACATCGAGGGCACGCGGTTCTCGATCGGCGAGCCGGACGGCACGATCTCCGAGCGCTGCGTGCGGTTCAGCGAGGCGATGATCGCCGGCGGCCTGAAGTGCCCGGTCGAGCCCGACATCCGCAACGACATCTGGGTCAAGCTGATGGGCAACGTCGCGTTCAACCCGCTGTCGGCGCTCACCCGCGCGACGATGGTGCGCATCGCGACCCATCCGCCGAGCCGCGAGGTGGTGGCCGGGATCATGGCCGAGACGGTCGAGATCGCCCGGGCCGTGGGCTGCGAGCCGCGGTCGAGATCGAGCGCCGGCTGTCCGGCGCCGAGCGCGTCGGCGAGCACAAGACGTCGACGCTGATGGACCTCGAGGCCGGCAAGCCGCTCGAGCTGGGCGCGATCGTCGACGCCGTCGTCGAGCTGGCCGATCTGACCGGCACGCCCGCGCCGCACCTGAAGAGCATCGCCGCGGCAACCGGTCTGCTCGCCCGCACCCTTGGACTCGAGGAGCCCCGATGAACCGCGCCGTCCTGAACACGCCCGACCCGGCCATCGTGCCGGCGCCGGCCGACACGCTCGCGTTCCACCGCGCCCTGCCGGGCTACGAGACGACGCCGCTCGTGCGCTCGCACCCGACCTGGCCGCAGGAGCTCGGCCTCGACGCACGTGTGGGTCAAGGACGAGTCGAGCCGGTTCGGCCTGCCGGCGTTCAAGTTCCTCGGCGCCAGCTGGGCGGTCGCGCAACTGCTCGGCGGCTCCAGCGACCTCGACGAGCTGCGCGCAGCGGCGTCGCGCCAGGGCGTCCGCCGGCTCACGACGGCGACCGCTGGCAACCACGGCCGCGCGGTGGCGCGAATGGCTGCGCTGCTGGGCCTCGACTCGACCATCTACATGTCGTCGTCCACGGCGCAGGCGCGCCGCGACGCGGTGTCGGGCGAGGGCGCCGAGGTGGTCGTGGTCGAGGAGGGGTACGACGCCGCGGTCGACGCGTCGATCGCCGACGCCGATGCCGACGCTGCGGCGCTCGCCGTCAACGACGCCGACCCGAATGCTTCGTCGCCGCTCGGCGAGTGGGTGATCCAGGGCTACGGCACGCTGTTCGCGGAGGCCGACGAGGCGCTCGCCGCCGCCGGTGCGTCGGTCGACCTGGTGGTGCTGCAGATGGGCGTCGGCGCGTTTGCCTCGAGCGGCGTCCGCTGGGCGATCTCGCACGGCATCCCCGCCGTCGGCGCCGAGCCCGCCGGCTCCGCGTGCGTCGCCACATCGGTCGCGGCGGGGAAGCCCGTCACGATCGAGGAGACCCCCACGACCATGGCGTGCCTCGTCGCCGGCACGCCCTCGGCGGCCGGCTGGCAGACGCTGGTCGGCGGCCTCTCGGGCATCGTGGTGCTGGACGATCCGGAATCGGATGCCGCCGCGCGACGCCTGGCGCAACTCGGCATCGAGGCGGGCGAGTCGGGCGCAGCGGGCACGGCGGGCCTGATCGCCCTGGCCACCGACCCGCTGAGCGCGCAGCTGCGCGACCAGATCGGCTTCGGCCAGATCCGCTCGGCCCTGGTGGTCAACACCGAGGGCGCCACCGATCCGGAGCGCTACCGCACCGTCGTCCTGCCCGGCGGCTGACGCCGGCGTCACACCGCCGCGCGCTTGCGTGCGCCTCCCATGCGCGGGGTCTGACCCCGAAAACGCCCTCGCTGGGGTCTGACCCCAGAACGTTTCCGCGCGGAAGCGGCACAGGTCGCACGACGCGTCGCGCGGCGTTCGGAGATGGCGTCGAACGTGCGCCCGAGGACACCTCGAACGCGCTACACCTGCGAACGGCAGCCGGTCAGCTGAACGTGCGCTCGATGATGCGGCCGCGGCTGTCGCCCGTCACCGACAGATACTGCCGCGTGCCGTCGATGCCCGAGCGCATGACCACGGCGCCCAGCGCGTCGTCGCTGTTCGAGTAGGTGCGCGAGATGCTCACGTACGGCGTGTCGTCGCCGGCGCCGTCCAGCTCGATCGCGGACACGTTGCGCACGAACGTGCTCGGCCCGTCCGGGGAGATCTCCTCCAGCGCGAACAGCGAGCGCGCCACGTCGGTCGTGCCGATCTTGTACGGGTCGGGCGGGCTGAACACGCCGTCGCGCCAGTTGTAGTCGTCGGCGAAGCCCGTCGTCCTGTCGTAGACGCGGAAGTACGCGTACTCGTCGTAGAGGCCCACCTGCAGCAGCAGCGGATCGCGCCCGAGCAGCTTGCGCAGACCCGCCGTGATCGCGCGGTAGCCCGATGCCGTCAGCGGCCCGTTGGCGGGAACCGGCACGGACTTGCCGGGCGTCGTGAACACCGTCTTCGTGATCGTCACGACCTCCCCCGGCTGGCCGCCGGGATCGCCCGAACCGCCGCACGCGGCACCGAGCAGGGCGACGACCAGCAGCAAGGGGAGCGAGAGCAGGCGCACCGGTCGAACGCTACAGGTCGCGCGCCGCTGCGGCCCCTGCTGCAGCGAGCTTCGCCGGGACGCCCTGCTCCATGGCCCGCGCGAACGCGTCGTCGCGGTCACCCTCGACGTAGCGCTTCCACATGTTCTCGAGGAACACCGCGGCTTTCCAGTGGGCGAGGCACTCGTACCAGGCGATGCGCGACGTGTCGCGGCCGGTGCGCGCCGCGTACAGGTTCGCCAGCTCGGCCCGGCTCGGCCAGCCGGGCTCGGCCGTCACCGGGGACAGCGGCGGGTGGCCCGGCGCCGGCTCGGTGTCGTCGGTGTACATCGACAGCAGGTAGCCCAGGTCGGCGAGCGGGTCGCCGATCGTCGACAGCTCCCAGTCCAGCACCGCGCTGATACGGGCCGGCGCGTCCTCCGCGACGAGGAGGTTGCCGACCCGGTAGTCGCCGTGGACGACCGTCGCCGGCACCGCCGGCGGCAGGTGGGCGAGCAGCCACGCGCCGAGCTCCTCGACCACCGGCAGGTCACGCGTCGCGTTGTGCGGCCAGATCTTCAGGAAGCGGCCGATCTGCCGCTCCAGGTAGCCGTCGGGCCGTCCGAAGGAGGCGAGGCCGGCGGACTCTGGGTCGATCGCGTGGATCTCGGCCAGCGCGTCGACGAGCTCCTCCCCCAGCCGCGCCCGCTCCGACGGCGAGTCGATGGCGGGCGGCAGCGCGGTGTCGATCGGCACGCCGGGCGAGAGCTCCATGACGTAGAACGGCACGCCGAGCAGCGACTCGTCGTCGCAGACGGCGAGCACCTCGGGCACGCGGGCGCCGGCGGCGTGCAGGCGCGAGACGATCGCCGACTCGCGCAGCATGTCGTGCGCCGAGGGCGGCAACGGCGGCCGCGGCGGCCGGCGCAGCACGACGCGGACGTCGCCGCGCTCGACCAGGTACGTCAGATTCGAGTGGCCGTCGCCGAGCGGGCGATACGCGACCGGGCCCTCGCCGATGCCGTGCGCGTCGAGAAACCGCTCGACGACCTCCGGCACGAAGAGGTCAGTGGAACCGCCAGCCATCGCCTCGCTCGTAGCTCTTCAGGATGCGGCGGGCGACGACCATCCGGTGCACCTCGTCGGGGCCGTCGTAGATGCGGGCGAAGCGGGCGGCGAGGTACATCTGCGAGAGCGGCGAGTCGCCCGAGATGCCGAGTGCGCCGTGCGTCTGGACGGCGCGGTCGATGACGTCGTGCAGCACCTTCGCGGCCGAGAACTTGAGCGCGGAGATCTCCACCCGAGCCTCCTCGCCGGCGTCGATCAGGCCGGCGGCGTGGAGGGTCATCAGCCGGCAGCCCTGGATCTCGGCGGCCGAGTCGGCGATCCAGTTCTGGATCGTCTGCTTGTCGGCCAGCCGCGAGCCGAACGCCTCGCGCTGCAGCGCGTACGTGCACATCAGGTCGAACGCGCGCTGCATCTGCCCGAGCCAGCGCATCACGTGGTGGATGCGGCCCGGACCGAGGCGCTTCTGCGCGATGCGGAAGCCGTCGCCGCGCTCGCCGAGCACGTTCGACGCGGGCACGCGCGCGCCGCGGAACCGCACCTCGCAGTGCGTGTTCCACCCGTGCCCCGTGTGACCGAGCACCGGCACGGGGCGCACGACCTCCACGCCCGGCGTGTCGGCCGGCACGATGATCTGCGAGATGTGCCGGTGCGGTGCGCCGTCGGGATCGGTGACGGCCATGACGATGCCGAACGCGGCGCCGTCGGCACCGGTCTGGAACCACTTGTCGCCGTCGACGACCCACTCGTCGCCGTCCAGCACCGCGCGTGTCTGCAGGCCGGTCGGATCGGAGCCGGAGACGGCGCGCTCCGTCATCGCGAAGTACGACCGCACGTCGCCGCGCACCAGCGGCTCGAGGAAGTCGGTGCGCTGCTGCGGCGTGCCGAACATCTCCAGGATCTCGGAGTTGCCGGCGTCGGGCGCCTGGCAGCCGAAGACGAGCTGCGCCCAGAAGCAGCGCCCGATCTCCTCGTTCAGGTACGCGTAGGCGAGGAACCCGCGGCCCGTGCCGCCGGCCTCCGGGCCGATGTGCGGTGCCCACAGCCCCTCGGCGCGGGCGCGCTCGCGGAGCTGCACCAGCAGCGCGTCAGCCGCGGCGTCCTCGGCGTAGAGGGCCATCTCGTTCGGGTAGACATGCGCCTCCATGAAGGCGCGGTAGCGGTCGCGCAGCGCGACGAGCTCGGGATCCATGAGGCCTGGAGTATTGCTCAGCTGCCCATGAGCGAGGCCATGCGCTCGAGCTTCTGGCGCTCGTCGGCGAGGCGCTTCTCGGCCCGGCCCAGCTCGCGGCTGCCCTCGGCGCGGAACTGCTCGACCCGCTGCTCGAGCTCGCTGATGTTCTGCTCGAGCTTCAGGCGCGCCGCCGACAGCGGGTTGCTGCTCGGCACGGCCGCCGGCTTCTCGGTGGCGCGGTCCTTGAGGCGGCCGAGGGCCTCCTGGAACTGCTCCTTGACCTCGGGCTCGACCACGTCGGCGGCCCGGGCGAAGTTGCGCTCCAGGCGCTCGACCTCGTCGCGCGACACGGCGGAGTCGGAGAAGGCCATCCGCTGGGCGGCGACCACGGTCTGCTCGGCCGTCGCGGCGGCGTTGGCGGCCGACCGCTCGGCGCGCGCCGCGGCCTGGCGGAGCCGGGAGAACCCGACGCCGCGCGCCTCACGGAACTGCTGCCACAGCTCGTCGTCGGCGTCGCGCCCGGCCGAGCCGGCGCGCTTCCACGCCGTCATCAGCCGATCGAGCTCGGCTTGGAGCTCCTCCGGCGGCAGGCCGCCGACGGCCCGGGCCTCGGTGATGAGGCCCTCCTTGGCGACCTTGATCTCCTCGCGCCGGCGCTGCCGCGCGGCGGCCAGCTCGCGCCGCAGCGCGAACACGCGGTCGCGGGCGCCGCGGAACTGCTGCCAGAGCGCCTGGTCCTCCGACCCGGCGCGGCCGGCGGCCTTCCACTCGGCCATCATCCGGTCGAGGCCGTCACCGATCTTGCGCGGGTCGCCCAGCTCGAGCAGCCCCTCGCACTCGGCGATCAGCTCCTTCTTCTTCACGGCCGCCTCGGCCGACAGACGCGACCGCTCGGCGTGGTGGGCGTTGCGGCGCTCGAAGAAGGCGTCGCGGGCGGCGGAGAACCGCGCCCACAGGGCGTCGTCGATCTCGCGGCCGGCAGAGCCGACGGCGCGCCAGCGCTCGAGCAGCTCGCGGAAGCCGTTGGCGGCTTTCACCCAATCGGACGAGGCGGCCAGGCGCTCGGCCTCCTCGACAATCGCGGTGCGCACGACCTTGGCGGCCTCGGGGCTGTCGGCGCGGACGGCCTCGACCGTCTCGGCGGGCTGCGCGTCACCGGTCGGCGCGGCCTCGGCCTCGGCCTCGGGAGCGGCATCGGTCTCGGGCGTCTCGGTCGCGACCTCGGCGACGGGAGCATCGGCTTCCAGCGCCGTGGCAGGTTCGGCGGGCGCCTCGGCGGCCGGCTCCTCGACCACAGGGGCCTCGGCGGCAGGCTCCTCGACCGCTGCGGCCTCGGCTACCGCCTCCTCCGCGGGCGCCTCGGCGACGGGCTCCTCGGCAGGCGGGGCCTCGGCAACGGGCTCCGCTGCAGGCGCTTCCCCGGCGGCGGGCTCCTCAGCGGGAACCTCGGCCGTGACGTCCTCGGCCGGCGCCTCGGCGGCGGGCTCCTCGGCCTGCGTCGCCGCGACCGGTGCTTCCTCGACTCGTGGCTCTTCGATCAATGCCTCGGCTCCCTCGTCTGGCGCCTCGGCGGCAACCTTCTCGTCCGCCGGACTCACGGGTTCGGTGGCGCCACCCGTTCCGGCGTCCTCGGCGGGCAACTCGACGGCCTCGTGCGACTCGTCCGCGGACATTCCTCCATCACCGTACCCGAGATGCCTGGAGAAGGCGTCATCGGACCGGCCCGCTCGTGTCCCGGATCGCGCTCAGCTGCGGGCGATTCGCGGCCGCGCGATGTTGATGATCTCGCCCAGGCGCGCGAACCCGGTGCCGCCGAGACGGCAGATCGGCCGCAGCAGCGCCGGGTCGATGCGGCCGTCCCGCAGCAGCCCGTCGCGCACGTGGTAGGCGATGATCTCGCAGATCAGCAGCACGTTGTCGCTCGGCTCGCGCCGATCACGACGGACGACGCCACGCGGCACTCGAACGACGACGGGCGCCTCGGCCACGCGCGGCGCGGCGACGTGCTCGCAGGGTGCCGACGTCACGCCCGGCGACGTCGAACTCGTCGACACCCATCGGATAGTCGCCGGAGGTGGCGTTCATCTGCTCGAGCAGGTCCTCGTCGACGATGTTGATGACCAGCTCGCCGGCGGCCATGGCGTTCGCCGCCGAGTCCTTGCGGTCGCCGTCGCCATGCCGGCGCGACCGAGACGACCACGGTCGGGAGGCGCGTCGCCGACGGCCTGGAAGAACGAGAACGGCGCCAGGTTGCGGCCGCCATCCGGGTCGAGGGTCGACACCCACGCGACGGGCCGCGGGACGACGGAGTCGGTGAGCATCCGGTAGGCCTCGGTGTCCGTGAGATCGGCGACGTCGATGCGCATCGACGGAAGAGTACGGTCGCCGGCCAGCGTTTCCGTGTCACGTGACCAAGCGCATCCTCGTCCTGCAGCACGCGCCCGTCGGCATCCTCGGCATCCTGCGAGCAGCCGCTCCTCGACGCCGGCTTCGAGATCTCGACCTGGCGCACGTTCGAGGAGCCGGCGCCGCCGCTCCATGTCGGCGAGATCGACGGCCTGATCGGCCTCGGCGGGGTCATGAACCCGGACGAGGACGTGGCGCACCCCTTCCTCGGCCGAGGTGCGCGCGTTGCTACCGCCAGGCCGTCGCGCGGGAGATCCCGACGCTCGGCGTCTGCCTCGGCGACGCAGCTGATGTCGCAGGCCTTCGGTGGCTCGGCCGGCCCGCTCGGGCGGCTCCGCGTCGGCTTCCTGCCGGTCGAGTTCCAGGCCGGCGACGACCCGCTGTTCGGCGGCCTGCCCGACACGCTGCGGCCGCTGTCGTGGCACGAGTACATCGCCATCCCGCCACCGGACGCGACCGTGCTGGCGGCCGCCGACGGCACCGCGCAGGCGATCCGCTTCGCGCCGCTACGCATGGGGCGTGCAGTTCCACGCCGAGCTCGCCGGTCACGTCGACCACTGGTTCGAGATCGGCCGGCGACCCGCTGCGCGCGCGCGGCATCGACGTCGAGGAGATCGTCGACGAGATCCCGCAGATGGTCGACGCGTGGCAGCCGCACGGCGCGGTCATCGCCGCGCGCTTCGCCCGCCTGGTCGCCGGCCAGCCGGCCTAGTCCGCCACCGGCCGGCAGATAGCTGCCGTCGGCGTCGTGCTTCTCGTCGCCGGTGAGCGCCGGCCAGAACGTGCACACGAGCGTCACGTCGGTGTGCGCGCGCAGGATGTGCCGGTCGTGCTGGTCGAGCACGTACATCGTGCCGGGCACGGATCGGCTGCGTCTGGCCGGTCGCGACGTTCGACGACCTCGCCCTCGCCCGCGATGCAGAGATTCGTCTCGTAGTGGTTCTTGTACCAGAGGTGCTGCTCGGAGCCGGCGCTGCAGCTCGGTGTAGTGCACGGAGTGCTCCACCCCGTCGTCGCGGCGGATCAGCCGGCGACTGCGCCAGCCCTCGCCGGAAACATCACGTTCGGTGCCTGCGATCTCGTCGATGGTGCGCACGATCATGCGCGGCAGCATACGCTGTCGCCGCCATGACGGTCACCGACTTCATCGACGCCCGCGCGGACGAGCTCACCGCGTTCGCCTCTCATCTGATCCAGCAGCCGAGCCCGAACCCGCCCGGAGACACGCGCCCGTGGCCACCGCCGTCCGCGCGCTGCTCGAGCGCAGCGGCATCGAGGTCGCCACGATCGCCGACCGCGACGAGATGCCGAACCTGGTCGCGACCATCGAGGGCACCGCCCCCGGGCCGCACCTGGTGCTGAACGGCCACATGGACGTGTACCCCGACGGCGACGCGTCGCAGTGGACGAGGCCGCCCCGCTCCGGCGAGATCGCCGACGGGCGCCTGCACGGCCGCGGCGCCGGCGACATGAAGAGCGGCCTGACGACGATCCTCTACGCCTTCCTGGCGCTGGCCGAGCGCGGCGACCTGCACGGCCGCCTGTCGCTGTGCGCGGTCTCCGACGAGATGAGCTTCTCGCCGCACGGCGCTCCGCTGGTGCTGACGCAGCGGCCCGAGCTCGCCGGCGACGCGTCGATCGGCGCCGAGCCCACGTCGCCCGACTTCGTCCTCTGCGGCGAGAAGGGCATGATCTGGCTCGAGGTGCGCACGACGGGCGACGGCGGGGCGGCGGCCTACGCCCCCGGCCTCCGCAACGCGATCGACACCATGGGCGACGTGCTGCGCGACCTCGCGGCCTACCGCGACTGGCAGGTCGAGATGCCGGCCGAGGTGCGGGCGGCCATCGAAGCGGGCGGCACCGCGGGCCTGCCGCCCGAGGCGCTCACCTACGCCGACGACGCGGTGCTCGGCCTCTGCACGTTCAGCGTGGGCAAGATCGAGGGCGGCCGCAAGATCAACCTCGTGGCCGACGAGTGCCGGGCCGAGGTCGACCTGCGCCTGCCGCCCGGCCTGACGCTGGCCGAGGTGCGGCCGTTCATCGCCGAGGTGATCGCCCGCCATCCCGGCGCGGCGAGCACCGAGATCCAGGCCATGGAGGCGAACTGGACCGACCCTGCCGATCCGCTCGTCGTGGCGCTGCTCGACGCCGGCGAGCAGGTGCTCGGCACCCGCCCGCGGCCGGAGTTCGGCATCACCGCGTCCGACACCCGGCTGTGGCGCGAGCGCGGCAAGCCGGCCGCGATGATCGGCGCGCGCATCTTCGGCCAGGGCCTGCCGAACGAGTCGGTCGCGGTCGCCGACGTGGTCGGCTGCACGAAGGTGATCGCGCTCGCGGCCGAGCGCTACCTGACCCGCTGACGCTACTCGCCGGGCTGCACGAAGCCGGTCTCGTACGCCAGCACGACCGCCTGGGTGCGGTCGCGCACCTCGAGCTTCGCGAGCACGCGCGCCACGTGCGTCTTCACCGTGTGCACGGCGACGACGAACTCGTCGGCGATCTCCTGGTTCGAGCGGCCTCGGGCGACCAGCCGCAGCGTCTCGGCCTCGCGGTCGGTCAGCTGCGCCAGCAGCAGCGCCCGCCGGTCGCTCGGATCGACGCGGGTGGCGTGGCGCTCGACGAGCCGCCGGGTCAGCGCCGGGAAGACCAGCGACTCGCCGCTCGCGACGATGCGGACGGCCTGCGCCAGCTCCTCCGGCTGGACGCGCTTCAGCACGAAGCCGCTGGCGCCGGCACGCAGCGCGTCGTAGACGTACTCGTCGTGCTCGAACGTGGTCACGACCAGCACGCGCGGCCGCTCGACCGAGTGGGCGACGATCGCGCGGGTCGCCTCGATGCCGTCCATGCGCGGCATCCGGACGTCCATCAGCACGACGTCGGGATCCAGCTCGCGGGCGCGGCGGACGGCCTCCACGCCGTCCGCCGCCTCGCCCACGACCTCGATGTCCGGCTCCGTCTGGAGCAGCGTGCGCAGACCGCCGCGCACGAGCGCGTCGTCGTCGGCGACGAGCAGGCGGATCATGGCCGGACGCGGGGGAACATCGCCCGCAAACGGTAGCCGCCCGAGCCATCCGGCCCGTGCTCGAGGGTGCCGCCGACGGCGCCGACGCGCTCCGCCATGCCGCGGAGGCCGCGACCGCCGCTCTCACGGCCCGGCACGATCGCCGTGCCGGGGCCGTTCACGACGAGGATCTCGAGGCCCTCGGTCCCCTCCGCCACGACCGCCGAGGTGGTCGCGCCGGACGCGTGGCGGAGCACGTTGGTGAGCGCCTCCTGGAGCACGCGGTAGCCCTCGCGCCCGATCGCCTGCGGCACGGCGGCGAGGTCGCCGCGGCGCTCCAGCGTGATCGGCAGGCCGGCCGCGCGGGTGCGGCCGACGAGTTCGTCGATGTCGCCCAGCCCGGAGGTCGGACGCATGCCCGAGGGCTCGTCGCGCAGCACGGCGAGCACGCGATCCAGCTCGTCCATGGCATCGCGGCCCTGCACCTCGATCGCCTCGAGCGCCCCGGCCACGAACTCCTGGTCGGTCTCGAGCACGCGCCGGGCGGCGCTGGCCTGCAGCACGATCGCGGTGACGGAGTGACCGACCGAGTCGTGCAGGTCGCGGGCCAGGTCGGCGCGGGCGCCGAGGCGGGCGGTGTCGGCCCGCAGGCGGACGAGCTCGTCGTTCGCCGAGGGGCCGAGCAGCGCGCCGGCGAGGATCCGGTGGATGGCCGCGAAGCCGTCCACCACGTTGAGCGCCAGGAACACGAGGGCGGCGGCGGCCGCGAAGCTCGCGATGCGCGGCAGCGCGTCGGCATCCTGCAGCCCGCCGACCAGCGGCTCGAGTACCAGGGCCACGGCGGCCCCGAGCATCGCCGTCGGAACGACGAACGAGACCAGCGCCAGCGGGAAGCGCAGCACCAGCCAGCCCAGCGACCGCCAGGTCGACGGCGCCATCACGACGGCCCGGAGCCGCTGCAGCAGCGGGCCCTCGGCGTGCCGGTGCGCCGGCGGCGTCGGGATCTTCGCGCCCAGCAAGGCGTTGGCGATGCTGCGATCCATCGCACCGAGCGCCCGGCTCACCGTCACGACGGCGAGCAGCAGCGGGATGCCGACGATCACGATCGAGAGGCCGAACCCGACGGCGAGGCCGGTAACGAGGAAGACGAACTCGCCGATGCCGATCAAAAAGCCGATCGCGAGGTACGCGACGCCGGCCCAGGTGCGCAGGCTGGCGATCGGCGCGAACGCCGCGGTGACGGGGTTGCGGGCGAGGCTAGACATCGGAGCGCTCGATGGTCACGTCGCCGGTACCGCTGTCGATCTCGGATGCGGTTGGCGCTGGTGACGTCGCGCTCGATGCCGAAGCCGAGCACCACATCGCCGATGCCGGAGTCGGTGCTGATGTCGTACGCCCCGCCCGGCACGCGGACGGTGACGTCGCCGGTGCCGCTGTCGATCGAGACGATGCGCGGCGCGGCCGTGAAGTTCAGCACGATGTCGCCGGTGCCGCTGTCGATGTTGACCAGACGGCGACGCGATGCCGTCGGCGCGGACGTCGCCCGTGGCGGACTGCACCGACAACGACGTGGCCGCGGGACGGCGACCGTGTAGCTGACGGCGCACAGCGGGCCGATGCCGAACGTGTCGTCGCCCGTGTCCCACGTTCAGGAACGTGTGGTGACACGAGGCGCGGAGCCGCAGGCGGCCGTCCCGGGTGTCGGCGGTCAGCTTCGGGTTGTCACCGGTCGAGCGGATGCGGCTGTCGACCGTGATGTCGGTGCGGTCCTCGCCGCGGATGACGATGTCGCCGGCGCCGCTGTCGAGCTCGAGCCGGTCGACCGCCGGGTACGTCGTCGTCTCCTCCGAGACCGAGACGTGGCGCGCCGAGGCCGCGACGACGAAACCGCCGACCGCGACGGCAACGAGGACGATGAGACCCGGAATGCGCCAGACGGCGCGGTTCTTGGGGGATTCGCTTTCCATGACCTGATGGTCGCCGGGCGCGAGCGGCGGCCCATCGGCCGCACGCGCGATCCACATCATCCCCGAGAGCGATCACGGCGTGGTCGGAGGAACAGACCACCGCACACGATTTATCTGACTTTAGTCAGACAATTGAGTCGCGCAGATGACGCATTGTCCGTGTCCAAACGCGCACGCACTGTCACAGATCGCGCGATCCGCGCGTCTTCCGCGCGTGTCCTGTGATCGGGGTCTGACCCCCGAAAACCTCCGATTGGGGTCAGACCCCGCTCGCGACCGTCGCGGCGAGCACGCGCTCGACGGCGGCGATCGAGCGGGCGACGTCGTCTTCCGTCGTACGCCAGCCCGTCACCGAGACGCGCATCACGCGCTGGCCGTTCCACGTCGCATTGCCGAACCAGGCCGTGCCGTCGGCCTGGAGGGCCTCCATGACGGCGTCGGTGCGGGCGTCGTCGTCGAAGCGCACCATGCCCTGGTTGATCGTCGGCGCGACGACCACCTCGGCACCGTCTAGCCCGCCGATGCCCGACACGAGCCGCGCGCAGTGCTCCGAGCACCGCTCGACGAGCTCGGCGACCCCGTCACGGCCGAGGCTGCGGATGGCCGCGTACACGGGCGTCGCCCGGGCGCGGCGCGACCACTCCGGGTTCCAGTCCATCGACACGCGGTCGGCCGCCTCCGGCATGTACGACGCGGTCATCGTCATGGTCGCCCGGTGCCGGTCGGCATGCGCGGTCGCGACGATGCCGCAGTCGTACGGCGCGTTCAGCCACTTGTGCGCGTCGGTGGCCCACGAGTCGGCGCGGGCCGCGCCGGCCATCAGGTGGCGCAGCTTCGGGCTGGCCGCCGCCCACAGGCCGAAGGCGCCGTCGACGTGCACCCAGGCACCGTGCGCATGCGCCACGTCGATGCACGACTCGAAGTCGTCGAAGGCGCCGGCGTTGAGATCGCCCGCCGCCAGGCAGACGACCGCCGGCCGGTCGTCGAGCGCCGCCTCGAGCCTCGCCGGATCGATGCGCCCGACGGCGTCGGCCGGCGCCTGCTCCAGCGCGTCGAGACCGAGGCCGAGCAGCCGCACGGCGCGGTCGAGCGAGCTGTGGTGCTGCGCGCCGGCCAGCACCCGCAGCGGCGGCGCGCCGGCGAGGCCGTGCCGCTCGACGTCGTGGCCGCGCTGCGCCAGCAGGTGGCTGCGCGCGACAGCGAGCGCCGTCACGTGGGCCAGCTGCGTGCCGGTCACGAAGGCCACCGATGCGTCACCCGGCAGGCCGAGCAGGTCGAGGAGCCACCCGCCGGCCACCTCCTCGACGATCGCGCTGGCCGGGGAGGTGGCGTAGATGCACGCGTTCTGGTCCCACGCCGACACGAGCCAGTCGGCGGCGAGGGCGGCGGGCAGCGTGCCGCCGATGACCCAGCCGAAGAACCGCGGCCCGGCCGACCCGAGCAGGCCGCCGTCGACGTCGCGGACGAGGTCGTCCACCACCTCGGCCGCCGGCACGCCGGCGGCGGCCAGCGGTCGCGCCAGCCGGCCGCGCAGCTCGGCCGCGGTGGCGGTCGCGGCGACGGGTCGCTCGGCCAGCCCGTCCAGGAACTCCGAGGCGTGCGCGGCCGTGCGCGCGAGCAGCGGATCCGTCATGGCTGCGGATCGTAGATCGAGCGGCCGACGCCCGGGCCGGCGTTGGCCGGGTACGGCGCGAGGTCGTTGACGAAGCCGGGCAGCCGCTCGAGGCGGGCGAGCCACGCCCGCACCGCGGCGTACGGCTCGAGCGGGATCTGCGCCTCCTCCGCCGCGTGCGCGTAGCCGTAGACCGCGAGGTCGGCGATCGTCGGATCGTCGCCGACCAGGAACGGACGCGCGGTGAGCTCGGCATCGAGGATCGCGAGCGCCTCGCGGCCGGTGTCCTGCCGGGCCGCCACACCGGCCGGGTCGAGGGCCGCCCGGCCCGTCAGCAGGCGGAAGCGCGGGTTGGCGATGCCCGGC
Organism: uncultured Actinomycetes bacterium; assembly: GCA_963722525.1. Taxonomy (GTDB): domain Bacteria; phylum Actinomycetota; class Thermoleophilia; order Gaiellales; family F1-60-MAGs149; genus VFJZ01. Next base: position 3,665,819 of record CAVRMM010000002.1, on the reverse strand, counting down.
AGCACGCGCTCCTGCTCGAACAGCAGCCACTGCACCACGCGGGCGCGGGCCAGCGCGTCGCCGGGCAGCCACGGCGTGCCCTCCGCGAGGAACCAGAGGATCGCGTTCGACTGCGTCACCACCTCGCCGTCCCCGGTCACGAGCACCGGGGTCTCGCGCAGCGGGTTGAGAGCGCCGTACCCGGCGGTGAGCGTGCCGCCGTCGAAGATGTCGACGGCGACACGCCGGTAGTCCCGGCCGAGGAGTCCGAACAGCACGCGCACCTTCATGCAGTTCGCCGAGGCGGCGTAGTCGTGCAGCGTCGGCGGCGTCACGCCGCGATGCCCTCGTGCGTGAGCAGCCAGCGCTTGGCCTCGAGGCCGCCGGAATAGCCGGTGAGCCGTCCGCCGGACCCGATCACGCGGTGGCACGGGATCACGATTGAGATCGGGTTGCGGCCGTTGGCGGCGCCGGCGGCGCGCACCGCGGCCGGGTGCTCCGCCCGGCGGGCGAGCTCGCCGTACGAGATCGTCTCGCCGAACGGGATCCGCGCGAGCTCGGCCCAGACGCGGCGCTGCCACGCGGTGCCGGCCGGGTCGAGCGGCACGTCGAACGACTGCCGCTGTCCGGCGAAGTACGCGCGCAGCTGGCGCTGCACCTCGTCCAGGAACGGGCCGCCCTCGTGCCAGGACGGGTCGGGCGCGCGCTCCTCGCGCGGCAGGTAGAGGCCGGTGAGGGTGTCGCCGGCGGCCGTCAGCAGCAGCTCGCCGACGGGGCTCTCGAGATGGGCGTAGTGCGTCACAGGGTGCTCCAGAGGTGGAAGGTTGCGTAGGATCGCCACGGGCGCCAGCGCTCCGCGGCGGCGGGGTCGGCGCCGAGCGCCGCGAGGGCGTGGCGGACGCCGAGATCGGTCGCGGGCCAGGCGTCGGGATCGCCCAGCGCCCGCATGGCCACGTACTCCGCCGTCCACGGCCCGATGCCGGCCACGGCCATCAGATCGCGGCGGGCGACGGCACGATCGGCACCGGGCGAGAGGTCGAGCCCGCCGTCGGCGATCAGCCGCATCACGGTGCGGAAGGTGTCGCGGCGCCGGGTCGGCATCGCGAGGTCCTCGTCCGCCACGGCGGCGAGGTCGGCGGCGCTCGGGAAGCGATGCGTGAGGCCGCCGTCGGATTGCTCGAGCGGGGTGCCGTAGCGCTGGACGAGACGCCCGGCGAGCGTGCGGGCGCCGGCCACCGACACCTGCTGGCCGAGCACGGCGCGGGCGACCAGCTCGTGCGGCGCGGCGGCGCCCGGCACGCGCAGCCCGGGCCGTGCGGCCACGAGCGGGCCGAGCACCGGGTCGGCGCCGAGGTCCTCGTCGATCGCGACCGGGTCGGCGTCCAGGTCGAGCAGGCGCCGCACGGTCGCCACGGCCTGCGCCAGGTCGCGCACGTCGTCCAGGCTCAGCGTGCAGGAGACGTGGCCGTCGCCGGGCCGCATCGCCGCCACGGCCGAGCCATGCGCGAGGTCGAGCACGCGGCGGTACGTGTCGCCGTCGATCTCCTCGACGCCGGCGATGGCGCGGAAGCCGAGAAACGCCGTCAGCTCGTCCCACGCGACCGGGACCCGGTACGGCAGGCGCAGCTCGATGGCGCCACCGCCCGCGGGCACCGTCCGCGCGCGGGCGCGCAGCTCGGTCGGCGACTGCGCGAACACCTCGCGGACCGTGTCGTTGAACTGGCGGATGCTCGCGAACCCCGCGGCGAACGCGACGTCGGTGAAGGGCATCGCCGTGGTCTCGATCAGCGTCCGCGCGGTCTGCGCGCGCTGGGCGCGGGCGATCGCGAGCGGTCCGGCGCCGAGCTCGTCGGTGACGAGCCGCGTCAGGTGGCGCTCGGAGTAGCCGAGCCGGCCGGCGACGCCGCCGACGCCCTCGCGGTCGAGCACGCCGTCCTGGATCAGCCGCATCGCGCGGCCGACGGCGTCGGCGCGCACGTTCCACTCCGGCGAGCCCGGCGAGGCGTCGGGCCGGCAGCGCTTGCAGGCGCGGAAGCCGGCGCGCTGGGCGGCCGCCGCCGTGCGGTAGAAGCGCATGTTGGAGCGCTTGGGCGACATCGCCGGGCAGCTCGGCCGGCAGTAGATGCGCGTCGACGTCACACCGAGGTACACGCGGCCGTCGAAGCGGGGGTCGCGGCTCTCGAAGAGGCGGTACAGGTGCTCGTCGTCCATGCAGGGCATGGTGACAGCCGGAAGGGTGTGTGACTAGCGGAAATCGGACAGCGCGCCGACGGCGCCGAATCCTGAAACAATTGCGTCATGTCCGCCATCGACTACACGCCGTTCGAGGTGTTCACCTTCGACTGCTACGGCACCCTGATCGACTGGGAGAGCGGCATCGCCACCGCGATGACACAGGCCCTCGGCGACCACCCGCGCGAGCAGCTGCTGGAGCTGTTCGGCCGGCACGAGCACGAGGCCGAGGTGCCCTACCGGCTCTACCGCGAGGTGCTGGCCGAGACGCTGCGCAACGTCGCCGCGGAGCTCGGCGTCACGGTCACCGAGCGAGCAGGCGGACGCGTTCGGCGGATCGGTCGCCGACTGGCCGGCCTTCCCCGATTCGGGCGACGCGCTGCGGCGCCTGCAGACGCGGTTCCAGCTCGGCGTGATCACGAACTGCGACGACGACCTGTTCGCGCTCAGCGAGGCGCGCCTCGGCGTCCGGTTCGACTACGTCATCACCGCGGAGCAGGTCGGCTCCTACAAGCCCGACCCGGCGAACTTCCACTACGCGCACGAGCGCATCGGCGTGCCGCGCAGCGAGATCCTGCACGTCGCCCAGAGCCTCTTCCACGACCACGTCCCGGCCAAGCAGCTGGGGATGACGACGGCGTGGATCAACCGCCGCGCGGCCCGGGGCGGCGGCAGCGGAGCGACGCCGCCCGCCGACGCGAAGCCCGACGCGACGTTCCCGGACATGGCCGCACTGGCCGCCGACGCCGGCGTCTGACACCCTTGCGAGCGTCACGGCGCTGAGGAGGAATCTCGTGGACCGTCTTCGTATCGGGGTGATCGGGCTCGGGTGGTTCGGCGAGATCCACTGCGAGACCATCGTCGGCGTGCCGAGCCTGGAGCTGACCGCACTCTGCACGCGCACGCCCGACCGGCTGGCGGCGCTGGCCGCCAAGTTCGGCGTCGCCAAGACGTACCACGGACTACCACGACCTGCTGGCCGACCCCGACATCGACGCCGTGTCGATCTGCACCATGTGGGACCAGCACACCGAGCCCGCCATCGCCGCGCTCGAGGCCGGCAAGCACGTCTTCCTCGAGAAGCCGATCGCGTCGACCGTCGCGGACGCCCGGAAGATCCTCGCCGCGTCGAAGGACAGCAAGGGCATCCTCTTCATCGGCCACATCGTGCGCTTCAACCCGCGCTACCGGATGGCGAAGCAGGCCATCGACGCCGGACGCATCGGCAAGATCGTGGCGCTCTCGTCCCGCCGCAACATCCCGGCCGCCTGGACGCCGACGATCCTCGAGAAGATCGGGCCGATCGTGGGCGACGCGATCCACGACACCGACATCATGCTGTGGTTCACCGGCGACCGGATCGCGTCGGTCTACGCGCAGACGGTCGACGTGCGCGGCCTGCGGCACCCCGACATCGGCCAGACGATGTACCGCTTCGCCGGTGGCGCCACGGCCACGCTCGAGACCGTCTGGTGCATGCCCGAGCAGACGCCGTTCGACATCGACGAGCGCATGTCGATCATCGGCACCGAGGGCATCATCCACGTCCAGGACACGTTCCCCAACCTCGGCATCGTCGACCGCGTCAAGCTGCACAGCCCCGACACCACCTACTGGCCGGAGTTCGACGGCGTGCGCGGCGGCGCGCTGCGCGACGAGTTCTCCTACTTCGCGCGCTGCGGTCTGAGCGGTACGACGCCCGCGATCGGGACGCCCGAGGACGCAACCGCGGCGCTGGAGGCGACGCTGGCGGCCGAGGAGTCGGCCCGCACGGGCGAGGTGGTCCGGATCGCCGCCGGCTGACGCGCGTCTACACGTGCAGCACGGGGTCGCGCGGGCCGGCCGGCCGAGACCGCGCTGCCACGGCTCCAGCGCATCGGGACGCAGGTCGCCGACGCGCTCCAGGCGGTCGAGGAACACCGGGTCGACCGGACGCGAGCGCAGCGCGACCACCTCGCACGTCCAGTACCGGGCCGGCAGCGTGCCGTGGGCCGTCACGTCGGACGCGTCGAGCGTGATCTCGGTCTCCCAGTCGCGGCGCGCAGCAGCACGAACCGGCGGCGGCGCGTCAGCACCGTGCGCACCGTACCGATCGGCTCGCGGTCGGCGAGGGCCGCGCACCAGCGAGTCGATGGTGCCGCCCTCGGGCAGGCAGCCGTCCCGCGCGTCCTCGACGATGATCGTGTCGCTGGCGAGGTCGCGGAGCATCGCGTCGGTCGCGCTGTCGCGCCGCCGGATCCGCAGGATCTGCCCCTGCTGCAGCAGCGACGCCGGAGCCCGTGTCGAGGTACGAGTCGAGCTGGCTCGAGCCCGCCAGCATCACCACGTGCGGATGCTGCGCGAGCCAGTGGGCGAGCGCGTCGGGCGCGCCGACGTCGTAGAGCGCACGTCCGGTCATCAGTCGTCCTCCTCGTGGTCGCGCCACGCCGCGAGCGCCGCCACGCGTGGCCGGTAGGAGCGCAGGCAGAGCCGGGCCGAGCCGACGTTCGTCGCGAGCGGCACGCGATGGACGTCGCACACCTTCATCAGGGCGTTGATGTCGGGGTCGTGGGCGTGGGCCGAGAGCGGGTCGCGCAGGAAGACGACGAGGCCGATCCGCTCCGACGCCACCAGGGCGCCGATCTGGAGGTCGCCGCCGAACGGGCCGGAGAGCACGCGCCGGATGTCCAGGCCGAGCTCGTCGTTGAGCATGCGGCCGGTGGTCTCGGTCGCGACGAGCCCGGTGCCGGCGAGGTGGGCGAGGTGCTCCTTGACGAGCTCGAGCATCTCGGACTTCTTCGCGTCGTGGGCGATGAGTGCGATGAGGGGCGTCACGCCCTCAGGTAGGGCCGCGGATGCACCCGGAGGGGCGTCGTCACCGGATCGACACCACACCGTCGCCAGTCCGGACCCCGCAGGTTGCCAGCCCGGTTTCTAGTGTCCTCTCCGGAACGGCGATACCCACCGCAGCGACGCCACACGCCGCCGCGCGCCTGTCCGCACCACCCTCCTCCAACGGGGCCCGGTCTCGCCGCCGGGCCCCGTTCCTACCTCAGACGACGGGAGCGGCCTCACCGGTCGCGGAGATCTCGGCCGACTTGACGAACACGAGCGCGGCCACGACGGCCAGGGCGGCGACGGCGGCCACCACCCAGAACGCGAGCGTGACACCGTCGGCGATCGCGACCGGCGGTGAGACGCCGGTCTGGACGAGCGTGTCGACGCGCGTGAACAGAATCGACGAGGCGACGGCGACGCCGATCGCGCCGCCGATCTGCTGCGACGTGTTGATGAGGCCCGACGCGAGGCCGGCCTCGTGCGCCTCGACGCCGGCCAGCGCTGCGATGGAGATCGGGATGAACGCCATCGGGATGCCGACGCCGACGAGGATGTAGCCGGGCAGCAGGTTGGTGCCGAAGCTCGCGTCGACCGGCAGCTGGGTGTACACGAGCGCACCCGCGCCGAGCAGGGCCAGGCCGGCGGCCATCACGGGCTTCGCGCCGATCTTCGTCGTCAGCGCCTGGGCGCCGCCGGCGACCACGACCGCCGTGCCGGCGGTCGCCAGGAACGTGACGCCGGCCTTGAGCGCCGAGAACCCGAGCACCTGCTGCACGAACAGCGTCAGCAGGAAGAAGTTCGAGAACAGCGCCGCGCCGAGCAGGAATCCGACCACGTTGGACGCGGAGACGGTCTGGTGGCGGAAGAACGACAGCCGCACGAGCGGCGAGCGGACGCGCGCCTCGACCAGCACGAAGCTCGCGAGCAGCAGGATCGAGAGGATGCCGAGGCCGATCGTCCGGGCCGACGTCCAGCCCTCCTCGGGCGCGTTCGAGATGGTGTAGACGAGCAGCGCGAGACCGGCCGTGATGGTGATCGCGCCGAGCGGGTCGGCCGCCGGTCGATGCCCTCCGCGCGGCTCTCGAGCACGAACCGGCGAATCACGGCGAGCACCGCGATGCCGACCGGCACGTTGACGAAGAAGATCCACTCCCACCCGAGGTACTCGGTGAGCACGCCGCCCGCGAGCACGCCGACGGCCGCGCCGGAGCCGCCGACGGCGCCCCAGATGCCGAGCGCCTTGTTGCGCTCCGCGCCCTCGGTGAAGGTGGTCGAGACGATCGACAGACCGGCGGGTGTGACGAGTGCGGCGCCGAGGCCCTGGACGGCCCGGGCGGCGATCAGCGCGGTGTCGACTGCTCGCCAGGCCGCACACGAACGAGGCGACCGTGAAGAGGATCACGCCGACGACGAACATCCTGCGGCGGCCGAGCAGGTCGGCGGCGCGACCGCCGAGCAGCAGGAACCCGCCGAACGTGATCGCGTAGGCGGTGATCACCCACTGCAGGGTCGATTCCGTGAAGTTGAGGTCGGCGCCGATCGACGGCAGCGCCACGTTGACGATCGAGACGTCGAGCACCGTCATGAAGAACGCCACGCAGACGACGGCGAGCGCCATCCAGCGTCGAGGGTCAGGGGCTTCGTTCGTCGCAGCCATGCGTGCGTCACCTTCCAGATGGTTCGGGCGTACCGTGGTCAGAACGGCTGACCGGCCGGGCTATTCCCCGCTCGCGCCGGCGAGCGCCCACGCGGCCGCCGCCGCGCCGGACAGGAACGCGCCCTCGATCCAGCCCGCGTCGTGCGCCGCCACGTCCGCCGCCCGCCAGGTACAGCCTGCCGTGCGGCGGGAACCGCTCCGGCGTCAGCAGCTCGGCCTGGCCGACCGTCGCCGTCGCCCACGTGCCGAGCGCGTGCGGGTCGGTGTTCCAGTCGTGCAGGTCGTAGGCGAGCAGCTCGGCCTCGGGCCAGAAGGCGCGCAGCGCCGCCTCCACCTGGGCGTCGTCGTGCGGATCGAACGACGGGTCCTCGTACCCGAACCCGATCGCGAGGACCGTGCCGTCGCCGAGGTCGCGGTCGGCATAGATCCAGTCGACGCCGACGCCGGCGCCGGCCGCAACCGAGGCGGCGGGGAGCCCGCGCGCGTGGAACCAGATCTTGTACGACCGGCCGGCGTTCGTGCCGGCGGCCTCGGCGGTCGGTGCCGGCAGCGGCGGGTCGAAGGCGACGTGCGGCAGCACGTTGATCGGCAGCGCCACCACCCCGCGCGCGCCGCGCACGACGGTGCCGTCGGCGAGCCGCGCCGCGACGCCGTCGGCGTCCTGGTGCACGGCCACGACCACGTTGCCACGGCGCACATCGAGATCGGCGCCGATCGCCTCGGCCAGGGCCGTCCAGCCGGCGGCGGGCGCGAAGCGGAGCGTCGTCATCAGGCCCGACACGCCGCCGTGGTTGGCGATCGCCTGCAGCGCATCGATGATCGCGCCGCGGTCGGGATGCGTGCCGCCGATGAACACCCACCACGCCTTCAGGAAGTCGGTCGGTAGCGGCCGGCACGCCGAGCCGGTCGACGTAGGCGGTGCACGACAGCGACGCGACGTCGCCGAGCGTGCCGGCGCGGGAGCGATCTGCGTCGCGCGCCACCGTCACGAGCGCGCGCTCGAGCTCGCCGACCTCCTCGAACGGCACCGGCAGCGCGTCGCGCAGCTCGCCGCCCGTGCGCCACCGCACGCGCTTCGGGCCGGAGTACGTCCGGGCGTCGAGGCCGTACCGCTCGAGCTCGCGCGGCACCTCGGTCTGCTCGGGCGTGAACCACGTGCCGCCCACCTCGACCGGCGGGCCGTCGCCGTTGAAGGGACGCGTCCAGGTGCGGCCGCCGAGGCGGTCGCGCGCCTCGAGCAGCACGACGTCGCGTCCCGCATCGGCGAGGTCGCGGGCCGCGCGCAGCCCGGCGAAGCCACCGCCGATCACGATCACGTCATGGCCGTCATCCATGCCGGCGATCGTACGTCAAGCGACGGCGCCGGCGAGTGGGCTACCGCCCCGCGTGGTCACCCGGGCTGGCCGCGCCGGCCACCCCCGGGCGACCCGCAGGGCCGCAGTGCGCGCGAGGTCCGGGGAACGCCGGTCCGGGATACGTCGCGCTTCGTTCCCATGCCGGAGAGAGCGGCGGCGGCGCGCCGTGATACTTGCCGGATGCCGAACATCGACGAACTGGAGCCCCTCGAGCTGCGCGACGCCCCCGGCTTCGAGGCGCGGCGCGGCCGGCTCGGCTGGGCGCTGGGGACGGAGCGGCTCGGCCTCAGCGTCTGGGAGATCGCGCCGGGACAGGCCGCCTACCCGTACCACTTCCACCTGCAGGAGGAGGAGGTGCTGATCGTGCTCGAGGGCACCCCGAGCCTGCGGACGCCGGCCGGCTGGCGCGAGCTGCGCACGGGCGAGGCGGTGCGGTTCGAGACCGGCGAGTCCGGCGGCCATCAGGTGGCGAACTGGAGCGAGCAGCCGGCGCGCTTCCTGGCGATCTCGACGAGCGGCGAGGCCGACATCTGCCTCTACCCCGAGTCCGGCAAGGTCGGCGCGTTCGAGCGTCTACCCGACCGCCGCGGCCACTTCACCGTCTTCGACCTGGCCTCGGAGGTGGAGTACCAGTCCGGCGAGGTGCCGCCTGCGCGCCCGGTGTGAGCCCTGCTCACGTCCGGGTTTGGGCGTCACGGATGCGGAGAGTGTAATGAATGTCACGTTCGAAAGGAGCCTGACATGCAGCTCATCGTCCACGCAACCGATGGCTCGCCCGAGGCCGCTGCGGCACTCGAGGTGGCCATGGATCTGGCGAAGGACACGGGCGCCCAGCTCGCGGTGGTGTGCGTGCACATCGTCCACCCCGGAGGCAAGGGCCTCTCGCCGCCCATCACCGAGGTCGAGCAGCCGCACGGCGCCGAGCATCTCGCCGAGGCCGCCACGGCAACGGCGCGAGCGGCCGGCATCGACACCCGGGCGTACGTGGCGACCGGCGATCCGGCGAAGGAGATCATCCAGATCGCCGAGGAGGTCGGCGCCGACCTGATCGTGGTCGGCTCGCGCGGGTTCGGCGCCGTGCGCGGCGCCCTGTTCGGATCCGTCTCGCGTGCCATCGTCGGCCGCTCGAAGATCCCGGTGACCGTCGTCACCGAACGCAGCGTCCGCGAACCGGCGCCCGCGTAACACCCCGCCGGAGCGCGCCGTCCCGGTGTGCTCCGGCGTTGCGTGGCGTCAGTGGCTCATCGTGCCGGCGACGCCGCCGACGTTGACGAGGCCGACCTGGCCGAGGTCGACGGCGGCGAACGAGTGGGACACGAACGGGTACAGACCCTTCTCGTCGAAGTGCACGTCCAGCGGCTGGGCCTTGTACTGCCCCGCGTACCCGTTCCACGTGACGAAGTCGGGCTGCTGGTGACGCGCCTTTTCCATTTCGAGCCCGCCGGCGCCGCCTTGCCGTCGCCGTTCAGGTACCCCTCGCTGCCGACCAGCACGTCGGAGCGATCGGCCTTCGGCTGCCAGCCTCCGACCGGGTCGACGACGATCGCGCCGTACATGCCAGCCGGTGAACGTCACTCCGGACGCGATCTCGAACTCGACGTCCTGATGTGCAAGAGCCACGGTAGTGACCGGCAGGGTGGCAGGGGTCTCGCCATGGGCGGAAGCGCGGTAGCGGGGTACGGACTTCCCCGCAGCCGGCCCGGGGATCGGCCACGGCGCGGAGCGGTGTGTCACCGATCCCGCGGCGCAGGTCGACCGCGACACTGGACGCATGCAAGGGGAGACCGCACTGCGCAGGTCGTACGCCGTCCGCACGCACGCGCTCGTCCCCCGGGCTGCGGCGTAGCGCCGTGTCCCCGATGAGCAGGCCCGCCTTCGGGCGGCCCCGGGTTCGCGGTCTCGCGACCGACAGCTATGGTTGCCACATGATTCGTGTGCTCCTCGTCGACGATCATGCGATCGTGCGAGCGGGCGTCTCGCGACTGCTCGGCGACGGCGGCGAGTTCGAGGTCGTGGGCGAGTGCGGCGATGCCCGCGAGGCGGTGCGGCTCGCGCGCCGTCTGACGCCCGACGTCGTCGTGCTCGACATCCAGCTCGGGCCGACCTCGGGCCTGGACGTGATCGCCGAGTTGCGCGAGATCGGGTCGCGCGTCGTGATGCTCTCCATGGAGGACGACATCGCCGCGGCGCGCCGGGCCTTCGAGCGCGGTGCCCAGGCGTACGTGGTGAAGGACGCCGCAGCCGACGACCTGGTCGATGCCATCCGCGCCGTGCTGGCCGACAAGCTGTACGTTCACCAGACCATGGCCGCACGGCTCGTGCTGTCGGAGCCCGAGGACGACCTGTCGGAACGGGAGCGCGACGTGCTCCGCCTGATCGCGCTCGGCTACACCAACCAGGAGATCGCCGGCCAGCTGTACCTGAGCGTCCGCACGATCGAGGCGCACCGGCGCCACATCCTGGACAAGCTGCGGCTCGAGACCCGCGCCGACCTGGTGCGCTACGCGATCGAGCACCGGCTCGTCCAGCTCGGCTGACGCGTGGCACCCTCCTCCGGCGACGCGGTGCTCCTCCGGGACGGCTCCGCCGTGGTGGTCCGGCGCTTCGCACCGTCCGACCTCCCGCGGCTCGAGGAGATGGCGGCCCACCTGTCGGCCGAGACCGTCCGGTTGCGGTACCACTCGGCGGGCCAGCGAGCGAGCGCCGCGACGCTGCTCGGTGCCGCCGGCGCCCGGCGATTCGTCGCCGTCGCCGACGGGGCCATCGTCGGCGCGGCCTGCTACATCCCGCTGCCGGCGCCGGGCGTCGCCGAGCTCGCGGTCGTCGTCGCGGACGCTGACCACGGCCACGGAATCGGCATGCGGCTGGTCGAGCGGCTGGCGGAGTCCGCGCGCGCCGAGGGTCTGCACCGCCTGCTCGCCCTGGTGCTGACCGAGAACCGGCCGATGCTGCACCTGCTCACCGATCTCGGCTTCGGAATGCACCGCCACGTCACCGGCGCGGAGATCGAGGTGATGATCGAGCTCGACGAGGCGGCGTCCTACGCCGGCGCCCGCGGGGCGCGGGAGCGCGTCGCCCGGCGGGCGTCAGTCGGTGCGCCCCCGCTCGGCCTCGGGGCGTCGGACGGCGGGGAGGGTGAAGCGGATCACCGTGCCGTCCGGCGACGTCTCGACGGCGAGCGTGCCGCCGGCCTGCGTGACGCGCTCGCGCATCCCGATCAGGCCGAAGCCGTCGTGCGGGTGAGCCGGGTCGAAGCCCGAGCCGTCGTCGCGGACGATCCCGGTCAGCACCCCGTCCGCCTCGGACAGGTCGATGGCGATGGCTGAGGCGCCGGCGTGCCCGACGGCGTTCGTGAGCGCCTCCTGCACCAGGCGGTAGATCGCCAGCTCGATGCCCGGTTCCAGCCGGTGTGGCGACCGGCCCGCGTCGAACGCGAGATCGGCCGTGAAGGTGACGTCGATGGCGGAACGGGCGCGCTGGCGTTCGGCGAGCGCGGCGACGGCGGGAACGACCCCGAGCGCGTCGAGCGACGCCGGCCGCAGGTCGTTGATGATCGCCCGGAGGTCGCGGATGGTCGCGTCGATCTGGCCGACGGCGTCGGAGAGCGCGCCGCCCAGGACCGCCGGATCGGTCGACCGCCGCACGCTCGAGAGCCCGATCTTGAGCGCGGCCAGTTCCTGCAGCGTGTCGTCGTGCAGCTCGCGCGCCCACCGGCCGCGCTCGGTCTCGGCGGCCTCGATGCTGCGCTGGAGGCCGAGCCGGGCGACGTTCTGCGCGGTGGCGACGGCAGTCGCCGCGCTCGCGGCGAAGGCGTCCATGAGGCGCTCGTCCTCGGCCGAGAATCCCGGACCGTCGGTGAGCCGGTCGAACGCGCCGAACACCCCGAGGGCCTGGCCGTTGAAGAGCAGCGGCACGAGCAGGCCGGTGGTTGCCTCGACGCGCTCGCCGAGGCCGTAGCGGAGACGGCTGCCGACATCGGCGATCAGCTCGGCCCGGCCGGCGCGCAGCACCGCGCCGGTGGCGGAACCTTCGATCGGTACGCGCACGCCGACCAGGTCGGCGTCGACGGCGCCGGAGACGGCGGTCACCACCAGCTCCTCGCCGTCGCGCAGCAGCAGCACCATGCTCCCGGCCGCGACGAGGGCGCGACTGCGCTTGACGAGCAGCTCGAGCACCGGTTCCAGCTGCGTCTCGTCGCCGATCGCCCGGGCGATCTCCGTCGTCGTCTCGAGCGCGCGGACGGCTCGCTCCAGCTCGTTGCGGCGGTGCAGTTCGGCCTGGTAGAGGCGCGCGTTGTCGATCGCCGTCGCCGCCCAGCCGGCGAGCACGGTGACGGCGGCCTGGTCCTGCTCGTCGAACGCGCCAGTCGCCTTCTCGGTCAGGTAGAGGTTGCCCCACGCCTGACCGCGGATCACGATGGGGACGCCGAGGAACGTCGCCATCGGCGGGTGGCCGGGCGGGAAGCCGTACGATCGCGGGTGCGCGCCAACGTCGGTCAGGCGGAGAGGCCGCGGCTCGTCGATCAACAGCCCGAGGACCCCCAGTCCGCGGGGCAGGTCGCCGATCCGCGCGTGCAGCTCGGCATCGATCCCGCTGGTCACGAACCGCTCCAGTGACCGCCGGTCGGCAGCCAGCACCCCGACGGCCGCGTACCGCGCGCCGGTGAGCTCGCGGGCGGCGGCGAGGACGTGGCTGAGCACCACTTCGAGGTCGAGATCGGACACGACCGACTGCCCGATCTCCAGCAGGAGGCGCAGTCGCCGCTCATCGAGGCCCGACGTCAACTGTGACGGACCCAGCTGCCGCGAGACCTGGTCGTCGGGCGCCATGAGCTGCGACGACCATAGCCAACCCGCCGCCGCCCCGCACCGTGGTGCGGTGCGTCAGTGGCCGCGCCGCATCGACCGGACGACGGCCGGCCCCAGTCCCAGCCACACGAGCACGAGGCTCCAGACGTAGCCCTGGCTGACGTCGTACTGGCGCAGCAGCTCGGCCCACGTATTGCGATCGACGTAGCGGCCGAACCCGAACTCGAACACGATCGTCAGGCTCACCCACAGCGCACCGACCTCGAGCGCCGTCCGCATCGAGGGGAGCGGCCACCGCTGGTCGAGCCACCAGAAGTAGCCGCCGAACAGCCCGATCGCAACGGCGGCGGAGAGCTGATGCGCGGCCATGGCCGGCAGCACCCGCCCGTATCCGAGCTCGCGAGCCGTGCCGTTGACGATGCCGATCACGGCACCGCCGAGCCACGCCACGGTCCACGGTCGCCACACCCCGCTCCGTCGCAGTCGCCGGCGAAGCGCGCGAGGGACGACGACGGGCGGCGGAGGCGTGGCAATCATGCTGTCAGCGTAGGAAGGGCCCGCACCACGGCCGTCGGCACCCGGCCGCTGCCGCATTGCGGGTTTCCCGAGCGCCTACTTGACGATCAGCACGTCGCACGGCGCGTGGTGGGCGACGCGGTCCGAGACCGAGCCGAGCAGCGCGCGCTGGACTCCGTTCTGGTTGCGACTGCCGACGACGATCATGGTGTAGCCGTCGCGCTCCGCTGCCTCGCAGATGGCGGTGCCGGGATCGCCGACCGCCTCGATCGTCCGCGGCTCGATGCCGCGACCGGCCAGGAACTCGACCGCCTCGGTCAGCAGGGTGCGACGCTCGGCGGGACCCTGGCCCGCGACGAACGGCCCGCCGGAGCGGGGACCGCCCGCAACGATCGGGGCGACGCTGATGACGCCCAGGGAATCCCCGAACAACGTCATGCCGGCTGCGCGGTCGAGCGCCGCCTTGGCACTCTCGGTGCCGTCATAGCCGACCAGCAGCTTCGACATTTCAACCTCCACGGTCTGATGCTTGGACACGCTCAGGCTCGCACCGCCGGCGGACAGGGACATCGGGGCCGCCGCGGTGCCCGGTTGCGGGAAACCCGCGCCCGGCTGCACGGCTCGATCAGTACGTCCGGTCGCAGTTCTTGAAGGTGTTGGTCGCCGGCGCTGGAGCGCCGATGCAGATGTCGTTGCTTCCCGTGCCGCCGTCGAGGATGTTCTTCGTCCCGGGCCTGCCACCGGCGACGATGCAGTCGTTCCCCGCGTTCCCGTTGTAGGTGATGGTGCCGGTGCGGTTGGCACCGATCAGCAGGTCGTTGTCGCTCGTGCCGTTCAGCGTCATGGCGGTCGAGTTGATCACCGCGCCGTTGTTGATCAGGATCGCTGCGCACCGGGTGGGCGCCATCTGCTCGTAGCTGACCGCCTGCGCGCTCTTGCCGGCACGGGTGACGGGAACGGTGTTGGTGGCCGTGAACCCGGTGACGATCGACAGGCAGGCGACGAGCAGCACCACCATCCCCGCCGGGCGAATCAGCTTGCGGGGGGACACGGACACCAGCATGCCCTCACGACCCGGGCTGACGGGCGTGCGGGTCGTTCCGGCGGCCGGCGTCTCGGCCGCCTGCGGCTGGCGCTTCACCGGCGGTTCGGTCGCCGCCGGGGCACCGGCGGAACCGTTCGGCGCGGCGCGCCGGAGTCCGCCCCGCGGCCTCGCATGGCGGGACCGCCGGCTCGCTCGATCTTGTAGACGTAGAGGCGTCCGTCCTCGTCCACTGCGTAGGTCGACGAGCGGCCCTGCTGCTCGACCAGCACCAGGTGCTCGTAGTGCTGCGCCAGTCGCGCGAGGCTGTGGAAGTCGGGCAGCTCGATCGTGACGCGGCCCTCGGGATTGGCCGATACCACCGGCACCAGCAGCGCCCCGTAGCGCTTGGCGATCAGATCCTGCTCGCGTCGCGCCTTGATCGGCGGGCGGGCGATCAGCAGCAGGAAGATGGCGGCCAGCGCGAGCGCCGCGAGCACCAGCCCGAAGACCCGGAGCTGGACGACGCCGAAGTGGAACCGCAGGAGCGTGACCGTGTTCGCGACGCGGTGCGTCACGCTGCCGGTCTGCTCGGGATTGAGGATCGCGGACAGCCCGCTGGTGGTCGACGTGTAGTCACCGCCCGTGGCGGCCGCCTCCGACGCGGGCGCCGCCAGCTTGATCAGCTGGTGGTTGAAGCTGAAGGGCAGGACCGGCGTGAACGTCTCCGTGATCGGCTTGCCGTCGATCATGCCCGTCACCTTGACGACGGCCTGCAGATCGAACTGGTAGTCGGAGCCGACCGAGCCCGAGTCGGCCGAGAGCTGGTCGAGGAAGGCCCGCGTGGCGGCCAGATCGATGGTGCCGGCGACGCTCGCCGTGTCGCCCTCGAAGGCGACCGCCTCGGTGAGCGGGAACGTGCGGCGGTAGGAGGTGGACGCCGAGATCACCGTGTTGAGGGCGATCGTGCCCTTCACGTCGTGCGGCAACCGGGTGTTGAACTGGTAGTTGAACCGTAGGTCGACGCTGTTGAACAGGTCGAGCAGCAGCGGATCACCCGTCTGTGCCAGCCCGGTCGGGAACGCCGCGTTCGGCGCCGCCAGCTTGCTCACGTACGAGTAGTCGCCCACCTGCCGGTAGGCGTCCGGCGCCGGCGCCTCGCGCTGTGAGGGCAGCGCGAAGCTGACGGCGGCGACGAGCAGGGCGAACGCCAGCACACCGGCCAGCGGCCGCAGCGCGCGGGGCAGGTTCACGCCTTTCAGCACGAAGTCGCGGGGAGTGACGGGTTGCACGGTGGCACCTCTGCTCGGAGAGCTCTGGGGGACGACGGGTGGCGGCTCTGGCCGGGCCGCATGGCCCCGGCGTCGTGCACGGCGGCTGCGCCTCGCCTGGCCGCCGAGCAGGAGGATCAGCACGGCTGCCACCGCGACCAGCGAGGCGTGGAGCGGCGTGGTCAGCCAGCCGACCCAGCCGCCGACGTGCGGCAGGTGGAACCAGAGCTTGCCGACGATGGCACTCGCGGGAACCGTGCCCGGATCGGTGAAATCGTTGTTGTCGCCGCGGAGGGAGTACTGCCCCTCGTCGACGGCGATGATGCGGTGCAGCACCGGTCGCTTGAGGACCGGGCTGTCGTACAGCACGGCGTCGCCGACGCCGTACGAGCTCTGGGTGTGCATCACGGCGAGGTTGCCGGTCTGCAGGAGCGGCAGCATGCTGATGCCCTCGGTGACGGCGTACGACGTCGTCCCGCCGAGCTGGACCGGGGCGAACAGCAGGAGCAACGACGCGAACAGTCGCGAAGCCGCACAGCGTCCCGACGATCCCCGATTTCTTCGCGCCCATGGTTCTCCTGACTACCGGGCGACACCGTCCCTGGCGTCGCCCGGTCGTCTCTCAGCCGACACATGCCGACCGCTGCGACCTACTGTGCAGCGATCACCGTGAGGCTGGTCAGCTTGTCGGCCAGCAGCTGCGGCGACGTCGTGGTGCACGTGACGGTCTCGCCCGTGGTGTTGCTGGTGCAGTTGTAGGTGGTCGGGCCGCCACTGCTGAGCGCGGCCTGGACGACGACCTTGCCGCCGCCCGTGCTGGGGATGACCGGCGACACGGTGAAGTTCAGCGAGTCGATGTTCGCCGGCGTCGTCGCATTCAGCGAGTAGTGGATGGCCGACACGGTGTAACCGCTGACCGTGCCGACACCGCTGCCCGCCGTGGAGTTCGCGACGGTGTTCGATGCCGTGAACGCGTAGGCGCCGGTGCCGAGGATCGCCGCGATGGCGATGGCGATCACCACGCGAAACGGGACGCGGCCCGTCTTCGAGCCAAACGTGTGTGCTGACATGGTGCTCCTTCGATAACCGACGTCGGTGACGTCACGGGAGGAGATGGGAGCCTCCTACAGGCTTCATCGGAGCCCTGACCGGAAGGGCCTCCCCACCCGTGGGGACAGCACCCTCCCACGCACGAGGGAGCCGGGTGACAGCGCCGCGCGGCGCCCCTACCCCGGCCGATCGGCCGCGAGATCGCCTCATCCACCCGCCGTCCGCACACGTCGCGCTCGCGGCGGTTACACTCGCGCCACCGGATGCACCCCCTCGATCCCCGTACGCGAACTTCCTGGCGGGCCAGCACGTGATCGTCGGCGTGAACGCGCTCGAGGTGCCTCCCGAGAAGGAGCGTTGCCACGGGCAACACGCGCATTGATCCGCGCCACCGGTTCAACCTGATCTCCCGCACGGGTCTCTACGACCCGCTGACGGCGCTGTCGTTCGGTCGCGCCGGCCGGCGGATGCATCGCGAGCTCGTGCTCGCCGCCGGCCTCGAGACCGGCGCCCAGGTGCTCGACGTCGCCTGCGGACCGGGGCGCAACCTGCCGCTGCTGCTCGACGCGGTCGGGCCCGGTGGCCGCGTCGTCGGCGTCGACATCTCGTCGAGCATGCTGGCCCGGGCGCGTAGCCGCGCCGTCGACGCCGAGCTGCTCGAGGCCGACATCTCGGACGGCCTGCCGTTCGGCGACGGCATGTTCGACGCCGTGGTGTCGTCGTTCGGGCTGTCGTGCGTGCCGCGCATCTCGCCCGCGCTGGACGAGATCATGCGGGTGCTGCGCCACGACGGCGTGATCGCGGTGGCCGACGCGAAGATGGTCAACTGGCACCCGCGGCCACTCGGCGCCCTCGTGACCGCGGCCGTGTCGCCGTTCAACTCCTGGTACCCGGAGCGCGACCTGGCGGCGATGGTCGAGGCCCGCGGCATGGTCGTCCAGCGATTGCCCACGTCGTCCGACGCGTTCGTGCTGTTCAAGGCGCTCCGACCGGCGTGAGGGAGATGCACCTCCAGTGCGGCCACGGCGACGTCGCGCGGCCGTGCTGCTGCCCGGTGATCCGGGCCGCGTCGCGCGGATGACGACGCAGCTGGACGAGGCGCGCGAGTGGCCGTGAGCCGCGAGTTCACGACCGCGGCGCCACGCAGTCGCCGATCGCGACCGGCTCGAACAGCACGTCGTGCCTCGGATCCCGCGCCATGGCGGGACGATGCCGGATCGTCACCACCCGGCGGCGGCCGGTTGACTACCGTATCCGGCAGATGACCGGTGCGGGCAGGATCACCGACGAGCGGTACGGCGCAGGCGTCGACCCGCCCTACCTGCACGCCGACTACGCCGGCACGCGGCTGCGCGCGCCGGCGGAGCCGCTGGTGATCCTGCCGCACACGCTGACCGAGCTGACGGCGCCGGTGTTCGGCGAGTCCGCGCTGCTCGAGACGGACAGCGACCTCACCCGCCAGCACGACGGCGAGCCGATCGGCGAGCGGGTGATCGTCTCGGGCCGGGTGCTCGGCGACGACGGCCGGCCGCTCGCGGGCCAGCTGGTCGAGATCTGGCAGGCGAACGCGTCCGGCCGCTACCGCCACGACATCGACCAGCACGCGGCGCCGGTCGATCCGAACTTCTCCGGAGCCGGACGCGCCCTGACCGATGCCGACGGCCGGTACCGCTTCGTCACCATCAAGCCCGGCGCGTACCCGTGGCCGAACCACCCGAACGCGTGGCGCCCGAACCACATCCACTTCTCGCTGTTCGGGCGCTCGTTCGCCGAGCGGCTCGTGACGCAGATGTACTTCCCCGGCGACCCGCTGCTCGAGATCGACCCGATCTTCCAGTCGATCGCGGGCACCGCGCGCGACCGGCTGGTGTCGCAGTTCGACCTGGCGCTGACGGAGCCCGACTGGGCGCTCGGCTACCGGTTCGACATCGTCGTCGGCGGCCGCAGCCCGACGCCCGGGGATCCCGACCATGGCTGAGCAGGCGCTGACGGGCTCGCAGACGGTCGGGCCGTACCTGCACATGGGCCTGCTGCGCGAGCTGATCGGGCCCGAGGTCGTCCCGCGCGCGTCGCCGGGTGCGATCGTGATCCGGGGACGGTTGCTCGACGGCGCCGGCGCACCCGTGCCGGACGGCATGATCGAGACGTGGCAGGCCGACCCGCAGGGCCGCTACGACGCGCCGGGCTTCGCGGGGCTGGCGCGCTCGGGCACGGTGCCCGGCGGCTCCTTCGAGCTGATCACGGTCAAGCCCGGCCGGGTGGCCTTCCCCGACGGCCGCCTGCAGGCGCCCCACCTCGCCGTCGGCGTGTTCGCGCGCGGGCTGCTGAAGCGGCTCGTGACGCGCCTCTACTTCCCCGACGAGACGTCGGCGAACGACGAGGATCCGGTGCTCGGCCTGCTGTCGGCGGCGGAGCGCTCGACGCTCGTCGCGGTGCCCGGCGACGGGTTCCTGCAGTTCGACATCCGGCTCCAGGGCGCCGGTCAGACGACGTTCTTCGCCCTCTGATGGCGACGGCATCCGCCGCCGAGCGCACCGAGGTGGCCATCGTCGGCGCCGGCCCGGCGGGCCTGCTGCTGTCGCACCTGCTCGCGCTCGAGGGCATCGAGTCGGTCGTCCTCGAGCGGCGCAGCCGGGACTACTGCCTCGCGCGCGTGCGCGCCGGCGTGCTCGAGCACGACATCGCGGCGCTGATCCGCGACGTCGGCGTCGGCGGGCGCATGGATCGCGACGGCCTCGTCCACGACGGCATCGAACTGCAGGTCGACGGCACCGCGCATCGCATCGACTTCGCCGCGCTGACCGGCCGGCACGTGGTCGTCTACGGCCAGCAGGAGCTGACGCGCGACCTGATCCAGCAGCGCGAGGCGGCGGGCGGCGACCTGCGCTTCGAGGCCGCCGACGTCGCCGTCCACGACCTGACCGGTGATGCGCCGCGCGTGACCTTCCGTCACGACGGCTGCGATCGCGAGTTGCGGTGCGCCGTCGTCGCGGGCTGCGACGGGTTCCACGGGGTCTGCCGCGAGCACGTCCCCGCCGCGCTGCGCCGCACGTTCGAGACGTCGTACCCGTTCGCCTGGCTGGGCATCCTGGCGCACGCCGCGCCGGCGACCGACGAGCTGGTCTACGCCGCGCACGAGCGCGGGTTCGCGCTGTACTCGATGCGGTCGCCGGCCGTGTCGCGGCTGTACCTGCAGGTGCCGCCCGACGAGCAGGTCGACGACTGGCCCGACGAGCGCATCTGGGACGAGCTCGACCTGCGCTTCGGGCGGCGGGACGACGCCGCCTTCCGCGTCGGCCGCGGCGAGACGATCGAGAAGAGCGTCCTGCCGATGCGGTCGTTCGTCTGCGAGCCGATGCAGTACGGCCGCCTGTTCCTCGCCGGCGACGCGGCGCACATCGTGCCGCCGACCGGCGCGAAGGGGCTCAACCTGGCGGCGCACGACGTGACGACGCTGGCCCGGGCGCTGGCCCGGTGGTTCGGTTCCAGCGACACCGCGCTGCTCGAGCGCTACACCGCCGACTGCCTGGCACGGGTCTGGCGCGCGCAGGACTTCTCACGGTTCATGACGCGGCTCCTGCACCGCCCGGCCGACCCGTTCGAGCAGCGCGTCCAGCTGGCGCGGCTGCGCCACGTCTGCGCGTCGGAGGCGGCTCGGCGCAACCTCGCCGAGAACTACGTCGGGCTGCCCGGCTCGGCGCTCGGCGCCGGCGGCTGACCGACGGCGCGGGCCCGTCTGTGTGACGATACGGCGATCGACACGATCATCCGCACCACCTGCCCGCGTGATTGCTACGACGCCTGCGGCGTCCTCGTCGCCGTGCGCAACGGCAAGGTGCGGCACGTGCGCGGCGATCCCGACCACCCGATCGCGCGCGGCAAGCTATGCCGCAAGTGCACGCTCGGCTACAACGGGGCGTGGCTGGATCCGGCGCAGCGCGTCATCCAGCCGCTGCGGCGCACGGGCCCGAAGGGCAGCGGCGAGTTCGCGGAGATCTCGTGGGACGAGGCGCTGGCCGAGTGCGCCGAGCGGCTCGGCGGCGTCATCGCCGAGCACGGCGGTGCGGCGATCCTGAACGCCCACTACACCGGCACGCTCGGGCTGGTGGGCTACACGTTCCCGATGCGGCTGCTCGGCCAGATGGCCGCCACCGAGGTCACGCCCGACACGATCTGCAACCTCGCCGGCCACGTCGCGCTCGGCTACCTCTACGGCGAGTCCGAGACCGGCTTCGACCCGCGCACCCGTGACAGCGCGCGCTGCATCCTCGTGTGGGGCGCGAACCCGTCGGCCTGCGGCCCGCACCAGGACGAGCACTGGCTGGGCGAGGCGCAGGGCACCGTGGTCGTGATCGATCCGATCAAGACGCCGACCGCCGCCCGCGCCGGCATCCACCTCGCGCCGCGCCCGGGCACCGACGCGGCGCTGGCGTTCGGGCTGATGCACGTGATCGCGCGCGACGGCCTGCTCGACCGCGACTACATCGCGCAGCACACGACCGGGTTCGACGAGCTCGAGCCGCTGCTCGCCGACTGCACGCCCGAGCGCACGGCGGCGCTGACCGGCGTCGCGGCGGGCGACATCGAGCGTGTGGCGCGCCTGTACGGCGCCGGGCCGTCGCTGCTGTGGCTCGGTCAGGGCCTGCAGCGCCAGCCGAACGGCGGCAACATCTTCCGCGCCTGCGCAACGCTGCCCGCCATCACCGGCAACCTCGGCAAGCCGGGCGCGGGATTCATGTACATGAACAGCGGTGACCGGGTCGGCGTCGACTACGACGCCCTGGTGCCCGAGCACCTGGCCTCGCCGTCGCCGTCCATCTCCCACATGGACCTGGCCGACGTGCTGGCCGATCCCGACCGCTCACGCGCGCTCGTCTGCTGGAACATGAACATCGCGGCGTCCGCGCCGCGGCAGCGCGAGATCCTCGCCGCGCTCGGCCGCGAGGACCTGTTCACGCTGGTCGTCGACCCGTTCCCGACCGACACCGCGCGCTACGCCGACATCGTCCTGCCGGCGGCGACGTTCCTCGAGCACGACGACGTCGTGGTGCCGTACTTCGACCTCGGTCTCGCCGCACAGGTGAAGGCCGTCGACCCGCCCGGCGAGGCGATGCGCAACAGCGAGATCTTCCGCCGCCTGGCCGCTGCGATGGGCTACGACGACCCGGCGCTGTTCGAGGCGGACGAGGACATCATGGAGCGGCTCGTCGCCGGCAGCGACCTCGTCGCCGGCCTGGACGAGCTGCGCGCCGCCGGCACCGTCTATCCGACCGGCCAGGCATTCGACCAGTACGCCGACGGCGTCTTCGGCACACCGAGCGGGCGCATCGAGATCGCCAGCGCCGCCGCCCAGGCCGACGGCCACGCCCGCGTACCCGATCCGCACGCCGACGAGCCGCCGGCCGACGGCCTGCTGCGGCTGCTGTCGCCAGCCTCGCCGTGGACGATGAACGCGACGTTCTCCAACGACCGCAAGATCCGCGGCCGGCTCGGCGTCATCACGGTCACGCTGCACGCCAACGAGGCGTCCAAGCGCGGCCTCGTGGCAGGCGACCGCGTGCGCGTCACGAGCGACGACGGCGCCCTCGAGGTCGAGGTCGCGATCGGCGACGGCGTGCCGGAGGGCGTGGCGCTGATCCCGAAGGGTCGCTGGCCCACGAACGAGCCGGGCGGCGCGAACGTGAACGTCCTGACGATGGCGAAGCGCACCGACATGGGCGACTCGACGGCCATCCACGGCACCCTGGTGCGGGTGGAAGCGCTGCCCGAAGCAGTCGCCACGGGCGACTGACCGAGCACTTCCGGCACGAAGCCCCGTCACAGAATCCGAGGCCCGGGTGCCGGCTCGGTAGGAATCCGTGCGCCTTCCGTGACACTTCGCGCGCGCCCAACTCGCACGACCTCCGCGCGCTCTGTCACCGATGTGTCAAAACCACGCGCAGAACAGCGCCACGATTCCCGTTTCGGTGCCAGGCACCGAAACGTGCACGGAAAGTGCGGGGCCCCGAACGGCGCCCGGCGATCGCGGAATCAGACGCGCGACTGCCAGGGAGCCGGCGCGCCGTTCACGTTCGTGAGGATCGCGTACACCGACGTCGTCGCCGTCATGAACAGGTGGTTGCGCTTCGGGCCGCCGAAGACCAGGTTCGAGACCGTCTCCGGCACCAGCAGCTTGCCGATCAGCGTGCCGTCGGGCGCGAGGCAGTGGACGCCGTCGCCGGCCGACGTCCAGATGCGGCCCTCGGTGTCGAGACGGAAGCCATCGAAGCCACCGTTGGTGCACTCCGCGAACACGCCCTCGTCGGTGAGGCGGCCGTCGTCGCCGACCGCCAGCCGGCGCAGGTGCCGGCGGCGCGTGTCGGAGATGAACAGCGTCTTCTCGTCGAGCGAGAACGCCAGGCCGTTCGGACGCACGAAGTCGTCGGCCACGCGCGTCGTCGCACCGATGCCCGGATCGATGCGATACACGTGGCAGCCGCCGGTCTCGCTCTCGGCCCGGTGGCCCTCGTAGTCGCTGTCGATGCCGTACGACGGATCGGTGAACCAGATCGAGCCGTCGGACCGCACGACGACGTCGTTCGGGCTGTTCAGGCGTTTGCCGTCAACCCGGTCGACAAGCGTCGTGACCGAGCCGTCGTGCTCGGTGCGCGAGACCCGCCGGCCGCCGTGCTCGCACGAGACGATGCGGCCCTGCGCGTCGAGCGTGTGGCCGTTCGTGTACTCGCACGGGTGGCGGAAGACGCCGACCGCGCCGGTCGTCTCGTCCCATCGCAGCATGCGGTCGTTGGGGATGTCGCTCCAGACGAGGGACCGCGCCGCCGGCAGGTAGACGGGCCCCTCGGCCCAGCGGCAGTCGTCATACAGCCGCTCGAGGCGCTCGTCGCCGGAGCAGCCGGCGAAGCGGTCGTCGAGCACCTCGAACGTCGCGGGGATGGTGTCGGGCATCGGAACATCATCGCTCACTCCACCAGCGCGTCGTCGACGAACACCGCCAGGTGTGCGAGCAGCTCCAGGGACGACGGAAACGCCGCCTCGTGCAACGTCAGTCCGACGACGTGCCGCAGGGCGTCGAGCTCGCCGGCGCGGTGACCGACGCCGGCCAGGCGGCGCTCGGTGACGCTCCACGCCTGCCGGTGCGCCGCCAGCCACGCGAAGGCGTGGGCGCGCGTCAGCTCCTCGCGCTGCTCGTCGACGAACTCGAGCAGCGACAGCGCCGGCTCGTCGCGCGACTGGAGCTCGTCGATGAGTTCGTCGACCACCTCGCAGACGACGCAGATGCCGCTGTGGCGCAGCACGCGGTCGGCCGCGTCGTCGGCCAGCAGCGCCGTCGTCACCCGCAGCCACGTCGCGTGGTCGGACGGCGCGGCGGCGAGCAGCTCCTCGCACGTGGGCAGCGGGCCGGCCGCGGCGCCGCCGACGGGCGCCACCATCGCGCCGAGCTCGTCGCGCAGCGCGTCGATGGCGGAGTCGCCCGCCATCGGCGGCAGGTCGGCCATCGAGGCGAACGCCGGCACGACGGTGCGCCGCGCGTAGCGGGTGAGCGCGAGCAGCTGCCGCGGTGTCCGGCGCGCACCGCGCAGGCGCGGGCCCTCGCCCGCGGTGTAGAGGTCTTCGAGCCGCTCGCGCAGCATCCGCGCCGGGCCGCCCAGCTCGATCGAGCCGGGCCCTTCCTTGTGCTCGGCCAGCAGGTCGACCATCGAGCGCAGGCCCCAGGCCAGCGCGTCGACGACGAACGGGTGGTCGAGGGCGATCGCGGCCGCGTCCTCGACGCCGGCGGGCACGTCGATCGTCTCGAGATGGGGCGCCACTTGTGGGTCCTTCCGTCGCAGTCAGACGACGGTATCCCCGGGGTGGCGCGCCGGTCTGTGCCGGTTCGTGCCGGGTTGCGCGCGGTCCGTGCCGCGGGTGCTCAGGCCTCGATCGGGAGCCGGTCGAGCACCCAGATGCCGATCGCCTGCACCTCGTCGTCACGCCACGACAGCGGGCCCGGGCGGTACAGCACGGAGCCCAGCGCGCGCTGCTGGCGCTCGAGGATGTCGACGTCCTCGCGCGCGACCGCCTCCCAGCGCTCGTAGTACGGCTCGGCCTTCGCCTCGAAGTCGGGATCGTCCAGCACGTGGGCCGGGAAGCACCCGCCGACCTCGAGCAGCGAGCGGTCGTGCGCCAGCGGTGTGACGTTGAGCCACCACATGCAGTCCTGCGCCATCACCAGCTGGCAGGTCGGGTGGATGACCGTGAAGTAGGTGCCCTGCCGCGCATCCTCGTCCAACCCCTCGATGGGGTCGAACGTGGGCGCCTCGTCGCGCAACGTGGCGATCGAGCGGCCCGAGATCACCTGGATGCAGAGCCAGTCGCCACGGGTGTCGAGCGTGCGCGACGACTGCTTGCCGACGGTGTTCTTGTGGACGATCCCCGTGTGGTACGTCTCCATCGCGTTCTCGAGGATCAGCTTCCAGTTGCACTGCGGCTCGAGCGTCATCTTCCAGGTGCAGCGCATCTCGCCCAGGCGGTGCGACGCCATGCGCTCCGGCAGGTCGCCGAGCGCCTCGAGCAGGGGCGGCGCGTCGGCCGAGAAGGTGCAGAACACGAACCCGTTCCACACCTCCATGCGCACCGGCACGAGCCCGTTCTCGACCCGGTCGAAGCCCTCGGCGTCCTTCATGTCGGGACAGCCCCACAGCGAGCCGTCGAGCATGTAGCTCCACGCGTGGTACGGGCAGATGAGGCGCTTCGTGCATCCCTCGCCGTCGACCAGCAGCGACCCGCGGTGCCGGCAGTAGTTGGCGAAGGCGCGCAGGATGCCGTCGGCGCCGCGCATCAGGAAGATGGGGCCGCCGACCGTCTCGAACGACCGGTAGTCGCCGGCGTTCGGCACCATCTCCTCGCGACACGTGAAGAACCAGCGCTGCAGCAGGATGTGCTCGCGCTCGAGGTCGAACACCGCCGGCTCGGTATAGAAGCCCGCCGGCATCGAGCGGGCCTTGTTGAGCGGCGCGGTGGCGGCGGCGAGGTCGGCGCGATCGAATTCCACGCCGCGATCCTAGCGAACCCGCGGCTCAGTCCTCGGATTGGCGCGCGGCGAGCCGGCGCTCCGCGACCCGCAGCAGGGCCGCCACCGCCGGCGACAGCACCGTCTCGCGCCGCGTCACGATCGCGAACGTCTCGTGGAACGGCTCGGCGAACGACACCACGCCGAGGCCCTTCGGGAACGACGGCGAGCCGGCGATCGCCGAGCTGATCACCGTGTCGGCCAGCCCGCGGGCTGCGATGTCGACGGCCGTCTCGAGATCCTCGACCTCGATCGCCGGCTCGATCGACAGGCCCGCCACCTGCGCCCGGGCGGCGAGCTGCCGGCGCGTCGGGTCGCGCACGCCGTGCGTCGCGAAGGCCAGCACCAGCGGCACCGAGGCGACGTGCTCGATGGTGGCCGGCTGCCGCACGCGGCGCAGCCGGGCGCTCGCGTAGAGCACCTCGTCGCGTCCGATCGGTCGCACGTCGAGGCCCTCGTCGTCCACCGGCAGCACGACGACGCCGGCCTCGATGCGGCCCGCCCGGATGTCCTCCACCACCTGCGCCGAGTTCTCGCCCACCAGCCGCACGCGCACGCCGGGATGGCGGCGCCGGAACGCCTCGATCACCTCGGCCACGACGTAGTACGACGCGGTGCCGAAGATGCCCAGCGTGACCGTGCCCGTCAGCACCTGGCGCACCTCGGCGACCGCGCTGCGCGTGTCGTCGACGGCGGCCAGCACGCGGCCGGCGTGGCCGCGCAGCGTGCGGCCGGCCTCGGTCAGCGCCAGCGAGCGCCCGGCCCGGACGAACAGCGCCACGCCGAGCTCCGACTCCAGCAGGCGCACCTGCTCGGACACCGACGGCTGCGCGAGGTGCAGCTCCGCGGCGGCCGCGCTGAAGGAGCCGTGCTCGGCCGTGGCGAGGAAGTAGCGCAGCTGCTGCAATGTCAAGGAATTACCTTTGCTTCTCGCAGGAAGGAAAGTATACGTCGATATGTCACGAGCGCCGATGCTCAGGACATGCGCAACCCCGGGGTCCTCTTCTGCCTGCTTGCCGCCGCCGCGTTCGGCGGCCTGTCGACCCTCGCCACCCTGGCCGCGCACGAGGGCGTCCCGCTGCTGACGCTGCTGCCCGTGCGCTTCGGGCTCGCCGCCATCGCCCTCTGGCCGCTGGCCGCGCGCCACGCCGCACCGGCAGCGCGCGACGTGATGCGGGCGGTGCTGCTGGGCGCCGGGCTGTTCGGCCTCCAGGCCGCGCTCTTCCTCGGCGCCGTGCAGCGCATCGACGCGCCGCTGGCCGGGCTGCTGCTGGCCACCTATCCCGCGCTCGTCGCGCTCGGCGCGATCCTGCTGCGACGCGACCGCTTCCGCCTCCGCACCGCCGTCGCCCTCGGCCTCGCGCTCACCGGCATCCTGGTCGCGCTCGCGGCCGGCGGCGCCGCCCGCTTCGACCTGATCGGGCTCGCCCTCGCGTTCGGCGCCGCCGCGGGGTATGCCGCCTACGTGCTGGCGGCGGACGGCATCATGCGCCGGCTGGCGCCGCTGCAGCTCGGCGCGCTGGTGTGCGCCGGCGCCGCGCTCGCGCTCGGCGGTGCCGGTGCCGCGACCGGCCAGCTGACCACTGACGTCACGCCGCGCGGCGCCCTCTACGTCGCGGCCCTCGCACTCCTTTCCACGGCGCTCCCGCACGGCGCGTTCCTGTTCGGCGTCCGGCTGCTCGGCGCGACCCGGGCGTCGATCGTGATGACGCTCGAGCCGGTCGCCACGGCCGGCATCGCCGCCTTCGCGCTCGGCACGGTCGTGACGACGCCGCAGATCGCCGGCGGCGCGCTGGTGGTGGCAGGGGCGATCGTCGCCCAGCGGCGCTCGCGGCCGGCCGAGTCCTCGTCGTCGGGCTAGCGGCCGCCGGACTTCTTCGACCGGCCCGCGGCCTTCTTCTTCGACGGCGCACCGGCCGCGATCACGTTGCCGACCGAGACCGGGTCCTTGTCCTGGCTCAGCTTCACCTTGCAGATGACCGCGTGATGGGCAGCCGACCGGCGGGCGCGATGCGAGCGCCCCACTCCTGGTCGAGGTACATCGGCTCGTCGACGTGCTGCTCGAAGTGCGCCACCCGCCGCGTCTGCACGCGCAGGTTCTCGTCCGGATCGAGCACCTGCGGCACGCCGTAGCAGTGGGCCGTCGTGAAGTTCCAGGTGGGCGCCTTGCTGGCCGCGCCCGGTGCGTACCAGCTCGGCGACGCGTCTAGCCGTGGCGCCCCTGGACGATCAGCAGCATCTCGTTCGTCCCGTAGCGGTGCTACTCGTCGTCGTTCTGGCTGACCAGCGTGCCCCACGGATACTCGCGGATCAGCGCGCGCACGACGTCGGGATCGTCGCTGGCGTGGAGGGGGTTGGGCCGCATGCCCGCATCGTCGCAGAGCTGCCGCGAGCCCCGGCCGCGGGTATCGTTGCGGGCCGTGTCCCGGTTCCGCGCGATCTTCCCGTCCGTCCAGCGCCCGCTGATCGCGATGGCGCACCTGCCGCCGCTGCCGGGCACGCCGCTCTACGACGCCGCCGCCGGCATCCAGGGCATCGTCGATGCGGTCCAGCGCGACCTCGAGCACCTGGTGCCGGCCGGCTTCGACGCGATCCTGTTCTGCAACGAGGGCGACCGGCCGTACCAGCTCGAGACCGACCGCACGACGGCCGCCGTGATGGGACGAGTCGTCGCGGAGTGCCGGCACCTGCTGACCGGGCCGTTCGGGGTCGACGTGCTGTGGGACGCCCGGTGCGCGCTGTCCGTCGCATGCGCCAGCGACGCCGCCTTCATGCGCGAGGTGGTGACCGGGACGTACGAGTCGGACATGGGCCTGTGGCAGCCCGATGCGGCCGCGGTGCTGCGCGAGCGGCGGCGCCTCGACCGGGACGACCTCGCGGTGTTCATGAACGTCACGCCGGAGTTCGCGTCGCCGATCGGCACCGCACGCCGGTGCAGGCGGCCCGCTCGGCCGTCTTCTCCGAGCCTCGCCGACGCGGTCCTCGTGTCCGGGCCGATGGCCGGCACCGAGCCCGGCGTCGACGCCGTCGCCGAGGTGCGCGACGCGCTGTCGGAGGACGTGCCGGTGCTGCTCAACACCGGCGCCAGGGCGGGCACGATCGCGCGGTACCTGGCGCACTGCGACGGCTGCATCGTCGGGTCCGACCTCAAGGTCGACGGCTCGACGTGGAACCCGGTCGACCCCGAGCGCGTCCGGCGCTTCGTCGACGCCGCCCGCTCGGCCTGATGTCGCTCCTGCTCGGCATCGACATCGGCTCGTCCGGCACGAAGGCCGTCCTGCTCGATCCGGGTGCCGGACTGGTCGCCGCCGCGCAGCGGGAGACGCCGCTGCACGCACCCGGACCCGCCTACGCGGAGGCCGACCCGGCCGACTGGTGGCGGGCCACGTGCTCGCTCGTCCCCGAGCTCCTGCGGACGGCCGGCGCGGCGGCCGGCGACGTGGCGGCGGTCGCGGTCGCGGGCCTGGTGCCCGCCGTGATCTGCTGCGACTCCGATGGCCGGCCGCTGCGCAGGGCGATCCTCTACAACGACGCGCGGGCCGTCACCGAGATCGCCGAGCTGCGCGGCCGAGCTGCGCGGCGTCGACCTCGTCCGGCGCACCGGCTCGGCGCTCACGCAGCAGTCGGTCGGGCCGACGCTGCGCTGGCTCGCCCGGCACGAGGCCGGGACGTGGGCGGCGACGCGCAGCCTCGCCGGCTCGTACGAGTGGCTCGCCCGGGCGCTCGGCGCGGCGCCGCACGTGGAGCGCAACTGGGCGCTCGAGTCGGGCCTCTACGAGCTCGACGGCCGTGCCGCCGCCGATCTCGCGGCGCTGGCCGGCTGCCCGCCGGCGCTGCTGCCCCGCCGGTGTCGTCCGGCGAGGTGCTCGGCGAGGTGTCGCCCTCGGCGGCCGCCGCCACCGGCCTCGCGGCGGGCACGCCGATCGTGGTGGGCGGCGCCGACCACGTCTTCGCGGCGTATGGCGCCGGGCTGGCCGAGCCGGGCGACTGGCTGGTCAAGCTCGGCTCGTCCGGCGACATCCTCGCCGTCAGCGACGCGCCGGTGCTGGACGAGCGCCTCTACCTCGACGTCCACCCGGCGCCCGGCCGCTGGCTGCCGAACGGCTGCATGGCGACCAGCGGATCGCTGCTGCGCTGGCTCCAGGCGCATCGTCGGCGGCACCGACCTCGCCGAGCTCGACGCCGCCGCCGACGCCGCCGGTCCGGGTGCGAACGGCCTCGCCTGCCTACCGTGGTTCCTGGGCGAGAAGTCGCCGCTGCACGATCCCGAGCTGCGCGGCGGGTTCCTCGGGCTGCACCTCGGGCACGGCCCCGGGCACCTGCACCGGGCCTGCCTCGAGGCGGTCGCGTTCGGCTTCCGCCACCACGTCGAGGTGTTCGGCGAGCTCGGCCTCGGCCTCGGGACGGCGCGGGTCACCAACGGCGGCAGCCGCTCGACCCTGTGGAAGCAGATCATCGCCGACGTCGTCCGGGTGCCGCTGACGCCGGTGCTCGACCACCCCGGCGCCGCGCTCGGGGCCGCGGTCGCGGCCGGGGTCGGCATCGGCGTCCTCCCCGGCTGGGAGTCGATCCACCGCCACGTCCGCCTGGGCGAGCCGATCCTGCCACGCGACGCCGGCGACGCCTACGAGGAGGGCTACGCGCGGTACCGGTCGCTGGCGGTCGAGCTGCGCCCGACCCTGCACGCGCTTGCCGCACGGAGCCGGCAATGAGGGCCCGCCCCCATGCAGATTGCCTGTGCTGCCCGGTACTGGTACGTTCGCGATCCTGACGCGGAGGACGAGATGGCAGTGAACGAGACCGTGGCAGCCGTGCCGCGGGAGGCCGACTGGCCGGAGCTGATGGAGTCGCGCAACGGGCGGCTCTTCCTCGACGGATGCGACCTCGAGCAGGTCGCGCGGGAGTTCGGGACGCCCGCCTGGGTCGCCTCGCTGCGGGGCATCGAGCACAACTACGCGCGCTTCGTCGCCGCGTGGGAGGCGCGCTACCCGTCGATCGAGTGCCACTACTCGATCAAGGCGAACAACACGCTCGCGATCGTGCGCACGCTGCAGGAGGCCGGCGGCCGCTTCGACTGCACCGGCGAGGCCGAGTTCGAGATCGCCCGCATGGCCGGCGCCGATCCGAGGCGCTGCATCATCAACGGCAACGGCAAGAGCCCGACCATGCTCCGCCTGGCCGCCGAGCTGGGCGTGCGGCAGATCAACGTCGACTCGATCGGCGAGGCGCAGCGCCTCAACGACGCGGCCGTCGCCGCCGGCTCGGTCGTCGACTGCGTCGTGCGTCTCCAGCTCGGCTACGAGGACCTGATCGACCACGACCCGAGCTACGAGTCGACCCTGAAGATCTGGGAGGGCAAGTTCGGCATCAACGTCGCCAGCGGCGAGGCCGACCGCGTCATCACCTACGTGCGCGACGCGCCCGGCCTGCGGTTCGCGGGACTGCACCACCACCTCGCCTTCTCGGGCGTGGCGGGCGACTACTCGATCGCGATCGAGACCGGCCACCACCGCGACGTGATGACCGAGATCTGCCGGTACGCGAAGCAGATCGAGTCGGAGCTCGGCGTCACCGTCGAGCGCATCGACTGCGGCGGCGGCTTCGCCTCCGGCAACGGCATCTTCATGGTCTCCCCCGGCAACGTCGGCGACGGCGAGCTGTACCCGCTGCCGGCCATCGACCAGTACATCGACGCCGTCACCGAGCCGATCCGGGCCGCGTTCGGCGATCGCCTGCCGACGCTGCAGTTCGAGACCGGCCGCTACCAGGTGGCGAAGGACGTCGTGCTGCTGACGGCGGTCACCGACGTCAAGGACGGCCACTCGACGCCGCCGCGCCGGTTCGTCACCTGCGACTCGTCGATGCAGCAGTTCACCGCCAAGGGCATGCAGAAGGTCGCGCACCAGGTCGTGCACTGCACCCGCGCCGACGACCCCGACAACGGCATGCTGGCCGACATCGTCGGGCAGACCTGCGCGTACGACTCCTCGGCCGAGGACGTGAAGCTGCCCGACGTCGCCGTCGGCGACCTGCTGGTGCACACCGGCCACGGCGCGTACTGCGACACGTCGGGCTCGAACTTCAACGCCATGGTGCGGCCCGCGACGGTCGTCGTCCGCGACGGACGTGCGGCCCTCGCCAAGCGGCACGAGACCATCGCCGACATCGTCGAGCGGCACGCCGGACCGGACCTCGAATGGAAGGACGCCTGATGGCAGGACGACTCGAGGGCCGCTCCGCGGTCGTGACCGGCGCGGCGCGCGGCATCGGCCGCGCCACCGCCGAGGTCTATGCCCGCGAGGGAGCACGCGTCCTCGTGGTCGACCGCGACGCCGAGGCAGCCGCCACGGCGGCGGGCGAGATCGGGAAGGGCTCGGTGGCGTGCACGGCCGACGTCACGAAGCGCGAGGACGTGCAGGCGATGGCGGCCACGGCGGCCGAGCAGTTCGGCGGCATCGACATCCTCACGCAGAACGCCGGCATCTACCCGAACAGCATGGTCGAGGACATCACCGACGACGAGTGGGCGCTGGTGATGAACGTCAACGTGCGCAGCGCGCTGTACACCGTCCAGGCGTGCCTGCCGCACCTGAAGAAGTCGGACAACGGGCGCATCACGATCACGTCGTCGATCACCGGCCCGAAGGTCGGCTACCCCGGCTTCACGCACTACGGCGCCTCGAAGGCCGCGCTGAACGGCTTCATCCGGTCGCTCGCGCTGGAGCTGGTGTCGTACCCGATCACCGTGAACGGCGTCGAGCCGGGTACCGTGCTGACCGAGGGCGTGAAGGTGCTGCTGTCGCCGGAGGAGGTCGAGGGCGTCGCCGCCAACATCCCCATGCGCCGGTTCGCGGCACCCATCGACATCGCCCACGCGCACCTGTTCTTCGCCTCGGACGAGGCCGGGTACGTGACGGGTCAGACGATCGTGGTCGACGGCGGGCAGATCCTGCCCGAGTCGCCGATGTTCGTCTAACCCGGCGCCGGCCGGGTGCGGCGGACGGGCTTCCAGCCGGGGCGCGGCACGCTCGCGCGCAGCAGCTGGGTGTAGGGATCCTGCGGGTCGTCGAGCACCCGGGCCGACGGCCCGCGCTCGACGATCTTGCCGCGCTGCATGACGACGCAGTCGTCGGTCAGCTGCCGCACGACGGCGAGGTCGTGCGAGATGAGGATGTACGAGACGCCCGTGCGGGTCGCGGATGTCGGCGAGCAGGTTCAGCACCTGGGCCTGGATCGACACGTCGAGCGCGGCCACCGACTCGTCCAGGATCAGCACCTGCGGCTCGGCCGCCAGGGCGCGGGCGATCGCGACCCGCTGGCGCTGGCCGCCCGACAGGCGCGCGCGGCAGCGCGCGCGTCTGCCGCTCGTCCAGGCCGACCAGCTCGGCCAGCTCCAGCACCCGGCTGCGGCGCTCGTCGTTCGAGCCGCCGCGGTGCAGCCGCAGCACCTCGTCGATCGAGGCGGCGACCGTCTGCCGCGGGTCGAGGCTGGAGTACGGGTCCTGGAAGACGATCTGCACCTCGGCGCCGCGCTTGCGGCGCTCGGCGCCGCTGCGCGCAGGCGTCGAGCGGTCGCGGCCGAGCGCGCGGATGACGCCCGCGGTGGGACGCTCGAGCCCGACGATCATCCGCGCGATGGTGGTCTTGCCGGAGCCCGACTCGCCCACGACGGCGAGCGAGCCGGCCGGGCGCGACGCGGAACGACACGTCGTCGACCGCGACCAGCTGGCCGAACTCCTTGCGCAGGCCCTCCACCTCGACGACGGCGCTCAGCCATGCGGTCACCGCCGGTTCGGCGCGCGTGGATCTCCTCGGCGCGGATGCAGCGCACGACGCCGGCCGGCGTCGGCCGCAGCTGCGGGTGCGGTCTCGCGGCAGCGGTCCTGGACGTGCAGGCAGCGGGTCGGCGAACGAGCAGCCCGCGCGGCGCCTCGAACGCCGACAGCGGCCGGCCCGGGATCGCGGCGAGGCGCTCGGCCGTGGCGTCGATGCGCGGCCGGGCGGCGACCAGCGCGGCGCTGTACGGATGCCACGGGTCGTCGTGCAGGCGCGACGCCGGCTGCGTCTCCATCACCTCGCCGGCGTACATGACGGTGGTGCGGTCGCAGACCGCGCTGGCCAGCTCCAGGTCGTGGGTGATGAACAGCAGCGCCAGGCCGCGGTCGCGGCGCAGCTCGTCGAGGATCGCCATCACCTCGGCCTGCGTCGTCACGTCGAGCGCGGTGGTCGGCTCGTCGGCGAGCATCAGCCGCGGCTCGGTCAGCAGCGCGGCGCCGATCATGACGCGCTGCAGCAGGCCGCCCGACAGCTCGTGCGGGTACTGGCGCAGCCGCCGCTCGCCGTCGTCGATGCCGACCTCGTCCAGCACCTGCGCAGCGCGCCTGCGGGCCTCGGCGCCGCGGACGCCGCGCACCGTGCGCAGCGCCTCGGTCATGAAGTCGCCGATGCGTGCGCACCGGGTTGATGTGCGCGCGGGCGTCCTGGAAGACGACCGCGACCTCGCCGCGGTACTGCCGCAGCGCGCTGCCGCGCAGGGCGCCCACGTCGCGCTCGTCGAACGTGACGCTGCCCGCGACGACGGCGCCCGGCGGCAGCAGCCGCGCGACGGCGCGGGCGGTCATCGACTTGCCGGAGCCCGACTCGCCGACCAGGCCGACCGCCTCGCCCGCCGCGATCGCGAGCGAGACGTCGTGCAGCACGGTGCGCTGCTCGCCCTCCACCGGCAGCGTCGACCGTGAGGTTCTCGATCTCGAGCAGCGACGTCACCGCGCCCCGCGCTGGGCGCGGTCGGCGAGGCGCTCGCCGAGCAGGTTGACGGCCACGACGACGACGACGATGCAGAGGCCCGCCGACAGCGACTCGAGCGGGTAGCCCGTGCAGCACGCCGGCGCGGCCCTCCGACACCATCACGCCCCAGTCGGCCTGCGGCGACTGCACACCGAGGCCGATGAACGAGATCGCCGCCAGGTCGACCATCGCGTAGCCGAACAGGATCGTGCCCTGCGCGACCACCAGCGCCGATGATGTTGCGGCACGAGGTGGCGGACGCAGATCGCGATCCCGGCGCAGGCCCTGCACCTCGAGCGCCGAGATGTACAGCTGCGCGCGCTCGCGCAGCGCCGCGCCGCGCAGCACCCGCGCGATGTACGGCGTGTACGCGACCGACAGCGCGATCACCGCGGTCTTCAGGCTCGGCCCGAACACGGCGGCGGCCATGACGGCGATGAGGATGCCGGGGAACGCGAACAGCACGTCGAGCAGCGCGCCGATGGCGTTGTCGAGCCAGCCGCCGCGCCACGCCGCCACGATCGCGAGCACCGTGCCGACGACGATCGAGATGCCGGCCACCGCGACGGCGCCGAACACGCGCCGTCTGCGCGCCCCAGCAGCAGTCGCGACAGCAGGTCGCGGCCGCGGCCGTCGAAGCCGAGGTAGTGGTCGTCGACCGGCCCGACGAACGCGTACCGCAGCTGGATGAAGTTCGGGTCGTACGGCGCGATGTACGGCCCGATCACCGCGATCAGCAGCGCGAACACGATCACGCCGGCGCAGACGTGGCCGACGACAGCCGGTGCCGCGCAGTCCGGGGATCCCGCGCCGGCGGGCGATGGCGGCCTCGCCGGCGGCGATGACGCTCACTGGCGCCCGGCTCCCCAGCGTGACGCGCGGATCGAGCACCGCGTACAGCACGTCGACGATCGTGTTGGTGATCACGAACGCCGCCGACGAGCACCAGCGAGATGCCCTGCACGACGGCGAAGTCCTTCGTTCAGCGAGGCCTCGATCAGGTAGGCGCCGATGCCGTTCAGCGCGAAGGCCCGCTCGACGACCGCCGAGACGGCGAACAGCGAGGCGATCGTGAGGCCGACGACGGTGGTGATCGGGATCGCCGCGTTGCGCAGCACGTGGCGGCGCAGACGAGCGAGAACGGGATGCCGCGGCTGACCGCGGTCTGCACGTGCTCGCGGCCGCAGCTCGTCGCGCACCGACGACCGGGTGACGCGCGCGACCAGCGCCATCGACGACATCGCCGAGCGCGATCGCGGGCAGCGTCAGGTGCTAGATCGGTCGAAGAAGCCGTCGCCCCCGCCGAGTGCCGGGAACCAGCCGAGGTTCACGGCGAACACGACAGCAGCACGATCGCCGCCACGAACGACGGGAACGGCCGCCGAGATGGTGGTCGCGACGACGACGCTGGAGTCGAGGAAGCCCGGCTGCAGCGCCGCCGAGCACGCCCGAGGCCGATGCCCACGATGACGATGATCAGCGACGCGTAGAGCACGAGTGAGAGCGTCACGCGCGGCCCGGCCGGTGATCAGGTCGACACCTCCTGGCGGTGCGGGATCGACACGCCGAGGTCGCCGGTCAGGCGCCGCCTTGAGCCACAGCCAGTAGCGGACGAGGAACGGGTCGTCGAGGTGGTAGCGCTGCTTCGAGGATCGCGATCGCCTCGGGCGTCGGCGTGCGGCCCGCCGGTGAGGGTGCTGATCGGATTGCCGGGTGCCAGGTACAGCGAGCCGATAGATCACGAAGCTCGACACGAGCAGCGTCACGACCAGCATCGCGAGCCGCCGGACCAGGAACCGCAGCAACCCGATCGCCTCCCGTCCAGTCCGGCTGCGCCGAGCTACGACGCCCAGGGACCGAACATGTAGACGAACGAGGTCGGTGCCCCGGTGATCGCCTTGTTCATGACCAGCACCGTGTCGGGGACACGTCATCGGGATCCACAGCACCTCGTCGGTGATGATCGTCTGCAGCCGCCACGACGTGCTCGGCGCGCTTGGTGTCGTCGGGCTCGCCGCGCGCGGCCTCCATCTCCTGCGTCACCCGGGGTTGTCGTAGCCGTTGTAGGTCTGCGAGCCGTCCGAGGACGAGCGTGCGACAGCAGCGCCGCCGGATCGGCGTAGTCGAGTAGTTGACGGTGAAGAACCCGTCGACGTTCTTGCGGGCCGCCGGATCGATGAAGAAGTTGATGTAGTTGGCGGCCGACGTCGACACCAGCTCGGCCTTCAGGCCGATCGCCTGCGCGGCCGACTGCACGGCCTGGGCCTCGGTGTTGAGCGGCAGCAGCTCGGCCGGACGTGCCGAGCCGGACCGTCTTGCCCTCGGCGCCGGCCTCCTTGATCAGCGCCTTCGCGGCCTCGAGGTCGACCGTCGGCTCGGGCAGCGCGTCCCACGCCGCCTGGAACACCTCGGGCGCGTAGCCCCACGAGCCTGCGCCCGAGAGGGCACGCGGCAGCGTGGCGGCGCCCTTGTAGAGCTGGTCGATCAGCGGCTGCCGGTCGATCGCCATCGAGAGCGCCTTGCGCACCCGCACGTCGCCGAGCACGCCGGCGTAGCTGGAGATGATCATCGCATCGGACGCCGCCGACGGGCCCTCGTAGACCTTCACCTCGGGCGACTCGCGCAGCTGGTCGAGGGTGGTCAGCTGCAGCGGGTAGTACCCGTCCAGCTCGCCGGTCAGGAACGCCGACGTCAGCGCGGCGTCGTCGGAGTAGCCCTTGAACGTCACCTTCGCCACCTTGCCGGCGCCGGCCGGATCCCAGTAGGCGTCGTTCTTCACGATCGTGACGCCCTCGCCGGTCTTCCACGAGTCGAGCTTGTACGGCCCGCTGCACATGGTGCCGCCGTCGACGGTGCCGAACTTCTCGCCCGCGGCCTCGACGAACGCCTGCTGGAGGACGACGCCGGCCGGGCCGGACAGCTCGTTCCGGAACCAGTAGTCGGGCTCGGTCATCGTGATCGTGACCTCGAGCGGCCCGGTCGCCTTGATGTCCTTCACCCGCGCGAACACCTGCGGGTAGAAGCCGCCGAGCTCGGGGTTCTGCGCGCGACCGAGGCTGTAGACCACGTCGTCGGCGGTCACCGGCTTGCCGTCCCAGAACGTGACGCCGTCCTTGAGCGTGATCACGAACGTCGTCGGGTCGGGGTTGGCGACGTCACCCACACCGGACCCGATCGATCCGTCGGGCGCCTGCTTGAGGACCGCCTCGCACATGTTGAACAGGACCGTGTTCTCGGGGTAGTCGAACGCGAAGATCGGGTCGAGCGTGTTCGTCTCGCGGTAGACGCCCCAGACGAGCGGGTCGCTGACGTCACCGGTCGGCGCCGGCGAGGTGATCGACAGCTCCTCCGCAGGCGCCGCCCCCGTGCCGGTCGCCGCCGCCGTGCCCGAGCCGCCCGTCGTGGCCGGCGTGTTCACGTCGTCCGCGGACTTGCCGCATCCGGCGGCGACGGCGAGCACCGCGACCAGGGCCGCAATCGTCCCGGCCTTTCCCTGTGTACGCGTCATCGCTCCTCCTCGTGGCGCTGGGTTTCCCTGACACTTCGCAGTTCGATCGCGTCGAGCAGCAGCTCGACGGAGTTCGCGAACACCTGTTCCACCGGCGGGTACAGCTCGTCCCCGACGTCGTGCAGCGCCGGGTGCGTCGACGCCGGCAGCGCCGCCAGCGCACGCCGCAGCTCGGCGCGGCCGTCGTCGTTCGCCAGCCGCGGCGCGATTGCCAGGAACAGCCCGGTGCCGGCGATCAGATCGACCGACGAGTGGTAGAACAGCACGGCGTCCCGACGGGACAGACCCGCCCGGCGCAGCTCGACGAACATCCGGTCGGCGATCCGCGCCAGGACGTCGCCGTCGTCGGGCAGGCGCGCGATCGACTCGGCGAACCCCGGATGGCCGCGGTACACCCGCCAGCCGCCCCAGCACAGCTGGCGCAGGTTCTCGCGCCAGTCGCCGCTCAGGTCGATCGCCTCGAGCTCGCGCTCCATCAGCCGCTCCGCCATCGCCGCGACGAGGTCGTCCTTGGTGCGGAAGTGGCGGTAGAACGCGGTCGCGTCGACGCCCAGCTCGCTGCCGAGGCGGCGCATCGTGACGGCCGGCGCGCCATCGCGGGCGGCGATCGTCAGCGCCGCGTCGACGATACGCGCACGGTCGAGCCGCACAGCTTGCTCCCTCACCAGTCCCATCCCCTGCGGCGATTATGGTGATCGCGGCGGTCGACGTCAACACCGTTTACAAGATGCGGGCGGTGACGTAGGATCACCGGCCATGAGCACCGATCTGGCCTACCTCTCCGCGACCGAGGCGCTCGCCCGGTTCCGCGACCGCTCCCTCTCGCCGGTCGAGCTGACCGAGGCGCTGGTCGCCCGCGCGGCGGAGGTCGAGCCGACCGTGAACGCGCTCTGCATCACGTACTACGACCAGGCGATCGAGCAGGCTCGCGAGGCGGAGAAGCGGTATGCCGGCACCGGCGACGCGCCCCGGCCGCTGGAGGGGATCTGCGTCGGCATCAAGGACGAGATGCCGATCGCGGGGCAGCCGTGCAGCATGGGATCGCTGCGCTACAAGGACGAGATGCCCGACTACACCGACCCGGTCGGGCAGCGGCTGATCGACGCGGGCGCGATCCTGCACGCCCGCACGACGGCGCCGGAGTTCTCGTGCGCCGGGTTCACCCACTCCCGGCTGTGGGGCGTCACGCGCAACGCGTGGAACCCGGAGTACGGCGTCGGCGGCTCGTCCGGCGGCTCCGGCGCGACGCTCGCGTCGGGCACCTCGACGCTGGCGACGGGATCCGACATCGGCGGCTCGATCCGCATCCCGGCGGCCTGGAACGGCGTCGTCGGCTTCAAGCCCCCGTACGGCCGCGTGCCGCAGACGCCGCCGTTCAACCTCGACCACTACTGCCACACGGGACCGCTCGCCCGGACGGTGGCGGACTGCGCGCTGTTCGAGAACCAGA
This sequence comes from uncultured Actinomycetes bacterium, assembly GCA_963722525.1. Classification (GTDB taxonomy): domain Bacteria; phylum Actinomycetota; class Thermoleophilia; order Gaiellales; family F1-60-MAGs149; genus VFJZ01. The sequence continues at coordinate 3,626,319 of CAVRMM010000002.1, read as the reverse complement.
TCGCCGGCCCGCACAAGCACGATCCGGTCGCGATCGCGCCGAAGCTGACGCTGCCGCCGAGCTTCGACGAGGGCATCGAGGGCATGAAGGTCGCGCTCTGCGTGACGCCCGGCGGCTGGCCGGTCGACGACGACGTGGCGGCCAACACCCGCGAGGCCGCGGCCGCCCTGGTCGACGCCGGCGCGATCGTCGAGGAGATCGAGATGGGCGCCAGCTGGGGCTTCGAGAACATCGGCCGCCTGACGCTGATCCACTTCGGCGCCATCTTCGGCGCGTGGATCGCCACCGAGCTCGAGCACCGCGAGCTGATGACGCCGTACGCGATCGACATGGCGGAGCGGTCGCTTCGGGCGATCGCCGAGACCTCGTTCTACGAGGGCCTGGTGGGCGAGGGACAGCTGCACTTCGAGCTCGGCGACATCCACGAGCGCTACGAGCTGCTGGTCGTGCCCACGTGCGCGTCGCGGGGCCTGATCGCCGGCGATGACTACGCCGACCACGGGCTCGAAATCGGCGGCGTGATGCACGAGTGGTACATGGCGGCCTGCATGACGCCGCCCTTCAACATCTGCAGCCGGAGCCCGGTGCTGGCGGTGCCGAGCGGGTTCGCCGACAATGGCGTGCCGACCGGCGTGCAGCTGGTCGCGCGGCCGTACGACGACCTGACGGCCTTCCGGGCCGGCGCCGCCCTGGAGAAGACGAGGCCGTGGGCGAACCGCCGGCCGATGGTCGAGGCCAACGCGTGAGCGACCTCGCCTACCTGTCCGCGACCGAGGCGCTCGCAGCGGTTCCGCGACCGCTCGCTGTCGCCGGTCGAGCTGGCGCAGGCGCTGATCGACCGCGCCGCGGCGGTCGAGCCGACGGTGAACGCGCTCTGCGTGACGTACTTCGACGAGGCGCTCGAGCAGGCGCGCGCGGCCGAGGCGCGGTACATGGGCCGCGGCGAGGCGCCGCGGGCGCTGGAGGGCATCTGCGTCGGCATCAAGGACGAGGTGCCGATCGCGGGCCAGCCGTGCAGCATGGGCTCGCTGCTGCACCGCGACGACATCGCGGAGGTCACCGACCCGATGGCCGAGCGCATCCTCGCCGCCGGCGGCATCCCGCACGCCCGCACGACCACGCCGGAGTTCTCGTCCGCCGGCTTCACGCACTCGCGGCTGTGGGGCGTGACGCGCAACCCGTGGAACCCGGAGTTCGCCGTCGGCGGCTCGTCCGGCGGCACCGGCGCGTCGCTGGCGTCGGGCACGTCCACGCTCGCCACCGGCTCCGACATCGGCGGCTCGATCCGCACGCCGGCCGCCTGGAACGGCGTCGTCGGATTCAAGGCGCCGTACGGCCGCGTGCCGCAGCTGCCGCCGTTCAACATGGACATCTACTGCCACAACGGCCCGCTGGCGCGCACCATCGCCGACTGCTGCGCTGTTCGAGAACGTGATCGCGGGGCCGCACCCGGCCGACGCGGCCGCGATCGCGCCGCGCTACGAGCTGCCGGCAGCGTTCGACGGCATCGCCGGGCATGCGCATCGCGCTCTGCGTGCGCCCCGACGACTGGCCGGTCGACGACGACGTGGCGGCGGCGATCCGCGCGGCGGCGGCCACGCTCCAGGAGTGCGGCGCGGTCGTCGAGGAGGTCGAGATGCCGGGGTTCGGCCCGGCCCACACGATGGCGCTCGCCGACGCGCACTACGGGCAGCTGATGGGCCCGGCGATGGCGCCCGCGATGGAGCACCGCGACCAGCTGTGCGCGTACACCGTCGCCGTGTACGAGGAGAGCGCCGGGATGACGCCGGCGCGGATGCTCGAGGGGCTGACCGGCGAGACGCGGCTGCACGCCGACCTCGAGACCATCCACGCGACCTACGACGCGCTGCTGTGGCCGACCTGCTCGTCGCGCGGGCTGATCGCCGGCGACGACTACGTCGACCACACGCTCGAGATCGGCGGCGTCACGGTGCCGCACTACTACTGGTCGTGCATGACGATCCCGTTCAACATCTGCAGCCGCAACCCGGTGCTGGTCGTGCCCGCCGGGTTCGCCTCGAACGGCGTGCCGGTCGGCATGCAGATCGTGGGCCGCCGCTACGACGACGTGACGCCGTTCCGCATCGGCGCCGCGCTGGAGCAGGTGCGGCCGTGGCTCGACGCGCCCGAACGGCGGCCGCTGCAGGACGCGTGACGGTGACCGGCGACCTCGTCCCGCAGATCGTCCTTTCGCCCGGCGAGGAGTCGGCGCGCGCGGCGCGGTTCCCGGTCGGCGCGCAGATCACGTTCGACGACCTCACCGAGCACGCGCGCATCGGCGCGCTCGACCGCCTGCGCGAGACGGAGCCGGTGTCGTGGGTGCCCGCGCTGGGCGGCTGGCTGGTGACGTCGTGGGAGCTCGCGCGCTCGGTGCTGGGCCGGCGCGACCAGTTCTCCGTCTGGGCCGAGCCGAACCTCGTGCGCGCGTCGCTGGGCGTGATGATGCTGACCTCGCACGGCGACGCCCACACGCGGCAGCGGGCGCCGTTCGACGCGCCGTTCCGCATGCGCGCCGTGCGCGACACGTTCGGCGAGCCGATCACCGCGCGCACCGACGCGCTGCTCGCCGAGCTGCGGCCGGCCGGCGGGTGCGAGCTGGGCGCGGCGTTCGCCGGGCCGTTCGCCGTCGGGGTCGCCGCCGACGTGCTCGGCCTGGGGCTGACCGACGTCGGCCGGATCATGGCCTTCTACCAGGCGTTCGCGGGCGCGATGGTCTACGACGGCGACCCCGAGCCGCAGCGGCTGGCCGACGCCGCCCGGGCGGAGCTGAACGAGATCCTGCACGCCGAGCTGGCGCGCGTCCGCGCGACGCCGGACGACTCGATCACCTCGGCCGTCGCGAACACGCCGGGCGACCTCGCCGACGACGAGATCGTCGCGCAGCTGCGCGTGGTGCTGTTCGGCGCCATCGAGACGATCGAGTCGCTGGTCGTGAACACGACGGCGCTGCTGCTGCAGCACCCCGACCAGCTGGCCCTCGTGCGCGAGCAGCCCGACCTGCTGCCGAACGCGCTCGAGGAGTCGATGCGGCTCGTCACGCCGGTCGCCTTCATGGAGCGCTGGACGACGATGCCGGACACCGAGATCGGCGACGTGACGCTCGGCCGCGGCGAGTTCGTGGGCGTGTCAGCCCTGGCGGCGAGCCGCGACCCGGCGGTGTTTCCGGATCCGGCGCGGTTCGACGTGACGCGGCCCAACGCGCGCCGCCATCTGTCGTTCTCCTACGGCGAGCACCACTGCCTGGGCTTCCACCTGGCGCGTCTGCAGGGCGCGATCGCGATCCAGTCGCTGTTCGACCAGCTGCCGGACCTGCGGCTCGTGTCGGCCGGGGATCCGGTCGGCTTCGCGTTCCGGAAGGTGCCGGAGCTGCAGCTGGCGTGGGGATGAGCGAGGTCGCCGCCGATGAGTTCCTGAACGCCGCCCGCGTCTATCCTGAACACGCGCGCCGGAGCCCGGCGCGCCGACCGGCAGGAGGACGTCATGCAGCAGACCGGAACCGGCATCACGCAGGTGGGGCGAGTGGTCGTTCCCGTCTCCGACCAGGCCCGGGCGCGGGCGTTCTACACGGAGACGCTCGGCTTCGAGGTGCGCGCCGAGTTCGTCATGTCGCCGGAGTACACGTGGCTCGAGGTGGCACCGGCGGGAGCCGTGACGTCGCTCGCGATCGTGCCGCCGCCGGAGGGCGGCCCGATCGGCGTCGACACCGGGATCGCGTTCGAGACCCGCGACATCGAGGCCGACCACGCGAGCATGAAGACAGCCGGCGTCGACGTCGACGCGGAGATCTCCCGCATGGGCGATCCCGTGCCGCCGATGTTCTTCTTCCGCGATCCGGACGGCAACACGCTCTTCGTCACGCAGGTCTGATCGAGGCCGCCAGGTACGGATAGCGCGTTCCCGGTCACGCCGGGCGCGCGCTTCGTGCCATCTCCGAACGCGGCGTGCCACGTCGTGCGATCCGCGCGCCTTCCGTGCGTGAAACGTTCTGGGGTCAGACCCCAATTCGGACGTTTTCGGGGTCTGACCCCGGCACGGAAGGCGCGCGGAAGGCGCGCGGGACTGACGCGCGGTGCGTTGCGTTGCGATCGTCTCGGGCTGGACGGCAAGGGCTGGTAGGCTCGCCGCCACGATGACTGACCCGCTCGACTCGACCCAGCTGACGCCCGCCGAGCGGGCACTCACCGAGCAGATCGCCAGCCGGCGCGACGAGATCGTCGCCCTCGCCTGCGACCTGATCCGCTTCGACACCCAGAGCCGCGAGGAACCGACCTCGCCGGCGGGGCAGGACGCCGCGCTGCAGGCATACCTCGGCGAGCGCCTGCGCGCGAGCGGCGCCGATGTCGACATCTGGGAGCCTGGCCCGGAGGAGGTGGAGAACCACCCGCTGACGCCGCCGGAGGGCATCGGCTTCGCCGGCCGACCGCAGCTCGCCGCGAAGTTCGCCGGCACCGGCGGCGGCCGGTCGCTGCTGCTGAACGGCCACATCGACGTCGTCACGGCGCGGATGGAGGACGGGTGGACGCACGACCCGTTCGACCCGCTGGTCGGCGACGGCCGCATCGTCGGTCGCGGCTCGTGCGACATGAAGGGCGGGATCGCGTCGATGGTCGTCGCCGCCGAGGCGCTGGCCCGCACCGGGCTGCTGCGCGGCGACGTCATCGTCTGCACCAACACCGACGAGGAGTGCGGCGGCTGGGGCGCGCTGGCGTGCGCGCGGCACGGCGTGTCGGCCGACTTCGCGATCGTCCCCGAGCCGTCCGGGCTCGAGGTCTGGCCCGCCTGCCGCGGCAGCGCGTACTGCACCGTGACGATCCCCGGCCGCGCCGGCCACACCGAGCAGGAGCACGCGCACTACCGCAGCGGCGGCGCCGTCAACGCGATCGAGAAGGCGCAGCACTTCCTGGCCGGCGTCGACCGCCTGCGCATCGACTGGCGGAGCCGCCCCGAGTCGCGGCACCCGCTGCTGCCGATGCCCGACATCGTCTGCTCGCGGCTCGTCGCCGACGCCGGCTGGATCGTCACCATCCCGGGCCGCGCGACCCTGATGCTGGCCGTGCTGGTGCTGCCCGCCCAGGTCGACCAGGTCGGCTGGACGAGCACCGTGCAGGAGGAGGTCGAGACCTACCTGCGGCGCTGGTGCGACGCCGACCCGTGGCTGGCCGAGAACCCGCCGGTGTTCGACTGGCACACCGAGGTGAACCCGTCCGAGACGCCGATCGACACGCCCAGCGTGCGCGCGCTGCTGGGCGCCAACGCCGCGCTCGGCCTGCCGGTGAAGCTCGGCGGCCTCGGCTCCTGGTACGACGGGGCGACCTTCGCGCTGGAGGCGGACACGCCGGCGCTGATGTACGGGCCGAGCCACATCGACTGGGCGCACACCGTCGGCGAGTACGTGCCGATCGACGACCTCGTGCACTGCGCGCAGGGCATCGCGGTCGCGGGCCTGCGCCTCTGCGGCTGAGCCCATGTCGTCCGTCAGCCTCTTCTTCATCGGCGCGGTGCTGTTCGTGAACGGACTGACCCTGCTCGGCCGGATCACGCCGAAGGGCGGCGCTCCGGTGAACGCGCTGGTGGGGGTCGTGCTGGTCGCCAACGCCGCGCGGCTGGCGCTGCCGGACGGCGCGGACGAGGCCGCCCTGGCCGGGGCGGCGGGCTTCCTGCTGTTCGGCGTCACCTACCTGTGGGTGGCGCTGAACGCGTGGACGGGCCACGACGCCAGGGGCATCGGCTGGTACTTCGCATGGGCCACCGCCGTGTCGGTCTTCATCGGCGTCGTGACGCTGATCGACCTCGACGACTGGAAGTTCACGCTGCTCTGGCTGCTGTGGGCGATCCTGTTCGCGACGTTCTTCGCGGTCGTCGCGCTGGAGCGCACCGAGCTCGTCTTCGCCGCCGGCTGGCTGGCGATCATGGAGGCCTTCACCACGGCCAGCATCCCCGGCGGCCTCGGGATGATCGACCGCTGGGACGACCTGCCCACCATCTGGGTCGCGATCGCCACGGCCGCGGTGATCGGCGTCTTCGGGGCGCTCAGCCGCCGGCGGGTGCCCGCCGTCTGACCGCGATCCGTCCGGCATGCCCGCCGCGCCTCCGCTAGCGTGCCGGACGTGAGCCCCGACGTGAAGCTGTCGAGCGCCGACCGTGTGCTGTTTCCGGACGACGGCGTGACGAAGGGCGACCTGTTCGCCTACTACGACAAGGTGTCCGACGCGATCGTCCCGCACCTCTACGACCGTCCGTTCACGATGAAGCGGTGGCGCGAGGGACTGCCCGGCGGCGCCTTCTTCCAGAAGCAGGCGCCCAAGGGCATGCCGGACTGGATCCCGACGCGGCAGTTCAAGACCACCCAGCGCGGCGGCAAGGGCGCCACGCGGATGGTCGATTTCCCGCTCATCAACTCGCGCGAGGCCCTGCTCTGGATGGTGCAGATGCACTGCATCGACATGAACGCCTGGTACTCGCGCGTCGACCTGCCGGAACGACCCGACTACGTGCTGTTCGACCTCGACCCGCCCGAGGACCCCGACGCGTTCGCGCTCTGCGTCCGGGTCGCACACCACGTGCACGCCGCCCTGGACGAGCTCCGGCTCGCGTCGTACGTGAAGACGTCCGGCTCCGACGGCATCCACATCGCCGTGCCGATCGTGCGTCGCTCCACCTACGGCGACACGTACGAGTTCGCCGAGCTGCTGGCGCGCCGGCTGGAGACGCAACACCCCGGCGAGGTGACGACCGAGTGGCTGAAGGAGAAGCGCCAGGGCGTCCTCGTCGACCACCGGCAGAACGGCCACGGCCGCACCATCGCGTCGGCCTACTCCGTGCGGCCCAAGCCGGGCGCGCCGGTGTCGACGCCGCTGCGCTGGGACGAGCTGACCGAGGACATCCGCCCGCGCGACTTCGGCATGGACGTCGCGCTCGCGCGGCTGGCCGAGCGCGGCGATCTGTTCGAGCCGGTCCTGCACGCCGACCAGGCGCTCGGCCCCGCGCTCAAGGCGCTGCGGTAACCGCGGCGGAGATGACGCCCCGAGCCACCCTTGCGGTGACCCGGGGCGCGTGTGCCGGGAGCGTCTCGAGGTCTGCCTCGGGCGGCGCCCGGGGCCACCACGGATGATGCCTATCGAAAACTGCTGAATCATCACTCTGTCGGGTGAATCTCGGCTCGCGCAGGATCGTGTGCGTGGAGGAGGCCTCCGTACCGCTCGAGCGCGCCGCCGCGCTGACCGAGCTGGGCGCGCTGCTGCGGAGCACCAACCACCGCCGCGAGGCGCGCCAGCACCTGGTCGAGGCGCTCGACGTCGCCCACCGGGCCGAAGCGAGGCCCCTCGCATCCCGCAAGGAGCTGCAGGCCGGTCTCGGCTCGCACGAGCGCTCACGCTGCCGGCGCCCGAGGGCACCGACAGCGCGAGCGAGTGCAGGCGGCTCCGATCAGCCGCGGATCCGGAACGACTGCTTCAGCTTGGCGGCCGAGCTGTCGCCGGCGTAGACGTCGATCAGCACCCGGCTCGACGACGTAGCTTGCCGCGGTTGTCGTAGAAGCCGACGTCGGTGCGTCGAGCGTGAACGTGACCGTCTTCTTCTCGCCCGGCGCCGAGCGTCACGCGCTGGAAGCCGCGCAGCCGGCGGACCGGCTGCGAGAGCGACGCGACCGGGTCGTGGATGTAGAGCTGCGCGACGTCGTCGCCCTCGACGCGTGCCGGTGTTGGTCACGTCGACGGAGGCGCGCGACGTGAGCCCCGGCGAGCGCTCATCGCGCTCGAGGCTCCAGGTTGTCGACCTTGAACGTCGTGTAGCTCAGGCCGTAGCCGAACTCGTACAGCGGGGCGCACGACGGGATGTCGCGGTAGCGCGAGTTGTACTTCGAGCCCGTGTCGCACGGACGGCCGGTCGGCTCGTGGTTGTAGTAGATCGGGATCTGGCCGACCGAGCGCGGGAACGAGACCGGCAGCTTGCCGCCGGGGTTGACCTTGCCGAACAGCACGTCGGCGACGGCGTTGCCGGCCTCGATGCCCGGGAACCAGGCCTCGAGGATCGCGGCGCGAGCGGCGTCGACCTTGCTCAGCGTCAGCGGGCGGCCGTTGAACAGCACGACCGTCGAACGGCTTGCCGGTCGCCTTGATCGCGTCGATCAGCTCCTGCTGCCTGCCGGGCAGGTCGATGTCGACCCGCGAGCTCGGCCTCGCCGCTCTGCCCGCGGATCTCGCCGAGCGCCAGCACGACCTGGTCGGCGGCCTCGCGGCCGCGACGGCGGCGGCGAAGCCGCCGTCGTCGCGCACTCGTCGGCCGGCGTGTTGGTCGGCGGGTCCTTGTCGATCATCGTGCAGCCCTCGGTGAACGTCGTGTTCGGGTTCTGGGCCTTGATGCCGTCGAACACGCGAGACGGCGTCGGCGTCATCGCCCCTGCCCCACCACGGGCCGAGCATGTCGTGCTGGTTGTCGCCGAGCGGGCCGATCACGCGCCGATCGTCTTGGTCGGGTCGAGCGGCAGCGATCGCTGGCGTCGTTCTTCAGCAGCACCATCGACTGCGGCCGGCGACCGGGCGGCGGCCCGGTCGGCCGGCGTCAGCACGCGTGGGCGCGGCGGCCTTGGACTGGTCGACGTAGGGACGCTCGAACAGGCCGGCGCGGAACTTGACGCGCAGGATCCGGCGCACCGCGTCGTCGATGCGCGCCGCATCGAGACGCGCCGTCGAGCACCAGCTGCTTGCCGTAGTCGCGGATGTTCGTGGAGACCATCTCGCGAGTCGGTGCCGGCGTTCAGCGCCGCGCGCGCGGCGTCGGGGCCGTCGGCCGCGACGCCGTGGCCGCACGGGCCCTCGTCGGGCTTCTTCGGCGGGCACGCGCGCAGCTCGGCGACGGCGGTGTAGTCGCTCTCGACGAACCCGTCGAAGCCCCACTCGCTCCTTGAGGATGTCGGTCTCGAGTCCGGGTTCGCGCAGCCGGGGACGCCGTTGACCGAGTTGAACGAGCACATCACCGTGTCGGAGCCGGCGTCGATCGCGGCCTTGAACGGCGGCAGGTAGACGTTGCGCAGCCGCTGCTCCGAGACGTCGGTCGTGTTGTAGTCGCGGCCGCCCTCGGGCTGGCCGTAGGCGGCGAAGTGCTTGACGCTCGTGACGACCTTGTCGGCCGCGGAGTAGTCGCGGCCCTGCGCGGCGTTCACCCGGGCGGCGGCCATCACGGAGTTGAGGTACGGGTCCTCGCCGGCGGCCTCGGCGATGCGGCCCCAGCGCGGCTCGTGCGAGACGTCGACCATCGGGCTGTAGATCTGCTTGATGCCGACCGCCGCCGTCTCACGCGCGGAGATGGTGTAGTCCGCGGTCGCGACGGCCGGGTCGAAGCTCGACGCGGCGCCGAGCGGCACCGGGAAGATCGTCCGGTAGCCGTGGATCGTGTCGTAGGCGAACAGGATCGGGATGTGCAGCCGCGACTGCTCGACCGCGATCTGCTGGAAGTGGTCGATCTTGGCCGGGTCGGTGAGGCTGAAGACGCCGCCGACGCCCGCCTTCGCGTCGGCGTCGGTGATCTGCCCGTCCGAGAGCAGCTGGAGCTGCTGCAGCTTCTCGTCGAGCGTCATCCGGCGCACGAGCCGTTCGATCCTGCGCTCGATGGTCTGGCTCGCGGTCGCCCGCGTGGGCTGCAGCGCGCGCTCGTCGCTCGACGGTCGCGACGTCGCTGCCACCGCCCCAACCGCCACCAGCGAACAGAGCCGCGATCGAGGCGCCGATCGCGGCCGTGCGTCCTCGTAGTGCCATGGTCATCCTCCCCGGGGAAACGCGGCCAGCAAGCCGCCATCCAGAGAAGGCGCTTCCCCGAACGCGGGCGACCGAAACATCGAATTTCGCTCCGTTGCACAGCGGATTTCGCAGCGTGCATCGCCTGGCTTGGCGCGAAGTTCCGGGGTCTGACCCCGAAAACGGCCCGAATTGGGGTCTGACCCCAACATGGAAGGCGCGCGGGAGGCGCGCGGATCGCGCGATTGGCGCGGTCCGGTGCGGTTGCGGGGCGAAGCGGCACGGTCTAGCCGCGCGCCGGCGTGGTTCGATGGCGGGGGGTCGGCTGAACCCGCGCGCCTTCAGTCGCGCTGTTCGACCAGGCCGTTCTCGTACGCGAAGACGACCGCCTGCACGCGGTCGCGCAGCCCGAGCTTCGCCGAGCACGTGCGAGACGTGCGTCTTGATCGTCCCCTCGCCGAGGTACAGATGCGCGGCCAGCTCCGCGTTGCTCATGCCCGTCGCGAGCAGCCGCAGCACCTCGCCGCTCGCGCTCCGTCAGCGGCTCGATGCTCGTCGGCGTCCGCGGCCGCGCCGGGCGCTGGGCGTACTCCGCGATCAGCCGCCGGGTCACCGACGGCGCCAGCAGCGCCTCGCCGGCGGCGACGTGCGCACGGCGTGCACGAGCTCCTCCGGGCCTGCCGTTCTTGAGCAGGAAGCCGCTGGCGCCGGCCGCGCAGCGCCTCGAACACGTAGTCGTCCTGCTCGAAGGTCGTGAGGATGACGACGCGCGCTGCGCGACGCCGGGGTCGCGGCTCAGCCGGCGGGTGGCCTCGAGCCCGTCGAGCCTCGGCATCTGGACGTCCATCAGCACGACGTGCGGGCTGCAGCCGGCGCGTGACCTCGATCGCCTCCTCGCCGTCGCCCGCCTCGCCGACCACCTCGCACGTCGTCCTCGGCCTCGAGGATCAGCCGGAAGCCGCCGCGCACCATCGCCTGGTCGTCGACCAGCACGACGCGGATCGTCACGTGGCGCCTGCCCGTTCAGCGGGAAGCGTCGCGTGCACGCGAAGCCGCCGGCGGATCGGGCCCGGCGCGCAGGTGGCCGCCGTGCAGGCGCACGCGCTCGCGCATGCCGATCAGCCCGTGCCCGCTGACCGGCCGGCGCGGCAGGTGCCGCGACGTCGCCGTCGTCGAGCCACCTCGATCTCGAGCGTCGCCGCCGTCGTACGCGACGCGCACCGTCGCCAGCGGTGCCGCCGCGAGTGCTTGCAGCGCGTTGGTCAGCGCCTCCTGGATCACGCGGTAGACGGAGACCTCGAGCGTGCGCCGGCAGCGGCCGCGGCTCGCCCTCGACCGACAGCTCGACGGTCAGCTCGCCCTGCGGTCGGCCTGCGCGATCAGCTCCGGCAGCTGCGACAGGTCCGGCTGCGGCGCCAGCGCGTCGGCCTGGTCGTCCCGCCGCAGGAAGCCCGAGCAGGCGGTGCAGCTCGACGCACCGCCTGCGCGGCTGGACGCCTCGATCGAGCTGAGCGCCTCCGCCGCCTGGTCGGGCCGGCCGCGCCATCACGCGTCGCGCCGCGCCCGCCTGCACGCCCATCACGCTGACGTGGTGGGCCACGACGTCGTGCAGCTCGCGCGCGATGCGCACGCGCTCCTCGAGCACGGCCCGCCGCGCGTTCTCCTCCCGCTCGCGCCGCAGCTCGGCGGTCTGCGCGGCCAGCTCGCGGCTGGCGGTCGCGGCAGCGAGCGGACGGCCAGCTCCGAGCAGCACCGGGAGCAGGCCAGGAAGACGAGCGTTGTAGGCCAGCAGGAAGGCCTCGTTGAGCGGCAGGTCGCGTAGATGCCGCTGCCGGTCGAAGAACGATCTCGCGCACCACCTCGCCGACAGACGACGACGACGAGCGCGGCGATCACCAGCGTCGCGCCGTGCGCGTCCGCGCCCGGTACGCACCGCGCTGTAGAGCGCGATCCAGCAGGCCCACACCGTCGACGGTGCCCTCCCACGGCAGGAACGGCACGTCGGGGCTGACGCGATGCGGCCCGACGACGAAGGCGACGATCACCGACCACGGCGACCGTCAGCGGGTAGCGGCGGCGCAGCGCCAGCGGCAGCGTCACCGCCAGCAGCGCCGACGACGATCCCGAGCCGCGCCGGGTCCTCGAACGCCGGGTCCTGTCCCAGCAGCTCGATCGTCGCGGACAGCGACGAACGAGCGGCCGTGACGGCGAGCACCACAGCGATCGGTCGCAATCGACCGCGCCGGGGTTCCGCTCCACCCACGCCATCACACGCCGTCCACGCGCCCGCATGGGTCCACCGTACCCGAGCACGCCCTCCGCCGCAAGGATGGACATCGCGGCGCCGTCGCAGACGACGACCTGCGGCAGAGGCGAAACGGCCTCGCGGCCGACGAAACGCGCCCCGCACCGCCGGCACACTCGACGGCATGTCGACCATCGAGATCCACCGAACTGTCCAAGCACTTACGGTGACGTCACCGCCGTCGACAGCCTGAGCTTCGTCGCACGCGAGGGCGCCGTCACCGGCTTCCTCGGCCCGAACGGCGCCGGCAAGACGACGACGCTGCGCATGCTGCTCGGCCTCGTCGCACCGACCGGCGGCACCGCCACGATCGGCGGGCACGCCGTACGGCGACCTCGACGACCCTCGCACCAGGTCGGCGCCGTGCTCGAGTCGACCGGCTTCTACCCGGGCCGGCGCGCACGCAACCACCTGCGCGTGCTGGCCGCGGCGGCCGGTCTGCCGGTCGCCGCGCGTCGACGAGGTGCTCGAGCAGGTCGGTCTCGCCGACGCGGCCGACCGGCGCGTCAAGACGCTACTCGCTCGGCATGCGCCAGCGGCTCGGCCTGGCCGCCGCGCTGCTCGGCCGGCCGCGAGGTGCTGATCCTCGACGAGCCCGCCAACGGCCTCGATCCCGAAGGCGTCCACTGGCTGCGCGGCTTCCTGCGCGCGGTTCGCCGACGACGGCGGCACCGTGCTGGTCTCGAGCCACCTGCTGGCCGAGATCGCGCAGACCGTCGACGACGTCGTGATCATCGCCCGCGGCCGGCTCGTCGTGCAGTCGCCGCTGGCCGATCCTGACGCGGCGCTCGCGCACCGCCGTGCGCGTCCGGACGCCGCAGCCGGAGGAGCTGCGCGATCGGCGCTCGCCGACCGCGGCATCGCCGCCGAGCGGGCCGGTCCCGACGACGCTCGCTCGCGCTCGGAGACGACGCCCGAGGCCGTCGGCCTCGCGGCAGCCGGCGCCGGCGTCGTCCTCTACGAGATGACCGCCGAGCACGTCGACCTCGAGGACCTGTTCCTCGAGCTGACCACGACCATGGAGGTGGCGTGATGCGAGACCTCGTCCACGCAGAGCTGCTGAAGCTGCGCACCACCCGCATCGTTCTGGGGCAACGTCGCTGGCCGCGCTGGCGATCGTGCCGTTCGGCGTCGCACTGGCGATCAGCGCGGCGGCACAGCGACCCGCTCGACAGCGCCGACGGCGTCAGCCACGTGATGGCAGCCGCCGTCGTCCGGCGCGCTGCTGCTGCTCGTGATCGGCATCCTCATGACCGCCGGCGAGTTCCGCCACGGCACGGCGACGTCGACCTTCCTGATCACGCCCGGACCGGCGGCGCGTGATCGGCGCGAAGCTCGCCGCGGCGGCCATCGTCGGCGCCGCGTCGCGGTGCTGGCACGCGTGCGCTGACGCTGGCCATCGCGCTGCCCTGGCTCTCGGCCGAGGGCGTCGAGCCGTCGGCGTACACGTCGGACGATCGTCGCCTGGCCCTGCTCGGCTCCGTCGCCGCGACCGTGCTCGGCGCCGTCGTCGGCGTCGGCTTCGGCGCGCTCGTGCGCAACCAGACCGCCGCGATCACCATCGCGCTGGTGTGGACGCAGGTCGTCGAGGGCGTGCTGGTCGGCTTCGTGCCGGAGGTCGGCAAGTGGCTCCCCGGCGGGGCCGCCAGCGCCCTGGCCGGCGTGTCGACCCCCAACGGCGGCCTGCTGCCGCTGGGCGCCGCCGCCGTGCTGCTGACGGTCTACGGGCTCGCGTTCGCGGCCGCCGGCGCCTCGACCCTCGCGAGGCGGGACATCGCATGATCGCCGAGATCGAACGTCTCGGGCAGAAGGCGGCGAGCGGGCACGACGCGCTCGTCGCCGGCGTGCTCGTCGACGGCGCCACCACGGTCCGCGCCTGGCGCGCGGCCGGGGCGGTGCCGGACGGCGACACCCGGTTCGAGATCGGATCGATCACGAAGGCCTTCACCGGCGTGCTGCTCGCCGGCATGGAGCTCCGCGGGGACGTGCGCCTCGACGATCCCGTCTCCGCCTACCTGCCGGAGCGGCAGCTGCCCGAGTGGCATACCCGACCTCCGACCCTCGAGGAGCTCGCCACCCATCGGGCGGCCCTGCCGAACGCGCCCCGCGGCCTGAACGTGCGCGAGGCGGCCTTCGCGCTCGGCCTGCGCTCGCGCGATCCGTGGGCGGGCCTCGACCTGCCGGCGTACCACGACCTCGTCCGGCAGACCCGGGTCCGGAAGCCGCCGGGGCGCAGGTTCGGCTACTCGAGCCTCGGCTTCGGGCTGCTCGGCGACGCGCTCACCGCCCGGGCCGGGGTGCCGTACGAGCAGCTGCTCCAGGACGGCATCTGCACGCCGCTCGGCCTGCGGGCGACGGAGACGACGGTGCTCGGCGCCGCGGAGCTGCCGGGACGCTCGCGCCGCGGGCGCCCACGCCCGCCGCTGCGCGACCACATGCCCGCGGCGGGGGCGATCCGCTCCAGCGCCAACGATCTGCTGCGCTTCCTCGCCGCCGTGCTCGAGCCGGCGGAGGAGCCACCCGGGCCGGCGCTGGCACGCGCCACGGAGCGGCGCGCGCGCCTGCACCGGCACCTGGGCATCGGCCTCGGCTGGATGCTCATCGACCGGCCGCCGAAGCCGCGCTTCGTCTGGCACAACGGCGGCACCTGGGGCTTTCGCAGCTTCGCCGCCGCGCTGCCCGACCATCGCTGCGCCGTGGTGGTCCTGACCAACACCGCACGGTCCGTCGACCGGCTCGGCTTTCAGCTGTCGGAGATCGCGATCACCGCGGGAGGCGAACATGCGGCACCATGACGACGCCATGCCCGAGCTCGAGCTGACGCGGACGAAGGACGACCGGCGCCTGTACGCGCTCGGGGACGTCGGCACCCTGCGCCTGAAGGGGTTCTGGTCGCGCAGCGCGACGGCACAAGCGGGCGCGCGCACCTGGGAGATCACGCCGTCCGGCTTCTGGCAGACGCGCTACGAGGCGACCGACGAGGGCGGCGTGACGGTCGGCGAGTTCGACCCGCGCGGCGGCCTGCGCCGCGGCGGCACCGTGCGCTGGTCGCATCGCGAGTACACCCTGCGGCCCTCGAGCAACTGGCGCGAGCGGTACGCGCTGCTGGCCGACGACGTGGAACTGGCCGTCCTCGACGGCAAGGGCTGGGGCAAGCGGCCCGTGGCGGTGACGGTCGACGACCCGACGCTGGTCGAGCCGGGCCTGCTGCTGTTCGCGACCTTCGTCGTGCGCGGCCTGGCCGAGGACGCCAGCTCGGCCAGCTCGGCCGGCGCCGTCGCGGCGACCGGAGCCAGCTGACCCTGCGGTGATGATTCTCCGCCCCGGCGGCCGTCAGTACCCCTGACACCACCGACCGCCGAAGGAGCGACGCGATGCCGACGATCACCCCCAACCTCTGGTTCGACACCGAGAGCCTCGAGGCCGCCGAGTTCTACGTCTCGGTGTTTCCGAACTCGCACATCAAGAACGTCTTCCACTACACCGAGGCCGGCCCGCGCGAGGCCGGCATGGTGATGGTCGTCGACTTCGTGCTCGACGGCCAGGACGTCACCGCCATCAACGGCGGGCCGGAGTTCACCTTCAGCGAGGCGGTCTCGCTGCTGGTCAACTGCGCCGACCAGGCCGAGATCGACTACTACTGGGAGAAGCTCACCGACGGCGGCGAAGAGGGTCCGTGCGGCTGGCTGAAGGACCGCTACGGCATGGCCTGGCAGGTCAGCCCGACGGCCGAGATGGAGGCCCTGCTGGGCGATCCGGACACGAGCCGCGGCCAGCGCGCGATGCAGGCGATGTTCGGCATGAAGAAGCTCGACATCGCTGCGCTCCGGGCCGCCGCCGACGGCGATTCGTAAGTTCTTCGCGACGACTGTCGATTTCGGCGTCACCCGTTCGTCGTATGAGCGACCATCCCACAAGGAGGACGCCATGAAGTACGTGATGCTGATCCATCAGGGGACCACCCCGACCCCGCGCGACCCCGAGGCGTGGGCCACGCTGTCGCCCGACGAGCAGCACGCCGTCTACGCCGACTACCAGGCGCTCAACGAGACCCCGGGCGTCACGCCCGGCATCGGCGCTGGAGCCGCTCCGGAGACCGCCACCACCGTGCGGGTCGCAGGACGGCAAGACGCTCACCACCGACGGGCCGTTCGTCGACACCAAGGAGGCGCTCGGCGGCTACTTCATCCTCGAGGCCGACGACCTCGACGCCGCGATCGAGCTGGCCGCGACGATCCCGGCGGCCCGCCTCGGCGGCGCGATCGAGGTGCGCCCGACCGAGCAGTGGTAGCATCCGCTCGAGCAGATCTTCCGCGACCAGTGGGGCCGCGTCCTCGCCGCCCTGATCGGCTTCCTCGGCGACTTCGACCTCGCCGAGGAAGCCGCCCAGGAGGCCTTCGCGATCGCGGCCGAGCGCTGGCCGCGCGACGGCCTGCCCGACAACCCGCGGCGCCTGGCTGATCGACCACGGCCGCAACCGGGCCATCGACCGCGTCCGCCGCGACCGCACGCTGCGCAGAAGACGCGCCTGCTCGACAGTGCCGCAGGCGAGTGGAGGACACGGATGGACGAGCACGACCTTCCCCGACGAGCGGCTCGAGCTGATCTTCACCTGCTGCCACCCGGCGCTGGCCATCGAGGCGCAGGTCGCGCTCACGCTGCGGACGCTCGGCGGGCTCACGACCGACGAGATCGCCCGCGCCTTCCTCGTGCCCGAGGCGACGATGGCCCAGCGGCTGGTGCGGGCCAAGCGCAAGATCCAGGCGGCCGGCATCCCGTTCCGCGTGCCGCCCGCGCACCTGCTGCCCGAGCGGCTCGCCGCGGTGCTCGCCGTCGTCTACCTGATCTTCAACGAGGGCTACGGCGGGCCGCGACGACCTGGCCGGCCGAGGCGCTGTGGCTCGGGCGCGGCGCTGGCCGAGCTGCTGCCCGACGAGCCCGAGGTGCACGGCCTGCTGGCGCTGATGCTGCTGCACGACTCCCGCCGCGACGCGCGCTTCCGTCGACGGCGAGCTGGTGCTGCTGGCCGACCAGGACCGGGCGCTGTGGGACCACGACCAGATCGCGCGGGGCCGGGCCGCGCTCGACCGGGCCATCGCGCTCGGCAGGCCGCGGCCCGTACGTGGTGCAGGCCGCGATCGCGTCGCTGCACGCCGACGACCCGCCCGACTGGCACCAGATCGCCGCTGCTCTACGGCGAGCTCGGCCGGCTCACCGGCTCGCCCGTGGTCGAGCTGAACCGCGCCGTCGCCGTCGCCGAGGCCGAGGGGCCGGAGGCGGGGCTGGCGCATCGTCGACCGGCTCGCCCTCGACGACTACCGCTACCTGCACTCGACGCGGGCCGAGCTGCTGCGCCGGCTCGACCGCACCGACGAGGCGCGCGACGCCTACCGCCGGGCGCTCGAGCTGACCGACGGACGACGCCGAGCGCCGACTGCTGCGAGCGACGGCTGGCCGAGCTCGGCGACTAGGGCCGAAACGCGGGCCGCGCGCTGCAAGGCGCGCGACCCACGATCCGGGGGGAGGGACTACGAGAGCGCCGGGCTCACGATCCGGCCCGCGCGCGCGGCCGAGGTCTGGCGGCGGTACATGACGATGCCGGTGCCGATCAGCCAGAGCGGCAGCACGAGGAAGCTGACGAAACCGGCGGGAGTGATCGCGACGACGCCGAGGATCACCGACAGCCAGCCGTGCAACCGCGGCAACGTCGCGGTGCGGAGACCGCCGAGGCCCGCCGCCAGCAGGAGGGCCGAGGCCGGTGCGGCCCACGGCAGCCACGACCACTGCCCGATGGCGTAGAGCGTCTGCGCGATGTCCGCGTGCCCGTTGTCGACCGCCGAGTTGGCCGCCACGTCGATCCAGCTCATCAGCAGGACCGCGAATGCCACCAGCGGCGCCGCGCCGGCGACGACGGTCGAGTACAGGGACTCCTCCGCCTCGCCCGAGCGGAGGAGCCCGCGCAGGCTGGCGGTGAAGAACAGCAGGAACAGGGCGAACAGCGGCGCGCAGACCAGGCCCGCGATCAGCGTCGCGTTGCTGTGGCTGCCGTACCAGGCGGCGATCGCCTGCGCCGTCGGATCCTCCTCGCCGAGCTCGTCGCGGGTCATCAGGATCCCGGCGGCGAGGGCGACGCCGGCGAGCGCCCCGGTGAGGGGGAGGTAGCGCTGGAACCGATCGTGTTGCATGCTCGTGCTCCTCTGGGGGGGGAATCGCCGAACCGGCGATGCAGCAATCCTGCGGAGGGGCCTGTCCCGCCCACAAGGGCGTCGTTCCCGACGGCGCCGGGAAATCGCCGGGACGGGCGTGCGCGACGCAGCCGCGGGCGTCAAGATGGAGTTCGACGTGAGCGCTGCCCAGGGGAAACCGCTCCAGATCGCCGCCACCGTGCTGGCGTTGCTGCCTCCGGCCGCGCTGCTCGGCGCGCTCCTGCTCGTCCCGCTCCGGGGCGACTTCGTCGCCGCCGGCGTGGGGGTGTTCGCCGTGGTCGCGATCCCGGCGGCCATGGGCTGGTGGATTCTGCAAGTCCGCCCGGGGAACGTCATCGGCTGGCTGCTCCTGGCGCACGCTGTGCTGCTGACGCTGGGCGTCTCGAGCGACATCTACACGGAAGCCTCGATCACCGAGCACGGCGGCACCCTGCCGGGGACGGCGCTGGCCGCGTATGCGTCCGACGCAACCTGGCCCGTCTGGTTCGCCGGCCTGGCTGCGATCGCATTCGTCTTCCCCGACGGCCACCTGCCGTCGCCGCGCTGGCGTCGCGTCGCGTGGGCCGCCGTGGTGGCGTTCACCGGCTTCGTGGCGATCTCGCTCTTCGACCACGCGCGACTCGATGGCGACTACGCGCGGTTCAGCAATCCGCTGCCCGAGCTGCCCGGCCCGATCCTGGCCCTCCGCTTTCCGCTCGTGCTCGGCATCCTGTTCAGCCTGATCGCCGCCGCCCTGGCCGTCCGGACCCGCCTCAAGCGTGCCGTCGGCACGGAGCGGCTGCAGCTGCTCTGGCTCGCGTACGCCGCGCTGGCGCTGCCGGGCGCGCTGCTGTTCTGCTGGTTCGACGCGTGGCTCAACGACGGCGAGATCGGCGGGCTGACGCTGGCCGGCGTGGTGTTCATGGCCGCCGTGGTGCCGCTGGCGATCGGCATCGGGATCCTCCGCTACCGGCTGTTCGACATCGAGCTCGCGCTGAACCGCACGCTGGTGTACGGGACGCTGTCGATCTGCGTCGCCGGGCTCTACGTCGGCGTCCTCACCGCCGCCAGCGCCGCGATCGGCAGCCGCGGCGCTGCAGGCCTGCTGGCTGCCGGCCTGATCGCGGTCACGATCCAGCCGCTCCACGCCCGGCTGCAGCGCCGCGTCGATCGCCTGGTGTACGGCGACCGCACGCAGCCCTACGCGGCCCTGCAGCGCCTGTCCGGGAAGCTGCAGGAGACGCTCGCGCCGGCAGAGGTCGTGCGGACGGTGGTCGAGTCGGTGGCCGAGGCGCTGCGACTGCCGTACGTGGCGGTCGAGCTCGAGCGGGACGGCGTGCCGCACGCCATCGTCACGCACGGCACCCGCGGCCGCGGCGCGATCGAGCGGCGCCAGCTGAGCTACCGCGGCGAGCCGGAGGGCACGCTCGCGGTCGAGGTGCCGGTGGGCCGCCAGCTCGTACCGGCGGACAGCCAGCTGCTCGACGATCTCGTCCGGCACGCCGGCGTCGCCGTGCAGTCGGTGCGGCTGATGGAGGACCTGCAGCGGTCGCGACGCGAGCTGGTGACCGCGCGCGAGGAGGAACGCCGCCGGCTGCGCCGCGACCTGCACGACGGGATCGGGCCGACGCTGGCCGCGATGTCACTGCGGCTCGAGGTGCTGCGCGACCACGTCGGCGAGCCGGCCGGGGAGATCGTCGACACCCTCAGCCGCGAGGTACAGGAGGCGATCGCCGACATCCGGCGCGTCGTCTACGCGCTGCGCCCGCCGGTGCTGGACGAGTACGGCCTGCTGCCGGCGCTCACGGAGCAGGCGACGCGCCTCACGACCGCCGGCTCCGCCGTCGAGGTGCACGGCCCCGATCCGATGCCGCCGCTGCCGGCCGCCGTCGAGGTCGCCGCGTACCGGATCGCGCTGGAGGCGATGACCAACGCCCAGCGCCATGGCGGCGGACACCACTGCACCGTCACGATCGCGCTGAACGGCGGCCTCGTGGTGTCGGTCGCGGACGACGGCGGCGGGTTCACGCCCGGGACACGACGCGGGGTCGGCCTGACGTCCATGCACGAGCGCGCGGCCGAGCTGGGCGGAACGCTGTCCGTGAGCTCCGCTCCCGCGACCGGGACGACGGTGCGCGCGACGCTGCCGATCGGGTCGCCGTGAGCAGCGCGGGCGACCACCTCCGGGTCGTGATCGCCGACGACCACCCCGCCTTCCGGGACGGGCTGCGCATGATGCTCGACGCGGCAGCCGACGTCGAGGTCGTCGGCGAGGCGACGACCGGGGCCGAGGCGGTGGCACGGGTGCTGGAACTCGAACCGGACGCGATCCTCATGGACCTGCAGATGCCCGAGCTGAACGGCATCGACGCGACCCGCCGCATCCGCGCCGCCGGCAGCGACTGCGGCGTGATCGTGCTGACGATGTTCGACGATGACGACTCGGTGTTCGCGGCCATGCGCGCCGGCGCCCGCGGCTACCTGCTGAAGGGCTCGCAGCGCGACGACATCCTGCGCGCCGTGCGGGCCATCGGCCGCGGCGAGGCGATCTTCGGGCCGGCCATCGCCGACCGCCTGATCGACTACTTCGCGGCCACGCCGCGCAAGCTCTTTCCACAGCTGTCGGACCGGGAGCGCGAGATCCTCGGGCTGATCGCGTCGGGAAGGACGAACGCCGCGATCGCGGAGCATCTCGTGCTCAGCCTGAAGACGGTGCGCAACCACGTCAGCAACATCTTCAACAAGCTGCAGGTCGCCGATCGGGCGGGCGCCATCGGCAAGGCGCGCGAAGCCGGTCTCGGTCAGAGCGCGGGCGGGGAATGACCAGGGGCACGGCCCGCCTTCACGACGCGAGCGGCTCGATCAGCAGCCGCTGGAAGGTGGGCGCGAGCAGCTCGATCAGCCGCGGCGCCGGCATGGAGGCGAGCGGCTCGACCCGCACGACGTAGCGGGCCAGCGCGGTGCCGACCACCTGCACGCCGGCCAGGACGGCGCGCACGTCGGGCTGGTCGACGTCGAGCGCGGCGGTGAGCCGCGCGAGATCGCCGGCGACGGCCTGACGCACGAGCTCGGCCGCCTCCGGATGCTGGCTGGCCGAGCGGATCCGGCCGACGATGACCCGCTGCGTGGCCGGGTTCTCGAATCCGCCGACGATCACCTCCGCGAGCCGGCGGCCGACCTCGGCCCTCGGCACCTCCGCGAGGCCCACCAGGCGATCCGCCAGGCCGGGCGGCAGCTGCATCACCTCGTCGAAGAGCTGCTCCTTCGAACCGAAGAAGTGGACGACCAGCGCGGGGTCGACGCCGGCCGCCGTCGCGATCGACCGGAAGGTCGCCCGGTCGTACCCGAGCTCGGCGAACTGCGTCTGCGCCGCGAGCGCGATCGTCTCGCGCGTCTGCGTCGTTCCGCGGCGCCGGCCGCTGCGTCCTCCGGGGGTGCTTGACAGCGACATATCAGAAGTCTACACTCGTTGAATTCAACAGTCGTGGAAATATGAGAGGCAGGTAGCCCATGTTCGGCAAGCTCGACACGATCGATGAAACGAAACGACGCGGCGCGGTCCTCCGGGTCATGTGTCTCTCGCTGATGATGGTGGTCGCCGCGGTGGCGAGCCTGAACGTCGCGCTGCCGGCGATCGCCCGGGACATCGGCGCCTCGCAGACACAGCTGCAGTGGATCGTCGACGCGTACGCGCTGTCGTTCGCCGCGCTGCTGCTGCCCGCCGGTGCGATCGGCGACCGCATCGGCCGAAAGCCGGTGCTCGCCTTCGGGCTGGCGCTGTTCGGCGGCGCGTCAGTGGTGGCGATGTTCGCGCACTCACCGGAGCAGCTGATCGGGCTGCGCATCCTGATGGGCGTCGGCGCCGCGTTCGTGATGCCCGTGACCCTGTCCGTGATCACGACGGTCTTCCCGCCCGAGGAGCGCGGCAAGGCGGTCGGCACGTGGGCCGGCGTCGCGGCCGGCGGCGGCGTGCTCGGGCTCGTCACCTCCGGCGTCCTGCTCGAGTGGCTCGACTGGTCGTCGATCTTCGCCCTGAACGTCGTGCTGGCGATCCTCGCGCTGGGCGGCACGATCGCGGTCGTCCCGTCCACCCGGGCGGCCATCCCGCCCCGCCTCGACCCCGTCGGCACGCTGCTGTCGGCAACCGGGCTGGCGGCGTTCGTCTACGGCATCATCGAGGGCCCCGAGCGCGGCTGGACGGCGCCGGTCACCCTCACCGCGATGCTGGCGGGGCTGACGGCCATCGTCGCCTTCGTGGCGTACGAGCTGCGGCGCCGCGACCCGATGCTCGACCCGCGCCACTTCCTCCGGCGCGGCTTCGGTGCGGGTTCGCTCTCGATTACCGTCCAGTTCTTCGCGGTGTTCGGCTTCCTGTTCCTGGCCCTGCCGTACCTGCAGCTGGTGCTGGGCTTCTCGCCGATCCGCGCCGCCGCCGCCCTGCTGCCGATGGCGCTGCTCGTGATCCCGCTGTCGCGCGTCTCGCCACTGATCGCCGCGCGGTTCGGCGTCCGGGCCGCGGGTGCCGCCGGCCTCACGTCGATGGCGGCGGGCCTGGCGATCTTCGCGACGCTCGACGTCGGCTCGTCGTACTGGCACTTCCTGGCCGGCCTGGTGCCGTTCGGCGCCGGCATCGCGCTCGCCGGCGCTCCTGCGACGACCGCCATCGTCGCGTCGCTCCCGGCCGAGAAGCAGGGCGTCGCGTCGGCGGTCAACGACGTGTCCCGCGAGCTCGGCGGGGCACTCGGCATCGCGGTCCTCGGCAGCCTGTTCAACGCCGGCTTCCGGTCGGGCATGTCCGACGCCACCGCCTCCCTGCCGGCCGGGGCCGCCGAGCAGGCGCGCTCGTCCCTCGCCGCCGCCGAGCAGATCGGCAGCAGCCTCGGTGCGGGCGGCGACGACCTGATCGCCCACGCCCAGATGGCGTTCATGGACGGCCTCAGCCGCGGTCTCGGCGCCGGAGCGGTCGTGCTCGCGCTCGGTGCCATCTTCGTGGCGGTCCGCGCACCCGGGCGGGCGGAGTCGACGGCCAACGCCGGGCTCGCGCCGCGGGCCGGCTCCGATCAGCCGACCCTCGCGTAGGACGACGATGGAGAGCCCGGCGCCCCACACGGGCGCCGGGCTCGACGTCATTCCGGGTACTCGTCGTGGCGGCGGAACCACGAGCCGCCGTCCTCGTTGCGGCCCCTGGGCGCCCGGTCGAGCCACTGGTAGAAGCCCCACATCGCATCGACCCCGCGCTGGTACGCCGAGTAGGTGTGGAACACCTGGCCGTCGGCGAGCGCGAACGAGCTCATGCCCGGCAGCTCGCCGTAGAACGGATCGCCGGTGAGCGCGCGGAAGTTGTACTCCTCGAGCGGTCGCTCCGGGGTCGACGAGACGTGGAAGTCGAAGTTGAAGTCGCTGTCCGCCGCCGACACCCACGGGAACGTCCAGCCCATCCGCTCGCGGTACGCCTGCAGCTGCCCGAGCGGCGCCCGCGAGACGACCACGAACGCGACGTCGTGATGCTCGAGGTGCACGCGCGCGGGCTCGATGCCGTCGGCGATCGCCGAGCAGCTCGGGCAGCCGGCGGCCATGTCGGGGCCGAGCATGAAGTGGTAGACGATCAGCTGCGAGCGGCCGTCGAACAGCTCGGCCAGCGTGCGGGGCCCGTCGACGGTCTCGAACACGTACTCCTTGTCGATCGGCACCCACGGCAGCGCCTGCCGCTCGCGGCCCAGCTCGTCGCTGCGCCGCGTCAGCTCCTTCTCGCGCACCAGCAGGCCGACGCGCGCGGCCCGCCACTCTGCGCGGGTTCCGGTGCGATGGTCCGTCATGTCGTGTCCCTCTCGTAGACCGCCTCGAGCTTGTCGAGCGCGCCGTTCCAGCCGAAGCTGACCGACGGCTCGTCGAACGGCGGCGTCAGCGTGATCTTGCGATGCACGAGCCGGATCTCCGTGCCGCCGGCGTGCGCGTCGCGCAGCGACAGCTCGAGCACGGTGTCGTCGGTCCGCTGCCCCGGCTCGGATCCCTCGAAGGCGAAGTCGAGGACGATCCGCTCGTCCGGCACGAGCTCCTGGATGACGCTGTCAAAGGCGTGCTTGGTGCCGTCGGAGCTGAGGTACTCGACGCGGTGCCGGCCGCCGGGCCGTTCGTCGACCACCGCGTCATGCCGCTCGCAGCCCGGCGGGATCATCCACTGCAGCAGCCGCGCAGGATCGACGAGCGCGCGGTACACCTCGGCTCGCGGTGCGGCGATCGTCCGGGTCAGGTCGACGGTGAACTCGGTCATGCGGGATCCTCCTGCGTCAGCAACTGCTCGAGCTGGTCGAGGCGCTCCGTCCAGAAGCGCTCGTAGAAGCGGAGCCACGCCTCGGCCTCGGCCAGCGGCTCGGCGCGCAGCCGGCAGACCGTCGTCCGGCCCTCGCTGCGGCGCTCGACCAGCCCGGCTTCCTCGAGCACCTTGAGGTGCTTCGAGACGGCGGCCAGCGACATCGCGAAGGGTGAGGCGAGGCCGCCGACGGTGCGCTCTCCCGCGGCCAGGGCGCCCAGCAGCTCGCGCCGCGGAGCGCTCGACAGCGCGTGGAAGACGGCGTCCATGGAAGCCTTATTCTCAACCATATGGTTGAGAATATCGCGAGGAAGCGCCACTGTCAACCAATCGGTTGACGATCGACCTTCGGCCACAGCGTGACACCCCTCGGCGTGAGGACGACTCGATAGCCATCGGCACGCGCCAACCCAGCCTGCCCCGCCCGCCCGCTCCGTGGGCACGCGACCGAACGCGGCGCGGCGACTCGCTTGCCGGGCCGCGTCGGGCATGATGGCCGCCGTGCCCGACGTCCTCGCCGCGCTGACCGCCCGCCTGACCGCGATGTTCGACGCCGTCGCGCCGGGATCCGACCCCGTCGTCCGCACCTCCGATCGCTGCGACCTGCAGGCCAACGGCGCCCTGGCGCTCGCGAAGCGCCTCGGCCGGCCGCCACGCGGGATCGCGGAACAGGTCGTCGCGCAGGACGACCTGTCCGACATCGCCCGGGTCGTCGAGGTCGCCGGCGCGGGCTTCATCAACGTCACCCTCAGCGAGACGTATCTGGCCGGTGCCGTCGCGGCGATGGCGGCCGACCCGCGGCTGGGCGTGCCGCCCGCAACGGCGCCGGAGCGCGCGGTCGTCGACTACTCGGCACCGAACGTGGCCAAGGAGATGCACGTCGGGCACCTGCGCTCGACCGTGATCGGCGACGCGATCGTCCGGCTGCTGACCTTCGCCGGCCACGAGGTGATCCGCGAGAACCACGTCGGCGACTGGGGCACGCCGTTCGGGATGCTGATCGAGCACCTGGTCGACGTCGGCGGGACGGCGGCGGTCGGCGAGCTCGGCGCCGGCGACCTGACGACGTTCTACCGCGAGGCGCGGGCGGTGTTCGACGAGGACCCGTCGTTCCGCGCCCGCAGCGGCGAGCGCGTCGTGCTGCTCCAGGCCGGCGACCCGGAGACGCTGCAGCTCTGGCAGGTGCTCGTCGACCAGTCGGCGCGGGAGTTCCAGGCGGTGTACGACCGCCTCGGCGTGCTGCTGACGCCGGCCGACATCGTCGGCGAGAGCTTCTACAACCCGCAGCTCGCCGGCGTGGTCGCCGAGCTCGCCGAGCAGGGCCTGCTGGAGGCGTCGGACGGCGCCGCGGTCGTCTACCCGCCGGGCTTCGCCGGGCGCGACGGCGAGCCGATGCCCGTCATCGTCCGCAAGGCCGACGGTGGCTACAACTACACGACGACCGACCTCGCCACGGTGCGCGACCGGGTCGGCCGCCTTGCCGCCACCTGGCTCGTGTACGTGGTCGGCGCGCCGCAGGCGCAGCACTTCGCGATGGCGTGGAAGGTCTGCGAGATGGCCGGCTGGCTGGTGCCGCCCGCTCGCTGCGTGCACGTGCCGTTCGGCAACGTGCTGGGCGAGGACAGGAAGATGCTGCGGACGCGGGCGGGCGAGACGCTGCGGCTGGCCGACCTGCTGGACGAGGCGGTGCGGCGTGCGCAGGTCGTGGTCGACGAGCGCAGCGGCGAGCTGCCGGCGGAGGAGCGCGCTGCCATCGCGCGCGCCGTCGGCATCGGCGCGGTCAAGTTCGCCGACCTGTCGAGCGACCGCGTCGGCGACTACGTCTTCAGCTGGGAGCGGATGCTGTCGCTCGACGGCTTCACGGCCCCGTACCTCCAGTACGCGCACGCACGCATCCGCTCGATCTTCCGGCGGGCCGGCGACGACGTGGCGGCAGCGGCCAAGGGCGTCGTGCCGACGCTCGATGCGCCCGAGGAACGCGCCCTGGCCCTGGCGCTGGTGGGGTTCGCCCCGGCCATCCGCGAGTCGGTCGAGCGGCTCGCCCCACATCGGCTCTGCAACGAGCTGTTCGACCTGGCCCAGACGTTCACGGCGTTCTACGACGCCTGCCCGGTGCTGCGCAGCGACGTGCCGCCCGAGCTGCGCGCGAGCCGCCTCGCGCTGTGCGACGTCACCGCCCGCACCCTCGCCCAGGGCCTCGACCTGCTCGGCATCGAGACGCCGGAGCGGATGTGAGCGGCGGCGTGGTCATCCATCTGATCGACGGCACGTACGAGCTCTTCCGGCACTTCTACGGTCGCAAGCGCGGCGGCGCCGACCGCCGGCTGGGTGCCGCCAGCGGCGTGCTGCACACGGTGCTCGAGACGCTCGAGCAGGGCGGCACGCACGTCGGCGTGGCGACCGACCACGTGATCGAGTCGTTCCGCAACCCGATGTGGGCGGGCTACAAGTCCGGCGCTCGGCATCGATCCGGCGCTCCGGCTGCAGTTCGAGCCGCTCGAGCAGGCGCTGCATGCCATGGGTGTCGCCGTCTGGCCGATGGTCGAGTTCGAGGCCGACGACGCGCTGGCCGCCGCGGCGCGGTTCGCCGCGGCCGACGACGAGGTCGACCAGGTGCTGATCTGGACGCCGGACAAGGACCTCGCGCAGTGCGTGGTCGGCGACCGCGTCGTGCAGGTCGACCGCCGCGCGGGCGTCGTCCGCAACGAGGACGGCGTGCGCGAGAAGTTCCGCGTCGACCCCGTCCACATCCCCGACCTGCTCGCGCTCGTGGGCGACAGCGCCGACGGCTACCCCGGCATTCCCGGCATCGGCATGGTCGGCGCCGCGCGGCTGATCAACGAGCATGGCCCGATCGAGTCGTTCCCCGACTCGGTGCTCGGCGAGCGCCGCGAGCTGGCGCTGCTGTTCAAGGACCTGGCGACGCTGCGCAGCGAGATCGAGCTGCTCGCAGACGTCGACCAGCTGCGCTGGACGGGCCCGACCGACACGTTTGCGGCGTGGGTCGGCGAGCTGGGCGACGACCGGTTGCTGGATCGGTGTGAGAAGGTGGCGCAGAAGCGTTCGTCCTGACATGGCGACACCGACTCGCATCCTGCTCGTCTCCGGCAGCACCCGCCGTCGTCGAGGAGGCGGTCACTCGAGTGGCGGTCGGGCGAGCCGATCTCGACGCCGACGGGTCGATCGGCACCGACCACGGCCGAGCGCGCATCGAGCGAGCCGTCCGCACCTTCGCCGGCGCGGTGCGCGCCGCGGGCTAGATCCGGAGCCCGCGCTGACTCTCACCGCGCGTCGCCGCGCAGCGCATCATCCAGGAAGGCGATGACCCGTCGCTCGAACTCCGCCGGCTGTGCGTCGATGCCGCCGGTGTGCGAGGCGCCCGGCACCTTCCACAGCTGCTTCGGCTCGCCGGCTGCGGCGTAATAGCCAGGCTGCCGCTCGTTCTCCCCGCCGTCGCCTGGAGCCGCGTAGATCAGGAAGACCGGGCGCGGCGCGATCTGTCCGATTCGCTCGACGAGCGGCGGCGGCGGGGTCTGGTTGGAGAAGACGGCGGTGGCGAGGGTGAGCGTCGTGAACGCCGGGGTCATGAGTCGCTCGGCGCCGTGCATCAGGTCGGCGCCCTCGCCGATGCGCAGTCCCGCGCCTTCGGAGATGACGGCGGCGAAGGCGTCGGACTGGGCGGCGGTCTCGAGCAGCACCTCGCCGCCGACCGAGGAGCCGAAGCCGGCGATGCGCTGCGGGTCGACGTCCGGACGGGTCTTCAGGTACTCGGCGGCCGCGCTCAGGTCGCGGTCGCCGGCCCAGTGGATGTTGTCGCCACCGCTCTTGCCCTGGCCGCGGGGGTCGAGCAGCAGGACGCCGTAGCCGTGGCGGGCGATCATCCGCGCTTCCTTCAGCGCGGCGGTCCCGGGGAAGACGACGACCGCGGCGCCGTTCGCGGAGGGGACGTAGGCGGCCGAGAGCTCGATCCCGTCGCTCGTCGTCAGCGTGACGGACTCGTGCGGGAGACCGACCTTGTCGACGGAGGCGGCGGTGTGGCCGATATGCGTGTAGCCGTAGGCGAATCCGATCGGGAAGACGATGACGAGGAACACGACGGCCGCCGTGACGAGGCCGATGGCGGCGCTGCCGGCCCGCCGCGCGTAGCGCCGCCGGCGGCTGCCGCCCGTCTTCCGGCTCTTCCAGAGGACGACGGGGGCGACGGCGACGAGCACGAGACCGGCGACGACTGCGACGAGGCCGGTGTAGTGGTCGCCAGATGCGGTTCCGCCGAGCAACTGGTAGCTGCCGGGAAAGCCGATCGAGGCACCGATCGCGCCGAGCGTCGCCGCGGCGGCTGCGCGCGCTCCCGCCCGGAGGCGCGGGTAGACCGCCGCCGCTGCCGCCAGGATCGCGAGGGGGATCAGGCCGCTCGCCAGGTGGTCGGCGGGAAGCGTGCCGGCCGCGGGCTGCAGATAGTTGTCGTCGGCGATGTGGAGGCCGATGAGGCCGAGCGCCAGCACGACGAAGCCGTACTCCGTGCGTGCGAAGGCGAGGAACCGGGCGAGGGGAAGGGCCGCGGGCGGCCTGCGCAGCGTGAGGGAGGACATGACTCCACGGTCGCAGGGTCCGGGCTGGCTGTTGGCGTGCCCGCAGGCGTCTTGCGGTGCGGCCAGCCGAACTGGCTGTGCTACCCCGGCGCTGCCGTGGAGAGGTCCTGCGACAGCCACACCTGGTCGCGCAGCGGGATGCCGTCGATCACGATCCCGTCCGGGTAGCCCTGCGCCGCGGTGAAGGCGTCGCGCTGCACGCGCAGCAGGCGGAAGCCGAGCCGCTGGTAGAAGCGCAGGTTGCCGGTGTCGGCCGCCGCCGTCGCGACGAGCAGCGTCCCCATCCCCTCCGCCCGGCACTCGGTGATCGCGCGCTCCATCAGCGTCCGCCCGATCCCGCGGCCCTGATGACTCTCGGCGACCGCCATGTTCTTGACCTCCAGTGTCCCCGGCCGGCCGGGATCGACCAGCTGCAGGTGTCCGACGAGCCTGCCCGCCTCCCGCGCGACGAGAACGCGGCCGTGCGAGAGGTACGACTCCAACACCTCCGGCTCCTCGGCCAGCTCGAACAGCGGCCGCAGCTCGCTCCGCTCGGTGGTGTGCCAGCCGATCGCGATCGTCGGGGGCGCTGTCATGCGACGCGGTGCCGCTCGACCGCAGCCCAGTCGACGTCCACTCCGAGGCCCGGCCCGTCGGGAACGACCAGGTCGCCGGCATCGACCCGCAACGGCTCGAGGATGAGGTCGTCCTCCAGCAGGTGGCTGCAGGTGTAGAAGTCGCTGCCGTAGCGGACGGCGGGCGTGGAGCAGGCGAAGTGCAGGCTGGCGGCGATGCCGATCCCGGATTCCCACATCGCCCCGGCGTAGCACGGCATGCCGGCTGCCTCGCAGACGCCGGCCAGCTTCTTGGACTGCGTGATGCCGGCCAGCTTCATCAGCTTGATGCTGATGATGTCGGCCGCCCGCTCCGCGACGACCCGGAGCCCGTCCTGCAGGCTCATCACGCTCTCGTCGGCCATCACCGGGGTGCGCAGCGCGGCGGTGAGCGCCGCCATCTCGCTCAGATCCCAGCCTTTCACGGGCTGCTCGATGAACGTCGGACGGAACTGCTCGAGGCGGTGACAGAGGATGGACGCGCGCTCGCGCGGCGCGCCCTGGTTGAAGTCGATGCGCAGATCGAAGTCGGGGCCGACGAGGTCGCGGATCCGCTCCATCCGTTCGAGCTCGACCGCCTCGGGAAGCACCCCGGTCTTGATCTTGAGGACGTGGAAACCGTCTTCCAGGAGCCAGCGGATCTCCGCCAGGTCCGCGTCGATGTCCTGGTTGGTGACGGAGTAGCTGAGCGAGATCCGGTCACGCACGAGCCCGCCGAGTAACGCGTGGAGCGGGACGTCGAGGGACCGGGCTGCCGCGTCGAGGCACGCCATGTCCACCGCCGCCTTGGCGGACGACGCACCGTGCTGGACGCGCGCCATCGCCAGGTTGATCGCCTCGGTGTCGAGCGGCGACAGGCCGATGATCGCCGGCCCGAGGTAGCGGTCGATCGTCTCCTTCGCCGCATACAGGTTGTCGGTGAACGGCGCCCACATGGACGCCTCGCCGACCCCTTCCACGCCGGTGTCGGTGCGGACCCGCACGATGACGCTATCGGCCCGATCGAAGGTGCCGACGCCGAGGGTGCCCACGTGGCGGATCGGCGGGCACGTCGCGAACGTCTCGATGGTGGCGATCTTCACAGCGGGCGACCGTCCTTCAGAGGGGCAGAAGCTGCCCGGCGTTGCGTTCGACGGCGAGCTCGAAGATGGCGCGCGCGGTGGCGACATCCTCGACGGAGACACCCATGTTGAGGCACACGATGCGCTGCGCATCACCCGTCCGGCCGGGGTGGTCGCCGGTGACCACCAGCCCGATCTCGGTGTCCGGCGCCGGACAGCCGGTGAAGTAGCCGTCCGCCCGGATGTGCTCGATCTGGCCGATGTCGTCCGTGACCAGCAGATCCGCTGCGACCAGCGCCGCATCACTCCAGTAGCAGTCGTAGTCGATCGTGATGCCGAGCGCGCCCGGCGCCAGCCAGTCCGGCTGGATCGGACGCGCCTGGTGCAGCGCGATCGGCCCGGAGGAGACCACGACATCGGCCGCCTCGACGGCCTCGCGGGCCGACCCGACGACCGCGACTTCCAGCCCGTGCTGTTCGACGACGGCACCGAATCGGACAGCGGCGGCGTGGTCGATGTCGTACGCGACCACGCGCCTCAGCTCCGGCAGGACCAGCGGCAGCGCCTCCAGGTGGCTGCGCGCCTGGACGCCGCAGCCCAGCATCGCGAAGGAGTCCGCGCCGGGCGGGGCGAGGTACTTCGCCGTCACGGCCGAGGCTGCGGCCGTGCGCTGCTGCGTCAGCCACGTCGAGTCCATCACGGCGACGACGACGCCTTCCTCGATCTGGTTGAGGAACAGCATGCCGGTGATGTACGGCAGGCCGCGGCCGGCATTGGCTGCGCTGCCGCTCTGCCACTTCATGGCCGAGTAGCCCGTCGCCGGCACCACGCTGGACATGCCGCCGAACCACCGCTCGGGCGTCTCCATCCAGTGCTTCGCGGGCATCATCGCCCGGCCGTTCGCCTTCTCCGCCAGTGCGAACTCGACCTCGTCGACGATGCGCTGCATCGGCAGGGCCAACTGTTCGACCGCAGCGCGGTTGAGGTACCGCACGGTGCGTGCTTCGCCGGTGTTCACTGGGCCGAGTACCCGCCGTCGGCCGGCACCAGGATGCCGGTCAGGTACGACGCCTCGTCCGACGCCAGGAACGCAACCACGCTGGCGATCTCCTCGGGCCGGGCGACACGTCCGAGCGGGATGGACTCGCCCATCCGGGCGACGTCCTCGTCGGTCAGGGGCTCGTCGCGGCCGCCGGCGCGCAGCAACGGCGTGTCGACATCGCCGGGAAGGACGGCGTTGACGCGGATGTTGTCGCGCCCGTGGTCGAGGGCGAGGGCGCGGGTGAGCACCGAGATGCCACCCTTCGCCGCGCCGTAGGCGGCGGAGTTGGCGCCCGCCCACAGCCCCCAGATGGAGCTGAAGTTGACGATCGCGCCGCCACCCTGGACCTTCATCTGGCGGAGAGCGGCACGGCACATGTAGAACGTGCCGTCCAGGTTCACGCCGATGACGCGCTGGTAGACGTCGTCCTCGGTGTCGACCGCCTTCTTCCGCACCATGATCCCGGCCGCGTTGACGAGAATGTCGAGGCGCCCGTGCCGCTCCACGGTCTCGGCGACGGCCCGGTCGCAGAATGCCGAATCGGACACGTCGCCCTGGATGAACGGTGCGTCCAGCGCCGCGGCCGCCTGCGCGCCGCGGTCACCGTCCAGATCGACGATCACGACACGGGCGCCGCAACGGCGCAGGACGTCGGCACAGGCGGCGCCCATGCCCGACGCGGCGCCCGTGATCAGAGCGATCCTGCCTTCTAGGTCTGGCATCGGCTACTTCCTCCAGGTGGGATCGTCATCGATCGTTACGCGTCGGTTCCGCGGCACCGCCGAGGAACCGCCGCAGCTCCCGCACGACGAAGGCGTGATCGTCCGCCTGCGGCAGGCCTGAGACGGCCACGGTCCCGACCACGCCGACTCCCTTGACGCGCACCGGGAAGGCACCACCGTGCGCCGCGTAGACGGTGGTGTCGAGGCGCGACGACTCGTCGAACGTCGTGCCGTCGACGAGGAACGCGGTGCCGACGGCGTACGAGCTCGCGCTGTACCGGTCGACGACGCGGCACTTGCGGTCGAGCCAGCCGTCGTTGTCGGCGGAGGCGCCGGGCAGCGCGGCGTGGAACAGGCGCTGGCCGTTGCGGCGGATCGAGATCGCGATCGGCAGCTGCGCCGCCCGGGCAGCCTCCACGAGCTGGACGCCGAGGTGCCAGGCGTCGTCCTCGTCGAAGCGGTCGAAGACCAGGGCGGCCTCGTGGGCGCGCAGCTCGGCGAGGAGGGTGGCGGGGTCGTCGGACATGGCGTCAGGCTACGTCACCGACGGCCGCCACGCCGAGCCCTGAAACGCCCAGCGCCACCCGGTGGGGCGGCGCTGGGAGTCCAACGGACGGGAGCGACGGGACTCGAACCCGCGGCCTCCGGCGTGACAGGCCGGCGTTCTAACCAACTGAACTACGCCCCCCGCGGACTCTCCGAGTATACCGGCAGGCGGACGGACGACGCGCAGGATGCGAACCGGCCGATTCTGCAATAGTCGGGCGATGCCCGAGCCTGCTCCGCCGACACCCCCGCCGACCCCGCCCGCGCCCGAGGACCGGCTCGTCAAGACGTATCACTCGGCCGTCGTCGGCGGCCGCGAGCTCGCCTACACCGTCTCCTGCGGCACGATCGTGCTGAAGGAGGAGAGCGAGAAGAGGAAGGGCGACGGACGAGGGCGCGTCCGAGGGCGAGAAGCCGCGCGCCGAGGTGTCGGTCATCGCCTACACGCTCGACAGCGTCGAGAACCGCGCGCGACGCGGCCGGTCACGTTCGCGTTCAACGGCGGGCCCGGGCTCGGCGTCGGTGTGGCTGCACCTCGGGGTGCTCGGGCCGCGCCGCGTGCCGGTCGACGACGGGCGATCTCCACCGCCGCCGTTCCGGCTCGTCGACAACGAGCACTCGCTGCTCGACGTGTCCGACCTCGTGTTCATCGACCCCGTGTCGACCGGCTACAGCCGGGCCGTGATCGGCGAGAAGGCGAAGCAGTTCCACGGCTTCAAGAACGACATCGAGTCGATCGGCGACTTGATCCGGCTCTAGACGACGCGCTACCGGCGCTGGACGTCGCCCGAAGTTCCTGATCGGCGAGAGCTACGGCACCACCCGCGGCGCCGGCGTCGTCGCGCTACCTGCAGGAGCGGCACGGCATGTTCCTGAACGGCCTCATGCTGGTGTCCGGCGCGCTCGACTTCGAGACTGCTCGACTTCGACCTCGGCAACGACCTGCCGTACATCCTGCTTCCTGCCCGACTACGCCGCCACGGCCTGGTACCACCGGCGGCTGGCGCCCGAGCTGCAGGCGCGACCTGCGCGCCGCCGCTGCGCCGAGGCCGAGGCGTTCGCGCTCGGCGACTACGCGCTCGCGCTGATGCAGGGCGCGCACTGCTCAGCCGACGACGAGCGCGCGCGCGTGGTCGACGCAGCTCGCGCGGCTACACCGGGCTCGTCGGCGGATTACATCGACCGCACCGACCTGCGCATCGAGATCCACCGGTTCTGTCAAGGAGCTGCTGCGCGACGAGCGGCGCACCGTCGGGCCGGCTCGACAGCCGCTTCAAGGGCATCGACCGCGACGCGGCCGGCGAGCACGCCGACTACGACCCCAGCTTCGACGAACGTGCATGGCGCCGTACACCGCCACCTTCAACGACTACGTGCGCGGCGAGCTCGGCTTCGAGAGCGACCTGCCGTACGAGGTCCTCAACGCGGCGCGTGTGAAGCCGTGGAGCTACGCCGACCACGAGAACCAGTATCGTCAACGTCGGCGAGACTGCTGCGCCACGCCATGACGATCAACCCGTTCCTGCAGGTGTTCGTGGCGAGCGGCTACTACGACCTGGCGACGCCGTACTTCGCGACCGAGTACACCGTTCGACCACCTGGGCCTCGACCCGAGCCTGCGCGGCAACATCAGCGATGGCCTACTACGAGGCCGGGCACATGATGTACATCCACCAGCCGTCGCTCGCGGCGCTCAAGGCCGACCTCGCAGCATTCATCGCCCGCGCGATCCCGTCGCGCACCTAGCGTCCCCTAGCCGGCGGAGGGCATTCCCACGAGCACCTCGGCGGCGGCGTCGAGATCGGCCTGCGGCAGGTCGAAGTCCACGAGCTCGCCGTTCAGGTACTGCTCGTAGGCGCCCAGCTCGAGGTGCCCGTGCCCGCAGAGGTTGAAGAGGATCGTGCGCGCTCTCGCCGGCGGCGCGGGCCGCCTCGACCTCGACCTCGACGCGCGCGGATCGCGTGGTTGGCCTCGGGCGCCGGGATGATGCCCTCGGTGCGCCGCGAACCGGACGCCGGCCGCGAAGCACTCGTTCTGGCGATAGGCGACGGCCTCGACGATGCCCTCGTGCACGAGCTTCGAGACCAGCGGCGCCATGCCGTGGTAGCGCAGCCCGCCGGCGTGGATGGGCGCGGGCATGAACGTGTGGCCGAGCGTGTGCATCGTCACCAGCGGCGTCATCTGCGCGGTGTCGCCGAAGTCGTAGGCGTAGTGCCCGCGCGTCAGCGTCGGGCAGCGCGGCGGGCTCGGCGGCGACGATGCGCAGCTGCTTGCCCGCGACCTTGTCGGCCACGAACGGGAACGCGATGCCGGCGAAGTTCGAGCCGCCGCCGGTGCAGCCGACCACGACGTCCGGGTACGCGCCGGCCTGCTCGAGCTGCTTCTGCGCCTCCTGGCCGATCACCGTCTGGTGCATCAGCACGTGGTTCAGGACCGAGCCGAGCGCGTACTTCGTGTCGTCGCGCGTGGCGGCGTCCTCGACGGCCTCGGAGATGGCGATGCCGAGAGAGCCGGTCGAGTCGGGGTTGTCCTCGAGCGACCTTGCGGCCGGCGTTGGTGTCGGGCGACGGGCGAGCCGACGACCGTGCTGCCCCAGGTCTCCATCATCGCGCGCCGGTACGGCTTCGTGTCGTAGGACACGCGCACCATGTAGACCTTGACCTCGATGCCGAACAGGCCGCGGCGAACGCCAGCGACGAGCCCCACTGGCCCGCGCCCGGTCTCGGTCGCGATGCGCTTCACGCCCTCCTGCTGGTTGTAGTACGCCTGCGGGACGGCGGTGTTCGGCTTGTGCGAGCCAGCCGGGGAGACGCCCTCGTACTTGTAGAAGATCTTGCAGTCGGTATCGAGCGCCTGCTCCAGGCCGAGCGCGCGGTAGAGCGGCGTCGGCCGCCACAGCGAGTAGACCTCGCGCACGATGTCCGGGATCGGATGCCAGCGCTCGGGCGAGACCTCCTGCCCGATCAGCGCCATCGGGAACAGCGGCGTCAGGATCGTCCGGCCCGACCGGCTGCCCCGGTGCCCGGGTGCAGCGGACGGCGGAGGTGGCGCCGGCAGGTCAGCGACGACGTTGTACCAGTGCGTCGGGATCTCGCTCTCGGCGAGCAGGTAGCGCCGCTGCGTCACGTTCCGCTCCAGGGTCCGGGGAGTAGGAGATGTGAGCGTACACGTCCTGCTATCTTCGGTGCCGAGCAGGCGTCCGGAGGACTCGTGTCAGGCCCCAACATCACCGATCACACCGCGGTTTCGGTGTTCATCATGTACACGATCGCCATCACGATCGTGGTCTGCAACGTGATCGTGATCCTCGCGAAGGGCGTCGACGCGCTGCCGTTCGACTACTACGGCATCATCGGCTCGCTGGTCTTCATCGCGGGCGCGCTCGGCATGGCGCACTACGTCAAGCACCAGCCAGAGCATTAAGCCTCCGTAACGGAACGCCGCGCGCCCCGGATCGGCCGCAAACGCGTTGTATCATCCGTGACGAATTCCGATCACGGAGGTGTGCGCGGATGTCGAAGATCCTGGTCGTCGCCAACGAAACCGTCGGAGCCGACGAGCTGCTGCAGGAGCTGCGGCGGCTGGAGGACGAGAAGACCTCCGACTACTACGTGATCGTGCCGGCGCGCCCGCTGCACGAGCGCCACGGCACGGTCTGGACGCAGGAGGGAGCGATCGAGGCGGCCGCAGGTCGCCTCGCGCACACGCTCGACGTCCTCCACGCGGAGGGGCTGAGCGCCGACGGCCGGGTCGGCGACATGCGGCCGCTGCACGCCATCCACGACGCCCTGATGGACTTCAAGGCCGACCTGATCGTGATCTCGACGCATCCCGAGAAGCGGTCGCGCTGGCTGCGGCACGGCCTCGTCGAGCAGGCCGAGCGCCGTTTCTCGCGGCCCGTCGTCCACGTCGTCTCGACAGCCGCCGCCGTCCCGCACTGATCGGCCGCGCGCCGGGGGCAACACGCAGGGCGCTCCGTCGAATAGCCTTACACGGTGAGCACCACGCAGAGTCCCGTCGTCGGCGAGCTGTACGCTCGGATCAGCGAGCGAACGGGGGCGCGGGCGCCGATGCTCCGTGCCTTCGCCGAGTCCTACCTCCGCCGCATGTCTGCCGACCTGCTCGCCGGTCGCTCGGCCGAGGAGCTGTTCGGGGAGATCGTCGGCGCGTTCGACCTCGCCGACCGGCGCGGCTCCGACCCGCTGGCCGTCCGCGCCTTCAACCCGACGCTGCAGGCCGACGGCTACGCGCTGCCGGGCTCGGTGCTCGAGACGAACACGCCCGACTCGCCGTTCCTGGTCGACTCCGTCTCGGCCGAGCTCGACGCGCGCGGCCTGACGGTGCGCGAGAAGATCCACCCGGTGATCGGCGCCGAGCGCGACGAGGCCGGACGCATCACGTCCGTGCTCCACGCCCGCGAGACCGACAGCCGCGAGTCGGTGATGCACTTCGAGCTCGAGCGCCGGCTGTCGAGCGAGGAGCTGATGGAGCTCTGCGACCGCGTGCGCGAGGTGCTCGGCGACGTGCAGGCGGCCGTCCGCGACTTCCGCGAGATGCGCGAGCGTGTGCCGGCGATGGTCGAGGCGGCGCGCGCGGCCGGCGTGCGCTACGCCGCCGACGAGGTCGAGGAGGCCGTCGCGTTCCTGGGCTGGCTGTTCGAGGACAACTTCCTCTTCCTCGGCTACCGCGAGTACGCGATCGAGGCCGGCGCCGTGTCGATCGTGCCCGGGTCGGGCCTCGGCATCCTCTCCGACGAGGCGTCGAGCCACTACCGCTCCCCGATGCCGCTGGTCGTCGATCGAGCCGCGGCTGCGCGAGCGCATCACCGGCGGCGACCTGCTGCTGGTGTCGAAGACGAACCGCTTCGCGACCGTGCACCGGCACGAGCGCATGGACTACGTCGGGCGTCAAGCGCGTCGACGAGAACGGCGAGATCCTGGGCGAGCTGCGCCTGATCGGGCTGTTCACCTCGAAGGCCTACGCCGAGCCGGCCAGCCGCGTGCCGATCCTGCGCCGCAAGCTGCGCCAGATCATCGAGGCCGAGGACCTGATCGAGGGCACGCACGACTACAAGGCCGCCGTCGCCCTGTACGAGTCGTTCCCGAAGGACGACCTGTTCGGCGCGTCGGTGGAGGACCTGCGCGCCGAGGTCATGGGCCTGCTGCACCTGGAGGAGCGACGCCAGGTGAAGACGTTCGTCCGGCACGACGCCGAGGGGCGCTCCGTGTCGATCACCGTCGCCCTCCCCCGCGACCGCTACAACGCCGACCTGCAGCAGCGCCTGCTCGAGCTCGTGCAGGCGCGCTTCGGCGGCGAGTCGGTCGACCAGTACCTGTCGCTGGGCGAGACCGAGCTGGCGGCGCGGATCCACTTCACCGTGCACGTCAGCGGCCCGCCGCCCGACGTGTCGCTGGCCGAGCTCGAGCACGAGGTGATCGCCCTCACCCGCACCTGGGACGACCGGCTGCGCGAGCGGCTCGTCGCCATCTACGGCGAGGAGCACGGCGCCCGGCTGGCCGAGACGTACCGCGAGCGGTTCCCCGACTACTACAAGAACTCGACCGACATCTCGATGGCGCTGGTCGACGTCGAGCAGTTCGAGCAGCTCGCGGCGGGCGATCCGTTCCGCGTCGCGCTGCAGAACGAGCGGGGCGGGCCGGCGGACATGACGCGCGTCGGCATCTACAAGACCGGCGGCAAGGTGCAGCTGTCCGAGGTGCTGCCGATTCTCGAGAACCTCGGCCTCGCAGGTGGACGAGGAGGTGCCGACGCGGCTGAACGGCGGCGACGGCGAGACCTTCCTGCACAACTTCGGCGTGCTCGACGAGCACGGCGACGTGCTCGACCTGGCCGTCTGCGGCGAGCGCGTGGCCGACTGCATCGCCGCGGTCTGGCACGGCGAGGCCGAGTCCGACGCGCTCAACCGGCTGGTCATCTCGGCCGGGCTGACGTGGCACCAGGTGGCCGTCCTGCGGGCGTACCGCAAGTACCGACAGCGCGTCGGCGCGCAGCTGCCGATCGAGTACCAGAACGACACCTTCGCGCGGCACCCCGACCGTCTCGGCGCTGCTGGTGCGCTACTTCGAGGTGCGCTTCGACCCGACCCGGCCGATCGTGGCCGGCGAGGAGGACGAGCTGCGCCAGGAGATCATCGCGCGCCCTGCGACGCGATCACCTCGCTGGACGACGACCGGATCCTGCGCAACCACCTCGGCACGGTCGACGCGACGGTGCGCACCAACGCGTTCCTGAACCGGCCGCACCTGTCGTTCAAGTTCGCGTCGGCCGCCGTGCCGCTGATGCCGAAGCCGTACCCGCTGTACGAGATCTTCGTCTACTCGCCCGCGATGGAGGGCATCCACCTGCGCGGCGGCCGCGTCGCGCGCGGCGGCATCCGCTGGTCGGATCGCCCCGAGGACTACCGCACCGAGATCCTCGGCCTGATGAAGGCGCAGATGGTCAAGAACGCCGTCATCGTGCCCGTCGGCTCGAAGGGCGGCTTCGTGCTGAAGCACCCGCCCGCCGATCGTCAGGAGCTGCGCGAGGAGGTCGTCCGCCAGTACACGACCCTCATGTCCGGCATGCTCGACATCACCGACAACCTCGTCGACGGCGAGGTCGTCCAGCCGTCCGGCGTGCGCATCCTGCGACGACGACGACCCGTACCTGGTGGTCGCCGCCGACAAGGGCACGGCGTCGCTCTCCGACACGGCGAACGCCATCGCCGAGGCGTACGGCTTCTGGCTCGGCGACGCGTTCGCCTCCGGCGGCTCGGCCGGGCTACGACCACAAGAAGCTCGCCATCACGGCGCGCGGCGCGTGGGAGTCGGTCAAGCGCCACTTCCGCGAACTGGGCCTCGACGTCGCGACCGAGCCGTTCACGGTGGTCGGCGTCGGCGACATGTCGGGCGACGTGTTCGGCAACGGCATGCTGCTGTCCGACCAGATCCGGCTCGTGGGCGCCTTCGACCACCGCCACCTGTTCCTCGACCCCGACCCGGATCCGGCCGTCGGCTTCGTCGAGCGGCGGCGCCTGCTACGACCTGCCCGGCTCGTCGTGGGACGACTACGACCGGACGAAGATCAGCGCCGGCGGCGGCGTCTTCGGGCTCGACGCCAAGAGCGTTCACGCTCGGCCCCGAGATCGCGCGCCGCGCTGGGTCTCGACGACGCCGTCACGGCGCTGCCGCCCGGCGGAGCTGATGACGGCGATCCTGCGCGCCCCGGTCGACCTGCTCTGGAACGGCGGCATCGGCACCTTCGTGAAGGCCTCCGACGAGTCGCACGCCGAGGTCGGCGACCGCACCAACGACGGCATCCGCATCGACGGCAGCGAGCTGCGCGTGCCGCGTCGTCGGCGAGGGCGGCAACCTCGGCTTCACGCAGCGCGGCCGCATCGAGTACGCGGCCAGCGGGCGGACGCATCAACACCGACGCCGTCGACAACTCCGCCGGCGTCGACTGCTCCGACCACGAGGTCAACCTCAAGATCCTGCTCGGCATCCCCGAGGCCGCCGGCGACCTGACGCGCAAGCAGCGCGACGAGCTGCTGGCCGAGGTCGAGGACGACGTCTGCCGGCACGTGCTCTACGACAACTACCTGCAGGCGCAGATCCTCTCGCAGGAGGTGGCCGTCTCGCAGGACCGCATCGAGGCCTACGACGACCTCATGCACCGGCTCGAGGCCGACGGCCTGCTCGAGCGCCCGATCGAGTTCCTGCCGACCAGCGACGAGATGGCCGAGCGACAGCGCCAGGGCCGTGCGATGGAGCGCCCCGAGCTGTGCGTGCTCCTGGCCTACGCCAAGCGCAGCCTGAAGGCGTCGCTGCTCGAGTCGAGCCTGCCTCGACGACCCGTACCTCGACCGCGAGCTGCGCGGGTACTTCCCGCCGAAGGTCGTGGAGCGGTTCGGCCACCTGCTCGACCGGCACCCGCTGCGGCGCGAGCTGGTCGCGACGATCATCGCCAACGACGTCGTCAACTCGCAGGGCATCACGTTCGTCTCGCGCCTCTGCTCGGAGACCGGCGCCGAGCAAGCCGAGGTGGTGCGCGCGTACTACATCGCGCGCGAGGTGACCGGCGCCGTCGCCCGCTGGTCGGCCATCGAGGCGCTCGACGGCACCATGGACCCGTCGCTGCAGAACCGGCTGATGGTCGGCGTCGACTCGATCGTCGAGGACGTCGCCCGCTGGTACCTGCTGCACCCGCAGCCGGGCGGGCTGGACGACGTGATCAAGCCGCACGGCGCCGCGTTCGCCGAGCTGGCCGGCGTGATCGACACCGCGGGGCCCGACGACTGGCGCGCGCACCGCACGGCGGTCGCCGACTCGCTGGTCGAGCAGGGCGTCGACCCCGACCTGGCCCGCAAGCACGCGTGGCAGCCGGAGCTCACGCACAGCCCCGACATCGCCCAGGTCGCGCAGATCACCGGCCGCTCGCTGCAGGACGTCGCCACGACCTTCTTCCTCGTCGGCGAGCAGCTGCACATCGACGCGCTCGAGCAGCGGGTGTTCGCCCTCAAGAGCGAGTCGCGCTGGGAGCGCTGGGCGGCACTGGCGATGGAGGACGACCTCATGGCCGTGCGCCGCGAGGTGGCCGAGCGCGTGCTGCTCGCGGCGCCCGACAGTCCCGTCGACGAAGCCGTCGAGCTGTACCTCGCGACTCGGTCCGAGACGTACGAGCGCCTGAACCGGCTGCTCGGCGGGCTCGACGGCGACATCGAGGTCGGTCTGGCCGCACTCACCGTCGCCCTGCGGCAGGTCCGAGGCGTCGCGGCGTAGTGACGCGGCGGTCCGCCCGTGAGTGCGCGCGTGCACTCTGGCTGCTGGGCCTCGTCCCGCCGGTCACGTCACGCGAGGTGAACGCCGCCTGGCGGGCGCGGGTGGCGCGCACGCATCCCGACCTGCACGGCTCGGCCGCGAAGAAGGCGCAGGCGGCCGAGACGCTGACGCGCGCGCTGAACGAGGCAAAGGACGCGCTGCTGGGCTGGATCGCGGACGACCTGCCGTGGCCCGACTCGGCCGGCGGCCCGTCGGTCGTCCGGCTCGACACCACCGATCCCGAGCCGTGGCCCGAGCGGCCACCCGAGCCCGACGTGGCGCGGTTCGAGCCGCGCACCGGGCTGCGCGGCGGCGATCGCGTGCGGGTGTGGCCGTACGAGGGCGACCTGCTCGAGACCGTCCGTGGCACCGAGTCGGACGGCGACGACGAGCCGGTCTGGGTGCTGCTGGAGGGCTCCTCCGCGGTGCGCTCCGACAAGATCCGGCTGGCGGCGTACGGCTGTCCCGTCTGCGGCTTCTGTGCCGGCCCGCGCGTCGACAACCCGGTCGTGCGGCCGTGTCCGCCGTGCCTCGTCGACCTGCGCCGGCTCGAGCGCCGCGCGGCGGAGGCCGACCGTATCCGCCGCGCCATCGAGGCGCGCGCCGAGGCGGGCATCGCCGAGGCGACCGCGCTGGGCGACCACAGCCTGCTCGACCGGGCGCGGGAGCGCCGGCGCTGGGTGCGCCGCCTGCGCGAGGCCGGCCCGGACGACCTCTACGCGGCGCTCCTGTCGGCCTTCACGCGTGCCTTCGAGCGCTGGCACGCGCCCGCCGCGTAACGTCAGTCGGGCTCGTCCGCGTCGACGCCCGCCACCGGCGTTGCCAGCGCGTAGAGGGCGTACGCGGCCAGTGGCGCTGACAGGCCCGCCAGGGCGGCGCGGGTGCCGACGATGCCGGCCACCCAGCCGACGACCAGGCCCGACACCGCCATCGGCCCGACGAGCGTCCACAGGTACAGCGCCAGCATGCGGCCGCGCAGGTGGTCCTCGCTGATCAGCTGGATCGACGCGTTCGTGGTGGCGAACACCGACAGCCAGCAGGCGCCCGCCAGCGCGCAGGGCAGGGCGGCCAGCAGCGGCGACGGCGCCAGCGCGGCGATGGCCCCGACGACGGCGTAGCCCAGCATCGCCGACGAGATGACCCGCCCGCGACCGAAGCGGCGCGAGAGCCGGACGACGAACAGCGCGCTCACCATCGCGCCCGCGCCGAACGCCGCCAGCAGTCCGCCGAGCGCATCCGGGCCGCCGCCGAGCGCGTCGGCGTAGGCCGGC
Organism: uncultured Actinomycetes bacterium; assembly: GCA_963722525.1. Classification (GTDB taxonomy): domain Bacteria; phylum Actinomycetota; class Thermoleophilia; order Gaiellales; family F1-60-MAGs149; genus VFJZ01. Next base: position 3,583,124 of record CAVRMM010000002.1, on the reverse strand, counting down.
GCCAGGATGGTCAGCGGCGCCGCGCAGAACGTGAAGATCGCGCAGCCGCTCAGCAGGCGGCGCAGCGGCTCCGAGCGGTAGGCGTGGGCGACGCCGCCGCGGACGGTCGCAGCCAGGGCCCGCGAGCCGGCGCTCGCCGCCGGCAGGCGACGCAGCACGATCAGCGGCAGCACGAACGAGAGGGTGTTCAGGCCGAAGCACACGGCGGCGCCGTCCGGCACGAGCAGCAGCGCGCCCGCCGCCGCCGGCCCGACCACGCGAGCCAGGTTGAACCCGGCCGAGTTGAGCGACACGGCGGTGTGCAGCGACTCGGGTGGCACGAGCGTCGAGATGGTCGCGAGCTGCGCCGGGTACTGCAGCGCCTGTGCGACGCCGCCGGCACCCGACAACACGATCAGCATCACGGGGCTGGCGTCGCCCGCCAGCGCGACGGCAGTCAGGGCGGCGGCCGTCACCAGCTGGCCCGCGAGCGTGATGGCGAGCAGGTGGCGCCGGTCGTGCTGGTCGGCGAGCCGGCCCGCGATCGGCGTCAGCAGCAGCGACGGCCCGCGCTGCGCGAGGCCGAGGAGGCCGACCATCGCGGCGGAGTGCGTCGCCTCGAACACCAGCCACCCGGCCGCGACCTGCTGCATCCACGTGCCGGCGTTCGACAGCTGCAGCGCCGTCCACCACGCGCGGAACACCGGCAGGCGAAGCGGAGCGGGGACGGCGATCGCCACCGCTGGATGATATGTTCGCGGCTCCAATTTCGACGGAGGTGCGTGGGTGGCTGCAGAGCCGACGGTGGTGTTCTTCCCGGAGGGGGCCTACGGGCCGACCAACAACTGCGTCGGAATCGGCCAGGTGCTGCAGTCGCGCGGCGTCCGCGTGGTGTTCGTCATCGAGGAGTCGTTCGCCGGCACGCTCGAGGCGCGCGGGTTCGAGGAGCGCCTGATGCGGCTCGGGCCCCCGCCCGAGGTCGAGGAGGCGCCGGGCCAGTTCTGGAAGGACTTCATCGCCGCCACGTCGCCCGAGTTCCGCAAGCCGACGATCGAGCAGCTGGAGACCTTCATCGCGCCGACCATGGGCGCGCTGGTGGACGGGGCGCGCTACGTCGAAGAGCGGCTCTGCGAGATCATCGACGAGCTGCAGCCCGACATCGTGGTGGAGGACAACGTCTGCACGTTCCCGGCCCTCCCGGCCCGGGCGAAGCGCTGGGCGCGCATCGTCTCCTGCAACCCGGCCGAGATCCTCGATCCGGCCGTGCCGCCGGTGTTCTCGGGCTACGCGGCCGGCGACCGCACCGGCTGGGACGAGTTCTGGGCGGCGTACGACCGGCACCTCGGCCCGCTCTGGGCCGGCTTCAACGAGTTCTGCCAGGAGCGCGGCACGCCCGCCCTCGAGCCGCGGTCGTTCATCCACGAGTCGCCCGACCTGAACCTCTACCTGTATCCGGCCGAGGCCGACTACGCCCGCGAGCGGCCGCTCGGCCCGACCTGGCACCGCATCGACACCTGCGTGCGCGAGGAGGCCGGCGAGGCCGAGCTGCCCGACGAGATCCGCCACGGCGACGGCTCGCTCGTCTACCTGTCGCTGGGCTCGCTCGGCTCGGCCGACGTCGGGCTGATGCAGCGCCTCTGCGACGCCCTGGCGGACACCGCCGCACCGCTACATCGTCTCGAAGGGCCCTCAGGCGGACGAGATCACCCTGCGCGATCGCCAGTGGGGCGCGGAGTACCTGCCGCAGCCGCTGCTGATGCCGCTCTGCGACCTCGTCATCACGCACGGCGGCAACAACACGACCACCGAGTGCTTCCACCACGGGCTGCCGATGATCACGCTGCCCCTGTTCTGGGACCAGTACGACAACGCGCAGCGCGTCGACGAGCTCGGCTTCGGCCGCTGCCTGGCGACCTACGCGTGGGAGCCGGCGGAACTCACGAGCGCGATAGATTCCGTGCTCAAGAACACTAACATTCACGACAGAATGCAGAAGATCTCGGCACGTGTGAAGGCAGATCCGGGACGCGTTCGCGCCGCGGATCTGATCGAACGCGCGGCACGTGCGTAGAGTCTGAGTGTGAGCGTGACCGATGTGAGCCGCGCGCTGGACGGGCTCGACCTTGCCCGGATCGAACGCGCGCGCTGGTTCGCGGGCAAGGGACGTGGCATCGCCGCGCTGCATCTGGCCGACGCCCTGCCGATTCCGGAACTGCCCGAGGCGTACCTGCTGCTGGTCGACGTGTCGTATCGCGACGAGGGCCCGGGCGAGCGCTACCTGCTGCCCGCCTACGTCTCCCGGGCCGGCCACGTGTGGGAGCCGCGCACGGGCGAGGGCTTCTGGGAGGCGCTGATGGCCGCGCTGCGCGCCGGCGGCGAGCTGCCCGGCATCCACGGCCTGTTCGAGCTCCGCCCCACGCAGCTGCTCACCAGCGAGCCCGCGATGGCGGGCGAGCGGGCACTCGGCGTCGACCAGTCGAACACCTCCGTCATCCTCGGCGAGCGCGTCGTGCTGAAGGCCTACCGGCTGCTCGCGACGGGCGAGCATCCCGAGGTCGAGCTGGGCCGCGCCCTGGAGCATGCCGGCTACCAGCACGTGCCGGCCTTCGCCGGATCGCTCCACCACCTGGACGCCGACGGGCGGGAGACCGCGCTCGCGATCGTGCAGCGGTTCGTGCCCGACTCGATCGATCCCTGGGAGGGCATGGCGTCGCAGCTGGGCCGGCTGATCGCCGGGTCGCAGAAGGTCAGCCTGAAGGCCGCCACCGACGACGTGGCCGAGATCGGCGCGCATCGCCGGCGAGCTGCACGTGGCGCTGGCCCGCGAGCTGGGCACGCAGCGCGCGACGGCGGAGGACCTGCACCGCTGGCGCACCGCCGCCGACCGGCAGCTCGACGTCGCGCTCGCGACCGTCGACGGCGAGGCCGGCGAGGAGCTGAAGGCCGCTCGAGCCGCGCATCCGGGCCGGGCTCGCGGCGTTCGAGCACGTGGATCCTGCCCGCTGCTGTCACGCACCCACGGCGACCTGCACTGGGGCCAGTTCCTGCGGTCGCCGAGCGGCGTGCACGTCGTCGACTTCGAGGGCGAGCCGACACGGTCGATGGAGCGACCGCCGCCGCCCCGCGAGCGCGATGCGCGATCTCGCCTGCCTCGTCCGCTCGCTCGACCACGTCGCGCGCATGGCCGAGCTGCGCGCCGCGGGCATCGCGGAGCCCGCGTTCGACGTGGACAAGTGGATCGAGCGGGCGCAGGAGCGCTGCATCGCCGCGTACGCCGCGGCGCTCTGCGGCGTCGGACACCGGCCTCGAGTACGACCCGGCGCTGCTGCGAGCGTTCGAGCTCGAGAAGGAGACCTACGAGTTCCTGTACGCCGCCCGCTTCCTGCCGTCGTGGCTGTACGCGCCGCGCGCTCGGCATGCGCTGGCTGTTCCGGCACGGATAATCCTCGGGTGGATCAACCCGGATTTCAGGCGGACATCCTGCGGGAGCCCGCCGCCCTCGACACGCTGCTCGACCACTACGCCGCGCCCGGAGGCCCGCTCGCCGACCTCCGGCTGTCGGACGCGCGCCGGATCGTGCTGCTCGGCATGGGCAGCTCGCAGTTCGCCGCCCAGACCGCCGCGGCCCTGCTGCGCGGCCGCGGCATCGACGCCCACGTCGAGCTGGCGTCGGCCGCGACCCCGTTCCCGCCCTCGGCCGACACGGTCGCGATCGGCATCTCCGCCTCGGGCAGGCAGCGCCGAGACCGTCGAGGCGCTCGCCCGGCACCACGGCACGAGCCGCACGGTCGCCCTCACGAACTACCCGGATCGTGCCATCGCCGGGCACGCCGACGTGGTGCTGCCGATGCTGGCCGGCGTCGAGGAGGGCGGCATCGCCTGCCGCTCGTTCCAGGCGACGCTGGCGCTGCTGCACCTGATCGCCGGCGTCCCGGTCGACGCGCTGCGCCCGGCCGTGGCCGCCGCCCAGGCGGTCGTCGACTCGCGCGAGGCGTGGCTCGGCGACCTGCTCGGCATCGTCGGCGACGGCCCCGTCTACACCATCGCGCCGTACGAGCGGATCTCGTCGGCGCTGCAGTCGGCGCTGATGTTCCGCGAGGCGCCGCGCATCGCCGCCGACGGCTGCGAGACGGGCGACTGGCTGCACGTCGACCTCTACCTGACGAAGCACCCCGGCTACCGGGCGCTGCTGTTCACCGGCTCGCGGTACGACCCCGAGGTGATGACGTGGGCGCGCGAGCGGGCCTCGTCGATCGTCGCCATCGGCAGAACGATTGAGGGGGCCGCCCTGCACATCGCTGTGCCGGACGACCCCCTCGTTGCCGTGCTGGTCGAGACGATGGTGGCCGAGCTCGCGGCGAGCGAACTCTGGCGTCGCCGTCTCTGACGTGGACTAGGCGGCGAGACCCGCGAGCTCGCGGCGCTGAGCGAGGCGGCGCAGCGCGCCGGACTCGATCTGGCGGACCCGCTCCGACGTGAGGCTGAGCTGCTCGCCGATCTCCTTCAGCGTCGCGGGATCCTCCCCGTCGAGGCCGTAGCGGCGCACCAGCACGGTGCGCTCGATCTCGGTGAGCGTCTCCATCGCGTCGCGCAGCGCGTCCTTGGCGTTGGCCGCGAAGATCTCGTCGGTCGGCTCGTTCTCGTCCGTGCCGATCAGCTCGTGGGCGGCAGTGCCGCCCTCGTCGCCGACGGGCTGGTCGAGGCTCATCACCGTGCGCGCTGCCTCGCGGACGGCACGGACCTCGTCGGTCGAGAGGCGGGCCGCGGTGGCGACCTCCTCGTCGTCCGGCAGACGGCCGAGCTTGCCCGTGAGATCGCGCTCGACGCGGCTGACGCGCCGCTCGCGCTCGATGACGTGCACGGGCAGCCGGATCGCCCGGGAGCGATTCTGGATGCCGCGGTCGACGGCCTGGCGGATCCACCACGTGGCGTACGTGGAGAACTTGTGCCCGCGGCGCCAGTCGAACTTCTCGACGGCACGGATCAGGCCGAGCATGCCCTCCTGGATGAGATCCAGGAACGACAGGTCATGCGTGCCGCGGTACTTCTTCGCGATCGACACGACGAGCCGCAGGTTGGACGTGATCATCCGCTCCTTGGCAGCCGGGTCGCCGCGCTCGATGCGCTTCGCGAGCTCGATCTCCTCGCGGGCGGTGAGCAGCGGGTAGCGGCCGATCTGCTGCAGGAACAGATCGAGCGAGTCGTCGGGCACGCCGCCGCCGGTCGAAGCCGGCGCTGCGGGCGCGGCGGCTGCGGGAGCGGCCTCCACCTCTCGGATCTCGATGCCGTGCGACTCGAAGAGCGCGTTCAGCTCGTCGAGGTCGTTGCGATCGAGCTCGAGGGCCTCGGTGAGCTCCCGAACCTCTTCGGCCCGCACGAACCCGTCGTCCGACCCGCGGACGAGGAGTGCGTCGAGTTGTGCAGTGGTAACAGTCTGATCGGTCATTGAGATATGCCTATTCGGTGGCGCCCCGGGGGTTCCTGGGACAGCCCCTCGACGTGGTATACGCACGTTCACCCGGTCCGGTTGTACCCCCACGGCCAGACCGACTCTTTGTGGCGTTCATCCACCGTCTTCCTGGAGTCGTGCACCAGTGCCCGGAGTTGGTGGATTCAGTAGTTCAAACGTACGACCCGACTAAGTTGTTCCCGGTTCCGCGGGCGTTGAGGTTGCGTTAAGGAGCGGACGGGCGGACGCCGCCACGTCCGTCATCCCCTCGACCTCCGGAACCGAAACTCGGGCCGGACGTGGATCAGACGCGCGCAACCTCAACGCGGCAATCGTTGAACGTGGGTGCCTCACCCAGCCGCGTGAGCCGTTGCGGTGTCGCTACCTGAGGGGAAACGCCGCCCTCGTAGTCGGTATTCCACCAGCCCATCGGGGCCACGACGACGCCCGGCCGCGCCTCGTCCGACACGACCGCGCGGCACTGGAACGCTCCCCGGTCGTTCGCGACGCGCACCCGGTCGCCGTCGGCGATGCCCCGCGGTTCGGCGTCGGCGGCGTTGAGGTAGACCATCGGCTCGGGCTGCGCGGCGTGCTGGCGGACGCCGTTCGCAAACGTCGAGTTGAGGAACAGGTGCGTCTTCGGCGTCAGCAGCGCCAGGGGCAGCCGCGCCGCCAGCTCCTCGTCGGCCACCTCGGCCGGCGGGTGGTAGTGCGGCAGCGGGTCGATGCCCTGCTCGACGAGCGCGCCGGCGTACAGCTCGAGCTTGCCGGACGGCGTGCGGAAGCCACCCGCGGCGTGCGGCAGCGGCCCCTGGCCGAAGTCGATCTTCGTGAACCCCCGCGCCCGCAGGTCGGCCGGGTCGATCGACTCCGGTGCGGCGGCGAGCACCTCCGCGAGCATCTCCTCGTCCGTCTCGCGGAAGGCCGGGTCGTCCAGGCCGAGCCGCGCCGCCAGCCGCCGGAAGATCTCGCTGTTCGGCAGGCACCCGCCCACCGGCTCGATCGCCGGCTCGTTCAGCGTCAGGTAGTGGTGGCCCCACGACCAGTGCAGGTCGAGGTGCTCGAGCTGCATCGTGGCCGGCAGGACGACGTCGGCGAACCGCGCCGTATCGGTCATGAAGTGCTCGAGGACGACCGTGTGCAGGTCGTCGCGGGCGAGGCCGCGCAGCACCTGCGCCTGGTCGGGCGCGACGGCGGCCGGGTTCGAGGCCCACACCACGAGCGACGTCACCGGCGGCGCCAGTTCGGGGTCGGTCAGCGCCTCGCCGAGCTGCGACATGTTCAGCGACCGCGGCGTACCGCGCTGCAGCGCCGCCCGCTGCAGCACGCCGATGTCGAGCGCGTTGGTGGCCGCCCGCGGGATGTACGAGAGCCCGCCGCCGCGATGGCGCCACGAGCCCGCCAGCGCCGGGATGCACGCCACCGTGCGGTACGCGATCGGCGCGCCGTCGTGACGCTGGGCCCCGACCCCGAGGCGGATCAGCGACGGCTGCACGGTCGCGATCTCGTGCGCCAGGAGGCGGATCACGTCGGCGCCGATGTCGCAGAGGGCGGAGCAGCGCTCGACCGGGTAGTCGCCGAGCCGCTCGACCAGTTCGTCGTAGCCGACGGCGTTGGCGCGGCACCACTCCTCGTCGGCGAGGCCGGCGTCGAGCAGCGCGCGCAGGATGCCGAGCGCCAGCGCGCCGTCGGTGCCGGGGAGCGGGCTGAGGTGCTGGTCGGCCACGCGGGCGGTGCGGCTGCGGAAGGGATCGACCACGACCAGCTTCGCGCCATCACGGCGCGCCAGCGTGATCAGGCGCCACAGGTGCGGCGCGGTCGACATCGGGTTCCACCCCCAGCAGACGATCAGCCGCGCCTTCGGCCACTCCTCCGGGTCGACCTCGGGCGACTGGCCAGTCGCGATGCCGACGCCGGCCGAGCCGGCGGACGCGCAGATCGTCCGCACCAGCTCCGACGCCCCGATCGCCGCCATGCATCGGTCGGCCATCGCGCCGCCCTGCAGGACGCCCATGGTGCCGAGGTAGGAGTACGGCAGCACCGACTCCGGCCCGTGCCGCTCGATGGTGCGGGCGAGCCCGGCCGCGGCGACGTCGAGCGCCTCGTCCCAGCTCGCCTCGCGGAACGCGGCCGACCCCTTTGCGCCGGTGCGGATCAGCGGCCGCAGGAGGCGCTCCGGCGAGTAGACGCGCTCGAGGTAGTCGGACACCTTGCCGCACAGGAAGCCGGCCGTGATCGGGTGGTCGGAGCGGCCCGCGAGCTTCGTGGCGCGGCCGTCCTCGACGGTCACGTGGAAGGCGCAGGTGTCGGGGCAGTCGTGAGGGCACGCACCGCGGACGAGGGCCATGCCACGATCGTACCTGTGGCAGGCCCCGTCCGCGGGGTTCTCGTCAGATTGTCAGCGCACCTCGAACCGCCGGGAGCCCGACGTCGTGCCCGGGGTGCCGGTCGAGCTGATCGCCCGCACGCGCCACCACAGGCGGCGGCTCGGGAGGCCGGTGACCTGTGCGGTGGAGGGCGTCGACGTGACCGAGCGGGTGAGCGGGTTCGAGAACGAGCTTTGGTCGTCGATCTCCAGCACGTAGCTCGCGGCACCCGCCACGTCCGACCAGTCGAACGTCACGGGGGAGTTGACCCGGGCGTCCGTCCCCGGGCTGGACAGGCTCGGCGCCGGCAGCGTGCCGCCGCCGCCACCTCCACCCTGAGGGTTGACGGTCAGCGTCGTCGTGCGGGTGACGGTGCCGTTGCGCGCCGTGATCGTGACGGCCGTGGCCGCGGCGACCGTCGACGTGATGATGGTGAACGCCCTGCTCGACGATCCTGTCGGAACGGTGACGCTACCGGGCACCGTCGCGACCGCGGGGTTGCTGCTCGTGAGGGTGACGGTCGCGTTCGAGCTGACCGACCCGCTCATCGTCACCGTGCCGCTCCCCGACCCGCCGCCCGTCACGGCGCTGGGGTTGACCGAGACGGAACTCAGTGTCTGCCCGGGGTCCTCCCCCGGCGGTGGCGGGTTGACGTGGAGCGTCGCGAACCGCTCGATACCGCCCGCGGCCGCCCGGATCGACGCGAACTGCCCCTGCGTCGGGTCGGACGTGGTCGCCGCGGTGAGGGTGACGCTGCTCGCGCCCGCGGGCACCGTCACGGTCGCCGGCACCCGGACCCACCGGGTGTCGCTGCTCGACAGCGACACGACGGTGCCGCCCGCCGGTGCCGGCCCGCCGAGCGTGACCGTACCCGTCGAGCCGCCCGATCCGACCGCGGTGGTCGGGTTGAACGAGAAGCCCGCGAGGCCGCCCGCGGGCAGCACTTCGAGGATCATCGTCTGCATCGAACTGCGCGTCGCGATGATGGTCACCGGCGTGTTGGAGGAGACGCCGGTGGTCGTGATCGTGAACGTCGCGCTGCTGGCGCCCTGCGGCACCGTCACCGACGGCGGCACCGAGGCCACGGCCGGGTCGGTGCTGCCGAGATGCACGATCGCACCGCCCGGTCCCGGCACGAAGCCGATGCCGTTGAAGGTCACGGTGCCGGTGATCTGGCCGCCGCCCTGGACGGTGGGCGCGCTCAGCGCCAGCGTTCCGAGCACGAGCGTCGGCTCGCCCGGGAAGGCCTGCACGTACCAGGCCTGCGACGAGCCGCCGTACGTGCCCATCACGGTCGCGGTGACCTGGCGGGACGCGTCGACGGTGGAGCCGGTGAACGTCGCCGTGGTCTGTCCGGCCGGCACCGTCACGGTCGCCGGCACCGTCACGCGGCTCGGGTACTGGCTGACCAGGTCGACGACCGCGCCGCCCGACGGCGCTGCGGCGTGCAGCGTCACCGTGCCCGTGATCGTCGAGTTGCCGCCGGCCAGCTCCGGGCTGAGGACGCAGCGACTTCAGGCCCGTGCCACCGCCCGTGGGCGGCGGGATCTGCGTGCCGGCGGGCGGTACGGGCGCGGCCGGCGAGCCGGCCCTGGTCTGGACCGACCGCACCGACGACAACGGGCCGGTGGTCGTGCCCCGCAGCGCGCGGACGCGCCAAGACCACGTGCGGTCGCCGGTCAGGTTGACGGCCCGGGTGTTCACCGTCAGGTTCGGGACGGTGATCTTGTTCCCGCTGCTGAAGTTCGTCGTGGTGTCGGCCTCGAGCGTGTAGCTGGTCGCGCCCGCGACGTGGTTCCAGGCGAGCGTGATCGAGCCCGGCGCGTAACGGCCGTTGTTCGGCGGGCTGGTCAGCGTGGGCGCCGTCAGCGCCGGCGACGAGGAGCCCGAGACGAGCCGGTACGTGCGCACCGCCGACCACGGACCGAGGTTGCCGGCCCCGTCGAGCGCCTGCACACGCATCGAGTACGTGCGGTTGGTGCTGTCGCTGCAGCAGTAGAAGTACGAGTCGAACGAGGTCGGCGACCACGGCTCGTACCAGTCGTCGAACTCGGCCTGCAGGTCGTTGCGGAACTCGGCGTTCGGGCTGACCTGCACGTGGTACGCGCGGATGCCGGAGGCGTCCGTGACGTCCGACCAGTCGAAGGCGACGCGGACGCCATCCGAGCTCGTGAGGTTGAAGACCGTGCCCTCGGCCGGCCAGGAGATGGCCGGCGCCGCCGGCGGTGTGGTGTCGGTCGCCGGCGTATCGAGGTGCATCTGCGTCAGGAAGATGTCCTCGGCCAGCGTGCCGGGAGCGTCGTTGCCGCTCGGCTTGCCGTCGGCCGCGTAGGTGCGATCGAAGGCGCCGGCGGTGGTCTCGAAGTCGGTCGAGTTGGTGATGCCGGCGAGGACGTACGAGTTGCCGCCGGCCGCCACGACCTCGGTGGCCGCCTCGCCGGCCGACGCGCCGAGCAACGTCGAGTACAGCAGCTGGCTGCCGTCGGCCGACACCTTCGCGATGTAGGCGTCGGCGCGATCGCCGGTGCCGACCCCGTTCGCCGGGATGCGGTCGAACGCCCGCTCGGTGGTCGGCGGGTTGTTGACCGCCGTGCCGCCGACGATGATCGCCGCGCCCGCGGCGTCGACGACGACGTCGTTCGCGGTCTGGTTGCCGGACGCGCCGTAGAGCGTCGACCACAGCAGCGAGCCGCTGCCCGAGGCGGGCGTGCGGAATCGCGCCACCCAGCCCATCGAGCCGTCGACCGGCACCGGGTGCACGCGCAGCAGGGCGCCGGGCGTGGTCGGGAAGTCGCCCGACCGCGTGAAGCCGCTGAGCGTCACGAGGGTCGGATCGGACGGGTCGAGCGCGATGCCGTTGCCCGCCTCGATGTACTGGTTGCCGCCCAGGTACGACGAGTACCGCAGGTCGGCGGTGCCGCCGCCGTTCGGCTGCAGCCGCGTGAAGAAGGCCTCCCAGTCGCCGGCCACCGTCGTGCGGTCGGCGCCATCGGCCGTGGTCGGGAACCGCGTCCCCGTGTCGGGGATGATGGTCTGCCCGGTCAGGTTGATCGCCCCGTCGCTCCCGACCGTCATGTCGAACACGCTGTCCAGGCCGTCGCCGCCGAGGAACGTCGAGTACGTCAGCTGGGTGCCGGCGGGGTTGAACCGAGCGACGAAGATGTCGGTGCCGGCCTTCGTGCGGTCGTATGCGCCGGCGGTGGTCGGGAAGTTCGCCGAGCTCGTGATGCCGGCGACGACCGGGTTGCCCGCCGGGTCGTAGCCGGCGCGGGTGACGTTGTCCGTGCCGGTCACGGGATCGCCCGCGAGGTAGGTGGCCATGATCGGGCCGCCGCCCGCGGCGTTCAGCCGCAGCACGTAGCCGTCGTAGTCGCCGAAGTCGAGCGGGCTGCCGGCGGTGCCGGGCGGCGTCGAGTCGAACGCGCCGGCGGTGACCGGGAAGTCCTTCGAGTTGGTGTCGCCGACGACCAGCGGGTTGCCGCCGGCGTCGACGGCGATGTCGGAGACGGTGTGCGTCTTCGAGCCGCCGTAGTAGGTCGCGTAGACGAGCGAGTCGCCGTCGCCCGAGACGCGCGCGACGAAGGTGCTGCCCGAGGCGCGGACGCCGCCGGTGGCGGGGAACTCCGGCGAGCGTGTCCAGCCGCCGATCAGGAGGTCGCCGCTGCCGTCGCCGACGCCGACCATGCCGCCGAGCGTCTCGTCACCGCTACCGCCGACGAACGTCGACCACTCGATGCCCGGGTCGATCACGAGCGGCAGGTCGGGGTCGTTGCCGGTGACGGCGAAGCCGAACCGCTCGCCGCCGACGAGGCGGAACGCGCTCGCGACCGGCTGCCGGCTGCCGTCGGGCAGCACGTTCCAGGCCACGGGCGGGGTCTGGCGGAGCGTGCCGCCGGAGGTGACGATCTCGAGCGAGCCGTCGGAGGCGATCGCCATCCGGTCGGCGCCCGCCGGCCGCATGACGAACCGGCTCACGTCGGCGTTCGGCGCGACCAGGACGTCGTACTCGAGGTTCGCACCGAGTTCGCGAAAGCGCACGTCGATGCCGTCCCAGAGGCCGGCGTACCGCACCGACGCGTACGCGGGCACCCGCTCGCGCCAGGCGGCGCGGTCGTTGCCGAGGAGGAAGTTGTACGTGCCGGCGCGCTGCGCCTCGCCGAGGAGCGTCGCGTCGGCGGCTGCGCCGTCGAATCCGAGCCGGAGCGCCGTCCCGCCCAGGGCCAGCTGCACGCCGGCCGGCTCGAACGCCGCTGCGAGCGCGCCCTTGCGCGCGACGAACCCGACGCCGTCGCCCCACTGGCCGGCGTTCGCGACGAAGTCGAGCGGTAGGCCCGACAGGGTTGCGGCCGCCGGCGCGGCCGGAGCCGGGGTCGCCGTGACGGCGACCGGCGGTGAGGACGGCTCGGAGGTGCCGACGAGCTGCATCGCGAGCGCGGCGACGGCGAGGGCCACGATCGCGAGGATCGCGAACGGGCGCCGCCGGCGGGGCGTGCCCGTCCGGCCACCGATCCGGCCGGGGCGCGCGCCATGCGGGGCGAGCGGCTCTCCTCCCAGTTCGCGAAACGCCACGGACGACGGACGAGCGACGGCACGAACCGGCATAGAGATCTCCCCCCAGAGTCCCTGCGAGCATGAACAGCTGAGGGGATGGTAAGTGACGAAAGTGACGTCAGAGCGGCGAACTGGACTTTCGTACGTACGACTTTGGTCGTACGACCGAGGGCCGCTACGCGGCGTTACGCGCGTGCCGCGGCACGCTTCTCCGCCTGCCGGCGGGCGTTGTACTCGAGGATCACCTTGCGCAGCCGGACGGCGGACGGCGTCACCTCGACGCACTCGTCCTCGCGGATGAACTCGAGCGCCTGCTCGAGCGACAGCTCGCGGTGCGGCACGAGCCGCACGAGCTCCTCGCTGTACGCCTTGCGGTGGTTGGTGAGGTGCTTCTCCTTGGTGGGGTTGACGTCGAGATCCTCGGCCCGCGAGTTGACGCCGACCACCATGCCCTCGTAGACGTCGGCGCCCGGCGGGACGAACAGCTCGCCGCGCTCCTGCAGGTTGACGATCGCGTACGACGTCACGGCGCCGCGGCGATCGGCCACCAGCGATCCGTTGGTGCGGGTGCGGATCTCGCCGTGCCACGGCTCCCAGCCCTCGAACACGTGGTGCAGCTGGCCCGTGCCGCGCGTCTCGGTGAGGAACTCCGTGCGGAATCCGATCAGGCCACGCGCCGGCACGAGGTAGTCCATGCGCACCCAGCCGGAGCCGTGGTTGACCATCGACTCGAGCCGGCCCTTGCGGAGGCCGAGCAGCTGGATGACGACCCCGGAGAAGTCCTCCGGCACGTCGATCGCCAGACGCTCCATCGGCTCGTTCATGCGGCCGTCGATCTCGCGCGTCACGACCTGCGGCTTGCCGACGGTGAGCTCGTAGCCCTCGCGCCGCATCGACTCGACCAGCACCGCGAGCTGCAGCTCGCCGCGGCCCTGGACCTCCCAGGTCTCGGGACGCTCGGTGTCGATGACGCGGATGGAGACGTTGCCGATCGTCTCGGCCTCGAGGCGACCGCGCACCATGCGCGCCGTCAGCTTCGAGCCCTTCTCGCCGACCAGCGGCGACGTGTTGATGCCGATCGTCATCGACAGGCTCGGCTCGTCGACGCGGATCAGGGGCAGCGCGCGCGGGTCGTCGGGATCGGCCAGCGTCTCGCCGATGGTCACCTCGGGCAGCCCGGCGACGGCGATGATCTCGCCCGGCCCGGCCTCCTCGGCGTCCGTGCGGTCGAGCGCCTCGGTCACGTACAGCTCGGTCACCTTGACGCGCTCGATCTCCCCGTCGGAGCGGCACCAGGCGATCTGCTGGCCGCGCGTGATCACGCCGTGCATGACGCGGCAGATCGCGAGGCGGCCGACGTAGGGCGACGCGTCCAGGTTGGTGACGAGCGCCTGCAGCGGATGCCCGGGGTCGTGGACCGGCGCCGGGATGTGCTCGAGCAGCGTCTGGAACAGCGGCTCCAGGTCGTCGGCGAGATCGTCGGGGCCGACGTTCGACGCCTTGCCCTCGCGGGCGTTGCAGTAGACGATCGGGAACTCGATCTGGTCGTCGCGCGCATCGAGGTCGAGGAACAGCGAGTACGTCTCGTCGACGACCTCGGTGACGCGGGCGTCGGGCCGGTCGACCTTGTTCACGACGAGGATCACCTTCAGGTTCGCCTCGAGCGCCTTGCGCAGCACGAAGCGCGTCTGCGGCAGCGGTCCCTCGCTCGCATCGACCAGCAGCAGCACGCCATCGACCATGGTCAGCGCCCGCTCCACCTCGCCGCCGAAGTCGGCGTGGCCGGGCGTGTCGACGATGTTGATCTTCGCGGCGCCATGGCGGATGGCCGTGTTCTTCGCGAGGATCGTGATGCCCTTCTCGCGCTCCAGGTCGGTCGAGTCCATCACGCGCTCGTTCACGTCCTGGTTGGCGCGGAACGCGCCCGTCTGCCAGAGCATGGCGTCGACCAGCGTGGTCTTGCCGTGGTCGACGTGCGCCACGATGGCGACGTTCCTGAGGTCCTCGCGGCGCTGCATCTGCGTCGCAGGCTACCGGCGGGCCGCGGAAAACCGCGCAACGGGCCTCGTTCGCCCGCCGGAAGCGGGTGGACCGATATCACTTGCAAATGGTACGAAGAGTCGTATCGTGTGATACGAGATCGCGCGCGTCGCGGACGCGGCCAGAGGGATGGAGGCGAGCACGCCCATGATCAGGATCCCACAGGACACCACACTCGGCACGGCGGCAAGGCGGATGCAGGACGAGAACGCGGCGGTCGCGCTCGTCGTCGACGGGAACGACCTGCCGGTCGGCGTGCTGACCGAGCGCCAGCTGATCGCGGCGATGGCTGCGAGGCGGCATCCCGACGTCGGCACGGCCGGCTCGTGGATGGTGCCGGTGCTGATCGACCCCGACGGCGCCCGCAGCCTCCCCGACGTCCGGGCGTCGGCGCGGATCGGCATGGCCGCCCGCGGCGCATCCCGGACGTGAACCGGCGCAAATAGCGAGTTTTTCCCTTCCGGGCGCCTTGCGGTGAAGGTTCGGGTGCCGGTACGTTTCCTGTGCACCGAGTACGGGGCGCAGGACGACTCCGACACGGGTGCTGGAAGCTTCGGCTGAAGGTACGCGGGTCGCAGACGACCTGAGCAACCGGCTCGGTGCCTCGTTTTGGTCCGGCCCTTTCAGGGCCGTGTCGTCCGGCCCGAGGCCTATTGTGCGCTGGCGTGACGCGCTTCGTGAATGCCGTCGAGGAGCAGTGTGCGCGGCTGCTCGACTTCCACGGCATCCGGTGGGAGTACGAGCCACGCACCTTCGACCTCGAGGTCGACGAGCAGGGCCGGGTCCGTGATGCGTTCACGCCCGACTTCTACCTGCCCGAGATGGACCTCTACATCGAGGTGACCACCATGCGGCAGGCGCTCGCGACGCGAAAGAACCGCAAGGTGCGGCTGCTCGAGGAGCGCTATCCCGGGGTCCGCGTGAAGCTCTTCACGCGGCGCGACATCGAGCGCCTGGCCGAGAACCACGGTCTCCGGGCCGGAGCCGCGTGAGCACGACGCCGGGGCCGGTCGCTATTCCGGCCGGCGACGTGTCGGAGCGCATCGGGCAGCTCGCTGCGGCGCTCGACGCCGACCACCCCGCCGGCGTCGTGCTGCTGCCGGTGCTGCCGGAGGCCGCGGCGCTGGGCGCCGATCTGGCAGCCGCGCTGACGGTGCCGGTGGCGTGCGAGGGCGTGCACGTGACCGCGTTCGGCGCGGGCGAGACGCGCGCCCGCCTGGTGCGCTCGGGCGAGGCGCCGCTCCGCGGCCGCGACCTCGTCGTGGTCACCGCCATCGTCGACACCGGCCTGCGGCTGCGGTTCGCCGTGCAGGCGCTGGCGGCCTACGAGCCGGCCGGCATCGCGATCCTGACGCTGCTGGACCGGCCCGACCGGCGCATCGCCGACATCCCGCTCGAGCACGTCGGCTTCACCGTCGGCGACTGCCTGTTCGCCGGCTACGGGCTGGGTCGCGAGCCCGCACTGACCGAGCTGCGCGACGTGCACTACCGC
This sequence comes from uncultured Actinomycetes bacterium, assembly GCA_963722525.1. GTDB lineage: Bacteria > Actinomycetota > Thermoleophilia > Gaiellales > F1-60-MAGs149 > VFJZ01. The sequence goes on along the minus strand of CAVRMM010000002.1, from coordinate 3,567,247 downwards.
GACGCCGCGAGCGCGGAGCGTGCGCGCCGCGGCCGGCTGCGCATCGCCTGAACCTCAGGGCTTGCGGACGCGCTCGCAGTTCTTGACGCGATCCTCGGCGCGCGCGTAGGCGATGTCCCGGCCCGGGCCGCAGTCGATCAGGTCGGCCGCGCCGAGCCCGCGCAGGACGTCGTTGCCGGTGCCGCCGAAGAGCCGGTCGGTGCCGAAGCCACCGATCAGCTCGTCGTTGCCCGACCGGCCGTAGAGGATGTCGTTGCCGCGGTCGCCCTCGATGAAGTCGTTGCCGGTGCCGCCGTCCACCCGGTCGTTGCCCTTGCGGCCGGCCATCTTGTCGTCGCCCGCCCGGCCGTAAAGGATGTCGTTGCCGCCGGCCCCGTCGATCAGGTCGTCGCCGCCGCGGCCGTCGCAGATGTCGTTCCCCTCGCCGCCGACCATGGTCTCGGCGTTGTCGGTGCCGCCCTGGGGGCAGCGCCGGAAGGGCACGTCGGGCTCGTCGCGGATGTCCTCGCAGCGCCTCGCCAGCGCCTTCTCGCTCTCGAGGTTGAGGTAGACGATGTCGATGCCGGGGCCGCAGTCGATGATGTCCTTCGCCGGGCCCCCGTGGATGACGTCGTCGCCGCTGCCGCCGAAGATGCGGTCGGGCGCCCGGTTGCCGTCGATGATGTCGTCGCCCGAGCCGCCGTAGATGAGGTCGTGGCCGAGGCCCTCCTCGATGATCTCGTCGTTGCCGGGGCCGCCCTCGAGCCGGTCGTCGCCGTCGCCGCCGTCCATGCGGTCGTCGCCGGGGCCGCCGAACAGGCGGTCGTTGCCGCGGCCGCCGTGCATGCGGTCGTTGCCGGAGTAGCCGATCAGCGTGTCGTTGCCGCCGAGGCCCTCGATGACGTCGGCCCGGCTGGTGCCGATCAGCCGATCGGGATGGGCGGTGCCGTGCCGGACCGCCGCCACGGCGGCCGGTGCGACGACGAGGGCGAGGAACACGAGGGCGAGCAACCGGCGCATCGACGCACCGTACCAGCGGGTTCTGGCCTACTTGTTAGCGATGAGTTTGGCCGCGACCGCGGCCGCCTCGGCCGGGTTGCGGGCCGGCGCGATGACCGCGGTGAGCGCGCGGTTGCGCACCTTCGAGCCGTTCGAGAGGCGCAGGGCGAGGGTCGGCCCGGGGTGGGGCTCGAACCCGCTCGGGCGCGTCGGCAGCGCGAACGCCAGCGCCCGGGCGGGCGCCTTGCGCACGACGACGACGTAGCCGCTGTCCAGGCTCTGCACGTAGAACCAGGCGACGTCGCGCAGCAGGAGCCGTTGCTTCACCGGCCGCGCGTTCACGATCAGCGGCACGTGGGTGCCGTCGTGCAGCACGGCCTCGATCTTGGCCGCGCGCCAGCGCGACGGCAGCAGCGCGTCGATCTTCAGCCGGCGCACCGTCGACGACTGCACCTTCCAGGTCGTCTCGATGGACGAGCTGCGGAAGACGTGCTCCGTGCGGATCGTGATGCCGGACTTGCGCACGACCCCGACGGCGGCGAGGCGGTTGAACCCCGCCGCGTACGCGTGCCGCGGGTAGGACGAGAGCCGGCCGCGGCCGCGCGGGGCGTCGGTGAGGCGGATCGGAGGGTGCGCCGTCGATCCGCCGGTGAGCGTCTTCTGCGAGGTCGCGACCAGGCGGTTGTCGACCTTGCGGACGACCACGCCGAAGCCGCCGGGCGCGGTGCCGCCGATGGTCGCGACCGGCCGGCCCTCGGCGTCGTACAGCCGGGCGATCTCGGTGCCGCCGTAGGGGACGGCGCCACGGTTGACGCCGAGCACGGCGGCCGAGTACGTGGGCGTCGAGACGGCGAGGCGGCCGATGTCGGGGTCGAACGCGTAGAACGGCCTCGGCACCACGGCCTTCGCCGTCCCCAGGTTCAGGTCGATCGCGCGCGCGGCGTTGACCGCCATCCGCACCGCGAACAGGAACTTGCCGGCCTGGCCGCCGCCGCGCTCGGCGTGCGCGTCGTTGAGGAACGGCGGCGCGAACAGGCCGTCGCCGTCCTCGCGCGCCCACCGCTTGTAGAGCACGAATCCCTGGTCGAGGAGGTACTTCGACCACGGCGCGAACTCCGCCCGCGAGTGGAACTGCGGCGACTTCGCGATCGCCAGCAGCCCCTGCTGCGCGAACGCGAACGTCTTGCCGATCTGCCATCGCGTGAGGCCGAGCCCGGAGTCCCAGTTGAGGAACCCGGCGTGCGTCCAGTACCCCATCAGCGTCCGCTCCACCCACGCCTCGAGCAGCGCGTGGTGGTTGCGGCTGAGCGGCTCCATGCCGGCCTTGCGGGCCTGCGCGTGGAACAGCAGGAAGTGGATCGTGATGTTCGCGTACTCGGCGGAGTCGATGTTGAACGGGTGCGAGGCCCGCTGGTTCGGCAGGTAGTGGAACCGGTAGCCGGGGCCGAAGTTCGCCGAGCCGCCGTCCGCGGTCTGCATGTACGGCTTCGTCCACGGCCGCTTGGCGCCGTTGCAGAAGCGCACCACCTGGCGTCGGTAGTCGGAGCGCAGGAGGCTGCCGTTGCCCGTCATCCGGGCGGCGTACGCGTACAGCTCCGCGTTCCAGTTGAGCTGGTTGAGGCGGATGCCGGGGTAGCGGAAGAACGGGCTGTGCGCGCAGGCGTTCACGCGCGAGACCATGAGGTGCACCAGCGACTCGGGCACGTGCAGGATCCGCCGGGCGCGCCAGACGGCCTCGAGCGCCTCCGCCACCTTCGGGTCGATCGACTTGTCGAAGGTGCCCTTGCGGTCGTGCATGCTCTCGATCCAGCCCGGCCGGTGGAACATCTTGTCGGGCACGATCGGCGTGCGGCGGTCGCTCCACGGCGTCGTCGCGCACAGCCGGCGGGCGAGCATGACGGCGCGCCGGTCGTTGCGGGCCGGGCCGTCGTGCCCCGCCATGGCGGCGACGGCGTGGATGGTGCACAGCGCCGCGTTGATGACGGTCTCGCCCGCGCCCCTGATCACGTAGCAGGCGTCGCGGTCGAGCCAGAGGCGATCCATGTGCTCGACGATCGGATCGATGAACGCCCAGTAGTCGGCATCGGAGAACCCGACGCCGGGCGTCGCCGCGGCCGCCTCGTCCAGCAGCCCCGTCAGCCGCCACGGCTCGGCCAGCAGGAGCGCGAACGCGGCCGCGGCCCGCCCGGCCGACACCGCGAAGCCACGCCGGGTGAGCGGCGCGAACGACGTCTCGGGGGCGAGGTCCGGCACCAATTGCCCGAACCCTTCTCCACCGGACGCCGGAAAGGCGTGGGATCCATGCTCGGACAGGATCTCATCATACGTCGCACCACAGAGTGGTCCTGCCTGCAGCGGCGATTGACGGTGCTCGGGGCGGCGGGCATAGTTCCGCGATGACGGCCATCCCACCGTTGGCGCCGGCAGCCGCGTGGTGACCCTGGACGAGATCGGCCCGGCCGATCTCGCGCGGCTCGAGCCCCTCTGGCTGTTGCTGCACGCGCACCATCAGGCGGTGGCGCCACAGCTGGCGCCGTACGTCGACGACGCGACGTCGTGGCCGGTGCGCCGCGCGCTGTACGCGGCGGCGCTCGACGCCGGCGGCTTCGCGCTGGTCGCGCATGCCGACGGTACCGACCTCGGCTACGCGCTCGTCGCCGCCGCGCCCACGCACTGGTCGGCGACGTTCGTCACCGCACCGGTCCTGGACGAGCTGGAGACGCTCGTCGTGCGGCCCGAGGCCCGCGGTCGCGGGATCGGCTCGCTCCTGCTCGACGGCGTCGACGCCCGCCTCGACGCCGCCGGCTCCGGCGACCGGGTGATCGGCGTGGTGACCGGCAACGCGGGTGCGATCGAGCTGTACCGCCGGCGCGGCTACGAGCCGACGTGGCTGACGATGACGCGGTTCCGGCGACCGCCCCAGGTCGTACCCGGTGCCGCCGCGGCGGTCGAGCAGGTGGCCCCCGCCGAGGTCGACGGGCTGCAGCACCTCTGGCTGGAGCTGCACCACCACCATCAGGCCGTCGCGCCGCACCTGGGGCCGTACATCTCCGACGCGGACTCGTGGGAGATCGTGCGCGGCCTGTTCCACGACGCCGCCGAGCAGGAGCAACTCGTCCGGGTCGGGCCGCCGGGCGCGCCATCGGCCATCGCCTACTACGGCGTCACGCGGGACGACCCGCTCTGGGCCGACACCTGGGAGGTGGGTCGCGACGTGGCCGAGCTCCACATGCTGGTGGTGGCGGACCAGGCCCGCGGCCGCGGCCTCGGGTCGGTCGTCCTGGATGCGGTGGACGCGCGCCTGGCCGCCGCCGGCGTGGTCGACCAGGTGATCGGCGCGATCGAGCCGAACCACGACGCGATCCGGCTGTACGAGCGCCGCGGGTTCCGGCCGGCCTGGATGCAGATGACGCGGTTCGCGTCGCGCGACCGTCGCTGAGACCGGCGGCGCGGTGGGAACAGCGGAGGGCGGAGGGCCGTTCCCAGAAGGGTGCCGTTGAACTCGCCCGTTCCCTTCTCCGTGCTCGACCTCGCGCCCGTGGCCGAGGGTTCGAGCGCGTCCCAGGCCCTCGCCAACTCGCTCGATCTCGCCCGGCACGTCGAGCGGCTCGGCTACCGCCGCTTCTGGGTCGCCGAGCACCACAACATGCCGGGCATCGCCAGCTCGGCGCCCGCCGTGCTGCTCGCGCACCTCGCCGCCGGCACCACCGAGCTACGCGTCGGCTCGGGCGGCGTGATGCTGCCCAACCACGCGCCGCTCGTGATCGCCGAGCAGTTCGGCACCCTCGAGGCGCTGCACCCCGGGCGCATCGACCTCGGGCTCGGCCGCGCGCCGGGAACCGACGGCTACACGGCCGCCGCACTGCGCCGTACCGTCGACCCGCGCGTCGCCGACGACTTCCCCGGCCAGCTGGCGGAGCTGACCGCGTACTTCGACGGCCGCGTCGAGGGCATCACCGCCACGCCGGGCGAGGGCAACACGCCCGACGTCTGGCTGCTCGGCTCGAGCGGCTACAGCGCCGCAGCTGGCCGGCATGCTCGGCCTGCCGTTCGCGTTCGCCCGGCACTTCAGCGCCCGTAACACCCTGCCCGCCCTGGCGCTGTACCGCGAGCATTTCGCGCCGTCCGACCGCCTGCGAGCGGCCGTACGCGATGGTGTGCACGTCGATCGTGTGCGCCGATAGCGACGGGGAGGCGGAGCGCATCGTCGCGACATCGCGCCTCGCGATCCTCAACCTCCGGCGCGGTCGCCCCGGCCGCACGCCGACGCCGGCCGAGGCGCTCGCGCACCGGTATACCAGCGAGGAGACCGCCGTCGTCGACGAGCACATGGCCGGCTCCATCAGCGGCGACCCCGACACGGTGAAGGCCGGGATCGAGGAGCTGCTCGAGATGACCGATGCGAGCGAGCTGATGATCTCGACGTCCGCGTTCGACCACGCCGACCGACGGCATTCCTACGAACTCGTGGCGGACCTGTTCGCCTAAGTGCTTGCTTGCCCGCTCAAAGGGCGTCGAAATGTAGGCCGTATGGCCCTATCGCTCCTCGCGGCGTCACGTTACGCTCGTCACCAGATCTCGACCGGCCGGCGACCCCCTTCGCGAGCCGGGAGAGATGAGAGAAGGCCTGCGCCAGTCCCCGGCGCGGGCCTTCTCCCTCTTTTCGAAGCTCCGCGGCGCCCCTGGTACCCGTCAGCCGGCTGACAGTCCCTCGCGGAGCGCGCGGACGGTGTCGTCGACCGCCTGGCGGGCGGCGCCGGAGACGGCTCCCATCTGCAGGTAGCCGTGCACGAGGCCGTCGAAGGTCGTCGCCTCGGCCCGGACGCCGGCGGCGCGCAGCGCCTCGGCGTAGGCGATGCCCTCGTCGCGCAGCGGGTCGTAGTACGCGACGAACACGGCGGCGGGCGGCAGGCCGGCCAGGTTCGTGGCGCGGAGCGGCGAGGCGTACGGGTTGGCGCCGTCGGCGGGATCGGCGAGGTACTGCTCCCAGAACCACTCCATCATCGGCAGCGTCAGGCCGTAGCCCTCGCCGACCTCGCGGTACGACGGCGTGTCGAAGGCAAAGTCGGTGACCGGGTAGATGAGCAGCTGGAAGGCGATCGGCGGCCCGCCCGCGTCGCGTGCCATCTGGCTGACGACGGCCGACAGGTTGCCGCCGGCGCTGTCGCCGCCGACCGCGATCCGGGCCGGGTCGATGTCGAGCTCGGCGGCGTGCTCCGCCACCCACCGCGTCGCCGCGAAGCTGTCGTCGGCCGCGGTCGGGAACTTGCGCTCGGGCGCGCACCGGTAGTCGACCGACACGACGACGCAGCCCGCACCGTTGGCGAACGTGCGACACGGCCGGTCCATGGTGTTGAGGTCGCCGGCCACCCAGCCGCCGCCGTGGAAGTAGATGAGGCCGGGAAACGGCCCGTCCCCCTCCGGCGCATAGATGCGGATGCCGATCTCGCCGTCCTCGACGGCGATCGTCCGGTCGGTGACCGACGCGACGGGCTCCTCGGGGCCGCACAGCTCGATGAACTCGTACTCGGCCGCCCGCGACTCCTCCACGCCGAGCGAGAAGGCGGGTCCGTCGTCGGCGCCGTCACCCAGCAGCGCCTGAATGTCCGGGTCGAGGGTCATGCGGCTCCTCCAGATCGGTGCGCGAATCTACCATGGCGCGGCCGTCGCGCCGAGGCGCCCGGCGCAGGGCGTGACGCCGTAGCACGAACCCGTGTCCGTTTTGGTGCCTGGCACCGATCCGGCCACAGCGTCACGGTCTCGCGCGGGTTCGCGCGAGACCGGTCACGCGTCGGCCGTGTCTGGCAGGCCGATGGTCGCCCGATCGTTCCGCAGCGGTATCGTCCGGGGACGTTCTCGCCACCGGGCGATGGGGGACACGCATGACGAGTGACCGGACGTTCGTGATCGTGGGGGCCGGCCTGGCGGGTGCGCGGACGGCGGAGGCGCTGCGGTCGGAGGGGTTCGACGGCCGCGTCGTCCTGCTCGGCGCGGAGTCGCAGCGGCCCTACAACCGGCCGCCGCTGTCGAAGGAGTACCTGCGCGGCGAGGCGGAGCCCGGCTCGGTGTTCGTGCACGAGGAGGGCTTCTACGGCGCGCACGGGATCGAGCTGCGCCTGGAGCGGACGGCCACCGTGCTCGACACCACCACCCGGACGCTGGCCCTCGACGACGGCGACCGGCTCCGCTACGACCGGCTGCTGCTCGCCACCGGCGCCGAGCCGCGCCGCCTGGACGTGCCCGGCGCCGACCTCGACGGCGTCCACTACCTGCGCTCGATGGCCGACGCCGACGCCCTCCGCGACGCGTTCGGGCAGGGCGGCCGGCTGGTGGTCATCGGCGCCGGCTGGATCGGCTGCGAGATCGCCGCCTCCGCCCGCGAGGCGGGCATGGACGTGACCGTCGTCGCGCCCGACCGGCTGCCGCTGGCGAAGATCCTCGGCGACGAGGTCGGCACCGTGTACCGCGACCTGCACGCCGAGCACGGCGTCACCTGGCGCCTCGGCGAGAAGGTCGCAGCGCTCGAGGGCGACGGCCGCGTCGAGCGCGTCCGCACCGCCGCCGGCGACACGATCGACTGCGACCTCGTCGTGGCCGGGATCGGCGTCACGCCGCGCGTCGCCCTCGCCGAGCAGGCCGGGATCGCGGTCGACAACGGCGTCCTCGTCGACCAGCATCTGCAGGCCAGCGTCCCGGGCGTGTACGCGGCGGGCGACATCGCCAACGCCCTGCACCCGTTCTACGAGGGCCGGGTGCGGGTCGAGCACTGGGCCACGGCGCTGAACCAGGGACCGGTTGCGGCACAGGGCATGCTCGGCCAGCCGGCCGTGTTCGACAAGCTGCCCTTCTTCTACTCCGACCAGTACGACACCGGCATGGAGTACTCCGGCCACCCCCGCAGCTGGGACAGGGTCGTGTTCCGCGGCGACCCGGCCGAGCGCGAGTTCATCGCCTTCTGGCTCCAGGACGGCCGCGTCGTGGCCGGCATGAACATGAACATCTGGGACGTCAACGAGGCCCTCCAGGCCCTCATCACCAGCCGCGCCGTCGTCGACGAGCGCAGCCTCGCCGACCCCGACGTCCCACTCGACCAGCTCGCCGGCCCCGGTTAGGCGTTTGCCCCTGCGCCTCCGGGGGACCAACCGGCATGCGCACTCGCCGACACGTCGTCCCTGTCCCGGGCGGCGGCTGGAACGTGGTCAAGCCCGGAGCGAAGCGGATCTCCTCCCATCACGACACGGAGGCACTCGCCGAGTCGCGCGCCAGGGACATCGTCACCAAGGCGGGCGGTGGCGAGATCGTGATCCACCGGATGGACGGATCGATCCGCCGTACCGACCAGGTCTCCCCCGCGTACGTGTCCATGCGGCCGGTCCGCGAGCCGTCGGGCTGAAACGAGGTGCCGATGTCCCCGACCGACCCGCGAACCATCGCCACCGAGTGTCTCGCCGCGTGGACGACGGGCGACCTCGACCGGACGCGCGCCCTGCTCGATCGGCAGGTCACCTTCACCGGCCCGCTCGCCTCGACCGAGGGCGTCGACGACTCCATGACCGGCATCGACCGGATGAGCGCGATCGTGAGCCGCGCCGAGCAACACGAGGTGATCGTCGACGGCGACGATGTGTGCATCGCCTATGACCTCATCACGAACGATCCGCCGGCGACCATCCCGACCGTCGGGTGGTATCGGGTGCGCGACGGCAAGGTCGTCTCGGTGCGCGCGTTCTTCGATCCGCGCCCGCTATTCGAAGGCACCTGAACCGTCACGTTTGAGGTCGCGCGTCCGCGGGGAGGACGCGTCACCCACCCACTCCGCCGCCGGTCTCCCCCCGGCGCGGTTTCCCACGGCGACGGCCCGCATCACACAGGGACATGCGGGTCGTCGCCGTTCATTTCTGCGGTGGGGAGGGGCTGCGACGTTGTCCTCCCCATCCCCTTGCATTTTGGGAGAACTCGGAGGGGTTGTGGCCATCTCCGCCCGCCACCGCCGGAACGAGACGAAACGCCGCAGCCTGTCTACTGACATGCCACCGGGACTAACGGGCAAACGTTGCGAAATGATCAAGCCATGGCGGTCGACCGGGGCTCAGCTGGGCTGCGGCACGATCCGGATGTACGGCTTGGGCTCTTCCCAGCCCTCGGGCCAGATCTCCTTCGCCTGGTCGTTCGAGACCGAGCCGGCGATGATGACCTTGTCGCCCTGCTGCCACTGCGCGGGGGTCGCGACCTTGTGCTTCGCCGTCAGCTGCAGGGAGTCGACCACGCGCAGCACCTCGTCGAAGTTACGCCCCGTCGTCATCGGGTAGACCAGGATCAGCTTGATCTTCTTGTCGGGCCCGATCACGAACACGTTGCGCACGGCCTGGTTGTCGGCCGGCGTGCGGACGAGCGGATCGCCCTCGACGCTGCCCGGCAGCATTCCGTACAGCTTCGAGACGTTGAAGTCGGCGTCGCTGATGATCGGATAGTTGGGAGCCGTGCCCTGAGTCTCCTCGATGTCCTTCGCCCACTGGGCGTGGCGGTCGAGGGGATCGACCGACAGGCCGATCACCTTGACGCCGCGGCGGTCGAACTCGGGCTTGATGCTCGCCATGTAGCCGAGCTCGGTCGTGCAGACCGGGGTGAAGTCCTTGGGGTGCGAGAAGAGCACCGCCCACGAATCGCCGATCCAGTCGTGGAAGCTGATCGAGCCCTCGGTGGAGTCCGCCTGGAAGTCCGGCGCGGTGTCGTTCAGTTGCAATGCCATGTGTCCCGTCCTCTGAGCGTTTCCGCCCGTCGCGGGGGAAACGATAACGCGCCGCGCTCGGCGGCGAATACTGTACGGAACGCTTATACCTCGTATGTCATTCCGCCGTGCAATCGGCGGGAGAAGGGAGCACCGGCGATGCGCGCACGCATTCACTCGGCCGGTATCGTCGCGGCGCTCGCGCTGTCCGTCCTGCTCGCGGCGTGCGGCTCGGGCGACGACGACGGGCCGGCGGCCACGACGGCCACAGCAGCGGCGACGACGCAGGCCGCAACCACGGCCGTGGCGGCTCCGCCCGCCTCCACGGCGGCGGCAGCCGACGCCTTCGCGCTCACCTCGACGGCGTTCGGCGACAACGAGACCATCCCGAAGAAGTTCACCTGCCAGGGCGACGGCGTCTCGCCTGCCCTGCGGTGGAGCGGCGTGCCGGAGGGCACCGAGTCGCTCGCGCTGCTGGTCGTCGACCCCGACGCCCGCGCGGAGGGCGGCTTCACGCACTGGGTGCTCACGGACATCGACCCCTCGAAGACCAAGCTCGACGAGGGGTCGACCGAGGGCCTGCCGGGCAGCAACGGCGCCGGTGAACCCGGCTATGCCGGGCCGTGCCCGCCGAGCGGCAGCCATCGCTACATCTTCACGCTCTATGCGCTGCCGGCCCCGCTCGAGGGCGCGGCCGACCGGGCCGCGATCGAGGCGGCGGCCGCCTCGGCGCTCGGCCAGGCGGTGTTGACGGGCGCGTACGAGAAGCGCTAGTACATCCGCGCGAGCAGACCGCGGATGCCGGCGTGGGCCACGTCCGGTCGCGCAACGTCCGGCCTCGTCCAGGCGGAACGGGGCCCGCACTGTGAGGCAGAGCGCACAAGGCCCCATCGCGCGTGTACTGGGCCGGGCGGTGTCCCAAATTGGGACGACGGTGTCGCTCGCACGGGACGCGCGCAGCCCGCCCGCACTGCTATTCCTGGTTCCACACCGGTTCCGTGCGCCCACCGCGACGGACCGCCACGCAGACCTCCGACGAAGGGCGCGACATGACAGTCGAGTTCGGCATCTTCCAGAACGGCGCGACCGACCTCCCCACCAAGGTCGTGGACGAGATGGTGATCCCCGACGGCGACCTGCAGGCGCTGGCCGAGTCGTACGCCCGGGTGCAGATCGGGCAGATCCGCCAGGGCGTCCTCGCCGACCAGCTGGGCTTCGACTACTACTTCATGTCCGAGCACCACTTCCAGCCCGAGGGCGCGGAGTTCAGCCCGAACCCGCTGCTCGCCGAGACGGCGATCGCGGCGCTGACGAAGCGGATCCGGCTCGCGCAGGGCACGAACGTCACCACCGAGCACCATCCGGTGCGCATCGCCGAGCAGGCCGCGATGCTCGACATCATCAGCGGCGGCCGCCTCGACTTCGGCATCGGCCGCGGCTACCAGCCGCGCGAGGTCGAGACGCTGGGCGCGGCGTTCGGGTCGACGATCCAGGACCAGGAGAAGAACCGCGCGATGTTCGAGGAGACCTTCGCGATCATCCTGAAGTGCTGGACGGAGGACTCGTTCTCGCACCACGGCGAGTTCTTCACGATCCCGCCGACCTTCACGCGCTGGCACCACCGCCAGACGATGGCGTACCTCCGCGACCAGGGCGGCGGACTGCTGGAGCGCGCGCTCAAGGTCGCGGCCGAGGACGAGTACGCGACCAGCAGCATGCCGATCAGCTCGAAGGAGACGACGCTCCGCGAGCTCCAGGTGTTCCCGAAGCCGCTGCAGAAGCCGTACCCGCAGATCTGGCAGCCCCTGACCAGCGCGCCGGTCGATCAAGTACGCCGCCGAGCACGGCGTCAACGGCTACTTCAACGCGTCGACCAACGAGCGGCTGAAGCGCGACATGGAACGCTACTACACGGCGGCGGAGGCGGCCGGCTGGCCCGACCGCCTCGACCGTGGCGAGTTCGCGTACGGCTGGGACCGGGAGCGGCGCCGCGGCGTCATCACCGACCGCATGATCCACATCGTCGACGACGGCATCGGCGACCTCGACCGCGCCGCCCGCGGCGTCGAGGTGCAGTGGGACTTCTACGGGGCCTTCGGGTTCTCGGCCGCGCTGGTGAACCCGGGTGACAAGCCGTACCCGCTGGACATGAAGATCACCGCACCGCTGCTGCGCGAGAAGGGCATCGCCCTGCACGGCACGGTCGACGAGATCGTCGAGAAGATCATCGGCATCCGCGACGGCGCCGGCTACGGCGAGGACTTCATGCTGAACTGCCACTTCGAGCTGGCCGGCTTCAAGAGCGCCGAGATCGAGGAGCAGATGCGCTGCTTCGCCGAGCGCGTGATGCCGGCGGTCGCGAAGGAGTGCGGCGGCCATCCGCCGCGCGAGGAGAGCACCGTCGACTTCTCCGTCGGCTGATGCGCCTCTACGCGTTCCACTGCGGCGGCGAGCAGTCGATGCGCTCGCTGTTCGACCCGAACGACGCCGACTGCGGCGCCCCGATGCTGGTGCCGTACTTCTTCTTCCTGATCCAGCACGCCGGCGAGAACATCCTGTTCGACACCGGCATGCACCCGATGTCGATCAGCGATCCGGCCCGCCACTTCGGCGAGCACGTCGACTCCTACCCGATCCGGATGGCGCCCGGCGACGACGCGGTCAGCCTGCTGCAGACCGTCGGCGTCGCGCCGGCCGACGTCGGCCACATCGTCCAGTCGCACCTGCACTACGACCACGCCGGCGGGCTGACGCTGTTCGAGCGCGCGACCGTGCACCTGCACCGGGCCGAGCTGCCGTTCGCGCTCTGGCCGCCGGTCTACCAGCGCAACCCGCCGCAGTTCATCCGGCACGAGTTCGAGGGCGTCGCCAACTGGCACGAGATCGAGGGCGACTGCGACATCCTCGGCGACGGCCGGCTGATCGCGTTCCCGACGCCGGGCCACACGGCGGGCCACCAGTCGCTGCTCGTGCACCTGGACAGCGGGCCGGTGATCCTCGTCGGCGACGCCGCGTACGACCTCGGCAAGATGCGCGAGCGGGCGCTGCCCTCCGTGCTGTGGAGCCCCGACGCGATGGTGGCCAGCTGGGAGCGCCTCGAGGGCATGGAGCGGAGCCTCGGCGCGACGCTGATGACGAGCCACGAGCGCGAGTACGAGACGGCGCGCCGGCTGGCGCCGGCGGAGATGGTACGAGTAGCCCGGGCTGCGACGGCGCTACCGTTTGCGCTCGCCAGGGCGCCGGGGAGTTCTGCGCATGCAGGATTCGAACCCGTACGTGAACAACGACGAGTACGCCGCCGAGTGGGCCTCGGTGATCGACGACGCCCTCGCCGACCCCGCGGATGGCCTGGACGACGTCCTCGCGATCGTCGACCGCATCCTCAGCGACGAGACCGGGTCGCGCTCCACGGCCGACCTCGAGCCCGAACTGGGCCGCCGGCTCGAGTACGCCCGCGAGATCGTGCGCGGACTCGAGCAGGGCGACGACATCGAGCAGGGCGACATCGACGCCGCCTGACGGCCGTCATCTACGTGTACAACGCGACGCTTCCCGTCGGCGCCGGCGCCGATCCGGGCTCCGTCGACCCCGCTGCCGCCGCCCAGCTCGACGACGAGATGCGGGCGGGCGAGCAGGGCGAGTCGCAGACCGACCGGTAGCGGTCCGAGGACGACGAACGGGCGGCGCGCATCCGTGCGCGCCGCCCGCCCGTCGGGTGTGTCGTAGCTCGGTTAGTGGTTGCGGGCCACGCGGGCGCGCTCGCCGCGGTCGCCACCCTGGCGCAGCCGGCGGTTGTGTGCGCGCATCTCCCGCGCCCACTCGCGCGAGACGGCGCGGTCGCTGCCCTGCACCGGCGTGGTCTGCGTGACGCCGGACAGCACGACGTAGCCGGCACCGGCGATCACGAACGAGATCCACGCGAACGTACCGAGGCTCGCGAAGCCGAAGGCGAACGGCGCGGCCAGCAGCACCAGCCCCAGCACACCGTCGATCGCGAGGTGCATCCGCATCGGTATCGAGCGCGAGAACCACGCGCCCTCGTTATCGGTGTACGTCGCCATCAAGAAGATCGCTGCACCGGTGAGCACGGAGATCCAGGCGGCCGCGTGGCTCGGCTCCGAGAAGCCCAGCACGAACGGCGCGAGCATCAACATCGACCCGGCGGCGTAGTCGACGATGGCGTGGTACGGAGTGGAAACGAAACGCATGGTTGGCTTGCTCCTTCCCTGACAGAGAAGGCCTACCCACCTCCGAGGAGGCAAAACGCACTTAGCCACGGACCCGGCCTCGATTTCAGGCGTTTCCGGCAGGCCCTTCAGGCGAACGAGCGGGGAGCCGTCGTCAGCAGCTCGTAGCCGGCGTCCGTCACGAGAACCGTCTCCTCGAAGTTGGCGCCGCCCACGCCGGGGACCGGCTGCCGCTTCTCGACGCACAGGCACATGCCCGGCTCGAGCACGATCTGGGAGTCGGCCGTGATCCATGGCTCCTCCCAGCACAGGGAGGTCGAATGACCCCAGGCGGCGAAGCCGGTCGGTGTCGCCAGCCCGCGCTGGACGAGCTCGGTCTCGGCCCAGTGTCGGTCGCACGCGCGGCCCACGTCGCCGACGGTGGCGCCCGGCTGCACGGCGTCGAGGCCCGCGAGCGTCGTCTCGCGGACGGCGTCGAGCAGCGCCCGCTGGTCGGGGTCGGGAGCGCACGACACGACTCGGCTGCGGCCGAAGTCGAACAGGTACCCGTCGACGGAGCCGTAGAGGTCGACGCGCGCCATGTCACCCGCGACCATCGGCCGGCGCGCATCGTACGGCGCCGGCTGGCTCTGCGCGTAGTGGTGGGCGAACGGGCCGCTCGAGATCGAGATGCCGTGCAGCGCAGCACCGGCGGCGACCACGATCGCGATGCCCGCCGCCGCCGCCTCGGCCTCCGTGGCGCCGGCGACGCACGACGTCATCACGGCCTCGACGGCGACCGATCCGATCTCGCTCGCCGCCCGCAGGAGCGCCTGCTCGGCCGGGCTCTTCACCAGCCGCAGGCGCCAGCCGAGGTCGTCGTGCGGCTCGAGCCGGCCGCCGACGCCGGCCTGCAGCGCCGCGTGCCAGGCGAACGCGAGCGTGTCGACGCCGAGCAGCCCGATGCGACCCGTCGGCACCGCCTGCGCCAGCAGCGCGGCGGTGGTCGCGACGACGTCGTCGGCGTGCTCGATGCGGTCGGCCGTCGCGAGATCCTCGCGGAAGGCCGGCATGTCGGCGACCAGGGTCGACGGGCCGTCGACCGGGAGGATCAGCGCCGCGTGCGCGCGCGCCGACCAGCCCGGGCCGTCGGGGATGAAGGGGAACTGCGACGTGTAGCCGGCCAGCCAGTGCACGTCGTAGAAGCGGTCGGTGGTGTGCCCGCCGCGCGACCAGACCAGCAGTCCGTCGAGGCCGCGCTCGTGCGCGGCGGCGCGGGCCCGGTCCTGGCGCGCGCGGAACTCGTCTGCGGTGATGCGGGGCGGCAGCGGCACGCGCGACATGATCCGGTACCGCCGCGGCAGCGTCCACCGCGTTTGGCCGACCCGTCTGACGAACTCTTAGGGCGCCTACGTCGGTCGCATCCCCGGCGATGCTCTCGGCAGACGCATCACGCGCCCGCCCGGGACGCGACAGGAGAACCATGACCGATCACCACCATCCCGACGACGAGGTGCACGACCACGATCGCGGCCTCGCGTTCGACCTGAACACGATGATGGCGCGGCGGCGGATGCTGAAGCTGTTCGCCGGCGGCGCGCTGGCCGGCATCGGCGGCACCGCCCTCGCGGCGTGCGGCAACGGCGGCGACTCGACCACGTCGTCGGCCGCACCGGGAACCACCACCAGCGCGGGCACCACCGGCGCTGCGACGACGACCGCGACGACCGACGCGCTGACGCCGATCCCCGAGGAGACGGCCGGCCCGTATCCCGGCGACGGCTCGAACGGCGTCGACGTCCTCTCGCAGAGCGGCATCGTGCGCAGCGACATCACCTCGAGCTTCGGCTCGTCGACGACGGTCGCGGAGGGCGTGCCGCTCGACATCGAGCTGACGGTGCTGGACACCGGCAACGGCGGCGCGCCGCTGGCCGGCGCAGCGGTCTACCTCTGGCACTGCACCCGCGAGGGCGGGTACTCGCTGTACTCGCCGGAGGTCGCGAACGAGAACTTCCTGCGCGGCGTGCAGGAGACCGACGCGAACGGCAAGGCGACGTTCAAGAGCATCTACCCGGCCGCCTACTCGGGCCGCTGGCCGCACATCCACTTCCAGGTCTACCCCGACGTCGACGAGGCGATCGCCGCCGGCACCGAGACCGCCACCTCGCAGATCGCGCTGCCCGAGGACGCCAGCAAGCTCGTCTACGCCGAGCCCGGCTACGAGCAGAGCGTGACGAACCTGTCGCAGACGTCACTCGCCACCGACAACGTGTTCAGCGACGGGTGGGACGCCGAGCTCGGCACGGTCACCGGCACCGTCGCCGACGGGATGAAGGTCACGCTGACCGTGCCCGTCTGACGCCGGGCGCCGACCGGCGCCGCGCCAGGTGCGGCAGGGCCTGCGCGGCCGCGGCCGCCGCCAGCAGCAACGCGACGAGCCACGAGCTGTTGCCGGTGCCGAGCCAGAAGGCCAGCACCACGGCCACCGGCGCCGCCAGGTCGGCGACGAGCTCGGCCGCCACCAGATCGACCAGGTCGACCGCGAACCACATCCAGCCGAGGAAGAACGCGACCAGGATCGGGAGCGCCCCGACCAGGAACGAGGCCGGCGGCGGCACGAAGCCGACGCCGACCGCGCCCACCAGCAGCAGCGTCGCGATCACGATCCGCACCGGTCAGATCACCACGTGGTCGAGCACGGCGCCGCGCTGATCGAGGTACGTGTAGCCGACTGTGCCGTCGGTGCGCACGTCGACCATCAGCGCGCCGATGTCGAGCAGGCTGATGTCCGATCCCGGCGACACCGCCGTGTGCTCGAGCGAGCCGTAGCCCTGGCCGCCGGTGCCGACGGTGAACGTCTGCACGCCATCGACGGTGCGGCGCTCGTAGCGGTGCAGGTGCCCCGAGAAGACGGCGTCGATCTTCGCGTCGCGCAGCACCGGCAGGATGGCGTCGCCGCTCTGCAGCGGCCGGTGACAGGCGACGAAGCGGATCTGCGGCCCGGCCTCGCTCAGGGCCGACCGGGCCAGCGCGATCGCCTCCGGGTCGTTGGGCTTGTCGCCGAGGACGACCATCTGGATCGGCCCCCACCGCACGGTGTAGCGGCCGCCCTCGGGAAGGTCGAAGGCCTTGCTGATCGCCCCCGGCCCCGGGAAGAACGTGTCGTGGTCGCCGAGGCACACGTACATCGGCGTGTTGGCGATCAGCTTGGCGAGCGGGTTGAAGATGTTGCGGTCGAGCAGCACCTCGGCGGCGACGAGGTAGGAGTTGTCGCCGGCCGTGACGGCGAACTCGGGCTGCTGGGCCGCGAGCAGCCGCCCGACCGCCCACTCGTCGTCGTTGCCCGAGCCGTAGTCGGCGAGCACGGCGAAGCGGACCGGGCGGCTGAGCGTCTGCGGCGGGGTGATGAACGAGCCGCTCGCCTGCGGCGTCTCGCCCACCGTCGCGGTCCACGAGTAGCGGGTGTCGGGCTGCAGGCCGCGCAGGACGCCACCGGCGACATCCACCGGCGTGCCGTCGGCCGACACGGCGGTCAGCGCCACCGACTTGCCATCGCGTGCGCTCCACCGCAGTGCGGCCTCGGTGTCGGTCACGCGCAGCAGGTACGGCCCGCGCGTGAAGCCCGGACTGGACGGGCTGAGCAGGTACGTCAGCCAGTACCACGCGGTCGCGCCGATGAGGATCGACGCAGACCGCGACGAAGAGGCCGAGGGCGCCCAGGGCGAAGCGGGCACGAGTGAGCCGTCGCTGGAGGAACTCCTCCCGCGAGGTGGGCTGTTCGGGCTCGATCTGGGGGTCCTCCACGACGACGGCAGCGTAGCCAGTCGCCGTGGCGGTTCAGATCGGCCGCAGGTGCTGCTCGAACCGCGAACGCGCGGTCAGAAGATCCAGATGAGCAGCAGGATGATGATGATCAGGGTGAGAAGACCGCCGCCAATACGCATGCCCCGATCTCCCCGGCCGGCGGCCGTCGTAAACGTGCCGGGTGGCGCCGGCTCCCCCAACCGGGGTACGTTCGTGCGGTGCAACGGGCGCGCGGCTATCGCAGGCAGGTCGGTGAGCTGCTCCGCAGCCGCCAGCGGCGCCTGCTGCTGCTCGACGGGCTGGCGGTGTGCGTACTCGCGGAGGCGCCGTTCACCGGCCTCGGCAGCGAGGCGCTGGCGGCCGCACCGCTCGTGATCGCCAGCCTCGCGTCGCTGCACGTGGCCGCCGCGGTCGGCTCGCGCCTGCGCCGCCGGCGCGCCGACGCACTGGTCGCGTCGGTCTCGGCCGGGCAACCGGGCAGCCGGTACCTCGTGCGGACCGGCGGCGTACGCCTCGCCGAGCACGAGGTCTTGGGCGAGCACGAGCGCCTGGTCTAGGTCACGGCTCCGCGTCGAGCTCGAGCAGCTCGCCGTAGAGCAGCACCGACGCCTCGGCCACCCGGCGCGCGATCGCGTCGAAGCCCGGCCCCCGCGCGACGACCGGCAGCGAGAGCACGCCGGCGCGGTTGACGTTCACGTCCAGGTCGCGGGCGAGGCCGGAGGCGACCGCGAACCAGCCGGCCGGCCTCCCGGCGCGGGCGACGGCGCCGCCACGATCGTCGACGTACGGGAAGCGGCGGTCACGACTCGCAGGTCGGCGGGGGTGCTCCTGCGCCGCTGACGCGGCGCTCCGACTCCGCGCGCTCCGTGCCATCTCGCGCGCGCACCGCAACAGGTCGCGCGATCCGTGCGCCTTCCGCGCGTGAAACGCTCTGGGGTCAGAACCCGAAACCGGCGGTTTCGGGGTCTGACCCCGTTCGTCGCCCCGCGCGCGGGTGCGACTTTCGTCCGCGGACTTCCCTGCCGATACGGGAGTGAATGGCGGAGCACCAGCAGCCCTCGCGCGGTGAGGGCGGGCCGCGCGTTGCGCAGCCCGCGACCGTGACCGTCGACGCGTACCAGCGCCTGATCCGGGTGGATGAGGTCGCCGCCGCGCTCCTCGGAGCGTCCGCCGACGAGCTGGTGGCAGCCGGCGCCACCCTCGGCCTGCGGCTGCCCGACGGTACGCCGGTGCCCAACGACGCGCACCCGGCCGTGATCGCGATCGCGACGCGCGCCACGGTGGAGGAGTCGGTGTTCGCGCTGGAACGGCCGAACGACGCCTGGGCGTGGGTCCGCCTGACCGCCGTCCCGGTCGCCGACGGGGCCGAGGTGAAGATCGTCGACCTGAGCGGTGACCGCGCGCTGGTGGCCGCCCTCGAGCGCGCCCGGCGCCTCGAGTCGGTGCTGCACCAGATCGACGACTACGTCTACGTGTGGGAGTACCACCCGGACGGCGCGTCCTGGCCGATCGCGGAGAGCATCCCGTCCCGGCGCTTCTTCCGGCTCGGTGCGAGCGACGGCACCACGGACGAGGACCTCTGGCGGCAGCGCGTACACCCGGACGACCGCCACCTCTACGACGCCGTCACCACCGCCCAGTCGGAGGGCCGCGGCGGCACCGGCGAGTACCGGCTGGCGCACGAGGACGGATCGATCGTCCACGTGTTCGACCGCTGGCACGGCATCGTCCGCCGCGACGGCGTGGCGATCGTCGAGGGCGTCATCTCCGACGTGACCACGATGCGCGCCGCGGAGGCCGCGGGACGCGCCTCCGAGGAGCGGTTCCGCGTGCTGGCGGCGGCCGCGCCGGTCGGCATCTACATCGCCGACGCCGACGGCAACGTGGTCTACGCGAACGACCGCTGGCAGCAGATCTACGGCCTGAAGGGCGAGGCGTTCCTCGACGACCACTGGGCCGACTCGGTGCATCCCGACGACCGGGCCGAGGCGCTCACCGCGTGGCACGCGGCGATCAGGTCGGGCGAGGCGTACGAGTCGACGCTGCGACTGCGGCGGACGGACGGGCACGAGGCGTGGATCGCGAGCCGCGGCGCGCCGATGTACGACGAGCACGGCGCCGTGATGGGCTACGTCGGCACCGACGACGACGTCACCGACCGCGTGCGCGCGACGCACGAGCTGGAGCGCCTGTCGCAGACGGACCCGCTGACCGGGCTCGCGAACCGCCGGCGCATCAACGAGCAGATCAGCGGCGCCGTCGACGCGGCCGCGGCGGAGCCGGAGACGCCGCCGCCGGGGGTGATCCTGCTCGACGTCGATCACTTCAAGGAGGTGAACGACGTCTACGGGCACCATGCCGGCGACGCCGTGCTGGCCGAGACCGCGCAGCGCATCTCGGCAGCGCTGGAACCGGGCGAGGAGGCCGGGCGCTGGGGCGGCGAGGAGTTCATCGTCCTCGTGCGCATCGCGCACGACTCGGCCAGCCTGGCCCGCGTCGCCGACCGCATCCGCGACAGCATCAGCGCGACGCCCGTCAGCGCGGCGGGGGCACCGCTGACGATCCGCTCGTCGGCGGGTGCGGCGATCGTGACGCCGAACGTCGAGTCGGGCAGCGCGCTGGTGGATCGGGCCGACCGCGCGCTCTATGCCGCCAAGCGCCGTGGTCGCGACCGCACCGTCCGCTTCGACGAGGTGGGACCGGGCGACATGGCGACCGACGAGGCTCCCGTGCTGCGCATCGCGCGCGGGCTGGCGCTCGCCGCAACGATTCGCGAGGGGATGCCGGAGCTGCACTTCCAGCAGGTCGCCGACCTCGCCGTGCAGATCGCGGAGACGCTCGGCCTCGCCGACGGCCTCGTGATGCGCTGCCGGCTGGGCGGGCTCCTGCACGACGTCGGCAAGCTGGCGATCCCCGACCGGATCCTCGCGAAGCGCGGCCCGCTGGACGACGACGAGTGGGCGATCATGCGCGGCCACGCCGAGATCGGCGCCCAGATCATCGCCCGCGTCGGCGGTCTGGACGCGGCCATCGAGGCCGTGCGCCACCACCACGAGCGCTACGACGGCACCGGCTACCCCGAGCGCCTCGAGGGCGACTCGATCCCGATCGAGGCGCGCATCGTCGCCGCCGCGGACGCCTACAGCGCCATCACCAGCGACCGCACCTATGCGCGCGGTCGCGACCAGTCGCAGGCGCTGGACGAGATCGAGCGGTCGGCGGGCACGCACCTCGACCCGGTCGTCGCCTACGCGGTGCGCCGCACCATCGATGCGCGCCGGGCCGCCGACCTGGAACGGCTCCGCAGGCACGAAGCCGCCTGACGCACGCCGGCGCCGTCAGCCGTGCGTGGCGAGGTAGCGCTCGGCCACCTCGCACGTCGCGGTCGTGAACCCGGTGCCGAACTCGGCCGCCGTGTCGGTGTTCGGGTGCGACCCCATCCACGCGAGCAGCGTCATGCGGCGGTACAGCACGAACGTCGGGATCTCCCACTCGTCCTCGGCCGGCAGCTCGAGGTGCCGCCGGTAGCCGCGCAGCCAGGACGCGATCATCCCGTCGACGTCCGGATGGTTCTCGAGGAAGCCGAGCGCACCGCCGAGGTCGTACAGGTACCACGAGAACCCGGAGTCGTCGAAGTCGATCACGGTCGTCGCGTCACCGTCGACGATCAGGTTCGCGAGCCGCAGGTCGGTGTGCACCAGCCCGTACCGGTCGGGCCCCTTGCCGAAGGCCGCCAGCCGCCGGCCGAGCGTCCGGTCGATGCGCTCCAGGACGGCGTGCTCGTCGGGCCCGATGCCGGGCGCGTCCTGCCACCGCCCCCAGCGCGGGTCGGGCCCGAACGCCGCCTCGTAGTCCCAGTGGTGCCGCGTGAACCACGGCGGCAGCGGCCACGCGCGCGTGTGGGCGTGCATGCGCGCCGTGATCTCGCCGATGCCCTCGAACGACTCGACCAGGTGATCCTCCGGCGGCTGCGTCCCGGGGACGAACTCGAACATCACGCACTTCCGCGGCTCGTCGCCGCCGGGCTCCGGCACCGAGACGATCCGCTCGCCGTCCGTCGTCGGGATGACGCGCGGGGTCGAGATCGCGCCGGCCTCGCGCAGCGACTCCTGCCACGCCAGCTCCGATGCCACCGCGTCGTGGCTGTGGTACCCGAGCCGGTGCACGCGCAGCACCGACGGTCCGTTCGCCGGGTCGTCGACCCGGAAGGTCGCGTTCTCGGACACGTTCAGGAGCGCGATGTCCGACTCGGGCGAGCAGCCGTACCGCGGCAGCGTCGCGCGGGCCAGGTCGGCGAGCCGGGCGATGACGTCGTCGCCACCCGAGAGGTCATGCAGCGCCATGCCGCGCGGCCTCCCCTGCCGCCTCCTCGGCGGCCAGCGCGATCGCCTGCCGGGTGAGCCCGAGCAGCTCGTCGCCCAGCGCCGCGTCGATGAGCGTGCCCGGCTTGAACTGCAGGACGCGCGGGTCGAGGGTCGAGAAGATCGCCCAGACGCCCAGCTCGTAGAGGTGCCGCATGACGATCTTGGCGCCTTCCGGGTGGGCGAACACGAGCCCCATCACGAGCCCGCTCTGCCGGATCTCGGTGAACCACTCCGGGTAGTCGGCCTGGATCGCACGCAGTCCGGCGCCGAGCTGCTCGGACGCCCGCAGGACGTTGGCACGCGTCTCGTCCGCACTCGAGATCCGGAGGGCCTCGAGCGCGACGACGCAGCCCAGCTCCGCTCCGCCGAACGTCGACATGTGCCCGAAGCCGTCCTCGGTCAGCCACCGGGCGCACCGCTCCGACACCAGGGCGCACGCGATCGGGTAGATGCCGCCCGAGATGCCCTTGCCGGTGACCATGATGTCGGGCGCGAAGCCGTGCTTCGCGATCGCCCACAGCTCGCCGGTGCGCATCAGCCCGGTCTGCACCTCGTCGGCGATGTACAGCGCGCCGTGCGCCTCGCAGAGCGCCTTGACGCCCTCCAGGTAGCCGGGATCGGGCAGCGGGAAGCCGTACGTGGCGGGGATCGTCTCCATGATCACGGCGGCCACGTCGCCCGCGCCGAGCACGGCCTCCATCGCCCGCAGGTCGTTGAACGGCACGTGCGGGAACTCGTCCGGGTGATCGGCCAGGAAGAGCCGCGAGAACCGGTCGTCGCCCGTCTCGACCGCGAGCCCGGTGTGGCCGTGGTACGCCTTGTGGATCGACACGATCTTGCGCCGGCCGGTGGTGTGGCGGGCGGTCTTCAGCGCGATGTCGATGGCCTCGCCGCCGCCCGACCCGTAGATGACGTTCGTCAGGCCCGCCGGTGCCGACGCGATCAGCGCCTTCGCCAGCGCGGCGCGCGCGACCGACGGGAAGTGGTGGTTGCCGATGTCGAAGTGGTCGAGCGCCTGCTTGAGCGTGGCGATGATGTCGGAATTGCGGTGCCCCAGGTTGTACGTGCCGCCGTTCAGGTGCACGTCGATCAGCCGCTTGCCCGACATGTCGTAGAGGCAGTAGCCCTCGCGGCGGTCGATCACGAGCGGCACCCCGGCGTCGATCCAGAACTGCGTCTTGCCGGGATTCCAGTAGCGCTTGGACGTCTCGAGCACCTCGTCCTTGGAAGCGAACGAGAAGGATCCGTAGTCGAACATCGCGACCTCGCTCTCTGCGCCGTCGACGCCTGCCGGCCGCGGCGCAGACACGCTACCAAGCACCGGTGTGAGGCGACCTACGGGGCGGGCACCGCCGGAGGCGAGCCGTCCGGTACGATCGGCCCGCCTTGGGGACCTTCTGGAACGAGCACGCCGAGACGATGGGCGCGGCCGAGCTGCGCGCGCTCGAGTCGAGCCGGCTGGCCGAGCAGATCGCGTACAACCACCGCTCGAGCCCGTTGCTGGCGTCGAAGCTGGACGCGGCCGGAGCCACCCCGGCCGACATCCGCTCCGTCGCCGACCTGGCGCACCTGCCGTTCATGGAGAAGCACGAGATCGCCGGGTCGCAGGAGGACGGCGCCATCCTCGGCGCCAACCAGTGCGCGCCGATCTCCGACATCGTCCGCATCCAGGGCACGGGCGGCACGACCGGACAGCCGATGCGCATCGGCTGGACGCGCCGCGACCTCGACTCGTACGGCGAGATGGGCGCCCGCGCGTTGTGGGCAATGGGCTGCCGGCCGAGCGACGTCGTCTTCACCTGCATGAACTTCAGCCTCTACGCGGGCGGCCTGAGCGACCACCTGACGTTCGAGACGCTCGGCGCGGCGACGATCCCGTACGGCGTCGGGCAGACCGAGCGGCTGCTGCGGATGATGGCCGGCATCGACGCGCCGGTCGGCCTGTGGGCGACGCCGTCCTACGCCGTCCGGCTGGCCGAGGTGGCGCGGGAGATCGGCCTCGAGCCGCGATCGCTGGGCCTCGCGAAGGGCTTCTTCTCGGGCGAGGCCGGGCTGCAGGTGCCCGGCTACCGCGAGCGCATCGAGGAGCTGTGGGGCATGCGCGCGAGCGACATGTACGGCACCGGCGAGCTCGGCATCCACTCCGGCGAGTGCGAGCACCGCAACGGCCTGCACTTCGGCGGCAGCGGGTTCGCGGTGCTCGAGCTGATCGATCCCGACACCGGCCGGGTGCTGCCGTTCGACGACGGCCGGCAGGGCGAGGTGGTCTACACGTCGATCTGGCGCCAGGCGTGCCCGGTCCAGCGGCTGCGCTCGCACGATCTGATGCAGGTCTTCACCGAGCCGTGCGCGTGCGGTCGCACGACCTTCCGCTTCCGGGTCCTGGGTCGCTCGGACGACATGTTCATCGTCAAGGGCGTGAACGTCTTCCCGCTCGGCGTCCAGGCGACGCTGCTCGGGCTGCGGCCGCGCGTGACCGGCGAGTTCCAGGTGCGGCTCGACCGGCCGCCGCCGATCGACTACCCGGTGCCGGTCGCGGTCGAGGTCGCGCGGGACGTGCCAACCTCGGCGCACGAGGCGCTCGCGGCCGAGATCGCAGAGCGGCTCCGGACGGAGCAGAACTTCGCCGCCGACGTCAAGCTCGTGGCCGAGGGAACCATCGCCGGTGAGGGGAAGACGCGACGCGTGGTGCGCAGCTACGCGGCGGTCTGACCGGCGTCGCCGAACTGGCCGCGCTTCGTTTCCCGGCCGTCGTTGAGCGTGCGGATCAGGACCTCGACGATTGCCGGATCGAACTGCGTGCCCGCCTTGGCGCGCAGCTCGTCGATCGCCTGTTCGAACTCGCGCGCCGTGTGGTACATCCGGTCGCTCGTCATCGCCGAGTACGCGTCGGCGGCGGCGACGATGCGGGCCTCGAGCGGGATGCGCTCGCCCACCAGCGCGTCGGGGTAGCCGGAGCCGTCCCAGCGCTCGTGGTGGTGCCGGATCGCGTCAGCCGTGCCGGCGAGGGCCGAGATGCGCCGCACGATCTCGGCGCCGATGCTCGAGTGGCTGCGCATGATCTCCATCTCGATCGGCGTCAGGGGACCGCGCTTCGCGAGGATCGTGTCGGGCACGGCGACCTTGCCGACGTCGTGGAGCAGCCCGGCGAGCCGGCATCGCATCACGGAGATCGGTGACAGGGTCAGCGCCTCGGCGACGCGGCCCGCGAGGTCGCTGACCTGCTCGGTGTGGAGGTCCTGGTGCCCCTCACGCACGCCGGCTGCGAGCGCGAGGGCGCGCGCCACGTGCACGTAGTCGGGCAGGTCGGCATCGAGGTCGTCGCGGCCGACCGGCTCGCCGACCAGCCGCGTGCGGTTGCGGCCCGAGCGCTTCGCCTGGTACAGCGCCGTGTCGACGCGGTCGACCAGCTCGTCCGGCTCGTCGCCGGTCATCGCCAGCGCAGCACCGATCGACGCGGTGACGCGCAGGTCGCCCTGCGCGATCTGGATCGGCACGTCGGCGATCGCCCGGCGCAGGTCCTCGCAGCGCGCCCGCGCATCCTCGGGGTCCGCCACCCGCTGGAAGAAGACGGCGAACTCCTCCCCGCCCCACCGCGCCAGCAGCTCCCCCGGCCGCAGCCTCGCGTCGAGGCGGTGCGCGACCTGCACCAGCACCTCGTCGCCGGCCGCATGGCCGTAGGTGTCGTTGACCGCCTTGAAGTGGTCGATGTCGAGGAGCGCGAGCGCGATCCCCGCCGCCTGGAAGTGGGTCGCCAGCCGCGGCGCCAGCTGGTCGCGGAACTCACGGCGGTTGGCGGCGCCCGTCAGCGAGTCGGTCTTGGCGAGCACCTCGGCCACAGCGCGCGCCTGGTCGAGCTTCGCGTAGGCCGACTGCACCTCGGCCAGGGCGCTCGAGATCTCCTCCTCCATCTCCCGCCGCAGCGTGATGTCGGAGACGATGCCCTCGCCGAGCGTCGAGCCGTCCTCCAGCAGGCGCGAGCGCCAGCGCTCGTGCAGCCACCGGAGGCGCCCGGCCTGCGTGGTGACCCGGTAGTCGTGCTCGCCGGCCTCCGCGCGCCGCTGCGCCCCGAGCACGCGCTCGTCGAAGTCGGTCAGGTCCTCCGCCACAACCGCAGTCCGCCACACGGTCTCGGCGTCCGACGCGGAGTCCCAGTCGAGGAACGCCGCCGCCGGCATCGACTCGAACGTCACCTCGACGGAGCCGTCGGCGTGGTAGCGCCAGGCGTACAGGTAGTCGTCGATCGACCCGAGCACCGAGCGCAGCCGCGTCTCGCTCTCGGTGAGGGCGTCGGTGGCGCGGCGGGCCTCGTCGATCAGCACGCGCTCGGCGGTCACATCGACGAACAGGGTGGCCACGCCGGGGGTCTCGTCGCCGAGGTCGACGGGCCACGCCGAGACGCGGAGCCAGATCAGGCGCCCGTCGTGGCGGA
The DNA here is from genome assembly GCA_963722525.1 of uncultured Actinomycetes bacterium. Taxonomy (GTDB): domain Bacteria; phylum Actinomycetota; class Thermoleophilia; order Gaiellales; family F1-60-MAGs149; genus VFJZ01. The sequence goes on along the minus strand of CAVRMM010000002.1, from coordinate 3,540,775 downwards.
CGACACCGACCACGGCATCCTTCACGGCTTGGCCGGTGGCGAGCGCCACACCCGACGGCAACCGGTCGGGCGTGATCGGCTGTCCGATCTGATCGATGCAGGAGGGGAGCGCCAGAGCCTCACCGAGCAACCGCGCCGCCGACGCGTTCGCCGCGATCACCGCCAGTGTCGCGTCCTGGACGATGAACCCTTCGTCGATGGTCTCGATCAGGGTGCCCAGATCGGCGTGCGAGAGCGCATCGGTGAAACGCGAGCCCGGCATGGGAGAGGTATCGGTCACATATGGCCGATCCAATAGCTGTCCGTCCTGCCGGTACGAGGGGCACCACTGCGCCGCTCGGTCGCCGCTGCGAACAGCGCGCAACTGCAAAGGTTTGCGGCGGCTACTTGCGCCCACAACCGGCGTCACACATCCGGTGGTGTGGCGCCGTTTCCGCCTCGGCCTCAGCGCTGGACGACGCGTACCGGCATCGACTGGATGCCGTTGAAGAGGTTCGAGCGGAGGCGCTTCGGCGGCCCCGTGAGCTCGAAGCGCAGGTTGCGCGCGACGACCTCCTCCAGCAGGATCGCGACCTCGAGCCGCGTCAGAAACGCGCCCAGGCAGTAGTGAGGCCCGCCGCCGCCGAAGGCGATCTCCGGGTTCGGCGTCCGACCGAGGTCGAGGCGGTACGGGTCGTCGAAGACCTCCTCGTCGTAGTTCGCCGAGACGTACCACATCATCACCTTGTCGCCCTTGCGCATCGGCACGCCGCGCACCTCGGTGTCGCGCGTGACCGTCCGGCCCAGATGATGGACCGGCGACGACCAGCGGATCAGCTCGTTGACGGCGGCCGGGATCAGCGCCGGATCGGCGTAGATCCGGTCGAGCTGCTCAGGGTTCTGGATCAGCGCGAGGATGCCCTGCGAGATCGCTGCGCGGGTCGTCTCGTTGCCGGCGAAGACGAGGGTCTGGAAGAAGTTGGTGTACTCCGCGTCGGTGAGGCGCTCGCCGTCCACCTCCGCGTGCACGAGCCGCGAGGTGAGATCGTCGGTCGGGTTGCGCCGCCGCTCCTCGCCGATCTTGCGCCCGTACTCGAACATCGCCCACGCGGCGGGGCTGTTCAGCGGCAGCAGGTGGAGCGGCGTCGTGTTCCCATATGCGCCGGGGTCGAGCGGGATGTCGGAGGTGCCCTCCGCGCAGTGATCGGTCAGCTCGATCAGGTACGCCGCGTCCTCCTCGGGGACGCCGAGGATCGACACCAGCACGTTGATCGGCAGCGGTGCGGCCACGCGCTCGATCCAGTCGAGCTCCCCCTCGGCGACGGCCGCATCGAGCAGCCCGCGGGTGACGTCACGCGTGTAGGCCGCGTACTCCTTGACCTTGCGGGGCGTGAACGCCGAGCTGACGATGCGCCGCAGCCGGGTGTGATCGGGCGGGTCCGACTCGAGGATCGAGCGCCGCGCCTCCATCGCCTCGGCCGCGAGCTCCCAGAGGTTGATCCCCTCGGCCGACGAGAACGTCTCCAGATCCTTCGACGCCGCGACGATGTCGGCGTGCTTCGTCAGCGCCCAGAAACCGCCATGGCGCCAGTCCCAGGGATGCCAGTGGACGGGGCTGTGCTCGCGGAGCAGCCGGAAGCCGTCGTGCGGCACGGCCGTCTCGTAGATCTCGTGGCTCGCGATGTCGATCGAGCGCAGGTCCGTCGCAACGCTGGGAACCGACAATGCCAATGACCCTCGGTAGCTTGCAGATCAGGCCGTACGATCGACCCAGGCCTCGACTATAGGGCCGTGCCGCGAGCCGCGTCGCCGGCGATGCCGTCGGCGCACGCATCCGCCGTCACGCCGGGTGCCTGGCCACGCCGAGAAGGCCGTGCGAGAGGGAACGGGGGCGGTCGGGCGCGGCGTTCAGCGCGGCAAATGCACCCTCGACCGTCGCGGCTGCGCAGACACTCGGCGGCGCGGCGGTGTCATAGACGACCTCGCTCCGGCCATCGACCCACCGATTGCGGTGCCATCGCCTCTGGCACCGGCTGACGACCGCATGCTGACCGCGGTCGGCGGCGTCGTCCGCGAGTCGCACCGCCGAAGCCCGAGCCCGGACTTCGAGGTTGCCGACGCACGGCGCCTCGATCGCGACGCCGCCGACCTCGTTCTCGATCTTGATCGTGAATTCGACCTTCATGCCCGCATCGTCGCCCCGGCGACGTCAGGCGGTGGTCGTGAAACCCCGCGCGTCCAGCGCGACCGCGACGTGACCAGGGCGCGCGCCGGCGGCCCGCCGCCTGCGGGAAACCCGCACACGGCCCCCAAGGTCGCGGCGGACACCGGTGAAGAACTTTCCGGCCGGACCGTCATGGCGGAGCGCAGGTCGGGTTGTACCTCGTGAACGCGGCAAACGCGACCGCGCAGGAGGTACCGATGTCCCAGTCATCCAACTCGCTCGCCGGCCACACGACCCGCCCCACCCTCTCGCCGGTCCCGCTGCTCGTCGACGCCTCTGCGTCGGCCGACGTCGCCGGGGATATCGGCCACCGGTGGCCGCGGCGGCCGACCGGCGGCAGCGCCCTGCCGCTGATCGACGTGGCCTGTGCCGTGACCGCGGCGGCCAGGGGACTGGTGCCGTCGTGCACGGCCGCGCTCGTGACCAGGGTGGGCCGGTCGTGGCAGATCCTGGCGCAGAATGGGCCTGCGGACGTCATCGGGTACCACCGCCGGGAACTCGCGTCGCTCGACCTCGGACGGTGCGGCATCACGCTCAGCGACCAGCACCTCGTCGCGGGCCTGGACACGCGGGGCGCCGCGATCTGCCTGGTGCTGGTGGCGGCCCACGGACGCGAAGTGCCCGTCCGGGCGCCCGACCTGCTGCAGTCGATCCTCGACTGCGCCGCGGAGAAGCTCGACGAGGCGGCGGCGTTGCAACGGCGCGACCGGGCGATCCGGCGGATGGAGCTGCTCCGCGGCCAGGGCCAGGAAGCGGGCCTCCGGTCGATGCGCGACCTGGAGGACCTCGTGGCGTCGCTGTGGCCGCTGGCCACCGTGCGCTACCTGTCACGGGACGCCGCGCTGGGGCTCGAGCGGCGCCTGCGCCGGATCATCGGCGAGGCGTGCACCACCGGCAACGTTGCCGTCGATGCGACGTCGGATGACCCGAATCTGCGGACACCCGACTGGACGCATCGCGTCGCCGTGCCCGTCTCGAAGCACGGCGCGCTCCTGATCGAGCCGGCGGCGGCCGGCGAGATGCTGGACGAGGAGACCGTGGCCGCGGCGGCCGTGGCCGCTCGCATGTGGTCGCTGGTCGAGCGCCAGGAGACGCTCGAGGCGGACCTGCGCAGCCACCGCGAGGAGGACGGCGAGACCGGGTGCCTGACCGGCGCCTCGCTGCCGAAGCGCCTCGACGGGGCACTCCAGTCGCCGGCCGCCGGCGGCCAGGCCGCCGTCCTGCTCCTCCAGATCGACCAGCTCAACGCCGCGACCGATATGGCGCTCGCCGGTCGCATCGGCCAGCTGCTCGCGGCCGGCGGCCGCGCCGGCGATTACGACGTCTTCCGCCTGCGGCCGTGGCGGTACGCCGTCGTGGTCCCGGGCGCGACAGTGCGCGAGGCGCGGGCGCTGGCGCAGCGGCTCCGGCTGGCGGTGCGCCAGTTCGACGGCACGAGCTGCAGCGCATCGGTGGGCCTCGCGCTCGCTCCGGCCCACGGGTCGACGGCCGGCGAGCTGATCGATGCTGCCGAGCACGCCATGCACCTGGTCGCCGCGGAAGGCGGCGACGCGGAGGAGCCCGCCCGCCAGCGCGGCCGGAGCCGTCTGGCCGAGGCCGGTACCTTCCGCAGGATCGAGGCGCTTCGCACCCTCGCGACGCTCGCCGACGAGCTCTGTCACGGCGGCCTGGCGCACAGCCACGCGGTGGCGCAGCGGGCGACACGGATCGCCATCGCGATGGGCCTCGACCGGCAGACGGTGCTCGCCGTGCAACTGGCGGGAGAGCTGCACGAGATCGGGGCGCTCTTCGTCGAGTCCGGCGACGATGAAGGCCAGCCGACCGCGGTCCGGGCGCTGTTGTCCAGCCGTCTGCTGCGGACGGCCGGGCTGGAGGCCGCGAGCGACGTCGTCGCCGCGATGCACGAGCGGATGGACGGATCCGGCGTACCCGAGCATCAGCAGGGCGTCGACATCTCGATCGGTGCCAGGATCCTCGCCGTCGCCAACGCGTTCGAGACCATCGTCGACGGCCTCGGACAGGGCGACCGCGGTGTCGACTCTGCGGTGGGGCACCTCCGCGAACAGTCCGGCACGTCGTTCGACCCGCGGGTCGTGGCGATCGCGCTCACCCAGGCGACCGATGCCCGCAGCGTCGAGGCGTAGCACCTCGCACGGACCTTCACGACGCCATTCGAGAGGAGCCACGCAATGCCACACGGCCATGACGCCGACACCGGCAACGACGCGTTCGTCTGGACGACGAGCAGTGACAGCGCGCGAATCACGCAACAGCAGCCGGCCGGCCGAGCGCCGTACCGCGCATCCGCCGAGACGCTCGAGTCGATGCACGACCGCTGGCTCCGCCACGGGCCGGCGCCCGCGGTCACCCAGGTGCCGGGCAGCCCGAGACGGCGCGACGCCCCGCACATCGCCGACCTGATGGCGGGCGTGCAGCTGGACGAGTTCTTCCTCGACTACCAGCCGATCATCTCGCTCGCAACCGGCGACGTCGCGGCCTTCGAGGCGCTGCTGCGGTGGCGCCATCCACGGCGCGGGGTGCTCGGGCCGGAGCGGTTCATGGACGACGCCGAACGGTGCGGCGCGCTCGAGGTGCTGACGCCGCTGATCCTGCACGACGCGTGCCGGGCCGCGGCGACCTGGAACAACTCATCGGGCGTCGGCGCGCCGGTCGCGGTCAGCATCAACCTCTGCGGCGCGCAGCTGTACGACCCGAAGCTCGGCGAGCACTTGGCGGGCGCGATCGCGACCACCGGTGTGGCCGCCGACCGGCTGTGGCTCGAGATCACCGAGAACTCCGCGGCCCGGCACGTCCTCTCCCACCGCCAGGTGGTGCACGATCTCCGCCGGCTGGGAGTGAAGACGGCGCTCGACGACTTCGGCGCCGGCTGTGCCTCGATCGGCTGCCTCCGCGGCCTGCCGCTGGACGCGGTCAAGATCGACCGGTCGCTGGTCGCCGCGGCCGCTGTCAGCCGCAGCGGCGCCCGCGTGCTGGCCGCCAGTGCGGAGATGGCCCGCGCGCTCGGGCTGACCGTGGTGGCGGAGGGAATCGAGCGGGCGGATCAGCTGGAGTGCGCGCGGAGCCTCGGCTGCGACCTCGGACAGGGCTTCTACGTCACGGCCCCGATCGGCCGCGACGAGGCCGACCGGATGGTGCGCGCGCGCCGGACTGCTGGCACGACGAACAGGTTTACCCGGCTCGAAATTGCACATGACAGTCCTTGCGCTGCAACCGTGAGGACGGCGGCTGCGCACAAACCTCATGTCACCAGGTGCTAGATGGCCCGAATCGAGTTCCGGAAAGACCATGCTCCATCCGCGGCCAGCTCCGCCTCGGGTGCCCGCAGTGTCGACGTCGCCGCCCTGTATGACGCACACGCCGCGGACATCCGCCGTCTGTGCCTCCGGCTGACCCGTGACCCGTCCGCCGCCGACGACCTGGCGCAGGAGACGTTCGCGCGGTTCATCGCGCGGCTGCCGCACCTGTCCGCCGACGTCAACGTCGCCGCGTACCTGCAGGTCACCGCGCGCAACCTGTACTTCAAGGACCGTCGCGATCACACGCGCGAGGTCTGTGACGAGTTCCTCGAGGAGCGACTGGGCTCGGACGACGACCTCGAACGCGATCCGGCCCGGGCGACGCTGCTCGTCGAGCAGGCCGACCAGATGCGTCGCTCGGCAGCGCGGCTGAACGGCCGTCAGCGCGAGGCGCTGGTGCTGCGGGAGGTCGAGGGCCGCACCTACCCGGAGATCGCCAGGAGCATGGGCATCTCGACGGATGCCGTCGCGCACGTGCTCGCCCGGGCGCGGACGCGCCTGCGCTCCGAGTACCGCCGCGAGCAGAGCCCCGTTCCCGCAGTCGCAGCCGCCTGCGCGCCCATTCGCAACGTGCTGTCGAGCTACCTCGACGGCCAGGTGACCGGCGCCGTGCACGACGAGGTGGGGACGCACCTCGCGACCTGCCGCGACTGCCGCGAGGTCCTCGCCACGTACCGCGAGGCCAGCTTCCAGCTGCGTGGCGCGGCGCCGCTGTCGCCCCTCACAGCATTGCTCGAGCGCGTGTCCTCGCTCTTCCACGCGACCGCCCTCCACACGACAGGCACGGCTGCCACGGTCGCCGCCAGCGCGGCGCTGGTCGTCGCGGGCGGCGGCGGTGTGGTCGCCGCCCGCCACTACGTCGCACCGCAGCCGAGCGTCAGCGCCGCCGCCGCGGAGCCGGCGGCAGCGGACGCGACGACGTTCGTGCGCGACGGCTCGTCGTCGCGCAACGCGGCGTTCGCAGGTGACGGATCGGGCTCGTCCGGCGCGGCGCCGGCAACGCCCGGTTCGGCCGGTAGCGACGCCGACCTCGGCCCGGGTGACACCACGTCCACGCTGGATCCGCCGACCACGACGGCGACGGGTACGACGGGCACGGGCGACGGCGACACCGCGGTCACCGATGACCTGCCGGTCGATGCCGACCTGCCGCCGGAGACGCCCGGCGTCACGACCCCGAACGTCGGGACGCCGGGTGTGACGACTCCACCCGTCACCACGCCGCGCGTCACCACGCCGGACATCGCGACACCGATCGCGACCGTGCCGGGGGTCGACGTCCCGCCGGTGACGGCCCCTGCCGTCACGGTTCCGCCCATCACGTTGCCGACGGTGACGGTCCCGCCGGTGAAGCTGCCCAAGCTCCCCGGTCGCTGACTCCCGGACTAGCCTCCGATAGCCCGCCGGTAGTCGCCCGGTAGGGTCGCCGCCGAACATCGCCGCATCCACGGGAAGGAGCGGACATGCACGGCACGCGAAACGGGATGCTGGCGGGCCTCGCGGTCCTGGCGATCGCGACCGCAGGCTGCGGAGGCGGCTCGGACACGAAGGCTGGGAGTTCGTCCCCGCCGGCCGCCGCTGTCAGCACGCAGGCCGCCAGTGCGGCTGCCGAGCCCGCCGTCACCCTGCGCGTCGGCACGGACGACGACATCGGCAAGCCGTCGACCGACCAGATCCTGGAGTTCGCGCGCCAGGTGAAGGACCTGTCCGGCGGCACGATCTCCGTCCAGCCCACCCTGCACGCCGCGGGTGACGGCGACGACTGGGACCAGCGGGTCGCGCGGATGGTCGTCGCCGGCGACCTCGAGATGGGCCTGATCCCGTCGCGCGCCTGGGATACGGAGGGCGTCACCAGCCTGCGCGCGCTCAACGCGCCGTTCCTCGTCGCGAGCGACGAGGTGCTCGACCAGGTCGTCGCCCCGCCGGTCGCGGACGAGCTGATGTCCGGCCTCGACAAGGCGGGCGTCGTCGGGCTGGCGCTGTTCCCGGAAGGCCTGCGCCATCCGTTCGGCCTCTCCGGGCCGGTCCTCGGCCCGGAGGACTACGAGGACCAGGTGATCCGCTCGCCCACCTCCGCCACCATCGCCTCGATGTTCCAGCTGCTGGACGCCAAGGTCACCCAGAGCGAGATCGATGCGGCCACCCAGGCGGCGATGGAGTCGAGCTACCTGATCGACGTCACCGGCACGTCGACCGGCAACGTCACCTTCTTCCCGAAGGTCAACTCGCTGGTGATCAACCAGAAGGTGCAGGAGAGTCTCACGGAGGACCAGCGCGCGGTGCTGCTCGACGCGGCTGCGAAGACCCGAGAGTGGGCGATCGCGAAGACGCCGACCGACGCGGACGCCGCAAAGGCGTACTGCGACGGCGGCGGCAGCGTCGTCCTCGCCTCGGCGGACGACGTGGCGGCGCTGGAGAAGGCCACCGCGCCGCTGTACGAGGAGCTCGAGCAGGACGCGCAGACCCGGCAGCTGATCGCCGACATCCGGGCGGTGAAGGAGAGCAGCCCCGCGGCGGCGCCGGTGGCGGCCTGCGGCGACGCGGCCGTGGGATGAGTCAGCAGCTCGCGGCGCCGTCCGCACGACGCACGTGCAGGCGCGCGTGCGCGACGGCGTCGGCGAGCTCGGCGAACAGATGCCCGCGGGCGCGCACGTGCTCGAGTGCGCCGACGGCGCCGAGGATACGCTCGTGCTCCGGTCGCGGACCCTTCAGCAGCACGATGATGCCGCGCTGCTGGAGCTGGTCGACGATCGCGCCTAGCGCCTGGGCTCCGGTCGCGTCGAGGACCTGCAAGCCCGGCAGGCGGAGGATGACGACCTCGACGTCGCCGACCCGTGTGAGCTCGTCGAGGAACCGCTGGGCAGCGCCGAAGAACAGCGCGCCGTCGATGCGGTAGGCGACGATCCGCTCGTGCAGCAGTGTGTGCTCGAGGTCGGCGTCGACCTCGATCGCGACGGGGGTCAGCGTCGCGGCGCGGGCCACCTTGCGGAGGGTCAGCAGGCCCGCCGCCACGAGACCGACCTCGACGGCGGCAACGAGATCGAAGGCGATGGTCGTCATCGCCGTCAGCGCGAGCACGACCGCGTCGGAGCGCGTGCTGCGCAGCACCGAGCGAACGGCGAAGCGATCGACCATCCGGACCGCCGTCACGATCAGGACGCCCGCGAGAGCGGCGAGCGGGATGCGCGCGACGACCGACCCGGCGGCGACGGCGACGAGCAGCAGCGTCCCGGCGTGCACGATCGTCGCCGCTCGCGTGCGCGCGCCGGCCCGGACGTTGACGGCGGTCCGGGCGATGGCACCGGTCGCGGGCATGCCGCCGAACAGCGGCGACACCACGTTCGCGAGGCCCTGCCCGACGAGTTCGCGATCCGGATCGTGCGGTGAGGCGTCGGCCATGCCGTCGGCGACCTTGGCGGAGAGGAGGCTCTCGATCGCAGCGAGCAGCGCGACGGCGAACGCCGCGGGCAGATAGGTACCGAGCCGGTCGAGGTCGAAGACCGGCAGCGACGGCATCGGCAAGGCGTCGGGGAGTGCGCCGATCCGCGCGACCGGCCAGCCCAGGGCCTCGGCCAGGACGGTGGCGGCGACGACGGCGGCCAGCGAGCCGGGAAACCGGGGCGAGCGTCGCGACCCGACCAGCATCACGACCGCCACCAGGCCGACCAGCGCGAGCGTGCGGAGCGAGCCCGCGTCGATCGCGCTCACGGCCCGTACGGCGACCGCCGCGGCATTCTCCCCGTCGGGCTGCGCGACGCCGAGTGCGGCGGGCACCTGCTGCAGGAAGATGATCGCCGCGATGCCGACGGCGAAGCCCTCGATGACGGGCCACGGGATGAACGCGAGGAACCGCCCGAGGCGCATCGCACCGGCCACGATCACGATCACGCCGGCGAGGATGCCGATCGCCGCCACCGCGCCCGCACCGTCCTGCGCGACCAGCGGCACGAGGACGACCGTCATCGCGCCGGTCGGTCCGGAAACCTGGAAGTTCGAGCCGCCGAACACGCCGGCGACGACGCCGGCGACGATCGCAGTCGTGAGGCCCGCCGCCGCACCCAGACCCGTCGTGATGCCGAAGGCCAGGGCCAGCGGCAGCGCGACCACGGCCACCGTCACTCCTGCGATCGCGTCGTCGCGCCAGCCCTCGCGGAGACCGTCGTAGTCGGAGCGTCGCGGTCGCAGGTCGCCGAGACCACGGCGCAACGACGTCATCAACGTGATGCGACCTCGGCAGCCAGATCCGTCAGCAGGTCGCGCGTGTCCTGGAGCGACGTCAGGAGGAACCGCTTCGCCACCGCCAGGAGCTCGGCGACCGTGTCGTCGCGGAGCGCGTAGACGACGGAGGTTCCCTCCCGCCGCGTCGTCACGAGGCCGGCCCGCCGCAGCACGGCGAGCTGCTGCGACAGGTGCGAGGCCTCGATGCCCACCTCGCCCACGAGCTCCGACACCGTCCGTTCGCCGTCCACCAGGATCTCGAGCACGCGAACGCGCGACGGATGGGCCAGCGCCTTGAACAGCTCCGCCTTGATATCGGCCAGCTGTCTATTCCCGCCTGATTGCATACCTGACATATTTATCAAGTATACACAAGCGCATTGAACCTACAGCGGGACCTCGCTGCCGACGTTGTCCCGCTCCACCAGCCTGGCGAGCAGGATGGACAACTCGTACAGCACGATCAGCGGGATGAACTCCATGATCATCGATACCGGGTCGACGCCGGGGAGCGCTGCGGCGAGCACTGCGAGGGCGACGATGGCGTATTTGCGGTACGTGCGCAGCATCCGCGAGTTGACGATCCCGAGGCGGGCCAGCATCAGCACCGCGGCCGGCAGCTCGAAGATCAGCCCGAGCGCGAGCATCATGGTGACGCAGAACTCGTACCAGTCGAGCGCGCGCGGCTGCACGAGGTACAGCTCGGAGTCGAACTGCAGCAGGAACTCGGCGGCGGCCGGGATCACGACGATGTACGCGAACACCGCGCCGCAGACGAACAGCGACGGCACCAGGATCAGCAGCGGCCAGGTGCGGGCGGAGCGATCCGGGTTGAACGCCGGCAGGACGTAGGCGTACAGCTGGTAGAACAGCACCGGCAGCGCCACGATCACGGCGGCCCAGAACGAGATCGTGACGGCGATCTTGAACTGCTCGCCGACGGCGAGCACGACCAGGTCGATCTGTCGTCCGTCAGTGGTCTTCGGAATCTGCCGGATGAGCAGCTGGACGATGTCCTCGTGCCGCCAGAACGCCACCGAGAAGGCCACGCCGAGGCAGATCAGTGATATCAGCAGCCGGTCTCGCAGCTCGTCGAGGTGCTCGACGACCGTGACTTCCTCGTCGTGCGAGACCCGGCGGACGCGGAACCGCATGCCGGGAACTGCCACCTAGCGGCCTTCGTCCGCTGCGGCCGTCACCTTGACGCCGACCACCGTGGGCTCGACCTCGACCACCGTGGGCTCGACGACCTGGACCACCGTGGCGATGCGCTCCGGAGCGGGCACGAAGTTGATTCCGTCTTCCTCGATCTTGCGGTCGACCGCGTCGTCGCCGGTCACGGCGCGCTTGAAGTCGCGCATGCCCCGTCCGAGGCCCTTGCCGAGCTCGGGCAGCTTCTTCGGCCCGAAGATGAGCAGTGCAATGGCGAGAACGATGCCGATCTCGGCCGGACCAATCGTGTTACCGAACATGGCGTACAACCTCCTCGTTGGGACCGCCGCCAGGCGACAGAGTCGCGTCCACCGGCAGTCGAGAGTTACGCGTGCAGTTCCGCCCCGGCGATGCATGCGGGGCGCAGCGAAGACCAGACGGCGTCCTCACAGGATGGTGACGGGCGATCCGACGGGCATCATCCGGGCGAGCCGCTCGATGTCGGCGTTGCGCAGGCGGATGCATCCGTGCGAGACGCGGCCCGGGAGGATCCTCGGTGTGTCGGTGCCGTGGATGCCGATGTAGCCACCGTCGGGCCAGTCGGTCAGCACCGCGGACCGGGCGCTGGTGCCGAACGCGACCGGGCCGTAGAACGCGGCACCGGAGAAGCCTGCCAGCTTGTTGCGGATGTAGAACTTCCCGGCCGGCGTCGGCGCGGCCGAGGTGCCGATGCCGATCGGCGCCGTGAAGACCGCCTTGCCGCGGTTGTAGAGCGTCGCCTTGAGATCCTTGCGATCGATCACCAGGTTCGTGGTCACGTAGTGGTAGCTGCCGAGCGCGTCGCGCGGCACCCAGCCGTCCGTGCCGTTCGGCAGGATCGGCAACCGGACGCGGAGCCAGATCTCGCCGTCGATGACGGCGCGCTCCAGCAGCAGGACGTTGCCGGTGGTTCCCTCGGGCGTGCGGGTGGAGAGCTTGCCGACGACCTTACTGTCGGCTGCCGGCCGCTTGCGAGCGGCAACCGGCTTCTCGACTGTTGCCCAGACCGACTGCACGTCCGGCGTGTCCAGCGAGTAGCGCGTGTCGCCGTCCTCCTCTGGGGCCTGCACGGGGGCAGCGGCCGATGGCGCCGCAGTGGTGACGATGGGCGGAGCGGTCAGGACCACGGGCGGCGCGACCGACCCACCGCTTGGACCGGGGCGCAGGGCCGCGACGGCGATGACGGCGAGCCCGAGGGCTACGCCGCCACCGCCGATCCGCAGGATGCGGGCGGTTCGGGTCACCCGGTGAAGCCCGGCGCGCGGGTCGAGTTGGTGGTCGCGGTCGTCCAGATGAAGTTCGTCTTCTTGACGGCGGCGAGCACCTGGGCCATGGTCATCGGCTCGTCGAACCCGACCGGTGCCGGAGCCTCGCGGACGATGTTGCGGATCCAGGCGGCGTGGCGCGCCTCCACCGTGTGGATCGACAGCGCGGCCTTGAGGACCGCGTCGTCCTTGATCAGACCGGCCTGGCCTTTGTAGGCGGCGACGCCGGTGTCCTCGAGCACGATCGCCGTGGCGGTGAACTTGTCCTCGTCCTCGGTCGTGCCCTGGAAGTTGAACGTCGGCTTGGCGACGGCCTTCGAGCCGAGCACGTCCTTGAGGGCCGCGACGTGCGCGATCTCGTGCTCCTTGACGGTCTTCGCGAACTCCGCCGTCCGTCCGGTCAGGGCGCCGTTGGCGACCGCCTCGGTGTAGAAGGCAGCCTCGAGGTACTCGAGCGTCAGGGCAAAGTTGAGGATGTCGATGTCGCTGGTCGCGGCCTCGGCGGTCGACGCCGTGGCGAGCAGGGCGCCGGCGCCGACGAGGCCACCGACGACGGCCGTCTTGCGGAGGAAGTCGCCCCGGTTGGGGTCGTCCGGCCGGGTGACGGCATCGGCGGCCTCGGCGAGGGCGCCGTCCGCGTCGATCTGGGCGAGCGTGGGCTGGTCGGTCATGGGGCGAGCCTCCGGAAGTGGTTGCAGGTGGGTCACGACGTGATGAAGCCGGTGGCGGTCACAGCGGCCGTGACCTCGTCCTTGGTCTTGGCGGGATCGAGGATGTCCGGCGCCGGCGCCTTCTTGACGATGTCCCTGATCCAGGCGGCGTGGCGCGCCTCGACCGAGACGATCTGCGCGGCTGCGCCGAGGGTCTTCTTCGTCAGGTTCGGGCCCTGGCCGTTGTACGCCGCGACGCCGGTGTCCTCGAGCACCATCGCGGTGGCCTGGAACATGGCCAGGTCCGCCGTGGTGCCCTTGAAGTCGAGCGTCGGCTGCGCAATCGCCGCCGAGCCGAGCGCGGTCTTCAGGAAGTCGACGTGTGCCTGCTCGTGGGCGAGCACGGTCGTCGCGAAGTCCAGCGTCTCGCCCGTGAGCGCGCCACCGTCGACGGCCTCGGCGTAGAAGCCCGCCTCGAGGTACTCGAGCAGCAGGGCGAAGTTGAGGATGTCGGCATCCTGCGCGGCCGACGGCGCTCCGAAGGCCAGCTTCGGGAGGCCGCCGATCAGGACGCCGCCGACGACGATCGTGCCGCCGACGGCCAGCGCCTTCGTGAGGAACGAGAGCCGCGACATGGAGCGCGCCTCGTCCAGGGACTCCTTGACGGAGCCGTCCAGGTCGACGACCTGGAGCGTGAGATGTTCAGGCACGGATGAGCCTTTCGGTGGGAATGGACCACGGGGCACGCCCTGCTCGACCGCGAGCGCGGGAAGCCGACGGAACTCCGACGCCGCCGAGCGGGCGACGTCAGTCACAGCGCAGCGACGAGGGTCGCTGTACGTGACCGATCGGAGAGGGCATCGACGGCGAGGGATTGGGCCAGATGAAGCGGCGCGACTGCGCCGCCGTTCCTCGTGACTCGCCGCTATCGAAGCGAGGTACCCACCGTTCGTGCCTGTGTCGGGAACGGTTCGCAGACCGCCTTGTGGTGCTGGTCCACCCCCGTCAGCTCAGCGGGCTTCGCGCCACGTCTGGCAGAGCGACTGCGCCGGATCCGTCACGCCGCTGATGGCGGCGCCGCGCGTGTCGAACCGGCTGAACATCTCGCCGATCCGACCGATGGTCAACGACCGCGACACGGCGCCGTTGCAGCCGGCGAGCGCCACGACCGCGGCCGGCTCGTCTCGCAGCGGTTCCAGCGCGGAGAGGAGCGATTGCATCGCCCTGGTGTCGAGAGCCGTCGCGCCGCTCAGGTCGATCACCAGGTGCCGATGGCCCGAGCCGATCATCCCCGCGATCACCGCCTCGATCTGCGGCGCCGTCGCCAGGTCGAGATCGCCGTCCACCGCGACGATCGCGCCGTGGTCGTCGAAGAGCTCAACGTGCACGATCCACGGTGATCTCTCGGGCGCGCCTCGATCTGGCACGGGCACCTCCCTCTCGGCCGAAGAGATAGGGAGACGCCCCGGCGATCGCGGCCAGCGGCGCTGTGTCCTAGATCGAGCGAAGCCTGCTCGCGACGGACGAGCAGGTGGATGACCACCCTACCACCGCCGGGCCGAGCAGTCCGGCTACCGCGCGGCAGCGGTGGGGTTCGGCGTGTAGCTGCACGGCAGCGACTCCACCGGGTCGAGAAACGGGTGGCCCGCCCACACGGGCTCGCCGGCGAGGTCGATGTCCGGCAGCGTCCGGAAGAGCTCGCGGAAGAAGGTCCTCAGCTCCATGCGGGCGAGCTCGTTGCCGATGCAGAAGTGCGGGCCGAATCCGAAGCTGACGTGCGGGTTCGGGTCCCGTCCGAGATCGAACGTGTACGGGTCGGCGAACACCGCCGGGTCGAAGTTGGCGGCCGGGAAGAACATGTAGACGTGGTCGCCCGCGGCGATCGGCTGGCCGCTCAGCTCGGTGTCGACGCGAGCGACGCGACGGAAGGAGATGACGACCGGAGCCCAGCGCAGCAGCTCGTCGATCGCCGTCGGGGCGAGCGCGTCGAAGTTCCCCTGCCAACGCCGCCGCTCATCCGGGTGCCTGCTCAGGTTGATCAGGCAGTGCGCGGCCGCCGTGCCCGTCGTCTCCATGCCGCCGCTGGCGATGTTGAAGAACGACGACCCCAGATCGACGTCGCTCAGCGACTGTCCGTCGATCTCGGCGTGGGCGAGTGCGCTGATCAGGTCGTCGGTGGGCTTGCGCCGACGGTGCCGGGCCAGCTCGCTGCCGTACTCGTTCAGCTCGCGCACCGCGTCGGTCGACTCGCGGCTGCTGCCCGTCGTGCCGTACCCGCCGAAGACGACGTCCATCGTGTGCGTGAAGTGGGCCCGGTCGGACTGCGGAATGCCGAGCATGTCGCAGATCACGGTGATCGGGAAGTCGTGCGTGAGGTCGTGGAAGAAGTCGCACTCGCCGCGGTCGGCGATCCGCGCGATCGCATCGGTGACCGCCCTCTCGACCCAGCCCTCGAGCGACGCGATCATCCGCGGCGCGAACGCCTTGGCGAAGATCCCGCGGAACTTGTGCACCTCCGGCGGATCGAGGACCATCCACGACTCGATCAGCAGCCGATCCTCGCCGTCACGGTTGTCGTACGGCGAGACGCCGTGGTTGGTGGTGAAGCGCCTCGTATCGCGACCCACCGTCCGCACGTCGGCGTGCCGCGTGACGGCCCAGTACCCGGGCAGCGGCGGATAGTCCGGCGACGACCAGGCGACCGGTGGCTTCTGCCAGCTCACGGGTGCGTCGCGGCGCAGGAGGTCGAAGGCGGCGTACCGCCGGTCACGCGGCAGGGCCCAGAACCCCGGGTCCGAAAGATCGATGTCGGCGGCCCTGATCTCGGTATCCAGCATGGGTCGGTCGGTCTCCTTCGGGTCGGGCGTTCGGCTATCGGGGCGCGGGCTCGGTGATCGTCAGCCAGCGCCGCGGGTTTTCCACGGTGAGGGTGCGGATCGTGTCCTCGGTGACACCCGAGCTCCGCAGGCGGGGCAGGAACGTCTCGGCGAGGTACGTGTACCCACGGCCGCCACGAGCGCGCAGCTCGGCGACCTGGCCGACGTCCTGGGAGAGGAGTATCTGCGTCTGATGACCGGCGTCCAGCAGGCCCACCACGAGACGGAGGACCTGGTCCTCGTGGTCGCCGAGCTGGTGGCCGACGTTGTCGATCGAGACGTAGCCGCCCCAGCGCGCGACGGCCAGGCAGTAGTCCAGCGAGGGGAAGGTGTCGCAGTGGCCGATACAGACCCGTCGTGGGTCGACGCCCTCTTCGTCGAAGAGCGCCATCTGGGCCTTGCCGGTGGCCTGGTAGAGCGTGTGGGTGGCGAGCGGCAGGCCGGTGCGCGCCTGGGCGCGGGCGGCCGCGCGGTGGACGCGTTCCTCCAACGGGGAGATCCAACCCTGGCTGGCGCCGATCTCGCCGATGATCCCGGGGCGGACGCCCGTCGCTCCGAAGCCGCCGGTGATCTCGCCGACCAGCTGCTCGGCGATCTCGGCGGTGCTGCGGCGGGCCAGGTCATCCGCGGGGGGATAGAACGGCTCGGTGTACCAGCCGCAGCCGGTGACGATCTTCAGGCCGCTGCGAGCCGACAGCCGCCGCAGTCCAAGTGGATCCCGCCCTGAGCCGCCCGGTGTCTGGTCGACCAGGCACGAGCCGCCTGTCTCGCGGAAGGCCGTGAGTTCTGAGCACAGGACGTCCTCGTCGCGCAGCTGACCCACGTAGCCCTGGCCGTCGTTCGCCCACATCTCCAGGAACACGTGCTCGTGGGTCAGCGTAACCCCCAGCTCCTCGGGCGCCACCGGGCCATCCACAGTCTGGACGTATGGCGCACTAGGCATGCGATCTCCTCGCGGTGGGTTTGCACGCGGCACCCGGGGGCCTGCTCATCCGGGCGAGCTCCTGCTCGATCAGCGCGATCTGCCGCTCGCGGCCCAGCCGGTCGGGGTCGAGGAGCGCGTGCAGGCTGAATCCGTCGATCAGCCCCAGCAGCAGCTCGGCGATATCCTCGGGCGAGCGCTCGGTGGTGATCTCGCCGGCCCGCTGCGCGTCGCCGGCCAGCAGGGTCAGGCGATCGATCAGCGGCAGACCGCCGTGCGGCGGGCGCGGAATTCCGTCGCCGCCGCGGATCGCGCGGCTCCAGTAGTTCATGAGGAACTTGGTCTCCAGCTCGCGCTCGTCGTCGAGGGGCAGGTTGTCCAGCACCAGCTCGCGCAGTGCGGCGATGCCCATGAGACCCTCGAGCCGCGCGTCCCAGCGTGCGGCGATCCGCTCGTAGGCGATGCGCAGCGCCGACTCGAGCATGTCGTCCTTGTCGGCGAAGTAGTGCGCCAGCGCGCCCGCCGACCACCCCGTCTCGCGGGCGATGCCACGGATCGTCGCCCCCTCCAGGCCGTCGCGCGCGACCACCCGCCACACCGACTCCGCCAGCTCCTCGCGGCGCTCGTCGTGGTTGACGTCCTTGGGCATCAGCCGGCCTCCGACAGCTGGCGCAGCCGTCCGAGGCCTGGATCTCCGGGTACGGACGGAACGCTCCGGAGCGGCGCGTCACGCATGAACGCGAGCGCCTCGTCGACGCTCGCGGCGCCGGCATCGGAGCCGAGGCCGCGCAGGTTGAGCGCACCCGTCGCGCAGCCCAGCGCGGCGGCGTCGTCGATGCTCCAGCCGGCCATCCGGGCGACGATGACCCCCGCGCAGAACGCATCGCCGCAGCCGGTGGTGTCGACGACCGGCGCATCGTGCGCGGGGAGCGTCCGCTCGCCGTCGTCGTCGACGATCAGGCAACCGTCGGGACCGCGCTTGATGATCACGCAGCGTGCGCCGAGGTCGCGCAGCCGTCGCGCGGCGGTGACGCAGTCCGGATCGTTCGCCACGCGCAGGGCCTCGCCCTCGTTCGGCATGAAGATGTCGACATGCGGCAGCACCGGCGCGAGCAGCGACGGGACATCGTCGCCGCGGACGCCGAGGAAGTCCGCCGTGGTCAGCGCCCCATGCGCGCGGGCCCGGGCCAGCAGGCGCCCCGCCGGCGCGCCGTCGAGGGCGGGCAGCGCGGTCAGTCCGCCGAGATGCACGGCCCCGGCGCCCTCGACGGCGTCCCAGTCGACGTCATCGATCGCGAACGTGCTGTTGGCGCCGCGCACATGCCACGCCGGGCGGCTGCCGTCGGGGTGGATGGGGAGCATCGTGCAGGACGTCTGCACATCGGTCCTGCGCCGCAGCGATGATGCGTCGACGCCCTGCGAACCGAGCGCGTGCACGACGAAGTCGCCGGCCAGATCGTCGCCGATCGCGCCGAGCGCCACCACGCGGGCGCCGAGGCGCGCCAGGTCGACCGCGGTTCCCCCGGCGGTCCCGGCCGGTGTGGGGCGGATCTCGTCGAGGATCAGGGTCCTCTGGCCGACCGGGAGCTCGGCCACCGGGCGGCCGAGCACATCCATGGTGACGGTCCCCGCGGCGACCACCTTCGGATGCGACGCACACAGCGCGTCGGCGCCGGCCGGATCGATCACGTGGGGAGCTCCTCGAGGTCGTAGCGCAACGCGCGCCGCTGGTCGACGACGCTACCGAGCTCCGCCTCGGAGAGGATCCTCGGGCTGCCCGCGCACAGCGCGTGGTAGTAGACCGAGGCCACCCATTCCAGCTGGAGCGCGAGGGCGGTGGCGTGCTCGATGTCGCGACCGGCGACGACCGCGCCGTGGTTGGCCATCAGGACGGCGCGTCGGTCGGTCAGCGCCGCGCCAACCGCGCCGGCGAGGGCGTCGGTGCCGAACGTCTCGTACCCCGCCACCCGGATCGGGCCGCCGAACGCCGCGATGGCGTAGTGGATCGCGGGCAGCTCGTCGACGAGGGTGCTCAGCACCGTGCAGTAGTGGGCGTGCGTGTGGACGATCGCGCCGGCGTCGACCGCGCCGTAGATCGCGCGGTGCAGCGGCGTCTCCGACGACGGCCGGCTGGCCGAGGCGTGATCGGCGGCGACCGATCCATCCGCGAGCGTCACCTCGACCAGATCCGAGGGATCGACGACCCCGAGCCCGGCTCCGCGGGGCGTGATCAGCATGCGGTCGCCGGAGCGCAGGCTGAGGTTGCCCGCCGAGCCCACGACCATACCGCTCTGGCCGATCGCCCGCGACGCGTCGACGAGGGCCTGCCGGTCGCTGGTGCCGAACGCGGAGGCCATCGGCTCAGCTCGCCCCGAAGCGGTCGCGGACCACGGCGAACGCCGCGTCGGTCCGTTCCAGGACCTCGTCGATCGTCGCCTCGTCATGGGCCGTGCTCAGAAACCAGTTGTGCACCGGGTGCAGGTAGACGCCGTTCGCGGCGCAGGCTCCCGACCAGGCGAGCGCTCGGGCGAACTCGGGATCGCCGGCGAACAGCAGCAGCGGCATCTGCGGAGGGCCGGTCACGCTGACGGCCAGGTCGTGGGCCTGGGCCTGGGCGCGCAGCCCCTCCTGGAGGCGTGTGCCGGAGGCGTGCATGCGGCCGATGCCGTCGGTCTCCGTGAGCAGGCGGATCGTCGTCAGCGCCGCGGCCATCGGGGCGGCGGCGAACCAGAACGAGCCGGTGGCGGTGATCGCCGCGGCCGACTCGGCGAGCGGCGCCGTGCCCAGCAGGGCAGCGAGGGGATACCCGTTGGCCAGCGCCTTGCTCCACGCGCTCAGATCCGCCTTGACCCCCACCGACGCCCAGCCGCCGCGAAGATCGATGCGCGGCCCGCAACGGATGTCGTCGATGATCAGCACCGCTCCGACGCGATCGCAGATGTCGCGGACGCCGCGGGCGAACGCCGGATCGACGGGCTCCTGGTCGATGTACACGTCGTGGCGGTGCGGCGTGCACATGATCGCTGCGATGTCGTCCTCGCCGGCGTCGAGCACTGCCGCCTCGACCGACGCGAGGTCGTTGTAGCCGAAGTACACGGTGTTGGCGTGGTCGTCGAGCGTCGTGCCGGGCGACTCGGGCGGCAGTGTCCAGGGCCCGATGCCGTGATAGGAGCCGCGGGCCTTCAGGACCTTGCGCCGCCGGGTGTGGGCGCGGGCCACGACCACGGCCAGGTTGGTGACGTCCGAGCCGTTCTTGGCGAACATCGCCCAGTCGGCGTGCTCCACCTCGTCGACGAGCACCTCGGCCAGCTCCACCATCTCGGGACCGGGGCAGTTGAGGACGTCGCCCCGGGCCGAGGTGGCGGCGGCCGCCGCGTCGACCTCTGGGTGGGCATGGCCCAGCAGGATCGGGCCGAAGGCGCACATCAGGTCGATGAACTCGCGACCGTCCACGTCCCAGACGCGGGCGCCCTCACCCCGAGCGAGGAACTGGGGGTAGTCGTCGGTGAAGCGGCTCGTGTCCAGGTGGCCGTACATCCCGCCCGGGATGACGCGGCGAGCGCGCGCGCGAAGATCCTGATCGATCGCCCGCGATGGACGGACGGGCGCAGTGCTCACCGTCGCTGCCGGTGGTTGATGAGGGCCGGTGGAAATCACATCGCACAAAGTATTTCAGGCATCCGAATTAAAATCTACCTATCCGATCGCCGCTTGTCGCGTCGGGCACCCGAATCGCGCGACGTGCAACTAGGGTGAGACGGGGAACCCGTGACGGCTTTGACACGGGTGGTCTTCTCGTCGTGGGAGCGAGGCAGATCGTTGAGCGAACGCACCTCTGTCTGGGGACGGCTGGGCCGCAGGGACCAGCGGCCTGCGGCGGCGAGCAGCCCGCCAGTCGCGATGGCATCGGGCCCCGGTGATCGCCGCATGTCGCGTCATGCAGCGGCGGACGGCGCAGTCGAGTCGCTCCAGCAGGTTCTCTCGATCGTGCGCGACCGATCGGCGGAAGCCGTCGCGGAGACCGACGTCGCGGGGTGCTTCCAGCGGTCGGATGCGATCAAGGCAGCTCTGCCGCCGGCCGTCGCCGCGACGCACCTCGACGCGCTCCACCGGCACTACGGCCCGATGTCGCCCGTCACGAGAACCGCGCTCGCCGCGTTCGAATCGGCGGAGATGGTGCTGTCCGCCGAGGCGGAGTACTGGCGGTACCGCGCCGCGCTCGTCAACGCGATCGGCAGGAGCCGCGAGCACGCGTCGCGCGGGACGGTTGCAGCCGCGGACCGGCGCCGCGCCGTGGAGCGCCAACGCGTCGAGGACGGCCTCGAGGCGATGATCAACGCGCTGCTCGACGCGGGCTAGGCCGGCGGCTCAGCGCGCGAGCACGACCTTGATGCGCCCGAGCGCCTCATTCTCGCTCGCTGAGACGCCTTTCGCGGCGTTGGCGACCGACTCGGCGACGTCCTGGATGAGTCGCCTGTAGGCGGGGACGTCCTGTGCCGACTTCGTCTCCAGCGCGGCCAGCGCCTCCCGCAGAGCGTCCGTCGTCGCCTGCTCCATCTCAGCCGGCGACGCGGTCATCCCGAAGGGCCGGTCGGTCCCGCCGGCGATGTCCCGGACCAGCGCACTGTCGCTCTTCTCGTGCGCATCGCGCAGATGGTGCGCGAGCGCGCTCGCCTCCTTGAAGCTGTCGAAGAACCCTCGGTCGGCGGCTGCGACCCAGAGGCCCGCACCCGTGACCGCGCCCTGCAGCGCTTTCCATTCCTGCTCGGTGAAATCCGTCTTCGTCGCCATGGGGGGGTATGCCCGGCGCATGAAAACCCGAACCGTCCGTTCCGCCAGTGACCGCTCGATGTCGTCGGACCGTGCGCCGGCACTCGATGACACCGACGCCGACCACGGACGCAACGATGCCCGTTCCGGGCCCCCTGGCGGAGGCGCTGGAATCCCTCGATCGAGGGTGATCAGGGGCCAACGGGATCGTCATTGTACGCGTCGTCCCCCGCCCGAGGAACGACTGTGCCCAGCTCCCCACATCGCCCCAAGCCCCTGCCGCCGCTGCTTCGCACGGTGGCGATCGCCTGTGCCGCTCTGGCGTTCGTTCCCGCAGCGAGCGCGGCGACGTTGATCCCGAACTCGTCGCTCGACGCGAACGCGATGAACAGCCAGCTCGGTTCGCCGTATCCGGATGGTGCGGCCCTGCTTCGCGCGTACGTCGCCGGTATCTCGGACAAGACGATCCTCAGGGGCCGCTGCGAGGAGCGGAAGCTCGAGACGCCCTTCAGGGCGTACATGGACCTGATGTCGTACTGGCGGCTGCCCGTGTCGACGGCTTGGGCGCTCACCCCCGAAACGGTGGTGGCCGGCGGCGGCCTGACCGTGCCGAAGGGCCACAGCGCCACCACGCCCGCCTTCTGCATCGGGGTCGACTCGCCGACGTTCCGGTTTTTCGCCCACAGCAGTAACCGCGGCATCGTCCGGATCGAGGTCCTGACCGCCAACCAGCGCGTGATTACGGCCGGCCGCGTGCAGTTGACGAGCAGCGTCGCGCCGTCGCCGGTGCTGCTACTCGTCGCCAACGCGTTGGCGTTGCAGAGCCCCGACTACTCGACCAGCGTACGGATCCGGTTCGTCGTCGAGTCGGGCACGGCACAGCTCGATCAGCTCTGGATCGATCCCTTCAAGCGCGTCTAGCCGGCTCCACAATCTCCCCAGCGGCGCGGGCAAGGGCCGGGTCGGCCCTGCTCGAACAGCCACGCGAGGACCTCACCGGCTTGACATGCTTCTCGCCGATACTTATCGTTGATCGATAACATCGATTATCGATAAGGAGAATGACATGAGCGGTGTCGCGACATCGCGCGCTGCGGCGATCGGCTACCGCCTCGTCACGCTCTTCGGCGTGCTGGCCCTCGCTTTCGGCGGGGTGCTGATCATCGATACGGCGACCGGGATCGTGCGGGGCGGCGATCGTCTGCTCGGCGGCGACGAGGTTGCCGTCCACCTCGAGCTGCCGATGGAGCAGATGCAACTGCCGGCAGCCGTCGAGCGGTCCGAATGGCTCCCGGTGACCGTGCATCTGAACGACCCATCCGCCGGGCAGATTGCGCTGGCCGCCGGTCTCGACCTGACCCAGATCGCGCTGATCGTCGTCGGTCTGTGGCTGCTCTGGGGCCTCGCACGCTCGGTCCGCCGCGGCGCGCCCTTCGACCCTGCCAACGTCCGTCGGCTGCGTGGACTGGGCTTCCTTCTCGTCGTGGGCGTGCCGGCCGCCGAGCTGGTCAACTGGGTCCTCCGACTGTCGCTGTTCAACAGCCTGCCCCAGAGCGAGTTCGGCGACTACGCGAGCGCAGGCCTGGAGGTGCCAGGAGGAGCCCTGGTCGCCGGCCTCGGCGTGTTCATCCTGGCCGAGGTGTTCGCACACGGGCTCCGACTCCGAGACGACGTCGAGGGAATGGTCTGAGGTGCCACGAACCGGAGCCGAACACCGGATCTCCGTGCATCTCGACCGGCTGCTCGAGCAGCGCGGCATGACCTTGACGGAGCTGGCCGAGCGGGCGGACGTCACGATCGTGAACCTGTCGATCCTGAAGAACGGACGCGCCCGCGCGATCCGGTTCTCGACCCTGACGGCGCTCTGCGCCGCGCTGGACTGCCAGCCGGGCGATCTGCTGACCCGGCTTGACTGAAATCGGCCACGAGGTCGTTGATCGTGTCGGGTGCGTTCTTCTCGTCGCGGGTCGGGCACGTCTCCTCGCACCTTCTTCGTCGCCCTACCGACCGTTCATGCGGACGGCCAAGACCGCGACGTCGTCGGGGCGTGCAGAACCGTTCGCGGCGACGGCGGACTCGACCAGACGCTGAAGATCAGATGAGTCGAGACCGCTCGCAACTGACGGCGCCGGAGATGCCGTTCACGTGGTTGCGGGGTCCGACGTCGTACTGGCGGCTGCCGGTGTCGACGGCGGATCGACCCGTTCAAGCGCGTCGAACCGGCTCCGCCATCTCCTAAGCGGCGTGGGCAAGGCCGGGTCGGCCCTGCTCGAACAGCCACGCGAGGGCATCAACGACCGTCGGGTCAAAGTGGGTGCCGGTGCAGCGCCGCAGCTCGCGGATCGCGTCCGCGTCCGAGCGGGCAGCCCTATACGGACGGTCGGTCGTCATCGCGTTGAAGGCGTCGCACGCGAAGACGATCCGTGCCACGAGGGGGATCGCCTCCCCTCGCAGGCCGTCCGGATAGCCCGCGCCGTCCCATCGTTCATGGCAGGACCGCACCAGCCCGCCGACGTGTGCGAGAGCGCCGCCGACGCGACACAGAATCGCCTCGCCCTCGAGGGTGTGCGTCTCCATGATCGTCCGTTCGTCCGGGTCGAGGGGCCCGGGCTTGTTGATGATCGTCTTCGGGATCGCGATCTTGCCGACATCGTGCAGCAGCGCAGTCAGCTCCGCATCCTGCCGTTCGCGTTCGCCCAGGCCGATCACATCGGCGACGGCGAGTACGAGATCGAGGACTCCCTGGCTGTGCTGGCCCGTATAGGCATCGTCGGCCTCGATCACGTCGCCGAGCAACAGGGCCGTCCCGCGATACGCCGCGGACAGCTCGAGCGTCTGGTCGAGGCGCCGGTGACGCTCGGACGCGAACAGACCCAGCAACAGGACGACCGGAAGGAGGAAGGCAACCTGTATCGTCACGTCGCTGGCCGCGATGACAACGCACAGAGCGATCGGCGCGAGGATCAGATCGACGAGGTAGACCGGGATCAGGAAGGGCAGGAGGACAAGCGGCGAGGTGCGCAGCGCGAACCACTCGCCCAGCGACGCGCTGGCGGCGTCCAGCGTGATCTGTGCCGCGAAGGCCGAGAGGAGCACCGGCCATTGATCCAACCCGGGCGCGACCTCGCCGGCCAGCACCAGCACGATCACCGGGCCAAACGCATACCAGGACGAGCCGAGCACGACGAGTGCGCGGTCGGCCGGGACTTGACGGCGCCGCATGTTGACGCCGTGCGCGATCAGATAGCCGGCAGCCGCCGCCAGCGGCACCGCCCGGACGGGAAGCTCGAACAGCATCGGAACGAGCACCAGCTGCGTCGGAACGGCGTGACCGCTACCGACCTCGAACTCCACCAACGAGGCCAGCGCCATCGCCAGCACGAGGATCGCGAGAGGTACCAGCGAAAGCGATCGATCCGTCGGGAGGAACGCGATCGCTGCGATCGCGGCGACCAGGAACGCCGATGCGCTGACGATCGCGACGACGCGATCGCGGCCATCGAGACGCTGTTGTTCCCGCTCGCGCGACGCCGCGACGAGACGCTGTTCGGTATCGTCGCGCACCCTCGCGTTATCGGCCAAGCGCCAGCTCGCCTAAACATGCTTGTAGCGCCGCGCCGCAGCGGTCGCGGCGTTGGATACCAGCGCGACGCGGCGCGGCTCCAAAAATGACGGCACGCACGGCGTCGCGTGCGACCCCGCCGACCACTCCGCCGCCGCGCGACGCGCCTCGCCGAAGGTCGCCAACCTGACTCCGTCAGTCGGCGTAGAACCAGTGATCGTTTGACGGGCGCTCCTTCGGGTACGCCCTAACGAGCGAGCCCCATCACCAGGGAGATGCCATGGCTACCGTGCATGAATCGATCGAGATCGACGCGCCCGTACGAGCTGCCTACGACCAGTGGACGCAGTTCGAGAGCTTCCCGGACTTCATGGAGGGCGTGAAGGAGGTTCGGCAGATCGACGATACCCACCTGCACTGGGTGGCGGAGATCGCCGGCAAGCAGGAGGAGTGGCAGGCCGAGATCACCGAGCAGGTGCCGGACGAGCGGATCGCGTGGCGCAGCGTGAGCGGGAAAGGCAATGCAGGCATCGTCACGTTCGAGCCGCTCGCGGACGCCCGTACCCGCGTGACGGTCGACATCGAGCACGACGCCGAGGGCCTGGTCGAGAAGGTCGGCTCCGCGCTCGGCGTGGACGACCGCCGTGTGAAGGGCGATCTGGAGCGCTTCAGCCAGCTGATGGAGGTCCGAGGCGCGCAGGCGGGTGGCTGGCGGGGCGAGGTTCATCAGGGCACGGCCCGTGATGCCTCCCAGCCGACGGACTACGACCCCAGTAGCTAACGCCCGTTCCGACCACCGCCCGCATCCTCACGCGTAGGATGCGGGCGGGTGCAGTCGTCTCACACGCGCAGGCGACGCGAAGGTGGCTCCGATCGAGCCCGGCCGCTAGATCCAGTCGCGCAGCTTCGCGATGCCGATCGTGAGAGGGGCGACGGCAACGATCACCGCGACGACGCCCCAGAACAGGGACGAGTCATCGAAGAAGCCCACCTTGAAGTTCATCCCCATCACGGCAGCCAGGAGCGCCCCTGGCAGCAGGATCACGGACGTGAGCGTCAGCACCGTCATGATCCGGTTGGTCTTGTGGCTGCCGCGGGCGATCAGGACGTCGAAGGATCCGACGATCGCCTCCCGCACGTCGCGCGCCTCCTGCAACGTCGCTTCGAAGCGCACGAAGAGCGATTGGAACCGCTCGCTCGACGCGTGGTCGCCGAGAGCCTCCAGCTCCGGGTGTGTGAGCGCAACGAGGGCCGAACGGTGCGCAGCGAGCGCTCGCCGGAGGCTGCCGAGCTGGCGGCGCATCTCGACGAGCATCTCGATGTCGTCGTCGGCTCCCTCGCCACGCATGGCGCTCACATCGAATTCCTCGAGCCGCTGCTCCATCCGTTCGAACGCCGCCGTGTAGGAACCGAGAACCCATTCGAGCAGCGCTGCGAGGAAGCTCGGACCATCGAGCGACCCCGTGTCGCCGGACCCGGAAACCCGTTTCGCGAATTCTTCGAGCACCGTGATCGGGTGCTCGTGCGCGGTCACGACCCAGTTCTGACCGACGACGCATTCGACCGCGTGCAGCTCGCCCTCCTCGTCCTCACGAGGCGCATACGTCGTGATGTGGATGTAGCGGCCGTGATCGTCGAAGACGGCAGAGTCGGGTGGCGCCGCAAGATACTCACGCGTCTGATCGTCGAGCGTGAAGGCGTCAGCGACCTCGTCGGCTCCAATCTCCGATCCGTGATGCTGAAGGTCGACCCACAGCAGCGTGGAATCACCCAGGCGGTCGGGAAGATCTGCGAGAGAGGCGAGACGATCGACCCGGTCCCGGTCAAAGAGAATTGCCGCGCTCATGGCCTTCGTCCCCTTCGTATCGCTCTCACATCAACTAGCCGCATCCAGTCGAACGGCGACATGCGTACGGGGGGCTGGCATGAGTCACCATCTCGAGTCCGCACGCCGCGGCCGGCGGCGGGTCGAGATCGCATCCTTCCCGATCGACGTCGCGCCAAACGCCATCAGCCGGCTTCGCCCTCCGTGCCGTGGGTGCTCCGGTAGGACGAGGTTTGCTCCTTCGCCCGCTGCGGGACCCGCGCGGGATGAGCTCCTCCGTCTGGACCGTTCACGAGGGAAACGGCGACAACCGTGCCCTGACATTCGTCGGCGCGACCCTCGACGCCACCACCATCGCCGCCATCAAGACCCGCATACCGAACCGTACGTCGTCGAGCGGGCGGAGTTTGCGTTCCACGACGACTTCGAGGACTCGGGCAGGCTCGTCGGCCGGTTCTTCGCCGTCGACGGCTACGCCGTCCCGCATGACGCGATCTTCGAACTGAAGGAGAAGCTCCACCGATCGGACGAGGTGAGGCCGCAGCGTTGACCGAACGTCCGGGCCGTCGTCAGCGGCGGCGGCTGACGGAAGTCCGAGCCCCGCGCGCAATCAGGGTCCGGTCGGATGTGTCTGCGCGGGGGCTCGGGCCCTGCTGGCCGCGTCCCCGGCTGGACAAGCAAACGTCGGCGACGCGCACCGACCGGTCGCCCGGTCTGCGTCGGTCGATTGACGGTTCGCGCCGGGGCAGACGCGAGCCGCCTCCCGCTCCACAAGCCGGGCGGGACGGACGGAGCGAGCGAGCGAGCCAGGACTCCCCGACGCTGCGGCAAGGGAAACGGACGCGGACCGCGACCAACGCCGGGTGATCTTCGCCGATGTTTACCGACCGGTCCCGGCGAGCATCCATGCTTTGCAGCTGCCGGCATCGGCAGCCACATAGCGCCCCGACGGGCTCGGACGGGCGTACCTGGACGCCGCCGGCGGTCCCCCGACATCTGGCCGCCGGCGGCGCTCAACCCCGAACGACGGAGACGCCATGCCGGCCACGCCCATTGTCCTTCGGTGGCGAGCTGGTCGTCCACGGCCGCGACGGCAACGTGCGCGACAAGACACGATCCCCAAGGTAACGGCCCGTACCAGCGGAAGGGCTGACTCGTCAGCAGCGCGCGGAACGGGACGGGGCACGACCCGGTAGCGCCTCGCTCAGGTGGCTAGGTCATGGGGTAGGGACGTCGGACTTGCCGCCACGTGTGGCGCAGCGACTCACCCGTCCCGGTCACGGCGCTGATCGCAGCGTCCCTCGTGTCAAACGTGCTGAACATCTCACCGACGCCGCTGACCAGCAGCGCGCGGGACACGACACCGTTGCCGCCCGCGATGACGACACCGGCAGTCGGCTCAGAGCGCAGCGGCTGAAGAGCCGTCAGCAGCGTTTGCATCGCGACGCTGTCGAGAAACGTCGCGGCGGACAGGTCGATCACCAGATGCCGATGGCCGTAACTGATCATCTCGGCGATCACCGCCCCGAGCTGCGGCGCCGTCGCCAGGTCGAGCTCACCATCGACCGCGACGATCGCGCCCTGCTCGTCGAACATCTCGCCGCGAACAACCCACGAAGCGTGTTCGCGTGGCGGCCGTTCGCGCATGGGACTCCTCCTCTCTCGGTACATGAGATAGGGGAGCCACCCGGGCGGATCACAGCCAAGGGCGGCGTTGGCCTATTGCGAGCGGAGTCTCCTCGCCATTGACGAGACGACGGACGCCCATGCTACCACCCGCCGCGTGGGCGAACCATCAAACACTCTCGAGCAACGACGCCGCCGGGGCGTCCAGCACGTCTGCCTCGCGCTCAAGTCCGCTTGCATCGCATCCTGGAAGCTGCGCCGCATCTAGCACCGCCTCCCCCTTTCCGGGCGCGGTCAAGCTCCGCTCGCCCTTCGTCAGCAGGTCGGTCAGGAAGCACACGACCAGGTCCCTGTCGATCGTCGTCCGCGAACCGGTCGGATGGGACGTCAAAGCGCCAAATGCGACCCGCGCGCCGTCGCACCACGCGACGCAGAAGGAAGCGGTCGACGCTGCCCGCAACATCATGGCGCGCGAGGAATCCACGCCGAGCGCGGCCGGCGTCGCGCTACGCTCCGCCGATGTCTGATCACGCTGACGTCGTGGCTGCAGCCGCAGCGCCATGGAGCGGAAGGGCCTCCACGGCGCCGATCCGCAGCCGCGTGTCCGACGGATGACGGCGGCGCGACAGCGGCCGATGCCGGACGACGCCGTTGACCGCGCAGCCGCGATCCTCGAGGCCGCGCGCCGTGAGGTGCGCCGGATCCCGTCGTTGCCAGAGGACGTGCGGCCGCGATCGCTGCGGGACGCCTATGCAATCGCCGACCGCGTGGCGGAGCGGCTCGGCTGGCCCCTCGCGGGCTGGTACTGCGGCTGTACGAACGTTGCGCTGCAGCGCCGCCTCGGCCTGGACGAGCCGGTCTACGGCCGCCTGTTCGCGCCGCTCGTGCACCACAGCCCGGCAGTCCTATCGCAGGCCACCCTGACGCCGGCGGTGCTGGAGTGCGAGTTCGGGTTCCGGCTCGCGCGCGACCTGCCGCGGCGGCCGACGCCGTACACGCACGACGAGGTGCGCGGGGTGATCGCCACCGTGCACCCCTGCATCGAGGTCGTTGCCGGCCACCTCGAGGACTGGATTGCGTCCTACGCGTTCGACGGCGTCGCCGATAACGCCGTCGACGGGGGCCTCATCGTCGGCGCCGGCGTCCCCTTCCACGCCGACCTCGACCTACGCCGCGTCCCGGTGCGGCTGAGAATCGACGGCGAACTCGTCCGGCAGGGCGTGGGCGCGGACGTGCTCGGGGATCCGACGCTGGCGCTCACCTGGCTCGCCAACGCGCGCAGCCGCGACGGCGACGGACTGCGCGCAGGCGACGTGTACAACACCGGTACGGCAACCGATATCGCGCCAGTCGCCGCCGGTTCCGTCGCAGACGCCGATTTCGGGCCGGTCGGTCAGGCCAAGCTCACGCTCACGCCGTAGGCGCTGGCGGACGGCCGCAGGGGTTCGTGCAGCGCGTCGCTCTACAGGTCGGCCACCTGCTGCCACGGGAGCGCGGCCTCGATTGCGGCGCCGATGCGGAACACGGTGTCGTCCTCGTAGGTGCGCCCGGCGATCTGTACGCCCACCGGGACGCCGGTCGCGTCGTCGCGGCCGGCCGGGACGCACAGGACGGGACATCGGCTGGCCACGTTGAAGATCTCCGTCGGGCAGACCTCGCGCATCACGTCGTACGACTGCCCGTCAACGACGAGCGGCAGCTCCGTGTAGTCGACGCCGGCCTCGAGCGCCGGCACGCCGATCGCCGGACACAGGAACGCGTCGTACGTCTCGAACACGCTGCCGAGCAGCTCCTGGATCTGGCCCTCGGCCTCGAGCCCGTCCGCGAAGCCACCGGCTTGATCCAGCGTCGCGAGCCAGCGGGTGGTGTACGAGCTCAAGAGCTCCTCATTGCCGGCGACGAGCGTCCGCGCGATGGTGCCGAACGCGGCTGCGTAGTGCGCGTCGCTCGCGATCCGAAGCAGCGATCGCTCGATCCGGACATCGGTCTCCTCGACCGTCGCGCCGGCGTCCCGGAGGGCGTCGGCGACGTTGCGGATCCCGGCGCGGACGGCGGGGACGACCGGCCAGTCGCCCAGGTCCTCCGAGACTGCGATGCGGAGGTCGCGGACATCCGCGCTCGGCGTGCCGAGGCGGAGCGGGGATCGGATCGCAGCGTGCGCGAGCGGGTGCGGGCCCATCATCGCGTCGGCGGCGAGGGCGGCGTCGCCGACGGTGCGGGCGAGCGGTCCGACGTGATACCAGGCGTCGAGACCGACCGGGGGCGGTGCCGGCATTCGCCCCCATGTCGCCTTGTAACCGACGACGCCACAGCAGGAGGCGGGGACGCGGATCGATCCGCCGATGTCGGATCCGGTCGCGAGCGGGGTCATGCCCGCGGCGAGCGCGGCAGCGGATCCTCCGCTCGACCCGCCCGGGTCGAACCCGACGTTCCACGGGTTGCGGGTGACGCCCCACATCCGGCTCGATGTCCAGAACGTGATCTCGAACTCGGGCGTGAGGGTGCGTACGTGGAAGATCGCCCCGGCGGCACGCAGCCGCTCGACGATCGGATCGTCGCGATCGGCGACGTTGTTCTGCATCAGCAGCGACCCGTTCGTCGCGCGCTTGCCGGCGATTGCGGCCTCGTCCTTGATCGCAACCGGGAGCCCCTCGAGCGGTCGCGCGTCGTCCCGTGCGTACCGTTCTCCGGCCGTGCGTGCGGCCGCCCGTGCCTCCTCGACGTACCGGTCGCCGAGCGCGTTCACGATCGGTTGCGCCACCTCGATCCGGTCGAGGATCGCCTCGAGATAGTCGCTCGGCGAGACGCTCCGATCACGGAACGCTGCCAGGGTATCCACCGCCGACAGTTCGTACAGCTCGGTCATCCTGCCTCCATTCGTGTGGGGTAACGCTCCCCGCGAGCGAATACCTCACTCGTACCGCGGCCGCCAGCCGATGGGCGGTGAGGGCTTCGAACCCCCGACCCCCGCTTGTAAAGCACCCACACCGCCTTGCCGCCCGTTGCGGCGGGTTGCCGATTCTAGAGCCTTGCAGGAAGCAGGAAGTTCCTGTTTCACGATAGCCACGGTATTCGCCGTCGTTTTGCGGGCGCTCGTTTCCATCAGATTTCCAAGAGCCGCGTGGCGCGCAAGACGCTCACCAAGCCTCCTGAAGACCGTCGAGGCCAGTCTGGATTGCTACCGAGCATGCTCGGCGAGGGATGCAACCGCCGCTTCCAGCTCTACGAAGAACGCGTCAGCGTCCTCGATCGGGATGACGACGGCAGCCCGGTGCTGGATCAAACCGGCGGCCAAGGACGTGGACGGATTGCGAGCAGCCCAGTAGGTCGTATAACGCCGCGAAGGGGCTCGAACGATTGCGTCGCGTTTCCGGTGCGTTCGGCTGGGAAGCATTGATTCCATGCCAATCGGAGGAGCAAACGATGAGCGACCGTCCCCCGTACGAGCTCGACGCCAGGAAGGGCGAAACGCGCTACCCGCCGGAGGAGGGTGAGCAGTTCGGCGGCCGACCCGGCGAGCTTGACCCGCACAGCCGCCTCAGTACGCCGCTCTCGGAACTCGACCAGCTAGCCGGCACCGACGACGAAGCCGCCGACAACGATAAGGAACGACGCGCTGAGGAAGAGGGCGGTGATCCGGTCGAGGCGACCCGCGCCGTCGAGGACCACGAGGCGACCGAAGCGTTGCGTCGGGCGGAGGACCAGGCTGGCGGGACGATCGAGGGCGACCGCTAGATCCCTGCGAGCGCGTTCGTCGTAGCGGGATCCGTGGCGGTCTCCGCGTTCAGGTGACCGAAGTTCTCGGATGTACCGGGTCGCGGCCAGAGCGCGACGCGATACACCGGCGTGCCGATAACGACCATCGCCGCTCCCCACGCGAGGAACGCTAGATCCCAGATCAGCGGCCCGCCCTTATCGTCGCGTACGTGGTGGACGCCGAGCAGGTGGTGGTCGACGAGGCCCTCAAACGATATTGAAGCTGCCCCAGCCGAGGATCACCAGCCACGCCAATTCGGAGCGTGGAGGCGACGCTTCGACGAGCGGAGCTGATTCCAGAGAAGGAAGAGCCCCACGATCGTCAGGAGCCACGTGCCGGCATGAAATGCTCCATCGGCAAGGGTATTCGCCTCGAGCCCCGCGACTGTCTTGGTGGATCGTCCGCCGAGCGGTTCGTCGCCGGAGCGCAAGTGGTGCCACTGCAGGATTTGGCGGATCGCGATGCCGTCCAAGCAGCCGCCGAGGCCGAGGCCCAGGAGCACGCCGGGCAGGTGATCGACTGGCGTTCCGTATGGCTTTGTTCATGCGTTGGTGGACTGTCGGTACTCGGATTCATCTCCTCCCTCCCCGCAGCTTCCCCGCCCCGGCGGCGGTGTCAGGAGTCCAGTTCGTCGTCTTCCGCTGGCGACATCATCTGCGGACTCGAGAGGTCCTCGGGGTGCTCGGTTCGGACTCCCTGTTCGCGAGCGCCGTCGTCCGTGTTGTCGGCGCGGTCGTTGCTGTCGGGCTCACGGCTCTCGTCGGTCATCGGAATCTCCTCGGCGATGGTGTTTCTGCGCCGTGGTCACCGAGCGTGGCAGCGCGAAACCCGCCAACCGCATGCGAGCTCCGTACCCGCCGCAGTGCTGAGGAACAGGCGTACACTCGGTGGTAGCACCGGGCGGGACTCTCGAGCTACTCCCTCGATGGTGTGACTCGTAAAGCCCCGGACCGCCCGGTGTCCTCGGCCGACCCGCTCCGTTCTAGACGCTCTCCAGAGTCGTAGCCGCGGGCGCGTCCAGCACGTACGACTCGATCGCGTGATCCGGGTCGAGGTGGTTCGCGCTCATGAACGCCGTCACCTTCCGTCCCGTGACGCGCTCCACCTCCGCGACCAGGTCGTCCCGCATCGCCTCCTGGAAGCTGCGCCGCATCTCCATCACCGCCTCTCCCTTGCCGGCCGCGATCAGGCTTCGCTCGCCCTTCGTCAGCAGATCGCTCAGGAAGCAGACGACCAGATCGCGGTCGATCGTCGTTCGCGATCCCGTCGGGCCGCGTCCGGTGTACTCGTGGAACAACCGAACGTGCGCCCTGGAGATCTGGGCGTTTGGCGTCGTACTACGCTCATGCTGCGACTCGCTCGACACGACGGCAGCTCCTCTCACGGTGAATGGAGGAGCGGTCGCAGCCGGCCTGTACCCGCCGCGCAGACGCCCAGTCATACCGTCGCTACGGCCCTCAAGGATGCAGCGGAACTCGCACCCTACCACCGCCCGACGGATAGACCGTGGACGTCGACGGCTCGCGCACCACAGGGTCGCGAGCCGCCGCGCCACTCCACAAGCCGGGTGGGGCGGACGGAGCAAGCTACGCGGTGAATACCCATCTCGCTGGCAGCAAAACGAGACCAGGCCTCGGCACGGTCAGATGCGCCAGAGGACGGGTACTGCCTACGATCTGCCGGAACCGTCGAGAACATGACCAGCCAGCTACACATCCTCCCTGTCGACGGCGCGTGGGTCGTACGCCGCCCGGACAGGACGCGTCTTTCACCTATCGGGCCGTCCAGGAACGGGTCGAACGCTGATAGCTCGTTGATCCCGCCCGTCGGATACGGATACACCTGGATCGGACACTGCTTGTGGAGAGTCGAAGTCGATCAGACCAAAGTCCACCAGGCGTTCGGTGCCGCCCCATCCACCCAGCCTAGCCATCGGGACGGCGTGACCCCTTTCGTGACCCCGCCTGCCGCCACCACCATCCCGCGCCCCTCAGACTCGGCATGGGTCCAGGGCTGGCGGCCGATGGGCGGTGAGGGCTTCGAACCCCCGACCCCCTGCTTGTAAAGCAGGTGCTCTAACCAGCTGAGCTAACCGCCCCGGCGCAAGGAAATCAGCATTGGAGCCAAGCTGCCCTCGACCGGCGGAGACTACCACCGGGCTGAGCGAGCTCCGCGCCAGGACCGACGCCCGTGGCACGGAGCGCCGCTGCTACGTGACGGGCCCCGCCGCGGCGAACGCCGGCCGCGCCAAGTGCGCGTCGCGCAGCCTCGAGATCTTCGGGTACGCCGACAGGTCGAGCCCCGTCTTCGTCGTGCGGAACAGCACCGGCGCGATCGCGCAGTCGGCGATCGTGAAGTCTCCCAGCGCGTACTCGCCGTCCGACAGGACCTGCTCCAGCTGACCGATCTGGGGTGCGATCTGCTCGGCGATCTCGGCCGCCTTCTCCGGATCGCTGGGCACGCCGCCGAAGCCGATGCCGAACTTGAATCCCATCGCCGCGGCCTCGTGCTTGAAGAAGGCCGGGCGGGTCGCGAGCGCGAAGCGGTCGAGCAGCTCGTTCACGCGGGCGTGCCCGCGCGGGTCGGTCGGGTAGAGGTCCTCGCGGCCGGCGCGCAGCGCGAGGTAGCGGAGGATCGCGTTCGACTCGGTGAGGATGAAACCGTCGTCGTCGAGCGTCGGGATGCCCGTCAGCGGGTTTAGCGCGACGTACTCGGCGGGGCGCGGGCGCAGCATCGGGACCTCGTGCCGTTCGTATCCCAGTCCGAGCTCGGCGAGCAGGAACCGGACCTTCAACGCATTCGAGGAAACGGGATTGTCGTAGAGGAGCATGGGCGATACGGTAGCCTCCGGCCGTGGCAATCGATCGTCTCGCGGGACGAATCAAGGGCGAGACGCGGACGGACGCCGCCACGCTGCACGCGTACGCGACGGATGCCTCCGTCTACCGGGTCGTCCCGCAGGCCGTCGTGATCGCCGCTGCGATCGAGGACATCGCGCTGACGCTCGAGGCCTGCCGCACCGATGGCGTGCCCCTCACCCTGCGCGGCGCGGGCACCAGCCTGGCGGGCCAGGCGATCGGCGCCGGGGTCGTGCTCGACGTGTCGCGCCTCGACCAGATCCTGTCCGTCGACGCCGACGCGCTGCTCGCGCGCGTGCAGCCCGGCGTGGTCCAGGCCGACCTCGACGCGGCCGCCCGTCCGCACGGCCTCTGCTTCGGCCCCGACACGGCCACGGCCACGCGCGCCACCCTCGGCGGCATGGTCGGCAACGACTCCGCGGGCATGCGCTCGGCCGTCTACGGCCGCACGTCGCACCGCGTCCGGCGTCTGCACGTGCTGCT
This sequence comes from uncultured Actinomycetes bacterium, assembly GCA_963722525.1. GTDB lineage: Bacteria > Actinomycetota > Thermoleophilia > Gaiellales > F1-60-MAGs149 > VFJZ01. Next base: position 3,505,252 of record CAVRMM010000002.1, on the reverse strand, counting down.
GGCCGACGGCACCGACACCTGGGTCGGCGAGACCGACGCCGCCGCGCTCGAGGGCCCGTTCGCCGCCGCCCGCGCCGTCCACGACTCGCTCACCACGGAGATCGAGGAGCGCTGGCCGCGCATCCTCCGCTGCGTCGACGGGTACAACCTGCCGGCGCTGGCGGGCGCCCGGCCACACCTCGCTCGCTTCCTGTGCGGCTCCGAGGGAACGCTGGCGGTGGTGCTCGAGATCGAGGTGGAGCTCGATCCGGTGCCCGACCTGCGGGCCTGGACGGTCATCCGGCTCGACTCGCTCGACGCGATCGGCGACGCCACCCTCGCGGTGCTGCCGTCGGCGCCGTCGGCGGTCGAGATCGTGGACGCCGGCGCGATCGTCGGCAGCCCCGCGGCGCGCGACATCTCGGCAGGCGCCGACGCCGTGCTGCTGGTCGAGCACTCCGGCACGGCCGACGAGGTGCAGGCGGCCCGCGACCTGATGGCGACCGCGCACATCCCCGGTGTCGCCGGCGTCGTCGCGGTCGACGGGACCGAGGCGAACGCGCGCATCGTGTCGTTCCGGCGCGACCTGCAGGGCACCATCAACCGGTCGGTGCGCGGCGGCCGGCGCCCGACCACGGTGGTCGAGGACGGCGCCGTGCCGGTCGAGCGTCTCGGCGCGTACCTGTCCGGCCTGCGCCAGGCGTTCCGCGACGAGGGCACCGTGTCCGTCATCTACGGCCACGCCTCGGTCGGGTGCGTGCACGTGCGGCCGCTGCTCGATCTCTCGGACGCCGAGGACCGCGCGCGCTTCCGCCGTCTGGCCGAACGCGGCGCCGACCTGCTGGTCGCGAACGGCGGCTCCCTGTCGGGCGAGCACGGCGACGGCATCCTGCGCTCCGAGCTGCTGCCCCGGCTGTTCGGCGAGCCGCTGATGGACGGCTTCCGCACCGTGAAGCGCATCTTCGACCCGGCCGGGATCCTCAACCCCGGGCGCGTCATCGACGCGCCGCCGCTGGACGAGAACCTGCGCACCGAGCTGCGCGCCCGCTCGCCGCTCGAGCTCGAGGTGGCGGGCTGCATCGGCATCGGCTCGTGCCTCGAGCGCCGCACCGGCACCATGTGCCCGCCGTACCGCGTCACCCGCGACGAGCGGCTCACGGTGCGTGGTCGCGCCGACCTGCTGCGCGAGGCGCTCTCGGGCGCGATCCGGATGGACGATCCGGGCCTGGGCGAGGCGCTGACGACCTGCATCGGCTGCAAGGCGTGCCGCACCGAGTGCCCGGCCGGCGTCGACCTTGCCTGGATCAAGGCCCAGCACCTCGACGCGCGCCACGCCGAGGACGGCATCGCGTCGCGGGAGCGGGCGTTCGCCGACGCGCCGATGACGCTGGCACGCCTGGCCCGCATGCCGCGCACCTCCAACCTGCTGGCGCGCTCGCCGCTCGGCTACCTGCAGCGCCGCCGCCTCGGCATCCACCGCAACCGGCGGCTGCCGCAGCTCTCGACCCGCACGTTCCGCGAGCTGACGCACGGGCGGTACGGCCCGCGCCGCGTCGACGTCGCGCTCTTCGTCGACACCTTCACGCAGTGGCTGGAACCCGACATCGGCCTCGCCGCGCTCGACTACCTCGACGCCGCCGGCGCCCATCCCGCGGTGGCGCCGAACGTGTGCTGCGGCCGCACGTACATCTCGGCCGGCATGCTCGACGAGGCCCGGCAGCTGGCAGTCGAGAACGTGCGCCGGCTGCTGCCGCTCGCGACCAGCGGCGTGCCCATCGTCGGCCTCGAGCCGTCGTGCATCCTGACGCTGCGCGACGAGCTCACGAAGCTGCTGCCGGGCGACGACGACGCGCGCACCGTCTCCCGCCACGTGCTGCTGTTCGAGGAGGCGCTCGATCGCTGGGAGACCCCGCGGCTGAACCCGCTCGAGTCCGCCGTGATCGTGCACCCGCACTGCCACACCAAGGCGCTCGCCCGGCCCGGCGCGACGGCCGAGGCGATCGGGCGCATTCCGGCCGCGCGCGTCGAGCTCCTCGACGCCGGCTGCTGCGGCATGGCCGGCTCCTTCGGCTATCGCAGCGAGACGTACGACCTGTCGGTCGCGATGGCGAACGACCGCCTGCTGCCGGCCGTCAACGCGAGTCCGGGCGCCATCGTCGTCGCCCAGGGGACGTCGTGCCGCGGCCAGATCGCCGATCTCGCAGCGCGCCGCGCCGTGCATCCGGCGCAGCTACTGGCCGATCAGCTCGCGGGCTGAACCTCTGCGGCGCGAATCAGCTGGCCGGCGAGCGCGCGCTCCGCGCTCTCCGACAGTCCGGTGAACTGCAGCACCGAGCTCGACTCGTCGATGCGGACGACGACGGCGCTCAGCACCAGCTCGGCACCGGGCAGGGCGAGCACCGTGCGGTACGCCGTGCCCTCCTTCAGCGGCACGTCGACGAGCGCGCCGCCGGCCGACACGTTGAGGGTCTGCCCGCGAAACGGCATCGCCCGGCCGATCGGCTCGCCGCGCACCGCGAGGCCGACGCCGAGCCGCTCGTGGCCGCGCCGCTCCTCCAGCTCGGCGCGGGCGACGTCGACGTGAAGCGTGGTCAGCGCGTGGTCGACGTCGAGCACGAGCACCGGCATCCGGACGAGGCCGCGCCCGGCGACGCCGTACAGCACGGCCGGCCCGGGCCGCAGCCCGTAGAGCTTCCCGGGCGCCTCTGCGAGCACGCGCCGGCGCGACACGTCGGCGTGCACGATGCGCAGGCCGTCGAACACCTCGCCGCCCTGCGAGAGGACGGCGGAGCGCAGGTCCTCGACCAGTTCCTCGGCCGTGGCGCGGACACCGGTGCGCCGATCGAAGCGGACGAACTCGTCGGGCAGCGGTGGCGAATCTCCCATGTGTCTATCGTACGTCTGGTGCTCCAGTCCTGCCGGAACGTCCTCGCCTCTCGCGACGGCTACATCCTGATCATGGCCCTGTGGATCCCGTCGGCCCTCTACGCCGACGCGACCTTCGACCGCTGGGCGCAGGACGTCGTGTCGCTGGTCACGTGGGCGCTGCTCGCCGCCGTCTTCCTCGCCGTCGACGGGCACGAGCGGCGCCAGCTCATCGTCGTGGTCGTGGTCGCGACGCTGTTCGAGATCACGTTCTCGATCATCTGGGGCCTCTACGTCTACCGGTTCGACAACCTGCCCCTGTACGTGCCGCCCGGGCACGGGCTGATCTACCTGCTGGCGCTGCGGTTCTCGCAGTTCCCCGCCGTGCGGGCCAGCCGACTGGTGACGTCGGGCGTGGTAACCGTCGCCGTCTGCACCTGGGTGTTCGGCGCGCTGGTGATTCCGGACAACCCCGACCTGGTCGGCCTCTGCCTGCTGCCCGCGCTGCTGTACTGCCTGTGGTTCGCGCGGCGCTGGCACGTCTACGCCGGTGCGTTCGTGGCGACGACCGTGCTCGAGATCGTCGGCACGCAGTTCGGCAACTGGCGCTGGGCCGAGACCGTCCCCGGCACCGGCCTGTCGCAGGGCAATCCGCCCTCGGCGATCGCCGCCGGCTACTGCCTGCTCGACGCGATCGTGCTGTTCCTCGCCGGCCGCGTCTGGCTCGCGCGGATCCCGCTCGGCCGACGGGCGCCGCGGCCCGAGCCGGTCACCGAAGCCGCCGGATAGGCGCTCCGGCGCGTCCGCCTACGCTTTCGGAATGGATATCTCGGTCCGCCATGCGCCGTCGTTCGCCGTCGCCCGTGCCACGCTCGCTCCAAACGAGGCGATCCGGGTCGAGGCCGGAGCCATGCTTGCGACATCGGGCGACGTGTCGTTCGAGTCGAAGATGCAGGGCGGCCTCGTCGGGTCGCTGAAGCGCGCTGCGCTGGGCGGCGAGTCGTTCTTCATGACGACGTTCACCGCCGGCCCGGGTGGTGGCTGGGTCGACGTGGCGGCGAGCCTCCCGGGCGACGTCTTCGTGCGCACCGTCACCGAGACGGGCCTGAACATCTCGCGCGGCTCGTACCTGTGCTCCGCGAGCACCGTCGAGATCGACACCAAATGGGGCGGGTTCAAGAACCTCGCCGGCTCGGAGGGTGGCTTCCTCCTCCACGCCACGGGCGCCGGCGAGGTGGTCGTCGGGTGCTTCGGCGCCATCGAGAAGGTCACGCTCGCGCCGGGCGAGCGGCTCGTGCTCGACACCGGCCACATGGTCGCGTACGAGCCGACCGTGCAGATGACGCTGCGCAAGGCGACGACGGGCCTCGTCCAGACGCTGAAGTCGGGCGAGGGCTTCGTCTTCGAGTTCACCGGTCCGGGCGACATCTGGACGCAGACACGCAGTCCCTCGGCGCTCGTCCGCTGGCTCACGACCGCCCTCCCCTTCTCGCGCTCGTGATCGAGCTCTTCCAGATCACCGGCTCGGCCTCGTTCGCCGCCCGCGCGGCGCTCGAGGAGATCGGGTCCGAGTACACGCCGGTCAACATCCATCCGCGGCGCCGCGACGAGATCCCCGACTTCGCCGAGGTGAACCCGCTGAAGCGGGTGCCGTCGCTGCGCGAGGGTCCCGTCGAGGTGTACGAGACGGGTGCCGTGCTCGCGTACCTCGGCGACCGGTTCCCCGAGGCGGGTGTCGCACCGCAGGCGACGGATCCCGACCGCGGCGCGTACCTGCGGTGGCTGTTCTGGCTCTCGAACACGCTGCACGGCGCGTGGTGGCCGGTGGCGAAGAAGGCCGACGACGCGGTGGATCAGATGCGCGCGCACGAGGCGTACATCGAGGGCCGGCTCGGCACCGGCGACTACTGTCTCGACGACCGCTTCTCGCTGGCCGACATCTACCTGTACATGCTGGTTGGCTGGCGCTCCTTCTACGGCGAGGAGCTGATGCGCGGCGCGACGGTGCAGGCGCACTTCGAGCGCATCGGCGCACGGCCGGCGATCGTCCGGACCCGCGAGCTGGACGACCTCGATCCGGACTTCCAGCGCTACCACCCCGACCTGCGGGCGGGCCGGCCGGTCTGATCTGCGCTCGCGGCATCGGCCCGTGGGAGCGCCCGCCGCGCCGGTGAAGTGCGGAAACGTGCGTGTTCGAGCACGATCCGGGACAGTCCGGTCACGCAAAACGCGTCACAGAACACGCGCGGACCGCACCGATCCGACCAAACCCCGCACCGATGAGTGCCGGCACGACAATTTCGCTGCCAGGCAGCCGATTTGCACGAAGGGCGACTCAGCCGACGTCGAAGCGGACGCCCTGCGCCAGGGGGAGCTCCGTCGAGTAGTTGATCGTCGCGGTCTGGCGGCGCATGTACGCCTTCCAGGCGTCCGAGCCCGACTCGCGGCCGCCACCGGTCTCCTTCTCGCCGCCGAACGCACCGCCGATCTCTGCACCCGACGGGCCGATGTTGACGTTCGCGATGCCGCAGTCGGAGCCGAGCACCGACAGGAACCGCTCCGACTCGCGCAGGTCGTTCGTGAAGATGCACGACGACAGCCCCTGCGGGACGCCGTTGTGCAGCGCCAGCGCGTCGTCCAGCTCGCGGTAGCGCAGAGCGTAGAGCAGCGGCGCGAACGTCTCGGTCTCGACGACAGCCGTCTGACCCGGCATGCGCACCAGGGCCGGACGCACGTAGTAGGCATCGGGATGCTCGTCGGCGAGCACGCGGTCGCCGCCGAACACCTCGCCGCCGTCGGTGCGCGCCTGCTCGAGCGCGCCCTGCAGGCGGTCGTACGACTCGCGCGACACGAGCGGGCCGAGCAGCGTGCCGTCCTCGCGGGGATCGCCCACCGGCACCGTCGCGTACGCCTTCTCCAGCCGCCCGATCAGCTCGTCGTAGACGTCGTCGTGCACGATCAGACGGCGCAGCGACGTGCACCGCTGGCCGGCGGTGCCGACCGCCGCGAACGCGATCGCGCGAACGGCGAGCTCGAGGTCGGCGCTCGGCGTCACGATCATCGCGTTGTTGCCGCCCAGCTCCAGCAGGCTGCGGCCCAGCCGCGCGGCGATGCGCGGCGCCAGCGCCCGCCCCATGACCGTCGAGCCGGTGGCCGAGACGAGCGGCACGCGCGGGTCGTCGGCGAGCTGCTCGGCGCGCTCGTTGCCGCCGACCACGACCTCGAGCAGGCCGTCGGGGATGCCGCCCATGCGCTCGCCCGCGCGACGCAGCAGCGACTGGCACGCGAGCGCCGTCAGCGGGGTGCGCGGCGACGGCTTCCAGATCACGGCGTCGCCGCAGACCAGCGCCAGCGCCGTGTTCCAGCTCCACACCGCGACCGGGAAGTTGAACGCCGTGATGACCGCGACCGGGCCGAGCGGATGCCACGTCTCGAGCATGCGGTGCCCGGGCCGCTCGGACGCGATCGTGAGCCCGAACAGCTGGCGCGAGAGGCCGACGCCGAGATCGCAGATGTCGATCATCTCCTGCACCTCGCCGAGGCCCTCGGAGACGATCTTGCCCGTCTCGAGCGTCACCAGCGCGCCCAGGTCGTCCTTCGCGGCGCGCAGCTCCTCGCCCAGCAGGCGCACCAGCTCGCCGCGGAGGGGCGCCGGCACGTCGCGCCACTCCTCGAACGCGGCCTGCGCGCGGGCGATCGCGGCGTCGGTATCGGCCGCCGACGACGAGGCGATGCGGGCGATCACCTCGCCGGTGATCGGGGTGCGCACCTCGTGGTCGCCCGACTGCAGCGCAGCCGCGTCGAGCCCGAGCCGGGAGAAGATTGCCGCGGTATCCATGGGCGGGATCGTGCCATGGCCCGATGCACTACCGTCACGCACCGTGCGAGCGGCGCCGCTGATCTTCCTCGTGCTCTGGTCGGGCGGCTACGCGGCGGCGAAGGTCGCCCTGCCGTACACCGGGCCGATGACCCTGCTGGCGCTGCGCTACGCGGTCGCGATCGCGCTGCTGGCGCCGGTGCTGCTCTGGATCAAGCGACCGGAGTGGCCGCGCACGCGCACCGCCTGGACGCACGTGCTGATCGTCGGGTTCGGCATCCAGGTCGCGTACTTCGGCTGCTCGTACATCGCCTTCGACCTCGGCATGTCGGCCGGCGCCGTCGCGCTGATCACGTCGATGCAGCCGATCCTGGTGGCGCTGCTCGCACCGACGTTCACCGGCGAGCTGGTGTCGTCGGCGCGCTGGGTCGGCCTCGCGCTCGGCCTCTCCGGCGCCGTCATCGTCATCGCCGCGCGCTCCAGCATCGAGGCCGAGTCGGTGCTCGGCATCGTCATCGCGTGCGGTGCGCTGGTGGCGATGAGCGGCGTGACGCTGTACGAGAAGCGGTTCGGCGGCGGCACCCACCCCGTCACCGCCAACGTCATCCAGTTCGGCCTCGGGCTGGTGGTGTTCGTGCCGGTCGCGATCCTGCTCGAGGGCTTCGCGTTCGACGTGACGACGCGCTCGGTGGCGGCGCTCGGCTACCTGGCGATCGGCAACTCGCTGATCGCGATCACGCTGCTGCTGGCGATGATCCGCCGCGGCGAGGCGTCGCGCGTCTCGGCCCTGCTGTTCCTCGTGCCGCCCGGCGCGGCGCTGATCGCCTGGGTCGTGATCGGCGAGACGATGCCGCTCCTCGCCTGGCCGGGGATGGCGCTAGCGGCGGCCGGGGTCTACATCGCGACCCGCCGCAGCGTGCCCCAGCCCGCGTAGTACGAACGCGGCCGCGTCCTCCGGCCCGCCCAGCCGCAGGCGGATGGTCTGGAGCGCCACGGCGGCGACCAGCTGCTGCGCGTACTCCGGGTCGATGGCGACGAACTCGCCCTCCGCGATGCCCTGCTCGATCATGCGCTGCCGGGCGGCGTGGAGCCGGTCGCGGTCCTGCCGGAAGCGCTCGAACGCGGCCTGCTCGAGTACGTCGCCCGCCACCGCCGCCGAGAGGTCGTACGGCAGGCCGAGCGTGTAGTCGACGTCCCAGCGGATGTACTCGCCGAGCCGTGTCGACGCCGGGCCGGACGCGCGGGCGAGACGCTCGGCCACCGCCGCCGGGGCGGCGTACGTGAGGTCGAGCAGCGCCTCCATGATCGCCTGCTTGGAGGCGAAGTGGTGGAACAGCGACGGCTGCTTGATGCCGACGGCGTCGGCGATCTGGCGCGTCGACGTGCCGTCGTACCCCCGCTCGGCGAACAGCCGGGAGGCCTCGTTGAGAATTCGGTCGCGCGTCGTGGTGCGAGGTGCTAGCATCTGCCTATCGATCGATAGGATAGCAAGGGGAGAGCCGACGATGTCCGACGTTACCACCGCCACGCCGCTCCGCACCCGCATCGAGGGAGGCGGCAGCCCGCGGCTCGACCACTGGGGCGCGACCAGCGAGTTCGGCGTCCTGCGCGACGTCCTCGTGGGCGACGCGAGCGCGTTCCGCTGGCTGGGCGAGGAGAACGCGCAGTACTCGGCCCTCGTGCGCGACACGCTCCGCAAGGGCTACGTCTTCGACCGCGACCTGGCCCTGCGCCAGCACGGCGAGTTCCTCGACGCCTACCGCGACGCCGGCGTCGCGATCCACATGCTGGAGGCGCGCGACGAGCTGGCCTACGGCGTCTACGCGCGCGACTCGAGCTTCATGACGCCGTTCGGCGCGGTCATCTGCCAGATGGCCAGCCCGCGGCGGCGCGGCGAGTACGCGACGACGCTGCGGTTCTACCTCGAGAACGACATCCCGATCTACGACCTGGTGTCCGCCGGCAACTTCGAGGGCGGCGACTTCAACATGATCGAGCCCGACACGGCGCTGATCGGCTTCACCGGCGGGCGCGGCGAGGAGATCGCCGCCAAGCAGGTGGGCGGCTGGATGGAGCGCGAGGGCTTCGAGGTCAAGTACGCGCCGATCGACGAGTTCTACGTCCACATCGACCTGATGGTCTGCATGCTGGCGCCGAAGCTGGCCGCCGTCTGCCTCGACACCACCGACCCCGAGATCGTCTCGTGGCTGAAGTCGAAGCGCATCGAGATCGTGCCGGTCAGCTTCACCGACACCATGGCGCTCGGCTGCAACGTCGTGGCGCTCGGCAACGACCGCGTGCTGTCGGTGGCGTCGTCCAAGGACCTGAACGCGAAGCTCCGCGCGCTCGGCTTCACGGTCTACGACCCCGACATGAGCCAGTTCCTGCTCGCGGGCGGCGGCGTGCACTGCATGAGCCAGCAGCTGCGCCGCGACCCCGTGTAGGCATGCGCCCACTGACGGGCCGGCGGGTCGTCTCCGTCGCGGTGAACCTCCCCGGTCCACTCGCGGCGCGACGGCTCGCCGACCTGGGCGCGCACGTGCTCAAGGTCGAGCCGCCGGCCGGCGATCCGCTCGCGACGTACGCGCCCGGCCTGTACGCCGAGCTGTCGGCCGGCATGGAGGTCGTCGTCCGCGACCTGAAGTCCGCCCCGGCCGGCGGCCTGCTGGCCGAGGCCGACGTGCTGATCACGTCGTCGCGCGCCACGTCGCTGGCGCGGCTCGGGCTCGATCCGGCGTCGGTCGCGGCGCACCCGCAGCTGTGCCACGTCGCGATCGTCGGGTACGCGGGAGACGACGCCGAGGCCGCCGGGCACGACCTCAACTACCAGGCCGCGGCCGGGCTCGTCCGCTCGCCGCAGCTGCCGGTGAGCCTCTACGCCGACATCGCCGGCGGCGAGCGGGCAGCGCTCGCGGCGCTCGCCCTGCTGGCCGAGCGCGACCGCACCGGACGTGGCGGTGCGACCGAGGTGGCGCTCGCCGACGCCGCGCGGGCGCTCGCCGCGCCGCTGCGCGCGGGGCTGACCGCGGCCGGCGCCGTGCTCGGCGGCGCGAACCCGTTCTACGCCGTCTACCCGGCCCAGGACGGCTTCGTTGCGGTCGGCTGCCTCGAGCCGCAGTTCGCCGACCGCCTGGCGGCGGAGCTGGACGCCCGCACCGCCGACGAGCTCGCGAGCGCGTTTCTGGAACGAACGGCCGCCGAGTGGGAGCAGTGGGCGCGTGCCCGCGACCTCCCGGTCAACGCCGTGCGCTAGCGACGCGCCGACCTCGGCCATGAACCGCGACCGGCAGCCGTCGCAGCAGAAGTCGTGCGTCTCGACGTCGCGCTCGGCCGAGATGGCCTCGGGCGTGACGACCACCTCCATGCCGCAGATCGGGTCGATCACGATCGCGGGAGCGGCCGGCGACGCTGCGACGTCGGTCGCGAAGGTGCGCGGCGACGGGTGCTGCCGGACGAGCTCGGCGAGGATGGACAGCGCCACCTCGCCCGGGTGCCGGGCACCGAGGTCGAGCCCGGCGGGGTTGTCGATCGCGGCCACGTCGCCGGGCGCGAGGCAGCCGGCGACCAGCGCCTCGCGCACCTCCTCGCCGCGACGCCGGCTGGCGACGAGGACGATGGACGGCGACCGGGCGCGGACGGCCAGCTCGAGGGCGGGCTCGTCGTAGTGGCGGTGCGAGGCGACCGACCCCCAGCGACGCGCGGGCCTCGGGCGCCATCGCCGCCAGGCGCGCGCCCAGCTCCTCGACGCGCGCCGAAGCCCGATAGCCTCCGGTCATCCGCGTGCCGAAGCTCGGACTGATCGTGAATCCGCTGGCCGGGATCGGCGGGCGTCTCGCCCTCAAGGGCTCGGACGATCGTGCGCTCGTCGACGCCGCCCTGGCGGCCGGCGAGGTGCCGGTCGCGGCCGACCGGACGCGGGTGGCGCTGGCGGCGCTCCAGCCGGACGCGGCCATCTTCGCGGCCGGTGGCGCGATGGGCGCCGACCTCGCCGGCACGGCAGTGACGGAGGCGGCGGCAACGACCACCGCCGCCGACACGCGGGCGGCGGCGCTGGCGCTGGTCGAGGCCGGTGTCGACCTGCTGCTGTTCGCCGGCGGTGACGGCACGGCCGTCGACATCCTCCACGCGATCGGCGACCGCGTGCCGGTGATCGGCATCCCGGCCGGGGTGAAGATGCACTCGGCCGTGTTCGGCGTGACGCCGCGCCGCGCGGGCGAGCTGGCCGGCGCGTTCCTCGCGGGCCGCGTGGTGCGCACGGCGCCGGCCGAGGTGATGGACGTGGACGAGCGCGACCTGCGCGCCGGCACCCTCTCGCCCCGGCTGCACGGCTACCTGCGCGTGCCGGTCGCGCCGGCGCTCGTGCAGGGCGGCAAGGCGCGGACGGCGCCGGGCGAGGCGGCCGCCCAGGCGAGCATCGCAGCGCACGTCGTGGAGCGGCTGCTCGGCGACGGCCCGGTGCTGGTCGGCCCGGGCACCACCACCGGGGCGGTCATGGCGGCGCTCGGGCTGCGGAAGTCGGTGCTCGGCGTCGACGTCGTCGCGGGCGGGCGGCTGGTGCTGCCCGATGCCGAGGAGGAGGAGCTGCTGCGGTTCGCGACGCCCGCCGCGCGCATCGTCCTCACGCCCGTCGGCGGCCAGGGATTCCTGCTCGGCCGCGGCAACCAGCAGCTGTCGCCGCGCGTGCTGCGCGCGATCGGACTCGACCGGATCGTGGTCGTCGCGACACCGGCGAAGCTGACCGCACTGGGTGGCCGGCCGCTGCTCGTCGACACGGGCGATGCCGGGCTGGATGCCGAGCTCGCGGGCTTCCGCCGCGTCGTCACGGCCTATGGCCGGGAGACGGTGCACCGCGTCGGCTCGTAGCGCGCTGCGCGACGATCGGCCCGCAATTCGTCGCCTCCGCGGGCCGGGACCGTCGTACGATGTTCCTGTGACCCGGAGCGCCCTCGCCGCCGCCGTGGCGCTCGTGACACTGCTCGTGGCGGTGCCGGCAGCGTCGGCGCACGCCATCCTGCTGCGGGCGGAGCCGGCCATCAGCGGCGTCACGCCGACGCCGCCCGACGAGATGCTGCTGCAGTTCACCGAGCCGGTCGAGCCGCGCTTCTCGCAGATCGAGGTCACCGACCGTGACGGCACCTCGGTGACCCGCGGCCCGGTCACGAGCGCCGACGACGCCGCCTCGCTCGTGGTCGCCCTCCAGCCCTCGCTCGGCGACGGCTGGTACCGGGTCGAGTGGCACGCGCTGTCCGTCGACGGGCACCGCATCCAGGGCGTCTTCCCGTTCGGCGTCGGCGATGCCGGGCCGGTGCCGGAGATCGGCACGCTGGCCGGCGGCGGTGTGGCGACGAGCTCGATCGTGCTCCGGTTCCTGATGCTGGTCGGGCTGATCGGGGCGGTCGGGCTGGCGGCGTTCCGGCTCCTGCTGGTGCGGCCGGCCGACGAGGTGCGGCCCCGCTCGCTCTGGCGCATCGACGGCGTCCTGCTCGGCCTGATCGTGCTCGCGCTGCTCGCGACGCCGGTCTACATCGCGCACGAGACGGCGCTGTTCGGCGACCGGTCGCTGCTCGACGCGGGCTGGATCGCCGAGAACCTGCGCAGCACCGCGTTCGGTCGCGGCTACACCGACCTGGTCGTCCTGATCGCGGTCTTCGCCACCGTCACCGTCCTCGCGTTGCGGCTGCGCAAGCGGTGGCTGAGCATCGCGGCGATCGCGGTCGGCGCCGGCGCGCTGCTGGTCCCGGGGCTGGTCGGACATCCCGGCCAGGGCTCGGTGCCGGCGCTCGCGGTGCCGCTCGACTGGCTGCACCTGTGCGCGGCGGCCACGTGGGCCGGCGGGCTGCTCGGCCTCGCCCTGGTCGGCCGCGACGCCGCCACCCGCATGGCGCCGCGCTTCTCGACCATCGCGCTGCTGTCGGTGATCGCGCTCGGCTGGACGGGCGTGATCGCGGCCCTCGAGAACGTGAAGTCGATCGACAACCTGACCGACACCGGCTACGGGCGCTCGCTGATCGTGAAGACCGTGCTGCTCGCCTCGATCATGCCCTTCGCGCTCACCAACCTGCGGTCGTCGCGCGCGGGACTGAAGCTGCGGCTGCCGTTCGTCCGCACCGAGCTGTCGCTGGTGACCGTCATCATCGTCGCCGCCGCCGTGCTGACGACGCTGCCGCCGCCGGGCCGCGGTGCGACCACGCAGATCGCGTCCGGGGACAGCCCGCCGGCCGTCGTCCAGACCGGCGCTGCGCCGGAGCCCGACGGGCCCGAGGCGGGCGAGCCGACGCCGCCGCCGACGCTGAACGTCGGGCCGGGGCCGGTCGACTCGGCGCTGCAGGCGGCGCCGCCGTACCTCGGCATCTTCTCGCTCGATCCGAACGTCGCCGGCCGGCCGAACAACGTGAAGATGGTCGTATCGCGTTCCGACGAGCCCATCTCGGGCGCCACCGTGACCGCCACGTTCCGCGCGGTCGACGCGGGCACCGCGGTGCCGGTGCAGACGGTGCCGCTGGAGCAGACGGCCGTGGGCGTCTACGCGGCCAGCACGAATGCGCTGGCGACGGCGGGAAGCTGGGTCGTCACGATCAAGGTCGCCGGCGTCGGCGAGACGGTGCCGCGCCTGCGCTACCGCGTCGAGGTCGCAGCCCCTTGATGCGCGCGGCACAATCCAGGGCATGAAGCGTCTCGTCGCACTCCTCGCGATCGCCATGCTCGCGGTCGCGTGCGGTGACAGCGACGACCCTGGCGTGACGTTCACGGGTGACGTTCCCGTCACCACGACGGCGGCGCCGGCGACGACCGAGCAGGCCCCGGCCACCACGGCCGAGCTGCCGCCGGCCTCGACGTCCGCGGCGCCGCCCGTCTCGACGACGGGCACCGAGCCGGTGCCGGCCGAGGTCGCCGCTGTCGTGCTGGGCTGGAGCGAGGCGCTGAACCGCAACGACAACGCAGCCGCAGCGCGGTACTTCGCACCCGGCGCAGTCATCCGACAGAGCCAGCAGTACCGGCTCGACGACGTCGAGATCGCGACCACGTGGAACGACGGGCTGCCGTGCGCCGGCGAGATCGTGGAGCTGCGCATGGTCGACATCGCCGTCGTGGCGATCTTCGTCCTCGGCGAGCGGCCGGGTCACCGGTGCGACGCCCCCGGCGCCCGCGCGGCGGCGGCGTTCGTGGTCGAGGACGGTCTGATCACGCTCTGGCAGCAGGTGGCGGTGCCGGACGAGGGCACGCCGACCACGCCGGCACCGGCGGAGACGGCGACCGGGACCGCGCCCGTCGCGTGACGGCCCGCCGCGCCGTCCGCCTGTTCACCGCCTACCGCGGGCCGGTGGCGCTGGTCTGCGGCCTGATCATCGTCACGGCCGTGATCGGGATGGCGCCGGCGTTCCTGCTGCGCGACCTGCTCGACAACGTGCTGGCGCGCGGCGAGGACCTCGATGTCACGCGGCTGAACCTGCTGGTCGCCGGCATGGTCGCCGTCCCGATCGTGACGGGCATCATGGGCGTCTGGCAGACGTGGCTCGCGAACCGCATCGGCCAGCAGGTCATGCACGACCTGCGCGTGTCGGTGTACACGCACCTCCAGCGCCTGCCGCTCGCCTTCTTCACGCGCACCCGCACGGGCGAGGTGCAGTCGCGCATCGCCAACGACATCGGCGGCGTCCAGGCCGTCGTCACGTCGACCGCCACGTCGATCGCGCAGAACGTCACCGTCGTCATCGCCACGACGGCCGCCATGCTGGTCCTGAACTGGCAGCTGACCGTCGCGTCGTTCATCCTCCTGCCGTTCTTCGCGCTGGCGACACGGCGCGTCGGCGACCGGCGGCGGCGCGTCGCGAAGGAGAAGCAGGGCACGCTGGCCGATCTCTCGACGCTGGTCGAGGAGTCGCTGTCGGTGTCGGGCGTGCTGCTCGCGAAGACCATGGGGCAGGGCGGCGAGCTGACCGACCGGTTCCGCACCGAGTCGCGGCTGCTGTCCGACCTCGAGATCCGCCAGCGCATGACCGGCCGGTGGGTGATGTCGTCGATGCAGACGGCGTTCGCCGTCATGCCGGCGCTCGTCTACCTGATCGCCGGCCACGCGATCTCGTCCGGCTTCGCGACCGTCTCGATCGGCACGCTGGTGGCGTTCACGACGCTGCAGACGCGGCTGTTCTTCCCGGTCGGCAGCCTGCTCGGCGTGCAGGCCGACGTGCAGACGTCGCTCGCCCTGTTCGAGCGCATCTTCGAGTACCTCGACCAGCCCGTCGGCATCGCCGAGCCCGAGCATCCGGTGCCGCTGCCGGCGGCCCGCGGCGAGGTGACGTTCGACCACGTCTCGTTCGCCTACGAGGACGGGCAGCCGACGCTCTCCGACGTGTCGTTCACGGCCGAGCCCGGCACCAAGGTCGCCGTCGTCGGCGAGACGGGCAGCGGCAAGACCACGCTCGGCTACCTGGTCGCGCGCCTGTACGACCCGCATTCGGGCAGCGTGCTGATCGACGGCGTCGACGTGCGCGACCTGCTGCTGACCGACCTCGCGAGCGTGGTCGGCGTCGTGTCGCAGGAGACGTACCTGTTCCACGGCAGCGTGCGCGAGAACCTGCGCTTCGCGCGTTCCGGCGCGACCGACCAGGAGCTCGAGGACGCCGCCCGCGCGGCCCGCATCTACGACATGCTGGCGGGCCTGCCGGAGGGGCTCGACACGGTCGTCGGCGAGCGCGGCTACCGCTTCTCGGGCGGGGAGCGCCAGCGGCTCGCGATCGCGCGGACGATCCTGCGGAACCCGCCGGTCCTCGTGCTGGACGAGGCGACCAGCTCGCTCGACGTCGAGACCGAGCGCCAGGTGCAGGAGGCGCTCGACGCCCTCGCGGTCGGCCGCACGACCATCGTCATCGCCCATCGGCTGTCGACCGTGCGCGACGCCGACCAGATCATCGTGCTCGACCGCGGGCGCATCGCCGAGCGCGGCACGCACGTCGAGCTGCTCGCCGCGGGCGGGCGCTACGCAGCGCTGGTGGCGCGCGACTCGGCCGTGCCCGCCGGGTAGCTGCGCCACAGCGACCGCACGGCGAGGGCGACGCCGGCGGCGAACAGCAGCAGCGCGAGCGCGAGGAAGAGGGGCGCGCCGCGCACGCTCGCCTCGCGCAGCACCTGGATCTCGGCCACGCCCCAGGCGTTGCTCTCGACGCCGCCGTTGGCGATCAGGAACCGGTGCAAGAGCAGCAGGTTGGCGAGCGCCGACCAGGCCAGGGCGATCGGCGTCAGCACCCACGGCAGGTGGGCGTAACCGACCGCCACCAGCATGCCCGCGACCGGCAGCAGCGGGAACAGGTACCGGGCGTGCGCGTTGCCGCCGATCGACACGAACCCGACCACCGAGATGAACACGATCAGGCAGAAGACGGCCAGGCAGCCCCAGATGATCACGGTCTCGCGCGCCGGGCGGGCGCGCCGCTTGACGGCCCGGCCGCCGGCGATGCCGAGACCGACGGCGGCGGGGATCTCGACCGCGGCACCGACGTAGCCCGGCCACGGCGGCAGCCGGCTCGCGAACACCCAGCCGTCCCACAGCCGGCCCATCATGTGGCGGTAGATGTGCAGGTCGACGAGCGCGTCGAGGTACGGCCGCTTGATGATCGGCAGCCCGCTCGGGCGCTTCAGGTAGCCGTTGCCGAGGTACGAGCCGTAGAGGTGCTTGTTGCGCAGGTAGAACCAGCCACCCGCCAGCGCGGCGGTGGCGACGGAGGCGGCGCCGAGCAGCAGCGCGGGCCTCCAGCGGCCGATGCCGAACCCCGCCAGCGCGATCGCCGAGGGCAGCGCGAACAGGCTCGAGGAGCGCGCGAGCGCGGCGAACGCCGCGGCGGCCAGCAGCAGCAGCACGAGCCGGCGCGTCGGGCCGCGCCGGAAGATCAGCATCCCCGCCACCAGCAGCCAGGTCGATCCGGCCATGCCGATCGCGTCGTTGTAGACGAGGGCCGTCTCGTGCGGCACCGTCGGCGTGAGGGCGGTCACGGCCGCGGCCACGACCGGGACCGAGTCGCGGCCCGGCAGCACCAGCCCCGCCAGGATCGCGGCGCCGATCACCGCCGCGATCGCGAACAGGAAGCTCGTCGTGCGCGCGGCCCGCAGCCCGAGCAGCGGCCGGTGCGCGCGGACGCCGATCTCGAGCGGCACGGCGACGACGGCGTACAGCAGCGGCGGGTGGTTGGCCGTGAAGATCGGCAGCTTCGTGCGCATGTGCGGAATCACGCCGCGCACGTTCGGCTCGTCCAGCTTCGGCAGGTGCCCACGCGCGACGCGCAGCGCGTAGGAGACGTGCGACGACTCGTCGCGCGGCAGCATCGGCGGCACCGTCCACACGTTCAGGAGGCCGAGCATCGTGAACGCCAGCAGGACGCCGATGACGCCCCGCCGTGCTCGCTGCGACATCACGGCCACGCGGGCATCATGCCGCAGCGCCTCCGGGATCGGCCCGGCGCCACGCGGGCGCCGGGCCGTCCGTCATACCGGTTCGGCCGCGGCGCGGCGACGCCGGAGGCGCTGCCGCAGCCACGTCCCGCCGGCCGCGCCGACCAGCAGGATCACGGCGCTGCCGACGAAGATCGCCGGCCACGGGCTGCCGGCGGCGGGCTGGTAGTGCAGCTCGCCGTCGATGGAACCGGCCGTGCCGGCGACGGCGAGCGGGACCGACCAGTCGAACACCTTCTGCTCCACGTCGCCGTTGCGCTGCACCACCGGCGGCGGCTCGGTACCCATCCAGTGGATCCGGTGGTCGTGCCACTCGTACGTCGTTCCTGCCACGACCTTCTTCCAGTCCGGCTCCGCCTTCGCGTCGGCCGTCGCGGGGACGACGACGTCTCCGAGCCGGTCGTCGTTCAGGTACGTCGCCGGCGACCGCTCGTTGCGGAACACGCCGTCGGCGGTGAAGCGCAGGTACGGCTCCTTCTCGTAGCCGTAGACGACCACCTCGCCCGGGCCGGTCCGCGTCAGCTCCAGGCGGTCGTCGCGGTCGAGCACGGCGACCGTGAAGCCCGTCGCCGGCGTGACGCTCCGGACTACCGACCGGTAGGCGGTGTCCCCGCCGCCGTGGGCGGCGGCGGGGACCGTGTTGCAGAGCAGGACCGCGAGGATCAGCAGCAGGCGCTTCAAGCGGTGCGCGCCTTCCGCGCCGCCGCGAACCCGAAGCCGCCGGCGGCCATCCCGATCAGCCCGGCGATCAACGCCACGATCGCGAGCGTCCGGGTGCTGTCGTCGCCGTCATGGCTCGACGTGGCGGCGCCCTCCGCCGGTGCGGCGGCGGACGCTGCGGTGGTGGCCGTGGGTGCCTCGGCGGCCGGTGCCGCGGCGGCGGCGTGGTGATCCTCGCCGCCCGCCGTCACTGCGACGGTCGGCGCCGGATGCTCGGCCTCGCTGCCGTCGGCGGGCGCGTCCTCGATCCACCGCACCACGTCGCCGTTCGAGTAGGTCTGAACGGCCTTGAACACCAGCGTGTCGCCCTCCTTGCCGGGCACCATCACGCTCAGGCCGAAGTCCTGGAACGCACCGGGCGGGATCACGCCGGTGGTGCCGTCGCCGGTCCACGTGATCTCGGTGACGCCCTCGGTGATCTCGCCGTCGGCGGTCTTGATCGGGGTCGCGAGCTTGGCCCGGGTGACGTCGACCGTCCAGCCCGGGACCTGCTCGTAGGAGGCGAACGCGAAGCCGTCGGGCAGCTGCAGCTGGACCTTGACCGTGCCGGCGCCGTCCTGCTCGTTCGGGACGCGGACGTCGAGGCGCGTGAAGCTGCCGGCAGCCGCGGTGCCGGGCTGGAGGGTGACGTGGGCGCTCGCCGTCGGGACGAGCACGAGGGTGGCCGCGAGGGCGGCCAGGGTGATGCGGAGGTTCATGTCAGTTCGCTTTCACGGGGATGTCGAGGGTGGTGTCGTACTGGTCGAACTCGCCGACGCGGGCGCCGACGGTGAGTCGCCACAGGCCGGCGGCCGGAAGGTCGGCGGCGGTGGCGACGTAGTGGCCGGGACCGGCCGGGGTGAGCGTGATCGGGAGCGGCCCGAGCGCGGCGGCGGGGAGCGTCGCCGTGGCGACCGCCTCGTCCGCCGTCGCCGGTTGTCCCGTCTTCGGGTCGAGCAGGTAGAGGTGCACGGCGTTGGCGCCCGGGCGAGCCGGGTCGACGACGACGTTCAGCTCGAACGGGCCCGCCGTGGCGGTGACCGAGACGGGGCCGGCGGCAGCGGCGACCGCGACGCGCCCGGGTGGCTCTGCCACCAGGGCGGCCGTGGCCGCCAGCACGACGACGACGAGACCGATCTCGGCCGTCGCCAGCTGCAGGAACCGCCGGCGCACCGCCGGTGACGCGTCGCCCGAGCGGAGCGCGGGCGTCGACCGGCGGTTGTTGTAGGCGGCCATGGCGAGCACCGGCACGAGCAGTCCGACCTTGAGCAGGA
Organism: uncultured Actinomycetes bacterium; assembly: GCA_963722525.1. Lineage (GTDB taxonomy): Bacteria > Actinomycetota > Thermoleophilia > Gaiellales > F1-60-MAGs149 > VFJZ01. The sequence goes on along the minus strand of CAVRMM010000002.1, from coordinate 3,486,175 downwards.
CGAGGCGCCCGTACGTGGAGTCGGTCAGGGCCGCGATGGAGCGGGTCTGGAGGTACGCGTTGACGGTGCCCGCGACGATCAGGGCGCCGACCGAGACGACGGCGATGGCGGAGAAGCGGGGCACGGCGGCTGCCGCGAACTCCCACCGCCGGTCGCCGGCCCGCCGGAGGCAGAGCAGGAGCATCGCCAGGCATCCGGCCCAGGCCGAGGCGGCCAGGACGTGGATCGTGTCGATGCCGATCACGAGCGGGCCCTCGACACGGGCATGCCCGGCGAGCGCCGGGGTGCCGGCGAGCACCACCACGAGCACGAACGTCAGCGACCGCAGCCGGTCGAAGCCGATCTGAAGGGTGGCGGCGATGCCGAGGGCGACGAGCGCGCGCAGGATCCACGCCTCGCCGAACGCCGTGCCCGCGACCGCCCGCAACGCGGACGGATCGAGGGCGTCGCCGAGGCCGGAGCCGCCGGCCTCCGCGGCCTGCAGGGGCAGGCCGGGAAGCGTGACGACCGCCAGCGCGACGGCGAGGAGGAGCGTCCACCGGGCCAGCCGCCGGCGCTGGTCGTCGAACGCAGCGGGGATGACCCAGCCGAGCGCGACGACGCCGCCGGCGACGAGCAGCATGAGCGCGAAGCCCGCGAACCGGACGACGCCGAACGCCGGATCGACCCACGACGGCGCGCTGGAGCCGGGCAGCGACGCGAGCGCGATGCCCCGCGCGCCTGCCGACGCCGAACCCACGTGGAACACGAACGCTCCGTGCACCGGATGCGAGTCGGCCGAGACCACGCGCCAGGCGACGGTGTACGTGCCGTCCGGCAGGTCGTCCCGGAGCCCGACCGTGACCGTGTCTCCCGCGGGATGACCGGTCTCGCCCGCGTCGACCCGGCGCAGCTCGGCGTCGAACACGCGCACCGAGCCGAGCGCCGTCTCGACCTGCTCGCTGAAGCGCAGCTCGACGCTGGCCGGGGCGACGGCGACCACGGTGTCGTTGGCCGGCGTCGTCTCCTCCAGGGTCGCGTGCGCCGACGCCGCCGGGGCGGCGCCGAGCAGGGCCAGGACCGCCACGGCGATCGCCGAGACAGCCCGGATGCGGGCGGTCGGAACCATGTGCTCCTTCGTATCGGCACGCGGACTGCGTGCATCGCTGCGCCTGGATCGGCCGTCCGGGGGGAACGGCCGGACGCGGCAGCGGCCTGCGGCGGAGGCGAGGCGTCGCGGGGGTGGCTAGAGGCTGCCGCGCGCGCAGGCGGGCGGGCCGCGGAACGCGAGGGCGTCGCCGCCGCGCACCGGCACCGGGACGAGCAGGTTCAGGGAGGGGAAGCGGTGAAGCCGCGGGGGCGCCGGCCAGCGCACCGGCCGGGCGGCGCTGTCGCGGCGGCGGGCGACGAGCACCTGCACGGCGCGGGAGGCGCGCAGCAGCAGGCGGGCGAGGCCGTAGGCGAGCAGGCCGAACGGCAGCTGCAGCAGCAGGCCGCGCCAGAAGGTCGGCTCCTGCCAGACGTGCCACGGCGAGCCGTAGCCCACGCGCAGGCGCTCGGCGTGCTCCTGCAGCGCGAAGGCGATCGGCGGCAGCGCCAGGAAGGCGCCGGGCCGCAGGCGGGTGCGCTGCAGCGAGCTGCCGCGGCCGAGGATCAGCGCGCCGAGCAGCAGCACGGCGAGGCTGCCGAGCGCACCGACCGCCATCGGCAACCAGGCGGCATAGGCGTGACCGGTCGCCGCGAGTAGCGTCCTGCGCGAACCGGCGTCCGGGACCGCGATCAGGTACGCCACCCAGTGGGCGGCGACCACTCCGAGCGCCATCAGGGGAACGGCGAGCGCAACGGCGGCGAAACGACGCACATCTACGTTGTACCGCGTCGGAGCCGATCTTGTCGACTCTGCGGCCCGCTGCTCGTCTACACCTGGATGAACTACATGCTGCTGCTGTACGTGCAGGACCGGCCGCCGCCGGGCGCCCTGCAGGCGTACCGGGACGAGCTCGCCGCCCAGGGCGTGCTGGTCGCGGCCGATCCGCTGGCGCCGCCGCGGAGCGCCACGACGGTGCGCGAGCGCGACGGCCGGCTGGCGACGACGGACGGCCCGTTCGCCGATACCCGCGAGTGGCTCGGCGGCTGCTTCATCGTCGACTGCGCCGACCTCGACGGGGCGCTCCGCCTGGCCGCGCTCTGCCCGACGGTGGCAACGGGCGCGGTCGAGGTGCGTCCGGTCGTGCCCCTCCCCCGCGTCGCCACCGCGTGACACTCCCGCGCGGATTCGCGCGCCTCACACGCGCGGGGTCAGACCCCGATCTGGCCGTTTTCGGGGTCTGACCCCACGCACGGGGAGCGCGCGGGGACCGCGCGGATCGCGCGATCCGTGAGTGGTTGTTCAGGAGATGGTGCGGACCGCGCGCTCGGCGCGTGGGATCGGAGGCTCACGGCAGGCGTCGGCGACGCCACGCGGAAGCCGCGCGGATGGTGCTGATTCGTGCACGAGCCGCACCGCGCCTAGGCTATGCGGCCATGCCGACGATCCGTGTCTCCGACCTCGACATCGACTACCGCATCGACGGTGACGGCGACCAGACGCTGGTGCTCGTGAACGGGCTCGCCGACACGAAGGAGAGCTGGGCGGCGCAGGTGCCGGCCTTCGCGGAGCGCTACCGCGTCGTCTCGTACGACAACCGCGGCGTCGGCGGCACGACCGTCACGGACGGGCCGTACACCACGGCGCAGATGGCCGACGACCTGCACGGACTCGCCGACGCGCTCGAGCTCGACCGGTTCCACCTGCTCGGCACGTCGATGGGCGGCATGATCGCCCAGGAGTACGCGATCCGGCACGCCGACCGCCTGCGCAGCGTCGCGCTCTGCAACACCTACGCGTGGCCCGGCCCGTACTGCCTGCGCATGTTCCAGCTGTGGCGCGAGCTCGTGCCGCACCTCGGCGTCGGATTCACGCAGCGCGAGATCCTGCTGTGGGCGTTCACGCCGGAGTTCGTCGAGTCGCGGGCGGACGAGTGCGCCGAGGTCGAGGCAGAGCTGGCCGCGAACCCCCAGGGCGTCGAGCCGTACCTGGCGCAGCTGTCGTCGATCGAGACGCACGACACCCGCGGCCGCCTCGGTGCCGTCACCTGCCCGACGCTGACGCTCGTCGGCGAGCAGGACCTGATCATCTACCCGGCGCTCTCGAGGCGGATGCACGACGAGCTGCCGCGCTCCACGTGGGCCGAGGTGCCGGGCGGCCACGCCTGCCTGTGGGAGCTGCCCGACGCATTCAACGCCGAGGTGCTGCGCTTTCTGGCCGCACAGGAGGAGCAGCCGTCGTGAGCGACGCCAACCCGTTCGGAGACCTCGCGCTCCGCTGCCCGCCGATCGATGTCGACGAGGCCGCCGTCATCGCCCGCGACCTGTTCGGCCGCGAGGGCGACGTGCGCGAGCTCGGCTCGAACCAGGACCGCAACTACCGCGTCGATGCCCCGGATGGCCGCTTCGTCCTCAAGATCGCGAACCCCGGCTGGGAGCGCGTCGCGCTGGAGGCGCAGAACGCCGCCATGAGCCACCTCGCCGCGCGCGACCTGCCGTTCGCCGTACCGAGCCCGGTCGCGTCGCCGGCCGGCAACCTGCTGGAGCCGCTGACGCGTGACGGCGAGACCTTCCAGATCCGGCTCGTCACCTACGTCGAGGGTGTGCCGCTGGACGGGATGCCGTACCGCTCGGCGGCGGCGCTGCGAGCCGTCGGGCGCATCGCCGCCCAGACCGTGCAGGCACTCACCGACTTCTCGCATCCCGGCACCGACCGCACCATCCAGTGGGATCTCCGCCTCGCCCGGCCGGTCGTCGACGCGCTCGACCACTGGGTGCAGGACGACGCCCGCCGCGCGCAGTCGCGGCGTCTGCTGGAGGCGTCCGAGGCGCTCCTCGCGCCGCTCAGGGACACGCTGCCGCAGCAGGTCGTCCACGCCGACGTCACCGACTACAACGTCATGGCGACGCGCGACCGCGCGGGCCGGATGGTGCCGACGGGGCTGATCGACTTCGGCGACCTGATGCACACGTGGCGCATCTCGGACATCGCCACCGCGGTGCAGTCGCTGGTGCTCGGCGACCCCACCCGCGCGCTGGAGCTCGCCGTCGAGGTGACCCGCGGCTACCACGAGGTCCTGCCCCTGTCCGACGCGGAGATCGAGGCCGTCTGGCCGCTCGTGCTCGCGCGCGGCGCCGTGTGCGCCGTGTGCGAGGAGCAGCAGGCGATCCTGGAGCCCGACAACCCGTACGCCCAGGAGTTCGCCGGCGGCGGGTGGGTCGTCGCCGACGGCCTCGAGGCGGTGCCGCCCGAGCTCGCCCACGAGTCGCTCCGCGCCGCCCTCGGCCTGGCGCCGTCGCGCCGCGCGCAGACGGCGGCGGCGCGGCTGGCCGAGATCGGCGCCGTGGCGGTGCCGCTGGTGCCGAACGTGCCGGACGGCATCCTCGACCTGTCGGTGCGCGGCGACGTGCTGCGGTTCGGCGACTGGGCCGAGCCCGCCACCAGCCGGCGCGTCCTCACCGAGGCGGGCGGCGGCATCGGCCGCTGGGGCGAGGGCCGCCTCGTCCACGCCGGCGCCGACCAGCGGAATCCACCGCCCTCCGTGCACCTCGGTGCCGACGTGTTCGTCGCCGCCGGCACGTCCGTGTCGGCGCCGGTCGCGGCCACCGTCAGTCCGCGTCGGCGCCTGGGACGTGACGCTGGACTGCGACGGCGCCGGCGTCCGGCTGGCCGGCATCGCGCCGTCCGTCCAGCAGGGCCACACGCTGGCGGCCGGCGAGACGGTCGGCACCGTGGCCGAGCCGGCGGCGTCCGATCCGCTGCCCGCGCACCTGCACGTGCAGGCCGTCGCGAACGTCGACCTCGATACGCCCGGCCTGGCCGCTCCCGCGCACGCCGCGGGCTGGCTGGCGCTGTCGCCGGACCCGTCGCCGCTGCTCGGCCGCGACTGCGCCGCGCCGCGCGACGACGCGGCGGGCCTGGTCGGCCGCCGCGACGCCGTGGTCGCGCGCGTGCAGGAGCACTACTACGAGGAGCCCCCCGAGATCGAGCGCGGCTTCCGGCACCACCTGTACGACACCGACGGTCGCGTCTACCTCGACATGGTCAACAACGTCGCCGTCCTGGGGCACTCGCACCCGCACGTGGAGCGCCTGGTCGCGCGCCAGCTGCGCCTGCTGAACACCAACTCGCGCTTTCACTACGAGCTGATCGTGGAGGCCTCCGAGCGCGTCGCGGCGCTGGCGCCCGAGGGGCTCGACGCGGTGTTCTGGGTGGCCTCGGGATCGGAGGCGAACGACCTCGCGCTGCGCCTGATCCGCTGTGCGACGCGGCAGCGCGACGTGATCGCGATCCAGAGCGCGTACCACGGCTGGACGAACGCGACCGACGAGATCTCGACGGCGCTCTACGACAACCCGCTCGCAGCGGAGCGACGGCCCGCCTGGATCCATCCGGTCGAGAGCCCCAACCTCTACCGGGGCGCCCACCGCGGCGCCGACGCGAAGGACCGCTACGTCGCCGACGTCACGCGCGTGCTGGTGGGGCTCGAGGCGGCCGGCACCGGCCTCGCCGGGTTCATCGCCGAGCCGGTGTACGGCAACGCGGGCGGCGTCTCGCTGCCCGCCGGGTACCTGCAGGACGTGCTACGCCGCGGTGCGCGCGGCCGGCGGGCTCTGCATCGCGGACGAGGTGCAGGTCGGCTACGGCCGCCTGGGCGAGCACTTCTGGGGCTTCGAGCAGCAGGGCGTCGTCCCCGACGTGATCACGATCGCGAAGGCGACCGGCAACGGCTTCCCGGTGGGCGCCGTCATCACCACGCGCGAGATCGCCGAGACGTTCGCGCGGGAGGGCGCGTTCTTCGCCTCCACGGGCGGCAGCCCGGCCAGCTGCGCGGCGGCCGTGGCGGTGCTCGACGTGCTCGAGTCGGAGCGGCTGCAGGAGAACGCGCGTCGCGTCGGCGAGCATCTGAAGGCGCGCCTCGAGGAGCTGATCGACCGCCATCCGCTGTGCGGCGCGGTGCACGGGATGGGCCTCTACCTGGGGTTCGAGCTGGTGCGCGACCGCGAGACGCTGGAGCCGGCGGCCGACGAGGCGTACGCGATCTGCGAGCGGATGCGCGAGCTCGGCGTGATCGTCCAGCCGACCTCCGACGGCATGAACGTGCTCAAGATCAAGCCGCCGCTCTGCCTGACCGAGGCGTCGGCCGACTTCTTCGCCGACACGCTCGACCACGTGCTCACGAACGGCTGGTGACGGCTAGTACAGGCCCTCGCCGCGGGCATACCGCGCGGCGCGCTCCGCGTTGTACGTGTCGGCGTCGAAGTCGTCGTCGCGCAGCGACCGCAGGATCGCGCCCGAGCTCGGCAGCTGGTCGCGGTCGATGTGGTGCCCGGGGTTCCAGAGGTCGGAGCGGATGAACGCCTTCGAGCACTGCGTGTAGGCCTCCTCCACCTCGACCAGGATGCCGAGCTTCGGCACCTTGCCGTCGACCGCCGAGCCCGCCAGCAGCTCGGCGTCGTCGGTCAGCGTCGCGCGGCCGTTGACGCGGAAGCTGTCACCGACCCCGGGGATCACGAACAGCAGGCCGACGTGGGGGTTGACGAGGATGTTGCGCAGCGAGTCGGCGATCCGGTTGCCCGGTCGCTCCGGCAGCAGCAGCGTGCGCTCGTCGAGGATGCGCACGAACCCGGCCGGATCGCCGCGCGGGCTGACGTCGCAGCTGCCGTCGGGGGCCGAGGTCGCGATGCAGACGAACGGCGCGCGCTCGACGAACTGGCGGGTCAGGTCGTTCAGGTGGTCGGCGATCTTCGACACGACGACCGGCTGCGGATCGCCGCCGATCACCGCCCGCAGGGCCGCCTCGTCGGTGATCGCATTTCGCACCCGCACCGGTTCGATGATACCGGCGGGCCGCCGGGCTCACGAGGCCCAGAAGCGCTCCACGGCCTCCGGGTCGTCGACCTCGATCGAGATCTCGGCGATCAGGCCGTCCCGGAACCGGAACCCGAGCCATTGCCGCGACACGAGCTCGCGGTAGTCGCGCATGCCACGGTTGACGATCGTCGCGACGGCGCGCTCGCCACGCACCTCGACGTCCTCGACGACCGAGCTGAAGGCGTCGGTGTCGCGGTCGGCGGCGACCAGCATCTCCCGGATCGCGGCCCGTCCCCGGCGCGGCCCCTCGATCGGGCTGTGCCACAGGGCATCGTCGGTCACCAGCGCGATGGCGGCGTCGTAGTCGCCTCGCGCGCGGGAGATGAGGAAGTCGCGCGCCAGGTCGGCGTGGGCCTGCGATTCTTGCACCGTCATGGCCGTGCATCTCCGCGATGGCCGGTCGTGAAACGACGGCCGCCGCGGTTCGCGGAGCACCATCGCGGGGAAGCAGATCGGATGCGCTCCTTCGATCTCGTCGTCTGCGGCGGCGGCCCCGCCGGCCACGCCGCCGTCCGTGCCTATCGCGAAGCCGGCGGCGACGGCTCCGTGCTGCTCGCCACCCGGGAGGACCGGCTGCCGTACGCCCGGCCGCCGCTCTCCAAGGGCTACCTCCGTGGCGAGATGACCGCGGCCGAGCTGCCGCTGGACGACGTCGCCTGGTACGCCGCCAAGGAGATCGTCACCGCGCTCGGCTCGCCGGTGCGCGGGCTCGACGCGGCGGGCCGGCGTCTGCTGCTCGCGGGCGAGACCATCGACTTCACGACGGTGATCCTCGCGACCGGCGCGTCGCCGGCGTCGCTGCCGGTGCCCGGCGGCGACCATCCGTCCATCCTCCGCCTCCGCGATCCGCACGACAGCGACCGCATCCGCAGCGCGGGCGCCGGCGGCAGCGTCGCGGTGATCGGCACCGGCTTCATCGGCTGCGAGGTGGCGGCATCGCTGGCGCTGACCGGCACCCGCGTGCAGCTGGTGGGCGAGGACGACGTGCCGCAGGCCGGGCTGCTGGGCACCGACGCCGGCGAGCGCATCGCGCGCTGGCTCACCGACGCGGGGGTCGAGCTCGTGCTCGGCAGCGCCGTGGTGCGGATCGAGCACGGTCGCCGCGTGCTCCTCAAGAGCGGGCGGGAGGTCGCCGCCGACACCATCGTCACCGGCGCCGGCATCCAGCCCAGCACCGAGCTGGCGGCCAACGCGGGCCTCGAGCTCGACCAGGACCGCGTCCCGTGCGACGCATCGATGCAGACCGTCGCGCCCGGCGTGCTGGTGGCCGGCGATGTCGCGCTGGCGTGGAACGCCGCCGCCCGGCGCCGTCTGGTCGTGCAGCACTGGGGCGAGGCGGAGCGCATGGGCGAGATCGCCGGTCACATCGCCGCCGACCAGCGCGATGCGTGGGCGCAGGCGCCCGGGTTCTGGTCGGGCATCGGCGAGCACACCCTGAAGCACGTCGCCTGGGGCGACGGCCACGACAGCACGCGGCTGCTCGCGGGCGGCGACGACGACACGTTCGCGGTCCTCTACGGGCAGAAGGGGACACTGGTCGGCGTCCTCGACGAGCAACCTCGACGACGTCTACGAGCAGGGCGGCCGTCTGGTCGAGTCCGGAGCGTCGCTCCACGAGGCCGCGGCGACGCTGGGCGAGGCGGCCCGCGTCGGCAACCCCGCTTCCTGAGCGAGATTCGCGACGATCGAAAAGAATTTCGCGCTGCTGTCGATTCGGCGGGGTCCTCGTTCGTAGACGGGGTGAGAGGAGCGGTACGGTGCCGCTCTCCGACACGAGGAGACTTCCGATGACGCAGTACCTGCTGTCCGTGCACATGGTCGACGGCGAGCCGATGCCCGCCGACGACGTGATCGCCAAGATGTACGCGGACGTCGACGCCGTCAACAACGAGATCAGGGAGGCCGGCGCGTGGGTGTTCGGCGGCGGCCTCCACCCCGCCGACACGGCCACCGTCGTCCGCGAGCAGGACGGCGAGGTGACGACCACCGACGGCCCGTTCGTCGAGGCCAAGGAGCAGCTCGGCGGCTTCTGGATCATCGAGGCAGCCGACCTGGACGCCGCGCTGGCGTGGGCCGCCAAGGCCACCGTCGCCTGCCAGGGCCCGGTCGAGGTGCGTCCGTTCCAGGACGAGCCCGCGTAGCTGCATGACCGATGCGGCTGCCAGCCAGGTCGACCAGGTCTTCCGCGAGGAGTCCGGCCGGGCGGTCGCCACCCTGATCCGCCTCTTCGGCGACATCGACATCGCCGAGGAGGCGGTCCAGGACGCGTTCCTCGTGGCGGCCGAGAGCTGGCCGGCCGCGGGCGTGCCGCCGAACCCGGGCGGGTGGATCGTGACCACCGCGCGCAACCGGGCCATCGACCGGTTCCGCCGCGAGTCGTCGCGCTACGACCGGTACGTCCAGGCCGCCCGGCTCGAGCCGGGCGACGAGGAAATCGAGGTCGATCCCTTGAGCGACGACCGGCTGCGCCTGATCTTCACCTGCTGCCACCCGGCGCTCGCGCCGACGGCGCAGGTCGCGCTCACGCTGCGGCTGCTCGGCGGCCTGCAGACGCCCGAGATCGCGCGGGCGTTCCTCGTGCCCGAGGCGACGATGGCGCAGCGCCTCGTCCGGGCCAAGAGCAAGATCCGCGCCGCGAACATCCCGTACCGCATCCCCGAGGATGCCGAGCTGCCCGACCGGCTGCGTCCCGTCCTGTCGGTCGTCTACCTGATCTTCAACGAGGGCTACACGGCCTCGAGCGGCGACGCCCTGACCGCGCGACGACCTGAGCGCCGAGGCGATCCGCCTGGCGCGCGCTGCTGGTCGAGCTGATGCCCGACGAGGCCGAGGTGCGCGGGCTGCTGGCGCTGCTGCTGCTGACCGAGTCGCGCCGGCGCGGCGCGGACGGCGGCCGACGGCTCGCTGGTGCTGCTGCCCGACCAGGACCGCTCGCTGCTGGGATCGCGCGCTGATCGACGAGGGCCACGCGCTGGTGCGCGCGCTGCCTGCGCCGCAACCAGCCCGGGTCCGTACCAGATCCAGGCCGCGATCAACGCCGTGCACACCGATGCGCCCGACCGCCGGCGACACCGACTGGCGCCAGATCGTCGCGCTCTACGACCAGCTGCTGCGGTTCGCGCCGACCCCCGTCGTGCGGCTCAACCGCGCCATCGCGTGGCCGAGGTGGACGGAGCCGGCGCCGGCGCTGGACGCGCTCGACGGGCTCGAGCTCGACGAGTACCACCTGTACCACGCCGCCCGCGCCGACCTGCTCGTCCGGGCCGGCCGCGCCGGCGAGGCAATCGCTGCCTACGACACGGCGATCGGGCTGACGGCGAACGCGGCGGAGCGCGCGCATCTCGAACGCCGGCGCGCGGCGATCGGCTAGCCGACGAGCGTCTCGATCCGCGTCATCGCGACGTCGGGAGACGGCATCGCGTCGAGCTCGTCGCGCAGCCGTCCGGCTGCCTCGCGCAGCGCCGCGTCGCCGAGCACGTCCACGAGGGCGCGGCGGATCGCGTCGGGGCTGCACTCGCCGGGCAAAAGCGCGTGGGCCGCGCCCGCGGCCGTGATCAGCGCGGCGTTGTCGAACTGGTCGGCGCCCTGCGGCAGCAGCAGCTGCGGCAGGCCGTGCGCGACGCCGCCGAGCAGCGTGCCGCTGCCGCCGTGGCAGACGACCGCGTCGCAGAACGGCAGGAGCCGCGCCTGCGGGACGAACCGGTGCACCTGCACGTGGGGCGGCTGCGGGCCGAGCGCGGCCGGATCGCCGTTGGCACCGACGGTCATGACGAGGTTCACCCCGGTGTCCGGGACGGCGGCGAGGACGGCCCCGAACAGGTCGAGCTGCCGGTTCCAGACGGTGCCGAAGGTGGCATAGACCGTCGGCTGGCGCGGCAGGCCCGTCAGCCAGGCCGGCGCGGCGTCGCGGTCGGTCGCGACCTGCGGCGTCAGGCGCGCCGCCTGCCGCTCGATGCCCGCGCCCCCGGGCAGCTGCAGCGACGGCGGGAACGGGTCGATGTAGAGGTGCCGGTACAGCCCCGCGTGCGGCGTGGGCTCGAGGCCGCGCGCCTGCCAGTGGGGGGCGGCCGCCGACGCCCCGCGCGAAGAACACGATGCGGCGCTCCTCCGGCTCGAGCGCCGCGAGCTGACGCTGATCGAACCTCGCGCGGGCCTCGTAGCCGAGGCCCGCCGGGAAGGCCTCCAGCCCGCGCTCGCGCAGGTCGGACAGCACGGGCTCGCCGGTTGCGAAGGCCACCTCGTGACCGCGGCGCCGGGCGGCCGCCGCAAGCGGCAGCAGCGGCCTGGACGTGGCCGGTGAGCGGCCGCGTCGTGAGGAGGATCCGCATGCGGAGAGGCTACAGCGCGACGATCGGCCCCGCGCGGCGGCGCGGTGCCCGTTTGACCGGCCCGCTGCCCGTGTGCGACGGTGACGGCGTGTTCGGCAACCGCCCGGACGGCCTTCCCAGCGGCTCGCTCGGCATCGCCGGCGTGTTCGTCGCCTGCGCGGCCGGCGCCCTCCTGGCCTACGAGGTCGGATTCGACCCCGGCACCTCGGTGCTGGTGGCACTGGCAGTGGCGCTCCTCGGGTCGGCGATCATCAAGATCAACGTCGACATGCGGACGGCGAAGGTCCTCGGGCAGATCGCCGACGGCGACATCGAGGTCGCCGCCGCCCCGGACGTGATCCGGGCCCGGCTCGCCTCGCGGCAGCACCGCGAGAACCTCGCCCGGACGCTGCGGAAGATCGCCGACGACGCCCGCCGCTACCCGCTGCGGCAGGGCCGGCTCGCGCCGCCGCCGATCATCCTGCACTTCGAGCCCGAGACGCGCCGGTGGCTCGTGCACCTCGCCGAGGTGCTGGAGTCGGAGGCGCCGCTCGAGCCCCGTGGCGTGGCGGTCGTGGAGGAACTCATCTCGAACCCGGCGTCGCCGGTGTTCGGTTCGTCCGGCGAGGACGTCGAGCTCGAGGTCCGCCGCGCGCTGTTCATCCTCGGCGCCGACTGAGTGGGTTCGCGGACAGGCCGGACGATCGTCCGGTGCCGCCACGAGCGAAAAATAGGCCGTTCGGCCTACTGGCACTTCGTGACCGCAGGTGGCAGAATCGCCCATCACGCCATTGGTCCCGCCGCGCCCCCCAGAGCGGTCCGGGCCGAATCCCCGCCATCAGGAGGTACGGGAGTATGCGAATTTCGCGAGCGAGTCTCGCGCTGGTCGGAGCTGCGCTGGTACTGCCCGGATCCGCGATGGCCGCGACGTACCAGGTGTCGGCCGGCGCGCCGCCGACGGCGAAGATGCCGGTCGCCTTCACCGCCGGCCTGTACGACGCCAGCGCGTTCTATCCCGGCAGCCACGCGACGTTGAAGATCCGCAAGGGCGACAAGGTCACCTTCAGCGGCGGCTTCCACACCGCGACGATCCTCGGATCGACCCCGCGCGCCGGCCTCGAGTTCATCCAGCCCGGGCCGGCCGGCAGCACCTACGCGGCCGGTCAACGACGACGAGCGGCGGCGCCGTTCTACTGGGGCGGCATGCCGAAGTTCGTCTACAACGGCGGCACGCTCGCCCCGATCGGGTCGACGACCGTCAACTCGAAGACGGCGACGTACTCGTCCGGCGCGCTGTTCGCGTCGCCCAAGGGCTACACGCTGAAGTTCAACAAGACGGGCACCTACACGCTCGTCTGCCTGCTGCATCCCGGCATGACCGGCAAGGTCCAGGTCGTGTCGAAGACCAAGAAGGTGACGTCGGTCGCCAAGGTCGCGAAGCGCGCCCGGGCCGAGGTGCAGAAGGACATCGCCACCGCGATCAAGATCGACCTGCAGCGGTCGCGCGCGGACTTCGATCCGCCCAACGCGGTCGTGACGGTCGGCGCCGGCTCGAAGCGCACGTCGCTGTTCGCGTTCTACCCGTCGGCGCTCAGCGTCAAGACGGGCACGACCGTGACGTTCCGCAGCGGCTCCGTCAACGAGCCGCACAACATCGGCATCGGCGACTTCAACTACCAGATCCCGCACCTGGCGCTGATCGACCTGTTCCCCAACGGGCCGGCCAGTCCCAACCAGGTCAACCCGAACGCCATCTACGGCAGCGACCCGGCGGATGCCCAGGGCGTGCGCACCTTCGCCGGTGCGACGCAGCACGGCAACGGCTACTTCGCCTCGCCGGTCGTGTGGAGGAACTCGACGATTCCGGGGATTCCCTCGGAGACCAAGGTCAAGTTCACGTCGCCCGGCACCTTCTCGTACCTGTGCCAGATCCACCCCAACATGGTCGGGACGATCAACGTCCACCCCGTCGCTCCGTGAGCGGGACGGTGACCGTCCGCCTATGACGGGCCGCGCGCTGCGCCGGGTAGGGCGATTCGCCCTCCCCGCCATCGCCGCGCTCGGCGTGCTCGCACCGCACGCCACCGCCGCCACCCGGCACGTCTGGGTGGCGGCGGTGCCCGTGCAGTGGGACGTGGTGCCGAGCGGCACCGACCCGATGATGGGCACGACGTACCCGAAGTCGGCGACGCGCGACTGGACGGTGGCCTTCCGCCTCTACGACCGCAACTGGCGCCGTCTCAAGTCGAGTGCGTCGATTCCCGGACCGCTGATCCGGGCCCGCGTCGGCGACCGCATCCTCGTCCATTTCAAGAACCTCGACTTCCGGTTCAACCACTCCCACTCCATGCACTTCCACGGCGTGGAGTACCCGTTCTCGTCCGACGGCTCGTACATTCCCGGCATCTCCGGCCGCGGTGCCGACGTGCGACCCGGCCAGACGTTCACGTACTCGCTGCGGGCCGGCCCCGACTCGGCCGGCGCCTGGCCGTACCACGACCACTCCAGGGCGATGGACGAGTCGATCGCGGGCGGCATGTACGGGATGCTCTCGATCCTCGGCAAGAAGGAGAAGCGGCCCGACCGCGAGTTCACCGTCGTGCTGGCCGCGATGCGCGGGTTCATGACCATCAACGGCCGCGCGTTCCTCGGCAACACGCCGGTGTTCCGCGCGAAGGTGGGCGAGCGCGTGCGCTGGAACGTGATGACGCTCGGCGACGACTTCCACACCTTCCACGTCCACGGCCACCGCTGGCTGCGGCACGGCGTGCCCGAGGACGTGCGCTCACTCGGCCCGGCCGAGAGCTTCACCGTGACGTGGCGCGAGCGCCAGCCGGGCGTGTGGTTCTACCACTGCCACGTCGAGGGCCACATGATGACCGGGATGATGGGCCTGTACATGGTGGGCCGCTGACGTGCGCGGCCGCCGCCTCGTGCCGGCCGTCGCGGCCCTCGCGCTGTGCGCGCCGGCGGCCACGGCCGCGACCACCGAGGTGATGATCCCGGCCACCGTGTTCACCCCGGCGACGGTGCGCGTGCTGGTCGGCGACTCCGTGCTGTGGATGAACCACGACGCCCGGGCGCACACCGCGACGGCCGACGACGCCTCGTTCGACACCGGCTCGATCCTGCCGCACGGCGAGGCGACCGCGGCGTTCCCCGCCGCAGGCAGCTTCCCGTACTTCTGCCGCCTGCACGCGTTGATGCGCGGCCGGGTCGACGTCGTCGCACTGCTGCTGTCAGGGCCCGCGAAGCAGCCGGCCAAGGGTGCCCCCGCGGTGCTGGGCGGCCGGGCCGGGAACGGCATCTCGTCGGTCACGCTCGAGCGCGCGGACGGCGCCGCCTGGACACCGGTCGCGACCGCGGTGCCGGGCGCCGGCGGCGCGTTCGCGTTCACGGTGCGGCTGGCGGCGCCGGCGACGTTTCGCGTCCACGCCGGCACGGCGGTCTCCGATGCCGTGGCGGTGCGGCCGATCAGCTTCCGCGTCGGCCTGCTGCGCACCGCACGGCGCGGGTCGAAGTACACGCTGCGCGCGGGCGTCGCGCCCGTCGGCGGGGCGACGATCGTGTCGTTCCAGCGCTACGTGCCCGAGCTGTTCCGCTGGAAGACGATCGCCCGGCGCCGGCTCGACAGGGCGGGGCATGCGCGGCTCGCGCTGCGTGCGGTGCGCCGGGTGAAGATCCGCGCCGTCGTACTGACCGGCGGCACCGAGATCGCGTCGGCCGCCGTCCGGATCGGGCGCCTGCCGCCCTTCGGCTAGGCCGGCAGCCGCAGGGCCAGCCAGGCCACAAGCGCCACTGGTTTGCCGCGGGAGAACCGGAAGAAGGTGCAGATCGCATCACCGACGGCTGGGCCTCGGGTGAGGTTTCGCCGAGGTTCGCTATGAATCCGCTACATTGACCGGAGCAACTCGAGAAAGGCCCTGTTGCGAACCCGTCGGACTGAATCTCTGCGCGACCAGGTGATCGCCATCTACGCCCGGCGCGGCTGGAGCTGGCGTGAGGCCGGCGACCCGCCGGTACTCGTGAGCGAGCTCGCAGGGCCGCTCGGGGCGTGGCTGATGTACGTCCAGGTCGTGGAGGAGGCCGCGCTCCTCGCCTTCTACTCGGTCCTGCCGGCGCCCGTCCCACCGCGCCGCCGCGAGGCGGTCGCCGAGTTCCTGACACGTGCCAACTACGGGCTCAGCCTCGGAAACTTCGAGATGGACTTCGACGACGGGGAGGTGCGGGCGAAGGTCGTGCTGGCCGTCGGATCGCACCCGCCCGACGACGTCCTCGTGGAGCGGCTGATCCGCGTCAGCGGCCGCCTCGTCGAGGTCTTCCTGCCGGGTGTCGAGGCCGTCGTCGACGGCGCCGACCCGGCCGCGGCTCTCGACGACATCACAGCCGGCGGCATCGCCGCGGTCCTGTCCTGACCGGTCATCGCCCACCAACCCCTCTGCAGCATCCGACCGCCGGCCGAACGGTGGCGCCGTCGGTCCCCGTCCTGCTGATCGATGCGCGCCGCGCGACCCGCATCGACCTTCGCGCCGGGCTCGAGCGCGGCGGGTTCGCGATCCTGGCCGACGTCTCGAGCGTGCACGGCGCCGAGACGGCGCTCCGGTCGATGTCGCCCGAGGTCGTCGTGCTCGATCCCGATCTGCCTGGCGTGTCGGCGGTCGACGCCTGCCGGCGGGTCGTGGCGGCGGCGGAGCACGCCGCCGTGGTCGTCGTCACCCGCCGCTCCGACGCCGGCTCGGTGCGCGCGGCCCTCGACACCGGTGTGCGCGGCTACGTCGTGCGCGACTCCGACGCCGAGGCGACGGTGCGATCGACGATCGTGCGCGCCGCTGCCGGCGAGACCGTGCTCGACGAGCGCCTGACGGCCGCGCTGCAGCGCGCCGGCGGCGACCAGCCGTCCACCCGAACCGAGCTGACCGCCCGCGAGCGTGACGTGCTCGGCCTGGTGGCCGAGGGACTCACCAACGGCGAGATCGGCCGGCGGCTCTACCTGAGCCCGCACACGGTGAAGGACTACCTCAGCGCCGCCATGCGCAAGCTCGCCGTGTCGACCCGCGGAGCCGCAGCGCTGGTGGCCACGGAGCGCGGCCTGATCGTACGGCCGGGCGACGCCGGCGGGGTCGACCGAACCCGGCGCCGTTGACGTCGGGCAGCGGGCGCCGGGCGCGTCAGCCGGCCTCGCGGATAGCGACCTCAGCATCCCGGCGGTCAAGATTCGGCCGGGCTGAACGCCGCACCGGTGCCTGGTCGCGCTGCAGTCGCCACGCGTACCACGCGTCGTCGCGGCTGAGCCGGTCGGAGCGGTACCAGAGGCCGATCGCAGGAGCCTCGTACCAGCCGGAGCGCCGGAAGCTCGCGAGGAGCGTCGACAGCACCGCGACCGAACGCGGGCTGCGCCGATCCGTCAGCGCCCAGTACCACGCCGAGGCACCGATCTGCGCCTCGGCCCCGCTGGGGCTCGTCGCGATCACGACGAACCGCGCCCGGAACAGGCCGCGCTTCCAGCGCACGTCGCTCTGATCGAGCCGGACGACGCCGTGCGTCGGCGGGTCGGACACCGGACCGTGGCCGGGCAGGTGGGTGGCCTCGACGAGGGACAGCATCACGGCTCGACGGCGACGCGCGAGGGCGCGGTGGTAGGCCGCGGTGGCAGCGTCCCGGCCGGCTGCGATCGCCGCCAGCAGCAGGAGTGCTCCCAGGCCGAGGGCGAGGAGCGTCCACGGGATCCCCCCGTCATCTGATGCCTGCGCCGCGGGCTGCAGGCCAGCGGGCTGCTCTGCCGGCGTGCCATCCACGACGGGCTGCGAGATGTGGTCGCTCGGCCCGAGCGGCAAGACGGGGGCCGCAACGGGAAGCGGGCTCGCGGCCGCGCCGAACGGCGTGGTCGAGGTGCCGAACGGGTCGAGTGGCCAGAGCCCGCCCAGATCGGCTGCCAGGGGACCGACGCCCGCGACGACACCGGGTGCCGGCGTCGGCGTCGGCGTCGGTGTCGGTGTCGGCGCCGGCCCGAACCGGACCGGCGTGGTCACGGGCGTTCCCGGGGCCGCCGCGCCTGGCGCGGGCGTTGCCACCGCTCTGTCCGGCAGCGGTCCGGACGGCGGCGTCGTCCCGCCCGCGACCGGAGCGGGCACCACCGGCACCGGTGTCGCCCCGGTCTCCGTCGGCGCCGGATCGGGACTGGTCGGCGTCGGGTCGGGCTGCGTCGGCGTCGGGTCGGGCTGCGTCGGCGTCGGGTCGGGCTGCGTCGGCGTCGGGTCGGGCTGCGTCGGCGTCGGGTCGGGCACGGTCGGCGTCGGGTCGACGGGCGTCGGGTCGGGGTCGGTCGGCACCGGCGGGTCGACGGGCAGCGTCGGGAGATCGACCGGCAGCGTCGGCAGGTCGACGGGCAGCGTCGGCAGGTCCAGCAAGTCCGTCGTGGGCAGCGGGTCCGTCGCCGTCGCGACGGTCGCGCCGGCGGTCACGCCCAGCGCGGCGGCGGCGACAAAACTGGCGAAGAGGATGATCTGACGATTCATGGGCTACTCGATCGTAATCGGGTGGCCGGTCGCCAGGCACTCGGCCTGGCGCCCCTCGGGCGTCACCTCGGCTTGGACAGGGAACATACCCGTGGCATGCACGGCTGAGGGCCCGCGGAAACCCGAACCGGGCAAGACCCCCCGACCGGCGGGGGACGAACGGCCTACCCGCCCGCGGGCACGTCGTTGCGCGGGCGGCGCGGCATGATGGCGACGTGGCCTCGTGGAGCACGAGCTGCGCGCCTGGGTCTGGAAGCACACCCCGCGCCGCCTCTTCGACCACTGGAACCCGCGCGTCACCTGCCCGCCCGCCTGACGCGCGGGGTGTGGGGCCGTCCTGCCGGCGTTCCACCTCGACCGGCGTCGCCCGGTCTGGGATAGTCCAGCCGACGGACGAAGGAGGCGTGATGGGCCCGGACAGCGAGAGCGCGGAGGGAGCGGGCGTACCGGAGGGCGAGCGCCTGACGTACGACGCCCTGCTCGACCGCGACGGCGTGCAGGTGTCGCGCAGCCCGTGGGGCCCCGAGGACGAGATCGGCCGCCTGAACTGGATCACGGCCGAGTCGCAGAAGGCGATCCTCGAGGGGCTCGACGGCTCCGCGGTGTTCGATCTCGGCATCGAATACTTCTTCGGGATGCCGTCGTGGACCGCGGCGCAGGATCCGAAGTACGAGATCTGGATGACGCACACGCCGCAGGGCTCGGTCGTCGACAACCTTTCCGGCGCCGGCGAGCACGTGCACGAGAAGTACAGCTACTGCGGCGACTCGATCCACATGTACATCCACACCGGCACGCACATCGACACGCTCAACCACCTGGGCTACTTCGGCATGTTCTGGAACGGCTGGACGGCGGACAAGGACCTCGGCAGCCGGGTCTGGCAGAAAGGCGGCGCCGAGAAGTACCCGCCGCTGATCGCGCGCGGCGTCGTGCTCGACATCGCCGGCCTGCACGGCGTCGACTGCCTGCCCGACGGGCACGTCATCACCGAGGCCGACATGAAGTCGGCGGCGAAGGAGCAGGGCACCGAGCTGCGTCCGAAGGACGTCGTGATGCTGCGGACGGGGCGGATGACGAAGTGGCCGGATCCGGCGACCTACATCCCGGACAACCCGGGCCTCGGGCTCGCCGGCGCGCGGTACCTGTGCGAGGACGTGGGCGCGATGTGCATCGGCACCGACGCGGTCAGCCTCGACGTGGCGCCGCACGAGGAGCCCGAGAGCTTCGTGCCGGTGCACTGCTACATGTTCGCGACGGCGGGCGCCCAGATCATCGAGGTGCTCGACCTCGAGGTGGTCGCGGCCGAGGGCGTACACGAGTTCGCGATCGTCGCCCTGCCGCTCAAGCTGCGCGGCGCCACCGGCTCGCCGATCCGGCCGATCGCCGTCCCGCTGCGCTGATGACGGCGCTGCGCGTCGCGCTCGCCCAGTTCGGTCCCGGCCTCGGCGAGGTCGAGGCGAACGTAGCCCGGATGCTCCGGTTCCTGGACGAGGCCGTGGCCGGCTCGGCCGGTCTGGTCTGCTACCCGGAGCTGTGTGTGAGCGGCTACCTGCTCGAGCCGGCGGCGTACGACGACGCGCTCCTGGACGCGGTCGAGCGGGCGGAGGCGACCCTGGCCGAGGCGGCGCGGGCGGCCGGCGTCGCGGTCGTCTACGGCGCACCGGCGCGGCGTCCGGACGGCCTCGCGAACACCGTCGTCCACGTCGCGCCGGACGGCACCCGCGACGTCTACGACAAGACGCACATGGACGTGAAGGAGCGCGTCGTGTTCTCGCCCGGCGACGCGTTCGTCACCGCCGGCGACGGCCTGGGCCTCGCCTGCTGCTACGACCTCGCGTTCCCCGAGCCGACCCGCATGCTGGCGCTGCAGGGCGCGCGGGTGCTGCTGGTGCCGATGGCGTGGGAGGTGGCGCGCAGCTTCGTTCTCGACCGGGTCGCGGCCGCCCGCGCGGTCGAGAACGTCGCGTACCTGGTGTGCGTGAACCAGTGCGGCGACGTCGGGCAGTTCCACTTCCGCGGCGCCAGCCGCGTCCTCGATCCGCTCGGCGAGACGGTGCTGCTGCTCGGCAACGAGGAGGAGCTGGCCTTCGCCGACATCGACCTGGGCCTCGTCGACCGCCTGCGCGACCGCTCCGACACCCGCACCTATCCGCTGCTCGACGACCGCCGGCCCGACCTGTACCCGGCGGAGTAGATCAACCCTTCGCCACGCCCCAGATCTCGACCAGCATGTCGGAGTCGTGCATGCTCGGCTGCGGGACGAGCGTGATCGGCGGCAGAACGCCGCCGCTGCAGGCGGTGATCAGCTCCGCCATCGCGTCCACCGACTCCGCGCTGCCGTCCGACGTGAAGTAGCAGACGAGCAGCGCCAGGTCGGACGGCACGGCGCCGAAGGCGCGGAGGATGTCCTCGACGATCCGCATCGTGAACGTCGTCTGCGGCAGCAGCTCGCCAGCGAACACGGCACGCCCGCGGTTGGCGTCGGGCTCGTACGGCACCTGGCCGCCCGTCCAGATCATGTCGCGCATGCGGATGCCCTGGCGGTAGGGCAGCGGGATCGGCCAGTCCCAGACCTGCTTCGGCCAGCGGTCCTCGCGTGGAACGTACTTCTCGAAGCCGTTCCAGTGGTCGCGCAGCCCGAGCACCTCGACCTTGGTGCGGGCGCCCTCGGGGTGCAGCACGTGGCACGGCACGACGGTGGCGACCGGCCCCGGCTCGTGGAACCGGCTGGCGCGCGCCGCGGCCAGCGGCGCCCACTCGTCGTAGGTCGAGCCGAAGTAGTAGCCCTCCATCTTGATGGCGTCCTGAAACCCCGCCCCGAGCTCGGCGAGCACGCGCTCGATGCGGTCCATCACGATGCCGGTCTGCCCGACGGCATCGGCGGGAGCGTCATCGGTGATCCCCGGTGCGGCGCGACCCGGCACGGCCAAGAACTCGCCGGCGCGCAGCCCCGCGGTGAGCTTCGGGTGGGCGAAGGCCGACCGGTGCGCTGCCGGCACGTCGTCCAGCACCGCGCGGGTGTGCGGATGCTCGCGCCATCCCCTGCTCGCGATGGCCTGGATCTGCACCATCTGGCCCGGCCACGGCTGCATCGGCACCGGGTTCGCCGTGATGGCAGGCGGCGGGTCACCGCCGACGGCGTTGCTGATCGCGGCCAGCACCGCCCACTCGTCGGCCTGCTCGTCGCCGACGTAGAACGCCTTCAGGCGGATCACGTCGGCCAGGGTGCAGCCCTCGGAGTCCAGCGCCACGGCGATGTTGTCGACCGCGCCGGCGATCTGTGCCGCGAGATCGCCGGCGCGCCGAATGCGCCCATGGTCGTCGAAGTCGCCGGCGCCGCCGACGAACAGGTAGTCGCCGGCGCGGCCGACGATGCGGTGCGGGCGGTCGAACGGAAGCTGCCAGGTCGCCATCAGGCGGCACAGCCTAGCCACGGCTGCGGGAAGCTAGCTGGCGCGGGACGCCGACGCGGCGTCGAGGGCCGCGGTGACGACGGCGTTGACGTGGCCATCGCCGAGGGCGGCGATCGGCGTGCGGTGCTGCAGCGTCGCGGCCGACGAGCGCAGGAAGTCGCGCACGCGCCCGGACGTCATCGGCTCACCCAGCAGGCGGATGACACCCACCACCGCCTCGAGGCTCTCACCGGAGCGAGGCGTCTGGGCGCTGGTCAGCCAGCGGTGGGCGGTCTCGGGCTTGACGCCCGTGATGGTGGCGATCTCCTCGTCCTCGAGGCCGATCGTGTCGTGCAGGAACTGGGCGATCTCCGCAGGGTCGCTGGGCAGATCGCGGGCGTGAAGATGGGTAGACAGACGACACCTCCTCGTGTGGTCTGAGGTTCCCGCCTCGCCCGTTCCGACACCTCGGCCGGCGGCAGCGGTCAGACGGAGAGGGCCGGAGCCGCGCTCCGCTGCGCGATCTCGAGCGCCTCGGACAGGTCGTCGAACGTCCGCAGCGTGACCATCGTCGTCTTGACGAGGCTCCGGACGGCCGAGCCGCGGTTGGCGTTCAGCACGACGGGCAGCTCGAGGCCGAGTTCGCGGCTCCGCCGGGCGACCTCGCTGAAGACGCTGAGGATGGCCGAGTCGACGAGCGTCGCTCCGCGCAGGTCGATCACGCAGGGACGGTGCTCGCCCAGCTCGCGGTCGAGCGACTCCTGCAATGCCGGGGCGGTGCACAGGTCGTGGTCGCCCGTGAGCGTCACGACGGAGACACCGCCGGTGTGCACCACGCGAATCGAGGTCGGCGGAACGTGGCCGATCCGCTGGACGTCGTGGACGAGCTGCAGGCCGGGGTCGTGATCCATGCGCAGGACTACCCCACCATGGGCCGGCCAAACGCCAGGAGGCGGCCCGAGCGTCGAGAAGACGCACCGCGAACCCCACTCGTCGTATCGTGAACCATGCGCGAAATTCGCGACCAGCGGCGGGATGTGCGCGCGTTCTGGCTGCGCGCGCCCGGCCGCGGCGAGATCCGGCCGGTCGACGCTGCCCGAGCCGGGGCCCGGCGACGTGCTGGTGCGCACCGCTGCGCTCCGGCGTCAGCCGCGGCACCGAGACGCTCGTCTTCCGCGGCGGCGTGCCGCCCGAGCCAGTACGCCGCGATGCGCGCGCCGTTCCAGGACGGCGACTTCCCGGCGCCGGTCAAGTACGGCTACCTCAACGTCGGCGTCGTCGAGCAGGGGCCGGCGGAGCTGCGCGGCCGCACCGTCTTCTGCCTGTACCCGCACCAGACCGCGCTACGTGGTGCCGGCCGGCGCCGTCACCGTCGTGCCCGACGACGTGCCCGCCGGCGCGCGCCGTGCTCGCCGGGCACCGTCGAGACCGCCGTCAACGCCCTGTGGGACGCCGCGCCGCTGGTCGGCGACCGGATCGCGGTCGTCGGCGCCGGCATGGTCGGCTGCTGCGTCGCCCGCCTGCTGGCCCGGTTCCCCGGCGTGCGAGGTGCAGCTGGTCGACGTCGACCCGGCCCGGGCCGGCGGTCGCGGCCGCGCTCGGCGTCGACTTCGCGCTGCCCGGCCGACGCGGCCGGCGGATCGCGACCTGGTCGTGCACGCCAGCGCGACGTCGGCCGGGCTGCAGCGGTCGCTCGACCTGCTCGCGCCGGAGGGCACCGTCCTCGAGCTCAGCTGGTACGGCGACCGCCGAGGTGCGGCTCTCGCTCGGCGGCGCGTTCCACTCCCGCCGGCTCGGCATCCGCGCCAGCCAGGTCGGCACGGTCTCGCCGGCCCGCAGCGGGCGCCGCACGACGGCCGACCGGCTGGCGCTCGCGCTCGACCTGCTGCGCGACCCCGCCTTCGACGCGCTGCTCACCGGCGAGTCGCGCTTCGACGAGCTGCCCGACGTGATGGCGCGGCTGGCCGCGGGGAGCCTGCCGGCGCTCTGCCACACCATCACCTACGACGAGGGGTAGCGCGTGTTCAGCGTCACCGTCCGCGACCACATGATGATCGCCCACAGCTTCCGCGGCGAGGTCTTCGGACCCGCGCAGCGCCTGCACGGCGCGACGTTCGTCGTCGACGCCACGTTCCGCCGGGCCGAGCTCGACGCCGACAACATCGTCGTCGACATCGGCCGCGCCGCCGAGGAGCTGCGCGCCGTGCTGGCCGACGCTCAGCTACCGCAACCTCGACGACGAGCCGGCCTTCGCCGGCATGAACACCTCGACCGAGGTGCTGGCGCAAGGTCGTCGCGGACCGGCTCGCCGACCGCGTGCACGCCGGCGCGCTCGGCGAGGGCGCCCGCGGCCTCGACGGGCATCACCGTCACGCTGCACGAGTCGCACATCGCCTGGGCGAGCTACGAGCGGCCGCTGTGACGGCGGTGCACGTCGTCGTCCCCGACGGCATCGACGACCCGGCCGCGCCGAGCGGCGGCAACGCCTACGACCGCCAGGTCTGCCGCGGGCTCGCCGCGCTGGGCTGGACGGTGCACGAGCACGCCGGTGCCGGGCGCCTGGCCGCGGCCCGGACGCGGCGGCGCGCGCCGCCCTGGCCGCGCGTCGCTGGCCGGCATTCCCGACGGCGCGGTCGTGCTGCTCGACGGGCTGGTCGCCTGCGGCGTGCCCGAGGTGCTGGTGCCCGCAGGCGGGCCGGCTGCGGCTGGTCGTGCTGGTGCACATGCCGCTCGGCGACGAGACCGCGGACGACGCGGCCGACGACGCCGACGCGCGGGAGCGCGAGGTCCTCGCGGCCGCCGCCGCGGTCGTCGCGACCAGCGCGTGGACGCGCCGCCGGCTGCTCGGAGCTCTACGGGCTGGCCGGCCGACCGCGTGCACGTCGCCGCGCCCGGCGTCGACGCCGCCGACCTCGCGCCCGGGACGCCGGCCGGCGGCGCAGCTGCTCTGCGTCGCGGCGGTGACGCCCGGCAAGGGCCACGACGTGCTGCTCGAGGCGCTCGCGACGATCGCCGACCTGCCCTGGCGCTGCGAGCTGCGTCGGGCAGCCTGGACCGCGACCCGGCGTTCGTGGCGGACCTGCGGCGCCGTGCGCGGGACGCCGGGCTCGGACGACCGGGTGCGCGTTCGCCGGGCCGCGCACCGGCGCCGAGCTCGACCGCAGCTACGCCGCCGCCGACCTGCTCGTGCTGCGCCTCGCGCGCCGAGACCGTACGGCATGGTCGTCACCGAGGCGCTGGCCCGCGGCCTGCCCGGTCGCTGGCGACCGAGGTCGGCGGGGTGCCGGAGGCGCTCGGGCACGGCGCCGACGGCAGCCGGCCGGGGCTGCTCGTCGCCGCCCGGCGACCCGGCCGCGCTCGCCGCCGCGCTGCGCGGCCTGGCTCGGCGACGCCGAGCTGCGCGGCGCGCTGCGCGCGGGCCGCCCGCGAGCGGCGCGCGTCGCTGCGCCGGCTGGGCGGCCACGACGTGCGCGTGCTGCGCGGGCGTGCTCGAGCGGAGCGGCGCGATGACCGCCGAGCGACGACCGCGTCAGCTCGCAGTGGCTCGCGCTGCGCGAGCCCGCCGACGCGGCGGCCCGCGCTCGGCCGAGCTCGTCGACCGCCTGCGCGCGGCACCTCCCGGGCGGCCCGCAGCTGATCCACGACCTCGGCGGCGGCACCGGGTCGATGGGCCGCTGGCTCGCGCCGCGGCTGCCCGGGCCGCAGCACTGGGTGCGTGCACGACCGCGACCCCGACCTGCTCGAGCGCGCCGCCGCCGACCTGCCCGGCGCGGCCGCCGACGGGTCGGCCGTCACCGTCGAGACCCGGCAGTCGCGACATCACCCGGCTGACCGCCGGGCGACCTCGCCGGCGCGACGCTCGTCACCGCCTCGGCGCTGCTCGACCTGCTCACCGGCGGACGAGCTGACGGGGCTCGGTCGAGCCTGCGCCGGCGCGGGCTGCCCGGTGCTGCTGACGCTGTCGGTGGTCGGCCGCGTCGAGCTGACCCCGGCCGACCCGCTCGACGCCCGGGTCGCCGCCGCGTTCAACGCCCACCAGCGCCGCGCGACCGAGCGGCGGCCGCTGCTCGGCCCGGACGCGGTCGGCGGCCGCCGCCGAGGCGTTCGCGCGGGCCGGGCGCCGAGGTGCTGGTGCGGCCGAGCCCGTGGCGGCTCGGGCGCCGCCGAGGCCGCGCTGACGGCCGAGTGGCTCGCCGGCTGGGTGGGCGCCGCGTGCGAGCAGCAGCCCGACCTGGCGGCCGAGCCGGCGCCTACGCGACCGCCGCCGGGCGCGAGGCGGCGGCCGGGCGAGCTCGCCGTCACCGTCGGCCACGCCGACCTGCTGGTGCTGCCGATGAGCGCCGTCCCGCGGTGAACCACGGCTGCGCGTCGCGCGTACCCCGTCGGACGGGAAGACCTTGGCAGAACCGCGAGAGCAGGCCGGATGACCCGGACGGCGTGGGCCTGGGCGCGCCTCGGTGGCGGCCGCGACGCTCGCCGATCCTGTTCTGGCGGCTGGGCACCGGCCCGTTCCTCGACGGCCTGCGCGCGGTCGACGGCGAGGCGCTGGCGGCCGCGGTCGGCCTCGGCCGTGCTGACCACGGTGTGCTGCGCCTGGCGCTGGAGGCTCGTGGCCCGCGGTCTCGGCGTCGACCTGCCGCTGCGCCGCCGCGGTGGCCGCCTACTACCGGTCGCATGTTCCTCAACGTGACGCTGCCCGGCGGCGTCGTGGGCGACGTCCACCGCGGCGTCAGCCACGGCCGCGACGTCAGCGACGTCGGCCGCGGGCTGCGCGCCGTCGCCTGGGAGCGCTCGGCCGGGCAGGTCGTGCAGGTCGGTCCTGACCGTCGCCGTGCTCCTCGTCGCTGCCGTCGCCCGTGCGGTCGGTCGATGCCGCTGGTCGCGACTCGCGCTGCGTCGTCGACGGTGGCTCGGCGTCGCGCTCGCTGGCGCGCGTCGCGGCCCGACGCCGGCGGCGTCGCGGTGGGCGCGGCTGCGCAGCGCCGCGGTCGGGCGACGTCCGCGACGGGCTGCTCGCGCGGCGCGCGTGGCCGGGCATCGTGCTCGCGTCGGCGCTGGTCGTCGCCGGCCACGCGGCCACGTTCCTGATCGCCGCGCGCACCGCCGGCGCCGACCGCGCCGCTGTCGCGGCTGCTGCCGCTGGCGCTGCTCGTGCTGCTGGCCATGGTGCTGCCCAACGTCGGCGGCTGGGGGCCGCGCGAGGGCGTGACGGCGTGGGCGTTCGCCGCCGCCGGCCTGGGCGCCGCGCAGGGGGTCGCCACCGCCGTCGTCTACGGCGTGATGGTGTTCGTCGCCAGCCTGCCGGGCGCCGTCGTGCTCGTGGCTGGCGCGCGGACGCTGCCGTGGCAGCGCGATCCGCTCGCGCGGTCGCCGCGCCGCCGGACGGAGCCGCGCATGCCTGACCGGCCGTACACCCTGCTGAGCTGCGGCATGTCGATCGACGGCTACCTCGGCAGCGCGACGCCGCGCGCCTCGCGCTGTCCAACGACGCCGACTTCGACCGCGTCGACGACGTGCGCGCGTCCTGCGACGCGATCATGGTCGGCGCGGCCACCGTGCGCAACGACAACCCGCGGCTGCTGGTGCGCTCGCAGGCCCGCCGCGACGAGCGCATGGCCCGCGGCCTGCGCGCCGTCGCCGATGAAGGTCACCGTGACCGAGCGGGCCGAGCTCGACGCGTGCGCGCAACTTCTTCACGCGCCGGCGACGCCGAGAAGCTCGTCTACTGCCCGAGCCCGCGGGTGGCCGACGCCCGCGCGCGGCTCGGGCCGGTGGCGACGGTCGTCGACGGCGGCCGGCCGGTCGAGATGCGCCGGCTCAGCGAGGACCTCGGCCGACCGCGGCGTGCGAGCGGCTGATGGTCGAGGGCGGCGGCATCGTGCACACCCAGTTCCTGACCGACGACCTCGTCGACGAGCTGCAGCTCGTCGTCGCGCCGTTCTTCGTCGGCGACTCCCGGCGCCCCGCGGTTCGTCAGCGACGGCCGCTTCCCGTGGAACCCGGACCGGCGCGCGACGCTCGCCGAGGTCCGCCAGATCGGCGACGTGGTGCTGCTGCGCTACGCGCTGTCGTCGCGGTTCCGGACCGACTGAGCGAGGAGACCCATGCCGCTGCCCCTGCCCACCGCGACGATCCGCACCCAGGTCTCCGTGCCGCTGCGGTTCGCCGACGGGTACGCAACGGCCGCCCGGGTGTTCACGTTCGACGGGCTCGTCGACGGCCGGGAGCACCTCGCCTTCGGGCTCGGCGATCGCTCCGAGCACGTCACGCCGCCGGCGCCGGCCGATCTCGCTGCTGCGGCCACCGCCGCTGATCCGGCCGCACAGCGAGTGCCTGACCGGCGACGTGTTCGGCAGCCAGCGCTGCGACTGCGGCCCGCAGCTGCGCGAGGCGGTCGAGCGCATCGCCGACTCCGGCGGCTTCCTGCTGTACCTGCGCCAGGAGGGTCGCGGCATCGGCCTGTACGCGAAGCTCGACGCCTACGCGCTGCAGGACACGGGGCTCGACACGTACGAGGCCAACCTCGCGCTCGGCCACGGAGCGGACGAGCGCAGCTACCTGGTCGCCGCGCAGATGCTGCGCGCCCTCGGTGTGTCGCGCGTCGCCCTGCTCAGCAACAATCCGGACAAGGCCCGGCAGCTGCAGCGCGTTCGGGGTCACCGTCGCCGAGCGCGTACCGACCGGCGTGCACCTGTCGGCCGCGAACGCCCGCTACCTGGCGACGAAGGCGCGCCGGGGCGAGCACACGCTCGACCTCCCGCTGCCGGCCGGCTGATCCCGCCCGCTACCGGGTCGCGCCGAACGCGTTCAGGAAGCGGTCGCGGAACTCGTTCATCGGCCACACCGGCGCCTTCGGGTCGGGCCGCAGGCCGTCGTTCCAGCCCCACGCCGGAGATCTGATCCAGCACCGCCGGGTCGTGGGCGATGACCGAGATCGGCACGTCGTGGCTGACGCCGCCCTGATCCGGTGACGATCGTCGACGGCTGGTGGTCGCCGAGCACGACGAGCACGAGGTTCGTCGTCGGCGTAGTGCTGCACGAACGAGACCACGGTGTTCATGCGTGTACTCGATCGACCGGCCGTAGGCGGTCCGGACCGTGTCGTGGTCGTGCCAGTTGGCGCCGATCGGGTCGAGCGGCGCGCGGTTGAAGATCGAGCCGTCGCCGACGTCGTCCCAGTCGATCAGCTGCGGGATCTCCGTCCAGGGCGTGTGGCTCGAGACCAGATCGACCTCGGCGAAGACGCGGCGGCCGGTCGGGCTTCGGCGAGCTCGAGATCGCTGCAGGGCCGTCAAGACGTACTGGTCGGGCATCGAGGCGTAGGCGTAGGCCGGGGCCGCGGTAGCCGACGTTCCGCCGGTCGTAGAGCTGGTCGTAGTGGTAGAACGCTCGCGCCCTCCGGCCAGGGCCGGTTGTTCGACGGCACGTCGCTGACCGTGCGCCAGCCGGCGCGCTTGAAGGCCTGGCTGAGCGTGAACCGGTCGCTCTCGATCGAGCTGGTCGTAGCGGCGCTGGGTGTCGACCCAGACCCCCGACTGCAGGGTGGCGTGCGCCGAGCCAGCTGAGGCCGCCGAACGTCGGACGACGTCAGGAACCCGCTGCGCGGCGGAGAAGCCGGCGTGCCTGCAGCTGGCCGGTGCCACGGTCGAGCACGGCGTTCACGCCGGGTGCGAACGGACGAGCCCTGCACCGCGACCCGCCCGTAGCTCTCGACGAACACGAGCAGCACGTCCTTGCCGCGCAGGCCGGTCAGCAGCTTGTCGCCGGCGGTCGAAGCGCAGGCTGTCGTTGGCGATCTCGCGGGCGAAGGCCGACTGGCTGGCGAGTCCGGCCTGCACCGCGCGGCCCTCGTGGAAGGCCAGGTCGGTGGCGCTCGTGGAGGCGACCGGCGCGCCGGAGACGATCTGCGCGCCGAACGCCCAGCAGCAGCATCCAGACGCCGGCCAGCGCCGCGATCGCCGGGCACGGACCAGCGGCGGTGTCCGGCCGTGAGCCGCGTCAGGCGCAGCAGCGCCAGGGTCGGCAGCACGAGCAGCGCGACGACGAGCACGCACGACGGCGAGGGCGACCACGGTCGGCGCTGCGTCCTGCCGATCGACTCGCGCAGCGTCTCGATGCCGATGCCGGCGTAGCTCCAGTCGTCGACGGGGTTGAACGGCCGGTCGAACGCCGTGAAGAACCCCATGTCGAGGACCTTCACGACCAGCAGCACGCCGAGCACCGGGCCGACGACCAGGCCATGACGCGGCGGGCGGGCCGCGGCAGGACCAGCGCCAGCGCCAGACGACGACGATGCACCTCGAGCGGCAGGCGCACGAACGTCGCCGGCGTCGAGGTCGCCCGGCTGGTTCGGAGCGAGCAGCGCGACCCACAGCACCAGCAGGGCGAGCATCGTGAGCAGCACGGCGAGGCCGGTGCGGACGGGGCCGCGCCGGGCGGCGCGACCTCCGCGTCGGCGTCGGCGGCGGTCTCCACGACGGCGCAGGTTCGCCTCGCGGCGGCGCCACAGCCACCACACGTCGCGCCGAACGACTCGGCCAGCACGATCGAGCGCGGCGGCCAGGACGGCGCGGTTCACCGGCAGCGGCAGCACGTCGGCGGCGACGACCGTCAGCGTGATGCCCTGCGCCGCGGCGACGACCTTGCGCCAGTAGCGCGGCGGCAGCGGCGCGCGCATCCACGGCAGCGCCCACTCGCCGACGAGGAAGAGGTAGCGGGCCGCGCCGATCGCGAGCACCCACCAGCCGACCGCGGGCGCGACGTACACGCTGAGGACGACGATCAGGAACGCGTCGACCTCGCCGTCGAAGCGCGCGCCCAGCGCCGACGCCGTCCCGGTGCGCCGGGCGACGAAGCCGTCGAGCGAGGTCCAGGCAGAGCGCGACGGCGCTGAGCGCCACCAGCAGCGCGACCGGCGTGGACTCGCGCGAACGAGTCCGCGGTCAGCGCGGCGACGCCGACGGCGAGCGTCGCCCGCGTCAGCGTCACCCAGACGGCGCGGGCCGAGCCGCCTCGCCGTGGAAGTGGGAGATCCCGCGCGCCAGCACCGCGTTCGTGACCACGCGCGCAGCCGACGCCCGACGACCCAGCCGGCGGTGCCGAGGCCGACCGTCGCGCGCCAGCAGGCCGAGCAGCAGCACCTGGGCGACCAGCCCGGCCGCAGGGCCGGCGCGAGCCGCGTGGACCGTCCATGCGTCCCGCGAGTCCGTCGGGGTAGTACTTTGGTAGCCACTGTGGCGGGGTACGGGCAAAGGAGTGCTCTGGTTCATTCTGCGAGCCGGTCGGAAGGAGGTCGTGAGCAGGCATGAAGCGGGACGAGCGCGCGTCCTTCGACCAGGCCCTCCGGCGGCCCGCACGGCGGCGTACGCGGCCGGCGAGTTCGTCGGGCAGGAGAGCTTCATGCGCGCCTCGCGAGATCCGGGCGCTGGCGATGCAGGCCGGCATCGGCCCGGGCGTCGCGGTGCTGGATCTGTGCTGTGGCGTGGCCGGGCCCGGGCGCTTCATCGCGCGGCGAGCTGGGCTGCGACCTATCTCGGCGTGGACGCAAGCGCCGCGGCGCCG
This sequence comes from uncultured Actinomycetes bacterium, assembly GCA_963722525.1. GTDB lineage: Bacteria > Actinomycetota > Thermoleophilia > Gaiellales > F1-60-MAGs149 > VFJZ01. Next base: position 3,455,457 of record CAVRMM010000002.1, on the reverse strand, counting down.
TCGAGATCGCGCGCGAGCGGGCCGGCGACCTGCCCTGCCGCTTCGAGGTCGCGCAGGTCCCGCCGCTGCCAGCCGGGCAGTTCGACGTCGTGCTGCTGCTCGAGACGATGCTGGCGTTCCCGGACAAGGAGCCGCTGCTGGGCGCGGTCGCGTCGGCGCTGCGAGCCGGGCGGGCGGTTCGCCTTCACGCTGGAGGAGGGGCAGCCGCTGACGGAGGCCGAGCGAGCGGCGATGCCCGACGCCGACACGGTCTGGCTCACGCCGCTCGACGAGATGGTCGCGTCGCTGGAGCGCGTCGGGCTGGTCGTGCGCTGGCAGGAGGAGCACAGCGAGTCGCACCGCGCGGTAGGCCGACGCGCTGATCGACGCGTTCACCGCCGACGCGCGCGGCGCATCGCCGAGCAGATCGGCCGGCGAGACGCTGGACGGGCTGCTGGTCTCGCACCGGCTGTGGAGCGACTGGCTGCGGCGACGGGCGCGTGCGCAAGTTCGCCCTCGTTGCAGAACGCGTGAGCCGGGCGTAGGCTTGCGCGCGCGGCGCGGACTGCGTCCGCAGGTGCCCGACAGGAGGCTCGATATGCCCGCGATGGCAGTGCCGCTCGCAGCGGACAAGCTCAGCGACTGGGAAGGCTGGGTCGGCGAGCTCAGCGGACCGCGCAAGGCGGCGTTCGACGACATGAACGCCCGGCATGGCCTGACCGAGCACCGCGCGTACCTGCAGCCGACGCCCGACGGCAACTACATGACGTTGGTGATCGTCGAAGGCCCCGGCGCGGACGGCTTCCTGCCGAGCGTCATGCAGTCCGACCACGAGTTCGACCAGTGGTTCGGCGGCAGCGTCGTCGACCTGCACCAGATCGACCTGAACGGTCCGCCGCCGCCGATGGCCGAGCGCCGGCTGTAAGGAGACCCTGTCTACCTCCAGGCTCCGAGCACCTCGCGCGCCTCCTCGATGGAGCCGACGATCCGGCCGACGTCCTCGATCGCGCCCTGGACGAAGAGGTTGACGCCCGTCGACTCGCCACGCATGCCGCGGATGTCGGTGAGGAGCCCGACGATGCCCTTCTTCGACGGATCCGACTGCATCAGCGCGTGGAACATCCCGATCTCGCACGCCGTGCCGTCGTCCACGGACGGGCCGTCGAGGATCGCGAGCATGGCGTCGGCGCCTTCGATCCCCTGCCGGTCCTTCGCGAAGATCCAGGCCGGGGTGACGTCGGCGCCCGTCGCCAGCTCGTGCTCGTGCGGAACGAACACCTCGAAGCCGTCGGCGCGGAGCGCGGCGGCGCACTCGTCGATGAACGAGCGCTCGTACGGCGTGAACAGCGGACCGGCGAAATAGATCCTCACGGCGCCGACGCTACAGCAGTCGGAGCGTCAACGTGCCAGATCGGCGTCGTTGAGCCCGGTATACCCCCAACGGGATTCGAACCCGTGTTACCGCCTTGAAAGGGCGGGGGCCTAGGCCACTAGCCGATGGGGGCCCCGCGCGGAGGATACCGGCGGGCGCCACGCGGTAGAGTCGGGGCATGGCGGAGCGCGCTCCGGACCTGGCCGGGCCCATCCTCGGCTGGCGCGTCTGGCGGATCGCCGTCGACGGCGAGCTCGTGTCGGCGTACACGCCGGCCGGCTGGCCCGCGCGGGCGCCGATCGTCGCCCGCTGCTACGAGCACCCGGGGCAGCACGAGGCGCCCGAGGAGCAGTGCGTCTGCGGCGTCTACGCCTGCGACGACGCGAACGCGGCGCTGTTCTACGCGCATCGGTCGGGCTCCGCGGTCGTCGGCCGCACGAAGCTGTGGGGCCGCGTCGTCGAGCACGAGGCGGGCTGGCGCGCCGAGCGCTCCTACCCCGAGTCGGTGTACGTGCCGCGCGAGCACTTCGAGGAGACGGCCGACGATGTCGCCGCGCACCTGGCTCACCGCTACGGCGTCGCGGTCCACGTCGTGGAGGAGCTGCGCACCGTCGTCGCCGCGCCCGTCGGAGATCCGGTGGCGCCGCGCGACATCCCCATGCCGCAGCTGCCGGAGTGGGTCGCGCGCCGTGTGCGGCCGCAGGCACCGGCGCCCGAGCGCGACCCCGGTCCGACCGCGCCGGCGCCGGTCGAGCCGGCGTCCGTCTCAGGCCGGGACGGGCTCCTGCGCAGGCTCGTCGGCCGGCGGCGCTGACGGCGGTTCGGCCGGCTCCGGAGCCGGCACCGGATCCTCCACCGGCTCGACCACGATCACCCGCTGCGGCTCGCCGATCTCCACCCGCCGATGCTACCACCCGGCAGGGGCTCCGTCCGGTGCGCTACCTACGCTGTCTTCCCGTGGCCGATCAACCTCTGACGGGTGGCCCGGAGGCGATGCTCGAGCAGTGCCGGCACTGCCCCTCGCAGCTCGCACACCCCTTGCGATGGCGTCGTCTCGCGCTCGACGCGTGGGAGATCGAGCTGCGCTGCCCCGACTGTCGCCAGGTCTGGTACGAGCGTGTGCCGACCGCCGCGGTGAAGCGCCTCGACAAGGTGCTGAAGCAGGCCCGCACCGAGCTCGAGAAGCACCTCGAGGAGATCGACCGGATCGACTTCCAGGCGCAGGCCGAGGACTTCATCTCGGCCCTCAACAGCGACGCCATCCTGCCGGAGGAACTTCCGGCCTCCGCCCCAGACGTAGGCTACGTTCCGGCCGTGGAGATCGGCGGCCGTTACCGGCTCGAGGACCGCATCGGCTCGGGTGGCACCGGCGAGGTGTGGCGCGCAGTCGACGAGCGACTGAACCGCGTCGTCGCCATCAAGCTGCTGCACCCGTGGGTCGCGCAGGCCGAGGTCGGGCGCGAGCGGTTCCGCCGTGAGGCGGCGGCGATGGGCCGGCTGCGGCATCCGCACATCGTCCAGGTGCTCGAGTTCAACGACACCGCCGAGCGGCCCTACCTCGTGCAGGAGCACTGCCCGGGCGGCATGCTGAGCGCGCTGCTGGGCGGCGGCCCGCTGCCGTGGGATCGCGTCCGCGCGCTCGCCAAGCCGATCGCCGAGGCCCTCGCGCACGCGCATTCCCACGGCGTCATCCACCGCGACCTGAAGCCGTCGAACGTCCTGTTCGCCGAGGGCGGTCGCGTCGTCGTCGGCGACTTCGGGCTGGCCCGGCTGCTGGCCACGTCCGACGGCACGCTGACGGCGACGGGCATGCGCATGGGCAGCCCCGAGTACTGGTCACCCGAGCAGGCGGCCGGCGATCCCGTCTCGGAGCGCGCCGACGTGTACGCGCTCGGCTGCATCCTCTACCACCTGGTCTCCGGCAACCTCCCGTTCGCCGGCGAGGACCGCCTCGCCGCCGGCTACCGCCGCGTGCACGAGGACGCCGAGACGCTGCCCGGCGAGGCCGGCGCCCTGATCGCGCGGCTGATGGAGCGCCAGCCGCAGCGACGCCCGCGGGCCGAGGACGCGCTCGCCCTGCTCGAGGGCCGCCGCACCGGCGAGGAGACGCACGTCGCAGCGGCGCCCACGCTGGACGAGACGATGCAGCTGCTGCCGCCGACCATGCTCGCGGCGCCGCCCGTCGCCGCCCGGCCGGTCGCCGCGCCGGTGCGCGAGCCCGAGCCCGTCGTGATCCCGTCCGGCAACGAGTCGGTCGCGCCGCGCCAGTATCCCGGCGTCCGTGCCGGCGGTGCGGTCGGCGCCATCCTGGTCGGCGCCGCGGCCTTCGGCGTCGCGGCCGCGGCCGGCGAGGCCAGCGGCGCGGTCGACGTCAAGCGCTCCGGCCTGGTGTTCCGCTCGGACCTCGCCTCGGACGACGCCATCGCCGCGCTCGTGATCCTCGGCGGTGCCGCGGTGCTGACGCTGGCCCTCGTGCTGCTCGCGATCTGGGCCGCGCAGCAGTCGGGCCGCGCGCGCATGTCGTTCGTCCGCGGCCTGCTCGGGTTCGTCGCGATCGTGGTCTCGTGCATGGCCGCCGGCGCCCTCGTGTGGACGGCGAACGCCGGCACGACGGCGGGCATCGGCAACCTGATCACCGATGCCGGATTCTGATTTCCGCGACCTCTTCAACGCCGTAGCGGCTATCGGGCGGTCGGAGAGCGGGTGGACGCGGCCGCCGTGGAGCGCGCCGCTGCGGGAGGCGGAGGCGGTCGTCGTCGCGGCCGCGGCACGCAGCGGGCTCGTCTCGTCCCACGACGCCGCGGGCAACCTCTGGCTGACCGACCCCGCAGCCGAGTCGGGCCTCGTCGCCGCCGGCTCGCACCTGGACACGGTGCCCGACGGCGGCGCGTTCGACGGCGCGCTGGGCGTCGTCTCCGCGCTGGTCGCCGTGGCCCGCCTGCGCGCCGCGGGCGTGGAGGACGGCGAGCGCCTGGCCGTCGTCTCGTTCGCCGACGAGGAGGGCTGGCGGTTCGGCACGCCGATCTTCGGTTCGCGTGTGCTGACGGGCGCGTACGGCCCGGAGGTGCTCGACCGGGTCGACGCCGCCGGCGTGCGGCTCGGCGACGCGGCGCCGCCCGATCCGTTCGCCGCCCGCGGCGGTCACCGGCGCCTGGCCGCGTTCATCGAGGTGCACGTCGAGCAGGGCCGGGCGCTCGCGCCGGCCGGTGTTCCGCTCGGCGTCGCCACCTCGCTGTCCGCGCGCTCCCGGTTCGCGTTCGTCTGCGACGGCGCCGCCAACCACGCCGGCACGACGCCGATGAGCGAACGGAACGACGCACTCGTCACCGCCGCGCGCCTGGTGCTCGCCGCCGACGAGGCCGCGCGCGCCGAGCCGGGCGCCGTCGCGACGGTCGGCCGGCTCGACGTCGAGCCGGGGGGCTCGAACGTCATCCCCGGCCGCGTCACCGGCACGCTCGACGTGCGCGCGCCCGATGCCGCGCGCCGCAACGCCGTGGTGGCGGCGATCGAGGCCGCGTGCCCCGACGTGACGCTGGCCGACCTCGCCGACGATCCGGGCGTCGCCTTCGATCCGCAGATCCGGGCCGCGCTGCACGACGCCGCGCCCGACGCGATCGACCTCGCCTCGTACGCCGGCCACGACGCGGGCGTGCTCGCCGCCGCGGGCGTGCCGGCGGGCATGTTGTTCGTCCGCAGCCCGGACGGCGTCTCGCACGACCCGGGCGAACGCGCCGACGAGGCAGACTGCCTCGCGGGCGTCGCGGCCCTCGAGCGCGCGTTGCATGCGTGCCTCGACGCGTTTCCCCCGAACGCGGGGTAAGCGCGGCCGTCGAGACGGTCGATCCCTTCTTGCGAGAGGGGAGCGGGAACTTCGGGTCGAGCGCCTGGGGGGAGCCGACGCGAATGGGCTTTCGAGCCCTGACGACTCCGGAGACCGACGCCGCAAGGCACTCCCCCCAATTTCCACCGACGGCCCGGCGGCCTGGCTGCCGGGCCGTCGCTACGCTGCGGCACATGTCGGCGGATACCAGCGCGATCCCGTCCCAGGGGTGGGGCGTCCTGCACCTCTACTACGGGATCCGCGGTGATCGCGCCGAGCCGGTCGACGTCGCCGAGGCCGAGGCGCTGGTCGCCGCGTTCGAGGAGCGCGACGACTACCAGGTGCTGCCCTTCTCGGTGATCGGGCAGCGGGCCGACTTCGGGCTGATGGTCGTCGGCCCCGATCTGGTCGAGCTGCAGCGGCTGCACCGCGCGCTCGAGGGCACGCCGCTGGGCGCCCGGCTGGAGCCGCGGCCCGAGCTGTCGTTCGTGTCGATCACCGAGGCCTCCGAGTATCTCGGCGACGACGGGTCGGAGCGCGTGCAGGCCATGCGCGACGCGCGCATGCATCCGCGCGATCTGCCCATGCGGCGCCTGATCTGCTTCTACCCGATGTCGAAGCGACGCGGATCCGAGCACAACTGGTACACGCTCGAGTACGAGGAGCGCAGCCGGCTGATGCACGGCCACGGCCACACCGGCCGGGCGTTCGCCGGGCGCATCACGCAGCTGATCACCGCCGCCACCGGGCTCGCCGACTGGGAGTGGGGCGTGACGCTGTTCGCCGACGACCCGAAGGCGATCAAGGACGTGGTGTACGAGATGCGGTACGACGAGGGGTCGGCCATCTACGCCGACTTCGGGCCGTTCACCCTCGGGCTGCTGGCGCCGCTGCGCCGCGCCGTGTCCGACGCCGGGATGGCGGTCGCGTGAGGCGCCTGATCGCGCTGCTGGCCGTGGCGCTGACCGCGACGGCGTGCGGCGACAGCGGCGACGGCGACCCGACGACCACCGCGGCGACGACCGCGCCCGTCGCCGCGACGACCGAGGCGCCGGCGACATCCGAGGCCGCCACCACCGAGGCCGCGCCCGAGACGACCGCCGCCGCGAGCACACCGTCGTCGTACACGGCGAAGGAGCTCGGCCAGTACGACCGACCGGTCTGGGTCGGCTCGCCGCCCGATGGCGACCGCATCTTCGTCGTCGAGCAGCACGTCGGCCGCATCATGGTGATCGGCTCCGACACGCCCTTCCTGACGCTGCCCGAGCCCGTCTCGACCGGCAACGAGCAGGGTCTGCTCGGCCTCGCGTTCCATCCCGAGTTCGCCACGAACGGCCGCTACTTCGTCAACTTCACGAACGCCGACGGCGACACGCGCGTGGTCGAGTTCCACGAAGGCGACAGCGCGGCCGTGAAGACGTGGCTCGAGGTCGACCAGCCGTACGAGAACCACAACGGCGGCGAGGTCGCGTTCGGGCCCGACGGCAAGCTGTACGTCGGCATGGGCGACGGCGGCTCGGGCGGCGATCCCGAGAACCGCGCGCAGGACCGCGGCACGCTGCTGGGCAAGCTCGTCTCGATCGACGTCGACGGCGGCGACGCCGAGCCGCAGATCGCGGCGATCGGCCTGCGCAACCCGTGGCGCTTCTCGTTCTCGCCCGACGGCTCGCAGATCCTGATCGGCGACGTCGGCCAGAACGCGTGGGAGGAGATCGACCGCGCGCCGTTCCCGCTGCCCGCCGACGCCAACTTCGGCTGGCGCCTGCTCGAGGGCACGCACGAGTTCGAGGACGGCGGCGCCGAGCCGGAGGGCTACATCCCGCCGGTGTTCGAGTACTCGCACGACGAGGGCGGCTGCTCGGTCACCGGCGGCCTCGAGATCAGCGGCGTCTACCTGTTCGGCGACTACTGCTCGAGCCAGTACTGGGTGCTGGTCGGCGACGAGACAACGCCGGTCGACCTCGACGTCCCGTCCCCGGTCAGCTTCGGCCAGGACGGCGCCGGCAACCTCCTCCTCGCCTCCGGCGACGGCGGCGTGTACGCCCTCACGCCGAACTGAGGCAGTCACACTCCCGCGCGTTTTCGTGCGGCTCCCATGTGCGGGGTCTGACCCCGATTCGGGCCGTTCTGGGGTCTGACCCCAGAACGTTTCCGCGCGGGACTCGCACGAATCGTGCGCTTCGTACGGGTCCGTGCGGAGATGGACGCGAAGCGCCGCTCGCCGGTGCGGATTCGGCTGGTACAGCTTTAGGAGCGCAGCAGCACGGTGTGCTCGCCCTCCGTGAAGCCGTCGAACGACTGGCGCCAGGTCGCCTCCGGCCAGCGGTAGTCGATGCACCGCTCCGACGGCCGCATCACCGCCGTGTACAGGGTGCCGAACGAGTGGTCGAAGTTGCGGTTGTACGTCGGCGGCTCCAGGAAGGCGCGGATCGCCGCCTCCTCGTCCCCGCCCGCCTCCAGCACCCCGCGCACCGCCACCTCGCGGTCGCGGGAGTGCGACAGCTTCGCGAACTGCTCCGTCGCCCGGTCCTCCTGGTGGTTCGTCACCACCGGCCGGTCGACGTGCAGCGGCGGGTGACCCGGCCCGATGAACGCCGTCGCCGCGGCCCCGGCGGCGTCGAGCACCGTCACGTTGTAGGCCATGTGCACCGGCACGCGGTCGAGCACGGCCAGCGCCTCGGCCACCGTCGTGCACGTCTCGAGCAGGTAGCGCATCACGATCGAGATGCCGAAGCCGGTGCCCACCTCGCGCGACCCGCCGAACGTGAGCGTCGCCGCGAGGCCGTCCTCGTTCAGCCCGTCCAGCAGTCCCCAGATGCAGTCGCCCGTGCCCAGCACGCGCCGGCCGGCGTAGTCGGTGAGCAGGATGGTCGCGTCGAACTTGCGGGCGTCGTAGTCGTAGTTGCGGACGAGGATCGGATCGCCCCGCCGCACCACGGCCTGCGTGCAGCCGGAGACGTGCGGCGGCGGGCACCAGTGCGCGAGCACGCGCGATGCCGTGTCGCCGCCGCCGGCCAGGCGGCAGAGCCGCTCCCACGTCGGCACCAGCTCCGGCAGGTGCTCGCGCAACGCCGTCCGCGCCCGCACGTAGGAGGGCCGCGCCGCGTCGCCGTCCTGGAGGAACCACGCCTGGTACGCGGGCCAGACGCCCGCGAACCGTCCCCCGAACGTGTCGTCGCCGGCGCCCTCCGAGACGGCGTGAAACGTCAGCGGCAGCGTCGTCACGCGCGGATCATCGCAGGCGCGCCGGGCCCGTTGGCGCCCATCCGGGCGCGGGCCGATACCCTGACTCGCAGTGGCTGAATACGTGTACACGATGTACAAGGCGAACAAGTTCTTCGGGTCCGACAAGCAGGTCCTGAAGGACATCTCGCTGTCCTTCCTCCCCGGCGCCAAGATCGGCGTGCTGGGGCTCAACGGCGCGGGCAAGTCGACGCTGCTGCGCATCATGGCCGGCGTCGAAGAGGTCTCGAACGGCATCGCCGAGCCGGCGCCGAACCTGCGCATCGGCTACCTCCAGCAGGAGCCGGAGCTGGACGAGACCAAGGACGTCCGCGGCAACGTGGAGGACGGCGTCGGGCACATCCGCGACCTGATGGACCGCTTCACGGAGCTGTCCATGAAGTTCGCCGAGCCGATGTCGGACGACGAGATGAACACGCTGCTGGCCGAGCAGGGCGAGGTGCAGGACCAGATCGACCGGCTCGACGGCTGGAACCTCGACCGCATGCTCGACACCGCCATGGACGCGCTGCGCTGCCCGCCCGGCGACCAGGACGTCTCCACCCTGTCCGGCGGCGAGCGACGGCGCGTGGCGCTGTGCGCGGCTGCTGCTGTCGCAGCCCGACATGCTGCTGCTGGACGAGCCGACCAACCACCTCGACGCCGAGTCGGTGGCCTGGCTGGAGCGCTTCCTGCACTCCTTCACGGGCACCGTCGTCGCGATCACCCATGATCGCTACTTCCTCGACAACGTCGCCGGATGGATCCTCGAGCTCGACCGCGGCAAGGGCATCCCGTTCGAGGGCAACTACTCGAGCTGGCTCGAGCAGAAGCAGGCCCGCCTCGCCGTCGAGGAGAAGCAGTCGAGCGCGCGCCGGCGCACGCTGCAGCGCGAGCTGGAGTGGGTGCGCATGTCGCCGACCGCCCGCCACGCGAAGTCCAAGGCGCGTCTGACGGCGTACGACAAGCTGCTCGCCGAAGAGCAGAGCCTGCGCCTCGACACCGTCGAGATCCACATCCCGGCCGGCCCGCGCCTGGGCTCGAAGGTGGTCGACGCCGAGCACGTCCGCAAGGCGTTCGGCGACCGCCTGCTGGTCGAGGACCTCACCTTCTCGCTGCCGCCGGGCGGCATCGTCGGCATCATCGGCGCCAACGGCGCGGGCAAGACGACGCTGTTCCGCATGATCACCGGCCAGGAGACGCCCGACGAGGGCGACCTCGAGATCGGCGAGACCGTGCAGGTCGCCTACGTCGACCAGAGCCGCGCGGAGCTCGACCCGAAGAACACCGTCTGGAAGGAGATCTCCGGCGGCCGCGACCTGGTCGAGCTCGGCAAGAAGGAGATCAACTCGCGCGCGTACTGCTCGTGGTTCAACTTCCGCGGCTCCGACCAGCAGAAGCTCGTCGGCGAGCTGTCCGGCGGCGAGCGCAACCGCGTGCACCTCGCCAAGGTGATCAAGTCCGGCGGCAACCTGCTGCTGCTCGACGAGCCGACCAACGACCTCGACGTCGACACGCTGCGCGCGCTCGAGGACGCGCTGCTCGACTTCGCCGGGTGCGCCGTGGTGATCTCGCATGATCGCTGGTTCCTCGATCGCGTCGCGACGCACATCCTCGCGTTCGAGGGCGACTCGCAGGTGGTGTGGTTCGAGGGCGGCTACGAGGAGTACGAGGAGAGCCGCCACAAGCGCCTCGGCGCCGACGCCGACCAGCCGCACCGGATCCGGTACAAACCCGTCGTCCGCTGAGCTACCCTCTCGTGCATGCCACTCCGGCTGCTGACTGCTGCACTGGTCGCGGCAGTACTGGCTGCCTGCGGCGGCTCCGGGGGCGGGTCGGCCACCTCGGGCACACCGTCGACGACCGTGGCAACGGCCAGCGTCCCGGCCGCGTCCACGCCCGCAACAAGCGCCGCGCCCTGGCCGTTGCCGCCCGACCCGATGGGCCTGGCAGGGAAGGCCGGGCTCACGCCCGAGGCGGCCGAGCGCTTGCAGTACCACGTGCACGCCCACCTCGACGTGTTCGTCAACGGCACACGGATTCAGGTCCCGTCGGGTATCGGCATCGACACGTCGAACCCCGCAGCGAAGTCGTTCGACCTCGACGGCGGCGGAGTCGCCTGGGGCCTGCAGGCCGAGTGCGCGACGCCGTGCATCTCTCCGCTCCACACGCACGACCCGGACGGCGTCATCCACACGGAGTCGGCGACTCCCACACCGAACCTGCTCGGCCAGCTGTTCACGCAGTGGGGCGTTGCACTCGACGCGAACTGCGTCGGCGACTACTGCAAGCCGGAGACGCCGATCGTCATCCACATCGACGGGGTGGCGTCGACCGGTGACCCGACGAAGATCGAGCTCGCCGACGGCCGCGAAATCGCGATCGTGATCGGCACGCCGCCCGCCAACATCCCGTCGACGTTCGACCCCTCCGCGGCCTGACGGTGGCCGGTGTGCCGGCAGCGGACGAGCGCCTGGCCGGAGTGATCGCCCGCCTCGACATCGCCCTGCTGCTGGACGAGGCCGGCGTCGACGTGCGCGCGTTCGCGCCGCACGAGCTGGACGAGCTGTCCCGGATGCTGGTGCGGCGCCGCCCCGCTCCGGCGCCGCCGGCGGAGGGGTAGCCGGCTCCCGTGCTGCGGCTATCCTCTCGCCGGGGTGGCAGCTCCCTGGTGGGGGATCCGGTCTTCAAAACCGGCAGGGCCGTGTAACCCACGGCTTGGTAGGTTCGATTCCTGCGCCGCCTCGTGCAGTCTGCTCTCCGATGGACTGCGCGGCCGGTAGCTGATCCGCACTCCGGCGCAGCGAGACAGCGACTGAGGCAATCACCAGCTCGTTCGTCACGTTTCCGAGATCGATGGCGAGGGGAACACCGTTCATGAGCATTCTCACGATCGTCATCATCGTCGTCATCGTCCTGCTGGTCCTCGGCTTCTTCGGCCGTGGCCGCTTCAGCCGCTAGGCATCAGCCGGCGTCGTTCGCGCGACGGACGGCGCCGGACGGTCGAGGCCGTCCGCACCCGAGACCCAGCCGAACTAGGGCCCAATCTACCGCCCGAGGCCTCCCGGCTGAGCGCGACCGGCGGTAGGCTGCCCGGATGTTCATCCGAACCCTCTCCGACGTCCGCGACTCCGGCCGCGAGATCGTGATCGCGGGCGGATCGGCCCGCACCGCCCGGTTCATCACCGCCGACGACGGTGTCGGCTTCGCCTTCTCCGACGTCGCGCAGGGCGCCGGTCAGGAGGCGCACCTCTGGTACAAGCACCACTGGGAGGCGAACTACATCGTCGAGGGCACCGGCGAGGTCGAGGAGGTCGCCACCGGCAAGAAGTGGCGCCTCGAGCCCGGCACGATCTACGTCGTCGGTCCCGAGGACCGGCACATCGTGCGGGCCGAGACCGACCTGCGGCTGATCAGCGTCTTCAACCCGCCGATCATGGGCGACGAGAACCACGACCAGGACGGCTCCTACCCGCCGACCGGCCCGATCCCGCCCGGCCCGAGCGCCTGAGCGCGGCGTCAGCGCCGCGCTACTCCGCCCACTCCGCCTCGCCCTGTTCCGCCAGCTCGCGGATGGGACGCCTGCGGAGCCTGCGCCAGACCCAGGAAGCCGCCAGCAGCCCGACGCCGCCGGCGACGATCAGCAGGTACAACTGGACGTCCGACACGGATGCGCCGAACACGGTGTCGGGGCCCGTCCGCTCGTCCGTCTTCAGGAGCGCGAGCACGACGAGGCCCGCGGAATCCACGAGGAACGCCGCGAGTGCGCCGATGGCGGCGGCGATGGTCAGGACGACGATGGGGTGATCGTGGCCGGGCCGCAACCCGGCAAGCCTACGGGTGCGGCGGCCGCGATGCTACCCCAGGCGGGGAGAAGATTCCCGCGCGCACCGGTTGTGTGATGCACGTGCGGTCCAGGGCCGCCGCAGTGAAACAGCACCGCTGCCCCCGGGGGCGCAGCGGCGGCGAAATCCGAATTTGTCTGACTTTAGTCAGACAAATCGAGGCGCGCGAATGACGCATTGTCCGTATCCGAACACGCACGCACTGTCACAGATCGCGCGATCCGCGCGTCTTCCGCGCGTGTCCTGTGATCGGGGTCTGACCCCCGAAAACCTCCGATTGGGGTCAGACCCCAGCGGTCGCTGTCAGGCGCCCGGGGCCTGGGCGGCCAGCCACGCCTTCGCGACGCGCCTCGGGGCCCGGCTCAGCCAGGCGTCCTCGACGAGATCGCTGAGCTCCTCGCGACGCAGGTCGGGGAGACTCGGGATCCGCAGGAGCACCGCCGGATAGCCGCGGAAGTGCGGCGTCGTGAAGAAGATGCCGCGGCCGTCCTCGAGCAGGACCTCCTTCAGCTCGAGCTCGGGCACCCGGAGCAGCAGCACGTCATCCATGCGCTCACCGGTCTGCTCGTCGATCGCATCCTTGCGCTGGCTGCGATGGCAGCAGAACATCTTGCCGGCCACGAGATACGAGGGCCGGCCGTCGGCCGAGAGCTCCTTCGTCGTCTCCGGCAGCCCGAGCGCCAGCTCGTCCAGATCGGACATCGTCGCCACGCCGGAACTATCGCACCGATGAGTCCTCCACCCGGGGCGCGTCCTTCTCTAGACTCGACGATGGACGAAACGGAGGTGAGGACGATGCCACGGATCGTGCTCATGGTCGGTACGCGCAAGGGCTGCTTCCTGCTCGAGAGCGACGAATCGCGCCGGCGACTGGGACGTGCGCGGCCCGTTCTGCGAGGGCTGGCCGATCTACCACGCGGTGCACGACGCCGCCTCGGGCGACATCTACGCGGCCGCCGCCAGCGAGTGGCACGGCGCCGGGATCTGGCGCTCCAGCGACCTCGGCGAGACGCTGGCAGCTGTCGAGCGAGGGACTCGCGTACGGCGCTGACGGCCTGAAGCTGTCGAAGATCTCCGGCTCGCCGCCGCGCACGGGCGCGTGCTCGCCGGCGGTGAGGCGGCCGGCATCTTCGAGAGCCGCGACGTGGCGCCAGCCTGGTCGCTGCTCAGCACGCTCGACGCGCCAGCCCGGGCGCGACGACTGGAACGTGCCGTCGAACCAGCCGCCCGGCCACCTCGGCATGCCGGGGATCCTCACGCACCCGGACGACCCCGCGCGGTTCTACGTCGTCGTCCAGGGCTTCGGCATCTTCGAGACGACCGACGACGGCGCGACGTGGACGCCCCGCAACCAGGGGCTCCGGGCCGAGTGGCCGCGCGAGTACGACGAGGTCGGCTTCTGCGTCCACAAGCTCGTCATGGCGCCGGACCGCGAGCGTCTCTACCAGCAGAACCACTGCGGCATGCACCGCAGCGACGACGCCGGGCGCTCCTGGACCGAGATCACCGAGGGGCTGCCGACCGACTTCGGCTTCGCCGCCGCCGCCCACCCGCACGACCGCGACAGCTTCTACGTCATCCCGCTCGACCCGGGCCACCACCGCTGCATGCCCGACGGCCACGCGTCGGTGTGGCGCACCAGCGACGCCGGGTCGACCTGGAAGCGGCTCGATCGCGGCCTCCCGCACCGCAACGCGCACCTCGGCGTGCTGCGCGAGGGCATGGCGATCGACGACCTCGACGTGCCCGGCCTGTACTTCGGCACCAGCACCGGCCAGGTGTTCGCGAGCGCCGACGAGGGCGAGACGTGGGACGAGATCGCGAGCTACCTGCCGGGCGTCGCGTCGGTCGAGGTGGCGGTGATCGCCTAGCCATGGCCGACGTCCACCTCCCCGCCACGCTGCCGCCGCTGTTCGCCGGCCTGCCGCGCCAGGTGACCGTCGAGGCGGGCACCGTGGCCGAGGCGATCGACCGCCTGGAGGAGCGCTGGCCCGGCCTGCGCGACCGGCTCTGCGAGCCCGGGCCGGCGCTGCGCCGCCACATCAACGTGTACGTCGACCGCGAGCGCGCCGACCTCGCCACGACGCTCGGCGAGGCCTCGCGGGTCGACGTGATCGCCGCCATCAGCGGCGGCTGAGCCGCCCGGGCCGGGGACACGCGGTCACCCAACTCAGGGAGGTTTCAGCCGAAATTCCGACCAGAGCTGTAAGGAGTCTGTTAGGACCTCCCCTCCTGGCGTGAGGGCTCGACCATCCTGAGTCCGGGGGGATAGCCCAAACGTCTGGCTGTCCAGGAATCAGCCCTTTATGGAGGTCCCTGGTATGAAGAGAGTCACCATCCTGTTCATCGGCGCGCTCGCGGCGCTGCTGTCGCTCGCGCCGGTCGCCGGTGCGCACGGCAAGCGGCACGCCCGCGTCGTGTCGGTGTGCGGTGTCGTCGACGGCACGAGCGCCCTTCCCGGGTCGCTCGTACTCGCCACCGGCGGCACGAAGAAGGTCACGATCGCGAACACCAAGCCCGTCGCACTCGGTGCCGACATCGTCGTCGGCGCTGACGTCTGCGCCCGGGCGAAGCTCGTCCGGACGGCGGCTCCGGCGGCGCGCAAGAGCGGCGCCAAGACGAAGGTGCTGGTCTCGGTGAAGGTGCGCCCGGCTGCCGTCGTGCACGCCCGTGGCCCCGTCACCCTCGGTGCCGGCTCGGTCACGGTCGCGACGCTGATGTTCGGCTTCAAGCCGGGCTTCACGCTGTCGTCGAAGATCACGGCGGGCAAGGTCGTCAAGGCGACCGGAACGGCCGCTGCCGCTGACGGCGTCATCACGCTCAAGCGCATCAGCCGCGTCTCGCGCCATCACGGTCATCACCGCTCGTTCAGCGGTGTCTCGAAGACCGAGTCGGCGTCGATCGCCGGCCGCATCTCCGATCTGATCCCGGCGACCGCCACCGCGGCGGGCTCGCTGAAGGTCGGCGGCATCACGCTGGTCATCCCGGCCGGCAAGGTGCTCCGCGCCAAGGTCGCGAACGGCGCGTTCGTCGCCGCCAGCGCCAAGGTCAAGACCGGTGCGCTGACGCTGAAGAAGGTCTCGGTGCTCAGCAAGGCCGTCGCCGTCTAGCTCGTCGACCGTACGACTGATCGTTCGGGGGGTGGCTCCACGGAGCCGCCCCCCGACGTCGTCCTGAACCGGCTACAGTCTGCCGCCATGCAACGGGCATCGCACGCCGACTGGCTCACGCCGCCCGCGAACCGGTGGTCCTTCCGGCACGTCCGCGAGCTGATCCCGACGGCGTGCATCCGCCGCGGCAGCGCCGTGCGCGACCTGGCCGCCGCACCGGTCGACGGGCTCCTCGACCTGGAGTTCACCGGCACGGATGGGGTCGTCCGCACGGTTCGGCCGTATCTCGAGGAGAGCTACACCGACGCGCTCGTCGTCCTGCACGACGGCGCCGTCGCGTGCGAGTGGCTGCGGGACGGCGTCGCCGACGACCAGACGCACATCGTCATGAGCATCTCGAAGTCGATCACCGGGCTGCTCGCCGGCGCGCTCGAGGGCGCGGGCCTGCTCGACACCGACGCGCCGGTGTCCGGCTACCTGCCCGAGGCGGTCGGCTCCGCGTTCGGCGACGCGACCGTGCGGCACCTGCTCGACATGACCACCGCGACGGCGTTCGTGGAGGACTACACCCCCGGCCCCGACGTGCTCGCGTACCGCCAGTCGACCGGCTGGTACCCGTCCGAGGGTGTCAGCAGCGGCCTGCACGCCTACCTCTGCACGATCCAGAAGCGCGCGGCGCACGGCGAGCGGTTCCACTACGTCTCGCCCAACACCGACATGCTCGGCTGGGTGTGCGAGCGCGCCAGCGGCCTGCCCTACGCCGAGGCCCTCTCGCGCTATCTATGGGCGCCGCTCGGCGCCGAGTCCGACGCGGACGTGACGGTCGACCGACTCGGGGCGATGCGCGCCGCCGGCGGCATCTGCGTCGTCCCGCGCGACCTGGCGCGGCTGGGGCAGCTGGTGATCGAGGACGGCGCCGGCGTCGTGCCGGCCGACTTCGTGCGCGACCTGTGCAGCGGCGGCGACGCCGAGCAGTGGGCGGCCGGCGACTTCGCCGACTTCCTGCCGGGCGGTGCGTACCGCAACTGCTTCTACCAGCCGCGCGTCGAGCCGGATGTGACCGTCGGCATCGGCATCTTCGGCCAGCTGCTCTACGTCGACCCGAACCGCCGCGTCGTGGTGGCCAAGCAGTCGTCGTGGCCGACGCCCGACCACGAGGTGGCCGACGCGGTCGCCATCGACGCCAGCCGCGCGATCGCCGCGGCCCTCGCCGGCTGAGCTACACCGCGAGGTCCTCCACGAGCCGGACGAGCAGCGGATACGACACGTCGATGCGCGCGCCCGGGGCGAGCGGATCGATCGAGTCGCCGGGAACCCGCAGCGCCGCCGGAATCGCCTGCACCTCGGCCTGCATGCCGTTGGCCAGCGCCAGCGTGAGGTCGCGCGACATCGTCGCGTCGTGCTCGTTCATGACCACCACCGTGCGGCGCGCCGCCGGCTCGGCCTTGCCGGCCGACTCGATCAGCGACCGGCCGAAGTTGAACGTCTCCGCGACCGGACGCGTCGCCAGACCGCCGGACGTGTGCGGCAGCTCCGCGCCCCACGGGAACGCGATCGACGGCAGCCGCCCGAACAGGTTCATCGCACCCGTCGTGACGAAGCCCGGCACCCGGCCGAACCCGAGGGACGGCGACACGACGACCGCGACGTCGACATCGGGGCGATGCTGGCCGATCCACGCCGCGACGTTAGCGCCCGCCGAGATGCCGAGCACCGAGACCGGCACACCGAACCCGCGCGCGATGTCGACCGTGCGGTCGCCGAACGCGCGGTAGCGCTCGGCCGTGAGGCCGTCGAGCGAGCCGCCGTCGCCGCCGATCTGCCCGTGCTCGGGCAGCAGCGGCACGTAGACGATGTACCCGTCGTCGGCAAGCACCGCCGCCAGGGCGGCCATCTGCGCCGGGCAGGTGCCGAGCCCGTGCAGCAGCACGATCACGCCCTTCGGCGCGGCGGCCGGCTCGACCAGTCGGGTGTGGCACTGCGCCTTGACGCCCTCCTCCGCCGCGACCTGTCCGGCGACCGCCGCGCGGGCCGCATCGGGCGTCGTCAGCGGCGCCGGCGCCGAGGCCTCGAGCCCGTCGCGGGAGAGCGGGATGAACGCCGTCACCACCGCCGCGACGACCAGCAACGCCAGCGCGATGCCTAGCCACCGCAGGACCCGTCTGACGCCGGCCATCGGTGCAAGCCTACCCGGCCCTGTCGCGCGGGCCGTGGGCGCCAGTACACTGGCCGCCGTGAACGACCTCGAAGCGCGGTACCGCGCGCGCAGCCTCTGGCTCGACGGTCTCCCCGGCTCGCTGGAGCCGCGTCCGCCGCTGCCAGGCGACGTCCAGTGCGACGTCTGCGTGGTCGGCGCGGGCTTCACCGGCCTGTGGACGGCCTACTACCTGAAGACGCTGCAGCCCGACCTGCGCGTCGTGGTGGTCGAGCGCGAGATCGCGGGCTTCGGGCCGTCGGGCCGCAACGGCGGCTGGGTATCGGCGTTCATCTCCGCCAAGCCGTCCGTCTACGCGCGCGAGAGCGGCAACGCCGCGGTGCTCGAGGCCGAGCGGGAGACGTTCCGGACGGTGACCGAGATCGGCCGGGTGGCCGCGACGGAGGAGATCGACTGCGGCTTCGTGCACTCCGGCCAGCTGACGGTGGCCTTCTCGCTGCCGCAGCTCGAGCGGTTGCGCGGCAGCGTCGCGGGCAAGCACAAGCGCGGGCTGCGCGAGGACGACATCCGCATGCTCGACCTGGACGAGTTGCGGCAGCGCGTGCGCCTGCAGGGCGCGCTGGGCGCGTCGTTCTCGCCCCACAACGCCCGCATCGATCCGGCGCGGCTCGTGCGCGGCCTGGCCGATGCCTGCGAGCGGCACGGCGTCACCATCTACGAGCGCACCCCCGCGGTCGAGATCGGCCCGCGCCGCGTCGTCACCACGCACGGCACGATCACGGCCGACACGGTGGTGCGCGCGACCGAGGCGTACACGACCGAGCAGTCCAGCGAGGGTCGGCGGTTCCTGCCGCTGTACTCGCTGATGGTCGCGACCGAGCCGCTCAGCCCCGCCATGTGGGAGGAGCTCGGCTGGTCGGGGCGCGAGACGATCTCCGACCAGCGCCACCTGTTCTTCTACGCGCAGCGCACCATCGACGACCGCATCGCCATCGGCGGCCGCGGTGCGCCGTACAAGCTGGGCCAGCCGATCCGGGAGGACTACGAGCGCAACGACGACGTCCGCGCGCGCCTGACCGCGTCGATCCACCGCCACTTCGGTCCCGCCGGCCGGGCCGCCATCACGCACCACTGGGGCGGGCCGCTCGGCGTGCCGCGCGACTGGTGCACGTCGGTGGTGCACGACCGCGCCTCCGGCTTCGCCTGGGCGGGCGGCTATGCCGGCCACGGCGTGGTGGCCACCAACGTCTCGGGCCGCACGCTCGCCGACCTGATCCTGGACCGGCCCAGCGAGCTGACGAAGCTGCCGTGGGTCGGCCACGAGGGGCGCAAGTGGGAGCCCGAGCCGCTCCGCTTCATCGCCAGCCGCATGATCGTCGGCATCCTCGGCTCGGCCGACCGGCACGAGGACCGCACCGGCCGCCGCGCCCGGCGGACGCTGCTCGTCCGGCCGTTCGTCCTCGGCCGGTAGCCGCGCCCACTCTCGCTCCGCGGCCTGTCGCAGTGCGACAACCGCGCGCTGCTACAGTCGGGACATGGCTACCGTCTCGACCGATATCGATGTCGTCACCCAGGCGAAGATCGACCTCGCTGCCTCGTTCCGCGCGGCCGCGATGCACGGCTACAACGAGGGCATCGACAACCACTTCTCGCTCGCCGTCCCCGGTCGTGACGACCGCTTCCTGCTGAACCGCTACGGCCCGCACTGGTCCGAGCTGCGCGCGTCCGACATCCTCACGATCGACCTCGACGGCAACGTCGTCGACGGCGAGGGCGAATGGGAGACGACCGCGTTCATGATCCACCGCGGCGTCCACCAGTCGCGCGCGACGGCCCGCTGCGTGCTCCACACGCACATGCCGTACGCGACGGCCATCTCGCTCACCACGGGCGGCTTCGACACGCGCATCTCGCAGAACTCGATGTACTTCCACGGCCACGTGGTCAGCCTCGAGTACGGCGGACTGGCCGACGGCGCCGAGGAGGGCCTGCGCATCGGCAACGCCGTGGGCGACGACATCAACATCGTGATCATGGAGAACCACGGCGTGCTGGTGATCGGCCGCGACGTGGCCGACGCCTGGCACAAGCTCTACTTCCTGGAGCGCGCCGCCGAGCAGCAGGTGCTCGCCCAGTCCACCGGGCAGAACCTGATCCGGGTCTCCGAGGATGTCGCCACCATCACCGCGAAGCAGTGGGCGAAGGAGTCGGACAACGCGTCGTACCTGTTCGACGCCGTGAAGCGCCGCCTCGACCGCGAGAACCCGGGGTACGCCGACTAGCCGGCGCTACGGGGTGGGCGTCTCCTTGTGCCCGCCGAAGCCGGCCCGCATCGCCGACAGCACCTTCTCCGCGAAGGTGTGGTCCTGCCGTGAGCGGAAGCGCGTGTACAGCGACGCGGTCAGCACGTCGGCCGGCACGGCTTCCTCGATCGCGGCCATGCACCGTCCAGCGGCCCTCGCCGGAGTCCTGCACGTAGCCGGTGTAGCCGTCGAGCTGCGGATCCTCGGCCAGCGCGATCGCCGTCAGGTCGAGCAGCCACGAGGAGACGACCGACGCCGCGGCGCCACAGCTCGGCGATGTCGTCCAGGGCGAGGTCGTACCGCATGTTCGGCCGGCAGCGCCTCGGAGTTCGCGTTGCGGAAGATGTCGAAGCCCTCGGCGTAGGCCTGCATGAGGCCGTACTCGATGCCGTTGTGGATCATCTTCACGAAGTGCCCGGCGCCCGACGGGCCGCAGTGCAGGTAGCCGTTCTCGGCGGTGCCGGCTCGGTTCTCGCGGCCGCGCGTGCGCCTCGATGTCGCCCCGGCCGGGCGCCAGCGACGCGAAGATCGAGTCCATCCGCTGCACGACGTCGCTTGGGGCCGCCGATCATCAGGCAGTAGCCGCGCTCGAGGCCCCAGATGCCGCCCGACGTGCCGACGTCGAGGTAGTTGATGCCCTTCTCGGCGAGCAGCTCCGACCGGCGCACGTCGTCCTTGTAGTACGAGTTGCCGCCGTCGATGATGCAGTCGCCCGCGGAGAGCAGCGCCGCGCGAGCTCCGTCACCGTCGACTCGGTCGCCCCGCCGGCCGGCACCATCACCCAGACGTGGCGCGGCGCGGCGAGCTTCGAGACGAGGTCGGCGAGCGACTCCGACGCCGATCGCGCCCTGCGCGACGAGCGCCTGCACCGGCTCGGGGCTGCGGTTGTACACGACGCACTCGTGACCGTCGCCCATCACGCGGCGCACCATGTTCGCGCCCATCCGACCGAGGCCGACCATACCGAGTTGCATGCACCGCTGTTCGCCGCGTGCCGCCCGTATCCTTGCACCCGTGCGTCCGCCTGAGATCCGTCTCGCCGCGCTGATCGCAACGCTCGCGTTCTTCGACCTCGCGATGTGGCTGATGGCCATCCCGCTGATTCCCGTCTGGGAGGACGAGCTCGGTCTCACGCACACCCAGTCGGGCATCGTGCTCGGCTCGTACGGCGTCGCGGTGCTGTTCCTCTCGCTGCCCGCGGGGCACCTCGCCGACCGGCTCGGCGCGCGCCGCCTGACCATCGGCGCGACCCTGCTGTTCGCGGCCACCGCGCCGCTCTACGCGTTCGCGTCGTCATTCGAGGAGCTGCTCGCGCTGCGGCTCGTGAACGGCCTCTTCTCCGCCGTCTCCTGGACGGCCGGGCTCGCCTGGCTCGTCGCCTCGGTGCCCGGCTCGTACCGCGGCCGCACGCTCGCGCTCGTCAACGCGACGGCCTCGGCCGCGTCGCTGGTCGGGCCCGCTGATCGGCGGCCCGGTCGTCGCGGCGATCGGGCTGAAGCCAACCATGCTCGCGTTCGGCGGCGCCGTCCTGCTGCTCGGCGTCTGGGCGCTGCTCGAGCCGAATCGCGGCAGCCACACCGCGACGGAGCACGCGTCGGCGATCACCGCGCTGCGCATCGGCATGCGCGAGCCGGGGCTCATGTACGCGTTCGTCGGCATCGGTTTCGCCGCCTGCGCGATGGGCGCGCAGCAGGTGCTCGCGCCGATCCACCTGTCGGACCTGGGCCTGTCGTCGGCGGGCATCGGCTGGATCTGGACGGCCGGTGCCGCGGTGTCGCTGTTCGTCGCCGCGTTCGTGGGTCGCCGCCTCGACCGGATCGACAAACGGGCCAACGCCCGCGCCGGCGTGCTGATCGTCGCCGTGCTGTCGGCGTTCCTCGCCCTCGGCCTCGGCACCGTGCCGTACACCGTCGGCGTGATCGCCACGCTCGGCTTCGGCACGCTGATCTGGACGACGGTGTATCCGCTCTGCTCGGAGGCCGCCGACGACGCCGGCATCGGGCAGGGCGTCGCCATGGGTGCGCTCAACACCGTGTGGGCGCTGGCCAGCGTGGTGGCGCCGATCACGGCCGGCATCCTGGCCGAGCTGGACGCCGCGGCAGCGGGGTACCTGGCCATCACGGCGTTCGGCGGCGTGTGCCTCCGGGTGCTGCGTAAGCGGGCTCTCGCGCCATCTTCCGGCACGGCGTAGACTCGGCGGTCATGACGAGCTTCCACGAACTTCCCGACGGCACCCAGCTGGCGTACGACGACAAGGGCTCGGGCCGCGACGTGCTGCTGATTCACGGCATGTGCATGACGCGGCGCTACTTCGACCGCAACTTCGACGCCCTCGCCGAGCGCTTTCGCGTCGTGCGCGTCGATCTGCGCAGCCACGGCGACTCGCCGCCGTCGGAGGGCAACAACACCGTCGCCCAGTACGCCAAGGACGTGAAGCACCTCGTCGACACGCTGGGCATGTCGAAGCCGGTGCTCGCGGGCTGGTCGATGGGCACGCTGACCATCTGGGAGCTCGTCCGGCAGTTCGGTTCCGACTGGATGGGCGGGCACGTCAACATCTCGCAGGGCCCGTCCGACCTGGTGCGCGACGACTTCCCGATCGGCGCGTTCACGATGGACGACCTGCACGGCCTGCTGGCCGGCGCGCAGGCCGACTTCCGCGGGACGATGGAGCACCTGATCCCGCTGATGGTCAAGCACCGGCCGAACGAGGCCGACATGGCCTTCCTGCTCGACGAGGTGTGCAAGATCGGCCCGAACTGCGGCACGCTCTGCATCCTCGACCAGTCGGTGCAGGACTACCGCGACGTGGTCGGCAGCTACGAGCTGCCGACGCTGCAGACGTGGGGCGCCGACGAGCAGCTCATCTCGGTCGCCGTCGGCGAGTGGCTGAAGGAGCACCAGAAGGGCGCCGAGATGGTGATCTTCGAGGAGTCGGGCCACTGCCCGATGTGGGAGGAGCCGGAGAAGTTCAACCAGGTGGTCGGCGACTGGATCGCGGCCCTCTGACGAGCCACTCCAGCGCCGGGAGATGCCGCGCGCCGAGCGCAGGCAGCCCGGCGTGCTCGACCTCGTAGGTGATCGCGGGCAGGCCGCGATCCGCGCACCAGTCACGCAGCGCGCCGGGCGTCCGGCTGCCGAGCTCCATCGTCACCGGCAGCCGCGCCCGGCGCGCGAGTTCCTCCACCGTGTCCATCGGCGCGTCGGCCGTCGGCAGCACCAGCTCGAGCGGCGCATGCAGGTCGAGGATCAGCGTCGGCGCCAGGCGTTCGATCAGCTCGAGCACGGCCAGCGTCTCGGGCTCGGAGCCCGGCGTCCGGCCGGCACCGGATCGCGACGTGCGGTTCTCGCGATTGCGCGCCTCCCACGCCGTCCCCGGCGGGTAGGTGAACGAGTCGTCGGGCAGCCAGCTGGCCGACGGGTAGTTGCGGTTCAGGTCGACGCCCGCAGCGTTCTGCCGCACCGAGTCGGCCATGCCGTCCGGGTTCGCGCAGGCCACGATCGCCATCGTCGCCTCGTCGCCCTGGACGCGTTCCAGCAGCCGCCGGGCGAGCCACACCGTCTCCGGCTCCTCGCCGTGCACGCCGGCCACCAGCAGCGTCTCGGGCCTGGCCGGCAGGAAGACGCGAATCGGGGCGCCGCGGCGAGAACGCCCGATCTCCTCCTCACGCCAGCGCTCCATCAGGGGCCGTAGGCTACCGGCATGGACGACGCCGCGATCCGCCGCGAGGCGACGGAGCTCACCGCCGATCTGATCCGCATCGACACCGGCAACCCGCCCGGCAACGAGGCGCCGGCAGCGCACCTGCTGATGGCGTACCTCGAGGCGGCGGGCCTGGAGTGCGAGCTCGTCTCGCGCGTGGTCGACCGCCCGAACCTGATCGCGCGCATCCGCGGCACCGGCGACGGCCCGTCGCTGGCCCTGTGCGGCCACACCGACGTGGTGCCGGCGGACGAGCCGAACTGGACGCACCCGCCGTTCGCCGGCCATGTCGACGCCGAGGGCTGGCTGTGGGGCCGCGGCGCCGTCGACATGAAGAACCAGACCGCCACCCGCGCCGTCGCGATGGCGATCCTGGCGCGCTCCGGGTTCAGGCCGAAGGGCGACCTGCTGTTCATCGCCCAGGCCGACGAGGAGGACGGCGTCGAGAACGTCGGCATGCGCTGGCTGGTCGGCGCCCGGCCCGACCTGCGCGTCGACTACGCCATCGACGAGGGCGGCGGCGACCGGCTGGTGCTGGCCGACGGCCGCATCGTCGTGCCGATCGAGTGCGGTCAGAAGGCGACGCTGCCGGTCGGCGTCACGGCCCTGGGCGTCGCCGGGCACGCCTCGCGACCGCAGTCGGGCGCGAACGCCGTGCCGCGGCTGGCCGAGCTGGTGCGGCGGGTTGCGATCTACGAGCCCCGGCGGCACGTGCTGCCGACCACGGCGCGCATGCTCGACGTGCTGGTGGGGCCCGACGGCGCTCTCGAGGAGCGCGTCGCGCGCGCCTCGACGCTGCACGAGTCGATCAGCGAGACGCTCGAGCCGCTGTTCTCCACCACCATGGCGCCGACCCGCCTGCAGGGCTCGAGCGCGCGCAACGTCATGCCCGCGCGCGCGACCTGCGAGGTCGACTGCCGGGTGCTGCCCGGCACCACCGAGGCCGACCTGGAGCGCGAGCTGCGCGAGGCGCTCGGCGACGACCTGCCGTACGAGCTGCAGTGGCTCGACGCGCTCACCGGCGGTGCCTCGTCGGCGATCGACACGCCGCTCTACCGGGCCTGCCAGGGGTTCCTGGACGACACCGATCCGGGCGCGATCCTGCTGCCGATCATCTCCTCCGGGTTCGCCGACTCCAACTACCTGCGCGAGGCGTGGGGCACGGTCGCCTACGGCTTCTGGCCCTATCGCACGACGCCGGTGGACGTGTACGAGAACGGCTTCCACAACGTCGACGAACGCATCCACACCGACGACCTCGGGTATGCCACCCAGGCGACGCTCCACATCGTCCGCTCGATGGTGGGCTGAGAGGCTCAGTCCGCGAGCACGAGCGTGCGCCGGCGCGTCAGCCAGATGCCGACGACGACGATCAGGCCGCCCGCGATCTGCAGCCAGGTCACGGTCTCCCCGAGCAGCACGAACGCGAACAGCGCGCCGAGGAACGGCTGGATCGGCAGCACCGCCGTGGCCCGCGCGGCGCCGCCGGCCTGGATCGCGCCGAACCACAGCACGTTGGTGATCACGAGCGAGAAGAAGACGCTGAACAGCAGCGCGCCCCAGCCGCCGAGCGTGACCGAGCCGTAGTCCTGGCGCAGTACCTGCGGCAGGCTGACGACGGCGAGCATCGGCAGCGCCGCGCAGACCACGACCGTCGAGATGCGGTTCGGCGAGTACCGGTCGAGCAGCGGCCGCACGAGGGCCGAGTAGATGCCCCACGAGGCCGCGGCGAGCAGCGCCAGCACGTCGCCGCGCACGCTCGAGATGTCGAGCTCGCCCGGTCCGGCCTGCAGCACCAGCGCCGTCCCGAGCGCGGCGACACCGATGCCCAGCCAGTGCCGGCCGCCGATGCGCTCGTGGCCGAGCATCGACGCGGTGATCGCGGCGAAGGCCGGGATGGTGGCGAGGATCAGCGAGATCGTCGTCGCGGTGGCGTACGTGGCCGCGTACATGAAGCCGAGCTGGTTGATGGCGATCCCGATCAGCGCCGACACGAGGATCAGCGGCACGTCCCGCCGCTCGATGCGCACCGACCCCTCCCGCGCCCGCACGAAGGCCACCAGCAGCACGGCGCCGATGCTGAGCCGGATGAACGAGTACGCCAGCGGATCCCACTGGCCGCTCGTCCCCACTGCCCACTTCACCACGATCACGTTCAGCGCCCAGAAGGCGACCGTCGCCAGCAGGGCGACGAGGACCCGGTCGACCTTCGGCCGGCGTGTCGTCAGGGCAGAAATGCGGCGACCTCGGCGGCCGTCTCGTCGTACGCGTCCCAGTACAGCATGTGGCTGGAGTCGATCACGGTCTCGGTGAAGCGGTCGCCGAGGTCGCCGCTCAACCACTCGCGCGTCGAGTCGGTCACGTACGGCGCCTGGGCGGCGGTGACGAGGTGCAGCCGTCCCTCCCACTCCCGCAGGTCGACCACCGGGCCGGCCATCTCGCTCCACGCGGTGACGGCGGCGCTCGGCAGGTAGCGGAACCGGAAGCGCCCGTCCTCGCCCTGCTCCGCGTGGTCGTCGACGTCCTGATCCGAGCCGGGATAGCCGGCGGGCGTGCGCTGCTCGCGCCGCGCCGCCTTCGCCTCGT
Source organism: uncultured Actinomycetes bacterium (assembly GCA_963722525.1). GTDB lineage: Bacteria > Actinomycetota > Thermoleophilia > Gaiellales > F1-60-MAGs149 > VFJZ01. The sequence goes on along the minus strand of CAVRMM010000002.1, from coordinate 3,429,362 downwards.
CGAGCGACGCCCACGACGGCGGGTTGCGGGAGTCCTCGGCGTTCTCGAGCGCCGTCTGCGGATCGATCTCGATCGCCGGGTCGAGCAGCACGACGCGCCCGACGTGCTCGCCGATGGCCGACGCCAGGTGCGTCGCGACCAGGCCCCCGAAGGAGTGGCCCACGATGTCGACCGTCTCGACGCCCTCCGCCTCGAGCACGTCGATCAGGTCGCCGATGTGCTGCTCCGCCGTCCAGGGCGGCGTCCACGGCGAGCGGCCGTGCCCCCGGAGGTCGGGAGCCAGCACCAGCCGTCCCGCGAGGCAGTCGGTGGCGAGGCGCCGGAACCGCTGGCCGTGGCCGGTGACGCCGTGCAGGCAGAGGGTCGGCGGGCCGTCGTCCGGGCCCCATCGGTGGACATTCAGCATTACGGTAGGGTGCCGCATGGCGGTCATCGAGGCGCAGGCGCTGGCGAAGCGGTTCGGTGATGTGGAGGCGGTTCAGGGCATCTCGTTCGCCCTCGAGGCGGGTGAGCGGCTCGCGTACATCGGCCCGAACGGGGCCGGCAAGTCGACCTCGATCAAGATGCTCACCGGCATCCTCCATCCCAGCGGCGGCACCGCGCAGGTGCTCGGGCTGGTGCCGTGGAAGCAGCGGCGGCAGCTGGCGATGCGCATCGGCACGCTGTTCGGGCAGCGGTCGCAGCTGTGGTTCCAGCTGTCGCCGCGCGAGACCCTGTCGCTGCTCGGCCGCATCTATCGCCTGTCGCGCGGCGAGACCGCGGCGCGGATCGCGATGCTGGCCGATCTGCTCGACGCCGCCGACCTGCTCGACCGGCCGGTGCGCACGCTGTCGCTGGGCGAGCGGATGCGCTGCGAGCTGGCCGCGAGCGTGCTGCACGAGCCCGAGATCCTCTTCCTCGACGAGCCCACCATCGGGCTCGACCTGATCGCGAAGTCGCGGTTCCGCGACCTCGTGCTGCGCCTCAACGAGGAGCGCTCGACGACGATCTTCCTCACCTCGCACGACGTCTCGGACATCGAGCAGGTGGCGCGGCGCGTGATCGTGATCAACCACGGCCAGCTGATCTACGACGACCGCGTCAGCCGGATGCGGCGCGAGCTGCTGCGCACGCGGCTGATCGACGTGCGGTTCGAGACGGCGCCCGGCTCGATCGACATCGACGGCGCGCGGCTGGTGAAGCTGTCGGGGCCGGGCGCGAAGCTCGAGGTGGACACCGAGGTGCGGTCGATCCGCGCGGTGCTGGACGACCTGCTCGACCGGTACGAGGTGGCCGACATCTCGGTCACCGAGCCGCCGCTCTCCGACGTCATCACGCACATCTACGGCCAGGCGCCGGTATGAGCCGCGGCGGCGCGGCCCTGCCGTACGCCGCAGCCCTCACCAGCGGCATCCGGCGTGGCGTCTCGAGCCCGGCCGACGTGCTCGTGCGGGTCGGCTTCTACGCGATCATCCTCGTCGTCACGGGCGCCCTGTGGCGGGCCGCACTGGCCGCGAACGACGGCGAGCTGGCCGGCTACGACGAGGCGGCGATGCTCTGGTACATCGCCGCCGCCCAGGCCGCGCACCTGGGGCCGCGGACGCGCACCATCGAGGAGGTGGGCGACGAGATCGGCTCCGGCACGGTGGCCGTGCAGATGCTGCGGCCGGTGAACGTCGTCGGGCTGCGGATGTCATCCGAGCTGGGCGAGGCGCTGGTGCGGGTCGCGGCGGCCGCACTGCTGGCCGTGCCGGTGCTGCTGCTGACGGTCGGCGGGCCGCAGTCCACGGCCGCCGCCGCCGTCGCCCTGCCCGCCGCGCTGCTCGGCTGCACCGTCTCGATCGCGGCCCAGCACGCCTTCGGCGGCATCGCGTTCTGGCTGCTCGACGCGCGATCGACGTGGTTCCTCTGGTCGAAGCTGGTGTTCATCGCGGGCGGCCTGCTGCTGCCGCTGGAGCTGCTGCCGGCCGGCTTCGCCGACGTGGCCCGCGTGCTGCCGTGGGCCGCGATGGCGTACGTGCCGGGGCGCATCGCGTCGGGCGACCTCGACCCGTGGCTGATCGCGGGTCAGCTGGCCTGGCTGGGAGTGTCGATCGTGCTCGCCGTAGGCGTGTTCGCGCTCGGCGAGCGCCGGCTGCAGGTCGTGGGAGGGTGAGGACCGCGCGGGTGATGCGGGCCGCGTTCGCCGATGCGCTCGCGAACCGCCGGTCGTTCTGGGTGCAGGTGCTCGTGATGGCCGTCAACGACGTCACCTGGGTGATCTTCTGGGCGCTGTTCTTCAACGCCGTCGGCAACGTCCGGGGCTGGAACCGCGACGACGTGCTGATGCTGTTCGCGATCCTGCTGACCGCGTCGGGCATCGCACTGGGGCTGGTCGGCAACGCGCGCAAGCTCGGCCAGCTGGTCGCCGACGGCGAGATCGACGCGGCGCTGGCGCTGCCGCTCGACCCGCTGTCGTACCTGCTGGCGCGGCGCGTCGACACCGTGCTGCTCGGCGACCTGCTGATGGGGCCGCTGCTGTTTCTCTACGCCAGCGACCGGTCGCTCGAGAGCATCGCGATGTACGTCGCCGTCGCGCTCTGCGGCAGCGTCGTGCTGATCGGCTTCCTCGTCTCGATCAGCTCGCTGACGCTGTTCTTCGGCGGGCGCGGCGAGCAGGCCGACCTCGGCTTCCAGGCGATCCTGATCATGGCCTCGTACCCGCTCGACATCTTCGGCGGCGCCACGAAGGTCGTGCTGTTCACGCTCATCCCCGCGGCCTTCGTGACCGGCCTGCCGGCATCGCTGTTACGCGACTTCGACCCCGGCACGGCGGTGGCGCTGGCCGCCGCGGCGGCCTTCTTCCCGCTGCTCGGGATCGTGCTGTTCCGGCTCGGCCTGCGCCGGTACGCTTCCGGCGCCGTATGGACGCGCGCCTGACAGCGGAGATCGAGACGTTCGCCCGCGACCTGTTCGCGCGCGAGGGGATCCCGCACGCGGTCGTGGCGATCGCGCATGACGGCGACGTCCACGCGTTCGGCTACGGCGACGCGCGGGTCGACGAGCGGCTGCCGATCGCGTCGATCGCGAAGAGCTTCACCGCCATCGCGCTGGCGGGGACCGGCGTCGACCTCGACGACACCGTGCAGCAGCACCTGCCGATCTTCCCGTTCGCCGAGCCGACGATCCGCAGCGTGCTCGCGCACGAGTCGGGGCTCGTCACGGGCCTCGACGCCGCGCCGTCACCGCTCGGCGGCATGGTGCTGCTGCGCGACACGGAACTGGCCGAACCCGGCGTGTTCCGGCGCTCGAACATCGGCTACGAGGCGCTCGGGCTGGTGGCGGAGCGCGTCTCCGGCGAGACGTACGAGGCACTCGTCCAGCGGCACGTGCTGGAGCCGCTCGGCCTGCGCGACTCGAGCGGCGTCACGACCGAGGCCGATCGGCCCGCGTGGTTCACGCACGCGCCCTGGGTGCCGACGTCGAGCGGCGCCGGGTCGGCAGTGTGCACGATCGTCGATCTGGTCCGGTTCGCGGCCGCGATGCACGGCCTGGAGCCGCCGCACGCGCTGGATGACGACGACGAGGACGGCTACCCGCGGGTCGGCCTCTCCGGCGACTGCCCGGGCTTCGCGTCGCACGCGTGCGCGTGCCGCGAGACGGGCGCCGCCGTCGCCGTGCTGTGGGCGGACACCGCCGGCACGACGTGGCCGATCGTCCAGCACGCGCTGGCGACCATGCGCGGCCGGCCGCTGGCCGAGTACGTGACCTGGGACCCCCGCCCGAGCCGACCGGCGTCCGGTACGGCTCGCACAACCCGTGGTGCCCGTGGGTCGCGATCGACCTGGCGACGGCGACGATCGCATTCCCGTGGGGTCCCGAGGACCTGATCCCGCTCCCCGACGGCCGGTTCCGGATCGGTGCCGACGACGCACCCGAGACGGTCGAGTTGCGCGATCCGCTCGACGGTGTCGCCGTCACCGCCGTCGTCGCGGGAGCACACTTCCACCGGATGGAGCTATGAAGGTCTGGCGCACCGAACTGACGCCCGTCGACTTCCTGCGCCGGGCGGCGTACGTGTACGGCCCCAAGGTCGGGCTGGTGCACGCCGACGGCCGGCGGTACACGTGGGCCGAGATCGCCGACCGGTCGTGGCGGCTCGCGAACGCGCTGCGCGCGCTCGGGCTCGAGAAGGGCGACCGCGTCGCCGTGCTGTCGCCGAACGCGCCGATGATCCTCGAGGCGCACTTCGGCGTTCCCGCCGCCGGCCTGCAGCTGGTCGCCATCAACACCCGCCTGGCGAGCGACGAGATCGGCTACATCCTCGGTCACGCGGGCGCGCGCGTGCTGCTGGTCGACCACGAGCTCGAGGCGCTGGCGGCGGCGGCCGACGTCGCCGGCCTGGTCGTCGTGCGGTGCGACGACACCGGCGCGGACGGCTGCCCGTACGAGGCGCTGCTGGCCGCGGCCCCGGCCGACGATCCCGAGTCGTGGCTGGCCGACGAGTACGAGCCGATCTCGATCAACTACACGTCGGGTACCACCGGCCGGCCGAAGGGCGTGCAGTACACCACCGGGGCGCGTACCTGAACGCCCTGGCCGAGTGCGTCGTCGCGGGTCTGTCGCCCGAGTCGGCGTACCTCTGGACGCTGCCGATGTTCCACTGCAACGGCTGGTGCTTCCCGTGGGCGGTGACGGCCGTCGGCGCCACCCACGTGACGACCCGCAAGGTCGACCCGGCCGAGATGTGGCGCCTGATCGACGACGTGGGAGTGACGCACTACTGCGGCGCGCCGACCGTGCAGCTGTCGATCGTCGACCATCCGTCGGCGCACCGCGTCGAACCGGCGGTGACCGCGCTCGTGGCCGCCGCACCACCGTCGCCGACGCTGATCGCGCGCATGGCGGAACTCAACTTCCGCGCCGTCCACGTCTACGGCCTGACCGAGACGTACGGGCCGATCACCGTCGCCCGGTGGCTGCCCGCCTGGGACGAGCAGGCCCGACCGAGCAGGCCCGGCTGCGCGCCCGCCAGGGGCAGGGCTACCCGACGGCCGACCTGGTGCGGGTGGTCGACGCCGAGAGAACGACGTGCCGCGCGACGGCGGGACGATGGGCGAGGTGGTGATGCGCGGCAACAACGTGATGCAGCGGCTACTTCGACGACGCCGAGGCCACCGCGCAGGCGTTCCGCGGCGGCTGGTTCCACTCCGGCGACCTCGCGGTGTGGCATCCCGACGGCAACATCGAGCTGCGCGACCGGGCGAAGGACATCATCATCTCCGGCGGTGAGAACATCTCGACGATCGAGATCGAGCAGACCGTCGTGTCACACCCCGCCGTGCTGGAGTGCGCGGTGATCGCCATCCCGCACGACCACTGGGGCGAGCGCCCGAAGGCGTACGTGACGCTGCGCGACGGCGCCGAGGTGACGGGCGCCGAGCTGATCGCGTTCTGCCGCGACCGGCTGGCGCATTTCAAGTGTCCCGACGAGGTCGAGTTCGGGCCGCTCCCGAAGACGTCGACGGGCAAGGTGCAGAAGTTCGTCCTCCGCGACCGGGCGTGGGGCGCGGGCACGAAGCGCATCAACTAGCGCGGGGTCGGACTTCCGGTACGCGTTTCGGTGCCTGGCACCGAAACGGGAATCGCGGCGCACTTCTGCGCGTGGTTTTCACACTTCCGGCACAACGTGCGCGGAAGGTGCGCGCGGTTAACGGGACTCGAGCTTCGCGAGCGTCGCGCCATCGGCGCTCACCGACGTCGTCGAGGCGACCAGCGGATGGTTCGCGAGCTCCTCCCGGACCGCCTTGCGCACGGCGCCGGTGCCGCGGCCGTGGATGATCGACACCTCGTCGCGGCCCGACAGGTGCGCCTGGTCGACGTAGCGGCGCACCTCCTCCCGGGCCTCGTCGGCGGTGCGGCCACGGAGGTCGATCTGGAACTCGACGGGCTCGCCGCGGGCGACCTTCACCTGCACCTGCCGCTCCTGCTCGTCGCGGGTGACGCCGCCGCGCGGATCGGGCTGCAGGCGGGCGAGGGGCACCTTGATGCGGAGCTTGCCGCCGTGCACCTCGGCCTCGTCGCCGCTGATCTCGGTGATCGTCCCCCGCACGCCGAGCGTCGGGGCGATCACCGGGTCGCCGACGGCGAGCGGCCGCGTGGTCGGCACCGGCGGCTCGGTCAGCGCCGCCTCCAGCGCGTCGTGCGCCGTGCGCGTGCGCCGCGAGGCGCGGTCGAGGCTGCGATCGCGGGCCCGTAGCGCCTCGTCGGCCGCCTCCGAGGTCGCCTGCCCCCGTGACTGCTCCTGGCGGCGGGCCTCGCGGATCTCGGCCCGCAGGCCGTCCAGCTCGCGACGGTAGTCGGCCAGCTGCCGCTCGGCCTCGGCCCGCGCCCGCTCGCGCTCCGCCTGCGCGCCGGCCCGCACCGCCTCCAGCGCGTCGCGCAGCTCGCGCTCGCGGCGCTGCGCGTCGGCCAGCGCCTCGTCGGCCTGCTGTCCGGCGACCCGCGCGCTCCGCAGCACCTCGGCCGCGTCGCGCTCGGCTCCGGCCGCCTCGGCCAGCAGCTCCGACACGTGCAGGCGCTCCGGCGCCATCCGTGCCCGCGCGCGCTCGGGCACGCCGTCCCCCAGCCCGAGCCGCTCGGCGATCTGCAGCGCGTGCGACGCGCCCGGGCGGCCGAGCGTCACGCGGTACGTCGGTGCGAGCGTCTCCGGATCGAAGCCGACGGCGGCGTTGACGACGCCCTCGGTCGCGCTCGCCCACTCCTTCAGCTCCGGGTAGTGCGTGGTCGCCACCACGAGAGCGCCGCGCTCGACCAGCCGCTCGAGCAGCGCCCGGGCGAGCGCCGCCCCCTCGTGCGGATCGGTGCCGGCCGCGACCTCGTCGAGCAGCACGAGCGACCGCTCGCCCGACCGCGCCAGGATCTGCGTGAGGTTGCGGATGTGGCCGGAGAACGTGGACAGGCTCATCGCGATCGACTGCTCGTCGCCGATGTCGGCCAGCACCTCGTCGAACACCGGCAGGCTCGCCCTCACGGCGGGCGGGCGCAGGCCGCACTGGTGCATCAGCGCCGCCAGCCCGAGCGTCTTCATGCCGACCGTCTTGCCGCCCGTGTTCGGCCCGGACACGACCACACCACGGATGCCGCGCAGGTCGAGGTCGATCGGCACGGCGATCGCCCGGTCGAGCAGCGGGTGCCGCGCCTCGACCAGCCAGACGTCGTCCGTGATCGCGACCGGACAGCCGCCGAGCCGCCGCGCCAGCGCGCCCGCGGCCAGCGCCAGGTCGATGTGCGCGAGCGTGTCGACGCACTCGATCACGTCGGGTGCCGCGACGCGCACGAGCGCCGACAGCTCCGCGAGGATGCGGTCGACCTCCTCGCGCTCCGCTGCGGTGAGCTCGCGGATCGCGTTCTGGGCCTCGACGATCGCGAACGGCTCGACGAACAGCGTCTGGCCCGAGCCCGACGTGTCGTGGACGATGCCCGGCACGGCGGAGCGGCTGGTGGCCTTGACGGCGAGCACGGGCCGCCCGCCGCGCTCGGTCACGAAGTCCTCCTGCAGGTGCGCCTTCAGCTGCGTCGCGAGCTGGCGGAGCCTGTCGGTCGCGCGCCCGCGCGCCTGCGAGATCTCGCGCCGGAGGCTGCGCAGGCGCGGCGACGCGCCGTCGCGCAGACGGCTGCCGTCGGGCTCCACCGCCGCCTCGAGCCGCGACGCCAGGCTCTCCAGCGAGGGCGCCACCGCACCCGCGATCGCCGTCAGCCGCGGCACGTCGTCGCGTGCCGCGAGCACGCGCCGGACGTCGAGGCCGGCGCGTACGGTGTCGGCGATGGCCGCCAGCTGATCGGGCTGCAGCACGGCCGAGCGGACCGCCGCCGTCGCCGCCGGCCGCACGTCGTGGGCGCCGGCGAGGCGCGGTGCACCGCCGTCGATGAGCAGCACCGCCTCGGCAGTCTCGGCCTGGCGCCGCGCGACCACGACGGCGTCGGTGGACGGGGCGAGCGCGACCGCCAGCTCGTGCCCGCCCGCGAACGACGTCTCGTCGGCGAGCAGCGCCCGGATCGCATCGAGTTCGAGGACCTGCAGGCTATGCTCGTCCACGGACGGATTCTAGTTGCGCCGATCGATCATCCTCGTGCCCCTGATCCTGCTCATCGCCGGGTGTGGCGACTCCAAGAAGCCCTCGCCGGACGAGCAGGTCACGCGTGCCGCGTACGCGCAGCAGGCCGATGCCGTGTGCGAGAAGGCCGAGGACGACCTGGAGCAGCTCGGGCAGCCGGACGGACTGAACGACCTGCCGGCCTACGCCAAGCAGGCCGCGGCGATCGTGACGCAGGAGCGCGACGATCTGAAGGCACTGCCGGCACCGCCGGGCGACGAGGACCGCGTCAAGGAGTTCAACGCGGCGCTCGACGCCGTCGCGCGGGTGGCGAGGGGCCTCGAGAAGGTGGCGGCGTCGGGCGACCCCGCCGCGATCGACGACTTCGTCAAGCAGAACGGCGCCGCCGACAGGAAGGCGAAGGCGCTCGCGAAGGACCTCGGCATGCAGATCTGCGCGGCGGCGCCATGATCGTGCGCCTCGCGTGGCTGGCGCTCGCCGTGGCGCTCCTCGCCGGTTGCGGCAGCTACGGAGGGTCGACGACCAGCAGCGGCGGCCGCCTGACGAAGGTGGAGTGGATCTCCGCCGCCGACGACATCTGCACGCGATCGAAGGAGGCGGCGAGCGAGCTGCCGGCACCGGAGTCGACCTCCGCCCTGGTCACGCAACTGGACTCGCTGATCGCCATCTTCCGGCGAGAGGTCGCCGACCTGAAGACGCTCACGCCGATCGACGCGGAGCGGGCGAACGCCGCGGCCGTGGTCGAGGCCGCCACGCTGCAACTCACGCTCGCGGAGGAGCTGCAGACGATGGCGCGCACGGGCGACACCGCCGCGATCCAGGCGTTCTCGGCCGCGAACCAGCCGAAGGTCCAGGAGGCGCAGCGGGTGGCCGGCGCCTACGGCCTCAAGGTCTGCGGCAGTGGCCGCTCGCCGGCCTAGCTGACGGTCAGCGTGATCGGCACGGCCAGCGCCTGCGAGACGGGACAGCCTTCCTTGGCCGCCTCGGCCGCCTTCTTGAAGCCCTCGGCGTCGAGGCCGTCAACCTGGCCGGACACGGTCAGCGCAACGCCGGTGATGCCGGTGCCGGCGACGAAGGTCACCTTCGCGGTCACGTCGAGCTCCTTCGGCGTGCCGCCGGCGCCGGCGATCTCGTGCGAGAGGGCCATCGAGTAGCACGAGGCATGCGCGGCGCCGATCAGCTCCTCGGGGCTGGTGTTGCCGTTGGCAGCCTCGGTGCGGCTGGCCCAGGAGACGGCGAGCGGACCGGTCGCGCCGCTCGCGAACGAGACCTTGCCGGAGCCATCGGCGAGGCCGCCCTGCCAGACGGCGTTTGCAGTGGAGACGAGTTCAGACATCGTTGGAGTGTACGAGGGTCGGGCGATCGCGAAACGGCAACGTGGTCGAGCCTGTCAGGAACTGGTCGACCGCCCGCGCGCACTCGCGGCCGTCGGCGATGGCCGAGACGATCAGGTCGGCGCCGCGCACGCAGTCGCCCGCCGCGAAGACGCCCGGCGCGGTCGTCGCGAACGACTCGTCGACCTGCATCGTCGAGCGCGGCGTCAGTCCGATCCCGAGGTCGGCCTCGACGCCCGTGAAGCCGACGGCGATGAGCACGAGGTCGACCTCGATCTCGGCACCGGCGGCGTCGCGCAGCCCGGTCACGCGCCCGTCGCGGCCGAGGAACTCGACCGTCTCATACGCGTACCGGCGATCGCCGCCCTCGAGATGCGCGGCGTACGAGCGGCGCAGCCGCGGCCAGCGCGGCCACGTCTGCAGCGGCGACCGCTCGGTCGGCGGCTCGACGCCGTGGGCGATCTCGACCACCGCGGCGCAGCCTTCGCGGTGGGCGAGACCGAGGCAGTCGGCGCTCGTGTCGCCGCCGCCGAGGATGGCGACGCGGAGGCCGGTGGCGACGATCGGGGCCGCGTCGAGCCCGGCGCAGCGGCGGTTCGCGGCGATCAGGTACGGCATGGCGAGCTCGATGCCGGCGAGCTCCCGGCCCGGCAGCCCGAGGTCGCGGTGCCGCTGGGCGCCCGTCGCCAGCACGACCGCGTCGAAGCCGGCGCGCAGGGCGTCGAGGTCGTCGACCGGCTCGCTGCAGCGGAACTCGATGCCCTCCGCCACCAGCTGCTCGATGCGCCGATCGACCATCGCCTTGGCGAGCTTGAAGTCGGGGATGCCGTAGCGCAGCAGGCCGCCGGGACGGTCGTCGCGCTCGAACACCGTGACGGCGTGCCCGGCGCGCCGCAGCTGCTGCGCCGCGGCGAGGCCGGCGGGACCGGAGCCGACGACCGCGACGCGATGGACGGTCTCGTTCGCCGGCGGCTGCGGCACGACCCAGCCCTCGGCGAACGAGCGGTCGGAGATCGCCATCTCGACCTGCTTGATCGTGACCGGGTCGTCGTTCAGCGTCAGCACGCACGCCTCCTCGCACGGGGCGGGGCAGAGCTTGCCGGTGAACTCCGGGAAGTTGTTCGTGGCGTCGAGCTGCTCGTAGGCCTCGCGCCAGCGGCCGCGTTCGACGAGGTCGTTCCAGTCGGGGATCAGGTTCCCGAGCGGGCAGCCGGTGTGGCAGAACGGGACGCCGCAGTCCATGCAGCGGCGCGCCTGCTCGCGCACGAGGCCCTCGTCGGCCGGGCCGTTGACGTCGCCCCAGTCGGCGCGGCGCTCGTCGACCGGCCGGTAGGGCGCGACGCGACGCTGGATCTGGAGGAAGCCGCGCGGATCGGTCATGCCGGCACCACCGCCGCCTCCTGCGCCAGCTGCCGGGCACGCCGCAGGTCGTGCGGCAGCACCTGCACGAAGGCCTCCGCGAGGTCGTTCGGCCGGGCCAGCAGCCGTGTTGCGACCGCGCTTCCGGTGAGCCGCTGGTGGCGCTCGAGCAGCGCGACGAGCGCGTCCGGATCCTCGACCTCGACGAGCGCGACCGAGTCGTGGTTGATCAGATCGGTGGGCAGGCCGTCGCGCAGCAGGTAGGCCGTCCCGCCCGACATGCCCGCCGCGAAGTTGCGGCCGATGCCGCCGAGCACGAGCACGACGCCGCCCGTCATGTACTCGCAGCCGTGGTCGCCCACGCCCTCGACCACGGCGGTCGCGCCGGAGTTGCGCACGCAGAACCGCTCGCCGGCGCGGCCGCGGAAGTACGCCTCGCCCGAGGTGGCGCCGTACAGCGCGACGTTGCCGCAGACGACGTTGTCCTCGGCCACGTAGCCGGCGTCGGCGTCTGGCGCGACGACCAGGCGGCCGCCGGAGAGCCCCTTGCCGCAGTAGTCGTTCACGACGCCGGCCAGCGTGAGGCTCAGCCCGCGCACCGCGAACGCGCCGAAGCTCTGGCCGCCCGTGCCGTCGAGGCGCACCGACACCGCGCCGTCGTCGAGCTCAAAGGCGGCCAGCTCGCCGGCGAGCATGGCGCCCACCGAGCGGTCGGTGTTGCGCACGACGTCGCAGATCTCGACGGCTTCGCCCCGCTCGGCGGCACCGACCGCGACCAGCCAGCGGTGGTCGGCGGCGAGCTCGAGACCGTGGTCCTGCTGCTCGGTGCGGGTGCGCGGCCCCGGGGCGCCGGGCCGGTGCAGCAGCGGCTCCAGGTCGAGATCCTTCAGCCACGGCCAGCGGTCGGCATTGGCGGGCCGCAGCAGATCGGTGCGGCCGACGAGGTCGTCGAACCGCCGCACGCCGGCCTCGGCCATCAGCTCCCGCACGCCCTCGGCGACGAACAGCAGGTAGCGCACGACGTGGTCGGGCATCCCCTCGAACCGGCGCCGCAGCTCGGGATCCTGGGTGGCGATCCCGACCGGGCAGGTGTTGAGGTGGCAGACGCGCATCATCACGCATCCCAGCGCGATCAGTGGGGCGGTCGAGAAGGCGAACTCCTCGGCTCCCAGCAGCGCGCCGATGAGCACGTCGCGACCGGTGCGCAGGCCACCGTCGACCTGCAGCCGCACCCGGCCGCGGAGGCCGTTCATGACGAGCACCTGCTGCGTCTCGGCCAGGCCGAGCTCCCAGGGCAGGCCGGCGTGCTTGAGCGACGACAGCGGCGATGCGCCGGTGCCGCCGTCGTGGCCGGCGATGACGATGTGCTCGGCCTTCGCCTTCGCGACGCCGGCGGCGATGGTGCCGACGCCCGCCTCCGCCACGAGCTTGACCGAGATCTCGGCCGCCGGGTTGACCGACTTCAGGTCGTGGATCAGCTGCGCCAGGTCCTCGATGGAGTAGATGTCGTGGTGCGGCGGCGGTGAGATCAGGCCGACGCCGGGCGTCGAGTGGCGCAGGCGCGCGATCAGCGGATCGACCTTGTGGCCGGGCAGCTGGCCACCCTCGCCGGGCTTGGCACCCTGCGCCACCTTGATCTGCAGCTGATCCGCATCACGCAGGTACCTGGTGGTCACGCCGAAGCGACCTGACGCGATCTGCTTGATGGCAGACCGACGCAGATCGCCGTTCTCGTCGGGGATCGACCGCGCCAGGTCCTCGCCGCCCTCGCCGGTGTTCGAGCGGCCTCCGAGCCGGTTCATCGCGATGCCGAGCGTCTCGTGCGCCTCGGGCGAGAGCGAGCCGAGGCTCATCGCGCCGGTGGCGAACCGCTTGACGATCTCGGCCGACGACTCGACCTCCTCGAGTGGGACCGGCTCGGCGGCGGGCACGATCTCGAACAGCCCGCGCAGGGTCTGCAGCCGGGTGGACGCATCGAGCGCCTGGGCGTACTCGCGGAACGTCGCGTACGAGTCGTCGCGCACGGCGCGCTGCAGCTTCACGATCGTGTCGGGGTTCCACGCGTGGTGCTCGCCGCGCCGCCGTTGCTGGTACTCGCCGCCCGGGTCGAGCTCGTGCGACGCGAGCGGCTCGGGCGCGAACGCCGCGGCGTGGCGCTCGGCGATCTCGTCGTGCAGGTCGGGCAGCTCGAGGCCGCCGACCCGCGAGACGGTGCCGGTGAAGTAGCGGTCGACCATCCGGCGGCCGAGCCCGATGGCCTCGAAGATCTGCGCACCGCGGTAGCTCTGGACGGTCGAGATGCCCATCTTGGAGCAGATCTTGAGCAGCGACTTGCCGACGCCGGCGATGTACCGCTCGCGCGCCACGCCGAGCGTCAGCTCGCCCAGCTCGCCCTCGCCGTGCAGCTCGCGCAGCGACTCCAGCGCCAGGTACGGGTTCACGGCAGCGGCGCCGTAGCCGAGCAGCAGCGCGAAGTGCATGGCCTCGCGCGGCTCGCCCGACTCGACCACCAGGCCGCACATCGTCCGCGCGCCCTCCCGCACCAGGTGGGCGTGCACCGCGGCCGTGGCGAGCAGCGGTGAGATCGGGGCGAGCGTGTCGGACACGCCGCGGTCGGAGAGGATGAGGATCGCCGTGCCGTCCCACACCAGCCTGGAGGCCTCGCGACAGAGCGCGTCGACGGCCCGCTCCAGCCCGGCCGGGCCGTCCGCGATGGGATACAGCGTGGACAGCGTCGCGGTCGGGAACCGCTCGCGGTCGAGCGTGCGCAGCTTCGCCAGCTCGCCGTTCTGCAGCACCGGCGTCGGCATCGCGACGCGCCGGCAGTGCTCGGGCGTTTCGTCGAGCAGGTTGCCGATCGCGCCGACGGTGGTGCGGAGGCTCATCACCAGCGCCTCGCGCTGCGGGTCGATGGGCGGGTTCGTGACCTGGGCGAAGTGCTGCTTGAAGTAGGCGGCGAGCAGCTTCGGGCGCTCGGACAGGGCGGCCAGGGGCGTGTCGTCGCCCATTGAACCAACTGGTTCAGCGCCGTCGCGCGCCATGGGTCCGATCAGCAGGCGAAGGTCCTCCTGGGTGTATCCGAACGCGCACTGCAGGCGGTGCAGGTCGTCGGGCGACATCGCCTCGACCTGCCGCGGACGCTGGTCGGCGAGGAACAGCTTCTCGTCGTCGAGCCACTGCCGGTAGGGCTGGCGCGACGCGAGCGAGCGCTTCACCTCGCTGTCGCGGATGAGCCGCCCGGACAGCGTGTCGACGACGAGCATGCGGCCCGGCTCGAGCCGGCCGGCCTCGACGATGTCGGCCGGCGGGATGTCGAGCACCCCGACCTCCGACGCGATCACGACCAGCCCGTCGCGGGTGCGGACGAACCGGCACGGGCGCAGACCGTTGCGGTCGAGCGTCGCGACCACCTGCAGACCGTCGGAGGCGAGGATCGCGGCCGGCCCGTCCCACGGCTCGACCAGCGACGCGTGGTACTCGTGGAACGCGCGCACATCGTCGTCGAGGTCGAGCGTTGGATCGGTCCACGCCGGCGGGATCAGCATCGCCAGCGCGTGCGGCAGCGAGCGGCCGCCGAGGATCAGCAGGTCGAGCATGGCGTCGAGCTTGGCCGAGTCGGACCAGCGCTCCTCGGCGATCGGGAACAGCTTCTGCAGGTCGCCGCCGAACACGTCGCTCCGCAGCTGGGGTTCGCGAGCGGTCAGCCAGGCGCCGTTGCCGCGCACCGTGTTGATCTCGCCGTTGTGGCAGAGGAGGTTGAACGGATGCGCCAGATCCCAGGTGCCGAGCGTGTTCGTGGAGAATCGCGAGTGCACGAGCACGAGCGCGGAGGCGATGTCGGGCGCCGTCAGATCGGCGTAGTACGCGTCGAGCTGGCGGGCGCGGAGCAGGCCCTTGTAGACGATGGTGCGCGACGACAGCGACACGACCGAGAAGTCGGCCATCTCGACGCCGCCGGCGCCGGCCTCCTTCTCGACCCGCCGCCGGATGACCGCCAGCTTGCGCTCGAACGCCTCGTCGTCGCCGCCGCGGCGCTCGACGAACAGCTGCCGCACGACGGGCTCCGACAGACGCGCCAGCTCGCCGATGCGATCCGACCGCACCGGCACGTCGCGCCAGCCGAGCGCCCGGTGCCCCTCCTCCGCGCAGATGCGCACGAAGAGCTCCTCGCACCGCAGCCGGAGGCCGGGCTCACGCGGTAGGAAGGCCATGCCGACCGCGTACTGCCCGGGCAGCGGCAGCTCGAGTTGCAGCTCCTCCTGCACGACGCGTCGGAAGAAGGCGTCGGGCACCTGGAGGAGGATCCCGGCGCCGTCGCCGGTCTCGGGGTCGGAGCCGCTGGCGCCGCGGTGATCCATGTTGCGGAGCGCCTCGACGCCGGCCGCGACGACGTCGTGCGTGCGCACGCCGTCGAGCCGGACCACGGCCGCCAGACCGCACGCGTCATGCTCGAACCGCGGATCGTAGAGACCTCCCACAGATCAGAATCTATCAGAACTGATCCGCACGATTCACCACTCTCGCCATACTGAATCAGTTGATTCAGTATGGCGAGACGCGCTTCCCGCCGTTGTCGTATTCGTGCCAGGCACCAATACGACAAGCACGGCCCCTCGTGTCGTATTCGCACCAGGCACCAAAACGACACGCGCGGCTATGGCTGTCGCATTGGTGCCAGGCACCAATACGACACGGCACCGCGAGGTCAGGCGGCTAGAAGTAGAACCGCCGCCACGCCGTCCACCAGTCGTCGGCGTGGGAGATGATGCGGCGCGGGCCGCCCAGCTCGACCCCGTCGCGGTGGAGGTAGCGCTCGACGTCGTCGGGCAGCGCGAAGTCGACCTCGATCGAGCACGGATTGCCCGGGATCGTAGGGCGACACCCGCGCGGGCCCCATCAGCGCCGCGTGGACCGCGTGCTCGATGCGCTCGCGCACGACGGACGGCGGCTGCATGCGGGCGGAGTACCGGCCGAGGCCGACCTTGGTGTCGACCACGGCGAGGCCGTCTCCCAGCAGCGCGCGCGCCTCCTCGCAGGTCGCCCGGTCGCCGGAGACGAGCACGATCGGCGTGCCGAAGTGGCCGCAGAGGGCGGCATTGATGCCGGTCTCACCGACCGAGACCCCGTTGAAGCGCAGATCCTGCCAGTCGCGGGCGAAGACGGTGTGCGAGAGGACCCCGTCGGGCGTGCCGGCCTTGGCGTGCATGCCGATCAGGATCGCGGCGTCGCAGCCCGCGGCGAGGAAGCCGGTGTACTCCGTCCACTCGTTCTGTACCACCCACTCGCAGCGCGGATCGAGCTCCTCCGGCAGCAGGGAGTTGAACGACAGGTCGCCGCCCGCGCCGTGGCAGTCCATCACCACGACCTCGACGGCGCCGGCGTTGAATGCCCCGCGCACCGCCGCGTTGATCTCCTGGGTGTAGAGGCGACGGCCCTCCTGGTAGAGGGCACCGTCGTGGCTGACCTGCGCCCACCGGCAGATACCGGCGACGCCTTCCATGTCGGCTAGCACGTGGACGCGCATCGGCGAGAGCGTATACGCTCACCGCCCATGGCCGACGTCACGATCTTCCACAACCCCTACTGACACGCCTCCAACGCTGCTCTGCAGATCGCGGAGGAGCTGGGCGTCGAGTTCGACGTCGTGCTGTATCTGAAAGAGCGTCCGACGAAGGAGATCCTGGAGGGCATCGTGGCCCGGCTCGAGGATCCCGTCGCCGACCTGGTGCGCAAGGACTCCCAGTTCAGGAAGCTCGGGCTGGACGAGGCGGACTACGTCGAGGCCGGTCCGGTGATCGACCTGCTGGTCTCCAAGCCGCGCCTGCTGCAACGTCCGATCGTGGTGCGCGGGGACAAGGCGATCGTCGGCCGCCCGAAGGACCGCATCCGCGCGCTGCTCAGCTGACGGCTTCCGACCCCGAGTAGTCGGCGAACTTCGGCAGGTCGGTCGAGAGGTCCTCGTAGTCGCCCGCGTGGGCGACGAAGATGTGGCGCGTCGTCGAGATGCCGGTGGGCGCATCGATCGCCCCCGCGCTGATCGAGACGTGCGCGAACGACGGCCGCCGCCAGAACAGCTGCGAGCCGCACGCGCCGCAGAACGAGTAGGTCGCCTCCGACACCTCGTAGTGCCGGAGGGTCTCGGCCGCGTCCAGGTGGAGGTCGTCGATGGCGCACGCCGTGTAGGTGGCGGGTCCGCCGTGCGTCCGCCGGCAGACCGAGCAGTGGCACACGGCGACGTCGCGCAGCGGCCCGAGCACGCGAAAGCGCACGGCACCGCACTGGCACTGGCCCTTGTTCATCGCGTGAGCGTAACGCCTGACGCCTAGCTCGTCGTGCCGTCCAGGATCTGCAGCGTCTTCAGGTCGCTGTAGAAGTCGAGCGCGTAGTCGCCGCCCTCGCGACCGATGCCGCTGATGCCGACGCCGCCGAACGGCGCCGTCAGGTCGCGGATCAGGAACGTGTTCGCCCAGACGGTGCCGGCGCGGACGAGGCGCCCGACGCGGTTCGCGCGCTCCTCGCTCGACGTGTAGACGATCCCCGACAGGCCGTACGCGGTGGAGTTCGCGAGCGCGACGGCGTCGGCCTCGTCGCGGAACGTCTGGAACGTCAGCACCGGGCCGAACACCTCCTGCTGCACGATCTCGGAGTCGTTCGAGCGCGGCTCGACCAGCGTCGGCTCGTACCACAGCCCGCCCTCGCGCCACACCTTGCCGCCGCGCACGATGCGGTCGCCGTCGGCCCGCGCGCGCTCGACGAAGCCCGCCACGCGCTCCAGGTGGTCGGGGTGGATCAGCGGCGACACCGTCGTCGCGTCCTCGCGCGGATCGCCCAGCACGTGCTCGTCGGTGAACCGGTGGAAGCGCTCCAGGAACGCATCTCGGACCGACTCCTCGACCAGCAGCCGCGTGCCCGCCAGGCACACCTGGCCGGCGTCGTCGTACTGGCCGGCGGCCTTCTTCGCCGCGGCGTCGAGGTCGGCGTCGGCGAACACGATCAGCGGGTTCTTGCCGCCCAGCTCGGCCGTGAACGGGACGATGTGCTGCGCCGCCGCGACGCCGATGTGGCGCGCGGCCTCGGGCGAGCCGGTGAAGCTGATCCGCCGTACGCGCTGGTCGGCGGTCAGGGCTGCGCCGATCTCCTCGCCGATGCCCTGCACGATGTTGAACACGCCGGGCGGGAAGCCCGCCTCGGCCACCAGGTCGGCCAGCATCGAGCAGGCATGCGGCGACCACTCCGCCGGCTTCAGCACCACCGTGGAGCCGGCCGCCAGCGCGGGCGCCGTCTTCCAGGTCGAGAGCATGAAGGGCGCGTTCCACGGCGTGATCACCACGGCCGGGCCGGACGGCATGCGGAGCACGCGGTTGCGGGTGCCGTTCGACTCCCAGACGCGCTCGGAGTACGCCTCGGCGAGATCGGCGTACGCGCGGAAGTTGCGCGCTCCGCGACCGATCACGCGCGCCTTCAGCGAGCGGAGGAGCATCGCCATGTCGCGGCACTCGGCCTCGGCCAGCGGCTCGATATTGGCGTCGACCAGGTCGGCCAGCCGCCGCAGGTAGACAGCGCGCCCGGCCGGGCCCGAGATCGGCCCACTCCGGAAACGCGCGCACCGCGGCCGACACCGCGAGGTCGGCGGTCGCGCGATCGCCGCGGGCGACCTCGGCGATCAGCGACCAGTCGATCGGCGACCGGTCCTCGAAGGTGGCCGGGGCTGCCGACGCGCTCGCCGTCGATGAAGTGCTGGATGGTCGTCACGTCGCGTCCCAGAGCAGGCCGACGTTGACGGAGCCGCCGCCGCCGTCGATCGGGATCGCGGCGCCGTTGATGTAGGCGCCGTCCGGGCCGGCCAGGAACAGCACCGTGCCCGCCACCTCGTCCAGCGTGGCGGGGCGCTTCGCGGGGATGAACCGGTTCGCCCACCCGTAGGCGGCCTCGCGGTCGATGCCCTGCTGCTCGCCCAGCTCGTCCATCATCGAGTCGCCCATGTCGGTGCGCACCCACGCGGGGCAGACGCTGTTCGAGCGGATGCCGGTGTGCGCGAAGTCGATCGCGATCGTCTTCATCAGCATCGAGACCGCCGCCTTCGACGTGGAGTAGGCGGCCGAGTGCGGGCCGGCCGTCAGCGCCGCGGCCGACGAGACGGCGATCAGCGAGCCCTTGCGCTCGATCACGTGCGGCACGGCCGCGCGGGCGACCAGGAACGGCGCGATCGTGTTCGTCCGCAGCACCCGCTCGAAGCTCTCGGGCGTCTGCTCCAGCACCGAGCCGGAGTGGGCGATGCCGGCGTTCAGCACCACGCAGTCGAGCCCGCCGAGCGCCGCGACGGCCTCGGCCACGACGCGCTCGGCCGTGGCCGGGTCGCTGATGTCGCCCGCGATCGCGACGCCGCCGATCTCGCCGGCGACGGCGGCGATCGGCTCGGGGCGGCGGCCGTTCACGGCCACGCGCCAGCCGTCGGCGGCGAAGCGGCGGGCGATCGCCTCGCCGATGCCGCTGCCGCCGCCGGTGACGAGCACGACGCGATCCGTCATCGCAGGTCCCGGATCGTCTCGAGGTCGTCGACCGTGTACGCGAACGTGAACCGGAAGCCCTTGCCCATGCGCACCGGCTGGAACGCGACGTGCTCCTCGTTGGGCGCATCGAACAGCTCGAGCGTGGCCGAGCCCTCCCAGATCGGCGAGATGGCCCGGTCGCTCGACCGGGCGCCGACCAGCTCGTGCGCGGCGGGCGTGTCGTGCAGGCCGGCGGCCAGCTGCGGGAAGTGCCGCACGTTGACGAGCCGCGGGTCGTTGTGCGTCGGGCCCGACTCCGACACGCGCTCCAGCGTCACCGTGCCCTGCGCCAGCCGGCGGTCGTTGGCCGCCAGCGTCCCGCCGAACGTCGCGCCCGGCTGCACGCCGGGGTCGGCCAGGCTGTCGACGCCGAACGTGCGCGTCATCCACACCGAGCCGAGCTTCTTCGGGAAGCCCTGGATCCACCCGCGCACCAGCGCGAAGTCGCGGTCGACCCAGATCGCCGGGCACGTCGTCACGTGCTGGCCGTCGAGCGTCGCGTTCAGGATCAGGAAGAACTCCTTGTACTGGCTGCGGGCCGGGTCGATCAGCTCGTTGCGGTCGGTGACGCAGCTCTGCCAGTCGACGAACAGCGCGGCGGCACGGCCCGGATCGTCGGCGTACGGCTCGAGGCCGGGCGGCAGCGACGCGGCCACCGCGTCCGGATCGCACCAGAACTCGATCACCAGGAAGTCGCCCACGTAGTGCCACGGCGGCGTCGGCACCAGCGAGCTGCGGCCCTCCGGGGTGCGCGGCAGCGAGAAGCCCTTGAGGTCAGACACTGAGGCCGTACTCCTTCCATTCCCAATCGGTGACGGCGCGGCCGAAGCGTTCCAGCTCGCGCCGTTTCAGCGCGTCGAGTGCGTCGGCGATGTCGCCGCCGAGCGCGTCGCGCACGACGGCGTCGTCCGCCAGGGCGTCCAGCGCGGCGCCGAGCGACGCGGGCAGCGGCGGGAACTCGGCCGGCACCTCGAGCTCGCGCTCGATGCCGTCCAGGCCGGCCGACAGCACCGCCGCGTAGACGAGGTACGGGTTCGCCGACGCGTCGGGCAGCCGCACCTCGAGGCGGGCCGCGGCGCCGCCCTCGCCGGGCACGCGCAGCGTCGTCCAGCGGTCGTCGCCGCCCAGGTTCGCGGTCTTCGGCGCCATGCCCTCGGAGCCGAGCCGCTTGTAGGAGTTGATGGTCGGGTTGCAGACCGCCGTCAGCGCCCCGGCGTGCGCGATGACGCCGGCCGCGAAGCGCCGCAGCAGCACCGCGTCGGTCGGCGAAGGCGTTCGCACCGTCACGCCACAGCGACAGGTGGACGTGGTGGCTCGAGCCCTCCTCCGCCTCGAACGGCTTCGCCATGAACACGACGTCGAGCCCCTCGTGTGCGGCGATCTCGCGCAGGCCCTCCTTCAGCAGGAAGGCCCAGTCGGCGGCGTCGAGCGCCGGCCCGTGCAGCACGTTCACCTCGAACTGGCCGGGCGAGAACTCGCGCAGCACCGTCGTGACGGGGATGCCGAGCCCATCCAGGCCCTCGAGCATCCGGCGCACGGCGCCGTCCGGGATCGGACCGGCGGCCGGTCGTGTACGCCATTCCGTGGCGGCTGGAGTACGGCGCGCCGTCGCGCAGCAGGTAGAACTCGATCTCCGACGCGCACACGGCCTCGTAGCCGGCCTTGGCGACCCGGTCGATCACGCGTCGGAGTGCGCGACCGGCAGCAGAGGCCGGTCTCGTCAGGTCGGCGAGCACCCAGGCGCGATCGGGCTCCCAGGGCGGGATCCGCGCGGTGGTGAGGTCGGGCACCGCGAAGGCGTCGGGGAAGCTCGGGCCGCCCATGAACGACGGGCCCTCGATGAACGGGATGCCGTCGAGCCCCTCCGCCAGGCTGGCGGCGCAGTAGCCGAGCGACGAGGGCAAGCGCCCGACCGGTACCTCCTTCGAGCGCGCGTTGCCGTACACGTCGGGGTGCAGCACGCGGACGTACCGCACCCCGCGTCCGGCCAGATCAGTCATGCAGGAACTGTTCCACGAGTGACTCGGCGAAGGACTTGTCGGCGATCTTGTACGCCGAGCGCCGGTCATGCGATAGGAGTCCGAGAGGTAGAACCGCTCGTACAGCTCCGCCGCGACCGCCGAGCTCGGAGCCGATGAAGTCCCACGCCAGGCGGAACAGGCGGATGCGCCGCTCGGCGTCGCCGCCGGCGGCCTGGTAGTAGGTGTCGATGTCAGGTCGCGCAGCGGGCCGTTCATGTCGGCCTCGGACGGCGTGCACATGAAGCCGCCGCCGCCGATCAGCTGCAGCAGCTCGTGGCAGCGCGGCAGCCACTTCGGCATCTCGCCGCGCAGCGCCAGGAACGGCCGGTCGTCGGGGTAGAAGACGCCGTGCTCGTCGATGGCTGGCGCCGGCCTCGGCCGACGACGAGGGCCGAGCGCGTCAGCTCGGCCATGTTCCACATCTGGCCGAGCTTCTCCTGGACGTGGTCGAACCGCACGACGCCGGTCATGCGTCGCGATCAGGTGGCCGAGGCCGAGCGCGAAGGAGAGCTTCACGTACGCGCGCGTGAAGGCCTGGTGCATGATGTGGCCGCGCCAGCCCGTGTCGGAGATGACCTCGGAGTAGCCGACCGTGTCGCCGTCCAGGAACACGCGGTCCTTCGGGACCTCGACGTCGTCGAAGATCACGACGGCAGTCCATCTCGTCGAAGCGCGACGACAGCGGGTAGTCGAAGTGCGACCGCTGCGTGGCGTACGAGTCGCGGCAGATCAGCTTCAGGCCGGGCGTGCCCATCGGCACCGCGAAGCCGAGCGCGTAGTTGCCGTCCTGCGGGCGGATGTCCGAGCCCGGGTAGACGTTCAGCTCGTCGGCGAACGGGGCCGAGCGTGGCCAGCATGCGCGCGCCGCGCACGACGATGCGCGTGTCGGTCTCGCCGACCTTGTGCAGCGCCACCTCGCCGGCGGCCTGCTCGGCCTCGGGCTTCGAGCGGTCGACCTGCGGGTTCATGATCGAGTGCGTCGTCGACAGGTCGCGGTCGCGCATGCAGCTCGTGGTAGGCGACGAGGTTCGCGGCGCCCTGCTCGTTGCCGCGGCGGGCCCACACGCTCGGACGCGCCCGCGAAGCACGCGAACGTGACGTTGAGGTAGTCGGGCGTGCGGCCCATCATGCCGCCGGTCGACGAGGCCGATCAGCTCGAACGCGCGCCGGCGCCGCGTGCAGGTCGTCGAGCGAGCGCGGGATGATGTGCGTGACGTTGACGAGCTGGCCGGTCGTCTCGGGCGGGCACGAGCATCTCGTCGGCGTGCTCGTGCTGCAGGTCGAAGACGCGCGCGATCGAGCGCGCCGCGGCCTCGAGCGCCGGGATGCTCGAGCGGGTGCGTGACCTTCTCGCCGTTCAGCCAGATCTCGCGGGCGTCACCGCGCGAGGCCGTCGAGGAACTGCTCGCCCGGTGCGGGCGCCGGTGGTGGGTCGATCGCTCGTCGCCAAGGTCAGGCCTCCTGCAGGGGTGGGAGCGGGATGCCGCGGGTCTCGAGGCTCTCGCGCTCGGACTCGATCGGCAGCGGCGTCGAAGCGGAAGTACGACCGCGGCGGCAGGGGGCCCCAGGTGTTGGACGAGTAGCGGTCGTCGGGCCAGTGGCGCGGCTCGTGCTCGTCCTCGAGCTGCTCCATGTCGACGTAGCAGCTCGACGTGCACGGCTCCTCGGGGATGCGCACGTAGCCGCAGATGTTCTGCCCGATGCCGTGGCGCACCGGGCCCCAGGACAGCCAGCGGCCGTGCTGGGCGAGGTGGTCGAACAGCGACGCGCAGCTCGCCGCAGTCGTAGTAGCTCGAAGCGCGAGGTGGTGGAAGTGCGCGCGCCCGTGTCGACCAGCGCGACCTGCGTGGTGGTCGGCGTTGAGTGCAGCCACGTGCCGGCGTCGCCGAGGTAGTCGGCGACCTCCATGCCGAGCACGTCGGTGTAGAACGCCGTCGGCGGCGCGCCATGTCGCCGGTCAGCGGTTGACGTGGCCGAGCTTGCGCGGGCGGAAGCCCCGGCAGCGTCGTGGTCTGGCGGGCGATCGCCGGGCGCCGGTCGTCGGCGTGCACGAACGGCACAGCTCGATGCCGAGCCCTCGGGATCGGCCACGTACAGCGCGTCGGCGCGCGTCGTCGAAGGCGACGCCGAGCGCGTCGAGGTGCGCGCGCGGCGTCGTCCAGCGAGACCGAGCGGCGCAGCTCGCCACGCCCAGTGCGTCGAACCCGAGCGTCGGGTCGTCGTCGGCGCGCACGAGCTCGAGCGAGTACGGCTCGTAGTCGCAGGCGAGGGTCGCGCGCGTCCGCGTCGCTGGTCGCGCACGGTGAGGCCGAACTGCAGCGAGTCCAGCGCGCGCGCCGCGTCGTCGAGGTCGGCGACGCGCAGGCAGACGTGGTCGATGCTTGCGCA
The DNA here is from genome assembly GCA_963722525.1 of uncultured Actinomycetes bacterium. Lineage (GTDB taxonomy): Bacteria > Actinomycetota > Thermoleophilia > Gaiellales > F1-60-MAGs149 > VFJZ01. The sequence continues at coordinate 3,405,636 of CAVRMM010000002.1, read as the reverse complement.
GCCGGATCACGGCACGCGCCCCTCCGCCACCATCCGGGCCGGCCTCGTCCTCGTCGCATCGCCAGCGCGACGTGGAGGGTGTTCGGCGAGACCTCGAGCTGGTCGCCCGGGCCCGCCAGGTCGACGTCCCAGTCGACGACGGTGTTCGTCGAGCCGGCCGAGGCCGGAGATCTCGACCGCGACGACGTCGCCCGGCTGCATCGGCCGGCTGTTGGCCGGCGTGCCGCGTGAGGATCACGTCGCCCGGCTCGAGGGTGATCGTGCGGCACAGGTCGGCGAGCTGGTAGCGGTAGTCCCAGATCAGGTCGTCCTGCGTCGGCCTCCTGCACCACCTCGCCGTTCAGGTACGTGCGCAGGGTGAAGTCGCGTCGGGCGTCGCACTCGTCGGCCGGTGACGAGCGCGGGGCCGATCGGGCAGGAAGCCGTCCTGGCCCTTCACGCGCAGCATCGAGCCGCGGTCGGCGTGGCGGAAGTCGTGCAGCCCGACGTCGTTGGCCGGCGCGAAGCCGTACGACGTAGTCGAGCACGTCGTCGGGCGCCGACGCCCTTCATCTGCGCGCCCGACGACGACGGCCAGCTCGCCCTCGTAGTTGAGGAACTTCGCGCCGCGCGGCCGGCGCAGCTCGCCCAGGTGGCCGTTCAGCGTCGTCGGCGGCTTCATGAAGTACGACGGCTCGGCCGGCATGCGCTTGACGGCGTACTCGTCGAGCCGCGACTGCGGTACGTGAGGTGGACGGCGATGATCTTCGACGGCGCGACCGGCGCCAGGCAGGACACCCTCGCCGGCCGGCCGGCGGACGCCGGAGTCGAGGACGACCTCGTCGCCCTGCAGAGCGCCCCAGGCGGACGTACCTTCGTGGAGAACGCGGACCCTTCGCATAATTGGATACATTATCCCGTCATTGTTCGCGCTGCAACACGCGAGCCGGCAACCTAGACTCGGCGGCATGGACCGTACCGTTCTCACGCCCGAGGCGCTGGCCGCGGCAGTGGCGGATCTCGACGGCTGGGAGGTGGCCGACGGCAGCCTCCGTCGCGAGGTGCAGCTGGCCGACTTCCGCGAGGCCTTCGCGTTCATGACCCGCGTCGCGTTCGACGCCGAGGAGCTGAACCACCACCCCGACTGGTCGAACGTGTGGAACCGGGTCACGATCAACCTCTCCACGCACGACGCGGGTGGCATCACCGACCTCGATCTGGAGCTGGCACGGCGGATCTCCTCGCACGTGCGCTAGACGCCGCGTACCATCCGGGCCACATGAGCACGACCAACCGCCGGACGCGCCTGCCGAGCGAGGTCTTCGACCTCCCCATCGCGAAGATCCGCGACGGGTACTACTCCGACGCGTACTTCAACTACACGAAGCGCGTCCTCGAGCGGGATGGCCACAACCCGTCGGTGCTGCTGCAGGTGTTCCAGCGCAAGCACGCCGTGCTGGGCGGCATGGACGAGGCGATCGCGATCCTGCGCGAGTGCTCCGGCCGCGAGGGCCCGGACGGTGAGTGGGTCGACGGCTGGGACGCGCTCGACGTGCGCGCCCTCCACGACGGCGACGAGATCGCCCCGTGGGAGACCGTGATGACGATCGAGGGCGACTACGGCCTGTTCTGCCACCTCGAGACGGCGTTCCTCGGCGGCCTGGCGCGGCGGACGCTGATCGCGACCAACGTGCGCGAGGTCGTGAACGCGGCCGGCGGCAAGCCGATCCTCTACTTCCCGGCGCGGCACGACCACTACCGCGTCCAGACCGGCGACGGCTATGCCGCCCACATCGCCGGCGCGATCGGCGTCTCGACCGACGCGCAGGCCTCGTGGTGGGGCGGGCGCGGCCTCGGCACGGTGCCGCACGGCCTGATCGCGGCGTACGGCGGCGACACGGTCGCCGCGGCCGAGGCGTTCGCGCGCATGAGCGACGGCGAGATGAACATCGTGGTGCTGGTCGACTACGACAACGACAGCGTCGGCACCGCCCTCGACGTCGCCGCGGCGCTCGGGCCGCGGCTCTGGGGCGTGCGGCTCGACACGTCGAACACCATGGTCGACCGGTCGCTGTGGCCGCAGATGGGCCGGTTCGACCCGCGCGGCGTCAATCCGCAGCTGGTCTGGAACGTGCGCAACGCGCTCGACGCCGCCGGCTACGACTTCGTCAAGATCGTGGTCTCGGGCGGCTTCACGTCCGAGAAGATCCGCGCGTTCGAGGCCGCGGGGGTGCCGGTCGACTCCTACGGCGTCGGCTCCGCGCTGATCCGCGGCGAGAACGACTTCACCGCCGACGTCGTCCTCGTGAACGGCGAGGAGCGCGGCAAGGCCGGTCGGGCGCACGCGCCCACCGACCGCGTCGAGCGCGTGCTCTAACCGGCGCCCGGCCGCGCGCCGACCACGTACGACGCGTGCCGGAACCGACCGATCCGCGTACGGAACACGCAGTCCGTGGCCGATCTTGGCACCGCGTGCGGATCCGGCCATTCGTCGCTCGCCCGAACGCGGGCGCTAGCAGGTCCTCGGCTGCCCGCAAGTCCCCGAAAGGGGGATGCGACGTTCACCCGAGCGGGGTAGGCTGGTCGGGTGCTGATCGACATCCTCCACGGGCTGCGCGGCGCCCTGATCGTCTGGCTGCCGATCGTGCTGCTCGTGGCGCTGCTGTACTTCATGTGGCGCGCCGTCGCGATGATGCCGCGGACGAAGCCGAAGGCGATCAAGCCCGACGCCGGCACCGGCGTCGCGTGGGGCGACGTGGCCGGCCTCGACGAGGCGAAGGAAGAGCTGCGCGAGGTCGTCGACTTCCTGAAGGAGCCCGAGCGGTTCGCGCAACTCGGTGCGCGCGTGCCGAAGGGCATCCTCCTGTACGGGCCGCCCGGCACCGGCAAGACGCTGCTCGCCAAGGCCGTCGCGCAAGAGTCGGGCGCCGCGTTCTTCTCCCAATCGGCGTCGTCGTTCGTCGAGATGTTCGCCGGCGTCGGCGCCGGCCGCATCCGCAAGCTGTTCGACACGGCGCGCAAGCACGCGCCGGCCATCGTCTTCATCGACGAGCTCGACGCGGTCGGCACGGCCCGCAGCGGCGGCAGCCTGAACCGCGAGCAGGACCAGACGCTGAACCAGCTGCTCGTCGAGCTGGACGGTTTCGGCAACGACCCCGGCGTGATCGTGCTCGCCGCCTCGAACCGCCTCGACGTGCTCGACCCGGCGCTGCTGCGGCCCGGTCGCTTCGACCGCCAGGTGCTGGTGTCGGTGCCCGACCTGTCCGGACGGCGCCAGATCCTCACCGTCCACACCCGCGATAAGCCCCTCGCGCCGGACGTCGACCTCGATGTCGTGGCGCGGCGCACCGCCGGTCTCGGCGGCGCCGACCTCGAGAACATCTGCAACGAGGCCGCCATCCGCGCCGGTCGCGCCGGTCGCCCGCTGCTCGAGGCCGGCGACTTCGACTGGGCGCTGGAGCGGATCCTCGCCGGCCTGCAGACCAGCCGCGTGATCACGGAGAAGGAGAAGCGCGTCGTCGCCTACCACGAGGCCGGCCATGCGCTGGTCGCGCACCTGCTGGGCGACGCGAACCCGATCCAGAAGGTCACGATCGTCCCGCGCGGCACGGCCCTCGGCTACACGCTGAACCTGCCCGAGGAGGACCGCTACATCCGCACGCGCGACGAGCTCATCGACGAGATCACCATGCTGCTGTCGGGCCGCGCCGCCGAGCACGTCGTGTTCGGCCGCATCTCGACGGGTGCCGCCAACGACCTGGAGCGCGTCACGGCGATCGCCCGCGCGATGGTGTTCGAGTACGGCATGGGCGAGAGCGTCACGTCACGCACCATGCGCGCCGACAACTACGCGTTGTCGGAGGAGACGAAGCGGCTCCGCGACGCCGAGCAGGCGCGCATCGCCGACGAGGCGTACATCGATGCCATCGCCCTCTGCGAGGAGTGGCGCGACGCGCTCGAGCGTCTCGCGATCGCCTTGCTGGATCGCGAGACGCTCGACCGATCCGAGATCAAGCATCTGCTGGATGACGTGCCGACCCGCTCGAACTCCGGCACCACCGTCGGCGTGGCACAGATGCGGCCTGCGCCACCGCCGTTCAAGGCTGACTAGGTCGTGGCGGCCGGGGTCTCGGCCGGTGCGTCGGTGTCCTCGGCCAGCGCGGCGATCTCGGCCTGCTTGGCGTCGACCGCGGCCTGGGCGTCACGGATCGCCTGTGCCTCGGGGGCGAGCGCGTCGGCGGACAGCGCGCCGGCCTCGCCGGCGTGGAACGACTTGCGCCCGTGGGCGGCGAAGGCCTCCTCCAGCTGCCCCTCGAGCTTCTTCAGCTCCAGCTTCAGCTGCTGGCCCTTGGCGAGCTCCTGGCCCTTCTCGAGGCCGTCGCTCGCGAGCTCCTTGCCCTTCTCGAGCCCGTCTTTCACCCTGTCGAGGAATCCCATTCAGGGCCTCCCTTCGTTGTAGTTCCACGGCATTGTCGCATCCTCGCGCGATCGCTGCCGCCTATCATGGTCAGCCGTGACGGGCACCCTCGGGATCCACCATGTCGGGATCGCCGTCCGCGACCTGCGAGGCTGCCGTCGAGCGGTATGCCGTGCTGGTCGGCGGCCAGATCGACCACGAGGCCGTCGTCCCCGAACAGGGCGTCCGCGCGGTCGCGCTGCGCGTCGGCACCGGGCCGCTCCTCGAGCTGCTCGAGCCGACCGGCGCGGACACGCCCGTCGGGCGCTTCCTCGAGCGCCGCGGCGAGGGGATGCACCACGTCGCGTACGAGGTGCGCGGCATCCAGGCGCACCTCGATCGCCTGCGCGCCGCGGGCGTGCAGCTGATCGACGAGACCCCCCGCACCGGGCTGTTCGGGCTGCAGGTCGCGTTCATCCACCCCGAGGCCGCCATGGGCTGCCTCGTCGAGCTCGTCGAACCGAAGGAGCAGGCAGATGTCTGAGAACCAGAACCACCGTTTCGATCTCGGCTTCATCGGCGGCGGCAGCATCTCCGCCACCGTCTCGCAGACGGAGTGGGATCGCCTCAAGGCGTCGTTCGACTCGGGTGAGGACGCCGTCATCGAGGTGTCGGAGCAGGCCGCGACCGTCTGGCTGCGCGCCTCGCAGATCGCCTGGGCGCGGCTCCACACGCGCGAGTCGCGCATCGGCTTCTGAGACCAGGCCGGTGAGCCTCGACGGCGACATCCTGCACGCCGTCGCGCGGCTGCGCCGGCCCTGGCTGAACCGCGCCGCCGCGCGCTACTCGCGGCTCGGCAACAGCGGCGAGCTGTGGGTGGCGATCGGCTGCGCCGTGGCGCTGCGGCGCGGCACGCCGCGTCCGGCTGTCGTCGCGGCGGCGACCGTCTGGGGCACGCTCGCGACCAACTACGCGATCAAGCAGGTCGTGCGCCGGGCGCGTCCCGTGGGCGAGCACCTGCCGGCGGCGCTCATCGACGCGCCCCGCAGCACCTCGTTCCCGTCGTCGCACGCCGCCATGTCGGCCGCCGCGGCCATGGTGCTGCCGCCGATCGTGGCGCCCGCCGCCGTCGCGATGGCGGCGAGCCGCGTGTATCTCGGCGTCCATTACCCGTCCGACGTGGCGGCCGGCGTGCTGGTCGGCGTCGTCTGCGGCGCGGCCGGCGCTACACTCGGCAGCCGATGACGATGATCCACATCCCCGCCCGCGAGGGCCGCGGCTTCCGGGTCGCCGCCGGCCAGGAATTCCGCGTGATCGACCCCGAGGGCGAGCAGGTCGCCGACCTGTTCTGCTTCGTCGCCGACGATCCCACCGAGTTCCTCTCGGCCGAGCACACCCGCGTCACCCTCGGCCGCCTCTGGCCGCAGGTCGGCGAGTCGTTCACGACCAACCTGCGGCGCCCGATCCTGACCTGGGTGGCCGACGACTCGCCCGGCGTCCACGACATGCTGTGCGCCGCCTGCAGCCCGTCGCGCTACCAGCTGCTCGGCGCCGAGGGCCATCACGCGTCGTGCGAGGAGAACCTCCAGATCGCGATGAGCGGGTTCGGGCACGAGGACATCGAGATCCCGCAGCCGGTCAACATCTTCGAGGCGAACCCGATCCTGCCGAACGGCGACATCGGCATCGAGACGGCGCCGACGAAGGCCGGCGACTCGGTCACGCTGCGGGCCGAGCTCGACTCGATCGTCGTCGTCACGGCCTGTCCGCAGGACCTGACGCCGCTCTGCGGCGGCACGCCGACGTCGATCGATATCGAGCTGCTCTAACGCTCAGGGCGCAGCGGGCCGGTAGCGCAGCCCGTCGAGCGCCAGGTCGAGGATGCGCTCGATCTGCTCCGGCTCCGCGCCGGGGATGGTCGCGATGCCGATCACCATGCGGCCGATGTCGGCGAACGCCGCGTCGGGCCGGACGTCGCCGGCCGCCTTCGCGCGCTCGAGCAGCGCGTCGCCGGTGCCGTTGACCGCCTCGCGGCAGGTGCGGAACACGGCGTCGTCGGGATCGACGTAGTTGACGAGCTCCTGCGCCAGCGCCTTCTTGGTGGCGGCGTAGCCGACGAAGCGGTGCAGCCAGGCCGTGAGCGCGTCCCACGGCGGCAGGTCCGCGTACTCGTCGGCGGAGCGGCAGATCGCCTCGACCTCCTCCTGGTACACCGCGGCGAGCAGGTCCTTGCGGGTCGGGAAGTGGCGGTAGAGGGTGCCGATGCCGACCTGGGCGCGGCGGGCGATGTCCTCGAGCGACGCGGTCGAGTCGTGCTCGGTGAACGCCTCGCGGGCGGCGGCGATCAGCTTGTCGTAGTTGCGGCGCGCGTCGGCGCGCAGCGGGCGGGAGACGACGGTGGGAGCGGTGCTGTCAGAGGCCATGGGTCGGGGAACTCTCGGAATCCGCTTGATAAACGGAGGATGCCTCCGTATACTAACCGGAGGTCGCCTCCGTATCTCTAAGAGGAGGCGCCCTCCACTTTAGCACTTCCGTTCCGCCAGAAGGTTCGTCCTCGATGTCGTTCGTCCTCGCCCGTCCGTTCACCGCCCGCCCCGTCGATCGTGACGCCAACCGCTCGCTGGTGCTCGTGATCATCCTCGCCACGTACCTGCTGATCATCCTCGACGCCTCGATCGTCATCACCGCCCTGCCCGACATCCACGAGTCGCTCGGGTTCTCGTCCACCGGCCTCTCGTGGGTGCAGAACGCCTACACGCTGACCTTCGGCGGCCTGCTGTTGCTGGGCGCCCGCGCCGGTGACATCCTCGGCCGCCGCCGTGTGTTCATGGCCGGCGTCGCCGTGTTCACCGTCGCCTCGCTGCTCGGCGGCCTCGCGCCGTCCGCCGGTCTGCTGCTCGCCGCCCGCGCCCTGCAGGGCGTCGGCGCCGCCATCGCCGCCCCGGCCGCACTGGCGCTGCTCATGACCACCTTTGCAGAGGGTGCCGAGCGCACCCGTGCGCTGGCCCTCTACAGCGCCGTCGCCAGCGGCGGCGGCAGCATCGGCCTCGTGCTCGGGGGCATGCTCACGAGCTGGGTCTCGTGGCGTCTCGGCCTGTTCATCAACGTCCCGGTCGGCATCGCGCTCGTCGCGCTCGCCCTGCGCCACCTGCCGGAGACCCCGCGCACGACGGGACACTTCGACCTCGCCGGCGCCATCACCTCGACGCTCGGCATGACCGGGCTGGTGTACGGCTTCGTCCGCACCGCCGCCGAGGGCTGGGGCGACGCCGGCACCATCGCGTCGTTCGCCGCCGGCGCCATCCTGCTCGCCGCCTTCGTGTCGACCGAGCGCCGCGCCGGTCAGCCGATCACCCCGCTGCGGCTGTTCGCGAGTCGCCAGCGGTCCGGCGCGTACCTGGCACGCGTACTGCTGGTCGGCGGCATGTTCGGCATGTTCTTCTTCGTCACGCAGTATCTGCAGGGCGTGCTCGGCTTCAGCGCGCTGCAGGCCGGCATGGCCTTCCTGCCGATGTCCGTCGCCATGTTCGCGGTGGCCCGGTCGGTGCCGCGCTACGCCGAACGCGTCGGCGACGGCGTGCTCCTGACCGGCGGCGTGTCGATGGCCCTGATCGGGATGGCCTGGCTCAGCCAGGTCTCGGTCGACACGTCCGTACTTCCCCGGCCTCGCGATCCCGATGCTGCTGCTCGGCATCGGCATGGGCGCCGCGTTCACGCCCCTGACGGCGGCCGGGCTGGCGGGTGTCGCGAAGCGCGACGCGGGTGCCGCCTCGGGCCTCGTCAACGTCGCGCACCAGCTGGGCGGCTCGCTCGGCCTCGGCATCCTGGTGACGGTGTTCGCCGCCGCCGGCGGGCCGGCGACCGCAGCCACCGACGCCGTCACGGCGCGCCACGACCTGGCGCACGGCATCGCCACCGCGCTGACGGGATCGGCGGTGCTGATGGCAGGTGCGCTGGCCGTGATCGTGGTCGCCGTGTGGCGCCCGAGCGCCGTCCGCGACGCGATCGCCGGCGCGGACGCCGTGCGGTAGGAGCGGTCAGACGGGGAACCAGAGCGCGTCGTCGCCGACATCGACGCGGCGCGCCTTCCCCTCGAACGCGAGGCCGACGAGCTTGCGCAGCGTCTCCTCGCGCTGCACCTCCTTCAGGTTCGCGGTGCACGCGACCGCGACCTCCTGCGTCGTCAGGCCGTGCGGGAAGTGCGGCAGCAGATCTCCGGGCTCGGGCGTTTCACGCCGCTCGAGCTCGGGCGCCAGGTTGGCGACCATCGCGTCGTAGACGGCAAACGACTGCCAGCCGCCCGCGACGAGCCGCCGGCCGTCGCGCTCGAACAGCACGCTGGGAGCGGTGAAGCGGTCGGCGCCGTCGGTGTCGGCGTGCTTGTCCTGCAGGATCATCGGACGGCCGGTGACGCCGGCGTTCCGGGTCTCGGCCCAGTCGGCCTGGTACGCCTGCTCGACCGCGTCCGACTTCAGGTCGGTCATCAGGCGGTCGACGTCCAGGCCGGCGACGGTCTCGGCCTGGGTGCGGATCGCGTCGTCGGTGTCCATCATCAGCGGCGTCGCGAAGTAGCCGAACCGGAGCGCGCGCAGCAGCGCCTCGGCCAGGTCGTCGTCCTGCAGCTCGGCCGCCTTGACCGCGCGGCACGGCAGGCCGGTGCCGAGGTTGCGGGAGCGCGCCTCGAACCGGAACGGCATGCCGAAGCGGCGGGCGAACGACGTCCGCGAGCGGGCCGACTTCTCCGGCTTGTAGCCGCGCCCGTCGTACTGCTCGTGCGTCTCGGCCAGGCCGATCATCACGCGCCGCCAGCGCAGGCCGTTGCCGTACCGGTACCGGAGCGCATTCAGGTCGGGCTCCGCCGAGTACGCCCACGGACACGCCGGGTCGGTGAAGTGGATGACGTCGACGGACATTCAGACCCCAGTCTCGGTGGCGATCGCCTGCCAGGCGGCGCGCGGCAGGATCGCCGTGGCCCAACTGGAGTAACGCTCCAGACCGACGAGGCTATTTCCGCTCGCAACTATCCGTTGCAGGTAGGGGGCGGCCGCGACGTCGGCCAGGGTGAACCGGCCGAGACACGCGTAGGCCTCCGGATCGAGCAGCGCGGCAAAGGCGGTCAGCGTCGGCGCGGCCTCCGCCAGCGCCGCCGCGCCGCCGTCGGCCGCGGGCGCCTCGGCGCCGATGCCGCGGCGCCGGCGCCAGCCGTACGCGGCGGCGTCGAACGGCCGCGTCACCTCGCGCACGGTCGTCGCGATGCCGTCCAGCAGCCAGTCGACGCGGGCCCGCTCGGCCAGGTGCTGCGGGTACAGGTCGGTGCGGCCCTCCGCGCGTCGCGAGGTAGCGGAGGATGGCGTGCGACTCGGCCAGCTGCACGTCGCCGTCGACCAGCGCCGGGATGCCGCCGACCGGGTTGACGGCCAGGTGCCACGCCGGGCGCTCCACGCCGAACGGCACCTCGCGGATCTCGGCCTCGAGGCCCAGCTCCCCGAGCAGGAAGCGCACCTTCTGCGCGTTCGACGAGCGGGGGTTCGCGTGCAGGATGAGCGCCACGGCAGGGACGGTACCGGCAAGCTTCCGCCTCGTGTCGTTCGAGGCCCCTCTGCTCGCCGCGGCGTTCGCCGTCGGTCTGCTGCTGCAGCGGCACCCGCGGCACGCCGAATTGCAGCGCTGGACGTGGGAGGCCTTCTTCTGGACGATCGCGCCCGCGGCGGCGATCTACGCGTACACGACCGTCGACATCGACCGCACGCTGATCGAGTCGCTGATCGTCGTCGCCGTCTCGTCGTGGCTCGTGCTCGGCATCGCGATCGGCGCCTCGCGCCTCGTCAGCCACGACCAGGCCGAGCGCGGTGCCCTGGTGCTCGCCTCCGGCTGGGGCAACACCGTCGCGCTCGGCTATCCGATCGCCAACTTCGCGTACGGCGCCGAGGGCCTCGCGCTGCAGGTGCTCTACGCGCAGTTCTACTACGGCGTCCCGGGGATCGCGATCTCGATGAGCGTCGCGCGGCTGCACAGCGCCGAGCGGCCGAGCCGCATGAGCGGCGTGCGCGCCGCGCTGCGCACCGCCCTGAACCCGCCGCTGGTGGCCGCCGTCGGCGCCATCGCGCTGCGCATCGCGCACGTCGACCTGACCGACATCGCGCGGACGCTCGGGAACGTCGCGGGCGCGGCGTCGGGGCCCGTCGGCCTCCTGCAGCTAGGCCTGGGGCTGCCGCTGCAGCGCGTCTCGCACGGCCTCCGCGACCTCCGCCTGGGGGCGGTGGCGCTCGGCATCCGGCACGCCGTGGCGCCGCTGATGGTGTTCGCCATGGCGCGGGGCACCGGCGTCGACGTGCCGTCGGTGTTCATCCTCGCGGCGGCCGCGCCGGTCGCGTTCCACATCATCACGCTCTCGCGCGTCTTCGGGCTGCGCTCCGATCTCGTCCGGCTGCTGATCGTCGTGTCGACGGCTGTCGGCGGTGCCGTGCTACTGGCCGGGATCGCGCTGACGCGCTAGACAGGATCCGGGACGAGGCGGTAGTCGACGAGCACGCGACCGCTCTTCAGCGGCACGTCGACGACCATCGTCCGGGTCGTCCAGGGCGCCGACCGCGACGGCCGCGCCTTGACCACCCGGACCTTCGATCCGGCGGGCAGGGGCGTGGCGAAGATCACCCGGTAGCCGCGGCCGGTGAAGAGCTTGACGTGCAGCGCGTGCCCGGCCGGCAGGCCGGCGGCCGGGATCGGGATCTCCGGGCCGAAGCCCGCCGCGCGACGTGAAGCCGGCGGCGCCGTAGGCCGGGAACCGCAGCGCCGCGGTCGCGCCGGCGCCGCCGAGGACCGTGTGGCGCACGCGCACGTCGTCGGCTCCGAAGACGTGCTCGACGCGAACCTTGACGGCGCCGATGCCGGCCACGGTGGCGGTGCTGCGGAGGGTGCCGAACCTGCCGCCGCCGGCCGGGACGGCGGCGCGCATCGTGGCGGCGCGCGCCGGCCAGGCCCGGCCTGGCTGGGTCTCGGCCAGCACCCGGCCGCGACGGATCACGCGGAGCCCGAACGAGGTCAGCGACGGGCCGCTGCCGCCCGTGCCGGAGACCGGTTGCCCGGTGGAGTCGTAGAGGCGCGACAGCTCGGCGCCGCCGTTGCCGACCAGCGTGGAGGGTGCGACGATGGCGGCCGAGTAGGTGCGAGTCGAGACCGCGAGCCGGCCGACGTCGGGGTCGTAGCCGTACACCGCCGGCACCCGCGGGCCCGTGGCGGCCGAGCCCAGTCCGACGCTCGCGGCGCGGGCGGCGATGGCGGCGAACCGGGCCGGGACGAGGCGCCGGTCGCCGACCGCGTCGGACGACGTCGAGACGACGCCGAACGACGTCGACACGCTGCCGGACGACGGGTCGGAGCGGAAGCGGAGGTAGAGCCGCAGCGCGGCGTCGAGGGTCTGCTTCGCCTGACCGGCGACGGCCGGGGAGGCGCGCAGCCGCCGCGACGTCGCGATGGTGACGAGCCCTTCGGCGGCCCAGCCCCAGTACCGGCGCAGGTGCCAGCGGTCGAACCCGAGGCCGGTGTCCCAGTTGAGATAGCCGGCGTGCGTCCAGTCGCCGTACAGGACGCGCGTCTGCCAGCGCCGGGCGACGTTGACGAGCGATCCGGGCAGCGGCCGCATGCCGTGCTCGACGGCCGTGTCGTACGAGCCGAGCACCGTCAGCAGGATGTTGCCGTACTCCGACGGCGGCATCCGGTTCGCAGTCGCGGCCCGGGTGCGCTGCGGCAGGTAGTGCAGGCCGAGCCCGGCGTTCAGGTTGGTGCTGCCCTTGGGCGCCGTCCGGGTGCGGGCGTGGACGAGGAACCAGCTGAGCCACTTGCGGTAGGCGCCGCGCAGCAGGTCCGAGCCGCCGCCGACGCGCTCGCACGCGGCGTACGTGTCGGCCATCCAGTTCACCTGGTTCAGGCGCGGCTTCGCGAAGAAGCGCGAGCGAGCGACCGCGCAGACGCGGCTGCGGATCAGGCTGCGGGTGTTCGCGTCGAGGGCCAGCTGCGGCGCCGCCACGTACGCGGCGGCGAGCGCCTCGACCACCCGTGCGTCGGTCGACACGTGCTGCGACGAGGCCGTGTTGACGAGGTCGGCTCGCCAGCCGGGGGCATGGCCCTGCGCCGCCCGTCCCTTGCTCGCCGACCGGAAGGCGGGTGAGCGGATCAGCCGCGAGATGATGCGCACGGCGCGCTCGTCATGGCGCGACGGCCCCACGTGGTCGGCCCGCGCGGCGAGCGAGTAGGTGAGCAGCATCGCGACGTTGACGTGCGTGCTGAGGCCGCGCGACGACTCGCGGAACGCACCGGCGCCCTCGTCCCAGCTCGGGTCGAGATCGGCGGCCAGCGTGTCGGCCGCCGCCCAGTAGTCGGCCGCCTGCAGCGGCGCGGGCGGATCGGCGGCGTGGGCCACGGCGGGGACGAGCAGCGCCACGATGCCGGCGACCAGGAGGGCCGTCGGCGTTCGGCGCGCGGATGCCACTAGAGATTGGGCGGCACGGTGCCGCCCGAAACCATGAGGAGCGTCGTCGGCGAGGCGAGCGCGACCGCGCTGCGTCGCACCCGCGCCGCGACGGCGACGACCTCGCCGGCGCCGATCTCGACGTCCTCGCCGTCGCACGTGAAGCGCGCGCGCCCCTCGATGACGACGTACAGCTCCTCCTGCCCGCCGAACTCCAGCTCGTCGTGCGGCACGACCAGCACGCCGCCCGCTTCCTGCGTCACCGCGTTGGCTCCGAAGCCGCTCAGGCCGAAGTGCTCGCGCACCCCGTGCCAGCCGGCGACGTACGCGGCGGGGTCGGGCGCGAAGCCCTCCCAGGAGCGCGGGATCGGCACCCGGTCCGACGGCGGGAATCGAACGAAGGTCGGCGCTCTGCCAATCAGCCATGCATCGAAGGCTACCCGTGGTTCGGAAAAAGTCCTGCAAACAGGGTGTCGCCGGAACCTGGCGAACCGGATGGCCGCGGCTGCGTATGCTGCCCGCCATGAGCGTGACGCGCACCGACGCCCCTCCCCTCGCCGAGCTCGACGAGATCCAGCGTCGCGTGCTCTGGCTGGCGACGCGGATGATCGACTACGCCAACCGCGAGCGGCCCGACCGCGGACCGCCTCAAGGTCGGCGGCCACCAGGCCTCGTCGGCCTCGGTCGTGACCGTGATGACGGCGCTCTACTTCCACTGGCTGCGCGCCGGCGACCGCGTGTCGGTCAAGCCGCACGCCTCGCCGGTGCTGCACGCCGATCAACTACCTGCTCGGTCGGCTCGACCGCGCGTACCTCGGCCGACGCTGCGCGACTTCGGCGGCCTGCAGGCCTACCCCAGCCGCACGAAGGATCCCGACCCGATCGACTTCTCCACCGGCTCGGTCGGCCTCGGCGCCGCGGCGCCGCTGTTCGCGGGCGTCGTCGACCGCTACGCTCGCGCGCACTTCGGCCGCGCCAGCGACCGGCGGTTCGTCGCGCTGATCGGCGACGCCGAGCTGGACGAGGGCAACGTGTGGGAGGCCATCGCCGACCCGTCGTGCCGCGACCTCGGCAACGTCACCTGGATCGTCGACTTCAACCGCCAGTCGCTCGACCGCGTGATCCCGGGCATCCGCTCCGGCGAGCTCGCGAACGTGTTCCGCCGAGCACGGCTGGCACGTCGAGACGCTCAAGTACGGCCCGCAGCCTGCGGGCCGCCTACGAGCTGCCCGGCGGCGACACGCTGCGCCGGCGCATCGACGACATGCCGAACCCGGAGTACCAGAGCCTGCTGCGGCGGCCGGCGAGCCAGTTGCGCGTCGCTGGTCGTGGACGGCGCCCGCGCGGCGAGTCGCGGCAGCCCTGGAGCGCGTGCTCGCGCGACTACTCGGACGAGGAGCTGCCCGACCTGATCGGCGACCTGGCCGGGCCACGACCTGGGCGACGTGCTCGACGCGCTCGACCGCTGCGACGCAGAGCGTCAGCGCCCTAGCGTCATCTTCGCCTTCACCATCAAGGGCTAGGGCCTGCCGATCGCCGGGCACCCGATGAACCACTCCGCGGTGCTCTCCGGCGACCAGATCGACGCGCTGCGCCTGGCGCTCGCCGATCCCGACGACGAGTGGGCCGGCTTCGCCCGGCCACGCCCGCCGGCGCCGTCTGCGCCGCGGCCGCCGCGCGCCTGACCGAGCCGGAGAACCGCCCGCGCGTGACGCTCGACGGCGCCGCCGTGCCGGTCGAGTTCGGCCCGACGCCGACGCGCGACACGACCTCGCAGGAGGCGTTCGCGCGCGCGCTGCGTCGACCTGCTCCCGCTACGACGACGTCGCGCAAGCACCTCGTCACGACGTCGCCCGACGTGTCCATCTCGACCGGCCTCGGCGGCTGGATCAACAAGCGCGGCGTGTTCGCGCCGACCGCCGAGGAGGTGTACGAGTCGGACGAGGTGTCGCCGCTGCGCTGGAAGCCGGGCCCGCGACGGCCAGCACATCGAGCTCGGCATCTCCGAGATGAACCTGTTCCTGCTGCTCGGCCAGCTCGGCCTCTCCGCCGAGCTGCACGACACGCAGCTGCTGCCCATCGGCACCGTCTACGACCCGTTCGTCTGCCGCGGTCTGGACGCGCTCATCTACGGCACCTACTCCGGCTCGAAGTTCGTCTTCGCCGGCACGCCGTCCGGCGTCTCGCTGTCCCGCGAGGGCGGCGCGCACCAGTCCGCCATCACGCCGTCGATCGGCTCGGAGCTGCCCGGCCTGCGCTTCTACGAGCCGTGCTTCGCGCTCGAGACGGAGTGGATCCTGCTCGACGCGATCCGCGGCACGTGCGACCGCGAGCACGGCGAGTCCGGCGTACCTGCGGCTCTCGACGACACCCGTCAGCCAGCAGCCGTTCGCCGACCTGCTGGCGCAGAAGGACCGCGCCGCGGTGCGGGCCGGCGTGCTGTCGGGCGCCTACCGCCTGGTCGAGGCGCCGCGAGGGGCTCGACCGCTGGCGCTGCGTGATCGCGAGCTGCGGCGCCCTGCTGCCGGAGGCGCTGCGCGGCGCGCGACCTGCTGGCCGAGGAGGGCATCGGCGCCGCCGTCCTCAACGTCACGTCGTCCGACCTCGTGTTCCGCCACTTCCGGGCCCGGACGCTGCCGCCGATCGTGACGCCGGCGGAGGTCGGGCGGCCGCTCATCACGGCGCACGACGCCGCGCCGCAGCACCTCGCCTTCCTCGCGGCGGCCCTCGGCATGGCGCTCGTTCCGCTCGGCGTCGACCGCTTCGGCCAGTGCGGCTCGCAGCCCGCCGTGTACGGCTGGCTCGGCATCTCGGGCGAGGCGATCGCGGAGTCGGCGATCGGCGCCTTCGCGCGCTAGGCCGCCGTACGCTGCTCGGCCTATGGCCTCGCTCGAGATCGGCATCGTCGGCCTTCCCAACGTCGGCAAGACCTCCGTCTTCAACGCGCTCACGAACGCGGGCGCGGAGGTGACGGCGTACGCCGCCACGCAGTCGTCGGCCAACATCGGCGTCGCGCCGGTGCCCGACGCGCGGCTCGACGATCTGGCCGCGGTGGCGGAGTCGCGCGAGACCATCTACGCGACGATCCAGCTGTCCGACGTGTCGGGCCTGGTGCGCGGCGGCGCGAAGGGCGGATCGCTCGGCGGCGAGTTCCTCGGCCACCTGCGCGCCACCGACGCGATCCTCCACGTGGTGCGCACGTTTCCCGACGCCGACGTGTTCCACGTCGACGGCCGCGTCGATCCGGTCGCCGACGCCGAGGCGGTCGACCTCGAGCTGATCCTCGCCGACCACGCGATCGTCGAGCGCCGCATCGAGCGCCTCGCCAAGGCCGCCCGCACGGGCGACAAGGCGGCGGCCGCCGAGGCCGACGTGCTCGGCCGGCTGCTCGCGCACCTGGACGGCGGTCAGCCCGCGCGGCTGTTCGGCGAGCCGGTGCCGCCGGGCGTCGACCTGCTGACGCTGAAGCCGCTTGTCTACGTCGCGAACACCTCGGAGGAGGGCGACGCCGAGGCGGTGGCGGCGCTGCAGGCATATGCCGGCGACGCCGACGTGGTGCCGGTCGCCGCGCGCTTCGAGGCCGACCTGGCGGAGATGGAGGACCCCGAGGACCGGGCCGCGTTCCTGGCCGAGATCGGGCAGGAGGAGGCCGGCATGCCGCGGGTGGCGCGCGCCGCCTTCCGCCTGCTCGAGCTGATCACGTTCTTCACCGTCGGCCCGAAGGAGGCCCGCGCGTGGCCGCTGCGGCGCGGATCCAGCGCCGTCGAGGCGGCCGGGAAGATCCACTCCGACATCGCCCGCGGGTTCATCCGGGCCGAGGTCATCACGACCGACGACATGCTGTTGACGAAGACGCACGCCGAGGCTCTGAAGCGCGGCGTGATGCGCGTCGAGGGCCGCGACTACACGGTCGCGGACGGCGACGTCGTCAACGTGCGCTTCAACGTGTAAGCGCGGGTGGCGCACCGAGCGCTCGACGCCGGTTTCTGCGAGCCGGCGCACGCATTTGCGCGCGGTGGTACCAGTCCGAAGGTTATCCAAAGGTTAAGAACCTACGTTGGTCCTCGTCCGATCGCCTAACCGGAGGGCCCCCCTTGCAGTACACCCGCCGCGAAGCGTTCAAGGTTGGTTTGTTCGGGTCTGCCGCACTCGCGCTCCCCGTCCACCGAGCCGCGAGCGCCGCCTCAGTCCTTGATAGCCGGATGCCGTCGAGCCTCCTGCCGAAGCCGTTCACGCTTCCCTTTCGCATCCCTCCCGTTGCAACCCCTGTCTCGGTTCACGACGGTGAGGATTGTTACCGCATCTACATGAAGGAAGCCAAGGCGGAGATCCTGCCCGGCTACCAGACGACGATCTGGGGCTACGACGGGATCTTCCCCGGCCCCACGATCGTCGCGAACCAGGGCCGGACGGCCAAGGTCCGCTTCATCAACCAGCTGCCGCTGAAACACCCGACGCTGAAGTACACGCCCTGGACGTCGGTGCACCTGCACGGCTCCGCCTCACTGCCGCAGTACGACGGCTATGCGAGCGACATCTGCTACCCCGGCGAGTACAAGGACTACGTGTACCCGGATCACCAGCACGCGCGCACGCTGTGGTATCACGACCACGGCGTGCACCACACGGCCGAGAACGTGACCATGGGACTGGCCGGCATGTACAAGCTGCACGACGCACACGAGCAGTCGCTGCCGCTGCCGAAGGGCGAGTACGACGTGCCGCTGATCATCTCGGACGCGATGTTCAAGAAGAACGGCGAGTTCCTGTTCACCAACAACGACCAGTCGGGCATGTACGGCGACGTGATCATGGTGAACGGCGTGCCGTGGCCGACGATGAAGGTGAAGCGCCGCAAGTACCGCTTCCGGATCCTCAACGCCTCCGTCTCCCGGTCCTACGAGTACAGCCTGTCGACGGGTGACCCCCTCACCGTCATCGCCACGGACGCCGGCCTCATGCCGTACCCGCAGTCGGTCAAGTCGATGCGCCACATCATGGCCGAGCGCTACGAGGTCGTGATCGACTTCTCGAAATACCAGCCGGGACAGCGCGTCACGCTGAAGAACAGGAACCCCAAGAACAACCTCAGCTTCGCCAACATCGACAAGATCATGGCGTTCGATGTCGTCGACGACGCGTTCGACCCGTCGAACAACGAGGTGCCCGCCGTGCTCGACCCGGAATGCCCGGCGATGAACCTGCAGGTCAGTGAGTCGGTCGCCACGCGCAAGATCCCACTGACGCGCCGGAAGGGCATGTGGGCGATCAACGGCCATTTCTGGGACGACGTCGTGAAGAGCAACTTCACCCTCACCGAGGCCCGCCCGATCAAGGACACCGTCGAGATCTGGGAGCTCACCAACCTGTCGGGCGGCTGGCAGCACCCGTTGCACATCCACCTGGTCGACTTCAGGATCCTCGACCGGAACGGCAAGCCGCCGTTCGCCTACGAGAAGGGTCCGAAGGACGTGGTTTACCTCGGCGAGAACGAGTCGGTGCGCGTGATCATGCGCTTCGAGGGGTGCGGCAAGTACATGATGCACTGCCATAACCTCGTGCACGAAGACCACGACATGATGACCCAGTACGAGGTCATCGATCCGGAGTATCCCGGTGACGACCCGCTCGGCTGGCGCGGGAAGCACAACTCGTCGGAGCCGGACGACCCGCTGTGAGCAGCGTCTCCGCCACCAGCACCACCGCGGCGGTGACGACCAAGCCGGCCGTGATCCCCGCGAATCGACTCGCGGCGATCACGCTGGCCTCGGTCGCCGCCGGCGTGCACGCGGTGCTGATCGCCCAGCAGGCCCAGGTGTGGTGGGGGTACGGCGCCCTGATGGCCGCGATCGCGATCGCCGGCGCGGCGATCGCGATCGCGGTGGCGCTGCGCCCGACGACGTCGGTGTTCTACGCGGCCATCGCCGGAACGGTGACGAGCACGCTGCTCTACGTGATGAGCCGCACCGTCGGAATGCCGTTCGGCCCCGGACCGGCTCCGTCGCTCCGCTTCACCGATCCCCTGCACGGGCCCGGCCAGGCGGTCTACGCCGACTTCAACGGTCGCGCCGAGTCGGTCGGGCTGCTCGATCTCGGCAGCCTCGTCGCGGAGATCGCGCTCGTCGTCCTGCTCGTCAGCATGCTGCCGGAAGGCCGGCGACGGTCCGTCACGAACGTCCTCTGTGCCGTAGGTGCGGCACTCTGGGTGTTCAGATGGACCGGAGTCATCGCCTGATCCGACGCATTGCGCTGCCCATCACGCTCGTCGTGCTGGTCGCGCTCGCGCTCTTCGCGCTCCAGCCGATCCGCGTCCACGCGGACAGCATGCGACCGACGCTGGAGTCGGGCGACCAGATCATCGTCGACCGGCTCTCGCTCGTCCTGCGCGGCCCGCACCGAGGCGAGCTGGTGGTCGCCAACAGCCCGAACGGCGGGCTGGTCGTGAAGCGCGTGGCGGCGCTCGGCGGCGATGCCGTCGGCATCGAGGACGGCGTGCTGGTGGTGAACGGCAAGCCGCTGCGCGAGACCTACGTCGACTACGGCACCGTGGACGGCTCCTACTACGGGCCCATCGACGTCCCGCCCGGCGAGGTCTTCCTGCTCGGTGACAACCGCGGCAATTCGGAGGACTCCCGCGACTTCGGCCCCGTCCGCGAGGACGACGTCGTCGGCCGCGTGCTCGTCCGCATCTGGCCCGTCACGCGCTAGCGGCGGGCGAATTTGTCTGACTTTAGTCAGACAAATCGAGGCGCGCGGATGACGCATTGTCCGCATCCGAACACGCACGCACTGTCACAGATCGCGCGATCCGCGCGCCTTCCGCGCGTGTCCTGTGATCGGGGTCTGACCCCCGCAAACCTCCGATTGGGGTCAGACCCCAGAACTACCGCCGGCGGAGCTCCTCGCTGCACGGTGTCCGGCGGGCGCGGTAGCGTGGCTGCGTGCGCTCCCCGTTCTCGCGCCGCACCGACTACGCGATCCGCGCGGCGGTCGAGATCGCCCGGCACGACGGGGAGCGCGTCAAGCGCCACCCGATCGCCGCCGCCATCGACGCGCCCGCCACCGTCGTCGCACAGGCGCTGGCCGACCTCGTACGCGGCGGCATCGTGCACGCGTACGCCGGCCGCACCGGCGGGTACGTGCTCTCACGGCCCGCCCACGAGCTGAACGTCGCCGACGTGGTCGCCGCCGTCGAGGTCGATCCCGAGCCACGCTGCGTGCTCGAGGAGCGCGGCTGCGACGACGCTGCGCCGTGCGCGCTCCACGCGACGCTGTTCGAGGCCCACGACGCGTTCACCGGGCGCCTGGCCGAGCATACCCTCGCGAGCCTCGCCGGGCTCGAGGAGCCGGCGGCCGACCGGCCGCGCCGGCCCCGCAAGATCCGGCCCGCGGCTGCCCCGGAGCCGGTGGCGAGCGAGCCGGTCGCGTCCGGCCCGCGGCCCAGCCTCGGCGGCTGGCTCGACTGACCTCAGCCGTCGGCGGGGAGCGCCGTGCGCAGGGCGACCCTGCCCTGCGCCAGGTCGTTCGTCAGCGCGGTCTCGGCGGCGACCGGGTCGCCGCTCGTCAGCGCGTCGGCGAGCAGCCGGTGTGCGTCGATCATCGTCTGCACGGTGTAGAGCGGCTTGATGCGGGTGACGAAGAACAGCAGCTCGCCCTGCAGCGCGACGTAGGCCGCCGACAGCCGCCGGCTCGCCGCAGCGTCGACGATGGCGGCGTGGATCGCGTCGTGGACGAGCGCGACGCGGTCCCACGGCTCGTCGGCGGGCATCTGCTCCAGCACCGCGAGCGGCTCGCGGACGGCCGCGAACGACCGGCCGTCGGCCAGCGCCACCCGGAGCGCACCGAGCTCGAGCGCCGCCCGGTGGCGATAGAGATCCTCGCTCTCCGCCGCCGTCGGCACCGGCACGCGCACGCCGCGGTTCGGCTCGTGCACGAGCAGGCCGTCGCGGGCGAGCTCGCGGAAGGCGGCGCGCAACGAATGGCGCCCGACCCCGTAGGCGCCGGCCAGCTCGACCTCGCTCAGGTGGGCGCCCGGGGCGAGGTCGCCGGTGAGGATCCTCGAGCGCAACGCCTCGGCCAGCGCATCGACGGTCGAGACGCGTGACAGCGGCATCGGTTCGACCATGGCTGTTGCATTGTGTCACAATCGACGGATGGATGCGCCCGGGCCTCCGCTGAGCGAGCGCCGCGCCATGGGCGAGGTGCTGGTGGCCGCCGTGCTGTTCGGCACCACGGGGACGGCGCGCGCGCTCGGTGCGGCCTCCGCCAGCCCGCTCGGCGTCGGCGCGGCCCGCCTCGCGATCGGCGGCGCCGTGCTGATCGGCATCGCCCGCCACGCCGGCCAGCGGATCCCGGCCAGCATCCCGCGCGTCCTGCTGGTGGTGGCCGGGCTCCTGACGGCCGTCTACCAGCTGGCCTTCTTCGCCGGCCTCGACAGGGCGGGCGTCGCCGTCGGCACGGTGATCACGATCGGCGCCGGCCCGCCGCTGGCCGGCCTGATCGCGATGCTCGTCGGGCAGGGCCGGCCCACCGCGCCGCTGGTGCGTCGCGACCGCGTTCGCGGTCGGCGGCGTCGTCCTGCTGGCCGGGCCGTCCGGCGGCGTCGACCCGGTCGGCATCGCGCTGGCGCTGCTGTCGGCGCTGGGCTACGCCGGCTACACCGTCACGGTCAAGAGCATCATCGACCGCGGCGCGCCGGGCGGCGCCGCGATCGCGTGGGCGTTCGGCATCGGCGGCCTCGTGCTGCTGCCGGCGCTGCTCTTGACCTCGCCCGGCTGGATCGTCACGCCGGCCGGCCTCGTCACGGCGCTCTACCTGGGCGTCGTGCCGACGGCGCTCGCCTACACGCTGTTCGCCCGCGGGCTCGGCCGGCTCTCCGCCGCCACGGTCACAACCCTCGTGCTGGCCGAGCCGCTGGTGGCGACGCTGCTCGGCGTGGTCGTGCTCGACGAGCGCCTCGCGACGAGCGCCGTGGTCGGCTGCAGCCTGGTGCTGGCAGGGCTCGTCGTGCTCGCGACCGGCGCTCAGGCCCCGAGGGCGACGGCGTCCGGCCCCGTGCGCTCGCGCGTGCGCTCGTAGGCCGCGATCTCGTCCTCGCGCCGGAGCGTCAGGGCGATGTCGTCCCAGCCGTTGAGCAGCCTGCTCGCGGATGTCGGCTCGATCTCGAACGGCGGACTCGCGGCCCGACGGCAGCACGACCACCTGGCGCTCGAGGTCGACCGTGGCCTCGGCCGGCGCGGCGTCGAGCAGCTCGCGCACGTCGTCGCCTCGGGCACGATCACGCACAGCAGGCCGTTCTTGGCGCAGTTGGAGCGGAAGATGTCGGCGAACGACGGCGCGACGATGGCGCGGTAGCCCCAGTCCTGCGAGCGCCCACGGCGCGTGCTCGCGCGAGGAGCCGGAGCCGAAGTTGGCGCCGGCGACGAGGATCGGCGGCGTGCCGGAACTCCGGGCGCTCCAGCACGAAGTCGGGATCGCTGTTGGCGCCAGTCGAAGAACACGAACTCGCCGAAGCCGGTGCGCTCGACCCGCTTCAGGAACTGCTTCGGGATGATCTGGTCGGTGTCGACGTTGGCGCGGTCGAGCGGCGCGACGCACCGGTGACGCGGACGAACGGCTCCATCAGCTCCAGCTCCTGACGTCGACGAGATGCCCGGCGACGGCGGCCGCGGCGGCCATCTCCGGGCGACACGAGGTGGGTGCGCCCGCCGCGGCCCTGGCGGCCCTCGAAGTTGCGGTTCGAGGTGGACGCGCAGCGCTCGCCGGGCTGCCAGGATGTCGGGGTTCATGCCGAGGCACATGGAGCAGCCCGCGTTGCGCCACTCGAAGCCGGCGTCGCTGAAGACCCGGTCGAGGCCCTCGGCCTCGGCCTGCGCCTTCACCTGCCATCGAGCCCGGGACGACCATCGCGCGCACCCCGGTCGGCCACGCGCTTGCCCTCCACGACGCGCGGCGGCGGCGCGCAGGTCGTCGATGCGGCCGTTGGTGCACGAGCCGATGAACACCCGGTCGATCGCGACGTCCTGCAGCGGCGGTGCCGGGCTCCAGGCCCATGTACGCGAGGGCGCGCTCCTCGTCCGGCGTCGCCGGCTCGGGCACCGTGCGCCGTGACGGGCAGGGTCTGGCCCGGGTTCGTGCCCCAGGAGACCTGCGGCGCCAGCGAGGAGACGTCGACGACGACCTCGCGGTCGAAGACCGCGTCCGGGTCGCTGCGGTACCGCGCCAGCGCTCGACCGCGGCCTCCCAGTCCTCCGGCACGCCGGGGCGGCCCTCGAGGTAGGCGAACGTCGTGTCGTCGGCGGCGATCAGGCCGGCGCGCGCGCCGCCCTCGATCGACATGTTGCAGACCGTCATGCGGCCCTCCATGGAGAGCGCGCGGATGGCCTCGCCGGTGTACTCGGCGACGTGGCCGGTCATGCCGGCCATCGTCACCTGGCCGATCAGCGCCGAGGACCAGGTCCTTCGCGCCGACGCCGCGGCCGGGCATCCCCTCGAACCGCACCTTCAGCGTCTGCGGGCGGCGCTGCGGCAGCGTCTGCGTGGCGAGCACGTGCTCGACCTCGCTGGTGCCGATGCCGAACGCCAGGGCCCCGAACGCCCCGTGCGTGGAGGTGTGCGAGTCGCCGCAGACGATCGTCATGCCGGGCTGGGTGAGCGCCCAGCTCGGGGCCGATCACGTGGACGATGCCCTGGCCGCGCGTGGCCGAGTCGTAACAGCGGACGCCGAACTCCTCGCAGTTGCGGTCAGCGCGTCGAGCTGCCGCTTGGCAGATCGGATCCTCGATGCCGAGCGCGAAGTCCGTGCGTCGGCACGTTGTGGTCGGCGGTCGCGATCGTGCGGTCGGGGCGGCGGACGCCGCGGCCGGCGAGCCGCAGCCCCTCGAACGCCTGCGGGCTCGTGACCTCGTGGACGAGGTGGAGGTCGACGAAGAGCAGGTCGTCGCCGATCACGTGCTGGTCCCAGATCTTCTCGTACAGGGCTTGCGCCCCATCACGACCTCCTCAGGCCGGCGCAGACGACGGACAGGAAGTCGGCCGGCTCGGGGCCGGCGTTCTCGACACGGTGGGGCAGGTCGGCGTCGAAGATCGCGCTGTCCCCGGGCGCGAGCGCGTGGGCCAGCCGTCGACCACGAGGCGCACCCGCCCCTCCTCGACCACGCGAACTCGCTGGAGCCGGCCTCGTGCAGGGGGTCGTCGCCGGTGCCGGCGCCCGGCTCGAGCACGTGGCGCGAGACGGCGGCCCGCTGGCCGGGAGTGCTCGGGCGTCAGCACGGCGTCCCAGCGGCGCCCGGTCGCGCTCCACCGCGGGCGCGGAGCCGGCGCGCACCACGCGCACGGCGGGCCCTCGTCCAGGCGCAGCAGCTGCGACAGCGACAGGTCGAGCCCCGAGGCGATGCGCTCGGCGACCGCCACGGTGGGCGAGGTCTCGCCGCGCTCGACCTGCGAGAGCATCGGCGCGGAGACCCCGGAGCGCGGCGCCGAGGTCGCGCAGCGACAGGCCCTGATCCTCGCGCAGGGAGCGCACCCGGGTGCCGACGACGACCGTCATTGCTCTGTACGTTATCACGTACGAACGTATGATGGAACGCGGGACGATATCCTGCCGACGTGTCGCAGAAGCCTCCGCCCCGGCTGGTCCTCTGGTGGGAGTCCCTGGAGGGGGGCAAGCAGGCGGTGATCGCGCTGCCGCTGCTCTCCGTGGTGCTGTTCTTCGCGCACCTCGGCCCGCTTCACCAGCCGGTCGGACGCGCGATCGGCTACGGCATCTTCTGGGCCATCCCGGCGACGTGGGCGGTCGTGCACGCCTCGCAGCACGAGCGCCGCAAGCGTGAGGAGCGCGACGCGCACGATCCCGTTTGACCGTCAGTATGTAGTCACTAACCTGTATCGCCTGGCCGCGTCTCCCCCTGTCCGCATGACCGGCGATCAGCGTCGGGAGCACATCCTCGAACTGATGCGCATGCGCGCGCTCGCGATCGCGATGGCCGACGACCCGGCTATCGGCGGCGCGCTGCGCTCGGCGATGTTCCATCACAGCGCCACCACGGCGGGCGTGATGCGCCAGGCGCCGGAGAAGGGCGACATCCGCACCGACGTCGACCCGGAGATGATCGGGTGGATCAGCGTGGCGATCAGCCTGCTCGCGACCTACCGAAGTGCACTCGAGAGCGACGAGGGCATGCGCGACACCGCGCGTGTCATGAGCGCCCTCCTCACCCTCGTCTCCGTGGAGGACCCGCTCCCATGACCGAACGCGCCAATCACAAGTGGTGGACGCTCTTCGCGATGTGCTTCGCGCTGTTCATGATCATGCTCGACAACACGATCGTGAACGTCGCGCTGCCGACCATCCAGCGCGAGCTCGACGCCTCGCCGGCCAACCTCGAGTGGATCGTCAACGGGTACGTCGTGACGTTCGCGGCGCTGATCCTGCTCGGCGGCAAGCTTGGCGACCGGTTCGGCCGGAAGCGCATGTTCATCGTCGGCGTCGCCCTCTTCACGGTCTTCTCGGCCCTCTGTGCCGTGGCCGACTCCGACACGCAGCTGATCATCGCCCGCTGCCTGCAGGGAACCGGTGCGGCGCTGATGAACCCGCTCTCGCTGTCGATTCTCGTGAGCGCGTTCCCCCGCGACCAGATCCCGATGGCGATCGGCGTGTGGGCCGGCATCTCCGGCCTCGGCATCGCGATCGGCCCGGTCGTCGGCGGCGTGCTGGTCGAGCACTTCGGCTGGGCGTCGGTGTTCTGGGTCAACGTCCCGATCGGCGTGATCGCGATCGCGGTCTGCCTGTGGGCGGTGGTGGAGTCGCGAGACCCGAGTGCGACGAGCCTCGACATCGTCGGCACCGTGCTGGTGACGACCAGCCTGCTGGCGCTCACCTTCGGCCTCATCAAGACCAACGAGCACTCGTGGACGTCGGCTTACATCCTCACGCTGCTGGGCGGTGCGGTGGTGCTGCTGGCGGTCTGGATCTGGTGGGAGCTGCGGGTGGACCAGCCGATGGTGCCGCTGTCGTTCTTCAGGATCCGCCAGTTCACGGCGGCGAACGCCGTGGCCGTGCTGGTCGGCGTGTCGCTGTTCGGCTCGCTGTATTTCGTGACGCTCTACTTCCAGAACATCAAGGGCTACTCGGCGCTCGAGGCGGGTGTCCGGTCGATGCCGATGACGCTGATCATCCTGTTCGTGGCGCCGCTCGCCGGCCGGCTCAACGGCAAGATCGGCCCGCGGCCGCTGATGACGACCGGCATGCTGCTCGCCGCGGCCGGAATGGCCGGCCTCGCGCAGCTGACGGAGTCGTCCAGCTACAACGCGATGTGGCCCTTCTTCATCCTGCTCGGCGCCGGCATCTCGCTCACCATGCCCGCCCTGTCGGGCGCCGCGATGAGCGCCGTCGACCCGACCAAGTCGGGGATCGCCTCGGGCGTGCTCAACTCGGCCAGGCAGATCGGCGGCGCCGTCGGCATCGCACTGATGGGATCGGTGGTCGCGAAGCTGGCGGCCGACGAGTTCGGCAACGCGCCGAAGGAGCTGCAGCAGCTCGTCGTCGGCGGCCAGACGGCGGCTGGTCGGCCAGCTGGCAGGCGCCGATGCGCAGGCGCGGGCCGCCGACGCGTTCGTGGTCGGCATGCACGGCGCCATGTGGGCCGGGGCCGCGCTGACGCTGCTGGCCGCGGCGGTCTCGTTCTTCGGCCTGCGCTCGGGCTCGGCCCAGTCGCACGGCCACGAGCCGGTCCCGGTCGAGGTCTGACCCCGGGAGGCCCGATCAGTACAGCGCCGCTGCCAGGCGCCGGCGGTACCGCTGCACCAGCGGGTCGTCGTTCCCGCGCTCGCCGAAGATGCCGATCATCACGCGGCGCAGGCGGTCGCGGCGGTCGGGCTCGGAGCCGGTGATGGCGTCGATGAGCCGCTCCAGCGTGCCCTCCGGATCGTCGTCGAGCGACGCGATCGCGGCCGCCGCCTCGGGATCGACGGCCGGGTTCGCGACCAGCTCGGCGCGCGCCAGGAGACCCGCTCCGACCGCGTCGTGCCCGGCCTCGCGCAGCACGTCGACGGCGTCGGCGGCCGCGCCGCGGCGCAGCAGCGTGCGCCCGAGGGCGAGGCGCGCCTCCGAGGTGGCGCGGCTCGTCGACCAGCGCCGCGCGCAGCGCCTCCTCGTCGCCCGAGGCGGCCGCGAGATCGGCGGCGCTGGGGATGAGGTCGTCGAGGAACCGGTCGATCTGCGCGCGCGGGAGACGCCGGTGAACTCGTCGACCACCCGGCCGTCGCGGAACGCCTTCACGTTCGGGATGCCGCGCACGCCGAACTGCGCGGCCAGGTTCTGGTTGGCGTCGGTGTCGACCTTGACCAGCCGCACGGCGCCGCCGCGTGCCTCGACCGCCTCCTCCAGCACGGGCGTCAGCGTGCGGCACGGCCCGCACCACTCGGCCCAGAAGTCGACCAGCACGGGGACATCGAAGGAGACGTCGAGGACCCGCTGCTGGAAGTCGGCCTCGGTGGCATCGGAGACGAACACGATCGCATCTTACGGCGGCGCGCAAGCGAACAGGTCAGGTTAGAATTGAACGCGTGTTCAGATAACTGAACGATTCGTTCGAAAGCGATGTCCGGAATGACGAACCTCCTCGACCTCACCGACGAGCAGCAGGCACTCATCGAGGTGTGCCACGACTTCGCCGAGCGCGAGCTGCGGCCCGTCGCCCGCTCCTACGACGACGACCACCACCATCCCGACCCGACGCCACTGCTGCACCGCGCGGCCGAGCTCGGGCTGCCGAGCTTCTCGCTGCCGGCCGAGTACGGCGGCGGCGGCATCGAGGACGTGTTCACCGCGTGCCTCGTGTCGGAGGAGCTGTCGTGGGGCGACGACGCCCTGTCCAGCCTGCTCTGCTCGGGCGGCTTCTTCGCGCACACCATCATCGCGCTCGGCGACGACGCGCAGAAGCGCCGCTGGGTGCCGCCGCTGTGCGGGCCGAAGCCGGTGTTCGCCGCGCTCGCGACCACCGAGCCCGGCGCCGGATCGGACGCCGCGTCCATCACCACGCATGCCGCGGCGCGTCGACGGCGGCTACGTGCTGAACGGCCAGAAGACGTGGATCTCGAACGCCCCGATCGCGGAGTACTTCATCGTCTTCGCGACCGTCGCGCCCGGCACCCGCTCGCGCGGCGTGACGGCGTTCGTGGTCGAGAAGGGCGCCGAGGGCTTCGCGGTCGGGCCGCCGATGGCGAAGCTCGGCCAGCGCGCGATCCCCACCGCCGAGCTGTTCCTGAACGACTGCTTCGTCGCCGACGACCAGCGAATCGGCGAAGAGGGCCAGGGCTTCTACGGGCTCATGGAGACGTTCGACGCGTCGCGCATCACGCTCGCGGCGAGCGCCGTCGGCGCCGGCCGCGCGGCCGTCGAGTACGCCATCGGCTACGCCAAGGAGCGGCAGGCGTTCGGCAAGCGCATCGCCGACTTCCAGGCCGTGTCGTTCCGCATCGCCGACGCCGCCATGAAGGTCGACCAGGCGCGCCTGATCACGCACCACGCAGCACACCTGTTCGACGCCGGCCGGCCGGCCGCCAAGGAGGCCGCGATGGCCAAGCTGGCGGCGTCCGAGGCCGCGATCGTTCGCGGCCGACGCGTGCGTCAAGACCCTCGGCGGGTACGGCTACTCGCCCGAGTATCCCGCGGAGAAGTGGCTCCGCGACTCCAAGCTGCACGAGCTCTGGGAGGGGACGAGCGACATCATGCGCCTGATCGTCGCCCGCGAGCTCCTCAAGGAACTGAGGGAGACCATGGACATCACGCTCACCGACCGCCACCGCGAGATCTCCGCGAAGGCGCGGCACTACTGCGACACGTACCTGCTGCCGCTCGAGATCGCATGCGACGAGCGCGACGGCCTCGAGGCCGCCGACCTCGTCGAGGCCCGCCGCGCCGTCATCGACCTGGAGCTGCACGGCATCAACATGCCCCGCGAGTGGGGCGGCCAGGCGTACTCGTCGTTCGAGCAGATGCTCGTCCACGAGCAGCTCGGCCGCGCCACGAACGCGCTCTGGGACGTGCCGTGGCGCCCGTCGAACGTGCTCAAGTACGCGTCGCCCGAGCAGGTGGAGGAGTACGTGCGGCCGGAGATCGCCGGCAAGCGCCGCCACGCGTATGCGATCACCGAGGAGCACGCCGGGTCCGACCCGTCCGTGCTCGAGACGAAGGCCGTCCGCGACGGTGCCGGCTGGCGCATCACCGGCGAGAAGTGGTTCGTCACCACCGGCGACATCGCCGACTACTTCATCGTCGTCGCCGACGCCGAGGGCTACGGCCTGACCAGCTTCCTGGTCGACAAGGGCCTCGACGGCGTGGCCGAGTCGCGCCGCCCGCGCTTCATGCACGCGTTCGTCTTCGAGCATCCCGAGTTCACCTTCGACAACGTCTACGTCGACGACGCGAAGATCCTCGGCGGGCTCGGCGGCGGGCTCGAGCTGACGAAGGAGTGGTTCATGGACGAGCGGCTGCTGATCGCGGCCCGCTCGCTCGGCGGCGCCGAGCGCTGCCTCGACGTGGCGTTCGACTACGCCATGGAGCGGCGCCAGTTCGGCAGCCGGATCTTCGACTACCAGGCGGTCGCGTTCCAGCTCGCCGACTGCGCCGTCGAGCTGCAGGCCGCCCGCGCGATGACGTACCAGATCGCCTGGGAGATCGACCGCAAGGAGATCGACGCCAAGACGCTCCACGCCAAGTCGGCGTCCGTGAAGCTGTTCGCCTCCCAGATGGCGAACCGCGTCGCCGACCGCTGCGTGCAGGTGCTCGGCGGCCGCGGCTACATGCGCGAGAACCCGGTCGAGCGCCTCTACCGCGACCTGCGCGTCGACCGCATCTGGGAGGGCACCGACGAGATCCAGAAGCTGATCGTCGCGAACGAGCTCGCAAAGCGCGGCCGCGGCGGCCTCTGCGCCTGGCCGGGGTCGGCGCCGCTCGGCTGATGTCGCGCATCTCGCTCGAGACGCTCCGCCGCGAACAGCTGCTCGACGCCGCCATCGGCCTCGTCGCCTCCAAGGGCTACGAGGCGACGACGGTGCGGGACATCGCTGCCGCGGCGGATGTCGCGACCGGCACGATCGCCTACTGGTTCGCGAGCCGCGACGACCTGCTGCGCGCGGCGCTGGTCGAGGCCGCCCGCCGCTTCGGCCGGCGGCTCGACGACGCGCTCGCCGGCGCGTCGACGCCGCTGCAGGAGCTGAGCGCCCACGCCGAGGTGGCGACGCCCCGCACCGAGGCGCAGATCGCCGCGCAGGTCGTGTGGGTCGAGTTCTGGCGCCAGGCGCAGCGCGATCCGGAGCTGCGCGCGCTGCACGAGCGGATCTACGACTCGTGGCGCGCGCGCATCGCCGACAGCGTCCGGGCCGGTGTCGAGGCGGGCTCGTTCCGCGCCGTCGACGCCGACGACTGGGCGCGCCGGTTCGTCGCCCTGGTCGACGGGCTGACGCTGCACGTGCTCCTGCACCCGGGCTCGGTCACCGCCGACGACATGGAGCGCATCGCGCGCGAGCAGATCGCCGCCACACTGCTCCCGTGACGGGGACGGGGCGCTTCGCGACGCTGCCGCTGCACCTGGGCGGGTTCATCGGTCCGTTCGGCGGCGCGGTGCTGGCCGTGCTGGTGCCGGAGCTGCGCGAGGCGTTCGGCGCGACCACCGGCGAGATCGCGCTCGCGGTGCCCGCCTACCTGGTGCCGTTCGCCGTGCTGCAGGTGTTCAGCGGCACGCTCGGCGAGCGCCTCGGCCGGCGCCGTACCGTGCAGGGCGCGTACCTGGCGTACGCGATCGCGTCGGTGGCGACGGCGGTGGCGCCGACGATCGGCGTGTTCCTGATCGGCCGCGCCGCCCAGGGCGCCGCCAACGCCTTCACGACGCCGCTGCTGATGGCCGCGCTGGCCGACGTCGTACCGCGGGCGCGGCTCGGTCGCTCGATCGGCACC
The DNA here is from genome assembly GCA_963722525.1 of uncultured Actinomycetes bacterium. Taxonomy (GTDB): domain Bacteria; phylum Actinomycetota; class Thermoleophilia; order Gaiellales; family F1-60-MAGs149; genus VFJZ01. The sequence goes on along the minus strand of CAVRMM010000002.1, from coordinate 3,374,838 downwards.
TTCGCGGGCGTGCAGGCGGCCGGCATCTCGTTCGCGCCGCTGCTCGGCGGCCTCGCGGCCGAGGTGTCGTGGCGGCTCGCGTTCTTCGCCCCGGCCGTGGTGGCGCTGGGGCTGATGCTGATGCCGCCGAAGGACCCCGTCCGCACCAGCGGCCAGAGAGCGTCCCTGAAGGCGCTGCTGAACCGGCGGATGGCCTGCCTGACCGCGGCGGCATGCGCCGGCTATCTCGGGTTCACCGGCCTGCCGTTCCTCGTCTCGCTGCGCATCGACGACGCGTTCGACCTCGCGTCCTCCCCGCGCGGCCTGATCCTCGCCGCCTACGGCGCCGCCGGCTTCGTGCTCGGCAACGCCGCCGGCCGCGTGGTCGAGCGCATCGGTGCGCACCGCGGCGCCGTGATCGGCTCGATCGTCGGTGCGGCGTTCGTCGCGGCACTGGGGTTCGCCGACACGCCGCTGGTGCTGGCGATCGCCTGGACGGCGGGCGGTGCGGCCTCGGCGCTGCTCTGGGCCGGCCTCAATACCATTGCCGTCGAGACGTCGGACACCAACCGCGCGGGCGTCGTCTCGGCCTACCAGGCGTCGAAGTTCGTCGGCGCGGCGGCCGCGCCCGTGGCCTGGCTGCCGCTGTACCACGCCTCCACGCCCCTGGTGTTCGTGTCCGCGGCGGCGGTGACGCTGGCGGTGATCCCGTTCACACCTCGGGACGGCGGGGCTGCAGACGCATCGCCCGCCCGCGTTTGACGCGCCAGTCAGGCTGCCCGTACGCTCGCGGGCATGGCCCGCGACCCGCGCCACGACATCCTCTTCGAGCCGCTCCAGATCGGGCCGAAGACCCTGCGCAACCGCTTCTACCAGGTGCCGCACTGCACCGGCTTCGGCGTCGAGAAGCCGTGGTCGCCAGGCGCACCATCGCGCGATGAAGGCCGAGGGCGGCTGGGCCGCGGTCTGCACCGAGTACTGCGTCCGTTCAGCGCCGACGCCGACGAGACGCCCTTCGTCGCACGTCCGCGCTGTGGGACGACGACGACATGCGCGCACCTCGGCGTCACGGCGCGAGCGCGGCGCACGCCGCACGGCGCGCTGGCCGGCATCGAGCTGTCGCACAGCGGCGTGCACGGCGCAGAACGGCGAGTCGCGCCTGCCGCTCGCTCGGGCCCGTCGCAGATCGCCAGCGACTTCAACGGCCTCGTCGCCGCGGGCGATGGACCAAGGCCGACATCCGCCGCATCCAGGCCGACTGGGTGAAGCGCCGCGGAGCGGGCGCGCGACGCCGGCTTCGACATCGTCTACGTCTACGGCGCGCACACCGTACCTGCCTGGGCCAGTTCCTGTCGCCGTACTACAACCAGCGCACGCGACGAGTACGGCGGCTCGCTGGAGAACCGCGCGCGGTTCTGGGTCGAGACTGCTGGCGAGCCGTGCGCGACGCCGTCGGCCGCGACTGCGCGATCGCCTGCGCGCATCGCCGTCGATCCGCGGCGGGCGGGGCCGGCGTGCAGCTCGACGAGGGCCTCGAGTTCATCCGCCTCGCCGACCGCCTCGTCGACCTCTGGGACGTCCACGTCGGCTCGATCACCGAGTGGTCGGTCGACTCCGGCGTCGTCGCGCTTCTTCCAGCGAGGGCTGGCAGCTCGAGTGGACGGGCCAGGTGCGGCAGGCGACCGAGCGAAGCCGATCGTCGGCGTCGGGCGCCTCACGAACGCCGACCTGATGGCCGAGATCGTCCGCTCGGGCGTCTGGGACATCATCGGCGCCGCGCGGCCGTCGATCGCCGACCCGTTCCTGCCGCAGAAGATCGACGAGGGGCGGCTCGGACGACATCCGCGAGTGCATCGGCTGCAACAGTCTGCATCTCAAGGGCGACTGCGCACGGCCACATCGGCTGCACGCAGAACGCGACCGCCGGCGAGGAGTACCGCCGCGGCTGGCATCCGGAGCGCTTCCAGCGCGCGGCCAACGCCCGAGCGCGACGTGCTCGTCGTCGGGGCCGGGCCGGCCGGCATGGAGTGCGCGATCGTGCTCGGCAAGCGCGGCGTCGGGACGCGTGCACGCTCGTCGACGGCCGCCGAGCGAGATCGGCGGGCATCATGCGCTGGGTGCCCCGCCTGCCCGGGCCTGCGGCGAGTGGGGCCGGTGCGCGACTGGCGGCGGATCCAGCTGGCAGAAGCTGCGGAACGTCGAGGTCGAGCTCATCGCCGCCGAGCGCCTGACCGCCGACGCCGTGCGCGACTACGGCGCCGAGCTGGTCGTGATCGCGACCGGCTCCCGCTGGTCGCCGGTCGGCCTGAACGGCGTCACGCGCGGGCCGATCGCCGGCGCCGACGCCTCGCAGTCCCGCACTGCCTCACGCCGGAGCAGGTGATGCTCGAGGGCAAGCGCCCGCCCGGCCGCCGTGGTCGTCTACGACTGCGACGGCTACTACGCCGGCTCCGGCCTGGCCGAGCTGCTGCGCGCGAGGGCAGCGAGGTGACGATCGTGACGCCGCTCGAGAAGGTGGCCGCCGGAGTCGGACGCGGCGCTGGAGGGCCCGCTGCTGCGCCAGCACCTGCACGACCTCGGCATCCGCCTCGTGCACCGACCACACCGTTCACGCGATCACGACCGCGGGCGTGCGCGGCGAAGACGGTCTACGGCGACGCGTTCGAGATCGCCTGCGACGGCGTCGTGCTGACGACGCAGCGCCTCTCCGACGACGCGCTGTTCCGCGAGCTGGCCGACGACCCCGGCGAGCCTGGAGGGCGTCTACGCGATCGGCGACTGCGTCGCGCCGCGGGTGATCGCCGACGCGATCTGGGACGGGCACCGGCTGGCGCGCGAGATCGACACCGCCGACCCGGCCACCCCGCTGCCCTGGAAGCGCGAGCGGACGGCGCTCTCGTGACACGTTCGCTCTGGCTCACCGAGGCGCTCGGCGACGTGCCCCGGCGGCCGCAGCTGGCCGGCGACGTGCGCTGCGACGTGTGCGTCGTCGGCGGCGGGTTCACCGGCCTGTGGACGGCGCTCCAGATCCGCGAGCTCGAGCCGTCGGCCGACATCGTGGTGCTCGAGGCCGACGTGTGCGGCGGCGGCGCGAGCGGGCGCAACGGCGGCTTCGCCATGACGATGTGGTCGAAGTTCGGATCGCTGAAGAAGCTCGGGCCGACCGCCGACGCGGTGTGGCTGGCGCGGCAGGCGGCGGAGTCGGTGTCCGCCATCGGGCGCTTCTGCGACGAGCACGGCATCGACGCGGCCTACCGGCGCAACGGCTGGGTCTGGGCGGCGACCAGCGAGGCGCAGGTCGGCGCGTGGGACGCGACGGTGGCAGCGCTCACCGCGGCCGGCGTCGGCGAGGCGCTCGAGCCGCTCGACGCGGCGGAGGTGGCGCGCCTCTCCGGCTCCGCCGAGCATCTCGCCGGCGTGTTCGATCCCGACGTCGCGCACCTGCAGCCCGCCGCGCTGGCCCGCGGGCTGGCGCGGGTGGCCGAGGCGCGCGGGATCCGCATCCACGAGGGCACCGAGATGACGGAGCTCGGCCGGACGTCGCCGCCCACCGTGACGACGGCGAGCGGCACCGTGCACGCCGGCGCGGTGGTGCTGGCGGTGAACGCCTGGGCGGCGCGGCTGCCCGAGGTGCGGCGGTCGCTGGTGGTGACATCGTCCGACGTGATCGCGACGCCGCCGCTCGAGGCCGTGCTCGAGGAGATCGGCTGGACGTGGCAGGACGGCCCGTGCGTGTCCGACTCGCGGCGGCTGGTGAACTACTACCGGCCCACGCGCGACGGCCGCGTGGTGTTCGGCAAGGGCGGCGGTCTGCTGGCGCTGGCGGGGCGGATCGGCCCCAAGTTCGATGCGCCGTCGGGCCGCGCCGACGTCGTGCTGCACCACCTGCACCGCAACTACCCGCGGCTGGCCGAGACGCCGGCGGCGGCGAGCTGGTGCGGGCCGATCGACTACGCGCTGGACGGCCTCCCGTTCCTGCATCGCCTGCCGGGCGCGCCCGAGGTGATCGTCGCCGCGGGCTTCTCCGGCAACGGCGTCGCCCCGGCGCACACCGCCGGCCGCGCACTGGCGTCGATGGCGCTGCGGCGCGACGACGACTGGGCGCGGACCCTGCTGGCCCGCGCGCCGGCCGGCCGCCTCCCGCCGGAGCCCGGCACGTGGATCGGCGGTCACATGGTGAAGCGCGCCCTCCGCCGCAAGGAGGACGCCGAGGACCGCGGCAGCCGCACCGATCCGCTCACGCTCCGCCTGGCGGCGCTCGATCCCACGAGCTTCGTCGGCGGCTAGCCCGCCTGCAGTTCTTCCAGCACGCCCGCCAGGCCAGCGGGAAAGAGCCGGGGTCTGACCCCGAAATGGGCGTTTCTGGGGTCTGACCCCAACATGGAAGGCGCGCGGGAGCCGCGCGGATCGCGCGATTGGCGCGGACCGTTGCGGTTGTGTGGGAGTGCGTTGCAGTTCGGGCGCGCGTCGATGTGGTCCGATGGCGAGGCTAGCCGGATGGAGGGACGCGGCGACCCCGCCGGCTCGCTTACGCTTCCTGCCGTCATGCACGTCATCGTCATCGGCGGCGGCCTGATGGGCCTCGCGACCGCCTACCACCTCGCGCGCGACGGCCGACAGGTGACCGTGCTCGAGGCGCGGGCCTTCGGCCACGACCGCGGGGCGTCGCACGGCCCGTCGCGGATCATCCGGCTCACGTACCAGTCGGCCGACTACATCGCGCTCGCCCGCGAGTCGTACGGGCTGTGGGCCGAGCTCGCCGGCGACCTCGACGAGACGCTGATCGTGCCGACCGGGGGCCTCGACTTCGGGCCGCCCGACGCGAAGTACGTCGCCGAGATGCGCATCACCATGGCCCTCGCCGGCGTGCCGTACGACGACCTCGACGCCGCCGAGATCCGCCGCCGGTTCCCGCAGCTGAACCCCACCGACGACGCGGTCGGCTTCTACCAGCCCGACTACGCGATGCTGCGCGCCGACCGCTGCCTCGCCGGGCTCGCCACCCAGGCGCGCGCCGCCGGCGCCGACCTGCGCGAGGGCGTCACGGTCACGGCCGTCGCACCCGACGGCGACGGGGTGCGCGTGTCGACCGACGCCGGCGAGGTCGCCGGCGACGCCTGCGTACTCGCGAACGGCGCCTGGATCGGCCCGCTCCTCGCCGGACTCGGCCTGACGCCGTCGCTGACCATCCTCAAGGAGCAACTCGCGTTCTTCGAGCCGGTCGATCCGGCGGCGTTCATGCCCGGCCGCTTCCCGCTCGTCATCGCGCGGCTGCCCGGGTCGACGACGCTCTGCTCGGCGTTCCCGATCGAGGGGACGCCGGTCGGCGTCAAGTGCATGGTCGACCGCATCGGCCCGGCCGTCGATCCGGCCGACGAGGACCGCTCGATCATCCCCGACATCCGGCGCCAGCTCGACGCCTTCGTGGGGCGGACGATCGTCGGCCTCACCGGCCGCACGGTCGCCGACGTGTCGTGCCGGTACACCATGACCCCCGACGAGGACTTCATCATCGACCGCCATCCGGCCCACCCGCAGATCGTGGTCGGCTCGGCCTGCTCCGGGCACGGCTTCAAGTTCGGCGTCGTGATCGGGCGCATCCTGGCCAACCTGGCCACGCACGGCGCGACGCCGCACGACATCGGCCGGTTCCGGCTCGATCGTCCCGCCCTCACCGGCAGATGGGAGAACAGCTATGCCTGATGGCCGGCTCAACGGCAAGGTCGCGATCGTCACCGGCGGCGCGAGCGGGATCGGCCGCGCGATCGCCGAGCGCTACGCCGCGGAGGGCGCCAGCGTGGTCATCGCCGACGTCAACGGAGAGGCCGCCGACGAGGTCGCCGCGCCGCTCGGGGCCGCGCTCGCCGTGCGCTGCGACGTCACCTCGCGCGACGACTGCGACCGCGTGTTCGCGGCCACGCTCGAGCGGTTCTCGAAGCTGGACATCCTCGTCAACAACGCGGCCCTGACCGCCACCGAGCGCCACTTCCTGGAGGCGGACGACGACTGGTGGGACTCGATCATCGCCGTCAACCTGACGGGCTCGTACAACATGGCCGTGCGGGCCGCGAAGCTGATGTGCGACCAGCGGTCGGGCGTGATGATCAACCTCTCGTCCGGCGGCGCCTCGAAGGCGCACCGCGGCAACGCGGCGTACGACGCGGCCAAGGGCGGCATCGAGGCGTTCACCCGCGCCCTGGCGCTCGACCTCGGCCCCTACGGCGTCCGCATCTGCACGCTGGTGCCGGGCTCGATCGACACCAAGGGCCTGCCGGACGAGGAGCGCCGCAAGCGCGGGTCGAACGTTCCGCTGGCGCGCATCGGCTCGCCGGAGGACATGGCGGGGCCGGCGGTCTTCCTGGCCTCGGACGACGCCCAGTACGTCACGGGATCGATCGTCTTCTCCGACGGCGGCATGCTCGCGCAGCAGCGCTCGGCGACCGTCGACATCTTCGGGCTCGAGAAGTTCCCGGGCCTCTGATGCGGCGCGTCGGGGCAGACATCGGCGGTACGTTCACGGACCTGATCCTCGTGGACGACGCCACGGGCGCGTTCACCGTCGCGAAGTCGCTGACGACGCCCGACGACCCCTCCCTCGCGGTCGAAACCGTGCTCGTCGACGCGGCCGGGCGCCACGCGTCGAGCCGTCGTCGATCGACCAGGTCATCCACGGCACGACGCTCGTCACGAACGCGATCATCGAGCGCAAGGGCGCCCGCACCGCGCTGCTGGCGACGCGCGGGCTTCCGCGACGCGCATCGAGATCGGCCGCGAGATCCGCTTCGAGCTGTACGACATCGACCTGGAGATGCCCGACCCGATCGTGCCGCGCTACCTGCGCTTCGACGTGCCGCAGCGCACGCTCGCCGACGGCACGCCGCTGCGAGGCGCTCGACGTCGACTTCGTCGAGCGGCTGGCGCGCGAGCTGGCCGAGGCCGGCGTCGAGGCGATGGCGATCGCCTTCCTGCACTCCTACATCAACCCCGCCGACGAGCGGGCCGCGCGCGAGGCCGTGCTGCGCGTCGCGCCCGACATGCGCATCTCGATCTCGTCCGAGGTCGTGCCGGAGCTCCGCGAGTACGAGCGCACCTCGACGACGATCGTGAATGTCTACGTGCAGGGCCGCACGGAGGAGTACCTGCGCGAGCTGCAGCAGCGCCTCGCCCGGGTCGGGTTCGCCGGCGTGTTCCGCCTGATGCTGTCGTCCGGCGGCATCGCGACGGTCGAGACGGCGATGCGGCTTCCCGGTGCGCCTGCTGGAGTCCGGCCCGGCCGCCGGCGCGCTCGCCGCCGCCCACTACGGCGCCGCCGCCGGCGTCTCGGACCTGCTCTCCTTCGACATGGGCGGCACCACCGCCAAGTTCGCCGTGATCATCGACGGCGAGCCGCTGACGGCGAGCGAGTTCGAGGTCGACCGCGCGCTACCGCTTCAAGAAGGGCTCCGGCCTGCCGGTCAAGATCGCGCGTCATCGAGATGATCGAGATCGGCGCCGGCGGCGGCTCGATCGCGCGCGTCGACTCGCTCGGCCTGCTGCAGGTCGGCCCCGACTCGGCGGGCGCCGATCCCGGGCCGGTCTGCTACGGCCTCGGCGGCACCGAGCCGACGGTCACCGACGCCGACCTCGTGCTGGGCTACCTCGACCCGGCGTACTTCCTCGGCGGCCGCATGGAGCTCGACCTCGAGGGCGCGCGCGAGGCGATCGCCGACCGTGTCGCCGAGCCGCTCGGCCTCGACGGTCGAGGAGGCCGCCTGGGGCATCCACCAGATCGTCAACGAGTCGATGGCCGACGCCGCCCGCGTGCACGTGCTGGAGCGCGGGCGCGACCCGCGCGGCCTGCCGGTCTTCGCCTTCGGCGGCGCCGGGCCGGTGCACGGCTACCGCGTCGCCCGCGCGCTCGGCGCGCCGACGCTGATCGTGCCGTTCGGCGCCGGCGTGATGTCGACCATCGGCTTCCTGGTCGCGCCGCTCGCGTTCGACTTCGTGCGCTCCTGGCCGGCGCCGCTCGACACGCTCGACTGGGATCGCGGCCGAGGGCCTGCTGGCCGAGATGGAGCGAGAGGGCGTCGACGTGCTGGTCTCGTCCGGCGTCGCGCCGACCAGATCACGCACACGCGGGAGGCCGACATGCGGTATGTCGGGCAGGGCCACGAGATCCGCGTCGAGTGGCCCGCGAGTCGCGACGCCGCAGTCGTGCGGGCGGCGTTCGAGGCCGAGTACGAGCGGCTCTACGGCCGGCTCGGGCCCGAGGGCGTCGCGCTGGAGACGATCTCCTGGCGCGTCCAGTCGTCCGGCCCGCGGCCGACCGTGGCGCTGGCCGTGGCGGGCGAGTCCGGGCCCGCGCTGAAGGGCGAGCGGCAGGCCTGGCATCCCGAGCTCGGCGGCCTCACGGCGACCCCGGTCTACGACCGCTACCGGCTCGCGCCGGGCGCGCGCATCGAGGGGCCGGCGATCGTCGAGGAACGCGAGTCGACCCTCGTCATCGGCCCCGGCGGCGACGGCGTCGTCGACGACCGCTGGAACCTCGTGGTGACGGTGGCGTGATGGACGTCCTCCGCCTCGAGGTGCTCTGGAACCGCCTCCTCTCGGTCGTCAACGAGCAGCAGGTGACGCTGATGCGCACCGCCTTCTCGACCGTCGTCCGCGAGTCGCAGGACCTGGCGTGCGGCGTGTTCGACCGCAACGCGAACATGATGGCCCAGTCGCTCACCGGCACGCCCGGCCACATCAACACGATGGCCACCGGCATGCGGCACTTCATGACCGCCCACCCGCCGGACACGCTCGAGCCGGGCGACGTGCTGATCACGAACGACCCGTGGCAGACGGCCGGCCAGATCAACGACATGACGGTCGTGACGCCGGTCTTCCACCGTGGCCGCGTGGTCGCCTTCTTCGCCTCGTGCTGCCACTCGCCCGACGTCGGCGGCCGCGTCTACGGCGGCGGCGCGAACGAGATCTACGAGGAGGGCATCCGGATCCCGATCATGCACCTCATGCGCCGCGGCGAGCCGAACGAGACGCTGGTGCGGATGGTGCGGGCGAACGTGCGCGTGCCGGACGAGACGATCGGCGACCTGTGGGCGCAGATGGCCTGCAACGACGTCGGCGCGCGCGACCTCGTGCGATTTTTGGACGAGTTCGACCTGCCCGACTGCGAGGAGCTGTCGGACGAGATCATCCGCCGCTCCGAGCAGGCGCTGCGCGAGGCCATCCTGCGCGCTGCCCGACGGCACGTACACCAACGACACGTGGAGCGACGGCTTCAACGACATCCCCGTGCACATCGTCGTGGCCGTGACCGTCGACGGCGACTCGGTGCGGATCGACTACACCGGCTCCTCGGGCCAGAGCCCGTCGGGCATCAACGTGGTGCTCAACTACACGCAGGCGTACTCGTCGTTCGCCATCAAGGCGGCGCTGAACCCGGAGGTGCCGCACAACGAGGGCGCCTTCCGGCCGGTCACCACGACGGCGCCGCTGGGCTCGATCCTGAACTGCCAGGAGCCGGCAGCGGTCGCCGCCCGGCACCTGATCGGCCACATGCTGCCGTGCACCATCTTCGGCGCGCTCGCGAAGGCGATGCCGGGCAAGCTGATGGCGGGCGGCGCGGAGTCGTCCTGGCTGACCGTCTGGCGGGGCACCTGGCCGGGGCGCGACGACCTGTTCACGTTCACGCTCTTCCAGTCCGGGGGCGCCGGCGCGCGCGCGACGAAGGACGGCCTGCAGACGAACGGCTTCCCGAGCGGCGTCGCCGGCGTGCCGGCCGAGGTGTACGAGACCCGCACGCCGCTCGTGATGCACCGCAAGGAGCTGCTCGCCGACTCCGGCGGCGCCGGTCGCTGGCGGGGCGGGCTCGGCATGCAGACCGAGTCGAGCTACCGCGGCGACGGCTACTGGGGCGTGTCGACCATCATCGACCGCCTCAAGTTCGCCGGCCGCGGCGTCGACGGCGGCAGGCCCGGCTCGATCGGCGAGTACGTGCTCGCGAGCGGCGAGCATCCGCCGGCGAAGACGCTCGTGCCGCTCGAGCTGGACGCCCACGTGCACCTGCGGCTCCCGGGCGGCGCCGGCTACGGCGAGCCGCTCACGCGACCGGCGGAGGACGTGCTGCGCGACGTCGTGCTCGGCTTCGTGACGGTCGAGGCGGCGGAGCGCGAGTACTCCGTCGTGATCCGCTACACGGGCGGCGACGATCGCCTCGTGCGGCTGCCGGAGCACTACGCGATCGACGCCGAGGCGACTGCCCGCCTGCGCGCTACCTGAGGTCGATCTCGACGCCGCCCGCGCCGGCCACGTAGGCGGCCTGCGCCATCCCGAGGAACAGCCCGTGCTCGACCACGCCCGGGATCGCGCGGATCGCCGTCGCCAGCGCCTGCGGGTCGTCGATGCGGACCGAACGCGCAGTCGAGGATGACGTTGCCCTCGTCGGTCACGACGCCCTCCCGCAGCACCGGCTCGCAGCCGAACGCACGCCAGCGCGCGGGCGCACACCGCGGCGCCGAAGGGGATCACCTCGACCGGCACCGGCGCCCGCTCGCCCAGGCGCGCGACCCGCTTGGAGTCGTCGGCGACGACCACGAAGCGGTCGGCCGCCGAGGCCACGATCTTCTCGCGCAGCAGCGCGCCGCCGAGGCCCTTCACGAGCCCGAGCTCGGGGCTGATCTCATCGGCTCCGTCGATGCACACCGCCAGGTGCGGCTGCTCGGCGAGCGTCGTCAGCGGCACCCCGTGCTCGCGCGCCAGCGCCGCCGTCGCCTCCGACGTCGGCACCGCGACGATGCCGTCGAGCTCGCCGTCCACGAGCAGACGACCGATCGCGATCGTGACGAAGTTGGCCGTCGAGCCGGTGCCGAGCCCGAGCGCCATGCCGCTGCGCACCTCGGCCGCGACGGCGGCCTCGGCGGCGGCGCGCTTGGCGTCGGCTCCCGCTCACGGCCGGTACTGCGCCGCGAAGTGGTGGGCGGTGCGCGGCGTCGGCCCCGCGCCGGTGCGGCAGTAGCGCAGCGCCGCGACGTCGGCGCCCTCGGGCACCCGCCCGAGCCGGGCCCGGACCAGGCGCAGCGCGATCTGCAGGTACCAGTCCTCGCCGCGCAGGTCGAACCGGACGCGCCGGCCGAACCGGTTGGCGAGCGCCATCTTCTCGCCGCGCGCCTCGACCTCGTCGATCTCGTCGGCGCGCTCGGAGTGCGTCATGTGGGTCATGTTGAGCCGGTTCGACGTCGCCCACACGAGCACGTTGCGCGGGCGCGCCACGACGCCGCCCTCGAGCGCGGCGCGCAGCGCCCGGTCGGCGCGCGACGCGTCGTCGAACACGAGGTCGTCCAGGAACAGCAGGCACCAGGGGCCCGTACCGGCGACGGCCTCGAACACGGCGTCGATGTGCTCGAGCTCGTCGTGGGCGACCTGGATCAGGCGCAGCCCGCGGTCGGCGAACTCGGCGGCGCAGGCGCGCACCGTGGCCGACTTGCCGGTGCCCGGCCGGCCGTACAGGAGCGCGTCGTTGGCCGGCTCGCCGCTGGTGAACGCGGCCAGGTCGGAGAGCAGGTCGGCGCGCAGCTCCTCCCGCCCGACCAGGTCGGCGAGGCTGATCGGGTCGGCGTGCACGATGCCGTGCAGCCCGGTCTCGTCGACGCGGAGCACGCGGTTGACGGCCAGCGCGCCGACGCCCTCGCGCTCGTGGAAGGCTGCCAGGTCGGCGGCGTGCCGTCCCCACCCGCTCTCGGCCGCCAGGCGCCCGGCCAGGCCGGTCGGCGCGGTGGCGCCGCCCACCCGCAGCTGCAGCCCGTGCGCCGCGGCGCCCAGCCGCTCGAGCTCGGCGCCGGCGATCTGCAGGCGCGCCTCGTCGGCGAGGCCCGCCCGGGCGGCACGGGCGAACGGGCCGGCCGAGCCGAGCACCCGGCGCGCGACCGCGCCGGCCAGCCCGCCGGGCTCGGCGAAGATGGCCCGCTCGGCACCCTCGACGTCGCCGGCCAGCGTCGCGCGCACGAGCGGGTCGCCGGCCAGGTCGGCGTAGGCGACGAGCTCCGTCACGAGCGCTCGGGCCGCGCCGGGTTGCCGCTGCGCCGCAACGCCATGCCGGACAGCGTCTCGTAGACGACGCGATGACCGGCCATGGCGGTGATGCCCGTCGGGTCGTACGGCGGCGACACCTCGACGAGGTCCATCGCGCACAGATCGACCTCGCTCGCGATGGTGCGTGCGGCGTAGAGCAGCTCGCGGGTCATCAGCCCGCCGGGCTCGGCGGTGCCGGTGCCGGGAGCGAACGCGGGGTCGAGCACGTCGATGTCGATCGTCAGGTACGTGCGCGGGGCCCGGGACTTCGCGAAGTCGATCGCCTCGCGCACCACCGCGGCGATGCCCAGCTCGATCACCTCGGTGATCGTCCGCCAGCGGAAGCCCTGCTCGCGCATCCAGTCGAACTCGTGGGGGTAGGGCCAGTTGCCGCGCAGGCCGATCTGGATGATGTTGCCGCCGCGCAGGTAGCCGTCCTGCACGGCGCTCGAGAACGGGATGCCGTGCGGCGCCTCCGACATGTCGAGGCCGGTGTCGGCGTGCGTGTCGAAGTGAATCACGGAGTACCCGTCGGGGCCGTGGTGGTCGGCGACCGCCCGCAGCACGGGCATCGACAGCGAGTGGTCGCCGCCCAGCACGACGGCGCTCGCGCCCGCGGCGAGCACCTGCGCGACGCCGGTCTGGAGGGCCGCGTGCGAGGCGACCAGGTTGGCCGAGCGCACGTCGACGTCACCGCCGTCGACGACCCGCATGACGCTGTAGGGATCGACGCCGAGCTCCATGTTCGGGCGCTCGGCCGGCGCTCCGACGTCCTCGGCCTGGCGGATGGCGCGCGGACCGAAGCGCGTGCCCGGCCGGTACGAGACGCCCTCGTCGAACGGGGCGCCGAGGATCACGACGTCGGCGCCCGCGTATCCCGCCGGGTCGAGCTCGAGCGGCAGGCGGGCGTACGTGAGGCCGACTCCGGCGAAGCCGGCCTCGTAGGAGCGGTTCGGCTGCATGGCGCGGATGCTACAGCGGCCGCACGAACAGCGTTGCGGGGTTCTCCGGGCCCCAGATGTCGAGCTCGATCAGCTCCGCGAAGCCCCGCCCCCGGTAGAACGCCCGCGTGCTCTCGTAGGGCTCGTAGTCGCACGCGGCCGACAGCGTCTTCACGGTCAGGTAGCTCGCCGGCGGCAGCGTCGTCGCGAGCTGCTCGACCAGCGCCGACCCGAGCCCGCGGCCGCGGTGGTCGTGGTGCACCGCGAGCCAGGTGATCTCGGCCGATCCGGGGTGGTGCTGCTTCCAGGTCAGGAAGCCGGCCACCTCGCCGTCGACGACCTCGACGAGGCCCGGCTGCGCCCGCACCGCGGCGGCGCACTCGGCGATGCCCTCGTCGTTGCCGAACCAGTCCGGCAGCGACGCGACGATCGCGTCGCAGCGCTCGGCATCGGCCGGTACGAGGGCCCGGATCATCGCTCGGTGATCTCCCAGCGCACGTCGATCTCGGCCGTGGTGCCGGCCGAGATGAAGCAGTCGCGCTCGGCCTTCGGCGTCAGCTCGCGTGCCGCATCGGCCTGGCCGGGACCGACCACGACCCGGGGCGACAGCACGACCTGGACGAACGCGTAGCGGCCGTCCGCCTTGCGGCGCGTGATCGTGCCGGACACCTCCGCGGTATACGAGTCGACGTCGATCTCGCCGTTCGCGGCGTGCGCGAGGAACGCCAGCAGGGTGCAGGACGACAGGGACGCGAGGAACAGATGCTCGGGGCTCCAGGAGGCGGCATCACCGAACGGGAAGTCCTCCGGCGGCGCGACGCGGATCGGTGGTCGCTCGCCCGCAGTGGCGGTCGAGGCGCGGCCGCCGTCCCAGGTGAGCCCGACGTCGTACGTGAACGTGCGAGAAGCAGGCATGTTCGGGCGAATGTACCCATAATTGACGGGAGGGGTCCTCCGCGAGACCGAAGAAAGGGCGAGTGTGACGACGGTACTCGGACTCGTCGTCGCCGGGGTACTCCTGGCGGCGGCGGTAGCAAAGCTGCGCGATCGCAAAGCCGTCGTGCGCCGTCTGGCGGCTCGTCCCGACGGTCGCACTGATCGCCGTCGAGCTGACCCTCGCGGTCTGGCTCGTCAGCGGCATCGCGCCGCGACTCGCCGGCGCCGCTGCGGCGCTCCTGATGCTGGCGTTCGCCACCCACCTCGTGATCGCGCGGGCCCGCGGCGCACGCGCTCTGCCCTGCAACTGCTTCGGTGCAGGAGCGGATCGCCCCGCCTGGCTGCTGATCGCCCGCGCGCTCGGCCTGGCCGTGCTGGCCGCGCTCGTCGCCATCGCGCCGCCCACCCCGTCTCGCGATGCCCTGCTCGTGTCGGCGATCGTGGTGCTCGGCATGGCCGTCGCCGCACTCGCCGTGCTGGTGCTGGCGCTGTACCGCCAGGTCGGTGTGCTGGCGCTGCGCATCGCGCCGCGGCACGCGCTGGAGCTGGCGGAGGAGGGCCCGGAGCTCGGCGTCGAGGCCCCCGAGCTGGACGGCATCGAGCGCTCCGGCGAGGAGCTGGTCGCCTTCCTCGGCGCCGGCTGCCGCGTGTGCCACGACCTGGAGCCGTCCCTGCGCGCGCTGGCCCGCGAGGGCCTGGCGGTGCGCCTCGTGTACGACGTCGAGGACGAGGCGGCGATCGAGCGCTGGGGCGTCCCCGGCACGCCGTTCATGGTCGCGCTCGGCGATGGCGTCACGGTCGCCAAGGGCACGGTCAACACGCTGGAGGAGATCGAGGGCCTGCTGGCCCTCGGCCGGGCGAGGCTGGCGCATGCGGCGGCCTGACCCGGCCGACCTCGCGGCGCGCCTTGCGGGCGCGGGCACGCGACGGTCCTTCCTGGCGCGCGTCGGCGTGGGGGTCCTGGCCCTCACCGGCGGCCGCATGGTCGCCGCCGCCGTCGAGCCGGAGGAGGCGGAGTCGTACCACTTCTGCGGCCACATCTTCACCACGGGCTCCTGCCCGCATCCCGGCCGGCAGCCGCGCATCGACCGCCAGGGCAAGCCCCTGCGTACGAGCGACGGCAAGCGCATCGACAACCTCGGCCGGCTCATCGACCGCAACGGCTACCCGGTCAACAACGCCGGCAAGCGCCTACGGGGCCCGGACGGGTCGCTGCTCGCCCGCGCCCCACGGACGCGCATCTGCGAGGACTGGGTGCGCGAGCGCTATCACCTCGAGGCGCGCATGCAGGGCTCGTGGTTCCGGTGCTGCGGCGGCCAGATCCGCAAGCTCGTGGACTGCTGCGCGAACCATCCCCGGCGCGTGAACGGCGATGCGGCGCTGCACGGCTACTGCTACGGACGCCGCAACGTCTTCTGCGTGGCCTACTACGACACCGGTCTGCCGTGCTGACGATCATCGCGCTCTGCACGGCCGGCCTGATCGCGGGCGTCTCGGGCGCCTGGAGCCCTTGAGGAGTGTCGATGGTCGAGACCATCTCTCCCGCCGTGTGCGGGACACGCCGCCGCACCGCCCTCGCACTGCTCCTCTTCGCCGCCGGCTCCATCGGCATCGCGGCGCTGGTCGGGCTCCTGCTCGGCGTGTTCGGGTCGGCGGCGCTGGTGCCGGTCGCGATCGCGCTCGCCATCGCCGGCGTGCTGCGGGAGTCGGGCCTCGTGCGCCTGCCGGTCCCCCAGTCGCGGCGCCAGGTGCCGGAGCGCTGGCACCACGAGCTGCCGCTGCCCGTCTGGTCGCTCGGGTACGGCGCGGGCCTCGGCGTCGGTGTCCTCACCTACCAGCCCGTCGCCACGTTCCTGGTCGTCGCCGTCGCCGCCGCCGCGTCGGGTCCGACGGCCGCCGTGCTGGCGCTGTCCGCCTTCGGCATCGGCCGCGTCGCCGGCGCGTCGCTGCCGGCGACCTTCATCGACCGGATGGCGATGCTCTACCGCCCGATGCGCCGCGTCAACGCCCTCGCGCTGGCTGCGCTCGCGCTCGCCCTGTTCGTCGCGCCCGCGGGTGCGGCGAAGCTCGCCCTCGGCCCCGGCAGCCAGCTCGATCCCGCCGTCGCCGACGACGGCACACTCGCCTACACCCAGCGCGCCGACAGCGGCGCCACCTCGGTCATCGTGCGGCCGCCCGCCGGGCCGCCGCTGACGTTCGCCGGCGGCTCCGAGCCCTCGATCCGCGGTGACTACCTGGCGTACCACGAGCCCACCGGCGTGACCGTCGTGAAGTGGCGCACCCGCGCGCCCGTCACCCACCTGGCCGGCGGCTGGTCGAAGCCCGCCGTCAGCTGGCCCTACCTGGTGGCGGTCCTCTCGCAGGGCGCCCGCAAGCGCGTCATGAGCATCGACATGCGCACGGGCAAGCGGAAGTTCCTCGACGTGATCGGAAGTGCCGACGACCTGGGCCGCCCGTCGATCGACCGCTCGCTCGCCGTCTGGCACAAGACCAGCATGACGAGCTCGCGGCTGCTGATCGGCAACGTCCGCACCGGCCGCGTCAGCACGGTGCGGAGCTCCCGGCGGAAGCTGCTCTCGAACCCCTCGCTGCGCGGCGGCGTGCTGGTCTGGGTCGAGCAATACCTCGGCACCTCGCGCGTCTACGAACGGCGGATCGCGCCCGGCAACCGCAGCCGGTCCCGCCTGCGCGTCGCGACGCCGCGCCTGTTCTGGACGACCGCCGTCGCCCGAACTGGGGTCTACGTCACCCGGTGGAACACGAACGACAACAAGGCGTTCATCCACCGCGTCGTGCGATGACGATCGACGAGGTCATCCGGGGGCGCCGGACGCTGAAGGGCTTCACGCCCGAGCCGATCGATCCCGCCGTCATCGACGAGCTGCTCGATCTCGCCGTCTACGCCCCGAACCACCACACCACGGAGCCGTGGCGGTTCACCGTCATCGGCCCCGTCACGATCGGGCAGCTCGTGGCCGCGACCGACGACGGCAAGCTGACCCGGTCGCCGACGGCGATCGTCGTGACGCAGGTGGTCGACACCGACGAGGACACCGCGCGCGAGGACTACGCCGCGTGCGCGTGCGCGATCCAGAACGTGATGCTGGCGGCCCGGGCGCGCGAGATCGCGTCGTACTGGCGGACGCCGAGCTCGCTGCTGCAGCCGGCGTCGGGCACGCTCCTCGGCCTGGGCGACGGCGAGCGGGTGATCGGGATCGTGCACATCGGCTGGCCCACCGATGGCTTCCCGCGGCCGCCGCGCCGCACCGCTGGCACTCGTGCCCGCCGGCTGGCGTAAACTCCGGTCAGGAAACCCCCTCCTCCGAGGAGCCGGTATGGAAGCGTCCACGACCGCAACGACCGCCAGCGTCTACATCTGCAAGAACGGCCACCGCACCATCTCGCTGTGGTCGGTGCCCGCGACGTGCCGCCACGTCCGCGTGCGCGCGCTCGGCCCGTGCGGCCTGCCCGTCGTCGCGCTCAACGACGCGCCGCCGGACGCCAAGGAGAAGATGCTGAACCCGCTGAAGGCATCCAAGAAGGCAGCGAAGAAGAAGTGAGCACCGCGACGCGCGAGTTCGGCTGGCTCGACGTCCTGGACGACGGCGAGCGCACGGGTGTCGTGTACTCCGATCCCGGCGAGTCGCTCGACGACGGCGACTGGTACCTCGACGCCACCTCGCCGAAGCGCGGCCCGGTGATGTCGATGGAGGGTGAGTCGGTGCCCAACGGCGGCGTCTACATCCGCAAGAGCAAGGTGCCCGAGGCCCTCTGGGGCCGGCTCCAGCTCGCAGCCAGCGGCAAGCTCTAGGCGCCGCCGGCGCGGCGCGCGCGCCGCGCGCGCATCCCACGTCCAGCGCGCAAACGGCGCCCGACCGCCCGCGCCCCCGCACGGAACCGTGCCGTGGCGACGAATCCGGTGCCAGGCACCGAATCTGCGCGGGCGGGGCCGGATCGCGCGACGTCGGGCGCCGTCGGTCGCACTCCGCGCGGGGGCGGTGACGCGTCGTGACGCCTCGACCGCTGCTCGGACGCGTCTAGCCGAGCCAGCGCGCCAGCGTGCGCGTGACGTTGCCGATCGCGTCCAGGTGCGCGATCTCGCAGCCGTGGGTGTTGTCAGTGGCGACGGCGATGCACGCGGCACGCCCGATGCTGCCGTCGGCATAGGTGTTGGAGGCATCCGACCCGTAGCGGTCGAGCACGACGTGCCGCGGCTCGAGGCCCTCGACCCGCGCCGCCGCCGCCAGCTCGCGGCCGAGGCCGTGGTCGAGCGTCGAGCGCGTGTCGGCCTCGATCAGCACCGGGTCGGCCACGCACGTCAGGCCGTACTCCTCGGCGGTGGGCGCCACCTCGACCGCCACCAGGCGGTCGACAGCGGCCGTGCGGCCGTAGTAGCGCGCGCCCATCGCCCCCGTCTCCTCGCGGCTGGTGAACACCAGCTCGACATCGCCCGCGGGCTGGTCCAGCGACTCGGCGAGCAAGATCAGCACGGCGCACGCGACGCGGTCGTCGAGGTTCGGGGCGGCGATGAACGCCCCGTCGGCACCGAGCCGCGCCGGCACGCGCCGGTTCGCCGCCAGCACCGCGCGGGTGCCCGGCCGGACACCGGCCGCCGCGAGGTCGTCCGGGCTGCGCTTCGTCTCGGCCCACACGTCGCGCCACTCGACGGCGCCGCCGTCGATCGCCTCTCGCTGCTTCGACTCCGCCGACACGTGGCGGGCGCCGAACGACAGCACCGCAGGTACCTTCGAGGTATCGCCGAGCAGGTCGATCGCGCCCTCGCCCCACACCCACGGGAACGCGTCGCCCACCGCCGCCAGCCGCACGCGGCCGTCGTCGAACACGCGCTTCACGATCGCGCCGATCTCGTCCTTGTGCGCGGCGATCGCGGTGGCCGGCGCCGCGCCGCGCCCGGCGATGCGGAGGATGCGGTTGCCGCCGCCGTCGGCCCGCAGCCCGCGTCGTGCGAGGCGCTCGTCCAGGTAGGCGTCGATCGCCTCCTCGACGCCCGACGGCGCCTGCAGCGCGACGAGGGCGGAGACGAGCTCGAAGGTCGCTTCCCGGTCCATCGCGAGAGCGTACTCGCGTAGAGTCCGGCGGTGCCGCTGACCACCACGCAGATCGATCGCGCCGCTGCCATCCTCGAGGAGGCGCGCCTCGCCGTCACGACGATCCCCGGCCTGCCCGAGGACTTCCGCCCTCACGACCTGCACGACGCCTACGCCATCGGCGAGCGCCTGCACGAGCGTCTCGGCTGGGACGTCGCCGGCTGGTACCTCGGCGCGACGAACGTCGAGATCCAGCGGTTGCTCGGCCTCGATGGCCCGTACATGTCCCGCGTCTACGAGCGCCTCCTCCACGCAAGCCCGGCCACGCTCGACCCGGCCCACTACCCGCCGATGGTGATCGAGTGCGAGTTCGCGTTCCGGCTCGCCCACGACCTGCCGGCCCGGGCCGAGCCGTACTCGCGCGACGAGGTGGCGGCCGCGGTCGGCTCCGTGCACGCCGCCATCGAGGTGGTGGCCGGGCACATCGACGACTGGATCAACCACGACGTGTGGTCGGTGATCGCCGACAACGGCACCGACGGGGCCGTGATCGTGGGCGACGGCACGGCGGACTGGCGCGACATCGACCTGCCGACCGTGGACGTGACGCTCGAGCGCAACGGCGAGCTCGTGCGCGAGGGCACCGGCGCGAACATCCTCGGCGACCCGATGACCGCGTTCACGTGGCTCGCCAACGCCCGTCGCGCGGCGGGTGACGGCCTGACCGGCGGCATGACCTGCAACACCGGCACGGCGACCTCCATCTGCCCGGCCGAGCCCGGCGACACGCTGGTCGCGGCGTTCGGGCCGCTCGGCAGTGCCACGCTCGTGGTCGCTCCGCGCAGCTGAGCCGCGAGCCCTACGGCCGCGAGCGCGGCACGAGGCGGATACGACGCTGCTCGACCAGCGTCTGCCAGTCGATCTGCGTGGCGAGGACGAGCGGCGTCATCGCCACCAGCACGCCGGCGATCAGCGGCAGCGGCGAGGCCCGGTCGCGCAGCACGCGCTCCAGCGACTCGGCCGCGACGCCGGCCGTCCACACCGCCCAGCCGAACACGAACGCCCGGCCGACGGCGTAGCAGGCGGCGATCGGCGCCAGGTGCAACCGCAGCGCGCCGGCGGTCGCGAAGATCGCCAGCGCCGGGTTGACGGGCGCCATCGCGAACAGCGCCAGAAACCGCGTGGCGTGGCGCTTCCGCTCCACGTAGGCCCGCAGGTACGCCATGTTGCCGGCCAGCCGGCCGCGGATCATCCGCCCCGAGCCGTGCCGGATGGCGAGCGCGAAGATCAGGCGACCGGTGACGCCGCCCGCGACGCCGACCACGACCGCCTCGACGTCGCCGACGTCGGAGCGCAGCGCGAACACCGTCACGACGGCGGTGGTCGCCACCAGCGACGGGATCGTGTTCAGCACCACGCAGATCGCGTACAGCGCGAGCAGCGGCATCAGCACCGCTCGAACGCTAGCCGCTGCCGGGGAAGGAATGCCGCGCGGCGTGCGTTACTATCCCCGTTAGCAGTTTCTAAAGGAAAGCTGATTCATGTCTGATACCAGATCTCTTCCCCTGATCCCCCTCGAGGACGCCATCGTCCTCCCCGGCATGGCCTTCGTCTACGAGCTCGTGTCCTCCGACGCCAACGTGGCGGTCGACGAGGCGGGGCCCGACGGCCAGGTCGTGCTCGTCCCGAAGGTCGACGGCCGCTTCGCGCGCATCGGCGTCGTCGCCATCGTCGAGGGCGAGCCGGTGATGCTGCCGGGCGGGCACCGGGGCGTGACGCTGCGGGTGCTGCACCGCGCGGAGCTCGGCCGCGCCGACGCGTCCGGCGGAGCACTGCGGATCGACGTCATCGAACGACCCGACTCGACCGAGATCACGGAGTCGATCGGCGAGCAGATGCGCGCCTACCGCGCCATCATCGAGTCGATCCTCGAGGCCCGCGACCGCGGCCGCGTGATCGCGTTCCTGCGCTCCGTCGAGGAGCCGGGCGCGCTGGCCGACACGGCGGGCTTCTCGCCCGACCTGTCGTTCCGCCAGAAGCTCGAGCTGCTGGAGACGCTCGACGTCGGCGAGCGCCTCGAGAAGGCGACCGCCTGGGCGCGCGACGTGCTCGGCGAGATCGAGCTGAAGCGGCGCATCCGCGACGACGTCACCGACGGCATGGAGAAGAGCCAGCGGGAGTTCGTCCTGCGGCGCCAGCTCGACGCCATCCGCAAGGAGCTGGGCGACGACGGCGAGACCGACGAGATCGCCCGCTACCGCGAGCGCATCGCCGAGACGCCGCTCCCCGAGGAGGCCCGCAAGGAGGCGGAGCGCGAGCTATCGCGCCTCGAGACCGGCGCCGCCGGCCCCGAGGGGTCGACGATCCGCACCTACCTCGACTGGCTGCTGAGCGTCCCGTGGGGCGAGACCAGCGACGAGCGCAACGACGTGAACGCCGCGCGCGAGATCCTCGAGGCCGACCACGCCGGCATGCACGACGTCAAGGCCCGCATCCTGGAGTACCTGGCCGTCCGCAAGTTCCGCCGCGAGCGCAACATCGAGGACGAGCAGCAGGGCGTCATCCTTGCGCTCGTCGGCCCGCCCGGCGTCGGCAAGACGTCGCTCGGCGAGTCGATCGCCCGCGCCCTGGATCGCAAGTTCGTTCGCATGTCGCTCGGCGGCGTGCGTGACGAGGCCGAGATCCGCGGCCACCGGCGCACCTACGTCGGCGCCCTCCCGGGGCGGCTCGTCCGCGCCCTGCGCGACGCCGGCACCATGAACCCGGTAATCCTGCTGGACGAGATCGACAAGCTCGGCTCCGACTGGCGGGGCGACCCCTCGAGCGCGCTGCTCGAGGTGCTCGACCCGGCCCAGAACTCGACCTTCCGCGACCACTACCTCGACGTCCAGATGGACCTGTCGCAGGTGCTGTTCATCGCCACGGCGAACATGGCCGACCAGATCCCGGCGGCGCTCTACGACCGCCTCGAGGTGATCACCCTCGACGGGTACACCGAGGAGGAGAAGGTCGCGATCGCCGAGGGCTTCCTGATCCCGCGCCAGCAGACCCGCAACGGCCTGCTGCCCGAGGAGGTCGTGATCGAGACCGACGCCGTCCGCCGCGTGATCGGCGACTACACCCGCGAGGCGGGCGTCCGGTCGCTGGAACGCAACGTCGGCACGCTGCTGCGCAAGGCCGCCACGAAGCTCGCCAGCGGCGAGTCGACGGCGCCCATCGCCATCGGCACCGACGACGTGCGGGAGATGCTCGGCCGCGAGAAGTTCTTCAACGAGGCAGCCGAGCGGACCGCCGTCCCGGGCGTCGCAACCGGCCTCGCCGTCACCGGCGCGGGCGGCGACATGCTCTTCATCGAGGCCTCGGCCTCGCCCGGCAAGGGCAACCTGACGCTCACCGGGCAGCTGGGCGACGTGATGAAGGAGTCGGCGTCGATCGCCCTCTCCCACGTCCGCAGCCACGCGGCCGAGTTCGACATCGACCCCGACATCTTCGCCACGCGCGACTTCCACGTCCACGTCCCCGCGGGCGCCGTCCCGAAGGACGGGCCGAGTGCCGGCATCACCATGACCGTCGCGCTCGTCTCGCTCCTGACCGGGCGGGCCGTCCGTCACGACGTGGGCATGACGGGCGAGGTGACGCTGCGCGGCCGGGTGCTGCCGATCGGCGGCCTCAAGCAGAAGGTGCTCGCGGCCCACCGGGCCGGGCTCACCGACGTCATCCTCCCCGCGCGCAACGCGGGCGACCTCGACGACGTGCCGGAGACGGTGCGCGAGCAGATGCGGTTCCACCCGGTGCACACCGTCGAGGAAGCACTCGCCGTCGCGCTCGAGAGGGCAGCCGTCCCGGCGCTATGAGCCCGGAGCAGGATCCCTGCGGCATCGGACCGGTCTGCGGCCGCTATCACGCGGCCGCAGACCTGCTCTGCAAGCGCTGGTCGGTCAGCGTCGTGGCCGTGCTCGTCGAGCACGACCCGGTGCGGTTCAACCAGCTCCGCGAGGCCGTCCCCGGCATCACCCCGAAGCTGCTCTCCGAGCGGCTCCGCGAGCTGGAGGCGGCCGGCGTGGTGGAACGCCGCGTGACGGCGTCGCAGCCGGTGCTCGTCGAGTACCGCATGACGCCCAAGGGACTCGCCCTCCGCGAGTTCGTCGGCGCGTTGCAGCACTGGGCGGACGCCTGGGCGTGAGATAGTCTTCGCGAACCGTCCGGAGGAGCGGGTGAGCGAAGAGAAGATCGAGGTCGAAGGCGAGGTCCAGGAGGCCCTGCCGAACACGATGTTCCGGGTGAAGCTCGACAACGGGCACGACGTGCTCGGGCACATCTCGGGCCGCATGCGGCGGCACTACATCAGGATCCTGCCCGGCGATCGGGTCAAGGTCGAGCTGTCGCCCTACGACCTGACCCGCGGCCGCATCACCTACCGCTACAAGTAGGCGGGCAGCTCGGCGATCGAGCCGAGCACGACCACCGGCTGCAGGCCCTGCCACGCGGCCGCGTCGCTCGCGGTCGCCGAGCCGGTCAGGACGAGTGCGGCATCGATCCCCGCGGCGCCGGCGCCGGCCACGTCGGCATCGAGGCGGTCGCCGACCATCAGGTAGCGCCCCGCGCCGAGCAGGCGCTGGGCCTCGTGGAACATCCCCGTCTCCGGCTTGCCGGCGCACCGCGCGCGCGTGCCGGTCGCGTACTCGACGGCGGCGATCAGCGCGCCCGCCCCGGGCGACGGCCCGTCGGCGGTCGGGAACGTCGCGTCGCGGTTCGAGCCGTAGAAGGCGGCGCCGCCGAGGATCGCGCGGATGGCGGTCTCGAGCTCCCGGTACCCGAACGTCCAGTCGCCACCCAGCGCCAGCACGTCGGCCTCGCGGTAGTCGTCGACGAGCGTCAGGCCGGCCAGCTCGTGCTCGGTCAGCCACGCACGCGAGCCGAGCGCCAGCACGCGGGCTCCCGGGTGCTCCTCGGCGACCAGCTGGGCGGTCGCCCACGCACACGTGACCAGCTCGTCGGTGGCGACGGCGATCCCGATCGCGCCCAGCCGCTCGGTGTACTCGTCGCGGGCCGAGACCGGATCGTTCGTCACGAACGCGAGGCGGTGCCGCGCGCCCGCAGCTCGGTGATGGCCTCGGCGGCACCGGGAACGGCGCCGTGCCCGAGGTAGACCGTCCCGTCCAGGTCGAGCAGGACCCGGTCGTACGTCACTCGGCGGGCTCGGCCTTCGGGCGGCGCGTGCGACGCGGCTTCGTGGCGACGGGCACGGGCTCGGCGGCCGGCACGGGCTGCGCCACGGGCTCGGCGGCGGCCTCGAGCGCGACGGCCTTGGAGCGACGGGTGCGCTTCGGCTTGTCGGCGGCCGGTAGCGGCGCCGGCACGGTGGCCACCGCGTCGACGGCTGCCTCGGGAGCGGTGCGCTCTTCGGCCGGCGGTTGCGCTTGGGCCGGTCGTTCGCGGGTGCCTGCTCCTCGGCGGGCGGCGTCTCCACCACGGTGACCTCGGCCTCGCCCCCGACGGCACGGCGTCGGGCGCTGCACCGGCGGCTCCCTGGCCGCCGCCGCGGCGACGACGGCGGCGACGCTTGCGCTTCTTCGGCTCGCCCTCGGGGGCTCCGCCCTCGGGTGCCGGCGCGGCGTCGCCCGGCTCGGTCTGCTCGACGTCGGAGCCGCGGCCTCGCGCGCGGGTCGCTGCTGCGCGGGTCGCTTCGCCGGCTGCGGCCGCCGCGGGGCGCGGGGCAGCGGGATGTTGGCGCCGAGCGCGGCGGCGAGCATGGCAGCGTCGCCCGAGAGGCGGTCGCGGGCGTCCTCGAGGACGCGGCTGGCGCCGAGATCGGTGGTCTGCACGACGGCGAGCAGCGCGGCGCCAAGGTCGAGCGGTGAGGCCAGCGCCATCGCGGCGATGCCCTTGGCGGCGCGGACGACGTCGTCGCCGCTCTTGCCGGCGAGAGCGCGGGCGACGTCGCGGCCGCTCTCGTGCGCCGACGTGAGGTGGCGGAACTGCGCGTCGCGCGAGGCGCGCGCGAGCCGCCAGGCCCACGCCACCATCTGGTGGTCGGAGGCCTCGACGCGGCGATCGCCGAGCGCCAGCAGCAGCGTGCGCGAGCCCTGCGCGCGGTCGAGGCGCCAGGTCGGCGCGGCCTCGACCAGGCGCACCGCCCGCTCGAAGACGTTCGCCGTGGGCCGGTTCTGCGCCAGGTCGCCGAGCGCGATCAGCCGCAGCTGGCGGTGCTTGTTCTCGGCCGCGCAGGTGGCGAAGAACAGCATCCGCGTCTCGTCGGAGACCGACGTCAGCACCTTCGCCAGCTTCTGAAGGTCTCTTCTGGCCGACGCGGCGGCCGGCGTTCTCGGCCCACATGCCCTGCTCGTCGACGGGCAGCCGGTCGATGGCGATCTGCTTCCAGTCGCGCAGGATGATCTCGCGGCGCTTCAGCGGGTCGGCGGTGACCGGCACGAGCCAGCCGGCCTCGCGGACGAGCGGCTTCGCGAGCCGGCGCCAGCGCTGCCGGCGGCGCGGCGAGCGCGGCGTGACGAGCGCACCCGGGTGGTACACATCGACGCCGAGCAGCGAGTGGACGGTGACGGTGCGGTCGGAGTGCGGCGCGGTCGCCTCGGAGAAGTCGACGACGACGCCTGCCTCCTTGCGACGGTGCAGCCGCATGATGCGGCCGATGCGCTGCTGGTAGACGCGCTTGGATGCCGTCGGTGCGAGGTGCATGCAGACCGTCGCGCGCGGGGCGTTCCAGCCCTCGGCCAGCAGCTGGGCGTTGACCAGCACGTTGATCTCGCCGCGCTCGTACGCGGCCAGCGTGAAGGCCAGCTCGCGCGGCGGCGTCCGCCCCGACACCGCCGCGGCCTTGAGTCCGACGACGCGCATGGCGGCCGCCACCCGCTCGGCGTGGTCGACGCCGGCGCTGTAGACGATGCCGGGCTTGTTGCCGAACATGTGCTGGTAGTACATGGCCGCGGCCATGTTCAGCGCGTCGTGGTCGAGGGCCTGGGCCAGCTCCTGCTGGTCGAAGTCGCCGCCGACGATGCGCACCCGGCGCAACGACGCGCCCGGCCGCACGCGGACGGCGCGCAGCGGCGCGACGACGCCCGACTTGACGGCGTCGGCGAGCGGGAAGTCGGCGACCTCGGCCGGGAAGACGTCGCCGACGTGCTTCTGCAGCAGCTGGTCGGTGGCGGTCATGCCGATGTAGGTCGGCGTGTCGAGCGCGCGGATGGCAGCGGCAGTCTTCTCGCCCAGCGCGGTGTGGGCCTCGTCGCACAGCACGACGCCGTAGACGTCGCGGTTCAGCAGCTCGGCGTTGCGGATGAACCACGCGTACGTCTCGATGGTGACCGGCGGCGTGGCCGGGCCGCGCTTGTCGCCGAGGATGGCCTCGCGGATGCGCCCGCCGTAGCCGTGCGTGGTCAGGTCGCGCTTGAACTGCTCGACGAGCAGGCGGCGGTGCGTGAGGATCAGGACGCCGGTGATGGTCGCGGCGTCGACGAAGCCGGCGGCGGCGATGGTCTTGCCCGACGCGGTCGGATGCTTGAAGCGGTAGCGGCGGACGACGCCCGGGTCGTGCAGCGGCTCGGCCTCGGCGTCGGCGGTCTCCTCGTCGCTCTCGGACTCCTCGTCGCCGGTGTCGGCGTCGTCGTCCTCGTCGTCGTCCTCGGTCTCGTCCGACTCCTCGTCGTCCTCGAGCTCGAAGTCGAGCGTCAGCGTCAGCGGTGCGCCGGCGCTGGCGGCCTCGCCCGAGTCGTCGGCCAGCGGCGGCGGCGCATCGTCCTCGTCGCCGTTCCCGTTGCCGTTGCCGTTCTCGACCGCGGCACCCGCCTCGGTGTCCTCCCAGTTGCGCTGCGCGTCGCCGAGCAGCGCGGCGAGCATGCCGGCGAGGGCGTCGACCTGGTGCGCGCGCAGCTCGAGGCCGTCGGCCAGGTGCGGCTTGTCCTCGGAGAGGATCCGCTGCAGGCCCAGCACGAGCGCGAACCGGCGCCGCCACGTGGGCGACGGCGATGCGAGACCGGCGTCGATCTCGAGCAGCGCCTCATCGTAGGCCGTGCGGAACGCGGTGCCGTGCGCAAGCGCCACGGACGGGTCGTCGCCCACCGGGACGAGGCGATCGCCAGCCCACCGCTCGACTCGCTCGAGCTGGGCCGGCTCAACGCTCGGATCCTTCGTTGCCTGGGCGGAGACCTCTTCGGGCAACCGCGCACCTCGTATGAAGACGGGCCGCGTGCCTACGGGAACGCCCTGAGGGGCGAGTACACGGCGCTTTGACGGACGCTTGATCGGGGGTCCCATCCCCCGTACGACTGCTCACGGGCCGAGCTGTCGTCCGTCCGAACACTAGCAAGGTGCGCGGGTGCAGGGGGAAGTCAGCAGCGAGGGGCGGCGAGGATGGCCGCGATCGCCTCGTCCGGATCGTCCGTGACGGTCAGCAGCGCCAGGTCGGCATCGCCGAGCCGCCGGTCGATCAGCGCGTCGGCGTGCAGCCAGTCGAGCAGGCCCTGCCACGACGCCGTCCCCATCAGCACGATCGGGAAGCGGTCGATCTTGCCCGTCTGGATCAGGGTCAGCGCCTCGAACAGCTCGTCCAGGGTGCCGTAGCCGCCGGGGAAGACGATGAAGCCCTCCGCGTACTTGACGAACATCGTCTTGCGCACGAAGAAGTACCGGAAGTCGATCATCAGATCGAGGTAGGCGTTCGCGTCCTGCTCGTGGGGCAACTCGATGTTGCATCCGACCGAGAAGCCGCCCGCCTCCTGGGCACCGCGGTTGGCCGCCTCCATCAGGCCCGGTCCACCGCCGGTGATGACCGTCAGTCCCGCGTGCGCGGCCCGCTCGCCCACCGCTCGCGCGAGGGCGTAGTGCGGGTGCGACTCCCCCAGCCGGGCGCTGCCGAACACCGACACGGCGCGGCCGCAGCGCGCCAGCGCGTCGAATCCCTCCACGAACTCCGACAGGATCCGCAGCGCCCGCCACGGGTCCGTGTGGAGGAAGGACGGATCACTACTGCCCTGGAGCAGACCGTGGTCGGCGTGGCCGAGTCGCTCGCGCGCGTCACGGCTCGAGGCCTGCACGCGCCCTGCTCTGAAGTTACCGTCGGGAAACACCCTGAGTGCTAGCCTCTCTGCCATGGAGTTCGCCTTCCACGGCACCGTCCCTCCGGAGCTGACGACGTTCCGCGCAGGTCTCGAGGCCGCGCTGCTTCGCCGCGGCTACGAAAAGCTCGAGTCGCCCGACGACGCCACCCTGGTCTGCAACTTCGTCGACGCCGCCGACGCACGCCCGTACCGGCGCACGAACAAGTGGACCTTCGTCGCGTCGTTCTGGTACGCGGCGTCGCCCCCGGACGATTTCGTGCGCATCGGCTACCCGGTGCTGCTGAAGGCGCTGTCGAACCTGTCCGCGTGCGTCGTGCCCGACGTGATGGCGCGGTTCCTGACGCTCGAGCAGGGCAACTACGAGGTGCGCGTGGCCGACGGCCCCGACTCGTTCTACGACCGCGTGGTCGAGCGCCTGGCGCCGCTCGCGGAGTCCAACCTCGTGATCGAGAACATCTGGACGCCCGACCTGGAGCCCGAGCTGTGGGACGGCGACGAGATCACGGCGTCGCTGACGGCCGCCGGCGAGCAGCTCGAGAAGCTGAACCTGCTGCCCGCGCCGTGGCCGATCGACGAGATCCTCTCGGCCCGCGACCTCGCCCACGTGAAGCGCCTCTACTCGATCGGCGGCCTCTCGTACGGCAACCTCTCCGCGCGCAAGGACCCGAACCGGTTCTGGATGAGCGCGTCGGGCGTCGACAAGTCGAACCTCCGCGAGGTCGGGCGCGACATCCTGATGGTCACCGGCTACGTGCCGGAGGAGCGCGCGATGGTGCTGTCGGTGCCGCCCGGCATCGAGCCGCGCCGCGTCTCCGTCGACGCGATCGAGCACTGGAAGATCTACCTGGAGCACCCCGAGGTGGGCGCGATCATGCACGTCCACGCGTGGGTCGACGGCATCGCGGCGACCGAGATCAACTTCCCGTGCGGCACGGCCGAGCTGGCCGACGCCGTGGCGGAGCTGGTGCGCGCCGCGCCCGACCCGGGCCGCGCGATCGTGGGACTGAAGAACCACGGGCTGACGATCACGGGGCCGAGCCTCGAGGAGATCTTCGAGCGCGTGGGGCCGCACATCCAGCGGCAAGTCCCGATGAGCTAGTCCCTACGGGGCGACCATCGTGGCGTCGAGGCGGTTGCCGCCGACCGTGCCGCGCAGCTGCGCGACGGCGTGCGGCTGCGCGAGCGTCCAGCTGAACCGGACCCGGCCCGGCAGGCCGCCGGGGCCGCGTGTCCGGACGCTGCCGGTGATGCGGCCGGTGTCGAGGTTCCAGGTCGCGTGGCCCGTCACTCTCACGTCGCCCACGAACCGCGTGGCGTCGAACTCGAAGCGGGTCTTACGGTCGCCGGAGTAGCTCCAGTGCCCGCCGCGCAGGCCGCGGCTGACGCCGGAGAAGTTGACCTGCCAGCGCTGCACGGCGTCGGCGACCGTCATCGCGGCTGCGGCCGCCACCTGGCGCGCGCGCACCGACGCGCCGTTGCCGGCGCGCGGCGTGGCGGGCGTCACGTCGGCGTACGACTTCGGGAACTCGATGATCGCCCGCACCTCGGGCACGCGCGTCCGGCAACTGGTGTCGCCGGCCGACAGCGTACGCACGAACCGCCACATGATCTCGGACGCGCAGTGATCCCGGTCGCCGAGCGCCGTCACGTGCACGGAGTTATGGATCTCGACGTACGTCGCGTTCGGGAAGCGCGCGGCGGCGGCCTGCGCCTCGTCGGTGGTGGTGACGATGTCGAGGTCGCCGTTCAGCACCAGCACGGGCACCGCCGGGTACGGCGTGCCGGGCACGATCGGCGGGTCGAAGCGCGGCGGGGCCGGCCACTCCAGGCAGGCGTCGAGGCCCTCGATCGGCAGCGTTGTCCACTCGATGGTGGTGAACGGAGCGAACGTGTCGGGCGGCAGGGCGGCGCGCGCGGCCTCCCACTGGTCGCGGCGCACGCCGATCGGGGCGTTGACGTCCCACGCCTGCGGGTAGTCGTGGCACGTGACGGCGAGGTAGAGCCCCTCGGAGTAGTCGCGCACGTCGCCGCCGACGATGTCAGGGTCGCCGAGCGTCTCGGCCGCCAGGCGCCCGAACGGACGGCGGTCGCCGGCCAGCCACGAGCGAGCGGCGCCGATCAGGTCGCGCCACGAGACGGTCACGTAGCCGGCGCCGAAGACCGTCTGGACGACGGTCTGCGGGTCGACGCGAACGCGGCGCAGGATGCCGTCGCCGTCGGGGGCGGACACGGTCCGCGGGTTCGCGCGCACGTCGGCCGCCAGCGCCGCGAGCACGCCGACCGGGTCGATGCCCGCGGCCGTGCAGGCGGGGCTGCGCTCGCAGACCAGCTGGACGGCACGGCGGAACGCCGGGCCGTACTCCGGGTAGAGCGGGTTCAGGCCCTCGACGGCGTAGGCGGCGTCGAGCACCAGGGAGCGCACCCGGGCCGGGTGGCGGACCGCGAAGGTCTGGGCGAGGAACGTGCCGTAGGAGTCGCCGTACAGGTCGATCTTGCCGACGCCCAGGGCGCCGAGCACGTCGGCGAGGTCGTCGGAGGCCGGGCCGGAGCCGTACAGGTGCGCCGTCTTGCCGAGCTGCCGGCCGCAGGCGCCGCCGGCCTTGATGTAGTCGCCGATGTAGTTCTGCAGCCGCGGGCAGTCGATCGGCGCCGAGCGGCCGACGCCGCGCGGGTCGACGAGCAGCAGGTCGCGCCGGTCGAGCAGCGGCCCGTGCGACGACAGGCGCAGGGCCCGGCCGGACGTGGTCGAGTAGCCGGGGCCGCCCTCGACCGACACGATCGTGCCGAGCCGCGGCTTGCGGCGGTCGGTGCGCCGGTAGAGCTCGAAGCCCACCGTGATCCGCCCGAGCGCCGGGTTGCTGCGGTCGAGGGGGACCCTGATCGACCCGCAGAGCGCGCCGGGGCCGTCGGGCGTGTCGGTGCAGGGCTTCAGACGCACCGCGGCCGCCGCAGGAGCGGCGGCCGCGAGCATCGAGATGCCGATGGCGATCAGATAGAGGCGGCGCACGCCGCCGATCCTACTTCCCCGGTGGCGATCCCGCCCGCCGCCGGGTCGTCACTCGTACTGCAGCGCGGACAACACGTCGAGCCGCGCCGCCCGGCGGGCGGGCAGGATCGCCGCCAGGATGCCGGCGATGATCGCCACGACGAAGAACGCGATGATCTGCCCGGTCGGGAAGGCGAACGGGATCTCGTCGATGCGGTAGATCACCATGCCGCCGAACACGACGCCGACCACCACCCCGAGCGTGGCGCCGATGACCGACGTGATCACGCTCTCGTAGCGCACCATCCGCCGCACCTGTCGACGGGTCGTGCCGACCGCCCGCAGGAGGCCGATCTCCCTCGTCCGTTCGAACACCGACAGCAACAGCGTGTTGATGATGCCGACGATCGAGATCACCACGATCACCGCGAGCAGCGCGTACAGCGGGAAGACGACGGAGTTGATCTGACCGGAGATGTCGTCGATCACCTCCTGGTTCGACTGCACGTTGGCGAGCGGGTTCGACGCCTCGGCCACCGTCTGCACCGCGGCCTGCACCGTGCCGACCTCGGCCGTCGGGTCGGTGACCACGAACATGAACGCGACGCCCTGGTTGTCGACATCGGCGCAGGCCCTCGGGTGATGTCAGGAGGCCGGAGACGAGGTTCGATCCCTCGACGATGCCGGCGACGTCGTAGGTCTCCTTCGTGCCGTTCCGGGCCTCGACCGTGACCGCGAGACCCGACCGTGGCCTTGAGGTCCTTGGCGGTGTCCTCGTCGAGGATGCCCTGGTTCGCCTCCAGGTTCCGAACGACCGTCGTCGGAGCCGTCGACCCAGCGCAGCCGGTAGGCGTCGGCGAACTCGGGCGAGGCCGACGACACCGGAATGTCGCGTGCCCGACGGCACGACCTTCGCCGCGACGAAGCTGGTCGGGGCCACGGCGGCGACGCCCGGCACGGCGGCGATCTCCTGCGCGAGCTCCGGCTGCAGCGGCGCGCGCCGCCGCCGCCGACCGAGTTGGAGACGAACAGCTGCGCCTTCAGGTCGGTCGACAGCACGTCGCTGATGCTCTTCTTCAGGCCGGCCGCGAACACCGCCACGAAGCTGACCAGGAAGATGCCGATCATCAGCGCGGCGGCCGTCACCGCCGTGCGAGACGGGTTGCGCTCGGCGTTCTCGCGCGCGATGCGGCCGGGAATGCCGCCCCACTTCACGCCGGGGTAGCCGATCGTGCGGGCCAGGATCGGCACCACGGACGGCGCTGTCAGCGCGACCCCGAGCAGGAGCAGCAGGGCGCCGGCGCCGAGCGAGATCAGCACCGCTGCCGTGCCGTCGACGACGAACAGGCCGACGGCGACGATGGCGAGACCGAGGATCGCGACGATGGGCGCGATGATCTTGCCCTTGCGCGCGAGCCAGCCGGGCGGCAGCTGCGCGCCCTCGCGGATCGCCGCGACGGGCGGGATCTTCGGTCGACCGGAACGCCGGCACGAACGATGCGACCAGCGTCACGCCGATGCCGATCACCATCGCGACGATGATCGTGCCGACGCCGAGGTTGAGGCTGCCGACGGGCAAGCCGAAGCCGATCGCGTCGAACAGCAGGGCGATCAGCTTCGCGACGCCGAGCCCGGCGAAGATGCCGACCACCGACGCGATCACGCCGACCAGCAACGCCTCGGCCATCACACTCGTCAGCAGCTGGCGCCGCGAGGCGCCGAACGTGCGCAACAGCCCGAGCTCCTTGATGCGCTGGCCGACCGTGATCCAGAAGGTGTTGAAGATGATGAACGCGCCGGCGAGCGTCGAGACGACGCCGATCGCGATCAGGATGTAGCCGAGGATGTCGACGAAGCCGCCGATGTCGGCCGACTCCTGCTTGGCCTGCTCGACGCCGGTGCGCACGGTGTAGCCCGGGCAACGCCTGGGCCACGCTGTCGCGCAACTCCGCCTCCGACACGCCCGCCGCTGCCTCGACGTCGATCTCGTCCACCTGGCCGGTGCGTTCGAACCACTGCTGGCCGTCCTGGAACGTGACGAACACCTGCGTGGCACCACCGACCGAGCCCGCGAACTTGAAGATGCCGACCACCGTCACCGGATGCACGCCGGTCGACGTCGCCAGCCCGATCTGCTGGCCGACCTTGATGTCGCCCTTGTCCGCCGTGCGTTCCTCGAGCGACACCTCGTTCGCCGCGCTCGGCTGCTTGCCGTCGACGATGGTCGTCGGGTCGAATGGCGCCGGCGCGACCGAGTTGCCGAGGGCGGGTGCACCACCGCTCGGCGTGAGCGGATCGGGCTTGCCGTTCTTGATCGTGATCGGGACGGCCGAGACGCTGCACGACCGAGCCGACTGCCTGCTGCACGCCGGTCACGGCCTGCACCTTGGCGATCAGGTTCTCGTCGAACGGGACCGTCGTCGAG
This sequence comes from uncultured Actinomycetes bacterium, assembly GCA_963722525.1. Lineage (GTDB taxonomy): Bacteria > Actinomycetota > Thermoleophilia > Gaiellales > F1-60-MAGs149 > VFJZ01. The sequence continues at coordinate 3,341,395 of CAVRMM010000002.1, read as the reverse complement.
CCGGTGTCGTCCGTGAACGTCGCCTTCTTGGTGACGACGACGTCCGTGCCCTTGCGGGCCTGCAGGAAGATGCCGTCGAAGGCGCCGCGGATCTGTTCCGTCGAGGACGGCCGATCCGACAATCATGGCGACACCGAGGATGATCGCCAGCGCCGTCAGGACGGAGCGGAGTTTGCGGCCGAGGAAGCCGCGGACGATGACCTGTCGCACGCTGCTACTCCAGGCCCTTCATGACGTCGAGGATGTCGTCGGAACTCATGCGCGGCTCGTCGCGGACGATCAGGCCGTCCTGCAGGAAGACAATGCGGTCGGCGTAGCTGGCAGCGCGCGGGTCGTGGGTGACGATCGCGACCGTCTGGCCGAACTCGTCCACCGAGTGGCGCAGCAGCGTCATCACCTCGGCGCTGGTCTTGGAGTCGAGGTTGCCCGTCGGCTCGTCGCCGAAGATGATCGCGGGCCGCGTCAGCAGGGCACGGCCGACGGCGACGCGCTGCTGCTGGCCGCCGGAGAGCTCGGCCGGCCGGTGATGCAGACGGTCGCCGAGGCGGATCGCGTCGATCAGCTCCTTCTTCCACGCCTCGTCCACCGGCCGTGCCGGAGAGGCGCAGCGGCAGCTCCATGTTCTCCTCGGCCGTGAGCATCGGCAGGAGGTTGAAGAACTGGAAGATGAAGCCGACCTTGCCGCGCCGGATCAGCGTCAGCTCGGAGTCGGACGCCTTCGTGATGTCCTTGCCCTCGATCAGGACCTCGCCGCTGGTGGGCGTGTCGAGTCCGGCGAGGCAGTGCATCATCGTCGACTTGCCCGAACCCGACGGCCCCATCACGGCCGTGAACTGGCCGCGCGGGAAGGAGATCGAGACGCCCGCGAGGGCGTGCACCTCGGCGTCACCGGAGCCGTAGACCTTCGTCAGGTTGCGCCCTTCGACGACAATCTCCGTGGACGTGGGAGCGGGGGGAGGTTGAACAACGGACATGCAAGAACTCCTGGGACGAAGCGGGACAGTCCGCGACAGCCTACCGATCTCGGCCTAGCACCCGAGCATGACTTGCCTCCGTCGCAGGACGGATATCCGGCGCCCTGCCGGAATCTGATGTCTGTCGTTTTCGTGCCAGGCACCGATCCGCCAGAAGGCGTTTTCGTGCCAGGCACCGATCCGCCAGAAGGTGCAAACGCGGCCGCGCGGACTGCGCCGAAACGCACACAGCCCCGCGCAGGACCGTGCCGTGGCGACAGATTCGGTGCCAGGCACCCGATATGCGCGGTTCGTGTGGTCGGTGACGGGTGCCGCACGAGTCGGCACGGTGCGCGCGGAACCAGCGCGCTTTCGAGGCGGCTCTAGCGGTACACGTAGACGGTCTCGCCCACCGGGGACTGGCGGTAGAGCCAGTCGGCGGCCCACATCGGGATCCGCGCGCAGCCGTGGCTGGCGGCGTAGGACGGCACCGGGGCGAAGCCGTGGATGGCGAACTCGTTGCCCTTGAACGTCATCGTCCGGTAGAGGATCGCGGAGCCCAGCCAGGTCGTGCTCGACGGGGCCTTCCAGCGGATCTTCCACTTGCCCTCCGGCGTGTTGCCGGTGGCGCCCGTCGACGTCGGCAGGATGTGCAGCACGCGGCCGTTCCGGACGACGAGCAGGATCTGGCGCGTCTTGTCGATCTCGATGTGCAGCTTCGGGCCCTTGAAGCGCGGGCGGATCCGCTTGGCCTTCGCGAACTTGCGCCAGTCGTCACCGTCGAACACGTAGGTGCGCGGCAGCTTGTACGCCTTCTGGAACGCGACGATCGAGTCGGTTGCCTGGCGCGACAGCGTCGACGACATGCCGGGTGTGTGGAACCCGAGCTTCGCGAGCCCGCGCAACAGCACGCGCACGTCGGCGCCCGAGGAGCCCGCCGCCAGCCGCCGGCCGTCCGCCTTGAAGCTGCGCTTCGAGGTGGCCGCCGCATACGGCGCAACCGCCGGCACCTCGACCACGACGCGCATGCGACCCAGGGCCGGCGTCGGGATCACCACGCGCGCCTTGCCCTTGCGGATCCGCACGCGACGCGCGCCCGCACCCTTGTCGCCGACCTCGGTGCGCGCGAGCACGCGGCCCTTCCACGTCGACGGCTGCACGCGGATGTCGATCGTCGCGCCGCGGTACGCGACGGCCTTGCGGATGCGGATCGAGACGAGCGGGCTGACCGCCAGGGCGACCGGCGCGCTGGCGGCCGGCGAGGCAGCGAGCCGCGCGACGACCGCTCCGCCGCGCGTGGCCGAGAACGGCACCGCGAAGTGCCCTGCCGCGTCGGTGGTCGCGGTCGCGACATCGGCGCCCGCGACCGAGACGACGACGCCGAGCCCGGCAGCCGCGGGTGTGACGTCGCCCGCCGCGGTGACCGGCGTGTGCCACACAGCCGCCGGGTGATCGAGCGCGAGCGTAAGCGTCTCACCCGCCGCCTGGGCGGACGCGGGCAGGACGAGCAGCACCAGGGGAAGAACGATCAGCCGTCGCATGGGGAGCATCCGTTTCGAGTGCGGCAGACCGACTCCTGCTAGCTTCGCCGCATGGATCAAACAGTAGGTCTGATCGGCCTCGGAATGTTGGGCGAGATCTTCGCCGGGCACCTCGCAGCGGGCGGTGGGCGCGTCGTCGCCTACGACGCCGACGAGACGCGCGGCCATCCCGACGTCGCGCGCGTCGCCAGCGCGGCGGCGGTCGCCGCGGAGGCGGGCGTGATCGTCCTGTCGCTGCCGTCGCCGGCCGCGGTCGACGACACCATGGCGGGCATCCTCGAGACCGCGGAGCCCGGCACCGTGGTCGTCGACACGAGCACCGTCGATCCCGGCACCAACCGCCGCTGGCACGCCGCGGCGCGCGAGCAGGGCGTCGGCTACCTCGACGCGCCGCTGTCGGGCGGCGAGCCGATGGAGGGCGGCACCGACGGCGCCCGCGCGGCGTCGGTGACCTTCATGGTCGGTGGCGACGCCGCGGATCTGGCCCGCGCCGAACCGGTGATGCGCCGCCTCGGGCACCACGTGTTCCACCTCGGCGACAGCGGCGCGGGCTCCGAGGTGAAGCTGATCTCGAACATGTGCTCCGGCGCCTACGTGCTGGTCGTGGCCGAGGCCTTCGCCGCGGGCGCCGCGCTCGGCATCCCGCCCGAGCGGCTGGTCGAGGTCTTCCGTCACACCGACGCGAAGTGCTACTTCATGACCGACTACCTGCTGCCGCGCCTGCAGGCCGAGCGGTTCGACGACGGCTTCGCGGTGCGCCTGCAACTGAAGGACCACCGGCTGTTCGCGGACATGGCCGAGCGCCTCAGCATCGCGACGCCGGTGAACGACCTCGCGCGCGCGACCTACGAGGCGGCGATGGAGGAGGACGCGAACCGCGAGATCACCACGGTCGTCGCCCGCGCCGTCACTGCTGCGACGGCGGATCCAGGTCGGCCGGCGTCACGGTCGTCGTGACGCTCTGCGCGAGGGCCGTCACACCGGCGGCGGAGATCTGGGTGATGAAGCCCGAGCGGCTGACGCACAGCCGCCCGCCCTGGTCGGATGCCACGCACGAGACCGGCACGCCGGCCTGGTTGTCGTTGCCCACGAACACGCCGGTCGTCTGCAGCGCCATCGGCGCGAATACGTTGGTCACGAAGTCGTTGCCGAGCACGCGCGAGATGCGCTCCGCAGCGCGCGCACCCTCGCCGTCCGGGTCGCCGTCCCGGCAGGACGGCACCTGGCCGGTGGGGGCGGCGCACGTGTAGCGAACGGCGCTCGTCGCCAGATCGAGGCCGACCCAGGTCTCGCCCTCGTCCTGGATCTGGTGGACCCGGGCGCGCGTGTCGTCGCTCGCGATCTCGACGCTGTAGTTCACGCCGGGCGTCGTATCGCTACCGACGACCTGCACCTCGTAGGCCGAGATGCCCGCGGGTCGCTGCCCGGCGAGCGCCAGCACCTCGCTCGCCGTGGTCGCCGGGAACGTCAGCTCGGGCCGCTCCGCCGTGGTGGCAGGCGCCTGCCCGGTCACGGCGGCCGTGGTGGTCGGAGGTTCGGGCGCGGTCACCGTCGGAGCCGCAGCGTTCCCGCCTCCGCAACCCACGACGACGAGGGCGATCAGGACGGCCCACGTTCGCATCGGCCGAATCCTACTTTCCGGGGAACCGGCTACCGGTAGTGTTCGAAGCGCGTGAGCGCGACCGTCTCCGACCTCATGGCCGATCTGGCCGCGCTTCGTCCCCGGCCAGACCTGGGGGCGACGCTCTGGCGCCATCCGGCGCTGGTGCTGCGGTTCTACCAACCGGCGGTGGCCTTTGCGCTGCGGGCGACCGAGGGCCGGCGGCGCGTGCTCGACGTCGGCGCCGGCTACGGCACCGTCGCCCTGGAACTGGCCCGCGCCGGTCACGAGGTGACGGCGCTCGACACCTCCGAGGAGGCCTGCACGGTCGCCCGCCGCACGCTGGCGGGCGTGGAGGCGACCGTGCTGCACACGTCGTTCGGCGCCGACAACCTGCACGACGGCTCGTTCGACGCGATCCGCTTCGGCCGGTCGCTGCACCACATGGACGACGTCGGGGCGGCCGCCGAGCGCGCCGCGCTGCTGCTCGCCCCCGGCGGCGTCGTGATCATCGACGAGTTCTGCGCCGAGCGCATCGACCGCGCGACCGCCACCTGGCTGGCCTCGATCACCGGCTCGCTCACGCAGGCGGGCGTCGTGCCGGCCGGCACCGGCCTCACCGACGCCGACGAGATCGTGTCGGTCTGGGGCGAGAAGCGGCAGCAGCACAACCTGATCACCGGCGAGCAGATGTGGCGCGCGCTCGAGGCCCGGTTCGTGCTGGACGAGCCGCGCTGGTACCCGTACCTGTGGCAGGAGCCCGCGAAGCACGTCGAGGACGCGCAACGGGCTGCGCTGGTGGCGCATCAGGTGGAGGCCGCCGAGGCCGCCCTGATCGCGTCGGAGACCATTCCCGGCGCCGCGTTCCGCACGTCCGGCACCGTGCGCTGAGCGCGCGGCGTCAGTCGTCCTTGCGGCGGAAGATCGATCCGAGCACGGCGCCCATCCCCGGCGTCTCCGCCCGCACCGTCTCGCCGGTCTGCAGCGTCGCCTCGAGCGCCTTCGCCATCTCGCCGATCATGCGCGTCGCGACGTTCTCCATGATGCCGCGCCCCATCTGCGCGACGCGGCCCGAGACGAGGATGTCGCTCGACATCTTCACGCGGCTGCCGTCGCCGTCGGGCTCCACGGCCATCGACATCAGCGCCTGCGCCGTGCCCTGGCCCTTCTGGTCGGTGCCCTTCGCCTTCAGCACCGCCGTGCGGGCGACCGGGTCGGACTCCGTGATCTCGGCCGTGCCCTTGTAGGTGAGCGACATCGGGCCCATCTTCACGGTCGCCTTGGCGTCGTAGGCGCCGTCCTCACGCCGGCCGAGCACCTCCGCGCCGGGGATGGTGGGAGCGACGCGCTCGACGTCGGTCAGCAGCTGGTAGACGTCATCCGGTGCGGCGGCGACGGTGAACTCGTTCTCGATGACGATGCCCATCGGGTCAGGTTACCGCGGGAGCGCGAAGCGCGGGATGAGCGCGGCCGCCGTCAGCTGCTCGCCCTCGGTCGCGAGGCCGATCGAGGCGGCGAGCTCGCCGATCACCTGCTCGGGCGTGCGTCCCGCCGCGCGCAGCGACTGCAGCGTCTCGTCGCCGTGGCGCTTCGCCAGCCGCTCGCCGGTCGGCGCGCGCATCAGCGGCACGTGCGCGTACACCGGCGCCGGCAGCCCGAGCAGCCGCTGCAGCAGCAGCTGCCGCGGTGTCGACGACAACAGGTCGTCGCCGCGCAGCACGTGGGTGATGCCGATCGCGCCGTCGTCGACGACCACCGCCAGCTGGTAGGCGTGCAGGCCGTCGGCGCGGCGGACGACGAAGTCGCCGCCCTCCGCGACGTCGCGCTCGCAGCGGCCGTGGACGAGGTCGTCGAACACGATCGGCTCCGGCTCGACGCGCAGCCGCAACGCCGACCGCCGGCCCGCCGCGCGTCGTTGCTCGCGCTCGGCCGCCGACAGGTCGCGGCACGTGCCCGGGTACACCGGCTCCGGCCCGTGCGGCGCCGACGCCGCCCGCACCTCGGCCCGCGTGCAGAAGCACTCGTAGACGACGCCCGCCGCGTCCAGGCCGCCGAGCGCCTCGTCGTAGACCGCGCCGCGCTCCGACTGGCGCTGCTGCTCGAGGTCCCAGTCGAGGCCGAGCCAGTGCGAGGTCGTCGCGCAGTGGCGCCTCCCACTCCGGCCGGCAGCGGTCGCCGGTCGAGGTCCTCGATGCGCAGCGCGATGCGCCCGCCGGCGACCCGCGCCTGCAGCCACGCGAGCAGCGCCGTGCGGGCGTTGCCGAGGTGCATGTGGCCCGAGGGCGAGGGTGCGTACCTGCCGAGCATTACCATCCGTATCGTGTCGAACAGCCGACCTGTCTACTCCACCGAGGGCGGCGACCTGCGCCGCAGTCCCGGCGAGCGGCGCTTGCCGCCGGCCGCGCCCGCGGGCGACGGCATCGTGCGCATCTTCCGCGAGAAGGGTGGTCGTGGCGGCAAGGTCGTCACGGTCGTGCGCGGTCTCGACCCCGGCCTGCTGAAGACCGTCGCGAGCGATCTGAAGAAGCTCTGCGGCTCGGGCGGCGCCGTGAAGGGCGACGCCGTCGAGATCCAGGGCGACCACCGCGAGAAGGTCGCCGACCGCCTGCGCGGCCAGGGTCACACGGTCAAGCTCGCGGGCGGCTGACCCGCTGAGCCGATCCGGTCGAGCAGCCCGGCCAGCGCGGCCGGATCGGGGCCGGGATCGCCGCACGAGCCGAGCACGCGGCCGAACTCCTCGAGCGCCGGGCCGTGGTAGTCGGAGCCGCCGGTGGCGAGGAGGCCGTGCGCGGCGGCGAGCGCGGCGTACGCCGCCGACTCCTCGACCGGCGTGTCGCCCCGGTACGCCTCGATCGCGTCGAGGCCGTGCGGGACGAGCGCCGCGACCAGGTCGCGCAGCTGCGCGGGATCGAGCAGCAGCGTGCCCGGGTGGGCGATCGACGCGGCGCCGCCCGCGGCCTTGACGAGGCGCACCGACTCCTCCGGCCCGAGGGCACCCGCGGCCACGTAGGCCGGCGCCTCGGTGCCGAGATAGCGGTCGAACGCCTCGCCGATGTCGGCCACGTAGCCGGCGGCGACCATGGCGCGGGCGATGTGCGGCCGCCCGACGCGCCCCGTGGCGCGGGCGCGCACGTCGGCCTCGTCGACGGGCACGCCGAGGGCGGCGAGGCGGGCGAGGATCTGCGCGTTGCGGCGCTCGCGCGAGCCGGCGATCTCGTCCATGCGGGCCATCAGGGCCGGCGGCGCCGGCGCCGCGAAGTAGCCGAGCAGGTGGAAGGTGCCGCGGTCGACGCGCACCGACAGCTCGATGCCGGGGACGACGGCCACGCCGAGCGACTTGCCCGCGGCCATGGCCGCCCGGCAGCCCTGCACGGTGTCGTGGTCGGTGAGCGCCAGCGTCGTCACGCCAACGGTGGCCGCCCGGGCGACGAGAGCGGCGGGGTCGAGCACGCCGTCGGAAGCCGTCGAGTGCGCGTGGAGCTCGATCACGAGCGGACACCGTACCGCGCAGGTCGGCGTACGATACGGCCCGTGACGGAGCAGCGGACGGGGACGATCTTGCGGCTGCCGGCCGAGGCGCGGCCGCCCTTCGACGTGTACGTGAACGGCGTCGTGCAGGTGGAGGGCACGGACTACGAGCACCGCGACGGTGCCATCCACTTCACGAAGCAGCTCGACGCGGGGCGGCCCGAGGGGCTCTGGCAGAAGCTCGTGATGTCGACGGCCGGCGTCGGCTACTACGGTCGCGGCGACTCGATCGACGTGCACTTCCACCGCGAGGACGGCGGCACCTCTGTCCTCTCGGCCAAGCGCGTCGAGCCCGCATGACCTTCGAGCCGCTGGTCGACCTGCCGGCAGCCCGCGAGCCGGACGCGCTGGCGTTCGCGTTCAGCGGCGACCGGATGCTGGCGCGGGACGGCGCGCCGCTGACCGCCACCGAGCTGGACGGCGTCGAGCCGCTGCCGCTCGGCCGGCTGGACGGCCGGCTGTGCCTGGCGTACGAGCTGCCCGACGACTACGAGCCGGGGCCGGGCCTGGAGCTCGAGCACCTGCGCCCGCTGTGGGGCCGCCTGCCCGACCCGCTCTGGACGCTCGCCGGCCGGGCGCTGCAGACCGTCGCCTGGTACCGCGAGCACGCGTTCTGCGGACGCTGCGGCACGCCCACCGAGCGCCTCGCGGGCGAGCGCGCCCGCGGCTGCCCGAACTGCGGCCTGTCCGCCTACCCGCGCCTCGCGCCCGCGGTGATCGTGCTGATCGAGCGCGACGGCGCGGCGCTGCTCTGCCACGGCGTGCGGTTCCCCGGGAAGATGTACTCGTGCCTCGCGGGCTTCGTCGAGCCGGGCGAGTCGCTCGAGGAGTGCGTGCACCGCGAGATCTTCGAGGAGGCCGGCATCCAGGTCACCGACCTCCGCTACTCGGGGTCGCAGCCGTGGCCGTTCCCGCACTCGCTGATGATCGGCTTCTTCGCCACCTACGCCGGCGGCGAGCTGCGGCTCGACCCGGCGGAGATCGTCGACGGTGGCTGGTTCCGCCCCGACGACCTGCCGGCGCTGCCGCCGTATCCGTCGATCGCGCGCCGGCTGATCGACGACTGGCTGGAGCGGTCGGGCGTCACCCCCACGTGAGCTCGACGGCAGCCAGCACCTCGTCGCCGTCGTCGCTCTCCACCGGGGCGATCACCCGCAGCGCCGTCGAGCCGCGGCGCACCTGGATGTCCTTCTCCGCCACCTCGGGCGCGATCACCGACACCGTCGGCAGCTGACCGGCGAGGCGTCCCAGCCCGAGCGCGTCGGAGCGGGCGCCCTCGATGATGTAGAAGCACGCCAGCGCCAGGGCGATCAGGTACGGGTTGTCGCGGTCGTCGCCGTAGGCCAGGCGGCCCCGCGCGCGCTGGGTGACGTCGACCAGGAACGGCAGCAGGGACGGGTCGATGCGGCCCGAGCGGTGGGTCGGCTGCACCTCGGGATCGGCGACGCGCTCGAACAGCACGGCCACCGGCGCGGCGGCCAGCACGTAGTGCCCGCGCGTCTCGTGCGGCTCGATCGCGAACGCCAGGCGCGCCGTCAGCCGGCCGGTCTCCTCGGCGAGCCGGTCGGCGAGCTCCTCTTCGGACTCGGACACGGCCCAAGTATCGGCGGCGGGCGACCCGCGAGCGCCGCACGCGCTGCTGCTCTCCACGCACCGTGCGCCCGGTACAGTGAATGCATGGCAGCGAACGAGCCCCGGCTTCGTGTCCGCCGCCCGGTCACGGAGCGCGAACCGAATCCGCCCTGGCGGGTGGAGGGCGAGCGCGAGCCGCAACCGCAGAAGGACGGCGAGAAGCCGAAGCGCCGCCAGTTCTTCACGTGGCGCGTCGCGGCCATCTTCGGCGTGCTGCTGGTGATCAACTACTGGGTCGGCTCGACCGTGCCCGACCGCGATCCGCGGCTGGGAGCGTCGTACACCCTGTTCGTGAACCAGGTGCAGGCCGGCAACGTCAGCGAGCTGACCGCGCGCGCCGACACCATCCAGGGCGACTTCAAGAAGCCGGTGCCCGACCCGAAGACGAAGGCGGGCGAGAACCCGAAGACGTTCGAGCGGTTCGAGACGGTGATCCCCACCTTCGCGAACACCGACGACCTGTCCGACCTCCTGACCGAGAAGAAGGTCGTGCTGAACGCCAAGCCGCTGGACGAGAAGCGGAACACGATCTTCACGCTGCTGATCTCGTTCGGCCCGACGCTGCTGCTGATCGCGATCTTCATCTTCATCATGCGGCGCGCGTCCGGTGCGGCGGGCGGCATCGGCGGCATCGGCAAGTCGAAGGCCGTGCGCTACGAGGCGACGACCCAGCGCACCACGTTCGACGACGTCGCGGGCATCGACGAGGCGGAGGAGGAGCTGGCCGAGATCGTCGACTTCCTCAAGAACCCGACGCGGTACACGCGGCTCGGCGGCGCGATCCCGAAGGGCGTGCTGCTGGCCGGGCAGCCCGGCACCGGCAAGACGCTGCTGGCCCGCGCCGTCGCCGGCGAGGCGAACGTGCCGTTCTACTCGCTCAGCGCCTCCGAGTTCGTCGAGATGATCGTGGGCGTCGGCGCGAGCCGCGTCCGCGACCTGTTCGACCAGGCGAAGAAGACCGCGCCGTCGATCATCTTCATCGACGAGCTCGACGCCATCGGCCGCCAGCGCGGCGGCGGCGCGTCGCTGGGCGGGCACGACGAGCGCGAGCAGACGCTGAACCAGATCCTCACCGAGATGGACGGCTTCACGGGCTCGGAGGGCGTGATCGTGCTGGCGGCGACCAACCGGCCCGAGATCCTCGACTCGGCGCTGCTGCGGCCCGGCCGCTTCGATCGCCGCGTGTTCGTGAACCCGCCCGACGCCGCCGGTCGCGAGAAGATCCTGGCCGTGCACACGCGGCGCGTGCCGCTGGCAGCCGACGTCGACCTGAAGTCGCTCGCCTCGAGCACGTCCGGCATGGTCGGGGCCGATCTCAAGAACCTCGTCAACGAGGCCGCCCTGACGGCGGCGCGGCGCAACCACGAGCAGGTCGAGCTGTCCGACTTCACCGACTCGCTGGAGCGCATCATCCTCGGCGCCGAGCGCCGGATCCTGATCTCGCCCCATGAGCGTGAGCGGACGGCGTACCACGAGTCCGGCCACGCGCTGATCGGCATGCTGCGGCCGGGCGCAGACCCGGTGCGCAAGGTCTCGATCGTGCCGCGCGGGCGCGCCCTCGGCGTCACGTTCCAGTCACCCGACGCCGACCGCTACGGCTACGACATCGCCTACCTGCGGGGCCGCATCGTCGGCGCGCTGGGCGGGCGGGCGGCCGAGGAGGTCGTCTACGGCGACTTCACGACCGGCGCCGAGTCCGACATCGAGCAGGTGACGCGGATCGCGCGGATGATGGTCGGCCGCTGGGGCATGTCGGAGAAGGTCGGCATGGTCTCGGTGCTGCCCGGCCCGCAGGACGAGCCGCTGCTGTTCCCCGGCCAGGGCCCCGGCGGGCCGTCGGAGGAGACGCGGCAGCTGATCGACTCCGAGGTGCGGCAGATCGTCGAAGACTGCTATGCCGAGGCGAAGGCGACCATCATCGAGCAGCGGGACAAGCTCGAGTCGCTGACGAAGGCCCTGCTCGAGCGCGAGACGCTCGACGAGGCAGACGCCTACGCCGCCGCCGGCGTGCCGCGCGGGCTCAACCCGCTCGCCGAAGAGCCCACGACCTCCGTCTAGACGACGCGGGCCGGCACCTCGCCGAGGTGGTAGCAGGCCATGCGCCAGTCGGGGTCGTCGATCAGGACGATGTCGGCGGCGAAGCCCGGAGCGAGCTGACCGACCTCGTCCGCCAGCCCCAGCACCGCGGCGGGTGCGATGGTGGCCGCGTGCAGCGCCTCGGCACACGACAGGCGCAGCTGCGTGCACGCCAGGTTCATCGCCGCGAGCATGGACTCCGAGGGTGCCGACCCGGGGTTGAAGTCGGTCGCCAGCACCACGCGTGCGCCGGCGTCGGCGAGCGCGCGGGCGGGCGGCATCGGCAGGTCGAGGTAGAGCGCGCACAGCGGCAGGCAGACGGCAGCGACGCCCGACTCGGCCAGCAGGCGGACGCCCTCGGACCCCGTCTGCTCGAGGTGGTCGACCGACGCCGCGCCCAGCTCCACGGCCAGGGGGATCGCGCCGCACTCCGAGAACTGGTCGCCGTGGATGCGCAGCGCCAGACCGCGCTCGCGCGCCGCCTGGAGGAACGGACGGCACTCGTCGGCCGAGAACGCGCCGCGCTCCAGGAAGCAGTCGGCCGCCGTCGCAAGCCCCTCGGAGGCGGGCAGGATCTCCTCGATCGCGAGGCGCACGAACGCCTCGGCCGACGTCGCCTCGGGCGGCAACGCGTGCAGCGCCAGGCAGGTGCCGGTCACCCGGACGCCCGCCGCGGCGCCCGCGGCATGGGCGGCGCGCAGCATGGCCGCCTCGCTGGCGGGGTCGAGGCCGTAGCCCGACTTCACCTCGGCCGTGGTCGTGCCGAGGGCCCGCATGCGCACCAGCCGGCGCGTGGCGGCCGCGATCAGGTCGGCCTCCGAGGCGGCGCGCACGGCGGCGACGGTGGCCTTGATGCCACCACCGGCCGCGGCGATCTGCTCGTACGGCTGCCCCTGGGCGCGGCGGTCGAACTCGTCGACCCGCGAGCCCGCCCAGACGGCGTGCGTGTGGCAGTCGACGAGGCCGGGGATCGCGCTCATGCCGCGGCCGTCGATGACGGTCGTCCCCGCGGCCGGCTCGGTCGTCCGCAGCACCTCGTCCCGCGGGCCGGCGGCCAGGATGCGGCCGTCGCGCACCACGATCGCCGCGTCGCGGTGGACGACGGTCGGGGTCGCGATGCTCGCGAGGTTGTCGATCACGAGGTCGCCGGCGTGCATCGGCCGAGTATGCCCGTCCGGAGCGCGAGGCGCCTCCGGACAGTGCACTAACCTGCGGGCGTGAACGTCACGGAGCTGATCGCCTCCTCGCGGCCCTGTTTCTCGTTCGAGTTCTTCCCGCCCCGAGACGACGCTGGCGTGGAGCAGCTCCTCGAGACGATGCGGACGCTGCGCACCCTCGACCCGGCGTTCGTATCGGTGACGTTCGGCGCGGGCGGTTCGACCCGGGCCCGCACGGCCGACCTGGTCGTGCGCCTGCGCGAGGAGGTCGGCATCGAGGCGATGGCGCACTTCTCGTGCGTCGGATCGACCCGCGACGAGCTGCGTGGGGCGCTGCAGCGCATGCGCGAGTCGGGCATCTCGTCGGTGCTGGCGCTGCGCGGCGACGCTCCCCGCGACCAGGCCGACTGGACGCCGGCACCTGGCGGCCTCTCCCACGCCAACGACCTGGTGACCCTGCTGCGCGACGAGTTCGACTTCGCGGTCGGCGCCGCCTGCCACCCGGAGAAGCATCCCGAGGCGCCCGACCCGGCCACCGACATGGCCTACCTCCGCCGCAAGGTCGACGCCGGCGCCGAGTTCCTGATCACGCAGCTGTTCTTCGACAACACGAGCTACTTCACGTTCGTCCAGCGCGCCCGCGAGGCGGGGATCATGGTGCCGATCGTGCCCGGGATCATGCCGATCACGAACGTCGAGCAGATCGAGCGCTTCACGAAGCTCTGCGGCGCGGTGATCCCGGCGGCGCTCCAGGAGGCGCTCGAGATGCGGCGCGGCAACGAGCGGGCCGTGCAGGACTTCGGCGTCGCCTACGCGACCCTGCAGTGCGCCGAGCTGCTGCGCAAGGGCGCGCCCGGCATCCACTTCTACACGCTCAATCGCTCGACGGCGACGGCCTCGATCCTGCGTGCCCTGCGCCTGCACGAGCCGTGGCGGCTGACGTGAACCGGCTCGCGCACGAGACGTCGCCCTACCTGCTGCAGCACGCGTCCAACCCGGTCGACTGGTACGCGTGGGGCGAGGAGGCTTTTGCCGCCGCCCGCGGCCGCGACGTGCCGATCATGCTCTCGATCGGCTACAGCGCCTGCCACTGGTGCCACGTCATGGAGCACGAGTCGTTCGCCGACGACGCCGTCGCCGAGGTCATGAACCGGCTGTTCGTGTGCGTCAAGGTCGACCGCGAGGAACGCCCCGACGTCGACGCCATCTACATGGACGCCGTGGTGTCGCTGACCGGCAGCGGCGGCTGGCCGATGACCGTCTTCCTGACGCCTGACGGCCGGCCCTTCTGGGGCGGCACCTACTTCCCGCCCGAGCCGCGGCACGGCCTGCCGTCGTTCCGCCAGGTGCTGGAGGGCGTGGACGAAGCCTACCGGTCGCGCCGCAACGAGGTCGACGCACAGGCCGATCAGCTGACGAAGACGATCGGCAGCCTGATCGGCTCGTCGCCGGGCGGCGCGCTGCAGCCCGGCCTCACCGACGGCGCCGTTGCGGCGCTGACGCGATCGTTCGACGGCGTGCACGCCGGCTTCGGCGGCGCGCCGAAGTTCCCGCCGTCGGCGCTGCTGCCCTTCCTGCTCGGCCACGGCGACCCCGCCCGGGCGATGGCGGTGGCGACGCTCGACGCGATGGCCGACGGCGGCATCCACGACCAGCTCGGCGGCGGCTTCCACCGCTATGCGGTCGATGGCCGCTGGCTGGTGCCGCACTTCGAGAAGATGCTCTACGACAACGCGCTGCTGGCCCGCGCGTACGCCATCGCGGCGGTCGCCACGGGCGAGGAGCGCTACGCCACAGTGGCACGTGACGTGCTCGACTACCTCGACCGCGAGATGCGCCTCGACGGCGGCGGCGTCGCGAGCGCGCAGGACGCCGATACCGAGGGCGAAGAGGGGTTGACGTTCGTGTGGACGCCGGCCGAGGTGGCCGCAACGCTGGGCGACGACGCCCTGGCGAGCGCCGTCTGCGACTGGTACGGCATCACCGGGCCGGGCAATTTCGAGGGCTCGAACGTGCTGTCCGTCGTCGGCACCGGGCCGCCGCCCGCAGGGCTGGACGAGGCCCGCGCAACGATGCTCGCAGCCCGCGAGCAGCGGCCGCAGCCGGGCCGCGACGACAAGGCGCTGGCTGCGTGGAACGGCATGGCGCTGGCGGCCTACGCCGACGCCGGCCGCCTGCTCGGCGAGGCCGCCTACGTCGATCGCGCCCGCGACATCGCGACCTTCCTGCTCGGCGCGCTGTCCGACGACGGGCGGCTGCTGCGCACGTGGCGCGACGGCGAGGCGAAGATCACCGGCTTCTCGGAGGACTACGGCGCCGTCGCCGACGGGCTGATCGCGCTGCACCGCGCCACCGGCGAGCTGGTGTGGCTGGACGAGGCGCGGCGGCTGACGCTGCTCGCCGTCGACCTGTTCGGCGACGCCGGCGGCCCCTTCGCGCAGACGCCCCGCGACGGCGAGCGACTGGTCGCACGGCGTCCCGACCTGGACGACAACCCGGCGCCGAGCGGCAACTCGCTGCTGGCGGGAGCGCTGCTGGCGCTCTCCCGCGTGTACGGCGAGGCGGAGTGGGAGGACCGCGCGATCCAGGCGGTCAGCGCAGTGGCGGAGATCGTCGATCGCGCGCCGCAGGCCTTCGGGCACGCGCTCGGCGTGCTCGCACAGGCGACCGCGACGCCGCGGGAGATCGCCATCGTCGGCGACCCCGCCGATCCGCGCACCGCCGCGCTGCGCGCCGTCGTCGATGCCCGCTACGCCCCGCACGAGGCGGTCGTGGTCGCGAACCCGGCCGACCCGCTGTTCGGCACGGTGCCGCTGCTGCAGGGCCGGACGACGGTCGACGGGGTGCCCGCCGCCTACGTGTGCGAGCGCTTCGCCTGCCGGCGTCCCGTCACGGACCCGGCCGAGCTCGCGACGTTCCTCGCGGAGTAGGGCGCGGTCCGCGCGCGCGGCGTGACGCTGGCCGGTGGCACGCTCGCTGCATGGCCTACCGCATCGCCCGCGACTCCCTGGTTGACTTCGTCGACCGCCAGATCCGCCTCATCGAATCGACGCCCCTGCCGCCCGACCTGCGGGCGATCATCCCGGCCGGCAACGTCGGCGACGACGACCTGTCGGGCGTGTGGCTGGGCGCCGGGCTGGCGACGCAGCTGGGCCTCGCGATCGTCGACCGGCCCGAGGTGTTCGTGGAGCGGGCCGAGCGTCCCGGGTCGGAGGTTCGTTGACAGCTCGCGCGAGAAGCAAGCCTGACAAGGAGCGGGCCCGAGAGGCAGGCGGGACGCCTGTCCGAGGGTTCGCGACGCAGCCCACCGGGTTCCCCGGTGGGGAATCAGGCGCCGCTTCGCAGCACCCGAGATGTCCGCGAACCTCCGATTCGGGGCGCTCTAGGTCGAGCGCAGCTGCTCGATGGCGGCGCTCCAGCGCTCCGTCAGCCGCCGTGCCTTCCAGCGGTCCTCGAGCTCGGCCAGGTCGTCGTCCTGCAGCGCCTCGCCGAACACGCAGACGAACTTCGGCAGCCGGGGCGGGAACAGCCGCGCCCGGTCGGTGCCGAGCACGGCGACCGGGATCATCGGCACGTCGGCCGACACCTTCATGCGCGCCGCGCCCGACATCGGCTTGGCCTTGCCGTCGCGGTTGCGGGTGCCCTCGGGGAACACGCACACCAGCTCGCCGTTGCGGGCGAACTCGATCGCCAGCTCGACCGCCTGCATGTCCGACTTGCCGCGCTCCACCTTGAACGCGCCCGACGAGCGCAGCAGCCACGCGAACGGCCGGAACCGGTACAGCTCGGCCTTCGCCATGAACCGCAGGTGCCGGTCGAGCGCCACGCCCACAACCACCGAGTCGAAGTTCGAGCGGTGCGTCGGCGCGACGATGGCGCCGCCCGCGACCGGCACGTGCTCCTGGCCGCGCACCTCGAGACGGAACACGCCGCGCACGGGGATCCAGCACGCGTACTTGACCAGCGCGTAGCACCAGCCCTTGAAGTCGCCGCGACGGTCGATCGCGTCGCGCGCGGTGCGATCAGGCGTAGACGCCATCGGTGACGGTGGCCGGATCGGGCCACGGCGAGGCGTCGGCGCGCCGCGTCGCATCGTCGACGTCGGCCTGCACCGCCGCCGCGAGCGTGGCGGCCTCCTCGTCCGTCCACGCGGCCTGGGCGCGCAGCCAGCCCTCGAACCGGGCGATCGGGTCCTTGAGCTCCCACGCCGCGTGCAGCTCGGACGGGACGTAGCTCGCGTCGTCGTGGATCGCGTGGCCGTCCATGCGCAGCGTCACGAGCTCGAGCATGGTCGGGCCGCCGCCGGTGCGCGCGCGGTCGAGCGCGGACTGCGCCTCGCGGTAGACGGCGAGGACGTCGGTGCCGTCGACGACGACGCCCTCGAAGCCGTAGCTCTCGGCCCGGTCGGCGAGGTGCTCGCAGGCGTAGTTGAGGTTCGTCGGCGTGGAGTAGGCGTACTGGTTGTTGTCGCAGATGAAGACCATGGGCAGGCGCCGGACGGCTGCGAAGTTCATGCACTCGTGCACGTCGCCGCGCGCCGAGGCGCCGTCACCGAACCAGCCGAGCGCGACGTTCGGGGCATTCGTGATGCGGAACGCGAGCGCCACGCCGAGGGCGGTCGGCAGGATGCCGGGCAGGTGCGAGACGCCCGCGATGAGGCCCTTCTCGAGGTCTTGCGAGCGCAGGTTCGAGTCGCGGCCGCGGGTCGCGCCGCCGTCGCGCCCCATGTACTGGCACAGGAGCCGCCACGGCTCGGCGCCGCGGGTCACGTGCACGCCCATGTTGCGGTGCAGCGGTGCACCGACGTCGCCGGGGGCCATGGCGCTCGCCACGCCCACCGATGCCGCCTCGTTGCCGCGGCCCGTGTAGAACGAGCCGGGCAGCTTGCCCTGCTTGAAGAGGGACGTGCCGCGATCCTCGAGACCGCGGGTGAGCAGCATGTCGCGGTACATCTTCACGAGCGCCGCGCGATCGAGACCGATCGCGTCGGTCTCCTCCACGGACTGCACGGGCACCGATTCGCGGACGGCCATCGCCCGCATTGTACGAGCGGCTACCGGCTGGTGAGCGTCACCAGCACGGCGGCCGCCGTGTGGAGCCGGTTCTCGGCCTGGTCGAAGACGACCGACTGCGGGCCCTCGAGCACGGCGTCGGTCACCTCCTCGCCGCGGTGCGCGGGCAGGCAGTGCATGAACACGGCGTCGGGCCGGGCGCGCGCCATCAGCGTCTCGTCGACCTGGTACCGGCCCAGCACGGCGAGCTTCGCCTCGCGCACGTCCTCCTCGCCCATCGACACGAACACGTCGGTGTAGACGGCGTGGGCGCCGGCCACGGCCTCGGCCGGATCGTCGAGCACCCGCACGGAGCCGCCGGTCTCGGCCGCGACGGCGGTCGCCCAGGCGATCACGTCGGCGCTCGGGCGGTAGCCCTCGGGACACGCGAGCCGCACGTGCGCGCCGGCCAGAACGCAGGCCTCGACCAGCGAGTGCGCGACGTTGTTGCCGTCACCGACGTACGCGATCTCGAGCCCGGCCAGCGAACCGAAGTGCTCGTGCAGGGTCAGGAGGTCGGCGAGCGCCTGGCACGGGTGGTGGGTGTCGGTCAGGGCGTTCACGACCGGTACGGACGACCACCAGGCGAACTCCTCGACGTCCGCGTGCGCGTGCGTGCGGATCACGATCGCGGCGCAGTACCGGGAGACGACGCGGGCCGTGTCGGCGATCGGTTCGCCGCGGCCGAGCTGCAACTGGTCGGGTCCGGCGAAGATCGGGTGCCCGCCGAGGCGCACGACGGCGGCCTCGAACGAGACGCGCGTGCGCGTGGAGGGCTTGGTGAAGTGCAGGAGCACCGAACGCCCTCCGAGCGCCCCCGCGTGGGCGGTGGGATCGGCCTTCAGCTCGGCCGCGAGCGCGATCAGCGACTCGAGTCCAGCCGGGTCGAGCCCGCCGAGCGACAGCAGGTGGTCCGGGGCGTTGGCAATCATCTGCATGAGTATACATGACGGTGCATAGTCATGCGTTCGCCGCGGCGTTCGCAGGTCCTACCGGAAGCGGCGCAGCAGCAGCGAGTTGCCGACCACGAACAGGCTCGAGCAGGCCATCGCGGCGCCCGCCACCATCGGCTCCAGCAGGCCGGCCGCGGCCAGCGGGATGGCGGCGACGTTGTAGGCGAAGGCCCAGAACAGGTTGCCGCGGATCGTGCCGAGCACCGCGCGGGCGAGGCGGATGGCGCGCCCGACCTCGCGCAGGTCGCCGCCGGTGAGCGTGATGTCGGCCGCCTCGATGGCGACGTCGGTGCCGCCGCCCATGGCGATGCCGAGCTCGGCCCGGGCGAGGGCCGGCGCATCGTTGACGCCGTCGCCCACCATGGCAACCGCCCGGCGCTCGCCGTGCAGCCGGCTGATGATGCGCTCCTTGTCGGCCGGCAGCACCTCGGAGATGACCTCGCGGATGCCGACCGTGTCGGCCACGGCGCTCGCCGTGCGGCGGTTGTCGCCGGTCAGCAGCAGGGTGCGGAGCCCGAGCGCGCGCAGCTCGGAGACCGCCGCCCTGCTGGTCGGTCGCACGGTGTCGGCCACGACCACGACGGCACGCGCCTCGCCGTCGACGGCGATCGCGATCGCCGTCCGGCCGTTCGCCTCGGCCCGGGCCGCCCACTCGGCCAGCTGCACGGGCAGCTCGATGCCGGCGCGTTCCAGCAGCAGCCGCCGGCCGACCGTGACGTGGCGACCCTCGACCACGCCCTCCGCCCCGAGCCCCGGGTGCGCCCTGAACTCGGCGACCGCCGCCGGCTCCTGCTCGGTGGCCGCGAGCGCGCGGGCGATCGGGTGCTCGGAGGCGTGCTCGACGGCCGCCGCCAGCCGCACCGCGTCGCGGTCGCCGAACACGTCGGTGACGGCGAGGGCGCCGGTCGTGACGGTGCCGGTCTTGTCGAGCACGACGGTGTCGATGCGGCGGGCCGACTCCAGCACCTCGGGTCCGCGGATCAGGATGCCGAGCTGCGCGCCGCGGCCCGTGCCGACCAGCAGCGCCATCGGCGTGGCGAGGCCGAGCGCGCACGGACAGGCGATGATCAGCACCGCGACGGCATTCGCGAAGGCGACGTCGGCGGCAGCGCCGGAGACCAGCCAGCCGATCAGGGTCGCGAGCGAGAGGGCGATCACGACCGGCACGAACACGGCCGCGATGCGATCGGCCAGGCGCTGCGCCGCGGCCTTGCCCGACTGGGCCTCCTCGACCAGGCGCGCGATGCGAGCGAGGGCGGTGTCGGCGCCGACGCGCGTCGCCTCCACCACCAGCCGGCCGCCGGCGTTGAGCGTGGCGCCGGTGACGGGCTGCCCGGGGGCGACCTCCACCGGCACGCTCTCGCCGGTGAGCAGCGAGCGATCGACGGCCGAGAAGCCCTCGCGGACGATACCGTCGGTCGCGATCAGCTCGCCCGGCCGCACGACGAACCGGTCGCCCGTGCGCAGCTCGGCCAGCGGCACGCGGCGCTCGCTGCCGTCCACGAGGAGGGCGACCTCCTTGACGCCGGTGTCGGCCAGGTCGCGAAGCGCGCGTCCCGCCTGACGCTTCGCGCGCTGCTCGAGGTACCGCCCGAGGAGGATGAACAGCGTCACGCCGGCGGCGACCTCGAGGTACAGGTGCTCGGTGACGCCGGGCGCCACGAGCGCCACGATCGACCAGCCCAGCGCGGCCGTGACGCCGAGGGTGATCAGCGTGTCCATCGTGACGGCGCGGTGCCGGAGGTTGCGCAGTGTGGCGCGGTGGATCGGCCAGCCGCCCCACAGCACGGCGAGCAGCGTCAGCGCCAGCGCCGCCCAGTCGCCGGCGGTGGACTGCAGGCCGGACGCCATGCCGTAGACGATCACGGGCACCGCCAGGACGGCGGTGACGATCACGCGCAGCCCGAGCCGGTCGTCTTCGGGCCTGGCCGGCGCCGCCCCGGGCACGTGGGCGACGTAGCCCGCCGCCTCCACCGCGGCCACGAGGTCGTCGGTCGAGACCCGCCCCGGATCGTAGTCCACGGCCGCGCGCTCGAGCGCGAGATTGACCGACGCCTCGACGCCGGCGATGCCGTTCAGCCGGCGCTCGATCCGCGAGGCGCAGCCCGCGCACGTCATGCCGTCCACCGGCAGGTCGACGTGCGCGCGCAGAGCTTCGCTCATGCCGTTGATCGTACCATACCCCCCTAGGGTATCTGTGGTAGGTTCCCGGTGTGAGCACGGACGCCACCCGCGGCTACAGCGCCTCGCGCGACGAGCTGAAGGCCCGCCTGAAGAAGATCGAGGGACAGGTTCGCGGCGTCGAGCGGATGATCGACGACGACCGCTACTGCATCGACGTGCTGACCCAGATCGCCGCGGTGCAGGCAGCACTCGACAAGGTCGCGCTCGGCCTGCTCGACGACCATGTCTCCCA
This sequence comes from uncultured Actinomycetes bacterium, assembly GCA_963722525.1. GTDB lineage: Bacteria > Actinomycetota > Thermoleophilia > Gaiellales > F1-60-MAGs149 > VFJZ01. The sequence goes on along the minus strand of CAVRMM010000002.1, from coordinate 3,320,488 downwards.
CTGCGTCGTCGGCGGCCATGGCCCCGGCACCGAGGCGGAGCGCACGACCGAGCTGATGTCCGCCGTCGGTCGCCTGCTGCGGCGGTGAGCCCGGCCTCGCTGCCGCCCGGGCCGCTGGTGGCTGCGGCCGGCGCCCTGCTGGAGGGCGCGATCGCGGGCGATCCCGGCACCTTCGCCGCCACCTTCGCGCAGACGACGCTGGTGGTCGGGTCGGCCCAGACCGAGTCGTCCATCGACCGCGCCGCGTGCGCGGCGGACGGCATCCCCGTGATCCGGCGCGGCTCGGGCGGCGGCGCCGTCCTCTGCGACCCGGGCCTGCTCGAGGTCGACGTCGCACTGCCCGCCGGCCACGCGCTGCTGGACGCCGACGTGACGGAGTCCTACCGCTTCCTCGGCCAGGCGTGGATCGACGCGCTGGCCGCAATCGGCATCGAGGGACGCCTGGTGACGGTGGCCGAGGCCCGGGCCCTGCCCGACGACCGGCGCGCCGCGGCCCGCGTCGCCTGCTACGCGGGACTCTCGCCGTACGAGGTGGTCGATCCCGGCGGCCGCAAGCTGGTCGGCCTCTGCCAGCGCCGGCGGCGCGGCGCGGCGCTGTTCCAGTGCAGCCTGGCGTGCGGCCGGGATCCGGCCGACATCGTGCGCTACGTGGACGTCGACCCGGCGCAGCTGACGGCGACCCGCGCCGTCGACCGCTCACCGGCCGCGGTCTGGGCCGCGCTCGAGCCTCTACTCCGCGTCTGAGATCTTGGCGCGCGCCTCGCGCGCCTTGGCCCGCACGCGGGCCCGCGAGGCCGCGACCTCGTCGACGTCCTCGGCCACGCCCTCGGCGGCGGACGCATCGGCGTTCGTCACCTCGACGTCGCCGGCGCTCTCGGCCAGCCGCGCCCGCAGCGACATGCGCAGGTCGTCGGTCTCGCCCTCCGGCTCGGTGTGCAGCTCGGCGTCGGCATAGTCGTGCTCGGCGATCTCGGTCTCGTAGTGGTGCCGGTCGGACGACCGCCCGGCGGCGCGGCGGAGCCACTCGTAGGTTCCCGGCGAGGCGACGAGGGCCGCCGCGGCGCCCGCCGCACCGGTGGTCAGGATGATGATCGAACGCATACGCACCACGGACGCTCCTTGCGGGGAATTGGTCGAGTGTAGCGGCGCGCTCGCCCGCGCGATACTGGTACATTCAGACGGCTGCGGCCGCCCTCGGCCGCTTTCGAGTGCCCTCGAGGAGCGTACGTACCTTGCAGTCATACGAAGCCCTGATCCTGATCGAGCCCGACGCCGAGGAAGAGCGCCAGGACGAGGTCATCGCCCGTGTTCGCGAGATCGTCCTCGGTGGAGGCGGCTCCTGGGACGCGGTCGATCCGTGGGGTCGCAAGAAGCTCTCGTACGAGATTCAGAAGCACACGGAGGCGCATCACTGGATGGTGCAGTTCTCCTGCGAGCCCGCCGCGCTCGCCGAGGTGGATCGCGTGCTGCGCATCACCGACGGCGTCCTGCGGCACAAGACGCTGCGGCGCTCTGCCGCCGTCGCCTGATTTGACAACGTCCGACTCGTCACCTACCTTTCCCCGAACAGATGTTCGGGAAGGAGCCTTGCTATGGCCAGTATCAACCGTGTGGTGCTCGTCGGAAACCTGACGCGCGATCCGGAACTGAAGTCGCTTCCGAGCGGGATGGCCGTTTGCGATCTGGGTCTGGCGGTCAACCACGGTCGCAAGAACCAGCAGACCGGTGAGTGGGTCGAGGAGCCGAACTACTTCCGCGTCTCGGTGTTCGGCTCGCAGGCCGAGAGCTGCGCCCGGTTCCTCGCCAAGGGCCGCCAGGTGGCCATCGACGGCAGATTGCGCTGGCGCCAGTGGGATGCTCCCGACGGCACCAAGCGCGAGGCGGTCGAGATCGTGGCCGAGACGGTGCAGTTCATCGGCCCGCGCGATGGCGCGGGCGGCGGCGGCAACGCCGGTGGCGGCGACGGCGGCTACTCGCGCCCGGCCGCCGCGCCCGCTCCCGTGGCCGCTCCCGCCGAGCCGGCGCCCTGGCCCGGCGGCGACAGCAACGTCGACGACGACATTCCCTTCTGATCCTCAAAGGAACACGGCTCTCTCATGACCAAGACCGGTAGCGTCAAGGCGATTCTCCTCGTCGATGTCGAGCACCTCGGGCACCGCGGCGATGTCGTCTCCGTCGCTCGCGGCTATCTGCGCAACTACCTCCAGCCCCGGCATCTGGCCGAGCAGGCGTCCGAGGCGCGCATCGCCGAGATCGACCGCGTGCGCTCGCAGCGCTCCCGGCAGGAGGCCAAGAGCGTCGACGAGGCACGGGAGATCGCGAAGGTCGTCGATCGCACCGTGCTGAAGATCCCGGCCCGCGCCGGCGCCGACGGCCGCATGTACGGCTCGGTCACCTCGGCCGACCTGGCCGACGAGATCTGGCGCACGCGCAAGATCCGCATCGACCGCCGCAAGGTGCGCCTCGACGAGCCGATCAAGGCGCTCGGCGACTACCTGGTCGAGATCGACCTGTTCCCCGAGGTGAAAGCCAGCCTGCGCGTGTCGGTGGCACAGGCCGAGGGCTTCGACGCGACGGCGACGGCGGTCGACGCCGAGCGCCGCCGCGCCTGCCGCGGCCGCCGTCGCAGCAGAGTAGAGGCCGCCTCGTGAGCGCCGTGAGCGCTGCCGGGCCCACGCTGCCGCCACAGGATCTCGACGCCGAGCAGTCCGTGCTGGGCGCGATGATGCTGAACGAGAACGCGGTCGACGTCGTCACCGAGATCGTGCGGCCGAACGACTTCTACCGCGAGTCGCACGCGGTCGTCTACACGGCGATCCAGAGCCTGTACGGCAAGAACTCGCCCGTCGACGCGATCACGGTCGGCGACGAGCTGGCCACGCTCGGCAAGCTCGACGACGTCGGCGGCACGCCGTTCATCTACGCGCTCATCGACGCCACGCAGGCGGTCGCGAACGTCCGCCGCTACGCCGAGATCGTCCACGACCTGGCCGTCATCCGCCGCCTCATCGGCGCGGGCATGGAGATCGCCCAGCTGGGCTACGAGCGGCAGGGCACGGCGCGGCGAGCTGGTCGACAAGGCCGAGACGATCGTCTTCGACGTCGCGCAGGGCCGCACGCAGGACGGCCTGACGCCGATCAAGGGCCTCCTGGTCGAGGAGTTCGCGCGCATCGAGAAGCTGGCGGAGTCGGGCACCGACGTGACCGGCGTGCCCGAGCGGCCTGAAGGGGCTCGACCGCATCCTGTCCGGCTTCCAGCCGTCGAACCTGATCATCCTCGCGGCCCGCCCCGGCATGGGCAAGACGTCGCTGGCGCTCGGCGTCGCCCGCCACGTCGGCGTCGAGGCGAACCTGCCGATCGCCATCTTCTCGCTCGAGATGAGCCGCCACGAGGTGACGCAGCGCCTGATGTGCGCCGAGGCGCTCGTCGACTCGCAGAGCCTGCGCACCGGCACGCATGCGGCAGGAGGACTGGGGCCGCCTGGTCGCCGCCTGCGACCGCCTCTCGCGCGCGCCGATCTACATCGACGACACCGCCGGCGTGAACGTGATGGAGATCCGCTCCAAGGCCCGGCGCCTGAAGACGCATCGAGAAGGGCCTGGCGCTGATCGTGGTCGACTACCTGCAGCTGATGCAGGGCGCGACGGCGTCCGAGAGCCGCGTCCAGGAGATCTCGCACATCTCGCGCTCGCTGAAGCTGCTGGCCCGCGACCTCGACGTGCCGGTGATCGCGCTGTCGCAGCTCTCGCGCGCCGTCGAGAGCCGCCAGGACAAGCGCCCGATCCTGTCCGACCTGCGCGAGTCGGGCTGCATCGAGCAGGACGCGGACGTCGTCATGTTCATCTACCGCGACGAGTACTACGCGAAGGACTCCGAGACCAACAAGGGCATCGCCGAGCTGATCGTCGCGAAGCACCGCTCCGGCGCCACCGACTCGGTCGAGCTCGCGTTCCGCCAGAAGTACACCCTGTTCTCCGACCTCGCTCGCGGGGAGGCCTGAAGTGTCCGGCACCGTCATCGTCGGCGCCCAGTGGGGCGACGAGGGCAAGGGGAAGATCGTCGACCTGCTTGCCGACCGGTTCGAGATCGTGGCCCGCTACCAGGGCGGATCGAACGCCGGCCACACCGTCGTCGTCGGCGACGAGACGTTCAAGTTCCGGCTGCTGCCGTCCGGCATCCTCGACCCCGGCAAGCTCTGCATCCTCGGCAACGGCGTCGTCATCGACCCGTCCACGCTGTGCGAGGAGCTGAACGAGCTCGAGAGCCGCGGCCGCTCCACGTCGGGCCTGCGCATCTCCGGCAACGCGCACCTCGTGATGCCGTGGCACCGCATCCTCGACGCACAGTCCGAGGTCCGGCTCGGCCCGCTGCAGATCGGCACCACCAAGCGCGGCATCGGCCCCGCCTACGCCGACAAGGCGTCACGCATCGGCATCCGCGTGCAGGACCTGCTCGACCGCAACATCCTGGCCGAGAAGGTCGCCGCCGCGCTGGCGCTGAAGAACGAGCAGCTGGAGCGCATCTACGGCCTCGAGCCGCTCGACGGGGCCGAGCTGGTGGCCGACCTCGACCGGTTCGCACGCCGCCTCGAGCCGTACATCGCCGACACCGCGAAGCTGCTCGACGACGCGCTCCGCGCCAACCAGGCGGTGCTGTTCGAGGGCGCCCAGGGCACCATGCTCGACCTCGACCACGGCACGTACCCCTTCGTCACGTCGTCCAATCCCGTCGCCGGCGGCGCCTGCACCGGCAGCGGCATCGGGCCGACCATGATCACGTCGGTCGTCGGCGTCGCCAAGGCGTACCTGACGCGCGTCGGATCGGGCCCGTTCCCGAGCGAGGCCGATCCGGAGCGCGGCGTGAAGCTGCGCGACATCGGCGCCGAGTTCGGGACCGTCACCGGCCGCGAGCGCCGGTGCGGCTGGCTCGACCTCGTCGGCCTGCGCTACGCCGCCCGCGTGAACGGCATGACCGAGCTGATCCTGACCAAGCTCGACGTGCTGTCGTCGTTCGAGACCATCCCCGTCTGCACCGGCTACCGGCTGCGCGACGGCTCGGTCACCGCCGACTTCCCGCCCCACCAGTCCGATTTCCACCACGCCACCGGCGTGTTCGAGGACCTGCCCGGCTGGGGCGCCGACATCTCGCGCGTCACCTCCTACGGCGACCTGCCGGCCGCCGCCCGTGACTACGTCGCCTGGGTGGAGGAGCGGCTCGAGCTGCCCGTCACGCTCGTCGGCGTCGGGCCGCGTCGCGACCAGATCCTGTCGCCCGACAGCGTGGGCGTCGCGTGATCGTTCTGGTCGTCGGCTCCGGCGGCCGCGAGCACGCGCTCGTCGCCGCCCTCGCCGCCTCGCCGTCGGTGACCGAGGTGCACGCCGCGCCCGGCAACCCCGGCATCGCCCGGCTCGCGGCCTGCCACCCGATCAACGCCCTCGACCTCGAGGGCGTCACGGCGCTGGCCCGCTCGCTCGACGCCGGCCTCGTCGTCGTCGGCCCCGAGGCGCCGCTCGTGGCGGGCCTCGCCGACGCGCTGCGCCACACCGGCATCCCGGTGTTCGGGCCCGGTGCGCCTGCGGCGCGGCTGGAGGGGTCGAAGGCGTTCGCGAAGGAGGTCATGCAGGCGGCGGGCGTGCCGGCCGCGGCCTCGTTCAACGCCACCACCATGACCGAGGTGCGCGCCGCCCTGGCCGCCCTCGACGGCCCCGCGGTCGTGAAGGCCGACGGCCTCGCCGCCGGCAAGGGCGTCGTCGTCTGCGACGACGCGGCCGAGGCCGAGGCGGCGGCCGCGGAGATGCTCGTCGGCGGATCGCTCGGCGACGCCGGCCGCACGCTCGTGATCGAGGAGCGCCTGACCGGTCCCGAAGTGTCGCTGCTGGCGCTCTGCGACGGCGAGACCGCCGTGCCGCTGGCCGCCGCGCAGGACTTCAAGCGCATCGGCGACGGCGACGAGGGGCCGAACACCGGCGGCATGGGCGCCTTCTCTCCCATCCCCGGCATCGGCGCCGTCGGCGCGGCCGAGATCTGCGACGTCGTGCACGTGCCGGTGCTGCGCGAGCTCGGCCGCCGCGGCATCCACTTCAACGGCTGCCTCTACGCCGGCCTGATGCTGACGCCGTCCGGCGCGAAGGTGCTGGAGTTCAACGTCCGGTTCGGCGACCCCGAGACGCAGGCGCTCGTGCCGCGCATCGAGGGCGACTTCGCCCAGCGGCTGCTCGACGCCGCCTGCGGACGCCTGACACGTGACGCCATCCGCTTCCGTCCCGGCGCGTGCGTGCACGTCGCCATGGCATCGCGCGGGTATCCGGCCACCAGCGAGAGCGGCATCGAGATCACCGGCTGCGATGCGGCCGAGGCGTCCGACCCGGAGGGCCGCGTGCAGGTGTTCCACGCCGGCACCGCGCTGCGCGGCGACCGGCTCGTCACGGCCGGCGGCCGCGTGCTCGGCGTGAGCGCCCTGGGCGACGACATCGCCGACGCCCGCGCCCGCGCCTACGCCGCGGCCGAGCTGATCGCCTTCGACGGCATGCAGCGCCGCAGCGACATCGCCGCAGCCGCCGCCGCGCACGTCGAGGCCTGACTCCGTCCGGCCCACCCGGCCGTATCCCGACACATGCCGGAAGCGCCGCCGACGGAGGGGCCAGCCGGTAGCCTACGGGGACGTGATCGCCCGCTACACACGCCCTGAGATCGGGGCCGTCTGGACGGACGAGCGACGCCTGGAACGCTGGCTCGACGTGGAGCTGGCGGCCCTCGACGGCTGGGTGGCGCTCGGCGTCGTGCCGGCCGACGCCGTCGCCGACATCCGCGCCGGCGCTCGCATCGACGTGGAGCGCGCGAAGGAGATCGAGCGCCGCACGAATCACGACGTGATCGCCTTCACCGAGTCGATCGCCGAACAGGTCGGCGCCGCTCGTCGCGCTGGTTCCACTACGGCCTCACGTCGTCCGACGTCGTCGACACCGGCCTGGCGCTGCAGCTGCGCGACGCGGGCGCGATCATCCTCACGCTCGCTCGACCGCGCCATCGCCGCCGTCGAGGCGCGGGCGATCGAGCACCGCGACACGCCCTGCATCGGCCGCACCCACGGCGTCCATGCCGAGCCCACCACCTTCGGGCTGAAGCTGCTCGGCTGGGCCTGCGACCTGCAGCGCAACCGCGTGCGGCTGAAGAGCGCGCTCGACGGCGTCAGCGTCGCGAAGCTGTCGGGCGCCGTTGGCGCCTACGGCAACCTCGACCCGCGCGTCGAGGAGCACGTCGCACGCACGCTCGACCTCGAGGTCGAGACGGCCGCCACGCAGGTGATCGCCCGCGACCGCCACGCCACGCTGCTCTGCGCGCTGGCCGTGCTCGGCTCGTCGCTCGACCGCTTCGCGACCGAGATCCGCCACCTGCAGCGCACCGAGGTGCGCGAGGCGGAGGAGCCGTTCGGTCGGGGCCAGAAGGGCTCGTCGGCGATGCCGCACAAGCGCAACCCGATCACGTGCGAGCGCATCTCCGGCCTCGCCCGCGTGCTGCGGGGCAACGCCGTCGTGGCGCTCGAGAACGTCGCGCTGTGGCATGAGCGCGACATCTCGCACTCCTCGGCCGAGCGCGTCGTGCTGGCCGACTCCACCATCCTGGCCGACTACATCCTCGACAAGTTCTCCTTCGTGATGGAGGGCCTCGTCGTCCGGCCGGAGCGCATGCTGCAGAACCTGAACGCCTCGCACGGCCTGCCCTTCTCTGGCCGCGTGCTGCTGAAGCTGGTCGAGGCGGGCCTCTCCCGCGAGGCCGCCTACGACATCGTGCAGCGCAACGCGATGCGCGCGTGGGAGACCGACGAGCAGCTGCGCGACCTGATCGCCGCCGACCCCGACGCGGCCGCCGTGCCGGCGTCGGTCCTGGACGAGGCCTTCGACCTCGCCGACTTCCTGCGCCACGTGCGCGTCCCCTTCGAACGAGCGCTGACCCTGCGCGAGGAGCCGATCGATGTCCACGCTTGACGACCTGCTCGTCGCCTCCGGCAAGGTGCGCGAGATCTACGACATGGGCGACGACACGCCTGCTGCTGGTGGCGTCCGACCGCATCTCCGCCTTCGACGTGATCCTGCCGACGCCGATCCCCCACAAGGGCCGTGTGCTCACCGGCATGACCCGGTTCTGGCTCGACCGCACGCAGCACATCGTCGCCAACCACATGCTCGGCACCGCGCCCGACGAGCTGCCCGAGACTGGCCCGGACGCCCGAGCTGGCGGGCCGCTCGATGCACGTCAAGAAGCTCGAGATGCTGCCGGTCGAGTGCGTGGTGCGCGGCTACCTGGTCGGCTCCGGCTGGAAGGACTACCAGCGCACCGGCACCGTCTGCGGGCACGCCGCTGCCGAAGGGCCTCGAGCAGGCCGAGCGCCTGCCGCAGCCGCTGTTCACGCCCGTCCACCAAGGCCGAGCTGGGCGAGCACGACGAGAACATCACCGCCACCCAGGGCATCGCGCTCGTGGGCGGGCCGCGGTTCCGCGGAGCTGGAGCGCGCCGTCGATCGCGCTGTACGAGGTCGCGCGCCAAGCACGCGGCGGCGCGCGGGATCATCCTCGCCGACACGAAGTTCGAGTTCGGCGTCGACGTCGGCGCGGCACGCTCGTGCTGGCCGACGAGGTGCTGACGCCCGACTCGTCGCGCTACTGGCCGGCCGACTCGTACCACACCGGCATGAGCCCGCCGAGCTTCGACAAGCAGTACGTGCGCGACTACCTCGAGACGCTCGACTGGGACAAGACGGCGCCCGGCCCCGAGCTGCCGCGACGACGTGCGCGACGGCACCGCGGCGAAGTACCGCGACGCGTACGCGCGCATCACCGGCGCCGACTTCGGTGCCTACCTCGAAGAGATGGGAGTGACCGCATGAAGGTGACGGTGCTCGTGCGGCCCCGCGACGGGATCCTCGATCCGCAGGGACAGGCGATCGACCGCTCGCTGCAGGGACTCGGCTACGCCAGCCGCGGCGTCCGCGCCGGCAAGGTGTTCGACCTCGATCTCGACGCCGCCGACCGCGGCACGGCCGAGTCCCAGGCCCGCGAGCTCGCCGAGCGGGTGCTCACGAACCCGCTGATCGAGCAGTTCGAGGTCGTCGTGCATGGCTAGGCGCGTCGGCGTCGTCACGTTCCCCGGCACCTGCGACGACCGCGACGCGCTGCGCGCCGTCGAGGTCTGCGGCGGCGAGCCGGTTGCGCTCTGGCACAAGGACGACGACCTGCGCGGCGTCGACGGCGTGTTCCTGCCCGGCGGCTTCTCGTTCGGCGACTACCTGCGCTGCGGCGCCATCGCCTCGCTGTCGCCGGTGATGGCCGCGATCGCGCGCTTCGCCGCCGACGGCGGCCCGGTGCTCGGCGTCTGCAACGGCTTCCAGATGCTCTGCGAGACCGGCCTGCTTGCCCGGTGTGCTGCGCGGCAACCACCACGGCCGCTTCAACTGCCTGGAGGCCGAGCTCGTGATCGAGCGGCCCTCGCCGTGGACGGGCAACCGCCCGGCCGGCGAGACGCTGACGATCCCGATCAAGCACGGCGAGGGCGCGTGGTACGTGCTCGACGACGAGGCCGAGCGCCTCGCGGCCAACGGCCAGGTGCTGCTGCGCTACGGCGCCGACGTCAACGGCGCGACCGCGCTGGTGGCCGGCGTCTGCAACGAGGCCGGCAACGTGTTCGGCCTGATGCCGCACCCCGAGCACGCGGTCGACGCGCTGATCGGATCGACCGACGGCCGCGCCGTCGTCGGCGGCCTGCTCGAGATCGCCGCGGTCGCCGCCTGAGGTTCAAGCCGGCCGGGCATCCCGCCGCTGCCCGAGAGGTGACGGATCACGCCCACCTGCGCCTCGTGCCGGACCGCTCGGCCGAGGACATCGCCCGCGCCGTCGCGCTCATCGCCGGCGTCCGCGAGGGCCATCCGCCAGCCCACGTCGAGCGCGTGGCCGACCTCGCCGGAGCGATCGCCCGGCAGGCCGGACTCGATGACACCGCCGTGTCGCGCTGCGTCGTCGGCGGCTGGCTGCACGACGTCGGCATGGCGGCGCTGCCCGACTCCGTCCTCGCACCGCCCGACCCGGCGGGCTACGCCGACTCGCCCGTCGTCCGCGCCCTCACCGTGCTCGGCGCCGACCTGGTGCGCCGCGTCCCGGAGCTCGCGGCGGCCGCCGACGCGATCCGCCACCACCACGAGCGCTACGACGGCACCGGCTATCCCGACGGCCTCGCCGGCGACGAGATCCCGCTCGCGGCGCGCGTCGTCGCGACCGCCGACGCGGTCGCCTTCCTGCTGCCCGCACTGCAGACCGACGGCCGCGGCCGCAAGGCCGCCGCGCGCCGGCTGCACGAGCTGGCCGGCTCGCTGCTCGACCCGTCGCTGGTCGCCGCCGCGATCGAGGTGCTGGCCGGCGAGGCGCAGGCGGCGGGCGAGTATCTGCCCCGCACCGCGTAGAGTGCACCCGTGCTCTGGGAGTCCCGGCCGGCACTCCGGTCACCCGTTCTGATCGCGGCGTTCCACGGCTGGAACGACGGCGGCAGCGCGGCCACGCTGGCCGCGTCGTTCGTCCGCACGTCGCTCGACGCCACCCGTTTCGCCAGCATCGACCCCGACGACTACGTCGACTTCCAGCAGTCGCGGCCGCGCGTCTCGCTGGACGGGGGCCTGACGCGCGAGATCACCTGGCCCGACACCGAGTTCTTCCAGGCGGCGCTGCCCGGCGCGAACCGCGACATCGTGATCTGCATCGGTACCGAGCCGAACCTGCGCTGGAAGGCGTTCAGCAACGAGATCGCCGACCTCGCCGCCGGACTCGGCGTCGACCTCGCGCTGACGCTCGGCGGGCTCCTGGCCGACACGCCGCACACACGGCCCGTGCCCGTCACCGGCAGTGCCCACGACGGCGAGCTGGCAGCGCGGCTCGACCTGCGCCGGTCGCGCTACGAGGGCCCGACCGGCATCACCGGCGTCCTGCACGACACCTTCGCCCGCCGCAACGTGCCATCGGCCAGCTTCTGGGCCGCGGTGCCGCACTACATCGCGACGAACACCAACCCGGCGGCGGCGCTGGCCCTGGTGCGGCAACTCGAGAGCATCCTCGACGTGCACCTGCACCCCGACGAGCTGGAGTCCGCCTCCGAGGTGTTCCTGCGCCAAATCGCGCAGGTGCTGGAGTCGGACGAGGAAACCGCCGCGTACGTCAGCGAACTGGAGCGCCGCGACGTCGAGGACGACGAGGACGACGAGCCGATCCCGACCGGCGACGAGCTGGCCGAGGAGCTGCAGCGCTTCCTGCGCGAGCGCCGCGAGCGCCCCGACGACAGCCAGTAGCGCGCTCGCGCCGCGGAAATGGAAGAGGCCGGGGCCCCCCGGCGCCGGCCTCTCCCTTTTGCGCCCTTGCGGCGGGAGCCCCTCCTGGCATCGCCGCACAACCCCAGGCCGCACTGGTGATGGAGAGGCGCGGGACCGCTGGAGCCATCGCGAGAAAAGTACGACTTCGGCGGAAAAAGTATTACTTGGTGATCTTCAGAGCCCTGCTTTCGCGCAGCAGGGCGGCCAGTTCGGCCGGTGTGGCGCTCATCGGGCCGCGCAGCATGCGGCCCTCACGCCGGTAGCCGAGGCGGACGAGCGGTCCGTCGGCGGTGTCGAGGCGCTGCACCACGAGCTCCTCGCCGGCCCGCCCCTCGGCCGCGACTGCGGCCTCGGCAACGACCCGCGCGGGGCCCAGCGGGCTGGCCACGGTCTTCGGTTTGGGCGACGTCTTCTCCATGTCCCGATCGAAGCAGACGACCGTCCCCGGCGTTGTGCGCGGTCCATCGAGAAAGCCGCCCGGACCGAACGGGAACCGTGACTCCTTCGCGTAGGATGCAGGCATCGTGCAGCCCGTTGCCGACCTTCCGCTGCATCGCCGTCTCGGTCTCACGGATGGCGAGCTCGAGCGGATCACCGCCGACCTCGGACGGGACGCGAACGCGTTCGAGCTGGCCGTCTACTCGCTGCTCTGGTCGGAGCACTGCGGCTACAAGCACTCCGCGCTGCTGCTGCGCCGCCTGCCAACCGAGGGCCCGCGCGTGCTGCAGGGCCCGGGCGAGAACGCCGGCGTGATCGATGTCGGCGATGGCCTCGCGGTGGCCTTCAAGGTCGAGAGCCACAACCATCCGTCGGCGGTCGAGCCGTTCCAGGGAGCGGCCACCGGCGTCGGCGGCATCCTGCGCGACATCTTCGCGATGGGCGCGCGGCCGATCGCCGTGCTCGACTCGCTGCGCTTCGGCTCGCTGGGCAGCGAGCGCTCCCGGCGCCTGTTCGACGGCTGCGTCCGCGGCATCGGCCACTACGGCAACTGCGTCGGCGTGCCGAACGTCGGCGGCGAAGTGGTGTTCGAGCCCGGCTACGACTCCAACTGCCTCGTCAACGCGATGTGCGTCGGCCTGCTCGAGGCCGAGTCGCTGCAGCGCGCCAGCGCCGCCGGCGCGGGCAACCTGGTCGTGCTGTTCGGCGCGCTCACCGGGCGCGACGGCATCGGCGGCGCGTCCGTGCTGGCCTCGCAGGACCTGGACGAGGGCGACGACTCGAAGCGGCCCAGCGTCCAGATCGGCGACCCGTTCACCGAGAAGAAGCTGATCGAGTGCTCGCTCGAGCTGGTCGAGCTCGACCTGCTCGTCTCGCTGCAGGACCTGGGTGCCGCGGGCCTCGCCTCGTCCACCTCCGAGATGGCCTCCAAGGGCGGCGTCGGGCTCGAGCTCGACCTCGACCGGGTGCCGGTCCGCGAGGAGGGCATGGAGCCGTTCGAGGTCATGATCTCCGAGTCGCAGGAGCGCATGGCGGCCGTCGTCGAGCCTGCCCGGCTGGCCGCCGTCGAGGCGGTCTGCGCCAAGTGGGACCTGCCCTGCACCGTGATCGGCACGGTCGTCGACGGCGACACGATGGTCTGCCGCTTCGACGGCGAGGTCGTCGGCGAGCTGCCCGTCGCCTCGCTGGTCGACAACTGCCCGCGCTACGCGATCACGCCCATCCGCCCCGACCGGCTCGCGACCGGCCCGGTCGACCCCGCCGCGTACCCGGCGCCCGACGATCCGGGCGCCACGCTGCTGACCCTGCTGGCCGCCCCCAACATCGCCTCCAAGGCGTGGGTCTACGGCCAGTACGACCAGTACGTCGGCTCGGGCTCCATCGTCCGGCCGGGCGCCGACGCCGGCGTCGTGCGCCTCACCCCGTCCGACCGCGCCATCGCGATGTCGCTCGACGGCAACGGCCGCCGCGTCTGGCTCGACCCGCGCCGCGGCGGCGCCGAGGCGGTCTGCGAGTCGGCGCTGAACGTGGCCTGCGCCGGTGCCACCCCGGCCGCGATCACCAACTGCCTCAACTTCGGCAACCCCGAACGGGGCGAGACGCCGTACATGCTGACCGAGGCGATCGAGGGCATCGCCGAGGCCTGCGAGGCGTTCGGCATCCCCGTCGTCTCCGGCAACGTGTCGCTCTACAACGAGACCTCCGAGACGCCGATCCCGCCGACGCCCACCGTCGGCTGCCTGGGCGTGCTCGACTCCGCCTCGCACGCGGTCGGCAGCCGGTTCCAGTCTGCCGGCGACGTCGTGCTGCTGCTGACGGCCGGCGTGCCGTCGCTGGACGGCTCCGAGTACCAGCGCACCGTGCACGGCCGCGTCGAGGGGCGCATCGCCGACCGCAACCCGGCCGCCACCGCCGCGCTCTGCACCGCGCTCGCCGACGGCGCCCGCCGCGGCCTCCTGCGCTCCGCCCACGACGTCTCCGACGGCGGCCTCGCGGTCACCATCGCCGAGTCGGCGTTCGGGCTCGGCTGCGACGTCCAGCTGCCCGACCTGGCCGGCCGCGCCGACGTGACGCTGTTCGGCGAGGGCGTCTCCGCCGCGGTCGTCTCGTGCGCACCCGCCGACGAGGCCGCGGTGACCGCCCTGGGCGGCGTCCGCATCGGCACCGTCACCGGCCAGGCACGCATCCAGGTCGCCTGCGGCGCCGCGCGCATCGACGTCGCCACGGCCGCCGCCGAGGCCGCCCACACCGCCACCATCCCGCAGGCGATGGCCCGCTGATGTGCGGCGTCTTCGGTATCTACGCGCCCGACCGCGACGTCGCGCGGCTGACCTACTTCGCGCTCTACGCGCTGCAGCACCGCGGCCAGGAGTCGGCCGGCATCGCGATCGGCGACGGCCGCCGCATCACCGCCCAGAAAGAGCTCGGACTCGTCCCGCAGGTGTTCGACGAGACGAGCCTCGAGGCCCTCTCCGGCGGCCTCAGCGCGATCGGCCACACCCGCTACTCCACCACCGGATCGTCGCGCTGGCCGAACACGCAGCCGGTCATGCGGCATCGCCAGGGCCGCACCGTGGCGCTCGGGCACAACGGCAACCTCACCAACACGGCCGAGCTGCGCACCGAGCTGGCAGAGCGCGGCGTGCGGCTCGAGACGACGTCCGACACCGAGGTCATCGCGGCGCTCATCTGCGAGCACCCCGGCTCGCTGGCCGAGGCCGTCCGCGACGCGATGGGACGCATCAACGGCGCCTTCTCCGCGGTCGTCACCGACGGCGCCCAGGTGATCGCCTTCCGCGATCCCGACGGCATCCGGCCGCTGGTACTGGGCGACCTCGACGGCGCCCCGGTGATCGCCTCCGAGACGTGCGCGCTCGACATCGTCGGCGCGACGTTCGTCTGTGACATCCAGCCCGGCCAGCTCGTGATCCTGGACGAGCTCGGCGCGCGCATCGCGCAGGCCCAGCCGGCCCGTCAGGGCGGCGGCGCGGCGCTCTGCATCTTCGAGTTCATCTACTTCGCCCGCCCCGACTCGCGCATGGACGGCATCGGCCTGCACGCATCGCGGGTGCGCATGGGCGAGCAGCTCGCGGGCGAGTCGCCGGTCGACGCCGACGTGGTGATCGCCGTGCCCGACTCCGGCACGCCGGCCGCCCAGGGCTACGCGCGGGCGAGCGGCATCCCGTTCGCCGACGGCCTGGTCAAGAACCGGTACGTCCACCGCACGTTCATCCAGCCCGAGCAGGGGCTGCGCGAGAACGGCATCAAGCTGAAGTTCAATCCGATCCCCGACGTGATCGCCGGCCAGCGCGTCGTGGTCGTCGACGACTCGATCGTCCGCGGCTCGACCACGCGCAAGATCGTCAAGATGCTGTTCGAGTCCGGCGCCGCCGAGGTGCACCTGCGCATCTCCTCGCCGCCGATCGTGTCGCCCTGCTACTACGGCATCGACATGGCCGGCTCCGACGAGCTGATCGCGGCGCAGGGCAGCGTCGAGGACGCGCGCGAGTCGCTCGGCGCCAGCTCGCTCGCCTACCTCTCGCTCGATGGCCTGCAGGCGGCGACGACCCTGCCCGTCGAACCGCTTCTGCCGCGCCTGCCTGACGAAGAGCTACCCGACCACGATCCCGGACGAGCTGCGCGAGGGCGGCCGGTTCCGCTTCGAGGCCGCGCCCGTCGGATGACGGAGCACACGTACGCCGCCGCCGGCGTCTCGCTCGATGCCGCCGAGGCGATCGTCGGGCGGCTGGCCGCAGCGGTACGTTCCACCCGCCGGCCCGGCGTGGTGGAGTCGCACGGAGGGTTCGCGGGGCTGTTCGACCTCGGCGACCGGCTGCTGGTCTCCGGCACCGACGGCGTCGGCACGAAGCTCGTGCTGCACCAGCGCTCCGGCACGCTGCACGCGGCCGGCGTCGACTGCGTCGCGATGTGCGTCAACGACGTGCTCTGCACCGGCGCGAAGCCGCTGTTCTTCCTCGACTACATCGCGGTCGGCCGCATCGACCCGGAGCGCGTCGCGACGCTGGTCGAGGGCGTCGCCGACGGCTGCCGCCAGGCCGGTGCCGCGCTGCTGGGCGGCGAGACGGCCGAGCACCCCGGCGTGATGGCCGACGACGATCTCGACATCGCCGGGTTCTGCGTCGGCGAGGTGGCGAAGGACCGGCTGGTCGACGGCGTCCGCGTCGAGAGCGGCGACGTGATCGTCGGGCTCGCCGCCAGCGGCCCGCACTCCAACGGCTTCTCGCTGATCCGGCGCGTGCTCGGCGACGACCCGCCGGAGGCCGACCTGCTCGTGCGCGACGCGCATCTACGCGCCCGAGGTGGCGGCGCTGCTCGACGCGGTCGACGTGCGCGCCATGTGCCACGTGACGGGCGGCGGCATCGAGGGCAACCTGCCGCGGGTGCTGCCCGCCGGCCGGGGCGCGCGCATCGACGAGCAGCGCTGGCCCGAGCCGGCGTGGCTGCAGCGGCTGGCCGCCGGCGGCGTCGCGCGGGAGGAGCTGCGGCGCGTGTTCAACTGCGGCGTCGGCTACCTCGTCGTCGTCCCGCCCGCCGACGCCGACCGGGCGATCGCGGCGTCCGAGGCCCTCGGCACGCCCGCCTGGGCGATCGGCGAGGTCGGCCCGGCTCCGGGCGTCCGGTACGCCTAGTCCCGTGCTGCGCGCCGCGACGCCCGCCGCCCCCCTGCGGCTCGGCGTGCTCGTCTCCGGCACCGGCAGCAACCTGCAGGTGCTGCTCGACACCTTCAACGCCGCGCCGCGCGAGGCGCGCGTCGTCGCCGTCGCCTCCACCCGGCCGGGCGTGCGCGCGCTGGAGCGGGCCGCGGCGGCCGGCGTACCGTACGACGTGTTCGCCCGGTCGGACGACCGCGACCAGCGCCTGGCCGACTGGCTCGACGCCCACGACGTCGAGCTCGTGGTGTGCGCCGGGTGGATGGGGATCCTGACGGCGGGGTTTCTGGAACGGCACGTCGCGATCAACCTCCACCCCGCGCTGCTGCCGTCGTTTCCCGGGGCGCACGCCGTCCGGGACGCCCTCGAACACGGTGTCCGGATCACCGGTGTGACGGTGCACTTCGTGGACGGCGGGGTGGACTCCGGCCCCATCATCCTGCAGGCCGCGGTGCCGGTTCACTACGATGACGACTCGGAGGCGCTGGGAAGGCGCCTCCACGAGGCGGAGCATCGGCTCCTCCCGCAGGCGATCTCCGCGCTCGCCACCGGGAACGTCGAGCTCACCGGGCGTATCGCGCGCGTGATGGACGTGGAGGATTCGTGAACCAGATCCGTAGGGCACTCATCTCGGTTTCCGACAAGACCGGTCTCGTGCCGTTCGTGAACGCCCTGGCCGCCCGCGGCGTGGAGATCGTGTCGACGTCGGGCACGGCCGCGGCGCTGCGCGACGGCGGCGTCGAGGTGACGCTGGTCGAGGATCTGACGGGCGCCGCCGAGATGCTGGGCGGCCGCGTGAAGACGCTGCACCCGTCCATCCACGGCGGCATCCTGGCGCGCCGGCACGAGGACGCCGACATGGAGTCGCTGCGCTCCAACGCGATCCAGCCGATCGACCTCGTGATCGTGAACCTCTACCCGTTCCAGCGCCTCGCCGCCCGGCGCGACGTGGACGAGAACGAGCTGGTCGAGAACATCGACATCGGCGGCCCGGCGATGCTGCGCGCAGCTGCCAAGAACTTCCGCGACGTCGCCGTGGTGTGCGATCCCGAGCGCTACGGCTTCGTGCTGTCGGAGCTCGACGACAACGGCCTGACGCTGTCGCTGCCCACCCGCCGCGAGCTGGCGGCCGAGGCCTTCGCGCACACGGCGGGCTACGACGCGACCATCGCCAACTGGTTCACCGAGGCGGTCGACTTCCCGGAGCGGCTGTTCGTCGAGATGGTCAAGCACACCGAGCTGCCGTACGGCGAGAACCCGCACCAGCGGGCCGCGTACTACGCGGAGCGCGGCGCCCGCCGCCACGTGCTGTCGATGGTCCACCAGCACGGCGGCCGCGGCGTGACGTTCAACAACATCGCCGACATCTCCGCCGGCCGCGACATCGCCCGCGAGTTCACGCTGCCGGCGTGCGTGATCATCAAGCACACCAACCCGTGCGGGGTGGCCATGGGCGCGCGGATCGAGGATGCCTTCGCGAGCGCCTTCGCCTGCGACCCGCAGTCGTCGTTCGGCGGCGTCATCATCCTCAACCGCCCGGTCAGCGTGGCGCTGGCCGAGACGCTGGCCGAGAACTTCGTCGAGGTCGTGTTCGCCCCCGCGTTCGACGACGGCGCGGTGGACGTGCTGGCGAAGAAGCCCAACCTGCGCATCCTCGAGAGCCGCGAGCGGCGGCGCTCGAACCCCGGCGAGCGCGACCTGCGGCGCGTGCTCGGCGGCGTGCTGGTGCAGGACTACGACTCGGAGTCCGAGGACCGCGACATGATGACCGTCGTCACGCAGCGGACGCCGACCGAGCGCGAGTGGGGCGACCTCACCTTCGCCTGGCGCGTCGCGAAGCACGTCGGCTCGAACGCCATCGTGATCGCGAAGGACCTGGCCACGGTCGGCATCGGCGCCGGGCAGATGAGCCGCGTCGACGCGGTGCGCATCGCGCTCTCCAAAGCACAGCAGTCGGTCGAGGGCGCGTCGCTCGCGTCCGACGCGTTCTTCCCGTTCGACGACGGGCCGAAGCTGGCGCTCGAGGCCGGCGTGCGGTCGTTCATCCAGCCGGGCGGCGCCAAGCGCGACGACGACGTCATCACCGCGGTCGACCGGCACGCGTCGTCGATGGTCTTCACCGGGCGCCGGCACTTCCACCATTGATCCGGGCGACCGAGAGCGACACCGACGTCGACCGCTGGCTGGCGATCCGCAACGAGCTCTATCCCACCATCGCGTTGTCGCGCGGCGTCCTCGACGTGCAGGACCGGCGCGGGCCGCCCGGCCGCGTGAAGCTGCTGGCCGGCGACGTCGGCTTCGCGATCGTGACGCCGGCGCACGCCGACAACCCCCACGCGTGGCTGACCGTCGGCGTGCTGGAGCGTGCGCGCGGCGAGGGCGTCGGCAGCGCGCTGTGGATTGCCGGGGCCGAGCACCTGACCGGGCTGGGCGTGACGACGACGCGCAGCCTGTCGATCGACGGCGTCGCGCCGGGCGCGCGGTTCCTCGAGCGCCGTGGCTTCGAGGTCGTGGGCCGCGAGACCGCGCTGGAGCTGCCCCTGGACGACCTGCCGCCCGCTCCGGCCCTGCCGGCGGGCATCGAGCTCGTGCGCGTCCCGCGTGACAGCGCGCTGTTCCGCGAGGTCTACGAGCTGGAGCTGGAGACGGTGCGCGACATCCCGGGCGAGGAGGGCGTGCAGCTGCCCGCGTTCGAGCCGTGGCAGGACGAGCTCGACGCCGAGGGCGAGCCGGTCGCGCTCGCCCTGCTGGAGGACGGCCGGCTGGTCGCCATGGCCATCCTGTCGTTCCCGCACGGCGAGCCGGGCGTGGTCTGGCACTGGATGACGGCCGTGCGCGCGAGCCACCGGCGCCGCGGCCTCGGCCTGGCCATGAAGCACGCGTCGCTGCACGCGGCCGCAGAGCACGGTGCCACCGTGTCGCGCACGTTCAACGAGTCGCGCAACCGCGGCATGCGGCGCATCAACGAGCAGTTCGGCTACCTGCCGCGCCCCGACCTGCTGAAGTGGGAGGGCCCGTGCTCAAGCTGAGCCCGCAGGCGGCGCGGCGCATCGCCGTCGACCGCCAGGGCTTCGCCGCGCGCACGCGTACCTCGTCGGTGGCCGAGGTGGAGACGGCGATCGAGCGGCTCGGCATGGTGCAGATCGACTCGGTCACCGCCGTCGACCGCGCGCACCGGCTGACCCTCGCGGCGCGGCTGGGACGCCTGCCCGACGACGGCATCAACAAGCTGCGCCGGCAGGGGCGCGTGTTCGAGTACTGGGCGCACGAGGCCTGCCTGCTGCCGGTGTCGGAGTGGCGCTACTTCGCGCACGTGCGCCGCCGCCGCGAGCACCCGTGGTGGGGCGGCGTGCTGAAGGAGCATCCCGACCTGGTCGAGGCGATCATGGCGGCGATCGACGAGCGCGGTCCCTCTCGGCCCGCTCGTTCGGCGGCGCCGGCAAGGGGTACTGGGAGTGGACGCCCGCGAAGCGCGTGTTCGAGGCGCTGTGGACGGCGGGCGACCTCGCGGTCTACGAGCGGCGCGGCTTCGAGCGCATGTACGACCTGACCGAGCGCGTGATTCCGGCCGAGCACCGGGCGACCGAACCGGACGACGCCGAGACGTTACGGCACTTCATGCGCCGCACGCTGCGCTCCCGCGGAGTGGTCACCCGCCAGCGCCTCGCCGACTACTACCGCACCCCGGGCGGCATGAAGCGGCTGGCCGAGCCGGTGGCCGACCTCGTCGCCGCCGGCGAGGCGATCGAGTGCCGGGTCGGCGAGTGGGACGCGCTCTGCGACCCGGCGGCGGCCGGGCTGGCGGAGTCGCCGCCGACGCCCACCGTGCCGGTGCTGCTGTGCCCGTTCGACAACCTGATCTGGGACCGCGAGGAAACCCGCCGGCTGTTCGGGTTCTCGCACGCGCTCGAGATCTACAAGCCGAAGCCGGACCGCGTCTGGGGCTACTACGTGCTGCCGCTGCTGGTCGGCGACCGCATCGTCGGCCGGGTCGACCTGAAGTCGGACCGCAAGGCCGGACTGCTGCGCCCGCTGGCCGTGCACTGGGAGAGCCGGCCGGCGCCCCGGCAGCTGGCCCGGGCGATGGACCGGCTCGCGCACGCGCTGCAGCTTCAGCCGAGCAGCGAGGAGAACGCCTCGAGGTAGTCGCGCACCATGCGCCCCTCGGAGAAGTGCGTCTCGACGTAGTCGCGGCAGCTGGCCGGGTCGATCTGGTCGGCCTGCGCGACGGCCGCGGGCAGATCCTCGTAGCGATCGACGATCAGGCCGGACTCGCCCGGTGAGATGACCTCGGGCACGGCGCCGCGGCGGGTGGCGACGACCGGCGTGCCGCACGCCATCGACTCGAGCATGACGAGGCCGAACGGCTCCTCCCAGTCGATCGGGAACAGCGTGCAGCGGGCGCGCTGCAGCAGCCGCACCTTCTCCTCGTGCGAGACCTCGCCCAGGTAGGAGATCCGATCCGACAGGTGCGGCGCCACCTCGCGCGCGAAGTAGGCGCGCTCGTCGGCCTCGTGCATCTTGCCGGCCAGCTTGAGCGGCAGGCCCATCTCCTGCGCGACGGAGATCGCGCGACCGGCGCCCTTCTGCGGGCTCATGCGGCCGATGAACAGCAGGTACTCGCCGCGCCGGTCCGAGAACGGATAGGCGTCCAGGTCGAGCGCGCTCGGGCAGTTGGCGATCCACGGCAGGTCCTCGGCCGGCTCGCGCTGCTTCAGCGACGTGGAGATGAACCGCAGGCGCGGGTTCAGCTCGGCGATCAGCCGGTAGATGCGGCCGTGCTCGTCGTTGAGCGGGCTGTGCACCGTGTGCACGACCGGCGCCGCGGCGAGGTCGGCCATCGCCGCCGCGGCCAGCCCGGAGTGGTCCGAGACGATGTCGAACCGCGACGCGTCACGGAACGCGAGCAGGGCGTGCTCGAGCTCCGGCACCAGGTCGCCGAAGCGCGTGATGCTGCCCTCCTCCGAGGTCGTGACGAGCCGCGCCTGGGTGATCGATCCGCCGCACGCGTACAGCGTCACGTCGTGCCCGAGCTCGGCCAGCCGGTCGGCCAGCAGCGACACGACCCACTCCACGCCGCCGTATCGCTCGGGCGGTACCGGCAGCCACGGCGGGGCGATGATCGCGATCTTCAGATGTTTGGAAAGCATGTCCTCAAGAGGGAACGCCGGAATTCCGAAGAATTGACCACCGGCAGGGAACCCGGCGTAACACCACAGCGTCTACGGCGATAGGAAAGGCATGAACATGGAGTCGAAGCCGCTCATCGTCTGCCCCGGTTGCGAGTCGCTGCTGATCTACCCGGTCGCGATCGAGCGGCACCCGGACGGCAGCCGCGTCGCGATCGAGCGCTGCTGCCCGGAGTGCGAGCATAACGACAGCGTTGTCTGCGACGCTGTCGAGGCCGAGCTGTGGAAGCGCCGTGAGCGGCGCATCCGCATGCAGATGGTGCGGTCGGTGCTCGAGCTGGAACTCGAGGACATCCTCGGCGTTCCGATGCCCGGCTGATCGACGCGCGTTCCCCTACCGGCGGGGCGCGAACGGCCGGAGCTCGTCGTCGCCCGCCTGGATGACGCCGACGTGCGCTCCGGCACCTCGTGCCACGCGCCCTCCAGGTCGCCGAGCGGCTCCGAGACGACGACGCGGGCACCGTCCGACGAGGCGGCGGCGTCGGCGTCCTCCGGATGGAGCAACTTCAGCGTGTCCGCTCGCGTGCTGGAGTACAGCGATCTCGACGCGCCCTCGCTCGAGTACCGGAACGCGTCGATGCTGCCGCCGTCGGTCGTCGCGATCGTCATCTGCACCGGGTCGTCGATGCCGTGCCGCCGGCCCGTCTCCTCGACCAGGCCGACTATCCCCTCCACCGCCCCGATCGGGTCGCTCTCGAGCCCGAGGGTGAGCGCCAGGGAGAACATCGCCTCCGAGTCGGTCGTGCCCTCGATCGAGCCGAACAGCGAGTCGTCGACGGTCAACAGCAGCTCGCGCCGGATGCGCGGGTAATCGCGGATCAGGCCGTTGTGCATCCACAGCCAGCGCCCGTACCGGAACGGGTGCGAGTCTCGTCTGCTGGATCCCGCCCGTCGACGTCCTGATGTGCGCGAGGAACAGCCGCGACGAGATGCCGGCGGCGAGTTCGCGAAGGTTGCGGTCGTTCCAGGCCGGAGCGACGCTGCGGTAGAGCCGCGGCGTGTCGCTGTCGTCGTACCAGCCGACGCCGAAGCCGTCGCCGTTGGTGGGCGTCGCGCCCTCGCGCGAGTGCAGGCTCTGGTCGATCAGCAAGCGGTCACGCGAAACGAGGAGCTTCTCGAGCCGGATCGGCGATCCGGAGTAGGCGAGCCAACGGCACGAAGCGGGAACCTCTCCGCCCTGCGTGAGGAGCGGTGCGATCCGGGAAACCGATCCGTGCGAGAACGCACGTACGCGGTCCCCGAGGTCTACGCGACCGTAACGCTCTTCGCGAGGTTGCGCGGCTGATCGACGTCGCGGCCGAGCGCGATCGCGGCGTGGTACGCGAGCAGCTGGAGCGGGATGGTGAGCAGGATCGGCGCCAGCTCGGGTGCGCACGTCGGGATGCGGATGACGTCGTCGAGCAGCGGCTCGCGGGCCTCGATCGACGCGTCGCTGGCCGCGGCGCCGCGGTCCTGGACGACACCGATGACGGGGCCGCTGCGGGCGCGGATCTGGTGGATCGTGGAGATGTTCTTCTCGACCAGGTCGTCGTCCGGCACGAGCACGACACTCGGGAAGTCGGGTGCGATCAGCGCGAGCGGTCCGTGCTTGAGCTCGCTGGCCGGATAGGCCTCCGCGTGGATGTAGGAGATCTCCTTCAGCTTCTGCGCGCCCTCGAGCGCGATCGGGTAGCCGCGGTGGCGCCCGATGAAGAACAGCGAGTCGGCCGACGCATGCCGCTCGGCGATGGCCTTGATCTGGTCCTCGCCGGCGATGATCGACTCGATCGCGTCGGGAAGCGCGCGCAGGCCCTCGATGAGGTGGCCGGCCCGGCCTGGGCCGAGGTCGCGGACGCGGCCGAGGTGCAGCGCAAGCAGCGACAGCGCCGCCAGCATCGAGGTGAACGCCTTGGTCGAGGCGACGGAGATCTCGGGGCCGGAATGCAGGTAGATGCCGTCGCACTCGCGCGCGATGGTCGACCCGACGACGTTCACGAGCGCGATCACGCGGCCGCCGCGGCGCTTGATCTCCTGCACCGCCTCGAGCGTGTCGGCCGTCTCGCCCGACTGGCTGAGCGCGATGTAGAGGGCGTCGCGCTCGATCACCGGGTTGCGGTAGCCGAACTCGGCGGCCGGCTCGGCCGTGGCCGGGATGCGCGAGATGTCCTCGATCAGCTGGGCGCCGGCCATGCCGGCGTAGTACGCGGTGCCGCAGCCGAGCAGCACGACGCGGCGGATGGCGAGCGCGGTGCGCGCGTCGAGATCGATGCCGCCGAGCTTCGCGGTGGCGTGCCGCTCGTCGATGCGGCCGAGCAGCGCGCGCGAGATGGCGGCCGGCTGCTCGGCGATCTCCTTGTGCATGAAGTGCGGGTGGCCGTCGAGGGTGAAGTCGGACGGATCCCAGTCGACGGTGAACGGGCGCTGCTGGGTCGGCGTGCCCTCGAGCGCGAAGGTGCGGTAGCCGTCGGCATTCAGCACGGCCATCTCACCGTCGGCGAGGGCGACCACCTGGCGCGTGGAGCGCACGAGCGCGGCGATGTCGGACGCGACGAGCATCTCGCGGTCGCCGATGCCGATCACGATCGGCGAGCCGCGCCGCGCGACGACGATGCGGTCGGGCTGGTCGGCGTCGATGACGAGCAGGCCGTAGGTGCCCTCGATGCCGGCGAGCACGCGGCGCACGGCCTCCTCGAGCGGCACGTCGGGCTTCAGCGCGGCGGCGATCAGGTGCGCGAAGCACTCGGAGTCGGTCTCGCTGGCGAACACGACGCCGTCGGCCTCGAGGCCGCGGCGCAGATCGGCGGCGTTCTCGATGATGCCGTTGTGGACGATCGCGATACGGCCGGAGGCGTCGACGTGCGGGTGCGCGTTGGTGTCGGTCGGCGCGCCGTGGGTGGCCCACCGGGTGTGGCCGATGCCGACGCGGCCGGCGAGGCGCTTCGGCAGCGAGTCGGCGAGAGTCGCGAGCTTCCCGGCGCGGCGGTGCACCTTCACGGAGCCGGTCGGAGTGACCACCGCGATGCCGGCGGAGTCGTACCCGCGGTACTCGACCTGGCCGAGTCCTCCCATGAGAATCGGAACGCACGCCTGACGGCCGATGTAGCCAACGATCCCACACATATGAACGAGCTCCCTATCCGTAGATCATGCGGCGCAGTTGCCGGGTGCTCAGCGGAGCCGCCCGGAAGCGCCATGCTTCAACTTCGAGCGCGATGCGCGCGAATATCTCGTCGTTCGCGAGCCCGGTTCTCTGCAGCTCGCGGTGCCGGCGCTGGACGAGCTCGTCGACGGTCTCCGAGAACCAGCTCGTCACGTCTTCCGCCACCCGTCGCGCCTGAGCCGGATCCAGCGGAGCAGATCGCGTGAGCTGGGCGATCCCCTCCGCAAAGACGTCGAGCTCAGCGCCATCCACTGACTGATGATCGGCGATTATCGCCACGAACTCAACCGGTTTGCCCGAAATCGGGCACTTCCACGTATGGGGGAGGCCGTTCGGCCTATTCGATGCCCACAACCGGCGCGATGCCGGGACGGCGCGAACTCGTAGACTCCGTCCGGGCCGGTAGCTCGAAGGTCGAGCAGGGGACTTTTAATCCTCCGGTCAGGGTTCGATTCCCTGTCGGCCCATCGGCTTGGTTAAGCCAAATACCTGATATCGCATGGCAGCTGAATTTCTGACCGGGGTCACACGAGGGGTCACATCCAATGCAAGCATGTCCCGTGTGGACGCGACCCGGCCTCGATCGAAGCGCCACCTTCGTCGCACGAGTCGCCGGGTGCGAATCTGATCCGCGCGATGCCGAACGTGATCGCCGCCCGACCCGTCGCGACCGGGTACCTCGGCGACATCCCACCCGAACTACGCGCGATCGCAGCAGAAGCGTTCGCGCTGCTCGGCATCGTCGACCGGATCCTCTCCGAGATACGGTAGGATCGCCCCCATGGAACTGGAGTCGGCCGCGGCCACGGAGACGGAACTACTGCTGCTCGATCGGCGCCAGGTCGCGGAACTCGTCGACCTGAAAGCCTTGTTCGCCGGCCTTGAGCAGGGGTTCGCGGACATCAGCGCCGGTCGGGCCAGCGTGCCTCCGCGGGCTGGGGCCGAGACGCCCTACGCGGGCGTGTTGGAGGCGATGCCGGCCTACGTCACCGGGGCGCTCGCGGCGAAGTTGATCGCGGTCTTCCCCGAAAACGTCGGCACCGTGATCCCCCGCCATCAGGGGGTGGTCGTGCTCTTCGACGAGCACAACGGCACGCCGCTCGCACTACTCGACGCCGAGCAGGTCACGGCGATCCGCACCGCGTTGACGACGGCCGTCGCGACCAAGCTGCTCGCGCGCGCGGCGTCGGAGATCCTCACCGTTGTGGGCACGGGGGTGCAGGGCCAGTCGCACCTCGAGATCCTGCCGCAGTTCCACAACTACCGGGAGATCCGGATCGCGGGCCGTACCCGCGAGGCCGTCGAGCGCTTGGCAGCACGGCACGGCGCGATCGCGATGGACTCGACGGAGGAGGCCATTCGCGATGCTGACGTCGTCGCGCTCTGCACCTTCTCGAAGGAGCCGGTCACCCGCAGCGAGTGGCTAAAGCCCGGTGCTCACGTCTCGTCGCTGGGCTTCTGGCACGAGCTCGATGCGGAGACGGTCAAGGCGAACCCGGTGTTCGTCGAGTCCCACAACGTCCTGTACACGCCACCCGACGGCGCACACGAGGTCCAGGGCATGGACCCCGAGTTGCTCACCGACCTCGGCGATGTCGTGTCCGGCAAGCGACCGGGTCGCACCAGCGACGCCCAGATCACCGTGTTCAAGAGCACCGGCAATGCCGCGGAGGACGCGATCATGGCCCGCCTCATCTACGAGGAGGCGAAGGCCCGCGGCGTCGGCACCAAGTGGACCCTGTGAGCAGGGGCACTGTCTTCTGGGGCACCTCGCCGGCCCCACTGAGGTGCACCGGCGCGCCACGGTCTGGGATCAGCACGTGTGCCTGCCGATGCGCGCCGATGCCCAGGCATCCGACCTCCTGCGCTTCGTCGACGCCGGCGCCGACCTCGTATCGTGTCTGCGTCGGCATCGACTACATGAGCCAGGCCGACTCGTTGGACATGATCGCGTCGCTGCAGCGGCAGCTCGCCTCCGACGAGCGCCTTGCTCTAGTGCGTACGGTCGCGGAGCTCCGTGCGGCGCGCGCGGCCCGACGGTCCTCGGCACTCGAAGTCGGGAACCCACCGGCGTGACACGCGGTCAGCGATGGAGGAAGGTACGATTCCTCCCGCCGTATCGACTTCCAGCGAAGGACGCCAACCCAGGGAGAGCCACGAGGCATCGAGTACCTCAGGTTGCCCGGCTCCCCTTACTAAGACTTCAGCAGGCAGCCGCCTGTTGAGCGATCAAGCCACTCGGAGGCACCTTGGCGTGCGTGTCTGTTCGGTGCTGGCTCGCCGAGGAGTGCGTGGCAGACGAGACGCTGGAAGTGCTGGATCAGCCATTCAGATTCGACCATCAACGTCTGTGGTGCTGCGAGTCCTGAGGCGTGCGTTTCCTGGACGCGGCGGATCAGTTCCATGTCCTCGCGTTTCGTTCGCCAGGTGACGTCGATGATCTCGCCGATGACGGTCTCGTCGAGGTTGGGCGCGAAATGGAAGTCGACCCGTTGTTGCGTCTGGCTGACGCCGTCGGGCGTGAACCACATTCCGGCGTAGCCCTGGAGCGTGCCGTCGCGCTCCTTATAGACCACGCAGGTGAAGTTCGGGAACAGGTAGTAGTACTGGTAGTCGAACCTGGCCTGGCCCGCTAGGTCTCTTCCAGGTTGTCAGCTGCGCCTGCCAGCCCGGCGGCGAGTTTGTAGCCGTCGGGACTCATGTCGTAGACGGCGCTCAGCCCGGGGTGGGCGGTCGGACAGTGGTAGCACTCGAACGAGTTGTCGAGGTAGTTCTTCCAGTTCCCCGGGTAGACGGCCAGTTGCCGTTCGCGGAAGGCGCAGCGGGCGAAGTCGACGCCGACCTCTGCCGTGAGCGCCGGTAGCTCGCCGAGTTGGTCCGCGAGAGGAGCCCGTGCGGATGCCGCGTTGACGAACAGGAACGGTCCCCACTGGTCGACGGCGATTTCCTTCAGCGACAGCGTCGCGCAAGGAAAGGCCGGCTCGCGATCAGCGCGTGGAGCGTTGCGGAGCGTCCCGTCCAGGTTGTAGGTCCATGCGTGGTACGGGCACTGCAATGTCTTGCGGTTCGTCGCCTCGATCGCGACCGGGTGGGAAGCTGGACTCTCCGTTCTCGCTGTGCCGATCGTGATCGGCGGGGCTCTGGGAGCGATCCTCACCGTAAGCGGGCCGTCGAGCCGACTCGATGCCGCGACAGCCGAACATATCCTCCCGGCGCTGCTCGACGCCGCCGCGACATCGAGCGCGACAGCAAGTGGCGCCGACCTCGATCACGTGGGCCTAGCCGACCGACCTACTTAAAGTGGCCATCCGTTCTGCCGTAGGAATCGACACCCCGCGAACGAGAGCTCGACCCGTTCGGGTTCCTTCTCGCAGGTCTCTCCCCCGGCGGAATAGACGAGCAAAATCGCTTGATTCGCGTTGATCGTCGGTACTACGAAGCGGAGGGTCCCCGCGCGTCGCCTACTGCGGCTCACGCAGCCGTTATCGACTGAACCGATTGTCGCGGCAGATGCGATGGCCGCGCGGACCGTCCTAGCGGTGTCACGTAGGTGTCACATCGACCCGCCCAAACCAGCCGAGATCGAAGCGGCAGAAAGCCGGATCGAACGGGTCGATATCCAGCGGAAACGTTGATCCACCGAGACCAGCCGAGATCGCGGTCGGCTACTTTTAATCCTCCGGTCAGGGTTCGATTCCCTGTCGGCCCATCGCTTGGTAGCTCGGACGCTGCAGCTGGGGCAGGAGCCGGGAGCCCCGGCGGCGCTCGACCTGCTCGAAGATCCGCTCGGGGAGGCTGCGTACTTCGACGTGCTGCTGCGGACAACGAGCGACCAAGTCGTGCCGCTGCTGCTCGAGGTATCGCAGCGTGAACGCGCCATCGTGGAGCGTCGCGCGCAAGGAGCGTCGCTACGCGAGATCGGCCGCGATCTCGGCGTGTCGGCTGAGCGCGTCCGCCAGGTGGAGGAACGCGCCACAGCGAAACTCCGCGCAGCGGCACTCGGCGAGCCTCGAGCGTGCTCCGCGGCCCGCGCCGTCCGCCGGTGACTTCGAAACCGACCGCGGCCAGCCGGCCAACGCAGGCCGCGGGTAGCGCCGGGCATTCCCCGTTGGTCAAGTGCGCGGCGGGTCTCACTGTCTGACGACAGTTTGAGGAGCATTGCGTCCGAGCCGAACGTACAAGTCACTCAAGTCGGCGAGCGACATGCCGATGCGACGGAAGCGGGTTCTTGCGGGGACTGGGCACTCGCCGGAATCGTTGCGCTTGGCGTAGACCTCTGATTCGAGGGACACGCTGGCCTCATTCGACCGTCAGGACGGCAATGCCCAGGGTCGTGCTCTCCCTCCTCCGCCAAAACGCGCTCGGCTTCGCCGCCATCGTATTTCTGGTCGCGCCCATCTCGTATGCGCTCGCGGACGCCTCGTCATCGTCGTCGAAGCGGATCTGTGTCGACCCGACGACCGGAGGCCTGCGCGTTGTCGTGTCTCCAGGCCACTGCCGTCGCGGCGAGACGAGCTTCGTCGTCAACCGTCGCGGCTTGAGAGGTCCGCGGGGGCCTCGTGGCGAGGTAGGCGCGCAGGGTGCAGTCGGCGCCACTGGCAATCCGGGTCCGGCGGGCGTAGCCGGCCCGCAGGGCCTCGCAGGCTCTGCAGGTCCGATGGGCGCGACCGGACCCCAGGGCGGCAACGGTATCGACGGCGTGCCCGGTATGAACGGTGCGCCTGGTCGAGAGGGTCTGCCAGGCGCGAGCGGTGCACCGGGACCGCCCGGTCCGGCTGGCGCCGACGGTGCGCCCGGTCCGCCGGGCCCTGCTGGCGCGGATGGGCTCAACGGCACGAACGGCAATAACGGCGCGATCGGGGCTATCGGGCCCCAGGGCAGCCCGGGTCCCGCCGGCGCGGACGGCCCTGCTGGCCCTGCGGGCCCTGCTGGCCCTGCCGGGCCGGTTCAGTACGCCCAGTTCTACGCCCTCATGCCGAACGACAACAACAAGCCGGTCGCGTCCGGAGGCGAAGTTGAGTTCCCGCAAGACGGCGCACAGCAGGGCAAGTTCGGACGGCTCGGCCCTGGCGCGTTCCTGTTGCCGTCCATCGGAACCTACCGCGTTACCTTCGCAGTGTCGATCAGCGAGCCGGCGCAGCTGCAGCTGGTCCTCGACGGGAGAGGACTCCCCACTGCCGTCTATGGCCGAGAGACCGGCATGAGCCAGGTCGTCGGAGACGCTCTTGTGACGACCACCCGTAGCGACTCGGTGCTGTCGGTCGTGAACGCTGGAGGTACCGAGATCACGCTCACACCGGCCGCAGGCGGTCACCTCCCCGTCGCCGCCTCCCTCGTGATCGAGCTCTTCAACTGACCGGGACAAGCTAGTCCAGCCGTCGCCTGGGCGCAGAAACGGCTCGTCGCGCCGGAGCGCGACGAGCCGATCCCGTCGTCCCTGGGCGGAGCGACACCGGGTAGATCCCGGCCTCCCGCTGGTCAAACCTCCGAGGATCGGATGCGCTTGAGCGGACTCTACGACGAAACGGATCCGGATGCTGGGCGCTCGCAGGTCTTGCCGGCAATCGCGTACGACTGAACGCGTCGCCGCCGCTCGCCCAAATCATCGGCCTGCCGCACGCCCGCGACTCGACCTGGCTGGCTAGTCCAATCGGCTTCGCAAACCAGGTGATTCTCCCCCGCAAGAGGGACGAAACGGGAAGTTTCGGTAGATACCTTCTGCTGGTCAGTTCCCCCGGAAAGGTCGATCAATGAGGCTCGCGCGTCTAACTCTCGCCACCGCTGTGCTCTGTGTCGTCTGGGTCCTTCCGGCCACTGCCGCCGAGCCGGCGCCGGACCTGACCGATGTCGCGAAGGACGTCGCGAAGCTGCACCGCGGATTCGTTGACTACATCGCCAAGCACGGCGCCGTCCGGTCGGGCCGGCTGTCGGCCGCCCGCGCCGAGTGCGGAGACACGACCACGACGAACGCATTCCAGGAGTGGGGCGATCTGGCCGACTACTTCCTCGCGCCCCAGGGCGACTTCTCCACGTCCGATCGATGGACGATGAACGACGACGCCGAGGTCGCGGCGATCGGCGACGATCAGGCGCTCGTGCTGCGCGAGGGCGGCGAGGCGTCGTCACCCATCGTCTGCATCACACATGATCGCCCGACGATCCGCTTCTTCGCCCGGAACCACGGTGGCTCCGAGTCATCTCGTCTCGAGGTGTCCGTGCTGTACGAGGGAGCCGACGGACATGTGAAACGCCTGCGCGTCGCCAAGCTTCGTGCGGGCCGAGACTGGGCCCCCGCGATCGCCATCCCGATCTACGTGAACTCCGTCGCGTCGTTCGCGGCCGACGGGACGGCGCCGGTCGTCATCCAGGTCCGTGCGACGGGCGTCAAGGCCAAGCTCGGTCGCTGGCACCTCGACGATCTCTACGTTGATCCGTTCAAGGGCCACTGAGCGCTGCGACTCCACGGTCACCCGCCGCGGCACGCCGAAGACCAGATTCGGCGAGCCGCGGCGGCGGGCTCACGCCTACCGCTGGACGACCCGACGGGCTAGGCGCTGCCGTTGGCAGCTCCGCGATCCGCTAGCCGCCGGCGCTGATGAGATTGAGCGTGCGGCTGGTGATGGCTGCTGCCAGCCGTAGCTGGTCGGCGGCGGTCGGCGCCGATTCCGAGTCGAGGCGCGCGAGCGCTTTCGGGGCGAGCGATGGAACGCGCGCCGCGGCGATGGCGGCGCAGGTGCGAGCGGCGTGGGTTACGACTGCCGGCTCGACGCTCCAGATCGTCTCGAAGTGGCGGTCGTGCTCCGGTGAGGCGACGGTCGTAGTCGGCTCCCAGGCGGCGAGACAGGCGGCATGACCGGGCGCGACGCAGACGATCGCCCACTCTCGCAGCAGGGGCTCACCTTCGCTGACGGGGATCTCGTAGGGTCGGTCGGGTGGCGTCCGCAGTTCGGAGAAGTCGGCGAGAACTGCGGCAAGATGGGCGCCGCTGGCCAGGTCGACCCAGCGACGCTCAGCCTGGCGATAGTACCGTTCACGCTGGAACGAGCCGAACAGCAGCGGTCGCTCCGCGCGAGACAGACTCTCGTCCTCGATAGCGCGGCTGAGGGCAACCAGGACCGACTTTCGCAGCAGGCTCGGGGCCAGACCCGGGTGCCGACTGCGCAGGACGGCAAATAGCGATGTCGGCGCCACCGCTAAGGGCTCGCGCGGCCCGATCAAGCGCGACCTGCGGGGTGGCTCCTGCCGCGCGTTCGGCGGCCGCTCGACGGACGAGTTCGACGTCTCGCTCGCTGTAGCGACGATGTCCGCTCGCCAGGCGCACCGGAGCCGGCACGCCGTAACGCCGCTCCCAGACGCGCAGCGTTTCCGCTGCGACGCCGGTGCGAGCAGCGATGTCGCGGATGGTCAGGGTCGCTTCGGCATTCACTTCGTGTCCAAGTTTAACTCTACAAGGCCTGGGCATGCCGCTCCCACACGAAGCAAGGGAGGAGATCGGATGTCGACCATCGAGCAGTCCATCGACGTGAACGTTCCGCTCGCGACCGCGTACAACCAGTGGACGCAGTTCGAAGAGTTCCCGCAGTTCATGGAGGGGATCGACGAGGTGCGCCAGATCGACCCGACCCACCTGCATTGGGTTGCCAGCATCGGCGGTCACACGCATGAGTGGGACGCAGAGATCACCGAGCAGCACCCGAACGAGCGGGTCGCCTGGAAGAGCACCGACGGCAAGCCGAACGCCGGCGTCGTTACCTTCCACCGCATCGACGACGCCACCACGCGCGTGATGGTGCAGATGGACTTCGAGCCTGAGGGGATCGTCGAGAAGGCCGGCGCCGCGATCGGCGCGCCCGATCGCCGCGTCAAAGGCGACCTCGAACGCTACAAGGAACTGATCGAGTCCCGCGGGACCGAGACCGGAGCCTGGCGCGGCGACGTCCCGGCTCCCGAGCAGCACTAGACGTCGGCATCGCGGCTGCCTCAGTCCCGCCCGCGAACCGTGCTCGTGCCATCTGATCGAAAGGATCTGCAAATGCGCATCGTGACCCTTCTATCCGGCATCCTGCTGGTTGTCGGCGGCCTCAATTGGGGCCTGGTCGGGCTCTTCGAGTACGACCTCGTGGCGGCGATCTTCGGCGAAGAGTTCGGAACCACCAACGCCGCTTCCCGCGTGGTCTATATCCTCGTCGGCATCGCTGCCCTCATCCATCTCCCGGCGCTTCTCCGGTCGCTCAGTACCGACTCGGTCGCAACCGCCGATAGCGGCAGGACCATCCCGTCCAGCCGCTAGCCCCCCGCTCCGGCGTCCCGTCATGCGGGACGCCGGAGCGCCAACCTGCGGCGTCGCGCAGCAGGGCCGCCACGAGATCAGCACGGTCGGCGAACCGCCGCGCGGCGGCGGCGCCGATCCCGCTGGCGGCGCCGGTACCAGCGCGTATCCGCCAGTCGGCGAGCTTGCCGGCGAGCTCCGCGTCCGCCGCCGCCGTGCCGGCCTCAACGGGCAGTGAGCGCAGCGGACGTCGCCCGCACATCCTCGCGCGAGGCGTTCGGGTCCAGTCCGAGGGTGGTCAGGACCGACATGCGGCGCAGTGTGCTGCGGACGAAGGCCAGCTGCTGGCGACGGCCGAAGAGACGGAACCCGGCGCGGAAGCGGCTCGTCGCGCGAAGGACGGATCGGACGTGCTGCTGATCTTCCTGCTGAAGCGCGCCGGCCACAGAAGTACCGCGAGAACTCGCGAGCCGATGATCGGCGATCGCTCCTTCCCGAATTGCCTTGTGCCGGTCTACCTCTCCGGGCGAGCGGCTCTCACACCTCCCACGAGCCGGCGCAGCTGATAGCCGGCGCAGCTGATAGCCGGCTGCGAACTTACGCCCTGCCGGGCAAGGAGGCAGCGCGACGCGCCAGTTCGTCGTCGGCAGCAGTCGTGTCGGCATCCCTGGCGGTGAGGGCGGCCGACGCTTCCCGAAGCTTCTGCTCGGTTGCACCGCGTTCGACCGCCAGCGCGGTCAGGACGGCCATCCGGCGGAGCGTGCTGTGCAGGAAGGCCAGTTGCTCACGGCGCCCGAAGATGCGAAATCCCACACGGACGAGCAGGTTGGCCACCGGTGCGCGCCGGGAGCACGCCTGGATCCGAAACTGCACCTCGCCGGAATCGACGAACTTCCACAGCTGCCAGTCCATCTGGCCCATCTCGAAATGGCCGGCGAGCGTCGCATAGCTCCACCCCCAGACCTGCACGGTCCGATCGTCGTGCTGGATGGTCCGCTCGTAGACCTCGCTGACGCGCACGCCGATGAGAAAGCGGAGCCCGTGAAACCGGACTTCGAGCAGCATCGTCCGGCCTTCGAGCGGTTCGTCCGGATCGTAGTAGGCCCGCACGATCGAGGGATCGGCGAACTGGTAGCCCTCCATCAGGCGCTTCGCAGCCGCGAAACTGCCGGAAACGAGCGGCGGGCCTGGCGCCTCGGCCGGCAGCTCCTGACACAGATTGTCGCGGCGCCAACCGGTGGAAAGTTTGCCATCGTCGGGCTCGAAGTTCAGCGGAGCGGTGCGCAGTGCGGTCAGCGTCCGCTGGATCCGGGGCGAACCCCGCGGGACGTCGCCATCGTCTGCGTCCTCGTCGAGCCACCGCGTGTCGATCCGGATGCCGCCGGTCGTTCTCCCACCGGAGATGGTGACGACGCGTTCGATGAACGAGATCCACATGTGCAGCTGCATTTCCTTCGCCAGCCGGGCGTGGGCGTAGAGCAGGTTCGCGACCTGGTCGCCGCTCCGCGCCCACGACTCGATCTCGAACTCGAGCAAGTCTCCGGCACTGGCGCGGAACTCGATCTGGCCAGCTTCCATATGACCGTCGAGGGTCGCGAGCCGAAAGTGCGTCGGCCCACAGGCGACGACCCGTACGGGTCCATCCCACGGGCCCGGCAGGCGCACGACGTACTCGTCGCCGAGGGCGATCCGGCCCGCCGGTCCGCGAACCTTCACAAAGCGCGCGAAGCCCGTCGGCGCAGCGGTGTTCAGATCGGCCGCGAGTTCGCGAACGAGTTCCTCTGGTGACAGCGTGGCGCCACGGATCCGAACCTGGTAGCGCCGATGGAAGAGCGGCCCGACACCGCCGTCCTGCTGCTGCAGATCCGTCTGTTCGATGTGCGCCGGGAGCGGCGGCGGAGCATCCTCATCGCGTGCGCCGGCCACCTCCGTTCGATGCAGCGGCGTGATCCGCCAGAAATAGTCCCAGGCCGCCTTGGGGACACCGGCCGGCCACGTCAAGGCCGTGCGGAGTCGCGCCCGTCGCCCGACCCGGCTCAAGGCTCCCCGCGACGTTCCAGCGAGTCGCCCACCAACCAGAGCGTCGGTGTCCACAGCCCGACGAACAATGCGCGCCGCTCGGCATTACCACGCTGGTCCTGGTCGACTGTCTTGGCGCGAACCCAGAGTGCAACGCACAGTCCGACGGATGCGAGAGAGGCGGCATGGACGTGCGAGCCCCGAAGGCCCCGTTGCTGGAGACGTCGTATCAGCATCGAGATCCACTCCCCTGCGGGCGATGCGCCAAACCAGGCACCCGGCCACGGCGCCGACGAACGGGAGGCCGGCCGCGTATCACGTAGGTGTCACCTGGATCCCACCAAGGCCGCCGACCCAGTCGAGAGTCTCATGCGCGTCGGTTCCGTCACTGGTCGTCGGGCAATGGTCCGACGACCTCAACACCGTACTCCGAGCTGGCCCGCTTGAGCTGTGACCCGTCGATCGACTCGAGGGGCGGCAATCCTCCTGCTCGCGAAGGCAGGGTGATGGCTCGGTAGAACTGCCCGTGGCGAGGCGTTGTGAGAATCAGATAGCGGGCGGTTTCCGACTCGATGCGAAAGCCGTGAACCGTTCCGCCCGGCACATGCGCGAAGGAGCCGGGACCGGCCCGAACCCCTGGCTGGTCGCCGATGTAGATCGTGATCTCACCCTCGACCACGTAGAACGACTCCATGTCGTCCCGGTGCAGGTGGAGGGGGACGCTCTCGCCGCGCTGCGCCCGCTCGTCGACGAGGGAGAACGCGCCGCCGGTCTGCTCTCCCGAGGCCAGAAAATACGTGGAGGTTTCTCCCATCCAGCGGAGCTCACCCTCCTGTGGTCGGTACAGGTACGCATCGGTCGCAGCGCCCACGGGAGACCCCTCTCTCGATCGACGAACCCGGACCGATCAGGATACTACTCCTCCGCGGCCCTCGGGTCGCGCCGGCGCGCTGCCTCGTGGTGCACGCGCCGACCCAGCCGGTTCGCGTCAGCCGCTGGTAACGCGGATGCGAATCGGCGTCGGACGACCGCCGGTGGCCGGATTCAGCACCTGCGGACAGTTCGAGACGGCCACCCAGACGTCCATATCCGCCCGCAGCACCACACGATCACCCGGCTCCGAGGAGGCCGGGGCGAACGTCCGGGGAAGCAGCTGGTTCTCGGCGGCGACCGGCACCTGGCAGAAGAAGTTCACGTTCGGGACGAGATCCCGCCGCCCGAGGCCGAAGGGCTCGAGCGCCGCCAGGAGGTTCTCGCGACACCCGGGCCGCCCTGCGACGCCGTACAACGCGGCGTTCGACGGCTCCGAACAGCAGCCCCCGATCGTGTCGTGCAGGCCCCAGCTGTCCTCGACGATCGTCAGCAGGGGCCGCGCGACGTCGGAGAGCAGCTGGTGGCCGGTCGTGAGGTAGAGCGTTCCAGCCTTCTTGACGGTGTTGGGCGCGTTGTAGCGCTCGAGCGGGTCGGCGGCCGAGTAGGCGAGGAAGTCGACGCCCTGACGGCCCTCGAGGTCGACGATCTCCAGCAGCTGGCCGGCAGCGACGGTTCCACCCCATGGCGCTCCGGCGGCCACGACGACGTCAACGTGATCAGCCATCGGCTGAGCGTAGCGCGACGCCGGGCTGCCGAACCGCAAGGCGGGGTTCGTGGATCAGCCGAGCGTCCACGAACCCCGATCCTCTCGTTGACCCGGTCGAGACGCTACGCGGCGTCCGCGGCCGCACCCGTCAGTGGTTCGCGGTGCGGGATGCGCAGCGCGGTGCTCGTCCACCGCGGCATCCACCAGTTGGCCTCGCTCATCAGGCGCATCAGGGCCGGCACCAGCAGCGCGCGGATCACGGTGGCGTCGAAGATGATCCCCGCCGCGATGCCGATCGCCAGCGGCTTGACCTCGTAGCCGGGGCTCGTGGAGAGCACCAGGAACGCGAACATCAGGATCAGAGCACCGCTGGTGACGAGCTTGCCGGTGCGGGCCAGCCCGAGCTCGATCGCCTTGTCGGTGGAGCCGGTCTCGTCGTACGCCTCGCGGATGCGGGACAGCATGAACACCTCGTAGTCCATCGAGAGGCCGTACAGGAAGGCGAAGATCATCAGCGGGATGTACGCCGTGATCGATTGCGTCGCCTCGATGTTCCAGAGCGACGAGCCGTGGCCCTGCTGGAAGACGATGACGATGAACCCGAACGCCGCGGCGAGCGAGACGAGGTTGAGCAGCACGGCCTTGACGGCGAGCACGATCGAGCGGAACGCCCGGGTGAGCAGGATCAGCGTCAGGATCAGCACCAGGCCGAGCACGTACGGGGCGCTGCCGAACAGGGCGTGCACGAAGTCGCGATCGACCGCTGCGATACCGGTGAGCGTGCCGTTCGTGCCCTCGAGCGAGGCGTTCGCCCGATCGATGATCGTCTGGATGCCGGGAGCCGAGCCGTCGATGGCCGGGAAGGCTTCGACCAGCGACGTCTGGCCGCTCGTCCAGGAGGCGGGCGCGCTCGCCCCGACGATGCCGGGCACCGTGGCCAGCGTCGCCGCGACCTGCTGCGCGTCGCCACCGTTCTCGACGAGCACGTTCAGCGGCTTCATGACGCCGGGCGTGATGCCGGCGTCGGCCAGCATCTCGCGCCCGTCGATCGCCGTGCCGGTGCCGGGGAAGTTCGCCAGCTGCGCCTCGTTCGCGTTCAGCTGCGTGCCGAACCCGGCCAGCACGGCGACGATCGCGATGCCGACGGCGGCGACGGCGACCGGGCGGCGGAGCACGAAGCGCGCCCAGCGGCCCCACGCGCCGTCCTCGGGATGGCCGCGGTCGATCAGCCGGCGCGGCATCACGCGGACGCTGTTGATGCGCGTGCCGAGCACGGCCAGCATCGCCGGCAGCAGCGTGATCGACGCGAGCACCGAAACGGCCGGGATCAGCATGCCCGCGAGACCCATCGAGCGGATCAGCGGCAGCGGCAGGGCGACCATCGACAGCAGGCCGATGGCCACGGTCGAGCCGGAGACGATCACCGAGCGGCCGGCGTGCGTCATGGTCTGCGACGATCGCCGACTCGACGTCGCGCCCCTCGCGCAACTCGTCGCGGAACCGGAAGATCATCAGCAGCGCGTAGTCGATCGCGACGCCGAGGCCGACCAGGGCGATCAGGAACTGGACGATGATCGAGACGTCGGTGATGTACGTCAGCGCCCACACGAGCGTGAACGTGTTCAGGATGGCGGAGAGCGCGACGACGATCGGCAACAGCACCGCCGGCAGCGTCCCGAACACGAACAGCAGGATCACCAGCGCGCCGACGCCGCCGATGATCGCCTCGATCAGCACCGTCGAGCCGCCGCCGGTGTCGTGCTTGGAGGCCTCGCCCAGCGCGTCGCGCCCGGTCACGTTGACGGTGATGCCGGCGGGTAGCCCCTCGGCCGCGGCGGCGCGCATCGTCTCGGCACCGCTCGGCGCATCCAGGATGTCGGGCCCGGCCGGGTACACGTCGGCAAATGCCGTGTGGCGGTCGGCCGACACGTACGACGAGGTTCCCGGTCGAGAAGTACGAGCTCGTCGAGCGCGCCGGGCATCGCGGCCGCGGTGCGCTCGATCGCCTGCTCGATCGCCTCGCTCTTCGTCGCGTCGCCGCTGGTGTGGAAGACCACGACGCTCGGGCTGCGCGCGCCGACCCCAAGGGTGGTCAGCGTTCGCTGACTTGCCTCGTACGCCGGCTTGCCGGGCACGGAGGTGCTCTGGAACCAGCGCGACGAGACCTGTCCCGGCCGCGAAGGCACCGAAGACGGTGAGGACGAGCCACGCGCCGATCATCAGCCAGCGGCGGCGAACGGTCAGGTGTGCAAGGCGGGTCAGCATCGGAGGTCTCCTCTCGGGGTGGATCGGGGCGATCACCAGGAGACCGTAGATCCGCCCGAGGCAGGGCGGAAGGCGCATCAGTTGCACGTCGTCATTGCGTTTGACGCTATGCCAGCGTCGACGAATGCGTCGAGCGGGTGCTCCCTACTCGCGCACCGCAGCACGAGCGAACGCACCCCCGCAGCCACCGGTGCGCCGGGTCGGCGTCCAGTCGGGGGTGCCAGAGCAGCGACACCGACGAAGTCCGGCGTCGCCACCGGGAGCGCGAACGTCTGCATTCCGGCCTCGGAGGCCCTCCGTATGCCGCTCCGGGACGGTCGCGATCAGATCGCTCCCGCGGGCGACGGCCACGGCGGTCGCGAAGCCGCCGACGAACGTCGCGATCGCGCGCTTCGCGCCGGCGCGTCTCCAGCGTGTCATCGATCGGTCCGCGATCGAGCCCCTGGCGGGAGACGCCGACATGCCGGCCGGCCGCGTACCGACGCGCCGTCATCGCGCCGGAACTCAGCGGGTGCCCGAGCCGCACGACGCCGACGAGGCGATCCCGGAACAGCGCCTGCGCACGCACCTCCGGTCCGGTCGTCTCGTCGATGACGCCCGTTTCGAGGTCGATGGCGGCCTGGCGGAGGGGCGTGCTGTCCTTGTCCGGCTTCTGCACGAACCGCAGCAGCACCCTGGGGGCCGCGTCGTGGACGCGCGCGATCAGGTCGGGCCCGAAGGTCTCGACGAAGCCCTCGCTCGTCCGGAGCGTGAACGTCCGCTCGAGCTGCGTCAGGTCGGGCGCCTGCGCGGGCCTGAGGACGGTCTGCGCATCCTGGACGAGCTGCCCGACCCGCCCCTGCAGCTCGAGCGCGCGCGGCGTCGGAACCAGTCCGCGGCCTGCCCTGACGAGCAGCGGGTCGCCCGTCGTCTCACGCAGCCGCGCCAGCGCTCGGCTCATCGCCGATGGGCTCAGCTGCAGGCGTCTGGCCGCGCCCGCGACGCTGCCCTCCTCGAGCAGGACGTCGAGCGTGACGAGGAGGTTGAGGTCGGGCGTCGACATCCGGCGACCGTAGCAAGATTCGATCGCTGAGATGGCGCTGGACGCACGAATAACGTGCAAGCGATGCGTCTTCCGCTCTTCCACCTCCGGGCCTACGGTGCGTGCCACGCTCGCAGAGGAACACCGACAGCTCGCGCCGTGGCGGGCAGTCGCGGCCGGACCCGGCTCGGGCCGATGGGCGCTCGCGAGCCTGTCGCTCGGCATGCTGCTGTCGTCGCTCGGCACCAGCATCGCCAACGTCGCCCTGCCGACCCTGGCGCACTCGTTCGATGCCTCCTTCCAGGCGGTCCAGTGGGTCGTGCTGGCGTACCTGCTCGCCATCACGACCCTGATCGTCAGCGTCGGACGGCTCGGCGACCTCACCGGCCGCCGACGGCTGCTGCTCGGAGGCATCGTCCTCTTCACCGCGGCATCGAGCGTCTGCGGCGTCGCACCGACCTGGCGGTGCTGATCGCCGCCCGGGCGGTGCAGGGCGCTCGGTGCGGCCATCCTGATGGCCCTCACGATCGCCTTCGTCGGCGAGATCGTCCCGAAGGAGCGGACCGGGAGCGCCATGGGACTCCTCGGCGCGATGTCTGCGATCGGCACTGCCCTCGGTCCATCGCTCGGGGGAGTGCTGATCGCCGGGCTGGGCTGGCGGGCGATCTTCCTCGCCAACGTGCCGCTCGGGATCGTCGCGTTCATCCTCGCCCGTCGCCACCTACCGGTCGACCGCTCTCGGCCTGCGACCGGAGCGGGCGGGCTTCGATCGCGTCGGCACGCTGCTCCTCGCCCTGACGCTGGCGGCCTACGCGCTCGCCATGACGATCGGCCGCGGCGACTTCGGCCCGCTCAACCTCGTGCTGCTCGTGGCCGCCGCCGCCGGCGTCGCCCTCTTCCTCCTCGTCGAGACGAGGGCGCCATCGCCGCTGATCCACCTGGCGGTCTTCCGCGATCCGGTGCTGAGCGCGAGCCTCGCCATGAGCGCGCTCGTCTCGACGGTGATGATGGCGACGCTCGTCGTCGGACCGTTCTACCTCTCGCGCGCGCTCGGACTCGGCGCCGCTCACGTCGGACTCGTGCTCTCGATCGGGCCGGTCGCCGCCGCCCTGACCGGCGTGCCGGCCGGCCGCATCGCGGATCGATTCGGCCAGCGCCGGGTCACCATCGTCGGGCTGCTCGGAGTCGCCGCGGGCTCCCTGCTCCTCTCGCTGCTGCCGGCGACGCACGGCGTTCCCGGCTACGTCGGGCCGATCGTGATCATCACCGTCGGCTACGCGCTGTTCCAGACGGCGAACAACACCGCCGTGATGCGCGATGTCCGCCCCGGTCAGCGGGGCGTCACCTCCGGCCTGCTCAACCTCTCGCGCAACCTCGGCCTGATCACCGGCGCGTCCGTCATGGGCGCGGTGTTCGCGATCGCGTCCGCGACCACCGACATCACGACCGCGAGCGCCGGGGCGGTGTCCGACGGCATGCGCATCACGTTCGCCGTCGCGGCCGTCCTGACCTTCGCCGCGCTCGCGACGGCGATCGGAACGTACCGCCGGGCGACGCGAGCGGCATCTCGGGCGGCGGCCGCCAACCCGGGCGACGTCTCTGGCGACGTGCAGCCGGCGTCGGGATAGGAACCTCAGGTCCGGAGGTCGCTCGGCCAGAGGTTTCCCTCCCTGTCTGCCGGGGAGTCGCGATCACCCCGCCTCTCGCGGCGCGCGCTGCGGCTCGACGCGGAGTCGCAGCCGGCGCCGTCCCGGTTCCGACGTCGATCAGCGGCCGGCCGGGTGGCGGTCTCCCCCCTCTACCAGTCGGCGGTTCGCCGCGAAAGGAGTCCGGGCATGCGGCAAGCCAGGCTGTTCAACAGCATCGGGCAGAGCCTGTGGTTCGTCCCCGTCCTGTGCGTGCTGCTGGGCGCGGTGCTCTCGTTCGCGACCATCGCGATCGACCGCTCCTTCGACTACGAGCTGATCCCCCAGCGATACGTCGGCGGCCCGGACGCCGCGATGGACATCCTGTCGACGGTAGCCGCGTCGATGGTGAGCCTCGCCGCGCTGGTCCTGACGATCACGATGGTGGTCGTCCAGCTCGCGATGGGACAGTTCTCGCCCCGGATCGTGCAGCGCATCCTCCGCGACAAGCCGAGCCAGATCGCGATCGGACTGTTCGTCGCGACCTTCGTGCACGCGATCCTGGCGATCCGGGAGGTCGTGCCCAAGGGCGACGGTACGGGAACGGTGCCGGGACTCGCGGTCATCACCGCCTTCGTGCTCGTGCTCGTGAGCATCGCGGTGCTGGTGATGTACGTGCATCACATCGGGCAGGCCCTGCGGGTGTCGGCGCTGATCGAGCTGGTGGGAGATGACACCCGCGCGTTGATCGACCGCGTCTACGCCGACAAGGGCGGGGAGCGTGCACCCGACCCCGGTGTCGTCACGGCGCGCGAGTCGGGCGTCATCACCACGATCGGCTACGACCACCTCGTCGCCGAGGCCGAGCGTGCAGGATGCGCACTCGAGCTCGTCCCCGCGCTCGGAGAGTTCGTCCCGGCCGGGGCAGCGCTCTTCGTCGTCCATGGCGATGGTTCCGGTCTCGATCGCGAACGCGTGGTCGACGGTCTGATCCTGAAGCTCGAGCCGACGCTCGATCAGGATCCCGCGTACGGGATCCGCATGCTCGTCGACATCGCCGAGCGGTCGCTTTCGGACTCGCCGTTCCAGGATCCGACGACTGCCGTCCAGGCCGTCGACCGCCTCCACGACTGCCTCCGGCAGCTCGCCCGGCGGCCATTTCCCGACGGCGTGCACCGCGACTCGGCCGGGCAGACGCGCCTGACCGTCCCGACGATGGACTGGGATGACTACGTCCACCTGGCCTTCGACGAGGTGCGAATGGCCGGCGCCGGGTCGCCGCAGGTCTCGCGGCGGCTGAAAGCCGCCCTGCTGGACCTGATCTCCATCACGCCGCGCGATCGCCTGCCGGTCCTCGAGCAGCAACTCGATCTGCTGGAGGCGGCCACCGCCGCCGCCCTCCGGGACGAGCGCGACATCGACATGGCGCTGGAGCCGGACCGGCGCGGCATCGGTGCTGCCGAGTCGCACGCGGGCTAGGTCCCGACCCGGCGTTCCCGCGCCACGGCGGGAGCACCCGATGCTCCGCCTACTGGCCTCCCGCGGCGAAGTAGATCAGCGAGGGCGGACCCCAGCCGGCACCCGACCGGTACACCGCCACCGCATGCCCACGCCGCGCGTGCTCGCCCCCGGCCCGGATGGCATCCGCGCGCGCCGCTGCGTCGTCGTCGGGGAGCACCTCACGCTCCTCGACGATCGTGCCGTCGACCTCGATCCTGTAGCGCACCATCCCGGGCAAGACGGCGACACCATACCGACCCGGCTCCGGGGTTTCGAGTTCTGCCTACGGGTACATCTCGCGTTCCCAGTCGGAGATCTCGAACGGCACCCCCCGGCGGGCGCCGATGGCCAGCAGCGCCGTGCCGTCGGCGATCGCCTGGGCGCTGCGGACGAGAGCGGGGTCGCGCACGAACACGAGCGTGCCGGCCGGCGCGTCGAGCTCCTGCCCGTCGACGGTGAACACGGCGTGGCCGCGCAGCACGGCGAACAGCTCCTCGTGGCTGTCGGCGAGCTCGTCGTGCGGCTCCACGAGCTCCTCGTCGGCGTTCGCCGTGATGCCGTTGACCCCGAACGCCCGGATGTCGAAGTGGCGGCGGACGAGACGGAAGAGCCCATCGGTGTGGGTCGGATCGTCGGGATTCAGATCCTGGGCCACCGCGACCTGCTCGAGGCCGACGGCACCGAACGGTGCGTTCCGGTGATCAGTCATCGGGCAGGGCGTCCATCGGGAACCATGGTGAAGTTGGCCTCGTCATCGGGCTCGTTGTGCGGCTCGACCATCTCGTCGCCCGCGCTGCCGGTGATGCCGTTCACCCCGAACGCACGAAGATCGAAGTGACGGCGGACGAGATGGAAGTCCCGCGCGCCCGAACCCTCCCCGTCCGTGGCGTCCGGGTAGTTCGGATCGAGGTCCGTGGCCCGGACGACATCGGTGAGCAGCACCGCACCGAACCGTGCTCTGGGGGCGTCAACACCCACGGCGGTAACGCTCCCACCCCGCCCGGCGAAAGTCAACGGCGACTAACGGACGATGAGCCGTGCGGTGGAGGTGCGCGACGTGTTGCCGGGCTTGTCGCGGCTGACCAGCTGGATGGTGTAGGTGCCCTTGGCGAGGCCCTCGATCCGGAGTGAGGAGGCGGCGCCCCTGGCCGGGCCGAAGGCGGTGGCTCCGCGAGCCACGACCCGCGAGCCCTTCCTGATGACGACCGTCTCGGCGCTGATGCGGGAGTTGTCGATCACGGTGTAGGTGAGCCGGAAGGCGCGG
This sequence comes from uncultured Actinomycetes bacterium, assembly GCA_963722525.1. Taxonomy (GTDB): domain Bacteria; phylum Actinomycetota; class Thermoleophilia; order Gaiellales; family F1-60-MAGs149; genus VFJZ01. The sequence goes on along the minus strand of CAVRMM010000002.1, from coordinate 3,276,162 downwards.
CGCGCCTTCGCCTTCTGGTCCTCCAGCGTCAGCGAGGGTGCGACGAAGTCCCCGAGCCGGGCACCTGCCGTGGTGGTGACGGCGCCGGTGGCGGCCTTGTAGACCTTGGCGGTGGCGATGATCCAGCCGGTGAGCGCTGCGACGCGCTCGACGGCCGCGAAGTTCTTGGTGCAGGCCCAGCGGCGGCCGGACGCGTCGGGGGTGACGAGGGTGAAGCTGGTGATGCCGATCTGGCGCCAGGTTCCGTCCGTCGCCTGCACGACGTGCGGGCCGCCGGAGTCGCCGTTGCAGAAGGTCGAGTCCTCGCGTCCGACGCAGAGGTTCCAGCTCGTGAAGAACTCGACGCCGTAGCGGGCGTTGCAGGCGGCCGGCGTGGAGATGCGCAGCGCAGTGGCCATCAGCTGGTTCGGCCACCGGGCGCCCTCGTTGCCGGCGGTTGGCACGTTCGGCATGGTCGAGCCCCAGCCGGCCGTCCAGTCCCAGGCGTTCGCCTTCACGGCCGAGGCCTCGAAGGCATCGTCGGCCAGCGCGATGGCCGGGGCGGTGGTGCGCCCCTTCAGGACCAGCAGGGCGGCGTCGCCGGCGAAGGAGGCGGGCACGTAGGCCGGGTTGATGACGACCTGGGCGACCTGCAGCGTCTCGCCGGTGGTCTGGTCGAGGCGGGTCTGCTTGGCGACCACGTACAGCGATCCGGCCGCGACCTTCTGCGTCGTGCCGGGATTCGTGACGCAGTGGGCGGCGGTCAGGATCAGGTTGTCGGCGATCACGGAGCCACCGCAGAAATGGCCGTTGTCGGAGCGGTGCCGGAGCGACACGATGAAGGGCCACGAGCCCTCGGTGGCGGCAGTGCCGTTGACGATCCGGGCCTGTGCCCTGGCGGTGTCGACGATCGGCTTGTCGGCGGCGGCGGCCGGGGCGGCGGGAGCAACCGCGGCCACGAGGATCGAGGCCACGACGAACGACCGGAGTGCGGAGGAGTGCCGTTGCGCCATACCACGACGCTACGACGCGGCGGGCGGGCGGCACATCGGGCCGCAGCCCTACCCCATGGAGATCACCCGCGTCCGGCGCGGGAGGGCGAGGACGAGCAACGTCCACACCGGCGGCGAAGCCGATGTGGACGTTGGTCACGCGGTTGCTACGTGGTTGCTAGCAGGGCCGGTAGTTGCCGGACGGCGCCGTGTGGATGCGCCGCAGGAGATGCCTGCCGGGTCCCCGTACCGTCATCGTGGTCGAACCGACGACGTGGTAGAACTTGCTCTTGAAGGTGCGGCCCTTGCCGACCCGCTTCTTGAACGTGACCGTCCGGCCGCTCGGGTACTGCACGTAGCGGACCGTGAACGTCACCGCTCGGTTCGACTTGCGGTTGTTGAAGCGGGCGGCGTACCACGGGTCGCCGCACGGTCCGTCGAAGCTGGCAGACGGGCGGAACCTCGAGGCAGCCCGTGCCGTCGTCGTGGTGCCGGTCCCGGTGCCCGTACCGCCGGTGCCGCCGTGCCGCCGCCGCCGGTGCCGCCGCCGCCGGTGCCGCCGCCGCCCGTGCCGCCGCCGCCCGTGCCGCCGCCGCCCGTGCCGCCGCCGCCCGTGCCGCCGCCGCCGTGCCGCCGCCGCTGCCGCCGTCGGCGATGCAGGGCTGGGCCTCGACGCGGTCGTTGATCAGGGTGACGTTGCCGTTGCGGGCCAGCAGCCGGCCGACCACGTGCACGCCGTTGCCGACCGTGATCGACGACAGCGCCATCACGGTGCCGACGAACTCCGGCCCGTTCAGGGTGGCGGAGCTGGTCACCTGCCAGAAGACGTTGCAGGCGGTGGCGCCGTTGATCAGGTTCACGGTGCTGCTGGTGGCCGTGATCAGCGACGACGACGCCGTGAAGATGTAGACGCCGGGCCCGTTCAGGGTCAGCACGCCGGTCAGGTTCAGCGCGCCGCCGTTGTAGACGCCGGGCGTCAGGTTCTGGCCGCCCAGCTGCGGACCGACCGCCGCGCCGGTACGGCTGGCCGCATCGTTATAGGCGGTGGTGAGATCGGCCTGCGCCTGCAGCGACACCGCGTCGGCAGCGTGGATCACGCCGTTCGTGATCACCCCGGGCGGAAAACCGCTCACCGCTGCACCCGGGTTGGTCCCGACGTTGCCGCTGATCACCGACGGACCGGTATTCGTAATCGCCTGCCCCGCCAGCAGCGCAAACGCGCCCGACGTACCCAGGCCGACCGCCGGCGCCGCCTGCGCAGCCGGCACCGACAGGGCCATGAACGATGCCCCGACGATGGCTCCGAGCACGTGCAGCCGCGACGATCGCCGCCGGACGGATACGACGCGTCCAGCGTCGGTGGGAATCGCGTGCAGCACGGAGAGCTCCAGGGGTTGCGAAGGCAGCCGTCGCCACCTCCGCGGCGCGGCCTTGATGGGCGCACCGATGACGACTCGCGGTGCTCCAGTACACGGAGGAGACAGACTCGGTAGCGGCGGGTCTTGCCCGCCGCGGTGCGTCGCTCTTCCTCACCGGAGCCTACTGACGCTTCCTCGCCGCTGCCGGGTCTGACCGAAAGTTCGTACGTACAGGGGATGGCGCGCCCGGCTCCCGATGTGCAGGAGCAATCTCCGTTGGAGAACAACTAAAGAGAGAAATCTCTATTTTTTCAGACTAGTCGGCGCCACCCTTACTTCAGATTGTCTGAGGTTCGACGCGGGCCCGGATGGGCACGGCCCGCAGCCCGGAGGCGCGGGCCGTGCCTCACGCAGTCCGATGTGGGGTATCGGCTCTAGCCGCGCCGGGGGCTCTGCGGCGTTTCATCGCCGCCAGGCCGGACGTCGTCGCCCTCGATCTCCGTGTCAGGATCCGGCGGGTCCGTGTCCACGCTTTCGAGTGCTTCCTGCTGCTGCTCGTACGGATCCTTCTCGTCACTCATCGGGTCTCCCATCGGTCAACTGCGGACTGCTCCGTGAGGTTGGTCCCCTGGCGGCGCCTTCCTTCAAACCCGCGAGCCATGACCCTCGGAGCCGGGCTCCTGGTCGGCCGGGGCGTCCGTGACGACCCGGGTCGGGTCGGTGCGTGACGGATCGTCCGTCGTGCCGCCCGGGATCGTGTCGGCGGTCGATGGCACGCCGGGATCGATCTCGTCCCAGTTCGCAGGGTCCTTCTCCCGATCTGCCGGTCGGCCGGTGTCGCGCTCGCCCATGGCGCGCCCTCTTGCTCGCGTGTGGTGTCAGGGCGATCCCCCCGCGCCGGCGCGCCGAAACGAGGCCGTCCGCGACGAGTTTCTCGAGATGGGTTAGGCGAACGCAGCGGGGGTAAGACGGCACCTGAGCGCCGTCCGAGCGTCGGTCAAGCGTCGAGCCCGCAGAGGTCGCCCTGCCCCCGCGACCATGGTGATTGCGATAGCCGCGACCTGCCCGCGTCCGGTCGGTCAAACCCCCAAAGGAGGCGGAATGAGTACGAATCCCGGCCCCACGATCCCCGACAGCGGGAGCACCAGTGCACCGGTGGTGGATCAGGCGAAGGAGCAGGTGCAGGACGTCGCCGAACGCGCCCAGGCGGCAGTCGGCGATGCGACCACGAAGGCGGACGTGAAGGTCCGCGAGCAGATCGACCAGCGGTCGACCGACGCCGGCTCGCAGCTCTCCGCCAGCGCGGACGCGTTGCGTTCGAGCGGCGATCAGCTGCGCAGCCAGGGCAACGCCTTTGCCGCGACCGCCGCCGAGCGAGCGGCCGATCAGGCGCACCGCCTGGGGGCGTACCTCGAGCACGCCGACGCCGACAAGATCCTGGTCGACGTCGAGCGCCTCGCACGGCGCAACCCCTGGGCCGTGATGGTCGGGGGCGTGGTCGTCGGCGCCGCCGCGTCGCGGTTCCTGAAGGCGTCCAGCGAGCGCCGCTGGGAGGCACCGACGCAGCCCTCGACGTCGGCCTATCAAGCGCCCGACCCGGTGCGGACGGACGTTCGGTGATGACCGACGATCTCCGCGAGCAGTCGATCGGCGAGTTGTTCGGACGTCTGTCGCAGCAGATGTCGGCGCTCGTCCGCCAGGAGGTCGACCTGGCCAAGTCCGAGCTGCGTGAGAAGGGGAAGCGCGCCGGCGTCGGCGCCGGCCTCATGGGCGGCGGCGGTCTGCTCGGTCTGGGCGCCTTCGCGGCGCTCACCACGACCCTGATCCTCATCCTCGCGACGTTTCTCGACGCGTGGCTGGCGGCGCTGATCGTAACCGTGGTCTACGCCGCCGGCGCAGCCGCGCTGGCCCTGGCAGGCAAGAAGAAGGTGCAGGCGATCGGCTCGCCCGTGCCCGAGCAGACAATCGAAACACTGAAGGAGGACGCGCAATGGGCGAAGACCCAACTCAGATCCGACAGCAGATAACACAGACGCGCACCGAGATGAGCGACACCATCGACGCGATCGGGTACCGGGCGGACGTCCCGGCCCGGGCGAAGGACAAGGTCACTGGTACGGTCGACCGCGCCCGCGAGTCGCTCGCCGGCACGATGGACTCGATCAAGGACACGGTTGCCGGGACCGCCACGTCGGTCAAGGACGCGACGCCAGACGCCCAGCAGGTGTCGGGCCAGGCCCGCCAGGCCGTCGGCGTGGCGCAGCAGAACCCGCTCGGCCTCGCCCTCGGATCGATCGCCGCGGGGTTCCTGCTCGGCATGCTGCTGCCGTCCACCCGGCTCGAGGACGAGCGGATGGGCGAAGCGGCCGACCAGGTGAAGGATCTCGCCGCCGAAGTCGGCCACGACGCGATGGAGCACGGCAAGGAGATGGCGCAGGAGGCCATCGAGCGCGGCACGGAGGTCGCGAAGGAGGCCGCGAGCACGGTGCACGACAGCGCCGGCGCGCACGTCGCGGACATGCGTGACACGGCCAAGGAGCACGTTGACGCGCTGAAGTCCGACGCCGCCGACCACGTCGCCGACTCGGACATCACCGACGACACCGGCTTCGACCGGCCCACCCCGACCAGCGCAGACCGGCCCAGCCAGTACTAGCGCTTGCCCGGACCGGAGTCCGACGGGCCGGAGCCGTGACGCGGCTCCGGCCCGTCGCGCTGCTCCGGCCCGGCACGGGCATTCCGCGTGTTTGGAACCGCGCCGCGTCGGGCACCGACTGCGCATGCGATCCACCCGACTCGTGTTCTGGATCTACCTGACCGGAACGCTCGCGGGCATCGCCGTCTACGCGCTGATCGGAATTGCCGGGCGATGAGCACGCGCGGCGCGCTCCGCGACAACTCCCTCTCGATCGTGTTCGGCGGGCTGTTCCTGGTCACCGTCATCGGGCAGTCGCTGGCCGGGTGGCGGGTGGAGGCGCAGCAGGCGCTCGAGCACGACGACGGCGGCGTGTCGTACTGGACGTACATCACCTCGTCCTCGTTCGGTCGCGCCGTACTGGAGAACTGGCAGTCCGAGTACCTGCAGTTCGTGCTGTTCATCCTCCTCACGATCTGGCTGACGCAGCGCGGCTCGCCCGAGTCGAAGGCGCCGGGCGACGAGGGGCTCGAGACCGATGCCGAGCAGCGCGTCGGCGAGCACGCGCCGCCGGACGCGCCACGCTGGGCGATCGTCACCGGCCTGCGCCGCTCGGTGTACTCCTGGTCGCTGCTGATCGTGATGGGCGCGCTGTTCCTGCTGTCGTGGCTCGGCCAGTCGGTCACCGGCTGGCGGGTCTACAACGAGGAGGCCGCGCAGCACGGGGGTGACAGCATCTCGTGGGGCGGGTTCGTGGTGTCGGCGGACTTCTGGGAGCAGACGCTGCAGAACTGGCAGTCGGAGTTCCTGGCGGTCGGGTCGTTCGCGATCTTCACGGTGTTTCTGCGACAGCGCGGCTCGCCCGAGTCGGAGCCGGTGGGCGCGCCGCACCACGAAACAGGCTCGTCCGGCTAGGCGAACCGCGAGCCGCGGGTTTGGATTCGCGCCGGTGGGTCAATCACGTCTGCCCGGCATCCGACGGGCACCCGTCTCTCGAGGAGGCCACCGATGTTCGCTCGAATCGCGACGTTCCAAAGCGACCCTGCGCGCGTGGACGACGTCATCGCGATGGTTCGCTCCGAAGTGGACGACGACGCGCCGGCGGGGCTGGAGGGCGCGAAGATGCTGATGCTGATCGACCGCGGCAGCGGCAAGGGCCTCGGCATCACGCTCTTCGAGTCGGAGGAGGCCATGCGACGCGGGGACGAGACGCTCAACGCCATGAGCACGGGTGACACCGAGCGGCGGACGTCGGTCGAGTTCTTCGAGGTCCCCGTCCAGACCGTCATCTAACACCGCGACCGCACTCCCGGTTGTTTGGCGCCGCCATCCCGGGGGGATCGAGCGGCGATGCCCACCTTTGGAGTCACCTTCTCGCTCGAGGAGCTCTCGGCGCCCGCCGTCCTCGAGGCCGCCGCCCTGGCGGAGCAGTCCGGCTTTCGCCTCGGCAGCGTCTCCGACCACTTCCACCCGTGGAACGACGACCAGGGCGAGAGCCCGTTCGTCTGGTCTGTTGGCCCACCGTCTCTGGCCCGACTCCGGCCTGCCGGGTGAGCTGGCGCAGATCCTGCCGACGCCGGCGCACTTCGAGCAGGCGGCGACCCTCGTGCCGTGCGACGCGCTGGACGGCACGATCCCGTGTGGCCCCGATCCGCAGGAGCACATCGCCGCGCTGCAGCAGTTCGTCGATGCCGGCTTCGACGAGATCTACATCGCCCAGATCGTGCCTGATCAGGCGGCGTTCCTGCGGTTCTACGAGCGGGAGGTCCTGCCCGGGCTCGCGGCCGCCGGCTGAGCTCGCGTTTCCGCGTGCGTGGAGCGGGAATCGCAGCGACGCCCACCCCTGTACGTCCCCCCCGGAGGTCGACCGAATGACCGCGAGCAACTTCGCATTTCGTCCCGTCAGCATCCTCGCCGGCCTGCTCGCGGCGATGGTCGCGAAGCGGGCCTTCACCCTGGCCTGGCGGCTCGTCGACGACCAGGATCCGCCCGCGCCCGACGAGCGCAACGCGCGGCTTCAGAAGCTGATCCCGGCGCTGCTCCTCCAGGGCGCCGTGTTCGCGGTGGTCCGCGGACTCGTCGACCGCGGATCGCGCCAGGCGTTCCGCAAGGCGACGGGCACGTGGCCCGGCGATCAGCAGCGATCGGCCTGACGGGGATTCCGTGGCCGATGTGATCGATCACGTGGCGATCCGGGTGTCGGACCTGGCTGCCAGCCGAGCCTTCTACGAGGCGATCCTGAGGCCGCTCGGCATGGAGGTCCTCGATACGCCCGATGCGTCGGCGCCGCAGGGCAAGGGCGTCGCCTTCGGACGTCCCGGTGCGGACGACTTCTGGATCCACGAACCGAAGGACGAGCCGGGCCGGGACCGGCCGACCCAGGGCCTCCACCTGGCGTTCCGGGCCGCCGACGCGGAGCAAGTGCGTGCGTTCTACCGGGCCGGGCTCGCCACCGGCGGCCGCGAGCTCGGCGCGCCCGGACCGCGGCCGGAGTACAGCGACGGCTACTACGGCGCGTTCCTGCTCGATCCGGACGGCAACAACGTCGAGGCCGTCTGGCACGGGAAGCGTGATTGATCGCGCTCCGCGCGGGGATCACGCCGTCGACCACTCCGGCGAACGAAAGGGCCGACATGGTTGAGAGCCGACAAGTCCTACCCAACCCGGCCGGGGGCTGGAGGGTCAGGAAGCCCGGGGCACAGCGCTCCTCGTCGCTGCACGACACGCAGGAGGACGCGATCGACGCCGGCCGGCGGATCCTCCGCAACGCCGGCGGTGGCGAGCTGCTCGTTCACGGCCGCGACGGCAAGGTCCAGCGCAAGGACACCGTCGGGCCCGGCAACGACACGTATCCGCCGCGCGGCTAGCCGGTCTGTGGCGGCAGCGTCGGCTCCCGGTGCATCTGCACGCCGACGACCTGCCCGAGATACGCCAGGGCGACGTCCGCCATCTCGCCGTCGACGGCGGGGCACGCGGGTGGGATGATCGTCACCTTCCAGCCCCGTTCGCGAGCGTCGATCGCCGTCTGGGCGACGCACATCTCGAGCGACGCGCCGATCAGGACCAGGCGGTCGACCCGGGCTTCGGCCAGCAGCAGCTCGAGCGGCGTGTGGTTGAACGCCGAGTACCGCGGCTTGATGACGAATGGCTCGCCGGCGCGCGGCGCGAGGGCCGCCACCAGATCGCCGCCGGGAGCGGCCTCGATCGCTCGCCGGATCAGGCCCGGCGCGTCGCCGTCCCACGCCCCGCGGTTGTCGTTGGCGTAGAAGACCGGGATGCCGCTGCTCCGGGCACCGTCCAGCACCCCGCGCATGGCATCGATGTGCTCGCGGAAGCTCGCGAGGAGGGTGTCTCCATCGGCATGACTGAAGTCGTTGATGACGTCGATGACGAGCAGCGCGTCGCGCATGCTGGGGCCGATCCTTCCCGACGATGTGCGGAGGCTAACGGGCGACCAGTTCCGGAGGCGCCGGATCGGTCGAGGTGTCGCTGAGAACACCGAGCTCGACGAGACGGTCGACGATCTCGGTCGCCTGCTCGCGGTCGCGGCGGGTCGGGAGTGGACTCGGGGTCTCGATGGGCAGCACACCGTCGACGACGTAGCTCAGCCGCGTCTGGTGGAGCACGTCGGCGAGGTCGTGGATGAGGTCGGCGCGAGAGATCATCGATGCCACCGGGGGAACCTCCAACTCGGAATCGGAAGCCGTTTTCAGGTCTCCGATTCCACCGTCGGCGGGCGCTGAAACCTGGGGTGATTGGAACTCCGCAAACCGGGGATTCTCCGGACCGCACCACTCCCAACCCGACAGAAGGAGGCACCATGCCGGTCACCGATCCCGAGAGCCTGTTCGTGCATGAGCTGAAGGACATCCTGTTCGCCGAACGGACGCTGGAGAAGGCGCTGCCGAAGCTCGCGAACGAGGCGACGAACCCCGAGCTGAAGGCGGCGATCGAGCACCACCTCGAGGAGACGAAGGGGCACATCGCCAACCTGACGACGATCTTCGAGGGCATGGATATGGCCGCTCGCGGCCAGCAGTGCCCCGGCATCCTCGGCCTGATGAAGGAGCACGACGAGTTCGTCGAGGAGAACGGCGATGCGCCGAGCGAGGTGCTCGACTCGTTTCTGTGCGGCGCCGCCGCCCGCACCGAGCACTACGAGATCGCGGCCTACACCGGCCTCGTGACGTCGGCGCAGGCGCTCGGCAAGCCGGACGCCGCCCGCCTGCTCCAGGCGAACCTCGAGCAGGAGAAGGCGATGCTCGCGAAGGCCACCGCCGCGCACGAGAAGATCTCGGGCGCGGCGCGCGTCGCCTGACCGACCGCTCGATCGCCTCTGCTGGACTGCCCGGCCCAGGCATGGCCGGGCAGTCCGGAGGCGCGCGAGGTTTGCGCCGGCCGAGGCAGGGGAGCCGTGCCTGACAGCGTGAAGGGTGAGAGGGAGTCCGTCCGATGACGAGCGGGTCGCAGCGATCTTCGGCACGAGGGAGGCCGGAACGGGTTCCGGACGATCCCACCGATCTGGGGCACCGCGACTGGCGGGCCATCCTGAAGCGGACCGCGAAGGAATTCCGCGAGGACAACCTGACCGACTGGGCTGCTGCCCTGACGTACTACGGCGTCCTCGCGCTGTTCCCCGCCCTGCTCTGCCTCGTCGCGCTGGTCGGACTCTTCGGCCAGTACCCGCAGACGGTCGACGCCTTGCTCGGGATCGTCACCGCGGTCGGCCAGGGTTCCGCGGCGGAGACCGTGCGCGGCCCGATCACCGGCGTGATCGAGGGGAAGGGCGGCGCCGGCGCGCTGCTCGGCCTCGGCCTCATCGGGGCCGTCTGGTCGGCGTCCGGCTACATCGGCGCCTTCTCGCGCGCCACGAACGCCGTGTACGAGGTGCGGGAGGGACGGCCTTTCTGGAAGCTGCGACCGCTGCAGATCCTGCTGACGCTGGCGATGGTGTTCCTGCTCGCGATCGTCGCGATCTCGCTGGTGGTCACCGGGGGCCTCGCCGAGGCGGTCGGCGACGCGATCGGACTCGGGAGCACGACCGTGACGCTCTGGAACTGGCTCAAGTGGCCGGTGATGATCGTCATCGTCATGCTGATGTTCGCCGTGCTGTACTGGGCGGCGCCGAACGTCCGGCAGCCGGGGTTCCGCTGGATCACGCCCGGCAGCGTGGTCGCCGTCCTCATCTGGATCGCCGCTTCGGTGGCGTTCGGCATCTACGTGGCCATGTTCGGCTCCTACAACAAGACCTACGGCTCCCTCGGCGGCATGATCGGCTTCCTGGTGTGGCTCTGGATCTCGAACATCGCGATCCTGTTCGGCGCCGAGCTGAACTCCGAGATCGAGCGCCAGCGCGAGCTCGCCGAGGGAAAGCCGGCCGAGGACGAGCTGCAGATGGAGCCACGCGATCCGCCGCAGCCCAGGACGTCGAACCACGACGGGGCCGAGCTCCCCGAGCGGACGGCGGGACGGCGAACGCCGTGACCGTCGACCCGCCCCGTGAGGACGTCACGCCGCCGGAGGATCCGATGGAGCAGCGGCGCAACGACGCCGCGGATCCGCGTCGCCGGCTCGACCAGGACCCCGCTCCGGCGGAGTCCACGGAACCGGGCTACCAGGACATCGACGACCGCGACGGGGTCTGATCGCGCCGGACGCGGCTCGGGGAGCAGCCGGTGCGACTGCTCCCCCGAGCGTCGCGTGCGCTAGCGGTCGAGTGCGTCCTTGACCGCGTCGGCCGCCGAATCGCCGGCGTCCTTGACGTCGCCCTTCGCCTGGTCGAGCTGACCCTCGGCTTCCTTCGACTCGTCGCCGGTCAGCTTGCCTTCGGCTTCCTTGGCCTTGCCCTTTGCGTCATCCAGCAGACCCATGGGATGCTCCTTCGCTCGTGGGTAACGGCGTCTTCCCCGAGAGAACGCCGGCAAACGTCGTGTCTCGACACTGGAGTTCCCGCCATGGCGTACGCTCCGCGCGTGCACCAGGAGAAGAGCGGCTTCCTTCTCGCAGCCAGCGCCGCCGTGCTGTTCGGAGCGAACCAGCCGGTCTCGCAGGTCCTGATCACCGGCCCGCTGGGAGCGCCGGACATGGTCACCGCCCGCCTCGCAGCGCTGGCGGCGCTGTTCCTCGGGATCGCGATCGTCCGTCACCGCCACGCGTTCCGGCTCGGCCGCCGCGAGGTGGCGATGCTGATCGTGTTCGGCCTGGTCGGCCTGGCGGGCCAGCAGTGGGCGGTGACCGAGGCGATCGCGCGCCTCGACGTGGGGATCGTGATCCTGTGCGTGTACTCGGGCCCGTTCCTGATCGCCCTCTGGTGCCGGCTCGTCCGCAAGGAGCCGATGCCGACCGCGGTGTGGATCGCGATCGCGATCGGGTTGTTCGGCCTCGCCCTTGCCGTCGGTCTCATCGGCGGCGAGATCGGCGTGCTGTCGCTGAGCGGCCTGGCGCTGGCGATCCTCGCCGGCTGCGTGTTCGCCTACTACGCGCTGCACGCTGCGACGCTGCTCGCCGTGCGGCCGGCGGCGGTCGTGCTCGGCCTGGCCGCGCTGGCCGCGCTCGTCGTCTGGACCGCGTTCGCCGCGCCGCCGCAGGACTTCCCGGTCGACGCGCTCGGGGGCGACGTGGCGTTCGCCGGGGTGACGCTGCCGGCGTGGCTGCTGCTGATCGTGTCGGTGGTGCTCGGCACGGCGGTGCCCTACCTGATGACCCTCGCCGGCATCAGCCGCATCGGGCCGACGCCGACGACCGTCGCCGGCATGGTCGAGCCGGTCCTCGCCGTGCTGCTGTCGTGGGCATGGCTGGGTCAGAGCCTGACGCTGCTGCAGGGCGTCGGGGCGGTCGCCGTGCTCGCGGCGGTCGTCGTCGTCCAGCGCTCCCGCCGCGGAACCACCGTGGTCACGGTGTGAGCTGCGGCCGCCTGCGTCTCCGTTTCACCCGATCGAGGCCTCCGGGGCACCGCCCGTCCGCCGGCAGCTGCGCACGATGCACACGGCCTCGACCTAGGAAGCACCTTCGACGGTGAGGGTCAGCGGCCCGACGCCGTGCCATGACTGATCTTCGTCCGGCGTGGTGAACGTCGGGACGACGGCGAGGAACTCCTCGAGGGCGACCACCAGCTCGCGACGGCCGAGGTTGGAACCGAGGCAGCGGTGCACACCGCCCCCGAACGCGAGGTGGCGATTCCGCTTCCGGTCGAACCGGATCGCGTCCGGGTCGTCGAACGCCTCGGGGTCCCGGTTCCCGGCGCCGAAGACGAGCACGACGCGCTCGCCCGCCCTGATGGCCTCCCCGCGCACGGTCGTATCGCGCTGACACGTGCGGGCCATCGCCTGCACCGGCGAGAGCGTGCGGAGAAACTCCTCGGCCGCGTTGCCGATCAGCGCCGGATCGGCCCGGAGTTGCGCCTGCGCCTCGGGGTTGCGGCCCAGGTACCAGAGGGCGCTGCGAATTGCCCACACCGCCGTGTCGAGCCCCGCCAGGAAGAGCGTGTAGCAGTAGGAGATCAGCTCGTCGTGCGTGAGCGGACGGCCCTCGAACGTCCCGTGGAGCAGGGTGCTGATCGCGTCGTCGGTCGGTTCGGTGCCGCGGCGCGAGCGCAGGAGGTCGTCGAAGTACCGCTTCACCTCCTCGCCGGCCGCGTACGCCCGCCCCGGGTCCTCCGTCCGCTCGTAGATGATGTCGTCCACCCACCGGTCGAACCTCGGCCAGTCCTCCTCCGGGAACCCGCAGAGCCGGCTGAAGATGATCGTCGGCAGCGGCCGGGCGAAGAACGCCGAGGCATCGCAGGTCCCGGCCGCGACCACCTGCTGGGCGAGTTGCCGCGCGGTCTCGCGCATGCCCGGCGTCAGGTTCTCGATCGCCTGCGGCGTGAACAGCGGCAGCAGCATCTTGCGATAGCCGCCCAGTGCCGGCGGATCGATGTCGATCGGGATCATCGGCTCGTCGGTCCCCATCGCCGGCAGCAGCATCGACGGCGTCACCGAGAACACCTCCGGGTGCCGCTCGGCCTCGAAGATGTCGTCGAGCTTGGTCACGAACGTGAACCCGCCGTACCGCTCGCTGCGCCCCACGGGACACTGCGCGAGGAGCCGCTGGTACTCGGTGAAGATGTCGTCCAGAGCCTCGCCGTGGAAGTCGAACTCGGCCGGAGTCGCGTCGGTCGTCACGGACATCTCCTCGTTGGCTCAGGGACGGATCTGCAGCTTGATGACCGACCGGTCGGTCGCGAGCCGCTCCATCGCGGCGGCCATCTGGTCGAGCGGGTAGACGTCGGAGATCGACGAGTCGACCTCGACCCGGCCCGACGCGATCAGCGCGATCGCGTCCTCGTACGTGCCGTAGGTCGCGGCGTAGGAGCCGAGCACGGTCAGCTCCCGCGCGTAGATGTCGAACGGGCTCAGCTCCAGGGTCTCCCCGGCCGGGGCCGCTCCGAACGCGAGCACGGTACCGCCGCGGCGCACCATCTGGAACGCGTGCCGGTACGTCGCGATGCTGCCCGCGGCCTCGATCACGACGTCGGCGCCGCGGCCGCCGGTTGCCTCCAGCACGGCCTCGACCGGGTCGGTGGCGCTCGGGTCGATGACGACGTCGGCGCCGAGCCTCCCCGCCAGCGCGCTGCGCCCGGGATGCGGCTCGCTGCAGATCACCAGCGCGGCGCCGCGCAGCCGGGCGAGCTGGAGGTGGAGCAGCCCCATCGGCCCCGCGCCGACCACGACGACGGAGTTGCCGGCCGCGACGGCGGCGCGCTCGTGGCCGTGGAGCACACAGGCCAGCGGTTCGACGTACGCGCCCTGCGCCGCGGTCATGCCGGCCGGTAGCGGGTGGACGAGCGCCGCCGGGACGGCCACGTACTCGGCGAACGCCCCGTCGCGGTGGACGCCGATCTGCCCGACCTCGGCGCAGAAGAGGCGCTGGCCGTGCCGGCAGAACGAGCAGGCGCCGCAGGAGACGGCGATGTCGGCGGTGACGAGCCCGCCGACCCCGACGCCCGCCACCGCGGGCCCGGCGCCGACGACCCGGCCGGCGAACTCGTGGCCGAGGGTGATCGGCGCGTGACCGGGCGGGAACGTGCCCTTCACGATGTGGACGTCGGTGCCGCAGATGCCGCACAGCTCCACGCGGACGAGCACCTCGTCGTCGCCGACGGGTGGCACCTCGACGTCGTCGACCCGCAGGTCGCCGACGCCATGGAAGACGGCGGCCAGCACGGCGCTACTCGGCGAACGCCTCGTCGACGGCGCGGCGCAGGTTGGTGATCGCCTGCTCCGTGTACCGGTCCTTGAACTCGTCCGCGCCGCCGCCCTTGATCGAGAGGAACGGATCGCCGGCCGCGGGCAGCAGTTCGAAGTTGAGGATGTGGTCGTAGCCGATGTCGCGCAGCGCGCGACCGACCGCGACCATGTCGATGTGCCCGACCCCCGGAGCGGCGCGGGTCGAATCGGCCACGTCGAGGTGCCAGAGCAGCGAGCCGGCCTGGCGGATCGCCTCGCACGGGTCCGGGTCCTCGATGTTCATGTGGAACAGGTCGCCCTTCACGCCGACGTTGGGATGGTCGACGTCGCGCGCCATCTGCACGGCCTGGTCGAGGCGGTTGATCAGGTACGTCTCGTAGCGGTTCCACGGCTCGATCACGATCTTGATGCCGCGCTCGGCCCCGGCCTCCGCCGCGGCGCGGATCGTCTCGCGGGCCCACTCCCACTCCTGCTCGAGCGGCGCCTCGGCCGCGATCTTCATGTTGGCGGTGGGCGTGATCGGAATGACCTCGACGCCCACCTTCGCGAAGTCGTCGAGCATGCCGAGGATGTAGCTCCGCGCGGCAGCGCGGATCTCGGGATCCGAGCTGACCACGTCGGTGGCCGGGCCGTAGAGCATGCAGATCGACGCCGGCTTGATGCCGTGCTGCTGCGCGAGCCGGTTGATCTCGTCGACGTCGAAGTTGCCCGGATCGCCGAGCAGCTCGATAGTGTCGTAGCCGTAGCGGGCGACCCGCTCGAACGACTGCGCGAGCGGCTCGTCGCCGTAGGGCAGGACGCTGTAGCCGTAGCGGATCATGGGTGGTTCCTCTCTCAGGCGAGGTAGTCGGCGAGGTCGCGGCGCTGCCCGTCGCGGGCGGAGTCGGCGACGGCGTAGGTCAGGGCGATGCTGCGCAGGTTGTCACGGCCGCTGGTGTCGGGCTCGCGGCCCTCGTCGATGCAGCGCGCGAACTCCTCGAGCGTGAAGCGGCGCTCTTCCTCGGCCGCCGCCACCAGGTCGCACTCCATCCAGCCGTCACGCTCCTGGAAGCCCTCGAGGTAGACGGTGTAGTAGACGGCCTCGGGCCGGACGCGGACGCGGTTGTCGGCCCAGGCGACCTGGCCGTTCTCGCAGTCGATGAACCAGTCGCCGTCCCACGTCGTCTGGCGACCGCGGGAGACCCACGAGCCGTGGTACTGCACCAGCCCGCCGCCCTGCAGCTCGATTACCGCGGCGACGATGGGCGGCGCGGCGAACCAGCTCCACTCGGGGTTGCGCGCCTGCGCGTAGACGGCCGTCGGCTCGTCGGCCAGCACCGCCCGCATCAGGTCGAAGTGGTGGATGCTCATGTCCTCGATCAGCTTGTAGTGCGTGTAGCCGTGCCGGACGAGCGGCAGCGAGAACTGAGGCGCCTTGCGAAACTCGACCGTCGCGCTCGTGACCGCGCCGAGCCAGGGCTCGGCGAGGATGCGCGCGACCGCGCGCGGCGCCGCCTTGTAGCGGTAGTTCTGGCTCACCATCAGCGTCCGGCCAGCCGCCTCGGCCTGGGCGACCATCTCCCGCCCGTTCGCCATCGTGTCGGCGAGCGGCTTCTCGACCAGCACGTGCAGCCCGGCCTCGTAGGCCTCGAGCGCCACCGGCAGGTGGAGGTGCGGCGGTACGACGACGAGGGCACCGGTCGCGCCGGTCTCCTGCGCGGCCTGCGCGACGCTCGCGAAGCACCGGTCGGCCGGGTAGCCGTGCACCTTCTGCACCTCGGCCAACGCTTCGGGGTTCGCGTCGACGCAGCCGACGAGCTCCCAGCCGGTCGACGTCAGGCCCTTCTCGACCCACGTCGCACCCCAGCCGCCAACGCCGATCTGGATCAGTCCCCGGCTCATCGCCGCGCTCCTTCCATCGTCGCCGCGTCCATCAGCCCGCCGCCGCCAGCCCGCCGCCGCCTGCCCGCTCGAGGGCCGGTCGCCAGAAGGCGACGGTGTCCGCCAGGGCCTGGACGACATCGTCGTCGGCCGCCTCGAACGCGAACATCGGCTCGCACATCATCTCCACCTCGTCCCGGTCGAACGCACCGACGATGTCGACCACCTGGTCGGCGTGGACGATGCCCTGGGCGTTGAACTCGGCCGTGAACGGCCAGTGGCGATCCATCACGCCGTCGGTCTGCTGCAGGTGGACGCAGCGCGTGTGCGCCCCGAGCCGCTCGAGCCACGCGAACGGGTCGCGGTCGGCGCCCTCGGCGCCGTGGGCGCACATGTGGCCCAGGTCGAGGCACAGCTCGACCGGCACGGCCGTGCCGGCCAGGCGCTCGACCAGCTCCTGCGTCTCGTCCAGCCGCGAGGGGTACTCGCGCGCGACCGGCATGATCTCCCACAGCAGGAACTCGAGTCCCTTGCTCGCGGCGTGGTCGGCGAGGCCGCGCACGGCGTCGATCGTCCGGTCGATCGCCGCGGTGCGGGCCGCAGGATCGGCGTGCTGCCAGACGCTGACGGCGCCGATGTGCCCGCCCAGCCCGCGGGCGCCGAGGATGGCGGCGGCGTCGATGGCAGCCTCGAACCACACGCGCGCGCGATCCCGCACCGCGGTGGAGGGATGCGACAGCGAGTTCTGCGAGTAGCCGATCAGCCCGGTGAAGGCCGACTCGATCGTGACGCCGTTCGCCTCGCACGCCCGTCGCGTCTCGGCGTAGGCCGCGGCATCGCCGTTCAGCACCGGGTCGAGCAGGTCGAACGAGTACTGCACGTGCTGCACGCCGAGGTCGCGCGCCACGGCCGACCAGGCCTCCGGCTCCGGCCACCGCTTGACCGCGTAGCAGGTATTGAGCCCGAACGTCAGGGACGGCATCGGCGACCTCGCTTCAAGCAGTGCGACTGCAGAAAGTCATAATGTCAGTACATGTTGCGGGCGCGGGTGCCGCCGGTCAAGAGATTCGCCGGCGGGTCATCCGCGCGGGGTGACGCACCCCGGCCGATGTCGCGATCGCGCGACGGCACGTGGTTGAACCACGCGGTCGCCGATCCGGACAGAGCCGCCGGAGATCTCCTCCAGGCCGGCCACCATCCGCAGCGCGGTCGTCTTGCCGCATCCGGCCGGACCGACGAGGACCATGAACTCCCCGTCGTTGACGGCAAGGTCGAGGTCCTCGACCGCCGTCGTACCGTCGGCGTACACCTTGCTGACGTCCTCGAACGCGACCTCGGCCATACGGTGCTGTCCGCGAGCCCCTTCAGATCGCCACCTCCCCGCCCGTGAGTCCGAAACGTTTCCGGCTCAACGACCTCGACCGGCTGGGCTGCTCGGGGCGTATAGTCGAGGGGTGATCGTCGACCAGCATCGCGTCTCGTCCCACGCCGACCTCGTCGAGCTGCTCGGCGAGCCTGGCGACCTCGTCCGCGCCAAGATCATCGGCCGGCTCGACCAGCACTGCCGCGACTTCATCGCGCGATCCCCGTTCGCCCTGCTCGGCACGGTCGGCGCGAACGGCCGGCTCGACGTGTCGCCGCGCGGCGGCAACGCCGGCTTCGCCGAGATCTCGGAGGACGGCAGCCACCTCATCTTCGGCGATGCCAAGGGCAACCGGCTGGCCGACTCGCTGCGCAACATCATCGAGACCCGGCAGGCCGGCATGCTGTTCCTGCTGCCGGGCTTCGGCGAAACGCTGCGGGTCAACGGCCGCGCCTACCTGACGCGCGATCCGGCGATCCTCGAGCGCCACGTCGGCACCGGCTCCAAGCCGCCGAAGCTGGCGGTCGTGCTCGAGGTCGAGGAGGCCTTCCTGCACTGCGCCGCCGCGATGCTGCGGTCGTCGCTGTGGAAGCCCGAGACGTGGCCGGGCCTGGACGGCCTCGCATCGCCGGCGCGGATCTGGAAGGACCACTCCGCCGCACCGGAGCCGGTCGAGGAGCTCGAGGTCGAGCTCGCCGACGGCTACGCGAACGACCGCGACTGGTAGCCGCCGCGTTCTCGCGACCCGTTGGGTCGAGCGAACAACAGGTTCCTACGTCTCCGTGGTCGTGGGCGTCAAGGAGAAGAAGTAGTCCGACCGGCCGCTATCGCTCGCGAAGCGCCCGGGCGATCTCGACGTGGAAGCGCGTCGCGTAGCCGAGGTCGTCCACGTGGATGCGCTCGTCGTGGCCGTGGACGCCGCCCGCTGCCACCTCGTGGGGTGGGTGCCGTACCGGCCAGAAGCCGTACGCGACCGAGCCGAACGTCTCGCGCCGGTAGTGCGAGTCGGTGAAACCGTTCGTCAGCGCGGGCAGCAGGATGGTGCCGGGATCGTTGTGCGCGACCCAGTCCCGGCAGGCGTCGAACAGTCGTGTCCCGACCGGCGACGCGCTGCCGCCGGCCGGTCCCCGAGCACCTCGACCCGTGAGGGGTGGCGTCGCCGAGCGCCTCGGCGAACTCGCTCAGCACCTCGGCCACGCCATCGCCGGGGAGCAGCCGGCAGTCGCAGTCGGCGCTCGCGCGCCCCGGCGGATCGGTGAGGGCCGCGAGCAGCGCGGCGGTGCCGTCGCCGAGACGTCGTCGCGGCAGGTGGCGATCGAGCCGGACGAGCAGCGTCGCCAGGCGGTCGATCGCACCGGCCCGGTCGCGGGAGCGTGGTCTGGCGTCGCCCTCCTGACGCCACCGAAACGTCCGGTGCGCGTAGCATCTCAGCATGTCCACTGCCAATGCGCCCGCGCTCGAGCTGTACCAGGCCGAGTGGTGCCCGTACTCCCACCGCGTCCGGACGCGTCTCACCGAGCTCGGCGTCGACGTCGTGCTGCGGCAGGTCGCGGCCGATCGCGCCGACCGCACGGCGATGGGCGTCGCCACCGGCGGCGCCGTCGGCATCCCGACGCTGGTGACGCCGGACGGCGCGATCTCCGATGCCGACGCGATCATCGCCTGGCTGGACGCGCACCACGCGGAGCGCGCCGACGTCGAGCGGCACCGCGCGAAGCGGCGCGCCGACTGGCCACTGTGGGTCGAACTGCACGGGCCCGGCGGCCCGCTGTCCTGACGAGCGAGCGACGGAGGTCGAACGATGAGCAGTGAACCGACGGAGCAGCGCTTTCGCACACCCGACGGCACGGAGCTGGCGTACGTGGACGTCGGATCCGGCCCGGCGATCGTGCTCGTGCACGGCTGGTCGGGGAGCCTGCGGTGGTTCGAGCGGAACATCGCCGCGCTGGCCGAGAACCATCGCGTGGTGGCGTTCGACTTCCGCGGCCACGGCAGCTCGGAGAAGACCGAGTCGGGCCACACCATGGATCAGTACGCTCAGGACCTGCACGACCTCGTCGAGGGCCTCGGGGTCGAGCGCCCGGTGCTGGCCGGCTGGTCGATGGGCTCCATCGTCCTCTGGAACTACGTCCTGCAGTTCGGCCGTGGCCAGGCGGCGGGCATGGTGTTCGTCGGTCAGAGCGCGAGCGACCTGATCACCCCGGAGTACGAGCACGGGATCATGACCCACGACGATCTGCCGGAGTGGATCCACGCGCTGCAGACCGACCGCGAGCCGTTCGTGCGCACCAACATGGCGCTGATGGTCAAGGACCAGCCGACGCCCGAGGAGCACGACTGGATGACGGGCGACTACCTCCGCACGCCGGCGCACATCGCCGCGGTCGCCCTGTACGCGCAGACGGTGCACAACTCGATGCCGGCGTTCCCCAAGATCGACTTTCCGACCCAGGTCTACTTCGGCGTCGATCCCAAGATGTACAAGCTCGTCCACGGCGAGTGGCTGGCCGAGCACGTCCCGGGCTCCGAGCTCGTGATCTTCGAGGACAGCGGGCACACGCCCATGTGGGAGGAACCGGAGAAGTTCAACGCCGAGATCTCGGCGTTCACGAAGCGGCTCGCCGAGTAAGCGTCCGCCGTGCTTGAAAAACTATGATCCGTAGGTTATAACTACAGATCATAGTTTGACAGCGCATGGAAGGAACGCGAAGATGATCCTCGTCACTGGAGCGACCGGCATCGCCGGCTCGCAGGTGGTACGGGCCCTGCTGGAACGCGACGCCGATGTGCGGGTACTCGTCCGCGATCCGGAGAAGGCCGAGCGCCTGTTCGGCGCCGCGGTCGACATCCACGTCGGCGACTTCGCCCACGCCGGGTCCGTGCGGGCCGCGCTCGCCGGGGCCGGCCAGGTCTTTCTCTCGTGCGCTGACGACCCGCGGCGCGTCGAGTGGGAGACGCGCGCGATCGACGACGCAGCGGCCGCGGGCGTGCGGCGGATCGTGAAGCTCTCGTCGATCGTGGCGGAGCCCGGGACGCTCGTCGACTGGTGGGACTGGCACGGCCAGGTGGACCAGCACCTGCGGGCCTCGACGGTGCCTTCGGTCGTGCTCCGCTCGAGCTTCTTCATGTCGAACCTGCTCGCAGCGGCCGATGGCGTGGCGCAGACCGGCCGGCTGTTCGCGCCGGCCGGCCAGGCGCGGATCGCCATGATCGACCCCCGCGACATCGGCGACGCGGTGGCAGCGGTGATGGACGCCGAGGGCCACGAAGGCCGGACGTACGTCCTCACCGGCCCCGACGCGATCACGTACGCCCGCGTGGCCACCGAGCTGACGGCCGCGACCGGCGCCGACGTGCAGTTCGTCGACCTCTCCGACGAGGACGCGCTCCGGGGCATGGTCGAGGCCGGCCTCCCCGCCGTCGTCGCGCAGCAGATCGTCAACATCTTCGCGTCCGCGCGGGCGGGCGTCGCCGAGCAGGTGACGCCGACCGTCGCCTCGCTGACCGGCCGGGCACCGCGCGGCATCGCCTGCTTCGCCCGCGCGCACGCACCCGCGTTCGCGCCCGCCACCGGACGGGCGGGGCGAGCGGCATGACCGACGTGCTCGCAGCCAACAAGGCGCTGATCCGTCACGTGTTCGAGGAGGTGATCCCGGCCGGCGACGCGGCGGCGATGCGCGACCTGGTCGCGGCCGACTTCGTCGACCATGATCCGCTCCCGGGCCAGCCGGCCGGCGTAGCCGGTGCCGAGTACGTCGTGCGGACGATGCACACGGCCCATCCGGACCTGCGCTTCACGATCGACGACCTCGTGGCGGAGGCCGACCGGGTCGCTGTCCGCTGGACGCTGCACGGCACGAACACCGGGCCGATGCTCGGCCGGCCGCCATCCGGCGAGCGCGTGGAGCTGGCGGCGATCGTCGTCTTCCGGGTCGCGAACGGCCGGCTGGCCGAGCGCTGGGCCGGCTGGAAGCGCCCGCCCGCCTAGGGCTGCCGACGGCGAAAGTCCGATTCGCTGCCGCACAGCGAATCGGACACCGCCGGCGCGAAACGTTGCGGACCGCGCGCGAGTGGGCACACTTCCGCCCGCAGTGACCCGCTAGGCCGGACGCGTCAGGCGCACCAGGCGGGCGCTGCGCTCCTCGCGCTCGACCGCCGGCCAGCGCAGGCCGGCGACGAGATCGTCGGCCTGCCCGCTCCACGGATAGGCGACCAGCGCCTCGCCGCCGGGCCGGACGAGACG
Source organism: uncultured Actinomycetes bacterium (assembly GCA_963722525.1). Classification (GTDB taxonomy): domain Bacteria; phylum Actinomycetota; class Thermoleophilia; order Gaiellales; family F1-60-MAGs149; genus VFJZ01. The sequence goes on along the minus strand of CAVRMM010000002.1, from coordinate 3,254,505 downwards.
GCGCAGCGCCTCGGCCAGCGACGCCGCCGAGCCGTCGGCGTAGAGCACGTCGGCGGCGACGACCAGATCGAACGGCGCCAGCTCGAGCAGCGCGTCCGGCAGGTCGGCGAAGTCGGCGCGCATCGTCGCCAGGCGGCGGCCGAGGACGCGGCGCCCGTTGTCGCGCGCGAAGGCGACGGCGTCGCGGTCGTGGTCGGTCGCCAGCGCATCGGCGCCGGACTGCGCCGCGACGATCGCACCGAGGCCGAGACCGCACCCGAGCTCGACCAGGCGCACGCCGTGCAGGTCGCGGCGCGCGAGCTCGTCGGCCAGCACGAGCGCCGACGGCCACAGGTCGGCCCAGTACGGCACGGCGGCCGGTTCGGCGTCATGGAGCTCTTCGATCGACCGGGGGCACCGCAGCCGGAAGGTGCGGGCGCCGACGGCGACCTCCAGCTCCTTCGTCTCGAAGTTGGCGATCCGTGCCACCGGGCGGATTCTCGCGCGTTTGAAGGCACTCCGGACGGGAACGTCCGAGCTGCCATGCGCTTCTCGCTCGCCCCGCCCCACTTCTGCCAGTTCCCCGGCTGCCGCCGGCTCAGCCGCGCCACGCCGATGGCGCTGCACCTGCACGGGACCGACGACCACCCCCGGATCGCCTGGGTCTGCGCCAAGCACTCGCTGCTGTTCTACGCCGGCGATCCCGATGTCGTCGCCTGGGCGCACGACACGGCCGAGCCCACGATCAACCCGGGTCCGCCCGCCGTGGTTTCCGAAGCCGTCTGAAACCGGAAGGAGCAGCGATGAGCGAGCAGGAAGAGCAGCGCGGCCGGCAGGAAGAGGGCTGGCGCCAGTCGGAGGCCTCCGCGCCCGAGACGGACGAGGGCACCGCCGAGGACGTCGAGCGCTCGGATCCGAGTCGGCAGGGCACCGACGAGCCCGTCGGCGACGACCAGGGCCTCGGGCGCGCCGGGCACACCGGATAGACGGAGACGGCCCGCGCGGCACGTGCCGCGCGGGCCGTCTGCCGGGAGCGATCAGGACCGCTTGGCCTTCGCCTTCGGGGCGGACTTGCGGGGCGCCGACTTGCTCTTCGGCGCCGAACCGCTGGTGGATGCGACGACACCGGACGGCTTCTCCGGCAGGCCGGCGGCGACGCGGAGCTTGCGGGCGATCTCCGCGATCTCCTCCGGCGCGTAGTCAGGCGCGAACACCGCGGTCTGCGGCGGCAGGTCGTGCGCCGGGACGCCCTCGGGCGCCTTGTCGACGACGACGAGCTCCTCGTCCGGCGACTCGGGATGCGGGCCGTTGAACACGGCGCGCAGCTCGTTGTAGTCGTCCGGCGAGAAGCGGTACAGCTTCAGGTGCTCGCCCCGGTCCATGTGCTTCTTGGACTCCGGGATCTTGTCGGTGGGGATCCGCGGCGACGGGAACAGCTTCATCATGTTGGCGCCGGTCAGGTTCTCGAGCGCCCGGGCGTAGGCGACCTGATGGACGCCGCCACGGACGAGCAGGAAGCCGGTCAGCGCACGGGCGGCCGGATGATCGACCATCTCGTACACCTTCAGCTTGTTGTTGCGCGCGCCCGTCTCGAGGAAGAAGTTGTGCGTCAGGTCCTCGACCAGGTCGCCGGACGAGAACACGTAGCTGCCGTCCCACGGCTTCGCCATCGAGTCCTGCACGAGCGCACCGAGCCCGCCCGCGATGAAGTGCTGCAGGTTCTGGGCGTCCTGCCGTCGGCGAGCGGCGTCTTCGTGTGGTCGAAGCGGCCGTCGGGCGACGCGCCGGTGAGCATCGTGTTGATGGTCGCCGCCACCAGCTCGACGTGCGCGAACTCCTCGGCCGCGATGTTCGCGACCAGGTCGTAGAACGGTCGCGCGCCCTGGCGGTTGCGGAAGTTGAACGACTGGAACGTATAGTTCATGAAGGTCGACATCTCGCCGAACTTCCCGCCCAGCAGCTCCTGCACGGCGGCGGCGCCATTCGGGTCGGGCGTGGACGGCGGCGGCAGTTCGGTCAGGAGCCGGTCGATACGAAGAATCACGGAGAACCTCTCGTGGTCGGGGGGGGTTCCTTGGCCTTCCCCGGGTAGGTCGGCCGAAACAGGCGCGGCTACGAGGTGTGCGGCGCCCGGGTGCGGCGCCGGAACAGGGCCGCCGTGACGATGCCGAGGAGCCAGCCGAGCAGCGCTGTCACGACGACGATCCACGCCAGCGACTGCATGCTCGACCCGAACACCCAGCTGACCTCGACGCGGCGGGTGTTGGCGAGCACGAGCGCCACGATGGCGACGATCAGGGCGGCCAGGATGAACGCCATCGCGTACAGCTTGCCGCGGTGGGCATGGCGATGGGCGCGCTCGCGCCGCGTCTCCAGTGGCTCGTCGTGAACGACCTCGGACGATGCGCCTTCAGCGTCGGTCATGACGGGGATTGCTCTGCTCGCCGGCAGCGAAACATCCGGGCAACCCGCCCGCCCGGCTCAGGCGGCTTCGCTGAGCGGTGACGCCGTCCGCACCACGTCGGTCAACGCCCGCACACAGCGGGGATCGAACTGCGTCCCGGCGCCGGCGGCCAGGGTGGCGATCGCCCGTTCGACCGGCCACGCCTCCCGGTACGGCCGCTCCGAGACGAGCGCGTCGAACACGTCGCAGACCGCGAGGATGCGCGCGTCGAGCGACAGCTCGTCACCCTTCAGGCCGCGCGGGTAGCCGGCGCCGTCGGGGCGTTCGTGGTGGTCGAGCACGAGCGACCGCACGTCCGGACCGAAGCCGCCGAGCTGGTCGAGCATCGCCGCGCCCAGCGCCGGGTGCCGCTCGATCGCGGCGCGCTCGTCCGCATCGAGCGCCCCCGGCTTCTGGAGGATTGCGACGGGCACGCCGAGCTTGCCGATGTCGTGGAGCATGCCGCCGAGCGCGAGTCCCCGCAGCCGGCCGCGGCTGAGGCCGAGCGCCTCGCCGACCAGCACGGCGTTCAGTGCCACGCGGCGGGTGTGCTCGCCCGTCGACCGGTCGGCGCGCTGCAGGTCGAGCAGCAGCGAGCTGACGCGGGCGCCGAGGAACTGCTCGGCGTCGCGCACCAGCGCGGTCGCCGGCAGGTCGCCCGTCAGCGGACGTGAGGCGGCCGTGCGCCGGAGGTCGAGCGCGACGGTCGCGCCGACGAGGCCGATCGCCGCGATCTCGAAGCCGTGCCCGAGCCACCAGCCGAGCTGGTCGTACCGGAACAGCGTGGCGCCGACGAGGGCGGAACCGAGCCAGGCGACACCGGCGACCACCGCCAGGTCGGAGCTGCGGCGCGTGAGCAGCCACGTGCGCGCGGCGCGGACGGTAACGAGGATGAGGCAGGCGCCGCCGATGACGAGCAACGCGATCGCACCCGTGCTGCGGGCGGCGGGCACCCTCGGGACGAGGGCCGGATCGACCAGGCCGACGATGCTCGCGGCGAGCACGATGCTGCTGATCAGCACGCTCGCGCGGAGCAGCAGCGGGATGCGCGCCGGCACCGCGAAGCCCGGGATCGTGCCGAGGGCGAGGATGGCCGCGCCGACCGGTACGGTCGCGCCGCCGGTGATCGGGCTGAGGTTGGTGTTCTCGACGAGGATGCCGGGCGTGACCAGGCCGTGGACGGCCAGGATCGCGCCCATCGCCGCGAACGCCACCGCGACCAGCACCGTCCGGGCGTCGCCCCGCCGCACGCCGACCGCGGCCACCGCGTACGCCGCAAGCGTCGCGGACCCCGCGCCGACACCGACGCCGACGCAGTGGACGGTGCCGGAGAGCGTGAAGGCCCGGGCGCCAAGCGCCAGCGTCGCGAGCAGCGGTCCGAAGGCAGACAGCGCTGCGAGGAGGACGACCGTCCGCGGCTTCATCCGACAGCTATCGGCAGCGGCCGCTCCAGACACGAGAACGCGGAACGAGCGAACCGATGACTCGAGAAACGCGTATCCCCGGCGGTGAGACCCGAAATCGCATCCAACGAGTCGCGGGAAAAAGTAAAGAAAATCGGAATATTCAGCAAATTGCGTGTTAGGAATCGTTGGATCCGGTTTCGCTCTACCCCGTCTGGGTAGGTTGTAAAGCAGCGGCGGGGTGCTTGTGGGCACCTGGTCCTCGCGTTAACTGTCGGTTGGCCATCTCCATGCAACGGGGGCTGACTACCGACAACCTCTTGAATTCGCCGGAGCCTCCCCTTGCCTGCGCCGTCGCCCTTCGAAAATCCGCCCGAGCGGTCTATCACCATCGAGGTGTTCGGCCGGTCTGCGGTTGTGGTCCTACGGGGCGATCTCGACCGGCAGGAGGACGACGACCTGGCCGAGGCCGTGGCCTATGCCGTTCGCTGCGGGCACCACCGCCTGGTGCTCGACTTCACGACGACGACGTTCCTCGACTGCGGCTCGTACCGCGGCATCCTGCGCGGGCTCGGCGGACTCGAGAAGATCACGAGTGCCGCCGTCGTGATCGCGGGCGCGGGCGCCGCGGTCGAGCGCATGCTCTACGTGCTCGAGGCCGACCTGCTGTTCACGCTGTTCCCGGCCCGCGGCACCGCCCTCGCCGCGTTGCGCGATCCCTCGCGGCCGCCGAACGACGGCTGGCGCACGATCCCGCCGCCGCGGCTCGTGCCGCCGCGCGAGCGGCCGGTCGAGCACGACGTCGCGGTCGAGCACGAGATCGTGGCCGAGCACGAGCACGTGGCCGATCACGAGATCGTGGCCGAGCACGAGCACGTGGACGTGTAGCCGGAGCCGGCGACGAGCCGGTCTCGAACGGCGTCGCCGGGCAAGCGCTTCCCGACCTCCTGGCCGAGGCTCACGGGAGGTCGGCATTTGCAGGACGTTTAGCGACATCGCAACCGGGTACACAGGCGGTGCGACACGTGCCGGGAGCGGCGCGTTCTCACGGTGGCGGTTCGCCGGGTCCGCGGCGGGCCGCCACCGTTTTACCCGTCCGGCGGCATGCGTTACCGATCACGTTCACGGGAAGGGCCGAGTCGCGATACTTCGGCCTCCCGATGTCGGCGCTGACCCCTCACCCCGTGATCACCCGTCGCGGCACGCTCCCGCCCGGATCAGGGCTCCACGCCCGGCCCGCCGCCGACCTGGTGGCCGCGATCGTGGCCGCCGACCGGCCGGTCCTCGTCTCGAAGCCCGACGGTCCGCGCGTCGACGGCCGCAGCGTGCTGCGCGTGCTCGGTCTCGGCATCCACGGATCGGAGGTGGTCGAGCTCTCACTCGAGATCGCCGACGGCGACGCTGCGGCCGACATCGAGCTGCTCGACCAGCTCCTCGACCTGCTGGGCGCCGCCGGCGGCGCCGGCGCGGACGCGGGCGTCGACCGCCTGCTCGTCGGCGTCCCGGCCTCGCCCGGCGCCGCCGCCGGTGTGGTGGAGCGGCTGGCCGGCCAGGCCGCGCCGCGCCCCGCCGGGCCGGCGGAGGACGCGGCGCTGGCCGAGCGTCGCGCCGTGGCCGCGCTGAACGCCGTCGGCAGCGACTTCCGCGCGCGGAGCGCGACCGCCGCGCCGGCCGGCCGCGCGGTCCTGGAGGCCGGCGCGACGATGGCCGGCGATCCCTCGCTCCACGAGGCCGTGGCGCGACTGGCACGTGCCGGGCGGTCGGCGACCGAGGCGCTGGCCGAGGCCGTCGAGCCGTTTCGCGATCGGCTCGCGGCCGCCGGTGGCGACCTCGCGCAGCGCGTCGCCGACATCGACGACGTGCGCGACCGCGCGATCGCGATCTGCCTCGGCCTGCCGCTCCCCGGCCTGCCCGACCGAGCCGATCCGTACGTCCTCGTCGCCGAGGACCTCGCACCCGCCGACGCCGCGCTGCTCGATCCCGGCGTCGTGCTCGCCGTCGTCACGGTCGGCGGCGGGCCGACCGGGCACACGGCGATCCTGGCGCGCGAGCTCGGCATTCCGGCCGTCGTCGCGTGCCCCGGCGCCGACGGGCTCGAGACGGGGCAGCAGGTCGCCGTGTTCGGCACGGACGGCACGGTCGTGGTGTCGCCCGGCGCGGAGCGCCTCGCTGCGGTGCGTCAGCGGCGCGCGCGTTCGTCCGACGCGTCCGGCGACCCCGGCGGGACGGCGGACGGCCACCGCGTGGCGGTGCTCGCCAACGTCGGCAACCCGGATCGCGCGGCGGCTGCGCGCGCTGCGGGCGCGGACGGGGTCGGTCTGCTGCGCACCGAGTTCTGCTTCGAGGGTCGCGGACAGGCACCGACTGTCGCCGAGCAGATCGCCGCCTACACGCAGGTCGCGCAGGCGTTCGCCGGCGCGCGCGTCGTCATCCGCCTGCTCGACGCCGGGGCCGACAAGCCGCTGCCCTACCTGCAGAGCGCGACCGAGCAGAACCCGGCGCTCGGCGTCCGCGGCCTGCGTGCGCTGCGCGCGGCTGAGGACGTGCTCGCCGGTCAGCTCGCGGCGATCGCAGCCGTGGCCGCCGCGGGCGACGCCGAGATCTGGGCGATGGCGCCGATGGTGGCGACGGCCGACGAGGCGCGCTGGTTCGCCGGCCTGGCTCGCCGGGCGGGCATCGACCGGGTGGGCGTGATGATCGAGATCCCGGCCGCCGCGCTGGCCGCCGCCGACGTGCTCGCGGAGGTGGACTTCGCCAGCATCGGGACGAACGACCTGGCGCAGTACGCGTTCGCCGCCGACCGCGGCATCGCGGCGCTGGCCGGGCTGCAGAGCGCCTGGCACCCGTCCCTCCTGCGGCTGGTCGAGATGGCCGCGCGCGCCGGCCAGGAGACGGGCCGCCCGGTCGGCGTGTGCGGCGAGGCCGCAGCCGATCCCGCGCTCGCCGTCGTGCTGGTCGGTCTCGGCATCACGTCGCTCTCGATGGCCGCCGGATCGATCGCCGCGGTGCGCGCGCAGGTCGGCGCCGTTCCGCTCGAGGAATGCCGCCGGCTCGGCCGGCTGGCGCTCGCCGCGGGCTCCGCCGACGGGGCGCGAGACGCCGTCGGCGCGGCGCTCGCCCGCTAGGAGGGCGCGTCCGTCCGCGACGACTCGAGCTCGAGGCGGGTGCGGTCGCCGCGATGCCAGGCCTGCGAGTACTCGATGCGCCGGCCGCGATCGTCGTCCTCGACCGACTCGACGTACAGCAGCGCCGCGCCGAGCGCGATGCCCAGGTGCCCGCCCACCTCGGCGTCGGCCACCACGGCCTGGACCCAGCGGTGGCCCGCATGCGGCCGGATCCCGATCGTCTGTTCCAGCAGGTGCGGCAGCGAGACGTGCGTGAAGTCGCAGTGCTCGAGGCGCCGCACCAGGTGCGGGTGCAGCGACTCCGGGATGAACGACCGCATGAACGCGACCACCTCGCCGTCGATGCGACGCCGGCGCTCGATGCGCACGGCGGCGGCGCCGGGTGCCAGCGCGAGCGACTCGGCCAGCGCGCCCTGCGCGGCCACGACCTCGATGCCGACCAGGTCGTTGGACACCTCGAGGCCCGCCGCCGCGAGGTCGTCGAAGAAGCCGAGGGTGGGGCGCAGGAGCCGCTCGGCCAGCGGCGCGCTGGAGACGAAGGTGCCCTTGCCGCGCAGCCGGTACAGCCGGCCGCGCGCCACGAAGCCGCCGATCGCCTGCCGGACGACCGGCCGCGAGATGCCGAACTGCGCGCACAGCTGCGCCTCGGTGGGCAGCATGTCGCCGGCCTTCAGCTCGCCCGACGTCAGCTGCTGCTCGAGGATCTGCTCGAGCTGCGCGTACAGCGGCAGCCGCGACGACGGATCGATCGCCTGGTCGGTCCGGTGGGTCATCGGCAGACAGCTTCGCCGAGGTGGGCGAGCTCCGTCGTCACCGGCGTGATCGGCGATCGCCTGCGCATCAGCTGAACACCCCCGCCTTGCGGGCGAGCCCGGTCACGACGAGGACCAGCAGGTAGCCGATCACCGGCGCCGCGATAGGGATGACCGGACGCCCGCGCTTGTCGTTCAGCAGGTAGACGGCGATCACCGCGAACGCGCCGGCCGGCCCGCCGACCGCCGTCGCCGCCAGCACGCCGCCCGCCAGCATCGCCAGGGTCGGGACGAGCTCGAGCGACTCGCGCACCGCGCTGCCGAGCGTCGTGATGCCGGGCCGCGCGGTGAGCAGCCAGGCGACGCGCCGCAGCGTCAGCAGCTCGACGCCCATCAGCGCGGCGCCGGCGACGGCGGCGATCGCGCGGTTCGACGTCAGGTAGCCGGCGCCGAGGAACCAGTCGGGGTAGCCGTGCTGGTTCCAGACGCCGCTGACCAGGCCCGTCATGCCCTGCAGCGGGACGAAGCCGATGGACGAGAACACCGCGACCACGGCCGCGCCCTCGAGGTGGTCGGAGCTCATCAGCGCCACCTGCACCGGCTCGCCGCCGACCCAGCCGGACGATGCGGTGACGGCGATCAGGGCCGCGATCGGCAGCAGGTAGGCCCAGTTCCCGCGGATGCGGCGGATGTTGTCGTCGAAGAAGGCGAGGTCGGTCTCCTCCTCCGCCCGCTCGCGCAGGGCCGCGACGACGAGCGCCACGATGATCACGCAGAAAGCGATCAGGCCGGCGCCGAACGTCGTGGCCGACCCGGGATCGGCGGCGTCCCAGATGCCGTACGCCACCGCCCAGAGGACGGCCGTGGCCAGCGTGGCGACGACCCCGGCCCGGAACCCGTGCGCCTGCGCGGCGGCCGCCGCGCCGAGCAGCGGCAGCGAGAAGACCAGCGGCATCCACAGCAGGTCGCGGCCGGTGGTGTCGAGCGGCAGGTTCTGGACGCCCTGCACGAACAGGTCGACGGCGCCGACGACGAACACGCCCCACAGGAAGCCGCCGGCGAGCGACTCGAGTGTCCGCCGGCTGCGGATGCCGATCGTGTCGGTGCCGAGCATGATCATGTGGATGATCAGGATGCCGCTGGCGAGGGCGAACGGCAGCGCGAACGCCACCACGAACCCGATCGAGATGGTGTACGCGTAGGACGCCATCTCCCGGCGCGTCTTCCGGCCCGACGTGATGTCGGCGACCGACGTGCGCAGGCCGTCGTGGTAGATCGCCACGTTGCGGTGCGAGGCCATCGCCGACACGGCGCCGAGGGCGCCGACCACGAGCAGCTTGACGACCTCGTCCTGCACCGGCTAGGTCACTCGGCCTGCGCCAGGATCGCTGCGATCAGCACCGGCACGATGGCGTCGATCTGGCTGTAGCTGATGCCGAACGCGCGCTTGCCCGCGGCGACGGCGGCGCGGACGTCGGCCGGGTCGGCCGTCGTGCCGACCCCCGACAGGCGCACCACCTGGTCGGACCCGAGGATCGCGTTGGCGACGCCGAGCGCACCGCCCGCGCCGCTCTGGCAGGCGCCGATGTAGTAGTCGGCCCGGCCGGACTTGACGGCCGAGGCGGCCTCGAAGTCCGTCTTCGCCTTCGCCTCGACCAGGCCCGTGCCGGTCTCCTGCACCAGCTGGGCGATGCGCTCCTTGCCCATGCCGGTCACGACCACGTTGATCATCTCGCTCCTTCGTCCGGCGCCCCGGCTGCCGCCACCGTATCCGAGACCAGGGTCACGGCAGCGGCGACCCGTCGCGTGAGAAGAGCCCGACCACCTGCGGATCGCCGCCGGCGACCTCCGCGACGACGGCGACGGTCGCGCGGCTGACGAACGCCTGGGCGCGGAACGCGTAGACGGCGGTCGCGCCGACGGCGGCGCGGCACCCGGCGGGCATCTGCAGCGCGCCGTAGTAGTCGATCTCGGCCGCCGGCAGCTCGACCACCGGCGCCTCGACCGGGTCGCCCTGGCCGAACACCAGGGCCGACCGCATGCGCGAGCGCGCGTAGAAGCCGCCGCCGAGCGTGTAGACGCGGCCGTCGAGCTCGTGCGTGACCTCGGTGACGTACACCATCGCCGGCACCTCGTTGGCGTCGTTGACCGCATGCCACGGCGTCTCGCCGATCAGCGCGCTGCCTGGCTCGACGTGGGTCGCGCCGGCCGCCGCGACCAGGTCGAGCGTCGCGGCGCAGCTCACGCCCGGCGCGTTCAGGACCGGCATCGCGAAGCCGGCCGCGCGCAGCGTGTCGCGCGCGGTCACGAGGGTCTCCAGGTTCGGCGTCGCGGCGACCTCGCCGGCCTCCTCGTCCCACGCCACGCACGGGAACGTCGTGACGCCGGCCAACTCGACGCCGTCGACCCGGTCGATGGCGCGAGCGGCGGCGAGCACGTCGTCCAGGCGGACGCCGCCGCGCTGTGCCTCGAAGAACCGATCGCCGGGCCGGACGACGCGCAGCAGCACCTGCTGGACGACGCCGGCGGCGCGGGCCGCCGCGCCCACCGCGGCGGCCTGCTCGACGCCGAAGACCGTGACGTGGTCGGGCGCGAACGAGAGCGCCTCCGCCAGCTCGTGCCGGGGCACCTGGACGATGTGCCCGACGTGGCCGATGCGAAGCCCGTGGCCATGCAGCCTGCGCGCCTCGGCCATCTCGACCGCGACGACGCCGTCCACGCCGTTGGCGGCGACCGCCTGCGCGACCAGCGGGTTGCGGCCGAACTGCTTCGTCATCTGCCAGCAGACCAGGCCCCGCTGCCGGGCCGCGTCCGACACCAGCCGCGCATTGGCGCCCACCGTGTCGATGTCGACGACGTAGCTGCCGGCGGGCACGCGTCCCTCGGCATGCAGTCGCGCGGCCGCCGAGATAATTGCCGGGTTGCGCCGCCTCGTCGCTGCGAGGAACATCAGCCGACGCTCATCCGGGCAGCGTGACCGTGCAGAGGTGGGCCGTCATGAACACGAGCTCCGACTCTGGCAGGGCCTCGCCCAGCACGGCGCCGTACGCGTCGAGCCGCTCGCGCACGAACGTCAGCTCGGCCGGGTGCGCCCGCACCTCGGACACGATCACGTCCGGCGGCTCCTCCAGCAGCGGCGCCCGCCGCTCGGTGCGGGTCAGCGCCATCGCCAGGTGCGTGACGAGCATCGCGGCGTTCTCCTCGTCGACCTCGATGGCGAAGGCCGCCTCGACCGCATCGACGAAGTCGAGCGTCTGCTGCCGGGCAACCGCCGAGACCTGGCCGGAGTCCTCGAGAACGTCGAGGCGGGACGTGAACGCGTCGCGCGGGATCGCTACCACCATGTCGTAATGTCAGTACATAATGCCCGAGGTGCAAAATGGGCGTCAAGAACACCGCGGGCGCCGGCTGCTGCTGGACGAGGCGACCATCCTCGCCGATCGCCTGCTGGCGTGGCTGACCGCCCAGCCGGGGTGCACCGACGGCTCGGCGGTCGGGACGCTCCGGCGCCGGCACGAGCGGTTCGACGCGATCGAGCTGCTGGTGGCGGCGGAGGTGCCCGCCGCGACCGTCGCCGCCTTCGCCTCGGCGGAGGACGTCGGCTCGGTCGTGCGGGTGACGACGGCGCAGGCTTCCGTGGTGACGTCTGGCGGCGCGCGCGTGACGCTGCACGCGGTCGTGCCGTCCCGGTACGCCGAGGCCCTGCAACGGCTCACCGGATCGGCCGCGCACAACCGCGCGCTGGCGGCGGGCGGGACGCGCCGCGCCGCGGCACCGGCGACCGAGGCCGAGCTGTACGAGCGCCTCGGCTACGCGTCCGTGCCGCCGGAGCTGCGCGAGGGCGCGGGCGAGCTCGACGCTGCCCGGAACGGCGCGCTGCCGGGCCTCGTCACGGCCGCTGACATCCAGGGCGACCTGCACTCGCACACGACGGCGTCCGACGGCGCGAACAGCATCGAGGAGATGGCGCGGGCGGCCATGGCGCGCGGCTCCGGCTACCTGGCGATCACCGAGCACTCGCCCAACGTGAACTCGCTGGAGCCGGGGATCGGCCTCGACGCCGGGCGGCTGCGCGAGCACGTCGCCGCCATCCGCGAGGTCGCGGCGAGGCTCGCCCCGGAGGGCTTCACGCTGCTGGCCGGCACGGAGGTCGATATCCTCCGCGACGGGTCGCTCGACTACCCCGACGACGTGCTGGCGGAGCTGGACTGGGTCGTGGCCTCGCCCCACACCGAGCTGCGCCAGAGCCCGGCGCGGGCGACGGCGAGGATGGTGGCGGCGGCGGCCCATCCGCTGGTCGACGTGATCGGCCACCCGACCGGGCGGCACCTGCTCCACCGGGCGCCCGCGGCGATCGACATCACCGCGCTGGTCGCGGCCTGCGCCGAGCACGGCACGTTCCTCGAGATCAACTCGAACCCGGAGCGCCTCGACCTGTCGGCGCGCAACGCGCGGGCCGCCCGCGAGGCCGGTGTCCCGCTGGTGGTCTCCACCGACGCGCACGAGGTCGCGACGCTGGCGAACGTCGCGTACGGCGTCACCGTCGCGCGGCGCGCCTGGGCGGAGCCGGCCGATGTCGTCAATGCGCGGCCGTGGGCGCAGGTCGAGGCGATGCGCAAGCGCGCCCGGGCATGATGACCAGCGACCTGGACGACCTGCTGCTTCGGTGGGAGACGACGGTCGTGCGCGGGCAGCTGTCGCTCGACGACGCCATCTCGGCGCAGTTCCGGCTGGTCGACATCGCCCAGCGGGTGATGGGCTCCGACGCGGTGTTCACCGAGGACTACGGCCAGGTCCGCGAGCTCTCCACCGTCGGCTTCGGCGGTGGCGGCCGGCCGCACGCTACGGCACGGGTCGAGGAGGTGCTGGCCCGCTACTTCGACGCGTGCGACGCGGTGCTGGTGCCCGGCGCGGGGAGCGGCGCGATCCGCGCGATGCTGAACGCGTCGACGGCCCCCGGCAGCCGCATCCTGCTGCACGATGCGCACCCCTACAAGACGACGTTGCCCGCGATGCGGCACATGGGCCTCGACATCACCTACGCCGACTTCAACGACCCCGGCGCGCTGGAGCGGAGCCTGCGCGAGCGACCGCCGGCGACGGTGTACCTGCAGCACGTGCCGCAGCAGCTCGGCGACCGCTACGACCTCGGCCACACCATCGAGCTGATCCAGGCGGTGGCGGGCCCGACCGTCCGGATCGTCGTCGACGACAACTACGCCGGCATGCGCTCGGCCCGCATCGGCGTGCAGCTGGGCGCCGACGCCTCGGCCCTGTCGCTGTTCAAGCTGCTGGCGCCCGACCCGGTCGGCGTCGTGCTCGCGGGCGCCGAGACCGTCGCGCAGATCCGCCGCGACCTCTCCTCCGCCGGCTGCCAGGTGCAGGGCCCGCAGGCGATGGCGGCGCTGCGGGCGCTGGTGCTCGCCCCCGTCGCGCTGGCCGTGCAGGACGCCGCCGTCACGGCGGCCGTCGCGCAGATCAACGAGCGGGTCGCCGGCGGTGACCTCCCGCGCGTCGCCCGGGCCTATGCGGCCCAGCCCGGCGTCCGCTGCATCGTGCTCGTGCTCGACCGGCCCGTGGCCGTGCCGTTCCTGGAGTCGGCGTGGCGCAACGGCTCGCCCAGCCGGTCGGTCGGCGAGGAGGCGCAGTTCGAGTTCCTGCCGCTGTTCACCAACCTGACGAGCACGTTCCTGAAGGCCGCGCCGGGACTCGAGCACCGGGCGGTCCGCATCAACCCGGTGCGCGGCGGACCCGGCACGGTGCTGCGGATCCTGGAGGCGGCGCTGGCGGATCCGGCGTTCCTCGACGCCTGCGACGCGGCTGAAGTCTAGTCGTCGCGGCCCGGCCGCCGGCGCTGCGCCCGGCTGGCCTGCGCCCGCTCGCGGTCGGCGCGACGGCGGGCGAGCGCGGCGCGGGACGGCCGCGTCGGCGTGCGCTCCGGAGCCGTCACCAGGGCGGCGTCGATCATCGCGATCAGGCGCTGCTCGGCGGTGCGCCGGTTGCGCCACTGCGACCGGTGGTCGGACGACTCGATGCGCAGCTCGTCCGACTTCGTGATCCGCGCGGCCAGGCGCTCGCGCAGCCGCCCGAGCTGCTCGGAGGTGAGCGGCAGGTCGGCGACGGCGACGCGGAGCTCGACGGCGGTGTTCGACCGGTTGACGTGCTGGCCTCCCGGCCCGGGCGACGTCACGGCCGACATGCGCAGCAGCCGGCGCGGCACGGGCGTGCCGTTCGACAGCAGCAGCGGCGGTCCGATCTCCTCGCGCATGCCCCGACGGTACTCCGTGACGGCCGGGCCGTCGTCGATCGGGTGCGGCTAGCCGATCTCGGCGGCGAGCCGCGCGACGGTCTCCTCGCGCCGGCCGTCGATCTCGTCCGGCCCCGAGGTGGAGACGCCGAGGTCGCGCAGCACGCCGTCGGCGAGCCCGTAGACCACGCCGTGGACGGCGATCTCCAGCCCTCGCGACCATGCCTCCTGGACGATGGTCGTCCGGCAGACGTTCGTGACCTGTTCGACCACGTTCAGGCGGCAGAGCAGGTCGGGCCGGTCGGCCACCGGCGTCGCGGCGATCAGGTCCGAGTGCTCGTGCGCGACGTCCTGGACGTGCCGCAGCCAGTTGTCGATCAGGCCGTGCCGCTCGCGGTCGAGCGCGGCGCGCACGCCACCGCAGCCGAGGTGGCCGCACACCACGACCTGCTGCACGCCGAGCACGTCGACGGCGTACTGCAGCGTCGACAGGCAGTTCAGGTCGGTGTGCACGACGAGGTTCGCGACGTTGCGGTGCACGAACACCTCGCCCGGATCGGTGCCGGTGACCTCGTTCGCCGGGACGCGGCTGTCGGAGCAGCCGATCCACAGGTACCGGGGCGCCTGCTGCGCCGCCAGGCGCGCGAAGAAGCCGGGATCGCGGCGCACGACGTCGGCGGCCCACAAGCGGTTGCCGTGCAGCAAGTCTTCCAGAGGCACGCCGAGATCGTACTCGCGCGGCATGCTGTGGGTCTCATGGCAGCCACCCGACCCACCTTCGTCCTCATCCCCGGCGCCGGCGGCGACACCTGGTTCTGGCACCGGCTCGTCCCCGAACTGGAGGCCCGCGGCGTCGCTGCCGTCGCGGTCGAACTGCCCGCAGGCGACGAGAGCGCGGGGCTGCCGGAGTACGCGGCCGCCGTGGTCGACGCCGTCGGCGATCGCCGGCCGCTCGTCGTGGTGGCGCAGTCGCTCGGCGGCTTCACCGCGCCGCTCGTCTGCGACCTGCTCGACGTCTCCCTGCTGGTGCTCGTCAACGCGATGATCCCGGCGCCCGGTGAGACCGCGGGCGAGTGGTGGGAGGCCACGGGCCAGGCCGAGGCGCACGCGGCGCTGGCGGAGCAGCAGGGCCGGCCGGTCGTGGAGGACGACTTCCTGGACGACTTCTTCCACGACGTGCCGGCGGAGATCGTGGCCGAGGCGCTCGAGCAGGGCGGCCGGGAGCAGACGGCAGCGCCGTTCGCGAGCCCGCCGCCGGTGACGAGCTGGCCGCCGGTGCGGACGCGGGTGCTGGTGGGACGGGACGACCGGTTCTTCCCGGCCGCGTTCCAGCGCCGCGTCGCCGAGGAACGGCTCGGCATCACGCCGGACGAGATGCCCGGCGGCCACTGCATGGCCCTGAGCCAGCCCGAGGAGCTCGCCGATCACCTGGTGGCGTACTGGCGCGGCTCGGCGCCTGGCGGCTAACGGCATCGTAACGCCGGCTCGACACGATCCGGGTTGTCTCGCGGGCGAGGTCGCGGAACATGCAGGCATGACCGTCGTGACGGCAGCCGTCGACGCCCCGGCCGCGACCGGGATCGAGCTGCGCGGACTGGTGAAGTCGTTCTCGTCGCCGGCCGGCCTCGTGCAGGCGGTGCGCGGCGTCGACATCTCGATCGCCGCCGGCGAGACGCTCGCGCTGCTCGGCCCGAACGGGGCCGGCAAGTCGACGACGATCGACATGCTGCTCGGGCTGACGCAGCCCGACGCCGGCGACGTGTCGCTGTTCGGCGCGTCGCCCGCGAAGGCGATCCGCGCGGGCCGCGTCGGCGCGATGCTGCAGACGGGCGGCCTGCTGCGCGACCTCTCGGTGCGCGAGCTGATCGACATGATGCGGTCGCTCCACGACGACCCGCTCGAGACCGATCAGGTGCTCGACGTCGTGGGCATCGGGGCGATCGCCGAGCGGCGCACCCAGTCCCTCTCCGGCGGCGAGACGCAGCGCGTCCGGTTCGCCATCGCGATGGTGAGCGACCCCGACCTGCTCGTGCTGGACGAGCCGACGGTGGCGATGGACGTCGAGGGCCGGACGGCCTTCTGGGCGACGATGCGCGCGTACGCGGCGGGCGGCAAGACGGTCGTGTTCGCGACGCACTACCTCGAGGAGGCGGACGCCTACGCCGACCGCGTCGTGCTGATGGCCCGCGGGCGGATCGTCGCCGATGGGCCGACGACCGAGCTGAAGGCCATGGTCGGCCTGCGCACCATCCGGGCGACGCTGCCCGGTGCCGATCTGGGGCAGATCGAGCGCCTGCCGGGCGTCAGCCGGGCGGAGCGCCGCGGCGAGGCCGTGGTGCTGACGTGCTCCGACTCCGACACGGCCATCCGCGCGCTGCTGGCCGGGTTCGGCGACGCGCGCGACATCGAGATCACGGGCGCCGGCCTGGAAGTGGCGTTCCTGGAGCTCACGCGCGACGAGGACGAGCCTGCGTGAGCACCGCCACCTACACGCGCTTCGAGGTCTCGCGCGCCTTCCGCAACCGCCGCTTCTTCCTCTTCTCGGTGGCCTTCCCCCTACTGATGTACTACGCCATCGCCGCACCCAACCGCGACGTGCAGGACTTCGGTGGCAGCGGCATCGACGCGCCGCTCTACTTCATGGTCGGGCTTACCGCCTTCGGCACCATGAACGCGGTGCTGGCCGGCGGCGCCCGGATCGCGGCGGAGCGGTCGCTCGGGTGGAACCGGCAGCTGCGCCTGACGCCGCTCACCGCCCGCGCCTACTTCCGCACCAAGGTGCTGACCGCCTACCTGACGGCGCTCATCACGATCGCGCTGCTGTACGCCGCCGGTGCGTCGCTCGGCGTGCGCATCTCGGCCGGCAGCTGGGTCGAGATGACGGTGCTGATCCTGATCGGGCTGATCCCGTTCGCGGGCCTCGGCATCGTCATCGGGCACCTGCTCAGCATCGACTCGATCGGGCCCGCGATGGGCGGCACCACGGCGGTGCTCGGCCTGCTCGGCGGCGTCTGGTTCCCGATCGGCGCGACCGGGGCGCTGCACTACATCGCGATCGCGCTGCCGTCGTACTGGCTCGTGCAGGCCAGCCAGGTCGCGATCGGCGGCGCTGCCTGGGGCGCGACCGGCTGGGCGGTGGTCACGCTCTGGAGCGTCGGTGCGGCGCTGCTCGCCGCGTGGGCGTACCGGCGCGACACGCAGCGCTACTAGAAGACGCGCTGGTCGGGCTTCGCGCCCCAGCCCAGGATCGACAGGACGCGGCCGAGCAGCGACTGCGGCGGCGCCTCGCCCTTCTCGCCGGCCTCCAGGCGCCGCTTGCCGTCGGCAACGATCCCGTGCTTCTCCATGGACGGAGTCTACGCCGCCGGTTGCGGGCGACGTGCCGCCCGGCGTACGCTGCCCCCATGCCGCCCGCGCAGCCGTGTCCGACCTGTCAGCGCGAGGTGGAGCGGACCTTCCGCTACTGCCCGTGGTGCGCGGCGCCGCAGCGGCTGAAGCTGGTCGAGTTCTTCGCGCCGCATCCGGGCCACGAGACGGATCAGGAGCTCGCGCTCCGGGTCAGCCGCTACCTGGGCCCGGATCCCGACGAGCGCCAGACGCGGATCAGCATCTGGCACCAGGACGGCTCGGCCATCGCCGCCATCGGCCTCGACGACGACGAGGCGGAGCGCCTGGCGCGCTTCCTCGACGTGGCGCCGCTGCCACCGCCCCCGGCGGAGTCGCTGCTCGACCGCCTCGGCCGGCACTGGCGGGCGGCAACGGAGCGCGTCCGGTCGTAGCCGCGGCCGGTGCGGCCGGTGACGATCCGTGACGCTCCCGCGCGGCTTGCGAGGTCCGCGCGCCTACCACTCGTCGAGCGGCCGCTCCGTGCCACCTCGCAGACGAACCGCGCCATCTCCGTACCCGTCGCGCGACCTTTGCGCGACTCGGGCGTCTTCCGTTCTGGGGTCTGACCCCAGAAACGGCCGGATCGGGGTCAGACCCCGCACCTGGAACGCGCACGGAAGCGCGCGGAAGCCCGCGGGCGCCGATGGCCGGCGCCCATCGCACCGGTCGCGCGGGCGCTATCGTGAGGGTCGATGCGCCGTGCGCTGACGTTGTCCCTGCTGCTGGCCCTGTCGGGAGTTCCGGCCGCTTCCGCTGCGGCGCCCTGGTCGACGCCGATCGCCATCGGACCGTCCACGCAGTGCGCGGCCGCGATCGCCTACGGCGGATCCGGCGCCGGACTGGTCAGCTGGTCGCCGTCGTGCGTCAGCGGCCCGCGCGTCACGCGCCTGGCCTCCACCTCGGGTCAGGTGCTTGCCACCGTCCCGCGCGTGCTCGCCCAGCCGCCGGTGGTCTACGGCAACGACCGCACCGTCCTGGTGCGCCGGCGCCTGCTGACGCCGGCCACCGACTTCCGGCACGACTCGCGCACGCGGCTCGACATCGCGTTCGGCCGCACCAGCGGCACGGTCGCGAAGGCGCGCACGCTGGTCACGATCACGAACCTCGAGCACCTCGCCTTCGCCGGCAGCCCGCGCGGCGACCTCGCCGTCGCGTGGATCGAGTACCGCTGCCTGCGCGACTCCCAGGGCACCTGCCTGAGCGAGCGCCGGCGGCTGCGGGTCGCGGTACGGCCCGCCGGCCAGGCGTTCCGCGCGCCGGTGACGATCGCCGCCGACGCCCGCAGTGACGGCTCCGAGCTGCACGACTCCGATCCGGCGATCGGATTCGGGCCCCAGGGCGACCTGGTCGTCGCCTACAGCGGCCGCCGCGCCGCACCCTCCCGCCAGCCGGTCGTCCTGACGCGCGTCCGCCGGGCGGGTCACGGCTTCGGCGGCGCGCTCGTCGCCGGGCCGCGCCAGGCATCGAGTGACATCGCGGCCGCCGTCGGCCCGACCGGTGCGGTCTACGTCGCCTGGGGGACGCAGGACGGCGGCGAGCAGGCCGACCGGCCGTATGTGGTCCGGGCCGCGTACCGGTCGAGGACCGCGACGCGGTTCCGCACCGCGAAGGTGCTCGACCCCGGCGCCGGCATCGCCCGGCCGCCCGGCCGCGTCGCCCTCGGCGTCGCGCCCGACGGCACGGCGACGGTCGCCTGGTCGCAGGTGGCCGGCAATCCGGTCACCACGTACCCGGTGCGCGTCGCCACCTCGACTCCCTCCGGCGTGTTCGGCCCGGCGACGCAGCTCGCCGCGTCCGGCGCCGTGCACGACCTCGCGACCGGGCCCGGCGGCACGACGCTCGTCGTCTGGGGCAGCCTCGCCGACAACCCGGACCAGGCCGAGCAGATCGTCGCCGCGATCCGGCCCGGCGGTGCCGCCGCGTTCGGCGCCGCCGAGCTGGTGTCCGAGCCGGGCGAGCCGTCGATCGCCGCGGCCGCCTTCGATCCCGTGACCGCCCGCCCGGCCGTCGTCTGGACGGCGCGCGGCGCCGGGACGCCCGGCATCCGCCTGGCGACGCGTCCCGCGGTGGCCGCCACCGCGGCGCGCTCCAGCCGCACGCTCTGCCGCCACCGCGACGCCTAACCGAAAGTCCGGCTTGTCCCGGACGGCGCCGCCGTGCGACGTTGAACCGCAACGAGCGGGATAACGCTCGCGGCGGTGTCGGCGGCTGCGCCCCAGCAGCCGGGGCCGCACAGATCCACAGGGATCCGGGGGGATGCCATGCATGATCGACGTGTTTCGACGCGACGGCGGGGGTCTGCCGCGCGGGCGGTGACGGTGCTACTCGTCATCGGAGTAGGGGCCGTGCTGGCTGCGCCGGCCCAGGCCGCGAAGTCCGCCGGGTGCACCGGCGCCGGCTTCAAGCTCGTGAACCTCGCGACGGGCGCCGTCGTCGCTTCGGGCGACGTCGACCGGACGATTCCGGTTGCGACGCTCGGCGCGACGTTCGCCGTCCGCGGCAAGTACAACGAGTTCAACGTCCGCAGCGCCGACTTCGCGGTGCTCGACTACGCCTTTACGGGCGCGGCGAGCCCGGAGGACATCACCGGCGGCGTCCGGACGCCCGTCTGGGCGTCGAAGGTGCCTGATCATCGCGGCCTGACGCTGACCAGTGGCATCGCGGTGCAGCTGGACGAGGAGGGCGTGGAGGTGATGCGGACCGGTGCCGGCGTGTCGATGAAGATCCAGGCCAAGGACTGCGCCCAGGGCGGCATCTTCCAGACGGAGCCGGAGCGCGGCGACGGCACCCGCACGCGGTTCGTGCACACGCTCGCTACCTCGAGCAACCCGGCGCTGACGCCGTTCTACTACGACAACCCGAGGTTCCGGGCCCGCGTCGGCCAGTTCCTGGGCGACGACTGCACGAGCGTCACGGTGGGTCCGCCCAGCCGGTTCTGCGTGCAGGTCGCCACCCGGACGAACGTCTCGAACGGCTTCTCGCGGAAGTTCGTCGTCCGCGACAGCGCCCAGGTGGCCGAGCGCGTCGACCAGCCCGACTGCAACACGGCGACGCCGATCAACCCGTCCGTCGCGCACTGCGGGGGCCAGTCGGTGTGGGACGTCGCGAGCGGCGGCCGGATGGGCTTCGTGACCGGCGAGGACGCGACCGAGGTCGCCAACCCGCCGTCGGACTGCACGTCGCAGTGCCAGGCCCAGAACCGGGTCCGCGGTCGCCTCGCGAACCTCGGCTTCCCGTTCCCGGTGCCGGCGGGCAGCCGCCTGACGCCGCGCATCTCGGCCCTGCCGCTGCCGCCGCTGACGGCACCCTGAGCCACTTCACCTGACCGACGGATGACCCCGAGCGCGGCGCTACGGCGCCGCGCTCGGGCCGTCTCAGGCCCCAGTTCGCGTACCCTCACGCCGGTCGAGCTGGAGGTCGGGGATGCGGATCGGGGTCGTGCTGCCCATCGCGGAGGAGGACGGGGACGAGGCCACCCCGTCGTACGCGGAGATCCGCGCGATCGCCGTCGGCGCCGAGGCCGCGGGCTTCGATTCCGTCTGGGTGTTCGACCACGTGCTGTTCCGCTTCGACGGCGAGACGACCGGCATCCACGAGTGCTGGACGATCCTGTCGGCCATCGCCGAGGCGACCAGCCGCGTCGAGCTCGGCACCCTCGTGATGTGCACCGGCTTCCGCAACGCCGCGCTGCTGGCGAAGATGGCCGCGACGCTCGACCACGTCAGCGACGGCCGGCTCATCCTCGGCGTCGGCGCGGGCTGGCACGACCCGGAGTACGAGGCGTTCGGCTGGCCGACCGACCACAAGGTGAGCCGGTTCGAGGAGTCGCTCGCCGTCATCACGGGCCTGATCCGCGAGAACCGCGCCGACCTCGACGGCACCTACGTGTCGGCGCGCGACGCCGTCCTGCGGCCGCCCGCGCGACCCGACCTGCCGATCCTGGTGGCGTCGAAGATGCCGCGCATGCTCGAGCTGACCGCGCGGCACGCCGACGCGTGGAACCTGGCCTGGTTCGGCCTCCCGGACGAGCGCCTGGAGCGCGTCCGCGGCGAGCTCACCGAGGCGTGCACGCGCGTCGGTCGCGATCCCTCGACGCTCTCCATCACGGTCGGCATCACCGTCCGGTACGAGGGCGCCCCGGCCGACGCCGAGGGTCCCGCGCTGAGCGGGACGCCGCAGGAGGTGGCCGCCGGCCTCATCGCCCACGCGGCGGCCGGCGCCGACCACGTCATCGCCGTGCTGGAGCCGACGACGCTCGATACGCTGGCGGCGTTCGCCGAGGCCGCCGCGCTGTACCGCGCCTCCGCCTCCGCCTGAGCGTCAGGCGACGAGCGGGGCGAGCGCGGCGCGGCTCAGCTCGGCCTTGTGCACGAAGCCGCGGGCGCCGCTGTCGGCCACGCGGTCGACGCCGACGTCGGCCAGCGGCCGGCTCGAGATCAGCACGACCTTCGGCCCGCCGGCGGCTGCGGCCAGCACGCGCGCCGTCGCGAAACCGTCGATGCCGGGCAGGAAGACGTCGACGAGGACCAGGTCGGCGTCCAGGTCGGCGAGCTGCGCGAGCGCGGACTCGCCCGACGCCGCCTCGCCGACGACGAGGCAGTTCTCCGCCTCCAGCAGCCTTCGCGCCGCGAGGCGGAAGGGGCCGTGGTCGTCGACGAGGATGATGCGCATGTCCTCATGATCGTCGGCCGGCAGAGGTGGCCCGTTACGGCTGTCTGGCGTCCGTGTGGCGCTGGCATGCGGTCCACGTTGCGTGCATCCGCACCCGGGCCGTACGGCTTCCCGCACAACGCCGACGGCCCGCCAGATGGCGGGCCGTCGGGTCGTGCCGTTGGAGGGTGCGGAGGAGTTACGCGCGGGCGCCCTCGAGTCCGGTGTGGTGCCCCTCGCCGAGCCGGGGCAGCCAGCCGAGCACGCTCGGCATGTACCAGTTCCACTTGCCGAGGAGCTTCATCGAGGCCGGCAGCACGACACCGCGGATGAGCGTGGCGTCGATGAGCACCGCGACGGCCAGGCCGACGCCGAACTCCTGCAGGTCGACCAGGGAGAGCGTCGCGAAGATCGCGAACACCGCCACCATGACGGTGGCCGCGGCGGTGACGACGCCGGCGGAGCTGCGGATGCCCTCCTCGACGGCCTTCTCGTTGCCGAGGCCCTTGTCCCAGCCCTCCTTGATGCGGCTGATGATGAACACGTGGTAGTCCATCGACAGGCCGAACAGGATCACGAACAGGAACACGGGCAGCCAGGAGACGATGCCGGTCGTGTGGGGCAGGCCCACGATCTCGCCCCACCCGTGCTGGAAGACCAGCGTCAGCACACCGAAGGCGGCCGCAACGGAGAGGAGGTTGAGGATGATCGCCTTGATCGGGATCACGATCGACCGGAAGGTCACCAGCAGCAGCAGGAACGCCATGGCCAGCACGAACCCGAACACGAGCGGCGCGTGAGCTGACAGGTTGCTGTTGGAGTCGGCCGTCTCGGCGGCGGGGCCACCGACGTCGACCGTGACGCCCGCGGCCGAGCCGAGGGTGCCGGGGACGATGTCGTCCCGGAGCCGCTGGACGGCGGTCTGCGAGACCTTGTCGGTGCCGTCGCCGACGATCGGGACGGACAGCAGCAGCACCTTCGAGTCCTTCGAGACCATGGCCTCGAAGGGCGCGAGCGCCTGGCCGGACTGCAGCGCCTCGGCCTCGAACGCCTTGATGGCGGACTGGACGGCCGGGGCGTTGACGTCGTTGGCCTGGATGACGATGTCCGCGCCGGGACGCTGGCCCGGGAACGCGGCCTGGAGGTGGTCGAGCGTCTTCATGACCGGGAAGGCATCGCGGGAGATGTCCTCCATGCCGGTGACCTTGGTCTGCATGCCGATCGCCGGG
This sequence comes from uncultured Actinomycetes bacterium, assembly GCA_963722525.1. GTDB lineage: Bacteria > Actinomycetota > Thermoleophilia > Gaiellales > F1-60-MAGs149 > VFJZ01. The sequence continues at coordinate 3,231,290 of CAVRMM010000002.1, read as the reverse complement.
ATGGCGAGGGCGACGAGCACGCGCGACGCCGCCGACGAGCGCGACGACGGGGCGGCGCAGCACGTGGCCGAGCACGAAGCCCCAGACGCGGGAGTCCCGCTCCTCGCGGCGCATGCGGCGCAGCACGGGGATCCGGCTCTTGTGGACGCGGTCGCCGAGCTTGGCGAGCACGGCCGGGAGCACCGTCAGCGAGCCGAGCACGGCGACGCCGACGACCAGGATCGAACCGACGGCCATGCCGCCGCCCTCGGCGTCGCCCATCAGGAACATGCCGGAGAGGGAGGCCATGACGGTCAGGCCGGAGATGAGCACCGCGTGCCCGCTGGTCGCGGCTGCGGCCTCGAGCGCCGCCAGCTTGCCGGCACCGCGGGCGCGCTCCTCGCGCTCACGCTTGAGGTAGAAGAGCGAGTAGTCGACGCCGACGGCCATGCCGATCAGCATCATCAGGATCTGGGTGCTCTCGCCGGTCGGGATGATCTGGCTGGAGAGCGTGGTGAGGCCGAATGCGGCGAACACCGAGGTGAGGCCGAGCAGCACCGGGATGCCGGCGGCCAGCAGGGCGCCGAACGCGACGATCAGGATGATCAGCGTGATCGGGATGGACAGCATCTCCGCCTTCTGGAAGTCGGAGGCGAGCTTGTCGTCGAACGCCTTGCCGGACGTCGCGTCGCCGAAGCCCTCGATCAGCAGGGACGGGTGCGCGGCGACGACGGCCTTGGTGGCGGCCTCGATCGGAGCGACCTTGTCGGTGGCCTCCTTCGGGTCGCCCTTGACCGTGAACGGGAGGCGGGCGGCCCGGCCGTTTGCGGCCGGCTCGACGGGACCGATCTCACCGACGACGCCGGTGGCCTCGAGCCGCTTCGTCGCGTCGGCCACGACCGGAGCGAGCGCCTCGTCCGTGAGCTTGCCGGACCGGCTCTGGATGAGGAGCGACTCCTCGGCCGGCTGGTCGTCGTCGGTGAACGCCTGGTCGAGTACCTTGGTGGCGCGGCCGGACTCGCCGACGCCGGTCTCGGCCCGGTCGAGCGTGTCGGCGGTCATCGAGTTGCCGATGACGAAGGCGATCGCGACGAAGGCGACCCACCCGATGATCGCCAACCACGGATGCATGCCGCTCCAGCGACCCATCCGGTGAGCGAGATTGCGCTTGCCTTGCATGATGAAGAGACTCCTTGGGAAGACGGCTTGACTGACAACCACAGCGTCGTCTCCGGCGACCCCCACCGGGCGGGGGCGGACCGGTGTCTACGACGGGTGAGACACCCCGCAGCGCCGTGGCAGGCACCACCCCGGGGTGGGGGCTAGCCCCCACCGAGCCGGTTCGCATGGCCCGGCGCCTCGACGTCGTGCACGCGTGGGCCGGCCCTCATCGCCGCACCGCGCCGCGGCGCTACGATCGCCCCCATGCCGCGAGACGCGCTAATCGAGCTGCGCACGTCGCTCGCCGAGCGACGCGTGTCGAGCCGCGAGTTGGTGACGGCGACGATGGCCGCGATCGAGCGAGAGGCGGAGCTCGGCGCGTTCCTGACGCTCGACCCGGAGGGCGCGCTGGCGGCCGCGGACGACGCCGACCGCCGGCTCGCGGCCGGCGAGGCCGGCGCGCTGCTGGGCGTGCCGATCGGCATCAAGGACCTGCAGGAGACCGCCGGCCTGCGCACGACCTACGGCTCGCTGGCGTTCGCCGACAACGTGCCGGACGAGGACTGCATCGGTGTCGCGCGGCTGCGGGCGGCGGGCGCGGTGATCGTCGGCAAGACGAACACGCCGGCGTTCGGCCTCCTCGGCGAGACGAAGAACCGGCTCGGCCCCGACGCGCGCAATCCCTGCGACCGCTCGCTCACCACCGGCGGCTCGAGCGGCGGATCGGCGGCTGCCGTCGCCGCCGGCCTGCTCCCCGGCGCGACCGGCACCGACTCGGCCGGCTCGATCACGGCGCCGGCGGCGATGTGCGGCACCTTCGGCATGAAGCCGACGCTGGGGCGGATCCCGACCTGGCCGATCCCCGACGACTCGATGCTGTTCCTCACGCACGGGCCGATCACCGCCACCGTCGCCGACGGCGTGGCCCTGCTCGAGGTGATGGCGGGCCACGACTCGCGCGACCCGATGGCGCTGCGAGAGACGCTGCCCGACCTGCAGCCGGTGCTCGCCGCCGGGACCGGCAGCTCGCCGCTCGCCGGCCTGCGCGTGGCGTACAGCGCGACGCTCGACTGGTTCGCCGTCGACGACGACGTCCGCGCCATCACCGAGGCGGCGGCCCGCGCCGTCGCCGGCCTGGGCGCGGAGGTCGACGAGGCGGCGCCGCAGGTCGAGCACCCGATGGAGCTCTACTTCCCCCTCTTCGGCGTCGACACGCGGCGCAGCGCGCTGCCGGTGCTGCACCCGGACGACTTCTTCCCGGAGAGCACCGAGGAGACCTCGCGGTACCCGGCGCTGACGGCCGAGGAGCACGTCGGACTGCTGGCGCGGCTGTGGCGGTTCCGGTCGGGCCTCGCCGACTTCTTCGCGCACTACGACGTGCTGATCACACCCGCGACCGCGACCGCCGCGTTCCCGGTCGGCGAGCCGCCGAGCCGCATCGGCGACGTCGACGTCGAGCCCGGCTGGATGACGTTCATGCCGTTCTCCTCGCCCTGGAACCTCGGCATGCACCCGACGGCGTCCGTGCCGGCCGGCGTCACCGCGGCAGGGCGGCCCGTCGGTGCGATGGTCGTCGCCGCACCCGGGCGGGAGGACCTCGTCGTCCGGGTCGCCGCCGCGTTCGAGCACGCACATCCATGGCCCGTCCCGCAGGGGGTGCACGCATGAGCGACCGGATCGCCACCGCCGTCGAGATCGCCGCCGACGTCCGCGCCGGGCGTCGTACCGCCGTCGACGTGATCGAGGACTCGCTGGAGCGGATCGCGCGGCTGAACGGCACCGTGAACGCGTTCTGCGAGGTGCGGCCGGCGGCCGCCCGCGCGGCCGCGGCGGCGGTCGACGCCCGCGTCGCGGCGGGCGAGGATCCCGGCCCGCTGGCGGGCGTCCCGATCGGCGTCAAGGACGTCGTGTGGGAGCAGGGCATCGAGACGACCGACGGGTCGCGGTCGCTGCTCGGGTTCCGTCCCGACGCCACCGCCACCCTCCTGGTGCGGCTGCTCGAAGCCGGCGCGGTCGTGGTCGGCCGCACCAACATCCCCGAGTTCTGCTATCGCGGCATCGCCGAGAACGACCTGTACGGCCGCACCTCGAACCCGTGGGATCCCGGCCGCGTGCCCGGCGGCTCGTCGGGCGGCGCGGGCGCCGCGGTCGCCGCCGGCATGGTGCCGCTCGCGATCGGCTCCGACGGCGGCGGCTCGATCCGCATCCCGGCGTCGCTGTGCGGCGTGGCCGGGTTCAAGGCCACGTTCGGCGTCGTCCCGCGCGAGCCGCAGTGGCCGGGCTGGTGGACGCTCACGCACCTCGGCCCGCTCGCCTTCACGGTCGCCGACTGCGCGCTGATGACGGCGGTGATGGCCGGGCCCGATCTCCTCGACCCGACCTCGCTGCCCGCCCTCGGCGACGATCTGGCGGCGGCCGGGCAGGCGACCGGCGACCTGCGCGGGCTCCGCGTCGCCTACTCCGAGGACCTCGGCTACCTGCCCGTCGACCGCGGCGTCCGGGAGACGTTCCGGGCGGCGGTGGAGCGATTCCGCGAGCTCGGTGCGGAGATGGAGCGCGCCGAGCCGGACCTCGCGAACCCGATCGACACCTGGAACACCATCGCCTGCGTCGACAACCTCGTCTCGGAGGGCCCGCTGCTCGAGACCGGGCGGATCGGCGCCGACACCCGCGCCCTGATCGAGGCCGGCAACGCGTACAGCGCCGCCGACTACGTCCGCGCCCGCAACGAGCAGGGCGCCTACGCCGCGGCGTACGGGCGCTTCATGGAGCGCTACGACCTGTTCCTGACGCCCGCCATGGAGGTGGTGGCGTTCCGGCACGGCACCACCGGCCCGGCCGCGATCGAGGGCCGGCCGATCGGCGAGCACTTCGACGACTGGTGCCACTTCTGCTACCCGGCCAACCTCACCGGCGCGCCCGCGATCAGCATCCCGATGGGCAGCGCCGAGGACGGCCTGCCGGTCGGCCTGCAGCTGACCGGGCGCCGCCTCGAGGACGCCACCGTGCTGCGCGCGGCGGCCGCCTGGGAGCGCCTCGCGCCGTGGCCGCGGCCGCCGCTGGCCGAGGCCGACGGCGAGGCCGAGGTCGCGGCCGACACGCCGCGCGAGCAGCTGCGTGCGGGCATGCGGCTGCGCGGCGCCGAGGGCGTCACGACCGTCCTGCGCGCCTACAGCCCGGCGGACGGGGAGCTCGTCGTGGAGACCGAGCCCCCCGCCTGACGGTCGGATCTAGACCCGGTCGGGCCCGGCGTCCGGGCGGCTGGCATGGACGTCGGGCTCTTCCTCGATCTGTGCGAAGGTCATCGTCCCCTCGGACGCCTCGAGCTGGCGCTCCTTCTCGAGGTCGAGCCGGCGCGCCATGATCAGGTAGACGATCGACGACACGCCGAGGCCGATGAACACCGAGATGTCGGCGAAGTCCAGCTCCCGCGCGATCGGCCCGATCCACCACTCGTAGTCGCCGCTGCCGATCACCATGGTCGGGATCATCGCGACGAAGCCCGCGACGTAGGCGATGATGCCGTTCCAGCCCCACCGGCCGTACAGGCCGTCCGGGTTGAAGATCTCCTTGATCGCGTAGTGGCCCTTGCGAACGATGAAGTAGTCCACCAGGTTGACGGCCGTCCACGGCGCGAAGAAGTACAGCAACATCACGATCAGGTTGTTGTAGTAGCCGAGGAAGTCGTCGTTCGACGTGGAGTAGAACGCGAACGACAGCGACGTGACCGCGATCACGAGAATGCTGGCGACGCGGTGCCAGAGCGCGGGCTTGATCTGCTTGAACGAGTCGACCATCGAGATCAGCACCAGCCCGCCGCCGTACATGTTCATGGCCACGATCAGCACCAGCGCGGGCACCGACAGCAGCAGCACGATGGCGCCGAAGTTGCCGAAGATGTCGTCGCCCGTGGCGCGGATCGCGTCGATGGTGCCGGGCGCCTGGTCGGCGATCGGTGCGGCGATGATGGCGCCCATCCAGAACATCCAGACGCCGGCGATGACGAGCGGCCAGTACGTCCACATGAACGTGGCCTTGACGCCGGCGCTGGCCGGCAGGTAGCGAGAGTAGTCGGACACGTACGGCGCCCAGCCGATCTGGTACGAGACGGCGAGGGCGAACGAGGCCAGGAACGGCGTCATCTGGAAGCTGTCGCCGCCGAGGTCCCACGAGCCGGCCGGGAACCCGATCGTCGCCAGCACGCCGATCGTGTAGATGCCGAAGAAGATGATGAAGCCGTAGGTGAGCCACCGCTGCGACAGGTGGATCAGGTCGTAGCCCCAGATCGCCGCGATGATCGCGACCAGCGAGACGACGACGAGCCAGATCTTGATGTCGCCGCCGACGACGTTCTCCATCGCACCGGCCGCGAGCAAGCCGTTGAAGACGTTGTAGCCCGCGTAGTTGAAGACCATGAACGGCAGCACCAGCACGGCGACGCCGAGATAGCCGAACTGCGCCCGCGACTGGATCATCTGCGGCAGGCCGAGCTGCGGGCCCTGCGCCGAGTGGAACGCGGTGAAGAACGTGCCGAACAGCGTCCCGATCAGCAGGGCCAGCATCGTCCAGATCAGGTTGCCGCCGAGCGAGATCGCCAGCACGCCGGTGGCGGTGGTGCTGAGCTCGGCGTTGCCCGAGAACCAGACCCCTCCCAGGTGCCAGACCTTGCCGTGCCGCTCCTCGTGCGGCACCCAGTCGATCGAGCGCAGCTCGATGCCGCTCGCGGTGGATAGCGCCTTGCCCTCTTCGGACGTCTGTGCCATCACGCGCCTCCCGTGCTCGAAATTGCGAACGGGCCGACCGGCGGCGGGTCGCAGCGCATCGGAGGCGCGACAACGAGAACCCACCGGAGGTGGACTCGCTTCGGATCCCACGTGTGCTCGACCAAAGGGGCCGCTCCTCTTCAGCCCGTCCGGAGGCGATTATGGCAACCGCCCGCAACGCGTCAAGCGACGTGGATCACCCGGATGGTCGGGGCGGGACTCGCCTCGCTGACGAGCGCCGCACAGCTCGCGTCCCAGCGGGTGAGCTCGCCCGCGAAGTCGAGGTCGACCACGAGCTCCTCGGCCGGCGCGTCGGCGCCGTCGGCGACGCGCCCCGCCTCGGCGACGATCTCGCCCAGCGGCGAGATCACCCGGCTGGCGCCGAGCAGGGTGCCCGACGGCGTCACGCCGCACTGGTTGGCGCTGATCCACCACTGGCCGTTCGCGAGCGCGTTGGCCGGGTACAGCACGTCCCACCAGCGCTCGGCCGCCACCTCGTAGGCCGCCGGATGCAGTACCACCCGCGCCCCCGCGCGGCGCATCGTGCGCGCGACCTCGGGGAAGTCGCCGTCGAAGCAGGTCGCGATCCCGACCTGGCCGAGCTCCGGGTGCCGCACCACGGTGAGGGCGTGGCCGGGCAGGAAGGCGCGGTCCTCGCCGAGCGGCGTGTAGAGCCGCACCTTGCGGTGCACGGCGCGCAGCCTGCCGTCGGGCCCGTAGAGGACGGCCGTGTTGAACACGCCGCCGTCGGCCAGCTCGGGCACCGTGCCGGCGAGCACCCACGCACCGGCGCCGGCCGCCGCCGCGGACAGCGCCGCGCCCCGCGGGCCGTCCAGCGGCTCGGCCGCCGCACGCGCGTCGTCCGCCAGCGTGTCCCACGAGAACCCGCATGGCCAGAGCTCCGGCAGCACGATCAGATCGCAGCCGCGAGCCGCCAGCGAGGCGATGTGATCGACTGCCCGGCCCAGGTTCGCGACGGGGTCGGCCGGGGCGGCGAGGAACTGCGCGATGCCGAGCGTGGTCTGCACGGCACCATCGTAGGGACGTCGCGGTGACAATTCCGTGGGTATTCCAACGTAGGGGAGCAGACGATGAGCGGACGATTCGGCGGACAGAGCGTGCTGGTGACCGGTGCCGGACACGGGATCGGGCGCGCGGTCGCCGAGCGATTCGCGGGCGAGGGCGCCAGGGTGGCGGTCAACGACGTCGATCCGGCGCGCGCCGCAGAGGTCGTCGCGGCCATCACCGCCGCCGGCGGCACGGCGGTCGCCGCGGTCGCTGACATCTCGTCCAAGACGGCCGTCGACGAGATGGTCGCGATCGCCGTCGCAGCCCACGGCCCGATCGACGTGCTGGTCAACAACGCTGCGATCGCCAGCTACGAGGCGGCGTGCCGTCACTTCCTCGAGGGCGACGAGGAGTGGTGGGACAGGATCGTCGACACGAACCTGAAGGGCACGTACCTGTGCTCGCAGGCGGTCGTCCGCGCGATGGCCGAGCGGGGCTCGGGCTCGATCATCCACATGTCGAGCGGTGGCGGCACCCACGCCCACCGCGCGATGGCCTCCTACGACGCGGCCAAGGGCGGCGTCGAGGCGCTGACCCGGGCGATGGCGCTCGACCTGGCGCCGTACGGCATCCGCGTCAACTGCATCGTCCCCGGGCTGATCCGCACCTACGACATCGACGACGACCTGGCGAAGGAGCGCGGCGAGGTCGTGCCGCTGCGGCGCCTCGGCAGCGCCGACGACGTGGCCGGGCCGACGCTCTTCCTCGCCACCGACGACGCCCGCTACGTCACGGGCGTGACGCTGCGCGTCGACGGCGGCGTGCTGGTGCAGCAGCGCTCCGCGCCGGTGGACGTCTACCCGGTGTCGAAGTTCCCGCAGCTCGCCGACGGGCGCCCGGGCTGACGCCCGGCTAGCGGGCCGGGTACAGCGGGACCTCATCGCCGCCGAGCACCGCGCGCGCCGCGGCCCGCCCGGTGGCGACCGCTCCCTCCATGTAGCCGCACGCCCAGTGGTCGGATCCGGCGACGTAGAACGGTGGCTCGTGCGTGGCGTGCAGCGGCCCGACCGCGGTCAGGTCGCCCGGCGCCCAGTGCGAGACGTAGCCGAGGGTGTACGGGTCCATGCCCCAGTGCCGCCACAGCACCGCGACCGGCGCGACGGGGCCGGCGACGCGCTCCAGCGAGGCCAGCAGGTCGGCGGTCGCGACGCCCTCCGGGGCGGCCTCCAGGTACGCGATGTGCTCGGGGCCGTGGAGGCTCGACAGGGTGTTCTCGCCCTGCACCCAGAAGCCGCCGGTCTCGTGCTCGGACTCGATCAGGCCGTTGCACTCGACCCGGCGCCAGACCGGCTCGTCGAGCGCGACGACCGCCTTGGCGGCACGGATCTGACGCTGCCGGCGCAGCGACTGCAGACGCGGCTCCGAGAGGCCCGAGATCTCCACGGCGCGCAGCGGGCCGACCGGCATGCAGCACACGACGGCGCCGGCCTGCAGCTGCTCGCCGTCCACGAGGGTCACGGTGCACGGGCTGCCGACGTCGATCGCGGCCACCGGCGCCGCATACCGGATGCGGCCCGGCAGCTCGCGCTCCAGGGTGTCGACCAGCACGCTCGAGCCGCCGTCGACCTTGAGCGCCTCCCACGCCTCGTAGTCGGACTGGAGCCTGCCGCCGACGCCCGCGATCGCCCGCAGCTCGCCGAGCAGCGACACGCGCTCGATCGAGCCGCCCGCGGCGCTCGCCATCTGCGCCGCCATCTTCCGGAAGGCGTTCGGCGTGCACCCGACCTGGCGCGCCAGGTCGCCGCGCGACAGCCGGTCGAGGCGCTGCGCGTCGGGGTGCGACCAGGGGTCGTCGGGATCGACGTCGCGCGCCAGCCGGATCAGCTCGGCCTCCAGCCGCTCGAGCGAGGCGACGTCGTCGGCCCCGAGCCAGCCCTCGCCGATCTCGACGCCGCCGATCAGGTCGTAGCCGGTCTCGCCCGGCTCGGCCACGTAGCTCGGCACCAGCGTCAGGCCCAGCTCCGCGACCAGCCCGACGTACGCGCGATGCACCTCGCCGACGATCTCGCCGCCCAGCTGCACGGTGCGGCCGTCGGCGAGCACCTCCGACTCCACCCGTCCGCCGACCCGCCCACGGGCCTCGACCAGCAGCACGTCGGTGCCCGCGCGGGCGAGGTCGCGGGTGCACGAGAGGCCCGCCAGGCCCGCGCCGATCACGATCACATCCCGCTGCTGCATCGGCGGAACGCTACCGGAGGATGTTCACCGCGCGAGCGGCCAGATCGGAGTTCTCCATCGGCGGGAACTGGAAGTCGGGCGGCGGCGGGTCGGGCTCCCGGCGCCGGACGGGGCCGCCGCGGTCGAAGACCCGGAACCAGAGCCCGAACGCGATCACGCTGGTGCTCCAGATCGTCATCGCCTTGTACAGCAGCTTCGCCGCCGTCCGTGCTCGCCACCCGCCGATCAGCGCCGCGATCAGCGCCACCAGCGCGAGGCCGTTGCCGATGCCGACGACCAGGAACAGGCCCAGCGACACCTCGCGGCGGCGACCGAGCTGGTCGATCTGGCGCCGCGGCCAGGACAGCGCGAGCGCGGCGAACAGATCACCTCGGGCACGACCAGCACGAGCCACGACCACCACGGCAGCCGCCACAGCGTCCAGTCCTGGTGCCGGCTGACGAGGCTGATCGCGACCTGCAGCACGATCACGACGAGGACTGCGGGTGCCGCCTCCCAGCGCGACTCGACCTCTGCCTCGTGCAGCTTGCCCTCGGCCACGTGCGCCTCTCCGGCGCGACACACAGATCATGCCCGACGCCGTCGGGGACCTCGCGCGCCGTCGCCGGCGTAGGACGGGCAGTGGCCTCGATCCGTGTCGCAGAACCGTGCCCGGCCGGGGTGTCGACGGCAGGGGTGTATCGTCGGCCGGTGCCGTTCTCCCTCCTCCGGCGCGACGACGAGGCCCGGCTCGTGCAGCGCGCGCGAGGCGGTGACGACGAGGCGTTCGCCGAGCTGTACCGGCGGCACTTCGCGGCCGTGTACCGCGTCGCCTTCCTGGTCTGCCACGACGCCGCCGCGGCCGAGGACATCGCGCAGGAGGCGTTCCTCGCGGCGGTGCGCAACCTCGACCGGTTCGAGCGCGGGCGCCCGGTGCGGCCGTGGCTGGCGCGGATCGCGTCCAACCGGGCGATCGACTGGGTGCGGGCGCGCAACCGGCGGGCGGAGTCGGGCCTCGACGACCTGCCTGCGGCCGCGCCGGAGCAGACCGCCGACGAGGCGCAGGCGCTGATCGCACGCCTGCCGGCCGAGCAGCGCCAGGTCGTCGCGCTGCGCTTCGTACTCGACCTGACGCCGGGCGAGATCGCCGCCCTGCTCGACCTGCCGCGGGGCACGGTCAACTCGCGGCTGCGGCGCGGGCTCGACGCGCTCGGCGCCAGCCTGGAGGAGCCGTCGTGACGCCGCTCGATCTCACCGCCCTGCGCGCTCCCGACGAGGCGGCCGCGCAGGACCGGGCCTGGCCCGCCGTGCGCGACGCCTTCGCGACCCGCGAGCGCGTGCCGCGGCGCTCGCCCCGCCGCCGGATCGCGCTGGCGCTCGCCGTCGCCGGCCTGGTGGTCGTCGCGCTGACGCCGCCCGGGATGGCGGTGGCCGGCTACGTCCGCGACCGCATCGTCCGCGACACGCCGCGGGCCACGGTGCCCGCGCCGCTGGCCACCCGCACCTCCGGACGGCTGCTGCTGACCACGAATGCCGGCGTGTGGGTGCTGCGCGGCGACGGCTCCGGCCGGCTGCTCGGCCGGTACTCGGATGCGACGTGGTCACCGAACGGCCGGTTCGTGGCCGTCGTCCGCGACAACGCGCTCTACGCGGTCGAGCCCGGCACGGGCACGGTGCGCTGGCCGCTCGTCCGGCAGGGGCCGCTGCGCGACGTGCGGTGGGCGCCGAAGGACGGCTTCCGCATCGCCTACCGCGAGGGGGACGACCTGCGCGTCGTGGCCGGCGACGGCACCGGCGACCGGCTGCTCGCACGGGACGTCGGGGCGGCGCCGGCGGCGTGGCGACCGGGGAGCCACGTGCTCGCCTACGACGCGGGCGACGGCACCATCGCCGTCGTCGACGTGGACGGCGGCGAGGCGACGTCGCTGCCGGTCGCCGGCACCATCCGCTCGCTGCTCTACAGCGCGGACGGCGGCTCGCTGCTGGTCGCGACCGATGCGGGCCTGATCGCACTCGACCCCGCGTCGGGGGCGCGACGCGGACTGCTCAGAGTCGCACCGGCCGCGATCGCGACCAGCCCCGGCGCCGCCGCCGAGGTGACCGCGGTCGGGCCGGGCGGCGAGGTGCTGCTCGTCGCGGTGGACGGCTCCGGCGGGCGCCTGGTGACCACGGTCCCGGGCGCCACCACGGTGGCGTGGTCGCCCGACGGCCGCACGCTCCTGGTGCCCGACGCCGCGAACGATCGCTGGCACCTCGTCGACGCCGCCACCGGCGCCCACCGGACGCTCGACCGCATCGGCGAGCGGCTCGATCCGGACGGCCTCGGCAGCGCCGGCTTCCCGGCCATCGCCGGCTGGTGCTGCTGATTCACGCGACCGGCGCGGACCGGCATCATCCAGCGATGCCCGAGCACTCCTTCGACCGGTCCTACGAGCTGCACGAGCGCGCGACGGCGGTGATCGCGGGCGGCGTCTCGACTGCCTTCCGGGCGTTCGAGCGGCCGGTGCCGCTGACGCTGCGGTCCGCCACCGGCGCCCGGCTGGTCGACGTCGACGGCAACGAGATCATCGACTTCGTGTGCGGCATGGGGCCGATCATCCTCGGGCACGGCCACGAGGGCGTGGTCGCCGCCGTGACGCGGGCCGCGTCGCAGCTGCAGCAGCCGAGCGCGCAGCACGAGGCGGAGATCGAGCTCGCGGAGCAGCTCCGCTCGATCCTGCCGAGCTGCGAGCGGCTGCGGTTCGGCCTGTCCGGCTCCGAGGCCGTGCACGCGGCCCTGCGGGTCAGCCGCGCCGCCACCGGCCGGTCGCTGGTCGTGAAGTTCGCGGGGCATTACCACGGCTGGCTCGACCCCATCTTCGCGGCCACGTCGCACCTGCCCCCGGCCCGGCCGGAGACGGCGGGGCAGCTGCCCTCCGCGCTGCACGACCTGGTGGCGATCGAGTGGAACGACGCGGCGGGCCTCGAGCAGGTGTTCGCCGACCGCGGCGGCGAGATCGCGGCGCTGATCATGGAGGCGTACCCCTGCAACGGCGGCGTCATCCCGGGCGCGCCGGGGTTCGTCGAGCGCTGCCGCGAGCTGTGCGACCAGAGCGGCAGCCTGCTCGTGTTCGACGAGGTGATCACCGGGTTCCGCATCGGCCTGGACGGCGCCCAGGGCATGCTCGGCGTGCGACCCGACCTGACCGTCATGGCGAAGGCGATGGGCAACGGCTTCCCGATCAGCGCGTTCGGCGGCCGGGCCGATGTCATGGACGAGGTGGCGACCAACCGCGCCATGCACGCCGGCACCTACAACGGCGGCGGGATCTCGATCGCCGCGGCCCTGGCGACCACGTCGGAGCTGCAGGCCGAGCCGGAGATCTACGAGCGGATGGCGTCGCTCGGCACGCGACTGCGCGAGGGACTCGAGGCGCTCGGCGCCCGCCACGGGCACCGGATCGTGACGCAGGGCCCGGGCCCGGTGTTCTTCGCGTGGTTCATCGACGAGGGCGGCGTCGCCACGTTCCGCGACCACCTCGCCGCCGACCACGCGCGCTACGGCCGGTTCGCGGCGCTGATGCTGGCCGAGGGCATCCGCCTGATCCCGGCCGGGCGCTGGTACCTGTCGGCCGCCCACGACGACACCGACGTCGACGAGGCGCTGGCGGCCGCCGACCGCGCCCTCGCCCGCCTCGAGCGGTGAGCTAGCGGCGCTTGGACAGCACGACGCCGTAGCGCGGCGAGCCGTCGTCGACGACGCGGTCGATCTGCCACGGCGAGTCCGCCACCAGCGCGGTGAACGCGTCGGGCGACGTCATCACGTAGTGGAACCACGGGGACGCGAACCCGAGGTGCCGCACGCGCAGGCGCTGGCCGAACACGCCCGCGCCGCCGGCCGCGGTGCCGGCCCGGATGGCCGGATCGTCGATGCGGTGCGGGTCGACGGAGTCGGTGATCAGCCGGCCGCGCGGCGTGGTGACCTCCGCCAGGCGCCGCAGGAGCCCGGCGGCACCGTCCGGCCCGCCGAGGCCCATGTTGTTGCGCACGATCAGCACCGTGTCGAACAGGCCCAGCGACGCGTCGACGTCGGCCAGCGACAGGGCCCGCGCATCGCGGACGCCGCGGCGGCGCGCGACCTCGACGGCGAGCGGCGACTCGTCGATCGCCACCACCTCGCGCCCGCGCTCCTGCAGCACCAGCGAGACGCGGCCCGCGGCGCAGCCCACGTCGAGCACGCGGCCGCGCGCGAACCGCAGCACCTGCCGCTCGGTCGCCGGCCAGCGCCGTGGCGGGTCGAGGTAGTCGCTGCCGTCGCCGCACCAGACGGTGCCGTCGTCGCGCTCCATCACCTCGGAGGCATCGCGTCCCTCCAGCGCGGCGAGCAGGATCGCGCCGTAGGCGTCCTCGTGCGGCGCGATCGTCACAGCCGCGACTCTACACGCGGGCGCAACAGAATCGTCTCGGCCGGTTTGCACGCGGGCGGTACGAATTCCTGTCATGGTCAAGAGCCGCCGTCGTCACACCATCGCCGGCGCGTGCGCGGTCGCCGTGCTGGCCGTCGGCGCGCTGATCGGTATCCAGCAGTTCAGCGACGGCGACGACGTCGTTTCGGCTGATCCGGCGGCGCTCGTCAACGTCGACGTCGCGAAGGCGACGCTCGCGGGCATCCCCGAGACGAAGGGCGTGCTCGGCTCGCCGACCGCGCCGTCGACGATCACCGTCTACGGCGACCTCCGCTGTCCCGTCTGCAAGGAGTGGGACGCGGCCGAGGTGCCCGACGTGATCAGCGACGTCGTGAAGACCGGCCAGGCGAAGCTCGACCTGCGGCTCTGGGCGATCCTCGGCCCGAACAGCGAGGAGGCGCACCGGGCCGGGTACGCGGCGATGCAGCAGAACAAGCTCTGGCTGTACGCGACGATCGTCTACGACAACCAGGGCGACGAGCGCCAGAACTGGTTCGACGACGCGTTCGCGCGCTCCGTCGCCACCGCCGCGGGCCTCGACCTCCAGCGGTTCGACGCCGATCGCAAGAGCGACGCGGCCGACCAGATGATCGCCGAGATCGATGCGAACGCGCAGTCGCTGGGCCTCACGGGCACGCCGACGATCGCCGTCGCGAAGGGCACGAACGAGCCGGCGTACTTCTCGGGCGTGCCGACCGCCGACGACATCGTGAACGCGGTCAAGACGCCGGCGTGAGGGCCGAGCGCGTCGCGCTGATGGTGCTCGCCGCGCTGGCGACGGCCATCGGCGCGTACCTCTCGTTCGAGCGCTCCCGGGGCCGCCTGCCGCCGTGCCCGGTGGGCGGCGGCGGGTGCGCGACGGTGCAGCACAGCCGCTACGCCGAGCTGGCCGGCATCCCGGTCTCGACCCTCGGCACGCTGGGCGGCATCGCGCTGTTCGCGTCCACGTTCCTGCGGCCGCCGAACGGGCCCGTCGTGACGCTCGGGATCGCCGTCGCCGGCGCCCTCTTCTCCGGCTACCTGACGGTGCTCGAGGGGTTCGTGATCGACGCGTGGTGCGCGTGGTGCCTCGCGAGCGCCGCGCTCTGGGCCTGCTCGGCCGTGGTGGCGGGCATCCAGACGTACCGCCTCGGCGCAGCTACGTGAGGTCGAGGTACCAGCCGTGCGGCGGCGCGGGCAGGGCCGTGAACGACACGGGGTCGCCGGCGCGCAGCTGTGCGACGCGGCCGATGTCGGCCGGGTGGACGACCGCCGGCTTGGTGTAGCCCGCCGTCCGCAGCCGGTCGGCCAGGAGGATGATCGGCACGCCCGCGGGCGTCACCTGCAGGGCGCCGAGCGGCGGCGACTCGGACAGGATCTCGCCGCCCGGCACCGGCGGCCCGTCGAGGCGCACGCCGATGCGGTCACCGACGCCGACCGTGAACGACCCGGCGCACAGCGCCGCCAGCGCCGCGGCATCGAACTGCGGGCCGGGCAGCAGCCGGATCGGCCGGCCGGGATCGGGATCGGGCGGCCGGGCCGTCAGCCGCGCCGCGGGCATCTGATCTGCAGCGGCGCCGAGCACGTCGCCGGCGGCCAGCGGCCGGCCGAGGAGCCCGCGGATGTCGGTGCTGGCGCTGCCGAGCACGCGCCGCACCTCGATGCCGCCCGCGACCGCGAGGTACGAGCGCGCTCCGCGCGGCGTGCCGCGCACGCGCAGGCGGGTGCCGGCGGCGATCCGCGCCGTCTGCCAGCCGGTCACCTCGCCGTCGATCTCGAGGGCGCCGCCGACACCGGCGCAGGCGACGGCGAGGGGGCGCAGGGCGGTGAGCTGCGGGCCGCTCATCGTCATCTCCACGACCGGCGTGCCGGCCGGGTTGCCGACGAGGGCGTTCGCCAGCAGCGCCGCGCCGCGATCGGCCGGCCCCGACTCCGCCATGCCGTCGTGCGCCTCGCCGAAGCGGCCGGCGTCGACGACGATGTCGAGCAGGCCCGGCTCGTCCACGCGCAGCGCCGGCAGGCGCGGCGCCGGTGGCAGTAGCTCGACCGGCGCGATCGGCGAGGGCGTGACGCCGTCGCTCGCGACCAGCCGCACGCGATCGCCGGCCGCGAGCAGGAACGGCTCCGGGCGGTGCGGGTCGTACAGCGCCTGCAGCGCCGTGCCGAGGATGTTCCAGCCGCCGGGCGAGGAGGTCGGGTAGACGGTGGTCATGTGCATCGCGATCGCGACGGCGTGCGCGGGCAGCGCGACCCGCGGGTTCGGCCGGCGGGGCAGCTGCAGGGCGGAGTCGTTGGGGCCGAGGAACGGCTGGCCGGGCAGCGCTCCGACCGCGACGACCTCGTAGTCGGGCGCGGTGTGCAGGCGCGCGACGTCGGCGACCGTCGAGGCCGGTCGCGGCCGCCACGTCCGCCAGGTCGGCGCCGTCGTAGCGCACGGGCAGGCGCACGTCGCGCGGGTTCTCGGCCGCCGCCGGACGCGCGGCGCGGATCCAGCCGACCACGTCCTCGCGCCCGATCCGCGCCGGATCCCACGTCACGGCGATGGTCGCGAACACGGGATGCACGTCGCGCACGCCGACCGGCCGGCTCTGCAGCAGCGCGCGGCCGAGCCCCTGCACGTCGTCGCACCGGACGTAGAGCGTGTCCATCGTCAGCTCGGGTCGACGGCGCGGCTCATGGCGGCATGATGCCGTGGCCTGCCACCATGCGCCGGTGCCTTCGTGGAGCAACTGGGCCGGCAACGTCGCGTGCCGCCCGCGGCAGGTGGCGCGGCCGGCCACGGTGCCGGAGCTGCAGGCGCTGGTTGCGGGCAGCGATCTCGAGGTCCGCGTCGCGGGCGCCGGTCACTCCTTCTCGCCCCTGTGCGCGACCGACGGGCTGCTGCTCGACCTGTCCGCGCTGGGCGGCGTGACGGCGGTCGACGCGCAGCGGGGCACGGCGACGGTCGGTGCGGGCACGCGCATCGCCGACCTCGGCGAGCCGCTGCGGGCCGCCGGCGTCGGCCTCGCGAACCAGGGCGACGTCGACACGCAGGCGATCGCCGGCGCCGTCGCCACGGGCACGCACGGCGCCGGCGCGTTCGGCAGCCTCGCGACCCTCGTCCGCTCCGCCGAGGTGGTGCTACCGGGCGGCGACCTCGTCCGGCAGGCCGACGCGGGTCTGGCGCTCGGACTGCTCGGCGTCATCGTCTCGCTCGAGCTGGCGGTCGAGCCCGCCTACCGCCTGCACGAGCGGACGTGGCACTGCGCGTACGGCGACGTGGAGTCGGAGTGGGCGGCCGCCGCCGACGGTGCCCGCAACCTGGAGTTCTTCTGGCTGCCGGTGCTCGACCGGTGCGTCTTCAAGCGGTTCGCGCCGAGCACCGACGAGCCGTGGGGCGACCCGCCTCCGCCGCCGCACCCGCCGGGCACGATCGAGCGCTATCTGAAGCCGGAGCGGGTCGACTGGAGCCATCGCATCTACCCGTCGGAGCGCACCGTGCGCTTCGTCGAGATGGAGTACGCCGTGCCGGTCGAGACGGCGTTCGCGACGCTCGCCGCGGTGCGCGAGCTGGTGCGCGAGCGCCACCCCGAGCTGACGTGGGCGGTCGAGTTCCGCGGCCAGGCCGGCGACGCCCTGGCGCTGAGCCCGACGCAGGGCCGCGACGTCGTCACGATCAGCCTCCACGCGGCGCCGGACGACCCGTGGCGCCCGGGCTTCGCGGCGGCGGAGCGCCTGCTGGTCGAGGCCGGCGGGCGTCCCCACTGGGGCAAGCTGACGCAGCTCGGCGACGCGGAGCTGGCCGGCCTGTTTCCAAGGCTGGAGGCATTCCGCATCCGCCGCCGCGAGATCGATCCGGCCGGCCGCTTCCTGAACGCGTACCTGCGCGAGCTCTTCCCCTAGATCCAACCAGGTTCGCGTGTGTCGCCGTACGAACGAATTCGCACGGAACTGTCACGCACTCCGCCAATCGCGCGATCCGCGCGCCTTCCGCGCGCCTTCCATGTTGGGGTCAGACCCCAGAAACGGCCTTTTCGGGGTCAGACCCCGGGCTCTCTGCGCAGGCGGGTGCGGCACACTGCACTGCGTGCAGGGCCTCGTCGACTCCGGTTGGGCCGCCTGGCTGCCGATCGAGCTGTCCGCCGCACTCGCGGCGCTCGCCGGCGGGGCGCCGCAGCGGCGGGCGTTTCGCGACCTGCTCGCGGCCGGACCCGACGACGCCGCGGCCGAACGATGGGAGCGATTCCGGCTCGTCGCGCCGTCCCGGATCGACGTGCCGCAGACGGCAGAGCAGATCACCGCGGAGGAGTGCTACGCCCTGCTCGACGAGCTCGGGCTGGTCGCCGGATCGCCCCCGGGCCCCGTCACGCCCGAGTCGGTCGAGCTCGTGCTCACCCTCGACCACGACGACCTGCGCGAGCTCGAGCAGCTCCGCGCCGCCCGCACCACCGAGGGCGTGGGCGCCGACCTCGAGGGGCTACCGTCGCTCGGCGACGTCTTCGGCAAGGACGTCGGCCGCAACGACCCGTGCCCGTGCGGCTCCGGCCGCAAGTTCAAGAAGTGCCACGGCGCCTGACGGTCAGATCTCGCCGGCGAGCAGCGAGAATACCGCGAGGTCGTGCCGCTCGTCCCGGTGCGCGAGCGCCGAACGCATCACGCCCTCCCACGTGAAGCCCGCCTGCTCCGCGCTGCGCTGCGACGTCTGGTTGTGGGTCGAGATCCGCAGCTCGACGCGGATCAGGCCGAGCTCGCGCACGCCCCAGACGGCCAGCAGCCGCGTCGCCCGGGCGGCCGCGTTTCGGCCGCGCCCCCACGGCGCCACCCAGTAGCCGATCTCGCCGGTGTCGTTCGCCCAGTCGATCGAAACGAACCCGACGAAGCCGATCACCTCGTCCCCGGCGTCGGTGATCGCGAGCGAGAGGCCGGTCCGGGCCGCGCGCTCCGCCTCGTGGCCCGTGATCCACTCCAGCGCGTCGTCCCGGCGATACGGCGCGGGCGCCGTCGTGAATCGCTGGATATCGGCGTCCTGACAGGCCTCCGTCACCCGGTCGACGTCGACGAGGGAGAACGGGCGCAGCACGACGACGTCGTCGGCCAGCGGCGGGTCCGGCGGCAGAATCACGCGCACATCCTAGGCGCCTCCCGCCGGCACTCACGCGTCCGGTACTCTCGGGGAGATGCGACGCTCGCTCCTCGCGCTCCTGTGCGTGAGCCTGCTCGCGCCAGTGCCGGCGCACGCCTACCGGGCGAGCGGGGACGGCTTCTGGCGGGAGCCGGTCGTCACCTACAGCGACCAGACCGCCCGGGCCTACGGCAACGCCGCCGCCATGGCGATCGCCGCCTGGAACACCACCGGCATGCGCGTGATCCTCGTCCCCGCGCCGTCCGACCGCGCCAACATCCGGATCCGTGCCGTGCGCCGGGGCACGCAGGGCCTGGCGTGCATCGGCGTGGCCGGCGCCACCGGCTCGCCGGGCGACGGACGCGGCGGCCTGGTGGCGGCCGAGGTGCGCGTCGCCACGGGCTGCCGGCCGCGGAAGCTGTTCCAGCAGATCACCGCGCACGAGATCGGGCACGCCCTCGGGCTCGGGCACGAGGACCGCCGGTGCTCGACGATGGTCTCGAACAACGGCACCGGCGCGATGCGCTGCGGGAGCAACTGGCTGCGCAGCTGCCGCGTCGTGCAGCCGGACGACATCCGCGGCGTCGTGCGGTACTACGGCGGCAAGCGGGCGTCGGTCGCGCGCACGACCCGCGCCGCCTGCCGGGATCGCGCCCCGGCGCGTCCCGGCGGCCTGACGGTGGCTGCCGACCCGGCGGGCACCGTCGCCACCGCCACGCTCTGGGTGCGCGGCTCGGGCGGGCGCGCCGTGATCGTCGGCCGGCGCAAGGACGCCTGCCCGGCGTCGCCCATCGACCGGCGCGGCACCTACTTCTACGCCGCCGCCGGGGCGCCGCTGGTGCCGGCCTTCGCCGAGCAGGCGGTTCCTGGCCGCTGGTGCTACCGGCTCTGGCGCGTCTCGGCGGGCGGCCGCTGGTCGAGCCCGCGCACGGTCATCGTCCAGCACGGCGCCCGCACCGGCGCGGCCCGCGTCGGCCTCACGATGAGCGGCGGCGTCGTGCGCTTCCGGCACCCGAAGGCACCGGCCGGCTGGCGCGTCAACGTCGAGGCCGTGAACGGCACGTGCGCCGCCCCGACCGGCTTCCACCGCACGATCGACTTCGACGACCTGACGCCGGGACGCACCGACTCCGCCACCGACAACTTCCCGCTCGCCCCCGGCGCGGCCCGCTGCTACCGCGTGATCGTGCACGACGGCAGCTACCCGTCGCTGACGCCCGCGTTCGTCGCAAGCGTGACCTACCAGGGCGTGTAGGCGGCGGCATCGGAGACGCGGCCGGCGGCCACGTCGTCCAGGGCCCGGCCGATCACCTCGACGCCCTCGTCGAGCTCGGCGTCGGAGATCGTCAGCGCCGGCGTCAGCTCGAGCACGCCCGCGCCCACGTAGTAGAAGACCGCGCCCAGCTCGGCGGCGCGCGAGCAGACCTTCGCCGCCGCCTCGGCCGAGGCCAGCTCGACGCCGACGGCGAGCCCCCGGCCGCGCACGTCGGACACGAGCGGCGAGCCGAGCGCCCGGAGCCCCGCCTGCAGCCGCGCGCCGGCCTCGGTCGCGCGGGCGATCAGCCCGTCGCGCTCGATCACCTCGAGGACCGCGAGGCCGGCGCTCGCGCAGACGGGGTTGCCGGCGGTGGTCATCAGCGAGAACGCCGTCGCGTGATCCATCACCGCCGCCGGGCCGATCACGGCCGACAGCGGCAGCCCGCCGCCGAGGCCCTTGCCGAGGCACACGACGTCCGGCGTGACGCCCTCCGCCTCGAACGCGTGCAGCGTGCCGGTGCGGGCCAGCCCGACCTTGACCTCGTCGCACACCAGCAGCACGCCGTGGGCGCGGCAGCGCTCGCCGAGTCCGCGCAGGAAGCCGGCGGGCGGCACGATCAGCCCGCCGTCGGAGAGGATCGGCTCGACGAACAGCGCCGCGACCTCGCGGCCGTGCCGCGCCAGGTGGGCGTCGAGCTGCTCGAGCACGTCCTCGCCGGCGTCGGCCCCGTCACGCGGGTCGGGATACCGCAGCTGGATCAGGCCCGCGGCCTTCTCCCCCTCGAGCGACGGGTGCCCGGAGATCGCCATCGATCCGGTCAGCGCGCCATGGTACGCGCCGGCGAAGGCGATGATCCGCGGCCGCCCGGTGGCGGCCGTGACGATGCGCGCGGCGGTGTCGTTGGCGTCGGAGCCGGAGTGGCCGAGCCACACGCGGCGATCGGCACCGGCGGGGAAGGTCTGCAGCAGCCGCTCGGCCAGCTCGACGGCCGGGCCGTTGACGAGCGAGAGGATGCTCGCGCCCGCCATGTCCGCCAGCGCCCGCGCGGCCGCGGCAGCGACCTCGGGATGGGCGTTGCCGAGGCTCGCGGCGCCCCACGACGCCGACAGGTCGAGCACCTCGCGCCCGTCCTCGAGGCGGAGCCGGCTGCCGTGCCCGCCGACCGCGGCGAGGTCGAAGAACCGCAGCTTCTCGATGTTGGCGATGGCGCGCCCGTCGCGCTCGATCAGGGTCACGGCGCGGACGCTACCACCACGCGCGAGACAGTGGCACTACGGTTCGGCGCCGTGAAGTTCGTGCCGTGGATCTTCGTACTGCTGTGGTCGACCGGCTTCATCGGCGCCCGCCTGGTGGTCGGCGACGCCGATCCGCTGGCCATTCTCACGGTCCGCTTCGCGCTGGCCGGGCTGTGCGCGCTCGTGATCGTGGCCCTCATGCGGTCGCAGTGGATGGGCTGGCGCATGGCGGGGCACGTCGCCGTCGTGGGCGTGCTGCTCCACGGCATCTACCTGGGCGGCGTCTTCTGGTCGGTCGCCGAAGGTCTGCCGACCGGCGTGTCGGCGCTGATCGTCGGGCTGCAGCCGATCGTCACCGCGTGCCTGGTGGGTGCGCTGCTGGGGGAGCGTGTGGCGCGCCTGCAGTGGATCGGATTCGCGGCCGGCCTCGTGGGCATCGCCCTCGTGCTGTGGGAGCGCCTCGCGATCGGCGGCGTCAGCTTCGGCGCGGTGGCGCTGTCGTTCGTCGCGCTGTTCGGCATCACGGCCGGCGCGCTGTACCAGAAGCGCTTCTGCACCGACGTGGCGATCTGGCCCGCGGCCGTCGTGCAGTACGCCGCCGCGACCGTCGTGGTCGGCGTCGGCAGCGTCGCGTTCGAGGAGTTCCACATGGAGTGGACGGCGAAGGTGATCGGCGGGCTCGTGTGGATGGTCCTCGTGCTGTCGATCGGCGCCGTGTCGCTGCTGATGCTCGTGATCCGCCGCAGCTCGGCCGCGCAGACGGCGTCGCTGCTCTACCTGACACCGCCGCTGGCCGCGCTCGAGGCCTACCTCGTGTTCGGCGAGGAGCTGCACGCGCTGGCGATCGTCGGGCTCGTCGTGGCCGCGCTCGGCGTGTTCCTGGTGCTGCGCGGCGACCCTGCGCGCCAACCGCCCGCGACGGATCCGCCGGTGGCATGATGGCCGCCATGGGAACGCTCGCAATCGACCACCTGATCACGCGCGACCAGCACGTCTGGGCCTTCGGTCCGTCGATGACGCCGGTCCTCGAGGTCGACCCCGGCGCCGTCATCCGTCTGGAGCTGAACGACTGCTTCAGCGGCCAGGTGACGAAGGAGACCGACCTCTTCACGTCGCTCGACCTGGAACGACTCAACTCGGCCACGGGGCCGATCGCAGTACGCGGCGCCGAGCCGGGCGACTCGCTGGTCGTCGAGCTGCTCGAGATTCAACCCCGGCCCCCGCGGCGCGGCGATGGTGATCCCCGGCTTCGGCCAGCTGACCGGCCTCGTGGACGGGCCGGTGACGCGCATCTTCCGGGTGGAGGACGGCGTCATCCACATGAACGACCGCGTGCGCTTCCCGGTGCGGCCGATGGTCGGCGTGATCGGCTGCGCGACCGGTGGCGAGGAGTGCATCAACTTCCTCGCGGGCCAGCACGGCGGCAACCTCGACAACCACCTGCACGGCCCCGGGTCGACGGTCTACCTGCCGGTGCGCCAGCCGGGCGGCATGCTCGCGATCGGCGACATGCACGCCTGCATGGGCGACGGCGAGATCTCGGGCACCGGCGTCGAGATCGAGGGCGAGATCGTGATCCGCGTCGGGCTCCACAAGGGCGCGCAGGGCATCTGGCCCGTCACCGAGCTGGCCGACTGCTGGGTCACGCACGGCACCACGCTGGGCGACCTCGGCGGCGCCATCGAGCTGGCGTGCGAGGAGGCCGCGCGATTGCTCGTCGACCACTGGGGCTTCACCATCGCCGACGCGTTCATCTTCCTCTCGGTGGCGTGCGACGTCGGCATCGCCCAGGCCTGCCAGCCGTCGCCGGCGAGCGCCATCGCCAGGGTGAAGGTGCCGAAGATCTCGGCGTGCCCCGCGCCCTTCCGCAGTTAGCCTGTGGGCATGCCGACCGTCCGCATCGCCGTCGCCTCGACGCCGCTCACGGCCACGCTCGCCGAGGCCGTCCCGGCGGCGATCGCCGCGGTCGAGGAAGCGGCGCGCCTCGGCGCGCAGGTCGTCTGCCTGCCGGAGACGGCGGTGCCGGGCCATCGCAACCAGCCGCGCGACGTGCCCGACGTCACGGCCGGCGAGCTCGACGGCGCCCTCGACGAGATCGCCGCCGCCGTGCGCCGGGCGGGCGTCGTCACGATCGTCGGCACCGAGCGCCCGACCGCGGCCGGCCGCGAGATCGTCTGCGTCGTGCTCGACGCCGACGGCAGCCGACTCGGCGAGCAGATAAAGACGCAGATCGATCCGTCGGAGGAGGCGCCGTACGTCGCCGGCAGCGGCCGGCGCACGTTCACGGCGGGCGGCCTGACGTTTGGCATCGCGATCTGCCACGAGGCGTTCCGCTACCCCGAGATCAGCCGCGCGCTGACGCTGGACGGCGCGCAGGTGATCTTCGTGCCGCACTGGGTGACCACCGACGGCGGCCCGCTGCCGACGCGGTGGATCGACGCATCGAACCCGTACAACGAGAAGGCGCTGATGCTGCGCGCGCTGGAGAACACGGTGTACGTCGCGCAGTCCAACAACGCCGGCGCCGACCAGGGCTCGGTCACCGGCGTCGTCGCCCCGGATGGGACGCTGGTCGCCCAGCTGCCGTACGGCCAGGTCGGCGTCGTGGCAGCCGACATCGACCTGTCGCTGGCCGACGGGCTGCTGGCCCGGCGCTGGTCGCCCGAGCGCAACCGCCTCGCCGAGCGAGTCGAGCGATGACACCGCGACCGCCCGCTCCCAGCGCCGCGATCGCGGCCCTTCCCCGCTCGGGCATCCGCGCCATCATGGAGCTGGCGATGGAGCGTGGCGACACGCTCAACCTCAGCTTCGGCGAGCCTGACTTCGACACGCCGCCGCACATCGTCGAGGCCGCCGGGGCCGCCGCCCGCGCCGGCCGGACGCGCTACACGGCCAGCCGCGGCATCACCGAGCTGCGCGAGGCCGCCGCCGCGAGCATCACCCGCCGCGCCGGGCACGACGTGAGCCCCGACCAGATCGTCGCCACCGTCGGCGGCGTCCAGGGCGTCTTCAGCACGCTCGCCGCACTCGCCGACCGCGGTGACGCGGTGCTGGTGCCCGACCCGAGCTGGCCCAACTACGTCGGCATCTGCACGCTGCTCGGCCTCGAGATCGTCCGCTACCCGCTACCCGCGGCGAACGGCTTCGAGCCCGACCTGGAGGCGCTCGAGCAGCTCGCCGCGCGCCCGGGCGTGAAGGTGCTGATCACGAACACGCCGTCCAACCCCACCGGCGCCGTCTGGCAGCGCGACACGGTCGCGGCCACCGTCGGCATCGCGGTGCGCAACGGCCTCTACGTGCTGTCGGACGAGGTGTACGACGAGATGGCCTTCGACGGCGAGCACGTCGCGTCGGCGCCGTTCGCGCCCGACCACGTCGTGACGGTCTACAGCCTGTCGAAGACGTACGCCATGACCGGCTGGCGCATCGGCTACCTGGCCGCGCCGGCCGAGCTGGTCGGCACGCTCTCCAAGGTGCCCGAGGTCGAGGTGTCGTGCCCGACCGCACCCGCGCAGTGGGCGGCCGTCGCGGCGCTGTCGGGCCCGCAGGACTGCGTGCGGGAGATGCGCGCCGCCTACCGCTCGCGGCGCGACCTGGCGGTGGCGGCGCTGCGGGACGAGAACCTGTTCGTGGCCGAGCCGCGCGGCGCCTTCTACATCTTCGCCGACGTCTCCGCCGCCACCTCGGACACGCTGGAGTTCGCGAAGCACCTGGTGCGCGACCACGGCGTGGCGTGCGCGCCGGGCGACACCTTCGGCCCCGGCGGCGCCGGCCTGGTGCGCATCTCGCTGGCGGCCGCGCCCGAGACCGTCACCGAGGGCATCCGCCGCATCGGCGCAGCCGTGCGCGCCGCCGTCCCCGCCTGACGATCAGGCCGGCGGCAGCACCCGCGAGGCGAGCGCGGCCTGCATGCCGCGCGGCTCGGCGAGGCGCTCCAGCATCACCGCGGTATCGGCGATGGCGACGCCGGTGAGGTGCGCGTCGCGGCCCTCGAAGTCGGCCACGATGGCCTGCAACGCGTCGGTGTAGGCCGCCGGATCATGGCGGGCGAGCGCACCCAGCGCCGCGGCGGTGCGCTCGAACGCCTCGCCGCCGGCGGCCATGCCGGCGGCAGCCGCCGCGGCGGCCTCGTCGTCGGCGAGCGCCAGCCGCGCCATCGCCACCGCATAGGCGGCCACCGGCGACGCCGCATCGGCCGGTACCTGGCCGAGCACGTAGCGGGCGGTCGCCCCCGCGTCGTCGCCGAGGATCGCGGCCTTGACGGCACCGGCGAGCCGTCCGTAGGCGTCCGGCGGGGCCGCCTCCCACGACGCGCGATACGCGGCCGCGGCCCGCGCGAACGGCTCGGGCGCGCGCCCGCCCGCGAGGAGGATGGTCTGCCCCTCGGCCTCCGCGGCGAGCGCCGCGTGCAGCAGCTCCAGGTGGTCGGCCACGCCACGAGTGTAGGGGAACGGCGTGTGACGGCGAACGCAGGCCCCGTCCCTTGCAGCGGCAGCTCCGCCGGTGCAAGATTGCGCAGCAAGTCACGTGGGGAACGAGGCTGGGAGGCCAACTTGACTGATCTGCACCACGAGGGCACGGTGAGCAACGTGGACATCTCGACACGCGAGGATGTCCATCAGCTCAAATCATCGGCCGTCGGTCTCACCTCGATCCTCTTCCTCTGCGTCACCGGCTCGGCGCCGCTGGCGGTGACGCTGTTCAACACGCCGTACGTCGGCCCGCTCGGGTCGGGCTACGGCGGACCGGGCGCCTTCCTGTTCGCGACCATCGTCCTGACCATCTTCTCGGTCGCGTACGTCCAGATGTGCCTCAAGATCCGCGCCGCGGGCGGCATGTACACCTTCGTCAGCCACGGCCTCGGCCGGCCGCTCGGCCTGATGTCGGGCTTCTCGCTGATGGTCGCGTACACCATCTTCGGCACCTCGCTGATCGGCGGGTTCTCGGCGTTCACGCAGAACACGCTGCTCGTTCATACCGGCTTCGATTCTCTCCCTTGGGTGTGGTACGCCCTGTTCGCGGTGGTGTGCGTGGCCGCGCTCGGCTACTTCGACGTGCAGATCTCGGCCAAGATCCTCGGCGTCGCGCTCATCGGCGAGCTGGTGATCATCCTGGTCTTCACGGCCGGCGTGCTGTTCCAGGGGGGTGCGGAGGGCGTGGAGATCTCGCCGATCCTGCCGTGGAACTTCGGCGAAGGCGTGGCGCCCGGCATCGGCGTCTTCTTCGCGTTCTGGTCGTGGGTCGGCTTCGAGGCGGCTCCCAACTACGCCGAGGAGTCGAAGGATCCCCAGCGGACGATCCCGATCGCCGTCTACTTCTCGTGCATCGGCGTCGGCCTGCTCTACACCGTGATGATGTGGGCAGTCGTCAGCGCCTACGGTCACAAGGGCGCGCTCGACACGGCCTTCGCGGGCGGTGCGGCAACGGAGCCCGTGACGCTGAACGGCTTCACCTTCGTCCCCGGTTTCGCGAACATCGTGACCGGGCCGATGGAGGCCTACGTGGGCCACTTCGCCGCCGCGGCGATGGACTGGCTGATCGTCACGGGCGCGCTCGCCTGCGGTGCCGCGCTCTCGAACGCCGGCATCCGGTACTGGTACGCGCTCGGCCGCGAGGGCATCCTGCCCCGCGCGCTCGGCCGCACGCACCCGGTGCACAAGACCCCGCACGTGGCGATCATCTCCGTCCTGGCGCTGAGCACCGCGCTGATCCTCACCTTCTGGTTCCTGAACCGGCTGCCGCTCGAGATGTACGGGTGGCTCGCCGTCCAGGGCGTGATCTGGATCGTGCTCGTCCAGGCGCTGACGGCGCTCTCGACCTTCTTCTACTTCCGCAAGGAGCATCCGACCGAGATGCACCCGTGGAAGACGGTCGCGGCGCCGTGGATCGGCTTCCTGGGCCAGGTCTACGTGCTGCTGCTGCTGTACTCGAACCTGTACTTCCTCGCCGCCGGCGCGTGGTACGTGAACCCGGTGTTCGAGATCCCCTGGATCGACGTGGCGTACATGGGGAGCGAGCTGCAGTTCTCACCGATCGGCATCATCGGCGTGCTCGTGCCGCTGCTGTCGCTCTGCTACGCCTACTACCTGCGCAGCTCGAACCCGCAGAAGTACGAGGTCCTCGGCCGCTTCATCAACCAGGGAGCGTAATACTCTCCGGCCAGATGGCCGCGACCGGAACCAACGACGGGGAGGTGCCCACCGGGCGCCTCCCCGTCATCCTTTTCCCGACCTGCCTGGGCGACCTGATGTCGCCGCAGACGGTGGTCGACGCGACGCGGGTGCTCGAGGCCTGCGGCTGCGACGTCGGCGGCGCGAAGGGGACGACGTGCTGCGGCCAGCCGGGCTTCAACTCCGGCTTCGACGCCGCCGCACGCCGGGTGGCGCGCCCGACGGTGCGCGCGCTGGCCCGCACCGCGGGGCCGGTCGTCGTGCCCTCCGGCTCGTGCGGCGCGATGATGAAGAAGCACTGGCGCGAGCTGTTCCACGGCGATCGCGACGAGGAGCTCGCGCGCGGCGTCTCGGCCCGCGTCGTGGAGTGGTCGGAGCTCGTGGCCGGGCGGCCGCTGCCGGCGTTCGCCTGGCAGGGCCGGGTCGCGTACCACGACTCGTGCCACGCCCTGCGCGAGCTGCGCGTCAAGGAGGCGCCGCGTAAGCTGCTGCACGCGGTCGAGGGGCTGGAGTTCGTCGACCTGTCGTCGAGCGACCGCTGCTGCGGCTTCGGCGGCACGTTCTCGGTCCGGTATCCCGACGTGTCCGTGGCCATGGCCGACTCCAAGCTCGCCGACGTCGCCGCCGCCGAGGTCGATGTGCTGGTGTCGGGTGACGGCGGCTGCCTGCTGCACCTGGGCGGACGGCTGTCGCGGACCGGCTCCCACGTGCGCACGATCCACCTCGCGTCGCTGCTCGCGGAGGCGCTCCCGTGAGCGACCACCTGACCGGCACGACGTTCGAGGAGCGCGCCGCCGAACAGCTGGTGAAGCCGTTCCAGCGCCAGGCGATCCCCGGCGCCGTCGACGGCACCGTGGCGCACCTCTGGCACCGGTTCGAGCACAACGACCGGCCGGCGCTGCGACGGCTTGCGCGCGACATCCGGTCGCACGCCGTGGCGAACCTGCCCGCGCTCGTCGCCCAGTTCGCCGACGCCTGCGCGGCGGCCGGCACCCAGGTGCACTACGCGGCCGATGCCGCCGAGGCGAATCGCATCGTGGTCGGCATCTGCAACGACGCCGGCGCACGCCTGGCCGTGAAGTCGAAGTCGATGCTGAGCGAGGAGATCGAGCTCAACCCGGCGCTCGAGGCGGCCGGCATCGAGGTCGTCGAGACCGACCTCGGCGAGTACGTCGTCCAGCTCGACGGCGACCGGCCGAGCCACGTGATCGCGCCGATCATCCACAAGACCCAGGGCGAGGTGCGCGAGCTGTTCTCGAAGCTCGCCGGCCGCGAACTGGACGACACGGCGGCCGAGCTGACGGGGTTCGCCCGGGCCCAGCTGCGCGAGAGCTTCCTGAAGGCCGACGTCGGCATCACCGGCTGCAACTTCGCCGTCGCCGAGACGGGCACCGTCGTGCTCGTCACCAACGAGGGCAACGGCCGTCTCTCCACCTCGCTGCCGCCGGTGCACGTCGCCCTGGTCGGCGTCGAGCGGATCCTGCCGCGCCTCGACGACCTCGGCGTGCTGATCCCGATGCTCGCCGCCAGCGGCACCGGCCAGGCGATCTCCACCTACCTCAGCCTCACCAGCGGCCCGCGGCGCGAGGGCGAGGTCGACGGGCCCGAGCAGATGCACGTCGTGATCGTCGACGGCGGCCGGTCGTCGATCCTCGGCACGGGCTACCAGGAGATCCTGAACTGCATCCGCTGCGGCGCCTGCCAGAACGTCTGCCCCGTCTACCGCCAGGTCGGCGGCCACGCCTACGGCTGGGTCTACGGCGGCCCCATCGGCGCGGTGCTGACGCCGCTCTTCAAGCCGCAGGCGGAGGGCATGGAGGTCGCGCACGCGTCCAGCCTGTGCGCGGCCTGCGACGACATCTGCCCGGTCGAGATCCCGATCCACGACCTGCTGCTGGACCTGCGCCGCGACCGCGCCGAGCGGCGCATCCCCGGCTTCCTCGAGCGGTCGGCGTACAGCGCCTGGTCGTACGCCTGGTCGCGGCCGTTCGTGTACCGCCTGAGCGGCCCGGTCGGGCTCGGCCCGCTGCGGCTGATCGCGCGCTCGGGCGTGCTGCACCGGGCTCCGGGTTTCCTCGGCCGCTGGACGCGCGGCCGCGACCTGCTGCTGCCGTGGCGGAAGCGCTGATGGAGCGCGAGGCGTTTCTCGCGCGGCTGGCTGCGGCCAACCCCGGGCCGGCGCTGCCCGACGTCGCCACGCTGCCGCCGGTGCACACCGAGCTGCGGGCCGGCGACGACCTCTACGGGCGCTTCCAGTTCGAGCTCGAGGCCGTGCAGGGCACCTGCGAGCAGTGCGCTCCGGACGACGTCGCCGCCGCGGTCGTGACGGCGCTCGGCGACGCCCGCCTGGTGGCCCTGGCCGACGATCTCGGGCCGTACCTGGAGCCGGTGCGCGCCGCGCTGGCGGCGACTGGCATCGACGCGCCGTCGTACGCCGAGGTCTACGCCGACCGCGTGCGGCTGGGCGCGCTCGAGGCGACCGTCACCGGCTGCGCGCTCGCCGTCGCCGCGACGGGCTCCATCGTCACGACGGCGCTCGCCGGCCGCGCGGCGGCGCTGATCGCGCCGCGGCACGTGTGCGTGGTCGAGTCGTCCAACCTGGTGGGCGGGCTGGCGGAGGCCCTGCGGCGGCTGCCGGCCAGCTCGATGGCCGCCTTCCAGAGCGGGCCCAGCCGGACGGCCGACATCGAGAAGAAGCTCATCCTCGGCATGCACGGCCCGGGCGTCACGCACGTCATCGTCGCCGGCTGATCGCGCGTTTCTCGACGTATCCGTCGCAGGGGAGTAGGATCGTCCCCGCACCACGGACCTGAGGGGGAAACGTGAAGAGCAAGCGCAATCTCGTCGTCGGCCTGCTGGTCGGCGCCGCCGCCATCGTCGCGCTCGGCTCGGTGGCCGTCGCGGGCGGCCACAAGGGCAAGGACAACGACCGGCGCGCGACCAAGGTCACCGTCGTGGAGCGCGCCACGACCGACACCGTGATCGACAACGCCCCGGTCGGCGACTCGATCGGCGACACGCTCGCGTTCGGCAACCAGCTGTTCGACAAGACGAACACCAAGCAGGTCGGCACCAGCCAGGGCAGCTGCGTGCGGACCGCGGTCGGCGTGTCCTGGGAGTGCTCGTGGACGAACGCGCTGAAGGGCGGGCAGATCGTCGTCCAGGGTCCGTTCCTCGACGCGGGCGACTCCGTGCTGGCCATCACGGGCGGCACCGGCAAGTACCGCGACGCGCGCGGCACGATGCAGCTGCACGCCATCGACGCGACGTCGTTCCGGTTCACGTTCCACATCCACCACTAGCGGTCGCCGGCGGGGGAGCCACGGCTCCTCCGCCCGCCCGCCGCTAGCCCGCCGCGGCGAGCGTGGCCGCGAGCTGGCCCGCGAGCGGCTCGCCCTCGACGATCACGCCGTCGAGCGCGGCGGTGCCGATCGTGAAGGCCCACACGCCGAGGTCGCGCAGCTCCTCGATGCGCGCGACGGAGTCGACCGAGCCGGCGCAGATGAGCGGCAGCGTCGTGGCCTCGGAGACGGCGCGGACGAGGGCCGGCACGTCGCCGTCGTAGCGGTAGGCGAGGAGGTTGATGCCGTCGACGCCGGCCGCCTCGGCCTTGCGGGCGTCGTCGCAGATGCGCTCGACCGAGCCCCGCAGCAGGCACGGGTGGCCGACGATCTCGCCGACGTACGGGAAGAACCTGATCGACGTCCCCTCGAGGATCTGCTGGATCGGCTCGATGATGGTGCCGCCGATCAGGTAGTCGGGGCCGATCGCGGCGGCCACCTCGGCCGACCGCAGCGTCGCCTCGTCGGTCTCGGAGACGACCTCGAGGTACGACGTGTGCCCGTTGGCGCGGATCTCGTCCATGAACGCCTTGAGCTCGTCGCTGGGGCAGGCCGACGTCCTTGCAGCCGATGTGGCGCAGGCCCGTGCCGGCGATGGAGGCGTAGATGGAGCGGGCATCCGACAGCGTGACGTCGTTGCGCGTGAGCATGAAGATGAACTCGGACATGCCGGAGAGTGTAATGTGCCGGGCGGCAAGTTGTCCGACAACTGGAGTTGAAGCGTTGCGCGCAGCGATCTGGCAGGGGCCCGGCAAGATGACCCTCGGCACCGTCCCCGACCCCGAGTGCCCCAGCGACGGCGTGCTGCTGCGCGTGACGGCGACCGGCATCTGCGGCACGGACGTGCGGGTGTTCTTCAACGGCGACCGCCGCATCGAAGCGCCGTGGGTGCTCGGCCACGAGATCTCGGGCGAGGTCCTCGAGATCGGCCCCGACGCCCATGACGCGCGGCACGTGGCGGTGGGCGACGCCGTGCACTGCATCTCGACGCTGTACTGCGGCCGCTGCCGCCTGTGCCGCAGCGGCAACGAGCACATCTGCCTGCACTACCAGCTGATGGGCTTCGACTTCCAGGGCGCGTACGCGGAGTACGTGGCGATCCCCGAGATCGCGTGCAAGGGCCTCTTCAAGATCCCGGCCGGCCTCTCGCCCGCGCACGCCACCTTCACCGATCCGCTCTCCGACGCGATCTGCGGTCACAAGGACATCGGCATCGGCCTCGACCAGACGGTCGCGGTGATCGGCGCCGGCCCGGTCGGCATCGCCCACTGCGCCCTGGCCCGTGCGCAGGGCGCCGCGCAGGTGCTGCTGCTCGAGACGGCGGCCAACCGCCTGACGCTCGCCGACGGCGTGCTCGGCGACGACCGCATGGAGTACCTCGAGGTGACCGGCGACGCCGGCATCGAGGCCGTCCGCAAGGCCACCGACGACTTCGGGGCCGACGTGGTGATCGTCGCGTGCTCCTCCGACAAGGCGCAGGAGCAGGCGATGGAGATGGCCGCACCGCGCGCCCGCGTGCTGTTCTTCGGCGGCCTGCCGAAGGGCACGACGCACATGCGCTTCCCGTCCAACATCCTGCACTACCAGGAGGTGCAGGTGCACGGCTCCTACGCCTCGCGCTACCGCGACCAGGTGCAGGCGCTCGACATGCTGGCCCGGGACGAGGGCGGCATCCGCGGCGTCGTCAGCGAGGTGATCCCGCTGGAGGAGGCCCCCGCCGCCTTCGACCGGATCCGCGCGGGCGAGGTCCTCAAGGTCGTCGTCGAGCCATGACCGCGGTCGGCCAGGTGGTCGGCGAGCTGCGCAACGCGATCGTCGGCGGCACCCGCGCGCCCGGCGAGCGCCTGCCCTCGGAGCCCGAGCTGGCGCGCACGCTCGGCATCTCCCGCCCGACGCTGCGCGACGCGCTGCGGGCGCTCGAGGACGAGGGCCTGGTGCGGCGCGTGCACGGCTCGGGCACCTACGTCACGGGCCGCCCGCTGCTGCGCAACAACCTGGAGCGCAACGCCGGCGTCACCGACGTGATCGCGTCGTTCGGGCAGGTGCCGGGCACGAGCGAGCGGACCGTCGCCGAGGAGCCCGCGCCCGCCTGGGTGAGCGAGGCGCTCGGCGTCGAGCGGGCGCTCGTCGTGCGCCGCGTCCGCACCGCCGACGTCCGGCCGGTCGTCTACTCGGTCGACTACGTCCGCCCCGGCACGCCGGTCGACGGCGAGTCGCTGTACGCCGCCTTCGGCGCGGCGATCCACCACGGCGTCGCGACGCTGCGGCCGGTCACCGCCGACGCGTTCCTCGCCGCCTCGCTCGGGGTGGCGGAGGGCGCGCCGCTGCTCGAGCTCCGCCAGGTCGACTACGACGAAGCCGACGCCGCACTGGCGGCCGCACAGGAGTACCACGTGGCCGACGCCTTCGACTTCACGGTCTACCGCCGGGGGCCGGCATGAGCGACCTCGTCCTCGGCATCGACGTCGGCTCGCAGGGCACCTGCGCGCAGCTGATCGACGTGCAGGGCGAGCTGCTCGCCGTCGCCTACGAGGGCTACGACGTGCTCTACCCGCGGCCGGGCTGGGCCGAGCAGGATCCGCGCGCGTGGCTCGGCGCCCTCGGCCGCACGGTGGCCGAGGCGACCGCCGGCGTCGACCGCTCGCGCATCGTCGCGATGTCGTTCGGCGCGCAGCTGGACGGGCTGGTGTGCGTGGACGAGGCGGGCGAGCCGCTGCGCGACGCGATCATCTGGATGGACCGCCGCGGCGACGAGGTGTGCGGCCGGCTCGCCGAGCGCGTCGATCCCGGCCACCTGTACGAGACCACCGGCTGCAACCTCGACGGCGGACACGTCGGCGCGAAGATCGCGTGGATCCGCGAACGCGAGCCGGAGCTGTTCGCGCGCACCGCGCGGTTCCTCCTCCCCGGCTCGTTCGTGGCGCTGGCGGCCTCCGGCGTCTACGGCGTCGACGCGTCGAACGCCTCCAGCTCGATGCTGGTCGACGTGCGTGCGCGCGACTGGCACGCGGGCATCTGCGACGGCTTCGGCATCGATCTCGACCGGCTCGCACCGGTGGTGCCGCCGCACGGCGTGCTCGGCACCATCGCGCCGTGGCTGCGCGAGACCACGGGACTGCCGGCTGGCGTGCTCGTGGTGTGCGGCTGCGGCGACGAGATGGCCGCCACGCTCGGCGCGGGCGTCGTCGACCCGGGCGCCGTGTGCGACGTGATCGGCACGGCGGAGCCCGTCTGCGCCGTCACCCCGGAGCCCGTCTTCGATCCGACACGGCTGGTCGAGCTGCACCCGCACGCCGACCCCGAGACGTGGCTGCTCGAGAACCCGGGCTTCGTGTCCGGCGGCGCGTACCGGTGGTTCCGCGACCACCTCGGCCGCGAGGAGCTCGATCGGGCCGGCGAGGAGCGGGTCGACGTCTACGAGCTGCTGAACGAGCTGGCCGGGCAGGCTCCGGCCGGGTCGGAGGGCGCGATCTGGCTGCCGTGCCTGATGGGTGCGATGGCGCCGGAGTGGAATGCCGACGCGCGCGCCGTCTGGTACGGCCTGACGCCGGCGCACACGCGCGCGCACCTGCTGCGGTCGCTGCTCGAGGGCTCCGCCTACGCGCTGCGCGACATCCTCGGTGCGATGCGCACCTCGGGCCTCGAGCCGCGCGAGATCGTGTGCGTGGCCGGCGGCGCCCGGTCGCAGCTGTGGCGTCAGATCCGGGCCGACGTGACGGGTCTGCCGGTGGCCGCCGCAGCCGATGTCGAGACGACCGCGCGCGGCGCCGCGATGCTGGCCGCCGCGGGCGCCGGGGCGTACCCGACCGTCGCCGCCGCGGCCGCGGCGATGTCGCGGCAGGGCGGTGCGCCCCTGCAGCCCGACCCCGGCAACGCCGCCGTCTACGACGACGCCTACGCCCGGTACCGCGCGGTGTACGACGCGCTGCGGCCCGTCTTCACCCTGTAGACCGTCCCAGGACAGGCCTGAGGCCGGCGGTCGTGGGGGCGACGCGCCGGCCTCTGGTGGGGATGGGGGAAGGGCTTGGGCTTCCCGACCGCCGGAGTCAATAGGAGCGAAGGGGGACGCGTGAGCTCCGGCGGACTTGCAGGTGCTAAATCGGTTGAATCATGCTGGAACTTGAGTACCGGCTCGAAAGGTGATCTCCCGCGTCCGCGGATCGGCGGCCACCAGCGTCACGTCGAGGGTCGCTCCGGGCACCGCCGGCGTGTCGAGCCGGGCGACCACCGGCGGCTCCTCGATCTGGATCTGGGCGCCACGATCGTCGGAGGCCAGGACGACCGCCGTGAACCGGTCGCCGATCCGGCCGGCGAGCGTGCACGTCTCCGTGGCGTCGATCAGCTCGCGCTCCAGGCGGCCCGCCCGGGCGTCGGCCTTCGCCATCGTCTCGGGCAGACGGGCGAGCGACGCGCGCAGCGCCTCGTCGGGGCCGTCGGCGAGCAACTCCAGCACGTACCGGTCGCAGAGCCGGCGCAGCGGCGCGGTGACGTGGGCGTACGGCGCGGCCAGCGCCCAGTGCGCGGCCTCCTTCGGCGGCTCGCCGTCGAAGAAGGCGTAGCGCGCGCGTCCCATCGCCTGCCGCATGGCGGTCAGCGCGGCAACGCCCTGCAGCTTCGCCGCCGCCACCCGAGCCGCCGCCAGCCGCTCCGGATCCGGCGGCTCCATCACGCGCAGCAAGCCGAGGCCGTGGGCGAGCATCTGCTCGGCCGCGCCCATGCCGACCAGCAGCGAGACGTGCGCGTTCCAGTCCTCGATCGGCAGCCGCTCCTCCCAGTGCAGCCGGAAGCCGCACCGGTTGCGGTCGTCGGGCACCACCTCCTGCGCGGGGAGATCGAGCCGCGTCGCACCGCGCAGGTTCGCGCGGGCCTCGCGCAGGGTGCCGAGGCGCTCCAGCAGCGGCATGCCGTCGCGCTGCGCCTCGGCGTACGTGAGCTTGCGCCGGCTCTCCACCATCGCGCGCTCGATCGAGAACGCGACGCCCTCACCGACGGCGTCCAGGTCGACGGTGAACAGGAAGCACGGCCGCGGGCCGCCGGGCAGCAGGCTGGCTGCGCCCTCCGACAGCACGGCGGGGTAGACGGGCGTCTTGTAGTCGGGCCCGTAGGCGGTCACGCCGCGCTTCCAGGACTCCTCCTCGATGACGCCGCCGCGCTCGGCGAACGCCCCGATGTCGGCGATCGCGTAGTGCACGCGCAGGCCGTCACCCTGCTCCGTCAGGTGCAGCGCCTGGTCGAGGTCGGTGCTGCCGGGCGGGTCGATCGTGACCAGCGGCAGATCGGTGCGGTCGACGCGATCGGCGGGCGCGGGGCCGCGCGCGGCGGCCGCCTGCGCCGCGTCCTCGACGGCGTCGGGGAACGGTCCGGCGATGTGCAGCTCGGCCCGGACGGCGGCGAAGCTCTCGGCCAGCGCGTCCGAGACGCCGGCCCGGTCGTGGAAGCGGCCGGTCAGTGCGGATACCCGGGCGGCATGGCCATCGGTCCCTCGGAAGTGCTCATGCCGGTATTGTCGCCGCCGTGGAGGCGTTTCGGACGCTCGCAGGTCCGGCCGAGGTCGAGATTCGCGAACGGGGATCGCGGTTCCGTGCCCGCGCCGTCCCCGTGAGGGATCGCGCCGCGGCCGAGGCGTTCTTCGCGGAGCAGGACGGGCTCCATCGCGACGCCACCCACGTGGTGCCGGCCTTCGTGCTGCACGACGGCACCGCCTACTCCAGCGACGCGGGCGAGCCGGCGGGATCGGCCGGTGCGCCGATGCTGCAGACGCTCACCGGCGCCGGGCTGGCCGACGTCGCGGCGGTGGTGGTCCGCTGGTACGGCGGCACCAACCTCGGCATCGGCGGGCTGGTGCGCGCCTACTCCGGCGCGCTGGCGCTGGCGCTCGCCGACGCCCGGGTGCGGCAGGCGACGCCCGCGGTGCGCCTCGTCGTGCGGTACGAGCACGAGCAGACGTCGTCGGCGCTGCGCACCATCGCAGCGTTCGCCGGGCGTGATCTGGAGCAGACCTACGACGAGGCGGTGACGTGCACGTTCACGCTGCCGGCCGACGCGGCGGAGCGGTTCCGCGAGGCCCTGCGCGATGCATCGCACGGCGCGCTCGAGGCGACGGACGGCGGGACGACGGTGATCTACACGTGAGCGAGCTGGCTCCGATCGCGCGCGACGCGCTGGGCCTGTCCGGTCCGCTCGTGCTGCTGCGGGCGTCGGGCGGCGCCGTCTACCGGTCGCCGGCCGGCATCGTGCGGGTCGACCGCGGCGGGGCCGACCTGGTCGAGCTGGCGTACGACCTGGCGGCGGCGGGCGCGCCGATCGCACCGCCGGTCGAGGGCCCGGTCGAGCACGACGGCTGGGTCGTGTCGCTGTGGGAGGAGGCGCCCGCAGACGGCTCGTTCGATCCCGCCGCGATGGGCCGCGCGCTGGCGGCGTTCCACCGCGCGGGCGCCGCGTTCCTCGACCGCGCGCCGGCCTGGGACCCGCTCGCGTGGCTGACCGCGCGGGGCATCGACGGCGGCGTCTACCAGCGGGCGGAGCGTCTCGTCGGTGCGCTGCAGGGGCCGCCGGCGCTGCTGCACACCGACGCGCACGCCGGCAACTTCCGGGTCGCGGCCGGGCAGGCGGTGCTCGTCGACCTGGAGCAGATCGCGGTCGGGCCGGCCCTCTACGACCTCGCGGCGCTGGAGGTCACGGAGCGCCGGTTCCGCGGCGATCGCGCGAGCTTCCGCACGTTCGCGACGGCGTTCGGCGCCGATCCGGACGATCCGCGCCTGCCGGGCCTGGTCGCGCTGCGCGAGGTGCTGGCCGTCGGCTTCGTCGCCAGCCTCGGCCACCTCGACGTGGCGGCGCAGCGGCTCGCGCAGCTCGACGATCCCGACGCGCGCTGGATGCCGTTCTGACGTGACGGACGACGAGCTCGAGCCCGGCTTCCTGCTCCGCGCCTACGCGGCGGGCTACTTCCCGATGGACCAGGGCCGGCGCTCGCGGGGCCGCGTGCGCTGGTACGCCCCCGATCCGCGCGCGATCCTGCCGCTCGAGGCGCCCCGCATCGAGCGGACCCTGCGGCGCCAGCGCGCGCACGGCTTCGAGCTGCGCATCGACACGTCGTTCGCCGAGGTGATGCGCCGGTGCGCACGCTGGGACGAGCCGCACGACGTCTGGATCTCCGAGCGCCTCTGCACCGCGTACGGGGCGCTGCACGCGGATGGGTTCGCGCACTCGTTCGAGGCGTGGTCCGACGGCGGGCTGGTCGCGGGCCTGTACGGCGTCACGATCGGCCGGGCGTTCATGGCCGAGTCGATGTTCCACGACGCGCCCGGCTCGGGCTCGCTGGTGCTGGCCTGGTCGGCGTCGCACCTGCGCACGCACGGCTTCGAACTGTACGACATCCAGATGCTGAGCCCGCATCTGGAGCGCCTCGGCGCGGTCGAGATCTCCGCGGCCGAGTACCTGGAGCGCCTGAACGAGGCCCTGGCCCCGAGGGACTAGCGTTGGGGTCTGACCCCAATCGGAGGTTTTCGGGGGTCAGACCCCGATCACAGGACCCGCGCGGAACTCGCGCGGATCGCGCGATCTGTGACAGTGCGTGCGTGTTCGGATGCGGACAATGCGTCATTCGCGCGCCTCGATTTGTCTGACTAAAGTCAGACAATCCGGCTCCCGCGGTCTCCTCAGTTCAGAGAGGGATCGTCCGGCATGCGGGCCACCAGGCGGTAGCGGCCGCCCTTGCGCTCCAGCACGCGGTTCCACAGGCCGTCGGGGTCGCCGAAGACGTCGTCCGGCTCGGCGGGGACGGTGATCCACGCCTCCTGGGAGAGCTCGGCCTCGAGCTGGCCCGGGCCCCAGCCGCTGTAGCCGGAGAAGACGCGCACGGCGGTGACGTCGCCGATCAGCTCGGCCGGATCCTCGTCGCCGCGCAGGTAGCCGATCGAGCCGAACGCGAGCGCCGCCGACTGGGCCGGCTCGTTGAAGTCGGCCAGCGCCAGCACCGAGCCGGACTGCACCGGGCCGCCCTCGAACACCTGCGCGCCGTCCTCGACCAGATCGGCCAGGACGGGCACCGCGTCCACCACCGCGATCTCCAGCCGGCGGTTCAGCACCACGCCCATCGCGGCCTCCGCATCGTGCTCGGTGAGCAGCACCACCGTGCGCCGGAAGTTCGGGTCGAGCAGGTCCGGAGACGCGACCAGCAGCGAGCCCTGGAGCGAGGCGAAGCCGCTCATACCGGCCGCGTGCGTTGCTGGCTCACACGCCAGAGCATAGGCATATCCTCCGGGCCATGACCGAGTTTCGCACCGAGACCGACTCGATGGGAGCGATCGAGGTTCACGGCCGACCGCTACTGGGGCGCGCAGACGCAGCGCTCGATCGCAGAACTTCCCGATCGGCGTCGACCGCTTCCGCTTCACCCGTCCGATCATCCGCGCGCTCGGCATCCTGAAGAAGGGCGCGGCGCATCGCCAACGGCGAGCTCGGCGCAGCTGCCGCCGGAGAAGGTCGACCTGATCGTCGCGCGCCGCCGACGAGGTGATCGCGGGCGACGCTCGACGACCACTTCCCGCTCGTCGTGTTCCAGACCGGCTCGGGCACCCAGTCGAACATGAACGCCAACGAGGTGATCTCCAACCGCGCGATCGAGCTGGCCGGCGGCGAGATGGGCTCGAAGACGCCGGTCCACCCGAACGACGACGTCAACCGCGGCCAGTCCTCCAACGACACCTTCCCGACCGCCATGCACATCGCCGTCGTCGAGCAGATCGAGGACGTGCCTGCTGCCCGGCGTCGGGCAGCTGCGCGACACGCTCGCGGCGAAGGCCGAGGCGTTCGCCGACGTCGTCAAGATCGGCCGCACGCACCTGCAGGACGCCACGCCGATCACGCTCGGCCAGGAGATCGGCGGCTGGGTCGCGCAGCTCGACCAGTGCCTCGCGAGCGTCCGCGCAGGCGCATCGCCGGGCCTGTACGACCTCGCGATCGGCGGCACCGCCGTCGGCACCGGGCTGAACGCGCACCCGCAGTTCGGCGAGCCGCCGCGCGCCAAGTATCGCGCAGGAGACCGGCCGGCCGTTCCGCTCCGCCGACAACAAGTTCGCCGCGCTCGCCGGCGCACGACGCGATGGTCACCGCCTCAGCGCCGCGCTGCGCACCCTGGCCGGCGCGCTGATGAAGATCGCCAACGACGTGCGCTGGCTGGCCTCCGGCCCGCGCTGCGGCATCGGCGAGATCGCGATCCCGGAGAACGAGCCGGGCTCCTCGATCATGCCGGGCAAGGTCAACCCGACGCAGTCCGAGGCGCTGACCATGGTCTGCGTCCAGGTGTTCGGCAACGACGCCGCGGTCGCGTTCGGCGGCTCGCAGGGCAACTTCGAGCTCAACGTCTTCAAGCCGGTGATGGTGCACAACGTGCTCGAGTCGATCCGGCCTGCTGGCCGACGCCTGCCGCGCGTTCGACGACCACTGCGCCGTCGGCATCGAGCCGGACCCGAGCGCATCGACGAGCACCTGAACGCACTCGCTGATGCTGGTCACGGCGCTGAACCGGCACATCGGCTACGACAAGCGCCGCCGAGATCGCCAAGAAGGCGCACAAGAAGGGCATGACGCTGCGCGAGTCGGCCCTGGAGTCGGCCTGCTGTCGGCCGAGGACTACGACGCGCTGGGTCGTGCCCGATGGCCATGACGCACCCGAGCGCCTAGTTCGGGGTAGTCAATTCCCTGCTAATCGTCGTATGTTGGCGCCCGACTTCTCGTGCGTCTGCGACTGCTCCCCCTCATCGCCGCGCTGGCGTTCGCGCTCGCGCCCGCTGCCCATGCCGGCACCTCGCCGCGCATCGTGGGCGGCTCCGTGGCGGGTTCGTACCCGTCGATGGCCGCGCTCGTGTTCGCGGGGCTGAGCGACAACGACGGCCAGTTCTGCGGCGCGACCGTGATCGCGCCCTACGCCGTGCTCACCGCGGCGCACTGCGTGGTCGACGGCGACGGCGTGCCGGCGCTCCCGTCCGCGCAGGTCGTCATGACCGGCAAGTCCGACCTGCTCGCGGCCGGCGGCCAGCACCTCCCGGTGCGGCAGATCGTGCCGCATCCCTCGTACGACCCGGGCGCACTCGCCGAGGACGTCGCCGTGGTCCTGCTGGCGGCACCGACCGCCGCGCCGGCGATCACCCGGTCGGCGACGACGCCGGCCCCCGGCGCGGCGACCGCGATCGGCTGGGGGGCCACTCAGAAGCTTCCCGTGGCGCAGCTGACGTATCCGTCGCTGCTGCAGGAGGCGACGCTACCGGTGCAGGCAACCTGCGACGAGAGCCCGAAGATCTGCGCTGCCGGCGCGGACGTCCCGGGCATCTGCTTCGGCGACTCCGGCGGACCGTTGCTCGTGACGACGGGCGGCGTGACGCGCCAGGTGGGCATCGCGAGCTCGATCCTGACGGACGATCCGTCCGACCCCATCTGCGGCACCGACCTGAGCCTGTTCACCGACGTCTCGCGCTACAACGCCTGGATCGACGCACAGCTGGCCCCGGCGGTCTCGGGCGTGACCGTGACCGCGCTGCCGGGCAAGCTCCGCGTCACCTGGCAGCGGGCCGTCGGCGGCGCCGAGCCGGCGGTCGTCGTGACCACCAGCGACGGCACGTCCCGCAGCGCTCTCGCCGGCGCCACGTCGCTCGACATCGCCGGCCTGCCGCTCCGCACGCCGCTGCACGCCACGGTCACGGTCGCCAACCCGTGGGGCACCGCCAGCGCCGTCAGCGGCGGCACCGCCACCCTGGTCGGCGCACC
The DNA here is from genome assembly GCA_963722525.1 of uncultured Actinomycetes bacterium. GTDB lineage: Bacteria > Actinomycetota > Thermoleophilia > Gaiellales > F1-60-MAGs149 > VFJZ01. Next base: position 3,189,869 of record CAVRMM010000002.1, on the reverse strand, counting down.
GGCCATCGCCGGCGTCGCGGCCACGGCGAAGACGGTCAGCGGCCGTGTCGCCACCAACGGCGTCGCCACCACCGTCATCGCGCAGTACGGCCCCGACGTCGCCCACCTGACGAAGAGCACCCCGGTGGCGCTGGCCGACGCTGCCGCCGCCGCCGCGGTCGGCATCCCGGTCGGCGCCCTCCCCGCCGGCCGCACGTACCGCGCGCGGCTGGTCGCCACCAACAGCGCGGGCACGACCATCTCCGGCTGGGTCACCTTCACGACCCCGGCCACGCGGCCCGTCTCGACGTCCCGGCCGAAGATGACCGGCACGCCGAAGGTCGGCAAGACGCTCACCTGCGGCACCGGCAAGTGGAAGGCCGCACCGGCGCCGAAGCTCGCCTACGGCTGGCGCATCGGCGGCAAGGTCTCGAAGACGCAGAAGACGTCGAAGCTGAAGCTCACCAGCGCCATGCTCGGCAAGAGCGTCTCGTGCATCGTGACGGCGAAGAACCCGGCCGCCGCGGTCGCGGCGCGGAGCATCGCAGCCACCGTCCGGCCCCGATAATCTCTGCACCGTGCCGCTCGACGAGTACCGCGACCGCCGCGACTTCGCGACGACGCCCGAGCCCGACGGCAAGGCGCCGGCGGCCGCCGGCGAGCGTCGCTTCGTGATCCAGGAGCACCACGCGACCGCGCTGCACTGGGACCTCCGCCTCGAGCACGACGGCGTGCTCGCCTCGTGGGCGCTGCCGAAGGGCATCCCGCCCGATCCCCGCCAGAACCGGCTCGCCGTCCGCACCGAGGACCACCCGCTCTCCTACCTCGACTTCTCCGGCGAGATCCCCCGCGGCGAGTACGGCGGCGGCCTGATGGCGATCTGGGACGCGGGCACGTTCGAGGAGGAGAAGTTCCGCGACGACGAGGTGATCGTCGTGCTGCAGGGGGAGCGCGTCACGGGTCGCTACGTGCTGTTCCAGACCGGCGGCAAGAACTGGATGATCCACCGGATGGACCCGCCGCAGGACCCCGGCCGGGAGCTGCTGCCGGAAGGGATCACCCCGATGCTGGCGAAGCCCTCGTCCCTTCCGCGAAACACCGATGACTGGGCTTTCGAGATCAAGTGGGACGGCGTCCGCGCCCTCGCCGCCGTACAGGGCGGGCGCGTTCGCCTGCACGGGCGGAGCGGGCTCGAGATGACCGCGGCGTACCCGGAGCTGCGCGGGCTCGGCGCCTCGCTGGGCATGGTCGAGTGCCTGCTCGACGGCGAGATCGTCGCGTTCGACGACGACGGGCCGGCCGAGCTTCGAGCGGCTCCAGCAGCGCATCAACGTGACGGGCGACGCGCGCGTGGCCAGGCTCGCACAGCGGATCCCCGTCACCTACCAGGCGTTCGACCTGCTGTTCCTCGAGGGCCGCAGCACGACCTCGCTCCCCTACGAGGCGCGGCGCTCGCTGCTGGAGGACCTCGAGCTCGGGGGACCGTCCTGGACGACGCCCGCGGCCCACGTCGGCGCCGGCCGCGAGATGCTCGAGTTCACGCGCGAGCGCGGGCTCGAGGGCGTCATCGGCAAGCGCCTCGACGCGCCGTACGAGGCCGGCCGGCGCAGCGGCGCGTGGATCAAGGTCAAGAACACGCAGCGCGTCCGGCTGCAGATCGGCGGCTACACGCTCGGCAGGGACGGGCGCAGCGGCCATATCGGCGCCGTCGTGCTCGGCGAGCGGCAGGACGACGGCACGTTGCGGTGCGCAGGCAAGGCGGGGTCGGGCCTCACCAGCGATCTGATCGATGAGTTGGAAGCCCTGCTGCAGTCAAGAGAGACGAGCCCGTTCGATTCGGGCACGGTCCCGGCGGGAACCACCTTTGTCGAACCGGTGCACGCGGCAGACATCGAGTTCACGGAGTGGACGGCGTCCAGGACGCTGCGCCATCCTACGTTCAAGGCCCTGGTACGGGCCGGAGAGGATTAGGTCATGGCACCTCGAGCGATCTGGAGCGGGGCACTCTCCTTCGGTCTCGTCAACGTCCCCGTGAAGCTCTACACGGCGACGCGGTCCAAGGACGTCCGGTTCAACCAGCTGCACGCCAAGGATGGCGCGCGCATCCGCCAGAAGCGGGTGTCGTCGGTGGACGGGGAGGAGGTCGGCCTGGACGAGATCGTGAAGGGCTACGAGATCTCGCCCGACACCTACGTGACGATCACGCCCGAGGAGCTCGAGGCGATCGCCCCGAAGGCCTCGCGGCTGATCGAGATCGAGGAGTTCGTCGACCTGGACGAGATCGACCCGCTGTACTACGAGAGCTCGTACTACCTGGTGCCCGACAAGACCGGCACCAAGCCCTACGCGCTGCTGCACTCCGCGATGACGAGCGAGAACAAGGTCGCCATCGGCCGCGTCGTGCTGCGTTCGAAGGAGTACCTCGCCGCCGTCCGCCCGCTGGGCGAGACGCTGACCATGTCGACGATGCGTTTCGCCGACGAGATCGTGCCGCGCACCACGCTCGAGGGTCTGCCGGGGGCCGACGTCGAGGCGGGTGACAAGGAGGTCAAGATGGCGCGCCAGCTGATCGAGTCGCTGTCCGCCGTCTTCGAGCCCGAGAAGTACACCGACACGTACCGCGAGGCGGTGCTCGCGATGATCGAGCGCAAGGCCGCCGGCCAGGAGATCGTGGTCGAGCCGGACGCGCCGACCACGACGAAGACGGTCGACCTCATGCAGGCGCTCGAGGCGAGCCTCGCGGCGGCGAAGAAGCGCAAGTCGACCAAGGCGACCAAGCCGGAGAAGAAGAAGGCCGAGGCGTAGGCTCTGGCGCCCGAACGGACCAAGGTCGAGGTCGACGGGCGGGAGGTCGTCCTCTCGAACCTCGACAAGGTCCTGTACCCGGACGGGTTCACCAAGGGCGAGGTGATCGACTACCACGTCCGGATCGCGCCGCGCCTGCTGCCGCACCTCGCGGGCCGGCCGCTGACCCTGAAGCGGTATCCGAACGGGGTGGACGAGGCGTTCTTCTACGAGAAGCGCTGCCCGCCGCACGCGCCGGACTGGATCGAGCGCGCGCCGGGCACCATCCCCTACTGCGTGATCGACGGGCTGGCGTCGCTGGTGTGGGTCGCCAACCTCGCGAGCCTCGAGCTGCACCCGTCGCTGGCGATGGCCGCCGCACCGGAGGTGCCCACCGTGGTGGCCTTCGACCTCGACCCCGGCGCGCCGGCCGACGTGGTCGACTGCGCCCGCCTGGCCACCGACCTGCGCGACATGCTCGACCTGCTCGGGCTGCAGTGCTTCCCGAAGACGTCGGGGTCGAAGGGCATGCAGGTGTACGTGCCGCTCAACACGCCGACCTCGTACGACGCGACGCGGGCCTTCTCCCAGGCCGTGGCGCTGACGCTGGAGCGGCAGCTGCCCGATCGCGTGGTGGCGACGATGGCGAAGCAGCGCCGCGGCGGCAAGGTGTTCGTCGACTGGGCGCAGAACCACCTCACGAAGACCACCATCGCCGCGTACTCGCTGCGCGCGATGTCCCGGCCGACCGTCTCGACGCCCGTCACGTGGGACGAGGTGGAGGACGCCCGCACCGCCGCCGACCTGACGTTCACGGCGGCCGAGGTGCTCGACCGCGACGGCGATCCGTGGGCGCCCGTCGCGACGCTGCAGCAGGAGCTGCCCTCGCATGCTGCGTGAGTTCTCCGCCGGCGGCGTCGTGATCGGCGACGCGCAGCTGGCCGTGATCCGACCGCAGGGCCGCGCGCCCGGCCACTGGGCGCTGCCGAAGGGCGCCATCGACCCGGGCGAGAGCGGCGTCGACGCCGCCGTGCGCGAGGTGTTCGAGGAGACCGGCCTGGTGGCCGAGCCGGTGCGCAAGCTGGAGCCGGTCAAGTACGTCTACCAGCGCGGCGGCGAGCGCATCTTCAAGGTCGTCACGTTCTGGGTGATGGCGCCGGTCGGGGGCGAGCTGGGCGCCATCGCCGAGGAGATGCGCGTCGAGGTGGCCGAGGCCGCCTGGATCCCGCTCGCGGACGCGCCGCAGCTGCTGGCCTACCGCGGCGAGAAGCGGATGGTCGCCGACCTGGTGGCCGAGGCGTGAGCGACTATCGACGCGGGCTGGCGTCGAGCGCTACGTACGTCGCGCCCTCGGGCCGCAGCAGCGACTCGTAGACGACGACCGCGTCGCCGCGCAGCACGATCGGCGGCGGCGCCGTCGGCGCCGTGCGGAACCGGGCGCCGCGACGGCCGCGGGCGACGGTCACGTGCGGCAGCCAGCGGCGGCGCTCGTCGACGGCGAGGCCCTCGCTCGCGAGGCGCCGCTCGACCGCGCGCTGCACCGCCACCAGCAGCGGCGGCGCCTCATAGGTGATCGCCACCGCCGACCCGAGCTGCCGGAGGCCGTTCGGGGCCAGCTCCCACGCCAGATCGAACGGCGTCTCCTCCTCGACGATGCCGACGATCTCGGCGATCCGCTCCTCGTCGGTCGGGCCGCAGAACACGAGCGTCGCGTGCAGCATCGCCGGCTCGATGGCCCGGACGGGGAGACCGCCCAGCCGGCGACGCGCGAACGCCGCGAGCTCGTGTGCGGCCTCCACGCGGACCGGCAACCCGACGAAGATGCGCCGCCCCACACCCGCAGGGTAGAGTCTCGCCGTGGAACGCGCCGCGCACTCCAGGGACGACTGGACCCTGCTCCGCGTGACGACGCCCGACCGGCCCGGCGGCCTGGCCGTGTTCGCCCGCTGCATGGCCGCGTGCGGCGTCGACATCCTGTCGATCGAGATCCTCGGCCACGAGGGCCCGAAGGCCGTCGCCGACGTGCTGGTGCACGGCGGCGACCTCGACCGGGCGCTGCGGGCGCTGGACGAGGACCTCGACCTGCTCGGCCGCCGCAGCCACGGCGACTTGCCCGATCCGGCGCTGGCGATGGCCGCGGCCTGCGGCCTGGTCCTCGCCGACCGCAGCGTCGACTCGCTGCTGCTCGCGGCGATCCGCCTGGTGGGCGCCGACGTCGGCGCGATCTACCGCGTCGTGGACGGTGCGCTGGTGTCGGCGGCCGAGATGACGGGCGGTCTCGAGGCGCTCGCGCAGGAGTGCCTGGCCAGCGGCGCCGCGGCGTTCGCCGAGCCGGCCGCGGGCTCGGCGATGGCCATGCCGCTCGGCGACGGGCCGCTGCTGGTGCTGGCCGTCGCACGCGCGCAGACGTTCCCGTTCCAGGCCGCCGAGGTCGACCGCCTGAGCGCGCTCGGCCGGCTCGCCCTGCCGGTGCTCTAGGCGAGCTGGCGCAGGCCGGCCGCGACCGCCGCGGCGGTGAGCAGCGCCCACACGAACGAGCGGCGCCACACGAACACCGCGGCCGCGGCAGCGACCCCCGCGGCGCGGGCGTCGATGGCCGTGTGGCCCTCGTGCACGAACAGCTGGATCGCGATCAGGGCGCCGAGCAGCGGCACGATCGCGTTGTTCAGCCGCGCCTCGACGGCCGGCGGCAGCTGGCGGCCGCGCAGCAGCAACGGCGCCGCGACGCGCAGGGCGATGCAGAGCGCGGCGACCGCGGCGATGACCTCCCACCTCATCGGAGCGGCCTCGCGAGGGCGGCGACGAGCATCAGGACCAGCGCCATTCCGGGCGGCAGGTACGGCTCCAGGGCGACCGCAGCGGCGCCGGCGAGGATGCCGGCGACGACGTCGGCGCGGCCCGACACGCGGTCGAGCAGCAGGCAGAGGAAGAACGCCGGCAGCGCCGCGTCGAGCCCGATCTCACGGTAGTCGCCGAGCATGCTGCCGAACAGCGCGCCGGCGGCGGTGCCGCCGGTCCAGCCGATCCACGACATCGCGCCGGAGCCGAGCATGAGACCGCGGCTGACGCTCGTCTCGCGCACCGAGAGCGCCCACGAGGCGTCGGTGAGCAGCTGCGCCTCGAGCATGCGCCGCATCGGGTTCCGCGACAGCGCGGGCGCCACCGCGGCGCCGTAGACCAGGTAGCGCGCGTTCAGCGCGGCGACGGCGAGGAGGATCGACAGGAGGCTACCGCGGTCGCCGAGCACCGTCAGCGCGGCGAACTGCGCGCTGCCGGAGAAGGCCAGGGCCGACAGCACCACCGGTCCGGCGACGCCGAGCCCGATGCCGGCGGCGATGACGCCGAACGCCGCGCCGTCGACGAAGTCGGCCGCCAGGAACGGCAGGGCCAGGCGGGCCCCATCGCGGACTCGTTCGTCTGTTACCGTCTTCATACGCTATGATGGTAACCGATATGCGGCATCTGAAACACTGCAGGATGTGACGACGATGGATATCCGCCTGCTCGGGGGCGCGCCCGCCCTCGACTTCGTCAACACGGTCGATCCGCTGGTCGGTCCCGACGCCGTCGACGGCGTCGCCTCCCCCGCGCTGCTCTCCGCGTGGGGCGTGCACGCCGGCATCACCGCGCAGCCGGTCGCGGTCAGGCAGGACGACCTTGAACGGGCACGCAGCGTGCGCGAGGCGCTGACGCGCATCTTCGTGGCCATCGCGGCCGGCGACCGGCCGCGGCCGGCGACCTGGCGGCGTTCACCGATGCGTACGCGACGACCCTCGGCCACGCCGGGCTGGCTCCCGCCGACGGCCGCTACGGCTTCGTGGCGCCGAGCGGGGTCGACGCGATCCTGCTGCCGGTGCTGGAGTCAGCGCGCGACCTGCTGACGACCGACCGCGTGCGGCGCGTCCGCCAGTGTCCGGCGCACGACTGCGGCTGGCTCTTCCTCGACACGTCGAAGAACGGCTCGCGGCGCTGGTGCCGCATGGACGGTTGCGGCGCGAAGGCGAAGATGCGCCGCTACCGCGCCCGCCTCGCGGACTAGCCCGTCACGCCCCGCGCGCGCTCTGCGGCCGAACCGCGACGGGACGCGCGCGGAAGCGTGCCGGCGTGAGCGCCCGGGAACCTGGTGCCCAGACGCGCACGCGTCGCGTCGGCCGCGTCAGCGATCGGGCCGCGTCGCATCCCACACCGGCTCGGGCGCCTCGTAGACCCGGCCGTCGCCGCCGAACACCAGGAAGCGGTCGAAGCTGCGGGCGAACCAGCGGTCGTGGGTGACCGCGACGACCGTGCCGTTGAAGACCTCGAGCGCCTCCTCGAGCGCCTCGGCGCTCTCCAGGTCGAGGTTGTCGGTCGGCTCGTCCAGCAGCAGCATCGTCGCGCCGCCGAGCTCGAGCAGCAGGATCTGCAGCCGCGCCTGCTGGCCGCCGGAGAGCGTCTCGAACGGCTGCAGCGCCTGGCCGCCGAGGCCGTAGCGGGTCAGCGCCGCCATCGCCTGGCCGCGCTCCAGCGCCTCGCGCATGAGCACGTCGACCGGCGTCATGCCGCTCCAGATCGGGTCGGTGGTGCGTCTGGGCGAAGTGCCCGGGAACGACGCGCGCGCCGAGCTTCCAGTTGCCCGTGTGGCGCACCTCGTCGCCGGCCAGCAGCCGCAGGAAGTGCGACTTGCCGGCGCCGTTGGCACCCAGCACGCCGACGCGCTCGCCGTAGAACACCTCGACCGAGAACGGCTTCATCAGCCCCGTCAGCTCGAGCCGCTCGACGGTGATCGCCCGCACGCCGGTGCGGCCGCCCTTGAGGCGCATCTTGATCGTCTGGTCGCGCGGGATCTCGGGCGGCGGCCCGGCCTCCTCGAACTTCTCGAGCCGGGTGCACATCGCCCGGTAGCGGCTCGCCATGTCGGGCGAGATCGACGCCTGCACGCGCAGCGTGCGCACCAGCTCCTTGCAGCCGCTCGTGCTCCTCGTCCCAGCGCCGCCGCAGCTCCTCCAGCCGCGCGATCCGGTCGGCGCGGGCCGGCGTGATAGGTCGCCGAACCGGCCGCCGTGCGTCCACACCGTGTGCGCCTCGACCGTGACGATGCGCTGCGCCGTCTCGGCGATCAGCTCGCGGTCATGGGAGACGTACAGCACGGTCTTCGGCGTCTTCTGCAGCCGCTCCTCGAGCCAACGTTTAGCCGGAACGTCGAGGTAGTTGTCGGGCTCGTCCAGCAGCAGCACCTCGTCGGGGCCGCGCAGCAGCGCCTCCAGCGCCAGCCGCTTCTGCTCGCCGCCCGACAGCGTCGACGACCGGCCGGTGCCCGGCGTCGGCCAGCGTCAGGCCGAGCGACTCGCGGATGCACGTCTCCCACAGCACCTCGGCGTCCCAGCCGCCGACGTCGGTCCAGTCGGCGATCGCCTGGGCGTAGGCCAGCTGCGCCCGCTCGTCGCCCGTGCGCCGGCGCGTCCTCTCGGCCGCCTCCAGGCGCTCCGCCGCCCGGCGGATGGCGCGGCGGCGCCATCGCCGCCAGAAACCCGCGCACCGTCGTCGCGTCGCGCACCGAGCCGATGAACTGGCGCATCACGCCGAGCCCGCCGCGAGCGCACGATCGTGCCCTCCGCCGGCTCGAGATCGCCCGCGATCATGCGCAGCAGCGTCGTCTTGCCGGTGCCGTTCGCGCCGAGCAGGGCGGTCTTGGCGCCGTCGCCGACGCGGAACGACACCTCGTACAGCAGGGCACGGCCGTCGGGCAGGAAGTACGAGACGTGCGCGAGGTCGACGTGACCCATCGACGCGTTGGGCACCGGCGTCATCCCGCGACCACCGGATTGCGCAGGACGCGGTGCGCCCTCGACCTCGATCTCGACGACGTCGCCGGGCACGAGGTAGCGCTTCGGGTCCTTGCCGTCGCCGACGCCGCCGGGGGTGCCGGTGATGAGCACGTCGCCCGCCTCGATGGTAGTGGCCATCGAGACGTACACGATCAGCTCCTCGATGTTGAAGATGAAGTTCTTCGTGTTCGAGTTCTGCATCCGCTCGCCGGAGACGGTGCCCTTCACGTCGAGCGCGTTCAGGTCGACGCCGTCGGCGTTCACGAGCGGCCCCATCGGGCCGAACGTGTCGAACGACTTGCCGAGCACGAACTGCCGCAGCGGCGTCTCGAGCTGGTACTGGCGGCCCGACACGTCGTGGAACGCGCAGTACCCGCCCACCGTCGACCGCGCGTTCTCGAGCGTGGCGCGCGTGAAGGTCTTCGAGAACACGATCCCGAGCTCTGCCTCGTAGTCGGGGCGCTTCTCCTCGGGCGGCAGCACGATCGACGCGCCGGTGCCGACGAGCGCGCTCGGCCACTTGGAGAACACGACCGGCAGCTCCGGGATCGCGAGCTCGGACTCCTCCGCGTGGTCACGGTAGTTGAGCCCGATGCAGAGGATCTTCGTCGGCGCGGACGAGGCGTGGATCGTGACGTCGGCGGCCGCGTGCTGCGGCGCCGGAGGCGCCGTCGATGGCCGCCCAGCCGGCCGCGTCGGGCACGAAGCCGCGCGGTCCGTCGGGTCCGGCGTCGGTGATCTGATCGCCGTCGAGACGGCCGATGCGGATCTCACCGGACGGGCTGGTGTAACGAACGGCGCTGACGGTCACGGGTCCTCCTCGATGCGTGCAATGGGCGTACCAACGTCGACGGTCGCGCCCGGATCCGCGAGGATCTGGCGCAGGGTGCCGGTGGCGGGCGCCTCGACCTCGGCGTTGACCTTCTCGGTCTCCACCTCGCAGACGACCTCGCCCTCCTCGACACGGTCGCCCACGGCCTTCAGCCACCGGGTGATCGTGCCGTCGGCCATCGATGCGCCCCAGCGGGGCAGCGTCATGTCGACGATTGCCATGTGGCGCGGAAGCGTACTCGGATGCACCGGTACGATGACGCGCCGTGGATGACTACTCGCTGACCGCGTCGCCCGGTCGAGCGCTCCCGGTCGCCGTGCGCGGCGACGGACTCCGCATCTGGGACCGCGACGGCGTCGAGTGGCTGGACGCGTGCGGCGGGGCGATGGTGATGAGCCTCGGCCACTGCCACCCGCGCCTCGTCGAGGTGGTGCGGCGCCAGGCGGCCGAGCTGACGTTCACGTACCGGTTCTCGTTCTCGCAACGAGCCGATGATCGAGCTGGCCGGGCTGCTGCGCGAGATCGCGCCGATGGAGCGCGCGTGGGGCTTCTTCAACTCGTCCGGCTCCGAGTCGGTGGAATCGGCCATCCACCTCGCGGTCCTCTACTGGCAGCACCTCGGCCAACCGTCGAAGCTCGAGCTGATCTCGCGCTACCCGAGCTACCACGGCTCGACGCTCGGGGCGCTCGGACTGTCGGGCTCACGCTGGCGGCAGGCCTTCGAGCTGATCCTGGAGAAGAACGCGATCGCCCAGGCGCCCGGAGCCGACATCCGCGCCCGCCGGACGCCGGAGGCCGAGCTGGAGTTCGGGCTCGACCAGATCGAGGAGGCGATCGTCTCGCGCGGTGCGGACCACGTCGCGGGCGTCTTCATCGAGCCCATCTCCGGTGCCAGCGCGGCCGCCGTCGTGCCGCCCGACGGCTACCTCGAGGGCGTCCGCGAGCTGTGCGACCGCTACGGCGTGCTGATGATCTGCGACGAGACCGTGACCGCATTCGGCCGCACCGGCGCCTGGTTCGGCGTCGACCACTGGGGCGTGCAGCCGGACATCGCGACGTTCGCGAAGGGCATCTCGGCTGGCATGACGCCGATGAGCGGCATGGCCGTGTCCGGCCAGATCGCCGACGTCTTCGCCGCCACGCCCGACGGCTTTCCGTGGGGCCACACCTTCTCCGGCAACCCGCTCGGCTGCGCCGTGGCATGCGAGGTGATCAGGACCATCCGCGAGGAGGGTCTGGTCGAGAACGCCCGCGCCATGGGCGACCGGCTGCGCGTCGGCCTGGAGCAGATCGCCGCGGGATCACCGCACATCGGCCAGGTGCGCGGCCGCGGGCTGCTGCAGGGCCTCGAGCTCGTCGCCGATCGCGAGTCGCTGGAGCCGCTGCCGGGCGGCTCCGGACAGCTGACGGCCGCGGCCCGGGAGCGCAACCTGATGATCTACTCGTGCCCGACGCCACTCGGTCGCCGCACCATCGAGGCGGTGATGCTGGCACCCCCGCTGATCGTCGACGAGGCGGATGTCGACACCATCCTCGAGCGACTGGCAGACGCGGTCTCCGGCCTCAGACTCCGAACGTCTCCGTGACCTGACTGCAACGCCAGGTACCGAATCCTTTCGCTACCCTGAGGTTGTGACGGATGACTATCGAGGCGACTACGCCCAGGCGGTCCAGCAGGCGATCGACGGGCGCGTCGGCTTCTATCCCGACTTCGACCAGAAGCGGCAGGAGGAGATCTGGCGTCTGCTCTCCACCGACCGTGATCGACTGCTGACCTTCTGTCGCCGGCACGAGATCACGATCGGCCGTCTCGAGCTGCGCAAGACCCTGAAGAGCCCGAAGCCGCTGTACGAGCTGGTGGCCGTCGGACAGGACGCGGAGTCCGTCAGGCAGTACCTGGGCCTCGAGCGCGTCCAGCGCTGACGCCGGTCCGCACCACCGCGCTCGCAGCCGCCACCGACACGCAGACGACGCCCGCCAGCTCGATCGGCGCCGGCGTGTCGGACAGCACCAGGAAGCCGATCACGACGCCGATCGCCGGGTAACAGGCCTGCAGCACGCTGAAGGCGCGGGCGTCGAGCCGGGCCAGGCTGAACATCTCGCCCCAGTACGCGAGGCCGCCGCCGATCGCACCGCAGACGACGATCGTCACCACCGCCGTCGGGTCGTCGAACGGGAAGCCGCCGACGGCGATCCCGGGGGGTGCCAGCACGAGGGCCGAGACGGCGATGCAGGCGACGGCCGACTGCGCCGGCGGCACACCCGGCGCCGCGCGCCGGCCGGCCAGGATGTAGGCCACCCACGAGACGGCGCCGCCGAGACCGATCGCGACGCCGACGAGGTCCCCGCCCGCCTCCCAGGGCCGCGCCATCGCGACCACGCCCACCGCGGCCAGCACCACCGCGGCGGCGTCGCGCCGGGTGCGGCCGAGCACGGCCGCGAGCGCGATCGGGCCGACCAGCCCGAGCGCGACGGTGAGCCCGAGGCCGATGCGGGGCAGCGCGACGTAGAACGCCACGTTCATGCCGGCGATCGCGAACCCCATCAGCACCAGCGTGCGGTTCCACCCGACGCGCCGGAAGCCGCGCGCGATCAGGGCCAGCGCCGCCGTGGCGACCACCATCCGCATCCACGCGATGGCGATCGGATCGGCGGCGATGCGGGAGTTGAAGGCCGCGGCGGTGACGTTCGCCGTCGTCGCCACCACCCAGACGAGCGGCGCCGGCAGCTCTCTCACGCGAGACCGAGAACGAGCGTCTCGACCTCGGCGCGGGGTGGGACGACGGGCGCGTTCTGTGTCACGACGTCGTCCAGCGCGTCGCGGGCGACCAGCGCCGCGATGGCCGGCGTGAGGCCGCGATCGGCCAGCGGCACCGCCGTTCCGACCGCCGCCGACAGCTCGCGCACCGCCGCGACGAGGCCCTCCGCCTCCTCCGCGCCCAGGCTCGGTGCCGCCTGCGCCAGGCGGTCCTCGCGCACGATCCGGTTGGCCGTCAGCACCGGCGGCAGCGCGATCGCGCAGGCCAGGCCGTGCGGCAGCCCGAGGTGCGCCGACAGGGCGTGGGCGATGCCGTGCGCCAGCCCGAGCCCGGTCGTCTGCTGCGCGTGCCCGGCCAGGTGCGATGCGAACAGGAGCTCGCCGCGCGCCTCGATGTCGCCGCCGTCGGCGACGGCTCGCGGCAGATACGTCTGGACGGCGCGGGCGACGCCGTGGGCGAGCGCCTCCGAGTACGGGTTGCCGCGGCGCGCGCAGAGCGACTCGAGCGCGTGCGACATCGCGTCCATGCCCGCTGCGGCCGTCGCGGGCGCAGGCAGGCCGACGGTCAGCTCGGGGTCGAGCAGCACGGCGAAGGGCTGGACGGTCGTGTTGCCGAGGTAGATCTTGCGGCCGGTCTCGGCGTCGGTGAACACGCCGAAGCCGTTCGTCTCGGACCCGGTGCCGGCCGTGGTGGGGATGGCGAGCACCGGCAGGCCCGGGGTCAGGTGCTCGGTGCGGTAGTCGAGCGCGCGGACGTCGACGTTGTTGACGGCACCGAGCGCGACCGCCTTGGCGGTGTCCAGGCAGGCGCCGCCGCCGAGCCCGATCACGACGTCGGCACGGTCGGCGCGGGCAACCTCGATGCCGGCGGCGACGCACTCCACGCCGGGATTGACGGTGACGGCGTCGAACACGGCGCACCCGCCGAGCGACGCCCACACGGCGGTCCAGCACGCCCGCCGCGATCACACCGGCGTCGGTGACGACGAGCGGGCGGGCACCCCGGTCGAGCACCAGCTCGGCGACGCGCTCGGCGCACCCGACGCCGAAGATGGCGTGCGGCCGTGGGGCGAGATCGACCGCGAACATCAGGCGACCCGGTGGGCTTCGAGGGCGTCCAGGTCGGGCTCGACGCCGAGGCCCGGCCCGGCCGGCGGCGCGATGGTGCCGTCGGCGGCGATCTCCACCGGCTGCCGGCAGCAAGAAGTCGCGGCGGGCCGCCGACCACGCGGGCGGGTCGTGCGGCACTTCGATGTACGGACACGTCGAGAAGGCGCAGGCGACGTGCAGGTTCGCCACCAGCCCGTAGCCGTTCGACCACGTGTGCGGCGACCACATGCGGCCGTGCAGGTCGGCGAGCGCGGCGATGCGACGGTTGCCAGAGACGCCGCCCGGTCAGCACCACGTCGGTCTGCAGCACGTCGATGCCGCCGCGCACCACGAGGTCGCGCGCCTCGGCCATCGTCCGCGCCATCTCGCCCGCCGCGATGCGCACGTCGGTGCGGCGGCGCAGCGCCGCGTAGCCGTCGTAGTCCTCGCAGCGCAGCGGCTCCTCGAGCCAGTAGACGCCGAGCGCCTCCAGCTCGTTCGCGACGCGGGCGGCCGTGGCCACGTCCCAGCGCGGCGACCGGTCGCCGGGCATCCGCCAGCCCTGGTTCGCGTCGACCATGATCTCGAGCCGGTCGCCGACGGCGTCCCGCACGGCGGCGATCACGGCCACGTCATCGCGCCAGTCGGCGTGGTGGAAGCGGATCTTGGTCGCGCGCACGCCGGCGTCGGCCAGCGCGACCGCCCGCGCGGCGCGCTCGCCGGGTCCGGCCAGCTCGCCGCCCGAGGCGTACGCGAGCAGACGATCGGAGCGGCCGCCGAGCAAGCGCCACAGCGGCTCGCCGGCGGCCTTGCCGGCGATGTCCCAGCAGGCCACCTCGACCACCCACGGCCGGCCGCCGTGGAAGTCGGCCGTCTCGCAGATCTCGCGCACCACCTCGCCCTGTCGCGGGTCGACGCCGGCCAGCAGGCGCTCCAGCAGCGCGCGGTCGGGCAGACCGTCGCCGCCCGCCGCGTAGCCGGTGATGCCCGCGTCCGTGGTGACGGCGACCAGCGTCGCCTCGAACTGCGTACGCGGCACTGGATCCCACGCCGCCCGGAAGGGCGGATCCAGCGCGATCCGGTACGTCCGGGCCTCGACCCCGGTGATCCGGAGCGTGTCAGGCACCGTCGTCGGGCAGACCGCTCGAGAGATCCTCGCCGGCGCCGACCGGCACGGCCGTCTGCAGCACCCGCAGCTCCTCGAGCGGGATGTGGCAGCGCATCTCGCGGCTCGGCGCGACCTCCACGATGGGCGGCTCCTCCGCCTCGCAGATGCCCGTCGCAGGCTGGCGCGGGCAGCGCGTGTGGAAGACGCAGCCGGTCGGCGGATTGGCGGCGCTCGGGATCTCGCCCTCAGCTGGATGCGCTCGCGCGCTCGCCGTCGAGCGACGGGACGGCCGACAGCAGCGCCTCGGTGTAGGGGTGGTGCGGCGCCGGCGAAGACCTCGCTCCGCCGGCCCGATCTCCATCAGCCGGCCGAGGTACAGCACGGCGATGCGGTCGGAGAGGTAGCGCACGACGCCGAGGTCGTGCGAGATGAAGAGGTAGCTGACGTCCGCTGCTCGCGCTGCAGGTCGGCGAGCAGGTTGAGGATCGCGGCCTGCACCGACACGTCGAGCGCCGAGGTCGGCTCGTCGCAGACGACGATGCGCGGGTCGCCGGCGAAGGCGCGCGCGATCGCGACGCGCTGCTTCAGCCCGCCGGAGAGCTGCCGCGGCCGCACGCCGAGGTAGCGCTCCGGCAGGCGCACCGCGTCGGTGAGCTCGCGCAGGCGCTCCTCGACGCTTGCGCGCCGGACAGGCCCGCCAGCCGCTGACAGCGCGCGGCCGATCAGCCGCCGCACGGTGTGCGCGCGGTTGAGCGCCGAGTCCGGGTTCTGGAAGACGATCTGCATCGCGCGCACGTCGTCGTCGGACGCGGCTTGCCGACGCGCGCCGCCAGCGCGCTCGCCGTCGAGCTCGAGCGAGCCGCCGGCATCGGGCGGCGTGATGCCGAGCAGCGCGCGCGCGAACGTCGTCTTGCCGGTGCCGGACTCGCCGACGAGGCCCGAGCGTCTCGCCCGGCGCACAGCTCGACCGAGACGTCGGCCAGCGCGTGGACGTCGTGGCCGCGCTGCCGGAACGTCTTGCGCGACGTCGATCGCGCGCAGGATCGGCACGCGCCTCGTGCGAGACCGCGCGGCATCGCCGACGTCGGCCGGCGTGCGCCGCGGCAGGTCGGGCGCCTCGCTCGTGGTAGTGGCAGCGGCTGCGGCGGCCGCCGCCGAGATCGTACGCCGGCGGCGGCTCGGTGCGGCAGCGGTCGTCGGCGAGCGCGCAGCGGTCGGCGAAGACGCAGCCCGGCAGGTCGCGCGCCGAGCGGCGGCAGGAAGCCGGGGATGGTGTCGAGCGCGCCCGTGGTCCTTGCGCGGCCGCGCCGCGGCAGGCAGCGCAGCAGGCCGACCGTGTAGGGGTGGCGCGGGTTGTCGAACACCTCGCGCGGCCGTGCCCTCCTCGACCAGTCGCGCCGGCGTAGAGCACGCCGACGCGGTCGCACATCTTGGCGATCGACGCCGAGGTTGTGGCTGATGAACAGGATCGAGGTGTCGGAGCTCGACGCGCAGGCGCGGCGACCAGGTCGAGCACCTCGGCCTCGACGGTCGCGTCGAGGCCGGTCGTCGGCTCGTCGAGGATCAGCAGCGTCGGGTTGCGCGCCAGCGCCATGGCGATCACGACGCGCTGCTGCATGCCGCCGGAGAGCTGGTGCGGATAGCGCTCGCAGCACCGATCCGGGATCGGCGATCTGCACGCCGTCGCAGCGATCTCGGAGCGCGTCGGCGCGCCTCGCTCTTCGACGCGCCGCCGAGCTCGAACACCTCGGACAGCTGGCGGCCGATCGCGCATCGACGGGTTCAGCGCCGCGCCGGGTCCTGGTAGACCATCGACGACGGTGCGCGACCGCAGCTCGCGCAGCTCGCTGTCGCCGAGGCCGACGCAGGTCCTGGCCGTCGACCAGGATCGAGCCGCCGGAGACGCGGCCGTTGCGCGGCAGGTAGCGCATCGCCGCCAGCGCGGCCGTCGACTTGCCGCAGCCCGACTCGCCGACCAGGCCGTAGGCCTCGCCGCGGCCGATCGAGAACGAGATGCCGCGCAGCACCTCGCCGCCAGCGTGCCGCGCACGCGGTAGGCGACCGTCGAGGTCAGCGCGACGTCGAGTGACGGGCGTCGGTCGGCATCAGTTCATCGCACGCGCCTGCTGGATGCCGTCGGCGATCAGGTTGACGGCGACCACCAGCGAGGCGATCGCGAGCGCCGGGAACAGCACGGCCCACCAGTAGCCGGCGCAGATCATGCCGTAGTTGCCGTCGGAGATCTGACAGGCCCCAGTCGGGCGACGGCGGCTGGATGCCGAAGCCGAGGAAGCGACAGCGTCGCGACGGTGAAGATCGCGTAGCCGAGGCGCACCGTGATCTCGACCAGGATCGGCGGCACGACGTTGGGCAGGATCTCGACGAACATGATGTACGAGCGCGCGTTCGCCGCGCAGCTCGGCCGCCGCGACGTAGTCGAGCTCGCGCTCGGCCAGCACGGCGGCCCGCACGGTGCGGGCGATGATCGGCGCGAAGACGAAGCCGATCACGACGATCAGCGTCGCGGTCGAGGTGCCGAGCGCCGCCAGCGCCAGCGAGCGCGACGATGACCAGCGGCAGCGCCAGGAAGGCATCGACGATGCGGCTGACGATCTCGTCGACCATGCCGCGGAAGTAGCCCATCGCGAGGCCGAGCGCGGTGCCGAGCGACGGTGCCGAGCAGCGTCGCGAGCGGCGCGACCGTGAGGATGTCGCGCGCGCCGACGATGACGCGCGAGAAGACGTCGCGGCCGAGCTGGTCGGTGCCGAACCAGTGTGTCGCCGCTCGGGCGCCTTGTGCTTGCCGATCGGGTTCGTCGGCGAACGGGTCGTAGGGCGCGAAGTGCGGAGCCGAACAGCGCGCAGGCGACCCAGAACGCGACGATCACGAGGCCGATCAGGAACGTCGGCGACCGCAGGATCTGGCGCGAGACGTCTCGCGGCGCACGGCTGCGCGACGGCGCGCCGATGACCTGCTCGGGCGTCTGGTCGGCGACGGCGAGACCGCTCATTCCGCCGCCCCTCCGAAGCGGATGCGCGGGTTGAGGCATGGAGTAGAGCGATGTCGGCGGCAGCGTCGCGACGCAGGTAGACGACGCCGATCACCAGCACCGCCGGCCTGCAGCATGCGGGATAGTCCTTGTTGCGGGCGGCGGTCAAGATCAGCTCGCCGATGCCGTGGTAGTTGAACAGCGTCTCGATGACGACGAGACCGCCGATCAGGTAGCCGGTCTGGGTGGCGATCACGGTGATCGTCGGCAGCAGCGCGTTGCGCAGCACGTGGCGCCAGATCACCGTGCGCCGGGGCAGGCCCTTCAGGATGGCCGTGCGCGTGTAGTCGGAGTCGAGCGCCTCGATCGTGCCGGCGCGCGCCATGCGCGCGATGTAGCCGAACAGCACCAGCGCAGCGCGAGCGCCGGCAGCAGCAGGTACTTGAACTGCGTCGAGCAACGCCGTGCCCGGTGGCCAGCGTGGCCGAGATCGGCAGCCAGTCGCAGCCACACGCCGAAGACCAGCGATCAGGACGATGCCGGCGACGAACTCCGGCACCACGGTGGCGGACAGGCCGCCGATCGATGATGATCCGGTCGATCGGCCGGCCGGCGTGCAGCGCGGCGACGACGCCGCCGAGGATGCCGAGCGGCACGACGATGATGAAGGCGAGGAGCGCCAGCTTGAGCGACTGCGTCATGGCAGTTGCGATCAGATCGCCGACCGGTCGCTGAACGCGAACGACGTGCCGAGGTCGCCGTGGAGGATGTCACCGATCCAGGTCGTGTACTGCGTCAGCAGCGGCTGATCGGCGCCGAGCTCCGCGTTCAGCGCGTCGACCGCCTCCTGCGACGCGAACGGGCCGAGCATCGACCGCCCCGGGTTGCCGGGCAGGATGTGCGTCCCGATGAAGATCAGGATCGACAGGACCCACAGCGTGACGAGTCCGAGGGCGAGGCGGCGGGCAATGAAGCGGAACAAGGGGGAGGTGCACCGGGCCCGGCGGTGACGCGCACCGCCAGGCCCGGCTCAGTCCTTTCAGGCGGGGAGACCGGCCTGGTCGACCCACACCTGGCTCATGGCGGTGGTGCGGACGCCGGTGACGCCGGCGCGCGTGGCCGAGAGGAAGTTGTAGAAGTACGAGAAGATGATCGGCGTGTCGTCGAGCAGCTTCTGCTGGATCCCGCCGGCGAGCTGCTGCTGGGACTGCAGGTCGACGGCGGCGATGTAGTCGGCGACCAGCTTGTCGTACTCGGGGTTCTTGTAGTGGGCCGCGTTCCAGGTGCCGTCGGACAGAAGCGGCGCCGACAGGAACACGTTCGGCACGCCGCGATGGCCGTAGTCGACGAGGCTCATGACGGAGTCGAGCCAGTGCGACTTGCCGAACACGGCGTCGCCGTAGTAGGTGCCGCCGTCCTCGACGGTGAGCTTGATCGTGACGCCGATCTCCTTCGCCGCGTCGACCACGATCTGGGCGTACTCGGCGACTTCCTGGGTCTGGATGGCGACCAGTTCGGTCTCGAACCCGTTCGGCACGCCGGCCTCGGCGAGCAGTGCCTTCGCCTTGTCGATGTCCTTCGTCCGCTGCGCGATCGACGTGTCGGTCTGCGCGAAGACCGGGGCGAACGGTGAGTCGTTGCCGAGGTCCGACTTGCCCTGGAAGAGGCCGTCCACGATGCCCTGGCGGTCGACCGCTAGCGCGATGGCCTGCCGCACGCGGGCGTCGTCGAACGGCTTGGTGTCGGTGCGCATCGACAGCTGGCGATGGGCTGCCGACTGCAGGGCGATGATCGCGAACGCGGGATCCTCGAGGATGGCCTGGGCGCCGGAGATCGACACCTGCTGCACGACGTCGAGCTGGTTGCCCTGCAGCGCCAGGATCTGGGCCGCCTCGTCGGCAGCGAACGTGACGTCGAGCCGGTCCGGGATCGCCTTGTTGCCCCAGTACGTCGTCGTTGCGGACGAACGACGCCGACGAACCCTCCTGGTACGCCTCCAGCTTCCAGGGCCCCGTGCCGGGGAAGGTCGCCGAGAAGTCGCCGGCGTACGCCGCCGGCAGGATGATCGCGTTGTAGTTGTCGCTCGACAGGTAGTACGGGAACGAGCCGTTCGGCGCGTCCAGCTTGAAGACGACCGTCGCGTCGTCCGGGGCCGAGGCCGCGTCGGCCGACAGCACGCCCGTGAACGCCGAGAGGGCGTTCGACTTGTTGGCCGGGTCGGCCAGCCGGTTGATCGACGCGGCGACGTCCTTCGCGGTCATCGGCGAGCCGTCGTTGAACGTCACGCCCTGGCGGATCTTGAAGGTCCACTCGCTGGCGTCGGGGTTCGACGTCCACGACTCGGCCAGCCACGGCGTCAGCTGCTTGTTCTCGCTGACGCAGAGGAACTCGCCGGTCAGCGCGAGCACCGCGAGACCGCCGGCATCGCCGTTCAGCACCGGGTCGACCTCGGTCGTCGGCGTCGTGATGCCGAGGCGCATCGTGCCGCCCGCGGCCGGAGCCGCAGCCGACGTCGATCCTCCCGCGGCGGTGCTGCCCGCGGGCGGGGTCGTGGTGGCCGTGTCGTTCTCACCGCCGCACGCGGCGATCAGAAACGAGATCATCGGCAGCGAGAGGCCCGCAACGGTGCCGCGCTTGATGAACTCGCGCCGGTCGATCCGACCGGCGACGTACTCATCGACGATGTGATTCTCGATGTCGTTCCGACGGCGCCGGAAGGCCCCTGCTCGGCGTTGAAGGTCGCTCATGCCCTTCCCTCCTCAGTGTCTCCACCCTCTCCGGCCGATCCGCAGGCAAGAGGGCATCCTTCGGATAGCCGGAGCCGGGTTTATCCCATGCAACCCATGCTGTGTCAAGCATTACAGCGGCGCATGGCAAGTTCGTTCCGGCTGTGGAACAATCGACCGCATCGAGAACGTCGCTGACATCCACGAGGTAGAGCAGCGTAGCCCGGGAGCGCCCGGCGTACAGGCCGCGTTGTCGGTCCTCGAGCTGCTCGCCGCCCGCGGGGCCGTCTCGCTGGCCGACCTGTCGCGCGAGCTCGCGATCGCGAAGAGCACGCTGCACCGCATCTGCGGGGTGCTCGTCGACCGCGGCTGGGTGATCCGCGACAAGTCGGGCACCTTCGAGCTCGGCATCCGCGCGCTCGGCATGTCGGCCCGCTCCCCCGAGCTGCCGATCGCGACCGCGTTCCGCGGCGTGGCGGCGTGGCTGCTGACGCGGCACGACGAGACGGTGTGCCTGGCGGCGATGGACGGCGACTTCTCGGTCTTCGTCGCGAAGGAGGACACGTCCCAGCCGGTCCGCCTCGTGACCACCATCGGCTCGCGCACGCCGGCGTTCGCGAGCGCGTCGGGGCGCGTGCACCTGGCGAGCTGGCCCCCCGACGCCGTCGCGGCAGCGTTCGGCGGCCGGCCGCTCGTGACGCCCGTGGGCCGGCGGCTGAACGGCATGGCCGAGCTGGCGGGCATCCTGGCGGAGGTGCGCGAGCAGGGGTTCGCCGAGAATGACGAGGAGACCGCGTCCGGCCTGTGGGCCGGCTCCGTCCCGGTCGTGAACGGCGTCGGCGTGGTGCTCGCGGCGCTCACGTTCTGCGTCCCGCTCGGCCGGATCTCGCCCGAGCGGCGCACGGTGCTGCTGCGCGACCTGCAGATCGCCGGCGACCGGCTCGCGGCCGACGTCGACTGGCTGCCGGCCTGGGACGCGCGGAGCCCGAAGCCGTGAGGGTGGCCGTGGTGGGCGCCGGCGTCGTCGGCGTCGCGTGCGCGTACGAGCTCGCGCGCGCGGGCGCGGACGTCGTGGTGCTCGACGCCGGGCAGACGGGCGAGGGCGCCTCGAAGGGCAACACCGGCTGGGTGTCGCCGAGCTTCTCCTATCCGCTGGCGGCGCCGGGCGTGATCCGGCAGGGCATGCGGGCCGCGCTCGATCCGGACGGCGCGCTGGTGATGCGCCCGGCCCTCGACGCGTCGTACCTGCGCTGGCTGTGGCGGTTCCGCGCGCGGTGCACGACGACGCGCTTCCGCGAGGCCACGATGGCGCTGGCGGCGCTGAACGCGCGCACGCTCGAGCTGCTCGACGAGTACGCCGCCGACGGCGTGCGCTTCGAGATGCACGCCGGCGGGCTCGTGGTCGCCGCGCACACCGAGGCCGGGCTCGACGTCTACCGCCGGCTGTTCCGCGAGCTGCGCGACGCCGGCCACGAGGCCGAGCTCGACGAGCTCGACGCCGACGCGCTGGTGGCGGCCGAGCCGGCGCTCGACCGCTCCGCGGTGGCGTGCGGCCTGCACTGCCGCGTCGACCGCTTCGTGCGCCCCGAGTCGCTCGTCCACGGCCTCGCGGCGCGGGCGGCCGAGCTGGGCGTCCAGGTGCACGAGGGCGTCCGCGTCGACTCGATCGCGCGCATCGGGTCGAACCTCGTCGCCGGCGGCGAGCGCGTCGACCGCGTCGTCATCGCCACCGGCGTCGGCAGCGTCCCGCTGGCGGCGACCCTGGGCGTCGACCTGCCGATCCTGGGCGCCAAGGGCTACTCCATCACCGCCACCGGCGCCGGCACGCCCCCGTCCACGGCGCTCTACCTGGCCGAGGCGAAGGTCGGCATCTCGGGCTACGACGACGCCGTGCGCATCGCCGGCGTGTTCGAGCTGCCCGGCCGCGACACCGACGTGGAGCCGAAGCGCATCGCGTCGTTCGTCAAGCGGGCGGTGGGCTACCTCGCCGACTGGCGCCCGGACGAGGCGACGATGTCGTCCTGGGCCGGACTGCGGCCCGCGACGCCCGACGGCCTGCCGCTGATCGGCGAGATCGCGCCCGGTGTCGTCGTCGCGAGCGGCCACGGCATGCTCGGCGTCACGCTCGCGCCCGCGACGGCGGCGCTGGTCGCGCCGCTGGTGCTGGAGGGCCGCTCCGGCCCCGAGCTGGCGCCGTTCGCCCCGCGGCGTTAGGCGGCCGGCCGCGTCGGGTAGGCTGGATCGGTGGCCCGCCGTCCCGTCGTCGTGAAGGTCGGCTCGTCGACGATCGTCGACGAGCGCGGACGCCTGCGCCGCGCCCGGCTGGAGGCGATCGCCACCGATGTCGCCGAGGCCAACGTCGCCGGCACGCCGACGTGCATCGTCTCGTCCGGCGCGATCGCGCTCGGACTCGGATCGCTCGACCGCGCCGTCCGGCCGCGCCGGGTGGCCGAGCTGCAGGCCGCGGCGGCGGTCGGGCAGGGCATCCTCCAGCGGGCGTGGGAGCGTGCCATCGGCCGGCACGGAGCCCGCGCCGCGCAGGTGCTGCTGACCGCGGCCGACGTGCGTCAGCGGGCGACCTACGTCAACGCCCGCTCGACGCTCGAGACGCTGCTCGCGTGGGACGTCGTCCCGGTCGTGAACGAGAACGACTCGACGGCCACCGACGAGATCACGTTCGGCGACAACGACGCCCTGGCCGCGCAGGTCGCCGTGCTCACCCACGCCCGCCTGCTCGTGCTGCTGACCGATCAGGAGGGCCTCTACACGCGCGACCCGCGCCAGGCCGGTGCGGAGCTGGTGCGCGAGGTGAACGACCACCGGCTGCTGGACGACCTCGAGGTGGGCGGGCCCAGCTCGTCGTGGGGCTCGGGCGGCATGCGCTCGAAGGTCGTGGCGGCGGAGATGGCGAGCGCGGGCGGCGTCCCGGCGGTGATCGCGCACGGCGGCACGCCCGGTGTGGTGGCCGCGGCGATCGCCGGCGAGGCGGTGGGCACGCGGTTCCGGGCCGACGAGCGGGCCGTCTCGTCGTTCAAGCTGTGGATCCGGTACGGCCGCCCGACGGCCGGCCGCATCGAGGTCGATCCGGGCGCACGGAAGGCGCTGGAGCGCGACGGCGGATCGCTGCTGCCGGTCGGCGTCACCGGCGCCACGGGGCGCTTCACCACCGGCGACGCCGTCGAGATCGCCGACCCGGCGGGCGTGGTGTTCGCGCGCGGCCTGGCCGAGCAGCCAGCCGCCGAGGTGCGTAAGCGAGCGGGGCAGCGAGGCGGTGAGCCGGCGGTGCACCGCGACAACCTGGTGCTGCTGGCGGCGCGTACCCCGTAAGAGCGAGTGCGCAAATCGCTTGCATTTATTGTTTTAAACCGATATTCTTGCCGTAGGTGCAACAGGTCACCCCCACTGGCGCCCGTCTGCTCTCCCCGCCGCCGAAGCCGCTGCAGCCCCTGTCGCGGCCGGCGACCGACGGCATCAGCGATTTCCTGCACGCCGTCCGCACGGCGGGTACCCGTCCGCTCGATGCGCAGGCCGACGTCATCGACGTCGAGGTGCTGTGGGAGGACGGCGAGGAGGCGTACGCCCCGCCGGTGGCGGCCCGCATGGCCCGGTCGGCCTACCGCAGCGCGCAGTCCCCGCTGCTGCTGACCGAGCCCGGCACGGCCATCGCCGCCTATCGCAGCGCCGCGACGACGGCCGCACTGCCGCACCAGACGATCGACCTCTTCGCCTGAAGTTGCCTCCGGGGCAGCCCCGGAGTCATGTCGTATTCGTGCCAGGCACCAAAACGACACCTCCCCCGCCGCGTGTCGTATTCGTGCCAGGCACCAAAACGACACCTCCCCCGCCGCGTGTCGTATTCGTGCCTGGCACCAAAACGACAGCCGCTAGAAGCGCAGGCGGGAGCGGCGCTCGTGGCGGTCGAGCGCCAGGTCGATCAGGCGCGTCAGCAGGTCGGCGTACGGCAGCCCGCTGGCGGCGAACAGGCTCGCGTAGACGCTCGTCGACGTGAAGCCGGGCATCGTGTTGATCTCGTTCAGCACGATCGTGCCGTCCGCCTGCAGGAAGAAGTCGATGCGCGCCAGGCCGGCCAGATCGCACGCCTCGAAGGCCGCCAGCGACGTGCGCTGGATGCCGGCCGTCTCCTCGGCCGTCAGCCGCGCCGGGATGACGATGTCGGAGCCGCCCTCGACGTACTTGGCCTCGAAGTCGTACCAGTCGTTGTGCGGCAGGATCTCGCCGACGGCCGAGGCGATCGGGGACTCGTTGCCGAGCACGCCGCACTCCACCTCGCGGCCCTCGATGAACTGCTCGACCAGCACCTTGTCGTCGTGCCCGAAGGCGAGCGCGACGGCCGTGGCGAGCTCGGCCCGGTCGTGCGCCTTGGAGATGCCGACGCTCGAGCCGAGGCGCGCCGGCTTGACGAACACCGGCAGGCCCAGCGCGACCTCGATGCGCTCGTGCAGCGCCGGGTCGTCCGGGTCGTCGCGATGCGCCAGCAATGTGACGGACGCCGCCGTCGTGATGCCCGCATCGCGCAGCACCGCCTTGCAGACCGACTTGTCCATGGCGAGCGCCGAACCCAGCACGCCGGCTCCGACGTAGGGCACACCGAGCATCTCGCAGAGCCCCTGGACGGTGCCGTCCTCGCCGAACGGGCCGTGCAGGATGGGCAGCACGACGTCGACGTCGAGCGGCGGGCCCGTGGTGGCGGGCACGATCGGGCTGCTCGCGCCGGGTAGCAGCGCAGCGCCGCCCGCGGCGGGCAGCTCCCAGTGGCCCTCGCGGCCGATCTCGATCGCCAGCACGTCGAACCGCTCAGGATCGAGCGCCGCCACCACCGAGGCCGCCGAGGCGAGCGAGATGTCGTGCTCCGACGACCGCCCACCGGAGAGGACGGCCACGCGGACGCGCCGCTGCGTCACGGGCCGAGGCGCCCGACGGCGATCGTCACGGTCGAACCCTGCGGCACCTCCGACCCGGCGGGTGGATCGGTCTCCTGGACGATGCCCTCCTGGCTCGGGTCGACGACCAGCACGTCGGCGACCTCGACCGCGAACCCGCGGTCCTCGAGCGTCGCGCGCGCGTCGTCCTCCGACTGGCCGGCGACGGTCGGCACGCGCTCCTGCGGCACGCCGGACGAGACGACGATCGTGACCGTCGAGCCCTTGTCGGCCTTGCGGTTGGCGCCCGGATCCTGGGAGATGACCGTGCCCGCGGCGATGGTCGCCGACGGCGCGTTGTCGACCGAGACCTCGAAGCCCTCGCCCTCGATCTGGCGGCGCGCCTCACCCTCGGGGAGGTTGATCACGTTCGGCACCGTCACCTGCGCGAGGCCGCGCGAGACGGTGATCGTGACGGTGGCGCCCTTGTCGGCCTGCGTGCCCGCCGCCGGATCCTGCGAGATCACCTGGCCCTCGGGCACGGTGTCGGAGCTCTTGCCCTTCTCCGTGACCTTGAAGCCGTCGCCCTTGAGGATCGTCTCCGCGCTGTCGGCCTGCTTGCCGACGACGTCGCTCACCTCGATCTGCTCGATGCCGTCGGAGACGGTGATCGTGACCTCGGAGCCGGCGTCCACGACGGTGCCGGCGGCCGGATCCATCTTGATCACGGTGTCCTTCGGCTTCGACGAGAACGCGCGCTCCTGCTTGACCGTCAGGCCGTCGGCGGTGAGCTGCTCGACCGCCCCGTCGACGGGGAAGTCGATCACGCTACGCAGCGTCACCTGCGCCGCGCCGGTGGTCGTCGTGTCGGCGTTGCCCCCGGAGTCGCCGAGGTTGAGGAACAGGTACGCGGCCAGGGCGGCGACCGCGGCCAGGAGGATGAGCACCACCACCCACGGCCAGGTGCGGCGCGGCGGTTCGGGGGCGCGCGTGGGCGCGTACGAGCCCGACGTCGGCGGGGGCGGCGCGACCATCGTCCGGCCGGCGGCCGCGTAGGCGTCGTTCGCGGACAGCGCCGCCGTCGCCTGCGTGACGCCGAGGCCCTTGCGGACGCGGTCGAGGTCCATGCCCATCTCGTCGGCGGAGTGGTAGCGGCGCGCCGGATCCTTCGCCATCGCGCGCTGCACGACGGCCTCCAGCTCGGCCGGGATCGACGGCACGATCTGCCGCGGCGGCACGGGCGTCTCCTGCACGTGCTTCATCGCGATCGCGACGGCGGAGTCGCCGGTGAACGGCACCCGGCCGGTCAGCATCTCGTAGAGCACGACGCCCACCGAGTAGAGGTCGGACTCGGGCCCGACGTGCTGGCCGCGCGCCTGCTCGGGCGACAGGTACTGGGCGGTGCCGACGATCGACCCCGCCTCGGTCATCTCGGAGTCGCCGGCGCGCGCGATGCCGAAGTCGGCGACCTTGACGCGGCCGTCGCGCAGCACCATCACGT
The DNA here is from genome assembly GCA_963722525.1 of uncultured Actinomycetes bacterium. Classification (GTDB taxonomy): domain Bacteria; phylum Actinomycetota; class Thermoleophilia; order Gaiellales; family F1-60-MAGs149; genus VFJZ01. The sequence goes on along the minus strand of CAVRMM010000002.1, from coordinate 3,163,418 downwards.
TGTGCGGCTTGACGTCGCGGTGGATGATCTCGCGCCGGTGGGCGAACCGCAGCGCGGCGAGCAGCTGCAGCGTGATGTCGATCGCGCGGCGCTCCGGCAGCGGGCCCTCGCGGATGATCACGTCCTTGAGCGTCTCGCCGTCGAGGTACTCCATCGCGATGTAGTACGAGCCCTCGAACTGGCCGCGGTCGTAGATCGCGACGATGTTCGGGTGGTTCAGCCCCGCGGCGGCGCGCGCCTCGCGTGCGAACCGCTCCACGAACTGCGCGTCCTCGGAGTACCGGTCGTGGAGGATCTTGATCGCCACGTCGCGGTGCAGGTCGACGTCCTCGGCCAGAAAGACGCGCGCCATGCCCCCCGACCCAATGCGGCGGATCATGCGGTAGCGGCCATCGAACAGCCGACCTTCGACCGTGGTCTCGTCGTCGGGCCTCATCGAGCTTCCCCTGATTGTTCCACGCGACGGCCCGCAATCATGCGCATCCCCTCACCGGAGCTCGTTCAGGATGTCGCGGGCGACGGGTGCGGCGACGGTTCCGCCGTAGCCGGTGGAGTCCTCGATCACGACCGCGATCGCCACCGTCGGCGACGCGACCGGGGCGAACGCGACGAACCACGCGTCGGACAGCGGCCGCCCGGCGGAGTCCTTGCGGCCGGTCTGGGCGGTGCCCGTCTTGCCGGCCACCTGCAGGTCGCCGATCTGCGCCTCCTGCCCGGTGCCCTCGTCGACGACGCGCTGCATGATGCCCGTCAGCGTCGATGCCGTCCGGGCCGAGACAGGGCGCCCGATCTCCTCGGACTCCGGCGACGCGACGGTGCGGCCGGACGCGTTGGTGATCTTGTCGACCAGGCGGGGCGCCATCAGCACGCCGTCGTTCGCGATCGCGCCGGTGACCATCGCCATCTGCAGCGGCGAGGCGAGCAGGCCGGCCTGGCCGATCGCGACGCGCGAGACGTCGACCTTGCGGTCGGGGTCGCCGATCCGCCCGGGCCGGCGGTAGATGCCGCTGGTCGCCATCTGCTCGCGCGGGTAGTCGATCGGGATCGGCGACCAGAATCCGAACGCCTGCATCTGGTCGGTGAGGCGCTCCTGGCCGAGCTGCTGGCCGATCTGCGCGAAGGTCGTGTTGTAGGAGTGCACGAGGGCGTCGGCGAGGTTGTTCGGGTCGGGCGCGATCTCCCCGGACGCGTTGCACAGCTGCGGGCCCTGCGTCTTCACGCACTTGCCGCCCTTGAACTCCGAGTCCGCGTCGAACTCGCCCGACTCGAGCGCCGCCGCGGCGGTGACGATCTTGAAGGTCGAGCCGGGCGGGTACAGGCCCTGGGTGGCGCGGTTCAGCAGCGGCGCGCCGTCCTGGTCGAGCACCGACGCGAAGTCCTTGTCCACCAGGTTGGGGTCGTACGTCGGCCACGACGCCATCACCAGGACGCGCCCGGTGGAGGGCTCCAGCGCCACGACGGCGCCCTTGTGGCCGCTCGCCTCGAGCGCGCGCATGGCGGTGCGCTGCGCCTTCGCGTTGAGCGACAGGTGCACGTCGTTGCCGGTCACCGTCTCGCCCTGCACCGTGTCGAACAGTCGCTCGACGCCGCCGGCGAGGTCGGTGTTCGCGCCGGTCAGGTAGTCGTTCCGGCTCCGCTCGACCCCGGCCCGGCTGGCCTGCACGGACGAGTAGCCGACGACCGTCACGGTCTCGCCCTTGCGCGGGTACTTGCGGAAGTAGATCGTGCGGCCGTTGGCGCGCGCCGTCCGGTTGGAGGCCAGCGTGACGCCGTCGGACGAGACGATGCGGCCGCGGTTGATCGACAGCTCCTTGTAGACCAGGCGCGGGTTGTCCTGGCGCGCCTCCAGCGACGGCGCCGCCCAGACCTGCCAGTACGTGAGCATGCCGATCAGGGCCACGAACCCCAGGGCGAGGGCGCGGTAGAGGCGGGAGATGCGCCCGTTCACGTGCCCGCCCCCTCGCGGTTCACGCGCTCGGACACGCAGAGCAGCAGCGCCACCAGGCCGAAGTTGGCGACCACCGAGGAGCCGCCGTACGACACGAAGGGCAACGTGATGCCGGTCAGGGGCAGCAGCTTCGTGACGCCGCCGACGATGACGAAGGCCTGGAAGCCGATCGCGAACGACAGGCCGGCGGCGAGCAGCTTGGTGAAGCCGTCATCGGCCATCGAGGCGATCTTCATGCCGCGGTAGACGAACGCCAGGTAGACGAGCAGCAGCCCGGCCGCGCCGGCGAGGCCCGTCTCGGTGGCGATCACCGAGAAGATGAAGTCGGTCTGCGCGTCGGGGATCACCGTCTGCTTGCCGACCAGGACGAAGCCGCGGCCGAAGCCCGTGCCGAAGACGCCGCCGTCGGCGATCGAGTAGAGCGACTGGACGATCTGGTAGCCGCTCGTCTGGGGCGTCGCCCACGGATCGATCCAGATGTCGATGCGGTCCTTGACGTGCGGCGCGGCCAGCACCACGGCCCAGGCGCCGGCGATGAACGCCGCGATGCCGCCGCCGACGTAGAGCCAGCGGCCCGTGGCGAGGTAGAGCATCGCCAGCAGGATCGAGTAGTAGAGGAGCGACGACCCGAAGTCGTTGACCGCCACGAGCAGCACCAGCGCGATGCCCCACATCGCGAGCAGCGGCAGCAGGTGCCGCAGCGCCGGCAGGCCGACGCCCATCACGCGACGGGCCGGCCGCTCCAGCACCTCGCGGTTCTCGCGCAGGTAGCCGGCGATGAACACGACCAGCAGCACCTTCGCGAACTCGCCCGGCTGGATCTGGTAGCCGCCGAAGCGGATCCAGAGCTTGGCGCCGTTCACCTCGGTGCCGATCGCCGCGGTGAGCATCAGCAGCAGCACGGCGCCGACGCCGCACGTGTAGCGGTAGCCCTCCAGCTTGCGGATGTCGCGGAACGTGAAGACGACGAGCGAGAAGACGAGCAGCCCGACGATGATCCACAGACCCTGGTCGCGCGCAAGAGTCGGGTTGATGCGGTAGATCTCGACCTCGCCGATCGCGGCCAGCAGCGCGACCAGCGGCAGCAGGTACGGGTCGGCCCGCGGCAGCGCGATGCGCAGCACGATGTGGGCGACGCCGTACAGCCCGATGAACAGCGCGGCGTACGACAGCGACGCGGTGGAGACGGCGTTCTCGCGCGCGATGAACACCGCCCCGAAGCCCGTCACGACCATCAGGCCGACGACCAGCAGGTTGACGAGCTCGCGGTTGCGTGGGGTGTGGAGGCGTGCGATCACGAGTTGCGCCCGTAGTAGGCAGCGGCCGGCAGGCGGTCGATGCGGGCCTGCGCGTCGTCGAGCGAGAGGATCTCGTGGTCGAGGAGCGCCGCCCGTTCGGCCGGCGTCAGCGAGGAGACCGGGATCGACGAGCTGCGGATCCTGCGATACAGGCGCAGGTCGCCGACCACGTCGTACGGTACCCCCTGGTAGATCGCGAGCCGCCCATCAGCCTCGGCGCCGATGAAGTGCGACTCGCGCAGCAGGGCGAGGCCGCCGACCACCAGCGCACCCGCCACGACGAGGGCCGACAGCACGAACAGCAGCCGCCGCAGGCCGCGACGCTTCGGCGGCGGCTCGTCCTCGAACACCATGTCGGGCAGCAGCGTCGTCTCCGGCGGCAGCTCCTCGGCGGTCGCGGGCGGGCCGTCGCCGACGCGGAACAGCAGCGCCGTGATGTTGTCGATGCCGCCCGCCGCGTTCGCCGCGCGCACCAGCTCGCGCGCGGCGTGCGCGAGCGACGGCGCGTTGGCCAGGATCTGCGCGATCTCGGGGTCGCGCACCATGTTGTTGAGGCCGTCGGAGGCGAGCAGGAAGACGTCGTCCTGGGCCGCCTCGAGCGTCCACGTGTCGACCGCGAGCGCCGGCTCGGTGCCGACGGTGCGCGTGATGATGTTCTTCTGCGGGTGGCGCTCGGCCTCCTCGGGCGTGAGCGCACCGCGGCGCACCAGCTCGCCGACGAGCGAGTGGTCGTCAGACAGCTGCTGCAGGACGCCCTCGCGCCACAGGTAGGCGCGGGAGTCGCCCACGTGCCCGAAGGAGACCGTCGCGTCGGCCACCAGTGCGGCCGTGATCGTCGTCCCCATGCCGGCCGTTGCGGCGTCGCGCTCGGCCGTGTCGTGGATGCGCGTGTTGGCCTCGGCGATGGTGGTGCGCAGGAGCTCCTCCGGCAGGCCCTTCGTGCCGGCGAGCCCTTCGAAGGTAGACACGGCCAGCCCGGAGGCGACCTCGCCGGCGCGGGAGCCGCCCATGCCGTCGGCCACCACGAACAGCGGCGGCCGCGCCAGGTGCGCGTCCTCGTTCGTCCGGCGCATCATCCCGGTGTGCGTGGCGGCGGCGTACTCGACGACGCCGAGCGTCATGCGGCGACCTCGTAGATCAGCTCGGTGGCGCCCACGGCGACGACGTCACCGGGTCGGAGGAGACGCTCCGCCGCGAGCGGCTGGCCGTTCACGAAGGTGCCGTTGGTCGATCCGAGGTCTTCCAGGTACGGCGAGCCGTCGCGCCGGAATACCCGCGCATGGCGGCCGGACACCGTGCCGTCGGCGGCCAGCGGCACATCGCTCTCCGCGGCGCGGCCGAACACGACGTCGGAGTCGAGCAGGATGATCGTGCCGACCGGGAACACCGGGCTCGACCGCACCAGCAGGTGCCCCACGCCCGCGGGCGCCGGCTCGCGCGGGAGGTCGGGCATGCGATCCAGGCCCGCGGCGCGCACCGCCTCGGGCGACAGGATGAGGCTCTCGGCGGGCGCGCGGACGTCGCGGATCGACAGGCGCACGACCCGCCACACGAACAGGTAGAGCAGAACGACGAACGCGATCCGGGCGACGAGGAGCGCCTGCTCGACCATGGTTACGTCCGCGTCTGTTCGAACGTCAGCGCGACGGTACCTACGGTGATGTCGTCGCCGGGCTGGACCGCTGCCTCCCGGATGCGCTTGCCGTTCACGGCACTGCCGTTGGTCGAGTCGAGATCGCGGAGCAGGAACCCGTCGCCGTGCCGGACGAGCTCGGCGTGGCGTCGCGAGACGCTGCGGTCCTCGAGCACGACATCGCAGTCGCGCGAGCGTCCGAGCACGACGGCGCGGCGCTCGATCACGTGGCGGCCGCCGTCCCAGCTGAGCACGTACTCCTCGTGCACGAGGTCGGCCGCGCGCGCCTCGCGCGCCGAGATCAGCGCGGTCTCGCTGGCCGCGGCCGGCTCCTCGTCACCCGTGTCGTCCGGCGGGGCGGGCTCGGCCGCGACCGGCTCGGACACCGGCACCGGCACGGGCAAGATCGGCGGCACGACGGGCGGCGCCACCGGTGCTTCGGCCTCGGGAATCTCGACCGGGCGGACGATCGGGTCGTCGTCGGCCAGGAACTCGGGCGGCAGCGCGGCCACGTCGGGCGTCTCGGCGGCGCGCTCGGAGTGCGGCGGCATCTCGGGGAACCGCGGCTCCTCCTCGGTCGCGACGGCGATGCCGAAGAGGCCGAGCTCGAGCTCGTCGGCCGTCTCGATGACGACACGGATGCGGCCCGGCAGCGAGTAGGCCTGGCGCTTGGCGTGCTGCGTGAGGTAGCCCGCCAGCTCGCTGCGCAGCGACGCCTCGAAGGTGGCGAACTGCTGGCGGTCGGGCGGCGACAGGTAGATCGAGTAGATGTTCGGGACGTAGACCTGCGACACCGAGATGGTGCGGTTGTCGTCCATCTCCTTGGCCAGCTTCCGGGCCAGCTCGACAGGCTGCACGTTCGACTTGAACGTGCGCCCGAAGCCGCCCTCGAAGGTGCGCTCCAGCCGGGACTCTATGCGGCGCAGGATCCCCATCTCAGGAAGCCCCGTCGGGTGCGGCCACCGCTTCCGGAGCCACCGATCGGAGCGCGAGGAGTATAGCCGCCGCTGCGACGCCGGCCGCCATGAGTCCGGCGGGGGCCGGGGCGAGGCCGACCAGCGTCGGCGCCAGCACCGTGGCGGCGTACCCGGCACCGAGCCAGGCGGCTCCGAACCAGCGGAGGCGGGCGCCGGTGAAGCGCAGCAGGGGCAGGCCGCCGAGGGCGAGCACGCCCCACACCAGCGACTGGATGACAACACCCGTGCCGACCGCGGTCAGCACGTCGTCCGTGACGCGGATGACCGACTCGGAGCCGGCGATGCGCTCCGCGAGGCCGCCGGCGGGCGCGACGCCCGAGAGCGGCGACGGGATGCCCGCCAGCCCGCAGACGAGGGTGATCACGAGCGGGCCGGCTGCACCAGTCACGAACCGGATGTGAGCACGCGGCGCCGACGCGCACGCCACCAGGTAGAGCGGCCACAGCGCGGCGAAGGCGGCCAGCGGCGCCAGGGCGGGCAGCCAGGCACGGCGGGGCGAGCGCACGGTGACGGCGATCCACACCAGGACGGCGGCGGCCACGCCGGGCACGAGGCCGAGCGAGAGGTTGCCGACGAGGGGGATGGCGAGCAGCAGCCCGGCGGCGGCGGCCGCGAGCGGCTGGCGCAGCGCCAGCACCCCGAGCAGGATGCCGAGCAGCAGCGGGGCGTAAACCGGGTAGAACGGCAGCGCACCGAGCAGGGCCATCGTGGCGACGCCGGTGAGCGCAGCGGCGCCGGCGCGCTCCAGGGCGGCGCGGCGATCGCCGTCGACGTTCGCCCACGTCGAGGCGACGAAGCGCTGGATCAGCGAGGGCGCGACGTCCCCCGGCTCGGGCACGACGCGCAGGCGCGGGCGGCGGCGCGGCAGGGCGGCGCGGAGCCATGTCTTGGCGCGGGCCGACTTGCGCAGACGCTTCTCGCGGTCCGCGGCCAGCTCGAGCTCCGGCTCGTCCTCGAGCATGCCGCGCTCGATCGCGCGGGCGCCGTGCAGCAGGGCGTCGCGCAGCTCGGGCGCGGTCGGCCGCTTCTTCGGGTCGCGCAGCAGCGCGCGGTCGATGTGCCGCAGCACGACGGGCGGCAGGTCGGGCCGGTCGGCGGTCAGCGAGAGGGCGGTCGCCGCGTGACGCTCCGCGAGCTCGGTCGGCGTCTTCGCACGGAACGGGTTGGCTCCCGCGAGCGCCTCGTACAGCATCAGCGCGGAGGAGAAGATGTCGGCCGCGCCCGTGACGTCGTCGCCGAGGGCCTGCTCCGGCGCCATGTAGGAGAGGGTGCCGAGCAGCCGGTCGTCGACGGTCGCGTCCGGATCGCTGACGAGCGCGATGCCGAAGTCGGTCAGCTTCAGGATGCCGTCGTCGCGCAGCAGCACGTTGCCCGGCTTGATGTCGCGGTGCACGACGCCGCGCTCGTGGGCGTGGGCCAGGGCGTCGCAGACCGCGGCGACCGCGCGCATGATCGCGGCGTCGTCGAGCTGCCCCTCGCGAAACGCGCGGGCCAGGTCGTCGCCGCGCACCAGCTCGAAGATGACGTAGATGTAGTCGTCGTCCTCGACGCTCTCCAGCAGCCGGACGATGGCCGGATGGTCGAGCGTCGCGGCGACCCGCATCTCGCGCCGCGCGCGGCGCTGCAGCCGCTCGTCGCGGGGGATCGCCTTCAGCGCGATCGACTCGCCGCTCGTCTCGTCGATCGCCTCGAAGACGGTGCCGGTGCCGCCGATGCCGAGCACGCGGACGATCCGGAAGCGTCCTGCGACGACTCCCTCGGGGAAAAGTGCGGGAACTCCGGCCGCCTGGCGCTGCGGCCGTGCCGTCACGCCACAGCCCCGGTGTTTGCAGGGCCGCGTGGTAAGGTGGCGAATCCTTGCGCTAGAGACGGCACGGACACCCGTTTCGCGATGCTCCCTTTCTCCTCCTTCTTTGAAGAGCTCGACTTTGGTGAAGAGCCGCCTCCCAAGGAGCGGCGAGGCCCGCGCATGCCCGGACGCGGCGGCGGTGGGAGAAGCGGCGACGAGGGGCCCGACGACCCCGACGACGACGGCCCGCGCCGCGGCGGCATCGGCGGCGGCGGCATCGAGATGCGTCGTCTCATCCTCGTCGGCGTCGCGGTCGTCCTCCTCCTGATCGGCGGCTACTGGTACGTCCAGCGGTGCCAGCGCAACGAGGAGGTCGACGCCTACAAGAGCTACGTGCAGTCGGCCAACGCCGTCACCGCGCAGGCCAACCGCGTCGGCGCCAAGCTCGAGGAGAGCTTCCTCAAGCAGGGCCAGACCGCCGCCCAGTTCCAGACCGACATGACCGAGATCTCGAAGAACCAGCAGGCGGTGGTGACCGCGGCCGGCGACCTCAACCCGCCGGGCACGATGAACGAGCTGCAGGCGCGGTTCCTCGAGGCCCAGCAGTTGCGGCTGAACGGGCTCTCCGGCATGGCCAAGGCGCTGCCGGCCGCGTTCGAGGGCGCCAGCGGCAACGTGACGGTCGACAAGGCCAGCGTCGTCGCGCAGCTGTTCGCGCGGGTGCTGTCCGGCGACGTCGTGCACACCGACTCGTTCAAGGGCCCGGCGGTCAAGCTGCTGGACGACCAGGACGTCTCCGGCGTCGCGCTCGAAGACTCGCAGTACGTCGGCCCGAACCTGCTGAGCTTCGTCGACCCGAAGACGATGGCGGCGCGGCTGACCTCGATCGCGGGTGGCGGCGGTGCCGCCGAGCCGTCGCAGGAGTGCCAGGACAACCCGGACGCCGAGGGCTGCGAGCCGACCGACACGACCGCGCAGGCCGGCCTGCACGGCACGTCGATCGAGACGGTCACGATCAGCGGCACGACGCTGAACGCCAACGACGTGACCGAGGTCGAGACCGATCCCGACAACCAGAACTCGATCGTCGTCGCGATCAAGAACGGCGGCGACTTCCAGGAGACGCAGGTGCAGGTGCAGGCCTTCGTCGACTCCGAGCAGGTCGGTGACACGGGCACCATCGCGGTGTTCGACGCCGACACGACGGCGAACGTGACGTTCAGAGTTCGAGCCGCTGTTCAACAAGGCGAAGCAGTCGGTGAAGATCGTCGTGAAGCCGGTGGCGGGCGAGGAGAACACCGCCAACAACAGCCGCACGTACCAGGTCATCTTCAAGTTCCCGGGATAGCCCGGCGATGACGGGCGAAGAGGCCGGCTACGTCGCGCTCGGAGCGGGCGCCGTCGCCCTGGTGGCGCTGGTGCTGGCGCTGTGGAGCGCGCGCTGGCTGCGCCGCATCCGGCGCGCGCAGCAGGCGCTCGTGGCCGGGGAGAGCGCCGACCTGGTGGAGTTCGCCGTCGGCATGCAGACGCGCATGGAGAAGGTGGAGGACGTCGTCGGCAAGGCGGTCAACGAGGTCGCGACGCAGCGCAAGCGCCTCGACTCGGCCTACCAGCGCCGCGCGCTGATCCGCTACGACGCGATCAAGGACGTCGGCGGCCGGCAGTCGACGACGATCGCGCTGCTCGACGCCCACGGGTCGGGCATCGTCGTGTCGGCGATCCAGGGCCGCGACTACGCGCGCCTGTACGTGAAGGACGTCGTGGACGGCGCCGCCGGCTCGGTGGAGCTGACGCCGGAGGAGCGCCAGGCCGTCGACCGGGCGATGGCCTAACCGTCTTCGGTTCGGTGCCCGAACGGTCTCGTTCGGCGCCCTATCCACCGTACAGGCTGCTTCGCGACCGATGTCGCACGCTCCCGAACGATTCGGGTGCGCAACCGCACACGTCGTTCGATCCGTGCGGCTTCCGCGCGGAAACGTTCTGGGGTCAGACCCCAGAAGGGCCGTTTTCGGGGTCAGACCCCGCTCGGTAGAGGCGCACGAAAACGCGCGGGAGCGTCACGCCGGGAACGCCTCGCCGAGGGCTAGCGCGTGGCCGAGGCGACGCCGGGCGAGCCGAGCAGCGTCCACGTCGAGATCGCCCCGCCGGAGGCCGGCGTGGTGGTGCTCAACTGGCCGACGCCGCCACGGGCGCCGAGCCGGGTGCTCGTACCCGGGGTCACGGCGCCACGGTAGCAGACACCCCTGTGCCGTCCCCGGGTCGCGCGGCGGCCCGCCGGAGCGAACAGACGTTCCGGGGTCCAGACCTCGCGCTCGACCCGTCTACCTCGCGTCAACGTCACGATCGAGGGAGATGCACATGCTCACGACGGAGCTCGGACTCGCCGAATGGACGGCCGCCACCGCGGTCATCGCGGGCGGCATGGCGCTGCTCGCGGTGCTGCTCCGGACGCTGGTCACACGCGAGCGCTGAGCATGATGCGGCCGGTGGATGTGCGGGGGGAGCGCATCCACCGGCCAGAGGTATTCTGGCAGACGTGGATCGTGCTGTGCGACACGTTCGGCTGCTTTCGGAGACGATTGCAGCAGTTACCGCCTCTCTCGATCTCGCAGAGGTGACGGCGAACGTGGCGCGGGCCGTCGCGCGGGCGCTCGAGGCGGACGCGTGCTTCGTGTACGCCTACGACGGTCCGGCCGACGAACTGGTGCTGCAGGCCGTGTACGGCACCCACCTCGATGCCGCCGCACCGCTGCCGCGGATGCGCCCCGGCGAAGGCCTGACGGGGTACGCCGCACGCGAGCGCGAGCCCGTCGCGATCACTGCCGACGCGCGTGCCGACCCGCGCTTCATGGGCTTCCCCGGCCTCGACGAGGAGCGGTTCGAGTCGCTGCTCGCCGTGCCGATCCTCGACCGGTCCGAGCGCCTCGCCGGGGCGATGAACGTCCGCACGGCCGAGCCGCGGGAGTGGCACGACGACGAGGTCGAGCTGCTCGAGACGATCGCGTCGCAGGTCGCCCAGGCGATCGAGAACGCCAAGCTCTACGACCGCTCGCGCCGCCGCGTCACCGAGCTGGAGGCGCTGGCGCGCATCTCGGAGGCCGTGTCGCAGTCGCTGTACGAGTCGGAGACGCTGGCCGAGATCGTCGCCACCGCGCGCGGCGCCGTGCACGCCGAGACGTGCGCGCTGGTGCTGGTCGCACCCGACGGCCTGCACGTCGCGCAGCGCGACGGCGCCACCGACCGCGGTGACGACTGGCTCGTCGAGCTGGCGGGCCGGGCGCCCACGGACGAACGCGGCGCGCTGGCCGTGCCGCTGGTGTGGAAGACGCGCACCATCGGCGCCCTCGTCTGCCTGCGGCCCGGCCGCTTCACGACGGAGGAGCAGACGCTGCTCGGCTCCGTCGCGCACCAGGCGGCGACGGCGGTCGAGTCGGGCCGCGGCGTGATGCGCGAGCTGGTCGCCCAGGAGATCCACCACCGCGTCAAGAACAACCTGCAGACCGTCGCGTCGCTGCTGCGGCTGCGCGCCGGCAGCGGCGATCCAGCGCGTGCGCTGGAGGACTCCGTCGACCGCGTCCTGTCGATCGCCGAGGTGCACGACCTGCTGACCGCGAGCCGCGCCGGCGAGGTCGACCTGTCCGACCTGGTGCGCCGCCTGGCCGCCATGCTCGGCCACGGGCTGGGCGCCGAGCCGGCTGCGGCGGACCTTGATCCGATCGAGGTGCCGGGCGAGACGGCGACGGCGGTCGCGCTCATCTTCTGCGAGCTCTACGCCAACGCGCTGCAGCACGGCGGCGGCGACGTGACGGTGCGCCTGGCACGCGAGAACGGCGCCATCGAGCTCGCCGTCCGCGACCACGGCGGCGGGCTGCCTGAGCCGTTCGACCCCGGCTCGAGCCTCGGCCTGAAGATCGCCGGATCGCTCGCCCGCGACGACCTCGGCGGCTCGCTCGACCTGATGCCCGCCGGCCCCGGCACCCGTGCCACCGTCCGCTGGATCGCGCGATGAAGGTCCTGGTCGCCGAGGACGAGACGATCATCCGCATGGATCTGTGCGCGCTGATCGAGCGGGCCGGGCACGAGGTCGTGGGCGAGGCGCGCGACGGCTCCGAGGCCGTCGGACTGGCCGAGCGCGTCCGGCCCGACCTCGTGGTGATGGACGTCAAGATGCCGCACCTCGACGGCATCGAGGCGGCGCGGCGCATCCTCGCGACGCGTCCCGTGCCGATCGTGATGCTGACGGCGTACGCGTCGCAGGAACTGGTCGACCGGGCAGCCGAGGTGGGCGTGTTCGGCTACCTCGTGAAGCCGTTCCGGGAGGCCGATCTCGTGCCCGCGATCGCGACGGCGCGGGCGCGCTTCGTCGAGCTGGAGGCGCTGCGCGCCGAGGCCGCGTCGCTGGCCGACGCGCTCGCCACGCGCAAGGTGCTGGAGCGCGCGAAGGGCATCCTGATGGCGCGCGACGGCCTGACCGAGCAGCAGGCGTTCGAGCGGATCCGCAAGGCGAGCCAGATCTCGGGCCGGCCGATGCGCGTCATCGCGGAGGCGCTGCTCGCGACGTTCGGCGACGGCGGGCTGTGAGCTAGCGGCGGCTGCGGCCGCCGAGGATCTTCAGCAGCGCGAGCCCTGCGGCGACGCCGCCGGCGATCGGCGCGTAGCGCTTCGCCGACGCGACGGCGTCGTCCTTGGTGGCACGCGCGGCGGCGCCGAACTCGCCGACCGTCGCGACGATCCGCTCACGCGAGGCGTCGGCCTCGCGGCGCAGACGCTCCTTCTCGCCTCTACTCACAGCGCTTCCTTGATGTCATCGGGCATCGTCTTGACGGCGTCGTAGGCCTGGTCGGGGAACGGCGGCGTGGCGCGCTTGGCGCGGCGCATCGCGAGCCAGCCGACGAGCGCGGCGACCGCGAGGAACAGCAGCGTCACGATCAGCGCGCTGAGCCAGATCGGCATGAACTCGCCGATGCCCCAGATGAGCGTGATCAGCAGGCCGAAGACGGCGAAGAACGCGAACACGCCGGCGATGGCGGCGTAGACGAGGGCGCGGGCGGCGCTCTTCGCCTTGTCGGTCATCTCGGTCTGGATGAGCTGGATCTCGAGCCGGATCAGCGTCCGGATCTCGTCCGTCAGCCGGGCGACGAGTTCCTGAATTCGATCCATGGCCCCGAACATCGAAGCCGAGTGTAACGGCTCAGACCTCCGCGGACTGCGCCACCGACTCCCACTCGCGATAGAGCCACGCGAGCTCCTCCTGTACGACGCGATGCTTCTCGGCGACGGTCGCGAGCAGCTCGTAGTCGGCGATGATCGCGGGATCGGCGAGCTCGGACTCGAGCCGCGCGATCTCGGCCTCGCGGTCGGCGACCCGGCTCTCGAGGTCGGCGAGCTTGCGGCGCACCCGCTGCGGCGTGCGGTTCGCGCGGCGCCGGTTCGGCCTTCGCCGCCTGCGACGCCGCGGGCGCCGGCTTCGGCGCGGCCGCCTTCGCCTGCTTCGGCGGCGGTGGCGGCGGGGCCGCGGCCTGGTCCTTGGCCGCCATGTAGTCGTTGTAGTCGCCGATCCGCAGCGTCAGCGTCTGATCCTCCAGCGCCAGCGTGTGGGTGGCGACGGCGTCGATCAGGGCGCGATCGTGCGAGACGAACAGCACGGTGCCGTCGTACGCCTCGATCGCGTCCTCGAGCGCCTCGCGGCTCTCGACGTCGAGGTGGTTGGTGGGCTCGTCCAGCACGAGGAAGTTGGCGCCGCTCGCCACCAGGCGGGCCAGCGACAGGCGCCGCCGCTCGCCGCCGGACAGCACCGCCACCTTGCGCTCGACCGTGTCGCCGCTGAACAGGAACTTGCCGAGCAGGTTGCGGGCCTGGTTCTGGTTGAGCGGCGTGCCGGCGGCCATCGCCTCGAGCACCGTCGAGTTGGACGGCAGCTCCTCCTCGTGCTGCGAGAAGTACGACGCCGTCACGTTGTGGCCCATGCGCACCTTCCCGCCGGCGATGCGGCGGACGCCCAGCAGCGACTCGACCAGCGACGTCTTGCCGGTGCCGTTCGGCCCGATCAGCGCGACCCGCTGCCCGCGCTCGATGGCGAACGTGCCCTTGCGGACGAGCAGGCGCTCGCCCGCCTCGACGCGGGCGTCCTCCACCTCGAGCACGTCGCGGCCCGGCCGGACGGTCTTCGGGAAGCCGAACGCGAGCGACTCGCTGCTGGCGCGGCCGGTCGACGAGCTCGATGCGGTCGATGCGCTTCGCGCGCGAGGCGGCCTGGCGCGAGCGCGTGCCGGCGCGGAACTTGTCGACGAAGCGCTGGAGCCGCTCGAGCTCGGCCTGCTGGCGCTCGAACGCCTCGGCCTGCTGCGCGATCGCGAGCGCCTTCTCCTTGCGGTAGGCGGAGTAGCGCCCCTCGAAGACGCGCGCGCGGCCGGCCTCGAGCTCGACGACGCCGGTGGCGACGGCCTCCAGGAACCAGCGGTCATGCGACACCAGCACGACGGAGATGTCGAGCGATTGCAGCTCGCGCTCGAGCCACTCGAGCGATACGAGGTCGAGGTGGTTCGTGGGCTCGTCGAGCAGCAGCAGGTCGGGGCGCATCGCCAGCGCGCGGGCCAGCGAGGCGCGCGTCAGCTCGCCGCCGGAGAAGGTGCGCAGGTCGCGGTCGTGATCCGCCTCGTCGAAGCCGAGGCCGCGCAGGATCGACTCCAGCCGCGAGCGCCAGGAGTAGCCGCCGGCGTGCTCGAGCTCCGCCTGGGCCGCCGAGTAGGCGCGCATGGTCTCGTCGTCGTGGTCGCCGGCGGCCATGCGCTGCTCGAGCGCGGCCAGCCGTTCCTCGGTGTCGTGCAGGTCGGCGAGGCTCTCGCCGACGTACGCCATCAGCGACTTGCCCGAGGTGCGGGGCGGCCGCTGGTCGTGCAGCGCGATGCGCGCGTTGCGCGGAAAGCCGACCTCGCCGCCGTCCAGGCCGATCTCGCCGGCGAGGATCGCGCAGCAGCGTCGTCTTGCCCGATCCGTTGCGGCCGACGAGCGCCAGACGCTGGCCCGGCGTGACCCGGAACGACACGTCGGAGAACAGCGCGTCGGCGCCGTAGCTCTTCGACAGACTGGTGACGTGCAGCGTGGCCACGCTTCGCATCGTACGGTGCGGGCGTGGACCTGCGCCCCATCGACGAGGTGTGCGGCCCGCGCCTCGCCGAGGTGCGGGCGTGGATCGCCGAACGCCGCTATCCGCCGCCGCTGGAGGGCGATCTGGTGCCGCCCGACTACCTCGCGCCGGTGGACGAGGCGGGCGGCATCGACCAGCTGCGGGCGAGCGTCGAGGGCCGGTACGTGATCGCCGCCGACATGTTCGGCGTGCTGGCCGGGCCCGACGAGCTGGACGACGCGTGGGACGCGTTCCTGGACGGCGACTGGCTGCGCGATCTGGTGACCGCCACGCCGGAGGAGGTGGTCCGCGTCGCCCGCCTGGTGGCGGCGGTCGAGCGGCTGCTGGAGCAGCCGCAGCCGGAGGAGTGGCGCTGGGTGAACCGCCTGCGCGCCCGCGTCGACCACCTGCGCGCGCTCACCCGGCCCGGCAGCGAGGCGCACGAGTTCGCGCTCGCCGCCCTGGCGCAGGCGCCCGAGGCCTGAGTCAGCCGCCGCGCGCGCGGCGGTCGAACAGCTCCTGCAGCCGTGCGGTGACCGGCCCCGGCGTACCGTCGCCGATCGGCGCGCCGTCGACTTGCACGAGCGGCACGACCGGCTCCGACGTGGCCGAGACGAACGCCTCCGCCGCCCCGGTCAGATCGACGACCGACAGCGACCGCTCGACGCACTCGACGCCCTCGTCGGCGGCGAAGCGCAGGATCTTGGAGCGCGTCACGCCGGCCAGCGCACCGTCGGACAGCGGCGGCGTCACGACGACGCCGTCGAGGATGGCGAACACGTTGGCGGCGAGCGCCTCCGACACGTTGCCGGCCGGCGTTACCCAGATGCCCGTCGCCGCGTCGTGCTCGATGGCGTACCGCAGGCCGATGCGGGAGGCGGCCGTGGACGACGCCTTCACGCCCGCGGTCGGCCCGGCCGGGTCTCGCCGCCACGGCAGGATCACCGCGGCGAGGCCCTCGTCCCGCTCGCCGCGGCGGTCGGGGACCTGGTCGGCGATCACGATGCGCGTGCCGCCGGCCGTGAGGAAGACGCGGATGCGCGTCTCACCGCCCGCCGCGCGCAGGCGCACCGCCTCGGGCACCTCGCGCATGAGCTCGTCGGTCGGGCACCCGATGTCGAGCGCCGCGGCGCCGGCGGCGAGCCGCTCGAGGTGCTCGTCGAGCGCCGAACGGCACGCCGTCGTAGGTGCGGATCGACTCGTACACGCCGTGGCCGAGCAGGCCGGGGTCGAGCGGTCGCACGGCGGGGGCCGACGGCTCGCTGTCCGCTCCGTCGACGAGGACCACCATCTCGCGCATGGGATGAACCCTACAGGTGTGCCAGTAGGATCCAAACGGTGGCCCGGTTCCGCGACAACGCGATGCTGCAGACGCGCGACGGCCGCCTCTTTCTCGGCGCCCAGTCGCTCGACTCCGTGGCCATCGGGGTCGCCCAGGTGGCGCTGCCGTGGCTCGTGCTCGACGCGACCGGATCCGAGGCGCAGGCGGGCCTGGTGTTCATGCTCGGCCTGGCCCCGTACGTCGTGTTCGGCCTGCCCGCGGGCCTGATCGCCGACCGGTACCGCCGCCAGACCGTGATCTGGACGGCGCACGCCTTCCAGGCCGCCGTGGCCGTGATCGTGCCGGTCTGGGCCATCTTCTCGACACCGCCGATCTTCGTCGTCGCCGTCACCGCTTTCGCGGTGGGCAGCGCCCGCGCGTTCTCCGACGCCGGCGCGTTCGGCGCCGTCTCGAGCCTGATCGGCCGCGAGCAGTTCGCCTCCGGCCAGGCGATCCTGGCCGCGTCGTGGTCGATCGGCCTGGTCGCGGGCCCGGCCATCGGCGGTGCGCTGATCGGTCTCGTCGGCGCGGCCACAGCGCTCGCCGTGCAGGCGGTCGCGTTCGCCGCCGCCGCGGTGCTGATCCTGCTGGTGCGCTCGAGCTTCGGCGACAAGGTGGCGTCGGAGGGCGGCGCGCTGGACGGCATGTGGGCCGGCGTGGCGTTCCTGCTCAAGGACCCGATGCTGCGCACGCTGAGCGGCATCGGCACGCTGTGGAACCTCGCGGCCGCCGGGTCGTTCGCGCTGGCCGTGCCGCTGCTCCGCGAGGAGATCGGCCTCTCGGCCCACGAGGCCGGGGCCGCGCTCGCGGCGGGAGCGCTGGCCGGCATCCTCGCGGCGCCGGCGCTGCACCGCATCGAGAAGCGCTGGCGCGGCCCGCAGCTCTACGTGATGACGATCTTCTGGAGCGCGCCGCCCATCGCCGCGCTCGGTCTGGCCGTCGGCTTCTGGGGCGCGCTGGCCGGCATGGTCCTGTGAACCTGATCGACTGGATCGTGATGAGCGTGTTCATCGGCGAGCGCCAGCGGCGGGCACCGGACGACATGCAGGCGCGCGTCGGCATCTCGGGGCGCATGATCATGACCGCGTCGATGACGATCGGCACCACGATCGCAAGCGGCCTGACGACGATCCTCACGCTCCGCGAGCTGTTCGTCGCGATGTCGGTCGCGACGCTGCTGGTCGGCCTGATCGCCGTGCCGCTCGTACGTCGCGCCGCGCGCCAGCTGGCCGTTGCCTGAGACGCGCCGCATCGGGCGACGCAACGTCGTGAAGCGGCTCCGGGCGATCGACGGCGAGCCCGGGCGCACGGTCTACGCGGGCGGTGAGGCGACCTTCGAGCGGGAGGACGAGACGCTGACGGTGCGGCCGGCGTTCGGCCTGCCGCACGAGATGACGTACGACCGCGTCCGCTGCGGGCCCTGCATCGAGGCGCTCGAGCGCGATGCCACGGTCGGCGTGATGCTCGTGCGGCTCGGCGGCTACGCGATGGGCGTGTTCGTCGGCGAGGAGCTGGTGTCGTCGAAGGTCGGCACGCGTCACGTCAAGGGACGGCACAAGGCGGGCGGCTCGTCGTCGAACCGCTTTCGCCGGCGCCGCGAGGAACAGGCGGCGGTGCTGCACGAGTCGGCGGCCGCCACCGCGGCGCGGATCCTGCTGCCCTGGGCCGGCCGGCTCGAGGCGGTCGTGCTGGGCGGCGACCGGGAGGCGGTCAGGCAGACGCTGGCGGAGCGCGCCGACCTCGCCCCGATCGCAGCGCTCGCGCAGGCGCGGTTCGTGGCGGTGCCCGATCCGCGCCTGCGCGTGCTGCAGGCTCTGCCGTACGAGCTCTACTCGGCCGACGTCACCTCGGCCGAGTCGTGAGTCGTGGTCAGGCGGCGTTGACGCCGGTGCCGATCGGGCACGCGACGCCGGTGCCACCGATACCGCAGTAGCCGCCGGGGTTCTTGTCGAGGTACTGCTGGTGGTAGTCCTCGGCGTAGTAGAAGTCGTCCGCCTCGTGGATCTCGGTGGTGATCGATCCGCGGTGACTGGCGGCGAGCGCCTCGTTGTACGTGTCGCGCGAGGCCAGCGCGGCGGCCAGCTGCTCGTCGGTGGTGGTGTAGATCGCCGAGCGGTACTGGGTGCCGGAGTCGTTGCCCTGGCGCATGCCCTGCGTCGGGTCGTGGCCCTCCCAGAAGGTCTTCAGGATCTGCTCGAACGAGACCTGCTTCGGGTCGTACGCGACGAGCACGATCTCGGTGTGGCCGGTGCGGCCCGAGCACACCTCGCGGTAGGTCGGGTTCGGCGTGGAGCCGCCCGCGTAGCCCACCGCGGTGGTGTAGACGCCGGGCAGGCGCCAGAAGATGCGCTCGGCGCCCCAGAAGCAGCCGAGGGCGACCTGGACGGTCTCGACGCCTTCGGGGAACGGGGGGACGAGCGGGGTGCCGAGCACGGTGTGGCGCTCGGGGACGGCGATCGGGGTGTCGCGGCCGGGCAGTGCGTCGGCGGCGGAGGGGATCTCGGACTTCTTGGAAAACAGCATCGTGCTCCTATGGTCGCACGTGGGGCAAGAGCGTTACAGCCGCGGAACCTAGGGTCGCAGCGTGATCGGCCGCTGGTACACGCACTGCACGGCACCGTCCTTGGCGGAGAAGACGATCGCCTCGACGAGGCCGTTCTGCTGCGTGCCGACGCTGTGCCGGAGCACGGTCGTGAACGGGCCGGTGGGCGTCGCCGCCGTGACGGTCTTCGCCGAGACGACCTGGCCGCCGGCGCGCCGCAGGCGGACGCGGAACGTGTTCTCGAAGATCCGCGTCGTCACCGTGCCGCGCACGTTCACGCGCCGGGACGTCGAGGTCGTGGTCGGGAGGATCTTCAGGCAGCTGCCGACGGCCAGTTGGGCGCGCGAGGCGCGCCGGTAGAGGTCGATGACGAGCCGCTCCGGGCTGTGCAGGACGGAGTAGCTGAGGAACTTGAAGCGCCGGGTGTTCGCGGTGATCCGCACGCGCAGTCCGGTCGAGACGCGCACGACCGAGACGTTCGCCCCGCTGGCGCTGACGGCGGCGGCCGTCGTCGTGGCGCCGGCCTTCGTGAGGTCGAGCCGCGCCCGTCCCTGCGTGTCGATGTTCCCGGGCGCCATGTTGACGTCGTTGATCGCGAGCGCGCCGCCCGTGAAGTCGACCACCACCCGAACGTAGCCGGTGTGGGGAGCGATCCGGATGCGCTTCGCGGTGAGCGCGGCCGACGCGGAGGCCGGCAGCACGGCGACGAGCACGAACGCGCGAGCAGGACGATGGGGCGGAACGGCTTCATGCGTGCATGGTGGCACTCGGATGCGCGAACGGGAAGGGCGCGCGCCGGTACGATCAGGTGCGCCCGCCTCCGTAGCTCAGGGGATAGAGCAATGGTTTCCTAAACCATGTGTCGCATGTTCGAGTCATGCCGGGGGCATCGCTGATATGGAGCCGAATCGCTGATCGAGCGACTCCGCCGCTGCCGACCGCCGGTGGACGGCACGCGCTACGGCGCGACGGCCGTGTAGCGCGCGACGGGCGGCCCGAGAACGTCCGGGTCGGGCTCGACGCCGAGACCGGGGAGGTCGGGTGCGCGCATGCGGCCGTCGACGACCCGGGCGCCCTGGCCGGGAGCGGGGTCGACGGTGACGAGCTCCTGGCAGCTCCAGCTCGCGATCAGCGACCGCGCGGGAACCGTGCTCGCGAGGTGGGTGGCGGCCGTATCGGCGAGGATGCTGCCGCCGGTGTCCTCCCACGAGGATCCCGAGGCCGAGCTCGAGCGCGAGATCGCGCAGCCGCCGCGCGCGGGTGAGCCCGCCGACGCGGCCGATCTTGATGTCCACGATCTCGCAGGCGCCGAGGTCCCGCGCTCGCAGCAGATCGTGCGGCGTCGTGATCGACTCGTCGAGGGAGATCGGCTGCACCGTGCGACGGCGGACGACGGCGCACTCCTCGATCGTCTCGCACGGCTGTTCGAACCAGACGGGGAGGTCTGGACCGCATTCATGACCGAGATCGCGACGCGCGGGAGCCACGCTCGGTTGACGTCGTAGAAGATCACCTCGTCCGACTGCTCGTCGGCCGAGAGCGCCTCGATCCGGGCCACGTCGTCGGCGACACCGCTGCCGATCTTCACACTGTGGAAGCGATAGCCGCGCGCACGATAGGCGCGCACCTCGGCGAGCATCGCGTCGGGCGCGTCCGTCGGGACGCTGCTGGCGACCGGGACGTGCTCGACCTCGCGGCCGCCGAGGAGCTCGACGACCGGGATCCCGGCCGCCCGGCCGAGGACGTCCCAGCAGGCGGCGTCGATAGCGGTGCGTGCGTAGAGGTGGCCCGGCAGCGTCGTTCCCATCACGCGATCGAGCACGTCGAGGCGGCGCGGATCGCAGCCGAGCACGGCGGGCGCGAGCTCCTCCATCGCCGCGCGGACACCCGCGCCGTGCATCGGCAGGTAGCTCGAGCCCCACGGGCAGACCTCGCCCCAGCCGTGCACGCCCTCGTCCGTGTCGACGCGGACGATCGTCGAGTCGAGCCGCTCGAAGAGCAGCCGGCCCCCCGAGAGCCTGTAGGGCGACGCGAGGGGCAGCTCGACGCGATGCACGGTGATCGCGCTGATCTTCATCCTGCGCCCCCGGAGAAATCGATCCGAGAGTCGACGCGCACGTTCGGAGACTAGCCTGACTCGCTCGAGAATGGATCAGTTGCTCATTCGTTGAACAATCTCTACATTGCTGCGTATGCTCGACGCTGCGTCCGAACCAAGGGTCGACCCGCCGCCGCGGCGTGCCCGCCGCCGCCTCGTCACCACGCGTGCGATCGATGTCGCGCTTCGCCCGGCTCGTCCGCTGCTCCAGTGGTTGTGCTTCGGAGCCGGGATCCGCTACATGCGCTTCGCTCCATCGATGCCCCGCGCCCTGCGCTGGCGAACGCGATCGCCGCGCGTCGCCTGGCCGTCGTGGACGTGGCGAACGCCGGAATCGCTGGTAACGGTCGCCGGGATCCGTCGCGACCCGGAGCTCGAGCGCGAGGCCTTCGACCAGCGGCCGCTCGGAGACTTCTGGCACCGCTGGGCCGCCGAGACGCTCTGGCTCTATCGCCAGATCTGGAGGGTGATATCTCCACCGCGGGACAGGTCCGTCGCGGCGTCATCGCCGCGCGGCGGACGGCGAGCCCGAAGCTCGCCGCGCGTCGAGCCGGCGACGATGCCCGCGCGCTGACGGTAGCCGTCAAGGCCGAGGCTGCGCGACTCGGGCTCAGCGCCACCGGGATCGCTCCGTACGACGAGCGCTACACGTTCCGTGAGTACGCCGGCACGACCGCCGGCGATCGCGTGATCGTCTGCGTGCTCGAGCAGAACTATGCCGCGACCCAGACGATCCCGAGCCTGCGCGCCGATCGCGCGACGATGGCGACCTACGCGGAGATGATGCAGCTCGCTGCGCGCCTGGCCGCCTTTCTCCATCAGCAGGGCTTTCGCGCGCACGCCCACGACTTCGTCGGCCAGACCGTCGTGATCCACTACGGCGTCGCGGCCGGGCTCGGGCAGCTCGGGCTCAACGGGCAGCTGCTGACGCCCGCAGGCCGGCTCGCGCTGCCGCATCCTGCCTGATGACGACCGACGCCCCGCTGGTGCACGACGAGCCGCCGGGACTTCGGCTCCACGGCGTCTGCGACGAGTGCCAGGCGTGCGTGCGCAACTGCCCGGTGGGCGCGATCCCGCGACGCGCCGCGAAGCCCTACCGCGGCGTCGACGAAGGCCAAGCTCAACACGGAGCGCTGCCTGCCGGTCATCGTCGTCCAGGCGGCCGGCTGCGCGATCTGCATGAAGGTCTGCCCGTCCAGCGCTACGGGCTGGACGCGATCCTCGAGCACCGCGCAGCAGACCGGCGAGATCCTCGGCGTCGGCACCGACGAGCTCGAGGGCTACGACTGGCCGCTCGACGGCCGGCACTACGGGCCCGGCCAGACGCCCACGGCTCGATGCGGCGTTCTTCCGGCCGCCCGAGCTCGCGACGTTCGATCCTCTCGGGCGCCGCGGCGAGGATGCCCAAACCAGCCAACAGGAGCCCCAGCATGGCCGTCGATGAGCGCAGTACCCGTGACCGTCTCGACGAGACGATCTCCGTGGCGGTCGACGGACTCGCGGCCGGCCGCACGCTGCCGTACGCGTGGTACGTGGATCCCGCGATGCGCGAGCTCGAGCAGGAGCGCATCTTCAACCACCAGTGGCTCTACGTCGCGCGGACCGATGAGCTGGCCGAGACCGGCGACTTCGCGACCGTCAACGTCGGCGACGCCGCGCTCGTGCTGACCCGTGACGCGGCGGGCGACCTCCATGCCCTGCACAACGTCTGCTGCCACCGCGGCAGCGAGGTCGTCAACGAGGCCAGCGGCTGTCGAAAGACGCTCCAGTGCGGCTATCACGCCTGGACCTACGGGCTCGACGGACAGCTCCTGTCGGCACCGCGCGCGAAGGACGAGGCCGGCTTCCGCATCGCCGACCATCGGCTGGCGGCGGCGCAGATCGCGACCTTCGGACCGTTCGTCTTCGTCAACCTCGACCTCGACGCGCCGCCGCTGACGTCGTTTCTCGGCGAGCTGCCCGGCATCGTCGCCACCACCGGCGTGCAGCTCGACCGGCTGCGCCGCCACGAGCAGCGGGAGTACATCGTCCGGGCGAACTGGAAGATCGTCGTCGAGAACTTCCTCGAGTGCTACCACTGCCCGGTCGCACACCCCTCGTTCGGCGACGTGATCGACCTCGACACGTACGAGATCACCGAGTTCGAGTGGACCTCGACCCAGCGCGGCGATCCGTACGGCGCCTCGGTCGACGAGGTCGAGCAGATGCAGGTCAAGGAGGGGCGGTACAACTACCTCTTCCCGACCTTCATGCTCAACATCTACCCCGGCTCGGGGAACGTTTCGACGAACCTGATCGAACCGATCGACGAGACGACCACGCGCGCCGTCTACGAGTTCTTCTACGAGGAAGGGACGCCGGACGACGAGGCCAAGGCGACCACGGACCTGATCCACCAGGTGATGGTGGAGGACGTCGAGCTCTGCGAGCGGGTGCAACGCGGCATGCGGGCGAAGCCGCGGGACACGGGGACGCTGATGCTGCGCCACGAGCACGCCATCCGCCACTTCCAACGGCTCGTCGCGCGGACCCTGTCGCAATGACCGGCGACCAGCTCCGTCCCGTCCACATCGCCCGCTCGAGCGCCGTCGAGCAGCTCGCCGACGCCTTGCGCGAGCGGATCCTGCGAGGCGAGCTGGCGTCCGGCGCCCCGTTGCGCGAGGCCGCCGTCGCGGCGGCCAGCGGCGTCTCCCGCAACACCGTCCGCGAGGTCCTGCTGCTCCTCACGTCCGAGGGACTCGTCCAGCACGAGCCGCACCGTGGCGCGTTCGTGGCCCGCTTGACCGCAACCGACATCCGCGATCTCTACACCGTGCGGCGCGTGCTCGAGTTCGCCGCCATCGACGCCGCGGCGGTCGACCCTGCGCCCGACCTGACGCCGCTGCGCGGCGCCCTCGACAGCCTCGCGGCAGCGGCCGCGGCCGGCGACTGGCTGGCGCTCGTCGAAGCCGACCTGCAGTTCCACGCCCGTGTCGTCGACCTCCAGCACAGCGCGCGGCTCTCCCGCTCGTTCGGCGCGATCGAGGCCGAGCTCCGCCTCGGCTTCGCGATCGTCGCGTTCGTCGATCGCGAGTTCGTCGAGCCGCAGGCCCTCGTCGACGAGCACCGGCGGTTACTCGACCTGATCGCCGCCCGGCGAGCGGATGACGCCAAGGCCCTGCTCGAGGAGCACCTCGTCGGCTACCGCGAGCGACTGGTCGAGGTGATCGCGAAAGAGTCGTCGCGCGAGCCCGCCGCCAGCTGATTCGAACCAGCCGGCCCGCGCGCGTCATCCACTGCCGATGACGCGACGGCGCGGGCCGTCGCCGGTGGCCGTGTTCCCGTGGAGCGACCGCGGGTGCGCCTTGGATCGGTCGGATCGGGTGCCGCTGGGATGCTGCTGTCGGTGCCGGGCGGGTTCCCCGGGCCCGCTCGACCTCGCTGGAGCGGGCGAAGTCGTCGCCCGGGTGCGCCTTGTCGTCATCCATGCCGCCGAGCTTCCCTGGCCGCGCTCGCCGAAACCGCGTTCGTCAGCGTGGACCCGCCGTCGCCACGCCCCTGTAGGTTACGGAGATGCGCCGCAGCCTCTCCGCCCGGGACGTGGGGCCGACGATCATCGCTCTCCTCGTCGCCTCCGTCGCGCTGTGGGTGATCGCGCGGCCGGCCGGTGAATCGACGGGGCGCTACGTCGGGCAGCTGACGGAGCCGAGTCGATCCTGCTCCTGTCGACCGCGTTCGTGCTGATCAGCACGTTGCCCTGGGTCGAGGAGTGGTTCGACGGGATCGACCGCGCAGCGATCTGGCATCGCCGCGTCGCGATCGCCGGCCTGGTGCTGCTCGCCGCCCACATCCCGTTGTCCTCGAGCCCACCCACACTCGGTAGGGCGGCCCGCTCGGCGCCGTCGGCGCGATCGGCCTGATCGCGCTCGCCGTGTGGGCGATCCTGCCGCGCTGGCAGTCGATCGTGCCGCGCCCGTTGCGAGGCCCGATCGCGCGCTCAAGGACGCGCCGGTCGTCCGTCAGGTCCGCGCGTGTTCGGCGGCTACGAGCGATGGCGTGCGCTCCACCGACTGACCGGCCTGTTCGTGGCCGCCGGCTTCCTGCACGGCCTCCTCGACGGGACGCCGTTCCCGACGCGCCGCTGCTGCGCTGGACCTACGTCGCGATCGGTGCCATCGGCCTGGCCTTCTACGTCTACCGCGAGCTACTGGCGCGATTCTTCGTCTCGCTGCACGACTACGAGGTCGACACGATCGGGCCGGCCGGGGAAGGGCTGGTGGAGATCAGCCTGCGGCCGCTCGGTCGACCCGTCGACTTCGTCCCGGGACAGTTCGCCATGGTCTACCTCGAAGCCAAGGACGGCTGGCACCGGCACCCGTTCACGATCGCCAGCGCGCCGGCCGAGGGCGTCGTGCGATTCACCGTCAAGGCCCTGGGTGACTACACCTCGTGCCTCCGGGAGCTGTTCGAGCCCGGGATGCCCGCCGTCATCGGCGGGCCGCACGGTCGGTTCGACCACGCCAAGGGCACCGACCACCAGGTGTGGATCGCGGGTGGAGTCGGAGTGGCACCGTTCCTGAGCTGGCTGCGCGCGCTCGACGGCCACCTCGCCGCGCGCGTCGACCTGTTCTACACCGCGGACGGCGAGGCGCCCTTCGCCGACGAGATGCGCGGCATCTCGCCGATCGTCACCCCTCCCTCCACCTGCACGTGATCGATACCGGCGCCGAGGGTCGCCTGACCACCGAGCGCGTGCTGGCCACCGCGGACGGCGACCCGCACTCGCTGTCGGTCTTCATGTGCGGGCCGCCGGGCATGCTGCGGAGCTTCGAGACGGGCCTGCGACTGGCGGGCGTCCCGTCGCGGCGGATCCATCGCGAGCAGTTCGACTGGCGCTGAACGCCCGCACGACGGAGGAGGCGATCAGAGCGAGGGCGACGAGGCCGTCCGGAACGGGCGCGGCAGCAGGATCGCGCCGATGACCGATGCGGCGCAGAGGATGCCCGCGGCCGACGTCAGCGCGAGCGCCGGGAACCCGAACCGCCCGAACATGGGCGCGATGGCGAATCCCGCCATCATCGACGCCGTGCAGACCGTGTGCGCGACGCCGAAGACCCGTCCGTGGACATGCTCGGGGGCGGACCGCTGGAGGATCGTGTCGAACACCGTCTCGGTGACGCCGTCGAACAGGCCGAGCAGCAACAGCGCCACGATCAGCGTCGTCGCGATCAGCGTCGAGCCGGCCAGCGCGACGGCCGTAGCCATCCCGATCAGGGCGAGGACGATGGTGCGGCCGCGGATCTGGTCGGAGGGCAGGATCGCCCCGACACCCCTGCGCCGAACAGGAGCCCGACGCCGATCACGCCGATGCCGATGCCGTAGGCGAGGTCGCCGTTCACGTTCGTGAGGACCTGCGGGAGCGCGGCGTTCACGAGCCCCGTGGCCAGGGTGGCGATGGCGAACATCGCGATCAGCGGAACGACGGGCCGCATCTGCCACGGATCCGCTGCCGGCTCTCCGCTCGTTCGGCCTGCTCGGCCGGGACGTGGGCGACGAGCCGCCGCAGGATGGCATAGCCGCCGCCGACCAAGGCGGCGGCGGCGGCGGCGGCGAACACGAGCGTCGTCGCGTCGGTCACGCTTGCGAACAGGCCGGCGCCGAGCGCGCCGCCGGCCATCGCGAGACCGCGCGCCGTCCCGAGCAGGCCGTTCGCGGCCGGCAGCAGCGAGTCGTCGCGATTCACACTCGCCACGACCACGGCTCGAGCGGCCGTGTCGCCCGAGGCGGCCGCGAGCGACCCGAGCGCGAACAGCCCGTACGCGACGAGCTCCACGTCGGTCGCCATCGCCATCGCCGCGCCGACCAACAGCACCGCCTGCACGATCTGGGTGTGGAACAAAAAGGCGGTCGGTACCGGCCCTGTCGGCGAGTCGTCCACCCACCCACGGCGCGGCGATGCCGGCCAGCCCGCGCAACAGCAGCACGGCCGTCGAGCCGGCCAGGCCGCCCACGTTCTGATACGCCCACGCGACCATCGCCGCGGCCGCCAGCCAGCCGATGCTCGCCGACGCCAACTGGAGCGCCAGGAACCACCGGAAAGCCGGCAGCCGCAACGGCGCTCCGAGCACGGCGCGACCGCTGCCGGCACGCTCGTCGGAGCAGCACGCGCGGTAGACCACCAGGAACGCGCCTGCGAAGAGCAGCAGGTCACCGATGCTGATCGCAGCGGTGATCGGGCTCGCCGGCAGCGCGACGATGTCGCCGAGGAAGGCGAAGTGCGTCTGCGCGGTGGCGAGCACGGTGTTGCTGTAGCTGCCGTTCGCCCACAGGTCGAGCGACCATCCCGACGCCTGGGCCGCACCGGGATCGACGGGCATGAGGCCGCCGTTCGCGGCGATCGCGAGCGTGTTCGAGGCCGCGCCGAGCGCGATCACGAACATGCCTCGGATCCGCCAGTTGACGACGAGGAAGACGAGAATCAGCAGGTAGGACGCGAGCTGGCCGATCCGGGCGACCGACTCGTTGCCGCCGGCGAGCGGCGAGAAGATGACGATCTGCGCGGCCAGCGCCGCGTAGATCGCGCCGGTCGCGCGAAACGAGAGCGCGCCGAGGCGCGACATCACGCCACCGAGCGCCCAGGTCACGACCACGGCGATCGCGACGGCCGGCAGCAGCGTCACGCCGCCACCCCGCGCAGGTCTGCGGTCTGAAGCGCGGGCAGCGTCAGAAGATCGCTCGCCCGGTGCTGGTTCTGGATCGCGTCGGCGACGCGGCCGGGCAGCGGCCGGTCGGTGACGAGGCCGAGCCAACCGTCGGCCCGTGCGATCAGGACGAATGGCCGCCCCTCGACATCACCCTCCCAGCGGTCGCCCGGCCGCAGCCGCCCGGCGATCCGGGCGAGGCACCCGTCCAGGGCGTCCTCGAGGCGGCCGGACGCCACGGGCGATCGCCACGCCTCGCCGGTGCGCGTCAGCGAGCAGGCGCGATCGGCGATCACGCTGCCGGCCCACGTCACGCCGACGTGCGGATCGAGAATCGAGACGATGGCCGACAGCGTTGCCGCCTGGCCCAGCTCGTCGACCTCGATCAGGAGCGCGTTCAGCGTGGCACGCCGCCGGAGGAAGATGACGCCGCCGCAGACGCCCGGCACCAAGGCGGCCACGAGCACCAGCAACCCGAGGCGCGGAACCAGCGTGGCGACTCCGGCGAGGGCCACCGAGGACGCCGCCAGCAGCCGGATCGCACGCGGCGCCGCAGCAGCCCAGGCCGTGCGGAGCGTGACGGCGAGGCTCGGGCGACGCCCGGTCGCGAGGCCACGGCGCAAACCCATCAGCTGCACGGCGTCAGCGACGTCCTCGGGACGCCGGCCTTCCTGGACGGCCAGAAAGACGCGGCCGAGGAGGGGATGGAACTGCGTGCCGAGAGCCTCGTTGATCCGGGCGGCCGCAACCTCCGGGGACATGCCGGGCCGGTACGGCCGATCGGACGTCATGGCGTCCCACGAGTCGGCGAGGACCAGGCAATGGGCGGACAGCGGGATGTCGTCGACCGGGACGCCGTAGTAGCCCTGCCCGTCGAACCGTTCGTGGTGCATCTCCACCGCCCGGGCCTCCTCGCGCGCGAACCCGAACGTCCCCAGCAGCCGAGCCGACACCGCGGGGTGCAACCGCACCTGGGCGAACTCGTCGTCGTCGAGCGCGCCGGGCTTCTGGAGGACCGAGCGGTCGACCATCACCTTGCCGAGGTCGTGCAGCCGGCCGGCGCGCGACAGGGTCTCCACATCGCGCTCGCTCAACTTCAGCGCCCGCGTCAGATCCCGCATCAGCTCGCCGACCCGATGCGAGTGGTCGAAGGTCGACGGGTCGCGCTCGTCGACGATATCCGCGAGGCGCCGCAGCGCCACGTCGGTCTCGGCGCGCAACGCGGACGAGCGGGCGTCGGGCCCGGTAGACCGCGACCAGCAGCGGCAGCAGCAGCGGGGCGAACAGCGGCGCCACGATCGCCAGACGGGCGAGCACGAGCGCGAGCGAGTATTCCGTCACCTGCGGGCCCACAGCCGTGGACGCGTAGCCGACGATGCTCCCGATCGGCGACGCGCCCCGGGTCGATCCGACGACCGAGCCGATCAGCACGACCTGAACGGCGAGATGGACGACGACGAGCGCCGCCAGCGCGAGCAGCATGGCTCCCTCGTCACCGGAGGTCGCGCCGATCGCGTCAAAGACGATCGCCGCCCAGACGCCCGCGATGCCGTACGCAGCGGCGTTGAAGAGGAACTTCACGGCCGCGTCGCCGCGCACGAAGTCGACCAGGACGAGGACGACGAACGCGACCAGCCCCGCCGGGGCGGGACCGAACAGCGCCGCGGCTGCCACGAGCACCGACGTCGAGAAGGTAAACGTCGGTGTGCCGGCGGCCGCGTCGCCTTTCACGCTCAGGAACTTCGCCGAAGACCGCGACAACCGCGAACAGCAGCCAGGCGATGGGGGCGCCCCGGGCCGGCAGCTGCGCCGCGATGACGGCCGACGCGGCAGCGAGCACCGCGGTGGCCGCGAGCAGCGCCCGCGTCCGGCCCGGGAGGTGCCGCACCGTCGCTCTAGATCAACGGCCCCACTTGCCGCCAGCCCCGGACGCAACGAGGAGCGCGACAAGGGGTGCCAGGCGGGCAGCGGCATGTTTCCAGTTCATGGGATACCTCCGAGGACGCGGGGAGCGCTCGGCGGCGCCGAGCAGTACTAGTCATCGACATCTCGGCGCGGCGCCACGTCCCCCGATCGGGGAGTCCGACCAGTCAGGCCGCCTACCGCCAAGACTCTGCGGATCGTCCCGGAGATCGCGCCGGACGCAATCGATTCGGACGCCCGACCACTCTACGCAGACGTGAGGGCAGGCCATGTGCCTGCTCCCTTTCCTTCTCATCGGCGGTTGTGCCGTCGGCTTGATCCCCCGGTCGGTGCCCAGACGACGACCCGATGCAGGCCGCGATCGGCTTCCTCACGGAGGGCCTGCTGTCGCACCTGTCGTACGAGGAGCACGAGATCGTCGAGCTCGCGCGCCTGGACTTCTACCCGGGGCAGATCTGACGCCACCCGCTCAAGGTTGCCCCCCATCGAGTCGATGGAAAGGCAGCATCCTCCGTTCGCCCTCGGGCCGACACCGGCAGTGCGACGAGAGGAGGGCGATGCGAGATCTGGCGAACACGATTGCACGCCGTGGCAGGGAGTTGCTGCGCGGGTGCCCGACCTACGCCCTCGCGGGCGATCTACGCGCGGCCGAGCGTCGTCTCTCGCAGGTGCTGAGCGCCACCGGCACGTATCCCTACACCGCCGTCATCTACGCCGACGGCCGAGCCCGGGGAGCGTTCTCCGCCGCCGCGTACGAGCGCCTCATCGGCGCGACGGTGCCATCCGGCGTGCAGCCCGACGAGGCCTGGCGGAGCCGCATCCACCCGGACGACCGCGCGTCCCTGACCGCGGACCGCGACGCGCTGCGGCGCGGCGAGCCGCAGCGCCTCGCCTACCGCGTACTCGCTGCCGGCGGCGAGGTCGTATGGGTGATCGAGCACATGGAGCCGCGCTGGCTCGACGGCGTGCTGCTGGTCGACGGCATCCTCATCGACGTGTCCGTCCAGCGCCGCCTGGAGCATCGCCTCCGGGACGCCCTGGCCGACGCCCGCCGCCGCATGTACGAGGCGCAGGCGCGGTCACTCGTCGATCCGCTGACGCTGATCCCGAACCGCCGGCACTTCGAGGAGTCGCTGGCGGAGGAGTTCCCGCGCAGTCGCAACGCCGACCACCTCGGCGTGCTGCTGATCGACGTCGACGACTTCAAGCTCGTGAACGACTCGTTCGGTCATCCGGCCGGCGACGGGGTGCTGGTCGAGATCGCCCGCCGCCTGTCGGCCGCGATCGATCCGGGCATGCTCGTGGCCCGGTGGGCGGCGAGGAGTTCTGCGCGATGGTTGTGGGCCTGCGCGACGAGCACGACCTGCGCGCGATCGGCGAGATGATCCGCCTCGCGATCGAGCGCGACCCGATCGCCTTCGGCGACGCGAACACGGCGGCGCTCACGGTCAGCGTCGGCGGCGCGCTGGCGGACACCGACACCACACCGGCCGAGCTGATCGGGCGGGCCGACCTCGCCCTCTACGCCGCAAGCGGCGCGGCCGCAACCAGGTGCGGCTCGGCAGCGACCTAAGGGCGGACGCGGCGCTGATCCAGGCCCGCGACGGCACCGCCCCGGCCGAGCGCTACTCGAACGGCGGCCCATCGTCGTCGCCGACCGCGCCCGGCTCGGCGTCGTCCGGCCTGAACGGCGGCGCGCCGCACGCCGGGCAGAGGGTCCTCGCTGACCGGGCGGCCTTGACCGCAGCCGGTGCAGCGGACGGTGATCGTGAAGTCGTCGGCGATGGTGGGCCAAGTCTCGCACGGCTCCGCGGGCGGGCCGAGGACGAGTAGGGTGTCGCGATGCGTGCATGCGTGATCGGAGCCGGGTTCGCCGGGCTCGCGGCGGCCGATCATCTGGCCACGGCCGGCGCTGACGTCGTCGTACTCGAGGCACGAGACCGGGTCGGCGGCAGGATCTGGTCGGACCGCCTGGAGAACGGGGCGCTGGTCGAGCGCGGCGGCGAGTTCATCACCGACGGCTACACCGAGACCGAGCAGGCGTGCGCCCGGCTCGGGCTGCGGCTCGTCGGCATGGGCATCCGCTACCCGCACCGGGCGCTCCGGCCCGATCCCGGCATCGACCGCGCCGCCGCACTCGCCGCCGCCGCCGCGGTGGAGGCCGCCGCCACCGCCGCGCCCGACGTCCCGGCCGTGGCGCTGCTGGAGCGGGTCGTCGCCGATGCCGACATCCGCGAGCTGCTCGCCGCCCGCGTGCAGTCGTCGCGGGCGCACCCGATCGACGACCTCGACGCCGGCTTCCTGCTGAGCGTCTCCAAGCTACTCGCCGACGACGAGGCGCGTCGCGTCGAGGGCGGCAACCAGCTGATCGCCGATCGCCTCGCCGAGCGGCTCGGCGACGCGGTGCGGCTCGGCACGCCGGCGCGCGCCATCGCCCACGACGCCGAGTCCGTGCGAGTGCGCACCGACGCGGGCGAGATCGAGGCCGACGTCGTCGTGGTCGCGGTGCCGCACACACTGCTGGCGCGCCTGGCGATCGAGCCGGCGCTGCCCGCCGACCTCGCCGCCGCGCTCATCGCCATGCCGATGTCGGTCGCCGCGAAGCTCTCCGTGCCGCTCGCCGAGCAGGTCGCCTCCGACGCGGTCATGTCGGTGCCCGGCCGCTTCTGGGCGTACACGACGCCCTGCGACCAGGTCGGTATCGCGTCCGTGTCCTCCTGGGCCGGCGCCGCCCCGGTGGTCGATGCGCTCGGCGCCGCCGCGGGCTCCGCCACGTGGCTCGCCGCGATCCGCAAGCTCTGGCCCGAGCTGCCGCCCACGACGGGCGGGGCCTGCGTGACCTCGTGGCGCGAGGACCCGTGGTCGCTCGGCGCCTACTCGGTGCGACGCGCGACCCAGAACGACGACGAGCAGCGGCTGCTCGACACGCCGGTCGGGCGCATCGCCTTCGCGGGTGAGCACACGGCGGGCGACGGCTGGGTCGCGACGCTCGAGGGCGCGCTCCGCAGCGGCCGCCGGGCCGCGGCCGACGCGCAGGCGATCAGCGCTCGCGGGGTGCGTACCGGCGGTGCAGCATGAGCTGGTTGCCGTCCGGGTCGGTGAACGGCGCCATCAGGCAAACGCCCGAGTCGATCGTGTCCGACGCGAAGTCCACGCCGGCCGCCTCGAGCTGAGCGCGCGCCTCGGCGACATCGGGCACCCGCAGCGCAACCGGGTTCGGCGTCGCCTCGAACGGCCGGCCGACCATGTCGGGATTCCAGATCGCCAGCGTGACACCGCCGGCCCGCACCTCGACCCACCGCGGCGAGTCGACGTCGAGCGGCAGGCCCAGCGTCCCGGCGTAGAACGCCTTCGCGCGCTCGATATCGCGGGTCGGGATGAGGATGAAGTCGAGCTCCTCGACCTGGATTCCCACCGTGCACCTCCGTGCGTCGACGCCCTGGCCGGGCTGCGCTGATGATTTCAGATAGCGATGCGATGTCGCTCGTGTCGCGGTCAGATCACGAAGCGGCCGCACGGATTGCAGGGGCCTCGCCGGGCGGTACGTTGGGAGGGTGGGCACGTCCGCCGCCACGGTCTCCTCTGCGCGCAGGCGCCGGGCGCGACCGCTCATCACCTGGGCCCTCGTGGTCCTGGCGCTCCTCACCGGCACCGTCGGCGGGGCAACGCTCGCCCTGCGCGCGTTCGGTGCCAGCACCGCTCACCTGGCGCTCGGCACGGTCACGATCAAGATCGAGGCGAGCACCTCCGGCCGGGCCGAGCTCTACATGCCGCTGGTCGACTGGGAGGTCGTCGCCCGGCCCTTCGAGGCGCCCGTGACGGTGCGCGCCGAGGTGACGAGCGTCGACCGCGAGCAGGCGCTGGTGGCACTGCGGTCGGGTGCCGACGCCAACCGCAAGGTCGAGGAGGCGCGGTCGCAGGTGCCGCCGCTCGTGCGCAACGCCGTGCGGCATGCGCTGCTGGTGGCCGCGCTCGGCGGCATTGCCGGCGCACTGTTCGCCGGCTGCGTGCTGGCGGTGGGGCTCGGCCGGCGACGATGGGTCGTGTTCAGCCTCCCGGCCGGGGTGGTGGCAACCGCCGCACTGCTGGCACCGGTCGCGTGGAGCCTCTCGCACGTCGACTACCGCGCCTTCCAGCATCCGACGTTCCACGCGCACGGCGCGGAACTGCCCCGGCTGCTCGCGTTCTCGGCGCAGCTGACCGACGCGTCGAAGGGCTACACGGCCTCGTACGAGACGGCCCTCCTCGGCCTCGTCAACCTCGTCAGCGTCGTGCTCGGACCCGACCGCGCCGCCCACCGCGGTGCACGAGTTCGTGGTCGGCTCCGACATTCACTCCAACCCGCTACCGCTGCGCGCGTTCGGCCGTTACGCCAAGCGCAAGCCGATCTTCCTGGTCGGCGACTTCAGCCAGCTCGGCACCACGTACGAGGCGTCGATCGCGGACGACGTGGCCGAGCTCGGCCCGACCATCGTCGCCGTCAGCGGCAACCACGACACGCTGCCGCTGATGAAGCGCCTCGCGGCGCGCGGCGTGACGGTGCTGCGCAACGACGGCGTGCTCGACCGGCAGGGCCGCGTCGTGCCCGGGCCGGTGGTCACGGTCGCGGGCATGTCGGTGGCCGGCTGGTCCGACCCGCTCGAGGCGCCGACCGCCTCGTTCGGCGTGCATCCCCTGGAGCTGCAGGGCGACGGGTTCACGTCGGCCGGAGAGCGGTTGGTGCAGTGGTTCGACGGGCTCCGGCCGCGCCCGCAGGTCGTGCTCGTGCACCAGCACGGGCTGGCGCACGCGCTGCTCGATCACGTCGCCGCGCAACCGGGCGACGCGCCGGTCGTGATCCTCACCGGGCACGACCACCTGCAGCACATGGAGCGGGTCGGTCGCAGCCTGCTCGTCGACGGCGGCAGCCTCGGTGCCGGTGGGCTGTTCGCAGTCGGCGAGACGCCCGCCGGGTTCATCGACCTGCGCCTCGACGCGTCGTTCGCACCGATCTCGTCCGACATGGTGCAGATCGAGCCGGTCTCCGGCGACGGGTCAGCGCGCCGCGTCGTGTTCGATTCACGCGACACGCGACCGCGCGCCCGGTGGGATGCAGTGCCGCCGGCGGCCGATCCGACGCCCGCCGCCGAGGGCGAGGCGGCGGCCGGCGATCGCCTCCGCACGGTGCTCGGCGAGTAGCTACCAGTCGAGGGGTTCGGGCGAGGCGAACCGCCGCAGCACGTTGCCCGTGATGCGCGCGACGTTGTTGTCGTACCCGTTGTGCGAGAGGCTGCCCGTCCAGGCGATGGAGCCGGTCGAGAACACGGCGCCGCCACCGGCCTGGCAGAAGTAGACGAGGTCCGGCCGGACGTCGGGGTCCTCGCTGCCGCGCAGGCCGGGCGGCGTCTCGAAGATCTCCTCGGAGCAGTGGTTGTAGTTGTCGGACAGCGGCGTCGAGGTCGCGACCAGCAACGCGTCGGGCGGTGTGCCCAGCGCGAGGTCGTACCGGTCGACCTCCGCGCCGGCGGCCCCGCCGCCGACGATGCCGAAGTCGCCGATCACCTCGTCGTCGCCGACGCCCTCGAAGATGAAGGCGGCGCGTGCATCGAAGCTGTCGGGCATGCGCAGGTACGGCGACGAGCGATCGAAGCCCTGCGCGGTGAACCCGACGCCGAACAGCCGCTGCGGCGGGCGGCCCTTGTTGCGCCACAGGGCGCCGAGCTCGCCGTTCGTCGCGAGGTAGTACTCGCCGGCGGGCGCCTGATGCGGCCGGGTGCCCGCCTCGGAGCGGCGCACCTCCATCACGTGCGGCTTCTCGGGATGGTAGGACACGATCCAGTAGAAGCCGTTGCCGCCCAGGTACATCACGCGTCCGCCGCGGGCGACGTAGGCCTCGATCGCGTCGAGCTCGGGCAGCGACACGTACTCCGGGTGGCTGCCGGTCAGCACCACGCGGTACGACGCCAGCAGCTCGACGCCCTCGCGATCCAGATCCTCGTCGGTGATCACGTCGAAGCCGACGTCCTGGGCGTGCAGCCAGTCGATGATGCAGAGGTCGGCGGGGAACTGCCAGAACGAGTTCACGCCCATCCACGCGCGATACCGCGGGTCGAGCGTGACGATGGGCCGGCGCCGCGACGAGTAGAGGACGCCGGACCCGTCGGAGTGCACCTCGTAGTTCGACCCGCCGAAGTCGTAGTGCCGCTGCAGCTCCAGGTCGTGGCGCGACACCACCGGCGTGTGGCCGATCAGCAGCTCGGTGCCTGCCGTGTCGAACTGCAGCCGGTCGTTGGCGTACGCCAGGTACGAGCCGGTCGGCAGCAGCATCGCCACCTCGTTGCGCCGGCTGTGGCGGCCGGGGCGCACGACGAACGGGACGTGGCTCTCGGTGTCGCCCGCCCGCAGCCGGATCGCGTAGATGCCGCTCTCGAGATAGCTCGGCAGATCGACCCCGAGGGCCTCCGGCCACTGCGCGTCGTCGAGGTCGTCGTCGTGGAAGTGGATCGCGCCGTACTCGCCGGGTGCGTGCCGGAAGTTGGGCTCGCGGCCCGTCCAGTTCGGGCCCGTCACGGCGCGTGTCGGGCTGTTGGTGCAGACGGCGTGGAAGCCGCCGCCCGAGATGTCGACCACGCCGTCCAGCAGCGCGCGATCGGCGCGGTCCGAGCGCGCGAAGTCCCACTCCGCCAGCGGCGACGCGCCGTCGGCGACGCGCGCCGTCGGATAGATGCGGGGGTTTCCGATCTTGCCGTTGAAGTGGCCGACGCCCTCCGGGAACCCGTCGTTGCCGGTCGAGCCGGCGCCGATCCGGAACGGCACCGCGGCCACGGCGGGCGGAAACGGCACCCGGAACCGCTTGTGGTCGCCGCGGGCGTGCGAGGTGCCGGGGAGCAGGTGCGAGCTGACGGACTCGGTGGTCGGGTCGAGGCGCAAGGTCGCGTCGCCGGCGGCCGCGTCGAATGTGGCGACGACGCGGTACCACGCGCGCGGCTCGATCTGCGGGTCGCACGCGAAGCTGACACGGCCACCCTCGCCGTCGCCGAAGACGAGCGTCACGCGACCGTCCTCCAGCACGACCGCGTAGCCGGCCTGGCAGCTCGAGTCCCAGGCGCCGAGCAGGTACTGCAGCTGCTTCTTTGGCGTGGTCGCCTGGAAGGTGAGCTCGATCGTCCAGGCGATCAGTGCCGACAGCACGCCGTCGTCGTCGGGCACGGTCACGTACGACCCGGTGTTCGGCTCGTAGAACGCGCCGGGGTACTCGCCATTCGTGGGCGAGTCGATCTCGGTCTCGAGGAAGCCGGGGCCGTCCGGGCCCTCGTAGCCGTGGCGCAGGCGGACGAGGTGCGCCGAGTAGCGCGTCACCTGCTCGCAGCTGACGTGAACCGGTACGCGCTCTCCCGGCGCGAAGCTGAACTGCGACGTGTAGCCGAAGATCGCAGGCGCCGGCTCGACGGGGCCGCTAGCCACGGCGCAGCGCCTCGACCCGCTGCAGGAAGACGGTGTGGAACGCGTCCTCCCACGACGTGAACTCGTCGCCTTCCAGGATGAGCGGCCGCGCCTTGTCGGCCCGCGTGACCCGTGCGATCTGCCAGCGCCGGTCGGTCTCGAGCGAGAGCAGCACCTGCTTGCCCTCGATGTCGGCGCCGCGCATGAACGTGAGCACGCGGGCGAGGCCGTCGGAGTGCGGTCCCAGCGGCCGCGCGGCGTGCTCGGCGATCAGCTCGTCGCTCAGCAGTCCGCGAACCCGCTCCCGCGCGATCCGGTGGAAACGCTCCCGCACGATCTCGGCTCGGTCCGTCGTCCCGCCCTCCCTTCTCGGCCCCGACGGTCACACACCGTCCGCCGGGTGTCAACCGAGCGGGCGCCGCGGGGCAC
The DNA here is from genome assembly GCA_963722525.1 of uncultured Actinomycetes bacterium. Taxonomy (GTDB): domain Bacteria; phylum Actinomycetota; class Thermoleophilia; order Gaiellales; family F1-60-MAGs149; genus VFJZ01. Next base: position 3,126,232 of record CAVRMM010000002.1, on the reverse strand, counting down.
GTCGAACCGGGGCGGCGTAGTCCGTCAGACGCGCTCGGGACCCGGCGCCAACCGTTCAGCGGGCGGTGCCAGGCACCGCCCGCTGATCGCGACACCCTTCCGCGCGTCTCTCGAGTCCCTTCGGGCGCGGACTGCGAGCGTTTCGTTGCAGGTTGCGCTCCGGGTCGCAGTGTCGCCGGGGAGAGGTAGCCGGCGGCCGCGAAATCCGCCAGACGACGCCAACCGTTCACTCGGCGGTGCCAGGCACCGAACGAGGACGAGGACACGGTTCTGCGCGTGGACCGGGCGTGGCTCAACACGGTCCGCGCGCCCTGAATCGCTGGTCTGCACCGGGGCATTCCCGTTTCGGTGCCTGGCACCCCAACGGGAATCCGGACACACGTTCGCGCGCTGAATTCACGCCTCTGGCACGAAGCGCGCGACTCGCGGCGCACGCCCTCGGGCAGGGGCGCGCCAACCGTTCACCCGGCGGTGCCTGGCACCGGATGGTGATCGTGTTGCACTTCCGCGCGCCGATCGTTGGCGTTCGGTGCGAGAGCGCGCGCGATCCGGCACCACGGCCTCCCCATCGAGGCCGGACTCAACCGCGCCGCGCCTGCAGGGTGTACGAGTGCGGCAGCCGCTCGGGGCGGTCCTTCAGCTGCATCTCGCCGCCGCCGATGTCGTGCATCTGGCCGGGAATGGCGTCCCACGGCACCGACTGGTGCTCGGTGAGCAGCGTCAGCTCCATCCCCGCGTCGAGCAGGGCGGTCACGATCTCGCCAAGGCCGTGGTTCCACTCGTTCCTGACGTTCTCGGTGAACACCTCGTCGGTCTCGACGTACGTGCCCTGCTCGTCCCAGACGCTCGGTTCGGCCTGCTCGAAGTACGGGTGATCGAGCACCAGCAGCGCGTCCGGCCGCGTGTCGGCGAGCGACCACAGCACCGGATGGCCTTCGCGGATGTGGAGCCGCCCGCCCGGCCGCAGCAGCGCCGCCACGACCTGCGCCCAACGGCGGATGTCGGGTAGCCAGCCGAGCGCGCCAACCCCGGTGTACACGAGGTCGAACCGCTCGCGGCCGAGCGCCTCGACGGCCTCGTACAGCTCGGCGCGGACGAAGGTCGCCTCCACGCCGGCGGCGGCCGCGAAGCCTCGGGCCTGGTCGATCGCCGGCGCCGACAGGTCGAGGCCGGTGATGCGCGCGCCGAGTCGCCCGAGCGACACCGTGTCCGTGCCGATGTGGCACTGCAGGTGCACGGTGTCGAGCCCGGCGATGTCGCCCAGCCACGGCAGGTCGAAGCGGACGACCTCGCTGAGGTAGGAGGGGTCGCCGACGAATCGCGACACCGCGTAGCTCGGCGACGCTGCGTGGGCGGCGACGCGGTCATCCCAGAACGCGCCGTTGACGTCGCGGTAGTCGGCCATCCGCGAAGGGTGGCAGGCGTCAGCCGGCGACGCCGCAGAACCGCATCGCGGCGATCGCGAGCGCCTGCATGCAGGCGACGAGGTCGGCGATCGGCACGCGACTCGTCGGTCGTGTGCGCCAGGAGGATGTCACCCGGCCCGAGACAGATCGCCGGGATGCCCGCCTCGGCCACGAGCGTCGCGCCGTCGTGCCAGTTGTCGAGGCCGCCGAGCGCGCCCGTCCGCCCGACGGCGGCGACGGCTCCGAGCGCCGCCTGCACGACCGGGTCGTCGGCCGGCACCTCGGCCGGCGGCACGGCGCCCGCCAGCCAATCGATCGTCGGCGGGTGCGCCGCCAGCCACGGGTCGGCGGCCGCCGCGCGCGCGATCCAATCGGTGAACTCCCCCTCCACGCGGAGCCGCAGCCGCGCTCGTCGGCCTGGTCGGGCAGGAACTCGATGTGACAGTCGAGCCGGCAGCCGGCGGGGTACGACACGAGCCACTCGCCGCCCGCGATGATGGTCGGCACGCAGTCGGCCGGCCGAGAGGTACGGATGGCGCGGCCGCAGCGCCCACTCCTCGCGCAGCCGCCGCACGGCCTCCAGCACGAGCGCATCTTCTCGATCGCGTTGACCGCGCCGCCCAGGTCGGGATGCCGCGGCGCAGGCCGGCGTGGCCCGCGCGGCCCTCGACGGTGATCGTCGGCAGGCAGGCTGCCGCGGCAGGCGATCCACACGTCGAAGCCGCTCGGCTCGGGCACGATCGCGCCGTCGGCCTTGAGGGCGTGGGCCATCGCGAGCCCGCCGACGCCGGTCGACTCCTCCTCGGTGACGGTGTTCACGATCAGGTCGCCGGCAGCCGCACGCCGAGCGAGGCCAGCAGCTCGGCGGCCAGCACCATGCAGGCCACGCCACCCTTCATGTCACAGGCGCCGCGGCCGTGCACGCGCCGTCGGCGACGACGGCCGGAACGGCGGATGTGGGCCAGCGGTCGAGCGGCTCGACGGAGACGACATCGACGTGGCCGTTGAGCAGCAGGGTGCGTCCGCCGCCGGCGCCGGCGAAGCGCGCCGCCAGCTGCGGCCGGCCGGCGAACGAGAAGCCCGTCGGGCATCATCGGATGGCCGGCGAGCGCGCCGACGTCCGGCTCCCAGACGTCGACCGTCGCGCCGGCGGCGCGCAGTCGCGCCGCCAGCAGGCCCTGCAGCGCCACCTCGTCGCGTGGATGCGCGCCGAGCGTGTGCGACGTGGTGTCGAAGCGCACCAGGTCGCGCAGCAGCTCGACGAGGTCGTCCTCGCGACGCCCGATCTCGTCGCAGACACGCTGTTCGGTGGCATCCACCCTTCGCATGGTGGCCGATCCGGCGCGACCGCGGCAGAATCTCCGCGATGGGCACCGCCCGCGAGGACCTCGAACGGGCCCTGCCGGCCCTCACCGTGCGCAGCGCCACGCTCGACGATGTCGATGCCGTCACCGCCCTCGTCGCGGCCTGCGAGATCGAGGCGCGCGGATCGGCGGAGATCGAGGCTGAGGAGGTCGCCGAGTCGTGGGCGCGGCCGACGATCGACCTGGCCGGCGACGTCGTCGTCGTGCTCGACGGCGACAGCGTCGTCGCGTGGGCCGAGACGTACCGCGGCCGTGGCGAGGGCTTCGTGCTCCCCTCCCACCGCGGTCGCGGCATCGGCACGGCGCTGGTGGAGTGGTGGACGTCGCGGGCCGCGGAGCACGGCATCGACGTCGCCGGCCAGACCGTCGGCGACGACGACCCGACCGCAATCGAGCTGCTGCAGGGCCTCGGCTGCACCGTCGCCCACACCTCGTGGCTCCTGAGGATGTCGCTCGACGACGAGCCGCCGGCGCCGGCCAGTCCACCGGCGGGCGTCGCCATCCGGCCGCTGCGGCCCGGCGAGGAGCGCGCGCTGTTTCACCTCATCGACGACGCCTTCGCGCACTGGGTCGGCCGCGACCGCGGCGTGTACGAGGACTGGGCGGCAACGACCGTCGCCTCTGCGCGGTGGGAGCCGTGGATGGGCGTCGTCGCCGTGGCGGGCGACAGGCTGGTCGGCGCCGCGGTGCTGCGGGTGTACCCCGGCGAGGGCTGGATCGACCAGATCGCGGTCGCCGGCCCCTACCAGGGCCGCGGCATCGGTCGCGCGCTCCTGCAGCACACGTTCGGCGTCTTCCACGGCCGGGAGCCCGCCGTCGGTCTGTCGACCGACTCGCGCACCGGCGCACTCGACCTGTACCTGCACGTCGGCATGACGGTGCGGCGCTCGTACCGTCGCTGGTCGCGGCCGACCGGCGCGACACTACGGCCATGACGATCACGATCCTCGACGGCGGCATGGGCCGCCAGCTCGCGCGCATGGGCGCACCGTTTCGCCAGCCCGAGTGGTCGGCGCTTGCGCTGCTGGACGGCCCCGACTGGGTGTCTCGCGCCCACCGTGCGTTCGTCGAGGCCGGCGCCGACGTGATCACGACCAACGCCTATGCCGTCGTGCCGTTCCACATCGGTGAGGAGCGCTTCGCCGCTCGCGGCCTTGAGCTGGCAGGGCTGGCCGGCCGGCTTGCCCGCGTAGAGGCCGACGCTGCCGGACGCCCGGTGCGCGTCGCGGGATCGCTGCCGCCGCTGTTCGGCTCGTACCGGCCCGACCTGTTCGTGCCGGAGCGCGCACCCGCGTTGCTGGCCGACCTGGTCGACGGGCAGGCGCCGTACGTCGACCTGTGGCTGGCCGAGACGCAGAGCTCGATCGCCGAGGCGACGGCCGCCGCGACCGCGGTGGCGGGCGACGACCGGCCGCTGTGGATCTCGTTCACGCTCGACGACGACCCGGGTGAGGCCCCGCGGATCCGCTCCGGCGAGAGCGTCGCGGACGCGACCGCCGCAGCCCTGGGTCTCGGCGCCGAGGCGCTGCTGTTCAACTGCTCGCAGCCCGAGCGCATGGCTGGCGCGCTGGCCGCAGCCGCGGCGGCCGCACCCGGCCTGGCGCTCGGCGCCTACGCCAACGCGTTCCCCGCGATCCCGGACGACCACGAGGCCAACGACGCGCTGTTCGCGATCCGCACCGACCTCGATCCCGACGGCTACTGCGCGTTCGCGCGCACCTGGGTGGAGGGTGGCGCGACCATGGTCGGCGGCTGCTGCGGCGTCGGGCCCGAGCAGATCGCCGCGCTGTCCGGCTGCCTGCGCTGACTCAGGTGCGCCGGTAGAGCACGACCGCGGTCGGCGCGAACACGGCGAGGATCACGATCACCCACAGCAGGGCCGGCACCACGTCGGCGGTCGAGCTCTCGAGCATCAGCCCGCGCACGGCATCGCAGACGCGTGTCAGCGGCTGGTTCGCCGCGAAGTTCTGCAGCCAGCCGGGCATCGTCTCGACCGGGGTGAAGATCGAGCTCGCGAAGACGAAGGGGAACAGCGGGATGAAGCCCGCGGTCGCCGCCGCCTCCGGATCCTTCACGACCAGCGCGAGGCAGGCGAACAGCCACGACATCGCGAAGCCGAGGGCGAGCACCAGGAGCACGCCGCCGACGATGTACACGACGCCGCCGCCGGGGCGGAGCCCGACCAGGAACCCGACCAGCAGCACCATCGTGACGACCACGATGGCGCGGGCGAGATCGGCCAGCGTGCGGCCGCCGAGGAACGCGGCGCGCGCCATCGGCAACGAGCGGAACCGGTCGACCATGCCGCGCTTGAGGTCGTCGGCGAGGCCGATGGCCGTCGACGACGAGCCGAACGCGGCGGTCTGGACGAGGATGCCCGGCACCAGGTAGTCGACGTAGTGGAAGCCGGGCGTGGGGATCGCGCCGCCGAACACGTAGGTGAACAGCAGCACGAACATGACCGGCTGGATCGTCGCGAAGACGATCAGCTGCGGCGTGCGCCGGATGCGCAGGATGTTGCGCCAGGCGACGACCACGGAGTCGCGGGCGATCGTCACTCGGCCACCTCCGCTGCGTGGCCGGTCAGCGCCAGGAACACGTCGTCGAGCGACGGTCGGCGCAGCCCGATGTCGACGATCGACATCTGGGCGTCGTCCAGCGCGCGCACGACCTCGAGCAGCGTCTGCGCACCACCGGCGGCGTGCACGCTGAGGCGGCGGCTCTCCTCGTCGACGACCGGACGGTCGACGCACAGCGGAGCGATCAGCTCGGCGGCGCGAGACAGCTGCGCGGCGTCGGCGAGCACGATCTCGATCACGTCGGCGCCGAGGCGCGTCTTCAGCTCGTCGGAGGTGCCGCGGGCGATCACGTCGCCGTGGTCGATCACGACGATGTGGTCGGCCAGGTGGTCGGCCTCCTCGAGGTACTGCGTGGTCAAGAGCAGCGTCGCGCCCTCGCGGACGCGGGTGCGCAGGAACTCCCACAGCTCGAGGCGGGTGCGAGGATCGAGCCCGGTGGTCGGCTCGTCCAGCAGCAGCACGCGCGGCTCGCCGACCAGGCTGGCGCCGAGATCGAGGCGACGGCGCATGCCGCCGGAGTAGGTGCGCACCAGGCGGTCGGCGGCATCGCCCAGGCCGAGGCGCTCCAGCGCGTCGGTGGCCCGGCTGCGGGCCTCGCGGCGGCGCAGGCCGTACAGCAGCCCGACGACCTCGAGGTTCTCGCGGCCGGTGAGCTGGTCGTCGACGGCGGCGAACTGGCCGGCCAGGCCGATCAGCTCGCGCACCTTCTGCGCGTCGCGAACGACGTCGTGCCCGTCGACCAGGGCGGTGCCGGCGTCGGGGCGAAGCAGCGTCGCGAGGATGCGGACGAGCGTCGTCCTTGCCGGCGCCGTTGGGGCCGAGGAGCCCCTGGATCGAGCCCTCGGGGATGTCCAGGTCGACGCGCTTCAGCGCCTCGGTGTCGCCGAACGACTTGGTGACTCCGGTGATTTCGACGATGCCCACGGCGCGAGACTCTACCGTCCCGCCGGGGCGAGCCCGACGGGACGGTGGACGGGATGCACGGGCTTACGCCTCGTCGTCGGCGAGGAGCCGGTAGAGGCGCTTGCGCGCGTCCCGGAGGGTCTCCTTCGCGGTTTCGATCTGGGCCTTGGTTCCGGTCTGTGCGACCTGGCGGGTGGCGGCCATCAGACCGAAGGCCAGCTCGCGGAGCCCGACGAGATCGTCGTCGGCGTCCTCGGCGGCCTGCTCCCACGGGAGGGTGCCGGTGCGCGCTGCGGCGCTCGTGCGACCCTCGTCGGTGAGCTCGTACACGCGCTTGCCCTCCGTCTCGTCGGAGCGCACGAGGCCCTCGTCGGTGAGCTGCTGGAGGGTCGGGTAGACGCTGCCGGGGCTGGGCGTCCAGGCACCCTCGGATCGCTCGGCGATCTCGCGGATGATCTGGTAGCCGTGCTTGGGCGCCTCGGCGAGGAGCGCGAGGATGGCGGCGCGGATGTCGCCGCGACCAGCCCTGCGTCCGGCGCCGAAGTGGCCGGGGCCCGCATGCCAGGGACCGCCGCGATGGCGACGATGCCCGCCGCCGCCGTGCATGGCGCGGAGTCCCCGGAACCCGGAGCGGCACCCCGGATTGGCATGGATGGTGTAGTCAGTCACCGACTGGTTCCTTTCATAGTTCGACTGCTTGCGATGCGTAACGATATATCGTTATAGGTCGGAGGGCAAGAACCGGTTTCGCCCTCCGTCTACGGGAGACGCCAGTCGACCGGCCTGCCCCCTGGGCGGCGAGCAGGTCGTTCGCCCTGCTGAACGGACGCGAGCCGAAGAACCCGCCCGAGGCCGAGAGCGGGCTCGGGTGCGCGCTCTCGATGCACGGCGTATCGCCCAGCAGGGGACGCAGGCTCTGCGCGTCGCGCCCCCACAGGATCGCGACGAGCGCCGTCCGGCGGGCCACGAGCGCGCGGATGGCCTGGTCGGTGACGGCCTCCCAGCCCCTGTTCCGATGCGACCCGGACGCACCGGCCGCCACGCTCAGCACCCGGTTCAGCAGCAGCACCCCGGCGTCGGCCCAGGGCGACAGGTCGCCGCTCGAGGGCGGCGGGTAGCGGAGGTCCTCGCCGTACTCGCGGAAGATGTTGATCAGGCTCTTGGGCAGCGGCCGCACGTGGGGCGCGACCGAGAACGACAGGCCGACCGCGTGGCCGGGCGTGGGGTACGGGTCCTGCCCGGCGATCAGCACGCGCACATCTGCGAGCGGCTGCGAGAAGGCGCGTAGCACGTTGCCGCCGGCCGGGAGGAAGGTGCGTCCCTCGGCGCGCTCGGCCCGCAGGAAGTCGCCGAGATCGGAGATCGTCCCGGCCACCGGTGCGAGCGCCTCGGCCCAGCCCGGGCCGAGCACGTCGAGCAGCGTGCGCTGCGGCGCGTTCACGCCGATGATCGTACTCCCAGCGCTCTCACATCCGTCCCATCCAGCCATGGGATGATGCGCGCATGACGAGACCGGTGGTGGTGGTCGGCAACGGCGTGGCGGGCTTCGCCGCCGCCGCGCGGCTGGGCGAGCACGGCGTCGACGTGACGATGGTCGGGCCGGGCCTGCCGCACGACCGGCCGCCGCTCTCCAAGCGCGCGCTGGCAATGGGCCGCGTGCCGCTGCTGGCCGACGAGGAGAAGCTCGCCGCCAAGGGCATTCGCCACGTGGACGGGCTGGTCGTCGACGCCGACCTCGCGAGCCATCGCCTCACCGTCGCACCCACCGGCGGCGGCGAGCCCGTCGAGCTGGTGCCCGAGGCGATCATCTGGGCGACGGGCCTCACCTACCCGCTGCCGCCGGTCACCGGCATCGATGTCGCGCACGAGAACTCCACCGGCGATGGCATGCTCGAGCTGGCGGCACAGCTGACCGAGGACGGCCGCCGCGTCGTCGTCATCGGCGCGGGCCTGATCGGCACGGAGACGGCCGCGACCCTGGCGGCGCGGCATTCCGTGACCCTGGTCGACATGCTCGACCGCCCGCTGGGGCGGTTTCTGCCGCGCCTGTCGGCGACTGCGCTGGAGACGCTCGACCGGCTCGGCGTCCGGTTCGTGGGCGGCGCGCAGATCGGCGAGGTCGTACCCGACGGCAGCGGCTACCTCGTGCGCACGTCCACGCACGGCGACCTGGAGGCCGACGTCGTCGTGTCGGCCGCCGGCTTCCGCACGAGCCTGCCCGAGGCGCTCGCGCCCGACGGCCGCGCGCTCACCGTCGACGTCGACGGCACGTTGCGCGTCGGAGGCCTCACCGACGTGTTCGCGGCCGGCGACGTGATCGCGTTTCCGCACCCCCGCTACGGCCGGCTCGCGATCCCGCACTGGGACAACGCGCTGCACAGCGGGCGGCAGGCGGCCGACGGCGTGCTCAACATCGGCGAGGCCTACGCCCGCGATCCCTACTACTTCTCCGATATCGGCCCCCTGCGGATCCAGCAGGTCGGTCTCGCGGCCGACGCCGTCGAGTGGGCCGACGAGGACGACCTGATCATCGGCCGCGACGCCGCCGGGCGGGTCACGGCCGTGCTGTTCCTGAATGCCCCTGCCCGCCTGAAAGCGGCGCGCGAGCTGCTCGCCGCCGCAACCCGACCATGAGAGGTACGTGCCCATGACCGTTCACGTGATCGTCGACCCCGACGTCTGCATCGGCTCCGGCGAGTGCGTCGCCGAGGATCCCCAGGCGATCGAGCTGGACGACTCCGGCTGCGCCCGCATGCTGATCACCGAGCTGGAGGAGGACCGCGCCGGCAGGCTCTGCGACGTGTGCCCGGTCGGCGCGCTGTCCATCGGGCGCTGAGCGTCCGCTGCCCGTGAACGAGCGGCCCGCGTTCGCGTGGCGCGCGATGGGCACGACCTGGCGGATCTTCCACGACGGCGGCCTCACGGCCGAGATGGCCGGCGTGGTGGCGGGCACCGTCGAGGAGGACGAGCAGCGCTGGTCACGGTTCCGGCCGTCCAGCGAGGTGTCCCACCTCAACCGCTGCGCCGGGATCCCGGTCGAGGCGTCACCCGAGACGGTCGAGCTGCTGGCTGTCTGCGATCGCTTCACCCGCGAGACCGACGGGCTGTTCGCGCCGCTGGTCGGCGAAGCGATGATTGCCTGGGGCTACGCGGTGTCGAAGGACGAGCGGCAGCCTGGCACGGCGGCCAGCCCGGCCGCCGTCCCCGTGCGACGCGACCCGCTCGTCTTCGACGCGCGCCGGCGCATCGTCGAGGTGCCCCGCGGCGCGCTGCTCGACCTGGGCGGCATCGCGAAGGCCTGGAGCTGCGCGCGGGCCGCCGCCGTCGCGGCGCGGCTCAGCGACGAGCCGAGCCTGCTGCTCGAGGCCGGCGGCGACCTGGTCGCGGCGCGCGGCGACCACGTCGTCGCGATCGAGGATCCACGCGGCCCCGACTACCCGGCGACGACGCACGTGCTGCTGCCGGAGGGCCATGCGATCTGCACGTCGGGCTGGAGCCGGCGGCACTGGACGAACGCGGATGGTGTCGACGCACATCACCTGATCGACCCGGCCACGGGACAGCCCGCACCGCGGCGGCAGGCGACCGTGCTGAGCCCCGACCCGGCCCGCAGCGAGGTGCTCGCGAAGGTGCTCGTGCTGCGGCCGGAACGCATCGAGTCGACGCCCGAGGCGGCCCAGGTCGGTGATGCTGACGGCATGCGCGTCACCGACGCATGGCGGACTGCCGTGGCCTGCCGCCGCCTCGTCCGGACGGGCCGGATACCGCCGCCATGCTCGGCGCGTCGCCGCTGCGACGCGAGGACGAGCGGCTGCTGCGCGGCGAGGGGCGCTACGTGTCCGACATCGCGTGTCCCGGCGCGCTGCACGCGGCGTTCGTGCGGTCGGGCTACGCGCACGCCGTCCTGAACGGCCTCGAGGGCGTCACCGCTGCGCGGTCGGCGCCCGGCGTCGTCGCCGTGCTGACCGGATCCGACCTGGCCAGCCTCCGGCCGCTGCCGGTGAAGCGGGCGCTCGCCGGCGTGACGCTCGCCATCCCGGACGCCCAGCCGTACCTGGCCGCCGACCGCGTGCGCTTCGTCGGCGAGCCGGTCGCCATGGTCGTCGCCACCGACGCCTACGCCGCCGCCGACGCGGTGGCGCTGATCTCCCTCGACGCCGAGCCGCTGCCGGCCGTGACGGATCTCGAGACCGCCGCCGGCGGCGGGCCACTGCTGTTCGACCGGCGCGGGAGCAACGTGGCGCGCGAGGTGAGGTGGGGAACGGACGACCCGGTCGCGGGAGCCGAGGTCGTCGTCCGCGCGCGCATCGAGCACCCGCGGATCGCGCCGGTGCCGCTCGAGACGGGCGCGATCCTCGCCGAGCCGCACGGCGCCGGCCTGGTCGTGCACCTGTCCACGCAGAGCGTGTTCGACGCCCGCGCAGCCCTGGCCGCTGCGCTGGGCCTGCCCGAGAGCACGATCCGCGTGATCGCGCCCGACGTCGGCGGCGGGTTCGGGCCGAAGCTCGAGACGCTGGTGGAGTACGTCTGCGTCGCACATGCCGCCCGCCTGCTCGCCCGGCCGGTGCGCTACGCCGAGACCCGGGGCGAGTCGATGGTCGCCCTGCCGCACGGCCGCGGCCAGCTGCAGCACGTCGCCGTCGGCGCGCGCCGCGACGGCACCATCACCGGGCTCGACGTCGACATCCTCGCCGACCTCGGCGCCTACCCGCTGTCGCCGTACGTCGGCTCGATGTCGCTGCCCATGCTGTCGGGCGCCTACGCGATTCCCGCCATCCGCGCGCGCATCCGCAGCGTCGTCACCAACGCCACGCCGACCGCGCCCCTGCGCGGCGCAGGCCGACCGGAGGCCGCCGCGCTGGTCGAGCGCTCGATCGATCTGCTCGCCGCCGAACTGGGGCTCGATCCGGTGCTCGTACGGCGCCGCAACCTGATCGCGCCGGCCGACTTCCCCTACCGCACCGCCGTCGCGAGCCTGTACGACTCCGGCGAGTACGAACGGGCCCTCGATCGCGCGCTGGCGCTCGCCGGCTACGACGAGGCCCGGGCGGAGCAGTCCGAGCGGCGCCGGCACGGCGACCGGCGGCTGCTCGGGGTCGGCGTCGCCTGCTACGTCGAGATCACGAGCTTCGCCCGTCCGGAGCACGCCTCCGTCACCGTCGCGGTCGACGGCACCCTCGTCGTCGCGGTCGGCGTCTCGCCGCAGGGACAGGGTCACGAGACCACGTTCGCCCAGGTCGCATCGGCAACGCTCGGCGTGCCGATGGAGCGCATCGAGGTCGTCCACTCCGACACCGCGCTGCTGCCGCGCGGTCTCGGCACGTTCGCCTCGCGGTCGGTGCAGATCGCAGGCTCCGCCGTCGTCGTCGCCGCCCGCGACGTCGACGAGCAGGCGCGGATGCTGGCGGCGGGCATGTTCGAGGCCGACCTCGCCGATGTCGTGCGCGACGGGGATCGCTACCACGTCCGCGGTGCACCGTCGCGATCGCTGACGCTGGCGCAGGTGGCGGCCGACACCGGCGGCCTCCGGGCCGAGCACGACTTCACGCCCGCCGAGTCGACGTTCCCGTTCGGCACGCACGTCGCCGTGGTCGAGATCGACGCCGACACCGGCGACCTCCGCGTGCTGCGACTCGCCGCGGTCGACGACGCGGGCACGATCGTGAACCCGCTGCTGGCCGCGGGACAGGTGCACGGCGGCATCGCGCCAGGGCCTCGCGCAGGCGCTCTACGAGCGCGTCTCGTACGACGACGACGGCACGCCGCTGACGGCCGACCTGACGGGGTACCGGATCCCGTCCGCCGCCGACCTCCCACCGTTCCTGACGCGATGACGGAGACGCCCACGCCGGTCAACCCCCTGGGCGCGAAGGGCATCGGCGAGTCGGGCGCCGTCGGCTCCACCCCGGCCGTCTGGAACGCCGCCGTCGACGCGCTCGCGCACCTCGGCATCCGTCATCTCGAGATGCCGCCCTGACGCCCGAGCAGCTGTGGCGGGCGTTGCGAACCGGCGAGTCTTCCCCGCCTCCAGCGCACTAGACTGCCGCCATGGCGGACGTCGACACCGAACGCGCCGTGCGCGCGGTGGACGACCTGCTCGACGCGCTCGGCGTCGATCTCACGACCGAGTCGCTCGAGCACACGCCGGCGCGCGTCGCGAAGATGTACGCGGAGTTCCTGACGCCGGCGGACTTCCAGGTCACGACGTTTCCCAACGACGGCGCCTACGACGAGCTCGTGATCGTGCGCGACATCTCGTTCTCGTCCCTGTGCGAGCACCACCTGATGCCGTTCACGGGCGTCGCCCACGTCGCCTACCTGCCGGGCAACCGCATCGTCGGGCTGTCGAAGCTGGCGCGCGTCGTCGAGCTGTACGCCCGGCGCCTGCAGGTGCAGGAGCGCATGACGACGCAGATCGCCGACTGGCTGGAGTCCGAGCTCGAGCCGCAGGGCGTCGGCGTCGTGATCGAGGCCGAGCACCTCTGCATGACCGTGCGCGGCGTGCGCAAGCCCGGCGCACGCACGATCACCTCGTCGGTGCGCGGCATGCTGCGTCGCGATCCGCGCACCCGCGCGGAGTTCCTGACGCTGGTGCGCGGCACCGGCTAGTGTCACCGGTACCGTCCGCCGTTGTGACACGCCGGACGACACTGGCGGCGATCGCCGCGGCGACGGCGGTCGGCCTCCTGCTGCGCCTGCACTTCTTGTCCGTGCCGCTGAATACCGACGAGGGCGGGTTCGCCGCCATCGCGCGGATGTGGCGGCAGGGCTATCTGCTGTACGGCGACGTCGCCTGGGTCGACCGGCCACAGGGGCTGCTCGTGCTGTTCCGGCTGGCGGGACTGGACGGCGGCGACGAGGCGTTCCGCGTGCTGGCGATGCTGGCCGCGCTGCTGACGCTGGTCGCGGTCGCCGCCGCCGCGTGGGCCGTCGCCGGACGCGCGGCGGCCGTCGCCGCGGCCGGCCTCTACGCGGTGCTGTCGCCGGCGCCGCACCTGGAGGGCTTCACGGCGAACGGCGAGCTGCTGTCCGGATCCCTCGCCGCCGCCGCCGTGGCCTGCGCGCTGTGGTGGACGGCGCGGCGCCACCTCTGGTGCTGCTCGTGGCGGCGGCGCTGCTGGCCGGCTGCGCGCCGCTGGTGAAGCAGTCGGCCATCGACGGCATCGTCGTGGTCGCCGTCGCGGTGCTGATGGTCGCCGACCGGCGGCCGCGCAACCTCGCGATCGCGGTCGTGGCCGGCGTGCTGCCGGCGCTGGCCGCGATCGTCCACGCGGCCACCTCGACCGCGGGGGTCGGCGACTGGTGGTACGCGATCGTCGGCTACCGGTCCTCGACCGAGTCGGCCGTCTCGGGCGACATCGGCGGCCGCCTGAAGCTGCTCGTCGACTCCGTGCCGCCCGGCGTTGCAGGACCTGCTGCCGCTCCTCGTGCTGACCCCGTTCGGCCTCCGCCGCGGCCGTCCGGTGCTGCTCGCCGTCTGGCTCGCCGCGGGCGTCGTCGGCTTCGCAGGGGGCGGCCTCGACCACCCGCACTACTGGATCCAGCTCGTGCCGGTGCTGTCGGTGCTGGCCGGTATCGGGCTGCTGCGCGTGCTGCGGCTGCCCGTCGCCGTGCGCCTCGCCGTGGCGCTGTCGCTGCTCCCGGTCGTCGCCTACTCGGCCGAGGTCTACACGGCGACGAGCCCCGCGAAGATCTCGGCGCTGACGAGCGACGACACGCGGCTCCTGACCGGGCCGGAGGTCGGGGGCCTGCTGGCCGCCGGCACGGAGCCGGGCGAGCCGGTCTACGTGATCTGGGCCAATGCCGCCGTGTACTGGTACGCCGACCGGCCACCCGCCTTCCGCTACCTCTGGTACCTGAACGTGCAGCGCATCCCGGGCGCGGCCGAGGAGGCGACGGCCGTGCTGACCGGCCCGACGCCGCCGCGCATGGTCGCCGTGTACCAGGACCCCGACGGCATCGACACGACCGGTGCCGTCACGCGGACCCTGGCCGAGCGGTACACGCTCGTGCGACGGGTCGGCGACATCCCCGTGTACCGTCTGCGACCGTCATGACGCCTGCGCACGAGGTCGAGATCCGCTGGGCCGACCTGGACGGCTTCGGTCACGTCAGCCACCGCGCCTACATCGACTTCCTCGAGGAGGCGCGCAACGCGTTCCTCGACGCCGCGATCGGCGCCGACCGCCGGTCGACGGCCTCACGATCCGCCGGCTCGCGCTCGACTACCTGGCGCAGCTCACCCAGGCCGACGACCGCGTGCGCGTCGTCGTGCGCATCGAGAGTCGTCGGCGCCGGCGAGGTGACGACGGCCGAGGAGGTCTACAGCGCCGCCGACGGCCGGCTCGCGGTGCGGGCGACCTGCGTGCTGACGACGCTCGACGCCGCCACGATCGAGGCGCTACGCGCCGTCGCCGAGTCGCCCGCGCAGCACGGCTGACGTCCCGGCGCACGCCACGCCCGCGGCGGCGACCGGATCGGCTCCGTCCGTCATCGCGGCCGCCATCAGCGCCAGGAACGTGTCGCCGGCGCCGATGGTGTCGGCCAGGCCCAGCACCGGCTCGACTTCGACGTGGACGGCGCCGCCAGGCTGCACCACGTCGGCTCCGACGTGCCCGCGGGTGATGACCACCACCGGCACGCCGCTCTCGGCCGGGTCGCGGTCGCCGAACAGCGCCGCGGCCTCGATCTCCGAGCACTTCAGCACCGTCACGCCCTCCACCCACGAGGGGTCGAGCGGCCCCTCGTCGAGAATCGGGCCGAGCCGCGCCGGGCGGGTCGGCCCCTGCCCGTCGAGCAGGACGATGCGGCCGTCGCCGGCGAGCGAGCGCAGCGTCTCGGGCGGGAAGTCGTCGCGCCACTGCGCGCCGCAGACCACGGCCCTGCAGCCGGCCAGGTGCGGCGCCATCCAGCCGGTCACGTCCGCAGGCGTGAACGGCTCGCCGAACGCGGCGATCTCGTGGTAGCGCTCGCCGTCGCCGTAGATGTAGAGCGCGGAGACGAACGAGTCGGTGGCCTCGCCGCAGGCGACCGTGAAGCCGAACTCGCCCAGCGGCGCCCGCAGCTCCGGCGTCGCGCCCTTGGTGAGGATCACCGCGCTCCGGCCCGCGAAGGCGAGCGCCGCGGCGGCGAACACCGGCGAGCCGCCGAGGCGCTCGGTCGGCTCCTGCCCGTCTGCGCGCACCCGATCGACGACGCTCTGGCCGACGACCGCGATCACCGCTTCTGGACTCCCAGGTAGCCGAGCGCCGCGAGGCTGACGAGACCGCCGGCCAGCACTGCGGGCATCGCGTCCTCGCCCATCAACTCGATCAGCAGGCCGTAGCCGCAGATCACGCCGCCGACGGCGAAGACCCCGACGGCGTTCCAGGCGCGGGCGCTGCCGTGACCGAAGGCCAGACCCGCCGCGAGCATCCCCAGAGTCACCAGCAGGGCCATGACGGCGAGTGTTACGGCGGCCACAAGTGCTAACGCTACCCTGAGACGATGCCGATGGGCCGCACCGTGGACATCGACGGCCAGTCACCTCAGGGCCGCCCCGCGTGGCTCACGCAGGGCGCGATCCGTCTCGCCATCCTCTGCGCGTTCGTGGCCCTCGTCGAGATGGCGAGCCCGCGCATCAAGCCCGGCGACGCGGGCCTGGTCGTGCTGGTCGGCGTGCTGCTGATGGTCGGCGGCGCCGTCGCCTTCTACGTCTACGGCCAGACCCTGTCGCACCGCACCGGCGACACGCTCGGCCCGACCCTCGGCGTCCTGCGCCATACCGGGCTGCCGCTGCTCGGACTGGTGTTCTTCCTGGCCTGGACGATCCTCTACATCGGCGTCTGGTGGGTGCGCCCGGACGGAGCGTTCACCGGCCTCGCCGAGGAGCCGCGCTTCGCCGACTTCTTCTACTACTCGGTGTCCACCGGCATGATCTCGCCGCCCGGTGACATCTTCGCGACGTCACGCGGTGCCCGTGCGGCGACGCTGATCGAGATGATCTCGGCGCTCGCCCTGGTGACGGCCTACCTGTCGAGCTTCAGCGACTTCCTGAAGCGCCGGACCGACTGATGGAGTCCATCCGGAGCTTCTTCGACGCGGCGGGGACGTTCATCGACCACCTGTCCGAGGTCAACGTCCACGCGCTGCTGATTGCGCTGACGCTGCACTGCGCCAACCTGCTGCTGCGCACCAAGGCGTGGCACGCGATCATCAGCGCCGCCTTTCCGCGCGACAAGATCTCCAAGCGCATGGTGCTCGGCGCGTACGTCGCGGGCGTCGGCATCAACGCCTTCGCCCCCGCCCGCGGCGGCGACGTGGTCAAGGTCGCCACCGTCCGCAACCGCGTCGCCGGCTCGAGCGTGCCGGCGCTGACGTCGAGCCTCCTCGCCGAGACCGTCTTCGACTTCGTGGTGGCGTCGACCCTGCTGTCCTGGGCCTACGCCACCGGCCGCCTGCCCGCCCTGCCGGACCTGCCCAACGCGCCGGCCTTCGAGTGGTCGTTCATCGCCCGCCACACGCAGGGAGCGATGATGGCGATCGCGATCGCGTTCATCGCCGGATGGCTGCTGCTGCGCTGGCTCGGGCACCACGTGCGGGCGTTCTGGCTGCGCATCGAGCAGGGCCTCGTGATCCTGCGCCAGCCGCGCCGCTACTTCCGCTACGTCGTGCTCTACCAGGCCCTCGGCTGGTGCTGCCGCCTCGGCACCGCGTACTTCCTACTGGAGGCGTTCGGGGTCACAGCCACGATCACGAACGCCATGCTCGTCCTGGTGGTGGGCTCGATCTCGACCATGCTGCCGATCACGCCCGGCGGCGCCGGGGCGCAGCAGGCGCTGCTCGTGATCGTGCTCGCCGGCCAGGCGTCGGCCTCGTCGCTGATCGCGTACTCGGTCGGCGCGCAGGTGGCGGTGACGGCACTGAACGCGCTCCTGGGAGCGTCGGCGCTATTCCTGCTCTTCGGCAGCGTGCGCTTCCGCCACATCCGGGCAGAGCACGCCTAGCTCGAGCTCAGGCTGAGCCGGGGGCGGGCTGGTCGCCCGGCTTGTCCTCCGCCGGCGCGTCGGCGGCGGCCTCGACGGCGGGAGCCGCGGCGGGCTTCTCGACCCGAGCGGGAGCCGGAGCCGGGAGGCCGAGCTCCTCGCGCAGCTTGTCGAGGCGCACCTGGGCCGACGCCTGGGCGAGCGAGCGCTCGACATCGCGCTGGGCGCCCTCGATGGACGACGACTCGAGCTCGGCCCGGGCGCTGGCCCCGGCCATGCGCCGGTTGATCTTGTCCTCGATCTCCTTGAGGGTCGGGCCGGCGTTGACCTCCATCGGCTTCGAGAGCTGCTCGAGCGTCTGGTTGACCTGCTCCTGCATCTTGGCCTGCTCGAGCTTGCCGAGCAGCTCCATGCGCTTGGCGGACAGCTCCTGCAGGCGCAGGGCGTTGGCGTTGACCTGCTCCTTCGCCAGCTCGGCCTGCTGCGTGGCGGTCGAGTACTGCGTCTTCAGGCCCTCGACGAGGGTCTCGGTCGACTCCAGCTTCATCGCCAGCGCCTGCGCGGTGCGCGTCCACTTGTCGAGCTCGACCGAGTCGCCGGCCGTGGTGGCGCTGTCGGCGTTCTTCAGCGCCTGCCCGGCCTGGGCTCGGGCCTCGGCCGACTCGCCGATGGCGCGATCGAGCTTCATCTGCAGCTCGGTGCGGTGCGCGATCACGCGCGCCGCCTGGTTGCGGAGCTCGAGGTCCTGCTTACGGGCCTCGGCCATCGCCTGCTCGATCTGCACCTCGGGCCGCATCCGGCTCTCCACACCGCCCGTCACCAGCGCCTTGACATATCCCCAGACCCGGCTGAAGAAGCCCATCTACGTTCCCTTCATCGTCGTCGGACTCTCCGAATTGTGCCCGTAAGCCTCCGCGAGGCCCTCGGCCAGTGCCCGCATGCGGTCGCGGAGCTCGGTCACGTCGGCCGCACCCACGGTGGGTGCGGAGGCCTGCGCGCGCGCCTGCACCAGGCGCGCGCGGATCGTGCCGAGGCTCGCCTGCAGGTTCGCGATCTCCTCGTCCATGGCCGCCCGCTTGCCCGCCAGCGCCTCCACCACCTGCAGCTGCTCCTGGATCGCCGAGGCGGCATCGGCCGAGCGCGGTGACTCGCGGCCCAGCCGGGCGAACTCGGCCAGCCGGCGCTGCAGGTCGGGGACGTCGACGGTCTGCAGGTACAGGTCGACGTCCGACGCGCGGCGCGCGTTCACGATCAGCTCGTCGCAGAGCTTGTCGACGGCCTCCTCGATGCCCTCGGGGCGCACCGGCGCCTTCGCCAGCTCGGCGACGATGCCGCGCTCCTCGTTCAGCACCGCGATCACCTGGCCGCGCAGGCCCCCGGTGATGCCCTCGAGCGAGCGCTTGCCGCCGGGCAGGCGATCCTGGGCGCGGCTCGCAAGGCGGTCGGTCTCCTTCGGGTCGCGGATCGTCGAGGCGATCATCAGCCCATAGACCGGAATCGCCGCACCGAGCACCCACGGCGTCGTGAGGATGGCGGCGGCCGCCATTCCGGCCAGCAAGAGGACGTTGAGCGGCTTCGTCGCGGCGTTGAGCAGGACGCGCCAGAAGAGCCGATCACGGCTATCGCTCACGCGACAAGCCTAGCCGGATCAGAAGAACGACGAGATCGATGTGTAGACGGCGTTGATGTTGTCGGGGTCGCCGTCGTACTGCTTCCCGCCGCCCGCCTTGGCCACGGCGGCCAGCGCGTCGCGGTTCGCCGCCGCCCCGTAGGCGATCGTGAACACGCGCACGGAACCGCTCTCGGAGGTGCCGGTCAGCTTCGCGATCACGTCGTCCACGTCGGCGTTCGACTTGTTGTCCTCGCCGTCGGTGAGCACCACCGCGGCCGCGATGTGCGTCGGGTCGGCCTGCTGGAGCAGCAGGTCGATGCCGTCGATGGTCGCGTCGTAGACCGCCGTGCCGCCGTCGGGGAACAGGCCGCTGATCGAGTTCTGGAGCGTGTCGCGGGCGGCCGGCGTCATCTCGGCGAACGGCTGCACGAGCGCCGACTGGTCGGCGAAGGCGACGAGCGCCACGCGGTCGCGCGGCGACAGCTGCGTGAGGAACCGCTTCAGCCCTTCCTGGGCCTGCGCGAGCTTGTCCTCGTCGCCCATCGAGCCGGAGGTGTCGAGCACGAGCACGATGTCGGCGGGCTTGCGGTCCTCGCGCCACAGCTCGCGGATGCGCGCCAGCACCCGCGGCTCGGGGAGCGACAGAAGTCTCGTCGGCAGCGTGCCGTCGACGCCGTTCTCCTTCGTCAGGCTGCCGCCCAGCGGCACCGTCGTGTCGGACGGACGGAACCCGGCCGCCATGACCTTCGACTGCACCGCGCCCGAGGTGAGGTACTCGACGACCTTCGCCGCGCCCGCCTTCTGATCGGCCGACACCCACGGGGCGTCGAGCACGATCAGCGGGTTGTCGCTGAAGAAGGTGCCCTCCTTCGGATAGATCGCGACGAGGCGCTTGCCGCCCTTGCGCAGGCGGGCGTTGTAGTCGACGAGCGTCGTCTCCTCCATCGCCACCGCGGACGCGAACGCGGGCCCGCGGGCCGCGAGCTGCTCGGCGAAGAACAGCGTCGTGTCGCCGTAGTGGACGACCGACGACTGGATGTCGCGCACCTGTCCGCGCGCGGCCGGATCCTCGACGTCGGCCAGCGTCAGGCCCTCGGTCTTGCCGGTGGCGGCGTAGTACTCGGCCGCGACGGCCGACAGACCGGAGGTGGAGAAGTCGGGGTTCGTGTGGCCGAGCCGGAAGGGGCCCCATTCCGGATGCCCGTACTTGGCCCAGCCCTGCGCGTTCTGGGACTCCGCGAGGATGTCGGCCCAGCCGAGCGGCTTCGCCGGCCAGCCGAGCGCCTGCGCCTGGTCCTCCCACATCGCGATCACCAGCGGGGTGCGGAACATCGACACGTTCTGGCGCGGCACCCACGTCACGTCGGCGGTCTGCGTGAGCAGCCGGCCCCAGAGCGACGAGGAGGGCGTCCAGATGACGGGCTGCAGCGTGCCGGCCTTGAGCCGGTCGAGGCCCGCGCCGGACGACACGTTCTCGCCCTTCGCGAACACGACGTGCCCGTTGACGGTCACCTGGCGCGCGTTGAAGTCGGCGAACGCCTGCTTGAACAGGATGTCCTTCTCCGGCGAGTACGCGACGGAAACCACGATCGCGTCGGCGGGCGCCTGCACCTCGGTCGTCGCGCCCGGATCGTTCGGGCTCGCCTCCGACCCGTCGCCCGAGACCTTGACGATCGCCGCGACGAGGACGATCAGGATCCCGGCGAGAAGGGCGATGCCCCGGAGCAGCTTGGCGTCCACGAAGCGAACCGTAGTCCAGCCGGACCGGGTTCGTTCGTGTGAATCCCACCAACACGTCCGCAACCGCAGCTACCCGCGACCGTGGTACCCTCAGTTGTGAGCTCGTAGGGAGGGATCGAGAACTATGTTCGGCAACACCATTGGCCCCGGTGAGATCGCCATCGTCCTGGTTATCGCGCTGCTCATCTTCGGACCGAAGAAGCTGCCCGAGCTCGGCAAGGGTCTCGGACGGGGCATGCGCGACTTCAAGCGCGCCGTGACCGGCGACGACGATGACGAGCGCAAGGACGAGGAAGAGAAGTCGAAGACCGCCGAGCTGGCCCCGAAGGCTCCCGAGCCGGTCGCGACGGTGAAGGTCGTCGAGCCGTCCGAGGTCGAGGTGGTCGTCGCGCCGTCGGAGGTCGAGGTCGAGGTGCAGCCCGCGGCGCCCGCCGGGTCGGCCGCCGACGAAAGCCGCTAGGTGGCAGTTCCCGGCATGCGGTTCCGCGTCCGCCGGGTCTCGCACGACGAGGAAGTCACGGTCGTCGAGCACCTCGACGAGCTGCGAGACCGGCTGCTGATATCACTGATCTGCCTCGGCGTGGCCTTCTCGGTGGCGTTCTGGCGGCACGAGGACATCGTCCAGCTGCTCATCCGGCAGATTCCGAAGACCACCGACGGACGGCAGATCGACCTGGTCGTGCTGGCCGTCGGCGAGCAGTTCAAGATCGCCGTCACGATCTCGTTCTGGGCCGCCGTGATCGTGGCGCTGCCGGTGCTGTTCTACCAGCTGTACGCCTACGTCCTGCCGGCGTTCAACCCGGATCGCTCCGCCCGCACCTGGCCGCTGCTGATCCTGGTGCCCTCCCTGTTCGTCTGCGGCGCGGTGTTCGCGTACATCGTCGTGATCCCGGCCGCCGCCGAGTTCCTGCTGCAGTTCGACTCCGAGCTGTACCTCGTGCAGCCGCGCGCGCTCGACTGGTACGAGTTCTGCGTCACCATGATGCTCGCGCTCGGGCTGATCTTCGAGCTGCCGGCCGCGGTGCTGATGCTGGCCCGCCTCGGGATCGTCAACTCGCGGATGCTGCGCACGTACCGCAAATACGCCATCGTCGCCCTCGCAGTGCTCGCCGCAGCGCTCCCCGGCGTCGACCCGGTATCGATGATCATGGAGTTCATCCCGCTGATCGTGCTGTACGAGTTGTCCATCCTGCTCGCCAAGCTGGCCGAGCGGAAGCACGTCGAGGAAGACGACTTCGACGACGATCTCGACGCCGTACCAGGTCCCTGACCCGGATTCGTACGCTAGCCTGAGTAAACCGCGCGGCATCGCCGCGCAGGGATTCACGCCGTTCATTAAGGGCCGGGACGCCATCGCCGACGAGAAGCGCACCAGGGGTACCCAGGGGTACTCCGTCGGAGCGAAGAAAAGCACCAAGCGGAGCAGCCGCGGGAAAGGTGCTGCTCCGCAGGAGAAGAAGCTCTTCACCGAGCGCCTCAAGGGCAGCGGCAAGTGGGTCTTCCTGCTGCTCGCGATCGTGTTCGCCGCCTCCTTCGTGCTGTTCGGCGTCGGCTCGAGCGGCTCCGTCGGCCTGCAGGACATCCTCCAGTCCGGCGGCGACGGCAGCGGCGCGACGACCGAGGTCTCGTCGGCCGACCTCACGGCTGCGCTGGCCGCCGTGAAGGCGAAGCCGGAGGACGCGACCGCGTGGGTGACGCTCGGCAAGGCGTACCAGGCGACGGCCGCGGAGGACACCTCGGCGAACCGCCTCAAGCTCGCGCAGACGAACTACAACAAGTCGGTCGAGGCCTACGTGAAGGCCCAGGCGCTCGCGAAATCCGACGTCGAGATCCTGAAAAGCCTCGCCGCCGCGTACGTGGCGCAGGGCGCCGCGCTCCAGAGCGAGATCGCGACGCTGCAGAACCAGGCCAACCTCGTCCAGGCCGGCGCGTCACCGCAGTCAACCCTGCTGCCCAGCGGCATCAACACGCCCGACGCCGTGGCCGCGGCTGCGAACACCGAGATCTCCGAGAAGGTCAGCGCCCTCCAGGCGCAGGCCGAACCGCTGCAGACCGCCGCCGACAAGGCCACCCTCGCGTCCTACGAGACGTGGAAGAAGCTGACGGCGCTGCAGAAGGACGACCCGGCGATCTGGTTCGAGTTCGCCGGCGCGGCCGTCTCCGCCGCCGACGGTGTCAGCGCGACCGACACCGAGCGCCTCGATGCGATCAAGGCCGATGCGATCAAGGGCTACAAGCAGTTCCTGCTCCTCGCGCCCGGCGATCCGCTGGCCGCGCAGGTGCAGTCGGCCGTCGACCAGCTCGAGGGCAAGACCGACACGACGGCGACGACCGGCACCGGTGCCGCCACGGATACGGCGGCGACTGCCACGACGGCCACCGGCAGCACCGCAACGACCCCGTGACCGGGTTCGGGCTCGAACGCTTCGAGGCCGCCGACGACGCGGAGCTGATCGTCGTCGCAGGCACCGTCGGCGCACTCGAGGCCCAGGAGCTGACCGAGACGCTCGAGGCGTGCGGCCGCGATGGCGCGCGCCGCGTCGTGGTCGACGTCACCGACGCCGCGATCGACGATCCCGACGCCGTCTCCGGCCTGTACGACCTGGCCCGGCTGATGCGGGCCCGCGACGGCCTGGTGGCCATCGCCGCACCCCGCCGGCACGCGCTCCGGGGCATCCTCGAGACGACCGGCGTGACGCAGGCTTTCACGCTCTACGACTCGCGTCGAGCGGCCCTGGACGACCTCGACCTCGACGGTTGAGCCCGGCTACACTCGGGTTTCCGGGCCGTTAGCTCAGCTGGTAGAGCAGGGGACTCTTAATCCCAAGGTCGTAGGTTCGATCCCTACACGGCCCATGAGCGGTTGAGCCAAGTCCAATTGGCTCTCAGCACCTCGAGACCGCGGGTTTCACGCTAAGTGTCAGATCGGCTCCGAAGCGAAGGTACGACCTGCTTCGGGCGGCCGGGCGGCGGCGAATCGCCAACGAGCGAAGACGTGACCTGGGTCCCCAGGTGAACCCGCGCACTTGACGCCCGAGGCTGCGTGCCCGCGTTGAGATCGATCGCGTACTCGAGGCTGCCGGTTGGCCGTGCAGAACGCCAAGGTGGCCCGTCCGCGCGGCTCGAGACAGGGGTGCGGTACGTCGGGCCAGCGGCCATCGACCGGCTCGACGCGTGACGCTGCTCGACCTCGCCACGGCCCCGAGTCCCGCCCTCGTGCGCCGCCGACCTCCGGCGGGGCCGGCGGGCACCGATCGGCCGGTCGGTGACGAGCGACTCAACCGGCCCTGAAGACCGGCCGCTCGCCGAGGACCGTGACACGGTGCATCAGACGATGCGCGGGCGCGTAGTCGGACACCGCGAAGTGCTGGGTCGCGCGGTTGTCCCACACGACGAAGTCGTCCGCGCGCCAGCAATGGCGCATCTGAAACTGCGGCTGCTCCGAATGCTCGTGCAGCATGCCGAGGAGCGCGCCGCTCTCGAGTTTCGAGAGACCATCGATCGCGATCGTGAACGAGCGGTTCACGAACAGCGCCCGCCGGCCGGTCTCCGGGTGCGTCCGCACCACGGGGTGCCGGACAGGCGGAAACTCTGCCCCGAGCTCGGCCACCCGTCGCGGCCCGTCGGGCTGGGCGACCACGATATCGCGGTAGCTAGGGACCCGCCCGTGCGGCCCGCCACCGCAGACGTCGTGCACCGCCTCCAGCCCCTCGATCATGCGGCGGACAGGCTCGGACAGCGCCTCGTACGCGGCCTCCATGTTGGCCCACAGGGTGTCGCCACCAACCGGCGGAACGACCCGCGCATACAAGAGACTCCCGAGCGCGGGCTGCGCGCGGAAGGTGACGTCGGTGTGCCACTCGCCGTTGTCGACGCCCGCCCCGTCGCGGTTCTCGAGCACGCTCACCTGCGGGTGCTCCGGGAGGTGGGCGAAGACGGGGTGCGGCGGCTCAAGCTCCCCGAACGAGCGAGCGATCGCGAGGTGGTCCGCGGGGTCGAGCCGCTGGTCGCGGACCACCAGGACGAGATGATCGACGAGCGCCTGCCTGATGGCTGCGAGGGTCGGCCCGTCTGCCTCCGAGAGGTCGACGCCTTCGATCTCGGCGCCGATCGTCGGACTGATCCTCCGGACGCGCAACGCGACAGTGGACACGACGAATGCCTCCTCGTCCGGCGTGGCGATCTCGCCGTCGCCTCCGCGAGGAAGCGTACCGGTCCGACCGTTGCACGCGGCGCCGGACGGGCCGAGGCTCACACCCGGCCTCCGCGCGTCACGCAGGTGGCAGCGGCGAAGGTGCCGGCTGGGTCGCTGGAACCGAAGCGGAAACCGTAGGCCGCAACGACGCGGCCCTTGTCGAACGGCACCAGCGCGCTCGCCTCGGCGAGCTCCAGTGTCAGGTCGGCCTGTCGCCTGATCGCCTTCCCCGACGCATGATCGTCCTCCGAGGGCAACGTCGGCAGGAGCCGGCGTTCGTCGCGTTCGACGTGCTCTATCGCGACGACCAGTTGCTCATCGATAAGCCATATTCGGAGCGCCGCCGCACGCTCGCGCAGCTCGAGTTGGGCACGTGGCCGTTGCTGACGACGCCAGCCGCGCCATCCTTCGACGTCGCCGGCGAGCTTGGGACGCCACGCGCGAACTCGGGTTGGAGGGAGTCATCGCCCCCGTGGGCGCCAGTCGCTGACACTGCGAGCCCGCGACGCATGACGCGTGGCGTGCTCACTCACGGATCAGAAGTCGACGACGACCTCACCTGCCGTTACTTGCGGGGGCGCGGACACGGCATCCGGCATGTTCTCATTCAGCCAGCTCGCAGCGAGCCGATTGGACTCCTCCGTACCCGCCTGGTCGTCGCAGATCGTGATCGACGCGGTGCCCTCGTTCGATCGGATCAGGTGGTAGGCACGGAAACCCGCGACGCCCGAGATCAACTTGCGAACCTCGTCGCTCCGTGCCGCAAGGCGATCGGCCAGGCCCGGATCGTTCTCGTACCGTCTGATCGTGGCGTACATAGGGACTCCGTCACTCGTTGGACGGCGAGCGTACGCCTGCGTCAAAGAGGTGTCAACCCGGTCGCGGCGAGGATTGGCGGCGCCGAGGCTCGAGGATCGTGGGCGATGCCGAGCCGGCCCGAACGTTGCGGGTGGCGGAGTCGAACTGGTTGCCGTGCGGTGTGTGCCCAGCGCTAGACGGCACGCGAAGCAGGTCGGCCGCCATGCTGGTCGGGCCCATCGCGGGTGACGAGGATGCAGCAGCCAGGCGAAATGCTCGTTGTCGGTCATGCGCGATCCGCCTGGCGGTCGCGGGTCTTGGCCATAGGTCCGCTCGTCATGATCCGGCCGTGCCTGCCTTCGATCCCCAGCTGGCCCTGGTAGCGTGGGCCGAGATCTACCCTGAGGGCGAAACGGACGATCGAGCCGCGAGCTTCGCCACTGGCCGCCGTCAATACGAGCGGTGGCCGGATGGCAACGACGTCTCTGCGGCGATGGCGTTGCGGACGGCCAGGATATGGTCTCGCTCGGCCGCTGAAGTGAACACGAAAACCAGCCCGATTTCCCAGCGGCCGAACGGAAGCTGTTCGATCCGTGCAACGCGGGCCAGCACCTGCTTCGCGCTGACGCTGGTCGCGCCGAGGTCGAATTCGACCAGTTCGTTGAGGCCCGGCGGACGACCGTTGTAGGCCGCGCGCATGCCGGTGGCCGAGAGGTCGAGGCAGACCAGATTCAATCGCAGCTGCGGCACCAAAGTGTTGTTGACCATCTGCATCACCTGCGCGACCATCGGGAGGTGCGCAGCGCGCCGCTCCGAACGGCGGCCGTCCGCCGGGCGCCACGGCGAGCAGATGCGAACCTCTACCAGGGCCGGATCGTCGCTGGGCGCGACGAGCGCGTCCGCCTCCGCACTGGGCCGTGAAGACTCGAACCACCGGATCGTGGCCTGCCCGGCGACGAGGACCCCGTCGCCGACGGCAGCGGCGACGAGGCTGTCGTCGAACGCCCGCTCCACGACGACGATCGACGTGGTCGCATTCTTCCCCATCACCGTCAGCGAGGAACCGACCGGCGGCAGGCCGAGGGCCGTCACGTCGACGTGGTCGGCATAGTTTGAGACGTCGGCCTTCGCCATCGTATACCCCTAGCACCATCGGTAGTGATTGATGCTTCGGCGACGGAGCGCGTCGGCGGCAGCCCCCAAACGGGTGACGGGCCCGCCGGCGATCGCCGGATCGGCATGACTTCACCGAACGTCGCTGAGCACGCACGCTTCGCCATTCGCGCTGATCCGGATCGACCGTCCGCTTCGCCCGCTCGCGGCAGAGGAGCGCCCTGGCGCCCTGGCGGCTTCCGCCGTTCGAGTCGGTCGCGCCTCCGGCGACGTGGGATCAGCTCCGCGAGACGGGTCTGCACGCTGGTGTTGAGCCCAACAACGGCGTCGGTGCCGGGTGCGTGAGCGACGGCCTCGCGGTGCGATCCGAGCCGACGAGACCCGTGGCTCTACGGCTTTGTACTCCCGCTGAGCTGCTCGGGGTCGTTCGGCATCGGCTCGTCGATCATGAGCGGACCGGGCGGCGTCACCCGCCGTGGGGGTGACGTCGGCTGATGCCGTCCCTCTGACGGGGAATTGCGGCTCGTCATCGCCACCACCGGCGTGACGAGCCGCGTCGTTCTATTGAAGTCTTCTGTTTCGTCCCTCTGGTAGGGGAATCCAGTGAAGGTTTGCTCGGGCGATCAGACCGCTCAATCACCTCGCCCCGTCCGCGGCGCGTCGGTTCGATCGACGGGTTCGCATGGCGCGAACCCGCGAACAGCCGGACCATGATCTTCCGCCACGTCTTCCACGCCGACCTCGGCTGCGCCTCCCACGTGATCGCGGACGACGGCGAGGCGGCGGCGATCGACCCCCAGTGGAAGATCGAGGACTACCTGAGGTCTCGCGCAGGCGCTTTACGGCCCATCAGCCGAAATCGGACCCGAGATGGACGGCGCCGAGACGGAAGCGCCGTCAGCGCGGGGGTCGAGGGCGGCCGAGCACGTACTGACTACTCCGAACGTTCCACACCGAGGCGGATCACGAGCACGGCGACGTCGTCGGGCAGCTCCTCGCCGTGCGCGGCAACCGCGGCGTCGAGGACGCCGTCGAGAATGCCCTGATCGACTGGCGTACCCGGCAGCAACGCGATCAGCCCATCGAGGCCAAAGCGGCGGTCGGAACCGGGCGAGGCTCGGCCCTCAACCAGCCCGTCGGTGTAGAAGAGCAGTTCGGCGTCAGCTCCGAGGCGATGCTCGAAGACCTCCCAGCGACCGTCCTCGACGACGCCGAGCGGCGGGCCTGTGGGACAGACGATCGAGACCGGCGTCGGTCCCAGCAGCAGCGGCGGTGGATGACCCGCACTGAGGACGGAGAGCCGGTCACGGCCCGGGGCGATCCAGGCGCAGCAGAGCGTCACGAAAAGCTCGGCCGTGCCCCGCTCCGCGACCACCATCAGTTCGAGCTCTCGGACGAGGTCCTCAGGCCGTCGTCGGGCGAGGGCGAGCATGCGCCATGACGCGCGCAGGTTCGCACCGATCGCCGCCGCGTCCGGTCCGTGCCCGGAGACGTCGCCGATGACCATGGCGACGGTTCCGTCGGGCAGCTCGACAGCGTCGTAGAAGTCGCCGCCGAGCGCAAGTCGCTGCTCGCCGGGGCGGTAGCAGGAGGTCACCACGATGCCTTGGCCCGTGACGGAAACCCGCGGCAGGAGCGCGCGTTGCAGCTGCTCCGACCTGACACGGAAGGCCTCGCGCTCACGATCGAGCCGGACGTGCTCGCTGACGTCGCGCAGGTAGGCGGTCACCATCGGGGGACCTGGCAGCTTCACGCGGGTCAACGTCAGCTCGATCGGGAACTCGCTGCCGTCGGCACGCTGGGCAGGGAGTTCCGTCCGCGCGCCGATCAGCGCGCCGCTGTTCCGGTCGCCGGCCATGTACCGCGCTAGCGCCTTCCGATGCCGATCGCGGAGCGCGAGCGGCACGATCAGTTCCGCCAGCTCCCGTCCCAGCGCCTCCGCCCGCTGGCACCCGAAGATGCGCTCCGCGGCCGGGTTCCACTCGGTGACGCGGCCGACGTCGTCGATCGTCACGACCGCGTCGAGCGCGGACTCGAGAATGGCGGTCTTCCGGGCCTCGCTCCAGCGGACGGCGGCTTCCGCGGCTCGCCATTCGATCACGTGCGCGACGTGGCGACCGACTTCGAGGCTTGCCCGCGCGAGATCGTCGCCGGCGGGCCCGGGTTCGCCGCGGAGGAACTCGACGACGCCACGGATCGCGCCACCCTCCGTCCGGATGGGCACGGCCATCGCCGCGTGGAGCCCGCAGGATGCCGCCATCGCTGCCCGCGGGAAGTTCGGGTCCTGAACGACGTCGGCCACCCAGTGCGCCCGACGATCCTGCCAGACGCGGCCGGGCAGGCCGACGCCGCACGCGAGGGCGATATCGAGGCTGGCCCGCTCGAACGCGTTCGCACGGGTCGGATCATCGAGCCATATCTCGACACAGCGAAGGACCGAGGCTTCCGCGTCGACCAGCCACAGGCCGGCCGCTGACCAGCCGAGCGCCGCCGCCACCGACGCGAGCAGGTCGCGAGCGGCGGCCTTGAACGGGGTGAACGGCTCCTCCATGCGGCGAGCGTACCGGCTTTGCACGTCAGGACCCGACGCCGCGGTCGGGCGAAGAACGGGTGGACTGCGGCCGACGAGCTCCCGGGCGGCTGGTTCCGCATCGAAAGCGAGGAGGGCGTGGGCACGACGGTCGAGTTCAGCTCCCGCTCGACACCGCGGTGAGGCGAGCCGAGCCTTCCGACACCGGCCCCTTGAACTTGAACCCGCGAACCCGATCACCCCTGCGGCGCGTCCGAGTCCGCCGTCGTCGGCCAGGACAACCTAGGTGTCCAGGAACCCGTTGCTCCTCAGCGCCGGGAGGCGGGCACGTCAGCCGAATCGAGAGGCGTGGGCCGCGATGACGCGGCCCTTGTCGTAGTGCGACAGGGCGCTCGCCTCGGAGAGCTCCAACGTCAGGTCGGCCTGTCGGCGAATCGCCCTCCTCGCGGCGTGATCGTCCTCGGGAAGCGAGGTGAGCAGCAGCCGGAGCACTTCGAGGAGATAGATCTGGACGGTCGGCTGACCGACGGCGGCGATGCGAACCTCGTCAAAGGCCAGACCGATCAGATCCTCGGACGTCATCGCCTCGGCTCGAACGAGGAGGCGCTCGCCGGGTCCGTTCATCATCGTCGGCGGGGGATCGCCGGCGAGGAGCTCGCGCATCACGGCACCGAGGTGAAACAGGGCGTCCTGGGCGGTCGTCGGGTCGTTGATACCCGGCGACAGCGCCCTCAGCGCGACGTCCGCAAGCTGACGCGCGCCGTAGCTCGTGTCGTGCTGCATCGTGCGCGCCTCGCCGACGATCACGCACTCACGGACGACGCGCCTCGTCTTCGCATCGTCCTGTGGATGAGGCCAGATGTGGCAGATCGGCGCCTGCGGGATGGCGAAGCGCCCGGCCGCTGTCTCGACCAGCATCGCCGCCCCCGGCTCGAGCGCCAGCAGCAGTGCCTCATGGTCGATCTGCTGCACCCAGCCGACCTGCTCGAACTCGACCGGGAAGCCGTCACCCGCCGGCGGAAACGCTCGTGCCGGCTCGTCGGCGGCAACAGCGGCCGCCTGGCTCCGCGGAGGGCCGGCTTGATCGATCGCCTCCAGTGTGACCCGGTGCAGGATGACGGAGACGTCCATGGTGTGCGCGCTGTGACTGATGAACGCCACGATCGAGAGCACCGCGACTACCCCGAGAACGACTGCCACGAGAATCGAAATGCTCGGTACAACCGGCTCGCCTGCGTTCTCGAGCGGCCCTCGGACGGCCCGGAGCACGACGAGGGAGTACGTGAACGTGCCGATCACGATTCCCATGACCCGCTTGTTGAACGGATCGCGGAACAGCCCGTGCACGACCCTCGGGGAGAACTGACTGGAGGCCAGCGACAGCAGCAGCAAGCTGACCGAGAACGCAATGCCAGCGAACGCGAGCGTTGCGCCGGCGACGACCGTGAGTACGCCCCGGGCGCTGTCCACCGTTGACGTCAGGCGCAAGGGAACGGCTTCGACTCGCGAGTCGACGACGAGCATCGCTTCGCCGAGAGCCGCGGCCCCGAGGACGAAGAGCATCGGCACGAGGAACAGGCTGCGCCGGAACCGGTCCTCGAGCTCGCGCACCCTGATTTGCACCGTGACCGCCCTCCCGGACCTCGCCGGACTCCCCGCCGCTCGGACCAGGGGGATCGGGTCGAGTGATTCCCCGAGTCCGTCGTTCGAATCGTTCGATCGTCGGTGTCGAGACGCCCGCCGCGCCGAATGTGGGCAAATGCCGACAGAACCGAGTCGGACCGGCCGGGCACTGACATTACCGTGACGAGATGCTTCGCTCCATGCACACTCCTTCCACGGAATCCGGCAGGGTGACCGTCATCACCCACGAGACCGCGACGACGCTCGGGTCGCTGGTCGATGCGCTGGAGGCCTGCAACCTGCCAGTGGCGGTCGTGCGCCCGGCCGCCGCGTCTGCCGTTTCCGTGTCCGTCGCATACCTCCGGCCGTCCATCCGCGAGGACATGACGGGCCTGGCCGACGGATTCCACGAGCTTCGGTCGCTGGAGGCGACGGCCGATCGCGTCGTCAACTCGCCGTCCTCGCTGCAGATCGCTCACCATCTCCTGCTGACCGGGCGTGCCCTCATGAAGGCGGGCGTGCGCCACGCTCCAATGGAAAGCTTGTTCGAGCCGCAGTCGGCCCGCGACGTGGCAGCTGCGGTGGGCTTCCCGATGGTCCTGCGTCCGGCCTACGCCGCGGGTGGTCGCTACGCCGTCGCCGTGCGTGATCACGCTGAGCTCGCGCAGGCGCTGGAGGAGATCGTCGCGCTGGGTTGGTTCGGCATGTCGGGCCTCGTCGTCCAGCAGTTCGTCCGCAATGCGGCGGACGTCTCCGTGCTCGTGGTCGATGGGTGCGTCGTCGCGACCACGCAGGTACTCACCGAACCGGACCCCGCGCGGGGTAACATCGGCGCGGCCTTCGGGACCTGTCCCACCATCGTCTCCGCCACCGCTGAGGCGCTGGCCGAGGCGGCCGTGCGCGCCGTCGGCGGAGACATCATGGCGGCGCATCTCCTGTTCGCGACGGACGGCACGGTCGTCGTCGCCGACGTCAACGGCACGCCCGACCTGACGCTGTACGAAGAGGAGCCCGGTGCCATGAGCGCGATCGCCTGCGCCATCGCGCGGCGACACGGGCGCGAGGGCGACCGCTCGGCGGACGACCGGCAGCGGGTTCCGCTCGTGCGATGACGGCGGCGACCGAGGCACGTTCCGGGCCGGGTGCGGCCCGGAACGCTACGCTGCGCAACGTGGCCCGTTGGCATCAGAGCCGGGTCTGGCTGGTTGGCTCGTTTCTAGTCGTCAGCGTGACGACGGCGATCGCTATTGCGGCATGGGTCGTCCCGGCGGCTGACCGGCGCTTCTCCGGTCTAGAGCGGGCCGCGGCGCTGGGCAGTGCGACCGAGGCCGCCGCCCGCGTCGGTCGGGCGACACCGGAGTCGGTCGCCACGAGCCTCGCGGCCGTTTCCCGCAACGACCAGGTCTCGCTCTGGCTGGTCGGTGCCGACGGCCACGACATCGCGCGCTCCGCGCTGCCCGTGCTCGACCGATCGACCCTGCCGGGCGCCAACGACGCGATCAAGGATGCGTTGGCGGGCCGGCGCTCCCTTCCGTCTGACGACACGCCTGCCTGGGTCGTCGCGCTTCCGGTCCTCTTGAGCTCCGGTGAGCACGCGGCGGTGCTCGCCTACACCCAGAACACCGGGTTCGGGGCGGACGCATCGCGCGTCCTGCGGCGCCAGCTGTTCTACGGGGCCGGGATCGCGCTGATCATCGCGATCGTGATCGGCGTCGTCATCGCCGATCGGGTGAGCCGTCGCGTAGGCCGAATCGCGCTCGCCGCCGGGCGAATCGCCGACGGGGACTTCGCCCAGCCAATCGGGGATCCGTTCCGCGACGAGATCGGCATCTTGGCTTCGAGCATCGACCTGATGCGACAGCGGCTGGCGAGGAGCTTCGCAGCCCTGTCGAGCGAGCGGCTGCGCCTCTCGACGGTGCTCGATCAGCTGGACGAGGGCGTCCTAGCCGTCGCACCGGACGGGACCGTCGAGGTCATCAACCGCGCGGCGGTGACGCTGCTCGGACAAGAGCCCACGACCGCCGCCGAGGCGGCGGCCATCCTCGATCCCGACCGGAAGGACACCTCGTGGCTCGGGCATCGTCAGCGGCCGTTCGCGCACGGCGATGTGGCATTCGGCGGCCGCTTGCTCCACGTCCAGCTCGCCCCGTTGCCGCACGCCGCCGGAGAGGCCAGCCTGATCGTGCTGTCAGACCGGACTGCGGAGCACCAGCGCGAGGAGACGGAGCGGCGCTTCATCGCAAACGCGTCGCATGAGCTCCGGACGCCGCTCGCGGCGATTCTCGCAGCCGTCGAGGTGCTCCAGAGCGGCGCGAAGCACGACGAGTTGCTGCGCGATCAGTTCCTGGACGACCTGCAGGCCGAAGCGGCGCGACTCGATCGCCTGACCCACTCGCTGCTGACGCTGGCGCGGATCGGTGCCGGCGAGATGGAGCCGGAGTGCCGCTCGATCGATGCCGGCCACGCGGCCGCGCGAGTTGCCGGCCTGATGCGGTCGCTCGCCTTCGCCAGCGGCATCACGCTCAGCCACCGCGGCGCGGGTGAGGTCCTCGCCGACCCGGACATTCTCGATCAGGTCCTGGTCGGGCTGGTCGGGAACGCGATCAAGCACACCCCGGTCGGCGGAGAGATCACGCTTGTCGTCGAACGGGCTCCGGGCGGCGTCACGATCGACGTGGCGGATACCGGGGTCGGGATCGCGCCGGAGGAGCTCCCGCGCGTCTTCGATCGTTTCTACCAGGTCGACCGGAGCCGCGCCGGGGGCGGGTTCGGCCTCGGCCTCGCGACCTGCCGCGAGTTCATCGTCTCGATGCGCGGCACCGTCAGCGTCGACTCCACCCTGGGAGTCGGAACCACGATCCGGGTGCAACTGCCGGCGACGGCGTCCGACGCCATCGCACTCGCCGCGGCTGCGCGCGGGGGAGCATGATGGCGCAGCGAATCCTGATCGCAGACGACGAGCGCACGCTGCGCCGCGCCGTCGAGTACGCGTTGACGCGCGAGGGCTACGCCGTCACCGCCGTAGCCGACGGTGCCGCCGCGCTGGCGGAGCTGGCTGCCGCCCGCCACGACCTCGCGATCCTCGACCTGATGATGCCGGGCACGAGCGGTCTCGACGCCTGCCGTCAGATCCGCGCGTCGAGCACCCTCCCGATCATCCTCCTGACAGCCCGCGACGCCGAGTCCGACGTGATTGTCGGACTCGAAGCGGGCGCCGACGACTATGTCACCAAGCCGTTCTCGCTCGCCGAGCTCGTCAGTCGCGTGAACGCCCTCCTGCGGCGTCGCCGACTCGACGCCGGCGAGGCGGGCGGCCGGTCCTTCCACCACGCAGGGCTGCACCTCGACCTCGCGGGCAGATCGGCTGACGTCGACGGCCGGCCGGTGCGCCTGACGCCGTCGGAGTTCGCGCTGCTTCACCTGCTGATCGCATCGCCCGGCCAGGTCTTCACGCGGCGGATGATCATGGAGCACCTCTGGAGCGGCACGTTCTACGGCGACGAGCGCGCAGCCGACACACACATCGCGAGCCTCCGCCGGAAGGTCGAGCACCGCCCCGCCGCGCCGACCAGGATCCTGACCAGTCGCGGGCACGGGTACAAGCTGGTCCGCGACGACGAGACGCCGGGCCCTCCGGCCTGACCCACGCCGGTTTTGTGGGCAAACGCCCACACGACGCCCACGCCGCTCGTTGCCTCGTCGCCGTACTATCGACGGTATGACGAATGCCCGCCGACAATCCCCGGCTACAACAGCCGTGCGCCTCCTGCGCATCGCGCGGCGGCTGTCGACGGCACCCGCCCCGGGCCAGGCCGACGGGTGCCGGGATCTGAGCCAGGTCATCGGCCACCTCGAGGATCTCCCGTGGCCGTCGTCGTCGACCACCCTCCCGGGCTTCGTCCAACAGGACCTCCACTCGGCCTGGCACCGTTCCCACGCTCGCCCGCACGCGGGGAGCACGGCCGAGACGGTGCAACTGGGGTGAGGGGCATCCCCCCGCCGGGCTTCGACCCGGCATCTGAGGCCGCGGCCGGGCTGACGCCCGGCCGCGGCTTCTTCTTACACGAGTAGCCGCCCTCGGCCGTGACCGAACCGTTCGTCTCAAGTGTGAGCGAATGCGGGTGGAGCGCACATCTCGACGGCACGGGGGCGGATTACCGTAGGAGGATGTTCCTTCTCGCCACATTCGCCCTGGTCGCCATCGTCGCAGCGTTCCGCTACAGGATGTTCGCCGAGGCGCGCACGGCCTGGGTCAAGTTCGCGTCGGGCATGCGTGACAGCGCGATCGCGGACCGCGACGGCGACCCAACCGGGAGGCCCGTCCCGGTGCCGTACGATCGGCGGCTCAGGCACTGAACGCCGACCGGATCGCGCCGGCGGCGCGGTAATTGCGACTGCTGGCACTGGCGAGCGCTGCCATCGTCCTGGCCGTCGCCATCTCGGGCGCCGGGCTGCCGCTCGGCTTCGGGCTGATCGACTCGTTGCCGTCGCACGCGGCCTCGATGACCGCCGCGCTGACTTGGTCGGCAGTGGCGGCGGCAGCGCGCTGGCGGCGTTCGGAGCCGGGAAGTTCGTGGCGCCGGCGCGACGGTGGCTCAGGCATGAGGTGATCGCCTCCGGACGGGTGCTCCTGCTGGTCTTCATCGTGTTCGTTGGAGCCAGGTGCCGTCTGCGCCGTCGGTTCTCGCAGGCGCGCGCCGGAGTTTCGTGCTGTTGAGTCGGGGGAGGAACGGACATGTCCTCGAATCGAATAACGCTCTCGGCAGTGCTGGTCTGCCTGGCTGTCGGCTCGATTGCCGCCGGGTGCGGCGGGTCGGACTCCACAACCTCGGACTCGGTGGCGACCGAAGCCCAGGCCGCGGTCTCGTCGGCCGCCGCTGCGGCCACATCCGCCGCCGATGGAGCGACCGCCGACGGCGCGTCCGTCGCTGAAGATCTGAAAGAGCGGGTCTCCACGGCGATCCCCAGCCTCGGCGGGCTCATCGAATCGGTCGACGTCAACGAGGCCGACGGGTCGGCGACCGTTACCACGACCCTCGACCCGGCCGACACGGGTGCGGGCCTGGTGGAGTCGGCGTGCACTTCGGTGAAGCAGGCGATGGGCGGGAGCACGAATAGCCTGACCATCCTGGGCGCCGGCGGGGCGACGATCGCCAGCTGCTGACCGCGTGTCCCGGACGTCGGCGAGTCGAACCGTTTCGCGCCAGCCGCGGCGGGAAGGTCAATGGGGAAGCAATCGGCAGGGAGACGCCAAACGCTAAGAGGCCCGCCAGATCGACGACACCCACCTGTATTGGGTCGCGGAAATCGCGGGCAAGCGGGAGGAGTGGCGGGCAGAGATCACCGAGCAGGTCCCGGGTCAGCGGATCGCGTGGCGCAGCGTGAGCCGCAAGGGCAACACCGGCACCGTCACGTTCGAGTCGCTCGGGGCCACCCGCACCCGCGTCACCGTGGGCATCGATCACGACACCGAGGGCCTGATCGAGCAGGTCGGCACGGCGCTCGGCGTCGATGACCGGCGCGTGAAGGGCGACCTCGAGCGCTCGGTCAGCTGGTCGAGGCCCGCGGCACCCAGCCCGGCGGCTGGCGCGGCGAAGTTCATCAGGGCACGGTGACGGATACCTCCGGGTCCGCCGGCGCCGACCTGCCTGGTGGCGACAACCGCCTCTAACACGCAAGAGGCCTCATCGCATCCCATTGACAGCCTCTGATTCCGGGTTCTGTCCCGGGTGACCAGCATGGCCCCTCGACGGCCCGCATCGCTTCGGCAGTACGGGCCGTCGACCTGTCGCGTCACGGTGCCGGTTGCGCTGCGGGCTCCTCGCGGCGTATTGTCGATCCGACACAAGGAGCAGCGATGACCATCGCGAGAGTCGTGACGTTCGAAGACGTCGACGCGAGCCGGATGACCGACCTCCAGCAACGGATGGAGGAGGGAGACCGCCCCGCGGGCATGCCGCCGGTGGAAGTCATCGTCCTTCACGAAGCCGACGGCGGCCGTGCGCTCGTGCTGCAGCTGTTCGCGAACGAGGACGATTACCGGCGCGGTGAAGAGGTCTTCGCGGCGATGCCGGCAGGCGATACCCCGGGACGCCGCGCTTCCGTCAGCCGCTATACGGTGGCTGCGCGGATGGAGGGCTAGCCGTAACGGGCCAGGAGCGCGAGCCCGGTGGCGGCTCGCGAGGCGAGGCCCTCGACCGTGCGCGTGATCTCGGGCTCCTGGCCGATGAACTTCCGGCCGGAGAACGCAGGTCGGCCGCGCCTACGCGCGCCTCGCGCCCGCCTGCCCCCGCTCCACCACGAACGACGCGGTGGTGGTGACCGCCGCGTCGGGCGTCAGCACCTGACCCTGATCGGGCGACGAGTCGACCGTCCGGAAGTCGGTGCGCCACCCGTCGCGGGTCACGGTGCACAACGCGTAGCCGCGGCGGCGACCGTCGAGGTAGTGCGTCCACGGCGACGACAGGCGCGCCGCCTTCTCCGTCGACGGCCAGACCGACGGCGGGAAGGGCGACGTGATCGAGGTGCCGACGAACTCCGTCGCCACCGGACGGCCGGGCTCGCGGAAGTCGGCCTCGAGGTCCTGCACCCAGGCCGAGTGGGCGTCACCGGTCAGCACCACGAGATTGAGGTCGCGATCGGCCGCCGCCATCGCCAGGATCCGGCTCCGCTCGGCGCCATAGCCGTCCCAGTTGTCGACGTTGAACGACTGCTGCCCACCGTTGACCGGCGGCTCGTAGCGGCCGAAGTTGAACTCGGCCATCATCACCTGGTTGCCGAGGGCGTTCCACCGCGTCGGCGACTCGTGCAGACCCTGCAGCAGCCAGCGTTCCTGCTCGGCGCCGAGCAGCGTCCCGCCCGGGTTGCCGCCTGGTGGCAGGCCCGGCCGGAAGTCGCGCTTCGCCTGCTCGCGTCCGCCAGGCGTCGAGGGGTCGCCCGGCTGGTCCGTGCGGTACTGGCGCGTGTCGAGCAGGTGCAGATCGAGCAGGTCGCCGAACCGGAGCCGGCGGAACAGCCGCATGTCGGGCCCGAGGGGCAGCGCCCGGCGGCGGAGCGGCATGTGCTCGTAGAACGCGCGGTACGCCGCCGCCCGCTGCAGCAGGAACACGGCCGGGTCGGTGCCCGGGTCGATGTCGATGCCGCCCGCGTAGTTGTTCTCCACGTCGTGGTCGTCGGTCACGACCACCCACGGCGCCGCGGCGTGCGCGGCCTGCAGCGCCACGTCGGTCTTGTACAGCGCATGCCGGTTGCGATAGTCGGCGAGCGTCGTCAGCTGGTTCGCGTGCGGGCCCGCCTCGGGCGTCGTGTGCCGGCGCCCGGCGATGCCGGAATCGACCGGTCCGGTCTCGTAGATGTAATCGCCGAGGTGGAGCACCAGGTCCACGTCCTCTTCCGCGAGGTGGCGGTAGGCCGCGAACCAGCCGCCCTCGAAGTTGGCGCACGAGCAGAACGCCATCCGCAGCTGCTGGAGTTGCCGGTCGGGCGGTGCAGCCGTGCGGGTGCGGCCGACCGGGCTCGCGAATCCGCCGGCCACGAACCGGTACCAGTAGTCGCGCTCGGGCTCGAGGCCCTCGACCTCCAGGTGCACGCTGTGGGCGAGTTCCGGCCGGGCGACGCCGGAGCCGCGGCTGACGACTCCGCGCAGGCCCTCATCGCGGGCGACGATCCAGTCGACCTCGATCGGCCCGACGTGCTCCAGGCCGCCGCCGTGCAGCGGATCGGGCGCCAGGCGCGTCCACAGCACCACACCGCTCGGCGTGGGATCGCCAGAGGCGACACCGAGCGTGAACGGATCCTCGGCCAGCCGGCCGGGGCGCTCCGCGAAGGTCACGCTCTCCGAGCGCTGCAGGCCGAGCGCGATCGCCGCGGTGGCCGTCCCGGCCAGAAACCGCCGGCGCGAGGTCGGGCTGGACAGGAGCGCGGTGAGGTTCGGGGTGCGAGGCATGGGATGCGATCGCGGGTGGCTGTAGTACGACCGCGATCACGAATTGGATTACCTGCAAGGTGTTCTGCCTCCGCGCGCTCGCCGCAAACGCAGAGGCCTACGACTCGTTCCGCTTCGGCACCGAGACGCGTCAGTCGAAGCGGAACAGGTCGTACAGGTCGCTGAGCCGGTCGTTGCCGTCGCGCGGCGGCGCCGGCGGCCCGGCCGCCTCGTAGTCGTCGCCGGTGGGCGTCGCGTCGTCGAACTGGCGGTTCATCGAGGCGAGCGTCGGCAGGTCGAAGGTTCGCTCGATGAACTTGAGCGTCGAGACGTGATCGGCCGGCCTGCGCGACGTGACCACCCCGCGGCGCGCGTACGGCGACACGACCCACAGCGGCACGCGAATGCCGAGCCCGTACGCGTCAACCTGCGGCGGCGAGACGTGGTCGAAGAACCCGCCGTGCTCGTCGTAGTTCAGCAGAAAGGCCGAGTGCGGCCAGGCGTCGGACCGGCGCAGTGCCGTGATCAGCTCCTCCTGCCGCGTCATGCCGCGCCTGACGTCGGCGGCGGGATGCTCGTCGAAGCCCATCAGGTTGCTCGGGAGGATCCACGAGACCTGCGGCAGTCGGCCGCGAGCGAGGTCGTCCAGGTAGTCCTGCCTCGTGCCGAGGGTGCGCGGGTCGTACGCCCAGCGCGTCCAGAAGACGGCGACGTTGTTGCTGTCGCCGGTCACGACGTCGTCGATGCCGACGGTGTACATCTTCCACGTCACGCCGGCCGCGTCGAGCAGGTCGAGGATCATCGGCCAGGCGTCGGAGTCGAACACCCCGTAGCCGCGCCGCTCGTTGTTCGTAATCCCCCCCGACGTGCCGGACATCAGGTAGAACCGGTTCGGCAGGGTCGGGCCGAGCACCGAGGAGAAGTAGTTCGCACAGAGCGCGGAGTTCTCGAACAGCGAGTAGTAGAAGGGCAGCTCGCGCGCGGTGTAGTACGGCATCGCCTGCTTCCCGTCGCCGTTGTCGTCCTGCGCGGTGGTGAAGAACCCGTCCATCCTGCCGTCGTT
This sequence comes from uncultured Actinomycetes bacterium, assembly GCA_963722525.1. Taxonomy (GTDB): domain Bacteria; phylum Actinomycetota; class Thermoleophilia; order Gaiellales; family F1-60-MAGs149; genus VFJZ01. Next base: position 3,086,418 of record CAVRMM010000002.1, on the reverse strand, counting down.
GAACTGGCGGTGCACGGGGTTCCAGTGGTGCGGGGGATCGGCGCTCTTGAGAGCCTCCAGGCGGAACGGCCGCTGGCCGTCGCCGAGCGCGTCGGGCTGCGTGTAGCCGGGTTCCGGACCGAAGCCCGCGACCTGCACCTGCGGCGCGAAGCCGTAGTAGTGGTCGAACGACCGGTTCTCCTGCATGGAGACGATGATGTGGCGGATCTTGCCGCCGCTGCTGGAAGCTCGCCGACCGCATCCTGCCGCCGCCCCCGTCGCCCAGAGGGTGCCGCCGACGACCGCCGCGGTCTTGGCACCGCGTTCGAGGAACTCGCGGCGCGAGACCGCGTCCTGTCCTTCTTGCGGCAAGTGGCAGCCTCCTGCTCGACGCGGACTCAGCCTATGCTACGGGCTCGGCGACCCCTTGGTCCGCGCTCGGGGCAATCAGGCACCGCGGCAAGCGCTGTGGCAGGTATTCACTCGACGACATCAACTGGTACGACGCGACCCTGGGGGCGGGATCGACGCCGAGACGCACAGCTTAGAGAACATGGAGAAACCCAACCCGCAACGAGGTGAATCTCCGAGAGGCTCGCGCGCGTTCTAGCGGAGAGTGTGATCCCCACGGGCAAATCTGCGCAGGGAAACGGGCGCAGAGGAGGCACCTCTCCCGTCCGAGCCGCAATCGGAGAAAACAGGATGATTGCCGACGTTTTTTGCTCTAGGATCCCTGAGGCACGGGTGACGGGTCGAAGCGGATAACCCCTCCGCAATCTCGACTCCAATTCGTTGGTGCCAGAGCACCACCAGCGAGGTCGTGATCGGTGTGCACTCAAGGCCGGCGCCGCCGATGCGGCGCGGGCTGCGTCCACCAGTCCCAGGAGGTCCTCGTGCGTCACCCGTTTCCGCTGTCCGCGTCGCCCAGTGCGTACGCACCCACCCGTGGGCGGACGACCAGGATGTGCACGTTCGTCGCGCTCGTCACGGCATTCATGACCCTGTCGGCAACCGTTGCGCACGCCGCTCCGGCGGTGGGTCTGGGTACGTCGGGCGCGTTTGCGTTGCTGGCCGGGCAGGGTGTCACCAACACCGGCCCGTCCGTGATCAGCGGCAACGTCGGAACCGATCCCGGCGGCGTCGGTGATCGGCTTTCCGCCTGGCGTCATCACCGAACGGCGTGATCCACGCCGCCGACGCCGTCGTCACTGCAGGCGCAGTCCGACCTCACCACCGCCTACAACGACGCCGCCGGTCGTACCGGCGCTGCGATCGGGCCGCAGCTCGGCGGCCAGAACCTACTCGCCGGGCGTCTACAACGGCGGCGCGCTGAACCTGACCGGCGTGCTGACGCTGAACGGGCCGGGCGTCTACATCTTCACGGCGTCGTCGTCACTGATCACGGCCACCAGCAGCACCGTGAACCTGACCAACGGCGCCACCGCCTGCAACGTCTTCTGGCAGGTCACGAGTTCCGCCACCCTGAACGGACCGGAGTTCGTCGGCAACGTCATGGCACTGACGTCGATCACCGTCGGCAACGGCGTGCACGTGGTCGGCCGGCTGCTGGCCCGCAACGGCAACGTCACCCTGATCAACGATCGCGTCGAGGCCCAGCCGTGCATCGCCGGCGGCGGCAGCGGCGGCGGCACCGGCGGTGGCACCGGCGGCGGCACCGGCGGCGGCGGTGGAACGGCGGCGGCGGACCTATCGCCGGAGCGCCGGGCAACGGGGCGTCCACGCCCGTCGCCGTCTTCAGGCCGTCGGCGAGCTTCGTCGGCCCGTGCGGCGACCCGTGGTACGCCGCACGGTTCAACAACCGCCGGTCGAACCGCACCGTCACGTTCACGCTGCGCTACGTCTCGTATCCCAGCGGCCGCACCGTCACCGTTAAGCGGCGGGTGCGCAAGGGCCACACGTACAAGACCCGTCACTACCACGTCGTGGGCTCGACGATCATGACCATCCGCGCCCCGGGGAACCACCTCCTGCGGCGCGTGCGCTCGGCGCCCTCGGGCAACTACCGACCCTGCTGAGCACCACCCTGCGGTCCACACCGGCCACGTCGGCCGGTGTGGACCCGGGTTCACTCGCGGGCCATCATGGCCGCGGCGGCACGCTCCAGATCGATGTACTGATGGTGCGGCGCGTGGTTCGCGCCCGGGCAGAACCACATGAACCACGGCCGCGACGGCGCCGACGCCTTGACGTCGCGGATCATCCCGATCGCCCGGTCGGTGAGGTCCTTCGAGAGGACTCCCTTGACCCGTGGACGCTTCATCAGGTGACTTCCTCGGTCGGTGAGCGTGCGCCGGATCTTCACGACGCGTCACCGACCGGGCATCACCCCGCTCGGGTGCACTACGAGGCGAAGTCCGGCACGGCTCCCCGCGCGCTGTCGCTGCGGCCCTTGGGCTCCTCCCAGTCCTCCTGCCGGCCGAGCGCCGTGAGATCGAGGAAGTAGTACGAGCCGCCCGTCATCTCGAGGCCGCGCGCGTACTGCGAGTACGTGTGGAAGACGCGACCGCCGTCCTGCAGGAAACAGCTGCGACCGGGCATCTCGAACGGCTGCGGGCTGCGGAAGAGCTCGGAGCCCATCGCCTCGGACTCCGCCCTCGTGCGGAAGTTGTACTCGCCGGCGCCGCGCGACTCGTCGATCGTGACGCCGAAGTCGTAGTTGAAGTCGGAGTCGAACGACGAGTACCACGGGATGTCCCAGCCCTTCGCGGCCTTCCACCGCTCGAGCTTGGCGAGCGGCGCCCGCGAAACCAGCGCGTAGGTGGTGCCGCGCGCGTGCAGGTGCGCGAGAAAGCCGGGTGAGACCTCGTCCGTGCCGGCGGTGCAACTCGGGCAGCCGTCCTCCCACGCCGGGTCGAACATGAAGTGGTAGAGGACGAGCTGCGGCCGGCCCTCGAACAGATCGATCAGGCCGACCGCGCCCTGCGGCCCGATCAGCCGGTAGTCCTTCGTGACCTCCACCATCGGCAGGTTGCGCCGCTGCGTGTTCAGCTCGTCCCGGAAGTCGGTCAGCTCCTTCTCGCGCGCGAGCAGCTTCGTGCGCACCGCGAGGTGCTCGGCGGCGGTGGCGATCCTGGGCAGGCTCATGGCGGTCTCCTCGGTCATTCGCTTCGGTGGTACCGACGATTCGGTGCCGGCGAACTCATCGGCCGGGGCATCGATACGATCTTGCCCGAGATGGAGGGAGCGCGATGAGCAGGATCCTGGTGCTGGGCGGGGCGGGCGAGATGGGGTCGGCAGCCGTGGCCGACCTGGTGGCGCGCACGGGCCACGAGGTGGTCGTGGGCGACGTCCGGCCCGACGCCGCCCGGCAGCTGCTGCAGCGCCTCGGCGCACCGGATCGCGTCGTCGAGGTCGACGTCGACGACCCCGGCTCGCTGGCGCGCGCCGTGGGCGACACCGACGTCGTCCTGAACGCCACGTACATGCGCCAGAACGTGCAGGTCACCGACGCCGCGATCGCCGCCGGTGCGCACCTGGTCGACCTCGGCTCGTACTGGCCGGAGACGCTCGCGCAGCTCGACCGGCACGACGCCGCCGTCGCCGCCGGCAGCCGGGTCGTTCCCGGCTGCGGCGTCGCCCCCGGCCTCACCAACGTGCTCGCGCGGCTGGGCGCCGACCAGCTCGACAGGGTCGACGCGGTGCGCTGCTACTCGTACATCACGCACCCGATGTGGACGTCGGCGGGCATCGTCGTGACCCGGTTCGACGCGAGCACGGGCATCTCGGTGGTGCAGCAGGACGGGCAGCTGGTCGAACGGCCGTCGTTCGGCGACGACGAGGTCATCGACTTCCCCGGCTACGGCCCCCAGGAGGTGCACCTGGTGCCGCACCCGGAACCGGTCACGCTGCCGCGGGTGCTCGACGTGCCGGACGTCGTCTTCAAGGTCGGCTACCCGGCCGATGAGACCCGGCGCATCCGGGTGCTGCTCGAGCTCGGCTTCGATCGCAACGAGCCGTTCGAGGTGGATGGCGTCGCGGTCTCGCCGCGCGCGTTCGCGGCGAGCTACATCGGCAGCCGCGGCATCGGCCCCGACGAGCGCAGCGCGAACGTGAAGCAGGTCAACGTCGACGGCATGCGGGACGGGCGGGCCGTGACGCTCGTGTACGACTTCGCGGTCGAGCAGGCCGGTCGCTCGGCGTCGTCGGCGATCACCGGGACGGTGGCCGCGATCGCCGCCGATCTCGTAGCCCAGGGCGGCGACCCGGGTGTGCATCCGCCCGAGGCGGCGTTCGATCCGCAGGCGTTCGTCGACGCGCTGGCGGCACGCGATCTGCGTGTCGACGTGCGCGAGGCCGACCGGGAACCGTAGGATTCCGCGATGCGCTTCGCGAACCGTCTCGCCGTCGTCGTCGGGGGAGCCGGCGGTATCGGCTCCGCCGTCTGCCGCCGGCTGGTGGACGAGGGCGCCCGCGTCGTGGTGTGCGATCTCGACGCGCCGAAGGCCGAGGCGCTCGCGGCCGAGATCGGCGGCGTCGCGGCGGGCATCGACGAGACGGCGGGCGGCGCCGACATCCTCGTCACCGCCACGCTGTCGGCCGCCAGCGACAACCTGGTGACGATCACCGACGAGGCGTGGCGGACCGACGTCGACGGCACGCTGACGAGCGCGATGCAGGCGATCCGCGCGGTGCTGCCGGGCATGATCGAACGGCGGCGCGGGACGATCGTCGCGATCTCGTCCGTGAACGGCCAGACCTACGTCGGCAACGAGGCGTACAGCGCCGCGAAGGCCGGGCTCGACAACCTCGTGCAGTCGGTCGCGACGCGCTACGGACGGCACGGCATCCGCTGCAACGCCGTGGCGCCGGGCACCGTGCGCACCGACGCCTGGGGTCCGCGCCTGGCGCTGGAGCCCGACCTGCTCGACCGGCTGGCGCGCTGGTATCCGCTGGGCCGGATCGGCACGCCGGAGGAGGTGGCCGCGGCGGTCGCGTTCCTGGCCTCGGACGAGGCCTCGTTCATCACCGGCACGGTCCTGCGGGTCGACGGCGGGCTGCTCGCGGGCCTCGGCGTGATGGCCGAGGAGCTGCTGGTCGAGTCGCGCGACGCGCCCGACAGCGGAGCTTGAGCCGCTAGGTCGCGAGCGCTGCGCCGACGCGGTCGATCGCGCTCATCGGTGCCAGCCCGTAGTGGTAGAAGCCGGCGGCGCGCACGCCCCGCTGCCGGCACGCGTCGAGCTTGGCGGCGAGGTTCGCGGCGTCGGTGCAGTCGGGTCGCGATGGTCGCATCACGGCTTCCAGCGCCACGTCCGGCCCGGCGGCGGCGCGGTACGCGTCGAGGTCGAGCGCGACGCGCGCGGGGTCGGCCGCGTACGCGATCGCACCGATGCCGCCCGCCGCCCGCGCGACCGCGCCCACGTCGACGCCCATCTGCCAGGCGACCTCCACCGCCGGGCCGCCGGCGGGCTGTCCCGTCGCGTACCCCTTGGCGGCACCGGACGCATCGAGGAAGACCAGCTCGGAGCCCTCCTGCCGACAGGCCGCGGCGACCTCTGCCACGAGCGACGCGACGCGTGCCTCCCGCCGCGAGAGATGCCCGCCGAGCAGCCCGTCCAGCAAGGCGCGCTCGGGCTCGGTCCCGGCCGGGTCGTCGGCGGCGAACGCCGCCTCCACGATCCCGGCCGCGGTCGCCCGCAGCTCCGGGTCGTCACAGCAGTGCCGGCAGAAGCAGATCCCCAGCACCGCCCGCGCCAGCGGCGGCAGGGCCACGAAGTAGCGCTCGTGGTGGTAGCCGTGCTCGAGCGTGTGGTGGTGCAGCGACTCGGCGATGACGGCGCGCACGCCGCGCCGGGCCACCTCGCGGCCGAGCGTGACCGCGTACCGGCGCACGTCCGGGTTGGCCGGGCACAGCTGCGTCGGGATCGGGTCGCCGAAGCAGGTCTCCTCGGCCAGCCCGGCGGGCAGGTCGCGCTCCCGGTCGACGTGCAGGAACACCGTCCACGCGTCGACGTGCATGGCGCGCGCCGTGGCGGCGGTGACGAGCTCGCCGAGCGTCTCCGACTCGCCGCCGGCCGGCAGCAGCGCGCCGCCACGCCACAGCGCGGGATCGGGCCGGAAGTGCACCTCGCCGCCGCGCAGGAACCGGACGCGGCGACCACGGGCGTGCGGGAACACGTCGCGCGCCGCGTGGTAGGCGGCGGCCAGCGTCACGCCGTCGACGCCCGCCCGGTCCTGCAGGTCGTCGAGCACCGCGGCGGTGCCGGCGTCGGTCAGGTCGGACGCGAAGCAGTAGAACGAGGTCAGCATCCGCACCACTCGCAGAGCGCCACCGCGACCACGCTCGCGACCTCCACCAGCTCGTCGACGCGCACGAACTCCGCGCTGGAGTGGGCCTGCGCGAAGTCGCCGGGGCCGTAGAGCATGCTCGGCACGCCCGCGTGGGCGAGCCAGGCGAGATCCGACACCGCCTCGAACCCGGAGAACGTCTCGGGCCGCCCCGTGACGCTGCGGAACGCCCCGGCCACCGCCTGGCAGAACGGGTGGTCGGGCGGCGTCTCGGCGGGCGGGAACGAGACGCCGCCGACGCCCCACTCCACCTCGAGCGGGTGCTCGCGCAGCCACGGGTCGGCCGCGGCGATGCGCGCCAGCTCGTCCTCCAGCAGCGCGCGGACGTCGTCGCGGCGCTCGTCGGGGAGATACTTCATCGACAGGCCGAGCGAGCAGTAGTCCGCCATGTTGGAGTAGGCCACCATGCCGTTCGGCATGCCGTCGGCGCCGCCGCCCGACCCGCCCGCGATCACGCCCGGGTTGATGGTCGTGATGCCGCGCGGCATCAGCGGATGCACCCGGTGCACACCCCAGTACCGCTCCAGCTCGCGGATGCGGAGCAGCACGTCGACGGCCTTCTCGATCGCCGACACCGGGTCGCCGCGACCGCCGGCGTGGATCGAGCGGTAGCGGACGGCGCTGTGACCGGTCCGGCCGCGCACCACCACGCGGACCCACTCGAGGCCGCCCTCGACCGGCTGCAGGTGGCCGTCGGTCGGCTCGAGGACGATCGCGGCGTCGGCCACGTGCCCGCGCTCGATCGCCCGCACCGTGCCCGGACCGCCGGTCTCCTCGTCCACCACCGACTGGAACACGACGTCGCCCTGAAGGCGGAGGCCGAGGTCGCCCAGCGCCCGCAGCGCGACGATGCCGCACGCGATGCCGCCCTTCATGTCGCACGAGCCGCGGCCCCACAGGCGGCCCTCGTCGTCGACGCGGCCGCCCCACGGGTCCTCCGGCCACGCCGCGGGGTCGCCGGCGGGTACGACGTCGACGTGCCCGTTCAGGATCAGCGAGCGGCCGCCGCCGGTGCCGGCCAGGCGGCCGACCACGTCCTCGCGCGCCTCCAGCGCCTCGAACCGGTCGATCGTCATCCCGAGCGCCGTGAACTCGCGCTCGACCTGGTCCTGACACGCGCGCTCGGCCGCGATCGCAGCCGGGCGGGCGCCGGCGGTGACCAGCTTGGCGTTCTCGGAGGGATGGGCGACGAGCTGCCGCGTCAGCTCGATCAGATCGTCACGGCGCGCGGCGACGGCCGCGCGAATCGCATCGGTCACGGGACCGGGACGTTTGCGACGAGCGCCTCCGACCTCGCGATCATCGCGTCCTGGTGCGGCTGCAGATCCTGGCCGGCGAGTCCGTCGGCCATCAGCAGGTACGGATCGTCGATCGTCCGGACGCCGACCAGCGTCTCGACCACCGCGAGGCCGCAGAAGGCGACGTACACCTGCGAGTAGCCGCCCTCGTGCGCCACGACCACCCGGCCGTCGCAGACCTCGTCGGCCACGGCCAGGATCTGACCGCAGATGTCGCGATAGCCGTCGGAGTGCATCATCTGCCGCGCGAGCGGGTCGTACGCGGACGCGTCGAGGCCCGAGGCGACGATGATCAGCTCCGGCTGGAACCGGCGCAGCGCCGGGATGACGACGCGCTCGAAGGCGGCGATGTAGGCGCCCACGCCCGAGCCGGCCGGGAGCGGCACGTTCAGGTTCGCGCCGACGCCCGCGCCCTCGCCGTTCTCCTCCGCGTCGCCGGAGTCCGGCGGGAAGTTGCGGTCCTGGTGCAGCGAGATGGCCAGGATCGACGGGTCGTCGTACGTCAGCCACTGGGTGCCGTTGCCGTGGTGGACGTCCCAGTCGACGATCGCGACGCGCTTCAGCCCGAGCGACTCCTGTGCGTGCCGCGCGGCGATGGTGCAGTTCGCGAACATGCAGAAGCCGCGGCCGCGGTCGCGCTCGGCGTGGTGGCCGGGCGGGCGCACCAGCGCGTAGGCGTTGCGGACGCTGCCCGAGACGACCGCGTCGACCGCGGCGATCACGCCACCGGCGGCGAGCAGTGCGATCTCGTACCCGCCCGGGGCGAACGGCGTCAGCTCGCCGGCGTCACCGCCGTTGTCGTCGGACAGGGCCTTCATCCGCTCGATGTGCTCCGTCGAGTGGCAGCGCGCCACCTCCTCGACGGTGGCCGGGCGCGGGTCGACCGGCTCGAGCTGCTTGATCAGGCCCGTCAGGTCGAGCAGGTTGCGAAACCGGCGCTTCGACGCCGCGGACTCCGCGTGCACGTCGGGCTCGACGCCGATCGCGTGGTGGGAGGGCATGAACAGCCCCGCCGACCGCGTGTCGTACCAGAAGTAGCGCTCGTCGCACACGAATCCCGTTGCCACGTTCAGACCTCCTCGACCTGTCCAGTTTCCAGCGAGCGGTTCGCCGCCAGCGATACGCGCAGTGCGGCGAGTGCCTGCTCGCCCGTCCCGATCTCGGGTGCTCGACCTGCCTCCAGGCAGTCGGCCAGGTACGCGGCCTGGCGGTGCCACGGGTCGGCGCTCTCGACGTCGACCAGCGACGCCGCGCCTTCGGCCGGATGCAGCCGCAGGCGGTTGGCCTCCTGGTCGACGCCGCCGATGTTGCCGCCGTCGACCGCCGGCCCGGCCGCGAAGGGATACTCGAGGATCCCGGCGTCGCCGAGCACGCGCACGCCCGAGGTGAAGGGGTACGACGGCGGCAGCATCATCCCGCCCTCGGCGAGCCCGGCGCCGCCCGGGTGCGACGTGACCGCGACGACGTGCTGCGGCGCCCCGTGCGCACCGCGGCGCACGCACTGCGCGTGCACCGTCCGGGCCGGGCCGAGCAGCGCGTTCAGCTGGTCGAAGTCGTGCACCATCAGGTCGACGCGCGACGCCGCCCGACTGCGCCGGGTCGATGAACCAGTCCGCCCAGTCGGCCGGCGGCGACAGGCGCAGCGCCGACACCGAGCGCACCGTCCCGATGGCGCCCTCGGCCACCAGCTCGTGCAGCCGCTGGTACTCGGGCCAGTGCCGGAGCACGAGCCCGACCAGCAGCGTGCGGCCGGACCGGTCGGCGGCGGCGACGATCGCCTCGCCGTCCTCGCGCGTCAGCGCGAGCGGCTTCTCGAGCAGCACGTGCTTGCCCGCCGCGAACGCGGCCTCGGCGACGGTGCGGTGCAGCGGCGTCGGCAGGCAGACGTCGACGAGGTCGACGCGCGGGTCGGCGATCGCGGCGTCGAGGTCGCCGACGACGTCGCCCGAGCCGGCCGTCTCCACCACCGCCGCCGCGCGGTCGGCCGTACGCGAGGCGACCACCTCGACGCGTACGCGGTCGCCCAGCGCCTTCCAGGCGGCGGCGTGGGTCTGGCCCATGAAGCCGGCCCCGAGGATGGCGATGCCGATCATGCGAGGATCAGCCGCAGTCGTAGCCGCAGGCGACCAGGTGGTCGCGCCCGGCCTTCATGCTCGCGTCGATGCCGGCCGCATCGGGCCAGCTGCCGTCGAACTCGATCTCGACCGAGGCCGGCCCGTCGTAGCCGCCGTCGCGGAGGATGGCGAGGATGCCGGCGAAGTCGACATGGCCCGCGCCCGGCTCCGGGAAGTCCCACTCGCCCTTGCCGCCGCGCTTGTCCTTCAGGTGGACGTTCGCGAGGTACGGCACCATCAGGTGCAGGTCGTCGACGGCCTTCGTATCGCCGTAGAACTCGCAGTTCGCGGTGTCGTAGGCGACCTTGATGCGCGGGTGGCCGATCTTCTCGAGCAACGGCACCGTGAGCGCACCCGTCGCCATGATGTCGCCGTGGATCTCGAGCGCCACGTCGACGCCGGCGGTGTCGGCCGCAGCGGCGACGCGGCCGATGCCGTCCAGGAACGCCGACTCGTTCTCCTCCTGGGAGGAGTGCCCGCCGATCGCGGTGCTCATGACCGGGATGCCGTTGGCCGCCGACCAGCCGATGGCCTTGATCGCGTACTCGACGCCGTCGTCGGTCGTCAGGTCGGAGTGCGCCGCCAGCACCGTCGGCTCGAGGCCGTAGTGCGCGAGCCGGGCGTGCAGCTCCGCCGGGTCGGCGTCGAGATCGACATGCTCGGTCCAGCCGAGGACGCTGGTCAGCTCGACCGTGCGGTAGCCGGCCGCGGCGATGCCCGCCCAGGCCTCCTCCGCGCTGCGCGTGTGGTACGTGTTCGAGTGTCCGCCGACCCGCATCAGAACCACCCCTCCTCGTCGGGATTCCGGTACTGCATGAACTCCACGACCGCGCCGTCCACCAGGACGAAGGCGGCGCGGCAGAACCCGCCGCCGACCTCGAACGGCTCGAGCAGCACCTCGTGTCCGGCGATCGCCTCGTCGACATCGGCGACGCGGTAGGCGACGTGCGGCTCCGAGCGGAGCGGGCCGGTGACCGGGGAGTCGGGCTCGAAGCGCAGCCACTCCACGTTGTGCGTCGACCGGCGCGGGTTGGTCACCCAGACCCGGGTCGGCTCGACCCAGACCTCGCCCTCGCGGCGCTCGTCGCTGACGATGCCGATGTGATCGAAGGTCCCGCGGTCTACCGCCACGACTTCTCCTCCTCGACGAACTCTGAGCCCGGCAGCGATCCCGGCTTGCCGAACGCGTCGAGCACGTTGCGCATGATCCGCGAGACGTTGTTGTCCCACCCGCGCGACGGCAGCGAGCTGGACCAGGCGATGGATCCGGTCGACCACACGGCGCCGTCGTTGCGGGTCGTGAAGTACACCATGTCGGCCCGGACGAGCGGGTTCTGCGTGCCCATCAGGCCGTTGTAGTTGAAGAGGATGTCCTCGTGGACGCCCGGGTAGTTGTCGGAGAAGCCGTCCGCGGTGGCCAGCAGCAGGGCGTGGGGCGGCGTGCCGAGGTTCAGGTCGTAGCGCTCGGTCTCGAGCCCGCCGGCACCGCCCAGCGCGAGCCCGAAGTCGCCGATCACCTCGTCGTCGCCGATGCCGTCGAAGATCCACGCGGCCGTCTTGTGGAACGAGTCGGGCATCCGCCGGTACGGGCGGCAGAAGTCGAAGCCCTCGGTCGTGAAGCCGACGCCGGTCAGCTTCTGCGGCGGCCGGCCGCGCAGGCGCCAGAGGCCGCCTCGCTCGGCTGATGTCTGGTGGTACAGCTCGCCCGGGTTGGCCTGCCACGCGCGCATGCCGGCCTCGCCCTTGCGGACCTCCATCACGTACGGCTCCGCCTCGGTCGAGGAGACGACCCAGTAGAAGCCGTTGCCGCCCATGTACATCAGGCGGCCGCCGTCGGCGACGTAGTCCTCGGCAGCGTCGAGCGCCCGCTCCGACCAGTACTCCGGATGCGAGCCCGTGATGACGACGCTGTAGTCGCGGAGCATGTCGATGCCCTCGCGGTGCAGGTCGTGGTCGGTCGCGACCTCGTACTCGTAGCCGAACTGCTCGAGGAAGCCGATGATCGACAGGTCGCGGGGGAACTGCCAGGTGGTCGAGATCGCCGACGACCGCCACTTGGGCCGGATGTTCAGGATCGGCCGCAGCCACGACGAGAAGCAGACGCCCTCGCCGTCGGTGTGGTGGTCGTAGGTCGAGCGCCCGAACTCGGGATCCTGGTAGTAGTCGGCCTCGATGCCGGAGAGCACCGGGACGTGCCCCACGATCGCCTGCGCGACGGGGAAGTGGTGGACGATCATCTCGTTCGCGTACGCGAGGTACGAGTTCGTCGCCGCGAGCAGGAGGATCTTGCCCTTCGGCTGCGCGGGCCGCACGAAGAACGGGATGTGGTCGGAGTCGTCGCCGGCGTGCAGTCGCGCCGCGTAGCAGCCGCTCCGCGTGCCGGCCGGCACCGTCCACGAGAAGGTCGGCTCCCACCGGCAGTCGGTGACGGCGTCGTCGTGGAAGTAGATGCCGCCGTACTGCTCGGGGGCGAGGCGCCAGTCGTCCTTCTGACCTTGCCAGTTCCAGCCCGTCATGGCGCGGATCGGCCGGTGCACGCCGTGCCCGTGCAGGGCGTTCGGCCCGGTGTCGCGGACGACGTCGTCAATGCCGTTGTCGCCGTACCCCGCGGCGGTGTCCCAGCGCGCGACGAGGCCCTCGTCCGGCGGCTCGCCGCCGGCCGCGATCGCGTCGATCTCCGCGTCCGACAGCACCCGGCCCTGGACACCGCAGCGGTCGATCTTGCCGTTGTAGCGCAGCTCCATGAACTCGCCGCGCACCTCGGCCTGCATCAGCGCGCCGCCGAAGCGGAACGGCCGGGCGCCGCCCTGCACCTTCACCCGCAGCTTCTGCCGCACGTGCGACGTGTGGTCGAACGGCGCCACCTTGCCGAGGCGGCCGTTGTACGGGTTGATCACCGCCTGCTGCCGGATGGTGGCGTCGCCGGAGCCCGGGTCGTACGTGGCCGCGACGTGGTACCAGGTGTGGTGCAGCAGCGGCACCTCGGTGGCGATCGCGTCGGTCTCGCGGCCGTCGCCGACCCACAGCTCCAGGTGGCCGGCGGTGTTGATGCCGAGCCCGTAGCCGGCCGTCTCGTGGATCGCCCAGCGCGACAGGATCGCCTGGCGGCCCTTCATCGGCGTCGTCGGGAAGATGAACGCGTGGATCGTGAACGGGCCCTTGAGATCGAGCAGGCCGGTCGGGTCGTCGACGTCGACGCGCGAGCCGATGTCGACGAACTGCCGGCGGACGGCGTGGTCGCCCGAGACGGTCGTCGGCACGACCTCCTCGATGAACCCGGGGCCCTCGGGATGCTCGTCGCCGTGGATGAGCCGGACGATTTCGGCATTCACCGAGGTCGCGCCCTCGGCGCTGACCATGAACTGGACGGTGTCGCCCTCGGTGACGCTGATGTGGTCGGTGTAGCCGGTGAGCTTGATCCTCGCCAAGGGTGCCTCTCAGGGTCGTCAGGAGGAGCGCAGGTCGTTGACACGGCGCAGGAACACCGCGTGGTAGGCGTCGTTGATCGTCGAGTAGATGCGGTCGTCGACGACGCGGGGCGGCACGCCGGGGAGGCCCGACAGGGCCACGATCCGGTACTTCTCGAACGGCTCGATCGCGTAGACGCAGTACTTGCCGGGAAGGTCGCGCTTGCGGAAGTACAGCATCACGCGCTCGAGGTTCTCCGAGTGGAGCCCGGTCGGGTTGCGCCGGTGCTCCTCGATCAGGTCGTCGGTAATCAGCGCCTTCAGGTGCTCCCGCTGCGCGTTGTCGTACCGCCGCTGGTAGATGCGCGACTTGTCGCGGATGTCGGGCGCCTCCTCGGGCAGCACCTCGCCGTGGCGGGTGGAGCGTGAGGCGCGACGCTCGCTGCGGCGTTTCGCGCGCATCTCCCGCCACTGGTCGCTGAGGCCGAACGCCCCGCCGCGCGTGAACAGCACCGACAGGAGCATCAGGATCGCGACCAGCAGGATCCGCTTCGCCCCGGTGTCGACGAAGTAGCGGTCGATTACCGTCACGACGAGCGTGCCGACGACGGCGCCCTCCGCCCGGCCGATGCCGCCGATCACGATCATGGCGAACAGCAGCAGGAGCAGGTCGGTGCCGAACAGCGACAGCGACGCGGCCCGGAAGTACCCGGCGTAGAACGCACCGATGACGCCGAGGCCGGCCGACGAGATCAGGAACACCGCCAGCCGCGCCCGCTGGAAGTCGATGCCCATCGACTCGCTGACTGCCTCGTCCTCCTTCTGCGACGCACGCAGCAGCAGCCCGAGCCGCTGGCCGTTCACGATCCGGTACGTCGCGAGGGCGCCGAGCAGCAGCAGGAAGCCGGCGCAGTAGCCGAGCCGCTGGCCCGTGGCCGTGAACCGAAGGTCGTCGGGGATGAACCCGCCGCCGCCGGACAGCGACCCCTGCGACTGGGCGCCGATCCAGCGCGCCTGCAGCGCGTAGGCGCGGCAGATCTCCGAGACGCCGAGCGTCAGGAGGGCGTAGTACATGCCGTCCATCCGCCGCGCCGGTATCGCGATGATCACGCCCACCAGCAGGCCCGCCACGGCGCCGACCGGGAACATCAGCGGCCATGGCAGGTCGTGGTTGATGCTCAGCCAGCAGGCCGTGTAGGCGGCGACGCCGGTGACCGCGAGGCTCGCGAGCGAGAAGATGCCCGCGGTGCCCATGATCAGCATCCACATCAGGTTGATCGAGGCGTAGATCGCGAACGTGGAGGCGATCGTGAGGATCTTGTCCGTGCCCGCGATCAGCGGGATCAGCAGCGTCAGCACCAGGAAGACGACCCACCACAGGGGCGCCTTGTGCGTGAAGAACCGCTCGCGCCCGAGGGTCTTCGGGTTGTACCGGCCGCCCAGATGCAGCACGCTCGTCTTCGACCACGGCCAGCGCCGGCGGTGGAACGTGCGGCCGGTGCCGACCGGGATGCGCGGCAGGAACCGGCGCCGCCCCACGAGCTGCTGCGCCGGCGCCTCGCGCTGCACGGCCTCCGGCTTCGTGCTCACGCCGTGCCCTCCTTCGGAGCCTCGCACGGCGTTCGCAACCGCACGCAAGGGCCTCCGCATCGCTGCGGCCGTTGCGTGCTCACGCGCGGACCTCGTCCAGCAATCCGCCGATGCCGCGCGGCCGCACGATCAGGACCGCGAACACCAGCACGTACTGGGCGAACAGCGTCGTGCCGGTGCCGAAGTACTTCGCCGTCAGGGCCTCGGTGAACCCGACCAGGATCGAGGCGATGACGGCGCCCGGCACCGAGCCGAGACCGCCGAGCAGGGCGATCACGAGGCCCTTCGCCAGCGGTTGGACGCCGGCCGAGGGACTGACGAAGAACGTCGAGGAGAGCAGCACCGCGGACAGCCCGGCCATGCCGCCGCAGATGCCCAGCACCATCATCCCGGTCGAGCGCACGGAGACGCCGACGAGCGCCGCGCCCTCCGGGTTCTGCATCATCGCCCGCATCTGGATGCCGCGGCGCGACAGCCGCACCCAGGTCAGCACGACGGCGCAGAGCAGCACCGCGCAGACGATCGCGCCGACGCGATCCCACGTCAGCACCACCGGCCCGATCTCCAGCCTCGGCCGGTCGAGCCACTTGGCGACGGGGTTGAAGACCTTCGGCAAGGGCTTCGAGAGCGGGCCGAAGACGAGCAGGAACACCTGCGTGCCACCGAGCGAGATCGCGAGCGTGGCGATCAGCGACCGGATCGGGAAGTTGGGCCGGTCGTGCAGCGGCAGGAAGGCGATCAGCCCGACCACGAGCCCCGACACGACGCCGATCAGGATGCCGGCGCCGCCGACGATCAGCGCGTCGATTCCCGAGGTGGGCGTCGACACGAGGTTCTTCGATGCCCACCACGCGCCGTAGCCGGCCGACGCGAAGGTGAACCCGTGGGCGAGGTTGAGCATGCCGATGCTCGACCACGTCAGCGAGATGCCGATGCCGAGCAGGCCGTACATGGCGGCCAGCGACAACGCGGAGGTGACGACGAACCAGTCCACGCCGCTACTCCTCCCCGTCGATCGTTTGCGCGTCGGCGGGCTGCGCCTGGGCGTGACCGACCAGCAGCGCGTCGCCGATGTCCTGCTTCAGCTCGCCGGCGTGCATGCCGAGCATGCGGTCGACGCGGCCCTCGATGAGGCCGAGGTCCTGCTCGGCGATGATCATCGCGCCGTCGCCGATGTCGATCTCGCCCGAGCGCCGCGACCACGCTGCGCGAGATGATCGGCGCGAGGCCGAGGGACGGCTCGTCGACGAGGAACACGCGCGGGTCGCCCATGAAGGCGCGGCCCAGCGACACCATTCGCCGTTCGCCGCCCGACAGCGTGCCGACCGACTGGTCGAGCAGCTTGGAGAGCGGCGGGAAGATCTCGAGCACCCGGGTCGCGGCGCTTGCGGCGCTCGCGCCAGGCACGGGCGCTGAAGGCGCCGGTGTCGAGGTTCTGGCGCACCGTCAGGCCGGGGAAGATGGCATCGCCCTGCGGTGCGAGGGCGACGCCCGCGACGGACGATCTTCGGCGTCGAGCGGCCGGAGCCGTGCGCGCGGCGCCCGCCGATCTCGTGGCCGTCCAGCAGGATCGAGCCGGACTGCCACCCGGTCAGGCCGACGATCGCCTGCAGCAGCGTCGACTTGCCGTGGCCGTTCAGGCCGATCAGGCCGACGCGCTCGCCCGACTCGACGGTCATGTCGAGGTCGTGCAGCACGCGCAGCGGCCCGTAGCCGGCCGACAGGCCCCTGATCTCGAGCAGGCGTCATGTCGGCGCCGCCTCCGTCACGGTCTCGAAGTAGGCGGCGCGCACCTTCGGCTCGTCGAAGACGGTCTCGGGCGGGCCCTCGGCGATGACCTTGCCGACGTCGAGCACGACCACGCGAGACGCCACCAGCGCGAGCAGCTCGAGGCGGTGCTCGACGATCACGATCGCCACGCCGTGCTCCTGGCTCGCGGCCCGCACGATGATGTCGATCTCGTCGATCTCGGCGCCCGTCAGGCCCGAGGCGGGCTCGTCGAGCAGCAGCACCTTCGGGCCGGCGGGCGAGCATGCAGGCCAGCATCAGCTTGCGGCGCTCGAGCGTCTCCAGTCCGGCGGCCGGAGCGCGTGATCGGGCGCGCGCATGCGGCACGACGCGCCGCGCGCCCACTCCATCTGGTGCACCGACGGGTACGGCTGGAAGGCCTTGCGGGCGACCTCCAGCGTCTCGCCGACGGTGAGCAGGCTCGGCACGACCGGCCGCTGGTAGGTGCGGCCGAGCCCGAGGCGCGCGCGGGCGTACGGCGGCAGCTTCGTGATGTCGCGGCCGGCCAGGCGTGACCGTGCCGCGCTGCGCCTTGTAGCGGCCGCGTCAGGACCTCGAACAGGCTGGTCTTGCCCGCGCCGTTCGGCCCGGCGAGGCCGAGGACCTCGCCGGGCCGGACGGACAGCGAGACGTCGTCGAGGATCTGACGACCGACCGAGCTGCAGGCTGACGCCGGTGCAGGAGAACACGCTCTCCTGCACCGGCGTCGTGTCATGCGTCTGCGGGTTCGATCAGCCCCACGGAGGCAGGACGTAGTCCGCTTCCTTGTACTCCTCGGGCCGCGACGATCTCGTGCTTGCCGTCCTGCACCTGGAAGAAGAGGTGCGTGACGCCCTTGTCGGCGGAGTCGACGTTGTCCGGGTACACCGGCGTCTCGACGTCCTTGAAGTCGATGTGACCGGTGGTGCCGTCGTACGGGTTCGCCTTGATGTGGGCGACGACGCCCTTCGTGTCCGACGGGTCGACGTCCGTCCAGGCCGCCTTCAGCATCTGCACCATGTCGTAGCACCAGCCGGTGTAGACGATGCCGAACGTCGTGTCCGGGTACTTGGCCGTGTAGGCGGCGCGGAACTCGGCGCCCTTGCCGGTGTTCGGCACGCCGATGACGGTGCCCCAGTAGAAGCCCTCGGCCGACTCGCCGGCGATGTCGAGGAACTCGGGCTGGGACGGGCCGTACTGCAGGTACACGAGCGACTCCGGGAACCGGATCGGCCGAGAACTGCTGGGCGAAGCTCGCGAGCTCGGCGCCGACCCAGTGGTCGATCATGATCACGCCGGCGTCGGATTCCTTGAGCTTCTGGAGGACCGACGACCAGTCGGACAGCTGACCGCCCTGCACCTGCTCCTCGAGACCGTGCTCCCACTTGCCGCCGGTGGCCGCGATCTGCTTCTTCGCGCCCTCGCCGATCAGCTGGTTGTACTCGGAGTCGCCGACGACGAGGTCGATCTTGTTGTTCTTCGGCGTCCAGGTGCCCTTCTCTTCGAGCTTGGTCGAGCGACTCGATGAAGCCCGGCGCCGTAGTACGACTCCGACGGGTCCTGCACGAAGTTCCAGTACTTCTCCTGGTCCGCCTTGCGCCGCCGCGACCGTCGGCGACGAGGTGCCGCCGGAGAGGTACGGGATGCCCGCCGCGGCGGCCACGTCGAGCGCCGGCTGGTAGGTGATCGACGAACGGCGAGACGATGGCGTCGACCTTCTTGTCGGCCAGCGTCTGGAACGACGTCTGGACGCCCTCGGGCGTCAGCATGTCGATGTCGGTGATCTCGAGCGCGAGCGGCCGGCCGTTGACGCCACCCGCCGCGTTGATCTCGTCGATCGCCATCTGGGTGCCGTTCGAGCAGTCCTTGTGGTCGGCGATGCCGGCGGGCCCGGTCTGACCGCGAACGGGCCGCCGATCACGATCGGATCGCCGGTGGGCGCAGCCGCCGCCGTGCTGCCGGCCGGCGCGGCGGCCGTGTCGGCCGCGGTGGTCGCGCTGGTTGTGTCGTCGTCCGACCCGCCGCACGCCGCCGCGGTCAGCGCCAAGGCGCCGCACACGAGCAGCCATGCAACGCGCCGCGCACCTACGGGTTCGCGCATAGGGCTACACACCTCTCCTCCGTTGTGCCTTCGCCCGGCTCCCCAGCAGGACGACGGGGCGGAATCCGCCACCGCCCATCGTTGCCAGCGGGGTGTGGGCTCGCAACCCGTCGATTGACGGGGATTCGCGGGCATGGCCATACTTCTGAATGGCCTTGGGTGCACTCGAGGACGTCTCCCGCGTTGCGCGGGCTGCGAGCGAGACGCTGGCACCGGCCGAGCGGGCGACCGCGGTGCTCGAGGCACTGCGGAGCGTCGTCCCGTTCGACCACGCCGAGATCGCGGCCATCGACCCGTTCGACGGGTCGCGCCGGCTGCTTGCGAACGTGGGCTACTCGGACGACATGCTCGACCACTTCCACGGCGCGGAGTTCGACGAGGAGATCCGCTCGCTCGACATGCACGTGACGGGGTACCCGGTGCGCATGCAGGACGTGCCCGGCGACGCCCTCGCGGTGCGCACGATCGCCGAGAAGCTCGTCCCCGCGGGCTACACCGAGGGCATGACGATGTGCCTGCGCACGGAGTCCGGCCGCGAGACCGGCCTGCTCAACCTCTCGACGTCCGACGCCCGCCATCCGTCCGACACCGAGCGCGACGTCGTCTCGGCGCTCTGCCCGACGCTCGCGAACGTTGCCGACGCGACCCAGTCCGCGCGTTTCCTGGTGTCGCTGCTCGAGCCCGGCGCCTTCGCGATCGCCCTGTCCCGCGACGGCGCCATCACGCCGCTGGCCGGCATCGCCACGCACCCGTTGCTGAGCGCCGACGCCCAGCTGCCACGACTCGCGCACGCCATCATCGGGCGCGACGGCCGCGGCACCACCCGGTTTCTGTGGCCCGCCGCCGACCGCCGCTGGCACCGAGTCGGCGTGACGCCGTGCCGGCCCGACGGCGCCGGCGGCTGCGAGGCGATCGTCACCGTCCAGGCCGAGACCGTCGCGATCGAGCTGACGCGCCGCGAGCTCGAGGTGCTGACGATGCTCACGTCCGGCTGGTCGAACGCCGAGATCGGCTCCCGGCTGTGGATCTCGCCGCGCACCGTCGGCACCTACGTCGAGACCGTCCTCGCGAAGCTCAGCGTGCCGACCAGGGCGGCGGCGGCCGCCCGCGCCGTCGCCGAGGGCATGATCGTCCCGCTGGAGGCGCTGGCGGACGACCGCGTCGCCGCCGACCGCCGCCGCGCGAACTGATCCCTACGCGGCGCGCAGCACCCGGCCACCGCGGAGCCCGGTGAGGGCACCGGCCGCCACGGCGTGCACCCCGTTCACGAGGACGTGCTCCACCCCGACGGGGTGGTGGCAGGGGTCCTCGAAGGTCGCCTGCTCCTGCAATCCGCCGAGGTCGAACGCGACCAGGTCGGCCATGGCGCCGGGCGCGATCACGCCCCGGTCCGTCAGCCCCAGCCGGCGGGCGGGCATGGTCGAGAGCTTGCGGATCGCCTCCGGCAGCGCCAGCAACCCGATCTCACGGACGTAGTGCGTCAGCAGCCGCGTCGCGGCCGCGAAGTTGCGCGGGTGCGCGTAGCCGGCCGCGTCCGTGCTCATCACCCACCCGTCCGAGCCGAACATGGCCCGGTCGTGGCCGAGCACCGTCCGCACGTCCGTCTCGCTCATGCCGTGCACGACCATCACCACGTCCAGGCCGTCCACCGCGACGAGGTCGAGCACCAGCTCGCCGGCATCGACGCCGCGTTCGGTGGCCGCGTCGACCAGCCTCCGGCCGCGCAGCTCCGGCGCGGACGGAGGGCCGGCGAGCACCACGTCGGCGAGCCGGTGCTCGCCCGCTGCGATGGCGCGGAGGACGGCCGCCCGCGCCTCCGGATCGGCGAGCCTCGCCCGCAGTCGGGCCTCGCCGCCGGCGAGCATCTCGGCCGGAAACAGCGCCGCCAGCGTCGTCGATCCGGCGGTGTACGGGTAGACGTCGACGCTGACGTCGCCGCCGGCCGTGTTCGCCGCGTCGATGGTGGCCAGCGTCGTCGTCAGCTTGCCCCAGTTCGCCTCGCCGACCGCCTTGTGGTGGGAGATCTGCACGGCGCAGCCGGATCGGCGCCCGACCTCGAGCGCCTCGTCGACCGCCGCCTCGAGCCGGTCGCCCTCGTTGCGCATGTGGGTCGCGTAGATGCGCCCGCGGGCCGCGGCGACCTCGGCCAGGCCGGCCAGCTCCGCCACGTCGGCGTACCCGCTCGGCGCGTAGATGAGGCCCGACGAGATCCCGAAGCCGCCCTCCGCGAGGCTCACGTCGACGAGCCGGCGCATCTCGGTCAGCTCCGGGCCCGTGGCCGGCCGGTCCTCCTCGCCCAGCACCGCGAGGCGGACGGCGCCGAGCCCGACCAGCGGCGCCAGGTTGATCGCCGGCGGCAGGCCGTCGACCGACTCCGCGAAGGCCCCGAGCGACGGCCAGCGCTCCGCCAGCGCGGGCTCGAAGAACGTGCCGTGCCGTCGTGACACCGCGTCGGGCGCGAGCGGGAACGGCGAGAAGCCGCAGTTGCCGGTGCAGTCGGTCGTGACGCCCTGCAGCAGCTTCGCCGCCGCCGCCGGCCGCACCGGGACGGTGAAGTCGCTGTGGGTGTGGACGTCGACGAAGCCGGGCGCGACGACCAGGCCCGCGGCGTCGATCTCGGTGGCCGCGGCGGGAATCCCGTCTCCCACGGCGGTGATGCGCGTGCCGGTGATCGCGACGTCGGCGCGGTAGGGCTCGCGGGCCGACCCGTCGCAGACCAGGCCGCCGCGGAAGACGAGATCAGTCACAACCGCTGCATGGTCAGGGCTCGCGGCGAGATGTCAAGCGGCCCCTGCAAAACCCGGCGATCGACGGACTGTGGGGCGCGGACCTGGCTGACATCATGGCCGGTGTGACCGCCTCCGAGGAACTCGCCTACACCCCCGCCACCGAGCTCGCCGCCCGGATCGCCGACCGCAGCATGTCGCCGGTCGAGATCGTCGATGCGGCCATCGAGCGCATCGAGCAGCGCAATCCGAGCCTGACCGCCTTCGTCTTCACCGCCTTCGACGAGGCCCGGGAGAGCGCGCGCGCGGCCGAGAAGGCCGTGACGTCGGGCGAGGAGCTCGGCCCGTTCCACGGGGTGCCGGTCGCGATCAAGGACCTGTTCGACTTCAAGCCGGGCTGGAAGGCGAGCTTCGGCGGCGTGCGCGCGCTGCGCGACCTCGTGATCGACGCGGAGTGCCTGTTCACCGAGCGGATCGAGGCCGCCGGCGCGATCATCCTCGGCAAGACGAACAGCCCGGTGATGGGCTTCCGCGGCACCACCGACAACTACCTGTTCGGTCCCTCGAAGAACCCGTTCGACACGACCCGCAACACCGGCGGATCGTCGGGCGGATCGGCGGCCGCGGTCGCCGACGGGCTCGTGCCGGTCGCCGAGGGCACCGACGGCGGCGGCTCGATCCGCATCCCCGCGTCGTGGTGCGGCGTCTACGGCATCAAGGCGTCGTTCGGGCGCGTGCCGTTCGTCGTCCGGCCGAACGGCTTCAGCTCGACCAGCCCGTTCCTCGCGGAGGGGCCGATCTCGCGCACCGTCGCCGATGCCGAACTGGCGCTGACCGCGCTGAACGGCTACGACTCGCGCGACCCGTACGCGCTGGCGGGCAAGGTCGACTACCGGGGCGCCTCCGAGCGGTCGATCGCGGGCCTGCGCATCGCCTACTCGCCCGACCTCGGCGTCTACCCGGTCGACCCGGCGGTCGCCGAGACGGTGCGCCGCGCGGTCGACGCGTTCACCGAGGCGGGCGCGGTCGTCGAGGAGGTCTCGATGGAGATCGCGCACTCGCACATGGCGCTGGCCGAGCTCTGGTGCAAGATGATCATCCCGGTCAACTGCGCGGTCCTGCAGTCCTTCACCGACGGCGGCATCGACCTGCTCGGCGAGCACCGGTCGGACTTCCCGCCCGAGTACCTGCGCTGGCTCGACCACGGGTTCGAGATGGGCGTCGTCGAGCTCGCGCGGGACCAGGAGATCCGCACCGACGTCAGCGACGCCGTCGCCAGGGTGATGGACCGGTACGACCTGCTCGTCTCGCCCACGCTCTCCTGCCTGCCGGTGAAGAACGCCGACGACGGCAACACGAAGGGGCCGACGCACGTGAACGGCGAGGAGGTCGAGCGGCTGATCGGCTGGTGCATGACCTACTTCTTCAACTACACCGGCCACCCGGCGGCGACCGTTCCGGCCGGGCTCGTGGACGGGCTGCCGGTCGGCATGCAGATCGTCGGGCAGCGCTACGCCGACGACGACGTGCTGGCCGCCAGCGGTGCGTTCGAGCGCCTCCGGCCGTGGCAGGAACACGTACGCGATCCCGCGCGACCGGACGCTCTGAGGCGGGGCCCGGCCTAGAGGCCGAGCGCCCGCAGGTCGACCTCGTCGAAGGTACCGCTGCAGGGCGGTCCCTCGCACACCCACAGCCGGCCGCGGTCGACGTCGGCCACGAACGCGTAGAGGATGATCGTGTCGTCCGGATCGGTCGGATCCGGGCCGTGGGCGCAGATCGCCTCGGGTGCGGCGTCGTGCGAGCCGAGCATGCGCATCAGGTCGGCCGGCTCGGGCTCGGCCGGCAGCGCGGCCCGCAGCCGCCGGAAATGCTCGAGACGGCTCCGGCTGGTCGGGCTGGCGGCGATGCCGATCGCGGCCAGCTCGGGGTGCAGGTAGTGGTTGGTGTGCTCGGTGGCAGCGGCGACCGGCTCCGCCCGCTCCGCGGTCTGCTCGATCACGGCGACGTGCCCGCCGGCGAAGGCGGCGACGGTGCCGTAGCCGCCGGCGCGACCGGCGAGCCGCGCGCGCTCGAGCAGGTCGGCGGGGTCGCTCGCGTCCATAACGTGGCGCGCCGCGAGCACGCGCGGGATGCCGTCGCGGTCGTCGTCGGCCACCAGCGAGTCGACACCGAACGCGCCGCCGTGCCCGTTGATGCCGACGACCGGCAGGCAGGTCGCGACGGTCGGCGACACGATCCACGGCGCACCGTCACCGGGCCGCTCGACCACGATCGCGCAGTTGCCGAGTTCGCACGTCGCCCACTGCTCGGCGTGCGCCAGCAGCGTGCCGCCGGGCGTCGCCACGGCGATGGACGAGCACCGCTCGACCCGTTGCTCGCGGAACACCTCCTCCAGCGCGTTGACCGCGAACAGATCCGCGAAGGGCAGACCCGCGCCCTCGGCCATCCCGCGCACGTAGGCTACGTGGCCCGGCAGCGCCGCCTCGGCGGCGGCGACCAGCGGCACGAGGCGGTCGGCGAGCTCCCGCTCGGTCAGGCCCGCCCGCTCGCGGGCGCCGTGCATGGCCGCCACCGACCGTGCGATCCGGTCGGGGAGCGCCCGGGCCACCTGCGCGCCGCGGGCGTGCGGCGGTCCCTCGGTGACGACGATCTCCACGGGTGGAAGCGTCGCAGACTTCGGGCGGGCCGATAGGATCTCGCCCGGATGGAGCGGCGCCACTTCGACCTCGAGCGGTACCGCCGCGACGGCTACGTGATCGTCCGCGGCGTCGTCGACGAGAGCGAGATCGGAGAGCTGCGCGCCGAGGTCGACCGGCTCGGCGACGCGCTCGTCGAGCACCGGGAGGGCTGGGGCTCGCAGGTCGACTGGGAACGTGACCACGTCGATCCGGCCGAGCGCCATCTGGCGGGGAACGCGATCGCGCGGATCGAGCCGCTCGTCGACCTCAGCGACGCCTTCGCCGCCCTGGCGCGCGATCCGCGCGTGACGGCGCCGGCCGAGGCGATCTTCGGCGACGACGTGGCGCTGTTCGAGGACAAGCTCAACCTGAAGCTGCCGGGCGGCGCGGGCTTTCCCTGGCACCAGGACTGGAGCTGCTGCTGGCGCGCGTACACCGACGAGCTCGTGACGTGCTTCGTGGCGCTCGACGACGCCACCGAGGAGAACGGGCCGCTCGAGGTGATCCCGGGCAGCCACCGGGGACGCATCTGCCGGCCCTTCCGCAGCGACGCCGAGCACCTGGACGACCCGGCGTTCGCCGCCAAGAACCAGACCGACGGCTTCGAGGTCGATCCCCGGGCGATCGACCCGGCCCGGGTGGTGCGGGCGCACCTCGGCGCCGGCGACATGATCGTGTTCGACCCGTACCTCCTCCACTCCTCGGAGCGGAACCGCAGCAGCCGCCCGCGGCGGACGATCATCTACACCTACCACCCCGCCCGCCTCGGTCATCTGTACGAGTACGAGGCCGGCGTGCAGCGGCGTTCGACGGCTGCCGCGCGCGTGCGGGCGCACCGGCTGGTAGCGTCTCGCCCGTCATGACGACCGATGAACAGGTGCTGGCGGCCCGCACCGGGGTCGCGATGCGACTCGCCACCGGCGACCGGCTCCGCATCGTCAACACGCACGGCTCGCAGGTCGTCGACCTCTGGGCGATGGCGGGCGACGACGTGCTCGAGTCGATGTCGATGCCCCACTCCCGCAATCCCTGGTACCGGCTCGCGCCACGACCCGGCGACGCGCTGGTGACGAACCTGCGCCGGCCGATCCTGCGGCTCCTCGAGGACTCCTCGCCGGGCGTGCACGACACGCTGATCCCGTCCTGCGACACGGCGCGCTACCAGCAGCTGGGAGCGCCGGCCGACCATGGCTCGTGCACCGACAACTTCCACGCGGCCCTGCGTGCGATCGACGTCGAGCCGCCGCGCGCGGTGCCGAACGCGGTGAATCTCTGGATGAACGTCGTGCTGCAGTCGAACGGGACGATCTCGATCGCGGCACCGGTCTCGAAGCCGGGTGACCACGTCGTGTTCGAGGCGGCGATGGACTGCATCGTCGCGCTCTCAGCCTGTCCGCACGACCTGCCACCGGTGCAGCTGAACGGCATCGACTGCACGCCGCGCGACGTCGCCTATGCCGTCATCCCCCGCAGCTGAGCTCGGCGCGCCGCTGCTGCGGCGCGAGGACGAGCGGCTGCTGCGCGGCGAGGGGCGATTCGTCTCCGACGTGCCGTGTGCGGACGCGCTGCACGCGGTGTTCGTGCGCTCGGGCTACGCCCACGCCGTGGTGCACGGCCTGGCAGGCGTGGCCGAGGCGCGCGCCGCGCCGGGCGTCGTCGCCGTGCTGACCGCGACCGACGTGGCCGGGCTCGGCCCGATCCCCACCAAGCGGCCGATGATCGGCGTGACGCTGGGCATTCCCGACGCGCAGCCGTACCTCGCGCACGACCGTGTGCGGTTCGTCGGGCGAGCCGGTCGCGATGGTGATCGCCACCGATGCCTACGTGGCGACCGACGCTGCCGCGCTGATCTCGCTCGACGCAGATCCCCAGCCGGCCGTGATGAGTCTCGAGGCGGCCGCGGAGAGCGGGCCGCTGCTCTTTCCGGAGCGCGGGACCAACGTCGCGCGCGAGGTGACCTGGGCGACCGCCGACCCGCTGGCGGACGCGGAGATCGTCGTGCGCGGCCGCTTCGAGCACCCGCGCATCGCGCCGGTGCCGCTCGAGACGAGCGCCATCCTGGCCGAGCCCGACGGCGACGGCCTGCTCGTCCACCTCTCGACGCAGTCGGTGCACGACGCGCGGGCATCGCTGGCGGCCGCCCTCGGCCTGCCGACGGAGACCATCCGCGTCATCGCCCCCGACGTCGGCGGCGGTTTCGGGCCCAAGCTCGAGACGCTCGTCGAGCACGTGTGCGTCGCGCACGCGGCGCACCTGCTCCGCCGGCCGGTGCGCTACGTGGAGACCCGCAGCGAGTCGATGGTCGCGCTGCCGCACGGCCGCGGCCAGCTGCAGCACGTGGCGATCGGTGCGCGCCGCGACGGGACGATCACCGGCCTCGACGTCGACATCCTCGCCGACCTCGGCGCGTACCCGCTGGCCCCGTACGTCGGCTCGATGTCGTTGCCGATGCTGTCCGGCCCGTATGCCATCCCGGCGATCCGCGCGCGCATCCGCAGCGTCGTCACGAACGCGACGCCGACCGCGCCGCTGCGGGGCGCCGGCCGGCCGGAGGCGGCGGCCCTGGTCGAGCGCGCCGTCGACCTGCTGGCCGCGGAGCTCGGCCTCGATCCGGTCGCCGTCCGGCGCCGCAACCTGATCGGCCGCACCGAGTTCCCGTACCGGACGGCGGTCGACAGCCTGTACGACTCGGGCGACTACGAGGAGGCGCTCGACCGCGCGCTGGCGCTGGCCGACTACGACGGAGCCCGGCACGAGCAGGCCGCTCGCCGCAGCCGCGGCGACCGGCGGCTGCTCGGCGTCGGCGTCGCGTGCTACGTCGAGATCACCTCGTTCGCCCGTCCCGAGTTCGCGGCCGTCACGGTCGCCGCCGACGGCACGCTCGACGTCGCGATCGGGGTCTCGCCGCAGGGGCAGGGACACGAGACGACGTTCGCCCAGGTGGCATCCGCGACGCTCGGCGTGGCCATGGAGCGCATCCGCGTCATCCACTCCGACACCGCGCGAGTGCCGCGCGGCATGGGCACGTTCGCGTCGCGCTCCGTCCAGGTGGCCGGGTCGGCCGTCCTCGTCGCGGCCCGCGAGGTGGACGAGCAGGCGCGCCTCCTGGCCGCGGGCATGCTCGAGGCGGACGTCGCCGACGTCGTGCGCGACGGCGACCGCTACCACGTGCGCGGCGCGCCTTCGCGGTCGCTCACGCTGGCCGACGTCGCGGCCGAGGCCGGCGGCCTCGCCGCCGAGCACGACTTCGCACCCGCCGAGTCAACGTTTCCGTTCGGCACCCACGTGGCGGTGGTCGAGATCGACGCCGACACGGGCGACCTCCGGGTGCTGCGCCTGGCGGCGATCGACGACGCCGGCCGCGTCGTGAACTCGTTGCTGGCGGAGGGACAGGTGCACGGCGGCATCGCCCAGGGCGTCGCGCAGGCGCTGTTCGAGCGCGTCACGTACGACGCCGACGGCACGCCGCTGACCGCCGACCTGACGGGCTACCGGATCCCGTCGGCCGCCGACCTGCCGGCGTTCGCCACCGCGCGGATGGAGACGCCGACGCCGCTGAACCCGCTCGGCGCGAAGGGCATCGGCGAGTCGGGCGCGGTCGGCTCCACGCCGGCCGTCTGGAACGCCGCGGTCGATGCGCTGGCGCACCTCGGGGTGCGCCACCTCGAGGTGCCGCTGACGCCGGAGCAGCTCTGGCGGGCGGTCGAGGCCGCGAGCGGCTAGCGAACGGCTCCCGCGAGCAGGCCCCTGCCCGCGGGAGTGTCGTCCGTCGATCAGGCGCAGATCGCGTAGACCGTGAAGTCCGCGGGGATTGTCGTGTCCGGGTTGTTGACCTCCGCGGTCCAACCCGTCGGAATCCCGTCCGCCCCGAAGATGGGCGCACTGATCGTCACAACCGGGACCAGCCCGCCGAGGGGGAAGGCAGCGGCATCCACGGCCACCGCGCCTCCTAGAGCCTGCTCACCTGCCGCGCACGAAGCCGTAGCAACACCGACCGATTGGAACGCCACCGGCTGACTCAGGGACACGACATGGGCTGGAATCTTGGAGCCACTCACCGCGCCCTCGGCGAGCTTCGCCTTCGTGATGGTGCCGTCGGCGACGGCAGCCGTGGTAACAGCGCCCGCGGCGAGCTTCTCGGTCGTGACGGCACCACTCGCGATGGTCGCCGTCGTCACCGAGGACGCACCGACCGGGCCGCCCCTCAGCGCGGCGCGGGCGGCGAGGCTGAGGTCGGCCACGCCGAGCGACAGGTCCTTGACCCTGGCGCCGTCGACCGCGCCGGCGGCGATCGCCGCACCCGTCACGGAGCCCCTGGCGAGCTTCGTCCGGGTCACCGCGCCGGTCCTGATCTTGGACGCCGTGACCGAGCTCTTCGCGAGCTTGGCCGACGTCACCGTGCCCTTCTTGATGGTCTTCCCGTTGATCAGGCCGGCCGCCATGGCCGGCGCACCGGCGACCGCGAGCGTTCCGAGCAGGAGGCCGGCGTAGCCGGCGATGACGCCGTGGGAGGGTCGATGGGGGAGCTTCACGATGCTTCTCTTCCGTCGGGCGTCATGGACGCGTGCCGAGTGTGCATCGACGGCTCGTCGCGCCTGGCCTCCCCCGTGCGGACGAAGCCGGGTAGCGCGCGAAGACGGAAGGGGGAAAGGGGAAGGGAGGGGAAGGCGCGGCCGACGCAACGGCCGCGCCTTCGCTGCTCAGACCGCGGCGGGCTGCGGATCGGGCCGGCTCCGTCGCCGCGCGTCACCCTCAGGCGATGCAGAACGATCCGTTGCGAATCACCGGCACCTGACGACCCCGGTCGTCGGTGCCGGTGACGTCCTGGTCCGGTGTGCCGATCATCACGTCGAGGTGGATGTCGGACGAGTTCACCAGCCGCTTGCCTGCCGCGTCGCCCGGCTCCAGGACCGTTCCGGGAAAGCCGAGGCCGAAGGCGAAGTGCGACGCGGCGTTCTCGTCCAGCAGGCTCGACCAGTACACGCGACCGGTCGCGCCGATGCGCGAGCTCTGGTCGACCAGCGCGACCTCGCCGATGCGATCGCCGCCGCGGGTGGCGAACAGCTCGCGCAGGAAGGAGGCGTCATCGTCACGATCGCAGTCGACGCGCTTCAACCGCCCGCCCGCAAACTCGCCGTGGATGCCCTCGATCACGCGCCCGAAGATCGACAGGGGACGCGAGCACCGGAACGTCCCGGTTGCCAGGCGCCGGTCGGGTGAGGTGAACACCTCCTCGGTCGGCAGGTTGACCGAGACGATGTCACCGAAGGGCGACTCCCGCGCCCCTGCGCACCAGTGCGCGCCCGGGATCAGCCCCACCTCGAGGTCGGTGCCGGAGCCGTGGTAGCGGATCGACCGCAGGCGGCGTTGATCCAGCGCCATGGCGCGCTGCGCGATGACCTCAGCGTGCTTCGCCCAGGCGCCCTCGGGGTCGTCGGGCCCGGCGCGGACGAACGAGCAGAGGTCGGCGAACAACCGCCGGTGCGCCTCGTCGAGTTCGAGGTCCGGATACGCCTGCGCCGCCCAGCCGTCGGTCGGGAAGTCGACGATGCACCACTTCTGCTCGAGGCTGTCCGACGCGCGCACGAGCCAGCGCAGCTTCGAGTTGCGCCGGCTCTGGTCGAGCGCAAGTCGCTCGGGTGGTGTGTTGCTCAAGACGTCCGGATCCGCGGCCGAGGCGACCCACAGCAGACCGGCGTTCGGCCCGATCGACGCGCGCATGCGCGTCCGGTTCCAGGGCGTCGCCTGTCCGAGTAACTCGTCCGGTGCGTGCAACAGACGCGCTCGTAACACCAGAGGCTCGCTGTACTGGACGTCGATGTCGATTCCCGCGCCGTAACACACCGTCGCGAGTGACGCGACCAGCTCCCGGTGCTCGGCCTCGCAGTTCACGAACAGCCGGTCGCCCGGCTTCATCCGCAGCGCGTCGAACACGATCGCACGGGCGTACCGTTCGACGTCGGCCGCCGCCAGTCGTGTCTGCATGGACGCCATCTTACGGCCCATGCCGGAGTGGCATCAGACCGAGCGGCCGCGGAACATCATGACGAGCAGGATGATGATGATCAGAACGATGGTGCCGAGGCCGATGTACAGGTCGAAACCCCCCAGGCTGGATCGGCTGGTCTTCCCTGGCGCGGCCCTCCGAAACGCCCGCTAGGCCTCGGGGTCGTCCTCGTCCGACCTGGCGGTCTTGACGCCGTCAGCGGTCATCTCGGGCCGCGGGCCGTCACGCGGCTCGGCGCCGTCGCCGGTCATGACGCGGTCCTCGGGGCCATCCTCCTCGACGATCGCGCCGTCGCCCGTCATGGTCGGCCGCGGGCCGTCGCGGCGCTCGGCGCCGTCGCCGGTCATCACGCGGTCGTCCGCGTGGTCGGTCGCGTCGCGCTCGTCGGGTGCCTGGGGATCCATCGCTGCTCCTTCGCCTCGTCACCTCCTCGATTCCCGCCCGGTGCAGGGGCAAACCGATTCCGGGCGGGCCGGCGCCGCTGTAGGCTGCCGGGCGACGAGCCGCGCGAGCGACAGGAGCCACCCGTGATCCGTCCGATGGGCATCAACCACGTCGCGTTCGTGGTGCGCGACCTCGACGAGGCGCTCGAGTGGTACGCCAGGTACTTCGCGGTCACCCTGCGCGGGCGGCGGCCGACGATGGCGTGGATCGATCTCGGCGACCAGTTCGTGGCGCTCTCCGTCGGGCCGCCGCCGGCACCGGACGACGACCGGCACGTCGGCTTCGTCGTCGACGACAAGGAGGCCCTGCGCGCCGTGCTGCTCGAGGCGGGCGCCGACGTCCCGGCCTCGGGATCGCTGCGGATCTCCGACCCCTCGGGCAACCAGCTCGAGATCGTCGACTACCGCGACGTGCAGTTCACGAAGACGCCGGAGGTCCTGCGCGGCATGGGGCTCGCCGGCATCGAGAAGAGCGCCTCGGCACGGGCCGAGCTGGAGGCGAAGGGGCTGGCCTGAGCTACCGCGGGGCTCCGGGTCGTCGGTGCCGCCCCGGCGTTCTCGATCGGGCGCGGCGCTACGGAGCGGTGGTGGTCGCAGCCGGCGCGGTGGTCGTCGTCTCCGGCGCGGTCGTGGTCGTGGTCGTGGTGGTCGGCGTCGTCGGGCCGCTCGGCGCGCCCGGGTCGCTGAGCGCGCGGGCCTGGGCGATGGCCGCGGCCATCCGCGCGAAGTGCTGTGCCGCCGCCGCGTCGTTGCCGTCCGCTACTGCCGCCCGCCAGGCTGCGAGCTCGGCATCGGCGCGCTGGACGAGCTGCTCGATCGTCTCGTCGGAGGGGATGCCGGGGCCACCGCCACCCGTGTCGCCGGCTCCGTCGAACGCCGCCTGCAGGGCGGCCGCGAACGTCGGCCCCTTGTAGACGTGTCCGTCACCGAAGCTCACGACCACCTGCCACAGCGTCGGCAGCGAGTCGCCGGGGTTGTCCAGGTACAGCGGCTGGACGTACAGCAGGCCCTTGCCGATCGGCACGACCAGCGTGTCGCCGCGGCGCACCGTAGTGCTGCGCACGCCGATCTCGCCGGACAGCACCGGGTCGCGGGCGACGTTCGACGTGAACGTGTCGAGCGAGTCGAGCTGCTCGCCGTTGGCCGCCGACTGCGGGAACTGCAGGATCGTCGCCTCGCCGAACTTGTCCGGCTCCGAGTCGATCGCGAGCCAGCCCGAGAAGCCGAGGCCCTTCCCCTGCGCGGCCGGTTTGTACGAGCGGATCACGCTGAACCGCTCGTTCGTCTCACCCGGCAGCACGAGATACGTGTAGCGCGACGGGCTCGCGACCCGCACGCCGTTGGTGCCGGTGCCGGTCGCCTCTTCCGTGAACGCCCAGGCCTGGTCGCCGTTGAAGAACGTCTCGGCGGCCGTGACGTGGTAGCGGGCGAGCGCCGCCGCCTGCGCGTCGAACGCGTCCTCGCCGTACTTGAGGTGGTCGCGGAGCCCGGCCGGCAGCTGCGCGAACGGCGTGAACAGGTCGGGGTAGACCTTCATCCAGGTCGCGGTGATCGGCTCCTTCGGATCGGCCACGTAGAGCTTCGTCTCGCCCGAGTAGGCGTCCATCACGCCGATCACGGTCGACCGCAGGTAGCGGACGCCGTTGTACGCCTCGGAGTACGGCAGCTGGTCGGTGGTCGCGTAGCCGACGTCGATCACGTAGACCTTGCCGTCGGCGGCGGCGTAGTACGGCGAACTGTCCCACTGCAGGAACGGCGCCAGCCGCTGCATGCGGGTGCGCATGCCGCGGTACAGCAGGGCCTGCGAGCCGGCGCCGGCGGGATTGCCGTCGGTCGAGTTCCAGAACTGCCGGCCGCCGCCGATCAGCGGCAGGCCGCCCAAAAACAGGGACAGCGCCAGCCGGTGGTCGCCGACCTTGATGCCGTCGCCACCCCACTTCGTGACCTGGTTCTTGAGGCAGTCGAACTGGTTCTGCGAGGTGTCGACCATCGCCCACGGCGAGCGGTCGTCGCCGAAGTACAGCTCCGGGTGGTCGAGGGGCGGGTCGATGCCGCGCTGCGGTATGTCGCCGGCGATGAAGCGCGGCCGGCCGGCGGAGTCGATCTCGTTGACCGGCGAGAGGATCAGCCCGCAGCCCGAGGTGAAGGCGAAGTGCCGACGCTGGAACCCGGTGACGCGATCCCAGTCGATCAGGCGCGGGATCGAGAACACGGTGCGGCGCTCGTCGTCGATGCTGTAGCGGTCGATGTGCGGGTCGCCGCAGTTGTAGAACTGGTCGCGGCTCTGGATCCGCTCGCAGGCGGGCTGGGCGGTGTCGACGGCGAGGAACCGCAGCGAGTCGACCGACGCGGGCGCCCCGGCGATCGCCTCCTCCGTGACACCGCCGGGCGTGTACCCGGACGCGTCCGTGACCTTCATCCGCGCCAGGTCGAAGCCGAACCGCGTCGACTCGATCGAGCGCTCGATGTAGCTGCGCTGGTTCTGGTACCGCGGGCCGGAGAGCGTGAAGTGGTCGTACAGGCTGGCGCCGGCGGCCGGCGCGGCGCCGCCCACGATCGCGGTCAGGATCACGAATGCCGCCCAGGCGGCCCGGTCCGGCCAGCCGTCGATCTTGCCCCGGCGCAGCGCGCCGTGCACGCTCGCGAGGTTCGGGCGGCCCTCCGGCGCCGGCTTCGTCAGCGACAGCAGCGCGATCGTGGCGAGCACCGCGACGACGAGCAGGATGATCCACCAGAA
The DNA here is from genome assembly GCA_963722525.1 of uncultured Actinomycetes bacterium. Taxonomy (GTDB): domain Bacteria; phylum Actinomycetota; class Thermoleophilia; order Gaiellales; family F1-60-MAGs149; genus VFJZ01. Next base: position 3,053,265 of record CAVRMM010000002.1, on the reverse strand, counting down.
GGTCGAGAGGATGGTGAGCAGCAGCGCGGTCACGATCCACGTGCCGCCGGCCACCGCGGCCATCCGGTACGTCGTGGCGAACAGCGTCCGGCGCACCCTGGAGACGGCGAGCGCGATCGTCGCCGCGCCCAGCGCAGCGATCAGGACCCCGATCACCAGCTGGGACGGCATCTGCACGATGCGTGTCGCCTTGTCGGCGCCCGAGATCAGGTCGTCGCCGCCGACGAGGGCGGAGTTGCGGTCGATGGCGTAGGCGATCCCGAGGCAGGCGAGCGCGAGGCCGCCGTAGACGAACGTCACCGAGACGACGACGTCGGCCGCGCGTCGGGCATCCCCCGCGTGCACGAGGCTGCCCCGCCGGCGCTGCTCGGCAGCGAAGTAGACACCGCCGCTCGCGAGCGCGAGCAGCACGAGCGCGAACGCGGCCAGCCGCAGCACGCTCACCTGCAGCGGCAGCTCGAAGATGAAGTACGACACGTCGTGGCCGGCGTACGTCCGGCCGAACGAGACGGCGTTGGTGGCCGCGAGGAAGGCGTCGCCCTTCTCCAGCATCGCCGTCCCGAACATGAGCGCCGAGATGGCGCCGAGCACCGCCCAGATGCTCCACACGGCGCGGCGCACGAACGGCAGGCGGGAGCCGTCGCGATCCGGCACCGCCGCGACCCGCAGCGCCGCGATCAGCAGGGGGATGCCGAGCACCAGCAGCACGACGACCGTGCCGAGGAACAGGTTGCGCTCGGTCGCGACGTGCCGGTGGTAGACGCTCCCCATGCCGAGCGTGTCGAAGAACGCCTGGCGGATCGTGATCGTCGCCCACACCCCCGGCAGCACCGCGAGGCCGGCGGCCACGAGCAAGAGCGAGGCGACGAGCGGTAGGCGGGCGGAGCGGGGCACCAGGAGGGACCGACCGTAGCAGAGACCCACGAATTCCCAACGTCTGAGTAGAGTCAGACGCAGTGGGACGGCGCGTCACCGGCATCACCGCTGTAGGACTGATCGCAGGCCTCGTGAGCGCCTGCGGTGGCTCCGGCGTGCCGCCGGAGGGGCTGCCGGAGGGCACGGGCGCCGCGGGCTACGCGGCGGCGACCCTGCATGTCACGAACTCCGCGCGCTACCTGGCGCGCACGCCGTACGCGACCTCCGCCAGCTCGCCGAAGGCCGTCCAGGCGCATCTGACGGAGTTCCGCGCCGCCGTCCGCACCTTCGATCTGACGTTCGTCGAGCTCGACCGCCGCGCGAGGCGCGGCAAGGCTGGATCGAGCGGCGCGGTGCTGTCCGGCTGGGATGCGCTGCTGCGCCTCTCGGCCGAGACGCGGCGGCGCAACCAGGCGCTGATGCTGGCGCTGACCGATCCGCTGACCCTGCAGGCGCACGAGTGCGACCTGGCCGCGAACCAGCAGGTGGCGGAGCGGCAGGTCGAGGCGATGGACGCCGTCGTCCGCGCCACGAAGGAGATCCAGCGCTCGTTCGACGTCACGACGGACTTCGACCGGGTGGAGCCCGCCGACGCCGACGCGCGCCAGGCCGAGAGCACCGTGACCGTGGCCGTCCAGTGCCTGGATGCGATCCGGATGGCGCGCACGTCGGCGGCCCCGGGCGCCAAGGCGACGACCGCCCGGTCGGGCCAGCCGAAGAAGGAGAAGCGCGCCGACCTGGAGGCCCTCGACCAGTTCGTGCGCGAGGGCGTGCCGATCTCCGCGCCGGGCCCGCTGGTCGACGCGCGCGAGGCCCTGCTCGCCTACGTCTCCGCGGCGCAGGCGCCGTCCACGCCGGTGGCGAAGAGCCGCGAGCACCGCGCGCTGGAGCTGCTGCGCGACGTCCTCACGCGCGTCCGCATGCTGCTCGGCTGACGCCGCCCGGCGTCAGGCCTCGGGCACTTCGACCGTGACGCGCATCGGCTCCGCGCCGGGCGCCTCGACGATGTCGCCCTCGACCAGCTTGCGTCCGCGCCGGTCCTCGGCGACGCCGTTGACCGTGACGCCGCCGGCCTGCAGGAAGGGGCGGACGTCGCTGCCGCGGTCGACAGTGCCGGCGAGCTTCAGGAGCTGGCCGAGCGTGATGCGGCCTGCGCGGACGGGGACGTCGAGCACGCAGCGGATCGTAGCTAGCGGCGGCTGGTGGCGGGCGGCAGGTCGGGGCCGCCGGCCGTCCAGATCGGCGCGGGCACGTCGGGGTACGTCATCAGCATCACGCCGCGCACCGGACCGCCGACGACGTCGTACGTGTGCGGTCGGTCGGCGCTGAAGGCGATGAAGTCGCCCGGGCCGAGCGTCGTCTCCTGGTCGCCGACGCCCACCACCAGGCGCCCCGCGGTGACGGTGATCTGCTCGAGCACGCCGGCGGGATGCGGCGCGGAGACGTGCCGGCGGTGGACGACCAGCTCGTACAGCTCCAGCATCGCGCCGCCGATCGGCGTGCGGTGCACGAACCGCACGTCGGCGCCCTCGCCGCGGATCGTGCTGCCGGCGCCCGCCCGGGCGACGTGCAGCGTGGGCGCCGCGCTGTCGGTGAGCAGCTGCTCGATGGCGACGCCGAGCTCGTCCGCCAGCGACCGGAGCGTGGACACGGTCGGATTGCCGCGACCCGACTCGAGTCCGACCAGCGTCGCCTTCGCGACCCCGGCCCGGCGCGCCAGGTCGGACAGCGACAGGCCGCGGGCGGTGCGGATGCGGCGGACGTTGGTGGCGAGAGCAGCGCTGGGTTCCATCGGTTTGTATAACGAACAAACAGTCGTTATGCTAGTCCGGATGGTAGCGCGGAACGCGGACGTGATCGTGGTCGGTGCCGGCGGTTTCGGCACCAGCATCGCGTTCCACCTCGCCCGCCGCGGGGCCGCCGTCGTGCTGCTCGACCGGTCGGCGGCGGCGTCGGAGACGACCGCGATGGCGGCCGGGATCGCGATGCAGGTCCACCCCACCGAGGCGGCCAGCCGGCTCGCGCTCGACAGCATGGCGATGGTGGAGGGGCTGGCCGCGATCACCGGCCAGCCGCTCGAGTACCAGCAGGCCGGCAGCATCAAGGTCGCGCGCACCGCCGAGCACGCGCAGATCGTGCGCGACGAGATCGCGTTCGGCCGACGGCTCGGAGTCGCCATCGACCCCCTCACCGCCGCCGAGGCCGAGGCGCTCGCCCCCTGGCTGTCGCTGGGGAGCGCGACCGCCATCTCGATCGTCCGCCGCGACCTGCACTTCGAGCCGGCCGACCTGCCGCGCATCTACCTCGACGCCGCCCGCCGGCTCGGGGTGGCGGTGCACGAGGGCACGGCCGTGCGTCGGCTCCTGATCGACGACGGTGCCGTCACGGGTGTCGAGACCGACGACGGCGAGATCGCAGCGGGGGCCGTGGTGATCGCCGCGGGCGGCTGGTCGGCGGGCCTCGCCGCGGCCGCCGGCTGCGCGGTCCCGGCCGTCCCGGTGCGGCACGAGCTGTTCGTGACGGCACCGCTCGCCGGCATCGAGGCCGACACGCCGCACGTGCGCGTCATGGATGCCAACGCCTACGCGCGGCCGTACCGCGGCGGGCTGATGTTCGGCGCCTACGAGACCGCGCCCACCGAGATCGACGTGGCCGGCTCGCCCGGCGGGCTGCCGCCGGCGCTCGCCTCGCCCGCCGCCGACCTGGCCGCACGGGTCGCCCCCGTCGTCGACGTCATCCCCGCGCTGGCCGGAGCGACCGCCGTCGAGGTGCGCGCCGGCGTGCCGACGATGTCGCCCGACGGCACCTTCATCGTCGACCGGCTGCCCGGCGCCGCGGGCGCCTACGTCGTGGCCGGCGACAACGTCATGGGCCTGCACGTCTCGCCGGCGGTGGGTGCGCTGCTGGCCGGCTGGATCGTGGAGGGCGAGCGCCCCGCGCGGCTCGTGCCGTTCGGCCTCGAGCGGTTCGCCCAGCGCACGCCCGCCGAGCTGCACGCCGCGGCGATCGCCCAGTACAGCACCAAGTACCAGCACCTGGACGAGGCGGTCGATCCGTGACGGCCGACCCCCGCGAGCGCCACCTCGTGCGCTACCTGGGCGGGTTCGCGCCGTTCGTCGTCGAGCGGGCGGACGGGATGTGGCTGGAGACGACCGACGGCCGCCGGCTGCTCGACTTCTCGTCGGGCCAGATCTGCTCGACGCTCGGCCACCGGCACCCGCGGGTGATGGCCGCGGTGCGGGAGGCGCTGGACACCGCGGTGCACCTCGACTCGCGCATGCTGTCGGAGCCGGTGCTCGCGCTGGCCGACCGCCTGGCATCGCTGGCGCCGGCGCCGCTGACCCGCGTCATGCCGCTGTCGACCGGCGCCGAGGCGAACGAGTTCGCCCTGAAGCTCGCCAAGATGTTCAGCGGCAAGTTCGAGATCGTCGGCGTCGCCCGCGCCTTCCACGGCGCCACCATCGGCGCCGCCAGCTCCACCTACCTGCGCTCGCGCCGGGGCTTCGGGCCGCTGGTGCCCGGCACCCTCGCCGTGCCGGCCCCGTACGCGTACCGCTGTCCCGTCCGGCACTGCCGCGAGACCTGCGACTGCACCTGCCTGGATGCCGGCTTCGAGCTCGTCGACCAGCAGTCCGTCGGGTCGCTGGCGGCCATGATCCTCGAGCCGATCCTGTCGTCGGCGGGCGTCATCGTGCCGCCCGACGGCTGGCTGGCCCGCGCGGCCGAGCACTGCCGCAGCCGCGACATGCTGCTGATCATCGACGAGGCGCAGACGGGCCTCGGCCGCTGCGGCTCGTGGTTCGACAGCGCGCGCGAGGACGTGGTGCCGGAGTTCCTGACGCTGTCCAAGACGCTCGGCGGCGGCATCCCGCTGTCGGCGACGCTGACCACCGACGAGATCGAGGCGGACTGCGTCGGCAAGGGGCTCGCGCACAACACGTCGCACGTCGCCGACCCGCTGCCGGCCGCGGCCGGTCTCGCCGGGCTGGACGTGATCGCCGACGACGGCCTGGTGGGGCGGGCGGCGGAGCTGGGCGACCACCTGCTGCTGCGCCTCCGGGGACTGGCAGAGCGGCACCCGGCCGTCGGCGACGTCCGCGGGCGTGGCCTGCTGGCGGGCGTCGAGCTGGTGCGCGACCGCGCGACGCGCGAGCCCGCCGCCGGGCTCGCGGCCACCGTCGGCGCCGAGGCGATGGCGCTCGGGCTGTCGCTGCATCCGATCCCGACCGGGCCGGCGGCGCACTGCTTCCGCATCGCGCCGCCGCTGACGGCCACCACGGAGGAGATCGACCGCGCGGTCGATCTCCTCGACGAGGCGCTCGCCCGCCACCACTGAGCAGCCTGGCGCCGCTCAAGGCCGGCGCCCGGGGTGCCGATTGCGTGCTCATTCCACCCGGAAGGAGCAACCATGGGGGAGCACCGGCGAGGCCTCACGATCGCGCTGGCCGTCGCGGCGGGCATGCTGGCCACCGGCGGCGGTCTGGCGATCGCCTCGAAGTCGCCGAAGACCATCCCGGTCGGCGCCGACGGCACGATCACGGCCTGCGCGAAGCAGGGTGACGGCCGGCTGCGGATGGTCGCGAAGGCGAAGAACTGCGACCGGCGCGAGCAGGTCGTCACCTGGAACCAGAAGGGCCAGGCCGGCGGCGATGCCGCGCCCGGGGATGTCGTGGTCGGCACCCTCACGCTGGGCCCGACCACCGTCTCCATCCACGCCTTCTCGTTCGGCGCGAGCAACGAGTCGATCACCTCGGGCGGCGGCGGCTCGGGCGCCGGCAAGGTCAGGGTCGCCGACGTCGAGGTCCTGAAGGACATCGACGGGCTGACCATCGACAGCACCGAGGGCGTCTTCACCGGCAAGCGCTTCCCGACGCTCGAGGTGGTGCTGTTCAACCCCGGCACGACCACGCCGCGGGCCACCTATACGTTCGACGAGGTGCTGTTTTCGGGCACGCAGCAGTTCAGCGCCGGCGCGCTCGAGCGGCTCACGTTCCGGTACCGCGAGGTCGCCCTTGCCATCGGGGCGCGCACGTTCTCGTTCGACGTCGCCACCAACAAGAAGACCTGATCCGCCCGCGTCCGCCCGCTCCCAGCACCGGAGCGGGCGGGCGCCACGTGGTCCGACCCGGTTGGTAGCCTCTGTTGCGTGCGGGTGTGCGTCATCGGGCTCGGGGCGATGGGCGTGGCCGCGACCAGAGTGCTCGCGGAACGGGGCCATCGTGTCATCGGCATCGATCGCCACGGTGTCGCGAACGACCTCGGCTCCTCGGCCCACGGGCATCGCATCTTCCGGCTCGCCCACGCCCGGCCGGAGTACGTGCGCCTGGCGCGGCGCGCGCTGCTGCACTGGCGCGAGCTGGAGCGCCGCGACGGGGCCGGGCTGCTGCGCGCCACCGGCCTGCTCGAGGTGGGCGGCCCGCACGACGAGATCGTCGCCGCCCTGCGGGCCGAGCACGCCACGGTGATCGAGCTGGACGGCGCCGAGGCGCCGGACCTCTTTCCCGGCCTGACGCCACGGCTGGGCCAGCCCGCCCGCTGGCAGCCGGCGGCCGGCGTGCTCGCGGCCCGGGACTGCCTGCTGGTGCAGGCCGACCTGGCGGCCCGCGCCGGTGCCGAGATCGCGACCGGCGAGGACGTCGTCGCGATCGATGCGTCCACCGACGGCGCCGTCATCCGCACGACGACGCGCCGCCTCGAGGTCGACGTCGCAGTGGTCGCAACCGGCCCGTGGCTGAACGACCTGCTGCGCCCGCTGGGGATGGAGCAGCAGATCGAGTCGGCGATGTCGCAGGCCTCCGTGTTCCGCGGCACCGGCTGGGACGCGCGCCCGTGCCTGATCGAGTGGGACCACGACGGCACCGAGGCGGCCTACGGCCTGCCGATCGCCGGCAGCGGCTACCAGGTCGGCCTGCATCCCACCGCGAGCTGGATCGCCGACGACGAGGAGCGCCGGCCCGACCACGCCGAGGCGCTGGCGCTGGCCCGGCGCGTCGCCGACCGGTTCGTGGCGCTCGGGCCGCGGCCGGTGCGCACCGAGCGCTGCCCCGCCACGCACACGGCCGACGGGCACTTCCTGCTCGACCGGCGCGGGGCGACGGTGCTGGCCGGAGCCTGCTCCGGGCACGGTTTCATGTTCTCGCCCGCGCTGGGCGAGGTGATCGCGGACCTGGTCGAGGGGACGCCACCACCCGAGCTGTTCCGGATGAACAGACCCGGGCTCGCACTCCGCGCTTAATCTCCTGAAAGTTACCGTTACCCAGTCGAGGCGTCGCTCGCCAGGGTGATGAAGTCCCCAGGCACTCCAGCCGATGTAGAGGGTCGAGCGGTCTGTTCCCGCTCGCGCCGCGGACCCCTACGGAGATCGGTAGCTCAGCTAGCTGTGCCTCGACAATCGAAGTTCCCGCTCCAACGCCTCGCCGTCCTCGGGTGCCTGCTCGGCGCCTTCGCCGCGCCCGCCAGCGCGCAGGCGGCCGAGGATCTGGTGGTCCTCGACGGCGACCCCGCCCCGCTGCTGCAGGGCACCCTGACCTACGCGAAGGTCTACATCAACACGACGGTGCGCCTGACCGGCAACACGGTCCTGAACGTCGACTCGCTGTACATCGGCCCGCGCGCGCAGCTGCAGAGCTGCTGGGTGCCGGACCCGATGAATCCGCTCGAGGCGGGGAACCCGGCCGGCTGCACGAACGGCCGCTCGCTGACCATCCGCGCGCGCGGCGCCGTGCAGATCACGCCGCCCATCTCGCTGCAGGGCGGCAGCGGCCAGGCGCGGCTCGGCGGAGCGCTGTTCGTCAGCGGTGCCGCCGTCACCCTCGGCGGCGCCATCAACACCGCGGCGACCGGCGGCCTGCCGTCCGGCGCCGTCACGCTCGCCACCGGCGGGCTCCTGCGACTGCAGTCGGTGAGCGCCCCGGGTGCTTCCGTCACCCTGGTCGGCGCGCGTGGCGTCAGCGTCGGCGCCGACGTCGACGTCCGGCCCTACACCGGCGGTCCCGCTCCAGCCGGCCGGGCCCCATCGGCCGGCGCCGTCGGCGTCGTCTCATCGGCCGGGAACATCTCGGTCCGCTCCAGCATCCTCGCGGACGGCTCCAACGGCGGCGCCGGCCTGATCGGCGGCTTCGGCGGTGGCGTCACGGTCCGCGGCGGCGACGTGCGCGTCGGCAACATCCAGACCAGCGGCGGCTCGACGGCCGAGCGGTCGGGCGGCAACGCCGGCGCGATCCGCGTCGGCGCGCGCGGCCGTGCGACCGTCGGCTCGCTGACCGCCAACGGTGGCGGCGCAACCGCCGACGGCCGGGCCGGCCAGGCCTCCGGGATCGAGGTGATCGCGGCGCGAAAGCTGATCGTCGGCGCGGCCTCGGCCAGCGGCGCCAGCGCCCCTGCGGGCGGCGGCAACGGCGGCACGGTCCGCCTGCGCGGCTCGTCGATCGTCGCCTCGAGCCTCGCGGCGACCGCCGGCAACGGCACCCTCGCCGCCGTCAGCCCGCCGGGCGGGCACGGCGGCAAGATCGACGTCGTCGGCACCGGGCGCGTCCTGCTTCCCTCGCTCGCGGCGACCGGCGGCAACGGCGCCGGCGCGGCAGGTCCGGCCGGCCGCGGCGGCGTGGTCCTCGTCAGCGGCCCGCGGCTCCAGATCGGCGGCGGCATCGCCGTCAGCGGCGGTGACGCAGGCGGCGGGTTCGCCGGCGCGGGCGGCCAGATCTCGCTCAGCGCGACGGCCGGATCGCTGCGCGTGATCGGCGGGCTCGACGCCGCCGGCTCGCCCTCAACCACCAACCTCGCGGCGCCGGGCGGCAAGGTCTCCGCCGGCGCTAGAGGCCCGCTGCTGATCACCGGGCAGATCGGCGTCCAGGGCGCCAACGGCGCCGGTCGCGGCTCGGCCGGCGGCAGCGTGGTGCTGCGCGGAACGCAGATCGACGTGCTGGGCGGCTTCGGAGCGACCGGCGGCAACGGCACCACGCCCGGCGCACCGGGCGGACGCGGCGCGGTCGTCGACATCGGCACCGCGGGCGAGCTCGTGCTGCAGGGGCTGTCGGTCGCCGGCGGCAACGGCAGCACCACGGGCCCCGGCGGCGGCGGTGGCACCGCCGTGGTCTCGGCCGCCAACCTGCGCATCTTCGGCGGCGTCGACGTCACCGGCGGCACGTCGCCGGGTGGCAGCGGCGGCCCGACCGGGGCGATGTCGCTCAAGGTGACCGGGCCGCTCACGGTCTCGGGCACGCTCGACGCATCGGGCACCGGGTCGGCGAGCAACGGCGCGACGGCCGGCGGCAAGGTGGCGATCGCCACCGGTGCCGACAGCTACGTCGCCGGCATCAACGTCAGCGGCGCCAACGGCGCGGCGGGCGGCAGCCCGGCGGGCATCACCGTGCTGCGCGGCCCCAATCTCGACGTCGGCACCATCTCCGCGAACGGCGGCAACGGCACCGGCAACTCCAACGGCGGCCGGGGCGGCACGATCGACGTCTCGACCACCGGCGCCTTCACGACGCCCGGCGCCCTCGCGCCGTCCGGCGGCAGCGGCGCCGGCGTCGGTGCCGGCGGTCCGGGCGGCCTCGTCACGGTGACGGCGGACGACGTCGCCGTCGGCAGCGTCGACGTGACCGGCGGTACGCCCGGCGCCTCGACCGGCGGCCGGTCGGGCCGCGCGCGGCTGGTCGCGTTCGGCGACCTCCACGTGCAGAACACGGTAGACGCCAGCGGCACGCCCGCCGGAGCGAACGCCGCGGCCAGCGACGCCGGCGCCGTCTACCTGCGCGCCGGCAACACCCTGACGGCGGGCGCGATCGCCGCCGGCGGTGCCAACGGCGGCCTCCGCGGCAGCCACGGCTCGCGCATCGACCTGCTCGCGCACGACGCGACGATCGGCACCATCACCGGTGACGGCGGCGCCGGCACCACCGCCGGCGCCAATGCCAACGGCGGCCACGGCGGCGCGGTCGTCGCGCGTCTCACCGGCCGGCTCGACGTCGGTGCGCTCAGCTTCCGCGGCGGCAGCGGCAGCGGTCGCGGCGCCGGCAACGGTGGCGGCGGCGTCGACATCACCGCGGCCGACATCGACGTCGCCGGCGTGGCCACGCCGGCCGGCGCGGGCGGGAACCGCGGCGGCGCCGGCGGACCGATCAAGCTCGACGCGACGGGCGATCTGACGGTCGTCGGCGCGGTGCAGGCCGATGGCGGCCAGGGCTCGGCCGCGCCGAGCGCGGGCCTGCCCGGCTACGTGGGCGGCCCCGCGGGCCGCGTCACGCTGCGCGCGGCGGACGGCACGCTCACGCTCGCCCAGGGCGTCACCGCCCTCGGCGGACGGGCCGGTGCCCCCGGTGCCGGCGTCATCAACGGCGCGGCCGGCGGCCGCGGCGGCGCGGTCGACATCATCGCGCGGCGCGTCGGCGCGCTGCAGGGCATCGAGACCACGGGCGGCGACGGCTCCGGTCCGCAGGACACCGCGGGTCCCGGCGGCGACGGCGGCATGGTGCGCGTCTGGTCGGACGACGGCGTGCTCGACGGCTCGCGGTTCGTCGCGACCGGCGGCGGCGTCGGCATCCCCGGCGGCCTCGAGGGCGCCCAGCTGGCGGAGCAGTCCCCGTCCGACGTGGCGCTGGCCAAGGCCAACGTCTCGTTCTCGCTCCGCAGCCCCGAGGCTGCCCGCGTCGGCCTGATCGCACAGAACGGCCCGCAGACCGGCCTGCTCGTCTCGACGGCCGGCGTCGCCGGGCCGCTGCGGGTGCCGAAGCCGCTCGCGTGCGTGGCCGTGCGCTACTCGGTGGTCGCCCTCAGCCCGCCCGTCGGCTGGGTGTCGAACGCGGGCGGCAGCGTCCGCGCCGCAGCCGCCAAGAACAAGGGCTGCCGCAAGGCGCCGGTGGTCACGCCGCTCGGCAAGCGGATCATCGTCTCGGCCGCGGCGCTCGCGCCGACCGGGTACGCCTTCCGCGTCAACGCCCGCGGGGTCGGGCTCGGCACGGCCAAGGCGGAGGCCCTGCTGGGCACCGCCGTCGCCACCAGCGTCACCGCGGCGGTGCTGCGCAACGGCCGCGTGGCGCTCGACCTGCGCCTGCCGCCCGCGCTGCGGCGGCCCGGCACGTACCTCATCCGCCTGTCGGGCAAGGCCCTGACCGGCTCCAGGACGGCCAGGACGAAGACCACGATCACGCTCGAGGTGCGGCCATGAGTCGCACAGGACAACGGAAGGTCCGGATGCGACAAGGGGGGATCGGCTCATGAGCGGGATGCACGCCAAGAAGAAGAGAAGGAAGAAAAAGAAGAAGAAGGTCCTGCGCCTGACGGTGCCGATGATCGACCGGCTCTTCTGGCGCGCCGGGTTCGGGCCGACCGAGGCCGACCGCGCGAAGTGGAAGAACAAGCCGGTGGTGTCGCTCGTCGACTGGTTCCTGAACACCAAGCCGGCGCTGAAGGGCCCAACCCCGACGCGTGACGGCCAGCGGCTCGACCCGACCGCCGAGGACGTCGACCTGGTGCTCGAGTGGGTCGACCGGATGATCCGCTCGACGAACCCGTTCCCGGAGCGCATGGCGTTCTTCTGGCACCGGCACTTCGCGAACGGGCGCGACGGCGGCCCCTCGCAGCAGATGCTGCGCAAGCAAGCCGACCTGTTCCGCAAGTACTCGAACTTCGGCGCCAACCCGAACGCGAGCTTCCGCGACCTCGTCAACGACGTCACCGTCGACCCGTCGATGCTCCGCTACCTGACGGGCGAGGACAACGTCCGCGGCCACTCGAACGAGAACTACGCCCGCGAGCTGATGGAGCTGTTCTGCCTCGGCGTCCGGGACGAGAAGGGGCGCTTCTGCTACACCGAGGTCGAGGTCAAGCACCTCGCGAAGTCGTTCACCGGCTGGACGATCGACGAGCACGACCCGGACAACCCGCGCAGCCAGTTCAACCCGAACCGCTGGTCGAACGGCATGAAGATGGCGTTCGGCGTGCAGGGCAACTTCGTCGCCTACCGCCGCGGCGATCCGCAGTACCGCCCGGAGAAGGACGCCGTCGAGCTGGTGCTGAAGCGGCCCGCCCGCAGCACCGCCGACGCCCGCAAGCCGTACGACACGCACGCGCGCTTCCTGCTGCGCAAGCTGTGGCACGAGTTCATCGTCACGCCGCCCGACGCGACCACGATGAACGACCTGGTGAAGACGTACCTGACGCCGGTCCGGGGCCGGCCCGGGCTGCGGCTGCGCCCGGTCCTGCGGAAGATCCTCAGCCACAAGCTGATGTTCGAGTCGATCTCCGAGCCGAACATGGTCAAGCCGCCGATCGTCTACGTCGTCGGCCTGCACCGCGCGTTCGGCCTCGGCGTCAAGGACCAGACCGCGTACGAGTTCCTCGAGCGCATGGGCCAGCTGCCCTACAACCCGCCGAACGTCTCCGGCTGGGAGGGCGGCCTCTCGTGGCTGAACACCAACACCGTGCTGTCGCGCTTCGCCCTCGCCGGCGAGTTGCTCGACCGCAAGGCACCGAAGGACCGTCCGGGCGAGACCGCACCGCAGGCCGTCGATCGCGCGCTGCGCGAGATCGGCCGGCCGTGGGTCGCCACCGGCTCCCACAAAACGATCAAGGACTACGCCGCACGGGCGCCGTCCGGCCGTACCGATCTCCGCATCGAGCGGCAGCGCATGATCCGCGCGCTCGTCCTTGCTGGCCCCGACGCTCAGGTGATGTAAATGGCGACCATTGATGGAAACGAGGCGCTGAAGTGCGCCGACTGCGAGCGATCCGATAGCCGGGTCACCGACCTCCGCCCGAGCCAACGGCTCGAGATCCCGACCGAGGCGATCGTGGGCGGAGCGGCGGAGGTGCCCGGGGCACGCCGGTACAACCGTCGCGCCGCGCTCGTCAACGGCGTCGCCGGCATGGCGGCGATCTACTCCGCCACCCAGCTCGACTGGAACCGCATCTGGCAGGCGGCGGCGGCCGAGGCGGCGGAGAACCCGAACGCCCGCAAGCTGGTGCTGATCTACCTGCAGGGTGGGGCGGACAGCCTGAACATGTTCGTGCCGCAGGAGGCCGGGCAGTACGGCCGGTACATGGCGCAGCGCGCCAACATCGCGCGGCTGCAGGGCCCGTCGGTGAACCTGCAGCAGGTCGGCGCCACGCCGTTCGCGGGCTCCGCCGGCGGCACGATCGGGTTCGCCAACCCGCTGCTCTCCGGCGCGATGAACAACCAGCTGTACACCATGGCGGGCATCCCGGCGGGCGCCGGCGGGCTCGACACGCTGTTCGGCGACGGCTCCGGCGGCGCGGGCTCGAACCTGGCCGTCTTCCCGGCCGCCGACTACAACCCGGCCAACCACTCGCACTTCGACTCGCGCGACTACTGGTTCGCGGGTGCCCTGAAGAAGCAGACCACCGGCTGGATCGGCCGCTACCTCGATCGCGAGGGCTCGCAGCTGAACCCGCTGCAGGCCATCTCGCTCGACTCGTCGCTGTCGAAGCAGATCCGCACGTCGCGGGCGCCCGTGTGCGCGCTGAACGGCCTGCAGGGCATCCAGTTCGACGTCCGCAACGTCGTCACGCCGGCCAACAGCGCGAACCTGCAGATCGACAAGCTGGCCAGGGTCGGCGCCACGAAGTCGAACGCCGCGCTGGCCCGGAGCCGGCAGTCGTTCGGCCTCACCACGTCGATCTCGAACAAGGTGCGCAACCTGCATCCGGCCGGTTCGCCGGCGGCGTATCCGGACTCGTACCTGTCGAACCGGCTCCGCCTCGCCGCGCAGCTGCTCGCCGCACCGCTCGGGACGCGCGTCGTGACGCTCGACTGGGGCAGCTTCGACACGCACGGCGACCAGGTCAGCTCGATGGATCCGCAGCTCGCCGTGCTCGGCTCGGCGCTCGCCGCCTTCCAGGCCGACCTGAACGCCCGCGGGGTCGGCGACCAGGTGATGACGGTCGTGTTCTCCGAGTTCGGCCGCCGCGTCGACTCGAACGACTCGGGCGGCACCGACCACGGCGCCGGCGGGCCGATGATGGTGCTCGGCAACCGGGTGAAGGGCGGGCTCGCGAGCCAGCCGTCGAACCTGAACAGCCTCACCGACAACGGCGACCTGCGCGTGTCGACCGACTTCCGGCACGTCTACAAGGCGATCTTCCAGGAGTGGTTCCAGACGAACCCGGCCTCCTACCTCCCGGACCTGCCGGCCGGCTCGATCAACCGCTTCGACGGCACGAGCAAGCTGCTCAAGGCGGCGTGACCAGCCACCGTCTCCGACTGGGTCTCGTGGGCGCCGCCGTGCTGGCGGCGCCCACGGCCGTCCTGCCGCTGGCCGCCGAGGCGCGCAAGCACCGCACCCACGCGCCGCCGCCGAACGTGAAGCTGTGGCGGTCGATGGCCGTCAACGAGACGGAGTGGGCGGTGCGCCCCGGGCACCTGAACTTCCGGGCCGGGTCGGTGCGGATCCACGTGTACAACCTCGGCATGGACGACCACGACCTGACGGTCGCCGACACCACCGGCCGGATCATCGCCTCGCGCGGCGTGGTCGCGAAGAGCGGCACCAAGCCGGGCGAGGTGGTCTTCAGCGTCCACTTGAAGCCGGGCCGCTACCGCGTGTACTGCTCGTTGTTCGAGGGCACGGCCGACTCGCACGAGGCGTTCGGCATGAAGGCGATGATCCGCGCGTACTAACGTCGTCGGCGTCCGATTTCGCACGCGGTGCCGAAACGGACATCGGGTCTCGGCGGCAGCGATCCGCCAAGTCCCGGTTGCGGATCAGGTATTGCGTGGATGCCTGCCGCTCCTCCTGACCCCTCCGCGCTTGCGGCTGACCACCGTATCCGACGATAGAGCTGCACGCCGCCGACGCTGCACCCGCGCACGCCTGGAGCCGGCACCACGGACCTGCAGCTCCTTTGCCCTACGGCCGACATCGCAGCGGAGCGATCGTTCCGCGCACTCCAGGCAGACGCGGCAACGTGCGGCTCCTACGCAGCAGCCACCCATCGCAAGCGCCGAACGCTTCATCGTCTACCCCACCCAACGCCGTTGACCCCATCCCCCACCGCGGCACCCAAAGCAGCCCTCCTGGCGCAGCTCGAGGCCGCCGATCAGCGATGTCCGATTTCGCACGCGGTGCCGAAACGGACACTCGCGACCGCGGTGCTCCCGGCCAAATTTGTCTGACTTTAGTCAGACAAATCCAGTCGCGCGGATGACGCATTGTCCGTATCGAAACACGCGCGCACTGTCACAGGTCGCGCGATCCGCGCGCCCTCTGCGCGTGTTCTGTGATCGGGGTCTGACCCCCGAAAACCTCCGATTGGGGTCAGACCCCAACGACAACAGGGCACCGACGCTGCGCACTTGGCGCGGCGTCGGTGCCCCGGTGAGGGAAATCAGCGAACGGAGTACGAGAAGATCGTCGTGCGATAGCCCGACTTGCTCACCGTGATGGTGATCTTCGAGCGCGACTTCGGCTTCAGCTTCAGCGTCGAGGTCTTGCCGGTGGACTTCGTCGAGACCGTCTTCTTCCTCAGGCCGGCGCCGGTGATGACCACCTTCGCGCCGCGGATCGCATTGCGCGACCCGTCGGTGACGGTGATCGTCAGCTTGCCGGTCTTGCTCTTGCGCAGCAGGCCGGCCGCGGAGACCCTCAGCGCGAGCGGCAGCTTGAAGCCGAGCGCCTTCGTCATCTCGCCGATGTTGCCGGAGTCGTCGACCGCGGCGACGCGCCAGTACATCGGGCCGCCCTTCTTGTACACGGCGTTCTTGAAGAGCGGCGCGTACGTCGGGCTGTCAACCTGGATCTTCTCGACCAGCGGGCCGGCGAAGTCCTGGTGCGTCGAGACCTCGACCTGGTAGTGGGCGGCGCCGACCTTCGCATCCCAGGCGAACACCGCACCGCTGCCGAGGGATGGCGTGCGCACGTTCTTCGGCGCCGACATCGAGTTGCGGAAGGCGATCGACCCGCTCCAGGGGCCCTGGATCGTGGTGGTCGGGCTCTTGGTCGGGAAGTTCGCGCGCACCTTCCAGTGCCAGATCCCCGTGCCGTCGAGCTTGCTCGGCGTGAACGCCGCCGCCCGGAAGCCCTTCAGCAGCTTCTTGCTGCCGTTCGGATACTGCACCTCGACGTCGTAGGACACGGCGCCCTGGACCGGCGCCCACGTCCACGTCGGCACGAGCTCCGAGGCGGCGAGGTTCGACGGCGACGGCACCGGAGGCGTCCGCTGGAGCCGGAAGTACTGGCTCGGCGACCACGTCAGCGCGACGTCGTTCCAGTCGTTCGAGCGGACGCGCCAGTAGAGGCTCTGGTCGGCCGGGTAGCTGTTCTCCGGCGTGTAGGAGCTGGAGGCCGTCTCGACGGTCTCCACCAGATCGGAGAACAGGGGATCGGTCGCGACCTGGAGCGTGTACGTGCGCGCCCAGTGCGCGAGCGCCCAGGTGAAGGTCGGCCGCAGGTTGACCGCATGGCCGCCCGTGGGGCCGGCCAGCACCGGCGGCGCCGACTCCTTGTCGAACACCGTCGGGTTCGCGAGCAGCGGATTCACCAGGACGTTGATGCCGTTCGGGTAGGCGGACGGCAGCACGGCCCAGTAGTAGCCGGTCGTCTCGTCCGCGTAGGTCGTCGCGCTGGCCGCGTACCGGGGCGCGTAGGCCGGCCCGCGCACCCAGGCGTAGTCGACCACCGTCGTGAAGTTCGGGTCACGCGAGACCAGCACGAAGTAGCCCTGCGCGCGCGGCGTCGGGTTCCACGTGAAGTACGGCGTCTGCGAGACCGACGAGCCGTACTGGGGCAGCAGGTAGTCGCCGTCCTGGGGGTAGGCGGCGGAGCAGGTGTAATCCGGCTGCACATCGGTGCACGCCGTGTCGTCGGGGTAGCCGACGAACTGGAAGGACACGGCGTCGTTCGCGTTCGGATCCAGGCCGTTGTCGAGGTACGTCCAGTCGCCGACCACGTCGTGGAGGATGCGGTGCTGGTCGTAGCCCTTGTCGGTGTACGCGCGGACGCGGACGCAGTAGGCGTTCCCGACCTCGAGCGACTTGCTGCCGTCGTGGGCGAGGCTGCGGCCGTGGTTCTGCCACGGCTCGTCGTCGGGGTTGGGGCCGAGCGGCGTCCAGGCATTCGTGCCGACGGTGACGTTCCACCACTGCGAGAGATCGGATGCCGAGCAGCCGCCGCCGGTGAAGTACCGCACGTCGACCTCGTAGCCCGAGGCGCCGAGCACCGGATCCCACGTCACGATCGGGACCTGGGTCTGGTAGCCGTCGGTGTTCTCGTCGAAGTCGGCGCCGGTGCCGTCCGGGTCGCTCAGGTTGTCGACCATGCGCAGGTTCTGGATGGCCGGGTTGAAGTCACCGGGATCGCGCGTGTCGAACGTCTTGCGGAAGAAGTTCTCGTGCGTGGTCGGGTTCTGCCAGTAGTTCCACTGTCCGAAGTTGCCGTCGGCGTCGATGCCGCGGACGCGCCAGTAGTACCGGTTGTTGAGCAGCACGGTGGTCGGCGTCAGCGTCGTGGCGACGGTCGGCGTGGTGCAGCAGAACTTCGAGCCGACCGCGAAGGTGGAGTCGGAGTTGATCTCGACGTCGTACCGGGCGGCGTTCGGGATCGGATCCCACGAGAAGCGCGGGTCGACGACGTCGGCGGCCGGCGCCATGTCCTCGAACGTGAGGTGCGTCGTGGAGACCCACTTCCACGTGAACCGCCACGGCTCGTCCGGCGCGGTGCCGCGGTTGCCGGCGCCGTCGATCGGCGTCACCGACCAGTAGTAGGTCGATCCGGCGCTCAGGCCCGTGGCGACAGTGAACGACGACGCGTCGGTCTCGACGGCCTTGGCCGGCTTGCCGTCCAGCGAGGAGAGATCGGGATCCGACGCGATGGTGTACTCGTACTTCGCGGCACCGGTGACCGGCGTCCACTTCAGCGTGGGCGTCGTCGGGAACTGGATCGTCGCGCCGTCGCCGGGCGAGATCACCGTGGTGTCACCGCGCCACGTCTTGTAGAAGACCCGCGGCGCCGACCAGGGCGAGACCTTGCCCGCGCTGTCCACCGCCCGCACGTGCCAGTAGTACTTGCCGTTCGGGACCGCCGTCTTGAAGGACGCCCACGTGTTGTTCGTCTCCAGGACGCTCGCGCCGGACACGTTCACGGGCGAGTTGAACCCGACGTCAGCGGCGAGCTGGTAGACGTAGTGGTCGGCACCGGACACGGCCTTCCAGCCGAGTGCAGGCAGATACTGGGTGGTCGCCCCGTTGGCGGGGCTGACCGGCATCGGCGCCTTCGGAGCGGCCGCAGCCACTCCCGGGGCGGCGAGGACAAGCACGGAGAGTGAGAGGAGGACGCGTCGCATCGGTAACTACGAGGATCGACCCTGTCTCACACGGTCCGCCTACCCCACTCGGGGGATTCGGCACACTACGAGGCATGACGGACGTCCGCATGATCGACGTCGGCGACAAGCCGACGACCCGGCGCCGGGCCGTGGCGCGAGCCCGGGTGCAGATTGCGGACGAGGTGCTGGCGCGGCTCGAGGACGGGACGATGCCGAAGGGCGACGTCCTGGCCACGGCGCGGGTGGCCGGCATCATGGCCGCCAAGTCGACGCCGCAGATCCTGCCACTGTGCCATCCGCTGCTGCTGACGCACGTCGCGGTCGACCTCGAGATCGACCGCGCCGCCGGCTACGTCCGCGTCACGACGGCGGCCGAGACCACGCACCAGACCGGCGTCGAGATGGAGGCGCTGTGCGCCGCCGCGGCCGCCGCGCTGTGCGTGCACGACATGTGCAAGTCGCTCGATCCGGCGATGACGATCGACGACATCTGCCTGGTCTCGAAGTCGGGCGGCAAGTCGGGCGACTGGGAGCGGCCGGCGTGAGAGCCGCCGTCGTGACGGTCTCCGACGGGGTGTTCCACGGTCAGCGCGACGACGCCTCGGGCGCCGTGCTCGAGACGGCCGCCCGCGACGCCGGGTTCGAGGTCGGCGACCGCCGCGTCGTGGCCGACGAGGTCGACCAGATCCGCGCCGCGGTGACCGAGCTGTGCGACGCCGAGACGGCGCTGGTGCTGGTCACCGGCGGCACCGGCTTCGCCCCGCGCGACGTGACGCCCGAGGCCCTGCGGCCGCTGTTCGACCGCCTGGCCCCCGGCATCGACGAGGCCATGCGCGCCGCGTCGATGGCGGTGAAGCCGCACGGCATGCTGACGCGCGGCGTCTCCGGCATCCGCGGCACGACGCTGGTGCTGTCGTTTCCCGGTAGCCCGAAGGCGTGCGCCGAGAACTTCGCCGTCGTCGAGCCCGTGCTCGACCACGCGCTGAAGCTGCTGCGACAGGCGCCGACGGAGCACCTGTGACCGTCGTCGCGCGCCGGCTCTCGTCGCTGATCCGCCTCGAGCACACGCTGTTCGCGCTGCCCTACGCGTACGTCGGCGCCATCTTCGCCGTCGACGGCCGGCCGTCGTTCGCCGACCTCTTCTGGATCACCGTCGCCATGGCCGGGGCGCGGTCGCTGGCGATGGCGCTGAACCGCCTCGTCGATGCCGAGATCGACGCCCGCAATCCGCGCACCGCCCGGCGCGAGATCCCCGCCGGGCTGCTGTCGCGGATGCAGGTGATCGCCTTCTGCCTCGTGTCACTTGCGATCTTCGCGCTTGCCGTCTCACAGCTCGCACCGATCACGCGCTGGCTCGCCCCGATCCCCGTGATCGCGTTCGTGATCTACCCGTATCTGAAGCGCTTCACGCCGCTCTGCCACCTGTGGCTGGGCGCGGTCGACGGCCTGGCCCCGGTCGGCGCCTGGGTGGCGATCACGAACGACGTCGACCCGAAGGCCTTCCTGCTCGGCGGCGTCGTGTGCTTCTGGATCGCCGGGTTCGACGTCATCTACGCGACGATGGACTACGAGCACGATCGCCGGGAGGGGCTGCACTCGATACCGGCCGACTACGGCATCGCCGCGGGCCTGACCCTCTGCCGCGTGTTCCACGCCCTGGCGGTGGTGTTCATGATCCTGTCCGGGCTCGCGCTCGGCGTGGGCGTCATCTACTGGATCGGCGTCGTCATCTGCGCCGCGTTGCTGGCGTACGAGAATGCGATCGTGAAGCCGGACGACCTGTCGCGCGTCAACGCCGCCTTCTTCAACGTGAACGCGATCCTCGCGGGGATCTACCTGGCCGCCGTCATCGGCGACGTCGCGGTCCGGTAGCCGGTGGCACCCGCCGTCGAGCTGGTCGGCTGCTCGAAACGGTTCGGCGAGCGCATCGCCCTGCGGCGCGTCTCGTTCGCAGTCGAGGGCGGCACGTCGACGGCGCTGATGGGCGCGAACGGCTCGGGGAAGTCGACGGCGCTGCGGGTGGTGGCCGGCCTCGTCCGTCCCACCGCCGGGGCCGCGCTGATCGACGGGATCCCGGCGGTCGAGCTCGATCGCCGGTCGCGCGGCGCGATCGGCTACCTCGGCCACCGCGCGCTCGCCTACCGCGGGCTGACCGCCGACGAGAACCTGACGCTGTTCGCCCGCCTCTACCGCCGGCCGCCCGAGACGGTCGCCGCGGCCCTGACCGAGGTCGGGCTGGGCGATCGCGGCGGTGATCGCATCGATGGCTTCTCGCGCGGCATGCTGCAGCGCCTGGCGCTGGCGCGCATCCTGGTCACGGAGCCCGGTCTGCTGCTGCTGGACGAGCCGGCGACGGGCCTCGACCACGAGGGTGCCGCGCTGCTGGACGGCGTGCTGACGCGTCTGCGCGGCAGCGTGACGATGCTCGCCGCGACGCACGACGAGCAGTTCGCGGCGCGCCACGCCGACCGGGTCGTGCAGCTGGTGCACGGCGAGGTCGTCGCGTGATCCGCGACGCCGTGACGCTGGCGCGCAAGGACCTCCTGCTCGAGGTGCGCCGGCGCGAGGTCGTGCTGGCGATGGTGCAGTACGTCATGTCGACGCTCGTGATCGTGCACTTCGCGATCGCCGGCGCCGGCACGGAGGAGAAGGCCGCCGCCGGCATGCTGTGGGCGGCGATCCTGTTCACCGCCGTGCTGTCGCTGAACCGCTGCTTCACGGCCGACCAGGAGGAGGGCGCGCTCGACGCGCTGCAGCTGGCGCCGATCGACCGGGCAGCCATCTGGCTCGGCAAGGTGCTGGCGCAGGTCGCCTTCCTGCTGATCATGGAGGCAGTCGCGCTGCCGGCCTTCTGGCTGTTCTTCTTCGGCGAGCAGGGCCCCGACCCGCTGCCCGTGATCGCGGCCGTGCTGCTCGCCAACATCGGCCTCGCCGCGGTCGGCGTGCTGGTGGCCGGGCTGGCACAGGCCACCCGCGCGCGCGACGTGCTGCTGCCCGTGCTCTTCCTCCCGCTATCCATACCACTCGTGATCGGCGCGGTAACCGCTACGCTGGGGGCGTTCCCCGACGGGGGCGGCTCGATCAGAGCGTTGGAATTCCTAGTCGTGTTCAATGTCGTGTTCACGAGCCTCGCCTGGGGCACGTTCGAGCATCTCTCGGGAGAGTGAATTGCCTGCAGTTCTACGGTTTCCAGGTGCCTCGTGGGTGGTGTTGAGCGGGCTCCTGATCCCCCTTGCCGTGGGGCTGGCCGCGTGGTGGGTTCCCGATGACGCCGACCAGGGCTACTCGCAGCGCATCTTCTACTTCCACGTCCCGATCGCGCTGACCACGTACGCCGCGTTCGCCTTCGGCGCGGTCTGCGCGGCGATGTACCTGCGCACGCGCGACCCGAAGTGGGACCTGCGCTCGTACGTGGGGGTCCACGTCGGCTCGATCTTCGGCACGCTCGTGCTGCTCACGGGCGGCATCTGGGCGAAGGTCTCGTGGGGCGTCTGGTGGAACTGGTCCGACCGTCAGCTCAACGTCTTCCTGGTGCTGTTCCTCTACTACTGCGCGTACTTCATGCTGCGGTTCTCGGTCGACGAGGGCGAGCAGCGGACGCAGCTACTCGGCGGTCTACACGCTGCTCGGCGTCGGGCTGATCCCGCTCTCGATCCTGGCGGTGCGCATCGGCCAGACGCTCATCCATCCGACCGTCTTCACGTCGGACGGCGCGGCGATGACGGGCGACATGTTCCTGACCTTCGTCGTCGCCCTGCTCGGGCATGCTGTGCCTCGGCAGCGGCATGATCCAGCTCGAGCTGCGCGGTAAACGAGTCGCGCTGCGCGCCCGCGAGCTGCGGCGCCGCCTGGAGGGCACCGACCTGTGACGCTTCGAACCGCCATCGAGTACGTCGCGGCCGTGTATCTGCTGACGTGGATCGCGATCCTCGTCTACATGGCGCTGATCGGATCCAAGGTGGCACGGATCGAGGCCGATCTCGACCGCATCGAGAAGGCACTCGAGGAGCGCGACGCGTGACCGTTCACCTCGTCGTCGGGGCGTCGTTCCGCACCGCACCGGTCGAGGTGCGCGAGCGGCTGGCGCTCACCAGCGCCCGCAACCGCTGCCTCGTCGCCGGTGTCACGCAGACCGGCGACGCCGACGAGGCGATCGCCGTCTCGACCTGCAACCGCACGGAGCTGTACCTGGTCGGTCGCGACGCGGCGCACCTGGCCGAGGTGGGCGTCGCCGAGCTGCGCGCCATCGCGGGCGAGCACGACCCGGTGCCCGATTCGACCTTCTTCATCCACCGCGGCGAGCACGCGGCGCAGCACATCTACCGCGTCGCCGCCGGCCTCGACGCCGTCGTCAAGGGCGAGGCCGAGGTGCTCGGCCAGGTGCGCGAGGCGCTGGCGCTGGCGCGCGTCGAGCGCACGGCGGGCCCCATCCTCTCGCGGCTCTTCGAGTCGGCCATCGAGACGGCGCGCCGCGTGCGCAACGAGACCGCCGTCGGCCGCACCGCCGTCTCCGTCGGCAGCGTCGCGGCGGGCCTCGCCGACCAGACGCTGGGGCGGCTCGACGGCGCCACGGTGCTGGTGATCGGCGCCGGCCAGACCGCCGAGGTCGTCGTCACCAGCCTCGTCGCCCGCGGCGCCGGCTCGGTGCGCGTCGTCAACCGCACCGTCGATCGCGCCGTCGACCTCGCCGAGCGCTTCGGCGGTACGGCCGTCACCATGGACCGGCTGCAGCAGGAGCTGGCGGGTGCCGACGTCGTCGTCTCGGCCACCCATGCGCCGCACCACCTGGTCACGCCCGATCTGGTCGGCGACCGCAGCAGCCGGCCGCTGCTGGCCATCGACCTGGCCGTGCCGCGCGACATCGACCCGGCCATCCGTGCGTTCGCCGGCGTCGCCCTGTACGACATCGACGCGCTGGAGTCGGTCGCCGCGCAGAACCGCTCGGCCCGCGAGGGCGAGGCCGTGGCCGGCGAGGAGATCGTCGCCGTGCGCGCCGCCGAGTTCCAGCGCTGGTTCACGTCGCTCGACGTCGTGCCGGCGATCACCGGGCTGCGCGCGCTGGCCGAGACGATCCGGCTCGAGGAGCTCGACCGCGTGAGCGGCCGCTTCGAGAACCTGACGCCCCGTGACCGGGCCGTGATGGAGCAGCTCACCCGCTCGATCGTGAACAAGCTGCTGCACGAGCCCACCGTCCGCATGAAGGACGGCCCGGAGTTCGCCCAGACGGTGCGCGACCTGTTCGACCTCGGTCCGAGTTGACCCAGGTGCGCATCGGCACGCGGGCGTCGCGGCTCGCGATGGTGCAGGCCGAGCTCGCGGCGACGGCGCTGCGCGCGCTCGGGCACACCGTGGCGCTGGTGCCGCTGTCGACGCAGGGCGACCGCGACCGGCGCCGGACGTTCGCCGAGATCGGCGGCCGCGGCATCTTCGCGACCGAGATCGAGGCGGCGCTGCGCGACGGTCGCGTCGACGTGGCCGTGCACTCCGCGAAGGACCTCACGGGCGAGGAGGGCGACGGGCTCGCGATCGGCGCCTGCCTGGAGCGCGCCGACCCGCGCGACGCATGGGTGCGGGCCGGCGCGATCCTGGGCCGAGGTGCCGGAGGGCGCGCGCGTCGCCACCTCGTCCCTGCGGCGCAGCTCGCAGCTCGCCCGGCTGCGCCCCGACCTGCGCATCGAGCCGGTGCGCGGCAACGTCGACACGCGGCTGCGCAAGCGCACCGAGCGCGGCCTCGACGCCGTGATCCTCGCCGCCTGCGGCCTCGACCGCCTCGACCTCGGCGACGAGATCGGCTTCCGCATCGAGCCGTACGAGATGCCGCCCGAGTCGGGCCAGGGCATCGTCGTGCTGCAGGTGCGGGCGGGCGAGGAGCAGCTCGTGGCCGGCGCCGAGCACGCCGACAGCGCCCTCGCGCTGCAGGCCGAGCGCACCGTCACGCGGGCGCTGGCCGGCGGCTGCACCGTGCCGGTCGCCGCGCACGCCGTGCGCATCGGCGACTGTCAGTGGCGGCTGATCGCCTACGCCGACCGCGACGGCATGATCTCGCTCGAGCAGGCCGACGGCGCCGATCCGGTGGCCCTCGCAGCCGAGGTGCTGGGAGCGATCCGGTGACCGTCTACCTGGTCGGTGCCGGCCCCGGCGATCCGGGCCTGATCACCGTCCGCGGCCTCGACCTGGTGCGCACGCGCCGACGTGCTCGTCTACGACCGGCTGGCGGCGCCCGAGCTCGTCGCCGAGGCTCCCGGCGCGTGCGAGCGCATCTACGCCGGCAAGGGGCCGTCGAGCCACGCGATGTCGCAGGACCAGATCAACGCGTGCCTGGTGGAGAAGGGCGCCGGCGGCGGCCGCATCGTGCGCCTGAAGGGCGGCGACCCGTTCGTGTTCGGCCGCGGCTCGGAGGAGGCCGAGGCGCTGCGCGCCGCGGGCATCGAGTACGAGGTGGTGCCGGGCATCACGTCGGCCGTCGCCGTACCGGCCTACGCAGGCATCCCGGTCACCCACCGCGGCCTGGCGACGCACTTCACCGTCGTCACCGGGCACGAGGACCCGGCGAAGGGCCGAGACGACATCGACTGGGAGGCGCTGGCGCGCGCCGGCGGCACGCTCGTGATCCTGATGGGCGTCGGCGGACTGCGCGACATCTCGGCGCGGCTGATCGCCGGCGGCCGTCCCGCCGACACCCCCACCGCCGTGATCGCGCGGGGCACGACACCGCGGCAGCAGGCCGTCACCGGCACGCTCGCGACCATCGCCGACGACGCGGCCGACGTGCGGCCGCCCGCGATCACCGTGGTGGGCCCGGTCGCCGGCCTGCGCGAGGGCATCGCGTGGGCGGAGCGCCGGCCGCTGCACGGCGTGACGGTGGCCGTCACGCGGGCGCGCACGCAGGCGTCGGATCTGGTGCGCCGGCTGCGCGACCTCGGTGCCGGCGTCGTCCAGGCGCCGGTGATCCGCATCGAGCCGATCGCCGGAGCGCCCATCGACGCCTCCGCCTACGACCTCGTCTGCCTCACCAGCCCGAACGCGCCGGCGCTGCTGCTGGAACGCATCGGCGGCGACGCCCGCCTGCTGGCCGGCGTCGAGGTCGCGGCGATCGGCCCCGGCACGGCGGCGGCGATCCGCGCGGTCGGCATCCTGCCCGACATCGTCGCCGAGCGGGCAGTGGCGGAGGGCCTGCTGGAGGCGCTGGCGGGCCGCGTCGCCGGGCGGCGCGTGCTGGTGGCCCGGGCCGAGGAGGCGCGCGACACGCTGCCCGACGGCCTGCGTGACGGCGGCGCCGCGACCGTCGACGTGACACCGCTGTACCGCACCGTGGCCGAGGTCCCGGATGGCGGCGATCCCCTCGCGGCCGACCTCGTGACGTTCACGTCGTCGTCGACCGTGCGCTTCTTCCACGCCGCGTTCGCAGGGCACGACCTGAGCGCGGTGCGCGGCGTCTCGATCGGTCCCGTCACGTCGGCGACCATGCGCGAGCTCGGCGTCCCGATCGTCGCCGAGGCGCAGGATCACGACCTCGACGGCCTCGTCGCCGCCGTCATCGAGGCCGCCGGGAACCGGTAGCGCGTCGCAGCCGTCACAGGGAACGTCACGATCCGCCGCCCCTGGAGGCCCCCGATGCGACCGTCTCTACCGTCTACCGCTCGCCGTGCTCGGCGGCGCCGCGCTGATCGCCGGCGTGCTGGCCCTGAAGCCCAGCGCGAACACGCCCGGCGCGCCGCCGCCCGCCCAGGCGGCGCCCGCCGCGACCGACCCCGGCGCCCTCGTCCCGTACCTGCGCTTCTCCGGCTTCGGGAGCGTCACCGTCCAGCCCGACACGGCGGAGATCTACGTCTCGACCGTCGCCACCGCCGCCGTCGTCGGCCGACGCCCTCGACGCGGCCTCCAAGAAGATGACGAAGGTGCAGGCGCGGCTGAAGGAGCTGGGCGTGGCCGAGGCCGACATGACCACGAACAACTCGTCCACCTACCAGGACTTCGACTCGAAGAAGTGGCGCGCCGAGCTGTCGCTGAACGTGAAGGTCCGCAAGATCGACGACGCCGGCAAGCTGCTCACGGCCGCCAACGAGGCGGGCGCCGACGGCGTCGGCGGCCCGTCGTTCTCGGTCGACGACTCGCGCGCCGCGTACGCGTCGGCGCTGCGGCAGGCGATCGAGGACGCCCGCGCCAAGGCCGAGGCGGCCGCCGCGCAGATGGGCGTCAAGGTCGGCGGCGTGGTGTCGGTCGACGACCAGGGCGGCGCCGGCCCGGCGCCGATGTTCGCGGCCGGGGCGGAGAAGGCGTCGGCCGACGCCGCCGCGGGCCCGGTGCCGATCAGCCCGGGCACGCAGGAGATCGGCGCGACCGTGACGGTCGTCTTCACCTACACCGCCTGAGCCACCCCGTGCGGGCCGGGCGAGCACCCGGCCCGCACGGGAGGGCGTACCATCCCGGCATGCCGCGCGTCGTCACGTTGCTCTCCGATTTCGGCCTCCGCGACGAGTACGCGGGCGTGATGGAGGCGGTGATCGCCGGGATCGCCCCGGACGCGCGGGTCGTGCACCTGACGCACGGCATCGAGCCGCAGGCCGTGCTGCAGGGCGCGCTGGCGCTGGCGCACGCCCTGCCGTACGCGCCGGTCGGCGTCCACGTGGCCGTGGTCGATCCCGGCGTCGGCTCGGTGCGCCGCGCCGTCGTCGTCGAGACGGTCGACGGCCGCCTGCTGGTCGGGCCCGATAACGGCCTGCTCGCGTTCGCCGCGGAGGAGGTCGGCGGCATCGCGGCGGCGTACGAGATCGCCAACCCCGCGCTGTTCCTGGAGCCGGTCTCGCGCACCTTCCACGGCCGCGACGTGTTCGCCCCGGTGGCGGCGCACCTGGCGGCCGGCGTCGCGGTGGCCGAGGTGGGGCCGCCGATCGACCCGGGGACGCTCGTCCAGATCGAGCTGCCGCCGTCGCAGCTCGACCCGGGGCACGTCCGCGCGACGGCGATGGCGATCGACCGGTTCGGCAACGTGGCGCTGTCCGTGCGCGGCTCCGACCTGGAGCAGCACGGCTTCGCGCCGGGCTCCCGCATCGAGATCTCCGCCGGCGCGGGCCGGTACTACGCCCTCCGGGCGCGCACGTTCGCCGACGTCCGCGTCGGCGAGATGGTGGTGTTCGACGACTCGTCCGGGTGGGCCGCGCTGGCCATGAACTCCGGGTCGATCATCGACATCTGCGACATCACGCGCGGTGACATGGTCGACCTGCGCCTCACGTAGCGGCGCCGTCGCCCTCGTAGAGCCGGCGCAGCTCGCGGCGCTGGATCTTGCCCGAAGAGGTGGTCGGGAACGCGTCGACGAACTCCACCACCTTGGGCGCCGCGTGCGGGCCGATGCGCTGCCGGACGAGGTCGCGCAGCTCGTCCGGGTCGACGGTCGCGCCGGGACGTGTCCGGACGAACGCGGCCACCGTGTCGCCACCGCCATCCGGCCGCCGCACGGCGCAGACACCGGCTTCGGCGACGGCCGGGTGCCCGAGAAGCGCGCCCTCGACCTCCTCCGCGCCGACCTGGATGCCCGACACCTTGATCAGGTCGTCGAGCCGCCCCTCGAACCGCAGGAACCCGTCGGCGTCGAGCAGGCCCCGATCGCCGAGCCGCACCCAGCCGCCGACCACCTTCCGGGCGGTCAGGTCGGGGCGGCCCCAGTAGCCGAGCATCACGATCGGGTCGTCGGCGGCCAGCGCGATCTCGCCGGAGCTGCCCGGCGGCAGCTCGGTGCCGTCGCGGTCGAGGATCGCGATGCGGCGACCCGGCACGGGCCGGCCGATGGCGCCGGAGGGCGTGGCGAAGCGCGAGGCGCAGCCGGCGGCGAGATGGTTGGCCTCGGTCTGGCCGAAGATGTCGTTGAGCGCGCAGCCGAAGGTCTGCTCCATGAAGGCGCGCGCCTCGGGCGCGAGCGCCTCGCCGCCCGTCATCACGGCCCGCAGCCGGAACAGCGACGGATCGGGCGGCGGGTCGGCGCGCATGCGCCTGATCACCGCGGGCGCCAGGAACGGGCAGGTGATGCCGTGCTCGGCGAGCACGCGGTAGGCCATCGCGACGCTGAACCGCTCGGCCGTCGCGACCAGCGGGAAGCCGTGGAAGCAAACCGGCAGCGCCACCTCGCCGAGCGCCCCGATCCATGACCAGTCCGACGGCGTCCAGAAGACGTCGCCCGGCAGCGGGCCGTCGTCGAACACCGTCCGGAACCCCGGCACGTGGCCGTGGACGACGCGCTGCGGCAGCACCGCGCCCTTGGGCGTGCCGGTGGTGCCCGACGTGTAGAAGATGAACGCGGGCTCGTCGCGGTGCATCACCTCGGCGCCCGACCACGGCGCCGCCGCCAGCAGCGCGTGCGCCGCCTGGGCCGAGTCGATGT
The DNA here is from genome assembly GCA_963722525.1 of uncultured Actinomycetes bacterium. GTDB lineage: Bacteria > Actinomycetota > Thermoleophilia > Gaiellales > F1-60-MAGs149 > VFJZ01. Next base: position 3,024,692 of record CAVRMM010000002.1, on the reverse strand, counting down.
AGACCGCGGCGCCGGAGTCGCCGACGCGGTACCGCCGCGCCTCCTCGCCGAACACGCCGGCGATCGGCACGCTGATCGCGCCGAGCCGCAGGATGCCGAGATGCGCGCCCAGGCAGAGCGCACCCTGCGGCAGCGTCACCGCGACGCGGTCGCCGTGGCCGATGCCGCGCGCCGCCAGGCCGCCGGCGATGGCCTCGGACAGCCGGCGCAGCTCGCCGTAGGTGACGAGCGCGCCACGATCCTCGATGATCGCCGTCGAGTCGGGCGGATGCCGGTCGCAGCAGAGGTCTGCGAGCGAGAACCGCTCCGGCACGTCGATCGGCGTCATCGCCGGGAAAGGCTACAGGGCGTCGATGTACCGGCGGAAGGCCGTGCGCACGGCGTCGGTCACCGGGCGGCCCGCAGCGCCGATGGCGCGGCCGTCCAGCTCCCGCACCGGAACGATCTCGGCGCCGGTGCCGGTGAGGAAGATCTCGTCCGCCGTCCACGCGTCGGCGACGGTCAGCTCGGCCTCGACGATCGCGATGCCCTCGTCGCGCGCCAGGTCGACGACGAGCCGGCGGGTGATGCCCGCCAGCGCGCCGTGGGCGATCGACGGCGTCCGCACGACCCCGCCCGAGACGAGGAAGACGTTGTCGGCCGTGCACTCCGCGATCAGGCCCTGCGCGTTCAGCAGCAGCGCCTCGTGAGCACCCTGCCGGCGGCACTCGATCGCGGCCAGCACCGAGGTCAGGTAGTTGAGGGTCTTCACCTGCGGCGGCAACGCGTCGGAGGCAGAGCGTCGCAGGCTCGACGTGACGACCACGACGCCGTCGCGGTAGGCGCTCGGCGGGGTAGATCGCGAGCGGGGCCGCGATCACGACCACCGACGGGCGCCCACAGGTGTGCGGCGAGACGCCGAGCGCGCCGACGCCGCGCGTGACGACGAGCCGGATGTAGCCGTCGGTGAGGCCGGTGCGCTCGATCGCCTCCGTCACAACCGCCGCCGTCTCGGCGCGGGCGAGGGGGAGATCGAGCGCGAGCGCGCGGGCCGAGGCCTCGAGCCGGGTCAGGTGGGCGTCCAGCAGGAAGGCCTGGCCGCGATAGAAGCGGATGCCCTCGAAGACGCCGTCGCCGTAGAGGAGGCCGTGGTCGAGGACCGAGATCCTCGCCTCGTCGCTCGCGCTCCAGGTTCCGTCCACGTAGGCGATCACTCGCCCTCCTCTCGGACTCACTACAAAATGTCTAGTGACTATAGGAGATAAACTTCCTCCGTGTCCACCTACCCGACCGACTGCCCCGTCGCCGCCACCCTCGACGCGTTCGGCGATCGCTGGACGCTGCTGATCGTTCGCGACCTGCTGCGCGGCATCAACCGCTACGCCGACCTGCAGCGCTCGCTCGGGCCCATCGCCCCGAACCTGCTGTCGGGACGGCTGCGCCGCATGGAGGACCAGGGCATCGTGACCCGCGAGGTGTACTCCGACCGGCCGCTGCGGGCCGCGTACCACCTGACCGCACGGGGGCACGCCCTGGCGCCGATCGTGATCACGCTCGGCCGCTTCGGCATCGACCAGCTGGGCCGGCCGGAGCCCGACTACCTGGCGTACCACGTGGAGTGCGGCGGCCGGGTGCCGCCGACGGCGTGGCGCTGCCAGCGCTGCGGCGAGGACGTCGCGGCGGGCGAACTCGAGCTGCTCGATCCACATGCGGTCGCCGCGCGAACACCTCTGTAGTGGCCCGTTTCACCACCACCGTCGACTCCCTCCGCACCCAGGCCGACGCGTTCGCCTACATGGCGGCGTTCGAGAACGCCGAGCAGTGGGATCCGAGTGTCACCGAGGCGACCCGCATCGGCGGCGAGCCGCTCGGCGTCGGCACGTCGTTCTCCGTCGTGTCGCGGTTCGGGCCCCGCCTCGTGAGGCTGACGTACACCATCGTCCGCTACGAGCCCGATCACCAGGTCGTGCTGGAGGCGCGCAGCAAGGGCTTCGTCTCGACCGACACGATCACGGTCGAGGCCGCCGGCGAGCAGTCGCGGGTCACGTACGACGCGCTGCTCGAGTTCAGCGGCCTCGGCCGGCTGGCCGATCCGCTCATGCAGCTCGCGTTCGACCGCGTGGGACGGAAGGCCGAGGCGCGACTGCGCGAGGTCCTGTGATCGCGCGCGCCGTCGACGCGGTCCTCGAGGCGACCGTCGTCGGCTCGTTCACACGGATCGGTTACCACGCGCGTCGCCGGCTCTACCGGTGGCCCGCCTGCGATTCCCACGACCTGACGGGCCGCACGGCCATCGTCACCGGCGCGACATCGGGCCTCGGATTCGAGACGGCGCGGACGCTGGCCCGCCTGGGCGCGTCGGTCTGCATCGTCGGGCGTGACGCCGAGCGCACGGAGACGGCGCGCGTGCGCCTGGAGCGGGAGACCGGCGCGGCGATCGAAGCGGGCCTCGCCGACCTGTCGCTGCTGGCGGACGCACGGGCGTTCGCCGAGACCTACGCGGCGCAGCACGAACGGCTCGACGTACTGGTGCACAACGCTGGAGCATTACTCGCCGAGCGAACGTTGACAGAAGAAGGCAATGAAACAACGATCGCAACGCACGTGCTGTCGCCGTTCCTGATGACGTCGCTGCTGCTGCCGCGCCTGGAGGCCGCGCCGACCACGGGGCGGGTGATCCTCGTCGCCTCGGGCGGTATGTACGGCGAGCGCCTCGATGTCGCCGGTCTGGCGATGCCCGAGGGCTACGACGGGGTGAAGGTCTACGCGCGGGCGAAGCGCGCCCAGGTGACGCTGGCCCGCGAGTGGGCGCGCCGACTGCTCGACCGGCCGGTGGCGGTGAACGCGATGCACCCGGGGTGGTGCGACACGCCCGGCATCCGCGACGCGCTGCCCGGCTTCAGCCGGGTGATCGGTCCGCTGCTGCGCACCGCGCCCGAGGGCATCGACACGACCGCCTGGCTGGCAGCCGCACCCGAGGCGGCGGCGATCCGCGGCCGGTTCCTGCTCGACCGGCGTCCCCGCGCCACGCACAAGGTGCCGTGGACGCGCCGGGCGGACGAGGAGCTCGAGGCCGAGCGCCTCTGGCGCTGGTGCGCCGAGACGACGGGCGCCCCGCGGGTCTGAGCACTCTGTAACGCTTCCCGCGTGGAACGGCTGCTCGAGCGCGACCTGACGGCGACCTCGTTCGACCCCGCGGCGCGGGGCGGCGCCCTGCCGGCGCGGGCGCGCACGGTCGTGGTCGGCGCCGGCATCGTCGGTGCCAGCGTGGCGTACCACCTGGCGCTGCTGGGCGAGCGCGACGTGCTGGTGCTGGAGCGGGGCGCGGTCGCGTCGGGCACGTCGTGGCACGCGGCCGGGCCTTGTCGTGCGCGGGCGCGCAACCCACGTGCTGACCGAGCTGGCCTCCTACGGCGTCGACCTCTACGGCGCGTTGCCGGCGGAGACCGGCGTCGACGTCAACCTCGTGCAGCCGGGATCGATCACGCTCGCCCGCACGCCGGGGCGGCTGGACGAGCTGCGCTACCTGGCCGGCGTCTGCCGCCACACGGGCGTCCCGGCCGAGATGATCGATCCCGAGCGCGTGCCCGAGCTGTTCGGCGCTGGCCGTCGCCGACGGCCTCGTCGGAGGGCATCTACCAGCCGGAGGACGGGCACGTGAACCCGGGCCTCGCGGCCCTCGCGCTCGCCACGGGCGCGCACGCGCGCGGCGTCACGTTCCGCGAGGGCGTGGAGGTGACCGGGTTCGAGCAGGCCGGCGGCCGCGTGACGGCGGTGGTGACGGCGCAGGGCACCGTGGAGTGCGAGCGCGTCGTGCTGGCGTGCGGCCTGTGGACGCGCGACCTGGCCGCGGTCGGCGGGCGCGTCGGTGCCGCTCTGGCCGGCGGCGCACGTGCACGTGCGCACGGCGCCGATCGACGGCGCGACGATCGACCTGCCGGTGATCCGCGACCTCGACGCGTACTTCTACGTGCGGCACGCAGGCGGTGCGCTGCTGGTCGGCGCGTTCGAGCCCGACGGCAAGCCGCTCGATCCGCGCGTCGCTGCCGGCGGGCTTCTCGTTCGGCGAGCTGGAGCCCGACTGGGAGCACTTCGCGCCCGTCCGGAAGCTGGCCGAGGAGCGCATCCCGGCGCTGCGCGGCGTCGAGTACGCGAAGTTCCTGAACGCGCCCGAGTCGTTCACGCCCGACGCGGCGTTCTGCATCGGCGAGACGGGCGCCGTGGAGGGCCTCTACGTGGCCGCCGGCTTCAACAGCCAGGGCATCATCTACGCGCCCGGCGCCGGCCGCGCGCTGGCGGAGTGGATCGTGGCGGGCTCGCCGACCCGCGACGTGCCCGGCCTCGACGTGCAGCGGTTCGCGAAGCAGCAGTCGAACCGCCGCTACCTGCACGCCCGCACGACGGAGGGCCTCGGCCGGCTGTACGCCATGCACTGGCCGCACCTGCAGCCGCGCACGGCGCGCAACGTCCGCCGCACGCCGCTGCACGACCGGGTCGAGGCCGCCGGCGCGGTGTTCGGCGAGACGGTCGGCTACGAGCGCGCGAACTGGTACGCGCCGGCCGGCACGCCGCGCGAGTACGCCTACAGCTACGGCCGCCAGAACTGGTTCGAGCACGTCGCCGGCGAGCACCGCGCGGCGCGCGAGGCGGCGGCGCTGTTCGACCTGTCGACGTTCACGAAGGTCGAGGTGGCGGGCCCCGACGCGCTGCGGGTGGTGCAGCAGGTCTGCACGCAGGACCTCGACGTCCGCGTCGGCCGGGTCGTCTACACGCTGATGCTCAACGCGCGGCGGCGGCATCGAGATCGACGGCACCGTCACGCGCCTGGCCGAGGACCGCTTCCTCGTGATCACGCCGACCGTGTCGCACCAGAAGACGCTGGCCTTCTTCCGGCGCGCGGCGCGAGGGTTGGCGGCCGCGACGTTCGATGCCACGGCCGGTCTCGCGACCATCGGCGTGATGGGGCCGTCCGCGCGCGAGCTGCTGGGCCGGATCAGCCCGTCCGACCTGTCGAACGCAGCGCTGCCCTGGGGCCGCTCGGCCGAGATCGAGGTGGGCGACGGCTACGCGCTGTGCCTGCGCGTCTCGTTCGTCGGCGAGCTCGGCTACGAGCTCTACCCGCCGGCCGACCTGGCGGTGAGCCTCTACGACGCGGTCGTCGAGGCGGGAGCCGGCCTCGGGCTGCGGCACGCCGGCTACCACGCGCTCGACTCGCTGCGGTCGGAGAAGGGCTACCGCCACCTCGGCCACGACGTCGGACCGGTCGACGACCCGTACCAGGCAGGTCTCGCGTTCACCGTGGCGCTCGACAAGCCCGGTGGCTTCACCGGCCGCGAGGCGATCGCGGCCCAGGCCGACCGGGCGCCGGACCGCCGCCAGGTGTTCGTCCGGCTGCACGATCCGGAGCCGCTGCTGCTGCACGGCGAGTCGCTGCTCGCCGGCGGCGAGATCGTCGGCCGCATGACGTCGGGCTCCTACGGCCACACGCTCGGCGCAGCGTGCGGCCTCGGCTACCTGCGCGGCGACGTGCCGGCGGGCGACGACTTCGAGGTCGACTGCGCCGGCCAGAAGGTCGCCGCCACGGTCTCCGACACGCCGTTCTACGACCCGGGCAACGAGCGCCTGCGGGGCTGATCCGGGGGTCGGAGTGAAGCCGCGGACGGGTCGATTCCGGAGTCCGCACGTTCCATGGGCGTTTCGGTGCCTGGCACCCAAACGATCATCGCGGCGCACTTCTGTGCGGGGATTTCACACTTCCGGCACATTCCGCGCGGGAGTTCCGCGGGTGGGCGCGGGGCGAGGTGTCACGAGCCACGCACGTCGGCGCGCAGAAGCGTCACACGCGCCCGGGATCCCGACGCGCGTTGCGTCCCTAACGACTATCGGTCGATCCTCTCGGGAAGCACCGTCGGGGATGACACCGTCGCGCCAGCAGGGAACCTCGTACCGGAAGAGCCGGAGCCGCCCGGCCCCGCGCGTGCCGACCGCCCCCTCGACGACGACGCCGCGCACCGTCCGATCAGCGCGGCAGCGGCTTCGAAGATCCAGCCGTTGACCCGGACCGATCGGCCGCCGCTCCGAGCGGCCGCTGCGGTCGCGCTACGGCTCCGCTGATCGACTCGATGTCGGAATCTCTACGGCAGCATCTTTACGCATCCGGATTCCCGAACTACGCTGAGGTGTGGGAACAATCTCACGCCGAGGAGAGGGTCGTCGGTGCTGAAGAAGCTCGCGTCGAAGTTGGCGCTTCCTCTTGCTCGGCGTGAACCGGGAGACGTTCGCCGAGGAGCCCGGCACAACGAGGGTGGTGATCGGCGGCCGCACCGGAAGGGTCTGCTACCCCCACACGAGGTCTGGACGCCGATCGAGCTGACGGAGGAGTGGCGCGAACTCGCGAAGACCGACTCGGACTTCGATGCGATCCGCGACGAGCCGGCGATCGAGGAGCTGGTTGGCAGCCGAGAGCGCCGAATCGACTGTATAGCGATCCGCGCAGGCGGTAGGGCGGACAAGGCCGTTCGAGTGATCGACTCCGCCGGCGGATTCGACCGGCTCGCCGAGGCATGGGACCGGGCTGTCATGGCGAGCCCGGCACCCGCCCCGTCCCTGCTGTATGGGTGGTTGTCCGCATCGATCGGCAACCTGCCACCCGGCGCAGAGCTCGCGATCATGGTTTCCGGGGACGAGGATCACGTGGCCGCGGGCCTGCCGTTAGTCATCCAGCGGCGAGGTCCACTGCGCGTTGCGCGTGTGCTCGGCGGCGAGCGCACGTCCCACGGCGACGTCGTCGGCGCCGACGGTCCTGCGATGGCCGGACTCCTCGCTGCCCTCGGTGACGTGCCATGCGACGTGCTGATCGTGAAGGACGTGCTGGCCGCGAGCCGTTTGGCACGCGGCGGGGGGTTCCGCCTCTTTCCCCACGACAAAGCACCGCTCCTTCGGCTCGACGACGGTTTCGCTGCCGTCGTCGCCGATCGCCTGACCGCGCGGGACCGCAGCGACATCCGTCGCCGCCAACGGCGGCTGGCCGAACTCGGTGAGCTTTCGTACGACGTCGCCGTCACGCCGCACGACGTTAGCCTCGCGCTCGATGACGTGTTTCGTCTCCATGACCTTCGGTGGGCAGGGCGGACGGACGACAGCTCCGATCTCCGGACCGCTGCCGACCGCGCCTTCCAGCGCGCGATGTGTCCCGCCATCGCTCGCAGCGGCCGGTTCGTGGTGTACCGGCTCTGCGTTGACGGCGTCGCCATTGCCTTCGCGTCGATGTTTCTGATGGGCGATCGCGCGTTCGCGTACCGGATCTCCTTCGATCCCGCGTTCGCGAAGTTCGGCCCGGCCCGGCTACTGACCCACCACGTGTTCCCGGAGTTGTCGGATCGCGGCGTGCGTGAGATCGAGCTGATGGGTGGTGACTCGCAGCTCAAGTGCGAGCTGACGGACACCAAGCTGATCCTCTACTCTGGGGTACGCCGTGGCAGCGGCCGGCTCGGAGTGCTCGCGGCGCCGACGACGGCCGGTGCGTACGCCGCGCGCGCGTGGCTGAGGCAGTTCAAGGTGGCGCGCGCCATCCATCGCCGTCTCGTGGCGGTAAGGCGTCGCCTTCGAAGCTCCGATCCCGAGACGTGAGCTTCCCCTCGCGGCCTCCGACGCCCAACCCTGTCAGGAAAGCCATCGCCGCGAGCACCGCCAATCCAGGCACCACCAAGTTCCGCGTGCGCGTCTCTCTCCTCACTGCTTGGGCGTTTGCCCCTTGTTCACGGGGGCGAACCCACGCAAGCGCCGAACGAACCGCCGCGCCGGTTTTGACACCATGGGCACCGCCGCAGCGGCGCGGCGCAGCCCGAGGTAGGCGGAGGGCAGCCGGCGCACCAGCGACCAGCGCCGGCTGATCAAGAGCCGGGCGAAGTCATCGGGGTCGCGGTCGATGTAGCGCGGCACGTCCTCGAACCACTGGGCGCTCCCCGCGGCTTCACGCGCGACCGCTTCGAGTTCAGCGGTGCGCTGGCTGCTGTAGGCGGCGAGCGCGGGCGCGAGCGCCTCGTGGGCCCCCAGCTGGGAGGCGAGGGCGATCGCGTCCTCCATCGCGAGCCTGGTGCCCGAGCCGATCGTGAAGTGCGTGGTGTGGGCGGCGTCGCCCAGCAGCACCACGTTCCCGTGATGCCAGCGAGCGTTGCTCACGGTCTGGAACTCGAGCCACGGGGCGGTGTCGTGTCTTCCCGCCGGCGGCTCGAGCATCCGGCCGTCCAACTGGGCGGCGAAGATGCGCTCGAGCTCGCGCATCGCCGGCTCGGGCGTAAGCCTGTCGAAGCCCAGGCCAGTCCACGTCTCGGGCGACGTCTCGACGACGAAGGTGCTGCCCTCGGCGCCGTTTCCGTAAGCGTGGGCCCAGAGCCAGCCGGCGGGGGTGCGGACGAACGGGAAGGTGAAGGAATCGAAGATCTTGCTCGTGCCCAGCCAGATGTACTTGTTCCGCCTACGCTCGACCGCGGCGCCGAACGCATCTCGGTGGCGGCGGCGAAAACCGCTGTTGACCCCGTCGCAGGCCACCACGAGGTCGAAGTCCGCCAGCTCGGCGAGGTCCTCGACCGCGTGATCGAAGCGCAGGTCGACTCCCACCGCGCGGGCCCGCTCCGTGAGCAGAGCGCGCATCGCCGAGCGGCTCATGCTGTACCCGTGGCCCGGCACGCGCACGGGCGGTCGGCCCTGAACCTCGATCACCTGGTCGCGCCACTGGAAGGCTTGAGCCCGGACCGCTCGCGCCGTGGCCTCGTCCGAAGCGTCGAGATCCTCGAGCAGCCCGTCCCAGAACACCACACCCCAGCCGTAGGTCACGCCCTCGGGGAGGCGCTCGTACACTGTCACGGCTTCGACGCCCGCCAGCTGCTTGGCCAGAATGGCGAAGAACAGGCCTCCCGGCCCTCCACCGACACACGCGATGCGCACCCGCCTATTGTGCCAGCGCGCCCGCGTGCGCGGCGAGGCGGCCCGCGAGTCAGCGCTCCCGGGACCGTCTCGAACTGGCCTCGCCGCGCAGGAGTTGCCCGCGTTGATTCGATCGCATCGGGACGGCGCCACCGCCGGCGCTGGAGGCGGCGTACCCGAAAGCCGAAGACGCAGGACGTTCGACCGATGGCGAGAGCCGGACTTGAACCGGCGACACCGCGATTTTCAGTCGCGTGCTCTACCAACTGAGCTACCTCGCCGCAGCGGCACGATCTTACCAGCGAATCGCGGCCGGGCGACCACGCCAACCGACCGGACTGCGTGGATAGAACCGTCCGGGGGTAGACGTAGAATTCGTCGTGTCGTGCCCCTTTTCTGAGGCGGCGTGCCGTTTTGCGGCACGAATCGGGGTTGCGTCCTTTCCCGCACACGATGGTAGAGTTGAGCGGCGATGGCGTTCACGCCGACAGTTTCGGACGCCGTGTCGTTCGCCCTGCGACGCGGTCCGTCCCCAACCATCAGCCTTGGACGCCTTCTGATTTAGTCCCTGGCCGGTCTCGATCAGACGATCGATACCGCGCGCTCTGCGCACGAGCCGACCGGGAGGTCCTCTTCTTGCTCCGTTTTCGACGCCATTTCCTCATCACCTTCGTTGCACTTGCCGCCCTCGGTACCGCCGGGACGGCAGCGATCGCCGCGCCGAAGGATGCGATCCCCGCCAAGCGCGCCGCCGCCGAGGCCGCGCAGGCGAAGATCGAGGCGTTGAGCGAGCAGATCGAGCCGGCGATCGAGGCCTACAACCAGGCCTCTCAGGAGCTCGACGGTGTCCAGGCAGACATCGAGGACAACGAGAACCAGATCGCGGCCACGAAGTCGAACATCAAGCGCGGCCAGCGCGACCTCGCGAACAAGCTCGTCACGGCCTACCGCGCCGGCGACCCCGATGCGGTCGCGGCCATGCTCTCGGCCAACTCGCTCGAGGACATGCTCGGCTCGGTCGACGTGCTGAAGCGCTCGTCCAGCCAGCTGAGCGGCGTCATCATCGAGCTGCGCACGTCGCGCTCCGAGCTCAACAAGCGCGAGAAGGCGCTCGTGAAGGCCGAGCGCCGCGCGGCCGAGCTGAAGTCGCAGAAGGCCGCGAACAAGGCCGCGATCGAGAACGGCCTCGCGCAGGCGGAGAGCCTCAAGTCGGGCCTCGAGTCGGAGATCGCCGGGCTGCAGAAGGAGCAGAAGGCGTACGAGGCGCAGCTGGCCCGCGAGGCCAAGCAGCGGCTCGCCGCCCAGCGCGCCGCGATCGCCGCGGCTGACGCGGCCGATCCCGGCATCGGCGGCTCCGGCGGCGGCAGCTCGGGCGGCGGCGGTTCGAGCGGCGGCGGTGGCGGCGGCGGCGGCGGTTCCGTCGATATCCCGGCGCCCCCGGCGAACGGCTCGATCGGCGCCCGCGTCATCTCGGCGGCGATGTCGTACCTCGGCGTGCCCTACCGCTGGGGCGGCGCCAGCCGCGGCGGCGTCGACTGCTCGGGTCTGACGATGCTCGCCTACGCCACGGTCGGCATCGGCCTCGGGCACTTCACCGGCTCGCAGTGGAACTCCGGCACGCACATCAGCCAGAGCCAGCTCGCGCCCGGCGACCTCGTCTTCTTCTACCCCGACCACCATCACATGGGCATCTACATCGGCGGCGGCCAGTTCATCCACGCCCCGAGCACCGGCGACGTCGTCAAGATCTCGAGCCTCGCCGCCCGCGCCGGGAACTACTCCGGCGCCGTCCGCCCCTACTGATCGCGGTCAAGATACGGGCGTGAGTGATCGCGTCCGTCGCACGCTGCTCCTCCTCGCCGTTGCGACGGCGCTGGCCGACTCGTCGGTCGTCACGCTCGCGCTGCCCGACATCCTGCGCCGGTTCGACGTCGAGATCGGCGAGGTCTCGGGCGTCCTGACGTCGTACAACGCGATCCTCGCGCTGGGCGCCGTGCCCGCCGCCTTCCTGGCCCGGCGCGGGCCCCGGCCGGTCGCCGCCATCGGCATCGTCGTGTTCGGCGTTGCCTCGGCCGCGTGCGGACTGGCCGGCTCGTTCGACGTCCTGCTCGCGGCACGCTGCCTCCAGGCGATCGGCGGTGCCCTGCTGATCTGCGCGTCGCTCGAGCTGCTCGCCGCCCGCGACGGCGATGCGAAGGCCGCGCGCTCCTGGGCCGCAGCAGGCGTCGCCGGCGCCGCGGTGGGACCGGCCGCGGGCGGTGCTCTCACCCAGCTCGCCGGCTGGGAGTGGATCTTCCTGCTGCAGGCGCCGATCGCCCTGGCCGCGCTGGTGGCCCTGCGCCAGACCACGTCGCCGCCGCCGAAGGCCGCCGCGGGCCGCCCGCACGTGCCGGCCCTCGCTGCCCTCACCCTGCTGTCGGCCGCGCTCACCGCCGCGCTGTTCCTGCTCGTGCTGCTGCTCGTGGAGGGCTGGCGGATCGAGCCGCTGGAGGCGGCCGTGATCGTGTCGGCGATGCCGGTGGCGGCGTTCGCGGCGCCGCGGATCGGCGTGCAGGGCAGCCGTCGCCGAGGCCGGCATCGGCTCGCTGCTCGTCGCCGGCGGCCTCGCCGGCCTGGGCCTGCTGCCCGGCGCCTCGTGGGCGTGGACGCTGGCGCCGCAGGTGCTGATCGGCCTCGGGCTGGGCCTCGCCGTGACCGCGCTCACCCACGCCGCGCTGGCCGGCCGGTCGCCGCAGGCCATCCACGGCGGCTGGACGATCTCCGCCCGCCACCTCGGCGTCGTGCTCGGCCTCGTGCTGCTCGTGCCGGTGTTCCAGGCCGACCTCGAGCACGAGCGCGACCAGGCGCTGCAGTCGGGGGCGGCGATCGTGCTCGACTCGAACGTCCCGCCCGGCGTGAAGATCGAGGTCGCCCGCGACGTGATCCGCGTCGTCGAGGGGGCCAACCGCGACATTCCCGACATCGACCTGGCGTTCGAGGGCCGCACCATGACGCCGGCGCTGGAGGAAGTCCGCGCCGGTCTCCACGACGAGCTCGACCGCGCCGCCACACATGCCTTCTCGCGCTCGTTCCTGGTCGGCAGCCTGCTCGCGCTCGGTGCGCTCGCGGTGGTGCTGATCGGCCGGAGGAAGATCGAGCTGTGACGCGGATCTGCGTCTTCTGCGGGGCGGCCCGCGGCGCCGACCCGGCCTACGCCGACCAGGCGACCACGCTCGGCCGCGCGATCGCCGGGGCGGGTCACGGGCTGGTGTTCGGCGGCGGCGCCGTCGGCCTGATGGGCGTCGTGGCGGATGCCGTGCTCGCCGGGGGCGGCGAGGCGATCGGCGTCATCCCGCAGCAGCTGGTCGACCGCGAGCTCGCCCATCGCGGCCTGAGCGACCTGCGGGTCGTCGGCTCGATGCACGAGCGCAAGGCACTGATGGCCGATCTGGCCGACGCGTTCGTCGCCCTGCCAGGCGGCTTCGGGACGCTCGACGAGCTGATCGAGATCATCACGTGGCGCCAGCTCGGCCTGCATGCCAAGCCGATCGGGCTGCTCGATGCGGCCGGGTTCTGGAAGCCCTTCACGACACTGGTCGAGCACCTCGGCGGCGCGGGTTTCCTGCGCACCGATCCCGGTCAGATCCTCCACGACGACGATGCAGCGCGGCTGCTGGAAAGGCTGACCTGATGCTGGTAGCTCCCTGGACGAGCCGGTTCCACGGCACCGGCATGGAGGCGGGACCCGCGGCGCTGGCCGCGGCACTCGGCGACGGTGGCGAGGAGGTGCCGGTCGACCAGGGCGGCCCGGCCGTCGGCGCGCTGGCCGCCGTCGCGCGTGCCGTCACCGCCGACCCCGGCGTGCCGCTGGCGCTGCTCGGCGAGTGCACGCTGACGCCGGCCGTCGCGAGCGCGCTGCAGGAGCGCCACCCCGACCTGGCGCTGGTCTGGCTGGATGCGCACGGCGACCTGAACACGCCGGAGACGTCGCCGTCGGGGTTCCTCGGGGGCATGCCGTTCGCGATCCTGCTCGGCTGGTGCCACCCGGAGCTGCGACCCGGCCCGCCGCTGCCGGTAGAGCGCGCCGCGCTGGTCGGCGCGCGCGACCTCGACCCGGGCGAGGTCGAGGCGATCGAGCGCTCCGGGCTCGCGTCGGTCGACGGCGTCGCCGACGCGCTGGCCGCGCTGCCGGATGACGCGCCGCTGTGGGTGCACCTGGATGGCGACGTGCTCGACCCGGCGGTGGCGCCCGGCGTCGACTTCCCGGCCCCGGGCGGCTGGACGGCCGAGCGCCTGCTCGACGAGTGCGGTGCGCTGGCGGCGACGGGCCGCATCGTCGGCGTGTCCGTCTGCTGCGGGAACCCCGAGCGGGATCCCGAGGGCCGCGGCGCGCAGGCGTACGCCGCGGCGGTGCGCACGCTTCTGCCGTAGGATGACGGCGTGAATGAATCCGATGCACGCCGCATCCGTGTCATCGGCGCCGGCCTCGACCTCGGCCAGGGCCGGCGCGGCGTCGACATGGGGCCGTCGGCGATGCGCTACGCGGGCCTGCGCGGCCGCCTCGAGGAGCTCGGGTTCGCGGTGCGCGACGACGGCAACATCACCGCCCCCGACATGGCGGCGATCGAGCAGGGCGATCCGCGCGCGAAGTACCTGACGGAGATCCTCGGCTACAGCGACCACCTCGCCGACGCGGTCGAGGGCGCGACCCTGGCGGGCGAGTTCCCGCTCGTGCTGGGCGGCGACCACTCGCTGGCGATCGGCGTGCTGGGCGGCCTGGCCCGCGCCGCGGGGGCGCCGGGCGCGATGTTGTGGATCGACGCGCACGGCGACCTCAACACGCCCGACACCAGCCCGTCGGGCAACATCCACGGCATGCCCGTCGCGGCCGCGATCGGGCTCGGCCGCGAGTGGTTCGACACCGGACGGTGGCCCGTGCCGTCGGTGGAGGAGGCCCGTGTCGCGATGATCGGCATCCGCTCGCTGGACGCCGAGGAGCGCGAGGTGCTGCGGCGGACGCAGATCCGCGTCGTGACGATGGCCGAGATCGACCGGCTCGGCATGGAGGCCGCCGTCGACACCGCGCTCGACCGGCTGCGCGCCGCCGCCTGGGTGCACGTCTCGCTCGACATGGACGTGATGGACCCGCTGCACGCGCCGGGCGTCGGCACGCCCGTGCCCGGCGGCATCAGCTACCGGGAGGCGCACCTGATGATGGAGATGGTGGCCGAGTCGCGGCTGATGGGGTCGCTGCAGGTGGTCGAGGTGAACCCCATCCTCGACGTGCAGAACCGGTCGGCCCAGCTGGCGGTGGAGCTGGTCTGCTCCGCGCTGGGGAAGCGGATCCTCTAGCTCGTCGCCTCGTCGCGGCGGCGGCGGAGGTCGTCGAGCAGCTCCGTCAGCCGCGCCTCGAAGCCGTTCGCACTCGGCTCGTAGAAGCGGGTGTCGCCCAGCTCGTCCGGCAGGTAGCGCTGCGTCGGCTCGAAGCCACCGTGCGCGTGCGGGTAGACGTAGCCCGTACCGCGTCCGAGGGCCTTCGCGCCCGGGTAGTGGCCGTCGCGGATCGAGGCCGGCGGCGTCAGGTTGCCCGACCGGCGCACCTCCGCCAGGGCGGCGTCGATGGCGCGGATCGACGCGTTCGACTTCGGCGCCAGCGCCACGTACGCGACGCGCCTGGGCGAGGTTGATGCGCGCCTCGGGCAGGCCGACGAACTCGACGCCCGCGCGGCGGCGACCGCGATCTCGAGCGCTCGCGGGTCGGCGTTGCCGACGTCCTCGGAGGCGAACACGATCATGCGCCGGGCGATGAACTTCGGATCCTCGCCGCCGGCGATCATCACCGCCAGCCAGTAGATCGCCGCGTCGGGATCGCGACCCGCGCATGCTCTTGATGAAGGCCGACACGACGTCGAAGTGGACGTCGCCGTCGCGGTCGAACCGCACCGGCCGCTTCATGGCCGCCTCGGTCACCTCCTCCGGCCCGACCGGCACGCCGCGCGAGCGCGCGGTCGACCACGCCAGCTCGAGCATCGCCAGCGCCGCCCGGCCGTCGCCGCCCGACGCCTCGGCGATGGCCGCGGCCATGCCCTCGGCCAGCTCGGCGTGCAGGTCGGCGGCGCCGCGCTCGACCAGCTGCGTCAGGTCGTCGGCGTGTGCGGGCAGAACTCGAACAGCGCGCAGCGCGACAGCAGCGCCGAGTTGATCTCGAAGTAGGGGTTCTCGGTGGTCGCGCCGATCAGCGTGATCAGGCCCGACTCGACCACCGGCAGCAGCATGTCCTGCTGCGCCTTGTTGAAGCGGTGGATCTCGTCCAGGAACAGGATCGTCCGCCGGCCGTGCCCGCCGAGCCGCTCGCGCGCGCGGCCGATCACCGCCGTCACGTCGGCCTTGCCGACCTGCACCGCCGACAGCTCCTCGAACTCGCTGCCGGTGGCGTGGGCGATGATGCGCGCCAGCGTCGTCTTGCCGGTGCCCGGCGCGCCGTGGAAGATGGCCGACGGCACGCGGTCCTCCTCGATCGCCCGCCGCAGCGCCGTGCCGGGCCCGATCAGGTGCGCCTGGCCGACGAATCCGTCCAGCCCGGCGGGCCGCACCCGGTCGGCCAGCGGCGCGGACGCCTGCAGCGCATCGGACGCGGCGTCGTCGAAGAGATCGGCCATGAGCGGGATCTTCGCAGGCGCGCGCTACTGTGAGCGCATGGCAGATGAGCCCCTCCGACTCGGGGGCATGGCCCTCCGCAACGGCCTGTTCGTCCACGGCCCCACGCACTGGGCGGCCGCCGTCCGCGCGTCCGACGGCGCGATCCGCGTCGCCTCCGGGCGGAAGACCGTGCGCATCCGGCCTCGCGACCCGCGTGCCGATCGCCCGCGGCATCCTGCGCCTGTCCGAGATGATCGCGATCCTGCCGCAGGTCAAGCGCGTCGCTGCCCGAGTCGAAGATGGCGTTCGAGAACCCCACCGTCGTCGCCCTCTCGGTGTCGACCATGGCGCTCACGAAGGGCGCCAGGGCGCGCGGCGTCTCGCCCGCCGCCGTCGAGGCTCTGGCGGCGGTGCTGGCGGTGCTGCCGGCCCTCGCCATGCTGCGCTCCGGCTCGCTCGCCCGCTACCACGGCGCCGAGCACAAGACCATCGGCGCGTACGAGTCGGGCGGCGCGGCGGTGGACGAGGCGAAGGAGCACGACCGCTGCGGCTCGCACCTCGTGACGCCCGCTGGTGCGGCCTGTCGGTGATCGGCAACGTGCTGGCCTCGCGCGTGCCGGCGCGAGCACCAGACGCGCGGCCCGCGCCGGCGCCTCGCTGGCCGCGATGGGCATCGCCGTCGAGCTGTTCGGCTGGGCGTCGCGCAACGCCGCGCACCCCCTGGCGCGCGCCTTCCGGGCGCCGGGAACGGCGCTGCAGCGCGTGGTCGGCACCCGCGAGCCGAGCCCGGACGAGCTCGACGTCGCGCGCGCCGCGCTCGATCGGCTGCTCGTGCTGGAGGGCTGACCGGTCGGCCACGGCCACGATCACATCGACCGCTCGGCGAGCCGCAGCTCGCTGCGGCTGACGCTCATCCTGACGACCCTGTTCGGACTCGCGCAGGTGCTCGGCGCGTTCTGGCTCGACTCCGTCGCCCTGCTGGCCGACGCCGCGCACAACGTCTCCGACGGCGTCGCCGTCGGCATCGCCCTGGTCGCGGCCTCCCTGTCGATGCGCGGCGCCGCGGGCCGCCGCACGTTCGGCTGGGGGCGGGTCGAGATCCTCGCCGCGCTCGTCAACGGCATCACCCTGCTCGGCCTCGGCGTGCTGATCGCGATCGAGGCGATCGGCCGCCTCGACGACCCGCCCGACGTGCAGGCACCGGGCGTGATCCTGTTCGGCCTCGCCGGCATCGCCGTCGAACGGCGCCGCCGTCGTCGCGATGGTCCGTGCCGGCGCCAACCGCAACGACATCAACCTGCGCGGCGCCCTGCTGCACACCATCGCCGACGTGGCCGGCTCGGCCGGCGTCGTCGTGGCGGGCGTGCTCGTCGCCGCCTTCGGCTGGAACGCCGCCGACCCGGTGATCGCGCTGCTGGTCGCGGCGCTGTGCATCGTCTCCGCCCGCGGGCTGATCGCCGAGCCGGTGCGGATCCTGCTCGAGCGCGCGCCGCCGCACCTCGACCCGGAGGCGATCGGCCGCGCGCTGTGCGCCGTCGAGGGGGTGCGCGAGGTGCACGACGTCCACGCGTGGACGATCACGAGCGGCTTCGACGCCGTCTCCGTCCACGTCATCGCGACGCCGGGCACCGACCAGCACGCCCTGCTGCACCGGCTCGAGGAGGTGCTGCGGACGAGCTTCGACGTCAACCACACGACGATCCAGGTCGATCGTGACCACTCGGGCCCGCTGAGCATCCATCGCAAGGGCTGCCCGGAAGCGCCGAAGCCCCGGACCGCGGCGCCTAGGCTCCACGAGCACAACCACTGACACTGAACCGGAGATCCCGCCACATGCCCTCGGTCGAAGAGCTGTCGATCACGACCATCCGCACGCTCGCCATGGACGCCGTGCAGAAGGCGAACTCCGGGCATCCCGGCACCGCGATGGCGCTCGCGCCGATCGCGTACCTGCTGTACGAGGAGCAGATGCGGCACGACCCGGGCGATCCGCACTGGCCGGACCGCGACCGGTTCGTGCTGTCGGCCGGCCACGCCGTGCATCCTCCAGTACGCGGCGCTGCACCTGTCGGGGTACGACCTCGTCGCTCGACGACCTGAAGGCGTTCCGGCAGTGGGAGTCGAAGACGCCCGGCCACCCGGAGATCGCACCACACGCCCGGCGTCGAGACGACCACCGGGCCCGCTCGGCCAGGGCGTCGGCAACGCGGTCGGCATGGCGCTCGCCGAGCGCATGCTGGCGGCGCGCTACAACCGCCCGGGCCACGAGATCGTCGACCACTACACCTACACCATCTGCTCGGACGGCGACCTGCAGGAGGGCGTCTCCGGCGAGGCCTCGTCGATCGCCGGGCACCTGCAGCCTCGGCCGCCTGACGTGCTTCTACGACGACAACCACATCACGATCGAGGGCGACACCGCCCTGTCGTTCACCGAGGACGTGGCCGAGCGCTACGCGCGGCTACGGCTGGCACGTGCTGCGCTTCGACGACACCTGGACGCTCGACACGCTGCGCGACGCCGTCTCGACGCCGCGCACGCCGATCCGCGGCCGAGCATGATCATCCTGCGCACCCACATCGCGCCCGGCGCGCCGAACAAGCAGGACACCGCCAAGCGCGCACGGCGAGCCGCTCGGCGAGCGACGAGATCCGCCTCACCAAGCTCGCCTACGGCTGGCCGGAGGACGACCGACTTCCTGGTGCCCGGACGAGGTGCGCGAGCACTGCGACCGCCGCGCCCAGGGCAAGGCGCTCTCGACGGCCTGGCAGGAGCGCTTCGAGGCGTACCGCGCAGCGCATCCCGACCTCGCGGCGGAGTTCGAGCGCGCGCTGGCGGGCACGCCGCCCGACGGACTTCGCCGACCGGCATGCCGTCCTTCACCGGCCGGACGACGGCGCGATGGCCACGCGGGCGGCCGGCGGCAAGGTGCTGCAGGCCTCGCCGCGGTGGTGCCCGAGCTGGTCGGCGGCTCGGCCGACCTGGCGCCGTCGACCTGCACGCTGATCGAAGGCGTACGGCAGCGTCCATCGGCCCGACGACTACAGCGGCCGCAACTTCCACTTCGGCATCCGCGAGCACGGCATGGGCTCGGTGCTGAACGGCCTGGCCGCCCACGGCGGCCTGCGCGGCTTCGGCGCCACGTTCCTCGTCTTCTCCGACTACATGCGGCCGGCCGTGCGCCTCGCCGCGATCATGGGCGATGCCGGTCAACTACGTCTGGACGCACGACTCGGTGTGGCTCGGCGAGGATGGCCCGACGCACCAGCCGATCGAGCACGTGATGTCGCTGCGGCTGATCCCGAACCTCGTCCTGCTTCGCCCCTGCGACGCCAACGAGACGGCGCTGGGCGTGGCGCGTGGCCATCGACGCGCACCGACGGCCCGACCGGCCTGCAGCTGTCGCGCCAGGGCGCTGCCGACGCTCGCCGCGACCGCCGACGGCGCCGCACCGCGCGCGGCGCCTACGTGCTGGCCGAGGCCGAGGGCGCGCTCGACGCGATCGTGATCGCGACCGGCTCCGAGGTGCACGACGCCCTGGCGGCCCGCGACACGCTGCCGGCCGAGGGCGTCGGCGTGCGCGTCGTGTCGATGCCGTCGTGGGACCTGTTCGCGATGCAGGACGCCGCCTACCGCGACGCAGGTGCTGCCGCCGGCGGTGACGGCGCGCGTCTCCGATCGAGGCGGGCGTCACCGTCGGCTGGGAGCGGTGGATCGGCGACGCGCGGCCGCGCGATCGGCATCGACCGCTTCGGCGCGTCGGCGCCCGGGCAAGATCGTGGCCCGCGACCTCGGCATCTCGCCCGAGGCCGTGGTCGACGGCCGTGAGCGAGGTGGTGCGCGATGCCTGACGGCATCGACGAGCTCGTCGGCCGCGCGACGCGGCGTGCCGCAAGCTCGTTCGCCGGGCGACGGCCGCCTCTTCACCGCGACGGCCCTTCCGACGACCCGAGCGCGCCGCCGAGATCGGCCGCTGGACTGGGCTGGATGCCCGGTCGTCGGCGAGATGGCCGCGAGGCCGACGCGCATCGAGCCGTGGGCCCGCGACGCCATGCCGCGGCTTCGACCGCGTCGTGCTCTGCGGCATGGGCGGCTCGAGCCTCGCGCCGCTGGTGCTGCGGCGACGCGTTCGGCGGCCGCGCTGCACGTGCTCGACACCACCGACCCGACGCCGTGCTGCGCCGTGCCGGTGGACGGCTCGCTGTTCGTGATCGCCTCGAAGTCCGGCTCGCACGATCGAGCCGGAGGTGATGGAGGAGTACTTCCTCCACGCCGCCGGCCGGCGACGGCTCGCGCTTCGTCGCCATCACCGACCCGGGCTCGATGCTGGCGGCGCGGCTCGGAGGAGCGGGGCTTCCTGCCGCACGTTCCTGAACCGCCCCGACATCGGCGGCCGGTTCTCGGCGCTCTCCTACTTCGGCCTCGTGCCCGCCGCCCTGGCCGGCGTCGCCGATCGGCCGCTCCTCGACCGGGCCGCGGCGGTGCTGCGACGCCTCCGGGCCCGGCGCCGGGCCGGCCGACAACGCGCCGCTCAAGCTCGGCGCGCTGATGGGCGACAGCGTCGCGCGGGCCGCGACAAGCTGACGATCATCACCGACGCCGGCGCTCGGCGCCGTTCGGGCTCTGGCTCGAGCAGCTGATCGCCGAGTCGACCGGCAAGGAGGGCACCGGCGTCGTGCCGCTGGCCGACGAGCCGATCGGCGCGCCCGACGTGTACGGCGACGACCGGCTGTTCGTCTACCTGCGCGTCGACGGCGCGCACGACGAGGCGGTCGCGGCGCTCGAGGGCGCCGGGCTTCCACGTGGAGCGCTGCCAGCTCGACGACCTGGACGACATCGGCGCGCAGATGATCACCTGGGAGCTCGCCACGGCCTACTGCGGCGCGCTGCTGCACATCAACCCGTTCGACCAGCCGAACGTGCAGGCCGCGAAGGACTACGTCGTGGCGGCGCTCGACCGCTACGTCGTTACGGGCGAGCTGGAGTCGGTCGCCGACGGCGACCTGTCCGAGGCGCTGCGCGGCGCCGAGCGCGGGCCGCTCGTTCCTGGTCCTCCAGGCCTACGTGACGCCGACCGCCGCCAACGAGGCGGCGCTGCAGCAGGTGCGACGTCAGCTGCGCGACGCGCTCGGCGTGGCCACGCAGCTCGGCTTCGGCCCGCGCTACCTGCACTCCACGGGCCAGCTGCACAAGGGCGGCTCGCGGCAGGGCATCTACCTGCAGGTGCTGGCCGGGTCGATCTCCGACGCGGAGATCCCGGGGCGACCGTACGGCTTCCGGACGGTGATCGAGGCGCAGAGCCGCGGCGATGCGCAGGCGCTGCGGGCGACGGGCCAGCCCGTGGCCCGCGTCGAGCTGCGCGACGTGGCGGCCGTCGGTGCGCCGCCGCCCTCGGAGCCGCGTGACGGAGCCGAACCCCCTGCGCGACGAGTTCCGCATGCACCGCGTGCCCGGCTCGTGCGCCGTCGTCATCTTCGGCGGCCTCGGCGACCTGGCCGGGCGCAAGCTGGTGCCGGCGCTCTACAACCTGTACCTGCGGCGCCTGCTGCCGGCCGGCTTCTCGATGATCGGCATCGGCCGCACCGACCCGGGCGGCGACGAGGGCTACCGCGCCGCGATGCGCAAGAAGTGCGAGGAGTTCTCGCGCACGCGCGGTCACCGACGCCGAGTGGGACTCGGCTTCGCCGAGCTCGCTCAACTGGGTGACGCGGCACGTTCGACAGCGCCGCCACCTACGCCGAGCTGCAGCGGCGGCTGGGCCAGGTCGAGGCCAGCCACGGCACCGCCGGCAACGTGCTGTTCTACCTGTCGATGCCGCCCAGCCAGTTCCCCGTCATCGTCGACGGGCTCGGCGACGACGGGCTCGCGACCGAGACGGCCCGGGCTTCCGCCGCGTCGTGATCGAGAAGCCGTTCGGCGAGGACCTGGCCAGCTCCGCGGCGCTGAACGACGAGGTGCACCGGGCCTTCAAGGAGCGAGCAGATCTTCCGGATCGACCACTACCTCGGCAAGGAGACGGTCCAGAACATCCTCGTGTTCCGGTTCGCGAACGGCATCTTCGAGCCGGTCTGGAACCGCAACTTCATCGACCACATCCAGATCACCGTGGCCGAGTCGATCGGGGTCGAGGGCCGCGGCCGCTTCTACGAGGAAGCCGGCGCGCTGCGCGACATCGTCCAGAACCACATGCTGCAGGTGCTGTCGCTTCGTGGCGATGGAGCCGCCCGCGTCGTTCGACGCCGAGGCGGTGCGCGACGAGCGCGGCAAGGCGCTGGTCGTCGTGCCGGCCGCTGCGGCCGTCCGACGTCGTGCGCGGCCAGTACGCGGCCGGCCACGCCGACGGCAAGCCCGTGCCGGGCTACCGCGAGGAGGACGGGCGTCGCGCCCGACTCGGACATCGAGACCTACATCGCCGCGCGCGCCTGCACATCGACAACTGGCGCTGGGCCGATACGCCGTTCTACCTCCGCACCGGCAAGCGCCTGCCGAAGCGCGTCACCGAGGTCGCGATCCAGTTCAAGCGCGTGCCGCACCTGCCGTTCTCCTACGCGGCCGCCGAGCAGCTCGAGCCGAACGTGCTCGTGCTGCGGATCCAGCCCAACGAGGGCATCTCGCTGCGGTTCGGCGCGAAGGTGCCGTCGGCGCGCATCCAGATCCGCACCGTCAACATGGACTTCCAGTACGACACCGCCTTCTCCGCCGCCGCCGGCCGAGGCGTACGAGACGCTGCTGCTCGACGCGATGCGCGGCGACGGCACCAACTTCCCCCGTCAGGACGCGGTCGAGGAGTCGTGGCGCATCGTGCAGCCGCTGCTCGACGCGTGGAAGAACCAGGGCGGCGGCCCACACCTGTACGAGGCCGGCACGTGGGGCCCCGAGGCGGCCGACGAGCTGGTGGCGCGCGACCGCCGCAGGTGGCGGCGGCCGTGACCGCGGTCAGCCCCGCCTCGATCGAGCGCGAGCTCGCGCAGCTGCGGGCCGAGGAGGCCGGCGAGCAGGCCGGCGTCCGCACGCACATCGTCGACATGGTGGCCTACGCCGACGACCACGTGCTGGCCGACGAGATCGCCGCGTCCATCGCCGGGCTCCGGCCACTCGCGACCCAGCCGCGCGCTGATCGCCTGCGGCCGCACCGACGTCGACGAGGTGCACGCCGAGGCGTCCGTCTTCTGCTCGCCGATGCAGGACGGCGGCAAGGCGATCGTCTGCTCCGAGGTGGTGCGCCTCGACGGGCCCACCGCCGGCGACGGTCTCGCCAGCATGGCCGCGAGCCTGCTGCTGCCCGACCTGCCGGTGTTCCTGATGTGGGTCGCGCCGCCCGACTTCGAGCGGCCCGTCTTCCGCGCGCTGCGCACGCTGGCCACGCGCGCTGGTGACCGACTCGACGCGGTTCCCCGACACCCTCGACCGGCTCGGGCGCGCTGATCGCGCAGGATCCGCGAGGTCGTGACCGACCTGGCGTGGACGAAGATCACCGGGCTGGCGCGAGGTGGTCGCCGCGATCTTCGACGACCCCGACCACCGCCGGGCGCTGCGACGAGCTGGAGCACGTCTCGATCGACTACGTGGGCGGCTCCGACGCCCAGGCGCGGCTGCTCGGCGGCTGGCTCGTGGCCAGCACCGGCATCGACGCCGTCGTGCGGACGATGGCCGTCGAGCGCGAGGACATGCGCGCCGGCTCGCTGACCCGGGTCGAGATCGCGTGCGGCGGCCAGCGGCTCACCGTCGACCGGCCGCAGGAGGGCGTCGCGGTCATCGACGCACCCGGCCGGGTCACCCGGCGCGTCGCGCTCCGCGTGCCGCCGACGCCGGTCCTGGTCGGGCGAGGAGCTGGAGTTTCTGACCAACGACCACGCGTTTCACGCCGCGCTGGCCGCCATCGCGGAGCGAGGGGGTTAAGGTCTGACCATGCCCGAGACCCTGCGTTTCGCGGTGTACCCCACGCCCGAGCTTGCGATCCGGGCGGCTGCCGACCTGTTCACGGCGCTCGCCCCGCAGACCGTCGCCCTGGCGGGAGGCAACACGCCGAAGGAGCTGTACGGCCTGCTCGCGTCCGACGACTACCGCGACCGGACGGACTGGCACGAGCTCGAGATCTACTTACGGCGACGAGCGCGCGGTGCCGCCGAACCACCCCGACTCGAACTACGGGATGAGCCGGCGGGCGCTGCTCGACCTCGTGCCGATCCAGCCCGACTCCGTGTACCGGATGGAGGCCGACGACGCCGACCTGGACGCCGCCGCCGACCGCTACGCGCAGTTGCTGCCGCAGCACTTCGACCTGATGCTGCTCGGCCTCGGCACCGACGGCCACACGGCCAGCCTGTTCCCCGGCGACGAGGCCTGCGACGAGCAGGAGCGCCGCGCCGTGCCCGCGACGGCGCCCAACGGCAGCCGCCGCCTGACGCTGTCGTTCCCGACGCTGAACGCGGCCCGGCACGTGATCTTCCTCGTGCTCGGCGCCGACAAGCGCGACGCGCTGCGGACAGATCCGCGGCGGCGAGCAGCTGCCGGCCGCCCGCGTGGCGCCCGGCCGCGGCGACGTGACGTGGATCGTCGACGCCGCGGCGTACGGCGACGCCTGACCGTCCCGGCGCGAGACGGGCCTATCCTGCGGCCATGCGGACGCTGACGCTGGCCTTCTCGCCCTGCCCGAACGACACGTTCGCGTTCCACGCGCTGGTGCACGGGCTGGTCGAGGCGCCGTTTCAGGTCGAGCCCGTGCTGCTCGACATCGAGGAGCTGAACCGGCACGGCCGGCTCGGTACGTACGACGTCTCGAAGCTGTCGTTCGGCGTGCTCCCCGCGATCGGCGACGGCTATCGCATGCTCCGCAGCGGCGCCGCCCTCGGCCGCGGCGTCGGCCCCCTGGTGGTCGTGCGCGAGCCGCAGACCCTGGCGCAGGCGGCCGCCGGCAGCCTCGCGATCCCCGGCCGCGACACGACGGCCTTCCTGCTGCTGCGCCTCGCGGCGCCGGCCCTCGCCGCGGTCGAGGTGCTGCGCTACGACCGCATCCTCGACGCCGTCGCGAGCGGCGCCGTCGACGCCGGCCTGATCATCCACGAGAGCCGCTTCACCTACGCCGACCACGGCCTCACACGCGTGGCCGACCTGGGCGAGTGGTGGGAGGAGACGACCGGCCTGCCGATCCCGCTCGCCGCCATCTGCGCGCGGCGCGACCTGCCGGACGACGTCGCAGGCGAGGTCGAGCGTGCGATCCGCGCGTCGGTGGAGTACGCCTTCGCCCATCCCGAGGCCAGCCGCCAGTGGATGCGCGAGCACGCCCAGGAGCTGTCCGACGACGTCTGCGACCAGCACGTCGCGCTGTACGTGAACGAGTTCTCGATCGACCTCGGCGACGAGGGCCTCGAGGCGATCGATCGCCTGCTGCAGCGCGAGCGCAGCGTTACGCCGTAACGACCGAGAGCCCGTCCGGCTCGGGTGCCATCACGTGCACCACGACCGCGGGCTCCTCGCGCGCGACGCACTCCGCGCAGCTCTCGACATCGGCCGCCCGGCACCAGACGAGCACGCTCGGGCCGGCGCCCGACAGCGTCACGCCGAGCGCGTCGATGCGGTCGGCGAGCATCGAGAGGCGGGCGAACGTCGGCACCAGGTGCGCGCGCGCGTCCTGGTGCAGCTTGTCCGATAGGGCGGCCGACAGGTCGTCGACGCTGCCGGTGTAGAGCGACGACACCAGCAGCGCCACCCGCTGCACGTTGTGGACGGCGTCGGCGCGCAGCGCCTGCTCGGCCAGCGCGGCGCGGGCGGCGCTGGTGGCGAGCCGCTCGGGCGGCACCGCGAGCACCAGGCCCAGGCCGCGCGGCGGCTCGATGCGGCGCACCAGCGGCGGGTCGCCGGCGGCGATCGTGAAGCCGCCGTAGACCGCGGCGGCGATGTTGTCTGGATGCCCCTCGATGGCCACGGCGCGGCGCGTGAGGTCCTCGCGGTCGACCGGCCGGCCGACGAGCGCGTCGAAGGCCGCCAGCCCCGCCACGATGGCGGCCGCGGAGGAGCCGCAGCCGGCCGCCAGCGGCAGCTCGTTGGTGATCTCGATGTCGAGCCCGTCCCCGCTGCCACCGGCGAGGATGGTGGCGACGACGAGGTTCGAGGCGTCGGCCGGCAGCTCGTCGGCACCCTCGCCGTGCAGGCGCACCTCGAGTGGCCCGGTCCGGCGCGTCACGACGACGGTCAGCCGCAGCGGCAGCGCCACGCCGAGGCAGTCGAAGCCGGGCCCGAGGTTCGCCGACGAGCCGGGGACGCTGACGGTGACGCGAGCCGGCAGGACCATGCAGAAAACACGGTAGCGACGCTGGCGGTGCTCTGCCGCAGGGTGTACCCTCACGACCGCGGAACCACGGACCCGCGACAAGGAGGTGGCGTCGGTGAGTGAACAGATCACGCTGACGGTGAACGGGGCGGTGCACACCCTCGAGGTAGAGCCGCGGCGGCTACTCGTGCACGTGTTGCGCGAGGATCTCGGACTCACCGGCACGCATATCGGATGCGACACGAGCTCGTGCGGCGCATGCACGGTGAACGTCGACGGCACGACGGCGCTGTCGTGCTCGATGCTCGCCGTCCAGGCCGACGGCTCCGACATCCGGACCGTCGAGGGGCTGGCGGCGAACGGGCAGCTGCACCCCATTCAGAAGGCCTTCCACGAGCATCACGGCCTGCAGTGCGGCTTCTGCACGCCCGGCATGATGATGGCCTCGATCGGCATCATCGAGCAGGCCGAGGGCGAGCTCGACGACGACCAGATCCGGCTCGCGCTGGAGGGCAACCTCTGCCGCTGCACCGGCTACCAGAACATCATCTCCGCCGTGAAGCAGGCGGCCGGCGAGATGGCGAGGGCCTGACATGGCGACCGTCGTCCCGCGTCCCGCCTCGGGCGGCATCGGCGAGAGCGTCCTGCGCAAGGAGGACGCGGCGTTCATCAGCGGCCAGGGCCGCTACGTCGACGACCTCGTGCTGCCCGGCATGCTCCACGCCGTCTTCGTGCGCTCGCCGTTCGGCCACGCCACCATCTCGGGCATCGACACCGCCGACGCCGAGGCCATGCCGTGGCGTCGTGAAGATCATCACGGCCGAGACGCTCGGCCTCGCCGGCGGCGTGCCGTGCGGCTCGAACCCGACCGGCACGACCCGGCAGCCCCGCCACCCGCTGCTGGCCGAGGGCCGCGTCCGGTACCACGGCGAGCCCGTGGCCATGGTGATCGCATCCGACCGCTACACCGCCCGCGACGCCGCCGACGCCGTACTCGTCGACTACGACCCGCAGCCGGCCGTCGACCGACGGCCGCAAGGCGCTCGCCGACGGCGCGCCGCGGGTGCACGACGAGTACGACGACAACCGCTGCTGCACGCTGGCGCACGAGACCGAGGGCTTCGCCGAGGCGTTCGCCGCCGGCGCCCGCATCGTCAAGTGCGCACAACTTCAACCAGCGCATCACGCCGATGTCGATGGAGACGCGCGGCTGCGTCGCCGACTGGGTCACGTCGACCGGCGAGGTGACGCTGTTCACGTCCACCCAGGTGCCGCACTTCGTGCGAACGTTCGTCGGCAGTCATCAACGAGACGTCCGAGTCGAAGGTGCGCGTGGTCGCCCCCGACGTCGGCGGCGGGTTCGGCTCGAAGCTGAACTGCTACCGCGAGGAGTTCCTCCTCTGCGCCGCCTCCAAGGCCGTCGGCGCGCCGGTGAAGTGGATCGAGGACCGCAGCGAGAACATCCTCGCCACCATCCACGGCCGCGACCAGTGGCAGTCGTACGAGGCCGCGCGTCGACGAGACGGGCAAGATCAGCGCGCTGAAGTTCTACGCCGTGCAGAACAACGGCGCCTACCTGCAGCTGCTGACGCCGTCGATCTCGCACCTGACGCTGTTCATGGTGCCGGGCCCGTACGAGATCCCGCACGTCTCGATCACGATCGACCAGGCGTTCACGCACACCACGCCCACCGACGCCTACCGCGGCGCCGGGCGGCCGGAGGCCACGCACGGCCTCGAGCGGCTGATGGACGAGATCGCCGACGAGCTCGGGCTCGACCCGGCCGAGGTGCGGCGGCGGAACTTCATCAACGAGTTCCCGCACACGACCGCCGTCGGCCTGTCGTACGACTCCGGCAACTACGCCGGGGCCGCTCGACCGCGCGCTCGAGCTGTCCGAGTACGTCGACCTTCGAGGCGCGCCGGGACGAGGCGCGCAGCCGCGGCCGCTACCGCGGCATCGGCCTCTCGTCGTACGTCGAGGTCTGCGGGCTCGCCCCGTCGGCCGTCACGAAGGCGATCGGCATCTCGGCCCCGGGCTGGGAGTCGTCGACGGTGCGCATGCACCCGTTCGGCAAGGTCACGGTCATCACCGGCTCCTCGCCGCACGGCCAGGGGCACGCCACGTCGTGGTCGCAGATCGTCGCCACCGAGCTCGGCGTGCCGTACGAGGACGTCGAGGTCATCCACGGCGACACCGCGTTCGCGCCCTACGGTCTCGGCACGTACGGCTCGCGCTCGCTGGCCGTCGCGGGCACGGCGCTGTACCGCTCGATCCAGAAGGTGAAGGAGAAGGCCCGCCAGATCGCGGCGCACGAGCTCGAGTGCTCGGTCGAGGACCTGGAGTGGAGCGACGGCCGCTGGAGCGTCAAGGGCTCGCCCGAGTCGGGCCGCAGCATCCAGGAGCTCGGCACGTCGGCCTGGGTGGCGGCGTCGCTGCCCGACGGCCTCGAGCCCGGCATGGAGGCGACCACGTTCCACGACCCGCCGAACTTCACGTTCCCGTTCGGCACGCACGTCTGCGAGGTCGAGATCGACCCCGAGACGGGCCGCGTCGAGATCGTCAACTACGTCGCCGTCGACGACTGCGGCAACGTCATCAACCCGATGATCGTCGACGGGCAGGTGCACGGCGGCGTCATCCAGTCGATGGCGCAGGCGCTGTTCGAGGAGACGGTCTACGGCGACGACGGCCAGCTGCGTCACCGCGTCGCTGGTCGAGTACCAGATGCCGTCGGCTGCCGACCTGCCGTCGATCAGCCTCGATCGCACCGTCACGCCGTCGCCGGTCGAACCCGCTCGGCGCCAAGGGCATCGGCGAGGCCGGCACGATCGCGGCCACGCCGGCGGTGGTCAACGCCGCCGTCGACGCGCTGTCGTCGCTCGGCATCCGCCACCTCGAGATGCCGATGCAGCCGCATCGCATCTGGGACGCCATCCGCACCTCGAACCAGGGGGCAGGGGCATGATCCCGCTCGCTCTCAGCTACACGAAGGCGCGCCTCGCTCGACGAGGCGCTCGCCGCCATCCGCGACGGCGCCAAGCCGATCGCCGGCGGCCAGTCCCTCGTCCCGATGATGCGGCTGCGGCTCGCCTCACCGGACGCGCTCGTCGACCTGTCGGGCATCGGCGAGCTGACCGGCATCCGCGAGGAGGGCGGCGAGATCGTGATCGGCGCCATGACCCGGCACCGGGAGATCGCCGACTCGGCCGAGATCCGGCGCGGCTGCCGCGCGCCGTCGCCCAGGCCGGCGGCCGGCATCGGCTCGCCCGCCGTCCGCAACCGCGGCACGATCGGCGGCTCGCTGGCCCACGCCGACCCGCACGCCGACCTGCCGACCGCCCTGCTCGCCGTCGGCGGGTCGGTGACGGTGCGCAGCGCCTCGGGCTCGCGCTCGATCGCGGCGGCCGACCTGGTGGTCGACTACCTGACGACGTCGCTGGCCGAGGACGAGCTGATCGTCGACGTCCGCCTGCCCACCGACGCCGGCCAGTCCGCGTACGCCAAGTTCCACCGGCGGGCCATCGACTGGTCGATCGTCGGCGCGGCCGTCGCCGATCCGCGACGGCAAGGTCACCTGCGCCATCACGGGCCTCGGCTCGCGGCCGGTGCGCGCCACCGGCTTCGAGGAGGTCGTCAACGCCGGCGGCCCGATCGACGAGGCCGGGGCGCGCGCCGGCGAGGGCACGTCGCCGATCGACGACCTCGACGGCTCGGCCGAGTACAAGCGCCACCTGGCGGGCGTGCTCGCCAAGCGCGCGCTGGCCGAGGCGCGCGGATAGATCAGACGTTTGCGATGCGGCGCGCTGCCGTCAGCGGACGGTGGCGCGCCGGTCGTGGATCACGCGGGCCACGCGCATGCCGCCGTGGCGGATCTCGACGCGGACGCGGAGCTTGTAGCGCCCGGCTGCATACGAGGTCGGGATGCGTACCTCCGCGCCCTTCACGACCCAGCGCCAGGTGCCGGTCTCGGTCTGCGCCCGCCGGGTCTGGAAGCGCAGCACCTCGGTGCCGCGGGTGAGCGTCACGAACACCTGGGCGGTCGCCTGCGTCCACCGCGCCGGCACGTTGCGGACGACGTAGCGCACGTCGAACTGCAGGGCGCGGCCGCGGGGCAGCGAGGTGATCTGCGTGCCCGCCACGTTGCGCACGATGGTCGGGCGCTTGAAGCCGACGGCCGGCGTCGCCGCTTGGGCGGCCGGAGCCGCGCCGAGCGACAGGACAAGCACCAGCACGAACGCCCCCCGTCCCATGTACCAACAGTAGCGGGCGATGTCCGCCGCGACGGGTCCCGCACCGTCCGCGATAGATTCTCCGCGACAACGACGCAAGGACGGCGAATCGTGCTCGAAGGAAAGCTCGCGCTCGTGGCCGGTGTCGCGAACCGCCGCTCCATCGCCTGGGCGCATCGCCCAGGAGCTGCACGCACGCGGCGCGAAGCTGGCGTTCACGTACCAGGGCGAGCGGATCAAGAAGTCCGTGACCGAGCTGGCTGCGTCGATCGGCTCCGACATCGTGGTGGAGTGCGACGTGCGCTCGGACGAGGACCTCGACCGCGCCTTCGGCGAGATCGTGGAGGGCCTCGGCGGGCTCGACCTGATGGTGCACTCCGTCGCCTACGCCCAGGCGCACGATCTCCAGGGCCGGTTCGTGGACACGGCGCGCGACGACTTCTGGCTCGCGCTGGACATCTCCGCCTACTCCCTCACCGCGATGGCGCGCCGCGCCGAGCCGATCATGGCCGAGCGCGGCGGCGGCTCCATCGTGACGATGACCTACCTGGGCGGCGAGCGGGCCGTCCCGAAGTACAACGTGATGGGCGTGGCGAAGGCCGCGCTGGACGCGTCGATGCGCTACCTGGCAGCCGATCTCGGGCCGTCCAACATCCGCATCAACGCGGTGTCGGCGGGACCGGTGCGGACGCTGGCCGCGCGGTCGATCCCCGGCTTCACGACGATGGAGGAGATCGTCGCCGAGCGGTCGCCGCTGAAGCGCAACATCGACGCCTCCGACGTCGCGAAGACGGCGCTGTACCTGCTCGAGGCCGAGAACGTGACGGGCACCATCGCCTACGTCGACGCCGGCTACCACGCGATGGGCATGTGAGCCGGTGCGCCTGACGATTCTCGGCTCGTCGCCGTCCTGGCCGAACCCGGGCGAGGCGTCGTCGGGCTACCTCGTCGACACCAGTGGCGGCAGCCTGCTGCTGGACTGCGGCAACGGGGTGCTCGGGCGCCTGCGGGCCGAGCGCGAGGCCGGTCCGACGGCGATCGTGCTCAGCCACCTCGATCCCGACCACATCAGCGACCTGTGGTCGGTCATGTTCGGCATCCGGTACGGGCCGCTCGAGTGGCCCGGCGCGACCCTGTACACGCCGCCGGGCGGCCGCGTGGTGCTGGCCGAGATCCTCGATGCGTTCGGCAGCACCATCGGCGGGCTGGAGCGCGCGCTGACGGTGCGCGAGTACCGCAGCACCGAGGCGCTGACGGTGGCCGGCGCGACGCTCCGGTTCTCGCGCACGCGGCACTCGGCCCACTCCTACGCCACGCGCATCGACGACGGCGACCGCGCGCTCGTGTTCACCGGCGACGCGGCGCTGACCTCCGACCTGGTCGAGCATGCGCGCGGCGCCGACCTGCTGCTGTCCGAGGCCACCTACGCGGTGCAGACCGGCGCGCCCGACGGCATCCACATGACCGCGCCGCAGGCGGCCGCGATGGCGCGCGACGCCGCGGCCGGCCGGCTGGTGCTGACGCACCTGGCGGCCGAGGACCGCGAGGTGTCGCTGGCGGCCGCCCGGACGACGTTCCCGGCCACCGACCTGGCGCTGCCGGGCGCGACGTTCGACATCTGAACCGGCTCCTTACCAGCGCCGTATCAGGCCCTGACGCGGCGGGTGCGAGCATGCGGTTGCGAGCCTCGGGCTCGCCACCGACCACCACCTTCCCGACGGCCGGGCCTCGCGCCCGGCCGGTTCCCGTTCAGGGGACGAGGCTGCCGACCAGCGCCCGGTAGAGGCGATAGCCGACGATGCCCTTGAGGCGCTCCCGGGCCGGCAATGTCGGTGCGGCGTCCGTCAGCGCACTCACGTTCATGACGGCGTCGAGGAGGCGATACTCGGCCTGGGTGGACATCGGCTGCATGGATGAATGGATCGGAACAATCCGCCTTCGTCTCATCCCCCGTTCGTGGCTACCGCCGTGCCCCATGCGGGAGGTTTCGTCAGAAAAGCGTCAGGTCGGGCTCCGCTGCGCCCCGCAGGAGCGCCGGATCGAACACCACGCACTCGACGCCCCGCGCCTCCGCCAGCACGCGCGCCTGGGGCGCGAACTCGGGCGCGGCGACGATCGCGCGGGCGGGCGCCAGCGACGGCGTCAGGTCGACCTGCTCGCGGTAGCGGATCACCTGCTCGACGGCGGCCGCGACGGCGCGCACGCGCTTCACCTCGACGAGCGCCACCAGGCCCGCCGCGTCGCGGCAGAACAGGTCGACCGGCCCGACGTCGGTCGGCCGCTCGCGCTCGACCAGCACCAGCCCGGGCTCGATCAGGTGGAGGGCGCGGGCGAGCAGCGCCTGGATCTCCTTCTCGCGGCCCTGGCGCTCGAAGATGGCGTCGTCGATCAGGACGTGGCGGTCGTCGGCGTGGGTGCCGAGCAGCAGGATCGTCAGCGTCTCGCCGCTCGCCGGCCGCCGGATGCGGATCACGTCGTCGGTCTCCTCGACGATGGTCGGCCCCGGCATGTAGTTGATCGGCTTCGCGCCCTTCAGCGCGTGCACGCACACCGAGCCGTCGTCCTTGAACAGCACGACGCGGTCGCCCGGCGCGAGGCGGGTCTCGAGGCGGCCCGCGTATGCGATCTCGCAGTGCGCGACGAGGACTCTCATGTGACCGGGATCAGGCCCGCGATGAGGCGCTCGATGCCCTCGACGTGCTCGCGCATCACGACGCGAGCCGCGTCGCGGTCATGGCTCTCGATCGCCGCCAGCAGCCGGTGGTGCTGGGCGGTGGAGTTGTCCAGGGTCTCGTTCGAGCGGGGCATGCCGTTCATGACGTCCGAGATGACGCCGTGGGTCTGCGTGATCGCCTCGACCAGCTGCAGCGACCCGGAGATGGCGGCGATGGCGATGTGCAGGCGCGAGTCGACGGCGCGGTACGACGGATAGGAGCCCGCGTCGAATCCGGCCACCTCCTCGATCAGCTCGGCCAGCCGCTCGACGTCGGCGCGGGTGGCGTGCTCGGCGGCCAGCTCGGCCGAGCCGACCTCGAGCACGCGGCGCAGGATGAGCGTGTCGCCCAGGCTGCCGCCGAGGTCGCGCAGCACGTCGTGCGGGTCGCGCGCCTCGAGCTGGGGCAGCACCTCGGCCACGAACGTGCCGCCGCCCCGGCCCCGCCGCGCCTCCAGGTAGCCGGCCTCGGCGAGCACGCGCAGCGCCTCGCGCACGGTCGACCGGGACAGCGCGAGCTGCGTCGCCAGGTCACGCTCCGAGGGCAGCCGCTCCGATGGCCGGAGCAGGCCCATCTTGATCGCCCGGCCGATTCGCTCAACGGTCTGCTCGAACGCGTTGGCGGTGCGGATCGGCGTGAAGATCGCGTCGGTGTCGGCCGACGAGCCGCCGTTTGGCCGCATCCCCATCTGGCGCCCAGGCTAGCAGGGTCTGCAACGCCGTCCGGCCGCGATCGGCGATCATCACCGGCATCGCACCGAAGGAGCACTGATGGCGTCGGATCTCACCAAGGCCGTACTGCGCGCGGTCGACGCGGGGGCGTCGAGCGAGGAGTTCGCGGCGATCGAACTGCCCGATTCCTACACCGCCGTCGCGCTGCACGCCGAGGATGCGGAGACGCTCGGCAAGCTGCCGCGCTCGGAGAAGCGGCCGTCGGCGGCCATGCACGTGGAGGAGGTGCCGGTACCCGAGATCGCACCCGACGAGGTGCTGATCGGGACGATGGCGTCCTCGATCAACTTCAACACCGTCTGGTCGGCCATCTTCGAGCCGGTGCCGACCTTCGCCTTCCTGTCGCGCTACGCGAAGGTGCGCGGCTACTGGGGCAAGCGCCACGACCAGGCGTTCCACGTCGTCGGCTCCGACGCCGCCGGCGTCGTGCTGCGCACCGGCTCCGCCGTCTCCAAGTGGAAGCCCGGCGACCGCGTGGTCGTGCACCCGAACGACGTGGCGCTGGAGGATCCGCAGGGCCACGACGACACGATCCTCGACCCCGACCAGCGCGTGTGGGGCTTCGAGTCCAACTACGGCGGCCTGGGCGAGGTGTGCCTGGCGAAGGCCGACCAGCTGATGCCGAAGGCGGGGCACCTGACGTGGGAGGAGGCGGCGTCGATGCCGCTCACCAACTGCACCGCCTACCGCATGCTCGTCGGCCCGAACGGCGCCCGCATGCAGCAGGGCGACGTGGTGCTGATCTGGGGTGCCGGCGGCGGCCTCGGCGGCTTCGCGACGCAGTACGTGCTGAACGGCGGCGGCACACCGCTGTGCGTCGTCTCGAGCCCCGAGAAGGCGGCCGTCTGCCGCTCGATGGGCGCCGACCTGGTGATCGACCGCAAGGAGCTCGCGTTCCAGTTCTGGGATCCGGAGACGGGCAAGCAGAACCCCAAGGAGGCGCTGCGGCTGGGCAAGACGATCCGCCAGCTGACCGGCGGCCGCGACGTCGACATCGTCTTCGAGCACCCGGGGCGCGACACGTTCGGCGCCTCGGTGTTCGTCGCGCGCCGCGGCGGCAAGGTCGTCACCTGCGCGTCGACGTCGGGCTTCCTGCACGAGTTCGACAACCGCTACCTGTGGATGTTCGCGAAGTCGATCGTCGGCTCGCACCTCGCCAACTACAGCGAGGCGTGGCGCGCCAACGAGCTCGTGCGCCAGGCGCGCACGCACCCGATCCTCTCCAAGACCTACCCGCTGACCGAGGCCGGCCGGGCCGCCGACGACGTGTCCGAGAACGTGCACCTCGGCAAGGTCGGCGTGCTGTGCATGGCACCGGAGACCGGGCTCGGCGTCGTCGACCACGCGCTCCGCGAGGAGCACCTCGAGGCGATCACCCGGTTCCAGGTCTGACGGCGCTCAGACCCGCTTCAGCACGGCCGGGCCATAGCCGGCGGCCGAGTGCGGCCGGATCGAGCACGTCACGCCCGCCCGAGCGCGGATGAGGACGCTGCGGCCGCGGACGGTGGCCGCGCTCGTGCCGCAGCGCACGCGATAGGTCGTCACCGGCATGGCGCCGTTCCGCGCCGGGGCCCGCCAGCCGAGCCGGACCCTGGCCGCCGACGGCCGGCGCACCCCGAGCGACCGGATCCTGGTCGGCAGGGCGCGTGACACGCCGTAGATGCGGTAGGTCGCCGTCGAGTAGCCGATGCCCGCGATCCGCAGCTCGACGCCACCGGCGACGCGAGTGAGCACGGGCGCTGCGACCAGCCTCGTCCTCGGACCGTCGGTGCGGGTCACCACGATGCTCCCCGCGTCGACATCGCCGGCGGCGGCGATGCCGAGGTAGGAGGGCAGCACCGCGTTCGGCAGGAAGGCCTCGTAGGCGCCGGTGGCCGGCGCGCCGCTGAGGCGCAGGTGCGGGTTGCCGAGGCGCACGGTGAACGCGCGGACGGCGGCGTCGTAGACCGCGGGCGCCAGGTACTGCGCGTTCGACGCCTGCCAGAGCCCGGCGCGGATCGCAGGGCCGCCCGGCGGCACGGCGGCGCGCAGGTCGCTGAGGACGCCCTCGGCCCGGCCGCTCAGATCCTCGGTCGCGCGCGTGGTGGCGTCGCCGCAGGCTCCGTCGGCGGTGCACACCGCGAGCGCCGGGCTCCACGACGTGGCAGCGGGGCGCAGGCGGATCGTGACGCGCGTGCCGCTGATGGCGACGCTGACGCCGCGACCCGTGACGCGCGCCTCACGGGCCTGCCACGAGCCGGTGTCGACGACGATCTCGTACACCGACGCCGCGTTCAGGCCGGCGCCCGGCGGTACCTGGAACGAGGCGGTGCCCGCTCCCAGGTGCTCGTCGACGGTGACGGCCACGGGTACGCCGTCGGCGGTGGCCGAGACGAGCGACGGAGCGGCCTGGGCGGGGACGGCGACCGCCAGCGCGGCCAGGGTCCCGGACAACACGCGACGCATGCGCGGCAGGGTACCGGTTCGGGCCCTCAGACTTCCGTGACGTCGGACAGGTAGTGGGTGTCATTCATGCGCATCAGCATCGAGCGGCGGCGGCCCATGCGGTCGGCGCGCAGGCGCACGTCGGACAGCCCGGCGTTGGACATGAAGAAGTGGATCGCGTCGGGCGAGCCGGGCCCGACGTGCAGCAGGTGGCGCAGGATCGCCGTCGTCGTGCCGCCGTGCGAGACCACCAGCGGCAGCCCGCCACCGGCGATGACCTCCTCGATCGCGTCGGCGGTGCGGCTCCAGAAGGTGCCGACGCTCTCGCCGTCCCAGGCCGAGTCGTCGGCGTGCCAGATCTCGTCGTACGGCATCTGCTCGAACATCTCCGACAGGGTGAACGGCGAGATCGCACCCGATCCGAACTCGATCAGCCGGTCGTCGATCGACACCTCGAGGCCGAGCTCGCGGGCGCAGGCGGCGGCGGTCTGCCGGGCCCGGACGGCCGGCGACGCGATGATGCGCGTCGGTGGCCGGCGCAGCGACGCGACGT
Source organism: uncultured Actinomycetes bacterium (assembly GCA_963722525.1). Classification (GTDB taxonomy): domain Bacteria; phylum Actinomycetota; class Thermoleophilia; order Gaiellales; family F1-60-MAGs149; genus VFJZ01. The sequence goes on along the minus strand of CAVRMM010000002.1, from coordinate 2,988,244 downwards.
GCCGGCCGAGCTCCGCCGCCTGGCGGTGGCCGAGCGCCGTCAGCGGGTCCTCGGCCGTCCAGCGATGGTCGGGCCCGCTCGTCGCGTGGCCGTGCCGTGCCAGGAGGAGCCGCATCTGGTCCACCTGCGAAGCGTACGACTCTGGCCCGACGGCGTGCCGCAGCACCGGGCGGATGCGATCTAGGATCCCGGAATGCGCCTTCGCCGATCCTGCCTCGCCGTCCCGGGCTCGAGCCCGAAGATGCTCCTCAAGGCCCGCACGCTGCCGGCCGACCAGGTGTTCCTCGACCTCGAGGACGCGGTGGCGGAGTCGGAGAAGACCGACGCGACGCGCCAGAACATCGTCGACGCGCTGCGCGAGGAGTGGACGGCGAAGACGAAGGTCGTGCGCATCAACGGGGTCGCGACGCGGTGGTGCTGGCGCGACATCACGTACATCGTCGAGGGCGCCGGCGCGCAGCTCGACTGCATCATGATCCCGAAGGTCCACGACGCCTCGCACGTGCACTTCGTGGCGCACCTGCTGACGCAGCTCGAGCTCGACCTGGGACTCGAGGTGGGCCGCATCGGCCTCGAGCTGCAGATCGAGACGGGCCACGGCACGGTCAAGATGGAGGAGATCGCGGCCGCCTCGCCGCGCGCCGAGACGATCATCTTCGGCCCCGGCGACTATGCCGCGAACCTCGGCGTGCCGCAGCTGACGGTCGGCGCGATCGAGCGCGACTATCCGGGCGACCAGTGGCACTACATCAACGCGCGCATCGTCAACACGGCGCGCGCGTACGGGCTGCAGGCGATCGACGGGCCGTTCGCCGCGATCCGCGACCTGGACGGCATGCGCGAGGTCGCGCGCCGCTCGCGGCTGCTGGGCATGGACGGCAAGTGGGCGCTGCACCCCGACCAGATCACGATCGCGAACGAGGTCTACTCGCCCGAGCAGAAGCAGTTCGACCTCGCCGTGGCGATCCTCGACGCGTACCGCATCGCGACCGAGGACGAGGGCCGCGGCGCGGTCATGTTCAACGGCGAGATGATCGACGAGGCGAGCCGCAAGATGGCGCTCCAGGTGGAGGCCGCCGGTCGCGCGGCCGGCATGACGCCAACCCCCGCGGAGGGCTGATGTCGGCGCCCGACTTCCGTGCGCTCGGCCTCTCTTCCGACCAGGAGGACATCCTGCTCGCGGTACGGGACTTCGTGGACGGCGAGATCATCCCGCGCGCATCGGAGTACGAGGCGGCCGACCGGTTCCCCGACGAGATCGTCCAGGGGTTGCGCGAGCTCGGCATCTTCGGCTTCACGATCCCCGAGCAGTACGGCGGGATGGGCCTCGACCTGACCACCTACTGCCTCGCGATCGAGGAGATCTCGCGCGGCTGGATGTCGGTCTCGGGCATCATCAACACGCACTTCATCTGCTCGTCGATGCTGCTGCAGAGCGGCACGGACGAGCAGCGCGAGCGCCTGCTGCCGCAGATGGCGACCGGCGAGGTGCGGGGCGCCTTCTCGATGACCGAGCCGCACTGCGGCTCCGACGTGCAGGCGATCCTCTCCACCGCCGTGCGCGACGGCGACGACTGGCTCATCAACGGCCAGAAGATGTGGGTCACGAACGGCCTGCGCTCGAGCGTGGTCGCGACCCTGGTGAAGACCGACCCGGCGGCCGACCCGCCGCACACCGGCATGTCGTGCTTCATGGTCGTCAAGGAGCCGGGCGTGGCCGAGCAGGGCGGCCTCACGATCCCGCCGCAGCTGCACAAGCTGGGCTACAAGGGCGTCGAGACGACGGAGCTGGTGTTCGACAACCACCGCGTGCCGGACGACGCGCTGCTCGGCGGCGAGGCGGGCATCGGCAAGGGGTTCGCGCAGATGATGAGCGGCGTCGAGGTTGGCCGCGCGAACGTGGCGGCCCGCGGCGTGGGCGTCGCGCGGCGCGCGTACGAGCTCGGCATCCGGTACGCCCACGAGCGCGAGACGTTCGGCAAGCCGCTGCACCGCCACCAGGCGATCCAGTTCAAGCTGGCCGAGATGGCGACCAAGATCGAGGCGGCGCGCCTGCTGACCGTGCAGGCCGCGCGCGCCAAGGACGCCGGCCGCCGCGCCGACGTCGAGACCGGCATGGCCAAGTACTTCGCGTCGGAGATGTGCAAGGAGGTCGTCGAGGAGTCGTTCCGCATCCACGGCGGCTACGGCTACTCGAAGGAGTACGAGATCGAGCGGCTCTACCGCGACGCGCCGATGCTGCTGATCGGCGAGGGCACGTCCGAGATCCAGAAGACGATCATCGCGCGCGGGCTGCTGGCGCGGTACAAGGGGTGACGATGGGCCGCGAGATCCACGCCAGGGACACGCGCTTCGGCCGCTACCTCGAGGACTTCGAGGTCGGCGACGTGTACGTGCACTGGCCCGGCAAGACGATCACCGAAGCCGACGACCACCTGTTCTGCATGATCACGATGAACCACCACCCGCTCCACACCGATGCGCACTACGCCGAGACGGAGACGCAGTTCAAGAGGAACGTCGTGGTGGGGAACCTCGTCTACTCGCTGGCGCTCGGCATGAGCGTGCCGGACGTGTCGGGCAAGGCGATCGCGAACCTCGAGATCGAGTCGCTCAAGCACGCGAAGCCGACCTTCCACGGCGACACCATCTACGCCAAGACGACCGTGCTCGAGAAGGCCGAGTCGCGATCGAAGCCCGACCGCGGCATCGTCTACGTCGAGACGATCGCCTGGAACCAGCGCGACGAGGTCGTGTGCGAGTTCCGGCGCCGCGTGCTCGTGCCGAAGCGGCCCGCATGACCGGGGAACTCGACCGTCGCACGCTGGCGATGGCGAGCGCGATCCTCGTCGTCACGACGATGGCCGGCCTGCTGGCCGTCGGGCCGGTCGGGATCCTGATCGGGCCGCTGATCGACCGCTTCGTGACGCCGCGCCTCCTGGCCCGCCGCGAGTACAAGAGCCCGGGTGCGCCGCTGTGGTCGGCGGCCATCGGCGGCGTCGCGCTGATTCCGGCCCTCGCCGCCGGCAGCGACGTCCCCGAGACCCGCGACGTCGCCGTGCTGAGCGCGCTGTCGGCGGCGCTCGGCGCGGCGATCCTCGGCGTCCTCGCGCTGCGCACCCCGCTCGCGAAGCTGGGCGCGATCGGCATCGGCCTCGCCTTCGCCGCCGCCGTCGTCGCGATCGCCCTGGCTTCCCAAGCTACCTGACCCGACGTGACGCGCGGCGCACGCACCGCGCCGAAACGCCACCGCCGCCGTACCGATCGCACGATCCGTGGCGGTCCCGCGCGGAAACGTTCTGGGGTCAGACCCCAGAACGGGCCGTTTCGGGGTCAGACCCCGCACATGGAACGCACACGGAAGCGCACGGGTTTGGCACACTCCCCTTGGTCTAGACCAGGAGGCGAACCGTGCGGGAACGCGCTCGGGCTGTGGTGATCGGGGGCGGCGTCGGCGGCTGCTCCGTCCTGTACCACCTCGCGAAGCTCGGCTGGACGGACTCCGTGCTGGTCGAGCAGTACGGGCTCACGCACGGCTCCACCTGGCACTCCGCCGGGCTCGTCGGACAGCTGCGCTCGTCCGTCTCGCTGACCCGGATGATGATGTACTCCGTCGGCCTCTACGGCGAGCTGGAGCGTGAGACCGGGAAGGACCCCGGCTGGCACCAGCTGGGCGGCCTCCGGCTCGCGTCGTCGCAGGCGCGGCTGGAGGAGATCCGGCGCCAGAACGCCTGGGCCCGCACCTTCGGCCTGCCGATGGAGATCATCTCCGCGGCCGAGGCGCAGGAGAAGTTCCCGCTCATGTCGACCGACGGCGTGCTGGCGGCCGCCTACCTGCCGTACGACGGCTACCTCGACCCGAGCCAGCTCACGTTCGCGCTCGCCGACGCCGCGCGGCTCCTGGGCGCGGAGCTCGAGACGCGCACGAAGGTGCTGGCGATCGAGCAGCGGGACGGCCGCGTCTGCGCCGTCGTCACCGACAAGGGCCGCATCGAGTGCGAGGTCGTCGTCAACGCCGCCGGCATGTACGCGCCCGAGGTCGGCCGCCTCGTCGGCGTCGCACATCCCGATCATCCCGTTCGGCCACCAGTACGTCGTCACCGAGCCGGCCGATCCGGCCCTGCCGCCGCTGCCCACGCTGCGCGACCCCGACAACCTCGTCTACTTCCGCACCGAGGTCGGCGGCCTCGTGATGGGCGGCTACGAGCGCAACCCCGCCTCGTGGGCGCTGGACGGCATCCCGGAGGGCTTCGAGGCGCAGCTGCTGTCCGAGGACTGGGACCGGATGGAGGAGCTGATGACGAACGCGATCCACCGCGTCCCGGCCCTCGAGACGCTGCCGATCAAGAAGCTTCTTCAACGGCCCGGAGGCGTTCACGCCCGACGCCGAGTTCATCCTCGGCGAGTCGCGAGGTGCCCGGCTTCTGGGTCGCCGCCGGCTTCTGCGCCCACGGGCTCGCCGGCGCCGGCGGCATCGGCAAGACGATGGCCGAGTGGATCGTCGACGGCCAGCCGGAGTGGGAGGTCTGGGCGCTCGACATCCGGCGCTTCGGCGCCACCTACGGGTCGCAGCGCTACACCCTGGCGCGCACCTACGAGGCGTTGTCGAAGTACTACGACATCAAGTATCCCGGCGAGGAGCGCGAAGGCCGGCCGGCCGCTGCGGGTCTCGCCCGCCTACGCCCGCCACGTCGCGCTCGGTGCCGCCTTCGGCGAGAAGTCCGGCTGGGAGCGCGTGAACTGGTACGAGTCCAACGCCGGCGGCGGCGACGAGTCGCTGCGGCCGCGAGGCTGGGCGGGCCAGAACTGGTCGCCCGCCATCGCCGCCGAAGCGGCTGCCACCCGCACGCGGCCGGGCCTGTTCGACGAGACCAGCTTCGCGAAGATCGAGGTCGTCGGCCCCGGCGCGCTCGACCTGCTGCAGCGGCTGTGCGCGAACGACGTCTCGCCGGCCGGTCGGGCGCGTCACCTACACGCAGATGCTGAACCACCACGGCGGCATCGAGTGCGACCTGTCGGTGATCCGCACGGCCGAGGACCGCTTCCTGCTCATCACCGGCACCGCCTTCGGCACCCACGACCGGCGCTGGATCGAGCGACACGCTGCCGCGCGACGGCTCGCGTGCACGTCACCGACGTGACCGCGAGCCGGGCCTGCTTCGGCCTCTGGGGCCCGCGTGCCCGCGACATCCTGCAGGGCCTGACGCAAGACGTCGCTCGCCCACGCCGACTTCCCGTACCTGTCGGCCGCGCGAGATCGCGGTCGGCGACGTGCCGTGCCTGGCCGTCGCGCGTGACGTACGTCGGCGAGCTCGGCTGGGAGCTGTACTGCCCGGCCGAGTACGGCACGCGGCTGTGGGACGACCTCTACGACGCCGGCCAGGTGCACGGCCTGCGTGCCGTGCGGCTACCGCGCCATCGACGCGCTGCGCCTGGAGAAGGGCTACCGCGCCTGGGCCACCGACATCACGCCCGACACGTCGCCCGACGAGGCCGGCCTCGGCTTCGCCGTGAAGCCGCGACAAGGGCGTCGAGCTTCATCGGCCGCACCGCGGTCGTCGCCAGCCGCGCCGTCGGCGAGCCCGCCGACGCCGGCTGGTCTGCCTGCGTGCTGGACGAGCCGCGCGCGATCGCTCTGGGCTCCGAGCCCGTCCGCCGCACCGACGGCGAGGTCGCTGGGCCGCGTCACCACCGGCGGCTACGGCTTCGCGGTCGCGGCCTCGATCGCCTGGGCCTGGGTGCCCGCCGGAGGCCGCCGAGCCGGGCACGCGACTCGAGGTCGACATCTTCGGGGACTGGGTCGGCGCCGAGGTGCGCGCCGAGCCGCTCTACGACCCGGAGGGCGAGCGCATCCGCTCCTAGAGGGCAACTATGCTCTCCGGCGTGAAGGGCCGAATCGTCATCGTCACCGGCGGCGCCTCCGGCATGGGCGCGGCCTGCGCTCGGCTGCTGTCCGGTGCCGGCGCCCGCGTGGTGATCGTCGACCGCGACGGCCTCGGCGCGGCCAACGTCGCGGCCGGCATCGGCGCCACCGTGGTGGCGGGCGACGTGACCGACTCGGCCTTCTGCGAGCACGCCGTGACGGAGACCGTCGAGCGGCACGGCCGCCTGAGCGCGCTGGTCAACGCCGCCGGCACGATCGTCCGCGCCGATGCGCTGGGCACCGATGACGAGTCGTGGCACCGCCAGTTCCGCGTCAACGTTGACGGAACCTTCTTCATGAGCCGCGCCGCGGTGCGGGTGATGAAGCCCGCCGGATCGGGTGCGATCGTCAACTTCGGCTCGATCTGGGGCGGCACCGGCGGCCAGGGCCACACCGCCTACTGCGCCGCGAAGGGCGCCGTCCACAACCTCACCCGCGCGATGGCGCTCGACCACGCGCGCGACGGCATCCGCGTCAACGCGGTCGCACCGGGCGAGGTCGACACGCCGATGCTGCGCGCGGCGGGGCGGACGACCCCGATGACCGACGACGAGCTGGCCGCGATGGCCGAGCGGGCGATCCCGATGGCCCGGGTCGCGCAGCCCGACGAGATCGCCGAGGTCGTCGTGTTCCTGGCCTCCGATGCCGCGAGCTACATGACGGGCGCGGTCGTGCCGGTCGACGCGGGCTATACGGCGCGCTGATGCAGACACGTCGGCTCGGCCGCAGCGGGGTGTTCGTGTCGGCGCTCGCGCTCGGCACCGACAACATCCTCAACCCGACCTCCGAGGACGAGTCGATCCGCATGATCCACGCCGCCATCGACGGCGGCATCAACCTGATCGACACGTCGAACTCGTACCGCGCCGGCGAGGCGGAGCGCGTCATCGGCAAGGCCCTGCGCCTGCGCGGCCGGCGCGACGATGTCCTGGTCGCGACGAAGTTCCACTATCCGACCGGCCCGGGCCCGAACGACCGCGGCAACTCGCGCGCCCACCTGATCCGCGCCTGCGAGGAGTCGCTGCAGCGCCTGCGGCTCGAACACATCGACCTGTACCAGTCGCACCGGCCCGACCTGGACGTGCCGCTGGACGAGACGCTCGGCGCGCTGGACGACCTGGTGCGCGCCGGCAAGGTGCGGTACGTCGGCACGTCGACGTCGCCCGCCTGGCACGTCATGGAGGCGATCATGACGGCTGAGCTGAAAGGCGTCGTGCGCGTGGTCTCCGAGCAGTCGCCCTACAACCTGCTCGACCGCCGGATCGAGAACGAGCTGCTGCCCATGTGCCGGCGCCACGGCGTCGGCGTCCTCTGCTGGTCGCCCCTCGCGATGGGCATGCTGGCCGGCCGCTACGCCTCGGAGACCGGCCGCGAGGCCGACTCCCGCGCGGCGCTGCGCGGCGGCATCTACGCCGAGCGCGTGACCGCCGCCGGCATCGAGGCGGGCAACGCCTTCGCCGCGCTGGCCCGCGCCGCGGGCTACGAGCCGGCGCTGCTGGCCGCGCTGTGGACGAAGGACCAGCCCGGCGTCACCGCGCCGATCATCGGCCCCAAGTCGGTCGACCAGCTGACCGGCCTGCTCGCGGCCGGCGACATGGACCTGCCCGACGACATCCGCGCCGCCTGCGACCAGCTGGTCACCCCGGGCAGCTTCGTCGCGAGCTTCTTCAACTCGGCGACGTGGATGGCCTGGAAGCACTGAACGAAGGAGCCCGCACGTGCCCGTCCTGAACGACGCCGCCCGCGAGGTCGTCACCGGCGGCAACCTCGCCCACATCGTCACGCTGGACGAGGGCGGCACGCCGAACGTCGTCTGCATCTGGACCGGCATGGACGGCGACGAGATCGTGTCGGCGCACCTGTCGGACCAGCGCAAGCTGCGAAACGTGCGGCGCGATCCGCGCGTGGTCGTCTCGTTCCAGTCGCCGACGCGCAACGCCCAGGACGTGGACGAGCACCTCGTCGTCTACGGCACCGGCCGCGTGCAGGAGGGCGGCGGCGCGAAGCTGCTCCAGGAACTGGCGCACGTCTACTTCGGCGACGAGCGCCGGTTCCCCGACACCGACACGCCGCCCGACGGCTACGTCCTGCGGATCACGCCCGAGCGGGTGACGGGCTGGGGGCCCTGGAAGGACTGACCGCCGGGGCGGGCAGCAGCGTCCGGCCCAGCGCCACCAGGCTGCTCCACAGCAGGGTGCCGGTCATGACGTGGGCCCAGACGAGGTACCAGGGCAGCTCGTTGCGCCACTGCACCTCGCCGATCACGACCTGCGTGGCGGTCAGGGCGACGACGGCCCAGGCCAGCCGCGGCACGCGCCGCGACGTCACGTCGAGCCGCGACAGCCCGAACAGGAACACCGCCAGCGCGCTCACGTAGAGGACCGCGATCCGCACGTGCCAGTAGGCGACGTCGAGCAGCGCGTACAGGCGCGGCACGTCGTCGGCGCCGGGGTGCGTACTGCTGGTGGTGACGAGGGCGCCCGACACGATCAGCGTCAGGCCGAGCGCCAGGAACGCGAGCGTCGCGGGCCGCAGCCAGCCGGGCGATTCGACGTCGCGATCCGGCGCGAACCGCGTGTCGACGAGCAGCACCGTCGACAGGGTGAAGACGACGATCGCGAGCAGGAAGTGGCTCGCCACCGCGATCGGGTGGAGGTCGACGAGGATGGTGATGCCGCCGAGCGGGCCCTGCGCGAACGTGCCGATGGCGATGGCCAGCGCCAGGCGCTTCTTCGGGTGGCGCCAACCGCGGTACGCGAGCAGCAGCGTGATGATGATGACCGACCCGGCCAGGATCCGGTTCGAGAACTCGATCACCGCGTGCCCGGCCAGCGGCGGGGTGGCGGAGCCGTTGCAGAGCGGCCAGTCGGGACAGCCGAGGCCCGAGTTGGTGACTCGCACGAGCGCGCCCGAGCAGAAGTTGACGTACAGCGCGATCCAGGTGACCACGACGAGGCGCTCGAACGACGGCAGGCGACTCACGCCGCCAGCGTATCGCCTCAGACGCTCTCGAACGAGCGGTCGCGGCCGCCCCCGCCGAGGGCGTCGCGCAGCGCCAGCGCCAGGCGGGCGACGCCGCGATCGGCCTGCGCCGGCGTCATCGTCGAGAACGACAGCCGCAGGTGCGAGGTGGGCACGCCGGGCGGCACGTACGTGTGGCCGGGCGAGACGATCACGCCGCGCTCGACGCCGCGCGCGAAGATCTCCTCCTCCGACACGCGATCGGGCAGGCGCAGCCAGAGGTTGAAGCCGGCGCGGGGTGCGAGCCACGTGGCGCGGCCGCCCAGCCGGCGCTCGAGCGAGCGCAGGAAGGCGTCGCGCCGGTCGCGGTACAGCAGCCGCGTGCGCTCCAGGTTGGTGGCCGCCTCCGGTCGCGCCAGGTAGCCGGCCAGCGCGCGCACCAGGGGTGGCGACGTGTAGCGGTCGGCGACCAGCTTCGCGGCCAGCACGCGGCGGTCGAGGTGCGTCGGCGACAGGATCACGCCCAGACGCAGGCCCGGCAGCACCGTCTTCGCGTAGCTCTTGACGAGGATGACCGGCGCCTCGGGATCGAACGAGGCGATCGGCGCCGGCACGGGCCCGTCGTGCACCAGCTCGGCGCCGGTGTCGTCCTCGATGATGATCAGGCCGGTCTCGGCGCTGAGGGCGGCCAGGCGGGCGCGGCGCTCGTCGGACAGCACGGTGCCGGTGGCGTTGTTGCCGGTCGGGTTGGCGAACAGCAGCCGCGGCCGCTCGAGCCGGATCGCCTCGGCCACCGCCTCGACGCGCAGGCCGTGCGCGTCGACCGGGATCGGCACGATGCGGGCCCGCGAGGCGACCAGCGCGTCGACGGCACCGGCGTACGTCGGCGTCTCGCAGAGCACCACGTCGCCGGGCTCGACCAGCGCCCGCACGGCCAGGTCGATGGCCTGCTGGCCCGACGTGGTGACCAGGATCGCCTCCGGATCGGCGTGCAGCCCGCGGACGCGCCAGGCATCGGCGACCAGCTCGCGCAGGCCGAGGTCGCCGCGCGGCGGGCCGTACCCGAACAGCGACGCCCCCTCCTCGCGCACCACGGCCTCGAGCTCGGCCGAGACGGCGGCGGCGACGCGGTCGTCGACCACCGGCAGCCCGGCGGAGAGGTTGATCGCGCCGGCGCGCTGGGCGCCCGCCAGGCGCTCCTGCAGGTCGAGGATGGCCGAGGGAGCGGGCGCGCGGCGGCTGGCGACGAGCTCGACCAGCAGGTCGTCGCCCTCGCGCGGCCGCGCCACGTAGGTGCCGCGGCCGACACGCGAGACGACGCGGCTCTCGCGCGCCAGCATCGCGTACGCCTCGCCCGCCACCGCCGCCGAGACGTGCTCGGTCGTGGCCAGCTCGCGGACGGGCGGGAGACGGTCGCCCGGTGCCAGCTCGCCCGCGTCGATGCGCGAGCGGAGGCGGGCGGCGAGTTCGGCGGCGAGCGACATGTCCGTCAGTGTCCGTGGCTAATCGGCGATGAGCCCGGACACAGCGTAACGCGCGTGGCTAGCTGGCGGTCTCCGCGGCCGAGAAGTCGGCCAGCAGGCACTCGTCGGGCCGCTTGTCCTCGCGAAACCGGTGCAGCCGGGCGCCGTGCCGGATGCGGCCGCCCGACGCGTGGTCGAACGACACCTCGACGACCAGCTCGGGCCGCAGGCCGACCCACTCCAGCTCGCGGCCCTGCGTCCACCGCGACACCTCGCCGGAGCCGCGGTCGCCCGTCTCGTACGGCCGCACCCGGTCCAGCAGCTCGCGCTTCTGCTTGGCCGAGAAGCCGGACGAGTGCCCCATCGGCACCAGCTTCCCGTCGTCGTCGGTGAGCGCCAGGATGAGCGAGCCGACCGTCTCCGCCTCCTTGCCCTCGCGGTAGCCGATCACCACGCAGTCGATGGTGCGGACGCGCTTGACCTTCCACATGCCGGCGCGCTTGCCGGGCTTGTACGAGGCCGCCAGCTCCTTCGCGATCACGCCCTCGGTGGTGTCGAGCCAGACCTCGGCGACGGCCGGATCGGGCGTCGCGGTGGTGGGCGACAGCGCACCGCCGAGCAGCTTCGCGAGGCGCTCGCGGCGCTCGGAGAACGGCAGCGCCAGCAGCGACTCGTCGCCCTCGGCCAGCAGGTCGAACGGCAGCAGCGTCGCGGGCGTCTCCTCCGACAGCCGCTGGATGCGCGACTCGGCCGGGTGGATGCGCTGCTGCAGCGCGCCGAACGCGGGGCGGCCGTCGGCGTCGAGGATCACGATCTCGCCGTCCACCACGTAGCGGCCGGCGGGCAGGGTGATCTCGGGGAAGTACCGGTCGAGCGGCTTCGAGCCCCGTGACTGCAGGTACACCTCGTCGCCGTCGACGAACGCGATCACGCGGAAGCCGTCCCACTTCTGCTCGTACACCCAGCCGTCACCGAGGGGCAGCTCCTTGGCGGACTTGGCGAGTTGCGGCTGGATCGGCGGTTGCAGCGGAAGCGACACGACCCGCGAACCCTACTCGCAGTCGCACTCCGCGCACAGGTTGCGCAGGCGGACCTTGAGCGATTCGGGGCAGGGCTCGTCGCCGATGCGGCGCATGGTCTCGCGCATCTGCGTCTCCAGCTTGTAGCAGCGCGCGCACGGCGGGCACTCGGCGAGGTGCGCCTCGATGGCCGCCACCTCGGCGGGCGTCAGCGCGCGGTCGACGTACGCCTGGAGGCGCTGCTCGGCCTCATGGCAGGCCACGGTGGGACTCACGCCGTGCCCTCGTTCCGAGTTTCGCACGGCGTGCGCCACCGCACGCAAGGGTATTCGCTTCGCTCACACCGTTGCGAGCTCATGCCGCCACGCTCCCGTCGGCGAGGGCCTTCTTGAGGGCGCGCCGGCCGCGGTGCAGCCGGCTCATCACGGTGCCGATCGGGATCTCGAGGATGTCGGCGGCCTCCTGGTAGGAGAAGTCGCCGAGGTCGACGAGCACCACGACCTCCTTGAAGTTCTGCGGCAGGTCGGCGAGCGCATCCATGACCGGACCCTGCGAGAGCTGCTCGATCAGCCGCTCGATGTCGGCCTGGCCGCCGCGCAGTCCCTGGTCGAGCCGGTTGTAGAGGTAGTAGTCGCCCTCTTCCAGCGGCTCGGCGTCGGGGGCACGCTGGCGGCGGCGCGCCTGGTCGATGGCGTAGTTGTGCAGGATCCGCAGCAGCCACGCCCGCAGGTTGGTGCCGGGCTCGTAGCTCTTCCAGGACCGGATCGCCCGGACGTAGGTCTCCTGGACGAGGTCCTCCGCCTCGGGCACATCACGTGCCAGGCGCCGTGCGACCCGCCAGACATCGTCCGCCAGGTCGAGGACCGACTCCTCGAACTCGACACGTTCGGGAGAGCGGGATTCCGGCACGGAGCGAGCGTACCAGGGGGCGTCGAGCAGGAGAGTCATCCGGGGCTGTTCAACGCCCCGACCCCCTCGTGCTATTCCAAGCTACGTGGCGCGGACCCTTCCGCCCCCGGATTGCCGCGCGTGCTCGAGCGCCTCGTCCGCCCGGTAGAGCGCCATCTCGAGGGTCTCGTCGGGCGTCGGCACGTGCACGCCGGCCGAGAACGAGGCGGGCGAGGATTCGACCACGACGGCCGATTGCAGCTCGCCGATCGCGCGCTTCAGCCGCAGGGCCGCTCCGGCGGCGTCGGTGTCGGGCAGCACGAGCCCGAACTCGTCGCCGCCGATGCGTCCCACCAGGTCGCTCGGGCGGCTGGACGACAGCAGCCGGGCGATCGCGGCCAGCACGGCATCGCCCATCGTCTGGCCGAGCGCGTCGTTGAGCTGCGCGAAGCGGTCGACGTCGGCCACAGCGACCGCTACCGGCCGACCGTTGCGCGCGCCTCGCGCCAGCTCGGCCTTGCCGCGTTCGAGGAAGGCCCGCCGGTTCAGCAGTCCCGTGAGGGGATCTCGCTCCGCCATCTGACGCAGCTCGTCGATCTGCGCCGTGTAGCGGGAGACATCGCGGAGCACGACGACGACCGCGTCCTCGTCGGCGAGGATGGTCGCGTCGAGCGCCCGGCCGTCGCGCAGGACGAGCTCGACGCCGCGGCGCGCCTCGGCTTGCAGGCGCGACGACTCCATGGCGCGGCGCAGCCGGGCGAGCGAGGACGCGCGGAGGGCAGCCATCAGCGGCAGGTCGCCGAGCAGCTCGGCCGCCTCGGGCGACCTGCGATCCTCCATCTCGCCTTCGGCGAGCCACACGACGGCCTCGGGAATGCGCGAGAGACCGGCCAGGCTATGCGCATGTGCGCGCATCCGACGCTCCTTCTTCTCCACTTCCCGTATCGACATCTGAGCCGATCCCATTACGGGCCGGTTGCAGGAGTTTTGCGGAGTTTAGAGGGACGTTAGCGGCTCTCGGGAGTGCTATCCCACGATGGCGGCGTAGGCGTCGTCGACGCGCGCGATGACCGAGATCATGCGGCCGCGCGTCAGCGCCCGGTCGCGCAGCACGGTGACCGGCACCAGGCTGCGACCGCCGGTGCGCCGGGTCTTCTCGCCGTCGACCGACTTGAGCACGAACGGCTCGGGCTGCGCGAGCCGCGCGTCGAGCTCCTTCAGGGTCGCCACGCCGTCCAGGAACTCGGCGTTCGAGCGCCGCGCGGCGAGCGCGAACAGGTCGTCGGGCGTGTCGACGTCGGCGCTGCCGGCGGCGAGGTCGCCGCACTCCACGAGCACGGCGTCGACGGTCGCGCCGGCCTGCTCGCCGGTCTGCGGCACCTGCGGCCAGACCGACCGCGGCAGCACGACCGGATGCCCGCGCACGTCGTCGTAGGCGGCGGCCACCGCGCGGTTCTCGCGCCGGTAGGCGGTGCGTACGCGCTCGATCACGCTGGCCGGGATGTCGGGGGCGTCGCCGAGCAGCACGAGCACCGCCTCGACCTCGTCCGGCATCCGGGCGAGCGCGATCGCGAGCGACGACGCGAGGCCGTCGGACGGCCGCGGGTTGCGCACCATCGCGAAGCCGTAGTGCGCGAACAGCGGCCGCAGCGTCGCCGTCTCCTTGCCGACGACGGCGATCTTCGGGCCGTCCTCGGGAGCGGTGCGCAGCGCCCACTCGACCAGCGGGCGGCCCCACCACTGGGCGAGCAGCTTGGGCGAGCCGAACCGGGTGGCGCCACCGGCGGCGAGCACCACGGTGCCCATCGAGGTCGTCATGCGCTGATCGCCTCCAGCCCGCGTGCGACGAGGGTCGTCACGACGGTGCGCTTCCACGCGCTCTCGGGGTTGCCCGGCAGGTCGGCGAGCGGATCGTCCGGGTCGAGCCGCACCGGGATGTTGGCGACGCCGCCCGCGGCCACCACGATCTCGCTGCCGAAGCGCGCCACGGCGACGCTGACGAGCGGGAACGAGAAGGCCCGGCGCTCGCCGAGGCGCAGGTAGGCGGACGCATCGGGCGCGGCGGTGCAGCTCGACGGCGGTGACGATCTCGCCGACGTCGAGGTCGATCAGCGAGCGGTTCTGCTCGGTCGGCCGCCGGTACAGGTCGAGCCAGCTCCAGCTCGCGCTCGCCGTACGCCGACTGCAGGTGCACGGTCGCGCCGGCAGGCCAGCAGCGCCGGCGCGAGGTCGGACGGATGCGCCGAGATGCAGTCGCCGGGCTGCAGGTTGTGCTTGCGGTGCTCGCCGATCTGCGCGTAGCAGGTGTCGCCGCCGCCGAGCCAGCAGTTCCACTCGAGCGCCGCGGTAGTACCAGCAGCGCGTGTGCTGGCAGAGGTTGCCGCCGACGGTGCCCTGGTTGCGCAGGATCGGCGACGCGGCGGCCGCGGCGGCCTCGCGGACGACCGTCCAGGGCTCCAGCGCGTCGCTGACCGCGACGTCGGCGAGCGTGGTCGTGCCGCCGATGCGGACGCCCTCGTCGGTGGCCTTGACGCCGCCCAGGCCGAGCGACTGCAGGTCGACGATGGTGGCCGCCGCCGTGAGGCCGCGGTCGAGCTGCCCGGCCAGGTCGGTGCCGCCGCCGAGCGGCCGGGCGCCGGGCTGCGCCAGCAGGTGCAGCGCCTCGCCGAGGTTGCCGGGGCGGGCGTAGGTGGTCGTCATGCCAGCAGCGCCAGGACGCGCGCGCGGCGTCAGCGGCAGCGCGACGGGCCGGCGTCCGGTGGCGTGCCGGAACGCGTTGGCGATCGCCGCCGCGGTGGGGATGATCGGCGGCTCGCCGAGCCCCTTCGCGCCGACGGTGTTCAGCTTCACGTCGGGCACCGGCGCGAACTCCACCATGATCGGCGGCGTGTCCATCATCGTCGGCACCTTGTAGTCGTCGAGCGTCGCGTTCACCGGCACGCCGGTGGTGCGGTCGAACAGTCGCTCCTCGGACAGCGCGAAGGCCATGCCCTGCAGGATGCCGCCCTCGACCTGGCTCGAGGCGCCGAGCGGGTTGATCACCCGGCCGATGTCGTGCACCGCCCAGATGCCCTCGACGAACACCTCGCCGGTGCCGGGATCGACCGCGACCTGCGCGATCTGGCAGCCGAACGTGTTGGCGCGGAAGCCCTCGGGGTTCGGGCCGCGCATGCCGGAGCCGTCGATCGACGCCTGGCCGAGCTTCATCGTCACCTCGGTGTACGGCTGGTCGAGCCCGCCGTCCTTCGTGCCGGAAGTGGCCGTCGGTGAGCTCGAGGTCGTCGACGGCTGGCCTCGAACACGTCGCCCGCGAGGGCGAGCAGCTTGTGCTTGACGTCGGCCGCGGCGCCGCGCGCACGGCGGGCATCACCGACGGCGTCGTCTGCGAGCCGCCGGCGACCGGGCCGTAGATGTTCGGGCCGGTGTCGCCGCCGACCACGATCACGCGGTCGAGCGGCAGCCCGAGCTCCTCGGCCGCGACCATGCGCGCCGTCGTGAGCGAGCCGGTGCCGATGTCCTGGACGCCGATCGTGACGACGCGCGACGCCGTCGCCGCCGATGCGGCAGGCGGCGTGCGAGGGCGGCCCGCCGCCGCCCCACCAGATCTGCGTGGCGCAGCCCATGCCGCGCAGCAGGCCGTCGTCGCTGCGGCACGCGCAGCTGGTCGCGATCGGCCCAGCCGGCCAGCTCGGCGACGCGGTCGTAGCAGTACAGCACCGCGTTCGAGGTGTACGGCAGGTCGGCGGACTGGTCGCGGTCGGTGAAGTTGCGCCGGCGCAGCTCGAGCGGATCGACGCCGAGCGCGATCGCCAGCTCGTCCATGGCCTGCTCGAGCGCCGTGATGCCCTCCATCACGGCGGGCGCCCGGAAGGCGTTGCCGCGCCGCACGTCGAGGCGCAGGTTGGCCTCGATGCCGCGCGGCGTTGGCGCAGCGGTAGAGCGTCAGGGCCGGCGTCGGTGACGGCGCGCCAGCCGGCCATGCCGTACTCCACCAGGGCCTCGGCGTCGATGGCGGTGAGCGTGCCGTCGCGGCTCGGCGCCGAGCCGCACGCGTCTGGTGCGTGGCGGGCCGCGCGCCGCCGTCGAGCTGCTCGCCGTGGCGGTCGAGCACCAGCCGCACGGGCCGGCCCGTGCGCTTCGAGAGCTCGACGGCCATCAGGCGCCTCGAACCCGGCGTTCTGCTTGCCGCCGAAGCCGCCGCCGATGTACTCCGCGATCACGCGCACGCGCTCCTTGGGCACGCCGAAGCGCCGCGTCAGCTCGTCGCGGGCGTCGAAGATGCCCTGCGTCGAGATCCAGCAGATCAGCTCGTCGGGCTTCCACCAGGCGACTGCGGCGTGCGGCTCGATCGGCGTCTGCAGCTGGCCCGGCGTCTCGACCTGGAGCTCGACGCGTGACCTCGGCGCGCGGCGAGTGCCGCGTCGACGTCGCCGCGCGCGTCCTCGAACGGATCGCCGTCGATGCGCTGGTCGCGGAAGGCCGCCTGGATGTCGACGACGAACGGCAGCGGATCGATCTCCAGCGCCAGCGCGCGCACGCCGGCCCGGGCGGCCGCGAGCGTGTCGGCGGCCACGACCGCGATCGGCGCGCCGGCGTAGTCGGGCTCGCCGTACAGCGGTCCGGAGCGCTGCGTGAAGCTCAGCTCGGTCTCGGGGCCGAGCACGGCGCGCACGCCGTTGACGGCGCGGGCGGCGTCGATCTGCAGCGCCGTGACGCGCGCCGCGGGCGACGCGGCGAGCGCAGCACGGCGGCGTGGAGCATGCCGGGCAGCGCGACGTCGACCGTGTAGCGGGCGACGCCGGAGACCCGCTGCGGCCCGGTCTGGCGCGGCGCCGGCTTGCCGACGACCGCCAGCTCGGCGTCGGGCTCCCACGAGACGATGCCGTCCTCCTCGACGAGCACCCACTTCTCCTCGAAGCGGCCCTCGATCTCGGTGACGGTCTTGACGAGGCGCGGCATCAGGCGTCGCCGCCGGCGAAGCTGAGGATGGCGCGCTCGATCTTCACGTAGCAGCCGCAGCGGCAGATGTTGCCGCTCATCGCCGCGCCGCACCTGCGCCGGAGTCGGGCGCCGGGTTGTCGCGCAGCAGCGCGGTCGCCGACACGATCTGGCCCGAGCGTGCAGAAGCCGCACTGCACGGCATCGGAGGCCGACGAACGCCTCCTGCAGCGGCGTCAGCCCGTCGCGCGAGATGCCCTCGATCGTCTCCAGCTCGTGGCCCTCGGCCGCCGCCGCGAGATGAGGCAGGCGTTGACCGAGCCGGCCGTCGAGCAGCACGGCGCAGGCACCGCAGGCGCCCTCGCCGCAGCCGATCTTGGTGCCGACGAGGCCGAGCTCGTCGCGCAGCACGTCGGCGAGCCGGGCCAGCGGCGCGAGCTCGAGCTCGTGTCGCTCGCCGTTGACCGACAGCGTCACTCGCACAGGAAGGACCTCCGGGCAGCAGTGGGGCAGAAACAGGCGATCTGGGAGAGCTGGAACAGCTTGGCGACGTCCCACACGTCGACCGCGGCGGAGCTCCCGCGGCCGACATCCTCCCACACCGCGCAGGCCGTCGTGATCAGCTCCTCGAGCGGCGCGACGTCGCCGTCGCCGCGGCAGGCGCCGGCCGCGAGGCCGGAGACGCCGATGGTGTCCGGAAGGCGCATCCAGATCAGCGGGACGGCGGCGCTCAGGTAGGTGTAGACGCGCTGGCGCGGCGTGGGGAAGCTCCCATGTGGCCGGCGCGATCGGAGTCGGTCATCGGCCGGCGTCTCGCCGTTGATGATGCCCTCCAGCGTGCCGCCGAAGATGCCGCGGCGGATCTCCTCCGACGCGCCGACCTCTCCAGGATGCGCGCCGATCAGGGCCAGCGAGGCGAGGTGGTTGCCGTACGGCGTGTCGGTCGCCCACAGCACCTGCTGCGGCGCCACCCGCGAGAGCAGGTCGAGCACGTCGGAGACGCCCCAGGTGGACGTGTCGAAGAAGACGTTCTCGACGGCCGGCGACCAGGTCGCAGATGCGCTCCTGGTCGACGATCGCGGCGTGCGCCAGGATCAGGATCGCGCCGGGGTGGCGCGCGGCCACCGTCGCCAGGTGCTCGCCGATCGGCGGCATGCCGCGCCCGGCGTGGATGAGCACCGGCAGCCGCTGCTCCTCGGCCAGCGCGAACACCGGGTCGAGCCGGTCGTCGTCGACGGTGAAGCGTCTGGGCGCGCGGGTGCAGCTTGATGCCGCGGGCGCCGAGCGCGAGGCAGCGGCGGGCCTCGTCGATCGGGCTCTGGTCGAGGTCGAGCCGGGCCAGCGGCACGAGCAGGCCGTCGCGACTCGGCCGCCCAGCCGAGGACGCGGTCGTTCGGCGCCCGGTAGGCCGGCGCGCGGTCGGCCTCGTGCAGCGGGAACACGAGCGCGCGGCGGACGTTCCACTCCCGCATGTCGCGCGAGCATGCCGTCGCCGAGGTCGAGCCGTCATGCCGTCCTCGTCGAGGCCGAGATGCGTGTGCGCGTCGCCGAGGAAGGCGTCGGGCGGCAGCAGGCGCTGCACGCCGCGCTGAGCACGGTCGAGCAGCCGCTGGGCGTCGTCGCGGGCAGACATCGGACTGGACTCTAACGGCTGTGGCCGAGGCGATCCGGATCAGCGCCAGAGCGGTCGCGAGTCGACGATCCGGGCGGGGCGCAGCCGGTGCGCGGATGACGCCGTCCTGCCCGAGATCGATCGCGAGAGCGCCGCCGTGCGCGTCGCCACGACCGAGCCCGGGTTGAACACGAAGTTGCCGAGGCTGTAGGCGACCAGCCGGCCGCTCGAGTGCGTCACGATCGGCTGCAGCACGTGCGGGTGCGCGCCCAGCACGACGTCGGCGCCGGCCGCGAGGGCGGCCTTCGCGAGCGTCTTCTGCTTGGTGCCCGGCCGGGTGCGCAGCTCGGTGCCCCAGTGGGCGTAGACGACCACGATGTCGGCCTTGTCCGCGCGGCCTTGACGGCCTTCGTGATGGCGGCGGTGGTGGCCGGCGCGAGGCCCGGGCGGCGTCGCGGTCGCCCAGTACGCGAACGGGGGGTAGCCGTCGAAGCCGAGCACCGCGATCTTCAGCCCGCCGCGCTCGATGATGGCCGGCTTCAGCGCGCCGGCCAGGGTCGAGCCGCCGCCGGCGGTCAGCATGCCGGTCTTGCGGATCGTGCGCAGGCCGCTCACGAACGTCGTGCGGCCGTAGTCGATGGCGTGGTTGTTCGCCACCGAGACGACGTCGACGCCGCCCGACTTCGCCATGGCGCGGATGGTCGCGGGCGACGAGAGGAAGTGGTAGTTCTTGTTCGGCCAGGGCCTGCCGCCCGTGCCGACCGCCGTCTCGAGGTTGGCGATCACCACGTCGCGGCCGCGCAGCCAGGCGCCGACGTTCGACCAGTGCCAGGCCGGGCCGTGCGCGCGCAGCTGGCCGGGGGCGCCGCCGGGCGCGACGTCGCCGATGGCCGCGAGGCGGACGGGCCGGACGCGCAGCGGCAGGGTGCGCGGCGGCTCGCCGGGCAGCCGCAGCCGGTAGCGGTAGCTGCCGTTCTTCGGCGGCACCGTCGCCAGCGTGGCGGTACCGCCGGCAGCGAGGTCGGCGTGCGCGACGACGGTCTCGGGACCGGGCGAGACCCGCACCAGATCGGCCCCGCCGGCGATCGACGCCGTGATCGGGACGCGTAGCTCGACGCCCGTCGCGAGCCAGACGGGCGGGGTGACCGCGAGCGGCACCGTCAGTCCTCGCCGATCGCCGCGCGCAGGCCGTCGGACTCGTCGAACGGCCCGATCACCGCGAGGGCGGCCCGGTCGCGGCCGGATCAGGTCGCCGGCGACGCGCGGCGACGTCGTCGGCCGTGACCGCCTCGATGCCCGCGAAGATCTCCTCGAGCTCGACCGGCGCGCCCTCGATCAGCGCGCGGCGCAGGCCGTGCAGGATCATGCCGCGGGCGTCCTCGACCCCGAGCACGATGCGGCCGGTGATGTAGCGCTTGGCCTTGGCGATCTCGTCGGCGGGCACCGGCTCCGTGGCCATCCGGCGCAGCTCGCTCCAGATCGTCTCGACCGCGAGCTCGATGCGCTTCGTGTCGACGCCGGCCTGGACGTACAGCGAGCCGGCGTCGGTGTAGCCCGCGTGCGAGGCGAACACGTAGTAGGCGAGCCCGCGGCGCTCGCGCACCTCGGTGAAGAGGCGCGACGACATGCCGCCGCCGAGCACGGCCTGCAGCACGCGACAGCACGTAGCGGTCGGGATGCCCGACCGGATAGCCGCCGACGCTCGAGGATCAGGTGCGCCTGGTCGGAGTCGCGGCGCTCGATGCGCACCGTCGGGCCGCTGACGACGCGGCAGCTCGGTGGCCGGCGGCGGCGGCGTCGTGACGGCCTCGAGGTCGCCGAACGCGCGCGCGCGACGTCCTCGACCATCGCGTCGGTGACGGCGCCGCCGAGGCCGATCACCATGCGCTCGGGCCGGTACCAGCGTGCCGAGGTAGTCCATGAACGTCTCGCGGGTCGCCGCGTTGACGGTCTCCTTGGTGCCGATGATCGGCCGGCCGAGCGGCGTGTCGCCGAACCGCAGGTCGTCGTGCACCTGGCCGATCAGGTCGCGCGGCGTGTCGAGGTACATGTTGATCTCCTCGGAGATCACGCCCTTCTCGCGCTCGATCTCGTCGGCGTCGAAGCTCGAGTGCGAGCAGCATGTCGGAGAGCACGTCGATCGCGACCGGCGCCGAGTCGGCCGCGCACTTGACGTAGTAGGCCGTCAGCTCCTTGCCGGTGAAGGCGTTGAACTCGCCGCCGATGCCGTCGATCTCGGCCGAGATGTCGCGCGCCGTGGGGCGGCGCTCGGTGCCCTTGAAGAACATGTGCTCGGCGAAGTGGGCGATGCCGGCGGCGGCCGGCTGCTCGTAGCGGGAGCCCGCGGCGAGGCCGACGAAGACGGCGACGGACGGCGCGCCATCCATGCGTGCCGTCAGGATCCGCACGCCGTTGGGGAGCGTCGTTGTCTGGAACATCGGCCCCAGGGTAGCCGTTTCAGACACCGGCCCGACCCTCGCGGACCTTTCTGCAGGATCGGCATGCAAAGTTCGAAACCCGCCGCCATGGTGCGAGCGTGGGGTCGCGACGGATCGATCTGCAGATCGACCGCCTGTACTGGCGCGCCGGGTTCGGTCCGTCGGCGGCGGACCGGGCGCGGGCGCGCCGGGATGGCGTGGCCGCGACGCGGGAGCGGCTGCTGCGCGGCGGCAGCGGACTGCGCGGGACGCCGGCGCGCATCGACGGGCACGCGCTGCAGCCGTACGACCGCTACGGGCACGACGTGCTGTGGTGGTTCGACCGGATGGTGCGCACGAAGGCGCCGCTGGCCGAGCGGATGGCGTTCAACCTCCACGACCACTTCGCGACCTCCAACGACAAGGTCGGCGACGCGCGCCTGATGCTGGCCCAGTACCGGCTGCTGCGCCGGCACTCGCTCGGCAACTTCTCGCGCCTCACCCACGCCATGGCGCGCGACCACGCCATGCAGTGGTGGCTCGACACGATCGGGTCGCACAAGTCGGACCCGAACGAGAACTTCGCGCGCGAGCTGATGGAGCTGTTCACGCTCGGCGTCGGCCACTACTCCGAGCGCGACGTGCGCGAGGCCGCCCGGGCGTTCACCGGCTTCGACTACGACTGGCGCACCCGCAAGTACCGCTGGGATGGACGCCGGCACGACAACGGGATCAAGACCGTGTTCGGTCGGCGCGGCCGGTTCGGCCCCGACGACGTGGTGACCCTCTGCCTGCGCCATCCGGCCCACGCGCCGTTCCTGGTACGCAAGCTGTGGGGCTACTTCATCGCCACCCCGCCGTCCGCCGCGACGGTGCGGCGCCTGGCGCTGACCTACCGGCGCTCCGGGCACGAGCTGCGCCCGGTGCTGCGGATGATCCTCACCTCGCGCGCGTTCTTCGCGAACCTCGACGAGCCCGACCTCGTCAAGCCGCCCGTGGTGTACGCCGCCGGGATGCTGCGCGGCATCCATCCGCGGGTCGACACCGACTCGTGGACGTGGCTGCTGTCGAACATGGGGCAGCAGCCGTTCTACCCGCCGAACGTGGCCGGGTGGCCGACGAACGAGGAGTGGCTGACGACGCTGTCGGGCAAGGCACGGGTCGACGTGGCGGCCCGGCTGCTGGGCCTCAAGGGCCTGAAGTTCGACGACCGGCGGGTGAAGCGCGACGAGAAGCCCGCGGCCGCCTACGCGTGGGCCGTGCAGGCCGCCAACCGGCCGTGGACCTCGGCGCACACGCGCCAGAGCCTGCGGACGACGGCGGCCCAGATCAAGCCGGCCGGCGACTGGGACAACCACGCGGCGGCCGAGCGCCGGCGCGTGCTGCGCCTGCTGCTGCTGGCCGGACCCGACGCGCAGGTGTGCTGATGAGCGGCTGCAACGACCATCACCGCACGTCGCGCCTGGCGCTGTTCCGCCCGCGCCGCGTGGTGGAGCGGATGCCGATCCCCGAGGAGCTGCTGACCGACGGCGGCGCCGCGTTCTATCGCTCGCCCCGCAACCGCCGCGACTTCCTGCAGGGCGGCATCGGCGCGATGCTGGCGCTGTCGGCGGCAACGCGGATGCGGCCGTGGGAGCTGCTCGAGACCTCGATCGCCGAGGCCGCCGCGAACCCGCAGAACATCATCGTCACCGTGTACCTGGGCGGCGGCAACGACGGCCTCAACACCCTGCTGCCACTGAGCGGGCAGGACCGCTCCATCTACGAGGCAGCGAGGCCGCGGCTGAAGATCGCACCCGGCTCGGCGCTGGCCCTGCCCGGGCGCACCGACCTCGGCTGGCACCCGCAGTTGGGGAGCCTGAAGACGCTCTACGACGAGGCGAAGGTGGGCGCGTACCTGGGCGTCGACTACCCGAAGCCCGACTACTCGCATTTCCAGTCCGTCTACTACTGGCGCACCGGGCAGCTACTGAACGGCGCCACCACGGGCTGGCTCGGCAACTGGCTGGACGCGTACGGCTCGGCCACGAACCCGCTCCAGGGCGTGGCCGTGCAGTGGGCCGCCGACGACCTGCTGCGCACGCGCCGCGCGCCGACGGCCGCCGTCTACTCGCCGTCGGACTTCTCGTACTGGTCGGACGGCATCTGGAACCAGGACCGGCTCGTCTCCGCCTACGGGCGCACGGCCGGCCCGGCGCGCTCGAAGGCCCGGAAGCGCGCGATGGAGGTCGTCCGCCAGTCGGTCTACGTCAACCACGCGCTGAAGCCGCTGGCCGGGAAGGACCCGCCCGCGACGCCGCTGCCCTATCCCACGACGGGCACCGGCGAGTCGCTGCGCAACGTCGCGCGCATGCTCGGCGCGGGCCTCGGCATCCGCGTCGCGACGGTGCAGGCGGCCGGCCAGTTCGACAGCCACGAGAACCAGATCGGCACGCACGGCGACGACCTCGCCGACGTCGGCGACTCGCTGCTCGCCTTCCAGCGCGACCTCGAGGCGCGCGGCCTCGCCGACCGGGTGCTGACGCTGGTCTGGTCGGAGTTCGGGCGCCGCGTGGCGGACAACGCGTCGAACGGCACCGACCACGGCGCGGGCTCGCTGGTGCTCGCCGTCGGCAACACGGCGCGCTCCACGATCTCGAACGGCTGGCACCTCTCCGACAGCGCGCGTTACGACGGCAACGTGCCGGTTGCCGTCGACTTCCGCGACGTCTACGCGGGCATCATCGACGGGCATCTCGGCGGCGACGTCGAGCGCTGCCTGCCGGGCTATCGAGGGAAGCCGGTCGCGATCGTCGGCTAAGGTAAGGGCTTGCGCAAGGTTCTGGCCGCCCTGGCCGTGGTGCTCTGCGCCGCGCCGACTGCGACCGCCTCCCCGCTGATCACACTGACGGGGCGAGGGTGGGGCCACGGCGTGGGCCTGTCGCAGAGCGGCGCCGAGGGCATGGCCCGCAAGGGCGCCACCTCGACCGAGATCCTGGCCCACTACTACAAGGGCACGAAGCTGGCCGACCGGCAGGGCCAGGCGATCCGCGTGCTCCTGCGCGAGGCGTCGTCCATCACCGTGCGCGCCGACCCGGGCACCCGTTTGAAGGTGGACGACGCCGCGTCGATCCCGGTGGATGGCTGGATGACCGCGAAGCCGCTCGCCGGCGGGCGGATCCAGCTGATCGGCCGCGACGGGGTCGAGCGCGGGCGCGGCAAGGTGCTGCGCATCGGCGGCGGCGATCCGGTGGTCGTCAGCACCCGCAAGTACCGGGGCACGATCGAGCTGCGGCGCTTCGGCGGCAGCGTCCGCGCCATCGACGACGTCGCGCTCGAGGACTACGTGCGCGGCGTGATCGCGTGGGAGATGCCGTCGTCGTGGCACCCGGAGGCGCTGGGAGCGCAGGCGGTCGCGGCGCGCTCCTACGCGCTCGCCAACAGCCTCAAGAGCGGCCAGTTCGACGTCTACTCCGACACCCGCAGCCAGATGTACGGCGGCCTCGTGGCGGAGACGCCGAAGACCGACGCCGCCGTCGCCGCGACGGCCAACCAGGTGCTCACCTACAAGAACCGGGTCGTGACGGCCTTCTTCTTCTCGTCGTCCGGCGGCCGCACCGCCAACGTCGAGGACATCTGGAGCGGCCCGCCGGTGCCGTACCTGGTCGCGGTCGACGACCCGGGCGACGCCATCGCGACGTACCACCGGTGGGTGCCGCGCACCTTCACCGCCACCGCCGCCGGCAAGCTGTTCGGCACCGGGCCCGTGCGCACGATCGCGATCACCCGCAACAAGTCGGGCCGCGTCGCGACCCTGACGCTGACCGGCAGCCGCGGCAAGAAGCTCCTGCGCGGCTCCGAGGCCCGCACCCGCGGCGCCCTGCGGTCGACGTGGTTCTCGCTGAAGCTGCTCGACCTGCAGCGCGCCACCCGCACGTCCTCGGGCGTGCACGTGCTCGGCCGCACCTCGCCCGACGGCCGCGTCGGGCTGGAGGGCTACATCGACGGCACCTGGAAGCGCCTCAAGACCGTGCAGTCGAAGAAGGGCCGCGTCGTCATCGACACCGGCACCAAGGGCGCCACGAAGCTGCGCCTCCGGGCCGCGGACGCCAACTCGAAGGTCGTCTCCGCCCCCTAGAGGAGCTGGTCGGCCGGCACGTCGCGCAGGTAGCGCGCCGGGTTGCCGACCCAGATCTGGCGCGCCGGCACGTCGTGCAGCACCACGGCGCCGGCGCCGACGAACGCCTCCTCGCCCACCTCGATGCCGGGCAGCAGCGTCACGCCGCCGCCGATGCGGCAGCCGCGCCGCAGGGTGCATCCCTTCATCAGGCTCAGGCGCGCCTCGGTGCGGCCCATGAAGTTGTCGTTCGTGGTGACCACGCACGGTGCGACGAAGACGTCGTCCTCGAGCAGGCAGTAGGCGGTGATGTACGCGTTCGACTGGATGCGGCAGCGCGCGCCGATGACGGTGTCGTTCTCGACGCACACGCCCCGGCCGACCACGCTGCCCTCGCCGACCGTGACGCGCTCGCGGATCGACGCGAGGTCGCCGACGACGGCGCCGGCGCCGAGCGTGACGCCGGCACTCACGACAGCCCCGGTCGCGATCGTGACGCCGTCGCCGATCACGAGCGGCGCGCAGCGGCTCGCGGCGGGCGGTGGACGAGCGGCCGAGCGCCGGCTGCTTGCCGACGACGGCGTTGTCGCCGATGCGCACCCCGGCGCCGATCACCGTGCCCGGGTAGATCACGACGTTGTCGCCCAGCAGGTGCTCAGCCATCGAGCATCACCGGCCTGCCACCGTGGTCGAGCGATCGCTGCAGGGCCGCCAGCGTCTCGACCACCGCGAGCCCCTCCTCGCCCGACGCGATCGGCGTCGTCCCGGTGCGCACGGCCTCGACGAAC
The DNA here is from genome assembly GCA_963722525.1 of uncultured Actinomycetes bacterium. GTDB lineage: Bacteria > Actinomycetota > Thermoleophilia > Gaiellales > F1-60-MAGs149 > VFJZ01. The sequence goes on along the minus strand of CAVRMM010000002.1, from coordinate 2,962,139 downwards.
GCCCGCATCTCGATCTGCAGCGGCTCGTCGGCCGGGATGCGCGGGATGCGGGTGTCGCCCGACTGGAGCGCCTGGAACTCGCCCCAGGTCTCGAACCGCGCCGGCCAGGACCGCTTCTCGTAGACCGTCACCTTGCGGTCGGCCTCGGTGTCGTCGAACACGGCCATCGCCTCGGTGCCCACGACCGTCAGCATGCGCCGCTTGTGCGGGTCGAGCCACGACACGTGCAGGTGCGCGGTCATGCCGGACGGGAAGCGGACGAATCCGAACACGACGTCCTCGATGCCGGGCTGCAGGTAGCACTCGCCACGCGCCGACACCTCGTTGGGCCGCTCGCCGGCCAGCGCCAGCACGAGCGACAGGTCGTGCGGCGCGAGGCTCCAGAGTGCGTTCTCGTCCTGGCGCACCTTGCCGAAGTTCTGGCGGTTCGTGTACAGGTACAGCACCCGGCCGAGCGTGCCGTCCCCGGCCAGCTCCTTCACCTTCGCGAACGCCGGATGGAAGCGCAGCAGGTGCCCCACCATCAGCTGCCGGTCGTGCTGCGCCGCCAGCGCGACCAACTCCGCGGCGTGCTCCACCGTCAGCGCCAGCGGCTTCTCGACGAACAGGTGCTTCGAGGCCGCGAGCACGCGCGAGCCGATCGGGTGGTGCGTGGACGAGCCCGTGGCGACCACGACCGCGTCGAGCGCGTCGTCGTCGAGCAGGTCGTCGAGCCGGTCGGTGAACCGCGCGCTGGGAAACTGCGGCGCGAACCGTGCGCGGTTGCCCTCGTCCAGGTCGCAGCACCAGGCCAGCTCGCAGCCGGGGACGCGGATCAGGTTCCGCGCGAGGTTGGGGCCCCAGTAGCCGAGGCCGACGACGCCGACGCGGACGGGATCAGAGCTTGTGGACGTGGCCGGCCTCTGCCCCACGGGTGCCGGTTGCATTGCGGAGGTCGACCACCAGCGGCGCCAGGTCGACCACGCGGTCATAGTCGATCGAGCGGTGCGCGGTCACGATCACGGTGCAGTCGCAGTCCGTCAGCGTCTCGTCGTCGAGCGCCACGGAGCGCATCTCGCCGTGCTGGGCGACGTGCGGGTCGTGGTAGGAGACGATCGCGCCGTCCGCCTCGAGCAGCGCGATGATCTTCTCGGCCGGCGACTCGCGCACGTCGTCGATGTCGGCCTTGTAGGCCAGGCCGAGCACGAGCACGCGCGAGCCGCGCACGCTGCGCTCGACGCCGTTCAGCGCGCGGGCGATCTTCGCCATGCAGAAGTACGGCATGTTCTCGTTCACCTTGCCCGCCAGCTCGATGAACTCGGTGTAGTAGTCGAACTCGCGCGCCCGCCAGGCGAGGTAGAACGGGTCGAGCGGCAGGCAGTGGCCGCCGAGGCCGGGGCCGGGGAGGAACTTCATGAACCCGAACGGCTTCGTCGAGGCGGCCGCGACCACCTCCCAGATGTCGATCCCCATGCGGTCGCACATGATCGCCATCTCGTTGATGAACGCGATGTTGACCGACCGGAAGATGTTCTCGAGCAGCTTGGAGAGCTCGGCGGCATCGGGTGACGACACCGGCACCAGCTCGTCGCAGCACGCCCGGTACACCGCCATCGCCTTCTCGGTGCAGGCGGGCGTGATGCCGCCGACGACCTTCGGCGTGTTGCGGATGGTGAAGTCGGTGCGGCCCGGGTCGATGCGCTCGGGCGACATCGCGAGGTGGAAGCCCTCGCCCGCGACCAGGCCCGACGTCTCGAGGATCTCGCGCAGGAGCCCGCTCGTGGTGCCGGGATAGGTGGTCGACTCGAGCACCACCACCTGTCCGGGCTGCAGGCGCGTCGCGATGCTGGCGGCAGCCGAGCTGATGAACGACGTGTCGGGCTCGCGGTTCTGCGTCAGCGGCGTCGGCACGCAGATGATCACGGCGCCGACGTCGCGCACCACGTCGAAGTCGGTGGACGCGGCCAGCAGGCCGTCACGGACCAGCGGCGCCAGCTCGTCGTCGCCCACGTCGCCGACGTACGACGTCCCCGCCAGGATCTGCGAGACCTTGACCGGGTCGGGATCGACGCAGACGACCCGCGTGCCGGTGACGGCGAAGCGAACGGCCAGCGGCAGGCCGACGTACCCCGCTCCTATCACCGCCACATCCCACGTCACTGGGCACACTGTAGCCGTGACCCTCCTGACGGATGATCAGTCCGAGCGCTTCCAGGTGGTCGATGCCGACGACCGTGAGATCGCCGTCCGCACGCGCGCCGAGTGCCATGCCGACCGCACCCTGATCCACCGCTCCGTGTTCGTCTGCGTCGAGACCCCGGCGGGCATCGTCTTCCAGCGGCGGGGCCTCGGCAAGGACTCGAATCCGGGCTGGTGGTGCCTCGCGTGCGCCGGTCACGTCGCCGCCGGCGAGTCGTACCGCGAGGCGGCGGAGCGGGAGCTGCGGGAGGAGGCGGGCATCGTCGGCGCCGAGCTCGAGCATGCCGGCACGTTCCTGATGGAGCTGCCCGACGAGACCGAGATGACGTGCGTGTTCCGGGCCCGCTACGACGGGCCGCTGACCGTGGTGCCGCCGGAGGTGATCGGGCTCGCCGCGTTCCCCGCCGGCGAGGTGCCCGAGCCGCTCACGCCGCCGGCGCGGATCGTGCTCGACTTCCTCCGCGCGGGGTAGGGCGGCCAGCCGATTCGCCCGCCGCCGCGCCGCCGTACGGTGGCGGGATGCGGCTGGATCTCGAGCAGATGGTGGAGCGGCTCGCCACCGTCCGGCGGTCGTGGCTGATCGCGACCGCCCGCCGCGCCGGTGCCGGCGCCGACGCCGAGGACGCCGTACAGGACGTGCTGGCGCGGCTCGCCGCGGGCTCGGCGCTGCCGCGCGACGAGCGCCAGGCCCTTGCCTACGCGGCGACGGCCGTGCGCCGCCGCGCCCTCGACCTGGCGGCGACGAGCACGTCGTCGGCACCGCGACCGGTCGCGGACGAGGAGCACGGCCCGGCGGAGGACCACGAGCGGCGGCGGGCGCTGCGGGCGTTCACGCAGGCGCTCGACGCACTACCCGAGCGACCGCGCGCGGTGCTGGTACTCGACGCCGCAGGCTGGAGCCGCACCCAGATCGCCCGGCGGCTGGAGGTGTCGGAGCGCGTCGTCAAGCGCGTGCTCGCCGAGCATCGCAGCGCCGTGGTCGCCACCGCCACGGCAGCCGTCGACGGCGCCGACTGCACGCGGCTCTCGGCCACGCTCGCAACCTACGCCGCGGGCGTCGGCCGGCCGCGGTTCGAGGGGCCTGTCGTGCGGCACCTCGAGGTCTGCGACGCGTGCCGCCTGGCGCTCGTCCGCGCCCGTGCCCTCCGCGCCCTGTTCCCGCCGCCGACGGCCTTCGGCATCGGTGCCGCACCCGCACCGGCCGCACCGCTCGTGGCGTTCAAGCTGGGCGCCGCGATCGTCGCCGCCGTGACCGCGGCCGGCGGCGTGGGCCTGGTCGCCCACCGGCCTGCGCCGGGACATCCGCCCGCCCGCGTCGTAGCGGTCGTCGTCCAGACGCTGCCGACCCGCGCCGTGGCGCCGGTGCAGCGCGTCGTGCCGCACGTGCGGACGGTGCAGGTGACCTCGTCGCGGCCGCAGCGCCAGGCCGATCCGAAGCCGCGGGTGAAGGCGCGCGCCCGGACGGTCCAGGCGGCGGCGCGGACGAAGCCGGCATGGGCGGTGCCCGAGGCACAGCAGCCCGACCAGTGCGACCTCGGCACGCTCGGCATCTGCGGGTTCGACGAGTAGGCTCCCGCCATGCCGGTGCGCGTCGACTCGTCGCTGGAAGGCGTCGACTGGACGCGGGCGAAGGCCGACCTGGCCGACGACGACTTCGACAACGGCCGGTCGCCGGCGGCCCTGCGCCGGTCGTTCGCGCAGTCCCAGCACGTCGCCATCGCCCGCGACGGCGACCGGGTCGTCGGCATGGCGCGCCTGCTCTCCGACGGCGTCTGCAACGCGTACCTGATCGACGTCTGGACGGCGTCCAGCCACCGCCGCCAGGGCATCGCCCGCGCCATGGTCGAGCACCTGGCCGAGCAGGTGCCTGGCCAGCACATCGGGCTGCAGACCGACGACGCCACGGCGTTCTACACGGCGCTCGGGTTCCAGCCGCAGCCGGCGTTCATGTCGCGCGTCTCCGGTGGCTGGCTCGACAACGACGCCAACCGCTGACCGCTAGTCGCTGCGCTGCACGTCGTCGAGCCAGCCGCTCAGCTCGGGGCCGGTGAACGCCGTCACAGCGCGGGCGTACTTGTCGTCGACGCCCCACTCCCAGAAGTCGAAGTCGATGTCCGACACCTCGCGCTGGATGCAGGCCCAGAGCGTCCAGCCGTAGTTCGCCATCGCGGCCCACAGGTGCGCGCGGGCCACGCGGTTGCGCAGCGGGGCGCCGAAGTAGAGCTCGATCAGGCGCTCCAGGCGCTCATGCCCGAGCTTCGACTCGGCGACGGTGTTGCCGAGCTCGAAGCAGGGGTCGTTCATGCCGGCGTACTCGTAGTCGATGATCCGGAAGCCCTCGGGCGTGGCGATGTAGTTCGCCGCCAGCAGGTCGTTGTTGCAGGGCACGAGGTCGGCGCCCTGGACGGCCATCGCCTGCTCGATCCGGCGCACGACCGGGGCGTGGTCGTCGTAGTCGTCGGGGATCTTGAAGCCGTGCTCGGCGCAGATCGCGCGGTACCGGGGCTGGATCGTGAACATGTCGAACGGGTTGCCGAAGCGCGGGCCGGCGTGCAGGCGCTTGACGCTCGCGGCGATCTGCTCGACCGCGCCCTCGCGGTGCAGCGTCTCCTCGCTCTGCACCTCGCCCGTGATCCACTCCAGCACCATCACCGGCTCGTCGCCGACCGTGTACCGCACGTGCGCGCCGACCCCGGCCTCTGCCGCCGCGAGCGTGTTCAGGTACTCGGCCTGACGGTCGACCGCCAGCAGCGACGAGTCCTTGCCGGGGATGCGGACGCAGAACTGCTCGTCACCGACCGTGAGGCGGTAGTTCGCGTTCGTGAGGCCGCCCTCGATCGACTCCGCCTGCACGTCGCGGCCGGCCCATGCCGGCACTCCGGCGATCACCTCGTCGATCGTCATGCACCCTCCGTCCCGAACAGCCCGAGCGCGAGCTCGCGGGTGAGACCTTGCACGACCAGATCGGCCGCTGCAAGCCCGACCAGCTCGCCCGACGTGTGGACGGCGACGCAGCGCATGCCGGCCGCGTGCGCGCTGGCGATGCCGAACCGGGAGTCCTCGAACACCACGCAGTCCCCGGGGCCGAGGCCGGGATGGCGCTCGCGCAGCGCCGCCAGGCAGCGCAGGTACGTCTCGGGATCCGGCTTGCCGTGCTCCACGTCGTGGATGCAGACCAGCACGTCGAACACGTCGCGCAGCCCGTGCTGGTCGAGCACGTGGACGATCTCCTCCCGCACGGCGCCCGAGCCGATCGCGACGGGCACCCGCTCGGCCACCGCCCGCACGAAGGCGAGCACGTCGGGCGGGACGGTCGGCTCCGCCAGCACGACCTCCTTGTAGCGGTCGATCTTCGCGCGCAGCAGCCGGTCGCAGAGGCCGGGGTCGGCCTGCCGGCCGTGCAGCTCGAGCGCGCGCACGACGATCTCGGGGTCGGAGAGGCCCGACAGCTCCGCGTAGTACTCCTCCGAGGTGAGCTCGATGCCGATGCCGGCGAAGGCCTCCTGGAACAGCCGGTCGAGGATCGGCTCGTCCAGCGAGATCGTGCCGTTGAAGTCGAAGAGGGCCGCGCGCGGCCGCGGGCCGGTCAGAAGTTCCAATCTGCTCCGAGCTCTGCCGTGATGCGGGTCATCTCGCCGGTGGCGAGCAGGATGCCGGCGCCGACCAGCACGACGCCGCCGATGCGGTTCACGAGCGCGCCGTGCCGCTTGAAGACGCCGAGCGCCGACAGCGTCGAGGAGGTGGCGAGCCCGCAGATCAGGAACGGCACGCCGAGGCCGAGCGAGTAGGCGATCAGCAGCGACGCGCCCTCGGCCGGCCCGGACTGGGCGGCGAACGTGAGGATCGCGGAGAGCACCGGCCCGATGCACGGCGTCCAGCCGATCGCGAACGCGGCGCCGGTCAGCAGGGCGCCGGTGAACGACGCCCGGCCGGGCTTCCAGTGCATGCCGTACTCGCGTCCGAAGACCTTCGAGGCGAACCCGATCAGGGCGAGTCCCATCAGGATCATCAGGAAGCCGCCGATCAGCTCGAGCGATCGCCGGTAGTCGTTCAGCAGGGAGCCGGCCCAGCCGACGCCGGCGCCGTACGCCGAGAACACGATCGTGAAGCCGAGCACGAACATCCCGGTGGCCATCGTCACCCGCCGCGTGTTCTGCTGCAGGTCGCCGTAGCCGACCCCCGACACGAACGACAGGTACGCGGGCACGAGCGGCAGCACGCACGGTGACACGAACGACGCGAAGCCGGCCGCGAAGGCGGTCGCGAGGCCGATCGGCGACAGCGAGATCGCGCCCAGCATCAGAGTGCCGCCACCAGCGAGGAGAGCTCGGCCGTCGTCGTGCCGCCGAGCTTCCGCGCCCGGAGCTTGCCCTCGGCGTCGACGAGGAACGTGGCGGGGAGGCCGCCGACGCCCCAGGCGCGCTGGATCTCGGCGGATGGGTCGAACACGCTCGGCCACACCCACTGCGACTTCTGCGCGAACGCCACCGCGGCGTCGCGCGACGGGTCGTCGGAGTTCACCGACAGCATCTGCACGTCGGGATGCGCCTTGGAGAACGCCACCAGCTCCGGCGCCTCGGTGCGGCACGGGCCGCACCACGAGGCCCAGAAGTTGACGACCACCGGCCGTCCCTCGTACGCCGTCAGGTCGAGCGGGCCGGATCCGTCCAGCGCGTCGCCCTGGATGGGCGGGGCGGGGGTGCCCTCCTTCAGCGCCACGGGGGTGAGCGGCGATGCGGACGTCGGCTCGGTCACGTCGTCCTGGTGCAGCAGACCGACGACGAGCAACCCGGCTACCCCGCTGACCAAGGCGGCCAGCACGACGACGAGAAGGACGCGGCGCATACCACCATCCAGTCTATCCCGGTGCCGGCAAACGGTCGGCTCGCGGGCAGGCCGGCGCGCGTCCCGCGCGCTTGTGTGCGCCTTCCATGGGCGGGGTCTGACCCCGAAACGGGCCGTTCTGGGGTCTGACCCCAGAACGTTTCCGCGCGGGAGGCGCACGAAGGGCGCGCTTCAGGCGGGACCGCGCGGGAGAGGGCGCGAAGTGCCCCGTGGCGGTCACGAACGAGCGGCTAAGCGTCAGCGGAGCATGGCGCGCACGTCGTCCGGCTCCATCGGATGGCGCCCGACGGCCTCGGCGAGGCGCACCGCCATCTCGACCAGCTGCGCGTTCGAGGTGGCCTCGCCGCCGTCCGGCATGGTCGCCGCATCCTGGAACCCGCAGCGCACGTGATGGCCCGCGGCCGCCGCGACGGCCTGCGCGATCGGGCTCGCCTCGTCGGTGCCCGACATCACGACGTCGAAGCGCGAGAACGTCGCCCGGCAGGCGTCGGCCAGCCGCAGCACGTTGTGCGGCGTCCCCGCCATGCGGTCGGAGCCGCGGCCGTCGGACGGGCCCAGCTCGGCCACGATGTACGGCGCCTTCGACAGCAGCGAGTCGTTGTAGAGCGTCTCGAAGTCGCCGAGCGAGTCGACGCCGATCGCCACCGGCTCGGGTCGCACGCCGGCCTTCTCGCAGGCCTCGAGGATCTGCCGCGCCTCCTCGCGATGCGACGGCTGGTCGGGCTCCGGCGCGCGGACGCCGACGGTCGCGAGGTCGGGCAGCTCGCGCAGCACGTCGAAGATGGCGGTGACCGTGCCGAGCGAGATCGCCCGGGTGCGCTGCGTGGAGATGGAGATCGGCACGTCGACCTTGCCGCGGATCGCCTTCACGACGTCCTCGATGAACAGGTCGAACGCCGGCAGGCCGTCCTTCTTGCGGGCGTGCACGTGCACGAGTCCCGCGCCCGCCTCGACCGCCCGCTTCGCCTCGGTCGCGAGGTCGTCGGCCGTCAGCGGCACCTTCGGGCACTCCAGCCGGGAGCGGGTGCCGTTCAGCGCCGCGACGATCAGCATCGAGTCGCTCAACGAGCACTCCCTTCGACGATCGAGTCGAGATCGGCCAGCTGGTCGACCATCCAGGCACGCACGTCGTGCTCGCGGACGTGCGCGCGAATTCCCTCGGCGCGGCGCTCGCGCTCGCTGTCCGGCATCGTCAGCGCCTCCTCGATGGCGTCGGCCGTCCCCTCGAGATCGAAGGGGTTGACGGACAGGGCGAACGCCCCGAGCTCTTCGTGTGCGCCCGCATTCTCGGAGAGGACGAGCACGCCCGAACGTTCGTTCACGAGGGGAGCTTCCTTCGCAATCAGGTTCATTCCGTCGACGATGGCGTTGACGAGGAGGACGTCGTACTGCTTGTAGGCGGCGAGCGCCTGGGCGAAGTTGTCGGAGACCCGGAGATCGATGGGAGTCCATCCCGGGTCGGAGAACTGGTCATTCACCTCGCGCGCGGCACGGTGGATCGCTCCAACGTACTCCGCATAATCGGGTATCTCCTGCCTCGACGGATCCAGTAGCGCGAGCATCCTCACCCGGCCGTGCCACTCCGGGTGGCGGGCGAGGAACCGCGCGAACGCGTGGAAGCCGCGGACGACGTTCTTCGAGGGGTCGGTGCGGTCGACGCGCAGGAGCAGCTTCTCCGGCCGGTCGGCCACGAGCCTGACCTCCGCCTCGCTGACGGCGTCCTCGGCCGCGAGGGCGCGGAACTCGTCCGGATCGACCGAGATCGGGTAGGCCCGCACGTGGGTGACCGCCTCGCGCAGCGTGACGCGCGGGCGCACGTGGTCGACGAACGCCTCGTCCACGTACTCCTCGGCGGTGGCGAGGAACGCCCGCACCGAGCGGTTCGTGTGGAAGCCGATCACGTCGGCGCCGAGCAGGCCCTCGAGCAGGCCGGTGCGCATGTCGGCCGTCAGCACGCGCCACGCGTCGGGACCGGGCCACGGGATGTGCGTGAAGTGCGACAGCGGCGCGCGGACGCCGGCGATGCGCAGCATGCGCGGCACGAGGTACAGCTGGTAGTCGTGCACCAGCACCGCGTCGGCGTCGGCGCACTCGTCGGCGACCGCCGCGGCGAAGGCCTCGTTGACGCGCCGGTACGACTCCCACGCGGCGCGCGTCGCGGCGCTCATCTCGGGCGCGTACGGCCGGTTCCAGAGCCCGTGCTGGATGAACCACAGCAGCGGGTTCGCGAACACGTTGTAGTAGCGGTCGTAGTCGGCGCGGTCGAGCCGGACGAGCCGCAGGTGGAAGGGGTTGCCGGCCCGGTCGGTCTCCTCGAAACTGCCGTCGTGCTCCTCCGCGACGGCGTCGTCCTCGTCGGAGATGGCGGCCGCCACCCACGTCACGTCCTGACTCGCGACGAGGCCGGTGAGGGCCGTCACGAGGCCGCCGCCGCCGCGCCGGGCCGTGCGCTGACCGCCGCTCCGGCCGTAGACGATGGGCCCCCGGTTCGAAGCGATCACCAGTCGTCGGCGCGCGGCGGACATGGCCGAGGAGCCTACAGGAGCGAACCTACCCCGGGAGCCGCGCGGGACGGTTGCCGAGCGTCACCTGGATGGTGCGCAGCTTGTCGGCCCGGTAGATCTCGACGGGCACGACGGAACCCGGCGCGGCCAGCGCCACCATGGCGCCCAGCTCGGCCGGCGTGCGCACCCGCTCGCCGTTGAACGAGACGAGGATGTCGCCGTCCGGATGCACCGTGCCGTCGTCCTGGAACTCGGCCGTGCGCGAGCCCGCCGTCAGCCCGGCGACGGCGGCCGGACCGCTCGCGGTGACGCCGTTCACGAGCAGGCCCTCGCCGACGGGCAGGTCGAACGTGCGCGCCAGCTCGCGGCTCAGCGGGCGGGTCGCGACGCCGAGCCACGCGTAGCTGACGCTCCCCTTCTTCACGAGCTCGTCGTACGAGCGCTCCACCGCCTCGGCCGGCACGGCGAAGCCGATGCCCGTCCAGGCGTCGTCGTTGCCGTCGGTGAGGATCTGCGAGGCGACGCCCACCACGCGGCCGGCGCGGTCGAGCACGGGCCCGCCGGAGTTGCCGTGGTTGATGGCGGCGTCGGTCTGGATGATGCCGGGCGTCGTGAAGTCGGTCGCGGGCGCGTCGATCTCGCGGTTCAGGGCGGCGACGACGCCCACCGACAGGGACTGCTCCTGCTCCTCGCCGAAGGGCGAGCCGATCACGGCCAGCGGATCGCCCACCTTCAGCTGCCGGGCGCGGCCGAACTGCAGCACGGTCAGCTGCTCGCGCGACGGATCGACCTTCAGCACCGCGACGTCGTCGAACAGGTCGAAGCCGATCAGCTTGGCCGGCAGCGCGTTGCCGTCCTGGAAGTGGACGAAGAAGTCGCGGCCCGCCTTCACCTCGTCGCTCGAGTCGGTGCCGTGGTCGGGCGAGTCGGTCACCACGTGCGCGTTCGTCACCACGTGCCCGTCGGCCGACACCACGAACCCGGAGCCGTCGACGGCGTCGCCACCGACGACGGCGCTGATCGTGACGACGCCGGCGGAGGCCGCCTCGTAGATGGCCGGCGCGTCGAACGACCCGGCCGAGACCCGCGCCACGGCAGCCGTGACCGCCGGCTGCGGCGTCGCGTCGGCCGATGCGGCGGCGACCGTCACGGTCGTCGTCGAGTCGCCGACGGAGCCCGCCAGCACGGCGACTCCGCCGCCCGCGAGGCCGGCGGCGAAGGCGGCCGCGAGGGTCACGATCCAGCCGCGGCTCATGCCCCCAGCATAGTCGGCGCCAGGTGCAGCGCACCCGGGAGCGTCAGCCGGAAGGCCTTGCCGGAGCGGCCGTCGCGCTGGTCGAGCACCAGCTGCCCGTCCATGCGCTGCGCCAGCTCGTTGGCGATCGCGAGGCCGAGGCCCGAGCCCTCGCCGCCGGTCGGGCCGCGGAAGAACCGGTCGAACAGGCGCTCGGCCGTCGACGCGTCGATCGGCGGCCCGTCGTCGGCCACGACGAGCTCGACATTGCCGTTCGTCTCCTGCACCGTGACGGTCACCTCGACGCCGGGCGGGTTGTGGCGCAGCGCGTTGTCGACCAGCACGCGGGCGATCTGCGCGACGCGGGCCTCGTCGGCGATGGCGACGGCCGACGAGGCGCCGGCGGCGGTGACCGAGCTGCCGCGCTGCTCGGCGGTGGCGGCGAAGTCCTGGGCGGCGAGCGCCGCGACGCCGGCGATGTCGACCTCGTCGCGCGCCACCTGCACCCCACCCGCGTCGAGCCGGGACAGGTCGAGCAGGTCGGTCGCGAGCCGCGTCAGGCGCGACACCTGGCCGTGCATCGTGGCGACGAACTCGCGGCGCGCGGCGGGATCCTCCTCGTCCTCGAGCAGCTCGAGGAAGCCGCCGAGCGCGAACAGCGGCGTGCGCAGCTCGTGCGAGGCGTTGGCGATGAACTCGCGCCGCGCCCGGTCGGTCCGCTCCAGCCGGCGGCGCATGTCGTCGAACGCCCGGGCCAGCTCGTGGATCTCGTCACGGCCGTCGTCGGTGACCGGCGTCGCGAGGTTGCCGGCCGCGATCCGGCGCGTCGCGCGCTCCAGGCGGCGGATCCGCGCGGCGAGCGCGAACGCGGCCAGCAGCCCGACCAGCCAGCTGGCCGGCAGGGCGATGGCGACCGCGATCAGCACGTCGCGCTGCACCGTGTCGACCGTGCGGTCGACGTCGTTGAGCGACGACATGAAGAGCAGGACGAGCTGGCCGCTCTCCGTCGTCGGTCCGATCGGGATCGCCGCCTCGGCTGCAAACCGCTTGCCGGAGCGGACGGCGCGCGACAGCGGGCCCTTGACCCGCGCCTCCTGGGCGAGCGGGTCGGAGGTCACGTCCGGGACGTTGCCGGCCACCTGGAGGAAGTCGCCGCGGTTGTTCAGCGTGGCGAGCACGACGACGCGGTTGCCGGTCAGCTGCTCGTAGGCGCTGACGGCATCGGCCTTATTGAACTCGGAGGAGAGGAACAGCCCGAGGTTGGCCTTCGCGCTGCGGTCGATCTCGGCCACGCGGGCGCTGACCAGGTTCTCCCGCAGCGACGGCACCACCAGCAGCGCGGTGATGCCGAGCGCCAGCGCCGCCACGGCCAGCACCAGCACCGACAGCCAGATCGCCAGCCGCCGGAACGGGAAGATGATCGCGGCGACCGATGGCATCAGTCGGCGAAGCGATAGCCGACGCCGCGCACGGTCTGGATGTACCGCGGCTCGCTCGGCGTCGGTTCGAGCTTCTCGCGCAGGTGCCGGACGTGGACGTCGACGGTGCGCGGCTCGCGGAAGTCGGACGAGCCCCAGACGCCGTCCAGGAGCTGCGACCGGGAGAACACGCGGCCCGGGCTCGACATCAGCATCTGGAGCAGCTCGAACTCGACGTACGTGAGATCCACGGACGAGCCCGCGACCATCACGATCCGCCGGGCCGGGTCGAGCAGCACGTTGCCGACCTCGAGGCGCTCGCCGTCGGTCTCGGGCGTCGGCACGGCCAGCTGCGAGCGGCGCAGCACGGCCCGCACGCGGCTGCGCAGCTCGCGCATGCCGAACGGCTTCGTGATGTAGTCGTCTGCGCCGAGCTCCAGGCCGACGACCTTGTCGACCTCCTCGTCGAGGGCCGACAGCATGATGATCGGCACCGCCGAGGTGGCACGGATGCGCCGGCACACCTCGCGGCCCGACAGGTCGGGCAGCATCACGTCGAGGAGGATCACGTCGGGCTGCTCGCGTTCGAATGCCAGCAGGCCGTCGGCGGCGTCGCGGGCACCCACGATGCGGTACCCATCGCGTTCGAGAGCCGCGTTCAGGAGCTTCTGGATGGAGTCCTCGTCATCGATCACGAGAACCACGGGCTGGTCGGCCACCCCCGAATGCTACCGTCAGCCGGTCGAGTGGACAGAGCCCCCCGCGATCGATCCGCGCGAAGGCGTCAACCGCGCCGCCGCCGTCCAGGACGCGCCACGCTGGTCTCCGCCCGGCTGTACGTGGCCGGACTCGTCGTTCCAGCCGTCGCGCTGCTGATCGCGCTGGTGGGCCTGCACGCCCCGGCCGGCATCGATCTGGCCCCCGACGCGCCGCCCACGTTCAACGCCGATCGCGCGCTGGAGCTGGCGGGAACCATCGCCGACGTACCGGACCGCACGGCCGGCTCGGAGACCGCGGACCTGGCCGCGCGGGTCGTCGCCCAGGCGTTCACCGACGTCGGCGCGACGCCCGCCGTCGACACGTTCCGGGCGACCGCGCGCGACGGCGAGGACGTGACGATGCGCAACATCGTCACCATCCTGCGCGGCGAGTCGACCGAGGCGATCGTCGTGTTCGCCCACCGCGACAACGTGCCGCCGGGCGCCGATGCGGCCAACAGCGCGCTCGGTAGCGCCGTCGTGGTCGAGCTCGCGGCCGCCTTCGCCGACCAGCGGAACGCCCGCACGCTGGTGCTCGCGTCGGTGGACGGGGGCGGCGCCGGCGACGCGGGTGCGCGCCGGCTGGTGGAGCGCCTGCCGCGCACCCTGAACCCGGTCGCCGCGATCGCCGTGCAGGGCATCGCCCCACCGGGCCCGATCCCCGTCGAGGATCGCGGCGACGGCCGCGACCGGGCGCCGGCCGGGTTCGCGGAGGGCGTCGATCAGGTGCTGGCGGCGGCCGCGGGCGGCACCATCGCCCGGCCGCGCTTCCTGAGCGAGCTGGCCGATCTCGTCGCGCCGCCCCGGGCGCCCGGCGGTCAGGCGCCCTTCATCGCCCGCACCATCCCGTCGATCACCATCGGCGAGGACCCCGACGCCTCGAGCGACGCGACCCCCGACGCCGACCGGTTCTCGCGCACCTCGCAGGCCGTCAACGACCTGGTGCTCGCGCTCGACGCCGGCGCCGCGCCCGCCGGCCCGAGCGGCAGCTACGTCCGCGCCGGCACCCGCGTGCTGTCGGGCTGGGTGATCGCGCTGCTGGCCGTGGCGCTGCTGGTGCCGCCCGCCCTGGTCGCCATCGACCTGACCGGTCGGGCGATGCGCGAGCGGCTGCCGCTGCGGGACGAGCTCGTGCGCGTCGCGCGCATCGCGCTGCCCCTGGCCGGCGCCGCGCTCGGCGCGCTGGTGGCAGGACGCACGGGCGCGGCGCCGTCGGACCCGGCTGCCTACCCGTTCCCCGGCGAGGGGAGCGGCGTCGGCGTCGGCGCGGCCCTGCTCGTGCTGCTCGGCGCGGCGGGCGGCCTCGGCGCGAGCCGTCTCGTGCCCGCGCCGCCGCCGTTGCCCGACGGCGATCCGGCGCTGCGCGCGGTCGTCGCCGTCACGGCCGCGCTGGTGTGCGGCTGCGCCGGTGCGGCGCTGGCGATCGCAGCGCTGCCCGCCGCCGGCCTGCTGCTCGTCCCGGCGCTCCACGCGTGGGTGCTGCTGGAGCGCGTCACGCGCGGCGGCGCAGTCGTGCGTGCGATCGTGATCCTGGCCCCGCTCGCGGTGCCGGCGATCCTGATCGTCCGCGGTGCGGGCCTCAGCGCGGGCGAGGCCGTGCGCATGGTCAGCGACGGCCGGATGCCCATCGGCGCCGCGATCGGGGCCGCCGTGACGGTCGCAGCTGCATCAGTTCTTGCCGCAAGGTTCATCGTTCCGCAACGACGCGTCGCGTAGTCTGAGGGGGATGCGCGCTTTCCGTCGGAGACTCGGCACGTTCCTGATGTTCGTCGGCGTGCTCCTGATCGCCTACGCGGGTGCTGTCGTGTTCTGGCGCGACCCCGTCACCGACGTCTACGCCATCTACAAGCAGCGGAATCTCGGTTCCGAGCTGCAGGCCGAGGAGCAGCAGTACGTCACGCTCGCCCGCCAGGAGCAGGCCGCCGTCGCCGCATCGGTCGACGCGCCGCCGGTCGTGCCGAACACGCCGGTGGTGAGCGAGGCCGACAAGGAGTCCGAGAAGGCCGTCGAGACCGTCTTCCGGCTGCAGAAGCGCTTCGCCAAGCAGTACGAGAAGGACCTCGGTACGCCGATCGGCCGCCTCAACATCCCCGAGATGGGCCTGTCGACGATCCTCGTCGAGGGCACCGATCGCTGGGGCTCGCTCACCAAGGGGCCGGGCCGCTATGGCAACACGTCCTTCCCCGGCAGCGGCTCGACCATCGGCGTCGCCGGGCACCGGACGACCTTCTCCGCCCCGTTCCGCAACATCGACGAGCTGACGAAGGGTGACAAGATCACCCTGAAGATGCCGTACGGCACCTTCCTCTACCGGGTTCGCGCGCACAAGATCGTCAAGAACAACGACTGGTCGATCATCAAGGAGGTCGGGCGCGAGCAGCTGGTGCTGTCGGCCTGCCACCCCCTCTACTCGGCCTCGCAGCGCTGGGTCGTGTTCGCCGACCTGGAGTCGATCACCGTGCCCGGCGCGTCCAAGGCCACGCCCGTCTAACGCGGCCCGGGCCGGTCAGAGTGCGACGAACGTCGCCGCGGCGCCGGCGGCCAGCTCGCCCTTCCCGGCCTCGATCAGCACCAGCCCGTCGGCGGCTGCCGCCCGCGCGATCTGGTGCGACGCGTCGGCGAGCGGCTGGATGCGCCCGTCCTCGATCCGCGCCGGCAGGGCCCGCGTCCGCCGTCCCAGCTGCCGCACCGCCGCCGCCAGCGGCAGCGACAGGTCCTCGGCCGGAGCCAGCCCGAGCAGGACGCCGACCAGCGGCCGGATCAGCAGGTGCAGCCCGACCAGAGCCGAGAGCGGGTTGCCCGGCAGCCCGAGCACGATCGCGCCGGTCGGCGCGCGCCCGGCCCAGACCGGCTTGCCCGGCTGGATCGCCACGCGCCAGAACAGCTCCTCGACGCCGAGGGCCGCGAGGGCCGGCTTGACATGGTCGCGCGGTCCGACCGAGACGCCGCCGCTGGACACGACGAGGTCGGCCTCGAGCGCACCGGCGAACAGGCGCTCCGTCTCCTCGCGGGTGTCGGGGACGCGGCCGCCGTGCTCGACCTCGCAGCCGAACGAGGTCAGCGTGCCGGCCAGCAGCAGCGAGTTGGAGTCGTGCACCTGTCCGCGCTGCAACGGCGACCCGGGCGCCACCAGCTCGTCGCCGGTGGTCAGCACGATCGCGCGGGGACGACGCACGCAGCGCACCTCCCCGAGCCCGGCCGCGGCCAGCGACGAGACGGCGATCGCCGACAGCGGCGCGCCGCCGTCGACCACGAGCGCGCCTTGGGCGATGTCGGCGGCCCGGTAGCGCACGCCCGCGCCGGCCCGGACGGGCGACGAGGCCCGCATCGAGGTGCCGTGGGACGTCGCATCCTCGACCGCCACCACCGCGTCGGCGCCCTCGGGCAGCACGCCCCCCGTGGCGATCGACACCGCCGCGCCCGGTGGGAGCGGCGCCGGATCGTCGCCCGCCGAGACGGCGAACGCCACCGGCAGCTCGCGGTCGCTGTCGGCGGCGCGCAGCGCGAAGCCGTCGAGCGCGGAGTTGTCCCACCCGGGCAGGTCGACCAGCGCGTGGTGCGCATCGGCCGCCACGCGCCCGAGGGCGCTGCCGACCGGCACATCCTCCGCGTCCAGCCGCGCACCGGCGCTGCAGAGCCGGTCACGCGCTTCGCGAAGCCCGAGTAGTGTCTGAGTGGTGTCCAGATCCATGCCGGTCAGAAGGATCATGCTATACAGCGGGGAAGGTCCTCGTCGTGAGCGGTCAGCCTGACGTACTAGCGGGTCGCTACCGGATCGCGGCGCCGCTTCCTCCCATCGGTGGAGTCCCCCGCGACCTGGCGGTGGACACGGTGACGGACGCCCAGGTCGAGGTGGCCCGGTTCGCCCGTGCGGGCGCCGTCCCGCCCGCGTTCGGTGAGCTCGCCTCCCGCTACCAGAGCGTGCGCCACCCCTGCCTCGCGCCCATCCTGGCGTGGACGGAGCCGGGCGGCGACCCCGAGCTCGACGCGATCGTCGTCGAGCAGCACATCGAGGGTGCGCGCCTCGGCGCCGGCGTCACGGTGCCCCGCCGGCAGGCGCTGCTGGTCGGCGCCGACATCGCCGACGCGATCGCATCGCTGCACGCGGCGCGCCTCCTGCACGGCGCCATCGGCAGCGAGGCGGTCGTGCTCGACGCGGCCGGCCGCGCCATCCTCGGCGGCGCCGGCGCGAAGGCGCTCCAGGCCGCCGCGCTCGGGGGTGCCGTCACCGACGCGGTGCCGACCGACGACCTGCGCCAGCTCGGCCGCCTGCTCTACGTGCTCGTCTGCGGCCGCTCTCCGGCCACGCCCGCCACGCCGCCCGTCGAGCTGGTGCCCGACGTCGAGCCGGCCCTGAACGGCCTCATCCTCTCGCTGCTGTCCGACGACGAGCTGCGACCGCCGCCACCCGCCGCGGCCGCCTCGATGCGCCTGCGCGACCTGGCCGGCGAGCCGGTCGGCGAGACGCACCGCGCCGTCGTCCTGGCCCGCCGCCCGCCGCCGGTCCGGCCGGTACCCCGCACCACCAGCGACTTCGCGCTCGCGATCGGCCTCGCCGTGATCGCGCTGCTCGGCGTGGGCGCCGCCTTCGCCGTCACGCACGACGAGGACGACGCGGCGGCGACCGTCACGGTCGGCACGGCCGGCACGCCGCCGCCGAGCGTCACCACCGACACCTTCACGCTGCCCGGCACGGTCTCCACGCCGGTCACGTTCCCGATCGTCCCGACGTTCGAGACGACTGCCACCGAGACGCTTCCCGGCGAGGTCACCACGGTCTTCCAGACCACCACCGAGGGCAGCGCGCCGTTCCCGGGCAGCACGGTGTTCACCACCGCCGAGACCACCGTCACCTTCCCGGACGCCACCACGGCGACCATCACGGTGCCGGTCACGGTCACGATCCCGCCCGGCTGACCCGGCCCGAGCCGCGCTCAGCCGTCGTCGTCGCCGCCGCCGCCGGCGGCACCGCCGTCGCGCGGCTTGTCGTCCTTCTTGGGCTTCTCGGCGGGCACCACCGGCGGCGCCACCACGATGGCGCGCTCGGTGAACTCGGAGCGGAAGTTCGAGATGAAGGTCGGCGGGTTCTTGGGCTCGGGGAACTCGTGCGGCTTCACCTTCGCGAGGGCGGCGTCCATGAAGCCGTGCCAGATGGCGGCGGGCAGCGTGCCGCCGAAGACCGTCCCGACGCCCTCGACGTTGCGCAGCGGGTACTTCTCGGAGATCGGGTAGCCGATCCAGACGCAGGTCGCCAGGTCGGGGGTGTAGCCGCAGAACCACGCGTCGCGGATGTTGTCGGTGGTGCCGGTCTTCCCGGCCTGCGGGCGGCCGTCGGACGTGCGCGCGCGCGTGCCCGTGCCGCCCTTCATGTTCATGCCGAGGATCCGGGTCACCTCGGCGGCGACGCCGTCGGCCATCACGCGCTTGCCCTTCGACTTCACGCGGACGACCCGGTCCGAGCCGGCGAACGTGATCTTCGAGATGATGCGGGGCTTGCGGTAGACGCCGCCGGCTGCGAACGACGCGTACGCCGACGCCATCTCGAGCGGCGTCACGGAGTTCGACCCGAGCGTCAGCGACGGCACGGACTCCAGGGTCGACTGGTTGACGCCCATCCGCTCGGCGACGTCCTTGACCTCCTCCGGGCCGACGTCGAGGATCAGCTGGGCGTAGACCGTGTTGTCCGACGCCAGGGTCGCGCGCTCGAGCGAGATGCGGCCCTTGTAGCCGCTGTCCGCGGTGTGGACGTCCCACGGGCCGTAGATCTGGCCCCACTGGTCGTTCTTGTCGATCCTGAACCGCGCCGACTGGTAGTAGGTCGTGGCCGGGTTGATGCCGGCCTCGATGGCCGCGGCGAGCGTGAAGGGCTTGAACGTCGACCCGGGCTGGCGCTGGCCCTGCGCGAAGTTGAACTGCGTGTTCTTGAACTTCGACGTGGACGTCATCGCCACGATCTCGCCGGTGGAGGGGCGGATCGAGACGAGGGCCGCGGCCGGGTCGCACGACGGCTTGGGCGCCTTCGGGCACGGCGGCAGCTTGAGCACGTTGCGCATCGCGTTGTACGCGAGCTTCTGCATGGCCGGGTCGATGGTGGTGGTCACCTTGAGACCGCCGCCGAGCACCGCCTGCGAGCCGAAGTCGGTGTCACTCTCGAGCTGCGAGCGCACGTACTGCTCCACGTACGGCTCGGTCGTGCGGCCGAACAGGTCGCCGCGCTTCAGGCCCAGCTTGGAGGCCGCCGCCTTCGCGTACTCCTCCTGCGTGATGACGCCCTGGTCGAGCATCGCCTGCAGCACCTCGGCGCGTCGCAGCTTCGCGGCGCCCGCGTGCACGAACGGGTCGTAGCGGCTCGGGCCCTGCGGCAGGCCGGCGAGCAGCGCCGCCTGCGCCATCGTCAGGTCCTTGGCGCTCTTCGAGAAGTAGATCTGCGCCGCCGCCTCGGCGCCGTAGGCGCTGTGGCCGTACGGCACGGTGTTCAGGTACTGCTCGAGGATCCACTTCTTGGGGTGCTGCTCCTCGAGCTCCCGCGCCACCAGCGCCTCGTTGAGCTTGCGCTTGAGCGTCACCTCGTTGGTGATCTGCGGGTAGATGTTCCGCACCAGCTGCTGCGTCAGCGTCGAGCCGCCCTCGGCCACCCGTCCGGCCTCGACGTTCTTCACCGCGGCGCGGCCGACGGCCTTCCAGTCGACGCCGTGATGCTCGTAGAAGCGCCGGTCCTCGATCGCGATGGTCGCGGCCGGCAGCCACGGCGAGATGCGGTCGAGCGAGACGAAGCGGCGGTTCTTGTCGCTCGCGATCACCGTCAGGCGGCTTCCGTCGCGGGCGTAGATGGCGGAGTTCTGCCCCTGCGGCACCTGCTCCAGTTCGTCCAGGTGCGTGAGGCCGTCGTAGTAGTTCGACGCGCCGACGGCCGCGACGACGACCACGCTGACGACGGCCACCAGCATCGTCACGAGGATGACGCTGACGATCGCGCCGGTGCGCGTGCGCCGGCCGCGCCGGGAGCGCCGGGTGCGCCGCGAGGCGCCCTTGCGTCCCTCCATCTCAGGCACCGGCGAGCATCCCCTCGGCCCGGAGTGCCGACGCGGCCCGCTCGCGCAGGTCGGACGAGAGCTCGAAGGCCGAGCCGCCGTCGGCGACCCATGCCGTCACCGACACGGTCGTGAACTGGGCGGTGATATCGGTGACGCGAACGGTCGGCATCGGCGCTGCGACGCGGCCGGGGATGGCGTCCGCGACCTCCTGCAGGACCCCGCGGACCCGCGCCAGGTCGGCGCCGGGCGCGACCGGCACGGTGATGGTCTGCGCGCGGGTGGGGTCTTCGATGGTCGCGTTCACGATGGGCGTGGCGATGAGTTGCTCGTTCGGGAGATAGGCCCGTCGGCCATCGTCCGTACGCAGCACGGTATACGACAGCTTGATCTCTTCAACCACCCCGCTGCAGGAGTTGGCCTCGATGCGGTCGCCGAGGCGGAACGGCTGGGTGAAGGCAATCTGGAGGCCGGCGGCGACGTTGCCGAGCGGGGTGCGCACCGCGAAGCCCGCGACGACGGCGGCCACGGCACCCGACGCCAGCAGTGCGCGAGCCAGCTCCTGCGTTGCCGGAATCGTTGTCAGGGCTGACAACGCACCGATCAGGATGACCGCCGTGACGACGACCCGGCGGATCAGGCGGAAGCGGGTCTTGGCGCTCGCGAAGTCGCCGCGGTAGTTCTCCGCCAGCCTCCGCTCCTGCGACCGGAACCAGCGCTCCGACAACCAGGACAGGAGGATGACGAGCACCATCACGATCCCGATCGTGATCAGGCTGTCCTGTTCCATCGAACCCCCGCTTTCGCGGTCGGCGGGCGCGCCCCTGCCCCGCACTATCATGGGCGCCGATGATCGCCCGCTCGTACATCGTCCCCCTGGCGGCGATCGCAGTCCTCGGCGCCGGCTGCGGCGCCCGCAGCGAGCCGGTCGCCACCGTCCCGGCCGCCGTCGTGACGGTGCCCGACGGCGCCGGTGGCACGGTGCGCATCCGTCCCGGCGACGGACCGACGATCACCACCGACGCGGGTGCCGCCGCGACGCTCCGGGCGCTCGGGGCGCCGGTCGAGCTGGTCACGGTCGACGACGTCGCCGACCGCCTCACCGCGACGCCGCTGCCGCGCATGGCGGTGCTCGCCCCGGGCGTCGAGACGCCCGCCGGCGTGCCCGTCCTGCGCTGGTCGCTCACCGACCCGGCCGTGGCCGGCGACCTGATCGCCCGGCTCGCGCTCGCCGCCGGCAAGCCCGCGGAGGGCGTCAAGCTGGCGCAGACGGTCGACGACGGCGTCGCCGCGTCGCTGACCCGGGCCGCGGCCGAGACGCCGACGAAGGTCCTCGTCGAAGGCACCGCCGCGCGCTCGCTGGCCGGTCTCGTGCAGCGGCTCAACTCGACCGCCGTCGGGTTCTCCACCCTCGCCGCCGCCGCGCGCGACCGGCCGGACGTGTGGCTCGTGACGCCGGGCACGCCGCGCACGCTGTCGTCGCTGCGCAAGCTGGAGGAGCTCCGCCGCGTCGGCGCCGTCAGCGACAAGCGGTTCGGCGTGGTGGATCCCGCCACCTTCACGCCGTCGCCCGAGCTCCCCGACCGGCTGGCCGACCTCGTGGCGCTGCTGCACCCCACCACGTGACGCCCCGCCGCAGCGACCTCGACGCGGTCACGTTCGACGCGATGGGCACGATCCTGACGCTGGCCGACCCCGTGCCGCGGCTCCAGCGCGCTCTGCGCCACCACCACGGCGTCGACCTCTCGCTCGACCGCTGCCACGTCGCCATGCAGGCGGAGATCCGGCACTACCGGGCGATCAGCCACCGCGCCCACACGCGGGAGATGCTCGCCGCCGTGCGCCTGGAGTGCGCCGGCGTGCTCGCCGACTCGCTCCAGGTGGACCTGGACGCCGGCGCCCTGCTGCCGTGCCTCACCGACGCCGTCGCCTACCTCGTGTACCCGGACACGGCCGACGTGATGGCACGCCTGCGGGCGTCGGGGCTCAAGGTCGGCGTGGTCTCGAACTGGGACGTGTCGCTGCACGACGTGCTCGCGCGGCTCGGGCTGGCACCGCTCGTCGATGCCGTGGTGACGTCGGCCGAGGCCGGCTCGCCGAAGCCGGAGGCGGGCATCTTCGACCGGGCCGGCGAGCTGCTCGGCGCCCGTCCGCATCGGATCCTGCACGTGGGCGACGACGCCGAGGCCGACGTCGACGGCGCCCGGGCCGCGCACCTCCACGCCGTCCTGCTCGTCCGCGAGGGCACGGTCGCCACGCGGCGCCCGCGCATCGCCACCCTTCTCGAGCTCCCCGCGCTGCTCGACCTCGACCATGCAGCCTGAGCGCCGCCGCGTCCCGTGGCTGCTGGTAGCCGCCCCGTACCTGCTCCAGCAGATCGTGACCGTCGCGCTCGCGGTGGCGCTGTCGCCGCCGTCGCAGGCCTCCGGCGCGCTCTACAGCGTCCGCTTCGGGGTCATCATCCTGGCCAGCTACGCCGTGCTCGTCGGTGCCACGTTCCTCGTCGCGAACCGGTACGGCGATCCGCGCGAGCTGCTCGCGATCCGCCGGACGCCCGCCCGCACCACCATCGTGATGGTGATCCTCACGTTCGCCGTGGCCGTGGCCGCGACGCGGTTGCTGGAGCCGATCTTCCACGGCGTCCGCGAGCAGGGCATCGATCCGACGCCGTTCCCGGGCGGGGCCGCCGCCACGATCGGGCTGGCGCTCACGTTCCTCGGCGTCGGCATCGCCGGGCCGATCGCCGAGGAGCTGTACTTCCGCGGCCTGCTGCAGGGGGCGCTGGCGCCGTCCGGGCAGATCGTGGCCGTGGGCCTCACGGCGGTGATCTTCGCCGGCGTCCACTTCGTGCCGGCGGCGATCCCGGTGCTGTTCGTTTACGGCCTGCTGCTGGGCGTGATCCGCTCCCGCACCAACTCGATCGTGCCGGGCGCGATCGCCCACGCGCTCAACAACGCCGTGGCGATCGGCGTCGCGATCGCCCTCGCCTAGCACCCGGCCGCGCTGCTGGCCCTACACTGGCGCCGATGCCAGGCCAGGGAGACGATCCTGTCGTTCGCGAGCTGCGCGCGTCCATCGACGCCGCCGATCGCGACGTGGTGGCAGCGCTGAACCGTCGCATCGAGGCCGTCCGCCGGCTGCACGACCACAAGACCGCGAACGGCTACAGCCTGTCCGATCCGTCCCGCGAGGCCGCGATCATTGCGGCGCTGCAGGAGGCGAACGACGGCCCCATGGCGGACGAGGCGGTGCCCGATGTCGTGGCGGCCGTGCTGGCGCTGACGCTGGGCGAGGTCCGGCGCCTGCGCGGTCAGGGCTGGTAGAACGGACGAAGACGCTTGATGTGCATTTCGCGCGCGGTCCGCGGCGCGGGTGGGCGTCTCGGCCGCTCCTGCGATCGACCGCTCCGAGAGGCGCCCGCACACACCACGGAGGCGTGCGCGAGGATCCGCATCAAGCCTCTACCCGGCGAAGTCGTCGGGCCGCACGTCGTCGAGGAAGGCCTTGAACTCCTCGATCTGCGTCTCGGGATCGGCCGCGCCGGCCGCCTCCTCGTCCTCCATCTCGATCGCGCTCGACTCGATCACGTCGTCCGCGGCGAAGATGGGCGCCTCGCAGCGCACGGCCAGGGCGATCGCATCGCTGGGCCGCGAGTCGATCTCGTGCGTCGTGCCGTTGCGGCGCAGCGTGATGCGGGCGTAGAAGGTGTTGTCGCGCAGCTCCGTGACCGCGATCTGCACGACCTCGGCCTGCAGCTCGCCGAGGATGTTGACGAACAGGTCGTGCGTCATCGGCCGCGGCACGTCGTCGCCCTGCAGGCGCTGCAGAATCGCCGCCGCCTCCGGATGCCCGATCCAGATCGGGAGGAACCGGTTGCCGTCTGCCGTCTTCAGCAGGACGATCGGTTGCTTTCCGACGAGGTCGAACGACACGCCGTAGATCGTCATCCGCTGCACGGCGCAGGCATCATACCGGGCGCAGGCGGGCGTCGATCGCCGCCAGGTGCCCGGGGAGCCCTTCGTGCGTCGCCCACGCCTCGATCGACGGCCGCAGGCGCTCCAGTCCGTCGCGCGTGATGTGCTCGAACGACTGCCGGCGCGTGAAATGCTCGACCGATAGGCCGGCCGAGTGGCGGGCCGCGCCGCCCGTCGGCAGCACGTGGTTGGTGCCGGCCACGTAGGAGCCCGCCGGCGACGGCGTGAACGCACCGATGCACACCGTGCCCGCGCAGCGCAGCTCGCGCGCGACCGCATCGGGATCCGTGGCGTGGACGATCACGTGCTCCGGCGCGACGTGCTCGCAGAACGCGATCGCCGCCTCGTTGTCGGGCACCAGCACGATGGCGCTGCGCCCCTCCGCGGCCTGGATCAGCACCGCGTCCCGGCGTTCGGCCGGCAGGGCGGCGAGGCGCACGTCGAGGCGCTCGGCCACCTGCGCTGCGCGGTCGGGGTCGGTCGTGACCACGAGCCCGCAGGAGGTGTCGCCGTGCTCGCCCTCGGAGATCAGGTCGGCGGCCGCCAGGTCGGGGTCGAAGTCGTCGAGGGCCAGCACGAGCACCTCGCTCGGCCCGGCCTCGAAGTCGACGCCCACGCGGTGGCGCACCAGGTCCTTGGCGGCGGCCACGTAGGGCCCGCCCGGACCGGCGATGACGTCGACCGGCCGCAGCGTCTCGGTGCCGTACGCCCAGGCCGCCACGGCGGCGGTGCCTGACACGCGCCAGATCTCGGTGGCGCCGCCCAGGGCGGCGGCGGCGAGCACGGCCGCCGGGATCTCGCCGGTGGCCGGATCCACGCCGCTCGCCAGCACGATGCGCTCGACGCCCGCCACGCGGGCGGGCGTGGTCAGCATCAGCGCGCTGGACGGGTAGATGGCGGTCCCGAAGGGGACGTAGCAACCCGCGGCGCGGACGGCCGGGAAGCGCTCGCCCACCGTCACGCCGGGCTCGACCTCGATCGCGAACTCCTCGATCAGCTGCGCGCGGTGGTAGCGCTCGAGGTTGCGCACGGTGTGGGCCATCGCGCCGACCAGGTCGGCGGGCACCGACGCCGCTGCGGCATTGATGGTGGCCTCGTCCACGATCAGCCGGTCGGCGGTCAGCTCGACGCCGTCCACGTCGCGCAGGAACTCCAGCACGGCCGCGTCGCCGTCGCGGCGGATCCGCTCCAGCACGGGCAGGACGGCTGCCGTGGCGTCGTCGCGCAGGCCCTCGGCGCGGTTGCCGAGCGCCTCGCGGGCCAGATCGTCGAGCTCGGCCAGCACCACGACGGGAACGGGCATCAGCGGGCGTCCTGCAGCACGACGACGGCATTCTGACCGCCGAACCCGAACGCGTTGATGATCGTCGCGCCCACCGGCGCCTCGCGCGGTGCGCCGTGGACGATGTCGAGCGGGCAATCGGGGTCGGGCGTGTCGTAGTTGATGCTGGGCGGGATCAGCCCGTGCCGCACCGCCAGGGCGCCGACCGCGACGCTGAAGGCGCCGGCGGCGCCGAGCGTGTGGCCGACGACCGACTTCGGGGCCGTCACGGGCACGCTCCGGCTGCCGAACACGCGGATGATCGCGGCCGCCTCGGCGGCGTCGTTGAGCTTCGTACCGGTGCCGTGGGCGACGATGCAATCGATGTCGGCGGGCTCGATGCCGGCGTTGACGAGCGCCTGGCGCATGGCGCGCTCGGCCCCCGCGCCGGTGGGCTCGGGCGACGTGATGTGGAAGGCGTCGCTGCCGATGGCCGCCCCGCCGATCGTGCAGTAGACGGTCGCGCCGCGCGCCAGGGCTCGATCCAGCGGCTCGAGCACCATCATCGCCGCGCCCTCGCTGGGCACGAAGCCGGTGCGGTGCAGGTCGAACGGGCGCGAGATCGTGGCCGGGTCGCCGGTCGCCGTCGAGAGTGCGCCGGCATTCGACAGCGACGCCACCAGCGGCGCGGTCAGCGCGGCGTCGGTGGCGCCGGCCAGCACCACGTCGGCCTCGCCCCGCTGCACCAGGTGGAAGCCCTCGGCGACGCCGATCGCGCCGGCGGCGCACGCCCCGACGCCGGCCGTGACCGGGCCGGTGACGCCGAGGTGGATGGCGACGTTGGCCGCGCCCATGTTGGCCGACAGCTGCGGCACGTAGAGCGGCCCGATGCGGCCCGGAGCGTCGGCGCGGGCGAGCAGCTCGCGGTCGCCCTCGATGATGCCGCCGGCACCGGTGTGCACCGTGATGCCGGTCCGTTCCGGCTCCAGCTCGTCGAGACCGGCGTCCTGCAGGGCGAGCACCGAGGCGCCGACGGCGAGCTGCGCGAAGCGGCCCATGCGGCGGGCGACGCGCTTTTCCATGAAGGCCGTCGGCTCGAAGTCGGGGATCTCGCCGCCGGCCGTCGCCTCCAGGCCCTGCAGGGCGGGCGCCTCCAGGCGACGGATGCCGGAGCGCCCCTCGCAGAGGGCCTGCCAGAAGCAATCGGTGCCGACCCCGTGGGGGCCGATGACGCCGATGCCGGTGATCGCGACGCGCACGGCGCTAGTGTGGCCGATCGGTCGGATCCGGCGCGCCGGAGACCTCGACCACGAAGCTGGTGCGGTCACCCCGGAAGGTGCCGACGGCGTGCTCCACGGCGACGTCCTCGCGGTCGAAGCTGGTGCGCTCGACCAGCATCAGCGGCGCGCCCGGTTCGACGCCCAGCTGGCGCGCCTCGTGTGCGCCCGCCAGCACCGGCTCCAGGCGCTCCACGGCCCGCGCCACGGGATGCCCGGCGGCCGCCAGCGCGTCCCACAGCGAGCCGTCCAGGGACGAGGTGGCGAGGTCGGGCAGGAGCCCGGCGGGCAGCCAGGCCGTCTCGGCCAGCAACGGCGCGCCGGCGGCGCTGCGGAGCCGCTCGATCTGGTGGACGGGCGCGCCGCGCTCCAGCCCCAGCGCCGCGGCGACTGGCGAGGGCGCCGGCACCGTCTCGCAGCGGAGCACCGTCGTGGTCGCGTCGACGCCCTGGCCGCGCAGCTCGTCCGGGTAGGAGCGCAGCACGCGCAGGTCCTGCTCCACCTTGCGGGCGGCGACGAACGTGCCGGCGCCGCCGCGGCGCTCGAGCAGGCCGCGCCGCACCAGCCCGTCCAGCGCCTGGCGGAGCGTCATCCGCGAGACGGCGAGGCGGGCCGCGAGCTCGCGCTCGGCCGGCACGCGGTCGCCGGGGACGAGCGCGCCCTCGGCGATCAGATCGAGCAGTTGCAGCTCGATCTGGCGGTACGCGGGGCGACCGGGGCGCGGCGGGCGGAGCCGGCCCAGTGGATCCATCAGCGGGGCGCCATCCGCAGGGCCCCGTCGATGCGGAGCGTCTCGCCATTCACCATCGAGTTGCGGACGATCGCCCACACCAGGTCGGCGAACTCCTCCGGCCGTCCCAGCCGGGGCGGGTTCGGCACCGACGCCCCGAGAGCCAGACGGGCCGGTTCCGGCAGCCCGGCCAGGAGCGGCGTATCGAACAGGCCGGGGGCGATGCCGGCGACGCGGATCCCGGTCCGGGCCAGGTCGCGCGCGGCGGGCAGGACCATGCCCGCGACGCCACCCTTCGACGCGCTGTAGGCGATCTGGCCGATCTGGCCCTCGAACGCCGCGATCGAGGCAGTGAGCACGATCACACCGCGCTGGCCCTCGGCGTCCGGCTCGTTTCCGGTCATCGCCGTCGCGGCTGCGCGCAACGTGTTGAACGTGCCGATCAGGTTCACCTCGATCGTGCGCCGGAAGGCGTCGTCGTCGTGCCCGATCACGCGGCCGACGGTGCCGACGCCGGCGCACGTCACGCAGACGCGCAACGGGCCCTGCGCCGTCGCGGCCGCGATCGCCGCCGTCAGGTCGTCCGGCCGCGTCACATCGCCCGCGAACACGTCGTCGCCCGCGGCCCGGTCGAGGCGGGTCACCGCCAGGCCCTCCGCCGCCAACCGGGCAGCCGTGGCGGCTCCGAGCCCGGAGGCGCCGCCCGTCACCAGTGCGCTTGCTTCCATCGTCGCTATCGTAGGCGGCGCGCGTTCTCGGTGCGGGCTCGCAAGTGGGCGATCCTGGATTCGAACCAGGGACCTCCTCCTTATCAGAGAGGCGCTCTAACCAACTGAGCTAATCGCCCGCCGGGGCGCACTATACCAGCGAGAACTTACCCCTGTTTCACGTGTTACCTTACGGTGAAACAACGTGCCGGCGCTCCCTGAAAACCACTCGTTCGAAGCAGGCCTGCTGGTCGGTCTGCTGGTCGGCGAGGGGCATTTCGGCGGCGACGGACGGCAGCCGCACGTGACGCTGCGAATGCACACGCGGCACAAGGCGATCTTCGACTGGCTGGTGGAGAACGTCTCGATCGGCCGCCTGTACGGGCCCTACGACCACTCCGGCCGCAAGTACTACCAGTGGATGGTGCGCGGGCCGGCCCTGCGCGAGCACCTGGCGCCGTTCCTGCACCGCCATCTCGACGCGGGCATCGACGAGCACGCCGCGGCGCGCTTCCGCGACATGTGCGACCGCTACTCGGTACAGGTGTGAACGACCCGCTGCTGGAGCGGTTCTGCGACCTGCTCACCGACGCGCCGGTACGACTCACCGCCGTCGCGCGAGGAGGACGCATACGAGCGGCACGTGGCCGATGCGCTGGCCGGGCTGCACCTGGTGGACGACACGGCCGGCGACATCGTCGACGTCGGCTCGGGCACGGGCGTCCCCGGGCTGGTGCTGGCGCTGGCGCGACCGGACCGGGCGGTGGTCCTGGTGGAGTCCGTGCAGAAGAAGGCGGGGGTCCTGGCGGCGATCGCCACCGAGCTGGGCGTATCCAACGTTGACGTCCGGGCCGAACGTGCGGAGGAGCTCGGGCGGGGGGAGGACCGCGACCGCTTCGGCCTCGCCGTCTGCCGGGCTCTGGCGCCGCCGCCCGTGGCGGTCGAGCTCTGCCTGCCCCTGGTGCGTCCGGGTGGCCGGCTCGTGATCTGGGCGGGAGAGACCGACGCGGGCGCCGTCGAGCGCGCAGCGCTGGCAGTCGGCGGTGCCCTGGATCGGCTTGAGCCGGCCCCCGGCGACCGTCGCTCGTTCGTCGTCGTGGCCAAAACGGAGGCCACGCCCGAGCGCTTCCCGCGGCGGCCGGGAATGGCCGCCAAGCGCCCGCTCGCCGGCTGACGTCCGCCCGCGCCGGTACCCTGCGGGGCGATGTCGCGTATCTACGCACTGGCGAACCAGAAGGGCGGCGTCGGCAAGACCACGACCGCGATCAACGTCGCCGCCTGCATCGCCGAGGCGGGCGCCCGGGTGCTGCTGGTCGACTTCGATCCGCAGGCCAACGCCACGACCGGTCTCGGCCTCCGCCCGCCGCGCGGCCGCTCCACCTACGACCTCCTCCACGGCGCCTCGATGCGCGACATCATCGTCGAGACGTCGACGCCCGGCCTGTCGCTGGCGCCGGCCCATCCCGACCTGGCCGCAGCCGCCGTCGAGCTGCCGGACCGCGAGGATCGCGACCGCATCCTCGGCGCGGCGCTGGCCGAGGTGGGCGACGAGTACCCCTACGTGCTCGTCGACTGCCCGCCGTCGCTCGGCATGCTGACGCTGAACGCGCTGGCCGCGGCCAACCGCCTGATCGTGCCGGTGCAGTGCGAGTACTACGCGCTCGAGGGCCTCGCGCAGCTGCTCGAGACCGTCGAGCTGATCCGCGCGAAGGTGAACCCGAAGCTGTCGCTCACCGGCCTGCTGCTGACGATGCACGACGGTCGCACGCGACTGGCGGCCGACGTCGCGCGCGAGGTGCGCAGCCACTTCGGCCCGAAGGTGTTCGCGAGCGTCATCCCGCGCAACGTCCGGATCGCGGAGGCGCCGTCGCACGGCCGCCCGATCTCGACCTACGACCCGCGCTCCACCGGCGCCGAGGCGTACTACCGGGTCGCGCTCGAGGTGGTCGAACGTGGCTAATCCCGGTGCACGCGGGCTCGGTCGCGGGCTCGTCGCCATGCTCGACCCGTCGGTCGCGACGCAGCCGTACGTGCAGCTGCCGGTCGACCGGGTGGAGCCCAATCCGCGCCAGCCGCGCCGCTCGATCGACGCCGAGGCGCTCGGCTCCCTGACGCGCTCCATCGCCGCCGACGGCGTCGTGCAGCCGGTCGTGGTGCGCGAGCGGCCCGACGGCCGCTACGAGCTGATCGCCGGGGAGCGCCGCTGGCGCGCTGCCATCGCCGCCGGCCTGACGACCATCCCGGCCGTCGTCCGCAACGCGCCCGACCGCGACGCGCTGCTGCTCGCGATCGTCGAGAACGTCGTCCGCGAAGACCTGAACGCGGTCGAGATCGCCCGCGGCTACGCGGCCCTGTCCGACGGCTACGGTCTGACGGTGCTCGAGATCGCCGAGCGGGTCGGGCGCAGCCGCAGCGGCGTCTCCAACATCCTGCGCCTGCTCGAGCTGCCCGACGACGTGCTGGAGCTGATCTCGACCGGCGCCCTCAGCGAGGGTCACGGCCGCGCCATCCTGCAGATCGAGGACGCCGACGGACGCCGCGCGCTGGCCCGCCGCGCAGCCGCCGCCGGCCTGTCGGTGCGGCAGACCGAGGCCCTGGCGCGCCGCGCCGGCGCCACCCGGCCAGCCCGCCGGCCGATCACGCAATCGTGGGTCGACGACGAGGCGGCCAACGAGGTCGTCGACGCCGCCTACCGGGCCTTCGGGGTCAGCGCCAAGGTGACGCCGGTCCGCGGCGGCTGCCGCATCGAGCTGGTGGTGCGGTCGGAGGCCGAGCTGGCTGCCTTCTCCGGACGGCTCGGCGAGGTCGCCGAGCTCGTCGAGACCCACATCCTGCGCTAGCGCCCGGCGCTAGCCGCCGTCGGCGTCGGCTGCCGCTTCCGGCGCGGCCTCGCTCTCGGCCTCGGCAGTGCCCGCCGGGCTGACCACGATGTGCCGGAACGGCTCGCGGCCGTCGCTCGACGTCTCGACGTCGTCGCGCTCCTTGAGCAGCAGGTGAACGATCTTACGCTCGACGCTCGTCATCGGATCGAGCGCCACCGGCCGGCCGGTGCGGACGGCGTCGCGCGCGGCGCGCTCGGCCGTCTCACCCAGCGCCAGCTCGCGTCGGCGGCGGTAGTTCTGCGCGTCGATGACCACGGGCTTCGCGTCGCCCTCGCGGGCCCGGATGGCGTTCACCAGGTACTGCACCGCGTCGATCGTCTTGCCGTGCTTGCCGATCACGACGCCCAGCTCGCCGCCGGACAGCGTGGCGGTGACGGCCTCGTCGGTCTCGCCCACGTGCAGGGTGGCGCCGAGGCCGAGGCCGCTGGCGACGGCCGCGACGATCTCGCGCACCTCGCCCGCCTCGTCGCTCGTCGACTCCTCGCCCAGCACGGGGGCGGGCACCGCCGCCGGGCGCGGGCGGGCGGCTGGTCGCGGCTCGGTCCGGCGCTCGGTGACCGCGGCGCGCTGCTCGGGCGTCGGCGTCGCGCCGAGGGTGGCGACGACGCGCGCCGGCTCGCGGCCGATGCCCATCAGGCCGCGCTCGCCCTCGCTCAGGACCTGGAACTCGACCGCCTGCCGGTCGAGGCCGGGGAACCGCTTCTCGAGCTCGCGCAGGGCCGACCACTTCGCCTCGCCGACCGTCTCGCCCGTGCCCTCGACCGTCGTCACGTCACTCATCGGTCTGACCTCTCGGCTTCGGTTGCTGCGGCTTCGGCGGCCGGCGGGTCCGGCGTGGCTGCGGTGCGCGCGGCGTCTGCGGCTTCGGCTTGGGCTTCGGCTTGTCGGCCGTCGCCGCGGCCGTCGCGGGCTTCGGCGTCGGCTTGGCCTTCACCGCCGCCGCGGGCGGGCCGTCCTTCTTCTTCTTCGCCAGCTCCTGCATCTCGACGAACGCCGGCGGCGGGAAGATGTGGCGGATCACCGCTGCCTGCCCGACCGTCCAGAGGTTGGTCGTGATCCAGTAGAGCATCAGGCCGACGGGGAAGGCCTGGTTCACGATGAACACCGCGAACAGGATCGGCATGCCGGCGAACAGGTACTTCATGCGCGGATCCGCGGTCGACGGCATCAGCAGCATCGAGGCGACCTGCGAGCTGACGTAGATGATCATCAGGATCGCCAGCGTCGAGGTGGGCAGATCCTTCAGGTGCGTCGTGATGTCCGGGATGAACCCGAGCAGGAACGACAGGTCGTCGCCCTCCTCGATGAACCGCTCCGGGCTCTGGAGCAGGTAGAACAGACCGATGAAGATCGGGATCTGCACCAGGATCGGCAGACACGACCCGAACGGGTTCGTGTTGTTCTCCCGGTAGAACTCCATCATCTTCTCGTTCAGGACCTGCCGGTCGTGCTTGTACTTCGCCTGCAGCTTCTTGAGTTCGGGCTGGAGCGCCGTCATGCGCCGCATCGACTGCTGCTGCTTGACGGTCAGCGGCACCAGCGCGAGGCGCACGATGAACGTGAGGACGATGATCGACCACGCCCACGTGAGACCGACCGAGTGGATCGTCTCGAGCAGCCACAGCAGCGGCGCCGTGAGCGTCGTGACGATCGAGAGGAGCGGCATCATCGTGGCCTCACAGGGTCATGCCCTCCAGGGTTCCAGGGGTTGCAGCGCAACACGCGCCAGACCGCGAGACCGGTGCCACGGATGGGCCCGTGCCGGCGGAGCGCCTGGGCAGCGTACGCGGAGCAGGTGGGGTGGAACCGGCAGTGCCGTACGCCGGCCGGCGCGCCGCCGGGCCACAGCGGGCGCAGGACGTAGCGATAGGCGCCCAGCAGGAGGCGGCTCACGTCTCGTCGCCCCGAGCCGCGACGAGGGCCCGCAGCTCCTCGACCAGCCACGCGAACCCCTGCGTCTCGACGGCCTCGTCGAGCCCGGCCCGGGCCACGACGACGACATCGCTGCCACGCGCGGCGTCCGGCCCGAGGGCGGCCATCGCCTCGCGCAGCTGGCGCTTCAGGCGGTTGCGCACGACGGCGCCGCCCACCTTGCGGGGGACGGTGATGCCCAGGCGAGCCTCGTCGGGCGCGGCGCCAGCACCGGCGAACACGTACACCACGAGGTGGCGGCTGGACCGCGATCGTCCGCGTCGGTAGACGACGTCGAAGTCAGCCGAGCGGGTGAGCCGCCGGCGCTGCGCGATCGGCGCGTTCAAAGGCTGGTTAGGCGGAGAGGTTCTTACGACCCCGGAGGCGGCGACGCTTGACGATCGCGCGACCGGCGCGGGTCGACATGCGGTGACGAAAACCGTGGGTCTTCGCGCGCTTGCGGGTGTTCGGCTGGAAGGTGCGCTTCATAGTCCGTCTGCAGGTAAAAACGGCCGCGTCAGACGGCCGGGAGGCCCAGTATACGCGGCACCGGCGAACCACGACGAACACCCCCGCCGGCACCGTGGGAAAACGCCCCCGTCGCGAGGAACGGGAAATGCCTGCAGAGAGGCCTTTCCGGCGGCCGCCAGACGCTTATCCCCAGCTGGGGACAACTCGTGGGATAACGCCTTTTTCCTGCAAAATGCACACTTTGGAGTTTTCAGCACCCTTCCGGCGACCTCGGGCCCGCTGCTACTGTCTCGCCCTGTCGGGGTGTGGCTCCGGCATCGTCGGTGGCGAGCGACTGGTGGGGAGGATTCTGCACGCGTGA
Source organism: uncultured Actinomycetes bacterium (assembly GCA_963722525.1). GTDB lineage: Bacteria > Actinomycetota > Thermoleophilia > Gaiellales > F1-60-MAGs149 > VFJZ01. Next base: position 2,928,597 of record CAVRMM010000002.1, on the reverse strand, counting down.
ATACGCGTTCGGACAACGATGCGGCGGACGTGTGGAGCGATGTCTCCACCCGTCTCAAGGACACGCTGAGCGAGTCGACCTGGTCGACGTGGTTCGCAGGCGTGTCCCCGGTCGGCATGGACGCCGAGTCGATCGAGGTCTCCGTCCCGAACGAGTTCGCGCGGCAGTGGATCGAGGGCCACTTCTCGGCCCTCGTCGCCGCTGCGGTCCGCGATGCGACCGGGGCACCGCTCGACGTCCGCTTCCGGGTCGACGCGCCGGCTGCGGCGCGTGACCGGGCGGACGTCGGGCAGGGTCCCGCGCCGGCCCGTCCGGCACCGGCTCCGGCCCACGGCGTGCGCGTCCCCGACGCCGCGCACCCGCTCACCGGCAAGTACACGTTCGACCACTTCGTGATCGGCTCGTCCAACCGGTTCGCGCACGCCGCGGCGCTCGCCGTGGCGGAGGCGCCGGCGCAGGCGTACAACCCGCTCTTCATCTACGGCGCGACGGGCCTGGGGAAAACCCACCTGCTGCAGGCGATCTCCCACTACCTGGCGACCGAGACCTCGACACTCCGCGCGCGGTACCTGACCGGCGAAGCGTTCATGAACGATTTCATCGCGCATTTGCAGGACAAACGTCTCGACGAGTTCAAGACGCGCTACCGCACGTACGACGTCTTGCTGATCGACGACATCCAGTTTTTCGCCGGCAAAGAGCGCATTCAGGAAGAGTTTTTCCACACCTTCAACAGCGTGTACGAGGCCGGCGGGCAGATCGTCCTGTCGTCCGACCGGCCGCCGAAGGAGATCAACGCGCTCGAGGAACGGCTCCGGTCGCGCTTCGAGTGGGGCCTGATCACCGACGTCCAGCCGCCCGATCTGGAGACCCGGATCGCGATCCTCCGCAAGAAGGCGGAGCGCGACGGGACCCGCCCGCCGGACATCAACGTCCTGGCCGCGATCGCCGAGCGCATCCAGACGAACATCCGCGAGCTGGAGGGCGCGTTCACGCGCGTCGTCGCGTTCGCCTCCCTGAACGGCGTCGCGGTCACGGTCGACCTCGTGCGCGACGTCCTGCACGACCAGTTTCCCGAGGGCGCCCGCCCGGTCACGGCCGAGGAGATCACGAAGGTCGTCGCCGACGCCTTCAACGTCTCCGTCGCCGACCTCCGCGGCGACCGTCGTACGCAGCAGGTGGTCTACCCCCGTCAGCTCGCGATGTACCTGTGCCGCGAGCTGACCGACCTGTCGCTCCCGAAGATCGGGCAGCGGTTCGGGGGACGCGACCACACCACGGTCCACTACGCCGAGGGCAAGATCGCCCGGCTGATCCGCGAGGATCGCCGCGCCTACAACCTCGTGCAGGACCTCACCGCACGCATCCGGCGCGTCTGATTTCCGTCCCAACCCCCCTTGGGACGGCCTGTGGATCGATGCTCCTTCTCCCACGGTCCGGCCGGTGAGCGACGTGTCGCGACCGATCGCTCCCAGGGGGTCCAGGAGTCATCCGACAACCGTCCCACGGCGCGACGGCCCGCAACCCGGCCCGGGTGCCCGAATCCACGGGTCATCCCACGGACCCACACCCCCTATTACGAGGACAAGGGTACGTACACTGTTCTTTCAAGTACATCGGAGGAATCCCAAGAAGTGAAGATCCAATGCTCCACCGACCTTCTCGCCGACCGTCTCTCGACGGCCGCGCGCGCGACATCGACGCGCGCCTCGATCCAGGTCGCGGCGGGCATCCGGATCACCGCGGGCGATCCCGAGGAACCCGTCGAGCTCGCCGCCACCGACCTCGAGCTGTCGCTGCGCGTGCCGCTCGACGCCGAGGTCGAGGAGCCCGGCGCGGTCGTCGTCCCGGCGCGGCTCGCCCAGGAGGTCGTCCGCGCGCTCAAGTCCGACCGCGTCACCATCGCGTCCGACGGACCCGACGGCCGGGTGCGCATCACCGCCGGCGCCGGCGAGTACCAGCTGCACACGCATCCCGTCGACGATTTCCCGCGCCTGCCGGAGATCGATCCGGAGCGCGTCTTCGATCTCGACCGCGACGCGTTCCTCGCCACCGTCGAGCGCGTCGTCAAGGCGGCGTCGCGCGACGAGTCGCGACCGGTGCTGACCGGCGTCCTCGTCCACTTCGAGCCCGGCCGCCTGACGATGGCCGCCACCGACTCCTACCGCCTGGCGGTCAAGGAGACGGTGATCGACGATCCCATCCCCGAGCCGCTCGAGGCGATCATCCCGGCGCGGGCGCTGGCCGAGGTATCGCGCCTCGCGACCGGCGGCTCCGGCCCCATCTCCGTGTCGGTCGATCGCAACCAGATCGCGTTCGGCGTCGACGGCATCTGGATGACGGCGCGCCGCATCGAGGGCCAGTTCCCGAACTTCCGCTCGCTGCGCCCCGAGGGCTTCGAGCACGACGTGCGGCTGCCCAAGGACGAGCTGGCCGAGGTCGTCAAGCGGGTCGGCGTCTTCGCCCGGCACAACACGCCGCTGCGCGTCGCCTTCTCGAACGGCCAGCTGTCGATCTCGGCGCAGACGCCCGACGTGGGCGAGGCCCGCGAGACGATCCCGGCGCCGTTCGGCGGCGACGCGTTCGAGATCGGCTTCAACGCCGACTTCCTCCGCGACGGCATCGACGCGGTGGTCGGCGACGAGGCCGTGCTGCACCTCATCAGCCCGCTCCGCCCCGCCCTCGTCACCGGTACCGACGACGACTTCTGGTACCTGATCATGCCGATCCGACTCTCGTAGAGCGACGGTGCGCGTCGAGCGCATCGATCTCGCCGGGTTCCGTTGCTACGAGACGGCCGCCGCGTCGTTCGCGGAGGGCGTGACCGCGGTCGTCGGTCCCAACGGCGCCGGCAAGACGAGTCTGCTCGAGGCGGTGCACCTGGCGCTCTGCGGCTACTCGCCGCGCACGACGGTGGAGTCCCGCTGCGTACGGGAGGGCTCGCCGTTCCTGCGCCTCGAGGCCGTGGTGGCCGGCGCCGGGCAGCAGCACGACATCTCGCTGGCGCTGGCGCCCGGCGAGCCGCGCCGGATCCGCGTCGACGGGCGCGCGCTCCGGTCGCGGGACGAGCTCGCCGGCCGGTTCGAGTGCCTGGTCTTCCTGCCGGAGCGTCTCGCCGTGGTGCAGCGGGCACCGGCCGTCCGCCGTGCCTACCTCGACCGCGCGGTGGTGCGAGCCGAGCCGGGCCACGCCGCCACGGTGCTCGCCTACGGCCACGCCCTGGCCCAGCGCAACGCGCTGCTGCGGCGCATCCGCGCGGGCGCCGCCACCGCCGACGCGCTCGATCCTTGGGACGAGCAGCTGGCGCTGCACGGCGCGGCGCTGATCGCCGCCAGGGCGCGGCTGTGCGCCCGTCTCGCCGGCCCCTTCGCCGCGCACCTCGAGGTGCTCGGCGGGCGAGGCGGCGCCGCGCTCGTCTACCGGCCGCGCGTGCCGGCCGAGGAGCTGGCCGCCGCCATCGCCGAGCGCCGGCAGCGCGACATCCAGCGGGCCGCGACCAGCACCGGGCCGCACCTCGACGACATCGTCCTGCACGAGCACTCCCGTGAACTGCGGGCGTTCGGCTCCCAGGGCGAGCAGCGCACCGCCGTGCTGGCGCTGCTGCTGGCCGAGGCCAGCCTCATCACGGAACTGCGCGGCGCCCCGCCGGTGCTGCTGCTCGACGACGTGCTGTCCGAGCTCGACGCCGACCGCCGCGCACGGCTGGTGCGGGCCGTGCGCGACATCGGCCAGGCGATCGTGACGACGACCGAGGCGGCCCACCTGCCCGAGCCGGCCGATCGGGTCCTGGTCGTCGGCGGTGGAGGGATTACCCTGCAGGAGTGAAACGCGTCGGCGACCTGCTGGGAGCGATGCTGCCGCCGTCGTCGGGCGCGGAGTCGCTGCTGCCGATCCTCCGCGCCTGGCCAGATGCCGTCGGCGCCCCGATCGCCCGCGAGGCGTGGCCGGCCCGGATGACCCAGGACGGCACCCTGGTCGTGCACGTCACGTCGTCGCTCTGGGCGAGCGAGCTGCAGATGCTCGAGGCGCTGCTGCGCGAGAAGCTGGCGACCGCTCTGGCGGGCCCCGCACCGCAGCTGAAGTTCCGCGTCGGACCGGTGCCGCAGCCCGCCGCGGAGGCCGTCGTCCCGCCGCCGCCGCGGGCCACCGTGGAGGCCGCGGAGCGCCTTGCGGCACAGGTCGAGGACGGTCCGTTGCGAGATGCGATCGAAGCGGCGCTGAAACGCGCGCTCGTGCGGTCCGGCGATCTGCCGGATTCCGCGTAACGATGCGGGTTGCGGCGGTCTGACGCCGCGCACTTTGCTACCATGCCAGGGCAGGCGTCAGGCAGGCCAGATCCGCTGATAGAGCTGGCTCGCGACGCGCGAAACCCGAGGTAAGGGCGGCGATTGGCAGACACCGAGTACGGCGCAAAGGACATCACGGTCCTCGAGGGTCTCGAGGCGGTCCGGCGTCGTCCCGGCATGTACATCGGCTCGACCGGCATGCGGGGCCTGCATCACCTCGTCTGGGAGGTGCTCGACAACAGCGTCGACGAGGCCCTCGCCGGCCGCTGCGACGCGATCTCGGTGACGCTGCATCGCGACGGCTCGGTGACGGTCGTCGACGACGGCGCCGGCATCCCGGTGGGCATCGTGGAGGGCACCGGCCTGCCCGCGGTCGAGGTCGTCATGACGAAGCTCCACGCCGGCGGCAAGTTCGGCGGCGACGGCTACAAGGTCTCCGGCGGCCTGCACGGCGTCGGCATCTCGGTCGTGAACGCGCTGTCCGAGCGACTGCTGGTGCGCGTCACGCGCGACGGCGGCGTCTTCGAGCAGCGGTTCGCCCGCGGCCTGCCCGAGCACGAGCTGCGCCGGGTCGCCGACCAGGAGGGCTCGAGCGGCACCATGGTCACGTTCCTGCCCGACCTCGAGATCTTCGAGGAGGGCCGGTTCGACTACGACACGCTCGCCCACCGCATCCGCGAGATGGCGTTCCTCACCGCCGGCCTCTCGATCACGCTGCTCGACGACCGCGGCGAGACGCGCACCGACACGTGGAAGTACGACGGCGGCATCGCCGAGTACGTGCGCTACATCAACGAGGCGAAGGAGCCGGCGCACGAGAAGGTGGTGCACTTCGCCGCCGACTTCGAGGAGGGCGCGGTCGAGGTCGCCATGCAGTGGAACGGCAGCTACACGTCGTCCGTCTTCTCGTTCGCCAACAACATCAACACGCACGAGGGCGGCTCGCACCTGACCGGCTTCAAGGCCGCGCTCACGTCGACGCTGAACCGCTACGCCCGCGAGCAAGGCGTGCTGAAGGAGAAGGACGAGAACCTCTCCGGCGACGACGTGCTCGAGGGCCTGGCCGCGATCGTGTCGGTGAAGCTGCGCGAGCCCCAGTTCGAGGGCCAGACGAAGACGAAGCTCGGCAACCCGTTCATGGCCGGAGTCGTGCAGAAGGCCACCAACGAGAAGCTGGCCGAGTTCCTCGAGGAGAACCCCAACGAGGGCCGTATCATCGTCCAGAAGGCCGTGCAGGCCGCCCGCGCCCGGCTCGCCGCCCGCAAGGCGCGCGACACCGCCCGCAAGAGCGCCTTCGGCAACACCTCGCTGCCCGGCAAGCTCGCCGACTGCCGCTCCAAGGATCCCAGCAAGTCCGAGCTCTTCCTGGTCGAGGGCAACTCCGCCGGCGGCTCGGCCGTCGACGGCCGCGACTCCGAGTTCCAGGCCATCCTGCCGCTGCGCGGCAAGATCCTGAACGTCGAGAAGGCGCGCATCGACCGTGTGTTCGGCAACACCGAGGTGCAGGCCATGGTGACGGCGCTCGGCACTGCCACCGGCGAGGACTTCGATCTCGAGAAGGCGCGCTACCACCGGCTGGTCGTGATGACCGACGCCGACGTCGACGGCGCCCACATCCGGACGCTGATCCTCACCTTCCTGTTCCGGCACATGCAGGGCCTCATCGACGCGGGCTACGTCTACATCGCGCAGCCGCCGCTGTACAAGGTCAAGGCCGGCCGGTCGCAGATCTACGTGCAGACCGAGGGCGAGCTCGAGGACTTCGTGATCGGCCAGAAGATCGAGGGCATCGAGGTGACCGGCGCCGCCGGCCTGGTCGCGATCGACGTCGAGCGCTTCCGCATCGTCTCGCGGGCGCTGCGCGAGTTCGACGGCTGGCTCGGGCGCCTGCGGGCCGAGCACGGCGCGCCCGCGGTCGACTTCGTGAAGGACCACGGCCTCGTCGGCCACGCCATCGACTCGCTCGACGCGCTCGCCGCGGCGCTCGCCGCCGGCTCCGGCGACGACGCCACGCACACCTCCGAACTCGTCGCCCGCGACGAGGAGCGCGGCTCGGCCCTGGTGCGCGTCACCGAGCGGCAGAGCGGCACCGTCGACACGGTCGCGATCCCGCTGGCGCTGTTCAAGGCCGAGGCGTTCGAGCGCCTGGAGCGCATCCACGGCCGGATGGCCGAACTGCTCGGCGAGGGGCCATTCACGATCCGCGCCGGCCGCAAGGAGCGCCTCGCCTCCGCGTTCGAGGCCCTGCGCGACGCGGTGCTGTCGCTGGCCAAGGACGGCATCGAGATCAACCGCTTCAAGGGCCTCGGCGAGATGAATCCCGCCCAGCTCTGGGAGACCACGATGGACCCGCGCACCCGCACGCTCCAGCAGGTGACGATGGATGACGCGCAGGCCTCGGACGAGCTCTTCACGCTCCTGATGGGAGACCGCGTCGAGCCGCGCCGCGACTTCATCGAGACCAACGCCCGCGAGGTGAAGACGCTCGATGTCTGACATCGTCGAGTTCGACGGCCGCGGGCACGTCGAGCCGCGCGAGCTCTCCGACGAGATGCGCGCGTCGTACCTCGACTACGCGATGAGCGTGATCGTGGGCCGCGCGCTGCCCGACGTCCGCGACGGTCTGAAGCCTGTCCACCGCCGCGTGCTGTACTCGATGTACGAGGCCGGCCTGGCGCCGAATCGCCCGTACGTCAAGTGCGCGAGCGTCGTCGGCGACACGATGGGCCGCTACCACCCGCACGGCGACTCGGCCATCTACGAGACGCTCGTCCGGCTCGCGCAGTCGTTCTCGTCGCGCTACCCGCTGGTCGACGGCCAGGGCAACTTCGGCAACATCGACGGCTACGCCGCCGCCGCCATGCGGTACACCGAGTGCCGGCTGACGTCGCTCGCGCAGGAGATGCTGCGCGACCTCGATCCGGCCATCGTCGAGTTCGGCCCCAACTACGACGGCTCGCGGCAGATGCCGCTGGTGCTGCCGTCGCGGTTCCCCAACTTGCTCGTGAACGGGTCGACCGGCATCGCCGTCGGCATGGCCACGAACGTGCCGCCGCACAACCTCGGCGAGACCATCGACGCGGTCGTGGCACTGATCGACAACCCCGACGCCACCGTCGAGGACCTGATGGAGCACCTGCCGGGGCCCGACTTCCCGACCGGCGGCATCATCATGGGCCGGTCCGGCATCCACGAGGCGTACGTCACGGGCCGCGGCCGCATCCGCGTGCGCGCCCGGGCCGAGATCGAGGAGCTCGACAACGGCCGCACCGCGATCGTCGTCACCGAGCTGCCGTTCATGGTCCGCAAGGGCGGCGACGAGGGCGTCATCTCCCGCATCGCCGAGCTCGCGAAGGAGGGCGTGCTGCCCGAGATCGCCGACATCGTCGATCTCAACCAGAAGGGCAAGCTCGCCGGCCAGATGCGGCTCGAGCTGCACCTGCGGCGCGACGCGATCCCGAACATCGTCCTCAACAAGCTGTTCAAGCACACCGCGCTGCAGACCACGTTCGGCGCCAACATGGTCGCCCTGGTCGACGGCGTGCCGCGCACGCTCGGCCTGGTCGAGCTGATCACGCACTACCTGGCGCACCAGAAGGACGTCATCACCCGGCGCACGCAGCTCGAGCTGCGCAAGGCCGAGGCGCGCGCGCACATCCTCGAGGGCTACCTGATCGCGCTCCAGCACCTCGACGAGGTGATCGCGCTGATCCGCACCTCTGCCGACGCCGAGGCGGCGCGGACGGGGCTGATGGAGCGCTTCGGGCTCTCCGAGGAGCAGGCCCAGGCCATCCTCGACCTCCGGCTGCAGCGGCTCACGAGCCTCGGCCAGGACGAGATCCGCACCGAGCACGACGGCCTCGTGGCCCGCATCGCCGAGCTGCGCACCATCCTCGGCGACGAGGCCCGCGTCTACGCGCTGGTGCGCGAGGAGCTGCTCGAGGTGCGCGCCCAGCACGCCGACGAGCGTCGCACGCTGATCGAGGACATCGAGGGCGACATCGACGTCGAGGCGCTGATCGCCGACGAGCCGATGGTCATCGCCATCACCCGCGACTCGTACGCCAAGCGCGTGTCGCTCGACGAGTACCGCGTGCAAGGCCGCGGCGGCGTCGGCGTGCGCGGCATGGCGCTCAAGGAAGACGACCCGATCGAGCACCTGTTCGTCGCGTCGGCGCACGACTACCTGCTGTTCTTCACCTCGGTCGGCAAGGTCTACCGCCGCAAGGTCTGGCAGCTGCCGCACGGCGGTCGCGACGGCAAGGGCCGGGCGCTGCAGAACCTGCTGCCGGTGGAGGAGGACGAGCGCGTCATGGCCGTCTTCCGCACCCGTGACTTCACCGAGGGCGCCTACCTGGTGTTCGGCACGCGCCGCGGCGTCGTCAAGAAGACCGCGCTCCTCGCGTACAACACGCACCTGAAGGAGAAGGGCATCGCCGCGCTGATCATCCGCGAGGACGACGCCCTGGTCGACGTGCGCCTGGCCGACGAGGGCGACCGGGTGATGATGATCAGCCGCAACGGCCACTGCGTGTCGTTCCGCGAGGGCGACGTGCGCGCGATGGGCCGCTCGGCGAGCGGCGTGCGCGGCATGATGCTCCGCGGCGCGGACGAGGTGATCGCGCTGCGCGTGCCGCGCGAGGGCGACAGCCTGCTGGTCGTGACCGAGCAGGGCTTCGGCAAGCGCACCCCGGTCGACGAGTACCGCGTCAAGGGCCGCGGCACCATGGGCGTGCTGACGCTCGACCGGCAGGCGATCGAGCGCCGGGGCAACCTGGTCGGCGCCCTCACGGTCGCCGACGGCGACGAGCTGATGACCATCACGGCCAGCGGCACGGTCACGCGCCAGTCGATCGCCGACATCCGGCCGACCGGCCGCGCCACGCAGGGCGTCATCGTGCAGAAGCTGCGCGACGACGACGACCGCATCGCCGCGATCGCGATCGTGCGCGATCCGGGCGAGGGCGACCCCGAGGCCGAGCTGGGCATCGTCGTTGCCGACGCGCCCGAAGCCGCCGTGGCCGAGATCGAGGCACTCGCCGACGACCCCACCACGGCCGGCGACGAGGAATGAAGACTGGCCTTTAGGCCGTGGCGGTCTGGACCGGGCTGGCCGTGCGCCGGGCCTGGAATTCCTGCACCGCGTTGATCGCCGCGCTCAGCGAAAGGCCCCGGTCCTTGGCCTGCTTGATCAGCAGGACGGTCTCGACCGAGGCCATGTCGTAGGTGCGCTGTTTGCGCCCGTGCGTGGGGATCTCTGCCTTCTGTGTCCAGTAATCGAGCTGCATCTTGGAGATGCCGGCAACCTGGCAGACCTGGCCGAGTGTCAGCTCGAGACCGAGGAGGTGGTCTCGCACGTCCACCGGTTGGAGCAGGTCCGCATTCGTCACCATGATCGCGACGCTACCACGGACCGGCGGCCACGGTAAAGCCTCATGACTCACCCAGTGCGCCCTTCAGGTGCGCGATGAGGTCGATGGGGATCGGGAAGATGACCGTCGAGGTGCGCTCCGACGACATCTCGAGCATGGTCTGGAGGTAGCGGAGCTGGACGGAGACCGGGTGCTCGGCCAGCACCTGTGCCGCGTCGGCGAGCTTCTGCGACGCCTGGAACTCGCCCTCGGCCGCGATCACCTTCGCGCGCCGCTCGCGCTCGGCCTCGGCCTGTCGCGCCATCGCCCGCTGCATCGAGCTCGGGATCTCGACGTCCTTGACCTCGACGTTCGAGACCTTCACGCCCCAGGGCGCCGTCTGGTCGTCGATGATCCGCTGCAGGATCGCGTTGATCTTGTCCCGCTCCGACAGCAGCTCGTCGAGCATGTGCTGGCCGAGCGTCGACCGCAGCGTGGTCTGCGCGATCTGGCTGGTCGCGACGAGGAACTTCTCGACCTCGACCACCGCCGCCGTCGGATCGACGACGCGGAAGTACGCGACGGCGTTCACCCGCACCGGCACGTTGTCGCGGGTGATGACCTCCTGCGGCGGAACGGTGAGCGTCACCGTCCGCAGATCGATCCGCACCATCCGGTCGATGATCGGGATCAGGAAGATCAGGCCGGGACCGCGCGGCTGGCTGAGCAGGCGCCCGAGCCGGAACACGACGCCGCGCTCGTACTCGCGCAGGACCTTCAGGGCCGCGAACAGCACGGCGACGATCAGGGCGACGACGACGATGGCGGAAATGAGCGCGGTCAAGACCGCACCTCCTCTAGGGGAGCGGGATGGACGTGCAGTGTGAAGCCCTCGAGCCGTTCGATGACGACGCCGGTGCCGACGGGTACGGGGTCCCCATCAGAGACGGCTGCCCAGAGTTCGCCGTGGACAAACACGAGACCCTCCGGATCGAGCGTCTCGCGGACCTCGCCATGCCGGCCGACGAGCGTCGAGAGCCCCGTCGCGACGGGCAGCTTCCGCACCTTGACCGTGCGCGAGACGATGAACGCGAAGCCGGCGAACAGCACGGCCGCCGTGCCGACGACGAGCGGGATCGAGACCTGGAGCCCTTCCTGATCCGAGTCGAATAACAGGAAGGCGCCGATCGCGAACGCGACCACGCCCACCGCCCCCAGCGCGCCGTGCCCGACGTTGATCTCGGCTATCAGCAACCCCGCGCCGAGCAGGATCAGCAGCAGCCCGACCCACGTGAACGGCAGGACCGAGATGCCGAACAGGGAAAGGACCAGCAGGAGGCCACCCGCGGCGCCGGGGAAGATGGCGCCGGGACTGGCGACCTCGAAGGCGATCAGCGCGAGGCCGGCGAGGAACATGATCGAGATCAGATTCGGGTCAATCAGCACGTCGAGGATCTGCAGGTGCAGCGGCAGCGTGTGCGTGTCGATCGTCGCGCCCTCGAACGAGAGCGTCAGGCCCTTCGGCTCGACGGTCCGGCCCTCGGCCTGCCGCAACAGGTCGGGCGTGTCGGTGGCGATGATCTCGATGACGCCGAGCTCGAGAGCCTCGGCGGCGCTGATGTTGGCCGCCTCGCGGACGGCCTTCTCGGCCCACTCGGCGTTCCGGCCGTGGGTGGTGGCCAGGACGCGGATGCGCGCCACGGCGTCGTTGACGATCTTGCGCTTCAGGTCGCCGTCCGGGATGTCGGCTCCTGCGGCGACCGGCGTGGACGAGCCGAGGTTCGTCGTCGGCGCCATCGCGGCCAGGTCGGAGGCCATCATCACGAACACGCCCGCCGACGCCGACCGGGCGCCGTTCGGGGCGACGAACGTCAGCACCGGGATCTTGGCCGCCAGCTCGGACTTGATGATGTCGCGCATCGACGAGTCGAGCCCGCCGGGGGTGTCGAGACGGATCACCACGCCGGCATCGCCCCGCTTGACGGCTGCGTCGATCTGGCCGATGACGAACCGGGCCGTGACGGGATCAATGGCCCGGTCAAGGACCACCTCGCGCACGATCGGTTCCGCTGCGGAGGCCGGGACGCCGATGGCGGCAGTCGCGATCACCGCGGCGAGCACCGATCCGATCCGACGGCTCCAGTGCATAAATGTACCGGCAGTATACGTTGCGAATCGGTGGTACCGGGGCCGGGGATCGCCTAGGGTGCGACCGAGGGTCCACCTCCCTGGGACCGCACCGAAACCGGTGTCTGCGCTTCGCCCCCACTCCCTGGCCGCCCTGGCGGTGGCCGTGTTCGTCGCTCTCGTGGCGCCCGCCGCGGCAGACGCGGCCGGCTCCGTGCGCGTCATCAAGGTGCCGCTGAAGGCCGCCTCGTCACCGTCGGCCCGTGCCAACCCGACCACGGCGGCGCGCTGGACGATCCTGAAGTCGATCCGCGTCAAGGGCGGGTTCTCGCTCGCCGGCGTGCACTGGCGCGGCACGCGCAACGCGCGGCTCGAGGTGCGCAGCGCCCACGCGAAGGGTCGCTTCGGCGCCTGGCAGCCGCTCGACCGCGCCGATCTGGCGAATGCGAACGAGCGCCGTCGCAACGCTCCGTGGATGTCGGAGGCGGCGTGGTTCGGCAGCTCCGCGCGGCTCCAGATCCGCGTCCGGGGCCGGGTGCGCGACCTGCGGGCGATCGTCGTCAAGCCGGGACCCGATCCGACGCTCCGCGGCACCGTCCGCGCCAACGCCGCCCAGCCGGCCATCGTGCCGCGCGCCGGGTGGGGCGCCGACGAGAAGCTGCGCAAGGGCCCGCCGGTGATCGCCCCGCGCGTCCTCGCCGCGGTCGTCCACCACACGGCGACGCCGAACGGCTACGCCTCGACGCAGGTGGCGGGCATCATCCGCAGCCTCTACCTCTACCAGACGCGCGGCAACGGCCTGGCCGACCTGGCGTTCAACTACCTCGTCGACGCCCAGGGCCGGGTCTACGAGGGCCGCTACGGCGGCATCGACCGCAACGTCGTCGGGTCGCATACCGCCGGCTTCAACACCGGGACGATCGGCATCGCGCTGATCGGCAACTTCACGCGGAGCAGCCCGGCCGCGAGACAGGTGCAGTCGCTGAACACGCTGTTGGCGTGGCGGCTCGACCTCGGTCACATCGACCCGAAGGCTCGCGTGACGCTGACGTCGGAGGGCAACGAGCGCCACGCGAAGGGCAAGCAGGTGTCGTTCCCGACCATCTTCGCCCATCGCGACGCCGGCAGCACCGACTGCCCCGGCGACGGCGCGTACTCCAAGATGGGCCAGATCCGCGCGGCCGTCGCGGCCGCGGGCGACCTGAAAGTGCTGAGCCCGTCCGTGACGCCGGGGACGATCTCGTCGCCGTTCAAGCCGATCCGGTTCCGCGCCCGGCTGACGAAGTCCTCCGCGTGGCGGGTGCTCGTGCTGACCACCGGCGGCGCCACGGTGGCCCGGTTCGAGGGCGCCGGCGCCACGGTGGACGCGATGTGGAACGGCACGGTGCTGGGCGGCGGCGGCCTGCCGCGCACCGACCTGCTGCGCTGGCGCATCGAGGCGGGTACGGCGCGGCCCGCGGAGGGTGGCTTCGACGGCACCGTCGCGGGTGGCGGCGGATCGGGGCCGAAGGCGACGGCTGCGGTCGACGGCGTGGCGGCCGGCCCGCCGGTGATCGTCGGCGCCAGCGTCGGCAAGGTCGTCTGGCGCCAGATCAAGGCCGCCACGGTGCAGGTGCTGGTGATGACGATGGCCGGCGACGGTGTGGTCATCCTGCGCGCGCCGACGCCGCTCGCGGCCGGCCCGAAGGAGCTGTTCTGGAACGGCCGGCGGGCGGACGGGACGCTGGTGCCGAGCGGGCACTACAAGTACGTCATCCGCTCGCAGCTGCCCGGCGCCGCCCTCGAGACGGCCAGCGCCAACGTCGACTTCCGCCGGCAGGCCGGTGCGTTCACGGTCTCGCCCGGCATCTCGCCGAACGGCGACGGCACGCTCGAGGTCGCGGCGATGTCGTTCTCCCGCAACGAGCCGGGCGACGCGCAGATCAGGCTGTTCCGCGGCTCGAAGCTCGTCAAGAACCTCGCGCTGCTCTACGACCAGGCGCCCGGGCCGTTCACGTACCGGTGGACCGGCCGCGGCGTGCCCGACGGCGTCTACAAGGTGCAGCTGCTCGTGGCGGGTGCCGGCGGCCCGCTCGACTTCCAGGTGCCGATGGTCATCGACACGCACGCCCCGACGATCCGCCGGGTCGGCGTCCGCAAGATCAACCGCCTGCGCGACGTGGTGGCGACGGTCCGCATGTCGGAGGCCGCGACCGTGCAGGTGAAGCGCGGCTCCAGGGTGCTGATCACGCGCCGCGTCAAGGCGGGCGTGGTCCGGCTGCGTCTGTCCCGCAAGCTGATGGGCACCGCGCGGAGCCTGACGATCGTCGGCAAGGACGGCCTCGGCAACACCATGCGCAAGCCGTTCAAGTTCAACGTGCCGCGCTAGCGCGCGGCCGCGGTCACCGCTCGCCAGGCCTCGATCAGCTCGGCCCAGGCTGCGACATCGCTCGGCCGGTCCTCAGCGTGGGCGCCGACCAGCCGGCCGGCCGCTTCGGTCAGGCGCGTCCGGAACGCGGCGGCACACGTCTCGAGGTCGGCTCCCTCCGCCACGCCGAGCGCCGACCACGGCGTCGGCCGGCCGCTCATCGGGCGGCCTCCGTACGCAGCGCCGCCTCGGCCGCGCGGTCGATGTCGGACGTCTCGATCAGCTCCAGCTCGCGATCGGAGAGATCGGCCTTGCCCGCCACCCGGTCGGCGTGGGCGAGCACGGCGTCCTCGAACAGGTTGCGCGCCGTGCGGGCGTTGCCGAACGAGCGGTCGCGCGCGTCGTGCAGCGCGCTGAGCACGTCCCGCGCCCGCTTCCGGGCGCCGTCGGACAGCAGGTAGCCGCCCTTCTCCACCATCTGGCGCAGGATCGCGGCCAGCTCGTCCGACGTGTAGTCGGGGAAGTCGACCGTCTCGTTGAAGCGGCTGGCGAGGCCCGGGTTCGAGCCGATGAAGCGCGCCATCTCGTCGGGGTAGCCGGCGACGATCACGACGAACCGCTCGCGGTCGTCCTCCATCCGCTTCAGCAGCGCCTCGATCGCCTCGCGGCCGAAGTCGTTGCCCGCCTGCTCCGGCGCCAGCGTGTACGCCTCGTCGATGAACAGCACGCCGCCGAGCGCGCGGTCGACCGCGGCCTGCGTGCGCGGGGCCGTCTGGCCGACGTACTCGGCCACCAGATCCGACCGCGACACCTCGACCACGTGGCCCTTCTCCAGCAGCCCGAGGGAGCCGAAGATCTCCGCCACCAGCCGCGCGACGGTGGTCTTGCCCGTGCCGGGCGGGCCGGTGAAGACCATGTGGTGCGACAGCGGCGGGTTCGGCATGTCGCGCTCCGCCCGGCGCCGCCGCACGATCAGCAGGTTGGTCAGCGACTTCACGTACGCCTTGGCCGTCTTCAGACCGATCAGCCCGTCCAGCGCGGTCATGATCTCCGCGATCGGCCGCAGCGCCGCCGCCGGCGCGGGTGCGGCCGGCGCGCCGGGGCGGGCGGCGACGGCGGCGCCGGGCACCGCCGTGGTGGGAGCCGCGGCCTCGCCGACCTGGTCGCGGAGGGCTCCGAGGTGCACCAGCTCGGCCACGACCGACTCCCGCAGCGCGGCCATGCCGGGATAGGTCCGCGCCAGGTTCCGGGCCGCCAGGTGCTCGTACCCGCCGTCGACGCGCTCGAGCATCGCCAGGTACTCGTCCGACGTGCCCGCCGGATCCCGTGCGATCTGCACGTCGAGTGCGTCGCGCACACGGGTGGCGATCGCCGTGGCAGCCCCATCGCGCGGGCCGCGTCGCAGCCGCCCGGCCAGCTCGTAGAGGTCGACCATGATTGCGCTGCCGGCCGTCAGCGAGTCGGCCAGCGCCGCCGGCCGTCCAGTGGGGGTGGTGGCGGCGATCTGCGCGAAGCGGTCGGCGCAGCGATCGAGCTCCTCCGCCCGGCCGCGCGCCTGTTCGTCGCCGGCGCCGCAGACCACGCCGACGGCCTCGCGGGCGGGCCGCCAGACCTCGGTCGTGATGCGCTCGCGTACCAGCGCGATGGCGAGCGTCTGCGAGTGCTCGTCGGCGTCGAACCGGTACATCAGCCGGCCGTCACTCGATGATCCGGTGCGCGCGGCCGTGCCGCACCGCGTCTCGCCGGTTCGCCACCTGGAGCTTGCCGAGGATGGCCGAGACGTGATGGTCGACCGTCTTGCGCGAGATGAAGAGGCTCTCGGCGATCGCGCCGTTCGTGAGGCCGTGGCCCAGCAGGCGGAGCACGTCGAGCTCGCGGTTGGTGAGGCCGGCGTGGTTGTCGCGCGTCGAGGCGCGGCGGCGGGCGGGAACGGACGAGACGCCGCGGTCGCGGAGATCGAGGCGCGCTTTCGCCGCGACGCGGTCGGCGCCGAGCCGGTCGAGCGCGTCGAGCCCGGCTCGCGCGTCGGCGTCGTGGCCGGAGCCGACCAGCGCCAGCGCCCGCTCGTCCATCTCGCTGCCGTGCAGCGCGAGGTACGCCTTGGTCGCCAGGGCGTGACCGAGCGGCCCGCGCTGCTCGGCGGCCGACGGCTCGCCCGCGGCCTCCAGGATCGCGATAGCGCGGCCCGCATGCTCCTGCGCGGCCCGCCGGTCCGAGTTGTACCAGTGGTAGACGGACAGCGACCGGTGGATCGAGCTCGTGCCGGCGCTGTCGCCGGCCCGGTCGCGCAGCTGCAGCGCCCGGCCGCTGGCGGCGATCGCCTCGTCCAGGCCGTCGACGAGGTACCACTCCTCGGCCAGGGCGCCGAGCAGCTCCGCCTCCTCGGCCGGCGTCATCGGCGCACCGTTCATCAGCGCGGTCTTGCCCGCTCCGGGCTCACCGGTGACCAGGACCATGCCGCCGCGGCTGCCGAGCGCACGCCGCTGACGCTCCAGCAGCGCGGTGACCTCGTCGTGCCGCTCGAGCAGCTGCATCGAGCAGATGATACCGGGGCCCTGCGGGACTGCGGAAGCGGCCGCCGGCAGACCCCGCCGGCCGGCCGCCGTCGGTGGAAACCACCTACCTACGACGCCTCGGAGGCACTGCCGGCCGCGCCGGAAGATGGGGTGGTCCTCTCGATGTCGGGTGCGCTCCGATGACGGACGATGGCAGTGCGTTCGGCACCCGCCGGCGCACGATTCCCCTCGAGGAGCACCACCGAAATGAAGCGGTTCATCATCGAACGCGAGATCCCCGGTGCGAGCAACCTGACGCAGGCCGAGCTGGCCGGGATCTCGAAGACCTCCAACGCCGCCGTGGCGTCGCTCGGCGTCCCGTACACCTGGGTCAAGAGCTACGTCGCCGGCGACAAGGTCTACTGCGTCCACGAGGCGGAGGACGAGGAGACGATCCGCGAGCACGCCCGCCGCGGTGGCTTCCCCGCCAGCGTGGTCGCGGTCGCCCGAGCCGACCTGATCTGGCCGGCTGACATCGCGGGCCCTGCGCCGGTGACGGCGCAGGCCCCGGCGGTCACGCGGGGTCGGTGACGCGGACGACCTCGCCCGCATCGAGGTGCCGGGAGCTGCCGTCGGGCAGCGTCACGATCAGCCGGCCGGCACCGTCGACGCCGCCGGCCGTGCCCGCCAGGGTGCCGTTGCCCAGCTGCAGGGCGACGCCGCGGCCGGCCAGGTCGTCGAGGGCAGCGAACCGGGCGTGCAGCGACGCGAAGCCGTGCTCGGCCCAGGAGCGGTAGGCGGCCTCGACGCCGTCCGTCACGTCGTGCAGCAGCGCCAGGCGGTCCTGCGACTCGCCCGTCTCGGCGAGCAGCGAGGTGGCCGGCAGGCGATCGGTGGCGGGCAGGCGATCGGGCGGCGTGTTGGCGTTGATGCCGACGCCGACGATCACGAACCGGCCGCCCGCGGGCGGGGTCTCGAGCTCCATCAGGATCCCGGCCAGCTTGGCGCCGCCGACGACGATGTCGTTGGGCCACCGGATCCGGGCGGCGACCGGCAGCGCCTCGGCGAGGCCGACGCCGACGACGAGCGCCAGCGGTGCCAGCGCCTCGGTCGGCGCGCCGGGCCGCAGCAGCAGCGAGAACATCAGCGACTCGCCCGGCCCGTCGGCCCACGTGCGGCCGCGGCGACCGCGCCCGTCGGTCTGGTGATCGGTGACCGCCATGAAGCCCTCGGCCGCGCCCTCCGCGGCGGCGGCGCGGACGAGGTCCTGCGTCGAGCCGCATTCGCGGTGCAGTGAAGCGTGCCGGCCGAAGCGCGCGCCGGTGAGTGGGCTTCCCGGCCGCGCCACGTCGCCTACAATAGCCGCCCGAATGCTCCGCACCCGTCACGTGAGCGTCGACCTGACCGCGCGTGCCCGCGAGCGCGATCGACTCGACCGCAGCACCCTCTCCGACGCGGTCCTCGCAGCCCGTGCTCGCGGGGGCGACCGTGAGGCGCGCGACGTGCTGGTCGAGCGCCACGCCGGCCGTGTCGAGCGCATCGCGCTCGCCCGGCTGAGCGATCCGGAAGAGGCCCGCGACGCGGCGCAGGAGGCGCTCGGCCGCGTCGTCGAGGGACTGGCGTCGTATCGCGCCGAGGCCTCCTTCGGCACCTGGGTGCATCGCGTCGCGACCAACGCCTGCACCGACCACGCGCGGCGGCTGGCGCGCGTGCGCCGCAGCGAGATCGTCGACGGCGCGGCTGCAGCAGCCGGTCTGGCCCACGCCTGCGAGCCCGACCTGGAGCCGATCGGCGTCGACCGGGCGCTGCGCGACTCGCTCGACCTGCTGTCGCCCGACCAGCGCAGCGCGCTGGTGCTGAAGGCGGTCATGGACATGCGCGACGAGGACGTGGCCGAGGCGATGTCGCTGCCGGTGGGCACCGTCAAGTGCCATGCGCACCGCGGCCGCAAGCTGATCGCCGCCCGACTGCGGAGGACCGCATGAACGCCGCCGAGATCGAGGCCATCATCCCGCACCGGCCGCCGTTCCGGTTCGTGGACGAGATCGTCGAGCTGGAGCCGGGCGTCCGCGCCGTCGGCCGCCTCGCGATCACGGGCGAGGAGTGGTTCCTGCAGGGCCACTTCCCCGGCAACCCGATCGTCCCGGGCGTGATCATGGTCGAGGCGTGCGCCCAGGTGGCGGCCGTCTGCGCGCTCACGCACCCCGACCACCAGGGCAAGTTCGGCGTCTTCGCCGCCATCGACGAGACGCGGTTCACGCGCATCGTGCGCCCCGGCGACGTGCTCGACATGACGATCGTGATGGAGCGCCTGCGCATGCGCCTCGGCCGCTGCAGCGCCGCCATCGCCGTCGGCGGTGAGCCGGCCGTCAAGGCGACGCTCACGTTCGGGCTGCTCGAGGAGGCGCCCTCGTGATCGGTGCCCTGCGGTCGACCGCGGGCATCGTCTCGATCGGCGCGGCAGTGCCCGATCGCATCGTCACCAACGACGAGCTCTCACAGCGCATCGAGACCTCCGACGCGTGGATCCGCGCGCGCACCGGCATCGCCGAACGCCGTGTCGCGGCGCCCGACGTGTGGGCGTCCGACCTCGGCCTCGCGGCGGCGCAGCAGGCGCTCGATCGCTCCGGCCTCGCGCCGGCCGACATCGACATCGTGATCGCGGCGACCTGCTCGCCCGACGCGTACTTCCCGTCGATCGCCGCGACCATCGCCGACGGGCTCGGCGCGCACTCCGCGGCCGCCAACGACATCTCCGCGGCCTGCACCGGCTGGGTCTACGCGCTCATGAACGCGGTCACGCAGATCCAGAGCGGCCTCGCGCAGCACGTGCTGGTGGTGGGATCGGAGACGCTCTCGAAGATCCTCGACTGGGACGACCGCGGGACGTGCATCCTGTTCGGCGACGGGGCGGGCGCCTGCGTGATGTCAGCCGGTGCGGTGCCCGAGACCGTGTTCGGCCTGGAGCTCGGCGCCGACGGCTCCCGGGGCAACGACCTGATCGTCGGCGCGCTCCGCGGCAACCCCGTGATCGAGATGGACGGCGGCGCGGTGTTCCGCTTCGCGACCACGGTGATGGTCGAGTCGACGCTCCGCGTGCTGGACGTCTGCGGCGCGCGTATCGACGACGTCGACTGGATCGTGCCGCACCAGGCGAACGTCCGGATCATCGACAATGCCGTGAAACGTCTCGGCGCCGACCCGTCGCGCGTGCTCGTCAACCTGGAGCGCTACGGGAACACCTCCGCCGCCTCGATCCCGCTGTGCCTCGAGGAAGCGTGGAGCGACGGGCGCCTGAAGAAGGGAGATCGCGTGCTGATGGTCGGCTTCGGTGGCGGTCTGACGTGGGGCTCGTGCCTGACCGAGTGGGCCGCCGACGGCCCGGGGGGAAGCGTCTGATGACGGTGGCATTTCTGTTTCCCGGCCAGGGCGCGCAGGAGGTCGGGATGGGCGCGGCGTTCGCCGCCGCCTCGCCGGCCGCCCGCGAGGCGTACGACCGGGCGTCGGCAGCGGTCGGCTTCGACGTCGCCGAGCTCTGCTTCGAGGGCCCGATCGAGCGCCTCTCGCAGACCGAGATGACGCAGCCGGCGCTGACCGCTACCTCGATCGCGTGCCTGGCCGCCGTCCGCGAGGCCGGGTTCGCCGCCGACTACGTGATCGGCCACTCCGTCGGCGAGTACGCCGCACTGGTCGCGGCGGAGGCGCTGTCGGCCGACGACGCGATGGTGCTGGTGCGCGAGCGGGGCCTTGCGACCGCCGAGGCGGCGGCCGAGACGCCCGGCGCGATGGCCGCCGTGATCGGCCTGCCGGACGAGCAGGTCGAGCAGCTGTGCGCCGGCATCGAGGGCGTCTGGCCGGCCAACTACAACTGCCCGGGGCAGCTCGTCGTGTCGGGCACCGAGACCGGCGTGGCGGCGCTGATCGAGGCCGCGACGGCGGCCGGCGCGCGGCGCGCGCTGCGGCTGAACGTCTCCGGTGGGTTCCACTCGCCGCTCACCGCGGTGGCCGAGCGCCGCCTGCGGCCGGCGCTCGAGGCGGCCACGTTCCACGACCCGCGCACGCCGTTCTTCTCGACCGTCACCACGCGGGTCGAGACGCAGGGCGCCGACCTCGCCGAGATCCTCGTGCAGCAGCTGACGGCGCCGGTGCGCTTCACGCAGGCCGTGCAGGAACTGGTGGGCCTCGGCGTCACGCAGTTCGTGGAGATCGGGTCGGGCAGCGTCCTGTCCGGGCTCGTCCGCCGCATCGACCGGTCGGTCCAGGCCATCGCCGTGTCGAACCCCGACGGCCTGCAGAAGCTGGAGGCCGCTCGTGCCTGACCTCGCCGGACGCGTCACCCTCGTCACCGGTGGATCCCGCGGCATCGGCCGTGCCATCTCCCTCGAGCTGGGTCGCGCCGGCGCGCGCGTCGCCGTCAACTTCGCCGCGCGCTCCGACGCCGCAGACGAGGTGGTCGGGCTGATCAAGGAGGCCGGCGGCGACGCCGTGGCGCTGCAGGGCGACGTGGCCGATCCCGAGCAGGCCGGCGCGCTCGTCGAGCAGACCGAGGAGGCGTTCGGCGACGACCTGTGGAACGTCGTCTGCAACGCCGGCATCACCCGCGACAACCTCATGTCGCGCATCGGCGACGACGACTGGCGCGCGGTGATCGACACCAACCTCGGCGGCACCTTCCACGTCTGCAAGGCGGCCAGCCGCAAGATGCTGCGCAAGCGCCGCGGCTCGATCGTGACCATGTCCAGCGTGGTCGGCCTGCACGGCAACGCGGGACAGACCAACTACGCGGCCTCCAAGGGCGGCGTGATCGCCCTCACGAAGGCGCTCGCGAAGGAGGTCGGCTCGCGCGGCATCCGCGTCAACTGCATCGCGCCGGGCTACATCGCGACGGAGCTGACCGACGTCCTGCCGGAGGCGGCCCGTGCCGGAATCCTCGCCCAGACGCCGCTGGCGCGGCTTGGCGACCCCGACGACGTCGCCCGTGTCGTACGGTTCCTGCTGTCGGACGACGCCGCGTACATCACCGGGGCGGTCGTGCCGGTCGACGGTGGGATGGGGATGTAACGTGGAACGGCGGCGGGTCGTGGTCACCGGAATCGGCGCCGTGAACGCGGTCGGCACCGGCGTGCCCGACTTCCTGCAGGGCCTGCGCGAGGGCCGGCCGGGCGGCGCGCCGATCACGCAGTTCGACGCGTCGGAAGCGCCCGTCAAGATCGCCTGCGAGGTGAAGAACTTCGACGCGACCGAGGTGCTCGACAAGAAGACCGCGCGCCGCACCGACCGCTACTCGCACTTCGCGGTGTACGCCGCCCGCGAGGCAGTCGAGAACGCGCGCCTCGACATCGCCCCGGAGGCCGACCGCATCGGCTGCTCGATCGGGTCGGGCATCGGCGGGCTGAACACCCTCTTCGTCGCGCACGAGCACCTGTTCGCGAAGGGCATCGACCGGTTCTCGCCGTTCTGGGTGCCGTCGCTGATCCCCAACATGGGCGCCGCCTACGTCTCGATCGAGCTCGGCACGCGCGGCCCCCTGGTGGCGTCGTGCACCGCCTGTGCGGCCAGCTCGATGGCGATCGGCGACGCCGTCATGTACATCCGGCACGGCATGGCCGACGTGATGCTGGCCGGCGGCGCCGAGGCCGCCGTGACGCCGATGGGTATCGGCGGCTTCCACGGCATGCGGGCGATGTCGACCCGGAACGACGACCCGGCCGGCGCCAGCCGCCCCTTTGACCTCGAGCGCGACGGCCTGGTGATCGGCGAGGGTGGCGCCGTGCTGGTGCTGGAGGAGCTCGAGCACGCCCTGGCGCGCGACGCGACGATCCTGGCCGAGGTCACCGGGTACGGCCTGTCGGCCGACGCGGCGCACGTGACCGAGCCCGACCCGACGGGACAGAACCCGGCGCGGGCGATCCGGATGGCCCTGGCCGACGCCGGCCGCGAGCCGGCCGAGGTGGGCTACGTGAACGCCCACGGCACCTCGACGCCCGTCGGCGACGCCTCCGAGACGCGCGTCCTGAAGCTGGTGTTCGGCGAGGAGCAGGCCTACAAGGTGCCGGTCTCCTCCACGAAGTCGATGACCGGGCACATGCTCGGCGCGGCCGGCGCCACCGAGGCCGTCATCTGCACGCTGGTGCTGCAGGAGGACTTCCTGCCGCCGACGATCAACCTGCACACGCCCGACCCCGCATGCGACCTCGACTACGTGCCCAACGAGGCCCGCGAGGCGCGTCCCGACGTCGTGCTGTCGAACGGCTTCGGGTTCGGCGGGCACAACGCCTGCCTGGTTTTAGAGCGCTACCGCTAGACTCTGCAACCGACGCACGTGCCCGGTGCGTCTAACACTCAGTGGCCCAGATCTCGGTCGACATAGAGCGCGGCCCGGATGATCCGGAGCCCCAGAAGGCCGGCCGACATCCCAACACGTGCCCGGTCTGCCGCTCGCACTACCGCGACGACGAGCTCGCGGCGGCGCTGCGCGTCTGTCGCCAGTGCGGCTTCCACTTCGCGGTCACCGCCCGTGAGCGCATCTCGCAGCTCACCGACCCCGGCACGTTCGTCGAGGTCGGCGCCGACCTGCGCTCGGCCGACCCGCTCGCCTTCATCGACCTGAAGCCGTACATCGAGCGCCTCGCCTCGGCCGAGCTGGCCACGGGCCTCGGCGACGCGAGCGTGGTGGGCACGGCGATGATCGGCGGCCGCTCGGCGGTGCTCGCCGTGATGGACTTCAGCTTCCTGGGCGGCTCGATGGGCAGCGTCGTGGGCGAGAAGTTCGCGATGGCCGCCGACCTGGCGGTCGCCCACGGGGTGCCGTTCGTGTCGGTCGCAGCGTCGGGCGGCGCGCGCATGCAGGAGAACATCCTGGCGCTGATGCAGATGGCGAAGACGGTGATGGCGGTCGACGCCGTGCGCGATGCCCGGCTCCCGTTCATCTCGATCTGCGGCCATCCGACCACCGGCGGCGTGATCGCCTCGTTCGCCGCGCTCGGCGACATCACGATCGCCGAGCCGGGCGCGCTGATGTCGTTCGCCGGCCCGCGGGTCGTGCAGCAGACGACGCGCGAGACGCTGCCCGAGGACTTCGGCCTGGCCGAGTCGCAGCTGCGGCTGGGCCACGTCGACGCCGTCGTCCCGCGCGGCGAGCTGACGGCCACCGTGACGCGCCTGCTGGCGCTGTTCGCACCCGCCCCGGAAGACGTCGGCGACGAGGTCGAGGCGCCGGAGCCGCAGGGCGCGGGCGCGTTCGGCTGGCTGCGGCGACTGGTCGGGCGTGGCTCCGATGGTTAGGGTCACCGAGGACATCCGCCGCCTCCGCCGCCGCTTCCAGGAGCGGGGCGAGGAGTCGCAGGTCTGGGACGTCGTCCAGAACGCGCGCCACCAGGACCGCCCGTACTCCCTCGACTACGCGAAGCGCCTGTTCGGCGACTCGTACGAGCTGCACGGCGACCGCACCGCCGGCGACGACCCGGCGATCGTGGCCGGCATCGCCACGTACCACGGCCGGCCGGTCGCGTTCGTCGGCCACCAGAAGGGCCGCGACCTGGCCGAGCGGACGCATCGCAACTTCGGCATGGCGCGGCCCGAGGGCTACCGCAAGGCCATCCGCGCCATCGAGCTGGCCGACCGCCTCGGCTACCCGATCCTGACGTTCGTCGACACGCCGGGCGCGTACCCGGGCGTCGGCGCCGAGCAGGCCGGCCAGGCCGGCACGATCGCCCGCTCCATCCTGTCGCTGGCCCGCGTCAGCGTGCCGGTGATCTGCTCCGTGATCGGCGAGGGCGGCTCTGGCGGCGCGCTCGCGATCGCCGTCGGCGACCGCATCCTGATGCAGGAGAACGCCATCTACAGCGTCATCTCGCCCGAGGGCTGCGCCGCGATCCTCTGGAAGGACGCCGGTCAGGCCCGCAAGGCCGCCTACGCGTTCCGGCCGACGGCGCGCGCGTGCCTCGACCTGGGCGTGATCGACGTGATCGTCCCGGAGCCCTCCGGCGGCGCCCACCGCGACCACGATCGCGCCGCCCGGCTGCTGGACGAGTCGATCCGCACCGCGCTGGCCGAGATCGAGGCCGAGCCGGTGCGCGAGCGCCGTCGCAACCGGCGCGCCAAGTACCGCGCCATGGGCGTGTGGGGCGTGGCCGAGGCCGACTGAGCCGTCGGCCCGGGCTCAGCGAATCGGCCAGTGCCGCTTCGCGAGCGCCGGCAGCGCCTGCGCGGTGACCCAGATGCGGCCGACCTCGTACGGGCCGTAGCGCACCGATCCGTCGGCGGTCTGGCGCGCCCGCAGCCACGTCAGCGACCGGCTGGTCGCGCGGCCGCAGGTGCGCTTGGCCTGGATCGCCCACGCCGTCGACTGGGAGTTCGGCCGCTGGCCGATCGCCAGCACGTAGCCGTCGCCCGAGCGGAACCGCTCGAGCGCCGTCAGCGCCCGGCGGATCGCCTTCGTGCGGCACGAGTAGCCGGCGGTGCGCAGCGCCTGGATGCCGGCGGCGGTCATGTCGGACTGCTGCCCCTCCGGGAAGTAGTCGAAGCCGCCGCCCGGCGCCTGGTCGCGCAGGATCTGGCGCAGGACGGCCTTCGGAATCGGCCGCTTCGCGGTCCTCAGCGCCAGCACGCCGAAGATGGACGAGTTGGTGATGGTGCCGCGGCCGTAGTAGCCGCCGTGGCGGCTCCGCTCGAGCAGCGCGATCAGATCGCGGCCACCGAACTTGCGCGGGTTCAGGCCGCCCGCGACGGCGGCCATGATGGCGAGCTCGCGGTCGGTCGCGGTGCGCAGCTGCCGCGACTGGCGGGCGAGGCACGTGGCGGCCCGCTTCGCCGCGGCGCGGCGGTTGCCGGCGCGCAGCGCGATCGCGCCCCAGGCCGTGCCGGTGCGGTCGCCGAGGCAGCCGTCGGAGGTCTGGCGCGCGACGAGGTAGTCCGCCGCCCGGGAGACGGTGGTGGCCGAGGCCGCGGCCGGGAAGGCGGCGAGGACGGCGAGGAGCAGGAGGGTGGGTGTCAGGTTTCTCATGGCGGTGTGGGGTCGGGGACGAGCTCGACGTGCAGGCGGCGGCCGTGCCGGCGCAGGAGCCGGATCAGGCCGGGGCCGGCGATGCCGAGCAGGATGGCGTTCGTGACGGCATGGGTGACGTCGAACGGGATGCCGCGGGCGTGCGTGGCGACGAGGGCCTGCCACGAGAACACGGGGCCGAACGAGGCGAGCTGGTAGAGGTCCATGATGGCGCCGAAGAGGAAGCCCCAGACGACGCCGAAGGCCATCAGGGGGACGCGGTCCACGAGGAGCGGGCGCAGGAAGCCGGCCGACGCGCCGACCAGTCCCCAGGACAGCATCTGCCACGGCGTCCATGGGCCCTGGCCGAGGAAGGCGTTGGAGACGAGCGCCGCGGTGGCGCCGACGGCGGCGCCCGCGCGGGGGCCGAGGCTGATGCCGGCGCAGGCGCAGATGGTGGTCACCGGCTGCGCCGAGGGAACGGCGGCGAACAGCACGCGCCCGGCGGCCGCTGCCGCGCCGAGCGTGGCCACCAGGGCGACCTCGCGCACGCCGCCGACCGACCGCTCCCAGCCGATCAGGCCCACGAGCACCAGGGAGGCGCCGATCAGGAGGGTCAGCTCGGCCGCGGTCACGCGGCACCGCCCAGGCGGCCGCCGGCCAGCTCGTGCACCTCGGCGCCGCACGCGGCCGCGAACCGGCGGTCGTGGGTCGCGACGACGATCGCCCGGCCCGTGGCTGCGCGCGCCCTGATCAGCCGCGCCAGCGCGGCGCGACGGACCGGATCCATGCCGCGCGTCGGCTCGTCCAGCAGCAGCACGGCCGGATCGGCGGCCAGCGCCGCGGCGATCGCCACCCGCTCTCGCTCGCCGGCGGAGAGATCGCGCGGGTGCCGGTCGCGCAGCGCCGCGACGCCGAGCGCCGCGAGCACCTCGTCGATCGCGCCGTGCGGCGCGCCCGAGGCGACCTCGGCGCGGACGTTGTCGCACAGCAGGAAGCGGCCCGGGTCCTGCGGCACGAGCGCCAGTGCCGGGTAGCGATCCTCGGCCGGCTGCGCCGTGACGTCGCGGCCGTGCAGCTCGACCGTCCCCGCGCGCGGCCGGTCGAGGCCGGCGAGCAGGCGCAGCAGCGTCGTCTTGCCCGTGCCGTTGGCCCCGTGCAGGGCGACCACGGCGCCGGCGCGCACCTCGAGATCGACGCCGTGCAGCACCCGCGCGTTGCCGCGGCCGCCGTCGAGGCCGCGCGCGGCGAGCAGCACCTCGCCCGGCGATCCCGGCGGCTGGGGCGGCAGGTCCTCCGCCGCATCCCCACCGACCTCGACCACCCGGTCGGCGATCACGTCGGCACGGTCGCGGCGGTGCTCGGCGATCAGCACCGCCGTGCCGAAGTCGGCCAGCGTCCGGATCAGCGTCATGAACGACGCCGCGGCCTCGTCGTCCAGCTGTGCCGTCGGCTCGTCCAGCAGCAGCACCGGCGGTCCCGGGGCGAGCACGCCCGCCAGCGCGACGCGCTGCAGCTCGCCGCCGGAGAGGGTGTCCACGGTGCGGTCGGCCAGCTGCAGCGCACCGACGCGGTCGAGCGCCCGCCGCGAGCGCGGCTCGAGCTCGTCCGCCGGCACGCCGTGGTTGGAGAGACCGAAGGCCACGTCGCGCAGCACGGCTCGGTAGACCACCTGGGCCTCGGGATCCTGGAAGGCGATCCCGGCGCGCCGGGCGACGGCGGCCGGCGTGGCCGTGCGGGTGTCGAGCCCGTCGACCTGGACGTGACCGGCGAAGCGACCGCCGTGGAAGTGCGGCACGAGGCCCGCGAACGCGCGCAGCAGCGTTGTCTTGCCGCCGCCGGAGGGTCCGGCCAGCAGCACGACCTCGCCGCGGCGCAGCTCGAGCCCGACGCGATCGAGCACGTCGGTGGCCGCGTCGGGGTACCGGTAGCTGAGCCGCTCGGCGGACGCGATCACCGGCGCCTCCCGACCAGGGCGGCAGCGGCCATGCCGAGCAACGCCATGAGGCCGGCGGCCGCCAGCGCGGCCGTCGACGACGTGCCGAGCGTCGGGTACCAGCGGAAGTCGCCGGCGCCGAAGATCGTCCAGACGCCAACCGCCACCGTGCCGGCACCGACCACGGTGAGCGCCCGCTCGCGCAGCGTCAGCGCTCGCTCCGGCATCGCGGTGGCGCGGCCGGCGCCGTAGCCGCGCGCCGCCATCGCCTCGGCGTGGTCGCCGCCGCGCTCCAGGGCCGCCGCGCACATCGGCTCGAGCAGGCCGCCCCAGGTGCGGAGCGCCTCGCGGCGCGGTCCGCCGGTGCGCCAGCCACGCAGCCGGGCAGCCTCGTGCAGGGCGACCGCGTCGCGGCGCAGCGCCGGCAGCAGGCGGGCGGCGAGCGCGACGGTGAGCGCCGACCGGGGCGCCACCAGCGCCGCCCGCGCCGCCAGGCGATCGCGGTCGACCAGCGCCAGGAACGCGCCCATCAACAGCGTCACCGCGGCCAGGCGGGTGCCCGCGGCGAGCCCGTAGAGCAGCTCCTCGAGCGTCACCTGCAGGTCGAGGAACACCGAGGTCGGGCCGTCGATGAGGATCAGGTCACCCTGCGTCGAGACCAGCGGGTTGAGGATCGCCACGGCCAGGCCGGTGGTGATCGCGATGGTCGCGAACAGCCGCCGCGGGCCGGTCGACCGGGCCAGCAGCAGCGCCGAGGTGAGCAGGCACGCCGCGATCACGAACGGGTCGTCGGCGGCGAACGCCACGACCGAGACGCCGATCGCCACGAGCCCGATCGAGAGGGGCGCGAGCGGCACGCGTTGCACGCTCATGCGCCGCCGCCGTACGCGATCGGCTGGCCGGTGCCGTCGAACACGACGGCGTAGCGATGGTCGAGCAGCGACCCGTCGCCGGCGATCGCCGTGGCGGCCGCGGTGGCTGCGGCGGGGTCGACGCCCGTGACGGCGAACACCACGCCGCCGTCGGCGGTCGCGGTGGCGGCCGCCACCGCGCGGCCCGCAGGCACGGCGACGTCCTCGCCGGCCGCGGCGTCCCAGCGCCGTACGGCACCGTCGTCGATCCAGGCGGTGAGGCCGTTGGCGCGCGGGTCCTCCGCCGCCCGCGCCCAGTCGGCGTCGCGCGTGCGCAGATCGGCCTCGGCGCCGACCAGCACCCGGAAGGCGGAGGCACCGGGACCGATCTTCGCGCCGGCCGCCTGCAACGCGGCGGCCAGCGGTGGATCGGCCATCACGGTGGCGGGCGCGGTGCGGGCGCCGTGGACGAACGGCTCGGGCCACGCCCCGACGACGGCCGGCACGTTGGCGTACGCGCGCCAGCGGCGGAAGTCCCACCACGCGACGTCGCCGTCCCGGAGCTTCCACTCGGCCGCGCCGACGTCGGCCTCGACGCCGTTCACGAAGTACAGCCAGTCCTCGCCGTCGTCGAGCGAGCCCGACCGGCCGTCGATCGATTGCACGAACCGGCCGCCGTACCGCGTCGACACCTGCGCAACGCCCTGCAGGGCGACGAGCACTGACTGGCCCGGCGCCACGCGCGCGTCACGCAGCACCTTCGACCCGAACCCCTCCGAGACCACCAGTGACGCCGCCGGCGCCGCCGGAGCGGTCACGGGAGGTTGCACCCGGTGCTCGCCGCAACCCGCGACGAGCACCGGGAGCGCGAGCCACGCAATGGCCCGCCACGCGATCACGCCTTGCCGCTGACCTGTTCCGAGCGGATGGTCGACGGCTGCGTGGCCCGGGCCTTGAAGCGCTTGCCGGGCGTGAGGTGCACGGTCACGAAGCCGCTCGCAGGCACCGTGTGGTTGCGGCCGTTGACGCGCAGCGCGGCGCCCTTGGCGCCGGCCACCTTGCCGGTCGCGGTATTGAACTTCGTGACGCGGAAGCGCACGTCGCCGTTCGCCTGCTTCGAGACGAGGTCGAGATCGAGCGGCAGGAACGACCCCTGCGTGCCGAAGTCGTCGATCAGCCACCATACGACCTCGGCGCCGCGCGGCACGACGGCGGTGTCGGCACCGACCTGCGACGGGACGCCGTTGACGGTGAACTGCCAGCCGCCGGTGGCGGACTGCCCGCTGCCGAACCGCTGCAGCAGACCGGAGTTGAACGACGCGAAGTACTGGACGGTGACGGGCACGTCACGGCGGGCGGCGAGCGCGACGATCTGGCCGAGCGCGCTGCGCGGCGGCAGCACGTGCGCCGCGCCCGCGGTGTCGACGTACGAGCGGACGGAGCCGTTCGTGACCGGCGGGACGAGCTCGCGCGTGACGGTCTCCACGCGGATCGTCGGGGTAGCCGCGGACGCCGGTGCGGCGACCGCCAGTAGGGCGAGGGTCGCCACGATTGCCCTGCTGGGCCTCATAGGTGCCTCCTTCTCCTCGAGGGGGACTTGGGACTGGTTGCGGAGGCGGGTGTTCTGACTCGGGGCGTGCTTCCGGCGACGTGCCGGCCGCCGCGCCATCCCTTCCCGGCCGAGACCAGTGGGCGGGTTCTCACCCGACGGCGTGACGGTGCCCCATACAGCGGCGGGACCGTGCCGGCATTGCACCGGACTTCCCCTTTACGCGCATGGCGACCTCCAGGGCCGATGCTATCAAGCCGCGAGCATCCGCTCCATCAGCGCCAGCGCGCCGTGCTTGGAGAGCGGCTCGTTCAGGTTGCCGCACTTGGGCGACTGCACGCAGCTCGGGCAGCCGTCGGTGCACGGGCAGTCCCGGATCACGTCGCGGGCATCGCGCACCAGGGCGGCGAAGTCGTCGTAGCCACGCCGCGTGATCCCGATCCCGCCGGGGTGCCCGTCGTAGACGAAGATCGTCGGCCGGCCGGTGCCCGGATGGAGGTTCGTCGACAGCCCGCCGATGTCCCAGCGGTCGCACATGGCGTGCAGCGGCAGCACCGAGATGAGCGCGTGCTCGGCCGCGTGCAGCGACCCCAGGATGTCGTCGCTGCCGTGCAGGAGCGCGTCCGGCACGGTGAACCACAGCGCCTGGGTGTGGAACGCACTCGGCGGCAGGTCGAGGTCGTGGGTGTCGATCACCTCGTGTCGCGGCAGGCCGCGCCGCTGGTACGCGAGCACCTGCTCGGTCACCGTCACCTCGCCGAACGACAGGCCGACGCCGAGGGTGGCGGCCGACGTGTGGGCGCGCGTGATGTCGGTCATGGTCGAGCTCTTCACCTGCGTGTACCACTCCTCGGCGAACGGCCGCACGCGCGCCACGCGCTCGAGGAGATCGAGCTCGGTGACGCAGAACGACTCGCCCATGTGCAGGTAGATGGCACCCTCGTGGACGGTGCGGTACGCGCGCTCCTGCTCGACCGTGCCGAGCACCTGGCCGGTATCGGTATCGACGATCGCGATGATCGCGCCGGAAGACGAGCGCAGCGCGACGTGGCCGGCGGGGAACTCGCCGCGCGCCCACGCGACGCCGGCGGCGGTGACGCGCAGATCGCCCTGCTCGGCCATCCGCAGCGCCTCGGCGTACGCGCCGCCGCCGAGGATGGCGTCGTCGGCCTCGGTGATCGGCGCCTCGTAGGCCGCACAGGCCAGGTGCAGCCGCCGGATTTCCGGGCTCGCATGGTCGAGGATGGCGGCCTCCACCGGCCGGCCCGTGAGCATCGCCGGGTGCCGGATGAAGTACTGGTCGAGCGCATCGGCCGACGCCACCAGCACCGCCAGGCCGGCCCCGCTGCGACCGGCCCGGCCCCACTGCTGCCGCAGGCTCGCGACGGTGCCGGGAAAGCCGATCGAGATGGCGCAGTCCAGCATCCCGATGTCGATGCCGAGCTCCAGCGCATTCGTTGCGACGACGGCGCGCAGCTCGCCCGCCGCCAGCCGTCGCTCCAGCTCGCGGCGCTGCTCGGGGGTGTAGCCGGCCCGGTACGGCGCGATCGCGTCGCGCAGGTGCGGCGCCCGCACGCCGATCGTCTCGCGCGCCACGCGGTGCACGACCTCGACCAGCCGCCGCGACCGGCCGAAGCAGATCACGCGCAGGTCGCGGGCCACCAGCTCGGCGATCATCGCGGCCGCCTCGGCCAGCGCCGAGGCGCGCTCGCCCGTCTCCGGGTCGAGCAGCGTCGGGTTCCACAGCGCCACGGTGCGCTCCGGCCGGGCGGCGCCGTCGCCGCTGACGACCTCGACCAGGTCGCCGACCAGCTCCGTCATCATCTCGGCCGGATTCGCCACCGTCGCCGAGGCGAGCAGGAACTGCGGCGAGGAGCCGACCGCCGCGCACACGCGGCGCAGCCGGCGGATGACGTTCGCGACGTGCGAGCCGAAGACGCCGCGGTACACGTGCGCCTCGTCGATCACGACGTGCGTCAGGTTCGCCAGCACATCGCCCCACCGGTCGGCGTGCGGGCAGATGCCGACGTGCAGCATGTCGGGGTTCGTGAGCAGCAGGTTGCTGTGCCGGCGCGCCAGCGCCCGGGCGGCGTGGTCGGTGTCGCCGTCGTACAGCGCGGGCCGCAGCGCGCGGCCCAGGTGGAGCGACCTCAGCGTCCGCGCCTGGTCCTGGGCGAGCGCCTTCGTCGGCGACAGGTAGAGCGCCCTGGCGTGCGGGTCGTCGAGCAGCGCGGCGATCACCGGCAGGGCGTAGGCCAGCGTCTTGCCGCTCGCCGTGCCCGTGACGACGCCGACGTGCGCACCGGTGCGCGACCGGTCCCAGACCTCGCGCTGGTGCGAGTACAGCTCGGTGATGCCGCCGCCCACCAGCGCCGACCACAACCGCGGGTCGAGATCGTCCGGGAACGGCACCGGCGTGGGCGGCCGGGCGGGCCGCTCCTCCACGTGCGCGAGCCGCTCCTCGTTGGGAGGCCGGCCGAGCGCGAGCACGTCATCCCACGGCCTCCGCATGATGCTCTACGGTAGCGAGGTGGGCTGGCGCCGCGACCTCGACGCGCTCCGGGAGCGCGACTTCGCCCTGCTGTTCGCCGGGCGCGGCTTCTCCGGCCTCGGCGACGCCATCGGCCCGGTCGCGATCACCTTCGCGGTGCTCGACATCGGCGGCGCGGGCGACCTGGGCATCGTGCTCGGCGGCACCGCCGTCGGCCTCGTCGCGTTCCTGCTGGTTGCGGGGGTGTGGGCCGACCGCGTCTCGCGTCGCCTGCTCGTGCTGGCCGCCGACCTGCTCCGCCTCGCATCGGGGACGGTGTCGGCGGCGCTCGTGCTGTCCGGCGACGCGCGCATCTGGCAGCTGGCCGTGGCCGGCATCGTGTTCGGCGCCGGCGAGGCGATCTTCATGCCGGCCTCGACGGCGCTGGTGCCCGAGACCGTCACGCGGCAGAACCTGCAGTCGGCCAATGCGCTGCTGGGACTGACGCGGGCTGCGACGATGATCATCGGCCCGGCCGTGGCCGGCGTGCTGGTGGCGACCGCGGGACCCGGTGCCGCCCTCGCGGCGCACGCCGGGTGCTACCTCGTGTCGGCGGCGTTTTTGCTCCCGATGCGCACGCGCTCGGCGCCCGCCACCGTTCGCGCCGGCTTCCTGAACGAGCTGCGGGCGGGGTTCACCGAGGTGCGGTCGCGGCGCTGGCTGTGGACGAGCATCCTCGCCTTCACGGTGTTCACGACGATCGCGTACCCGGCGTTCATGATCGCCGGCCCGGTGATCGCCAAGGAGTCGCTCGGCGGGCCGGGGGCGTGGGCGGCGATCCTCACCGCGAGCAGCATCGGCGCCTTCGCCGGCAGCATCATCGCGCTGCGCATCCGGCCCCGCCGGCCGCTGCTCGTCTGCTGGCTCGTCTGCCTGATGGAGCCGCCCCAGTTCATCGTCCTCGGCATGGAGGCGCCGCTGGTCTCGATCGCGGCGGTCGCGCTGGCCGCGGGCGTCACGCTCCCGGTGTTCGAGACGCTGTGGACGACGACGATCCAGCGGGAGGTCCCGCCCGATGCGCTCGGGCGGGTGACGAGCTACGACTACTTCGGCTCGCTCGTGACCGCACCGATCGGGTACGCGCTGATCGGGCCGGTCGTGGCGCTGATCGGCGCGCCCGCGTTGCTGTACGTGTCGGCGATCCTCGTGTTCGCCATCACGGCGGCGATGCTGCTGGTGCCCGAGGTGCGGAGCCTTCAGGGCCCCGGGCGCGCCGTCGTCGGGTAGACGCCCATGACGACCACGCGGGCCGAGCGGCGCTCCACGTCGGCGAGCGCGCGCTGCACGGTCTCCTCGTCCCGGTGCCCGTCGATGTCGAGCGAGAACTGGTAGCGCCACGGCTCGCCGGGGATCGGCCGGGAGTGCAGCGAGACCATGTTCACGCCGTGGTAGCGCAGCGGCTCGATCGCCTCGTGCAGGGCGCCGGGACGGTGGTTCGTGACGACGCGCAGGGCCGTCCGCCACGGCAGGCCGGGCACGAACGGCCGCATCGGCCCGCGTGAGACGGCGACGAAGCGGGTGAAGTTCTCGGGGTGGTCCGAGATCTCCTCGAGCAGGATCTCGAGGCCGTACCGCTCGGCCGCGCCGGGCGACGCGATGGCGGCGTGGGCCGGATCGCCGGCCTCGGCCACGGCCATCACGGCGTCGGAGGTGGTGGAGGTCGCGATGCGGTCGTAGCGGCCGTTCAGGAACTTGCGGCACTGCTGCAGGGCGACCGGGTGCGAGTGGATCGTCTCGATCCCGTCGAGCGTCGCGCCCGGTACGACCGCGAGGCAGTGCGGGATGTGCATGACGGCCTCGCCGCCGATCGGCAGCTCGCCCTCCGACAGCAGGTCCCACGTCTCGACGACGAGGCCGGCGAGCGAGTTCTCGATCGGCAGCACGCCGGCGGCGGCCTCGCCGCTGCGCACGTGGTCGCACACGTCGTCGAAGGTGCCGGCCGAGTACAGGTCGGCGTCCGGGTAGAGGACGGCGGACGCCTCCTGGGTGTAGGAGCCGGCGGCGCCGGGGTATGCGATGCGGGGGCGGTGCACGTAGGCCATGGGGGGATCCTGTTTCGGGGTTCAGCGCCCCGGTGACCGCAAGGCCCCGGGGCCGGTGGTGCGCCGGGAAGCCCGAAAGACGGCAGCGCCGTCCGTCAGCCTCCCGGCCGCGTAAACAGGAATCCGTGGTTGTGGCGTGCGCCGTTCACCGCGCGCCAGCGTACCATTGCCGCGAGGTGGGCGAGTTCGACCTGATCGCGCGACTGGCGGCCGCTCTCGGCCCTGCCGGCGCGGGCGTGACGACCGGCATCGGCGACGACGCCGCGGTGCTCGCGCCCGATCTCGTCGTCTCGACCGACCTGCTCGTCGAGGACGTGCACTTCCGGCGCGCCACCACGCGTCTCGACGACATCGGGTGGAAGGCGCTCGCGGTCGCCGTCTCCGACCTCGCGGCGATGGGCGCGGAGCCGCTCGGCGCCGTGGTCGCCCTGGCGCTCGGTCCGGCGTGGACGGCGGACGAGGCGGTGGCCGTCTACGGCGGCCTCGGCGAGTGCGCCCGCGCCTGCGGCTGCCCGGTCGTGGGCGGCGACGTCTCGCGCGCAGCGGCGCTGGTGCTGGCCGTCACCGTGTTCGGCCGCGCGGCCGCTCCCGTCACCCGCGCCGGCGCCCGTCCGGGCGACGTGCTGGCGGTGACCGGCAGCCTGGGCGGATCCGAGGCGGGCCGGCTGCTGCTCGAGGGCGGCGCCCCCGACTCGGGGGAGCGGGCCGATCTGTCGCAGCGGCACCGCCGCCCGGTGCCGCGGCTGGCCGACGGCCGTGCGTTGGCCGCGTCGGTGCACGCGATGCTCGACGTGTCCGACGGGGTGGCGTCCGACGCCCGCCGTCTGGCCGACTCGAGCGGCGTGCGGGTCCAGGTCGACCTGGACGCGCTGCCGCTGCAGCCCGGCGTCGCCGCGGTGGCCGCCGCGGCGGGCGTCGAGCCGGGCGTATTCGCCGCCCGGGGCGGCGAGGACTACGAGCTGCTGGTGGCGCTGTCCGACGAGGCGCTGCGCGCATCGCCGGTGCCGCTGACGCCGATCGGCCGCATCCTCGAGGGCCCGGCCGGCGTGGAGTTCACCGGCGCGGGCGCCGACCCCGCGCTGGCGGGGTTCGACCATCTCGGCGGCTGAGACTCAGGCCCGGAAGACGACGGACTCGCCGACGTCGACGTACTCGAACAGCTTCTCGACATCCTTGATGTGCATGCGGATGCAGCCGTGCGACGCGGCGGTGCCGATCGAGCCCGACGCCGACGTCCCGTGGATGCCGATCGCCGGCGCCGTGGTGCCGATCCAGCGCGTGCCGAGCGGATTGCCCGCGCCCGGCGGGACCGGCTCGAGACCCTTCGCCCACGGCGAGTTCGGCGGGATCCACGTCGGGTTCTTGAGCTTCTCGGTGATCACGAACGTGCCGGTCGGCGACGGATACCGCGCCTGGCCGATCGCGATCGGGAACGTCAGCACCAGCTTGCCGTCGCGGTAGGCGCGGAGGCGGAACTTCGACTTGTCGATGATGATCTTGCCCTGCGTCGCGGTGAGCAGGGCCGGCCGGGCGATGCCGTCCTGGACCATGTCGTTCTTCTTCTGGTAGCGCTTCACGGCGGCGATCACCCGGTTGTCGTAGGTGCGCGCGAGCTTCTTGCGCGTCCACACCCCCTCGAGGCGCAGGCGGCGGGACAGCGACAGCACGTCGCGGCCGACGGCACCCG
This sequence comes from uncultured Actinomycetes bacterium, assembly GCA_963722525.1. GTDB lineage: Bacteria > Actinomycetota > Thermoleophilia > Gaiellales > F1-60-MAGs149 > VFJZ01. The sequence goes on along the minus strand of CAVRMM010000002.1, from coordinate 2,892,413 downwards.
GTCGCAGCGTCATGTTCGACTTCAGCTTCTCGGTCGAGTCGACCAGCATCTGCTTCGTATACGCGACCGTGTTGCCGGCCCGGTCGGTGGCGCGGACGTCGATCGTGTGCATGCCCTGCGCGAGCCGGTGCGTCTCGATCTCGTACCCGCCCGGCGTCATCTTGGGCTTGACAGCCTCGCCGTTGATGGCGACCTCGAGCTTGAGCTTCAGGTTGTCGGACGCCTGGCCCACGAGGACGGGCGAGTTGGTCTTCTTCTCGGTCTCCGGCCAGATCGGCTCGGGCATCACGGGCGCCTCGTCGTCGAAGCGCAGGTGCCGGCGCGAGCGGACCTCGTTGCCTGCCGCGTCGCGGACGACGACCGTGATCAGGTGGTCGCCGGCGGGCAGGTCCGGGATGATCCGGAACAGGCCGTCCTCCGGCACGACCTGCTCGGCCGAGCCGCCGGTCCACTCGACGCGGGCGGTGGCGCCCGGCTCGGAGCGGCCGAACACGTCGGCGCCGTGCGTCCAGGTCTTGTTCGGCGCGATGACCGTCATCGCCGGCGCCTGGGTATCGGTCGTGAACGTCCACGAGGCCGTCCGCGAGCCGCCGAACAGGCCGCCCGTGTGGCCCTCGACCAGCACGGTGTGGTCGCCGTCGGGCAGGTCCAGCGTCTCGATCGCGAGCGCGCCGCCGGCCGCCTTGACGCGCTCCGACAGGTCGGCGCCGTCCACCATCACGCGCACGTCGGACAGCGCGGAGGTGTCAGCCTTGACGGTGATCGTGGGGGCGGCGGTGCCGACCACGGCGCCGGCTGCCGGCTCCGTCTTCCCGAAGTCGGTCTGCGTCTCGTAGGCGTACGCGGTGTAGCCGCTTGCGCTCGCCACCACCGCCACGCCCGCCCCGATCATGATCCACCACCGTGCGCGCATTGCCACAAGATACCGTGCGCAAGGAGTTTTTCCTCATCGGTTCCGCGGGATGCTGCCGCGTAGAACCCGAAACCGCAGCTGCGGTACCCGCCACGCAGCCTCGGCCACGATCCGGCGGGACATCTTCGAGCCGCCCGCGACCCGGTCGCTGAAGATGATCGGCACCTCGACGATCCCGAACCCGAGCAGGTGGGTGCGGTACGTCATCTCGATCTGGAAGGCGTAGCCCTCGGCGCTCACCTCGTCCAGGGCGATGGCCTCGAGCACCCGCCGGTCGAAGCACTTGAAGCCGCCCGTCAGGTCGTGCACCGGCAGGCCGAGGAGGAGCCGCGCGTACAGGCAGCCGCCACGCGAGATGATGCGCCGGGCGAGGCCCCAGTCGACGACGCCACCGCCCGCGATGTAGCGCGACCCGAGCGCGAGGTCGGCACCGCCGCGCACCGCCTCGCGCAGTGCCGGCACGCGGGCGGGGTCGTGCGAGAAGTCGCAGTCCATCTCGAGGATCTGGCCGTAGTCGCGGGCGAGCGCCCAGCGGAACCCGTCCAGGTAGGCGCGGCCGAGGCCTTCCTTCCGCTGCCGGTGCAGCACGTGCAGCCAGGGACGGGTGCGGGCCAGCTCGTCGGCGATCTGGCCGGTGCCGTCGGGCGACCCGTCGTCGATCACCAGCACGTCGAGATCGCCCTCGGCAGCGCGCACGGTCTCGAGCGCGTCGACCATCCGCGCGAGATTCTCCCGTTCGTTGTACGTCGGGAGACAGAGGACGGCGCCCGCCACGCCCCTATGATTGTCGATCGTGGCGCTCCGTAACGCCGATCTCGCCGACCTCATCGACCGCCTCGGCGACCTGTACGAGCTGGACGGTGCCGTCATCTACCGCGTGCTCGCGTACCGCAAGGCGGCCGCGCGCATCCGGCAGACCGGCGAGTCGGCGATGCGGCTGTCCGAGGATGGCCGCCTGACCGAGCTTCCCGACGTCGGCGACACGATCGCCGCCAAGGTCACGGAGCTGCGCGAGACCGGGTCGCTGAACGCGCTGATCAAGCTGGAGGCGAAGTACCCGCCCGGCCTGGTCGACATCATGCGCCTGCCGGGCGTCGGCGCGAAGACCACGCGCAAGCTGTTCGACGCGCTCGGCGTCACGACGATCGAGGAGCTGCGCGTGGCGTGCGAGGCGGAGCGCGTCCGCGACGTCGCCGGGCTGGGCGCGAAGGCGGAGGAGAAGATCCTCGCGGCCATCGCCGCCGGCGGCGGGGCGCGCAAGGGCGCGATCCTCCTCGACCGCGCGCTGGCCCGCGCCGAGGAGCTGCTCGCGGGGCTGACCGAGCTGCCCGACTGCGTCGCGGCGAGCGAGGCCGGATCGCTGCGCCGCCGCCGCGAGACCGTCGGCGACATCGACCTGATCGCCGCTTCCGACGCGCCGCCGGTGCTGCTCGAGGCGTTCGCCGGCCTGCCGGCCGTGGCCGAGGTGACGGCGCGCGGCGACACGAAGGCGTCGATCGTCACGCACGACGGCATCGCGGTCGACCTGCGGGTCGTGCCGCCGGCGTCGTACGGCAACCTGCTGCAGCACTTCACCGGCTCGAAGGCCCACAACGTCGCGATGCGCGAGGAGGCGGTGTCCCGGGGCCTGTCGATCTCGGAGTGGGGCATCACTGAGATCGAGAGCGGCACCGTGCACCGCATGGCGGACGAGGCCGAGGTGTACGAGTTCCTCGGCTACTCGCCGATCCCGCCCGAGGCCCGCGAGAACACCGGCGAGCTGGAGATCGCGCGCAACGGCCGGTTCCCGCGGCTGGTCGAGCTAACCGACATCTGCGGCGACCTGCACTCGCACACGACGGCGTCGGACGGGCACGGGTCGATCGCCGAGATGGCGGCGGCGGCGATGGAGCGCGGCTACGAGTACCTCGCGATCACCGACCACTCGCACGGCGTGGGCATGGGCATCGGTCTCGAGCCGGCCGACTGCCTCGCGCATGCCGAGCGGATCCGCGAGCACGCGGCGACGCTGCCGAAGGGCTTCCACCTGCTGGCCGGCATCGAGGTGGACGTGATGAGCGACGCGACGCTCTGCTATCCCGACGACGTGCTGGCGTCGCTGGACTGGGTGGTGGCGTCGGTGCACCAGAGCCAGCGCCTCGACCGCGACCGGATGACGGCGCGCCTGGTGGCGGCGGCGTCGAGCCCGCACGTCGACGTGATCGGCCATCCGTCGGGACGGCAGTTGGGCACGCGCGAGCCGTACGACTTCGATCTCGAGGCGGTGATCGCGGCCTGCCTCGAGCACGGCACGTTCCTCGAGATCAACGCGAACCCGCGCCGCCTCGACCTCGCTCCCCCGGCCGCCCGGCTGGCGATCGAGGCGGGCGTCGGCATCATCATCTCGACCGACGCGCACCGCATGGCGACGCTCGACTTCATGCGCTACGGCGTCGCCACTGCGAGGCGCGCGTGGGCGGAGCCGGCCGCGATCCTGAACACGCTGGGCTACGCCGCCCTGCGCAAGCGCCTGAAGCCGTAGCCGGGCGTCTCCCGCGCGGATGCGTGCGCCTTCCATGTGCGGGGTCTGACCCCGAAAACGGCTCCGCTGGGGTCTGACCCCAGAACGTTTCCGCGCGGGACCGGCACGGATCGCGCGAGTTGTACGGGAGCGTGCGGGAGGCGGCACGGTCCGTTCGCCGCCGGGCACGAAGGAGCGGGTAGGGTCAGGCGGTGAGCGGGGCGAGCTCGGAGTCGCCCGCCTGCGTCAGGCGGCGCAGGGTGCCGTCCGGCTCGATCACGTAGGCGCCGAGGCGCGTCAGGGGCGGCGAGTAGGCGTGGATCGACACGCACAGGTTCGGCGTCTCGTTGTGCATCCGGTGCACGTGCGACGGATCGAACGAGAAGGTCTCGCCCTCGCGATGCGTCCGGCGCAGCGGCGGCCCGCCGATCGTCAGGCGCTCCTCGACGACCTCGCCGTGCACGACCGCGACCGCCCCGCAGGATGCGTCGTGGTCGTGGTAGCCGGTGTCGTGGAACTGCATCCAGGACAGCACCCACACGTCGACGTCTTCGTCGCGCAGCAGCTGCTCGAACCGCCGGTTCTCCGGATCCTCGTGGACGAGCTCGCGCCAGGCGCCCTCCGCGGCCAGGCGGCAGACGAGTCCGTGCAGCTCCGTTTCGTTCACGACGACCTTCCTGTAACGATTCACTGAACCGATTCACATTGAACGCTGTTTCTCGCTTGTTGTCAATCGCACGCGTTGCGGTGACGTCCGCCGGACTACCCTGTCGGAGCTGTGTCGCCCCGTCCCAAGCGAGCCACGATCCGCCAGCTCGCCCAGAAGACCGGGCTGTCGCCGGCCGCGGTCTCCTACGCGCTGCGCGGCATCCAGGTCTCGGCCGAGACGCAGGTGCGCGTCCAGGAGGCGGCGGCCGAGATGGGGTACGAGGCCGATCCGATCGCCCGCGCCCTCCGCGGCGGCTCGACCGGCATGGTCGCGCTGCTGGTCGGCAGCCTGTCGGACTTCTTCACGCAGGAGCTGTCGCGCGCCATCCAGCGCGAGCTGCGCGCTGCCGATCGCCACACCGTGGTGGCCGACGCCGACGGCACGCCAGGGCTCGAGCTGGAGCTCGCGCGCCGCCTCGTCGACCAGCGCGTCGACGGCATCATCGTGTCGCCCATCGGCCCGCCCAGCGGCGACTGGGCGGCCATCGCCGAGCGGGTCCCGGTCGTCACCATCGGCGACGCGCTGCCCGGCGTGCCCACCGTCGGCGAGGTGGTGTTCGACAACGACCGCGGCGTCGAGGACACCCTGCGCCACCTGCACGACCTCGGCCACCGCCGCGTCGCCGTGCTGTCGTGGGCGGCCGAGACATCGCCGGGACGGCGCGCCGAGCGCGCCGTCGAGCGGGCCACGCGGGCGCTCGGCATCGAGTGCGAGATCGTGCCGTGCGCCTACTCGCTGAACGGCTCGCGGCCGCTCGCGGCGGAGCTGCTGTCGGGCCCGGACCGGCCCAGCGCGCTGTTCTGCCTGTCCGACTCGATCGCCTACGGCGTCTACGTCGCCTGCGCCGAGCTCGGCCTGCGGATTCCCGAGGACGTGTCGGTCGCCGGCTTCGACGACCACCCGATCTCACGCCTGCTGCAGCCGCCGCTGACGACGACCGACTGGGGCGCGGAGTCGGTCGCGCGCTCCGCCACCGGCTTTCTGATCGCCGCGCTCGGCGGCACCATCGGCGACCGCCACCGGCTGGTGGAGCCGACGCTGCGCCCGCGCGCGTCGACCGGACCTCCGGCGAGTCGCTAGAAGGTGAACTCGGGCGGCGCGGTCTCGACCTGCGCGCCGTCGTCCGGCACGAACTGGGGGCCGACCACGAACAGCTGCGACTCGGCGATGTAGTTCGACGAGAACGCGTCGCGCGAGACGACCTTGCCCTTGCGCTTCACGACGCGCTCGACGGTGATCGCGAAGCCGCCCTGGCCGGCCGTGCGCTGCGACTTCTCGGCGCCCTTGAGCGCCGGGTTCACGATGTACCGCGCCTTCGGCTTGGTCCGCGAGTGCGGCTGCCCGGCGATCTTCTCGACCCGGAGGCCGCGGTCGGTGGAGTAGAGCGTCACCGTCATCGTCGACGCGCTGGCCGAGGCCCGGATCAGGATCCCGTACTTGGTGTCGTTCTTGAACACGAGGTCGGGCCCGCCGTCGGCGACCGTGGCGTCCATGCCCATCGCGTAGTGCGAGATGTACCAGGCGTGGTTGACGCGCGACTTGATCGGCAGCGCGGCGTAGAAGGCGGCGTCGAAGACGGTGGTCGCGACCTGGCAGACGCCGCCGCCGATCGACGGCAGCAGCAGCCCGCCGACGATGGCCTGGCCCTCCTTGAAGCCGCGCTCGGGCGTCCGCGGCCCGACGCGCTTGTTGAACGAGAAGGTCTGGCTCGGCTTGATCACCTGGCCGTCGAGGAACTTGGCCATCAGCTGCACGTTGAACACGCGGTTCGCCGACGACGCGCCGAGGTCGGTCGTGACGGAGGAGATCTTCTCGCGGATGCCGAGCGCCCGGGCGGCACCGGTCGTCAGCGAGGGCGTGACCGGGCCGAGCGTGACGGCGGCGGTGTGGCTCTTGCCGGTCAGCACGGCGCCGAGCATCGCGTCGCCGGTCTTCAGGCCGTCGATGCCGCGGCCGTTCTTGTGCTTGACGATCCGCGCCTTCGCGCCGTCGGTCTTCCAGTGCGCGTTGACCGCGGGCCGGGACATGTCGGCGGCGTCCTTCGCGAGCGTGTTGCGCAACCCGGCCGGCGCGATGCTGAGCGCGAAGCCGGTGCCCGAGCGCTTGACCTTCAGCAGCGGCGCGAGCTCCTTCGGCGTGACCTGCCCGATCTTCTCGCCCTTGTACGTCATCGTGATCGGCTCGGCGAGCAGCAGCTTGGCGGCCGCCGCGGTGCTCTCGGCCGCGGCGGTCGGGATGTCGGGCTTGCTGACGACGGGCGCGATCGTGACCGTGCCGTGGCGCTCCAGGGCCGCCAGCGCGATCGCCCGCAGCGTCGCGGCGTCGTCGTAGACGAGACCGTCCTCGGCCGGGACGACGCCGACGGTGCCGTCGTCCTGGACGACGGGCTTGGCGTTGCGCGGCTTCTGCTCGAGCGTGGCGAGCTTCTCGGGCAGCGTCAGCTTCTTCGGGTAGACGAGCGCGGGCGCGACGTTCTCGGACCACATGTAGGGCAGCAGGCGGGCCTCGACGCGCCCGGCGCCGTAGGCCTTGTCGACCGTCGCCGTCGAGTCGAGCCGGATGCCCAGCTCGGCCGGCACGACGTCGGCGGTGGTGCCGCCGACGCGGACGGTGACGGGCGCGGACAGGCGGTCGCCGAGATCGTGGACGATGCGCGCTCGCGCCTCGGTGCGGCTGAGGCCGCCGAGGTCGACGCCGGCCACCGTGGTACCCGCCATGACGTCGCCGCTCGTGGTCAGCGCGTGGATGCCCAGCGTCGCGGGCAGGAGGACTCCCGCCACCAGCGCCGTAAGACGTATGCGGCGACGTCGGCGGAGTTCTTGCCGCCGCGCTGCACGGGAGATCCCGTTATAGGTCGTGTACTCGCTCGTCGCCACCAGGTGCCGGCCCGGGTCGGGGGTCGAACCACAGGGTACGAGATTCCGGGCCCCGCCGGGTACGATTGAGCACGATGTCCGCGTCCACCGGCAGCGGAGCGGGCGACGACCGGCGCCGAGAGGCCACCTTTACGTGGGTTTCGACGGGCCGTCGCATCGCCGCCGCCCGCGTCGGCCGGCGGTGGGCCGATATCCGCGGCTCGCTGCTCGCTGCGGCGACGCTCGCGCTGCTGCAGGCGGCGCTGGTCTACGTGGCCCTCCGCGCCATCCAGGAGCTCGGCCTGTCGCTGTTCCTGCTGGTGCCGATCGTCGCCGTCACGACCCTCGGGCTGGTCACCTGGCTCGGCCTCGTCCGCCACGCGTTCGGCGCCGTCGTGCCGCTCGGCCAGGCACCGGCCGCGAAGATCCTGGAGATCGTCGAGGCCCTCCGCGTGCCGCTGCGCGACGGGCTCACCGAGACGGCCGCGCTGATGGTCGCCCACGTGACGCAGTCGCGGCTCGGCTACGGCGCGGTCGCCGTCACCGACCGCTCGACGGTGCTCGCCCACGCGGGCCTCGCGTCTGACCATCACGGTGCCGGCACCGGTGCGCCGCCCGGCGCGGTCGCCGCCATGGCCGCCCGCCGCGTGGCCCGGCTGCCGGTCGGCTGGGGCCATGGCTGCGACGGCCGCGACTGCCCGCTGCGCTCGGCGGTGGTGGCGCCGCTGGCTACCCGGGCCGGCGTCGTCGGCTCCGTGATCCTCTTCTCCGAGGGCGCCCTGAACGTGTCGGACCGGGACCGGTCGATCGCCCAGAGCCTCTCCGACCTGCTGTCGACCGAGCTGCAGGTGGGCGAGCTCGACGTGCACGCCAACGCCGCGGCCAGCGCCGAGCTGGCGGCGCTGCAGGCGCAGATCGAGCCGCACTTCCTCTTCAACGCGCTCAACACCATCGCCGCGTTCTGCCGCACCCGCCCGGACGACGCCCGCCGCCTGGTGCTGGCGTTCGCCGACTACTGCCGCTCGTCGCTGCGCCGGCCGGGCGCGTTCGTCGACTTCGCCGACGAACTCGGCCACGTCGACGCGTACTTGGCCCTCGAGGAGGCACGGTTCGGCGAGTCGCTCGAGATCGAGCGCCGCATCGCACCTGCGGCGCTGACGGCGCGGGTGCCGCCGTTCCTCGTCCAGCCGCTGGTGGAGAACGCGATCAAGCACGGCAAGACCGACCGGCCGCTGCGCGTCACCATCAGCGCCGTCGTCCGCTTCGGCCGGCTGCGCGTCTCGGTGCGCGACAACGGCCGGGGCATCCCGCCGCAGATCGCGGAGCGCGTGCTCGAGGCCGGCGTCGGGTCGGGTGCCGCCGGGCTCGGCCTGGCCTCCGTCGACCAGCGCCTGACGGCGCTCTACGGCGAGGACGGACGGCTGCGGATCGTGTCGTCGCCCCTGTTCGGTACGGTGGTCTCGGTGCTGATCCCGGTCCTCCCGCCCGAACGGTGACCCTTCTCGCCCTGATCGTCGACGACGAGGCGCCCGCCCGGGCGGAGCTGCGATTCCTGCTCGAGGGCCTCGGCGGCGTGGAGGTGGTGGGCGAGGCGGCGTCGGTGCGCGAGGCCCTCGCGCTCGCGTCGCGGGTGGCCTACGACGTCGTCTTCCTCGACATCAACATGCCCGACCTGACCGGCATGGACGCGGCGCGCGAGCTGTCGTCGTGGCCGCGCAGCCCGGCCGTGGTGTTCGTGACCGCGCGTGACGACCACGCCATCCAGGCGTTCACCGTCGACGCCATCGACTACCTGCTGAAGCCCGTGTCGGAGGAGCGGCTCGCGCGGTCGCTGCAGCGGGTGCTGGCGCTGCGCGCGGGCGGCGATCCGCGCCGCGCGGCCGGCCCGGAGCTGCAGAAGGTGCCGGTCACGCGCAAGGGCGAGACGCTGCTGCTCGACGCCGACGGCGTCCTGTATGCGGAGGCCGACGGCGACTACTGCTGGATCCACGCGGACGGCGAGCGCCTGCTGTCGACCAAGTCGATGCGCGAGCTGGAGGACGCCCTGCCGGCGACCATCTTCTTCCGCATCCACCGGTCGTATCTCGTGAACCTGCGGCGCGTCGTCGCGCTGGAGACGGTCGCGCCCGGCCGCTCGGGCGTGCGCCTCGCCGACGGCACGGTGCTGGAGGTGGCCCGCCGCCAGACCCGCGCGTTGAAGCAGCACCTCGGTCTCCGTTAGCGTTGAGCGATGGATGACATCCTGATCTCCACCATGAACGACCTGCCCGGGTACGACGTGATCGAGGTGCACGGCGAGGTCTTCGGGCTGATCGTGCTCGCGCGGAACGCGTTCTCGAACATCGGGGCCAGCCTGCGGACGGTGGTGGGCGGCGAGGCCAAGGGCTACACGCAGCTGCTGACCGACTCGCGAGAGCAGGCGATCGACCGGCTTCGCGAGGCGGCGCGCGGGCACGGCGCGAACGCGATCCTGGCGATGCGCTTCGACTGCAACGAGATCGGCGGCGTGATGAGCGAGGTCGCGGCCTACGGCACCGCCGTGACCGTCCGCCGCGCGACGCCTAGGTCGCGGCGGCCAGCTGCCGCAACAGCCCGGTGACGCCCTCGGTGCCGTCGACCGCGAACGTCGCGGCCTCGACGAGCCCTGGCGGCATCTCCGGCGAGCGCACGGCGACCGCGACGTCGACCACCCGGAACGCGTCGATGTCGGTCGTGTCGTCGCCGGCGTAGAGGCTCGTCGCGATGCGGCGGTGCAGCAGCAGCCGGCGGACGGCGGAGCCCTTGTCGATCGGGATCGGCGGCAGCACCTCGAGCGTCATGCGTCCGAACCGGGCCACCAGGCCGGCCGCCCGCACCTGCGGCACGGCGTCGCGCTCCAGGGCCGCCTTCGCGGCGTCGGGGTCGGGCGCCTCGCGGTAGTGGATCGAGAGCGTCGCGCCCTTGTCCTCCACCCACGCGCCCGCTTGTGCGGCGACCGGCACGAGCTCGCGCGCGAGCCGGTGGATCTCGTGCAGCCACACCGCGGCGTCGGGCACGACGTGCACGCGCCCGTCGCCGAGCGTCTCGAGGCCGTGGTTGCCGGAGAACACCATCCCCGCCACCGGCACGAGGCGCGCCGCGTCGATGGCGGCCCGGCCCGACACGCAGCCGACGAGGGCGTACCGACCAGTCAGCGTCCCGAGCAGCTGGAGGGTCGCTGTCGGGACGCTGGCCTGGTCTGGATGCGGCGCGATCGGGGCGAGGGTGCCATCGATGTCCAGCACGATCGCCGCACGAGTGGGGTCGCGCCTGAGAGCCGCGAGGAAGTCCAAGCGGCCAGTCTACGTGCGGCCGGGCTACGCGTGCTGGGCGCTGCGCGGGCCGAACAGCCGCAGGCGGAGGCGGCCGCGATGGCGCTCCGACGTGGTGCGGGGGGCGATGCGCGACTCAACGATGCGACGCGCTTCTTCAAGGCGGTAGGTGGGATCGTTGTTCAGCATGGATGGATATTGCCATATAGCTATGTAGGTGTCAAGCAGATAGTTTGATTTCCTGGTCAGTGGGTTATAGTTGAACAGCTATGCCAATTGACAGCGAGGTTCTCACCGCCACCCGCACCACGACGCCGGGCGTGGCCGTCAGTACGTCGGCCGCCGTCGAGCTGTCGTGGCAGGTGATGTCGATCGCCGAGATGTCGAAGCACACCTCCTCCGACGAGGAGCAGGTGGCGGCGCTCCGCGCCGAGTATCCGGAGCTGGTCGAGCGCATCGAGGGCTTCTGGCCCGAGGAGGGCTTCTGGGGCGAGCTGCTGGTGATCGCCGACCGCACCGGCACGCTGCTCGACCCCGATCCGACCGCGCTCCTCGACGCCATCCTCGACGGCGTCGGCGAGGGACCGGTCAACCTCGAGACCGAGAGCGAGCACGACCGGGCCGAGATCACCTCGCGCCTCGACCGCCTCGCCGGCGACGCGCGGCTGCGCAAGCGCTACGTGCAGGTGCTGCGCGACCTGTGGGAGGCCGTGGGCAACCGGTTCGGCGACCAGGCCGATGCCGAGGCCACCGCCGTCACCTGGCGCGAGCGGATCGCCGCCGGCGCGAGCCCGATCGACCTGCTGTCCGACAAGCACGTCGCCCGGCGCCCGGAGTGGGCGAGGTCGATCCGCGACGCGGCCCGCACCGGCACGCTCGTGATGACGCCGGTCCTCTGCTGCCGCGGCGGCCACATCGTCGCCGCCGGCGGCGTGCTCTCGATCGCGGCGCCGGCCGACGCGCAGGACTCGCTCGCCGTGCGCCGCTTCTACGCCACCGAGGTGGCCGCGCGCCTGAAGGTCCTGTCCGACCCGACGCGCGTGGCGCTGCTGTCGCAGCTGGCCTGCGACCCGATGTCGGTGACCGAGCTCGCGCGCCTGTACGACCTCTCCCAGCCAACCGTCTCGATCCACGTCCGGCAGTTGCGCGAGGCGGGGCTGATCGAGTCGAAGAAGACCGGCGGGCGCACCATCTACTCGGTGCCGCGCGACCGCGTCCAGCAGCTGCTGGACGAGGCCGGCGACCTGCTTCTGCGGTTCTGCCGCAGCCCCGGCGCGCCCGAGTCCTGACTAGCGCCCGAGCTGCTGGTCGGCCTGCTCCTTGATCGACTGCACGATCGACGGGTCGCGGAGCGTGGTGGCGTCGCCGATCTGCCGGCCCTCCGCCACGTCCTTGAGCAGCCGGCGCATGATCTTGCCCGAGCGCGTCTTCGGCAGGTCGGTGGTGAACAGCAGCATGCCGGGGCGCGCGAACTTGCCGATCTGCGTCGCGACGTGCTGGAGCAGCTCGCGGCGCAGGTCCTCCGTCTGGTCGACGCCGTCGCGGGTGATCACGAACGCGCAGATCTGCTCGCCCTTGATCGGGTCGTGGGCGCCGATGGCGGCCGCCTCGGCCACCGCCGGGTGCTGCACGAGGCTCGACTCGATCTCGGTGGTCGAGATGCGGTGCCCGGCGACGTTGATCACGTCGTCGACGCGGCCCATCAGCCAGAAGTCGCCGTCGGCATCGGTCTTCGCCCCGTCACCGGTGAAGTAGACGTCGCGGCCGAACCGGTTCCAGTACGTCTGGACGAAACGGTCGTCGTCGCCCCACAGCGTGCGCAGCATCGCCGGCCACGGGCGCTTCAGCACCAGGTAGCCACCGCCGCCGCGCGGCACCTCGGCGCCCTGCTCGTCGACGATCATCGCGGCGATGCCCGGCAGCGGATGCGTGGCCGATCCGGGCTTCGTGGTCGTGATGCCCGGCAGCGGCGAGATCATGATGCGCGCCCGTCTCGGTCTGCCACCACGTGTCGACGATCGGGCAGCGGCCGCCGCCGATGCGCGCGTGGTACCACATCCACGCCTCGGGGTTGATCGGCTCGCCGACCGACCCGAGCAGGCGCAGGCTCGACAGGTCGTGCTTCGCGACGTGGTCGTCGCCGGCCTTCACGAACGCCCGGATGGCGGTCGGAGCGGTGTAGTAGATGCTGACCCTGTGGCGCTCGATGATCTCCCAGTGCCGCGACCACGACGGGTGCTCGGGCGTGCCCTCGTACATGACGCCGGTGGTGTGGTTCGCGAGTGGGCCGTAGACGATGTAGGAGTGGCCGGTCACCCAGCCGCAGTCGGCGGCGCACCAGTAGACGTCGTCGGGGCGGATGTCGAACACCCACTGGTGGGTCATCGTCGCGCCGAGCAGGTAGCCGGCCGTCGTGTGGCAGATGCCCTTCGGCTTGGCCGTCGTGCCGCTGGTGTACAGCAGGTAGAGCACGTCCTCCGCGCCCATCGACTCGGGCTCGCAGTCGGCCGAGGCGTCGGCCACCACGTCGTGCCACCAGACGTCGCGGCCCTCGGTCCACGGCACCTCGTTCTCGGTCCGCCGCACGACCAGCACGTGGTCGATCGACGCGCAATTCTCGACCGCCTCGTCCGCCATGTCCTTCAGCGGGATGACCTGGCCGCGCCGCCACGCGCCGTCGCACGTGATCAGCACCTTGCACGCCGCGTCGTCGATGCGGTCGGCGAGGGCCGTCGACGAGAACCCGCCGAAGACGACCGAGTGCGCCGCGCCGATGCGCGTGCACGCCAGCATCGCGATCGGCAGCTCCGGCACCATGCCCATGTAGATCGCCACGCGATCGCCACGCTCGACGCCGAGCGCCTTCAGGGCGTTGGCGCACTGCGCCACCTCGTCGCGCAGCTCCAGGTACGAGATGCGGCGCTCCTCGCCCGGCTCGCCGATCCAGATCAGCGCGGTCTTGTCGCCGCCGCCGTTCTCGATGTGGCGGTCGAGGCAGTTGTAGGAGACGTTCAGCTCGCCGTCGGCGAACCACTTGTAGAAGGGCGGGTTCGAGTCGTCAAGGACCTCGGCCGGCTCCTTGAACCAGGTGATCTCGCGCAGCGCGTGCCCGTGCCAGAAGGCCCGGAAGTCGGCGTCGGCCTCCGCGTAGATCTCGGGGGACGAGATCCGCGCCCGGGCGGTGAACTCCGCCGGCGGCGGAAACCGCCGGGTCTCCGACAGCAGCGCCTCGATCGCCTCGCTCATTCGGACTCCTTCCGCTTCGCCGGCTGAAGGATAGGCCGAAATCCACCTGCTTCGCGGGGGTATTGGGGTACCATCGAGTGAGACGGCATGCGTCGCGCCCTGCTCCCACTCCTTGCCGCGGCCGCACTGGCCGCGACGGCTGTCGCCGCGCCCGCGGCCAAGGCCCCTGCCAAAAAGGCCCGGGCCAAGGCCGTCGCCGTGGTCATCCAGGTGATCCGGCCCGGGGTCGATCCGGTCGCGCTCGGCTCGCTCCGCACCCGCACCGGCTCGGCCACCGGTGGGGGCGACTTCGCGTTCGAAGACGGCGACGCGGTGCGCGTGACGGGGTCGACGACCGCGGTCGAGGCGGCAGCGTCGGGCACCGAGGCGACGGCCCACACGACGGTCACCGCCGGCGCCGTGTCGCTGCTCGGCGGGCTCGTCAGCGCCTCGTCGCTGCGCGTCGCCGCCGGTGCCGACGCGAAGAACGGCACCGCGAAGTCGGCCATCCGGACCCGCGTCTCCGGCCTGCGCGTGGCGGGCGTCGCCGTCAACGCGGCGACCAACGACGTCATCGACCTGCCGGGCGTCGGCACGCTGACGGTCTCCGAGACCGTCGAGGCGATCCGCTCGCCGGGCGGTCGCCGCACCTTCACCGTCGGCCTGCACCTGCGCCTGGGGAAGGCGGCCGCCGGTCTGCCGGCCGGCTCCGAGATCCTCGTCGGCTACGCCGAGGGCGGCGCCGCGGCGCCGAAGCCGCCGGCCGTCGTGAAGAAGAGGACCGTCACCAAGACCACGGCCAACACGCCGATCGCGGCCACGACGGTGACGCCGGTCGCGCCGGTGGAGACCGGCAACGGCGGCGGCCACGACACCTCGCGCACGCAGCAGGCGCCGGCGGGCGGGTTCACCCGCACGCCACCGGTCCGGGCCGAGACGAAGGCCGAGCTGCTGAGCGGCCAGTACGTCTTCCCGGTGGTCGGCGGCGCGCGCTACTCCGACGACTTCGGCGGCCCCCGGGCCGAGACCGGCTTCCACCAGGGCATCGACATGTTCTCGGCCAACGGCACGCCGCTGGTCGCCGTCCACGACGGCACGCTGTTCCGCGTCGGCTGGAACCGGCTCGGCGGCTGGCGCCTCTGGCTCGACGACGGCCAGGGCAACTACTTCTACTACGCGCACCTGTCGGCCTACAGCGACCTCGCCCAGGACGGCGCCCAGGTGAAGGCCGGCGACGTGATCGGCTACATGGGCGACACCGGCGACGCCAAGGGCACGCCGTTCCACCTGCACTTCGAGATGCATCCGGACGGCGGCTGGGCCGTGCCGCCGATCTCCTTCGTGTCGGCCTGGGAGCAGGCGACGCCGGGCGTCGGAAGCGCCGTGCCGGCGACGGCGCTGACCACGCCGCAGGCGCCGGTTGCGCCGCCGTCGACCACGCCCGAGGGCGCCGAGTTGGAGTCCGTCTCCGACATCTCCCAGGCCAGCGGCCTGGACGAGGTGGCGCTCCTGCAGGCGGCCGGCGGCGGCGCCGAGGGATCGGGCCCCGTGCCCGAGCCCGACGCCATCGTCGCGGTCGGGGCCGAGAGCCAGCCCGGCTTCGCCGGCCTTACCGGCTGAGCCGCGGCGGTGCGGTCGAGCCGCGCAGCGCCGGTACGACAGGCACCTCGATGCGACCGGCGTCACGGTGCGCGAGGGCATCGACGATGGCGCCCGCCATGCCCTCGCCGACGCCCGTCAGGCACGTGATCGCGGGCGCGACGTAGCGGATGTGGTCCGACTCGAAGAAGGACGCCAGCGAGATGTCGCCCGGAACCTGCAGGCCGCGGTCGCGCAGCTCGAGCAGGGCCCCGGCCGCGAGCACCGGATGGGCGGCGAGGATGGCGGTCGGCGGGTCGGGCAGGTCGAGCAGGGACGCGGTGGCGGAGCGGCCCCCGGCCGGCGTCCAGTCGTCGGCCGTCACCAGGTCGGCGTCGCTCTCGACACCGGCGGCCTCGAGCGCCGCCAGGTGACCGGCGCGGCGATCGAGGCTGCTCGAGCCGTCGAGGGCGCCGCAGAGGAGACCGATCCGTCGATGCCCGAGCTCGAGCAGGTGCTCGGTCAGCAGCCGCGACCCGCCGTGGTCGTCGACGCAGACGCAGGCCTGCCGGGGGTCGGGAGGCCGGTCGCCGAAGAACACCACGCGGATGTCACGGCGCCGGAGCAGCTGCATCGCGTCGGGGGCGAGGCCCGCGGCCGCCGCCACGACGACCGCCCGCGCGTGCGACCGGACGAGCACCTCGACGGCGGCGCGCTCGGCGGCGCGGTCGTCGTCCGACTCGAACGTCAGCACCGTCGAACCACCGCGCTGCAGCGCCCGGTGGACGAGCCGGAACACCTCGCCGTGCAGCGGGCTGGCCAGCGAGGGCACGACGATCCCGACCGTCCGGGTGGTGGCCCGGCGCAGGTCGCGGGCCCGCTCGTCGGGCACGTAGTCGAGCTCGGCGATCGCCCGTTCCACCCGGGCCCGCCGGTCGGGGGAGACGGGGACCGCGCCCGTCACCACCCGCGATGCGGTTGCAATCGAGACGCCCGCGAGTCGCGCCACCTGCTCCAGGGTCGGGTTCGGACGGGTGGCGCCTTTTGGCCGCTGCGACATGTTGTGCCGAACGTACCAAGTCCTTTCAGCACTTTCACTCCGCGATCTGCGAGATCGGCCGCTCGCCGCGGCCGCAACCGGCTGCGGCGTTGCGTCGCAGCAGCCACGCCAGCACCAGCGCACCCGCCAGTCCGAGCGCGCCCGCGACGAAGTACGTCGCCCGCGGGCCGACGAGCCCGATCACGGCGCCGCCGGCACCGAGGCCGATGCCGAGCGCGCCGATCCAGATCGCCTCCTGCGCCGCCATCACGCGGCTCCGCACGGAGTCGGGCGTCGAGCGCTGGACGATGGTCTCCTCGGCGACGGCCGAGATGGAGTTCAGGAAGCCGGCGATCGCCAGCAGCGCCACGGCCGACGCCAGCCACGGAGCGGCGCCGATGGCGCCGAGCGCCACGGCGGCCGACCCGGCACCCCAGACCAGCGACGGCAGCTCGCCGCGGCGCGCAACCACGCGGCGCGCGATCAGCGCGCCGAGCAACGAGCCGGCGGCCCAGCCGGAGACCATGATCCCGTAGCCCAGCGAGCCCGCTCCGAGCAGGCGCGCCATCGGCAGTTCGGACACCAGCATCAGGCCGATGCCGATGATGAAGAGGAACCACCCGATCGCGAGCGAGCGCAGGAACGGAGAGCTGGCGACGAACTTGAAGCCGGCCATGACGCCGCCGCGCATGTCGCCGGCTGCGCTGCTCCGAGAACCGGCCGCGCACGGTGGCGATCAGCGCCGCCGACGCGACGAACGTCACGGCGTTCACCGTGAACGCCGCGCCCGGTCCGACGGTGGCGTACAGGAAGCCGCCGGTGATCGGGCCCGACGAGCCCGCCGAACATCCGCCCGGATGCCACCAGGCCGTTCGCCCACGTCAGGTCGGAGGGCGGTGTCAGGTTGGGGATCGCCGCGCTCGCGGCCGGGTAGAACGGCGCCTCGGCGAGCGCGGCCACGACGGTCAGCGCCAGCAGCGCGCCGGGCGTGTGGACGAACGCGATCGCGGCGAACGACGCGGCGCCCGCGAGGTCGGAGATGATCATCACGCGGCGCCGGTCGAACCGGTCGCCGAGCGAGCCCGCGATCGGTGCCGCGAGGCCGCCGACGCCGATCCACGCCAGCAGCGCAGCGCTCACCCAGACGGCGGAGCCGGTGCGGTCGAGCATCGTCGCGACGATGGCGACGTACGCGGCCTCGCCGCCGGCGATCGAGATCGCGCGCGCCGCGGCGATGCGCCGGACCTGAGGGCGATGGCTGTGTGGGTGTGGAGTGGCAGACACGGCACGGAAGGGGTCGGAGGAAGACGGCGGTGGCCCTTGCGGGCCGAGCGAGGAGGCGGATGCCGGCTCTGGCGTCAGGCGAGCTGCAGGCGCGGCATGGTGGCCGCGCGCACGCCCGAACCGGCAGCCATGGGGGCTGCGAGCGTCGGAATGGGCGTGTGCTGCTTCACGAGACGGTTTCCTTCCGTGCCGGGGTCGGCACGTGAGCACGAACGATACGGGACGCGTCAGATCCATGCAACCAGGTCTACGCTGTCGTGCGTGTCCGGTCTTCCGCTCGACGCCCCGCGCACCGCCGCGCTGCGCCGCGCCGCCGATCACATCGAGCAGGCGTGGGCCTCGTTCGACCATGCCCGCGACGGCCAGCCGGCTCTCGGCGACGCTCTCGGCCGCGTGCTCGCGGGCGGGCTGCCAGAGGACGCGACGCCGGTGCTCGAGGCGCTCGACGACGCGGCCCAGGTGCTGGACGAGAGCCTCGCGCCATCGCGGCCCCGGTACTTCGCGTTCGTCGGCTCCTCGGGGCTCGAGGTGGCGGTCCTGGCCGACGCGCTGGCCTCGGCCTACGACGTCAACCTGGCGACCCACGCCGGCGTCGCCGACCTGGTCGAGCGGCAGGCGCTCGACTGGGTGGGCCGGTTCGTCGGCTACCCCGCGACCGGCGGGGCGTTCACCAGCGGCGGCATGATCTCGAACCTGACGGCGCTCGTCGCGGCGCGCGAGTTCGCCCTGCCCGGCGTCGCGCGAGACCGGCCTCGCGGCCGCCCGGCGCGCCATCTACTGCTCGGCCGAGGCGCACTACAGCGTGCAGCGGGCGGCCGAGGTGCTGGGCATCGGCGCCGCCAACGTACGGTCGATCCCGATCGACGACCGGCGCCGGATGATCGCCGCCGAGGCCGCGGCGGCCATCGACGCCGACGTCGCCGCCGGCATCACTCCGGTGGCCGTGGTCGCGACCGCCGGCACGACGCTGACGGGCGCGGTCGATCCGATCGGCGAGCTGGCCGGCATCTGCACCGAGCGCGGCGTCTGGCTGCACGTCGACGGCGCGTACGGCCTGCCGGCGGCCGCGGCACCGGCCACGGCCGGCCTCTTCGACGGCCTCGACCGTGCCGACTCCGTCGTCGGTCGACGCGCACAAGTGGCTCTACCTGCCGAAGGCGTGCGGCGTCGTGCTGGTGCGCGACCGCGCGGCGCTGGAGCGCGCCTTCGTGCACGACGAGGCCTACATGCTGCACGGCGACGACGGCCTGAACGCGGTCGACCGCACGCTCGAGTACTCGCGGCCGTTCCGGGCGCTGAAGCTCTGGCTCGCGTTTCGCGTCCACGGCGCGGCGGCCTTCCGCGACGCGATCGGCGACAACATCGTGCTGGCCCGCCGGCTGGCCGAGATCATCCGTGCGCACCCGGAGCTCGAGCTGGTGGTGGCCGAGCCGCAGCTGTCGACCGTGCCGTTCCGGCACGTGCCGCCGGGTGTGGCCGACCTGGACGCCCACAACCTGGCGCTGGTCGACGCGCTGCAGAGCGACTCGCGCGTCTACGTCTCGCTCGGCGGCCATCGACGGCCGCGCCTGCCTGCGGCCGTGCATCGTCAACTTCCGCACGACGGAGGAGGACGTGCAGGCGCTCGTCGACGTCGCGGTCGAGCTCGGGCGGTCGCTCGCCAGGCTAGCCTGCCTTGACGGCGACCGTCATGCCGTCGGCCACGGGCAGCACGACGGTGGACAGGTCGGCGCGATCCACCAGCGCGGCGTTGAGCTCGCGCAGCGCGTCGATGTCGCGCTGCTGCCAGCCTCCCGACACCCGCTTGCCGGCGGCGACGCTGCCCGACATCAGCGAGTTGTCGATCACCAGCAGCCCGCCCGGCCGCAGCAGCGGCAGCACCAGCTCGGTGTAGGCCGCGTACTCCGACTTGATGGCGTCGAGGAACGCGAAGTCGTAGACGCCGTCGAGACCCTTCAGTCCGTCCAGCGCCGGCTGCAGGCGCAGGTCGACGCGGTCGGCCACGCCGGCGCGCTCCAGGTAGCCGCGGGCGGTCGCCTGCCGGTCGGGGTCGACGTCGAACGAGACGACCGAGCCGCCCTCGCCGACGGCCCGCGCCAGGTGCAGCGTCGAGACGCCGATCGCCGTGCCGCACTCGATCACGCGGCGCGCCCCGGCAGGCCCGTGCCAGCAGCGCGAGCGTGAGGCCGCCGTCGCGCTGCACGATCGGCACGCCCTCGGCCGCGCCCTGGCGCTCCATCTCGGCGAGGATCGGATCGGAGGCCTGGTAGAGCGCCTCGAGATAGTCGGCGACGACCGGGTCGAGAATCATGGATACCCTTGCTTTCGTGCAGCTCGGATCAGGCAATGACGCTGCTCGCTGACTGGGGCGAGCCATCGTATCGGAGAGAACAGGTCCGGCAGGGTGTGACGCGCGACCTGGCGGCGTCCTGGGACGAGGTCACGACGCTCTCCAAGCCCATCCGCGCGCGCCTCGCCAGCGAGCTGCCGTTCGCCGACCTGACGCTCGACGACCAGCAGCGCTCCGCCGACAAGACCGTGAAGGCGCGGTTCCGCACGGCGGACGGCTTCCCGATCGAGACGGTGCTGATGCGCCACGGCGACCGGCGCGCGGTCTGCGTCTCGTCGCAGTCGGGCTGTGCGCTCGCGTGCACGTTCTGCGCGACGGGCGCGATGGGCCTCGGCCGCAACCTGAACGGCGGCGAGATCTTCGAGCAGCTGCTGTGGGCCGCCCGCGAGGCGCGGCGCGACGGCGGCCGCATCTCCAACGTCGTGCTGATGGGCATGGGCGAGCCGTTCCACAACTACGACGAGGTGCTGGCGTTCTGCCGGCTGGCGAACGATCCGACCGGCTTCGGCCTGGGCGCGCGCTCGATCGCGATCTCGACGGCCGGCTGGGTGCCGGGCATCGACCGGCTCGCGGCCGAGCCGCTGCAGGTCAAGCTCGCGATCTCGCTGCACGCGCCGAACGACGATGTCCGCGCGACGCTGATGCCGGTCAACAAGCGCTACCCGGTCGAGGCCGTGATGGAGGCGTGCAAGCGCGTACCGCGAGGCGACGCACCGCCGCGTGTTCATCGAGTACCTGCTGCTCGCACGGCGTCAACGACTCGCCCGGCGCAGGCCGACGAGCTGGCCCGCCTGCTGCACGCCACGGCGCCCGGCGGCTTCCACGTGAACCTGATCGTCTACAACCCGACGTCGGCCGACTATCGCGCCTCCGATCCGTCCCGCGTCGCGGGCTTCCGGCACATGCTCGAGCGCCGGAAGGTCGACCACTCGCTGCGCCAGTCGCGCGGCCGCGACATCGACGCCGCCTGCGGCCAGCTGGCCGTGAAGGGCGTCCGCGAGCTGCGCGCCGCGCGCCGCAAGGCGCCTACCGAGAACGCCGGCAGCACCTCGCGGATGAACAGCTCGAGCGTCGCCTTCTTGGCGGCGTGCGAGCGGCCGTTGTCGAGCCACAGGCCGACCTCGTCGATGCCCAGCTCGCGGTAGCGCTGCAGGCGCCGGATCAGCGTGGCCGGCGTGCCGACGAGGTTGTTCGCGGCCACCGTCTCGAGGTCGTAGACGGGCTTCGCGTCCAGCTCCGCGTCGTCGAGCTTGTCGGTGTGGCCGAGCTTGCACCGTGCCGTCGTTGCGGATCCAGTGCTCGAAGTACGCGTACCAGTCCCTGACGGCGCGCGCCGCGTCGGCGCACCTGATCCTCGCGCTCGGCCACGTAGGCGTGGCGGAGCATCATCAGCCTTGGCCGCGGCACCTCGGGGTGCGCCGCGCAGGCCGTCTCGAACTTCGCGACCAGATCCTCGACCTCGGCGTCGTCCTTCGCGAGCGGCGTGCAGCAGACGTCGCAGCCGTTCGCGACGGCGAAGTCGTGCGACGCCGGATCGCGCGCGGCGATCCAGATGCGCGGGCCGCCGGGATGGATCGGCCTCGGGACGCTCGTGGTGGCGGGGAACGACCAGTTCTCGCCCTGGTGCGCCACGTCCCCGGCCCACAGCTGCTGCAGGAGCGGCACGAGCTCGCGCAGGTGGCTACCGCCCTGCATCGCGTTCATGCCGTCCATCAGCCGGTCGAACTCGAACTGGTACGCGCCGCGCGCGATGCCGAGCTCGATGCGCCCGTTCGTCAGCACGTCGGCGAGCGCCGCCTCCGAGGCCAGCCGCACCGGGTGCCAGAAGGGCGCAACGATGTTGCCGGTGACCAGCCGGATGTCGCGCGTCTGCGCCGCGAGGTGCGTCAGCAGCGTGATCGGGTTCGGCCCGACGGTGAACTCCATGCCGTAATGCTCACCCGTCCAGAACGCCGCGAAGCCACCGTCCTCGGCGGTCTGGACGAGCTCGGTCAGCTCCCCGTACAGCTGCGGCCAGGGAGTCGACCCGTCGTAGCGCTCGACGTGCGCGAACAGCGAGAACCTCATGCGTCGCCTCCTTCTTGCATGGCACAGAGTCTAGACATCATGCGATCCGCGTGTCAATCGTGGCGATTGTTGCGAAGACTACCATGCAAAGAGCGCGGACGCCTGTGTGCGGATTCGTCCACCCGCCGTGCCGGCGGCGTCGTAGCTCGTGGCCGTGCCGCAGACGCCGCGGTTGACGTACGCTGTCGCGATGGAGACTCCGGCGCTGCGCATCGTCGACGACCCCACGGGCGAGGCCGTCCCGGCCGACATGCGGGCCTGGGTGATCCGCCCCGAGCGCCTCGGCGAGCCGATCGACGCCATGCAGCTCGAGACCGTCGAGGTGCCGGCTCCGGGGCCGGGCGAGGTGCTCGTGCGGGTGATGGCGGCGGGTGTGAACTACAACCTCGTGTGGGCGGCGATGGGGAAGCCGGTGTCCATCTTCCGGTATACCGGCGACGATTTCCACATCGGCGGCTCCGACGCCTCCGGCATCGTCGCGGCGGTGGGTCCCGGCGTGAAGCGCTGGAAGCCCGGCGACGAGGTCGTCGTGCACTGCAACCAGTCCTGCGGCGAGTGCCCGGAGTGCAACGGCCTCGACCCGATGGCCTGCTCCGAGCAGAAGATCTGGGGCTACGAGACCAACTGGGGCTCGTTCGCCGACTACACGCGGGTGCAGGCCCAGCAGCTGGTGCCGAAGCCGAAGCACCTGTCGTGGGAGGAGGCCGCCTCCTACGCGCTCGTCTACTTCACCGCGTACCGCATGCTGGTCGACCAGGCCGGCGTGCAGGCCGGCGACAACGTGCTCGTCTGGGGCGCCGGCGGCGGGCTCGGCTCGATGGCCCTGCAGCTGTGCCGCCTGTACGGCGCGAACGCCGTCGCGGTCGTCTCGTCCGAGGACAAGATCGACCTCTGCAAGCGCCTCGGCGCGGCCGCGGTGATCGACCGGCGCGAGTTCGACCTCGTCGACCGCGACTCCGGCGAGTCGAACATCGCGGAGATGAAGCGGTTCGGCAAGACCATCCGCGCCGCCACCGGCGGCCGCGACGTCGACATCGTGTTCGAGCACGTCGGCGCGGCCACGTTCCCGACCTCCGTGTTCGTCTGCAAGACGTTCGGCAAGGTCGTCATCTGCGGCGCCACGTCGGGCTTCTCGCTCAACTTCGACGTGCGGTACCTGTGGATGCGGCAGAAGTCGATCATCGGCTCGCACTTCGCGAACGCCTATCAGGCGACCCGCGCGAACCAGCTGATCATCGAGCGCAAGGTGATGCCGGTGCTGATGCGGACGTTCCCGTTCGACGAGTGCCCGGTGCCGCACCAGATGATGCGCGACAACGCGCACCTGGGGAAGATGGTCGTGCTGGTCGGCGCCGAGGAGCCCGGGCTCGGCGTCAGCGGATGATCCGGCTCGCCGAGCCCGATCGGCCCTGGATCTTCCGCACGTATGCGGGCCACACGTCGGTCGAGGCCTCGAACCGGCTGTTCCGCGAAACCTGGCGCGCGGCCAGACCGGGCTGTCGATCGCGTTCGACCTGCCGACGCAGTGCGGGCACTCCTCCGACGAGGAGATCGCCGCGCCCGAGGTCGGCAAGGTCGGCGTGCCGATCAACTCGCTCGACGACATGCGCGCGCTGTTCGACGGCATCCCGCTCGACCGGATGAACACGTCGATGACCATCAACGCGACGGCGATGTGGCTCTACGCGCTGTACCTGGCGCTGGCCGAGGAGCAGGGCGTCCAGCTCCACGACGCTGCAGGGCACGACCCAGAACGACATCGTCAAGGAGTACCTGTCGCGCGGCACGTACATCTTCCCGCCCGGGCCGTCCGTGCGGCTGATCGCCGACATGTACGAGCACGCGGTGCGCGAGGTGCCGCGGTTCAATCCCGCCAACGTCTGCTCCTACCACCTGCAGGAGGCGGGTGCCACGCCGGTGCAGGAGGTCGCCTACGCGCTCTCCACCGCGACCCTCGTGCTGGACGAGCTGCGCGGCCGCGACACGCTCACGAAGGCCGAGTTCGACCAGGCCGTCGGGCGCGTCTCCTTCTTCTGCAACGCCGGCCTGCGGTTCGTGGAGGAGCTGTGCAAGATGCGCGCCTTCGCCGAGCTGTGGGATCGCACCTGCCTCGAGCGGTACGGCGTCGAGGACCCGAAGCTGCGGCGGTTCCGGTACGGCGTCCAGGTCAACTCGCTCGGGCTCACCGAGGAGCAGCCGGAGAACAACGCGTGGCGCATCGCGATCGAGATGCTCGGCGTGCTGCTGTCGCGCGACGCGCGCTGCCGGGCGCTGCAGCTGCCGGCGTGGAACGAGGCGCTGTCGCTGCCCCGGCCGTGGGACCAGCAGTGGTCGCTGCGCCTGCAGCAGATCATGGCGCTCGAGACCGACCTGCTCGACTACCCCGACCTGTTCGAGGGGTCGACCGTGGTGCGCGCGCTGCAGGACGAGCTGATCGCCGGCGTGCAGGAGGAGCTGGCGCGCATCGAGCGCGCCGGCGGCACCGTGGCGGCGCTCGAGTCCGGGCTGATGAAGTCGGCGCTGGTCGCCAGCCAGACGGCGCGGTTCGGCCGCATCGCGCGCGGCGAGCAGGCCGTCGTGGGACGCAACCGCTACGAGGAGGGCCTCCCCTCGCCGCTGGTCGAGCGGCTCCGACGGCGGCATCTTCCGCCTGGAGGCCGACGCCGGCGGCACGCTCGCGCGCCTCGCCCGCACCAAGGAGGAGCGCGACGGCGAGCTGGCGTTCGCAGGCGCTGGCGCGGCTGCGCGACGACGCGCGGTCGGGCGTCAACCTCGTGCCGGCGTCGGTGGCGTGCGCGAAGGCCGGCGTCACCACCGGCGAGTGGGCCGGCGCGCTGCGATCGGTGTTCGGCGAGTACCGCCCGGCCACCGGCGTCGACGGCCAGCACCTGCAGCTCGAGTCGGCTGCGGTGGAGGCGCTGCGCGGACGCGTCGAGGATCTCACCCGGCGCCGCGGCCGGCGGCCGCGCATGGTCGTCGGCAAGCCTGGGCTGGACGGCCACTCGAACGGCGCCGAGATGGTCGCGATCGCCGCGCGGCACTGCGGCTTCGACGTCGTCTACTCCGGCATCCGGCTGTCGGCCGCCGAGATCGCGCGGCAGGCCGCCGAGGAGGACGCGAGCGTCGTCGGCATCTCGATCCTGTCCGGCTCGCACCTCGAGATCACGCGCCAGCTGCTCGACACGCTGGCGGCGGAGGGCGCGGGCGAGATCCCCGTCGTGGTCGGCGGCATCGTGCCGCCCGACGACGCCACGGCGCTGACCGAGATGGGCGTCGGCGCGGTCTTCACCCCGCGCGACTACGACCTCGTCGGCGTGATGGACCGCGTCGTCGACCTGATCGATGCGTGAGGTCGCGCGGCTCGTCACGCTCGTCGAACGGGACGATCCGGACGCCGTGGCCGAGCGCGCGGCACCGCTGGCAGCGATCGAGTCCAACCCGCCGGCGCCGGTCGTCGGGTTCACGGGTGCGCCCGGCGTCGGCAAGTCGACGCTGCTCGGCGCGCTCGCCTCGAGCCTCGCGGCAGGCTCCGAGCGGCGCATCGCGATCGTCGCCGTCGACCCTTCGAGCGCCGTCACGGGCGGCGCGCTACTCGGCGACCGTACGCGCATCCGGGTGCCCGAGCGCCGCGTGTTCATCCGCTCCCAGGCCTCGCAGGCCGAGTCGGGCGGCCTGGCGCCGACCACCTACCCGGTGGTGCGCGTGCTGCGGCGCCTGTTCGACCTGGTGCTGGTCGAGACGCTCGGCGTGGGGCAGTCCGAGGACGACATCCGCCACGTCGCCGACGCCACCTACCTGCTGCTGCAGCCGCTCGCGGGCGACAGCGTGCAGCACCTGAAGGCCGGGCTGATGGAGGCCCCTGACGTGATCGTCGTGACGAAGTGCGACGTCGCCGACCTGGCGCATCGCGGCGCTGGCCGACCTGCGCGGTGCGATCGGCCTGGCCCGGCCGGGCGAGACGATCCCGTTGCACGCGGTCAGCGCACGGACGGGTGCCGGCATCGACGAGCTGGCCGCCGCGGTCGCCGCGACGCGGGCCGGACCGGAGCAGCCGCGCGACGACTGGTTCGTGACGCGCGCCGTCCGGACGGCGCACGGCCGGCTCGGTGTCGCGCGCCTGGCCGAACACGGCCCGGGTTCCGGTGGTTCGCTGGACGAGCGCCTGGCCGAGGCGCTCGCCCGATCCTCCCCTTCGTCCGCCTGAGCCCGCCGCATCCGGCGAGCCGTCCCGCTCCACGTCGGTGCGCCGCTCCGGCGTCCTCGACAACGAGCTTCGCGATGCCATCCTCGCGCTTGCCCTCTATACGTTGTCGAGCATAGTGCCCTGCTCTACGATCACCCCCCTGGGGGAGTTTGAACGTGGCACCCGCGACACTTCGGTGCGTATCCGTGCGCCTTTCATGTGCGGGGTCTGACCCCGAAACGGGCCGTTCTGGGGTCTGACCCCAGAACGCTTCCGCGCGGAAGCCGCGCGGATCGGACGACACGGCGCGAACGGCGCGATGCCGGTGACGGTGCGTGCGCCGCTCGTCACCTCTGACCCGGTAGTCCTTCGGTTCGAGGTACGGCGGCGCGCGGGGCTCCGGTAGGCTCTCCGCCATGGCGATCAGCGTTGGCGACTCCGCAGAGCAGACGTTCCAGGTCACCGACGAGGTGCTCGAGCACTTCGGTGCGGCGACCGGCGACCGCAATCCGATGCACTACGACGACGCGTTCGCGGCGACGACGATGTTCGGCGAGCGGATCGCGCACGGCATGCTCACCGCCGGGTTCTTCTCGACGATGGTCGGCATGGTGCTGCCCGGGCCCGGCTCGATCTACCTCGGCCAGACGCTCCAGTTCCGTGCGCCGGTGAAGCCCGGCGACGAGGTGCGGGTGACCGTCGAGGTGACGGAGTACGAGCCGGAGCGCCGCCGCGCGACGATCGACACCCGCGCCTACGTGGGCGACAAGCTCGTCGTCGTCGGCGAGGCGCGCGTCATCGCCCCCGAGTGAGAGCGCTCGCCGTCGGCGTGGCGGGGGAGGAGCACCACCTCTCCGACCCGCAGCTCGCCGAGCTGACGCGGCGCATCGCGGCCGGCCTGCACGGCCGTGGCATCGGCGTCGGCGACGTCGTGCTGGTGCGCCTGCCGAAGGGCCCCGAGTGGCTCTGCACGATGCGGGCGATCTTCCGGCTCGGCGCCGTGGCGCTGCCCTGCGTCGAGCAGGTCACCGACGCGGAGGTGGCCGAGCGCGTCGCGAGCACGGACGCGCGGCTCGTGCTGCTCGCGCCGGGCGACATCCCGCTCGCGGCCGGACCGGCCCCGGCGCCCGACCTCGATCCCGACGCCCCCGCCTTCCTGATCTTCACGTCCGGCACCGAGGGACGCCCGAAGGCCGCCGTGCACCCGCGCCGCTACCTGGAGGCGAACCGCCTGCAGCTGGAGCGGTGGATGGGCGTGCGGCCGCACGACCGCGTGTGGTGCACGGCGGCCCCCGGCTGGTCGAAGTCGGTGCGCAACGTGTGGTTCCCGGCGGAGCTCTACGACTGCGAGACGGTGCTGCACGCCGGTCGCTTCGTCGCGGCCGAGCGGCTCGACCTGCTGGCCCGCCTGCAGCCCCAGGTGCTCTGCATGTCGCCCACCGAGTACCGCCTGTGCGCCAAGGCCGCGACGTTCGGCGACCACGACCTCGGCGGCATCCGCGAGGCGGTCGCCGCGGGAGAGGCGCTGGACGCCGCGACCCTCGCGCACTGGCGCGCGGCCTACGGCATCACCGTCCGCGACGGCTACGGGCAGACCGAGTGCGGCGCCGTGACGGGCGTGCTGGTCGGCGAGGAGCCCGTCCCCGGCTCGATGGGCCACGCGATGCCGGGCGTGCAGCTCGAGATCGTCGCGGGCGAGCTCTGCCTGCGGCCTGAGACGCTGCCGACGTTCTTCTCCGGCTACCTGGACGACGCCGCGGCGACCGCGGCGAAGCTCGCCGGCGGCCTCTGGCACACCGGCGACATGGTCGACCGGGACGCTGACGGCCGGCTCTGGTACCAGGGCCGCGCCGACGACGTCATCTCGTCGTCCGGGTACCGCATCGGTCCGGGCGAGGTGGAGGCGGCGCTCGCATCGCACGCGGCGGTGCTGGAGGCGGCGGCCGTCGGACTGCCCGACCCCGACCGGGGCGAGGTCGTGCACGCCGACGTCGTCCTGCAGCCGGGCCTCGTCGGATCGGACGAGCTGCGCCGCGAGCTCCAGGAGCACGCACGCAGCGTGACGGCGCCGTACAAGTACCCGCGCTCGCTGCGCTTCGTCGATCAGCTGCCGCGGACGCTCACCGGCAAGGTGCGGCGGGGCGTGATCCGCGCCACCCTGTCCGGCCCGCCGGATACCGTCGCCGATCCTCCTGAAAAAGCCTGAAAGAGGCCGCTGCGTAGATGCTATTCAGCTTGCAGGGGTGCTCGCTGCGGGCGTAGTCTGTCCGGTTGTGCGACCCCGCGGGGGGGTTGCGCGCCAAAAGGAACGGGAGGACCATGGGACGCAGTTGGACCATGCCTCGTCGGGGGAAGTTCGCCCTGACGCTTGGCGTGGCGGCACTGACCGCCACCGCGGCGATCGCCGGCGCCGGGAGCGCCGGCGCGGCCGACACGCCGGCCAAGGTGACCGCCAAGGGCAAGTCCCTGACGGCCAAGCCGCTGGCCGCGAGCGCGATCCGGACCGGCACCAAGGACGGCGCCATCGACGTCGCCCGCACCGATCCGAGCCTGCTCGGTCAGCAGGGGTCGAACCTCGTCTCCGTCGTCGTCAAGCTCAGGTACGCACCCGTCGCGTCCTACCGGGGCAACCTGAAGGGCCTGCGCGCCACCAGTCCGCGCGTCACCGGCCGCAAGATCAACAGCCGCTCGGCGGCGGTGCGCGCCTACGGCCGCTACATCGCCCGTCGCGAGGCGTCGTTCAGGTCGGCGCTCGCCGTTCGCATCCCCGCCGCCAAGGTGGGTCGCCCGCTGCGTCTCGTGTACGGCGGACTCGCCCTGCGCGTCCCGGCCAACCGGGTCGCCGACGTGTTGCGCCTGCCCGGCGTGACGGCCGTGCAGCGGGACACGCTGCAGCATCCCCGCACCGACGCCGTGTCGTCGTTCATCGGCGCCACGACCGTCACCAACGCGATCGGCGGCGGCAGCGGCACCGCCGGCCAGGGGACGGTCTTCGCCGACCTCGACACCGGCATCTGGCCCGAGCACCCGTCCTTCGTCGACCACGGCAACCTCATCCCCGCACCCGCCTCGGCCGCCCCGCGGCCGTGCGTCTTCGGTGACAACCCGCTCACCCCCGCCGCCGACCCGTTCGTCTGCAACAACAAGGTGATCGGCGGCGCGGCGTTCCTCGACACCTACCACGCGGTCGCCGGCGACGAGCACTTCCCCGGCACCGCGCGCGACTCCGAGGGTCACGGCACGCACACCACCTCGACCGCCGCCGGCGGCCCGGTCGCGAACGCGCCCATCTTCGGCATCGACCGCGGTCCCCTCGCGGGCGTCGCCCCGGGCGCGCACATCCTCGCCTACAAGGTCTGCGGCCCGCAGGGCTGCTTCGCCTCCGACTCCGCCGCGGCGGTCGCACAGGCGATCATCGACGGCGCCGACGTGATCAACTTCTCGATCGGCGGCGGCGACTCCGGGGCCCCGGACCCCGTCGACCTCGCCTTCCTCGACGCCTACAACGCCGGGGTGCTGACCTCGGCATCGGCCGGCAACAGCGGCCCGGGCGCCGGCTCGGTCGAGCACTTCTGGCCGTGGTACATGACGGTCGCGGCCTCGACCCAGCAGCGGCAGTTCCAGTCGACGCTGACGGTGACCGGTGACGGTCAGACGCTGTCGCTGGTCGGCTCGAGCATCACGCACGGCGTCACGACCGCGTCGCCGATCGTCAACGCCGGCGACGTGCCCGGCTACACCGGCGGCAACCTGTGCGAGGCACCGGGCGCGCCCGGCACCTTCACGGGGATGATCGTGATCTGCACCCGCGGCGTGAACGGCCGGGCCGAGAAGGGCTTCAACGTCTTCTCCGGCGGCGCGGCGGGCATGGTGCTCGCGAACGTCGGCCCCGGTCCGACGATGAGCGACAACCACTTCCTGCCGACCGTCCACCTCGAGAACGGTGACGGGGCGGACCTGCAGGCGTTCCTGGTCGCGCATCCGAACTCCACCGCCACGTTCAACGACGGCGTCAAGGGCGCCGGCCAGGCCGACCGGATGACGGAGTTCTCCTCGCGCGGCCCGGGCGGTCTCTACCTGAAGCCCGACGTGACGGCGCCCGGCATCCAGATCCTGGCCGGCAACACGCCCGCCCCGGATGACCCCGCAGGCGGTCCCGCCGGCGAGTACTTCCAGGCCATCGCGGGCACGTCGATGTCGTCGCCGGTCAATGCGGGCGCGGCGCTGCTGCTCTCCGCGCTGCATCCGGCCTGGTCGCCGGGTCAGGTCAAGTCGGCCCTGATGACCACCGCCACCACCGAGGTCGTCAAGGAGGACGGCACCACGCCGGCCGACGCGCTCGACTTCGGCGCGGGGCGCATCGACCTGACGCAGGCCGGGCGGCCCGGTCTGACCATCTCCGAGTCGGCGACCAACTTCGCCGCCCACGCGCTCGATCCGAACGCCGCGATCGACCTCAACATCCCGTCCATCAACGCCTCCGTGATGCCGGGCATCGTCAAGGTCGAGCGGACGGTGCAGAACGTCTCCGGCCGCACGCTGCACTACCGCACCAGCGGGGCCTCCGGACCTGGCTGGCGCGTCTCGGTCGAGCCGCGCTCGTTCAAGATCCGGCCCGGCCGCAGCGTCACGCTGCAGGTGACGATCGACGGCCGTGAGGCCGAGGTCGGCGCCCAGGTGCTGACGTCGATCGGTCTGCGCCAGACGACCTCCCGCAGGGTCGCCCGGTCGCTGCACGTGCCGGTCGCGTTCATCCGCGCCCAGGGCGGCGTCAGCCTCGCCGTCGAGTGCGCTCCCACCTCGATCGCCCGGGGCGGCAGGGGTGCGTGCGACGTCGACGTCCAGAACAACACGCTGGCCCCGGCCGACGTCACCGCGACGACCCGGCTGTCCAGGCAGCTGCGCGTCACCGGCGTCAACGGCGCCACGCAGCACGGGCGCCAGCGGGTCACCGCCACCGCGACGCTCGCCGGCCGTGAGCCGTCGACGCCGACGGTCGCCCCGGGCGCTCCGCCCGCGGGCTTCCTCGACCTGTCGCTGTTCGGCATCCCGGCGATCCCGTTCGGCGACGAGGACGTGGCGGACTTCACCACGCCGGCGTTCGTCTACGGGGACGCGACGGCGACCGCGATCAGCGTGTCGTCGAACGGGTGGCTGGCGGTCGGCGGTACGACGGCCGGCGCGACGTTCACCCCGCAGCTGATGCCCGATCCGGCGGAGCCGAACAACACGCTGGCACCGTTCTGGACCGACCTGGACGCCACCAACGCGCGCGGGCTGCTCGTCGGCACGCTCACGGACGGCTCCCTCAGCTGGCTCGTCGTGCAGTGGGATTCCGCGGTGTTCGGCGCCGCGCCCACTGATCCGCTCGTGCAGATGCAGGCGTGGATCGGCCTGAACGGGACGCAGGACATCTCGTTCACCTACGACCCGGCCAACCTCCCGGCCGGCACCCCGCTCGGCGGCGACCTCATCGTCGGCGCCGAGAACGACGACGGCTCGCGCGGTTCGAACCTCGGGCTGAACGTCACCCCGACGCAGGACCTCGTCGTCACCAGCACGGCGGGGACGCCCGGCGAGGTGCTCCACTACCGCGTCGGATACCGCGGCGAGGCCCCTGGCGACGCAACCATCACGACCCTGGTGGACTCGCCCTCCGTGCGCGGCACGACGGCCGACGTCCAGCACATCACGGTGCGCCGGCGCTAGCCGTCGCAGCGCCAGGAACGCTCGTGGGGCCGGCCTCGTGCCGGCCCCACGTCGTCCTGCGCCTCCTACACTGCCGGCGATGACCTTCGACCCGATCGCATGGGCCGCGCGGCACGGCGCGGTGCCCGGGTCGCCGGTCGACCGACCGCCGGCCGTGACGTCGGTGGGTGCGATGTTCGTCGACGCCCACTCGCTGCTGTGCGCGGTCGATCCCGATCTGGCCGCCGTCACCGTCGAGGCGCGCCTGCGCGATGAGGATCTGACGCTCGGGCTGTTCCCCGAGCGCTACGAGGTGGCCTCGGTGGGCGAGCTGGTCGAGGGCGACGATCCCGGCGCCGGTGCGCGCGGGGCCGGCTTCAAGGCGCTGCTGCGCGGCACCGAGGACGGCCTGCTGCTGCTCGACGTCCGGCGCCGGCCGGCCGCCCAGTCGGGCCGCGGGCTGCTCGTCGAGTCGTTCGAGGCGGGCTGTGAGGCGCTGCGGGTGCTGGCGCAGTCCGACGTCGTGCCGGCCATCTCGCTACTCGCCGACCCGAACGCCGCCGACCTGCTGCTCGAGGTGGCGGGCGATCCCGACAGCGCCCGCTCCACCCTCGGCGAGGGCCGTGCGCTGCTGATCCTCGTCGCCGCCGGCCGGCAGGGCGAGGCGGCGGCCCGGGCCGAGCGGGCGATCGCCGCGTGCGCGTCGTGCATCACCGCCGACCTGGGGCAGAACGTCGCCCGGGCGTGGGCCGGGAGCCGGTACGACCTGCCGGTGCACGCGGCCGCGCTGGCGGCAGCCGGCTACCGCCTGGAGACGTCCCACGCGTGGCACCGCTGGAGCCGGCTGCCCGGCGCGATCGCGGTGCCGGCCACCGGCGCGTGGCACGGCCGCGAGCTGGTCGGGGTCTCCGGTCAGGGAGCGGTCCTGCAGGACCGCGTGCTCGATCCGCCCGGCTGAGCGTTCACGACAGCGCGAGCAGCGCCACGCCGGCCGCCACCAGCCCGGCGCCCAGCAGCCGCACCCGTGAGACCTCTTCACCGAGCAGCGTGGCCGCCAGCGCGGTCGCGATCACCACGCTCGACTCGCGCACCGCCGCGACCGGCCCGGGCGGCGCCAGGCGCAGGGCGGCGAGCACCAGGCAGTACGCGCCGAACATGGCCCCGCCCGCCACGACCGCGGCGCCGGTCAGCTCCGCGCGCAGCACGGCCACCCCGCGCCGGCGCGCGATCCAGACCGGGTAGGCGAGCGTGATCAGCGCGGTCATCTCGAAGTACGGGATCGCGCCCGCGTACTGGATGCCCGACCGGTCGACGAGCGTGTAGCTGGCGATGGTGACGGCCACCGCGAGGGGAAGGAGCAGCTGCCGCGCTTCGACGCCGCGGCCGATGCCGCGCACGATCATCACGCCGGCCGCCACGACCAGGATCCCGACCACCTGGCCGCCCGACGGATGGATGCCGAGCAGCACCGCGCCGAGCACCAGCACCAGCACGGGGGCCGTGCCGCGCGCGACGGGGTAGACGATCGACAGCGGCACCCGCTCGTACGCCGCGGCCAGCAGCGCGATGTAGGCGAGCTCGAGCAGGCCGGAGACGACGATGTACGGGATCGCGGCGCGCTCGACGTCCCAGACGATCACGGTGACGGGCAGGAACAGCACCACGGAGGCGATCAGCGCGACGCCGGTGGCCGCCTGCGTGTCCCGGGCGCGCACGATCAGCAGGTTCCACGTGGCGTGCAGGACCGCCGCCGCCAGCGCGAGGCCGAGCGCCGCAGCGGGCATCGGCTACGAGGGGTCCAGCAGCAGCGTGGCGGCGCGATGCCGCTCGATCGCCTCGGGCGACCAGTGCAGACGGCGCGTCCGGCCGGACAGCCAGTCGTCGACCTGGTCGTCGTACTGCGGGCTGGCGGGATGGCCGGACTGCCCACCGCAAAGCGTGATCAGCGTCTCGTCCGGATCGGCCAGGTTCGCGACGAACCGCACGCCCGGGCCGCTCGTCTTCGTGCCGCTGACGGGGTCGGTGATCGGATGCGCCGCCGACCACACGGTGTCGGCCTCGCCCGGCAGCGGGTGGGGGCCGCGGCGGAAGATGCGCTCGCACCCCGGCAGGGCGGCGAGCGGGTGGTCGAGCGTGAGCACGTGCACCTGGCCCCAGGTCCACACCTCCGGGTCGGGCCCGAGCCGGCGCTCGAGCTCGACGCAGGCACGGGTCAGGCACTTGCCGATGACGCCGCGCCAGGTGCGGCCGTCGCGGAAGAAGCCGTCGTCGCCGCGTTCCAGCGCTGCCAGCGTGCCGGGCACCGTGCGCCCGAAGAACTCGAGCAGCGGCGACAGCAGCGAGAACCCCTCCGCGCCCAGGAACCGCTCCAGCTCGCGGCCGGTCTCGGCGTACGCCTCGAGCGTCACGTGCCGCAGGAGCGTCGCGGCGATCGCGGCGCCGGCCGACTCGGCGGTCATCTCGCCGTCCCAGCCGGCGAGCAGGCCGAGTGCCCGCCGCTCGAGCGTGTCGGTGGCCTCCTGGCCCGCGACCAGGTCGCGCAGCCGCGCCAGCGGCAGCGAGTAGACGTCGGTCTGCAGCTTCGCGAGGTCGGCCGGCGTGTGGCGGGCACGGCGCGCCAGCACGTCGGCGATGCGCTGCGCCCGGTACGGGTTCAGCCACTCGGTCGAGATCAGGTGCGGGTAGTCGTCGGGCACGATCCGGTTGTTGGCGGCGACGATCGTCCCGCCGGGCGGGTTGCGCCACGCCGGCAGCTCGTCGTACGGCACGGTCCCGAGCCACGGCTCGGTGCCGGGGAACCGGCCGTCGCCGCCCGCCCGCCGCGGCACCGGGCCGCCGCACATCTGGTAGCCGACGTCGCCGGCCAGCGTCGCGTAGACGCAGTTCAGCGTCGCGCCGCCGACGCCGGCCAGCGCGGCGACGACGTCGTCGGCGGTGCGCGACCGGGAGAGGGCGCGGAAGGCGCCCACGTTGCGGGCCGGCGCGAAGGCCGTCCACTGCAGGGCCAGCGTGCGCGTCTCGCCGGCCGCGAGCGGTGCGACGACCGGCCCGTGGGCGGTCGTGACGACCTCGTGGGCGACGGGCCGCCGGCGCCTGCGCACGGCGATCTCCTCGGTGTGGCGCTGCTCGGAGCCGTCGAGCGTCACCTCGAGCAGGTCCTGCGTGTC
The DNA here is from genome assembly GCA_963722525.1 of uncultured Actinomycetes bacterium. GTDB lineage: Bacteria > Actinomycetota > Thermoleophilia > Gaiellales > F1-60-MAGs149 > VFJZ01. Next base: position 2,857,565 of record CAVRMM010000002.1, on the reverse strand, counting down.
GGCCTCGACGTTCGTGAACCCCCACGCGGTGTGGGCCGTCTGGCCGATGATCACGCCCGGCGTGCCGGGCGACGTCAGCCCGGCGCAGCGCTCGCCGTCCCAGGCCAGGTCGGCGGTGTACCAGGTGCACGGCGCCGCCAGCAGGAGGTGCGGGTCGTTGGCGAGCAGCGGCGCGCCGGTGGTGGTGCGGTCGCCGGACAGCACCCAGCTGTTCGAGCCGGCGCCCTCGGCGCCGCCCGCGAGATCCTTGGTGGCGAGCGCCCTCCGGACGGCCTCGGCCGCGCCGTCCGGCAGCGACGTGTAGCCCGCCACCGGATAGCCCGGCTCGAGCTGCTCGAGCCGCGCCGTGCCGAGCCGCGCCGCGAGCCGGCTGCGCACGATCTCGCCCTCCCAGTTCTGCCCGAGCCCGAGCGCGAACAGGCGCATCCCCAGGAGGGCGTCGGACACGAGCCACGGCGCGACCCGGCGCTGCAGCAGCAGCCGCAGCTCGAGCGGCAGGCGGAAGCCGGGCGCGTCGAGCCACGCGTTGACGCCACGGCAGTACGCCTCGACCGCCGCCAGGTCGTCACCCGCGAGGGCCGCGGCCTCCTGCTCGGCCACGGCCGCCAGGCCGAGCGTGCGCACGTAGCGGTCGGTCTCGATCGCGGCGCTGCCGACCAGCTCGGCCAGCGTGCCGCGCACGACGCGCCGCAGCATCTCCATCTGCCAGAGCCGGTCCTGCGCGTGGCAGAACCCCAGCGCGGCGAGCGCGTCGGCCTCGGTGCCCGCCCGGATGTGCGGCACGCCGTCGACGTCGCGGACGACCTCGACGCGGGTCGAGAGGCCCGGTATCCCGACCCGGCCGTCCGGCGGCGGCACCGCGCCGCGGTAGACGTGGCGGACGCCCGCCAGCGCACCTGCCGCGGCACCCGCCACGATGCCGCCCGCGATCGCCGTCCGCTGTCGTCGCATCGTCACGCGTGGTCGAAGAACCAGCGCTCGAGCAGCTGCAGCAGCTCTTTGTCGGTGAACGGCCGGAGGCTCTTGTTGTGATCGTCGTTGTCCTCGGAGGCGTCGAGGTCGGACTCCAGCGCCTCGTTGGCCGCTCGCGTCGCATCACCCAGCTCGTAACCCGACCACAGCTCGTCGTCCGGCCGCGGTGCCGGCGACTCACGATGCGCGAGGTTGATCGCCCGGCCGACGCTCCAAACCGCGCCCGGCCGGCGATCGATCCAGATCGTCACGACCTCCTCCTCGCCGTGATCGTCCCGGCCGCGGACGGTCCTCTCGGCGAAGCGCGTGACCTCGGGCTTCGGCTCCATACCGGTATATTGCCTGGGATGGCCGAATCCGACGACCTTCTCAAGCGCTTCCTCGGCTCCCGCAAGGAGCAGGTCCTCGTCCACCACGTGGTGCGCGAGATCCAGGCCGGCCGCGATCTCGCCGAGGTCCTGGCCGACACGTTCGTGACGAACCGGGCCGAACCGCTCGAGATCCGGGCCCTGCTCGACAACGCCGAGATCTCCCGCGCCGTGGGCGATGACGCCATCGCGCGGATCCGTGCGGCCGGCGGCCCGAAGTAGCGCGAGGCTCCTAGTCGAGCAGCGGCAGCGCCACGGCGAGCGCCAGCCGCGCCGTGCCGATGCCCTTGTAGATCGTCACGTCCTCCGGGCGCCGGAGCGGCTGCAGCTCGCCGCGCTCGAGCTCGTCCAGGGCGTGCACCTCGAGCCAGTCGAGGTGGCCGGTGGCGACCGTCTCGGCCAGGTCGGCCGCGCGCAGGCGGGCCTCCACGGGCGCATCGGTGATCACCGTGGCCGCGCGCACGATCGTCCGGTAGTCGAGCTCGCGCTGGTCGGGACGGGTCGCGCCGAGGGCCAGGATGCAGATGCCGGTGCCGAGCCAGTCGTCGCGCAGCACGGGGTCGCGCGACCGCGTCGCGGTCACCACCACGGTCGCGTCGCGGCTGGCCCCCTGCGCGTCGGGCAGGTCGCCGCGGCGCGTGGCCTCCACGTCGAGCGTCTCCGGCAGGCACGCTGCGACGGCGTCGGCGAGCGAACCGGTGCCGACGATGCCGACCCGCTGCCGACCGGCCGGCGCGAGATGCCCGGCGGCGATCGCCGCGGCCGCCGCGGCGGCCAGCCGGGTCAGCCAGTCCGCCTCGATCACCGCGACCGCGGTGCCGGCCGCGCCGAACACCGTCAGCAGCGATCCGTCGGCGCCCCGGGCCGACCCGGAGGCGAGCACGGCGGTGAGGTCGCCGTGGCGCGTCACCTGGGCCCGTGCGTGCGTGCCGTCCACGAGGGCGATCGACGGCGGGTCGGCGGCCGGCTGCGTCAGCGCGTCTCGGACCCGCTCCACGGCAGCGGCCGGCGCGACGGCCGATCGGACGTCGCTCTCGGTCGCATGTAGCACGGGTACGTTGTACCAGCCCCGGCGACGAGTATCGTCTGACTGTGCAGGTCAACCTCGCGGTCCTCTGCGATGCGGCGAACGTGTCGCGTGAGGGCAAGCTCAACATCCTCGGGGAGTTCGACTCGATCCATGCGTCGAGCTTCCCGCTCACCTATCCGACCATGGTGCTCGTCCTGCGGATGGAGGCCCACCCGACCGAGTCGGGCGACCACCGCCTGAAGCTGCGGCTGCTGGACGCCGACGGCCAGGACGTGGTGCCGCCGCTGGAGGGCGAGTTCTCGACCGGCTTCCCGCCGTTCGCGGGCGTTCCGGTGCGCACCGCGCCGATCATCCTGCAGATGCACGGCGTGCGCTTCGACCAGCCGGGGCACTACTCGTTCGAGCTGCTCGTCGACGGCCATCACCTGCGGTCGCTGCCGCTGCACTTCGTCGCCGGGCTCGAGGACGAGCCCGAGCGGCACGGCTTCGAGCTGTAGAGTCCGCCGGGTGCGCTACGCCTGCACCGTCGCGGAGGTGAGAGCGGGCGGCGGCGTGCGGCCCGTGACGCTCGGCGCCCGCGAGGTGCTGGTCGTGGGCACGGACGAGGGTATCCGCGTGGTCGACCGCGCGTGTCCGCACGAGGGCTACCGGCTGGACGAGGGCGAGATCCGCGGCCAGGAGCTGACCTGCCCCGCGCACGGCTGGCGCTTCGACCTGCGCAGCGGCGCGTGCGTGACGGCGGGCGAGGACATCCGCACCTACGACGTCGACGTGCGCGACGGCGCGATCTTCGTCGACGTCGACGTGGAGCCGACCGCGCAGGAGCTGGCGTTCGCCTCGGAGTCGGTGCTCGGCGCGCTCGAGACCGGACGCGGCTCCCTGGCGGCGCGCCGCACGGCGCGGCTGCTCGGTCTGGGCGAGCGCCCCGAGCGCGTGGCGCTGCTGCTGGCCCGCTACGGCGGCTCGCACGCCGACGCCGGGCTCGATCCCGAGACGGCCGCCGTCGCCGACGCGCTGGCACTGGTGCCCTACCTGGACGAGCGCGCCGTGGCGCTCGTGTTCGCCGACCTCGCCGCGGCGCTGGCGGCCCGGCTGGCGCGCGCCTCGCCGCGGTTCGGCCCCGACCCGGCGACGCCGTTCGCGTGGAACGACGCCGGCGTCCGCGGCACGCTCGCGGCGCTGGTCGACGGCGGCGACGCCGACGAGTGCGAGGCCGTCGTCGCCGGCATGCTGGCGGCCGGCGTGCCGGTGCAGGAGATCGCCGCCGGCCTCGCCGAGGGCACCGCCCGCACCTTTCGCGGCCCGTGGCCGCTGGTCGTGCTCGAGCGAGCCGTCCGCCTCGCCACCGAGCTCGGCCCCGACGCCGCCCGCGTCGTCCTGCCGGTCGCCGCCTACGGCTGCGCTGCCGGCAGCGAGGTGCCGCACGCCTTCGCGGTCACGTCCGACGCCCTGGCCGGGGCGCCACGCACGCCGGACGAGGTCGTGCACGAGTGCGGCCGCGCGCTCCTGCAGTTCCGCCTGCGCTCCGACGACGAGCCGGACGGGACCGGCTCCCTGCTCGGCTGCGGCCTCGCGCTCGCCCACGCGGCGGCGGCCGAGTGGGCGCTCGGCCTCACGCCCGTGGCGGCCGCGTCGCTGCTGCACGCCCGCTCGCTGGCCGGCGTCTACGCGGGCGCCGCCGCCGAGGCGACGGGGGAGCCGGTGGACTGCGACGACGCGGCGATCGCCGCCGCGGTGGCCGCGGGGCCGGCGCAGACGCCCCGCGGGATCGCCGTCTGCCTGGCCGCCGCGGGCGCTGCGCTGGCGCGTCCGGACGACACCGTCCGGGCCGGCGTCCTGCGCCTGCTGGAGACGCCGCGGCGCGAGCGCTTCACCGCGCGCGAGCTGCAGCCGGGGTTCGTCACAATCTGATGTAGGACATTTGCAATTTCCGCCGTATGCTTGCGCGGTGAGGTCGCCCTCCCCACTCTCTCGACAAGCCGGAGCGTTCCTGATCGCCCTCGGCATGGCGATCGGTGCCCTCGGCCTGCCGCGGTGGCCGACGGTGGCGTGGGTCCTGTCGATCGCCCTCAACGTGTTCCTCGCGGTCGCCCTGCTGCGGCTCGTCTGCGGCTACTTCGCCCGGCGCGCGCCGTTCGTCGCGGCGGCCGTGGCCGCGTTCCTCACCGGCGCCTCCGAGATGGCGCCCACCCTGGCGCCGTCGCCGGTGTCGGTGTCGACCCTCGCCGTGATGGCGTCGCTGACGTTCCTGGCCGGCTTCGTCCTCTGGCTGGAGGCGTTCGAACCCTCTGCCGCCCGGCCCCTCTAGCGCCTATCGTTCCGCGTCATGCGGATCCTCATCACGGGCGGCGCGGGCATGCTCGGGCGCAAGCTCGCCGAGCGGCTGGCAGTGGACGGAGCGATCGGCGTGACGCCGGTCACGGAGCTGACGCTGGCCGACGTGGTCGCGCCGGCGGCGCCGGCGGGCGCCTCGTTCGATGTCAAGACGCGTGTCGCCGACGTGTCGCAGCCGGGCGTCGCCGACGACCTGGTGGCGAGCCGCCCGGACGTCGTCTTCCATCTCGCCGCGATCCCGTCGGGCGGCGCGGAGGCCGACTTCGACGGCGGCTACCGGGCCAACCTCGACGGCGTCCGCCTGCTGCTCGAGGCGATCCGCGCGCAGGGCTACGGCTACGTCCCGCGCGTCGTCTTCTCGTCGACCATCGCCGTGTTCGGCGCGCCGTTCCCCGCTCGCATCGACGACGCGTTCCATCTCACGCCGCTGACCTGTTACGGCACGCAGAAGGCGATGGGCGAGCTGCTGCTGAGCGACTACACACGCCGGGGCCTGGTCGACGGCGTCGGCATCCGGCTGCCCACCGTCTGCGTGCGGCCGGGGACGCCGAACGCCGCTGCCTCCGGGTTCTTCTCGAACATCATCCGCGAGCCGCTGAACGGGCTCGAGGCCGTGCTGCCGGTGGATGATGACGTGCGCCACGCGCACGCCTCGCCGCGCGCGACGATCGACAACCTCGTTCACGCGGCCGGCATCGACGGCGGCCTGCTGGGCGACCGCCGGTGCCTGACGATGCCGAGCCTCTCGGTGACGGTGGCCGAGCAGATCGAGGCGCTCCGGGAGGTCGCGGGCGATGCCGCCGTTGCGCGCATCCGCCGCGAGCCGGATGCGACGATCGAGCGAATCGTCGCCGGCTGGCCGCGCGCGTTCGATACGGCCCGTGCCGACTCGCTCGGCTTCCGGGCCGAGTCGAGCTTCCGCGAGATCATCGACGTCTACGTCGAGGACGAGCTGGGCGGCGTGCTGCCGTGAACCGCGTCGCGGTGGTGACCGGCGCCGGTAGCGGCATCGGCCGGGCGGTGTCCGTCGCCCTCGCCGCCGACGGGTTCAGCGTCGTGCTCGCCGGCCGGCGCCCCGAGCCCCTGGCCGAGACGGCCGCGGCGCTCGGCGGCGACGCCGTCGCGGTGTCGTGCGACGTCGCGGACGCCGCATCGGTTGCGGCGCTGTTCGCCGCGGTGCGCAGTCGCTTCGGGCGCCTCGACCTGCTCGTCAACAACGCCGGCATCGGCGCGCCCGCCGTGCCGCTCGAGGACCTCTCGCTGGAGCGCTGGAAGGCGGTCGTCGACACCAACCTGACGGGCGCGTTCCTCTGCACCCAGGAGGCGTTCAAGCTCATGCGGCGACCAGTCCCCGCGGGGCGGGCGCATCATCAACAACGGCTCCATCTCCGCCACCACGCCGCGGCCGCTGTCGGCCGCCGTACACCGCCACCAAGCACGCCATCACGGGTCTCACGAAGTCGACCTCGCTGGACGGCCGCGCGTACGACATCGCCTGCGGGCAGATCGACATCGGCAACGCCGGCACCGAGATGACCGCGCGGATGGCGGAGGGCGTGCTCCAGGCCGACGGCTCGCTGGCGCGCCGAGCCGACGTTCGACGTGACGCAGGTCGGCGCGCGCCGTCTCCTACATGGCCTCGCTGCCGCTCGACGCCAACGTGCAGTTCCTGACGGTGATGGCGACCAAGATGCCGTTCATCGGCCGCGGCTGATCAGCTCCGCGGCGCGCTCGCCGATGGCGACGCACGTCAGGTGGATATTCGCGCGCGGCGACTCGGGCATGACCGACGCGTCGACGACGCGGAGGCCGTCGACGCCGAGCACGCGGCACGCCGGATCGACCACGGTGCGCTCGTCGGCGGGATCGCCCATGCGGCACGTCCCGGCCGGGTGCTGGTGGTCGGTGCAGGTCTCGAGCAGCCAGCGATCGAGCGCGCGGCCGTCCGCGATGGCGACCGCCTCGCCGGTCGTGATGCGCCGGAACGGCCCGGACGCGACGATCTCGAGGAGCCGTCGCGCCCCGTCGCGGAGCCGGGCGAGGTCGCGCTCGTCGGTCAGCATCGCCAGATCGACCACCGGATGCGCGGCCGGATCGGGCGACGTCAGGGTCACCGCGCCGTGCGAGTGGCTCTCGTAGACGGCGACGTACAGGCAGCCGCGAGCCAGCGCCGCCGGCTCGTAGCCGCGCAGCGTGTTGGGGATCAGGTTCATGTCGTTCGCACCGCTGCCCGGGTGGCCCGAGGAGTAGCGGACGATGCACGAGGAGTGCCGCTGGTCGATCGACGCCGCCCGCGCCTCGGGCCGCAGCTCGAGGTCGACGAACACCGACGGGTGCTCGGTCAGGCCCCGGCCGACCGGCGCCAGGTCGACGACCGGCGCGATGCCGAGCGGCTGCAGCTCGCCGGCCGGCCCGATGCCGGAGCGCAGCAGGATCGCGGGGCTGTGGATGGCGCCGGCGCAGAGGATGATCTCGTTGCCGGCGAAGCGCTCCTCGCCAGCCGGCGTCCGCGCCACGACGTGCGTCGCGCGGCCGCGCTCGACCACGACGCGGTCGACGAGTGCGCCGCCGACGATCGTCAGGTTCGGGCGGCCCCGTGCCGGCTCCAGGTAGCCATCGGCGGTCGACACGCGCCCGTTCGGCCCGGCGTTGACGGCGTACGGCGACACGCCGGTCGACCCGGGCGCGTTGTGGTCGTCGGCCCAGGGCTCGCCCAGATCGGTCGCAGCCTCGGCGAGGGAGCGGTCGACGGCGCCCCACTCCTCCACCGGCAGCCGCCGGATCGGGATCGGGCCGCCACGGCCGTGGTACGGCTCGTCGCCGAAATCGGCGTCGTCCTCCAGGCGCACGTGCGCCGGCAGCACGTCGGCCCACGCCCAGCCCGTGCAGCCGAGCGCCGCCCACCGGTCGAAGTCCTCCGGCAGGGCACGGATCGCGAGCTGCGAGTTCATCGCCGAGGAGCCCCCGAGCGCGCGGCCGCGCCAGTAGGGACGTGGCTCCTGCGCCGGCGTGCGCCGGGCCGGTCAGCCCGGTCCAGTGGTAGCGGCCGTAGGCGGGGTCGAGGATCGCGTACGGGTTCAGGGTGCGCATCGCCGCCGGCGCGTCGGCCGATCGCTCGTCCGGGCCGGCCTCCAGCAGCAGCACGGAGACGGCGGGGTCTTCGGAGAGCCGTGCGGCGAGTGGCGCGCCGGACGAGCCCGCGCCCACGATCACGTAGTCATGCGTCACGCGCGCCAGAATGCCAGCAGTGATCGTCGGCATCCTCATGCTCGACACGGCGTTCGACCGCGTCCCGGGCGACATCGGCCATCCGGACACCTTCGGCTTCGACACGCGCTACGCGGTCGTCGAGGGAGCGTCGGCGCGGCGCGCGGTCGAGGACGGCGCGCGCGGGCTGCTCGAGCCGTTCGTCGCCGCGGGCCTGCGCCTCGCGGCCGATGGCTGCGACCTGGTCACGACGTCGTGCGGCTTTCTCGCGGTGCACCAGCGGGCGCTGGCGGCGTCGCTGCCGGTGCCCGTGGTCACCTCGTCGCTGCTCGCCCTGCCCGGGCTGCTCGCCGACCTCGAGCCGTCAGCGCGCGTCGGGGTGGTGACGGCGAACGCGTCGGCCCTCACGGCGGCGCATTTCGACGGCGCGGGCGTCGCGGCAGCGGAGCGGCGGCGCCTGGTCCCGATCGGACTGGAGCGGACGGCGCATCTCTATCCGGCGCTGGTCGGCGACGCCCCGGGGCCCGATCCGGCGATCGCCGGCCCGGAGGTGGTGGCGGTGGTACGCGCCGCGGTCGCTGCCGACCCCTCCATCGCAACGCTGCTGTGCGAGTGCACGAACCTCCCGCCGTACCGGGCGCAGCTTGAGGCTGCGACAGGGCTGGCGGTGACCGACATCGTGACCTTCATCGAAGATATCTATGCCTGAGAAGGCACCGGATCGACTTCCCCGATGGATCAAAGCCGAAAATCTCAACGGAATATCGGCATCCGCCGGGTTTCGGTTGAGGCCTTTCGTCACGAATCCGTCACGAACGCGCCGGGTGCGCAACGGAACGCGCGCGAGAGAATGACCGCGGTGTCCGTTTTCGCACCGCGTGCGTTTTCGGACATCGAAGTGACCGCGGTGTCCGTTTTCGCACCGCGTGCGTTTTCGGACATCGAAGTGACCGCGGTGTCCGTTTTCGCACCGCGTGCGTTTTCGGACATCGAAGTGACCGCGGTGTCCGTTTTCGCACCGCGTGCGTTTTCGGACATCGCAGGGCGCCGCCGTGTCGTTTTGGTGCCTGGCACGAATACGTCAGCACGTCTCAGCCGCCTCTGGTGCGCGGAGGTTCGCTCCGACTCCGTACCTCAGCCCACCTCGATGCTGAGCAGCACCACCGCCAGCGCACTCAGCGCCGCCTCCGGATGCTCCGCCAGCGACCCGGCCAGGGCGGCGGCCACCGGCTGGCCGGCGCCCTCCGCCGCCAGTACCCGCAGCTCGGCCTCCAGGCGCGGGCCGACGTCCATCTCGGACAGGTCCGCCGCCGTCTCGAGCGCGGCGCGGGAGCCTGCGGCGATGCCGCCCGCCGGATCGCCGGCGGCCGCCGCCAGCAGCAGGCCGCGCCGCGTCGCGGCCGCGATGTCGTCCTCGTCCAGTCCGAGCCGCTCGACGATCAGGGCCACGATCGCCGGGCCGCCGGCGGCGCGCAGACCGTCGTCGATGTCGGCCAGGCTCACGCGATCGCGCCGCTGGCGTAGCGCTCGCGCATCTCCTCGAGGGGAATGGCCGTGTAGTCGCCGGCGTGGCCGGCCTGCCCGAAGGCGGTCATCCGGGCCGCGATCACCTGCTGCATCGCCGCGCGGGCGGGCTTCAGGTAGAAGCGCGGATCGAACTCCTCGGGATGCTCGACGAACGCCTTGCGGATCGCGCCGGTGACCGCGAGGCGCGAGTCGGTGTCGACGTTGATCTTGCGGACGCCGTGGCGGATGCCGAGCTGGATCTCCTCGACCGGGACGCCCCAGCTCTCCTTCATCTTGCCGCCGTACCGGTTGATGATGTCGACCAGCTCGCGCGGGACGGACGAGGAGCCGTGCATCACCAGGTGCGTCTCCGGCAGCCGCTCGTGGATCTCCTCGATCAGGTTCATCGCCAGCACCTCGCCGTCGGGCTTGCGATCGAACTTGTAGGCGCCGTGGCTGGTGCCGATCGCGACCGCGAGCGCGTCCAGGCCGGTGCGCGTCACGAACTCGACCGCCTGGTCGGGATCGGTCAGGTGCACCTCGCCGGAGCCGACGCCATCCTCGATGCCGCCGAGCGTGCCGAGCTCGCCCTCGACGGTGACGCCCTTGGCGTGGGCGGCCTCGACCACCTCGCGCGTGACCGCGATGTTGTACTCGAACGAGGAGGGCGTCTTGCCGTCCTCCTCCAGCGAGCCGTCCATCATCACGCTCGTGAAGCCGAGGTCGATCGCCGACTTGCACGTCTCGGGGCTGTTGCCGTGGTCGAGGTGCAGCGCCACCGGGATCTCCGGATAGAGCTCGGTCGCGGCCAGCATCAGGTGCCAGAGGAAGCGGTCGTTGGTGTACGACCGTGCGCCGCGAGAGGCCTGGATAATCACGGGCGACGCGGTGTCGCGCGCGGCCTCCATGATCGCCTGGATCTGCTCCATGTTGTTGACGTTGAAGGCGCCGACGCCGTAGCCGCCTTTCGCGGCCTCGTCGAGCAGCTGGCGCATGGAGACGAGCGGCATGCAGATCACCTTCCGAGAAGCGATGGGCGTGGGGGCCTGAGCCTACCGCGAACGGCGAGGGCGCCGCAGAACGACCTGCACGCAGGTGGTGCGGCGGAGGGGCCGATCCCGTAATCTTGCCGCCATCCGTGGCCGATCCGACTTCGGGGCCCGGGCTGGATCACGCACCCGCTGAAAGGGAATCGAAGGACCGTGTTCGAGCTCGTCCTGGTGGTCGCGATCGCGCTGCTGTTCGATTTCACGAACGGGTTCCACGACGCCGCGAACGCCATCGCGACGTCGGTCGCGACGAAGTCGATCTCGCCGCGGCTGGCCGTCATCTGCGCCGGCGCGCTGAACTTCGCGGGCGCCTACCTGTCGCTCAACGTCGCGAAGACCATCGGCAGCGGCATCATCGACCAGAACGCGATCACCCTGCAGGCCATCCTGGCCGGCCTCGTCGGGGCGATCACGTGGAACCTCATCACCTGGTGGCGCGGCCTGCCGACCTCGTCGTCGCACGCGCTCATCGGCGGCGTCGCCGGCGCCGCCATCGCCTCCACCGGCGGATTCGACGTCGTGCTGTGGTCGGGTCTGCGCGAGAAGGTGATCGAGCCGTCCATCTACGTGCCCCTGCTGGGCTTCGGCTTCGCCGCCGTGCTGGCGCTGTGCCTGGCGGGCCGGGTCGGGCGGTTCCTCGACGCGCGGCCGGCGCCGTTGCGGGGGCTGCAGCTGGTGTCCGCCGGCTTCGTGGCGCTCACCCACGGCACCAACGACGCGCAGAAGACGATGGGCGTGATCGCGCTGGCGCTGGTCGTCAGCGGCGAGAACGCGGCGTTCGTCGTCGACGACTGGGTGATCTTCGTGGCCGCGCTGGCGATCGCGCTCGGCACCTATGTCGGCGGCTGGCGCATCGTGCACACCGTCGGGCGCCGCCTGTCCGACCTCGACCTGCGGTCCGGCGTCGCCGCCCAGTCGGCCGGCGCCTTCCTGCTCTGGCGGGCGGCCGACTTCGGCTTCCCGATCTCGACCACGCAGGTGATGACGGGGGCCGTGCTTGGCTCGGGCTCCAAGGTGCGCTGGCGCGGCACACGCTGGGGCGTGGCCGGTCACGTGCTCGCGGCCTGGGTGATCACGCTGCCGTGCGCCGCGCTGGTCGGCGCCTTGTACGCCGAGGTCGCGAAGCTGCCCGGGGGCACGTACTTCATCTACGCCCTGGTCGCCGCTGCCGTCGCCGGGATGCTGCTCAAGCGCAAGCTGCTGTTCGCCGGCTGGGAGGAGCAGGTGCAGCGGCACGAGCCCGCCGCCGCGCTGACGCACGATGCGCCCGAGAAGAAGCGCAAGCGACGCCCGAAGGCGATGGCCTGACGGTTCCATCCGCCCGGCCCTCGCGGCGATGGGCCGAAGGTTGTACCTTTCGCGTATGACACGCCTCTGGCACGGCTTTGCTGCGATGGGCGCGATCGACGGCAACGAGTTCGTCGTCTCGCGCGGAGAGGGCGCCCGGGTCTGGGACTCGGCCGGCCGCGAGTACCTCGACGCGTCGGCTGGCCTGTGGTTCGTCTCGGTCGGGCACGGCCGCGCGGAGATCGCCGACGCGGCGGCCGCCCAGATGAAGAAGCTCGCCGCCCACCACTGCTTCTTCGATCATGCGAACGAGCCGGCCATCGAGCTGGCCGACCGCATCGTCGAGCTGTCGCCCTACAGCGACGGCGCGGTGTTCTTCGGCTCGGGCGGCTCCGAGGCGGTCGACACGGCCTGCAAGCTCGCGCGGCGCTTCTGGAGCGCCCAGGGCAAGGACAACAAGACGATCATCATCTCCCGCCAGCACGCGTACCACGGCATGAACGCGTACGGCACGTCGCTCGGCGGCATCCCCGCCAACCTCGAGGGCTACGGCGTGATGATCCCCGAGACGCTCCGGGTCAGCTGGGACAACCCGGAGGACCTCGAGGAGATCGCTCGACCGGTACGACGGCCGCGTCGCCGCGTACATCGGCGAGCCGGTGATCGGCGCCGGCGGCGTGATCGAGGCGCCCGACGGCTACTGGCCCGAGATCCGCCGCATCTGCACCGAGCGCGAGATCCTGTTCATCCAGGACGAGGTCATCTGCGGCTTCGGCCGGCTGGGTGCGAACTTCGGCTGCATGCGGTACGGCGTCGAGCCCGACCTGATCACGTTCGCGAAGGGCGTCACGTCCGGCTACCTGCCGCTCGGCGGCATCATCGCCGGCCCGATGGTCAAGGACTTCTTCTGGGCCGAGGGCGCCCCGCCCTTCCGGCACGGCTTCACGTACAGCGGCCACGCGGCGTGCTGCGCGGCCGGCATCGCGAACCTCGACATCATCGAGAACGAGGGCCTCATCGCCCGCGTCTCCGAGCTGGAGCCGGTGCTCGCCGACATCGTCGCCCCGATGCGCGACCTGGAGATGGTCGCCGAGGTGCGCACCGCCGGCCTGCTCGCCGGCATCGAGTTCAAGCCGGAGGTGCTGGCCGCGAACCCGGGCCTCGCCGACAAGGTGTCGGTGCGCTCGCGCGAGAACGGCGTCATCACCCGCGCCCTGCGCGGTGTCGGCCTGCAGTTCTCGCCGCCGTTCGTCTCGACGCCCGACGAGCTGCAGGCGATGGCCGACGGCATGACCGCGGGCATCCGCGAGATGACGGCCCAGCTGGTCTGACGCTTCGAACCACGGGCCCCGGCCGGCCGCTCGACGGTCGGCCGGGGCCCGTCGTCGTTCAGTCGACGTAGAGCAGCGAGCCCGGCGTCGTCAGCAGCTCGCCCGTCTCGAGCCAGGTCTTCAGCCCGGACAGGATCATCGGCCAGCCGCCGTACAGCTGGGCGTTCGCGCCTTCGCGGAGCTGGTCGTGGGTAACGGTCAGGCAGCACGAGTCGTCGCCGACCGGCACGATCTCCCAGGTCACGCGCGAGCTGCCCTCGGCCCTCACCTCGTCGCTCCACAGCGCCGTCAGGGTATGCACCAGCCGGCGCGGCGGATCGGCCTCCAGCACCTCGCCCTCGCCGAGCGGCCCGCCGGGCGAGCCCATCTCGAGCCGCGAGCCTGCCGTCCAGTCGGACACCACGCTGGCGCCGAAGTTGTACTTGCTGCGGATCTCCGGATCGGTGATCGCCTGCCAGAGCCGCTCCGGGCTGGTGCGGATGTAGATCTCGTAGACCTTCTCCATGGTCCTCTCCAGTTCGGTCTTGAGCGCGACGAGCCCGGCGGCCCACGGCTCCGTGTACTTGCTCACCCACCGGTCGTGGACGAGCCGGATCGGGACGGGATTCAGGAAGTGGAGCTTCTCGCGGCCCCTCCGCTTGGTGACGACGAGGCCGGCGTCCTCGAGCACCCGCAGGTGCTTCATGACGCCGATGCGCGTCATCGAGAAGCGGCCCTCCAGGGCGCTCAGCGTCTGGCCGTCGTCGCGGAACAGCTCGTCCAGGAGGCTGCGTCGCGTCGGATCGGCGAGGGCTCTGAACACCGCGTCCATGGGCGGACAATATGTCACCTTACGGTTACATGTCAAGCGAAACCCGGCACGAGCCTGCGTCGCCCGACTCCGGCCCCTGATATCGTCAGGGTTCTCCGAGCGCCCGTAGCTCAGGGGATAGAGCGCTGCCCTGCGGAGGCAGAGGTCGCATGTTCGATTCATGCCGGGCGCACTGCTCGCCGCCGATCGTGCGGCGATCGTACGAATCACGTTGGAGGCCGCGGTGGCCGTACCGGATCCCGAGCGCGCCGAGGCCGAGCGGCTGGTCGACTACTGGACGCCGCTCGTCGTCCGTCTGCTGTCCGAGGCGGGCGTGTTCGCGACCTTCGGCGCAGAGGAGCGCACGGTCGACGCCGTGGCGTGCGATTGCGACGTCGACCCCGGGACGCTCCGGCGGATGGTCCGCCTGCTGACCGCCCGCGGCCTGTTCGAGCCGGGCGAGCACGGCGGCGTGCGGCTGACGAGCCTCGGGCGGCGGTTCGTCTCCGGCACGCCCGGCAGCCTCGCCGGCCTCGCGAACTTCAAGTCGTTCGAGCTCCACGCCTGGTCCGAGGCCGAGCACACGCTCCGCACCGGCGAGCCGTCGTTCAGCGTCCACCACGAGGCCGACTTCTTCGACTGGCTGGCCGAGCATCCCGAGCTGAACGAGCGCTTCAACGACACGATGCGGCGCCTGTCTCGACGCTGCTCGACGGCGGCCTGCCGCTGATGACGTGGCCCGAGCAGGGCACGGTGGCCGACATCGGGGGCGGGACGGGCGCCCTTCTCGAACGGGTGCTCGGCCCGCGCCCGCGGCTGCACGGCGTGCTGTTCGATCAGCCGCACGTCGTCGCGGAGGCGACCGACCGGCTCGCGACGTCGTTCCTCGCCGACCGCATCGAGTTCGTCGGCGGCTCCTTCTTCGAGGCCGTCCCGGCCGGCCATGACGTCTACGTGCTGTCGAACATCCTCCACGACTGGGACGACGACCGGGCGATCGAGATCCTCCGCCGGTGCCACGACGCCATGTTGCCGGGCTCGCGGCTGGTGCTGTTCGAGGAGGTGCTGCGCGACGACGGCGCGCCCGAGTTCGGGCTGCTGGTCGACCTGCACATGCAGGTCCTCCTCGGCGCCGAGGAGCGCACGGAACCGCAGTGGCGGGCGCTGCTCGAGCGGGCCGGCTTCGTGCTCGCGGGCATCACGGCGACGCCGACATTGGCCTGGATCGAGGCGCGTCCGGCGATCGATCCCTGACCCTGGGTCAGCCGGTGGCTTCGAGCCGGTAGATGACGAGCGGCATCCGCAGGCGGTGGCCGCCGCGCGGAATCCGGTCGACGGTCTGGTCGAACTCCGCCAGGTCGATCGTCTCGGCGCTCTCGCGGACGGCCGTCAGACCGGGTGGCAGCGGCGGCACGCGGCCGAAGTACGTCACCAGCCGCACCGGCCGGCGCGCCACCTGGTCGGTCACCCACGCCCCGAGGGGCTGGCGGTCGAGCCGGAACACCGGCACCGCCGGACGGTGGAAGCGCACGCGCAGCGGCACGCCGTAGCGGCCGTCGGGCGCCGCGAGCCACGGCGTGATGACGAGCGTCTCGGGCTCGCCCAGCTTCGCGTCGAGCCGCGCCAGCGCCGCCGTGGAGCCGCGGTACTCGTCGAACCGCAGCGCCGGCCACAGGTCGTAGACGCAGAGCGCGACCGTCACGCCGAGCAGCGCGAGCGCGCCGGCGCGCAGCCGGCGCTGCGACCAGGCCGCGGCGACGGCGAGGCCCGCAAACACGGCCAGCAGGGGCAGCGCCGCCGACACGAACCGCCGCACGGCCCAGAAGTGGTCGGGCGCGACCCGGGCGTCGATGCCGTAGATGGCGACGGTGCCGAGCAGCAGGGCCGCGGGCAGCAGCAGCACCGTCCCGCGGTCGCGGCGGAACGCGGCCATGACGGCGACCGCCAGCCCGGCGACGGCGAGCACCAGGCCCGGCCAGGTGGCGTACCACGTCAGCCAGGTGGCGCCGTTCCAGTCCAGCAGCCGGCCGGCCGCGATCAGCAGCGCCAGGCCGCCGCCCGCGACGATCGCCAGCGCCCGGCCGATGGTCGCCTCGTGCCGCTCCAGGGCCTCATCGACGGCGGTGCGCCGGCGAGCGGCCGCCAGGGCGATCGCGGCCAGCAGCACGGCGGCGATGGGCGCGGCGATCGCGACCGCGTGCGCGTGGCGCTCCCAGTTGCCGGCGAAGTACGTCCAGGAGAACCGAGCGACGTGACCGAACGTGACGGCGGCGGTGACGAGCGTCGCCAGCACCAGGGCGCGCGCCGGGCGGTCGAAGCGGCCGGTGGCGAGCAGCCACGCGGCCAGAAGCGCGACGGCGCCGACCGTGAAGAGCCCGTCCGGCCGCATCAGGAACGTGAGGCCGAGCAGGAACCCGGCCACGCCGGCCGCGTACGTCGCCTTCGCCGGTGCCGCCACCGCCCACAGCCAGATCCCCCCGGCCAGCAGCGCCAGGCCCGGGACCTCGGTCATCGGGAACCGCGCGTACCAGTGGAACGCCACCGAGGCGAGCAGCAGCGCCGCCGTCGCCAGGGCTGCGACGTCGCCGTGCTCGGGCGCGAGCCGTCGCGCCACCAGCGCCGTCAGCAGCAGCGCCAGGCCGGCGATCACCGGCAGCGCCCAGCTGCCCTCGTCGCTGGTCGCGTAGCCGGCCGCGGCGCGCAGCGCGGGCCAGGTGTGGAACCCGAGCCGGACGATCTCGCCCGGCTGGTCGCCGAAGTACTCGCCCGGGTAGCGCCCGCCGAGCGGCAGCGCCTGGCGGATGTCCGCGGGGAGGCTGTCGAGCGCCGGCTCCGAGATCTCGACCGAGCCGCGCTCCTGGATCTGCACGACCTCGTTCACGTACGTGCCGGAGTCGCGGCCGCCCAGCGACCACTCGAAGCCGGGCAGGACGAGGGCGACCGTCGCCAGCGCCGCCGCGACCAGGGCCAGGTCGGTACGCGAGAACCGCGTCGGCGCGTCGTCGCCGCCGGGGTTGCAGCCGAGCCCGATCGCGATCAGCGCGACGGTGACCGTGGCCATCGACCACGGCGCGTGCAGGCCCAGGTCGGCCAGCGCCACGGCCACCACCGACAGCGCGCCGAGCCCGGCCACGAGCCGTGCGGCGTGCACCTCGAGCGAGCCGAGGCCCGCCGGCAGGCGACCGCGGAGGAGTGCATGGCCCACCAGCCAGACGGCCGCGATCGCGACGGCCGCACCCAGTGCGGTCAGCACCTCAGGCGCGCCACCGGTACGCGGGGACGGCGGAGAGCTCGCCCTCGAGCACGCCGTCGGCCGTCACCACGCCGACCCGCTGGCCGGGATCGACCTCGCGCCGTACGATCGCCAGCGCCACCGCCCGGCCGATCGTGGGCGACTCCGCCGCCGACGTGATGCGTCCGACCTCGCGGCCCTCCACCTCGACCTTGGCACCGGCCTCCGGCGGGGTGCCGTCGAGCAGGATCGAGCGCAGGCCGCGGTTCGCGTGGCCGCGGTAGTGCAGCCGGGCGACCGGCTCCTGCCCGATGTAGCAGCCCTTGGTGAACGAGACTGCGCGGTCGACGACGCCGGCCTCGGCGGGCATCACCTGCTCGTCGATCTCGGCCCCGAACCGGGGCATGCCCGCCTCGATGCGCAGCACGTCGTACGCCTCGTCGCCGAACACCCGGCCGCCGAGCGCGGGGAGGCCGGTCTCGAGTCGCTGCCAGGCCGCATCCAGCGCGGCGCGCGGGCCGATCAGCTCGTAGGCGCGCTCGCCGCAGAACGCGGAGCGCAGCACGTGCACGGTCCCGGCCTCGAGATCGACCGCGGTGCCGGTGCCCTCGGCCGCGTCGTCCGGCGTGATCGCGCCGAGCGTCTCGCGCAGCAGCGCCGCGGCCTGCGGCCCGGCCACGGCGACGATGCCGTAGCGGTCGTCACAGGCCTCGATCGTCAGCTTCGAGCCCAGCCGGTAGCGCGTCAGCACGGTGCGCAGGGCGGCCGCGGCGCCGGGGTCGGCATCGGCCAGGAACGTGGTCTCGGCCAGTCGCGAGAGCCGCATGTCGGCGACGACGCGGGCCTTCGGCGTCAGCAGCAGCGCATACGCCGCGCTGCCGATCGCGATGGCGTCGACGTCGTTCGTGACCATGCCCTGCAGGAAGCGCACGGCGTCGGGCCCGTCGAGCAGCGTGAACGCGCGGCCGCCGCGGTCGGCGATCCCGACCGTCTCGCGCACCGCTCGCACCTCAGCGGCGAGGTCTCCGGTCACGGCCTGAGTGTACCGGGCGCGGCGAGGGTTAAGCGTGCGTGAAGAACCGCACGACCGGGGAGGTGCCCGGACTGCACCGGATAGCATGATTTTCGGTTCACCACCGCGTATGCGAGACGACTCGACCCTCACCGCCGAGCCCACCGTCGCCCCCGTCCAAGCCCAGGCGCCGGAGTCTCCCGCGTCCCGCAAGTGGACCGCGCGCCGCGCCGCGGTGCTCGTCATCGCCTACTTCGCGGCCCTCGCGGCGCTGGTGCTGACCCGCGGCGTCCACATCTCGTCCGACCGGTACTTCCTGATCCTGCTGGTGCCGGCGATCGCGCTCGGCCTGACGCGCCAGTACCTGCGCGACTGGGTGCCGTTCATCGCGCTGATGATCGCCTACGAGTTCGCGCGCGGCGGCGCCGAGTGGCTGAACGCCGACATCCTCGGCCGCGGACCGTTCTACGCGCCGATGATCGACGTCGACCGGGCGCTGTTCTTCGGCGCGATGCCGCCGGAGTTCGTGCAGTCGTGGTTCTGGAACGGCCAGGTGCGGCCGTTCGACTGGATCATCGGCTCGTTCAACAAGGTGCACTTCTTCGTGCCGCCGACCCTGCTGTTCCTGATCTGGCTCGACCGCCGGGAGCACTTCGTCCGCTGCGCCACGGCGATCGTGCTCACCTCGTTCATCGGTGCCGCGATCTTCCTGCTGTTCCCCGCCGCGCCGCCCTGGCTGGCCGCGCAGCACGGGCTGATCGACGTCGTCTCGATCAACTCGCTGCAGGATGCGGCCAACGGGCTGCCGAAAGGCTCATCCTTCATCGCGTCCCAGATCCCCCGCAACCCCGTCGCCGCCGTGCCCTCGCTGCACTCCGCCTATGCGCTGCTCACGCTCATGATCGCGTGGACGTGGCGACGGCGCGTGGGCTACGCCTTCATCGTCTACCCGCTGGTCATGTGGTTCTCAATCGTGTATCTGGGGGATCACTACGTCGCAGACATCATCGCGGGCGTCACTGTTGCGCTGATCGGGTGGGCGCTCGCAGGACATCTCACGCGCCCGGGAGGCGCACTTCACCGGCTCATGGCCGGCCCGGCGGAACCGCTCCGCCGCGCACGAACCTTCGGAGGAACGACATGACCCAGTCCAAATCAGGCGCCGCGGCGCGCACGGGAGCCCGAGCCGAACTGCCGGCCTACGTGGCCGTCCGCTGCCCGCTCTGCGGAGCCGACGACTACCACGTCCGCTTCGAGGACCGCCTGGGTGGTGTCTCCGTCGATCCCCAGCGTCACTACACGTCCACTTCCAGCGCGTACGGCGAGCACGGTCGCATCGTCGAGTGCCGCTCGTGCGACCTCGTCTACATGAACCCGCGCCCGCACCACCAGTCGGTGCAGGACAACTACTCCGCCGTCGAGGACACGCGGTACCTGGACGAGGAGCAGGGCCGGGTCGAGACCTTCACCGAGAGCCTCGAGCACGTCGCCGAGTTCATGCCCTCCGGTCGCATGCTCGACGTCGGCTGCCACGTCGGCACGTTCCTGACCATCGCCGAGCAGCACGGCTTCGAGGTCGCGGGCGTCGAGCCCTCCACCTGGGCGTCGGAGATCGCGCGCGGCCGCATCGGCGGCACCGTCCACCGCGGCGCGGTCGAGGATGCACCGCTGCCCGAGGGCGGCTACGACGTCATCACCCTGTGGGACGTGATCGAGCACCTGCCCGATCCCGCCCTCGACCTGCGCTCCATCCATGCGTCGCTGCGGCCGGGCGGCATCTTCGCGGTCTCCACCATGGACGTCGACTCGCTGTTCGCCCGCGTGCTCGGCCGGCGCTGGCCGTGGTACATGCAGATGCACCTCGTCTACTTCTCGCGCGCCACGCTCTGCGAGATGCTGCGCCGCGAGGGGTTCCAGATCGTCGACGTCCGGCTGCACACGCGCCGCGTCCGGCTCTCGTACCTCGCCTCGCGCCTCGATGCCTACGCGCCGCCGGTCGCGCGCCTGCTGGTCGCCGGCCTGAAGCGCGTCGGCCTCGCCGAGCGCACCGTCGGCATCAAGCTCGGCGACATCTTCACCGTGATCGCCCGCAAGCCGCTCGAGACGTAACCTCCGCGGGATGTCGATCGCGCCTGCGCCAGCGTCGTCCGGCTCGCAGCTCGCTGCCCAGCTGGGCCGGGCCGGCGGTGTGCTGCGACGCTGGGCGGCGGAATGGCGCGTGCCGTTCTTCGTCTGGGCGTGGTCCCGGCTCCTGACGCTGATCGCGATCGGGATGGTCGGCTGGGTCGAGCGGCCGCGTGGCTCGGGCGACCTGGTGGCGGCGCTGGTGACGCCGCTGCGCTCGTGGGACGGGTTCTGGTACCTCTCCATCGCGCAGTACGGCTACGACCCGACGATCGCCCACGGCAACTCGCCGGCGTTCTTCCCGCTCTACCCGCTGACGCTGTCGGCCGCGGAGCAGGTGCTGCCCTTCTCCTACGCGGTCACCGGCGTGATCCTCTCGAACCTGCTGTTCCTGCCGGCCCTGATGGTGCTGTACCGGCTCACCCGCGACCGGTTCGGCCCCGTGATCGCGAAGCGCACGATCACGTACCTGTCGATCTCGCCGCTGTCGTTCGTGTTCTCGATGGTCTACACCGAGAGCCTGGCGCTGCTGCTGATCTGCTCGACCTTCCTGCTGCTCGAGAAACGGCGCATCTGGGGTGCGAGCATGGTCGGTGCGCTGGCCTCGCTCGCCCGGCCCGTCGGCATCCTGCTGGCGCCCGCGATCGCCTGGCAGATCTTCCAGAACGCCGGCCGCCGCGTGTCGTTCCGCCTGCTCTGGCAGCTGCTGCCCGTGATGCTGCTGCCGCTGGCGGTGATCGGCTTCCAGGCGTACCTGTGGTGGCGAACCGGCGAGGTCTACGCGACCCACTCCGCCGAGGAGCGCGGCTGGAGCCGCCACGCCGAGCCGCTCTACACCCTGCTGGTGCCGGTGGCCGTCGTGCACGCCATCTGGATCGCGTTCTTCGACAACCACGACCTCGGCCTCGCCATCAGCGCCGTGGCGGTGTGCGTGTACTTCTGGCTGATCGTCGCGCTGGTGCGCACCCGCAAGGCGCCGATGGCGTACTGCATCTTCGCGATCGGCTGCGTGGTGCTGCCGGCGTACACCGGTACCTGGCTCGGGTTCCCGCGCTTCGGGCTCGTCATCTTCCCGCTGTTCTGGATGCTTGCGCTGCTGGGCCAGAACGAGCGCTTCGACAACGCCGTGCGCATGAGTTTCCCGGCGCTGATGGTCGGATTCGCCTTCGTGTCGTTCGGTGTGGGAACCTTCACGCCATGAGGAGCGAGGTGGAGACCTACGGCGTGACGTCCAGCGTCGCGCGCCTGCGGCGGGTGCTGGTGCGCACGCCGGTGACGAGCGGCGACTTCGCCGCCGCCGGCTGGCGGCAGCCCGACCCGGACACCCTGCTGCGCCAGCACGCTGCCTTCTGCGACCTGCTCTCCAACCTCGGCTGCGACGTCCTCGTCGCGCCGCCCGCCGACGGCCTCGTCGACGCCTGCTACATGTACGACTCGGCGTTCACGATCGGCGACGGCGCGATCGTGCTGCGCTCGGCCAAGCCCGACCGGTCGACGGAGTGGGAGCCGGCGGCCGCCGCGCTCGCTGCGGCCGGGGTGCCGATCGTCGCGCACCTGGAGGGCGACGCGCGGGCCGACGGCGGCGACCTGTTCTTCCTCGACGACACGACGCTGGTCGCCGGCCGCGGCTACCGCACCAACGCGGCCGCCCATCGCCAGCTGGCCGAGCTGCTCGAGCCGCGCGGCGTGACGGTCGAGCGCGTCGACCTGCCGCACGACACCGGGCCGGCGCACGTGCTGCACACCATGTCGTTCATCTCGCCGGTCGCCGACGACCTGGCGGTCGTGTTCGAGCGCCTGATGCCGGTGCCGCTGGTGGAGCTGCTGCAGGAGCGCGGCATCCGCACCGTCGCGGTGGACGAGGACGAGTACCTGACCATGGCCTGCAACGTGCTGCCGGTGCGGCCGGGCGTGGTGGTCGTCGTCGACGGCAACCCGAAGGCGCGGCGCGCCATGGAGGCGGCGGGTGTCGAGGTGCACGCCTATGACGGATCCGACATCTCGCTCAAGGGCGACGGCGGGCCGACGTGCCTGACGCGGCCCCTCTGGCGTCGCGACTGAGGGCACGTATCCGGGCGGACGGGCCGCTGCGGTTCGATGCCTGGGTGGAGGCCTGCCTGTACGACGACGAGGGCGGCTTCTACGCGCGCGGTGCGCGGCTCGGCGCCGCCGGTGCGTTCTCGACGGGTCCGACGCTGCACCCGGCGTTCGCCGCCGCGGTGGCGGCCGAGGCCGCCGCTGCAGGCGCCGGACGGGTGCTGGAGGCGGGGCCGGGCGACGGCTCGCTGGCCGAGGCGCTCGTCGCCGCCGGCCTGGAGGTGGTGCTGCTCGAGCGCGCCGAGGGCATGCGGGCCCTGCAGCGCGAGCGGCTCGGCGACACCGTCCGCTGGATCGGCGACCTTGCGGAGGCGGCGCCCTTCGATGGCCTGGTGGTCGCCAACGAGCTGCTCGACGCCCTGCCGTTCCGGCTGTTCGCCGACGGCACCGAGGTGCGCGTCGGGCTCGACGGCGACGACCGGTTCGCGGCCGAGCCCGAGCCGGCCGCCCGTGCCGCGCGGACGATCGAGCGGCCGTCGCTGGAGCCGCTGCTGCACGGCCTCGCCGGCGCGCTGCGGCGCGGACGCCTGCTGCTGATCGACTACGCGGCCGCTCCCGGCGACCTCCGCGACCCGGTGCGCACCTACATCGGCGGGCAGCACGGCGGCGACCCGCTCCAGGCGCCCGGCACACAGGACATCACGGCCGACGTCGACTTCGCCGAGGTGCGCCGGATCCTGCGTGCGGCCGGGCTCGAGATCGTGGCGGACGAGCCGCAGGCGGCCTGGCTGCGCCGGCGCGGCCTAGAGCCGCCGCCGCTCGCCGGCCGCACGGACGACGGCTGGCGGCTGGCGCGCCTGTTCGACGAGACGCTGCCGTTCCACGTGCTGGCCGCCGATCGGCCCTAGGACGAACGAAGGGCCCGGCGACTGCCGGGCCCTTCGCAGAACGTACGCTGGAGTGGAACCGCAATTCGCCGGAGCGAATTACATCATCCCGCCCATGCCGCCCATGTCGGGCGCGCCACCGCCGGCACCCGGCTTCTCGGGCGCCTCGGCGACGATCGCTTCGGTGGTGAGGATGTTCTTGCCGATCGACGCGGCGTTCTGGAGCGCCGAGCGGGTGACCATGGCGGGATCGATGATCCCGGCCTTGACCAGGTCGACGGTCTCGCCGGTGTCGACGTTCAGGCCATGACCGCGCGGCGCGAGCCGGACGGCGTTGACGACGACCGAGCCCTCGAGCCCGCCGTTGATGGCCAGCTGCCGCAGCGGCTCCTCGAGCGCGCGCTTCACGATCGCGGCACCCGTCTTCTCGTCGCCCTCGTACTCGTCGAGGGAGAGCTCGTCGGCCGCGGTCAGCAGCGCGACGCCGCCACCCGGGACGATGCCCTCCTCGAGCGCCGCGCGAGTCGCCTGGAGGGCGTCCTCGACACGATGCTTCTTCTCCTTCATCTCGGTCTCGGTGGCAGCGCCGACCTTGACCACGGCAACGCCGCCGGACAGCTTGGCGAGCCGCTCCTGCAGCTTCTCGCGATCGAAGTCGGAGTCGGTGTTCTCGATCTCCTGCTTGATCTGCTTGATGCGCGACTTGATGGCGTCGCTCTCGCCGGCACCGTCGATGATCGTCGTCGTGTCCTTGTCGATGACGACCTTGCGGGCCCGGCCGAGCTGCGTGATGGCGGTGTTCTCGAGCTTGAGGCCCATCTCCTCGGTGATGACCTCGCCACCGGTGAGGATGGCGATGTCCTCGAGCATGCGCTTGCGGCGGTCACCGAAGCCCGGCGCCTTGACGGCGACGGCGGTGAAGGTGCCGCGGAGCTTGTTCACGACGATGGTCGCGAGCGACTCGCCCTCGACGTCCTCGGCGACGATCAGCAGCGGACGACCGCTCTGGATGACCGACTCGAGCACGGGGAGGATGTCCTTGACGGCGCCGATCTTCTGGTTCGCGATCAGGATGAACGGCTCGTCGAGCACGGCTTCCATGCGCTCGGAGTCGGTGATCATGTACGGCGAGAGGTAGCCCTTGTCGAACTGCATGCCCTCGGTGAACTCGAGCTCGAGGCCGAAGGTCTGGCCCTCCTCGACGTTCACGACGCCGTCCTTGCCGACCTTCTCGATGGCATCGGCGATGACGTCGCCGATCTCCGGGTCGCGGGCCGAGATGGTGGCGACGCGGGCGATGTCGCCCTTGCCGTCGACCTCCTTCGACTGCGCCTTGATCGAATCGACGACCTTGAGGGTCGCCTTCTCGATGCCGCGCTTCAGGCCCATCGGGTTGGCACCCGCCGTGACGTTGCGCAGACCCTCGCGGATGATCGCCTGGGCGAGCACGGTCGCGGTCGTCGTGCCGTCGCCGGCCACGTCGTTGGTTGCCGTGGCGACCTCGCGGACGAGCTGCGCGCCCTGGTTCTCGAACACGTCCTCGACGTCGATCTCACGAGCGATGGTGACACCGTCGTTGGTGATCGTCGGGGCGCCGAACTTCTTGTCCAGCACGACGTAGCGGCCCTTGGGGCCGAGGGTGACCTTGACCGCATCGGCCAGGGTGTCGACGCCGCGCTGCAGCGAGCGGCGGGCGTCCTCGTTGAACTTCAGAATCTTGTGCGCCATATGCTTCGTTGCTCCTTCAGCTACGCGGAGACGGCCGCGCGGTCGTGCTTTGCCAGCACGTCGGACTCGCGGAGGATGAGGTAGTCCTCGCCCTCCACCTTGATCTCGGTACCGCCGTACTTGGAGAAGATGATCTCGTCGCCGACTTCGACGTCGAGGGGGATCAGGTCGCCGTCCTCGTAGCGGCCCTTACCGACGGCCAGAACGCGGCCGCGCTGCGGCTTCTCCTTCGCAGTGTCGGGAAGGACGATGCCGCTCGCCGTGGTCTGCTCCTCTTCGAGGACCTCGACGATGAGACGGTCGCCCAGCGGCTTCAGGTTCATATTCCATGACCTCCGTAGGGATTCCAGCACTACTGGCACTCAGGGGTGCCGAGTGCCAGTGCGCATGGTAGCGGCATCGGGCGGAGATCGTCAAGCAGGTACTGGCACTCTCACGTAGAGAGCGCCAAAGGACGCCGGCTGCCGCACACCACGGTCACCACCAGCAGGCAGGCGATCACCACCGCCGATGCGGCGTAGGCGGCCTCGTCGCCGTGCGTCTGCGCCAGGATGCCGCCGCCCAGCTGGCCGATCACCAGGCCGCCCGACCACGCCAGGTTCATGATCCCGTTCACCACGCCGTGCGGCACGTGCAGCTCGTCCGCGCCCGCGGTGCAGAGCGGATAGACCGCGGTCGCCTGGAACGCGAACAGCGGGCCGAGCGCGAAGACCGAGAACAGCACCAGCGGGCTCGACAGGGCGATGGCGAGCGACGCGCACAGCAGCGACATGCCGATGCCGGGCACCAGCGCCACCCGCACCGGGCCGACCCGGTCCGACAGGCGCCCGGCGTAGGCGGCGAGCGACCAGCCGACGGCCGAGCCGAGCAGGATCGGGACGGCGATCGCCTGCTCCGACCAGCCGTCGTCGCCCAGCCGCAGCGGTCCGAGCAGGTTCACCACCGCCGCGCAGAAGGCGTCCATGGACGCCACCGCGAGGCCGGCGATCACCAGCGGGTGGCGGATCGAGCGGGCCAGGTCGGAGCGGATGCCGAGCGTGGCCGGCTCCTCGCGGCCGGTCGGCGCCATGATCGTGAGCACCGTCGCCACGACCCCGACGCAGGCGATGATGCTGAACGCCAGCGACGGCGACGTCCAGCCGCCCACCGCGCCGAACGCCGGCCCGGCGATCGAGCCCGCCGACACCAGCCCCATCACGCCGCCCACCATCTCGCCGCGGCGCTCCGCCGGCGCGTTCGCCGTCAGCCACGCCATCGACGCGCCCCAGCAGGCCGCGTTGGCCACGCCCTGCGCCGCCCGCGCGGCCACCAGCACCCAGATCGACGGGGCGAACGCGAACGCCACGGTGGCGAGCGTGAACACGATGTTGCCCGCGATCACGACCCGCCGCGCGCCGACCTTGCCCGCCAGCCAGCCGGTCGGCACCGCCGCGATCAGGATCGCCACGGGCAGCGCCGCGAGCACCGCGCCCGCCTCCGCCTTCGACAGGTCGAACTTGTCGGCGTAGTACGGCAGGAAGGGGACCAGCGCCAGGTACAGCACGGAGTCCATGAACAGGGTGATCCCGACTGCTGCCCGGATCCGGCGCATCGCGGGAGTCTACGCGCGGCACGATGCGCGGGGCTCGCCCCGGGGGCGGTAGCATCAGGGTGCCGTGTTCGCCTTGATGTTCTACTCCCCGCTCGTCGCCGACCAGGTGCGGAACCGCCGCAAGACGGTCACCATCCGCCTCGGCGACAAGACCTCGAAGTACCGCAAGGGCATGATCGTCCCCGTCCTCGTGGGCCAGCGCTTCGGACCGCGCGAGCGCGTCTTCGACGCCGTCATCGACAAGGTCGACGTGAAGGCGCTCGCCGACCTGTCGCCGCGCGAGATCCAGCACGACAACCCCGAGATCCGTCACATCGACGAGTTCATCGATTTCATGCGCCGCCTCTACAACCGCGACGTGTCGGAGGACGACCTCGTGACCGTGATCCACTTCTCCGAGATCCGCGAGGCCCGCTCGTGACGCGGATCGGCGTCGTCGGGCTGGGCGCGATGGGCGGCCCGATGGCCGGGCACGCGCTGAGCGCCGGCCTCAGCGTCTGCGTCCACAACCGGACGCGCGACCGGGAGGAGCCGTTCGCGGCGCGCGGCGCCACCCGCGCCGACTCGCCGGCCGAGGTGGCGATCGGCGCCGACCTGGTGCTGACCTGTGTCTCCGACGTCCCCGACCTGGAGCAGGTCGTGCTGGGTGAGGGCGGCATCATCGAGACGATCCAGTCCGGCGCCGTCGTGGTCGACTGCTCGACCGTGTCGCCGTCCATCTCGAAGACGATCGACCGGGCGCTGCGCTCCCGCGGCGCGTCGCTGCTCGACTGCCCCGTCTCCGGCGGCCCCGAGGGCGCGCAGCGGGGCCAGCTGACGGTGTTCGTCGGCGGCGAGGAGGGCGATCTCGAGAAGGCCCGGCCGCTGCTCGAGAGCTTCGGCAAGACGATCGCCTACATGGGGCCGGTCGGCTCCGGGCAGGCCGCCAAGGCCGTCAACCAGATCTTCCTGGCCGGTGCCTACGCCGGTCTGGGCGAGGCGCTCGTGTTCGCCGAGCGCGCCGGCCTGCCGCTCGACCGGCTGGTCGAGGCCCTGCAGGGCGGCGCCGCCGACTCGTGGGTGATCCGCAACCGGTCGCAGAACGTGATCGACGGCAACTACCCGCCCGGCTTCCGGCTGTGGATGCACCTGAAGGACGTCCGGATCGCGCTCGAGGAGGCGGGGACGCTCGGCGTCGGCCTCCCGGTGACCGAGCTATTCGCGGAGCTGGAGCAGCGCTGCGTCGACGCCGGCTATGGCAACGACGACGTGTCGGCCTACGCCCGCGTGCCGCGAGGTGAGGTCTAGGAGCCGTTGTCGACGATCGGCGTCGCCGACGGCTCGGCCTTGCGCCGGATCGGCACGCCGAAGAGCTCGCCCGGCCGCAGCGGCTCGCCGCACGCGCGGCAGTCGACCTGCATCACCGACTCGATCGTCTCGCCGCACGCCGAGCAGTCGACGACCAGCACGGTGCCGCAATCGGGGCACGCCTCGTCCGCCGGCATGGTGACGCCCACCAGGTAGCGGCGGCCGTAGCCGCAGCGCGGGCAGATGGCGCAGCGGTCGCCGAGGATACGGTTCTTGCGGGGATCGCGTGGCATCTCCCCGAACCGTAACGATTCCGTGCCTTGACATCCCCGGCAGCCGGGGCACACTGGGCCTGTGGATGGATGGGTCCTGATCGTCTTCGGCGCAACGCACCTCGCGCTCGGAGCTGGACTGTTCGGGCTCGTTGCGTGGCTGCTCTACGGTGGGACGGAGGGCGGCGAGGACGACGGCGGCATCGGACGTGGTGAGGGTGCACCCCGTCCGTGGCAGCCGCGGCCAGCGCAACGGCATCGCGGTGGACCACCGCGACGGCCCGATCTGACACCGGCACCGATGCGAAGTCGCATGCGCGTCCGCTAGACGAGATCTCTACGTCGAAAGTGCGCGATCGCTGCTCCCGAGGCGGCAATGCTCCACCCTGCCAGAACGGCGACGTCGCCCCACGGGACGGTGCCGCTCTGGATCGTCGCGCCGGGCGAGAAGTACCAGAAGAAGGTGAGCCGGGCGAGGTCGCGCGTCGGCTCCCACAGCACGAGCAGGAAGTTGGCGGCGTACATGCCGATCGTGATGCCGAGCACCCACGACAGGGCCCGGCCGCGCTCCGACGACCACGCCGACACCAGCACGGCCAGCACGCCGACGGCCAGCAGCAGCAGCGCCGACTGCAGCGCCGCGAGCAGCAGCCGGCCGGCGACCAGCGGCGCGCCCGGCGCGTCGAAGATGCGATCGCCGAGCAGCGTGCCGGCGGCGTAGGCGAGGGCGATCAGCGCGCAGCCCGGCACGAGCAGCGCCAGGTGCGTGGCGAGGTAGTGCGTTCGCGAGAGCGGTCGCGCGAGCGTCATCTCCAGCGTGCCCGCCTCCAGCTCGCCGGCGACGGAGCGGACGCCGACCGAGACGGCGAACAGCGCCGACAGCACGAGGAAGATCGGGTGGATCTGGCCGAGCGAGACCCAGGCCGCGAGCGGGTCGAGGCCCAGCAGCCGGAAGGCGATGGCCGCGTTGCCCGAGACGCTCGAGGCGCGCGTGGCGTCGTCCGCGGCCGCGAACACGCCCACCAGCGCGAACCCGAACGCCGCGACGGCGAGCAGGATCAGCGGCAGGCGCACGCGGTGCTCGGCCACCAGCCGGCGGGCGATCACGGGTCGTCCCTGGCGTCGTAGAGGCCGCGGAAGACCTCGTCCAGCCCGGGCTCCTCGATGCGCACGTCGCGCGGGTCGAGCGCCGCCAGCGCGCGCAGCAGGTCGGGGAGCTGTCCGTGGTGGGCGTAGACGACGCCGGCCGTCGACTGCGAGACGAGCGAGCAGCCCGGCAGCTCCGGCGGCGTCCCGTCGACCGTGACCGTGACCCGGCGCGGCCGCCCGCCCCGCAGGTCGTCGATGGTGCCCTCGGCGACGATGGCGCCGTCGCGGATGATCGCGGCGCGGTCGCACAGCGCCTCGATCTCCGACAGCACGTGCGAGGACAGGAAGCTCGTCCGGCCGGCCGCGCGGCGGGCGGTGAGGATCTCGACGAAGCCGTCCTGCACGAGCGGATCGAGGCCCTCGGTCGGCTCGTCCAGCACCGCCAGGTCGGGATCGTGCTGCAGGGCCTGGACGATGCCGAGCTTCTGGTGCATGCCCTTCGAGTAGCTCCGCACCGGGCGGTCGAGGTCGGCGTCGCCGAGGCGCAGGGCGTCGCACAGATCCTGTCGCAGCACCGGCGGCGTGCGGTCGAGGCCCGAGAAGTAGTCGAGGAGCTCGCGGCCGCGCAGCCGCCGGTAGAGGCCGGCGCCGGACGGCAGGTAGCCGACGCGCCCGCGCACGGCGAGGCCGTCGCTCCACGGGTCGTGACCGAGCACGCGGGCAGTGCCGGCGTCGGCGCGCAGCAGCCCGAGCAGGATCCGCATGGTGGTCGTCTTGCCCGCGCCGTTCGGCCCGAGGAACCCGTAGACGGTGCCCGCGGGCACGCGCAGCGTGACCCCGTCGAGTGCCACGTGGCCGCCGTAACGCTTCACCAGCGCCTCGATCTCGATCGCAGCGGGCACGTTCCCCAAACGTAGCGCGCTACGCTCCACGCGGAATGGCGATTGCCCGGGAAGCCGCACCCGTCGGCTCGCTCGCTGAAGCCCGCGGGGGTGGACTCGACCGCATCGACCTCGTCGAGCTGTATCGGCTGCTGCTCGTGACCCGCGGCATCGAGGAGCGCGGGCACATGCTGTACCGCCAGGGCAAGATCCCCGGCTCCTTCTACACGGGTCGCGGCAACGAGGCGGCCGCGGTCGGCGTCGGCTTCGCGATGGGCATCGACGACATCGGCGCGCCCACCCAGCGCGACATGGGCGTGCACGTCGCGCGCGGCACCGAGCCGTGGCGGATCTTCGCCCAGTACATGGGCCGGGTCGACGGCCCCACCGCGGGCCGTGACGGCAACGTCCACATGGCCGAGCTGCGCCTCGGCCTGATCGCGATGGTCTCCCACCTGCCCGCCATGGTGCCGGTGGCGACGGGCTGTGCGCTGGCGTTCCGCATCCGCGGCGAGGCGCGCGTCGCGCTCGGCTGGTCGGGCGATGGCTCCACCAGTCGCTCCGATTGGCACGAGGCGCTCAACTTCGCGGGCGTCCGCCGCCTGCCGGTGGTGTTCGTCGTCGACAACAACCAGTTCGCGTACTCGACCCCGAATCACCTGGAGTTCGCCACCCGGCACATCGCCGACCGCGCCGCCGGCTACGGCTTCGAGGGCGTCGTGGTGGACGGCACCGACGTGCTCGCCGTGCACCGCGAGGCCCGGGCGGCGATCGAGAAGGCGCGGGCCGGAGAGGGGCCGACGCTGCTCGAGCTGGTGACGCTGCGCGGCGAGGGCCACGCCGTGCACGACGACGCCTTCTACGTTCCGCGCGGGCTCCACGACGCATGGGCGCCGTCCGACCCCATCGAGCGCTACCGTGCATGGCTGACGGCGAACCTCGACGGCTTCGGCGACGACGAGGACGCCCGGCTCCGCGAGGAGGTCAAGGCGCTGCTGGTCGACGCCCTCCGCCGCGCGGAGCAGAGCCCGCTCCCCGATCCGGCGACCATCGGCGACGGCGTCTGGGCCTCGCCGGAAGACCTCGACACCCCGCATCACAGGTAACGGATGGCGATCAAGACCTATCTGCAAGCGATCTCGGACGGCCTCCGCGAGGAGATGCGCCGTGACGAGCGCGTGTTCGTGATCGGCGAGGACGTCGGCGTCTACGGCGGCGCCTTCAAGGTCACCCAGGGCTTCCAGGCCGAGTTCGGGCCGTGGCGCGTGCTCGATGCGCCGCTGGCCGAGACCGCCATCGTCGGCGCCTGCACGGGCGCCTCGCTGATGGGCCTGCGCCCCGTGGCGGAGATGCAGTTCGCCGACTTCATCTCGTGCGCCTGGGACCACCTCGTCACGGTGGCCGCGAAGCAGCACTACCGCACCGGCGCCGCGCTGCCCTTCGTCGTCCGCTGCCCGTCCGGCGGCGGCTTCTCGGGCGGGCCGTTCCACTCGCAGAACCCCGAGAGCTCGTTCGCGCACATCCCCGGCCTGAAGCTGGTCTGCCCGGCGACGCCCGAGGACGCCAAGGGCCTGCTGATCGAGGCCATCCGCGACCCGAACCCGGTGCTCTACTTCGAGCACAAGCACCTGTACCGCCGCATCAAGGGCGAGGTGCCCGACACGGACTACACGACGCCGTTCGGCAAGGCGCGCGTGCATCGCGCCGGCTCCGACCTGACGATCGTGACGTGGGGCGCGATGGTGTACACGGCCGACGAGGCCGCCACCGCCGTCGCCTCCAAGGACGGCACGTCGGCCGAGGTGATCGACCTGCGCACCATCATCCCGTGGGACCGCGAGGCCGTGCTGGCCTCGGTCGCGCGAACGGGCAAGCTGCTGGTGCTGCACGAGGACACGCGCACCGCCGGCTTCGGCGCGGAGATCGCCGCCACGGTCGGCGAGGAGAGCTTCGAGTATCTCGACGCGCCGGTGGTGCGGGTCGCGGCGCCGGACACGCCGGTGCCGTTCTCGCCGCCGCTCGAGAAGGCGTTCATACCCCAAGTCGACGATGTCGTGCAGGCGATCGAGCGCCTCGCGGCGTACTGAGTCCGAGAGCGGAAAGAGGAGCGAAGCACATGGCAGTCGGAAGCCTCGTAGACGTGGTCATGCCCCAGATGGGCGTCAGCGTCTCGGAAGGCACGATCAGCCGCTGGGCGAAGCAGGTCGGCGACAAGATCGAGGCCGACGAGACGATCGTCGAGATCTCGACCGACAAGGTCGATACGGAGGTGCCGTCCCCGGCCTCGGGCACGATCGCCGAGATCCTCGTCCAGGAGGGTGAGACCGTCCCGGTCACGACCGTGATCGCGCGCATCGACACCGCCGGCGGCGCGCCGCTGGCCCCCGTCGAGCCGCCGGTCGCCCCGTCGCCCGAGCCCGCCGCCGCACCCGAGCCGCAGCCGGAGGCCGCCGCGCTCGCAGCCGAGGCCGCCGCGCCCGAGGTTGCAGCGCCCGAGGCCGCAGCGCCGGAGGCTGCCGCGCCCGAGGCGGCCGAGCCGCCGCCGCACTTCGGCCCGGCCACCACCACGGGCGGGTACGACGCGGCCGGCGATCTCGCAGCCGACCTGCCGCCGGCGCCGCCGGCGCCCGCCCCGGCCGCCGCCGAGGGCGACAACGGCGACATGCGCACGTTCATGTCCCCCGTGGTCGCGCGGATGGTGGCCGAGCACCAGCTCGACATCAACCAGATCACCGGCACCGGCCGCGGTGGCCGCGTCACGAAGCACGACGTCGAGCTGTTCCTCGAGGGTGGCGCGTCCGCCGCTCCCGCCGCGCCCGCTGCGCCTGCTGCGCCTGCTGCGCCGCTGCGCCGCCGCCCCGCCGCCGAGGCACCGGCTCCACCGGCGCCCGCACCGGCCGCTCCGGCTCCGGCTTCGGCCGCCGCCGCACCGGCGCCCGCGCCCGCCGCACCGGCGCCCGTGCCGCCGCGTCCCGCTCCCGCACCGGCCGCCGCCCCGGCCGCCGGGTCGCTGAACGCCGGCGAGGAGATCTACAAGTTCTCCACCATCCGCAAGGCGATCGCCAAGCACATGATGGAGTCGATCCTGACGACGGCGCAGCTGACGACGGTGATCGAGGTCGACATGTCCGCGGTGGTCGCCCACCGCGCGGCGATGAAGGCCGACTTCAAGGCGCGCAACGGCCTCAACCTCACGTTCCTGCCGTTCATCATGAAGGCGACCGTCGACGCGATCGGCAAGTGGCCGTGGGTGAACGCCGAGATCCGCGACAACGAGGCGGTCATCAAGCGATCGGTCAACCTCGGCATGGCCGTGGCGGTCGACGACTCCAAGGGCCTGCTGGTGCCGGTGATCAAGAACGCCGAGTCGCTGTCGATGGTCGGGCTCGCCCGCGCACTGACCGATCTCGCCGACCGGGCCCGCGCGAAGACGCTGACGATCGACGAGATGAGCGGCGCGTCGTTCACGATCACCAACCCCGGCGGCTACGGCGCGCTGATCGGCACGCCGATCCTGCCCGTCGGCACGACGGCCATCATCGACATCGAGGCGATCCAGAAGCGCCCCGTGGTGATCACCGACGAGCAGGGCCACGACGCCATCGGCATCCGCTCGATGATGTACCTGCCCATGACCTACGACCACCGGCTCGTGGACGGCGCCTACGCCGCGCAGTTCCTGCGCGACCTGAAGCGCAACCTCGAGACGTGGCCCATCGACGCCTACATCGCCTGAGTTGACCGAACGCGTCCCTCTCCGCCGCCAGCCGGGTGGTGCGTACCTGTACGACCTGCCCGGGCTGACGCCGTACGCCGAGGCGGTCACGCTGATGACCGAGCTCGCGGCGGCGCGCTCGCAGGGCGCGGTGCCCGACACCGTCGTCCTCTGCGAGCACCCGGCGGTCGTGACGCTCGGCGCGTCGGCCGACGAGGGCGCCGACGCCGTCTCGCGCGAGACGCTGGCGGCGCACGGCATCGACGTCGCCGTCACCGACCGGGGTGGCCGCGCCACGTACCACGGCCCGGGCCAGCTGGTCGGCTATCCGGTGCTCGACCTGACCGAGTACGGCCGCGACCTGCGCGCCTACGTCGAGCGGCTCGAGTCGGCCCTGATCGGCGCCCTGGCCGAGCTCGGGGTGCCGGCGGAGGTGCGGCCGGGGGCGGAGCACGTCGGCGTCTGGACGCCCGCGGGCGCGAAGATCGCGTCGATCGGCGTGCACGTCTCGCGCTGGATCACGACGCACGGGTTCGCGCTCAACGTCTCGTGCGACCTGGAGCCGTTCTCGCTCTTCAACCCGTGCGGCCACGAGGGGCTCGCCGTCACGTCGGTCGAGCGTGAGACCGGGCGCGAGGTGTCGCGGGCCGAGGCGCAGGCGATCGTCTGCGAGCAGCTCGGCGAGGCACTCGGGCTGCGCTTCGAAGACGTGCCGGTCGCATGAGGTGGGGCGTGACGGTGTTCGCGTCCGAGTACGAGACGTCGAAGGCCTTCTACCGCGACACGCTCGGCATGGACATCGAGGAGACCGGTCCCGACACGCTCATCGCGCGTCGCGACGGGCTCGAGATCCGCGTCGACGGCGGCGCCAAGAAGCGCAAGCGCGGCCGCACCTGGATGCGCGAGGCCGGCGTCTACCTGACGCTCGAGACCGACGACTTCGAGAGCCTGCACGCCGAGCTCGAGGGACGCGGTGCGGCCTTCCTCGGCGAGATCGCGGAAGACGACGCCGGGAAGCGGTACGCTGGGCTCGCGGATCCCGATGGCCTCCTCATCGAGATCGCCGAAGCCTGATGCCCTGGAGCCCGATCGCGAAAGACCGGCCGCCCTGGATGACGGTGCGCGCACCGTCCACCCGGTCGCGCTTCGGCGAGCTGACCGAGATCGTCCGCGAGGGCAACCTGCACACGGTCTGCGAGGAGGCCCGCTGCCCCAACATCGGCGAGTGCTGGGGGCGCGGCACCGCGACGTTCCAGATCATGGGGGAGACGTGCACGCGCGCCTGCCGCTACTGCGCCGTGCGCTCGCGCAAGGTGGGCGAGGACCTCGACCTGCTGGAGCCCGCCAAGGTGGCGGCCGCGGCCGAGAAGATGGGCCTGCGCCACGTCGTCGTCACCTCGGTCGACCGCGACGACCTGCCCGACCGCGGTGCGGGCCACTGGGCGCAGACCATCCGCGCGCTGCGCCGGCGCGTCCCCGACGCCAACGTCGAGGTGCTGGTGCCCGACTTCCTCGGCTTCGAGGAGGAGGCGCTTCTGGTCGTGCTGGAGGCGGCGCCCGACGTCTTCAACCACAACATCGAGACGTGCCGCCGCGTGCAACCCACCGTGCGGATCAAGGGCGACTACGACCGCGCCCTGTGGCTGCTGGCCCGGGCCAAGGAGCTGTGGGCCGAGCGCTGGCCCGAGCGCGGCACCCTGATGACCAAGTCCGGCATCGTCGCCGGCATGGGCGAGACCGACGACGAGGTGCTCGAGACGATGCGCGACCTGCGCGCGCACGGCGTCGACGTCGTCACGATCGGCCAGTACCTGCAGCCCACCGAGAAGCACCTGCAGCTCGACCGCTGGGTGCCGCTCACGTCGTTCCGCCGCTTTCGCGAGGAGGGCGAGAAGATGGGCTTCGGCACCGTGTTCGCCGGCCCGCTCGTGCGCTCCAGCTATCGCGCCGAGGAGCAGACGCTCGCCGCCGAGGGCGAGAGCAGGGTGATCGCATTCTGA
Source organism: uncultured Actinomycetes bacterium (assembly GCA_963722525.1). Lineage (GTDB taxonomy): Bacteria > Actinomycetota > Thermoleophilia > Gaiellales > F1-60-MAGs149 > VFJZ01. The sequence goes on along the minus strand of CAVRMM010000002.1, from coordinate 2,821,836 downwards.
TGGGCGGCGAGGTGCTGCGGGACCGGATCGCCGAGATACTCGTCCGTCACGACCCGCTGCGCGCGGCCGAGGATCCGGGCTGCGACCTGTCCGAGGTCTACCTGGTCGAGGCCGACGAGCTGGCCATCCTGCTCGCCGGCTCGAGCATCGACTCCGCCTCCTGCGCGAGCGTGGTCTGGGCGGTGCTGACCGCCAACGCGGGTGCCGAGGATGCCGGCCGGCTGGAGCGCTACGGGCTGATCGGCGCCGACGTCGCCGCGGTCGTGGCCGGCACCAGCGCCGTCCTCGACGGGCCGCTCGAGGACGAGGACGAGGTGGCGTTCGACGAGCTGCCGGGCGATCCGATCGCGCTCGCGGTGCTCGCGATCCTCGACGATCGCGACCCCGCCGGCGTCGACGACACGCCCTCCGAGGATCCGCTCGGCGACGATCTGCGGTACGTCTCGGCGGCCGAAGAGATCGCGGACGCGCTGAGCACGGCCGAGCCCGATGCGGCCGCCTGCACGCGCCTCGCCCGCGACCTGCTCGAGACCCGGTTCGGCAACCTGCACCGTGCCCGCCTGGCGGCGGTCGGGGTCGAGCTGGCCGAGCTCGTCCAGCTGGCCGAGTTCGTGCGCATCGAGCTCGACCCGGTCGAGATCGCGGCCGGCCCGAGTGTCGCCATGGAGGCGCCGCCCGACCCGTTCGCGGCCGGCATCCTGGCGCTGCTCGAGCGGCACGACCCGGCCCCGGGTGAGTCGCCCGGCGGCTACGTGGCCGAGGCGGAGGATCTCGCCGACCTGTTGCGCGAGGCCGAGCCCGACTCGGTGCACTGCGCCGCGATCGCGTGGACCGTCGTGCGCCGCTGGACGAGCGCGCGCGACGCCGGCAGCATCGAGCTGTACGGCGCGCTCGGCCGCGAGCTCGGGCGGCTGCTCGAGCTGTACCGGGAGCTCGAGGACCAGAACCCGGCGCTGCTCGCACCCGCCGACCGCGACGGCGCCGTCCAGCTGGCCGGCGAGCCGCTCGCCCGCCGCGTGCACGTGCTGCTCGTCGACCACGACCCGTTCGGGCTGGGCGAGCCCGACGGTGCCGACTACGTGCCGTACGCGCGGGAGCTGGCGCAGCGGATCCAGACCGGATCACCGTCCGCCGGCTACTGCCAGGTGCTCGCCTGGAAGGTGCTGACCGAGCCGTGGGGAGGGCTGGGCGGGTCGCTCGGCCGGTTCCGCGAGCTCGGGCGCGACCTCCACTCGCTCGCCACCGCCGCGTGAGCGAGCGCGGCGTCGCGCTGCTCCTGCCCGGCGGCACCCCGCGCTCGACGCGGCACGCGTCGCGCAACGGCATCGCCTCGCTGCGCATGCGCACGTTCCAGCGCTCCCTGGAGCGCGCCGGCGTCGACACGCAGCTCGTCACCTACCGGTTCCGCGGCTGGAACGACGGCGACCCGGTGTCGGACACCGCCGCCGCGATCGCGGCCGTCCGCGCCGAGCGGCCGGACGCGCCGATCGTGCTCGTCGGGCACTCGATGGGCGGCCGCATCGCCCTGCGCCTCGCCGACGAGCCCGGCGTCGCGGCCGTGGTGGTGATGGCCCCGTGGCTGCCGCCGGGCGAGCCGCTGGCCCAGATGGCGGGCAACACCGCGCTGCTCATCCACGGCGACCGCGACCGCCTCACCGACCCCGCGCGCACGCTCACCTTCGCGCGCGCCGCGGCATCGCTGACGCAGCGGCTCGCGTTCGTCGAGCTGCGCGGCGGCGAGCACAAGCTGCTGCGGCGCGGCGGCACGTGGCACGACCTCGTGCGGCGGTTCACGGTGGGCGAGGCGGGCGCCGGTCCGCGCGACCCCGAGATCGAGGGCTGGTTCGCCCTGCCCGCCGCCGAGCGCGCGCGCGTGCGCCGCTAGCGGCCTGCGAGCAGCTCGCGCTCGCGGTCCGGCGCGAGTCCGACGCCGTCCACCGGCGTCGCCTCCGCCAGCGTGGCGCGCACGGTGTCGGCGAGAGGGCGGGCGGTGAAGCCGGCGGCGGTGGCGCGGCCGTGGTCGATCGCGGCGAGCATCGTCGCCTCCGGCGAGGAGGGTGCGATCCACAGCGGCAGCTCCATCCACTCGCCCACCTCGTGCTCGACGAGCACGTCCTCCGACACCCACACCGGCCGCGTGCCCGCCGGTGCGATCTCCAGGCACGCGTCGACGAGGTCGCCCAGCGTCCACGTGGCGGTGACGTTGACCGGGCCCGTGAGCCGCTGCTCGCACGCGTCGACCGTCCAGGCCGGCGAGATCGCGGACGTCGACGAACTGCGTCTGCCGCTCCGGCCGGTCGAACGCCAGCACGTCGCCGCCGCGGCGCGAACCGGTGCGGCCAGTACGTGAACCGGCCGGTCGGGTCGTGCGGGCCGACGATCAGCCCGGGCCGCACCGCCAGCGAGCGGCCGCCGGTCGCCTCGGCGGCGGCGGTCTCGCTGAGCGCCTTGAGCGCGCCGTAACGGCCCTCGCCGATGTCCTCGATGGTCGGGATCCTCGAGCGTCGCGACGGCGGACGTCTCGGCGACCGGCGGTGGCCCGGCGCGTAGACGGACACCGACGAGACGAAGCAGTAGTGGCCGACGCGGCGGTGCGAGCAGCGCGGCGGAGGCGCCGACGATGCGCGGCACGTAGCCGGACGTGTCGACGACGCTGTCCCACTCGCCCGTCTGCAGCGCGTGCAGGTCGCCGGTCGGCGCGGTCGCCGTGCAGCTCCGTCACGCCCGCGGGCGCGGGATGGGTGCCGCGGTTGAAGACGGTCACGTCATGGCCGCGCGCCAGCGCGTCCGCGACGACGGCGCGGCCGAGGAAGACGCCGCCGCCGAGCACGAGCAGGCGCATCTAGGCCTCCACCAGGATCTGCGATGCGACGCCGAGCGAGAGCGTGTGCCTGCTCGCCCGACAGCTCGACGGTCATGACGCCGGCGAGGTCGTCGACGGTGGTCACCTCGAGGCACGCGCCAGGTCGCAGGCCGCGCTCCGCCAGGTACTGCAGCAGCTCGGTCGAGCGGTCCGAGACGCGGGTGATGCGCGCCGTCGAACCGGCGTGGCAGTGCGCCAGCGGCATCGCCGGGATGTCGACGATCGAGCCGTCGCGGGCCGGGATCGGATCGCCGTGCGGGTCGTGCGAGGGCTGCCCGAGCTTCGCGGCGATGCGCTCCTCGAGGCCTTCGGAGATGTGATGCTCGAGGCGCTCGGCCTCGGCGTGCACCTCTTCCCACGGCACGCCGAGGTGCTCGACGAGGAACAGCTCGAGCAGGCGGTGGTGGCGCAGCACCTCGAGCGCGGCCGCGGTGCCGCGGGCCGTCAGCACGACGCCGTGGTACGGCTCGTGCTCGACCAGGCGGAGGGTGTCGAGCTTCTTGATCATGCCGGTCACGGACGCCGTCGATACCTGCAGCCGGTCGGCGAGCGCCTGCGTCGGTGACGGTGCCACCGGTCGTCGCGCCGATCTGCTGGATCGCCTTCAGGTAGTCCTCCATGGCGGCGGAGATCTCGGGCATTGCGCCGAAGGCTACCGTGCGCCACGATACGAGGGTGGAGCGCATCGCGGAGCGGACGTCGACCTTCGACATCTCGTTCTGCGTCACGACGTTCGTCGTCTGCTCGACGGCGATCGCAGCGGTGCTCACGTCCCGCGGGGTGGCCGCCGCCGAGTGGTTCCAGGCGGCCGGCGCGTCGGCCTGCGTCTGCTGCGGGATCTACCTCACGGCGGCCCTCGGCGCCGGCGACGGCCCGGAGGAGCGCCGCCGTGCAGCGGCTGGATGGCGGGCGCCGGGCCTGGCCCTGGGCGGCATCCTGGTGCTGGCGCTGATGCGCGAGCTCTTCGCCAGCGGCTGAGCGGCGATTTGTCTGACTAAAGTCAGACAACTCCCGTCGCGTGGAAGCCGCATTGTCCGTGTCCGAACACGCACGCACCGTCACAGGTCGCGCGATCCCGCGCGAGTTCCGCGCGGTGTCCTGTGATCGTTGGATTCCCTACCATCGCGTCCATGACGGTCTTACGGATGGAACACGTCGGCATCGCGGTTGCCGACCTTGCGGCGGCGATCGAGTTCTTCGTGGAGCTCGGGCTCGAGGTGGAGGGTGAGGCGACGGTGGAGGGCGACTGGGCAGGCCGGATCGTGGGACTCGACGGCCTCCGCGCGGACATTGCGATCTTGCGGACACCGGACGGCCACGGCAAGATCGAGCTGTCGCAGTTCCACTCGCCGCCGAGTCCGAGTGGCGACCGGTACGCGCCGTCGAACGCGCCGGGCATCCGTCACGTCCTCTTCGCCGTCGACGACATCGACGACGTCGTCGCCCGCCTGCAGGCCCGCGGCGCGACGCTCGTTGGCGAGGTCGGCCGCTACGAGGACCTCTACCGGCTCTGCTACATCCGCGGCCCCGAGGGGATCATCGTCGAGCTGGCCGAGAAAATCGGCTGACGCGCTAGGTCGACCGCAGCCCCAGCTCCCGGCACAGACGCACCGTCGCCTCGATCCGCGGATCGATCGAGGCGATCTCGATGTACTCCTCGTCCGTGTGGTCGAGGGCGCCGACCGGGCCCATGCCGTCGACCGTCGGGATGCCGATCTCGCTCATCCACGATCCATCCGAAACGCCGCCGGCCATCTCCTCCAGCACCGGCTGGCCGAGCTCGCCGAGGATCGCGAGCGTACGGTCGGCGAGCCAGCCGGCGCGCTCCATCGCCGGGAAGCCGCGATCGTCCGAGCGCGCACCTCGACGCCGTCGTGGGTGCCGAACTCGCCGATGCGCTGGAACGCCCAGTCGAGGTCGGCGCTCGTCAGCGCGCCGCACGTCGACCGTCGCCTCGGCGCGGTCGGGGATCGTGTTCTTGACGTCGCCCGAGTGGAACCACGTGATGTTCGCCGTCAGCCCCGGCCGCGCGCCGTCGATCTCGTCGCGGATGCGGATCGACTCGTACACGAGCGCCATCAGCGCCGAGCGGCCGACGTGCGGCTCGGTGCCGGCGTGCGCGGCCCGGCCCTTCGCCGTGATGTCGAGCCACGTACCGGCCTTGCGCACCGTCACGATCGCCCCCGACGCCCGGCCGCACTCGAAGCAGAACGCCGCGTCGGCGCCGCGCATGCGCTCCAGCGTGTGCGGCTCGAAGCTGCGGCCCTCCTCGTCCGGCACGCAATGCAGCTCGACGCGACCATGGGAACCGGTCGGGATCGGCAGCCAGCCGCTCGAGCGCCTCGAGCGACACCAGCACGCCGCCCTTCATATCGGCCACGCCCGGCCCGAGCAGCCGGTCGCCGACGACGGTCACCGGCCGCTCGATCGCGGCCGGCGGCGGAAACACCGTGTCGTGGTGGCCGATGAGCAGCACGCGGCCGCGGCCCGTCCCCTGCGTGGCGGCGATCAGGTGCAGCCCGTCGGGCGACGGCACGAGCTCGACCTCGAGCCCCGCCTCGGTCGCCCAGCGCGCGAGCAGGCGGCACGCGCGGTCGACGCCGGCGACGTCGCCGGTGAAGGAATCGATGCCGCACAGCTCGGTGAGGCGTTCAAGGAAGCGGTCGTTCACGGCGGGTAGCGTAGGGTCACCCGCGGCGATCGAGCAGCGCGTTCAGCTCCTGTGTGACCCGGGTCGCCTGGTCCTGGCGCACGGGCGGGATGACGATCGGGATGCGCGAGCAGGATCGCGTCGCGCAGCAGCGCCGCCGGCACGGCGTTCTCCGGCACCGCGTCCCACGGCCGCGAGACGGCGCTGCGGCCGAGCAGGTAGTCGCACGTGACGTCGGTCAGCTCGGCCAGTCCGGCCACGTAGGCGACGGACGGCGACTGGTCGCCCGACTCGACCGGTGCACGTCGTTGACGTGGACGCGCAGCTGCTCGGCGGCCGTCCGCCACCGTCACGCCGGCGTCGTGCCGGGCGCTCGCGCAGCGCCGTGCGACCAGCTTGCGGAACCGGTCAGGACGCACGGTCGCCGGCCTCCAGGCGCGTCACGACGTCCTCGGCCCGATCCATCTGCTTCAGCCAGACCGAGCGGACGAGGTCGATGCGCGCCTCGGCGGCGCCGTGACTCGTGAAGGTCTCCGCCAGCGGCGTCGCGAGCCGCTCCTGCAGCCGCAGCATGCGCACCACCAGCGCCGCCTGGCGCGAGTACACGGGAAACTGCGGCCCGCGCGGCGCCGTCAGCCCGATGAAGTACAGCCGGCCCGGGCCGCGCTTCGGCAGCACGCACCCGGCCGTGCGCAGCGGCACGCCGTCCTGCCACTGCAGCAGCCCGTGGTCGAGGAACGGGAACTCGACGCGGTACCCGGTGCACCACAGGATCGTGTCGAACGCCTCGCGGCGGCCGTCCGCGAACTCCACGTCCAGCCCGTCGGCGCTGCGGATGCCCGGCGCGACCGCGATGCGGCCGTGGTGGATCCAGTGCAGCAGCTGCGAGTTGACGATCGGCCTCTGGTCGGCCAGCCGCCAGGTGGCGGGCGCCGGCAGGCCGTACGCCTCGGGCCGGCCGACGGCGATCCGGATCATCGTCCGCAGCGCGTAGTCCTGCAGCCGCGGCGGCAGCTTCATGATCCACAGCTCGCCGCGCGGCTTGCCCGCGAACGTCTTCGGCTGGAACAGGTGGCCCTTGCGGATCGAGATCGTCGTCGCGAGATGCCGGCTCTGCGCGCAGTCGACGGCGATGTCGCAGCCGGAGTTGCCCGACCCGACCACCAGCACGCGCGTTCCCTCGAGGTCGGCGGTCGACCTGTACGTCGCCGCGTGCAGCTGCCGCCCCGTGTAGCCGGGCAGCTCCGGCTGCAGCGGCACCCGCAGGTGGCCGTTCGCCACCACCACGCCGGCGTACCGGCGGGTCTCGCCGTCGCTCGTCTCGACCAGCCAGTCGCGGCCGTCGGGGGTGATCCGGTCGACGTTCGTCCGGAACGTGACGTGCCGGACGAGGTCGCGGTCGGCCGCGTAGCCGAGCAGGTAGTCGCGCACCTGGTCGCGGCTCGGATAGAGCGGGTAGGAGGCCGGCATCGGATGGCCCGTGAATCCGGAGCTGCCACGAGGCGTGATCAGGTGCAGCGCCTCGTAGCCGCCGTGCCACTGGCCGCCGACCCGGTCGGTCGTCTCGAAGCAGTCGAACTCGAAGCCCGCCTCGTGCAGCGCGTCGATGGTCGCGAGGCCGGTCGCGCCGGCGCCCACGATGCAGTACCGCGGCGTGCTCATCAGCGGAACACGAGGCCGCCGCTCGCGACGACCGTCTCGCCCGTGACGTAGAGCGCGCGCTCCTCGCCGGCCAGCAGGAACACCAGGTCGGCCATCTCGTCGGGCGTCGCCGCCCGGCGCAGCGGGATACGCGGGATGGCCGCCTCGAGCCGTTCGTTGGCCCGCGTGCCCGGCGTGTCCACCCACCCGGGCGCCAGCGCGTTCACGCGCAACCGCGGGCCGAGCTCGATGGCGAGCGACTTGGTCAGCTGCACGATCGCCGCCTTGGCGGCGCAGTACAGCAGCTGGCCCGGCGACGGCGTGAAGGCGTTGATGGACGAGAAGTTGACGATCGCGCCGCCGTCGGCCATGCCGGGCGCGAACGCCTGCGTGGCGAGGACCGTGCCGAGGACGTTGCTGTCGAACACGCGCCGGTACAGCTCGACCGTCGCGGTCTCGAGCGTCGTCGGCGGGTACACGCCGGCCGCGTTGACGAGCGCCGACGGGGCGCCCAGCTCGGCCGCGACCTGCTCGGCCGCGGCCGCCAGGGCGGTCGCGTCGGTGACGTCGAGCTGGAGCGCGAGCACGTCCGGCTCGCCCGCCGGCGCCAGGTCGAGCGACGCGACGGCGAACCCCTCCGCGCGGTAGCGACGCACGCACGCCGCACCCATGCCGGACGATCCGCCGGTGACGACGGCGACGCGCGTCATGCGGCCGTGTACCCGCCGTCGATCGGGATCACCGTGCCCGTGACGTGCGGTGAGACGTCGCTCGCGAGCCACGCGATGGCCCAGGCGACCTCGTCCGGGGCGCCGATCCGGCCCTGCGGGATCTGCGCGGTGACGCGCTCCCGGAAGGCCTCGGGGTCGTCCTGCTCCGCCAGCCACTCGGCGATCAGCGGCGTCTCGGTCAGGCCGGGCGCGATCGCGTTGACGCGGATGGCGTACGGGGCCAGCTCGATCGCGGCGTGGCGGGTGAAGGCGTTGATGCCGCCCTTGGCCGCGCCGTACGTGCCCATCGTGGCGACGCCGATCGCGCCGAGGCGCGAGGAGAGGTTGATGATCGACCCGCCCGTGCCCTGCTCCACCATCAGCCGCGCCACCTCGCGCGTGACGCGGATCGGGGCGGCCAGGTTGACCGCCAGCACCGCGTCGATCTCGTCGTCGGAGGTGTCGAGGATGAGGTTCGTGTGGTCCTGGGCCGGCGTTGTTGACGAGCACGTCGGCACCGCCGAGGAGGCATCTCGCACCCTCGGCGATGGCAACTGCCCCGCCCCGTTCGCCGATGTCGGCGACCAGGTGCAGGGCGCCCGCTGGCAGGGATTCGGGCTCGGAGCGGGACACCGCGAGCACGCGTCCGCCCAGCTCGGTGAGGATCCGTACGGTCGCGAGTCCGATGCCCGCGGTGCCGCCCGTGACGATTACGCGCTTGCCGTCGAGTCGCATGCAGGGATCATTCCACGCATGACACCACCTCGGTACGGCCCCGCCGACGCCTTCCTCGCGCCGCGCTACACCGGCGTGCGCACCTTCGCGCGCTGTCCACACGTCAAGGACCTCGACGGCGTCGACGTCGCCGTCGTCGGCGTGCCCTTCGACACCGGCACGAGTTTCCGTGTCGGTGCGCGGTTCGGCCCGGAGGCCGTGCGCGCCGGATCGATCCTGCTGCGGCCCTACAACCCGAACCTGAAGGTGGACTGCTTCGCCACCCAGTCGGTGGTCGACTGGGGCGACGTCGACACGACGCCGGGCGACGCGACTGCCTCGGTGGCGCAGATCGCGTCGCAGCTCGAGGGGATCATCCGGGCGGGCGTGACGCCGATCGTGCTCGGCGGCGACCACACCATCGCGCTCGCCGAGCTGCGCGCGCACGCCGCGGTGCACGGCCCCGTCGCGCTCGTGCTGCTCGATGCCCACTGCGACACGAACGACAGCTACTACGGCCAGCGCATCTTCCACGGCACGCCGTTCCGCCGTGCGGTGGAAGAGGGCCTGCTGCTGCCGGAGCGCTCGGTGATGGCCGGCATGCGGGGCCCGCTGTACGACCCGGGCGAGTGGGACCGGCCGCGGACGGAGCTCGGCTTCGACGTGATCCCGTGCGAGGAGCTGCGCGACATGACGCCCGCCGAGTACGGGCAGCGGGTGCGCGACCGGGTGGGCGACGCGCCCGTCTTCCTGTCGTTCGACATCGACGTGATCGACCCGTGCCTGGCGCCGGGCACCGGCACGCCCGAGGCCGCCGGACTGCTGCCGTACCAGGCGCTGCGGTTCGTGCGCGCCCTCGCCGGCCTGCCCTTCGTCGGCTTCGACGTGGTCGAGGTGTCGCCGCAGCTGGACGGTCCGGGCGGCCCGACGGCGATCCTCGCCGCCAACGTCGCCTACGAGTTCCTCGGCCTCAATCTGCTTTGTAAGCGGTAAGCTGCGGAGAGATGTGGCGTCGAGGGGTCCGGGCCGTGTTCGCGGCGGCAGTGCTTGCTGTTGTCGCGACGCCGGCGACAGCTGCCGTGCCCGCGACCTCGCTGACGACCGGTGACTACTTCGCCTTCGCCGACCGGCTCCAGGTTGCGCTGAACCCGTCGTGGGACGCGAAGGCGGGTGCGTACCGCACCAACCGCACGCTGTTCGTGCGGGTCAACGCCGCCATGCTCTACACGCACGCCAACGCCGCCCTGGCCGGGCACACGGGCGCGACCCGGCAGGACGCGCGCGCCCGGGCGCTGGTGCGGGGGCTGACGCAGGCGCCCGCGTTCCGGCTCAAGTCGAGCCACGGCCCCGGCTGGACGTCGCGCATGGACGCGGCCAACACCGCCGGGCACTTCTCGCTCGACCCGAAGGTGGCGGAGGCGCTCGCCGCGGCCTACCAGGCGCGGGCGAAGATCGGCCTCTCGCCGGCGCTGCAGCGCCGCGTCCGCAACCGGATCGCGCTCGTCGCGCGGTCGTCGTTCAACGCCAAGCGGCACCTCGACCAGGTCAACTGGAACGCCGACCTCTACCTCGCCGACTCGGTCGTGAACGGCCGCTCGCTCGCGCGGTCGCCGTATCGCAAGCTGCTCACGTGGTTCCTCGACCACGCCCGCAAGCGCAACCCGGGCGGGCACGACCAACCTCAACGCCGGCTACGGCTTCCACTACCGGCCCGACCAGCAGGGCGCGGCGGTGAACCGCAGTTCGACCAGCGAGTACGCCAGCATGGTGCTCGGCGTCGTGCTGCCGTACGACCTGGCCCGGACGCAGGGCATGCGTCCGATCTCCGGCGCCCAGGGCGAGATGGCCCGTCGCTGGCAGCGGCGCGTGCTGTACGGCGACTGGACGCACGCGGGGGCGATGAACTGGGACACCGGCCACGGCTTCATCCGCTGGCAGCTGCGGCGCTACTGGGCGCTCGCCGGCAACGGCCTGCTGGCGGTGGCGTCGTCGCGGCGGCTGGCGTTCGGCGCGACGGCGCGGAACCAGGCGAAGTACGTGTTCGACCAGTCGCTGCGCATGTACGACCGCCTCGCCGTCACCGAGGGCCCGCTGCTCGGATCGACGTTCTACGCGATCAAGAACGCGGCGTCGCAGGCCCGCCTCGACCCGGCCCTGACGGCGGCGCGCTTCGCCTCGCTGGCGACGCGCGCGGCGGTGCTCGGCCTCGGCAGGATGGCGGCCGCACCGCTGCCGCCGGCCTACGGCTTCGACCCCGACATCCGCCGCCTCGCGGTCACCACGCCGTCGTACTCGACCGCGATCACGCAGGCGACGGCCGTCGGCAACGGCGGCGCGGAGCTGTCGCGGCTGCTCGACGACAAGGGCGTGCCGCTGTCCGGCACCGGCGGCAACGGGGCTACATCGACGGCGTTCGGCCTCCGCCTCTCGGCCGGCCGGCGCACGATCCTCGAGACCCAGCCCAGGCTTCACGCGCTTCTCGCCGACCATGGGCCGCCTCAGCGCCGACGTCCGGCCCGGCGGCGGCGGTTTCAAGCGCCTGCACAGCCAGACCCGGGCGGGCAGCGGCAAGCGCCAGGTGACGGTGGCGCACGACTTCACGCCCACGACCATCCACGTGCGGCGGCGCATCGTCGGCGCCCGCGGCCTGCTGGCGCAGCTGCGCTTCCCGGCCTACCGCACCGCGTCGTACGACGTGATCCGCGGCAACGCGACCACCAACGTGCGCCTCGAGTCGGGCGAGCGCAGCGCCGCCGGCGCGACGCGCCTGCGCGTCCGCCTGGTCGACGGCCGCGACTACCTGGTCGCGTTCGACGCGCCCCTGCCCGCGGGCGCGCGCATCCGAGTCGTGATCCCGCAGAACGCCCGCTCGGCGCCGACCTCGGACCGCACGGCGATCATCTCGCTGCCGATCCGCTCGAACGACAGCACGCTCGGCTACACCCTCACGCCCTAGGGCGTCAGTGCGAGGCGCAGGTGGAGCAGCCCGCGTCGCCGGAATCGGCGGCCGCGTCGGCGGACTCCTCGCCGTCCTTCATCTGGAAGGACGAGCCGCAGCCGCAACCGGCGACGACGTTCGGGTTCTCGATCTTGAACCCGGTGCCGTTCAGCCCGTCGACGAAGTCGATGCCCGCGCCGCTGAGGTACGGCAGGCTGAAGGGATCGACGACGATCCGGACGCCGTGCATCTCGATCACGGCGTCGCCCTCGGCGGGCGCCTCGTCGAAACCGAGCGCGTACTGGAATCCGGAGCAGCCACCGCCCTGCACGGCGATGCGCAGGACCTCGGCGCCGTCGTCCTCGGCCGCGATGAACTCGCGGACCTTGTCGGCGGCCTTGGGGGTGATGGTGATGGTGGTATTGGCGAGGGTGTCGGACATCGGTGTCCTCTCAGCGTAGCGAGATATTCAACGCGCGCCACCGCCCGGAGATTCCCGCAGCCAGCGAAGTCCGCGATCCGGCGTCAGGACGCCGTCCACCGATCGGTCGTGCATCTCGGTCGGCAGGGTCTCGAGGACCTCGTCGCCGAACACCACCGCCACCACCGGTGCCGTGGCCCGCACCAGGGCCCGGTCGTACGAGCCGCCGCCCTGGCCGAGCCGCTGCCCGCTGCGGTCGACGGCCAGCGCCGGCACGAGCACCAGGTCGGCCGTCGCGATCACATCGGGCCCCAGCGGCGGGCCGACCGGCTCGAGCAGTCCCAGGCGGCCGTCCACCAGATCGGCGGCGGCGGTGAAGGGCGCCCAGTCGAGATCCATGTCGGCGAGCAGCACCGGCAGCAGCACGCGCACGCCGCGCGCGTGGAGCGCCTCGAGCAGCGGCAGGGTCGGAGGCTCCGAGTGCACGCCGACGAATGCTGCGATGGTGGTGCCCTCGAGCGCGGCGGCGTAGCCGGCGAAGGCGGCAGCCACCGTGGCGCGCTCGCGGTCGGTGCGGTCGGTGCGCGCGCGGCGCAGGCGGCGGCGCAGGTCGTCCTTCGACTCAGGCATCGGTCGGTCTCCATCGTCCACGTGGTGGCGCCCGCCCAGGCCTCGGCACCGGCCATCAGCACGTCGAACACCGGATCCTTCAGCTCGGAGTAGGTGTCGCGGTCGTCTCCGAACCGGGCGGCCAGCGAGCGCTTGACCTCGACGTACGCCGCCGCGGCCGCCGGCGTGGCGCGGAGGTAGTCGCGGCACAGCAGGGGATAGCGCTGGTTCAGCCGGCCGTGCTCGCGCACGTGGACGTGGGCAGGGCGCCCGTCCGGGGCGGCGCGGAAGAAGCGCTTCGCCAGCTCGGCCGGCTCGCCGGCGAAGCCCGGCGGCGGGTGATCGGCGAGGTAGGGCACCCCGACGAAGCCGGGCAGGGCCGCGGGCACGTCGCCGAGCGACGCCACGGTCACCTGCACGTCGATCACGTCCTTGGCGGCCAGTCCGGGCACCGCCGTCGAGCCGATGTGGTCGATCCGCAGGGCCGCCGGACCGTAGGCGGACCGAAGTGCCGCGGCGAGGCGCCCGAACTCCGCGGGCCACGTCTCGCGGTAGTCGACGATCGTGACCGTCCGTGCCATTCCGGGAAGCGTAGTGCGTGTCCGCCGGCCGCGCTTGTGACACGTGCCGAAGCGCACGATGATTGGCCGCAAATCGGCTCGCAGCGCGCGATTGGGCGCCTTCGCCGGATCGTCGCGAGGTGGTGGTTTGTTACTGCCGGAAGGCCGCGCTAGAGTCTGGCGCGAGGTGGCAGCTGCCATGGGGCTCAAGGAACTGGCTGCGAACAGCCGAAGGAGGGGGCGCTGATGCTCGGCGACTGGGCCTCCCTGCTCATCTACCTGCTCTTCGCGGCGCTCGTCGCGGGCAGCCTGCTGTACGCGTCCGTCGCCCTCGGCACGCGCGGCCGGCGGGAGGGCCGGCAGAAGTCGTACTCGTTCGAGTCGGGCGTCTCGCCGGGCTCGTTCCAGCCGACCAACCTGTCGGTCAACTACTACCTGACGGCGATGCTGTTCATCGTCTTCGACATCGAGATCGTCTACCTCTACCCGCTCGCCGTGATCCTCGAGCCGCTGGGCGTGTTCGGCTTCGTCGAGCTGTGCGCGTTCGTGACGGTGCTGGCGATCGGCTACATCTACATCTGGCGGAAGGGAGCACTCCAGTGGAAGTGATTCCGCCCGCAGAAGTGCGGCGCTCGCTGCGTGCGACGCAGCTCGAGGACATCGTGATGACCACGACCGTCGACAAGGCGATCGCGTGGGCGTCGTCCAACTCGGTCTGGCCGTTCGGCTTCGGCCTCGCCTGCTGCGCCATGGAGATGATCGCGATGATCACCTCGGCGCGCTACGACGTCGCGCGGTTCGGCTCCGAGGTCGTGCGCGCCACCCCGCGCCAGGCCGACCTGATCATCGTGTCGGGCCGCGTCGCCCACAAGATGGCCGAGCCGATCCGCCAGCTGTACGAGCAGATGCTCGAGCCGAAGTGGGTGATGGCGATGGGCGCCTGCTCGTCGACCGCCGGCATGTTCGCCAACTACGCGGTGCTGCAGGGCGTGGACAAGATCGTCCCGGTCGACGTCTACGTGCCCGGCTGCCCGCCCCGCCCGGAGGCCGTCGTCGAGGGCCTGCTGACGCTGCAGAAGAAGATCAAGGCCGGCATCCCGCCCGCGTACCTCCAGCAGCAGAGCGATGCCTGAGCCGATTCGCGAGATCTCGCAGCCGACCTGGGGCGACCCTGACACCGGCGCGCTCGAGCGGCTCACCGCCGCCCTCGGCGAGGGCGGCGTGCTGCTGCACAAGATCGACCGCGACGAGCTCACGATCGTGGTCGCGGCCGACCGCTGGGTCGAGACCGCGACGTACCTGCGCGACCACGAGGGCTACGACTACCTGTCCGACGTCGTCACGGCCGACTGGCTCGGCTACGGCGGCGACGTCGCCGGCTACTGGGGCACCAACCAGTTCGGCGGCCGCGACATGAACCGCGCCGGCTCCTGGGGCAACGCGGCGGTGCCGAAGCCGCTCGGCGACAAGCGATTCACCGTCTCCAGCCACCTGCTGAAGCTGATGACCGTCGCGCCGGGTGAGCACCGCCGCCTGCGCATCCAGGCGTGGCTCGACGACGGCGAGGAGATCGCGACGCTGATCCCCGTGTTCCCCTCCGCCGACTACCACGAGCGCGAGGCCTACGACATGATGGGCGTCGTCTTCACCGGGCACCCGAACCTCGTCCGGATCCTGCTTCCCGACTACTGGGAAGGCCACCCGCATCGCAAGGACTCGCCCATCGGCGGCGAGCCCGTGCAGTTCTCGGACGAGGTCTGATGGCCGCCACCCAGCCGCGCAAGCAGGCCTGGCCGGTGCTCGGCATCCCGACGCCGACGCCGTCGGTGACGGTGCCGTCGAGCGACAACCCCGACCTGCTCGAGATCAACCTCGGCCCCAACCACCCGTCCACGCACGGCGTGCTGCGGCTGGTCGTGCACCTGGACGGCGAGATCGTGGCCGGCCTGCGCAACGAGCTCGGCTACGTGCACACGGGCATCGAGAAGAACATCGAGCAGAAGACGTACTGGAAGGCGATCACGTACGTCCCGCGCATGGACTACCTGTCGTTCTTCTCGGGCGAGGTGGCCTTCTGCATGGCCGTCGAGAAGCTGCTCGAGCTGGAGGTGCCGCGCCGCGGGGAGTACCTGCGCGTGATCTTCCAGGAGCTCACCCGGCTGCACTCGCACCTGATCTTCCTCGGCACCGGCTCGGTCGACCTCGGCGGCATCGCGCTGCTGTTCTACTGCTTCCGCGACCGCGACTACGTGCTCGACCTGTTCGAGATGGTGACCGGCCAGCGCATGCACCCGCGCTACGGCCAGGTGGGCGGCGTCGCCGAGGACCTTCCGAAGGGCTTCGAGCCGAAGGCGCGCCAGTTCATCTCCTACATGCGCGGCCGCATCGGCGAGTACGAGGACCTGATCGGCCAGAACCCGATCTGGCGCTCGCGCACCGTCGGCGTCGGGGTGATGCCGCCCGAGTTCGCGATCCAGATGGCGCAGTCCGGCCCGAACGTGCGCGCCTCCGGCATCCCGTGGGACCTGCGCAGCGCGAACGGCGGCTACGGCGCCTACCGCGAGCTCGACTACCAGCCCGTGCTGGGCCAGAACGGCGACGTGTTCGACCGGTTCTGGGTGCGCGTCCAGGAGATGCGCTCGTCGCTCGACCTGATCGAGAAGTGCCTCGACGGCCTGCCGGAGGGCCCGTTCATCTCCGACGACCGCAAGGTCGTGCTGCCGCCGCGCCACGAGCTGCACACGTCGATGGAATCGCTGATCCACCACTTCAAGATCGTCACCGAGGGCTTCCGCGTGCCGCCCGGCGAGATCTACGCGCCGATCGAGTCGGCCCGCGGCGAGTTCGGCTTCTACATGATCTCCGACGGCACGGCCAAGCCGTGGCGGGCCCGCCTGCGGCCGCCCAGCTTCGTGACGCTGTCGTCGCTGGCGGCGCTCGCGACCGGCCACTACCTGGCCGACCTGATCGCGATCCTGGCCTCGATCGACCCGGTCATGGGAGATTGCGACCGCTGATGGCCGTGGACACGCTGTACGACGCCATCCAGGCGGAGATCGCGAAGTACCCCGATCGCCGCTCGGCCATCCTCGCCGCCCTGCGCATCGCGCAGGAGAAGTACCGCTGGCTGTCGCCCGAGGCCTTCGAGGAGGTGTCGCGCTGCATCGACCTGCCGGTCGCGCAGTGCCAGGCGGTCGCGTCCTTCTACGACATGTTCTTCCTGGAGCCGGTCGGCGAGCACGTGGTCGAGGTGTGCACCAACGTCTCCTGCTGCCTGGTCGGCGCCACCGACGTCGTGACGGCGTTCGAGAAGGAGCTCGGCTGCCGGCTGGGCGAGACCTCGCCCGACGGCGTCGCCACGCTGCGCTCCGTCGAGTGCCTGGGCGGCTGCGGCTGGGGGCCGGTCGTCTCGGTCGACCACCGCTACCTCGAGCACTTCACCGCCGACGACGCGCGCACGGTCGTCGCCGATCTCCGGTCCCGCGAGGGAGGCCACCACTGATGCAGGGTCCCACCTACGCCGCCCCGCGCTCCGACGCGATCCTGCTCGACTTCGACGGGGCGCGCTCCGACATCGCCGACTACGAGGCCGCGGGCGGGTACAAGACCGCCTTCGCCCAGGCCGCGCGGCCGTTCGACGAGTTCGTGCAGGAGCTGAAGGACTCGGGCCTGCGCGGCCGCGGCGGCGCCGGCTTCCCGACCGGCATGAAGGTGTCGTTCATCGGCAAGGGCGAGCGGTTCCTGGTCGTGAACGCCGACGAGTCCGAGCCCGGCACGTTCAAGGACCGCGAGCTGATGCTGCGCAACCCGCACGCCCTGATCGAGGGCTGCATCATGCTCTGCAACGCGATCGACTCGCGCTCCGCCTACATCTTCATCCGCGGCGAGTACGCGACCGAGGCCGAGGAGCTGAACGCGGCCGTCGCGCAGGCCTACGCGCGCGGCTATCTCGGCACCGCCCTGCCCGGCGCACCCGGCGCGGTCGACATCTACGTGCACCGGGGCGCCGGCGCCTACATCTGCGGCGAGGAGACGGCGCTGCTGTCCGCCCTCAACGGTGAGCGCGGTCAGCCGACTGCGAAGCCGCCGTTCCCGGCCGTTTCCGGCGCGTGGAAGAGCCCGACCCTGCTCAACAACGTCGAGACCGTCATGACGGTGCCGTACATCTTCGCGATGGGCGCCGAGGCCTACCAGGCGCTGCGTACCGAGCAGACGACCGGCACCCGCGTGATGTCGCTGTCCGGCCACGTCCAGCGGCCCGGCAACTACGAGCTGCCCGTCAACGCCACCTACCGCGACCTGATCGAGGGATGCGGGGGCGGCGTCGCCGGCGGCCGGCCGATGAAGTGCTTCATTCCCGGCGGCTCGTCGGCGCCGATCCTGCTGCCCGAGGACCTGGACGTGCAGATCGCCGTCGAGACCGTGGCCGCGGCCGGCTCGATGGCCGGGTCGGGCGCCGTGATCGTCATGGACGACCGCACCAGCATGGTGCACCTCGCGCTGCGCGTCGCCGACTTCTACCGCCACGAGTCGTGCGGCAAGTGCACGCCGTGCCGCGAGGGCACGCGGTGGATGGTCGATCTGCTGAAGCGCGTCGCCTCCGGTGAGGCGCGGATGCACGAGATCGACCTGCTGGTCGAGATGTGCGACCGCATCGAGGGCAAGTGCCTGTGCCCGCTCGGCGACGCCTGCGCGATGCCGGTGCGCTCGTACCTGAAGCACTTCCGCGAGGAGTTCGAGGCCTGCATCGGCGTCGGCGTGCCCGACGCGCTGGCGTCGCCGTTCGGCGCGCTCTATCCCGAGCTGAAGCGCAACCTGCCGCTGGTGCCCGCCTGATGGCGACGACCGAGTCCACGACGGTGACGGTCACGTTCGACGGCCGCGAGGTGCAGGTGCCCGCCGGCACGCCCCTGGTCGTCGCGGCCGCGCTCGCGGGCGTCGAGATCCCGGTGTTCTGCTACGAGCCGCGCCTCGGCCCGCCGGTCGGCGCGTGCCGCATGTGCCTGGTCGAGGTCGAGATGGGCGGCCGGCCGATGCCGAAGCTGCAGGCGGCCTGCACGATGACCGCCGCCGACGGCATGGTCGTGAAGAGCGCGGCCACGTCCGAGAAGGCCGAGGAGGGCCAGGACGCGGTCCTCGAGTTCCTGCTCCTGAACCACCCGCTCGACTGCCCCGTCTGCGACAAGGGCGGCGAGTGCCCGCTGCAGGACCTGGTGTTCCGGTACGGCCCCGGCAAGAGCCGCATGACGCTGCCGAAGCGCACCTACGAGAAGCCGCTGCCGATCTCGCCGTCGATCGTGCTCGACCGCGAGCGCTGCATCCTCTGCTACCGCTGCACCCGGTTCTCGTCCGACGTGGCCGAGGACGGCGAGCTGATCGCGCGCGAGCGCGGCGCCCGCAGCGTCATCGCCACGTTCCAGGAGCGCCCGTACGTCGGCGCCTTCTCCGGCAACGTCACCGAGCTGTGCCCGGTCGGCGCCCTGCTGCCGACGCCGTACCGGTTCAAGGCGCGGCCGTGGGAGATCGTCAACGTGCCGTCGGTCTGCGGCGGCTGCGCGGTCGGCTGCAACACGTGGGCGACCGTCCGCGAGGGCCAGACCGAGCGGGTGCTGTCGCGCAACCATCCCGAGGTCGACGAGGGCTGGCTCTGCGACCGCGGCCGGTTCGCGCGGTACGAGCCGCTCGCCGACCGCCTGAACGAGCCGCTGGTGCGCTCCGAGACGGGCCTCGCGCCGGTCTCGTGGAACGAGGTCACGCGCACCATCGGCCAGCGCCTGCGCCACGCCGACGCCGTCGGCGGCCCCGGCTCGGTCGCCATCGTCACCGGCGGCAACCTCACCAACGAGGAGGCCTACACCTGGGGCCGCATCGCGCGCGAGCTCCGCGCGCTGACCGCCTCCGGGCCGGTCGCCGCCGCCGGTGCATGGGAGCGGCTCGACCCGTACGCGGCGCGCATCGACGACCTCGACCGCGCCGACGTGATCGCGATCGTGGGCGACGGCGACGTCGCCGATCGCGGCGGCGTGCTCGACCTGCGCATCCGCAAGGCCCGCCGCCGCGGTGCCCACGTGATGGTGGTCGGCCCCGGCGGATCGCTGCTCGATCGCGATGCCGGCACGGTGCGCCAGACGGCCGGCGCCTCGACCGCGCACGCCCTGGCCGGCCTCGTCCGCGATCCGGGCGCGCTGGCCACCGCGGCGTTCCCCGTGCTGATCGTCACCGACCCGGTCGACACCGCCGCCATCGCCGCGGCCGCGCACGCGCTCGGCCTGCACGAGCGGGGCGGCGTCCTGCCCCTGCCCACCGGCGCGAACGAGCGCGGCGCCCGCCTCTGCGGCCTGGCCGGCGGCGGCGACGAGGTGCTGGCGGCGATCGAGGCCGGCACCGTCCAGTCGCTGGTGCTGCTCGGCGTCGACCCGACGGCCGAGTGGCCCGAGGCCGACCGCTGGCAGATGGCGCTCGCGCAGCTGCGCCAGGTCGTCACCGTCTCGCCGTTCGTGAACACGTCGGTCTCGTGGAGCCACATCGTGCTCCCGCAGGGCGTCGACTACGAGCGCGAGGGGACGACGACGAACCTCGAGGGACGCATCCAGCGGCTCCGCCCGGCGACCAAGCCGCCCAGCGGCGTGCCCGACCTGGCCGCCTACGCGGCGATCGCCGCGCACCTCGGCATCGAGATCTCGCCCGCGCCGTCGAGCGTCTACGGTCAGCTCGCCGGCGAGCTCGGCATCCCGCTCACCTGGAGCGAGCTGAATGGTCGCGCGCCGCTGCCGGTGCGTCCCCGTCGCGTGGCCTCCGTGCCAAGCGTCCCCCCGCCGGCCGAGCCGCAGCCCGCCGCACCGGGCCGTTTCGCCCTGATCGCGCCGCGACCGCACTTCTCGGGCGTCGCGGTCGAGCGCACGCCCGCGCTGGTGCACCAGCGCGCGCCGTGGGTGATGCTCAACCACGAAGACGCCGCCCGGCTCGGCGCCTCGGAGCACGATCGGGTCACCGTCCGCCACGCGGGCGGCGAGCACACCGGGCCGCTGCGCACCTCGCGCCGGCTCCGCGCCGGTGCCGTCCGGATCAACTGGAGCGGCCCGCCCGTCGCGGGTGACGCGGAGGTGCTCCCCGCCTGATGGTCGACGGGTTCTACATCACCGCCATCAAGGGGTTCGCGCTCGTGAACCTGCTGATGGGCTTCTTCGCCGTCATGACGTGGGTGGAGCGCCGCCTGATCGGCCGCTTCCAGGCGCGCCTCGGCCCCAACCGGGTCGGGCCGCAGGGGCTGCTGCAGCCCATCGCCGACCTCGGCAAGCTGCTGCGCAAGCAGTCGATGATCCCCGACGGGGCCCGCCCCCGGCTGTACCTGCTGGCGCCGTTCGTCTCGCTGTTCTGCGCCATCGGCGCGTTCGGCCTGATGCCGTTCGGCGGTCTCGCCACGGTGCCCGGCACCGACATCCAGTTCCACCTGTACATGGCCGATTCCAACGTGGCGCTGCTGTTCGTGGCCGCCCTCGGATCGCTCGGCTTCTACGGCCTGCTGATCGGCGGCTGGGCGTCGGGCTCCAAGTACTCGCTGCTCGGCGGCATGCGTGCGATCGCCCAGCTGGTCTCCTACGAGGTGGCCTTCACGCTGGCCGTGATCGGCGTCGTCATCCACTCCGGCTCGCTGTCGTTCATCGAGATCGCGCAGGAGCAGAGCAACTGGCTCTGGTACATCGTGCCCCAGTTCCTCGGCTTCCTGGTGTTCATGGTGGCGGCCGTGGCCGAGTCGAATCGGCCGCCGTTCGACCTGGCCGAGGCCGACGGCGAGGTCGTCGCCGGCTACCACACGGAGTACGGCGGCATGCGCTTCGCCATGTTCGCGAACGCCGAGTTCATCAACGCCATCACGCTGTCGGCCCTGGCCTCCGTGCTGTTTTTGGCCGGGCCGAACGGACCGGTGCTGCCCGGCCCGATCTGGATGCTCCTCAAGACCGGTTTCTTCCTCTTCATCTTCATCTGGCTGCGCGCCACCGTCCCCCGTGTGCGGTTCGACCAGCTGATGTCGCTGGGATGGAAGGTGCTGCTGCCGGCCGCCACCCTCAACCTCCTCGTCACCGCGTTCTTCGTGGTCTACGGATAGGCGGCTGCGCATGCTCGATCAGGTCAAGGGATTCAGCGTCACGCTCCGGCACCTCTTCCGGAAGCCCGTCACGCAGCGCTACCCGGAGTACAAGCGGCCCGTCTACCCGCGGTTCCGCGGCCGGCACCAGCTGCACCGCCACGAGAACGGCCTCGAGAAGTGCGTCGGCTGCTCGCTGTGCGCGGCGGCGTGCCCGTCCGACTGCATCCGCGTGGTCGCCGCTGAGAACACCGTCGACAACCGCGTCTCGGCCGGCGAGCGGTACGCCCGCATCTACGAGATCAACATGGCCCGCTGCATCTTCTGCGGCTACTGCGAGCTGGCCTGCCCGTTCGACGCGATCACGCTCGGCAACGACTTCGAGCTGTCGGAGATCTCCCGCGAGGCGCTGGTGTACACGAAGGAGATGCTGCTCGAGAAGCCGCTGCGGCGGACGCCCTCCAAGGCCATCGACGTGTTCGACCATCCCGTGCAGGAGATGGAGGCCGCGCTCGGCATGTACGAGGTCGTGACCGCCACCAACCCCGAGGGCACGCCGGACGACGACGAAGTCAAGGGGCTCTGGTAGTGGCGACGGTCGTCTGGTTCGTCGCCTCGGCCGCCGCCATCGCGTGCGCGCTCGCAGTGATCCTGCAACGCAACCCGTTCATCTCGGCGATCGCGCTGCTGGGCAACCTGGCGTCGCTGGCGACGCTGTTCATCCTCCTGCAGTCCGACTTCGTGGCCGCCGCGCAGATCATCGTCTACGCCGGCGCCGTGATGGTCATGTTCCTGTTCGTGATCGCCTACATCGGGCCGCGCGGCGAGCTGCCGGGCGAGCATCGCCGGACGTGGCAGATCGTCGTCGCCAGCGTCGCGGCGGGTGCGATCCTGGTCGAGCTGGCGCTCGTGATCGGCCGCTCCGGCTTCGACAGTCCGGCCGCGGTCGAGGACAACTTCGGGTCGCCGCAGACCGTGGGCGAGCTGTTCCTGACGACGTATGTGGGCGCGTTCGAGATGGTGTCGCTGCTGCTGCTCGTCGCGGCGATCGCCGCGGTGGTGCTCGGCGCCGGCCCGCGGCCGATGCGCGTCGACCTGGACGAGCGCCAGCGGCGCGTGCAAGAGGCGCGCGACCTGGCAGCCAGCCGGAGCGGCGAGTGACCCCCGGACTCGGCTCCTACCTGATCGTCTCCGGTCTGCTGTTCGCGATCGGCCTCGCGGGCGTGCTGCTGCGCCGCTCGCCGCTGGTCGTGCTGCTGTCGCTCGAGGTGATGCTCAACTCGGTCAACCTGGCGCTGGTCGGCTTCGGCCGTTACAACGGCAGCCGCGACGGCCAGGTGTTCGCGCTCGTCGTGATGGGCGTCGCCGCGGCCGAGGTCGTGGTCGGCCTCGGTCTGATCGTCGCGATGGAGCGCCGCAAGATGACGCTCGACACCGACGAGCTGGTGGAGCTGCACGGCTGATGAGCATGCAACGGATGGAGCGCAGCGGAATCCCTTGCATGCGGTGGCGATTGCCGTGCGAAGCTCCGCAGGAGCGCACGGCATGAGCATCTCCATGACGGCATGGCTCGCGTACGCGGCGCCGCTCGCGGGCTGCGTGCTGATCGCGCTGCTGGGGTTCACGGGCGAGCGCCTGCCGCGGCGCCTGTCGGCCTGGATCGCGTGCGGCGTGATGCTCGTCGCCTTCGCGCTCAGCCTGATCGTGTTCGTGCGGCTGCACGGCCTCGAGGACGAGTCGCGCTCGATCCACTCCGTCGCCTGGACGTGGATGGAGTCGGGCGACCTCCACATCGACAACTCGATCCTCGTCGACCAGCTGTCCGCCGTGATGCTCCTCGTGGTCACCGGCGTCGGCTTCCTGATCCACGTCTACTCGGTCGGGTACATGCACGGCGATCTCGAGGAGCGCCGTTACTTCGCGTACCTGAATTTGTTCGTGTTCTCGATGCTGATCCTGGTGCTGGCCGCGAACTTCGTCGTGCTGCTGGTCGGTTGGGGCATGGTCGGCCTGTCGTCGTACCTGCTGATCGGGTTCTGGCACCAGAAGCCGAGCGCGATCGCCGCCGCCAAGAAGGCGTTCGTCATGAACGCCGTGGGCGACGTCGGCATGGCGATCGGCATCTTCATGATCTTCCGCGAGCTGGGCACCGTCGACTACATCGAGGTGTTCGGCGAGCGCGCGCAGCTCGGCGTCGACACGTCGACGATCAACTGGATCTGCGGCCTGCTGCTGATCGGCGGCCTGGCCAAGTCGGCGCAGCTGCCGCTGCACACGTGGCTGCCCGACGCCATGGAGGGCCCGACCCCGGTCTCGGCCCTCATCCACGCCGCCACCATGGTGACCGCCGGCGTGTACCTGATCGCGCGCATGAACCCGCTCTACTCGTACGCGCCCACGATCCAGCACGTGATCGTCGCGATCGGCGTCGCCGGGCTGCTGATGGCCGGCCTGACGGCGCTCACGCAGACCGACATCAAGCGCATCATCGCCTTCTCGACGATGAGCCAGATCGCGTACATGTTCGTCGGCGTCGGCCTCGGCGCGTACTGGACGGGCATCTTCCACCTGACGACGCACGCGTTCTTCAAGGCGCTGCTGTTCATGGGCGCCGGCGTCGTCATCCACGCGCTGGCCGACGAGCAGGACATCCGCAAGATGGGCGGCCTCGAGCAGTGGCTGCCGCGGACGGCGCTGTGCATGTGGATCGGCACGTTCGCGCTGGCCGGCGTGTTCCCGCTGTCCGGCGGCATCTCGAAGGACGCCATCCTCGCCTCCGGCCTCGAGCTGGGCGGGTTCTGGGGCATGCTCGCGTTCGTCGGCGGCGTCGTCGGCGCCCTGCTGACCGGTCTGTACGCCTCGCGGCTGATGTTCGTCGTGTTCCGCGGGCCGCCGAGCGAGTACGCCGCGCACCACGCGCCGCACCACACGGAGGACGGCGAGGGGCCGCGCTCGATGCTGATCCCGGTCTACATCCTCACGGTGCTCGCCGCCGTGGCGGGCGTCGTGCAGATCCCCGGCGTCACGCACCTCTTCTCCGACTGGCTCGAGCCGATCGTCTACGGCGGCGTGCCGATGCTCGAGCCGTCGGTGTCGAACGAGTGGATCGCGACCCTCGTGGCGACGACCGCCGGGCTGATCGGCATCCTCGCCGCGGCGCGCATCTGGGGCAAGGGCCGCACCTCGCCGGTGCCGTTCCCCCGGCCGCTCGCGATCCTGTCGGAGCGCAAGTTCTTCTGGGATGAGCTCGTACCACTACGCGTTCTACGTCCCGGCCGTCTGGCTGTCCGTGACGCTGCGCCGCACCATCGAGCAGCCGGTGCTGCTGCTGGCGCCCGACGCGCATCGGCTCGCTGGCCGTCCGCGCGGGCCGCACGTTCGCCGTCGTGCAGAACGGCCTCGTCCGGATCTACGCCCTGGTGTTCGCGCTCGGCGTCGCCGGCCTCGTCTTCTACTTCATGGTGCAGGCGGCCTGATGTTCGACGTCTACACCGTGAACGCGACGGCGCTGATCGTCTTCCCGCTGATCGTGGCGCTGGTCGTGATGCTCCTGCCGGTTCCGCGCGAGGGCCTGGCGCTGGTGGCGGTCGCCGCCCAGGTGCTCCCGATCTACTGGCTGGTCGCGACGATCATCCCCGACGTCCCCACCGACGGCTCGTTCGGGTTCGAGACGAACAAGGCGTGGCTGACCGACCTCGGCGTCCGCTACCACGTCGGGCTCGACGGCCTGTCGCTGGTGATGGTCTGCATGACCGTGCTTGTGATGACCTGCGCGCTCGGCTATGCGGCCTGGGAGGGCCGCTACCGCGGCCGGTCGTACTTGGCGCTGCTGCTGGTGCTGGAGGCGGCGCTGATCCTCGTGTTCTGCGCCCGCGACCTGATCCTGTTCTACGTCGGGTTCGAGGCGATGCTGATCCCGCTCTACTTCCTGATCGGCATCTGGGGCGGGCCGGAGCGCCGCAAGGGCACGCTGAAGTTCCTCATCTACACGTTCGTCGGCACGCTGCTGATGCTCGTCGGGATGATCGTGATCGGGCTCGAGGCGGGCTCGTTCGACCTGACCGAGATCGGCACGTCCAACTCGAACTGGGTGTTCGCCGCGTTCATCCTGGCCTTCGCCATCAAGGCGCCGGTGTGGCCGCTGCACGGCTGGCTGCCCGACGCGTACCGCAGCGCGCCGCCCGAGGTCGCGGCCGTGCTCTCGGGCGTGGCCTCGAAGGCCGGCGCCTACGGCTTCCTGCGGATCGTGCTGCCGACCTTCCCCGAGCCGGTGTCCGATTTCCGCTGGATCCTCGTCGGGGCGGCGGTGATCGGCCTGCTGTACGGCTCGCTGCTCGCCTTCCGCCAGCCCGACGCGCGCGGCGTCATCGCGTACTCGTCGATCGCGCAGATGGGGCTCGTGACGCTCGGCATCTTCGCGCTCAACGACCGGGGCGCCACCGGCGCGGCGTTCCAGATGGTCAACCACGGCCTGCTGTCGGCGGCGCTGTTCCTGCTCGCCGGCTGGACGGCGCACACGACGGGTCAGGACGCGTTCGCGCGGCTCGGCGGCCTCGCGCGCGGCAGACCGGTGCTGGCGACGATCGTGATCATCGTCGGCGTCGCGGCGCTCGCCGTGCCCGGGTCGAGCGCGTTCGCCTCGGAGTTCCTGGTCCTGCTGGGCGCGTTCGAGGCGAAGGCCGCGGTCGGGGTGATCGCGTCGCTCGCGGTGATTCTCGCCGCCATGTACATGCTCCGGTGGATCTCCGCGATCCTGCACGACCGTGAGGGCGACGCCGTCGGCCTGTCCAACCCGCCGGAGCTCCGCGGTGGCGGGTTCGCGGCCGTGATCCCGCTCGTGGCGGCCGTGCTCGCGCTCTCGTTCTACCCGCACGCCGTCACCGAGCGGGTCGACGCGGCGACCTCCCAGCTCGCCGTGCCCGCCGCCGAAGAGGTTGCGAAGTGACGACGCCGACCATCCAGTGGAGCGCGCTGGCGCCCGACCTGATCCTGCTCGGCGGCGCGGCGTTCCTGCTGCTCGCCGCCGTCGCCGTCCGCGATCGCCGGGCACGCGACCTCGCGATGTTCGTCGGCATGGGCTGCTTCATCGGCTCGCTGGTCGCGGTCGGCGTGATCTGGGACTACGGCGGCGGCTCGTGGAGCGTCATCGAGGGCCAGTTCGTCGTCGACCAGTTCGCGAACGTCGTGCGGGTGATCGTGGCCGCCTCCGGCCTGCTGACGCTGATGGGCGCCTACGGCTGGTCGCGGCTGCGCGAGCACGGGCCGGAGTTCGTCGCGTTCCTCCTCGTCGCCGCGGCGGGCATGGACCTGCTGGCGGCCTCCAACTCGTTCATCTCGCTGTTCATCACGCTCGAGACGTTCTCGATCTCGCTGTACGCGCTGTGCGCGTTCGAGACGCGCAGCTCGGCGTCGCTCGAGGCGGGGCTGAAGTACCTGGTGCTCGGCTCGATCGGCTCCGCGATCCTGCTCTACGGCGCGGCGTTCCTGTACGGCGCCACCGGCTCCTTCGGCTTCCCCGAGATCGCGAAGGGCGTGGCCGAGGATCCGAACAGCCTGCTGGCGCTGGCCGGCACGGCGCTCGTGCTGGCCGGTCTCGGGTTCAAGATCGCCGTCGTCCCGTTCCACATGTGGACGCCCGACGTCTACGAGGGGTCGCCCACGCCGGTGACCGCGTTCATGTCGGCGGCCACCAAGGCGGCGGCCTTCGCGGCGCTGTTCCGCGTGCTGGTGCAGGCGCTGCCCGCCATGGGGGACGTGTGGCGGCCCGCGCTCGCCGCCGCCTCGATCATCACGATGCTGTTCGCCAACATCGCGGCGCTGCGGCAGACGAACCTGAAGCGGATGCTGGCGTACTCGTCCGTCGGCCATGCGGGCTACCTGCTGATGGCAGTGGTCTCGGGCGAGGCGGGCGCCAAGGCGCTGCTGTTCTACCTCGTCGTCTACGCCGTCACGAGCGTCGGTGCGTTCACCGTGATCGCCATCCGCGAGCGCGAGACCGGCCAGCCCGCGACGCTCGACTCGCTCCGTGGGTGGGGCTTCTCGCGCCCCATCCTCGGTGCCGCGCTCGCCATCTTCCTGCTGTCGCTGGGCGGCTTCCCGCCGACGGCCGGCTTCCTCGCGAAGTTCTACCTGTTCGCCGCCGCCGTCGATGCGGACTACACGTATCTCGCCATCGTCGGTGTCGCGTCGACCGTGATCAGCCTCGGCTACTACCTGCGCATCGGGCTCGCGTTGTACGACCGGCGGCGCGAGTCGGGCGCGATGCTCGCTCCCGCGCCGGGAACGGCCTGGGCCGGCACCTGCGCCGTGCTGGCCGTCGCCGTGATCGTGTGGCTCGGCATCTACCCGCCCGACGTGCTCGGCTGGGCGGGCGACGCCGCCTCCACGCTGCTCGCCGCGCCCTAGTCGGTGTCCGATTGGCTGCCTGGCTGCCGATCGGACATTTTTGGCGTGTTCCGTGCGGTCCGTGACGGTTCCGGCACGGACTGCGCCGGGTCAGCGCGTCAGGTCGGCGTAGCGCCGGCCCCCGTGCGCGCCCTGCAGGCGGTCGTCCTCGCCGTCGCCCAGCTCCGCCACGGCCGTGATGGCGGCAGCGAGCTCCTCCGGATCGAGGTCATCGCCCAGGATCGCGTGCTCGGCCCAGAGCTCCGATCGTTCGGCCGCGTAGGCGAACCTGCCGAACGACCGCGCCGTGGCGACCTCGGCGACGTCGAGCGCCAGGGCGTCGGTGAGATCGACGCCCGACAGCACCGGCGAGGCGACCAGCACGGCGGTCGAGGTCTCCAGCACGTGGCGCACCGAGACGAACACCCGGGTGGAGCCGAACGGGCCGTGGTAGCCCCACGCCTCGTCGTACGTGAAGCCGCCGTGCTGCTCGTGCAGGAACCGCTCGACGCGCGCCTGGGTCGATGCCACCCGGTCCTCGGCGCCGCGGCGGGCTGCGACGCCCGGCACGGGCTCGCCACCGGTGAGGGGCTGCCCGGCGACGTGCCGCTCCCAGCGCGCCCTGTAGGCGCCGGCGGCCCAGGCGACGGCCCACACCGCGATGCGGACCTCCTGGTCGTTCATCGTGTGGCCGCCGACGATGGCGTGCTCGACGCGGATCATCCCGTCAGCCTGCACGAAGCGGCCGAACAGCAGCGAGTCGTGCTCGATCGCCAAGGCCCGCGCCAGCGGTCCGGTCAGCTCCGGCGCGGCCGCGACGGCGGCCCGGGCGACGACGACGGGGCCGTCCTCGACGACCACGTCGACGGGGGTCTGGTACGGCCCGGCGGTGCAGCGCCAGAGCGCGTCCCCGGGATCGAGATCCTCGTACACGCCGTCCAGCGCGCGTCGTACTTCGGCCTCGGTCGCTGCGTATCGCCTCTGAGTCACGGCGGGAAGTATGCTCCTGCCGAAACGGCCGAGGAGGAGCTTCGCGATGGCAGGCAGCGTCGAGATCACGTGGTACGGCCACGGCACCTGGGGACACACCACCCCGGACGGCACGCACGTGCTCGTCGATCCCTGGCTGACGGCCCCGACGATCCCTGCCGCGCTCCGCGATCCGGCCCGTGTCGACCTGGTGCTCCTGACCCACGGGCACGGCGATCACATCGCCGATGTCGAGGCCGTGCACGGCAAGCACGACTGCCCGGTGCTGGCCAAGTACGAGCTCGCGATGCACTTCGGGGCGAAGGGCGTGAACGTCGTCGGGTTCAACACCGGCGGGTCGGTGGAGCAGCTCGGGATCCGCTTCACCATGACTCACGCGATCCACTCCGGCAGCATCGTCGACGGCGAGTCGATCGTCGGGTACGGCGGCGAGCCGGCGGGCTTCGTGATCACGTTCGCCGACGGCTTCAAGGTCTACCAGGCGGGCGACACCTGCGTGTTCTCCGACATGGCCCTGATCGGCGAGATCTACCAGCCCGACGTGGCGATCCTCCCGATCGGCGACCTGTACACGATGGGGCCGCTCGAGGCCGCCCACGCGGTGCGCCTGCTCGGGGTCAAGCACGTCATCGGCGGGCACTGGGGGACGTTCCCGGCGCTCACGGGCACGCCGGAGCTCGTGGAGGCGGAGATCGCGAAGCTCGGTCTCGAGGGCGTCACGGTGCATCCGCTCCGCCCCGGCGACCGCCAATCGTTCTAGCTCAGCCGCCCTCGAGCCGCCGCTGCAGGCGCGAGACGCCCGGCAGGTCGGCGGACAGCGGCGCCGGCATGTGCGCGTCCAGCAGGTCGTCCACCGCTGCGACCAGGTTCGGCTTCTTCCACGCCGGCGCCTGCACCGACGGCGAGGATCGCCTCGGCCGTGGCGTTGCCGTCGACGCCGGGCAGGAACTGCATGCGGTGCGCGAGGCACGGGACGAACAGCTCCTGCACGTGGTCGGGCTGCACCTCGGTGCAGTCCGAGATCAGCGCGAGGGCCTGGCAGCAGCGCTGCAGCGACAGCGCGGCACGCGGCGAGGCGCCGACGTTGACGCCCTCGAAGTCGCGGGTCGCGCGCACCAGCTTGACGATGTACTCGCGGACGATGTCCGGGACGTGGACGAGCGCCACGCCGCGCTGCACCTTGACGACGTCGCCCGGCGCCACGATCGGATCGATGTCGGCGAGCGCGTCGTAGCCGGCGAACCGGTCGAGCAGCGTCACCTCGCCGGCCTCCGACGGGTAGCCGATCGCGGTCGCGATGGCGAACCGGTCGCGCTGGCCGTGCGCCAGCCGGAAGGTCTCCTCCTCCGGGTTGTACGGGTTCATCGTGGCCACCACGAAGAACGGCCGCGGCAGCGGATGGCGCTTCTTGGCGACCGAGACGAACCGCTCCTCCATCGCCTCGAACAGGGCGGCCTGGAGCTTCGGCGTGGCGCGGTTGACCTCGTCCAGCACCACCGCGTTCGCGAACAGCGGGCCCGGGTCGAACACGTGCGGCCGCAGCGCGGGATTGTCGGAGCGGATCTCGACGCCGATGATGTCGGCCGGCACCAGGTCGGCGGTGCACTGGATGCGCGAGTCGTGGCCGCCGATCGCCCGGGCGATGATGCGCGCCAGAGTGGTCTTGCCGACGCCCGGCACATCCTCGATCAGGAGGTGTCCGTCGGCGAGGAGGCAGACGAGCGCGTGGCGTGCAGGTCGCTCCACCTCGATCATCGCGCGCCGCACCGTTGCGAGCAGTGCCCGCCCCTGGTCGCGGGCCCGCATCAGCGCAAGGGTGTTCAGCTCGTCGATCACCCTACGTTCATCGGGAAGGGGGATGCCGGGCGGCGTCCCCCTGAAGGGTGACGTGGGCTACAGCACCTGCAGGCGGCGCGTCATCCGCTGCGCCGGATCCGGCTTGCCGGTGCGCACCAGGGCGCGTGCGAGCTCGGCGATCGCCTGCGAGGCGGGCGTCTCCGGGTCGGCCACCATCACCGGCACGCCGTCGTCGCCGCCGGCGCGGACGGCCGGCTCGAGCGGAATCTGCGCGCAGCAGCGGCACACCGACCTTGTCGGCGAGCGACTGGCCGCCGCCCGAGCCGAACACGTCGTCGCGCTCACCGCAGCACGGCGCACACGCGGTAGCTCATGTTCTCGACGACGCCCGCGATCTCCATCTTCATGCGGTGCGCGACGGCGGCGGCGCGCTCGGCGACGCGCTGCGCGGCCTGGTTGGGCGTCGTCACGATGATCGACTCGACGCGGCGGCCGGCCTCGGTGAACAGCTGGCCGAGCGAGATGGCGATGTCGCCGGTGCCGGGCGGCATGTCGATCAACAGGTAGTCGAGCCCGCCCCAGTGCACGTCGGTCATGAACTGCTCGAGCGCGCGGTGCAGCATCGGGCCGCGCCACATCACGGCGCCCTCGTCGTCGAGGAAGTAGCCGATCGAGATCGTCTTCACGCCGTGCGCGACGGGCGGCACGATCATGCCGTCGAACGTCACCGGCCGCTGGTCGATGCCGAGCATGCCGGGGATCGAGAAGCCGTAGATGTCGGCGTCGATGATGCCGACCTCGTGGCCCTGCGCGCGCAGCGCGAGGGCGAGGTTGACGGTCAGCGACGACTTGCCGACGCCGCCCTTGCCCGAGGCCACCGCGATCACGCGCGTGCGGTTGTCGATCGCGAGGCCCTTGCGTTCGCGCGTCGCCCCGCCGCCGTCGGCGGTACCGCCGCGCAGCCGCGCGCCGAGCGCGGCGCGCTCCTCCTCGGTCATGTGCGTGAACGCCACCAGAACGCCGGTGACGCCCTCGATCTGGCGCAGCTCGGCCGTGATGTCGCCCTCGATCTTCGCCTTCAGCGGGCAACCGGGCACGGTCAGTGCGATCAGGATCGATACGGCGCCCTCGTCGCCGATCTCGATCTGGCGCACCATCTCCGAGCTCGGTGAGGCTGCGGTGCAGCTCGGGGTCCTGGACCCGGGACAGCGCCTCGAGGATGGCGGATTCGGACGGCAAGGCCATGCCCGAAGGGTACGACACCGCGCGTCCGCTCCCCTCAGATGCAGTCGTCGAGGCCGTAGAACACCAGCCCGTCGACGGTCTTCGGGTAGAAGTAGGTCGACTTCTGCGGCATCGTCCCCGACTGCAGCGCGGTCTCCTCCACCTGGGCGATCGTCGGTGCGCGCAGGAGGATGGCGATCCGGTCGCCGGTCGCGAGGGCGATCGCCTCGTCGATCCGGTGCCGGTAGGTGATGCGGTCGGTGCGCGCCACGGCCGCCCGGTCGAGCCCCAGGATCGGCCCGAGCAGGTGGTCCTGCGCGAGGGCGGAGTCGACGCCGCCGCCGTTCTCCGCCAGCAGCGTCGGGCGTCCCTCGCGCACGACAGCGAGGGCCGCGTGCCCGTCGACGGCCGCCAGCGCGGCGGCCGGATCGGCCACCTCGCGCACCTCGAGACCCTGCGCCGCGGAGCGCGTCTGCCAGCCCGGCCGCGACGTCGTCGGTGACGCCGGAGACGATGCGGTGGGTGGGGTAGATGACGAGGCCGTCGTCGGCGTTCGCCAGGTAGACGGGCAGGAAGGCGGCCGGATCGTCGCCGCCGCCGCGCTCCCGCCAGTAGCGCAGGGCGGTCTCGTAGCGGTGGTGGCCGTCGGCGATCAGCACGGTCGACTCCGCCAGGGCGGCCGCCACCTCCGCGTGGCCCGACCGGCAGCGCCACAGGTGGTGCCGGGTGCCGTCGTCGCTGGTCACGTCGAACATCGGCTCCGGGTCGCGACCCGCGAGCAGCGCCTGCTCGGCTCGTCGCTCCGGGTCGTGGTACGCGCCGAAGATGGGCGAGAGGTGCGCCCGTGTCGCGCGCAGCAGCTCGAGACGGCCGTCCACGGGGCGCTCGCGGACGCGCTCGTGGCGCAGCACGATGTGGCGCTCGTACGGCTCGATCCGGACGAGGCCGATGAAGCCGCCGCGTGTTCGTTCGGTGCCGTCGGGAGCGATGTACTGCTCCTCCAGCCAGTAGTAGGCCGGCTCGTCGTCGAGCACCAGCACGCCGTCGCGCCGCCAGGCGCAGATCTGGTCGTGCACGCGGCGCTCCTCGCCCGACCGGGGCAGGATCAGGTGCACCATGTTGAACGGCGAGCGATCGGCCAGCGCCCTGCGCTCCGCCTCGCCGACGACGTCGAACGGCGGCGCGATCGCGTCGGCGATCGGCACCCGATCGGTATCGAAGTGCAGCGCCCGGAAGGGCCGCACGGTTGCCCCGGCCCGTGGCGTCACCGGCGGATCGTAACCCCCATCGCCAGGTCTCCGAGTAGACTCGACGCATGCCGGACGTCGAGTCCAAGACGTGGATCCGCGACCTCGCGGCCGGCCGGCTCGTCGACTCGACGTTCGCGGTGCTCCGCAAGGACCTGCGGCGGGCCCGCACCGGCTCGCCGTTCCTCTCGCTGGAGCTCGGCGATCGCACCGGCCGCGTGCGCGCCGTGTGCTTCGACGACGTGCCGCTGCTGGACGGCCGCTTCGCCCAGGGCGACACGGTGCGGGTGCTGGGCGCGGTCGAGGAGTACCGCGGCCGGGTGCAGGTGGTCGTGCGCTCGATCGAGCGCGTCGAGGCCGGCGACCCGTTGCTGTACGTGCCCGGCGCGCGTCGTGACACCGAGGACCTCGAGGGCTTCCTCGAGTTCCTGATCGGCGAGATCCACGACAGCACCCTGCGGGCGCTGGTCGAGGGGGTCTACGCCGACGCGCGCTTCCGGCCGCTCGTGCGCCAGGCGCCGGTGACGGTCGACTCCCACCACTCGTACGCGGGCGGCGCCATCCAGCACACGGTCGCCGTCGCGACGCTGTGCCGCGAGACGTGCCAGCTGCATCCCCGCCTCGACGAGTCGGTGGTGATGGCGGCGGCGCTCACGTTCTGCGTCGGCGCCGCCGACGCGTTCCTGCCGGGCGCCGCGCTGCAGCTCGGCGAGGAGGGGCGCCTGCTCGGCGTGCCCCTGCTGTCACTGCGGCGGGTGGAGCGCGAGGCCCTGCGGCTGCGGACGCCGCGCGAGCGTCTGCTGCCGCTCGTGCACTGCATCTCGGGGGGACGGCCGAGGACGCCCGAGGCCGCCGCCCTCACCCACGCCATCGCGCTCGACGCCGGCGTCGTCGCGGCGCTGGAGGCCGTCCGGCACGAATAGACTTCCGGCCGTGCTCCGCCTCGCGCTGCTCCAGCTCGACCTGACGGTCGGCGCCGTCGGCGCCAACGCCGACCGCATCGCAGAGGCGTGTGCCGAGGCCGCCCGGCAGGACGTCGATCTGGTGCTCGCCCCCGAGCTCGCGATCTCGGGCTACCCGCCCGAGGACCTGTTGTTCCGGTCGGCGTTCCTCGGTGCCTGCCGGCGTGAGGTGGAGTCGCTCGCCGGGCGCATCGACGTGCCGCTGCTGGTCGGCTCGCCGTGGCTCGGCCGCGACCGCGTGCACAACTCCGCACTGCTGCTTGCGGGCGGCGAGATCAAGGCCCGGTACGACAAGCAACACCTGCCCAACTACGGCGTCTTCGACGAGGAGCGCACGTTCGCGCCCGGTCGGCACGGGCTGGCGCTCGAGGCCGGCGGCGCCCTCTGCGCGGTCACCATCTGCGAGGACCTGTGGCTGTCCGACGGCCCGGCCGGGCGCGCGGCGCGCGGCGGGGCGACCGTGATCCTGAACCTGTCCTCGTCGCCGTACCACGTGGGGAAGGCCGGCGTGCGCGAGGACATGCTGCGCACGCGCGCCCGGGACGAGCTGTCGATCATCGCCTACGTGAACCTGGTCGGCGGCCAGGACGAGCTGGTGTTCGACGGCCGGTCGATCGTCATCGACGCGGACGGCGACATCGTCGCCCGCGCGGCGGCGTTCGCGGAGGAGCTGCTCGTCTGCGAGGTCGAGCCGGGTGCGGCCGTCTCGGCGCGCCTGCGCGACACGAGGCTGCGCCGCGGCAAGGCCCGCAAGCCGCTCGAGCCGAGCGTGACCTTCGACCCGCCGCAGCCGCGGGCGCTGCTCGAGCCCCGGATCGCGCCGGGCCCCGCGTCGCCCGAGGCCGACCTGTGGGGCGCGCTCTGCCTCGGCCTGCGCGACTACGCCGCCAAGAACCGGTTCTCCCGCGTGCTGCTCGGCCTGTCCGGCGGCATCGACTCGGCCCTGGTCGCCGCCCTCGCCGCCGACGCGCTGGGCGCGGATCGCGTCGACGCCATCTCGATGCCCACGCGTTACAACGTCGCCGAGACCCGCTCCGACGCGCGCCGTGTCGCCGAGAGCCTCGGGATCGGATTCCGCGAGCAGCCGATCGAGGAGCTGCGCGAGGCGTTCATGCGGGTCGTGCCCGACGCCACCGGCGTGGCCGCCGAGAACCTGCAGGCCCGCATCCGCGGCATGCTGCTGATGACCGAGTCGAACCAGCACGGGCACCTGGTGCTGACGACGTCGAACAAGTCCGAGACGGCGGTCGGCTACTCGACGCTCTACGGCGACTCGGCCGGCGGCTTCGCGCCCATCCAGGACGTCCCGAAGACCACGGTCTTCCGGCTGGCGCGGTGGCTCAACGACCGGGCCGGCAGCGAGCGCATCCCGACCTCGATCATCGAGCGGCCGCCGAGCGCCGAGCTGCGCGACGACCAGCGCGACGACCAGAGCCTGCCGCCCTACGAGGTGCTCGACCCGATCCTCGAGGCCTACGTGGAGCGCGACCTGGCGCCGGACGAGATCGTCGCGCTGGGGCTCGGCGACGCCGAGACGGTACGCCGCATCGCGCGCCTCGTCGACCTGGCCGAGTACAAGCGCCGGCAGGCGCCGCCGGGCCTGAAGCTGCAGCCGAAGGCGTTCGGCCGCGACCGGCGCATGCCGATCACGAACGCCTTCCGCTGATCAGCCGAAGAACGTCTGGTACAGCAGGAAGACGTTCAGCGCGATGATCACCGAGGCCGAGCCGATCGCCACGTAGGTCGTCGCGCGGTGGTTGACGAGCCCGCCCATCAGCTCCCGGTCGCGGCAGAACAGCAGCAGCGGGATCAGCGCGAACGGGATGCCGAACGACAGCACCACCTGCGACAGGATCAGCGCGTCGGACGCGTTCACGCCGATCGCGAGCAGGATCAGCGCCGGCGCCATGGTGATCGACCGCCGCAAGAAGAGCGGGATCTGGCGGCGGATGAAGCCCTGCATCACGACCTGGCCGGCCAGCGTGCCCACGGACGACGACGACAGGCCGCTGGCCAGGAGCGCGATGCCGAAGGCGGTGTCGGAGTGTTCGCCGAGATAGGTGCCGAGCCCGGCGAACACGTCCTCGAGATCGCTGAGCTCGGTCAGCCCGCGGGAGTTGAACACCGACGCCGCGATCACGAGCATGCTCATGTTGACGAGGCCGGCGATGCCCATCGCGATGATCACGTCGATGCGCTCGAACCGGTAGATCCGCAGCTTCTCGGCGTCGTTCGCGCCCACCACACGGCGCTGCGTGAGGGCCGAGTGCAGGTAGATGACGTGCGGCATCACGGTGGCGCCGAGGATGCCGGCGGCCAGCAGCACGCTCTCCGAGTCGGAGAACTGGGGGGTGAAGAGCCCCTTCGCGATGCCGGTGGTCGAGGGCTCGGCGAGGAACACCTGAAACGCGAAGCCGATCACGATCACGCCCACGAGGCCGGCGATCACGGCCTCCAGCGGCCGGAAGCCCCGCGCCTGCAGCCCGAGGATCGCGAACGCGATCACGCCGGTCACCAGGCCGGCGAGGAACAGCGGCGTGCCGAACAGCAGGTGGAATCCCAGGGCGGCGCCGATGAACTCGGCCAGGTCGGTGGCCATCGCGATCGCCTCCGCCTGGATCCACAGGCCGAAGGAGGTGCGACGGGAGAACCGCTCGCGGCACACCTCGGGCAGGTTGCGCCCGGTGGCGATGCCGAGCTTCGCACTCATCGACTGGATGACCATCGCCATGATGTTCGCGGCGAGGATCACCCACAGCAGCATGTAGCCGTACTTGGCGCCCGCAGCCATGTTGGTGGCGAAGTTGCCGGGGTCGACGTACGCCACCGCCGCGATGAACGCCGGGCCGAGGAACGGCCAGATGCCCCGCAGTCCGCGGCGCTCGCCCGTGAGCGACCGCTGGGCGGCCTCCAGGACCTTCGCCTCGCCCGGCAGGGCGCTCGATACCGCGGGAGCGCGGCGGGGCGGCTCGGCTGCCATCTCCTCGCAGTCTAGGGACACCTAGAACTCCTTCAACCCGTACGATCCCGGTATGCAGATCCGTGCCGCCGTGCTCGAGGAATTCGGCCAGCCCCTCGTCGTTCAGCAGCTCGACCTCGCAGGAGCCGAAGGCCGGTGAGGTGCTCGTCCGCCTCGTCGCCTGCGGCGTCTGCCACACCGACCTCTACACCGCTTCCGGTGCCGACCCGACGGGGTACGCGCCGTGCGTGCTCGGGCACGAGGGCGCGGGCGTCGTCGAGGCTGTCGGTGAGGACGTGACGCTGGTGCGGCCGGGCGATCACGTCGTGACGCTCTTCGCGCCGGAGTGCGGCGAGTGCATCCACTGCCGCAGCCCGCGCACGAACCGCTGCATCGCGATCCGCGACCAGCAGGGCAGGGGCTACCTGCCCGACGGCACGGCGCGGCTGGCGCGCGACGGCGAGGAGATCCGCCACTTCATGGGGACCTCCACGTTCGCGGAGTACACCGTGATGCCGGAGATCGCGCTCGCCAAGGTCAACCCCGAGGCGCCGCTCGACGGTGCCTGCATCTTCGCCTGCGGCCTCTCGACCGGCCTCGGCGCGGCCATGTTCACCGCCCAGGTCGAGCAGGGCGCGAGCGTTGCGGTGTTCGGCTGCGGCCTGGTCGGCCTCGGCGCGGTCGCCGGCGCCCGCCTGCAGGGCGCCGAGCGGATCGTGGCCGCGTCGACCTGTCCGAGGAGCGGCTGCAGATGGCGCGCCACCACGGCGCCACCGACACGATGCTCGCCGGACCCGAGGTCGTCGACGCCATCAAGGAGCTGACCGGCGGCTACGGCGCCGACTACACGTTCGAGGCCACCGGCAACGTCAACGTGATGCGCCAGGCCGTCGAGTCGGCGCGCGAGGCGTGGGGCCTCGCCACCATGATCGGCGTCGCCGGCAAGGGCGAGACGCTCGACATCGTGCCGCGATTCCTGATCACCGGCCGGCGCGTCACCGGGCTCGTCGTTCGGCGGTGTCAAGGGCCGCACGCAGGTGCCGCTGCTCGTCGACCGCTGGCTGGCCGGCGACGTCGACGTCGAGGCGCTGCTCTCCCACCGGCTGTCGCTGGACGAGGTCAACCGCGGCTTCGAGCTGATGGAGCGCGCAGGACGGCATCCGCTCGATCATCCACTTCGACTGACGAGGTCACCGTGATCATCTCCCGCGCCGAGCACCCCACCTGGCTGTCGAACGCCTACCTCGTCGCCGAGGGCGACGGCGGGCACGGCGTGCTGGTCGACGCGCAACGGGGTGGAGCAGCCGCTGCTGGACGAGATCGAGCGGCGCGGCATCACCATCACGCACGTGCTGGTCACGCACGCGCACGGCGATCACGTCGTGCGGGTCGGCGAGCTCGGCAAGCGCTACGGCGTGCCGGTGCTCGCCCACGCGCTGGCCTCCTCGCGTCGACGGCGTCACCGGTCAGCTCGCGGCCGACGGACGTGGTCCGTTCCGGCCAGCTCGAGATCCGGGCGCTGGCCACCCCAGGGCACTGCCGCGACCACCTCTCGCTGCTGGTCGACGGCACCGACTGCCTGACCGCCGACGTGCCTGTTCAAGGGCACGGTGGGCGGCACGATGGGCGGGGGCGAGAGCGGCTACGCCGACCAGGTGCACTCGATCATGCAGGTGCTGATGGCGCTGCCGCACGAGACGCGCCTGCACCCCGGCCACGTCGAGCCCGACCACGGTCGGCGAGGAGTGGGAGACGAACCCGTTCATCCGCATCTGGCGCGGCGTCGACCCCGAGGGCGACGAGCTCTGCACGGTGCGCGGCGAGCCGGCCACGCTGATCCTGTGGGGGCCCGACTACGACGGCACGCACAAGGCGCGCGTGCGGTTCGCCGACGGCCGCGACGCGATCGTCGGCGGCTCGGCCGTCGAGCGCTAGCGAGCAGCGGCGGGTCGTCGCGTCCGTCGATGTCCGTTTTCGCACGCGGTGCCGAAACGGCCACGATGTGCGTGCTCCGTACCGGGTTTGGTTCGTCTCGGCGCGAAGCGTGCGGTTCGGGTGCGCGTCCGGAGACCGGCGCTAGGCGCCGGCTGGCGCAGGCGACGCGGCGCGGTCGCGCGCGGCGGCGTAGTCCCACGCCGCCTGCGTGAACTCGCGGTGTGGCGCGACGAAGCGGTCGTCGTGGCGCCACATCATCTCGTTGTGCCACTGCAGGCCCATCGCGAAGCCGCCGCCGTCGCAGCGCTCGGTCGCCTCGATCACGCCGT
Source organism: uncultured Actinomycetes bacterium (assembly GCA_963722525.1). Lineage (GTDB taxonomy): Bacteria > Actinomycetota > Thermoleophilia > Gaiellales > F1-60-MAGs149 > VFJZ01. The sequence goes on along the minus strand of CAVRMM010000002.1, from coordinate 2,782,817 downwards.
CGAGCGTCCAGGCCACGGGGCGCAGGCGCGTGCCGACGGACTGGACGCACTGGTGGTGGAACGAGTTCACCTTCGGCGGGCCGTCGCCGATCCACGCGGCGACGCGCGAGTCGGGCTCGTACCGGATCTCGTGACCGTGGTCGTCCAGCGGCGCCGTCGCGATGCCGTACCAGTCCCAGGCATGGCGCGAGGAGCCCTCGTGCAGCGTCGCGACGTCCTGGGTGAGCGTGCCGCCGTCGGCGACCGCGAGCACCTGCGCACCCCGGCACAGGCCGAGCACCGGCATGCCGAGCTCGAGCGCCCGGCGGGCGAGCGTGATCTCGAACAGGTCGTGCACGGCCGGCACCGCGACCGTCAGCTCGGACGGCTCGTGGCCGTACCAGGACGGGTCGACGTCGGCACCGCCGGAGAACACCACGCCGTCGATCATCTCGAGCACCGTGTCCAGCTCGTGGATCGGCGTGTCGCGGGGCAGGGCGATGACGAACGCGCCCTCCTCCTGGAGCGGCGCGCGGAGCCCCTTCTCGACCTCGAGGACGAGGTGATCTTCGAGCTCGAGCGTGATTCCGATGACAGGGCGGCGCGGCATGAGACGAAAGGTACGCTATCGGCGCCTTTTCCGCGATCGATCCGTCGCGGATGGTCAGCCGGCGTACGACATCAGCTCGACCAGGTTGCCGTCCGGGTCGTGGCAGTAGACGGACGAGCCGATGCCCGCCGCGCCCTGCCGGTCGACGGGCCCCGCCACGATCGCGACGCCGTGCCGCTCCAGGTGCTCGACCGCCGCTGCCGCCGTCCCGTCCCAGACGAGGCAGAAGTCGCTCGCGCCCGGGCCGGCCGGCGCGACCGGCCGGGGGTTCGGCGTCGAGGTCGGAAACTGCACGTGCAGCCGCGCAGCGCCGAGCACGACGGCGATGCGGCCGTACGCGAGCTGCTCGATGGTCGCGCCGAGCACCCGCCGGTACCACTCCGCGGTGCGCTCCGCATCGGCGGCGAGCAGCACCGCATGGTCGAACCTCACTGCAGGCCCTGGCGCGCCTCACGCACGAGTGCCACGCACTCCGGGTAGATGCGCGTGATCGCCGCGCGCAGCTGCTCGGCCTGCTCCTCGGGCGTGCCGGCGGGCGCGATCTGGCCGACGGCCGCGACCGTCATCTGCACGGCGAGGCTGATCGCGGCGTCGGCGAACGCCACCTGCTGGGACTGCCGCGCCTGATCGGCCATGTCGCCGAGCGCGCGCTGCAGCATCTCTGGGTCGAACCCGAAGCCGAAGTTGCCTTCCATCACGTCACCTCACGGGAGAATCGTGCGCGACTGCTCGCGCATGAACAGCTGGACGTAGTGCGGCCCGAAGGCCGATTTGCCGGTGGAGCCGGAACCCTTCCAGCCGCCGAAGGTCTGGTACCGGGGCCACGCGCCGGTGGTCGCACCCGCCGCGCGGTTGACGTAGACGACGCCCGCCTCGATGCGGTCGAGGAACTGCCGCTTCTCGTCCTCGTCCTCGCTGAAGAGGCCGGCGGTGAGGCCGAGCGACTGGTCGTTCGCCGCGCTGATGCCCGCCTCGAGGTCGGCGACCCGCTCGACGGTCACGAAGGGCACGAACAGCTCGTCCCGGGTCAGCCGGTGGCCGGCGGGCAGGTCGGAGACGATGGTCGGCGCCACGAAGTAGCCGTTCGCGAACGGGCCGTCGGTGAGCACCTCGGCGCCGGCCACGATCGTGCCGTCACGCCGCGCGTCCTCGGCTGCCTGCCGGTACTTCTCGTACGCCTCGGCGTTGTTGACCGGCCCGAGGCGGCAGTCGGCTGCCGCCGGATCGGCGACGGTCCACGACTTCGCGCCCTCCGCCAGCTTCTCGATCAGCGCGTCGTGCACCCGCTCCTCGACCAGGACCCGCGAGCACGCAGAGCACTTCTGGCCGCTGGCGCCGAAGGCCGAGCGGAGGATGCCGTTCGCCGCCTTGTCGAGGTCGGCGGTGGCGGTGACGATGGCGGGGTTCTTGCCGCCCATCTCGGTGATGCACGGCCGCGAGTAGGCTTCGCCGACCGCGAACGTGCGGTAGATCTCGCGGCCCACGTCGTAGGAGCCGGTGAACGCGATGCCGTCGACGCCGGGAGCGGCGACGAGCGCCTTGCCGACGGCCGGGCCGCCGGTGACGAGGTTCAGCGCGCCGCCGGGCACGCCCGCCTCGTGCAGGATCTCGGTCAGCAGCACGCCCGACCACGGCGTGGTCTCGGCCGGCTTGAAGACGACGGTGTTACCCGCGACCAGCGCAGCGCCGATCGGCCCGGCGGCGAGCGCCGAGGGGAAGTTGAACGGCGAGATGACGCCGAACACGCCGTACGGGCGCAGCACCGAGGAGTTCTGGTCCTCGCCCGTCTGCGACTCCTGCTCGGTGCGGAACTCGTGGTGCTCGACCAGCCGGTCGCAGTAGTACGAGATCAGGTCGGCGCCCTCCTCGACCTCGCCGACCGACTCCACGCGGTTCTTGCCGACCTCCAGCGCGACGACGGCGCCGAGGAACATGACGCGCTCGCGGATCAGGTCGGCGGCGCGCTGCAGAATGCGCGCGCGCTCGGCGTAGGGGGTCGCGCTCCAGTCCTGCGCGGCGGCCCGGGCAGCGGCGACGGCGTCGCGGACGTCGTCCGGCGACGCCTCGGCGTAGGTGCCGAGCGACTCGGTGTGGTTGGCCGGGTTGGCGACCGTGAAGGTGCCCGCACCGCCCGCGCGGGCGGTGCCGCCGATCACGAGCCGGTGCGTGCCGACGCCCTGCCGGACCTCGGAGACCGCGGCGTCGAACGCCGCGTTCTGCTCGTCGCTCGGCAGCGAGGTGGAGATGTATGTGACCTTGGTCGCCATGCGCCGGAGGGTATCAACGGCGGATGGCCCGGCCTTCCCGCTACGAGACGGACGCCTTCACGATCCAGACGGGCGAGGAGGGCGGCCCGTCCTCGACCCCGAGCGCCGCGATGCGGGCGATCGTGGCCGTCGAGTCGGCGTCGGTGGCGTGGCCGATGACCGCGTACTCGGGCGGCAGCTGCGTGCCCGACGCGCCGGAGATGACGAAGAACTGCGAGCCGCCGGTGCCGGGCGCCTCGTCCTGGGTCTTGGCCATCGCCAGGTCGCCGATGGCATACACGTAGTCCGCGGGCGGGGCCTTGACGGTCGAGAAGCCGGGGCCACCGGCGCCGGAGCCGTCCGGGTCGCCGCCCTGCAGCACGAAGTCGGGCACCACGCGGTGGAAGGTCAGGCCGTCGTAGAAGCCGTCGGCCGCGAGCCCGGCCACCGCGTCGGCGACCTCGCCGCCCAGGTCGCGGTCGAGGGCGAACGTGATCGTGCCGCACGACGTCTCCATGGTCAGCGTGTCGCCCTCGGGCGCGGCGGGCGGTGTCGTGTACGTCTTCGGGTTCACCTCGGGCGGCACGCCGGTCTGACAGCTCGCGTCCCCACTGGCGGCCGCGGTGGTCGTTTCCGCCGCGGTCGTCTCGGGCGCTGTCGTCGCCACCTCGGTCGACGTTGCGGCGTCGCCGGCAGCGGGCGTGCTGGTGCCGGTCGGGTCGTCGCTGCTGCCGCAGGCGGCCAGTGCGAGCGCCGCGCAGAGCGCGGTCAGAGAGAGCTTCAGCGGTCCCACGAGTCCTCCGGAGTGAGCGTCAGGCAGAACCGGGCGATCAGCTCGGCTGCATGGTCGAGATCGTCGAGCGCGCAGACCTCCGCCGGCGAGTGCATGTGCCGGAGCGGGATCGAGACGAGGGCCGCGGCGGTGCCGGCGAGCGCGTCGAGCGCGCCGTCCACGTCGGTGTAGGTGCTGCCCGTGACGTGCATGGCCTCCATCTGCCACGGGATATCGGCGGCGCGGGCCGCATCCTCCAGCCGAGCCTCGAGGCCCGGGTGCAGGCCGAGGCCGCGCGTCAGGACGGGACCGTGCCCCAGGCGCACCCGGCCGGTCCCGCCGCGATCGAGTCCGGGGATGTCGCTGGCGTGCGTCACGTCGACCACGATCGCGACCGCCGGTGCGACGGCGTGCGCCATCGCGCGCGCACCGTCCATCAGCGTCTCCTCCATCACCGGCGCACCGGCCACCACGGGCACCTGCAGCGAGCCGGCCTCGGCCGCGCGCCGCGCCGCCTCGAGCACCACCCAGGCGCCGGTGCGGTTGTCGAGCGCCTTCGAGGCGAGCCGGCCGTTGGCCAGCTCGGCGGGCGCGCGGTCGATCACCACCGGGTCGCCGAGCTCGACCATCGAGAAGGCGTCGCCGGCGTCCGTCGCGCCGATGTCGACCCAGAGGTCCTCGATCCGCGAGGCCCGCCCGAGGTCGGTCTCGCTCATCAGGTGCCGCGGGCCCTTGCCGACCACGCCGTGGCGCTCACCGGTGCGCGTGCGCACGGTGACGTGCTGCCCGACGAGCACCTGCGGGTCCCACGTCCCCAGGGCGCGCACGCGCAGCAGGCCGTCGGAGTCCGCGTCCTCGGCCTCGACGTGGGTGACGATCAGCCCGATCTCGTCCATGTGCCCGAGCAGCAGCACCGGCGGGCCGGCTGCGGGGCCGACGCGGGCATACGAGCTGCCGAGCACGTCGCCGTGCACGTCGGCGAACGCCGCGCCGTAGGAGCGCCAGACGGCGGCCGCCGGCTCTTCGTGGCCCGAGGGGCCGTGGGCGCGCAGGAGGTCGTGCAGGAACGCCCGGGGAGACGGCAACATGGCGGGGACGCTACCATCAGCCTCGCGTGGATCCGCATCAGGTCGTCATCACGGGCATCGGGGCGCTCACGCCCGTCGGAACGACGATCGCGGAGACGTGGGACGCGCTCAAGGCGGGCACGAGTGGCCTCGGACCCGTGACGCTGTTCGACCCCGCCCGGATCGGCTGCGAGGTGGCCGCCGAGGTGAAGGGGTTCGACCCCGAGGAGCGCTTCGGCCGCCGCGAGGCGCGCAAGATGGATCGCGTCACCGCGCTGTCGCTGGCCGCGGCCCGCGAGGCGTGGGAGAACGCGGGCACGCCGCAGGTCGAGCCCGCCCGCGCCGGCGTCGTGTTCGGCACGGCCGTCGGCGGCATGCAGACGGTGATCGAGCAGGCCGCCATCCTGGCCGAGCGCCCGGACCGGCTGTCGCCGCACTTCCTGCCGAACTTCCTGGTCGACACGCCGACCAGCTACATCGCCACCGACCTGCAGCTGCGCGGCCCCAACTTCGCGGTGGTGTCGGCCTGCGCGACGGGCGCCCACGCGATCGGCGTGGCGACCGAGATGCTGCGCCGCGGCGAGGCCGACGTGATCCTCGCGGGCGGCGCCGACTGCGGCGTGATCGAGGTGCTGCTGGCCGGCTTCACCGTCATGAAGGCGCTCGGCAGGGCGCGGCCCGGCGAGCCGGTGACGACCGCGTCACGGCCGTTCGACGTCACGCGCGACGGCTTCGTGATCGGCGAGGGCGCCGTCGTGCTCGTGCTGGAGCGGCTCGAGGACGCGCTGCGGCGCGGCGCCGAGCCGATCGCCGAGGTGGTCGGCTACGGCGCGTCCAACGACGCGTTCCACATCGCCGCGCCCCATCCCGAGGGCATCGGCGTGATCGAGATGATGCGCGCCGCGCTCGACCGCGCGGGCCTCGAGCCGGACCGCGTGTCGTACGTCAACGCGCACGGCACCTCGACGCCGCTCAACGACCCGGCCGAGACGGCGGCCATCCACGCGGTGTTCGGCGAGCACGCCCCGAAGCTGCCCGTGTCCTCCACCAAGAGCATGACCGGGCACCTGCTGGGCGCCGCCGGCGCCCTCGAGACCGCCGTCTGCGCGCTGGCGCTGCGCGACCGGGTCATCCCGCCGACCATCAACCTGCGCGAGCCGGACCCCCTGTGCGACCTCGACTACGTGCCGGAGGGCGCGCGGCAGCTCGACGACATCGAGTACGCGCTGTCCAACTCGATGGGCCTCGGCGGCCACAACGGCTGCACGTTGCTCAGGCGGCTCGAGCCGTAGACGCCAGCGCGGCCAGTGCCGGCGCGGCGTCCAACGGCGCGGCGAACGCCACGCCGACCACGCCCGCCGCGACGTGCACGACGGTCGCCCCGACGTCGGCGACGACCGGCTCGCCGGTCGGACCGCTCAGCGTCACCAGCACCTGATCGCCCCGCTGGAGCCCGGTGACGGCGATCCCCGCGCCGCCCAGCGCGACGTCGCGATCGCCGGTCGCCGCCGGGATGGCCGGGATCAGCGCGCTGCGCGACGCTCCGCCTGGCGCACCTGCCCGACGATCTCCTGGCCCTCCGCGGTGCGGAGCGCGACCGTCTCGCCGATGGTCGGGAACACGGCAGCCATCGTCGTATTCAAGCAGCGAGCTGGCGAAGTGCGTCGGCGGCGCGGGTGGGATCGGCGAAGGCGACGCCCATCACGTGTCCGGTCTCGCCGTGGTCGACGTAGACGACGGTGGCGGGCAGCGACTCGCCGATGGCGGATCCGTCGCGGGCCAGGAGCACGATGCCGAGCGCGTCGCCCGCGCGGCGGCCGGCGGCGAACAGTGAGAGGCCGGCGGCGGAGACGTCCCGGATCGAGACGGTGTGCTCGCCGCGGTCGTCCGTCAGCCGGGCGAGGGCGGGCCAGGCCGGGCGGCGCCGGTCGAGGGCGCGGCCGGCGAGATGCGGGAACGCGGTCACTCTGTCACCTACATCGGCACGATAGTTACAAGAGTTGAACAGAATCCAGGAGATTCTGTCTCAGTAGGATCCGCCAACCGCGTCGGAGATACCTTGCTACGAGCGGATCTGGCCCTCGCCGCGAACGATGTACTTCATGGTCGTGAGGTCGCGCAGGCCGATCGGGCCGCGGACGTGCAGTCGGGACGTCGAGTTGCCGATCTCGGCGCCGAATCCGAACTCGCCGCCGTCGGTGAACCGCGTCGAGGCGTTCACGTACACGCAGGCCGAGTCGACCTCGCGCGTGAAGCGGTCGGCGGCCTCGAGCGACGCGGTGACGATCGCCTCCGAGTGCCCGGTCGAGAACCGCGCGATGTGCTCGATCGCCTCGTCGAGCGAGTCGACGACCCGGACGGCGAGGACCAGGTCGAGGAACTCGGTCGCGTAGTCGTCGTCGTCGGCGGCGGTCACCGGCGTTGCACCGGCCAGCGTCCGGGTCCGCTCGCAGCCGCGGAGCTCGACCCCCCGGCCGTGCAGGGCCGCGAGGATCCGCGGCAGCACCGCGTCCGCCGCCGAGGCGTGGACGAGCAGCGTCTCGGCGGCGTTGCACACGCCCGGCCGGTGCGTCTTCGCGTTCACGGCGATGCGCTCCGCCATCTCCGGCTCGGCGCTGGCGTCGACGTAGACGTGGCAGTTGCCGCCGGCCGCGGCGAGCACCGGGATGCGCGCGTGCTCCAGCAGGAAGTCCTTCAGGCGCTCGCCCCCGCGCGGGACAACGACGTCGGCGTTGCGCGCGTCGGCGACCAGGGCGGCGAGCTCCTCGTGCGAGGCGGCGACCGCGATCACGGCGTCGCGCGGCAGGCCCGTGGCCTCGAGTCCGTCGTGCACGGCCTCGAGCAGCGCGGCGTTGGTGGCCTGCGCCGAGCGGGAGCCGCGCAGGATCGCGACGTTGCCGCTCTTCAGGCACAGCGCGGCGACGTCGACCGTCACGTTGGGGCGCGCCTCGTAGACGACGAGGACCCGGCCCAGCGGCACCTGCACGCGGGCGACGTCGAGCCCGTTGTCCAGCCGCCAGCCGGCCGCGACCTCGCCGCACGGGTCGGGCAGCGCGGCCACCGCGGCGGCGGCCTCGGCCAGCGCGTCGATGCGCGCGTCGTCGAGCGTCAGCCGGTCGAGGAGCGCGGTCGACAGGCCGTCAGCCCGGCCCTGCTCGACGTCGGCCCGGTTCGCCTCGAGGATCGGCTCCCGGCGGGCGCGGATGGCGTCGGCGATCGCGTGCAGCGCCGCGTCCTTGGTCGAGCGGCCGAGCCCGGCGAGCGTCCGCTGGGCGGCACGCCCGCGCAGGGCGAGATCGTCTCCAACAGCAGCCACAGAGCCAGTGTAGATCACGAACCGAGCAGCTGGGCCTCGGCGATACGGGCCGAGAAGCCCGCTCCCTCGGCCGGCGCGAGGCGCGTGATCCAGATCAGGACGAAGCGCGCCCGCGTGGGCTTGGCGAACGTGATCTGCCGCCGGGTCCTCGTCACCTCGCGCGGCGCGGCGGCGACGTCCCAGCCGTCCAGGGCGTCGGGCGGTGCGGCCAGCGCCGACGTGTAGATCGCGGTCGTGAAGCCGGGGCCGGGCGTGCGCAGGTCGACGGCGCTCACCTCGGCGCGCTCGGGCAGCGCGAGCACGAGCCCGACGCCGCCCTTCGAGAGCTCCGGGTCGGAGCGGTAGATCTCGGTCTCCCAGAACGTGGCCGCATCGCCGTCGATGGCCTGCTGGGCCTGGTCGTCGTTCTCCGACCCGTCGCCGGGCGGAGGATCGAAGGTGAGCGCCGTCTGCGCCTCGAGCGCGGTCGGCGCGGCCTCGGTCGCGGTCGTGGCGGCGGTCGTCTCGGTGGTCGTCGGCGGCGGCGGCGACGTGGCGGCCGGCGCGGTCGTCGTGGCCGCGGCCTCGGTGTCGTCGCCGGAGCCGCCGGTGAGGGCGAGCAGCAGCGCGATGCCGCCGATCGCGACGCCGAGCGCGAGCACGGCGGCCCACCGCAGCGGGCCGGCGTTCTCGCGGGCACTGGCCGGTACGCGGTAGGGCACGGACTCGAGGTGAACCGGTCCGCCGTGCTCGAAGTTCATCGAGGACGGCGTCACGTCCTCCCACGGCGCCAGCTCGCCGAGATGGCCCGGGCCGTCGTCGTCGAGGACGTCGTACTCGCCGGTCTCGGGCTCGGCGTCGGCCGTGTCGCGAAGCGCGGTCGCCACCAGCGGGCTCGGGTCGGGGCCGGCCACGGACTCCAGGATCTGGCGCAGGCCGGTGCGGACGATGGTCGCGTCCTGCGGCCGGTCGTCGGGCGACTTCGCGAGCAGCGCGGCGATCAGCGCGGCCAGGCCCGCGGGCAGGTTCGGGCGCGCGTCGCCGATCGGCGGCGGCTCGTCGCGCACGTGGCGCGCCGCGACGTCGGCGAAGCCGGAGCCCCGGAACGGCGGCCGGCCGGCGAGCATCTCGTAGAGGACGACGCCGAGGGCGTACAGGTCGGACCGGGCGTCCACCTTGCGGCCCAGCGCCTGCTCCGGCGAGACGTACTCGCCGGTGCCGAGCACGCGGCCGGGCTGCGTGAGGCCCGGCTCCTCGAGCGCGCGGGCGATGCCGAAGTCGGCCACGCAGACGCGGCCGGCGTCGCTGATCAGGATGTTGCCGGGCTTCAGGTCGCGGTGCACGCAGCGGCGGGCGTGGGCGGCGGCGAGGCCGTTCGCGACCTGCGTGGCGATCGCCAGCGCATCGGCGACGCCGATCATGCCCTCCTGCCGGAGCCGCTCGCGCAGGTCGGTGCCGTCGATCAGCTCGAACACGAGGTACGGCCGGCCGCCCATCTCGCCGCGGTCGAGCAGCTCGACGGTGTTGGGGCTCGTGATGCCCTCGAGCACGCGGGCCTCGCGATCGAACCGCGCCACCGTCTCGGGCGAGTCGGCCGCGTCGAGGTGCAGCAGCTTGACCGCGACCTGCCGGCCGGACTCCTGGTCGCGGGCCCGCCAGACCGAGGACGAGCCACCGGATCCGAGGCGCTCCTCGAGCGAATAGCGCCCACCGACGACCTCGCCAATCACCCGGCGCAATCTAGCGGTTCGGGTTGGCGGGCAGACCCGCTCCGCCGCCGCCCGGGGACGCTAGAAGTCGAAGGGCAGGATGTGGTTCTGCTCGAGCGCCTCGACGAAGCGGTCGATCTCGTCGCGCATGTTGTCGCGCGAGACACGCTCGAGGGTGTCGATCAGCGAGTCGGTGGCGGCGTTCAGCACGTCGTCGAATCGCTCGACGGCCTCCTGGTCGAACGTCGACCGGTCGCGCCACTCGCACGCCGGGCAGCGCAGCTCGAGCTCCCAGCGATCGGACTCGGCCTCGCGCCAGTCGATCGGGTACACCAGGCCGGCATCGCAGCACGGGCAGACCTCGAGCGCCGGCGCGGCGACGCGCGGCGTGTCGGGGCGCAGGCTCTCCGCGAGAGTCGCGGCAGCCTCATCTCCCCCTCCCAGAGCGTCGAAATAGACGATCTCAACGGCTTTGCCGCTGGGGAGGATGATCTTTTTGACATGGAAATCGCCCAACGCGCCTGCCTCGCATCCGTGCTCGGACTCAACGGGGTCGTTCGGGTCGCTACCGCGACGACGGTTCACGCTCCTTCTATCGGCGGGCCCGAGGGCCACCTTGAGCGTGAGAACGACGGGCGTCGGATCAGGCGCCGAGGTCAGCCGTCGCGTACAGGACGCGATAGCTGCTGTACGTGCCGCGGACGACGCCGACACCGATGACGCGATAGCTCCGCGACAGGATCAGCTTGCGGTGCGGCGGGCTCGCCATCCAGGAGCGGACGATGGCCCGGGCGTCGGTCGCGAAGGCGATTGCCTCGCCCGCCCGGCGGACGCGCATCGCGCGGCGGATGCGGGTCGTCGCGGAGGTGCCGTCGGCCGACTCGTGCTGCAGGCGGCCGACGCGGGCCATGAAGCGCGAGTGGCGCCCCGCGACCTTGCCGAGGGGTGCGGCGAGCCGCAGCGACGGCAGGCCGTGGGCGTGGCGCTGCGCGTTGATGCCGCGAACGACCTGGCGGGCCAGAGACGTCGACGCACCGGCCGAGGCCGGGATCGCGAACAGCAGGACCAGGAGGCAGACTAGGGCTCGTCGCACCGGACGGGGTTGTAGCCATCAGCCCCTGATCACGCAAGCCGCAGAGCCTTCTACCCGTCCCGAAGTTGCCGAAACGTCCGGGGGGCTATCCCCTTAACGTGGGGGGGTTACCTCCCTTACGGCAGGTGCGGTTAACCGTACTAAGCGATGACGGCGGCGGTTGCCGACGTGACGGCGGCATCGAACACCGCGATCGCCTCGTCCAGCTCCGCATCACTGATCACGAGCGGCACGAGCGTCCGGATCACATTGCCGTTCACGCCCGCCTTGAGCAGGATCAACCCGCGCGAGAGCGCCTCGCCGACGATGCGCGACGCGAGCTCCGCGTCGGGCGACCCGTCGCCCTCACGGACGAACTCGACGCCGAGCATCGGGCCGAGCCCGCGCACGTCGCCGATCGCGGGCGTGCGATCCTGCAGCGACTCGTAGGCGGCGCGCAGCCGCTCGCCGATCTCGGTCCCGCGCGCGAGGAGGTCCTCGTCGGCGATCACGTCGAGCACGGCGACGGCCGCTTCGCAGCCGAGCGGGTTGCCGACGAAGGTGCCGCCGATGGTCGAGTCGTCGGGCGCATCCATGATCGACGCCCGGCCGAGCACGCCGGAGATCGGCACGCCGCCGGCGATCGACTTCGCCACGGTGACCAGGTCGGGCTCGACGCCGAAGTGCTCCATCGCGAACATGCGGCCCGTGCGGCCGAAGCCGGACTGCACCTCGTCGGCGATCAGGACGATGCCGTGCTCGTCGCAGATCTCGCGCAGGCCCTGCAGGTACTCGGCGCTGGCCGGCACGAAGCCGCCCTCGCCCTGGACGGGCTCGATGATGATCGCGGCCACGCTCTCGGGTGCGACCCGGGTCTTCAGCGCACGGCCCAGGTCGGCCAGCGCGATCTCGGCGGCGTCCGGGCCGAGCGTATAGGCGTTCGGGAACTGCACGCGGTACACCTCGGGCGCGAACGGGCCGAAGCCGGCCTTGTACGGGTGCACCTTCGAGGTGAGCGACATCGCCATGTGCGTGCGGCCGTGGAACGCCGCCTCGTAGGCGATCACCGCGGGGCGGCCGGTGGCGGCCTTCGCGATCTTGACGGCGTTCTCGACCGCCTCGGCGCCGGAGTTGAAGAACGCCGCCCGCTTGGGGCCGCTGATCGGCACGAGGGGCAGCAGCCGCTCGGCGAGGGCGACGTACGACTCGTAGGGCACCACGGTGAAGTCGGTGTGGAGGAACTTCGCGGCGGCGTCCTGCACGGCCTTCACGACGCGCGGGTGCGCGTGGCCGATGTTGAGGCAGCCGATGCCGCCGGCGAAGTCGATGAAGGTGTTGCCGTCGACGTCGTGCAGCAGCGCGCCCCGGCCGTGGTCGATCCACATCGGCATCCAGAGGCCCTTGGCCCGGGCGATGGTCGCGTCCTTGCGGGCCGTCAGCTCGCGCGAGCGGGGGCCGGGAATCTCGGTGTTGAGAACGATCGAACCCACGGGGTCACCTCGGATCGGGCTGCATGACGAATGAACGTTACTCAGGATACAGGGACGCGTAGAATCGCCGCCCATGGTCCTCAGCGACACGAGCATCCGCGAGGCGATCGCCGCCGGGCGCATCCGGCTCGACCCGTTCGACGCCGATCTGATCCAGCCCGCGTCGATCGACGTGCGGTGCGACCGGCGCTTCCGCGTGTTCCGCAACTCGCGGTACGGCTTCATCGACGTGAAGAAGCCGATGCCCGATCTGACGGAGCTGGTCGAGACCGGCGAGGACGAGGCGTTCATCCTCCATCCCGGCGAGTTCGTGCTCGGCGCGACCCTGGAGCGGGTGACGCTCGGCGTCGACCTCGTCGCCCGGCTGGAGGGCAAGTCGTCGCTCGGCCGGCTCGGTCTGCAGGTGCACTCGACCGCGGGGTTCATCGACCCCGGATTCGACGGTCACGTGACGCTCGAGCTGGCCAACGTGTCGAACCTGCCGATCACGCTGTACGCGTCCATGAAGGTCGGGCAGATCTCGTTCCTGGAGATGACGACGCCCGCCGCGAAGCCGTACGGAACGAGCGGCCTGGGCTCCAAATACCAGGGCCAGGTGGGGCCGACGCCATCGGAGTATTGGCGAAATTTCAGCGGGGATTGAGTCGGGCCGGTCGCCGTGCTAGCCTCGGATTACCGCGGAAAGGAGGTGGTCCGAACTTGACAGGTTTACATCGGGCTAGTGGAGGTGCTCGCTCGTAGGGGCGTGCCCCTGTACCGACGGGGAATCGCCTAGCCAGCGTTGGGGCGGCCAAGATCAAGGTAAGCGCCCCTATGAAATACCCGCGAGTTACCGACCGGGGCGCCGCAGCACCATGCGCGGCGCCCCGGCCCTTTTTTTGGACCAGGCCTCTGGACAGCCGGTCGACCCGGGAGGCCGCCCGACGGCGAGGCTCGTCCGGAGATCGGGGTCTGGAGATTGGGGTCTGACCCCAATCGGAGGTTTTCGGGGGTCAGACCCCGATCACAGGACACGCGCAGAAGGCGCGCGGATCGCGCGACCTGTGACGGTGCGCGCGTGTTTCGATACGGACAATGCGTCATCCGCGCGCCTCGGATTGTCTGACTAAAGTCAGACAAATTGGGCACTGGGTCCTAGAGCAGCCCTCGCGCCCGCACCGCCAGTTCCAGGCGGAAGCGGTCGTCGCCATCGTCCAGCCGCAGGCCCGTGAGCGCCTCGATGCGGCCGATGCGATACACCGCCGTGCGCTCGTGCACCCCCAGGCGCCTCGCCGTCGCGGCGACGTTGCCGTTCTCGCGGAAGTACGCGTCCAGCGTCGCGATCAGCAGCTCGGCTCCGAGCCGGCCGCCGTCCAGCGGCCCAAGCGCCGTCGCGACCAGCGCCTCCAGCCCGGCCCGGTCCTGGAGCAGCAGCGCCTCCGGCAGCACCTCGACGTACGGGACGACGCCGCGCAGGTCCATCCGCGCCGCCACCTGCAACGCGCTGCGCGCCTCGCGATACGACCGCCGCAGCCCGGCCACGCCCGCGCCCGGTCGGCCCAGGCCGGCGCGCTCCGGCCCGCGCGGGGGCGTGATGCCGTCGAGCACGGCGACGACGGTGCCGCCGCGCGGGGCGGCCAGCGCCCCGGCGTCGCGCAGCCGGTCGAGCACCACTTCCGTCGTGGTGTCCACCACCAGCACGGCGCGCTCGCGACCGACGTCGACGCCGGCCCGCTCGGCGGCCGCCAGCACGTCGTCCACCGGCGCCTCGCCGAGCAGGTCGTCGAGCAGCACCGCGCGGGCCGACTCGTCGCGGCGCACCGCCGAGCGCTGCTCGCGGACGAAGCCCGCCGCCAGCGCCTTCGCGCCGTCGTCGAGCGCGCGCAGCAGCGCCTCGACCGTGCGCCGTCCCGCCTCCATGTCGCGCCACAGCACCCAGCCGGCCGTCAGCCAGGCGTCGATGACCACGGGGAGGGCGAGACCGTCGCCGGCGGCCCGGGCCCCGGCCTGCTCGAGCGCCGAGACGCGCATCCGGTCGAGCCGTTCGCCGGTCTCGGCGGCGCTCCGCAGCTCGCGCAGCCAGGCTGCGACGTCGAGGCGCGCGGCGTCCGGACCGACGTCCGCGAGCACCGCGGCAACGCCCGGGTCGACCGCCTTCGAAGCCACGCCGAAAGGGTAGACTGCCGACATGGCGTTGACCGAGGCAGTCCAGGATTATTTGGAGAAGCTCTACTGGTTCGGCGAGGCCGACATCGAGCCGACCCAGGCGAATCTCGCCCGCGCGATGAACGTCTCGCAGCCGTCCGTCACCGAGATGGTGCGCCGGCTGGTCGACGACGGGCTGATCACCCGCGACGAGCACCGCCACCTGCTGTTCACGCCGGAGGGCCAGGAGATCGCGCACAAGGCCGTGTCGCGGCACCGGCTCCTCGAGGCGTTCCTGACCGAGGTGTTCGAGATCCCGTGGGACGAGGTGCACGAGGAGGCCCACAGCCTCGAGCACCGGCTCTCCGACACCGTCGAGCGCCGCATGTACGCGATGATGTCCGACGCCACCGCGTGCCCGCACGGTCACCCGATCGGCGATGCACCCCGCGAGGCGGGCGACCCGCTGTCGCTGGTCAACGCCGGCTCGCGGGTGACGCTGCTGCGGTTCGAGAACGAGGACGTCGACCTGCTGCGCCAGTTCCGGCGCGCAGGCCTCGAGCCGGGCACCGAGTACCTGGTCGAGTCGGCCTCCTCCATCTCGGTCGTGCTGCGACCGACCGGCGGCGGCGACGCACAGTCGTTCGAGGTGCCGATCGCCGGCACCATCAGCGTGCGGGTCGAGGAGAAGGGCACCGGCGCCCCGGCGTCCGACGTGCCCGGCACCGGCGCGCAGGCCGCGCTGCTCGGAGAGACCTCCTGGGGCATGTAGGCCCCGAGCGGGCCTAGCGCCAGTCGACCTCGTCCATGCCCGCGAAGCCGTCGGGCAGCGCCGTGCCGCTGTGGCGGTTCAGCGCGACGCGCAGCGTGCCGAGGCCGAGCAGCGCGCACTTGAGGCGCACCGGCGACAGCGGGATGCCGAGCTCGGCCAGCAGGTCGTCCTTCGACAGGGCCGCGGCCTCGTCGACGTCGAGGCCCTCGGCCAGCTCGGTCAGCATCGACGTGGCGGCCTGCGAGATCGAGCAGCCGCGGCCGTGGAACTTGATGTCGGCGATCTTGCCGTCGACGATCTTCAGGTCGATCGCGAGCTGGTCGCCGCAGAGCGGGTTGACGCCCTCGGCGGTGACGTCCGCATCCTCGATGTGCCCGTGGTTCCGGGGGTTCTTGTAGTGGTCGAGGATGTGCTCGCGGTACAGGTCGTCCATCGTCAGTCGCCGAAGATCTTCCGCACGCGATGCAGCGACTCGATCATCTGGTCGATCTCCTCGGGCACCGTGTAGAGGTAGAACGACGCGCGCGTGGTCGCGACGACGCCGAGCGCCTCCATGACCGGCTGGGTGCAGTGGTGGCCGGCGCGGACGCAGACGCCGTCGGAGCCGAGGATCTCGGCGACGTCGTGCGGGTGCACGCCCTCGAGCGAGAACGACACCACGCCGCCGCGCTTCGCAGCCTCGCGCGGCCCGTGCACGACGAGGCCCGGCACCTCTGCCAAGCGCTCCAGCGCGTAGGCGGTGATGGTCGTCTCGTGCGCGTGGATGGCGTCGAGGCCGATGTCGGTCAGGTAGTCGATCGCGGCGCCCATGCCGACGACCTCGGCGATGGCGGGCGTGCCCGCCTCGAACTTCCACGGCAGCTCGTTCCAGCTGGTGCCCTCGAGCCGCACGGAGCGGATCATCTCGCCGCCGGTGAGGAACGGGGGCATGGCCTCGAGCAGCTCGCGGCGGCCCCACAGGGCGCCGGCGCCGGACGGGCCGCACAGCTTGTGGCCCGAGAACGCGAGGAAGTCGGCGTCCAGTGCCTGCACGTCGACCGGGCGGTGCGGCACCGACTGCGCGCCGTCGACGAGGATGACGCCGCCGAGCCCGTGCACCCAGTCGGCCAGCTCGCGGATCGGGTTGATCGTGCCGAGCGAGTTCGACTGGTCGACGACCGCCAGCAGCTTGACGTTGCCGGCCTTCGCGATCTCGTCGAGCTCGCTCGAGCTTCAGCTCGCCGTGCTGGTCGATGTGCACGTAGCGCAGCTCGGCGCCGGTGGCCTTCGCCAGCACCTGCCACGGCACGAGGTTCGAGTGGTGCTCGATCTCGGTCGTGACGATCACGTCGCCGGGCCCGAGATTGGTCCGGCCGTACGAGTAGGCCACGAGGTTGATCGCCTCGGTGGTGTCGCGGGTGAAGATCACCTCGCGCTCGGACGGCGCGTTCAGCAGGTCGCGCACCTTCTTGCGCGTGCCCTCGAACGCCTCGGTCGCCTCGACGCCCAGCTGGTAGACGGCGCGGTGCACGTTCGAGTACGACGTGGCGTAGAAGTTCGACATCGCGTCGATCATCTGCCGCGGCTTCTGGGCGCTGTTGGCCGAGTCGAGGTACGCCAGCGGCTTCCCGTTGATCTGGCGCGAGAGAATCGGAAAGTCGGCCCGGATGCGGGCGGCGTCGAGCGTCCTATGTGTCTCGACCGAGCTCACGGCAGCTTCGCGAGCAGCGCCTGCTGAACCTGCTCGCGCAGCTCGGGCGAGCGGATGCGCGTGAAGGCGTCGACGAAGAAGCCCTCGACGATCAGGCGCTCGGCGGACGGGCGGTCGAGCCCGCGGCTCATCAGGTAGTAGAGCGCCTCGGGATCGACGCGGCCGATCGTCGCCCCGTGCGTGCAGCGCACGTCGTTGGCCTTGATCTCGAGGCCGGGAATCGAGTCGGCGTGCGCCTTCGGCGACAGCACCAGGTTGCGGTTCTCCTGGTACGCGTCGGTCTTCTGCGCGTCCTTGGCCACGCGGATCACGCCGCGCCACACCGACCGGGACGACTCGGACAGCACGCCCTTGAAGAACAGGTCGGACGTGGCGTTCGGCGCGTCGTGCTCCTGGGTGGTGTCGAGGTCGACGTGCTGCGTGCCGTCGAGCACGTACGCGCCCGTCAGCTTCGCGGTCGACCCGGGGCCCGTCAGGCGCGACTCCATGCGGCTCTTGCCGGTCTTCGACCCGAGCGCGACCGCCACCCAGTCGAGCTCGGCGTCACGCGCCACCTCGGCGCGGTGCGAGGCGAAGTGGAGCGACTCCAGATGGCGGTGCTGGAACGAGACGTACTCGACGTGCGCGTTCGCGCCGACGTGCAGCTCGGCGACGCCGTTCGCGTACCCCGGCAGGCCCTCGGCGTGCTCTTCCATGAAGGAGACGCGGGAGCCCTCCTCGGCGATCACGAGCACGCGCCACTGCTGGGCGGCGCCCTGCTCGGCGATCGTGAAGGTGGCCTTCAGCGGCTCGTCGACCTGGACGCCCTTCGGCACGTAGACCAGCACGCCGTCGGTCCAGAGCGCGGCGTTCTCGGCCGCGAACTTCTCGTCGGTGCCGACGATCGCGCCGAGGTGCCTGTTCGATCAGCTCCGGATGGTCGATCGCGGCCTGCTCGAGGTCCATGAACAGGACCCCGGCCGGCAGCGAGCCGCCCGACAGCACCACCGGCGAGGCGACCGGCGCGAACGAGCCGAAGTCGATGCCGCGCAGGTTCGTGTACCGCCAGTGCTCGTCCTTGATGGTCGGGACGGGCAGGGCGGCGCTGCGCTCGGCGGCCGCCTGGCGGCGTTCGGCGAGGAAGGCCGTCATCCGACGGAGCCCTCCATCTGCAGCAGGATCAGGCGGTTCATCTCGACGGCGTACTCGAGCGGGAGCTCCTTGGTGATCGGCTCCACGAACCCGGCCACGATCATCGCCGAGGCCTCGGCCTCGCCCAGACCGCGGCTCATCAGGTAGTACAGCTGCTCCTCGCCGATCTTCGAGACCGTGGCCTCGTGACCGATGTCGACCTCGTTCTCGCCGATGTTGATGTACGGGAACGTGTCGGACTGGGAGTGCTCGTCCAGGATCAGCGCGTCGCACACGACCTTCGAGCGCGATCCGTGCGCACCCGGGTTGACGCGCAGCAGGCCGCGGTAGGAGGCGCGGCCGCCGTCCTTGGAGATCGACTTCGAGGTGATCACCGAGGAGGTGTGCGGCGCCATGTGCGTGATCTTGGCGCCGGCGTCCTGGTGCTGGCCCTCGCCGGCGAAGGCGATCGACAGCACCTCGCCGTGCGCGCGCTCGCCCTTCAGGATGACGGCGGGGTACTTCATCGTCACCTTCGAGCCGAGGTTGCCGTCGACCCACTCCATCGTCGCGTCCTCCTCGGCGATGGCGCGCTTCGTGACGAGGTTGTAGACGTTGTTCGACCAGTTCTGGATGGTCGTGTACCGGCAGCGGCCGCCCTTGCGTACGATGATCTCGACGACCGCGGAGTGCAGCGAGTCGGACGAGTACGTGGGCGCGGTGCAGCCCTCGACGTAGTGCACGTAGGCACCCTCGTCGACGATGATCAGCGTCCGCTCGAACTGGCCCATGTTCTGGGCGTTGATGCGGAAGTAGGCCTGCAGCGGCAGCTCGACCTTGACGCCCTTCGGCACGTAGATGAACGAGCCGCCCGACCACACGGCCGAGTTGAGCGCGGAGAACTTGTTGTCGTTCGCCGGGATCACCGTCGCCCAGTGCTCCCGGAACAGCTCCGGATAGTCACGCAGCGCCTGGTCGGTGTCGCAGAAGATGACGCCCTTGTCCTCGAGGTCCTTCTGGAGGTTGTGGTAGACGACCTCGGACTCGTACTGGGCGCCGACGCCGGCGAGGTACTTGCGCTCGGCCTGCGGGATGCCGAGGCGCTCGAACGTGTTCTTGATGTCCTCGGGGACGTCGTCCCAGGTGCGGGCGCTCTCCTCGGACGGCTTCAGGTAGTAGAAGATGTTCTCGAAGTCGATGCCGGAGAGGTCTGCACCCCAGCCGGGCATGGGCTTCTTGCGGAAGATCTCGTACGACTTCAGGCGGTACTCGAGCATCCACTCGGGCTCGTCCTTGTGGGCCGAGATCTGGCGGATGATGTCCTCGGTCAGGCCACGCTCGACCTTGATGACCGGCTTCTCGGCGTCGTGGAAGCCGTACTTGTAGGAGTCGCCGATTCCCTCGATTGCCTTGGCGTCATTCTCGAGCGCGGACATTTCAGACCTCCGCCATGTGGGACGCGTAGCCGGACCGTTCGAGTTCGTGCGCAAGCTCGGGCCCGCCGGAGCGGACGATGCGACCATCGATCAGCACGTGCACGTGGCTGGGCGTGATGTGGTCGAGGATGCGCTGGTAGTGCGTGATCACGATCGCGCCCATCTCGGGCCCGATGTGGTGGTTGACACCCTTCGCGACGACCTGGAGCGCGTCGATGTCGAGGCCGGAGTCGGTCTCGTCGAGGATCGCGAGCGACGGCTTCAGCATCGCCAGCTGCAGGATCTCGAGCCGCTTCTTCTCGCCGCCGGAGAACCCGTCGTTCAGGTACCGGCTCGACATCTTGCGGTCGACCTCGAGCAGCTTCATCGCCTCCTCCATCTGCTTCCGGAACTCGGGGATGCGGATGGGGGTCTCGCGGTGCGCGTTCACGGCGGTGCGCAGGAAGTTCGCGACCGTCACGCCGGGGACGGCGTAGGGGTACTGGAAGCAGAGGAAGAGCCCGAGCTTCGATCGCTCGTCGGCCGCCAGCTCGAGCACGTCGTGGCCGTCGAAGGTCACCTCGCCCGAGGTCACCTCGTAGCCGGGGTGGCCCATCAGGACGTGCGAGAGGGTCGACTTGCCGGAGCCGTTCGGGCCCATGATGGCGTGGATCTCGCCGCGCGAGACCTCGAGGTCGATGCCGCGGAGGATCTCCTTGTCGGAGTCGGTGATCTTGGCGTGAAGATTGCGGATGACGAGGTCAGCCACGGAGAAACGCTCCTTCGGCTGCGCGCTGGCGTGCCGGTTCAGGTTTGTCGCGGTCGATTGTATCGGGTTTAGCAACCCGACCCTGTCGTAACTCCGCGGGGTGTCTTCAGGCTTCGGACGGATCGTCCGGTACGACGACGCGGACGGTCGTCCCCCGCCCCGGACCGCCCTCCAGGGTGAGCGATCCTCCCGCCGCCGCGGCCCGTTCGCGGCACGACGCGAGGCCGATGTGGCCGTGCAGCGCGGCTGTCCGGGCGCGGTCCGGCGCGATGCCGGTCCCGTCGTCCTCCACCAGCAGCACCACGTCGCCGTTCTCGCGCGTCACGGTCACGTCCACGTGCGAGGCGCCGGCATGCCGCGTGGCGTTCGCGATCAGCTCGCGCGCGATCGCGAACAGCAGGCCGTCGTGGCGCGTCCCCTCGACCGCGGCGTCGACGGCGACGACGGGTGAGCCATGCCGGCCGTGGCCGTCTGCGACGGCCTGCAGCGCCGCGCCGAGGCCGGCCTCGCCCAGCAGGTGCGGGTGCAGGTCGAAGATCGCGGTGCGCACATCGGCCACGGCGCGGTCGATGCCGGCGCGGGCGCGGTCGACGTCGGGTGGCGTCGTCGCCAGCTCCTGTCGAGCGGCGAGCAGGCTCTGCATCGCCTCGTCGTGCAGGGCCTCGGCCAGCCGGCGGCGCTCGCGGTCCTCGGCATCCAGCGCCTGTGCGACGAGCTGACGCCGGCTCTCGGCCAGCTCCTCGATGGCGGCCCGGCGGCGGTCGAGCACGACGGCCAGCAACCAGGCCGCCAGCGCCGCCACCGCCAGGTACGCCAGCTGCGCGAGCTCGAACGTGCGCGCATCGACGACGCCGGTGGTCGGGTACACGATGGCGATCGCCCCGAACGCCGACACCGCCAGGCCGGACACGACCAGCGTCATCCGCGAGGTCAGGATCGCGGCCGCCATCAGCGGCACGAGGAAGAAGGCGAAGCGCAGCTGCGAGAACGGGCCGCCCGACGTGTAGACCAGCGCCGAGATGAAGGCGAGGTCGAGCAGGCCGAGGACCCAGTCGGGGAGGCGGCGGCCGATCGGGTGGTTGGCCGCGACCAGCGCCGCGACGGCGTACACGCACGCGGCCGCGAAGATCCACCCGAACGGCGCGGAGGCGGTGCGCGGGTGGTCGACGAGGCGCTCGCCGGCGAGGATCACGGGCAGCAGGGCGAGTCGCAGCAGCGCGAGCGCGCGCAGCGTCCGCGCGCGATCGGCCTCGCCGGTCACGAGATCAGGCCGCGCCGGATCGCCTCTGCCACCGCGGCCGCGCGGTCGTCGACGCCCAGCTTCTCGTACGTGCGCCCGAGGTGTGTCTTCACGGTGGCGGGCGAGAGGTACAGGCGCCGGCCGATCTCCGGCGCGCTGATGCCGCTGGCGGTCAGCGACAGCACCTCGCGCTCGCGCGGCGTCAGCACCGCGTCGGCGGCCGTGCCGCGATGGTGCAGCGCGCGGATGACGCCCGCCTGCGCCTCCTTCGAGAGCACCGTCTCACCGCGCGCGACGGCCGCGATGGCGTCGCAGATCTCGTCGCGTGTCGACTCCTTCGACAGGTAGCCCGCGGCACCGGCCGACAGCGCCGGGTGCACGACGTCGCCGTCCGTGAAGGCCGAGAGGAACAGCACGGGCGTCTCGTCGCCGGCGCGGCGCAGCGCCTTCAGGAGCGACGGCCCGTCCAGCCCGGGCAGCCGCACGTCGATCAGCGCCACGTCGGGCGCCAGGGTGCCGATCTGCTCCAGCGCGGTCGGGCCATCGGCGGCCTCGGCGACCAGCTCCAGGTCGGACCGGTCCCGGATGGCGCGCGCCACCCCTTCCCGGAACAGCGGGTGGTCGTCGGCCACGAGCACGCGAACGCGGGCAGTCATCGCCCGGCCATTGTCGCAGCGCCGCGCGGTCCTGACCTGCGCGTCGTGCGATCGGGGGACGCCCGGCAGGGGGACGGCGGATCGGCGGTGGTCCGAAGCGGCGGGAGGATTGAGCCCGGAGCCCCGGCCGGAGAGGATGCCCGGGACCAAGGAGATGGACGCATGGCGAAGGGAGTCTTCCACCGCATGCGCGAGATCGCCGGATCGCTCGATCTGCTCGAGCGGGACCTGCTTCGGAGACGCGACCTGACGCACGACAACCTCGACCCCCTCGTCGTTCCTCAGGACCGCACCTCCACGCAGCAAGGGCACGCAGCAGGCCACCCGCGTCGCCCGGACCCGCTCGACGAGCTGGCCGAGGCCTGATCCGGGACCGCTCCCCGGCTGCCGACTTCGACGACGCCGGCCGCGATCGGCGGAACTCCCACGCGAAGGACGGCGGCCGGGGCGCTCGGTCGCCCTACTCGGCTCCCGGTGCCCCTTCCCGGAGGTACTCGAGCAGCGCCCGGTCGGTGATGCGCTCGATCGGCGAGTGGTCGTCGGTCAGCACCTCGCCGCCGGGCGGGACGTCGCGGAGCCGGCCGATGACGCGGTCCGCCGCCACCTTCACGTCGCCGGTGCCCGTGGCCATGAGCTGCTTCGCCCGCGCCGCGGTGGCCGCGTCCTTGTAGCCGATCACGATCGAGTTGAAACCGTTCCAGCGCGCCTCCTGGACGGCGGGGAACTCGGCCCGCATGCTGCGCGCGATCCAGTCCACCGCCTCGGTCAGCTTCGGCGGGGTGCCGACGTTGATCATCAGCACGCCGTTCGGCCCGAGCCGGTCGGCCACCTCGCGGAAGAACTCGCGTGACACGAGGTGGAACGGGATGTACGGCTGCCGGTAGGCGTCGACGAACATCGCGTCGAACGGCCCCGGGGTGCCACGCAGCCAGAAGCGCGCGTCGGCCGTATGCACCGTCAGGTTCGGGTTCGTCATGCCGAAGTAGCGGCGCCCGATGTCGGTCACGAGCGGGTCGATCTCGACACCGTCGACGCGCGTCTGCGGCCAGACCGCACCGAACTGGTTCGCGACCGTGCCGGCCGCGTTGCCGAGGATCGCGAGCCGGCCGGCCGGGGCGCCGTTGAGCAGCGGGATCAGCAGGCCGGCGTCGTAGTAGCCGCCCGTGAGCACGCCCTTGGCCGGCGTGACCGAGTGGATCGCCCAGCCCTCGTTCAGGTGCAGCACGGTGTCGCCGTCGTCCTGGCGGACGACCTGGACGAACTGGTACGGCGACTCGCCCTCGAACAGCACCTCGCCGTCGCTCGCCGCCTTGACCTGCCCCGGCGGGACGAGCAGCAGCAGCGCCAGCAGCGCCGGCGCCAGGGCCGCCTTGCGCGGCAGCATGGGCAGTGCCGCCAGCGCGAGCCCGAGCGCGGCCAGGAGCATCGTGCGCCGCGTCCCGATCGCGGGGATCAGGTAGAGCACGGGCAGGAACGTGCCGGCGATCGAGCCGAGGGTCGAGAGGGCGTACAGCCGTCCGGCCACCGCCCCGGCCTCGGTGATGTCGGTCACCGCCAGCCGGATCGCCCACGGCGCCACCGCGCCGAGCGCCGTCACCGGCAGCGCGAACATCAGCAGCGTGCCGACGAACGAGGCCACGAACGCGCCGGCGGAGACCTCGTCGAAGGCGTTCGCGGCGGCGCGGAACAACGGCCGCGTTGCGAACGGCAGGATGGCGATCGTGACGGCGGCGAACAGCACCACGCCGCCGAGGACGCGCTCGGTCGGATAGCGGTCGGCGTATCGCCCGCCGAGCCAGTAGCCGAGGGCCAGGTACACGAGGATCAGCCCGATCACGTTGGCCCAGACGACGTTCGAGGCGCCGAAGAAGGGCGCCAGCAGACGGGCGCCGGCCATCTCGGTGGCGAGTGCGCACGCGCCTGCGACGAACACGAGGACGTGGAGTCGAAGGCGCATTCGGCCGAACGCGTATCCGCACCGCGTCGTTCGCCCATTCACGTTGGCTTAACGAACGGCCTGCTCAACGCAACAATGCGTGCGGCAAGTCCTTCACAGGCGACCGGTACAACTCGTGCCATGGACGACCAGACGACCAGACCGAAGCGCGCCTCGCGCAGCCTCATCCTCCCGCTGACGCTCGCAGCCGTGCTCGGAGGTGGCGTAGCAGCCGCCTCGGTCGTCGCCGTGGGCGGCACCGACGGAACCAGCACCCCCGCCACCGTTACCGTCGGTGCCGCATCCACGACGTCGTCCGGGAACCCTGCCGTAGCGGCAACGTCGGCGCCGGTTACGGCACCGGCCGCCGCTGCGGCGGGAGTCAAGTCCGTCGCCCAGATCTACCGCGAGGCCGCGCCCGGCGTGGTCCGCGTCACCCAGGCCCAGGGCCAGGGCTCCGGCTTCGTGATCGACAGCGAGGGCCACATCCTCACCAACGCGCACGTCGTCGACGGCGGCGGCCCCGTCTTCGTGTCGTTCTCGAACGAGGACCGCGTCGAGGCCACCATCGTCGGCAAGGACGACTCCACCGACACCGCGCTGCTGAAGGTGACCGAGTCCGCCGACGCGCTCCGCCCGCTCGCGCTCGGCAGCTCGACCTCCGTCGGCGTCGGCGACGCCGTGGTCGCGATCGGCAACCCGTTCGGCCTCGACCGCACCATCACCTCGGGCATCGTCTCGGCGGTCGCCCGCCAGATCGAGGCGCCGAACGGCTTCCCGATCAACAACGCCATCCAGACCGACGCCGCGATCAACCACGGCAACTCGGGCGGCCCGCTGCTGAACATGCAGGGCCAGGTGATCGGCATCAACTCGCAGATCGCCGACTCCGGCATCGACGCCAACGTCGGCGTCGGCTTCGCGATCCCGATCGACATGGTCAAGCAGATCGCCAGCGACCTGCAGAAGAACGGCAAGGTCACGCACGCCTGGCTCGGCGTCGCACTCGCACCGATCGACCCGGCGCTCGCGGACGAGGTCAACCTCGCCGCCGACAAGGGCGCGATGGTGCAGACCGTGCAGCCGGGTAGCCCGGCCGCGGCCGCCGGCCTCAAGCCGTCCACCGACCAGAAGGTCATCGGCGGCGAGACCTACGCGATCGGCGGCGACATCATCACGGCCGTCGACGGCAAGCCGGTCGAGTCGATCACCGAGCTGCAGAGCGCCATCCAGGAGCATCGCGCCGGTGACGTCGTGAAGATCACCGTCGCCCGCGTCGGCGGCGCGGCCGAGCTGTCGGTCACGCTCGGCGCCCAGCCGGTCTCGGCCGCGGGCTAGTTCCGCCTTCCGAACCGAACGATTGACCGGGCCCCGCTGCCATGCGCCGCGGGGCCCGGCCGCGTTCTGAAGCCGCTCAGGCGGCGGCGAGCAGGCCCGCGACGAGCCGCGCGATGGCGGGCGCCGCCGGGTTCTCGGCGTCGCAGTCCATGCGCGACAGCCACGAGCCCTCGGTGCTCATCACCTGCGCGACGACGAGGCCGGCGCGCAGCGTGGTGCCGTCGGCGGTGCGGGCCATCAGCTCGACGTGGTCGCCGGGCTGCAGGGGCATGATCGTCCAGAAGGCGATCCGGTCACCGGCCAGCTGGAGCGACGTGACCGGGATCCGCGCCCCGTTCGGGAAGACGGAGGTCTGCACGGCGCGGGCGGTGACGCGCATGCCGCCGCCGGGCGAGGCGACCTGCGACTCGGAGATGCACTCGGCCGGCCCGGTCGGGCGCAGCACGATCGTGTCGAACGGCGCCGCGCGGGTCTCCGTCACGGCGGTCGGCAGCTGCCAGACGCCGGTCGGGTCACGCCACTCGACGAGCACGGGCCGCTCCGGCGTCATGTGGACGTCGGGGGCGGCGACCACGAGGTGCCCGGGCTCGATGTCGTCGAGCCGGGCGGTGTACCGGGCGCCGTCCGTCAGCAGCGCGACGCGGGAGTTGATCCGCGGCACCGTCAGGGGCGGAGCCGGCTGGGGCTTCCGGGATCGCAGCTTCATCATCGCAAGGTCTAGATCGGCATTGCAACGCGTGTTCTTAATACTTTCAAGTCATATCAACGTCGGAGCACCGTCGCGAATGCGAGGGCGCCGATCACCGCGATCGAGGCGATCATCACCCACATGGCCTCATCGCCCGCGCGGCCCAGGACCTGAAGCCCGACCAGCGGCGTCAGCGCGAAGGCGGCCCCGGACGTGGCGCTGAACGCGCCCATGTACGCGCCGCGCTGGGCCGCCGGCGACCGGTCGGCGACGACCGCCTGCATGGTCGGCACCCAGAGCATCTCGCCGAACACGAAGACGATCACGACCGCGACGACGATCGGCAGGGCGTCGGAGACACCGAACAGCAGGAACGGCGGGCCCATCAGCATCATCGAGGCGACCATGCGCGTGGCCGGCGTGAACCGCAGCGCGGCGTTCGTCACGCGCAGCTGCAGCAGCGCCACCAGCAGCGGGTTGACGATCGCGATCGCGCCCCACAGCGACCGGTCGATGCCGTGGTGCTCGACCAGCGAGATCGGCAGCAGGAGCTCGAACCCGACGTAGACCATCCAGGCCAGCAGGGAGCCGCCGAGCAGCGTCATGAACGGCCGGTCGTGGAACACCACGGAGATGCGCTCCGACTTCTCCCCCCGCTCGGGCGTGTACTTGCCGCGGGCGGGGATGAGGCGCCAGGCGAGCGCCCACGAGATCGCCGACAGCAGCGCGGCGCCGACGAACAGCGTGTTCCACGAGCCGACGGCCAGCAGCAGGCCGCCGATCGGCGGGCCGAGCACGACGCCCATGTTGGCTGCGACGCGCAACGAGGCGTACGCCTGCTCGCGGTCGTCGGGTGCCACCAGGTCGGCCACCATCGCGTTGTCGGCGGCGTCGCCGAGCGACGACAGCGCGCCGGTGGCGGCGATCACCGACAACCCGGCCAGCGTGTTGGTGCCGGCAGCGAGCGCACCGAGGCTCGTCAGGCAGAAGAAGCCGCGCCCGATCAGCATCATCGGCCGGCGGCCGACGCGGTCGGACAGGTGCCCGCCGACGACGGCGGTGACCATCGCCGAGCCGGCCATCACCAGGTAGGCGAGGCCGAGGCCGGTCTCCGACGCGTCCAGATGCTGCAGCGCCCAGATGCCCATGAACGAGAACAGCGCCGACGCCGACAGCGAGCCGAACGCCTGCAGCGCCACGAGGGGCCGGATCGCCTCGTCAACGTCGCCGCCGAAGATCCGGCGGACGAGCGTCACGGTTAGCGGCGGTCGGCGATCTGTGCGAGCAGTGCGATGCTGGTGCCGATGGCGACCCAGAGCGTCGCGCCGAGGATCGCGGCGAGGATGCCCTCGGCGACGCTGCGGCCGTCACCTTCGAACAGCCCGATGGCGACGGCGACAACCGCGGTCAGGACAGCGACCGCGTAGCACGCAGCCGTGGCCCGCGGGACCTGCCCCGGTCCTCGGGGGAAGCGTTCCGGGATCATGTCCATGTACGAACCATAACGGGCGGGGCTACGCTTCGCCGCTGTGAAGCGTGTGCTCCTCGTCGCGAATCCGGTTGCGAGTGGCGTCACGCCCCGGGTCGAACGCGACGTGATCGCAGCCCTCCGCTCGTTCGCGACGCCGGAGCTGGTGCACACCGAGCGACCCCTGCACGCCGCCGAGCTGGCGCGCACCGGTGCCGACGACGGGTACGACGCCGTGATCGTGATGGGCGGCGACGGCACCATGAACGAGGTGCTGAACGGTGTCGGGGCACGCGTGCCCCTCGGCGTGCTGCCCTGCGGCGGCACCAGCGTGCTGGCCCGGGCGATGGGCCTCTCGCGCGATCCCACCGTGGCCGCCGCCCAGGTCGGCAGGGCGCTGGCCGAGGGGCGCGAGAAGCACCTGCGGCTCGGCCTGATGAACGGCCGCCGCTTCGCCTTCGCGGCGGGCATCGGCTTTGACGCCGACGTCGTCCGCCGGGTCGACGCGCGCGGCCGGCGCCGCGGCCGGCGTCCCGGCGACCTCTACTACATGCTGCAGGTGGGCCGGGTCGTGGCGCAGGGCAGCTACCGCCGCTCGCGCGCCACCCTGGTGGTCGGCGGCCGTGAGGAGCGGGTCGGGTTCGTGATCGCGGCCAACGTCCATCCGTGGAGCTTCGTCGGCTCGCGGCCGCTGCTGGCCGCACCGCTGGCCCGGCCCGACGCCGGCCTCGACCTGCTGGCGCCGCACGGGCTGCGGCGCCGCGACGTGCCGCGGCTGGCGCGCTACCTGCTCGTCGACGGCGGGCACGCCCAGCACGACGACCCGCAGATCGTCTACATCCACGACGTCGACGATGCCGTCGTGGAGTGCGACGAGCCGCTGCCCGGCGAGGTCGACGGCGACGACGTCGGCGACGTCACCCGCGCCGTGCTCGGCATCGACGACGAGGGCGCCCGCCTGCTGGTTTAGGCGTCGTCCCGGACGCGCAAGGGCTACGCTCCGCCCATGGACCTCGCCATCGCCATCGGCCAGGGAGTCGGGCTCGCAATCGCGTGCGG
The DNA here is from genome assembly GCA_963722525.1 of uncultured Actinomycetes bacterium. Classification (GTDB taxonomy): domain Bacteria; phylum Actinomycetota; class Thermoleophilia; order Gaiellales; family F1-60-MAGs149; genus VFJZ01. The sequence continues at coordinate 2,754,312 of CAVRMM010000002.1, read as the reverse complement.
GCTGGTCGCGCTCCTGCCCCTCGCAGTGGGCTCGCTGGGGGCGGTCGCCGGCATCGTGCCCGGCGCGCTCGGCGTCTACGACGACGTCGCGGTCGCCGTCGGCACGGCCGTCGCGGGCGTCGCGAACGCCGTCGGCTCGCCCCGCGTCACCGGCACGCTGAAGATCCTGCTCGCCGCCGGCGCCGGCGCCGCCGTCTTCCAGCTGACGGCCGGCGACGAGGTGCCATACGCCGGGCTGGCGATCGGCGCGGTGCTCGGCGCCGCCGCCGGCTGGATCGCGAGCCGCATCGTCGACCCCGCAGCGAAGAACGGCAACGCGGGCGGCATCGCCGCCATCGTGGCCGGCGCCGGCCTCGTGGCCGCCGGCATCGCGCTGATCCCGTTCGCCGGCTACCTGCTCGTGCTCGTCGCCGCCTGGTTCGGCCATCGTGCCCGGCGAGTGCAGGATCGCAAGTACGCGGGCCTGCGAGTGCTCCGCTGAGCCGCGGCAAGAAGCTCGTCCTGGTCGTCGTCGACGGCCTCGGGGTGCCGCTGCTCGACCGTGCGCTGGAGGCCGGGCGGGCTCCCACCATCGCGGCGCTGATCGAGCGCGGCGAGCGGCACCCGCCGTGCGCGTCGTCGTTCCCCTCGCTGACCCCCGTGTGCCTGTCGGCGATCGCCACGGGGCGGCACCCGGACGGCTCGTTCATCCCGGGCCTGACCTGGTACCGGCGCGGCGAGGGACGGTTCGTGGAGTACGGCTCGAGCTTCTCGGCCACGCTCGTCGAGGGGTCGCACGCCGCCATCAACGACTCGATCCTGAACCTCAACCACCTGCACCTGTCGCAGAACCTGCGGACGGTGTTCGAGCTGGTCGAGGACTCCGGCCGCACCGCCGCCGCTATCAACTACTACGTGTTCCGCGGTCGCGTGCGGCATCCCCTCAAGCACCCGGCCGTGCGGGCGCTGGCCCGCAAGATCGGCGTCTTCGACGCCGCTTACGGCCCGTCGCGGTTCTTCTTCGGTGAGCTGTTCGCGTCCGACCGCACCGGTGCCTCGCCGAACCTCGGCGTGCACGCCGCCAACGACACGCAGGCGGCCGAGATCGGCCGCTGGCTGGTGGCCCGCGACGGCTTCGACTTCCTCCTCTACTACCTGCCCGACGTCGACATGGCCCAGCACAAGCTCGGGCCGGACGGCGCGCTCGACGCCGTCGCCGGAGCCGACCGCTCGATCGCCAGCCTGGTCGACGCGGGCGGCGGCCTCGATCGCTTCCTGGAGCACCACGGCATCGTGCTGCTGGCCGACCACGGCCAGACGGCGGCCCGCGAGGCGTGCGACGTGCGGCCGGCGCTCGAGGGCCTGCGCCTGTTCGTCAGCTCGCTGCGCTCGGCGCCGGGCGGCACCCAGGTGGCGGTCGCCGCGTCGAACCGCGTCTGCATGCTCTACCGCCTGGCCGACGCGCCGAGCGCCCGCGACCTCGCCGGTCGTGTCGGCGTGCTGCCGGGCGTCGACCTGGCGGCGTTCGTCGAGGACGGCGACGTCGTGCTGCAGCGCGACGGGGCCGAGCTGCGGTTCCGTCGCGGCGGTCCGCTGCGCGACCGCCGCGGCAACCCGTGGACGGTGACCGGCGACTTCGCCGCCCTCGGGCTCGAGCGGGACGGCCACGTGGTCGCGGCGCCCGGCTACCCGAACGGCCTGGAGCGCGTCGCCTGCCTGCTGGAGTGCGTCAACGCGGGCGAGGTCGTCTGCTCGGCCGCGGCGGGCTTCGAGTTCGTCGACGGCGGCGGCTCGCACCACGTCGGCGGTGGCTCGCACGGCTCGCTCTCGGCCGACGACTCGGTCGTGCCGCTGATCACCGTCGGCGTCGACGCCTCCGCGCTGCCCGGCGAGCCGTCGATCACCGACGCGTACGGCCTGGTGCAGCGCCACTTCGGACTATGAGGTCGCGCGAGCGGGAGCTGATGGTCGAGCTCCAGCTGCGGGCGCGCGGCATCGGCGACCCGCGCGTGCTGGAGGCAATGGGCCGCGTCGAGCGCGAGCGGTTCGTCCCGGTCGACCACGACGACGACGCGTACGCCGACCTCGACGTGCCGGCCGGCTACGGCCAGGTGCTGCACCGCCCCGAGACGATCGGCCGGGCGCTGGAGCTGCTCGAGCTGGCCGGGCCGGAACGCCTCCTCGTGGTCGGCTGCGGCCCGGGCTACGCGGCCGCCGTCGCCGCTCCGCTGGTGCGCGAGGTGGTGGCGACGGAGCGCGTGCCGCAGCTCGCGGCGCGGGCCACGCGCCACCTCGCCGGCGCCGTGCGGGTGCTCGCGATCGACGGCACCCAGGGCCTCCCGGCCGGAGAGCCCTTCGACGCCGCGCTGGTGCTGGCGGCCGGCAGCCGCTCGCCGCTGCGGGTGGCGCACGAGCTGCGGCCCGGCGGACGGCTCGTCCATCTCGCGGCCGACGGCGCACCGGTGCTCGTGATCGCCGGGCGGGAACCCGCGGCCGGGTAGACTGGTCGCAGGGACGCGCGCTACCGCGCGGACGACCGAGTTGCGCCAAGTGACGCCCCCTGCCGACACGACGACTGCCGAAGCGACCGGAGCGACACGGATCGTGGTTGGTCTGCGCAATCCCGCCAACTGGCTGCAGCTGATCAAGTTCGGCATGGTGGGGGCGTCGGGCTTCGTGCTCAACACCGTCGTCTACGTGCTGCTGCTGCACGCCGGCACGCCGTATCTGGCCGCCGCCGCGGGCGCCTTCTGCGTCGCCGTGCTGAACAACTTCCTCTGGAACCGGCTGTGGACGTTCCGCCACCAGGCGGCCGGATCGCACGCCGGGTTCCAGGCCGCCCGCTTCTTCATCGTCTCGGCGATCGCGTTCGCCTGCAACGCCGCGCTGCTGGCGGCGTTCGTCGAGATCGCGGGCATCGGCAAGATCGTCGGCCAGCTGATCGCGGTCACGCTCGTGATGCCCGTCTCGTTCCTCGGCAACAAGTACTGGTCCTTCCGGTGAAGTGGCTGGTCCTGGTGCTCGCGCTGGTGCTGCCGGCGTCGGCGGCAGCAGCGACCAGCGCCAAGCTCGACCAGGAGGCGATCTCCCGCATCGCCGCGGGCGACTCGCGGATGACCGAGGTGCAGCGCGTGCACCCGACGGCGGTCTGGACGGCCACCTACCGCGAGGCGTCGCAGACGTGGATCGCCCGCCTGCGCGAGCCCTCGCGCTCGATCCTCGCGACCATCACCGTCCGCGACGCCGACAGCGTGGTCACCGCCGCGAAGGTCAACCCGGGCGCGCTCGACACGCACCTGCTGACCAAGAACCGGGCGGAGACGATCGCGGCCACCTCGCCGAAGGTGCGCGACTGGCTCGCGCGGTACACCGACGAGAAGGCGAAGGTGACGTCGTCCACCGCCTTCGAGAACGGCAACTGGGTACGGCACTGGTGGGCCGGCGGCGCCGAGGTCGCCCGCGTGATCGTGAACGACAAGACCGGCACCATCCAGTCGGCGTGGACGGGGCCGCAGGTGGCGTGGTCGATGGCCCGCGGCTCGAAGGGCGCCTTCGGCCGGCAGATCAACGAGCCGTGGATCTTCGGGCCGCTGCTGCTGCTGTTCGTGGCCGGCCTGTTCGACTGGCGGCGGATCCTGTCGCTGCGCAACCTCGATCTGGTCGCGCTCGCGTCGTTCACCGTCTCGCTCTGGTACTTCAACGAGGGCCTGGTGTTCTGGAGCGTCCCACTGCAGTACCCGCCGCTGATCTACCTGTTCGTCCGGATGGTGGCGATCGGCTGCGGCCGGGCCCGGCGGGCGTCGTACACCACGCGCTGGCCGGTCTGGGTGGTGGCCGGGCTGGCCGTCTTCGCGCTCGGCTTCCGCGCCGGCCTGAACTTCTGGTCGTCGAACGTGATCGACGTCGGCTACGCCAGCGTGGCCGGTTCCGACCGGCTGCTGTCCGGATCGATCCCGTACAACCAGATGCCCAAGGTGACGAGCACGCCGTGCGGCCCGAAGTACTCGGACGGCTCGTACTCCGCCTACAAGCAGAAGAGCGGCGCCTGCGAGTCGCCCGTCGAGCGGGGCGACACCTACGGCCCGGTCATGTACTACGCCTACGTGCCGGCCACCGCGGCCCTCGGCTGGTCGGGGCGGTGGGACGACTTACCCGCGGCGCACGGGACGGCCGTCGCCTTCGACGCCCTCGCCGCCGCCGGGCTCGCACTGGCGGGCTGGCGCCTCGGCCGCGGCCGGCTCGCGGCGACGCTGCTGTTCTGCTGGGCCACGTTCCCATTCACCACCTACGCGATGTCGTCGAACTCCAACGACGCGATCATCGCGGCGTGCGTGGCGTGGGCGATCGCGCTGTTCTCGTTCCCGTTCATGCGCGGGCTGATGCTCGGGTTCGGCGCATGGGCCAAGTTCGCGCCGCTGCTGCTGGTGCCGCTGTTCCTGCGCGCCGACCGGCGGCCCGCCGCCGAGCCGGCGGAGTGGCCCTACGACGCCGCCGGGCCGCCGCTGCTGACCCGGCCGACGCGGTGGCGGCAGCTGCGGCAGCCGCCTCGGCCCGGGCGCGGGCGGCGGTCGATTCCTGCTCGGTCTGGGGGCGTCGACGCTGGTCGCGTTCGGGGTGCTCGTGGTCCTGGACGGGCCGTCGGCGCTCGGCACGTTCTGGAACCGCACGTTCGGCTGGCAGCTCGACCGGCCGTCGCCGTTCTCGGTCTGGGACTGGGGCGACTACCCCGGCTTCCCCGATCTCGCGGTGCCGCAGAAGGTGCTGAAGGCCGGCCTCGTCGTGCTCGCCGTCGGCCTCTACTTCGTGCCGCGGCGCCTGGATGCCGTCCGGGCGGCCGCCTTCGCGGGGGCGCTGCTGATCGGGTTCCAGATCGTGCTCACGCACTGGTTCTACCTGTACATCCCGTGGTTCATGCCGTGCGTGGCAGTCGCCCTCTACGCGGGCCGGCCGGGCCTCGCCCCGGAGCGCGTCGTCGAGCGGGTGCCGCTAGGAGTCGCCGTCGAGCGTCGAGACCGCGCTCCAGGCCCGCTCGCGCGCCGCCTGCCGGCGTGAGTCGAGCTGGATCTGGGCCACCTCGCGGCGGCGCCAGGCCTCGATGTTGAAGATCACGGCGAGTGCGGCAATGGAACAGGTCGCAGCTGCAATCAGCATTCTGGCGAAGCATGTTCACCGCGTCGGACGGAATCCCTTCACAACTCGGTGAACTCCCTGCGCGGGGTCGGAAATGGCAACCGGCCAGGGCCGGCGCTCGACCTCGCCGTCCCAGTAGTCGATGCTCTCCGCGATGCCGACGAGGTCGCACGCCCGCAGCACCCGCTCGCCCTCCGGCGTGCGCACGGTGGGTGTCCCCGCGACGACGAACACCCACTCCTCGTTGCCGTGGTGAAGGTGGTACGGGTACGTCCGCTGGCCGGCCTCGAGCTCGTACAGGCAGGCGCCGATCTCCTCGCCGCCGACGACCCTGCCGACGCGGGCCCCGCGCCAGCTGTAGCCCGGGCGCTCGGATGAGTGGTCGAACTCGGGGGCGAAGAGGTTGAACTTCCGCACGGCCGTATCGTGGCACGTCAGCGGCGCCGCTCCGGGGTCGTCAGGCAAATTTGTCTGACTTTAGTCAGACAAATCCACGCGCGCGAATGACGCATCGTCCGTGTTCGAACACGCGCGCACGGTCACGGGTCGCGCGATCCGCGCGCCTTCCGCGCGTGTTCGGTGATCCGGGTCTGACCCCCGAAAACCTCCATTTGGGGTCAGACCCCGATGAGCTGTTCCTCGGCGGTGCCTGCCCCGTCCAGGTTCAGGCGCTGCGCCGGAACAGCTCGATCGAGGTCGCCTTGCCCGCGCCGTCGAGCTCCAGCACCGCGCCCTCGAGACGCACGTCGGCGTCGGCCGGCTCGGAGCGCTGCGGCAGCTGCGTCAGGAAGCGGCGCAGGATGATCTCCTTCTTCACCCCGATCACCGAGTCGTGCGGGCCGGTCATGCCGAGGTCGGTGACATAGGCGGTGCCGCCGTCGAGCACCCGGGCGTCGTTGGTCTGCACGTGCGTGTGCGTGCCGACGACGGCGCTGACCCGGCCCGCCAGGTGCCAGCCCATCGCCACCTTCTCGCTCGTCGCCTCGCCGTGCATGTCGACGAGTACGAACGGCGTGCGGGCCGTCGCCTCGGCGACCAGGCCGTCGACGATCTCGAACGCCGACCGCGCCGGGTGCAGCGTCAGTCCGCCGAGCAGATTCAGCACCGCCACCTGCGTGCCGTCGGCGGCCGTCACGAACGTCAACCCCGCGGCCGGGGAGGCTGGCGAGGAAGTTGGCCGGCCGCACCACGCGCTCGGCGGCGACCAGGTACGGCCCGATGCCGCCGCGGCGCCACGTGTGGTTGCCGAGCGTCAGGCAGTCGCAGCCGGCGTTCAGCAGCCGCTCGGCCAGCCGGCCGGTGATGCCGGCGCCGTCGGCGACGTTCTCGCCGTTCGCGATCACCAGGTCGAGCTCGAGCTCGGCCCGGAGCGGCTTCACGTGCGCCTCGACGGCGCGCAGGCCCGCGGGTCCGAACACGTCTCCCAGGAACAGGACCCTCACGGAATCGCGAGCACCGGCGTCGGGCGTAGCTCGATGTGCGCGTGGTTGCCGGCGTCGGCGGTGAAGCGGGCGAGCTCCATCTTCAGCACCTTCGAGAGATCGGCGACCGTGCCGAGCAGCGTCGGCTCCTGCGAGGCGGTCACCTGCTGCCCGATGCGCAGGGAGGGGTCGACGAAGACGTGCGAGACGACGACCACCACGCCGGGGTCGGCCTGCGGCTGGATCGACAGCTGCGCGCCCCAGCCGGCGCCGTTCAGGATCATCGGCGTGATGCCCACGATCGTGCCGTTGACCGGCGAGTAGACCTGCGTGCCCGCACCCGCCCCGATGTCGACACTGGCCGTCGAGCCGGAGGCGATGAAGTAGTCGGGCCCGGTCGCCGCCGACCCGATGATCTGGCGCTCGATGCGGTCGATGATGCCGGCGTCGAGGAGGTTGCCCGACGGCGTCAGGTCGAGCGTGTCGCCACCCTCCATCTGGTGGTAGAGGATGGCCGTGATGCGCGCCCGGTCGATCGGCACATAGAGGATCACGGGGCCGCGCGAGGCCAGCTTCAGCGGCCGCGGCGGCGGCGACGGCACCAGCTGGCTGGCCGGCTCGGGCGCGGGCGTCGCGAGCCCGACGGCCGGCGCGTTGTCGTCGCGGAGGGCGGAGCCGAGCGTGACGGCCGACACCACGAGCACGATGCCGAGCGCGACCAGGCGGCGCGTGCGTCGCCACTGGGCGCCGGCACGGCTGGCGCGCTCCCGCGGCCGGCGTGGCGGGGGTGCGGGCACGTCGGCGAGACGGCGTGCATGCCGCCGGGCATCGGGATCGCGGCCAGGGTGCGCCTCCTCCGGAGGGTGCGCCACCCCGATCGACGCTGGCTCGTCGGGTCCGTGCTCGCTCACGGTGCCTCCGAGTCTATCGTGCGGGAGTGACTGCGCCGCTGGTCGAGGCCCGCGCTGTCGGGCGGCGTTTCGGCGGCCGGACTGCGCTCCACGACGTCTCCCTGGCCGCCGCGCCGGGAGAGGTCGTCGCCCTCGCGGGCCCGAACGGGGCCGGCAAGTCGACGCTGCTCGCGCTGCTGGCCGGTGCGCTGCGGCCGTCGTCGGGCTCGGTCGCGGCGGCGGGCAGCATCGGGTACGTGCCGCAGCAGCCCGCGCTGTGGCGCCGGCTGACGGTGCGCGAGAACCTGCACCTGGTGGCCCAGCTGGCGGGCCACGACGGCGTCGAGGACGTGCTGGCGGCGAACGCGCTGGCCGAGATCGCCGACCGCCGTGTGGCCGAGCTGTCGATCGGCCAGGCGCAGCGTGCCAACGTGGCCGCGGGGCTGATCGGCGCGCCCGACGTCCTGCTGCTGGACGAGCCGACCGCGGCCCTCGATCCGCGCCAGCGGCGGCTGGTCTGGGAGCTCGTGGCGGCCGTGCCGGCGCGCGGTGGCGCGGTGGTGTTCACCACCCAGAACGTGGAGGAGGTGCCGTTGCACGCCGACCGCCTGGTCGCGCTGGCCGGCGGTGCGGTGGCCTTCGAGGGCAGCGAGGAGGAGCTGCGGGCACGGGTCGCGAGCTCGCCCGGCGAGCGGTTCGAGGACGTGTTCGCGCGGTTCCTGGACGGTGACGGCGCATGAGGTCGATCGGGCTCCTGATCCGCAAGGACCTGCGCGTGCTGTGGCGCTCGCGCGGCCTGCTCGCGGCGCTGGTGCTGTACCCGATCGTGCTGGCGCTGCTGGTGGCCCTGGTCGCCGACGAGGCCGGCACCCGGCCGCGCGTCGCCTGGGTGGACGACGGCAAGATCCCGGCGGTCCTCGAGATCGGCTCGTCGAAGATCGACTACGCCGGCCTCAAGCAGCGCGTGGGAGACCGCGTCGACGTGGTCGACATGGAGGCCGGCGCGGCGCAGCAGGCGCTCGACGACGGGCAGGTCGCGGCCGTCGTCAACGTGCCGTCGAGCCTGCCCGCCGACCTGCGGACCAGCGTGGTGCAGCCGCAGATCGCCGTCACCGTGCGCGGCGGTGCCAACGGCCAGCGGGCGCTGCGCGAGGTGGAGCGCTTCGTCAACCTGCTGAACAGCCGCGTGCAGGCCGAGCTGCTCCAGCAGACGCTCGGGTTCCTGGGCGTCCTCGGCGACGGCGGCACGGCCGAGCTGGCCGAGCGGGACGTGTCGGTGCTCGGGCTCAGCCCGGCCGCCGACGTGGTCACCGGCGTACGCGACCAGCTGACCGACCCGGAGCAGCGGGCCGAGCTGCAGAAGGTGCTCGACTTCGCGCGGACGGCCCGGCTGGCGCTGGCGTTCGCCGACCCGTCGCTGCGCGTGGTCGCCTCGCCGATCGCCGTCAAGTCCAGCACGCGGGGCGATGACGAGCTGCTCGGCGGTCGCGGCGTCGCCGTGGCGCTGGCGGCGGGCGTCGTGCTCGGCGGCCTGCTGCTGGGTACCGCGGCGCTCGCCACCGAGCGCGAGGAGCGCACGCTGCCGCGCCTGCTGCGCGGCCGGCTCGGGCCGCTGCGGCTGGTGCTCGCCAAGGTGCTGTTCGTGAGCGTCGTGTCGTCGCTGCTCGCGGTCCTGCTGGTCGCGCTCCAGGCACCGGCCTCGGGTCGCGGCAACGCGCTGGCGGTCGCCGTCCTGGCGATCGCGGGGGCGGCCGCCGGCGCCTGCGGCGTCCTGATCGCGGCCTTCGTGCGCGACCTCGCGTCGGCGGCGTTCGTGGCCCTGCTGATCGCCGTCCCGTTCCTGCTCGCAGCCCTGGTCGGGCGCACGGGCACCGGGGTGGCGCAGCTCGGCGACCTGTTCCCGTTCGGGCCCGCGACGGCTGCCGTGGGCGCCGCGCTGGACGGCGGCGATGTGGCCGGGCCGCTGTGGCACCTCGTGCTGATCGGCGTGGTCGCGACCGGTGGCGCGGCGGCCTACGTGCGCCGGTAGACCAGCACGTCGCCGATCCGCCGCTCCTGCCAGCCGGCACGGCGCAGCACCACGTCCCAGCCGTTCGCGGTGGCCGGGTTGACGAGCACCGTCTCCGTGCCGGTCTCGCGCAGGAACCGGGCCAGTTCGCCCGGCGCGTCGACCGGGCGCGGCAGGCCGTAGAACGACCGCACGATCGGGTAGCGCCAGTAGAAGTCGGGCACCAGCGACGCCGCGTAGCCGCCGACCAGCCGGAACCGGAAGTCGGACTCCATCTGCCAGCGCATGCCGGGGCCGAGGAACGACCACGGCAGCACCATCACCGCGCTGTCCGTGCGGACCACCGAGCGCTCGCGACCGTCCTCGAACAGCGCCGGCAGCGGGACGGGCGTCTTCCACAGGTCGGCGGCGCGGGACGGCACCACCGGCAGCAGCGCCAGCAGCACGAGCGGCCAGGCGAGCGCGGGCCGGGAAGTACGGGCGACCAGCAGCGCGCACATGACGGCCACCGCCAGCCACGCGTACATGGGGAACCGCGACGGCAGCGCGAGGTGCAGCAGCGGCAGCTTCGAGATCAGCAGCCACGGGCCGCGGAATTGCTCGGCGCCGTGCAGGGTGACGTGCGAGCCCAGCGCCAGCACCAACACCCCCGCGAACACGGTCGGCAGCACCCAGCCGGCCCGCGTGCCGCGGAACACGACGGCGAACACCACGACCAGCGTCAGCAGCCCGGCGCCGAAGTAGCCCGTCTGCTCCGTGATGCCGCCGACCATGCGCGCCGCGTTCGCCGCATACCGGTCGCTGCCGAGCGCCGTCACCCGCGTCGGCGTCCACAGGTTCGCGAGGTCCATCGGGTACCGCAGCGGTCCGGTGCCCTGCTGCAGCGGATTCGGGTGCGCGAAGGCGACGTACAGGAACGGCGCGGCGATCAGCGCCCCGAGGCCGAGGCCGACCAGCGCGACGACGCCGGTGCGCCACAGCCGGAACAGCGCCAGCGTGCCGAGCCCGAACAGCGCCGCGGTCGCGAGCACCTCGGTGAAGATCGACAGCTGGACGACTACCAGCACCGCCAGCCGCCAGGCCGCGCCGCGGTCGGTCAGCGTCCCCCGGGCGTGCCGCACCGCCACCAGGACGGCCAGCGGCACGCAGAAGACGAGCGCCAGGTTGAGGTGGTTGACCGACTCGGCCAGGCCATAGGAGGAGAAGGCGAACACGCCCCCGCCGAGCAGCGCGGGCAGCGCCTTGCCGGTCACCTCGCGGCAGAGCAGGAACGCCGCGAGGCCGTTCAGCGGCAGGGCCAGGAGCGCGAGGACGTTGTACGAGACGATCGCGCCGGCCAGCAGCGTGATCGGCGTCGCGACGAGGGCCGGGCCGGGGATGACCGTGGCCCACGCGAGGTTGAAGCCCTCCGGCGCGTAGATGCGATCGGTCAGCAGCGGGTTGCGCAGATCGGCGATCGCGTCGGGCCACCACGCGAGGCTCCAGGCGAAGAAGCCCTGGTCGCCGCCGTAGAGGCCGACGACGCTGCCGCCGAGGTCGCCGAGCACGCGGCCGAAGACGAGCAGCGAGATCGCCAGGTACGCAACGAACGCGCCGACGCCCTCGAGCTTTCCGCGCACGGCGCGAACACTACCGGGCGCCCGTTACGATCCGTGTATGTCGCACCCCGTCCGGCCCCGCCGACTCAGGCGGACGCAGGGTTTGCGCGATCTCGTGCGCGAGACGCGTCTCGAACCGGAGCATCTCATCCTCCCCCTGTTCGTGGTTCCCGGCGAGGGACGCCGCGAGCCCGTCGCCACGTTCCCGGGCGTCGCGCACCTGTCGGCCGACCTGGCGACGGCCGAGGCGGAGCGCGCCGCCGCCGCCGGCGTCGGCGGCGTGATCCTGTTCGGCCTGCCGGCGACCAAGGACGCGGAGGGCTCGTCGCGCGTGGGACCCCGACGGCCCGGTGCCAGGTCACCGCGCGCGCCATCCGGGCCGCCGCGCCCGGCCTCGTGATCGCCACCGACGTCTGCCTCTGCCAGTACACCGACCACGGCCACTGCGGCGTGCTCGACGACCGACGGCACCGTCGCCAACGACGCGACGCTGCCGCTGCTCGGCCGCGTCGCGGTCTCGCACGCCCGGGCCGGCGCCGATCGTGATCGCCCCCAGCGACATGATGGACGGCCGCGTGCGGCGCCATCCGCGCCGCGCTCGACGCCGAGGGCTTCGCCGAGTCGGCCGCGATCATGAGCTACTCGACCAAGTTCGCCTCCGCCTTCTACGGGCCGTTCCGCGACGCCGCCGACTCGGCGCCGCAGAAGGGCGACCGCACGACCTACCAGATGGATCCGGCCAACGTCCGCGAGGCGCTGCGCGAGTCGCTGCTCGACGAGGCCGAGGGCGCCGACCTGCTGATGGTGAAGCCGGCCGGGCACTACCTCGACGTGATCGCCGCGGCTGGCCGAGACGACGAACCTGCCGATCGGCGCGTACCAGGTGTCGGGCGAGCACGCGGCCATCCGGTTCGCGGCCGCAGCACGGCGCGCTCGACCTGCGAGCTGCCACGCTCGAGTCGCTGGTCGCGATTCGCCGGGCCGGCGCGCAGGTGATCATGACCTACTCGGCGATCGAGGCAGCGGGGTGGCTGGATGACTGAGGAGCGATCGCGGGAGCTGTTCGCCGAGGCCGTCGGGCACTTCCCCGGCGGCGTCAACTCGCCGGTGCGCGCGATGCGCTCGGTCGGCCGCGAGTTCCCGCTGTTCATCGTCCGAGGCGGCGGGCGCGACCATCACCGACGCCGACGGCAACCGGTACGTCGACCTGGTCGGCTCGTGGGGCCCGATGATCGTCGGTCACGCCCACCCGGACGTCGTCGCGGCGGTGCGCGACGCGATGGGCCGCGGCTCGTCGTTCGGCGCGCCCACCCAGGTCGAGAGCGACCTCGCGACGCGGGTGAAGCGCGTGTACCCGCAGATCGAGCGGCTCCGCTTCGTGTCCAGCGGCACCGAGGCCTCGATGAGCGCGATCCGCCTCGCCCGCTCGCGCACCGGCCGCGAGAAGGTGCTGAAGTTCGCCGGCTGCTACCACGGCCACGTCGACGCCCTGCTGGCCGAGGCGGGCTCCGGCCTCGCGACGCTCGGCATCCCGTCGTCGCCGGGCGTGCCGGCCGCCGTCACGGCGGGCACCATCGTGGTGCCGTACAACGACGACGACGCGCTCGACCGCGCGTTCGCCGCCCACGGCGGCCGACCTGGCCTGCGCGATCGTCGAGGGCGTGCCCGGCAACATGGGCGTCGTGCCGCCGACCCGCGGCTTCCTCGAGCGGCTGCAGCAGCGCTGCCGCGACGCCGGCGCCTGCTTCGTCGTCGACGACGTGATGAGCGGCTTCCGCGTCGCCCCCGGCGGCGCGGTCGAGCTGTACGGCCTCGACCCCGACCTGATCGTGCTCGGCAAGATCATCGGCGGCGGCCTGCCGGCGGCCGCGTTCGGCGGGCCGGCGCGAGACCATGGAGCTGCTGGCCCCGATCGGCTCGACCTACCAGGCGGGCACGCTGTCCGGCAACCCGCTGGCGATGGTCGCGGGCGGCGTGACGCTCGACCTGTTGCAGGAGCCCGGCGTCGTACGACCGCCTCGACGCGGCCTCGGCCCGGCTGGCCGCCGGGCTCGCCGACGCGCGCGGGCGACGGGCACTGCGTGCAGCGCGTCGGCTCGATGGTGACGCTGTTCTTCCGGCCGGGGCCGGTGCGGTCGTTCGCCGACGGCAGCCGAGTCCGCCACCGGCCGGTTCGCCGCCTTCCACGCGCACTGCCTGGAGCAGGGCGTCTACCTGGCCGCCGTCGCAGTTCGAGGCCTGCGTTCGTCTCCACCGCGCACGACGATGCCGCCATCGACGCCGTCGTCGGCGCCGCGCACGTCGCTTCTTCGAGCGGGACCGCGGGTGATCGCGGAGATCGCCGGCCGGGCCCGTGCGGCGAGCCCCGTCTGGGCCGGCGGCGCTGCCGTGCGGCTCCGGCCGGCGAGGCCGCGTACGGCCCGCGCGTCGACGACGCGGTTCGCGCTCGGCGTCGAGACGATCTACGAGGGCTACCTCGTGCACCACGCGACCAGCCGGGTGTTCGACCCCGCCGACCGCGAGCAGGCGATCCTGCTCGGCGACTACCTCTACGCCGCCGGCCTGGTGGAGATCTGCCGGGCCGGCGACCTGCGCGCCGTGACGACGCTGGCGGAACTGATCGCGACCGTCTCGGACCGCCGCTCGCGCGGCCTCACGGACGACTCGACGGCGTGGGAGCACGCGGTGGCCGCGCTCGAGCCGGCGCCCGACCGGGCCGCGAGATGAACGACCTGCGCGACTGGATCGAACTGCTCCGGCGCGAGGGCGAGCTGGCCGAGATCACCGCCGAGGTCGACCCGCACCTCGAGATCACCGAGATCGCCGACCGCACCATGAAGGCCGGCGGCCCGGCGCTGCTGTTCCGCAACGTCAGCGGCTCGCACGCTGCCGCTGCTGATCAACCAGTTCGGCACCGAGCGCCGCATGTGTCTCGCGCTCGGCGTGGCGTCGCTCGAGGAGGTGCGCGAGCGCGTCGCCGACGTCTTCGAGCTGCTGTCGCCGCCGAAGGGGCTGTCCGCCGTGCTCGACGCTGCGGCCACCGGTCTGCGCACGCTCAAGGACTCGAAGCCGAAGATCGTCGGCTCCGCCGCCTGCCAGGAGGTGGTGATGGCCGAGCCCAACCTCGACCTGCTGCCGATCATGCAGTGCTGGCCCGACGACGGCGGTCCGTTCATCACGCTGCCGTCGCGTGATCACGCGCGACCCGGTCACCGGCGGGCGCAACGTCGGCATGTACCGGCTGCAGAAGCACTCCAAGACCACGCTCGGGCTGCACTGGCAGATCCACAAGGACGCCGCGTCCGACTGGCGCGAGGGCGCCGGGCGGATGGAGGTCGCGATCGCCCTCGGCACCGATCCGATCACCACCTACGCCGGCTCGATGCCGCTGCCGAAGCACATCGACGAGTTCGCGGTCGCCGGCGTGCTGCGCAACGACCGCGTCGACCTGGTGCGCTGCAAGACGGTCGACCTCGAGGTGCCGGCCAACGCCGAGATCGTGATCGAGGGCTACGCCGAGCGCGGCGTGCTCGCGCCCGGAGGGGCCGTTCGGCGACCACACCGGCTACTACACGCCGACCGAGCCGTTCCCGCTGCTGCACGTCACGTGCATCACCCACCGCCGCGACCCCATCTATCCGTCGATCGTCGTCGGCGTGCCGCCGTCGGAGGACATCTGGCTCGGCAAGGCGACCGAGCGCATCTTCCTGCCGGCCGTGCAGATGACCGTGCCGGAGATCGTCGACTACGACCTGCCGTTCGCCGGCGTCTTCCACAACTGCTGCATCGTCTCGATCCGGAAGCGCTTTCCCGGCCACGCCAAGAAGGTGATGCACGCGATCTGGGGAACGGGGCTCCTGTCCCTCACGAAGGCGGTGGTGGTGGTCGACGACTGGGTCGACGTCCACGATTACGAGCAGGTGGTCTGGCAGCTCGGCGCGAACACCGATCCCGGGCGCGACGTGCTGCTGTCGCACGGGCCGCTCGACCAGCTCGACCACGCCCCGAATCTCGCCGAGCCTCGGCGGCAAGATAGGCTTCGACGCGACGCGGAAGTGGCCCGAGGAGGGGTACCCGCGGGAGTGGCCGGAGATCGCCCGCATGTCGGACGACGTCCGTGAGAAGGTCGACGCGCGCTGGTCCGAGCTCGGCATCGAGCTCGGCCGGTCCGGCGCCGATGCGGCACCGGGTTTGACGCGCGGCCGACGCGGGATCTTCGGCAAGAGAGGCTCGTGACGTTGAAACAGCAATCGCTGTGCGAAGTAAGGCGGAACATTGTGCCGTCTGTTCCCACGTTGACACCCGTCCGACTGCGGCCGCAGAATGCCGGTGTCAACTCCTTTGGAGGAGGATGAGTCGCGTGGCGGATCCCTCGGGGAGCCACACCGGGCACGAACAAGCTGCAGGCGCCGCCGGGGCGCACGTCGACCCGGCCAGCGCGCGCGCAGCCGTGTCCCGGGGCCGCTTTCTCACCGGTGTCACGCTCGGGCTCGGCGGCCTGATCGGCGCCGCCATCACCGTCCCGGTGATCGGCATGGCGCTCGGCCCGTCCTTCTCGGGCGAGGACTGGTACTGGTCCGACCTCGGTCCCGACCGACCAGTTCTCCGCCGACAAGTACACGACCGTCCTCTACGAGCGCGGGCCCGGCGGGCTCATCGACCGCAGGGTCGCGTTCGTGCGCAAGGAGGCGGACAACTCCTACACCGTCGTCTCGAACACCTGCATGCACCTCGGCTGCCCCGTGGAGCTGAAGGGCTCGTCGTTCGCCTGTCCCTGCCACGGCGGGCAGTACGACAGCGAGGGGCGCGTCTCGGCCGGCCCGCCGGTGCGCCCCCTGAACCGGATCGAGACCGACACCGAGTCGGTGCCCGGTCACCTGCTGGTCGGCCGCGTCTTCGCGTCCAAGGAGGAGAACGGCGAGGTGGTCATGTCCGATACCTGGAAGGATCCGGGCCAGCCCGTGCAGGGCCTGCTCTCGTTCCTCTATCCGGCGCCACCGCGCTAGGAGGACGAGCATGGCACCCCCATCCCCATTCCCACCCCCAAAGAGACTGGTCGACATCCCGCTCGACTGGGTCGAAGAGCGCTCCGGCCTCGTCTCGCTGCACAAGTACCTGCTGTTCCGCAACGTCCCGAAGGACATCTCGTGGCTGCAGACGCTCGGCGCCGCGCTGATCACGACGTTCCTGATCCAGGCCGTCACCGGCGTGATCCTGGCGATGTACTACCAGCCGACGGCCGAGGGCGCGTTCGAGTCGATCCGGTTCATCACCGACGAGGCCACGCTCGGCTGG
The DNA here is from genome assembly GCA_963722525.1 of uncultured Actinomycetes bacterium. Classification (GTDB taxonomy): domain Bacteria; phylum Actinomycetota; class Thermoleophilia; order Gaiellales; family F1-60-MAGs149; genus VFJZ01. The sequence goes on along the minus strand of CAVRMM010000002.1, from coordinate 2,737,991 downwards.
CTGGTGCGCGGCATGCACAAGTGGGGCTCGAGCGATCTTCGTGATCCTGCTGTTCCTGCACATGGGCCGCGTCTTCCTGATGGGCTCCTACAAGTACCCGCGCGAGATGACGTGGCTGACGGGCGCGATCCTGTTCCTGATGGTCATGTTCATGTCGCTCACCGGCTACCTGCTGGTGTTCGACCAGCGCGCCTACTGGGCCTCGATCGTTGCGATCAACATCAACGGCACGGCGCCCATCCTCGGGCCCTACATCGCCGAGTTCCTGAAGGTCGGGCCGGAGTTCTCCCAGCACACGCTGTCGAGGTTCTACTCGCTGCACATGCTGGCGGTGCCCGGCGGGATCATGGCGCTGATCGGACTGCACCTGTACCTCGTGATCCGCCTCGGCGTCACCTCGCCGCCGTGGTCGAAGCACCGAGCGAAGGCGGGTGAGGTCTAGTGCCGCGAATGACCGCGCGCGAGCGTCGCGAGGCCTACCAGCGCGAGCACGACTTCCAGACGCGCACGGGCAAGCCGTTCTTCCCGTACGCGATCTTCCACGACACCGTCACGTCGCTGGTCACGGTCGGGCTCATCATGGGTCTCTCGATCCTGTGGCACGAGGGCTTCGGCCCCATCAACGACGAGGGGCAGGGCCGCGCCGGCGGCTTCCTCGGCCCCGCCTACGAGGATCGTGCCGACCCGGGCACCGAGGCCTACGACCCGCGGCCGGAGTGGTATTTCTTCTTCCTCTTCCAGCTGCTGCGCATCTTCAAAGAGCCGCAGATGCTGCTGTTCGCCACGATCATCATCCCGACGCTGCTGATGGTGCTGCTGATCGCGTGGCCGTTCATCGACCGCCGTCCCGAGCGCCGCGTGTCGCAAGCGCCCGGCCGCGATGGTGCTCGGCGTCGCGATCCCGATCGTGCTGCTGTTCCTGACGTGGGAGGGCTCGAAGGCGCCGTCCATCGGCGAGGCCTCGGCCCACCCGGGTGCCGCCGCCTTCTCGGCCGCGTTGCCGTGCGGCACCTGCCATACGCTCGCCGACGCGGGCACCGGTGGCCAAGTGGGGCCGAACCTCGACAGCGCGCAGCCCGATTTCGCGGCCGCGCTCGAGATCATCACGAACGGCAAGGGCGGCATGCCCGCGTTCAAGGATCAGGGCCTGAACGACGACCAGCTGAAGTGCATCGCCGGCTACGTGGCCACCTGGGCGGCTGGTTCCGGCGAGACGCCGGGACCGAACGCCGCCGGCGCGGCCGACACGTACCCGGCCTCCTGTGAAGCCGCCGGCGGGGAGTACGCCGGGGCGGCGCCCGGCTGATCCGACCAGTGACGCTCTCGGGGCCGGGACGCACATGATGCGTTCCGGCCCTGAACGTCTCGGAGGCGAACACCAGGACATGCGCGTCTTCCTCGGCATCACCGGAGCCTCCGGGGCTCCGTACGCGGCGCGGGTCCTGGACGGTCTGGCCGCGTCCGGCGCCGAGGTCGGCCTCTGCATCTCGCAGGCCGGCGCGACGGTGATCGCGTGGGAGCTGTACCGCGACCGGTCGCTGCCCGCGACCGAGGCGACGGCGCGGTTCGTTGCCGACCACGGCGGCGGCGTGACGACGCTGTACGACGAGCTGGACTGGTTCTCGCCCTACGCGTCGGGGTCGGCGAAGTGCGACGCGTACGTGATCTGCCCGTGCTCGATGGCCACCTGCGGCACGATCGCCGCCTCCACCACGGCCAACCTCATCCACCGCGCCGCCGGCGTCGCGCTGAAGGAGGATCGCCGCCTGGTGATCGTCCCGCGCGAGACGCCGCTGTCGGTCATCCACCTCCGCGCACTGCTGACGCTGCGCGAGGCGGGGGCGCTGATCGCCCCGGCGATGCCGGGCTTCTACTCGCATCCCGATACGCTGCAGGACGCGATCGATTTCGTCGCCGGAAAGGTGCTGGATCTGGTGGGTGTGGACAGTGGGTTCCTGAAGCGGTGGGGGGCATGAGCGGCGCATCGCTCGAGCCGCGCGCTGCCGATGGCACCCTGTCCCCCGAGCGGGTGCGGCAGATGTTCGACCGCATCGCCGGTCCGTACGACAAGATGAACCGCGCGATGACGGCGGGCCTCGACCGCCGCTGGCGGGCGCTCGCCGCCGACGAGGCGAACGTCGGCCTCGGCGCGAACGTGCTCGACGTCTGCTGCGGCACGGGCGACCTCGCCTTCGAGTTGGCCGGCCGCGTCGGCACGGCCGGCGAGGTGACGGGCGTCGACTTCTCCGAGAACATGCTGCAGATCGCCCGTGAGAAGGCGGTGCGGCTGGACCACCCGAACGTGCGGTTCGTGCCCGGCGACGCGCTCGACCTGCCGGTCGGCGACGACGAGGTCGCGGCCGCCACCATCGCCTTCGGCATGCGCAACCTCGCCGACCACGAGCAGGGCTTCCGCGAGCTGGTGCGCGTCGTGCGGCCCGGCGGTCGCGTCGTCTGCCTCGAGATCACCACCCCGGCGGGCCGCGTGCTGGGCGGGCTTCTACCGCGTCTGGTTCGACCGGCTCGTGCCGGCGGTCGGCAACGTGGTCGACCGCGGGGACTCGGCCTACTCGTACCTGCCCGCCTCGGTGCGGCGGTTCCCCGACCCGGACGAGCTCGGCAAGATCATGTACCGCGCCGGCCTGGAGCGCGTGCGATACCGCACCCTCGCGGGCGGCATCATCGGCCTCCATGTCGGGGAGGTGCCCCGCTGAGTACCATCGACGAGGTTTCCCTGCTCGCCGGCGACGGCGTGCGCGGCTACCTCGACCGACTCGAGGAGCTGCTCCGCGCCACCGTGGGCTGGAGCGACGGCCCCGCCGCCGTGGCCGCCCAGGGCACGCTCGCGGCCGGCGGCAAGCGCCTGCGGCCGCTGCTCTGCTACCTGTCGGCGGCCGATCGCGACGGTGACGACCTGGCGCGGGCCGGCGCCGCCGTCGAGCTCGTCCACTCCGCCACGCTCGTCCACGACGACGTGCTCGACCAGGCGCCGCTGCGCCGCGGCCGGCCCACCATCTGGGCCACCGGCGGCCCCGAGCTCGCGGTCGCCGCGGGCGACTACCTGTTCGCCCGGGCCTTCGCGCTGCTGGCCGAGTCAGGCGACGCGCCGGCGGTCGGCCGAGCTCGCCGACTGCACGCTCGGCCTCGCCCAGGGCGAGGCGCTGCAGATGCTGCAGGCGCGCGACGCCCGCACGACGCCCGAGCAGTACCTGGAGCGCTGCGGCCTCAAGACCGGGATGCTGTTCGCCACGGCGTGCGCCCTCGGCGGCCGCCTCGGTGGCGTGCCGGCGCCGGCGCTGCCGCTGCTGCGCCGCTACGGCCACGACCTCGGGCTGGCGTTCCAGATCGCCGACGACGTGCTCGACTGCGCCGGCTCGCTCGAGTCGACCGGCAAGCCGATCGGCACCGACCTGCTCGACGGCACGGCCACGCTGCCGCTGCTCTACGCCGCGCGCACCGACGAGGCCGTCGCCCGCGCCATCGGCGAGCGCCCGGCACCCGCCGACGTGCTCGGCCTGCTGGCCCGCGTCGCCGACACGGGCGCGATCACCGAGGCGCGCGCCGTCGCCCACGACCACGCACGCCGGGCCGAGGCTGCGCTCGACGAACTCGACGAACATCTCGATACCCGCCCGCTCCGCGCCGTCGTGCGCGGGGTGGTCGACCGGGAGGCATGAAGTTGGCCATCGCCACCAGGCGCAACCAGGAACTCGCGGAGATCCGCGACAAGATCGTCGCCGGCGAGCGTCTCGATCTCGACGACGGCATCGCGCTGCTCGAATGCGACGACCTGCTGGCGCTCGGCGAGCTCGCCGACACCGCCCGCCGGCTCAGGGGAGGGTCGGACGAGGTCTTCTTCGTCAACAACCTGTACCTGAACCACACCACGATCTGCCGCGTGAAGTGCAAGTTCTGCGCGTTCGCGCGCACGTCGAAGCAGCCCGACGCCGAGATGTGGTACGATCGACGACCTGGTCGAGAAGTCGCTGAAGATCCGTGAGTACCAGGAGTTCACCGAGATCCACATGGTCGGCGGCGAGAACCCGCACCTCGACTTCTCGTACTACACCGACCTGACGCGCGCCCTGCGCGTGGCCATGCCCGACGTGCACCTGAAGCTCTTCACCGCGTCCGAGATCCACCACATGACGAAGCTCTCCGGCCTCACGCACGAAGAGGTGCTGAAGGAGCTGATCGCGGCCGGGCTCGACACCCTGCCCGGCGGCGGCGCCGAGGTGTTCGCGCCGCGCGTCCGCAAGATCATCGCGCCCGGCAAGGAGCCCGGCTCGACCTGGATCGAGACGCACCGCACCGCGCACGCGCTCGGCCTGAAGACGCACTGCACCATGCTCTACGCCCACGTCGAGACGCACGAGGAGCGCATCGAGCACCTGCTGGCGCTGCGCGACCTTCAGGACGAGACGAACGGCTTCATGGCGTTCATCCCGCTGCCGTTCCACCCGGAGAACACGGTCTTCGAGCGGCGCGGCTGGAAGCACACGACCGGCATGGACGACCTGAAGATGATCGCCGTGTCGCGCCTGATGCTCGACAACATCGAGCACGTCAAGGCGTACTGGATCATGATCTCGACGCCGCTCGCCCAGGTGGCGCTGCACTTCGGCGCGAACGACATCCAGGGCACGGTCGTGGAGGAGAAGATCGCCCACGCCGCCGGTGCGGTGACGCCGACCGAGGAGAAGGTCGCGTCGCTGGTGCACGTGATCCGCGAGGCCGGCCGCATCCCCGTGCAGCGCGACACCTTCTACCACAAGCTGCGCACCTTCGACGGCCCATGATCCGGCTCGGACGCGTCGACTACATCAACACCTTCCCGCTCGCGTGGAGCCTCGCGCGGCACCTCGGCGACGGCCTCGCCGAGGAGGTGGTCGGCGTCCCGACGACGCTGAACGCGCTGCTCCGCGCCGGTGAGGTCGACGTCGCCAACGTGTCGAGCGTGGAGTACGCGCGCAACCACTCCGAGTACGTGCTGCTGCCGTCGCTGTGCGTGGGCTCCGACGGCGCGGTCGAGTCGGTGCAGCTCGTCACCGACGTGCCGCTGCCGGCCGTGCGCTCGATCTCGGTCACCGGGCAGTCGGCGTCGTCGGTGGTGCTGGTGCGCACGCTGTTCCCCACGGCCGAGATCCGCGACGAGGGCGCGACGGCCGACGCGCGGCTGATGATCGGCGACGAGGCCCTGCGGTCCGCGTTCGACGACCCCGCCCCGCACCACGACCTCGGCGCGCTCTGGCGCGAGCGCACCGGCCTGCCGATGGTGTTCGCCGTCTGGGCGGCGCGGGTCGGCACGCCCGGCCTCGATCAGCTCGACCGAGCGCTGGCCGGCGCAGTCGCCGACGCGCACGAGCACTCCGCCGACGTGGCCCGCGCCGCGGCCACGCGCTACGGCTACCCGGCGGGCTATCTGGCCAGGTACTTCGAGAAGCTCCGGTACCGTTTCGGCGAGAGGGAGCGCGCGGGGCTCGCGCGGTTCCTCGCGCTCGCCCACGGCGCGGGGGCCCTCGACGAGGTGCCGTCGCTCCGCTTCGTCTCCGACCTCGAAAGCGTCTCCTGATGGCGATCGCCACCTCCACCCGCACGGTCTCCGAGATCCTCGACCGCGCGTTGCAGGGCCAGCGGATCACGGACGAGGACGCCCTCGTGCTGCTGCACAGCCGCGACCTGGTCTCGATCGGGCAGGCCGCCGACGAGCTGCGCAACCGCAAGGTCGACCCGGCCGAGGTCACGTTCATCGTCGACCGGAACATCAACTACTCGAACGTCTGCGTCACCGACTGCGACTTCTGCGCGTTCTACCGCCGGCCCGGCGACCTGAAGGAGGGCTACACCCTCCCGAAGGGCGTGATCTTCAAGAAGATCGCCGAGACGCTCGCGATCGGCGGCACCGGCGTGCTGATGCAGGGCGGGCACAACCCCGACCTCGGCATCGAGTGGTACGAGGACCTGTTCCGCTCGATCAAGGAGCGCTACAAGGTCCACCTGCACGCGCTGTCGCCGCCGGAGATCCAGTTCATCTCGCGGCGCTCGAAGCTGCCGGTGCCGACGGTGCTGTCGCGGCTGCGCGACGCGGGGCTCGACTCGCTGCCCGGCGGCGGCGGCGAGATCCTCGTCGACCGCGTGCGCAACATCATCGCGGCCAAGAAGACGAAGTCCGACGACTGGCTCGGCGTCATGCGCCACGCGCATCGCCTCGGCATCTCGACCTCGGCCACGATGATGTACGGCCACGTCGAGACGGTGGCCGAGCGCGTCGAGCACTTCCGCCGCATCCGCGACCTGCAGGACGAGGCACCCGGGTTCCGCGCGTTCATCTCGTGGACGTTCCAGCCCGACAACACGCGGCTCGGCGAGCAGATCACCGAGACGCCGACGTCGTTCGACTACCTGCTGACCCAGTCGGTGTCGCGCATCTACCTCGACAACGTCGACCACATCCAGTCGTCGTGGGTCACGCAGGGCATGAAGATCGGCCAGGTCGCGCTGCACTTCGGCGCCGACGACCTGGGCTCCGTGATGCTCGAGGAGAACGTCGTCTCCGCCGCCGGCACGACCTACCGCGCCACGGTCGAGGACTTCTGCCGCGTCATCCGCGCCGCCGGCTACAAGCCGGTGCAGCGCGACACCCTCTACCGCCGCGTCCGCGATGACTTCTGAGTCCGCACCCGTCGTGGCCGGCACCGGCTACCTGCTGTTCATCTGGACGCCGACCGGCTACCGGCTGGAGGAGCGCGAGGGTGAGACGCCCGTCGTCGGCGCCATGGTCGAGCTCGGCGAGCTCGGCAGCCAGGAGGTGCAGAAGGTGGGTTCGTCGCCCCTTCCCGGCGACCCGCGCCCCTGCGCGTTCCTGACGGCGGTGCCGTAGTGGTGCCCATGCTCTCGGTCCTCCAGTGGCTCGTCGACTGGACGACCGAGACGATCGGCGACCACGGCGCCTTCGCCGTGTTCATCCTGATGACGCTCGAGTCGATGTGCATCCCGATCCCGAGCGAGGTCATCCAGCTGTTCGCCGGCTACCTCGTGTCGCAGGACAAGATGGGCCTCGTGGCGGCGATCCTCGCCGGCACGCTCGGCAACGTGGTCGGCTCGTGGATCGCCTGGGGCATCGGCGCGTGGGGCGGCCGGCCGTTCATCGAGAAGTACGGCAAGTACGTGCACATCACGCCGAAGCGCATGGATCTCGCCGACCGCTGGTTCGACCGGTACGGCAACAAGGTCGTGTTCTGGTCGCGGATGCTGCCCATCATCCGCACCTTCATCTCGCTGCCGGCGGGCGTCGCGCGCATGCCGTTCGTCCGGTTCACGATCTACACCTTCCTCGGCGCACTGCCGTGGTGCACCGCGCTGACCCTGCTCGGCGTGCAGGTGGGTGAGGACTGGGAGACGTGGGAGGGGTACCTGAAGTACTTCGACTACGTCGTCGCGGTCCTGCTGGTCGTCGGCGTCGTCGTCCTGGTCCGCAAGTGGCGGCGCGCGGCTCCGGCGTGAGGTGATCCGGCCGGTCCTCGTCGCGTGGGCCCTGACCCGGGTCCTCTACCTCGCCGCCGCCGAGTGGTCGGCCCGGAGGGTGGCGGCGGGCGACGCACCGGAGCGCTATCCGGCGGAGCACTTCTGGGACACGCTGGTGGCATGGGACGGGCTGCGGTACCTCGACGTCTCGCGGGTGCTGTACCCGTCGACGCTGAGCGAGCAGCACGGCTTCTTCCCGCTGGTGCCGCTGCTGCTGCGCGGCCTGGACGAGATCGGCATTCCGCCGGTCGCCGGTGGCCTGGTGCTCGCGAACCTCGCGGGCCTGGCCGGCCTGCTCGCCGTCGTGGCCGTCACGAGCCACCTGTTCGGCGACACCGTCGCGACGCGCACGGGCGTCGCGCTCGCCTGCTTCCCGCTCTCGTACGTGCTGTCGATGCTGTACTCGGAGCCGTTCGCCCTGGCGGCCGGCTTCGGCGCGGTGGCACTGGTGCAGCGCCGGCGCTTCTGGGCGGCGGTGCCGCTCGGCATCGCGGTTGGCCTGTCGCGCTCGAACGGCGTGCTGTTCGTGCTGCCGCTGGCCGGCGCGGCCCTGCGAGCCGGCGGCCCGCTGGTGGCGCGGCTGTTCGCGGTTGCCGCCCCGGCGATCGGCCTCGGCGCGTTCGCCGCGTACCTGCAGGCGCGCACCGGCAGCGCGCTGGCGTTCCAGGAGGCCCAGCGAACGTTCTGGTTCCGCCGCTCGCCCGGCTTCGCCGCGGCCAAGGCGCTGGTGCAGCGCATCTCGCTGGAGAAGGACTTCGTCGCCTCGCTGTCGCCGTACGCCACCGTCGGCTACCTCGGGGCGATCGCCGGCGTGGCGCGGCGGATCCCGCCGGAGTGGACGGTGTTCGCGCTGCTGACGATCCTGATGCCCCTGTCGACCGGCCGGTACGCGGGCATCGCGCGGTACGGCCTGCTGGCGGTTCCGGTCTTCTGGGCGCTGGCCTGGCTCGGCCTGCGCTACGCGCGGCTGTGGCGCGTCTACCTCGTCGCCGGCCCGGCCCTCGGGGTGCTGCAGGTCGTGTGGTGGCTCCCCGGCCACACGCCGTGAGCGGCGAGCGGCAACCTACGAGCGGTTGATCGCCTCGACGGCGATGTAGGGCGGCTTGTCGCGCAGGGCGAGCGAGACGCGGCCCTCGACCAGGGCGATCAGCTCGTCGCCGACCAGCGCGCGGCGCCAGTCCAGCCCGAGCGGCAGCCCGTCCAGGTCGCCCAGCACGACGGCCTCCATGAAGCGCTCCAGCTCGCTGCGCGTGGCGACCAGCTCCGGCGCGATGCCGGCGTCGGTGCAGCGCACCTTGAGCAGCGTGCCGGCGAGGCCGGCGGCGGCGTCGGCGCGGCGCTGCACGGCGGGCGGCGCGGGCGACTCGACCCGGATCGGGTCGGCCTCGGCGGCCGCGGTGATGGCCGTCAGGATGGCCTCGATGTCGCGCGGCTTGAGGCCGGTCGCGGCACCGCGGATCCGACCGAGCGCGTCGGCGGTCGTGGGGCCGACGCGCGCCACCTCCACGAGCGTCGGGTCCTTGACGACCCACGAGGCGGGCAGGTCGCGGCGGCGGGCCTCCACCTCGCGCCAGGCGGCCAGCTCGCGCAGCACGGCCAGCTGGCGGGGCGACAGCCGGCCGCGGCGCTGCACCTTGCGCCAGGCCTCGCGCGGGTCGGGCGTCGGGTCGCCGCCGTCGGGCGAGCGCCGCGCCACCTCCGCCAGGGCCCAGTCCAGCCGGCCGGCCTTCTCGAGCCGCGCCTTGATCTCGTCCCAGAGCGCCTCCAGCCAGCGCACGTCGTCGCCGGCGTACTCGAGCTGGGAGGCCGACAGCGGCCGGCGCTTCCAGTCGGAGAACGACTCGTGGTGGTCGGGCGACACCTTGAGCGCGTCGTTGAGCAGCCGCTCGAGGCTGGCCGAGGCCGTCAGCCCGACGAAGCCGCCCGCCACCTGGGTGTCGCGGATGCGCGTCGGCCGGGTGCCGTAGTGCAGCCCGAAGGCGAGGACGTCGGCCGCCGGCGCGTGCATGAGGATCTCGACCCCGGGGTCGGCGATCAGCTCGGCGATGGGCTCCAGCGGCGCGCCCGCGAGCGGGTCGATGAGCACGACCTGACCCTCGACGGCGATCTGCACGAAGCACAGGACGGGGGCGTAGGTGCGCTCCCAGAAGAACTCGGTATCGATCGCGCAGCGGCCGTTCGACCGCGCCAGCGCGGCGATCTCATCGACGCCCGCGGCGTCCGTGACCAGTCGATCCACGCCTGAGAGCGTAACCGAGCAGCGGTGTCAGGCCGCGACGCGCTCGCGCGCATCGCGTCGACCGACCACCGCGAGCAGGGCCGAGACGACCTGCGGATCGAGCTGGTGACCGGCCTCGGCCTCGAGCCGGCGCTCCGCCTCGGCGCTCGTCAGCGCCTCGCGGTACGGCCGGTCGGACGTCATCACGTCCCACGTGTCGCACGAGAAGACGATGCGCGACAGCAGCGGGATCTGGTCGCCCGCGAGGCCGTCGGGATAGCCGGCGCCGTCCCAGCGCTCGTGGGCCGAGCGGACGGCCGAGGCGGCGGACTGCAGGAAGGGGATGCCGCGCAGGATGCGCTCGCCGACGATGGTGTGGTCGCGGACGAACGACCACTCCTCGTCGCTGAGCGGACCGCGCCGGGAGAGGATCTCGTCCGGGATCGCGATCTTGCCGACGTCGTGCAGCGCCGCGGCGAACTCCAGGTCGCGCAGCTGGTCGCCCTCGAGGCCGAGCTCGCGGCCCACGGCGACGGCGAGGCGCGACGTGGCGCTGGCGTGCTCCTGGGTCTGCAGGTCCTTGGCCTCGAGCGCGTTGGCCAGCGCCGTCACGGTCGACAGGTAGGCGCCCTCGATCTCGGTGTGCAGGCGCGCCCGGCGCAGCACGCCGCCGGCGTTGCCGGCGAGGGTCTCGAGCGACCCGAAGACGGAGGGGTCGGGCGCGTCGGCGGCGAGCAGCACCAGCACGGCGCCGAACACGTCGTGGCCGTCGGCGATCGGCTCCAGCACGCACAGCCGGCCGCGCGCCTCGCTCTCGGGCCGCAGGGTGATGCCGAGCTGCGCGATCAGTCCGACGGCGTCCATGTACAGCTGCGGCCGGCCGCGGTTCAGGGCCGTCGGCAGCGCAGCGAGCCCGGTACGCGGGCTGCCGAGCAGGGAGCCGGTGGCCGCGACGAGGCGGGTGCGCGGGCCGTCGGCCAGCAGCACGGCGGCGAAGACGGCGTCGGCCACGCCGGCCGCGCCCTCGGCCGTGTGCCGCATCGCGTCCTCGATGTCGGAGGCCGCAGCGGTCTCGGTGGCGGCGCGGGCGAGCAGCTGCTCGCGGGCCAGCGCCTGCCCGTGGGCACGGCGCGCGTCGTGCGTGGCGAGCACCAGCGCGAGCGTCTGCGCGGCCTGCGACAGCAGCGTGTCGGCGCCCTGGTCGAACGGCCCGTTGCAGCGGAAGGCGATCAGCACGCCCTGGTCGAGCGTGCCCGCCACCAGCGGCGCCGCCAGGACGGCGCGCACGCCCTGCGCGCGCAGGTGCGGGTCGGACGACTCGTGCGACTCGTAGTCGTCGATGCGGAGCGTGCCGCCGGCCAGCGCGGCCGTCTCGATCAGCGCGTCGGCGGCGATCGGGATGTCGCCGGAGTGCGGCTGGCGCGGCTCGATCCCCTCGGCGTGACGCAACACGAGGTCGGCGTGGCGACGACGCCGGACGCACAGCCAGGCGCCGTCCGCGGCCACCAGCGCCCGGGTCGCGGTGGCGGCCACGGGGGCGATCAGCTCGAACGTCCCCGGCGCGTCGACGAGGCCCGCGATGCGGGTCAGCGCCGCGAACTGGTCTGCGCCGGAAACCATGGTCCTCTGTATCGCCCAAAGCCGTGGCGCGCTTGAGTCTCGAGCCGCGCAGTATCCTGCCGCTCCTATGGCTGTCCCCTTGATGGAGCTGCAGGGCCAGTGGGCGGAGCTCCTCCCGCGCGCCAAGCAGGCACTGATCGACGTCGTCGACTCCGGTCGCTACATCCTCGGCCCGCAGGTCACGGCCTTCGAGGAGGAGGCCGCCGCGGCACTCGGCGTGGCGCACGGCATCGGCGTCGCGAACGGCACCGACGCCCTCGCCCTGGCGCTGCGCGCCGTCGGCGTCGAGCGCGGCGACGAGGTGATCTGCCCGTCGTACACCTTCTACGCCACGGCCGAGGCGATCGCCGCCGTCGGCGCCGTCCCGGTGTTCGCCGACATCGGCGCCGACTACAACCTCGACCCGGCCGCGGTCGACGCCGCCGTCACGCCGCGCACCCGCGCGGTCGTCGCCGTCCACCTGTTCGGCCACCCGGCCGACCTGCCGGCGCTGCGCGCGCTCTGCGACCGGCACGGCATCGCCCTCGTGGAGGACGCCGCGCAGGCGTTCGGCGCGGAGGGCGGCATCGCGCAGGTCGGCGACGTGGCGACCTTCTCGTTCTTCCCGACGAAGAACCTGTCGACGTTCGGCGACGGCGGGCTCATCACCACGCCGCGCGACGACGTGGCCGACACGTGCCGCACGCTGCGCTTCCACGGCTCCAAGGACAAGCAGACGTTCACGCAGATCGGCTACAACTCGCGGCTCGACGAGCTGCACGCGGCCGTCCTGCGGGTGTTCCTGGGCGGCCTCGGCGGGTGGAACGCGGCCCGCCAGGCGGCGGCCGCGCGGTACCGCGACCTCGGGCTGGACGAGCACGCCACGCTGCCGCCCTCGAGCGGCGTCTACCACCTGTACATGACGCGCGTGGCCGAGCGCGACCGCGTCGTCGAGGCCTGCAAGGCAGCCGGCATCGGCTGCGGCGTCTACTACCAGCGCCCGCTGCACCGCCAGCCGGTGTTCGCCGACCTGCCCCGGCGCGACCTGCCGGTGACCGAGGCCTGCGCCCGCGAGGGCCTCGCCCTGCCGATGTTCCCGACGCTCACCGCGGACCAGCAGCGGGAGGTCGTGGCCGCGGTCGCGTCAGCCCGCGCGACCGCGTGAAGGTCTGGGTCGACCTCACGAACGCGCCGCACGCGGTCGTGCTGGCGCCGCTCGTCCGCGCCCTGGAGGCCCGCGGCGACACCGTCGAGGTGACGGCCCGCGACTACGGCCAGACGGTCGACATCGCCCGCCTGAACGGCCTCGACCCGCTGGTCATCGGCCGGCACGGCGGCGGCGGCCGGGCCGGCAAGGCGCGCGCGGCGGGCGGCCGGGTCGTGGCGCTGTATCGCTGGGCGCGGGGCCGCGGGTTCGACGCGGCGCTCGCGCACGGCTCGACCGACCAGCCGATGGTCGCGCGGCTGCTCGGCATTCCGGCGACGACGATGTTCGACTACGAGTACGCCGTCCTGCAGCACTCGCTCAACTGCCGCCTCGCCCGGCGCACGCTGATCCCCGAGGCGATCCCGCCGGGCCGCCTCGCCCGGTACGGCGCGCACGGCAGGCGGCTCGCGCGCTATCCGGGCCTGAAGGAGGAGTACGCGCTGGCCGGCTTCGAGCCCGACCCGGCCGTCGTGACCGGGTTCGCGCCCGCCGGCGAGCTGCTCGCCGTGCTGCGGCCGCCGCCCGAGCTGGCCCTCTACCACCGGTTCTCGAACGACGTGTTCGCGGGCGTGCTGCAGCGGCTGTCGGAGACCGACGGCGTCGTCACCGTGGTCCTGCCGCGCACCGCGTCGCAGGGCGACGACATCCGCGCGCGCGGCCTGCGGGGCGTGGTGGTGCCGGAGCGGGCGCTGGACGGGCAGAGCCTCGTGGCCGGCGCCGACCTGGTCGTCTCGGCCGGCGGCACGATGAACCGGGAGGCCGTGGTGCTCGGCACACCCGTGTACACCACGTTCGCCGGCCGCCTCGGCGGCGTCGACGAGCAGCTGCTCCGCGACGGCCGGATGCGGCAGCTGGAACGAGCCACCGACGTGCGCATCGAGCGGAAGCCGTCGGCGCACCCGCCGCGCGTCCGCCGGGATCCGGCCGACCTGGTGGCCCTGGCGCTCGCCTAGCGGGCCTATAATCGCCCCTTATGGGCCTGCTGACGCGGCACCGGCTCGGCAACGTCGCGATCGACGTCGTCCTGCTGTTCGCCGCCTGGTACGCGGCGTTCTTCTTCCGGTTCGACGTCATCTCGCCGTACTGGGAGCGTCTCCGCGACGCCGGCAGCTGGCGGTTCGTGCTCGTCCAGGTGCTCGTGCTGATCGCGATGCGCGTGTACCTCCGGCAGTGGCGCTACACGTCCCTGCGCGACGTCCTCGCGCTCGGCCAGGCGCTGCTGGTGGGCGTCATCCTCGCCTACGCCTCGATGTGGCTGCTGCCGCCCATCGACCGCGGCGGCAACGACCCGCTGCCGCGCGGCGTGGTCATGCTCGACCTGGTGCTCGCCGGGCTGCTGCTGGTCGCGGCCCGCGCTGCGGCGCGGATCGTGTTCGAGCGCTCCGGCCCGTTCGTCCGCGGCCGCGAGGTGCTCGTCATCGGCGGCGGCAACGCCGGCGAGCTGATCGTGCGCGAGATGGTGAAGCCGCGCTCCGGCTACTCGCCGATCGGCATCCTCGACGACGACCCGGCGATGCAGGGCCTGCGGCTGCACAACGTGCGGGTGCGCGGCACGATCGACAGCCTCGACCGGATCCTCAAGGAGACCCGCCTGGACGAGGTCGTGATCGCGATGCCGTCGGCGTCCGGCTCGCGGCGTCAGACCGTGGTCGAGGTGTGCCGGGCGCACGGCGTCCCCGTGCGCACCCTGCCGGGCCCGAAGGAGCTGCTCGGCGCCGACTCGCTGGTGACCCGCCTGCGCGACGTCCAGGTCGAGGACCTGCTCGGCCGCCAGCCAGTGCGGCTCGACCTGGCCGAGATCGGCGCCTACGTCGCGGGCCGCAGCGTGCTGGTCACCGGCGCCGGCGGATCGATCGGGTCGGAGCTGGTGCGGCAGATCGGCCGCCTCGGGCCGACTTCGCTGGTGCTCATCGACAACTCCGAGACGAACCTCTTCACGATCGAGCGCGAGCTGGCCGACCGCGGCGTCGCCGGCGTCATCCCGGTGCTCGCCGACGTGAAGGACTCCCAGCGCATGCGGGCGCTGCTCGAGACGCACGCGCCGCAGGTCGTCTTCCACGCGGCGGCCTACAAGCACGTGCCGGTGATGGAGCAGAACCCCCTCGAGGCGATCCGCAACAACACGCTGGCGACCCGCGACCTGGCGACGATCGTGCGCGAGGCCGGCGTCGAGCGCTTCGTGCTCATCTCGACCGACAAGGCGGTCAACCCGCAGACGGTGATGGGCGCGTCGAAGGCGCTCTGCGAGTGGGTGGTCGAGGCGGCCGCGCAGGCCGAGTCCGACACGCGGTTCATCGCGGTGCGGTTCGGGAACGTGCTGGCGTCGTCCGGCTCCGTGATCCCGATCTTCCGCGAGCAGATCGCGGCGGGCGGCCCGGTGACGGTCACCGACGAGCGGATGACGCGCTACTTCATGACGATCCCCGAGGCCGCGCAGCTGGTGATCGAGGCCGGCGGCGTCGGCGAGTCGGGCGACATCTTCGTGCTCGACATGGGCGAGCCGGTCTCGATCATGCAGCTCGCCCAGGACATGGTGCGCCTGTCGGGCAAGCAGGTCGAGATCCGCGTCACCGGCGTCCGGCCGGGCGAGAAGCTGGACGAGGAGCTGTTCGAGCGCGACGAGGCGGTCGAGCGCACCCGGCACGAGAAGCTGCAGGTCGCGCGCCGCGGGCAGATCGACGTCCAGTGGCTGTCCGAGCGCCTCGCGGTGCTCGAGGCGCGGGTCCTGGCCGGCGACGCCGACGGGCTCGTCGCGGCCGTGCAGGAGACGGTGCGCAACCCGGTCCGCGCCACGCCCGGGCGCGACCGCGAGACGGTGGGCGGCTGATGGATACACGCCAGCTCGCCGCGCTCGTCGCCGTCGTCGACCGCGCGTCGTTCTCGCAGGCGGCGGAGCAGCTCGGCGTCACCCAGCCCGCCGTCTCGCTCGCCATCCGCGCGCTCGAGAAGCGGCTCGGCGCCACGCTGCTCGACCGCTCCGGCCGCACCGTGCAGCCGACCGAGGTGGGCCGCGCGGCGTACCGCCACGCGCAGCGGATCCTCGGCGCAGAGGAGGATCTGTTCCGCGCGCTCGACGAGGGCTCCACCGACGTCGCCGGCCAGCTGTCGCTCGGCTCCTCCGCCGGGCCGGCCGAGCGCCTGCTGCCCGTGATCCTGGGCCGCTTCCGCGAGCGCCATCCCGAGGTCAGCGTCGCGCTGCGCGTCGACGACACCGACTCGGTGGTCGCGCTGGTGGTCGACCGGCAGATCGAGCTCGGCATCGTCGGGGCCGAGCGCCCGCACCGCTCGCTGCTGTTCGAGCCGTTCCTGCGGGACGAGGTCGTGCTCTGCGTCGCCGGCCGGGCACCCGTTCGCCGGTCGCGTCGTGACGCTCGACGAGCTGCGGGGCGCGCCACTCGTCGTGCAGCAGGAGGGGTCCGGTGTGCGCGCCGTCATCGAGCGCGAGCTGCGCCGCGTCGGCGTGCGCCCGCGCGACCTCAACATCGTGGCCGAGCTGGGCCTGACCGAGTCGACCAAGGCCGCGGTCGAGGCCGGCATCGGCGTCTCGTTCATGAGCCGCCTGTCGATGGAGCGCGAGGTCGCCGACGGGCTGGTCGGGGTCGCGACGGTCGAGGGCCTGAACACGCAGCGGATGCTGTTCGCGGTGCGTCTCGCGCACCGTCCGACGTCCCGGACGACGCAGGCGTTCCTGGAGTTCGCCCGCGGCGAGCTGGGCGAGCGCGGCGTCTCCGAGACGGACACGCCGTCCGGTCCGGTGCGCGGCGGCCGCGTGGGTTGATTTGCACTTCGCCGCGTACGCACTGCGAACCTAAGGGTCGGGCCCCGTCGTGCCGACACTCCCGTTGCGATGGCCCCCTGCGACGACTGCGCTCCCGACCTGATCTCCCCCCGGACGCGCCTCCACAACGAACTCGGCCGCCTCATCGCGGTCCTTGCCGGTACGGAGGACGAGGGTCAGCGCATCGACCTCGTCGACCGCGCCTACGACGTGATCGCCGTGCTCGAACGTCTCGACGGCGCAGCCTCTGTCGGCCACCCGCGCGGGCTGCGGCTCGTGCTGGACGGCGAGGCGGCCTAGCCCTCCAGGCCCAGGCGGAGGCCGGCGATCCAGTCGTAGGTCGCCTCCACGTGACGCTCGATGGCGGCGCGCGCCTGCGCTCCGTCGCCCGCCTCCAGGGCGTCCAGCACCGGCGCGTGGCCCGCTCCCGACGCCCGCCGCGCGAGCTCGGGGCCGGGCACGAGCCGCAGGATCTCGCCGATCTCGGCCTGGATGGCCGTCTCGGCGCGCACCAGCCGGGCGTTGCCGCTGGCCTCGGCGATGGCGATGTGGAACCGCGCGTCGGCGCGCCGGAAGCCCGTGAACGTCCCGGCCGCTGCCTCCACCGCGCCGGCGGCACGGCGCAGGCCGGCGCTCTCGGCGGCGGAGATGCGCCGCGCTGCGAGCGCCGCCGCCTCGCCCGAGATGGCACACCGCCAGTCGGTCAGCTCGCGCAGCGCCGCCTCGCCCGGCGCGGCGACCGAGGGCTGCAGCGCGTGCCGAGCGTCCTGCGCGACGAACGAGCCGCCGCCGCGGCCGCGGCGTGTCTCGACGAAGCCGGCGTCGCGCAGGATCGCCAGCGCCTGGCGGAGCGTCATCGGCGCAACGGCGAGGCGCGCCGCCAGCTCCCCCTCGCTGGGCAGCCGCTCGCCGGGCTCGAGCACGCCGGAGCCGATCGCCTCGCCGATCCGGCGGACGATGGCCTCGACCGCGCCCTCCACCTGGAGCGGCGCGAACACGCTTTGGCGGGCGGTGACGTCCATCGGCTTGAAACTTCTACTGACTAGATGTATAACTGACGCCGAGTGGCGACGACGAGGAGCGTAGAGGTGAACGGGCCCACGCAGGAGCAGATCGACACGTACCAGCGCGACGGCTTCCTGGTCGTCGAGGAGTACATGGGCGCCGAGGAGCTCGAGCGTGTGCGCGAGCATTTCCACGCCGTGTTCGACCACGAGTGGCACACCGGCCTGCAGCCGGACGAGGTCAACTACACGCCGGGCGTGTCGCCGCCCGACGTCGCCCGGCAGATGTGCAACGTCTGGAAGGCCGACCAGGTGCTCGCCGGCACGACGCTGTCGGAGCGCAACGGCCGCTGGGGGGCGCAGCTCGCGCAGGCGCCGGGCATGCGGCTGCTGCAGGACAACATGATCTGGAAGCCGCCGGGATCGAAGGCGCTGCTGGCCCACCAGGACGCCGCCTACGAGACGTTCGTCGTGCCGCAGAACATGACCACCTGCTGGATCGCGCTCGACGACACGCACGCCGACACCGGCACGATCTACTACGCGCGCGGCTCGATCCACTGGCCGCGGCAGGCGCCCGGCGGGCAGTTCCACGCGCCCGACGACTGGACCGGCTACATGAAGAGCGTCGTGCCGGCCGAGTACATGGATGCCGTCGAGTGGGTACCGATCGAGGTGCCGGCGGGCGGCTGCGCGTTCCACGACGGCTGGTGCTGGCACGGCTCGCCGCCGAACGAGCGGATGGACCGCGAGCGGCGCTCGATCATCTCGCACATGGTCACCACCGACACGCGCTGGCACGAGACGAACCGCCACTCGATCTACAGCCGCTACATGCGTCCCGGCGAGCTCGAGATGGACGAGGCGTTCTATCCGATCCTGTCGCGCGAGGACGGCTACCGCACGCCGTACATCGATCGCGACTACGCGCCCGCCGTCCCGGCGTGACCGTCGCCGCCGGGCGCTTGAAGCTCTGCTGCGCCGACATGGATGCGCGGCCGTTGTTCTGGACCGCGGCGGACGGCAGCCGCGACGGGTACGAGCCCGCCGCCGCCGCCTGCGTGGCGGCCGCGCTCGGCCTCGATCTGGTGTGGGAGTTCCGGCGCTGGGACCGGTTCGCCGGCGCGCTCGCCGACGGCGAGGTGGACGCGATCTGGTGCGGCTCGGCGATCACCGAGGAGCGCCGCAAGGTGTTCTCCTACTCGCGGCCGTACGGCGCCATCGACGAGGCCGTGCTGGTGCGGGCCGACTCCGACATCCACGACCTGGCGGGGCTGCGCGGGCGCCGGGTGGGCGCGATCGTCGCGTCGACCAACATGCGGCTGGCCGAGTCGTTCGGCGCCGCGGAGCTGGTCGGCTTCGACGGCTCGTCCGACGACGTGTTCGCCGAGATGGTCGCGGCCGTCGAGTCGGGCGAGATCGACGCGATGGTCGACGACGAGCCGGCGTTCGGCGCGCAGCTCGCCGGCGGCGCGTTCCGCATCGCCCACGTCGCGGAGACGCAGAACGCGTGGGGCGCGGCGTGCCGGCTGGGCGACATGCAGATGGTGGTGCTGCTCGACGACGGCATCACGCGAGCGATCGCGAGCGGTGCGCTGGCCGCCGAGTGGCGCAAGTGGTTCGGCGACAAGCCGGTGCCGGCCGTCATCGGCGGCTGAGCGTCCAGAACGTGCAACGCCGGGCGCGCGGACCGTCCCGGAACGCACGCAACCACGCGCCAAACCGTGTCGCGGCGACAAATTCGGTGCCAGGCACCTGATTTGCGCGGATGGCGTGTTTCGTGACGGGTTGCGTCCGAATTGGCACCGTTCGCGCGGCGCCTGTTTCGATCAGGCCGGGATGCGGGCGTCGGGGGAGGGCTTCTTGCCCTCCGGACTCTTCGTTCTGCCCGTCAGGCGCTGCACCGTCAGCAGGGCCACGTACGCGGGGTTGAGCAGCACGTAGCGACGCCACAGGCGGCGCGGCTCGTGCACGAGCCGCCACAGCCACTCGAGCCCGTGACGGCGCATGAAGGGCGGCGGCTCCTTCAGCTCGCCCGAGAGATACGTGAACGCGGCGCCGACCGCCAGCGCCGGCATGCCGAGCCGGTCGCGCATCGCCGAGACGAACGTCTCCTGACGGGGACAGCCGAGGCCGACGAAGCAGATCTGCGCGCCGCAGGCGCGGATCGCGAGCCGCGATCGCGTCCAGCTCGGCCGGCGACGCCGTGCCGAACCGCGACGGCTCCATGCCGGCGATCACGAGCCCCGGATGCCGGCGCGCGAGCTCCTCGCGCAGCAGCGCCAGCGTCGTGGGCGTCGTGCCGTACAAGTAGACGGCGATGCGCTCGTCCTCGCAGGTGCGGCAGCAGCTTCGCGGTCAGCACCGCGCCGTACACCTGGTCGGGCAGCGCCGACTGGTGGAGCAGGTTCAGCGCCCACCGGACGGGCTGGCCGTCGGGCGTCACGAGGTCGAAGTCGTTGAGCCGCGCACCGCTGCTCGGCGTCGAGCACGCCCGTCATGACACCGTGCACCGCGAGCGCCGACACGCCGAGCGGCTGTCCCGCCCGGGCCGCGGCGAGGATGCGGGTCAACGCCCCGTCGTAGTCGACGGCATCGACGCCGCACGCCGAGCAGGTGCCGCTTGCCGGCATCGATCACGCGTGCCAGCGCTCCGTGTTGGCGTCGTGCATCTCCTCGAGGATCCGCCGGCACGTCGTACTCCTGGCGCCACTCCGGGTAGTGGCCTGCGAACGCGCGCGTTGCGACCCGATCCACCAGATGTGGTCGCCGACGCGGTTCGTCTCGACGTACCGGTCCAGTCGAGCTCGCGGCCGGTGATCTGCTCGACGCAGCGCGATCGCCTCGAGCATCGAGCAGTGTTCGAGTGCCGGCCGCCGCCGATGTTGTAGACCTCGGCGACGCGCGGCGCGCGGAAGAACGCGCTCGAACGCCGGCACCAGGTCGTGGCAGTGGATCGCGTCGCGCACCTGCTTGCCCTGGTAGCCGAAGATCGTGTACGTCGCGTGCCCTCCAGCGTGCAGCGCATGACGTAGCCGAGGAAGCCGTGCAGCTCGGTCGCCGAGTGCTGCGGCCCGGTGAGCGTGCCGCCGCGGAAGCACGCGGTGCGCATGCCGAAGTAGCGGCCGTACTCCTGCACCATCACGTCGGCGGCGACCTTGGAGGCGCCGAAGACGGAGTGCAGGCAGCGCGTCGATCGACATGTCCTCGGCGATGCCGTCGCGCGTAGCGGTGCCCGGCGTCGATCTCCCAGCGCGTCTCGAGCTCGACGCAGCGGCAGCGCGTTGGGCGTGTCGCCGTACACCTTGTTGGTCGAGCAGTGAAGATGAACGTCGCGTCGGGCGCGTGCTGGCGCGTCGCCTCGCAGCAGGTTCGAGCGTGCCGCCGGCGTTGACGTCGAAGTCGGTGAACGGCTCGCGCGCCGCCCAGTCGTGCGACGGCTGCGCGGCGCAGTGGATGACGAGCGCGATCTCGCGTGCCGTCGCTTGCGGAACAGCCGCCAGGACGCCGTCGCGGTCGCGGATGTCGAGCGTCGTGGTGGCGGTAGCGCGCGACCAGCTCGCGCTCGAGCCGCTCGCGTTCCAGGCGGTGGAGCCTCGGCGCCGAAGAAGTACGCGCGCATGTCGTTGTCGATCCCGACCACGTCGAGGCCGAGCCCGGCGAAGTGCCGCGCCGCCTCGGAGCCGATCAGGCCGGCCGAGCCGGTGACGACGGCGACGCTGCCCACGGCGGGCGATGATACCCGGCATGGCGGAGCCGGAGCCCACGGTCACGTTCGACGCCGACGTCCTCGGCCGCAACCGGGGCGGCGAGGAGACGATGGTGCGCGGGCTGCTGGACGGCCTCGCGTCACTCGATCTGCCGTTCCGCGTCCTCGCCTACATGCGGGATCCGGCCGCGTTCCCGGCGCGCGGGCCGGTGCAGCCGGTGTCGGTGCCCGTCGGCTCGAACTACGCCCGCGTCGCCGTCGCGCTGCCGCGGCAGCTGCGTCGCGACCGGCCGGCGCTGCACCACGGCAACTACGTGCTGCCGCCGCGGCTGCCGTGCCCCGCCGTGCTGACCGTGTCCGACGCCTCGTGGGCGCGCCTCGGCGAGTCGATGCCCGTCGCCGACCGGATCGCGTTTCGGCGCTTCGTGCCCTGGTCGGCGAAGCGCGCCGCGCACATCACCACCATCTCGGAGCACGCCCGCGCCGACCTGCTCGACCTGTTCGACTGGCTCGATCCGGACCGCATCACCGTGCTGCCGCTGGCGGTCGACGCGCGGTTTCTGCCCGTGCCGCCCGATCACGCGCGCTTCGGGCTGCCCGAGGCGTACGCCGTGTGCCTGGGCGCCGTCCAGCCGCGCAAGAACCTCGCGCGGCTGCTCGAGGCGTGGGCGACGGTGGTCGCCCGGGGCGACGCCGGCGATGCCGTCCTGGCGATCGCCGGCCGGCCGAAGCAGGAGGGGAGCACGTACGCGGCGCTGGCCGACCAGCTGGGCATCGCCGACCGCGTTCGCTGGCTCGGGTACGTCACCGACGACGATCTGCCGGTGCTGCTGGCCGGCGCGCGCTGCCTCGTCTTCCCGAGCCTGTACGAGGGCTTCGGCCTGCCGGTGGTCGAGGCGATGGCCGTCGGCTGCCCCGTCATCACGTCGAACACCACGTCGCTGCCGGAGACGGCCGCGGGCGCCGCGCTGCTGGTCGATCCGCTCGCACCGACGGCGATCGCCGACGCGATCGCGCGCCTGCTCGCCGACGCGCCGGAGCGCGCACGGCTGCGCGAGCTCGGCCTGGCGCGCGCCGCGAAGCTGTCGTGGACGCGGGCGGCCGAGGTGCTGGCGGGCGTCTACACCGGCGTCATGTCAGCGACTGCCACGCGCTGACCAGGAGCCCGGCCGAGCGCTCCCACGTGTACAGCGCCGCCCGCGCGCGGCCCAGCTCGCGCAGCTCGTCGCCCCGCGCGATCGCCTCCAGCAGGCCCGCCGAGATGGCGTCGGTGTCGAGCGGATCGACGAGCACCGCCGCGTCGCCGCAGATCTCGGGCAGCGCCCCGGCGCGGGCGGCGACCACCGGGCAGCCGACCGCCATCGCCTCCACCGCCGGCAGCCCGAACCCCTCGTCGAGCGACGGGATCGCCAGGCACGCGGCGCCGGCGTACAACGCATGCAGCGTGGCGTCGTCCACGCGCCCGAGCCACTCCACGCCGGTCGACGGCCGGCCGTCGCCCCAGCCGCCGGCGCCGGCGACGACCAGCCGCAGCTTCGCGCGGGCGGCCGCGCCGGCCAGCCGGGTGAGGTTCTTGCGCGGCTCGGGCGTGCCGACGAACAGCACGTAGCCCTCGCCCGCCGGCCGCGTCGCCGGTGCCGGGCCGCGCAGCTCGTCGGCCACGCCCAGCGGCACCACGGCGATCCGCCGCGCGCGCAGCTGCGCGGCGACCATCTCCGACGACGTCACGACCAGGTCGGCCGCGGCCAGCAGCCGGTCGTGCGTGATGCGCGAGTAGCGCCGGTTCCACCCGCTCATCGTCTCGGGCAGCTGCTGCGGGACGAGGTCGTGGACGGTCACCGAGACCGGCGGCCGGCCGCGCCGCAGCGGTCCGCGGGCCAGCGACAGGTGGTGCACGTCGGCGTGCGCACGCCGCGCGCGGCGCGGCGGCCGAGCACGGGATACCACGCCAGATCCTGGTACAGCGCGAGCGCCCGGCGGCGCGGATCGTCGCGCGCCAGCAGCGCCCCGTCGCCGATCTGCAGCACCGTCACGTCGTCGCGCGCGGCCAGCGCCCGGGCCAGCGACCGCGCGACCCGGGCGGTGCCCGCAGCAGACTGGCGGGCGTGCGCGAGGTCGAGCGCCACACGGAGCACCCCGCCATCCTAGAAGGTAGGATCGCGGCCGGTGGACCCTGATCACGTCATCGACGTCGACCGGCTGATGGCCGACGTCCGCGAGCGGGTGGCGGCGAAGCGCGCGTCGGGGCTCTACGACGACGACCCGGCCGACGTCGAGCTGGTGTTCGAGGAGTCGCTGGAGCGCCTCGCACGGCTGGCGCCGATCGGTGGGCGCCGCGAGGCCCTGATCTCGTCCGCGCCGAAGATCGGCCCCGCGGTGACGGTCGCCCGCCGGGCGTCGGTGAAGGCCGTTGCCCCGTTTCTCGAGGACCTCCTGCTGCAGATCAACGCGTTCCACTTCGAGCTCGTCGCCACGCTGCGCGGCGCCGACGAGCAGATCGAGGGCCTGGAACGTCGCGTGCACGAGCTCGAGAGCCGGCTCCGGGCGCTCGAGGACCGGTGAGGCTGCTCTTCGTCACGCCGCGGTGGGGCGAGGTGGCGGGCGGGGCGGAGCGCGCCATGCGCGGGTTCGCGACGCGGTGCTGCGACGGCTACGAGGTCGAGGTCGCGACCACCTGCGCCGTCGACCATCACACCTGGCGCAACGAGCTGCCCGCGGGCGTGGAGCGGGAGGGCGACGTGACCGTGCGGCGCTTCGAGATCACGCAGCGCGGCGGCCACACGCCGGGGCACGTCGGCTCGAGCTACCTCGGCCAGGTGCGGGCCCTGTCGGCGTCGGTGTGGTCGGAGCCGATGCAGCGCTTCCTGGTGGCCGAGGCCGGGCGCTTCGACGCGATCCTGCTGGCCCCCTACCTGTTCGGTACGACGTTCTGGTCGGCAGCGGCGGAGCCCGAGCGGGCGCTGCTCGTGCCCTGCCTGCACGACGAGCCCGAGGCCCGGACGGCGCCGATGCGCGCGCTGCTGGGGCGCGTCCGCGGCTGCATCTTCCTGTCGCGCGCGGAGGAGGGGCTGGCCCGCCGGCTGGCGCCCGTGCGCGCGAGCCGCGTGGTCGGCGTCGGCGTCGACGTCGCGCCGCCCCTCGCCGCCGCCCGCGCCGCGTCGATCCGTGCCTCGCTCGGACTCGACCGGCCGTACGTCGTGTCGGTCGGCCGCGTCGAGGAGGGCAAGCGCGTCGATGCGCTCGTCGACCTGATGGCCTCCTACCGGCGCCGGCACGGCGACCTCGACCTCGTGCTCGCGGGCTCCGGCCCGTACCGTCCGCCCGGATGGGTCAAGCGCATCGGCTTCCTCGACGACGAGGCCAAGCGCGCCGTCGTGGCGGGCGCGGTGGCGTCGGTGTCGGCGTCGCGCATGGAGAGCTTCTCGCTGGTGCTGCTCGAGGCCTGGAGCGAGGGTACGCCGACGCTGTCCGACGCTGCGTCCGGGCCGATGGCGGAGCACACCCGCGAGGCGGGTGGCGGGCTGGTCTACCGCGGCGCGGGATCGTTCGCGGCCGGACTCCAGACGCTGCTCGAGCCCGGCGCCCGCGAGCGCTTCGGCGCGGCCGGCCGGACGTACGTGCTGGAGCGGTTCAGCTGGGACGCCGTCCGCGTGCGCTTTCGCGCGGCCGTGGAGGAGCTGGCATGCGCGTCGTGATCGACGCCACGCCGCTGGCACTGCCGCCGACGGGCATCGGCACGTACCTGCGCGAGACGATCGCGGCCTGCGGGCGCACCCCGCGCGGGCACGAGATCGTGGCGCTGTCGATGGGCGGCCGCAGCGAGACGGCCGGCCTGGCCGAGCACCTCGACTCGCCGCCCGGCGTGGTGCGGCGCCACCGGCGGGTGCGGGGCTCGTTCGTCCTGCGCCGCCTCGTCAACGCCGCGCCCGTCCCGCTGCTCGAGCCGATCGCCGGCCGGGCCGACGCCTTCGTCGGCTCGGAGTGGCTGTATCCGCGGCAGCGCTCCGGCGTGCGCGGATCGATCGTCTACGACCTCGTGCCGCTGCGCTTTCCCGAGTGGACGACGCCCGAGACGGCGGCGCTGCACGGCCGCAAGCTGGCCGACGTGAAGCGCTGCGACGTCGTGGTCTGCATCAGCGAGGCCACCGCGGGTGACGTGCGGAACCACCTCGGCATCGACGCCGCCCGCGTCCGCGTCGCGCGGCCGGGCGTCGGCGACCGCTTCCGCAACGCGGTGCCGGCGCCGCCGGCGGGCCTCGGCGGGCGCCCGTACGTGGCGAGCCTCTGCACGCACGAGCCGCGCAAGAACCTCGTCACGCTGGTAGAGGCCTTCGCGCTGCTCCGCGAGCAGCACCCGGAGCTGGCGCTGGTGCTGGTCGGCTCGGCCGGCTGGGACGGCGGCGCGGCGGCCGGCGCCGTCGAGCGCCTCGGCCTGAGCGACGACGTGCTGATCACCGGCTACCTCGACGACGCGTCCGTGCCGGGCGTGCTCGCCGCCGCGCGCGCGTTCTGCTGGCCAGCGCTGTTCGAGGGCTTCGGCATCCCCGTCGTCGAGGCCCAGGCCGCGGGTGTGCCGGTGGCGTGCTCCGACGACCCGTCGCTGGACGAGGCGGCGGGCGATGCCGCGCTGCGGTTCGGTGCCCGCGATCCCGCGGCGCTGGCCGCGGCCCTGGCCCGGCTGGTCGAGGACGAGGCGCTGCGCACCGACCTGCAGGCGCGTGGCCGCGCCCACGCGGCGACGCTGACCTGGGACGCGACCGCGGCGGGCCTCCTGACCGCGCTGGAGGATGCAGCGTGAGGACGATCCACCAGCTCGTCGCCACCCTGGCGCCGTTCGACGCGGTCTCGAACGAGACGCGCGCGATGCGCGACGTCCTGCGCGCCGCCGGCTACACGTCGTCGATCTACGCCGAGAACATCCACGACGCCGTCCGCACCGAGGCCGAGCCGCTGGCGGCGCTGACCGTCCGGCCCGGCGACCGGCTGCTGCTCCACTACTCCATCTGGTCGGCCGCCGCCGACCGCGCGCTCGAGGCGGGCGTGCCGCTGATCGTGCGGTACCACAACGTCACGCCCGCGCACTGGTTCGAGGGTGTCAACGAGATGGTCGCCGGCCTGTGCCGTGTGGCCCGCGCCCGGCTGCCCGAGCTCGGGCCGCGCACGGCGCTCGCGCTCGCCGACTCGACGTTCAACGCGCTCGACCTCGCGGACGCCGGCATCGGCCCGCGCGAGGTGCTGCCGATCCTCCTGGAGCGCGAGGGCGCCACCGTGCCGGCGCGGCCGGACGAGGCCCTGATCGTGACCGTCGGGCGGCTGGTGCCGAACAAGCGGATCGACGAGGTGCTGCGCACGTTCGCCTGCTACGAGCGCACCTGTGCGCCGGGCTCGCGGCTCGCGATCGTGGGCGGCGACGAGGGCTTCGAGGCGTACGGCAAGGCCTGCCGCCGCCTGGCCTCAGCCCTGCGCATCCACGACCCGTTCCTCGGCTCGATCGACGAGGAGGCCAAGCAGGAGCTGCTCGCGCGCGCCTCGGCCTATCTGGTCTGCTCCGAGCACGAGGGGTTCTGCGTGCCCCTCGTCGAGGCGATGCGGCACGACCTGCCGATCGTCGCGCGGGCGTTCGGCGCGGTGCCGGAGACGCTCGGCGGTGCGGGCATCGCCGCGCCCGAGGAGGCGACCGCGGCCGAGCTGGCCGAGCTGCTGCACCTCGCCGTCACCGACCCGGCGCTGGGCGCGGCGATGGCCGCGGGCCGGGCCGAGCGGCTGGCCGCGCTCGGCGCCCGAGGTGGTCGGCGCGCGGCTGCTCGAGCTCGTCGGCGGGCTGCGGTGAAGCGCGTCGCGTTCGTCGTCCCCCGCTACGGCGCCGAGATCGGCGGCGGGGCGGAGGAGGAGTGCCGGCGGCTGGCCGAGCTGCTCGCCGGCGATCTCGACGTCACGGTCGCTGACGTCGTGCGCGCTCGACTACCGCACCTGGGCCGACCACTATCCGCCGGGCGAGGAGCGGGCCGGCGGCGTCCGCGTGCTGCGCTTTCCCGTCGCCGCGCCGCGCGACCCGGCGGTCTTCGACGCGCTGTCGCCCGAGGCGTACGCCCGGCCCGGCGACCTCGAGCTGGGCCGCCGCTGGATGCAGGCGCAGGGGCCCGTCGTGCCGGGCATCGCCGAGCACCTGCGCACCGCGGGCGACGCCTACGACGCGGTCTGCGTGCTGCCGTACCTCTACGCCACGGCGCCCGACGCGATCGAGATCGCGGGCGACCGCGCCGTGCTGGTGCCGCTCGCGCACGACGAGCCGCCGCTGCGGCTGCACATCTTCGACGAGGTGTTCGCGCGGCCCGGCGTGCTGGTGTTCAACACGCCGGAGGAGCGCGCGGTGGTCGAGCGGCGGTTCGGGACCGACGACCGGCCGCGGTTCACGATCCCGCTGACGGTCGACGAGCCGCCGCCGGCCGACCCGGAGCGGTTCCGGGCGCGGTTCGGTGTCGAGGGGCCGTACGTGCTCGCGCTCGGCCGGATCGAGCCGGCGAAGGGCTCGGACGTCGTGCTGGCCCGGTTCGCCGAGCTGCGGCAGCGCCGGCCCGACCTGCGCCTGGTGCTGGTCGGACGGCAGCACATGACCCTGCCCGCCGGCCTGGACGGCGTCGTCGTCACCGGCTACGTCGACGACCAGACGAAGCACGACGCCCTGGCCGGTGCCGCCGTCGTGGTGCTGCCATCCGCCTACGAGAGCCTCTCGATCGTCGCGCTCGAGGCCTGGAGCCACGCACGGCCGACGCTCGCCAACGGCGCCAGCGCGGTGCTGGTGGGCCAGTCGCGGCGGTCGGGCGGCGGGCTCTGGTACGACGACCCGCACGAGTTCCACGCCACGCTCGCGCTGCTGCTCGACAACCCGCCGCTGGCCGCCGCGCTGGGTGCGCAGGGGCGGCGCTACGTGGCGGGGACGGGCGGCTGGGAGGCCGTCCGCCGCGCCTGGCTCGAGGCGCTGCTCAGTGTTCGACCTGCGGCGCGCTGACCGGGACTTCCCAGGCCGCGGCCAGGCGGATCGGACCGGCGGCGCCGGGCTCGTTGGAGAAGATCGACAGCTCGAGCGCGCGCTCCTGCTCGGCCAGGATCTTGTCGCCGTCGTGGCTGACCACGCTCAGGTCGACGCGGTAGACGCCGTCGCGGAACGGGAGCGACTCCAGGTGCAGGCGCAGCGGCTCCGGGATGCCGGCGCGCAGCGTCACGGCGGGGTGCGTGCGGCCCGCGACCAGCTGGCCCGCGGCGTCGCGGAAGGCGAGCGAGAACTGCACGCTCTCGGCGCCCGTCTCGGCCAGCACCGTCGTCTCCAGCACGACCGGCTCGCCCTCGATGAAGCGCGTGCGGATCGTGCCGTCGCCCGAGATCGCGCGCAGGCCGATGATCTGCACCACACCGGGCGCCGCCGCCGTCTCGGGCCGGGCGATCGTGACCTGCGCGCGCGAGGCGAGGTGGCGGTGGTACGTGCGCAGCACCTCCTCCGGCGTGCCGCACTCCACCATCCGGCCCTTCTCGAGCAGCATCGCGCGGTCGCACAGGCGCTCCACCGAGGTCGCGTCGTGCGAGACGAACACGATCGTGCCGCCGGAGCGCTTGAAGTCCCAGATCCGGCCCTGGCACTTCTGCTGGAACGACTCGTCGCCGACGGTCAGCACCTCGTCCAGCAGCAGGATGTCGGGATTGATGTGCATGGCGACCGAGAAGCCGAGGCGGAGGTACATGCCGGACGAGTACGTCTTGACCGCCTGGTCGGCGAACTCCTCGAGCTCGGCGAAGGCGATGATGTCGTCCAGGTTCTCGTCGATGTAGTCGCGCGAGATGCCGAACACGGCGGCGTTCAGGTACACGTTCTCGCGGCCGGAGAAGTCGGGATGGAAGCCCGCGCCGACCTCGAGCAGCGAGCCGATGCGGCCCTCGATGTGCAGCTCGCCCTCGGTGGGCGGGTAGATGCCGGCGATCAGCTTCAGCAGCGTCGACTTGCCGCTGCCGTTCTGGCCGACGATGCCGAACGACTCGCCGGGCAGCACGTCGATGTCGACGTCGCGCAGCGCCCAGAGCTCGCGGCGCGCCACGCGGCGGCGCGTGATCAGCACCTCCTTCAGCGAGCGCGCGGTCTGGTCGCGGAGCTCGAAGTGGCGGCTCAGGCCGCGGCCGCGAATCGAGCCGCGCAGGTTGGAGCTGGGCTCAGAGCTCGACGGCAAGGCGATCCTCGTACCGCCGCAGCACCCACAGCCCGAACGCCGCCGCCGCCGGCCCGACGACCGCCATGTAGATCAGCTCGGCCGGCCCGACGATGACCCCGTTCCACAGCACGCCCCGGATGCCCTCCACGTACGGCGTCACCGGGTTCGCGTAGCGCAGGATGGTGACGACCGACTCCGTGTCGGCCGCGGCCGGGATGCTCTCCAGGCTGTAGAAGACGGGCGTCAAAAAGAACCACGGCAGGAACAGCACCGTCAGCAGGTGCTCGATGTCGCGGTAGAAGACGTTCAGCGTCGCGAACGCCCACGCCATGCCGAGCGTCAGCATCAGCAGGCCGATCAGCATCGGGATGGCCAGGAGGCACGTGCGCGCCGTCGCGGGGAGCGTGATCAGGTTGGCCGGGACGATCACCGCGAACATCACGAGCGACGTCGTCACCTGGGCCAGCACCACGGCGGTCGGGATCACCGGCCGCGGGAACCACACCTTCTTCATCAGCTCGCCGTTGGCGACCAGGCTGGCGGTGCCGTAGACGACGCCGCCCTGGAAGAACGTCCACACCGCGAGACCCGTGAGCACGAACTGCGGGTAGTGGTGGATGCCGCCGGTGGCCCGCAGCAGCACGCTGAACACGAGCCAGTAGACGATCATCATCAGGACCGGCTGCATGTACGACCACAGCACGCCGAAGACCGACGACTTGTAGCGCGCCCGCAGCTCGCGGCGCAGCAACGTCAGGAGGAGCTCCCGGTGAGAGGTCAGCCACCCCAGCGATTCGGGGAGGATGCGCCTCGTCGCTGCCGTTGCCGCCACCGGGCGATGGTAGCGCAGCGACCGTCGACTGCCCGCTGTAGGATGCCCCCATGCACGAGCACGCCGCCCACGGGGACGCAGCCGAGGAGACCGGCTCCGCACCGTTCCTCGCGAACCTCGGCTTCGCCTTCGGCATCATCGCCGTCATCTTCGAGGCCACCATCAAGCTCGCCCCCGCGGCGTACGTGATCGGCGTCGCCGGCATCGTGATGTGCGGTGTCGGCTTCGTGCAGGGCTCGATCCAGGGCCGGCCCGTCAAGGGTGCGATCGCAGGCTTCTTCTGCTGCCTGTTCGCGGTCCTCTTCTGGCTCCTCGCACGCGACGACATCAACGCGGTCGCCGGCGGGCGCGACGCCTGGCCCAGCTGGCTGTTCTGAGCGAGCGGCGCGTCCTCGTCACCGGGGCCGCCGGCTTCGTCGGCGGGTATCTGTGCGCGGCTCTCGGACCGGCGGCGGTGCCGTCCGTGGCCGATGTCACCGACCCGGCCGCGCTGCTGGCCGAGGTCGAGGCGGCCGCACCGACCGCCGTCGTGCATCTCGCGGCCATCTCCAGCGTCACCGACTCGATCGCCGATCCGGCGGCGACCTGGACCGTCAACACCGTCGGCACCGTGAACCTGGCCGAGGTGGTCTACCGGGCGGCCCCCGAGGCGCGGCTGCTCGTGGTCTCGTCCGGCGAGGTCTACGGCGACACGGGCGCCGTCCCGGCCGACGAGGCGCGCTCGCTGGCGCCCCGCTCGCCGTACGCCGCCTCGAAGGCCGCCGCCGAGCTCGCCGCGCAGCAGGTGGCGCGCGCCACGGGGCTCGACGTCGTCGTCGCCCGGCCGTTCTCGCACACCGGGCCGGGCCACGACCGGCGCTTCGCCCTGCCGTCGTGGGCCGAGCAGATCGCCGAGCTGGAGCGTGACGGCGGCGGCGAGCTGAAGGTCGGCGACCTCACCGTCCAGCGCGACCTGCTCGACGTCCGCGACGTCGTGGCCGCCTACCTCGCGCTGCTCGACCCCGCGGTGCCCGCCGGCACCTACAACGTCGCCCGCGGCGCGGCGGTGCCGCTGGCCGACGCGCTGGCGCTGCTGGTGGCCGCCGCGAGCGTCCCGGTCAGCGTCGTCCGCGACCCCGCGCGCATGCGCGCCGTCGACACGCCGCTGCTCTGCGGCGACGCCGCGAGGCTCCGCGCCACCACTGGCTGGGAGCCCCGCTACGAGCTGCACGAGACGCTCACCGACCTGCTGGAGGCGGCACGCCGGTCCGTGATCGGCGACACTCCGAGGCGATGACCGTACGCCGCGCACTGATCACCGGAGTGACGGGCCAGGACGGCTCGTACCTCGCAGAACTGCTCCTCGACAAGGGCTACGAGGTCCACGGCACCGTCCGGCGCTCGTCGACCGAGAGCTCCGACCGCATCGACCACCTGCGTGGTCGAGTCAACCTGATGCAGGCCGACCTGCTCGACCAGGCATCGCTGATGACCGCCCTGCAGGAGGCCCAGCCGCACGAGGTGTACAACCTCGGTGCGCAGAGCTTCGTGCCCACGTCGTGGTCGCAGCCGGTGCTGACGGCGGAGTTCACGGGCACCGGCGTGACGCGCATGCTCGAGGCCGTTCGCGCGGTCGATCCGGGCATCCGGTTCTACCAGGCGTCGTCGTCGGAGATGTTCGGCAAGGTGCTCGAGGTGCCGCAGAGCGAGGTGACCGCCTTCTACCCGCGCTCGCCCTACGGCGTCGCCAAGGTGTACGGCCACTTCATCACGGTCAACTACCGCGAGTCGTACGGCCTGTTCGCCGTCTCGGGCATCCTCTTCAACCACGAGTCGCCCCGGCGCGGCCTGGAGTTCGTGACGCGCAAGATCACCGACGGCGTGGCGCGCATCAAGCTCGGCCTGGCCAGCGAGCTGCGGCTCGGCAACCTCGACGCCGAGCGGGACTGGGGCTTCGCCGGCGACTACGTCGAGGCGATGTGGCTGATGCTGCAGCAGGAGAGCCCCAACGACTACGTGATCGCCACCGGCGAGACGCACTCGGTGCGTGAGTTCGTCGAGGCGGCCTTCGCGCACGTCGGGCTCGAGGCCGACCGGCACGTCGTCATCGACCAGGCGTTCATGCGCCCGGCCGAGGTCGACCAGCTGATCGGCGACCCGACGCGGGCGCGGGCCGAGCTCGGCTGGAAGCCGCGCACGACGTTCCACGAGCTGGTCGAGATGATGGTCGACGCCGACATCGCGCGCCTCTCCGCGACCGCGCGCGTCTAGGGGCCTCCCGTCCCGCCCGGATACGCTGCCGCGATGGACGGGGCCGCCGCCATCTCCGCGACCGGTGTCTCGAAGCGCTACGGCTCCGTCGAGGCGCTGAACGACGTCACGGTCGCCATCGACGGTCTCGCGACGGGTTTGCTGGGTGCCAACGGCGCCGGCAAGTCGACCCTGATGCGGGCCCTGCTCGGCCTCGTGCGCCCCGACGCCGGGACGCTGCAGATCCTCGGCCTCGATGCCGCCCGCGACAGCCGCGACATCCGGCGCCGCGTCGGCTACATGCCGGAGGGCGAGTGCCTGCCGCGTGACCCGTCGGCGCACGTGTTCGTCGTCCACCTGGCCGAGCTGCGGGGCCTGCCGCGGCGCGCCGCCGTGCTGCGCGCCAGCGAGGTGCTGTTCCAGGTCGGCCTCGAGGAGGAGCGCTCGCGCCCGATCGGCACCTTCTCGACCGGCATGCGCCAGCGCGTCAAGCTCGCGCAGGCGCTCGTGCACGGGCCGGAGCTGGTCGTGCTGGACGAGCCGACCGCGGGCCTCGACCCGGCCGGTCGCGAGGAGATGCTGCAGCTGGTGCGCCGGCTGTCGCTCGATCTGGGCGTCCGCGTGCTGCTGTCGTCGCACGTGCTCGAGGACGTCGCGCGCACCTGCGACGCCGTCGTCGTGCTGCGCGACGGCCACGTCGTCACGTCCGGCCTGCTGGACGAGCTGCGCGGCGCCGACGCCACGGCCATCGCCGTGCGCGTCACCGGCGACGTCGCCGGGTTCCGGGCCGCCCTCGCGACGCGTGGTCTCACGACCGAGGAGTCGGGTGACCGGCTCGTCGTGCAGGGCGCCGGCAGCGACGTGCTCGACGCCATCCGCGACGCCGCCGCCGATGCCGGCGCGGGCCTGCGCGAGCTCGTCCCGGCCGTCCCCACCGTCGAGGACATCCTCGTCGGCGCCATGGAGGACGTCTGATGGCCGAGCGCGTGCAGGGCGGCAGCCGGGTCGAGGACCTCCGCTACACGCGCTACGAGGGCGATCGTCGCGGTCGCCTCGCCTGCCTGGCGTCGTTCGCGCGTCAGGGTGCGATGCACGCGCTCGGTGCCGGCCGCGGCTGGCGCGGCAAGCTGATCCCGTTCGCGCTCATCTTCTTCGCCTTCGCACCGGCGCTGATCGTGCTCGGCGTGCGCGCGCTGTTCGCCTCCCGCGTCAACCAGGACATCTCCGAGCTGGCGCCCTACTCCGACTACTACACGACGGTGGCGATCATCATCCTGGCGCTGGCCGGCATGGTCACGCCCGAGCTGCTGTGCCCCGACCGGCGCGACCGCGTGCTCGACCTCTACTACTCCACGGCCGTGTCACCGCGCGAGTACCTGGCCGCCAAGTTCGCCGGCGCGATGGGGCCGCTGCTGCTGACCACGATGGCGCCGGTGCTGTTCCTGTTCGCCGGCAACGTGCTGTTCGCCCTGCACCCGGTCGGCTACCTGCAGGACCACTGGAAGGACCTGCCGCGGATCGTGGCGGCCGGGTTCGTGATCGCGAG
The DNA here is from genome assembly GCA_963722525.1 of uncultured Actinomycetes bacterium. Lineage (GTDB taxonomy): Bacteria > Actinomycetota > Thermoleophilia > Gaiellales > F1-60-MAGs149 > VFJZ01. The sequence continues at coordinate 2,704,147 of CAVRMM010000002.1, read as the reverse complement.
CTACTTTGCGCTCGTTGGGCTGGCCGTCTCGTCGCTCACGTCGCGGCGCGCGTTCGCGGTGGGCGGCGCGGTGGCGCTGCTGGTGGCCTCGAGCGCCACCAGCGCGGTGCTGTCGGGGCTCGGCGCGTCGGACAACGTGCTCGTGCTGGCGCTGCCGGTGATCCCGGTGGTCCTCGCGCAGCGCATGTTCCCCGACGTGGAGGACGGCGCGGAGCAGCTGTCGACGCCCGGCTGGCTGGCGGCGTACCTCCTGGTCTGCGGCGTGTCGCTGCTCGTGCTGCTGCTGCGCTACCGGCGGGCCGACGATTGACCGACGCGGTGGTGGTCGACGGCGTCTCGCGCTGGTTCCGCGACCGCGTCGCGGTGGCCGACGTGTCGTTCGCGGCCGGGCCGGGCGTGACCGGCCTGCTCGGGCACAACGGCGCCGGCAAGACGACCGTCCTGCGGCTGCTGGCGGGCTTCACGTCGCCCAGCCGCGGCAGCGTGCGCATCCTCGGCGCCGACCCGCGCCGCGAGCCCGAGGTGTTCCGCCGCGTCGGCCTGGTGCCCGACGGCGACGGGCTCTGGCCGTTTCTGACCGCGCACGGCGCCGTTTCGCTGCTGGCCCGGCTGCGCGGCGTCGCCGACCCCGACGCCGCCGCGCACCGCGCGCTGCAGACCGTCGGCCTGGACGAGGTCGCCGATCGCCGACTGGCGGGGTTCTCCAAGGGCATGCGGCAGGGCGTCAAGCTGGCCCAGGCGCTGGCGCACGACCCCGACGTGCTGCTGCTCGACGAGCCGCTGAACGGCCTCGATCCGGCGCGCCGGCGGGCGTTCGTCGAGCTCGTGCAGCGCCTCGGCGACGAGGGCAAGACCGTGATCGTCTCCTCGCACGTGCTGCACGAGGTGGAGCGCATGGCGCCGCGCGTGGTGGTGCTGGTGAACGGCCGCCTGGTGGCCGAGGGCGAGACGGCGAGCATCCGCGCGCTGATCGCCGACCGGCCCCGCAGCGTGCGCGTCGAGGCGGGCACCGGCACCCGCGAGCTGGCCCAGGCGCTGGTCGGCGAGGGCCTGGCCGACGCCGTGCGCCTGCAGGACGGTGCCGCACTGCTGGAGACGCCCGATCCCGACGCCCTGGCCCGGCAGCTGCCCCGGATCGCGCGCGAGCGGTCGATCACCGTCTCCCGGGTCGAGCCGGTGGGCGACGACCTCGAGAGCGTCTACGCGTACCTGCACGCGCGGGCCCGGGGAGCGGCGCGTTGATCCCGCTCGCCATGCTGTTCGCCCGCTCGCTGGCCGGGCGCCGACGGGTGATCGCGCTGCTGGCGCTGGCGCTGATGCCGGGCATCGTCGTGATCGTGGCGACGGCGCTCGACACGGTCGACAGTCCCGAGCGGTTCACGGCCCGCATCGTGGAACGTCTGCTCCTGCCGGTGATCCTCGCGCTGGTGACCGTCGTGCTCGGTGCCAGCGCGATCGGCGAGGGCCGCGACGACGGCACGATCCTCTACATCGCGGCCACGCCGCTGGCGCGGTTCAAGATCGTGGTAGCCGCCTGGCTGGCCACGACCGTGGTGTCCGTCGTGCTGATCCTGCCCTCCGCGCTCGCCGTCACCATCGTGCCCGGTGCGGTCGGCGCCAAGGGGGTCGTCTCGACGCTGCTCGCGGTCGTGCTGGCCGCGGCGGCATACGCGGCGCTGGCCGTGTTGCTGTCCCTGTCGATCCGCCACGCCATCCTCGCGGGCGTGCTCTACGTGCTGCTCTGGGAGGGCTCGATCGCGAGCTTCGCCGCCTCCGCCTCGCGGCTCTCGATCGCGGCGTACGCGAAGGTGGTCGCCGCCCGCGGGTTCGATGTTGCACCGCCGCTGAACGTCCCGGCCGTCTCGTCGGCGTCGGCGATCGCCCTGCTGGTCGTCGGCTCCGCCCTGCTGCTCGCCGGCGGCACCCGCGCCCTGAAGCGCGCCGACCTCTAGACGGGGCGTTGCTCGAGGCGCCAGACGTCGAACACGGCCGGGAACGTCCGCCACTCCTCCGGGCCGTTCTCGCGTTTGGGCAGCACCGGGATCTCGGCGTCGGACCGGCCGGCGTAGGTCCACTGCCAGTCTCCCGTCGAGCCCTGGGGCGGATGCGCGGGCGGGACGCCGGCGAGCGTCGCCTCGACGACCGCGACCCGCGTGTCGCCGGCGGCGGCCGCCAGCGCGGTCGCCTCCTCGAACGAGACGGCGGTGTCGGGCGCGAACGGCGTCGTCGGCGGGTTCAGCACCCGGTGCCGGAAGCCGACCGTGAGGGTGTTGAGCCACGGGTCGCGGGTGTTGGGGTAGAAGGTGCCCGGGAACGAGTGCAGGACCGACCAGGCGATGGGCGCGTCGCCGGTCAGGCGTTGCAGCTCGCGCAGCTGGTCGGCGCTGTTGTCGAACAGCGTCTCGCGTGAGGCCGTCACCGTCGTCGGCAGCAGCAGCGCGACGCCCACGACGGTCGCGATCGCGGGGATGACGGGATAGCGCGCCACGAACCGGACCCGCAGGAGCCGGTCGACGCCGATCACCGCCAGCAGCAGGAAGGGCACGAAGGCGCCCGAGAACAGGTACCGGTCCCAGTACAGGAACCACGCGTGGTTGGTCGTGAGCCCGTAGAACTGGTGTCCCGCCTGCAGCGCGCCGATCAGCGCGAACAGCGAGCACGCGACCGTCACCGCGCCGACGGCGTCGGGCCGGGCGAAGCCGACGACGAACCCGGTCACGGCGAGGAGGATCAGGAGGATGCCGAACCGCCCGCCCGCGTCCAGCAGGTAGCTGCGCGAGATCGTCGTGCCGTACAGCCCCGCCAGCGCCGCCAGCGCCGTCAGCACGGCTGCGATCTGGCCGGCCCGTGGCCGGCCCTCCGCGGTGCTCCAGCGCGCGGCGCCGGCTCCGAGCGCGTACGTGACCGCGACGACCGCGACGACCGCGAGCACCAGCTGCACCGTGACATCGAGCAGCCCGGCGTCGTGGATCCGGTCGGTCAGCGACGCGACGGCGTCGAACTGGCGGGTCAGGTACGCGTTCGACTGCCATGCATCGAACGCGTAGCCGATCCCCGTCCCGGCCACGACGGCGGCCGCCCAGCCCGCCTCGCGCCGGCCGGCGCGGGTCGGCGCGACGAGCCCGCGGATCACCGCGAACGCCAGGCACGCGGCCACCAGGCGCATGCTGTCGGCTCGGGTGGCCTGCATCAGCGCCGCGCCCGCGGTCGTCGCCAGCAGCACGCCGATCGCGCGCTGCGCCCGGTGCAGCAGGGCCAGCTCGAGCAGGATCAGCGCCAGGAACGTCACGTACGGCGTCTCCGCCGACGCGATCCGCGCGTACCAGACGGGCGTCACGCATACGGCCGCGGCGGCCGTCACGACCAGCGCCGCGCGCCGGCTCGCGCCGAGCGCCCAGGCGGCGGCCGGGACGGCGGCGAGGGTGAGCGACGCCAGGAACGCCATCGCGGCGTCGGCGTGCTCGATGCCGAACGTCGCGGCGAACGGCACCATCACGGCCGGCGGCACCGCGGTCAGGTCGCTGTTCAGCTCCCCGGTGGTCACGGTCAGCCAGGCGGAGTTGGTGTACGCGCCGGGGTCGCCGATCCACAGCAGCGCGTCGACCACGTTCGCCGACCGGGCGATCACGCCGGCGAGGAGGACGGCCACCAGGCCGAGCGAGACGACGTCCAGCCGGGGCCAGTGCAGCTCGGGCCGGCCGCCGCGCGCGACCAGCACGGCGAGCGCGACGACGACGAGCGCCGTCACCGCCAGAAACGGCATCAGGTCGAAGTGGCCGGTGGCGCCGAGGAGCAGCGTCAGCGCCGTGTACCAGGCGGCCCCGTAGAGGCCGGCCTGCACGAGCAGCACCGGCACCGGGCGGTCGCGACCGCCGCCCAGGAACGCTGCGGGCAGTCCCGGCACGAGGCACGCGACCCAGGCCGCGACCACGATCGCGAACGTGGCGATCACCGCGGGCGCACGGCGTCGCGGCGGTGACCGGAGGCGACCATCGGGCCCATTCTACGATCGGCGGCGGGCCGACCCGCCGCCGGCTCAGCCGCCGGGGAACGCCCCCGCGGCCGCCAGCCGGTCCTGCCGCGGGCCGGGCAGCACCCAGAGCACCTGCGGGGCTCTCGTCTCGATGGCCAGGGCGCGGGCGCCGGGGTTCGCCCCGCCGAAGGCGGCGTTGGAGATCACGACATCGCCGCACGGCGGCGCCTGCCCGGGCACGAACACGACGTAGCGGGCCGGGGCGAGGTACTGGTAGTTGACGTGGTGGAAGAAGCTCTCCGCCGTCTTGTCGTAGGCCACGCACGCGAGCGGCTCCTGCGCGCCGATGCGGTTCAGCGCGTCGGCGAGCACGTGCTCCTCCGACCGGTTGCGCGACTCGGGCTGGAAGAAGTCGCGCGTGTTCTTGACGCCGAACACCATGAACACCACGGCGACGAGCGCGATCGGGGCCACGCGCCCGAACCGGCGCACCTCGGCCACGAGGTAGATCAGGACGAACACCGCGGCGGCGATCAGCAGCGGATCGGGCCAGCCGATGCGGCGCCGGACCGGGTCGATGCCGAGCACCGTGACGAGGAAGTAGATGCCGTGCAGCCGGCCGCTGCCGGCGAGGCCGTAGAAGACGGCCGCCGCGGCCAGCGTGACGCCGCCCGCCACCGCGACGTACAGCCGGCGCAGCGCCACCACCTCGCTGCCCGGCCAGCACCGCGAACGCGGCCACCAGCAGCGGTGCGACCGCGCCCTCGTTGTAGCGGCCGTACAGCAGGTGGTCGGCGCGGCTGGAGCGGGCGTTGGTGGCGACCGAGATGGCGAACACGAACGCCATCGCCGCCAGCGGGTAGACCGCAACCAGCCGGTCGTCGGCCGTCGATCGCAGCCGCCGCCAGAGCGCCAGCCCGCCCAGCGTCACCAGGCCGAGGGTGGCCGCGTTCAGGTAGAAGAACTGCCCGAACGCGGTGATCACCAGCATCTTCAGGCCATGGCCGCTGGCGAGGTCCGAGACGATCGCGCCCGAGTCGTACTGGTCGGGATCGAGCACCGTCCCCGACACCCAGTCGTCGAGCCACGTGATCAGCGGCAGACCGACGATCAGCGGCGACAGGAACGCGGTGATCGCCGGCCAGTGCAGGCGGGCCGGCCGCAGCGCCACGAACGCCACCACCAGGCCCGCGGCGATCACGCCCGCGCCGCGCGGGTGCAGCAGCCAGGCCGCGGCGCACCCCGTGCTGGCGAGCGCCCACCAGAACGTCCGGCCGCCCCGCAGCGCGCGGGCGAACACGGGTAGCAGCGCGAGTTCCAGCGCGGCGAACGCCACCTCCGGCGCGGCCAGGCCGGTGTAGCCGACGAACGACGTGTAGAGCCCGACGGCACAGGTCGCCGCGAACCGCACCGGCGGGCGCCGCAGGGCCTTGAACAGCCCGGCCGCCCACCATGCGGCCAGCGCCAGCAGGGTGGCGAGCACCACGTTGGTGAAGAGCGCGCCGCGGTAGACGCCGAGCGGCCCGTCGCCCAGCAGCGCCGCGGGCACGTACAGCAGGCCCGCGCCGGCGTGGTAGGGCACGTGCGTCTGGCCCACGTCGCCGACGATGCGCCGGGCGGCACCCAGGTAGCCGTACTCGTCGGCCATGATGATCGGCGCGGTCAGCCGCGAGGCGGCGGCGAGGTGCCACAGCCCGACCAGCAGCGCGGCCGACGCCGGCCACAGGGCCGGGCGCAGCGACCCGCGGCGGGCGCTACCGGCGGCGGGCGAGGACGAGATAGCCATCACCGAGGTCGGTGCGCATGAACGGCCGCTGCAGCAGGCTGAACGGCAGCATCGTCGTCTCGTTCACCACGGAGCCGACGAGGCGCCGCATGGGGATCATGTTGCCGCTCTCGGCCGACCGCTCCACGAGCTCGCTGGTATCGGCGTCGCCCTGGTCGGGCGTGATCATCCGCCGCACCCGCATCAGCAGGTTCGCGAGCGGATAGCCGTAGCACCAGAACACCTCGGGCTCGAACCCGGCGTCGCGCAGCCGCGAGGTGAGCTCGTCCTTCTCGTAGCGCCGGAAGTGCCCCGCCATCTCGTCGACGCGCGAGAACCGGGCCTGATGGGCCGGCACCGACAGCAGGATGGCGCCGCCCGGGCCGAGCAGGTCGTGGATCTCCTGCAGCAGGCCGACGTCGTCCTCGACGTGCTCCAGCACCTCGAACATCAGCAGCGCCCCGGCCGTGCCGCGCAGGCTCTCGAGCTGCTCGAAGCCGCCCACCAGCACCTCGGGGCGGCGCTCGGCCGGAATGCGGCCGACGCGGGCGCGGGCGATCGCCAGCGCGCTCGCCGACATGTCGAGCCCCGTGGCGCGGAACCCCTGGTCGGAGAGCAGCTCCAGCACGGCGCCCGATCCGTAGCCGAGCTCGACCACGGGCCGCGTCTTGTCGAGCCGGCCGAGCAGGTCGTGCTTGAGAAGGTGGAAGCGCATCAGCCAGCGCGGGGCGGGCGTCCACGCCAGCCCCGCGTCGGGTCGCAGCAGCTCGACCAGCTCGGCGCCGATCGCGCGCGGTGCGAACCGCCGGTCGAAGCGGGCGGCGACGGCCATGCCGAGGTCGCGGACGCGGTCCGGATCGCCGGCCAGCGCGACCAGCGCCTGCGCGAGGGCGGCGGCGTCGCCCGGCGGCGTCAGCACCACGTCGTCGCCCAGCGCGTCGCGCGCCGCCGGCGTGTCGCCGGTGACGATCGCGCGGCCCACCGCGGCCGACTGGTAGACCTTGTTCGGGATCACCCGGCCGGCCTTGCCGGTGGTGCCGAAGATGCCCAGCACGACGTCGTGGGAGGCGATCAGCGCCGGCAGCTCGGCGTAGTCGACCCAGTCCAGCACGCGCGACCCCGGCCGGTCCTTCGACCGGGCGTCGAACAGCGCCTTGTCCTGCCCGCGGCCGACGATCGTGAAGTCGACCGGCGCGTCGCCCACGAGGCGCATGGCCTCGGCCACGGTCGGCGTGCCCTGCAGCGGGACGAAGGTGCCGAAGAAGAGCACCTTGAGCCGGTCAACGGGCTCGGCCGGCCGCGCCCGCGCGAAGTGATCGGCGTCGGCGCCGACCGGGATCGGCGCGAGCTTCTTCTCCGGGATCTGCAGGCGGTCGACGAAGTAGGAGCGATGCTCGGTGGTGTCGACGAGCGCGAGGCGGCACTGGCGGGCCGCGAGCCGGTCGAGGCGGCGCGCCAGCCGCGCCTGGATGCCGTTGTCGGGCACCGTCTGGCGGTCGTAGACGATCGTGTCGTACACCGACAGCATCAGGTCGAGCACGACCTTGTCGCGACCCGCGAGCAGCCGCGCCAGGAAGACGTCGAGGTGCCCGAAGTACCCGACCAGCACGACGTCGTGCGGCGGCGCCGCGCGGTACGCCCGTGCGAGCCGGATCCACGCCCGGCCGATGCGCAGCAGCGTCCGCGGCGACAGCGGGTTGCGGGCCAGCGCGATCTTCTCGTCGGTGCTGCCCGGCCACGCCGGCTCGTGCACCTCGATCACCTCGGCGCCCGCGGCGCGCAGCGCCAGCTCGAGGTTCGCGACGCGCGGGTGCAGGGTCCGGTCGTAGGTGCCGAAGAGGCACACGCGGATGGTCAGCGGGTCCTCCTCAGCCGCCGCGGGACGACGCGCATCACGACGACGAGCACGACGTACGTGACCCCCGCGGCGAAACAGATCGGAACCACATCAGCGCGCGATGATGCCAGCGATGCGACTGCGAAGGCGCCGCCTGCGGCCAGCAGCAGGCGCGCGATGCGGGACGGATCGCCGACGGTGCCGAGGCGCCGGCGCACCACCACCACCAGCCCGACCAGGCAGGCGGAGGCCGCGATCAGCGTGCCCAGCGCGGCGCCCGTCATGCCGTAGGCGTTGGTGAGCGGGTACTCGACGATCACCTGCACGAGCAGCGCCGAGGCGGCGATCTTCATGGGCGGTTTCGGGTGGCCGGAGCCGGTCAGCAGCGACGCCAGCGTGTAGGACAGCGCCAGGCAGCCGAGGGCCGGGGCGAGCAGCTCGAACGCCGTCGCGGCGCCCTCGTACGCCTCGCCGAACGCCAGGTCGAGCAGCGGCACGCGCGCACCGGCCATCACGGCGACGATCACGAGCACGACGGCGACCGCGCCCTCGATGCCGTCGCCGGCGAGGATGCGCTGGCGAGTCCTGTCGCCCGACGCCATCGCCTCGGCCATGGCGGGGAACAGCACGATGCCGGCCGGGATGATGATGAAGTAGGTGAGGCGCGCCGCGTTCTGCGCGGCGGCGTAGATGCCGGCGATGTCGTCGTCGGGGATGATCCCCTTCACGAACAGCAGGTCGATGCTCATGATCGCCGTCAGCGCCAGCGCCAGGCCGATGTTCGGCAGGGCGAACCGCACCAGCGGCCGCCAGTCGAAGCCGACCGTCCGCGGGCCGCGCGGGCGGGCGGAGATGACGCAGGCGAACGCGATCAGCGGCGCGATCGCGTAGCCGGCGATGGCGCCGCTGAACTTGAAGGCCACCGCGAGGCCGAGCACGCAGACCACCCGGGCGGCGGCGTAGATCGCGTTCATCTTCGCCTGCCGCACGAAGTCGCGGCGGCCGTTCAGCACGCCGCCGATGGTTGCGAACAGCGCGTAGCTGGGCACGGCCAGCGCGGCGATCAGCAGGCCGGCCACCAGCCGGTCGTCGTCGAGCACCGACGCGAGGATGGGCGCCGACATCGCCAGCAGCACCAGGCCGCCGGTCGACGCCACCGCCTGCACGCGCAGGGCGGCGTGCCACGCGCCGGCCTCGTCGCTGCCGCCGGCGATGGAGCGCGACAGGGCCTGCGGGACACCCTGGGTCTGCATCAGGTTGACGATCGTCAGCAGGCTGATCACGACGCCGTACGCGCCGTACGGGCCAGGCCCGAGGAAGCGCGCGAGGACGACGTTGAGGATGTAGCCCGCGATGACGAACAGGCCCTGGGCGGCCGACAGCGTCGCCGCACCGCGCAGGCTCGACTTGCGGGGCACGCCGAGGTCGCCCGTGTCGTCGGCCGTCACGTCGTCGATCGCGGTCAACGAGCCCCTCGCGCCGTCAACACGGCCAGCGGTGTCCGGAGGAGCACCGAGATGTCCATCCACACCGACCAGTGCTCGAGGTAGTAGAAGTCGAGCCGTACCATCGCGTCGAAGCCCAGGTCGGAGCGGCCCGAGATCTGCCACAGGCCGGTCATGCCGGGCAAGACCAGATACCGCTTGCGGTGCCAGTCGGCCAGCCGCGCGTAGTCGCGCATCGGCAGCGGCCGGGGCCCGACGAGGCTCATGTCGCCGCGCAGCACGTTCCACAGCTGCGGCAGCTCGTCGAGCGAGAAGCGGCGCAGGAAGCGGCCCACGCCGGTGATGCGCGGGTCGAGGCGGATCTTGAACAGCGCGCCGTCCGCCTCGTTCGCAGACTCCAGCCCTGCCTGCTCGGCCGCCGCGCCGTCGCGCATCGACCGGAACTTGAGCATCTCGAACGGCCGCTCGGCCATGCCGATGCGCTGGTCGCGGTAGAGGACCGGCCCGCGTGACGTGGCCTTGATGGCGATCGCGATCAGGAGCAGGAACGGCGACAGCAGCAGCATCGTCACGGCCGACACGACCACGTCGAAGGCGCGCTTGACCAGGAAGTCGACGCCGGCCAGCGTCGGCGGCACGATCTCGAACAGCGGCACCGACTGGCCCGGCACGTAGACGGCCTCGCGCGCCAGCAGGCGCGCCGCGGTGGGCACGACGCGCAGGCGCACGCTGTGCCGCGTGCAGATGTCGAGGGCCTCGAGCAGCGCCTCGTCGTCGGGCAGCCGTGTCAGCACCACGTCGTCGGCGCCGGCGGCCACGATGGCGCTCTCCAGGGCCGCAACATCGACCACCTGGTCGACGATCTCGATCGGCGTCGACCGCTCGTCGTCGATCAGCGCGGCGGAGACGCTGGCGGCCTCGGGGCCGGCACCGCAGATGACGACGCGGTGCACGTGGCCGGTCGAGCGCTGCGCCAGCCACGAGACGCTGTCGAACGAGCGCCGCAGCACGATGGTCAGCAGCATCGAGACGACCAGCGTCCACAGCCAGATCGCGTACGTCCCGGACCGGTGCCCGGTGGCGTACGCGAAGCCCGCGATGATCAGCGTGGTCAGGAACATGCTCGAGACGACGGCGCCGTCACCGGGCCGGTGGCCGCCGCGGCGGTACAGGCCGGCGCGTGCGAAGACCAGCAGCAGCACCAGCGACACGAACGGCAGCAGCTCCGCCTCGGCCCGCCAGACGAGGCCCCAGAGCACCTGTGAGCGGTCGACCTCGTCCTTGACCGCGAGCCCGGTGTAGAGGGCGACCGCGACCGATCCGACGTCGATCGCGCCGAGCGCCAGCACCCGCGCGATGGCGCGGAGGAGGCGTCCGAGGGCGCGGACGTGCGGTACCGGGGTCGCGAGGGCCCGGACGTCGCGTCCGACGAGCGCGGGATCGAGCTCGTCGATGGCGCGTCGCGAGAGCGGGCGACGCCGCAGGAGCGAGGACATCTCTGACATCGTACCGAGCGATGGCGGGCGCACGCCCCTTGCGGATTCTGATGTTGACCACGAGCTATCCGCCGGCCTCGGGTGTGCCGTCGGGTCCGTTCGTGCACCGTCTGGCCGCCCGGCTGGTCGCGGCGGGGCACCAGGTGGACGTCCTGGCCCCACATGCAAGCGGCGCTGCGAGCCGCGTGGAGGATGGTGTGCGCTCGCACTTTTTCCGCTACGCACCGAGCCGGTTCGAGCTCCTCGCCTACGGCGCGGGCATGGTCTACAACCTCTCCGCCGACCGTCGTCGCCTGGCGCTGCTGCCGCAGTTCGGCGGCGCCTTCACGGTCGCGGCGGCGCGGCTGGCCCGCCACGCCGACGTCGTCCACGGCCACTGGCTGCCGGCCGGCATGATCGCGCGGGTCTCGTCGCGCAAGCCCGCGGTGACGACGGTGCACGGCTCCGACCTCGTGCTGGCGCGCCGCGTGCCGGCCCTCGTGCGCGCGACGCTCTCACGCAACGTCGCGATCGCGGTCTCCGAGGAGATGCGCCGCGAGCTGGAGGCGATCGCGCCGCGCGCCGACATCCGCGTGGTGCCGCCGGGCGGCGTCGAGCTACCCGCGCGGCCGTACGACGAGGCGATTCCGGGGCGGCTCCTGTTCGTCGGCCGCCTCGTCGACGTCAAGGGCGTGGACACGCTGATGTCGGCCTGGCCGGCGATCCGCGCCGCCGTGCCGCACGCGACGCTGGACGTCGTCGGCGACGGTCCCCTCGCGGACCTCGTCCACGGTGACGGCGTGCGCGCGCTCGGACGGGTGCGGCCGGACGAGATCGGCGGGCTCTACGCCGCCGCGGCGGCGGTCGTGGTGCCGTCGCGCCGCGACTCGTTCTCGCTCGCCTGCCTGGAGGCGATGGCGACGGCCCGGCCCGTGGTCTGCACGCCGGTAGGCGATATGGCCGCCCGCGTGCGGAACGGGGTGGACGGGCTCGTCGTGCGGCCCGACGACCCTGCCGCAGTAGCAACGGCGGCCGGTCGGCTGCTTGCCGATCCGGCCGCCGCGGCGACGATGGGCCTCGAGGCGCGCCGCCGTGCGGAGGCGCGCTACTCGTGGGACGTGATCGTGGACGAAATGCTCGCTGCCTACGAGGCGGCGATCACTTCGGCGTGTCGCGGACCGCGAACCAGATGAGGCGCTTCTTGGCCTTGTGGCTCTTCGGATAGGTCAGGAACCCTGACTGCCAGCCGGCGAGGCTCACCTCGTCGCGCAGCATGTACCAGGTCATGCCCTGCACCTGCGGATACTTCTTCAGCTTGGCGACGGTCTGCTTGTAGAACAGCGTCTGCTTCTTGGACGATACGCCGAGCCGCTTCTCCGGTGGGTTGACCTGCCAGCCGATCTCGGTCACCCAGATCGGGAACCTCGATCCCTTCCAGCCCTTCACGAACGCGATGAAGCGGTTGAAGTTGCCGAGCCGGTAGAACGGCTGCAGGTAGCCCTTGCCGGGCGACCCGTCGGACGGGCCCCAGGCCGGGACGATCGAGTACGGATGCACCGAGATGGCGTCCATCGGCGCCTTCAGGCTCTTCAGCTGGCGGTAGAAGGTGACGTGGTCGACGCCCGTGCGGCCGCCGACGGCGCCGCCGATGACGACGGCCCGCGGCTTACCCCTCTGATCCTGCGCGTGGATGGCGCTGTACGCCGTCTGGAGGATCGTGCGGTAGGCCTTGGCGCCCGCCGGGACGCCGGCCTTCTTCTTCGAGTTCGGCTTCGCCAGCCCAAGCGCGTTGTTGGGCTCGTTCCAGATCTCCCAGTGCGTGATGCGCGGCAGCGGCTTGGTGCCGACCGGCGCGCCCTTGGGAATGAACGTGCCGTTGTAGCGCTTCGCCAGCGCCCGCATGAAGTGGCGGAAGTCGGCCGTCTTCGGCACCGGTACGTAGGCGACCCTGCCCTTGTACATGTGGGCCCACTTGGCCGTGCCCCAGACGTTGTAGATGACCGTGCCCTTGCCCTTGACCGTCGCGGCCCAGGCGGCGCCGTCCCGGACGTTCTTGTCGAGCAGCTTCCAGTTGTACGCCGGGTCGTTCGGGTCCTCGGGGCTCTTCGGCTTCTTGGCCGCGATCGTGTGCCAGCCGATCTGCGAGCGGATCACGTTCAGCTTCAGGGCCTTGACGTTGTCCCAGAACTGGACGGGATCGCGGTTCTGCATCGTGGCGTCGGTGACGCCGATCCTCAGCTTCGCGGATGCCGCTGCAGGCATGAGCCCGCAGGAGACCGCGGCCGCGACGATCGCGGCCAGATAGCGTCTCTTCATACTCAGGTAGTCCTTCCGATCAGCTCGTGCCGGGCCGACCGCTCGAGGACCAGGCGAAGGCCCTCCTCGAGCGTGATGGCCGGTTCCCAGCCGAGGAGATGTTTCGCGCGGGTGATATCGGGTCGTCGCTGCGCCGGGTCGTTCTCGGGCAGCGACTCGAACACGATCCGGCTGTCGGAGCCGGTCGCGGCGATCACCTGCGCGGCGAGTTGGAGGAGCGTGAACTCCTCCGGGTTGCCGATGTTGACGGGTTCGTGTTCACCGGAGATCGCGAGCCGCCAGATTCCCGCGATCAGGTCGTCGACGTAACAGAACGAGCGCGTTTGCGACCCTTCGCCGAAAACCGTCAACGGCTGGCCCAGGAGGGCTTGCCGGAGAAACGTGGGGATCGCCCGGCCGTCGAATGCGCGCATCCGGGGGCCGTAGGTGTTGAAGATCCGGACGATCGCCGTGTCGACGCCCTGCTGACGGTGGTAGGCCATCGTCAGGGCCTCGGCGTACCGCTTCGCCTCGTCGTACACGCCGCGCGGCCCGATCGGGTTGACGTTCCCCCAGTAGCTCTCGGGTTGCGGGTGCAGCAGCGGGTCGCCGTAGACCTCGCTGGTCGAGGCGAGCACGAAGCGGGCGCGCTTGAACTTCGCGAGTCCGAGCGCGTTGTGCGTGCCGTACGCGCCGACCTTCAGCGTGTGCAGCGGCAGCCGCAGGTAGTCGATCGGGCTGGCGGGCGAGGCGAAGTGGAAGATGAAGTCCACGGCCTCGTCCAGCTCGATGTGCGAGGTCACGTCCTGGTTCAGGAACGTGAACGCGTCGTCGCGGATGTGCTCGATGTTGGTGAGAGAGCCGGTATCGAGATTGTCGACGCAGATCACCCGATGCCCCTCCGCGAGCAAGTGCTCACACAGGTGCGACCCGAGGAAGCCCGCGCCGCCGGTGACGACGGAGGTCGGCATGCGCCCCATTGTAGGTTGCGATCCGTCGAGGACTCCCGGTCCGAACACAACCTTTACGTGTCCCTGGCCCGTTTGCGGGAGGCCGCCCGGCGGATCCGCTCAATGCCCGCGCCGCTGCTGCCGATATGGCGTGCAGGCGATGACGACGGACCTGTAGGAGGCCCATCCGATGGAGAACGTGACACTCATGGAGCTGGTCGACGAGGTGCGTGACCTGCCCCTGACAGTGTCGGCCGTGCTCGCGCAGGTGATCTCGGAGTGCGACAACGCCGACGCGTCCGTCTCGAGCCTCGCGCGCATCATGGCGGGCGACCAGGCGCTCGCGGCGATGGTGCTGAAGCTCGCGAACTCCGCCTACTACGGGTACGCGCGCAAGATCGAGTCGCTGCCCGACGCCGTCGTCCTGCTCGGCTTCGCCTCCGTCAAGAACCTCGCCATCACCGCCTCGATCACCCGCCTCCTGACCTCGGACCGCGACGAGTACGCAGGCATCCGCTCCGACCTGTTCGACCACTCGCTCGCGACCGCCGTCGGCGCCCGCATCCTGGGCCGCGCGAAGCGCATCTCGGGCGAGAAGGCGTTCGTCGGCGGCCTGCTCCACGACCTCGGCCTGATCGTCCTCGTCTGCTACCGCAAACCCCTGTTCGGCGAGCTGATGCGCGCCGCCGAGGGCACGAACCGGTCATTCGACGAGGTGGAGCTCGAGGTGTGCGGGTTCGAGCACGCCGAGCTCGGCTCGCTGATCGCCGCCGAGTGGAAGTTCCCACCCGCGCTGTGCGAGGCGCTGCGCTACCACCACCACCCCGAGGGCGCCGTCGTCGATCCGGCCCTCGCGCGCTCGATCCACTGCGCCGACTGGGTCGCGAACCGCATGGGCATCGGCCTCGTCTCGCCCGGTGGGCCGGAGTGGCCCGAGGAGATCTCGCGCACCGAGTTCCAGATCGACCAGCACTCGATCGGCGCCCTGGAGTCGGAGATCCGCGCCGAGTTCCTCGAGGGCTCGTCGCTCAAGGCCGCCTAGCACCCCTCGCCTGATCGGATCTTCCCGGCGAGGCCGCTCGCTACCGTGACACGGTGCGCATCGTCCTCGTCGACCCGCGTGGCGACTCGCGGCCGTACGACCATGGTCTCGGCGCCGCCCTCGCGGCGCGCGGGCACGATGTCCGGCTCGCCACCTGCCGGTTCCGCCACGGCTCGCTGCCGCCGGCGCCGGGCGTCGCGGTGCAGGAGCGGTTCTACCGCCTGGCCGATCGCCTGCCGGGCCGCGTCCGTCGCCTGGGGCGCGGCTGCGAGCACGTCGCCGACCTGATCGCGCTGCTGCCGCTCGTCCGCTCGGCCGACGTCGTCCACGTGATGTGGCTGCCGCTCGGCTCCGCCGACCGCGCCTTCTGGCGCGCCGCGCGGTTCGTCACCCGCACGCGGCTCGTGCACACCGCCCACAACGCGATCGTCAAGGACGGCGTCGGCAGCGCCGAGCAGGTGCGCGCCGACTGCGCGCCGTTCCAGCGCATCGTCGTGCACTCGCACGCCGGCGAGGCGGCGCTGGTGCGGCTCGGCGTCCCGGTCAAGCGGATCGCACGCATCCCGCACGCCGCGCTGGCCGGCTACGCCGACGTCGAGCCGGTGCCGCCGGCGCTGCCCGACGGTGCGCCGGTGGCGCTGTTCGCCGGGCTGATTCGCCCGTACAAGGGCCTCGGCGATCTGCTCGACGCGTGGCCCGCGGTGCGCCGGCGCGTGCCCGGCGCGATCCTGCACGTGCTCGGCCGGTCGCTCGGCGGCGACGCCGACGCCGAGCGCGCCGCCTCCTCCGAGGGCGTCGTCGCCGACCTGCGCTACGCCGAGCCCGGCGAGTGGGCGGGCGCCATGCTGCGCGCCGACGTCGTCGTGCTGCCGTATCGCTCGATCGACCAGTCGGGCGTGCTCGCCTCCGCGATCGCGCTCGGCCGGCCGGTGATCGCGACCGACGTGGGCGGCTTCGGGGAGACGCTCGCCGACACGGATGCCGGCCTGCTGGTGCCGCCGCGCGACCCGGCGGTGCTCGCCGCGACCGTCTCGGCGCTGCTGCTGGACGACGAGCTGCGCGGGAGCCTGGCCGCGAACGCCGCCGCCGCTGCGGCGGGCGAGCTGTCGTGGGCCCGCTCGGCCGAGCGACACGAGGTCGTCTACGGCGGGACCGCCGGGTGAGTATGCGGCGCGAGGGGCTCGTGGTGTTCGTCGCGGGCTACCTCGTCCACGCCGCGCTGGCGCTCGTGATGCGGGTGCCGATCGTGATGTACGACGAGTACGGCTACTTCGCGACGGCGCGACGGCTGGCCGACGAGGGGCAGGCCACGCACCTGCGCTACTACCCCGGCTACGCGTTCACGCTGATCCCCGCGTTCCTGGTGACGCCGTCGTCCGACGCGGCCTACCACGTGTCGCTGCTCGTGATCAACGGGCTGCTGGGCGCGCTCACGACGCTGCTCATCTGGCAGCTCGTCCGTACGCTGGCGCCGCAGCTGTCGCGCAACCTCCGCCTGTTCGCGACGCTGGCCGTGGCCGCCTATCCGTCGTGGCTCCTGTACACCGACCTGACGTGGTCGGAGAACCTGATCGTCCCGATCGGCGTCGCGCTCGTGCTGCTGGCGGGGCGGCTCGCACGGGGCGCGCCGCCGTGGGTGGCGCCCGCGTACGGCGCGCTGGCGGGCTTCGCCTACCTCACGCATCCGCGCGGCCTCGCCATGACGGGTGCGGCGGTCGTCGTCGGCCTGGTCGTGCTCGCCCCGGCGGGCCGGTTGCTCCGCGCCGGCCTGCTGCTCGTCCCGGCGGTGGCGCTGACGATCGCGACGCCAGCGATCGCGCGCTGGGCGACCGACTCGAACGACTTCCGCAGTGAGGTGCTGCTCCGCCGCGCGCTGTCCGACCTGCCGCACCTGGCGGCGTCGATCGCCGGGCAGCTCTTCTATCTCGCCGCGGCGACGTACGGCCTGGCGCCGCTCGGCGTGTACGCGCTCGTCTGCCTGCTGCGGCGCGAAGGCGTGCGGTCCGATCGCGGCGCCATCGCGCTGGCGGCCCTGGCAGCGGCCGCCGGCATGGTGCTGCTGGCGGGCATCTACTGGCACGACCCGTTCCGCAGCGACCAGATCATCTACGGTCGCTACAACGAGGCGGCGCTCGCCCCGATCCTCGTCGCCGGCGTGATCGCACTGGTGACGGCGCCGCTCACCCGGCGCCGGATCGCCGTGATGCTGGTGCCGATCGCGGTGCTTTGGATCGTCCCGCAGCTGGTCTGGGACGCGGCGCTGCGCGCCAACGAGCCGGTCAACTTCAACATCCTCGGCGTCGCGCCCGTGGTCGCGCTCGGCGACGGCGTGCAGCCGGTCACGATCGCCGTCGTCCACGGACTGGCCGCGGTCGGGCTGGTGCTCGTCGCGCGGCGGCGTGCCCAGCTGGCGCTGATCGGCCTCTGCCTCTGGCTGGCGCTGTTCAGCCTCGGCATCGACGCCGGTCTGTTCCGCACCGGGTCGCGCGACCGGGCCGACGAGCAGCAGATCGTCTCGACGCTGCGCCAGATCGAGGCGGTGGTGCCGGCCGCGCAGCGGTGCGTCGCCTTCGACCGCCACACGGTCGACGTGTTCTCGGCGACCAGCTACCGGTACCGCGTCGACGGCTGGCGGTTCGCGCAGCCCGGCGAACCGACCTGTGCCGATCTGTTCCTGAACCGCCTGGAGTCCGGTCAGGTCGTCGCGAAGGCGCCCGGCTCGCGCATCGTGGAGCGCGAGGAGCGGGGCTCGAACAACACGCTCTGGGTGCGGCCGGGTGCGCTGCAGGACGCGCTCGAGCAGGCCGGCCTGCTCGAGGGCTGAGCGGCTACTGCTTGGCGCCGGTGCTGCCGCCGAGGTCGGCGTTCACGCCGCCGTCGCCGAATAGCCCCTCGCGGCGGATCACGACGCCGAGCGTGCGCCGCAGGATCTGCAGGTCGAGCGCGAGCGACCAGTGCTCGACGTACCAGACGTCGAGCACGATCCGCTCCTCCCACGTCAGCCGGTTGCGGCCGTTGATCTGCGCCCAGCCGGTCAGCCCGGGCCGCACGTCGAGGCGCCGCCGTTGCGCGTCGTCGTAGCGCGCCGCCTGGTCGACGAGCCCGGGCCGGGGCCCCACCAGCGACATCTCGCCGCGGGCGACGTTGATCAGCTGCGGCAGCTCGTCCAGCGACCAGTTGCGCAGCAGGTGTCCGGTCCTGGTGATCCGCTCGTCGCCCTCGGCGATGTTCAGCCCGAGCCCGACCCGATCGGCGCCGACGGTCATGGAGCGGAACTTCCAGACGAGGAACGGCCGCCCGCGATACCCGGCGCGCGGCTGCCGGAAGAAGACGGGGCCGCCGTCCTCGCGCCGGATACGCCAGGCGATCAGCCCGATCAGCGGCGACAGGACGACGAGCGCAGCAAGTGCGAGCACCCGGTCGAGCAGCATTTTTACGAGGCGTCGAACGCGTCGCGGCACGGCTGAACCATACGCCCGAGCCATGCCAGAACATTGGGGTCTGACCCCAGAAACGTCGTTTTTGGGGTCTGACCCCAACATGGAAGGCGCGCGGAAGGCGCGCGGATCGCGCGCTGCGGCACTTCAGTGGGTGAAAGGACCCGAAGCGTGCGTCAATGGACACGCGGCGATCGTTCATGGTGGGCGGGACTCGGACCTGGCGTGCCCGGGCCGTAAGATCCTCTCCGATGACGCCGTTTCCGATCCTCGTCTCCAGCGCCGGCCGGCGAGGGGCGCTCGTGTCGATCCTGCGCCGGTCGCTCGCGAATCTCGGGCTCACCGGGCCGATCCTCGCGAGCGACGTGTCCGGCTACGCGGCGGCGTTCCACCTCGCCGACCGCGGCATCGTCGTGCCGCCGCAGTCGGACCCCGGCTTCGTCGCTGCGCTGCTGCAGATCTGCGAGCGGGAGGGCGTGCGCCTCGTCGTGCCGACGCACGACGGCGAGCTGCCGCTCCTGGCCGCCGCGCGCGAGCGGTTCGCCGCCGTCGGCGCCACCGTCTCGATCTCCGCGCCCGAGACGATCGCGATCGGCCGCGACAAGGCGCGGACGCACGCGTGGCTGACCGAACACGGCTTCCCGACCGTCCGCCAGGGCACGGTGTCCGACGTGCTCGCCGACGCCTCCTCGTGGCAGTGGCCGCTGATCGCGAAGCCGCGCGCCGGATCGGCCGGCATCGGCGTCGTCCGCTGCGCGTCGGTGGCCGATCTGCCGGAGGGCGACGTCGTCGTGCAGGAGCTCGCGCCCGGCGCGGAGCACACCGTCGACGTGCTCGTGCTGCGCGACGGCCGCTGCCGCGTGGCGGTGCCGCGGCGCCGGATCGAGGTGCGCGCCGGCGAGGTCTCGAAGGGCGTCACCGTCCGCCACGAGCCACTGCAGGCGTGCGCCCGCGCCATCGCCGAGGCCCTGCCCGACGCCTACGGCGCACTCAACGTGCAGGTGTTCGGCGACGGGGACGAGCTGCGCGTGATCGAGGTCAATGCCCGCTACGGCGGTGGCTTCCCGCTCGCCTACGAGGCCGGCGCCCGGCTCACCGACTGGACGATCGAGGAGCTGCTCGACCGGCCGTCGACGGTGACCGACGACTGGCGCGATGGCCTCGTGATGCTCCGCTACGACGAGGCGGCCTTCGTGGACGCTGCGGCGATCCCCAGCGCCAGCAGCGCGTACCAGCTCGGGTAGATCGTCGTCAGGTAGAAGACGTTCGCCGCCAGCGTGGCGACGATGGCGGCGCCGAGGCCGGCGGCGATCGCCTTCTCGCCGGCGACCCAGGCCCGGTACAGGCAGCGGCCCGTGAACGCCAGCAGGATCACGACGGCGGCCGCGCCGAGCAGCCCCGTCTCGGTCAGTGCCTGGACGTACAGCGAGTGCGGCCCGAACCCGACCCGGCCGGAGACGCCCTCGTAGTAGCGCGCGAACGTGTTCAGCCCGAGGCCGAACAGCGGGTGGTCGCCGAGCACGTCGGGGATCGTGTCGTAGATCTTCGTGTGGATGGAGGAGCCCGGCGTGTCGGGGTTGAGCCGCTTCGAGAGCACCCCGCGCCAGTAGTCGAGCCGCGTCAGGATCACCGCCGCGAACACCACCAGCGCCGCCAGCGCCGGCCAGGCGAGCGGGCCGCGCACGAGGCGCGTGCGCAGCGTCGCGGCCAGGAACAGCAGCCCGGCCACCAGCCCGACCAGGCCGGACCGCGACTGCGACAGCGCCAGCGCCCCGGTCAGCGCGACCGCGAGGCACGCCAGCGTCAGTGCCCGCTTGCGCACCGCCTCGGTGGCGAGCGCCAGCACCAGCACGATCGGGATCGCCAGCAGCACGCCGATGTGGTTCGGATCGTTGGTGAGTGCCGTGATGCGGTACACCGGCTCCCGGATCACGGTGCCGTCCGGCTGCGTCACGGCCACCGTCGCGTAGAGGTTCAGGCCCGACGACGCCGAGCCGGGGAAGAACGGCTCGATCAGGTAGCGGTCGAGGTTCACGTCGAAGCGCGTGCCGAGCACGTACTGCACGACGCCGTACAGCGCGTTGACGCAGAACCCCGCGATGAACGCGGTCAGCGCCCGGCGGTAGAAGGCCGGGCCGCGCCCCGACAGGTGGACGACGGCCGCGATCGCGACGGCGAACCACAGCGCCCAGATCACGAGCCCCTTCGCCAGCTGGCCCGCGGTCGGCCGTGAACATCGCCCCCGCCAGGTACACGGCGAGCAGTCCGGCGCCGATCAGCGCCAGCGTGCGCGCCTCGCGCGAGATCCGCGGCCGGGTGAGCGCCACGGCGGCGATGAACAGCGGCGCCAGCAGGTCGGCGAGGGTGACGCGGCCGAACGGCTGCCACGCCACGCGGTGCCACGTCGCGGTCACGAGCACACAGGTCAGCAACAGGTCGGCGGCGCGGCGGGCCCGGGGCACCCATCTATCCTACGGGCCGATGCGCATGGCCTGGGCCGCCGCGGGCGCGCTCGCCGCGTTCACCTACCTCTGGCGACTCGGTGTGCCGTCCTGGCACCGGGACGAGTGGGCCTACGCGAACGCGGGCTACCGCGCGGTGAGCGGCGGGACGCCGGTGAACCTCGAGCACCCGCCGCTCGGCAAGCTGCTGATGGGCGTCTCCGAGCACGTCTTCGGCTTCTCGACCACGTCCGCCCGCCTGCCCGCCGTGGCCGCGGCGCTGCTGACGGGGATCATGCTGGCGCTGATCGCGCGCCGCCTGGTGGGGGCGCCGGCGGCGCTGCTCGTGTTCGTGCTGTGGGTCGTGCTGCCGCACCCGTGGCCCGACCTGCGGGTCGACCGCCTCGGCCTCCTCGACACGTTCTCCGCCGCGTTCGCCACCGTCGCGCTGTGGCTGGCGCTGCGGATCCGCGAGCGGCCGGTGCGCTGGGAGGTGGTCCTGCTGGGCGCGGCGATCGGCTGCGCCGCGGCGTCGAAGGCGACGGGCATGCTGGCCCTGATCCCGGTCGCGATCCTGCTGTGGCCGCGCTGGCGCACGCTCCTGGTCGCGATCGCCGTCGCGCCGGTGGTCTTCCTCGCGACGTACCTGCCGCTGCGCACGAACCCCATCGACGCGATCCGCTTCATGTGGACGGAGCAACGCACGCTGTCGCGCATCGGCTTCCCGCTCGAGGTCGCGGGCGAGGTCTACCAGCACCCGCCGTGGTGGTCGGCCGCGTGGTTCGCGTGGGAGGCGGGGCCGCTCGTGCTGGTCGCGACGCTGGTGCTGGCCGTCCTCGGCTTCCTGCGGATCGAGCGCCGCGTCGCGCTGGCTCTGGCCGCCGCGACGGTGCTGCCGATGCTCGCCGTGATGACGCACGGCCGCTTCTTCGAGCACTACGGCTACACCTGGGCGCCGGCGCTGACGCTGCTCGCCGGCATCGGCGCGACGCGGCTCCGAGCCCTGCCGGCGACCGTGATCCTGCTCGGCGCGGG
The DNA here is from genome assembly GCA_963722525.1 of uncultured Actinomycetes bacterium. Lineage (GTDB taxonomy): Bacteria > Actinomycetota > Thermoleophilia > Gaiellales > F1-60-MAGs149 > VFJZ01. The sequence continues at coordinate 2,682,452 of CAVRMM010000002.1, read as the reverse complement.
CGCCATCTCGGTCGTCGGGATCGCGACGCTCGAGCGCGCCGACTACGCGCTGGCGGGCGATGCGCTGCAGAAGACGGCAGCGCGCGTCGTCTACGTCGCCGGTGCACCGACCAGCCTCGCGGGCTACGTCTGCCCGGGCACCTCGCTGACCCAGGCCACGGACGCCGCGTCGCCCGACGCCGTCGTCATCGACAGCCGCACGGCGGCGTCGCGCACCTACCCGAAGAGCATCGGCGCCGGCTACGACGAGCAGCGGTTCGGGCCGGTCACGCTTCTGACGCGCCCGGGCCTGCAACCGCGCGACGGCTGTTGAACCCGGCCGCGAGCTCCTCGACGCCGGGCCCGCGCACGCCGAACACCGCGTTGCGCGCGCTGAGCCGCCAGATGGCGGGGTCGGCCGGCGCGACCGGCACGGGCCGCAGCCGGGCCGGCAGCCGCAGCAGCACGGCGCCGATCAGCGCCAGGACCGTGTACTGCACGCCGAGCGCGAGGGCCGCGATGCGGCGGCCGGACGGCGTGTGGTGCTTGACCCAGTAGCGGTGCCGGCCGCGCCACTCCTCGTTCACGCGCCGCTCGGGCACGGCCGCGGTCGACCGGCCCTGGTGGTGCACGACGGTCACCGCCGGCGTCCACACCACCGCGTGGCCCGCGTCGGCCAGGCGGCGCTCGAGGTCGGTCTCCTCGCTGTACATGAAGTAGCCCTCGTCGAACAGGCCGACCGAGTCCAGCGCGCTGCGCCGCAGCATCAGCGCGCAGGCCATCGCCCAGTCGACGCGCCGCGGCACGTCGCCGCCCGACTGCGTGATGCCGCCGCGCCCGAGGGTCAGGGCGGCGCGCACGGCGGTCGGCGGCGACGGGAACCGCCAGGCGTTGTGCTGCACCCGGCCGTCGCCGAACACCACCCGCGGCGCCACCGCCGCCACGTCGGGCTGCCCGTCGAGCACGTCGGCCAGCCGCGCGACCGACCCCGGCTCGGAGACCGTGTCCGGGTTGAGCAGGTACACGTACGGCGCCGTCGTCGCCCGGATCAGCACGTTGTTGTTGGCCCCGAACCCCAGCCGCCGCTCGCCCTCGATCACCCGCACGGCGGGGTACGCGGCGCGGATCGCCTCGGCCGTCCCGTCGCCCGACAGGTTGTCGAGCACCACGATCTCGGCGTCGTCCTCGCCCTGCAGCGACTGCAGGCACGCGAGCACGTCGTCCCGCGTGTCCATGCTCACGATCAGGACGGCGACGCGCGCCACGAGCTAGGTCGCGGCCAGCTCGGCCTGCACGCGGGCGTCGCGCTCGCGCACGGAGTCGGCCAGACGCGCCTGGAACGCGACGACCTGCTCGCGCATCGCGTCGTCTCCCGCGCCGAGGATGCGCGCGGCCAGCAGCCCGGCGTTGCGGGCGCCGCCGACGGCGACCGTCGCGACGGGCACGCCTGCCGGCATCTGCGCGATCGACAGCAGCGCGTCGAGCCCGCCCAGCGACGTGGCGTCGATGGGCACGCCGATCACCGGCAGCGGCGTCACGGCCGCCACGACGCCGGGCAGGTGCGCGGCCGCGCCGGCGCCGGCGATCAGCACCCGCAGGCCGCGATCGACGGCGCCGCGGGCCCACGCGATGGTCTCGTCGGGCGTCCGGTGAGCGGACAGCGCGCGCACCTCGCAGGCGACCCCGAACTCCTGCAGGGCGTCGGCGGCCTGGCGCATCACTTTGAGGTCGGAATCGCTGCCCATCACGATCCCGACGAGCGGGCTGGAATTCATGCCGGAGAATGTACCGGCACCCGGGCAGCAACCCTCCGCCTCCTGCTGCGAACGGTTCGCGAGATGTGAACTGGCCGCCGGAGTGAACCGAACTCCCGCCTGGAACGGATGTGACCGCAGAAGACGAGCGGTCGCCGGCCAGACAGAGGAGGAAGACAGAAGATGCGAAGAACGGCCGTAACCGCGGCGGCGATCACGGGGGTTGCCGCGTTCGCGATCGGCGCAGCCGCTCTCACGCCCAACGCCGCGAAGAAGGCGACGGCGTCGAGCCACCGAGAGGCGCCGCTCATCTCGAACGACCCCACGGCGGATCTCACCGATCTGTACGCGTTCATGAGCCCGGGGAAGACCGACACGGTCACCCTGATGGCGAACGTGATTCCGATCGAGATCCCCTCACAGGGTCCGAACTACTACAACCTCGACGACACGGTCCGCTACCGGATCATGGTCGACACGAACGGCGACGGTAAGGCTGAGAAGCGCTTCGTCCTGAAGACGCATACGCAGCTACGCCAAGGGCACGTTCCTCTACAACACGGGCCCGGTCACCTCGCTGACATCGCCGAACCTGGCGGTCAAGCAGGTCTGGAACCTCTCGTACGGCAAGGACGACAGCATCAGACAGATCGTCGCCCGCGGCCGTACGGCACCGAACAACGTCGGCAAGAACTCGATGCCGAACTACGCGGCCCTGGCGCAGTCGGCGGTGAAGAACGCGAAGATCGGCAGCAAGTCGATCAAGGTGTTCGTCGGCCCGCGTGAGGATCCGTTCGCAATCGATACCGGCCGGATCTTCGACATCCTGTCCGTCGGCGGTCCCGGCACCGACAATCTCGCCGGCGTCAACGTCCACACGATCGCGATCGAGGTGCCGGGCTCGCTGCTTCGCAAGTCCGACGCCCAGCCCGTCATCGGCGTGTGGGCCGCGACCGACCGTCAGGTCATCAAGACGGTCGTCCGCAAGCGGAACGGTCGCAACACCAAGGTCCGCATCAAGACGTGGACCCAGGTCGAGCGCCTCGGCCAGCCCCTGGTCAACGAGGTGCTGATCCCGCGGACGCTGAAGGACTACTGGAACTCGCAGCCGCCGTCCAAGGACCGGCAGTTCGAGAAGTACTACACGGCTCCGGGGCTCGCAACGGCCCTGAACGCCCGGGTGTTCGGACCGGTGCTCGACGCAGCCCTCGGCTGCGGCACCGCCTGTCCGGTCGCCCAGACGACCGGTCGCGCCGACCTGTCGGCGATCCTGCTCCGCGGCTTCGACTTCGGCCCCGGTGCGGTTGACCTGACGTTCGGCAAGACCGGTTCGGACAGGACGCCGGTCGACGAGCTGCGCCTCAACACCAAGACGCAGCCGGTCGGTACGTCGTCCATGCACGCCGATCGTCGCGGTCTGCTCTGCAACTTCCAGACGCCGACGACTGGCCCGCTCGGCCCGACGCTGCACGATCTCGACATCCCGGCGTGCAGCCCGGCCCAGTTCGACGGCTACCCGAACGGTCGCCGGCTCGTCGACGACGTGACCGACATCCAGGTCGCGGCCATCGCCGGCCTCCCGATCAACGGGCTGATCCCCGGTGCGATCCAGCGCCCCTATGGCCTGCTCGTGATGGGTCTCGGCAAGGACTCCTCGAACGCAGGCCTCCAGCTGCTGCGCCAGGGAGCCGACGGCGTGCTGAACAACGACAAGCCGTTCACGGACACGTTCCCGTACGCGGCCTCGCCGAACTCCGGCAACCCCTGATCGACTGACCACCCCCCGCCGGCCGGCAGCGATGCCGGCCGGCGGGATCCGATTTCCCACCACCCAGGAGCCCAGGACCGCATGACCCGCCTCGTCACCCGCACTGCCGCCGCCATCGGCGCTGCCGCCTGCCTCGTGGCGGGCGGCCTGTTCGCGGTGCGGGACGACGGCCAGACTGCGGCGCCGGCACCGGCCGGGGCGGCGGTGCGAGCGAACGTCGATCCGCTCACGAGCGTGATCGGCTCCGCCGGCCAGATCACCGAGCTCCAGGCCGCGGTCAAGATCCGCCCCGATGACGGCGGCCTCGTCGCGCGGCTCGGTCTCGCCTACCTGCAGCGAGCCCGCGAGACGGGCGACCCGAGCTTCTACACGCGTGCCGACGAACTGCTGCGCCGGGCGCGCACGCTGGAGCCGTCCAGCCTCGATGCGGTCGTCGGGCTCGGCTCGCTCGCGCTGTCCCGCCACGAGTTCCAGCAGGCGCTCCAGCTCGGGCAGGAGGCGGTCAGTCTCACCGGCGGCTTCTCGCCCGCGGCGAAGGCGATCGTCAGCGACGCCCAGATCGAGCTCGGCGAGTACGAGCAGGCCTTCCGCACCATCGACGAGCTGGGCGAGCAGCGCCCGTCGCTCGTCTCCTACGCGCGCCAGTCGTACGCGCTGGAGCTGCAGGGCGACCTGGCCGGCGCGGCCGACCTGATGGCCGACGCGGTGGCCGGCGGTGCGGGCGGCGGCGAGGGCACGCAGTGGACCCGCGTGCAGCACGCAACGCTGCTGATCAAGATCGGGCGCTTCGACGAGGCCGAGGCCGAGCTGCAGCACGCACTGGCCGCGCTGCCCGCCTACGCCCGCGCCGAGGCCGGCCTCGGCGCCCTCGCCGTGGCGCGGGGCGATCTGGCGACGGCCGAGCGCTGGTACCAGCAGGCCGCCGGACATCTGCCGCTGGCCGAGATCCTGGTTGCGCTCGGCGACGTGCAGACCGCGCGCGGCGAGACGGCCGCGGCGAAGAACACCTATGCGCTGGTGCAGGCCGAGCAGGCGCTCTTCCGCGCCGCCGGCGGCAACGCCGACCTCGAGCTCGCCCTGTTCGAGGCCGATCACGGCGATCGGGCCGAGGCCGTGCGGCTCGGCCGCATCGCCGTGCAGGAGCGGCCCTCGGTCTACGCGCACGACGCACTCGGCTGGGCGCTGTACCGGGCGGGCGACTGCAAGGCAGCGCTGCCCGAGGCTCGCGCCGCCAACCGGATGGGGAGCGCCGATCCGACCCTCGCGTACCACCTCGGCGTCATCGCGGCGTGTGCCGGCGAGCGCACCGAGGCGGTCACGGCGCTGCGACGCGCGCAGGGCTCGAACCCCCGCTTCCACCCGCTGTACGGGCCTGACGCCGTGCGGTTGCTGGCGCGGCTCGGGGAGCCGGTGGCATGAGGCGCCTGCTGCTCGTCGCTGCTGCTCGCGCTCGTCGTCGTGCCGGCGGCCGGCGCCCATCCGCTGGGCAACTTCACGGTCAACCAGTACGCGCGCATCCAGGTGGAGCCGGCGGCCATCGGGGTGCACTACGTGCTCGACCAGGCCGAGATCCCGACGCTGCAGATGATCCAGCAGCGCGACGCCGACGGCTCGGGCGCCATCGACGGCGCCGAGCTCGCGACGGCCCGCGACGCGCTCGTGCGCGACGTCGCCGCCGCGCTCTCGCTGACGGTCGATGGCCGGCCGGCCCGGCTGGTGGCGGAGAACGCCACGCTCGCCTTCCCGCCGGGACAGGGCGGCCTCACGACGACGCGGCTCGACGTCGACCTGCGCGCCGACGGCGTGGAGCTGTCGGACGCGCCTGCGCAGATCGCCTACGCGTCCACCTACGCGTCCGACCGCGTCGGCTGGAAGGAGGTCGTCGTGGCGCGCGCGCCCGGTGCCGCCGTCACCGCCACCACCGCCGCGACGGTCGACCGAACCGACGGGCTGCGCTCGTACCCGCAGGAACGTCCTGGCCTCGCCCGCCTCGCAGCTCGAGGCGACGGTCGAGGCCCGGCTCGGCGACGGCGGGCTCGCTGTCGGCGCCGTCCAGACCACTGGCAACGTCGCCGCCGCCGACGCCGGCCGCGACGGCACCGGCCGGTTCGAGTCGCTCGTCGACCCGTCGCGGCAGCTGACGGTCGGCTTCGTGCTCGTGGCGCTGCTCCTGGCGATGGGCTGGGGGGCTCTGCACGCCCTCACGCCGGGGCACGGCAAGACGATGGTGGCGGCGTACCTGGCGGGCTCGCGCGGCACCGCCCGGCACGCCTTCGCGCTCGGCGCCACCGTCACGGTCGCGCACACGGCCACGGTGTTCGCCCTCGGGTTCGTGACGCTGACGCTGTCGGAGTTCATCCTGCCGGAGCAGCTCTACCCCTGGCTGAACCTCGTCTCGGGCCTGCTGGTGCTGTCGCTCGGCCTGGCCGCCATCCGGACGCGGCTGCGTGGCTTCCGGCGCAGCCGGGCCGCGGCCCGCGCGGCGGCGCACGAGCACGGCCACGACCACGGGCACGCGCACGACCACGCACATGCGCACGATCACGGCCACTCCCACGACCACGGCGAGCACGGCCACTCGCACGCACCGCCCGATCAGCTGTCGTGGCGCTCGCTGCTCGCGCTCGGCGTGTCGGGCGGCATGATCCCGTGCCCGAGCGCCCTGGTCCTGCTGCTCGGCGCCATCGCGCTCGACCGCACGGCGTTCGGCGTCGTGCTCGTCTGCGCCTTCTCGCTCGGCCTCGCGGGCGTCGTCTCGGGCATCGGCCTCGCGGTGCTCTACGCGCGCCGGCTGTTCGCGCGCATCCCGTCGTCCGGGCGTGCGATCCGCGGCCTGCCGGTTGCGAGCGCGGCCGTGATCACGATCCTCGGCCTCGTGCTCACCCTGCGAGCGCTACCCGGGCTCGCCTGACCCGCTGCGCGGTCGCGACCGCGGCGTCGGCGCCGCGCGTGACGCCCGCGAGCTGCGCGCGATCGATGCCGTCGGCCGACGGTCATGGCGTCGCCGTCGCGCAGCGCCCGCCGGTCGAGCGGCGAGGCGATCAGCGACACGCGCCCGCCGCCGGCGATGAACGTGCGCAGGCGACCGCGCAGGCCCGGTGACCAGACCCGCATGCCGGGCACCAGCAGCAGCCGCGTCGCCTTCGGGATGCCCTCCTCCTCGATGCGCCGGTCGGTGATCGCGCCGCTGCGGCCGGCCGCGGCCATCGCCGGGCCGGCCAGCCGCAGCAGCTCCTCGAGCCCGATCCGGGCGCCGTCGCCGAGCGGCCGGTCGAGGCCCTGGGCCGCGGGTGCGATGTCGGGGAACCCGTCACTGGCCTCGTCGTACGGGTTGTCGAACTGCCAGCTGTACGTCGGCAGCACGACGAGGGTGACGGCCTTGCCGGCGACGGGCTGATAGCCCCACGTCGTGGTGCGCGAGCCCGAGACGCGCAGGCCGTACAGGCCCGGCCGCGTCGGTGCGCGCGGAACGGCGGTCGCCGGTGGCCCGGTGCGCTCGCCGACCTGGCACGCCGGGCAGGCCGTCGGTCAGCAGCTGCTGCGCCACCTGCACCTGCGGGTCGAACGTGAGGATGCGGCGCGTCGGCGTGATCTCCAGCGCCTGCACGCGCACCGCGGCCGCCGTGCCGGTCTCGCCGGGCGCGAACGAGGTCGGGGCTGCGCACGATGTTGCCCGCGGCGTCGCGCACCTCGTAGCCCGCCAGGTAGGTGCCGTCCTCCGGCCGGGCGGTCGGCCGTCCGGCTGGCGGCCGGCCAGCTCAGCTCCGTCGCCTTCGCCGACGGCGAGCGCGACCGGCTCCTCCGGGCCGCCAGACCTCGTCGACGGTGCCGTCGGCCGAGACGGAGAAGATCGTCGGCCAGCCGCTCGCGGCCTCGTCGCTGGTGACGGTGTAGCGGTACAGGCCGTCGTCGCCCTCCGCGCCGAAGGCGATGGTGCGGCCGGTGGGCAGCTCGGCGGTGATGGTGGGCGGCTTCGTGTCGACGCGGATCACCGCGTTGGGCGCCGCGCGCCAGCGACCGCGGGCGAAGCGCACCTGCACCTGGTAGCTGCGGTCGGTGACCTGGGCGCCCGTGCCGTCGCGGCCGTCCCACGTCAGCGGGACGACGCCCTCGTGCCGCTCCTGGTCGAGCAGCGTCTGCACCAGCCGGCCGCGGCGCGTGGTGACGCGCACCGACAGGTCGGCCGCGCGGGACAGCGTGAGCGAGAAGCGGCGCGATCGCCGAGTCGCAGTCACAGCCCGGCGAGAACGCCTTGGCCCGCGTGAAGTCGGCGCTGACGACGCGCGGCGGCTCCGACTTGAGCGACTGCGCGACCGCGAAGGCAACGCCCGACCCGACCAGCAGGCCGATGACGAGCACTGCGCCGACGATGCGCTGGAGCCGCAACACGCGCCTGAGTCTACGGCGCGCCGAGCAGCCGCTCCGCCGCTCCCGGCGAGCGCCAGAGGGTGCGCAGCTCGTCGTATGCCTGACGCGCGGCGGCGGTCGCGCGGGCGTCGGGACGGTCGCGGCGCTGCGCCCGGATCATCACGTTGCGTGCCGTGTGCTCGGCCGAGACGAACTCGATCACCTCGGTGCGGTAGCCGTGCAGCTCGAGCAGCGCGGCTCGCAGGGCGTCGGTGGCGGCGTCGCAGTACCGGCTGCGCAGCAGGCCGTGCCGCACGATGCCGCTCGGCGCCGCGTCCTCCTCGATCAGCGTCGACAGCTCGTGGTGACAGCACGGTGCGAGCACGATCGCGTTCGCGCCGAGCTGGACGCCGGCGGCCAGTGCCTCGTCCGTGGCGGTGTCGCAGGCGTGCAGCGACACGAGCAGGTCGATGCCCGTGTCGGCATTCGCCGCCGTCCAGTCGGCGATCGACGTCGCCGCGAAGGTGGCGTCGTAGTCCGAGGTCGTCGGCGATCGCGCGCACCGTCTCGACCACGCCGGCGTTGGTGTCCAGGCCGATCAACGACGGCGTGCGGCCGAGCTGCCGCGCGTAGAGCACGAGTGCGAGGCTCATGTAGGCCTTGCCGCAGCCGGCGTCCAGGATCGTCAGCGGGCCGTCGCCCTGCAGCACGGCGAGGGGGCGCAGCAGCTCGAGGTAGTGCTGCAGCTGCCGCTCCTTGTCGGCGTGCGGCGCGCGGATGCGGCCGGAGTCGCCCGCCAGCCCGGTCGCGATGAACAGGCGCACGACCTCCGGGTCGTCCAGGTCGAGCGCGCGGCCGCGCGGCCGGTCGTGGGCCGCCACCGCGACGTCCTCCGGTCGCGACGGCTTGCCCTGCGAGACCAGCAGCCGGCCCTTCTTCGTGCGCCGCGCGTGCACGTCGCCGGCGGGCGACTGGACGTGGGCCTGGTCGAACGGCTCGGCCAGCAGCGCCTGACGCCGCTCGGCCCACTCCTCCGGCCGCACCGTCTCGGTCTCGTGCCGGGTGCCGACCGTGGCGACGAGCTTGACGCCGACGCCCTCCCGCAGGGTCACCGGCGTGCCGACGACGCGCGACCAGCCGCCGTCGGGCGGGCGCCGCACGAGCACGAGGCGGTGGAAGGCGCCGGGATCGGCGAGCGCGGCGGCGAGCGCCTCCATCAGTCGCTTCTGCTGCAGCTGGCGTGACGCGTCGCGCAGGCCGCGCAGGATCGCGAGCGCCTCGGGCCAGTGCGCGGCCGGCACGAGCAGGTGGTCGCGCGACGCGGCACCGATCGGCACGATCGCGATGTTGCGCTCGGCGAACGCGCCGGCGATCACCGACATGAAGCCGGTCAGATCGGACGGCAGCTCGTTCGCGAGCACGATCGCGCGCAGCGGGGCGACGCGGACGGCCGCCGGCGGCAGCTCGTCGGCGAGCGCGTCGCGCAGCACGAACGTCGTCTGGAACGGGTCGTCGATGCGCACCGCGTAGGCCTCGGCGGCGGCCGCATCGGGCATGGGCGGTGCCGAGCCCCGTGGGTAGCCGAGCAGCACGAACTCCTCGTCGACGAGGAACGGCTCGAGGTCTGCGAGTGCCTGGGCGAGCGGTCCTTCGGCGAACTCCATGCCGGGATGGTACGCCGGACGGGGGATGGGGACGCCTCCCGGCGATGCCGATTCGAAACACCGGATACCCCCCTGTTGGAGCGTGGCGAGATGGGAAATGCAATCGACCGGCTGCTGCTTGGCGGCGCCTTCGTTTTCGGTGGTCTGATCCATCGCAAGGTCGGCCACGTCGATGATCGCGTCGGGCTGGTCGAGGACGTCGTCGAGGACCTCGCGCTCAGCCCGCAGGTTCCCGGCATGCCCCTGCCGACGGGCTACGGCCTGCAGGTGAAGGGCCCCGCGTCGGAGGACATCCTGATCCCCGTGTGCCTGCCGCCCGGGTTCGAGCTCGGCTCGCTGGTGCTGAAGCCGTCGTTCCTGCCCGACGAGGAGCAGGCAGCAGCCGCAGTCGGCCCCGGCCGTCACCGAGACGGTCGTCGCATCGCCGGCCCCCGCGCCGCCGGCCGAGCGGTCGTCGGATCGCCTCGGCGAGGCGATCCAGCTCGTCTACTCGGAGGAGTCCGCCTTCCGCACCGCGGGCGGCGAGGGCCTGGTCTCGAAGCCTCCGGCAGTCGTCGAGCGCGACACCTCGCTGCTGTAGCGCAACGGCGCCCAATGCGCCAAGTGCGCAACGGAAGGCGCGCGAGTGTGCGGCGTCTGCGCGCTTCGCGGGCTAGCGGCGGAACAGGCCCTTGCGCTTCGGCTCCGCCGGCAGCGGCAGCATCGGGACGCGGCCCTCGTAGACCGTCGGCGCGGCTCGCTCCAGCGCGTCGGCGTACTCGGCGCCCAGCTCCGCGGCCAGCGCCGTGCGGGCGCCGGCGAACGACGGGCGGCGCGAGCTGGCGCCGTGCGAGTCGGAGGCCATCAGGTGGCCGCGGCGCTCGCGGAGGAGACCGAACGCCGTGCGCTGCGCGGTCTCGCCGAAGCGGCCGGCCAGCGAGCCGTTCGTGATCTGGCAGACGGCGCCGCTCGCGATCACGTCGTCGAGGCGCTCCGGCCGCTGCTGGACGGGGCGCGCGCGCTCCGGGTGCGCCACGATCGGCAGGAAGCCCCGGAGCCGCAGGTCGCGGCAGGTCGGCGCCAGCGCCAGGGGCCAGGTCGGCCCCCACGGGAACTCGACCAGCACCGACGGGCCGCCGCCGAGCGCCCACGCGCGGATCTGGTCGTCGTCGTACGACGACGCGTACTCGAGGTCGAGCTCGCCGCCCGGCACGATCACGATCGTGAGCCCGGCGGCCGCCGCCGCCTCCTGCAGTTGCGCGAGCCGCTCGTCGCGCGTCTGCAGCGTCGTCGGATAGGCCGGATGCACGTGCGGCGTGGCCGCCACGGTCGTCACGCCCTCGTCGGAAAGCGCGCGGAGCAGCTCCAACGCGTCCTCGATCGTGTCGGGCCCGTCGTCGACGCCCGCCAGCACGTGTGCATGGAGGTCGAGAGTCATCGTGGGCGTATTCTCGCCGCCAGGGTCACGAGGCGCCGCCGCTCGGCCGGCTGGAAGAAGCCGAGCAGGCCGAGCACGACGGGGTAGGAGACGGCCAGCAGCACCGCGGCCGCGAGCGGGACGTCGGCCAGCCGGCCGGCCGCGTACAGCACCACGCCGACCGCCACGGCGATCGCCAGCCGGCGCCACTCGTACGGCACCGGATAGAGCCGCTGGGCGAGCCACGCCATGCCGCCGGCCAGCACCAGATAGGCCGCCACCGTCGCGGCCGCGGCGCCCTCCATGCCGTACTCGGGGATCAGCAGGAGGTTCAGGCCGACGTTGACCGCGGCCCCGGCGACGGCGACCTGCCAGTAGCGCTGCGTCTGGTTCGCGCGGGAGGCGGCGATCGAGAGCGTCGTGTACGCGACCAGCAGCGCGCCGGCGAAGGCGAGGGGCGCCACCACCCGCTCGGCCGAGGCGAACTCCGGCGCCGCCAGCAGATCGACCAGCCACGGTGCCAGCAGCCCGAGCCCGAGCGACATCCAGCAGCCGAGCAGCGACGTGTACGTGAGCACGTAGGCGAACGTCCGCCGCGCCTCGGGCCCCTCGTTCAGCGAGTAGGCGAACGCCGGCCAGGCGGTGCGGAACGCGAGCTGCACCAGCACCATCGCGCTCGCGATCTTGACGCCGACGGCGTACAGCCCGACCTCGTGCTGGTCGACGATGCGGCCCAGGAACAGCCGGTCGGCGAAGTCGACGACCCAGATCGCCAGCCCGGCCGGCAGCAGCGGCAGGCCGAACCGGTTCATGCGCCGCACGAGGTCGCGGTCGAAGGCCGGGCGCAGCGACGAGCGGCGCTGCCAGATCAGCACGACGAGCACGACGGCGGTGCCGATCGCGTTGCCGGCCAGCGCGCCGGTGGCGCCGTCGTCGAGGACGAATACCGCGACGATCGTCGCCACGACGGTGATCACGAGGTTCGCGAGGCTCGCCACCGTGAACGCCACCGAGCGCTCCTCGACGCGGTACAGCGCGGTCAGCTGCTCGTACAGCAGCTGCACCGCCAGCATCACGAAGGCGACGCGGACGAGGTTCGCGTACGCGTCGTCGCCAACGACGAACGACGCGATCGCCGGCGCCGCCGCCACGCCGACGACGAGCCCGACGCCCGCGCCCAGCACCGTGAACCAGAACGACGTCCGCACCACGAGGTCGCGGTCGGGCGCGAGCTCCCGCTCGTAGTAGAAGCGGAAGAACGCGCTCGCCACACCGGCCCGCAGCAGCGGCACCAACACGGCGATCAGGGCCACCATCGTCTCGATGCGGCCGTAGCTCGACGGCCCCAGCTCGCGCGTCAGGAACGGCAGCAGCAGGACCGACGCGATGCGGCTCGCCAGACCGGCGAGGCCGTAGATCGCTGAGTGGCGCAGGAGGCGGGCGAGCTCGTCGCGCACCCGCGCAGTCTCGCAGCCTGCTACCGCGTCAGATCTGCCAGCGCCGGCTCGAGCGCCGGCTGCGCGAACGTGTACCCGAACGACTCGGCCTTCGCGGGCAGGGCGCGGCGGGAGCCGACCAGCTCCGCCTCGAAGCCGCCGAGCAGCAGCTTGAGGGCGAACCGCGGCGCCGGCAGGAACGCCGGCCGGTGCAGGACGCGGCCCAGCGCCGCGTGACACGTCGCGCTGGCGCTCGGGTGCGGGCGCCGTCACGTTCACGGGGCCGGCGTACCGCTCGTCGGCGAGCGCGGCGAGCGTCACGCCGACGATGTCGTCGATGTGCACCCACGGCCACCACTGCCGGCCCGAGGCCATCGGACCGCCGAGCCCGAGCCGGGCCGGCAGCGCGAGCCGGCGGAACGCCTCGGAGTCGCGCCCGAAGATGATGCCGAAGCGGAGGCTCGCCGTCCGCACGCCGTGTTCCGTGGCGCGGGCCGCCTCGGCTTCCCACACGCGGCACACCTCGCTCAGGAACCCGTCGCCGGCGGGCGCGTCCTCCGTCAGCTCGGTGTCGCCGCGATCGCCGTAGAAGCCGACCGCGCTGGCGCACAGCAGCACGCCGGGCGGCTCGTCGGCGGCGGCGATCGCGTCGACGACGGCGCGCGTGCCCGTCCGCCGGCTCTCGAGGATCGCGGCGCGCTTCGCGGTCGTCCAGCGACCGCTCACCGACTCGCCGGCGAGGTGGATGACGCCGGCGGTGCCGGAGACGTCGGCCGGCGAGATGCCGGAGCGGACGGACAGCGGGCGGACGTCGTGTCCTGCGGCCTCGAGCGCGGGACGCAGGTGCGAGCCGACGAAGCCCGTCGCCCCGGTGATGGCGAAGGTGCTCATACTCGTAGGTTCGCGCGGAACGGCTAGCCGGCTGTTTCGGCGCTGGACGGGTCGGACGACGCGACGTCGTCGTCGAGCCCGCGGCGGCTGCGCCGCTGGGCGATCAGCCCGCCGGCGCCCGCCAGGATCAGCAGGATCGCGAGGCCGCCCAGGACGATCACCGGCATCGGCAGCTCGTCGGCCTTCTTCGGGCCGATGTCGTTCAGCGCCTGGCCGACCAGCCCGCCGTCCGTGGTGCCGGGCGCGACCGGGAGGGCATCGGTCGTGGTGCCGTCCTCGGTGGTGGTGCCGCCGTCGGTGGTCGTGCCCTTCGGCTCCTTCGACGTCGTCGTGCCCGGCTGGTTGTTCGACGCGGCCGGCGTCCCGCCCGACCCGCCGCTGTTCATGGCGGCGTTGATCGATCCGCGGACGTCGGTGTAGATGTCCATGTCGGTGGGGATCTGCTGGAGCGCGCTCTTGTAACAGGCCTGCGAGTAACTGCCGCTGATCGTGCCGTCCTTGAGATAGTCGTCAATGACGGTCGTACCGCAGTCCGCGAGGGCCGCCGCAGGTGCCACGAGCAGCACGCAGGCAGTGATCACCAGGGTGCGAATCGACTTGGTGAACCAGGTCATCAAGGGGTCAGTGTACCGCCGGAAAGCCAGTTAGGGGGTCACAGGGAGCCCGAGCTCGCGCTCTGCGGCGTTCAGTTCGATGCGAACCTGGCGCCGCTGGCCGGACGCCAGATACGCCCGTCGGAGGGTCGTGATGGCACCCATCCGGTCGCCGAAAGCGCCGGCCTGGAGCCGCGCGGCGCCGAGCCACGCGTTGTAGTTGTCCGGCTCCAGCCGCAGCGCCGCGACGAGGTCGGACACGGCGCCCACGGGGTCTCCGAGCGCGATGCGCGCCGACGCCGCCACCACGTGCGCGTCGGCGGCTCTCGGCTCGAGCTGCAGCGCGTCGCGCGCCTGTGCGAGCGACTCCGCCGGCGTTGCCGCCGAGGCCGCCGCGGTGGCGTTGCTCGCACCGACCGCCGACCGCGTGGTCGAGAACACGACCAGCACCGAGATCGCCACACCCACGGCGGCCAGGCCGTACCGCAGCGCCGGAGCCAGCGGGCGCATCGGGCGCGCGGGCGGCAGCACGCCCGCCGCGAGGCAGATCATCACGCCCAGCACCGGCGTCTCCCATGTCACGTCGACGAGGCCGTGCAGGAGCAGCGCGCCGGCCGCCAGTGCCAGCGCGACGGCGGCGGTGCGCTCCTGCGTGCGTCGCGCACCCACCACGAGGGCGGCGACGATCGCCAGACCGGCGACCAGCACCGCGATGCCGCCCAGCGCCCCGGTGCCCTGCAGGGCGGCGACGAGCGCGTTGTGCGGCGACAGGGTGGCGTGCGCAGGGTCGCGCGCCAGCGTCTCGACGGTGCGGAACGTGCCCGCACCGGTGCCGCGCCAGGGCGCCTCCTGGAACGCGTCGAGCGCGTTCTCCCACCAGTTGGTGCGGAAGTTGGAGCTGGACGAGAACAGGTGGCCGAGGCCGGCGATGGCCGGCGCACCGCGTTCGTTCCGCGCGGCGATCACGGCCACCAGCACCAGCAGCGCGGCCGCACCGCCGCCGACCAGGGTGCGCTCGGTCCTCGTGCGTCGTGGCCGGGGCACCCGCGTGGTCGCCGTCGCGACCAGGCGCAGCGCGGCAGGCCCGGCCGCCATCGCCGCCACCGCCAGCAGCAGCAGGCCGGCGCCGGCGGGCTCGATGATGCCGGCCACCTCGTCGAACACCGCGAAGCTCGACGCCCAGGTACCGAGCACGATCGCGGGCAGCAGGGCGGCCGGCTTCGCGAGCCGCAGCAGCGTCCGGCCGTCGGTGGCGAGGGCGAGCACGACCGCCGCCACCAGGGTCGCCGCCGCAGCGGCGCGGGACGACGTCGCGAACGCCGTGAACGCGCCCAGCGATGCCAGCGCGAGGCCGAGGCTGCGCGACCGCGAGGCGAGCGCGAGCCCGGCGATCGCCGCGACCGCGCCCAGCATCCCGAGGCTGTTGGCGTTGCCGAGCGTCCCCTGTAGCCGGCCGGTGAGGCCGAACGACTCCGCGGCGAAGGAGCGTGAGACGATGGCCCAGGCGCACTCCGCACCGGCCAGGCCGCCGACGAGCGCGAGCACGGCCCGCACGGGGTGCGGCCGGGTGGCGGCGATCGCGGCGCCGGCCAGCACGGCCAGCCCGTAGGAGGCGGCGCGGAGCGCCTCCTGCCGCGATGCGCGCGGCGACAGCGACCAGTCCTCCGAGGCCATCGCGAGCAGCGCGTAGGCGCCGAGCGCGGCGGCCGCGGTGAGCACGGCGGGATGCGGGATCGCGACGGTACCGCGGCGCCAGGCCGAGACGACGGCGAGCGCGAACGCGGCCGCGACGCCGGCCTCGGCGATCGCGGCGCTGCGGGCATCGAGGCCGCCGTGCCCGGCCAGAAGCGCGATCGCCAGGGCGACTGCGAGCAGCGGGATGACGGCGGCGCGCACCCCTACAGGGTGCCGCGAACCGGCTCGCCCGCAAGCACCCAGTCGTAGACGGCCCGCAGGCCCTCGTCGATCGGCGTCGATGCGGACACCCCGAGCGCACGCCGGGCGGCGCTCGGATCGAGGCTCGAGGCCTGCAGCTCTCCCTGCCGTCCCGGCGCGAAGTGGGGCTCGATCGAGGCGCCGCTGATCTGCGCGAGGCCGTCGATCAGGTCGATCACGCTCACCTCGCGGCCGGTGCCGACGTTCCACAGGCCGGCGACGTCGGTGTCGCCGGCGGCGATGAACGCCTGCACGACGTCGCCGACGAACACGTAGTCGCGCGTCTGCAGGCCGTCGCCGAACACCGTCGGCGGCTCGTTGCGGACGACGCGGCCGGCGAAGATCGAGACGACGCCGGCCTCGCCGCTCGGGTCCTGGCGCGGGCCGTAGACGTTGCCGAGGCGCAGGATCGCGTGCCGCGTCGCGTGCAGCCGGTTGAACAGGCGCACGTACTCCTCGGCGCAGAGCTTGGCGGTGCCGTACGGGGCCTCGGGCTCGGTGGCCGCGGTCTCCGGCGTCGGGCGCGGGGCCTCCTCGCCGTAGATGGCGCCGCCGGTGGACGCGAAGACCACACGGGCGCCGACCGCGAGGGCGGCCTGCAGCACGTTGATGGTGCCGGTGACGTTGACCGCCGCGTCGGCCGCCGGGTCGCTGACCGAGAGGCGCACGTCGGCCTGCGCGGCGAGGTGCAGGACCACGTCGGGCCGGTGCTCGGCGAAGGTGGCGGCGAGGGCGGCGGCGTCGCGGATGTCGACGACGGCGAACGGCGCCTCGACCCGGTCGCGCTTGCCTTTCGAGAGATCGTCGATCGCGAGCACGTCGTCGCCGCGCGCGGCGAGCGCGTCGACGAGGTGCGAGCCGATGAAGCCCGCACCCCCGGTGACGATGACCCGCATCAGTGTCCGACCACGACGAGCACGACGGCGGGTGCCAGCTTCTCCGGGCTGATGCCGTCGATGGGACGCACGCGCAGCGCGGCGTTCACCTTGAGGTTCGCGGCGACGCCCCTGGCGGCGGCCGAGTTGCCGGGCGTGTAGAAGATCCAGGTGCCTTTCAGGCCGCCCTTCGGCAGCCCGTGCGACTTGGCGGCCTCGGCCGGATACCCGACCTTCGAGAGCCGGATCTTGAGCCGGTTCGCGGCGCCGTCGACCTGTGAGGCGTTCCAGACGGTGACCGGCGTCGTCTCCGGCGCGGGCGCGTCGGCGAGGTCGATCTCGGATGCGGTGGCGTTGAGCACGGTCGGATCATGCCCCACCGTGGTCGCCAGGACCGCGATGCCGACGGCCACGCCCGCGGCCGCCACGCAGAGGACGACCCAGTAGGCGAGACCGCGCGCGACGCGTGCCGTGCGGGCGACGCGGAACGCTGCCGTATCGAGCCTGATGACGTGTTCGGGGTGCGACACCAGAAGCTGATTCGGCAGGTTGCCCCGACCCCCTTTAGCCTTCTCGCGAATGTTCGTCACGCTCGAAGGACTCGACGGCGTCGGCAAGTCGACGCAGGCCCGCCTGCTGGCGGAGCGCCTCCGCGCGGCCGGGCACGAGGTGGTCGAGTGCCGCGAGCCGGGCGGCACCCCGCTCGGCGAGCATGTGCGGTCGCTCGTCCTCGACCACGGCGACTGGGATGTCAGCCCGCGAGCCGAGGCCCTGCTGTTCGCCGCCAGCCGCGCGCAGCTGGTCGCCGACGTGATCGCACCGGCCCGCGCCCGCGGCGCGTGGGTGATCTGCGACCGCTACATCGACTCCTCCGTCGCGTTCCAGGGCGGCGGCCGCGCGCTCGGCCGCGACGTCGTCCGGGCCGTCAGCCTGTTCGCGACCGACGGGCTGCTGCCCGACCGCACCGTCGTGCTGGTGACGACGCCGCGGGAGGGCGCGACGGCCGACCGCATCGAGAGCGAGCCCGAGGCGTTCCGCGCGGCGGTCTCCGATGCGTTCGCCGCGATCGCCGCAGGCGAGCCGGAGCGAGTCGTCGCCGTCGACGCCGACGGCGACGTGGCGACGGTGGCCGAGCGGGTCTGGGCGGCGCTCGATGCGTGAGCCCTTCGGTCAGCCGGAGGCCGGGCGCCTGCTGGCGCTGGCGGCGGCCGAGCCGAGCCACGCCTACCTGCTGTACGGCCCGCGCGGCTCGGGCAAGGACGACGCCGCGCACGCGTTCATCGCGGCGGTGCTCGGCTCGGACCAGCACCGCGTCGACACCGAGCAGCACCCCGACCTGTACGTCGTCGAGCCCGAGGGCGAGGCGATCCTGATCGACCAGATCCGCGACCTCCGCGGTGACCTGCACCTGCGCCCGTTCGAGGCGCCGCGCCGCGCGTACCTGATCCGCGAGGCCGAGACGATGGGGCGCGACGCGGCCAACGCGCTGCTGAAGTCGCTCGAGGAGCCGCCGGAGTACGCGGTGTTCGTGCTCGTCTGCCACGACCGCGCGCGGCTGCTGCCGACCATCGACAGCCGCTGCCAGCACATCCGCTTCCGCACGCCGTCGGCGGCTGCCATCGCCGAGGCGCTGGGCGGCGGCGACGACGCCGAGCACCTGCGCCCGGTCGCCCGCGGCGACCTCGACGTGGCCCGCCGGCTGCACGCCGACAGCGGCGCGCGGCGGCGTTCGAGCGCGCGTTCGACCTGGCGCGCGACGCCGCGATCGTCGACGACTTCGATGCGGCGGCGGCCGCGGCCGAGGTGATGGCCGCGGCGCGCGAGGCGGGGCGACCGCCGAGGCGCAGGTCGAGGCCGACACGGCCGCGCGCTCGAGCGGGTCGGCGGCGGCCGCGAGTCGACGCGCGAGCGCAATCGCGTGAAGAAGGCGGGCGAGCAGCTCGCGAAGCGCCGCCGCCGGCGCAGCGAGACCGACGAGGTGCGCGTCGTGGTCGACGTCGTCACCGGGTACTGCGCGACGTGCCTGGTGGCCGCGGTCGGGGCTCCCGAGGCGGTGGTATCCTCGACCGCCTGCCCGAAATCGCCCTGCTTGCAGAGCGTTTCGGCGAGGAGGGTGCCGGTGTCGTCCTCGAGCACGCGCGTGAGGTGCGCCGGTCGCTCGAGCTTCCCGTGACCCCGAGCCTCGCGCTCGAGCGCCTGTTCCACTCCGTGGCGCTCGGCGTGCGAGGCACTCTCATCCTCTAGGACCCCATGCCCGTCGTCGTCGGTGTCGTCTTCTCGCAAGGCGGCCAGGTGTAACCGTTCGATCCGGACGGCCTCGAGCTGGCCTGGAACGAGCGCGTCGTCTGCAACACGCCTCGCGGCCGCGAGTACGGCCGCGTCGTCCAGCCGAACCACGAGGTGCCCGCCGAGTCGGTGTTCGGCCCGCTCAAGAAGGTGCTGCGGCGCGTGTCGGCGCAGGACGAGGAGACGCGCCGGCTGCAGCGCGACCAGTCGCGCACGGCGATGACGCTGTTCAAGCGCGTCACCCGCGAGCGCGGCATCAAGGCGAAGCCGTTCGCGGCGGAGATGACGTTCGACGGCGGCCGCGTCGTGCTCACCTTCGGGGCCGAGGAGAAGACCGACCTGCGCGATCTCGGCCACGAGCTGTCGCGCGAGCTGGGCTTCCGGCTCGAGCTGCGCCAGGTGGGCCCGCGCGAGGGCGCCCGCCAGGTCGGCGGCGGCGGCATGTGCGGCGACAAGCTGTGCTCGACGCGGTTCCCGTCGCACGAGAACCCGATCACGCTGCGGATGGCGAAGGACCAGGACCTGCCGATGAACCCCGGCCGCATCACCGGCCTGTGCGGTCGCCTGCGCTGCTGCCTCGCGTTCGAGCATCCGATCTACCGCTCGTTCCGCGACCGGGCGCCCGCGGTCGGCCGGACGGTCAAGACCGCGCGCGGCACCGGCGTCGTCCGCTCCTACAAGGTGCCGCTCGACGGTGTCATGGTCCGCCTCGAGGGCGGCGAGGACGACGAGCTGGTCACGCTCGGCGAGATTTTAGAGAACCAAAACCTTCCGCTGGAACACTCCTAGCCGGCCGCGCCGTGTACTGGGATCAGCAGCACGTAGCTGAAGTCGCTGCATCGGCACGTGAAAAGAGGCCCCCGTGAAGAAGCTCGTCCTCGGCGCCATCGCCGCAATGCTGCTCGTAGCGCCCGTCGCCGACGCCAAGGCGTTCCGCGGCACCGTCGTGAAGAAGGGCAACCGCTCGGTCGTCGTGGCGACCAAGTCCGGCTCCCTCAAGACGGTCAAGACGTCGAAGAAGCTGCGGCTCGGCACGAAGCTGCGGGTCGACGGCAAGTCCGTGAAGGTCGTTGGCCGCGCCACCCACGCCCGCATCAGCGGCGTCGTCCGCGGCAACACCGTATCGCGCGTCGTGCTGTCCGGCAACAAGACGTCCATCTCCGTCAAGCCGCGCCGCCGCCATGGCGCCGGCGATGCGCTCAACATGACCGTCAAGTTCAAGAACGGCGTGGTCGTCGAGACCTCGAGCCGCGACGACGACGACGTCGACGAGGCCGAGATCAAGGGTATCGCCACCGTCGACGCGGCCGGCGTGCACCTGACGGTCGACGGCTCGGTCGTCGACATCACGATCCCAGCCGGTGTCGATCTCGCCGCGATCATGGCCTTCAACGGCATGTTCGTCGAGGTCGAGTTCGACGTCGTCGACGGCGTCAACGTGCTCCGCAAGATCAAGGTCGAGGACGACGATGACGCCGACGAGGATGCCGGCATCGACGAGGTCAAGGGCACGCTGACCGTGAACGCCGACGGCACCACGATCACGGTCGCGCCGGCGGCCGGCGGCCCCTTCACACTGCACATCAACGGCGTCAGCCTGATGGGCCTCAAGACGGGCGATTTCGTCGAGGTGCACTTCGACGTCGTCAACGCTCCGGGGGGCCAGGTCATGAACCTGACTCGCATCGAGTCCGAGGACGACGACGACGACTGATCCTGGACTCGTGACGTCCCGGGACCCTCGGGCACGATCGAATCTCGAACCCGATGGCCGCAGTACGCGACCTAGCCAGCGACTCCGCACCTCCCCCTGCCATCCCGGGGGAGGTGCGTTCGTCGTTACCCGCCGAGCTGTACCTCGCCGGCGGTCCTGTACGGCCGCCACGATTGCGACGGCACCGAGCTCTGACACGGCGACGACCCGGTCTCCGGCAAGGGCGGCGGTGGCGGCGGCGACGACGATCCTCCATCGGCCGCACCCGTGGCCCCTCGTCAGTCGCGGGCGAGCTCGACCAGGTCGATGCCCATCGGCTGCCCGCGGAACGACACGGCCAGAACCGGGCCGCGATCCGTGACGTGGATTCCGGACGGGAGCGACGCCGCGAGGCGGTCGGCCTGGCCGCGCCAGGGGCACGTCAGGAGCGCGCGCCCGTGGGGCGCGAGCAGGTGTTCGAGCGAACCGGCCAGGTGTGCGGCTGACGCGTCGACGTAGAGCACGTCCGCCGCCAGCACGAGGTCGAAGCCGGTCATCGCGGGCGAGGGAGCCGCGAAGTCGAGCTCGGCCACGGCGACCTCAAGGCCGCTCGCCCGCGCACTCTCGAGCACGTAGGCGAGGGGGGCGGGGTCGACGTCCGACGCCGTCACGTCGGCGCCGTGGGCGGCAGCGACGAGGGCCGGCAGGCCGAGGCCCGCGCCCACCTCCAGCACCCGGAGGCCGCGGACGTCGCGTCCGGCGACCGCCTCCGCCAGCGCGCGGGCCGACGGCCAGAGCTCGGCCCAGTACGGCGCCTCCTCGACCGCAGCCTCCAGCAGGCCGGCCAGATCGGCCGCCTCGGGGCGGGCGAGCCGGACGACGACATCGCCGCAGTGGACGGGCTGAATCAGCACGCGGGCATGATGCGCGCCGTCGGCCGCATGCGGCGCCGAGTCCCGGATGCACGTAAAATGCGGCTGTCCGCGCCGACGTAGCTCAGCTGGTAGAGCACATCACTCGTAATGATGGGGTCGGGAGTTCGAGTCTCCCCGTCGGCTTCACTGGGCAAGCGAAACAGCCCTACCAGCAGACACTCGGAGTTTCTGTTCCGAGCACGAAGCGTCGACACCGCACGTCGTGCTGCTGCGCGGCCGGAGGAGCCGGCAGCCCGGCCCTCGGCGCATTCCGCCCGGCGTGGTTGCCAAGCTGCTGGTCGAGCGCGGCTACTGGTCGCCGTCTCCGACAGGCACGCCGTGTCGCCGAGGACATCCAGGCGCGATGAGCGCCGAGCCGCGAACGAGCGGGGCGCCCGTGCGTGAGCGAAGCGATCGCCTTCATCGGCCTGGTTCCGATCTGGGCGCAGGGACCACGCGTCGATGCAGTGGTTGAAACGAGCTCGCCGGCGCCGCATGATCAGAGAAACGGGACTCCACGGCGGATCTCTGGTGCGAGTCTAGCGTTGCGCGAGCCGGCCGAGCGTGCTGTCGAGCATCCGGACGAGCTTGTCAGCCGCACCGCCGACCGCGTCGTCGACCGTCGCGGCCTGATGGTCCACGACGACCGGTTGACGGCCGGCGAGGCGTGCCTCGAGCAGGCATCGTTTGTCATCAGTGCCGAACTTTCCGGCGTTTACGTCGCTGACGTGCACCTCGATGCGAGTGATCTGGTCGGCGAAACGCGCCAAGGCCGTGGCCACCGACGCTTCTGCGCCTGCTGCCCATCGTTCGTCTCCGGCGATGTTGCTGTCGGTATTGATCTGGATCTTCACGGCGGCTTCCTTCTCAGGAGGTTCGAAGGCCGTTGCTCGCTCGTGCAACGACGGTGCGTGGTTCGCGGTTCAGTAGCGGTAGATCGCCGCGAGGCCTGTCGTGGTCGGCATCCGTTCGCCCGGCACGACGATCACCTCGCCACCGGCTTGCAGTACGGCCTCTGAAAGGTCGTCAAGCACGTCGTCGATGTCCGCGTTCGTCAGGTCACGCGTCTCGATGGCGCCGGTCGCGCCGTCGAGACGGCCCGGGATGCGGCGGTCGGCCTCGACCAACAGCGTCGCCACCCGGCCTCCGATCGCGGCCTCACCGACCTGCCCGATGTCGTCGGAGCTGAGATCGTGCGGCTTCGCACCGCCGAATGCCTCTGTGAGCCGTGCCAGGCGCGCCAGATACTGCGGCTCCATGACCCGCCACCCCTGGCTGCGAAGCGTGTCGGCCGACACCGCGTCCGGGGAGCCTTCGATTCCCTCGGCGACCAGCAGTGCATTCTTGCTGACCCGGCGGAAGCGGCTCTGGTGCTCCGGCAGCGCCGCGAGCAACAACGGCAACCCGGATGGCCGCGAGTGGTGCTCGAGGACCGCGCGATCCACGGCACGGAAGAATCGGTCGGTGTCGACGTTCTGCTCGTCCTTCTTGCCGCCGTGGCCGTGGTGCATCGACGTCCCGCCACCGCCCTTCCCGTCTCCGGCGCCGCCGCCGTACGACGCGACCGTTTGGTGCGGCTGTGTCAACTCCTCGCCGAGCGCGTCGGTGATCGTCCGTGGAACACCGGCCGCGAGGTCGATCTCGTCCACGGCGTCGCGGTTGCCCTCGAACAGCCGCACTGCGGAGGCGTTCAGGGCGAGAATCTGAAAGCGGTCCGCTGACTGCAGGATGCGAAGCAGCGGCTTGATGTGGAAGCTGTCGGCGACGAGCGCCAGCTCGGGCACGGGCCGCTGGAGGCGATGCACCTGAAGCAGGTCGGCGGCGGCGAACACGGCGAGGCCGTCCAAGCTCTGATTCCAGAAGGCCGCGTCGGCCGCGAGCTCGTCGAAGTGCGCGAGCAGCGGCTGAGCGTCGCGGGTCGGATAGAGAGTGTGGATCGACTGGTCGAGCGCCTTGACGAGATTCCGGAACCGGATCGGATCTTGCTGGTTGTCCGGATGGTGACGACTCGTCGGCTGATAGAGCGAGAGGCACGGCGGCTCGTGCGCGTCGAGAAGGTCGCCCTGCTCGCCGGCCTCCGCCCAGGTCCACTTGCCGCTGGCGCGTATTCGCATCGAAATGTAATACCCACATTCGGCGACGCGAAACGTCGGCCGTCGGCCAGTCCGGCGCGGGCGATCGCGAGATCTCCGCCCCGCGCCGCTGGTCGAGACCGACGACGAGGGCGATCCGCGCGCAGCGCAGGCCGCAGCCGCGGAGGTCCGCCAGTCGCACGGCTCATCTCGCGATCGGCGGCCGCAGCCGGCGGGTGAGCGGGAGGAGTTCGGCGAGTTGGCGCGTTTCGTCCGGGTCGAGGACGCTGTGCTGGACGCAGGCCGGGACGATCTCGCCGCGTTCGGGGTGCGCCATGCCGTAGACGCAGGCGGCGAGTCGCTCCTGTGTTTCGCGGATCCGCGGGTCGTCGCTCGTCTGGCCGGTACTCGTCAGTGCCCAGGCCTCGCGGACGTCGACGGCGTCCATGAAGCGGTGCATGACGAACGTCACGGGGCGCGGCCGTTCGCGGAGCGCCGTCGAGCCGAGGCGCCGTGCGAGGCGTGCCGCGTACGCGATGCCGGTGACGGCGTCGCGCGGCTGCCGGGCGATCGCCGCGTACGACCCGCGCGGCGACGACCGGACGTGGCGCGAACTGCGAAGTTGCGCGGCGCGGCGCGGTAGAAGGCGTCACGGGCGGCGAGGTCGCGCGGGTCGGTGTCGTCGAACACGGGCACGTAGCGATCTCCCACGTAGACGCCCCACGTGGTGCGGTTGCAGCGCTCGTCGCCCATCTGGACTGCGCGGTACGGCAGCCGGGCGCCGGCGCCCTGCTCGATGCGCGTCCAGACCGCGTCGGCGTCGATCGACCGGAAGTCGGCCGTCCAGCGCGCCTCGTCACCGACGTAGGCGGCGGGCTGGAACGAGAACATGCGGAACCCCATCCGGTGGCAGCTCCGGATCACGTCTCCGATCTGGTCGACGTTCCCCGGCGTGACGGTCATGTTGTGCGCGAGGTGGGAGCGGATGCCGTGCTCACGCTCCAGCCGGTCGAACATGGCACAGAATCGTGCGCGGTACTCGTCGAGGTCGGATTCGCGCTGCGGGCGGTTGATGCCGCGGCGGCCGCGCATCGTCGTGTCGAAGTGCGCGGCGAACGAGAGCAGCGAGAACCGCGGCGCGCCGTCGGCGTCGAGCGCGAGCCGCTCCAGGTAGTCGTAGTCGAAGTCGCCGTGGGTGAAGCTCATCGGCATCCGGTCGTAGCGGCGCATCGCCAGCAGCGCCGCGGCGTGGTCGTCCGGGTCGAGCAGGCTCGCCTCGCCGCCGATCAGCTGCGCGAACTGACCCGGGCCGCGCTGCTCGCGCAGGTACGCCATCTGCGCGTCGACCTCACGCAGGGTGTGGGCGCCGTCGACGCGGACGCGGTTGGCCGTCTCCGAGTGGTAGCAGGGCTTGCACGCGAAGTTGCAGCGCGGGAACACGCCGTGCGTCCCCTCGCACCCGGTCGTCCGCCTGCCGACCAGCTGCGCCGGTGTCCGCACGTGCGCGGGAAGCTCCGCGAAGCGGCGGGCGAGCGCCGCGTCGCTCTCCGGATCCGACGGTCGCGTGTCGCGTTCGAGCCGTCGCATCGTCTCGATCAGACGCTTCATCATGGAGTAGATGCTGCGAGTCGCCGATGGCGATGCGCACCGCTCGTGTCGCGTCGCGCATCGAACGCCTGTGACGCCGCTCTCGCCGTCGGCACGCGGTCCTCCGACCTGGCTGGTCCTCGTGGCGATCCTGGCCGTGGCCGTCGGCGACGGCGGTCCTGGTGGCGCCGTCGCTCGCCACGATCGACCGCTGGGTCTCGCAGGCCAGGGTCCTCGCGCCGCTCGTCTTCATCGCGCTGTACGCGGCGCTGACCGTGGCGCTGATCCCGGGCACCGCGTCGACGCTCGCGTCAGCGGCGCTGCTGTTCGGCCCGGTGCGCGGCACCGCCTACGCCGTCTGCGGCGCGACGCTGGGAGCGACGATCGCGTTCCTGATCGGCCGCGCGCTCGGCCGTGACGGTGTCCGCCAGCTGCTCGGCCCGCGCGCGCCGCGGATCGAGGCGGCGCTCGACGACACCGGATTCACGGCCATGCTGGTGCTCCGGCTGCTGCCGGTCGTACCGTTCAACGCACTCAACTACGCCGCCGGCGTGACCGGGATCCGCCGCCGCGACTACGTCGCCGCCACGGTGCTCGGGATCCTGCCGGGCACGACCGCCGTCGCCACCGTCGGATCGAGCGTCACCGACCCGACCTCGCCGCTGTTCCTCGCCAGCGTCGCGGCGGGAGCCGCGATCCTGATCGTGTCGCTGGTGCTGGCGCATCGCCGCCGCAGCCGAAGCCGCCCGGATTCGTAGGACGCGCGAGAACGGCCATCGGCAGCGATTGCATCGCTGTGGCAGTGGTGCTCATCGAACAGGCGTGGGTACCCCTCGACCTCGCCCTGCGAGCGCGACCGCGACCACCGCCGGCGCGGCGGCGAGCAGCGCGAGGGTCGCCGCGACCTGTGGGTCGGACTGCGCGAACGGCACGAGCAGCAACGGGAGCGTCGCCGTGCCGGCCCCGACCACGAGCGTCGTGCCGTACTGGGTGAGCGACACCGTGAAGCCGACGAACACGGCACCGGCGATGGCGCCGGGGACGGCCGGGATGGCAACGAGCCGGAGCCGGTCCGCGACGCCGGCGCCGAGGACGACGGCGGCCTCCTCGAGCTGCCGCGGACGCGCCGGTCGAAGGCCGGCGCGAGGACCAGGATCTCGTACGCGAGGACGAACGGCAGGTGCGCGACGATGATGCCGGGGACGCCCCCCGGCACGCCCAGCCGGATCAGCCATGTCGCGAGCCCGGTGCCGACCGCATACCCGGGAACGAGGAGTGGCAGCGCGAGCACCGCCACCAGCATCGGCGTGCGTGACGTGGCGGCCGAGGGAGCGCGCCGCCGGCCACGCGATCGGCAGCGCGAGCAACGCGACGACGATGCCGATCACCAGCGACGAGGCAAGTGCGGAACGGAGCGCCGGATCGCTCCACACCGCTTCGACGCCGCGCAGCCCGAATCGTTGCGGGAGCAGGTTCGGCGCGCGCCACTCGTCGGCAACCGCGCGGACGGCGACGCCGAGCGCGAGCAGCACGCCCCCGATCGCCAGCGTTGCGACAGCGACTCTACGCATCTCGGCTGCGGAGGAAGCGGCCGACGGCGAGCGCCGCGGCAACGGCCAGGATCGCGGCGACCAGCAAGGCCGCAGCGCCGCGTGCCGGTGCGGCCGGGTCGGGGCTGCGAGTCTGATCGAGCGCGTAGGTTGCAATCGTCTGCGGCGTCGTCGGCCCGGCGACGAGCGCGACCTCGAACGCGCCGAGCGCGAACGCCGCGACCACGAGGCTCGCGCCGATCACCGCCGGGGCGAGCCGAGGCAAGGCGACGTGCAGGAGCCGGGCGAGCGGGCCGGCGCCGAGCACGGCGGCGACCTCCTCGCGGCGGCGCGTCTCGTCGTCCCAGACGGCGAGCGCGACGAGCGCGACGAACGGCGCTTCCTTCAGCACGGAGACGAGCACGATGCCGAGGCCGCGGGGATCGCCGACGATGCCGCTGTCGACGCCCGTCAGGCGGTCGACGAGGCCGCCAGGCCCCAGCCACGCCACGATGGCGACGGCGACGACCAGGTGGGGCACGGCAAGCGGCAGCGTGACCAGGAGGCGCGCTCGCGGCGCCGCG
The DNA here is from genome assembly GCA_963722525.1 of uncultured Actinomycetes bacterium. GTDB lineage: Bacteria > Actinomycetota > Thermoleophilia > Gaiellales > F1-60-MAGs149 > VFJZ01. Next base: position 2,655,149 of record CAVRMM010000002.1, on the reverse strand, counting down.
CTCCGGACGAGCGCGGCCAGCACCAGGCCTCCTGCCGCGGCCAGTGCCGTCGACGCGAGCGTCGTCCAGAGGGTGAAGGCGATCGTCGTCGTGGAACGCCGGGTCCGCCAGGACGTCGCGCCATGCTCGCGTCGAGAGGGCACCGCCGACCAGCGACGCCGGCTCGAGACTCTGCGCGACGGCGCCGACGAGGCCGGCACCGAAGACGGCGACGATCACCAGCACTGCGGGCAGCGCGCCGCGGGGCACGACCGGGGTAGGTGAGCGATGTTCGATGCCGCGATCCGGCCGCGCGTGGCGCCCGCGACCGACGCGGTCGCGCAGCGCCTGGCCCGGATCGGCGTCTCCGCCGACGCGATCACGGCGGTCGCCTTCGCCGCCGGCGTCGCTGCGTGCGTCGCCGCGGCGTTCGCCGCGTGGCCGGCCGCCCTCGCCCTGTGGCTTGCCAGCCGCGTCCTCGACGGGCTCGACGGTGCCGTCGCCCGGCTCGGGACGCCGACGGAGCGCGGCGGGTTCCTCGACCTCGTCGGTGACTTCGCCGTCTACGCGGGCTTCGTCGTCGCGGTCGCGATCAGCGTGCCCGGACGCGCGGCTCGCCTGCGTCGCCCTGCTGGCCGCCTACTACGTGTCCGGCACGGCGTTCCTGGCGTTCTCGTCCCTCGCCGAACGCCGTCGGCTCGCCGTCGGCGACGAGCGCTCGCTGCGATTCGTCGGTGGGCTGGCGGAGGGGTTCGAGACGATCGTGGTGTACGCCGCCATCTGTCTCGCCCCCGGCCACGCCGCGCAGATCGCGTGGGCGTTCGCCGTGCTCGTCGCGATCACCGCCGTGCAGCGGATCGTCGGCGCGATCCGCCTCCTCGGCTGAGGGCGCTTCGCCTCATCGGCCGAGACGACGGCGGAGTGCGAGGTAGGCCCGGAGCGGGCGCCGGTAGCGAGCGAGCGAGGCGCGCAGGTCGTCGAGCGCCGCGCGCTGGATCGCCTCCGAGCGAGTCGGATAGGCGTGGATCGCGCCGGCGAGATCGCGCAGCCGGGCACCGGCGCGGATGCTCGCCGCGACCGCCGCGATCGTCTCGCCGGCAGCCGGTCCGACGATCGTCGCGCCGACCAGGCGGCCCTTGCGGTCGGCCACGAGTTCGGTGAAGCCACTCGTGTCGCCTTCCGTGATGGCCCGGTCGAGCGCGGCGTGCGGGAACCGCGTGACGCGGCGCGCGGTCGCCGCACGGTCGCCGGCCCGGCTGCCGATCTGCGCCACCTCCGGATCGGTGTAGGTGACGGCTGGTGTGGCGGCGTAGGAGACGCGCCGGCGCAGGCCGAGAATCGCGTTCTGGACGATCACTCCGCCGTGGTAGCCGGCGACGTGCGTGAAGGCGGGCGCGCCGGTGACGTCGCCGGCGGCGTAGATCCGCCGCGCCGTCGTGCGCAGCCGCGCGTCGACACGGACGTGCCCGCGTTCGGTCAGCTCGACGCCGACCGTCTCCAGCCCGAGGTCGGCCGTGCGAGCGGCTGCGGCCGGCCGCCACGAGGACCTCGTCGGCCTCGACGGTCGAGCCGTCGCCGAGGTGGACGACGACGACACCGTCGCGGCGGCGCATGACGGCGTCGATGACCACGCCGGTGCGGACGTCGACGCCGTCGGCGACCAGGCGGTCGCGGACGATCCGCGCGGCGTCGGCGAGGTCGCGCTCAGCAGCCGCGGCGCGGCCTCGAGCAGCGTGACGGAGCTGCCGAGCCGTGCGAACGCCTGGCCGAGCTCGCATCCGATCGGCCCGCCGCCGATCACCACGAGCCGCGGCGGCAGGCTCTCGAGCGCCCAGACGGTGTCGCTGGTCAGCGGTCTCGACGCCGGTAGGCCCGCGCACCGGCGGGAGTGTCGGCGCCGAGCCGGTCGCGATCAGCGCCTTGCGGTAGCCGCATCTCCTGGTCGGCACGCCTGCGATCGCGACGACGATGCGGCTCGGGCCGCCGAAGCGGCCGCGGCCCGAGACGCACCGTGACGCCCTCGGCGGTGAGGCGCTCCGCGGAGTCGTGCGGCTCGATCGTCGCGATCGACGCCGCGGACGTGGCCCATCACCGCGTGCGAAGTCGACGCGTGGCGCTCCCGGCATCGACGCCGAAGCGGTCGCGCGTCGCGGACGCGCTGCGCGGCGTGCGGCGGCGGCGATCAGGCTCTTCGAGGGAACGCAGCCGGTCCACAGACAGTCACCGCCGAGGCGATCCCGTTCGACCAGCGCGACGCTCGCGCCGAGCGCGGCGCCGCCGATCGCCGCGACCAGGCCGGCGGTGCCGCCGCCCAGGACCACCAGGTCGTACGTGATCACGCCACCACGCTCCGCGCGACGCCCGGGAAGCGGCGGCCCGCCGGCCGGTACGCGCCAGAGGTGATCCGCCGGGAGCGAGGACCCCGACCGTCGAGCCGACGGCGGGCGCGGCATCGGTGGCGGCGTGCGCGTCGATCTCGACGCCCGGCGCCCCCGAGCAAGAGCCGGGTGTGCGACACGGCGTAGCGCGCCTCGACGACGCGCAGGCGGAGCGCCGCAGTCGGGATCGATCCGGACGCGGTCCGGCCGGATCGTGAACACGCCGGGACCGTCCGGGGCGTCGAACGTCGATCGTCGCACCGGCGACGGTGATCGTCCCGTCCCTGACGGTGGCGCGAAGGATCGTCGCGGCGCCGACGAAGCGGGCGACCGCAACCGTCGCCGGCTGTTCGAACACCGTCCCCGGCGCGTCGTACTGCTCGATCGCGCCGTCGAGGAGGATGCCGACACGGTCGGCGATCTCGGCCGCCTCGGAGCGGTCGTGGGTGACGAGCAGCGTTGTCAGGCGCCGCTCGCGCTGAATCCGCACCAGCAGCCGGCGCAGTTCGTCGCGGCGATTCGGGTCGACCGCCGCGAACGGCTCGTCGAGCAGCAGGACGCGCGGCTCGGCGGCGAGCGCCCGCGCGAGCGCCACGCGCTGCTGCTCACCGCCGGACAGCACCGCGGCCGGCCGGTCGGCGACGGCGCCCAGGCCGACCTCTTCCAGCAGCGTGGCGGCGCCGGCGCGGCGCCCGGTTCGGCGGACGCGCCGCAGCCGCAGCGCGAAGGCGACGTTCTCGGCGGCGCTCAGGTGCGGGAACAGACGTGGCTCCTGGAAGACGAGGCCGATGCCGCGCCGGTGCGGCGCAGCACCGTCGACCTGGACGCCGTCGACGAGCACCGTGCCGACCGTCGGCACGGTCAGGCCGGTGATCGCGCGAAGCAGCGTCGTCTTCCCGGCGCCGGACGGCCCGAGCAGGACTGCGAGCTCGCCGTCGGCGACGTTCAGGTCGACGCCGGCCGAGAACCGTCCGGCCGCCGGCAGCCACGACGATGCCGCGGGTGACCAGGCCGGCTATCGCAGCACCTCCTGCTTCCAGCGCGCGTCGAGGCGTGGCACCTCGCTCGCGGAGAGCTCCTCGAGCGGCCTCCCGAACGTCGCGAGCAGGTAGGGGCTCGGCGCCGCCGGTGAGCCGGCTGCGCTGCGCTGCGGTGAGTCGTGCTGGGTCGAGGACGGTCGGGATGCCGAGCACCGCCGGGTCGGCCTTGGCGGCCTGCAGGTCAGGGTCGAGCAGGAGGTTCGCGAGCACCCGAGCGGCGTCGGGGTGCGGAGCGTCGGCCGGCATCGCGACGAACGAGACGTTCACCAGGGTCGCTTCGCCGAGCAGGAACGGCCGCGCGGTCGCCGGGAACTGGCCGCTCGCCACGCCGGTCTGGACGAACGACGGGTCGTAGCTCATCGCGAAGTCGACCTGCCCGTCACCGAACAGCTGGTTCAGCGCCGCCTCGTTCGCCGGATAGTGCGTCCCGCGGCGGTAGCTGACCGACCGCAACTCGCGCAGGAACGTGAACGCACGCTCCTCGCCGAGCTGCTGCACGGCCAGCCGGACGAACGCCGACCCGGTGAAGTCCGGGCGGCGCCGGGTACGCCACTCTCCCCGGATGCGCACGGGCGTACGCGAGCAGCTGCTCGAACGTGGCCGGCGGACGGGTCGTGCGCGCCGCGTCGTAGGCCAGAACGAACGCTGCGCGGCTCCAGGGCGCCTCGGCGCCATCGACGGCGACGCCGAAATCACGCGTCAGGGAGCGGTCGGCCGGGTCGAGCAGGCCGGCGTTCGGCAACGTCGCAGCCCACCCCGGAGCCCACAACCCGGCGGCCTTGGCGGCGGCGAAGTTGGCGCCGTTCACCCACACCAGGTCGATCGCGCCCTTCGCCGCGCCGGCGCGGTGCTGCGCGACGAGCCGCTGGATCGCCGAGGCGGTGTCGTCGATCGGCACGCGGTGCAACGTCACCCCGTGCGCGCGGAGCCGCGATGCGACGGGGCCGTCGAGGTACGCGTTGATGCGCTGGTCGCCGCCGTACAGCCAGAACTCGACCGTCTCCCCGCGGGCGCCGGCCTCGATGTCGGCCCACGGCTGGCCCGGTGCGGCAGCCGCCGGCAGCGAGGCGGCCGAGTTGCCGCCACGCGCCGCGAACACGCCCCCGACCGCGAGCAGGGCAATCGCCGCCACAAACAGGAGTCGTTGGCGGAGTCGCATGTCTCTCTGATGCACGCGCTCGTGGCCGCGATGCGTCATCGGATCCGCCCGCAGGCGGCGTCACGATCCCGATCGGCCGCGTCCGTGCCGTCACCGGGCGGACGCGCGGGCCCTGGAGGGGCTGGTAGCTCCCAGCCGATCCGCCCCACGTTGATCTCGGTCAGGCGCGCTCGGGAAAGTCGATCGTCAGGAGCTCCCGCAGCCGCATCCGACCGCGATGGATCCGGGCCTTCGCGGCCGGGAGGCTGATCCCCAGAGCGGTTGCGATCTCGTCGTTCGACCACTCCTCGACGTCGCGGAGGACGACCGGGATCCGGAGCACGTCGGGGAGCTCGAGGAGACGCTCCCGCACGATGGCACGCACGCGCGCTCGCTCGAGTCCGTCGATTGCAGGGCCGGGCGACTGCGATGCAGCGCTGAACGGCGGCTCGTCGTAGAGCACCTCCTGCGATCGCCGACGACGGAGAGACTGGAGGGCTTCGTTCGCGGCGATGCGGTACAACCAGGTTCCGAACAGCGCCCGGCCGTCGAATCGTCCGAGCGACTTCCAGGCCTGCGCGAAGGCGTCCTGCGCGCAGTCCTCGGCTGACGCGCTGTCCCCGACGATCCGCGCGCAAGTCGCCCGCACCCGCCCTTCGTGTTGCCGAACGAGTACGGCGAAAGCGTCGCCGTCGCCGGCCGCCGCGGCCCGCACCAGCGCCTCCTCGGTCTGCGCATCCACCGCGGTCGAGTATAGGGATGCGGCCTGGACTGCCGACGCCACGCCGGTCGCCGCACCACACTCGCCACTCGGCGGCGGCGGCGGTTGCCGCTGTTGCATCGGCCGGCCAGGCTCGTGCATCGAAGAGCCATGGCTACCCCGAGTACTGCCGAGCTGGCGGAGCCTCTGCCGTTTCCCGAGGACCCTGGCGAGCCCGTCTGGCAGGAGCGGCGTACGGTCCCGATCTTCGCGTTCTACGGCGTACCGTTCGTGTTCCTCGTCGCGGGCGCGATCGCGTTCGACCCGTCGATGCTTCGCATCGGCTCCGGATTGCTGGCCCTGGTGACGCTGTGGCGACTCAACGTCGCACGCCGTCGCTCCTTGATCGAGACGTACGCCGTCAGCGACCGGTTCGTCACCGTCATCCAGCCGGGTGGCGGCCGGGTCGCCGTCCCCGTCGAGACCGTGCGGCGGGTAACTGCGAACGGGCCCAAGGTCAGGATCGAGGCGACCGGTGGCGTGTTGACGTGGGGCTTTGTGCGTGGACAGAAGAAGCTCTTTCGCGCACTCGAGCGGGTCGCGCCGACGACGGTGGTGGAGCGCGAAATCCCGAATTACTGTCCGACTTGACGAATGGAGTACTAGGCGCGCCGTGCGCGCGCTACAGGTCGCCCCCGCGCGGTTCAGGCGACGTCATTGCGGAGTGACTCGAGCGCCAGGCGCGTGGCGCGCAATCCGCGAAGAACGTGGCTGCAGGCCCGGCAAATCGCCAGATGACTGCGAACCCGCACTCGCTCGAACATCCCGAGATCCCCGTCGTCGAGGGCCGAGAGTCGATCTTCGACATGCTCGCAGGACGCGAGGAACCACATGCGAAACCTCCCTTTCGGACCTTGTGATGCGCCGAACGCGCCGGCCGATGCGCGCCGTCGGCACGCCGCCCGCCACGACGTACCCGCCGTGCTCCACGAGGTAATTGCAGGCCGCGACGGCGCGCGCGCCCGCGCGTCGCGCCTCTGCGGCAGGCCCTGACCTCCGTGGCTGGTGCCTGCAGGCAGACAACCGGATCATTCGCACGATTCGATCGGCGACCAGAGGTCGGCAGCCGACGGCACGGCGGCCGCACATCGCCCGTCGCCGCCCGTGCATCCTAGGCTCATGACCCCCGCCCCCGATCTCGCCGACGTCGTCCTCCTCACGATCGACGGCACGCCGTTTCCGCTCGAGCAGCTCCAGGGCGGCCCGAGCGTCGTCGTGTTGCTGCGTCACCTCGCCTGACTCCCGTGCCAGGCGCACCTCGTGGAGGTCGCGGAACAGATCGATCGGAGCGCCGTGCGCGTCGTCGCGGTGAACTTCGATACGCCCGAGCGCGTTGCAAGGTACGCCGAAGCGTTCGGGCGCGACGTGCTCTTCCTCTGCGACCCCGAGCGAGTGCTCTACACCCGCCTCGGCCTGGGGCGCGCGTCACGCAGTCGCGTCTGGCTTCACCCGGCCGTATGGCGAAGCTACGCGCGTCTACTCCGCTCCGGACACCGCCTGGCACAGGCCCCGGCCGGTGACACGCTGCAGCTTGGCGGAGACGTCGTCCTCGATGCCGAGCTACGGCCGGTTTGGACCTACCGGAGCCGCGGCCCCGAGGATCGCCCGGCGATCGAGGAGGTCCTCCGGCGCGTTCGCGCGGCAACCGCGTAGGCACGAAGCGTGAGACCGACTTCGACCGGCACCCGGTCAGCCCCGGGGTCGCCACCTCCGGCTCGCACACTTGGTGCCGCTCTTCCATGCCGACGACCTGCCCGCGCTGACCGCTGCGATCGGACGACTCGAAGGCGAGGCAGGCGCGCCGCGTACCTTCGACGCCCGAATCCGCGGTGCGGATTCCTCGTGGCACGTGATGGAGACGGTCGGGACGGACACGGTGGACGACACCGCGATCCACGGTTCCGTGGTGTCGCTGCGGGATGTGACCGAGCGGCGACAGGTCGAGGACCTGGGTCAGCACGTCCGCTCGGGCTCGCGGCGCACGCGCGGCGCTTCGACCGCCTCGGCGATGTAGCCGAGCGTCGCCATCGTGTCGTAGTAGGCGAAGCCGCCCGAGCCGTCGGCGCCGAAGCCGACGCCCGACTGCAGCACGCCGAAGCCGGCCCGCTCCATCTCGTCGGTCGTCGTCGCGAGGTCGGTCGTCCGGAACGCCAGATGGTGCAGGCCGCTCCCGCCCGCCGCGAGGTGCTCGTGGTAGATGCTCGGGCCTTCGAGCGGCTGGATCAGCTCGAGCTGCGGGTCGGATCCGCCGAGCGCGATGAGCATCTCGAAGGTGCCGGGCGACCCGCGGAACCGCCGCTCGCTCAGCAGCCGCTCGCCGTACGTCCAGAGCCGCCAGACGTCGCCCGCGCCGCGCGGCGGACCGTAGGCGCGCATCGCGGCCTCGAGGTCGGGCACCACGATGCCGACCTGGTACGGGTGCTGCGCGGACGCCACGAGCGGAGGAATCCCGGACGGTGCCATCACGTGGTTCCCGCCGTCCAACCGAGAAGCGACGGCCGGTCGGGCAGCAGATCCTCGGCGAAGTCGAAGGTGCGGCCCTCGTCGTGGAGGATCCACTCCGCTGCCAGCCGCCCGACGGCGGCCGAGATGGTCAGCCCGATCCCGTGCAGCCCGACGACCGACACGAGCCGCGGCGCGCTGCGATGCGGGCCGACCTGCGGCAGGGTGTCCGGGCTGGTCGGGTACAGCCCGGTCCAGCCGGGCTCCAGCCGGAGGTCCGGCCAGGTCGGCAAGCGTTCCGACAGCCCCGTGGCGATCTGCTCGAGGAACTCGAAGCTCACCTGCCGCGGGTAGGCGTCGGGGTCGGCCACGGTGTGCTCCGGCCGGATCTCGTAGGAGTGGGCGCCGGCGACCAGCATCCGGGCGCCCTCCGACCGGAAGTAGAGGCCCTCCTGCGCCGACCCCGGGACGTACGTGTTCACCATCGGGATCGGCGGGTTCATCGGCTCGCCGAGGTGGACGAGGGCGATCTCGTGCCGCTGGTTGACGAGTGCGAGCGACACGCCCGCGAGCGCGGCGACGCGCGCCGCCCAGGCACCCGCCGCGTTGACGACCACGTCGCAGTCGAGCCGCCCGCGTGCGGTCGTCACGGTCGCGTGGCCGGCGCCGAGGTCGATTCCCTCGACGCGCGCGCCGATCAGCAGCTCGGCACCGCCGGCGCGCGCCCGCGCGAGGTAGGCGGCGCACAGCAGGTGCCCGTCGAGGTGGCCGTCGCTCGGGCAGTGCAGGCCGCCGGCGAGGTCGTCGACGCGCATGCCCGGGACGAGCCGGCCGAGCTCCGCGGCGTCGATGACGCGCGCGTCATCGACGCCCAGCTCCCGGCCGCGGGCCGCGGCCTCGCGGAAGCGTCCGAGGTCGGCCTCGCTCTGCGCCACCCGCACGTAGCCGCTGCGCTCCAGCGGCAGCTCGCCGGCCCGCTCCATCTCGCCGAACAGGTCGACGGTGAAGCACCGCATGGCCTGGTCGACCGCGTTCGGCGTCTGGCGGTTGAAGACCCCGGCGGACAGTGCCGACGATCCGGTCGCGACGTTGTCCGCCTCGACCACCCGGACGCGGCCGGCGCCGAGCTCGACCAGCGCGGCGGCCGTCGCGAGGCCGGCGACGCCGGCGCCGATCACGACGACGTCTGCGCGCGGTGGCGTCATCCGTCCCTCCATGTGGCGTACGAACGATCGTTAGCGTAGATGGCGCCGCTTCGGGAAGTCAAGGCTCGGACGGTGGCCCACCGGCGTCACCGACGTGTATCGTAGGGCCGGTGGCGACGACACGGAGCCTCGACGGCGCCCTCCTCGACCTGGCGCTGAGCGTGCGGCAACGGCCGCTCCGCGCCGGCGACGACACCGACGCGCGCATCCTCGTGGAGTCGATCCAGCTGTTCGCCGCGCGCGGCTACGCCGGCACCTCGATGCGCGAGATCGCGGCCGCCGTCGGCATCCAGCCGGCCAGCATCTACTCGCACTTCCCCTCGAAGCAGGTGATCCTCGCCGAGGCGCTAGACGACGTCCTCTACCAGTTCCACTCGTCGATTCTCGATGCCACCGACGCAGGCTCCGATCCGCGTGGACAGCTGCGCCGCGTGGTCTCGCAGCACGTCCGGTGGCAGCTGCAGTCGCCGCACGTGGCGGGCTCCTGGGACGTCCTCTGGGAGATCGAGGCCGTCGCGGGCAACGTCGAGGACGAGCGCCGGGCCGCGCTCACCGCGCGGCGCGATCTCTACCACGTGTTCCTCGAGTCGCTCGTCGCCAGCCTGCGTCCGGACGACCCCAATCCGCGAATGCGCGCCGACGCGATTGCGTGCCTCTGCGACCGGGCCGGCGCGTGGGCTCTGGCGACCGATGGGGCGTTCGACCAGGAGGCCGTGGCCGACGCCGCATGGGAGCTGGTCGAGGCCCTCGTAGCGTGAGCCGCGCGCATTGCGGTGCATCCGGCGGTGTGGTAGGTTCGACCCCCGAACGAACGGTCGTTAGGAGGTAGTCCTCGATGGCAGAGGGTCCCGTCGCAGTTGTCACCGGGGGTTCGAGCGGCATCGGCAGGGCGACGGCCGAGCACCTGGTGGAGCGGGGCTACCGCGTCGTGATCTGCGCGCGCGGCGCTGACCGGCTCGAGGAGACTGCGCGCGATCTCGGCACCGACCGGGTCGCCTGGCACGCGTGCGACGTCGGCGACGAGGCCGCCGCCGCGGCCGCGATCGGCGTCGCCATCGACCGGTTCGGCCGGCTGGACGGGCTCGTCTGCGCCGCCGGGGTGATCGGGTCGTTCAAGCCGATCGCCGAGCTCACGCCGGCCGACTGGGCCGAGGTGCTCGACGTCAACCTGATGGGTCCGATCTTCTTCACGAAGGCGGCGACCCCGGCCCTGCGCGAGCGCGGCGGCGCCGTCGTGATCGTCTCGTCCATCAACGCGCTCCAGGCCGAGCCGGTGATGGCGCCGTACGGCGTCGCGAAGGCGGGGCTCGTCAACTTCACCATGTGCGCCGCGCTGGAGCTGGCGCCGGCCGGGATCCGCGTCAACTGCGTGGCGCCGGGCTGGGTGCTGACGCCGATGGCCGAGCCGTTCTTCCGCGAGGCAGGGCTGCTCGACGTGCCGGTCGGGTTCAACATGCAGCGGCGCGCCGCGCGCCCGGCGGAGCTCGCGTCGGTGATCGCGTTCCTGCTCGGCGACGGCGCTTCCTTCATGACCGGCACGACCGTGGTGGCGGACGGCGGGATGGTCTCTCAGATGGCCACCATCGGGCCCGCCGAGGACGGCGATCCGAGCCCATGAGGGCGAGCTCGCCGGTGCGGTTGCCGCGGTCGTCCGCCTACCTGGAGGACGCACGGTCCGTGCTCGCACGCGGCACCGGGTCGGCGGGCCGCCTCCGCCGGCTCGGCGAGACGCCGGTGCTGGCGACGGGCGAGGGTGCGCACTGCACCGACCTCGACGGCAACACCTACATCGACTACTTCCTCGCGTTCGGTCCGCTGTTTCTCGGCCACCGGCCGCGACCCGTGCTCGATGCGGTCCTGGCCCACCTCGCCGGCGACCAGGTGATCGCGGGTGGCCCGCACCCGCTCGAGGCCGAGCTCGCCCGCCTCATCGTCGAGACCGTCCCGTGCGCCGAGCGCGTGGTCCTCTCGACCACCGGCAGCGAGGCCGTGCAGGTCGCGATCCGGATCGCCCGCGCGAAGACGCGCCGGCGGACCGTCCTGAAGTTCGACGGCCACTACCACGGCTGGATGGATCCGGTGAGCGTCAATGCGCTCGGCACCGTCCCGGTCGCCGGGCCGCCGCCGCTCGAGCTGATGCCGTCGGTCGCGGAGGCCGGCGTGCCGGGCGAGGTGCTTGTGTGCCCGTGGAACGACGTCGGCGCGCTCGAGGCGATGCTGGCGCGCTTCGGTGACGAGATCGCCTGCGTGATCATGGAGCCGGTGCCGTGCAACTTCGGCACCTTCCTGCCGGCGCCCGGCTACCTCGAGGCATGCCGCGACCTCTGTCGCGCGCACGACGTCCTCCTCATCTTCGACGAGGTCGTGACCGGCTTCCGGCTCGCACTCGGCGGCGCACAGGAGCTCCTCGGCGCGACACCCGACATGGCGGTGTTCGCGAAGGCCATCGGCTCCGGGTTCACCGTCGCGGCGGTCGCCGGGACGGCCGAGGCGATGGCGCCGGCGACGGACGGCCCGGTGTACGTCGGCGGCACCTACAACGGCGCCGGGCCGCCGGCGGCGGCAGCGATCGCGACGCTCTGCCACCTCCGCGACCACTCCGAGATCTACGGTCGCGTCGACCTGCTCTCCGGCCGGCTGGCCGACGCGATCAACGAGGGCGCGGCGGCGGCCGGCCTGCCCCTGTTCGCGAGCCGGGTCGGCGGTGTCATCCAGCTGCTGTGGCGGCCGCGGCTGCCGCTCCGCGACTACGCCGACGCCCGCACCTGCGATCAGACCCCCGTGGCGCGCCTGACGGGCCTCGTGCTGGGCGACGGCGTGCTCGTCCACGAGCGCGGGCTGATGTTCGTGTCCGCGGCGCACACCGACGCCGACATCGACCACACGGTCGCGGCGTTCGCCGCCGGCATCGCGGCGCTCGCCGAGGAGGGCGCAGCGGATGGCTGACGGCATCGCCCTTGCCTTCGCCGACGACATCGCCGCCGTTGCGCGCGACCGGATCGGCCGCGTACTCGGCGGGTTCGACCTCGCGGAGCCGCTGTCGGCCGACATCTCGATCCTCGCCGGCGGGGCGAGCAACGCGAACTACCTGCTCACCGCCGCGGACGGCAGCCGGCGCGTGCTGCGGATCGCATCGTCCACCGGCGAACGGCTCGGCTACTCGCGCTGGCAGGGCTTTGCGGCCCACCAGGCAGCGGCCGCCGCCGGGCTCGCGCCGCCCATCCGCGCGGTGACGCTGCCGGCCGGCCACATGCTGACCGACTTCGTCGACGGCCCGGTCCTCGACGGCGACGCCATCCGCGCGCCCGGCATGCTGGAGCGGATCGGCGCCACGCTCAGGGCGGTGCACGGGGCGGGCGAGATCCGCGGGACGTTCTCGATCTTCGACGACCAGCGCCGGTACACCACGATGTGTAGGGCGGAGGGGCTCAACCTCCCCGACGACATCGACGAGCTGAACCGCGTCGCGGCCGACGTCGAGGCGTCACTCGCCCGCGCGCAGACCGCCGACCGGCTGTGTCACAACGACCTGCAGCTGCCGAACTTCATCATCACCGGCGCGGCGCTGGTGGTGCTCGACTGGGAGTGGGCCGGCATGGGGAACCCGTACTTCGACCTCGGCGCCACCAGCGTCAACGCCGAGCTCGACCGGGCCGAGGTGCGGCGCCTCACGGCCGCCTACTTCGAGAGTGACGACCCCGTGCACGAGGCCCGGGTCGAGCTGATGACGTTCATGTCCGCCCTGCGCGAGGCCACCTGGGCGCTCGTCGCCGAGCCCGTCCTCGAGCTCGACTGGGACTACCAGGCCTGGGCGAGGGAGTACTTCGCGCGCTGCCGGCAGAGCATCGCGTCGGGCCGGATCGCCGAGGCGCTGGCGGTGTCCGGATGAGCAGTCGCGGGCCAGATCGAGACGGAGGATGACGAGGATGCGAAGGTTGGACGGCAAGCGGGTGATCGTGACGGGCGCTGCCAGCGGCATCGGGCGGGCGACGGCCGAGGTGATGTCCGGACAGGGCGCCGCGGTCCTCGTGGCCGATCTCGACCTCGATGCCGCCGAGCAGACCGCTGCCCGGTGCGTTGCCGCGGGAGGGACGGCAAGCGCCGCGAGGTGCGATGTCCGCGACGCCGAGCGCGTCGCCGCGCTCTTCGCCGCGGCGGAGGAGGCGCTCGGCGGTGTCGTCGACGGGCTCGCGAACTGCGCCGGCATCGAGGTCGAGCTCGACCTGCTGGCGATGGGCGAGTCCGACTGGCACCGCACGATCGACACCAACGCGGGCGGCACCTTCATCACCAGCCGCGAGTTCGTGCGGCGGCTCCGCAACGCCGGCACCGGCGGCGCCATCGTCAACATCGCCTCGATCAACGCGTTCTACGCCGACCGCGACATCCCGGCGTACTGCGCGTCGAAGGGCGCGGTCCTCTCGCTCACCCGCGCGATGGCCCTCGACCATGCGGGCGACGGCATCCGCGTGAACTGCGTCTGCCCGGGCTACATCGACACGCCGCTGCTGGCGGCCTTCCTCTCCAAGCAGGACGACCCCGCGGCGGCGCGGCGGGCAGCGGACGGCATGCACGCGCTGAACCGGGTCGGCCAGCCGGAGGAGATCGGGCGGGTGGTGGCGTTCCTCGCCTCCGATGCCGCGGGCTTCATGACCGGCGCCGCCGTCGTGGTCGACGGCGGCATGACGATCGGAGCGGTGGCGTGAGCGCGAACGAGGGCCGGATGGCCGGGCGCCGAGCGTTCGTGACGGGTGCCGGCAGCGGCCTCGGCCGGGCGACCGCCGTCGCGATGGCCCGTGAGGGTGCGAGCGTCTGCCTGTGCGACTTCGACGGCGACGCCGCGCAGCGGGCGGCCGACGATATCCGCGAGGCCGGCGGAACGACCGTCGTCGTCGCCTGCGACGTCACCGACGCCGCGGCGCTCGACCGGGCACTGGACACCGCCGAGGCGGCGCTCGGACCCATCGACGCGCTGTGCTGCAACGCCGGTATCGCGGTGCCGAAGGACGTCCCCGCGACGGCGGTGGACGAGTGGCGACGCACGATGGACATCAACCTGGGCGGCGTCTGGAACGGCTGCCGGAGCCTGATCGGGCGGGCGCGTGCCCGCAACTCGCCGGCGGCCATCGTCAACACCGCCTCCGTCAACGCGTTCTTCGTCGAGCCAGAACTGGCCGCCTACTGCGCATCGAAGGGCGGCGTGATCGCCCTCACCCGCGCGCTCGCGCTGGACTACGCGCGCGACGGCGTCCGCGTGAACTGCGTCTGCCCGGGCTACATGGAGACCGGCATGACCGCGCCGTTCTTCGGCGAGGGCGAGGCGGGAGCGGCGCAGCGGCGCGTGGCCGGCGCGCACCACGCGCTCGGCCGCATCGCCGAGCCGGAGGAGGTGGCCGAGGTCGTGGTCTTCCTCGCGTCGGACGAGGCGAGCTTCATGACCGGCGCCGCCGTGGTCGTCGACGGCGGCATGTCGATCGGCGCGCGGATCCTCTAGCGCGGGTCAGGGAGGCGCGACGGTGATGCTGATCGTACGGCTCGCCGTCGCGCCCCGGCATCCGTCAGCCGCAGTGTGAACGTGAACGTACCGGCCGTGGTCGGCGTGCCAGTGATGCGCACGAGCGGCCCCGAAGGGTTGTCCTGGACGAGCGACATGCCGGGTGGCAGCTGTCCGGCGATGCGCGTCCAGGTGTAGGGCCGGACGCCGCCGCTCCCGTCGATCCAGAGGTTCGTGAAGACACCGACCTGAGGGGACCACGGCTCCTGGAGGTTGATCACGAGCCCCTGCGCCGGATTGACGCGGATCGTGTACGTCCCCGTCGCCGTCTGCCCGTTCGCGTCGACCCCGCGGACGGTGAAGGTGCTCGTCTGGACGGTCGTGGGGACGCCCACCACCGAGATGTCGATGTGCTTCGCCGGCGTGCCGCTCGTGTTGACGTCCTTGAGCATGAGGCCCGCGGGCAGCTGCCCCGCGATGATCGTGAACCGGGCCGGTCCGAGGGCGCCGGGGCCGAGCGTCAGCGTCGTCGGCAGCGTCGCGAAGGTCGTGAAGTCCGAGCCGACGAAGCCAGGGCCGAGTTCGCCGGACGCCGGCGCGATGCCGAACGCGCGCGGCGGGTTCAGCGTCAGGGCGACGGTCCGCGTGACGCCGCCCGAGGTGGCGGAGATGGTGGCCACGGTGGGCTGGGTGACGGCCGAGGCGTAGCGGACGAGGAACGACGCCGATCGCGCGCCGGCCGCGACCTGCACCGTCGAGCGGTCGACGGGTGCGATGGCCGGTTGGCTGCTCGCCAGGGCGACGTCGACCGGAGCGGTCGCATCGGCCGCGAGCTCGACCGAGCCGACGGCCAGCGTGTCGACGGTGTCGAGCGACGTGTGGCTCAGCGTCACGGCGGCGACGGCCGGAGCGGGCACCGGCGGCGGCGGGGGCGCGGGCGTGCAGCCCGACAGCGTGGCGACCACCGAGGTCGACCCGTCACTGACGGTCGCCTTGCAGGTGCTCGACCGGAAGCTCGAGGCGGTGACCCGGAACTCGCCCCTGCTGTCGGCGCGGCGTGACGCCGTCGACTCGGGCGATGTCACGGTGACGGTCGCGTTGGAGCGGGCTCCCTGGCCCTCGACGCGCAGGCTGCCCGCCGTCAGCGACGCACGCTTCACGGTCACGGCCGCCAGCGCTTCGGCCGGCACGACCAGCGTGGCCAGGAAGGAGAGCGCCAGGAGCATGGCGATCCTGCTCGAGCGCGGGCTCTGCGAACGCTGCATCGTGTCCCCCCTCTGCACCGGCGCGCGCGCCGATGGTCACGATCGTCACGAAGTCTGCCCCCTGCCGCGTCGGGGGTGCAATGCGACGTTGGTCGTAGGACCCTCGACCAGTGGTCAGCCGGCCGCCGGCTGGGGCTCGCTCAGCGGCGACCGGGCGAGGAGCGCGAACGACAGCTCGACGGCCGGGCCGATGCCCACGACGAAGGCGAGCGTGCCGATGCCCACCGTGCCGCCGAGGGCGAAGCCGGCCACCGTGGCCGACGCCTCGATCGCCGTGCGGACGACGCCGACGCGACGGCCCGTGCGCCGCGTCACCCCGAGCATCAGCGAGTCGCGCGGGCCCGCGCCCATCCCGGCTCCGATGTAGAGCGCTGTGCCGATGCCGGTGATGACGATGCCGGCCACGAGCAGGACGACGCGGACCTCGAGCGCCTCGTCCGAGAGCCGGTCGACCGCGTCGAAGCGCAGCATCAGATCGACGAAGGTGCCGACCAGGATCGCGTTCGCGACGGTGCCGACCCGGATGCGGACATCCAGCTTGCCGGCGACGACGAGGATGATCAGCGCGACCACGATGTTCGCCATGCCGAACGACAGCGGCGTGCGTTCCGCGATGCCCTGGTTCAGCACGTCCCACGGCGACAGACCGAGCTGCGACTCGTAGATGCTGACGATGCCGGCCGAGAAGACCACGAGGCCGACGACGAGCACGATCGAGCGGACGGCGACGTTGCCGCGCACGCGGGGCGGGACGAAATGCGCGCGGGACGGCGCCTTCAGCACGGGGCGACGCACATCGCGATCGGCATCGCGGAAGCATGCCCGGTGGCTGCCGGGTACCCTGCCGACGGGGTGCCGAAGTTGCAACGCGGCGTTCCCGGGAGCATCATGAGGGTGGAAGTTGCCTGCAAAGGCGCGCAACACCCACTCGAGGGTTGGAAAGAACGTGATTGCAGGCAAGCCGAAGGAACCGGGCAGCGGTGTGTTCGACGCGGTACCCGACGGCGGGACGTTCGCGGCCATGTCGTCGCGACTGCTGGCGCGGAAGGCGTGCGGGCGTCTGTGGTCGACTCGGCGGAGCGTCGTCGTCGTCGGCGACCTCGCCGATCGTGCGGACGGACGCCTGTCGCCGATGGCCCTCGAGATCTCGTTCGTCGATCCCGCCTCGTTCCCCGATCTCTCGTCGACCCTGCAGGATGCGTGCGGCGCTGACCGGCTATCGCTGGCCGCGATGGAGCGCACGCGCGCGGAGGAGGCGGGCGAGCTGGTCGTCGCCCGCTCCGATGGCGAGCTGGTGGGTTTCCACTTCATCCACACCGCCGCGCACCAGGAGCGCCTCGAGCGCATCGCGCCCCGCCTGTACGAGCCGCTCGAGCCGGGCGAGGCGCTGACCGAGGGGGTGTTCGTGTTCCCCGACTTCCGCGGCGCCGGGATCGCCCGATCGATGCTCCGTGCCTCGGCCGTCGAGCTGGCGCGCCGCGGCTACCGCCGGGGGATCGCGGTCATCGACGTCGAGAATCACGCGTCGCTGCGCGCGTTCCGCGCGGCGGGCTTCAAGGCCCGGCCCGTCATGCGCGTGGACGCGTACCGGTTCGGTCGCCGCACGTCACGGTTCGCGGCGGTGGATCACGAGACCTGGCGGCGCTACCGCGAGGCGATCGTTTGACGCTTTCCCGGGAGGTTCGATCTGCACCGATCGGGAACACCGACAGGGAACCAGAAGGTGGTCCCCGAGGCATGAACGTGTTCCGCACATCGAAAGACGAACCCCGCGCGCCCCTGACCGATGAGGCCGCAGCGGGCTCGCTGTCGCCCCCTGTCGGCGACGAGCCGGCCGACGTCGTCGTGCCGCCGGTCGTCGCAGAGACGCCCGGCGTCGTCTCCGAGCCGCCCGCCGCCGCGCCGCGCGCGGCCGAGGGGGAGACGTTCATCGGACCCCGCGGCGGCAACCGGCGCGGCATCGAATCCGTCTTCGTCCGCCTCGTGGCGACGAGCGGCATCGTCGGTATCTGCGTTGCGCTGGCCGCGATCCTCGGCACCCAGGACGTCGCGTTCTGGGTCGTCGGTCTCGCGGTCTCGCTGGTCAGCGTCGTCCTCGCGGCGATCCTCTGGTCATCTCGCACCCTCTGATATGACCGAACGCCAGGAAATCGACCTAGCCACCGGCCGGAAGGGCATTCGCCGGCGCCTGCGGCGCCCCGACCTCGATTTCGCCGCATTGACCGTCCGGGCGCGGAGCGCGGCCGTCACCGCCGCCGCGCGTGCCTACCGCGGCGGCGTCGACCGTGCGCTCGCACCCGCGGGCAAGGTGACGTCCGCGGCCGAGGGCCGAGCGCTGCTCCTCTCGGGCGACCACCCGGAGGTGCTCGCCGACCAGATGCAGAAGATCGCCGTCGCCGCCGTGCCCCTCGTCCGCCTCGCGCGGCGGACCGGCCGGTTCGCCCGTGTGCCGTCGGTCGTCGTCGCGACGACGGCGCTGTCGGCCGGCATGACGGTGCGGCGCGGCGTCCGCGAGGTGCAGGTCGTCGCCGCCCTCGTCGAGCACCGCATCGAGCGCGCGACCGGCGAGCCCGCCGACCCGGAGCTCGTGCAGGCGCTGGCGGTCGACCTCTACCTCGATCCGCGCCGGCCGCCGCAGCCGATCCACGGCCGGGTCCGGGTCGCGGCGCTCGCGCGCCGCTGGGCGTGGCGCGGGACGCTCGGCTGGGACACGGGCTCGGCTGCCGATCGCGCGCTCGAGGCCGCCGAGCGCGTGGACTATGCGGCCGAGGTGGCCCGCTGGACCGCCGCGGCGCCCGACGCGCGATGAAGGTCGACACGCTACCGACGACGGAGGAGCTACTCGAGCTGCCGATCGACACGCTGCCCGAGCGCGTGGTCGAGATCGCGGAGCAGGTGGCCGGGTGCCCGGTCGGCATCTACGTGGTCGACCTGGAGGGTGTCGCGCTGCTGCGGCTGGCGGGCAGCGTCGCGCTGCCCGAGGAGCTGCCGATCCCGCAGATGGCGGGGCCGGAGATCCCCACCGGGCACCTCGCAGCGCTGGAGCGGTCGCTGCCCGAGCGGGGCATCGGCCGCATCGTGCCGCTGTGGCTGCGGCACCGGGCGATCGCCGTGTTCCTCATCGAGGGCGACTCCGACGGCCCGCTCGACATCCTGGCCGGCCGCGCCGCCGCGGCTCTGGAGCTCTCGCTGCGCTACTCCGACCGGGTCAGCGCCGCCCGTCACCGGCAGCGCGCCACGGCGGGCGCCGAGCTGCAGCAGGTCCTGCTGCCGCCGCGCGTCGCCGGTGTGCGGGGCGCCGAGCTGGCGGGCACCGTCCTGCCGGCCTACGACGTCGGCGGCGACTGGTTCGATCACGCCGCCGACGCGGACGGCGCGTGGCTGGCGCTGGCCGACGCCGCCGGCAAGGGCGGCCGGGCGTCGGCCGCCTCGGCCCTTTCGCTGGCAGCGTTCCGCGCCGCTCGCCAGGCTGGCGCGCCCCTGGTCGATGCGGCGATCCTGATGGATCAGGCGGTGGTCGGGTTCGGCGATCCGTCGATGTTCGTGACGGCCCTGATCGCGCGGTGGCATGCGGCTTCCCGGTCGATCGAGTGGCTCGCGTGCGGCCACCCGCTGCCGTGCATCCTCACGGCCGACGGCCGGTCGGAGCTGTTCGACGGCTTCGTCTTCCCGCCCCTCGGCATCGTCGACCGCGATCGGCTGGCGTCGGTCTCCACCGAGGTCGCACCGGACGATCGCGTGGTGTTCTACTCCGACGGCGTGGTGGAGCGGCGGAGCCTCGAGGGCCGGATGGGCGTCGAGGCGTTCGTCGACCACGTCGCGCTGGTCACCGACCCGTCCGCCGCCTCGTTGCTGACCCACATCGTCAGCCACGTCTCCGGGCTGCACGAGACGCCCCTCGACGACGACGCCACGGTGATGGTCCTCCGCGTGCTCGACGATCGCTCGCACGAGCCGTCGACCGACGTGCCGGAGCCGGGTGATGCCTGAGGCGCCGGCTGCCGTCGCCACCCGTGGCGCGGCGTTCTTCGACCTCGACCGCACGCTGATCCGGCGCTCGTCGATGCTGGCGATGGCGCCGACGTTGCGGCGGCACGGGCTGATCGGCTGGCGCTCGCTCGCGCGGGCGACCGTGTGGCACGCCGTCTACCTCGTCCGCGGCGTCAGCTCGAAGGAGCTGTCCCAGGTCGCCGGCCAGACCTTCCGCCTCATGCGCGGCTGGCCCGTTGAGGAGTTCCGCGCCCTGATCGCCGAGGAGATCGAGCCGCTGGCCGCGCTCGCGTTCCCCGACGCGATCACGCGGATGCGCGCCCACCAGGCGCGGGGCGAGCCGGCAGTCGTCATCTCCGCCTCCTTGATCGACCTCGTCCAGCCGCTCGCCGACCGGCTCGGCCTGGACGCCGCCATCGGCTCCCGGGCGGTGATCCGCGACGGTCGCTACACGGGCGAGGTCGAGACGTTCCTGCACGGCGCCGCGAAGGCCGACGCGCTGCGGCAGTACGCCGCGGCCAACGGCATCGACCCGGCGGCCTCGAGCTCGTACACCGACTCGCGGTCGGACGTCCAGTTGCTGGAGGCGGTCGGACACCCGTACGCCGTCAATCCCGACAAGGCGCTCAAGCGCGCGGCCGAGGCGCACGGCTGGCCGATCCTGCACTTCGCGTCCAGCAAGCTGTCGCTGGCGGAGGCGGAGGCGGCGCTGCTGCTCGACGCGGACCTCGACGTCGAAGCGCCGTCCGACGCCGCGTGAGCGCCGGCGTCACTTCCGTGCGGGCTTCGGCACGAGCAGCACGATGATCAGGTCGATGACCACGGACGTGATCGAGATGATCAGCGCGGCGCCGATCGCCGTCCAGAAGAACGAGTCGATCTCGAGGTCGCCGGTGAGCGCATCGGTGAGCTCGAGCAGCAGGGCGTTCACGATGATCGAGAACAGCCCGAGCGTGAGGACGGTCAGCGGGAACGTGAGGATGCGGAGAATCGTCCCGACGATCGCGTTCACGATGCCGAACAGGATGGCGATCCACAGGTAGGCGAAGAAGCCACCGGTGACGTCCATGCCGTCGAGCAGCCACGCGGCGATCGCAAACGCCGTGCCGGTGATGGCAAGGCGGATCATCAGGGCGCGGAACATGGCGCCGAGCATTGCACAGGCCCTCCGGTGTGTCGAACCTCCGGCCGTGTGGGGATCGCGCTCGCCTGCGCGGTGTTCGTCGAGCTGCCCCTGGCCGTGGTCTCGCTGCTGATCGCGCACCGTGCCGTCGCACGCGCCGCCGCCGCGCGTGGCGCCGACTCGCACGCGCGGGCGTGTCGGTCGGCTGAGCGGCGTTACGCCGTCGACGGCGGCGTCCCGAACGACCCGAAGCTCTGCTCGAACGCCGGCGAGGCGAGCTGCGCGGCGTCGGCGTAGAGCTCCAGGTGGCGGCCGACGCGCGAGTCGGCGCCGAAGCCCGCGTTGACGAGCCCCTTGGCCCGCGCGATCGTGGCCGCATCGGAGACGCCGGTCAGCGCGCGGGCGATCTCGGTGGCACGGGCCAGCGCCGCGCCCTCCGCCACCTGCTCGGAGGCGAGGCCCCAGGCGACGGCCTCGGCGGCGTCGAGCCGGCGACCGAAGATCGCGAGCTCCTTGGCGCGGGCGAGGCCGACCACGCGGCCGAGCCGGAAGGTGCCGCCCCAGCTGGGCAGGGCGTTGATCTGCACCTCGGGCAGGCCCATCGTGGCGGTGGCGCCGACGATGCGCAGGTCGCAGGCCACCGCCAGCTCCAGCCCGCCGCCGAGGCAGTAGCCCTCGATGGCCGCGATCACGACGGCGCGGGAGTCCTCGATCGCGTCGGCCACGCTCTGTCCGAGCGCCGTGTGCGCGATCCGCTCCGGCACGCTCTGGCCGGCCAGCTCCTTGATGTCGGAGCCGGCGCAGAAGCTGACGGTGCCCTCGCCGGTCCAGACGATCGCGGCGGCGCCGTCGTCGTTGACGCGGACGATCGCCTCGCGCAGGGCGAGCAGCGTCGCGTCGTCCAGCGCGTTGCGTCGCTCCGGCCGCGTGATCGTGATCGTCGCGACCTTGTCCGCGGTGGCGATGCGGAGGGAATCGGACACGCGGCCTCCTACCCGGCCCGGCCGGCGACGTGGTCGCGGCGGTCGATCCACCGCTTGGCCTTCCACTCGACCTGCTCGAGCGCGCCGGGCTCGAGCACCTCGACGGCGAACCGGATACCGAGCCGCTCCTCGACGCTGCGGGCGAGCTGCTCCTGGATCTGCGCGGCGGCGGCCGGGTCGGAAGCGTCGCAGAGGACCCGCAGCCCGGCGCGCTCCTGGCCGGCCGGGCCGGTCTCGAGCACGACCTGGTAGTCGCTGATCGCGGCGAAGGCGAACACGACGTTGTCCACGGCCGACGGCCAGACGTTGATGCCCTTGACCTTCCGCATGTCGTCCATGCGGCCGATGCTCGCCACCTCGAAGCCGCCGAACGGCCGCCCGCAGGCGCAGTACCCCGGCGTGCGGTACACCGCGCGGTCGCCCATCCGGCAGCGGATGATCGGCGCGTCGTGGCGGTAGAGGATCGTGACGACGATCTCGCCCGCCTCGCCGTCCGCCACGTGGCGGCCCGACGCGGGGTCGACCACCTCGGTCAGGACGTACGGGTCGATGTTGTGGAGCATCCCGGGCCGCTCGGCGGTGCCGATGCCGTGCTCGCACGTGAAGGCGTGGTCGTTGCCGGCCTGGGACGAGCCGTAGCGGTCGTGCACGGCCGCGTTCCAGGCGTCCTCCAGGCGCAGCAGCCACTCGAACCCGGCGCCCTCGCCACCGGTCATGACGGCGCGGAGGCCGGCCGGCGGGTCGCCGCCGAGCACCGCGCCGAGGCGGCCGAGGTACGCCGTCATGCCGATCAGCCCCGCCGGCGTGAAGCGGCGCAGCGCCTCCACCTTCTGGTCGGCGTCGTAGTTGCCGATCGCCAGCACGCCGAGCCCGTACGACTGGGCGCCGTGGAACTCGAGGCGCCCGCCGCCGAGCATCGTCAGCGGCATCGCCAGCGCCAGGTCGTCGCCGGGCAGCAGGCCGGCCCAGCGGTAGCCGTAGGAGTAGACGCGGCCCATGCCGTCCATCTCGCGCGCCGTCTGCAGGTGCACCTCCTGGCCGCGCCCGGACGTGCCGCTGGTGGTCGACAGCAGGCGTGCGCCGGGCGCGGCGAGGGCCTGCTCGTGGCGGCGCCCGTACGGCGGCGCCGCCTGCTGGTCGGCGAGGAAGTCCGCCTTGGCGACCGACGGGATGCGCGCGGTGAACTCCTCCAGCGACGAGACGGCAGCGATGTCCGCGCCGTGTGCCCGCCACAGCTCGCGGTAGAAGGGGTTCGACGCCTGGACGTCGGCGAGCAGGTCCTGCACCGACCGCAGCTGACGGCCCCGGATGTCGTCGACCGAGGCCCGCTCGAAGCGCTCCTCGTAGTACCGCGGCTCCTCGTGTGCAGCCCTCGCGTCCAACCGGCTCCCCCGATCGCGACCGGCGAACGCGGCTGCGCCCGAACGATCGTTCGGGAGCCTAGTTCCGGTCGGGCCGACGGGTCAAGGCACGGCGCCGGCGGGGTCGCCTACCGTGGCCGGCGATGACCCCGTTCCCCGTCCTCCTCGCCGTGCTCAACGTGGTGTCGTTCGCCCTCTTCGGCATCGACAAGCGGAAGGCCCGGCGCGGCGCCCGGCGCATCCCGGAGCGCACGCTGCTTCTGTCCGGCGCGATCTGCGGGACGATCGGCGCCTGGCTCGGCTCACCGGCGAGCCCGGCATCGGCAAGGCGTCGCTCGTCGGCCGCTTCCTGCGCGATCTCGACGGCGACGCGCGCGTGCTGGCGGGCACCTGCGACGACCTCTCGATCCCCCGGCCGCCGGGGCCGATCCGCGACCTCGCCGGCAGCGTCTCCGCCGACCTCGAGCAGGTCCTCGCCGCCGACGGCGCGCCCCATGACGTCCACGCGCGACCGCCTGACCTCGCGAGGGGCCGCCACACCGGCCCCTCGCAGGTCGGGGGAAACTAGCGCTTGATCGCGACCGCTTCGATGTAGGTCGAAGGGATGGCGACGGCGTCGCCGGTGCCGAGGCGGTCGAACTTCTCGATCAGCGCGATCAGGTCACGCTCCAGCGCGTCGCGGGCGGCGCCCTCGACGGCGGCGAACGCCTTCAGGGTCGGGCCGTACCAGAGCCGGAAGAACGAGACGAAGTGCTCGGCCGACGGGAACCGGAACGTGAACGTCCGCTCGGTCACCTCGAGCGAGGTGATGTCGTCGCCGAACAGCTCGCGCAGGTGCGACTCGGTGCCCCAGAGCATCGGCGACTGCACGCCGGCGGGCGGCGGGACGTGCCGTGAGATGGTCTTGAACAGCTGGCCGATGAAGCCCTCCGGCGTCCAGCTGCCGAGCGCGATGGTGCCGCCCGGCACGCAGACGCGGAGCACCTCGTCCGCGGTCTTCTGGTGGTCGGGCGCGAACATCGTCCCGAAGATCGACGTGACCGCGTCGAACGACGCGTCGGGGAACGGCAGGTCCTCGGCGTCGCCCTCGACGAGCTCGACGGCGAGACCCTCGGCCGCGGCGCGCTTGCGGCCATGCTCGAGCAGGGCCGGCACGTAGTCGACGCCGACGGCGGTGGCGCCGTGGCGGGCCGCCGCGATGGCGGCGTTGCCGCTGCCGGTCGCGACGTCGAGCACGCGCCAGCCGGCGCGAATGTCCGCCGTATCGCAGAGCTGCTCGGCGGTCAGCACGATCCGGCTCGCGACGACCGAGAAGTCGCCGCTCGACCAGGCCGCCTGCTGCTTCTGCTTGACGGCTGCGAGATCGGGCTTGGGGGTATCCACTGCATGGGGCATTTCGGGGTGATCTCCTCGTTGGTGCCGCGCCATCTGCGCGACTGGAGAGAAGGTACGACGCCGCGAGACGCGCAACATCGGCGGCGACTACCCATCTTCCGGACCGGGTCTACCTAGGCAACGCGACGCGCGCCCGGACGTTACGGACGGCGGATGACGACCGGGTCGTCGGGCGCCAGGCCGAGCACCGCCGAGGCGTCGGCCTGGTTGCACGCGAGGCACAGGCGACCGTCCTCGTCGTCGAACAGGAACGGGTCGCCGACGGCGACGTCGCCGAACGTCGCGGCCCACGGCAGCTCGATGGTGCGCTCGCCCATGCCGACCACGAGCCGGGCGGGCTCGTCGCCGACGACGGCGAACAGGTCGGCGGCCGCACCCGCCAGCTTGACGTTGCCGAAGCTATCGACGTAGAGCACGGCGGTCGCCAGCTCGTCCTCCATCCGCACGGCCTGGGGGAGACCGAGGACGGCCAACTCGTCGACCGCGATCTCCGGCCCCAGGCGCGACGGCGCGACGCCCAGCAGCACGTGCGCGGCCGCGGGCGCGAAGATGTCGCGGCCGTGGAAGACGGCGGTCGTCGCCGGCAGCCGGTATGCGGGATCGACGATCTCGTGCGCCCGCTCGAAGCCGCCGAGGAGGGCGGCGACCGGCTCGAAGAGGCCGTTGTCGGGTCCGATCAGCACGTCGCCCCGACCGACCTCGATCGCGACGCAGCGGCGGGCGCCGCCGACGCCGGGGTCGACCACCGCGACGTGGATCGCGGGCGGGAACCACGGCAGCGCGCGCGTCAGCTCGAGCGCACCGCGCCGCACGTCGTAGGCCGGCACGCCGTGCGTGACGTCGACGATGGTGGCGTCCGGCGCGATGCCGAGAATCGCGCCCTTCATCGCCGCCACGCCGGGGTCGCCGAGGCCGAAGTCGGTGCAGATCGTGATCACCGGACGCGCGGGCATGACCGCAACGGTACCGTTCGCGCTCTGGTGCAGCCGCTACGTGTCGTCGCCTTCACGTCGAGCCCCCGCGTCGACGGCAACTCCCGCCTCCTCGCCGAGGCGCTGCTCGACGGCGCTCGCGAGGCGGGGCACACGACCGACCTCGTGCATCTGCCGGCGATGATCGACGGGCTGCTGCGCGACTGCCGCACCTGCCGGAGCGCGGACGGCGCGTGCTCGATCGACGACGGCATGGCGGAGGCGTTCGCACGCTATCTCGCGGCCGACGTGATCGTCTACGCGACGCCGCTGTGGTGGTACGGCATGTCGAGCTGGATGAAGGCGTTCATCGACCGCTTCTTCTGCTTCACGACCGCGAGCGCACCCGACCACGACGAGT
This sequence comes from uncultured Actinomycetes bacterium, assembly GCA_963722525.1. GTDB lineage: Bacteria > Actinomycetota > Thermoleophilia > Gaiellales > F1-60-MAGs149 > VFJZ01. Next base: position 2,629,264 of record CAVRMM010000002.1, on the reverse strand, counting down.
TCCGCGAGCGCATCGTCGCCAAGAAGGCGGTGCTGGTGATGAGCGCGGAGGAGCGCTATCCCGCGTCGGTCGCCGGCGTGGTGCACCAGATCCAGGAGCTGTCGCGCTACCTCCACCACGAGCTCGTCGGCGTGATCGTCGGCGTCGGCAACTCCCGCGGCGAGGTCGTCCGCGACCCGGGCGATCCGGTGGCGCGGGCCCGCGACCTGGGCGCGCGCCTGGCCGAGGCGCGCGGGACGGACTACCGCGTGGAGACCGAGCGCCCGAACCGCGTCTGGGGCGAGTAGGTCACCGTCGCGAGGCTCCGCCGCTTAGCCCGGCGGCGGCTCGAGCGCGCCCAGCAGCTGCCGCAGGTCGGCGGCGAGGCGGTCTGCGGCACCCGCGGGCAGTCCCGCCAGCAGCCGTGTCTCGTTCGCCACGTGGGCCGCGACGGCGCGGTCGATCACGGCCAGGCCCTCGGCCGTCAGGCGCACGCCGACTCCGCGGCCGTCGCGCTCGTCCGGTACGCGTTCGACCAGTCCGTCGGCCTCGAGCCGGTCGATGCGGCTCGTGGTCGAGCTCCGCGCGACCATCGTCGCGTCGGCCAGCGCGGAGGCCGACAGCAGGAACGGCGCACCGCTGCGGCGGAGCGTCGCGAGCACGTCGAAGCTGGGGGCGTCCAGGCCGTGGGCCGCGAAGACGGTGGCCAGCTCGCGGTCGAGCATGCGGGAGGCGCGGGTGATGCGCCCGATGACGCCCATCGGGCTGGCGTCGAGGTCGGGCCGCTCGCGCGCCCAGGCGGCGAGGATCGCGTCGACCTGGTCGGGTTCCATGGCCGAAGACTAGCAATCTAGTTCGACGTCGAATATAGTAGTTCCATGACGAACTACCTGCGGCTTCTCACCATCTTGCAGACGGCCATCGCTCCGCTCGTCTGGGGCACCTCGTACTGGGTGGCGACCGAGCTGCTGCCCGCAGATCGGCCGCTGTTCGCGGCGGCCGGGCGCGCGCTGCCGGCGGGCATTGCGCTCGCGCTGGTGACGCGGCGGCTGCCGCCGGCCGGGTGGCGCCTGCGCGTGGCGACGCTCGGCGTGCTCAACATCGGCCTCTTCTTCGTGCTCCTGTTCACCGCGGCGGAGCGCGTGCCGGGTGGGATTGCCGCGACGTCGGCGGCGATCGGCCCGATCGTCGTGCTGCTGCTCGGCTGGCCGGTGCTCGGGCTGCGGCCGACGCTGGTCGGTCTGGTGTCGGGCGCGGTCGGCGTCGTCGGCGTGGGTGCCCTGGTGCTCGATCCGTCCACGTCGGTCGACCCGGTCGGGTTCGGCGCGGCCGCCGGCGCCACGGCGTCGATGGCGGTCGGCATCGTGCTCGCGCGCCGCTGGGGCAAGCCGCCGCTGCCGCTGCTGGCGTTCACGTCGTGGCAGCTGCTGGTCGGCGGCGCGCTGGTCGCCCCGCTGGCCCTCGCGACGGAGGGCGTCCCGCCGGTGCCCACCCCGCGCAACCTGCTCGGCTTCGCGATCATCGGCCTGGTCGGCACGGCGCTCGCGTATGCGGTGTGGTTCCGCGGCATGACATCGCTGCCGGCCTCGTCGGTCTCGTTCCTGAGCCTCCTCAGCCCGATCGTCGCCACGGCCCTGGGCTGGCTGGCGCTGGGCCAGTCCCTGACGCCCCTCCAGCTGGCGGGCGCAGTGTTGGTGGGCGCCTCGATAGTGGGCGGCCAGCGGCTCCGAAAGCCGTGCCCCGCTCCGTCCCCCGCGTCGATCCCGCCACGAAGCGTGACGGTCTAGCGATTGGGGTCTGACCCCGATTCGGGCGCTTCTGGGGTCTGACCCCAGAACGTTTCCGCGCGGAAGTGGAACCGATCGTGCGATCTGTACAGGTGCGGTCGAAAGTGGTCCTCGACGCGCGCGGTTGGACACTCCGAGGCCGTGTACGGTCAGCGGCATGGCACGACAACCCCGCGAGGTCTCCAGCAACGGCTTCTATCACGTGTACTCGCGCGGCACCGGCGGACTGGTGCTGTTCGAGGACGACGCCGACCACCTCGCCCAGTACACGTTGTACGGACGTCGCCGCCCACCGGCACGGCTGGAAGATCCATGCGCACTGCCTCATGCGGACACACCACCACGTCCTCGTCGAGGCACCGCACGAGGCACTCGTGCGCGGCATGCACCTTCTGGGGACCTGCCAGGCGATGCGACTCAACCAGAGCCGTGACCGGTTCGGACACGCTACCGCCGGCCGGTTCGGATCGACGGCGCTGCACAGTCACGCAGACGTGTCGCGCGTTGCGATGTACATCGCCAACAACCCCGTCAGCGCGGGTCTCGTCGACGATCCCCGCGACTTCGCATGGTCGTCACACCGCGCCACGCTCGGTCTCGAGCCGGCGCCAGGGTGGCTCCACGCCGATTGGCTCCCCGGGCTCTTCAGCGGCGTCGACCGCTATGCCCATCACGTCGACCTGCACGCCGCGGCGATCATCGCCGCACGCCCAGCGGCATAGCCGCCGCCTGCCGGAAGGTCGACGGCGCTTCCGCCGCAGGGGTGAGCGGGATCCACCGCGAGAGCGACGAGGCACCCCCTTGCCGGCCCGTAGCTTCGTTCCATCAGCCCCCGAACTGAAGGCACTCTCTGATGGAACGTCCAGACTCGAAACCGTCCAACCTCGCGCACCGCATGGGTCGCTGGAGCGGACTGCACCCGTGGCGCGCGATCCTCGGCTGGGTCGCGTTCGTGGCGATCTGCTTCGTCGCCGGCAGCGCCGTCGGCACCAACGAGATCGACGACTCCCAGCGCGGCACCGGCGACTCCGGCCGCGCCGCGCGCATGCTCGACGCCGCCGGCTTCAACGACCAGCCGAGCACCGAGCTGGTGTTCGTGCAGACCCGCAGCGGCCCGTTGTCCGACGCCGCCCTGACGGCCGTCGCCGCCGACGTGCAGTCGACACTCGGCAAGCTGCCCGATGTCGCCGCGTCCGCGCCCCCGAGCGCTCGACCGACGGCCGCTCGGCGATGATCGAGTTCGACATCCGCGGTCACGCCGACGACGCCGCGTCGAAGGTCGCGCCGATGCTGGCCGCGACCGCCACCGTCGCGGCCGCACACCCCGACCTGCGCGTCGACCAGTTCGGCGACGCATCGGTGGGCAAGGCGGTCGACGACCAGCTCGCGGCCGACTTCCGCACTGCCGAGTTCCTGTCGATCCCGATCACGCTGATCATCCTGATCGTCGCGTTCGGCGCCCTGCTGGCCGCCGGCATCCCCGTGCTGCTCGGCCTCACCGCCGTGTTCTCCGCGATCGGCCTCGTGGCCCTCACCTCGGCCATCATCCCGACCTCGGAGAGCGCGCCGATCCTGATGATGCTGATCGGCATGGCCGTCGGCGTCGACTACTCGCTCTTCTACCTCAAGCGTGAGCGCGAGGAACGCGCCCGCGGCGCCGGCAAGATGGCCGCACTCGAGGCCGCCGCGGCCACCAGCGGCCACGCCGTGCTCGTCTCGGGCATCACCGTCGTCGCGTCCCTCGGCGGGCTGTTCCTCATGGGCGACGCCGAGTCGGCCGCGATCGCCATGGGCTCGATCCTGGTCGTGGCGGTCGCCGTACTCGGCTCGCTGACCGTGCTCCCCGCCATCCTGGCGAAGCTCGGCGACCGCGTGCACCGCAGCCGCCTGCCGGTGCTGTCGCGGATGCGGCGCGAGCAGCGCGACTCCCGCGTGTGGGGCTGGGTTCTCGGCCACGTGATGCGCCGCCCGCTCGTGGCGCTGCTGTCCGGCCTGTTCGTGCTCGCGATGCTGGCCATCCCGGCGCTCGACATGCACACCAAGGTGACCGGCATCAACGACCTGCCGCGCGACACGTTCCCCGCGCTGAAGACGTACGATCGCATCGACGCGGCCTTCCCCGCGGAGGAGCCGAACGCCATGGCCGTCGTCAAGGCGCCCGACGCGTCCGCTCCGATCGTCAAGGCCGCGATCGCCCAGCTCGAGCAGAGCGCCCTGGCCGACGGCACCATCACCGCGCGGGCCACGACCGAGCTGTCGAAGGACGGCACCGTCGCGATCGTCCGTCTGCCGCTGGCCGGCGACGGCTCCGACGCCACCTCACGCGACGCGCTCACCACGCTGCGCAAGCAGCTCGTCCCCGACGCCTTCGCAGCACTGCCCGGCACCACCGTCGCCGTCGGTGGCCGCACGGCCGAGACGGTCGACGACAGCGCCAACCTGTCGGCCCACGCACCGCTGGTGTTCGGCGCGGTGCTGGCGATGGCGTTCCTGCTGCTGCTCGTCACGTTCCGGTCGATCGTGATCCCGATCAAGGCGATCGTGCTGAACCTGATGTCGGTCGCCGCCGCGTACGGCGTGCTGACGCTGGTGTTCCAGCACGGGTGGGGCGAGCCCATCGGCCTGACGCAGACCGACGGCGTCGTCGGCTGGCTGCCCATGTTCCTGTTCGTGATCCTGTTCGGCCTCTCGATGGACTACCACGTGTTCATCCTCAGCCGCATCAAGGAGGGCTGGGACAAGGGGATGACCAACGCGGCCGCCGTCGAGCACGGCATCCGCAGCTCGGCCGGCGTCGTCACCGCCGCCGCCGCGGTGATGGTTGCGGTGTTCTCGATCTTCGCGACCCTCTCCCTGATCGACCTCCAGCAGTTCGGCGTCGGCCTGGCCGCCGCCGTGCTGATCGACGCGACGCTGATCCGCGGCGTCGTACTGCCCGCGTCCATGCGGCTCCTGGGCCGCTGGAACTGGTACATGCCGCGCAGCCTGCATCGGCTGCCGGCGATCGGTGGCCGGTCGGCCTCAACCGCACGGGCGTAACTCGAGCGGAGGTGTGGTGTGGGGCGCCGGCTGCCGGCGCCCCACACACGTCTCGTCACTCTGACGTTGCGAGCGGGCCGCGCATGATGATCTGGTCGGGCTGCGGCTGGTAGCCGAGCGCCAGGTTGATGGCGCGCATCGGCGCGTTCTCGACGTTGTTCTCGGTCTCCAGCGTGACGAAGCCGTTGGCGGCCGCCCACGCCACCGTCGCACGTTTGAGCGCACCGGCGATGCCGCGGCCGCGGTAGGCGGGCATCACACCCGTCATGTCGTGCCAGGCGACCGTGGGGTACGCGCCGGGGAACCCGAGGCTGGCGTACCCGGCCACCTCGTCGCCGGCGAGCGCGAGGAAGATCGCGTCCAGGCGCGTGTGCGGCCCCTCGATGTCGTAGGCGACGAACTCCTCGAACGTCCCGGCCGTGTGCGGCTCGTCCTGCCCGGGGATGTCGTGCGACGTCGCGTCGGCCACCGCGTGCAGCGCCCGCAGCAGGTCGGGCCGCTCGGCCAGCGTGGTGATCTCGATGCCCGCCGGCGGGTCGACCGGCCGCACCACGGCCGACGGCACGTCGAGCGCGACCGCGCGCGAGCGCTCGTACTCCGCGAACCCCCGGCGCTCCAGCCACCCGATCGCGTCGGGCCGCGCGGCGGACGTCGGGACGTGCAGCGCCGCCTTCCCGATCCCCGCGGCGTGCCCGGAGAGCCGGCGGTACAGCTCGCTGCCGATGCCCCGCCGCCGGTGGTCGTCGAGGACCCCGATCTCGGCCCAAGCACCGTCGAAGTCGGCGGCGAACACGTAGATGCGGCCGACCGTGCCGAAGCCGACCGGTTCACTGCCGGCGCGCACGAGCAGCCGCACGGCGCCCGGGTACGCGCGCTCGGCGTGCTCGAGCTCGTCGGCGGTGTACGGGCGCTCGGGCGCGAGCGCGGTGGCCAGTGAGGCGAGCTCCACGAGCTGCTCGCGGGTCGAGACGACCTCGATGCTCCAGCCGTCCATCACGGCAGCTTAGTCGCCGGCCGGCCCTCTGACGTCCGTCCTATCCCGGCTGCATACCATGCGCGCCATGACGTTCACCAAAGCCTCCGGCCGCCTCGCCGGTCTTCTCGCCATCGCCCTCGTCGCCGTCGCCTGCGGTTCGAGCGACGACACCACCACTGCCGGCAGCACGGCTGCCCCGGCCGCCACCACCGCGGCCACGACGACCACCGCCGCAACGACGACCGCGGCCGCCACCACCGACCCGGTCGCCGCGCTCGGCAAGGTGTCCGCCAACGACGCCACCGTCGAGGAGCTGACCGCGGCCTTCGCGGCGGCCGGCATCCCGAACGCCGACAAGTGGGCCCATGAGGTGGAGGAGTACCGCCCGTACGACACGTCCGACACGTCGTGGGCGCACCTGCGCGACGAGCTAGCGAAGTACAACCCCGATCCGCAGGTGGTGGAGCAGATCATCGCGACGCTCCAGTGACCGACGCCGAGGTGCTCCGCCGCGGCCTGCTCGGCCTCGGCGCCCTCTCGATCCTCGCCACGGGCCTCGAGCTGGTGATGCTCCGGCACTGGGCGACGTTCGTGCAGGTCATCCCGTTCGTCGTCCTCGCCGTGCTCGCAGTCGCGCTCGCGCTGGTCGCCGTCCGGCCCGAGCGCGGGCGCCTGCGGGTGGCGCGGATGGCCGCGGGCGCCGCGCTGGCGGCGTCGCTGTACGGCGTGTTCTCGCACGTGGCCGCGAACTACGACGCCGGGCCGCTCGACCGCGGCTACAGCGCCCGGTGGGACGGCATGTCGGAGGTCGCGCGCTGGTGGGCCGCAGTCACCGGTTCGGTCGGCCCGTCGCCTCCCATCGCGCCGGGAGCGCTGGCGTTCGGCGGGCTCTGCGTGCTGCTCGCCACCCTGCGTCATCCAGCCATGGCGGCGGCCGCCGGTGAGGGAGAGATTCCGATCGAGCGGCGGTAGGTTCTGGTACGGTTGGACGACGCGGCCTGCCCGGGGCGCCGCAGCAAGTCTCGAGAGACGCCTCGTTTGGGTGCCTTCGACGAAACCTCGTCGCCCCGCACGCCTCCCGATGAGAGGACCGAGACATTGGTGAACCCGGACGGCGTGGCGGTGCCCGTGGACGGCGACGATCGCCACCCGCTGACGTGGACGCCGGTCTCCGACGGGCTGCAGCGCATCGCCGAGGCGCGCGCCACCCGTGACGTGCTGACGGGTCTGCCGAACCGCGCGGTGCTGGTCGACCGCATCGACCAGGCGCTCGCGCAGGACGCGCGAACCGGTGGCTGCTCGGCCGTCGTGCTGGTCGCGATCGACCGGTACGAGCAGGTCACCGAGGCGCAGGGGCGGGCGGAGGGCGACGCGCTGCTGCGGCGCGTCTCGTCGCAGCTGGTGGGCGCGCTGCGCATGATGGACACGGTCGGGCGCGTGGGCGGCGACGAGTTCCTGGTGCTGGCCCCGCAGCTCGAGAGCCCGATCCACGCCGTCGATATGAGTGCGCGCCTGGCGTCGGAGCTGGCCCGCCGGCCGCGGTGCGGCGACGAGGGCGAGGGCGTCGCCGCGAGCATCGGCCTCTCCGTCTCGATGGACGGGCGCGGCACGGCAGAGGTGCTGCTGCACGAGGCCGGTGTCGCGGTGCAGCGCGCGCGTGCGCTCGGCGGCGCGCGCGCCGAGGTGTACGACGACAGCCTGTGGCTGCGGGTGCAGCAGCGGTGGATCGCGCGGCAGGTGCTGCAGGAGGCGCTCGACGACCACCGGGTCGTCGTTCACTACCAGCCGATCGTCGATGTCGGCACCGGAGCCCTCTCCGGCTACGAGGCGCTGTCGCGGATCGCCGACACCGACGGCTCGATCCTGCCGCCCGCGCGGTTCCTGCCGCCGGCAGAGGACTCCGAGCTCGTCGTCTCGCTGGAGCGTCAGGTGCTGGCACTCGGATGCGCCGACGCCGGTGCCTGGCAGCGCGACCGGTCGGGGCAGGCCGGCCCCACCGTGGCCGTCAACCTGACGGCCCGCCAGTTCCGGACGGGCGACCTGCCGGCGTTCGTGCGCGAGACGCTGCAGCGCACGCGCCTCGAGCCGCGCCGCCTGCACCTCGAGCTGCACGAGGCGGCCCTCGCCGACGCGCCGCCCGAGATGGTCGCGCAGCTGGAGCAGCTCCGGTCGCTCGGCGTGCAGATCGGCCTCGACGACTTCGGCACCGGCTACGTGTCGCTGGTGCATCTCCGGCGGCTGCCGCTCTCCTACGTGAAGATCGACCGGAAGCTGGTGCGCTCCACCAGCAACACGCCGGGCGGCGAGCAGGTGCTGGCCGCGGTGATCGGCCTCGCCGCCGATCTCGGGCTCCGATCGATCGCCGAGGGCGTCGAGAAGCCGGCGCAGCTCGACCGGCTGCGCGAGCTGGGCTGCGACGAGGCGCAGGGCGACCTGTTCGCCCGGCCGGTGGCCGTCGCGGATCTCCCCAGCGGCTACTAGATAAGCGTTTCGCATAGATGGAATAAGTCAGTGCTATGCTCGGTGCTCGTTCGCAGGAGCATCACCGAGGAGGCACGATGTCCCAGACGACCAGGCCAGACGGTCTGGAAGGCCGACGTCCACTGGGAGCAGGGCTTCAAGACGCAGGCCACGGTGCGCGAGTTCGCGCCGATCGAGTCGGACGAGCCGGCCGGCCTGGGCGGCACCGACACGGCACCGAACCCGGGTCGAGCAGGTGGCGGCGGCGCTCGGCAACTGCCTGGCGGTCGGCTACGTGGCGGCGCTGACGGGCCGTGGCATCGCCGTCCGCGAGCTCGACATCGCGGTCTCCGGCGACCTCGACCTGCGGGCGTTCCTGGGGCTCGCCCAGGGCCACGCCGGCTACTCGAAGATCGACGTCGACGTCCGCATCGACTCCGACGCCGACGAGGCGACGCTCGAGGAGGTGCACCGGCACGTCGTGGGGACGTCGCCGGTCGGCCACTCGCTGACGAACCCGGTGCAGCTCGACGTGCGCCTGGCGCACGTGTAGTCAGCCAGCGGTGAGAGCAGCTCCCGCGGGGAGACCTGGCGAGAAGTCTCCCCGCGGGAACACGTTGCAGAGCGGCCGGACTACGTGACGGTCAGCTCGCCCTTCATGCCTTCCGCGTGCGGATCGCAGATGAAGGCGTACGTGCCCGCGACCAGCGTGACCTCGAAGGTCTGCTTCGCGATCTCGGGCACGGTGGTCGTCACGTCGACGCCCTCGCCGGTCATGTGGAAGTTGTGCGCGTCGGACTTGTCGTCGATCTCGAGCGTGTACGTGCCGGCCGGGACGCTGGTCTGATCCATGGAGATCGTGAAGTCAGGCCCGACGACGCCGGTGAGCGTCTGGCCGCCGGCGGCTGCCGTGTCGGTCGGGGCCGCAGCGGTGTCCGACGTGGCGGGTGCAGCGGTGGTGTCGGAGGTGGCGGGCGCGGCAGCCGTGTCCGACGCAGCGGGCGCGGCGGTGGTGGCCGCGTCGTCGTCGTCCGAGCCGCCGCACGCGGCGAGCGCGAGCGCTGCGAGGCCGAGCGCCGCGATGGAGATGAAGCGTCTGTTCATTGAAGTCCCCCGTGTACGAACAACGGTGCTCCGTCCGAGCACCTGTCCGGGGTACGCAGGTATGGCGGGAGGGGTTCGAAGGCTCGACGAAGGACACGTCAGCGCAACGCGGCCGGCTTCGCCGCCGCAGCGTGACTTCGCCTCTCCCTACCCGAATCCGCCGCTCCCCCGAATGCTCGCTGGCATCGGCATCCTCGCGGGACTGGTCGCGCTCATCGACACGGTCCCGTACATTCGCGATATCCGCCGCGGCCGGACGCGCCCACAGCGCGCCACGTGGCTGATCTGGAGCGTGCTGGGCGTGGCCGCGTTCGCCGCCCAGGCGGCGGGCGCGGCGAACTGGGGCCTGATCATGATCGGCACCCAGGCCGTGCTGATGGCGACGATCTTCATCATGGCGATCCCGACCGAAGTGGGCGGGATGCGCGCGATCGACCTGACGATGCTGGCGCTGGCCGGCGCCGGCCTGGTCGGCTGGATCGTCGACGCGCCCGTGGTCGCGACGATCTCGGTCGTGATCGCCGATAGCCTGGGCGTCGCCCTGATGCTGCCGAAGACCTGGCGGGATCCGGAGTCTGCTTCGTAACATCGACGCGGCGCTCGAAATCGCGGACGGCCGGCGGGTGGTGGGAGCTTTCATCGTCGGCAACGACCGAGAGCGCGCCGTCTCGAAGAAGTGGCAAGAACTGACGGACGCGACCATCTCGGCCGACGCGCTGACGAAGAGCCTGCCGCATCGGGACGACGCAGATCGCCAGCGAATTGCAGACGGGTACCTCGGCGCAACTACCTGGGCCGCGATCGTCCAGGAGTTCGGGCTTCCCGACGATCTGCTCGACGACTGACTCGTTGCAGGGCTGCGACGGTTGGCCGGTGGCCGCGCCCATGAACTCGGCTGACGCGGTGCGATAGCCTCATCCGACCGTGAGAGGAGGCGACATGACGGACGGTGACGGGCGCCCGGCCGCACTGGCGGCGATCGGCAACACGCCCATCGTGCAGCTGACGCGCATCGTCGGGCCGGAGTCGGCCGAGGTGTGGGTCAAGCTCGAGGCAGCGAACCCGACCGGCTCCTACAAGGACCGCATGGCGCTCGCGATGATCGAGGGCGCGGAGCGGTCAGGCAGGCTCCGGCCGGGCCAGACCGTGGTCGAGTACACCGGCGGCTCGACCGGCTCGTCGCTGTCGTTCGTCTGCGCCGTGAAGGGCTACCCGACGCGCATCGTCACGTCCGACGCGTTCGCGGCCGAGAAGCTCGCCACCATGCGCGCATTCGGCGCCACGCTCGACGTGGTGCCGAGTCCGGAGGGCATCACGCCGCGGCTCATTCCCGCCATGCGCGAGCGCTCGCTCGAGATCGCCGCCGAGGTCGACGGCTACCGCACCGACCAGTTCGAGAATCACGACATGGTGGACGGGTACGCCGAAATGGGCGCGGAGATGCTGGCGCAGCTCGACGGGCGCATCGACGCGTGGGTGTCGTACGTCGGCACCGCCGGCTGCCTGCTCGGCGTCGCCGGGGCGCTGCGCAAGGGCGTGCCCGACGTGCGCGGTCGTCGCCGTCGAACCGGCCGAGTCTGCAGTGCTCTCCGGGCGGACGGCGGGCACACACCGCATCGAGGGCGGCGGCGTCGGCTTCGTCCCGCCGCTGCTCGACATCGCCCGCGACATTGACGACGTGCGCGCGGTGCCGCAGGACGAGGCGTTCGCGATGGCCCGCCGCGCGGCGCGCGAGGAGGGCGTCTGGTCGGGGCCGTCGAGCGGCGCCAACCTGGTCGCGGCGGTCGCCGTCGCGAAGGAGCTCGGGCCGGGACACCGGGTCGTCACCGTGGCGGTCGACTCCGGCCTGAAGTATCTCGGCGGGGCGCTCTACCGGCAGGACCAGGCGTACGACGAGAACCGTCAGCCGTAGAACACGCCGGACTGATCGTTGTCGATCGTCGCCAGCAGGGTTGTGACGTTCTTGGCAGCTCGCTGCGGCACGTATTTCTCCCAGCGGTCGTTGCTGCGCGCCCACCACAGCGACCAGCTCGTTGCAGCGGGGTCGTACAGGAGCCGGGCGATCTTCTGGGTCGTCCAGTCCGGGCCGAAGTCTTCGCGCCACGGAGGACGCCGTTCGACGATCACGATGGCGTCGCCGCGGATGCGTGCCTCGAGGCGCATCTGATCGCGGGCGTCCTCGGGAATTCGGTCATCGCAGTACTGCTCGACTGCTCGTAGCGCTTCCTGCCGAAGGGGATCTGGGATCGCCATGACGAAAACCTAGCGGACGTTTCGAAGCGGGGATTCCGTCGTCGTGAGAACCGATCGGGCGGGGCGCACGAACAGGGTCTACACGACGCGCCTCGACGGGGCGCAAGGAGTCATAGACATGTTCGGTTACCCGCATCTGCGGAGGCGTTCGCTCGGCGTCGTCGCCACTCTTTCCCTCACTGCTGCCCTTGCTGCCGGTTGCGGCGGCTCGGATAGCTCCACCACTGCCACGACCACGCCGGCGGCCGGCTCGACCGGCACGGCGACGACCATGCCCGCCTCCACGATGGAGGACATGACCACGACGACGGCCGCCGGTAAGCCTGGCTTCAACGACGCCGTCGACCTGCGCGTCACCCTCAACCGCCTGCTCGGCGAGCACATGCTGATCGCGGTCGACGCGACCCAGACCGCGCTCCTCGGCGGCAAGAGCTTCGACGCCAAGGGCGCCGAGCTGCTGGCCAACACCAACGACCTCGCCGACGCCATCGGCGGGCTCTACGGCGATGAGGCCAAGACGGCGTTCACCAGCCAGTGGAGCGCGCACAACGGCGACTTCGTCAACTACACCGTCGGCACCGCCGAGAACGACGAGGCCGCCAAGCAGAAGGCCGTCGACGGCCTGATGATGTACCAGAAGAACTTCGGCGAGTTCCTGGCCACCGCCACCGGCCTGCCGGCCGACGCCGTGCAGGCGCAGCTCGGCATGCACGTCACACACACCGCCAAGGCCGTCGACGCGTTCGGCACCAAGGACTACGACGGCTCGTACGCCAACGCCGCCATGGGCTACGTCCACATGGGCGAGACCGGTGACATCCTGGCCGAGGCCATCGCCACGCAGAAGTCGCTCGGCGTCACCACCAGCCCGGCTGCCGACCTGCGCGTCCAGCTCAACAACCTGCTGGCCGAGCACGCCGCCCTGGCGATCGACGCCATGGAGCGGGGCTTCGACGGCTCGCCCGACTTCGAGGCGGCCGCCGCCTCGCTCGACAAGAACACCGTCGCTCTCGGCGACATGATCGGCGGCGCCTTCGGCGACGAGGCGAAGACGGCGTTCCTGGCCCAGTGGCGCCAGCACATCGGCTTCTTCGTGAACTACACCACCGCGCTCGCCAAGAAGGACGACGCGGGCCAGGCCGAGGCCAAGAAGGGCCTCGACGGGTACATCGCCGAGCACGGCGAGTTCCTTGCCGGCGCCACCGGCCTGCCGGCCGACGCGGTCCAGGGCCAGCTGCAGATGCATGTCGACGAGCTGCTCAAGTCCATCGACGCATACGCCGCCGGTGACTACGAGGCGGCTACCGCCGGTGCACGCGAGTCGTTCGCCCACATGTACGAGACGGGCGACGCCCTGGCCGGCGGCATCATCGCGGTCAAGCAGCTCACGTAGGCACCAAACGCGCTCCCCTCGCGGCCTGCAACGGGCCCGCCGGCTTCCCCTGCCGGCGGGCCCGTCCGCGTCCTCGGGAGCGAGCATGTATGCGAACCGCCCAGCGGTTTCGAGCGAATGCAACGTGTGACAAGTCGCCCCGCCATCACCGCGTCGCGCACCCGCGACCGGGCGCTGCTCCACTGCTCGGACGAGGCGCTCGTCGGACGTGCCGCGCGCGGCGACGAGCCGGCGTTCGCCGAGCTGTACGACCGGCTCGGTGCGCTCTCCTACGCGCTGGCGGTGCGGATCCTGCGCAACCCCTCGCTCGCCGAGGAGGCGACGCAGGAGGCGTTCGTCGGCGTCTGGCGCGGTGCGGCGCGGTTCGATGCCCGCCGCGGCAGCGCCCGCTCGTGGGTGCTGCTGCAGGTGCGCGCCCGGGCGATCGACCGCGTGCGGCACGAGGAGCGCCGCGGCGGCCAGGCCGACGAACTCGATGCCGAGCTGCACGAGAGCATCAGCGCCGGGCCGGCCGACGAGGCCTGGTCGCGCCTCGAGCGCGAGCGGCTCGAGGCCGCGCTCGCGACGATTCCCGACCGCGAGCGCGAGCTGATCGAGCTCGCGTACTTCGAGGGTTACACGCAGTCCGAGCTCGCCACGCGCCTCGGCCTGCCGCTCGGCACCGTCAAGCGGCGCACGTTCAACGCGCTGGCCCGCCTGCGGGTGCTGCTGGAGGGAGACCGATGATCGCCGCCGACTTCCATCCGTCCGACGACGTGCTCGTCGCCTTTGCTCTCGACGAGCTCGAGCCAGGGCTCCGCGATGCCGTCGACACGCACCTCGACCAGTGCGAGCGCTGCCAGCGCGACCTTGCTGCGACCGCCGACACGCTCGCCCTGCTGGCGCTGTCCGCCCCGCCGGTCGAGCCGCCCGCCGACCTGCGCGCCCGGGTGCTCGATCTGCCGCGCGCAGTCTCCCCGCCGCGCTCCGGCGCGGGCGCGGCACGACGTGGAACTGGACGTGGCCGCGGATCGCCGTGCCGGCGATGGTGGCGGTGGCCGCCGTAGCGGTTGCACTCGTCTTGCCGCAGATGACGTCGTCCGGTTCGCGGACGGTGGAGTTCTCCAACGCCGCCGGCGCGATCGAGGTCTCCGGCGACTCCGCGCGCCTCGCCAGCTGGACGCTCGGCCCGGCGCCAACCGGGCACGCCTACGAGGTGTGGGTGATGCGGCCCGGCACCGAGCCGCGGCTGGTCGGAGTGATGCACGACATCACACCGGTGTCGATCGCCGACGTCCGCTCTGGCGACCAGATCGGCGTCACCGTGGAACCGGCCGCCGGCTCGCCGACGCCGACCACCGAACCGGTCGCGGTCGCGCAGGTCACGTAGCGCGCAGGCGCCGCAACGACGCGGCCGAGGCTGTCGCGCCAGATCTCCACCGGCACCGGCGGCAGCACCTCGTCCCACAGCTCGCAGTGGCTGCCGAGCACCTGCGGCAGCCGAGCGGGACGAGCGATCAGCCACCAGTCGCCACTCGCACATCGTCGCTCCGATGGAGTTACGATCGCGGCAACCGTGGAGCGCGACGAACTTCTACGCCAGACGGCGTTTCTCGCGCTCGATGCACTGCGCGCCCGGTTCGGAGATGATCTGCCGCGTTCGGCCCTGGCGGCAGGCTTCGCGTTCGACGGCGACCGCGTTCCGTTCTTCAACTGGCAGAAGGGGATCTACCGCTCCAGACGCCAGCTAGGCCCGGCGGCACTCTCGATCTTCACGTCGCAGAAGTCCCCCTACGACGACGAACGTGCCGAAGACGGATTCTGGTACGCCTACCGCGCCGGCGATATCGACCAGTCCGACAATCGAGCGCTTCGCGCCGCCTGCGTCCTCTCAGTACCGATCGTGTACTTCGTCGGTACTCCCGGCGGGTACCAGGCGCTGTACCCCGCGTACGTCGAGGACGACTCGCACGCTCGCCGGGTGCGCGTTACCGTGGGAACCATCCGACTTGGCGAGGCGGTGTTCCCGGTCGAGGACGCGGAGCGTCGGTACGCCGTTCGTGAGGCTCGGGTGCGTCTTCATCAGAGCCGATTCCGAGGCATCGTTCTGCCGGCGTACAGCAACAGCTGCGCGATCTGCCGTCTGAAGGAGCAGCGCCTGCTGGACGCAGCGCATATTGCGGCTGATTCGGACGAGACGGGCACGCCAGTCATCTCGAATGGCTTGAGCCTCTGCTCTATCCACCACCGAGCGTATGACCAGGACCTCGTCAGCATCGACCCGGACTACCGAGTGCACGTCTCCCGGCGACTCCTCGAGGAGGAGGACGGCCCGATGCTCGACCTGCTGAAGGGGTTCCACCAGGCTCCCATCGTGCTTCCGCGCTCGCCGGCGAAGCGACCCGATCGCGAGCGCCTTGCCGTGCGCTTCGAGCGATTCGCCTCGCGCTGAGCGTCGCCAAGTGGGCCGTCCACGTTCGATGTCCGATTTCGCACGCGGTGCGGAAGCGGACACGGATGGCGTGGTTTGTGACGGGTTTGGCGCGAAACGTTGCGGTGCGTGCGCGTCAGCGCCAGCGCTCGACCAGGGCTCGCTGCTCAGGCATCTCTGGCGAGGCGTCGTAGCGGCCGATCTGCTCGCGCAGCTGCGCGATCCGCGCCAGCGCCTCGTCGTTCGTCCATGCCGTGGCGGATCAGGTGGCACGCGACCACCGTCCCCGTCCGGCCGACGCCCGCCCAGCAGTGGACGTAGACCGCGTGGCCCTCGGCCTGCAGGCGGTCGATCAGATCGAGTGTCTCGGTCAGCGCGTCGTCCGTCGGGATGCCGAAGTCGCCGATCGACCGGCGGTGGTGCACCGCGTCGCCGATCAGGCTCGCGTACGCATCGAGCTCGCCGGCCTGCGTCAAGTCGACGAAGGCGGTGACGCCGGCATCGAGCAGCGCCTGCACGGTCTCGGGTCGCGGATGCGGCCCCGCCGCCAGCTTGCCGGGCTCCACCCAGTAGTAGTCCGTCATTCCCAGGGCTGCTGCTCGAGACCCTCGAGCAGCACCATCTCCGAGGTGGTCGTCGCCATTCGCAGCGCCTTCGCCTCGGCGTACTCCGGCGAGTTCCAGAAGGCTTTCGCCTGCTCGGCCGACGGGAACTCGAGGAGCACGAGGCGCTTCGGCTCCCAGTCGCCCTCGAGGACCTCCATCGCGCCGCCGCGGGTGAGGTAGCGGCCGCCGTACCGCTGGATGCTGGCAGGCGCCATCGCCTTGTAGGCCTCGTAGCGGACGGGGTCGTGGACGTCGACGTGGACGACGAGATAGGCGGCCATGGAGCGGAGGATACGCGCCGCCACCAAGCGTCGGCCTACGACGCCGCGTGCCGGGCCCGGTCGTCGACGTCGTCGCCGAGGGCCGCAGCGCGCACCTTGGCGAGCGCGCGCTCCTCCACCACGCGTACCCGCTCGCCCGAGACGCCGAGCGCGCGACCGACATCGCGCAGTGATGCGCCATCGGCGCGACGCTCGACGATGTCCCGCTCGCGCTCCGACAGCTCCAGCAGGAGGGGCGCCACCTGCGCTGCAGCCACGCGCGAGAGCACGTCGAAGTACGCCGTTTCGCCCAGCGGGTCTTCGAGCAGGTCGAGCGCCTCCGGGGATCCCGGCTCCTGCCCGAGGCGCAGCGTCCGGGCGACGCGCTCAGCGGGCCACCCGATATCGTCCGCCACCTCCATCAGGCGCGGCTCGCGGCCGGTCGCGCGCATCAGCGCCTCGTGGCGCCCCTTCAGCTCATGCAGGTCCCACAGCACGTGGCGTGGGAGACGCAACGGGCGGCCGCACTCCGCGACCGCCTGCTGCAGCGACTGCCGGACCCAGATCTCGGCCCAGGCCAGAAACGGGACGCCGCGCTCGGGGTCGAACCGCTCGAGTGCGCGCAGCAGGCCGACCGTGGCGTCCTGCAGAAGGTCGTCGGCCGAGACGCCGCGCCCTCGGTAGCGCGCCGCCCAGGTTCGGAGGCGGCCGAGGGCGGCCTCCACCAGCCGCGCCCGCGCGTCGCGGTCGCCTCGCTGGGCGAGGACCGCGAGGCGCTCGATGTCGGGCTGATCCGGCACGATGCCCATCCTAGACACCACCCGAGGGCGGCGGCCCATCCGCGAGCCGCCGCCCCTCGTTGCTTCCTAGTTCGCCGAAGCAGTGCCGATCGGTGCCGGATCCGTCGCCTCCTCGAGGGCAGTTTCACCGTTGATCGCGATGCGCTTCGGACGTGCCATCTCTGGCTTCGGGAGCCGCAGCGTCAGCACGCCCTGGGCGTACTCGGCCTTGATCCGGTCCCCGTCGAGGCCGCGCGGGACGACGAACGAGCGAACGAACCGGCCCTGCCAGCGCTCGGTCCGGTAGCGACGGACGGCTCCGTCCGGCAACGTCCGCTCGCCGGTCACGACAAGCTGGTTCTCCACGATTTCCGCCGAGATGTTCTCGGGGTGGCAGCCGGGGACATCCAGCTCGATGACGAGTTCGGTCGTTGTCTCCCACACGTCCACCGGCGGCAGCCAGCCGCGCAGCCCGTTCGATGCGGGCCGCAGCCCGAACCGCCGACTGAACTCCTCGCTCATTGCATCGAGCTCGTCGAGGAGCGCTTCTCGATGTGCCATGTTCGTCAACCTCCCATCGAGTTGGTGGAGTGCCTTCAACCGTTCCGATACCCCTCCGCGCCGAGGTGTCAACCCCCTGCCAGAATGCGCGTCATGCAGCCCGAGCAGCTCATGGGGACCGCCGCGCGGCTCGGCAGCTCGCTCGAGGCGCTGGCGGCCGTGGCCGCCTACCTGCGCGTCGAGACCGAGCAGCTCACGGTCGACCCGCGCGTGCACGACCTGCTGCGGGCGATCGCCGTGGAGGTGCTCGGTGAGGAGCCCGGCGTGACGCGCCCGCAGGGCGCTCCCGTCGTCGGCATGGCCCGCGCGCTGCTGGCCCAGTCGGCGGAGCTGGTCGACCACCCGGAGCGCGCGGCCGGCTGGACGCCGGAGGACGATGCGCTGCTGCAGGGCATCGGCCGGCAGTCGGCGCCGATCGCCGGCATCATCGCCGCCGCCAGTGGCGAACTCGACGGGCTCGCCGCCGCGCTCGCGGCGCCCGGCGCGAGCGCTGCTCGACGTCGGCACCGGCACCGGCTGGCTCGCCATGGCGCTTCGCGCAGGCGTTCCCCGCCGCCCACGTCGTCGGCATCGACATCTACGAGCGCTCGCTCGCGCTGGCGCGCCAGAACGTCGCCGCGGCCGGGCTCGCCGATCGCGTCGAACTGCGCAGCGGAAAATGCCACGCGCCTCGCGGAAGGCGACACGTACGACGCGATCTGGCTGCCGATGCCGTTCCTGCCGCGCGCGATCGTGCCGGCGGTCGTGGAGGCATCCGTCGCCGCCCTGCGACCGGGCGGCTGGCTGCTGCCGGGCACCTTCGCCGGCCCGCCCGACCCGCTCTCCCGGTTGCTCGTCGACCTGCGCACCGTCCGCGCCGGCGGTCACCCGTGGGAGGGTGCCGACCTGGTCGGCGAGCTCGCCTCGCACGGCCTGCAGGACGCGCACGAGGTGCCGCGCACGTGGACGGCGCCGGTGCGGCTGTACGCCGCCCGCCGCCCGTCCTGAGCCGGATCTCCACCGAACCGATCGCGGCGCGGATACGGATAGTCGGGTATCACGTAGCGGGAGGAGCGCGCGGTGCACATACCGGACGGATATCTGAGCCCCACCACCTGCGCCGTGCTGACGGCGGCGATGGTGCCGCTCTGGGCCGTGGCCTCGAAGCGCGCCCAGCGCGTGGTCAAGAGCCGGTACGCGCCGCTGATGGCGGTCGGCGCCGCCTACAGCTTCCTCGTGATGATGTTCAACCTGCCGATCCCCGACGGTACGACTGCGCACGGGGTGGGGGCGGTGCTGATCGCGATCCTGCTCGGCCGCTGGGCGGCGGTCATCTCCGTCAGCGTCGCCCTGCTGATCCAGGCGCTGTTCTTCGGGGACGGCGGCCTGCTCGCGTTCGGCGCCAACGCCTTCAACATGGCGGTCGTGATGCCCTTTGTCGGCTACGCGGTCTACCGCGTGCTGACCACGAACACGTCGCTCACGTCCTCGCGGCGGGCGCTGTCCGCGGGCATCGCCGCCTACGTCGGCATCAACGTCGGCGCCCTCGTCGCGGCGGTCGAGTTCGGCCTCCAGCCGACGCTCTTCCAGACCGCCGACGGCACGCCGCTCTACGCGCCCTTCGACCTCTCGCAGACCATCCCGGTGATGGCGTTCGCGCACCTCACGATCGCCGGCTTCGTCGAGTTCGCGCTCACCGTCGGCGTGATCGCCTACCTGCAGCGCGCCAACCTGCCGCTGCTGCGCCTCAACCACCCCGACGTCGTCGACACCGACGCCGAGCTCGAGCGCCGGCCCGTCTCGCTGGCGGTGGGCCCTCTACGGCCTCGGCGCGATGGTGCTGCTGTCGCCCCTCGGCCTGCTCGCTCCGGGCGGGGCGTTCGGCGAGGACGCGCCGGAGGACCTCGACCTCGGCAAGTACGGCCTCGGCGCCGTGCCGCAGGGCCTCAACGACTACACCGGCTGGTGGAGCCACACCTTGCTGCGACGGATACGGGTTCTCCGACGGATCGAACGCGCGGCTCGGGCTACGTCGTGTCGGCGGTCGTCGGCGCGATCGCCGTCGGCCTCGCCATCGCGCTCGTGGTCGTCGTGATGCGCCTCGTCTCCCGCCTCCGCGGCGACGACACGAAAGCGGCCGCGAACCCGGCATGACGCAGACGAACGTCGCAACGCCGCAGTGGCTGCTCAAGCCGGAGGCCGGACTGTGCCCGTGCGGCTGCATCGGCAAGCGGCGCAAGGGCAGCTTCGTGGCCAAGACCATCGCCGGTGCCGGTGGGGTCCTGCAGGCGGCGCTCTTCTCGGAGGACGTCGCGCGCACGCGCGGGCTGCTGCAACGCCTCGACGCCCGCGCGAAGACGCTGGCGCTGATCGGCCTGCTGGTCGCGGTCGGGCTCGTGCACAACGTCGCCGTGCTGCTCGCGGCCTACGCCGGCACGCTGGTGCTGGCCCGCGCCTCGGCGCTGCCGCTCGGCTTCTTCGTCAAGCGCGTCTGGCTGTTCATCCCGATCTTCACCGGCATCATCGTGCTGCCCGCGACGCTCAACGTCGTCACCGAGGGCGACATCGTGGTGCCGCTGCCGTTCGGGCTCGGCCTGACCCGGCAGGGGCTGATGGCGGCGGCGATCATCACGATCCGCGTCGCCACCTCGATCTCGCTGGTGATGCTCGTGACACTGACGACACCCTGGGCGCGACTGCTGTCGGCCCTGCGCGCACTCGGCGTGCCGCGCATGTTCGTGCTCGTGATCGGCATGGCATATCGCTTCCTGTTCGTGCTGCTCGGCGCTGTCCAGGACATGTACGTCGCACGGAAGGCGCGCTCGATCGCACCGGAGCGCGACGCGCGCGCCGGACGCGCGTTCGTGGGCGCCACGGCCGGGGCACTCTTCGGCAAGGCCCACTATCTCGCAGACGAGGTGCACATGGCGATGACCAGCCGCGGCTACCGCGGCGATGCGCGGACGCTCGACCGGTTCCGGGTCACCGCGATCGACGTCGTCGTGGTCTCGTGCGCCGCGCTCTGCATGCTGCTCCTGATCGGAGGCGACCGTGCCATCGGCTGAACCGCTCCTCATCTGCGACGGCCTGTCCTACTCCTACCTGGAGCGCTTTCCGGCCCTCGACGACGTCACCTTCGACGTCACCCGCGGCGAGACGCTGGCGCTGCTCGGCGCCAACGGGTGCGGCAAGTCGACGCTGCTGAAGGTGCTCGACGGTCTGCTGTTCGCCGACAGCGGGCACTACCGCGCGTTCGGCCATCCGGTGACCGAGGACCTGCTCGAGGACGAGCAGTTCTCGACCGCCTTCCGCAGCCGCGTCGGCTTCATCTTCCAGAACACCGACGCTCAGGTCTTCTCGCCGTCGGTGCGCGAGGAAGTCGCGTTCGGGCCGCTGCAGCTCGGCATCGACCGCGACGAGGTCGAGCAGCGCATCGACGACGTGATGGCGATGCTCGAGATCGCCGACCTCGCCGACCGGGCGCCGTATCAGCTCTCCGGGGGCCAGAAGAAGCGCGTCGCGATCGCCTCGGTGCTGGTGACGAACCCGGAGCTGATCCTGTTCGACGAGCCCACCGCCGCGCTCGATCCGCGCACGCAGCAGTGGCTGCTGGAGCTGATCGTCGAGCTCGGCCGCGCCGGCAAGACGATCGTGCTCGCGACCCACGATCTGGCCGTGCTCGACTGGGTCTGCGACCGGTGCCTGGTGTTCTCGGAGCAGCACCGCATCGTCAGCGACGGCACGCCCGAGGCCGTGCTCGACGACCGCGACTCGCTGCTCGCGGCGAACCTGATCCACCCGCACGCGCACCGCCACGGCCGGCTCGTGCACGCGCATCCGCACGACGAGGATCACTCGGTGATCGATCACGGCCAGCCCCTCCCCGACGCGGCGCCGGTCGATACGATCCAGCAATGACCCTCGCTGACAGGGCGTCCGAGCTGCGGCGCCTCCACGACGCTCCCGAGCTGCTCGTGATGGTGAATGTCTGGGACGTCATCGGCGCGAAGACCCTGGCCGCGCTGCCGGGGTGCCGTGCGATCGCAACGGCCAGCCACTCCATCGCCGTGTCGAACGGGTACGAGGACGGCGAGAACATCCCGGTCGACGAGATGCTGACCGCGGTCGGCCGCATCGCCGCTGCGGTCGACCTGCCGGTCAGCGCCGACCTCGAGGCCGGCTACGGCAACGCCGGCGAGACCATCCGCCGGGCCATCGGCGTCGGCGTCGTGGGCGCCAACCTCGAGGACCAGATGAAGCCGTTCGACGAGGCCGTCGCCGCCGTCACCGCCGCCGTCAAGGCGGGCGAGGCGGAGGGCGTGCCGTTCGCGCTCAACGCGCGCACCGACGCCTTCCTGCTCGCCGGCGACCGCGATCGCGAGGCCGTGATGGCCGACGCCATCGAGCGCGGCCGAGCGTTCCTCGACGCGGGTGCGACGTGCGTGTTCGTGCCCGGCAAGTTCGACTCCGCAGCCGACGTCGCGCGGCTGGTCGAAGGCATCGGCGAGCGCAAGATCAGCCTCATCGCCGTGCCCGGCTCGCTCGCCCAGGCGGAGCTCACCGAGCTCGGCGTGGCGCGGATCTCGTTCGGGCCGTGGTCGCAGCGCGTCGCGATGACGGCGTGGGCCGACACCGCGGCCGATCTGCTCGGCGGCGCCTCGCTGCCGGCCGGCGTACGGCTGATCACGTAGCGCGCTTCCTCCCTCCATCCCTTCCTTCCGTGGACCCGATGCGTTAGCCTCGCCGCGTGGACTTCACGGACTGGATGCTCGCCCTGCATCTGCTCTCCGCGTTCGCGGTCGCGGCGGCGCTGGTGCTGTTCAGCGTGCTGGTCTACAGCGGGCGCCGCATGACCACGCTCGAGCAGACGCGCACGCTGTTCCGCGTCGCGCCCGTGGGCAGCCCGCTGATCACTGCGGGCCTGGTGCTGGTGGTCGTCTTCGGCGTCATCCTCGCCCTCGACTCCGACCGGTTCGAGATCTGGGATCCCTGGATCATCCTTGCGATCGTGCTCACGGTCGCGTTCGGCGGCGTCGGTCAGCGCAGCGGCGCCTATTACACGAACGTCCAGAAGCGCGCCGAGGCGCCGGATGGCAACCAGGCCGAGGTGCTCGCGCTTCTGCGCGCACCCACCGGCGCGGTGCTGCATGTCGTGACGGTCGCCCTGTTCCTGCTCATCGTCCTCGACATGATCTTCAAGCCGGGAGCCTGATCGTGCGCCCCGATGACATCAACGTCGCGCTCCTCGTCCACGTCCTCGGCGCGATGGTGCTGGTCGGCGGCCTGCTGACGGCGGCGTCGGCGGCGATCATCGGCTGGCGCGACGAGGGCATCGCGCTGCGGCGGTTCTCGTACAAGACGCTGCTCTGGGTGGCCTTCCCGGCCTACATCGTGATGCGCGTCGGCGCCCAGTGGGTCGAGGTCGAAGGAGAACCTCGACGACCTCGCCGAGGACCCGGCCTGGATCGGCATCGGGTACATCACGGCCGACCTCGGCGGGCTGCTGCTGATCATCGCGCTGATCCTCGGCGGCATCGGCCTGCGGCGCGCCCGCAACGGCGGCGGCGGCAGCGGGCTGCTCAAGGCGACGGGCGTGATCGCGACGCTGCTGGTTGCCGTCTACATCGTCGCGGTGTGGGCGATGGGCGGCAAGCCGACCTAGCTCGCCGGCGTCACCAGTCGGTCGGCGCGGTAGTCCTTCAGGAACTGGCCCCACACGTGGTTGCCGGTGTTGGCGCCCGTCGATGATCGGATCGACGATGCGCGCCGCGCCGTCGACGATGTCGAGCGGCGGGTGGAAGCGGTGCTCGGCCGTCTTCCGCTCGGCGATCGCGACCGGGATCCTCGTCGGTCACCCAGCCGGTGTCGACGCTGTTCATGTGGATGCCGTCGGCCTGGTAGTCGGTCGCGGACGTGCGGGTCATCATGTTCAGCGCGGCCTTCGCCATGTTCGTGTGCGGGTGGCGCGTGGTCTTGAACTGGCGGTAGAACTGGCCCTCCACCGCCGACACGTTGACGATGTGCTTGTCGCGTTCCGGGCGTGCGCAGCATCAGCGGCTTCAGGCGGGCGTTCAGCACGAACGGCGCGACGGCGTTGACCAGCTGCGTCTCGAGCAGCTCGACCGACGACACCTCGGCCAGCAGCAGCCGCCACGAGTTGCGGTCGCGCAGATCGACCTGCTGCAGGTCCTGGTCGAGCCGGCCCTCGGGGAACAGCTCGCCGCCGGCCGCCAGCGTCGTCGGCCACGAGCGGCACCTGCGACAGCTCGGCGCGGACGCATGACGCCGACCAGCGACGGCGCATCTCGCTCGGCCAGCGCCAGGCCGTCGGGCTGCAGCAGGTCGTACCGGCGCAGGCCCTCGTAGGCGCCCGAGCAGCTGCTGGGCCTCGGCCGGCAGCGAGTGCAGCGACGCCGTCTCGAGCTCCAGCATGTGGCGGTAGAAGTCGGGCGGGCGGCGCACGGTCTGGCAGGCGTTGTTGACGATGAAGTCGAGCCGGTCGCGGGTCTCGAGCAGGTGCTGGCAGAAGGCCTCGACGCTCGGCGTGTGGCGCAGGTCGAGCCCGAAGATCTCGAGCCGGTGCGACCAGTCGGCGAAGTCGGGCTCCTGCGCGTAGCGCGCGGCGGAATCGCGCGGGAAGCGCGTCGTCACGATCAGCTGCGCGCCGGCGCGCAGCAGCTTGATGCCGGCCTGGTAGCCGATCTTCACGCGCCCGCCGGTCAGCAGCGCGACGCGGCCGCGTGAGGTCGGCGGTCTCGGTGCGCTTGGCGAAGTTGAAGTCGCCGCACGGCGGGCAGAGCTGGTCGTAGAACGGGTGCACCTCGCCGTACGGCTCCTTGCAGACGTAGCAGTGGCGCGGCTCGACCAGCTCCCGGAACTCGGCGTCACCGTCGACGTCGACCTGCTCGAAGGTGGCCGGGGCGATGACGTTCGGCGTCGTGAACACCGGCCGCTCGCGCTGCACGCGGATGCCGGTCGACGCGCGTGCCGCCTCGTCGCGCTCGCGCTTCGCGATCTTCTCGCGCCGCTTGATCTGCCGGGCCCAGTCGCGTCGCTGCTCGACGTCGGGGTTGAAGACGTCGCCGGCGGCGTTCTGAAGCCGCGCCCGCTCCTCGGTCGACAGCTCTCCCAGCACGCTGCGGTCGCGGACGATCTCCTCGAGCGCCTCGGTGACCGCGCGCAAGCGCTCGGCCGCGCCCTGGTTCTCGCCGATCGCCATCGCCTGAGCGTACCAACGGGCCGGATTTCCACCCCCGTCCCGCGCGCATCCGTGCGCCTTCCATGCGCGGGTTCTGACCCCGAAAACGGCCGTTCTGGGGTCTGACCCCAGAACGTTTCGCGCACGGAAGACGCGCGGATCGCGCGATGTGTCGCGGTGCGCGCGTGAGATGCGCGGGTCCGCGCGCCGCCGGCCCGCGTTCTAGGAGCCGGCCGGCTCCGGATGGCGGGCGCGCAGGAGGAGCACGGTCTGCAACGTCATGACCACCTCGTCGCGCTGGTTCAGCACCTCCAGGCGGCTCGAGACCAGGCCCCGATCCGGCTTGGAGCGGGAGCGGCGCACCGAGACGATCTCGAACCGGACCGCCAGCGTGTCGCCCGGGCGGACCGGCCTCAGCCACCGCAGCTCGTCGCAGCCCGGCGAGCCGAGGCTCGAGGCGGGGGAGATGACGTGGTCGACGAGGATGCGCATCGACTCGGCCACCGTCTGCCAGCCCGACGCGATCAGGCCGCCGTAGATGCTCGACTCGGCCGCGACCGGATCGACGTGGAACGCCTGCGGGTCGTACTGCTTCGCGAACGCGATGATCGACGCCTCGTCGAGCGTCACCGACCCGTACGTGTAGACCTCGCCGGGGACGTAGTCCTCGAGGTACCGGTCGTCGATCGGAGCGGCGAAGTCGGCGCCGCCGATGGGGCCCGTCACGAGTAGGAGGCGAGGTCCGCGTCGGTCTGCCGCGCGTCGCGGCGCCGCTCGACGAGGTCGAGCCAGCCGCTGATCAGGATGCGCGCGTTGTCCTGCATCTCCTCGGCGTGCGTGCGGAAGTCGGTCATGACGCGGTCGAGGCCGCCCGGGCCGAGCGCCAGGTCGGCGGCGTGCTCGTACGCCGGCACGGACTTCCACTCGGTGCCGAGCTTCTCGTCGACCTCGAGATGGAACTGCACGCCGTAGGCGACGTCGCCCCAGCGGAACGCCTGGTTCTCGTACGCCGGCGACGTCAGCAGCCGCACCGCGCCGTCGGGCAGGTCGAACGTGTCGCTGTGCCACTGCAGCGCCGGCAGCGTGTCGGGCAGGTGCGCGAACAGCGGGTCGGCGCGCCCCTCGTCCGTCAGGTGCACGTCGTGCACGCCCACCTCGGGCACCGGCCCGGGATACACGTGCGCGCCGAGCGCGCTGGCCAGCAGCTGCACGCCCAGGCACGCGCCGAAGAACGGCACGCCGGCGATGACGGCGTCGTGGATCAGCGTCTTCTCGTCCGCCAGCCAGGGATGGTCGTTCTCGTCGTAGGCGCCCATCGGGCCGCCCATCACGACGAGGCCGTCGAACTGGTCCCAGCCCGGCATCGTCTCGCCCTCGTCCAGCTCGACGCGGAAGATCTCGCAGCCGCGCTCGTTCATGACGTCCTCGTAGACGGCGGGCGGCTCGCAGGCGATGTGCTGCAGGACCAGGATGCGCATCGTAGGTAGCTCCTCGGTGGTGGTGTCAGACGGAGAGCGACGCGCGGGCCAGCACGCCTCCGTCGACGACGAGCTCCGAGCCCGTCATGTAGGTGGCCTCGTCGGACAGCAGGAACAGCGCGGCCTGGGCCTGCTCGATCGGGATCGCGACGCGGCCCATCGGCACGTCGCCGTCGACGATCTCGCGCATCGACGGCAGGTCCTCCGGCGCGACCGGCGCCCACATCAGCGGCGTCTCGGTGGCGCCCGGCGCCAGCGCGTTGACGCGGATGCCGCGGTCGGCGTACTCGACCGCGAGGCTGCGCACCAGCGACGCGACGCCGCCCTTCGACGCGCAGTAGGCGGCGGTGCCGCCGGGCGTCGCGACGCTCGCGAGCACGGAGGAGATGCAGACGATCGCGCCCGGCTGGCCCGCGGCGAGCAGGTGAGAGATCACCGCGCGCGCCGTCAGGAACGTGCCGCGCAGGTTGGTGCCGATGACCTGGTCCCACACGTCGACGTCGAGCTCGTGGCTCGGGCCGCCCCGGTCGATGCCGGCGCAGCAGACCGCCCCGCGCGGCACGCCGACCTCGGCCACGCCCCGGTCGATCGCGGCCGCGAGCGCCGGCGCGTCGGTGACGTCGACCGCGATGTCGACGGCCTTGATGCCCTGCGCGCGGGCGTCATCCGCGGTCGCGCGGACGCCGTCGGCGTTGAAGTCGAGCAGGATCAGCGAGTGGCCGCGGCGGGCCGCCAGGCCGGCGGTGGCGGCGCCGATGCCGGAACCGGCGCCGGTGATCAGGTACGTGGTCGCGCTGGGCATGCGGGCCTCTCGTCGCGGGCGAGGTCGGTGCCGGCAAGCATAGCCCGGTGTCAGGGAGCGACCGGTGCGGGCAGCGCCGCCCCGGCATAGGCGCGCCCGGCGATCTCGTCGACCGCCATGATCACCGGCCCGTGGACGATCAGCCCGGCCGGCGCGCGCTCCTTCAGCACGCCGGGCAGGAACTCGTAGGCCAGCCACTCGCGGCCCGGCGCGACGGTGGCGCGGGCGCGGATGTGGACGAGGTCGCCGTCGAGCGTGTTCGCGCTCTCGATCCACGGCTGGCGGATGAACTGCGTCGGCCCGGCGGGCATGACGCGGGAGATGTCGCTCAGCACGCGGCGCCCCTCGGCCTCGTCGCGCACGAAGATCTCGATGCTCACCTCGCGCGTGCCGCGCGGCAGTACGCGGGCGCCGTACACGTTGCCGTTGTGGATGCGGATCACCTCACCGGTGACGGACCGCAGCCGCGTCGAGCGGAGCGAGATCTCCTCGACCACGCCGGCCAGGTTCCACGGCTCGATGATGATCGAGTCGCCGACCGCGAACCAGCCCTCGAACTGCATGAAGAAGCCGGTCAGGAGGTCGATCAGGAACCGCTGCAGCGCGAAGCCGACGAGCAGGATGAACAGCGACGCGCCGGCCACCGCGCTGGTGCCGCCGAATCCCGAGATCTTGGCGACGGCGAACAGGATCGCCAGGCCGTAGGCCGCGTATCGGACGCTGGTCTGGACGAGCGACACGATCGTCGCGCGCCGCTTCAGCCCCATGATGACGCCGCTGGTGGCGTTCTCGGGATCGAAGTGACGGGCCTGGAACCGGCTGACGAGAAACTCCGCCAGGCGCTGCGACGACCGCGAGACGATCCACGCGAGCAGGAACGCCGCCGCGATCAGGACGACGGTGTCCCACGGCTCGGGGAAGGCGTTGAGGTCGATATCACCCATGTGACAGCCCGATAGTACGCCGCCCGGCGGGCCCAGCCGCTAGGTATCGAACACGATCACCGACCGCGTGGCACGGCCGGTGGCGAGCTCCGCGAACGCCTCGTTGACCTCGCCGAGCGAGATGCGCCGCGCGATCAGCGGGTCGAGGTTCAGCTGGCCGGCCGCGTACCAGCCGAGCAGCCGCGGGAAGTCGAGCGGGGGTCGGGCAGAGCCGTAGTTGGAGCCGGTCAGCGTCTTCTCGCGGTCGGACATCTCGTAGGGGTCGATGCTGATGCGCACGCCGTCCGGCACCTGGCCGACGATCGTCATCGTGCCGCCCGCGTCGAGCGACTGGTAGGCCGCCTCGATGGTGTCGCCCCGGCCGATCGCCTCGAACGCGTAGCGCACGCCGCGG
The DNA here is from genome assembly GCA_963722525.1 of uncultured Actinomycetes bacterium. Taxonomy (GTDB): domain Bacteria; phylum Actinomycetota; class Thermoleophilia; order Gaiellales; family F1-60-MAGs149; genus VFJZ01. The sequence continues at coordinate 2,600,863 of CAVRMM010000002.1, read as the reverse complement.
CCCTCGGTCAGCTTGCGCACCTCGTCCGGGATGCTCACGCCGGCCGCGTTGACGGTGTGCGTGGCGCCGAGCTGCCGGGCCAGCTCCAGCTTCGCGTCGATGACGTCGACGGCGATGATCTGGCCGGCCGAGACCAGCACCGCGCCGAGGATCGCCGACAGGCCGACGCCCCCGCAGCCGACGACGAGCACCGTCGACCCGGGCTCGACGGCCGCGGTGTTGATCACGGAGCCGACGCCGGTCGTGACCGCGCAGCCGACCAGGGCGGCGACGTCGAGCGGCAGGTCGCGGGCGATGCGGATGGCGCCGGTCTCCGGCACGACGGTCTGCTCGCCGAAGGTGCCGAGCCCGCCCATCGAGGCGACCGCCTCGTCACCGCGCCACAGCCGCGGCCGGGCGTCGCCGAGGAGGTTGTTCGTGCGGCCGGCGACCTCGCACAGCACGTAGCGGCCTCGCAGGCACTGGGGGCAGGCGCCGCAGTACGGCGTCCACGACAGCACCACGTGGTCGCCGACCTCGAGGGTCGTGACGCCGGCGCCGATCTCCTCGACGATGCCAGAGCCTTCGTGGCCGAGCACCTGCGGATAGCGGCGCGCCCACTCGCCCTTCACGACGTGGAGATCGCTGTGGCAGACGCCGGCCGCGGCCATGCGCACGCGCACCTGGCCCTCGCCGGGATCCACGAGCCGCAGCTGCTCCAGCTGCAGCTGGTCGCCGCCGTTCCACACCGCCGCCGTGATCTCTGGCATCTCACTCCCCGGGTCGCGTGCCCGGGAGCATACGATCAGCGCTGGGCCGTTATCAGCAGGTAGTCCGACCCGATCTTCGCCGTGTTGTCGCCCGACGTGTTGAACCGGTGGACGAGGTCGGCGAACTCGGCGATGAACGGATCCCACTTGCCCTGCGGCTCGATGATGCCGCGCAGCGCGATGAACGGGCCGAACTTGTCCGCGTAGTGCTGCACGGCCTCCGTCTCCGAGGCGAACGCGAACTCGACCTGCCGGCGTGCGACCTTCGCCGTCACGCCGGCCGTCCCGAACATCTCGCGCACGTGGTCGGGGTCGCCCCAGGCCTGCGGCGTCTGCACGCCCGCCGGCGGCGGCGGCATGTACGAGCCGGTCAGCTTGAACAGCCCGCCCGCGAAGCCGTCGTCGGCCCAGGTCGACATGCCGATGCGGCCACCCGGCCGGCAGACCCGCACCAGCTCCTGCGCCGCCTTCGCGTGGTCGGGCGCGAACATGGCACCGAACGTCGACGTGACGCGATCGAAGCTCTCGTCGCCGAACGGCAGGTCCTGGGCGTCGCCCTCGACCCACTCCACCTCGACGTTCGCCTCGGCGGCGCGGCGGCGGGCGTGCTCGAACAGCTCCGGCGTGATGTCGCAGCCGACGACGGTGGCGCCGCGCAGCGCGGCGGGGATGGCGATCGTGCCCCCGCTGCCGGTGCCGACGTCGAGCAGGTCGTGGCCGCGCTCGACCCCGATCGCGTCGAGCACCACCGGGCCCACGGGTGCGATCGTGCGGGAAACCGCGTCCCAGTCGCCGCCGGCCCACGTGCGCCGGGCGCGCTGGCGGAAATCGTCTGCTGCAGCCATGCGGTGACGCTACCACTCGGCGCGGCCGCTCGTCAGACCGGCAGCCGGGTTCCCACATCGGTGCCGGCTGCGGCCTGCAGGGCGGCGTTGGCGAAGGCGGCGTCCAGGGCGCCGACGCCGAGGTTGCAGCACACCACCCGCGCGGCGGTGTTGGGCGTGTCGAGCTCCTGGCCCGCGGTGCGCTCGGGCACGCCCCAGCCGCCGAACTGGCCCTGCCCCTGGTAGTAGCGGTACTGGCCGATGTCGTCGGCCAGGAACAGGTCGGCGTCCGCCGACACGTCGGGCAGGAAGCTGGCGTTGAAGTCGGCGGGCAGCGCCAGGAACCGGTCGCCGAGCCACGCGCGCTGCAGCGTCGGCGCGGGCGGCTGCACGATCGGCGCCAGCGTCACGACGACGTCGGCGCCGGCCACGGCCTCCTGCACGCTCGGATGCCCGGTCACCGGCACGGGCATCGACGCGATGCGGTCCGGGTCGGGGTCGTACACGCTCAGCTCGGCGCCCGGATGCAGCGTCGCGATCATCTCGGCGTGGTAGCGGCCCTGCTCGCCGCAGCCGATGATGGCGGCGCGCTTCCAGCCGGCCGGCGCCCAGTGGCGGATGCACGCGCCGCTGGCCGCGGCGGTGCGGGCGGCGGTGATCTCGGCGGCGTCCATGATCGCCGTCGGCATGCCGGTGGCGGCGTCGTTGACGATCATCAGGCCGTTGATGTACGGCAGGCCGAGCGCCTGGTTGCTCGGATAGCCCGAGACCCACTTGATCGCCGCGACGTCGGTGTCCTCGATGTATGCCGGCATCGCGTGGATGAAGGCGTCCTGGCGCGGGTGGATGCCGGGCTTCGGCGGCAGCTCCACGCGGCCCGCGGCCATCGACCGGTAGGTGGCCGCGACCAGGTCGATCTGCGCCTCCCACGAGGGGAGCAGGCGGCGCACCTCGCCGCGGGTGAGATAGAGGATCGGTTCCAAGGCCCGCCCATTCTACGGACTCACACGGGCTCTCTGCCCGGCGACGGCCGACCCTGATCGCCGGCCGGGTCGACCGGGCTCCGGCAGGGTGATGTCGTGACCGTGAACCGCGGAGGGAGAGTCAGCGGTTCACGGTCACGATTGCCGCTCGTGCGGCGTAAGAGTCGATCCGTCAGGCTGCGATGAGGGTCTGGGGGATGCAGGTGGGATCGACATAGAGATATGGGTGGCGGAAGGCATCGAGCGCGCGATGTGCCGGAACCGGCGCGGTGCGGACGGTGCCTTCGCCGTCTGCGAGCTCGATCTCGACAGCGTCCGTGTCGGAGTTCCAGACGAGCGTCACACGCTCGCCATGGGAGTTGTGTCGGCTGTCGAGTTCGCGCTTCATGCCGGGAATACTCGCTCCGGCCGGGTGGCCCCGACTTTCGGCGGGCAGGTGTCTCGAGGTGTGGCCAGCCGTACCTGCGCTACGGGACCGGTTCCCAGGCCACCGCACGCACCGGGCAGCCGCTGCCGCCGGGGATCGGCAGCGGCAGCGCCGAGAACATGACGCGCTTGCCCTTGAGGGCGGCCAGGCCGGTCAGGCCCTCGATGATGTAGACGTCGTTCGACAGCAGGATCTGGTGGGTCGGCCACGTCGGCTGCGGGGTGGCGGCGTCGTAGTAGTTCTTGACGAGATAGCCGTCGTAGACGTGCTCGATGCCCCACGTCTCGCAGCCGACGCTCTTCACGCCGCGATCGACGAGCCACTGCGCGCCCTCGGGCGAGACCCACGTCTGCTCCTCGATGTAGGCGTCGATCGTCGCCGGCTCGTCGAGGCTGTGGAGGAGGACGATGTCGCCGGCGCGGACGTCGCCCGCGATCTCCTCGAAGTGCTCGGGGCCGAGCGCCTGCAGCGTGTGGGCGGAGGCGTCGACCACGACCGCCTCGCCGAAGAACCGCGTGAAGTCGACCTGGTCGATGCCCGCCGCGTCGCGGACGGTGTGGATCGGCGCGTCGACGTGCGTGCCGTAGTGGTCCTGCAGGTGCAGGTGGAAGATCGCGCCGTTCTCGTGCTCCCAGCTGCGCAGCGGGTCCTTGACGATGTCGGCGTAGCGATCGTCGCCGGCGGCGAGCTTGCCCGCCAGCGCGACGATGGTCTCGCGCGTCATCGGCCTGGTCAGATCGTGCAGACGGTAGCCAGCCACGACGGCCTCCCTGGTGGCCCGCCGGCACCGCGCCGGGCGCGACCGCCGCCAATGCTGGCACGGGTCCGACCCTGGCGCCAGCCGTGGCAGGGCCGCTGTGTGCCGCGCCGCGTCAGGTTGCGGCGGTGACGGTCGCGTCGCCGTCGAGCAGGCGGTCGACGGCCGCGCGGGTCTCGGCCAGCCGGGCCTCGTGCGGACCCTCGGCCAGGAGCCACGGCCGCCCGCTCGCCCGTGCCCGCTCGACGTAGCGCTCGTGCATCCAGCGCCGCTTCTCCTCGAACTCGCGGATGCCGTCGCCGCGCCAGGGCACGTCGAGCCCGCAGACGACGAACAGGTCGTAGTCGCGCGCCACGAGGTCGTCGAAGCCGGTGGCGGGCCGGTCGAGGTAGACCTCGTGGAACACCGCCGTCGTGAACGCGTCGGTGTCGCAGAACAGCACCCGGTGCGCGTAGCCGGCGAGGAAGTCCTCGTACCAGCAGTGGATGCGCGCGATGTGCGCGAACTCCGCGCTCGTCCACGGTGCGTCGGGATCGCGGCCGATCTCGGTGTACGGCCGGCCGTACTCCGGGTTGACCAGCGTGCCGAACACGTCGGCCAGCGCCGCGGAGAGCGTGGTCTTGCCGGTCGACTCGGCGCCGAGCAGGCAGACGCGCTTGACCGGTGCGACCATGGCGGCGAAGCGTACTCCCACCGGGCCGCGGTGCTTGACCGCGAAAGCGCATAAGGTCTAATCTCTGGCCCATGGGTGGAGTGGATTTTGGATTTCTCGCGGTCCCGGCCGACGCACCGGGGGTGCCGGACGCCGACCTGTACGCGGGCCTGCTCGACGGGTGCGGCTTCCACCGCAACCTCGGCTACCGCACGGCGTGGCTGATCGAGCACCACTTCAGCGACTACTACCCGTGCCCGGCGCCGGTGGTGTCGATGGCGCACATCGCGGCCGCGTATCCCGACCTCGCACTCGGGACGTGCGTGCTGGTGGCGCCGTGGCACGACCCGCTGCGGCTCGCGGGCGAGCTCGCGATGCTGACCAACATGACAGAGCAGAAGCTCTACATCGGGCTCGGCCGCGGCACCGCGAAGTACGAGTACGACGCGTTCGGCGTCGACATGACCCAGGCGCGCGAGCGCTTCCGCGAGACCTGGGACGTGCTCGACCGGGCCATGACCGGCGAGCCATTCACGTACCAGGGCGAACATCTCGAGGTCGTCCTGCCGGTGCGGATCCGGCCCACGCCGGTGCGCGAGCGGATCGACTTCTTCGGCGCGATCGGGTCGGCCTCGTCGACCGCCGTCATGGCCGAGCTCGGGCTGGCGCCGATGTGCACCAGCTTCGGCGTCCAGACCGTCGAGCTGCTGCCGGCGTGGGAGAAGCGCGCGGCCGAGGTGGGCACGCTCCACGACGTCGCGACGCTGCGGCCGCTGCTCGTCAACACCGTCATCGCCGACACCGACGAGGAGGCGATCGCCGAGGCGCAGATCTACATGACGCGCTACATGCAGGCGCAGATCGACCACTACGGTGCCTTCCACGTCGACATGACCAACGTGAAGGGCTACGAGGGCTGGGCCGCGACGTTCGAGCGCTGGAAGGTGCTGACGGACCCGGAGGCGATCATCCCGTGGACGGAGGGGCAGCTGATCGGGTCGCCCGATACGATCGCACAGCGCGTCCAGCAGTTCGTCGACGCGGGCTTCAACCACATCATCCCGCAGACCGTCACACCGGGTACGCCGCGCGCCGTGCAGCAACGCTGGGCCGAGCGGTTCGCCCGCGAGGTCGCCCCCCGCTTCTCGTCCGCCTTCAGCATCGCCTAGCCCTCCGGAGGAACACCGACATGTTTTCGAAGAGCGCCTACGACGAACGCGCCGCTCGGGCGAAGACGATCATCGACGAGCTCGCAGCCGATGGCGTCCGGTTCATCGAGATGCAGTTCCCCGACATGAACGGGATGATGCGCGGCAAGTACACGCCGCTGCAGAAGGGTCTCTCGGCCGGCGGCACCGGCGTCTCGAGCCTGCTCTACTCGTCGCGCGGCGGCGACCAGATGACGATCGACTTCTGGTCCGACTTCGACAACGGCTTCCCGAAGATCGTCGGCGTGCCCGACTACGACACCGTCACCCGCTGCCCGTGGCGACCCGACACGGCCGCGGTGCTGTGCGACTTCTTCATGGAGGACGGCTCGGCGTGTCCGATGGACGCACGGCAGATCCTGAAGGGCGTCGTGGCGGAGTACGAGGCGCTCGGGCTGCAGCCCCGCGGCTCGGTCGAATGGGAGTTCTACCTGTACGAGGCCGACGACGACCTGATGCGCGCAGGCCGCTACACCGAGCTGAAGTCGTTCGGGCGCGGCTGGGACTTCTACAGCATCTCGAAGTACCCGAACTTCGAGGCCTTCGCGAAGGAGTTCATGGGGCGCTGCCTCGACTCGGGCATCGCCATCGAGGCGTTCCACACCGAGTACGGCCACGGCATGTTCGAGTTCACGTGCGCGCACGAGGACCCGCTCAAGGCTGCCGACGACGCGCTGCGCGTCAAGGGGTACCTGCGCACGCTGGCGGACGAGTACGGGCTCGTGCCGACGTTCATGCCGGCGCTCCACATGCACAGCGCCGACTCGCACAACGGCGCGCATCACAACGTCAGCGTCTTCCGCGACGGCGCGAACGCGTTCTGGGATGCCGAGAAGGGCGACCTGTCGAAACTGGCCGGGAACTTCGCGGCCGGGATGATGGAGACGATGCCCGACCTGCACCTCGCGTTCCGGCCGTGGGTCAACTCGCACCGGCGCATGGACCGGCTGTCGTGGGCGCCCGAGGAACACGTCGTGGGGACCGCACAACCACGCGGTGGCGCTGCGTGTCGTCCACGGCTCGATGCCCGAGAAGATGGCGCGGCTCGAGCATCGTGCGCCGGGCCCCGACGTCAACCCGTACCTGTCGCTGGCGGCGATCTTCGCGGGTGGTCTGAAGGGCATCCGCGAGGAGCTCGAGCCGCCGGCCTACGCCGTCGGCGATCCGATCGAGAACGGCAACTTCACGAAGCTGCCGAAGACGCTCGCGGCGAGCGTCGAGGCGATGAAGGGCTCCGCGATTGCGCGGTCCATCCTCGGCGAGCAGCTCGTCGACCACCTCGTGATCGTGCACGCCGAGGAGGCGGCCGAGTTCGCGGCGTGGGCCGAGGAGAACGGCGTCGATCCGGCGCTCGACGCGCCGGTCACGCAGTGGGAGTACGACCAGTACTTCGTGTGGGCCTGATGGCCGCGGATCCCGACCGGCTCGCGTTCGAGCGGCTGTGCGGGTCGGAGCCGTTCCTGACCGACATCCGCCCGGCCGGCGAGGTCGTACCGGGATTCACGCCGGACCTGATCCTCACCTCCGGCGCGCCGCTGCCCTGGGAGCGGTACGTCGGCGGGCAGCGCGAGGCCATCATCGGCGCCGCGCAGTTCGAGGGCCTCGCGGCCTCTCGCGAGGAGGCCGAGCAGAAGCTGGCCGCGGGCGAGATCCGGATCGCGCCCTGCCACGCCCACGGTTGCGTCGGTTCGGTGGCCGGCGTGTACACGGCGTCGATGCCGGTGTTCGTGGTCGAGAACCGGCCGTTCGGCAACGTCGGCTTCTGCAACTTCTACGAGGGCAACGAGCCGCGCCGCCTCAACTACGGCTGCTACGACGACGCCGTCCGCGACCAGCTCAACTACGTGCACGAGCAGGTCGCGCCGGTGGTGGCCGACGCCGTGCGCCGCAGCGGCGGCGTGGCGCTGAAGCCGATCATGCGCCGCGCGCTCAACCTGGGCGACGAGCTGCACAGCCGCAACACCGCCGCCACGATGCTGTTCGAGCGCGCGCTGCTGCCGGCGCTGCTCGATATCGCAGCGGCGGACCGGCCCAGCGTCGACGCGACCGTCGAGATGCTGGCGTCGAGCGACTACTTCTTCCTGCGCCTCTCGATGGCGGCCTCCAAGGCGATCGCAGACGGTGCGCACGGCATTTCGGGCAGCGCCGTCGTGACGGCGCTGGTGATCGGCTGCGAGGGCTTCGCAATCCGGGTCAGCGGGCTGGGCGACCAGTGGTTCGTCGGGCCGCACGCCGACGTGCAGGCGAAGCTGTTCGAGGGGCACACCGTCGACGAGATCGCCTGGATGGGCGGCGAGAGCTGCATCACGGAGACGGTCGGCCTTGGCGGCTTCGCGCAGGCGGCGGCGCCCGCGCTGCAGAGCTACCAGGGTGGCTCGGCCCAGGCGATGCTCGAGCGCAACCTGTCGATGTACGACATCTGCGTCGGCGAGAACACGACGTTCAAGCTGCCGTGGCTGGACTACCGCGGCACGCCGACCGGCATCGACGTCCGCAAGGTGGTCGCCACCGGCGTGCTGCCGGTCATCGACGCCGGCATCGGCGGGCGTGACGGCGGCCAGATCGGCGCCGGCGTCGTGCGGGCGCCGATCGAGTGCTTCACGCAGGCCGTTGCGGCACTGGACGCGGCATGAGCCGGTTCGACGGCCGCGTGGCGCTGGTCACCGGCGCGGCGTCGGGCATCGGCCAGGCGATCGCGCTGGGCCTGGCGGCCGACGGCGCCGCGGTGGCGTGCCTCGACCTGAACGGCGACGGGGCGGCGGCGACGGCAGCCCAGATCGACGCCGCCGGCGGCCGCGCGATGGCCGTGCCGTGTGACGTCACCCGCGAGACCGACGTCGTGACCGCGATCGGCGGGGTGGCGGCGTCGCTCGGCGTCCCCACCGCCGTCGTCAACTCCGCGGGTCTCTCGACGCCACACGGCTACGCCGATGTCGACGACGCGACGTGGCACCGGCTGCTCGACGCGAACCTGCACGGCCCGCTGCTCGTCTGCCGCACCGCCGCGGCGATCATGACCGAGGCCGGCGTGGGCGGCGCGATGGTCAACATCACGTCGATCGAGTCGAGCACCGTCGTCGTGATCTCGAAGCCGCACGGCCAGGTGCACTACGCCGCGTCGAAGGCGGGGCTGGCGATGATGACGAAGATGCTGGCCCGCGACATGGCGCCGCTCGGCATCCGCGTCAACGCGGTGGCGCCGGGCGTGGTCGCGACGCCGATGGCCGAGCGCGCCTCGGGCACCGATCCGGAGGTGCTCGCGCGCATCACCGCCCGGGTCCCGCTGGGCCGCTTCGCCCGGCCGTCCGAGATCGCGTCGGCGGCCGCCTTCCTGCTGTCGGACGAGGCGTCCTACATCACCGGCACCGAGCTCGTCGTGGACGGGGGCTGGACGGTCGCCTAGGAGCGCTAGGCTCGGGGCCATGCGATATGTGAAGCTCGGCCACACCGGCCTCGATGTCTCCGCCCTCGCGCTCGGCCCGTACACGCCGCACGACGTCGCGGGGTTCTGACGTGCCGGACGGTCACGAGGGGCTCGACCACGTGGGCTTTCGGGTCGCCGACCAGGCCGCGTCGATCGCCTGGTACCGCGAGCTGCTCGGCCTGGAGCGGGTGCACGAGGACCGGTGGGGCAACGCGCCGGCGATGCTGCTCGGCCCGGACACGGGCAGCGGCGTCGCCCTGTTCCAGGCGTCCGAGGGGTTCCCGTCCGGCTTCCACCACGTCGCCTTCCGCGTCACCGGCGCGGCCTTCGCCGCCACCCGCGAGCGGTTCGACCGCGAGGGCACGACCTATGAGTTCCACGACCACGTCGCGTGTCTGTCGCTGTACGTGACGGATCCCGACGGCATCACCGTCGAGCTGACGACCTACGAGGTCTGAGCCGCCCTCTTTTCCCGTCCGAAAGCCGGAAAAACGCGTGGGGTCTGACCCCGAAAACGGCCGTTCTGGGGTCTGACCCCAGAACGTTTCCGCGCGGGAGGCGCGCAAAGCGCGCGCTTCGGCACGGTCCGTCTCGGTGCGGTCCGCGTTCGTGCGCGGCCCGTCGCAAACGAGCGGCTACATCTTCGGGGGTGGACTCAGGCGATCAGCGGGCGGAGCGCGTTGCGCGCGATCAGGAAGCCGCGCTTGACGAGCTCCTACGTCTGCCCTCGAACGCCCGATCCTCGTGCTCGACCGAGACCACGTCGTCGTAGCCGATCGCGTACAGCGCGGCGAGAAGCGATCCCAGCGCACCTCGCCGAGGCCCGGCAGGCGCGGCACCTGCCAGCCGATGCCGGCCGACATCGCGCCGTGCTCGTAGAGGCCGTCGCGGTCGATCTCCATGTCCTTGGCGTGGACGTGGAGGATGCGGTCGGCGAAGTCGTAGACCACCCGCTCGTAGTCGATCATCAGCCACACCAGGTGCGACGGATCGAGGTTCAGGCCGAAGCCCGGGGTCGGGCGACGATCGTCGAACATCCGCGCCAGATGGCGGGCGTGCTGCGCGAGGTTCTTGCCGCCCGGCCACTCGTCGTCCGAGAAGATCATCGGGCAGTTCTCGATCGCGATCTTGACGCCCTTGCCGCGGTCGCGTGGTCGAGCAGCGGCCGGCCAGACCTCGGCGAACCGGCGCAGGTTCTCGTCGACGCGAGCGCGCCGGGTCGCTGCCGACGAACGTGCCGACGATGGGCACGCCGAGCAGCGCGGCCGCGTCGACGACGCGCGCAGGTGGGCGTTGACCTCGGCCGCGGTGCGACGCGTCGGGGTGCAGGTTGTTCGGGTAGTACGCGAGCGACGGAGATCTCCAGGCCGCGCTCCGCGACCGTGGCGCGGACCGCGGCGGCGCCGGCGGCGTCGAGGCTCTCGCACGTCGATGTGGGTGACGCCCGCGTAGCGCCGCTGCTCGCCACCCGATCGCCGGCCAGCACGCGACCTCGAGCGTCGTCGAACCCGTTCGCCTGCGCCCAGTCCGCCACCTCGCGCAGCGACCGATCGGGGAACGCCGCCGTCAGCAGTCCGAGCTTCATCGGCCGAGCATATCGACGTCGGCGACGGAGGCTGCGATCGACTGGCCCACGGCGTGCGCCGCGTCCCGCTCGCTGTGCGGACTGTGACCGGTGTCGTCCAGGATCGTGCGGGACGCGGGCGTGGATGGCGACGTCGCTCGACTGGCCCGGGAAACCGCCGCTCGGCTGGTGGATGAGGATGCGGCTGTTCGGCAGCACGGCGCGCCGGCCGGGCGTGCCGCCGGCGAGCAGCAGCGAGCCGCCCGACATGGCGATGCCGATGGTCTGCACGTCGCAGCGGATGTACCGCGTCGCGTCGTAGATCGCGAGCGCGGCGTCGGCGCCGCCGCCCGGCGTGTTGATGTACAGCGCGCCCGGTGAGCGAGCAGCGCGACGCCGTCGCCGGCCGGGTGTTCGCCGCGCTGGCCGACCCCACCCGCCGCGCCGTGGTGCGCCGCCTGTCGCAGGTCGGCAGCGCCACCGCGTCGTCGCTCGCGGCCGAGCTGCCGGTGACGCGCCAGGCGGTCGCGAAGCACCTGGTGGCCCTGCGCGACGCCGGCCTCGTGGTCGCCGACCCGGTCGGTCGCGAGGTGCGCTACCGCCTCACGCCGGCGCCGTTCGCCGAGGCGATGGGCTGGATGGCGTCGACCGGTGCGCGGTGGGACGAGCGGCTCGCCCGTCTCGAGGGGCGCCTCGCCGAGCGGGCTACGCCGGGCTAGTGGACTGCGCGGCGGTCTCGCCGAGCCGGCCGGCCGCGATGCGCTCGGCCATGTCGGCCGACTCCTCGCGGTAGACGGTGCCGTCCTCGAACTCGATCACGGGGTACAGCCGCTGGCCGCTGAGCTGCTCGAGCTCGTCCCGCTTGCCGCGCAGCTGCGGCCCGATCACCAGCTCGTAGGGGATACCCTGGCGATCCAGCTCCCGCTGGACCTTCCAGCAGGGCTCGAACCCGAGGTGGAGCCAGGTCTTGGAACAGCGGTGCAGGCGAATCGGCATGGGGGCAACGTAGTGGACGACGACCCGCCGTCCGCTGGGCGCGGGCACTGGCTCGTGCTGGTCGGGGTCGCCGGCGCCGTGCTGCTCGCCGACCAGATCGCGAAGGCGACCGTCCGCACGCGGCTCCCGTACGGCGACACCACCCGGCTGGGCGGCCTCGTCGAGCTGCACCACACGCGCAACGCGGGCCTGCTCGGCGGCACGCTGCAGGGCGCCGCGGTGCCGGTCGGGCTGCTGACGGTCGTGGGGCTCGCGGTCGCGCTGGTCTTCTACGCGCGGCACCCGGCGCTGTCCACATCGCGCCGGATCGCCTGCGGTCTCCTGCTCGGCGGCGCCGTCGGCAACCTGGTCGACCGGCTGCGCCTGGGCTACGTGACCGACTTCATCGCCCGCAACGAGCGCAACGCGTTCAACCTCGCCGACCTCGCCATCTACGCCGGGCTCGGCCTGATGCTGCTCCTCATGGTGCTCGCCGACCGCGGCGACGCGCGCCGCCGCCCCGCCCGTCTATAACCCGACGGCAGCGAACCGGAGGAGCACGATGCAGAGCCTGAGCGACCAGGTCGCCGTCATCACGGGAGGGGGCCAGGGCATCGGCCGCGCCGTGGCTGAGGTGCTCGCCGCGGAGGGTGCGCGCGTCGTCATCTCCGACGTGGAGCGCGACCGGGCGGAGACCACCGCCGCCGAGCTGCGCAAGCAGGGCCACCAGGCGCTGGCGTTCGCGGGGGACGTGGTCGACCACGAGTTCCTGACGACGATGGCGGACGCGGTCGTCGCCGAGTGGGGCCGCATCGACATCCTGGTCGCCGTGGCGGGCATCTACCCGTACAGCGCCATCGGCGTGCTGTCGGGCGCGGAGTGGGACCGCGTGATGGGCGTCAACGTCAAGGGCGCGCTGTTCGCCATCCAGGCCTGCCTGCCCGCGATGCGCGAGGGCGGCTACGGGCGCATCGTGCTGATGTCGTCGATCACCGGGCCGATCACGGGCCAGTCCGGGTTCGCGCACTACGGCGCATCGAAGGCGGCGATGCTCGGGATGATGCGCTCGATCGCGGTCGAGGTGGCGACGGAGGGCGTGACGGTGAACGCCGTCATGCCGGGGAACGTGCGCACCGAGGGCTTCGCGGCCATCGGCCCCGAGCACCAGCGCAGCATGCTGGCGGCGATTCCGATGGGCCGGCTGGCCGAGCCCGCCGACATCGGCTGGGCTGTGCGCATCCTGGCCGCGCCCGAGTCGGGCTACATCACCGGGCAAACGCTGATCGTCGACGGCGGCCAGGTGCTGCCCGAGGGCGCCGGCTGACACCCGGCCCCCGCTCGTTGCGGGGGCGTGTCACCATGCTCACAAGGTGTGCTCTGACACGGCGGCGCGCACCGGGACTCGATATCGTTGGCCCGCCGTCTCCAACGGGAGTGTCATGAGCGACGATCGACCAGCCCCTGTAGCCGAACTGGCGGCGAACTTCGATCACAACGACCACGACATGCGTCGCGAGTGCGCACACGTGTACGCGACGCTGCGCGGCGCCTGCCCGGTGTTCCACAGCGATACGTGGGGCGGCTTCTGGGTCGCGAGCCGGTACGAGGACGTGTACGAGGTCGGGCGCGACCCCGAGCGGTTCGCGTCGGGCGAGGGCGTGCTGGTCCCGCCGATGGGCCACGGCCGGCCGCTGAAGCCGATGGAGGCCGACGCGCCCGAGCACTCCGCCTACCGGCACCTGCTGCTGCCGAGCTTCGCGCCGGCCCAGGTCGTGAAGATGGAGACCGACGTCCGTGCGCTGGCCGCGTCGCTGGTCGAGCAGGTGGTCGCCGACGGTCAGGCCGACCTGTACGAGATGCTCGGCAAGCCGCTGCCGCTGCTGATGATCACGCTGCTGCTCGGCATCGAGACCGACGAGATGTTCTGGGAGGCCACGGACACGCTCATGTACGGGCGCCTCTCCGACGTCGGCGAGGCCGCCGTCCTCCAGGCCGCCGACGACCTGTACGCGTTCATGGAACGCCAGATCGAGCGGCGCCGCACCGAGCCCGGCGACGACCTCATCTCGCTGATGCTGACCGGCAGCGTCGACGGCCGGCCGTACCGCGACGATGAGGTGCTCGACCTCTGCTGTTTCATGCTCGTCGCGGGCCTCGAGAACACCGCCTTCGGCATCCGCGCGACGTTGCGCCACCTCGCCGTCAACCCCGACCATCTCGCAGCCGTGGTGGCCGAACCGGCGCTCGTCAGCAACCTGGTCGAGCAGTCGCTGCGGCTCTACGCGCCGGTGACGGCGCTGGCGCGCACGGTCACACGCGACACCGAGGTGGCCGGTCAGTCGCTCAAGGCCGGCGAGCGGATCCTGCTGCTGTTCGGTTCGGCGAACCGCGACGGCGCCGTCTTCGACGACCCGGACGAGTTCCACCTCGACCGGCGCGACGGCCGTCACATCGCGTTCGGCATCGGTCCGCACCGCTGCATCGGTTCGCACCTGGCACGCCTCGAGATGCGCATCGCGGTCGAGGAGTTCATCAAGCGCGTGCCGGAGTTCTCACTCGCGCCGGGACCCGACCCGGGGTGGTACCAGGCCGGCCCGCTCAACGTGGTCTGGCCCGTGCCGCGATGAAGGTCGCGCTCAACTCCTCGATGTGCGTCGGGCACGCGCAGTGCTCGGCCATCTGTCCCTCCGTGTTTGGGAACGACGAGTTCGGGTACGCGGTGTTACTCGGTGACGGCACCGTCGACCCCGCGGATGCCGCCGATGCCCGTGACGCGGTCGAGTCGTGTCCCGAGCTGGCGCTGTCGATCGTCGAGGAATAACGCGCGCTCTGGCAATGCTGCGCCGCTGCAGTCGGGGCGTATGGGAAGGCGTCACACACCCGACGAGTAGGTGTGACACCCTGCGGTACATTCTCTTGGTCCAACGACGGGAGTGTTGAATATGGCGGCTGAGTCCAGAGCCAAGAAGGCGGCAGCAGGCAATGACGGGAGTGCCACCGAGCGCACGTACATGCGCGCGGTCGAGCTGATGCGCGGCGGCCAGAGCGGCAAGGCTGCGTTCGAGCAGATCGCAGCCGAAACCGGCGAGAGCGCCGGCACCGTGCAGGCGCGGTACTACCGTGTGGCCCGCAAGGCCGGCGAGGTGCAGCGACGCCCCCGCTCCAAGCCCGCCGCCTCTGCCAGGTCGGCAGCGGCTCCGAAGGCTCGCGCCGCCCGCGGCACGCGCAAGGCCGCGTCGGCCGCTCCCGCGGCCTCGACCGACTCGCTGGCGGCACAGCTCGACGCCGCCGCGAAGCTGCTGTCCGCAGCGGCGACCGAGATCCGCGCGCTCGAGGGCGACGCCCAGAAGTGGCGTCAGATCCGGCCGCTGCTCGACGCGCGCTAGACCCGTCACCGAGTACCGCAGCACGGCCCCGGGAAGCCCGACTCCTGGGGCCGTCGCGCTGTCCGGGCTCGGACGGCGTGGCAAGATGGGCGCCGTGTCCGAGCCTGAACGCCAGCGACCGCACCTCACAGCCGTGCTGCGGGGCGACGCCGAGCGGGTGACGCCGCTCGAGTTGTTCTTCGACCTGGTGTTCGTGCTCGCGATCACCCAGTGCTCGGCGCTGATGGTGCACGAGCCGACCTGGGCGGGACTCGGCAAGGGCCTGCTGGCGCTCGGCATGCTCTGGTGGTCGTGGGTCGGGTACGCCTGGCTGACGAGCGTCGTCGACCCGGAGGAGGGCACGGTGCGCATCGCGCTGTTCGCGGCGATGGCGGCGATGCTCGTGGTGTCGCTGTGCGTGCCGGAGGCGTTCGGCGACGACGCGCTGCTGTTCGCGTGCGCGTACGCGGCGTTCCGGTACGGCCAGATCTGGCTGTTCATCCTCGCCAGTCGCGACGATGCGCACCTGCGCCGATCGGTCGGGTTGCTGTTCGTCAGCACCTCGGTCGGCTGTGGCCTCCTGGTGGTTGCGGCGTTCACCGACGGCGCCCTGCAGGGAGCACTGTGGGCCCTCGCGCTGGTGCTCGACATGGGCGGTCCGTACGTCTACGACTCGAGCGGCTGGAAGCTCGTGCCGGGGCACTTCGCCGAGCGGCACGGGCTGATCGTGCTGATCGCGCTCGGTGAGTCCATCGTCGCCATCGGCGCCGGCGCCGAGGTCGGCGTCGACGCCGGTGTGGTGGTCGCGGCCGTGGTCGGCACGGCCGTCGCGGCGGCGCTGTTCTGGCTGTACTTCGACGTGGTCGCACTGGTCGCCGCGCGCCGTCTGTCGAACGCGGCACCGGGCCGCGAGCGCAACGAGATCGCGCGCGACTCCTTCTCGTACCTGCACTTCCCGATGGTGGCCGGCATCGTGCTGGTGGCGGTCGGTGTCGAGGAGACGCTGATCGACGTGGGCGCGCACCTGCACCTCGTGCCGGCCGTCGCGCTGCTGGGCGGCGCCGCGCTGTACCTGGTCGCACACGTCGCCTTCCGCTGGCGCAACGTCCACCGCTTCAGCCTCCAGCGGCTGATCGCCGCCGGTGTGT
The DNA here is from genome assembly GCA_963722525.1 of uncultured Actinomycetes bacterium. Taxonomy (GTDB): domain Bacteria; phylum Actinomycetota; class Thermoleophilia; order Gaiellales; family F1-60-MAGs149; genus VFJZ01. The sequence continues at coordinate 2,584,787 of CAVRMM010000002.1, read as the reverse complement.
GCGTGGCGCTGATCGCCGTCTCCGGTCAGGTGCCGGCACTCTTGTTGCTGTCACTGCTCGCGGCCGTGCTGGTGGTGCTGATCATCGACGAGCGCCGGCGGTTCGCCGAGTTGCGCGACCGTCTGCGCCGGCAACTGGCCGAGGTCTGACCTAGCGGGCCGTCCAGCCGCCGTCGATGAGGATGGTGTGACCGGTGATCAGCGACGCCGCCGGTGATGCCAGGAACACGACGGCACCCGCGACGTCCATCGGGTCGCCCACCCGGTGCAGGGCCGCGATGCGCTCGAGGATGTCGGCCTTCATGACGGGATCGTCGAGGACGGGGGCCGTGCCGGGTGTGACGATGAACGTCGGTGCGACGGCGTTGACCGTGATGCCGTGGCCGCCCCACTCCACCGCCAGGCACTTCGTCAGATGGCTGATGGCGGCCTTCGTCATGCAGTACACGGACTCGCCCGGTAGCGCCACGAAGCCGGCCTGCGAGCCGAGGTTGACGATGCGGCCGTAGCCCTGCGCGATCATCTGCCGGCCGACGGCCTGCGAGACGAAGAAGGTGCCCTTCAGGTTGACGGCGCAGGTGAGGTCGAAGTCGGCCTCGGTGACGTCCTCCGCCAGGTTCTCCGGTCCGAGGCCGGCGTTGTTGACGAGGATGTCGATGCGGCCGAGCGCCGCGACGGCGCCGGCGACCGCACTCGCGATCTGCGCCGGGACGGTGACGTCGAGCAGCTCGACGTGGGCGCGGCGGCCGGTAGCCACGATCTGGGCCGCGAGCTCGTCGCCCGTCTCCCGGTCGCGGACGCCGAGCACGACGTCGGCGCCGGCCGCGGCGAGGGCCAGGGCGAGCGCCCGGCCGATGCCGCGCGAGGCGCCCGTGACGAGCGCGACCCGGCCCTGGAGGCTGAACGACGGGTAGTCGGTGGTGGCGGCGGCGGTGTCAGGCATCCGCCGATCGTCCCACAGCGGCGCGGTCGCCGCAGACGTCGAGCCAGGCGCCGATCAGCTGCCGTGCGATCTCGTGGACGGCGTCCAGCTCGCGCGTCGCCGCCGCCAGCACCGCGCCGGCAGCACCGGGGCCGAGCGCGAGCTCCAGCTGCGCGGCCGTGGCCGGGATCTCGGTCATGCCGCGGACGGTGTCGAGGCTCGACTCGGCGTGGAACTGCACGCCGTAGCCGGACCGGCCGATGCGGAACGCCTGGTTCGGATACCGCTCCGAGCTCGCGAGCAGGGTCGCTCCCGTGGGCAACGTGAACGTGTCGGCGTGCCAGTGGAACGCGGGGATGGTGTCCGGAAGCCGGCCGAAGACGGCGTCGTCGCGCGCCGCGGCCGTCCGGAAGATGGGCGCCGGGCCGACCTCGGGCACGTCGCCCGCGTACACCTCACCGCCGAACGCCAGCGCGAGCAGCTGGGCGCCGAGGCAGACGCCGTAGACGGGCACGTCGGCGGCCACGGCATGGCGCAGCAGTGCGAGCTCCGGCTCGAGCCAGTCGAGCCCGGCCGGGTCGTACAGGCTCTGCGGGCCGCCGAGCGACATGACGCCGTCGGAGCCGGCAAGGGTCGCGGGGATGGGGTCACCGGCCTCGCAGTCGACGACGTCGATCGCGGCGCCGCGAGCCGCGAGCACCTCGGCGTACGCCGCCAGTGGTGCCGAGGCGACGTGCTGGATGACGAGGATGCGCGTCATGCCGCCCGCACCGCCGCGAGCGCCGAGACGGCGCGCAGGTCGTGCAGCAGCCGCGTCACGCGCTCGTCGCCGAGATCGGCGAGGGCGTCGGCCTGCGCCTGCTCCCACCGCGGCCAGGCGGCGGCGAGGGTCTCGCCGCCCGCAGTCGTCAGCGAGACGACGCGGGATCGCCGGTCGTCCCCGCGATCGATCGAGACGAGGCCGCGGCCGCCGAGCACCTGCAGCTCGCGGGTGAGGCTGGTGCGGTCGAGGCCGAGCCGGGCGGCGAGCTGCGTGACCGGCAGCGGCCCCTCGTCGGTGAGCCGCGAGAGCAGCGACAGCTGCGTGGTGCGCAGCCCGGCGGGCCGCAGCGCCTCGTCGTAGCGCCGTGTCAGCTCGCGGCTCGCGGCCCGGGCGGTGGAACAGATGCACTGCACGTCGAGGATCATTGAGTGTATATACACGTAATTGACTTGTGGCGCAACTCCCTGGATCTGCCCACCACAGGCCGAGGCGACGCGTTATCCTCGCCGCATCGCGGAATTTCGAGGGGGTTGAGGCGTGAGCGAGGGACTCGCCAGCGGCGTCGGACTCGGGGTGGGCGCCACCGGGTTCGTCAAGGCGCACGGCTTGCACACCGAGCAGCAGCAGGCTGCAGCCGAGGAGGTCGCGGCGCGCATCCGCGAGGCCGGGCTGCGGACGGTGCGCATCATCGTCGTCGACCAGCACGGCCTGCCGCGCGCGAAGCACCTGTCCGGCGAGGCCGCCATCTCCGCGATGCGCAACGGGTCGGACTTCTCGGGGGCGATCTACAGCCTCGACACGGGCAACTGCGTCTTCCCGCCCGCCTTCGCGGAGGGCGGCGGCTTCGGCATCGACGAGATGACCGGCTTCCCCGACATCTCGATCGTCCCCGACCCGACGACCTTCCGGATCCTGCCGTGGGCCGACCGCACCGGCTGGATGCTCTGCGACGCGTACTTCTCGAACGGCAAGCCGATGCCGCTCGACGGCCGTGCGCAGCTGCGCAAGCAGCTCGAGCGCCTGGAGGAGGCCGGCTACCGCTGCTACTCCGGGCTCGAGGTCGAGTTCTACATCACGCGCTACGCCGATGAGGGCCGCATCGCCCTCGACGACACCGGGCAGCCGGGGCCGGCGCCGGTCGTCGACATCGTCGAACGCGGCTACCAGTTCCTCTCCGACGCCCGTCTCGATGGCGCCTCCGATCTGCTCGAGGCGCTCCGCGACGCCCTCTGGGACGTCGGCCTGCCGCCGCGCTCGATGGAGGACGAGTGGGGTCCCGGCCAGTTCGAGTTCACGTTCAGCCCGCTGGAGGGCCTGGACGCGGCCGACTCGATGATCCTCTTCCGCAGCACGATGAAGGCCATCTGCTCGCGCCGCGGGCTGCTGGCGTCGTTCATGTGCTGGCCGGCGCTGCCGAACTTCTTCCCGTCCGGCTGGCACCTGCACCAGTCGCTCGTCGACAGCTCCACCGGCCAGAACGCGTTCGTGCACGAGACCGAGCTGCTGTCGCCGCTCGGGACGCAGTTCGTGGCAGGGCTGCTCGACCATGCGCGCGAGATGACGCTGTTCGGCGATCCGACCACGAACGCGTACGCGCGCTTCCGCCCCTACTCGTTCGCGCCCGACCGCATCGGCTGGGCGTTCGACAACCGGGGCGCGTTGATCCGCATCCAGGGCGGCCCCGGTGACGCGAGCACGCACGTCGAGAACCGGATGAGCGAGCCCGCGGCCAACCCGTACATCTGGCTCGCCGCCAACATCGCGGCCGGGCTCGACGGCATCGAGCGGGGCGCCGCGCCGCCGCCGCCGATCGTCGGCGACCCGTACGCGGAGGAGGCCGACCTGCTGCCGCAGTCGCTCGGCGAGGCCGCCGACGCGCTCGACTCGTCCAAGCTCTACCGCGAGCAGTTCGGCGACGCCCTCGTCGACTACCTGGTGATGATGAAACGTGCCGAGGTGGCGCGGCACGCCGAGGCTGGCAACGACCCGGCGGCGCGCAGCGAGTGGGAGATGCGCGAGTACTTCGAGATCTACTGATGTGCCGCCTGCTCGCGCACGTCGCACGGCAGCCGATGACCGTCGCGGAGGCGGTTGGCGCAGCCGACCTCGCCTCGTTCGCCGACCTCTCCCCCCGGCACCCGGACGGCTGGGGCATCGCCTGGTGGCCCGACGCCGCGGCGGCGGCCGGGACGGCTCCGCCCGAGCGCACCCGCTCGGTGGGCGGGGCGCGGGACGATCCGGCGTTCCACGCCACCACCAACGGCACGCGGGCGGCGGTGGCGGTCGTGCACCTGCGCGGGGCGACGCCGGGCCTCACGTTCGAGGTCGAGAACTGCCACCCGTTCGTGCGTGACCGCGCGGCGTTCGCGCAGAACGGCGCGCTCTACCCGCAGGACCGCCTGCACCTGCTGCTGCCGCCCGAGGTCGAGGCGACGGTCGAGGGCTCGACCGACAGCGAGCGGCTGTTCCGCCTGTTCCACCTCGAGTACCTGAAGGGCGGCCGCACGTTCCCGGCGGTCGTGCGTGACACGCTCGCCGAGGTGATGCAGACGTACACGTCGCCGGTGCTGAACGCCATCTACCTCGCGGACGACGCGCTCTACGTCATCAACGCGCACAACCCGACCAGCGTGCCGTACGCCGGCGACCCGGCCGACATGTTCGCGCTGCGGTGCCGGGTGGACGAGGATCACGTGGTGGTCGCGTCGTCCGGCTTCGACCAGCCGGAGTCGCGGGGCTGGTGGACGCTCGACAACATGACGGTGCTCACCGTGCGGTTCGACACGCTCGCGCTCACCATCGACACCCTCGACGGCGTCCCCGTGCCGGCGTTCACCTATCAGGAGGCATCGTGAGCGAATCCAGCGACCGCGTCGCACTCATCACCGGCGCGGCCGGTGGCATCGGCACCGCCACCGCGCACACGCTGGTCCGCGACGGCATGGCCGTGGTGCTCCACGACATCCGCCTCGGTGGCCGGCTGACGGAGCTCGCGGACGAGCTGGGCGACGCGGCGCACGCCGTCACCGGCGACCTGACCGACCCGATCGCGGCCGATGCGCTGTGGCAGGAGGCGGTCGCCTGGCGCGGGCACGTGGACGTGCTGGTCAACAACGCCGGCATCTACGAGCCGGCGGTCGTCGACGGCGACCTGGAGGCGTGGAAGGAGTCGTGGGACCGCACGCTGGCGATCTGCCTCGTGTCGCCGGCGGCCCTGTGTCGCGCCGCCATCCACAGCTTCCGCCAGCAGCGCGGCGGCGGCATCATCGTCAACCTCGCGAGCCGCGCCGCGCACCGCGGCGAGGACCCGGACTACTGGCACTACGCGGCCGCGAAGGCGGGTGTGGTGGCGATGACGAAGACGATCGCGCGCCAGTACGGCCGGCAGGGTGTGACGGCGTTCGCCATCTCGCCCGGCTTCGTCGACACGGCGTTCAACACGCCGCTGGTCGAGGAGCACGGCATCGACCTGTTCGTGAACGACACCGCCCTCGGCGAGGTGGCCCAGCCGCAGGACATCGCGAATGTGATCGCATTCCTGGCCTCGGGCAAGGCGCGCCACGCCACCGGAACGACGGTCGACGTCAACAGTGCGAGCTACGTCCGCTAACTCAAGCAGGTTCACGGCGCACCATTGTGTGCCGCACACGCGCAGAAGGCGCACGAACCGCACACGTCGCGCGATCCGCGCGCCTTCCGCGCGCCTTCCATGTTGGGGTCAGACCCCAATTCGGGCCTTTTCGGGGTCAGACCCCGGCGTCAGTCGCCGGTCGGTGGGCTGGCGACGTCATAGTGGAACGCCGTCAGATCTCTGGCGGTGAGGAACCGGTCGTCCTCCGGATAGAAGACGGCCACCTCGATGTCCTCGCCGGCGAAGGCCTCGATCGAGCGCCGGTCGTCCCAGAACGACAGCGTCACGAACTCCGTGCGGTCGTCCAGCTCGCGACGCAGCAGATACGCACCGCGGTTGCCCGGCGTGCCGCGGTAGGACGGCAGGCCGGTCGTCTCGAGGTACGCCACGTACGCGTCGGCATCCACCGTCGCCGTCTCGCCGCGCCACGTGCGGGCGATCACGACCGCGCCTCGGCGATCGCCCGGTCGAGCGCCGCCCGCGCGTCGGTCGGCGGCTCGCCGTGCGTCGGCAGCACCAGGTCGATGTCGAGCGACCGCAGGTCGGCCAGCGCCGCCGCCACCGTCGCACGGGAGGCGCGCCGCGGCAGCCAGCCCTCGGGGCAGACCCTGAGGCCGCCCTCCTCCGTGCCCAGCAGCACGTCGCCGACGACCAGGGCGTGATGCGGGGCGATCCAGAGCGCGCGCTCGTCGGCGCGGCTCGTCTTGAACGCCCGGATGCCGGCCGGCAGCGACGTCGACGGCTCGAGTGGCGTCGCGTCGACGCCCTCCAGCGACGCGCGCCGGCGCCGGGCCGCGGTGTGCACCGTCGTCTCCGGATACCGCCCGGCGATCGCCGCCGTGCTCCGCGCATGGTCGGGCACGGTCACCAGCACGGTCAGGCGCTTGCGCGCGGCCGCGGCCCGGTCGAGCGCCGCCCAGAACGCCGGCGCGGCGTCGCCCTGCGGTGCCAGTGGGTCGATCAGCACCACGTCGCGGTCGGCCGCAACGAGATGGCTCGCGACGTCCTTCTTCCACGTCGGATGCTGGGCGACCCACTGCCACAGCCCGGGCCGCAGCTCGACCGCGTTCTCGACGCGGCTCAGCATCCGCCGGTCACCGTGTCGAGACGGACGCGGCGCGGCCGCGCCCGGTGCGGCTCCACCGGCTCGGACTGGTCCCTGCGATGCCAGGCATAGCGGTTGGCGCGCTCCATCTCCTGCTGCCGGACCTGGATGAGCGCGTAGAGCATGATCGGTGCGCCGTGCATGATGCTTGCCTCCCGGTTCAAGTAACCACTAACAGTATACCCCGGTTACGAACACCTGTAAACCTCAATAGCGGTTACACTGGGGTCGTGCCTGCCGAATCTCCCACCGCTCCGCCGCCCGCGCTCGAGACGATCCGGTCGTTCATCAACACCGGCGATCTCGACACCGGCGAGGAACACCTGGCCGATCCCGCCGCACTCACCGCATGGCTGGCGGAGCACGGGCTGGCGACGCCCGGCGCGGTGCCGACCGCGGCCGAGCTGCGGCGCGCGGTGCAGCTGCGCGAGGCGCTGCGCGCGCTCGCGGCCCACAACGCCGGCGAGCCCGCCTCGGCCGAGGCCCTCGAGACGGTCGAGCAGCAGCGCCGGCGCTCGCGGCTCGGCGTGGTGTTCGGCGCCGACGGCTCGGCGCCGATCGTGCCCGACGCGGCCGGCATCGACGCCGCCCTCGGCGAACTGCTCGCAATCGTCGCGACGGCCATGCACGACGGCACCTGGCCGCGGCTGAAGGCGTGCGCCGACCCCACCTGCCGCTGGGCGTTCTACGACTCGTCGCGCAGCCATCGCCGCGCGTGGTGCTCGATGGAGGTGTGCGGCAACCGGAACAAGGTGCGCGCCTACCGGCAGCGGCAGCGCGCCGACGACGGCGACGGCTGACCGCCGCGCCTGGCGTATCCTCCCCGGGTGGCGCTCTACACCCTCGATGGCGACCTGCCGGTGCTCTCCGAGCCCGTCCTCGTCGCGGCCTTCGACGGCTGGGTCGACGCTGCCGCAGCCGCCTCGTCGGCCATCGAGCAGCTGACGACGGGCGCCAAGGTGCTGGCGCGGTTCGACACGGACGCGCTCTACGACTACCGGTCGCGGCGGCCGCTGCTCGATGTCGTCGACGGCGTCCTCAGCGACCTGTCGTGGCCCGAGCTGCTGCTGCGGCACACCTACGTGGGCGGCCGCGACCTGCTGATCCTGCACGGCGCCGAGCCCGATCTGCTGTGGCGGGCGCTGGCCAACGACATCCGCGAGCTGGTGCACCGCCTCGGCGTCGTGCAGTGGGTGAGCCTCGGCGCCGTGCCCGCGACCGTCGCGCACACGCGGCCGGTGCCGGTGATGGCGACCGCCTCGCGCGACGGGCTGCTGCACGAGGACGAGGTGCGCCGGCCGGCCGGGCTCCTCCGGGTGCCCTCGGCCGCGCTGTCGGCGATCGAGCTCGAGGTGACCGCCTCGGGGATCCCCGCCGCCGGCTTCTTCGCCCAGGTGCCGCCGTACGTGGGCGGCGGCTACGTGGCCGCCAGCCTCGCGCTGCTCGAGCACCTGGCGCGCCACCTCGGCATCACGCTGCCGCTCGACGACCTGGCCGAGGTCGCCCTGCGCGAGCGGGCGCGCTACGACGCGGCGGCCGCCGCCGACCCCGAGACGCAGGAGATGATCGGCCGGCTCGAGGCCATGGCCGGCGAGGAGGAGCTGCGCCTGCCGACGGGCGACGAGCTGGCTCGCGAGATCCAGCGCTTCCTGCGCGACCAGAACGACGAGCCGGAACCGCCCCGCTAGCTGGCGGGAGTACCGGCGACCGATCCCGCGTCCGTCACCGGCAGGTCCTCGAACCGGTCGACGTTGCGGATCGACGGGAACCAGATGCTCCAGATGACGGCCACGCCCATCGAGGCGATGCCGCCGATGACGACCGCCGGCACGGCGCCGATCAGCGCCGCCGCGACGCCCGACTCGAACGCGCCGAGCTCGTTCGAGGCCCGGATGAACACCGACTCCAGGGCGCTCACCCGGCCGCGCAGCTCGGGCGGCGTCAGCAGCGGCACGAGCGTGCCGCGGATCAGCACGCTGACCATGTCCGCCCCGGCCAGCACGAAGAGCGCCGCGATCGACAGCGGGAAGCTGGTCGACAGGCCGAACACCACCGTCGCGGCGCCGAACGTGAAGACCGCGCCGAACAGGATGATGCCGACCTTGTGCCGCAGCGGCCGCGCGGCCAGCGCGACGCCGACGAGGATCGCGCCGATGCCCGGCGCCGCGCGTAACAGCCCGTTGCCCTCGGCGCCGACGTGCAGTACGTCGGTGGCGAACACGGGCAGCAGCGCCGTCGCTCCGCCGAACAGCACGGCCGCGAGGTCGAGCGAGATGGCGCCGAGCAGCGCCGGCGTGGCTTTCACGAAGCGGATGCCGGCGGTGACGTCGCGCCACGTGGCCGTCGCGCGCTCGGTCACCACGTGCGCGGTGCCGATCGCGGCGGGCAGCGCGGCCAGGAAGACCGCGCTGATCGACGTCGCCGCCATCACCGCGATGTACGGCGCCGGGTCGCTGATCGTCTGCAGGCCGCCGGCCAGCGCCGGGCCGACGATCGACGACGACTGCCACGTGATCGAGCTGAGCGAGATGACGCGCGACAGCCCGGCAGGCGGGACGCTCGCGGCCAGCAGCGGGTTGAACGCCGGGCCGAGGAACGCCTGCGTCACACCGCTGGCCAGCGCCAGCAGGTAGAGCGGCCACACCTCGGTGTCGCCGCTCGCCGCGTCGAGCACCAGCAGCCCGGCGACGACGGTGCCGCCCAGCGAGGCGACCACCGCGAGGCGCCGCCGGTCGTAGCGGTCGGCGACGTGCCCGGCGGGCAGCGCGAGCAGCAGCGCCGGGAGAAACTCCGCCAGCCCGAGCAGGCCGAGGACCAGCGGATCGTGCGCCCGCTCGTAGGCCTGCCAGCCGAGCGCGGTGGCCAGCGCTGCGCGTGCGAGCCCGGCCGAGAACTCGGCGCCGAGCAGCAGCGGGACAGGGCCGCGGATCGCCACCCGGGCAGTCTGCCCTGAGCCTCAGATCAGCGCGCCTGCATGCCCGCCATGTCGATCTCCGGCGCCCGCTGGGCGATCACGTCGGCGACGAGCTTGCCCGAGCCGGGGCCCATCGTCCAGCCCATGTGGCCGTGGCCGGTGTTGAGCCAGAGGTTGCGCAGCTTCGTGGGGCCGATCAGCGGCGGGCCGTCGGGCGTCATCGGCCGCAGGCAGGCGCGGTACCGGCCCTGGTCGTAGTGCGCGGCGGTGGGGAACAGCCGCCGCGCGGTCTCGAGCACGCCGGCGAAGTCCTCCTTGCGCCAGCTGCGGTCGTAGCCGGCGAACTCGGCCGTCGACGACATGCGCAGGACGTCGCCGAGCTTCGACCAGGCGACCAGCGTGTTCTCGTCGACGCCGCCGACACTCGGACACTCGCCGTCGTCGCGGATCGGGAACGTGGCCGAGTAGCCCTTCGCCGGGTACACCGGCACGCGCACCCCGACGGTGCGGCCGATGGCGGCGCTGCCGACGCCGCACGCCAGCACGTAGCCGTCGCCGGTGATGTCGCCGTTCGTGGTCTGCACGGCCTCGATTGCGCCGTTCGACTCGCGCAGCCCGTGAATCGAGTGGCCGAGCTGGAAGTCGACGCCGAGCGCGCGGCAGCGGTCGGCCACGCCCTTGGTGAACCGCTCGCAGTCGCCGCTCGCGTCGTCGGCTCCGAAGATGGCGCCGGCGATGCGGTCGCCGAGGTGGGCCAGCACCGGCTCGCGCTCGATCACGCCGGCGGCATCGAGCAGCTGCAGGTTCTCGCCGTGCTCGCGCAGCAGCGCGGTCTTCTCGAAGCCCGCCTCGAGATCGGCCTCGTCCGCGTACAGGTAGAACATGCCGGCGGTCTCGGCGGCGTAGTCGATGCCCTCGGTCGCGGCGATCGACTTGATCAGCCCGTGGCTGAAGTGGCACAGCCGGTGCTTCACGAGCGTGTTGCGCCGCGCGCGGTCGGCGGTGCACTCGCGCAGGAACCGGACGCCCCAGCCGACGAGGGCCGGGTCGAGCCGCGGCTTGACGCGGATTGACGTCTTCTTGCCGGTCAGCGAGCCGAGCATCAGCTTCGGCGCCGCCGGCGACGCCCAGGCGTAGGAGTGGCCCGGCGCGATCAGCCCGGCGTTGCCGGCGCTCGCATCCTGGCCGACCTCGCCCTCGCGATCGACGACGACCACCTCGTGCCCGTCCTTCGCGAGGTAGTAGGCGCTGGTGACGCCGACGACGCCCGCCCCGAGCACGATGATCTTCACGCCGATTTCCTCCCTGAGTACATCGAGCGCGCATGGTACCCACGCTCGGCCGGAACCGGCGAGGTACCCGTGAAGCCGGTTCGGACTCAGCTTCGCGCGCCTCCCGGCCGATAGCGGTGGAGATGTTCCTGGCCCGGAGAGCAGTCCGGCGGCGAGCGCGCCGTCCGGTCGGAGCGCGCCCGCGCCGCCGACCGGGTGACCGACCTGCGCGCGCGGCTCGGGCCACCGTCGCAGCCGCTTCAGCTGGGCGACATCCTCCTCCAGCAGGGTGCGCTCACCCTGGAGGACCTCCACCGCGCGCTGGCCGAGCAGCAACGCACCGCCGGCCGGCTGGGCGAGATCCTCGTCGCGCGCGGCTACGTGCATCGCCTCGACGTCTACCGCGCCCTGTCCGACGCCTGGGGCATTCCGCACGTCGATCTGTCCCGCCACGCACTCGACGCCGAGCTCGTCGAGGAGCTGGGCCTCGACGTCGCCAACCTCGCCGGCGCGCCGTGGGTGCCGCTGGTGCGGGAGCACGGCACGCTCGTCGTCGCCACCACCGAGCGGCCGTCGCCCGAGCTGGAGGCCGACGTGCACGTCTTCGCCGGCCCCGTCGGCATCGCCTGGATGGTCACGACGGAGTGGGACATCCGCAACGCCGTGCTGCGCTCGTTCGGCGCCGAGCTGACGATCCGCGCCTCGTCCGACCTCGCGGCCCGTGCGCCCGACGACTCGGCCTCGCGCGTCGTGACGCGGCCGCAGATCGCGGTGCTGCTCGCGTCGCCTGGCGGCGCTGGTCGCGGTCGGCATCGTCGCACCCGGCACGACGGCCAACGGCATCTTCCTCGCGCTCAACATCGCGGTCGTTGCCAACGTCGCCTTCAAGGCGCTGGCGATCCTGGCCGGGTTTGCGCGCCGCGCCCGCCGCGTCGCGGCCGAGGCGCCCGATGTGCCGGAGCACGAGCTGCCGCGCTACACCGTGCTGGTGCCGGCGTTCGGCGAGGCGAACGTGATCGCCGACCTGGTCGAGCATCTCGGCCACCTCGACTACCCACGCGACCGGCTCGAGGTGCTGCTGCTGCTCGAGGAGGTCGACCGCCCGACGATCGAGGCCGCCATGGGCTCGGGCCTGCCCGCCTTCGTGCGCATCGTCGTCGTGCCCGATGGCCAGCCGCGCACGAAGCCGAAGGCGTGCAACGTCGGGCTCAACTTCGCGCACGGCGAGTTCCTCGTCATCTACGACGCCGAGGACCGGCCCGCGCCCGACCAGCTCCGCAAGGCCGTCGCCGCCTTCCGCGCCGCACCGCCCGAGATGATCTGCCTGCAGGCCCGGCTGTCGTACTGGAACGTCGACGAGAACGCCCTCACGCGGTTCTTCACGCTCGAGTACGCGCACTGGTTCGACCTGATGCTCGACGGCCTCGCGGCGCTGCGCCTGCCGATCCCGCTCGGCGGCACGTCGAACCACTTCCGCGTCGAACCGCTGCGCGCCGTCGGTGCCTGGGACCCGCACAACGTGACGGAGGACGCCGACCTCGGCCTGCGCGTCGCCGCCCAGGGCATGACCGTGTCGACGCTCGCCTCGACGACGCTCGAGGAGGCGTGCTGCCGGCCGTGGCCCTGGATCAAGCAGCGCACGCGCTGGATCAAGGGCTACATGCAGACGGCGCTCGTCCACACGCGGCACCCGATCCGGTTCGTCCGCATGGCCGGGCTGCACGGCACGCTGACGCTCGTCTTCCTGGTCGCCGGCACGCCGCTCGCGTTCCTCGCCGCACCCGTGCTGTGGATCGCCTGCCTCGTGCCGCTCGCCCTCGGCCACAGCCCGCAGCTCTCCTTCACCGGGCTCGACGCCGCGACGCTCGCCGCGTGCAGCCTCGTGATCGGCAACGGCATCATGATCGGCGCGTCGGTGCTGGCCGCCCTGCTGCGCCGCCGCTACGACCTGGCGCTCTGGGCGCTGCTGCTGCCCGCCTACTGGGTGCTGCACTCGATCGCCGCGTGGCGCGCCCTCGGCCAGCTGATCACGAACCCGTCCAAGTGGGAGAAGACGCCGCACGGGCTGACGCGCCACGCGACGCCCGCCGCCGGCTGGCCGGCGCCGGGGCTGCCCGCGCACCACGGCGCGGCCGACGACCAGCAGCTCGCGGCCTAGCGATGGCGGCGACCGGCTCCTCGCTCGCGCAGCTCCGCACAGCCCACCCCGGCGAGTGGGACGTCGTCGAGCGCGAGCTGACGGCGCTCGTCGCCTCCCAGGACCGGGCGGCGCTGACGCGCTACGTGCAGGCTGCGGCCGCGCCGCTGCCCGCCGGCTCCGACCCCGCCACGCGCATCCGCCGGCAGATGGCGGTCGAGGCCGTGCGCGGCGAGTGGATGGCGGCCGCCGCGGGCGTCCGCGGCGGGCGGATCCGCTTCGGCCTGCTCAACGGCTTCGTCGCGCAGCGCCTCCTGTTCGCCGACGGCCTGGAGCGCAAGCCGGTCTCGATGGGCTGGTTCAAGCTGGTCTGGCCGCTGCTCTGGCAGCGGCGGCGCCTGCTGCCGCTGGTGCAGCCGAAGGGCATCTACTGCTTCTACTCCGCGCAGCTGATCGACCGGCTGGCGACCTTGATCGGCGACCGGCCGTCCCTCGAGATCGCCGCCGGCGACGGCACGCTGTCGCGGTTCCTCCGCGAGCGCGGCGTGCAGATCACGACCACCGACGACCACAGCTGGAAGCACGCCGTGACCTTCCCGGCCGACGTGCTCCGCCAAGAGGCGCGCGAGGCGCTGCGCGTGCACGCACCGGAGGTCGTGGTGTGCTCGTGGCCGCCGGCGGGCAACCGGTTCGAGCAGCACGTGTTCCGCACCCGCACCGTCCAGACGTACATCGTGATCTCGTCGAAGCTGGCGTTCGCGTCGGGCAACTGGGACGACTACCGGTCGCAGACGGCCTTCACGGTCGAGGAGGACGAGCGCCTCTCGGCCCTCGTCCTCCCGCCCGAGCTGGAGTCGGCGGTCTACGTGTTCCGGCGCCGCGAGGCCTGAGCTCAGGCAGCGCCGCGCAGCACCGGGAAGTTGTCGGTCACGTCCATCACGAACGACTTGCCGAGGCGCTCGCTGGTCGCGGTCAGCTCGCGGCCGTCCTCGGACAGCTCGATCGTCCACTTGCCCGTCGCGCCGCCGGTCGCAGGCTCGGCCGGCAGGTCGATGCAGACCGAGATCTGCATGTCGGTCAGCAGCGCGTGCACGAACGGATGCTCGGGACCCTCGTACACGGTGTAGACGCCGCGGCCGTCTTTCGAGTGGACGCGGGCGACGGTGGGGCCGCTCATCATCTCCGCCTCGCCGGTCTTGTCCACGACGGGGTCGGGGTTGAGCGAGGCGCGGACGATGTCGTAGACGCGGATCTTGTCGACCGGCTGGCCCGTCGTGTCGGCGGCCTGAGAGAGGTAGAGCAGCTTGCCGTCGGTGCTGAGCGCGTCGAAGCGGAAGGTGCCGTCCTCCGACAGGTCGATCACCCTGGCGCTGGTCTTCTCGGTGTCGAGCGGGAGCGTCACGAACCGGCTCGGGCCGTCGGTCGACGCGAGCACCGCCCGCTCGGCGTTCCACGCAAGGCCCTCCGGCGGGGCGCCGCCGACCGGCACCGGCAGCTGCCAGGCGCCGTCGACGTAGTGGACGCCGCGGGTGGCGTCGCCGACGGCGTCGGCGACGAGCAGGCGGGTGACGGTGTCGCCGGTCTCGTTCGAGCCGACGTTCGCGACGGCCTTCGCGCCGGCGCCGCCGGCGATGGCCCACTCGCCGGCGGGGAGCGGCTCGGCCGCAGCGGCGGTGGTGGCCGGTGCGGTGACGGCCGGTGCGGCTGCGGTGCTCGCCGCTGCGGTGCTCGCGGCCGCGGGCGCGGCGGCAGGCGGGGCATCGTCGTCCGATCCGCCGCACGCGGCGAGGACCAGCAGCAGCGGGAACAGAGCGAGGGTGGCGCGCATCGTGACCTCCGGGAAGCGTCTCACACGCCTACTACGCCACCAGCACCCCGCCAGGTTCCTGCAACCATGCAGCCATGAGCGAGCAGCCAAGCGTCGTCATCGTCGGGGCCGGCGCGATCGGACTCTGCACGGCCTTCGAGCTCCACGAGCTCGGCGTCCGCGACATCACGGTGCTCGAGAAGCGCCACGTCGCCGGCGCCTCGTCCGGCCTGGCCGTGGGCATCATCGAGACGCAGTACCTGGATCCGGTGCCGATCGCGATCCGCGCGTACTCCATGGAGTTCTTCACGCGGCTGGAGCGCGACGCCGGGCTGCCGATCACGCGCAACGGCTACCTGCGCCTCGGGCACGCGCCGGCCGACCTCGAGACGTTCGAGCGCAGCGTCGCGATCCAGCACGACCTCGGCGTCACCGACGCGACCGTCCTCGACCGCGACGCGATCGCCGCGCTCGTCCCCGGGCATGGTCTGCGACGACATCCTCGGCGGCCTGTACGGGCCGAGCGACGGGTTCGTCGATCCCGCGCTGACGTGCAACATCGTCGCCGACCTGGTGCGCGCGAAGGGCATCGCGATCCTGCAGCAGACCGAGCTGCTCGGCGCCGACGTGGGCGCGGACGGGCGGCACGTGCTGGAGACGACCGGCGGCACGCTGCACTGCGACCACGTCGTCAACGCGGCCGGCGCCTGGGCGACACCGGTCGGCGCGCTGCTGGGCACCCAGGTGACGGTGCTGCCGCAGCGCCACCAGGCGCTGTTCGCGCGCCTGCCGGAGCCGTTCGGGTACAGGATGACGTCGGTGATGGACTACATGCCGGGCTCCGGCCGCGACGGGCTCTACTTCCGGCACGACTCGCCGACGGCGATCGTCGCCGGCCTGCACACGGAGGACGCGCTGCACGGCATCGTCGACCCCGATCGCTACCGCCGCGGCGGCGACGACCTGGCGTACATGTCGGCGGTGGGCGAGCAGCTGGCGGAGCGGCTGCCGGCGTTCGCCGAGGCGGGGCTGGACGGCGTGTGGGCGGGCATCTATCCGATCAGCCCCGACGGCGAGCCGTCGATGGGCCCGCACGCCGACCGTCCGACGGTGCACGCGGCGTACGGCGGCGGCGGCTCGGGCTTCCAGTCGGCGCCTGCCATCGGCCGCACCGTGGCGGAGTGGATCGTGCACGGCGAGCCGAGGACGGTGGCCGGCGTGCGGGCACTGTTGCCGGATCGCCCGCAGCCCTGATTTATCTGACTTTAGTCAGACAAATCGAGGCGCGCGGATGACGCATTGTCCGTGTCCGAACACGCACGCACTGTCACAGATCGCGCGATCCGCGCGCCTTCCGCGCGTGTCCTGTGATCGGGGTCTGACCCCCGAAAACCTCCATTTGGGGTCAGACCCCAATGGAAGGCCGTAGTAGGCTCGCCGCTCGAGCCCGCCGGCGCACGCTCAGTCGCTGACGCCACACCAGCGGATCGCGGCCACCGCGATCGCCTGGGCGCACGTCACCAGGTCGTCGACCGGGACGAACTCGTCGATCGAGTGGGCGTTGTCGATGTGGCGCGGGCCGAAGCCGACCATCGGCGTGCCGCCGAAGCGCGTGTACGTCGCCGCGTCGAACCACGAGTCGAGGCCGCCGATGCCGACGTCGCGCGCCGACGGCGGCCGAGGCGCCCAGCATCGTGGCGATGATCGGATGGTCGGGCGGCACCTCGAACGGCGGGATGTCGATCGTCCACTGCACCTGCGGCGGGTGCTCCCTCAGCCACGGGTCGGCCTGGGCGGCGGCGGCGATCCAGCGCTCGAACTCCGCCTCCAGGTCGGTGCCCCAGCCGTCGGCGTCGGCGTTGCCCGGCAGGTAGTTGAGCATCGAGGTGACCGAGCAGCTCGACGGGTACGTCACGATCCACTCGCCGCCCTGCACGACCGTCGGCGTGATGGTGGTCGGCGACAGGTGCGGGTGCTGGTTCGCGGAACGCGTCCGCCACTCGTCGCGCAGCCGCGCGAAGGCGTCGAGCACCACCGCCATCTTCTCGATCGCGTTGACCGCGCCGCCCTCGCTCCAGTGCGGCTGGGTCAGCTCGGCGTGGCCCGGCCGGCCCTCGACGACGACGACCGGCGTCAGCGAGCCGCGGCTGCAGGTCCACACCTCGAACCCGGTCGGCTCGGTGCAGATGCCGGCGTCGGCCCGCACGCCGTGCTGCACGCAGGCGATGCCGCCCGCGCCGGACGACTCCTCGTCGGTGTTGGTGCAGACGACCAGGTCGCCGCCCAGCCGCACGCCCAGCCGGGACAGGGTCTCGGCGGCGAACACCATGCTGCCGATGCCGCCCTTCATGTCGCACGTGCCGCGGCCGTAGAGGTTGCCGTCGCGGATCTCGGTGCGCCACGGATCGCTCGTCCAGCGGTCGACCGGAGCCGGCGTGACGACGTCGATGTGCCCGTTCAGCAGCAGCGAGCGGCCACCGCCAGCGCCGGCCAGCGTGGCGGCGAGCTGCGGGCGGCCGGCGAACTCCAGCGCGTCGTCGACCTGGCGCGAGCCGGCCACGTCGGCCGGCTCCGGCTCCCAGATGTCGACCGTCGCGCCGCGCTCCGCGAGGCGGTCGCCGAGGTACGCGCTGCAGGTCGGCCTCCTGCCGCGGCGGGTCGCCGGTGGCGCGCGCCGTCGTGTCGAACGCGACCAGGTCCGACACGAGCGCGGACGAGATCGTCGCGGCCCTCGGCGATGGCGGCGCAGACGCGCGTCTCGAGGTCGCTCATCGCGCGGCGAGCTCGGCGAGGTACCCGCGCACGGCGTCGCGGATCTCGTCGGAGTTCCACAGCGCGCGCGTCGCGCGGTCCGACTCGCGGCCCGCCTCGATGCGCCGTCGCGCGTCGCCGCGCAGCTGCTCGCGGGTGTGCGCGAACGTCGACGCGGGAATCCGCGCCAGCACGCGGGCGCGGTCGAGCGCGCGCTCCAGCAGGTGCTCGGGCGCCTCCGTCTCGTCCACCAGGCCGAGCACGAGGGCCTCCTCCGGGCCGACCGTGCGCCCGGTCAGCACCAGCGCGGCGGTGCGCGGCCCGACGGCGTTGCGCAGGATCTCGAGCGGCGCGGTGGGGAACGGCACGCCGACCTTGAGCTCGGCCACGCCGATCGTGCCGCCCGACATGATGCGGTAGTCGCACGCCTGGACGAGGATGCACCCGCCCGCGATCGCGTGCCCGTTGACGGCCGCCACGGCCGGCCGCGGGTAGTCGTAGAGCGCCAGCAGCGCGCCGTCGAGCGCGAGCAGGAACTCCTCCATCTCGTCGGCGCCGCCGTCGAGCAGCCGCTTCAGGTCGACGCCGGCCGAGAAAGCGCGACCGGCGCCGGTGAGCACGATGGCCGACGCGTCCTCGCAGCTCGGCCAGCGTCGGCCTCCAGCGCCCGCAGCAGCTCGAGGTCGAGCACGTTCACCTTGCCGTGCTCGAGACGGACGACGGCAACTCCGTCGTGATGGTCGACTGCGATCACGGTGACCTCCGGGTCGTCACGAGCCCTGCGCCTCGGCGACGCGGCGCATGAAGTAGCGGAACCACATCGCTCCGTACGGTGCGTAGATTCGCACGGTCGTGCCCTCGCGTGCGACCGACACCGCTGTCTCCGGGTGCACGCCGAGCAGCATCTCGAGCTGCGACGGCGCCAGCGCGGCGCGCAGCACCGGGTCGTGCGTGGCGACCAGCACCTCGGTGCCGAGCTCGCCGAGGGCGCGCGCCAGCAGCACGTAGCTCGTGTCGGTCTCCGGCCCGTACGGGTATGCGATCGCGGCCGGCTCGACGAATGCGCCCTTGACCAGCCGCACCGGGATGCCGAACGACGCCACGCGCGCGGTGTCGGCCATGCTGCGCCGGAGGTTCGCCTGCAGCGTGCACGTGAGCGCGTCCCCGCGTGCGGCCGCCTCCTCCACGATGCCGAGGATCACGTCGCAGCGGCCGGCATCCTCGGCTCCGACCTGCAGGCGCATCCCGGCCGGCATGCGCTCGGTGATGCGCTGCAGCTGCGTGGCGCAGAAGGCGGGGGAGACGTCGAGGCCGATGTGGGAGAGGTCGACGGAGATCCACACGTCGCCGTCGAGCGCCGCGGCCGCGTCGATGAGCGCGGCGTACGACGTCGCCGCCTCGGTGGCCGCGGCCGGGTCGCTGCACCAGCTCGCCGAACGCGTCCAGGCTGACGGCGAGCCCCTGCGCCAGCAGACCGCGCGCCACGTCGAGCGCCTCGTCCAGCGTCTCACCGGCGACGTAGCGGCGAGCGCGCGCGTACGCCCGGGCCCGGGCACCCGGCGCGGCGCCGACCAGCGACTCGAAGCGCTCGCTCATCGCGAGCCGGAACGTGACCTGCCGGCGGACGCCCATCCGGAGATTCTCGCGGATCCCGCGCCGGTACGGGATACTCACGCGCCATGGCGACGGACGACACCCGGCGCCGGCGGGGCGCCGCTGCACCAGCCGTGGGACGCGCTCGAGGCGCCGCGGTTCACCGGCCCGCGCACCTACGCGCGGCTGCCCTACGTCAAGGACCTCGCGGGCGTCGACGCCGCGGTGTTCGGCCTGCCGTGGGACGGCTCGACCTCGTTCCGCTCGGGTGCCCGGTTCGGGCCCGAGGCGGTGCGCTCGGCGTCGGGGATGATCCGCACCTACAACCACGCCCTGCGCGTCCAGGTGTTCGGGGCGCTGTCGTGCATCGACTACGGCGACGCGCCCACCGCCCCCGGCTACGTGGCCGAGACGCTGGAGCGCATGGAGCGCTTCGTGCAGCCCATCGCCGAGTCGCCGGCCGTGCCGATCGGCATCGGCGGCGATCACCTCGTCACCCTGGCCGAGCTGCGCGCGCTGGCGAAGGTGCACGGCCCGCTGGGGCTCGTCCACCTCGACTCGCACACCGACCTCTGGGACTCGTACAACGGGCTGCCCTACGCGCACGGCACGATGTTCAAGCGGGCCATCGAGGAGGGCGTGCTGGTGCCGGAGCGGATGATCCAGCTCGGCATGCGCGGCCCCCTCTACGGCGAGGACGACGAGGCGATCCCCGGCGACCTCGGCGTCGAGACCGTCGGTTGGCTGGAGCTGGCGGAGATGCGGCCCGCGGCCGTGCTGGAGCGCGTGCGGGCGCGGATCGGCGACGGGCCGACGTTCTGCACGTTCGACATCGACTTCGTCGACCCGGCCTTCGCCCCGGGCACCGGGACGCCCGAGGTGGGCGGCCCGACGAGCCACGAGGCGCTGCAGCTGTACCGCGCGCTGGCGCCCATCCCGTTCGTCGGCTACGACGTCGTCGAGGTCGCACCGCAGTACGACGGTCCGGGCCAGGTGACCGCGCTGCTGGCGTCGATGGTGGTGTTCGAGGCGCTCTCGCAGATCGCCCTGCGGTACCGTTCCCGATCCGACTGAACCGACACCGGGCCTTCCGCGTACCGAGGAGTAACCAAGCACGACTCGGGGGGCTGGGCCCGCCCATCGCAGGGGCGCGATGGGCGGGCCCACGAGCGTCCTAGGGGGTGAGGCCGGCGAGGCGCAGGAGACCGGAGGTGCCGGTCTCGACCGCGAGGCCGACGAGGGTCTCGTCGCCACGGGCGGTGGCGTGCATGACGACGCAGTCGGCCTCGACCGACTCGCCCTCGCTGCTGAAGATGATGTGCACGACCAGGCCGGGGCGGATGCTGCCGTCGGGGACGAGCACCGCGGCACCGCCGTCGCTGACGTCGAGCAGCCTGCCGACGACGTCGCTGCCGTCGGCGAGCCGCACCGTCGTCGCGACCGGGCGCGTGGGCGTTGCGCGGCGGGCGCGCCGGGCCTCGCGGACGGTGACGGTGCCGAGCGCGAGCTCGATCTCGCCGTCGACGACCGCCACGGCCTTCGACGAGCACCAGGCGTGGCCGACGCTCATCAGCCAGACGAGGCCCACCGGATCGCCGACCGCGACCGTGAGCCCGGTGCGGACGACGATGTGCGATCCCTGCGACCGGACCACGTCGACGGTCTCGGTCTCACCGCTGTCCAGGTGCACGGCGACCTGGTCGCCGGCGTCGGGGACGTAGCGGGCGAGTTCGACGAGGGCCGGGAAGTCTGCGGGCATGCTCTCAATCTACAGCGCGCTTCCGCTTCCGAGCGGGTGGGCGATGACAATGCCCCATCGCCGCTCCGCCTCGCAACCTCGTCAGCCTCGAAGCCGTGTCGCGCTCGTACTCGGGCGACCCGGTGCTGGCCGACGTCTCGCTGGGCGTCGCGGCCGGTGACCGGATCGGCGTGGTGGGCACGCAACGGCGGCGGCAAGTCGACGCTGCTGCGGCTGATCGGCGGGCTCGACCAGCCCGACGCCGGCGTCGTCACCCACAACGCCGGCCTGCGCGTCGGCATGCTCGGCCAGGGCGATGACCTCGACCCGGCGCGCACCATCCGGCAGGAGGTGATCGGCGGGCTGGCCGACCACGAGTGGGCCGCCGACGCGCGCATCCGCGACGTGCTCGACGGGCTGCTCGGCGGCGTCGCCGCGGCGCGGTTCCCGGACGGACTCGACACGGCGATCGCACCGCTGTCGGGCGGCGAGCGACGGCGGATCGCGCTCGCGAAGCTGCTGCTCGCCGGCTCCGACCTGCTGCTGCTGGACGAGCCGACCAACCACCTCGACGTCGAGGGCGTCGACTGGCTGGCGCGCCACCTCGCCGGTCCGGCCGGCGCTCGTGGTGGTGACCCATGACCGCTGGTTCCTCGACGCCGTCTGCACCCGCACCTGGGAGGTGACCGGGCACGACGTGCACCAGTACGACGGCGGCTACGCGGCCTGGGTGCTGGCGCGGGCCGAGCGCGACCGCATCGCGGCGGCCACCGAGGAGCGCCGCCGGAACCTGCTGCGCAAGGAGCTCGCGTGGCTGCAGCGCGGCCCGCCCGCCCGCACGTCGAAGCCGCGCTTCCGCATCGACGCCGCCAACGCGCTGATCGCCGACGAGCCGGCGCCGCGCGACCGGGTCGAGCTGCTCAAGTTCTCCACCGCGCGCCTCGGCCGCCAGGTCGTCGACCTCGAGGACGTCGGCGTCGACCCTGGGCGAGCGCCGCCTCTTCCGCCGGCTGACGTGGCGCCTCGGGCCGGGCGACCGCGTCGCGCTCGTCGGTGTCAACGGCAGCGGCAAGACGACGCTGCTGCGCGTGCTGCTCGGCCTCGTCGAGCCCGCCTCCGGCGCGGTCAAGCGCGGTTCGCACGGTGCGCCCGGCGTTCCTGTCGCAGGAGCTCGAGGACCTTCACGGCGACGTGCGCGTGCTGGAATCGCTCGAGTCGGTGCGGCGCCGCATCGCGCTCGCCGACGGCCGCGAGCTGACGGCCGGCGCAGCTGTGCGAGCGGTTCGGGTTCGGCGGCGGCCGGGCCTGGACGCACGTGCGCGACCTGTCGGGCGGCGAGCGCCGGCGGCTGCAGCTGATGCGGCTGCTGATGGGCGAGCCCAACCTCCTCGTGCTGGACGAGCCGAGCAACGACCTCGACATCGACACGCTGCTGGCGCTCGAGGACCTGCTCGACGGCTGGCCGGGCACGCTGGTCGTCGTCAGCCACGATCGCTACCTCGTCGAGCGCGTCTGCGACGACGTCTACGCCATCGCCGACGACCTGACGCTGCGGCATCTGCCCGGCGGCATCGACCAGTACCTGGCCGAGCGCCGGGCCGAGGCGCCGCCGCCGCCCCCGCCGCCGCGGGCGAGCGAGCCGACGCGCGGCGCGCTGGTGCGTCAGGCGCGCCGCGACGCCTCGCGGCTGGAGCGCGAGCTGGAGCGGCTCGCGACCCGCGAGACCGAGCTGCACGCGCTGATGGCGGAGCACGCGACCGACTTCGCCCGGGTCTCCGACCTGGACGCGGAGCTGCGCACGCTGCCGCGCCGAACGGGGCGTGATCGAGGACGCCTGGCTGGCGGCCGCGGCCCTCCTCGACGGCTGAGGCGCGCTACCCTCGGGCCCATGTGCCGCAACATCCGGACCCTCCACAACTTCGAGCCGCCCGCGACCGAGGACGAGGTGCACGCAGCCGCGCTGCAGTACGTCCGCAAGATCAGCGGCTCGACCAAGCCCTCCCAGGCCAACGCCGCCGCCTTCGAGCGGGCGGTCGAGAGCGTCGCCGCGATCTCCCGTCAGCTGCTCGCCGAGCTGGTGACGGTGGCGCCGCCGAAGAACCGCGAGATCGAGGCGCAGCGCGCCCGGGCCCGGGCCGCCGAGCGGTACGGCCGGACGGCCTAGGCGCGTTCGGCGGGCAGCGTGACGCCGTCGGGCTGCCAGTGCCGGGCGACGTCGAGCGCGCAGAAGATCAGCCCGAAGACGATCGCCAGCCGCGGCAGCGGGAACAGGAAGGTCGCGAGCCCGGTGCCCGCGACCAGCATCAGCGCGGCGCGCCACAACCGCGGGGCGCGCTCGACGCGCGTCGACGATGCGCGCCGTCACCGCCACGAGACAGCCGTAGACGACCGCGCCGGCGGCCATCAGGAGCGCGATCCGCGCCGGGTCGATGAGGTTGCGCACCGCGAAGGTGAGCACCCCGAACGCGAGCACGTAGAAGGGTTTTGCGACCCGCTTCACCGATCCCACTCTACGGACGGCCGGCGGGTCAGGTGGGCTGCGACGGGCTCGCGTTGCGACCGCGCAGCCAGCGCACGGCCTCGATGATGACGGTGCCCGTGATCGCGAGCCCGAACGCGACGCCGAACGCGAGCGTGTGGTTGTCCGCGAAGGTCTTGCCGCCGACGTAGCCGAGCAGCGCGGCATAGGTGGCCCAGATCCCCACCGCCAGCGCGTCCCACAGCATGAAGCGCTGCCGCGGCTGGCGCGTGACGCCGCTGGCGATGGTGACGGCCGTCCGGCCGCCGGGGATGAACCGCGCAGTCACCAGCAGCAGCCCGCCGCGGATGTCGAGCTGGCGCGTCGCCCACTCCAGCTTTTTGGCGCCAGCCTCGCTGCGGAACACCGTGCGCCGGAGCCAGTCCTCGGCCGAGCGGCCGAGCTGGTAGGCGAGGTTGTCGCCGGCGAACGCGCCGAGGGCGCCGGCGAGGATCACGAAGATCAGGAGCTGATCGCCGCTGCCGGCGGCGACGCCGCCGATGATCACCATCGACTCGCTCGGCACCAGCGGGATGACGGAATCGAGCAGCGCGATCGCGAACACGCCGAGCAGGAACCACGGGCTGTCCGAGACGTCTTTGAGGGTGTCGAAGACACCACCGATGAATGCCACAGGCAGCACTGGCGTGCAGACTAGCCGCGCCGTCGCGGCCGGAGCTCTCCGGGTCCCACCACGGCGCGGGCGGCGAACAGCCGGTAGGGCAGATCGACCAGCCCGTCCGGCCCCACGGCGCCGCGTCCGATCGCCTCGACGGTCGCGACCACCTCGCGCCGCTCGCCGTCGGGCAGCAGGGCGACGAAGCTGAAGCTCCGGGCCAGCGCGACGAGGTCGTCGACCGAGAGCCGCTCGACGTGCGCGAACTCGCGGTTCTCGACCGGTCCGAACCCCGGCCGGCCGCGGACGCCGTCGAACTCGAGCGGCTTCGAGGCCGCCCCGAAGCGCTCGCCGGTGGCCCGCGCGAACCGCTCCACCCAGGGTACGCGCTCGTCGCGGATGTTGTACAGCAGCCCCACGTGGCCACCGGGCCGCACGACGCGCGACACCTCTGCCGCGGCGCGCGCGTGGTCGAACCAGTGCCAGGCTTGAGCCACCACGACGGCGTCGACGCTGTGCGCGAGCAGCGGGATCACCTCGGCGGAGCCGGTGAACGCCCGGGTGGACGGGCTGGTCTGCTCGATCACGGCCCGCATCGCGTTGTCGGGTTCGACCGCGATCGTCACGTAGCCGAGCGCCGCGAGCGTGCGCGTCAGCTTGCCGGTGCCGGCGCCCAGGTCGAGGACGGTGCCCGTGTCGCGCCCGACCGCCCATCGCGCCGCCTCGTCCGGGTAGCCCGGCCGGCCGCGCTCGTAGGACGCGGCGACGGCGCCGAACGCCCGCGAGCGCTGCGCCGCGCCGAACCGGCGCACGTACTCGGGGTCGTCGTACCGCACCACGGCGTGAATCGTACGACGGCACGGTGCAATGATCCCGCCAACTCTGCGGGAGGGCCCGATGTGCGGTGACCACGGCCTCGTCTTCGAGGCGCTGCTCGATCGCGACGACCTGAAGGTGTCACGGAGCCCGTGGGGCCCTGACGACGAGATCGGCCGGCTGAACTGGATGACGCCCGAGCTGTCGGCGGAGATCCTCGGCCGGCTCGACGGACGCCACGTCTTCGACATGTCGGTCGAGTACTTCAAGGGCATGCCGTCGTGGATCGCGGCGGGCGACCCGCTGTACGACATCTGGATGACGCACACGCCCGACGGCGCGGTCATCGACGGGCTGGCCGGCGTCGACTCGAAGCTGCTCGAGCGGTACTCCTACTCGGGCGACGCGGTGCAGATGTACGTCCACTGCGGCACGCACCTCGACACGCTCAACCACTTCGGGCACCACGGCATGTTCTGGAACGGGTGGAACGCGAAGGACCACCTGGGCAGCCGGCACTGGCTGAAGGGCGGGCCCGAGAACTACCCGCCGATCATCGCGCGCGGCGTGCTGCTCGACGTCGCCGGCCTGCACGGGGTCGACTGCCTGCCGCCCTGCTACGAGATCACGAAGGCCGACCTGGTGGGTGCCGCAGAGCGCCTGGACGTCGAGCTGCGGCCGAAGGACGTCGTGCACGTGCGCACCGGCCGTATGACCGTCTGGCCGGACGTCCAGGGCTACATCACCGACCAGCCGGGCATCGGGCTGGAGGCGGCGAAGTTCCTCTGCGAGGAGGCCGGCGCCATGTGCATCGCGGGCGACAGCCTCAGCCTCGAGGTGGTGCCGAACCCCGATCCGGAGAAGTTCCTGCCGGTGCACGCGTACCTGTTCGCGACCGCCGGCGCGCAGATCATGGAGGTCCTCGACATGGAGGAGATCGCGGCCGAGAAGCTGGGCGAGTTCGCCTTCATGGGCTTCCCGCTCAAGCTGCGCGGTGCCACCGGTGCGCCGCTGCGGCCGGTCGCCGTTCCGCTTCGGTCGTAGACTGCCCGCATGGCAGACGTCACGGAGCGCGCGCTCGCGGGAGCCGAGCGCCACAAGGGCCTCGACCCGATCCGCGCGGAGATCGACGAGCTCTGCGCGACCACCATCGCCGAGGTACGACGACGTGCAGACGCCTACTGGGACACGTACGCGGCGAACCGCGACGACGCGATGCTGGCCGCCTGGTTCGTGCCGCGCTGCTGGCGCGAGATCGACTACGTCTACATGCTCGGCGAGCAGATCCGGCGCTACGGCGTGCGCTTCGAGCGCCGGCACGTCACCGCCCTCGCGCGCCAGCTGCTGGACGAGGCCGAGCACTACGACGACGTCGCGCGCATCATCGAGCGCCTCGGCGGCACGGCGCCGACCGAGCCGCCGCCCTCCGCGGTGACGTGGAGCCGGTTCCTGTGGGACTGCCTCGACCGCCACCCGCTCGGCGCCATCGCGGCGTGGAACATGTCGGAGACGGCGGCGACCGGCACCCTCGAGGGCATCGTCGCGGCGGGGCAGAGGTACGACCTGCCGGAGGTCGTGAAGACGTACGAGCAGATCATCCGCGACGAGAAGTTCCACGTCGGTCTCGGCCGCGCGCTGCTCGACCGGTACATCGCGAGCGACGAGGACCTGGCCGAGGTGCGCCGCGCGATGACGACGATGGCGGCGATCGTGGTCGAGTCGCACGTCGCGATCGATCTCGTTGTCTGACGCGCCGGAGCCGCTGTTCTTCGAGGACCCGGCGGCGTTCCGCGCCTGGCTCGAGGCGAACCACGAGACCGCACCGGAGCTGATCCTGGCGTTCCGTCGGCGCAGCTCCGGCCTGCCGAGCATCACCTGGCCCGAAGCCGTCGACGTGGCGCTCTGCTTCGGGTGGATCGACGGCGTGCGCCGCGGCCTGGACGAGACGGCGTACACGAACCGGTTCACGCCGCGGCGGGCCCGCTCGATCTGGAGCGCGGTGAACATCAAGCGCGTCGCGGAGCTCGAGGCGGCGGGCCTGATGACCGACGCGGGGCGGCGGGCGTTCGAGGCCCGGCGCGCCGACCGCATGGCCGTCTACTCGCACGAGCAGGCCGTGCCGCCCGAGCTGGACGAGGCGTTCAAGGAGCGGTTCCGGGCCGAGTCGGCGAAGGGCCTCGAATGGTTCGAGCGGCAGGCGCCGTCCTACCGGCGGCAGGTGTCGCACTGGGTGATGAGCGCGAAGAGGCCCGAGACGCGCGAGCGCCGGCTGGCGATGCTGATCGCCGACTCCGCCGCCGAGCAGCGCGTCGGGCAGTTCCGCCGCCCCGCGGGCGGGTAGACTCGGCGCGTCATGGAGTCGGCGAAGCTGATGAAGCTCTACGACCGCGTCGATCGGATCCACCACGAGTTGCGCGCGCTGGGGATCGCCGACGACGCGACGATCGACGTCACACAGCTGGCGCAGTTCGACCAGTACCACTACCACGGCACCGACGCGGTCGATGTCGCGGCCGCCCGGCTCGGGCTGGATGCGACCTCACGCGTGCTCGACGTGGGCGCGGGCATCGGCGGCCCCGCCCGGTGGCTGGCCGCGAGCACGGGCTGTCACGTCACGGCGATCGAGCTGCAGCCCGACCTGAACGAGACCGCCGCCGATCTGACCCGCCGCAGCGGGCTCGCCGATCGCGTCACGCACGTCGTGGGCAACATCCTCGACGGGGCGCCGGAGCCGGGCGCGTACGACGCGCTCATCTCCTACCTGGTGTTCCTGCACATCCCCGACCGGGCGCGGCTGTTCGCCGAGTGCCACCGCGCGCTGCGCCCGGGAGCCGGCATGTACATCGAGGACTTCACGCTGCTGTCGGAGCCGACGCTCGAGCAGCGCGAGGCCCTGCGGGTGAAGGTGCAGTGCCCGTACGTGCCGGCGCCCGACGTCTACCGGCAGGACCTCGCCCGCGCCGGATTCGCGTCGGTCGAGTTCGAGGACGTCACGGCCGACTGGACGGCGTTCACGGCGGAGCGAGCGGCGGCGTTCCGCAGCACCCGCGACCGCCAGGTGCGGGTGCACGGCGCGGAGGTGGCGGCGGGGCTCGAGGACTTCTTCGAGACGATGGCCGGTCTCTACGCCGACGGCGTGCTGGGCGGTGCGAGGATCCTGGCGCGCCGCTGACGGTCGTCGCGTCTGCGACGGGCCACGGCCTGGGCCGTTTCTGGGGTCTGACCCCAATCGGAGGTTTTCGGGGGTCAGACCCCGATCACAGGACACGCGCGGAAGGCGCGCGGATCGCGCGATCTGTGACAGTGCGTGCGTGTTCGGATACGGACAATGCGTCATTCGCGCGCCTCGATTTGTCTGACTAAAGTCAGACAAATTCCCGCCCCTAGGCGCTCAGCAGCAGCGCATTGCCGCCCGGATCGCGGACCTGTACGCCGTCGGCTCGGACCTCCGGCTCCTGACCCGCGTCGGCCACCTTTGCCACCAGACGGTCGCGCTCCGCGGCGTCCGGGAGCACGATCGTCGCTCGCTCCAGGGCGGCCGCGCCCGCCGGCGGTGGACCGGCGCCGAGGCTGTTCCACGTGTTGCCGCCGAGATGGTGGTGGTAGCCGCCGGCCGAGAGGAACGTGGCCTGGCCGGGGAACGTGATCATCTCGCCGAACCCGAGCAGATCGCGGTAGAAGGCCAGCGTGTCGGGGATCGACGCCACCTGGAGGTGCGAGTGGCCGACGATCGTGCCGGCGGGCAGCGCCTCCCACTCGGCGGTCGCCGGGTTGTCCAGCACGCCGAGCAGGCCCTCGACGTCGAGCGGGTCGGTGCCCATCCGGTCGACCTTTCCGTCCCACAGCTCGCGCCGCCGGTCGGCATAGATCTCGATGCCGTGGTGGTCGGGGTCGCGCAGGTAGAGCGCCTCCGAGACGTAGTGGTCGGACGCACCGGCCAGCGGCACCTCGTCGCGGATCGCGTGCGCGAGCCAGCGGGCGAGATCCGCGCGCTCCGGTACGAGCAGGGCGACGTGGAACAGCCCGGTGTGACGCGGTGCGGGTTCGGCGCCGGGCACCTCCCGGAACGCCACCAGCACCCGGCCGTCGGCACCCAGACGGGCCTCGCCCGCGCCCCGCTCGATCACCTCCAGGCCGATCGCGGTCGTCCAGTAGGCGATGGTGCGCTCGAGATCGGCCACGGTCACGAAGACCGGACCCATGGTAGTTGCGGTTGCAATCATCACGGGATCCGATCGCGCGCCACGAGGCCCTCCTCGACCAGCACGGCCTCGGCGACCTTGAACGCCGCGTTCGCCGCCGGGAGGCCCGCGTAGAGAGCGGACTGGAGGATCGCCTCGCCGATCTCGTCCGCCGTCAGGCCGTTGCGCACCGCCCCGCGCACGTGCAGCGCAAGCTCCGCCTCGCCCCGCACGGCGACGAGCGCCGCGAGCGTGACGAGGCTGCGCTCGCGGCGGCCGAGCCCGGGCCGGGCCCAGACATCGCCCCACGCGGCGCGCGTGATGAACTCCTGGAACCGGCCCGAGAACTCGCTCGCGCCGGCCAGCGTACGGTCGACGTGGTCGTCGCCGAGCACCTCGCGGCGCACGCGCAGGCCATCGGGGTCGAGGTGCATCACGAGCCTCCCTGGAGGTGGTCGAGCACCGCGGCGTTGAACGCCTCGGGCTGCTCGATGTTGCCGAGATGGGCGGCGTCGGCGAGCACCCGCAGCTCGGCGCCGTGGATGCCGTCGGCGATCAGCTCGCCGTGTGACGGCGGCGTCGCCGGATCGTCGGCGCCGGCGATCACGAGGGTCGGCGCGGTGATCAGCTCCAGGGCCGGCCGCAGGTCCATCGCCGCGATCGCCTGGCAGCAGCTCGCGTAGCCGGCGTCCGGCGTGGCGGCGATCGTGTCGCGCACGGCGGCCACGTACCCCGGCTCGCGGGCCGTGAAGGCCGGCGTGAACCACCGGCCGACGACCGCGTCGGCCAGCGCGCCGGTGCCCTTCGCCTGCACCGTGGCGATGCGGTCGCGCCACATCTCCGGCGGCCCGAGCTGCGCCGATGTGAAGCACGGCACCAGCCGCTCGACCCGGCCGGGATGGTGCGCCGCCGTCCACAGCGAGACCATGCCGCCGAGCGAGACGCCGACCAGCGAGGCGCGCTCGATCTCGAGCCGGTCGAGCAGCGCGATCAGGTCGCCGCCGAGGTCGGCGATCGAGCTGGGGCCGTCGGGCACGGGGGAGCGGCCATGGCCCCGCAGGTCGTAGCGCACCACGCGGAAGCCGGCGAGCGCGTCGAGCTGGCGCTCCCACATCGCGAGCGTGGCGCCGAGCGAGTTCGAGAGGATCACGGCCGGCGCATCGGCCGGCCCCGTCACCTCGTGGTGCACGTCGATGGGCATGCGGGTGACGTTAGCGCGAGCCGGCGCGCGCGTGCAGCGCGGCATCCACCAGTGCCGGCGCCGCCCCGAGATAGTGCTCCGGTGTCAGGTCGACGACGTGCCCCGCGACTGCCAGGGTGTCGGTCAGCGACGCGCCCCCGGCCACCGCCCGCCGGCACGCATCCTCCACCAGGGCGTGCGCGGCGGCGCGCCCGAGAGCCGGTGTCAGCTGCGTCGTCGCGGCCTCGGCCAGCGGCAGGTCGCCGGCCAGCGAGAGATTCGCGCTCATCCGGGCCGGATCGACGACCAGCCGCTCGAGCGATTCGGCGATCGCGCTCGCGGCCTCCGCCGCCACGGCCAGCAGCGCGTCCATGGTCGCCCACTCCGCCTGCCATCCGCCCGCGGCGCGCTCGTGCTCCTGGGGCATCACGGCGAGCATCGTCGCCACCAGCCCGGGCGCGCGCCGGGCGGCCGCGACCGCCGCGACGGCGGCGACCGGGTTGTGCTTGTGCGGCATCGTCGAGGAACCGCCCCGTCCCTCGCCCGCCTCGTGCGCCTCGCCCACCTCGGTCTGCGCCAGCAGCACGATGTCGAGCCCCGCCTTGCCGCAGGCACCCGTTGCCACGCCCAGCGCCGTGGCCAGCGACGCGGGCCCGGTCCGGTCCGTATGCCATGGGAGGTCGGGCGCGACGAGTCCCAGCCGCCCCGCGAACGCGACGGCGACGGCCGGCCCGTCGTCACCCAGCGCCGCGAGCGTGCCGGCGGCGCCGCCCAGCTGCGCGGCGAGCCGTCCGTCGGCGGCGGTCAGGGCCGCGGCGGCGGCATCGAGCGCGGTCATCCAGCCGGCGGCCTTCAGGCCGAAGGTCGTCGGGACGGCCTGCTGCAGCAGCGTCCGGCCGGCCAGCGGCGTCGCCCGGTGCTCGGCCGCCAGCACGGCGCAGCGGTCGGCGGCGCGACCCAGGTCGGCGGCGATGCCGGGCACCGACCGCCGCGCGGTCAGCGACAGCGCCGTGTCGATGATGTCCTGGCTGGTCGCGCCCCGGTGCACGTGCGCGGCGGCGGCGGGCGACAGCCGGGCCGTCAGCGCGCGCACCAGCGGGAGCGCCGGGTTGCCGGCTGCGCGGGTGTCGGCGGCGAGGGCGGCGGCGTCGTACAGCTCGGCGCGGCAGGCGGCCGCGATCTCGTCGGCCGCGGTGCGCGGGACGAGGCCCACGTCGGCGCAGGCGCCGGCCAGCGCGGCCTCCGCGTCGAGCATCGCCTGCAGGTTCACCACCAGGCGTCGAAGGCTACATGCGGGCGCCGGCGGCGCCGCGAAGGACCACGACCCGGTACTTGACAATGCCACATGCTATAGCGTTTACTCCCGCCGATGGGACGCGTTGCAGCGGTCACCGGCGCGGCCAACGGCATCGGCCGCGCGGTCGCCGAACGGCTCGTGGCCGACGGCTACGCGGTCGCCGGGCTCGACATCGAGGAGGTCACCGCCGACGGTGTGACGCCGTTTCCGTGCGACGTCGCGGCGATCGCCGGCCACGAGGCCCTGATCGCCGACATCGAGGACCGGCTGGGGCCGCTCGACGCGCTGGTCAACGTCGCCGGCATCTCGAACCCGCAGTCGCTCGCCGACCTCGACCCGGTCACCTACCAGCGCCACCTCGACGTGATGCTGACCGGCCCGGTGTTCCTGGCCCGCGCCGCCGGCCTGCGCATGGCGGAGCGGGGCAGCGGGCGGATCGTGAACGTGACGTCCATCCACGGCACGCACTCCGAGCCCGGCTGCGTCGCCTACGACGCCGCGAAGGGCGGGCTCGAGGCCGCGACGCGCACCCTCGCCATCGAGCTCGGCCGCAGCGGCGTGCTGGTCAACTCCGTGGCGCCCGGGTTCGTGAACACGCGCATGAGCCTGATCGACGGCAAGAGCGAGCTCGAATCCGACCACTTCCGCGAGTACTACCAGCGGCAGGGCAAGATCGCGCTCGCCCGGGCATCGGAGCCGGCCGAGATCGCCGCCGCCGTCGCGCACCTGGTGTCGGCCGACAACACGTACGTGACGGGCGCGCGGTTGCTCGTCGACGGTGGACTGGCGGTGACGTTCTGATGCGGCTGCAGGGCAGGGTCTGCGTCATCACGGGCGGCGCCCGCGGCATCGGCGAGGCGATCGCGAACCGCTTCGCGGCCGAGGGCGCAACGCTCGCGCTGTGGGATCTCGACGGCGCGGCGGCCACCGA
Organism: uncultured Actinomycetes bacterium; assembly: GCA_963722525.1. Classification (GTDB taxonomy): domain Bacteria; phylum Actinomycetota; class Thermoleophilia; order Gaiellales; family F1-60-MAGs149; genus VFJZ01. Next base: position 2,552,617 of record CAVRMM010000002.1, on the reverse strand, counting down.
GGCCGCCGCCCGCTTCGGCGGCACCGGCCACGCCTGCGACGTGCAGTCCCGCGCCGACGTGGAGCGCGCGCACGCCGAGACGATCGCGGCCCACGGCCGCGTCGACGTGCTCGTCAACAACGCCGGCGTCGCGCTCGCCGGTCCGTCGGAGACGTTCTCCGACGCCGACTGGGACGCCTCGATCGGCGTCATGCAGACCGGCGTCTTCCTGGTCTCGCAGGTTGTCGGCATCGGCATGCTCGAGCGCCGCAGCGGGTCGATCGTCAACATCTCGTCGATCAACGCGTGGGCGGCGTTCCCGATGCGCCTCGCGTACTGCGCCGCCAAGGCCGCCGTGGTCGCGATGACCGAGGTGCTCGCCATCGAGTGGGCCGACCGGGGCGTGCGCGTGAACGCCGTCGCGCCCGGCGTGACCCGCACCGCGCTCGTGCAGAAGGGCATCGACGAGGGCGTCATCGACGTCGACCGCTACATCGCGCGCACGCCGCTGCACCGCTTCGGCGAGCCGGACGAGATCGCGCGAGCGGTGCTCTACCTGGCCAACGAGGAGGACGGCGCGTTCGTCACCGGCACCACGCTGCGCATCGACGGCGGCTGGAGTGCCCAGGGCTGGATCATCCGTTGAGCGTCGTCGTGATCACCGACTCCAACCTCGGCGCCGGCGTCGAGGAGGAGATCCTCGAGGCAGCCGGCCACGACGTGCGCCGCCACGCGTGCCGCACCGCCGCCGACGTGGCCGACGCGGCCGGCGGCGCCGAGGCGTTGATCGTGCAGTGGGCGCCGATCACGCACGACCTGCTCGAGGCGCTGCCGTCGGTGCGCTTCGTGTCGCGGCTCGGCATCGGCGTCGACATGGTCGACCTCGACGCCGCCACCGCCCAGGGCGTCGCGGTCGCGAACACCCCCGACTACTGCATCGACGAGGTCGTCGCCCATACGCTCGCGTTCATCCTCGCCGGCACCCGCGGCATCGTCCAGCACGACCGGGCGCTGCGGGCGGGCGCCTGGGCGCCGATCGCGACCTACCCGCAGGCCGCGCGCCCGGCACACCGGACGGTCGCGGTGATCGGCCTCGGCCGCATCGGCTCGAAGGTCGCGTCGCAGCTCGTCGCGCTCGGCTACCGCGTGCTGGGCGTCGACCCGCTCGCCCCGGTGCCGCCGCAGGTGGAGCGCGCCGCGCTGGACGAGGCGATCGCCATCGCCGACGTCGTCACGCTGCACCTGCCGCTGACCCCCGTCACCCGCCGGATGATCGACGCCGACGCGCTGGCCCGCATGCGCGAGGGCGCGATCCTCGTCAACACCTGCCGCGGCGGGCTCGTCGACGAGACGGCGCTGCTCGCGGCCCTCGCATCCGGCCGCCTGGGCGGGGCGCTGCTCGACGTGTTCGAGACCGAGCCGCTGCCGGCCGACAGCCCCCTGCTGACCGCGGAGGGCGTCGTGCTCTCGGCCCACGCCGCGTGGTACTCGCCCGCAGCACTCGCTGAACTGCCCCGGCACGCCGCCGGGCAGGTGGTGGATTTTCTCGCTGGGAAACCGGTGCACAGCATCGTCAACCCCGGCTACCTGACCAAGGCTCCCGACCTGGAGGAGGGGACGTGGAAGACGAACTGAGGCGTGCACTGTCGCGCCGGGAGATGCTGCGCCGCAGCGGTGGGCTGATGGCCCTCGCCGGGCTCGCGCCGCTGATCGCCGCATGCGGCGGCTCGGACGGCGGCTCGACGAGCACCGCGGCACCCGCGGCGACGACGGCGGCCGGATCGACGGCCGCCGGATCGACGGCGGCCGCACCGGCCGGCGACATCAAGATGTGGTGGTGGGGCGAGCAGGAGGCCGTCGGCATCCAGAAGTGGATGGACGACGTGATGTCGCGCTTCACCGCCGAGCGGGGCGGCAAGGTCGACGCGCTGCTGATGGACACCGACCAGGTGATCCCGCAGTTCACGAAGGCCGCGGCGGCCGGCGACGTGCCGGACGTGCAGTTCCTGTTCAACGGCATCTACCACATGGAGAACGTCTGGCTCGGCTACCTGTCGGCGCTGGACACGCTGCTGAGCCCGGAGACCATCGCCAACGGCGGCGGCACCAAGCTCTCCAACTACGAGGGCAAGCCCTACCGCACCGGCTTCTACGCGGTCGGCTTCGGCCTCGCGTACAACAAGGACCTGTTCGAGAAGGCCGGCCTCGACCCGAACGCGCCGCCCACCACCTGGGACGCATTCACCGAGGCGAACACCAAGCTGAAGGAGTCGGGCGTCATCCCGATCTCCGGCGGCGTCAAGGACGGCTTCCTCGGCGAGTGGTACCTCGTCAACGCGCTGACCCAGAACCTCAACTCCGCGGCCGATGCGATCAACCTCTTCATCGGCGAGCTGGACTGGAACGACCCGAAGTACTACGAGCACTGGTCGAAGCTCGAGGAGCTCCAGAAGGCGGGCTTCATCAACGACGACGCGACGTCGCTCGAGCTGTACCAGGGCATCGAGATGTTCGACAACGGCAAGTCGGCGATGTGCTTCAACACGACGCCGGCGCTGCCCAACTCGCAGGGCAAGCTCGGCGACGACAACGTCGGCTACATGGTCATGCCGACGTTCGGCACCGGCTCGATGGCCGGCATCCCGATCACCGACACGCAGGGCTTCGGCATCCCGACGAAGGCGAAGGACCCGCAGAGCGCCGCGGCGTTCATCGACTTCATGCACACGCCGGAGAGCCTCCAGAACTACTGGACGCTCGCGAAGCAGGTGCCGGCCGACACGCGGTTCGACGCCAGCGTGATCGACGTGCCGCTGATCAAGGAGGTCCACGCCAAGTGGGTCGCCGGGCCGACCAACGTCTACATCGCCGACCTGATGCCGTCGCTGTTCTGGACCGACGCCATGTTCGTGGCCTCGCAGAAGATCCTGGGCGGCTCGATGACCGGCGCCGAGGCCGGCAAGCTCGCGTCCGAGGTGACCGCGAAGTGGAAGAAGCAGAACCCCGATATGGTCGCGAACTACCAGACCTGGGGTAAGGACCTCGAGGCCTGACCACCCCGTGACCGCCGGTCGCAGAGCCCGCCTGCGACCGGCGGTCATCGTCTCGGAGATCGCCACTTGCTGAAGGTCCGAAGCCACGTCCCGTACCTGTACTGCGCGCCGCTGGTGCTGCTGCTGGCCGTCATCTTCGCGTACCCGATCGTGCGGGTCGCCGAGTTCTCGACGCGCCTCATCCGGGGCGCGTCCGGGCCGTTCATCGGCCTCGACAACTACCGCTTCATCTTCGAGGACCCGACGTTCAAGGAGGCGCTCAAGCACAGCGTGCTCCTGCTGCTGTGCGTGCCGGTGCTGCTGGTGTTCTCGATCCTGCTGGCGACGCTGCTGTACGAGCAGCTGCCGGCGTGGAAGTTCTTCCGGACGGTGCTGTTCCTGCCGTACATCCTCGCCATTCCCGTCGTCGGCATCGTCGGCAGCTTCATGTTCCAGCTGCACGGGCCGATCAACCAGGCGCTCGAGGCGGTCGGCCTCGACCGGCTCGCGATCGACTGGCTGGGGCAGGAGAAGTACGCGCTGATGACCGTCGCGCTGGTGATCGTCGCGCGTGAGGTCGGGTTCGGCATCGTGCTCTTCCTGGCGCGGATGATGACGCTCGACGCGAGCCAGCTGGAGGCCGCGCGCATCGACGGCGCCGGCTTCATCCAGCGCCTGCGCTACGTGATCCTGCCCGAGATCCGCTGGACGATCGAGTTCTACGTCGTCGTCGCGTCGATCACGATGCTGGCCTGGGTCTTCTCCTACGTCTACACGCTCACGCAGGGCGGACCGGGCACGGCGACGATCACCATGGAGCTGTACATCTACAACGTCGGCGAGGTGCAGTCGACGCCCGGCATGGCCTCGGCCGCCGCGGCCGTGCTACTGGTCGCGACATCGGTGCTGATCACGCTGCTGTTCATCGCCCGCTGGCGCGCGGGCCGGGCGGAGGCGCAGGGAGCATGAGCGTCGCCGCACCGCCCCGCAAGCGCCGCCGCGAGCGAGGCGACTACCTCAAGCAGGCGCTCCTGGTCGTGGCCGCGATCGGCGCCATGATCCCGGTGCTGTTCATGGCGCTGACGTCGGTGAAGAGCGACGACCAGTACTCCGACGACGTGCTCGGCCTGCCCTGGCCGCTCACGCCGGGCAACTTCTCGGAGGCGCTCGACGGCGGCGAGTTCCTGACCTGGTTCAAGAACTCGGTGATCCTCACCGGCGGCGCGGTGATCGGCTCGACCATCGTCGCCGCCCTGGCCGCGTTCGCGATCGCCAACATGCGCTTCCGCGGCCGTGAGCTGCTGCTGTCGGCGAACGTGGCGCTGATGGTGGTGCCGCCCGTCGTGATGCTGGTGCCGCTGTTCATCCAGTTCACCGAGCTCGGCCTAGTGTCGACCTATCGCGGCGTGATCCTCATCTACGCGGGCCTGACGGCGCCCTTCTCGGTCTACCTGCTGGCGAGCTTCTTCCGCACGCTGCCGAACGAGCTGTTCGAGTCGGCCACCATCGACGGCGCAGGCCACGCGCGGATCCTCTGGTCGATCGTGCTGCCGCTCGCGCGCCCGGCGCTGGTGACGCTGATCATCGTGAACTCGCTGTGGGTGTGGAACGAGCTGCTGGTGGCGCTGGTGTTCCTGCCCGACGAGGAGCTGAAGACGCTGATGGTCGGCGTGACGCTGTTCCAGGGCCGCTACTCGCTCAACGTGCCCGTTCTGATGGCGGGCATGCTCGTGGCGTCCGCGCCGATGGCCGTGCTGTACCTGGCGGGCCAGCGTTACTTCATCCGCGGCCTGACGGCCGGGGCGCTCAAGGGATAGGAGGATCGACATGCGGCGATTCGAGGGACGCAGCGTGCTGGTGACCGGTGCCGGGCGCGGCATCGGCCAGGCGACGGCGGAGCGGTTCGCGTCGGAGGGCGCCGACGTGACGCTGGTCGGGCGCACGCCCGGTCCGCTGAACGAGGTCGCCGACGGCATCCGGGCGGCCGGCGGCAGCGCCGTCGTGCACGCCTGCGACGTGCGGGACGGCGACGCGGCCGACGCTGCGGTGGCCGCCCTCGTCGAGCGGCACGGCAAGCTCGACGTGGTCGTCAACAACGCCGGCATCGACGACGACACGCCGTTCCTCGACATCGACCGCACCCGCTGGCACGACGTCGTCGCGACCAACCTGACCGCGCCGTTCCTGATGTCGCAGGCCGCCGCGCGCTCGATGAAGGACACCGGCGGCGGCGTCATCCTCCACAACGCCTCCATCGACGCCTCCGGCGGCGACGGGACGTTTGCGGCCTACAACGCCTCCAAGGCCGGCCTGCTCGGCCTGAACCGGACGATGGCGATCGAGCTGGCGCCGCACGGCATCCGCTCGAACTGCGTCTCGCCCGGCTTCACGCACACGGCGATGACGGAGTCGGCGGTCGGCCCGAAGCTGATGGAGTACCTGAACGGCAACTTCGCCCGGGTGCCGATGCGGCGGCTGGTGAAGCCGTCGGAGATCGCGGCGGGCTTCGCGTTCCTGGCCTCCGACGACGCGTCGGGCATCACCGGCATCAACCTGACGGTCGACTGCGGGCTGACGGCGAACTGGTTCATCCTCGAGACGATCCCCGACGAATGATCACGGAGCATGCTGTCGGCGGCTGGCGCGCCGTCACCGTCACGAGCGACCACCTGGCGCTGACGGTGCTGCCCGACCGCGGCGCCGAGGTGCACGCGCTGGTCGACCGCGCGAGCGGTGTCGACGTGCTGTTCCACGCACCGTGGGGCCTCGCGCCGCCGGGCTCGCCGGCGCGTGAGGGCTCCGACGGCCACGCGTTCCTGGAGGGCTACGCGGGTGGCTGGCAGGAGCTGTTCCCGTCCGCCGAAGGGCCCTGCACGTACCGCGGGCGCGAGATCGGCTACCACGGCGAGGTGGCGGCGATCCCGTGGCAGGTGGCCGCCGACGGCGAGCTGTCGCTGGTCTGCACCATCGACTGCGAGACCGTGCCGTTCCGCCTCGAGCGGCGCCTGACGCTGCTGGCCGACCTCGCGCAGCTGCGCGTCGACGAGCGGCTCCTGAACACCGGCGACGAGCCGTGGGAGTGCACGTGGGGCCACCATCTCGTGCTCGGCGCGCCGTTCGTGGCAGCCGGCGCGCGGTTCGAGCCCGCCGCCGGCACGATCGTCACGATCCCCGAGATGTACGAGGACACCGCGCGCCTCGAACCCGGCCAGCGCAGCACCTGGCCGGATGCACGGCTGCGCGCCGGCGGCACCGTCGACCTGAGCGAGCTGCCGGGGCCCGAGGTGCAGAGCCATGACGACACCTATCTGACCGATCTCTCCGCCGGCACGCTCCGCGTCACCAACCCGGAGCTCGGCCGCGCGCTGCGGCTGGACTGGGACGCGGCGGTCTTCAAGTGGATCATCGCGTGGATGCCGTTCGGCGGCGCCGAGGCGATGCCGCTTCGGGGCTCGTACGCGCTCGGCATCGAGCCGTGGGTCGCCCAGCGGTCGCTGCCCGCCGCGGCGGCCATCGGCGACGCCCTCACCATCGCGGGCGGAGCAACGCTCGAGACCACCCTCACCGTGACCATGGAGGCCGCGTGAATCCCAACGCCGAACGCGCGCTGGCGGCCGTCGCAGCCGACGTGCTCGTGACCGCCGACCCCTTCACCGTGGGGTGGTTGACCGGGTTCGCCGCCGATGCGACGTTCGGCCCGAGCCCCTTCGCCATGCCGCCGATCGCGGTCGTGTCGGCCGACGGCGTGATCCTGCTGTGCTCGACCGACGAGGAGCCGGGCGTCGATCCCACGCGTGCCACCACGGTGGCGTACGAGGGCTTCACCACGGGGCCGCTCGATCCCGCCGCGGCACAGGTCGCGGCACTGGCCGGGCTCGGCCTGGCCGGGCGGATCGCCGTCGAGGCGCACGCGCTGTCGCGGGCGGCCGCCTCGGTGCTGCCGGGGGCGCAGGACGCCGGGGCGATGTTGCGCGGGCTGCGCGCGGTGAAGACGCCCGCCGAGCTGGCCTCGATCCGGCGCGCGATCGCCGTGTGCGACGCGGGGCAGGCCGCCGCCCGCACCGCGCTGCGCGCGGGCGTCACCGAGTTGGCCGCGTGGAACGAGATCGCCGGCGCGATGGAGGCCGCCGCGGGCGAGCGACTGCCGATGCTGTGCGACCTCGTGTCGGGGCCGCGCACGGCAGACATCGGCGGCTACCCGGGCGATCGCGTACTGGAGGACGGCGACCTCGTGATCTGCGACCTGGTGCCCCGCGTCGAGGGCGTGTACGGCGACTCGTGCTCGACCATCGCGATCGGCGAGCCGCCCGCCGAGGCGCGCGACGCCCACGCTCGCGCGGTCGACACCCTCGACCAGCTGCTGGCCGCGGTCAAGCCGGGCGTGCTCGCCGCCGACCTCGACCGGCTCGGGCGCTCGACCGGGCTCGACTACCCGCACCACACCGGCCACGGCATCGGCTACGCGGGCCACGAGGAGCCGCGCATCGTGCCCGACGGAGAGACGATGCTCGAGCCCGGCATGGTGGTCGCGCTCGAGCCCGGCACGTATCCCGGCCCGTGGGGCCTGCGGGTCGAGCGGATCTGCGTCGTCACCGAGACCGGCTGCGAGGTCCTGTCGCGTCACGAGGTGGGGCTGTGAGGCTCGAGGACCGAGTCGTCGTCGTCACCGGCGCGTCGTCCGGGATCGGCAGGGCGATCGCCGACCGCTGCCTGGCCGAGGGCGCGCGCGTCGTGGCGACCGGCCGCCGCGCCGAGGCGCTGGACGAGATCGAGCCGGGTAGCGACCGGGTCGCGCGGATCGCCGTCGACCTGTCGTCCGACGGCTCGCCCGAGCAGGTCGTCGGCGTGGCGCTGGAACGCTTCGGCAGGCTCGACGGCCTCGTCCACGCCGCCGGCACGGTGTGGCGCAACGAGGACCTGCGGGAGTCGTCCGACGCCGCCGTGCGGGCGTTCGTCGACGACAACCTGACGGCCTCCATCCGGATGGCGCGGGCCGCGTACGCGCCGATGACCGAGGCCGGCAGCGGCTCGATCGTCCTGATCGGCTCGCAGCTCGCGCACATCGCCGTTCCCGGCTACGCCACGTACTGCGCCACCAAGGGCGCCATCATCTCGTTTGCCCGCGCGCTGGCCGTCGACGGCGGGCCGCTGGGGGTGCGCGTGAACGTCGTCTCGCCCGGACTCGTCCGGACGCCGATGGCCTACATCGGTCGCGAGGACTTCGACGAGGCGGCCCCGGCGATCGCGCTCCGGCACCCGCTGCGGCGCATCGGCGAGCCGGAGGACATGGCCGGGCCGGCCGTCTTCCTGCTCTCGGACGACAGCTCGTGGATGACGGCCCAGACCATGATCGTCGACGGCGGCTTCACCGCCTCCTAGGAGACCCCGTGCCGACCCTGCACCACGCCGGAATGACCGTGTCCGACCTCGACCGCGCGCTCGGGTTCTGGCGCGACGCGCTCGGCATGGAGACGGTCGTCGACCAGGAGTCGCGCGGCGGCTACTTCGAGGCGATCGTCGGCGAGCACGACGTCGTCGTGCGCACGTGTCACCTGGCGTTCGGCGGGCAGGGCGCGCGCGTCGAGCTCTTCCAGTTCCTGTCTCCGCCCGGCGGGCATCACCGGTCGCGGACGGCAGACGTCGGCTTCGCGCACGTGTGCGTGGCGGTCGAGAGCGGGCTCGACGAGCTCGTCGCCCTGCTGCTTGCCGCCGGCGGCACCACGGCGACGCCGGAGCCGGTCGTGATCGACCGCGGCGCCAACGCCGGCGGCCGGGCGCTCTACGTGCGCGACCCCGACGGCCACGTCCTCGAGCTGTTCGAGCCGCCGGCGCGGTGAGCACGCTCGATCCCATCTCCGCCCCCGGGCTGGCCGAGACGATCGCCGAGCGGCTGCGCGTCGCGATCCAGACCGGTATCTACCCGCCCGGTACGCGGCTGCCCGAGCGGCCGCTGGCGGCAGAGCTCGGCGTGTCCCACATCCCGGTCCGCGAGGCCCTCGCCCGGCTGGCCGAGGAGGGCCTCGTCGAGCGCGAGCCGCGCCGCGGCGCCCGGGTCGCGGCGCTGACGGCGCGCCAGCTGGACGAGATCTCGTCGCTGCGCATCGTGCTCGAGCAGTTCGTCGCGCGCCGCGTGCAGCAGGTCTGGACGCCGGCCATCGAGCGCCAGCTGCGGACGCTCGCCAAGGAGATGCTGCAGGCCGCCGACCGCGGCGACGCGCTGCGGGTGGTGGAGCTCGACCAGCAGTTCCACGAGCGCCTCTGGCAGCTGGCTGAGCACGACCTGCTGAACGAGCTCGCCGCCATGGTGCGCCGGCGCGTGACGAGCTTCCTGATCTCGGCCACGCGGGCGCTACCGCCGGCCGATCTGCGCGACCATGCGCTCACCCACGTGGCGCTGATCGAGGCGTTCGCGAGCGGCGAGCGGGCCCGCGCCGAGGGCGAGACGGAGCGGCACATCTCGGTGGCGGCCGAGCGCATCCGCCGCACGCTGCCCGGAGAGGAGACGGCTTGACCTTCGACCCCACCACCGTTCGCGGCACGCCGTTCGGCGCGCCGCTGGTGCCGCCGCTGCCGGTGACGATGCGCCGCGTCGAGATCCTGACGATCGTCTACGAGACCGATCGCGAGGCCGCCGACGCGCTCATCCCGGAGCCGCTCCGGCTGGCGTCCTCCCGCGTCGCGCTGCACGTCTACTGGATGCCCGACGCGGAGTGGTTCGGCGTCTACGGCGAGAGCGCCGTCCACCTGTCGGTCGCCCTCCCCGACGGCCGTACCGGCACCTACTCGCCCTTTCTCGTGCTGGGCTCTGACGGCGCCGTCGCAGCGGGCCGCGAGCACTACGGCCAGCCGAAGAAGCACGGCGAGGTGGAGCTGACCGCGCGCGGCGACCTACTGGTCGGCGTCGTGGCGCGCAACGGCATCGATATCGCCACGGCGACGATGTGCTTCAAGCAGCAGCGCGCCGAGGCCGACGCGCTGGAGCGGCTGATGCCGGGCTCGGTGCTGAACGTCAACCTCCGCGTGCTGCCCGAGGAGGAGGGGCGCTTCCGCCGCGAGCTGGTCGCCCGGGTGTTCCAGGACGTGGTCGTGCACGAGGCATGGACGGGGCCGGGCACGCTCGAGCTGCGGCCGAACGCCCAGGCGCCGCTGCACCTGCTACCCGTGCGCCAGGTGGAGCTGGCCCTGCACCGGACGGTCGACCTGACGTTGCCGCCGGGCACCATCGTGCACCGCTATCCCGCGTAGGCTTCGCCCATGCTGGACGTGAACGCCGTCGAGATCCGGATCCTCGGCTCGCTGGTCGAGAAGCAGCGGACGACGCCCGACGCGTACCCGCTGACGCTGAACGCGCTGCGGGCGGCGTGCAACCAGTCGACGAGCCGCGATCCGGTGGTGAGCTACGACGACGCGACGCTGCGCGAGGCGCTCGAGCGGCTCGGGCGGCGCGGCTGGTCGCGGCTGGCGAGCGGTCCGCACAGCCGGTCGCCGAAGTACCGGCACCTGCTCGAGGAGGCCCTCGGGCTGGACGGCCCCGAGCAGAGCGTGCTGGCCGTGCTGATGCTGCGCGGCCCCCAGACGTCGGCCGAGCTGCGCGCGCGCACCGAGCGGCTGCACGCGTTCGCCAGCGTCGCCGCGGTGGACGACGTGCTGGCGCGGCTCGCCGACCGCGGTCTGGCCCGCCTGAACGAGCGCCGGCCGGGTGAGCGCGAGGCGCGCTGGCAGCAGCTCGTCAGCGCCGACGCGGGGTCGGCGGCGACGCCCGCCGCGCCCGCAGCGGCGCCTGCGTACGACCCCGGCCCGCCGGTCGCGTCGTCCCGGCCGGATGCCGGATCGCTCGCCGAGCGCGTGGCCGAGCTCGAGGCCCAGGTCGCCGACCTGACCGTGCGGCTCGAGCAGCTCGAAGATCACGCGTGATGCGCCGCCTCGCGATCGCGGCGCTGCTGCTGGCGGTGCTGCCCGCCGCGTCGCCGGCCGCGAGCTGCTGGGGCGCCCGGGTGACCGCCGCCGAGAAGATCGCCAACAGTCGCCAGGGCCGCGTCGCCTTCGCCATCATCGACGCCGACGGCAAGCTGCACCAGCGTGGCGGCCGCGCCACGTTCCGCACCGCCAGCCTGCTCAAGCCGCTGCTGATGGCGACCTACCTGCGGCGCTCCGACGTGCGCCGGCGCAGCCTCACGAAGGCCGAGCGGGCGCTGCTCGACCCGATGATCCGGCGGTCCGACGACAACGCCGCCAACACCCTCATCGGCCGCGTCAGCGCGACCGCCATCGCCCGCACGGCGCGGGCCTCGGGCCAGCGGCAGTTCCGCCTGCTGATGCCGATCTGGGGACTCTCACGCACCAGCCCGGTCGACCAGGCGCGGTTCTTCCGCACCATCGACGCCGTGCTGCCCGCCCGGCACCGGGCCTACGCGCACCGGCTGCTGCGCACGATCGTCCCGTCGCAGCGCTGGGGCGTGGGCAAGGCCCGGCCGGCCGGCTGGACCATCGAGTTCAAGGGCGGCTGGGGCTCGGGCAGCGGCCAGGTGAACTCGCAGACCGCGCGCCTGACGCGAGGCGGCCGGCTGATCACGCTCAGCGTGATGACGGAGTCGAACCCGTCGCACCGCTACGGCTCCGAGACGATCCGCCGCATCACGGCGAAGCTGCTGCGGCCGCAGCCCTGCCCGCCGGCCTGAGGCCGGCGTTCGCTGCGCCGCGACGCGCGGAAGGTGGGAAGTGGCGTCGCGGCGCAGCAGTCGCTGCCGTTGCTACGCCCCGCGGAGCGCGGCGAGCCGGAGGACTTCCTTCCACTGGGCCTTGCCGAACACGCCGGCGCCAGCGATTCCCTCTTCGGCGAGCTGCTTGATCTCACGCGCCTGGTCGGCGTCGCGGCAGGCGATCGCCACGTCGGTGAGAAGCCGGCTTGCCTTCTTGTTCTCTCCCTGCGCCAGCAACGTGCGTGCCTTCTGCAGGTCATCGGTGATGGTCGTAGCGGCCATGCGGACGCTCCCTTCGTTCAGGACGGAGCGTGCAACGGACAGGGCCGAAAGGACGAATGCCTGTGAGTGAGGCTCCCACCGGGCGCCAGATGGCTCACCGATGGGAGCACCGCTCGCAGGTGCCGGCGCCGCCCGCGCGAGTCGCGGACGGCACTCCGATCACTTGTAGCGGTAGACGATTCGTCCGCGATTGAGGTCGTACGCGCTGAGCTGCACCTTTACCCGGTCGCCCAGCATGATGCGGATGCGGTACCGGCGCATACGGCCGGCCGCATAGCCGAGGGTCTCGTGCCCGTTGTCGAGTGCGATCCGGAACATGCCGTTCCGGAGCGCCTCCAGGACCTCGCCCTCGAACTCGATGGTCTCTTCTTTCTTGCTGATCGCGTCCTCCTCAGACAGCGATGACGTCGTACGCCTCGGGGCCCTTCTGGCCCTGGCGCGTCTCGAACGTCACGCGTGCTCCCTCGGCCAGCGACTTGAAGCCGCTCCCCGAGATGTTGGAGTGGTGAACGAACAAGTCCTTGCTGCCGTCCTCGGGGCTGATGAAGCCGTACCCCTTGGCGTCGTTGAACCACTTCACAGTGCCGTTTGCCATGTCTAGTGCGCTTCCCTTGCCGTGCTGAGCGGGCAAGGCCGCACGGGATGTGCGACCCGACTTTCGCCCTTGTGTCCCGCGTAGCGTAGCGCGCGGTGGCTTGGCGGGTCGCCGTCGAGTGCTACGTTGCCCTCACGGGCTGCGCTCCTGCGGCCCCGTGGAGTCGCCCTTCCGATCCTCGAATGCGCGTTTCGGGTCAGGTTTCTCCCCCCGAAACACGTCCTCCGAGAGGATCAGAACTTGTCGAGTACCACCTTCGCCGATCTCGGCGTGTCCAACGCCGTGTGCGCATCGCTCGAGCGCCGCGGCATCACCGAGCCGTTCCCGGTCCAGGCGCGCGTCATGGCCGACGCGCTCGCCGGCCGCGACGTGCTGGTGCAGTCGCCGACCGGGTCGGGCAAGACCTTCGCCTTCGGCATCGCGCTCGTCGACCGCCTCGAGGCCGACGCAGCGCCGCACTCCGCGCTGATCCTCGTGCCGACTCGCGAGCTCGCCTCGCAGGTCGCGCAGGAGATCGCCGGCATCGCCCGCGCCCGCGGCCTGCGGGTCGCCCGTGCCTACGGTGGCGCCTCGCTGCGCGAGCAGATGCGGTACGTCGCCAAGGCGCAGATCATCGTCGCCACCCCGGGCCGCCTCAGCGACCTGGCCGGCCGCGGCGCCGTGCGCCTGGAGCGCGTCAAGATCCTCGTCCTCGACGAGGCCGACCGCATGCTCGACATGGGCTTCCAGCCGCAGGTCGACGAGATCGTGAACCGCATCCCGGCCGACCGGCAGACGATGTTCTTCTCCGCCACGCTGGCGGGCAAGATCCTCGACGTCGCCAAGCGCTACACGCGCGACGCGCGCCGTCACGAGGACGTCACGCGTCCGCAGGAGACCGGCCCGATCACGCACCGCTTCATGCCCGTCCGGGGCGATCGCGTCGAGGCGCTGGTCGACCTCCTGGCCGGCGAGGCGCCGCGCTCGCTGGTGTTCGTGCGCACGCGCCACGGGGCCGACCGGCTGGCCGAGAAGCTCAAGCGCGCCGGCATCCGCACCGGCGTCATGCACGGCGACAAGACGCAGGCCGCGCGCGAGCGCGCTCTCGGCGAGTTCGCCAGCGGCCGCGTCAAGGCGCTCGTCGCCACCGACGTCGCCGCCCGCGGCATCGACATCGACGACATCTCCCACGTGATCAACTTCGATCCGCCGGACGATGCCGACACCTACACGCACCGCATCGGGCGCACCGGCCGCGCGGGCCGTCCCGGGACGGGCATCACGCTCGTCTCGCCCGAGCACGGCCGCGCCGTGACGATCCTCGTCGAGCAGCTGCAGCTCGAGACCGAGTACGAGGCCGAGGGCCTCCAGCTCATCTCGCGCCGCAACGCCGCCGGCGGCCAGAATCGTCCGCGCCAGTACCGCGGGCCGGGCCACCGGCCCGGTGGGCAGCGTCCCCGTGCCACCCCGCGCAGCGGCGCCGGGCGCCGCGACGCACGCCCCGCGCGCGACTAGTTCGCGCTGAGCAGCCTCGCCGCCAGGGCGGGGTCGATGTTGCCGCCCGACACGACGCACACCACGTTGCGGAGGCCGGCGGTGTCGACCCGCCCGGCGGCCAGGGCGCCGATCGGTGCGCTCCCCGCCACCTCGCAGGCCACACGGCCCCGCGCGTAGGCGAGCCGGAAGCCCGCGGCGAGCTCCTCCTCGTCCAGCACGACGACGTCGTCGAGCCGGTCGCGCAGGATCTCGAGCGGCACCGCGCCCGTGGCCGGCGCCGTCAGGGCGTCGGCGATGGTCGGCTGCATCGTCGTGGTCTCCGGCCGGCCCGCCGCGAGCGAGGCCGGTAGGGTCGCGGTCGCGACCGGCTGGACACCGATCAGGCGCGCATTCGGCGCCAGCCCGCGCAGGGCCGTCGAGATGCCGGCGATCAGGCCGCCGCCGCCGACGGCCACGATCACGAGGTCGACGTCGGGCAGATCGGTGGCGATCTCCAGGCCGACGGTGCCGGCGCCGGCGATCACGACCGGGTCGTTGAACGGGTGCACGACGACGCGGCCGGTCTCGGCCGCGATCGCCTCCATGCGGGCGAACGCCTCCCTGGCGTCCGCCGACTCCAGGTCGACCGTGGCGCCGTAGCCGCGGGTGGCCGCGACCTTGGGCGGGCTGGCGGCGCGCGCCATCAGCACCAGGACGTCGGTGCCGACGGCCGCGCCGGCGCGCGCCACGGCGGCCGCGTGGTTGCCGGCCGACACGGTGATGACGCCGCGCGCCCGCTCCTCGTCGGTCAGCCCCTGCATGCGGTTCAGCGCGCCGCGCAGCTTGAACGAGCCGGTGTGCTGCAGCAGCTCCGCCTTCAGCCACACGGGCGCGCCCGCGACGTCGTCCAGCGCCTCGGCCCGGACCAGCGGCGTGCGCACGACGCCGCCGCCGATGGCGGCCGCGGCCGCCTGCACGTCGGCCAGCCCGATCATCGCGCGTGCGGGAGGACCTCGGTCGCGACGAGCTCGACCATCTCCATGTCACGGTGATCGAGCCGGTTCAGGAAGAACCGCTCCACGCCGGCCTCGCGGAGCGCGGCGATGCGCGCGATGGCGCGCGCCGGGGTGCCGCTGACGTCGGCCGGGTCCTCGTCGGCACCGGGCTCCAGCGCCCGCTCGTTCGCGGTCGCCTGACGGCGGCGGTAGTCGGCCTCGTCGGTGCCGACCACGAGGCTCGCCATCACGCTCAGCGGCAGCGTGGCGGGGTCGCGACCGATGTCCTCGCAGGCGGCGTCGAGCCGCTCGCGCGCGGCGCGCGCGATCTCCGGCGTCGCGTGCGACAGGTTGTAGCTGTCGGCCCATCGTGCCGCCAGCGCGGCGACCTTCGGCTTGGCGGAGCCGCCGAAGATGATCGGGAGCCGGCCGTGCACGGGCCGCGGCAGCAGCGCCGCACCCTCGAGCGTGTAGTGCGCGCCGCGGAAGTCGAGCGTCTCGCCGTCGGTGAGCCGCCGGATGATCTCGGCCTGTTCGGCCAGCATCGCGAGGCGCTCGCCGAAGGGCGGGAACGGCAGGCCGAACTTCCGATGCTCGGTCTCGTGCCAGCCGGTGCCGAGGCCGAGCTCGAGGCGGCCGCCCGACAGGCCGTCGGCCACCAGCGCCAGCTTCGCCAGTACGACCGGCGGCCGGAAGGTGACGGGCGAGACCATGGTGCCGAGCTGGATCCGCTTCGTGACGGCGGCCAGCGCGCAGAGCACGCCCCAGACGTCGAGTGACGCGCGGCCCTCGGCGCCGACAACGGAGTGGTAGTGGTCGGACGTGAAGAAGCCGTCGTAGCCGAGACGCTCGGCGGCCTCGGCGTAGGCGAGCCAGTCGGCGACGGTGACGTCTTCCTGGCCCTCGAGCATGAGGGTGAACATCGTCGGGATGGTAGGGCCCCCGGCGCGTCGCCGCGGTAGCATCGGGCGGCGGCCGGCCGGCCGCCGAATGTCGTCGGAGGTTGACCATGCCGGAACGCTCCTGGGAGCCCGCGGGATCGAGCGGTCTCGACATCCCGTACTCGCCGGCTGCCGTGTCCGGCGGCACGGTCTGGGTGAGCGGCTGCATCTCGACGGACGAGTCGGGCGAGATCGTCGTCGACGACTTCGCGAGCCAGGCGGCGCGGGTCTACGACGGCATGCGGCGCACGCTCGAGGCGGCGGGCTGCTCGATGGCCGACGTCGTGCACGTCACGACGTACCTGACCGATCGCGGCGACTTCGACGCGTTCAACGACGCCTTCCGCGCCGCCTTCAGCGCGCCGTACCCGTCCCGCGCGACGGTGCTGGCCGAGCTGATCGTGCCCGGGCTGAAGATCGAGGCCACGTGCGTGGCGGTGCAGCCGCGGTGAGCATCCGGCGGGTGCGAGCGTTCCGGCAGTGGCAGCCGTTCGTCGACGGCACCTACTCGTGCTCCGGAGGCAGCGCCGACGGGCTGGACTCGACGATCGTCGCCATCACCGACGACGATGGGGTGGTCGGCTGGGGCGAGGCGGCGCCCCTCGGCGCGTTCTACGACCCGGCCTTCGTCGGTGGGATGCGCGCCGGCATCGCGGAGCTCGCGCCGCTGCTGGTCGGCCGGTCCGCCACGCCGCGGGCGGCGCAACGGTTCATGGATGTCGCGCTGAAGGGGCATCCCTACGCGAAGTCGGCGCTCGACATGGCGCTCTGGGACCTCCTTGCGCGGCGCGCCGGGACGCCGCTGGTGGAGGCGCTGGGCGGCGAGGCCGGCGGCGCGGTCGACCTGTACCGCGCGATCTCGGCCGCCACGCCGGCGGCGATGGCCGCGCGCGCCGCCGACTACGTCGGCCGCGGCTACCGGCGCCTGCAGGTCAAGCTGGGCGAGCATCCGGAGCGCGACGCGGAGCGCCTCGCCACCGTGCGCGACGCGGTCGGTCCCGAGGTGACGCTGTTCGCCGACGCGAACGGGCTGTACTCCACGGCCGACGCGCGCCGGTTCCTGCGCGCCGCGGCCGGCATCGACTTCTGGCTCGAGCAGCCCTGCGCGACCTACGAGGAGTGCCGCGCGGTGCGCGACGCGTGCCCGGTGCCGCTGGTGCTGGACGAGTCGATCGACTCGCTGCCGGCGCTGGTGCGCGCCGTCGGCGACCGCGTGCCCGACGCCGTGACGCTCAAGATCGCGCGCATCGGCGGCGTCACCCGGACGGCGCAGTTGCGCGACGTCGCCGTCGACCTCGGCCTGCACGTGACGGTCGAGGACACGGGCGGCTCCGACATCGACACCGCCGCGATCGCGCACCTGTCGCTGTCGACGCCGGCCGAGCGACGCCTCCACACGGTCGACTTCAACGCCTGGGTGACCGTTGCGAATGCGACCGGCATGCCGGCGCCGGTGGACGGCCGGCTGACGGCTCCAGCCGGGCCGGGCCTCGGCGTGGACGTGCTGGAGGTCGCGCTCGGCGAGCCCTTCCTCGACGTCGCCTAGAGGTCGGCGTCGATCTCGGCGGTGCGGCGGGCGACGTACTCCTTCAGCTCCTGGTGCACGCCGTCGTCGATCGGCGGCGCCTCCCACTGCTCGAGCCACTCGGGCCAGCGCTTCGCGGCGCGCGCCGCCGTGTCGAGGCTGCCGTACCGCGTCCAGCGGTCGTAGTTCTCGGTCGAGAACACCATCGGCCGGTAGAAGCAGTCGCGGAACCGCTCGAGCGTGTGCACGGCGCCGAAGAAGTGGCCGCCGTGGCCCACCTCCTGGTGGGCGCTGAACGCGAGCGACTCCTCGTCGATCTCGAGCGGCGTGAACTCGCGCTGCAGGATCCGCAGGATCTCGATGTCGAGCGCGAACTTCTCGAAGCACGCGACGAGGCCCGACTCCATCCAGCCGGCCGTGTGCAGCTGGAAGTTGGCGCCCGCCATGAACGCCGGCAGCATCGTGTTCAGCGACTCGAAGGCCGCCTGCGCGTCGACGACCTGCGCCGAGGTGAGCCCGCCGCCGCCGGCGCGCCAGAGCAGCCCGTAGCGACGCGCGATCTGCCCGGTCGCGAGGATGCCGACCGCCGACTCCGGGCCGCCGAATCCGGGGCTGCCCGACTGCATGTCGGTGTGCGACACGAAGGAGCCCATGATCGCGGGGCAGCCCGGTCGCACGAGCTGCACGAGCGTGAGCGCGGCCAGCGACTCGGCCGTCTGCTGGGCGAGCGCCGCCGGCACCGACACGGGGCCCATCGCTCCCATCAGGATGAACGGCGTGACGATCACGATCTGCCCGGCGCTCGCCATCTCGAACAGCGACTCGAGCATGCGGATGTCGTAGCGCAGCGGCGAGTTGCAGTTGATGACGCCGGCGAGGGTCGGCCGCTCGATCAGCGCCTCGCGGCTGCCCGCGACGATGGCCGCCATGTTGATCGAGTCGGCGGCGCCGGTGCCGTCGAAGGCGGAGGCGAAGTGCGGCTTGTCCTGGTTCCTCGTACAGCGCCAGCTGGAGGTTGAGGTGGCGCGACTCGATGACGCCGTCGGTCGGGTCACAGGACGGGCAGCCGGGCGAGTCGAGCTCGTCGGTGACGTAGGCGAGCCGGTTGAACCGGCGGAACGCGTCGAACGTCGCCTCGTAGCGCTGGTCGCCCTCGCGCACGAACGGCGCCGAGTTGACCGGCAGGAACGCCATCTGGTCGGGCGCGAAGAGGATGTCACGCTCGGGGTTGCGCGAGTGCCACGTGAAGCTCTTCGGGATCTTCGCGATCTGCTCGAGCATGAAGTCGGGATCGAGATGGACGACCTGGCCCTCGACCTTCTGCCCGTGCTGGCGGAACAGCTCGAGCGCGCCCTCGTGGTCGAACTCGATGCCGATCTCCGACACGATCCGCTTCCAGCCGCGCTCGAGCATCTCGAGCGACGGCTCGGACATGATCTCGACGGGGGCGAGCTGCCGCTGGAACACGCGGTGAACCATAGAGGTGGATGGGTGCCCGCGCGCTCCGACCGATCGTTCTCAGCACGAAAACGCGTGCCGGGATCCAGGCCGCACGTCACGCTTCCGCGTGACTCCGTGCGTCTTCCGTGACACCTCCGCCGGCGTCCAGCCGCACCACTCCCGCGCGGAATGTGCCGGAAGTGTGAAATCCCGTCACAGAACTGCGCCCGGACCCACCGTTCGGTGCCAGGCACGAAAACGTGCACGGAACGTGCGGGCGCCGAAATCGACCTGGGTAGCGCTTCCCGGTCCGGAGCCGCTCAGCGGCGCCGGTGCGCGTTCAGCCGCGCGGCCTGCCGCGTGAGGTGGTCGCGCTCGGGCAGGCTCGACGCCGACCGGGCGGCCTCGGCGTAGAGCCGGGCCGCGGTCGCCGGGTCACCGGCGCGCTCGCGCAGGTACGCGGCCACGGCGGTGTAGCGGGGCAGGGCGGGATCGAGCTCCGCCAGCGCCGCCAGCCCGGCCCGCGCGCCGTCGGCCTCGCCGACCGCGACCGCCCGGTTGAGGCGGGCGACCGGACTGTCGGTGAGGCGCACCAGCTCGTCGTACCACTCGACGATCTGCACCCAGTCGGTCTCCTCGGCCGTCCGGGCGTCGGCGTGGAGCGCGGCGATGGCGGCCTGGGCCTGGTACTCGCCCAGACGGTCGCGGGCGAGAGCCGTCTGGAGCACGTCGACCCCCTCGGCGATCAGGCCCGTGTCCCACAGCCCACGGTCCTGCTCCGCCAGTGGCACGAGCCGGCCGTCCGGCGCCGCCCGGGCCGGGCGCCGCGCGTGGTGGAGCAGCATCAGCGCCAGCAGCCCCGCGACCTCCTCGTCGTCGATCCCGGCAGCCAGCTGGCGCGTCAGCCGGATCGCCTCCCCGGCGAGGTCGATGTCGCCGGAGTAGCCCTCGTTGAAGACGAGGTAGAGCACGCGCAGCACCGTGGCGACAGGTCGCCGGGCTGGTTCGAACCGGACGCCCTCGACCGTCCGCTTGGCCCGGCTGATCCGCTGGGCCATCGTCGCCTCGGGCACGAGGTAGGCCTCGCGCGATCTGCCGCGTGGTCAGGCCGCCGACCGCGCGCAGCGTGAGCGCGACGGCCGAGGCCGGCGTCAGGGACGGGTGCGCGCACAGGAAGTACAGCTGGAGCGTGTCGTCCACGTCGCCGGCTGGCCCGGGCGCGGGCTCCGCCTCGACCCGGTCCTCGCGGTGGCGCCGGGAGGTGTCGGTGCGGGCGGCGTCGAGGAACTTGCGCCACGCCACGGTGACCAGCCAGCCCTTGGGGTCCTGCGGTGGATCGTCCGGCCACACCCGCACGGCCTCGACCAGGGCGTCCTGCACGGCATCCTCGGCCGCCGCGAAGTCAGCTCCGCGACGGACGAGGATGCCGATGACGGCAGGGGTGAGCGCCCGCAGCAGGGCGTCGTCCACCGGTTCACTCCGTGATCGTCGAAGGTTCGCCCAGGAAGGGACGCAGCTCGAGCCACTCGTGGATCGGCTTGCCGCCCGCGCCCGGCGCGGCGGACAGCTCGCCGGCCAGCTCGATCGCCCGGTCGTAGGTGTCGACGTCGATGATCATCCAGCCGGCGATCAGGTCCTTGGTCTCGGCGAACGGGCCGTCGGTGACGGGCGGGCGACCCTCGCCGTCGGAGCGGACGAACGTGCCCTCCGGCGAGAGCGCCTGGCCGTCGACGTACTCGCCGGTGTCCCTCGAGCCGGGCGGCGAAGTCGCGCATGTACTGGATGTGATCGGTGACCTCGTCCGGCGTCCACTGGTCCATCGGCACGTCATTGACGGCGGCCGGGGCGCCCCGGTAGTGCTTGAGCAGCAGGTACTTCATGGTGATGCTCTCCTTCGTGTGGTCAGGCCGCTTTCGGCCGTGTTCACTGCGGGGACGGAGCCGGGCCCGGGTTCTCGACAGCGGCCGGCCCGATCCAGGCGATCGCCTCGATCTCGACCAGCATCTCCGGCGTCGCCAGACGCGCTTCCACCGTGGTCCTCGCCGGCGGGTCGGCGGGGAAGAACTCCGCGAAGACGTCGTTCATCGCCTGGAAGTAGCGGATGTCGGACAGGTACACGTTGCACTTCATGACGTCGGCGAGCGTGGCGCCGCCGGCCTCCAGGATCGACTTGACGTTGGAGAGGACCTGCCGCGTCTGCGCACCGGGATCGCCGATGCCGACGATCTGCTGGTCGGCGTCCCAGGCCACCTGGCCGGACGTGTAGACCAGGTCGCCGCCGCGGGTGCCCGGCGAGTACGGGTACGCGCGCTGCGGCAGGAAGGTCAGGTTCTCGGGCCGGATCACATGCTTCGCCATGACCCGCGAGCCTAGACGATCAGTCGTCCGGCTCCCCGTCTCCGCTCTTGCCCTTGCCGGAGTTGTCGTCGTCGCCGCCTCCGTCGTCGCCGCCGCCTGAGCCGCCGCTGCCCTTGCCGGAGTTGTCGTCGTCCCTGCCCGAGTCGTCGCCGCCGCCCTTGCCCTTGCCCGAGTCGTTGTCATCGGGCGCGGCGCCGGATCCACCCGAGGTCCGCGTCCGCCGAGGTCGTCCCGCCCGACTTCGTCGACTTCGTCGACTTCGACGAGCCGCCCGACGAGCCCGACGAGCCGGAGCCACCGGACTTGCTGCCCGTGGTCGACGGCGAGGTCTCGGCCTTCTTGGCCGGAGCCGGCGCGGTGACGACCGGCTCGGTCGCCGTCGTCGCCGGCGTGCTGATCGTGGAGACCGCGGGGACGGTGGTCGCGGTCGTGGTGACGACCGCGGTCGTGGGCGGCGGCGCCAGCTCGCTCGCCGCCGGCAGCGGGCCGTTCGAGATGGAACGGCCGGCGATCGCGTTGGCCGCGAGTCCCACGCTGAACGCGATCGCGACGCCGGCGGTGGCGGCTGCGGTCGTGAGGAGGGAGGAACGGCGCATGACGGAAGGATACGACGCGAACGGTTAGCGGACGGCAAAGTCGCGCGGCAGGCGCAGCTCGGCGCGCGCGCCGCCGCCCTTGCGGTTCGTGATCAGCGCACGGCCGCCCCAGCGCTCGGCCAGCGTGCCCGCGATCGCCAGGCCCAGCCCCGATCCGGGGGCGTCCGGCCGGCGTTGCGTACCACGCCGGAACCGCTCGAACGCCAGCGCCAGATCCTCCGGGCCGAGCCCCGGCCCGTCGTCGAGCACCGCCACCCACGCCGATGCCTCGTTGACCCCCACCTCGAGCTGGACGCGGGTCTCGGGCGGCGTGTGCACGAGGGCGTTCTCGATCAGGTTGTCGAGCGCGGTCGCGACGTCGCCCGCCGATGCCGAGGCATACGCGGGCGGGCCGTCGACGAGCTCGATCGATCGCGACGACGCCTCGGCCCGCGGCGCGAACCGCTCCACCGCCTGGCGGGCGGCGCCGCGCAGGTCGACCGGCTCGGGATGGGCCGCGGGCGCGTCCGCGGCGGCCAGCGCGAGCAGGTCGGTGACCAGCCGCGCCAGGCGGTCGGCCTCGTGCTCGGCCGCCAGCAGCTCGCGTTGCACGACCGGGTCGTCGGTGAGGACGCCCGCCGCCTCGAGGCGCAGCTTCAGGCCGGTCAGCGGCGTCCGCAGCTGGTGCGAGGCGTTCGCCACGAAGTCTCGTTGCGCCTCCAGCGACCGGACGAGGCGGTCGGTCATCAGGTTGAACGCGCCCGCCACCGCCCGTTGCTCCTCGGCCCCCTCGATGGGCGCCCGGGCCTCGAGATCGCCGTCGGCGATGCTCCGCGCCGTGTCGGCCAGCCGCTGCAGCGGTCGCGACAGCGTGCCGGCCACCAGCCAGGCGACCATCAGGCCCATGATCAGCGCGCCGACGCCGACGCCGGCCAGCGCCAGACGGTCGCGCCGGATGGTGGAGTTGACGCCGCCGACGCTCTGCGTCAGCCGCACGGCGCCGACGGTCTGGCCCTTGTCGAGCACCGGCACCGCCGTGTAGAGCAGGTCCTCGTCGAGCGTGTCGGAGTGACGCGTGCCCTGCACCGAGTTGCCCGCCAGCGCCGACGCCACCTCGGGCCGGCCGACGTAGCTGTCGTCGGCCCGGTCGGGACCGGCCGAGTCCGCCAGGGGCGCGCCGGTGGCATCGAGGATCAGCACGCGGCCACCCAGGTCGGCCGCGGCCCGCGAGGCGATCGACGCGAGCTCGGCCGGCCGGTCGAGCCGCCCGGCGGCGCTGGCCGCGACCACCTGCGCGCCGGTGGACGCGCTCGCGCGCACCTCGCTCTCGATGCGGCGCGACGTCGTCAGTGCGAGCGGGATGGCGAGCGCGACGATCACCAGCAGCAGCACGTAGGCCACCGCGGCGACCACGCGCACGCGGAGGCTCATCGCACCTCGTCAGCCGCGCTGAAGCGGAACCCCACCCCACGGAGTGTGTGCACGTAGCGGGGGGTGCCCGCATCGTCGCCGAGCTTCTTGCGGAGCCCCGAGATGTGCACGTCGAGCGTCTTCGTCGACCCGAACCAGTTCGTGTCCCACACCTCGTCGATCAGCCGCTCGCGCGTCAGCACCGTGCCGGCGTTCTGCATCAGCAGGGCGAGCAGCTCGTACTCCTTGCGCGTCAGCTCCAGTTCGGCACCCGACAGCAGCACCCGGCGCATCGCCGGCTCCAGCACCAGGTCGCCGATCGCGACCCGGTCGTCCCGGTCTGCCTGCGGCGTCGCCACATCGTCCGTGCGGCGCATGACGGCACGGATGCGGGCGATCAGCTCGCGGGCCGAGAACGGCTTCACGACGTAGTCGTCGGCGCCGAGCTCGAGGCCGATGATGCGGTCGAGCTCCTCGCCGCGCGCCGTCAGCATGATGATCGGGACGCGCGACTTCTGGCGGATCTCGCGGCAGACGTCGAAGCCGGAGCCGTCCTCCAGCATCACGTCGAGCAGCACGAGATCGGGAGCCTCGGTGTCGACCAGCCCGGGTGCCGCCTTGGCGCTCGGCGTGACGTGCGTCGCCCAGCCCTCCCGGGCGAGCGCCGCGGTCAGCGGCTCGGTGATCGACTCCTCGTCCTCGACGAGCAGGATTTTTCGTGTGGTGGACACCCTGTCAGCATCGTACGACGCGCGACGGGCCGGAGTGGCATGTTGCCGCTCCGGCCCGTTCCCCCCGCGTCGGTCGCTGTCCGTCAGCGGACGGGTCAGTCGTCCTGGCTGTCGTCGTCGTCGTCGCCGCCGCCGTGACCGCTGCCGCTGTGGCCGCCGTCATCGTCGCCGCCGCCGTGGCCGCTGCCGGAGTTGTCGTCGTCGTCGTCGTCGCCGCCGTCGGCCGCTGCCGGAGTTATCGTCGTCGCGGTCGTCGTCGCCGGACTTGCCGCGCCCGGAGTTGTCGTCGTCGCGATCGTCGTCGCCCGACTTGCCGTGGCCCGAGTTGTCGCCGCGGTCGTTGTCGTCGTTGCCGGCACCGGCGCCGGTGCAGCGCGGATCGTCGGCGTGCTCGGCCTCGTCACACGGGCCCGAGATGTCCTCGGCGCCGTCATTCGTGGTCGTGCCGCCGGTGGTCGTCGTGTCGTCGGTCGTCGTACCGCCGGTCGTGGTCTCGCCGGTGGTCGTGCCCTCGGTCGTGGTCTCGCCGGTCGTCGTGCCGTCGCTGGTCGTCCCCGGGACGGTCGTCGTGACGGTCTCCATGGTCGTGGCCGTGACGGTCTTCGTCGCCGACGTGCCCGCGGACTGGGCGAGGGCGCCGGTACCGAGGCCTGCGGCGAGCAGGCCGACCAGCAGTGCGGCTCCGATTCCGATCTGATTGCGCTTCATGTCGTTCAAACCCCCTGGTATGCAATATCCGTACAGGCACAGCATCGCGGGGGCCCGGCAAGCCGGAATCAAGGGCCGGGTTAGCGCTTGGTAAAGCCTTCGGACTGCCGCGCGGAACGTCCCGCCGGGGGCCGGTCGACGAGCCCGGCGATGCGCGCGCGCATCACGAAGCGGTCGTCGAAGCCGTCGAAGATCGTGCGGCGCAGCGCATATCGGTCCCACGGTGCGCGGTTGACGCCGTACTCCGTGCCGACGGCCGCGACGTAGGCCGCCTCGCCGCACAGCGCCTCCTCGCGGGCCCCGAAGTAGCCACGCGGGTAGCAGAACAGGCGGGCCGGCCGCCCGAGCTCGGCGGCCAGGAGCTCGCCCGAGCCGACGATCTCGCGGCGCGCCTCGTCCTCGCTCAGCGGCGGCAGGTCGCGGTGCGAGAGGGAGTGCGACTCGAACCGCACGCGCGTGCGGCGCTCCACGTCGCGCATCTGGTCGTAGGTGATGAAACCCGGATCCTCGCGGTAGATGTCGGTGAAGCGGTAGGAGCCGGCGACGACGTCCGGCACCACGAACACGGTCGCCGGCCAGCCGCGCCGCTCGAGCTCCGGCACGGCGTGCGCCAGCAGGTCGGCGTAGCCGTCGTCGAACGTCAGGGCCACCGCGCGCTCGCCGGGCGCGAGGGCGAGCTGGTCGAGCTCGGCCAGGTCGACGACGCGCACGCCGCTGCGCTCGATCTCGTCGCACGCGCGCCGGAAGGCGCCGGGCGTCACGGCGAACACGTCGACGCCGGGGCCGACGCGGTGCCAGTAGAGGATCGCGAGCCCGTCGCGCGGCTCGCGGGCGACGGCGGACCGCGCGATCTGGACGCGCACCAGCGCCGCCTTGGCGGCCGCCCGGGCGAGGCGTCGTGCCGCACCGACGTTCATCACGCGCATGGCGCGCATACTAGTGCCCGCGATCGGGCTGAAAGCCATCCTTCGTGTAGCCTCCGACAGTGGCGATCTCGACGCGTCCGCCGCTGTCCAGCCAGCAAGCGACCTCCGGCAATCTGCTGTGGTGGACCGCCCTCGGCGTCGCCGGCGCGATCATGCTCGCGACGGCCTACCAGCCGGTCTTCGGCCTGTTCGTCGTCGGCGTCGCGGTGCTCGGCGCGATCGCCGCCCGCTCGCCCGCGCTGCCCCTCGCGCTGTCCGGGACGGCACTGGCGGCGCTGGTGCTCGGCGGCCGCCTGCCGCAGGGCGGCACGGTCGCCGCCTACTCGGCGTGGATCATGCTCGGGCTCGTCGTCGCGCTCGTCCGCGGGCACGACCTGCCGCGCGCGTACCGGGTGGTGAACGTCGGCAGCCTGTCGCTGGTCGCGATCCTCGCGCTGATGATCCTGCGGCTGCCCGCCTCCGCGGACTACAGCTACGGGCGCGGCAAGATCGAGCTGCTGGTGCTGACGGCCATCCTGCCGATGGTGGTCGCCATCATCGTCGGCTACCGCGTCAACGATCGCCGGATCCTGCTCGTGGCCACCGCCCTGGTCGGCGTCGCGACCGCCGTCTACGGATCGGTCCTGATCGCCCTCGGCATCTCGACGGGCATCAACGACGACCGCCTGTCGTTCAACGAGACGATCGACCCGATCGGCCTCGGGCGCTCGATGAGCACCGTGATCCTGGTGCTGGTGTTCTTCTTCATCCGCGCGCGTCACGCGCGAACGCGGCTGCTCGCGCTGCTGGCGGTGCTGCCCGCCGCCACGGTGCTGATCGGCTCCGGCTCGCGCGGCCCGCTGCTCGGCCTGCTCGTCGGGGTGCCGGTCCTGATCGTCGGCCTGTCGGGGCAGCCCGCGGCGCTGCGGCGCGGGCTGGTCGCGCTCGGCGCCTCGCTGGCCGGCGCGGCGCTGATGATCGTCACCATCGTCCCGCCCGAGGCCGCGACGCGCGTGCTCTCCATCTTCGGATCGCCCGAGCAGGAGGGCGAGCTGTCGCGCTACGCGCTGTGGAGCGACGCCCTCGGCATCATGGCCCGCGACGCGCCGTCCGCCCTGATCGGCATCGGCACCGGTGGGTACGCCGAGCTGACGCAGTACAAGGGGATGGACTACCCGCACAACATCCTGATCGAGGCCGCGCTCGAGCTGGGCGTCGTCGGCCTCCTCGTGCTCGTCGTCGGCTTCGTCTGGCTGTTCTCCCGCGCGTTCGCGATGACCCGCGTCACCGGCGAGCCCGGGGCCTTCGGCGCCTACCTGCTGGCCGTGCTCGCCACGCAGTTCGTGGCCGCGCAGTTCTCGGGCGACCTCCCGTACAACAACGACCTCTGGGTCACCGGCGGCCTGATCGTCGGCCTCGCCGCCGACGTCGCCCGCCGGCGCGAGGCGGGGCCGTCGCCCTCCGCCGCGGTGGACGACGAGGCGCCCGTCACCGTCGCCGCAGCCCGGCCGCGGCGTCCGCGAGCACCCGCCCCGGTCGTCGCGCGGCAGCTCCGCGAGGCGCCGATCGTGCCGACGGTCGGCGCGCGGCACCAGCGGTACGCGGCCACGATCCTCCTCTACGCCATGGCGCCGGCGTTCGCGCTCGCGCTCGTGGGCGGCATCGCGCTCGACGTCGCCGGCGTCGACTCGCTGTCGCTGCCCACGGGCCGCGAGAATCCGCTCACCGCACCGTGGCGCGGCTGGACGCTCGCGATCTTCGGCATCCTCGGCATCGTGGCCACGATCTGGTCGGCGCGCCGCCGCCTCTCGATCGCCCGGGCGAGGGCCACCGCGTCGATCGGTTTCGCCGGTCTCGCGGTGACCGGCCTCGGGATGCTGTCCGGCTCGCCCGTGCTCACCGCGGCCGGTTTCGTCGCCGCCCTGCTGCCGCCCGTCATGCTCCTCGCGCTCGGCGGCAGCATGAGCCTGCGCGGCTTCCGTCATCGTTTCCGGCGCCGACTATAGTTGGGTCAATGACGAACGGGCGGGACAACGCTGACGGCTTCAGCACGGCCGGGCAGGCGTCGCTGCAGAACGAGCTCCAGTCGCTGGCCGGGCTGCTCGACCGGCGCAAATGGGTGATCATCGCCTCCGTGCTCGGCACGGTCGCGCTGGCGCTGGTCTTCACGCTGCGGCAGGAGAAGGTCTACCAGTCGTCCGCCATCATCGCCGTCACGACGCCCACCACGGGCGCCGCCAGCCAGACCGACCAGGCCACCGCTGCGCGCAGCGCCGCCGGCAGCCAGATCGTCGTCATCACGAGCTCCGGGTATCGCGAGCGCGCCGCCGCCGCCCTGGAGGTCGACCGCCGCAAGGCGATCGCCGCCGCGCAGGCCGACCCGGCGATCCCCGACTCGGAGCTGACGAGCCCGATCACGCCGTTCCTGATCCAGAAGCGCGTCACCGCCGGCACGATCGGCGAGACGGAGCTGATCCGGATCAGCGCCACGGGCCCGACGCCCGGTGCGGCGCGCTCGCTGGCAGACGTCTACGCCGCGTACGTCGTCCGCCAGTCCGCCGACGACGCGAAGACGACCGCCGAGGCCGAGCGCGAGGCGCTGCAGACGCAGGCCTCCGGCATCCGCAAGCAGATCGCCTCGCTGACGACCGACCTGCGCGATGCGACCAACGCCGGCAATGCCACCGCCGTCGAGAACCTGACGGAGCAGATCAACGCGCTCCGCGCCACGCAGACGCAGCTGACGCTGGAGATCGCCCAGGTCGGGTCGGCCACGGGCTCGGGGGCGGCGACCCTGCGCGTCGCGAGCCCGTCCACGGACAACGACACCGCGGTCTCGCCGCGGCTGCAGTTCAACCTCGCCATCGCGGCGGTCGTCGGTCTGCTCCTCGGCTTCCTGCTGGCCTGGATCCGCGACCAGCTCGATCGCACCGTCCGCTCCGCCGACGAGATCGAGTCGCTCACCGGTGCCCCGGTGCTCGCGACGATCCCGCTCGTCCGCCAGCCGGATGCACTCTCCACGCCCGCCCTCGCCGACGCCTACAGCTTCCTGCGGGTGAACCTCGGCGTCACGCTGGGCGGCTCGCAGGGCACGATCGTCTCGGTCACGTCCAGCCGTGAGGGCGAGGGCAAGACGTCCACCTCGATCGGCCTCGGCCGGTCGCTGGTCGGCGCCGGCCGCCGCGTCCTGCTGATCGACGCCGATCTCCGCCGCGGCGGGCTCTCCCGCGCGCTCGGAGTCGACGGCCGGCGCGGCCTGACGGAGTGCCTGCGGGGCGAGCTCAGCCCCGAGGACGCCCTGGTGATGATCGGCGGCATGTACGTGTTCCCCGCCGGGTCGGGCGACCTCAACTCGGCCGCGCTGCTCGACTCCGCCCGGTTCGAGAACATGCTGCACGACTTCCGCGAGACGTACGACTCGATCGTCGTCGACACCACGCCGGCGCGCGCCATCGCCGACGCCGTGCTGGTCGGCGCCCGCAGCGACGGAATCATTCTCGTCGCCCGCGCCGGCCTCGTCGATCGCCGCGAGCTGGCGGCCGCCGCGGCCACGCTGCACGGGGAAGCGTTCAACCTGCTCGGCAGCGTCGTCTACAGCCCCGAGGCGTCCGACATCGGCTACGAGTACCAGATGGTCGATCCGGCTCCCGCCGGCCGCAAGCGCCGCGCCCCGCGCTGATCTACGGCGTCAGGCGCCGCGGAACTCGCGGCCCTTGCCGCGCACCCGGGTGACGACGTCGAAGGCCCGGCACTTCGCGCGGTCGGCACGACTGCCGGGCGGATGCGGCGTGCGGCCGAGCCGCCGCAGCGCCCAGTTGACGTCGTAGACCTTGCGCAGCCGCACGGCCTCCTTCGTCCACAGCCCGAGCTCGAGCGACACCGCCGGCCCGTCGCCGGCGTGCGTCAGCCAGTGCGCCCAGCGGATCGGCACGTGGCAGCCGTCGCCGGGGCCGATCTCGAGCTGCTGCTCCGGGCAGTCGCGCCACGGCAGGAAGAACTGGCCGCGCAGCAGTCGCTCGTGCTGCAGCTCCGTCATCTCGGTGCGGTCGCGGACGTGCCACGTGGTGTGGCCCTCGAGCGCGCACACGAGCTTCGGGTCGGGGTCGCCGTGGAGGGCGACCATGCAGCCGGGCGAGAACACGCGCACCATCGTCGTGACGAAGTGGATCTCGTCCGCGGGGTACGGCGAGAAGGCGGCGAGCACCTGGTCGCGCGCCTCGCGGTACGCCGCGCCGCCCCACTCGTCGACCCGGAAGATGCGCACCTGGATGACCCGCTCCGCCGCGTCTGCGACCACCGGGCCGCGCAGGCTCGTGTACTCGGGGCGGTTGCCGACGCGGACCCGGTCGGCATCGCCGAGCTGCACCGCCAGGTCCTGCGTCGGGGCGTTCCGGCACAGCCAGTCGAGGCGGTCCGGCGTGAACAGCCCGGGGTCGACGGTGTGCTTGAAGACGAACGGTCGATCCGGCGCTCGGACCTCGGTGGCGGCGGCGCTCATGGATCGAATCCTAGAGCCGGTGCCGACGCTTCGCCGCTCCATCGCGATACTTCGAGGAGTGCGCATTCTCTTCCTCACGCCCACGCTCGGCGTCGGTGGCGCCGAGCGGCTGGTCGTGGCGGAGTCCGCCGCTCTCGTGGCGCGCGGGCACGACGTGGCGGTCGCCTTCGGCTTCATCGACGTGCAGGGAGCGCCGCTCGAGGCGGCCGGCGTCGCGCGCCACCGGGTGTCGCCGCACCACCTCGGTGCCCGCACGCTGCCGGCCTGGGCGCGCGCCGTGCGCCGCATCGTCCGGGACAGCCGCCCCGACGTCATCTACGTCCACTCGGTCACCGCCGCGATCGTGGCGCGCATCGCGGCCCCGCGCACGCCCCTGCTGGTCACGGTGCACGGCATCGCGAGCGAGTCGGAGGCGAGCGCCGCTCGCATCCTCCGTCTCGTCCGCGCCCGTGTCACCGCCGTCTCCGAGCAGACCGCGGAGGGACTTCGCCGGCATGGCATCGCGGAGGTCGACGTGCTGCCGCCGGGGGTCGACATCGCCGCGCTGCAGGCGGCGGTGCAGTTGCCCGCCCGCAGCAAGAGCATCATCGAGGCCGAGCGCGAGGTGCGGGCCGGCCCGCCCGACGCGCCGGTCGCCGGGCGCCCGCGGTTCGCGTGCGTGGCCCGCCAGGAGCCGGAGAAGGGCGTCGACGTGCTGATCGCGGCGTTCCCGCGCGTCCTGGAGGCGTTTCCGGAGGCGGTGCTCGCCTTGATCGGCCTCGGCACGCAGATGGAGGCCAACCGGGCGGCTGCCGTCGCCGGTGGCGTCCGCGAGCGCGTCGAGTTCTGCGGCGTGCTCACCAACCCGTCGCCGGCGATCGCCGCGGCGGACGTGATCGTGCTGCCGAGCCGGCGCGAGGGCCTGCCGGTGGTCGTGCTCGAGGCGTTCGCGCTGGAGCGGCCGGTCGTGGCGTCCAACGTCGGCGGTACGCCCGCCGTGGTGCGCGACGGCGACACCGGCTGGCTGGTGCCGCCGGAGGATCCCGCGGCGCTCGCCGCAGCGCTCATCGACGCCGGCGGCGACCTGGACGAGTGCCGGGCCCGCGGCGCCCGGGGCGCGGCCCTGGTGGCCGAGCGGTACAGCATCGGCGCCCTGGTCGACCGCGTCGAGACGATCCTCGGCGGCATGATCCATCCCAGACACTAGGATCCGAGGGTGAAGCCCCGGACCGAGATCGCGCTCGTCGACACCGCGGAGGGCCTGCTGGCGCTCGGTGACGGATGGGACGCGCTGGTGCGCGCCGCGCCGCGGCCGAGCCCCTTCCTGCTGCACGACTGGGTGGTGGAGTGGTGGCGGTACCTGTCCGACGGCCGGTCGCTCGCGATCGGCGTCGCCCGCCGTGACGGCGTGCTCGTCGGCGTGCTGCCCCTCTGCGTGCGGCGCCGGATGGGCGTGCGCGTGGCCGAGTTCCTGGGCGGCCACGAGTCGGCGCTCGCCGACCTGCTGCTGGCGCCCGGCGAGGACGCGGACACGGCCGCCGCCCTGCTGGCCGCGACGCGCGTCGCCTACGACGCCGCCGACCTGTTCGGCCTGCCCGTCGACAGCCGGCTGCAGGCCGCCGCGCCGTTCGGCGCGCTGCGCATGATCGAGCGCGTCTCGGCCCCGTACCTGACGATGCCCGACGGCTTCGACGAGGTCTACCGGGCGCGCACGTCGTCCAAGACCCGCAACACGCACAAGCGCCGCCTGCGGCAGCTCGAGGAGCTCGGCGAGGTGACGTTCCGCGTCGTCCGCGACCCGGCGGAGCTGCCCGCCGCGCTGACGGAGGCGCAGCGCCTGCACGAGCTGCGCTGGGAAGGCCGGCCGGACCGCTCCGAGTTCGTGACGCCGCGGGGCCTGCTCTTCCACCGGGCGGCGCTCGAGCGCCTCGCGTCGCTCGACGTGATCCGGATCGTGCTGTGCGAGCTGGACGGCAAGGCGATCGCCCACCACTACTACTTCGCGCTCGACGGCCGGATGATCGTCCACTGCCTCGCGTTCGACCCGGCCCTCGGGCACATGTCGGTGGGGCTCCTGACCAACCTCGAGACGCTCCGTGCGGCCAGCGACGAGGGGCTCACCACGGTCGAGTTCCTGGGCGGCGACGAGCGCTACAAGCTGGAGCTGGCCGACGGGCTCGCGCCGCTCTACCAGGCGATCGGCCTCGCCCGCGGGCCGCGCGGCGTCGCCGTCTCGAGCAGCCGGCGGGCCGCGATCGACCTGCGCGTCCGCCTGCGCGACTCGCCCACGGCCCGCAAGATCTACGAGCGCGTCGCGCGCTGAGGGGCGGGGTGGTCGCGGCGCAGCAGCCGCCGCAGCCGGTCCGAGTCCCGCGCCCGCGCCCGTCCGCGCAACGCGCCGACGAACAGCGCCGCCGACGCCCGGCCCCGCGGGCCGTGCGCCCAGCCGACCCCGTCGTGCATCGGCTCGGTGTGGTCGGCGAACGCCAGCTTGTACTCTTCGCCGCCGCCGAGCAGCTCGATGCGGGTCGCCCCGTCCACCGAGCCGGCCTCCATCGCCGTCAGCATCGCGATCAGGCCGGGACTGTTGCGGGCATGGGCCGGGTCGTGGCCGACGCGGAACAGGCACAGCGACGAGCCTGCCCGGAGCGCGTACTGGAACGCGATCGGCGCGCCGTCCAGCCGGATCACGACCAGCAGGGCCGCGCCGGCCTCGGCCAGCCCGGGGGCCGCGGCGAGGTGGAACGCGCGGCCTTCGGCGGTGCCGAACGTCGACCCGTCGCCGCCGCCCTCCCACCGGCGCGCGTGCACCGCGAACGCCTCGGGCAGGTAGCGCGACATGGTGGTGCGGTCGCGCGCCACGACCACCTCGAGCGCGCCCGACTCCTCCAGCCGGCGGCGGCGCTTGCGGTGCGTCTTGCGGGTCTGGCTCGAGACGTGTGCGGCGTAGACCGTCTCCCAGTCGGGCCCCGTCACCATCACCGGACCGGCGATGCGCTCGATCACGGTCAGCGCTCCGGCGCCCGCGGCCAGCGGCGCGGCGCCGAGGCCGGCCAGCACGGCCACGTCGGCTGCCGCCTGCACGGCGTCGCCCAGCGCGGCGGCCGTCCCCGCCGGCGCGCCGGCGGCGAGCAGCAGGTCGGCCGGGGTCGCCTCGACGCCGCCCACCCAGCGCGCGACGGCGACGCCGCCCCGCCGGTGGATCATCAGCGGCAGCCCGCCGACGATGCGGCCGTTGGCCTCGGCTGCCAGCAGCAGCGGCGTTCCCGGCCCGGCGAGGTGCTCGACCCACGGCGCCACGTACCCGGCCAGCAGGAAGGGGCTGGGGCGCCGGGCACCCCGCACCAGCACGTCCCACTCGTCGGCGCGCGACCGCAGCGCATCCGGCGTCAGCGCCCGAACCGTGACCTCGCGGTGATCCGGACTAAGGTGAGTAGGTGGACGCACCCTACGGATTCAAGCACGCCCTCGACCTCGACCTGTTCGCCCTCGACCGGCTCGACCACCTCTGCCGCACCGCGCCGGAGGGAAAGCTCAAGGTCCAGCTCGGCGACGAGGCACGCGAACGGCCGGCCGGCACCGGGCCGACGTACACCGAGCTCGGGCCCTCGCTGGCCGACGATATCTTGGCGCGGCGCCTCCACGTGCACCTGCACGACGTGGCCGAGTGGGCACCCGCGCCGTACGGCGAGGCGTACGCCCAGATCCTCGCCGAGCACGGCGGCGACCCGGCCGACCGGCACGCCGTCACGACCGTGCTGCGGGTGTTCTCGCCCAACGTGCCCGTGGCGCTGCATGCCGACGGCGAGATCGCGATCGACTGCGGCGTCGGCGGCCGCAACATCTGGCACTTCTACGACCGCGACGTGCTGTCCGAGGTCGAGCACGAGGGGCTCCACCGCGGCGGGCAGTTCCTGCGCTGGCGCGACCTCGACGGCCCCGTCTTCGAGCTCGACCCGGGCGACGGCTGCGTGGTGCCCTCGCGCTGGCCGCACTGGCTCGAGCACCCGGGGCCCGATCCCGCCGTCAGCTTCGACATCGGCTACTGGACGGCCGCCGCGATCCGCGAGCGCAAGGCGTACGACGTCAACTTCGTGCTCCGCCGCATGCACCTGAAGCCGGTGCAGCCCGGCCGCCATCCGTCGCGCGACCGCGTCAAGCGCCAGGCGTTCGACGTGCTCAGCCGCGCCACCGGCAAGGGCGCCGAGTACCGCGGCATCTAGCTCCGAGCTCAGGCGGCGAAGCGCCGGATCAGACCGCGGGCGTTGAACGCCAGCGACGACCAGACCGGGCGGGGGTCGTGCAGGTCGAAGCCCTCGATGTGCGTGCCGGTCAGGTAGTCGCGGCCGATCTGGGCGGCATCGCGCAGCGCCGGCCGCGGATGGCCGCTGCCGGTGAGGGCGCTGGCGGCGAAGCGGGCGTCGCCGGCCAGCCAGCCGACGCGGACACCGACGCGGTAGCCGGCGACGCGGTCGAGTCGGCCGCCGCGGGCCCACTCGAGCTGCAGCCGGGCGAAGTCGACGCCGGCGCGCCGGGCGATGTCGATCGACTGCGACAGCCGCGGGTTGATCTCCATCAGCAGCGGACGCCCGTCGGCGGCGCGGCGGAACTCCACCTCGGAGTAGCCCTCGAGGCCGGCCTCGAGGACCAGCCGCTCGGCCATGCCGGCGCTGTCAGCCGGTGCCGCGATCGTCTGCCGCATCGTCGACGAGCCGCCCAGCGGCGGCCAGCAGCGCACCGGCTCCATCACGACGCGGGCCAGCACCTCGCCGCCGGCGACGAACAGCTTGTGGGTCTCGCGGGCGCCCGGTGCGACCTCCTGGACGAGCACGGGCGCGGCCGCGCTGGCCAGGCGGCCGGCGGCGGCGGCCACCTCGGGCGCCGTCCCGCACCACACGGGCGCCAGCCGGTCGCCCCCGTCGCCGCCGTCGGCGTCGGGGCGCCACGAGCAGACGGGCTTCAGGACCACGGGCAGGCCGAGGTCGGCCGCGGCGGCGGTCGCCTCGGCGACCGAGCCGGCGGTGAGCGAGCGCGGCGCCGGGATGCCCAGGTCGGATGCGACGGCCAGGGTGCGGGGCTTGGAGCACGCGATCGAGACGGCCTCGAAGGAGCCGATCGCGGCGGCGGCGAGCGGCGCGATCTCGTCGCGGTGCGCGTGCAGCACCGCCAGCCACGGGTCGCCGCAGGTCAGGATCACGTCGACAGGAGCGTCCCGCAGCGCGGTCAGCAGGGCGGTGAGCGCGGCCGGCACGCCGGCGGCCGGCGCCGGCAGCAGGAAGCTCGCCTCGGCATGGCGGGTGCGCAGCCCCGGCGCGGCGGCCAGCGGCGCACCCACCGCGACGCGCAGGCCGGCGTCACCGAGCGCACGGACGATGCTCAGGCCGCCCCGCGTGTCGAGGTCGAGAACGAGGGCGTCGAGCGCGGGGGCACCGGGCGCAGCCACCCTCTCATCTTGCACAGTTCGCAGCAACCGGGTGCCAAAGGCGAACTCCCGACCATAATCAGAGAGTGGAATTCCTCGAGGTCGCAATCGTCGGTGCCGGACCCTACGGGCTGTCCGTCGCCGCGCACCTCGCCGCCCGCATGCGCGCCGTCCGTGTTTTCGGCGCGCCGATGCGCACATGGAGAACCATGATGCCGCCGGGAATGCTCCTGCGCTCCCACTGGACCGAGACGCGTCTCTCCACGCCGGGAGACCGCGGCACGCTCCAGTGCTGGGCCGACGCCGTCGGCGGCGAACGCATCGAACCCGTGCCGTTGCAGACCTTCCTCCGGTACTCGGACTGGTTCCGGGAGCAGTTCGTCCCCGACGTCGACGAGTCGAACGTCACGCTCGTCGAACGCGCGTCCAACGGCACCTTCCGCCTGCATACCGAGGCGGGCGACGAGATGGACGCCAGGCACGTGGTGTCGGCCGTCGGCGTGACGCCGTTCCCGCGCCGCCTGCCGCAGCTGGCCGAGCTCGAGGCGTCGGGCCACGTATCGCTCGCGATCGAGCACCAGGAGTTCGGCCGCTTCGCCGGCCAGCGGGTGCTGGTCGTCGGCGGCGGCCAGAACGGGCTCGAGAGCGCCGCGCTCGCCCACGCCGCGGGAGCGGAGTCGGTCGAGCTGGTCGTGCGCAGCGAGGTGCGCTGGTTCAAGCAGCGCGAGCACTGGGAGGAGCGCGGCTGGCTGCACGAGCGGCTGTTCCGGATCGCGTATCCCATCGTCGGCTTCGGCCCGCCCCCGATCAACCGGTTCGTCCTCCACCCCGACCTGTTCTCGGCGCTGCCGGTCGGCATGCGCAGAACGCCTCAACACGCGGCTCCTGCGACCCGGCGGCTCGCCGTGGGTGCGGGACCAGGTGGTCGGGCACATCCCCGTCACCGTCGGCGAGACCGTCGACCGGGCGGAGGAGCGCGGCGGCGAGGTGCACGTCACGCTCAGCGATGGCACCGAGCGCGTCGTCGACCACCTGATCGTCTGTGTGGGCTACCGCTTCGACCTTGCGGGCCTCGGCTGGCTCGACCCCGCGCTGCGCGACCGGATCGCGACCGACGACGGCTGGCCCGCGCTGGATCGCTCGTTCCGCTCGCAGTCCGTCCCCGAGCTCACCTTCGTCGGCTACGCCGCGGAGCGCCGCTTCGGTCCCCTCTCGCGCTTCGTCGCGGGCACGACGTTCACGGCCGAGCGCGCCGCCGGGGTCCTCTAGGGGCCATGGAGACCCGCATCGTCACCGACCCGGCGGAGTTCGCGGCGATGCGCGATCGCTGGGACGCGCTCGTGCAGGCGGCGCCGCGGCCGTGCGCGTTCCTGCTCCACAGCTGGCTGACCGAGCAGATCCAGTTCTACGACGGCCGCCGGTCGCTGGCCGTGATCACCGTCGAGCGCGACGGCGAGCTGGTGGGTGGCCTGCCGCTGGGCGTGCGCCGCCTGCTGGGCGCGCGCGCAGCCGAGCTGCTGTCCGGCGATTTCGTCTCGCACGCCGACGTGGTGGCGGCCGACCGCGACGCTGCCGACGCGGTCCTGCGCGCGCTGCCCACGGTGCCCGCCGACTTCGTGATGGCGCGGGGGATCGTGCCGGATTCATACCTCGCCGCCGCTCCCCGCTTCCACTTCATCGAGCGCGAGCGGTCGCCGTACGTCGACATGCCAGACGGTTGGGCGGCCGCGTACGCCGAGCGGTTCACCTCCCGCCGACGTCGTGAGCACAGCCGGCTCGGCCGGCGCCTCGCCGAGTCGGGCGCCACCGAATTCAGCACCCTGCGCGACGGCGATGCCATTGCCGGGACGCTGCACGAGGCGTTCGCGGTGCACGCCGCACGGTTCGACCGCGGCATCGACCGCTCCGACCTGCGCCAGCCGGCCGGTCGGGAATCCAACGTCGTGCGGGCCCGCCAGCTGGCGGCCGACGGCGTCGCGCGGGTCGCGACCCTGCGCGTCGACGGGCGGCTGACGGCCTTCGGGTACTACCTCGTCGTCGGTGACGTCGCGTGGCTGTACCGGTGCGCGTTCGACCCCGCCATGGCCGCCGTGCAGCCCGGCATCCAGCTGCTGATCTACTGCTTCGAGCAGGCCTCAGCCGAGGGCGTCCGCCGGGTCGAGTTCATGGGCGGCGAGCACCCCTACAAGCTCTCCTTCGCAACCGGCTCCGAGGCGCTGCTGCACGGCATCGGATACCCGACCTCCGTCGCTGGCCAGGCCGCGGTCGCGAGCATGCGCACCGCCGTTACCGCCCGCGTCGCGCTGAAGCGCCACGAGCGCTTCCGCCGCGCGTACGACGGAGGACGCAAGAGGCTCCGGGGCCTCGCGGCGTAGCGTCGCCCCGACGGCGACTCCGCCGGTGAAACTTCTGGGGTCTGACCCCAATCGGAGGTTTTCGGGGGTCAGACCCCGATCACAGGACACGCACGGAAGGCGCGCAGATCGCGCGATCTGTGTGCTTCGCGCGTGTTTGTCCGCGGACAATGCGTCATCTGCGCGCGTCGATTTGTCTGACTAAAGTCAGACAAATCCGGCTGAGCGGCCTTCACCGAGCGCCTGCTCTACAGTGCCGCCCGTGGATCGCGCCAGGGTCGTCGTCATCGGCGGGGGGATCACCGGGGCGAGCGTGGCCTACCATCTGGCGCGGGCCGGGTGGAGCGACGTCCTGCTGCTCGAGAAGGGCGAGCTGACCAGCGGCTCGACGTGCCAGGCG
Organism: uncultured Actinomycetes bacterium; assembly: GCA_963722525.1. Classification (GTDB taxonomy): domain Bacteria; phylum Actinomycetota; class Thermoleophilia; order Gaiellales; family F1-60-MAGs149; genus VFJZ01. Next base: position 2,514,334 of record CAVRMM010000002.1, on the reverse strand, counting down.
GCCGGGCTCGTCACGCAGTTCAACCCGTCGAACGCAATGATGCGCCTGCGGCGGTACTCGATCGAGCTGTACAACGAGCTCGGCGTGTTCGAGACGGTCGGGTCGCTGCGCATCGCGGCCGGTCCCGAGAGCCTGAAGGAGCTGCAGCGCGGCCTCTCGCGCGCCCGCGGCATCGGCCTCGACGCACAGCTGCTGGGTGCGGACGAGGCGCGGAAGCTGATGCCGGCGGCCTCGCCGCACGACCTCTACGGCGCCGTCTGGATGCCGGGCGACGGCTACCTCGACCCGCACGGTGCGACCTACGCGCTGGCCGGCGCCGCACGCGACCTCGGCGTCGAGCTGCGCACGCAGACGCGCGTGACGGGCATCGAGCTCGATGCGAACCGCGTCGTCCGCGCGGTGCACACGGAGGCCGGGCGCGTGGAGTGCGAGATCGTCGTCAACGCCGCCGGCATCTGGGCGCCGCAGGTCTCGGCGATGGCCGGCGCGTTCACGCCCTCGATCCCGGTCGACCACCAGCACATCGCCCTGAAGGCCGTGCCCGGCCACGAGCTGCCGCGCGACATGCCCTGCTTCCGCGACACCGACAACCTCGTCTACGGCAAGGCGGAGTCGGGCGGCGTGCTGTTCGGCGGCTACGAGGCGAACGCGCCGTCGCGCTGGGAGGACGGCGTGCCGTGGGAGCACGGCGGCCGCGCACTGCCGGCCGACGAGGAGCGCTTCGCCGCGCTGATGGCGGGCGCCGTGCGGCGCTTCCCGTTCCTCGCCGACGCGGGCGTGGCGGGCCTGGTCTGCCACCCCGACGCGATGACGCCCGACGCCAACCCGCTGCTCGGCCCGATGCCCGGCGTGCGCGGCTTCTGGATGGCCGCGGGCCTGTCGCTGAACGGGTTCGGCGGCGCCGGCGGCATCGGTAAGGCGATGGCCGAGTGGATCACGGCCGGCGAGACCGAGGTCGACGTCTCCGCCTACCGCGCCTGGCGGTTCGGCGACACCTACCGCGACGTCGGCTTCGCGGCCGCGGCGGCGCGCGAGACCTACCGCTACTACTACCGCCTGCGCTACCCGCTCGACGCCGACGAGTGGGGGCGGCCGCAGCGCACCTCCGCGCTCTACGGGCGGCTCCAGGAGCAGGGCGCGGTGCTCGGCTCGAAGAACGGCTGGGAGCGCGCCGACTACTTCGCGCCCGGCCAGCCCTGGCGCCGCGCCGGGGCCGACCAGCGGGCGTTCGGCTGGACGGCGCCGCCGTACCTGGAGCGGCTGCGCGCCGAGCACACCGCGTTCCGGGAGCGAGCGGGCATCATCGACATGACGTCGTTCGGCAAGACGGCCGTCGAGGGTCCGGGCGCGCTGGCGCTGCTCGAGCGCGCCTGCTGCAACCGCATCGACCGCCCGGTCGGAGCCGTCGTCTACACGCAGATGCTCGACGCGCGCGGCGGCATCCTCGCCGACGTCACGGTCACGCGGCTGGCCGACGACCGCTTCCGCGTCGTCTCCGGCGCGGGCGCGGTCGATGCCGACCGGGGCTGGCTCGAGCACACGCTGCGCGACGGCGATGCGCCCGTGGCGATCCGCGACGTGTCGGACGAGCTGAGCGTGATCGGCCTCTGGGGGCCGGCGGCGCGCGAGATCCTGCAGGCCACCACGGCCGACGACGTGTCGGCGGCGGCGTTCGCGTTCCGCACCGCCCGCGACCTGCACGTCGGGCCGGCGCCGGTACTCGCCCAGCGGATCACGTACGTGGGCGAGCTCGGCTACGAGGTCTACGTCCACCCGCGCTGGGCCGTGCAGGCGTACGACCTGCTGGTCGCGGCGGGCACCCCGCACGGGCTGGAGCCGTGCGGCTATCGCTCGCTGGAGGGCCTGCGGATGGAGAAGGGCTACCGGTACTACGGGACGGACCTCACCCCGGGGGACACGCCGGACGAGGCCGGCCTGGCCTTCTGCGTCGACATGGCGACGCCGTTCACGGGCCGCGAGGCGCTGGCGGCGCGCCGTGCCGAGCCGCCCGCGCGCCGCATCCGCACCCTGCTGGTCGGCGGCAGCGAGTACCGCACCGTCTACGGCGGCGAGGCGGTGCACCACGACGGCGCCGTCGTGAGCCGGTTGCGCAGCGCCTCCTACGGCTTCACGGTCGAGCGCAACCTGGCCTACGCCTACCTGCCGGTGGCGCTGCAGCCCGGCGATAGTGTCGGTGTCGAGATCTTCGGCGAGCTGGTCGCGGCCGAGGTGGCCGACGACGTGCAGTACGACCCCGGCAACGAGAGGGTGCGGTCCTGATGGCGACGTTCACGAACTGGGTCGGCAACCAGTCCTGCCACCCGGCGCAGATCCTGACGCCACGGTCGGAGGCCGAGGTGCAGGCGGCCGTGCGCGCCGCCCGCCAGGTGCGCTGCGTGGCGGCAGGGCACTCGTTCACGCCGATCCACCTCACCGACGGCACGCTGCTGACGATGGACGGCCTGCACGGCGTGCTCGGCGTCGACGGCGCCACCGGCCGCGCGTCCGCACTGCCGGGCACCACCGTCGGCGAGCTCGGCCGGCCGCTGTGGGACGCCGGCTTCGCGCTCGCCAACCAGGGCGACATCGACACCCAGGGCATCGCCGGCGCGATCGGCACGTGCACGCACGGATCGGGCATCACGCTGCAGTCGTTCTCGGCCTCGCTGCGCCGCGCGCGGCTCGTGTCCGGGTCGGGCGAGGTGCTCGAGATCGGCGAGGACGACCCGCGGCTGCCGGCCGTGCAGACCGCCGTCGGGATGCTCGGCGTGATGACGGAGGTCGAGGTGCAGGCCGTTCCCGCCCACCGCCTCGTCGAGCGCATCGAGCACTGGCACTACGCCGAGGCGTTCGGCCGCCTCGACGACCTGGCCCGCTCGCACCGCCACTACTCGTTCTTCTACATCCCGACCGAGGAGTCGGCGGCCCTGTACGACCTCGCCACCCCGCCCGGGGCGAGCGTCGCCGATACCTGTTACGTCAAGATCTACGACCTCGCCGGCGACGACGTGCCCGACTCCGCGACGCCCGGCCGCCGGGTCGGCCGCTCGTACGAGATCTACCCCGCCATCTTCGAGCCGAACTTCCACGAGCTCGAGTACTTCGTGCCGTACGACCGCGCCGCCGAGGCACTCGGCGCGATGCGTGAGCTGATGCTGTCGCGGCTACCGCTGTCGATCTTCCCGATGGAGGTGCGCACCGTGGCGCGCGAGGACGCGTGGCTGTCGCACTCGTACGGCCGCGAGTCGCTCGTGATCTCGGTCTCGGGTCAGCCGGGAACCGACTACGAGTCGTACCTGCGCGAGGTGCACGCCGTGCTCGGGCAGTTCGACGCCCGCGTGCACTGGGGCAAGATCCACTACCTGACGGCCGAGGAGCTGCACGAGCGCTACCCGCGCGCGGCCGACTTCATCGCCCTGCGGCGCGAGCTCGACCCGGACGGCATATTCCTGAACGACCACCTGCGGCCGCTGTTCGCCTAGCGGCTGGGCTCAGACGAGCACGAGGTCGCGCTCGGGGACGATGCCCCACGCGGCCGCGGTCGCCCGCAGGTCGTCGTCCAGCGGCCAGGCGTCGGCGCGCTCGGCGCCCTCGTGCACGGGCGAGGCGCCCTTGAGCGCCATCGACCCCGTGTTGTCGCCGATCGCGGCGATCTCCGCCACCTCGTCCGCCGTGAGCACGATCTCGCGCGGCACCGCGGCCAGGTCGGCGCGCTTCGACTCGATCGTGCGCACGTCGTCGCCCCGCTCCTGGATCAGCGTCGGCACCACGCTCGCGACGGCCTGCTGCGCCAGCGTCCACTGGCACGCCAGCTGCAGCATGCTCAGCCCGTGCCGGTCGGCGATCGGCCGCATCTGCTCCATCCGCGCCCGGCCCGAGTCGACCCAGCCGAGCGGCCGGAACGCGCGGTGGTCGCCGTCGCGCAGCTGGTCGGCGTCGCGCAGGTCGTCGTGGAAGATGCCGCCGTAGTCGACCACCCGGGCCAGCACCTGCACGTCGTGCTTGGCGCAGACGGGCAGCACGAGCTGCCCGGGCCACGGCTCGAGCGGGTTCAGGATCAGCATCGTCCAGTCGATCAGCGACCCGAACCGCTCGAGGCAGGCGATCACGTCCAGCGTGAAGCCGTTGGCCGGCCCGGGCGCGATCCCGATGCCGTCGGCGAGGCCCTCGTCGCGGAGCCGCACCAGCGCGTTCCAGACGTGCTCCGACGAATAGCCGATGCGGTCGGGGTTGTGCAGCAGCAGGCAGTCGAAGCGGTCGGCCCCGCACCGGCCGAGGCTGCGCTCGGTCGCCATCCGCAGGTAGTCGTAGTAGGCATCGGGCCCGCGCAGGGTGGGATCGGTGAAGCGCGGGAACCCCTTCGCGCCGGCCCGGACGCCGGTGTAGAAGTCGTTGCCGATGGCGCCCACGAGCCGGTAGGTCGAGCGGTCGAGCCCCGCCAGCGCACGCCCGACCAGCTCGTCCGCACCGCCCGCACCGTAGGCGTCGGAGGTGACGACGGTCTGCAGCTGCTCGTCCGGCCGCAGGAGGGCGACGAGGCGATCCTCGTCGATCGGCTCGCCGAAATGCATGTGCCGTCCGCCGCTCCAGGAGCCGAGGCAGACGTGGCCGAGTTCGCGCATGCCCCAAGCGTGCCACACGCCGGTAGCATCTCCCCCGAGATGACCGTCGAGTTCCGAGGGCACGTGCTGGCACCCGACCCGCTCGGGCCGTGCCGCGTCGTGGTCGAGGACGACCGCATCGCTGCGATCGAGCCGCTGCGCGACGCGCCGGAGGGCACCTGGATCGTGCCCGGCCTGGTCGACATCCAGCTGAACGGCGCCTTCGGCGTCGACTTCGCGAACCCGGAGGGGCTCGACACCGCCCGTGCGCGGATCGCCGCGTCGGGCGTGACGACGTTCCTCGCCACGCTGGTCTCCGCGTCGCCGGGGGCGTACGCCGCGCCGCTCGGCGCGCTCGTGCCCGACGTGACGCCCGGGCTCGCGCGGCTGGCGGGCGTGCACCTGGAGGGGCCCTGGCTGTCGTCGACCTATCCCGGCGCCCACGAGCCGGCCGCGCTGCGGCCGCCATCGTCGGCCGAGCTGGCGGCGTTCCTCGCGCCCGGCACGGTGCGGCTGGTGACGCTCGCGCCCGAGCTGACCGGCGGCCTCGCCGCGATCGAGCGCCTCACCGCCGCCGGCGTGGTTGTCGCGCTCGGCCACACGAACGCCGACGAGACGACCACACGCGCCGCGCTCGACGCCGGCGCCACGCTCGGGACGCACCTGTTCAACGCGATGCGGCCGTTTCATCACCGCGACCCGAGCGCCGCCGGCGCACTGCTCGACGCGCCGTGTGCCGTGACGATGATCGCCGACGGCGTGCACGTGTCCGACGCCGCGCTGCGGCTGGCGTGGGCGGCGAAGGGCGTGTCGCGGTTCGCGCTCGTCTCCGACGGCGTGGCGCCGATGGGGCTGACGCCCGGCCGGTACCGGGTCGGGACATGGGACGTCACCTCCGACGGCGCAGCCTGCCGGCTGGCTGGCGGGACGCTGGCCGGCTCGGTGACGCCGCTGATCGCGGGCGTGCGGCGGCTGGTGGCGTGCGGCGTGCGGTTCGCCGAGGCGATCAAGGCCGCCACGGAGACGCCCGCCCGCCTCGCGGGCATCGATGCGGGACGCCTCGAGGTCGGCGGCCGAGCCGACCTCGTCGTGCTCGACGACGGGCTCCGGCCGGTGGCCGTGCTCGCCGGCGGGGTCAGCCCCCGGTTGCGCCAGCCGTCTGCATCGGCTCGTTGACCGGCCCGCCGTCGAACCGGACGACGAGCACGACCTCGACCGACGAGCCGTACCCGAGGCCCTGGCAGCCGATCGCGGCGCGCGTGCCCATGCCGCGGCTGCCGTAGACCTGGACGAGCAGGTCGGTGGCGCCGTTGATGACGCGCGGCTGGTCGTTGAAGCCGGGGGCGGAGTTGACCCAGCCGGTCATCTGCACCACCTGCTGCATCCGGTCGAGGTCGCCCAGCGCGTGGCCGAGCGCCGTCAGCGACGACAGCGCCGCGTAGCGCGCCGCCTCGTAGCCCTGCTCGATCGTCAGGTCGGCGCCCACGACGCCGGTCAGGTACGGCAGCCCTTCCTTCTCCGGCACGGTGCCGGACAGGTACAGGAGCTCGCCGACGGCGAGGTGGGAGACGAACTTCGCTCCCGAATAGTCGAGGGCGTAGCTCTCGGCCAGTGGTTCGACGGACAGCCCGAGGTCGGCCAGGCGGCGCTCTGCTTCCATGGCGGAACGATACTTCCCGCGTGCTGATGTTTGCCGTGGCGACCCTGCTCGTCGCCATCTCGGCGTGTGTCCAGGGAACCATCGGCTTCGGGCTCGCCCTCACCTCGGCGCCGCTGCTCGCCCTGCTCGACCCCGCGTTCGTGCCGGGGCCGCTCCTCGTCGCCAGCCTGCCGCTGGCGCTCGCCGCCCTGGCCCGCGAGCGCCGCCACGCCGACGTGCACGGCGTCGCGGCGGCGTTCGCCGGCCGCATCCCGGGGACGGCCGTCGGCGCGCTGGCGGTGGCGGCGCTGCCGGTGCTGTTCCTGCACGTCGCGATCGGGCTGCTGGTGCTGCTCGGGGTCGCCGTGTCGGTGTGGGCGCCGCACTTCGATCCGACCCGCCGCGTGCTGATCGGTGCGGGCGTCATCTCCGGCGTCACCGGCACGGTGGCCGCCATCGGCGGACCGCCGATCGCGCTCGTCTACCAGCACGCGAGCGGCCCGCGCATCCGCGCCACGCTCGCCCTCTACTTCGCGCTCGGGACGGTGCTGTCGGTGTCGGCGCTGTGGCTGACCGGGTCGTTCGGCCGGCACGAGGCGGCGCTGTCGGCGATCCTCCTGCCCGGCACCGTGATCGGCTTCCTGGCCTCGGGTCCGGTGCTGAAGGTGGTGGACGGCGGGCGGATCAGGTCGCTCGTGCTGGGCGCGGCGGTGCTGTCCGCGATCGTGCTGCTCGTGACCGCCCTGCTCTAGGCGGACGCCCCGTCTGCGAGGCTTCGGCCCCGTGTCCATCGCCTGGCGCGTCCGGATCGCCCTCGCCATCACGGTGCTGATGTGGGCGGCGGCGTTCGTCGCGATCCGGGTCGGCGCGAAGGAGTACGAGCCCGGCCCGTTCCTCCTGCTCCGGTTCCTGATCCCGGCCGTCCTGCTCGGCGCGCTGGCGGCGCGCACCGGGAGCCTGGTGCCGGCGTCGCGCGACCGGGGCCGGGCCGTCGTTCTCGGGGTCCTGTTCGTGACGTACATCGGCCTGCTCGTGCTGGGCGAGGCGACCGTCGACGCCGGCACCGCCAGCATGCTGGCCGAGACCAGCCCGCTGCTGACGGCCGGGCTGGCGGCGGTGGTGCTGGGGGAGCGGATCGGCGGCTGGCTGGTGGCCGGGCTGCTGACGGGGTTCGCGGGCGCCGCGCTGATCGCGCTCGGCGAGAGCGGCGGGGTGCGGCTCGAGTCGGGTGCCATCGCCATCCTCGGCGCGGCCCTCGCGCAGGCGGCGCTGATCGTGCTGCAGCGGCCGATGCTCGTCCGGCAGTCGGCGACCGCGATCGTGGCGCAGGCGTCGATCGTCGGCGCCGTTCTGACGCTGCCCTTCGCCGGCGAGCTGGTCGACGAGATCGCCGAGTCGCCGGCCTCCGCGACGCTCTCGATCGTGTTCGTCGCGATCACGACCGGCGCCGTCTCCTACGTCACGTTCGCCTACGCGCTGGCCCGCAGCACGTCGGCCGGCCAGGCGTCGGCCGTGCTCTACCTGGTGCCGCCGCTCGCAGTGGCCCTCTCCTGGGCCCTGCTGGACGAGGCGCCGGCGGCACTCGCCATCGCCGGCGGCGCACTGGCACTGGTCGGCGTGGCCCTCAGCCAGCGACAATCCGCAGATGCGCCAGGTCAATAGCGATGCCTCCCTGCGCGGCGGCACCTACTCGCACGCCGTCGTCGACGGCGGGCACGTCTATCTCGCGGGGCAGATCGCGGCCGACCGGCCCGACCCGCCGCCACTCGGCGAGATCGAGGTCGAGACCCGTGTCTGCATGGAGCTCATACAGGCCGTCCTGGGCGAGCTCGGCCTCACGTTCGCCGACGTGCTGCGGGTCGGCGTGTTCATGACCGACCTCGCGGAGTTCGAGCGCATGGACCGCGTCTACGCCTCGTTTCTCGCGCCCGGGCACGCGCCGGCGAGGACCACGGTCGGCGTCGCGCAGATCCTGTTCGGCTGTCGCATCGAGATCGACTGCGTCGCTCGCCTGCGAACGCCGGCCTGAACGACCCCGGCGGCCGTATGCACGGTGCGCCGACGCACGGTATGCTCTCTCCGCCGTGCCGACCCGGAGGGGCGCGCGGGATGGGTGTGTGAGGGTCTTCGGACCCGTAACCGGAGGAGGCAATCCTGAAGAGCAAGCGCGCAATCGTCACGCTGCTCGCCCTCGTCGTGGCCACCGTGGGTGCCGCATGCGGCGCGTCCGATGACGACCCGACGACGAGCGAGCCTGCAGCCACCACCGCGGCTGCGCCGGCCGCCAGCGACACCGCGGCCGCCACGACCGCGGCCGGCCCCGCACTGAAGGTCGGGCTCGCCACCGACCAGGGCGGCCTGAACGACAAGGGCTTCAACCAGCTCGCGTTCCAGGGGGCGACTAAGGCCCAGACCGAGCTGGGTATCACCCTCGAGGTCAAGGAGTCCAAGTCCGAGGCGGACTACGTCCCGAACCTGTCGTACTTCTGCGACAACGATTTCGACGTCGATCATCGCGATCGGCTTCCTGATGGCGCCGACCGTCGGCCAGATCGCCCCGAAGTGCACCGACGCGCAGTTCGCGATCGTCGACAACTCGGTCATCGGGCGATCCCATCAACGAGCGCGCCGAACGTCACGGGCCTGCTGTTCAAGGAGCAGGAGACCGGCTACCTGGTCGGCTACCTGGCCGGGCTGGTCACGAAGAACGACATCAAGGTGAGCGGCTCGAAGGCCGATCTCGTCCGTCGGCGGCCTGGAGATCCCGCCGGTCACCCGGTTCATCGCCGGGCTATCCAGAAGGGCGCGGCCGACGCCAACCCCGATCTGAAGACGCTGAACGGCTACTCCCAGGACTTCGTCGACCAGGCGAAGTGCAAGGAGCTCGCCCTGTCGCAGATCGAGCAGGGCTCGGACTGTCGTGTTCCAGGTCGCGGGTGGTTGCGGTCTGGGCGCGCTCGAGGCAGCCGGCGAGAAGGGCGTCTGGGGCATCGGCGTCGACGCCGACCAGTCGGCCATCGGCCCGCAGGTCCTGACCTCCGCCGTGAAGCGCGTCGAGTCGGCCGTGTTCCTCGCCATCAAGGCGGCGCAGGACGGCACGCTCGCCGGCGGCACCGACAACACCTACGGCCTGGTCGAGGACGGCGTCGCGCTCGGCGCCGTCTCGCCCGACGTGCCGCAGGAGCTCGTCGACGAGATCGAACGCCAAGGTCAGAAGAGATCAAGGCCGGTTCGATCGAGATCCCGGCCGAGATCGCAGGCTGATCCGCGCGGGGACTCGTAACGTTGACCGACGTCCCCACCACGACGCCCCGGAGCCCGGGCACCACGGTGCTCGAGCTCCGGGGCATCACCAAGCGGTTCGGCGACTTCGTCGCCAACGACCCGCATCGACCTCGACGTGCGCGCGGGCGAGGTGCACGCGCTGCTCGGTGAGAACGGCGCCGGCAAGTCGACGCTGATGAACTGCCTCTACGGCCTGTACAAGCCGGACGAGGGCGAGATCGTCCTCGCGGGCCAGGTGCAGCACTTCACGTCGAGCGCCGACGCCATCGGCGCCGGTATCGGCATGGTGCACCAGCACTTCATGCTGATCCCGGTGATGACCGTGACCGAGAACATCGTGCTGGCGGCCGAGCCGCGGCAGGGGCCCGTTCCTCGACATGGCCGAGGCCGAACGCCGGGTGCGGGAGCTGTCCGAGAAGTACGACCTGCCGGTCGATCCCTCGGCCCGCGTGGAGGACATCGGCGTCGGCATGCAGCAGCGCGCCGAGATCCTGAAGGCGCTCTACCGCGACGCGCGGCTGCTCGATGCTGGACGAGCCGACGGCCGTGCTGACGCCGCAGGAGGCGCTCGAGCTGTTCGACGTGCTGCGCGAGCTGCGCGACCGCGGCACCGCGATCATCCTGATCACGCACAAGCTGGACGAGGTGCTGGAGATCGCCGACCGCGTGTCGGTGCTGCGGCGCGGCGTCAAGGTGGCGACCATCCCGGCGGCGGGAGCGACCGAGCGCGGCCTGGCCGAGCTGATGGTCGGCCGCGAGGTGCTGCTCGAGGTGACGAAGACGCCGTCGCACCCCGGTCGCGCCGGTGCTCGAGGTGAGCGACCTGCACGTGATCGACGACCGCCACCTGGAGGCCGTCAAGGGGCTGACGCTGTCCGTCCGCGCGGGCGAGATCGTGGGCATCGCCGGCGTCGACGGCAACGGCCAGGCCGAGCTGGTCGAGGCGATCGCCGGCATGCGCGTCGCAGCGTCGGGCGTGATCGCGATCGAGGGCCGCGACATCTCGCGGGCCTCGCCGCGCGAGTCGACCGAGGCCGGCGTCGCGCACATTCCCGAGGACCGCCAGCAGCACGGCCTGGTGCTGCGACTTCTCGCTGGCCGAGAACGGCGTGCTGCACGACTACAACCGGCCGCCGATCGGTCGCGCGCGGGTTCCTCGACCTCGACGCCATGCGCGAGCGCGCGGCGTCGTACATCCAGCGCTACGACGTGCGCGGCGGCGACCCCGACGACGCCCGCCTTCGCGCTGTCGGGTGGCAACCAGCAGAAGTTCATCCTGGCGCGCGAGATCGACTCCGACCCGCGCCTGATCCTCGCCTCGCAGCCGACGCGCGGCCTCGACGTCGGCGCGATCGAGTTCGTGCACCGCCGGCTGGTCGAGCAGCGCGACGCCGGCCGCGGCCGTGCTGCTCGTCTCGTTCGAGCTGGACGAGATCCTCTCCCTCGCCGACCGCATCCTCGTGATCTACGAGGGCCGCATCGTGCTCGAGCGGACGCCTGACACCACCGACGAGCACGAGCTCGGCCTCGCCATGACCGGCGGCGCGGTGGAGCGCGACCGCATGACGACCGCGACGCGCGCCCGCCTGACGCTGCGATCGGCTACCCGCTCGTGACGCTCATGTTCGGCCTGATCGTTGGCGCGTTGGCCGTGGTCATCGTCGGCGGCAACCCGTTCGTCGTCTACAAGCAGCTCGCCGACGGCGCCGGCCTGCCGTGGCTGCTGCAGTGGATTCCCGGCAACCCGTTCGGCGTCACCGTGCCGAGGCGCGCATCGCCGAGACGAATCTGATCTCGACGATCGTGTCGGCCACACCGCCGTCCTGGCCGGCTGCGCGGTGGCGTTCGCGTTCCGCTGCGGCCTGTTCAACATCGGCGCCGGCGGTCAGCTGGTGATGGGCGCGATCGCGTCGTTCGTGGTCGCCCACTTCGTCGGCGGCGGCCTGGCCGGCATGGTCCTGGCCTCGATCGCGGGCGTGATGGCGGGCTTCCTCTACGGCGCCATCCCCGGCGCGCTGCGCGCCTATCGCGGAGCGCACGAGGTGATCTCCACGATCATGCTCAACTTCGTCGCGATCCAGATCGGGCGCTACCTGGTCGGCATCGGCGGCCCGCTGCAGAGGGAGAACAGCGGCACGCCGTTCTCCGACAAACTCGACGCCTCGGTGCGCTGGCCGCACCTGTGGGGCGAGTTCGAGACCAACCAGGTGCACATCGGCGTGTTCGTCGCGCTGGTCGCGGTGCTCATCTACTGGATCGTGCTCGAGCGCACGACGCTCGGCTACGAGGTGCGCGCCGTCGGGTTCAACCCCGAGGCGGCGCGGTTCGGCGGTATCTCGGTGCCACGCGCCGTGGTGCTGGCGATGGGCATCGCGGGCGCGTTCGCGGGCCTTGCGGGCTCCGGCGAGACGCTCGGCCACTACTACCAGCTGCAGGAGAACACGCTCTCCGGCGTGCTCGTGACGCTCGGCTTCACGGGCATCGCCGTCGCGCTGCTCGGCCGCAACCACCCGATCGGCATCGTGCTGGCGGCGCTGCTGTTCGCCGGGCTGGACTCCGGCGCGCGACAGCTGTCGGGCGAGATCCCGGCCGAGCTGGCCCGCGCGCTCGCGACCATCATCCAGGGCGCCGTGATCCTGTTCGTCGGCGGCGAGGGCCTGTTGCAGTGGCTGTTCCGCCGCCGCACGCCGCGGCCCGAGCGCTCCGCTGACGCCGCCGCCGGCGCCGCCGACACCTCGCCGACCGGGGCGAGCCTGTGAACGTGTCGCCCGCCCGGCTCGCGCAGGCGGGCATGGTCTCGTCGGGGCTCGCGATCCTGGTCGTCGTGCCGCCGATCCTGCTCGACAACATCATCCTGCCGCTGGTCTTCGCCGGCATCGCGGTGATTCTCGGCATCCTCGCGATCCGCGGCGGCGAGAGCCGGCTCGGCGGACTCGCCCTGTTCGCGGCGTCGATCGGCGGGGTGTCCGGCGTGCTGTTCGCGAACACCGACGCGGCGACGGTGGAGAACATCGTCACGGCGGGCCTCTTCGCGTCCACGCTGCGGTTTGCAACGCCGCTGGTGCTGCGGCGCGCTCGGCGGGGTCTTCTCGGAGCGCTCCGGCGTCACCAACATCGCCATCGAGGGCATGATGCTGATGGGGTGCTTCTGGGGCTTCTGGGTCGTCGACCGAGACGCTCTCGTGGCCGATCGGCCTCGCTCGCGGCGATGGCGGCGGGCGGTCTCTCGGCGCTCATCCACGCGTTCTTCTCGATCCACCTCGGCGCGAACCAGATCATCTCCGGCACCGCGATCAACATCCTCGCGCTCGGTGTGACGTCCTTCGCCTACCGGTCGCTGATCGGGTCGGCCGGCACGCCCGACGTCGACCGGATCCCCAACGTGCACCTGCCGTTGGTCTCGGACATCCCGTTCATCGGCGACATCATCGGCGACCTGAACCTGATGGTCTGGGTGATGTTCGCCCTGGTGATCCTGTCGTGGGTGTTCCTGACGCGGACGGCGTGGGGCCTGCGTCTGCGCTCGGTCGGCGAGCATCCGCGGGCGGCCGACACCGTCGGCATCGACGTGTACCGCGTCCGCTACCTCGCCGTCGTGTCGAGCGGCGTGCTGGCCGGCATGGCCGGTGCGTTCCTGTCGTTCGGGTTCGGGTCGTCGTTCAACGAGAACATGACGGCGGGCCGCGGGTTCATCGCGCTGGCGGCGGTCGTGTTCGGCAACTGGCGGCCGTTCGGCGTGCTCTGGGCGGCGCTGCTGTTCGGCTTCGCGAGCGCGCTCGCCAACTCGCTGCAGACGGCGGCGGGCGTGAACGCGACGCTCGTGAACGTGCTGCCGTACGTGTTCACGCTGATCGCGCTGGTCGGCCTGGTGGGCCGGGCGAGGCCCCCGGCCGCCGCCGGGTTACCGTATAGAAAGCAGTAGCGGCGGCGGCCCGGAAGGAGTCACTCTGGAGTCGGCGAACCTCAATGCCGAGAGGAATCGCCAATGGGACGCCCGCGCCACTCCAGCCGCCAGATCGACCGTTTGCTCGCCGCCTTCATGCGGGACCCGGGCATGTGGAGATATGGCTACGAACTCGCCAAAGAGGCGGGCATTCCGACCGGCACGCTGTATCCGGCGCTGCTGCGCCTCGCCGACGACGACTATCTCGAGGACCACTGGGAGCTGCCCGACGACCGCGGCGGCCGCGTCCGGCGCATGTACCGCCTGACGCCGTCCGGCATGAGCTTCGCCGAGGACCGCCTGGTCGCCCTGGGCCGCGATGCGATCCGCCGCGGCAGCGTCTCGATCGGCCCGGCCCCCACCGCCACCTAGGCGGTCGTGCGTGTCCCGCGCTTCGGCGCGCCTCCGATGCGCGGGGTCTGACCCCAATTCGGCCGTTTCTGGGGTCTGACCCCAAAACGGAAGTGGCACGGATCGTGCGAAGATCGCGCGACGGACACAGAGGTGGCGCGGACCGCGCGGAGGCGGGCACGAAGCGCATGGTAGGGCCCGGACGGCACTGCCGGCATCGCTGCCCGCGGCTCGATTCGCGCCTTCCTCCTAGCGTAGCGGCACCCATCGCTGCGATCATGCCGTCGTGGAACACGAGCTCCCCATCGACTCCGGGCAGGTTGCCCGCTTCGTCGACATAGCGACCTTCATGCGCGCACCGCGCATCGCCGACCTCGACCGCGTCGACATCGCGCTCTTCGGCATCCCGTTCGACCTCGGCCTGGCCTACCGGCCCGGGTCCCGGCACGCGCCCGCCGCCGTCCGCGAGGCGTCGCGCGTCATCCGCCGCGTCAACCCGACGACGCGGGTGAACCCGTTCGAGCTGTGCCAGGTGGCGGACGTCGGCGACGTCAACTGCCACCCGTACGACTTCGACGGCGCCATCGACGCCATGACGGCCTACGTGCGCGAGCTGCGCGAGCACGGCGCGGCGCCGATCGCCTGCGGCGGCGACCACCTGATCACGCTGCCGTGCCTGCGCGGGCTGTACGACGGCACGCCGTTCGGCGTCGTCCAGTTCGACTCCCACTCCGACACCCTGGACGAGTTCTACGGCCGCAAGATCACGCACGCCACGACGATGCGGCGCGCCTGCGAGGAGGGGCTGATCGACCCGAAGCGGTGCGTCCAGATCGGGCTCCGCGGCAGCCTCTGGGACGGCAACGACTTCGCGTACGCGGAGGAGACCGGCATGCGCGTCATCACGTACGACGAGTACGACGAGATGGGACGCGAGGCCGCCATCGCCGAGATCCGCCGCGTCGTCGGCGACACGCCCACCTACGTCACGTACGACATCGACGGCCTCGACCCGACGCAGGCGCCGGGCACCGCCGTGATGGAGCCGGGCGGCTTCTCGATGCGCGACTCGCAGGTGATCCTGCGCGGCATGACCGGGCTGAACATCATCGGCGGTGACGTGTCCGAGGTGTCCCCGCCGCTCGACGTCGGCGGCATCACGGTCACGAACGCGGCGAACCTGCTGTTCGAGATCCTCTGCCTGGTGGCAACCGCGCGCTGATCCACGCGATCGCCGCCGCCCACGCCGGGCTCGCCGGGTCGCAGTGCTCCAGGTGGCCGCAGCCGGCCAGCTCGACGTACTCGCACGCCGGCGCGGCCGCGCCGTACACACGGCCCATCGCGACCGGCACGTCCCGGTCGGCGTCGCCGTGCAGAAGCAGGTGCGCCGCCGTGGGCGGCGCATCGACGGGAGAGGGAGCGCCGGCCGCGACCAGGCGCTCGGCCGCGCCCGCGCACGCCCCGAGCTCGACCGCCCGCCGCAGGTCGGTGACCGGCGCCTGCGCCACGGCCGGCAGCTCCAGCGCCGCCGCGGCCAGCAGCGCCAGGTGGCCGCCGGCGGAGTGGCCCACCACCAGCTCCGCGCCGACCGCTCCGATGGCCGCCAGCACGTCGTCCAGCGGCTCCGGCCAGGTGCCGCCGGCGTCGAGCCGCCGGTACTCGACGTTGGCGGCGCGGTAGCCGCGCCCGGCCAGGTCGGCGGCGATCGCGGCCGTCAGCGAGCGGTCGTACCGGGCGCGCCAGCAGCCGCCGTGCAGGATCGCCACGGCCGGGCCGTCGCCCGTCACGTCGACCACCTGCTCGGCGTGGTCGCCGTACCTCACCGCAGCAGCGCGGCGAGCGCGTCGGCGGCCTCCGCGCAGTCGGCGTAGCTGGTGCTGAGCGGCACCGGCGCGAGGCGCAGCACGTCGGGCTCGCGGAAGTCGCAGATCACGCCGTGCTCGGCGCGCAGCCGGCCGGCCAGGTCGCGCGCGCCCGCCACGCGCACCGACAGCTGGCAGCCGCGCCGGCCGGGATCGCGCGGCGTCAGCTGCTCGACGCCGGCGATCGCGTCCAGCCGCGCCTCGAGCATCGCCGTCAGGCGCACCGACCGCTCGCGCAGCTCGTCGAAGCCGATCTCGTCGAACAGCGCGAGGGATGCGGCGAGCGGCGCCAGGGCGAGCACCGGCGGGGTCGACAGTGCGAAGCCGGCGGCGCCCGGGCCGGCGACGAAATCCGGCTCCATGCGGAACCGGTCGGCGGCGTCGACGCCCCACCAGCCTGCCAGCCGTGGCGCGCCGTGGTGCCGCTCGTGGACGTAGATCGCGCCGGGCGCCCCGGGCCCGCCGTTGAGGTACTTGTAGGTGCACCACGCGGCGGCGTCGACGTCGTCCGCATGCAGGTCGAGCGGGACGTTGCCGGCGGCGTGCGCCAGGTCGAGCACGACGAGCGCCCCGGCCGCGTGGGCGGCGGTCGTGACGGCGGCGATGTCGGCGGCTGCGCCCGTCAGGTACGAGACGCCCGCGAGCAGCACGACGGCCACCGTCTCGTCGATCGCCTCGACGTCGCGGCGGACGGCGTCGGCCGGGTCGAGGCCGTGCCAGGCGACGTGGCTGGCGACGACGTGCGAGTCGGACGGGAACGCGTCGGCGTCGATCGCGATGCGGAACCGGTCCGCGTTCGGGCGGTACAGGGCCGCGAGCAGCAGGTGCAGGTTCACGCTCAGTGAGTTCATGACGGCCACCTCGCCCGTTCGCGCTCCGACGATTCGCTCGAGCGGCGCCCGCAGGTTGTCGGCCGCGGCGTGCCACCCCGCCTCCCACCATGCCTCGACCGCGAGTGCCGCCCACTCGTCGATCCGGCGCACGACCGCGTCACGCGCGGCCACCGGCTGCAGGCCGAGGGAGTTGCCCGCGAGATAGACCTCGGGCGGCATGAAGAACCGGTCGCGGGCGGGGGCGGGGTCGCTGCGGTCGTTCATCGAGGGCCCAAGATACAGTCTCGGCATGGCCGCCACGCGTCTCGTCATCGACTGCGACCCGGGCATCGACGATGCCATCGCCCTGCTGCTCGCCGTCGCCAGCCCCGAGCTGTCGCTGGAGGCCGTGACGGCCGTCGGCGGCAACACCGGCCTCGACCGCACGGCGCCGAACGCGCTGCGCATCCTCGAGCTCGCCGACCGCGCCGACATTCCCGTCAGCGCAGGTGCCGAGCGCCCGCTCGTGTGGCCCGTGACGCAGCGCGCGACGTCGGTGCACGGCGACGACGGGCTCGGCGATGCGGGCCTCGGCGACCCGGCCTCGCGCCTCGACGGACGGCACGCCGCCGACGTGCTGGGCACGCTGGACGGGGTCACGCTGGTCGCCATCGGGCCGCTCACCAACGTCGCGCTGGCGCTCACCCGGCGACCCGACGCGGCGCGCGGCATCGAGCGCCTCGTGTGGATGGGCGGCGCCTTCAGCGGCGGCAACGTCACGCCCGCCGCCGAGTTCAACGCGTGGTGGGATCCGGAGGCGGCGGCGCGCGTGCTGCAGGCCGGGATCGAGCTGGTGATCGTGCCGCTCGACGCCACCAGGGATGCGACCGTCGGCCCGGCCGAGATCGCGCAGCTGGCGCCCGAGGCCGGCGCGATGCTGGCGTACTACCTGCGCTTCTACCACGGCGCCTACGGCGTGGAGGAGTGCCGCCTGCACGACCCGCTCGCGGTCGCCGTGCTGCTGGACGAGTCGATCGTCGAGCTGGTCGATGCCCGCGTCGAGATCGACTGCACGCGCGACGTCTCGCGCGGCGCGACGCTCGCCGATCGACGCGGCCAGACGGGCCCGGCGAACGCACGGATCGCCGTTGCCGCCGACACCGAGCGCTTCCGCGCGCTGATCGCCGAGCGACTCGCCGTCTCCTGACGTGCGGGTCGCTTTTGATAATCAGTCTCGTTTTCGGTAGCCTCCGCGGGTGCTCCACCCGTTCACCCTCGAGTTCTTCCAGCGCGGTCTCGTCGAGATCGTCCTGCTCGCCGTCGCCTCCGGCATCGTCGGGACGTGGGTGGTGCTGCGCGGTCTCTCGTTCTACGCGCACGCGGTCGGCACCGCGGCGTTCCCCGGCCTGGTGCTCGCGGCGGGCCTGGGCTTCGCGCCCGCGCTGGGTGCGTTCGGCGTCGCCGTGCTGTTCGCGGGCTCCCTGGAGGCGCTGCGCCGGCGGCGCGCGGGCGGCGCTGACAGCCTGACGGCGATCGTGCTGGTCGGCGCGCTCGCGGCCGGCGTGCTGCTCGCCAGCGACGTCTTCCACTCCGCCGCGGCGGTCGACTCGCTGCTGTTCGGCAGCCTGCTGCTGATCGACGACGGCGACGTCCTGCTCGCGTTCGTCACCCTGATCGTGGTCGCCCTGGCGGCTGCGGTGGCCGGCCGCGCGTGGCTCGCAACCGGCTTCGACGAGGCAGCCACGCACGCGCTCGGCCTGCGCTCCCGCGTCCCCGATGCGCTGCTGTACGGCGCGATCGCGCTGACGTCGGTGGCGGCGCTCGCGGCCGTCGGTGCGCTGCTGACCACGTCGCTGCTGCTGGTGCCCGCGGCGACGACGCGGCTGGTCGTGCGGCGGTTGCCGGTGTGGCAGCTCGCGACCATGCTCCTCGCCGGGGCCGAGGGCGTGGCCGGACTGTGGCTGTCGGTGCGGTTCAACGTGCCGCCGGGCGCCGCCATCGCCGTGCTCGCCGGCTCCGTCTTCGCGCTCGTCGCCTCGGCCCGCACGCGGGGCGCCGCCGTCGCGGTCGCAGCCGCCATGGCGCTCGCGGCGTGCGGCGCGGCCACGCCCGCCGCGACGCCGGAGGCGCCGCTGGTGGTGGCGACGACGACCGTGATCGCCGACTGGGCCCGGGCCGTCGGCGGCGATCGGGCCACCGTCTACCAGGTGCTGCGCCCCAACACCGATCCGCACGAGTACGAGCCGCGACCCTCCGACGTGCTGCAGACCGCCGAGGCCAAGCTGGTGCTCGAGAACGGCGACGGGCTCGACCACTGGATGGCCGACGTCGTGTCGCAGGCCGACGGGCCCGGCGAGGTCGTCGATCTCGCGAGTGGCCTGCCGCAGCGGCTGCCGGGCGAGGACTCGGGCGAGGAGGCGTCGCAGTTCGATCCGCACTGGTGGCACGACCCGCGCAACGCGCGGCACGCCGTCGAGGTCATCCGCGACGCGCTGGTGACGGCGAGCCCCGCCGCCGCCGACACCTACCGGGCCAACGCCGACGCCTACCTGACGCAGCTGGACGCGACCGATCGCGCGGTCGCCGCCTGCCTCGATCGCGTGCCCGCCGAGGCGCGCAAGCTGGTCTCCGACCACGACGCCTTCGGCTACTTCGCGGCCCGCTACGGGATCCAGGTGATCGGCGCAGTGATCCCGTCCCAGTCCACGCAGGCGCAGCCGTCCGCGGGCGACCTGGCCGACCTCGCCGCGCTCGTTCGATCGACCGGCGTGCAGGCGGTGTTCCCGGAGGAGTCGCTGTCGCCCGACCTCGCCCGCCAGATCGCCCGCGAGACGGGGGCGCGCGCCGACCTCACGCTGTACGGCGACGGGCTCGGCGCGACCGACTCGCCCGGTGGCACCTACCTCGGCATGCTGCTCGCCAACGCCGACGCGATGGCCGACGGCTTCAGCGGCGGCGCGGTCCGTTGCACGGAGGCGCCATGAGCGACGCGCCGCTGCTCGAGGCGCACGAGCTCGCCGTCGGCTACGACGGCCGGCCCGTGTTGCGCGGTCTCACGTTCGCCGTCCGCCCGGGCGAGCGCGTGGGGGTCCTCGGCCCCAACGGCGGCGGCAAGTCGACGCTGTTCCGCGCAGTGCTGGGGCAGCTCGAGGCCCTGGTCGGGACGCTCGACGTCCCGGCCCGCGTCGGCGTGCTGCCGCAGACCGAGCGGTCCCGCCTCGACTACCCGGTCAGCGCGCTCGACGTCGCCGTGATGGGCACCCTCTCGCGGCTGCCCTGGTGGCGGCCGCCGGGCCGGAGCGAGCGGCGGGCGGCGCTGGCGGCGCTGGAGCGGGTCGGTCTCGGCGACCGTGCCGGCGACCGCTTCGGTGAGCTCTCCGGCGGTCAGCGCCAGCGCGTGCTGCTGGCCCGCGCGCTGGTGCAGGAGGCGCGGCTGCTGCTGCTGGACGAGCCGTTCAGCGGCATGGACGCGCCCAGCGCCGCGCGCACGCTGGAGCTGATCGACGAGCTCGCCGCCGACGGCCACGCGCTGCTGATCGCGACGCACGACGTCGACCAGGCGCGGGCGTGGGACCGCGTGCTGTGCCTGAACCACCGCCAGGTCGCGTTCGGCCGGCCCGACACCGTGCTGACCCGGGCCGTGGTGGAGGAGACGTACGGTGGCCACATCGTCGAGGTGCCCGGCGGCAGCCGCGGCATCCTGCCCGCGCATCACCACGACCACGGCCACGGGCACGACCATGCCTGACGTGCTGGCGCCGTTCCACGAGGGCTTCGTGCGCCTGGCGGTGGCCGAGCTGGCGCTGGTCGGCATCGCCGCCGCCGGCGTCGGCTGCTGGATCGTGCTGCACGGCCTGTCGTACGCCGCCGAGAGCCTCTCGCACGCGCTGTTCCCCGGCCTGGTAGCGGCCGGTCTGCTCGGCATCCCGCTCGTCCTCGGCGGCGCCGGCGGCGCGCTCCTGGCCGCGGCCGCGATCGCCGCCGTCGGTGCCATCCGCGGCCTCGACCGCGACCTCGGCACGGCGGTGGTGGTGACGACCGCGTTCGGCGGCGGCGTGCTGCTCGCCCTCTCGCCGGAGACGCCGCGCGGTCTCGATGCCGTCCTGTTCGGCGACGCGCTGGCCGTGCAGCCGCGCGACATCGTCGTCACCGCCGCGGTGGTCGTGCCGCTGCTCGTGGCGCTGGTGCTGCTGCACCACCGGCTGCTCGCCGTCGGCTTCGACCGCGGTGCCGCGGCGCTGATCGGCGCCCGGCCGCGCGCGACCGAGGTGGCGCTGCTGATCTGCATCGCCGCCGCCGTCGTCGTGGGCACGCAGGCGCTCGGCTCGCTGCTCGTGATCGCGATCCTGGTCGCACCGGCGGCCACCGCGCGGCTCGTGGCCCGGCGGCTGCCGGCGATGTTCGTGGTCGCCGCCGCCGTCGCGCTCGTCGCCAGCGTGGCGGGCATCGAGCTGTCGTACCACGCGGGCACGGCCACGGGCGCGTCGATCGCGCTCTGCCTGGTCGGTGCCTACCTGCTGGCCGTGGTACTAGGCCGCGGCGCAGTCGGGGCACGCGCCGCGTAGCACGACGTCGTGCGCGCCGACCACGTAGTCGAGCCGCGCGGCGGCCCTGTCGATCGCCTCTTCCAGCTCGGGGTCCTCGAACTGCGTGACCTTGCCGCAGCGATCGCACACCAGGTGGTGGTGGTGCTCGCCGCTGGGGTGCGCCGCCTCGTACCGCGCCGTGCCGTGGCCCATCTCGAGCCGCCGCACGAGTCCGAGCCGCACGAGCAGCTCGAGCGCGCGGTAGATGCTGGCCGTGCCGACGCGGCTGCCGCCACGGTGCAGGTCGTCGGCCAGGTCCTGCGCCGTCGCGCAGCAGTCACGGTCGGCGAGCGCGTCGAGCACCTGCTCGCGCGCGGCGGCCGAGCGATGCCCGGTCTGCCGCAGCACGTCACCGGCATGCGTGCGCCAGGCGATTGCGTCGGTCGTCGTCACGCCCCGCATGGTACCGGCGATACGCCCGATCCATCGACCTCGCCTACGCTGCCGCGCATGGCAAGCGAGGAACTCACGATGATCGCCTACTGCGATCTGGCCGGGCTCGTTCGCGGCCGCTCGGTGCCGGCGGCGTCCTTCGACGACCGGCTGAAGACGGGCGTCGGCTGGGTTCCGGCCAACCAGGCGATCTGCTGCTTCGGCCCGCTCGCCGAGCCGAACCCGTGGGGCTCGGTCGGCGACCGGCGGCTCATCCCCGACCCCGCCACGCGGGTCCGCGTCGACCTCTGGGATGGCGTGGCGCCGCTCGACTTCGCACTCTCCGACGCCGTCCACACCGATGGCGAGCCGTGGGATGCCTGCCCGCGCACGTTCCTGCGCAATGCGCTCGACGACCTGCGGGCCGAGACCGGTCTGCGGCTGATGGCCTCGTTCGAGCACGAGCTGGTGCTCGACTCGGAGGGCCCGGCCGAAGGGCCGTTCACCCTCGCCGCCCAGCGCGTGGCCGAGCCGTTCGGCGGCGACGTGTTCGCGGCGCTCCGGCAGGCCGGCGCGGAGCCCGAGATGGTGCTGCCCGAGTACGGCCCGAACCAGTGGGAGGTGCTCGTCGCGCCCACCGAGGGCATCGCAGCCGCGGATCGCGCGGCGATCCTCAAGGAGGTGGTGCGCGAGGTGGCCCGCCGGCTCGGCCGCCGCGCCACGTTCTCGCCGCTGCCCGACCCCGACGGCATCGGCAACGGCGTCCACGTGCACATGAGCCTGCTCGACGCCGACGGCCGCAACGCGCTGTACGACGAGGCCCGGCCGGGCGCGCTGTCCGAGCTCGGCGGCGCCTTCGCCGCCGGCCTGCTGCGGCACCTGCCCGCGCTGCTCGCCTTCACGGCCCCGAGCGCGATCTCGTACCTGCGCCTGACACCGCACCGGTGGAGCGCCGGCACCGCCGCGCTCGGCTACCGCAACCGCGAGTGCGCGGTGCGCATCTGCCCGGTGGCCGAGCTGGGCGGCGGCGACCTGTCGCGCCAGTTCAACCTCGAGTACCGCGCGATGGACGGCACCGCCTCGCCCCACCTGGCCCTGGCGCTGCTGGTGCGCGCCGGCCTGGCCGGCATCCGCGGCGAGCTGCCGACGCCGCTGCTGCTCGACCGCGATCCGGGCGAGCTCACCGCGGGCGAGCTCGCGGCCTTCGGTGCACGGCCGCTGCCGGACGACCTCGAGGGCGCCCTGGCCGCGGTCGAGGAGGACGCGTTCCTGCGCGCCTGGCTGCCGGACGAGCTGTGGGACTGCTACCGCTCGCTGAAGGCGACCGAGCTGGCCGAGGTGCGCGACTGCTCGCCGGCCGAGGCCTGCGCCCGCTACGCGGCCGTGCTCTGAGCTACGCCGCAGTGCGGATCCGGTCGAGCACGTCGAGCAGGTCGGCCTCGCTCTCGCCATAGAACGGCGAGGTGCCGTCGGCCAGCAGCAGCTCGGTCAGCGCGACCGCCCGCGGCGACGTGGCGGGATCCTCCATCAGGTCGGCGATGCCGGAGATCTGGTCGCGCACGTGCTCCTCGAAGAAGTACGTCACGGGCGGGTTCGGCAGCGTCTTGCGCCTCGCGACCTTGCGCGCGTCCTTGGCGGTCTTCCGCAACGTACCGGCCAGGGCCCGGCGGTGCCGCGGGCTGCTCAGGCGCTTCTGGAGCCCGTCGGGCAGCGACTCGGCGGTGATGTCGCCGGCGACCAGCGCCTGCAGGTGCGGCGTCCGGCTCCCCTGCCGCCGGTAGACGGTGATTCCGGCCAGCACCATGATCGCCACTGCGGCGAGGACGACATAGGTCGAGGTGGCCACAGTTGGATCGTACTGCCCCGTCGTGCGACGATGCCGCGCATGGCCGAGCATGTCTTCGATCCCAACGTCTACCACCACGTGTGGGATCGCGAGATCCCCAGCGCCCTCACGGTCGAGCCGGGGGACGTCGTCCACTTCGACCTGCTAATGGCGGGCGAGCGCCAGATCGCCGACGGCTACTCCTACGCGGACTGCTCGTTCGACTTCGACACGCTCTACAACCTGGCCGGCCCGATCGACGTGGCGGGCGCCGAGGTGGGCGACTCGATCGAGGTGGAGGTGCTGTCGCTCGAGACCGGGCCGTACGGCTGGTGCGCGATCATGGAGGGCACCGGGCTGCTGCCTGACGACTTCCCGGAGCCGTACGTGCACCACTTCGACCTGACGCAGGGGTCGACCACGAAGCTGTGCGACGGCGTCGAGATCCCGATCGTCCCGTTCTGCGGCACGATGGGCACCGCGCCCGACAGGCCGGGCCAGTTCGCGCCGTTCCCGCCGCACGAGGGCGGCGGCAACATCGACACGCGCCACATCATCGCAGGCACCAAGCTGTACCTGCCGGTGCACCTGCCCGGTGGAAAGTTCTCGTTCGGCGACCCGCACGCTGCGCAGGGCGATGGCGAGGTCTGCGTCGCGGCGATCGAGTGCGGCATGAAGGCGACGCTGAAGTTCGGGCTCGTCAAGGGCCGCTCGACGCCGCCGTGGTTCCTGACCCCGCCCGGCTCGCTCACGCCCCGCAGCGACGTGGCCGGCTACTACGGCACCACCGGCATCAACCCCGACCTGATGGAGGGGGCGCGGATGGCGGTGCGGCAGATGATCGAGCTGCTCGGACACGAGCACGGCCTCGACCAGCGGATGGCCTACATGCTGTGCAGCCTGGCGGGCGACCTGAAGATCTACGAGATCGTCGACATGGGCATGTGGAACGTCGGGATGACCATGCCGCGCGTCGTCTTCACCTGATGTTCCTCGACCTCGTGCGCCGGCGGAACCCGGCGTTCGTCGAGGCGGTCTTCGCGCTGCATCAGGCCGGTGAGATCCCGGCCGGCGCGTACGTGCTCGACCTCGACGCGGTCGAGGCGAACGCTCGCGTGCTGCGGGCCGAGGCCGACCGGCTCGGCCTCGAGATCTTCGCGATGACGAAGCAGGTCGGCCGCGCCGCGCCGTTTATCGCCGCGGCCGGCGCCGGCGGCATCGACCGCTGCGTGGCCGTCGACATGGCGTGCGCCCGCGCAATCGTCGCGGCGGGCGCCCACATCGGGCATCTCGGGCACCTCGTGCAGGTGCCGTTCGCCGAGGCCGACCGGGCGGCATCGATGGCACCCGACGTCTGGACGGTCTACACGCACGACAAGGCCCGCGAGGCCGCCACCGCGTCGGCGCGGGCGGGTCGCGAGCAGGGCCTTTTGGCCCGCATCCACGCCGCGGGCGACACGTTCTACCGCAACCAGGAGGGCGGCTTCGACGCCGCCGACGTGGTGGCGGTGGCGAACGCGTTCGAGCAGCTCGAGGGCGCCCGGTTCGCCGGTGTCACGACGTTTCCGGCGCTGCTGTACGACGGCGCGGCGCGCGAGGTGCGGGCGACGCCCAACCTCGGCACCATCGAGCGCGCCGCCGAGCGCCTGCGCGGCGCCGGCTTCACGCCGCACGTGAACGGGCCGGGCACGACCTCGTCCACGGTCCTGCAGCTGCTCGCCGACCACGGCGTGACGCAGGTCGAGCCGGGTCATGGCCTCACCGGCACCACCGCGCTGCACCTCGTCCGCGACCTGCCCGAGCTGCCGGCGATCGCGTACCTGACCGAGGTGGCGCACCATCACGGCGGGCAGGCCTACGTGTTCGGCAACGGCTTCTACGTCGACCCGGTCGTGCCCGACTACCCGGTGCAGGCGCTGGTCGGCCGCGAGGCCGCCTCCGCGACGCTGGTCGGGGCCGAGCTCGTGCCGGCCACGATGATCGACTACCACGCCATGCTCGACCAACCACGCCCGCTCGAGACCGGAGAGACCGCCCTGTTCGGATTCCGCCCCCAGATCTTCGTGACCCGGGCGCTCGTCGCGCCCATCTCCGGCGTTGCCACGGGCTCGCCGCGCTGCGCCGGCATCTACGCCGCCGACGGCCGGCCGGTGTCGTGGCCATGATCGCCGAGGGACCGTTCTCCGGCTACCTGCCGGTGCGCATCCGGTTCGGCGACGGCGTCGCCGGCGAGCTGCCACAGATCCTCGCCGACGCCGGTCTCACGAGGCCGTTCGTCGTGCTCGACCCGAACGTGCCGGACCCGCCGCTGCCCGCCGGCGCGGTGGTATACGAGATCGCGCGCCAGGAGCCGACCTGCGAGACGGTCGAGGCGTGCGGCGAGGCGCTGCGCGAGTCGGGCTGCGACGTGGTCGTGGCGATCGGCGGCGGGTCGGCGCTGGACACCGCCAAGGGCGCGCGGATCGTCGCGCACGCGGGCGCCCCGATCCGGCGGTTCTGCTGGCCGGCCGAGCCGGGCGGGGCGATCGAGCCGATCACGCCCAGCCCGTACCGCCTGGTCACGATCCCGACGACGTCCGGCACCGGCTCCGAGGTGACCGGCGGCGCCGTCATGTACCACGAGGGTCATAAGGTGTCCGGTGCGCATCCGCTGAACCGCGCCGACTGGGCCCTGGTCGACCCGCTGCTCACGCACGGGCTGCCGCCGCTACCGACGCTCTACACCGCCGCCGACGCCCTCGCCCAGGCGATCGCCGCCGTGGTGGTGGCCGTCCGCACGCCGATCGGCGACGCGGTCGGGCTCGAGGCGACGCGCATCTGCGGCCAGGCGATGCGCGCCGTGGTGCGGGAGCCCGACGCGGCCGCGCGCAACGCGATGGCGCTCGGCTCGATGATGGCCGGACTGGCGATGAACATCTCCGAGGCCGGCACGGAGCACGCGCTGGGCGAGCCGCTCGGCACGCTCTACCACCTGCCGCACGGCCTCACGATCGGTCTCGTGCTGGCGGAGTCGATGGACGTCGACCGCCGTCACGTGCCGGAGCGGTTCGAGCGCATCGCCGACGCGCTCGGCGCGCCGGCCGATGGCACGAGCGATGGCTCCCGTGCGGTGCGGGCGGTGCGCGAGATCCTGGCCGAGACCGGCTTCCCGACGATGCGCGACTCGGGCGTCCGCGTCGAGGATGTCGAGCAGCTCGCGATTCGCTGCCGCGAGGCGTGGCTCCCGGTCGAACCGGGCCCGTGGACGCACGAGGACATCGCCGGCGTGTACCGGGCGGGGCTGGCGATCGAGCGGCGGTAGCCGGCGCGCCTGCACACCCGCGACACCGGCATGTGCGTTTTGTCACTGGGGTCTGACCCCAATCGGAGGTTTTCGGGGGTCAGACCCCGATCACAGGACACGCGCAGAAGGCGCGCGGATCGCGCGACCTGTATCGGTGCGCGCGTGTTACGTCACGGACAATGCGTCATCTGCGCGCCTCGATTTGTCTGACTAAAGTCAGACAAGTTCCCCCCGCTGGCCGCTCGTGCGGCTGGGCCTGGCTACCCCAGCAGCTCGAAGATGCGCTTCCCTCGACGGGCGATCTCGCCGTCGTCGAAGGGGAGGGGCTCCGTCAGGTCGGGCGCGAACGGGGCCATGGCCGCCTGGGCGGCGGCGGTGAAGTGGACGGTGCCGTCGTCGTCGATGTGGTCGACGCCGTCGCCGCGGCCGATGCGCTCGCAGAACGCCGTCGCCTCGGCCAGGTCGACGCCCGGCGGCAGGTCGAGCTCGATGGCGCCGCCCTCGATGCGGACCGGGAAGCCGCCGCCGAGGCCGAGCGGCGCCGGCGTCGACCAGCGCAGCGGCTCCGAGCCCGGCAGCAGCGCCAGCAGCACCGGCAGCGCGGCAGCCGCCGTGACGTGGTTGTAGCGCAGGCCCGGCGCCATCGGCGGTGCGCCGTACGCCAGCTCGTCGGCCCGCTCGCCCTCCTCGCCGACGTACACGCGCGGGCCGTCAGCGGGATCGGACGGCGGCACCGAGCCCATTACGCCGTAGACGTGGTTGTGTGCGCCGACGACGCGCAGGAACGGCGCGGGTCCGTCGCCGTTGCGGGCCCGCCAGGTGGCGCGGGCGCGGAGCATCAGCATCGACACGTTGCCGAGCCCGACGGTCGGCGCCAGCCCGTGGCGCTCGAGGATCGGGTGCGTGATGTCGGGCAGCGAGATGTTGGCGACCGGACCGGTGTAGCCGATCTCGCGCACCGCGCGCATGACGGCGACCAGGCACGGCAGCTGGAACGGCAGGCGGATCGCAAGACCGGCGCTGTTGAGCGCCTGCGCCACCGGGTCCTCGCGGCCGACCAGCGCCCACGGGCTCTGCAGCGCGGCGGCCTGGATCACGAGGTCGGGCGCCAGGTCGCGCAGCAGCCGCTCGAACGAGTACTGGTCGCGCGGCTCGGCCTCGACCGCCCGCACGCGCACGTCGGCCGAGCTGGCCAGCGCCGCGGCCTTCTCGCGTAGGCCCGACCCGGCCACGTCGACGAGCACCAGCTCGCGGACCCGGCCGGACCCGGCGAGGCCGGCCGCGAACCGCTCGCCCATGTCGCCCGCACCGATGAGGAGCACCTGGCTCACCGGGCGAGAATACGGGATCAGGAGTCGCGGCGCGTGAAGCGGACGCGAAGCTCCTTGAGACCGTTCGTGAAGTTGGATCGCAGTCGCCGCGGCGGTGCGATCAGCTCGATCCGGTCGACCCGCTTGACCAGCTCCTCGACCATGATCGCGATTTCGAGCCGGGCCAGATGGGCGCCGATGCAGAAGTGCGGGCCGCCCCGGCCGAACGACGCGTGCTCGTCGCGCTTGCGCGTCAGCACCAGCTTGTCGGGCTCCGGGAACACGTCCGGATCGCGGTTCGCGGCGGCGAACCAGACGACGACCCGGTCGCCCTTGGCGATCGGCACGCCGTCGATCTCGGTGTCCTCGGTGGCCGTGCGGCGGAAGTGCCAGACCGGCGAGGCGAGGCGCAGCAGCTCGTCGATCGCGGTCGGGTAGAGGGACGGATCGGCGCGCAGCTCCTCGATCGCCCACGGGTTCTCGATCAGCTGCAGCAGGCCGAGGGCCATGCCCTGGCGCGTGGTCTCGTTGCCGGCGACGATGAACAGCGCGAAGTTGTTGTCGAGCTCGATCGGCGACAGCGGCCGCCCGTCGATCTCCATGTTCGCGAGCGTCGACAGCACGTCGTCGCGCGGGCACGTCTGGCGCTCGGCGATCAGCGGCCGGCCCAGCGCGCACAGCTCGGCGGCGGCCTCGGAGCCGAACGGCTGGTACTTGAACGCCTCCGCCTCGGGCGATCCGGCGAGCACGTGCGCGATCTCGGGATCGGTGTCGATGATCATCCGGTCGCCGAGTTCGACCAGACGGCCGAGGTGTTCTTCCGGGACGCCGAGGATGTGGCCGAGCGCGCGGATCGGGATCACCGCCGCGATCTCGTGCACGAACTCCACCTCGCCGCGGTCGATCGCCTCGTCCAGCATCTGGGCGGTCAACTCGCGCAGGAAGTCGCTGTACTCGGCGACCGCGCGCGGCGTGAACGCGCGCGCGAACTGGCGCCGCCACGCCGTGTGCCGGGGCGCGTCCGTCTCCATGAAGTTGCGGCGCGCCTCGAGCACGTCCGGCTCCATCCACTCGATCTGCGCCGAGCCGTTCGCCTCCGACGAGAAGAGGCGCGCGTTCTTCAGCACGTGCACGAGGTCGTGGTACCGCGTCACGCACCAGAACCCGTCGCCCTCCTCGGGGCCGGGGTGCCAGTACACGGGGGCCTCGCGCTGCAGCAGGGCGAAAACGTCCCACGGCTCGCGGTCGGCGAAGAGGTCCTGGTCGAGGAGATCGACCTGGTCGAGGGTCAGCTCCGGCGCCATCCGTTTTGTATACAGTATCCCGTTCCGGTCCGCAAGCTACGCTTCGGCGGTGGCCAACCGCGGGAACCCGTACCAGAAGGCCGACGGCTACACGAAACGGGCCCGCGAACGCGGCTTTCCCGCGCGATCCGTCTTCAAGCTCGAGGACATCGACCACCGCGCGCGGCTGTTGAAGCCCGGCATGCACGTGCTCGATCTGGGGGCTGCGCCGGGGTCGTGGACGATGTACGCGGCCGACCGCGTCGGGCCGCAGGGGCGGGTGCTGGCGATCGACCTGACGCCGATCACCGTGCAGCTGCCGGAGCACGCGCGGACGGTGCAGGGCGACGCCTTCGAGGTGTCGAACGACGACCTCGCGGCCTTCGCGCCGTACGACGTCGTGCTGTCCGACATGGCGCCGTCCACCACCGGCTCGCGCTCCACCGACGCGATCCGCTCCGGCGCCCTGGTGGAGCGCGCGATCGCCGTCGCCGACGCCCTCGCGAAGCCGGGGTCGTCGCTGGTCGCGAAGCTGTTCATGGGCGGCGAGTACGACACGGTCCGCGCGCTGATCAAGGAGCGCTACGCGACCCTGAAGACGCTGCGCCCCGACGGCGTGCGCGCGCACAGCGTCGAGGTGTTCCTGGTCGCGACGGGGCGCCGCGCGTGATCCCGCGCGAGATCGCCGCCGACCTGGGGGCGGGGCACTCGTACGTCGACCTCGTGGAGGACTACCTGCGCACGGGCGACGGTCGCGACTCGCCGCCGCCGCCCTCCCTCGACGACGTGTTCGCGGCGTTCGACGAGCCCGCGCCGGCCAGCGGCCGACCGCTGGACGAGGTGCTCGACGACGTCCGCGCGCGCGTGCTGCCGAACGCGCTGTGGCTGCAGGATCCGATGCACATGGGCCACCAGCTGTCGGTGCCGCTGCCCGCCGCGATCTGGGCTGAGCCGCTGATCGCGGCGCTCAACCCGTCGCACGCGGTGGCCGAGCTGTCGCCCGTCACGACCACCATCGAGCGCCGCGTCGTCCGCTGGCTGGCCGACCTTGCGCGGCTCGGCCCCGACGCCGGCGGCACGTTCGCCATCGGCGCCACCGAGGCCACCTTCAGCGGGCTCGCCGCGGCCCGGGCCAGGGCGCTGCCGCACGCGTGGGAGCAGGGGGTGCGCGGCGGCGAGGCGGTGGTGCTCTGCTCCGAGCACGCGCACTACTCGGTGGCGCGCGCCGTCGCCCAGCTCGGCCTCGGCGCCGAACAACGTCGTGCGCGTGCCGTCCGACGAGCGCCGTGCGATCGACCCGGAGGCCCTGGAGCGGCTGCTCGCCGCCGAGACGCGGACCGTGGTCGCCGTCGTCGCGACCGCGGGCTCCACGGCCGTCGGCGCCTTCGACGATCTCGAGGCGATCGGCCAGATCTGCGCGGCGCGCGGCATCTGGCTGCACGTCGACGGGGCGCACGGGGCCTCGGCGCTGCTGTCGCCCACGCACCGGCACCGGCTGGCCGGCGTCGAGCGCGTGCGCTCGCTGGCGTGGGATCCGCACAAGATGATGCTGATGCCGCTGGCGGCGAGCGCGCTGCTGATGGCCGACGAGGGCGACCTCGACGCGGCCTTCGCGCAGAGCGCGCCGTACCTGTTCCACGACCGCGCCGCCCGCCCGGTCGACCAGGGCGTGCGCTCGTTCCAGTGCTCGCGCCGGGCTGACGCGCTGAAGGTGTGGATCGCGTGGCAGCGCTACGGCACGCAGGGGTTCGCGGCCGTCTACGACCACCTCTGCGCGACCACCCACGCCATCTGGGAGCGGGTCGCCGACCACCCGTCGTTCGAGGCGATCCACGAGCCCGAGTGCAACATCCTCTGCTTCCGGCACGTCGGCGACGACGACCTGAACGCGCGCCTGCGCCCCGCCTACAACGCCACCGGCGAGGGGTGGATCACCCTCACCCGGCTAGAAGATCATCCAGTCCTGCGGATCACGGTGATGAACCCGCTCACCACGGACGACGACGGCGCTCGCATGCTCGACGGCGTTGCCCGCCTGGCGCGTCAGCTTTAGCTTCACCTTCGGGCGGACCGCGCCGAGGTAGCCGCGGTGCGCGCGCTTGCCGTGCAGGTAGCCGATGCGGACGCCCTTGCCGCGGCCGACGGCGTGGATGAACCGGTTGGCGCCGATGTAGATGCCGACGTGGCCGGACGAGCCGCCGCTGCCGAAGGCGACGATGTCGCCCTTGCGGACGCGCTTCACGCGGTAGAGCGACTTCCACAGGACGTCGGACTGATGCGGCAGCTTCACGCCGAGCTTGCGGTAGACCGCGACCACGAGGCCGGAGCAGTCGACGCCGGTGGCGCGGCTCTCGCCGCCCCACGCGTAGGGGGTGTGCAGGAAGGTGCGGGCGATCTTGACCACGCGCGCCCCCGGATCGGGAGCGGGCGTGGCGGCGTGCGGGACGCCGGTCGAGGCCAGCACGGCTGCGACCGGCGCGAATGCTGCATGCAGCATCGAGCGGGATCCTTTCGTCTGCCGCCGAAGCCGTCGCGGCAGTCGGAAGCGGGCAGGGAACGCGCCACGCGACTCCGTCGAAGGTGGCCGGCGCGATCCCCTGGGCTGTCGTATCCGTGTCCAACCGTACCAGCGGATCCGCGGGTGACCGGAACTTGATTCGGCAGGTTTCACGAGAAAACAGGCTGAACGCGGTGCCTGGTGTGGAAAAACAGCGCAAGCCTGCGGTTTCATTGGCATCTGCACGACGAAGGGGTCGACAGATCCACGGATGGAGGTTCGTATGGGGGGAAAGAAGCTGCGTCTGGCGAGCGGCCTAGCGCTCGTCGTCGGGGTCGCTGCGATCGCGGCGTCGCCCGCGGCCGCAAAGGGCGGTTCGCACGGGCACAAGCACCAGAGCAAGACGCCCGTCGTGAAGGTCCTCGCGACCGGCCTGCACAACCCGCGTCACGTGTCGATCGGGAGCAGCCACGAGATCCTGGTCGCCGAGTCGGGCCAGGGCGGCGGCCTCACCTGCACCACGGGCGTGTTCACGGGCCCCGAGGGCACCCCGAACTGCATCGGCCTGACCGGCTCGATCGCCCGCATCTCGAAGCACGGCAAGGTGACGCGCATCGTCACCGGCCTGCCGTCGATGGGTGACGCGCAGACCACCGTCGACGACGACAACGACCCGGCCACGCCGGACGTGATCGTCCCGGGCGGCGGCCGTTCCCTCGGCCCCTCGTCGGTGCTTCGCATCGGCGGGCACAAGATCGTCGCCACCATCGGCGGGCCCGGCCCGTCCGGCGCGGCCGCGATCGCCGCGGGGAACGACATCACCGGCCTCGGCACGCTCCAGCAGTTCGACACCAAGAAGTCGCGCAAGCACGGCAACAAGGGCAAGAAGGTCAAGGCCAAGGTGCTCGCCGACCTCTACGCGTTCGAGACCGCGAACGACCCCGACGGCACCGTCGTCGGCGGCACGCCCGGTCCCGACTCCGATCCGACCGATGTCACCAGGTTCGAGGGCGGCTACGCCGTCGCCGACGCCGGTGGCAACTCGGTCGTGACCGTCAAGCGCAAGACCGTTGCGGCGCTGTCGGTGTTCGCCGGCGTCACGGTCTCGCCGCCGCCGGTTACCGGTCTGCCCGATCCGTTCGTCGCGCAGTCGGTGCCCACGGCCGTCATCAAGTACAAGGACGACGCCGAGGGCGATGACACGGTGCTGGTCTCCGAGCTGACGGGCTTCCCGTTCATGCCCGGCGCGGCCCGCATCCACCGCGTCGACGAGCACGGCAACCAGACCGTGTTCGCCGGTGGGTTCACGAACATCATGGACATCGTCCGTGGCAAGAACGGCGACCTGTGGGTCCTGTCGATCGACGACGACTCGCTGTTCCCGCCGATCGGTCCGTCCACGGACGGCGCGATCTACCGGCTCACCAAGAAGGGCGTCTCGAAGAAGCTGCTGCTTCCCGTCGGCACCCTGACCGAGCCGGGCGGCATCGAGTTCGACAGCCGCTCGAACGCACTGCTCGTCACGAACAAGGGGACGCACGCCGAGGACGGCGAGCTGCTCCAGATCAAGCTGCCGAAGGGCAGGTAGCTCCACCCGAGGGGCGCCGCGCGCTGCGCGGCGCCCCTCGCTATGGTCCGGTCATGCCCGAAGGACTGCTCCTCGTCGCCGAGACCGTGGCGAACGGCGACATGTACGCCGCGACGCGGTTTCTGACCTCCGACCCCGTGCTGTGGCTCGAGACCGGCGACCGCCGCATCCTGGTCGTGACCGGCTTCGACGTCGAGCTGGCCCGGCGCTCCAGCCCGGCCACCGACGTGTGGGCGCTCGAGGAGCTCGTGGCCGAGGAGCGGGCAGCCGGCGGTCGCGAGCGCGAACTGCGCCTCGCTCGCGCGCTCAACGCCGTGCGTCGCGCCGGTCTGGACGCGGTGCGGGTGCCGTACTGGTTCCCCCTCGACGAGGCCGACCACCTGCGCGCGAACGGCATCGCCGTGCGCCTCGACGACGAGGAGACGATCGCCACCCGGCGCCGGACGAAGGCGGCCGGCGACATCGATCTGCTGCAGGCGGTGCAGCGCGGGACCGAGATGGCGATGGAGCTGGTGCGGACGACGCTCCGGGCCTGCGACATCGCCGACGACCGCGGCCTGCTGCTCGACGGCGCGGCGCTCACGTCGGAGCGGCTGCGCTCGATCATCCAGCTGCACTGGGTGGAGCGCGGCCTCGAGCCGGTCACGCCGATCGCGGCGGGCGGGCCGCAGGGCGCCGATCCGCACGAGCACGGCTCCGGCCCGTTGCGCGCCGGCGAGCCGATCGTGTTCGACCTGTTCCCGCGCGACGAGCGCACACGCGTCTACGGCGACATGACGCGCACGTTCTGCGTCGGGCAGCCCAGCGACGAGGTGGCCGCGGCGCATGCCGCGTGCGACGCCGCGATCAGGGCCGCGATCGCAGCCTGCCGGCCGGGGATCACCGGCCGCGACCTCCACGTCGCGGTCGCCGACCTGTTCCGCGACCTCGGCTACCCGTCGCAGATCCACCCCGCCGACACGCTCTCCGGCGCCTCGCAGTGGGTGTTCAACCACGGCCTCGGGCACGGCGTGGGGTTCCACGTGCACGAGCCGCCGTCGGCCGGGTCGCAGGGGTTCGGCGAGCTCGCCGCGGGCGACTCGCTGACGATCGAGCCGGGGCTCTACCGGCCGGGCGTCGGCGGCTGCCGCATCGAGGACCACGTGATCCTCACCACGGACGGGTGCCGCAACCTGAACACGATGGACTACGCGCTGGTGGTCTGAGCGGCCGCGAGCGCGGTCTGGTACGAGGCGATCCGCCGGCAGGCCTCGGCCAGGCGGTCCTCGTCGGCCACGAGCCCGATCCGCACGTGACCCGCGCCGGACGGCCCGAAGCCCTCGGTCGGCGTCACCGAGACGCCCTCCGCCTCGAGTAGCCCGAACGCCCAGTCCAGGGCCGACAGGCCCGTGGGGCGGATGTCGGCCATCACGAACATGCCGGCCTCCGGCTCGTGCGTCGCGATGTTCGGCACGTCGGACAGCGCGTCGACGACCACCTGCGCGCGGCGCCGGTAGGCGGCGCGCATCATGTCGGTCGGCGCCTGCGAGCCGCTCAGCGCGGCGACGCCGGCGTCCTGGACGAACGGCGGCGAGCCGAACAGCATCGACTGCAGCAGCACGTCGACGTGCTCGACAAGTTCGGGCGACGACACCACCCAGCCGTGGCGGAACCCGGTCATGGCGTGCGACTTGGAGAGCGACCCGACGACGGCGACGCGGTCCTCGCAGCCGCGGATCGCGAGCGCGCTGGCGTGCTCGCCGTCGTAGACCAGGTCGGCGTAGACCTCGTCGGCGACGAGCCACAGGTCGTGCTGCCGGCACAGCTCGCCCAGCTCGGCCAGGGTGGCGGGCGAGAGGGCGGCGCCGGACGGGTTGTGGGGCGTGTTCAGGATCAGCACGCGCGAGCGATCGGTGATCCTCGACGCGACATCGGCGGGATCGAGGTGGAAGGCGCGCGCCGCGTGCAGCGGCACGTGCACCACCGCCGCGCCGGTCGAGGCCATCACGCCCTCGTACGTGGCGTAGGAGGGCTCCGGCAGCAGGATCTCGTCGCCGCGCTCGGCCAGCACGAGGCAGACCGCGAACAGCGCCGCCTGGGCGCCCGGCATGAACACGACCTCGCCGGGCGTGACCGTCCGCTTCGCGTAGCGCGAGACGTGGCGCGCGATCGCCGAGCGGATCGACAGCTCGCCGGAGGAGGGTGTGTAGTAGTTGCGGCCGCGCCGGATCGAGTCGACGAGCGCGTCGATGATCGGCGGCGGGGCCTCAAAGTCGGGCTCGCCGATCGACAGCAGGATGATGTCGCGGCCCTCGGCCTGCAGCTCGTAGCCGCGCTCGTGGACGGCCCAGACGCGGGATCCCTCGCCGTGCAGGCGCGATGTCAGGCTTGCGTAACGCACCCTGGAAGTTTGCGCGATCAGGCCTCGACGCCCTCCCACAGGCCCTTCACGTTCTCCCAGTCGGCGTCGGCCGGATCCTGCGTCGGCGAGTGGAAGCGGCTGCCGGGATGCCGGTGCGCGGGCGCCGTCCACGAGCCGCGGTCGATCAGCCGCTCGATGTTGGCGCGGTACACCTCGTCCACCTCGGCGTGCTGCTTCGGGTCGTCGCGCAGCCAGAGGTTGGCGGGGTGGATCGGCTCGTCGTAGAGGCGCTTGAACACCTCGGTGCGCAGGTCCTTCATCCAGTTGGAGTTCAGGTTCATCGTGCGGAAGTTGCGCAGGGCCTCGATGTCGACCAGCCCGGCGCAGAAGCTGTTCGAGCCGCTGCGGGAGATGCCGAGCACGTTGCCCTGGAAGTCGACCACGTGCCCGCCGCCGCCACCGACGTCGAACGGGTGCTCCATCGCCGGGTGCACGTAGACCGGGCCGACGTTCGGGCACACCATGTAGACGTTGTTGAAGTGCGCGTGCGCGCGGTTCTGCAGCAGCCACGTACCGCCGGGGTCGGGGCCGGCCTGCGTCATCGGCACGGCTTCCGAGGGCCGGTAGATCACCTCGGCGCCGCCGAACGCGAGGGCGCGGATGGCCTCCGGGTACTCGCCGTCGGAGCAGCAGATGGTGCCGATGTTGCCGATGTCGGGCGTGCGCAGCACGGGGTAGAACGCCTCCGGGCCGTCGCCGAACAGCTCGACCCAGCGGTCGTAGACGTCGTGGGGCGTGCACGAGCGCTCACGGCACCAGAGGTGGTTCTTCGCGGCCCGGTGCACGACCTCGCCCTGCGGCGAGATCACGAACAGCATGTTGAAGAAGCGGTCCGGCATCACCTCGGGCCAGCGCGCCTTGCACTGGCAGATGATGTACGTGTCGTAGAGCTTCGCCAGCTCGCCCAGCCGCTCGGTCTCGGGGCCGGGGATGTCGATGAACAGGTCGCGCGCCGCGACGACGTGCGGGATATCGAAGATCTCGTCCGTGAAGCCGGTCAGCGCGCCCTCGGCCAGCGCGATCATCCGCACCGGCATGTTGATGCCGATGATCGAGACCGCCGCGTGGATGGCGTCCTCGATGATCGCCAGGTTGCGGTCGATGTGGCGGCGGGCGCCGATGCCGTGGACGACGGTCGAGATGCCGACGGCCATGTACGGCGCAACGGGCGCCGGCTGACCCTTTCCGTTCCGCGATGCAGCCATCGCAGAAGCCTACCGTCGGATCATGGCCCAGGTCGTGGACTGCGCGCCGTGGCAAGGGCGCCGCGGCAGGGCGAGTGAGGCAGCGCCGAGCTACAGCCCGAACATGCGCTCCAGGTCGTGGCGCGAGTACGCCTGGAAGGCGGTCAGGGTCTCGGTATGCGCGACGCCCTCGACGCGCAGCAGGTGGCCGGTGACGAGCGCGGCCATCTCGTCGTTGGTCTTCACGCGCAGCAGCGCCACCAGGTCGTAGCGGCCGGCGACGGAGAACACCTCGGACACGCCGTCGATCTCGACCAGTTGCTGTGCCACGTCGACCACGCGCCCGCGGTCGGTGTTGATGAGGATGATCGCGGTGACCACGGCGCCTACTTTACCGGTGCGCCGAGGTCGGGGGTGACGACCTTCCAGATCGAGCCCTGGAGGACCTCCTCGCGGACGCGCCCGCCGGTGAGCCGCCAGTCGCTCGCGACGCCCTGCAGCCGCGACGCGACCCAGTGGCCCGGCGTGGCCTCCACGCGGTACAGGGCCGAGTCGAGCGAGGTGCCGCCGGCCGCGGGCTGCGGGTCGCCGACGACCGCGTTGCCGGCCAGCGACAAAAACCACGCGGTCAGGCCCTCGTACGCCGGGCGCTGCGCGTAGGCGTCCTGCCGGCAGTTGCACGGATTGAGCCGCAGGTGGCGGTCGCCGATGCGGTACGTGTCGCTCTGCAGCCGGGTGACCGCGCGGGCTACGCGCATCGGGTCGTGGACCTTCGTGAACAGGTAGGCCTGCGCCGCCAGCGTCCACGACTGCAGGTAGGTGCGGCCCGACCAGGCGGCGTCGCCGTTCGGCGCCTGCAGGGCGGCGAGGGCCTTCTCGGCGCACGCCATCGGCCGGCCCGCGAGGCGCAGCAGCGAGGTCGTCAGCACGTGGTAGGCGAGCGGGAACCGCGGCGGGTCGCCGATCACGCAGGTGCCGTCCGAGCCCTGCACGCGGCGCATGGTGTCGAGGATGCGCTCGGCCCGGCGGCGGAAGCGATCCCACTTCACCGGCTTGATGCCGGCGCGGCGGATCAGCCGGTACGCCGCGTAGTCGACCACCTGCGCGTTGCCGAAGTAGGTGGTGCGCTCCGTCCAGCCGAATGCGGTCGGCCGGTGCCGTGCCAGGCACACGCGGAGCTTCCGCGCGGTGGCCGCGTAGCGGTGCTGCAGGTGCTGCTGCTGCAACGACAGATACCCGCTCGCGACGCCGAGGATCTGGAACTCGCGGTGGTAGTTCGGGTGCCGGCAGGCGGCGAGCAGCGAGCCCAGTCCGCGCTTCACCAGTGTCGGACGGCCCGACATGATCTGCGTCGCGCCCAGCATCGACGCCGCGTACTCGTCGAAGTACGGATCGTCGTTGCGCGGGTCGCGGGTGGCGTAGGTGCCGTTGCGGTCGGGCGTCCACTGGGCGGCGATCTTGGTGCCCAGCGAGCGCATCGTGACGGCGTCCGCGGTCGCCGCGCCGACGGACAGCACGATCGCGATTGCCAGCACCATCCCCCGTATCACTCACGCATTGTGCCGTGCTGCGCCGACCTCGACGCCGTCCTTTACGGTTCCCTCATGTCCGCGATCCCCGCCCCGCTCACGCTGCGCACCGCCGTCGTCCCCCGCACCTCGGTCGTCGGCGAGGTCGCCCTCGTGCTGGCCGGCGCGGGCCTGGTCGCGCTCGCCGCCCAGGTCGCGATCCCGCTGCCGTTCACGCCCGTGCCGATCACCGGGCAGACGTTCGCCGTGCTGCTGGTCGGCTCCGCGTACGGCGCGCTGCGCGGCGGCGCGACCCTGCTCGTCTACCTCGCCGCGGGCATCGCCGGGTTCCCGTTCTACGCGGAGGGAGCCTCCGGCTGGGACGTCGTCGCCGGGCCGACCGGCGGCTACCTCGCCGGCATGCTGCTGGCGAGCGCGATCGTGGGGCACCTGGCGGAGCGCCGCTGGGATCGCGCGTTCTCGTCGGCCACCGGCGCGATGCTGCTCGGCTCCGTCGTCATCTACGCCTGTGGGCTGCCGTGGCTGTCGTACAAGCTGGGCGATCTCGGCGCGCCGAACGGACTCGAGGCGACGCTCGAGGCCGGGCTCTACCCGTTCGTCGTGGGCGACCTGATCAAGCTGTACCTGGCCGGCGCGCTGCTGCCCGCGGCGTGGCGGCTGGTCGAGCGCGCCACCGGCCGCAAGCGCGGCTGACGGCTGCCGTCAGCTCTCCGGCCAGAACGCCGCCGCCCGGCGTCCGAGCATCGCCCGGAACTGGGCCGTCGTGCGCTCGAGCAGCTCGCCGGTGCCCCAGTCGACGATCACGCCGTAGCTGGCGCACGAGGTCGAGCACGTCGAGCTCGCCGTCGCGGTAGCGGCGCGGCGACGTCCTCCGCGTCCTCGTCGAGCCAGCCGCGCCGCGCGCCGCGCGATCTCGTCGCGCAGCGCGCTCGGTGGCCGCCGCGTCGACCTCGTACTCGCGCGAGCTCGGCGTCGATCACCTCGCACCACGACGCCGTAGTCCGTGCGCGGCGCGCTCGACCGTACACGTAGTCGTCGGTGACGTCCTCGAGCACCGCGTCGCGGGTCGCGCTCGAGCGGGTCGCCGAAGCCGCCGCCGCCGGCCGACGGGCGCGTGAACGCGTCGCCCTCCGTCGACCGGCACGTTGGAGAAGATCGCGCCGAGGAAGCGCTCGTCGTCGGTGCCGCGGTTGAGCCACACGCCGTGCGGCAGCGACGGCAGCCCGCCCTCGATGCCCCACGTGATCGAGCGCGCGCGGTCGCAGCAGTAGGACATGACGGTGCGCCTCGGCCTGCGGTCAGCGTCCCGCCCTTCTCGACGCCGCAGCCGCCGCGGTACTGGCCCGGGCCGCCGGAGTCGGCGATGATCTCGTGGCCGCGAGGTGACGACCGGGCGACAGCCGCTCCTGGCCCTCGAGCGGCTGCACGGCGAGGCCGACGCCGAACACGGGCGACGTGCGTTGGCGCCGTCGCGGCCGTTGCGGCCGCCCCAGCCGCCGGCCATCCAGTCGTACCACATGAAGAACGGCCGGTCGTCGCGGCGCGCGTCGCGGCCGCCGACGAGCAGGTACTCGAGGTTGAACGCAGCACGCCATCGCGCGCTCGGGCATGATCTGCGACCACAGCTCGAAGATCGCGTTCATGATCTTCTCGTAGGGCCCGGAGC
This sequence comes from uncultured Actinomycetes bacterium, assembly GCA_963722525.1. Classification (GTDB taxonomy): domain Bacteria; phylum Actinomycetota; class Thermoleophilia; order Gaiellales; family F1-60-MAGs149; genus VFJZ01. Next base: position 2,474,317 of record CAVRMM010000002.1, on the reverse strand, counting down.
AGAAGCCGGTGACCGCGATCGGCCAGGCGCGTTGACGATCGTGCCCTCCGGCCCGAGGTCGACCGTGATCGGCGCGGTAGAAGCCGGAGTTCAGCGGGACGTCGGGGAAGAACGTCTTCGTGCCCGCGATCGACCGCCGGAGAAGGTCGCGCCGAAGCCCGAGTTGAGGAACGTGCCGACCGCCGGGTGCGAGCCCGTTCAGGTCGTAGTGCGACCTGGTCGCCCTCGATCGTCAGCTTGACCTTGATCGGGACCAGGCCCTCGCCGCCGGCCGGGTCGAAGTCGATGTAGTCCTCGGTCTCCCACGTCGCCGTCGGGCAGCGTCGGCGATGCGCGCTGCGCGTGAGCCGCTCGACGTAGTCCTGGACCTCGCCGAACGCCGTCACGACCGTGTCGCGCGCCGTACTTGTCGACCAGCCGCAGGATCTCGCGCTCGCACACCGCGCGTCGCCTCGGCCTGCGCCTGGCAGGTCGCCCTCGATGTCGCTCGGGCGCGCGCGTGTTGGAGACGATCAGCCGGCCGACGTCGTGCGCGGTAGCGCGCCCTTGTCCCAGATGCGCACCGGCGGGATCCGCAGGCCCTCGCCGAAGTGGTCCTTGGCGGTGACGTCGAACGAGCCCGGCACGCTGCCGCCGACGTCGGCCCAGTGGCCGTTGGACTGCGCGAAGGCGATCATCTCGCCGTCGTGGAAGATCGGGCCGGATGATGCGCACGTCGTTGAAGTGCGTGCCGCCGCAGGTAGGGGTCGTTGACGGCGAACACGTCGCCCTCGTGGATGTCGCCCTCGAAGGCCTCGATGCACGGCCTTGGCCGTGAAGTGCAGCGTGCCGACGTGCACGGCGATGTCCTGGCGGCCCTGCATGATCGTGTCGCCGTTGGCGTCGCACAGCGCGCAGGAGAAGTCGCGCGTGTAGATGACGAACGAGTGGCAGGTGCGCAGGATCTGCTCGGCCATCTGGTCGACGATGGTCGACGAAGGAGTTCTTGAGCACCTCGAAGGTGACGGGGTCGAGCGTGCGCTCGGTCGTGCTCATGCGCTCGTCCTCCGCTCCGATCGTGCATGCGGATGTTGAGCCACTCGTCGACCTCGGCCGTCGACGCCGGGTGGGACGAGCGACGGTCGAGTCGAGCTGGTCGATCACGGCCGGGCCCGTCGAACGCGACGCCGGCGGGCAGGTCGTCGCGCTCGTAGACCGGCGTGTCGACGCGGCTCGTCGTGCTCGTCGAACTGCACCGGCGCGGCGCGCGATCGGGCTCGCGGCAGCTCGCGCGCCGGTCGGCTCGTGCGCGGCCAGCTCGGCCTTCGGCGTCACGCCGATGGCGCTGCAGCGTCGAGCCGGTAGATCTCGACCGGCGCGTCGTCGCGGCGGTAGGAGAACTCGCGCTCGTGCTCGTCGTGGAAGCGCGCGACGGCCGTCGTCGAGCGATCGAGCCCGGCGTCGACCGGCGACCGCCAGCGAGCGCCACTGGCCGAGGTAGCGCATGGCGATCGAGCGCTGGAGGCGTGACGTCGCTCGTCGGGCACGCCCTCGGCCGCAGCCGCTCGCGGCGCCTCGTCCTCCAGCTGCGCGAACTCCGCCTCGATCTCGGCCGGGTCGGCGTCGTCGGCGCGGCGCAGGAACATCGTCGACAGGTCGTGGCGGATGTCGACCAGCAGGCAGCCGAGCGCCGACGGTGATGCCGGGGTTCGGCGGCACGAGCACGGTCGGGATCGACAGCTCCTGCGCGAGCGCGGCGCCGTGCAGCGCGCCCGGCGCCGCCGAAGGCGACGAGCGCGAAGTCGCGCGGGTCGTAGCCGCGGCGGATCGAGATCAGCCGCACGGCGTCGGCCATGTTCGCGTTGGCGACCGCGATGATCGGCGCTCGGCCGCCGTCGGCGGTCGAAGGTCGAGCGGCTCGGCCGACGCCGTCCGTGATCGCGCTGCTCGGCCGCGTCGCGGTCGAGCGTGCATGCTCGCCGCCGACGAGCTCGGTGCCGAGGCGGCCGAGCGACGACGTTGGCGTCGGTGTTCGTGGGCTCCTCGCCGCCGCTTGCCGTAGCACGCCGGGCCGGGATCGGCGCCCGCCGACTGCGGGCCGTTGCGCAGCGAGCCCGGCCTCGTCGATCCACGCCAGCGAGCCGCCGCCGGCGCCGATCGTGAGCACCTCGATCGACGGGAAGCAGATCGGGTGGCCGTACTCGACGAACCACTCGTTGGTCGTGCGCAGCTCGCCGTCGTAGACGCAGCGAGATGTCGGTGCTGCGTGCCGCCCATGTCGAGGCCGATCGCGTTCTGGTAGCCGCACAGCGCCGGCGATGTGGCGGCTGGCGATCGCGCCGGCGGCGATGCCCGAGGCGGCGAGGCGCACGGCGAACTCCTGCGACCGCCTCGCGGCGTCATCACGCCGCCGCCGGAGTGCAGCAGCAGCAGGTCGCCGTCGTAGCCGCTCGTCCGTCAGGCGCTCGCTCGAGCCGCGCGCACGTAGCCGCCGACGAGCGGCGACAGCACGGCGTTGGCGACGGTGGTCGAGAAGCGCTCGTGCTCGAAGATCTCGGGCAGGACCTCGCTGGAGGTCGAGATCGTCGACGTCCGGCAGCTCCTCCTCGAGGATCTCGCGCATGCGCTGCTCGTTCTCGCCGTTGGCGTAGGCGTTGACGAAGCAGACCGCGACGGTCTCGACGCCGCGCGCGGCGAGGATGCGCGCGACGTCGCGCGCCTCGTCCTCGTCGAGCGGCGTCGAGCACCTCGCCGTCGTAGTCGACGCGCTCGGGCACCTCGAACCGGTCGCGGCGCCGGATGTACGGCGGCGCGACGTCCTTGTAGGCGTCCCAGAGGTCGTCGCTGCGTGCCGCGGCGGATCTCGATCACGTCGCGGAAGCCCTCGCGTGCGTGACCATCGCCGCCGGCGGGAAGCGGCGCGTGATCAGCGCGTTGGTGGCGACGGTCGTGCCGTGGGAGAACAGCGCGGTCGTCGCGCAGGTCGATGCCCGGCCTCGCGCGACGCCCGCCATGACGCCGTCGATCGGGTCGGCGGCGTGCGAGGCGACCTTCGCGACCGCGGATCGCCGCGGTGTCCTCGTCGAGGACGCAGACGTCGGTGAAGGTGCCGCCGACGTCGACCGCCACGCGGATCGGCATCAGACCTGTGCCTGCTCGCGCTCGATCAGCACCCGGCGCAGGATCTTGCCCGACGCCGACTTCGGTATCTCGTCGACGAACTCGCAGGCGCGGATGCGCTTGTACGGCGACACGTGCGCGGCGACGAAGTCGATCACCTCGGCCGGGGTCATCACGACGTCGGCCTTCAGCACCACGAACGCCTTCGGGATCTCGCCGCACGCCTCGTCGGGCACGCCGATCACGGCGGCGTCGGCGATGGCCGGGTTCGTCAGCAGCACGCCCTCGAGCTCGGCCGGCGGCACCTGGTACCCGTTGTACTTGATCAGCTCCTTGAGCCGATCGACGATCTGGAAGATCCCGCCCTCGTCCACCGTCACGATGTCCCCTGTCCGCAGCCAGCCGTCCGCATCGATGGTTGCCGCGGTCGCCTCGGCATTCTCGAGATAGCCGGCCATCACCTGCGGCCCGCGGATCCAGAGCTCGCCGCGGTCGGAGTCGGTGGCCGTTTCGGGGTCCACGATACGTCCCTCGGTGCTCGCCAGGAGCATTCCCACGGCGCCGGGTGTGCAGGGTTCGCCGTTGCGCCACGCGTGGGTGACGGGACTCGTCTCGGTGAGGCCGTAGCCCTGGAAGACCTCGGTGCCGAGCCGCTCGCCGCAGGCGAGCTGCAGGGCGCTGTCGAGCGGCGCGGCGCCCGACATGATCGTGCGCAGCGAGGACAGGTCGAACTTGTCGACCAGTGGATGCTTGGCCAGCGCGACGACGACCGGCGGCGCCACGTAGGCGATGGTGATCTTGTGGTCCTGAATCAGCTGCAGGAAGTGCTCGAGCTCGAATCGCGGCATCGTCACGATCTCGGCGCCGCGCCGCAGGCAGTCGTTGAGCACCACGGTCTGGCCGTAGATGTGGAAGAACGGCAGGAACCCGATCACGCGGTCGTCGGGGCCGACGTCACGGCAGTCGGCGAACTGCGTCATGTTCGCGACGAGGTTGCGGTGCGTGAGCATCACGCCCTTCGGCAGGCCGGTCGTGCCGCTCGAGTACGGCAGCGACACCAGGTCGTTCGCGGCGTCGATCTCGGGCTGCGGCACCGGCGCGCCGGTCGCGAGCAGCGAGGCGAACGGCGTCGCGCCCTCGTCCTCGCCGAACACGTAGACCTCCTCGATCCCCGCCTCGGCCGCCGCGGGCAGCGCGCGGTCGAGGAACTGCGGGATCGTGATCAGGAACCGCGCGTGAGCGTTGCGCAGCTGGAACGCGAGCTCGTGGGCGTTGGAGAGCGAGTTGGCGGTCGTGTTCGTGGCGCCGGCCTGGGCCACGCCGTGGAAGGCGATCGGGTACTCCGGCACGTTCGGGGCGAAGATGCCGACCACCTCGTGCCGCTGCAGGCCGCGCTCGACCAGGCCCGCGGCGCAGCGCCCGACCAGGTGGTCGAGCATCGCGTACGAGTACGAGCGTCCGGTCGAGCCGCAGACGATCGCCGTCCGGTCGCCGCGGGAGGCTGCATCCGCGTACACGAACGGGGTCAGCGGGACGTCTGGGATCTCGACGTCGGGGTACGGGCTCCGGATGCTCGTCGCCATCGTGTGCTCCTCGTCGGATCGGTGGTGCGCACCGGCGATCGTACCGCTCCGCGGCACGCCGCGGAAAGGAGTCGTACCCTTCGGGCATGCGGAGGCGGGTAGTCGTCACGGGCGCGAGTGTGATCTCTCCGATCGGAAACGGTCGCGAAGAGCTCTGGGACTCGCTTCAGGCCATGCGGAGCGGTGCGAGTCGCATCGAGCTGCCCGGGTTCGGGTCGATCGTGGCGTTCATGGCGCCGCCTGACGGCGCCGAGGAGCGGTTTGGCAAGAAGGCCGCACGGCGGATGGACCGGGCCGGGCGCCTCGCGGCGGTGACCGCGGCGATGGCGCTCGAGGACGCCGGCGACCTCGGGCTCGAGTCGCGCGACATCGGCACCGCGATCGGCTCGGCCCACGGCGGCGCCGAGACGCTGCACGAGGCGTACGAGACGTTCTACCTGCGCGGTGCCGACCGGATGTCGCCGTTCTCGATCCCGCTCAGCCTGCCGAACACGGCGGCCAGCGCCGTCGCCCGCGAGAACAACCTGCACGGCCCGTCGACGTCGATCGGCACGGCCTGCGCGGCCGGCTCCGACGCCATCGGCGCCGCGTTCCGCCTGATCCGCGACGGCTTCGCCGAGGCGATGGTCGCCGGCGGTGCGGAGGCGGCCGTGACGCCGTTCGTCATCGCCGGCTACCGCAAGCTCGGCGCCCTGTCGCCCAGCACCGGCGATCCGGCGCTGGTCTCGCGGCCCTTCGACCGCGGCCGCGACGGCTTCGTGATGGGCGAGGGGGCGGGCATCCTCGTGCTCGAGGAGCGCGAGCGGGCGCTGGCCCGCGGTGCGCGCATCCTGGCCGAGGTGGCCGGATACGGGCAGTCGTGCGACGCCGGGCACCTGACCGATCCGGACGAGACGGGGGCCGGCCCGGCGCGCGCCGTGCGCCTGGCGATTTCCGATGCGGGCATCGAGCCGGAGACGATCGGCTACGTGAACGCCCATGCCACGTCGACGCCGGCCGGCGATATCGCGGAGCTTCGGGCGCTGGCGGCGGCGGGCCTCTCGCACGCGCCGATCTCGTCCACCAAGTCGCTGCACGGCCACGCGCTGGGTGCGGCCGGCGGTGTCGAGGCGGTGGCGGCGCTGATCGCGTTCGCCCGCGACGTGCTGCCGGCGGGCGCGAACATCGACGATCCCGAGCCCGATCCGGTCGCCGACCTCGTGACGACCCCGCGGGCGGTGCGCATCGACGCCCTGGTGTCGAACAGCTTCGGCTTCGGCGGCCACAACGCCGCCGTCGTCTTCAAGCGCCCCTGAATCCCGCCGGGCACGCGCCGTATGCGCCGAGCAAGGCGCAGCCGAGCGCGAGTCTGTGGCGCCGCGACAAATCCGGTGCCAGGCACCGAATCTGCCGCGAAGTGACGCTTCCGCGCGCCATCGTGTGACGCCTGTGTGCCTCGCGTGTTCCGTGGTTCACCCATCGCGTGATCGTCGTCATTGGAGTGGCGTATTCGTGCCAGGCACCAATACGACGCGACGGTTCCGCTGTGTCGTTTTCGTGCCAGGCACCGATCCGCCACGCCGCCCTGCTACGGGCGGGGTGGCTCCGGGGGGCGGCGGTGCGCCCAGGGGCGGACTCGCTCGAGGCCGGCGCCGATCTGCAGGGCCACGTCGTCGCGGGATCGCTGGGCGACGATCTGCAGGCCGACGGGGAGGTCGTCGTCGGTGAAGCCGGCCGGGACCGACAGCGCGGGGCACTGGCTCATGTAGTTGAACACCGCCGTCATGTCGAGGCCGCGGAAGCGGCCGTCGGGAAACTCGGCGTACCACGGGTCGTCGTCCTCGTCGACCGGACGGGCGGCCTGGCTCATCGTCGGGCACAGCAGCGCGTCGTACTGCTCCAGCACCGGCGCGAGGCGCTTCCACGCGTCGGTGCGGACGAACTCGAGGCGCTTGAAGTCGACCGCGCTCATCGCCCGGCCGGCATCCATGAGGACCAGGAGCTTCGGATCCATGCGATCCCGGTACTCGTCGACCACGTGCCCGAAGATCGCCTCGAGGTACACGCCCCAGTGGTGGGACCACGCGTCGTTGAGCTCGCGCGTCCAGCCCAGATCGACCTCCTCGACGATCGCGCCGGCGTCGGCCAGAGCGGCCGCGGCGGCGCGCACCTCCCGCTCGACGTCCGGATCGACCGCCCAGCAGCCGAGGTCGACGTCGAGGGCCAGACGCAGCCCGGTGACGTCGGTGGAGCGGCTCGAGAGGTCGAGGGCGGGCAGGCTCATCGCGTCTCGCTCGCTCGGGCCGGCGCCGACCTGCAGGAAGAGCCGCGCGTCGTCGATGGTGCGGGCCAGGGGGCCGAAGTGGTGGATGGTGTCGAACTGCGTGGGCAGGAAGTCGAGCGGGATCCGCCCGAAGCTCGGCTTCAGCCCGACCACACCCGACCACGACGCGGGGATGCGGACCGAGCCGCCCATGTCGGTGCCCTCGGCGAGCGGCACACACCCCGACGCCACCGCCGCGCCGGAACCGCCGGACGATCCGCCCGGCGACCGGCTGGTATCCCACGGGTTGCGCGTCACACCCCACAGGCGCGAGTGGGTGAAGCTGGAGTAGGCGAACTCGGGGGTGGCGGTCTTGCCGACCATGATCCCGCCCGCGCCGAGCAGGCGCTCGACCAGCAGTGCGGAGTGGTCGGGGACGTTGTGCTCGTAGGCGTGCGAGCCGAGCGTCGTCCGCTTGCCCGCCGTGGGCGTCAGGTCCTTGATCGCGATCGGCACGCCGTGCAGCGCACCGACCTCCTCGCCGCGCGCGACGGCGGCGTCGGCGGCCTGCGCAAGCTCGATCGCCTCGTCCGGATAGGTGAAGACGAAGCAGTTCAGCGGGCCGTTCACCTGGTCGATTCGTTCGAGCGCGTTACGCACTACGGTCTCCGAGGAAAGCTCGCCCACACGGATGCGGGCGGCGAGCTCGGTGGCGGGCGTGAAGCAGAGATCGAGATCGGGCATGGCGCCTATCCTAGTGCCGATGCCAGCGACGCAACCGATCATCGGGTTCACTGCAATCCCCCGCAACGTCCACGCCGGTTTCGGCCCGTACTGGGGCCAGACGCTCGCCGATGCCTTCATCAAGGCGATCGAGGAGGCGGGCGGCGTGCCGCTGATCCTGCCCTCGACGCAACCGGAGAACGCCGCGCGGCAGGTGGCGGGACTCGACGCGCTCGTGCTGTCGGGCGGCGCCGACGTGCACCCGTCGCGGTACGGCGCCGAGGTGCGCCCCGAGATGTCGTGGCTGGACGAGCACCGCGATGCCTGGGAGCTCGCCGTCCTCGACGCCGCCGGCGAGCGGCACCTCCCGATCCTCGGCATCTGCCGCGGCTCGCAGCTGCTGAACGTGTGGCGCGGCGGCCGGCTCGTCACCCACCTCGAGACCGACGTGCACCACGAGGGCGGCATCGACCACCGCCATCCGGTCGAGGTCGCGGCCGGCACGCTGCTGGACGAGGTGCTCGGCGCCCGCACCATCGCCGTCACGACGCTGCACCACCAGGGCGTCGCCGAGCTGGGCAGCGGCCTGTCGGTGAGTGCGCGCGCCCCCGACGGTCTCCCGGAGGCGGTCGAGGACCGGTCGTGCAACGTGCTCGGTGTCGCGTGGCACCCGGAATTCCAGCTGTCCGACCCGGCCGGCCAGCCCCTGTTCCGGTGGATCGTCGAGGCCGCGCGGCAGGCCGCTTGACGGCCTGCAAGACCTGCGAAAGACTGCACGGATCCTGGATCCATGCGCCCTTCCCTTTGACCTGGAGCTGATTTGATGCCGGACTTCGAGAGCACGATCCGCGAGTCGGGCGCCGCGTACGTCACCAGCGTCGGCATCGATTTCATGGGCACCTGGCGCGGCAAGCGGCTGCCGCTCGCGGACATGGTGCGCGCCGAGCGCGGCCACGGCGTGCCGTTCTCCGACGTCTTCTGGTCGAACACGCTGGCCGAGGACCTGATCGAGCCGCCGGCGGGCTACGTCGGGACGTTCCCGATCAAGCCGTCCGGCTTCCCCGACCACCACCTGCGCCCCGACGCCGACACGTACCGGTCGGTGCCCTGGATGGGCGGCGAGGGCGTCGTGATCGGCGACTGGTACAAGCCCGACGGAACGATCTACCCGCTCTGTCCGCGTGCCTGCCTGAAGCGCGTGCTCGCCCAGGCGGCCGAGCGAGGGCTGACCGTCAAGGTCGGCTTCGAGTGGGAGTTCTACATCATCGATGAGCCGCTGGCCGACATCGCTCGCGCCGGGTTCCCCGCCTCGGTGAAGGTCAACAGCACTCGGCCGTACACGTACAGCGGCCTGCGGATCGCCCAGGATCGCGAGTTTTTGCAGAGCTACGTCGAGCCGCTCGAGGGATCGGGCCTCGAGCTCGAGTCGATCACCTGCGAGACGGGCGCCGGGCAGTACGAGCTCAACCTGCGCTACGACGAGGCGCTGCGCACCGCCGACAAGGCGTTCCTGATGAAGCAGGCGGTCAAGACGATCGCCTCCAGCCAGGGGCGGACCGCCACCTTCATGGCGAAGCCGGACGCCTCCTGGTCGGGCAACTCGGGCCACCTGCACCTCTCGCTATGGGACGAGGACGGCAGCACCAGCCTGTTCGCCGACGGCCCCGCGAACACGCCCAACACGATCGCCTCCCAGGCCATCGCGGGCATGCTCGAGACGATGCCCGCGGCGACGCCGTTCTTCTGCCCGAACCCGAACAGCTACAAGCGCCTCGTGCCCTACATGTGGGGCTCGACGACGAAGACCTGGGGTCTCGAGAACCGCACCGTCGGCCTGCGCGTGATCGAGTCGTCGAAGGGCATCTCGCGCATCGAGCACCGGATGCCGGGCGGCGACTGCAACCCGTATCTCGCCATCGCCGCGGCCGTGGCCGGCATGCTCCACGGCATCGACGGCGAGCTGCCCGCGCCCGCGCGGTACGACGGTGACGCGTACGACGACCCGTCGCTCGAGCAGCTGCCCCTGACGCTCGACCGGTCGATCGAGCAGCTCGAGGCCGACACCGTCCTGCACGAGCGGATGGGCGACGAGCTCGTCTCGCACTTCGCGATCGCCGGCCGCGCCGAGCTCGCGCACCACAACCTCGCCGTGACCGAGTGGGAGCGGCAGCGGTACCTCGAGCTCACGTGACGTCGGCTGTCGGCGAGCGCTGCTGATCGACACTAGAGCACGTTGACCTGATTGCTGGTCAATTGTCGCTCCTGGACGATCCGTGCTCGCCCGCTCATGCTGGATCGACCGGCCGCCGAACCGTCACCCGGGCGTTTTCGCGGGGCTCCTCATTCGGTGCGTGAACGGATCGGGCACGGTCCGGGGCGCATCGGCCGCGTTCGCGCGTCGGCCGCAGAAGTGATTTCCGAGATAGATCGAGAAACCATCTGACCGGCCGGGGCCCGGCTTGGTCGGAGGATTTCTCGGACCGTTTTCCAGGATGCCCGGCCGGGCTTCGCGATGGTTCGGCGACCGGCGGCCGGCAGCTCGTCCGGGAGGCAGTCGGCCAGAGCAGCTGCGGGTCGTCCGCGCGCCGCTCGGACCGGACGGCCGATAGGTCGAGAAACGCCTCCCGGATCCGGCGTCCGCCACCGCCCGCGAAGCGTGCCCGGCCGCCGTACGGTGCATCCGATCGACCCCGCCCAGAGTCGATACGGCGTCTCGCCGAACGATCCCGGCCAGCGCAGGCGCCATGCGGGCTGGCGGCCGCCAGGGACGCTCGGGTGCCATCGGCCCGGCCGTGGGCCGAGTCATGTCGGGTAATGCGCGAGGCCGCATGGTTATGCCATTTCATCAGAATCAATACGTCTCGAGAAACACCTCCACCGGAGGTGCCGCCCGCAGGATCGGGCCGGCCGAATCGATGGCGACCGAACCATCGCCGGGCGGTCCCGGAACACGTCGCACGGGTACTCCCGGGACGCGCCGCGCGATGGTTCGGTCGCCATCCTCTCGCTCTTTATCGAGATAGATCGGAAAACGACCTTGACGGTTCGGTCCGGACCGGCGCCGGCGGCGACAGTCCGGACCGCCGGTCGAGACCGCCGGACCGGGCCCACACGGCGCCGCGGCCTAGTTAGGCAGGCGGCCGTTCCGGCCGTTGCGACGGTTCGGTCACCAGCCTCCGACCCACCCGCCGAACAGGCCGTAGGGCAGCCGGTGCTCCTCCTCCGGCCCGCCGGCGAGGAAGTCGAGATCGCACCCCTCGTCGGCCTGCAGGACATGGTCGACGTGCAGCCGGCCGTAGCCGCGGGTGTAGCGCGGGACCGGCGCGGGCCGCTCGGCGAGGCGGCGCTCGATCTCGGCCGAGTCGACCTCGAGGTCGATCGTCCGCGCGTCGATGTCGAGCGCGATCATGTCGCCGTCGCGGACCGCGGCGAGCGGACCGCCGGCGTACGACTCGGGCGCGACGTGCAGCACGCAGGTGCCGAACGCGGTGCCCGACATGCGCGCGTCGGAGATGCGCACCATGTCGCGCACGCCGGCCCGAAGCAGTCGCTCGGGGATCGGCACCATGCCCCACTCGGGCATGCCCGGCGCACCCTTGGGACCGACGTTGCGGAGCACGAGCACCGAGCCGGCGTCGATCTCGAGCGCCGGATCGTCGATGCGTGCGGCCACGTCGTCGACCCCCTCGAACACGACCGCGCGACCACGGTGGCGAAGCAGCGCCGGGTCGGCGGAGGCCACCTTCAGGACCGCGCCGCGCGGAGCGAGCGAGCCGCGCAGGACGGCGAGGCCGCCGGCGGGCTTGACCGGATCTGCGAGCGGCCGGACGACGGAGCCGGTGCCCGGGTGGGCGGACGCGCCGATGGTCGATCCGCCGATCGTGATCGCCTCGCGGTCGAGCAGGTCGCCGAGCTCGTGCAGCACGGCCGGGACGCCGCCGGCCGCGTCGAGCTTGTCCACCAGGTGGGCGCCGGCCGGTCGCACGTCGGCGAGCACCGGAGTGCGTCGCGACAGCTCGTCGAAGCGCTCGAGCGGCAGCTCGTAGCCCGTGCGCCGCGCGAGCGCGAGCAGGTGGACGACGGCGTTGGTCGATCCGCCCAGCGCGCAGAGGACGGTGATCGCGTTGTCGAAAGCCGCCGGCGTCAGCACCTGCGACGGGCGCAGGTCGGCAAGGGCGATCTCGACCGCTCGCCGGCCGGTCGCCTCGCTGGCCGCCGCCCGGCGCGCGGTGAGCGCCGGGATGGTCGCCGTGCCGGGCAGCGTCATGCCGAGGGCCTCGGTCACGCACGCCATCGTCGAGGCGGTGCCCATCTCGTTGCAGTGGCCGGCACCGGGGATCCAGGCCGCCTCCAGCTCGTCGTACTCGTCGAGCGTGATCTTGCCCGCCCGCAGCTCGTCGGTGTAGCGCCACAGGTCGGTGCCGACCGACAGCTCGCGCCCGCGGTGCACCGCAGCCTCGACGGTGCCGCCGGTGAGCATGATGGCGGGCACGTCGGCACTGGCCGCGCCCATCAGCTGCGCCGGCTGGGTCTTGTCGCAGCCGCCGATCAGCACCACGGCGTCGAACGGGTAGGAGCGGATCGCCTCCTCCACGTCCATCGCCATCAGGTTGCGGAACAGCATCGTGGTCGGCTTCTGCAGGTTCTCGCCCAGCGACGACACGGGGAACTCGAGCGGCAGGCCGCCGGCGGCGAGCACGCCGCGCCGCACCGCCTCGGCGAGGCCCCGGAAGTGGACGTTGCAGTTCACGACCTCGCTCCACGGGTTGCAGATGCCGACCACCGGCCGGCCGTCCAGCGCGGCGCGCGAGTAGCCGATCGCCTTCACCGACGCGCGATGCAGGAAGCCCGGCAGGTCGTGTGCGGCGAACCAGCGCGCCGAGCGGAGCCCGGACGACGGGGAGGGGTCGGTGGCCATCAGATCTCCAGGATTGCGGGGCGGGTGCGGCCGCCGACCTCGACGACCGGCCAGTCGGTGCTGGCGGTGACGGGCTGCAGGCGGCCGGCGGCGACGAGGAACGTGTCCTCCGCCTTGCCGCCGCCGGCGACGCTCGGGTTGAACGCGATCGCGTGGTGGGAAGCCACGGGCTCGGCGTGCCAGTGGGTGGCGGGCGGCGCCGGCGCGATCTCGAACTCGCGCTGCCGGTAGCCGATCGGGCCGCCCTGCCAGTGCTGCCGCCAGCGGTCGTCGCCGTACGCGGCGGCCAGGCGGCCGAGCACGTCGCCGTAGGTCGCTCCGGGGGCGCACGCGTCGAGCACGGCCGCCTCGATCTGCAGCGACTCGGCCTGCGCGGCGGCGAGCCTCTCACTCGGGACGCCGGCGCTGACGTGGCGCGTCAGCGCGACGTGCAGCCCGTGCCGCAGGCCGACCAGCACGGCGATCGCCTGGCGGCGCATCGGCGAGCCGTCGGCGAGCGGGTGCCGGAACCGCTCCAGGCGGTCGTCGCCGCCCACGATCAGGCACACGGGGACGATGCCCGCGCGCTCGCAGCGCGCCGCGACGCCGGCCATGACGCCGCGGTCGGTGGCGCCCGGGCGCCAGTCGCGCAACGCCCCCTCGACCGCCGCCGTTGCGTCGCTGCCGAGCGCGGCGAGGCGCTCACGTTCCTCGGGCACCAGGGCGAGACGCAGGGCCGTCAGCTCGTCGTCGAGCTCGTCGTCGGCTGGTGCGGCCGCGCCGACGACGGCGTCGGCCGCGCGACGGTAGGCCGCAGGATCGTGCCAGGGCACGCCGACCACCGGGAACGGCAGGTCGTGCTCGGCGCGCAGGCGCGGCTCCTCGACGACGGTCGAGATGCACGCACCGGCGTCGGGGCCGACGGCGATCCACACGGCGTCGTGTGAGGCGCTGCGGTCGATCACGTTCGTCATCCCGCCGGTCAGCCACGCGACCGTCGCCGGCCGTGTCAGGACCACGCCCGGCAGTCCGCGCTCGGCGACCAGGGCCCGCAGCCGGGCGAGCTTCGCCGCCGTCTCCGTCATGGCGCGTATCATCGAGGCGATGGTCGCGGTCCGTCGAGCTCTCGTCATCTCCGAGCCCGGCCAGATCGCGATCGAGGAGCGCGCGGCGCTCGTCGCCGGTCGCGGCGAGGTGGTCGTGCGGCCGCGCCACGTCGGCGTCTGCGGCACCGATCTCGAGTTGCTGCACGGCACGGTCGATCCCGACTTCGTCCGCTACCCGCTCACGATTGGCCACGAGTGGGCGGGCGTCGTCGAGGCCGTCGGCGCCGGCGTCGCGGGTCTTGCGCCCGGTGACCGGGTCGTGGCCGAGGGCATCGTCCCCTGCGGCGCCTGTCCGGCCTGCCGCCGCGGTGCGACCAACGTCTGCGCGACGTACGACGAGGTCGGCTTCACGCGCGAGGGCGCGGCGTCCGACCAGATCGTGCTGCCGGGCCGCCTCGTCCACCGGCTCGGTGACGGCGTGGCGCTGCTGGACGGCGCGCTGGTCGAGCCGGCCGCCGTCGTGCTGCAGGGCCTGACGAAGATCGGTCCGCGTCCCGGCGACGAGGTGCTGGTGCTGGGCGACGGCGCGATCGCGCTGCTGGCCGCGCACCTGGTCGCGCTCTGGTCGCCGGCGCGGATCGTGGTGCGCGGCCTGCGCGACGAGCAGCGCGACCTGGCGGCGGCCGTCGGCGCGGACGAGTTCGCGACGGCCGAGCCGGGCGACGCGTTCGACCTGGTGATCGAGGCCGCCGGTGCGCCGGCGGCGGTGCTGGAGGCGCTGCGCCGCGTGCGCCGCGGCGGCCGGGTGCTGCTGCTCGGGTACGCCGGCGCCGACGAGCGCGTGCCGCTGCCGCTCGACGACGTGGTCAACGCCGACCTGACGCTGTGCTCCAGCTTCGGCTACACCTCGAGCGCGTGGGAGGGTGTCGTCGGCCTACTGAACGCCGGCCGCATCACGCCGGCGGCGATCGTCACGCACCGCATCGATCTCGCCGACCACGGACAGGCCTTCGCCGCGCTGGCCGCCCCGTCGGGTCCGCGCGGCAAGATCATCCTCGACGTCTAGCGGGTTGTCAGATCGACGCCTGGTACGCCGGGCGGGCCATCGTCAGCCGCAGCACGCGGTCGAGCTTCGGGAACCGGCCCAGGTCGAGCGGCAGCTTGCGGATGTCCTGCATGCGCCCGGCGATGGCGACGTCGGCGATCGAGAAGTCACCGATCGCGTACCCGTCGTCGGCCAGCAGCCGCTCGAAGCCGCCGAGCGCGGCGTCCAGGTCGGGCCGCCAGTCGATGTCACTCGGCCGGCCGTAGATGACGGGCTCCTCGGCCGCCCATAGCGCCGGCCGCACCTGCAGCGACAGCGAGTCGAGCAGCATGTCGACGCGCGCCCGGCGCACGGGATCGCTCGGGTACAGGTCGGCGCGGCCTTCGCGGCCGGCGAGGTAGCGCAGCGCCGTGTTCGACTCCGTCACCTTGAAGTCGCCGTCGATCA
Source organism: uncultured Actinomycetes bacterium (assembly GCA_963722525.1). Taxonomy (GTDB): domain Bacteria; phylum Actinomycetota; class Thermoleophilia; order Gaiellales; family F1-60-MAGs149; genus VFJZ01. The sequence continues at coordinate 2,459,235 of CAVRMM010000002.1, read as the reverse complement.
GCGTCGGGATCAGGTTGAACGGGTGGAGTTCGGCGTACCAGTCCGGCTTGGGGTAGAGCGGCACCTCGATCGCCTCGTAGTCGAGGCCGAGCTCGGCCAGCATGAACCGCAGCTTGATCGCGTTCGTGGAGACGCGACTGTCGTAGAGAGTGAGCACCCGGCAAGCGTGACGGGCGCCGGGCCGCGGGGCAATACGGGTCATCGATACGATTGCGCGATGTCCGCGATCGGCATCCCCCGCGTGATCTCGGCCGCGGGCTTCGTCACCACCCTCGGCGGCGGTGCGATGAGCCCGCGCACGCGCGCCGCCATCGACGAGGCGGCGCAGTCCAACTGGCGCATCGACGACCTGCAGGCCTGGGCCGGCGGGCTGATCGCCGAGGCCACCGGCGCCGAGGCCGGGTGGGTCACCTCCGGCGCGGCCGCGGGCCTCACGCTCGCCGCCGCCGCGTGCGTCGCCGGCACGCGGCTCGACGCCATCGACCGGCTGCCCGAGCCCGGCGCCGTTCCCGCCGAGATCATCGTCCAGCGCGGCCACCGCAACGCCTACGACCGCCAGCTGCGCAACGTCGGGGCGCGCCTGGTCGAGGTCGGCTACCCCGCCAACGAGGGCATCGGCTCCACGCTCGAGTGGCAGCTCGAGGCGGCCTTCACCGACCGCACGGTCGCCGTCGCGCACCTCGCCTGCGCCGAGCATCTGGGCCTGCCGCTGGAGCGCGTCTGCGCGATCGCGCACGCGCACGGCGTGCCGGTGCTGGTCGACGCCGCGGCCGAGCTGCCGCCGCGCGAGAACCTGCGCCGCTACACGGCGGCCGGCGCCGACGCGGTGTGCTTCTCCGGCGGCAAGGCGATCCGCGGGCCGCAGGGCTCGGGCCTGCTCGCGACCACGCACGCCATCGCCCGGTCGGTGCGCCTCCAGGTGCTGGACATGGACGTGGACGCGCGCGCGTGGCGCGCCCGCGAGGGCGAGGAGCCGCCGCACCACGGCCTCGGGCGCGGGTTCAAGGTCGGGCCGGAGGAGATCGCCGGCCTCGCGGCGGCGCTGCAGGAGTTCGGCGAACGCGACCTCGACGGCGAGGCGCGCGCCGCCGCCGCCTGGCTCGCCACGCTGCCCGGCGAGGTGGTCACCGACCGCGGCTTCTGGCCGCAGCTCGTGGTCGCCGCCGGCGAGGCGGGCCGAGGCGATCGCGGCAGCGCTGGCCGCCGCCGATCCCGGCATCGTCGTGCCGCACGCGCGCATGCGGGCGGGCGAGATCGTGATCACCCCGGAGGCGATCCGGGCCGACGACCGCGACCACGTCGCGGCGGCGCTCCGGGCTGCGGTCGCGTAGAACCTCTCGCTACCAGCCGGGCAGGCCGTCGATCGAGACGGCGTTGCGATCGGCGCGGTACGCGCCCAGCCCCTCGTCGCCCTTGCTCTCGGCCCACCGGACGAGCTGGTCGCGCTCCCTGCGGTAGTCCATCACCGGCACGCCGAACCCGCAGGCGTCCTGGATCCGGTCGACGTCGACGACGATCACCGACCGCACGTGGTCGCGGGGCGGGAAGTGCGCCATCACCTCGCCGAAGCCGTCGTCGCCGGGCCGCACCGTGCGCCCGGCGCCGTACAGCCGGAGGATGTTCGGCGGCCCGTCGAACGCGCAGAACATGACCGTGATGCGGCCGTTCTCCTGCAGATGCGCGACGGTCTCGATCCCCGAGCCGTTCATGTCCAGGTACGCGACGGTCAGCTCGTCGATGACCGCGAAGCTGCCCGCCATGCCCTTCGGCGAGAGGTTGACGTGGCCGCCGTCGAGTGGCGCGGTGGCGACGAAGAAGCAGTGCTGCGCGTCGATGAACTTCCGCCAGCGCGCATCGATGACGTCGTAGGTCCGTCCCATGGCGGGATGGTAGAGCTTGTGGATCTCCCGCCGGGCGCGCTGACCCTCAGCCTCCGTACTGCGCGTTGTACGCATCGAGGGCGGCCTGGGCGTCGGTGCACGTCGCCGTGGTGGCCTCGCCGTTCGTGTCCCACCAGTCGGGATCGTCACGCTGACGCACGGCCTCGACCAGGCCGCGGGCGCACTGGTAAGTCTGCTGCTGGACGCCGTCCAGCGCTGTCAGCTGCGCTGTCACCGCGTCGTTCTGCGCGGCCAGGTCGTCGTTGGCCTTCTGCAGCGCCGCGTTCTGGTCTGCGAGTCGGGCGGCCTCGCTCGAGAGGCTGCCGATCTCCCGGTTCAGGCTCTCGACCTGCGTCGCCAGCGCGTCGACCTGGCCGGTCGCCGCGGTGGCCGTGTCGGCTTCCCGCTGGGCCTCGGCCACCGCGGCGGTGGCGCCGGCCTCCGCCTCGCTCGCACGCTTCGTGGCCTCGTCGAGGTCGGTCTGCAGCGCGCCGTTTTCGGTCTTCAGCTGGCTGCCCGCGGTGGCCAGGTCGGCGCCCTTGTCGGTCAGCGCCTCGATCTGGGCGCGCCTCGCCTCGAGCTGCGCGTCGGAGTTCGCGTCCGAGGCCGCGATCTCGTCCAGGTCGGCCGCCTGGTCGGACGTCACGGGCGGGCTCGCCTTGACCTCGTCGTCACGGCCGGTGATGAGGACGACCGCCAGCACCAGAGCGATGACGGCGAGGAGGGCTGCGACGATCTGCCAGATCCGCGCCGGATTGCGGCGCCTGGTGACGTCGTCCGCGAACTCGCCGTCGAACGTGTCGGCCTCGGAGTCGATCACGGCCTCGGCCTCCGGCTCGATCACGGCCTCGACCTCGGCCTCGATCACGGCCTCGGCCTCGTGGGACGTGAACCCGGGCGTCTCGCCGACGACGACCAGGCCGCGCCCGGCGGGCGCCTCGGCCGCGGGCAGCACCTCGATCTCCTCGGCGTCGATCGTCGTCTCGTCCGCAGCGCCACCGTCGTGCGGGGGATCGTCGGCTGGCCGATCGCCGGTGGGGTCGTCCGGCGGAACCGTCATCGCGTGCGCCTCCTGATCGCGCGGAATTGCAAGTCTAGAGGGGGCGCCGCCGCGGGTGTCTCGGCATCCCGGGTCGCCGCGCTCGGTGGCGATGCCGCACAAGGTCATTCTGGCAACCCGCTGCGACCGGGCTGCGATTTCGAGCGCTGGTTCCAGAGCATCTCGGCCGGGCAGCCGGGCGGCTTGGTCCAGCTCGACGGCGTCCGCCCCGTCGTGTTCCCGGCGGCCGGCCGCACGCGCTGTGCTTCTCGAACCGGCTGTGGCTGCGATTCGCCGCCGAGACCGGCATCGGCTGCGACGACACGCGCCTGCCTGCGACGCGACTCGGCGCCGGGAAGTTCGCGTGGCTGACCTTCGCCGACCTGTGGGGCGAGCGCGTGCGCGGGCCCTTCTCCGGCCCCACCGGCCCGCCGGCATCGCGACGCTCGTGCCGCTGGTGCTGGTGACGATGGCCGTCGCGGCGGCCATGGGCGACCTCGCGGCCGGTGAGACGCCCTGCCTCGACTGGCGCCGCACCGTCGCGCGCATCCCGGCGGTGGCCGGTGCCATCGCTGTCGTGATCCTGGTCCAGGCGGTGCTGATCCTGACCGTCGTCGGGGTTTCTCGCATGGAAGGCGCGCCGGACGCGCGAAAGGTCGTGCGGACCTAGACCTCGACGGGCTGGCGGTCGCTGCGGCCGACGTGGCCGGTCAGCGACGGCCGGTCGCTCTTGAAGCGCGCGAAGTCGGGCGACAGCGCGCGGTTCTCGGCCAGGTCGGCGAGGGCCTCGCCGATGGCGGGCGCGAACTTGAAGGCGTGGCCCATGCAGCCGGCGCCGATCACGATGTCGCCACGGCGGTCGATCACGAACTTGTCGTCCGGCGTCAGCGTGATGACGCCGCACTCGGTCTGGATCGGGCCGGTGTGGAAGCCCGGGAAGTCCTCGCGCACGCGCCGCACCAGCGCCTGCTCGAGCGCCATGTCGAGCGGTCGGGCCCGCAGGTCGCGGAAGAAGCGCGTGCGATCGACCGTCGCGAACCCGAGCTTGTAGCCGACGCCAGGCGTGATCAGCCCGTACATCGCCTCCTCGGACGACCCGGTGCGCTCCATCAGGCTCGGCCGGTCGGTGTCGTCGCCGTGGGCGCCGCGGAAGTAGCTCACCTGCGCCAGGCCGGGCTGCAGCGGCAGGCCGAGCCCGATCGGCTCGAGCAGCTCGTTCGCCCACGGCCCGACCGCCACGACCACGACATCGGCGTCGATGCGGCGGCGGTCGGTGAACACCCGCACGCCGCCGGCCGGCAGCGGGGTGAGCGTCACCGCGCGCTCGCGCGGGCAGACCTCGGCGCCGCGGGCGCTGGCCAGCTCGCAGCACGCGTGCAGAAACTCGACGCAGTGGTTGACGCCGCCGTCGGGCTGGAACATGGCGGGCTGGTCGGCGGCGGGCCGGAACTCGGGGAAGATCGAGCGCGCCTCGGCCGTGTCGAGCTCGCGGTACGGCACGTTCTCGGCGGCGAACGCCCGCGACATCGGCTCGACCACCGCGCCGAGGTGCAGGATGCCGCGCCGGGTGTAGAGCGTGCGGCCGGTGCGCTGCTGCAGGTCGAGATACAGCTCGAGGGCGCGCAGCGCCAGGCGTACGTCCTCACGGGCGTAGTGCGACAGGCGGAACGACCGCAGGCCGAAGCCCGAGCCGCCCTGCACGTTGGGCACGCCGTAGCGGTCGAGCAGCGTGACGGCGTGGCCGCGCTCGGCCAGCACCTGCGCCGTGGGAGCCCCCATGGCTCCGGCTCCGATCACAACGACCTTCATCGTCGGCGATCTTGACAGATCCGTTCCGAGGGTTCAAGATCCGCGACGATTCGCTTTGACCGTACCTGAACAGGAGCTGACGTCGACGATTCATGACTCGCTGCGCGTGGCGATCGTGAGCGGTCAGCTGGCGCCCAACCAGCGCATCAACCAGGACGCGGTGGCCCGCGAGCTCGGAGTCTCGAAGACGCCGGTGCGCGAGGCGCTGCGCTGGCTGGAGCGCGACGGGCTGGTGCGGCTCGAGCCCAACCGGGGCGCGTTCGTGGCCGAGTTCACCGATCGCGACCTGTTCGAGATCTACGAGCTGCGCGAGCTGCTCGAGCCGCACGCCGCCGCCATCGCGTGCGCCGTCGCCACCCGCGCCGACGTGGCCGAGCTGCGCGATCTGCGCGATCGCATCGCGGCCGTCTGGGCCGAGGATCCGATGGAGGCATTCGAGCTGAACCGGGAGTTCCACCACCGGCTCTGCGCGCCCTGCCAGAACGGGCTGCTGATGCACCTGCTCGGCCAGGTGTGGTCGCAGCAGGCGGCGCTCCGCATCTTCACGCACTACGCACAGGCGGGCGAGGCGTTTGCCGATCGCACGCACGCCGAGCACCGGACGATCCTCGAGGCGTATGCGGCCCGCGACTCCGCCGGCGTCCGCGAGCTCGTCCGGAACCACATCTCCGAGGCCCACGAGGCCACGGTTCGATTGCTGGCCGCCGTCCGGCGGCCGGAGGAGGTTGCCTGATGTGTGGGATCGCAGGAATCCTGCTCAGCGAGCCCGGCCGGCTCGGCGAGTCGCTCGTGAAGATGTGCGAGGCGATGCGCCACCGCGGTGCCGACTCGACGGGCTTCGCGCTGTACGGCGAGCCAGACCCGTCGCGGCTGATCGTGCGCGCCCGGCATCCCGATGCCGCCGCGCGCGCTGATCGACGCCGAGAACGTCGTGTCGGCCGTGCGTGAGCTCGGCGGCGACATGCACGCCGAGATCACGACCGACGACGCGGTCGGCGCAGAGGACCGGTTCCTGCGCTTCGAGCTGCGCTACACCGGCGACATCAAGCGCCTCGCGATGGCGATCGAGGAGGCCGCGCCCGGCATCGAGATCCAGTCGGTCGGTCACTCGCTCGAGATCGTCAAGGACGCCGGCGGCGCGCTCGAGGTCGATGCGCGCCACCACATCTCGAAGTTCCGCGGCAGCCACGGCCTCGGCCACGTGCGCCTCGCGACCGAGTCGATCACCGCCGTCGCCTACGGCCACCCGTTCTGGGCCGAGCCGTTCCCCGACGTCTCGATCGTCCACAACGGGCAGATCACGAACTACTACACCCTGCGCCGCCAGCTGATCGGCCGCGGGTTCCGGTTCCAGACCGGCAACGACTCCGAGCTGATCGCCGTCTACCTGGCCGACAAGATGTCGAAGGGCCAGACGTTCTACGAGGCGCTGAAGGACTCCGTCTACGAGCTCGACGGGTGCTTCGCCTACCTGCTGTCGATGCCCGAGGTGATCGGCTCCGCGAAGGACATGTTCGCGATCAAGTCGATCGTGGTCGCCAACGTCGGCGGCGACATCGCCATGGCCACCGAGGAGCAGGCGATCCGCGCCGTCTACACCGACGAGCTCGACGACACGCAGCATCCCGATCCGCGGTCCGTGTTCGTCTGGGAGCGGTCCGGGCGCGTCCTGCAGGAGATCGTATGAGTGAGGTTGCCGTCAGCCCCGTCGAGCTCGACGCCGACGACGGCCACCGCCTGAACCGGCGGATGCGCGACCTGGTCGATGCGGGCACCACCGAGATCACGGTGCTGAATCCGCGCAGCCGGCACAACCTCGGCGTCGGGCAGCACGGCCCGGCCACGATCCGGTTCGCCGGCTCGGTCGGCTACTACTGCGGCGGCCTCAACAACGGCGCGAACATCGTGATCGAGCGCAGCGCCGGCTGGGGCACGGGCGAGGCGATGAGCGCCGGGCGCATCGAGGTCGGCGGCACCTGCGCGCTCGGCACCGGCGCGGCCATGCGCGGCGGCACCATCGTCGTGCGCGGCAACTGCGGCCCGCGCACCGCCGCCAACATGAAGGGCGGCACGCTGATCGTGGAGGGCTCGGTCGGCTACCTGGCCGGCTTCATGACCCACGCCGGCGACCTGATCGTCTGCGGCGACGCCGGCGAGGCGCTGGGCGACTCGCTGTGGGCCGGGAACATCTGGATCGCCGGCAAGATCGCGGGCCTCGGAGCCGACGCCATCGTGGCCGAGACGACGGACGAGGAGTCCGCGCGGATCCACGGGCTGCTGCGCGCGGAGGGCATCGACGCGACGTTCGAGTTCAAGCACGTGATCGCAGAGCAGAAGCTCTGGTACTTCAACGCACGCGACCCCGAGGCCTGGCTGAGGATATGAGCGAGAACCACGGATACACCGACGGACGTTCCCACATCTGGACGACCGAGACGATTCGCGACATCCACGCGAAGGCGGAGCTCGGCCGGTACCAGATTCGCGGGTTCTCGACGTTCCGCAAGTTCCCGAGCTGGGACGACCTGGTCTTCCTGCCGGCCGTGATGACGCGGCTGCCGCTCGAGGGCTACCGCGAGCACTGCGAGACGAAGACCGTCATCGGCGGCGGCAAGCCCGACCTCGTGGCACGTCCGCTGGAGCTCGACATCCCCGTCTACCTGACGTCGATGAGCTTCGGCGCGCTCGGCGCGAACGCCAAGATGGCGCTCGGCAAGGGCTTCTCGGCCGCCGGCTCCGCCTCGTCCACGGGCGAGGGCGGCATGCTGGACGAGGAGCGCGCCAACTCCACCAAGCTGATCTACCAGATGACGCCGTCGCGCTACGGGCTCGACCTCGAGCACCTGCGCCTCGCCGACGGCATCGAGGTGGCGCTGGGCCAGGGCGCGAAGCCCGGCACCGGCGGCCTGCTGCTCGGCATGAAGGTGTCGGAGAAGGTTGCGAACATGCGGTCGCTGCCGATGGGCGTCGACCAGCGCTCCTGCGTGCGACACCCCGACTTCCTGGGCGCCGACGACCTGCAGGTGAAGATCGAGGAGCTGCGGGAGGCGACCGACTACCAGGTGCCGATCTTCCTCAAGCTGGCCGCCTGCCGCATCGAGTTCGACGTCAAGATCGCCGTCAAGACGGGCTGCGACGCGATCCTGCTGGACGGCACCGAGGGTGCCACGGCGGCGGCGCCCGAGTACCAGCTCGACAACTGCGGCATCCCGCTGATCGCGTCGATCCGCACCGCGCGGCGCGCCATCGAGGAGCTCGGCGCGACCGGCCAGGTGCAGCTCGTCGTCTCGGGCGGCATCCGCAACGGCGTCGACATCGCCAAGTGCCTCGCGCTCGGCGCCGATGCCGTCGCGATCGGCACCTCGGCGCTGATCGCGCTGGGTTGCAACTCGGTGCAGTACGAGGAGGACTACGCCGCGCTCGGCACCGCGCCGGGTGCGTGCCACCACTGCCACACGGGCCGCTGCCCGGTCGGCATCACGACGCAGGATCCGCTGCTCGAGGCGCGCCTCGACCCGGAGGCCGGCGGCGAGCGCGTGGCCAACTTCCTGCGGGCAATGATGATGGAGTGCACCGGCGTCGCGAAGTCGGTCGGCAAGAAGAACGTGCACAACCTGGAGCCAGAAGACCTCCGCGCCACGTCGCTCGAGGCCTCGGCCTTCGCCGGCGTGCCGCTGGCCGGCGTCGAGTGGACGGTCGGCCCGCAGCTGTTCGGAGCCGGATGATGGTCGACAACACGGCAGCCACGCGCGCGGCCGAGCTCACCGACGAGCACGACATTCACACGGTCGAGGTCATCTTCCCCGACACGTGGGGCATCCTCCGCGGCAAGCGGCTGCCCGCCAGCCAGTTCGCCAAGAAGACGGCGAGCGGCCTCAACATCGCGAACGCGGCGTTCATCTGGGATCCCGCTCTGCGGCATCTTCGACGTCTCGTTCGCGAACCCCGACACCGGCTTCCCCGACATGATCGCGACGCCCGATCCCGCGACGTTCCGGAAACTGACGTGGCGCGACGGGACGGCGGTGGTGATGGCGGACTGCGCCGAGAAGGACGGCTCGCCGGTGGCGCTCGACCCGCGCCACATCGTGCGCACCGCCGTCGAGCGGCTGGCGAAGCTCGGCTACACGGCCACGGTCGCGACCGAGATCGAGTTCTACCTCTGCGACGAGTCGTGGCAGCCGCTGCACGACGAGATCCAGTGCTACGGCATCACCAAGGGCGCCGAGCTGGAGCCGATCCTGTCCGACATCCGCCGCAAGGTGGAGGAGTTCGGCATCGTCGTCGAGGCCTGCAACTCCGAGTACGGACCGTGCCAGGTCGAGATCAACCTCAAGTACGGCGACCCGCTGCAGGTGGCCGACGACACCGCGCTGTTCAAGTCGGCGGTGAAGGAGATCGCGCGCCAGCACGGCGTGCGCGCGACCTTCATGTCGAAGCCGTTCCCCGGGTTCTCCGGCAACGGCACGCACATCCACATCTCGCTCCGCGACGCCGACGGAAACAACGCCTTCGCGCCGAAGGACCTCGACGACCCGTTCTTCACGAACGCGCTGATGCAGCGCTGCGTGGCCGGCCTGCTGCACCACCAGCTCGAGCTGGCGGTGATCGGCAGCCCGACCATCAACGCCTACAAGCGGTTCGAGGACCACTCCTTCGCCCCCACCTACCTGAACTGGGGCGGCGACAACCGCGGCGTCGCGATCCGCTGCGTCGTCGACCAGGGGCCGGCGACGCGCATCGAGGTGCGCACCGGCTCGGCCGATGCGAGCCCGTACCTGCTGGTCGGCGCGCAGCTCGCCGCCGTGTGCGACGCGCTCGAGAACACGTACGAGCTGCCGCCGATCTGCACCGGCAACGGGTACGCGCCCCAGGCCCTGCCCTTGATGCCGCGGTCGCTGCAGGAAGGGGTGAACCTGCTGCGCGAGGGGACCCTGCTGCGCGAGTACTTCGGCGACGTGTTCGTGACCAACACCCTGGAGCTGCTCCAGCACGAGGTGGACGAGTTCTCGAAGCAGGTCACCGACTGGGAGAAGAACCGCTACATGGAGGTGTCGTGATGGAGGTCTGCCGCGTCGTCGGTCAGGCGGTCGCGACCGTGAAGGACCCCGGGCTCCGTGCGGTGAAGCTGCTGCTCGTCGTCCCCTGTGACACCGAGGGAGAGGCCACCGGACCCATGTTCGCCGTGGCCGACACCGTCGGTGCGGGCGAGCACGAGATCGTGCTCGTCGCCCGCGGCTCGGCTGCGCGCGGCACGGCACGCACGAAGGACGCCCCGACGGACGCCGCCATCGTCGGGATTCTCGATTCCATCGCCGTCGGCGGCGAGACCACCTATCGCAAGGACTGAAGGAGGATCCATGGCACGCGCAACCCGGTTCGAATCCAACCTGCAGGCGCTCGGCATGGTCGAGACCCGTGGGCTCGTCGGGGCGATCGAAGCCGCCGACGCAATGGTGAAGGCGGCCAACGTCCGCCTCATCTCGAAGGAGCACGTCGGCGGCGGGCTCGTCACCGTCATCGTGCGCGGTGACGTCGGCGCCGTCCGCGCCGCCACCGACGCCGGCGCCGAGGCCGCCGCCAAGGTCGGCGAGCTGCTCTCCGCCCACGTCATCCCGCGTCCGCACGAGGACGTGGAGTCCATCCTGCCTCCCGGCGCCGAGTCGGCGAACGTCAGCTGACCTAGGCCGTGACCGATCTCGCAGCAGCGATCGCCGCCGAGGTGGGCGGCAACGCCCCCGGTTCCCGCACGGGGCCCGGGTCGTTGCCGTCTGCGCCGGCCGATCCGCTGGCTGCGGCGATCGCGGCGGAGGTCGGCGGCGGCGCCCCGGCGGGCGCCGCTCCGGCCGCCAGCGCGCCGGCGGCCCCGGGCACTGCGGGGTCGCGGCCGGGAGCCGGTCGCGTGCGGGTGGCGGTGATCGGCGACGAGGGCGTCGCCGCGGCCACGGCGGGCCACCTCGCCCTGCTCGGGTTCGACACCGCGTGGACGTCGCCGCGATCGGCGGCGCTGGCGCCGTATGCGAACGGCGTCGAGCTGGTCGGGCTGGGCACCGGCCGGCCGCGGCTGGTGGCGAGCCTGGACGAGGCGATCTCGGGCCGCGACCTGATCCTGCTCTGCTGCCACGCCACCGAGCACGCCGCCTACGCGGCGCTCTTGTCCAGCTCGCTGGCCGATGGCCAGGTCGTGGTCCTGACGCCGGGCCGGACGGGCGGCGCGCTGGAGTTCGCCGAGGTACTGCGGGCGCACTGCACCACCGCGCGGGTGGTCGTCGGCGAGACCGAGACGGCCGTCTACACGCCGGCGGGCCGCGGGCCGGGCCGCATCGAGATCCTGGTCGAGAAGGCCGAGATCCGAGCGGCCGCCTTCCCGGCCACGGACAACGGCGCGCTGCTGGGGTTGCTGCGGCAGCTCTACCCGCAGGTGGCCGAGGCCGAGAACGTGCTCGACACGTCGATCAACAACGTCGGCGGCGTCGTGCATCCGGCGGCGATGCTGCTCAACTCGTACGCCACGGAGCGCGCCGCCGCCGGCGAGGCGCTCGTCTACTACCAGGACCAGGTCAACCCGACCGTCGCGAACCTCGTGATGGAGCCGCTCGACGCCGAGCGCGTCGCCGTCGGCAAGGCGCTCGGGCTGCGCCAGGTGCTGACCTTCGGCGAGTGGTCGGCCGCGTGCTTCGGGCACGCCGCCGGCTCGATCCGCGAGACCGTCGCGTCCAACCCGTCCTACGCCGGCTTCGGCGCGCCGCACCAGCTGCTGGCGCTCGGCTTCGTCGACGACGAGGTGCCCAACTCGCTGGTGCCGCTGTCCGAGCTGGGGCGGCTCGTCGGCGTACCCACGCCGATGACCGATTCGATCATCGACCTCGCCGCCGCGATGCTGCAGATCGACTTCCGGCGCGGCGGCCGCACGCTCGCGCGGCTCGGCCTGGGCGGGCTCGATCGCGAGGCGCTCCTCCACCACGTCAACACCGCACGCACGCGCGTGCCGATCGGAGTCTGAGAGCGACATGGCCAGCACCGAGGGCTCGATCAAGCAGGCCGCCGATCTCGCCATCAAGGCGCACGCCGCGGCGGAGGTCTGGGCCGAGGCCACGCAGGCCGACGTCGACCGGGTCACGCAGGCCATGGCCGACGCCGGGCACGAGGCCGCCGCGTACCTGGCCGAGATGGCCCACGCCGAGACGGGGTACGGCCGGGTCGACCACAAGACCTTCAAGAACGTCTTCTGCACGCGTCAGTACCTGGACGCGATCCGCCACATCCCGACCGTCGGCGTGATCGCGAGCTACCCCGAGCGCGGGGTGACCGAGATCGCCGAGCCCGTCGGCGTGGTGGCCGGTCTCGTGCCGGTCACGAACCCGACCGCGACGACGCTCTTCTACGGCATCGCCTGCGTGCGCGCCCGCAACGCCGTCGTCAACGCCGCGCACCCGCGGGCCGTGAAGACGATCGCCGAGACCGCGCGGATCCTGGACGAGGCGGCCACCGGCGCGGGCGCGCCGCCGAACCTGATCACCGCCATGACCGAGGTGTCGATCGAGGGCACCCAGGCGCTGATGGCGCACTACCGCACCGATCTGGTGCTCGCCACCGGCTCGCGGCCGATGGTGCTCGCCGCCTACTCGTCGGGCAAGCCGACCTATGCCGTCGGCCCCGGCAACTCCCCGTCGTGGGTGCACCGGTCGTGCGCCGACCTGGGGGAGGCCGCGGCCGGCATCCTGGCGTCGAAGACGTTCGACAACGGCACCGCGTGCGCGTCGGAGCAGGCCGTGATCGCGTGCACGACGATCGCCGACCGCCTGCGCGAGGAGTTCAGCGCGCGCGGTGGCTACTTCTGCACCGATGCAGAACAGGAGCAGTTGTCGAAGCTGCTGTTCCCGGGCGGGCCAGGCACGTCGTTCAACGTCGAGATCGTCGGGCAGCACGCCACCCGCATCGCCGAGATGGCGGGGCTGAGCGTGCCGGCCGGCACCCGTGCCCTGATCGTGCGGCCGGGCGGCGTCGGCCGCGACCACGCGCTGTCGCACGAGCTGCTCTGCCCGGTGCTGAAGTGGTATCCGGTGGCGACCGAGGACGAGGGCCTCGGGACGGCGACGGCGCTGTTGAAGTACGGCGGCGACGGCCACACCGCGGCGATCTGGGCCGAGGACCAGCAGATCATCGCCCGGTACAGCCGCGTGCCGGCGTACCGCATCCCCGTCAACAGCCCGACGCTGTTCGGGGCGATGGGCTTCACCACCGGCTTCGTTCCGTCGTTCACGCTCGGCACCGGCACCATCGGCGGCGCCATCTCGTCCGACAACATCGGGCCGCACCACCTGATCAACCGCAAGCGGGTCGGGCTCGTGCAGCGCAACTGGCGCGAGGCCGGGATCGGCGAGGACCTGCCGGCCACGTTCCGGCAGCCGGCCACCGCCCCGGCGGCGCCGGCGGCTGCCGCCGCCGCACCCGTGCCCGCCGCCCCGTCCGCAACGGCGCATCTGGCGCTGCCGCCGCTGCCCGCCGCCCAGGCGGCGCTGATGTCGGGCGCCGCGCCCGTCCAGACCGCACCCACCGCTCCACCGCGCGCCCCCGCGCCCACCGACATCGAGACGATCGTGCGTGAGGCGATCGAGGAGGTCATCGCCCGATGAGCCAGAGCCAGGAGTTCTCGATGCGGGCGTTCGCCTACATCGACTCCATGCAGCCCGAGTTCGCCGCCTACGTCGGGGCGACCGTCGCCGGCTCGCCGCCGGTCGCCGGGATGGCGGAGCTCTGGATCGAGGTCGCTCCCGCCAACGAGGCGTTCCGCCTGATGGATGTGGCGCTGAAGGCCGCCGACGTGCAGCCGGCGACGCAGTACATCGAGCGCGAGTTCGGCCTGCTCGAGCTGCACTCGTGGAGCCAGTCGGAGGTCAAGGCCGCGGCCGACGCGATCTTCGCCGTCACCGGCCTGACCGAGAACGACCGCGTGCGCCCGAAGCTGGCGTCGTCCCAGGTCGTCACGAACGTCGACCCGTTCCAGGCGCAGCTCGATCAACAAGATGCGCCGCGGGTCGCTGCTGGTGCCCGGCCAGACGCTGCTGATCATGGAGGTCGAGCCCGCCGCGTACATCACGCTGGCGGCGAACGAGGCCGAGAAGGCGGCGGCGATCTCGCAGGTGTACGTCTCGAACGTCGGCCGCTTCGGGCGCTACTTCGCGGCTGGCTCCGACTCCGAGATCGAGGCAGCCCGGCTGTCCGCGATCGCGGCCATCGAGGCGGCCGGGAAGGCCTGATGGCCAACTCGCTCTTCGATCCCGAGCACTCGGCGCTGCTGGCAGAGCAGTCCCGCGTGCGCTCGGTGGTGCGGCGGCTGCTCTGGGAGGAGTACCCGTCGCACGCGTCGCCGCGCGTGGTCGAGGGCGTCTGCCGCATCGTGTTCCGCCGGCTCGGGATCGAGGGGAAGGGGCGGCTGCGGTGACCACGGTCGCGGTGATCGGGGCCGGCATGGTCGGGTCGTCGACCGCGATGCGGATCGGCGAGGCGCGGCTGGCGGACCGGATCGCGATCGTCGACGTCCGCGAGGGCGTCGCGCAGGCGATGGCGCTCGACATCACCCAGGCGCTCGCCGCCGTCGGCAACGACGCGCGCTGCGTGGCGGGCTGGCCGGCGGTCGGTGGTGCCGACGTCGTGGTGCTGACCGCCGGCCTGCCGCGCAGCCCGGGGCAGAGCCGCGCCGACCTGCTGGCGGTGAACGGCAAGATCGTGGTCGACTGCTGCCGCGAGATCCGGCACCGCGCGCCCGACAGCGTCGTGATCGTGGTGACGAACCCGCTGGACGAGATGACGGCGCTGGCGCAGCGCGCGCTCGGGTTCCCGGCGACCCGCGTGATCGGCATGGCGGGCACGCTCGACTCGGCCCGGTTCCGCGCCGCCATCGCCGCGCGGCTCGACGTGCCGGCGTCGAAGGTCGAGGCGCTGACGCTCGGCTCGCACGGCGAGACGATGGTGCCGGTGCCGCGGCTCTCGACGGTGAATGGCCGGCGTCTGACGGAGCTGCTGTCGGAGGTGGAGATCGAGCAGCTGGCCGAGCGCACCCGCGAGGGCGGTGCCGAGATCGTGCGGCTGCTGGAGCGCGGTTCGGCCTGGTGGGCGCCGAGCGCCGCGATCCTCGACCTGGTGCGGTCGATCGTCCGCGACGAGCGACGGGTGCTGCCGGTGTGCGCCATGTGCCGCGGCCAGTTCGGCATCCGCAACACCTACGTCGGCGTGCCGGCGCGGCTGGGCCGCGACGGCGTGGCCGAGATCGTCGATCCCGGCCTCTCGGCCGCCGAGGTGGCGGGGCTGCGAGCGGCCGCCGAGCAGATCGCGGCGCGCGTCGGCGACCTCGACGCGGTGCTCGCAGAGGATCCCGCTCCGCCGCCGCCACCCGAGGTGGCCGAGGGTCAGCTCCGGGTCGGCGTGCGCGACCTCGCGTACGAGTCGCGGATCCGCGTCGAGGCACGGCGCGCGCTCGCCCGCGAGGGCGCGCTGCACCGGCTCGACGACGTCGTGGCCGCGGCGCTACGCCGGGTGCGGTAGCGACGCCAGGATCTCGGCGAAGCCGGCCGGGCCGACCAGCGACAGGTGCCCGTGGTCGGGGCGCAGATCGAACCGCGCGTGCGGCAGGGCGGCGGCCAGGTAGCGGGCGTGGGCGGGCGGCACCATCAGGTCGGCGACGCCCTGGTGGATGCGGACGTCGCCGGTGATGTCCTCCAGCTCGAAACCCCACGGCGAAACGAATGCAAGGTCGTCGTCGACCCAGCCCGCGGCGCTCTCGCGCAGGCCGTCGGCCATGCTCGCGTGGATGAAGGTGGAGTACGCCTCGTCGAACGCGGCCAGGTCGACGTCGGAGACGAGCGACTCCAGCGCCGCCGCCATCTCCTCGGGCGCCGCGCCGACGAGCGACTCGCGCTCCTCGTCGAGTGCGGCCAGCGCCGCCTCGCGACCCTGCTGCATGAGGCCGAACTCCTCGACGTTCGCCTCGCCCATGCCCGCCGTCCAGTCGAGGCCGTCGGCGTCGTAGGGCGCCACCCCGGCCGACGACACGGCGACCGTGACGCGATCGCCGATCAGCGCCGCGCAGGCCAGCGCGTGCGGCCCGCCGCCGGAGTGGCCCCAGACGGCGCACCGGTCGACGCCGGCGGCGTCGAGCACGGCCGCGGTGTCGCCGGCGACGTCACCGACGCTGCGGCCGGGCCGGGCGGTGGAGCCGCCGTAGCCGGCGCGGCTGAACGACAGCAGCCGGACGCCCGCGGCCGCGCATGTCTCGTCCTCCCACGGCGCCACGACCCGCGAGCCGGGCGTGCCGTGGTGCAGCAGCAGCGGCCAGCCGGTGGGGTCGCCGGCCTCCAGGCAGTCGAGCTGCCGGCCGTCGCCGAGCGTGATCGCGAACGTCCGCACGCGGCAATGGTAGTCAGGCGCAGCGGAGGGCGCCGGACCGGTAGGGACTCTGAAGGCCCTACCGGCCCGGCGCCACCGTCGCGGCGGCCGCCGTCATGCCAAGGAGTGCGACGATCGCCGCGAACCGCAGGATGGCCCCCGTTCGCGTCATCCGTCTACACGCTAGGTACCCGGTGTCAGTGAGGCGTTTGGGGGACGTCACGGAACGGTCACAGCCCCGTAAGGGAACCGGTCGGGCGGCGGGCGGCAGGCATGCGGCGGCTACGGTCAGACCTCCGGTCGCGCTTGCCCGGCGGCCGTCCCCCCACCGAGGAGCACCGTGCTGAACCGACTGCGAAAACGCCTCAACTACGCGAACATCGTCGCCACCGTCGCCCTGTTCATGGGTCTCGGCGGCGTCGGCTACGCGGCCACCGCCTCGAAGAACTCCGTGCGCTCGACCTCGATCGTCGACCGCCAGGTCAAGAACCAGGACATCGCCCTGAATGCGATCACGACGGGCCGGATCCGCAACGGCGCCGTCGGCAACGCCGACCTCGCGACGAACGCGGTCAGCTCGACCAAGATCGCGAACGGTACGATCGGCGTCGCCGACCTCTCGGCCGCCGCCCAGACCACGGCGCTGCACGCGACCGGGCCCGCCGAGGTCACGCTCGATCAGCCCGGGCTGAAGGAAGCCGCGAGCCTGGCCCTGCCGGCCGCCGGCACGTACCTCGTCTTCGCGGACACCACGGTGTTCGGCTCCGATCCCACGGTCCTTGGCGGCACCGATCACGCGGCCGCGGACGTGGTGCTCGCCGCCGGCGGCTCGCCCATCAAGTCGCAGAACGTCCAGTTCATCCTCGGTGTCATCGATGGCACGAACGACGTTGCGACCTACCCGTGGGAGCACGTCGCCGTGATCAATGCGACGACGCCGCTGAACGTGACGCTGTCGGCCAAGCCCGCCACCGGCAACCTGGCGACCGACCTGAAGCTGCGCACGGCGCGGCTGGTGGCGGTGCGGATCGCCAGCGCCACCGATCCGACGATCGTCCCGTAGCCCGCCCCCTCCAGAGGCCCCGTCCGGCGCGCGTTGCCGGGCGGGGCTTTTCGCGTCCTCCTGACGAATTCGCGGTTTCCGAGCGACGCGTTACCGGAGCTATCGGCCGCGTAAGCGGTTTCGAGCGCCCGCGATAGCAATCGGTAGTGTGAAACCGGAGGGGAAGCCCCCCCGAGCCAACAGGAGGACTCGTGCTCAAGAGGATTCGGAAGCGCCTCAGCTACGGCAACGTCGTTGCCAGCCTGGCGCTCTTCATCGCGCTCGGCGGCGTCAGCTACGCCGCCACCGCGGAGAGGAACTCGGTGGTCTCGTCGTCGATCAAGAACGGGCAGGTCAAGTCCGTTGACGTCGGCAACAACGCGATCACCTCGTCGAAGATCAAGAACGGCAACGTCGGCAACCGCGACCTCGCGCCGAAGGCCGTCAGCGCCACGAAGCTCGCGACGGCGCTGAAGGCCGACCTCGACGACGCCGCCACCCTGGGTGGCGCAGCTCCGACCGCCTTCGTCAAGAAGGCCGACGTCGCGACGCGGCACTTCAGCTGCGCGGGGACCGCGTGGGAGAGCGTCTTCGACGCCACGGTGAAGGCCGTGTCGGGTTCGATGAAGTACGCGACCGCAGGAAATGCGCTCTTCCGGTGCAGCGTGGCGATTCCGGACGGGGCGACGGTCACGGCCGTCAACTTCGCCGTCCGCGACACGAGCGCCACCTTTAGCGCCGACTGCGATCTGTGGCGCACCAACACGGTGACGGCGATCGGCACCGAGACGCAGCTGGCGACCGTTGCAACGGGAGCTGCCGCCGCGCCCGGCAACGTCCGGATCAGCGACACGACCATCACGCAGCCAACGATCGACAATGACACCTTCGCCTACTTCGTGCAGTGCGACCTGGGCACGGACATCAACACCGGTGTCTTCAGCGCGAACCTCACCTACACCACGACGGCGGGTGAGCCGGCGCCCGCCGCGACCCCGGCCGTCGCACCGTCGGGCGAGAGCTCGACCGACTAGAGCCGACGAGGCCCCCGCCCGGCGTCAGGCCGGGCGGGGCACCCTCGAGGCGGCGTGCTCCGACACCCACACGGCGCCGAGGATGAGCGCGCCGCCGACCAGGTGGCGAGCGTAGGGCGCGTCGCCGAGCGCGATCCACGCCACGGCGACGCCGACGACGGGCAGCAGGTACATCGAGACGGCGAAGCGGCTCGCCGAGGCCTTCGCCAGCACGCTCGACATCAGCCAGTAGCCGAGTGCCGAGCCGGCGCCGATGATGATCACGCTGATGATCGCCGCCGCGTCGGGCGTGTCGCGGACGATGCCCTGGTCGAGCACGTCGAGCAGCAGCAGCGGCGCGGCGAGCATCGCGGCGCCGATCTGGACGACGGTCGCCACCGCCAGCGGGTCGGCGGACGGTGCGGTGCGGCGGATCGTGGCGGCGTAGATCGAGAAGGTGACCACCGCGCCGAGCAGCGCCCCGACGGCCAGGAACGGCACCTCGCCGGGTGGCTCGGTGAGCGCGCCCGAGGCAATGGCGGCGCCGCTGAAGCCGATCGCGAGGCTGATCATCGCCGCCCGGGTGGGCCGGTCGCGAGCCACGAACGCCGCCGCCAGCGCGATGCCCGGCGACTCGAGCGCCATCACGAGCGACGCCAGCGTCGGGGTCGCCCGGTCGACGCCGTAGGCCATCAGGATCGCCATCAGTCCGACGCCGTACGCACCGGCCAGCAGCAGCCGGCCGCGCACGTGACGCACGGTCGACAGCCGGCCGCGCGAGATTGCGAGCAGGATCAGCGACGCCAGCACGAACCGGAAGGCATTGATGGTGACGAAGCCGAAGCTCTCCTCCGCCGCGGCGTAGGCGGTGAACGACGACCCGAAGTAGAGGACCATCACGCCGAGCGCGGCCCGGATCTGCCAGTCGGGCGACATCAGCGGGCGGTGTAGCCCCCGTCGACCGGCAGCGCGACGCCCGTCACCCAGGCCGCGTCGTCGGATGCCAGGAAGTAGGCGGCGCCGGCGACGTCGGCCGGCTCGCCCAGCCGCGGCAGCGAGCCCTGGCTCTGCAGCAGCGCGGTGCGGGCCGGGTCGTCGAGCGACTCGCGGTTCATGACGGTGCGCACGTAGCCGGGGTTGATCGAGTTGACCGTGATCGAGTGCGGGCCGACCTGGCGGGCCAGCACGCGGACGAGGCCCATCACGGCGTGCTTCGACATCACGTAGTCGGCACCGGCGTCGATGCCGGTGATGCCGGCGATCGACGACAGCGCGATGATGCGCCCGCCCCCGCCCTGGGCGACCATCTGCCGCGCGGCCGCCCGGCAGGTGCGCCAGACGCCGTGCTGGTTGATGTCGATCAGGCGCTCGTAGTCGGCGAACTCCTCGTCCACCAGGTCGTGCACCAGCGGCGCGACCCCGGCGTTGGCGACGTGGATGTCGAGGCGGCCGAACGCGGCGATGCAGGCGGCCAGCGCGGCGTCCACCTGTGCCTGATCTGCAACGTTGCAGTCCACGTAGAGGGATCGGCCGCCCGCCGCCGTGATCAGCTCGTGCGTGGGCGGCCCCTCGTCGTAGCCGCGCGGGTCGGGGTCGGGGCGGATGTCGGAGCACAGCACCGCCGCACCCTCCCGCGCGTACCGCTCGGCGATCGCCCGCCCGTTACCCGACGACGATCCGGTGATCCACGCGACCTGTCCCTCGAGTCCCATGACGGTGAAGTCTTGCAGCCGCTAGGATCTCCCGCGATGCAGCTGACGGACGCCGAGCAGGCGATGGTGGCGGGAGAGGAAGGGCCGGCGACCGCGCTCGCGATGCGGATGGTGACCGGCGTCGCACGGGCGATGCGCGCACCGCGGCTGCTCGAGATCACGGGCGCGCACATCGATGCGTGCGTCTACTACGGCCGCGCGGGGCTCGACTTCGGCGAGCGCCTGGCCGAGCTGGGCGGCAAGGTGCGCGTGCCGACGACGCTCAACATCGGCCTGATCGACCTGCTGCACCCCGAGCTGTCGCAGCTCGACGCCGAGACCACCGACGCGGCGCGGCGCCAGATGCAGGCGTACGTGACGCTCGGCGGCCGGCCGACCTTCACCTGCGCGCCGTACCAGCTGGCGTTCTCCCGGCCCGGCGTCGGCGAGCAGGTGGCGTGGGCCGAGTCGAACGCGATCGTGTTCGTGAACAGCGTGCTCGGCGCGCGCACCAACCGCTACGGCGACTTCATCGACATCTCCGCCGCCATCACCGGCCGCGTGCCCGACGCCGGGCTGCACCGGGTCGAGAACCGCCGCGCGCAGGTGGTGATCGACGTGTCCGGCCTGTCGCCGGAGCTGCTCGCGAGCGACGTCCTGTACCCGGTGCTCGGCCTCGTGGTCGGCAGCGAGACCGGCGAGGAGATCCCGGTCATCGTCGGCCTTCCGCCCGGCACGCACGAGGACCGGCTGAAGGCGATCGGCGCGGCGGCGGCGTCCAGCGGTGCGGTGGCGCTGTTCCACGCCGTCGGCTCGACCCCGGAGGCACCCACGCTCGAGGCGGCGCTGCAGGGCGAGGCGCCGACGCGGACGGTCGTGGTGGACGGCGCCCGGCTGCGGGCCACGCGCGACGAGCTCGGCACCGCGGGGCCCGGCGCGGCGCTGCAGGCCGTCTGCGTCGGCACGCCGCACGCGTCGCAGGACGAGCTGGCGCGCATCGCCGCCGCGCTCGACGGCGCGCGCGTGAAGTCCCCCGTCTACGTCAACACCGGGCGCGACACCCTGGCGGCGCTGGAGGCGCGCGGCGCGGCGCAGCCGCTGCGTGACGCCGGCGTCACCTTCGTCACCGACACGTGCACCTACGTGACGCCGCTGGTGCGCGAGGTGCAGGGCCTCGTGATGACGTCGAGCGCGAAGTGGGCGTACTACGCGCCGGGTAACGTCGGCGTCGAGGTGGCGTTCGGCGGCCTCGAGGAGTGCATCCGCTCGGCCGTGCTGGGAGAGGTGTGGCGCGATGACGGCATCTGGCGCTGAGGTCGCGCGCGGCCGCGCGCTGCATCCCGGCGACGGCACCGGCGTGGCGCTGCCGATCGGCCCGCTGTCGTTCTGGGGCGGCGTCGACTGGCGCGACGGCCGCATCATCGACGTGCACCACGACCAGCACGGCGAGACGGTCGCCGGCCGCGTGCTGGTGATGCCGCACGGGCGCGGCTCGTCCTCGGCCGCCGTCGTGCTGGCGGAGGTGATCCGGAACGGGTCCGGCCCGGTCGCCGTCGTCACCCGATCGACCGAGCTGATCCTGCTCGTCGGCGCGATGGCCGCGGTCGAGCTGTACGGGAAGTCGTGTCCGATCCTGGAGCTCGAGCCCGAGGTGTTCGAGCGCGTCGTCGCGCTCGGTGCCGTGCCGCTGCACGTGGTGTGCGGCACGGACGACGGCACCATCCTCGCGGGCTGACTACTCCGGCAGGGGAATGAAGGCGGCGCCGACGCCGCCGTCGATGCGGATCGCGGCCCCGGTGACGTGCACCGACTCCGGCGACGTCAGCCAGGCGACGCACGCCGCGATCTCCTCGGCCGTCACCTGCAGTCCGTCGGCGGTATCGGGCCAGGTCGCGGGGTCGTCGCCGGCCATGCCCGGCAGGGTGTTGCCCGGGCACACGGCGTTCGCGCGGATGCGCACGGCGGCGCCGTCGGCGGCCAGCATGTCGGACAGCATCACGGTGCCCGCCTTGACCACCGAGTAGGCGGGCACGCGGTGCGAGCCGCGGATCGACGTGTCCGACCCGATCAGCACGATCGAGCCGCCGCCGGCGGCGAGCAGGTGCGGCCACGCCGCGCGGGCGGTGCGGAACTGCGCCGTCAGGTTGGTCTCGAGCAGCAGCGCCATCTCGTCGCCCGAGATGGACGCGAGCGGCGTGCGCGAGAGGATGCCGGCGTTCGCGACGACCGCGTCGAGCCCGCCCAGCGCCTCGACGGCGGCGGCCAGCGACGCGTCGGCGGCCGCGCGGTCGGTGATGTCGGCCTGCACGAAGGTCGCGCCCGTGCGTCCAGCCACCTCGGCACCGCGCGCGGCGTCGCGGCCCGTGAAGGCGACCGCGTGGCCGTCGGCGGCGAGGCGGGTGACGCAGGCCGCGCCGATGCCCGCCGTCCCGCCCGTGACGAAGGCCCTCATCGCCGGCTCGCCGCCCAGACGGTGTTGGCGCGCAGGGCCGCGCCCATGCCGCCGTCGACCAGCAGCTCGGCGCCGTTGGTCGAGCGCGCGTCGTCCGAGACCAGGTAGGCGATGGCGGCCGCGATGTCGTCGGCCTCGACGCTGCGGCCGGTCGGTGGCTTCACCCAGGTGTCGATGTCGGGCAGGTCGTCGCGGTCGCGGGTGGTGGTGACCATGCCCGGCGCGGTGTCTCCCGGGCAGATCGCGTTGGTGCGGATGCCGCGCGGCCCGAGCTCGACCGCGAGCATGCGCGTGAGCATGTGGATGCAGCGCTTCGAGACCGAGTAGGCACCGATCTCGTTCTGCCCCCAGTACGCGGCGTCGGAGCCGAGCAGCACGATCGACGACCCGGGACCGAGGTGCGGGAGGGCCGCCTGGACGTAGCGCAGCGGCGCCAGCAGGTTCGTGTCGAAGAGAACGTCCCAGTCGTCGTCGGACGTGTCGGCGATCGCATTGAACAGCAGCACGCCCGCGTTCGGGATCAGCAGGTCGAGACCGCCCAGCGCCGCCACGGCCGCCTCGACCGCGTCGCGCGTCGCGGCCGGATCGCGGGAGTCGGCCGGCACGAACGTGGCGCCGGTCTCGGCCTCGATGGGAGCCGCGCGCTCGGCGCTGCGGCCCGTGAACACGACGCCGGCGCCCTCCGCCACGAGCCGCCGGACGGTGGCTGCACCGATGCCCGAGGTGCCACCGGTGACGAGCGCGCGACGTCCCTTCAGTCGATCCATAGGGCACGATTGGACCACATCCGGGACCAAGGCGTGGCGTACCATCCGGAAATGGGCATCGCCGCCGCCGGGACCCCGCGGGTGCGCCGTCGAATCTCCCCGGTCGTGGTGCGCGCGGCCACGTTGATCGCCGCCTCGATCGCGATCGTGCGCACCGTGCCGGCGGACGGCTCGACCGTGGCGCGCGGCCTCGCCGTCGTGGCGGTCGTGCTGGCCGCGGCGCTGATCGCCTGCTCGTGGCAGGCGGCGGCGGAGGACGGCGTGGTGCTCGCGCTGCACGTGGCGGCGCTGGGCTCGCTGCTGGTCGCCGCCGGCGCGCTCGCGCCCACGTCGCTCGCGGCCGGTCTGATCGTGGCCGCGGCGCTCCGCGTCGGCCGCGACGTCGGCGGCTGGCCCGGGCTCGTCGCGGTCGTGGTGCTCGCCCTGGCGCATACCGCCGGTCTCACCGTGCACGGCGCCGACGCCATCGCGCCGGCCCTGGCCGCCGGGCTCCTCGGCATCGTGGTACACGGTATCGCCGAGCCCGACCGCGGTGCCTGGTGCGCGTGCGAGTGGTCGCACGCGAAGTCGATCAACGCCCTCGACAGCTTCTACCTGCGTCGCGATGAGCGTCCGCGCCGGCCTTCCTGAGGAGTTCGGCGGGCGCGGGATCCCACCGCCGACGGAGGCTCGCGGGTTCCGGCTGTCGCTCGACGTGGCCGAGCCGTGGGCCGGCGGCACGATCGAGGGCCGCGTCGAGAGCGTGCCGGGCCGTCCGCTCAACGACCGACCGCTGACCGTCAGCGTCTCGTGCATCGCCGCGTGGGTCGACATCGCCCCGCAGATCGTGGGCCAGGCCGGCTACGGGCTCGCCACCGCGTACGAGCTGCGGGCCCGCAGCCGGCCGATCTGGCTCGACGACCTGCTGTACCGCGACCAGGTCGAGGTCGGTCCGCTGGACGGATCGGCCAACTGGCGCCGGTTCGTCTTCACGCTGCCGGACTCCGTGCCACGGGCCTTCGAGGGGACGCTGTGCGCGTTCCGCTACACCGTCGAGGCGACGCGGCCGCGCGCCCTCGGGCGTGCGTACTCCGCCGTGCCCCTGCTGCTGGTCGAGCAGCGGCGCGAGCCGGTGGTGCGCGTCGAGACGACGCCGATCGGCACGTGGCGCCTGCTGGAGTGGCGTTCCGACGGCGAGACGGACGCGCAGGCGGGTCCGCTCGAGGTCCGGTTCGAGCCGCGGGCCGAGGCCGACCTGCCGAAAGCGGGCGAGTCGCGGGACGACGAGATCCTGCGCCGCACGGGCCGCGTCGCCTCGGCGGGCTAGCTCGAGGCGGGTGTCCGATTTCGCACCGCGTGCGAAATCGGACATGCCACGGATGCCGGTGTCCGATTTGGCACCGCGTGCGAAATCGGACATGCCACGGATGCCGGTGTCCGATTTCGCACCGCGTGCGAAATCGGACATCGTCGAACGATGGTCTACGCGGCCAGCTGCACCGCGTCGGACAGGCCGTCGTCCAGGGCCTCCAGCAGCGCCGGGCAGAGGTGCTCGCCGGCGTCGCGACGCATGATCTCGAGCGCCGTCTCCGGCGCCATGGGAGCGCGGTAGGGGCGGTCGGCCGTCAGAGCCTCGAACACGTCGGCCACGGCCAGCGCGCGGGCCGACGGCGACAGGTCGCCGGCGCGGACGCCGCGGTGGTAGCCGCGGCCGTCCATGCGCTCGTGGTGCGCCGCGGCCATCTCGGCGAATGGCGCGAACGCCTCCACACCGCGCAGGATCTCCTCCGTGAAGCGGGGATGCAGGCGCATCGTCGCGAACTCCTCGTCCGTCAGCTTCGCCGGCTTGTCGAGGATCGAGTTCGGCACGCCGAGCTTGCCGATGTCGTGCAGCAGGCCGGCCCGGCGGAGGTCGCGCAGCTCGTCGCGGCGCAGGCCCAGCGTCTGACCGATCAGCAGCGCGTACGCCGCCACGCCGCGCGAGTGGCGGGCGGTGAACGGCGACTTCGCGTCGATGACGTCCGCGAAGGCCTCGCAGACCCGGTCGAGCGCGGCGTCGTCGGCGACAGGGTCGAGCCCGGGCGGATCGAGGTTGCGCACCAGCTCGGCCAGGCCGTCGCGCTGCAGGTCGTCCCACAGCGGGTCGTCGTCGGCGATCTGCAGGAACGCGGCCGCGACCTCGGGCTCGTACCACCGGCCGCTGCGCTCGCGCACCATCTCGCGTGCGGCGGCGCGGCCGCGGACGGCGTTGAACACGTCCACCGACTGCGCGAGGGCCACGATGCGCGCCAGCGGCGCGATCTCCTCGCCGTTCAGCCGCCGCGGGTTGCCCTTGCCGTTCCAGTGCTCGTCCAGCTGGTAGACCGCGTCGGCGGCCTCGTCGGGACAACCGAGCGCGCGGACGATCGACGCGCCGCGATCGCACCGCGCCTCGACGATCTCGGAGCCCGCGTCCGACAGCTCGCGCAGCACGGCGATCGTGCGCCGGGCGCGTGCCAGCCGGGAGCCGCCCTCGACGTGGCGGGCGGTGTAGCGGACGACGTCGACCGGTCGCTGCCAGTCGACCAGCTTGCCGTTCGCCTTGAGCGTGATGTCGTCGGTCCCGAACAGGCGGCACATCCGCGCGGCCGACGACGAGCAGCCGACGTCCTTCAGCAGCGATGCCATCACGAGCGCGTGGCGGTCCTCGTCGCCGAGGTCGAGCCCGTCGGCCACGCGCAGGGCGATCAGGCACGTGCGCTCGGCGTGCCCGACCGGCTGGCCCTCGGTCAGGTCGAGGGCGTGCGACAGCGCCGCGAGCAGCTCGGAGATCCGCAGGGGCATACCCTCGGTATCGGGCTTGCGCAGGCGCTACGTGAGCACGACGGACGCGAACGCGTCCAGCATCAGCACCGCGAACAGCGCCGGATCGGCCTCGCGATCCACCGCCGTCTGGCGCATCTGCGCCGGGTCGAGGCCGACGTCGGCGCAGGCGTCGGGGAACGTCGTGTGCCACGCGTCGTACAGCCCGAGGTCGCACTCGGGGTGGAACTGCAGGCCCCACGAGCGGCCGTGGCGAAAGCCCTGGATCGGCGTCAGCTCGCTCGTCGCGAGGTGGACGGCGCTCGGCGGCAGCGTGAACTCGTCCAGGTGCCACAGGTACACCGGAGCACCGCCGCCCGCGAGGGAGAACAGCGGATCGCGGGCGCCCTCGCCGTTGGGGCTGATGTCGAGCCAGCCGTACTCGCCCTGCGCGTGCGCCTGCACGGTGCCGCCGAGCGCGCGGGCGAGGATCTGGCCGCCGAGGCAGCACCCGAGCACCGGCACGTCGCCGGCGACGCAGTGCTGCGTGAACACGCGTTCCTGCGCCAGCCACGGGTTCGCATCCTCGTCCCATGCGTGCCCGCGGCCGCCGAGCGTGACCAGGCCGCTGACCCCGCCGGGGTCGATGCCGTCCAGTCCGCCACGGGTGGCGTCGACGATTCGGTACGGGACGCCGCGGCGCTCGAGCACGCGCCCGATCCAGCCGGAACCGGCGAGCATCGTGTCGTTCTCGACGATCAGGACGGGCTTCATCGGCGGGAACCCTAGCGCGCACCTACGATGCCGGGATGCCGAATGCCGCCGACCTCCGCGCCGCCGCGCGCCGCCACGCCGACGAGATGGTCGCCCCCAGCGTCGATCGCTGGGAGAGCGAGGGGCGGTTTCCCCGCGACGCAGCGCTCGCCGCGGCCGGCGACGGGCTGCTGGGGCTGTTCGCGCCGAAGGGCGTGGGGGGCCAGGGGCTGTCGTTCGCCGAGGGCATGCCGGTGTTCGAGGAGCTCGGCCGCGGCGACGCCGCCTACGCCTTCGCGCTGTCGATGCACAACGCGGTCGCGGCGGCGATCGGCCGCTTCGGCTCGGCCGGCGTCAAGCGCCGCTGGGGCCGCAAGCTGACGTCGGGCAAGGCGCTCGGCGGCTTCTCGCTGACCGAGCCGCACGCGGGCTCCGACGCGGCCGCCATCAAGGCGCGGCTGAAGCCCGACGGCGACGGCTTCCGGCTGACCGGCACCAAGGGCTGGGTCTCCCTCTGCGGCGAGGCCGAGGTGTTCCTCGTCGTCTGCCGCACCGGCACGCGGCGCGGCACGAAGGACGTGGCGATGGTGGTGCTCGACGCCGCGCGCGCGGGCGTCGAGACGGTGCGCCTGTTCGACACCATGACCTCCGCCTTCCTGCCCATCGGCGAGATGCAGCTGCGCAACGTCCGCATCGAGGCGGACGAGGTGCTGGCCCCGCCCGGCGCCGGCTTCCAGGCCGCGCTCGGCGCCATCGACGTGGCCCGCACCGACATCGCCGCGATCGCCGTCGGCCTGGCCGCGCAGGCGCTCGACACGGCGCTCGCCTACACGCGCGACCGCGCCATCTTCGGCGGCACGGTGCTCGACCTGCAGGCGACGCAGTTCGCGCTCGCCGACGTGGAGACGAACATCGTCGCCGGCCGCCTGCTGTACGAGCGGGCCGCTGCGCTGCTGGGAACGCCGGAGGGGGCCGTCGCCGCGGCCCACGCCAAGCGGTTCAACCCCGACATGGCGCTGGCGGCGGCGATCGAGTGCGCCGAGACGCTCGGCTCGTACGGCTGGCTGACGAGCAGCTCCGACCTGCCCCGGCGCGTCGGCCTGGCGCGGATGCTGCAGACGGTCGACGGCACCCGTGAGATCCAGCGCGTCGTCATCGCCCGCGACCTGATGCGGCGCGCCCGGGACCTCTAGCCGGAGCTGGAACGATTCAGGTCGCGGCCGAGAGCAGGCGCGCGACCGCGGCTGCGTCTTCGACGCGCCCGCCGAACTCGGCGCTGATCACGCCCTCGTAGACCGTCCACATGCGCGCCAGCGTCTCGCGGCCCCGATCGGTGATCGCGAGGAAGTTGCCGCGCCGGTCGGAGGGGCACGAGCGGCGCTCGACCAGACCGGCCTCCTCGAGACGGTCGATCAGGCGCGTCAGGCCCGAGCGGCTCATCACGATCGCGTCGGCCACCTCGAACATGCGGACGCCGCATTCGGCCTCCTGCAGCGTGCGCAGGACGTCGTGCCACACGAGCGGGGGGAGGCCGGCCTCGGCGAGGGCGTCCTCGGCGCGGGCGGCGACACGGGCCTGGACGCGGACGACGGACTGCCAGGCGCTCAGGGTGGCGGGATCGAGGGTGGTGCTCACGGAGGAAGTTTCTCACAAAACGGTTGCACATGCAATCACCGGGTGCTATACATCTAGTTGCGTAAGCAATTGCTGCGCCATCAAGTACCTGGGGAGAAACCATGTCCGCCACCGAAACCTCCATCGCCACCGGCACCTGGGCCATCGACGCCGTCCACTCGTCGGTCGGGTTCGAGGTCAAGCACCTCGGCGTCTCGACGTTCCGCGGCTCCTTCAAGGACGTCGCCGGAACGGTCACGACCGACCACGGCACCGTCACCGCCGTCGAGGGCACCATCCAGACCGCCAGCGTCCAGACGGTCGACACCGCGCTGAACGGCCACCTGCAGGCGCCCGACTTCTTCGACTCCGCCGACCACCCGCAGGGCGCCTTCCGCTCGACCGAGGTCGAGGATCTCGGCAACGGCCGCCTGCGCATCGCCGGCGAGCTCGAGCTGCGCGGCGTCACCCGGCCGGTCGAGATCGACGCCTCGATCTCCGGCACCGGCGGCGACCCGTACGGCAACGATCGCCTCGGCCTGTCGGGCTCGGCCGTCATCGACCGCACCGAGTTCGGCATCTCGTGGAACGCCCCGCTGCCGAACGGCGTGCTGACCGTCGGCGAGAAGGTCCGCCTCGTGCTCGACGTCTCTGCGACCCGCCCGGCCGCATGAGCACCCGGGTCCTCGCGATCTCGGGCTCGCTGCGCCGGGAATCGCACAACAGCCTCCTGCTGCGCCTCGCGCAGGAGCACGCGCCCTCCGGCGTGGAGGTCGTGATCTGGGACGGCCTCGCCGGCATCCCCGCCTACAACGAGGACCACGAGGCCGATCCCGGCGCCGCGGTGGTCGAGCTCCGCACCGCGATCGTCGATGCCGACGCGCTGCTGATCGCGACGCCGGAGTACAACTTCGGCGTCCCGGGCGCGCTCAAGAACGCGCTCGACTGGGCCTCGCGTCCGTACGGCGCCTCGGCGCTGTCGGGCATCCCGACCTCGGTGATCGGCGCGAGCCCGTCGTCGTTCGCGGCCTCGCAGTCGCGCGGCGACCTGCGCCGGGCGCTCGCCCTCAGCGGCGCCGGCGTCGACGAGGAGACGGTCGGATTCCGCTCCGAGCGCCTGACCACCGAGCGTGACGCCGTCATCGCCGAGGTGGCCGAGGTCGTGAGCGCGCTCGCAGCGCGCGCCGGCGTCCCCGTCTGATCCGTCAGACTGCGCCCGGATGTCCGTCCTGGGCCTCGATCATGCAGGTGTCACCGTCGCGAGCCTCGACCGCTCCCTCGCGTTCTACGAGGGGCTGCTCGGGCTCCCGGTGGAGGCGATCTCCGTCCTGGATTCGCCCGAGATCGAGGCCGTGGTCGGACAGCCGGGCGCGCGTCTGCGGATCGCCGACCTGACGCTGCCCGCGGGCGGCGTGCTGGAGCTGATCCAGTACGAGCTGCCCGACGTCGCGCCGGCCTCGACCAGCCACACGCAGGCCGGCACGGCGCACATCGCGCTCCAGGTCACCGGGCTGCGCGAGCTGTACGGCCGCCTCGGCGCGGCCGGCGTCGACCTGATCTCGTCGCGGCCCGTCGAGATCACCGGTAGCGGCGAGTTCGCCGGAGTCGTCGTCGTGTACCTGCGCGACCCCGACGGCAACGTGATCGAGCTGATCGAGCGCCCCGCGCCGCCGGCCGGCTAGTCCAGCTCCGCCAGCCGGGCCCGGACGAGACCCAGCACCAGCTCCCGGTCGACGTCCCAGTCGACCGGGACCTGGAAGAGGTTCTTCGTGACGACGTACCGCTCGTGCAGTCGCGGCTCGAAGGAGGCGATCACCGCGCTGCTCCAGGGCGTGACGGAGAGATGGTTCTTCGAGGCGGAGAGGCCGAGCACGTAGTCACGGTCGCGGTGGATCTGGGGCACGTTCCAGGAGAGCTTCACGCCGAGCTCCGGAAACTCGGCCAGGGCCAGATCGACGATCGACCTGAGGGTCGCGGCCTTGGGTGGTTCGAGCGAGGCGAGATAGTCGTCGAGCGACGCGAATCTCGGAGGCATTCCGGTGCTCCTGCCTGGCACGGGCAGGCAATCCTAACCGGACCCGGGCCGGCGCTCTGCTAGCCTCGGCGCTCGATGCGACGCGCGCTCGTCCTCGCCCTGGTCGCGCTCGGCCTGGTCGTCCCGGTCGCCGGCGGGGCGTCGGCCGACTCGCTCGCACCGCGGACGGCGCCACCGCACTGGCTGCCGCCCGAGGCCTGGGTGTACAACCATTGGCTGCCGTTCGACGAGGCGCGGCTGTACCGCGCACTCGGCACCGACCGGGCGGGGGTCTGGCGGCAGCTGCGCGACGACCGGCACACGCTGGCCGAGCTCGTGGTCGCCCGGGATGAGAAGCCGGAGACGGTCGCCGCCGGCCTGGTCGAGCCGTGGCGCGGGACGGTCTCGCCGGCGCGCCTCGCGACCCTCCAGGACCGCGCGCTGCGGATCCTCACGCAGGGCCACCTGGCCCAGCACGTGCTGTTCCACTCGCTGCACCAGTTCGCCATCCCGTCGGCCGCGAGCCGGGTGTTCGGCGTGCCCGACACGGAGTTCCGCGCGATCCGCCGCACCGAGCTGTCACCACTCGAGATCGCCGCGCTGCACGGTCGCTCGCCGGGCGACGTGCTGCGCATGTGCCGGCAGATCCTGCGCGACCGCGTGGCGGCCGGCGTCGCCGGCCGGGCGATGACGGCGGCGCAGGGCCGCATCCTGCTGCGCCGCCAGTTCGCGCAGCTGCCGCGCTGGCTCGGCCAGGCCCGCTACAACGGCCCGCCGCCGACGAAGGGCGGTGCGCTGATCGCCAGGCCGCGCGACTACGCGTCCAACCCGCAGATCTCCGGCGACGGCAGCCGGGTGGCGTTCGAGACGTACCGCCAGAAGCTCGACGACCTGCTGCGGCGCGGCGAGATCGCCGTCGAGACGCGCGACATCGGCGCCGGCGCCGCCGCGCAGGCGAGTCCGGCGCAGCTGCCCGCGCGGCCGGGTGGCCCGCAGTCGTCGTACAACGCGACCATCTCCGGCGACGGCGACCTGGTCGCATTCGAGTCGGCCGCCGGGAACCAGAACTTCGGCAAGCGCTACGGCGACATCGGCGTGTTCGTCCGCGACCTCTCCTCCGAGCAGGTGTCCCGCAACCTGCGGCCCCGCCAGAAGGGCTTCGCCGCCTCGCGCTCGGCCTGGGGGCCGGCGCTGTCGGCCGACGGCGCGCACGTCGTCTACCTGGCCGTCGACGCCGCCGGCCGCGTGCTGGTGCGGGTCGCCGACCTGGTCACGGGCGAGGCGCGGACGGTCGTCACCGCGACCGCGGCGATGACGCCGCTCGAGCCCGACATCTCCGCCGACGGCAGCCGCGTCGCGTACACCGCGGCACTGGCGCGCGACTCGCGGGTCGAGGTGGTCGACGTCGCCAGCGGCGCCGTGACGCCCATGACGACGGCGCCCGGCACGTTCGCCGCGCAGCCCGACCTCGCGGCCGACGGCCGCCACGTCGCGTTCGTCGCCGCGGCGGCCGGGGCGGCACCGGCCGCCTTCGTCGGCGCCCTCGACGGCTCGGCGCCGGTGCGCGTCGGCGAGGCCGCTGCGCTGCGTCCCGTCACCTCGGCCGACGGCGGCGTGGTCGCCTACACCGAGGTCGGCGCCGAGACCCGGCGGGTGCTCGTCCGCGATGTCGCCGCCGGGACGACCGAGGTCGTCAGCCGCGCGGCGGCGACGGACACCGAGGCCGATCGCCCCGCCGCCGATGCGTCGATCTCCGACGACGGCAACCGGGTCGCGTTCGTCTCCGCCGCCACCAACCTCGATCCGGCCAAGCCCGACGACACGCGCGGCGTGTTCGTGCGCGACCGCGGCGCGGGCACGACGACGCTGATGAGCGCGCCGTCCGCCACGGGCATCGCGCCCGCCGTACCGCCGGCGCCCGCACCGAAGGCGCCGGCCGGGGCGATCCTGGTCGCCGACAACGCCTTCTCCCGCTCGGTGCTGAACGTCCCGGCCGGTGCCGCGTTGCAGTTCCACTGGGTGTCCGCCCAGAGCCACAACGTGACGGTGCTCGATGGTCCGGAGCGGTTCCGCGCCGCAACCCGCAACGGCCGCGGCGCCGACTTCCGGCGCGTGGTCGACACGCCGGGCCGCTACACGCTTGTCTGCACGCTGCACGAGCCCGGCATGCGGCTGACGGTCAACGTCCGCTAGCGCTCGAGCTCGCCGGCGTCGAGCCGCGCCAGCAGGTACGCGGCCGACTGCTCGACGTGGCGACGGGCGGCCTGGCCGGCGGCGTCGGCATTGCCGGCCCGCAGCGCCGACACGATCGCGCGGTGGTCGCGGATCGTCATCAGGGGGTCGGCGCGGTGGTAGAGGCGCTGCAGGTAGCGGCGCGTCGTCATTTGCTCCAGCCGCTCGACCAGGCGGTCGAGCAGCGAGTTGCGGCTGGCCGCGTACAGCGCCAGGTGGAAGGCGTGGTTGAGCTCCTGCTGGCGCTCCGCGGGCGCCCCCAGGGCGACCTGCTCCTCGAGCTCGTCCTCCGCCGCGATCACGGCCGCCAGGGCGGCATCGTCGTGCCGCAGCACGGTCATGCGAGCGGCCAGCTCCTCGAGGGCGGCGCGGATCTCGAAGAACGCCTCGATCTCGTTGCGGTCGACGGTGCGGACGGAGACGCCGTGGCCCGGTGCGCCCTCGATCGCGAGGCCGTCCTGCACGAGCCGCATGATCGCCTCGCGCACCGGTGTCCGCGAGACGCCGAAGCGGTCGGCCAGATCGGTCGACACCAGCGGTGCGCCGGCCTCGAGGGATCCGTCGGAGATCGCGTCGCGGAGGCGCACGTACACCTCGTCACGCACCGTCGTCCCGCGGGCGATCCGCTCCATCATCGCCACGATGATGGCACGAAATCGCCGCCCTACGCCAGGTGCGCCCGCACGGCCTTCCCGTCGATGGTCGACCAGCCCTTCGAGACGGCGTAGGCGACCATGGCGCCGAACGCGTCGGGATCGGCGACGCCGGCGGAGTTGTGAGCCAGCCAATCGACGTCGAGCAGCACGTGTTCCGCGTCCAGGGGCCGGCCCGCTCCAGCCTCTTCCAGGGCGGCACCGGCGCGGCTGCCGTCGGCCGCCTCGACGTGGAGGCGCTTGCAGTCGGCGGCCTGGTCCAGCGACACGGCGCCGTCGGCGGCGATGCGGACGATCACCGTGCCCCGACCGGATCGAAGGCGGGCGAGAACCGCGGTGCCACCTCGCGGGCGAACCGCTCGGCCCAGCGGTGCTGGACGGCGCGCGGCGCTCCGGGCGTGACGGTGTGGAGGATGATGTGGTCGAAGCCGGCGTCCGCGAACTCCTGGACGCGGCGGGCGCACGTGTCGGCCGAGCCGATGATCTGCGCCTCCGTCCACTGCGGGATGTTCGCGGGGTCGCACATGCGCTTCCAGCCCTCGAACGTCGCGTTCCACGCCTCGTAGCCGCGGATGCCCGCGATGTCGACGCTGTGCGCGCCGTAGTGGCGCACCTGCGCCTCCATGAAGGCCGGCATGTACGCCTTGGCCTCCTCCACCGCGTCGGCGTCGGTCTCGGCGACGATCACGTTCACGAGCAGCGGCCGCAGCTTGGCGGCCGTGTCGCGCGTGCCGGCCTCGGCGGCGGCGGCCTCCCAGGCCGGCAGCAGGTCGGGCGTCAGCTGGCCGAAGCTCGTGCACATCGGCGCCAGGCCGAGCTCGGCCATCACCTTCGTGGACGCCGCCGAGCCGATGGCGCCGAAGAAGTCGATGCGCTCGCGCACGGGAGTGGGGCGGATCCGCACGGTGGCGGGCACGTGCACGTGCTCGCCCTCGAACGTGAAGGGCTCGCCGCTCATCGCGAGGTCGAGCACCTTCCACAGCTCGGCGAAGTGCTCGCGCGCCTGCGTCATGTCGACGCCGAACGCGTCGTACTCGTACTTGGCGGTGCCGCGGCCGAGCCCGATGTAGAGCTTCTGCTCGGTCATGTTGGTCAGCATCGCGAGCTCGCCCGCGAGCCGCAGCGGCTCGTACCAGGGCGTCACCAGCACGCACGTGCCGAGCGACAGGTCAGGGAACTTCGCCGCGATGTGCGCCATCGACAGGATCGGCGCCGGGCACGGGTAGTAGTCGGAGAAGTGGTGCTCGATGAACCAGGCCGTCCGGTAACCGAGATCGCGATGGAACGCGCAGCTGTCGAGCAGCCCCGCGTAGAGGTCCGCATCCGAGACGCCCTTGGCGTCTGCGGGCACGGCGAGGAAACCGAAGTCGACCGTCATGGGCCAAAGAATAGACCTTTGATCCATACGGGGTCAAGCAGGTAAGCTCGCCGCGATGCCGTCGCCGTCGGACGCCCGCTCGCTCGAACCGGTTGCAGCAGTACCGGCGCACGAGCTCGTCCTGTCGCAGCTGCGGCGGTCGATCCACCTCGGGCATTTCGGCGCCGGCGATCGTCTGCCCCCCGAACGCGAGCTGGCACGGCAGCTCGGCGTCTCGCGGACGACGGTGCGCGAGGCGGTGCGCGTGCTGGAGGGGGAGGGGCTGGTCGAGATCAAGCGCGGCTCATCGGGCGGCATCTCGGTCCGCCCGCAGTCACCCGCTCCGGCCGAACTCCGGCGGCGGCTGCGCGAGTTCGAGGAGATCATCGAGTTCCGGCTCGCGGTCGAGCCGATGGCGGCCCGCCTGGCGGCGCAGCGGCGCACGAAATCCGACCTGACCGCGTTCGCCCGCACGTTCGAGTGGCTCGAGGCGCTCGCCGCGACGGGCGCCGAGGGCGCCGTGTCCGACTGGGTGCGGGCCGATGGCGAGTTCCACCTGCTGATCGCGCGGATGTCCCGCAACCCGCGGCTGCTGGCCTCGATCGAGGAGGCCCGCGCGGGCATGTTCCTGCCGATCGGCGCCGTGTTCGGCCGGCTCGAGACGCGGGCGCACGACATGCACGCAGAGCTGCACGAGTCGATCGTCGCCGGCGACGCCGACCGCGCCGGCGCGGCGATGACCGCCCACGTCGAGGCCACGCTGGCCGACGTGCGCGCCCTCGTCCGCCGCTAGCGCGTGACACTCCGGCGCGTTTTCGTGCGCCTCCCATGTGCGGGGTCTGACCCCGAAAACGGCGCTCGCTGGGGTCTGACCCCAGAACGTTTTCGCGCGGAAGCCGCACGAATCGGGCGACACGGCGCGGACCGTGCGGGAGATGGCGCGGACCGTGACACGCGCGGCACGAAACTCGCGGTAGCGTCAGGCGGGACGCACGCGAACCCGCCCGACGCGTCTCGCTACGCCGCTGCGGCCGCCGCCAGGGCGTCGCGGAAGCACTCGATCGGGGCGCGGATGAAGCCGGCGCCGATCTGGCCGCCGTCGCGACCCGGGATGCCGACGTCCATCGCCGGCAGGATGCCCGTCGCCATCACCTTCTCGACGTCGATGCCGGTCGGCGTGCCGCGGTAGTCGAACAGCGGGATCTTGTACTCGCGTGTGCTCGCCGACGACGATGTCGTACAGCTCGAGGTTGCGGTCGATGAGCGCCTTCGCCGTGCCGCCCTGGTAGCGCTGCAGGGGCAGCGCCGCGGCCTGCGCGAAGCCGCCCAGCCCGGCCGTCTCGGTGATGATCGACTCGCCGCCCATCCACGTGATCTCGTCCTCGGTGTGCCCCTGGAAGAGCTTCGCCGTGGCGACCGCGTGCGGGCCGCGGAACCAGGTGTCGCCGAGGCCGGAGACGCGGATCGCGAAGCCCTGGCACGAGAAGGTCATCGCCGTCACGACGGTCGATCCCTCGACGCCGTGCGCCGCGTCGCAGGCCGCCTTGCAGGCCGCCATCGACAGCCGCAGGAAGTGGTAGTCGTTGCCCTGGAACGCCTCGTACAGGGCCCGGACGCCGCTCGGGTTGTCGACCGCGAGATCGAGCAGCGGCAGCGCCAGCGCCTCCTCGAACAGCATCGTGGCGGCGGCGGAGCGCGAGTGGCACTCGTCGCCCATCTGCACCGCGCGGCGCATGATCGGCACCAGCTCGATGCCGCCGACGGCGCGCACCGCCTCGCCGACCACGGGCCCGAGCACCCTGTTGATGTGGTCGAGGCGCTCGTGGACGCCGGCGTCGTAGCAGCCGTAGTTGAGCCGCCGGCGCTCCTTGCCCTCGTAGAAGTTGCAGAACGCGGTGTTGCCGAACGGCGGGTTCTCGACCACGAACACCGGCATCGATGCCGTGTAGACGCCGGCCAGCGATCCGACGCAGCCGTAGCCGTGCGCGCCGTCCACCTCGATCTCGCCCGACTCGAGCTTCGCGACCGCCTCGTCGGAAGACGACGCGAGCCCCTCGAACTGCGCGGCGCCGATGATGGCCTCGCGCTGGCCGCCGGTGTACTCGGCGAACGGCAGCGGCGCGCCCGACGTGAGGATCAGATTCGGCTTGTAGCCGGGGACGACCTCGCCCGCCGGACGCACGTCGACGAGCCGGGGCTCCGACGTGCAGAGGCGGCGGTGGGCCTCGGTGTTGGCAGCGGCCCGGTCGCTCACAGCGCGGTGACGCCGCCGTCGGCGACGATCGTGGCGCCGGTGATGTACGAGCTGCGGTCGGAGAGCAGGTACTCGACGATGTCGGCCATCTCGTCGACGGTGCCGAGGCGCTTCAGTGGCACCTGCTCCATCAGCGGCTCCTCGCCGCCGGAGACGGCGCGCATGGCCGGGCTCATGGGCACGGCGATGTAGCCGGGAGCGAGGCAGTTGACGCGCACGTTCGGCGCCAGCTCGCACGCCAGGTAGCGCGTGTACGCCATCAGCCCGGCCTTCGAGGCGCCGTACATCGAGGCGCCCGTGAGCCGGCCGATGAGGCCCGTCAGGCTGGCGATGTTGACGACGGCCGAGCCCTCGCCGAGGTGTGGCGACGCGGCCTTCAGCACGCGGGCCGCGCCGGCGACGTTGACGCGCCAGAGCACGTCCATCTCGTCCTCGTTCGACTCGAGCACGGGCGTGAACCGCACCAGCCCGGCGCAGTTCACGACGCCGCGCAGGGTGCCCAGCGTCACGGCCTTCTCCACCGCCGCGTCGACCGACGCCTGGTCGCGCACGTCCATCTCGACCGGATGGATGTTGTCGCCGCTCGGATCGTCCTTCGCCAGCATGTCGGCGAGGTCGCCCGCGACGACGGTGTACCCGACCTCCACGAGCCGCCGGTTGATGGCCTGCCCGATGCCGCCGGCACCGCCGGTCACGATCGCAACGTCTGTCACCCGATCTCCTCCTGCACGATGTTCTCTAGCGTCTCTACGCGAGCGCGGCGCGCAGCGCGTCGCCCGCGTCGCGCAGCGCGTCGGCGGCGACGGGGAAGACGGACTCCAGCCCGAAGTACCCGTGGATCATGCCGTCGTACACGCGGTAGTCGACATCGACCCCGGCCGCGCGCAGATGGTCGCGGTACAGCTCGGCCTGCGGGTGCAGCGGGTCGCACTCGGCCGACTGGATCTGCGCCGGCGGCAGGCCGCTCGCGTCGCCGTAGAGCGGCGAGACGCGCGGGTCCTGGCCATTCTCGGGCGACGTGAAGTAGTGGCTGTAGTGCCACAGGATCTCGTCGCGATAGAGGAAGTAGCCCTCGTAGTCCATGTCGAAGCCGCGGTCGATGTCGGCCACCGTGACCGGGTAGATGAGCAGCTGGAACCGCAGCGCGGGATCGCCGGCGTCGCGCGCCAGCTGGGCCACCACGGCCGCGAGGTTGCCGCCGGCCGAGTCGCCCGCGATCGCCATCCGGCCCGCGTCGGCGCCGAGGTGGGCCGCGTGCTCCGCCGCCCACTTCGTCGCCGCCCACGCGTCGTCGGCGGCCGTGGGGAACTTCGCCTCCGGCGCCAGCCGGTAGCCGACGTTCAGCACCACCGCGCCCGACGCGTTCGCGATCGACCGGCAGATGGTGTCGTGCGACTCGTGCGATCCGAGCAGCCAGCCGCCGCCGTGGAAGTACACGACCAGCCCGAGCCCCTGCTCGTCGGTGGGGCGGTAGGAGCGGGCCGGAATCGTCCCGCCCTCGACCGGGATCTCGTGGTCGGCGGTGGACGCGACGGACTCGCCGGGCCGCAGGCCCGCGAACAGGGCCTCGAAGTTGGCCCTCGCCTGCTCGACGGGGAGGAGATGGGCATTCGGGCGACCCGACGCCACGAAGTCGTCGAGCATCTTCTGCGCTACGGGGTCGAGCGGCACCTGTTCCTCCGTTGAAACTTTTGGTCTACTTTAGGGCCCATTGCCCCCGCCAGCAAGGAGCCGCCGCCTTGACGCCGCCCCCGGGACCGTGGTACCACGTGCCTCCGTGCTGACCCTTTCCGAGCTGCAGGCTGCCGTCAACGCCGGGACGATCGACTCCGTCGCCATCGTCACACCCGACCTCCAGGGCAAGCTGATGGGGAAGCGCATCCCGGCGCAGGCCTTCCTCGATGCGCCCCACGGGATCGAGGTCTCGTCCTCGATCTTCATCTACGACAACGAGCAGAACGTGAACGAGGGGTTCCCCGAGATCGGGGAGCAGAACGGGTGGGCCGACACGGCCTGCATCCCCGACCTCGACTCGCTCCGCCACGCCGTGCACCTCGATCGCGTCGCCCTGGTGTTCGGCGACCTGTGGTGGTCGCCGGACCGCCGCGTCGAGGTGTCGCCGCGCAACGTCCTGCGCGCCCAGTGCGAGCGGGCGAGCGCCGCCGGCTACACGCCGTGGGCCGCGGTCGAGTACGAGTTCTTCGTCTTCGCCGACTCGTTCGAGCAGGCCCTCGCGAAGGGCTACCGCAACCTCGAGCCGGTGCACCGCACGCAGACCGACTACTCCATCTACCGCGTCGACCGCGACGAGGACCTGCTCGGCGGGCTGTGGCGGACGTTCGTCGCCAGCGGCATCCCGGTGGAGTCGATCAAGAGTGAGATGGGGCACGGCCAGTACGAGATCACCTTCGAGCCGACCAGCGCCCTGAACGCCGCCGACCGGGCTGCGCTCGGCAAGCTGTTCACGCGCGAGGTCGTGGCGCAGACCGGCCGCTCGGCCACCTTCCTGGCGCGCCTCGCGCCGGCCGGCATGGGGTCGTCCGGGCACGTCCACCTGTCGCTCTCCGGGCCGGACGGTGAGAACCAGTTCGATCCCGACGGCAAGGGTCTGTCGCCGGTCGGCCGGCAGTTCATCGGCGGCATCATGCGCCGCGCGCCCGAGTTCATGGTGCTTGCGTGCCCGTACATGAACTCCTACAAGCGCCTCGATCCGGCCAACTTCGTGTCGGCGTCGCTCGACTTCGGCGCGGAGGGCCGTACGACGCCCTTCCGCGTCTGCGGCCACGGCAAGTCGCGCAACGTCGAGTACCGCATCCCCGGCGCCGACGGCAACCCGTACCTCGTGCTGGCGGCGATGGTGGCCGCGGGCCTCGAGGGCATCGAGACCGGCGCCGAGCCCTTCGAGGCCGGCTCCGCCGAGGCGGCGGAGGTGGGCGACCTGCCCGACAACCTGCGCGACGCGGTCGACCGGTGGCAGTCGTCGGAGTGGGCCCGCGCCACCTTCGGCGACCTCGTCGTCGACCACATCGGCGTCGAGAAGCGGCACGAGCTGGACGTCTTCGCGCGCGAGATCTCCGACATCGAGCTGCGGCGCGGTTTCGAATGGGTGTAGCGCTCGTCACGGGCGGGGCCGGCGGCATCGGCCTCGCGACCGCGCGGCGGCTGCAGCGCGACGGCTTCGAGGTCGTGGTCGCCGACGTCCTCGACCCGCCCGCCGACCTGGACGCCGCGTTCGTCCGCTGCGACCTGTCCGATCTGGACACCTCGATCGCGGCCCTGCTGGAGGCGATCCCCGGCCCGCTGCAGGTGCTGGTGAACGCGGCGGGCATCGTCGAGCGCACCCACTTCGGCGAGTACACGGTGCCCGAGTTCGAGCGCGTCTACGCGGTCAACATGCGGGCGCCGCTGTTCCTGATCCAGGGCCTCTCCGACCGGTTCGGGGAGGGGTCGGCGATCGTCAACGTCGCGTCGATGGAGGCCACCGACGTCGTCGCGTCGACCGGGCGCACGACGTCCATCTACGCCTCCACCAAGGCGGCGCTCAAGAACCTCACCGAGACGATGGCGGCCGAGCTCGGCCCGCGCGGCATCCGCGTGAACGCCGTCGCGCCGGGCCTCATCACGACGCGGCTCACGACGGGCATCCCGTCCGAGACGCGCGACTGGTTCAACCGCCTGACGCCGCTCGGCGACGGCTTCGGCCAGCCCGAGGACATCGCCGACGTGATCGCGTTCCTGGCCTCGGGCGACGCGCGCTTCGTGACCGGCGTCTGCGTCGCGGTGGACGGCGGCATGAGCCTCGGCCTGGTACGTCGTTGACGCCCACGCGCGAGGAGGGCGAGCTCGCGCACTGGGCGCCTCTCGGGCGCCAGATCCGGACGGGCACGTGGACGGAGCAGGCCGAGGCGACCGCCGACCGGGCCGAGCGCGCGGCCGTCGAGGGGCGCGGCGACGACGCGCGGGCGCTGGTGCGCCAGCTGCCGGTCGAGGCGGAGGAGATCCACGAGCTGTTCACGGCGTGGAGCCGGCGCATGGCCGAGCTGCTGGAGATCGCCGCGCCCGATCCGGCACCGCACGAGGACGCCTGGCAGGCGTGGATCGCGGCGTGCGACGCCTGGACGCCGGGCGAGCCGCTCGAGCCCTTGCTCGAGGCGTGGTCGACCGCGCACGACCGGCACCTGCAGGAGGTGGCCGACCTCGTCGACCGGGTGGTCGATGCCTGGGGCGAGGAGCGCCTCGGCGAGCTGTGGGCCGATCTGCAGGCCGGCGGCTCCGAGTTCTACCGCGCCACCTACGGGCCCGACAAGCCCTGGCCCGCGTCGGCCGAACGCCTCATCCAGGTGGCGATCGAGGGCATGCACGGCCACCTCGGCGGCCCCACGCGCCGCGGCGAGGTGACCGTGACCGAGCACCCCGACCGCGTCGCGATGTCGTTCCACACCTGCGGCTCGGGCGGGCGGATCCTCGCCGCCGGCCGCAACGGCGTCGTCGCCGGAACGCACGACTTCGCGTGGTCGACGCCGGGAGTCTGCAGCTACTGCGTGCACTGCTGCGTGCTGCAGCAGCTGACGCCGATCGACGACTTCGGCTACCCGGCGCGTGTCGTCGACCCCCCCACGCGCCCGGGCGAACCCTGTACCTGGACCGTCTACCGCGACCCGTCGCTCGTGCCTGCCGAGGCCTACGAGCGCGTTGGGAGGACCAAGCCCGATGCCTGATGTACCCGCGATTCCCACCTCTCGCATCCGCGTCGAGATCCCGGACAACGAGGGCAACCTGCGGGGCAAGTACAGCGCCTCCGGCAAGCTCGCCAGGGGCAAGGGGGCGACGCTGTCCGACGTCTTCTACGTGCTCAGCATCCGCGACGAAGTGTTCGAGGCGCCGCTGACCGGCATCGGCACCGGGTTCCCCGACGTCGTGATGATGCCCGACTGGTCGACGCTCGTGCCGGTACCGTGGGAGAGCGACCTCTCGGCGGTGATCGCCGACGTGCACACGAAGGAGGGCGAGCCCCTCGCCGTCGACCCCCGCCGTCAGTTGCGCAAGGCCGTCGAGCGCCTCGAGGCGACCGAGTTCGAGGCCCTGTTCGGCGTCGAGTACGAGATCTACATCTTCAACTGCGGCGAGGCCGGCGACGCCGCGCTGCGGGCCGGCAAGCCGCGCGAGCTGCTGTCGGTCGGGCGCGAGTGGCATGCGTACAGCCTGTGGCGGTTCGAGGACATGCACGAGTTCGTCAACGACGCCGAGATCAAGCTGCGCGGCTACGGCGTCGAGATCGAGTCGTGGTCGACCGAGCTCGGCTACGGCATGATCGAGTGCGCCGCGAACGCCCTGCCGCCGTTGCAGGCCGCCGACGCCGCGGCGCGGTTCAAGCTCGGGTTCAAGGAGCTTGCGAAGCGCCACGGCCTCGTCGCGACGTTCATCGCGAAGTGGAGCATGACCGAGTCGGGCTCGTCCGGGCACCTGCACCAGTCGCTGCTGAAGGATGGCGAGAACGCGTTCGCCGGCGGCAAGATGGACTCGCTGTCGGAGACCGGCCGGCACTACCTCGGCGGCCTCATCGACACCGCGGCCGAGCTGTCGTCCTTCTGCACGCCGAACGTCAACTCGTACCGCCGGCCGAGTCCCGAGCTGTGGGCGCCGACCAACGCCAGCTGGGGCTGGGACAACCGCCAGGCGTCCATCCGCGCGATCACGATCGACCAGGAGGCGTCGCGGCTCGAGTACCGCCGGCCGGGCGCCGACCTCAACCCGTACCTGTCGATCGCGGCGTGCCTCGACTCCGGCCTGCGCGGCGTCGCCGAGAAGATCGAGCCGCCCGAGGCGTCGGTCGGCCCGGCCTACGCCGACGAGTCGATCCCGAGCTTTCCGCTCACGCTCGAGGAGGCCGCCGACGCGCTCTCGGGCTCGAAGCTCGCGCGCCAGTGGTACGGCGACGACTACGTCGACCACTACGTCGCGTCGCGCCGGGCGGAGGCGGGCTACGTGAAGGCGATCGCGAACGCGCAGGTGCCGGACTACGAGATCGCACGCTACTTCGAGATCGCGTGATGATCGACCTGACCGGCAAGTCCATTCTTCTCACCGGCGCCGCGAGCGGGATCGGCGCTGCTGCCGTCCGCCTCATGACGGGCGCCGGCGCACGCGTGGCGGGCTTCGACCTGGCGCCGTCCGACGCCGAGCTGTCGATCACGGGGGACGTGACGCGGGCGGCCGACCTCGAGGGGGCGGTGGCAGCGGTCGAGGAGCGGTTCGGCGGGCTCGACGCACTGGTTTCGAATGCGGGGCTGTTCCTCGCCGGGGGCGGCGACGGGCCGTCTCCCCGGCTGTCGGAGGACTCGTGGCACCGGACGCTTGACGCGAACCTGATGTCGGTCTT
Source organism: uncultured Actinomycetes bacterium (assembly GCA_963722525.1). GTDB lineage: Bacteria > Actinomycetota > Thermoleophilia > Gaiellales > F1-60-MAGs149 > VFJZ01. Next base: position 2,416,141 of record CAVRMM010000002.1, on the reverse strand, counting down.
CCTGGGCGCGAAGTACGCGATTCCGGCGCTCCAGCGGCGCGGCGGTGGGGCGATCGTCAACGTCGGCTCGGTGGCCGGGCTGCGGGTCGGGTCGGGCGCGTCCGATGCGTACACGGCCGCCAAGGGGGGCGTGCACGCGATCACCCGCACGCTGGCCGTCGAGCACGCGCCGTCGATCCGCGTCAACGCCATCGCGCCGGGGCCGATCGAGACGCCGATGACCGACGACCTGCCGGAGGAGAACTTCGGTGCACTGCGCGTGCTGATCCCGATGGGACGGCTCGGCCGGCCGGAGGAGGTGGCAGCGATGATGTGCTTCCTGGTCTCGGACCTCGCCTCGTACTGCACCGGCCAGGTGTACGTCGTCGACGGCGGCTACATGGCCAAGTAGCATCGCCGCATGCTCCGACTCCTGACCGGCGGCAACGTCCGCACCCTCGATTCATCCGGCACCGTCGCGCAGGCGATCGCGCTGGACGGCGACCGCATCGTCGCGGTCGGCACCGATGGCGAGATCGGAGCGCTCGGCGGCGCCCGCGAGGACCTCGCCGGCCGCACCGTCATCCCCGGCCTCATCGACGCGCACAACCACCTGCAGATGACGGGCCGGGTGCTCGACCAGGTGCAGCTGTTCGACTGCCGCTCGATCGGCGAGATCGTGGAACGCGTGGCGGCGCGGTGCGCGACCCTGCCGGCGGGAACGTGGGTGCTCGGCCGCGGCTGGGACGAGAGCCTGCTGGCCGAGCGGCGGCATCCCACGCGCCACGACCTCGACCCCGTCTCGCCCGAGCACCCGGTGGTGCTGGAGCGCGTGTGGAACAAGCTCGTCTGCAACGGTGCGGCGCTGCGGGCGGCGGGCGTCCAGCGCGAGACGCCCGATCCGGCCGGGACGCTGTATGCGGGCTCGTTCGAGCGCGACGGCGACGGGCATCCGACGGGCCTGTTCCGCGATCGCGCCAAGGAGCTGATCTGGGACTGCATCCCGGAGCCGACCGAGGTCGACTGGGTGGCCGCGGTCGAGCGGGCGTGCCGCGAGTACAACCGCGTCGGCCTGACGGCCGTGTGCGAGCCCGGGCTGCGTCCCGAGCAGATCCGCGCGTACCAGGCGGCGGAGCGCGCGGGGGTGCTCTCCGTGCGCGTCGATCTGATGATGGCCGGCTGGGGCTTCGGCGCCGCCGCGGACGAGGTGGGGCTGCGCGAGCGGCTCGAGCAGGTCGGCGCGCAGAGCGGCTTCGGCGGCGACTGGCTGCGGCTGGGCGGCGTCAAGCTCCTCCCCGACGGCGGCATCGGCGACCGCACGGCGCGCATCTTCGAGCCGTACCTGGCCGAGCCGGACAGCCGCGGGACGTGGGTGATCGACCCGGACGAGCTGCCCGGCATCGTCCGCTTCTGCCACGACCGCGGCTGGGCGATCGATACGCACACGTGCGGCGACGAGGCGCAGGAGGTGACCGTCGCGGCGTACGCGGCGGCGCAGGATCAGAACCCGAAGCCGTGGGTGCGGCACCGCGTGCACCACGCCTACTTCCCGACCGCGCGCTCCCTGGAGCTGATGGCGCGCCACCAGATCGGCGCGGCCACGTCGAACCCGTTCATCGTCTACCTGGCGGAGAGCTTCGTGACGTCGCTCGGCGCCGACCGGGTGCAGGGCGTGATGCCGATGCGCACCTACCTCGAGCACGGCATCCCGCTGGCGGGCTCGTCCGACTCGCCAGTGTCCGACCACAACCCGTGGACCGGCATCTACGCGGCGTGCACGCGGCGCACCGAGCTGGGCCGCGAGCTCGACGCGGCGCAACGGCTGACGGTCGACGAGGCGCTGCGGTCGTACACCAACGCGGGCGCGTGGATGATCGGCCGCGACGACCTCGGCTCGCTGGAGCCCGGCAAGCGCGCCGACCTCGTGCTGCTGGACGAGGATCCGTACACGATGCCCGTCGACGACCTGCGCCACGTCGTCCCGGCGAAGACGATGGCGGGCGGGACATGGAGCACCTGACGTGGCGTCGCTGAAGCTGTACTGGCGCGAGGGCGCGGCCGCGATGGCGCCCCATGCGGCGCTGGCCGAGATCGGGCTCGACTACGAGCTGATCGAGATCGGCCGTGAAGCGGCGCAGAGCTCGCCGGCGTACCGCGCGCTGAACCCGCTCGGCCTCGTGCCGACGCTGGTGGACGGCGACGAGGTGCTGACCGAGGCGGCGGCGATCATCCTGACGCTCGGCGACCGCTACCCCGAGGCGCGGCTGGCGCCGGCCGACCGCAGCCGGTACTACCGCTGGCTGGTGTTCATGACGAACACGGTGCAGACGGCGTTCCTGCGGTTCTTCTATCCGGAGCGCTACGGCGGCGGGGACGCGAGCGCGCGCGCAGCGGCGGAGCTGCAGGAGCTGTTCGCCGTGCTCGAGGGCGCGCTGGAGGGCCGCGAGTGGCTGGCAGCCGACCATCGCACGGGCGCCGACCTGTACCTGTTCATGCTGACGAGGTGGGGCCGCCGCCTGGATCCGCCGGCGTGGGAGATGCCGAACTTGCGCGCCCACTTCGAGCGAACGCTCGCCCTGCCGGGCGTGGCGCGGATGGTCGAGGAGCAGGGGCTCGACCTGCCCGACTGGGCCGTCCAGCCGTAGCTCCAGCCGCGCTGCCTGCAGCGGCCTACTTCGTTTCGATAGCAACTAGGGCCCTGACCCCAGAAACACCGTTTTTGGGGTCAGACCCCAGAACGTTTCACGCACGGAAGACGCGCTGATCGCGCGACATCGCACGGGTCGTGCGTGTTTAGGCGCGGATTGGACAGCTATGGCGCGAAGCTCCTATCTGACTTCAGTCAGACAATTTCGACTCGCGGGCCCCTCGCACCGCCTGCATGACCCGCTCGCGACGGGCCACCAGCTCGGCCGCCCTCGCCTCGTCGTACTCGCCGTGCAGGCCGCGGCCTGTCGACGTGCCGCGGTCGCCCCGCGCGACCATTTCGCGCAGCGCGGCCGGGGGCTCGCGCTTCCCCTCGAGCACCGGCATCAGCGAGCTCGCCACCGCCAGGTGCACGTCGAGGCCCGCGACGTCCTGCACCTCGAACGGGCCGATCGCGGCCCAGCGCAGGCCGAGGCCGTGGGTGAGCGCGCGGTCGACGTCGGCGAAGTCGCAGACGCCCGACTCGACGAGGTTCCAGGCCTCGCGCATCAGCGCGTACTGGAGCCGGTTCAGCAGGTAGCCCGGCACCGGCCAGCGGAGCACCGCCGGCGCCTTGCCGAGCGCCTCCGTGATCGCGATCAGCCGCCCGATCACCGCCGGATCGGTCTCGGCGCCGGGGCAGATCTCGACGACGTCCATCAGGTCGGGCGGGTTCGACCAGTGCCAGCCCGCGAACCGCGCGCCGCGCGCCAGGTCGTCGAGCGCGAGCGCTGAGGTCTGCGTCGTCACGATCGCGTCCGGACACCGGGCGAGCGCCCGCTCCAGCACCGCGCGCTTCGGCTCGACCGCCTCGGTGATCGCCTCCGAGACGAGGTCGGCGCCGTCCAGCGCGTCGTCCAGGTCGGACGTCACGCGCACGCCGCGGATCGCGAGATCGCGCGGCGTGCGCACGTACAGCGCCACCTCGCAGCCGGCCTCGGCCAGCACGCGGGCGAGCACCGCGCCGATCGTGCCGCCGCCGATGACGGTGACGCGCCCCGGCAGGCCGCTCACGCCGGTGCGGCGGCGGTGACCTCGATCTCGACCACCAGCGCCGGGTCGACGAGGCCCGCGACAACGACGAGCGTCGAGGCCGGCTTCGACGCGCCGAGCGCGGCGTCGCGGGCGACGCGGTACGGCGGCACCTGCTCGAGGCTGGTCACGTAGGCGTTGACGCGGACGATGTGCTCGACGCCCATGCCGGCGGCCTCGAGCACGCCGCGGACGTTCGCCCAGGTCTGCTCGTGCTGCTCCTCGTGCGTCGGCGGGATGGAGCCGTCGGGCCGCAGGCCGATCTGGCCGGAGGCATGGAGCCAACGGAGTCCCGGCTTCGCCTCGACGGCCTGGCTGTAGCGCGAGGCGGACGAGACCTGTCCGGCGGGGTCGTGGGTCGCGTGGATCGTCATCCGGCGAGGATACTGCCCCTTGTGCCGGTAGCATCTGCGCTGGACGGGATGCGACGCGAGGAGCTCGGCTGATGTCTGTTTCCGAACGCCCGGCACATGGCGGGCCCCAGAGCCTGTTCTACGCGACGGCCATTACCGAGGGCATCCCGCGGATGGTCCGCGGCGAGGGCGTCTACTTCTGGGACGAGAACGGCAAGCGGTACATCGACGTCGCGTCGGGCACGTTCCTGACGAACCTCGGGCAGGGCAACGAGCGCGTGCTGCGGGCCATGTACGACCAGGGCAAGCAGCTCACGTTCAGCTACGTGCGCAACACCCGGCACGACGCCAACGAGGAGCTGACCGAGCGCGTCGCGCGCCTGGCCGGGCCCGGCTTCGAGCGCGTCCACCTGTCGTCGGGTGGCTCCGAGGCGAACGAGATGGCGCTGAAGTTCCTGCGCCAGTACGCCGTCGCCACCGGGCAGCCGCAGCGCACCCGCGTGATCACGCTGATGCCGAGCTACCACGGCGCCACGCTCGGGACGATCGCGATGAACGGCGACCTCGACGCGCCGGCGCTGTTCGGGCCGTTCGCGACGTTCTCCGAGAAGATTCCCGCGCCGCTCACCTACCGCTCCGAGAGCCCTGAGGCGGCCGCCCGCATCAGCGCGAAGGCGCTGGAGGAGACGATCGCGCGCATCGGCGGCGAGAACGTGCTGGCGTTCGTCTGCGAGCCGGTCGGCGGCCAGTCGAGCGGCGCAAACGTGCCCGACCCGGTGTTCTTCGCCGAGGTGCGCCGCATCTGCGACGAGCACGGCATCCGCGTCATCTACGACGAGATCATGTCGGCCGTCCGCAGCGGCAAGTTCCTGGCCGCGCACTTCCAGCCCGACGCGCTGCCCGACCTGGTCGTGATGGCCAAGGGCCTCGGCGCCGGCTACGCGCCGCTCGGCGCGGTGCTCGCCCCGGCCTCGATGGTCGACGAGCTGGCCGGCCTGACGGGCTTCAACGTCTCGCACACCTTCAACGCGAACCCGATCTGCTGCGCGGCCGGCGTCGCCGTCATCGACGAGGTCGTCGAGCGCGACCTGATGGGCAACGCGGAGCGCATGGGCGAGTACCTGCGCGCCGGGCTCGAGGGCCTGAAGCAGCGCTCGCCGCTGATCGGCGACGTGCGCGGCCGCGGTCTCCTGAACGGCATCGAGCTGGTCGCCGACCGCGACAGCATGGCCACGTTCGGCCAGGGCGTCGATCCTGGCGACCGCTTGCGCGTGCACGCCACGAAGCACGGGATCCTGCTCTACGCTCGGCGTCAGAACGGCGGCCGGTTCGGCGACTGGTCGGTGATCGCGCCGCCGCTGACCGTCACGAAGGCCGAGATCGACGAGATCGTCGAGGGCATCGGCCTGGCCGTCGACGACGCTGCGGCAGAGCTGCTCGGCTGATGCCCCTACAATGGCCGCCGGTGTGAGCGCCCCGGAAGTCACCTACCTCGAGGCGATCCGCGCGGCCATGCGCGACGCCATGCGCGAGGACGACCGCGTCTTCCTGATGGGCGAGGACGTCGGGCACTTCGGTGGACCGTTCGGCGTCACATCCGGGCTATTCGACGAGTTCGGCGGCGATCGCGTCATCGACACGCCGATCTCGGAGGAGGGCTTCGTCGGCGCCGCGTTCGGCGCCGCCTGGCTGGGCGAGCGGCCGATCGCCGAGCTGCAGTTCGCCGACTTCGTCGCCTGTCCGTTCGACCAGATCGTCACCGTCGGCGCGAAGACGCACTGGCGCAGCGGCATCAGGCTACCCGTCGTGATCCGCCTGCCCACCGGTGGCGGCGTGCGCGGCGGCCCGTTCCACGCTTCGTCGCCCGAGGGCTGGTTCGCGGGCGTGGCCGGCCTCAAGGTCGTCTGCCCCGGCACGGTCGAGGACGCCTACGGCCTCCTGCGCAGCGCCATCGAGGACGACGACCCGGTGCTGTACTTCGAGCACAAGGCGCTCTACCGCCGCCTGAAGGCCCCGCAGCCCGACACCGGGCACCGCACCGAGATCGGCCAGGCTGCCGTCGTGCGCCAGGGCCGCGACGTGACCGTCGTGACGTACGGGTCGGGCGTGACGCTCGCGCTCGAGGTGGCGGAGAAGCTCGCGCCGACCGCGTCGATCGAGGTGATCGACCTGCGCACCATCTGGCCGGTCGACGCCGACACGGTGCTCGACTCGGTCGCGCGCACCTCGCGCGCGCTGGTGCTGCAGGAGGCCTCGGCGTCGATCGGCGTGGCCGATGCACTCGTGTCGCTGATCGCCCGCGAGGGCTTCGCGAGCATGGACGCGCCGATCTCGGTCGTCGCCGCGCCCGACTCCCCGATTCCCTACGCCCCCGAGCTGGAGGACGCCTACCTGCCGTCCGCGGCCGGCCTCGAGGCAGCGCTGGAGGAGCTCCTTGGCTACTGAGCCGAGTGCCGTCATCCCCTGCGCCGAGGCGCCCGACGTGCCCGACGACGTCCGCCGCGCGCTGTTTCGCTGCGTCCAGGTGCACCGGCTGTTCGAGGAGCGCATCATCGCGCTCTACCGCCAGGGCCGCATCCCCGGCTCGGTCTACACCGGCCGCGGCCAGGAGGCCGTCGGCGCCGGTGCCGGCCTGGCGCTGGAGGACGGCGACGTCGTCGCACCGCTGAACCGCGAGCTGTCGTGCCACCTGGCGCGCGGCGTGCCGGTCGCGCACGTGTTCCGCAACTACCTCGGCCGCGCGACGGGGCCGACGCAGGGCCGCGACGGCAACATGCACTTCGGCGTGCCCGAGCACGGCGTCTTCCCGCTCGTGTCGATGCTGGGCGACCTCGTCCCGGTGGCGGTCGGCGCCGCCTGGGCGTTCAAGCGCCGGGCGAAGCCGAACGTCGCGCTGACCTTCTTCGGCGACGGCGCGTTCAACTGCGGCGACACACACGAGGGGCTCAACCTGGCCGGCGCCCTGCACGTGCCCGCGGTGTTCATCGCCCAGTCCAACCGCGTCGCCTACTCGACCGTCTCGGAGAAGGCGATGCGCAACCCGAACCTGTCGGAGCGCATCGAGGGCGGCTACTCCATCCCCTGCGCCCGCGTCGACGGCACCGATGCGCTCGCGGTCTACCGCGCCGTGCGCGCGGTGGCCGCCAGGGCTCGCAACGGCGAGGGCCCGCAGGCGCTCGAGGCGCTGTCGCTGCGCATCGACGGCCACGCCGCACACGACGACGGCCGCTACATGGACCGCGCGCTGATCGAGGAGTTCGTGACGAAGCGCGACCCGGTCGAGCGCCTCGCGGCACGCCTGGTCGCCGACGGCATGCCGGCGGACGAGCTGGCCGGGCTGCGCGAGGCGGCGGTGGCCGAGGTCGCCGCAGGGCTGGCCGAGGCCGAGTCGGCGCCGGCTCCCGATCCGGCCACGTTGCTCGACGGCGTCTACGCGACGCCGCTGCGCGCCCGGCGCTGAGCGCGCCGTGGCCGATGCGCTCGTCGACGACCTGGTCGCACTCGCGCAGACGCCGGCGCCGACCGGGCGCGGAGGAGCCGCGGATCGCGTGGCTGGAGCAGCGCCTCGCGGCCGCGCCCGGCACCCGGAGCCGGGACGCTGCTGGCAACCTCGTCTGGCGCCTCGGCGACGGACGGCCGGCCCTGGCGCTGCTGGCCCACGTCGACACGGTGTTCGCCGCCGGCACCGACCTCGGCGTCCGCGAGGACGACGGCTGGCTGCAGGGCGCGGGCATCGGCGACAACGCGGCGGCCGTCGCCGTCGCGGTCACCGTGGTCGAGTCATTGGCGGCCGACTGACCCGCCCGCTCGCGGTCGTCTTCACGGTCGGCGAGGAAGGGCTCGGCAACCTGCGCGGCGCGCTGCACGCATGTGGCGAGCTGCGGCCCGAGCTGGCGATCGCGCTGGAGGGCCACGGCCTCGACGACGTCTGCGTCGACGCCGTCGGCTCGGTGCGCGCGCGGCTGCGGGTGCGCGGCCCGGGCGGTCACTCGTGGTGGGATCGCGGCCGGCCGAGCGCGCTGCACACGCTCGTCTCGCTGCTGACGGTGCTGCTCGCGGAGGGATCGGCGGCGGCGCCGATCAACATCGGCCGGGTCGAGGGCGGCGGCGCCGTCAACGCCATCGCCGCCGGGGCGGAGGCGACGATCGAGTCGCGCTCGCTGGACGAGCGGGCGCTGGACGAGTTCGCGACGACGCTCGGCGACCTGCGGCTGCCGGCGCCGCTCGAGCTGACGGTCGAGCCGCTCGGTCGCCGGCCCGCGGGCCGGCTCGACCGCGACCATCCGCTGCTGGCCGCCGTCCGCGCGGCCCGGGCCGAGGCCGGCCTGCCCGACGTGCTGGGCGACGGCTCGACCGACGCCAACGCCGCGCTCGCCCACGGCATCCCGGCGCTGTCGATCGGCTGCGCCCGCGGTCGCGACATGCACGCTCCGACGGAGCGCATCGAGCGCGCGTCGCTGGCCCTCGGCGTCGCGCAGCTGGACGGCGTGCTGCGCCGCCTCCTCGCCTAGTCAGGCGTCGGCGAGCGTTGCCGCGCAGGTCTCGGCGAACGCCTCCATCGACCGCGTCGGATGGGCGCCGGCCAGCTGCGCCAGGCCGAGCTGCGCCGGGCGCGCGCGGCCTCGGATCGGGATCGCCACCAGCTTCGCGCCGTCCACCGCGCGGGTCGGCGACGGCCGCACGTTCGCGAGCGTGTAGCCGTAGCCGTGCGCGACCAGGCTGCGGCCCAGCTCGGGGTCGGGAACCCGCTGCGCGATGAGCGGCTCGAGCCCGGCGTCGTGGAACAGCGACACGAAGTAGTCGCCCGAGAACGGCAGGTCGAGCAGCACCAGCGGATGCTGCGCGAGCGTCTGCAGGTCGACGCTGTGATCGTTCGCCAGCGGGTTCGACCAGGCGACCAGGGCGTACGGCGGGTAGTCGACGAGCGGCCTGAACGCCACGTCGTCTCCGAGACCGAGGTCGTAGGTGAGCCCGATCGGCGTGGCGCCGGTGCGGAGATGCCGCAGCAGACCCTCCTGGTCGACGGCCACGATCTGCGCCGACGCGTCGGGCCACGCGTCCTCGAACGCGCGGCAGACGCGCGGGCCGATGAACGCCGCCAGCGTCACGAGGCACGCGACGGTCAGCTCGCCGGCCACCGCCCCGCGCACCTCGCGCGCCTGCGCCTCGACGGCCGACGCGGCGGCGAGCGTGGCACGCGCGCCGTCGAGCAGCGCGCGCCCGGCGGGAGACGGGACGGCGCCGCGGGCGGGAGCCCGCACGAGCAGCTGCACGCCGAGCGTGCGCTCCAGGTCGCCGAGGGAGCCGGACACCGTCGGCTGCGCGAGGTGGAGCTTCCGCGCCGCCGCCGTGACGCCGCCGGCGTCGCACGTGGCCACGAAGCAGGCGAGCTGCCGGAGGGTGAGGCTGGAGGTCTCGGCCATTGGCACTACCTATGAAGTAAGGAGCAAAGAATCGATTTGCACGATGATACTCCAGCTGCCACCCTGCCCCGGGGGATCGATCGCCCCGACAGCCGTCTGCGAGGTCGATACGATCGCCGGATCCGGCACGCACGAGCCAGGCGCGACCCGGGCGTCACGAGGAGAGACCGATGATCAGGACCGGCGACGAGTACCGCGCATCGCTGCAGGACGGACGCGAGGTCTGGATCGCCGGCGAACGGGTGGACGACGTGACGACGCACCCGATGTTCCGGCCGCTCGTCGACGTGCGGGCGCGGATCTACGACCTGCAGCACGACCCCGCCACGGCCGACGCGATGACCTACGTCGACGACGCGATCGTCGAGCGGTGTGCGATCGGCCTGAAGCTGCCGCGGACCCAGCAGGACTGGCACGACAAGCGGCGCTCCACCGACGCCGTGATGGACGACGTCGGCGGCGTCGTGACCCGCGTCGGTGACGAGACGGTCGGCGAGATGTGGTCGCTCTACGACGGCCGGGACGTGCTCAACGAGGTCGACCCGCGCTTCGCCGAGAACATCGAGCGGCACATCAACGAGGTGATCCACCGCGACCCGTTCCACGTGTCGGCCAACACCGACCCGAAGGGCGACCGGTCGAAGGCGCCGCAGGATCAGGACCCCGACTTCCTGCTGCACCTGGTGCGGGAGACCGACAACGGCATCGTCGTGCGCGGCGCCAAGTACGAGACGGCGGCCGCGTACGCCAACCAGGCGTTCGTGAAGCCGACCATCGCGAACTGGGGCTCCAGTTCGATGAGCGACTACGCGCTGGGCTTCATCGTGGAGATGGGCGCGCCGGGCCTGCGGCACCTGTGCCGCACCGGGTTCGCCGGCCGCGCGCCGATTGCCGACTACCCGCTCGCCAACCGCTTCGACGAGGTGGACACGCTGCTGATCTTCGACGACGTCGAGATCCCGTGGGAGAACATCCTCTTCTACCGGCACACGCGCGCTGCGCAGCACATCCGCGCGACGCTGCACCGCTACTCGGCCTTCGCGTTCGTGCAGCGCAACCTGCGCGTGGCCGACCTGATGATCGGCGCGGCCCTGCACAACGTCCGCCAGACCGGGCTCGAGCAGCAGCAGGCCGTGCAGGAGAAGCTCGCGCAGCTGGCCTGCTACCGCGAGGGCATCAACGCGCACCTGACGGCGGCGATCGCGACCGCCGAGACCTCGCCCGCCGGCCTGCTGATGCCGCACCAGTCGCTGCTCTACTGCGGCCGCGTCTTCGCCTGCTCGCAGCTGCACGAGATGATGCACCTGGCGCGCGAGCTGTGCGGTGGCCAGATCTGCGTCACGCCCGACGCCGCGATGTTCGAGACGCCCGGGCCGGCCGAATGGCTGCGGAAGTTCTACTCCATCAACGAGACCTGGCAGTCCGACGATCGCCGGCGCCTGCTGGCGTTCGCCCGCGACCTGCTGAACTCCGACTACGCCGGTCACCGCCTGACGTTCCAGCTGTTCGCGCAGGCGCCGCCGTTCGCCCACCTGGCCGCGGTCTACCGGTCGTTCGACTGGGACGGGCCGCTGGCGATGGTCAAGGACGCGGCCGGGCTCTCGGACCAGATCAACGCCGGTCGCGACGTGGCGGCCACGACAGGAGCAACGCGATGAGCGATCGACGCACCGTCGGCGGGCACGTGCGGGTGCGCCCGTTCAACACCGCCGACACCTACCCGGAGCAGCACCTCGGCAACGACCTCTGCCAGGCCGTGATCGCCGGCGACACGGTCTACCTCCGCGGCCAGGTGGCGCAGGACCTCGACTCGCGCGAGTCGGTCGCGGTCGGCGATCCCGCCGCCCAGGCCGAGAAGGTGATGGACAACATCGAGCTGCTGCTGGCGGAGTGCGGCTCCGAGCTCGCCCACATCACCACGTGCCACGTGTATGTGACCGACATCCGCTTCCGGGAGGCCGTCTACCAGGTGCTCGGCAAGCGCATGGAGGGCGTGTTCCCGGTTTTCACCGGCCTGGTCGTGGTCGCGCTGGCGCGGCCCGAGTGGGTCGTCGAGGTGACGGCCACCGCGGTGATCCCATGACCTTCTCCCTCGCCGGGCGCTGTGCCCGGACGGGCATGTTCGGCGCCGTCGTCTCCTCCTCCAGCCCGGCCGTCGCCGCGCGCTGCGCCTTCGCGCGGTCGAGCGTCGGCGCTGCCTGCTCGCAGAACGTGACCGATCCGCGGCTCGGGCCGCGGCTGCTCGACCTGCTCGCCGAGGGCCACGACGCCGACGCGGCGCTGGCGACCGTCGTAGCCGAGGCGCCGCACGTCACCCACCGGCAGCTGACGGTGGTCGACGGCCGGGGCCGGGCCGCCGCCTATTCCGGTGCGGGGACGCTCGGCACGTACGCCACGCACGTCGCGACCGACTGCGTGGCGGCCGGCAACCTGCTCTCCTCCACCGATGTGCCGCCGGCCATGGCCGCGGCCTTCGCGCGCGATCCCGGGGCGCACCTGGGTGACCGCCTGGTGGCCGCGCTGCGCGCCGCGCTCCACGCGGGCGGCGAGGAGGGCCCGGTCCGCTCGTGCGGCATGGTGCTCGTGCGCGACGTCGAGTGGTACGTCGCCGACCTGCGGGTCGACTGGTCGGAGGGCGACCCGGTCGCCGACCTGGAGCGCCTGTGGAAGGTGTACGCGCCGCAGCTCGACGCGTACGTGACGCGCGCGCTCGACCCCACGGCGGCGCCCAGCTACGGTGTGCCCGGCGATGAGTGACCGTCACCCCCTCGACCCGCTCGACGCCGGCGAGATCACGCGCAGCGTCGCCCTCGCCCGCACCGTCCCCGGGCTCGGCGCGCGGGTCCGCGTGATCTTCGTCGAGGCGCGCGAGCCCGGCAAGGCGGCGTACCACGCGTGGCGCGACGGCGGTGCGACGGTACCGCGCGAGGCGATCGTGACGCTGGTCGACTGCGAGCACGGGCGCGGGCTGGTCGCCGCGGTCGACCTCGACGGCGACCGGCTCGGTGAGGTGACCGAGCTGGACGAGGGCGTGCAGCCCGCCATCTCGGGCGACGAGTTCTTCATCGCGCAGGACGTCATGCGCGCCGATCCGCGGTTCCGCGAGGCGATCGCGAAGCGCGGCATCGACGACCCCGAGAAGGTCTACGTCGAGTCGTGGAGCGCGGGCGTCCACGAGCCCGGCCCGCGGCGCATGGTGCGCGCCATCTGCTGGCTGAAGGAGCACGACACCGACAACCAGTACGCCCGGCCGCTGTACGGCCTGGTGGGCGCCGTCGACATCAACGCGCTGGAGCTGCTGCGCCTCGACGACCACGCGCCCGGCACCCCGCCGCCGCCTCCGGGCGGCGACTACCGCAACGGCGGCGGCCGGCCGTACCGCAGCGACGTGAAGCCGCTCGAGATCACGCAGCCGGACGGCCCGGGCTTCACGCTCGACGGGCACGGCGTGCGCTGGCAGAACTGGGACCTGCGCATCGGCTTCCACCCCCGCGAGGGACTCGTCCTGCATGACATCGCGTACCACGACGCGGGCGAGCGCCGCCAGATCTGCCACCGCGCGTCGATCGCCGAACTGGTGATCCCCTACGGCGATCCCAACCCGACGACGCACTTCAAGAACGTCTTCGACATCGGCGAGTACGGGCTCGGGCCGCTCACCAACTCGCTGTCGCTGGGCTGCGACTGCGTGGGCGAGATCCGCTACCTCGACGCGGTCACGAACACGTACACGGGAGACCTGTTCGAGATCCCGAACGCGATCTGCATCCACGAGGAGGACTACGGCCTGCTCTGGAAGCACACCGACGAGTTCGGCCGCGTCGACCGGGCGCGCTCGCGCCGGCTCGTGATCTCGTCCATCGTCACCGTCGGCAACTACGAGTACGGCTTCTTCTGGTACCTGTACCAGGACGCCACCTGGCAGTTCGAGGCGAAGCTGACCGGCATCGTCCACTCCGCGGGCTGGGTGGGAGACGAGCGCTCGCCCTACTCGCTGCCGCTGGGCGAGGGCTTCGTGACGAGCCACCACCAGCACTTCTTCTGCGCGCGGCTCGACCTGGACGTCGACGGCACGGCGAACACGGCGTTCCAGTCGGAGGCCCTGGTGGAGCCGTGGGGCCCGGCGAACCCCGACGGTGTCGCATTCCGGCCCGAGCGGCGGACGTTCACGCGCGAGTCGGACGGCCGCACGCACCTCTCGCCCGAGACCGCGCGCCGCTTCCGGGTCGAGAACCCGGACCGCGCCAACCGCATCGGCGATCCGGTCTCCTACGAGCTCGTGCCGGGCGACTCGGTGGCGCCGATGCAGCAGCCCGACTCGTCGGTGCGCAGGCGCGCGCGGTTCATCGACTACAACCTCTGGGTCACGCCGTACCGCGCCGACGAGCGCTACCCGGCCGGCGAGTTCCCCAACCAGCACGCCGGTGAAGACGGACTGCCGGCGTGGACGGCCGCCGACCGGCCGCTCGAGGGTGAGGACGTGGTGCTCTGGTACGTGTTCGGCGCGCACCACTTCCCGCGGCTCGAGGACTGGCCCGTGATGCCGGTCGTGTACTGCGGCTTCCACCTGCGCCCGGTGGGGTTCTTCGGCGCGAATCCGGCGCTCGACGTGCCGCCGCCGACGCACTGCGCGCACTGAGGAGCCGCCACCTCTACGCTGCCCTGCGATGACCGCGCCCGACCCGCTCCGCGTCGCCGTCGTGGGGTCCGGCCCCGCCGGGTTCTACGCGGCCTCCAACCTGCTCACGAACGGCGCCGAGGTCGACATGTTCGAGCGGCTGCCGACGCCGTGGGGCCTCGTCCGCCTCGGCGTGGCGCCCGACCACCCGAACATCAAGGCCGTCTCGCGCGTGTTCGAGAAGGTCGCGCAGCGCCCCGGCTTCCGCTTCTTCGGCAACGTCGAGATCGGCACGCCACCTGTCGGCCGACGAGCTGCGCAGCCACTACCACGCGGTGGTCTGGTCGGTCGGCGCGCAGGCCGATCGGCGGATGGGGATCCCGGGCGAGGACCTGCCCGGCTCGCTCGCCGCGACGGCGTTCGTCGCCTGGTACAACGGCCACCCCGACTACGCCGACCTCGAGGTCGACCTCGACGTCGAGCGCATCGTCGTGGTCGGCAACGGCAACGTCGCGGTCGACTGCGCGCGCATGCTCGCGCTGACCCGCGAGGAGCTCGCGCCCACCGACACGACCGACGACGCGATCGAGGCGATCGTCGCCTCGCGCGCTGCAGGAGATCGTGATCCTCGGCCGTCGCGGGCCGCTCGAGGCCGCGTACACGACGCCCGAGCTGCTCGAGCTCGGCGAGCTGGCCGGCGCCGACGTGATGGTCGACGAGGCCGAGGCGGCGGTCGAGATCCCCGAGGACGCGAGCGACGGTGCAGCGCCGCAACGTCGAGATCGTGCGGGAGTACGCGCAGCGCGCCGCGCACCGCCAAGCCGCGCGTCGTGCGGCTGCGCTACCTGGCGTCGCCGGTCGAGCTGCGCGGCGACGGCCGCGTGGAGGAGATCGTGATCTCGCGCAACCGCCTCGAGCCCGGCCCCGACGGGTCGCTGCGCGCCGTGCCGACGGGTGAGACCGAGCTGCTCGAGTGCGGCCTGGTGCTGCGCTCGGTCGGCTACCGCGGCACGCCGCTGGAGGGCGTGCCGTTCGATCCGGACCGGGCCGTGATCCCCAACGACGGGCGGTCCGCGTGGCGCCCGGCGAGTACTGCTCCGGGTGGATCAAGCGCGGGCCGAGCGGCATCATCGGCACCAACAAGAAGGACGCCAACGAGACCGCCGCCCTGATTCTCGAGGATGCGGCGGCCGGGCTGCTGCCGACGCCGGCCGACCCGTCGCCCGAGACCATCGAGGCGCTCGTGCTCGAGCGGCAGCCGCACCTCGTCGAGTACGCCGGCTGGGAGGCCATCGACACGCACGAGCGCGATCGCGGCGCGCCGCACGGCCGCCCGCGCGTGAAGCTCCGCACCTGGGAGGAGCTCATGCACCTCGGTCGCCGAAGCTGACAGACCACCCGCCGACCGCGTACCCTTTGCGCCATGCACTCGTCGTACGCGCTCGCATCCTCCGAATTCTCCGTGGAGCGAGACGGCGCCTCGTCGCCGCTCGCCGACCTCTGGCCCGGCTACCGCCCCGACGATCGGCTCGGCATCGTGCTCGCGAACCCGATGGACGCGTGCGGCTGCTCGAACCTCATCTGCGGCACCAACACGCTGTTCTACGACGACCTGCGCGCCACCCGCGGCGTCGGCAACTTCTTCCGCTACGCCGACACGTTCCTGTTCGGCGTCGGCTGCGAGCCCGGCGACTTCAACCAGCTCGACGTCTGGCCGCTGCACAAGTTCGTGACCGTGCTGCAGCCGACGGCCGAGGCGCTGATCGAGATGCTCAACGACCGCCGCATCACGCTGCTGGCGATCCCCGACACGGGCGCGCGCTGCCGCGGCGAGGTCGTGCTGTCGACGTGGAACACGTACCTCGAGACAGGTCCGCTGCGTGGTCACGTACTCGCCGCGCACGGGCAAGGCGCGCGACGCCGACGTCGACGCTGGTCGGCAACCGCGTGGTCGAGTGCTACGTCGAGCAGGCCATCTTCTCGACGCCGGGCATCGACGCCGGCTTGCAGGCGCGCCTGCGGCGGCTGCGCCGCAACCTCGACCGCGAGTCGATGCAGTGCGTCGAGTAGTACCGCACGCTGCGCGGCGCGGCCGCGGCGCGGGCGCTGCTCGGCGTCACGATGGTGCTGCCCCCGGGCCACCAGGAGCTGACCCGCCGGTCGCAGCCGACGATGATCGTCCCGGTCGAGATCCCGCTGCCGCCGTTCGACGCCTCCTCGCGGCGTCGACGTGCCCGCCGACCTCACGGTGACGCCGCTCCGGAGCCGCCGGCTCCGTCGCTCGGACGCGACTCCTGCCACACGGCCTTCGACGCGATCCAGCGGCGCCAGGGCGGCAACTTCGCGCGAGTGGGAGGACTGGGACTGGATCTCCGACTTCGGCGATCCCATCGCCGAGCACCACGCGGTGCGCGAGGCCGTCGGCATCTGGGACGAGTCGCCGCTCCAGAAGTGGCTGTTCAAGGGGCCTGACGCGCTGGCCGCGGCCGACTACTGCTTCGCCAACGACATGGCGTCGCTGCAGGTCGGCCAGTGCCGCTACGGCGCCGTTCGTCGACGAGCACGGCAAGATGATCGGCGACGGCGTGGTGTTCAACGCCGGCGAGCGCGACGGACGAGGCTGCTCGTCGTGACGGCGCTGCCGTCCGACGTCGACCACTTCCGCCGCGTCCTGCCGGCAGTTCGACGTCGAGATCGTCGAGGACACGCTCCGCCAGCCGCACGTGCAGGTGCAGGGGCCGCGCTCGCGCGAGCTGATCGCCTGCCTCACCGACGCCGACGTGGCGGGCCTGCGGTACTTCCGGTTCATTCCCGAGCCGATCACGCATCGGCGGCGTGCCGAACTGCATCCTCGCCCGCACCGGCTACTCGGGCGAGCTCGGGTACGAGATCTACGTCGAGCCGCGAGCACGCCGAGCGGCTGTGGCAGGCGCTGCTCGACCAGGGCGCCGTCGCTGGGCATCAAGCCGTACGGCCTCGCCGCGGTCGAGTCGCTGCGCATCGAGTCGGGCCTGATCTTCATCGGCTTCGACTACTTCCCGGGCGCGACGTCGCCGTTCCACATGAACCTCGACCGGACGATCAACCTCGAGACGGGCGACTTCGTCGGCAAGGCGGCGCTGCAGGCCGAGCTGGACGCCGGCGTGACGCACCGGATGACGACGCTCGTGATCGCCGGCGAGGAGGCGCCCGACTACGGCGCCGAGGTGTTCCGGCACGGGCGCATGGTCGGCCGCGTGACGTCGCCGTCGGCCGGTCGCTCGCCGACCGTCGACCGCCTGATCGCGATGGCGTGCATCGAGGCGGACCTGGTCGAGGCCGGCACCCGGGTCGACGTCGTCCTGCCCGACGGCCGGACGGTCCCCGCCGCCACCGACGCCTACCCGATCTACGACCCGGAGAAGAAGCGGCCGCGGTCGTGAGTGAGCGCGCCCGATCGGGGTGCTCGCAGAGGGCGCCGGCGGCCTCGCCGTGGCGCGCGTGATCATGCGGCGGCTGCCGGCCGAGGACGTCGTCGTCCTCGTCCGACAACGCCTACGCGCCGTACGCGCGGCGGTCGGCGCGCGTCGTCGCCGACCGGGCGCCGCGGATGGCGGCCGAGCTGCAGGGCGACGGCATCAAGCTGCTGGTCGTGGCGTCGCTGCAGGCCTCGGAGGACGCGCTCGAGCCGATCGCGGCGGCGGCCGGCGTGCCGACGATCGCGCTCGACGCGACGCTGGTGCACGCCGCGGCGCGGGCCGGCGAGGGGCGCATCGCGGCGATCTGGGCCGACGGCACGCTGCGCGCGCAGCCGTGGGTGAAGGCGCACCGCTTCCAGCGCGGCGGCGTCGAGGTCGTGCCGCTGCCGTGGGCGGGGCTGGCGGCGGCGATCGAGGCGGGCCGGGCGCCCGATCCGGCGACCGCGCCCGAGGTGCCGGCCGACTGCATCGTCGCGCTCGTCTGTCCCTACGCCGCGACTGACGGCCGGGCAGTTCGACGAGCCGGTCGACTGCGCGGCGCTGACGGCCGACCGCGTGCATCGCCAGCTGATGCGGATGGGTGCGCTGGCGCGCCGGCGGCGACCGGGGCGGCTGATGCTGCGCAGCTCGCATCCGGTGCGGGCGCAGGCGTCGCTGCCGGCGCCCGCACCGCGCTAGACTGAGCGCGTCGATGGCGCGGCCGATGGCCGCGACCGCGCGGTCGACGTCGGCCGCGGTGATCACGAGCGGCGGCTTGATCTTGAGCACGTTGTCGTACGGGCCGTCGGTCGAGAGCAGGATCCCCTGCGCCTTCACGCCCTCCTTGACGGCGGCCGCCTCCGCCGTCGCCGGCTCGCGGGTGCGCGGGTCGCGCACCAGCTCGACGCCGAGGTAGAGCCCGCGGCCGCGCACGTCGCCGATCAGCGGCCGGTCCGCCATCAGGTCGCGCAGGCCGGCGGCGAACCGGCCGCCGAGCACGTGCGCGCGCGCCTGCAGGCGCTCGTCGCGGATCACGTCCAGCACCGCGAGGCCGACGGCGGCCGAGACCGGGTTGCCGCCGAAGGTGTTGAAGTACTCCATGCCGTTGTCGAACGACGTGCGCGATCTGCGGCGTGGTGACGACCGCGCCGAGCGGATGGCCGTTGCCGATCGGCTTGCCCATCGTGACGATGTCGGGCACGACGCCCTGCGTCTCGAAGCCCCAGAAGTGCGAGCCGACGCGGCCGAAGCCGACCTGCACCTCGTCGGCGATGCACACGGCGCCCGCGTTGCGCGCGTGGGCGAACGCCGCCGGCAGGTAGCCGGTGGCGAGCTCGATCTGGCCCGCGCAGCCCGGCAGCGACTCGATGATGAAGGCGGCCGCGTCGTGCTCCGCGCAGGCCGAGAGCACGTCGTCCGCGTAGGCGGGGCCGTCGTCGCCGAACGTGCCGCGGTACGGGTCGGCCACCTTGCAGAGCCGCACGTGCGCGGGGCAGCCGGTGCCGCCGGGCCGGTCGAACTTGTACTGCGAGATGTCGATCAGCGACGACAGGTTCCCGTGGTACGCCCACTCCAGCGCCAGCACGTCGCGGCGACCGGTGTGGGCGCGGGCGAGGCGCAGTGCGAGGTCGTTCGCTTCCGACCCGGAGTTGGTCAGGAACACGACCGACAGCGGATCGGGCAGCGTCGCGGCGAGGCGGCGGGCGTAGGTGACGAGCGCCGGGTGCAGGTAGCGCGTGTTGGTGTTCAGGACGAACGCCTGGTCGGCCAGCGCGGCCGTCACGCGCGGATGGGCGTGGCCGACGTGGCAGACGTTGTTGACGAGGTCGAGCCACGCGGTGCCGTCGCTGTCGTACAGGTACGCGCGCTCGCCACGCACGATCTCGAGCGGCTCGCGGTACGAGATGGAGAGCGCCTGCGAGAGGTTGGTGCGGCGGCGCCGCCGGAGGTCGTCGCGGCTGCGCGTCCGGTCGGCCGCGCGCGCCGGCGAGCGCAGCAGCAGGTTCGGGTCGGGCGAGATCGACTCCCACAGGTCGAGCTCGGACGGCGCGGCGACGCCGTGGACGCCGGTGCCCATGCCCACCAGCGACGTCAGCAGCTGGAAGTGCAGGTGCGGCTCCCAGCCGCCGTTCTCGGACTGCGTGCCGAGCATTCCGATGCGGTCGCCGGCGGTCACGGCGGTGCCGGGCGTGGGCAGGTCGTGCGACAGGTGGCCGTAGAGCGTGAAGAACGGCGTGCCGTCCTCCGTGAAGTGCCGCAGGATGACGGTGCCGCCGAAGTCGAAGCGCTCCGGCCGCACCTCGCTGGCCTCGACGACGCCGTCGAGCGCGGCGTGCACCGGCTCGCCGGCCGGGTGC
The DNA here is from genome assembly GCA_963722525.1 of uncultured Actinomycetes bacterium. Lineage (GTDB taxonomy): Bacteria > Actinomycetota > Thermoleophilia > Gaiellales > F1-60-MAGs149 > VFJZ01. Next base: position 2,396,257 of record CAVRMM010000002.1, on the reverse strand, counting down.
CAGACGTCGACGCCGAGGTGAACGGTGCGGCGCTCGGCCGGGTCGTCGGTCTCGAACGCCTCGCCCCCGTACCAGCCGCGGCTCTCCAGGTAGCCGCCGGGCCGCCCGTTCTCGAGCCGGATCGCGTTCGGCGTCGGGGCGAGGGTGACGTGCGCGACCACCGCGCGCTCCGTCGGCACCGGCCGGTAGCCGCACGCGTCGCGGAACCGGAAGTGCGCCATGTCGGCCGACTCGCCCTCGAGCCGCTCGGCGAGTAGCCGGATCGGCTCCTGCGAGATGGCGAGGTACTCGTTCTCGGGGTCGTCGCGCTGCTGGTCGATGGCGTGCAGGACCGACATCGCGAGGCGGGTGCGGATCAGGTCGTAGAGCGGCGCCAGCTCCGCCGGCAGCAGCGGCGACTCCTCGTGGTAGCCGGCGACGAGCGGCAGGATCGCGCGCACCGGCCGCTCCTGGCCGAGCATCGCGTACGCGCAGGCGACGGCGAGGCCGCAGACCCGCGGCGCGAAGACGATGTCGCCGAAGTCGATCAGGCTGATCGACCGGCGGTCGGCGGACGACGATCACGTTGTGGTCGTTGGCGTCGTTGTGGATGACCTGCCACGGCAGGTCGTTCAGGCGCGGCCGCAGCTCGTGGAAGCGGCGCAGCGCGTCCGCGACGAGGCCCGACGGCGTGGCGGCGGTGAGCGGCGGCGCCTCCAGCATGTTCCAGCGGTGCGGCCGCCGCTTCGACGGGTGGTCGACGTCGGCGAGGGTCAGGTCGACGCGCGCCACGGTCCGGCCCAGCTCTCGCAGCAGCTCCGGCTCCCACGGCCCCGCCTCGGCCCACGGGGTGCCGTCGACCCAGCTCAGCAGCCGCACGAACCGGTCGCCGGTCTTCGTGGTGCGGCCGGCGAGCAGCGGCGTGCCGGCGTGGGTGATCGCCAGGTCCTGGAAGTCGAGCTCGCTGCGGTCGGTGCCGGGGCGGTGCAGCTTCAGCACGTAGCGCGTGGCCGTCGTGTCGAGCCGGAAGTTGCGGTCGAGCTCGCCGGCGAGCGGGGTGGCCGTCCCCGCGACGCCGAAGAGATCGCGTGCGATCCGTTCCGCCTCGGCCGGTTCCATGGCCGGTAGTGGAGCATGATCGGCCCGCGCGCGGCGTCGATCTCGGCAGGGGACGGCGGCGGGAACCCGAAATGACCGGTGTTCCGCCTACGAAAGGAAAGGGAGCGCTCCATGGAATCCCCGCCGCTCAACAAGCGGCTCGCGGCCGAGATCGTCGGCACGTTCGGCTTCTTCTTCATCGGCTTCACGAGCATCGCCGCCGGCGCGCCCGGGCCGATCGGATTCGGCTTCGGCCTGTTCCTGATGATCGCGGCCCTCGGTCACATCTCCGGTGGGCACTTCAATCCGGCGGTCACCGTCGGTCTCACGGTGGGCGGCAAGCACCCGACGTCCGAGGTGCTGCAGTACATCGTCGCGCAGGTCGTCGGCGGCATCGCGGCCGCGCTGCTCGCGATCGCCGTCTACGACGGGATCGGCACGTTCGACAAGGAGAACCTCGTCACGAACCCCGGCGACGGCGTGTCGGACTTCAGGGCGCTGATCATCGAGTTGATCGCGACCGGCCTGCTTCCTGATGGTCATCTCGGCGGTCGCGACCGACAAGAACGCGCCGTGGAACGGCATCCAGGCGCCGATCTTCATCGGCCTCTTCATCTTCGCGGCCGCCACGGTGTTCGGCCCGCTCACCGGCGGCTCGTTCAACCCGGCCGTGTCGCTCGCTCCCGCGATCACCGCGGGCGAGTTCGGCAACGTGTGGATCTACCTGATCGGTCCCGACGATCGGCGGTGCGCTCGGCGGCGCCGTCTACAAGTGGTTCCGCGCAGAAGCATCCTGAGCGGGGTCTGACCCCCGAAACGCCCGGATTGGGGTCTGACCCCGATTCGGGCGTTTCTGGGGTCTGACCCCAATTTCGGAGGTTTTCGGGGGTCAGACCCCGTGCACCGGACACGCGCGGAACTCGCGCGGATCGCGCGACCTGTGACGGTGCGTGCGTGTTCGGATCACGGACAATGCGTCATTTGCGCGCCCTCGATTTGTCTGACTAAAGTCAGACAAATGGACTCCGCAGCCGTCAAGACCGTCCGCTCCTTCAACCGCCTCGTCACCGAGCGCGTCGGCGCCCTGGACGAGAAGTACCTCGGCACCGGCCGCTCGCTCGGGCAGGCGCGGATGCTGTGGGAGATCGGCTTCGACGGGGCCGACGTGCGCGACCTGCGCCGGCGGCTCGGGCTCGACTCGGCGCACGCCAGCCGGCTACTGCGCGCGCTCGAGGGCGGGGACTCGTCGAGATGGAGGCCAGCCCGGACGACGGACGCGTCCGCCGCGCCCGCCTCACCTCGGCCGGCAAGCGAGAGCGCCGCGAGCTCGACCGCCTGTCGGACGAGCTGGCCACGTCGATGCTCGAACCGCTCGACGCCACGCAGCGCGAGCGCCTGCAGACCGCGATGGCCGAGGTGGAGCGCCTGCTGCGCGCGTCGCTGATCGAGATCGAGATCGCCGACCCGGCCTCCGACGACGTGCGCTTCTGCGTCGACCAGTACTTCGGCGAGCTGGCGGAGCGCTTCGAGGGCGGATTCGACCGGACGCAGACGCTGCAGATCGACCCGGAGGAGCTGACGCCGCCGAACGGCCTCGTGCTCGTCGCCCGCGTCCGGGGCCGCCCGGTCGGCTGCGGCTCGCTGCTGTTCGACGGCCGGAAACCCGCGTACCTGAAGCGGATGTGGATCTCGCCCGACGTGCGCGGCGCCGGGCTCGGCCGGCGGCTGCTGCTCGAGCTGGAGCGCCACGCGGCGCGCGTCGGCCGCGTCACGGTCGTCCAGCTGGAGACCAACCGCGCGCTCACCGAGGCGATCGCGCTCTACCGCGCCGCGGGCTACGAGGAAGTCGCACCGTTCAACGACGAGATGTACGCCCACCACTGGTTCGCCAAGCGCGTGCGCGCCAACTGACCGGCGAGCCTCTAGCCTGTCCGCCATGAGCGAGCGATATGTCGTCACGGGCGCCGGGGGCTGCATCGGCGCATGGGTTGTCCGCCGGCTGCTGGACGAGGGCGAGGAGATCGTCGCGCTCGACCTGGCCGGAGCGTCGCGGCATCGCCTCCGGCAGCTCGATGCCGACGGCGTTACGAGCGGCGACTGCGACGTCACCGACCGCGCCGCGGTGGTCGCGGCGCTGGCCGGCGCGACGCGCGTCATCCACCTGGCCGGGCTGCAGATCCCGTTCTGCCGCGCGAACCCCTCGCTCGGCGCGGCCGTGAACGTGGTCGGCACCGTGAACGTGTTCGAAGCCGCGAAGGAGTCGGGCACGGTCAAGGGCCCGGTCGTCTTCGCCTCGAGCGTCGCCGCCTTCGCCGGCGACGACGACGGCACCGAGCCGCTCGGTCGCGCCGCGACGCACTACGGCGTCTACAAGCGCGCCAACGAGGGCACCGCGCAGGTGTACTTCCACGACAACGGGATCTCGTCGATCGGTTTCCGCCCGTACAGCGTCTACGGCGTCGGCCGCGACCAGGGAATCACCGCCTCGCCGACCTGGGCGATGCTCGCGGCCGTGCGCGGCGAGCCGTACACCCTGAGCTACTCCGGCGCCAGCCACCTGCAGCTCGCCGAGGACGTCGCCGAGGCCTGCATCGCCGCGAGTCGCGCGCCGTTCGAGGGAGCGCGGACGCTGAACCTGTCCGGTCCGCGCCCGAGCCCGTCGGACATCATCGACGCCATCACCGCCGCGGTGCCCGGTGCGCAGATCTCGGTCGACGGCCCGGAGCTGCCGTTCCCGGCCCGCCTCGACGCGTCGGCGTACGAGAGCGTCGTCGGTGCGCCAGAGCCGCAGACACCGCTCGCCGAGGGCGTCGCGAACACCATCGACCACCTGCGCCGCCTCGACGAGGCCGGCCGATTGGAGCTGCCGTGAGCTACGCGACGATCCAGCTCGACCTCGACTACCCGCTGGCCACCATCACGCTCGACCGGCCCGAGCGGCTGAACGCCATCTCGCAGGAGATGATGGGCGAGATCACCGCCGCGCTGGCCGTCGCCGAGCAGGACGACGCGGTGCGCTGCGTCATCTTCCGCGGCGCCGGGCGCTGCTTCTCGGCCGGGTTCGAGATCGCCGACGAGGACGTCTGGGTGGAGGGCCGCGGCCCGGCCGAGATCGTCGACGACATGCGCTTCTACATGCACTGGGAGCGCTCGATCTTCGACTTCCCGAAGCCCACCATCGCCGCCGTGCACTCCTACTGCCTCGCCGGCGCGTGCGAGGTGATGATGCTGTGCGACCTCGCCATCGCCGCCGACGACGCGCGGCTGGGCGAGCCCGAGATCCGCTTCTCGAACGGCCCGCCCTGCCTGATCATGCCGTGGCTGATCGGCATGCGAGCGGCCAAGGAGCTGCTCTACACCGGCAAGATGATCGACGCCCAGCGCGCCCTGCAGCTGGGGATGGTGAACGAGGTCTGCGCGCCGGCCGACCTCGAGCGCCGGGCCCGCTACCACGGCCTGCTCATCTCGAAGGTGGCGCCGCTCGCCGTGCAGCTGCAGAAGCGCGCGCTGAACGGCGTGTTCGAGGCAGCAGGGCCTGCGTCACGCGCTCGACTGGGGCGTCACGATGACGGGGCTCATCGACGCGTCGGAGACCGAGGAGATGCGCACCTTCGGCGCCATCCGCAAGGAGAAGGGGCTGCGCGCCGCGCTCGACTGGCGCGACGAGCAGTTCCGCGAGGTCGAAGAGCAGGCCTAGACGCAGGCCGAGCCGGTCGCCCCGTTCGCACCGGCGGCGGCCGATCCGCCCTTGACCACGGTGGCCACCGTCGCGCGGATCTTGACGATGTCGGGGATCGAGAAGCCCTTCGGGTCCTTCGCGCGCTCGAACGCCGGCGGCACGAACCCGATCGACGTCACCCGGTCGAGACGAATGCCGGCGGCCAGCTCGGCCACCAGGGGCAGGTTCTTCGCGGGGATGTCGGTGCGTACGTTCTCCTTGAATGTGGCCGCGAGGTCGCTGAACGAGCTCAGCACGTTGGCGGGCGTCGCCTTGGCGGCGAGCGATGCGATCACGCACCGCTGGCGCGCGATGCGCGAGTAGTCGGAGCTCTGCGAGCGCGCCCGCACGTAGGCGAACGCCTCGTCGGCGTCGAGGTGCTGCCTGCCAGGCTTCAGGTCGATGCGCATCCAGTCGCCGCCGTCCTCGTAGGGCGACACGCGGTCGAGCACCGGCTCCGGCACGTTCACGTCGACGCCGCCGAGCGCCGCCACCAGCCCGAAGAAGCCGCGGAAGTCGACCAGCACGTAGTAGTCGATGGGCAGCCCGACCAGCTGGCCGATCGTCTGCTTCATGGCGGTCGGCCCGGGATTCTTGCCGCCGACGAAGCGCTCCGGATGCCCGGCCGCCCAGTCGTAGAGCGCGTTCAGCGGCTGCGCGAACACGTCGCGCCCGCCCGGCAGCGGCACCTGCGCCAGGTTGCGCGGCACCGAGAAGAGCGCGGCCTGTCCCGACTCGGTGCCGATGGTCGCGACGATCATCGTGTCGGTGCGCATGCCGCCGCGGCCCGGCCCGGCGTCGGCTCCGAGCAGCAGCACGTTCAGCCGGCCGCGCTGCTTCCAGGGCGGCCCGGCCTCCTCGGGCAGCGACCTCGTTGGAATTGCGGATCCGCACCTCCGTGCCGCCGCTCGACGCCAGCACCGGCAGCAGCGTCACCGGGCCGCCGTCGCCGGCCGCCGCGATCTCGACCGGTTGCAGCACGTCGTTCGGCTCCTCGTCGGCGAACACCGTCTCGATCGTGTCGTAGCTCCGGTACGCGTAGTAGCCGATGGCCGCGTGCGGCGCGATCGCGAACAGCGTCAGGAGCGCCGAGCGTGGCGGCCGCCGCCTGCGGGGCGCGACCGAGGCGGAAGGCGTCGAAGATCGAGAAGAGCGAAACGCCAGCAGGAAGAGGTTCACCGCCAGCAGGCCGAGCAGGAAGCGCGTGTCGACGGCGTGCGCCGCGATGCCGCCGGGCGATCCCATCGAGCGCACCCGTCAGCAGGTAGACGAGGATCGTGGCGCTCACCAGCAGCATCGCGATGCCGCGGCGGCGCTCGCCGGCGTAGATCTGGCCCGCGCCGGGCACCAGGAACGAGAGGAACGCGCACCGGGCCGCGAGTCGTCTGCGCGGTGCGCGCGGCGGTGGTCGCGGACGCCGTCGCGCGGCGGCGGCTGCCCCCCGCGGCACCCGCCGTCGCGCCATCAGCAGTGCTCCGTCTTCCCGCTGCCGGTGAGGTCGTAGCCGCCGAGCGCCTCGATGCGCTTCCGCACGCGCCGCGCTGCGCAGCGCGCGCAGCAGCGGGTCGAGCCCGCCCAGCGCGTCGCCGCCGACCGCGATCGCGACCGGCTCCCACGCCAGCGAGACGAACCCGAGGCCGAACCGGTCGGCCACCGAGCGCGACGCGACGCCGGCGTCGGCCGAGCCGCTGCCGACGGCGAGCGCCACGTCGAGGTTGCGCGGCACCTCGGGGTCGCTCGCGTCGAGCACGATGCCGGCCTCGCCGGTGACGCGGTCGAGCAGCGAGCGGGCGCCGGTGCCGACCGGCCGCCGCGCGACCCGCAGCCCGCCCAGATCGGACGCGCGGCGCACGCGGCGCGGGTTGCCCGGCGCGACCACCAGTCCGGCTTCGCGGCGCCACAGGTGCACCAGCCGCGCGTCGTCCACCACGCCGCGCGCGTACGGCGCGTTGTAGGTGCCCGACGCGTGCCAGAGGTGCAGCGTGGCGCCGTCGGCGGCGCCCGCCTGCAGCGCCGCGAGTCCCGCACCCGAGCCGTCGGCGACGACCAGCTCGACCGCCGCCGGCGTCTCGCCGAGCAGCAGCAGCAACGCCGGGTCGTCGGAACCCGCCAGCCGGAAGATGCCGCCGCCGCGCAGGAACCGCGCAGCGGCCAGCGCGCCGCCGGGCGCCACCCGGCCGACGCGGCGCTCCTCGGTGGTGATCACGCCCGCGTCGGCGAGCTCGCGGTAGGCCCGCAGCGCCGTGGCCTGGCTGGCGCCGCGGTCGCGCGCGAGGGCGCGGAGCGCCGGCAGCTCGTGCCCCTCGCCGATCTGACCCGCCGCGATCTCCTCAGCGATCGTGCGCGCGAGCTCTCCGTAGCTGGTCATCCTCGTGCGGGACGATACTCCCCGGTGCGGATACCGTTCTCTCCGTGAATGATCCGGTCGGAATCGAGCGCGCGGAGCGATCGCACCATGCCGCGCCGCCGGTCGAGGCGCACGCGGGCGAGAGCCTGCGCCGGTTCGTCACCGTCGCGCTCGCCGTGTTCGCCGGCGTGCTGCTGCTGACCGGCGTCGCGAACGCCGTCGTCGACCCGTTCGCCTCGGTCGGCACCGGCCTCGTGCGGCCCGCGGTGTTCTCCGACCACGCCGAGCGACTGGGCCTGATCGACAGACCTGGAGGAGCCGCCCGGCCTCGTCGTGCTCGGCTCGTCCCGTGCGCTGAAGGCCGAGCCCTCCTACCTGCAGCAGCTGACCGGGCTGACCGGTTTCAACGCCGGCGGCGGCCAACGGCAAGACCGAGGACGGCTTCGCGTACGCGAACCTGTTCCACGACCGCTGGCCCGACGCCTCCATCACGTACCTGTGGATCCTGGAAGTGGAGGCCTTCCGGCCGCTGCCGCCGAGCCCGCAGCTGCTGGCCGAGCCCGAGCTGGCGCGGCACTTCCCCGCGTCGCTGCGCGCCTCCACGCGCCTCGACGACCTGCAGCGGCTGTTCGAGTGGAACACCGTCAAGGCGTCGGCGAAGACGGTGTGGCGCGCGGCCCGCGGCGCGCCGCAGGAGGGCGCCGTCGTCGAGCTGGCGCCCGACGGCTTCCGGGAGGTCGACCAGCACGACCGGTCGGAGGCGGCGGGCGTCTCGTTCGACGCGCGGCTGGCCGAGTCGGTCGCGACCGCGAAGGGCTTCGTCCCCGTCATGGAGCGGACCCGTCTCGCGCCCGAGGCCCGCGGCTACTTCGAGCAGGCCGTGGTCGACATGAACGAGGCCGGCACCGAGCCGGTGATCGTGCTCGGCCCGGTGCACCCGCGGTATCGCGAGGCCCTGGGCGGCGCCGCCTACGACCGGCTCAACGATGAGCTGACGGCCTACCTCGACGGCCTGCACGACCATCTGCGGTTCACGGTCGTCGACCGGCGCGACCTGGACTCGTTCGGCGGATCGCCGGACGAGTTCTACGACGGCATCCACCTGCACGTCGCGAACATGCGGAAGATGCTCGCGAGCGCGGTGCAGGAGGCCGGCCCTGCTCTTCACTAGCCGCGAGTTCCTGTTCGCCTTCCTGCCGCTGGTGCTGATCGGGTGGTGGGGCCTGCGCCGGGCAACGCTGCGGTTGGCCTTCCTGGCGGCGATGTCGTACGTGTTCTACGCGTACTGGGACTGGCGCTTCCTCGGCCTGATGTGGCTGTCGACCGGCATCGACTACGTGGCGGGGCACTGGATCGCACGCGCATCGGACCGGAGCCGCGCGAAGGTGTACCTCGTCCTCGCGCTGACGGCCAACCTCGCGCTGCTGGCGTACTTCAAGTACGCGGGCTTCTTCCTCGACTCGCTGAACGGGATCGGTTCCGCGCTGGGCAGCGACACCGACATCCCGGTCCTGCACGTCGTGCTGCCGATCGGCATCTCGTTCTACACCTTCAACTCGATGTCGTACACGATCGACGTGTACCGGGGCGTCTGCCGGCCGGCGAAGAACTTCGTCCACTACGCGGCGTTCGTGGCGATGTTCCCGCACCTCATCGCCGGCCCGATCGTGCGCTACGCCGACATCGAGACGCAGCTCGCCCGGCTCGCTCCGAGGCTGACGGCGGGGCTGACGGCGTCGGGCATCTTCTTCTTCACCTGCGGCCTCGCGAAGAAGCTGCTGTTCGCCGACGAGCTGGCGGCGACCGTCGATGCGCTGTTCGCCCGGCACGACTCGCTCGGGCTGATCTCGGCGTGGGGCGCGGCGCTCGGCTACTCGCTGCAGCTGTACTTCGACTTCTCGGGCTACTCCGACATGGCGGTCGGGCTCGCGTTCCTGCTCGGCTTCCGGTTCCCGCAGAACTTCAACTCGCCGTTCAAGGCGGTGAACATCTCCGAGTTCTGGCGGCGCTGGCACATGTCGCTGTCGTTCTTCTTGCGCGACTACCTGTTCATCCCGCTCGGCGGCTCGCGTGGGAGCCGGGCCGAGACGCTGCGCAACCTCCTGATCGTGATGTTCCTGGGCGGCCTCTGGCACGGCGCCGCCTGGACGTTCGCGGTGTGGGGCCTGCTGCACGGCGTCTTCCTCGTCATCCACGCGGTCGCCAGCGGCGCCGGCCTGACGCCGCCCTCGGCGATCGTCAACCGCACCATCACGTTCATCGCCGTGGTGGCGGCGTTCGTCGTCTTCCGCGCCGCCACGCTGTCGGACGCGATCGACGTGCTGTCCGGCATGGCGGGACTGAACGGCATCGGCGTCGTGTCGTTCGGCGCGGGCTACGCGCTCGCCATCGCGGCGCTGCTGGTGTTCGTCAACGTCGCGCCGAACACGTGGGAGGTGACCGTGCGGCCCACACCGCGCGTGGCCGCGGCGCTGGGATTCGTCGCGGCGTTCGCGGTCCTGCAGATCGCGGAACCGAGCCCGTTCCTGTACTTCCAGTTCTAGCCGCCGCTAGGGTTGCACCGTCAGCGAAGGAGGACGGATGTCGTCGACCGGCTCGACCCTGGAGAACTGGCGGTGAGGCCGTCCCCACCCGCCGCGCCCGGCGACGCGGTCGCCGCCATCGACACGCCGGCGCTGCTGCTCGACCTCGACGCATTCGAGGCCAACATCGCGCGGCTGCATGACGAGGTGCTGCCGGCCGGCGTCGCGATCCGCCCGCACGGCAAGGCGCACAAGTGCCCCGAGATCGCCCGCCGCCAGATCGCGGCCGGCGCCGTCGGCATCTGCGCGCAGTCGCTGGGCGAGGCGGAGGTCTTCGTCGGTGCGGGCATCGGCGACGTGCTCCTGTCCAACGAGATCGCGGGCACGGACAAGGCCGCCCGGCTGGCGTCACTCGCCGGCAAGGCGCGCGTTGCCGTCTGCGTCGACGACGTCGAGCAGGTCGCGCAGCTGGCGGCGGCGACCGCTGCGGCCGGCACGACGCTCGGGGTGCTGATCGAGGTGGCGATGGGCCGCCGCTGCGGTGTGGCCGGCGTGGCGGAGGCGCTGCGCCTGGCCGACGCCATCGGGGCGGTTCCCGGCCTGGAGCTGCGCGGGCTGCAGGCGTACGCCGGCGCGGCGCAGCACTACCGGGCGCCGCAGGAGCGCGCGGAGGCGATCGAGCGGGCGCGCCAAGCGGTCGAGCCGATCCGCCACGCCCTCGGGGTGCAGCACGTCACCGGGGCGGGCACCGGCACCTATTCGCTCGAGGTCGCGACCGGGCTGTGGACCGAGATCCAGCCGGGCTCCTACGTCCTCATGGACGCCGACTACGCCGTCAACCAGCAGCCGCCGCCGTTCCGCCAGGCGCTGTTCGTGCAGGGGCGCGTCATCTCGTCGCACGCCGACCGGGTGGTCCTCGACGCGGGGCACAAGGCGGTCGCGCTCGACTCGGGCAAGCCGACCCCGCCGCCGGGGCTGTCGGTGTTCGGCCTCTCCGACGAGCACGCGATCCTGCTCGTCGACGACGGCCTGCCGCCGTCCTACGGCTCCGTCGTGCGGCTGATCCCCGGCCACTGCGACCCGACCGTGAACCTGCACGACTGGATCGTGGCGGTGCGCGGCGACGTGGTCGAGGACATCTGGGAAGTCGAGGCGCGGGGCGCGTGATGCTGCAGCCGCCGACGATCGACGAGATCCGCGCCGCCCGCGAGCGGCTGCAGGGCGTCGTCGTGCGCACGCCGCTGATCCGTCCGCGCGGATCGCGCGATGGGACACGGTCCGCGCGGGTTCGGGCACGAATCGATGTCTGACTTCAGTCAGACAATTCGCTCAGACCTCGATCGGGACGATCTGCCAGCGCTCCACGTCGATGAGGCCCTGGTCGGTGATCTTCAGCGCGGGGATCACCGACAGCGCGAGGAACGAGAGCGTCATGAACGGCGCCGCGACGCGAACGCCCATCTCGCCCAGCTCGTGCACCAGCACGTCGAGGGCCGGCACGACCTCGCTGGCCGGGCGGTCGCTCATCAGGCCCGCCACCGGCAGCGGCAGCTCGGCCCGGACGCGGCGGTCCTCGATCGCGACGATGCCGCCGCCGATCTCGGCCAGGCGGCGCACGCACAGCGCCATGTCCTCGTCGGAGACGCCGACGCAGACGATGTTGTGCGCGTCGTGCGCGATGGTCGTCGCGAAGGCGCCGCGCTGCAGTCCGAAGCCCTGCACGAAGCCGAGCCCGACCTGGCCGGTGGCGTGGTGCCGCTCGATCACGGCGATCTTCGCCAGGTCGCGGGCCGGGTCGGCGACCACCGCGCCGTCGCTGACGGTCGGCTCCAGCTCGAGCGCGTTCGTGATCAGCTGCATCGGGACGATCTCGATCACGCGGATCTTCCGGCCGGTCGACGGGACGTGCAGGGCCGAGCGCCCGAGCGGCGCCGGGTGGACGCTCTGGCGCACCCAGATCGGCACCTCGGGCGACTCGAAGTCGGTGACGACGCCGTCGCGGCACACCTCGCGGCCGTCCTTGTAGACCGCCTCGGGGGCGAACGACACGAGGTCGGGTAGCAGCATGAAGTCGGCGCGGTAGCCGGGCGCGATCGCGCCGCGGTCGGTGAGGCCGTGGCAGCGCGCCCCGTTGGTGGAGGCCAGGATGATCGCGTCCTCCGGCGACACGCCCTCGTCGACCGCCACGCGCGCCATGTCGTTGATGTGGCCCTCGCGCAGCAGCTCGTCGGGTTCGCGGTCGTCGGTGCAGAACGCCGTGTAGTCGGGGCCGTACCGGGTCACCAGCGGCAGCAGGTCGCGCAGGTTGCGCGCGTTCGACGCTTCGCGGATCAGCACGAAGCAGCCACGCCGCCGCTTCTCCAGCGCCTCCTCCAGCCCGAACGACTCGTGGTCGGTCGAGATGCCCGCCGACAGGTACGCGTCGAGGCTCCGGCCGGTGACGCCCGGCGCGTGGCCGTCGGCGCGCGTGGCGAGGGCGCGCTTGGCCAGCTCGCGCTCGTCGCCGGCGATGACGGCCGGGAAGTTCATCATCTCCGCCACGCCGAGCGTGCGCCGGCGGCGCAGGATCGACTCCATGTCGCCCAGCGTGAACGGCCGCCGCGGCGTCTCGAACGGGCTCGCGGGCACGCAGGACGGCGCCATCACGAACACGTCGAGCGGCACGCCCTCGCACGCGTCGAGCAGCCAGTGCACGCCGTCGGTGCCGAGCACGTTCGCGACCTCGTGCGGGTCGCAGACGATGGCGGTCGTGCCGTGCGCGATCACGAGCCGGGCGAACTCCGCCACCGTCAGCTTCGACGACTCGATGTGCATGTGCGCGTCGATGAAGCCCGGCACCAGGTAGCGGCCGTGCGCCGCGATGCGCGTGCCGCCCTCGTAGGAGCCGACGCCGGCGAACAGGCCGTCGGCGATCGCGACGTCGCCGTGCAGCCACTCGCGGGTGAACGCGCAGAACACGTGCGCGCCCTCGACCACGAGATCCGGCTCGGCGTCGCCACGGGCGACGGCGATCAGACGTCGGCGATCCATCTCCCGCAGTATGATCGGCGCCTAATGGATGCCGCGACCGTGATGGAGCGCTGCGACGCGCTGCAGGAGTTCACCGCCGAGCCGGGCAAGCTGACCCGGCTGTTCGCGACCCCGGAGCTCGAGGCGGCCATGTCCGCGGTCGAGGGGTGGATGCGCGAGGCGGGCCTCACCACCCGGCGCGACGCGGTACGCAACCTGTTCGGCCGCCTCGAAGGGTCGCGGCCCGACGCGCCCGCCTTCCTGCTGGGCTCGCATCTCGACTCCGTGCCCGACGGCGGCCGCTACGACGGCCCACTCGGCGTCCTCACTGCGCTCGCCGTCGTCGAGCGCCTCGCGGCGCGCGGCGCGCGCCTGCCGTTCGCGCTCGAGGTGTGCGCGTTCTCCGACGAGGAGTCGGTGCGCTACGGCACCGACTACCTCGGCTCCTCCGTCGTCGCGGGCGCCTTCGACCAGGCCTGGCTCGACCGTGTCGACCGCGAGGGCATCACGATGCGCGAGGCCATCCGGGCGATCGGCGGCGATCCCGACGCCATCCCGTCGTGTGCGCGCGACGCGGCGTCGACCGTCGGCTGGCTCGAGCTGCACATCGAGCAGGGCCCGGCGCTCGAGCGGGAGGGCCTGCCGATCGGCGTCGTGACGGGCATCCAGGCGCAGGTGCGCCACTCGTGGGAGATCCGCGGCATGGCCGGCCACGCCGGTACCACGCCGATGGCGGGCCGGAAGGACGCGCTCGCCGCCGCCGCCGAGCTGGTGCTGGCGATCGAGGAGATCGGGCGCGCGACGCCCGACCTGGTCGCCACCGTCGGCATCCTCGACGCCGAGCCGGGCGCGATGAACGTCATCGCCGGCCGCGTCGTGCTCACCACCGACATCCGGCATCCCGACGACGCGCGGCTGGTCTACGCGCTGACGGCCGTGGACGATGCCGCGGCCTCGATCGCCGCGCGCCGCGGCGTGCCGATCACCGCCACCGAGCTGTCGGGCGACCCGGCGGTGCCGTGCGACGCGCGGCTGCGCGCCGTGCTGGCCGACGCGATCGGCGCCGAGGGCTTCCCGGCTCGCGATCTGCCGAGCGGCGCAGGGCACGACGCGGCCGCTCTGGCGCGCATCTGCCCCGTGGCGATGCTGTTCCTGCGCTGCGAGAAGGGCATCTCGCACAACCCGGCCGAGAACGTCGACACGCTCGACGTGGCGGTCGCGCTCGACGTGATGGAGCGTGCCATCCTCGACCTCGGCGCGCGCGGGTGATCGACGACGAGGCGACCCGGTTCGCGGCGGCGTGAGGCTCGAGCGCATCGCGGCGACCTCCGCGGCGCTGCGCGCCACGCGGGCCCGCACCACGAAGGCGGCGCTGCTGGCCGACGCCATCCGTGAGCTGGCGCCGGACGAGATCGAGGCCGGCGTCGCGTTCCTGTCGGGCGAGTTGCGCCAGCGCCAGATCGGCGCCGGCTGGGCGTCGCTGCGCGAGCTGCCGTCGCCCGCGGCGGAGCCGTCGCTGACGGTGGCCGAGGCGGACGCCGTGTTCGCGCGGATGGCCGTGGTGTCGGGACGCGGCTCGGCGACCGAGCGGCGCGCGCTGCTGGCCGACCTGCTGACCCGCGCCACCGAGCCCGAGCAGCAGCTGCTCGCGGGGCTCGTGATGGGCGAGCTGCGCCAGGGCGCGCAGGCGTCACTGGTCGCCGACGCCATCGCGGCGGCCACGGGCGTGGCGCCCGCCGAGCTCCGGCGGGCGGTGATGCTGGCCGGCGACCTCGGCGCCGTCGCGCTCGTGGCGTTGACCGAGGGCGCGCCCGGCCTGGCGCAGATCTCGCTCGTCGTGGGCCGGCCGCTGGCGCCGATGCTGGCGTCGCCGGCGGCCTCGATCGAGGAGGCGCTCGCCACCCACTCGCCGGCGTCGGTGGAGTGGAAGCTCGACGGCGCGCGTGTGCAGGCCCACCGCGACGGCGACGAGGTGGCGCTCTTCACCCGCAGCCTCGACGACGTGACCGCACGGCTGCCCGAGGTCGTGGCCGCCGTCCGGGCGCTGCCGGTGCGGTCGCTGGTGGCCGACGCCGAGGCGATCCTGCTGCGTCCCGACGGGCGGCCGGCGCCGTTCCAGGAGACGGCCAGCGCGTTCTCCTCACGCCGATCGGGCTCGACCCTCGACGTGCTGCTGTTCGACCTGCTGCACCTGGACGGCGACGACCTGCTCGACCTGCCGCTGGCCGAGCGGCGGGCGGCGCTCGAGCGCATCGCCGGCGATCACGCCATCACGCGCATCGTGACCGACGACGCGGGCGCCGCGACCGCGTTCTACGACGACGCGCTGGCCCGCGGGCACGAGGGCGTGATGGTGAAGTCGCTCGAGGCGACGTACGAGGCAGGGCGCCGCGGCTCGGCCTGGCTGAAGGTCAAGCGCACGCACACGCTCGACCTCGTGGTGCTGGCCGTGGAGTGGGGCAGCGGCCGCCGGAAGGGCCTGCTGTCGAACCTGCACCTGGGGGCCCGCGACGAGGCGTCGGGCGGGTTCGTGATGCTCGGCAAGACCTTCAAGGGGCTCACCGACGCGGTGCTCGCCTGGCAGACCGAGCAGCTGCTGGCGCGCGAGACCGGCCGCGAGGGCCACGTCGTGCACGTGCGGCCGGAGCTCGTCGTGGAGATCGCGTTCGACGGCATCCAGGCCAGCACCCGCTACCCGGGCGGCATGGCGCTGCGGTTCGCCCGCGTCAAGGGCTACCGGCCCGACAAGCGCCCGGACGAGGCCGACACGGTCGAGACGGTGCGCGCGATCTTCGCCGGTGGCGTGGGGTGACCGTCGTCGAGCGCCCTCGCTCGCTGGCGGACGCGCTCGACCTGCGTGCCCGCTACGCGGATGCCCTGGCCATCGCCGGCGGCACCGACGTGATGGCCGAGGTGAACGGCGGCCGACTCCGGCCCGAGCGCATGATCGACCTGACCGGCGTGCCGGAGCTGCTCGACTGGGAGCGCCGCGACGGCGCCGTCCGGCTTGGCGCCGGCGTGCCGTACGCCCGGCTCATCTCGGAGCTGTCGGGCCAGCTCCCCGGCCTCGCCCATGCGGCGCGCACCGTCGGCTCGCCGCAGATTCGCAACCGCGGGACGATCGGCGGCAGCCTTGCGACGGCCTCGCCGGCCGGCGACGCGCTGCCGCCGCTGGTGGCGGTGGACGCCGTCATCGAGGTGGCATCCCAGGGCGGCCGCCGCACGATTGCGATCGGTGACTTCTTGCTCGGGCCGAAGCGGACGTCGCTGGCGCCGGACGAGCTCGTCGTGGCGGTCGACATCCCCGCCGCCCGCGGCCCGCAGGTATTCTCGAGGATCGGCGGCCGGGGCGCGGTCACGACCAGCATCGCGTCGTTCGCGCTCGACATCGACCCGTCCGGGCGGGTCGGCGCGGCGATCGGCGCGGCCGGCCCGACGGTGCTGCGGGCACCGGAGGCGGAGGCGTTCCTGGTCGGTGCGCTGGGCGCCGGGGCCGTCGATGACGGAGTTGCGACCCGGTTCGGCGAGCTGTGCGCGGCCGCCGCAGACCCGGCCGACGACCTGCGCGGCACCGCCGCCTACCGGCGCCGCGCGATCGGCGTCCTGGCCCGCCGCGCCGTCACGTGGTCGATGGCCGAGATCGAGGAGGCCGACGCGTGAAGGTCTCGCTCAACGTCAACGGTGCGCCGTGCGACGCCGAGACGCCGGACGTGGGCGAGAGCCTGCTGATGCTGCTCCGCGAGCGGCTCGGCCTGCGCGGGACGAAGAGCGCGTGCGAGGAAGGCCGGTGCGGCGCCTGCTCGGTGTACCTCGACGGCGTGCTGGTGAACGCGTGCCTCGTCGCTGCCGGCCAGGCGGACGGATGCCGTGTCGTGACGATCGAGGGGCTCGCGCAGGAGGGCCGCATCGATCCGGTGCAGGCGGCGTTCATCGAGGCCGGCGCCGTGCAGTGCGGCTTCTGCACGCCCGGCCTGGTGATGACCGCCCACGACCTGCTCGAGCGGGTGCCGATGCCGTCGGACGGCGCCATCCGCGAGGCGCTGGCAGGGAACCTGTGCCGCTGCACCGGCTACGAGAAGATCCTCGACGCCGTCCGGCTCGCCTCGGCCAGGAAGCCGATCCCGTGAGCTCCCGCGAGGCCATCGTGCTCGTGCGCGGGCACATCGGCGAGCTGGTCTCCAGCAGCGAGGCCGAGCCGAAGGCGACCGGGCTGTTCGCCTACGCGACCGACCTGCACGTCGAGGGCATGCTCTGGGGCGCCACCGTCCGCAGCCCGCACCCGCACGCGCGCATCCGCGGCATCGACGTCGCGGCCGCGCTCGCGACCGAGGGCGTCGAGGCGGTGCTGACGAGCGCCGACGTGCCGGGACGCCAGGTGTACGGCATCGAGGTGGCCGATCAGCCCGTTCTGGCGTCGGACGTCGTCCGCTACGCCGGCGAGCCCGTCGCCGTCATCGCCGCCGTCGACGCGGCCACCGCGTGGCTGGCGGCCGGGCTGGTCGCGGTCGACTACGAGCTGCTCGAGCCCGCCGTCGACCCGGCCGCGGGCGACGTGCTGCACGCGGCGCGGATCCGGTACGGCGAACCGGTGGCGGAGGCCGACGTGGTGGTCAGCGGCACGTACGAGGTCGGCATGCAGGACCAGGGCGTCCTGGGCCCGTCGTCCGCGCTGGCGATCCCGGCCGAGGACGGCGGCATCGACCTGCACGTCGCGACGCGGCTGCCCGAGGGCGAGCGCGACCAGGTGTGCGCCGTGCTGTCGCTGGCGCCGGCGCTCGTGCGCGTGCATCCGGCCGGTGCGGGCGGCACGTTCGGCGGCCGCGAAGACGCGGCGATCGCCATCCATGCGTGCCTGCTCGCCGTCCGGGCCAAGCGACCCGTGCAGATGACCTACCGGGGTGACGAGGCATTTCGCGCCCACGTGCACCGGCATGCCGCGTGGCTGCGGTACGAGCACGGTGCGACCCGCGACGGCGAACTGGTCTACGTGAAGGCCGACGTGCTCCTCGACGGCGGGGCCTACACGTCGTCGTCGCCGGCCGTGGTCTCGGCCGCAGCCTGCTTCGCAGCCGGGCCGTACCGTGTGCGCAGCGCCGAGATCGACGTTCGCGCCACGTGCACCAGCACGCCGCCGTGCGGCGCGTTGCCGGGTTTCGGCGCCGTCCAGGTGGCCGTCGCCCACGAGGCGCAGATGGATCGTCTCGCCGCGCAGCTCGAGCTGGACCCGCTCGAGCTGCGGCTGCGAAACGCGCTGGTCGCCGGCGACCGCCTGGTGACGGGCGAGGCGATCGCCGGGGCGGTGCCGGTGCGCGAGCTGCTCGAGCGCCTGCGAGCCATGCCGATCCCGCCCGTCCACCGCACCAGCCCGGTGGATCTGCGCGAGCTGCCGGGCGGCATGTCGAACTCCACCCACGGCGAGGACGTGGCCCGCGGCGTCGGCTACGCCGTGGGCTTCCGCAACGCCGCCACGGGTGACGCGCCCGCGCCCGCCGACGGCGTCACGCTCTGCTTCGCGGCCCACCGCGCCGTCTGCGACGTCGACCTGGCCCTCGGGCTCGTGCGGGTCGTGGAGGTCGCGGCCGCGCAGGACGTCGGGCGCATCGCGAACGTCGTGCAGTGCGAGGCGCGGGTGCAGGGCGGCATCTCGCAGGGCCTCGGCCTGGCGCTGATGGAGGAGCTCCACGTCGCCGACGGCATCGTCCGCACCACCGGGTTCACGGACTACCTGATTCCGACGATCCTCGACATGCCGCCCGTGCGCATGGAGCTACTCGAAACCCAGCCCGAGGGCGCCGGCGGGCTAAGCGGCATCGGCGAGCCGCCGGCGATCGCCTCGACGCCCGCCATCGCGGCCGCACTGCGAACGGCCACCGGCCGGCCCGTGACGCGGGTGCCGGTGCGGCCCGACGACCTGCTGGCGGAGCCGTGACGCTGGAGGAGGTCAACGCGCTCGACCGCGAGGCCTTCACGCTCCGGCTCGGCCACATCGCCACGGGCTCGCCGTGGGTGGCGTACGGCGCGTGGGACTACCGCCCGTTCGCCGACGCGCTGGAGCTGGTGGCGGCCTTTCGCGGTGCGATCGCGCGGGCCGAGGACGAGCGGCAGCTGGCGCTGATCGAGGCGCACGCCGGCCCGCAGAGCGAGGCGAGCGCCTACCGCGAGCGCTTCGGCTTCGCGTTCGTGCTGTGCACGCACCAGCGGTCACCCGACGCGCAGCTGGCCGCCTACGAGCAGCGGCTCACCCACGAGCCCGAGCTGGAGATGGCGATCGCCCTCGACGAGGTCGTGAAGATCATCCGGCTGAAGATCGCCGACCTGCTGGCGGTGTGAGCGCAGCGGGCCGGCCGAACGGAAGACCTAGCGGTCGCCGCGATCGCCGCGGTCGCCACGGGGTCCACCACGACGCGGCTTGTCGCCGCCTTCCTTCTCCATGATGTACGGCAGCAGCGCGAGCTCGCGGGCTCGCTTGACCTCGCGTGCGGCGAGCGCCTGCTGGCGCCGCGAGAGGCCGGTCATGGCGCGCGAACGGATCTTGCCGCGCTCGGACAGGAAGCGCTTCAGCACCTCGATGTTCGTGTAGCGGATCTCCGAATCGGCGATCTGGATCCGCTTGCGCTTCTTGGGCTTACCCGTCGCGCGCTTCGTGCGCTGTCTCATCGCTGCCAACTACGTGCCTCCGGAAGAAAGGTCGAGCGGGTCGCATTCTACGCGGCTCGCGCGAGCGAACGCTCCAGTTGCAGGGCCGGGGGTCAGGCCGCGGGGGCGCGCCGGCGCTCGAGTGCCGAGGCGTCGGGCAGCTTCACGTCCCAGATCACGTGCCATCGCTCGAGCACCTTCACGACGCCCGCGGTGAGGTCGAACTGCCGCGGCAGCAGGCCGTGGCGGGCGCTGGCCGGGAACGCGTGGTGGTTGTTGTGCCAGCCCTCGCCGAACGTCAGCATCGCGACGGCGAGGTTGTTCCGGCTCTCGTCGCGGGTCTTGAAGTCGCGCGAGCCGAACCGGTGGCAGACGGAGTTCACGGCCCACGTGGCGTGCTGGAACAGGAAGATCCGCAGCACGGCGCCCCAGATCATGGCCTGCAGGCCCAGCTCGACCGAGCCGCCGCCGACCGCCCAGCCGATCACGAACGGGATGCCGAAGGTGAACGCGACCCAGACGAAGTAGAGGCGGTCGACCAGGCGGATCGTGGGATCCTCGAGCAGGTCGCGGCCGTAGTGGTCGCCGCGCTCCATGCCCTTCGTGCGGAACAGCCAGCCCACATGCGCGTGCCACATGCCGAACACGTTCGAGATCCAGGTGTCGCCGTCGTGCGTGTGCGGCGAGTGCGGGTCGCCCGGCTGGTCGGACAGGGCGTGGTGCTTGCGGTGGTCGGTCACCCACTGCGTGACGGGGCCCTGCAGCGTCATCGAGCCGAGGATGGCGAGCGTGACCTTGAACCACGGGCGGGTCTGGAACGAGCGGTGCGTGAAGTAGCGGTGGAAGCCCAGCGAGATGCCCAGGCCGCAGA
Organism: uncultured Actinomycetes bacterium; assembly: GCA_963722525.1. GTDB lineage: Bacteria > Actinomycetota > Thermoleophilia > Gaiellales > F1-60-MAGs149 > VFJZ01. The sequence goes on along the minus strand of CAVRMM010000002.1, from coordinate 2,376,077 downwards.
TGACGTACATCGAGAAGAACAGCACCAGATCGACCGGGCCGGCGGCGACGCCCCAGAGGAGGCCCATCGCCAGCAGCAGCCCGAGCGGCGGGCCCGCGACGGCCGTGAACGTGATGATCCTGCTCGGCCACGACGTCCGCTCTCGCACGGTCCCGACGGGGCCGGTGCTCTCGTCCACGATGCTCAATCCACCCTCGCGTCTCTTCCGGGAAACCGATCCGGAGTTCGCCGTCCTGCGAATGATCCTTCGTTGACTGGCTCGATGACCCCATACCTTCCCGCATGCGCATCGCGGTAATCGGAACGGGCATCGCCGGCCTGGGTGCCGCCCACGCGCTGGACCGGTCGCACGAGGTCGAGTTGTTCGAGCGCGAATCCCGCGTCGGCGGCCACACGAACACCGTCGACGTGCGCAGCGTCGAGCGCCGCCTCGCGGTGGACACGGGCTTCATCGTCCACAACGCCGTCAATTATCCGCGGCTGCTCGCGCTGTTCGCCGAGCTGGGCGTGGCGACGCAGGACTCCGAGATGTCGCTCGCCGTGTCCTGCGCCGGCTGCGGCCTGGAGTTCTCGAGCCGCCGGCCGCACCGAGCGGGGCGGCTGCTGCCCGAGATCCTGCGGTTCCAGCGCACGGCCGAGGCCGTGATCGCCCGCGACGAGCACGCCGGGTCGACGCTGGCCCGCTTCGTCGCGTCGGAGCGGTACTCGGACCGCTTCGCCCACCACTACCTGGTGCCGCTGTGCGCCGCCATCTGGTCGACACCGCCCGACGCGGCGCTCGACTTCCCGGCGCGCTACGCCGTCTCGTTCCTCTCCAACCACGGCGTGCTCGGGCTGCGGCACTTCCGGTGGCGCACCGTCACCGGCGGCAGCCGGGAGTACGTGCGCGCGCTGCTGGGTCGCTTCGGCGGCACGCTGCACCTGGACGGCGTGCGCACCATCGAGCGCGATGCCGACGGCGTCACGCTGCGCACCGGCGACGGCGAGGCGCGCCGCTTCGACCGGGTGGTCGTCGCCACCCACGCGGACGAGGCGCTGGCGTTGCTGGCCGCCCCGACCGCCGACGAGCAGCGGCTGCTCGGCTCGTTCGCCTTCACCGTCAACGAGACGGTGCTCCACACCGACGCGCGCTTCCTGCCCCGGTCGCGGGGCGTGCGCGCCGCGTGGAACTATCAGCTCGAGACCTGCGCGCCGGAGGGCTCGCACCCCACCATGACCTACTCGATGAACCGCCTGCAGCGCCTGTCGGAGGACGAGGAGTACTGCGTGACGCTGAACCGCGGGCGCGAGATCGACGAAGCCAGGGTCATCGCCCGCTTCGCCTACACCCACCCGCAGTACACCTTCATCAGCCTCGCGGCGCAGTCCGAGCTGCCGAGGCTGAACGGGCCGAACCGCACGGCGTTCGCCGGCGCGTGGCAGGGCTTCGGGTTCCACGAGGACGGCCTGGCCTCGGGCCAGCGCGCCGCGGAGGCGATCGTCGCATGACGCCGCACGTGCTCTACACCGGCACCGTGATGCACGCGCGCCGCACGCCGGCCGAGAACGTCTTCACCTACCGCGTGGCGTACTTCGGGCTCGATGTCGACCGCCTGGACGAGCTGAACCGGCTGCAGCTGGTCGGCTACGACCGCCGCCGCCCGGTCACGATCCGCGACGCCGACTACCTGGACGGCGACCGCCCGCTGGCCGACGCGATCCGCACCTACGTGCGCTCACGCGGCCACGAGCCGCCGAGCGGCCCGATCCGCCTCGTCACCAGCCTGCGGCTGGCCGGGTACGTGTTCAACCCCGTCTCGTTCTGGTACCTGGCCGGCCCCGACGGGCAGACGGAGATGGTCGTGGCCGAGGTGAACAACACGTTCGGCGAGCGGCGCCCGTACCTGCTCGAGCCGGGCAACGCCGTCGCCGGCACGCGCCTGCGCAGCCACGTGCACCCGAAGGAGCTGCACGTGTCGCCGTTCTTCGGCATGGACCAGACCTACCGCTTCTTCCTCTCGGAGCCCGGCGAGCGCCTGTACGCACGCATCGACGTCGAGCAGGACGGCGGCCGGCCCTTCATCGCGACGCTCACCGGTCACGGTCAGCCGCTCACCGATCTCGCGCTCCTGCGCACCATCGCCCGCAACCCGCTGCTCTCGGGCCGTGTCACCGGCCTGATCCACTGGCAGGCCATCCGCCTCTGGCTGAAAGGAGTCCCCGTGTTCTCGAAGCCCTCGTTCACTCCGGGCCGGGGGTCGTCCCGATGACGCTCGCCGCGCGCCGCACCACCGCGCTCCGCGAGCTGCCGCGCCCGTCCGCCGGTCCGCTGGCGGCGGTCGCCGAGCGCGTGATCCTGAAGGGCCTCGGCCTGATGTCGCTCGGCGGCCTCGAGCTGGTGCTGCCCGACGGCAGCGTCCAGCGGTTCGGCGACCCGCAGGCCGACGAGTGGCAGCAGCTCCGAGATCGTCCGCGACGACTTCTTCCGCCGGCTGGCGCTGCGCGGCAGGGTCGGGTTCGGCGAGGCGTACGTGGCCGGGGACTTCACGACGTCCGACCTGCCGGGCCTGATCTCGCTGCTGGGCCGTAACATCGAGGTGGCTCGCGAGCGCCACCCGCTGAAGACGATCACGCGCATCACGAGCAAGCGACCGCGCCTCGGGCTGCCCAACACGATGCGCCGGGCCGAGCGCAAGATCCACTACCACTACGACCTCGGCAACGACTTCTACCGCCTGTTCCTGGACGACTCACTCACCTACTCGTGCGCGATCTTCGAGCACCAGGGGCAGAGCCTCGCCGACGCGCAGCAGGCCAAGTACCGGCGCATCTGCGACCGTCTCGAGCTCGGCCCCGGCGACCGCGTGCTGGAGATCGGCTGCGGCTGGGGCGGCTTCGCGCTGCACGCCGCCCGCGAGCGGGGCTGCCACGTCACCGGCATCACCATCTCGCGCGAGCAGCACGACGAGGCGCGCGAGCGCGTGCAGGCGGCCGGTCTCGAGGAGCGCGTGTCGATCGAGTACTGCGACTTCCGCGACGTGCAGGGGACGTACACGCACGTCGTCTCGATCGAGATGTTCGAGGCCATCGGCGAGTCGCTGTTCGAGCCGTACTTCCAGACGCTCGACCGCGTGCTCGAGCCCGGCGGCCGGGCGCTGGTGCAGACGATCGCGCTGCCCGAGCAGCGCTACGCCACCTACCGCCGCACGCGCGACTTCATCCAGGCGTACATCTTCCCCGGCGGGCACCTGCCCTCGCTCGAGGTGATGCTCCGTGCGATGCGGCGCTCGTCGCGGCTCCACGTGCAGGGCCTGGAGGAGATCGGGCCGCACTACGCCGAGACGCTGCGCTTGTGGCGCGAGTCGTTCCACGCCCGCATCGACGAGGTGCGCGCGCTCGGCTACGACGAGCGGTTCGTGCGCATCTGGGACTACTACCTGTCGTTCTGTGAGGCGGGCTTCCGCGAGCGGATCCTCCGCGACGTCCAGGTGGTGCTCGCCCGGCCCGGCCGGTAGGCGCTTTCAGGCAGACTTTCACCCGTGCTGGACGCCGCGATCGAGACGCTGGAGCCGACGGAGCTCGCGGCGCTGCAGGAGGAGCGGCTGAGGGGGCAGTGGGCCTACGTGCGCGGTCGCTCGGCCTTCTACCGCGACCGGCTGCCCGAGACCATCTCGCTCGACGCGCTGCGCGGCGTGGGCTTCACCGACAAGGAGGAGCTGCGCGCGAGCCAGCTGGCGACGCCGCCGTTCGGCGACTACGTCGCGGCCGATCTCGCCGCCGTGATCCGCCTGCACCGCACCTCCGGCATGTCCGGCAGCGGCATGAACCTCGGCTACACGGCACGCGACGCGGCGATCACGGCCGAGGTCGGCGCGCGCGGCATGCGGGCCGCCGGGCTGCTTCCCACCGACCGCGTCGTCCACTGCCTCAACTACCAGATGTGGACGGGCGGGCTCACGGACCACCTGATCCTCGAGGCCGCCGGCGCCACCGTCGTCCCGTTCGGGGTCGGCAACACGCGCGGCCTGGTCGAGGTGATCCGCGAGCTGGGCGTCAACGCCATCTCGTGCACGCCGTCGTACCCGGCGCTGCTCGCGAAGGTGCTGCGCGAGGAGACGGAGCTGCAGCCGCGCGACCTCGGCCTGCGCATCGCCCTGTTCGGCGGCGAGGCCGGGCTCGACAACGCCGACTTCCGGCGCGGCCTCGAGGAGACGTGGGGCTTCGCCGTGCGCAACGCGAACTTCGGCCTGTCGGAGGTGCTGTCGATCCTCGGCTCGCAGTGCGAGGAGACGACCGACCTGCACTTCCACGCGAGCGATGTCGTCTTCGCCGAGATCATCGACCCGGCGACGCTGGAGCGGCTGCCCATCGCCGAGGGGTCGACCGGCGAGCTGGTGTGCACGCACCTCGCGCGCGACTGCCAGCCGCTCGTGCGCTACCGCTGCCGCGACACCGTCACGGTGACCGGCACCGGGCCGTGCGTGTGCGGCCGCACCGCGTGGCGGTTCCGCATCGCCGGCCGCACCGACGACATGTTCAACGTGCGCGGCGTCAACGTCTTCCCGACGGCCGTCCGGGCGGTTGTCGCCGGCCTGCCGGAGCTGCTCTCCGGCCACCTCCGCATCGACCTGCGCGGACCTGGCCCGTACGACCGCATCGAGCTGCGCGCCGAGGCCGCCGAAGGGCTGCCCGAGGGTCGCCTGACGGAGGCGAAGGCGGTGCTCGACGAGCAGTTGAAGCGCGGCATCGGCGCCGGCGCGGACGCCACCATCGTCCCGTACGAGGCGCTCGGCCGCACGGCTCACAAGACCAGCTACGTGGAGCGCCACCCATGACCTACGCCAAGCTCGAGCTGCGCGATGCCGTCGCGATCGTGACGCTCGACCGCCCCGACCGCCTGAACGCCATCTCCGGTGCGTTGCTGGCCGACCTGCACGCGGCGCTGGTCGACGCGAACGCCGATCCCGACATCGGCGCGATCGTGCTGACCGGCGCCGGCCGCGCGTTCTGCGCCGGCGACGACCTGAAGGAGTTCGCCGCGCAGGCGAAGGATCCGCGCGCGCACATCGAGGCCATCCAGCAGATCACGCGCGACCTGATGCTGAACGGCAAGCCGGTGGTCGGCGCCCTGCACGGCTACGCCGTCGGCGGCGGCTTCGAGTGGCTGCTGAACTGCGACCTCGTCGTCGCGGCGGACGACCTCGTCGCGTTCTTCCCCGAGATGGCGATCGGCCAGTACGTGACGGGCGCTGTCACGCACCTGCTGCCGCTCGCCGTCGGCCACCAGCGGGCGATGGAGCTGCTGCTGCTGGGCGAGCGCCAGAGCGCCGCCGACCTGAAGGCGCTCGGCCTCGTGAACCGCGTCGTCCCGCGCGACGAGATGGTCGACGCCGCGGTGGCGTGGGCGACCGAGATCACGCAGAAGAACGGCTGGAGCGTCCGCCGGCTGAAGCGCATGGTCAACGAGGAGCTGCAGCAGCAGCTGCTGAAGGCCCTGGAGCTGGAGACGGAGGCGACGGTGGAGGCGTTCCGCCGGCCGGAGGCGAGAGCAGCGGCCGAACAGTTCGGCGAGCGCAGCTAGAGAGACCAGCGCGAGCGGGGTTTTCTGGCGGTTGGAGTCTGCCCCCGCCGGTGAATCGTCTGGGGTCTGACCCCAATCGGAGGTTTTCGGGGGTCAGACCCCGATCACAGGACACGCGCAGAAGGCGCGCGGATCGCGCGACCCGTGACAGTGCGCGCGTGTTTCGATACAGACAATGCGTCATCCGCGCGACGCGATTTGTCTGACTAAAGTCAGATAAATTCGGGCTCAGAGCGCTGAGAGGGCCGCGCCGACGATGCCCGCGTCGGGGCCCAGCTCGGCCTCGACGATGTCGAGCTTCGCCGTGTCGCGACTGAACAGACGGGCGCGCATGTCGGGCTCCCAGAGGGCGCTGTAGCCACGCTCCAGGCCCAGGCCGCCGCCCAGCACGATCGCCTCCGGATCGACCGCGTCGACGACCGCGGCGATCGCACCGGCCAGCTCGGCCGCGGCACGCTCCACGATCGGCGCGCAGGCTGGATCGCCCAGCACGTCCTGCGCGCTGTCGCGGCCGGCGGCCTCCTGCAGCCCGCGGCCCGATGCGATCAGCTCGGCCGGCGGATTGCCCGTCACGATGGCGTTGCCGCGGGCCCCGGGCCACGGCGTGCCGTCGATGACGAGGCAGTGCGAGATACCGGTCGAGATGGTCACGTAGAGGAAGCTCGAGCGACCGCGGCCGGCCCCGAACCGGGCCTCCGCCAGCGCCGCGGCGCGGACGTCGGATGCCACGGTGCACGGCACGGCGAACGCGTCGGCGAGGTGCCGGTCGCGCCAGTCGATCGTGTACGCGCTCGTGGTCCTGCCGGCCAGGTCGACGAGCTCGCAGACGCCGAGGCCGATCCGGTCGGGCACCAGCTCGGAGGCGCAGCGCACCAGGTCGGCCAGCACCGCCTCGGGGCCGCGCGCCGGCTCGGTCGGCCATACCCGGCGCTCGCGTACCTCACCCGTCGCGGCGTCGACGATGCCGGCAGCGAGCTTCGTGCCGCCGACGTCGATGCCGAGGAGTCTCACGCGTAGGAGGGTGCCACGCCGAACACCGCGTGCACCGTCTCGGTGCCGTAGTTGCGGTACTCGTGGCGCGCGCCGGCCGGCAGGTAGCAGGCGTCGTCGCGGCGCAGCTCGAACACGCGCGTCTCGTCGCCGTGCCAGGCCCGCACGTGCAGCACGCCGGCCGTCACGTACAGCACCTCGTCGCCCTCGTGCGTGTGGGCGACGGCCGTCTCTCCCGCCTGCACCTCGAGGTGGCCCGCCGTCAGGTGCTCGGTCGAGCACGCCAGCCCGACCAGCGCGCCCAGCTCGCGGCGCCACACCAGATCGGCCTCGCGCACCGGGTGCAGGGTGCGCTCGCGCGGCGCGCCGGGCACCAGGTTGCCGAGCTGCGCGTCGTCGGCGTAGCGCGACTCCTCCAGGTACGGCCGCGTGCGCGCGTAGGCGCCCGACGAGCCGGTCGAGGGCGGCGGCGAGAAGAACTCGACCACCTTCAGCGGCTGCGCCGTCGCACGCGAAGGCGTGATGCCACGTGTCCTTGCGGAAGAAGACGCTGCCGCCCGTGCCGATGCGCTCCACCTCGCCCGTCTCGGGGTTCGAGATCGCGAGCGTGCCCTCGAGCACGCACAGCCACTCGTCGGCCCCGAACACGGTCAGGAACTCGCGCGAGTGACGGAAGGCGCCGTTGACCGGCAGCCCGAACACGAGGCAGTGGATCTTGCCGGTCGACGCGTAGATCCAGTCGGCCACCTCGCCCGCCTCGGCGTCGCCCCAGACGTGCCGGGTGACCGATGCGAACGGGATCGCCGTGGGGCCGTCGAACGTCGGGCGCGGGCTCGGGCTGTAGGTCGTCACAGGGTTGACCTCGGGTCGTGGATACGGCGGCGGTCGTCGACGGGGCCCGGCAGCGACGCGTAGTCCGGGCGCGGGAAACGGGCTCGTGATCTCGCGGGCGCGGCCGTCGTCGCCGGCGGCCTGTGCCGCGAGCATGATGTCGAGCGCGTGGTAGCCGTGCTCGGGACGGATCACCGGCTCGCGGCCGGCGGCGATGCACTGCACCAGGTGCCGCAGGCCGTCGGTCCACGGCCACGTGGGATCGGACTCGGCGTGGATCTCCCACGCGCCGTTGCCGTTGCGCCACAGCTCGTAGCCCTCCGGCGCCCAGTCGTCGCCGAGCAGCTGCAGCACGCCCGTCGGTGCCGTACAGCTCGACCGCGGGCGAGCGGTAGCTTCTGCATCGTGAAGCCGGTCGTGACGACCGCCAGGCGGCCGTCGCCGAAGTCGATCAGCACGTGCGCGTTGTCCTCGGCCTCGACCTGCACGACCTCGCCGGCGATGTCGCGGTGCGGGATCGCGACGCCGGTCATGGCGGTGACGCGGCGCGCCGGCCCGAAGATGCCGCATAGCGCGACGACGTTGTAGACGCCGAGGTCGAACAGCGCACCGCCGCCCTTGCGGTAGAACCAGGCGGCCCAGTCGGGGCCCGACCACCCGTAGCGGGCGCGAGCGGAGACGACCGAGCCGATCTCGCCCGCCTCGATCCGCGACTTGATCGCCCGGTACGTGGGCGAGAGCAGGATGTGGGGCGCAGGCAGCAGGTGGCCGGGTGAGCTCGCGGCCAGCTCGACGAGCTCGGCGGCCTCGGCCAGCGACGTCGCCATCGGCTTCTCGACCAGCACGTGCTTGCCGGCCTCGAGCGCGGCCCGGGCCAGCGGGCCGTGCTCGTTCATCGACGTCAGGATCAGCACGAGGTCGACGTCGGGATGGCCGATCACGTCGTTCGGTGCCTGGAGCGTCGCGTCGATCCCGATCCGGGTGCCCGCGGCCCGGCGCTTGTCGGGATCGGGGTCGAAGACGGCCGCGACGTGCGCCTCGCCGGTCTGGCGGAGCCGCTCGAGCAGCGACATGTACGGCCCCCAGAAGACGGAGCCGAGCCCGATGACGCCGACACCCACACTCACTTGCGCCTGCGCCGTCTGGTAGTACGCGGCCTCCCAGCTGGGATGGTCCGCGTCGTGGCCGCCGGTGATCGCGAGCGCGGCGGCGAAGGCCGTGATCGCCGGCAGCGACGTGATGGGCGCGATGCGGCGGTCGGCCTCGTCGCCGCCCGGCAGGCGCACGACCGTGGCGCCGCGCGTGGCGCAGAGCCGCTCGGCCTCGTCGAGCAGCGCGTCGTCGCGGGTCGCGAGGCTGAGGACCAGATGGCCCTCGCCGAGCGCGAACATGGCGGTGGTGGCGCCCTCGCGGGTCTCGCAGCCCTCGGTCGGCACCATCGCGACCTCCTTCAGGAACAGGGCGCCCTCCAGCGCCGCCGCCCAGGCCGGGCCGGAGCCGAACACCACCGCGGCGCTCGGCACCGGGTGCGCGGCGTTCTGCTCCATGAAGCGCTCGGTGGCGGCGATGGCGCGCTCGACCGCGGCCGGCGCGCCGGCCAGCTCGGCCGCGAGCCCCTCGTCGCCGGTCACGCGGGCCCACACCGCCAGCGCCGTCGCGACGCCGCCGCAGAAGGCCTGGGTGTGCGTCAGCGCGCGCTGGTTGAGCACGGTCTGCACGGCGCGGCCGTCGGCGAGCCGGCCGAGCGACGAGCCGGGCTTGGCCGTGACGCAGGCCACGGGCCGCGGCGCGCCCTGCTCGACCGCGTCGATGACGTCGCGGAATTCGCCCGACGAGGAGATCGCGAGCAGCCGGTCGCCCGGCCGCCAGTTGAAGCGCCCGCCCGCCACCAGCCCGCCCGGCACGGCGACCACCGGCGGGCCGCTCGTGGAGTCCAGCGACGCCAGCCAGAGGGCCTGCGCGACGTAGTAGGCTGCGCCGTTGCCGGTCGCGATCACCCGGGTCGCGTCGCGCAGGCAGTCGGCTGCGGCATCGAAGCCGTCGGCCGCCGCCAGCGTCTGCCGGAGCGCCTCCGGCACCTCGGTCAGGTCGCGCCAGAGCTCGGTCTCACGCCAGGTGGTCGGCACGTCGGCGACAGTACCACACCGGACCACTTGCAGGCAGGGGGCATACAGGTCATACTCGCCGCCGATGGTGGCACTCGGCGAGTCGCCGCAACCGCTCTACCTGCGCGTCTACCGGCTGATCGCGGACGAAATCGCGAGCGGCAGCCTCGGCCCCGGTGACCGGTTGCCTTCCGAGCGGGATCTCACGGAGCGCCTCGGCGTCTCGCGGGCGACCGTGCGCCGGGCGCTGGGCGAGCTGGCCACCGACGGCCTCGTCGAGGCGTCCGCGGGGCGTGGCTCGTTCGTCGCCACGGGGCCGCTGGTCGAGCCGCCGAACGAGCTGCTGTCGTTCACGGAGCTCGGCGGCCGGCACGGCCTGGAGGCCACGGCGCGGGTGCTGCGGCTCGAGACGCGGGCCGCGACCATCGAGGAGGCCGAGCTGTTCGGCGTCGCGCCCGGCGCCGACCTGGTCGAGCTCGAACGCCTGCGGCTCCTGGACGACGTGCCCGTCGCGGTCGACGCCACCCGGTTCCCGCTCGCGCGGATCCCGGACGCGCTCCGGACCGACTTCGCAGCGGCATCCCTGTACGACCTGCTCGAGCAAGCCGGCTTTCCGCCCGTGCGGGCGGCCTACACCGTCGAGGCCCTGCCCGCACCGGAGCGGGAGGGCGCGCTGCTCGGCATCCGCCAGGGCGAGCCCGTGCTCGTGGCGGAAACGACAGCGTACGATCCCAGCGACCGGCTCGTCGAGCTGGCCCGGACGCACTACCGGTCGGACCGGTACCGCTTCCGCGCCACGCTCGTCCGCCGTCGGTAAACGGAGGAGGAGGAATGGGTATGAGGAGAGGGACCATGGCGGCGCTGATCGCGCTGCTGGTGGCACTCGTGGTGGCCGCCTGCGGCGGCACGCCCGGGTCGGACAACGACGACGCGACGACGGCCGCCCCGGCCGCGTCGGGCACGACGGCCGCCCCGGCCGATTCGACGGCCGCGGCCGAGCCGACCGTCCAGATGGACGGCTTCGAGTCGCTCGGCCCCGTCGAGCTGAACGTGTGGTCGTACGACAACCAGGATCCGGGCCTGCATGCCCGTCATCCAGCGAGCTGACGAAGCAGTTCATGGCGAAGTACCCGAACGTCAAGATCAACATCGAGTTCAAGGACTTCAACAGCCTCGTCGACACGGTCAACCGCGCGCTCGCGTCGGATAACGGCCCCGACATCACCGAGGGCAACCAGGGCTACCAGATCGACGCCGCCCAGGTGAAGGCCAAGCTGATCATCCCGCTCGATCCGTACGTCAAGGCGTACGGCTGGGACAAGTGGTGGGGTGCCGACACGAACCAGATCTTCCAGTGGACCGAAGACGGCAAGACCTTCGGCCAGGGCCCGACCTGGGGCATCGCGCAGACCGGCCAGAACGTGGGCCTCTACGTGAACAAGAAGAAGCTGGCCGACATGGGCCTGACGATCCCGGCGACGTTCGCCGAGTTCGACACGATGCTCGCCGACGCCAAGGCGAAGCTCGGGGACGACCCGATCTTCGAGTTCGGCAACAAGGAGGGCTACGGCACGATCCACTTCATCGGCGGTCTGCAGGGCGCGTACGGCGACGCCCAGCCGCTCCGTGACTGGATCTACCACGTCGAGGGCTCGACCTTCGATACGCCGCAGAACATCCAGGCCCTGACGAAGCTGGCCGAGTGGGGCAAGGCCGGCTACTTCAACAGCGACTACAACGCGGTCGGCTACGACCAGGCCGCGGCGGAGTTCGCCAAGGGCAAGGGCCTGTTCTTCGTCGGCGGCAACTGGGAGACGGCCATCATCAAGGCCGGCCTCGGTGAGGACGCCGGCATGATCAACATGCCGCCCGGCGACTCCGGCAAGCACGTCGGCGTCGGCGCGACATCCGGCCCGTGGCACATCTCGGCGAAGACGAAGTACCCCGACGTCGCCGCGGCGTGGCTGAACCACATCCACTCCTCGCCCGAGGCCGTGGACCTGATGTACAAGGCGCTGCAGATCCCGGCCATCGCCGGCACGACGCCGCCCGCCGACGATCCGTTCCTCGGCGAGGTCACCGCGTCGTGGCAGCAGCTCGTCTCGGACGGCGGCCTGACGCTGTACGCCGACTGGGCGTCGCCGTCGATGTACGACACGCTCGCCAAGTACTACCAGGAGGCCATGGCCGGCAAGACGTCCCCCGAGGACGCGGCCAAGGCGATCCAGGCCGACTGGGCGAAGTTCGACGCCGAGCTGAAGGCCGGTTGAGCGCCGAACCCGTCGAGCTCGATCCGACCGCCCGCCCCGGGAGCCATGTCTCCCGGGGCGGCGCGCCGCGGCGCCGTCGTACCGGCCGGGCGCCGGGCGAGCCGCGCAACGTCGCGTGGCTCTACATCCTCCCGGGCCTCGCCTTCTTCGTCCTCTTCACGTTCTTCCCGCTGCTGCACGCCGCCTGGCTGTCGCTGTACCAGTGGGACGGCCTCACCGTCGGCACGTTCGTCGGCCTCGACAACTACTCGCAGGCCCTGTCCGACCCCGACGTGCGCACCGCCTTCGGCCACGCGCTGCAGCTGATCATCTACTACTCGGTGCTGCCGGTCGTCCTCGGCCTGGCGCTGACCGGGTTCCTGACGCGCCATCCGGTGCGCGGGCTTCACGTTCTTCCGCACCGTGCTGTTCCTGCCGCAGACCATCGCCGGCGTCGTCATCGCCCAGGCGTTCGTGTGGTTCTACGCCGAGGAGGGCCCGTTCAACGCGGCGCTGACGCTCGTCCTCGCCCGACGAGTGGGCGCGCGGCTGGCTGGGCGATTTCGACTGGGCGCTGCGCGCGATCGGCTCGATCGGCACGTGGGTGACGTTCGGCCTCTGCATGGTGCTGTTCGTCGCCGGCGTCCAGAAGATTCCCACCTCGCTGTACGACGCCGCCCGCGTCGACGGCGCCGGGCCGTTCCGCGAGTTCCTGACGGTGACGCTGCCGGGCCTGCGCTACGAGCTGGTCGTCGCCTTCGTGCTGACGACCATCAACGCGCTGCGCTCCTTCGACATCGTCTACAACGCCACCAAGGGCGGCCCCGGCGACGAGACCTACGTGCCGGCGTTGCTGATGTACCTGAACGCGTTCAAGTACAACGACGTCGGGTACGCGTGCGCCATCGCCGTCACGCTCGCGGTCGTGATCTTCGTGCTCGCGATCGCCGTCAACCTCCTCGCCGATCGCGGCCGCGACTGATGCGCGCGTCGGTCTTCGAGCGCACCACCACCTACGCCGTGCTGGCGGCGTTCGCGATCGCGGTCATCTACCCGATCCTGTCGATCGTCTTCCTCGCGTTCCACCAGAAGGAAGACCTCGTCACCGGCTTCGCGCTGCCGAACAGCTTCGACTTCCACAGCTTCCAGGTGGCGTGGGACCTGGGCGACTTCTCGACCGGCTTCAAGTCGAGCTTCATCGTCGCCGCGACCGTCACCGCCGTCTCGGCCGTGCTGTCGGTCGGCACCGGCTACGCGTTCGGCACGATGACGTTCCGGGGCGACCGCTGGGTCTTCTCGCTGCTGCTGCTCGGGATCATCTTCCCGTACGAGGCGACCGTGATCCCGCTCTACTACGACTTCCAGAGCGTCGGCCTGCTGAACACCTACTGGGCGCTGATCCTGCCGCAGATCGGACAGTCGGTCTCGTTCGGCACCTTCTGGATGCGCGCGTTCTTCCGCTCGTCGCCGCGGTCGCTGATCGAGGCGGCGCGCATCGACGGCGCGTCCAGCTGGGAGGTGCTGTGGCGCGTGCTGCTCCCGCAGGCGCGGCCCGCGATCACGACCATGTGCGCGCTCGTGTTCGTCTACACGTGGAACGAGTTCCTGCTCGCCCTCGTGCTGATCCAGGACCCGGCGCGGCAGACCGCGCCGCTGGGCCTCTCCTTCTTCGCCGGCACCGCGCGGGCCGGCGACCCGACCGCCGTCGCGGCGGCCGCGGTGCTCGTCGCGCTCCCCATCATCATCGTCTACATCTTCCTCCAGCGGCACTTCATCCGGGGCATGCTGGCGGGAGCGATCAAGGAATAGATGGCTCGCATCAAGATCGCTTACCTGGGCGGCGGCTCCACCCGCGCCGCCGGCACCATGGCCTCCTTCCTCCACACCGGCGGAGGACTTCGACGGCTCCGAGGTCGTCCTGATCGACCTCGACGCCGACCGGCTCGACCTCATCCGCCGCCTGGCCGAGCGCATGGCGAAGGCCCGCGGGCTCGACATCACCATCACGGCGACCACCGACCGGCGCGCCGGCCTGCACCGACGTCGACGCCGTCCTCTCGAGCTTCCGGCCCGGCGGCTTCGAGGCGCGCGTGCCAGGACGAGCGGATCCCGCTCTCGCACGGCGTGATCGGCCAGGAGACGCAGGGGCCGGGCGGCTTCTTCATGGCGCTGCGCTCCATCAACGTGCTGCAGCAGGTCGCCGCCGAGCTGGCCGAGGTGGCGCCGCGCGCGAAGGTCTTCAACTACACCAACCCCGTCAACATCGTGGCGCAGGCGTGGACGCGCCACAGCGACATCCCGCTCGTGTCGCTGTGCGAGGGGCCGATCATCTTCCCGCGCGAGCTGGCGCGCGACCTGGGCCTCGACGACGGAGCTGGTCGAGGGCCACATGGTCGGCCTCAACCACGGCTGCTGGTCCGTACGACGCACACGTACGACGGCCGCGACTTCATCGAGGTGATCGCCGAGCGCCTGCAGGGTCCCGAGCTGCCGCGAGCCGGTCGAGCGCCTCGCGCAGCTGGCCGTCACCGATGGGCGCCGTCCCGGCCGACTACTTCAAGTACTACTACTTCGAGGACGAGATCCTGGCGGAGCTGCGGGCCAAGCCCACCACGCGCGCCGAGGACATCCTGGTCGCGGGCGCCGGGCTACTGGGACCACTACGACGAGCAGGTCACGCGCGACGAGCCGCAGCTCGACCCCGCCCGGTCGCGCGGCGGCATCCACGAGCTGGAGCTCGCGATCGACGTCATGGACGCCGTCTTCAACGGCAAGGACGAGATGCCACCCCGTCAACGTGCCGAACCGCGGCGGCGTGCTGCCCGGCCTGCCCGAGGACCTCGTGGTCGAGGTCTACGGGCGCACGATCAACGGCTGGATCGACGCCGCAGCCCGCACCGCCGCTGCCGCGCCACGTGCGGGGCCTGATCGAGACGCTCGGCGAGTACCAGTTCCTCGCCGCCGAGGCGGCCTGGTCGCGGCGACCGCCGCGACGCCGTCCGCGCGCTGGCCGCGAACCCGCTGGTGCGGACGCTGCCGCGGGCCGAGCGCCTCTACGACGAGCTCGCCGCCGCGCACCGCGTCTCACCTGCCCGGGCGGCTCGCCGCATGAGGCTCCCCGACGCCGCCGGCTACCGGATCGACCTGCTCGATCTGGGCGAGCTGACGTTCGAGCCCGGCAAGCTTCTCCCCGCCGACACGGTGACGGTGCCGGTGACCGGCGCTGCTGCTGCGGGGCAACGGGACGACGGTGCTGATCGACTGCGGGTCGGGCGGATACGACGACGACCTCGAGGGCACGGAGCTGCTGCGCGCGGCGCTGGCCGGGCACGGGCTGACGATCGGCGACGTCGACACCCTGGTGCTGACGCACATGGACGGCGACCACGCCGGCGGGGCGCTCGCCGGCACGTGGCCCGACGACGTGCGCGCGGCGTTCCGGCGCGTCGTGATCCTCGACGAGGCGATCGACTGGTGGCGGGCGCGGACCGATCCGTGCCTCGGCACCGGGCTGGTGGCGGCGCTGGAGCGCGACGGCGTGCTCGAACCCGTCGCGGAGGGCGTCGAGTTCGCGCCGCACCTGCGGTTCGAGTCGGCGCCGGGCCACCGTCCCGGCCACGCCGCCGTCTGGATCGGCGACGGGTTCGTGCACGGAGCCGACATCCTGCACGTCGCCGAGCACGTCGCGAACCCGGCCTGGGACGCGTACTTCGACACCGACGAGGCGCTCGGCCTGCAGACGCGCCTGCAGTGGATCGACCGGCTCGTCGCGAGCGGCACGCCGGTGCTCTTCTCGCACATCGCCGCGCGCGGCCGGATCGTTGCCGGTCCCGCGTGGCAGCCCGAACCATGAGCCTGGTCCTCGGCCTCGACGGCGGCAACACGAAGACGGTCGCGCTCGTCTCCCACGGCGACGGCACGGTGGTCGGCGCCGGCCGGGCGGGGTGCGCCGACATCTACGGCGCCGACTCGCCCGAGGCCGCGGTCGACGCGATCGTCGCCGCCGCGCAGGGGGCACTCGACGAGGCGGGCGCGACGGGCGCGGACCTCGACGCCGCGGTGTTCTGCCTGGCGGGCGCCGACTGGCCGGAGGACTTCGCGCTGCACCACCGCGAGCTGACGTCGCGGCTCGGCCTGCACCGGACGGCGACCGTCTTCAACGACGCCATCGCGACCCTGCGCGCGGGCACGCCCGACGCCGTCGGCGTGGCGGCCGTGGTCGGCACCGGCGGCGCGATCGCGGGACGCAACGCGGCGGGCAGGACGTGGCACCTCGGCTTCTGGCCCGACGGCATGGCGGCGATGGGCATCGCGCGGGCGGCGCTGCGGGCGGTGTACCGCAACGGCCTCGGGCACGACGTCCCGACGACGCTGACCGCACGGGCGCTGGCCCTGTTCGGCGCGCCCGACGTGATCGAGCTGCTGCACCGCTTCAGCCGCCGCGGGCCCCGTCCGCCGGTCGTCTCGATCGTGCCGATGGTGTTCGAGGAGGCCCTGGCGGGCGACGCGGTGGCGCTGGCGATCATCGAGACCGACGCGTCGCGGTTCGCCGACGCCGTCCGCACGACGGCCTCGCGCCTCGAGCTGGAGACGCCGCACGCCCTGGTGCTCGCGGGCGGCGTGCTGCGTCATCCGGCGGCGCACCTGCACGCCGACGCCGTGGCCCGCGCCGTGCCGGACGCGATCGCGGTGCGGGCGACGTGGGAGCCGGCGGCCGGCGCGCTGCTGCTCGCCTGCGACGAGGCGGGGGAGGTCCCCGACCCGGATCGGCTGCGGGGCACGCTCCCGGCGGAGTCGTTCTTCGCGACGCGCTCGGACCCGTAACCCGAACCGAAGTACTACCGCGCTCGAACGTGCCGCCGGCGCACGCACCGTGTCCTCGCAGCGCACGCTCCGTGCCGAAGCGCGCGCTTCGTGCGCCTCCCGCGCGGAAACGTTCTGGGGTCAGACCCCAGAACGGCCGTTTTCGGGGTCAGACCCCGCACATGGAAGGCGCGCGGAAGGCGCGCGGAAGTGTCACGGGCGGATAGAGTCGACCGCATGCTCGAGCCTCGCACTCTTGCCCCCGTCGCTCGCGCCGAAGGCATCGCCTGCGGCGCCCGACGGATCGCTGTACGCCTGCGACGACGCCGGGCGCGTGTTCCGCATCGACCCCGACGGCGGCGGCCACACGCTCGTCGCGACCATCGACGGCTGGGGGCTCGGCCTCGCCTGCGACGGCGCCGGCCACCTCATCATCTGCACCTCCGGGCCGGAGGCCGTCATCCGCGTCGACCTCGCCGGCGGCGACGCCGAGACCTGGTGCACCGCCGCCGGCGGCACCGCCCTGACGCTGCCGAACTACCCCGTGTTCGCGGCCGACGGGACGCTCTACGTGTCCGACTCCGGGCCCGAGACGCCCGGCGCGCTGGACGGACGGATCGTCGCGGTGCCGCCCGGCGGCGGCGAGGCGACCATCGTCGCCGACGGCTTCGACTTCTCGAACGGCCTCGCCCTTGCGCCCGACGGCACCCTCTACGTCGTCGAGACGTACGACAACCCCGGCGTGACGGCGCTGTCGCTGAGCGACGGTTCGCGACGTCGCGTCGCCGACCTGCCGGGCACCGTGCCGGACGGGATCGCGCTCTGCGACGACGGCGCGCTGCTGGTGTCGTGCTTCCAGCCGAACCAGATCTACCGCGTCGCGGCCGGCGGCGGCGAGCCCGAGCTCGTGCTCGACGACTGGCGCGGGCTGCAGGCCCTGACGCCGACCAACATCGCGTTCTTCGGCCCCGGCGGGTCGCGTCTGGCGATCGCGAGCCTCTGCCGGCTGGCACCTCGCGTGGGCCGACACGCCCTGGCGCGGGCAGCCGCTGAACTACCCGGGCTAGGCCCGGTCGACGGCGAACGGTGCGACCCAGTCCGGCACGTCGCCGGTGGTCACGAGCTCCACGATCGCCCGGCCCGTCGCCGGCCCGAGCGTGAAACCGAGCATGCCGTGCCCGGCCGCGACGAAGAGGCCCGGCTCGCCGGGCACCTCGCCGATCAGCGGCAGGCTGTCGGGCGTCGCAGGACGGAACCCCGCCCAGCCCGTGGCCTCCCAGCCGGGCTCGGGCTGCCAGTCGCGCAGGTACGGCAGCGTGTCGTCGACGAGCTGCCGGATCCGGGCCGGGTGCACGTCGTCGTCGGTGCGCCCGAGCTCGAAGAAGCCGGCGATCCGCAGGCCGGCGTCGAGCGCCGACAGGCCGAGCTTCGGCTCGCACAGGTACAGCGCGCAGGACGGCGCGGTGCCCGATCCACGGGCCGTGATGGAGTAGCCCTTCGCGCCGACGATCGGCAGCGTCACGTCGAACGGCGCGAGCAGCCGCGGCGCCGCCGTCCCCGCGGCCACGACCACCGCCTCGGCGGCGAGCGACTCCGACCCGGCCCGCACCCGCCAGCCGGCGCCGGTGCGCGCGATCGCGGTCACCGGCGCGTGCTCCACGACGCGGCCGACCTTTGCCGCGAGGCCATGGACGAGGCTCTCCGGATCGACGTGGCGGTCGATCGTCATGCGCGTCGCGGCGCCGACGGCGTCGCCCAGGGCCGGCTCGGCCGCGCGTGCCTGGTCGCCGTCCAGGTGCACGAGGTCGCCCTCGAACCCGTACCGCGCGAGCTCCGCGAACGTGTCGTCGAACCAGTGGAAGGCGGAGCGGTCGCGCGCGACGGCGATGATGCCATCGGCGTGCATCTCGAACTCGACGCCGGCCGCGCGGTACGCGTCGAGCTCGGTCAGCGTGCGCCGCGTCATCTCGAGCAGCGCCTTGATGCCGGCGCTGAACTGCTCGGGCCGCGCGTTGCGCTTGAACGCCCACAGCCAGCGCAGCCAGGCGGTGTCCAGCGACGGCCGGATCACCAGCGCGCCGCGCGGGTCCAGCGCCGAGCGCAGGCCGCTCGCGAGGATGCCCGGAGCCGCGAGCGGCGTTGCGAGGCTCGGCGTCACCCAGCCGGCGTTGCCCTTCGATGCCCCGCCGCCGATGGCGCCCGCGTCGACCACCACGACGTCGCAGCCGGCGTCGGTCAGCGCGTACGCGCAGGCCAGGCCGATCACGCCGCCGCCCACCACGATCACCGGCTTCGCCATCAGCGCCCCATCCACCCTCCATCGACTGTCAGCACCGTGCCGTTCACGTACGACGCGGCGTTTGAGGAGAGCCACGCGATGGCCTCGGCGATCTCCTCATCGCGCGCCCACCGACCCTGCGGGATGCGCGCCGTGATGGCCGGCCCGCGCACCGGGTCGTCGCGCACCGGGCGCGTCTGCTCGTTGGCGACGTACCCGGGGGCGACGCAGTTGATACGCACGCCGTCGGCTGCCAGCTCGTTGGCGAACGACCGCGCCAGCGACGCGACCCCGGCCTTCGCGGCCGCGTAGCCGCTGACGTTGAGGCCGCCCTGGTACGCCAGGATCGACGCGGTCAGGACGATCGCTCCGCCGGTGCCCTGGGTGAGGAAGTGACGCGCAGCCGAGCGGGCCAGCGCCCACTGCGCGACGAGGTCGACGTCGATCACGTGCCGGAACTCGGCCAGGGTCATCTCGAGTGCCGGCTTGCGGATGATGGTGCCGGCGTTGGCGACCAGCACGTCGAGCCCGCCGAGACGCTCGGCCGCCTCGTCGACCGCCCGCTCGGCGGCGCCGTCGACCGCGAGATCGCACTGCACGACCGCCGCGCCGATCTCGTCGGCCACCTCCGGCATCCTGCGCTGAACCAGCACCAGCCGGTCGCCGCGGCGTGCCAGCACCCGGGCCGTGGCCTCGCCGATGCCGCTGCTGGCTCCTGTCACGATCGTGCGCATCGGCCGATCCACGTCGACCGTAGTGTGCGTCAGTCGCCCAGCTCGGCGCGCCGGCGGACGACGTACTCGTCCAGCTCGGCCAGGCGGCCGTCGTCCAGCGGCGGCCGCTCGTAGCCCTCGATCGTCTTCCGCGCCAGCTCCGCCGCGCGCTCGGCCGCGTCCTGGCCGCCGTCGCGCAGCCAGCGCTGGTAGTTCGCGGTCGAAAACACGTCGGGCCGGTAGAAGCAGGTCCGGAACCGCTCCAGCGTGTGCGCCGCCCCGAGGAAGTGGCCGGCGTGCCCGACCTCGGCGTGCGCGTCGAACGCGAGGCTCTCGACCGACACCTCGAGCGGCGTGAACTGGGCCTGCAGGATCTTCAGCGCCTCGATGTCGAGCAGGTACTTCGCGTAGCTCGCGACCAGCCCCGACTCCAGCCAGCCGGCGGAGTGGAGCAGGAAGTTGGCGCCCGCCAGGAACGCCGGCAGCATCGTGTTGAGCCCCTCGAACATCGCTTGCGCGTCGGGCTCGCTGGCTGGAGGTGAGCGCGCCGCCGCCGGAGCGCCACGGCAGGCCGAAGCCGCCGCGCCAGCTGCCCCGAGGCGAGCAGGCCGATCGCCGACTCGGGCCCGCCGAACCCGGGCGAGCCCGACTGCATGTCGGTGTGCGAGAGGAACGAGCCGAGCAGCACCGGCGCGCCCGGCCGCACCAGCTGCACGTAGGCGACGCCGGCCAGCTGCTCGGCGGTCTGCTGCACGAGCGCCGCCGGAATCGAGACGGGCGACATCGCGCCCATCAGCAGGAACGGCGTCACCACGGTGACCTGGCCGGCCTCGGCCAGCGCCTCCATCACCTCGAGCATCGCGACGTCGTAGCGCAGCGGCGAGTTGACGTTCGCGACGCCGTAGACGGCGGGTGCGCGCCGCAGCGCCTCGTGGCCGCCGTAGACGATCGCCGACATCTCGAGCGAGTCGCGCGTCTTCTCGCCGGAGAACAGCGCCGCCATGCCCACCTTGTCGGTCAGCGTCAGCTGCGCGTACGCCATGTCGAGGTGGCGCGAGTCGTGCGGCAGGTCGGTCGGCTCGCACGGGATCAGGCCCGTCGTGTCGATCTCGTCGAACGTGTGCCCGAGCTGCACGAAGCGCTCCAGGTCGGCGATCGTGCCGTCGCGGCGCTCGGCGCCGTCGAGCACGAACGGCGCGCCGGCCACGCCGCCGAACACCATGTGATCGCCGCCGAAGACGATGTCGCGAGCGGGGTTGCGGGCGTGCACCGCGAACTCGCCGGGCGCCTTCGCGACCTGCTCGAGCAGGAAGTCGGGGTCGAACCGCACGACGCCGTCCTCCGCCACGTCCTGGCCCGCGTCGCGCAGCAGCTGCTGCGCCCCCGGCAGGTCGAAGCGGACGCCGATCTCCGACACCAGCCGGCGCCAGCCGCCCTCGAGCGTGTCCATGGCCTCGGCCGAGAGCACGTCGTAGCGGGGCATGCGGTTGACGAACATCGTTGCATTATGCGAACAGACGTCGCACAATGTCAACATGATCCAGTCCGTCGACCGGGCGCTCCGTCTGCTGGAGCTGATCGCAGAGGCGCCGGGCGGCCTCACCGGTGCCGAGCTGTCGGCCGCCGCCGGCGTGAACCGCTCCACCGCCTGGCGGTTGCTGGCGACGCTCGAGGCGCACGACCTCGTGGAGCGCGATCCGGACACCGGCCGGTACGGCGTCGGGCTCGGCGCGATGCGCCTCGCGACCCTCACGCCCGGTGCCGCCCTCGCGCGCCGCGCCCGGCCGATCATCGAGCGCCTCTCGCTCGAGACGGGGGAGGCCGCGACGCTCACGATAGGCGGCGCTTCGTCGCTGCTCGTGATCGACCAGGTCGACGCACCGCAGGTCGTGAACGTGAACTGGACCGGCCGCACGATCCCGGTCGAGAGCAGCTCGGTCGGCAAGCTCGTGCTGGCCGCGTGGACCGACGCGGAGATCGCCGCCTACCTCGGCGACCGTCTCACCGACGCGCTGCGCGCCGACATCGCCACCGCGCGGGCGACGGGCATCGGCACGACCTTCTCCGAGTACGAGCCGGGGCTGAACGGCATCTCGGCGGCCGCGCGCGACCGCGACGGACATCCCGTCGCCTACGTCAGCGTGACCGGCCCCGACTACCGGCTGTCGGCGACTCGCACCGCGGAGATCGCGCCGCTGCTGCTGGCGGCGGCGCGTGAGCTCGAGCACGCGCTCGCGCGCACGGCCTAGCAGGGCGGCTATATTCGCCCCGTCCTCGACCCAGGAGCCGAACAGTGCAGGATCGTGTCGCCCTCGTCACCGGCGCCGGCCGCGGCATCGGCCGCAACGCCGCCGCCACCCTCGCCCGCCGCGGCGCCCGTGTGATGGCCGTCGCGCGGACGGAGGACGAGCTCGTCTCGCTGGCGGCCGAGCAGCCCGGCATCGAGTACATCGCGGCGTCGCTGCACACGCCCGAGGCGTGCGCCGAGGTGATCGCGGAGACCCGCCGCCGGCTGGGTCCGATCACGATCATCGTCAACAACGCGGGGGTCGGCTCGGCCGACGACGGCGAGCTGTGGTCGCAGGACCTCGAAGCATTCCGCTACACGATGGCCGTCAACCTCGAGGCGCCCTTCCTGCTGTCGCAGGAGGCGAGCCGCGACATGCGCGAGGCGGGCTACGGCCGCATCGTGATGGTGTCGTCGACGGCGGGCGAGATCGGCTCGCCGCGCAACATCTCCTACACCACCTCCAAGCACGCGCTGCTGGGCCTGATGCGCGCCTCGGCGCAGGACGTGGGCACGTTCGGCGGCACCTGCAACGCGGTGCTGCCCGGCTGGGTCTACACCAGCATGGCCGACCGCTCGGCCGAGCGGCACGCGGAGCGCAGCGGCACGACGCGCGAGCAGATCTGGGCCGAGCGCGACCGGCTCTATCCCCGCGGCCGGGCGCTCGACCCGCAGGAGATCGCCGAGATGATCGCGTTCCTGTGCAGCGAGGCGGCGAGCGGCGTGAACGGCGAGGCGATCACCGTCGCCGCCGGCGCGCTGGAGTAGCGGGCGCCCTACGCGACGGCGGGCTCGCGGAAGGCCGCGGTGTGCGTGCCCTCGCGGACGTCGTCGAACGAGTGCGTCCACGTCGAGCCCGGCCAGTGGTAGGCGACGGTGCCCGCGGCCGGTTGGTAGGAGGCCGTGTAGAGCGTGCCGAAGCCGCGCGAGTACTCGGTGGAGTAGAGCGGCGGCTCCAGGAACGCCTCGGTCAGGCGGGCCGGGGTGATGCCGGGCTCGGCCACCAGTGCCGACACGCACCGCTCGCGCTCGACCGTGCGGGTGAAGCGCGCGTGCTCCTCCCACTCGACCGCGCCCTGGTGGTTGGTGGCGACCGCCTCCGCGCGCCAGACGGGCGCCCGGTCGGGTGAGACGAGCGCGGTGCCGGCCTCGCCGCTGCAGTCGACCAGCGTCAGGTTGTGCGCCAGGTTGACGGGCACGTGGGCGAGCGCGTCGCGCGCCTCGGCCACCGTCGCGCACGTCTCGAGCAGGTACCGCACGACGACCGGGATGCCGAAGCCGTCGCCCAGCACGCGGCGGCCGCCGAACGTGAGCGACACGGCCAGGCCGGCATCGTTCATGCCGTCGAGCAGGCCCCACAGGCAGTCGCTCATGCCGATCACGCGGTGCTTGCCCCACGCCGTGGCCTGCACGACGCCCTCGAACCGCGACGGCGCGTAGTCGTAGTTGCGCACCAGCACCGGGTCGGCGCCGGCGATCGCCGCCTGCGAGCAGCCCGCCAGGTACGGCGGCGGCCGGTACAGCGACAGCATGCGCGCGGCCACGTCACCGCCCCCGGCCAGGTCGACCAGCCGGTCGTAGGTGCCGACCAGTTCCGGCATGCAGGTGCGCAGCATCCGCCGCGCCGTCACGTAGCTGGGCCGGGCGGCGTCGCCCTCCTTCAGGTACCACTGCCGGTAGACCGGCCACGACGCCTCGAAGAAGGCGCGCCAGCGCGGGCCGGGCGCGGGCTCGGCGAACGCGTGAAAGGTGAAGGGAATGGGCTCGGCCACGGCCGAAGAGTACTGAAAGGACTCACAGCATCTTGAAGCCGAAGGGCTCAGGTGCAGGAATTTCGGTCTCCGCCGGGTCCTCCACCGGCACGCTGCGGAACTGCCCCTTGATGCCCTCGATCCATCCGCGGGCGCGGTCGCCGAGCTCGTGGTCGTCGTCCATGAACCGGCCCCGCGTGACGATGATGCCGAGGTCGGCACCCGGGTACCGGTAGCCGCCGGCGTCGGCGATGCGGAGATAGAACGCCTCGCGCTCGTTGGACACGGTGTGCCAGTCGGTGTCGCGGCGGACGTACGTGATGGAGCCGTTGTCGGCCATCCGCCAGATGCCGGAGGGCGGCGCCTCGACGATGCGCTCGACGTCCTCTTCGACCTGCTTGAGGATGAACTGGCTCCATGCGTCGACGTTCTGCGCACGGGCCCAGCGGGAGTTCAGCTCGTCCACGTCGATCTCGTACTCGACGTCCATGTACTCGAGCAGGTGGAAGAGGAAGAGCGGCATGTCGCCGTACGCGACGGCCGTGACGTTGGTCATCGAGCTGGCGCCGGTGACCCGCGGGTTCAGCTCGCCCAGGTACAGCTCGCCGCTGACGGCGTCGACCAGGAAGTCGAGCTCGAAGTAGCCGCGGTACCCCTCCTGCCGCAGCCGGTCGCCCATCTGCTGCGTGTAGGTGCGCGCGAGCTCCCGGTGGTGGTCGCTGAAGAACTCGCTGCCCACCTCGTTGCCGCACCACCCGCCGCCGTACGGGGTCAGCTCGGGGAAGCCGGCCAGCTCGGTCATGACCGGTCCGACGAGCGTGCCGTGGCGCGTCACGACGCCTTCCACGGCGGCCTCGCGCGGGTCGATGCGCCGCATGACCTTGATCTCCTCGCCCACGATCTTGTCGGCCTCGGCCTCCCAGTCGGCCCTCGTCGCGATGAAGAACGTGGTCTGGCCAGAGTCGCCGTACGGCGTCTGCACGACGAGGTCGGTACCGAGCCCGCCCGCCGTGGCGAGCGCCACCAGCTCGTCGTAGTTGCCGGCCTGGCCCAGCACGTTCGGCACGCTCGGCACGCCCGCCTCGTTGCCGAGCTGCGTGGTGACGATCTTCGAGTCGAGACGTGTCCGCAGCTCGGCGCTGGGGAAGGCCAGCGTCAGGCCGAGCGCCTCGAGGTTCGCCTCGGTCTCGGAGTCGAACATCAGGAAGCACGCCTTGCCCTCGCCGCCGCGGCCCTCGACGAGGTCGGCCACCTCCTTGTGCCCCAGCAGGTGGTTGACGATCTCCTCGATCGACTCGAACTCGTGGAACCCGCGCTCGTCCGGCACGAAGATGTTCGGGTGCGTGCCGTCGAACGAGTCGTACCAGTTGACGAACGTGAAGTTGCGGACCCAGCGGTCGATCCCGAGCAGGTTGAAGGCCGTGGCGGAGACGAAGTAGACCGGCGTCTCGTTCTTGCGGAAGAACGACCGGATCTCGGAGATACCGCGCAGGACGTGGTCGGATCCGGCCTCCGGGTCGGTCGCGGGCGGGGGCGCGGGCTCGGCCGCGAGCGGGGCGGCAGCGGCCGGGCGCCGGCGCTCGCGGGCGACGGCGACGAGGGCGCCCACGACGGCCCCGAGAAGGATGACGACCAGCACCAGAGCGATCTCCATGGGACGCGATAGTAAGCGCCTTGTGGGATAGGGCTCAACCTCCGCGGCCTACCTGCCGATGGGGACGCGTGCGCGCGCCGTGGACGAGACGCCGACAGCCCCTCCCCGCAGCCGGGCTCACTGCGGACGCGCCCATCCCTCCGGAGCCCGCCGCCGCGCCCCAGCCCCCCGCCGGGCTGGCCGGCGAGCAGGCCTTCCGCGCCCGCCTGGACGAGGAGTTCGCGCGCGCCGAGCGGCACGGCCGGGCGCTCGCCGTCGTCGTGTTCGGCGTCGCCGCCGAGACGATCGGCGACCAGCTGTTCCTCGACCGCCTCCGCGCTTCGCTGCGCCCCGGATCCCTGCTCGCGCACCTGGCTGACGAGGAGCTCGGGCTACCTGGTGCCCGAGGCCGACGGCATGGACGGCTACGCCGCCGCCGAGCGCCTGCGCCGCGCCGTGAACCCGCCCGGCGCGCCGCACACCGCGCTGTCGGCCGGCGTCTGCGACATCGAGCAGGCGCTGCGGCCCGACGACCTGCTGCGCCTCGCGCGCGCGGCCCTCCAGCAGGCGCTCGCCGACGGCGGGCAGCGCATCTGGCGCTACTCGTCGCAGGTCGCGCAGCAGTGCGGCGTCGAGAGCCCGGTGCAGCACGAGTCGCTGGCCGGCATCCGCGCGCTGGCGCGGGCCATCGACCACAAGGATCCCTCGACGATCGGGCACTCCGACGGCGTCGCCGCGATGGCCGGCGCGCTGGCGGGTCAGCTCGGCTGGTCGCCGCAGGAGATCGAGCGGCTCGAGCTGGCGGCGCTCGTCCACGACGTCGGCAAGATGGGCGTGCCCGACGTGACGCTGCTGAAGCCCGGCCGCCTGACGCCGTCGGAGCACGAGCACGTGCAGCTGCACTCCGCGCTCGGCGCGCAGATCGCCGGCGAGGTGCTGGCCAGCGACCAGGTCGCCTGGGTGCGCTCGCACCACGAGCGCATGGACGGCACCGGCTACCCCGACCGCCTGTCCGGCAACGCGATCCCGCTCGGCGCGCGCATCATCGCGGTGGCCGACGCGTGGGACGTGATGACCTCCGGCCGGCCCTACGCCCCCGCGCTGGGCATCGAGGACGCGGTCGCCGAGTGCATCCGCGCGGCCGGCACGCAGTTCGATCTCACGGTGGTCGACGCCCTGGTGCGCGTGCTCCAGGCGCGGCACCGCGACGTGCGCGACATCGCGTAGCCGGCGCCGCGGATCTAAGCTGCCGTCATGGCAGACCTCGCGATCCTCGGCGGCCAGCCGCTGCGCTCCCGTCCGTACCCCTCGTGGCCCCAGTGGGACGACAGCGAGCGCGAGAACCTCGTCGCGACGCTCGAGTCGGGCGCGTGGTGGGCGGGCGACGGCGACCGCGCCCAGCGCTTCGCCGACGACTTCGCCGCCTTCCAGGGCGCCCGCCACGGCCTGCCCATGACGAACGGGACGCACACCCTCGAGGCCGCGTTCGCGGCGCTCGGCGTGGGTGCCGGCGACGAGGTGCTCGTCCCGGCGATCACGTTCGTGGCCTCCGCGACCGCCATCATGTCGGTCGGGGCCGAGCCGGTGATCGTCGATGTCGACGCCGACACGCTCTGCATCGACGCCGCGGCGGCCGAGGCCGCCATCACGCCGAACACGAAGGCGATCGTGGCCGTGCACTGCGGCGGCTGCGTCGCCGACCTCGACGCGCTGACCGAGCTGTGCGCGCGCCGCAGCCTGCACCTGGTGGAGGACTGCGCCCACGCGCACGGCTCGTCGTGGCGCGGCCGGGGCGTCGGCTCGTGGGGGGACTTCGGGTCGTTTTCGATGCAGGGCGGCAAGCTGATGACGGCCGGTGAGGGCGGCGTGCTGCTGACCAACCAGCCCGACCTCGAGAACGCCGCCTGGGAGTTCCACAACTGCGGCCGCGAGCGCGGCAAGTGGTTCTACCACCATCGCACCGCCGGTTCGAACATGCGCATGACGGAGTGGCAGGGCGCGGTGCTGCAGGCCCAGCTGGCGCGCTTCCCGGAGCAGCACCGGATCCGCAACGCGAACGCCGTGGTGCTGAACGAGGCGCTGGCCGAGATCCCCGGCATCCGGCCGCAGCCGCGCGACGAGCGCATGGATGCGAACGGCAACTACTGCTTCATCCTCCACTACGACGCGAGCGAGTTCGCGGGCGTGCCGCTGCGCGAGTTCGAGGCGGCGCTGGAGGCGGAGGGCATCCCGATGGGCGTGTCGTACCCGTCGCTCGGCGACCTGGAGCTGTTCGCCGGCGCCGACCGCCCGGCGGTGCCGGTCGCGGTCAACGCCGCGGCCACCACGGTGTGGCTCGAGCACCGCATGCTGCTCGCGCGGCGCGAGTCGGTGCTCGACGTGGCGCGCGTGGTGGAGAAGGTGCACCAGAACGCGGCGCGGCTCGCGGCGCGCTCTGCGACCGTGTAGGGCATGGAGTCCACCGTCGGCGCCGAGGTCATCGAGCACGTCTGGATCCCGCTCGCCGACGGCACCCGGCTGGCGGCGCGCATCTGGCTCCCGCTCGATGCCCGGGAGCACCCGGTGCCGGCCATCTTCGAGTACCTGCCCTATCGCCTCAGCGAGGGCACGGCCGTCTGGGACCACGCCCAGATGCACTATTTCGTGCAGAACGGCTACGCCGGCGTCCGCGTCGACATCCGCGGCTCCGGCAACTCCGACGGGCCGGTCATGGACGAGTACTGCCCGCAGGAGCAGGCCGACGCGCTCGAGGTGCTGCGGTGGATCGCGGCGCAGTCGTGGTGCGACGGCGCGATCGGCATGATCGGCACCTCGTGGGGCGGCTTCAACGGCCTGCAGATCGCGGCCCATGCGCCACCGGAGCTGAGGGCCGTGGCGAGCTACTTCGCGAGCGACGACCGCTACGGCGACGACGTGCACTACCGCGGCGGCTGCGTGCTCGGCATGGACATGCTGCACTGGTCGGTCTCGATGCTGAGCTTCCTCGCCCAGCCGCCGCTGCCCTGGGTGGTCGGCGACGGCTACCGCGAGCAGTGGCTCGAGCGGCTCGAGCACCTCCAGCCGCTGGGCGAGATCTGGCTCGCCCACCAGCGCCGTGACGCCTACTGGCGGCACGGGTCGGTGCGCGACGACTACGGCGCCATCACCTGCGCCGTGATGGCGATCGGCGGCTGGACCGACGGCTACACCGACGCGGTGCTGCGCCTGATGGAGGGCCTCGACGGCCCGCGGCGCGGCGTGATCGGCCCGTGGGGGCACAACGACACCGAGGCCGGCGTGCCCGGCCCGGGCGCCGGCGTGCTGCGCGAGGTCGTGCGCTGGTACGACCGCTGGCTGAAGGGCATCGACAACGGCGCCGACCGGGCGCCGATGCTGGCGGCGTTCCTGCAGGACCGCATCGTCCCCGCCGGCCGCTGCGCGGTGCGCCCCGGCCGCTGGGTGACGGAGCAGACGTGGCCGTCGCCCGACGTCGTGGCGCGGACGATCCCGTTCGCCGGCGAGGGCGTGATCCGCGGCCTGCAGGCGTGCGGGCTCGACTCCGGCGCCTGGTGCGCCGACGGCGGCTCCGACGACCTGCCGCTCGACCAGCGAGCCGAGGACGGCATGTCGTTCTGCGTCGAGGGCGAGCCGCTGGACGAGTCGCTCGAGCTGCTCGGCTTCGCGCGGGTGTCGTTCACCGTCGCGTCGGACGAGCCGCTGGCGCTGGTCGTCGCCCGCCTCTGCGACGTCGCGCCCGACGGCGCCTCGCTGCTGGTCACGCGCGGCATGCTCAACCTCACGCAGCGCCACTCGCGCGCCGAGCCCGAGCCGCTCGTACCCGGCCGGGCGGAGCGCGTGACGCTGACGCTGGACGGCATCGGCCACCGGTTCGGCGAGGGTCGGCGGCTGCGGATCGGGTTCTCGCCGACCTACTGGCCGCTCGCCTGGCCCTCACCGCGCGCGGCGACGCTGCGCATCTCCGACGTCGTGCTGGAGCTGCCGCTGCGCACCCGCACGGACGAGGTGGCGGAGCCGTTCGGGCCGACGGAGTTCGGGCCCAAGCTGGAGGTCGAGAAGCTCTCCGACGGGTTCGGCTCGCGTCGCATCGAGCGCGACCTGGCGACGGGGTCGGCGGCGCTCACGTTCGACTGGGACATGGGCGGCCGCAAGCGCCAGGTGGCGAGCCGCATCGAGGCGGAGGACACCTCGACGGCGCGCTACTCGATCGTCGAGGGCGACCCGCTGTCGGCGCGCGTCGTGGTCGAGAACACGTCGGCCATCGGTCGCGACGACTGGCAGATGATCGCCCACGTGCGCGGCGAGATGACGTCGGACGAGGAGGCCTTCCACCTGGTCCACGAGCTGGTCGTCCGCGAGGGCGACGACGAGGTCTTCTCACGCACCTTCCGCGCGGACATCCCGCGCGATCACGTGTAGGCCGGCGCCGGCCGCCGGCCCGAGGCGGTGGCGATCACCGCCGCCGTCGACGCCAGGCCGAACGTGATCGAGATGACCACGAGGCCCGCCGCGGTCGTGCCGGAGATCGCCGACGCGCTGCCGAGGATCAGCGGGACGATCATCTCGAGCGTGCCGGTGGCGCCGAGCATGACCGCCGTGCCGGTGTCGACGTCGTTCGGGAAGTTGCGGGCGCTGGTGGCGACCACCACCGGGAAGACGTTGCCGCACGCCGCACCGACGACGAAGATCAGCGCCAGCGCGGCGGGTGCGCCGGGCACGACGAGCAGCAGCGCCACGGCCGTGCCGGCGATCGCGGTCATCGGGATCAGCGTCCAGGGCTCGAGCCGGAGCCGGACGCTCATGAACCGGGCGATGGTGACTCCGATCCAGAACGCCATCGGCGAGCCGGCGGCGAGCCAGTCGGGCCAGCCGCGCGCCTCGTCGACGTACGTCGCGATCCAGCCGACGAAGCCGGCCTCGGCGGCGACGTCGATGGCGATCACCGCGACCAGCAGCACGTAGAGACGCCGGCGCAGCAGCCCGCGGGCGCCGTGCCGGTCGGGGCTCGGCGGCAGCTTGCCGGGCGGCAGCGCCCGGGCCAGCGGGATGGTGCAGGCACAGAGCACCGCGCCGACGGCCGGAACGGCCCGCCAGCCGGGGCCGACGCCGACCAGGACGCTCGCGATCAGCGGACCGGCGATCGCGCCGACGCCGAAGAAGCCGTTCGCCACCGCCAGCGAGCTGTCGTCCAGCTCGGCCAGCGCCGAGTTGGCCGCGCCGGTCAGCAGCCCGCCACCGAAGCTGAACAGGAACGAGCCGAAGATCACGATCGCCCCGATCGGCGCGGTCGCGAGCAGCAGCAGGCCGAGGGTGATCATCGTCGTGCCCGCGGCGAACGACGTGCGGCGCCCGCGGGCGCGGGAGACGCGACTCGACGCCAGGACGCCGGAACCCCAGCCCGCGCCGGCCGCCGCGATCGCGAGGCCGGTGCCGACGTCGCCGACGCCGAGGTCGTCGCGCACGCCGGGCAGGATCGGCCCGAGCGAGGCTGCTGCGAGGCCGAATCCGACGAAGGCGAACGAGCAGGCTCGCACGGTCGAGGGCACGGATGACACCGTACGCGACGGATTCGGCGGACGCATCAGTCCCGTCCGCCGGCACCGCGGCCGTAGACTTCCGCCCGTGCCAGACCTCCGGATCGCCGTGACCGGCTGCGGCTTCATCTCCGATCTCCACGTCCGCGCCGTGCAGGACACCGGTCTCGGCCGGGTCGTCGGCGTCGCCAACCACCGGCTCGAGAGCGCGCAGGCGTTCGCCGCGAAGCACGGCATCGAGCAGGTCACCACCGACTGGGAGTCGCTCGTCACCGACCCCGGCGTGGACGCGGTCGTGATCGGGACGCCGAACAACCTGCACGCGGCCCAGGCGCTGGCGGCGATCGGCGCCGGCAAGGGCGTGCTGGTCGAGAAGCCGATGGCGATGAACGTCGCCGAGGCCGAGCAGATGATCGCCGCGGCGAAGGCCGCCGAGGTCGAGCTGCTGGTCGCGCACATGTGGCGCTACCGCGACGAGGTGCGCGCGCTGCGGGCGCGCATCGAGGCCGGCGAGCTGGGTCGCGTGGTGCGCACGCACGGCTACGGCATCCACGCGAAGTGGGGCCCCGCCGGGTGGTTCACCGACCCCGCCCTGGCCGGCGGCGGCGCGCTGATCGACATGGGCATCCACGCCATCGACACCGCGCGCTACCTGCTCGGCGATCCCGACCCGGTGCGGGTGCGGGCCTCGATCGGCACCGCGTTCGGCGACTACGCGGTCGACGACGACGGCATCGTGCTGATCGACTGGTCGGACGGCACGCGCTCCGTCGTCGAGTCGGGCTGGTGGGCGCCGCGCCTCGGTGGGCTGGAGGCCGACACCGAGCTGTACGGCACGACCGGCTACGCGCGGATCTGGTCGCCCGACGAGCCGGCGGCCGACTACGACCACTGCGCGCTGCCCATGTACGCCGCGCAGATGGACGACTTCCTGCGCCGCGTCGGGCCCGGCGACCACACCCCGCCGGCCGGGGCGCCGACGGCCGCGACGGGGCTGACGGCGCTCGGCATCGTCGAGCGAGCCTATGCCTCGGCGCGGAGCACCGCTTGAAGCTGGTGCTCGGCATCGACGCCGGCGGCACCACCACCGACGCCATCCTGTGCACGGTCGACGGGGCCGTCGTCGGCGTCGGCTCGGCCGGCCCGGGCAACTGGGAGGAGATCGGCGTCGAGGGCGCCATCTCGGCGATCGTGGAGGCGACCATGGCTGCGGGCACCGAGCCGCGCGCGCTGCACTCCGCCGGCCTGGCGCTCGCGGGCGTCGACTTCCCCGGCGATGCGGAGCTGCTCGACCCGGCGCTGAAGGCGGTCGGCATGCCGCGGCGACGGCTGATCGTCAACGACGCGTTCGCGGCGCTGCGGGCCGGCTCGCCGACGGGCGCCGGCGTCGTCTCGTGCGCCGGCACCGGCTGCGTCAGCGCCGGCCGCACCGCCGACGGCCGCACGTTCCGCACCCTCGCGATCGGCTACGGCGAGGCGGGCGGCTCCTACGAGCTGGCGCGCGAGGCCGTGCACGCGATGGCACGCTTCTACCACGGCACCGGCCCGGTCACGACGCTGTCGGAGCGGCTGCCCGCGGCGCTCGGCATGCGCGACGCGAACGCGCTCTTCCGCGCCATCTCGCGCGACGACTACGTGCCGGCGCCATCGCTGGCGCGGACCGTGCTGGACGCCGCCATCGAGGGTGACGAGGTGGCGCAGCAGATCGCCGCGACCACGGGTACCGGGCTCGCCTTCGCGGCGTACGGCGTCGCCGCGCGGCTGGAGATGGAGGAGCCGTTCACGGTCGTCCGGTCGGGCGGCGTGCACCGGGCCGGGTGCCGGTCGCTCAACGACGCGTTCGAAGCGGAGATCGCGCTCCGGCTGCCGCGCTGCCCGCTGCACCTGCTGACGGCGCCGCCCGCGGCGGGCGCCGCCCTGCTGGCGCTGGACGAGCTCGGGCCGGTCGACGTCGCCGTCCACGATCGTCTGCTGCAGGAGGCGCGCAGGTGAGTGTCATGCGCGAGGAGATCACGCAGCAGGCCGCCGGCGTCGAGCGCACGCTGGCCGCCACCCGGCCCGCCGCCGCCGCCCTCGCCGCCGACGTTCGTGAGCGTGGCTGTGAGATCGTCGTGCTGGTCGCCCGCGGCACCTCGGACCACGCCGCCATCTACGCGCGCTACCTGCTGGAGGCGCGCTGCGGCCTGATCGCGAGTCTCGCCGCCCCGAGCCTCTACACGGCGTACCGGGCGCCGGTCGACCTCTCGCGGGCGCTCGTGATCGGTGTCTCGCAGTCGGGTGAGACGCCCGAGATCAGCTCGTCGCTGGCCTACGCGAAGGAGCGCGGCGCGCTCACCGCGGGCCTCACGAACGGCGTCGGGTCCGAGCTGGCACGCATGGCTGACCACGCGCTCGTGACCGCCGCCGGCGAGGAGCGGTCGGTGGCCGCGACGAAGACGTTCACGGCGCAGCTGGCGGCCGTCGCGGCCCTGGCCGAGGCGCTCGGCGCCGACGGGCTGGAGCAGCTCGACGCCGTGCCCGCGGCGATCGAGCAGGCGCTCGCGGGGGGCGAGGCGGCGGCGCACGCTGCGGCCGCCGACTTGGTGGAGGCGCCGGCAGCGGCCTGCGTGGCGCGCGGGTTCGCCTACACCGTCGCGCTGGAGGCGGCGCTGAAGCTGAAGGAGACGACCGGCCTGTGGGCGGAGGGCTTCTCCAGCGCCGACCTGCGGCACGGCCCGAAGACCGCGGCCGCAGGCCTGCCGGCGCTGGTGTTCCACGGCGGCGGGCCGCTCGGCGGCGACGTCGACGAGATGGCGGCCGAGCTGGCGGCGCGCGGCGGTCGCGTGATCTCGTTCGGCCCCGGCCGCGAGATTCCGGCGCCGGTGCTGAGCGAGGAGCTCGCGCCGTTCACCCTCGTCGTCGGCGCGCAGCTGCTGGCAGAGCGCGTCTCGACCTTGCGCGGGCGTGACCCGGACCGCCCGCCGGGCCTCACGAAGGTCACCCGCACGCACTAGGCGGGCCGGCGGGCGCACTCGTCCTAGACTTCCGGCCATGCCGAAAGCGCCCATGCCGCAAGACGTGATCGACTTCATCAAGGAGCGCCGGCCGGGCATCGTCTCGACCGTCCGCCCCGACGGATCGCCCCACGCGGCGACCGCCTGGTACATGTGGACGGGCGAGCACATCCTCCTGAACATGGATCGCAGCCGGAAGCGGTTCTCCCACATGGAGCAGGAGCCGCGGGTCGCCATCACGATCATCGACGGCGACAACTGGGGCCGCTCCGTGACCCTGCTCGGGCACGTCGAGAAGTTCTATCCCGACGAGGAGCTGGCCGACATCGACAAGCTCGCGCTGCGCTACCAGGGCTACGTGTTCGAGGCCCGCGTCCGCGACTCGGTGACGGCCCTCGTGAAGGTCGACTCCTGGCACGGCTGGAACGTCGACCACATCTGGGGCTCCCCGGGGAGGACCTGATGGCCGGCATCCCGACCGCCGAGCAGGTCGCGGCGTTCCAGCGCGACGGCGCCGTGTTCCTGCCCGGCTTCCTGGTCCCGGAGCTGGTCGAGCAGCTGGCCGAGGGCGTCGAGCGCGAGATCGCCGAGCCCGGCCCGCTCGCCATCAAGATGGCGCCGGCGGACGGCTCGGGCGAGTTCGTCGAGGACTTCTGCCGATGGGGCGACATCCCCGAGTACCGCGCCGTGGTCGAGGCGAGCGGCATGGGCCGCGCCGCCGCGGAGCTGATGGGCACGGGCGAGGTGCGCCTGTTCCACGACCACATGCTGGTCAAGGAGGCGGGCTCGTCGATCCGCACGCCGTGGCACCAGGACCAGCCGTACTACTGCATCGACGGCTCGAAGACGATTTCGTTCTGGATCCCGCTCGACCCGGTGTCACGCACCGCGACGCCGGAGTTCGTGGCCGGCACCCACAGCGGCGCGTGGTTCATGCCGCGCTCGTTCCTGGCCGGCAACGCGCTGGTGTTCGACGAGGGCGCGCTCGAGGAGGTGCCCGACATCGAGGCCGACCGCGATGCGTTCCCCATCCTCGGCTGGGAGATGCAGCCGGGCGACGCGGTGGCGTTCAACATGCTGACGCTGCATGCGGCCGGTCCTGCCGACAGCCGCCGTCGCGCCGTCTCGTTCCGCCTGATCGGCGAGGACGTCCGCTACGGCCCGCGGCCGCACCGCACCTCGCCGCCGTTCCCCGGCCTGGACGACGAGCTGGCTGCCGGGGAGCCGATGGCGGTCGACCGGCTGTTCCCGGTCCTGCACCCGTAGGCAGACGTGGTCGACAGTCGGGAACCGGCATTCTGGGACCGGCTGTACCGGGCGAACGAGACGCCCTGGCAGCCCGACTCGTCGCCGCCCGAGGCGCTCGACCTGGGCCCGCCGCCGGTGCCGGGCGCGCGCCTGCTGGTGCCGGGCTGCGGGTGGACGAGCGAGACGCTGGTGTTCGCCGCGGCGGGCTGGCACGTGCTCGCGGTCGACTTCTCGGGCGAGGCCGTGGCGCTCGCGCGGCAGCACCTCGCCGGCTCGGCGGTCGAGGTGCGCGAGGCCGACGTCTTCGCGCTGGACGAGGCGCCGTTCGACCTCGTCTACGAGCGCGCCTTCCTCTGCGCGCTGCACCCGCACACGCGCGCCACGTACAGGCTCCGGATGCCGGACCTGGTGCGGCCTGGCGGCATGCTGGCCGGCTACTTCGAGATCGGCGACCGACGCGGCGGGCCGCCGTACGAGATCACGCGGGACGACCTCGATGCGCTGCTTCGGCCGGCGTTCGAGCTCGAGACCGACGAGCCGTCCATCGCGCCGATGCCGGCGTTCGAGCACGAGCGCTGGATGGTCTGGCGGCGCACGTCAGCGCAGTAGCTCGTACCAGAGCTCGACCATGCCGTTCTGGTACGCGGTCGCGTCCTTGAGGTACAGCTCCCGCTCGACGCCGACGTGGTCGAAGAACGGCATCCCCCCGCCGAGGATGACGGGTGCGATCGTCAGCCGGATGGCGTCGGCGAGATCGAGCCGGATGAACTCCTTCACGACCTCCGCACCGCCGACCAGCCAGATGTCGCGGTACCGCTGCTTGAGATCGCCGACCAGCGCGCTCAGGTCGCCGGAGCGGAACTCGACGCTGTCGCGGTCGTTCGCGAGGCTCCGGTGGGTGAGCACGACGACCGGCACGTCGCCGTAGGGCCAGCCGAGCGTCAGGGCCAGGTCGTAGGTCCGGGCGCCCATCACGTAGCAGTCGATCGAGGCGATGACGTCGGCCGCGCTCTCGAAGGTCGCGCCCTCCTCGTACCGGTCGGTCACCTCGAGCCACGAGACAGATTTGTCCGGCTTCTCGATGAATCCGTCGAGGCTCGAGACCATGTGGATCGTCACGGTGGGTGCGCTCGCCGCCATGCGCGAAATTCAATCACGCCGGCCAAACGCCTGGGGTCTGACCCCAATTCGGGCCTTTTGGGGGTCTGACCCCAACATGGAAGGCGCACGGAAGGCGCGCGGATCGCGCGCTGCGGCACGTTCGTGCGCGAAAGGACACGTTTCGTGCGTCAACGGGCACGCGGCTGTCCGCCATGCTCCGGGCAGGCCCGGAGCCGCCGCTCAGGTGGAGACGGCGAGGTCGCGCGGGACGTCGGTCACCGACGCGACGCCGCACAGGTGCAGCGCGTTCTCCAGCTCGGCGCGGAGGATCTCGAGCACCGCGCGGACGCCGTCCTTGCCGGCCGCGACCAGGCCGTAGATGGGCGCGCGGCCCACCAGCACGGCCCGCGCACCCAGCGCCAGCGCCGCCACCACGTCGACGCCCCGGCGGACGCCCGAGTCGACGTACAGCTCCAGCCCGTCGCCGACGGCCTCGGCGATGCGCGGCAGCGCGTCGATGGGCGCGATCGCGCCGTCCAGCTGCCGGCCGCCGTGGTTGGAGACGACGACGCCGGCGCAGCCGTGGGCGACCGCCAGCTCGGCGTCGCGCGGGTGGAGGATACCCTTCACCAGCACCGGCAGCGACGTCCACGATCGCAGCTGCTCCACGTCGGCCCACGAGAGCGCCGGTTCGAGCAGCGATGTCGTCGCCTGGAGCGTCCGCGATGCCTCATCCGCGCGGTGGAGGTTCGGCAGCTCGATCGACTCGGCGAGCCGGAATCCGCCGCGTATCTCACGCTCGCGCCGCCCCAGCGATGCCAGGTCGACGGTCAGGACGATCGCCCGGTACCCGGCTGCTTCGGCGCGCTCCACGATCTCGCGTCGGTGGCCGAGATCGCGCCGGGCGTAGAGCTGGAACCAGCGCGGGGCATCCGGTGCCGCCGCCGCGATCGTCTCCACGGAGGCGTTCGCCATCGTCGAGACGATCATCACTGTCCCCGCCGTCGCCGACGCGCGCGCCGTGGCGGCCTCGCCGTCGCGATGGAGGTGGCCCTGGTGCCCGACGGGCGCGACCAGAACCGGCATCGAGACCGGCGTGCCGAGCACCGTCGTCGCGAGATCGGACGAGGCGACGCCCGTCAGCATTCGCGGCACGAGGCGGATCCGCTCGAACGCCGCCCGGTTTCCCGCCAGCGCGCGCTCGTCGCCGGCGCCGCCCGCGAGATACCCGGCCACGGCCGGCTCCAGGCCCGCCAGCGCCGCCTCCTCCCAGTCGAAGACGTTGACCGCGTCAGCCACGCAGCGCCCGGTCGAGCAGCTGGACGGGGTGCAGGGTCGGCACCGGCCGCTCAAGGTACGCGGTGATCTGGATCAGGCAGCCCGGGTTCGCGGCCGCGATCACGTCGGCGCCGAGCGCGTCGATGTGCGCGGCCTTGCGCCGGCCGAGCTCGGCCGCGGCCTCGCTCTGCAGCAGGTTGTAGACGCCCGCCGAGCCGCAGCAGATGTCGGCGTCGGGGATCTCGAGCAGCTGCACGCCGGGGATGGCAGCCAGCACGGAGCGCGGCTCGGCGCGCACGCCCTGGGCGTGCGCCAGGTGGCAGGCGTCGTGGTAGGCGACGCGCAGGTCGAGGCGCTTCAGGCCGGGCGGCGGGCCGAGCTCGGCCAGCACCTCGTGCACGTCGCGCACCTTCGCGGCCGCGGGGTGCTCGGCCTCCTTCAGCGCCGAGCCGCAGCCGGCGCTGTTGACGACGATGCGATCGACGCCGAGCGCGTCGAGCCGGTCGAGCAGCGCGGTGCGGCGGCGCTCGGCCGGCGCCCGGCCGGTGTGCAGCTCGAGGGCGCCGCAGCAGCCCTGGTCGCGCGGCGCCAGCACCTCGCAGCCGTACGCGGCGAGCACCCGCGCGGTGGCGGCGTTGACGTCGCCGAAGAACGCGCGCTGGACGCAGCCGAGCAGCATCGCGACCTTGAGCTTCGGCTCGCCCGCGGCCGGCGTCCGCACCGGCGGCCGCTGTCGGATGCCGGACAGCTTCAGCTTCGGCGCGATCTTCGGCGCCGGCAGCTTCAGCGCCAGCGCGTAGGCGGCGGGCCGCAGCCGGCGGTGGTACGGCAGCACCTGGAACAGGGCCGCGCGGCGCAGCCGGTCGATCGGCCCGCGCCGGTACTCGCGCTCGACCTTCGCGCGCGTCGACTCGATCAGCGCGTTGTACTTCACGCCGGACGGGCAGGACGTCACGCACGCCATGCAGCCGAGGCAGC
Organism: uncultured Actinomycetes bacterium; assembly: GCA_963722525.1. GTDB lineage: Bacteria > Actinomycetota > Thermoleophilia > Gaiellales > F1-60-MAGs149 > VFJZ01. The sequence continues at coordinate 2,337,748 of CAVRMM010000002.1, read as the reverse complement.
GATCCCAGTGCTCGACGACCTGGTCGGTGAGGGCGAGCTCGCCCTTGTCGACGAGGTCCATCAGCAGGATGCGCCCGCGCGGCGAGTCGGGCTCCTCACCCCACAGCTGGTACGTCGGGCAGGTCGGCAGGCAGAAGCCGCAGTGCACGCAGTCGTCGAGCAGCGGGCGGATGTCGTTGGCCGTCACGCGGCCTCCGCCAGCCGGCCCGGCGCCAGCGTGCCGTTGGGGTCGAGCTGCTGCTTGATCGCGAGCGTGAGCGAGCGCGACACGACGTCGGGCTCGGGCCAGGCGAGCTCGGCCAGCTCGGGCGGCAGGCGCCGCGGGGCGACGTGCCCGCCGAGCGCCACGACCGCGTCGCGGAACGCGGCGACGGCGCCGGCGTCGGCCGGCAGGCGCGCCTCGCCGACGCCGATGCCGGCGCGCAGCACCAGGTCGTCGCAGCGACCGTCGGCGGCCCGCAGCAGGTCGGCGACGGCGGCCAGGGGCACGCCCACGCCCACCACGGCGCCGTCCTCCGTCCACGGCCGGTTCGCCAGCCGCGGCACGAGCATGCGACGGTCGGAGTCGGGCAGCGCCCGCGCGCCGGGATCGAGGGCCGCGGCGGCCAGCGCCTGCTCGCGCGCCGCCGTCGGCGTCGAGTCGAACCGCACCATCACGCGGCCGTCGGGCCACGCCACCTCCACCTGCGTCGGCGCCAGGCCGGTGCCGCGCACCGCGGCCGCGAAGGCGGCAGCGCGACCCGCGTCGCGGGTCTCGAGCAGCACGGCGACCGTCGCCTCGGGCACCGGATGCAGCCGGAACGCCAGCTCGGTGATGACGGCGATCGAGCCCAGCGAGCCGCACAGCAGCCGCGCCAGGTCGTAGCCGGCCACGTTCTTGACGACGCGCCCGCCGGTCTTGGCGCGCGTGCCGTCGGCGAGCACCATCCGCGCTCCGATCACCAGGTCGCGCGGCGCGCCGTAGCGATGGCGCAACGGGCCCGACGCGTTGGTCGCGACGATGCCGCCGAGGGTCGCGTCGGCGCCGTGCGGCGGGTCGAGCATGAGGCGCTGGCGATGGCCCGGCTCGGCCTTCAGGGCGGCGTCGAGATCGGCCAGCCGCATGCCGGCCTGTGCCACGCAGACGAAGTCGCCGGGCTCCATCGCGATCATGCCGGTCGAGCTCGCGCACGGAGAGGAACTCGCCCTGCGCGGGCCGGCCCCAGCCGAGCTTCGTGCCGCCGCCGCGGGGGATCAGCGACTGGCCCGAGGCGTCGGCCTCGGCGAGCAGCTCCGCGACCTGCTCCTCGGTGGTCGGGCGGAGCATCAGAACCGCTCTCCCAGACCGGCCGCCTCGACCGGGTGCACGCGGTGGAACCCGGGCACCTCGCCGCACAGCCGAGGCGTCGGCAGCAGCTTGCCGGGGTTCGACAGGCGCTCCGGATCGAACGCCGAGCGCAGCCGGTCCATCACCGTCAGGTCGGCGCCGGTGAACATCTTCGGCATCGAGCAGGCCTTGTCGTGGCCGACGCCGTGCTCGCCGGTGATCGAGCCGCCGTGCGCCACGCACAGCTCGAGGATGCGCGTGGCCACCTCGAGCGCGCGGTCCGACGCACCCTCCTCGGCCCCGTCGTACAGCACCAGCGGGTGCAGGTTCCCGTCGCCGGCGTGGAAGACGTTGCCGACCCGCAGGCCGTACTCGGCCTCCAGCTCGCGGATGCCGCGCAGCACCTCGGGCAGCTTCGTCCGCGGGATCACGCCGTCCTGCACGTAGTAGTCGGGCGAGACGCGGCCCATCGCGGCGAACGCGGCCTTGCGGCCCTTCCACATCAGGGCACGCTGCTCGAGCGACTCGGCGCGGCGGATCTCGGTCGCGCCGGCGGCGCGGCACAGCTCGTCGATGACGGGACCGAGCGACCGCACCTCGGCCTCGGGCCCGTCGAGCTCGACCAGCAGCGCCGCCTCGCAGTCGGGATAGCCGGCGTGCACCGCCGCCTCGGCCGCCTCGATCGTGAGCCGGTCCATCATCTCGATCGCGGCCGGGACGACGCCCGCGGCGATGATGCGCGAGACCGCGTCGCCGGCGGCGTCGGTCGAGTCGAACGCCGCCAGCAGCGTGTCGATTGCCTCGGGCCGCGGGAGGATCTTGAGCACCACCTCGGTGACGATGCCGAGGGTGCCCTCCGAGCCCACCACGACGCCGAGCAGGTCGAGGCCGGGCCCGTCCGGCACCGCGTGGCCGAGCGTGGCGATGCGCCCGTCGGCGGTCACGAACGTGGCCTGCTGGACGTGGTGGATCGTGAAGCCGTACTTGAGGCAGTGGGCGCCGCCGGAGTTCTCCGCCACGTTGCCGCCGATGGTGCAGACCTGCTGGCTGGAGGGGTCGGGCGCGTAGTAGTAGCCGTGCTCCGCGACGGCGGCGGAGACGGCGAGGTTCGTGACGCCCGGCTGCACCGTCACCCGCTCGTTGACCGGGTCGACGGCGAGCACCGAGCGCAGGCGCTGCACGCAGATGACGATGCCCTCGGCCACGGGCAGCGCACCGCCCGAGAGACCGGTGCCGGCGCCGCGCGCCACGAACGGCACGCCTGCCGCGTGGCAGATGCGAACACAGGCGGCCACCTCGTCGGTGGTGGCGGGCAGCACGACCGCCTGCGGCGTCACGCGGTACCCGGTGAGGCCGTCGCAGGCGTACGAGGCCATCTGCGCGGGATCGGTCATCACGTGCTCGGCACCGACCGCGCGGGTGAGCTCTGCGATCACCGCAGGGCTCCGACTTCCTCGGCGGCGCGGAGCCCGCTGCGCAGCGCGCCCTCCATCAGCCCGCCGTCGCCGCGCGCCGTGTGCTCGCCGCAGAAGACGAGCGGCGGCTCCGCGCGGCAGATCGCGTCCTCGTCCTCCGGCCGGGCGGCCGGCGACGACACGGAGTACACGCCCTGCGCCCAGGGGTCGTCCCAGGTCGAGACCACGGCGCCGGCCTCGTCCAGCTCCAGGTCCGGCCGCAGCTGCCGGAGCGACGCGATCCACGCGGCCGGGCCTTCGGCGACGCGGAGGCGCTCCACGGCCGCCGGCGATCCCGCGAAGCAGTTCACGACCGGTGTCACCGCCCCGTCGGCTCCGAGCGCCGTCCACGCCCAGTACCGCTCCGGCACCGACAGCGTCGCCGAGGGGTCCGTGGCGGCGGTCAGCGGCACGAACAGCTTCGCGGCCGTCGCGATCGGCAGGCGGGCGAGCGCGGCGCGCTTGTCGTCGGGCAGGGCGGGCTCGAACGGCAGCGTCTTGAGGATGGCGGCGGGCACCGCCACGATGGCGCGGTCGGCCACGAACTCGCCGCGCGCAGTCCGGGCGCGGACGCCGGCGCCGTCCCAGGCGATGGAGTCCACAGGTGTCCGCAGGCGCACGCGCACGCCGAGGCCGTCGGCGAGGCCGCGCGCGATGGCGTCGTTGCCCTCCACGATGCGGTCCGACTCGGGCCCGCCGTAGCTCGACCCGAAGTGCCCCAGGACGCTCGCGGCGACGCCGTCGGCGCCGTGGGCGGACGACACCTCGACGCGCGCCCGCACCGCCTCGCGGGCGGCCGGATCGACGTCGAGCGAGTCGAGCAGCGCCGCGACCGAGAGCGGCTCGCCGTCGAGGCGGCCCAGCAGCGTCCCGCGCGCCAGGTCGGCCACCGCGCCGACCGCGTCGGGCGTCGTCTCGACGCCGCGCGGCTCGCGCTCGGAGTAGCGCATGCCACGGGGCACGATGGTGAGGCCGAAGCGCTGCGCGTAGCCGCGCAGCACGTAATGGTCGGCCTCGAAGAAGTCGGCGCCCATCTCGATCACGGCGCCGTTCACGAGCCGCCGGCTGTGGACCCGGCCGCCGACCCGGTCGCGGGCCTCGAGCACGGACACGTCCACACCGGCCTCCAGCAGTGCGTCGGCCGCCGCGAGGCCGGCGAAGCCGGCGCCGATCACGATCACCCTCACCGCAAGAATCTACGCGACAACGCGCGCGGCATGCGGCGTGACGGTGACCGGCTCCACACGGTCGGTGCCGAGGATCACGGTGTCCTCGATGCGGATCCCGAACTTCCCGGCCAGGTACGCCCCCGGCTCGATGGTGAAGGTCATGCCCGGTTCCAGCACCGTCTCGCCGCCGGGCATCAGGTACGGCGCCTCGTGCGTGTCGAGGCCGATGCCGTGGCCGAGGCGGTGCGTGAAGAGCGCGCCGTAGCCGGCGGCCTCGAGCACGTCGCGCGCCGCCGCGTCGACGGCGCCCGCGGTGGCGCCCGGGACGGCCGCCGCCCGGCCTGCGTAGTGGGCGGCGTCGACCGCCGCGTGCACCTCGTCGTAGCCCTCGGGCGGCTCGCCGACCAGCACCATCCGCGTCACGTCGGAGACGTAGCCGTCGACCTCGCCGCCGATGTCGATCACGATCGCGTCACCCGCTTCGATCACCCGGTCACCGACCGCATGGTGCGGAATGGCGCCGTTGGCGGCCGACCCGACGATCACGTCGTGCACGGTGTCGTGGCCGCAGGTGATCAGCAGCCGCTCCAGCTCGCGGCCGATGTCCCGCTCGGTGGAGCCCTCGAAGCGCAGCTCGCCGAGCGCGGCGATGACGCGGTCGACGGCTTCACCGGCGCGGCGCAGCGCGTCCTGCTCGGCCGGGTCCTTGACGGAGCGCAGCGGCTCGATCAGCGCCGCCGCGCTCTCGAAGCGCAGATCGAGCGCCGCCTGCAGCGGCAGCACGTAGCGGGCCCAGGTGCGGTCGGAGACGGCGACGCGGGTCGGCGTGGTACGCCGCAGCAGGTCGGCGGCCAGCGCGCCGGCGTCGGTGCCGTCGGACCAGGCGACGACCTCGCAGGCGGCGTCGGCCGGGGCCTCGAAGCCGGGCGTGACGATCACCGGGTCGCCCGCCAGCGGCACGATCGCGAGCGTCAGGCGCGTCGGGATCGGCGGATGCAGACCGGTCAGCCAGCGGTAGTCGGCCGACGGCCCGGCGAGGACGGCGTCGACGCCGGCCGCGGCCATGCGCTCGCGGAGCCGGGCAACGCGTTCGGCGATCAAAGCCCGAGCGCCGCCTTGACGATGCGGTCCTGCTCGCGTTCGTGGGCGATCGGGTAGCCCTCCGACGGGCTCGCCCGCCACGGGCGGCCCTCGTAGCGCAGCGGCACGCCGGCCGGGATGGCCTGCTCGAGTCGGTGCCTGATGTGCCGCCAGGCGCCCATGTTCTGCGGCTCCTCCTGCACCCACACGACCGACTCCAGATACGGGAAGGAGTCGACCAGCCGGCCGAACTCCTCGGTCGGGAACGGGTACAGCCGCTCGATCCGCGCGACCGCCACGTCGGGGCGCTCGGCCCGCTGCGCATGACGCTGCAGGTCGTAGTACATCTTCCCGGAGCACAGCACGAGCCGGGAGATGTCCTCCTTGTAGTCGCGCGACGCCTCGTCGTCGAGCACGGCCTCGAACGTGCCGGTCGTCAGCTGCTCGAGGCTCGACTGGGCGTCCTTGGCGCGGAGCAGGCTCTTCGGCGTCATCACGATCAGCGGCCGGCGCAGCTTGGCCAGCGCCTGCAGCCGCAGGAGGTGGAAGAACTGCGCGGGCGTGGTCGCGTTGACGACCGTCATGTTGTCCTCGGCGCCCATCTTCAGGAACCGCTCGAGACGGGCGGAGGAGTGCTCCGGGCCGTTGCCCTCGAAGCCGTGCGGCAGCAGCAGCGTCAGCCGCGACTTCTCGCCCCACTTCGACTCGGACGAGACGATGAACTGGTCGATGATCACCTGCGCGCCGTTGACGAAGTCGCCGTACTGGGCCTCCCAGATCACGAGGGCGGCGGGGCGCGTCACCGAGTAACCGTGCTCGAAGCCGAGGCAGGCGTTCTCGGTCAGCGGCGAGTTGTGGATCTCGAAGCCGGCGCGGGCGCTCGCCAGGTGCTCGAGCGGCGTGAACAGGTCGCCCGTCTCGACGTCGTGCAGCACGGCATGCCGGTTCGAGAACGTGCCGCGCTCGGTGTCCTGGCCCGTCATGCGCACGTGGACGCCGTCGCACAGCAGCGAGGCCATCGCCAGCGACTCGGCGGTCGCCCAGTCGATCGTGGCGTCGTCGAGCGCCTTGGCGCGCCGCGCCAGCTGGGTCGCGAGCTTGGGGTGGACGGTGAAGCCCTCGGGCGTCTCGAGCAGCTCGGCGTTGAGCTTGCGCAGGCGGTCCTCGCCTGACGGCCGTCGGCGTCTCCCAGCGCGCGGGCTCGCCCAGCGGCTCGTGCCACTTCGGCTCGCGGACGCGGCCGTGCTCCTCCTTCAGCCGGCGCGTCACGTGGACGCGCATCTCGGCGACCTCGTCCTCGGTGGCGATCCCGTCGCCGACGATCTCCTCCGCGTACTGCTCGGCGATCGGCTTGTGGGTGCGCACGAGGTCGTACATCTTGGGGTGCGTGTAGGCGGGCTCGTCGCCCTCGTTGTGGCCCCAGCGTCGGTAGCCGACGAGGTCGATCAGCACGTCGCGCCCGAAGCGGGCCCGGAAGGCCATCGCCAGCCGCACGGCGGCGCGGCAGCCGGCCAGGTGGTCGGCGTTGACGTGGATGATCGGGACGTTGAAGCCCTTCGCCAGGTCGGACGAGTGCCGCGTCGAGCGGAAGTCGCGCGGATCGGTGGTGAAGCCGATCTGGTTGTTGGAGATCAGGTGCAGCGCGCCGCCGACGGTGTAGCCGGGGAGCGTGCCGAGGTTGAGCGACTCCGCGACGATGCCCTGGCCCGAGAAGGCCGAGTCGCCGTGGATGAGGATGCTGAGCGCGCGGCGGCGGTCGTGCGTGACCGAGGCCGGCGCGGCGTAGACGGTCTCCAGCGCCCGGGTGCGGCCCATCACGACCGGGTTCACGAACTCCAGGTGCGACGGGTTCGGCACCAGCGACAGCCGGATCGCGCGGGTCTCGCCGCCGACCTCGAACGTGCGCGTGGTGTTGGCGGCGTGGTGGTACTTGACGTCGCCGGAGCCGTGGTCGGGCCGCAGCGTCTCGACGTCGAGCGCGTGCTCGCCCTCGAACTCCGCGAAGATGTCGCGGTACGGCCGGCGCAGCACGTGGGCCAGCACGTTCAGCCGCCCGCGGTGCGCCATGCCGAAGACGGCCTCCTCGATGCCCTCCTCGGCGGCCAGCAGCACGGCCTCGTCGAGCATCAGGATCATCATGTCGAGACCCTCGATGGAGAAGGTCTTGGCGCCCAGGAAGGTGCGGCGCAGGTACATCTCGAGGCCCTCGACCCGCAGCAGGCGGATCAGCAGGCGCCGCTTCTCCTCGACCTGGGTGGGCACCCAGAAGCGCCGCGACTCGATCGCCTCGCGCAGCCAGCGGCGCTGCTCGTGCGACGAGAGATGCTCGATCTCGTACGCGACCGTGCCGCAGTAGATCTCGCGGAGGTGCGGCAGCACGTCCCACAGCGTCTCGCCGTCGACGTAGACCCGCAGCGCGCGGGCTGGGATCGCGCGCATCGCCTCCTCGGTCAGCCCGTGGTACTCGGGATGCAGCGCGGGGTCGTCAGGAGCGAGCGTGCCGAGTGGGTCGAGCCGCGCGGCGAGATGACCGTGCGTTCGGTAGGCCGCTACAAGCGACGTGCCAGCGCTGGTGTAGTCGAGGAGCGCGCTGGCGGAAACTGGCTCGCCAGCACCCGCAACCGTTTCGAGGTGCGGACGCTGGTCAGGCTCCTTGTCAGGTACTGCAGACAACTGGATCCGAGGGGAGAGGGTAGCGCGGTTATCGGCAGAATGCCGAGGCGGCATGACAGCGGCGCGGCTTGGCTTACGTGCTAGCGTCAAGAGACAGTGGGAAAGACCCTGATCATCTGCGAGAAGCCGAGCGTCGCCAGCGACGTGGCGAGGGCGCTGGGCGCGAAGAACGTGTCCGACGGCTTCTACGAGTCGGACGACTACGTCGTCGGCGCTCGCCGTGGGCCACCTCGTCGAGCAGGTCGATCCCGAGGAGTACGACCCGAAGCTCAAGCGCTGGCGGTACGAGGACCTTCCGATCATCCCGGAGGAGTTCCGCTACGACGCGCGGGACGCCCGCTCCCAGAAGACGCTGTCGGCTGCTCCACAAGGCGATCCGCCGCAAGGACGTCGACGTCATCGTCAACGCCTGCGACGCCGGGCGCGAGGGCGAGCTGATCTTCAAGCTGATCGTGCAAGAGTCGCGGTCGTCACAAGCCGGTGCAGCGCGCCTGGTTCTCGTCGATGACGAAGAGCGCGATCCGCGACGCCTTCGAGCACCTGCGCGCCGACGACGAGATGCGCCGGCTCGAGGACGCCGCCCGCTCGCGCTCCGAGGCCGACTGGCTCGTCGGCATCAACGCCTCCCGCGCCGCCGGCACCCGCGTCGGCAACGCCCGCAGCCGCCTCAGCCTCGGCCGCGTGCAGACGCCGACCCTGGCCCTGGTCGTGCAACCGGGACACCGAGATCGAGCGCTTCGTGCCGGAGGACTACTGGCAGGTGCGGGCGACCTTCGAGACGAAGGCCGGCGAGCGCTACCAGGGCCTGTGGCGCAAGGGCACCAAGGACCGGCCTGTCGGCGTGCCGACGAGGCCGAGGCGGTCGCGGCCGCGGCCCGCGGTACCGACGGCCGCGTGGTCTCGGTCGAGAAGAAGCCGATCGTCGAGCAGTCGCAGCTCCTCTACGACCTGACGACGCTGCAGCGCGAGGCCAACCAGCGCTTCGGCTTCACCGCCGACCGCACCCTGCGCGCCGCCCAGGCGCTGTACGACCAGCACAAGGTGCTCACCTACCCGCGGACGTCGTCGCGGTTCCTGTCGGGCGACATGTACGTCAGCCTGCAGTCGATCGCGGCCCACGTGGGCCGTGCCGACGCGAGCTACGCCGAGGGCGCGCAGTACGTCGCGAGCCTCGACCTGCTGCCGCGCGGCGCGTCATCAACGACGCCAGGGTCACGGACCACCACGCGATCATCCCGACGGACGACCGCCACGACCTCAAGGCGCTCTCGTCCGACGAGCGGCGCATCTACGACCTCGTGGCCAAGCGCTTCCTGGCCATCTTCCACCCGCCGGCGCGCTTCGAGCAGACGATCGTCTTCACCGAGACCGGCGGCGAGCGGTTCCGCTCCCACGGCCGCGTGCTCATCGACGCCGGCTGGCGCCGCGTCTACGGCGAGGTCGAGACGGCGACGGAGAAGGACGACGAGGACGACGAGCAGCAGTCGCTGCCCGCGCTCGAGCCGGAGCAGCCCGTGCACTGCCCCGAGGTCGAGGTGCTGGCCAAGCAGACGAAGCCGCCGGCGCGCTACACGGAGTCCAGCCTGCTGCGGGCCATGGAGACGGCCGGCAAGCTCGTGGAGGACGACGAGGCCGCAGAGGCGATGAAGGAGTCGGGCCTCGGCACGCCCGCCACCCGCGCGGCGACGATCGAGCGCCTGATCGACACGGAGTACCTGCTGCGCGAGGGCAAGCCGCTGCGCGCCACGGACAAGGGCCTGGGCCTGATCCGCATGCTCGGCGACCACCAGCTGACGCGCCCCGACCTCACGGGCGTGTGGGAGAAGCGGCTGCTCGACATGGAGGCCGGTCGCGAGCAGCGCGTGGCGTTCATGACCGACATCCAGCGCTTCACGACCGACACCGTGAAGTGGTTCGCGGACAAGGACCGCTCGGCGATGCGCCTGGAGCGCCGCGAGATCGGCCCGTGCCCGCGCTGCGACGGCACGATCGTGGAGCGGCCCAAGAGCTACTCCTGCACCTCCTGGAAGTCGTCCGACGAGCCCGGCTGCGGCTTCACGATCTGGAAGCAGGTCGGCGGCCGCACGATCTCGCCGGAGGAGGCCGCCGAGATGGTCAAGGAGGGCAAGTCGTCCGACGACATCGCCCTCCGAGCGCGTCGTGATCGGGCCCTGCCCCACGGAGGGCTGCGGCGGCGAGATCGTCGAGCGCGGCAAGAGCTACGGCTGCACGTCGTGGAAGAGCCGAACCGAGGCCGGCTGCGGCTACGTGATCTGGAAGCGTCCGCGCGGCGCCAAGGAGGACGTCACGGTCGAGGAGGCCCGCGCGCTGCGTGGCCGCCGGCAAGACCAACGCGGAGGTGCGCTCCACGGAGCCCATCGGCGCGTGCCCGACCCCGGGCTGCGGCGGCCAGATCGTCGAGAACTCGCGCGCCTTCGGCTGCACGTCGTGGAAGAGCCGGCGCGAGCCGGGCTGCGGGTTCGTGATCTGGAAGCGCCAGCGCGGCGCGGCCGGCGAGGTCACCCGCGAGGATGCCGCCCGCATGCTCGCGGACGGCACCGTCCCGGTGCCGGCCGCCGCGCCGTCCGCCGAGCCGCTCGGCCCGTGCCCCACCGAGGGGTGCAAGGGCGAGATCATGGAGCGCACGAAGAGCTACGGCTGCACGTCGTGGAAGAGCAAGTCGAAGCCCGGCTGCGGCTACGTGATCTGGCGCAAGCAGCAGGGCCGCGAGATCACCCGGGACGAGGCGCTGGCGCTGCTCGAGCGCGGCGAGACCGAGCTGCCCGAGTCCTCGTCCGACGCCGCCTAGCGTCCGGGAACCGCGGGGGCGGTGTGAGAGTCTTAGCTCCCATGAGGCGCCTCCTGCTCATCCCCTTCCTGGTCCTCGCCCTGGCCGCGTGCGGCGGGGATGACGTGCAGGAGCCCGGCGACGGCTCGGCCGCCGCGACCTCCGCCGCCGGCACGAACCTCGTCGTCACCGTGTGGGCCGACCCGGCGACGGGGGCGGAGCCGACCGTCACGACGGTCACGGCGACACCGGCGGGCGCCACCGCGAAGGACTTCGCGGCGCCCGATCCCAACCAGATGTGCACGATGATCTTCGGCGGTCCGGGCAAGACGACCGTCACGGGCACGCTGGACGGCGTCGCCGTGAACGCGACCTTCACCCGCTCGGGCGGCTGCGAGATCGCCCGCTGGGACCGGGTGGTCGAGCTCGGCCTGATCCCGAAGGGCGTCGGCTCGATCTAGCGCAGCGCGTGTGAACGGGCGCTCCGACTCGGCGCACAACGCCGGCGGGGCGCGCGAACCGCGCCGGCGTGCACCCAACCGCGCACGGATCCGTGACGTGGGCGCAGATTCGGTGCCAGGCACCGAATCTGCGCGGTTCGCGTGTTCGGTCACGGGTTGCGTTGACCTTGGCGCGGTGCGCGCGGGTCCGGTGAGATCAGCGCGCGACACATCGCGCGGCGCCGCCGCTCAGCGTGCCGTGATGGCGAGCGCCTCCCGGTAGCACCGCACGACGTCGTTCCTGCGTCCACGGGTTCGGCGCGACCGAGATGAAGTAGTCCTTCATCGCGTTCGCGGCGAGGCCCTCCAGCTGGTCCTCGGTGACGCCGATCGACGACAGCACCGGGAAGTCGACCTCGCGCAGGATCCGGCGCACCGCGCGCACCGACCGCGAGCCGTCGGCGGTTCCGTCCTGCGGCTCGCCGAGCGCGTCGGCGATGCGATCGAACAGCTCGGGGACGGCATGGCGGTCGTGATCCATCGACTCCGCCAGCACGAGCCCGATGGTGAGGCCGTGCGGGATGCCGAACGCGCCGCCGAGGGCCTGCGCGATCGAGTGCTCGGAGCCGCAGTCGGAGATGTTCATGACAAGGCCGCCCATGAGGCTGACGCACGCCATCTGCTGCCGGGCCTCGTGGTTTCCGCCGTCGGCGCACACGGCCGGCAGCGCCTCCGCCGCCATCCGGATGGCCTCCAGCCCGATGCCGTTGCCGATCGGCGTGCGCGCCGTGACCGCGATGGCGGCGATGGCCTGCGCGAGGGCGTCGATCGCCGGCGTCGCGGGTCGGCGTGCGCGGCAGCCCGTAGGTGAGCACCGGGTCGACCAGGGCGTGCTGGCCGCGCATGTTCGGTGACGCGATGCCGGCCTTGATGTCGCGTCTCCTCGTTGGTGATCACGGCGCCGCCGGACACCTCGGATCCGGTGCCGGCCGTGGTCGGCAGCAGCACCAGCGGCAGCTTCGCGGGCGGATACGGGAGCCCGCCGGCCGCCCACCGCGCGTAGGGCCCGCCGTGGTCGACGCAGAGCCGCGCCGTCTTCGCCGTGTCCATCACCGAGCCGCCGCCGATGGCGACGACGCTGTCGGCGCCGGAGGCCTGCAGCAGCCCCGCGCACCCGTCGACCTGACGGTCGGTCGGCTCGCCCGGCGCCTTGTCGTAGCGCCCGGCCCAGTTGACGGCGCCGATCACGTCGGCGATCGCCGGGATCGCGTCGAGCCCGCGGTCGATCAGCAGGAAGGGGCGCTCGAGGCCGTCGCCGGCGAGCACGTCGGGAAGCGTTGCGGCCACGCCCTCGCCAAAGCGGATGCGCACGGGGAGGTGGTTGCCGAAGGCGGCTACGGGATCGATCATGCCGCCGAGCATACGAACAACTCAGGCCATCGTGTCGAGGATGGCGGCGATATCCGCCTCCGTCGTGCGCGGGTTCACGATCGCGAACCGCGTGACGGTCTCGCCGTCGTGGACGGTTGGCTGCACGAACGCGAAGTTGGCCCGCATCAGCCGGTCCGACCAGTCGCTGTACTGCGCCGGCGTCCAGCCGAGCCGCCGGAACACGACGACCGACAGGTCCGGCTCGTGCAGCAGCTCGACGTAGTTGCGGCTGCGGATGTCCTCGGTCGCCGCGCGCGCCACGGTCAGCGTCTGCTCGATCGCCTCGGTGTACGCCCTGGTGCCGTGCGTGGCGAGCGAGAACCAGAACGGCAGGCCGCGGGCCCGGCGCGACAGGTTCACGGCGTAGTCGGACGGGTTCCACTCCTCCGAGCCCTCGAACATCTCGAGGTAGCCGGCCTTCTGCATGTGGGCGGCGCGGGCCAGCTGCGGCGCGCGGTACAGCAGCGCGCAGCAGTCGAACGGTGCGTAGAACCACTTGTGCGGATCGACGATGAACGAGTCGCAGCGGTCGATGCCGCGGAACTTGTCGCGCACGCTGGGCGCGCACAGCGCCGCGCCTCCGTAGGCGCCGTCGACGTGCAGCCAGACGTCCCGCTCCGCGCACACCGCGGCGATCTCGTCGATGCGGTCGATGATGCCGAAATTGGTCGTGCCCGAGGTGGCGACGACCGCGAACACGCCGTCACCGGCGGCGTCCAGCGCGGTGCGCAGCGCGTCGCCGCGCATGCGGCCCTCGTGGTCGGTGGCGACGCCGACGAACTCGACGTCCATCACCTCGGCCGCGTGCTTGATCGACGAGTGGGTCTCGCCGGTTGCGACCACCTTCCAGCGGCCGTGGTAGTCGGCGATGCGCCGGTTGCGCGCGTCGTTGCGCGCGGTCACCAGCGCCGACAGGTTGCCCTGCGTGCCACCGGAGACGAACACGCCGCCGGCGCCTGCGGGCAGGCCGACCAGATCGGCGACGAACCGCAGCGCCTGGTTCTCGGCGTAGACGGCGCCCGCGCCCTCCAGCCACGAGCCGCCGTAGATCGACGAGGCACCGCACACGAGGTCGAACAGCATCGAGGCCTCGGTCGGCGCGGCCGGGATGAACGACAGAAAACGGGGGTGGTCGACGGAGATGCAGGCCGGTGCCAGCACCTCGCCGAACAGCTTCAGCGCCGCCACGCCGCCCATGCCCTCGGCCGTGATGGTCTGACCCGCGAGGCCCGTCAACTCGGCGTTCGTCTTCGGGCCGTCGAGGGGGACGGGATCCATCCGTAGGCGCTGCGTCGTGTACTCGAGGATCGCCTTGGCGAGCTCCTCGGTCTGATCGGTGTAGCGATGCACCCGCCGAGTGTAGATTGCGCGTGCGTGCTCGACGACCGAACTCTCGACCGGTATGCCGACGCCATCGTCCGGTCGTGTCTCGAGATCGGACCCGGCGACCTGCTCGCGGTCCACGGCGAGCCCGCACACCGGGAGCTGATCCTGGCGGTGACACGGGTCGCCTACGCCGCCGGTGCGCGCTACGTCGACGTCGCCTTCGTCGAGCCCGCGCTACGCCGCGTGCGGGTCGACAACGCCGTGCCCGAGACCCTCGACTACCAGCCGCCGTGGGCCGAGCGCCGGCTGCGCGACCTGGCGGCGGCGCATGGTGCGAGCATCTCGATCAACGGCCCGTCGGCGCCGCTGCTGATGAACGGCGCCGACCCCGACCGCGCCACGCGGGAGCGCTCGTCGCGCATCCCCGGCCAGCGCGTCTACCTGCGCGAGGTGCAGCGCAACGCGCTGCGGTTCTGCGTCGTCGCGTATCCCGTCGAGGGCTGGTGCGCGCCGGTGTACCCCGAGCTCGACCCTGCCGCCGCCACCCGGCAGGTGGCAGCTGATCTGGCGTCGTTCTGCCGCGTCTCCGATACCGATCCGGCCGATGCCTGGGGCCGGCATGTCGCCATGCTGTCGGCGCGGGCGGCGTGGCTCAATGAGCTCAGGCTCGACCGCATCGTCCTGCGCGCGCCGGGCACCGACCTCGCGGTCGGCATGGCGCGCGGCGGCAAGCTGGTGCGCGGCCGACGAGACGACCGTCCACGGCCACCGCTTCCGCGCCAACATGCCGACCGAGGAGGTGTTCACGAGCCCCGATCCGCGGCGCACGTCGGGCACTTTCCGCTGCACGCGGCCCCTGACGCTGGACGGGCGCCGGATCGACGGCATCCACGGCCGGTTCGTCGGCGGGCGGCTGGTCGAGATCGGCGCCGGCAACGACGACGACCGCGCGTACCTCGCCGCGTACACCTCGCGCGACCGCGGCGCCGGCCGGCTCGGCGAGGTGGCGCTGGTCGACGCGACGTCGCGCATCGGCGCCACCGGCCGCACCTACGGCATCACGCTGCTGGACGAGAACGCGGCCAGCCACATCGCGTTCGGCTCCGGTTACTCGTCGACGCGCTATCCCGACGGAGCGCGCGTCAACAACTCGCAGATCCACGTCGACGTGATGATCGGCGCGCCCGAGATGGAGGTCACGGGCTACACCGCCTCGGGGCAGCCCGTCCCGATCGTGCGCGACGGGCTCCTGCAGCTCCGCTAGCGGACTAGCGCGTCACCTCGATCGAGCTGATCCAGTCGTCGGTCGGCAGCACCTCGGCGAAGAACTGGCCCTGCGCGACGAGCGTCGCCCGGTGCAGCTCCTCGCCGGTCGCCGCGCCGCCGCTGTTCTCCAGGTTCAGGGTGCCGGTCGCGTCGTTCAGGATCTCGACGCCGAGCCCGCGGTGCGCGGCCTCGCGTGCCGTCGTGTCGACGCACATGTGCGTCATGTAGCCGGTGATGGAGATGGTGTCGACGCCGGCCGCGGTGAGGATGTCGCCGAGCTCGGTGCCGGTGAACGAGCCGGGCAGCTCCTTGCGGACGAGGTGATCGTGCGGGCGGGCGGCGATGTCGGGGTGGAGCTCCCACGCGTGGCTCCCCTCGCGGAAGATCGGCGCGTCCGGCTCGCTGTCGGCGTGCTGGACGACGATCACCGGCACGGCCGCCGCGGTGGCCGCGTCCATCGCCCGGCCGATGTTCGCGAGGCTCGTCTCGGTCGGCGGGTCGCTGATCGGCAACGCCCCGTCGAAGTACTCGTTCTGGACGTCGATCACGATCAGCGCGCGCTTGGTCATGGCAGCCTCGTCGGAAGTGGGAGCGGTGGCTGGTGTGTACCAGAATCCGCCGTCCGCCGAGGCCCGAGCCCGTGCGGTCCGATACGGGGGTCTGACCCCGGAAACGGCTTTTCCGGGGTCAGACCCCAGAACGTTTCACGCACGGAAGCCGCGCAGATCGCGCGATCTGCGACGTCGGGTGATGGAGATGGCGCGGTCCGGCGTTCCTGCGATACCTGACTCGGGTCAGACAAATCGTCGTGGGGTTACCCCGCGGCGATCGCCTTGAACTTCCTCGTCTGCTCCGTGATCGCTCGCTCGGTGGGCAACCGCTCCATGCTCGAGGCGCCGAAGAAGCCCGCGACGCCGGTCGTCCGCTGCAGCACGTAGGCGGCGTCCTCCGGCTCGGCGATCGGACCGCCGTGGCAGAGCACGTAGACGTCGGGGTTCACGTCGTTGGCGGCGTCGCGGATCGCCTGCACGAAGTCTGACGGCGTCGTCGAGCGACATCGCGGTCGACGCGCCGATCATGCCGGTGGTCGTCGGCCGAGTGGGCGACCACGACGTCGGCGCCCGCCTCGGCCATCGCCTGCTTGGTCGGCGACGTCGAACACGTACGGCGTCGTCACCAGCTCGAGCTGGCGGGCCGCGCGGATCATCTCCACCTCGAGCGCGTAGCCCATGCCGGTCTCCTCCAGGTCCTGGCCGGATGCCGCCCATCGAACAGGCCGACCGTCGGGAAGTTCTGCACACCCGAGAAGCCGATCTCCTTCAGCTGCGGCCAGGAACCGCGGCATCAGCCGGAACGGGTCCGTGCCGCACACACCGGCGAGCACCGGCGTGTCGGTGCACGACCGGCAGCACCTCGGCCGCCATCTCCAGCACGATCGCGTTCGCGTCGCCGTACGGCATCAGCCCCGCCATCGAGCCCCGCCCCGCCATCCGGAACCGGCCCGAGTTGTAGATCACCAGCAGATCGATGCCACCCGCCTACGTGCACTTCGCCGAGAGCCCCATCCCGGCGCCGCCGCCGATGATCGGGTGCCCGGCCGCCCGCGTCTCCTGCAGGCGCCGCAGGACCTCCTGCCGCTCCATAGCAATCCTCTCCTCGCGTCAAAAAGCGGACGGCCGCCCGCGGAGCTCGCGCCCCGCGGACGGCCGTCGTCGTACTGCCTAGGTCAGTCCCCTACGAGCTCGGAGGACCTTCCGTCTCCTTGCCGACCCACGGCGGAGGCGTGCGGACCTCGCACGCCGGGAAGTCGCGGCTGGGCTCGGGAGTGGTGCCGGAGAACACGCCGCCGAAGGTCTGGTCGAGCGGCGGGAGCGTCCAGACGGTCTTCTGGACGAACTCGCCGGACGCCGGATCCTTGACGACCTGGGTGACGTAGTTGTTCGCGACCGCCGCGCGATTCGAATCGAGCGTGATCGTGCCGCCCGGGGAGTCGTACGAGTACTTCGCGAGCGCGTCACGGAGAGCCTGCTGGTTGTTCGCCAGGTCGCCGTTGACGGCGTTCAGGTTCGCCAGAAGGACCTTCATGCCGTCGTACCAGGCGATGTAGAAGATCGAGCTGGGCGCCTCTTCCGGGAAGTACTGCTTCGACAGGTCGGCGTAGGCCGTCCACGCCGGAGCGGTCGAGTCGGGCGGCGTCGGGCCGGCCGTCACGACACCCTCGACACGATCGCCGAGGCCCTTCAGGAGGTCGGCGTCGACCGTGATCGTGCCGCCGATCATCTTGTCCGACAGCTTCTCGCCGGACTTGATGCCCTGGTAGGCGTTCAGGAACGAGAGCGTGCCGGAGCCACCGATGGCCATGAAGAAGCCGTCGATGCCGTCGGTCGGGATCTGCGAGGCGTACGACGAGTAGTCGGTCGTGCCGAGCGGCGGCCAGACCTTCTTCTCGATCGTGCCGCCGAGCGAGCAGAACTCGGCCAGGAAGCCGGCGACCTGGGAGTACGGGAAGCCGTAGTCGTCGGCGATCGTGACGACCTTGCGCCAGCCGAGCTTGTTGTACGCGTAGTCGCCGAGACCGGCCATCCACTGCGTGCCCTCGGTGTGGAAGCGGAAGAAGTTGTCCGCCGGGCTCGAGAGGGTGGTGGCCTGTGCGCCGGAGCCGCCGTCGATGAACGTGACCTCGGGATGCGTCTTCGCATACTCCTTGATCGCGATGCCCTCATCGCCCGAGAGCGGGCCCTGGACGATGTCGACCTTGTCCTCCTCGACCAGGCGGCGCGCAGCGGCGGTCGCCTTGTCGGGTGTGGCGTCGGAGCACTCGTAGATGACCTTGATGTCCTTGCCGCCGGCCTTCACTCCGGTGACCTCGGCCTTGAGGTCGGAGGGATCGGCGAGCGTGCCGCCGGCCTCGAGCAGTGCGAGCCGCGTGCCGTTCACCATCGAGTGGTAGAAGCCGGCGAACGGACCCTCACAGGTCGCGAGGTGGCCGATCGTGATCGTGCCGCCGGTGGCGGCGGCCGTGTCGGTGCCGCTCGCGGCGGGCGTCGTCGCGGCCGGCGTCGTCGCCGCCGCGGTCGTCGGGTCTTCGTCGTCCTTCGAGCTGCCGCACGCCGCCACGACCAGCACGAGCACGCCAGTCGCGAGAATCGCGGCAAGCCGCCGGCCGGAGCTTCCTCCGCCCTTTCCCCTCATTGACTTCCTCCTGTTTCTGGCCGCAACGGTTGCTGCGGCGACTCCACGCGCCCGGGTTCTCCGGGTGCCCCCTCGGTCTCGAGGCGGGTGACCCCGAGATACCGCTGCTGCGCCTCGACGTCGCTGCGCATCACGGTGGCGGTGGTCTCGACCGCAACGCGGCCCGCGACCATCACCACCATGCGCTCGGCGAGTGCCGTGGCGAACTGCAGGTTCTGCTCGACGACGACCATGCCCATGCCGCTGTCGACGAGTGATTTGACCGTATCGATGAGTCCTTCGACGATCGTCGGTGCGAGCCCTTCCGACGGCTCGTCCATGATCAGGAGCCGCGGGTTCGTGACCAGTGCGCGGCCGATCACGAGCATCTGCTGCTCACCGCCCGACAGCTGCTTGCCGCTCACCTTGCGGCGCTCGGCGAGGCGCGGGAAGAGCTCGTAGATGCGATCGGGCGTCCAGGCGCCGTCGCCGCGCGTGCCGAGCATGCGCAGGTGCTCGTCGGTGCTCAGCGACGGGAACACGCGGCGGCCCTGGGGGACGTAGCCGATGCCGGCGCTGCCGATCCTGTACGGCTTCTGGCCGACCAGCTCCTGGCCCGCGAGCTTGACCGAGCCGCGCACGCCGGGCAGCAGCCCCATGATCGCGTTGCACAGGGTCGTCTTGCCCATGCCGTTGCGGCCGATGATCGCGACCGGCTCGGCGCCGACGTCGAGATCGACGCCCTGCAGCGCATGCGACCGCCCGTAGTAGGCGTTCAGGTCGCGGATCTGCAGCAGTGGTTCGCTACTCGCCATGGGAACGTCCCAGGTAGAGGTCGTGCACCAGCTCGTTGCCGCGGATCTCGGCCGGCGTGCCCTCGACGACGATCGACCCGTCGTGCATCATCGTCACGCGCTGCGCCACCCGGAGGGCGATGTCCATGTCGTGCTCGATGATGATCAGCGTGATCTCGGGCTCGAGCCGGAGCAGCAGGTCGGTGAGGGAGACCCGCTCGGCCGGCGACAGGCCGGCGGCGGGCTCGTCCAGCAGCAGCAGCTGCGGCCGGCCGGCGAGGGCCATCCCGACCTCGAGCTGACGCTGCTCGCCGTGCGAGAGGGTACCGACCAGGACGTCCAGCGTGGGCGTCAGGCCGACCCGCTCGGCCACGGCCCGCGCGTGGTCGTTCAGGGCCGTGTCGCGCTTCTTCCGGCGCAGCACGCTGAAGTGCCCGTGATCGACCCCGAGCGACGCGAGGTACAGGTTGTCGAGCACCGTCAGGCCCGCGAACAGCCGCGAGATCTGGTACGTCCGCGTCATCCCGAGCCGCGTGCGGGCGCGCTTCGGCAGGTCGGTGACGTCCTGCTCGAACAGCTCGATGGTGCCGCTCGTGACCGGGAAGTCGCCGGCGATCGCGTTGAACAGCGTGGTCTTGCCGGCGCCGTTCGGCCCCAGCAGCGCGCGGCGCTCGCCGTAGGCCACCTCGAGGTCGACGCCGCGCACGGCGTGCACCCCGCCGAACTCCTTGCGGACGTCGGTCAGCCGGAGGATCGGGCCCGCGGCGCTCACGCCGTGCCCTCCTGTGGAGTTTCGCACGGCGTTCGCAACCGCACGCAAGGGCCTCCGCTTCGCTCCAGCCGTTGCATGCTCACTCGTTCTCCAGCACGGTGCGGGCGGTGGGTGGCGGCCGGCGCTGGAACCGCTTCGTGAGCGTCCCGAAGATGCCCATGATCCCGCCGGGCGACAGCAGCACGATGACCAGGAAGATCAGGCCGATGACGCTGTTGAACCGGTCGGTGTAGTTGCGGACGTAGTTGTCCAGCACGGCGAAGATGAAGGCGCCGATCCAGGCTCCCTCGATGCGGTACAGCCCGCCGATCACGGCCACGATGAGGATGTCGTTCGTGCGCGTCAGGTCGATCGACGCCGGCGAGATCTGCGTGTTGTACCAGACGCTGAAGATGCCGGCGATCGCGGCGATGAAGGCCGCCAGACCGAACGCCAGCGTGCGGTACATGCCGATGTTGAAGCCCAGCGCGCGCATCCGCACGGGCTCGTCGCGGACGCCCTGGAGCGCGATGCCGAACGGCGTGCGGACGACGTAGCGCACCATCAGGTACAGCAGCACCGCGACGATCAGGGCCGCGTAGTAGAGCCGCGTCTGGTGGTCGTTCGGATCGCCGACGATCGTCGGCGGCCGGATGTCGGAGATGCCGGCGTGGCCGGACAGCTTCGGCTCCTGCTCGAACAGCTTGTTCACGAACACGCCGACCGCGAGCGTGAGCATCACGAAGTAGATGCCCTCGGTACGGCTTGCCACCGCACCGACGATGAGGCCGACGATCACGGCGACGGCGATGCCGACGCCGACGGCCGTCCAGTCGGTGAAGCCGTGGCGGGCGTAGAGGTTCGCCATCGTCAGGCCCGCCACGCCGTACATCGCCGTCTGGGCGAGCGAGACCATGCCGCCGTAGCCCGCCAGGAACGTCAGGCTGAGGGCGGCGATGCCGATCCACAGCGCCTTCACGCCGACCACCAGCGTCAGGAAGTCGGACAGGACGAACGGCAGCAGGATGAGCACCACCAGCGCGAGGGCGCGGAGGACGTCGCCGCGATACCGGAAGACATTCATGCCGGCCGTCCGAAGAGGCCGAGCGGGCGCAGCGCGAGCACGATCACCAGCAGGGCGAACACCAGAAGGATCGAGTAGTTCGTGTACTGCTGGGGCAGGTAGACGGCCGAGTAGTTGGAGACCAGGCCGAGCAGCAGCGCGCCGACGGCGGCGCCGCCGAGGCTGCCCATCCCGCCGACGATCACGACCACCAGCGACCAGACGAGGAACGTGCCGTCCTGGCCCGGCGCGAGGCTCAGGGTCGTGCCGCCGAGGGTGCCGCCGAAGCCGGCCAGCAGGGCGCCGATGAAGAAGGAGATCGCGAAGACGCGCTCGATGTTGATGCCGAGGGCGCTCACCATCGCGCGGTCGTCGACGCCGGCGCGCACGATCATGCCCATCCGCGTGCGATGCACCCAGGCGAACAGCAGGATGCCGATGATGATCGCGAACAGCAGCATGTACATGCGGTCCTTCGGGTACGAGACGCCGAACAGGTGCAGGTCGAACGCGCCCTCCATCGCGGGCGGCTTCTTGATGGCCTGCGGCAGACCGCCGAAGTGGGCGAGCATCTGGTCGGCCGCGATCACGCTGACGGCGATGGTGATGAGCGCCTGCTGCAGCATCTCGCCCTGGTTCCAGCGAAGCAGGAGCTGCTGGATCAGCAGGCCGACGACGCCGATGGTCAGCGACGCCACGAGCGCCGACAGCCACCAGCTGTGCTTCGGGTCGCCGCCGGCGAACACGTCGCCCTGATCCTGGAACTCGAACGCGATGTAGCCGCCGAGCAGGTACAGCGAGCCGTGCGCCATGTTCACCACGCGCATCAGGCCGAACGCCAGCGTGAACCCGCTCGCGACGACGAACAGTAGCCCGGCGAACGTGATGCCGTTCATCGTCACGCTCAGGAACTGGGCCTTGTCGAGGACCGCCTGCTGCACCAGGCGGCCGACGCAGATGAAGATCACGAGGGCGATCGCCCCGCGCGTCAGGAAGCGGCGTACCTGCCGCCGCACCTGGGCGCGGCGAACTGCGGCGGCTCGCCCCTCAATGGCGCCCGCGGTCCGCGCGTTCTCCATCACCCATCCTCCACGGCGGAAAACATACCACTTGTGTACCAGTGCTGGCGAATGGCACTATCCTGCGCGGCGTGGGGATGCAGACGACCTCGGAGGACCTGCCGCGGCGGGTCCTCGACGCGCTCGGGCAGGGCTCCCGAAGCGATCGGACGCTGCGTCTCGCCGATGCCCTGGCGGCCGCGCTGGACGACGAGCCGGCGGCGGTCCAGCTGCCCTCGCTGCGCGCGCTGGCAAGCGAGACCGGCGCCCATCGCAACACCGTGCGCGCGGCGCTGGAGCTGCTCGCCGACGCCGGGCTGGTCGAGCGCGGGCCGGGCGGCCGGTACCGCACGGCGGGGTCGCGCGTGATCGCGATCGTCGAGCCGCGCGAGCCGTGGCCGTGGATCGGCGCGGCCCTCGACCGGCTCGTGCCGCGCGCCACGCGCCGGCTGCCGCTGGAGGCCATGGACGCCGCCACCTCGGGCCTCGTGCTGGCAGCCGAGATCGAGCTGGACGACGTGCGCGCCCGGCTGCCGCTGGCCGAGGTGCTCGGCGTGGGGGCGAGCGTCATGGTCGACGTCGAGCTCGGGCTGGCCGATGCGCCGGCCGGGTCGCGCGTCCGCGTGGATGCGGACGGCCTGGCGCCCGCCGTCGGTCAGGTGATCGCCCGCGTCCGGCCCGACGTGGAGCACGTTCTGGGCGGGCCCACCGACCTCGTGCTGGTGCCCGTCGGCGCCGCGGCTCCCGTCGGAGCGGCCGAGGTGCGGCGCTTCCGCACCGAGCCGGGCAAGACCGAGCTGCTGCTGATCGCCGCGCGCATCGCTCACCACGTGCCACCGCCCGCGACCATCGCCAGCTCGGCGTCCAGCAACGGCAGGGCCGCGCGCCAGTAGCCGCGCTCGGCCGCGAGGTTGAGCCGCACGCGGCCGGGGATGCCGAAGCACGCCGGGCCGGGAGCGACCAGCAACCCGTGCTCGAGCGCCAGGCGCGTGCACCAGGCGTCGACGTCGTCGACGGGGATCGACGGGAAGGCGAGCGATCCGCCGTCCGGCACCTCGAGCCGGCACGCGGGGTGCCGGTCGATCAGCGCCGCCAGATGCTGCAGGTTGTCGTGGACGAGGTTGCACGTGCGGCGCAGCAGCGCGTCCAGGTGCTCCAGCGCGACCAGGGCCAGCGCCTCGCTGACGGCGGCCGGGCACCGCGACGCGGCGGCGTGGTGGCCGCGCACGTCGTCCACCAGCAGGGGCGGTCCGGCGGCCCAGCCGATGCGCAGGCCGGCGAGGCCGCAGACCTTCGACAGGCTGCCGACCGTGACGGCGTTCGGCGCCAGGCTGGCGGCCGGCGGCTGCACCGCGCCGCCGACGGCGATGCCGCGATAGACCTCGTCCACCACCAGCACGCCGCCCGCGGGCTCCAGCGCGGCGGCGATGCGGGTGAGCGCGGCGGCGCCCACCACGGTGCCGGTCGGGTTGTGCGGCGAGCCGAGGAAGACCGCCCGGGTCGCCGGCGAGATCAGCGCCAGGATCGCGTCTGTGTCGAAGGGCGCCTCGACCGTCGACGCGTCGCAGCCGGCGCGCTCCAGCGCCACCGTGAGGCAGTCGGCGGCCGGCCAGCCCACGACCGCGTGCTCGCCCGGCCGGATCAGCGTGGCGACGAGCGCCGTCAGTGCCTCGCCCGCGCCGGTGGTGACGACGACGCTGTCGGCGTCGACGCCGGGCAGGGTCGCCGCGATGGCGGTGCGCAGGGCGAGCGACCCGCCCGAGCGCTCGTAGCCGAGCGGCACGTCGCGCAGCATGTCGTCGACGGAGCGACCGGCGATCGTGGCCAGCTCGGCGACCGTCAGCGGCGCCGCCTCGGCGCTCGACAGCCGCAGGGTCGACGCCTCGTGGAAGGGCGCGGCCCACGACGAGTGGCCGAACGGCCGCAGCTCGCGCAGGCCGGTCACTTCAGCAGCCTCTGCAGGAACGCGCCGCCCTCGGCCGCCAGCGCGTCCTGGCTCGCGGCCACCGGGCGCCAGACGGCGGCCGCGGCGGCGATGGTCACGACCTGGTCGGTGAACGACTCGATCACGACGGGGCCCGCGAACCCGACGGCGCGCAGCGCGTCGGCGACCTCGTCCCACGGCACGTGGCCCGAGCCGGGCGCGCCGCGGTCGTTCTCGCAGGCGTGGAAGTGGGAGAGCCGGCTACCGGTGGCGCGGATGGCGTCGCCGATCGACTTCTCCTCGAGGTTCATGTGGAACGTGTCGAGCAGGATCCCGAGGCCGGGGCTGTCGACACGGTCGATGATCTCGATGGCCTGGTCGGCGATGTTCACGAAGCTCGTCTCGAACCGGTTCAGCGGTTCCAGACCGAGGCGCACGCCGGCGTCGGCGGCGTACGCCGCGAGCGGCGTCAGCGCCTCGACCAGCCGCTCCAGGTCGCGCTCGCGCTCGGCGGGCGTCTGCTGCCAGGCGCGGCCGACGCTGGCGTAGAGCGGACCGGACAGCGCCTTCGATCCGAGCTCGGCGGCCGCGTCGATGGCGCCGCGGATGTAGCGGGCGGAGTTCTCGCGCGGCGCCGCGTCAGGGTGGATCAGGTCGCGGTCGGGCGGGAACACCAGCGTCGAGGAGGCGGCGAGGCCCTCGGCCTCAAGCGCCGCCCGCGCCTCGCGCCGGTCGTAGCCGTCGAGCGTCTCCAGCGGCAGCTCCAGCAGGTCGAAGCCCATGCTCCGCGCCTTGGCGGCCAGCGCCGGGATGTCGGCATCGCCCAGCGGGGAGGTCCACACCCAGGTGTTGACGCCGATCAGCACGTCAGCCGCGCGTCCCGAGCGCCGCGAACCGGCGGGCGTTGTCGGTGATCGCGATCTCGGTCGGCAGGCGCTCCATGCTGGAGGCGCCGAAGAAGCCCGCGATGCCGGAGGTGCGCTCGAGGATGAACGCGGCGTCCTCCGGCTCGGCGATCGGCCCGCCGTGGCAGAGCACGATCACGTCCGGTGCGATCGCGCGGGCCGCGTCGTGCATCTCCTGGATCAGCGGCACGCACTCCTCCAGGGTGCGCGCGGTGTGGGCGCCGATCGACCCCTTCGTCGTCAGCCCCATGTGCGGTACGAGGATGTCGGCGCCGGCCTCGGCCATCGCCTCGGCGGACGCGACGTCGAACACGTAGGGCGCCGTCACCAGGTCGAGGGCGCGGGCCCGACGCACGAGCTCGACCTCGAGGCCATAGCCCATGCCGGTCTCCTCGAGGTTCTGGCGGAACACGCCATCGATCAGCCCGACGGTGGGGAAGTTCTGGATGCCGGCGAAGCCGAGGCGCTGCAGCTCGGCCAGGAACACCGGCATCTGGCGGAACGGGTCGGTGCCGCAGACGCCCGCGAGGACCGGCGTGGACTCGACGATGGGCAGCACCTCGGCCGCCATCTCGACCACGATCGCGTTGGCGTCGCCGTACGGCATCAGGCCAGCCAGCGAGCCGCGCCCGGCCATGCGGTAGCGGCCCGAGTTGTAGATCACGATCAGATCGACGCCACCCGCCTCGGCGCACTTGGCCGACAGGCCGGTCCCGGCGCCGGCGCCGATCACGGCCCGGCCGTCGGCGACCTTGGCACGGAGCCCGGCGAGGATCGACGACCGGTTCAACGGCCCGCCTCGATCTGCCCCGCGAGCCAGCCCGCCATCGCGTCGGCGAACGCCTCGTCGTTGACGTCGCAGTCCATCTCGATCAGGTCGACGATCTCGCGATCGAGCCCCTCGCGGACCGCCCCGAGCAGCGCCTCGTCGGCGGCGGCGTCGTGGAACGGGCCGCCCTCGGTGGCGATCATCGAGACGCCGCGCAGCGGGATGAACAGCGCCGTCGGCCCAGTCGCCGCCGACAGCTTGGCGGCGATGCGGCGGCCGATCTCCGCGCACTCCTCCGGCGTCGTGCGCATCAGGGTGACGGAGTCGTTGTGCGCGTAGAGGTTGCGCTCCTTGAAGCGCTCCGGCACCGAGGCCATGGCGCCGAAGTTGACCATGTCGACGGCGCCCAGCGACACGGCCTGCGGGATGCCCGCGCGGCCTGCCGCCTCGAGCCGGTCCGGCCCGGCGGTGAGCGTACCGCCGACCACCTCGTCGGCCAGCTCGGTGGTGGTCACATCGAGCACCCCCGCCAGGTGGCCGGCGCTCGCGAGGCCCTCCAGCGCGCGGCCGCCGGTGCCGGTGGCGTGGAAGACGAGCACCTCGTAGCCGTCGCGCTCGAGCTGCTCGCGCGCCCGCGTCACGCACGGCGTGGTGACGCCGAACATGCTCGCAGCGACCAGCGGCCGGTCGTCTGCCGGCGCGGGTGGCGCCGGCGCGGTGACCATCCCGACCATCGCCGCCGCGGCGTTCGCGAGGATGCGCGACGAGATGGAGTTGATGCCGGCGATGTCGACGACCGACGCCATCATCGTGATGTCGACGGCGCCCACGTAGCCCGACACGTCGCCGGCCGCGACGGTCGAGACCATCAGCTTCGGCAGCCCGATCGGCAGGGCGCGCATGGCTGCCGTGGCGATCGATGTGTTGCCGGAGCCGCCGGCCGCGAGCACGCCGTCGCAGCGCTTCGTGGCGTGCAGGGCGAGCACCGTCGCGCGCGCTCCCTCGGCCATCGCAGCCACGGCTGAGCCTCGGTCGCCCGCCGCCCGCAGCGCGGCCAGGTCGGCGCCGCCGGTGCGGGCCACCTCGTCGGCCGCCACGGTCGCGAGGTCGTGGTCGTGCTCGCCGATGCCGCAGTCGACGACGACCACGTCGACGCCGCCGTCACGGAGACGATCGCGGAGGAACGCGCACTCGGCGCCCTTCGTGTCGAGCGTCCCGATCAGGACGACGGTCGTCATCGTTCGACGTGCCCCGCACCGTTGTCGGGTCCGAGCACCAGGTCGCGCGCGCGGTCCGGCACGTGGTCGAGCGGCACCGGGCCGAGCGCCTCGAAGAACGTGACGCCGTCCTTCGAGAACAGCTCGTGCTCGAGGCCGCGGTTCACCACCACGACATCACCGGCCACGAGGGTCTTCGTCTCGCCCGCGATCGTCATGTCGACCGACCCGTCGACGATCGCCATCACCTGCTCGCACGCCTCGTGGGAGTGCAGCGGCACCGTCTTGCCCGGGTCGTAGGAGACCCGGCAGAGCAGCACCTGCTCGCCGCCGATGGCGGTCAGGTGCACGCCCGGGTGGATCTCGTGCGAGTCGACGCCGTTCCAGCTGCGGAACGGCGACGTCACGCCGGCACCGCGAAGCGCAGCGACGCGTCGGCGTGGGCGTGCGTGTTCAGCGAGATGTCGTCGTCGAAGATGACGACCTTGCCCTCGCGGCGCGGCTCGGCGGTGCCGGCCGCCTTGGCGTCGAGCGCCCGCAGGACCAGCTCCGGCGTGATCGGCAGCTGCGTCACCCACACGCCGACGGCGTTGTAGATGGCCGTCGCGATGGCCGGCGGCTGGGCGTTGTTGGCCATCTCGCCGATCGCCTTGGCGCCGAACGGGCCGTCGGCGGAGGGGTTCTCGATCAGGATCGTCTCCATGTCGGGAAGCTCCTCCATGGACGGCGCGAGGTACGAGCCGAACTGGCCGCCGCGATGGTCGACGCTCGGGTAGTACGGGTAGGAGTTCTCGAGCACGCCGAGCCCGAGGCCCATAACGGCGCCGCCCTCGATCTGGCCCTCGATCAGGGTCGGGTTGATGGCGCGCCCGACGTCGTAGACCTGGGACATCTTCAGCACGCGCACGTTGCCGGTCTCGTCGTCGACCTCGACGTCGGCCACGCAGGCCGCGTACGAGATGGCGGAGTGGGGCGGGATCGTGACCTGCCCGTCCTCCGGGTCGACGGTCGCGTACGGCTTCAGCGCCGTGCCCTCGCCGGAGATCAGCTCGCCGTAGACGAAGGTGGCGGCGCCGGCCACGTCGGGGACGCCCATCTTCTTGTCGGGCATGCCCTTCGCGATCACCTCGCCGTCGACGATCTCGAGGTCGGCCGGGTCGATCTCCAGGGTCTTGCCGGCGATGTCGAGGATGCGCGACTTGACCTTCTCGGCCGCGAGGCGCACGGCGTTGCCGCCGATGAACGTGCCGCGCGAGGCGAACGTGCCCATGCAGAAGGCCGACGAGTCGGTGTTCGACGTGTCCATCGTGACCCAGTCGTACGGGACGCCGAGGGTGTCGGCCACGATCTGCGTGTGGACGGTCTTCGATCCCTGCCCGATGTCGACGGTGCCGGCGAAGACGTCGACCCGCCCGTCGAGCTTGAGCTTGATCCAGGCCTGCGACGGGTCGCCGTTCTGGTTCATGCCGGTCGGATATTCGATCGCCGCGATGCCGCGGCCGCGGTGGATGGCCATCAGTGGTCCTCCGGATCGCCCTGCTGGGCGACGAGATGCTGGGGGAGCAGGTCGCCCGTGCGGACGTCGTTCGTCATCGTGCGGTAGCTGGCGGGCAGCTCGTGGCCGGCCGACTCGGCGGCCGCCTGCACGACGGACACCACCGAGGGATCGACCAGCGTGACGCCGTTCGGCGACGTGTCGCCGATGCGGTTGGCGTTCTTGAGCCGGACCTCGAGCGGGTCGAGGCCGAGCACCTGGGCGATGCGCTCCAGGTGCACCTCGGTGGCGAACGACACGCTGGTGACGCCGAACCCGCGCATGGCGGTCGTCGGCGTGCGGTTGGTGAACACCACGACGCCGTCGAAGTGGAGGTTCGGGATGGTGTACGCGCCGGTGTGGTGGAACGCGTGCTTCGTGACGCCGTAGGGCGAGAAGCGCGCGTACGCGCCGGCGTCGTGCAGCGTCAGCATCTTGCGGCCGAGGATCCAGCCGTCCTCCGTCACCGCGTCGGCGATCTCCATGTGCCACGGGGCCCGCGTCGACGAGTAGAGGAACTCCTCCTCGCGCGTCCAGCGCCAGCGCACCGGCCGGCCCGACTTCATGGCGAGCAGCGTCGTGATCGTCTCGGTGGCGGTGTCGACCTTGCCGCCGAAGCCGCCGCCGGTCGTGCCGCCGACGAGCTTGAAGCGGTTCAGCGGCAGCTGCAGGTGCGCGGCGACGACGCCGAGCGAGAAGTACATCGCCTGCGTGGCCGAGTAGATGGTGAAGCGCCCGCTGCGGTCGGGGACGACCTGGCAGACCTGGGTCTCGAGCGGCACGTGCTCGATCGCGGCCGGGCGGTAGGAGCCCTGCACGATCGCGTGCGCGTCGGCGAACGCCTTATCGATGTCGCCCTTGCGCACCTTGCGCCGGTCGAGCCCGTCGAAGTGCGGGTACTGGTTGCCCCAGTGGTGCACCTGCGGCGCGTCGGGATCGAATGCCTTGCGGATGTCGAACAGGGGCGTGCGCACGTCGAAGTCGATGTCGATCGCGGCGACGGCCTCCCTGGCCTTCGCCTCGCTCTCAGCCGCGACGACGGCGATCGGCTGACCGACGTAGCGCACCTCGTCCGCCGCCAGCAGCGGCTCGTCGGCCGGCACGCCGAGGGCGGCGATGTGGCCGTAGACGTTCAGCGGCACGTCGCGGTGGGTGACGACGGCGTAGACGCCCTCGATGGCCTCCGCGCGGGTGGTGTCGAGGCGGGTGACGCCCGCGTTGGGGTGCGGCGAGCGGAGCGCCTTTGCCCACAGCGTGGTCGGCACCCGGACGTCGTCGACGTAACGGGTGCCGCCGGTGACGTGCTCAGCGGCGTCGTAGCGGGGAAGGCGTGCGCCGACGGCCTTCACGACGTCTCCTCCAGCCCGGTCGTGCGCTTGCCGGCGGCCGTGGTCTCGAGGTCGAACGACTCGCCCCGGACGGTGGCCTGGATCGCGTCGATGATCTTGACGTAGCCGGTGCAGCGGCAGACGTGCCCGCCGAGCACCTCCTGGATCGCCTCCGGGTCGTCGGTGCCGCCGTGGTCGATGTAGGCCTGCGCGGCCATCATCATGCCGCCGGTGCAGAAGCCGCACTGGGCGGCGTAGTGGTGCACCCAGGCCTGCTGGATCGGCGCCAGCTCGAGCGGCGTGCCGAGGCCTTCGACGGTCAGCACCTCGCACTCCTCCAGCGCCGCGACGGGCAGCAGGCAGCTGCGGCGCGACTCGCCGTCGACGATCACGGTGCAGGCGCCGCAGCCGCCGTCCTGACAGCCGGCCTTCGGGCTCGTGACGTCGAGTTCGTCACGCAGCACGTGCAGGAGCGGCGTCAGGGGTGGGGACGTGACGTCGCGGGCGACGCCGTTGACGGTCATTCTCATGCGGGCTCTCCGAGCTTGGTCAGTGCGCGGCGCACGAGCACCGGCAGCGTCCGCTTTCGGTACCAGGCAGACGCGAGGGCGTCGTCGGCATAGGGCAGGTCGTCGGTGGCGTCGGGCGAGGCGAGCAGCAGGCCGTGGGGCCCGACGCCGGTGACGCCGAGGCGCACCGTGCCGTCCTGTGCGCGCGCCGCCGATACGGCGAGGGCGGTGTAGTCGTGGGTATGCGGCCGGTCGAGGAACTCGTACGCGCCCGCCGCGGGCTCGTCGAACGAGACGTCGAGCACCAGGCGGTCGTGCCGGCCGGGCAGGAAGTCCTCGATCGCCTCGGTGCGCTCGCCGCCGGCGCCGGTCGAGCGCACCTGCGCCCCGAGGGCGATCAGCGCGCCCTGCAGGTCGCCGCGGGGCGCGTCGGACACCTCGGCGCAGATGTTGCCGCCGATCGTCGCCTGGCCGCGGATCTCGATGTCGGCGACGTGGGCGGTGGCGGTGCGGAGCGGATCGGGCAGGTCGGCGAGCGCGTCCAGCGTCGTGGTGGCGCCGATCGTGATGCGCCCGCCGTCGCGCCGGACGCGGGCCAGGCCGGCCCGGTGCAGCAGCAGCGCGCGCTCCGCGCTGCGGCGCCCGAGGGCGAGGCTCGGGACGACGATCGTGCCGCCGCCGACCACGGTCACAGACGCGCCATCGCCGAAGAGCTGTGCAGCCTCCTCGGGCGACGACGGCACGAGCACCGTCAACGACTCACCCATCCCGCTCCTCCCTTGGTGTGAAAGTCAAAATAGGTCGGACCACTTGTGGTGTCAAGAGTTGCCTCCGAGTGCGTCGAGCGTCGTTGCAGGCGTGATCGCCTGGGGATCGCAGACGAGGTGGATGAGTGCCGGCTTCCCGGCGGTGAGTGCGCGCGCCAGCGCGGGGCCGAAGCCGGCGTCGTCGGTCACCTGTTCGGCGTGGCACCCGAACGAGCGGGCGAGCGCCACGAAGTCGGGATTGACCAGGGAGGTGCCGGAGATCCGGCCCGGGAACGAGCGTTCCTGGTGCATCCGGATCGTGCCCAGCATGCCGTTGTCGGCGAGCACCACGATGATCGGCAGGTCGAACTGCACGGCCGTGGCGAGCTCCTGGCAGGCCATCATGAAGCAGCCGTCGCCGGCGAACGCGACGGCCGGCCGATCGGGGTGCACGGCCTTCGCCGCGATGGCGGCCGGGATGCCGTAGCCCATCGCGCCGCTGGTGGGGGCGAGCTGGACGCCGTAGCGGCGATGGCGGTGGTAGCGATGCACCCAGACGGTGTAGTTGCCGGCGCCGTTCGTGATCACCGCGTCGGCGGGCAGCGCCTCGCGCAGGTGCGTGACGACGGTCGCCAGGTCGACGCCGTCGATCTGCCGTGGCTGCGGCGTCGTCCACCGCTCGTAGGCGGCCCGCAGGTCGCGCGCGAAGGTCGTCCGGCTGCTCGACGCCGGCAGCGGGCCGAGCGCGCCCAGGCCGTCGACCACGGACGGCGCCGAGGCGACGATCGCGAGGTCGGCCTCGTACACGAGGTTCAGCTCGTCGGGGCTGGCGTGCACGTGCACCAGCCGGCAGCCGGCGGGCCGCGGCACGGTCAGGTGCCGGTAGGCGCCCGACGGCACCTCGCCGAAGCGGCCGCCCAGCACCACGACCAGATCGCTCGTCCGGATCGCCTCGGTGAGGTGCGGGCCGACGCCGAGCCCGAGGTCGCCGATGTACGCGGACGAGTCGTTGTCGAGGTGGTCCTGGCGCCGGAACGAGCAGACGACCGGCAGGTCGGACGCCTCGGCGTAGTCGCGCAGGGCGTCGGCGGCGGCCTGGCTCCAGATCGAGCCGCCGGCCACGATCAGCGGTCGCTCCGCCGCCTCCAGCATCGCCCGCAGCGCCGCCAGGTCGGCGGCGCCGGCGCTCGGGGTGGCGGGCGTGAACGGGGCCGCGTCGGGCGCGTCGGTCTCGTCGCGCTGCATGTCCTCGGGCAGGCCGATCACGACCGGGCCGGGGCGGCCGGAGGTGGCGACGTGGAAGGCCCGGCTGATCAGCTCGGGGATGCGCGCGGCGTCGTCGATCTCGAACACCTGCTTGGCCAGCGGCCCGAACATGGCCCGCAGGTCGACCTCCTGGAACGCCTCGCGGTCGCGCTGCTCGCGGGCCACCTGGCCGATGAAGAGGATCATCGGCGTCGAGTCCTGGAAGGCCGTGTGGATGCCGACGGAGGCGTGCGTCGCGCCGGGTCCGCGCGTGACCAGGCAGATGCCCGGCCGGCCCGTGAGCTTGCCGTAGGCCTCCGCCATGTTGGCCGCGCCGCCCTCGTGCCGGGCGGTGATGAGCCGGATCCGGTCGCGGTGCGCGTAGAGCCCGTCGAGCAGGCCGATGTAGCTCTCGCCGGGAACGCCGAACGCGACATCGACGCCGTGGACGACCAGCTGGTCGGCGAGGAGCTGTCCGCCGCTCCTCACGCGAGCGGCTCGTCGACGAAGATGGTGTAGCGCTGGCTCTTCGGCCGGTCCCGGTCCTCGTCGCGGACGTACCGGATCGACGGCGATCCGAGCAGCCGCTGCGGCAGGATCATGACGCGCACGAAGGCCGCCGGCTCATCGCCGCGCACCTCGGCGTAGACGGGGTCCGGCCCGGCCTCGAACCAGGCCCCGAGCCGGTCGATCTCGTGCCGCGTGCCCTGGGTCTCGACCGCGAACAGGCCGTCGACCAGGCAGCGGATGCCCGGCCCCTGGTGGGTGTGCAGGAACGCCACGCCGTCGGCGGGGAAGTCGACGCGGTCGCACCGCACCAGGTGCGGCTCGCCCTGGAGGTCGATGTCGGCCGACAGCACCGCGTCGGGCGCGGCGGCGTCGACCAGCGACCAGACGAGCTGAAGGCCGGGGCGCTCGACGGTGAGCGCGCCGCCGGCGGCGTAGGTGGCGGTGGCCGCCGCGACGTCGTAGGCGACGAGCGGGCCGCCGCGCGACAGGACGTCGCCCGCGGCCGCATCGACGTGCTGGAGCTGGAGGACCGGCATCAGTTGAAGAACGCTCCGCCGTCGACCACGAGCGCCTGGCCGGTGATGAACGAGGAGTCGTCGGAGCAGAAGAACACGATCGCCCCGACGACGTCGGACGGGAACTGGTCGCGCTGGATGACGCGAGACTTCACGGAGATCTCCTGGAGCTTCTGGACCTGGACCGGGTTCGCCAGCACGCCGTCCGACATCGTGAAGCCGGGCGCGACGGTGTTGACGAGGATGCCGGTGTCGCCGACCTCCTTGGCGACGGCCTTCGTCATCGCCACGACGGCCCCCTTCGAGGCGACGTAGTGCAGCAGGTACGGGACGCCCTTGAACGGCGTGCCGGAGGCGATGTTGACGATGCGCCCGCCGCCCTGCGCACGCATCGCCGGCAGCACCGCGCGGATGGCGAGGAACATGCCGAGCACGTTCACGTCGAACACCCTGCGCCACTCGTCGACGTCGATCTCCTCCAGCGGCTGGGGCACGAGCGACGAGTAGATGCCGGCGTTATTGACCAGCCCGTCGATGCGGCCGAAGCGGTCGAGCACCGCCTGCGCGAGCGCGGTCGTGTCGGCCTCGGACGAGACGTCGACGCGCAGTCCGAGCGCGTTGCCGCCCAGCTCGGTGGCGGCCTCCTCTGCCCCTCCGAGGTCGGCGATCACCACCTTCGCGCCCTCGTCCGTGAGGCCGTCGGCGATCGCGCGGCCGATGCCCTGGGCGCCACCGGTGACGACGATCACGCGGTCCTTCAGCCTCATCGCGGCTGACCGCCGATCGGCGACCACGGCGTCGGCGTGAGGATGCGGCTGTGCTGCGACGCGATCAGCGGCTGGAGCTTCTTCGCGAAGGCCTGCCAGTCGGGGTTCGCGGCCATCGTCGCGCGGCGGGCGGCGCGGTCGGCGAGGTCCTCGTAGCCCCACAGGTGCACGACCAGGTTGGTGTCGCCGATGTCGTTGGCCGTGAACCAGCCGACCATGTTGCCCAGGATCGGCTCCTGGATGGCGCGCCCCTCCTCGCCGTACAGCCGCAGGTACTCGGGCACCTTGCCGACGTGCAGCTGGTACGTCCGCTCCTCCACGATCATCGGTCGATCCCTCCCATCGCCAGGTACTTCATCTCGAGCCACTCGTCGATGCCGTAGCGCGATCCCTCGCGCCCGATACCGGACTCCTTCATGCCTCCGAACGGCGCCACCTCGGTCGAGACGAAGCCCGTGTTGATGCCGACGATGCCGTAGTCGAGCGCGTCCGAGACGCGCCAGATGCGGCCGACGTCGCGGCTGTACAGGTACGCCGACAGGCCGTAGGGCGTGTCGTTCGCGATGCGCACGGCGTCCGCCTCGGCCGTGAAGCGCTGTAGCGCGGCGACCGGGCCGAACGTCTCCTCGTTCGACATCGCCCAGTCGCTCGTGGCGCCGGTGAGCACCGTCGGCGTGAAAAACGTGCGGCCCAGTGCGTGCGCCGCGCCGCCGGTGAGGAGCTCGCCGCCGCGCTCCTGCGCGTCGTCGACGTGGCGCTGCACCTTCTGCAGCGCCGCCTCGTCGATCAGCGGGCCCACCTGCACGCCCTGCTCGGTGCCGAGGCCGACGCGCAGACCGGCGGCCGCGGCGGTGAGTCGCTCGGCGAACGCGTCGAAGACGCCGTCCTGCACCAGGATCCGGTTGGCCGAGATGCAGGTCTGGCCGCTGTTGCGGAACTTGCACAGCAGGGCGCCGGCCACCGCGTCGTCGAGGTTGCAGTCGTCGAGCACGATGAACGGCGCGTTGCCTCCGAGCTCCAGCGAGATGCGCTTCAGGCCCTTCGCGCACTGTGCCATCAGCAGCTTGCCGACCTCGGTCGAGCCGGTGAAGCCGACCTTGCGGATGGCGGGGTTCGACGTCATCTCACCGCCGATCAGCGGCGCATCGCCGGCGTCGCCCGTGACGATCTGGAACACGCCCGGCGGCAGGCCGGCCCGCTCGGCCAGCACGCCGACGGCGAGCGCGGTGAGCGGCGTCTGCTCGGCCGGCTTCAGCACCATGGTGCAGCCCGCGGCCAGCGCCGGTGCTGCCTTGCGGGTCGGCATCGCGGCCGGGAAGTTCCACGGGGTGATGCCCGCCGTGGTGCCGACGGGCTGGCGCACGACGATGATCCGGCGGTCGCCGAGCGGCGACGGGATGGTGTCGCCGTAGACGCGCTTGCCCTCCTCGCCGAACCACTCCAGGAACGAGGCGGCGTACTCCACCTCGGCGCGGGACTCGGCCAGCGGCTTGCCCTGCTCGGCCGTCAGCAGCGCCGCGAGGTCGTCGATCGACCCGATCAGCAGGTCGGCCCAGCGGCGCAGGATCCGGGCCCGGTCGCGGGCGCTGGTGGCGCGCCACGCCGGCTGGGCGCGCTCGGCGGCCGCAATCGCCCGGCGGGTCTCGGCGGCGCCCATCCGCGGGGCGGTGCCGACCAGCTCCCCCGTGGCCGGGTCGCGCACGTCGAACTGGCGGCCGTCGTCGGCCTCGATCCACGCGCCGTCCACCAGTCCCCGGTCCCGCAGGAGGTCCACGTCGCGGAGGGCCGGCGGCATTGAGGGAACCTAGGGGCGATCGGCTATCGATGCAAGCGAACGAGGTCACATCTGCTATAGACGACGTCTATGAGCCTGCGTCAGGCGTCGTACGTGGTGGCCGTGGTCGAGGAGGGCTCCTTCAGCCGCGCCGCCGCCCGCATGCGCGTCGCGCAGCCGACCCTCTCGCAGCAGGTGCGGGCGCTCGAGCGGCGCCTCGGCGGACCGCTGATCGAGCGGCTGGGCCCCGGCGTGCGGCCGACGCCCGCCGGCCGCGCGTTCGTGGTCGAGGCCCGCGCCGCGGTGCTGTCGCTGGAGCGCGCCGAGCGGGCGGCGCAGGCCGTCTCCAGCGGGCGCGAGGGCGACCTCGAGGTGGCCTGCGTGTCGACCGTCGCGTCGGCCTTCCTACCCGACGCGCTGCGGCGCCTGCGCACCACCAATCCGGGCGTGGTCGTGCGCCTGATCGAGGTCATCCATCGCGAGATGCTCGAGGCGCAGGCCCGCGCCGGCCTCGGCGACGTCGCGATCGGGCCGCCGCCCGCCCACTGGGACGGGCCGGTGCGCGCGGTGGGCGAGCAGCGGTTCTGCGTGGTGCTGCCCGAGGCCACCGCGGGTGCGCGGCGCGGCGCCGTCCGACTCAGCGACCTGGCCGACGTGCCGTGGGTGCTGTACCCGGCCCAGTACGGCCTCGCCGACGTGGTCACGAGCGCCTGCGCGGCGGCGGGCTTCACGCCCGTTGCGGCCGCCGTCACCGCCCAGGCGGACACCGCCGCGCGGCTGGCCGCCGCCGGTCTCGGGCCGGCCCTGGTGCCGGTCGGCGCGGTGCCGCCGGGCCTGTCCCGGGCAGCCCGGCCGATCGAGCCGCCGATCGTGCGCCCGATCGTCGCGTACACCCGCGGTCCGCTGACGCCGATCGTCGAGGCGCTGCTCGACGCGCTCACCGCCGCCTGACCGTTCGCGTTGGTCCGACCATTGCGCTCGCGGCCGGGATCGGGTATCCCTTTCGCATCCTGCGCCCGCCGACCCAATCGAGGTGCCCATGAGCCTTGTCGAGGCTGTTTCGCCGCGAATGAGCGAATTGATCGATCTCGATGCGACACCGACCGAGATCGCGAACGGCTGCGTGTTCACGGAGGGCCCCATGTGGGTCGCGGCCGAGAGCGCCTTCTACTTCAGCGACATGCCCGGTGACACGCGCCGCAAGTGGACGGCCGCGGGCGGCATCGAGGTGGTCGCCAGCCCGTCGAACAAGGTGAACGGCACGACCCTCGACGGTGACGGCCGCCAGGTGATCTGCGAGCACTCCACCTCGAGCGTCGTCCGCCTCGAGCGCGACGGCTCGCGCACCGACCTCGCGACGCACTGGGACGGCAAGGAGCTGAACAGCCCGAACGACGTGGTGCTGCGCAGCGACGGTCAGATCTACTTCTCCGACCCGCCGTACGGCCGCTGGCCCGGCTTCGGCGTCGAGCGCGAGCGCGAGCTGGACATCTGCGGCGTGTTCCGCATCGACGCCGCGGGCGAGCTGCACCTCGAGGTGTCCGACTTCAACAAGCCGAACGGCCTCTGCTTCTCGGTGGACGAGTCGCTGCTGTACATCAACGACACCGAGGAGCTGACGATCCGGAGCTTCGACGTCGCGGCCGACGGCTCGCTGTCGGGCGGCGCGGTCCTGTTCGAGATGCCCGGCCCGTTCGAGTACTCCGCGGGGGTGCCCGACGGCATGAAGCTCGACGCCGCCGGCAACCTCTGGTGCACCGGCCCGGGCGGCGTCTGGGTCGTGTCGCCCGACGGCGAGCACCTCGGCACGCTGAAGAGCGAGGCCGTGGTCGGCAACATCGCCTGGGGCGACGACGACTTCCAGACGCTCTACCTGTGCACGTCGGACACCGTCCACACCGTCCGCACGAAGGTGGCCGGCAACCGGCCCGTCTTCTTCCAGTAGGAGCACGCAGATGCCCATCGAGCTCGATCCGCGGAAGACCGCAGTCGTCGTCATCGACATGCAGAACGACGTCGTGCACCCCGACGGCGTGTGGGGCGGCCCGTCCGGCGCGGGCGCGCACTGCATCGAGCAGGACGCCGTCGCCCACATCGGCGAGATCACCGCGGCCGCCCGCAAGGCCGGCTCGCGCGTCTTCTTCGTCCACCACGCGCCGAGCGTCGGCGCCGCCGACGACGCCGACTCGGCGCAGAACGCCGGCCTCTGGCGCGACACGCGCGCGTCGGGCGGGCTGTCCACCGAGTGGGGCCGCGCGCCGATCGACGGCGCCGTCCCCGAGACCGGCGACACGGTGCTGTACAAGCAGCGCGGCAACGCCTTCACCAGCACGAGCCTCGACGTCAAGCTGCGCGGCCTCGGCGTCGAGCGCGTCATCCTGCTCGGTGCCTGGACGAACATGGCCGTCGAGTCGACGGCCCGGGTGGGTGCCGACATCGGGTACGAGATGGCCATCGTCTCGGACGCCACCGTCGCCATCAACGCCGAGTGGCAGCACGCGGCGCTGTCCTACGGCGTGACCGTCTTCGCCGACATTCCCACGACCGCCGAGGTGCTCTCGGCGTTTGGAGCCTGACCCGTGCCGTACATCGTCGCCGTCCGCTGGATCGCCAAGGAGGGCGAGGCCGACGAGATCGCCCGCGCCCTGGGCGAGCTCGAAGCGCCCACCCTGGCCGAGGCCGGGGTCATCGAGTGGCGCCCGCATCGCGACCCCGAGAGCCCGAACACGTTCTTCATCTTCGAGGTGTACAGCGACGCGGACGCCTACAAGTCGCACACCGAGACCGCCCACTTCGCCGAGTGGGGCGTCGGGCACTCGTTCCCGCGCCTGGCCGAGCGCCGGCGCGAGTTCTACGAGCCGCTCTCCTAGTACGTCAGCCGGCCGCCGGAGAGGTCGAAGGCGGCGCCGGTGGAGAACGACATCGCCTCGCTGCCGAGGAAGGCGATCAGCTGCGCGGCCTCGTCCGTCGTCGCCAGGCGGCCGAGGGGGACGCGCGAGAGCATGTAGGTGAGGTGCTCGTCGGACAATCCGGCGATCATCGGCGTATCGATCGGCGCGGGCGTGACGCAGTTGACGAGCACGCCCGTGCCGGCCACGTCCTTGCCGACCGACTTCGTCATGCCGATCACCGCCGCCTTCGACGCGGAGTAGGCGGCGGCCATCGGGTTGCCCTCCTTGCCGGCCACGGACGACACGTTGACGATGCG
The DNA here is from genome assembly GCA_963722525.1 of uncultured Actinomycetes bacterium. GTDB lineage: Bacteria > Actinomycetota > Thermoleophilia > Gaiellales > F1-60-MAGs149 > VFJZ01. Next base: position 2,299,027 of record CAVRMM010000002.1, on the reverse strand, counting down.
CCCGTAGCCCTGCGCGACCATCGTCGGGAGCGCCGCGCGCATGCAGTAGAACGTGCCGCTCGAGTTGACGTCCATCACGAGGTCCCACTCGGCGTCGTCCACGTCGAGGGTGCCGAGCGACCGGCCGGCGACGCCGGCGGCGCTGACCAGCACGTCGAGCCGGCCATGCTCCGCCACGACGGCGGCGACGGCGGCGTCGACCTCGCTCGAACGGCGCACGTCGGCCTGCAGCGCGAGCACCTCGGAGCCGATCGAGGAGGCGGCGACGGCGGCCTTCGACTGGTCGACGTCGACGAGCGCGACCTTCGCGCCGGACGCCGCGAGCAGGGAGCCGACGGCGGTGCCGACCCCGCTGGCGCCGCCGGTGATGAGCGCCACGCGCCCGGAGAAGTCGTACGAGACGCTGGGCATGCGCGTATATCTAGCAGATGTGGTCGGACCAATGTATGCTCGCCCGACCCGCCGGAAGGAGTCGGCCATGGCCGGTCAGTTCGTACTCGCAAACGAGGCCCGCACGGAGGAGCTCGACTGGGGCACCCTGCGCTGGATCTGCACGCCGGACACGGTCGGCGCCGAGGGGATCACGATCACGCAGGTGTGGCTGAAGCCCGGTCTCGGGCACGACTTCCACAAGCATCCCGACCAGGAGGAGCTGATCACGGTCCTCGAGGGCGAGGTCGAGCAGTGGCTGGAGTCGGAGCAGCGGACGCTGCGCCCGGGCGACTCGATCTACATCCCGGCCGGCGTCGTGCACGCGTCGTTCAACAGCGGCGAGGGCAAGGCGCGCATGCACGTCGTGCTCGGCCCGTGCGTCGGCCCGACGGGCTACGAGGTGGTCGACGTGGCGAACGAGGAACCCTGGAGCGGCCTGCGCAAGTAGCCGGCCCGTTTGTGCGGTCCGTCACCGGGGTCTGACCCCAATCGGAGGTTTTCTGGGGTCAGACCCCGATCACAGGACACGCGCGGAAGCCGCGCGGATCGCGCGACCTGTATCAGTGCGTGCGTGTTTCGTTACGGACAATGCGTCATCCGCGCGACGCGATTTGTCTGACCAAAGTCAGACAAATCGGCCTGCGGCGACAAACGGTGAGCCCAACACCAGCCCAGTTGGACGGACCAATTCGGAACCGGCACAATGCGGGCATGGAGTTCGACCCCGCGACCGACTACCCCATCGGCGAGCGACGGCCCGACCTCGTGCGGGCGCCGGACGGCACGCCGCTGGCTGACATCACGCTCGACGCCGCGCTCGCCGGCGACATCGACGGCACCGCACTGCGCGCCGCGCCCGAGACCCTCGCCCGCCAGGCGGCCGTCGCGCTCGCCAGCGGTTCCGACGCGCTCGCGGCCAACCTCGTACGGGCCAGCGAGATGACCGCGCTCGGCGACGAGACGATCCTCGAGATCTACACGGCGCTGCGGCCCCGGCGCTCGACCGCCGAGGAGCTGGCCGCCTGGGCCGACCGGCTGGAGCACGACCACGACGCGCCGGTGACGGCCGCATTCGTGCGCGAGGCGGCCGCCGTGTACGCCGCCCGCGGCCTGCTCCGCACGGCGCCCGGAGACCGTGCCGCCGTCGGCCCCTGACGGCTCCGGCCGGTTCGAGAGCCGCGCCGCCCGGGAGCTCCGCCGCGAGACGCTGATCGCGCCCGAGTCGTCGCTCGGGCTGATCGCGATGGCGTCGCCGAACGACCCGGAGCCGTCGATCGAGATCGTCGCCGGCGAGATCGTCGAGCTCGACGGACGCCGCGTCGCCGACTGGGACGCGCTCGACCACTTCATCGCCCGTCACGGCATCGACGTCGGCATCGCCGCCGAGACGATGGCGCTCTCCAGCCGCGAGCTGGCGCAGCGGCTGGTCACGGTCGACGTGCCGCGCGACGAGCTCGTCCGGCTGTCGCGCGGGGCGACGCCGGCCAAGCTCGCCCAGGTGCTGGCGCTGCTCGACCCGGTCGAGATGATGTTCGCGCTGAAGAAACTGCGCGCGCGGCGCCAGCCCGCCAACCAGGCGCACGTCACGAACATGAAGGAGAACCCGGCGCTGCTCGCCGCCGATGCCGCCGAGGCGTCGATCCGCGGGTTCGCCGAGATGGAGACGACGGTCGGCGTCAGCCGCTACGCGCCGCTGAACGCGCTCGCCATCCTGGTCGGCTCGCAGACGGGACGCACCGGCGCGATGACGCAGTGCGCCGTCGAGGAGCACCGCTCGCTGCGCCTCGCCATGCTCGGCCTCACCACCTACGCCGAGACGCTCTCGGTGTACGGCACCGAGCGCGTGTTCGTCGACGGTGACGACACGCCGTGGTCGAAGGCGTTCCTCGGCTCGGCGTACGCCTCGCGCGGCGTCAAGGTGCGCTTCACGAGCGGCACCGGCTCCGAGGCGCTGATGGGCCACGCCGACGGCTGCTCGATGCTCTACCTCGAGGCGCGTTGCCTGGCCGTCACCCGCGCCGCCGGCTCGCAGGGCGTGCAGAACGGCTCCATCTCCTGCGTCGCGCTGACGCTGAGCGTGCCCGGCGGGACGAAGGCGATCCTGGCCGAGAACCTGCTCGCGGCGTGGCTCGGGCTCGAGGTGGCGAGCGGCAACGACGCGATCGCGTCGCACTCGCCCACCCGCCGCACCGGCAAGCTGATGGGCCAGTTCCTGCCCGGTACCGACTTCGTCACCAGCGGCTACAGCGTCATGCCGCGCTCCGACAACATGTTCGGCGGCGGCAACTACGACGCCGACGACATCGACGAGTGGCTCACGCTGCAGCGCGACTGGCAGGTGGACGGCGGCATCGAGCCGGCCTCCGACGAGGCCATCCAGGCCGCCCGGACGCGCGGCGCCCTCGCCATCCAGGCCGTCTTCGACGAGCTCGGCTTCCCGCCCGTGACCGACGAGGAGGTGGCCGCGGCCGTCACGGCGTACGCCTCCGGCGACCTGCCGGATCGCGACCGCGCCGCCGACGTGGAGGCGGCCGACCGCGTGCTGGAGGAGGGCGTCTCCGGTCTCGACGTCGCCTGCATCCTCGCGCGACGCGGGTTCCGCGACGTGGCCGAGGGCATCTTCGCGATGCAGCGCCAGCGGGTCTCGGCCGACTACCTGCAGACCTCCGCGGTGATCGGGCCCGACGGCCGCGTGCACGCCGCCGTCAACGATCCCAACCAGTACCTCGGCCCCGGCACCGGCTACCGCCTGGAGGGCGAGCGCTGGGAGCACCTGCGGGCCCTGCCGCACCAGATCGAGGCGCGCTCGATCGGCGTCGGCCCGGCGTCCGCCAACGGCCAGCTGCTACGAGCCCTGGGACCGGCGCAGCGCGGCACCGACGACGTCGAGGTCGTGGTTGCGCTGGGTCCCGCCTACGGCGCGCAGCTGCGCGCCACCATCGGCGGGCTCGCGCACGGCGACGTGCTGGCGGCGCTGCTGGCCGGCATCGCCGAGGGCGGCGCCGTGCCGCGTCTGGTGCGCATTCGCGACCAGTCGGACGTCGCGTTCATCGCGCACGCCGGCGCCTGCCTGGCCGGATCGGGCGTCGGGATCGGGCTGCAGTCGAAGGGTACGACCGTCATCCACCGCGCCGACCTGCAGCCGCTCGACAACCTCGAGCTGTTCGGCATGGCCCCCAACCTGAGCCTTGCCTCGTACCTGCAGATCGGGCGCAACGCCGCCGGGTACGCGGTCGGTGCGCGGGTGGGCCCGGTGCCGATGAGCCTCGACAACTTCGCGCGCGCGAAGCTGATCGTCCGGACCACCCTGATGCACCGGGTCGAGACCGATGCGATGGTCGACAACGAGCCGCCCGTCGACCTCGAGCTCGTCTGAGCGTGCCGCGCATCCCCGCGCTGCTGATCGGCCTCGCACTGGCGGCGCTGACGCTTCGCCCACAGGTTGTCGGCATCGGGCCGCTGCTGCCCGCGATCCAGGACGACTACGGCGTCTCGCACGCCGTCGCCGGACTGCTGGTCACGATCCCCGTGCTCTGCATGGGCATCTTCGCGCCGCCCGCCCCGGTGCTGGCGCATCGCATCGGCGCCGTCCGGGCCGTCACCGTGGCAGTCGCCCTGGTGGCGGTCGGCGGCGTGCTGCGGGCGTTCGCCCCGAGCGCCGGCGCGCTGATCGCCCTCACGATCCCGATCGGCATCGGCATGGGCCTCGGCAACGCGCTGATGGTGGTGGCCGTGAAGGAGCGGTTCGCGAGCCGGCCTTTGCTCGTGACGGGCGTCTACGCGGCGTCGATCCAGGTCGGCTCGACCATCGCGGCGGCAACGGCGGTGCCGCTGTCCAACGCCGGCGACGACTGGCGCCTCGCGCCGCTGGTGTTCGGCGCCGGGGCGGTCGTGTCGCTGCTCGCGTGGATGTACGCGTCGCGGGGCCTGTCGCCCCCGGACGAGGAGGCCAGCCTGCCGCACTACCCGCTGCGCAGCTCGACCGCCTGGCTGCTGGTGGTGCTGTTCGTCTGCATCGGCCAGATCTACTACGGCCTCACCGCGTGGCTGCCCGACGCCTACCAGGAGAAGGGCTGGAGCGAGAGCGACACCGGCCTCCTGACGTCGGTCATGAACCTGGCGACCGTGCCCGCGGCCCTGCTCGTCTCGGTCGCCGGCCACCGCCTGCAACGGCGCACCGCGCTGGTCGCGGCGGCGGCCCTGATGGTCGTCTCGACCACGCTCCTGCTGGTCGCTCCGGACGGCGCGCTGGTCTGGGTGATCGCCGCCGGCTGGGCGAACGGCACGCTGTTCACGCTCGCCATGACGCTGCCCCTGGACGTGGCCGACACGCCTGGCGCGGTCGGTGGCATCGCAGGCATGATGCTCGGCGTGGGCTACGTGGGGATCGCGATCGCACCGATCGCGCTGGGGGCGATCAGGGATGCGACGGGCAGCTTCGACGCCGTGCTGGCGGTCGTCGCGGGCACGTCGGCCGTGCTGCTCGTGCTCGCCTGCGCCTGCTCGCCCGCCCGGCTGCGCCGGGGTCTCACCCGCGAGGCGAGGGCGGTATAGTGGTCGGACCATTTGGCGCCGGAGGGGCCGTGCCGCGAGTCAGCATCAACCACGTCAGCCTGTCGGTGGTCGACATGGAGGAGTCGCTGCGCTTCTACACCGACTTCCTCGGCATGGAGCGGATCCCGGGTCCCCAGTTCGGGTTCCGCGTCGAGTGGCTGCGGGTCGGCGACCTCGAGCTGCACCTGTTCGAGCGTGAGACGGAGGCGCCGCAGTACCACCACGTGGGGTTCACCGTGCCGAACTTCGAGGAGCTCTACGTCAGGGCGAAGGAGACGGGCATCCTCGTGCACATGCCGCCGTTCGCCCAGGTCACCGAGCTGCCCGACGGCGGCGCCCAGATGTACGTGCGCGATCCCGGCGGGAACCTGATCGAGCTGGACACGCCCGACGCGTCGGTGCTCGACCCGTCAGTGGTCGAGATGCGGCGGCTCGTCGACGCGATCCCGCAGTCGGAGTACAACCGCCGGGCGACGCTCTTCCTCGAGCCGCGGACCGCCGGCTGATGGCGGCTGCCGGCGAGCGCACGTCGCCCGGCAAGGCGGCGCAGGTCGCCGCCGATCGCCTGCGCGACCTGATCCGCTCCGGCGACCTCGGTCCCGGCGACCGCCTCCCCGTCGAGCGGGTGCTCGCGGTGCAGCTCGGCGTCTCGCGCTCGACGCTGCGCGAGGGCATCAGGAGCCTGCGCTCGACCGGCCTGCTGCACGCTCGCCAGGGCTCCGGCACCTACGTCACCGACCTCGACCCGGCCACGCTGGCGAGCCCGCTGGTCTTCGCGCTGGCGCGCAGCGGCGGGCAGATCCCGCGCGTGTTCGAGGTGCGGGCCATGCTCGAGGTCGGCGGCGCCGAGCTGGCCGCGGAGCATGCGACGCCGCGCGACGTCGAGGCCCTGCAGCGCCTCAACGACCGCATCGCCCGCACCGGCGGGCCGGCGGCGATGCTGGCCGCGGACTGGAAGTTCCACCACCACATCCACCAGATGTCGCGCAACGAGCTGCTGGTGCTGTTGCTCGACTCGATCGCCGAGCTCGGCAAGGGCGTGCGGCGCGCGGGCATCGCCCGCGACGAGATCCGCATTCGCAGCGCCGAGCAGCACGTCGCGATCATCGAGGCGATCGCCTCCCGCGAGCCGGCCGCGGCGGCTGCCGCCATGCGGCAGCACCTCGATTACGTGCAGCGTGTGCTGCAGGCCCTGGAGGAGGAAGACGCGGTGCCGTCAGGCGGCGACGTGCCGGACGGAGAGGCCCCAGGCCTCACCTGAGTAGAAGAGCGCGTCGGGGTCGACGTCGTCGGCCCAGCCCAGGAAGTGCGGCTGCGGATCGTCGCGAGTCGAGCCGAACACGGCCTTGCGGACCTCCTGCCGCGGCGGCGGCGGTCCCGCGGCGAGACGCTCGCGCTCCTCCTCCGCCGCCTCGGCGGCCGGCCCTTCGGCGTAGCCCTTACCCATGGCGCAATCGTACCCGTGCGGGCCGATCCGAACCCCGCGACGGCTGGAGCAGCTGGCGACCGTCGCCCCGTCGACCCCCCCCGGGGGGGCAGCCTGTGGACGCTACTTGCCGACCGTACCGGTGAAGATCTCGCGGCCCGCGTCCGGATCGTCGCTCTCGAACTTGGCCACCATCCAGCCGCCCCCGCGGAGATCTTCGAACCTGCCGGTGCCGCTCGCGACCTCCCATACGGCGCTCTGCACCAGGCTCATCTGCGTCGGCGCGTAGTGGACCGTCAGGGTGCCGCCGGGGCAGTGGAACGTCGTCGTGATCGTCGGACCTTCGCTGCCTCCGCTGGTCGTGCCGCCCGGGCAGAACGCCGACTCGCTGATGACGGAGACGCCGAGGACCTCGCCCTCATGGCGGTCGGCATCGGTGACGCGCGTCTCGATCAGGATTGCGTCGCCGTTCGTGAGCGGCGAGGTCGACGTCGGCTGTACCGACGGAGCAGGGGGGGTGACCGTGACCGTTCGGACATCACGGACGCTGTCGCCGCCGCAGGCCACGAGACCGCACGCAGCGATCGTCACAGACATCAGAAGCCCCGCCCTCATCATGGCCTATGTTGCTCCGCCCGCGAACCGGGCGCAACATGGTTCACCGCGGAGATTCCGTGCTCGCGGGCGGGGTCGTGGCGTGCGCGTTCGGGATCACCCATGTGAATGCGCTATCCGCGCTTTCGCCGGATCGGTGACCGGAAGTAGGGTGACGCCGTCCCGCCGGGATCGCGAGGACGCCGTCCGCCGGGCCGTGGATCAGACTTGACTGACACGTGTCACCTTCTCGAGGAGCGAGATGAACTGGGAGCCGTTCATTACGTGCGCTGTCACGGGCGGCGGCGACACCGCCGGCAGCCACCCGGACCTGCCCGTGACGCCGACCCAGATCGCGACTGCCGCGATCGAGGCGGCCCGGTCAGGCGCCGCGATCGTCCACTGCCACGTCCGCGATCCGGCAACGGGCGCGCCGAGCCGCGACACCGGCCTCTACCGCGAGGTGGTCGGCCGGATCCGCGACAGCGGCGTCGACGTGCTGATCAACCTCACCACCGGCATGGGCGGCGACCTGGTCGTCGGGATGGCGGGCGCGGCCGACACGCCGGGGGAGGGGAGCGACTTCGTCGGCCCGGAGGAGCGGATCGCTCACGTCGGCGAGCTGCTTCCCGACATCTGCACGCTCGACTGCGGCTCGATGAACTTCGGCGACGGCGCGACGATCTACGTCGCACCGCCGACCTATCTGCGGGACGGCGCCGTCAAGATCCGCGCGCTCGGCGTGAAGCCGGAGCTCGAGGTGTTCGACCTCGGCCAGCTGGCGTTCGTACAACGGATGATCGCGGAAGGGCTGGTCGACGACCCGGCGTTCATCCAGGTCTGCCTCGGGATCCCCTGGGGTGCGCCGGCGAACGCCGCCGCGATGATGGCGTTCGTCCAGCAGCTGCCTCCTGGCTGCGTCTGGTCGGGATTCGGGATCAGCCGGATGGAGATGCCGATGCTCGCCCAGGCCATGCTGCTCGGCGGGAACCTCCGCGTCGGGCTCGAGGACAACCTGTACCTGTCGCGCGGCGTGCTCGCCTCGAACGCGCAGCTCGTCACGCGCGGCGTCGAGATCGTCGAGCGGCTGGGTGGCCGGGTCGCCGGCGTGGAGGAGGCACGGGCGCGGCTCGGCCTTCCGGCTCGCAGGAGCTGACGCCCACATGGAACCCTCTCCCGCGTCGGCCCCGCTCGATCTGCGCCCGCTGCTGGAGCCCTCGTCGATCGCGGTGGTCGGCGCCAGCGGGCGGCCGGGGCGTCCCGGGCATGCCATCCTCGCCGCGCTGCGGCACTTCCGGTACGGCGGTGACGTCTTCCCCGTGACCCCGGGGTATGACGCGATCGAGGGCTGGGCCTGCGTGCCCGACATCTCGATGCTGCCGTCCGACATCGACCTCGCAGTGATCGCGAGCGGTGCCGCCCGGGTCTCGGCGGAGCTCGAGGCGGCGATCTCGCTCGGCGTCCGCTCGGCCTTCGTGATGGCGAACACGTCGGTCGACGACGGTGCCGGACGGCCGGTGACCGACCGCGTCGACGAGCTGGCCACCGCCGCGGGAATTCCGCTGCTCGGGCCGAACTCGCTTGGCTACGTGAACTTCGCGCGGGGAACCGCGGTCACCTGGACGCCGGCCACCGAGACCCGCCCCGGCCCGGTCGCGTTCGTCAGCCAGTCGGGGTCCACCTATTCCTACGCGAACAACCTCGACCCGCGGCTGCGGTTCAGCATCACGGCGCACGCGGGCCAGGAGCTCTCGGTCGGCGTCGCCGACCTGATCCGCTACGCCGTCTCCCTGCAGGAGACCCGGGTGATCGGCGTGTATCTCGAGACGCTCGCCGACCCCGTAGCCGTGGCGGCAGCGCTCGGCGAGGCGGCCGCGCGCGGCGTGCCGGTGGTCGCGATCCGGCCCGGGCGGAGCGAACGTTCCCGTCGGCAGATCGAGAGCCACGCCGGGCGCATGGCCGGCTCCGACGCGGCCTTCGAGGCGATGTTCCGCCGGCACGGCGTGATCCGCGTCCGGACGGTCGACGCCCTCTGGGCGACCATCGCGCTCCTCGCGGGCCCCCGCAGGCCGGCGCGCGGCGGGCTGGGGGCGATCCTCTGCTCCGGCGGCGCGCGAGCCGTCCTCCTCGACGACGGCGCCGACCTCGGCGTCCGCTTCGCTGACGTCTCGGACGACACCCGATCGCGGCTCGCGGCCCTCGTTACACCCGGCACGCCGGCCGAGAACCCGCTCGACGTGTGGGATGGGCAGGCCGACCTCGCAGACCACGCGACTCAGTGCCTGCGAGCGATCGTCGAGGACTCCGATACGGCGCTGGCGGTGGCCTTCACCGACTTCGGCGTCTATGACTCGGCCGGCTTCCCCGAGAGTTTCGCCGCCGCCTGCCTGGCAGTTGCCGCGGAGACGGACAAGCCGGTTCTCGCGGCGACGTACGCGAGCCGCCAGTTCCATCCTGACGTGATGACCGCGCTGGCCGCGGGCGGCGTCCCGGTGCTCGACGGCATGCGCAACGCCGTCGCCGCGGTCGGCGCGGCCTTCGCGGTGCGCGATCGGCTCGAGGGCGTGCCGTCCGACGCTGCCGAGCCGGTCGACGCCGCTGTCCTCCGCGCGCGTCTCGCGTCGTCGCAGCCTGTCGAGGAGACGGAGGCGCTGGCGATCCTCGGCGAGCTCGGCGTCCCGGTCCCCGAGATGGCGGTCGCCGGCGACGTCGATGCGGCCGTCGCCGCCGCCGTGCGGATCGGGTTCCCGGTCGTGCTGAAAACGGCGTCGGGTCGGCACAAGACCGACGTCGGCGGCGTCCGGACCGGGCTCGCGACGGCAGCCGACGTGCGGACGGCGTACGACGATCTGGCAGCCCGCCTCGGTCCCGCGGTGACGGTCGCCGAGCAGGTCGGCGCGGGGGTCGAGATCGCGGTCGGCATCGTCCGCGACCCGCAGGTCGGGCCGCTGCTGATGCTCGCCGCCGGGGGTGTGCTGGTCGAGGTGCTCGACGACCGGCGCTTCCTGCTGGCGCCGGCCGCGGCGGCCGAGGTCGAGGATGCGCTCCGCGAGTTGCGCGTCGGTCGACTGCTGGAGGGCGTCCGCGGCGCCGCGCCGTGCGACGTCGGTGCCCTCGCCCGGACGATCAGCCGGATCTCGGCGATCGCCGCCGCCGCCGGCGCCGTGCTCGAGGAGATGGATGTCAACCCGATCATCGCGCGACCGGACGGCTGCACGGCCGTGGACGCCCTGATCGTGAGTGGGGGCGGGGCGAATTGACCGCGCACGACCCGGTGCGTGTCGAGCGGCGCGGGGCGGTGGTCGAGGTGACGCTCGACCGGCCGAAGGCGAATGCGATCGACGGCGCCACCAGCCGGCGGATGGGCGAGGTGTTCGCGGCGTTCCGCGACGACCCCGACCTGCGCGTCGCGATCATCACCGGCGCCGGCGACCGGTTCTTCTCCGCGGGCTGGGATCTCAAGTCGATCGCGGCCGACGGCGGGGCGGATTGGAACTTCGGCGTGGGCGGATTCGGCGGGCTCCAGGAGCTACCCGGCCTGAACAAGCCGGTGGTCGCCGCGGTGAACGGGATGGCGGTCGGTGGAGGCTTCGAGCTGGCGCTGTCCGCCGACCTGATCGTCGCCGCGGAGCATGCCCGCTTCGCCCTGCCGGAGATCAACGCGGGCACGCTCGCCGACGCGGCGACGATCAAACTCCCGCGCCGGATCCCCTACCACCTGGCGATGGACCTGCTGATGACCGGCCGGTTCATGGAGGCGGACGAGGCGCGGCGGGTAGGCATCGTGCGCGACGTCGTGCCCGCGGACCAGCTGCTGACCGCGGCGCGCGAGCTCGCCGGAGCCCTCGCCGACGGGCCACCGCTGGTGCTGGCCGCGATCAAGGAGGTCGTGCGCGAGACGGCCCACCGGCCGGTCGCCGAGGTCTTCGAGACCCTGCACGGGCGCAAGCTCCCTACCGTCGACCGGCTGTACGGCTCTGAGGACATGCTCGAGGGCGCTCGCGCCTTCGCCGAGAAGCGCGCGCCTCGCTGGCAGGGCCGCTAGATGGACAGGCCGCGCGTGACCGTTGTCGGTGGCGGCGTGATCGGCTCGGGCTGGGCCGCCCACTTCCTGCGGATGGGCCTCGACGTCACCGTCTTCGATCCCGCTCCGGCGGCCGAGGTTGCGATGCGCCGCGCGGTCGCCGGCGCGTGGCCGACGCTCGTCGCGCTCGGCCTGCGCGACGGCGCATCGCCGGACCGGCTGCGGTTCGCGGGCTCGCTCGCCGAGGCGGTTGCCGACGCCGACGTCGTGCAGGAGTCGACGCCGGAGCGGATCGAGAGCAAGGTCACCGTGTTCGCCGAGATGGATGCGGTCGCGCCGCCGTCGGCGCTCCTGTTGTCCAGCACGTCCGGACTACTGATGACCGACATGCAGCGGGAGTGCCGGCATCCCGAGCGGACGGTCGTCGGACACCCGTTCCACCCGCCGTACCTGATCCCGCTCGTCGAGGTCGTCGGCGGGGAGCGGACGAGCCCCGACGCCGTCGACCGGGCCGCGACCTTCTATGCCGAGCAGGGGAAGGAGGTGGTACGTCTGCGCCGGGAGGTGCCGGCGTTCATCGCGAACCGGCTTCAGGAGGCCGTCTGGCGCGAGATGCTGCACATGGTCACCAACGACGAGGCGACGCTCGAGGAGATCGACCGGGCGATGGTGCACGGGCCAGGCCTGCGCTGGGCCCTGCTCGGCCCCGGCCTCGTCTTTCACCTGGCCGGCGGCGAAGGCGGCATGGCGCACTGCCTCGACCAGTTCGGCCCGACGCTCGCGGAGCCGTGGTGCCGGATGGATGCGCCGCCGCTCACCGACGAGCTGCGCCGGGCGCTGATCGACGGCGCCGAGCACGAGGCCGGCGGCCGGACGATGGCCGAGCTCGAAAGGCTCCGCGACGACGCGATCGTCAGCCTGCTAAAAGCACGTCGAACGCTCTGAGGATGAACGTGGAGCGGTCAGGGCACCTCTTGGGCGCCTCGGGTGGGCGGTTGGCGTGAGGTACCTTGCATCCGAGCGGATCGATGTCGCCGGCAGGCGGCGAACATCGCCCTCGCAGTGGCCCGGACGGCCATGCCGGTGGTGACGAAGCCGATGATGATGGGCCGACAGGGAATCGAACCCTGCCCGGAGGATTACCGGTAGCCCGCTGGCATCTCGGCTCGTACAGGTGGGCCACGTTCTGGCTGGATATGGCCGTTTTACCGATCATTAGGCCGCTTCGATCTGGGCTGGTTTGGGCGGGTCGACGTGACCCCGACGTGACACCCCTTCGCCGAATAGAGGGTGTCCGAGCTCCGCCCGGCACCGTCGAACGCGCCGTCCGCCCAGCGGCGGATCAGGCGCTGACCGACGCGTCGGATGCCGGCATCCTGTCCCCGTTGCAGCTCGCGGCGCTGCGCGAGGCGGTGGACACCATGCCGCTGAATCAGGTCCTCGGGGTCCTCCGCGGCACCAGTGAGCCGTGCAGCCCGACTCCCTGGCGGACGACGGCGAGCCCCCGCCGTGTCGCCGGCGCGTTCTACGAGTCCGGGCTCGATGACATCCTGCGCGGGCTCGGCGTCACGCATCGAATCGTCACCGGCTGTACGACAAGCTTCTGCGTCGACTGCACGGTGCGGGACGCGGCGGTACCGGGGTGCAGTTCGGCGATCCGTCGCGTCCTGCGAGCGAGGCCGGACCAACGGGCTCCTCGTGGGGCTAGACGTCCGAGGCGGTCAGGAACGCGGCCTCGTGGATCTTCTCGTAAGGCAGACCTGCGCGGCGTTGCACTTCAGCGACGGCCTCGGACGTCGGACCTTCGAACAGGCAGTAGCACTTCTCGCCTGCCGGGACGTAGGTCGAGCGGACGTAGGTGACCTGCTCGCCCTCGCCGGACAGTTCCGCTGCCTTCTGCTTGGCGGCCGCTGCGGCAGCGGGAAGCTGGTCCGGCGGAAAGTCCGGCAGGTGCCTTTCAACCATGTATTCGGGCACGGCGCACCTTCTTCTCGGGTTTGCGCTCGATACTAGTCCTGCAGTGGTCGTTCATCAAGAAGGGGTCACGCGCCTGAAGCATGGCGAGAGGAACGACCCTCCGGTGGCCCCACCCGACCGATCCCTGATCGGCAACGCAGCTCGCGCTGCGACCCCTGATGCGCCGTGATGTCCGAAGGGCTGTTCGTACCGCCGGAAATGTCCGGAGGGGCGGTATCGCAGCAGCGGCGCCAGGCTAGAGGTTGTACGACGAAAGTCGGATTGCTTCGGCCGCCGGAGCCGGGCATTGTTATTCACCTGGGGAGGTACGTGATGCTCGCACCCGTTCTCGGGTTTCGCACGGCGATCGTCGTACTCGCGATCGCCTGGGCGTCGAGTGTCATGGGGGGCACGGCCCTCGCTGCTCCGCCCCCGGCTCCAACGCCTGTCGCGCCCGCGAACGGGGCGCCGGTCACCCTTCCCTTCTCGATTTCGTGGTCGGTCACCGACCCCGTGCAGATCGGCGGCTACAACTGGGAGATCAGCCGGTCGACCGATTTCACGTCGCCGATCGAGCGGAACCTGACGTTGCTGCGCGGCCCCGCGACGACGACGGACAAGCTGAGCGGGCTTGCGCCGGGCACGTATTTCTGGCGTGTCCAGGCCGTCAGCCGCGACGTCGAGCCCGGTGCGTGGTCGTCGCCCCGCAGCGTCGTCGTTACCGGAGCGAGCTCGGCCGTGCCCGGCGAGGCCGTCCTCGACCCACCCGCCAACGCGACCCAGTTCCACTCCTGGGAGAACATCACCTTCACCTGGAGCGCCGTTCCCGGCGCCGTGAGCTACATCCTCCAGGAGTCGATCGACCCCGCCTTCCCGGTCGCTACGCGGGTGCGCCAGGTCGACATTCCCGGACCGACGGAACGTATCTCGTTCCATCCCGGCATCCAGGGGACGTTCAAGGCCCGGGTCATCGCCGTGGGGCCTGATGGCCTGATGGGAGCCCCATCGAACACGGTCGACTTCAGCGTGCTCGACGCGAATCCGTTCCCGGCGGCACCGACCCTCGTCGCTCCGGCCGGCGGCGCCTCCCAGCAGTTGCCGATCGCCCTCTCCTGGACGCACGTGCCCAACCATGACGAGCTCGGCTACCAGCTGCAGATCTCGAACAGCTCGTCGTTCTCGACGATTCTGGCGAGCTACGGCGTGACGGAGAACCGGCGGATCGTGTCGGCGCTGCCGACAGGTGCGAAGTTCTGGCGCGTTCGCTCGCAACACGGCTATATCGGCTCGAACCCGGCGTACACCGCCTGGTCGGCCGTCGGGTCGTTCACGATCCTCTCGACGCCGCTCCGCATGGGCTCGGTGAGCTTCCCGACCCCGAAGTTCAGCGGCGGCGAGGCTCGTGGCGGCGCCGAGCTGACCGGGCCGGCCCCGGCCGGCGGCGCAGTCGTTACCTTCACGAGCAGCAACCCGGCGCTGACGCCGGAGCTCCCCGACTCGAGAACGGTTCCGGCCGGCAGCTCGGACGTCGGCATCCTCGTCTATCCGACCGGCTTCTCCAACTCGGGCCGCGGCATGCAGGTCGGGTTCGTGACGACGCCGACGCCGGTCACCGTCACGGCGAGCTACAACGGAAGCTCCGTCTCGACGACCATCACCGTCCTGCCGCCGGCGCTGAACGACACACCCCTCCAGCTCTGCGAGGTGAAGGTCACCGGCGGTGCGTCGACCTGCGGCATCCTGGATCTCGAGGTCGGCTGCTTCGCGGGCTTCTGCGACGGCCTCGCCCCGCCGGGAGGCTTCGACGTGAGCCTCTCCAGTTCGTCGCCGGACGCCACCGTGCCCGCAACCTTCACGCTCACGTCCGGTCAGGGGGGAAACAGCTTCCCGATCGAGACGGCGCCCGTGACGTCGGTCAAGATCGTGACGATCACCGCGACCGCGGGCGGTAGGACGACGCATATCAAGTACACGCTGACACCGGCACCGCCGCCCGACTCCCTGACGCTGCGGCCGGCGACGACGTCGAGCGGCTCGCAGGGGGTCGTGCTGATCCCGCCCTGGGCGATCCTCGGGCACGCTCAGGTTTTGCGTGTGTCCAGCGGTAACGCTGGTCTGGCGTCAGTCCCCACGTTCGTCACCGTGCCCGCATCGACCGAGATCGGCCGCTTCGACATCGCCACGGTTCAGGTGGACGCGTCGACGGTCGTGCCGATCTCGGTCACCGGCGGCGGCGTGACGCGGTCGGCCGATCTGACGATCGTTGCCAACGTGCCGGCCCTCACGGCGCTCACCGTGAGCCCGACCAGCGTGACGGGCGGCGCCACGGCGACCGGAACGGTCACGCTCGGCAGTGCTGCGCCCGCCGGCGGAGTCGTCGTCAGCCTCGGCAGCAATCTGCCGGGTGCGGCGAGCGTGCCGGCGACGGTGACCGTCCCCGGCGGCGCAACCAGCGCGACCTTCCCCGTCACCACGTCCGCGGTCGATACGACGACCGTCCAGCTGTCGGCGACCCTGGGCAGCGTGACGCAGTTCGCCTCGCTCACGGTCACGCGGGCGGCCTCGCCGGCGCTTTCGGCGGTGTCGCTCAGCCCGTCGACGGTCGTCGGCGGCAGCTCGTCCACCGGGACCGTCTCGCTGAGCGCCGCTGCCCCCTCCGGCGGTACGGTCGTGAGCCTTTCCGACAACTCTGCCGCCGCGACCGTCCCGGCCAGCGTCACGGTCGCCGCGGGCTCGACCAGCCGGACGTTCACGGTCACGACGTCGGCGGTCTCGAGCCAGACGCTCGCCGTCGTCACCGCCTCGTCGGGCGGCGTCTCACGCAGCGCGAACCTGACCGTCAACCCGCCGACGCCCGTCGCGCCGACCCTCGAGACCCCGGCCAACGGGGCGACCGGGCTCGGGCAGCCGATCACGCTGCAGTGGAACGACGTGCCGAACGCGACGAGCTACGAGGTGCGCGTCGACGACTCGTCCGCGGTCTCGTCGCCGTACGTCGCGAACCCGACCGTCACCGCCTCCCAGGCGACCTTCACCACGCTTCCCGGCCGCCAGCTGTGGTGGAGGGTCCGCGCCCGGAACGCGGCCGGCGTGTTCGGGCCGCTCTCCTCGACGTTCACCTTCACCCCCGTCACAACGGCGACGCTGTCGGCGCTCGCGGTGTCGCCGGCGAACGTCGTCGGCGGATCCGGGGCCACCGGGACCGTCACCCTGAGCGCGCCTGCGCCCAGCGCCGGTGCGTTGGTGACGCTCACGAGCGGCAATGCCGCCGCCTCCGTGCCGACCAGTGTTTCGGTCGCGGCCGGGTCGACCACCGCATCGTTCGCCGTGTCGACCTCGGCCGTCGCGACGCCGGTGACGGTCACGCTCACGGCTGCCTGGAACGGCATCTCTCGCGCGGCGACCCTCACCGTGAACCCGCCCGGGACGTCCGGCACCCTGGTGGCGCCCACGCTCCTGGCGCCGGCGGCCGACGCGCGATTCAACGCCGGTCAGACGATCGTCTTCGACTGGGGCGACGTGAGCGGCGCAGCGAATTACACGATCCAGATCGACGATCAGAGCGGCTTCTCGTCACCGAGCGTCAACCAGACCGTCGCCGCGTCGACGTACTCCACGAGCTCGCTCCCGGTCGCGCGGCACTGGTTCCGCGTGCGGGCGAACGCCGCTGATGGAACACCGGGTGCCTGGTCGGCGGCAAGGCGATTCGAGGTGCGGTAGCGTCGCCTCGTCTCGAAGCCTCTCGGCCGGGTCAGGCATGGCCTGCTAACGCGGATTCTCGATGTCGGTCTCGAGCACGCTCACCGGGGGTGGTCCGCCGGGTGGGCGAATACGGGGTGAGGCGGCTCGAGGTCGCCGAACGAGCGCGCGACCGCGCGGTGATCAACGGGCTCGCGTTGAGCGATATGGCTCTCTACGAGACGGTCGAAGCTGCCGCGGCCCGGGCGGCGGCCTTCACGGCCCGCTTGTGCGCCTGGTAGGCGGCGAGCTCCTCGGCCGTCGTGACGCCGCCGAGCACGGGGTGCGTGGGCAGCAGCGCGTCGAGGCCCGGCAGGTCGACGCCGTAGCGGCGGTGCAGCAGCATCGCGAGCGAGTCGATCTTCATGGCGCCGAACCCGGGCAGGGCGCCGATGCGTGCGCAGAGGTCGGCTCCGTCGGCGGCCTCGGTCCACACCTTCGATCCATCGCCGTCGTACTCGGTCGCGACGACGCGGCACAGCTCCTGCACGCGGCCCGCCATGTTGGCCGGGAAGCGGTGGATGGCCGGCCGCTCGACGCAGACCGTGATGAACTCGGCCGGATCCATCGCGGCGATGCGCGCAGGATCCAGGTGGCCGAGGCGCTCGAGCAGCACCTTGGGACCCGCGAATGCCTTCTGGACGGGTACCTGCTGATCGAGCACGAAGCCGATCAGCAGGGCGTTCGCATCGGTGGCGAGCAGGACGTTGGACGCCTCGTCGGCGGTCCACGGAATGCTGGCCGGTGCCATGGTCGGACCGGCTCGGTTCAGGCGGCCGCGCCGAGCAGGCTGTCGACGCGCTCCGACGCCTCGGTCTCCTCGACGCCGAGGGCGGCAGAGGTCTCGAGCACGAGCGCGCGGCGGGCGCGGTCGAGCAGCGTGCGCTGGGCGTCGTTGAGCTTCTTCGTCCCCGCCAGCTCGATCAGCGAGCCGAGGGTGTCGAGGATCGCCTCGAGACCGCCTTCCGCGTAGCGCTCCTTGACGAGGCGGCCGTCGCGGTTCCACGGGATCGAGGTCCAGCGGGACTCTTGCAGGCTGTCGAGCACGTTCTCGATCTCATCGGTGCTCGCGATCGGGCGCAGGCCGCGCTCGAGCGCACGCTCGACCGGAACGGAGACGCGCATGTTGGCATCGAAGACGAACAGGTCGAGAAAGACCTGCGTACGGCCAAGTGCTTCCTTCTCGCCAACGGCCTCCACACGTGCGAAGCCCTCAGAACCGAAGACCATCACTTCGCCAACCTCGAACGTTGCAGCAGACGTCAACCAGGGCTCCTCTCACCGTCGCTGAGGCAGGCATCATAGCGGAACTTGGCGACTGTCCCGTATGTTAGTGACGAGGCCGCCGGGGAGGCTCCTGCGCTATCGTCTGCGGTGTGAATCGGCTGCTGCGCTCCCTCGGTCTCGCCTCGCTCCTCTCGCTCCTCGTCCCCGCCGTCGCCAGCGCGGCGGAGGCGGTCGAGCTGGGCGAGGAGAAGGTCACGCAGGCGATGTTCATCCTGATCATCGCCCTGGTCCTCATCCTGGCCCTCGCCGTCGCGCTCGAGCAGCGCAAGCAGGGCAAGGACCACTAGCTCTCAGGGCTCGGCGGCACCCCGCCGGCGCAGGACCCGGTAGTCGTCGATCCGGCGGGTCGTCCCGTCCGTGTCCATACGCTCCAGCAGCGCCTGTGCGTAGCGCCGCGAGGTGCCGGTCGCGTCGCGCAACTCGGCCAGCGTGTACCGACCGTTCGCCCGGCAGCCGTCGATGACGAGACGCCGCGCGTCGTCGTAGGCCGCCTGCGGTACGGCCAGGCCGTCGCTGAGGCGCACCAGCCGGCGCTCGGCCTCCAGCACGCCGACCAGCGCCCGCCCGGTCGCGACGTCGAGCCCGGTCGCCGCCAGCGCGTCGTCCAGCTTCGGATCGGCCGACAGCGCAGCGAGCAGCGCCTCGGCCGCCCGCGTGGCCGTCTCGCTGGTGGTCGTGGTTCCGGGCGCCACCGCCTCGGCACCGCGGCGCTCCAGCACGCCGTCTCGCTCCAGCCGGCCGGCGAGCGCGTCGGCGTGCGGCCCCGTTCCCGTCACGCCCGAGAGCGGCAGGCCGGGCGAGAGGGGCGCGGCGGCGGCGCGGGCGGCCAGCGCCGCGCGCGCAGCGTCGGCGGCCGTGCGGTAGTCGGCCGGGGCCATCAGCCAGCCGTCGCCGAGTGCGACGACGCGGTCGGTCGCCACCAGCTCGGCCTCGGCCGCCCGGGCCGGGGCGGGATCGAGCAGCCCGCCGGCCACGACATCGGCGGCGCGGGCCGGTGCCTCCGAGACCGCCGCGGCCAGCACGTCGGCGTCCGACCCGTCCAGCAGCGCGCGCAGCCGGGCGGTCACCTCGGGCCCGCCCGCGTGGCGCGTCGGCCGGGGATCGGCGATGACGCCGCCCGCGACGGTGGTCGGCCGCGCCAGGGTGCGCAGCACGACGTGGTCGCCGCGCAGGGTCGCGAGGGGCTGCTCGAGCCGCAGCTGGGCGAGCGCGCCGTCGTCCAGCAGGACGACGCGGGCGTGGCAGCCGGCCGTGCCGTGCAGGACCTCGACATGTTCGCCGGAGCGCAGCGCCGCGGCGTCCGCCACGGGGTGCAGTTCCACGTCGATGCGGTAGGAGGCCGGCGGCGGCGGGCCGGCGACCACCGTGGCGCCGCGGGAGATGTCCGTGCGCTCGACCCCGACCAGGCAGGCCGCGACGCGGCCGCCGTCGGCCGCCTCGGGCACCTCGCGGTCGTGCGTCTGCAGCGACCGCACGCGGCCCTCGACGCCCTGCGGCAGCAGTGTCACGCGGTCGCCGGCGGCGATCGACCCGCCCCAGAGCGTGCCGGTGACGACGGTGCCGATGCCGCGCAGCGAGAACACCCGGTCGACCGGCAGCCGGGTGCGGCCCGACGTCCGGACGACGCGCGTCGCATCGGCCGCCTGCCGCAGCGCCGCGCGCAGCTCGTCCAGGCCGAGCCCGGTGCGAGCCGACACCTCGACCACCGCGGCCGCCTCGAGCCGGCTGCCGGCCAGGGTCTCCGCCGCATCCTCCCGCGCCAGCGCGGCGCCCTCGTCGTCGACGAGGTCGCGCTTGGTGAGCGCGACGACGCCGTGGGAGACCTCGAGCAGGTCGAGGATCGCGAGGTGCTCGCGCGTCTGCGGCATGACGCCGTCGTCGCAGGCGATGCAGACGAGCGCCAGGTCGATGCCGGTCGCCCCGGCCACCATGGTGCGGACGAAGCGCTCGTGGCCGGGGACGTCGACCACCGACAGCTCGAGGCCGTCGCCGAGGTCGAGCAGCGCGTAGCCGAGCTCGATCGAGATGCCGCGCCGGCGCTCCTCCTCGAGCCGGTCGGTGTCCTTGCCGGTGAGCGCCCGCACGAGCGCCGTCTTGCCGTGGTCGACGTGGCCCGCCGTGCCCAGCGTGTGCAGCGTCATGCGCGAGCGGCGAGCACGGCCGCGGCCACGACGGCGACGTCGTCGTCGGTGAGCGTGCGGGCGTCGAGCAGCAGCCGGCCCGACTCGACGCGGCCGATCACCGGTGGCACGCCCGACCGCAGCGCGGCCTGGAGCGCGCCGCGCGGATCGGGCAGCGCCGCGGCGCTGGAGGGCAGCGCGAGGGCGGGCATCGACCCGCCGCCGACGCGCGATTCCGTGTCGGCCACCTCGCCGCCGATCGCCGCCGCCAGGCGCTCGGCGCGGGCGCGCACCGCGGCGGCGGGCTCGTGCGCCATGCGCAGCACGGGGATCGCGGCCCGCGCCCGCGCCGGGTCGCGGTGCAGCCGCAGGGTCTCCTCGAGGGCGGCTGCCGCCAGCTTGCCGATGCGCACGGCGCGCGCCAGCGGGTGCCGGCGGACGCGGTCGACGGCCTCGCGCGTGCCGGCGATGATGCCGCTCTGCGGCCCGCCCAGCAGCTTGTCGCCCGAGAAGCAGACGAGCGTCGCGCCGGCCGCGATGGCCGCGCGCGCATCGGGCTCGCCGGCGAACACCGGATCGGGTGCGAGCAGGCCCGATCCCAGGTCGTCGAGCAGCGGCAGGCCGTGGCGGCCGGCGATCCCCGCGAGCGTGGCCGTGTCGACCTCCTCCGTGAAGCCGACGATGCGGTAGTTGGAGGGATGGACGCGCAGCAGCAGCGCGGTGTCGGGCCCGATCGCGCGCTCGTAGTCGGCCGCCGACGTGCGGTTGGTGGAGCCCACCTCGACCAGGCGCGCGCCGCTGGCTCCGAGGATGTCGGGGATGCGGAAGCCGTCGCCGATCTCGACCAGCTGGCCCCGCGAGACCAGCACGTCGCGGCCGGCGGCGAGCGCGCTCAGCACCAGCACCAGCGCGGCGGCGTTGTTGGACACCGCGAGCCCCGCCTCGGCGCCCGTCAGCGAGGCGATCAGCGGCGCGACGGCGTCCTGGCGCGAGCCGCGCCCGCCGGTCTCCAGGTCGAGCTCGAGGTTGGCGTAGCCGCCGGCGACGGCCGTCGCGGCGGCCAGGGCCTCGGGCGCCAGCGGCGCCCGGCCGAGGTTGGTGTGGACGATGACACCGGTCGCGTTGACGACCGGTCGCAGGTGCGGCGCCTCGCGGTCGAGCGCCTCCTGCGCGATCGCCGCCGCGACGGCGTCGCGGTCATCGCCGGCGATGCCGTCGCGCCGTCGTTCGTCGAGCGCCCGGCGCACGGCCGCCACCGCCACGTCGCGGCCCGCGCGGGCCGCGAGCTCCTGAGCCGCCGGCTCCTGCAGGATCCGGTCGACGGACGGAAGGGTTCGAAGGTCCGCCATGGCCGAAGTGTATGGTTCCGCCGTGCTCGACCGGATCTTCGCGGCCGTGCTCCTGGTGGTGCATCCCTCCGTCGCGCCGGACACGAGCGTCGTCGCCCGCCCGGCGCCACCGGACCTGATCTACCCGTCCGAGGTCTCCGGCGGGCCGTTCTCGCCTGGCCTGACGGCGCAGTCGTACATCTCGGTGAACCTGTCCAGCGGCGCCGTCATCTTCGCCAAGGAGCCGCACCAGAAGCGGCCCATCGCGTCGCTGACGAAGGTGATGACGGGGCTGCTGGCCGCCGAGCAGGGGAACCTGTCGGTGAAGGTGCGCGTGCCACGCGCCGCGACGATGGTCGAGCCGACCCGCGACGACCTGGTCGCGGGCGGCCGGTACACCCGCAGCCTGCTGCTCAACTCGGCGCTGATCATCTCGGCGAACGACTCCGCCTACGCGCTCGGCTACGACCTCGGTGGCGGCAGCATGAAGCGCTTCTACGCGCTCATGAACGAGGCAGCGGACGACCTCGGGATGGACGACACGACGTACGCCAGCGCGAACGGCCTCGACGACACGGGCAACACGTCGTCGGCCAACGACCAGGCGATCATGGCGTGGTACGCGCTCGGCGACCGCACGTTCGCGCGGGTGGTGTCGACGAAGGTGAAGCGCGTGGGATGGGACGCGCCGATCCACGTCAAGGAGTACCGCAACCACAACAAGATGCTGTTCAACTACAAGGGCACTTACGGGGTCAAGACCGGGTTCACGACCGCCGCGGGCGCGTGCCTGGTGGTCGCCGTCCGCCGCGGCAACCGCAACGTTCTGGGCGTCCTGCTCGGCTCGAAGAACATCTGGCTCGACATGCCGCGGCTCATCGACGCGTCGCTGCACAAGGTGCCCGCGGGCTGATCGGCCGGGCTACTCCGGGCGCGGCGGAGCGGCCTCGAAGAAGCCGCCGGTGAGCAGCAGCGCGATCCCGAAGTACAGGACGGCGATCACGATGCGTTGTTTGGGCGTGACGCTGCGGTAGAAGCGCAGCGTCTTCTCGTCGCCGGCGCGGTAGCGCTTCAGCAGCGCGTAGGCCTGCCAGAGCGCGATGGCGAGGAAGAGGAACAGGATGACGTTCGGGAACCGCAGGGTCGCGACGGTGAGGCCGAAGATGCCGACGAACCACACGTAGGGGTGGATCGCGCCGGCCGCCACGCCGCCGTCGAACGGCACGACCGGCACCATGTTGAAGAGGTTCAGCAGGAACCCGAGGGTGGCGGCGGCGCTCATCAGGTCGGAGTCCATCGTGTGGCCGTACCACCACAGGACCGCGCAGCCCGCGCCGCCGATCAACGGGCCGGCGAGCGCGCACAGCGCGTTCACCCACGCGCTCTCGGGCGCCTCCTTCGACATCGCGTAGGCACCGAGGAAGGGCACGAAGCCGATCCGGGCGACACCCAGCCCGAAGGCCTTGTAGGCGATCGCATGGCCGAGCTCGTGCACGAGCAGCAGCACGATCACCCACGCCGCGATCTGCCAGCCCCAGAACAGGGCGTAGAACCAGAGGTTGGTGGCGCCGAGCAGCGCCACCTTCAGGAAGCCGATCTTCGGCAGCGCGAAGAGGAGGAGCTTGAGCTTCGCGATCCACTTGACGCCGAAGATGAGCAGCAGGGCGAACGGCCCGAGCAATCGCCGGGCACGCGAGTGCCACGCCGGCGGCTCGGCCGGCTCCACGGGCACGGCGGGCCGGGCCGGCAGTGCGTCCTCGGGCGGCGCCGCCACGGCCAGAGCCTCGGGGCCGGCGACCAGGAAGCCGCCGCTGGCGCGGCAGAAGGAGGCCAGCCGCGTCAGCCCGGCGCGGTCGTCCGGATCGGTGTCGGGGTCGTCGGCCTCGTGGTCGGCGAGCCCGGCCATGCGCGTGGCCTGCAGGTCGGAGACGACGACGCCCGGCGCGCGCCGCCAGGCCTCGAGCAGCGAGTCGTGGAACGCCTGGTGGCCGGCGAGGAAGTCGACCGTCGCCTCCCACGCGGCCCGCGACAGGGCGACCGGCTCGCCGTGCTCGGGCACGAGGACGAGGGTGTCGCTCACGACCGTGTCGCTCACGATCCCTGCCCGATCCACGCGGCACCGTCGCGGTAGACCTCGCGCTTCCAGATCGGCACCGCCTGCTTGAGGGCGTCGATGGTCTCGCGGCACGCCGCGAGCGCCTGCGCGCGGTGCGGCGCCGAGCAGGCGATGGCGACCGTCGTCTCGCCGATCTCGCAGGCGCCGCCGCGGTGTACGACGGCGATGGCGAGCAGCTCGTGGCGCTCCGCCACCTCGCGCGCGATGCGGCCGAGCTCGCTGACCGCCATCTCGGCGTAGATCTCGTACTCCAGGCGCTGCACGTCGCGGTCGCGCGAGTGGTCGCGGACGGTGCCCGAGAAGGTGGCGATGGCGCCGGCGCCGGCGTGGGCCACCCGCGAGACGACGGCTCCCAGGTCGATGGGGTCGTCGGTCAGCTCGACGTACGGCTCGATCGACCCGCCCGAGACGGGCGGGATGAACGCGACCTCGTCGCCGTCGGCCAGCGCGGTGGAACGGTCGGCGTAGGCACGGTTGACCGCGACGCCGAGGGCCGGCGGCTCCGCGCCGATACCGAGGCTCGCCCAGACGTCGCCCGCGGTGGCGCCGTCGGCCAGCTCGACCTGGACGGACGACGCGCCGGCGCGCTCGCGCAGCATCGCGAAGAGGCGGACGCGCACGCGGATCACGCGCAGGGCCGGACGTTGCGCGGCAGGCGCGCGGCAGTGGTGAACACGGGCGGAACGGGTCGCTTCATCGACCGCCAGTCTAGCCGCGAGCCTCTAGTCTGCCTTCGTGTCCCAGGACCGTCGCACCGACTCCGGAATCCCGGTACCCGTTGTCGCGGAGGAACACCGGGCCGTACGAGCTCGGCCAGCCGGGCGCGTTCCCGTTCACGCGCGGCGCGCGCGCCGACGGCTACCGGTCTCGCCCCTGGACGATGCGCCAGTACGCCGGCTTCGCGTCGGCCGAGGAGACGAACGAGCCGGTTCCGCCTGCTGCTCGAGCGCGGCCAGACCGGGCTGTCGGTGGCGTTCGACCTGCCGACGCAGCTCGGGCTCGACTCCGACGACCCGCGCGCCGCCGGCGAGGTGGGGCGCACCGGCGTCGGGATCGACTCGGTCGAGGACATGGCGCGGCTGTTCGACGGCATCCCGCTCGGCGAGGGCGTCTCCACGTCGATGACCATCAACGCGCCGGCGTCGCTGCTGCTGCTGCTGTACGAACTGGTCGGCACGGGGCAGGGCGCCGATCCCGGCCATCTCCGCGGCACGATCCAGAACGACATCCTCAAGGAGTACTGCGCGCGCGGGAACTACATCTTCCCGCCGCGGCCCTCGATGCGGCTGACGACGGACACGTTCCGCTACGCCTCCGCGCAGCTGCCGCGCTTCAACACCATCTCGATCTCCGGATACCACATCCGCGAGGCCGGGTCGACGGCCGTCCAGGAGCTGGCGTTCACGCTCGCAAACGGCATCGCCTACGTCGAGGCGGCGATCGCGGCCGGGCTCCAGGTCGACGACTTCGCGGCGCGGCTGTCGTTCTTCTTCAACGCGCACAACGACGTGTTCCAGGAGATCGCCAAATTCCGCGCCGCCCGCCGGCTGTGGGCGCACATCATGCGCGACCGCTTCGGGGCCCTCGATCCGCGCAGCCAGGCGCTCCGCTTCCATGCGCAGACCGGCGGCTCGACGCTGACCGCGCAGCAGCCCGAGGTGAACATCGTGCGCGTGGCGCTGCAGGCCTTCTCGGCCGTCGCCGGCGGCGCGCAGTCGCTGCACACGAACGGCTTCGACGAGGCGCTCGCCCTGCCGACCGAGCACTCCGCCACGCTCGCGCTGCGCACGCAGCAGGTGCTCGCGTTCGAGGCCGGCACGACGGCGACGACCGATCCGTTCGGCGGCTCGTACTACATCGAGATGCTCACCGACGAACTGGAGCGCGGCGCCCGGGCGCTGATCGACGAGATCGACGGTCTCGGCGGCGCGGTCGCCGCGATCGAGTCCGGCGTCATGCAGGACCGCATCGAGGAGGCGGCCTTCG
Organism: uncultured Actinomycetes bacterium; assembly: GCA_963722525.1. Lineage (GTDB taxonomy): Bacteria > Actinomycetota > Thermoleophilia > Gaiellales > F1-60-MAGs149 > VFJZ01. Next base: position 2,273,466 of record CAVRMM010000002.1, on the reverse strand, counting down.
CCCACCAGCGTGGCATCGAGGACGGCTCGCTGATCGTCGTGGGCGTGAACCGCTACCAGGACGAGGGCCGGGTCGAGCCCGAGCTGCACCGGCTCGACCCGGCCGCCGAGGCACGGCAGGCCGAGCGCACGCGCCAGTTCCGGGCAGGGCGCAACCCGGAGGAGGCGGCGGCGCGCCTGGCCGGGGTCCGCGCCGCGGCGGTCGCCACCGACGTCAACCTGCTGGGGCCGATGCGCGACGCGCTGGCGAACCGCTGCACGATCGGCGAGATCTGCGACGTGCTGCGCGACGAGTGGGGCACCTACGACGCGCTGATCGCGGGCGGCCGGTAGCCGTGCGACGCGCCTGGCTGCTCGCGGTCCTGGTGCCGCTGGTCGCGGCCTGCGGCTCGAGCGACAACACGATCGCGCAGAACGAGGTCGGCTCCACGCAGGCCGCCGTCGCCGCGACGCCGACCGGCGTGGCCGACTGCGGCGCGCACTTCCCCGTGACGCGGCGCATGAGCCAGTACGTGAACATCGTCGAGTCGGACGCGCTGCCGCAGTTCATCGCGAACCCGATCGACGCGGCCTGCCGGCTGGCGGTGTCCACGCTGATCGAGACGGTGCCGGAGTGCCTGACCGGGACACCGGAGGATCGGGCCAAGGCCCTCGACATCACGAATCGCGTGCGGGGCCAGATCCAGTCGGGCGTGCCACCCGACCAGGCGTACGCGCTGATCCGCGACGACGCCCGCGAGCTGGCCGCACGCAAGGCGTGCTGAGCCCGGCGCGCCCGGCCTGACGCCGCCCGACAGCGGCACCGGTAGGATCGTTGCTCCATGACCGACCGGCACGCGCAGCACACCACGGCGGAGCGGCTCGAGCATCTCGAGCGGCTCACCGACGAGGTCAACACGGGTGACGAGGCCGCCATCGCCCGCCAGCGCGGCCGCGGCAAGGGCACCGCACGCGAGCGCATCGAGGCGCTGTTCGACCCGGGCACGTTCACCGAGCTCGACCGCTTCGTCCAGCACCGCAATCCCAACTTCGGAATGCTGCGCAACCGCCCCTACGGCGACGGCGTCATCACCGGTCACGGCCTCGTCAACGGCCGCCGGGTGTTCGCCTTCTCGCAGGACTTCACCGTCTTCGGCGGCTCGCTCGGCGAGGTGTTCGCCGAGAAGGTCTGCAAGGTGATGGACATGGCGCTCCGGTTCGGCTCGCCCATCGTCGGCATCAACGACTCGGGCGGCGCGCGCATCCAGGAGGGCGTCGTGTCGCTGGCCGGCTACGCCGACATCTTCGTTCGCAACGTCGACGCGTCGGGCGTCATCCCGCAGATCTCGCTCGTCATGGGGCCGTGCGCCGGCGGCGCCGTGTACTCGCCGGCCATCACCGACTTCGTGCTGATGGTGCGCGGCACCTCGCACATGTTCATCACCGGCCCCGACGTCGTGAAGACCGTGACCGGCGAGGACGTGTCGATGGAGGAGCTGGGTGGCGCCGACGCCCACGCCATCAAGTCGGGTGTCGCCCACGTGGTGTCCGACTCGGAGGCCGACTGCATCGCCGAGGCCCGCGCGCTGCTCGCGCACCTGCCCGACAACAACCTCGAGCCGGTGCCGTGGCACGCGACGGCCGACCCGGTCGACCGCGAGATCCCCGAGCTCGACACGCTGATCCCCGACTCGCCGAACCGGCCGTACGACATGAAGCGCGTCATCACGGCGATCGTCGACGAGGGCGACTTCCTCGAGATCCAGCCCGCGCACGCGATGAACATCGTCTGTGGCTTCGCGCGGCTCGGCGGCCACGCGGTCGGCGTCGTCGGCAACCAGCCGTCGCAGATGGCCGGCGTGCTCGACATCGCCTCCAGCGAGAAGGCCGCGCGGTTCGTGCGCACCTGCGACGCGTTCGGCGTGCCGCTCGTGACGTTCGTCGACGTGCCCGGGTTTTTGCCCGGCACCAGCCAGGAGTGGGGCGGCATCATCCGGCACGGGGCGAAGCTGCTCTACGCGTATGCCGAGGCGACCGTGCCGAAGCTGACCGTGATCACGCGCAAGGCGTACGGTGGCGCCTACGACGTGATGGGCTCCAAGCACCTGCGCGCCGACTTCAACTTCGCATGGCCGACCGCCGAGGTGGCCGTGATGGGCCCGGACGGCGCCGTCAACATCGTGTTCCGCAAGGAGCTGGCCGAGGCCGAGGACCCGGTCGCCCGGCGCGCCGAGCTGGTCGACGACTACCGCGCCCGGTTCGCGAACCCCTACACCGCGGCCGAGCGCGGCTACGTCGACGACGTGATCCTGCCGCACACGACCCGCCGGGTGCTGTGCGACGCGCTCGCCACGTGCGCCACCAAGCGCGTCGAGCGCCCCAAGCGACGGCACGGCAACATCCCCCTCTAGTGGTGCAGGGCCTCGACTTCGAATTCGAGCCGGAGCCGGAGCCGGACGAGGCCGCGGCGCTGATCGCGGCCGTCGAGGAGGCGCTGGCCGAGGACCGCGCGTTCGCCCAGCCCGAGGCGCACGCCAGCGCGTGGCGCCGGGCCGGCGCCGAGGAGGCCTGCGAGTGACGGCCTTCAAGCGGATCCTGGTCGCCAACCGCGGCGAGATCGCGCTGCGCGTGTTCCGCGCCGCCCGCGAGCTCGGCATCGGCTGCGTGGCCGTCTACTCCGAGGCCGACCGCGACGCGCTGCACGTGCGCCGCGCCGACGACGCGTACCTGCTCGGCCCGGGCGCGCCGTCGGAGTCCTACCTCCACCAGGACCGCGTGTTCGAGGCGGCGCGCAGGGCGGGTGCCGACGCGATCCATCCCGGCTACGGCTTCCTGGCCGAGAACGCGTCCTTCGCCCGCCGCTGCGCGGAGGAGGGCATCGCCTGGATCGGCCCGCCGCCCGAGGCGATCGACGCGATGGGCTCCAAGATCCGCGCGCGGGAGATCATGCTGGCGGCCGGCGTGCCGATCGTCCCCGGCACCACGGAGCGCGTCGAGGACCCGGCGCGCGTGGTCGAACTGGGCGAGCAGTACGGGTGGCCGATCGCGCTCAAGGCCGCAGCCGGCGGCGGCGGCAAGGGCCTGAAGGTCGTCGCGGCGCCGGACGAGGCCGAGCGCGCGCTCGAGGCCGCCCAGCGCGAGGGGCAGTCGTACTTCGGCGACCCGGCGGTCTACGTCGAGAAGTACCTGCTCGACCCGCGCCACGTCGAGGTGCAGCTGATGGCCGACACGCACGGCACCGTCGTGTCGCTGCACGAGCGCGACTGCACGCTGCAGCGGCGGCACCAGAAGATCGTCGAGGAGACGCCGTCGCCCGCCGTCACGCCCGAGATCCGGGCGCGCCTCGGCGGGATGGCGATCGCCGCCGCACGGGCCGTCGGCTACGTCGGCGCAGGCACCATCGAGTGTCTCATGGACACGCACGGCGACGTGTACTTCCTCGAGATGAACACGCGCATCCAGGTGGAGCACACCGTCACCGAGATGGCCACCGGCATCGACCTGGTGCGCGAGCAGATCCTGGTCGCGCAGGGCGCGCCGCTGTCGTTCGCGCAGGACGAGGTGGTGCTGCGCGGGCATGCCATCGAGTGCCGCGTGAACGCCGAGGATCCGACCACGTTCCTGCCGTCGCCCGGCCGCGTCGTGCGGTACCGGGAGCCGGCCGGCCCGGGCGTGCGCGTCGACTCGGCGCTCGAGCAGGGCGGCGAGGTCGTGGCGCTGTACGACCCGATGGTCGCCAAGCTGGTGGTCTGGGACCGCACCCGCGACCTGGCCCGCGCGCGCATGCGGCGCGCGCTGGACGAGATGGTCGTGGAGGGCGTGCGGACGCTGATCCCGCTCCACCGGCTGATCATGGAGGCGCCGGAGTTCGCCCGCGGCGAGACGTGCGCAGGCCTGGTCGAGGACGTGTGGCCCGGCCGGCTGGCCGCCGCCGACGAGCCGCTCGCGCCCGTGGCCGACGCGACCCGGAGCCGCAGCTACGTGGCCGAGGTCGACGGCCGCCGGTTCGAGGTGCGCGTCCACGCACCGGACGACCCGGTGCTGGTCGAGGCCCGCGCGCGCCGGCTCGCCCGCAGCATCGGCGGCGGCGGCGCCGCCGCCGCGGGCACGGTCACGAGCCCGATGCAGGGCAGCGTGCTGCAGGTGGAGGTGGCCGAGGGCGACACCGTGACGGCGGGCCAGGTGATCGCCATCGTCGAGGCGATGAAGATGGAGAACGAGATCGCAGCGCCCCGCGCGGGCGTCGTCGCCGACCTGTCGGTGGCGGCCGGTCAGACGGTGACGGTCGGCCAGGCGATCTGCCGCATCAGCGACGCGTGATCCGCCGGCCGATGCGCCGGCGATTCGGGTCCTGCCCGTCGTAGAAGATGTCCTCGAAGCCCTCCGCCCCCGGCCACGGCACGGGCGGGTGGCCGGCGAGGGTCTCCTCGTCGACCGGCGGGGGTGCGTTCTCGGCCTCCACGGGGCGGTCGGAGCGACGCTCGAACACCTCGCCGACCATGTTCAGCAGCCACTCGCCGATCGCGAATGGCACCAGGAACAGCACCATCATCACGGTGAAGCCGATGATGCCGAGCGGCCGCAGGCGCACCATCGGGTCGACGGCACCCCCCTGGCGCAGGCGGCCCATGGTGCGGAACGGGTTCGCCACCAGCGCGCCGATGATCATGAAGAACAGGCAGAGGCACCAGAAGCCGAAGCCCTTGTGCATGAAGATGACGTCGACGACGAGCAGGAGCAGGCCGGTGCCGACCAGCCAGGCGCCCACGCGCCAGCGCAGGACTGCCGAGGTCGCACCTGGCCGCACGGCTTACGGGTCCGCGTCGGTGATCTTCTTCGCCTCGTCGTTCGAGACGAGATGGATACCCTCGGAGCCGAGCACGAGGCAGCCGGCCTCCTTGCCGACGCAGAAATGCGCGCTCGCGCTCTGCGAGCTCGCGATCATCAGCAGCACGACGCAGAGCCCGATGAGATAGAAGAACGTCTTCATGCCCCGGCATCCTTCGGTGCCCGCCGTCGGGCTCCTGCAACCGGTCTGACCGACGCTTGCCGGGCGCGCGCGTCGGTATCGTCTCACCCGTGAGCACGATTCCGGCGCACTCTCCACCGCCGTTCGACACGAACGACTACGTCAAGAAGCCCGACGGACCCGCCGACCTGCGCATCGACTGCGGCGTCGCGATCGTCGGCGGCGGCCCGGCCGGCATGGCCTGCGCGGTGCGCCTCGGCCAGCTGCTCGGTGACGATCCGGCCACGCTGGAGAAGCTCGGCGAGGTGCCGCTGATCGTGCTCGAGAAGGGCCGCGCGCCGGGCTCGCACGAGCTGTCCGGCGCGATCGTCAACCCGAGCGCGCTGAAGGAGCTCTTCCCCGACACGCCGCTCGAGCAGATGACGTCGTACGGGCCGGTCACGGGCGAGGGCGTCTACTTCATGACGCGCGGCCGCGCGCAGCGCCTGCCGACGCCACCGCCCTTCCATAACAAGGGCAACTGGATCTTCTCGCTGTCGCGCCTGACGCGCTGGATGGGCGAGCGGGCCGAGGAGCTCGGGGCGTTCGTGCAGCCCGAGACCACGGCACTGCGCCTGCTGGTCGACGGTGGTGCGGTGCGCGGCGTACAGACCGCGCCGATGGGCCTCGACCGCGCGGGCAACGCGCCGTCCGGCGCCGCGCCGCCGACGGAGATCGTCGCGCAGGCGACCGTGCTGGCCGAGGGGACGCAGGGCCATCTCCGCGGCGTCGCGCTCGACCACTTCGACGTCGGTTCGCGGTTCCCGCAGGCCTACGAGATCGGCGTCAAGGAGATCTGGAAGGTCTCGAAGCCGCTCGACAAGATCATCCACACGCTCGGCTGGCCGCTGCGCTGGTCGGCGAGGTACGGCGAGGTCGGCGGATCGTTCATCTACCCGATGGGCCCCGAGCACCTCTGCGTCGGCTTCGTGGTCGGGCTCGAGTACACGGACAGCGGCCTGTCGCCGCACGACGTGCTGCAGGACTTCAAGACGCACCCGTTCATCAAGCGGCTGCTGGAGGGCGGCGAGCGGGTCGCCTGGGGCGCGAAGACCATCCCGTCCGGCGGCTTCCACTCGATCCCCGACACGCTTTCCCTGCCGGGCGCGGTGCTGACGGGCGACTCGGCCGGCCTGGTGAACATCCCGCGCCTGAAGGGCGTGCACTACGCGATGCACTCAGGCATGCTCGCGGCCGAGACGATTCACCGCGCGCTCCAGGCAGGCGCCGACCTGGCGGAGCCCGGCGCGCTCGAGCCGTACGACGCGGCCGTGCGGGCGAGCCGCATCGGCAAGGACCTGCACCGCTATCGCAACATGCGCCAGGCCCTGTCCAAGGGCCTCGTGGTCGGCGGTCCGATCGCGGGTGGCATCGATGCCGTGCGCGGCGCCGTGCCCTTCCGGCCGTTCGGCCAGCGCGACGACGCCGAGGTCGAGATGGCACCGCGCGGCCGCACCCTGGCCGAGCCGGACGGCGTGCTGACGTTCGACAAGCTGTCGTCGGTCTTCCTCTCGGGCAACCGCACCCGCGACGACCAGCCGAACCACATCCGGATCCAGCAGCGCGTGCCGCGCGACCTGGCCGACACGTGGGTGAACATGTGCCCGGCCGCGGTCTACGAGATCGTCGAGGGGACCGAGACCGGCGACGGCCAGGTGCGCGTCCAGATGGCGCCGTCGAACTGCGTGCAGTGCGGCGCGATCACCGCCAAGGGCGGCCGGCTGACGCCGCCCGAGGGCGGCTCGGGGCCCGAGTACACGCTGATGTAGCCCCCTCGCCGCTACTTCGGCGACAGCGTGCCCGTGAAGGCGACGGAGCGGTCGACCCAGGTCTCGAGCTGCTCGTCGGTCGCGACGCCGGGCGGGTCGACCAGCACCCAGCCCGTCATCGTGCGGGCGCCGTTGTCGCTGCTGAACGGCCGCACGTGCGGTTCTGCGACCGCCTCCTCGGCCCGGTCGCCGAGCCGGACGATCAGCGCGTTGCCGCGCACGCCGGTGCACATGTTGCCGTGGTACAGGAAGCCGAGCCCGCCGAACACCTGCCGCTCGACGATCGTATCGCGGCCGGCCAGCGCCTCGCGGATACGGGCTGCCAGGCCCCTGTCGTACGCCATACCCGGATCCTACGCGGCGGGGGATTCCCAGTGGCCGCTCTCGGCGCTGCGGAACACGGCGTCGATGACCTCCATGTTGCGCACCGCCTCCTCGAGCGACGTGGGGGCGGGCCCGCCGGTCTGGATGGCCTCGGCGAACAGGTCGCCCTGGATCGTGTACTGGTCGACGACCGGGAACTCCTCGACGCGCGCGGTGGCGCCGCGCAGGTCCGCGCCGTCGTCGATGAAGATGCGGCACGGGGTGTCGGGCGGCGCGTTGAACGGGATCTCGATCTCGACGCGGCCGGTGGTGCCCATGATGTGCATCCGCTGGTACGGCACCAGCTGCGTCGAGCAGGTGAACGTCGCGTGGCCGGACGGGAAGTCGAGGATCACCGATGCCAGCCGGTCGACGCCGAAGTCGGGGTCGTTCTCGAGCAGCCCGAACACCCGCGTCGGCTCCTCGCCGAACACCATCCGCGACGTCGTGATCGGGTAGCAGCCGATGTCGTAGAGGCCGCCGCCGCCGATGCCGGCGATGTTGCGCACGTTCTGCGGGTCGCGGTTGTAGTACGTGAACGACCCGGTGACGACCCGCAGGTCGCCCAGCGCGCCGGACTGCGCGATCTCCTTCGCCCGCAGCCACTGCGGGTGCGAGCGCGCCATGAATGCCTCGCCGATCACGACGCCCGTGCGGTCGCGAACCTCGAGCAGCGCGCGCGCCTCGGCGGCGGTCAGGCCGATCGGCTTCTCGCACAGCACGTGCTTGCCGGCCTCGGCCGCGCGGATCGACCACGGCACGTGCAGGTGGTTCGGCAGCGGGTTGTAGACGGCGTCCACCTCCGGGTCGGCGAGCAGCGCCTCGTACGAGGCGTGCACGCGCGGGATGCCGAGCTGCTCGGCGGCCGCCTGGCCGCGCTCGCGCCGCAGCGACGCGATCGCGACGACCTCGGTGCGGGCGCCGCGCTGCATCGCCGGAATGACTTTCTGCACGGCGATGTTCGCCGCGCCGAGCACACCCCACCGGATCTTGTCTGCCATGCGGTGATGGTACGTGTCATGTGCATCGCGCACATCCCGGACGCCCTGATGGCCGCGCGCGTCACGTAGCCGCCGCGGCCGGGCCGATCGTACGCTGCCAGCGACATGTGCGGCATCGCGGGGTTCCTTTCCAAGCGCGGCGACGGCCCGGTGGCGTCCGAGGTGCTCGGGCGCATGCTCACGGGCCTGCGCGGCCGCGGTCCGGACTCGACCGGGCTCGGCCTGTACGACCCGTCGTCCAACGGCCACTACGTGGTGCGGGTCTGGTGCGGCGACGACCACGCGGCCGCCGCTGCCGCGCGCGTCCGGGCCACCGACGCGTTCGGGGTCGAGGACTCCGACTTCGACTCCGGCGTCCTCCGGTTCCACGTGGACGCGACGATCCCGGTCGCCGACATCTGCCGCGAGGTGGAGGGGGCCGACGCCCACGTCGAGGTGTTCTCGGTCGGGCGCTCGCTGCAGATCTACAAGCACGTCATGGACGGCGAGGGCCTCGCCCGCGCCTACGGGCTGGAGGGGTCGCCGGGCCGCCACGGCGTCGGCCACACCCGGCTCGCCACCGAGTCGCGCATCGACGTGCAGCACGCCCACCCGTTCTGGGCGCGGCCGTTCGCCGACATCTGCGTCGTGCATAACGGCCACGTCACGAATTACCACAAGCTGCGCCGCCTCTACGAGATGAAGGGTCACCGGTTCTTCACGGGCAACGACTCCGAGCTGCTGGCGCTGTATCTCGCGCACCGGCTCGAGGAGGGCGCCACCATCCAGGAGGCGATGGAGGCGTCGATCCGCGACCTCGACGGCGCCTTCTCCTACCTGCTGGCCACGCCCGACGGCCTCGGCATGTGCCGCGACCGCGTCGGCTCGATGCCTGGCATCGTGGCCGAGACCGACGACTGGGTGGCCGTGGCGTCCGAGCCCATCGCCGTGCACCAGGCGTTCGGCGAGGCCGCGGAGCAGGCGTCGTTCCGCGAGCTGGGCGTGGGGAGGGCCGAGATGTGGACGCTGTAGTCGACTGCGCCGGCCAGACCACGCGCGAGATCAACCGCGCACTGAAGCGCCTCGCCGCCGAGGGCGCGCCCGAGATCCGCGTGCTGCATCCCGGCGCCCGGCACTGCCTCGGCGTCGCGATGTTCGACCCCGTCAAGATCCGCTTCGAGGGATCGGTCGGCTACCTGTGCTGCACCCTCGGCGACGGCGCCGACTTCGAGGTGATGGGCGAGGCCGGCTGGTCGATCGGCGCCGACATGCACGCCGGCTCGGTGGTCGTCCACGGCGGCGCCGGCACCAACGTCGGGGCGTCGATGAAGGGCGGCTCGGTCGTCGTCAAGGGCTCGGCCGGCACGCGCGCCGGCATCGCCAACAAGGGCGGGACGATCGTGATCGGCGGCGACGCCGGCTACATGAGCGGCTTCATGTACCAGAAGGGCACGCTCGTGATCTGCGGCGACGTCGACGCCGGCATCGGCGACTCCATGTACGCGGGCGACATCTTCGTCGGCGGCGACCTGGGCGTGCCCGGCTCCGACTGCGTGGAGCGGGAGCTGACGGCCGACGACGAGGCGCGGCTGGCGGCGCTGTGCGAGCCGCACGGGCTGGGGCCGAAGCGCGCGTGGACGAAGCTCGGCTCGGGCGGCAAGCTGCACAACTTCGATCGGCGCGAGTTCGCGATCTGGCGGGAGGCGATGTGAGCGATTACGACGCGATCGAGGCGCGGCGCTGGCTCCACAACCACGCCGTCTGGCAGCCCGACGTCATCCAGGACATCCAGCTCAAGGCCGAGCTCGGCCGGTACCGCTACCGCGGCATGTCGACCACGCGCCGGGTGCCGAACTTCGACGACCTGACGTTTCTCACCTGCACCCTCTCCCGCGTGCCGCTGGAGGGATACCGCGAGCGCTGCGACACCGAGACGGTGCTCGGCACGCGATTCGCCGAGCGGCCGCTGCGGCTGAAGATCCCGATCACGGTCTGCGGCATGTCGTTCGGCGCGCTGTCACGCAACGCGAAGGCCGGCATCGGGCTCGGCGCCAGCCGCGCGGGTACGTCGACCACCACCGGCGACGGCGGCATGCACCCCATGGAGCGCGAGAACTCCGACCGCCTGATCTACCAGATCTGCCCGAGCCACTACGGCAACGACGCCCACGACATGGCGAGCGCCGACGCGGTCGAGATCGTCGTCGGCCAGGGCGCCAAGCCCGGCACCGGCGGCGTCCTGCTGGGCGCCAAGGTGTCGGACGAGGTGGCGCGCATGCGCGACCTCCCGCTCGGGGTCGACCAGCGCTCGCCGGTGCGCCACCCCGACTTCATCGGGCCCGCCGACCTGCGCCTCAAGATCGAGCAGATCCGCGAGGCGACCGACGGGCAGATCCCGGTCTACGTCAAGATCGGCGCCGCCCGCACCCGCGACGACGTCAAGCTGGCCGCCAAGGCCGGCGCCGACGTGATCGTGATCGACGGCATGGAGGGCGGGTCGGCGGCGACCCCCGACATCCTCTACGACCACACCGGCATCCCGACCATGGCCGCCATCTGCGAGGCCCGCCGCGCGCTCGAGGACATGGGGCTGCTCGGCGAGGTGCAGATCGTGCTGCAGGGCGGCATCAAGAACGGCGCCGACGTGGCCAAGGCGCTGGCGCTCGGCGCCGACGCGGTCGGCGTCGGCTCGGCCGTCATGATCGCGCTCGGCTGCAACGCGCCGCGGCACATCGAGGACTACCACGCGCTCGGCGTCGAGCCCGGCCACTGCGCCATGTGCCACACCGGCCAGTGTCCGGTCGGCATCACGACCCAGGACGAGCGGCTGATCCCGCGGCTGCCGGTCGAGGTGGCCGCCGAGCGGGTCGAGAACTTCCTGAACGCGCTCACCCTCGAGTGCCAGATGTTCGCCCGCGCCTGCGGCAAGCAGGACGTGCACGATCTCGAGCCCGAGGACCTGCGGGCGATGACGCTCGAGTCGTCGATGATCACCGGCATCCCGCTGGTCGGCACCGACGTTGCCTTCGGCGCGCCGTGGGCGCACCGCATGCACGTGGACGGCTCGGGCCACCTGCCGACCTCGGACCTCGAGGGCGGCCACTAGCGCGCTCGCGCTACCTGTGCAGCTGGCCCCGCGCCGCGCCGGCCGCGTGCTGCGTGGTGTGGATGTTCACGTAGTAGTTGCCCGGGTGGCGGCGGAGATCGCGCAGCAGCGCGGTGCCGATCCCGTTCACGCACAGCTTGCCGGCCCTGCCGCGGTTGAGCGAGTCGAGCAGCTGGGCCGTGGTGAGGTCGACCACCGGCGGGCCGTTCTGCCCGGCGCGGCCGCTGTGGATGTGGGCGAGGATGGCGCCGGTCTCGCCCTTCAGCGTCAGGGTCACGCAGAGGCGCCGCTGCGCGACGTTGACGCGCACGCTGGCCGTGCCGGTGGCGCTGTGCGCGGCGGGCACCTCGTTGGCGCCGAGCAGCGTCGCCCTGAGGGCCTTTAGCCCGTACGACCGCTGGGCGCGGTTGGCCGCCGTCACGCAGGTGTTGTATGCCTTCTTCTTCGCGGCCGATCTGCGGGGCAGCGGGAACTGGATGGTGCAGGCCGCCTTGGCGCGCTTGGTGTTCGAGATGACGCTGGTCGGGTTGCCGGCGTCGGTGGCATCGCTGGTCGCGGCCCTGGCGGCCGTCGTACACCGCGTCCGGAAGCTGCGGTAGGCGGCCGTGTCCTTGCCTCCGGTCCACGCGTTCGCGCACTTGGCACGGAACTGGGACGTCGTCGCCGCTCCGGCCGGGGCCGCTGCCAGCGTCGCGCACCCGATCGCGGTGATCGCGAGAATCCACTTGGCCGTCATGACGCCTGCCCCCTCACCTCTGGACGAACACCCACCACCCTCTGATCCTACGCACGAATCTCCGCTCCGGTTAGGCTGACGCGATGCTCACCGGCGGTCCTTCCTACTGGTTCCATGCGATCGGCGGGCTGCCCCGCCCCCGGCCCGCGCTGCCGGGCCCCGTCGATGTCGACGTCGCCATCGTCGGCGGGGGCTACACCGGGCTGTGGACGGCGTACTACCTGAAGCGCGCCGACCCCTCGCTGCGCATCTGCGTGCTGGAGCAGGAGGTGTGCGGCTGGGGCGCGTCCGGCCGCAACGGCGGCTGGGTCTGCGGTGCGGTCGCGGGCTTCGGCGACCCGCGGTCGCAGGCGGCGATCGACGACGCGGTGGACGAGATCGGGCGCGTCACCGAGACCGAGGGCATCGCGTGCGACTTCCACAAGGGCGGCGCCCTGCACGTCGTCACGGCGGCCGCGCAGCTGCCGCTGCTGCGCGAGCGCGAGGGCTGGCTCGAGCCGGCGCAGCTGGACGAGCGGATCCGCGTCGCCGGCGCGCTGGGCGGCGTGTTCGAGCCCAACTACGCGCGCGTGCAGCCGGCGGCGCTGGCCCGTGGCCTGGCCGATGTCGTGGAGCGGATGGGCGTCGGCGTGTACGAGGCGACGCGGGTCGAGTCGATCGCGCCGGGCGTGGCGCGGACGGCCGCCGGCGACGTGCGCGCCAGCTGGGTCGTGCGCGCCACCGAGGGCTACACGCCGCACCTCGACGGCGCGCCGCGGCGCGCACTGATCCCGCTGCGGTCGACGATGATCGTGACCGAGCCGCTGCCGGACGATGTCTGGGCGCAGATCGGCTGGCAGGGCGCGGAGCTCGTGCACGACGCAGCGCACTCGTACGTCTACATCCAGAGGACCGCCGACGGCCGTATCGCGATCGGCGGGCGCGGCCGGCCCTACTACTTCCGGTCCGGGTACGACCGCTACGGCGAGGTCGAGAACTCCGCCCTCGACCGGCTGGCCGACCGCCTGCACGAGCTGTGGCCGGCGACGCGCGACGTGCCGATCGCGCACGGCTGGTCGGGCGTGTTCGCCGCGCAGCGCGACTGGAAGCAGACCGTCGCGGCCGATCCGGCCACCGGCCTCGCCTGGGCCGGCGGCTACGTCGGTGTCGGCGTGTGCGCCGCCAACCTCTCGGGCCGCACCCTGGCGGACCTCGTGCGGGGCGAGCAGACCGACCGCGTGACGCTGCCGTTCGTGAACCGCGCGCAGCCCCGCGACTGGGAGCCGGAGCCGCTGCGGTACGTCGGTGCGCACCTCGTCTACACGCTGTTCCGCGCCGCCGACCGGGACGAGCGGCGGACGGGCGAGCCCTCGAAGATCGGCGACCTCGCGACGCGCATCTCCGGCTGGGGGCACCGGGCGCCGGCCGGCGAGTGAGACCTTCGGGTCGTCTGACGCCGCGTCCGGACGCGTCGCCTAGCCTGCCGCGGTGCTGATCGGCGGCCCGTCCTACTGGTTCCACGCGCTCGGCGGCCTGCCGGCCGCGCGTCCGTCGCTCCCCGGCGGCACCGACGTCGACGTCGCGATCGTCGGCGCCGGGTACACCGGGCTGTGGACGGCGTACTACCTGAAGCGCGCCGATCCGTCGCTGCGCGTGATGATCCTGGAGCGTGAGGTCGCCGGGTACGGCGCCTCGGGGCGCAACGGCGGCTGGGTGTCGGGCGAGATCGCGTTCGAGGGCGACCGCCGCACGCGGCTCGCGGTCTACGACACCGTCGACGAGGTCGGTCGCGTCTGCGCGGCGGAGGGCATCGACTGCGACTTCCTCAAGGGCGGCTCGCTGTCGGTGGCGACCAACGAGGTGCAGCTCGCGCGCCTGCACCGATACCTCGAGCAGCGCCGCGCCGGCGGCGACACCGAGGACGACGCGCGGCTGCTCGAGCGCGACGAGCTGCAGCAGCGCATCCGGCTCGGCGGGGCGCTGGCCGCGGTGCGCACGCCGCACTGCGCGCGGGTGCAGCCGGCGGCCCTCGCCGTCGGCCTCGCCGCCGCGGTGGAGCGGATGGGCGTCGTCATCCACGAGCAGACCACCGTGCGCGAGATCCTGCCCGGCGGCATCGCCCGCACCGACCAGGGCGACGTGCGCGCCTCCTGGGTCGTGCGTGCGACGGAGGGCTACACGGCGTCCATCCGCGGCCGCAAGCGCCGGTTGCTGCCGATGAACTCGTCGATGATCGCCACCGAGCCGCTGACGCCCGAGGCGCTCGCCGCGATCGGGTGGGACGACGCCGAGACGATCCACGATCTGGCGAACGCGTACGTCTACATCCAGCGCACGGCCGACGATCGCATCGCGCTGGGTGGCCGCGGCGTGCCGTACCGCTTCGGCTCGCGCACCGACCGGTACGGCGAGATCGCGCCGGGCACCGTCGCGAGCCTCGAGAGCCGGCTGCGCGAGCTGTTCCCGCAGGCCGCCGACGCGCGGGTCGCCCACGGCTGGTCGGGCGTGCTCGGCGTGCCGCGCGACTGGCAGTTCGCGGTCGGCGCCGATCCGCGCCGGCGCGTCGCCTGGTCGGGCGGCTACGTCGGCGTCGGCGTCGCCGCCGCGAACCTCGGCGGCCGCATCGTCGCCGACCTCGTCCGCGGCGAGCGCTCCGACGTCGTCACGCTCCCGTTCGTCGGCCACGCGTGGGGTCGCGACTGGGAGCCGGAGCCGCTGCGCTACCTCGGCGTCACCGCCATGTACTCGCTGTACCGCACCGCCGATCGCCGCGAGGCCCACACGGGCCGCCCGTCCCGCCTGGCGGGCCTCGCGGACAAGATCACCGGCCGTCAGCACTGAGCGAGCGCTAGCAGACGAAGCGTGCCGCCCGGCGCGCGCTTCGGTTCCCCCCGCGCGCGCTCGCGGTCCTGTCGCGCGACCTGCGCGGCTTCCGCGCGGAAACGTTCTGGGGTCAGACCCCAGCGAGGCCGTTTTCGGGGTCAGACCCCGCGCCTGGAAGGCGCACGCAAACGCGCGGAAGTGTGTTGCCCGCCCGGGCGGTGTGCACCCTGCACATCGCGACCGGGCCATTCGGGCGTGCGGATCCCTGGCGCCGGAGGTGGCTGATTGCCTACGATCGCCTCCGTCAGTTCGGCCGTGCCTGAACCCGGGAGCGAGCGTTGGGAAGGTCCTTCGAGATCGTGTCCGGTAACCAGCGGGTCGTCGCGCAGCTGCTCGACCGCGAGGCGCCGAACGTCGCGCGCGCGTTCACCGACACCTGCCGTGCGAGAGCTTCTCGGTGCACGCCAAGTTCGCGGGCGAGGAGCTGATCGTGATGGTGCCGTTCTTCTCCGAGCCCGAGAACGAGATCTTCGCGGTCGAGCCCGGCGACATCGGCTACTACCCGGGCCGCCAGACGATCTGCATCTTCTACGGCGACACCGAGCCGTTCGGCCACGTGAGCGTGTTCGCGAAGGTGACCGAGGGGCTCGACGTGCTCCAGCCTGGGGCGCGGAGATCCTCGAGGTCGGGTCGATCCCGCGTGCAGATGCGGGAGACCTCTGACGACGACCGACGAGCTGACGCGGCGCATCGCCGCGCTCGTCGCCAAGGAGCTGGCCGAGCGTGAGGGCAGCGGCGGCGTCCGCGCGGCGTCGCCGGACCCCGAGCCTCGCGGCCCGCGCGCTCGTCGCCACCGGCCGCGTCGTGACGGCCGCGAGGACGTGCCGCGTGCGGACGCCGGAGCGGCGCCGCGCTGCGGCTGCCGGCGGGCGCCATCGTGACCGACGCTGGCCCGCGAGGAGGCCGAGCGGCTCGGCGTGGCGCTGGTCGAGCCGCGGCGCCGCCGGCACCGGCCCGCGCAAGCGTGCACGGTGCCCAGGCCGGCCGGCCCGCGGCGGCGCCAAGGAGCCGGCGGTCTACCGCCGGGACGCGCACGACGTGGCCCGCTCGACCGCCGAGCTGATCGCGCGCCTCGACCGCTACACCGAGGTCGTCTGGCGCACGGAGCCCCACGACGTCGCGCCGCCTGCGCCAGCTCTCACGTCCGCCGATGGGGCGCTGCCCGGCATCTTCTACGCCTGCTTCAACCTCTTCTGGCTCGGCGAGGAGATCGCAGACCCTGCGCGACAAGGCCAAGGCCGGCGCGTATCCCCGTGGCCGTGCTCGACGAGCTGCTCGCCACGCTCTGCCGCGCGGCACGTCGGGTCGCCTCTCCAAGTGGTATCGTGGTCGACGTGCTGGAGCTGCTCGGCGACGTCCGGCGGACTTCCTGGCAGAAGGCCCCGGCTGCGCGAGCCACGACGAGTACCGCGCGCCTGCCGAGCACCTCATCGCTGGCCATCGACCGCCTGCAGGCGTGGGTCGACCGCATGATTCCGTGGCACACCCTCGACGACCGCCTGGAGCTCGTGCCGTGACACGACGTCTCCGCGATCCTCGACGACTGGCAGCGCGACGACATCCGCTACGTGCGCTTCGAGCTGCCCGACATGCACGGCACGGCGCGCTGAAGCTCGTCCCGATCGCCGCCGCGGCCGGCTACGCCGAGGACGGGCTGAACATGTACGGCGGCGCGGCGGTGCTCGACTCGCGCTCCGACGTCGTGCCGGGCTCGCTCTACAACGAGGAGACGAAGTACGCCGACCAGCTGCTCTTCCCGACCCCGACACGGCCGCGGTCGTGCCCTGGGAGGACGCCACGGCGCGCTTCATCTGCCGGGCCCACTGGGAGGACGGCCGGCCGCTCGCAGGCCTCGCCGCGGCAGGTGCTGGAGCGCGTGCTCGACGTCGCCGGGGACATGGGCTACGGCATCAAGAGCGGGGCCGAGTACGAGTTCTACCTGCTCAACGGCGACCGCTCGCCGCTGTTCGGCGGCTGGCACATCTTCAACCCGGTGCGCTTCGGCACCCACCCCGTGGTGCGCGAGCTCCTCGACACGCTGCAGGGCGTCGGGGTCGACTTCGTGACCGCCAACGCGGAGTACGGGCCGGGCCAGTTCGAGCTCGTCTGGGGGCCGGGCGCTGGGCATGGCCGGGCCGGACGCCAGCTACACGTTCAAGAACGCGGTCAAGGAGATCGCCGCCCGCCACGGGCTGATCGGCTCGTTCATGTCGAAGCCCATCAGCGGTGCGGCGGGCTGCGGCGCGCACTTCCACGTGTCGCTGCTCGACGCCGGCAGCGGGCTGTCGCTGATGGGCGACGACAACGACCCCCAGCGCATCTCCCGCGTCTGCCGGCAGTTCGTGGCCGGCAACCTGAAGTACGCGAAGGCCATCTACAGCCTGATGGTGCCGACGCTGAACTGCTACAAGCGCCGCCGGCCCCACACCTTCGCGCCGTCGAACATCTCCTGGGGCTTCGAGGACCGCTCGGCGCTGCTGCGCATCAAGGGCCAGACAGCTCGCCGCCCGCCACCTGGAGCAGCGCGCGCCGTCCGGGCTGTCGAACCCGTACCTCGTGGCCGCCGGCACCGTGGCCGCGGGCCTGCTCGGCATCCGCGAGGGGCTGAGCATCACCATCCCGCCGTCCGGCCCCGTGCCGGCCGAGGACGACCCGCGCCACGAGCCGCTCCCGCTCGACGCGCGCGAGTCGCTCGCCGCGCTCGAGGGGTGCGCGCCGATCGTGGAGCTGCTGGGCTCCGAGTTCGTGCGCGCCTGGAGCGCGATCCGCCGCTACGAGCTGCAGCGGTTCGACGACCACGTGACGGACTGGGAGCGGGACGAGTACCTCGAGCTGTACTGACGTCGACGGTCGAGAAGGAGCGAGATGGCACAGCAGTCCCTGGGCATGATCGAGACGAAGGGCTTCGCGGCGATCGTGGAGGCCCTCGACGCCATGCTCAAGGCCGCCGACGTGACGGCCGGCCAGTACCACAAGATCGGCGCGGGCATCGTCTCCGTGTCCGTGCGCGGCGACGTCGGCGCGGTCAAGGCCGCCGTCGACGCCGGGCGCCGCCGCGGCCCGGCGGGTGGGCGACGTCATGAGCGTCAACGTGATCCCGAGCCCCGACCCGGCCGTCACCGGCCACATGGGCTGAGGCCGGAGCGAGGAGCGAGGAGCAGAGGATGGCGAAGGCCCAGGACGCGGTCGGCCTGGTCGAGACGAAGGGCTACGTGCCCGCCGTCGAGGCCGGCGACGCGATGGTGAAGGCCGCGAACGTCGAGCTGGTCGGCTACGAGTCGATCGGCGGCGGGCTCGTGACGGCGATCGTGCGCGGCGACGTGGCGGCCGTCAAGGCGGCCACCGACGCCGGCGCCGCGGCTGCCGTCGCGGGTCGGCGAGGTGGCGGCGGTGCACGTGATCGCGAAGCCGCACGAGAGCGCTCGGCGACACGGTGCCGATCGGCGGCAGCGACGGCCGCCGGCCCGCGCCTAGCGCGGCCGGCGAGAGCGAGGTCCCGGAGGCCGACTCCATCCCCGTCGACCTGGAGCGGATCGTCCGGCGCGTCGTTCGCGCCTGCTCGACGACGAGCCGGGCGCCGGTGGCCGCGCGCCGGCGACGGCCGCGGCTCGCGGCGCGCGGGCTCCGCGGGCTCGCGCATCCCAAGCGGCGCGAGCCGCTGGTGGCCGGGCCGCCACGGCCTGTTCGCGACCGCGGACGAGGTCGTCGGACGCGGCCGCGCCGCGCGCACCGGGCGCTGCGAGGGGCGGCATCGCGCTGCGCCGACGCGCGATCGAGGCCATGCGCGAGGTCGGGCTCGACCACGCCGAGCAGCTGGCGCGGCCGCCCACGAGGAGACGGGCCTCGGCCGCGTGCGCGACAAGATCGCCAAGATGCAGCTCGCGGCCCGCGGTCGGTCGGCGCCGAGGACTTCGACGAGCCGCGCGCGTTCGCCGGCCAGCACGGCCTCACCATCGAGGACTGGCTGCCGTGGGGCGTGGTCGCGTCGGTGACGCCCACCAACTCGCCGTCGGCGTTCATGATCAACCACGGCATCACGATGATCGCGGGCGGCAACGCGGTGGCGTTCAACGCGCACCCGGGCTGCCGCTGGACCTCGATGCGCACCGTCGAGCTGATGAACCAGGCCGTGGTCGCAGCCGGCGGGCCCGACAATCTCATGACCGGCGTCGTGGCCCCGTCGCTGGACTCGGCCCGCGAGCTCGTCACGCATGCGGGCGTCGACATGCTCTGCATCACGGGCGGCGCCGAGCTGGTGCGCGACGCGTTCGGCACCGGCAAGCGCGTCATCGCGGCCGGCCCGGGCATGCCCGTCTCGGTCGTCGACGACACCGCCGACGCGCGCTGGGCGGCGGCCGAGATCCTCAAGGGCGCGATCTTCGACAACACCATCCTCTGCATCGGCGAGAAGGCCGTGGTCGCGGCCGACGGGGTGTACCGGCCGCTGCTCGACGCCTTCGCCGACCTGCCCGCCCAGGTGCTGACCGACGACGAGACCGAGCGCGTCTACCGCGCCGTCATCGACGACGACGGGAAGGGGCACCCGCGCACCCGCCGCGAGTTCGTCGGCCGCGACGCCGAGGTGCTGCTGGCGGCGGCCGGCATCTCGGCCCGCAAGCCCGTCGGCCTGCTGGTGGCGCCGGTCGAGCGCGACCACCCGCTGTTCTGGATGGAGCAGTTCCTGCCGCTGCTGCCGGTCGTCCGCACGAAGGACTCCGAAACGGCGATCGACCTGGGCGATCGAGGCCGAGGGCCGCAACCGCCACACGGCGATGATCTACTCCAACTTCCCGCCGAACGTCGACCGGTTCGCCCGCGAGGTGTCGACCGTCGTGACCGTCGTCAACGGCTGCTCGCTGCGCGGCCTCGGCGCCGAGGGCGAGGGCTATCCCGGCTTCGCGATCGGCACCGTCACGGGAGAGGGCATCACGTCGCCGCGGCACTTCGCGCAGGTGCGCCGCGTCGCGCGGATCCGGTGAGCCGCGATGCCGACATCGAGCTGATCGTGCGGATCGTGCTCCGGGTGCTGGAGGAGCTCGACCGCGGCGGCGCCAGTCGCCGCGCCGGCGGCGGCCGCCGTCGCCGCATCGGCCGGCCCGCCGCTGCGGCTGGCAACGGAGCGCGACGTGCTCGCTGCCGAGTCCGCCGGAGTGCTGCGACTGGCGCCGGGCGCCGTCGTCACGCCGCTGGCGCGCGAGGCGGCCGAGGCCAGGGGCGTACGGCTGGTGGTCGGCTGATGCTGCTCGCGCGCGTCGTCGGCCGGGTCAACGCCGCTCGCCGGATCGAGGCGCTCGATCCGCACCGGCTGCTGGTCGTGCGCGCCGAGCGATCGGGCCGGCACTACGTCGCGGTCGACCCGCACGGCGCGGTGGCGGGCGAGCTGGTGGTCACCGCCAGCGCCGCCGCGGCGCGGATGAGCGAGCGCCTGCAGGGCGTCGCGGTCGACCTGGCGATGATCGCAGTGCTCGACGACACGGAGGTGCCGGCGGCATGATCCTCTGCAAGGTGCTCGGACACGCGGTGTCCTCGCGCAAGGACGAGCGGCTCGACGGCGCCAAGCTGCTGGTCGTCGTCGAGGTCGAGCCGGCCGGCGAGGAGCGCGACGAGCTGCACGTGGTGGCCGACACGCTGGGCGCCGGCGAGGGCGACACCGTGCTGGTCGTGATCGGCTCCGCCGCGCGCATGACCGAGCCGACGCGCGGTCAACCCATCGACGCGCTGGTGGTCGGCATCGTCGACTCGGTGGACGTCCAGGCGTGAACCTCGGCCGCGTCACGGGCGCGCGTGGTGTGCGCGCGGCGGGTGGACGAGCTCGGGCAGTACGGCCTGCTGCTCGTGCAGCCCGTCGACGAGGCCGGCGCCGACGAGGGCCACACGGTCGTCGCCGCCGATCCGCTCGTGCACGCCGCCGCGGGCGACGTGGTGTGGTTCGTCAACGGGGTCGACGCCGTCGATGCGCTGGACGGGCCGCAGCCGGTCGACGCCGTGATCGTCGGGATGCGCGACCGGTGACTCCGGCCCGCGTCGTCGGCAAGGTCACGGGCTCGGTCAAGCACCCGGCCTACGAGGCGCGGCCGCTGCTCGCGCTGCGCCCGCACCGCCGCGGTGGTGCGCTGGGGCCGAGCTTCCTCGCCGTCGACCTCGTCGGAGCCGGGGTCGGCGACGACGTGCTCGTCTCGCGGCCGCCCGGGCTGGCGCGCGAGATGACCGGCGGCAAGGCCCCCATCCGCTCGCTGATCGTCGGCATCCTCGACGCGCCGCCCGAGGACGCGCTGTGAAGGTCACCGTCATCGGCGCCGGCAACGTCGGGGCCACGACGGCGATGCGCATCGCCGAGTCCGACGTCTGCCGCGAGGTGGTGCTCGTCGACATCGCGCCCGGCCTGGCCGAGGGCCTCGCGCTCGACCTCGGCCAGTCGGCGCCGATCGAGGGTTTCCGCACGCGCATCACCGGCACCACGGACTACGCCCTGACCGCCAACTCCGACGTGATCGTCATGACCGCCGGCCGCCCGCGCAGCCCCGGCATGAGCCGGCATGGACCTGCTGCTGGTGAACGCCGCGGTGGTGCGCAGCTGCGTCGAGGCCGCAACCGCGGCGTCGCCGTTCGCGATCCTGATCGTCGTCACGAACCCGCTGGACGAGATGACGCACCTCGCGTGGCGCGTCTCGGGCTTTCCGCCGCAGCGCGTGCTGGGCATGGCGGGCGGGCTCGACTCGGCCCGGCTGCGGTTCTTCCTGGCCGGCCTGGCGAACGTCGCGCCGCCCGACGTCGAGGCGATGACGCTCGGCTCGCACGGCGACACGATGGTGCCGCTGCCCGGCCGCGCCACCATCGCCGGCGCGCCGGCCGAGGAGGTGCTCGACCGCGAGACGCTCGCGGGCGCGTTCGAGCGCACCCGCGGCGGCGGCGCCGAGATCGTCGCGCTGCTGCAGCGCGGCTCGGCGTTCTACGCGCCCGCCAGCGCCACCAACGCGATGGTGCGCGCGATTCTCGAGGACCGCCGCGAGGTGCATCCGGTCTGCTGCTACCTGACCGGCCAGTACGGCATCGACGACGTGTTCGTCGGCGTGCCGGCGGTGCTGTCGCGCCGCGGCGTCGAGCAGGTGCAGGAGCTGCAGCTGACGTCGTCGGAGCTGGCCGACCTGCGCGCCGCGGCCGAGGCGGTCAGGGCGAAGTGCGCCGAGCTGGACGAGGCGCTCGGCCTCGCCCGTTCATGACGCGCCGGCGGCGTCGCGGTACCGCACGATGCGCAGCGCGACCTGCAGGTCGAACAGGATCGCCGGGTCGTCCAGGTCGATCTGCGCGACCCGCCTGATGCGGTCGAACCGCTGCCGCAGGGTGTTGCGGTGCACGTACAGCAGCGCCGCCGCCTCCTTGCGGTTGGCGTTCGACTCCAGGTAGCGCTCGACCGTCTCGAACAGCCGCGAGGCGTGCTCGCCGTCGTGCACGCGCAGGCGCTCGAGACGCTCCTGCCAGACGTCGCGCGCGGGCTCCTGCGCGAGCGACCACAGGTAGCGCTGCACGCCGAGGTCGTCGAACCGCGTGACGGCCGACGGACCGCGCAGCGCGCTGCCCATACGCACCGCCTGCGCCGCCTCGTCGAACCCCTCCGCGTGCCCCTGGCCGCCGGTGCGCGCGCGGGACAGCCCCACGGCGACGGCGACGCGTCCGCGGCGCGGCCCGCTCCAGACGGGCCGCGAGCTGCGACTCGTCGCGCACGCGCAGCAGCGCGATCGCCTGCAGCCCGCGCACTGCGCAGGCCGAGCCGGGAAACGCGCCGAGCACCGCGGTCCGCACCCGCGCCAGCGCCTCGTCCGGGTCGCCGGCCGCGGGGTCGGCCTCGAACACCACCGCCACGTGCTGCTCGGCCAGCTCGATGCCGAGCCGACGGGCGCGCGCCACCAGTACGGCCTCGGGCTCCTCGCCGTCGACGAGCGCCTCGAGGAAGTCGCGCTCGGCGTTGCGGCCCGCGACCTGGTCGATCAGGCGGCCGTTCAGGATCACCTGCGCCGCGGTCGCGGCGATGGCGCCGAGCACGTCGAGCAGCGCCGGCGTGGCGGCGTGACGGCCGGCGCTGACGAGGACGCCGACCAGCTCGCCGCCGGCCTGGATCGGCGCCGCGACGCCGGTCGTCGCATCGGCCACGCCGGCCAGCACGTCGCCGTGCCGGGACTGCGTCAGCACCCGCACCCGGCCGGCGAGCGGATCGAGCAGCGCCGCGTCGGCGACGCGCTCGGCGCGCCGCCAGGTGCCGGCGACGGCGCCGACGCCGAAGCGGCCGCGGGCGTCCCGCGTTGCGAGCAGCACCGCATCGGCGCCGAGCAGGGCGCGGGCGGAGTCGGCCAGCCCGTGCAGCGCCCGGCGGCGCGCCGCGGCCGAGCCGAGGTCGTCCACCGCGGAGGCGAGCGTGCGGACGGCGTCGAGCTGCCGGCGGCGCTCGGCGTACAGCTGTGCGGTCTCGACGGCGGCGGCCACCAGCGCGGCGATCGGCGCCACCAGCGTCAGGTCGTCCTCGGTGAACTCGTGGGGCGCCTCGGTGTGCAGGGTGACCACTCCGACGAGCCGGTCGGACGGTGGGATGAGGGGGTAGGTGAGGGCCGACTCGAACCGCTCGTCGTGCAGCTCCGGCACCAGCAGGTATCGCGGGTCGTCGCGCGCGTTGTCGCGCACGATGGCCGGCGCGCGGTTGAGCGCCGTCCAGCCCGTGAGCCCCGCGCCGACCTCCAGCGAGTAGACGCCGACCCACTCCTCGTAGCCCTCCGTGCCTGCCCGCACACGCAACCGCTCGGCGTCCGGATCGAGCAGGTAGATGAGCGCTCCGGCGGAGCCCGTCAACTGCGCGAACAGCTGCACGGCCTCGCCTAGGATCTCGTCGACGTCGAGCGACGAGGTGATGCGCCGGACGAGCGAGAGCACCGCCTCGGTCTCGGCGCGGTGCTCGGCGAGCAGGCTGCGGAGCGCGGTCGAGGCAGAGACGGGAGCGTGCACGTTGCACAGTATCGACGAACGGCTGGAGCGAATCGCGCAGCACGAGCGCCTCGGCGCGTTCTGGCGGCTCGACGTCCAGCCGCCGACCGTCGACGGCCCGCTGAGCGGACGCCTGGTGGCATTCAAGGACTCGTTCGCCGTGGCCGGCACCGAACGCGACTCGGGCGTGCCGTTCCTGCTCGAGCGCTCCGAGGTCGACGCACCCGCCGTGCGCGCGCACCGCGACGCCGGCGCCACCATCGTCGGCAAGCTGTCGATGCACCAGCTGGCGTGGGGGATGATGGGCCAGACGCCCGGCCGGCCCGCCGTGCGCAACCCGCACGACGAGTCGCGCATCCCCGGCGGCTCCTCGTCCGGCTCGGCCGTCGCCCTCGCCGCCGGGCTCGTCGACCTGGCGCCCGGCACCGACACCGGCGGCTCCGTCCGGGCGCCGGCGTCGGCGTGCGGCATCGTCGGCCTGAAGCCGACGTTCGGGGTCGTCGACGTGCGCGGCATCCACGGCAACGCGCGGTCGCTCGACTGCTGCGGCCCGATGGCGCGCACCGTCGCCGACTGCGCGCTCGGGTTCGACGTGCTGCTCGGCCGCGACCCCGAGCCGGTCGAGCCGATCGGCCTGGCGGGGCTGCGCGTCGGCGTCCTGGAGACGTGGTTCTGCGAGGACCTCGACGTCGGTGTCGAGCGCGCGTTCCGCGCGGCCCTGGACGCGCTCGGCCGCGCCGGCGCCGTGCTCGCTCCGGCCGACATCGGCTGGCAGCACGACCACGGCGTCCTGCGCGACCTGTTCTGCTGCGAGCCGGTGCCGCACTACGCCGACGGCGTGCGCGCCGAACCGGACGCGTTCGAGCCGTTCATCGTCGGCGACCTGGCCGAGGGCGAGGCGACGCCGCTGCGGCAGTACCTCGAGGCGCTGGTCCGCCTCGACGGCGCGCGCGACCGTGCGCTGGCCGGCTCGGGCGACTGGGACGTGCTCGTCTGCCCGACGGTGCCCTTGCCGCCGCCGCCGATCGACGGGCCCGACCTGACCCTGACCATGAACCGCAACACGAAGGCGTTCAACGGCCTCGGCTGGCCTGCGATCTCGATCCCGTGCGGCACAGACGACCTGGGCCTCCCGGTCGGCCTCCAGCTGATCGCCTCGAGTTACCTCGACGACTACCTGCTCGCCGTAGCCGCGGCGGCCGAAGGAGCACTCGCATGAAGGCAGCCATCCTGCGCGCCCACGGAGAGGCCGACCAGATCTCCTACGGCGACTGGCCCGATCCGGTGGCCGGCCCGGGCGAGGTCGTGATCGACGTCCGCACCGCCTCGCTGAACCGGCGCGACTGGTGGATCATGCGCAATCCGGCCCGTGGTGCCGCGCCCTGCATCCTCGGCTCCGACGCCGCCGGCGTCGTGCGCTCGGTCGGTGCGGGCGTGACGCGCTGGGCGCCCGGCGACGAGGTGGTCGTCTACGCCGCCACCGGGTGGGGCGACCGTGAGGACGCGCCGTCGGCCGAGTTCGAGATCTTCGGCATCCCACGGCAGGGTGTGTTCGCCGAGCAGGCCATCCTGCCCGAGGAGTGCGTGTTCGCGAAGCCGGCGCACCTGTCGTTCGCCGAGGCCGCGTGCATCGGCATCGCCGGGCTGACGACCTGGCGCGGGCTGGTCACGCGCGGCGGCGTCGGCGAGGGCTCGACCGTGCTCGTGACGGGTGCGGCGGCCGGTACCGGCACGTTCGCGATCCAGATCGCCACCGCGCTCGGGGCGCGCGTCTACGTCACCAGCTCCAGCGAGGAGAAGATCGCCCGCTGCGTCGAGCTGGGTGCCGTGAGCGGCGTGAACTGGCGCGATCCGACCTGGTTCGAGGCGATCCGCGAGGCGACCGGCGGCGGCGTCGACGTGGTGCTCGACTCCGCCGGCGGCGACGCCTGGGACGGCATGCTCCGCGCGCTCCGGCCCGGCGGCACGCTGGTCAACTTCGGCGACACGGCGGGCGACTTCTCCAGCGTCGCGGTCGCGCTCGTCTACTACGCGCAGCTCAACATCCACGGCACGACGATGGGCAGCCCGCGCGAGTTCGCCGCGCTGCTCGAGCACATCGCACTCGATCGCTGGCGGCCGGTGATCGACTCGACGTTCGCGCTCGAGCGCACCGACGACGCGTTCCGCCGCATCGACGATCCGGCCCGGTTCGGGAAGATCGTGCTCGACGTCAGCTGAGCCGTTGCGGCATCGCGATGCCGAGCTCGGCGGCGAGCGTCTCCAGCCGGTCCCACGTGAACCGCTGCACCGGCACGCCCTCGCGCAGCCGCTCGGCCTCGGCGGCGGCGCCCGACTCGCCGGGGAAGCGGATCGCATCGTGGCCGTCCTCGAGCGGCGTGTCGCGGACGTAGGCGAGCATGCGCTCCATCTCGTCCGCGAAGTCGTCCAGCGGCCGCAGGCGGGCGACGTCGATCGCGATGCAGAAGACGCCCTGCGCGTCCGACTCCGGCGAGGCGGAGACGGATCCGGACCCGGTCAGGATGCCGGCCAGCGCCTCGGCCACCAGGGCCAGGCCGGTGCCCTTGTAGCCGCCGCTCGGGCGGATCGCGCCGCCGGGCGTGAGCCAGTCGGGGCCGACCTCCTCGCCCCGGTCGAGCCACTCCGACAGTCGCCCGCGGGCGATCACGCTGGTCGACATGTCGAGCACGAGGTGCGGCTCCGACGCGCGCGGGATGCCGGCGCCGATGGGGTTGGTGGCCAGCCGGGCGGCGTCGCCACCGTGCGGCGCGACGTCCTGGCCGCCGCCCGAGTCGTTGAACCAGAACAGGATCGCGACGCCGGCCCGTGCGCCGCGGGCGCAGAAGTCGGCGATGCGGCCGGCGTGGGAGGAGTTGCGCAGCGCGATGCCGGCGATGCCGTGCGCCCGCGCCCGCTCGACGGCCAGGTCGGTCACCTCGCGCATCGCCACGTGCCCGAACGAGCTGCGGCCGTCGAGACGCACGAGCGCCCCGAGATCGAGCTCGATCTCGGGGCGCTCGGCAGGCTGGAGGAGGCCCTGTGACGCTCGCTCGACGTACTCCGGGAGCCGGCGCATGCCGTGCGATTCGTGGCCGGCCAGGTCGGACGCGACGATCACCGAGGCGGTGAACGCGGCGTCGTCCGGCCGGGTGCCGATTGCCCGCAGCACCGCGTCGGCGAACCGGGTCAGCTCGTCGGCGGTGCAGCGAATCACCGCTGGACCCTAGCTAACCGCTCACCTCCACGTGAGCGGCCCGTGTGCGATCGTGGCGCCGTGATGCGCATCGCGAACTACGCCGTCAAGGTCGCGCTCGTCATTCTCCTCGCGCTGCCGCTGCTGTTTCCGGACTGGCCGCAGTACGAGGGCAAGGCCATGGCGGGCCGTGCGCTCACCTATCCGATCGCGATGCTGGTGGTGCCCGTCGTCTGGGCCCTGGTGTACCGCCGGCGCGGCGCCGCCTACCCGCACGACGTCGACTTCCTGCTCGTGCTGCCGTTCGCAATCGACATGGCGGGCAACCTCGCCAACCTCTACGACACGATCGACTGGTGGGACGACCTCAACCATCTCGTCAACTGGGCGATCCTGTCGCTGGGCGCCGGCCGGCTGCTGGGGCGGGTCGTCAAGGACCGCTGGACGCTCGCCGGGCTGACGGCCGGCTTCGGGGCCGCGACCGCGATTCTCTGGGAGCTGGCGGAGTACGTGACGTTCATCCGCGGCAACGACGAACGAGCTGGCGACCGCCTACACCGACACCCTCGGCGACCTGGCCCTGGGGTTCACGGGCTCCTGCGTCGCCGCCGTGATCGCGGCGCGCACGCTGCGCGTGGAGTGACTTCGGCGCGCTTTCGTGCGCCTCCCATGCGCGGGGTCTGACCCCGAAAACGGCCTTCCTGGGGTCTGACCCCAGAACGTTTCCGCGCGGGAGGCGCACGGATCGGGCGACATGGCACGGACCGTGCGGGACCCGACGCGGTCCGTCACCTGGCGGCCACGAACCGGCGGGTAGGGTCAGACCGTGACGGGGTCCGGGGCCGGCCCGGCCCGGCCCTCGGCGATCAGGTGGGCGCCCAGCTCGCGAAACACCCAGTCGTGGAACGGCGCGACGGCGTACCAGTAGAGGCCGGAGGCGAACCGCGTGTTGCCGAGCGTCGCGGTCTGGACGAGGCGCGCGCCGTGGTCGGTGGGCTCGATCTCCAGCTCGAGGCGGGCGGCGCCGGGGACGCGCATCTCGGCCACCAGGCAGAGCGCGTGCCCGGGATCGATGCGCTCGACGCGCCACCAGTCGACGGCATCGCCCTCGGCGAGCGCGCCCGCCGGGCGGCCGCGGCGCAGGCCGGCCCCGCCGAGCACGCGGTCGGCGATGCCGCGGATGCGCCACAGGATCTCGGCCTTCGCGCCGTAGCCGCCGCGCCCGCCGAAGTTGGCCTCGATGCGCCGCCACAGCTCGTCGGTCGAGAGCGCCGTCTCGAACACCTGCCGGTCCTGGAACACGGTCCTGCCGGGCGCGAGGCGGTAGCGCCGCACCGGCTGCTCGACGCGGTCGAAGCGCGCGTCCTGCCAGCGCGACTGGCGCTTCGCGGCCTCCACGTTGAGCGCCCGCCGGACTGCCTCACGGTAGGGGATCGTGTCACCGGGAATCAGCTCGCGGATGCGGTGGTCGTGCGTCACCACGTCGTTGCGCAGCCCGTCGATGAGGGGTCGCGCGACCTGCATGTCGACGCTCGTCACGAGATGGAGCCAGTACGAGGAACAGCTTCGGCGTCAGCACCGGGACGCCCAGCATGCGGAACGGCCGGTGCTGCTCCTCGGCGGCAACGCGCAGCATCTCGCGGTACGTCAGCACCGTGCCGCCGCCGATGTCGAACGTCTCGCCCGCGGTGCGCGGCTCGTCCAGGCAGCCGACGAGGTACCGCACGACGTCGGCGATCGCGATCGGCTCGCACCGCGACGAGACCCACTTCGGCGCCACCATCGCGGGCAGCCGCCGGGTGAGGTCGCGCATGATCTCGAACGACGCGGAGCCGGAGCCGACGATCACGGCCGCGCGCAGCTCGGTCACCGGGACACCCGCGGTGCGGAGCGCGTCGCCGGTGGCCTGACGGCTCTCGAGGTGCTCCGACAGCTCGTCCCCGGCGCCGCCGAGGCCCGACAGGTAGATGATCCGGTCGACGCCCGCGGCCGCGCACGCCTGCCCGAAATTGGTCGCCGCGTCGATGTCGTGCTGGCGGAAGTCGGAGCCCGCACCGAGGGAGTGGACGAGGTAGTACGCCGCGTCCACGCCGGCGAGCGGCTCGTCCAGCGTCTCGCGCTTGAGCACGTCGCCGCCGACGGCCGAGAATCGCGGATCGGGTGCGAACACGCGGCCCGCGAGCTTACCCGGCGTGCGGGCGAGCCCGCGCACCTCGTGTCCCGCGTCGAGCAGCGCCGGGATCAGCCGGCCGCCGATGTAGCCGGTGGCTCCGGCCACGAGGATGCGCTGGGAATCGGTCACACCTCCTTGTTTGGTGCCCGGCCCTCAGCGGCCCAAACATCAGTCCTGGGCGGTGGTGTACGCGTTGGTGATCGCGCCGTCGACCAGGAACGCGGTGCCGCTCGTCCATGACGACTCGTCACTCGCCAGGTAGACGACCGCGTGCGCGACCTCGTCTGCCGTCCCCACGCGGCCCATCGGGTTGTGGAGAAGGCGCCGGGCGAGGCCTTCAGGATCCTGGCCGAAGATGGTGCGAAACAGCGGCGTCTCGATCGGCCCCGGGCACAGCGCATTGCAGCGGATGCCGCGGCGGCCGTACGTGACGGCGACGTCGCGGCTGATCGTGACGACGGCGCCCTTGGTCGCGTCGTAGGCGATCTGCGGCGTCGCCGAGCCCTGCAGGGCGACCATCGAGGCGGTGTTGATGATCGACCCGCCGCCGCCCTCGAGCAGGTACGGCAGCTGGTGCTTCAGGCAGAGGAAGACGCCGGTCTGGTTGATCGCGAGCACCTTCAGCCACAGGTCGAGCGGCGTCTCGACCGGGTCGCCGTCGCCGGCCAGCAGCACGCCCGCGTTGTTGAAGCACACGTCGATGCGGCCGAAGCGCGCGTGCACGTCGCGGTACAGGCGCTCGACGGAGTCGGAGTCGGTGACGTCGACGGTGAAGGCCGTGGCGTCGCCACCGCCGGCGACGATGTCGGCCGCGCCGCGCTCGCCGGCATCGGTCGCGAGATCGGCGAGCGCGACCCGGCCGCCCTCGGCCGCGAGCCGGTGCGCCGACGCGAGGCCGATCGCCCCGGCGGCTCCGGTGATCACGCAGACCTTGCCCTCGACCCTGCCTCCCACGTACGGCTCCCTTCGACGGTTCGCGAAAGCGTACGCGGTCTGAATGCGGTAGATTCGGCCGCGATGACGTGGCCCGGCCTCGCGGCGCTTTCGGCGGCCGCGCTGGCGCTGACCGCCCCCGCACCCGGCCTCGCGGCCGTGCACGGCAAGGCGGTCTCGTCCGCGCTGGCTGCATCCGGCCCGGCGTACGCGCCGGGTTCGCGGTTGTGCGCGGCAGGTACCCACAATTTCCGGGTCTTCTGGGACGAGACGCGCGGCTCGCGGCACCTTCCGAGCGGGCCGAGCGCACGGGACGGAAGGTGCTCGACCGTGCCGCCGCTCGTGCGCCGTATCGCCGCCATCGTCGAGCCCATGCGCCGAGCGGAGATGGCGCTGGGGTTCAAGCCGCCGGCCAGCGACGCCGGCACGCGCCGCAACGGCGGTGACGGGCGCTACGACATCTACCTCGCGCGGCAGAAGACGGGCATCCTCGGCCGCACCTACTGCACGTACACCCGCAAGAGGGGCAAGCTGAGCCGGCGCTGGTCGACCACCACCATCGTCGCGCGGCTGCCGCAGGCGGTCGATCCCGACCGGCTGCTGCGCGAGACCCTCGCGCATGAGTACTTCCACGGCGTGCAGTGCCGCCTCGCGCCGCGTCTCGAACTGCTGCCGCGGTCGATCGTCGAGGGCACGGCGAACTGGATGGCCGCCGCGGTCAACCCCGACTGGGTCCGGGCCGAGGGGCCGTTCCTCGGGGCGCTGCCGGGCCGGCTGCTGCGCAGCGCCGCGTCGATCCGCTCCATCACGCGGCAGAGCTACGACGCGTGGGGGTTCTGGTTCGAGGCGACGCAGGGCCGCACGCGCCCGGGGCTGATCCGGACGCTGTTCCGGCGCTCGGCGAACCGCACGCGACCCACCAACGGCGACGCCGATATCCGCGCGGTCGTGCCTGCTCTGGAGCAGACGCTGCTGCGGTACGCCCTGGCGCTGCGCGCCGCCCGCCCCCTGGGCGGCGTGCCGCTGCCGGCGCCCTACGCGGGCGACCTGCGCGAGCCGTCCCCGCTGCTCGATCTGGCAG
This sequence comes from uncultured Actinomycetes bacterium, assembly GCA_963722525.1. GTDB lineage: Bacteria > Actinomycetota > Thermoleophilia > Gaiellales > F1-60-MAGs149 > VFJZ01. The sequence continues at coordinate 2,242,314 of CAVRMM010000002.1, read as the reverse complement.
ATCGCCCGACCGGCTCGGCGAACGTGCGGGTGGAGCCGATCGGCTACCGGTTCCCCGGCATCGCCTGGGGCGAGGGCGCCGGGCGCATCACGATCCGGGTCGCCGGGGTGCCCTCCTCGGCCGTCGACATCACGGGTGTCGTGGCGCGGCGGTTCCAGGCCAACGGCGTGACCGTGTTCGAGTTCGACCCCGACGAGGCCGGCGAGGCGACCGTCGTCGTCGTGAACGCCGGCCGCGCGATCCGTACCGTCAGCGTCTCGGCCTCGCGCTGAGACGTCGCGGCTAGACTCCCCCCGGGCCGTGACGTCCGACGAGCTGCTTCCGATTGCCGGCCTTGTGGCCGCGCTGGGCGTGGCGCTGCTGCTCGTTGAGCGCGGCGCGGTACTCCGGCTGGCCGGGATCGCCGCGACCGTTGTCGGCGCCATCCCCCTCATCGACGCGCAGGCGCCGGGGCTCGCCGACGCCGTCGACCGGTCGTTGCTGCTGGTCCTCGCGGCCGGTGTCGGCGGGCTCGGCGCGCTCGTCGTCGGCACCGCGGCGGCGCTCCGCTGGCCGTGGGTGGTGCCGCTCGCCGGCCTCGTGATCGCGCTGCGCTTCCCGCTCGGCAACCCGATCCGGCCCGCGCACTTCCTGCTGCCGCTGTACGGCGTGCTCGCCTGCGGGCTGGCCGCCCTCGCCTGGTCGACGGTCCGCCGCCGGGCGGCCCCGCCCGACCTCGGCGCCGTCGGCATCGCCCTGGCGGCGTACCTGGTCTTCGCGGCCGCCAGCCTGTCGTGGACGTTCGACCTCGACCGCGGCGTGTTCGCGCTGGCGGCGACCTACATCCCGCTCGGCGTGCTGGCGTCGCTGACGGCGCGCGCCGCGCGCCTGCGCCCGTTCCTCCTCACGCTCCCGTACGTGCAGGTCGGGCTGGCGCTGGTGCTCGCGGTGGTGGCGATCTGGGAGTGGTTCGCGAAGACGACGATCGTTGCCAACCCCAAGATCGAGATCGCGAACGCCTACTCCGACCTGTTCCGCGTCAACTCGCTGCTGGTCGACCCGAGCCTCTTCGGGCGCATCGAGGTGTTCGCCCTGCTGACGATCACCGGCGTGTGCCTGTTCGGCCCCCGGCGCCGGGTGGCCGTCGGGGCCGCCCTCGTGGCACCGGTGATATTCATCGGGATGGCGTTCTCGTTCTCGCAGACGAGCTTCATCGCGCTGGCGGCGGGTGTCTGGGTGCTCAGCCTGATCGCCTGGCGGCGGATCGTGGCGATCGCCGCGGCGGCGGCCATCGTGCTCGTCGCCGTCGGCGTGGCGATCTCCCAGCCGCAGGTCGTGAACGCGCTCGACCGCTCGCTCGACAAGGCCTCGTCGAGCCGGTCGAGCCTGGCGGAGCGCGGCTCCGAGACGTTCGGCGCCCACCCGGTCGCGGGCGTCGGGCTCGGAGGGTTCGGCGCGGCCACCGGGAAGACCGATTTCGAGAAGCGACACATCGCGCCGCACAACATCGTCGTGGACGTCGCATCGGAGCTCGGCATCGTCGGCATCGGACTCTTCCTCGGCCTCCTCACCACGATCGCGATGGCGCTGCGTCGGGTGCCGGGTACCGCCCTGCGCGCGATCCTGGCCGCCGACCTCGTCGCCCTGCTGGTGCACGGGCTGGGCTACGACCAGTTCTTCTCCGACCCGACGTTCTGGGGCATCGCGGCGATCGCGGGCGCCTGTGCGCTCCGCCCGGTGCCCGAGGTGGCGGCCGAGACGGCGCCCGCGGTCTCGGCGACCACGACGCCGGCGGCGGTGACGTCGTGAGGTGGCGCATCGTCGCGATCGTGGCCGCCGTCCTGCTGCTCGCCGGCGGCACGGCCGGCGCCTGGTACTACCACGACCAGACCGAGTTGAAGAACGTGCGCGGCTCGTCGACCGAGGAGTTCGACCCCACCGAGGAGCCCGTCGGCGACACGACGCCGGTCGTGACCGCGCCGGCGGCGACGACCGCGACCGGCCCGGTGGAGCCGCAGCGCAAGCTGGCCGCCTGGCCGATGTACGGCTACGAGCCGGGCCGCGCCCGCGCTGCGACCTTCCCCGACCTGCGGCCGCCCTTCAAGACCCTGTGGGAGCACGACACCTCGCTGATCGAGTTCCCGCCCGTCGCCGCCAACGGCAAGGTGTTCGTGGCCGAGGCGCGCGGCCACTTCTACGCCGCCGACGGCGCCACCGGCGACATCGTCTGGGAGAAGCAGTTCAAGCGGTGCTCGGCCGGGTCGCCGGCCTACGCCGACGGCGTCGTGTACCACGCCTACATGGGCCCCGCCTGCCGGCGCCGGCCGGGCGCGAAGGGCCTCGTCGTGGCGATGGACTCGGAGACCGGCAAGATCAAGTGGCGCGCCAACACCGAGGTGATCGAGTCGTCGCTGCTGCACGTCAAGGGCTCGCTCTACTTCGGCGGCTGGGACGGCCAGATCGTCTCGCTCAACGCCAAGACCGGCAAGCAGCAGTGGAGCTTCGCGGCCGACAGCGGCATCACGTCGTCGGTCGCGTATCACGAGGGCACGCTGTTCGTCGGCTCCGACGGCGGTTCGTTCTACGCGCTCGACGCCTCCAGCGGCCGGCTGCGCTGGAAGAGCGGCTCCTACTCGACCTTCGGCAAGCGCGAGTACTTCTACGCCACGCCCGCCGTCGCCTACGGCCGCGTCTACGCGCCGAACACCGACGGCTACGTCTACTCGTTCGGCGAGAAGAGCGGCAAGCTGCGCTGGGCCCGGCGCGTCGGCACCTACGTCTACAGCGCCCCGGCGATCTGGAAGAAGACGGTGTACGTCGGCACCTACGACGGGTTCCTCGTCGCCATGGACGCGGCCACCGGTGACGTGAAGTGGAAGTACTCCGCACCCGCGGCGGTGCACGGCGCCGCCACGATCGTCGACGGCGTCGTGTACTTCTCCACGCTCAAGGGCAAGCACGCCGGGTCGGCGCGGAAGGTCAAGAACGGACCGGGTCGCACGTTCGGGCTGGACGCCGTCAGCGGGAAGGTGATCTGGCGACGGGACGAGGGGCGGTACACCCCGATCATCGCCGACGGCCAGCGGGTCTACTTCACCGGCTTCGGCCACCTCTACGGGCTCGAGCCGAGGGAATGAAGCTCGAGCGCGCGGCGCTGGTCCTCGGCACCCTCGGGACGCTGGTGGCCCTGAGCGTCGCGGAGCTCGGCTCCGACCCGACACCGTGGAAGGTCGCGCCGGCGCGGGCGCAGGGCGTGCTCGGGCCGCTCGTCCGCGCGGCCGACGGCATGTGGGATCCGGGCCTGCTGCGCGCGATCGCGGTGCTCGGCGGGGTGGTGGTGGTGCTCGCGCTGGTCGCGGTGCTGTTCGTGCGCGACCGGCAGTGGCGGTGCGGGATCGTCGTGGCGGCGTCGATCGCGGTCGTCTGCGCGCTCCTCGTCCCGGCCACGCTGCTGCAGATCGGATTGCGGGACGGCACCGAGCCGTGGTTCCACACGAACGACTCGGTCTACCAGATCGAGATCGCCGGCGACCTCGTCCTGGACGGCACCAACCCGTACGGCCGCAACTACGTCGGCACCGGCATGGAGCGCATCTACGACCTCGACGGGTCGACGCCCGACCCGGGCCGGGAGATCGTCGCGCTCGGGCACTTCCCGTACTTCCCCGGCATGGCGCTGTTCGGCGCCGGCGTGCGGCTGCTGCCCGCGCCGTTCGACGACGCACGCTTCATCGTGCTGCTGTGCACGCTGGCGCTGCTGCCCGCCGCGATGCTGCTGCGTGGGCCGTTCGCGGTGCGGCTCGCGATCGGCGCCGTCCTGGCCGCGAACCCGCTCGCGTTGCGCGGCGCGTGGTTCGGCACGGCCGACGCGCCGGCGCTGCTGCTGCTGGTCCTGGCGTTCGCCATGGCCCAGCGCCAGCGGTTCACCGGGGCGCTCGGGCTGGTCGGCGCGGCGATGATCCTGAAGCAGTTCGCGGGGCTTGCCGCGCCCTTCCTGCTGCTCGAGGCGTGGCGGCACGGCGGCCGCCGGGAGCTGCTGCGCCCGCTGCTCGCGCTCGGCCTGGTCGTCGTCGTACCGTCGCTGCCGTTCGTGATCGCCGACCCGGCCGCGTTCTGGGACGACACCATCACGTTCGGCGCCGAGACCTACCGCGTGATCGGGTACGGACTGGCCGGCATCCTCGTCAACCTTGGCGTGATCGACCGCACCGGCAGCTATCCGTTCCAGCTGATCGCGGCCGTCACCTGGCTGCCGGTGACGATCGCCCTGCTGGTCGCGCAGCGGCGGAACGCGGCCCCGTGGCTGCCCGCTGCCGGGTTCGCCGCGTCGATGTTCATGCTGGTCTTCATCGCCCGCGTGTTCCAGACGTCGTACCTGATCTACCCGCTCACCGCGCTCGCGATCGCGGCCGTCGCCGCCGCGCGACCGGCCGAAGCACCTAGCATTCGGACATGACAACGACCCGAGCGCGGCTGCGCGGCGGCATCGATCTCGGCGGGACGAAGATCCAGGCGGTCGTCATCGACGGCCGCAACGCGGTGCGCGGCAAGGCGCGCGCGGCCACTCCCCGCGGTGGTCCGCCGGCCGTGGCGACGGCGATGGCCGAGACGCTGCGCATGGCGCTGGAGTCGGCCGGCGCCTCGCCGGGCCAGCTCGTCGCGGCCGGCGTCGGTGCGCCCGGCGCGATCGACTTCGAGACCGGCGCGGTGTCGCACTCCGGCAACATCGCCGGCTGGAAGGGCTCGTTCCCGCTCGGCGCGACCCTCTCGGAGCAGCTCGAGGTGCCGGTCCGGATCGGCAACGACGTCGACGTCGCGACGGAGGCCGAGTACCGCCTCGGCGCCGGCCGGGGATACCGCTCGGTGCTCGGCGTGTTCTGGGGCACGGGCGTCGGCGGCGGCCTCGTGCTGAACGGCCAGCGCTGGTCGGGTCGTGGTGCCAGTGCGGAGATCGGCCACGTCGTGGTCGAGATGGACGGCCTGCCGTGCCCGTGTGGGCGGCGCGGCTGCATGGAGGCGTATGCCGGCCGCGGTGCGATGGAGGCCCGGGCGCGAGCCGCCGTCGACAAGGGCACGAAGACGAGCCTGTTCGACATCATGGAGCGCCGTGGCAAGGACCGGCTCGCGAGCGGCGTGTGGGAGGAGGCGCTCGCAGAGGGCGACCATCTCGCGACGAAGCTGATCGACGAGGCCATGGCGGCGCTCGGCGCCGGCGTGGCGTCGGCCAACAACGTGCTCGACATCGACGCGATCATCCTCGGCGGCGGGCTCGGCACGCGCCTCGGCCAGCCGTTCGCCGACCGCCTGGCGAAGGAGATGGCCCCGCACGTCTTCGCCATCGAGCGCCCCCCGCCGGTGCTGGTGGCGGCCCTGGGCGACCTGGGCGGCGCGATCGGCGCAGCCCTGGGCTCGCAAGCGCGCCGCTAACGGCGGCGTCAGGCTGCGAGCCACCGCTGGATCGTCCGTGTGCTCGTCCCATAGTGCTGCGCAATCTCGGGTGCGGTGAATCCGAACACCTGTCGCGCGTGTCGAACGTGCTCGGGCGTGAGCCTCGACGGAGAGGGCATGAGCGCCTCGATTGGTGGCCGGCCGCCGCGGTCGAGTCGGACTGCCCGCTCGATCGCGGCCTCGAAGGTGGTTCCTTGGCTGGCGAACAGCTCGCTCGTGAACCGCGTCGTGAGGTGCGGCCGCGGGTCGTCGGTCACGTGGGCCTGGTACGAGCCGTACTGCCAGCCTCCAGGGTGGCTGCAGAGGCCGGCGCGAACGGGATTCATCGCGATGTAGACGCAAACCGCTCGTGCGGCACACCGGTCGGGCACCTCGGAGGCGTGAAAGCGCCGTCCGACCAGGTGGTTGAGACGGCCGTGGCGCTTGTTGTAGCCGACCGCGTAGCGGTGGTTGATGAACCACATCAGCTTCGAGACCTCGGCCATCTCGGCTTCGACGAGGAGGTGGACGTGATTGCCCATCTGCACGTCCTGATGCACCTCGACGGGGTAGGTGGCGACGCCCTCGTCGAGCAGCCCGTAGTACCGCTCGCGATCCTCGGCGTCCTCGAACATCGATCGCCGGTTGTTGCCCCGGCTCGTGATGTGGTGCAGTCGGCAATCGGTCTGGCAGCGCGGTCTTCGTGTCATGAGCCCATTGCCGCACGAACCCGCCGAGCGAATGGTCACGAAACGCGCGCGAAACGCGCCAAAACCGTCGAGTCGCGCACGCATTCGAAACGCCGCCGCGCGGCACCGTCCCGCCGCCGTCGTTTCGGTGCCAGGCACGAATACGACACCCGGGCGGCTCGGTGTCGCTTTGGTGCCTGGCACGAATACGACACGCGGGCGGCTCGGTGTCGTTTTGGTGCCTGGCACGAATACGACACGCGGGTGGCTCGGTGTCGTTTTGGTGCCTGGCACGAATACGACACGCGGATGGCTGCGCTACCCGGGCGACGCGGTGGGAAGCGCCATCACCGGGCTTCCGGACGGCGCCACCATCGTCGCCGGACCGTCGTCCACCGTCGGCGCTGCCCCCCCTCGCGCTGCCAGTGGCGGAAGACCTCGAGGAACTTCGCCTCCGCTGCCGGGTCGATTGACTCCGGGGGGAGATGGCCGACGACGGCGATCGTCTCGCGGAACTGCTCCAGGTACTCGCTGCAGCCGTCGCAGTGGTCGATGTGCGCGGCGAAGCGGGCGCGGTCGGACGGCTCGAGCGTTCCCTCGAGATACTCCGTCACGAGCTCGACGAGCTCCTGGCACATCACGTCGCGGACACCCCCATCCGGATACGGTCTCGCCGCCGGCCGGAACGTTTCACGCCGGCGTGAAGTACGACTCGAGCGCGGCCCGCACCCGGGACCGGGCCCGGTGCAGGATCACGCGCTGGTTGCCTTGCGAGATGCCGAGCGCCTCGCTCACCTCGTCCGAGCCGAGCCCGTGGATGTCGCGCAGCGTGATCACCGCGCGCTGCACCTCGGGCAGCCGGTCGATCTCCTCCCGGATCCGCGCGCCCGCCTCGTCGTCGAGCGCGATCTGCGCCGCATCCAGGCCCCACGGCCGCACCGGGCTGGCCCACGCCCCGTCGGCGAACCGCGCCTCGTCCACCGCCGGCTCGTCGTCGGCGCCGCCGCCGACGCTGGAGAGCGGCACCGACCGCGACTCGCGCGCGCCCCGCGTCTTCGCGATGTTCGCCGCGATCCGGAAGATCCACGTGCGCAACGACGACCGGCCCTCGAACCGGTCGAGCCCCGTCAGCACGCCCACCCACACCTCTGCCACGACGTCCTCCGCCTGGGCGTCGGTCGCCACGTACATGCGCGCGAACCGCTGCAGCGACCGGCCGTACCGGCGCACGAGCTCCGCGAAGGCCGCCTCGTCGCCGGCGCGCAGCGCCGCGATCACCCGTGCGTCGTCGCCGCTCACGGGGCGAACAACGCGAGCTGGACGCCCTCGAGCGCCAGCAGGTGCCGCTTGATGTCGAGCCCGCCCGCCATGTCGCCGGCGTACCCGCCGATCGATCCGTCGCTGCGCAGCACGCGGTGGCAGGGCACGATCACCGGGATCGGATTCGTGCGGCAGGCGGTGCCCGCGGCGCGGCTCGCGCCCGGCAGCCCGGCGCCGGCGGCGATGTCGGCGTAGCTCGCCACGGCCCCGTACGGGATCCGGCTCATCGCCTCCTGCGCGGCCCGGCGGAACCCGGTCGACAGGCAGCGGTCGAGCGGCACGTCGAACACCCGGCGCGCGCCGGCGAAGTACTCGTCCAGCTCGCGCCGCACGTCGTCCAGCCGGTCGGGCCGCTCGGTCACGCCGGCGTCGAGGCGGGTGGCGACGTCATCCAGCACCGCGTCGTCGGCGCCGAACGAGACGGCCGCGAGCCCCGCGGGCGTCGCGACGAGCGTCAGGGGCCCGATCGGAGAGTCGGTGCGCGTGTACCAGACCTCGGCCACGGCCATATGATGCCGCACGTGGCGAACGACTCGGCCGAGGGAGTCCGCTGGGACCTGACGCGCGTCTTCGCCGACGGCGACGCGGCCCGTCGTGCGCTGGCCGACCTCGACGCCGCGGCCGCAGCCCTCGAGGCGCCCGGCGACGACATCGCGCAGATCCGCGCCGCACTCGATGCCCACGACGACGTCGTGCGCGTCGCCGAGGCCCTGCACGACGAGTGGGGCTACGCCGCGCTGCGCCTCTCGGCCGATCTCGAGGACGTCGAGGCGCGCGACCTGGCGACCGCGGCCGTGCCCGTCCTGGAGCGCGTCCGCACCGCCTGCCGGGCGCTCGAGGCGCGCTACGGCGACCTGTCGGACGCGGCGCTGGCCGACGAGCGCCTGGCGCCCTACCGGCACTACCTCGGCCGGCGCCGCGCGGAGCGCGCGTTCCGCCTCGACCCGGTGGCCGAGCAGGCCTTCGCGGCCCGCGGCGATGCGGCCAGCACCGCCTGGCGGCGCCTGTACGACGACACGATGACGGCCGTCTCCGTGCCGTTCGACGCCGGCGAGGGCGTCGAGCCGCACTCGCTCAACGCCCTGCGTGCGCTGCTGTGGGACGGGGATCGCGACGTGCGCCTGCGGTCGGTCGCGGCCGCGACCGAGGCGCGGGCCGCGGTCGCCGCGACGGCCGCTGCCTGCCTGGACGCGGTGATCGGCGACCGTCTGGTCGAGGACCGGCTGCGCGGGCACGACGACCCGATGGGCGCGACGCTGTTCACCGACCAGGTCTCGCGTGCCGACGTCGAGTCGCTGCTGACGGCGATCGAGGGCCGCCCGTCGATCGTCCGCCGCTGGTACGAGCGCAAGGCTGCGGCGCTGGGCATCGGCGAGTGCACCGAGGCCGACCGCATGGCGCCCGTGGGCGACCAGCGGGAGGTGCCGTGGAGCGAGGCCGTGACGATCGCCCACGACGTCTTCGGCGCCCTCGGGGACGAGCCCCGCGTGCTCGCGCCCGAGCTGACGGCGGGCGGCCTGATCGACGCCGAGCCGCGCACCGACAAGTCGGCCGGCGTCTTCTGCGCGCCGTTGCCGCAGGGCTTTCCCTCGCTCATCCAGCTGACCTACCGGGACATGCCGAGCGACGCCTTCACGCTCGCGCACGAGCTCGGCCACGCGCTGCACTTCGAGCTCGCCAAGGCCGCCCACCCGTGGCTGTCGGTGGACCGCAGCATCAGCATGGCCGTGACCGAGATCCCGTCGACGACGAGCGAGATCGCCGCGGTCGACCGCGCCATCGCCACCTCCGCCGCGGCCGATCGCGGGCCGCTGCTGCGCGGCTTCGCCGAGAGCATGTTCGACCTGGTGTTCGAGGCCGCGGCGCTGTGCCGGTTCGAGCAGGACGCCGCGGCGCTGCGGGCGGCCGGCACGTCGCTGACGGCCGATCGCCTGGCCGGGCTCTGGCGGGCCCGGATCGAGCCGTACTTCGGGGCGGCCGCCGCGCCCGACGCGTGGCTGGAGTGGCCGCATCCGTACGGCGCCCGCTTCTACAACTACCAGTACCCGTTCGCCTTCCTGTGCAGCTTCGGCCTGGCATCGCTGCGGCGGGCCGATCCGGACGGCTTCGGCCGGCGCTACACCGAGATGCTGCGCGCCGGCGGATCGCTGCCGCCGGCCGGGCTGCTCGCGATCTGCGGCCTCGACCTCGCCGACCCGGGGCTCTGGGAGACGGGACTGGACGAGATCGAGCGCCTCTGCGACGAGGCCTGGTAGACGCTTGCGCCGCCCCGCCCTCGGCATCGCCCTGCTCGCATCGATCTGGGGCGGCAGCTACCTGTTCAACGAGATCGCGCTGCGCGAGCTGAGCCCCGGGGTGATCGTCTGGTCGCGCGTCACGCTCGGGGCGCTCACCGTCTGGCCGCTCGCGATCATGGCGGGCGCAACCACCGCCCTCCGCGCCCACCTGAAGCCGCTGGTGCTGACCGGCGTCGTGCAGATCGCCATCCCGATCACCCTCATCACGGTGGGCCAGCAGTGGATCGCGTCGTCGCTGGCGGGCGTGCTGAACGGGTCGGTGCCGATCTTCGTGGCGCTGTTCGCGCTCGCGCTCGACCGCTCGGAGCGGCCCACGGGCATGCGTGTGGCCGGCATCGCGATCGGCTTCCTCGGCGTCGTCGCCGTCTACGGGCTGGAGGTCGGCACCGACGCCTACGCGCTGCTGGGCGCGATCTGCCTGACCGGCTCCAGCATCGGCTACGCGATCGGGCCGCTGTACGCGAAGTCGCGGCTGTCGGGCGTCGAGCCGCTCGGCATCGTGGCCGTGCTGCTCACGACGGCGTCGGTCGTGACCCTGCCGCTGGCGCTGGCCGAGCCGCCGCAGGCGGTGCCGAGCGCCGGCGCCTTCGGGGCGATCGCGATGGTCGGCATCGTCAGCACCGGCCTCGCGTTCGTCCTCTACTACCGGATCATGCAGACGATCGGCCCGACCCGCACCTCGGTGGTCGCGTACCTGATCCCCGCGGTCGCGGTCCTGTACGGCGCCACCCTTCTGGACGAGCCGGTCGGGGATGGGATCGCCATCGGCCTCGCGCTGATCCTGGCCGGCTCGTACCTGACGGCCCGCCGAACGCGCGTGCCCGCCTAAGATCCCGGCCGTGGATCTCTACGAACATCAGGGCAAGGAGCTCTTCGCGCGGTACGGCATCCCGACCGGCGAGGGCCGTGTCGCGCGGACGCCCGAAGAGGCTCGCACCGGCGCCGAGGAGCTCGGCGGCGGCCGCGTCGTCGTCAAGGCGCAGGTGCTGGCCGGCGGCCGCGGCAAGGCCGGCGGCGTCAAGGTCGCCGACGACCCCGCCGATGCGGAGGAGAAGACGCGCGGCATCCTCGGACTCGACATCAAGGGTCACATCACGCGCCGCGTCTGGGTCGAGAAGGCCATCTCGATCGACAAGGAGTACTACTTCTCGATCACGTTCGACCGGGGCGCGAAGGCGAACCTGTTCATGCTGTCGACGATGGGCGGCATGGACATCGAGGCCGTCGCCGTCGACCATCCCGACAAGCTCGCCCGGATCCACCTGAACCCCGCGATCGGCCTGCAGCCGTACTTCGTGCGGCGCCTGCTGTGGGCGGCCGGCGTGCCGAAGGACGAGCACAAGGCCGTCGGCGGGCTGATCACCAAGGCCTACGAGATGTACCGCGACACCGACGCCATGCTGGTCGAGGTGAACCCGCTCGTCGTGACTGCCGAGGGCGCCGTCGTCGCCGCCGACGCGAAGGTCACGATCGACGACAACGCGCTGTTCCGGCATCCCGACATCGAGGAGATGCGCGACACCGAGGCGGCCGACCCGCAGGAGCAGATGGCGCGCGAGCGCGACGTCACCTACGTGAAGCTCGACGGCACGATCGGCATCCTCGGCAACGGCGCCGGGCTCGTGATGTCGACGCTCGACGTCGTCGACCAGGTCGGCGGCAAGCCCGCGAACTTCCTCGACGTGGGGGGCGGCGCCGACGCCGACAAGATCGTGACGGCGCTCGAGGTGATCCTGTCCGACCCCAAGGTCGAGGCGATCCTATTCAATATCTTCGGCGGCATCACGCGCTGCGACGAGGTCGCGAAGGGCATCCTCGCGGCGCTCGACCAGCTCACCATCGACGTGCCGATCGTCGTGCGGCTGGACGGCACCAACGACGTCGAGGGCCGCAAGCTGCTCACCGACGCGGCGCCGGCGAACGTGTATCCCGAACGGACGATGCTCGACGCGGCCCGCAAGGTCGTCGAGCTCGCGAAAGGACGCTGACGTGGCGATTCTGGTGAGCGAGGACACGCGTCTCGTCGTGCAGGGCATCACGGGCCGCGAGGGCACGTTCCACACGCTCCGCAACCGCGACTACGGCACGAAGGTCGTCGCCGGCGTCACGCCCGGCAAGGGCGGCACCGACGTCGACGGCATCCCGGTCTTCGACACGGTCGTCGACGCCGTCCGCGAGACGGGCGCCAACACCGCGATGGTGTTCGTGCCGCCCCGGTTCGCGGCCGACGCCATCTACGAGTCGGCCGACGCGGGCGTCGAGCTCGTCGTCTGCATCGCGGAGGGCATCCCGGCGCACGAGATGCTCGACGTGTACACGTACCTGCGGCCGCGCGGCATCCGCCTGCTCGGCCCGAACTGCCCCGGCGCGTTGTCGCCGGGCCGGGCCAACGTCGGGATCATCCCGGCGCAGGTGTTCGCGCAGGGCGGCGTCGGCCTCGTGTCGCGCTCCGGCACGCTCACGTACCAGATCGGTGCGGAGCTGGCCCAGCTCGGTCTCGGCAACTCCACCATCGTCGGCATCGGCGGCGACCCGGTGGTCGGCACCAGCTTCATCGACGCCCTCGAGCTGTTCCAGGCCGACGACCAGACCGAGATCATCGTGATGGTCGGCGAGATCGGCGGCAACGAGGAGGAGAAGGCGGCCGACTACATCGCCGAGCACGTCACGAAGCCGGTGTTCTCGTACATCGCGGGCTTCACCGCCCCGCCCGGCAAGACGATGGGCCATGCGGGCGCGATCATCTCCGGCTCGGCGGGCACCGCCGCGGCCAAGAAGGAGGCGCTCGAGGCGCGCGGCGTGCAGGTCGGCACCAACCCGACCGAGGTGGCCCAGCTGGTCGCCGCGGGCGCCGGCAAGTAGCCTCCGGCCGACCCGCGTCCCGGCCCGGCGGGCCATGCGACACTGCCCCGCATGGCCGTCATCTCCTTTGCCCGGGGCGTTCCCTCCCCCGATCTGCTGCCCGTCGCCGAGCTTGCCGGCGCGGCCCAGCGCGCCCTCGAGCAGGACCCGGCCGGCGCGCTGGCCTACGGCGACGGAGCGGGCTACGCGCCGCTGCGCCAGTGGATCGCGACGCGCTACGGCGACGGCGATGCGGGCCGCGTGCTGTGCACGAACGGCTCGCTGCAGGGGCTCGCGTTCCTGGCGGAGGCGCTGTTCGCCGGCTCCGGCGGCCGCGCGATCGTCGAGGCGCCGACCTACGACCGCGCGATCCTGATCCTGCGCCGGTTCGGCGCCACGGTCGACGCCGTCGACCTGCACGCCGACGGCCTCGACATCGACGCGATCGAGGCGGCGTGCGAGGCGGGCCGCGTGCCCGGTCTCGTCTACACGGTCCCGAACTTCCAGAACCCGGGCGGCGTCACGCTCTCGCGCACGAAGCGCGAGCGCCTGGTCGCGCTCGCCCGCGCACACGGTTTCCTGGTGCTCGAGGACGACCCGTACGGCGAGCTGCGCTTCGACGGCACCGACGAGCCGCGGCTGTTCGCGCTCGACGAGGGCGCCGGCAACGTCATCTACTCGACGTCGTTCACGAAGACCGTGGCGCCGGGCATCCGCACCGGCGCGATGGTGCTGCCGGCCAAGCTGCACGCGACCATCCGCCGCCTCGCGATCGACACCTACATCGGTCCGACGATGCTGTCGCAGGCGATCGTCGCGCAGTACTGCGCCGCCGGCAGCTTCGAGCCCGGCGTGGCGCGCATGCGGGCCGCGCTGCTGGAGCGCCGCGACGCGCTGGTGGCCGCCCTCGACCGCCACTTCGGCGACCGCGCGGTCTACGCCGCGCCGGCCGGCGGGTACTTCCTGTGGGTGAACCTGCCCGGTGTCGACGCGGACGCGGTGGCCGATGCCGCCGACGCCGCCGGCGTGCCCGTGGTCAAGGGATCCACGTGCTTCATCGACGGCCGCGGGCGCGACGCGCTCCGGCTCGCCTATTCCGCGTGCCCGGCGGCGGACATGGACGAGGGCGTGGCGCGTCTTGCAGCCCTGCTGTAGGCTCGGGTTTCAGCTTGCGCAGAACCACGTATGGTGAGGTCGTGCCCTCGAAACCGCCGGCCGACTCGCGGCAGCCTGACGAGCTCCAGGAGCTCCTGACCCTCCTCGGTGCCGCCGCGCAGCTGGCGGGCTGCTGGCTGTACGTGGAAGATCGCTTCGACGACGGCACGATGCGCTCGGCGTACGACGCGCCCGGGTTCGGTGCGCTGTTCGGCGATGCGAGCCTGGAGGAGATCACGTGGCGCGACCACGTGCTGGCGGAGGACGAGGAGATCCTGAACGGCCTCGCCGGCGTCGTCCCGGGCGACGCGTTCGACGTGCGGTACCGGCTGCGCGGCGTCGACGGCGTGGTGCGCGTGGTGCGCGACCGCGGCCGCGTCCACCGGACCGCGGCGGGTGCGGTGCGGGTCTGGGGGACGGTGCAGGACATCACCGACGAGCACGAGATCCGCGAGACGGTCGCCCGCATCGGCGAGACGATCGACGAGTACTACTTCACCGACGAGCTGCGTCCCGACGGCACGTACGAGCCCCTCTTCGCGACCAGCGCCATCGATCGCCTGCTCGGCGGCATCCCGGCCGGCATGACCTACGGCGAGGCGTGGCACGCGGCCGTGCACCCCGACGACCGGGCGCTGGCCGGGTCGCTGATGGACCGGCTCCGCGCCGGCGAGTCGGTCGACGTCGAGTACCGCATGGTGGGCTTCGACGGCATCACGCGGTGGATCTGGGTGCGCTGCGCGGTGCGCGAGACGCTCGCCGACGGCACCCGCATCCTGGACGGCGTCGCGCAGGACGTGACCCTGCGCCACGACGCGCAGGCACGCCTGACCGAGATCGCCGAGGCCATCGACGAGGTGCTCTACGTCGAGGAGCACCGGCCCGACGGCAGCATCCTCGAGACGTACTCGACGAGCGGCATCCACCGGCTGTACGGCCTGGGAGCCGACGATCCGGTTCCCGCCTGGCGGCCGTACATCCATCCCGAGGACCGCGCCATCTCCGACGAGCTGGACCGCAAGCTGCGGCAGCTGACGGCGGTCGACGTCCAGTACCGCCTGGTCGGTGCCGACGGCCGCGTGCGGTGGATCCGCGACCGCGTGCGGCCGCGCCTGCGCGCCGACGGGGTGGTCATCGCCGAGGGCATCCTGGCCGACGTGACGGCCGAGAAGGAGGCGCTGCTGGCGCTGGAGGCCGCGCGGCAGGAGGCCGATCGCCTCGCCCGCGTCGACCCGCTCACCGGGGCGTACAACCGCCGCCACTTCTCGGAGGCGCTGGAATCGGAGCTGGCGCGGGCCGGCCGGCAGGGCACGGGCACCGGGCTCCTGGCCGTCGACATCGACCATTTCAAGGTGCTCAACGACCTGCACGGCCACGCCGTCGGCGACGAGGTGCTCGTGCACGTCGCGGGCCGCGTCGCCGACGCGCTGCGCGGCTACGACACGCTGGCACGGTGGGGCGGCGAGGAGTTCGTCGTGCTGCTGCCCGGGTTCTCCGCCCGCGACGACCTGCTGTCGGCGGGCGAGCGCGTGCGCGAGGCGGTCGAGGACACGCCCGCCGTCATCCGCGGCTCGCGCTTCCCGCTCACGGTCTCCGTCGGCGCCGCCTCCAACGACCCGCGCGACGCCGACCCGGCAGGCCTGGTCGAGCGCGCCGACCGGGCGCTGTACGCCGCCAAGAACGCGGGCCGCAACTGCGTCGTGCTGCACGACGACCTGGCCGGCGCTGGCGTGCTGGAGCCCGTCGCCGTGCGCCTGGCGCGCACGTTCGCCATCTCGGCCGGCGCCCGCGAGGGCATGCCGCCGAACCACCTCGAGGACGTCGCCGAGCTGTCGTCGCGGGTGGCGCTGGAGCTGCGCCTGACCTCGATCGACGCGGTGCGCTGCCGCCTCGCCGGCTGGCTGCACGACGTCGGCAAGGTCGCCGTTCCCGACCACATCCTGAACAAGCCCGGCCCGCTCACCGAGGACGAGTGGGAGATCATGCGCGAGCACGTCGTGATCGGCGAGCACCTGGTGCGCCAGGTGCCCGAGCTCGCCGATGCCGCGGCCGCGGTCCGGCATCATCACGAGCGATGGGACGGCACCGGCTATCCGGACCGGCTGAGCGGTGAGGCGATCCCGCTGCCGGCGCGCATCGTCGCGGTCGTCGATGCCTACAGCGCCATGACCTCGCCCCGCGTCTACTCCAAGGCCCGCTCCTCCTTCGCCGCGATCGCGGAGCTGGAGCGCTGCGCCGGGACGCACTTCGATCCGAAGGTCGTCAGCGCCTTCCACCGCGTGCTCGAGCTGGCCGGGATCACCGCCTCCAGTGCCTGACGACGTCACCGGGCTGTCCGCCGTCGAGCTGCTCGACGCCTACGCGCGCCGCACGCTCGATCCGGTCGAGGTGACCGAGGCGACGCTGCGGCGCATCGAGCGCCTGGAGCCCGGCATCAACGCCTTCGTGACCGTCACCGCCGAGCGCGCGCGCGACGATGCCCGGCGGGCGTCGGCGGCCTGGGCCGACGGCACCGCGGGCCCGCTCTGCGGCGTGCCCTACTCGCTCAAGGACCTGGCCGTCACGAAGGGCATCCCGACGGGCCGCGGCTCGCTGGTGTGGGGCGTCGAGGACGCCGGCTTCGACGCACCGGTGGCCGAGCGCCTGGCGGGCGCCGGCGGCGTGCTGCTCGGCAAGACGACCACGCCCGAGATGGGCTGGAAGGGCGACTCCGGCAACCGGCGCAACGGGATCTGCCACAACCCGTGGCGGCACGGCCGCACGCCGGGCGGCTCCAGCGGCGGTACGGCTGCCGCCGCCGTCGCGGGCTACGGGCCGCTGCACCAGGGCTCCGACGGCGCCGGCTCCGTGCGCATCCCGGCCGCCTTCTGCGGCGCCGTCGGGCTGAAGCCGACCTACGGGCTGATCCCGCAGTACCCGCCCAGCGCCGTCGAGACCGTCTCGCACATCGGCCCGATCACGCGCACCGTCGCCGACACGGCGCTGATGCTCGACGCCATGGCCGGCGTGCACGACCAGGACCGCACCTCGGTCGATCCGCCGTGCGCGTCGTACCTGGCCGCGCTGCAGACGCCGCCCGCTCCGCTCCGCATCGCCTACAGCGCCGACCTCGGCTTCGGCGTGGTCGAGCCGGGCGTCGCAGCGCGCGTCGCCGAGGGCGTGGAGGTGCTGCGCGGCCTCGGGCACCGGGTCGAGCAGCCCGACCTCGGCCTGGACGACCCGTGGTGGATCGAGGAGACGATCTGGGACAGCGGCATGGCGGCGCTGCACGCGGAGCGGTTCGCCGAGGTGCGCGACCTGCTCGATCCCGGCCTCGCCGCGGTCGTCGAGTCGGGGCAGCGCCGATCGGGCGTCGACGTGGCCAGGGCCTACCAGGCGCGGGCCGCCTGGGTGGAACGGCTGCGGGTCGCGCTGGACGGCTACGACCTGCTGGTCTGCCCAACGCTGCCCTGTGTCGCGTTCGCCGCGGGCGACGACCACCCGGGCACCGTCGCCGGCCGCAAGGTGACCTACCTCGGGTGGACAACGTTTACGTATCCGTTCAACCTTTCGGGCGGCGCGGCCCTGACCGTGCCGTGCGGCTTCGACGACGGGCTGCCGGTCGGGCTGCAGATCGTCGGGCGCCGGTTCGCCGACGAGCTGGTGCTGCGCCTGGGCGCCGCCTACGAGGCGGCCGTCGGGCCGTTCTCCGTGCCGTCCTTGTAGTCGCGCGCGGCCCGGCGCCGTTCGGCCAGCCGGCCGATCGCGACGCCTCCGACGAGGCCGAGCAGGATGCACAGCAGCATCACGGCGATCAGCGGTCCCTGGGCGTCGAACGCGACGAACGAGATGCGGACGCGCCGGGCGTTCGAGACGACGAACGCGACGAGGAAGATCACGAGCAGCGCGGCGACGGCGATCTGCAGGTAGATGCCCTGCTCGGACTTGCGCTCCGGCAGCTTCACCGCCCGGAGCCTACCGGCTCAGGGCGACTTCGACGACCCGTCCCTCGCTGGTGGGCGCGACCAGGGCCGGCTGCCTCGGGGCGGTGATCCGGCCCGCCCGCATCTCGCGGAACGTGGGGCACGGCGTCTCCGTCGCGAGGGCGCAGAGGCCCTTGCGGCGAAAGAAGCAGTCGTTACATGTCCGCGCGCGGGCCAAGGCTGTCGCGTCCTCCCACAAGGTCGCATCGGTGTGAGATGGAAGCGGGGCGCGCCACCTCGAACCCGTTTGAGACTAGCCGCCAAAGTCGCCGAGGACCACCGCCGAAGAAGGTGGAACCACGCAATTTGCGGCCTATTTCGTGGCGGCGGGCGGCAGCGCCTTCAGCTGCGCGAGCGCGTCGTCGAAGCTCTTCACCCCGATCACCTGCAGCGACTCCGGCGCTCCCTTCTTCGCATCGGCGAGGTTCTCGGCGGGCACGATGAACACGTCGGCGCCCGACTTCGCGGCGCCGATCGCCTTCTGCTCGGCGCCGCCGATGGGCTGCACCTCGCCGCCGATCTCGAGCGCGCCGGTGACGGCGACCCGGTGGCCGTTCGCGAGCTTGCCGCCGGTCAGGGCGGAGTACACCTCGAGCGCGAAGGCCAGCCCGGCCGAGGGGCCCTCGACGTCGCCGATCGAGTACGTGACGGGGACGGAGAGCTGGATGTCGAGGTCGTCGCTGCCGCCGATGCCGAGGATCGCGCGGCCGGGCTCGTCGGGCGACGCGCGCAGCGTGGCCTCGGTGGTCGCCGGCTTGCCGTCGCGCGTGTAGGAGATCTGCACCGTGTCGCCCGGCTTGGACGTCGCGAGCTGGTCGCGCAGCTCCACCAGCGTCTTCACCGGCGTGCCGTCGACCGCCGTGATGACATCGCCCGACGTGAGGCCCGCCGCGCGGGCCGGCGAGCCGCCGGGCACGGCGGTGTCGTCCACGCGCACGCCGCGCGTGCGGATCCTGACGTCGCGGCCCAGCGCCCGTTCGGCCACCGCCGCGGCGGTGCGCTGCGAGTCGGTCATGGCGGCGCGGTCGACCTTGTCCTGCTCCTCCGGCGTGCCGCCCGGAGGAATCAGCGCGTGCCCGGGCACCAGCTCGGCGTGGTCGTCGCGCAGGAACGGGATCCACGACTCGAGGCGCGACGCCTGCCGTTGCGTGACGGCCGTGAACAGGAAGCCGGGCCCGTTCAGCGGCCCGTCCGCGGGCTCGCCCGCCACCTTCACGACGGGCGCCACCGGCTGTGCCGGCGACGGCAGGAACAGGAAATCGCCCGACGGCGTCGCCGCCGCCAGCAGTACCAGCGTGATGGCAGCGAGGACGGCCAGGGCGCCGCCCGCGGCCGCGCCCTTGACGAAGGCCCGTTGCACGAACCGCACGATAGCCGTCGCGCCGAGAGCGGCAATCGGCTTCAATAGCTCCGTGGCAGAGACCCGGGGCATGCGCTTCCTCCGACAGCGCCGCGTGCCCTTCGACGTGCACACGTACGAGCACCAGGAGAAGGGCGCCGAGTTCGCCGCCGTCGCGCTCGGCCTGCCGCTGGAGCGGTTCGCGAAGACGCTGGTCGTGGAGGCGGGCGGCGATCCGGTGTTCGCGCTCATGCCCGGCGACCGGGAGCTGTCGCTGAAGAAGCTGGCCCGCGCGGCCGGCGCGAAGCAGGCGCAGCTGGCCGACCCGCGCGACGCGGAGCGCGTCACCGGCTACCTGGTCGGCGGCATCTCGCCGTTCGGCGCGCGGCGGGCCCTGCCGTCGTTCCTCGAGTCGTCGCTGCTGGAGCACGAGCGCATCGCGATCAACGCCGGCCAGCGGGGCGTCATCCTCGAGCTGGCGAGCGCCGACGTGGTGCGGCTGCTCGATGCCGTCGCAGCCGATCTCGCCGCCGGATAGGCTGGCGGCATGTACGAACCGGCCGACTCCCTCGCCTCGCCGCGGTTCACGGGGCCCCGCACGTTCGCCCGCCTGCCGCAGGTGCACGACCTCGAGGGCGTCGACGTCGCCGTGTTCGGCATGCCGTGGGACGGCGCGACGACCTACCGGTCGGGGGCGCGGTTCGGGCCGGAGGGGGTGCGCAGCGCCTCGGCGATGCTGCGGCCGTACAACCCGGTGCAGGACGTGATGGTGTTCGGCAACCTCTCGTGCATCGACTACGGCGACGCCTCGAGCGTGCCGGGCTACGTCGCCGACACGCTCGACCTGATCGAGGAGTTCGTGCGGCCGATCGCCGAGGCGGGCGCCACGCCGGTGGGCATCGGCGGCGACCACTCGGTGACGCTGGCCGAGCTGCGCGCCGTCGCGAAGGTGCACGGCCCGCTGGGGCTCGTCCACCTCGACTCGCACGGCGACATCTGGGAGAGCTACTTCGGGCGGCCGTACAACCACGGCACGCTGTTCCGGCGCGCGCTGGAGGAGGGGCTGATCGACCCGGCCCGCTCGCTGCAGGCCGGCATGCGCGGCTCGCTCTACGGACCGGACGACCTCGGCATGCATGCGAAGCTCGGCATCGAGATGCTGACGTGGGGCGAGCTGGCGCGCCTCGAGCCGGCGGAGTACGCCGACCGCGTGCGGGCGCGGGTCGGCTCCGGTCCGGCGTTCTTCACCTTCGACATCGACTTCGTCGATCCGTCCTACGCGCCGGCGACGGGCACGCCGGAGGTCGGCGGACCGACCTCGTACCAGGCGCTCGAGCTCGTGCGCGCCCTCACGGGCATCGATTTCCGCGGCTTCGACGTGGTCGAAGTCGCCCCCACGTACGACGGCCCAGGCCAGGCCACATCGCTGATCGCGGCGAACGTGATCTTCGAAATGCTCTCATTGATTGCGCTTTTCAGCCGATAAAGGCCCGAGTGGCCCTTTACGACCTGGCGGTTCGAGGCTCTATGGCGATTGTGGGGATGAAGCGGGTACTGCTGTGCGCGTTGGCGCTCGGCCTGGTGCTGCCTGGCGTGGCTTCGGCGGCGATCGATCTCACGGTCGCACCTGCGACCAACGTCGCCAATCTCTCATGGACTCAGGGCGATGGCGTTGGGCCGTACACCGTCTACCGCGATGCCGGGGCCTGCACCGGGATGCCCACGACGCCTCTGCAACCGGCGATCCCTCTCGTCGTCCCGCCTACGACCTACAGCGATACGCCCGCGCCGGCCGATGCGACCTACTGCTATGGCGTCGACGACGACGCCCTCTCGAACGTCGACTTCGCGACCGTCATCATCGACAACGCGGTGCCGTCGCTGGCCGCGACGCTCCCGGCGGACAACACGTTCGTGCACGGGGTGGTGTCGGTCCCCTACTCCGCTTCAGATGGCGGCAGCGGTCTCAGCAGCGTCGCGCTGCAGATCGACGCGCCCGGAGCGCCGGTCAGTTGGGCGTCGATCGACAGCGGCCCGAGTCCTCTCTCGTGGACCACGTCGGGTGACGGAACCTACGGCCTGCGTGTCGTGGCCACCGACGCTGCCGGTAACGTCGCGATCGACTCGGTCACGCCCACGGGAGTCAGGGTCGATAACAGCGCGCCGTCCCTTTCACCGACGTTTCCCGCCGACAACAGCTTCGTCAGCGGGATCGTGTCGATCCCGTACAGCGCGTCTGACAACGGCGGCAGCGGTCTCGACACGATCGAGCTGCACGTCGATGCCCCTGGCGCGCCCGTGAGTTGGGCGATGGTGGACAGTGGTTCGAGCCCTCTCGCCTGGAACTCCGCGACGGGCGACGGAACGTACGGGGTTCGGGTCGTGGCTGTCGACAACCTCGGCAACGTTGCGGTCGAGTCCGTTACGCCGACCGGACTGAGGGTCGACAACACTGCGCCTGCGCTGACACCGACGCTGCCGGCCGACAACACGTTCGTCCGTGGGACGGTGTCGGTGCCGTACATCGCGTCCGATGGTGGGAGCGGCGTGACGACCGTCGCGGTCCAGGTCGACGCGCCAGGAGGACCCGTGAGCTGGGCGACCGTCGATAGCGGACCGAGCCCCCTGGCCTGGAACACGGCGACTGGCGATGGCACGTACGGCGTCCGCGTGGTCGCCACCGACGGTCAAGGCAACGCCACCATCGTGGCAGTCACGCCAACCGGGCTGCGGGTCGACAACACGCTGCCGGCCGTCCCGGTGTTCACGGGCAGCCCGGCGAACAACGCGACGATCGGCGTCGGCGAGATGGTCATCCCGTACAGCGGCGGCACCGACGCGAACTTCCTCAACGTCCGGGTCGAGACGCAGACGGAGCTCCAGGTCACGGGCGACCAGTGGACGGCGCGCAGCCCGGCCGTGTCCAGCCCCGTCCGGTGGACGCCCCTGGCCGCCGACGACTGCACCTGCAACTTCCGGCTGGTCGCGACCGATCTCGCCGGCAACACCCGCGTGAGCCTGCTGCGCACGAACATCACCATCGACAACTTCGTGCCGCTGCCCCCCGCCCTGTTCCGGATCGACCGCGCCGTCACCAACGGCCCGCCGATCCTCACCTGGACGGCCTCGCCGTCCGGTGACATCGTCGGCTACAAGCTCGTGCGCGACTCGGTGCACCTGCAGGGCGGCGGCGGCCTGCTCGCCCCGCAGATCCTGACGTACACCGACCTCGACCTCGCCCGCGACGGATCCGCCGACGGTCCCCACGGGTACCAGCTGTACGCGAACGACGGCGGGAACGACTCGCCCGTGAAGCAGGTGAGCTTCTTCCTCGATTCGATGGCTCCGACGCCGCCCACCGCTGCGAAGGCGACGCGACGCGCGGGCCAGCGGCTCGTCGACCTCTCGTGGGGCGCCTCGGCCGACACGTTCGCCTCCAACGGCGCCAGCCCGACGGGCATGTCGCGCTACGTCGTGCGCCGCGCGGTCGGCACCGTCCCGCCGAGCACGGTCACGTCGGGCGCCCCGGCCTGCAACGTCCCCGACGAGGATCGCACCTGCGTGGACACGACCGCCGCGGAGGGCCAGACCTACCGCTACGCCGTGTTCGCGGTCGACGCCGCCGGCAACGGCTCCGCCGCCGCGGCACCGCCCGCCGTCGTGATCCCCGACCTGACCGCGCCCGGCGTGCCGCCGGGCTTCACGGTCAGGCCGAAGGGCCTCACGATCGCCATGACGTGGCGCCTGCCGACCGCGAAGGACCTGCTGAGGATCGTCGTCGTCCGCAACGCCACCCGCGCGCCGCGCAACGTGAAGGACGGCACCGTCGTCTACAACGGCAAGGCGGCGAAGGCCTCGGTCAAGCAGCTCGGCGGCAAGACGGCCTACTACCGCGCGTTCGCGCTCGACAAGGCGGGCAACGCGTCTGCCACGGCGGCCGTGCGCATCCGGCAGCCCGTCTTCAAGCTGTTCCCCGAGAACGGCAGCGAGCTGCGCGGCACGGTGCGGCTGACGTGGAAGAAGCCGAAGAGGGCGACGTACTTCAACGTCCAGCTGTACCTCGGCTCGAAGCGCGTCACCCAGTCGTGGCCGAAGAACGGCAGCTTCAAGATCGCGCGCTCCAAGCTGAAGAAGGGCAAGACGTACACGTGGTACGTCTGGCCGGGCGTCGGCAAGAAGTCGGCCGGGCGCTACGGCACCCTGATCGGCAAGTCGACCTTCACCTACCTGGGCTGACCGGCTCGAGCCCGGCCTGCCGGGCGAACCGCGCCAGGATGTCGTAGCCGAGGGGCGTCAGCACGCTCTCCGGGTGGAACTGGACGCCCTCGATCGGCAGCGTGCGATGGCGCAGGCCCATCACCAGGCCCGAGCCGTCGGCAAGCCGGGCCGACACCTGCAGCGGCGAGTCCGGCGGCGGCTCCGATGCCGCGAGGGAGTGGTACCGCCCGGCCTCGAAGGGCGACGGCAGGCCCTCGAGCACTCCCCGCCCGTCGTGCTCGATCGGCGACGCCCGGCCGTGGCAGGCGTTGGCGTTCGGCGCCACCGCGACGCCGTGCGCGACCGCGATGCACTGGTGCCCGAGACAGATGCCGAGCACCGGCACCCGGGCCCCGAAGACGCGGATCGCCGCCGTCGAGATGCCGGCCTCGTCCGGGCCCTGCGGTCCGGGGGAGACGATGATGCCGGCCGGGTCGCGGTCCTCGATCTCGTCCAGGCGGGTGGCGTGCGAGGGCACGACGACGCTGTCGACGCCGATCTCCCACAGACGATGCTGCACGTTCAGCACGAACGAGTCGCGGTTGTCGAGGATCACGATCACAGCGCGCGCCACGCCTCCTGCAGCTGCTCGACCAGCGGGTGCACGGGAAGGCGGCTGCCGTCGACATCGGCCAGCGCCACGATGCCGCGGCCGGCGGTGGTCAGGAACGCGCCGTCGGCGGCCCGCAGCTCCTCCAGCGTCAGCGCGCGCTCGATCGCGCCCAGGCGCTCGATCGCCCACGAGCGCGTCACGCCGGGGAGGATGCCGGCGACGGCGGGCGTGACGACGGCGTCGCCGAGGATCGCGAACACGTTGGCGCGCGTCGTCTCGCCGACCAGGCCCTGCGGCGAGACCAGCAGCGCCTCGCCGCCCGCGGCCGTCTCGGCAGCATCGGCCCAGGCACGCTCGACGCGCTTTCGCTCGCGCGTGCCGTCGGCGGGGTCGTAGGCCTCGACCAGCAGCCCCGACACCGGCGCCGGCGCCCGGGGATCGCGGGGACGGGCCAGGACGTGGCCGCCGGCGACGTCGATGCGGACGACGACCGGCTCGGACGAGGCCGTGGTCAGGCGGGCTACGAGCTCGCGCACCTCCTGAATCACCGGCTCGGGCACCTCGCTCGCCGCGAGCCGCCCGAGGTGCCGGTCGAGCAGCCGCACGCGGCCGTCCTCGATCAGCATCGTCTCGAAGACGCCGTCCATCACCAACCGGCCACGGTCGCGTTGACGGCCTCCAGGAACGGCCGCGCCTTCACCATCGTCTCCTCGGCCTCCTCGGCGGCGTCGGACAGCAGCGTCACGGCGCCGCCGGCGCCGTAGCGGGCGCGCCCTCCCTGGACGGTCGCGGTGCGGATCGCGATCGAGGCGACCAGGCGGTGCTCGGCCGGCTCCCACGCGAACACGGAGCCGCAGTAGAAGCCGCGCGGCTCGCGCTCCAGCCGGTCGATGATCTCCATCGCGCGGCGCTTCGGGGCGCCCGTGATCGAGCCGCCGGGGAAGCACGAGACGAGCACGTCGGGATGGCGCACGTCGGGGCGCACCGTGGCCACGACCGACGACACGAGATGCATCACGCTCGCCGTCCGCTCGACGTCGCACAGCGCCGTCACGCGGACGCTGCCGGGCACCGAGGTCGGCACCAGGTCGTTGCGCAGCAGGTCGACGATCATCACGTTCTCGGCCCGGTCCTTGACGGAGGCGCGCAGCTCGGCCTCCAGGGCGGCGTCCTCGGCGGTCGTGGCGCCGCGGCGGCGCGTGCCCTTGATCGGGCGCGTCTCGCACCGGTCGCCGTCGATGCGCAGGAAGAGCTCGGGTGAGATCGACGCGATGGCGGCATCGCCGGCCTCGAGGTAGGCGGAGTGGTCGCCCGGTGCCACCGCTACGAGCCGCTCGAACAGGTCGAAGCCGCCGTCGTCCCACGGCACGTCGAGCACGTGCGCGAGGTTCACCTCGAACAGCTCGCCGAGGGAGATGAGCCGCTTCACCTCGTCGCACAGCGCCTCGTGTTCCGTGCGGGTGACGGCGCTCGATGCGACCCGCGGCGCGGCTGCCGCCGCCGGGCCGGGCGACGGGCCGGCGGCGATCGCGTCGGCCAGCAGCGCGTGCGCGGGGCCGGGCGGACCGACCAGCTCCCAGGTGCCGGCCGCATGGTCGAAGGCCGCGTACGTGCGGTGGTAGGAGGCTGCGAGCGCCGGCACGACCGGCTCGTGCCGCGAGCCGATGCCGTGCAGGCCGAGCCCGGCGTCGTAGGCGATCGCACCGGCCCACAGGCCCTGGCCGCGGGCGGCGTGCACGAGGCGCGGCGGAATGGCCGGCAGGCCTGCACCACTGCCGGGAGCGGTGCGGATCACCTCGTCCGGCCGGGTGGCGAGCAGGGTTCGCGCGGGGTCCGGCCCCGGCGCTCCGGCCAGCAGCAGCGCGACCGTCTCCCCGGCCTGGTGGAGGTGCCGGGCGACCGACAGCGGATCGGAGCGGTCCGGCATGGACCGATTGTTCCGTATCGTGGGTCTCGGCGCACTCGACGGTACCTCCGGTGTCCAACCCGCCGTAGCTTTCAACAGGATCGGTTTGCCTCGCCCGTGCACCCGGGGTAGGGTCGAGAGCGATGAGGATCGCTTCCGCTGTGGGGGTCGCAGCGGTCGCAGCGGGTCTTGGTGCCACGCCTGGCGCCCTGGCTGCTGGCGGCTGCACGGCCTCAAATTCCTGGGGTAACGCCACTCCCACCTTCGAGCGCCAGGTCCTGGTGCTCGTGAATCACCACCGCCGCGCGATGGGCCTCCGACCGCTCCGCCGGTCGGCCAGCCTGACGAAGGCGGCGCGCTGGAAATCGAAGCACATGGCGCGCTTCCGGTACTTTGACCACTCCGATCCGTCGGGCCGCTCGCCCTTCCAGCGGATCGCCGACTGCGGCTTCCGGCGCCGTCTCGCGACCGGTGAGAACATCGCCGCCGGCCAGCGGACGCCCAAGGCCGTCGTCCGGGCGTGGCTCAACTCCCCCGGGCATCGCCGCAACATCGAGCAACCCTCGTTCCGGTTCATCGGCGTGGGCGCCGTGCATCGCCGCGGCTCCGTCTACGGCTGGTACTGGACGCAGGACTTCGGTCGCTGACCCTCTCCGTGATCGCCCGGTGACGTCCGGGCGTTTCGAGCGCGTCCGGTTTCGGCGCTGATCGCTACCCTCCAGCGAATGGCGAAGATCCAGGTTGCGAACCCCGTCGTCGAGCTCGATGGCGACGAGATGACGCGCATCATCTGGCAGCTCATCCGCGAGCGGCTGATCCTTCCGTATCTCGACATCGAGCTCGAGCGCTACGACCTCTCCGTCGAGAGCCGCGATGCGACCGACGACCGCATCACCGTCGAGGCCGCCGAGGCGATCAAGCGCCACGGCGTCGGCGTCAAGTGCGCGACCATCACTCCCGACGAGGACCGGGTCGAGGAGTTCGGCCTGAAGCAGATGTGGCGGTCGCCCAACGGCACGATCCGCAACATCCTCGGCGGCACCGTCTTCCGCGAGCCGATCATCATCTCGAACGTGCCGCGGCTGGTGCCGGGCTGGACGAAGCCGATCGTGATCGGGCGTCACGCCTTCGGCGACCAGTACCGCGCCACCGACCTGGTGGTGCCGGGCGCCGGGCAGCTGACGCTCACCTTCACGCCGACGAACGGCGACGACCCGATCGAGCTGAACGTGTTCGAGTTCCCCGGCGGGGGCGTCGCACTGGCGATGTACAACCTGGACGACTCGATCCGCGACTTCGCGCGCTCGTCGCTGCGCTACGGCCTCGACCGCGGCTACCCGGTCTACCTGTCGACGAAGAATACGATCCTGAAGGCCTACGACGGCCGCTTCAAGGATCTCTTCGCCGAGGTGTTCGAGACCGAGTTCGCGGCCGACTTCAAGGCCGCCGGGCTGACCTACGAGCACCGGCTGATCGACGACATGGTCGCGGCCGCGCTGAAGTGGGAGGGCGGCTTCGTCTGGGCCTGCAAGAACTACGACGGCGACGTGCAGTCCGACACCGTCGCCCAGGGCTTCGGCTCGCTCGGGCTGATGACGTCGGTGCTGATGACCGCCGACGGCAAGACGGTCGAGGCCGAGGCGGCGCACGGCACGGTGACGCGCCACTTCCGCGCCTGGCAGCGCGGCGAGCCGACGTCGACCAACCCGATCGCGTCCATCTTCGCGTGGACGCGCGGTCTCAAGCACCGCGCCAAGCTCGACGACAACGCCGCACTCGCGCAGTTCGCCGAGCAGCTCGAGACGGTCGTGATCCGCACCGTCGAGGGCGGGCAGATGACGAAGGACCTCGCGGGCCTGGTCGGGCGCGACCAGCCCTTTCTGGAGACGATCGCGTTCATGGACGCCATCGACGCCAACCTGCAGGCGGCGCTGGCGTGACCCGAAGCTCGCGCCGGCTGTTACGAGGTTGGCACTTGTCCGATCCCTCGCATAGCCTTCGATCGGCGTGGCAAGCCACGTTCCGTGAGTCTGGAGGGCTCTCTTGATCCGTCACGATGTCGTTGTCGTCGGCGCCGGCCTTGCCGGCATGCGTGCGGCCATCGAGGCCAAGCGTCAGGGCATCGACGTCGCCGTCGTCTCGAAGCTCCATCCCACGCGCTCGCACTCGGGCGCGGCGGAGGGCGGCATCAACGCCGCGCTCGGCAACGCGACCGAGGACTCGCCGGAGAGCCACACCTTCGACACGGTCAAGGGCTCCGACTACCTGGGCGATCAGGACGCGATCGAGATCATGTGCACCGAGGCCCCGGGCGACATCTTCGAGCTCGAGCAGATGGGCGCCATCTTCTCGCGCGCCGAGGACGGCCGGCTGGCGCAGCGCCCGTTCGGCGCCGCGGGTGCGCCGCGCACCGTCTACTCCGCCGACATCACCGGCCACGTGCTCATCCACGTGCTGTTCGAGCAGCTCGTCAAGCACGAGGTGAAGGTGTACGAGGAGTTCCACTGCACCCAGCTCGTGATCGACGACGGCCGCTGCGCCGGCGTGCTGGCGTGGGACATCGTCCGCGGCGGCGTGCAGGCGATCGAGGCGAACCACGTCATCCTCGCCACCGGCGGCGTCGGCCGCATGTACTACGGCACCACCAACGCCTACGCCTGCACCGGCGACGGCATGTCCCTGGCCTGGCGCGCCGGCGCGCCGCTGAAGGACATGGAGTTCATGCAGTTCCACCCGACCACGCTGAAGTCGAACGGCGTGCTCATCACCGAGGGCTGCCGCGGTGAGGGCGGGTACCTGCGCAACAAGGACGGCGAGCGGTTCATGGCCAAGGACGCGCCGAACGCGATGGAGCTCGCGTCGCGCGACGTGGTCTCGCGCGCCGAGTGGAAGGAGATCGCCGACGGGCGCGGCGTCGACGGCTGCGTGCTGCTCGATCTCACCCACCTCGGCTCGAAGAAGATCCGCACCCGGCTGCCCGGCTCCCGCGAGCTGGCGATGGACTACGCCGGCATCGATCCGATCCGCGACCCGATCCCGGTCCGGCCCGGCGCCCACTACCACATGGGCGGCGTCGACGTCGACAACTGGGGCGAGTCGATCATCCCCGGCCTGTGGGCCGCCGGCGAGGTCGCCTGCGTGTCCGTGCACGGCGCGAACCGCCTCGGCGGTAACTCGCTGATGGAGACGATCACGTTCGGCCGGCGCGCCGGCCAGGCCACCGGCGAGCGCGTGCGCGAGGAAGGCGACACCGGCGCCCGCATCGAGGCCGGCGTCATCGCCGACGAGCAGCGCCGCATCGACGCGCTGCTGGCGCGCGACACCGGCGAGCGCCCCGCGGCCATCCGCGAGCGGCTGGCGAAGTCGATGTACGACAAGGCCGGCGTGTTCCGCACCGAGTCCACGCTCAAGGAGGCGCTGGAGACGGTCGGCGAGCTGCGCGAGCGCGCGAGCCGCCTGGTGCTGCAGGATCACGGCCAGCTGTTCAACTCCGACCTCGTGCAGACCTTCGAGCTGCAGGCCCTGCTGGAGTGCGCCGACTGCCTCGTCACCGGCGCGCTCGCCCGGCAGGAGAGCCGCGGCGCTCACTCGCGCCTCGACTTCACGGAGCGCGACGACGACCGCTGGATGAAGCACACCCTCACCTGGTGCGACCAGGGCGAGGTCCGGCTCGACTACAAACCGGTCACCGTCACGCGGTTCCAGCCGGTGGTCAGGAGCTACTGATGTCCGTACCCAACGAGCACTTCACCACGCTGCAGGGCGCCTACGACGTCGACCTCATGGAGGTCACGCTCCGCGTCCGGCGCTACGCCGGTGACGGCGCCCGGGCCGAGACCAAGTCCTACACCGTCGAGGTGCCCACCACCGCGACGCTGCTCGACGCGCTCGACGCCGTCAAGGACACCCGCGACGGCACGCTCGCCTACCGCAAGTCGTGCCGCATGGCGGTCTGCGGCTCGTGCGGCATGCGCATGGACGGCGGTGCGGTGCTGGCCTGCAAGACGGCCATGAAGCCGTTCGTCGACGCCGGCCACACCGTCACGGTGTCGCCGATGGGCAACCTGCCGGTGATCAAGGACCTGGTCGTCGACATGGCGCCGTTCTGGCACAAGGTGCACTCGGTCAAGCCGTGGCTCGACAGCTCCGACGTGGAGGCGCCCGAGCGCGAGTGGCGCGTCACCCCCGCCCAGAGCGCGCTGATCTCCAAGGAGTCGCTCTGCATCATGTGCGGCTGCTGCGTGTCCGAGTGCAACTCGATGGAGTCGGATCCCGACTTCCTCGGCCCCGCCGCACTCGCCAAGGCGTACCGGTTCGTGGGCGACGTGCGCGACGGCGACACCAAGTCGCGCCTGAAGGACCTGTCCGGCGCGCACGGCATCTGGGACTGCACCCGCTGCTACTTCTGCAACCAGCGCTGCCCGAAGGGCGTCGATCCGCGCGATGCGATCGCCAAGCTGGGCGCCGAGGCGTTCCGCGAGGGCATCACGCGCGACGAGGGCGCCAAGCACGCGAAGGTGTTCGTCTCGTCCACGTACAAGGGCGGCTACCTGCGCGAGACCGAGCTGGTGCCGAAGACGATCGGGCCGATCGGCGCGATCCAGCAGATCCCGTTCGCGCTGCAGCTGGCCCGCGCCGGCAAGGTGCCGAACCCGCTCGCACCGCACAAGGCGAAGGACAACGCCGAGGTGAAGCGACTCTGGAAGCTGATCGAGTCGCAGACGCCCAAGCACAAGGACCGCGCCACCCGCGGCCCCGAGGGAGCCGAAGGATGAAGGACCGTTACGCCTACTACCCCGGCTGCCTCGCCAGCCTGTCGCAGAAGGAGCTCGACTCCTCCAGCCGCGCGATCATGGGCCTGCTCGGCGCCGAGCTGGTCGAGATGCCGTCCGTCACGTGCTGCGGCGCGGGCGACATCCACGAGGCGAAGCCCGACTACTACCTCCACATCTCGGCGCGCATCCTCGGCCAGGCCGAGCGCTCCGGCTGCGACACCATCCTGACGATCTGCAACGTCTGCACGCTCAACCTGCGGCAGGCGAACGAGCGGCTGCAGGAGAACCCGGCCGAGCTCGCGCGCATCAACGACAACCTCAAGCAGACCGGCATCGGCGGCTACGAGGGCGGCGTCGACGTGCGGCACCTGCTCTGGGAGGTCTCGCAGGGCGACGGCTACGAGCGGTTCAAGGAAGTCGCCGTGAAGTCGCTCGCCGGGCTCAAGGTGGCGCCGTTCTACGGCTGCCAGATCCTGCGCCCGGCCAAGCTGCTCGGCTTCGAGGATCCCGACCGGCCCGAGTCGCTGGAGCGCCTGATCGAGGCCTGCGGCGCCGAGGCGATCGACTATCCCGCGAAGATCAAGTGCTGCGGGTTCCCGATCGTGCTGGCGCGTGAGGACGTGGCGCTGGGCGAGCTCGTCCAGCCCCTGCAGCAGGCCACCGACGCCGGCGCCGACGTGATGGTGACGCCGTGCCCGCTCTGCCACCTGTCGCTCGACGCGTGGCAGAAGAAGGCCGAGGGCGTCGCCGGGCAGGAGTTCGGGCTGCCGGTGCTGCACCTCGCCCAGCTGCTCGGCGCGGCCGCCGGCATCGACGAGTCGACGCTCAAGTTCAAGCGCCACATCGTCCGCCTCTCGGACGACGTGAAGGAGAAGCTGAAGCTGCCCTCCGTCATCAGTGCCGACTGAGCTGCCGGCACCCGCCCGCCGCGTGCGCGACGCGCTGCACGCGGCCGGGCTCGACATCGAGATCGTGGCCACCGGCGAGAGCGCGCGCACGGCCGAGGAGGCTGCGGCCGCCGTCGGCGCGCCGGTGGGGGCGATCGTGAAGTCGCTCGTGTTCCTCGCCGACGACGAGCCGGTGCTGCTGCTGGTGTCCGGCTCGAATCGCGTGGCGGCGAAGAAGCTCGGCCTGAAGCGGGCCGACGCCGATCAGGTGCGGGCCGCGACCGGCTACGCCATCGGCGGCATCCCGCCGCTCGCGCACGCGACGCCGCTGCACGTGCGCTGCGACGAGGACCTGCTCACCTACGACGTCGTCTGGGCGGCCGCCGGCACGCCGCACCACGTCTTTCCGATCGCTCCCGCCGACCTCGTCCGGGTCACCGGTGCCGAGGTCGCGCACCTGGCGGAGCGCGGCTAGGTCAGCTCGACGAGGTCGCCGTCGTGCAGCGGCCGGACGTCCTGGTGGCCGGCGGTGCGCAGCTTCTCGGCCAGCTCCTTCTTGGCGTCCTCGACGCCGTGCACCAGCAGCAGGGGCGTGGTGCGCTGCAGGGCGCTCATGGCCTGCACCAGCTCGCGCTGCGACGCGTGGTCGGGCGACGGCGCCCAGCCCCAGCGGCAGGTGATCTCGGTGCGCTGCAGCACGCCCTCCTCGCCGACGAACTCGAACACGTCGCCGGTCGTGCGCTGCCGGGCGTTCGCGCCGGAGTAGCCGGTGAAGAAGACGCCGCACTCGGGTCGCTGCGCGGCGGCGAACGCCAGCTGGCCGCTCCGCCGCTCCAGCGCCGACGCACCGCCGACGATCACGTACGACGGCCGCGCGACGACCTCGTCGGCCGTCTCCTCGGGCCGCAGCGTGCCGACCTCGGGGTACGGGATGTCGGCCAGCCAGCCGTCGCGGTCACCGGCGCGGTAGCGGTCGAGCACGCGGCGGGCGAGCGGCGTCATCAGCACGGGTGCGTCGGGCAGCCTGCCGGCGGCGATCTGCTCGGCCAGCAGCGCCGCCAGCTCTTGCGCGCGGCCGACGCTGGCGGCGGGCAGCACGGCGCAGCCGCCGCCGTCGACCACCGCCGCGAGCTCGCGGACGAGCGTCGCCTCGTGGCTGGCGCGGATCGGCCCGCGGTCGCCGAGCGTCGCCTCGAGCAGCACGGCGCTGGCACCGCTCAGCGGCAGCGGGTCGGCGGGCCGCAGCGTCCGCAGGCCGGCGCCGCCGAGGTCGCCCGAGTAGACGACGACGCGGTCGTCGGCGAAGCGCAGCCGCACCGCGCACGAGCCGAGGATGTGCGCCACGCGGTGCAGCGTCAGGTCGACGGCACCGTCCAGGATCCGGTACGTCTCGCCGGGATCGCGCACCAGGATGCGGTCGCCGGGGATGTACTCGTCGGCGGCGTTCGCCTGGTATGTGGCGAGCAGCTTCGTCGACTTCGAGCAGTAGACGCGAAGCTCGGGCTGGCGTCGCAGCAGCTCGGGCAGGCCGCCCATGTGGTCGCCGTGGGCGTGCGTGAGGATGACGGCGTCGAGGCTCTCGGGCAGCGAGTCGTGCATGCCGGCCCCGCCGATGCCGCAGTCGAGCAGGATCCGGGAGCCGCCGTACTCGAGCACGTAGGCGGACGAGCCGATGCCGCCGCCGCCGGCGATCGAGATCTGCAGCGGTCCGCCGATCGCGCGCGCCGCCGCCCGGGCCCGGCCGGCGCGCGTCCGCGTCTGGGCGGTGGCGGCGGGTGAAGGTTCCGGCGGCGGGGGCGGCTCGGGCGGCGCCGCGGCCCGCGTGGTGCGCCGCGTCGACCCGCCGCTCGCCATCTGCCAGCGCGTGACGCCCGCGATCACCTCGAGCAGCTCGGCGTCGCCGGGCGCGGGCGACTCCAGCCGCAACAGCGCCGCCGCTCCGACGTGGCGGGCGGCCCGCACCAGGTCGGTCGTGGACGGCGGTGCTGCCCGCAGGCGCTCCGCCTCGGCGCGGGCGGCGTCGACGTCGGACCGGGCTGCCTCCAGGGCCGACTCGGCCCGGCGGGTGGCCGCCTCGGCGGCGGCCGCCCGGGTCGCGGCGTCGCGGGCGTCGCGACGCGCCTCCTCGGCGACGTCCTCGGCCTGGTTGCGGGCCTCGAGCGCGGCCGTGATGACCTCGCTGGAGGGCCCCGACGCGAGCTGCTTCTCGGTGTCGCGCAGGGCGTTGCGCAGCTTGTCGCGCTCCGAGGTCAGCTCGGAGCGGGTGGCGGCGTGCGCCTCGCGCTCCTCGCGCAGCTTGCGGTCCTTGTCCTTCGTCCGCTCTCGCTCTCGGCGCAGGTCCTCGGCGATGCGGTCGCGCTCCTTCAGCAGCGTTTCGGGACTGGCGGCGACCGCCGGCCGGGTGACGACGCCGTCGGCGTCGGCGCCGACCGGGATCGGCGCCAGGCCGTTGGTGGCCATGAACCGGTCGATGACGCCGGACGCGAGGGGGGACGGGATGCCGACGCGCAGCATCGTCAGCGCGACGCGCGGCAGGCCGTAGCGCTCCTCGAGCTCCTCGATCGGCTCGAGCAGCTCGGCCGGGGGCACCGAGCCACCGGCGTGGTCGAGCAGCACGTCGAGCCGCTCGGGCCAGTACCGGCCCACCTTGCGCGCTTGTTTCGGAAACGCGTCATCGCGCAACAACACGCCCAGGCGGTCGAGCAGCTCGTCGGGCACCCAGTCAGGCGCCTTCCTCGGCTCGCTGTTGCGACGTCGGGCGCGCTGGGCCATGCACGAACCGTATCCGAATACTCCTTCCGTCGACGGCCCCTCCGGGAGCGGGTAGGCTGCGGTCTTGGGTCTGTCCACCGCCATCGTCAAGCGCGTCGGCGGACGCGCAGTCGGTCCGGCGATCGACGAGATCTCCAACCGCTTCGCCGTGGTCACGCGCGGTGCGCTCGATACCGTCGTGCGCACCCGCGCCCTGGCCATCGCGGCCGACGTCGACATCTTCCGCCTGCAGAATCCGGGGCTCGACCAGGCGGGGCTGGAACGGGCGCTGATCCGCGATCGCGCCCGCCGGGGCGGCCTCGTGGGTCTCGCCAGCGGCCTGCCGTCGCTTGTATGGGGCGTCGGCACGGGCCTCGAGGTCGCCGCCGCGTTCGGCGACTCGGCCGCCGTCACCTACGCCGAGGTGTCCGAGATCCTGGCCATCGCGCACCTGCGCGGGCGCGATCTCGCCGACATCGAGGCCCGCCGCCTCGACGTGCTGCTGACGCTGGGTCTCGCCACCGGCGTCGTGGTGCTGAAGGACGGCATCCTGACCGCCGCCGGGCGGCGGATCGACCCGGCCGGCATCGACGATCTGCCGGACGAGGTGATCGGTGCGATCAACCGCGATCTCGCCGACCGCGTGATCATGAAGTTCGCCCGCCGCCGGGCCGCGGTGCTCGCCGGCCGGATGCTGCCGCTCGGCATCGGCGTCACGGTCGCCGGCGTCGAGGACTTCCGCAGCGTCGGCGGCGTGGGCAGGACGGCGCGGAAGTACTTCGACCTCGTCGACGCCGCGCGCGTCCCCTGACGATCGGCGCGACCTCCGTGACGACGATGCCGCGTAGCCTGGCTCGATGCGGATCGCCCTCGTCGTCGCCGTGCTCCTCGCCGTCGTCGGCGGCGGTCTGGCCGGCGAGCGGCTGGCACGGCCCGCGGCGGGGCACGTCGACGCCGTGCTGGACGGCGACACCATCGTGGTCGACGGGACGCACGTGCGTGTGATCGGCGTCGACACGCCCGAGGTCGCCCACGACAGGCCCGCCGCGTGCCATGGCGACATCGCCGCGGCCTTCGTCCGCGGCGCGCTGCTGGGTCAGCGCGTCCGCCTCGCGACCGGGCCCGAGTCGCACGACAAATACGGCCGCACCCTGGCCGGGGTGACGCCGCTGACCGGCCCGCTGGCGGGCGCCGACCTGGCGGCGACGCTGGCCGACCGGGGCCTGGCCCGCGAGCTCGCGATCCCGCCCAACGACGCCAACGCGGCCGACATCGAGCGCCGCGTCCGGGTGGCGCGCCGGGCCCGGCTCGGGCTGTGGTCGGCGTGCTCGTTCTCGACCGCATTTCCGGGCAAGTGACCGTACGCCAGCCGGGGGGCGGCCTGCGACGGAAAGAGCCGCCCGCACCCGGCTGGGCCCTAGCAGCGGGGGGCTGCCAAGCCGTGGCCCTCGCGTCCGCGAAGATGTGTGCGACGCATCACTCTGGGCCGTGCGTCGCCCACCATATCACTCCGCGCGAGAGAAGGGAACGCCCCGGATGAATGCCAGGAAAGGCCTGCTGACGGTCGCCGCGGCAGGGGTCGGATGGGGCCTCTACGAATCCCAGTGGGTGCGCGCGTGCGAGCGCGAGGTGCCGATCGCCGGCCTCGATCCCGCGCTCGA
Source organism: uncultured Actinomycetes bacterium (assembly GCA_963722525.1). Lineage (GTDB taxonomy): Bacteria > Actinomycetota > Thermoleophilia > Gaiellales > F1-60-MAGs149 > VFJZ01. The sequence goes on along the minus strand of CAVRMM010000002.1, from coordinate 2,206,515 downwards.
CGGTCTCCGCATCGGCCACCTGTCCGATCTCCACGTCGGCGCGCCCGGCCTGAACGCCCGGTCGCTGGCCCGCGGGGTCGAGCTGATCCGCCGCGCGGAGCCCGATCTGGTCGTCGTCACGGGCGACCTGCGGGCGCGGGAGTCGGGGGACGACGCCCTGCGCCGGTCGCTGGCCCTGCTCGACGCGCCGCTCGGCGCCTTCGCCGTGCTCGGCAACCACGACCACGCCGACGGCCACGACCCGTTGGCCGACGGCCGCGCGCTCACCGACCTGGACGGCACGCCGGTGCGCCTGCTGTCCGACGAGACGGCGAGCGTCGCGGCGCGCGGCGCGCGCATCCATCTCGGCGGCCTCGCGCCGCGCACGTTCGAGGCCGACGACGACGAGCGCGGCGCCGCGCTGGTCGACCGCACCGCCGGGCTGCGCCTGCTGCTCTGCCACTTCCCCCGCGTCCTCGACCGCGTCGAGCCGGGCGAGTGGCAGCTGATCCTCAGCGGCCACCTGCACGGCGGGCAGCTGTGCATCCCCTACCCCGGCGGGCGGTTCCGGCTCGCGCACCTCAGCCGCGACTACCTGGAAGGCGTCTACGTGCGCGACGGAACCGCGATGCACGTCTCGCGCGGGCTCGGCACCACCTTCGTGCCGCTGCGCTTCGCGGCCCGGCCCGAGGTCACCGTCCTGGAGCTTCGCGCCGCGTAGACTCCGCTGCATGGACGCTCCCGAGTCGACCGGCACGCCCGCGGTGCGCGCGCTCGTCTCGCATCCCGTGATCGCGACGTACGTGACCGACGCCGTGGCGCAGGTCGCAGGCGTCTCGCTGGCCGGCGCGCGGAGCGTGCGGGTGACGGGCGCCGAGGGGCCGGTCGACATCGAGCTGCACGTCGCGCTCGGCGCGGGCGTCGCCGCGCCGGCCGCGTGCCACGCGCTGGACGGCGTCATCCGCACGTACCTGCTGTCGATGATGGCGCTCGAGACGGGGCGCATCTCGGTGGTCGTGGAAGAGGCTGCCGGTGTCGCAGGCTGAGCCCCGCGCGTCGCAGATCCGGGTCGCCCACCTGACGGGCGCGACGATCGCCGACGCCCCGCAGTGCTGCGTGGGCTGCACGTGGTGGCAGCAGCGGGTCGGCGGGCGCGAGCCGGACAAGCGCCGCTGGATGGAGGAGGTGCAGGAGCAGTTCGGCCCGTGGGGCAAGCTGTACCTGGACGGCGGCCGGCTGATCGCCTTCCTGCAGTACGGCCCGTCCCAGGCCTTCGAGCGCGCCCGCGACCTGCCGGCCGGGCCGCCGTCGCCCGACGCGGTGCTGATCACCTGCTCGTTCCTGGTCGAGGTGGGCTCGCCGTGGGCGCTCCAGAGCCTCGTGCTGGCGTGCATCGGCGAGGTCCGCGACGGCGGGCACGACGCGATCGAGGCGTTCGCGTACCGCTACGAGGAGGGCGAGGAGTTCGGCGCGCGGTTCCTGCGCCACCGAACGGTCTTCCCGCGCGACTTCCTGGCCGACTTCGGCTTCCGGACGCTGCGCACATCGGGCCGCATCGAGCTGATGCGGCTCGAGCTGGGCGGCATCGTGCCGGTCTCCGACGACCAGAACGCCCTCGAGAAGGCGTGGACGGCCGTGCAGACGTGGCGCCAGGCCGGCTCACCGGCCGCCGCGGGCTAGGGCTAGCGCGCCGTCAGCAGCCCGTCGCGCACGAGCAGCTCGGCGATCTGCACCGCGTTCGTGGCCGCACCCTTGCGCAGGTTGTCGGACACGACCCACAGCGCCAGGCCGTTCTCGCAGCCCAGGTCGCGGCGGATGCGCCCGACGAACACGTCGTCCGAGCCGGCCGCGTCGAGCGGCGTCGGGTACGCGTGGCTCTGCGGATCGTCGACGACGACGATGCCCTCGCGCTCCATCAGCAGGTCGCGCAGCTCGTCGGGCGACATCGGGCGCGTGGTCTCGACCCAGACCGCCTCGGAGTGGCCGGTCACGACCGGCACCCGCACGCAGGTGGCCGAAACGCGCAGGTCGGGCGCCGACAGGATCTTGCGCGTCTCGTTGACGAGCTTCAGCTCCTCGTCGGTGTAGCCGTCGTCGCCGGCGAAGGAGCCCGCGACCGGGATCACGTTGAAGGCGATGCGATGCGGGTACACGGCGGGCGCGACGGCGTCGCCGGTGAGCGACTGCGACGCCTCGGTGCGCAGCCCGTCGATGGCCGACTGGCCGGTGCCCGAGACGGCCTGGTACGTGGAGATCGTGACGCGCTCGATGCCGGCGGTGTCGAGGATCGGCTTCAGCACGGGCATCAGCTGCATGGTCGAGCAGTTGGGGTTCGCGACCAGGCCGCGGTGGTTGCGCGCGGCCTCCGGGTTGACGTCGGCGACCACCAGCGGCACCTCCGGATCCATCCGGAAGGCCGAGGAGTTGTCGACCACGACCACGCCGCGCTCGATGGCAATCGGCGCCCACTCGCGCGAGCGGGTCGCACCGGCGCTGAACAGTGCGATGTCGACGCCCTCGAACGCCTCGGCGGACACGGCCTGCACCTCGACCTCGTCGTCGCCGAACGCGACGCGCTTGCCGGCGCTGCGGGGCGACGCCAGGCAGACCAGGTCGTCGACCGGGAACTCGCGCTCGGCCAGCACGCGGCGCAGCACATCGCCGACGGCGCCGGTGGCGCCCAGGATCGCGACTCTAGGCACGGACGGCCTCCTCCTCCATCGGCTCGCGGTCGAGCTCGAATGCCTCGTGCAGGACGCGCACGGCCGTCGCCATCTCGTCCTTCGAGATCATGCAGCTGATCTTGATCGGCGACGTCGAGATCATGCGCAGGTTGATGCCGTTGTCGGCGAGGGTGCGGAACATCTTGGCGGCGATGCCGGGGTGCGAGCGCATGCCCGCGCCGATCAGCGACACCTTGGCGAGGTCGTGATCCTCGTCGACGTCCATCTTGCCGAGCACGGCCATGGCCGCGGCGATGCCGGCGCGGGCCGCGGCGACGTCCTCCGACGGCACCGAGAACGACAGCTCGGCGACCTGGTGGATCGTGTTCTGGATGATCGTGTCGACGTTCACGTGCTCGGCGGCGACGGCGTCGAAGACGGTGGCCGCGGCGCCGGGACGGTCGGGGATGCCCGTCAGCGTGAACACGACCTCCTTCTCGTTGTGCGTGACCGCCGAGATGATCGCGTTCTCCATGCCGTCCTCTCCGATCCAGGTGCCCTGCTCGTCCGAGAACGTCGAGCGGGCGTGGATGCGCACTCCGTGGTTGCGTGCGAGCTCGACCGACCGCAGCATCAGCACCTTGGCGCCGGACGCGGACATCTCGAGCATCTCCTCGTAGGAGAGGCGCGCGATCTTGCGCGCCTCGGGGACGATCCGCGGGTCGCTCGTGAACACGCCCGGGACGTCGGAATTGATCTCGCAGGCAGCGCCGAGCGCCGCCGCCAGGGCGACCGCCGTCGCGTCGCTGCCGCCGCGGCCGAGGGTGGTGACGTCCTTCGTGGCCGCCGATACGCCCTGGAACCCCGCCACCAGCACGATCTTGCCGGCGTCCAGCGCGGCCAGCACGCGGTGCGGGTTGATGCGCTCGATCTTCGCCTTGGTGTGCGACGCGTCGGTCTCGATGCCGGCCTGCGAGCCGGTCAGCGAGACGGCCTCGTGGCCGAGGTCGTGGATCGCCATCGCCACGAGGGCGCACGAGATGCGCTCGCCGGTCGACAGCAGCATGTCCATCTCGCGTGGGTTCGGCTCGGGCGAGACCGCGTTCGCGAGGTCGATCAGCCCGTCGGTCGTCTTGCCCATCGCCGACACCGTGCCGACCACCCGCAGGCCGCGGTCCTTGGCCTGCACGAGGTGCTGGGCGACCTTCTTGACCTTCTCGGCGTCGGCCACGGACGAGCCGCCGAACTTCATCACGATGGTGTCGAATGCGGGCGCGTCGTGGGCCATGGCCGGTACCCATTGTGCCGGACGTCGGCGGAGCGCCCTACAGGTCGCGCCGTCCGCTCAGGGCACGGCCGACGGTGACCTCGTCGGCGAACTCCAGATCGCCGCCCACGGGCAACCCGCTCGCGAGCCGCGTGACGCGGGTGTGGGGACGCAGCAGCGTCGCCAGGTACGAGGCCGTCGCCTCGCCCGTCATCGTCGGGTTCGTGGCGACGATGACCTCCTCGACGGCGCCGCCCTCGACGCGCCGCACGAGCTCCGTGATGCGCAGGTCGGCCGGATCCACGCCGTCGATCGGCGACAGCGCGCCGCCGAGCACGTGGTAGAGGCCGCGGTAGCTGGCGGTGCGCTCGATCGGGACGACGTCGGACGGCGTCTCGACCACGCAGATCTGCGTCTGGTCGCGACGCGTGTCCTGGCAGATCACGCACCGCTCGCCCTCCGCCAGCGAGTAGCAGACGGTGCAGAACGTGATCTTCTCGCGCACGTCCCGCAGCGCCTCGGCCAGGCCGAGGGCCTCGGGCTCGGGCACCTTGAGCAGGTGGAACGCGAGCCGCTGGGCCGTGCGGCGGCCGATGCCGGGAAGCCGTTCGAGCTCGGTGACGAGACGCTCTGCGGAGGGTGGGAGCACTACGTCCCGGGCATGTTCAGACCCATGCCGCCCATCAGCGAGCCGAGGCCGCCGGTGATGGCGCCCATCTTCTCCTGCGACAGGGCGTCGGCGGCACGGCGCGCCTCGGCGACGGCGGCGACGACGAGGTCCTCGAGCATCTCGACGTCCTCGGGGTCGACGGCGGCCGGGTCGATCTTGACGCTCTTCAGGTCGCCGCTGCCGGTGACGGTGGCGGTGACCATGCCGCCACCTGCCGAGCCGGACACCTCGGTGGCGGCGATCTCGGCCTGGGCCTGTGCCATCGCGGCCTGCATCTGCTGCACCTGCCGCATGATCTGCTGCTGGTTCACGACTCCTCCTCGATCTCGTGGGCGTCGAACGCGTCGACGAAGCCGCGGATCAGCGCGGCCTCGGAATCCTCTTCGGACAGCACCGGCTCGTCGCCGACCGGTTCGGGGATGGGCGCCGGCGGGGGCGCGTCGACGGCGGGGCCGTCGAGCGTCTCGAGCACGATCCGGCGGCGCTCGCCGAGCACGGCGGTGACGGCCTCCGCGACGATGGCGCGGTTCGCCTCGGTGTCGGCGAACGACTTCTGGAACTGCGCGCTGGACGGGAACTGCAGGCGCAGCACGCCCTCCGACAGCGACGGCGTGGCCGACTCCAGGTGCGGGGCGAGCGACGGCCGCCGCTCGGCCACCCGGGCCAGGATCTTCAGCCGCCAGACCGGGCCGATGTCATCGTCATCGGTGACGGGCGGCGGCGGTGGCGGCGTGACCGGCGCGGGCGGGGCCGCGGCGACCGGAGCGGTCGGCGCAACGGGCTCCGGCTCGGCCGGCGGAGCGGGCTCGACGTCCCACGGCGGTGTCTCCGCGGCAGCGGGCGGCGCGACGGGCTCGGGCGGCGCGACGGGCTCGGGCGGCGCGACCGGCGCCGGCGGGGCCGGCGCGGGTGCGGGCGGGGCGACGGCGGCGGGCTCCGCCGGTGCCACGGCGGGCGCCGGGGTGGCCGGCTCGGCCGCCACGGGTGCGGCGCCGATCGGCACGGGCGCCGGCGGCGGGATCGGCGCCGGCCCGCCCACCTCGAGCGCGTCGAGGCGCCGCAGGATGGCCTCGATCGAGCGGTCGGTCGACGGCCGCGACGCGCGCACGAGCTCCAGCTCCAGCGGCAGGCGGGGATCGCCGCCGTCGCGCAGCTCGTCGAGCACGCCGAGGAGCCCCTGCAGGAGGGTGACGACGAGCCGCTCGTCGACGCGGCCGGCCTGTTCGGCCAGCGCGGCGCGGGCCTCGTCGGCCAGCGGTGCCGAGGCGGGCACCTCGCCCAGTTCGCGCGTCAGCAGCAGCAGCCGCAGGTGCCCGAGCAGGTCGCCGACCAGCTGCCCGAGGTCCTGGCCCGCGGTGGCGAGGTCGTCGACGGCGCGCAGGGCGGCGGGGGCGTTGCGGGCCGCTGCGGCGTCGACGATGCCACGCAGCACGTGCTCCTCGACGAGGCCGAGCAGGGCGCGGGCGTCGCTCGCGCTGACGACGCCGCCGCAGGCGGTGGCGAGCTGGTCGAGCTGCGACACGGCGTCGCGGAACGAGCCGCGCGCGCTGCGCGCGACGAGACCGAGCGCGTCCTCGTCGACCTCGATGCTCTCGGCCGCGGCGATGCGGCGCAGCACGACGCGGATCTCCTCCACCGACGGGCGCGCGAACGCGAACGCCTGGCAGCGGCCCTTGATCGTGTCGAGCAGCTTGTGCGGCTCGGTCGTGCAGAGCACGAACACGACGTGCTCGGGCGGCTCCTCGAGCGTCTTCAGCAGCGCGTTGGAGGCGTCGACGGTGAGCGAGTGCGCCTCGTCGAGGATGTAGATCTTGCGCCGGCCGAGCGCGGGCTGGACGGCGACGCGCTCGCGGATCTCGCGGATGTCGTCGATGCCGCGGTTGGAGGCGGCGTCGAGCTCGATCACGTCCAGCGCGGTCGCGTCGTGGATCGAGCGGCACGACTCGCAGACCTTGCACGGCGTGCCGGTCGGCCCGTCGAAGGCGAGACAGTTGAGCGACTTCGCGAGGATCTTCGCGAGCGACGTCTTGCCCGTGCCGCGCGGCCCGGCGAAGAGGTACGCGTGCCGGACGCGGCCCTGCTCGACGGCGTTGCGCAGGGTGCGGACGACGTGCGTCTGCCCGACGACATCGTCGAAATCCTGGGGGCGGTACTTGCGGTAGAGCGCGGACACCGGATGCAGTGTAGGAGGGTGGTTCGGTGCCGGGGCTGAAGTGACCGTGCACCCACCGTTGTTGGCTGTCCGTCGGCCGGTGCCGGAATCTCCAGCTCCGACCAGGCTTCCCCGCGGCGCACCAGCAAACTCCCTTAGTGCTGCTTCCTCCCGGACCTGACACGGTTCGAGAGCGCTAGTCGCGCGGGACCTGGTCATCAACGCCAGAGAAGGCGGCCCTGATGCCGACGGGCTGGCCCCCGAAGGTGGGAGTTCAGCCCGGCTAGAGCGGCTTGCCGGTACAGGGAACCGCTAGCTCCCCGCCTAGCACGGTCGCTGCGAATCCTATCAGCGCGGCACAGGTAGGGTTCACCCCCATGCGATGCGTTGTCTTCACGGGCGTCGGCGGCGGCGAGGTCGTCGACCTGCAGGACCGTCCCGACCCCGAGCCCGGCAGCGGCGAGGTGCTCGTCCGCGTCCGCCATGCCGGCCTCAACCCCGCCGACCTGCTCCAGCGGGCCGGCAAGTATCCCGCGCCGGCCGGCTCGCCCCAGGACGTCCCCGGCCTCGAGGTGGCGGGCGTCGTCGAGTCGGTCGGCAGCCAGGTGCTGGCCCACCGGCCCGGCGACCGCGTGTTCGGCCTCATCGCCGGCGGCGGGCTCGCCGACCGCGTCGCGGTGCACGAGCGCTGCGTGACGCGGGTGCCGGACGAGCTGTCCGACCTCGACGCGGCGGCGGTGCCGGAGGCGTTCATCACGGCGCACGACGCGATCCGCACCCGCGGGCGGCTGGCGATGGGCGAGACGCTGCTGGTGCACGGCGCCAACGGCGGGGTCGGCAGCGCCGCGGTGCAGATCGGCGTCGCGACGGGCGCGCGCGTGTTCGGCGTGGTGCGCTCCGAGGAGGCTGCGGCGCTGGTGCGCGAGCTCGGCGCCGAGCCCGTGCCGGACGACTCGTTCGCCGACGACGTGCGCGCCGACGTGATCCTCGAGCTGGTCGGCGCGCCGCACTTCCCCGCCAACCTGCAGGCCCTCAACCCGCGCGGGCGCATCGTCATCGTCGGTGTCGGCGCGGGCTCGAAGGTGGAGCTCGACCTGGGCGCCATGATGGGCCGCCGCGCGGAGCTGCACGGCACCGTGCTGCGCGCCCGGTCGCTCGAGGACAAGGCCCTCGCGGTGCGCGCGTTCGAGCGCGAGGTCGTTCCCCAGCTGGCCACGGGGCGCATCCGCGCGCTGGTCGACCGCGTCTATCCCGCCGAGCAGGCGCGCGACGCGTACGACCGTCTCGCCGGCTCCGGCAAGTCGGGCAAGGTGCTGGTCGACTTCGGCGCGTAGCTAGAGCTCGGGGCCGACGAGGCGGGCGGCGGCCGTCGCCTCGTGCCGATCGCGCCCCGCCATGTAGATGGCTTGCGCCTCCTCGCGGCTGCCCCAGTTGCCGATCTCGACGTGCTTGCCCTTCTCGAGGTCCTTGTAGACCTCGAAGAAGTGGGCGATCTCCTCCAGCAGCTCGCGCCGGATCTCGTCGTACGACGACACCCGCGTCCAGGTCGGGTCGTTGTGGGGCACGCAGAGCACCTTCGCGTCCTCGCCCGCCTCGTCGCGCATGTGCAGCACGCCGACGAGATCGACCGGGATCAGGCAGCCCGGGAACGTCGGTGCCGCGACCAGGATCAGCGCGTCGACAGGGTCTGACGTCCTCGCCGATGGTGTCGATCAGGAAGCCGTAGTCGCACGGGTAGACGACGCTCGAGTACAGCGTCCGGTCGAGGATCAGGCGCCCCAGCCGCTCGTCGTACTCGTACTTGTTGCGGCTGCCCTTCGGAATCTCCACGAAGGCGACGGGCTGGTCGGCCGGGGTGCGCTTCACCGAACGAGTATAGGCCGGGGCCCGCGGGCTACGCGATCCGCTCCAGCGTCGGCTCCAGCGTGATCTCGGTGCGCAGCGAGTTCGCGATGTAGCACTCGTTGTGGGCGAGCTCGAGCAGGTGCAGCACGCGCTCCTCCTTCGTCTCGCCGCGGTACGTGACGCGCGGACGAAGGACGATGCGCTCGATCCACGGCGTGCGTCCGTCGGGCATCTCACCGACGGCCTCGTCCTCGTAGGAGACGACGTCGACGCGCGCCCGCGCGCAGACGGCGAGAAACGACAGCAGCTGGCACGAGCTGGCCGCGAGGACGACGAGCTGCTCCGGGTTCAGCTTCGCGGGGTCGCCTCGGAACGCGGGGTCGGCGCTCAGGTCGAGGGCGGCGCCGGCGGGAGGAGCGGCGGCGGCGTGCGAGCGGTCGTAGGCCTCGTAGCCGACCGCGGTCGACCCGCGCCACGAGCAGTTCGCGGTGTAGCGGTGCGTGTGATCGCTCATGGCGCAGATCGTAAGGGCCGGCGATCGGGTGGAGAGACGCCCGCGCCGAAACCGGCGCGGGCGGCTCTCTATCTCACGAGCCGGGGATGCGGTTCCGGCTAGAAGAGACCGTCGCCACCATAGGCCGGGCGGAACTGCCGCGACAGGGCCGTGCGGCCTACTGCGCAGAACGGGCATCCTGCAGGGGGAATGGTCGGCAGGACGTATCTCGAGCGGGGCCGGCCCGTGGTCGTCGTGGCCCGCTGGCTCGGGCAGGGGACGCCGCGCAACGTGCTCATCCGCCGCGATGACGGCGAGCTCGTCGTCCGGCCGTTCCGCGGGCTCAGGAAGGTGCGCGTACCTGGGTTCGAACCAGGGACCTCCCGCGTGTGAAGCGGGCGCTCTACCGCTGAGCTATACGCGCCGGAGCCGGCAATCCTATCGCACCGGTGGATCCGGTCGGCCGGGTCAGTATCCTCTCCCGGAACGTGCTGCTGGCCCTTCCGACTCCCGCGCCGCCGCCGGCGGTGCGCGCCGCCGACGTCGTCATCGGCGCGCTCGGCGGCGTCGGATCGGCGGCCGGCCGGCAGGTGCTCGCGAAGCGCCCGGGCGGCCTCGTGATCTTCGGCGAGCTGCGCGACGGCGGCGGCGCGCTGCGGCTCGTCCTGCGCCGCGCCGACCCGCAGCCGGTGGTGATGATCGACCAGGAGGGCGGCTCCGTCCGGCGGGTGCGCTCGCTGGGGCCGGCGCCGCCGAGCGAGCTCCGGCTGCTGCCCGCCTCGCACACCCGGCGCGAGTACCGCACGGCGGGCAAGGCACTGCGCAAGCTGGGCGTCGACGTCAATCTCGCCCCCGTCGCCGACGTCGACAGCGGCGGTGCGACCGGGTTCCGCAGCTTCGGCTCCACGCCGAAGGAGGCGGGCAAGCGGGTCGTGGCGGCGATGCGGGGCCTGCACGACGGCGGCGTGGCGGGCTGCGTGAAGCACTTCCCCGGGCTCGGCCATGTCGGCACCAACACGGATGCCGGCGTCGCCGTCGACCGCCGGTCGGAGTTCGCGGTCGTCAGCGAGCTTCAGGCGTTCGGCGCCGCCATCGACGCCGGCGCGCGCTGCGTGATGGTGTCGAGCGTCGTCGTGCCCGCGCTGTGCAGCCGGCCGGCGCTGCTGTGCAAGGAGACCTACCGCCGGCTGCGCCGCATGGGCTTCAACGGCGTGATCGTCACCGACTCCCTCGACGCCGACGCGCTGCGCTCGTACGGCTCGGTCGGCGAGGTGGCGGTGAAGGCGCTCGGCGCCGGCGCCGACAGCGTGCTCGTGGCGTCGCCGTGGAGCACGCTGGCGGTCATCGACGCGGTCGCCGGCGCCGCGAAGGCAGGCCGGCTCGACCGTGCGGAGCTGCGCTCCAGCGCCCTGCGCCTGCGCGCACTGGGCTGAGGCGCCGCTGCCGGATGAACGTCACGGCAGCCCGAGGCGGAGTGGGAGGGATTCGAACCCTCGAGACAGGCTCAACACCCGCCTACGCGATTTCCAGTCACGCTCCTTCGACCACTCGGACACCACTCCGCGCAAGGGCCAGTCTACTTTGAGCGCTCCAGATCGAGCGCCAGCGAGTTGATGCAGTAGCGCTCGCAGGTGGGCTGCGGGCCGTCCGGGAAGACGTGCCCCAGATGACCGCCGCAGCGGGCGCACGTGACCTCGGTCCGGCTCATGCCGTGGCTGTGGTCGGTGTGCAGCTCGACCGCCTCCGGGTTCATGGCCGCGTAGAAGCTCGGCCAGCCGGAGCCGGAGTCGAACTTGGTGTCCGAGCCGAACAGCTCGGCGCCGCACCCGGCGCAGCGGTAGACGCCGTCATCCTTGGTGCCGTTGTACTCGCCGGTGAAGGGACGCTCCGTCCCCTTGCGGCGCAGGACCTCGTAGCGCTGCGGCTCGAGCTTCTCGCGCCACTGCTCGTCGGGGATCTCAATCTTTTCCATGTCGGGATAGTGCCGCAGCGGCGCCCTGCGTTACAGAGGCGGTCGCGGTCCGCGCCCACGGCCGCCACCAGTCGGGCCGGTCGATGCGCATCAGCAGCGGCGCCTCGATGAAGCGGTACGACAGCCAGCCGGCGGCGATGTCGAGCACCAGGAGCACCGGCAGCCAGAAGAAGGTCGAGGCGGGGGCGTCGTGGTGCAGCAGCCCCGTCTGCACGAACGCGTACTGGATCGGCAGGTGCCACAGGTACATGCCGTACGACCACCAGCCGATGCGCCGCGGCCACGTCGTGGCGAGGAGGCTCGTAACCGCACCGCCGGGTGCACCGGCGATGCCGGCGACGGCCATCGCGCACGCGATCGCCATCAGCGTGTTGCGGTGGACGCCCGGGTCGCCGAAGGAGTCCCAGGCGGCGAGCATCGGCACGATCGAGGCGTACCGCAGCTCGCGGCCCAGCGGCACGGCGCCGCGGCCGGCCGTCACGGCGAGGGCGGCCAGCATGCCGAGAGCGAACGCGTCCCACCAGATCGGCAGCGAGAACGTGAAGGGACGCAGGTCGGGGTGCGGCTGGGTCGCGGGATTCAGCCAGACGCGGTGCAGCCACATCGTCGCCATCACGCTGGCGACCAGTAGCGTGGCCAGCGCGGCGATGCGGGTGCTGCGGCCGAACCGCTGCAGCGGCCGGCGCGCGGCGATCAGCAGCACCGGCATCGCGATGTAGAAGCTGACCTCGATCACCAGCGTCCAGGCGGGCGGGACGACGCTGCGCAGCAGCTCGGGATCCCACGAGTGCTGCAGCGTGGCGAGCAGCGCCAGGTCGCCCGGATCGCCCAGTACGTGGTGATTCGAGATGATCAGGACCACCAGCAGCACCAGCCACCAGGCGGGCAGGATCCGCAGCGCCCGGGCGCGGATGTAGCGCCGCAGGCGCAGCGGCCGGTCGTCGATGACGTGATCGACGAAGGGGCGTGCCACGAGGAAGCCGGAGAGCACGAAGAACGCCGACACGGCGTTGACGCCGAGGTGGTGCAGCGCGTTGCGGGCGAGCTCCGGCGGGCCCTCGGTGAACCAGACGGGCGCCGTCGTGTTGATCAGGTGGAACGCCACCACCGACACGGCCGCGAGTGCGCGAAATCCGTCGAGGGCGGGCACGTCCCGTCGCTGGGCGCGATCCTCGGCCACGTAGCAAGGGTACCCGCGTGGCCGAGGCTGAACCGCAGGTGGGAGAAGTGCGTACCTCCACCGAGGGTGACTACCGACGAGCTGATCGCACGCGAGCTGCAGACGGGATCCGACGAGTCCGCCGTCCGGGCCCTCTATCGCGCTTACGGCGGCGGCCTGTACGGGTTCGCGTTGCGCCGGCTCGGCGACCGCGGCCTGGCCGAGGAGGTCGTGCAGGACGTGCTGACGCGGGTCTGGCGCTCGGCGTCCGACTTCGACCCGGCCCGTGCGACGTTCCGCACGTGGGTGTACGGCATCGCCCGCAACGCCGTTATCGACATGGAACGGCGCCGGTCGGTGCGCCCGCCGCTGGCGCTCGGCGAGGGAGCCCAGGATCCGTCGCACGACGAGCCGATCGAGCGCGCGATGCAGCGCTGGCACGTGCAGGAGGCGCTGACGCGGCTGAAGCCCGAGCACCGCGCCGTGCTCGACCTCGTCTACTACCAGGGCATGACGATGGTGGCCGCCGCGGAGCGCATGGGCCTGCCGGTCGGCACCGTCAAGAGCCGCTGCTTCTACGCGCTCGAGAACCTGCGTCTGGCGTTCGACGAGGCGGGTGCCAGGTGACCCCCTGCCGCGAGCATCGCGAGTCCATCGCCGCGCACGTCGCTGGGCGCGCTCGATCCGGCCGAGGTGCCGGTGCTGCGCTCCCACCTGGCCGGGTGCGAGGGGTGCGACGCGTACTACGAGGAGATGGCCGGGCTGATCCCGCTGCTCGACCTCGCCGGCGGCGTGGACGGGGCACGGGTCGATCCGCCCGCCGGCCTCGAGGACTCGGTCGCCCGGAGCATCGAGGCGGCGACGCGCCGGCCGCTCGCCCTCCCGCTCCCGCGCCCGCGACGGCTGCTGCGGCGGCGCCCGGTGCTGGCGGGCATCGGCGGCCTCGCGATCGGCGCCGCCGCGACGCTGGCGATCGTCGTCGCGATGGGCGGCTTCGGCGACGACACGGCGGCGGCGCATGCCGTCGACCTGTCCGGCACCGACTCCGCGCCGAGCGCGTGGGGCACCGCGGATCTGCGCTCGGGCCCGCACGGCACGACGATCTACCTCGAGGCGGACGGTCTCCCGGCCTCGAAACCGGGCGAGCACTACGAGGTGTGGCTCTCCGACGGCCGCCGGGGCATCACCGCGGGGACGTTCCGCGTCGGCCGCGACGGCAAGGCGCGGTGCACGCTCGCCACCGCCGGCCGCGCCGAGAGCTTCCGCCTCGTCGACGTCACCGTCGAGGAGGACGCGGCGCCGACCGCGGTCGAGCCGGACCGGGAGCATCCGGTCGTGCTGCTCGGCGACATCTGACGCCGACGGGCGTCCGGCGGCGCGCGAACCGGCGCGAGGGGCGCGCAAGCCGTCACGAGGGGCGCCCAAGCCGGCAGATTCGGTGCCTGGCACCGAATCTGCGCCCCGCGCACGGTCCTGCGCGGGGTTGCGTCCGATCTGGCGCGGTCCGCGCGTGTTGCGGGGAGGCCGCTACGCGTTGCGCAGGTGCGCGGCGGCGGCGACGAGGTACGTCCACAGCACCGTGTCGAGCTCCGGCGCCAGGTGCTGCTCGTCGAGGGCGGCGCGCATGTGCTTCAGCCAGCGGTCGTGCGCGTCCTCGTCGATCGCGAACGGGGCATGACGCATCCGCAGGCGGGGCGGCCCGCGCCGCTCCGAGTACGTGCCGGGGCCGCTCCAGTACTGCTCCAGGAACATCCGCAGCCGCTCCTCGGCCGGGCCGAGATCGGCACCGGGATAGAGCGCGCGCAGCACCGGATCGGTTGCGACCCGGGCGTAGAAGCCGGCGACGAGCGCCGTGAAGAACGGCTCGCCGCCGAACTGCTCGTAGGGCGTCGACTCCGGCGCGGACACGACCGTAGTGTCGCGCAGGGTCAGTGGCGACCGCGCAGCGTCAGCAGCCCGTCGGATACCAGGTGGATCGCGTCGCGCCGCACCAGCATCGGACCGGACGCACCATCCTCGATGCCGGGCAGGCGCCGCACGATCCGGCAGTTGCGGCCGAGCACGTAGGAGTGCGGCCCGGCGACGACGATCCGGCCGTCCCGGCCGATGGCCGCCGTCACGTTCTCATTGGTCTTCAGGCACCGGCGCCAGCTGCGACCCGCGTCGCGCGACTCGAAGACGCCGTCGTCGTCGAAGCCGAGGCCGACCACGTGCCGCGGATCCGCGGGGTCGATCGCCGCCGCGAGCTTGCCCTCGCCCCGTAGCTTGTACCCGCCGTCCTTGTGGCGCCGCCACACCGAGGCGCCGATGGCGAGCACGTCGTCACCGGCCGCCTCGAGGTCGAACACGTTCGCGACCGTGTCCTGCCGCGCGAAGGCGAGCTTGTTGCGGGTCGAACGCACCACGGCCCCGTCCAGCAGGTGCACGCCGTGGGAGTTGACGGCGATCGCGATGCCGTTCGCGGCGCCGCGGTTGCTGATGCGGCGCCAGCGGATACCGCCGTCGCTGCTGCCGTACACGCCGTAGCCGTGGACGATCGCGAACGCCCGCCGGCCCCGCGCGGCGACGTCGGACACCGACGCCCCGACGGGGAGGCCGCGAGCCCGGCGCCAGGGGCCGCCGCCGAGCGGCTGGCGGAAGACGCCGTCCTCGGTCGCTGCGAGCAGTTGCACGTCACTGGCCGCGAGCGCGATGGTGCCGAGCGGCTGCACGTCCGGTCCCGGCGGCAGCATCCGCCACGTGGCGCCGGCGTCGACCGTCTCGTACATCCGGACGCCGACGCGGCCGATCGCCCGGCGCCCGGCCGCGGGCCCGAGCTCCAGCGGATGGAGCCGCGGCAGGCCGGCCTCGGCGGTGGCGAAGGTGACGCCGGCGTCCAGCGACCGGTGGACGTCGGATCCGACGGTGACGAGCACGACCCCGTCGCCCAGGAACGCGACGTCGCGGGGGTTCCCGAACGTCCGCGTCGTCCAGTGGTCGCCGCCGTCAGCCGAGCGGAGGAGCCCGCCGTCGCCCGTCGCGAGCAGTGTCCCGCCGCCGCGGGGATCGGCCGTCAGCGTGAGGGGGTACACGCCGGCCGGCACACCGACGGCGGTCCAGTGGGCGCCGCCGTCGACCGTCCGCCGGACGCCGAGGCCCTGCAGCGAGCTCGCCCAGGCCCGGTCGGGATTCGCCGCGTCGAGGACCAGGTGCACGCCGCCCGATCCGAACGGGTTCGCGAGCGCACGCCACGTGGCGGCGGCGTCGGTGGACTTCAGGAGCACGCCGCCCGATCGCACCAGCCACACGGTGTCCGGCGCGGCCGCCGGCGCGGCGACCTCCGTCGGGAACTCGACGGGGGACGCGGCGAGGCGCGTCCAGGTCGCGCCGTCGAGCGTGCGGTAAGCGGTGCCCGACTGGACGGCGTACGCGCCCGGCCCGTCGCCGATCGGTGCCGCCACGCGCTCCCGCGCGCCCGGCAGGCGCGAGACGTCGACCGCCGTGGCCGGCCACGTCAGCGCCGGTCCCCGCGGCGCGTTCTGCCGCCACTCCGCCGCGCCGGCCGGCGTTGCCAGCAGGGCGAACGCCGCGGCCGTCAGGAGCGTGAGCCGTCGCCAGCGGGTCGACCGCACGACGGAGAGCGGAGAGGGGGGGATTCGAACCCCCGATGGAACGTAAGCCCCATAACGGTTTTCGAGACCGCCGCCTTCAACCACTCGGCCACCTCTCCGGAACGTGCATCCTACCGACCGCTCTAGTCGGCCGCGTTGAAGGCGTCGATGGCCGCGCTCTCGTCGGCCGTCGCCTTGTTGAACTGCTCGATCGCCTTGTTCAGGGCCGCCTGGTCCTTCGTGTCCAGCGCAGCCTTCAGGTCGAGGGAGGCCTGCGCCAGCGTGCGGTACGCGCCCACCAGCTGGTCGGCGAGCGCCTGCTTGTCGGCCGGCGGCTTCACGGCGGCGACGTCGGCGGCGAACTGGTTGACGACCGTCGCGAGCCGGGTCAGCGACGCCGACGCGGCCGTCGGGTTCGTGCCGATCTCGGTCGTCACCTGCGTGGTCAGGTCGGTCATCTGCGCCGAGTACTGCTGCTGGACGTCGGCCACCTTGCCGCGGTAGTCGTTCGTCGCCGACCCGCAGGCGGCGGCCGTCAGCGCGAGCGCGAACAGGGCGAACAACGGAAGGACGAGGCGGCGCACGAAGACTCCTTGAAAGGCCTTGACGGCCCTTCATCGGCAGAACCGCGCCCGTGGTTTACAGGAGCGCCTCGTCCGGCGCGGGCACGTGGGTGGCCGGCTCGATGTGGATCACGACGTCGGCGCCGCCCAGCCGCTGCTCCAGCGCCGCCTCGATCTTGTCGGTGATCTCGTGCGCGCGGGCCACCGACATCGACGGGTCGACGAGCAGGTGCAGGTCGATGTGCCGCGTCGCGCCGGCGCGCCGTGCGCGCAGCCGGTGCCACCCGCGGATCTCGTCCGTGCCGTCGAGCACCTCGTGCACGATCTGCACCTCGCGCTCGGGGATCGCGACGTCGACGAGCACGCGCGTGCCCGAGATGACGAGCTCCAGCCCGGTGCGCGCCACCAGCACGGCGATCACGCAGGCGACGATCGCGTCGAGTTCCGCGATGCCGGTGATCGCGACCAGGGCCAGCGCGCCGGCGGCGCCGAGCGAGGTGACCACGTCGGCCGAGAGGTGCGCGGCGTCGGCCTCGAGCGCGGCGGAGTGCGTCTCGCGCGAGACCTTGCGCACGCGCCGTCCGACCACGACGTTGACCATCGCGGTCACCAGCAGCACGGCGATGCCCCAGCCGGAGTGGTACGATCGGGTCGCCGAGGTGCGTGATCGCGAGCACCGCGACGACCGCGGCGGCGACGATGATCATCGCGCCCTCGATGACGCCGGAGACGTGCTCGATCTTCTCGTGGCCGAACGGGTGCCCCGGATCGGCCGGGCGGTCGGCGGCACGCACCGAGACGAGCGCGATGATCGAGGCCGTCAGGTCGGCGAACGAGTGCGCCGCCTCCGACAGCACGGCGGACGAGCCCGTCAGCACCGCGGCGCCCAGCTTGAGCAGGGTGGCGCCCAGGTTCGCGCCCACGGACAGCCATGCGGCTGCGCGCTTGCGGCGGGAGGTCTCGGCGGCGATCGGCATCCTCAGCCCAGGGTACGGGACGTCTCGCCGAAAGCGGGGTCTAGCCGACCCTAGCGCGACGCGCGCGGCGTCACGGATGATGCGCGCATGCAGTCGCCCGCCCCCAATCGCGTGACGCCTCTCGGGGACATCGTCGCGATCCCGTTGCGCGGCGCGTGGCTCGGCAACCGCGGGATCCTGCACCGCGGCACCGAGGTGGTGCGGTTCCACCGCAGCCCGCTCTGGATCATCTGCGCGCTCCGGCACAGGGACTGGCAGCTGCCGCAGTGGCACCCGCACCACTTCACGGTGCTGTTCTTCCACGACGAGGCGGTCGCGCTGGCTGCCGGCCACCGGCCGTGCGCGCTCTGCCGCCGCGCCGCCTACAACACGTTCCGCGCCGCCGTGACGGCCGGCACCGGTGAGGCGCCGCCGCTGGCGTGGCAGCTCGACCGCCGCCTGCACGGCGAGCGCCTCTACCGCGGCACGCACCGGCGCCGGTTCCACGAGCTGCCGTGGGCGCAGATCCCGAGCGGCGGCTTCGTGCTGCTGGACGACGGGCCGGCGCTGGTCGCCGACGAGGCGATCGTGCCGTGGACGACCGCCGGCTACGGCACCGAGCGGTGCCGTCCGCGCGCGGGCCGAGTCGCCGCGATCACCCCGCCGACGACGCTGCACGCCCTGCGCAACGGGTACCGTCCGCAGGTCGGCGCCGCAACTCGGGCCGCTGGTAGGATTGAGACACCCGCGGAGAAGTGGCCGAGTGGCTGAAGGCGCCCGCCTGCTAAGTGGGTATGGGGGGTCAACCTCCATCGCGGGTTCGAATCCCGCCTTCTCCGCTTCCTTGCTCAGGATCGCGCACCGGGGGTATGCCGCGCAGGGCGGCGAGAATTCGCTCGCCACGATCGCGGCGGCGCTGGCGCTCGGCTGCGACATGGTCGAGGTCGACGTCCGCCGTCGGCGCGACGGCGTGCTCGTGCTGCACCACGACGACCCGAACCGGCCCGGCGCGCCGCCGCTCGTCGACGCGCTGCGCCTGATCGCCGACACGTCGGCGGCCGGTGCGAACCTCGACGTCAAGCAGAGCGAGACCGGGACCGGCGATCGTCGAAGCCGTGCGCCGCGCCGGCATGCTCGGCCGGACGACCTGTACCGGCGGCGGCTGGGAGGGCCTGGTGCGCATCCGCGACGAGGAGCCCGGCATCCGGATCGGCCTCACGATCCCGCGCCGCGGATCGTCGCTGCCGCGCATCGTCCGCAAGCTCGGCATCCCGGTCGCGCGGCTGCAGATGGCCACTGCCATCCCCGGCCTGATGGAGCAGTACAAGGCCGATCTGGTGACCGTCTTCCACCGGCTCGTCGACCGGCGGGTCGTCGCCGCGGTGCACGAGCGCGGCGGCGAGATCTGGACGTGGACGGTGGACAACCCGCGCGATCTGGCCCGGTTGCAGGATCTCGGCGTGGACGGCATCTGCTCCGACCGCCCCGCCAGTCATGGCCTCGGCTGACCTCGAATCGCACAAATCTCCCGCAACTGGGCCGTTTGACCCTTGCGGACGAACATCGTGCGTCCGATAACGAGGTCAGACCCGATGCGAAAGCTCTTCTGTCACATCCTCCGCCGTCACCGCCCGACGCTCGTCGTCGTGGGGTTCGCGGACGACCACGCCGTGTCGGCGTCGGTCTGCCCGCACTGCGGCCGCCCTGCGGCCCACCACGACTACGCCTGAGGCAAGCGGTCGACCGGGAACGCGTGGGCCGTCCCGCGCGGGCCGACCAGCGTGTGCGCGCCCAGCAGCGCGTTGATGACGGCCTCCTCGGCCGCCTCCACCGTGGCCGCGAACAGCAGCGAGTGCAGTGCCTCGGAGCGCAGCATCTCGGGCCGGACGACGTCGGGCGCGCCGCGTCGGGCGCAGTCGGCGTTCGCCGTCGAGAACGCGATCGCGATCTCGCCCGAGCCGTTCGAGGCGTAGGAGCCGGCCCGCGCCAGGCCCAGGAACGCCCGCCGCGCGAGCCGCTCGAGACCGCCCGATAGCAGCGGCGCGTCGGTGGCGACCACGGCGATGCACGAGCCGTCGACGCCGCGTCCCGGCGCCTCGACGTTCGCCAGGCGGCCGGCGATGCGCAGCTCCTCCCAGTCGCCGAAGTTGACGAGCAGCAGCACGCCGACCGTGTAGCCCCGCAGGTGCGTGAGGCCGTGCCGATGCCGCCCGCGAAGTCGGAGCAGTGCATGCCGATGCCGGCCCCGATCTGCCCCTCGCCGACGGCGTCCGTGCCGGTAGCGTCCAGCGCGGCGGCGATCAGCGCGGCGTCGGGCGCCGGCCCGCGCACCACGTCGACCACGCCCGAGCTGTCGCACTCGCCGACCACCGGGATGATCACGTCGTCGACCCCGATGCCCCGCTGGCGCTCGCCGAGCACCTGGGTGGCGGCGTGGTACACGGCGCCCACGTACGGCGTCGCGGTCAGGAAGACCGGGGTCTCCATGACGCCCCACTCGCGGATCTGGATCGAGCCGGTCAGCTCGCCGGCGCCGTTCAGGACCGCCACGCCCGCATAGACCGGCGCGAGCCACGTGTCGGAGTCCGCGCGCGGCACGATCACCGTCACGCCCGTGTTCTCGGGGCTGTGGGAGGCGTGGCCGACGGCGACACCCGGCACGTCGGTGATGGCGTTCGCCCGCCCGGTCGGTACCCGTCCGATGACGATGCCGTGGTCGCGTGCGCGCACGGCGGGCATTGTCGCGTTGCTACCGGACGCGGAAGATGCGCGACGCCCTGAGCGTGCCGGTCAGGGCGCGGACGCTGACCTTGAACATGCCCTTGCGCAGGTGGCTCTTCGAGACCGGGAGGCGGATCGCCACCGTGCCGGCGCGCACCTTCTTCGTCGTCTTCGAGACCAGCTTGGCCCCGCGCTGGAGCCGGAACTCGATGCTCGTGGGGAAGTCGACGAACACGGACACCGACACGTACCTCTGCTTCTTCACCGTCTTCAGCGTCAGGGTCTTGAGCGGGTTCAGGCGCAGCACCGCGGCCCGCGTGCCGCCCGGCATCGTCACGATGCGGATCGAGCGGTTGGCGACGATCGTCGTGTTGCCGAGCGTGTCCGAGGCCTTCACGGTGATGGTGTACGTGCCGGGCGTCTGGAAGATGTGAGTGACCTTGTTGCCCGACGCGAAGCCGTCGCCGAAGTCCCACGTGGCCGTGCCGGCGATGGGCGAGAGCGCGTCGCGCGGCACCACCTGGAAGTCGACCAGTGCGCCGATGGAGCGCTGGGCCGGGAACGAGACGGCGTCGAGCAGCGGCCCCTCGAGGTCGACGATCAGGTCGAGCGCCCGCGACGGCGCCGAGACGTTGCCGGCCGCGTCCATGGCGCGCACCGTGTAGATCTGATGCCCGGAGACGACGACGTTGCCGTCGACGTAGCTCGTGCCGGCCGTCTCGCCGATGTACGAGCCGTTGCGGTAGATGCGGTAGCTGGCGATCGCCGAGCCGCCGGTCGCCTGGTCCGACACCGCGGCCCACGTGAACGTCGGCAGCCGGGTCGGCGTGGCGCCGTTCGGATCGAGCGGCGGCAGCGGGGCGGTGCCGTCGTACCTGATGATCACCGTGCGTGAGTAGAGGCTCTCGTTGCCGGCCCGGTCGACCGCCGTGACGGAGTAGCCGAACGAGCCGTCGGCGGGCACCGAGGAGTCGTCGAAGCTGGTGGTCGGCGTGTGGCCGACGAGGAGGCCGTCGCGGTAGATGTTGTAGTGGTCGAGGCCCGACGCGCCCGTATCGTCGTCCTGCGCGGCGTCCCAGGTCAGATGCGGCAGCTTCGTCGGCGTCGGCACCGTCAGCCCGGTCGGCGTGTGCGGCGGCGTGGTGTCGTAGATGACCGTGAGTGTGTTCGACGGCGCCGAGACGTTGCCGGCCACGTCGACGCTGCGCACGGTGTACACGTGCGCGCCCTGGGCCGACAGCGTCGTGTCGGTGAGGTTCGGGACGGTCGTGGCGGCGATCAGGTTGCCGTCGCGGTACACGTCGAACCGCAGGAAGCCGGACAGGTTGTCGCTGCCGCCCGGGTTCCACGACACGACCGGCGCGTGCGGCGTCGGCGACAGCGCGGTCAGGTTCGTCGCCAGCGGCGGCGGCGTCTTGTCGAACAGCACGGTCACGGGCGGCGTCGCCGCCGACGCGTTCTGCGCGCGGTCGACGGCGCGCACGGTGTAGACGTAGGAGCCGTCCAGGCTGACGGCATCGTCCTGGAAGCTCAGGCCCGCGGTCGAGCCGACCTTCGTGGCACCGCGGTAGACGTCGTAGTGGTCGAGGCCGGTCGCGGCCGCCCCGCCGTCGGTGGCCGCGTCCCAGGTGATCACCGGGCGCGGCGTCGGGCTCGCGGCCGCGACGTTGGGCGGCGTGTCCGGCGGCGTGCGGTCGACGACCACGACGATCGGGCTCGACACCGCCGACGAGTTGCCGGCGCCGTCGACGGCCTGCGCGGCGTACGTGTGCGTGCCCTCCGGCAGCGTGCCGTCGTTGTCGACGTAGGTCGCGGTGGCCGCGGTGGAGAGCGGGCTGCCGTCGCGGTGGATGACGTAGTGGTCGATGCCCGACCCGCCCGTGTCGGCCGACGGCGTCCACGTCAGCGAGGCCTTCGCGGCGGGCGTGGTGGCGGCGAGGTTGGCGGGCGTCACCGGCGGCGTCGTGTCCCACACCATCGTCCGCGGCGCCGACGCGAGCGAGCGGTTGCCGGCGTTGTCGACCGACTTCACGGCGTAGACGTACGACGCCGTTCACGAGCAGCCCGTTGTCGGTGTAGGTGGGGCTGGTGGCGGTGGCGACGACGCCGCCGTCGCGGTAGATCTCGTAGAACGCGAACCCGGACAGCGCGTCGGGGCCGCCCGACGCCCAGGTCATGTCGGGCTTCGCCTGCGACGGGGTGGGCCCGTTCAGGCCGCTCGGCGCCGGCGCCGGCGTGTGGTCGAACAGCACCGTGGCGGCGCTGGACGGGTCCGACTCGTTGCCGGCCCCGTCCACCGCGGTGACCGTGTAGCCGTAGGTGTCGTCGAGGGTGACGGTGGAGTCCTGGAAGTCGGCGATCGCGACGATGCCGACGCGCACGCCGTTGCGGTACACGTGGTACTGCGCCGATGCCGGAGCCGCCGGTCGCGGCGTCGGAGGCCTGCGTCCACGTCAGGTGCGGCAGCTTCGTCGGCGTCGGCACGGTCAGCCCGCCCGGCGCGGGCGGCTCGACCCGGTCGATGCGGATCGACGCCGACAGCGACGGGCTGGAGACGTTCCCGGCCACGTCCGCGGCGCGGATGGTGTACGCGTAGACGCCGTCGACGAGAGCCGCGTCGTCGCTGTACGTGGTGGCCGCCGTCGACGCGATCAGGCCGCCGTCGCGGTAGATGTCGTAGCGCAGCACGCCCGAGCCGGAGCCGTCCGTGGACGTCGCCCAGGTCATGGTCGGCTGCGTCCGGATGGGCGTCGCGGCGGCCGTCACCTGCGGCACGCTCGGTGCCGTCGCGTCGCGGACGACGCTGCGGCTGTTCGAGGCGGCGGAGGCGTTGCCCGCGGCATCCACGGCCTTGACGGTGTACGTGTACGTGCCGTCGACGGCGATGCCGGCGTCGTCGTAGCTGGTCGATCCCGCCTGGCCGATCAGGATGCCGCCGCGGTACACGTCGTAGTGGTCGAGGCCGGCGAGGCCGTCGGCGCCGCCGCTGAACCAGTCCAGATGCGGCGTCGTCGTCACGACCGCGGCGCCGGTGAGGCCGGTCGGGATGGGAGGAGCGACGTTGTCCCACACGATCGCGGCCGAGGTCGACGCGGCCGACTCGTTGCCCGCGACGTCGACCGACCTGACGGTGTAGCTGAACGAGCCGTTCACCGCCAGCGTCGTGTCGCTGAAGCTCGTGCCCGGTCGCGGTGCCGGCGAGGGCGCCGTTGCGGTAGACGTTGTAGCGCGCGAAGCCGGAGCCCAGGTCGGGGCCGCCGGACGACCAGGTCAGCACCGGCTTCGTGCTCGTCGGGCTGGCGCCCGCGAGGCTGACCGGCACGGGTGGCGGCGTTCCGTCGACGACGATCGTGCGGCCCGCCGACGGCACGCCGCTGTTGCCCGCGTTGTCGACCGCCGCGACGGTGTAGACGTAGGTGCCCTCGGAGGGCGCCGGCGTGTCGACGTACGTCGTCGCCGTCGTCGTGCCGATCGAGACGGCGTCGCGGAACACCTCGTAGTGGTTGATACCCGACACGTCGGTCGGCGCCGACCACGTCAGCGCCGGCAGGTTGGACGGGCTGGCGCCGGCCAGGCCGGACGGCTGGCCGGGCGGGGTGTTGTCAAAGACGATCGTCTTCGCGGCGGAGGCGGCCGAGACGTTGCCCGCCTCGTCGACAGCCTTGACGGTGTACACGTTGCTGCCCGACGAGGCGCCCGTGTGCGTGAAGGCCGCGCCGGTGCTCGTGCCGATGTTGGCGCCTGCCCGCAGGATCTCGTAGTGGTCGAACCCGGAGAGGGCGTCGGGGCCGCCCGATGTCCACGTCAGCGCCGGGTTCGAGCCGGTCGGCGTGGTGCCGGTGAGGCTGACCGGCACGGGGGGCGCGACCGTGTCGTAGGTGACGGAGACGGTGGCCGTGATCGTCGAGGCGTTGCCGGCGGCGTCGTTCGCGCGGATGGCGTACGCGTAGGTGCCGTTGGCGGCGAGCGCCGTGTCCTGGTAGCTCGTGCCCACCGCGGCGGCAGCGATCTGCACGCCGTCGCGGTACACCGTGTACGAGGCGACGCCCGAGCCGCCGGGATCGGTCGTCGCCGTCCACGAGATGGCCGGCTTCACCTTCGTGACCGGCGCCGACGTGGTCGGCGTGGCCGGGGCGATCGGCGCCGTCGTGTCGTAGACGACCACCTTCGGCGTCGTCTCGGGCCCCTCGTTGCCCGCCTTGTCGACCGCGCTGACGGTGTACGAGTAGGAGCCGTCGGGATAGGTCGGCGAGGTCTCCGTGTACGACGTCGTGAGCGCGACGCCGAGCAGCACGTCGTCGCGGTAGACGTTGTAGTGGTCGGTGCCCGATCCACCGGTGTCGGCGGCGGCCGTGAACGTCAGCGTCGGCTTCACCTTCGTCGCCGCGGGTGCCGCGAACGAGCCGGGGACGGGCGGCGCGATCACGTCGTAGACGACGATCTTGGCCGTCGACGCGTTCGAGGAGTTGCCCGCGTGGTCGACCGCCTTCACGGTGTAGCTGTAGGAGCCCGAGGTGGAGAGCGCGGCGTCGGTGAACGCGGCCGTCGCCGAGCTGCCGGCCAGCACGGCGCCGCGGTAGATGTCGTAGCGCGCGAAGCCGGAGAGGCCGTCGGCGCCGCCCGCCGTCCAGGTCAGCGCCGGCTTGGTGTTGGTGGGCGTCGCCGCCGCGGTCAGCGCGGTCGCCACCGGCGGCGCCGTCTTGTCGTAGACGACGGTCACCGCACTCGACAGGGCCGACTCGTTGCCCGCGGCGTCGAGCGCCGAGACGCGGTAGCCGTAGGAGCCGTCCACCGTCAGCGCCGTGTCGGTGACGGTCGTGCCCGCCGCCGTGGCGACCGAGGCGCCGTCGCGGTACAGCCGGTAGCTCGTCACGCCGGTGCCACCGGTGTCGGTGGCGGCGGAGAACGCGAACGCCGGCTTCGCGCCGGTGGGCGACGCCGACGCGACCAGCCCGGTCGGGACGGTCGGCGCCGTGACGTCGTAGGTGATGCTCTTGACGGCCGTCGGCGGCCCGGTGTTGCCCGCCTTGTCGACGGCCCGGACGACGTACGCGTAGGTGGCCTCGATCGTGATGGCGGCGTCGGTGAAGCTCGTCGTGGTCGGGATCCCGGCGAGCACGTCGGGGCTGCCGGCCTGCCACACGTCGTAGTGGTCGATGCCCGCGCCGCCGGTGTCGGTAGCGGCCGTCCACGACATCGTCGGCTTCGTCCGCTGCGAGGCCGCCGGGTTGAAGCCGGCCGGTGTGGTCGGCGGCAGGTTGTCGAACACGACCGTCTTGGCGCCGCGCGGCCGACAGGTTGCCCGCCCAGTCCTCGGCCTTGACGGAGTAGCTGTAGGAGCCCGCCGTCGACACCGTCGAGTCGGTGTACGTGAGCGAGGTGGTGGTGCCGAGCACGGTCGCCCCGCGCAGCACCTGGTAGCGGCGGACGCCGGACAGCGCGTCGGTGCTGGCGGTCCAGGTCAGCACCGGTGCGGCGTTGGTGGGCGTCGTCGCGCTGACGCCGGTCGGCGTCGTGGGGTTGGTGGTGTCGTAGACGACGACGAAGGGGGACGACGCGGCGCTCTCGAGGTTCGTGCCCGTCTCGACCGCCTTCACCGTGTAGCTCGGCGAGGTGTTGGCGGCGGCCGCGTTGTCGGTGTAGGTCGTCGCCGTGATGACCGTCGCGTTGGCCTTCGTGGCACCGCGGTAGACGTTGTACCCGGCGATGCCGGCGCCGGCTGCGGCGGGCGCCGTCCACGTCAGCACCGGCTTCACCTTGGTCGGCGTGGGGGCCGTCAGCCCGGTCGGTGCGCCCGTCACGGCGAGCGCCGCGGCGGGGGCGGCGAGCAGCGCGGCGACCGCACACGAGGGCAGCCCGACGGAAAGTAAGCACGATACTCACTGATGTGAGTATCGGTTTGCAGCTAGTTCAGCTTGATATGCACCGGGATCGAGCCCGGCGCGACCTCAGACCGGGCCGCCGGCGGGGGTGGGAGCGGTCGGGTCGGCGCCCTCGGCCGAGTCCTCGCGCGCCAGGTAGTCCTCGATCTGCAGCTCGTTGCCGCTCGCGCGCTCGCACACGCGCAGGAGATCGGACATCGAGGCGACCTCCTCCACCTGCTCCTTCAGGAACCACTGCATGAACTGCTCGCCCTGGAAGTCCTGCTCGGCGCGGGCCGCGGCCGTGATGGCGTTGATCTGCGCCGTCACGCGCTTCTCCTGCTCGAGCGCCACGGCGACCGGCTCGGAGATGCTCGCGAACGTCGTTGCGCGGCGCCTCGGCGCCGGCGACGATGACCTTGCGGTCGGTGTCCATCAGGTACTGGACGATCATCATCCCGTGGTTGCGCTCCTCGAGCGCCTGCTGGTAGAAGTGCGCGGCGAGCCGCGGCAGGGTCTGCTGGTCGTACCACACGGCGATCGCGATGTACTGCTGCGCCGCCGAGAACTCGTGGCCGATCTGCTCGTTCAGGAGGCTGTGGAAGTCGCTCATTGCCCCGGAACAGTACCGGTCAGCTCGGCCGCCAGCCGGCGGAACGGGCCCTCCGTCGCCATCAGCCGGTCGTGCGTGCCGCGCTGCACGACGCGGCCGTGATCGAGCACCAGGATCTCGTCGGCGCGGCGGACGGTCGACAGCCGGTGGGCGATGATCAGCGACGTGCGGCCGCGCAGCAGGCGGTCGAGCGCGCCCTCGATCAGGCGCTCCGTCGGCCGGTCGATGTTCGACGTCGCCTCGTCGAGGATCAGGATGCGCGGGTCGGCCAGCAGCGCGCGGGCGATCGAGATGAGCTGGCGCTCGCCGGCCGACAGGCCCGAGCCGCCCTCGCGGACGACGTGCTGCAGGCCGCCGTCCAGGCGCGCGGCGACGGCGTCGACGCCGATCGCGCGCGCCACCTCCGCGCACCTCGGCGTCGGTGGCCTCCGGGCGGGCGAAGCGGATGTTGTCGGCGATCGTGCCGGAGAACAGGAACGGGTCCTGCAGCACGACGCCGAGCTGGCGGCGGTAGCTCTCCAGCTCGACTCGCGCAGGTCGTGCCCGTCGACGCGGACGACGCCCGTCGCGCCGGGTCGTAGAAGCGCGCGATCAGCTTCGCGGTCGTCGACTTGCCGCCGCCCGACTCGCCCACCAGCGCCAGGCAGCCGCCGGCCGGCACGTGCACGTCGAGCGCGTGCAGCACCGGCTCGGCGCCGTACGCGAACGTGACGCCGTCGAGGTCGATGCGGCCGTCGATGCGCGGCATCGGCTTCGGCATCCGCGGCTTCGACGCGATGTCGGTCTCGGTGTCGAGGATGCCGGCGATCTTCACCATCGCGGCGGCGGCGGACTGCACCTGGCCGTACAGCTCCGACAGCTCCTGGAGCGGCTGGAACAGCAGGCCGAGCAGGCCGATGAAGGCGATCACGGTGCCGAGCGTCGCGGTGCCGCTCGTCGACCAGGTCGGTGCCGACCCAGCAGCACCGCGCCGGTGGCCAGCACGCCGAGCCACTCGACGGCGGGGAAGAAGACGGCCCAGATGGTCTGCGCGTGGATGTTCGCCGTCTGGTTCTCCTCGTTCAGCTCGCGGAACGTCTCGCGGAACTGGTCCTCGCGGTTGAACGCCTGGATGACGGCCATGCCGGCCAGCGACTCGGCCATCTGGGCGGTGACGGCGGCGATGCGGTTGCGCACCTCGCCGAACGCGACGGTCGAGCGCACCTGGAACCAGCGCGAGAACAGCAGCGCCGGCGGCATCACGGTCAGCGCCACGAGCGCCAGCCGCCAGTCGACGGCGAACAGCGCGACGATCGCCACGAGGAACGTCAGCGTGTTGGCGATCAGCGTCTTCAGGCCCTCGGACAGCACGTCGGAGAGCGCGTCGATGTCGCTCGTCAGCCGCGCGATGATCCAGCCGGCCTTGGTCTGCGAGAAGTAGCGCAGCGACAGCGTCGTGAGGTGCCCGAACAGGTGGCGGCGCAGCTCCAGCACGATGCCCTGGCCGACCGCGGCGAGGCCGCGCACCACGTAGGAGCCGAGCGCCCACGAGACGGCGTTGATGGCGACGTAGATGCCGACGTCGATCCACAGCCGCCGCTCGTCGCCGGCGCGCATGCCGTTGTCGACGGCGTCCTTGACCAGCAGCCAGCCGCCCGCCTGCGCGGCGGCCGTGAGCCCGGCGGCGGCGAACAGCACCACGAGGTGCCGGCGTGGCGCGGTGATGTACTCGCCGAGCCGCAGCAGCCCGGCCCGGTGGCTAGCCAACCCCGATCGCCTCCTCGGCGAACAGGTGGGCGAACGGCCCGCCGGCGGCGAGCAGGCGGTCGGGCGGCCCCTGCTCCACGATCTTGCCGTCGACCAGCACGACGGCGCGGTCGGCCGCCTGGACGGTGGACAGCCGCTGGGTCGCGATCAGGACGGTGCGGCCCGGCGACGGCGGGCCGCAGGCGGCCGACGAGCGCTCGCTCGGTCTCGGTGTCGACGGCCGACAGCGGGTCGTCGAGCACCAGGACGCGGGCGTGCGAGAGCAGCACGCGGGCCAGCGCCACGCGCTGGCGCTGGCCGCCGGAGAGGTTCACGCCGCGCTCGCCGATCAGCGTGTCGTAGCCGTCGGGCAGCTCGTCGACGAACGCGTCGACACCGGCAGCGTCGCACGCCTCGCGCATCTCCTCCTCGGTCGCGTCGGGGCGTCCGTCGAGCAGGTTCTCGCGCAGCGGCGCCGAGAACAGCACCGGCCGCTGGGTGACGAGGCCGATCGTCTCGCGCAGGGGGCGCAGGCGCATCGCGCGCACATCGACGCCGCCGATCTCGACGCTGCCGGTGTCGAGGTCGTAGAAGCGCGGCAGCAGCTGCAGCAGCGACGTCTTGCCGGACCCGGTCGCGCCGCAGACCGCGACGATCTCGCCCGGCGCCAGCTGGAGGTCGACGCCGCGCAGCACCTCGTCGCCGTCGCCGTAGCCGAAGTGGACGTCGGTGAACCGGACGCCGAGCGGCCCGTCGGGCAGCGGCGCCGACACCTCGGGCTCGACCAGCGGCACGATGGCGTCCAGCCAGGCGAAGCAGCGGCTGGCCGACGCGATTGCCCGCTGCGCGAGGTTGAGGATCCAGCCCAGCGCCTCGAGCGGCCACACCAGCTGCAGCAGCAGCGCGTTGAACAGCACGAACTCGCCGATGGTGAGGTCGCCCGAGATGACGAGATGCCCGCCGAGCGCGAGCACCATGGCGATCGCCATCGAGGGCAGGAAGACGAGGCCCGGCAGGTAGCGGCCCTCCACGGCGGCCTCACGGAGCACCACGTCGCGGACGGCGCTCGCCTTGCCGTGGAAGCGGTCGTTCACCTCGGGCTCGCGACCGAACGCCTGCACCATCTCGATGCCCACGACGCCCTCGTCGGCCGCCTCGGTGACGTCGGCCGACTTCTGCTGCGCCTGGCGCGAGATGGGGATCACGAGGTACGCGAACCGCCACGTCAGCACCGCGACGAGCGGCATCACCAGGCCGGCGCACAGTGCGAGCAGCGGGTTCACGACGGCGAGGACGATCGAGACGCCGACGATCATCATCGCGCTCTGGATCGACTGCACGACGCCCCAGCCGATGAAGTACCGCACGGGGTAGAGGTCGTTCGTGGCGCGCGACAGCACCTGGCCGGTCGAGTGCCGGTCGTAGAACCGGCGCGGGTAGCTCAGGTACGCGTCGTACATCATCTGCCGCAGCCGCGCCTCGACCCGGATGCCGATGATGCTGGTCGCCCAGCGCCGCAAGAAGTTGAGGCCGAACCGGATCGACGCGAGCACCAGCATCATCCCGACCAGGCCGGGCACCTTCTCGGGCTGGTCGGCCACGATCGCGTCGTCGACGATCGACTGGATCAGCTTCGTGATGAGGAGCGTCAGGCCGGTGATGAGGAACGCGCAGCTGACGCCGAGCACGACGAAGCGCGTCTGCTCGCGCCAGAGCACGGACAGGCGGCGGACGGTCGGCCAGAACGGCTGATCGGGGGGATCGACGTCGTGGTGCACCGCGCGGCAGCGTACCGGCGGAGGGGATGGCGGGCGGCTCCCCTCAGCCGCCCGCCGCGGTCACCAGCCCTTGCCCATGTCAGTGACCCGGAAAGCAGCGGCGTTCAAGCCGTTGCCCCCTTTCCATCCCCACCGATGAGACGGAGAGCTTCTATCACGCCGGGCACGCCGCATGCAACCCGGGCATATGTCGGGTTACGGGCGATTCGGGGCGATTTGGGCGTGTACCCCGTCTGGGTGATGTGACGACCTTGCGGCCGATCCAAGGCCGCCGGAGCCAATTTGTCTGACTTCAGTCAGACAAATCGCGTCGTGCGGATGACGCATTGTCCGTGACGGAACGCGCACGCACGGTCACAGGTCGCGCGATCCGCGCGAGTTCCGCGCGGGTTCCGTGATCGGGGTCTGACCCCCGAAAACCTCCGATTGGGGTCAGACCCCGAAAAGGCCGTCTCCGGGGTCAGACCCCGGGAACGCCTCGGGCGGCGTGTCGTTTCGGTGCCTGGTGCGAATCCGACACGGCCCGCGCCGGGCTAGGCGGCGTTCAGGGCTCGGGCGATGTCCTCGCGGCCGATCACGCGGCACAGGGCCTCGATGACCGCGGGGTCGAACTGCGAGCCGGCGCTGCGGCGCAGCTCCTCGATCGCCTCGGGGATCGGACGGCCGCGGCGGTACGCGCGGTCGGTCGTGATCGCGCTGAACGCGTCGCAGGCGGCGACGATCCGCGCGATGACGGGGATCTCCTCGCCCTTCAGGCCCTCGGGATAGCCGTCGCCGTCCCACCGCTCGTGGTGGTGGCGCACGATGTCGCCGACCTCGGCCAGGAACCCGCCGACGCCGTTCAGCATGTCGGCGCCGTCGCCGGGGTGGCGGCGGACGACGTCCCACTCGTCCGGCGTCAGCGGCCCGGGCTTGTTGATGATCTCCTTCGGCACCTTGATCTTGCCGACGTCGTGCAGCAGCGCCGCGAACTCCGTCAGCTGCCGCGACCGGTCGCCCAGGTCGAGCTGGTCGGCGACCGCGACGGCGAGCTCGACGACGCCGCGGCTGTGGTAGCCCGTGTACCCGTCGTCCGCGTCGATGACGCTGCCGAGCAGCAATGCCGTGCCGCGGTAGGCGTGCGAGAGCTCCGCCGCCTTGTCGACGCGGGCGCGTCGCTCCCGGGTGAGCGCGGCCGAGGCGAGCGCCAGCAGCATCGGGATCGCGAAGGCGTAGCGGAAGCCGGTCGTGGCGACGACGCCGAGGAACGCCATCAGCGCGAACACCAGGTCGGCGGCCGGCCCGACGGCGAAGTCGCGGTAGCCGATCGGCTTGTGGAGCACGACCCGCATCTGGATCATCGTCATCGCGATGTCGAGGAACACGAACGACCCGAGCGCCGCGATGTAGATGTACCAGTCGCTCCAGTCGGCGACCTCGGAGCCCGTCAGCAGCAGGACGGCGACGGGGCCGAGGAGGCAGATGTGCGACCACGTCGTGCCGAGCGCACGGCGCATGAACCCGGCGCGGGTGCGGCTCTCCTGCGCGAGCGCGGCCACCAGGCAGATCAGCGGGACGGTCTCGGTCGGCAGCAGGAACAGCATCGGGACCGTGGCGAGGAAGACGGGCACGGTCGCACCGAGCCCGATCTCGAGCTCGACGTTCCAGAGCACCGCGTAGGCGACGCCGAGCAGGATCGCGATGTCCCATTCCATGGCGCGGCCGGAGTCCACGCCGACGGCCAGGACCACGGCCGCGACGATGAAGAACGCAGCGCGGCCGGCACCCCAGGCGAACTCCCAGCGGCTCATCGGTCGGACGCGACGCTCGCGTGCCTCTTCGATCAGGCCGGTCTCGTCCCCACGTACCTGTTGAATGACCGTTGCCTCCGACACCTCCGGGCAGGTATCGGCAGGTTCCAGGCGGATCTGTACTCCTCCGCCGGGGAGGTCGGCTCAGTGGTGGTCGATGCCCGGATTCCTTGGCCGGAACGCGACTTCGCCGATGAACTCGGCGATCTCCTTCCGGGCCTGGTCGAGCCAGATCCGACCCTTCTCAACCGTACCCGCCGCAGCGTCTCCCGTCACCCCCGATTCGGTGATCGCGCTCCAGTGCGGCATGAACGAGAGCGGCCCGTCGGTCCAGTCCATGAAGACGTGCCGCGAGTACGAGGCCGGGATCTCCGTCACCGCCCGGTCCATCTGCACCAGGTCGGGCCGGATCGCGAGGTACAGGCTCGTCTCCAGCTCGCACGCGTGCGCCATGCCGCCGAGGCCGCTGGTGCGGTGCTCCTGCAGCACGGCGAGCGACTCCTCGCCGGTCAGGTAGAAGCTCGACGCGCAGATTGCGGTGCGGTGCTGGACGTTCAGCAGGCGCGCCGCCATGTTCACGAGCGGGATGTTCGAGCCGTGGCCGTTCACGATCAGGATGCGGTCGAAGCCGTGGTGGATCAGGCTCCGGCCCTGGTCGAGCAGGCTCTCGACGAACACGTTCCAGCGCAGCGTCACCGAGCCGGGGAAGTCGAGATGGTGCGGCGTGTAGCCGTGCACCTGCGTCGGGCACAGCAGCGCCTTCGCCTCGCCCTGCGCGTTGAAGCGCTCGACCGCGCCGCGCGCGATCGCCTCGACCAGGCGCACGTCGGTGTCGATCGGCAGGTGGTAGCCGTGGTCCTCGAGGGTGGCGGCCGGGATCACCGCGACGATGTCGTCGCGCCGGGCCAGCTCGCGCAGCTCGAGCCACGTGTGCTCGCCGTAGTCGACGCGCGGCTTGCCGGCCATGTCGGGCGCCGGCTCAGCCATTGCCCTCGGCACAGCCAGCAGGCGGTGCCGTGGCCGGTCTCGGCGCCGATCAGCTCGAGCGGGTCGTCGGTCGGGCACCGGTCGAACGCCTTCGGGCAGCGCGGGTGGAACCGGCAGCCGGATCGGCATGTTCGCGGCGTCCGGCAGCTCGCCGGCGAGGATCTGGCGGCGCGTCCTCGCGCGGAAACGGCGACGGCACCACCGACAGCAGCGACTGCGTGTACGGGTGGCGCGGGTTGCCGATCACCTGCTCCGCCGGTCCCGACTCGACGATCCGGCCGAGGTACATGACCGCGATCCGGTCGCACAGCGCCCACGCCAGGCCGAGATCGTGCGTGATGAAGATCAGCCCGAGGTGGTGGTCGCGCTTCAGGTCCATCAGCACGTGCAGCACCTGCGCGCGCACCGACACGTCGAGGGCGGACACCGGCTCGTCGCAGATCAGCGCCTCGGGCTCCAGCGCCATCGCCGCCGCGATCACGACGCGCTGGCGCTGGCCGCCGGACAGCTCGTGCGGGTACCGGTCCCAGAACCGCGCCGCCGGCGCGAGCCCGGCCGCGCTCCAGCGTCGCGACGGCCCGCGGCGACGCTTCTCGTCGCCCTTCGCGATGCCGTGGATGGCGAACGGCTCCATCACCAGCGAGCCGACCGTCTGCCGCGGGTTCAGCGACTGGTACGGGTCCTGGAAGATCATCTGCACGCGGCGGCGGACGGCGCGCAGGTCGGTGCTGCCGAGCGGCTGGCCGTCGACGAGGATCTCGCCCGCCGTCGGCGCCTCCAGGCCGAGCAGCGTGCGGCCGAGCGTCGACTTGCCGCAGCCCGACTCGCCGACGATGCCCAGCACCTCGCCGCGGTGCCACTCGAGGTCGACGCCGTCGATGGCGCGCACCACGCGGCCGCCGGAGCGGCGGATCGGGAAGTGCACCTTCAGGTCGCGCACCTCGAACAGCGGCGTGGTCACCGGCGGCGTGAGGGCACTCATCCCGCACCTCCCGCCGGCCAGGGCGCGTAGTGGCAGCGGACGAGGCGGTCGTCCGCGAGTCGCCCGCAGCTCGCGGCTCCTCGGCGCCGCACGCGCTCGGCGACCCGGTGGCAGCGCGGCGCGAAGCGGCAGCCGGGCGGCTGGTCGGCCGGGTCGGGCGGCACGCCGGGGATCGGCCGGCGCCAGCTCGCGCGGCCCGCCGATCGCGGGGAACGCGGCCAGCAGGCGCTGCGTGTACGGGTGCTGCGGGATCCGAGTACAGGTCGCGGACGGTGCCGAGCTCGGCGATCTGGCCGGCGTACATGATCGCGACGCGGTCGCAGGTCTCGGCCAGCACCGACAGGTCGTGCGTGATCAGGATCATCGCCAGGCCGAGCTCGCGGCGCAGCTCCTCCAGCAGCTCGAGGATCTGCGCCTGCATCATCACGTCGAGCGCCGTGGTCGGCTCGTCGCCGATGATCAGCTCCGGCTTGCAGGCCAGGGCGAGGGCGATCATGACGCGCTGGCGCATGCCGCCCGAGAACTCGTGCGGATACTGCCGCGCGCGGGCCGGGCTGATGCCGACGTAGCCGAACAGCTCGGCGATGCGCTCGTCGACGCCCTTCCGGTCGATCGCTCGGCTCGTGCAACCGGATCGCCTCGCCGATCTGGTCGGCCACGCGCATCACGGGGTCGAGCGAGTTCATCGCGCCCTGGAACACCATCGAGATCCGCGCCCACCGCACCTGCTGCATGCCGCGCTCGGTGCGCTTGTGGATCGACACGACGCCGTGCTGGCGAGTTGAGCACGATCTCGCCCGACGCGCGGTACAGGTTCGTCGGCAGCAGCCCGAGCAGCGCCAGGGCGGTCGTCGTCTTGCCGCAGCCCGACTCGCCGGCGAGCCCGAGGGCCTCGCCGCGGCCGACCTGGAAGGTGACCTCCTCGACGAGCTTGATCTCGCGGCCGTCGCGCTTGTAGGCCACCGACAGGTCCCTCGACGTCGAGCAGGACGTCGGCGGGCAGGTCGGGGGCCAGCGAACCGACCGCGGGTGCCGTGGCCATCAGCGGCGCTCCCGCAGGCGCGGATTGATGATGTCCTCGATCGCCTGCCCGGCGAGCGTGAAGCCGAGCACCACGAGCACGATGCCGATGCCGGGCGGCAGGAAGAACCACCAGGCGCCGACGGCGACGGCGCCGGAGTCGTTCGCGCGCTCCAGCATCGTGCCCCACGACGGCCGCGTCGGATCGCCGAGGCCCACGAACGCGAGGGTCGACTCGGCGAGGATGGTCGCGGACACGATCAGCACCGTGTTGGCGAACACCAGCGGCAGCACGTTCGGGAGGATGTGCTTGCGCACGATCCAGCGCGGCGACGCGCCGAGCGCCTTCGCGCGCTCGATGAACTGGCGCTCCTTCACCGACAGCACCTGGCTGCGCACGATGCGCGACGTGCCGGCCCAGGAGAGGATGCCGATGACGATGATCAGCAGCGTCACGCGGCCGCCGGGCCAGCCGTCGGCGACGCGGCCGAGCGCGGTGGCGACGACGATCGCGAACGGCAGGAAGGGGATCACGAGGAACCAGTCGTCGATCGCGGTCAGGATCTTGTCGGTCCAGCCGCCGTAGTAGCCGGACGCGATGCCGACGATCGCACCGATGACGCCGGAGATGAGGGCGGCGGCGAAGCCGACCGACATCGAGATGCGCGAGCCGAGCAGGAAGCCGGACAGCACGTCGGCGCCGTTGCCGTCGGTGCCGAGCCAGTGCTCGGAGCTCGGCGGGGCGAGGATCTCCGGGTGGAAGTCGGTGGTCGGGTCCTCCGGCGCGAGCCACGGCGCCGTCAGCGCCATCAGCGTGAAGAGGATCAGGATGCCGAGCCCGGCCCGGCCCGGCCGCGACGCCCACGTCTTCGAGAAGACGTTCTTCGTCGCCTGCCACGCGCGCTCGCCGGCGCCGTGCTGGCGAACGGTGCCTGCCTCGGTCGCCATCAGCTCTCCTTCACGCGCGGATCGATGTACCCGTAACACATGTCAGCGGCGAAGTTCGCGATGATCACGGCCGCGGACGACAGCAGGAACGCGCCCTGCAGGACCGGGTAGTCCTTGTCGCCGATCGCGTTGATCGTCAGGTCGCCGATGCCCGGCCACGAGAAGATCGACTCGATCACGAACGCGCCCGACAGGACGACGCCGATGTTGAGCGCGATCAGCGTCACGACGGGCAGCATCGCGTTCGGGACGGCGTGCTGGCGCATCACGCGCCGCCGCGAGAGGCCGATCGCGCGGCCGGTCGTGATGTAGTCCTCCCCGAGCACGTCGAGGAGGTTCGTCCGCATGATCACCGTGTACTGCGCGAGCAGGCTGACGGTGAGCGTGCCGACCGGCAGCAGCATGTGCTGGAAGACGTCCCAGTAGTAGTCGATGCCGCTGGTCGGGCCGCCCGGCGTGCTCTTCAAGCCAGTCGGGAAGATCGGCAGCTTCACGGCGAACAGCCAGATCGCGACGATGCCGATGAAGAAGAACGGCATCGACCACAGCACGAGGCTGCCCTGCGTGAGGACGGTGTCCGTGGTACTGCCGCGCCTGCCCGCGGCTATCACCCCCATCCAGGAGCCGAGGAACGACGACAGCACCGTCGCGATCCCGACCAGGAGCAGCGTGTTCGGCAGGGCCGCGATCAGCTCGTCCATCACGGCCCGGCGGCTGTTGTTGGACGTGCCGAGGTCGCCCTGCAGGGTCTGCTCGACGTAGATCCGGAACTGGGTCAGCTTGTCCTTGTCCAGCCCGCGTTCCCGGATCACCGCCTCTCGCGCGGCGGGCGAGAGGCGGCTCCGGATCAGGTCCTTCTTCGGGTCGCCGACGGCGCGGAACAGGAAGAAGTTGAAGACGAGTACGAACGCCAGCGTCCCGAACGCGACGAGAGCTCGCGTGCCGGCGTGTCGCCACGACATGGCTAGTCCTGCTCGAGCTCGACCGGTTCGGCCTTCTCGCGGCGGCGCATCACGATGGCGCCGATTGCGACCAGCGCGACGAGCCCGCCGGCGACGGCGACGATGATGCCCGTGTTCGAGCCACCGCCGCTGGCCTCCGCCTTCTTGATCAGCTGCAGCTGCAGCCACGAGTAGGAGAACGGCGCGCCGGTGGTCTCGGGCTGGCGGACGTACCCCGTCCACGTGTCGTTCCGGGTCACGGAGACGCTGTTCTGGTGGTCGGTGATCAGGTACGGCGCATCCCGCAGCGCGATCTTCTCCGCGTCGTGCATCAGGGTCAGGCGCTTGTCGAAGTCGAGCTCCTTCAGCGAGTCGGCCACGAGCTTGTCGTACTCCGGGTTGCAGTACATGGAGTCCTGCCAGCTCGAGCCGCAGACGAGCACGTCGAGGTTGAAGGCGGGCGAGTCGTTGTCGCCGCCCCAGCCCCAGTAGAACGCGTCGTAGGTGGGCTCGTACTTGTTCTCGTCGGTCGGGCTGGTCGCGTAGATCTGCTCGTTGATCTGGTCCTCGGAGACGATCGCGATCTTCATGTCGATGCCGACCGCCTTCGCGTCGGCGGCATAGCGTTGCGCGGCGTTCTGGTCGTCCTGGTTGTTCTGCCGGACGAGCAGGTCGAACGACGCGGTGGTGCCGTCCTTGGTGCAGATGCCGCCGGCCGGGCAGTTCCAGCCACCCGTCGTCAGGATCTCCTTGGCCTTCGCCGGGTCGTACGCGTAGCCGACCTCGGGATCCGCCGAGAAGTCCTGGTAGTACTTGGCGTAGTACGGCGAGATGAGGCCGTTCCCGACGGTGCCCTGGTCCTGCAGGACCGTCTTGACCACCTCGGGGCGATTCAGCGCGTAGTAGAGCGCGTGGCGGATCGCCGGGTCCTGGACGACCTTCGTGTGGACGTCCTTGCCGACGCCCGTGCAGAGCGAGTCGGCGGCGCCGGTGCACGAGTTGAAGGCGATCTCCGAGAAGCCGGGGCTCGGATACGACCAGACGGTGATGTCCTTGTTCGCCGCCTCGGCCGCCGCCCACTTCGGCTGACCCGAGATGATCGCGTCGAGCTTGTTCAGCTTGAGGTCGCGCAGCTGCGGATCCTTCTCGCCGTACTTGACCATCAGCAGGCGGTCGATCTCGCCCTTCGGCCCGTAGAAGTACGGGTTCCGCTCGAGGATCGTGGTGCCCTTCTTGTCGAGCTTCGTGACCATGAAGGGGCCGGTGCCGATGATCGCCTTCTTCTTCTCGCCGGTGGTGGCGTCGGTGATCTCGGTGAAGGGATCGAAGTCCTTGATCTTCTTCGGGTCGACCGTGCCCCAGATGTGCTTCGGGAGGATCGGGATGTACAGCGACGACATCCGGACGTTGGGGTCGGTGAGCGTGATCTTGACCGTGAGGTCGTCGACCTTCTCGATCTTCTCGGGCGTCGGCAGGTAGCCGGACAGCACGTTGCCGGGGTCCTCGGCCGTGTCGACCACGGTCTGGAGGGTCCAGACGACGTCGTCGGCGGTGAACGGCTGGCCGTCGGCCCACTTCACGCCGGGTCGCAGCGTGTAGGTCCAGACCTTGCCGTCGGGCGACGACGTGAAGCCCGTGGCCGGCGAGTTCTCGAGATCGGGCGCATTGTCCGCGAGCTGGAAGTTCAGCAGCAGGTCGTAGACCTCGGTGAACACGAAGTAGTCCGACGTGAACTGGGCGGCGAACGACGTTCAGGTTGTTGTCGAACTCCTGGTCGTAGCCGAGCCGCCAGTCGTTCGTGGCGGGCGGGTCCTCGGCCGATGCCAGCGGTGCGATGGCCGTCACGGCCGCTGCCAGGCCGACAACGGCGAGGACCACCAGCCCTCGCCCCTTCATGCGCTTGAACATCCTCATTACCCCTCCTCCGCGGGTCCCGGAACTGTACGTTGCGGGACCACGGCGTGCCAGTGGGCGAGCGGATGCCAATTCACGGCGACGACACTCCAATCGGGGCTTTCGGGCGCCGAGCCGGTGGATCGCCTGCATCTGCGCGAGAACCTCGCTGCCACCGACGCGGATATATCGAGAAACCCGCCGGTCGGCGTCTCACAAATCTCGTCGATGGCCTTGAACTTGTGCGCGCGCCCGTAGCGAATATGTTAAAAGATCCCCTTGATGGGGGATGAGCGCCGAGTGGTTGACTATCATACGGTGGTGCCCGACCCGATCAGCCCCCGGGCAGATCAACCGATTTGTCCGACCGGCGATCCGTATGAAGTCTGCCCACTCGATGTAGCTGAACCTACAGAGAACTTGCGGAACCGATAGGCGAAGGGATACTCTGAGCATGACGACCCCCCCGAAAGTGATGTGCATGAAGCTGTCCCCCAACACGTTGAGGATCTTCCTGATCGCCGCGGTTGCCGCAATGATGCTCGCCTTCGTCCCGATGGCGTCAGCGGCAACGGTCGACCAGATCATCCAGGATGCGAAGGATGGGCAGATCGACGGTGCCTACTCCAAGTCCAGCCTGAACGACGCGCTCTCGAGCCCGCTGCTGAAGACCTACGGCGGCAAGAACGGCGTCGAGGCCGTCAAGTCCGCCCTGGGCACGCAGACCGAGGGCACCAGCGCCTCCGGTGACCTGCCCTTCACGGGCGCCGAGATGATCACGTTCGCCCTCATCGGCGGCACGCTGCTCGTCGCGGGCTTCGTTCTCCGCCGCACCGGTCGGCGTGACGACCTCGCCTGATCCGACTTCTCCCGCTCCCCCCGAGCGCCCTAGTACTCCCGAAGGCCCGGCATCTGCCGGGCCTTCGGCGTCCTGAAGCGCACCGTCGCGGCGCGCGTCTCGGCACCAGGTTCCCAAACGCGCACGGCCGGCGCACTTCCGCGCGGCTTCCGTCGCGGTTTCGCCCGCGTCCGCGCGCTAGGCGAGGATGCTGCGGTACAGGCGGTCGTGGTCGGCTGCGAGGCGCTCGGCCGAGAACCGGCTCTCGACGGCCGTCCGGCCGGCGTGGCCGAAGCCGTGGCGCAGCTCCGGGTCCTCGATCAGCGCGCGGATGCGGCTCGCGAGCAGGGCGGCGTCGGGCGCCGGCACCACGAATCCGGTGACGCCGTCGTCGACCACGGAGCGCACGCCGCCCACGTCGGTGCCCACGACCGGCACGCCGCAGGCGAGCGCCTCGATGAGGCTGACCGGGGTGCCCTCGTTGTCGGAGGTCAGGACGACGACGTCGCTGGCGTGGTACACCGCGGCGATGTCGGAGCGGTAGCCCGTGAAGATCACGCGGTCGCCCAGTGCGCGGGCCAGCTCGGAGCCGCGCAGCGCCGCCAGCTCCTCGCCGTCGCCGACCACCATGAAGGTCGCCGCCGTGTCGCGCAGCTCCCACGCGGCCTGCAGGAACCGGTCGGCGCGCTTGATCGGCACGATGCGGCCGACGAACGACACCACGAGCGGCGCGTCGGGCAGGCCCACGCTGGCGCGGAAGGCGTGGTGCAGCTCGTCGTGGCGGCCGGCCGGCACGATCAGCCGCTGCATATCGAAGCCGACCGGGATCACCTCGATCTTCGACGGCCGCGCCACCTTCAGCTCGATCAGGTCGGACCGCACCTCGTCCGAGACGGCGACGATGCGGTCGCAGGCATGGGCGAGCGAGCGCTCGATCAGCCGGAAGGCGTCCTGCTTGGGGCGGCCGAAGTAGCCGCGCAGCACGTGGCCGTGGAAGGTGTGCACCACGGCCGGCGTCCGCGCGAGCTGCGCGGCGGTGCGCCCGACGGTGCCGGCCTTGGCGCCGTGGGTGTGCACGACGTCGGGACGCAGACGGCGTAGCTCGCGGCGGCACTCGCGCAGCGACTGCACGTCGTGCGGGCCGAGCTCGCGCGTCATCTGCGGCAGCACCACGCGCTCCACGCCGAGCTCGTCGGCGATCGACTGCATCGAGCCCTCTCCCGGCCCGGGCTCCCCGTGCATCAGGACGCAGTCCCAGCCGAGCCGCTGCAGGAACGCCGTGGTGTTGATGGCCTGCAGGACGGATCCACCGACCGACAGGCGTGAGATCAGCTGGACTGCCCGGGGCATACCACGGTCGGCTTGATGTGCTGCGCCTCGAGGCACGAGCGCTGACCGGCGGCGGGATCGCCCGCGGCGGCCTGCGCCTCGCCCAGCAGCGCCCACGTCGCCCAGTTCTTCGGCTCCCGCTCGGTGGCCGCGCGCAGGGCGTCGACGCGCGCGTCGGGCTGCGAGGCGCGCTCGGCGGCGGCGGCGCGCGCCAGCTCCGGCGCGGCCGAGAACGGGTTCAGGAAGGCGGCGCGCTCGGCCAGGGTGATCGCATCCGACGCCGAGGCGCGGTAGCTCGCATCGGTGAAGCGCTCCGACAGCAGCGCCGGCAGGATGCCAACCACGCCCACCAGGATCGCGAGGACGACGCTGGCCTTGCGCAGCGGCGCGATCACCGGCCGGTCGGGTCTCCGCAGCCCGGCCAGCGCGAGGCCGCAGATCGACATCGCCAGCAATCCCGTCGCCGGCGTCTCCCAGAGCCAGTCCACCTGCATGTGGCCGATGCCGATCGTCATCGCCGCGAGCAGCGCAGCCGATCGAGGGCCGTCGCTGGTCTGCGCGGGGAAGAAGACCGAGCCGATCGCGAGCAGCATCGTCGTGCCGAACAGCAGCACACCGACGACGCCGAGGCCGGATGCGAACTCCCAGACCGCGCCGTGGGCGTTGTCGGGCTCCTCGTTCGACGTCCCCTCGGTCAGGTAGTGCCACTGCCAGTTGGCGGCGCCGGCACCGGCGATCGGATGGTCGCGCAACACGTCGACCGAGACGCGCCAGAAGTCGTAGCGGTTCGAGCCCGAGGTGAGGAGGCGGTTGGACGACTCGCCGACGTCGGAGTCCTGGCCGGCCTTGAAGGCCTGCCAGCGACGGTCGGCGAACCCGGCCGCGTCGCGGTCGATCGCCGCGGCCACGCCGCCGATGACGCCGATCACGAGGCCTGCGACGAGGATCACGCGCAGCGCCCGCCCGATCGTCGACGGGAACCGGATCCGGCGCTCCGCCAGCCCCCACGCGATGCCCGCGACCAGGCCGGCGAGCGCGCCGAACACGATCACCCGGCCGGCGGTCTCCGTGGCCGACACCGTCGCGCCGTACTGGACGTCGTCGAGCGCGTTGAAGCCCGCGAGGGCCGGCGCGAAGGCGATGACGGCGGCGAGCAGCGATCGCACCCGGATCGGCGAGAAGGCGAAGTAGACGACGACACCGAGCGCGGCGAACACCACGCCGGCGCGCGAGACCGTCAGCAGGGCGGCGGCCGGGATCGCGGCGGCGCCCATCAGCGACACGCCGCGCACCGCCAGCGGCTCCTCCGGCGACGCGGCCAGCATCACGAGCGGCCAGAGGCCCATCATCAGGAAGGCGGCGAGGGCGTTGGGATAGCCGATCGGCCGGAACAGGCGGTCGTCCTGGAACAGCTCGAGGCTCGGCGTCGCCATCAGGTGGACGCCGATGTACAGCGCGAGGATGCCCGACACGCCGGCGGTCACCAGCAGCAGGTCGCGGCGGCGCTCCGGCGTGTCGCCCACGAGCACCACGAGCGACAGCGCGAGCGCGTAGGTGGCGGCCCGATTGGCCTCGGTCAGCGTCGGGCCGCCCAGCTCGGTCCACAGCAGCGAGAGGTACGTCCAGCCGGCGAGCCCACCCGCCGCGGACAGCGCGACGACCTGGACGCGGCTCAGCGCGTGCCGCGGACCGGTGGTCGAGAAGAGCACGAAGGCCGCGACGATCGCGATGCCGGCCGGGTACCAGGTGGAGCCGTACTGGCCGTCGCCGAACGCGAGCGCGAGGGCGAGCGGCGGCACGATCGCGGCGGGCAGCAGGCGGGCGAGGCGGTGCACCAGCGTGCCCCGGGGAGACGTGTCGGTCGCCATTCTTCCCCTCACCATACGGTGCGGAGAGGCGAGTTCCCTCGTCCGATGCGCGCGAGCGCTCTACACCCGGTCGTACACGTCGACCCCGTGGTACTCCTGGATCGTGTTGCCGCCGTCGATGGTGATCGACTGGCCGGTGATGTAGCTCGACGCGTCCGAGGCGAGGAACGCGATCGCGTCGGCCACCTCGTCGGGGCGCCCGGGCCGGCCGAGCGGCGTGGCGCGCCCGGCGACGATCTCCGGCGGCAACGACGAGCCGGTCTCGATCCACCCCGGCGCGACCGAGTTGACCGTCACGCCGTAGCGCCCCGCCTCCAGCGCCAGACCGCGCATCAGCCCCTCGATGCCGGCCTTCGCCGCGCCGTAACCGGACGAGGTCGGGATGGCGACCACCGGGCCGGTCACGCTGGTGACGTTGACGATGCGCCCGTAGCCGCGCTCGATCATGCCGGGGACGACGGCCCGCGTCATCGCGAAGCACGTCTTCAGGTTGATCGCGATCTCGAGGTCCCAGTCGGCCTCCGACATCGTCGCGAGGGTGCGCGACTCGGTCTCGACGCCGGTCTGCACCATGCCGGCGTTGTTGACGAGGATGTCGACGCGGCCGTGGCGTCCGACCACCTCCGCCGCGAGGGCCTGCGCCGCGTCGAGCGAGGTGAGGTCGGCGATGCCCGTCTCGACGACGAGGTTCTCGGCCGCCAGCTCGCGCTGCCGCTCGGCGATGCGGTCGGTCGTCGCGGCGATGGTCACGACCGCGCCCAGCCGGGCGAGGGTGCGGCTCGCCGCCATGCCGATCCCGTTGGGGCTGCCCGCCCCCGTCACGATCGCGATCTTGCCGTCCAGGCGAAAGCGTTCCATGGGGCGCGAGACTACCGCCTCTGGGTGATCGTCACACCGGCCAGGATCATGGCCGACGCGGCGACCAGCGGCAGGGTGAACTGCTCGCCCAGCAGCCAGGCCGCGAATAGCAGCCCCGAGAACGGCTGGAGGAACTGGATCGTCGAGATGCGCTGGATGCCGCCGCGCGCGAGGGCCCAGTACCAGCCGATGTAGCCGATGATCGATGTCACGACGGCCATCCACGCGATCGCCGCCCACGACTCGAGGTCGGCGTCGGGCGGGCCGTCGGCCGTGATCGTGCCGGCGAGCACGGGCAGCACGAGGACCGCGCCGATGATGACGCCCCAGTAGGTCGCGGCGAGCGCGCGGTAGCCGCCCTGGCCGAGGCGCGCCCCCGCCACGTACCCGGTGGAGACCAGCATCGCCGACAGCACGACCAGCGCGTCGCCGAAGACGGTCGCGCCGGCGCCGCCATCGCCGCTGCGGCTCGACACCAGCACGACCTCACCGGCCAGCGCCAGCGCGCTGCCGGCCAGCCATGCCCGCGACGGCCGCAGCCGGTCGAGCAGCGCCGCGTACGCGCCCGTGAAGATCGGCAGCGCCGCCAGGATCATGCCGCCGTGCATGGCCGAGGTGCGCCCCTGGCCGATGGAGTAGAGGATCGGGAACGCCACGAACCCCGAGATGGCGGAGACGAGGAGGAGCCCCCGCTGGTGCCGGCCCGCCGGCAGCCGCTCGCGCGTCGCGAACACGATCGGCGCCGCGACCAGGCCCGCGAGCAGCGTCCGCAGCACGCCCACCTCGAGCGAGGAGAGGTCGCGGGCGGCGATCTTCGTCATCGCCGGCGAGGCGCCCCAGACCACCATCACGAGCGCCGCGACGATGATGGGAGCGCGGGCGCGGGACATGACAGACAGGGTGGCGGACCTGCCCGAAACTGCGTCCGCTTACCGTCGGTACCCGTTTCAGACGCGGCTACGGTGCGAGTACCCCTTACGGGGGAGGCGTTGCGACCGCCCCCGCCGATGGAGGTACCAATGCTCCGAATTCCCTGTATCGCAGTGGCTGCGTTCCTGCTCGCCGTGCCGGTCGCCGGCGCCTCGAACAT
Source organism: uncultured Actinomycetes bacterium (assembly GCA_963722525.1). Lineage (GTDB taxonomy): Bacteria > Actinomycetota > Thermoleophilia > Gaiellales > F1-60-MAGs149 > VFJZ01. The sequence goes on along the minus strand of CAVRMM010000002.1, from coordinate 2,161,964 downwards.
CGTCGACCGCAACGTCAAGAACGTCCGCCTCAAGGTCAACAGCAAGGGCGTCGCCCTCGTCACGTACAAGGCGAAGGGCATCCAGCGCCACGTGATCTACTGGGGGGCCGAGGGCGATACGCCCCAGTTCTTCCGCTACGACCGCTCCGGCGGCGCCGTCTCGAAGAAGGTCAAGGACTGGCGCAAGCTGAAGAACGTGTGCGGCCCCTACAAGGGTCCGCCGCTGAAGGCCGTCGTCGCCGCGTGCACCATGAAGGACGGCACGCACTGGGCCCTCCAGAACTGGATCCGCATCAAGAAGAACCACGGCGGCAAGACCGGCCCGAAGGAGCTGCACGTCTCGCACTGGCGCGGCGCGGCTCCGGTGCTGACCGTCAAGTCCGACTGGTCGTACCCGCAGCACTTCCGCCACATCTACGGCACCTACACCTACCACGGCCGCCCCGTGCAGCCCGGCAAGTACGACCGCGCCGGCCGCGTGCTGGACGGCAAGGGCCGCAACCTCGCGATCGAGTCGTTCGACTCGAACCTGGGCAAGGGCTGGCGCCGCGTCGACATGTTCCTCGCGCACAAGCCGCGCGGGCAGTGGTGCTACACGTTCATCTGGCAGGGCAAGCGCCAGGGCGTCTCGCGGGTCAACCGCTACCGCGCCTCGGTGGCCGGCCCGGGCGTCGCGCCCGATCTCGTGAACCAGCCGTTCACGATGGTCGCCGACCCGTTCGATCCGGTCATCGACCGGCTCGCGAACGCCGAGATCCGCCGGCTCTCCCGCGGCGCGCTCAAGGTCACGCGCTGCCTGCGCGAGCCCCTGTAGCTCTGCCCGTCCGCTAGCGTCCCGGCCCATGGGATCGCAGACGGAATTGCCGTTGTCCGAGTCGCCGCCGGGCGTGGGAGACCACGTCCGGCGGTTCCGGCTCGGTGACGAGGTGGACACGTTCGTCATCCGCTCGCAGCGGCTGCTGGTGGTGGTCGACACCATGTCCACGCCGGCGGACGCCCGCTGGCTGCGCGAGCAGATCGCCGGCGACTGCGCCGGCCGGTCGCTGATCGTGGTCGACACGCACGCCGACTACGACCACGCGTGGGGCAACAGCGAATTCGCCGACGTGCCGATCATCGGGCACGTGCGGTGCGGCGAGCGGCTGCGCGGGGCCGCGGCCGCGGCCGACATCGCGCGCTGGTCGGCCCAGATGCCGGGTCGCTTCGACGACGTGGTGGCGACGCCGCCGTCGATCCTGCACGGCGACGAGGGGCTGGTGCTCGACGGCGGCGACGTGACGATCGACCTGCTGCACACGCCCGGCCACTGCGACGACCACGTCTCGCTGTTCCTGCGCGAGCCCCGCATCCTGCTGGCGGGCGACGCCGCGGAGGTGCCGTTCCCGCACGTCGACACGCCGGCGGGCCTGGTACTGGCGCGGGCCTCGCTGGAGCGGCTCGCGGCGCTGGGCGCCACGCACGTCCTGCCGTGCCACGGCGGCACCGTCGACCCGGTCGTCCTGGAGCGCAACATCGCCTGGATCGATGCCGTCGTCGCCGACCCGCAGCTGCCGTACGAGGAAGCCCTGGAACGGTTCGGCGACGGACGCGCCGACGTGCCCGAGATGTACCGGTCGTTCCACGCCGACGCGTGCCACGCGGCGGGCCTGGCGCCCGGTTGACACGACCAGGGGCCTCTGGAATCATCACCGCGGCCGCGGTGCGGGTGGCGGAGCTGCACGCGGAGAGCCTGCGATGACCGCCGTGCGGGTGGTCGACACGACGCTGCGCGACGGCTCGCACGCGATCCGGCACCGCTACACGGTCGAGCAGGTCCGCACGATCGCGCGGGGCCTCGACCGGGCCGGCGTCTGGGCGATCGCCGTCGGGCACGGCGACGGACTGGGTGCGAGCTCGATCCAGTACGGCCGGCCGCTGCACGCCGACCCCGACCTGCTGGCAGCCGCGGCGAGCGCCATCGAGCGCGCGCAGATCGCGGTGGCGATCCTGCCGGGCATCGGCACGCGGCGCGATATCGAGCAGGCGCGCGAGGCCGGTGCGTCGCTGGCGCGCGTGTCGACCGTCTGCACCGAGGCCGACATCGGCGTACAGCACCTGCGCCTCGCCCGCGAGCTCGGCATGACCGCGCACACGCACCTGAACACCGCTCATCTGCTCGATCCGGAAGGTCTGGCGGAGCAGGCGAAGATCGTCGCCGACGCCGGCAGCACGGGCGTGTTCATCGTCGACTCGGCCGGCTCGTTCCTGACCGACGACGTGCGGCGCCGCGTCGCCGTGCTGCACGCGGCTCCCGGCCGATGTCGCCGTCGGCATCCACGAGCACAACAATCTGTCGCTCGCCGTCGCCAACTCCGCCGCCGCGATCGCCGAGGGTGCGACGCTGGTCGACACCTCGCTGGCCGGGCTCGGGGCCGGTGCCGGCAACTGCCAGACCGAGGTGCTGGTCGCGGTGCTGGAGCGCATGGGGATCGCCACCGGCATCGACCTGTGGGCCCTCCAGGATCTCGCCGACCGGGTCGTGCGTGCCGAGGTGATGCAGCGGCCGATCGAGATTGACAGACTGACGGCCACGATGGGATACGCCGCCGTGCCCGCGAGGTACCTGCCCCACGCGATCCGCGCCGGCGAGCGGTTCGGCATCGACCCGCGCGACCTCATCGTCGAGCTCGGCCGCCGCCGCGTCGTGGTCGGTCAGGAGGACGCGATCATCGGCATCGCCGCCGCGATGTCCGACGCCGGCGGCCGCCGCTGATGCTGACGGTCGTCCTGGACGACGACCCGACCGGCACGCAGGCGATGGCGAACGTCCCGATCGTGCTCGACTGGTCGGGTGGCGCGGTTGCAGTCGCCGTGCACGAGGGCGATCCGTCGGTGCATCTGCTCACGAACGTTCGCGCCCACACGCCGTCGGAGGCAGGGGAGCTGACGGCGTCGGCCGCCGCCGCGGCGCGCGCCGCCTTCCCCGGCGCGCGGCTGCTGTTGCGCGGCGACAGCACACTGCGCGGCTACGTGTGGGAGGAGTACCGGGCGGTGCGCGACGTCATCAGCCCCGCCGCGCCCGGCGTGCCGCTGCTGCTGGTGCCGGCCTTCCCGGCTGCCGGGCGGATCACGATCGACGGCGTCCACCTGCTGGAGCGCGACGGCGCGCGGGTGCCGCTCGACCGGACGGAGTACGCCACCGACGCGCATCTCGCCTACCGCGACGCGCGCCTGGCGCAGTGGGCCGACGACCGCTCGGGCGGCGAGCTGGCCGTGGCCGACGCGGTCGAGATCCCGCTCGCGCGGGTTCGTGCCGCCGACGGCGCAGACGCCGTCGCGGCCGGCATCCGGGCGGCCGCTGCGGGCGGGCGCCCGGCCGTCGTGGTGCCCGACGCCGAGACGATTGCAGACCTGGAGGTGATCGCCCGCGGCCTGCGCGCGGCGGAGGCCGACACGGCCGTCATCGCCCGCTGCGCGCCGGCGTTCGCGGCGATCGTCACGGGGACCGCCTCCACCCGGTTCGTTGCGCCGCCGCCCGCCGATCGCGGCGTGCTGGTGCTGTGCGGCTCGTTCGTGCCCGCCACCACCGCGCAGCTGGGGGAGCTCGATCGGGCCTGGCCGGGCGTGACGGTGTTCGCCGACGTGCGGGCGCTGGCCGGCCCCGACAGCGACGCCGAGGTCGAGCGCCTGGCGCTGGTCGCGCGGCGGCTGATCGCCGAGCGCGGACTGGCGGTCGTGGCGACGCCGCGTGACCGCGATGCGGGCCTGGTGGATGCGGCGAGCCAGCAGCGCATCGCCACCGCGCTCGCGCGCGTCCCGCGGCTGGTCGATCCCGGCGTGGTGATCGTGAAGGGCGGCATCACGTCGGCCGTCACCGCGCGCGACGGGCTCGGCGCGCGCAGTGCGCGGGTGATCGGGCCGGTGGTGACCGGCGTGTCGCTGTGGCAGCTCGAGGCCGGCCCCGCGTACCTCGTCGTGCCCGGCAACGTCGGCGGTCCGGGCCTGCTGGCCGAGCTCGTCGACCTGCTGCTCTCCACGGCCGGGGGCTGACGTGCGCGTCCCGTTCGCCGAGCTGCTCGCCGCTGCCGACCGATCGGCAGTCGGCGCCTTCACGTGTTACGACCTCGAGGTCGCGGCGGCGGTGCTGCAGGCGGCCGGTGCCCGCGGCCAGGGCGTGATCCTGCTGATCGGCGGGCGCTCGTTCACCGATCCCCACGGCCGGCTGCTGCTGGCGGCGCTGCTGGCGGTGGCCGACGCGTCGCAGACGCGGGCGTGCGTGCAGCTCGACCACTGCGACGACCTCGAGGTGATCGAGGCCGCTCTCGCGCAGGGCGCCGGCGCGGTGATGGCCGACGGCTCGTCCCGGCCGTACGACCACAACGTCGCGTTCGTCCGCCGCGCGACCGAGCTGGCAGCGGCGCGCGGCGCCGGGGTGGAGTGCGAGCTGGGCGGCATCACCGGCGACGAGGACGTCGCCGAGGCGGTGGCCGCCGGCGCCCTCACCGACCCCGCCGAGGCGGTCGCGTTCATGGCCGCGACCGGTGCCGACTGCCTCGCGGTGTCGATCGGCAACGTCCACGGCGTGTACCGCGACCCGCCCGACCTCGACTGGCGGCGCCTGGAGCTGATCCGCGCGAGCGTGCCCCAGCCGCTGTCGCTGCACGGCGCGTCGGGCATTCCCCAGGAGATGCTGCAGCGCGCCATCGACGCGGGCATCGCGAAGGTGAACGTCAACACCGAGCTCCGCCAGGCGTACCTGGAGGCGACCGCCGCGACGATCGAGGGCGTGGTCGCGAGCGCCCACGTCGCGAAGCTCCACGCCGCCCAGACCGACGCCGTCGCCCGCGTCGTGGACGAGAAGCTCGCGGTGCTGGCGGGCCGTCCATAGCCGTTCGAGGCGCTCCCTACCGAACGATCGATCGGTACGCTATGGTGGGTGCACCGAAGGTCGCGCCGAACCGGTTCTGGCAGGTCCCTCCGCCACGCCTGGTCGGGTGCGAGCGAGGAGATCGCCGTCGACGGCGTCGTCCTCTGTACCCAGCGGCGCTCCCGCTCGGAGCTCTACGACGAGCTTGCCGACGACCCGGACGGCACGGCCGCCGCGGGCATCACGGGGCTCTTCCTGATCGGCGACGCGGCGGCGCCGGGCATGATCGCGCAGAGCATCTTCGACGCGCACCGGCTGGCCCGCGAGATCGACAGCGACGATCCCTCGATCCCGCTGCCGTACATCCGCGAACGGCGGCTGGTGGGCGGCACCGACGCCGACTACGTTCCTGCCGCACCCGGCCGGGGTCGAAGCGCACTAGAGCCGGGGACCCGGCGGCGGCGCGTGCCGCTTCCCGCACGTTTCCGCCCAGAAGCGTCAGATCGTGGCCGTTTTCGCACCGCGTGCCAGAGCGGCCACCGCACAACCTGTTTGGCGCGGGGGACCTGATGGTTCTGTCACGAGCGCGCGGTTCGGCGCGCTGCAGCGGCGTGTACCGGGCCGATGTCCGAATTCGCACGCGGTGCCGAAACGGCCACCGCGTAACGGTCTCGTACGGGGTTTCGGGCGTTCGGTGGCGAGCACCGCAACGGCCGGTTCGCGAACGCGCTCGGCTGGACGTACTCCGGCATCATCGGGCACCCGCAGACACGGCCAGGATCAGCCAGTAGGCGACGACGCCCTCGATGGAATCCGGCACCGGCACGAGTCTACCCGGCGGGAAGCCGATCGACCTGCCGGGGTAGCTCGTCACGGGCACGACGGCGGGAGTGGGATTCGAACCCACGAGACCTCCTCGCAGAGGCCTAGCGGTTTTCAAGACCGCCCCGTTCGGCCGCTCCGGCATCCCGCCCGTCGGGGCGAGGATACCCGCCCGGTGGCGCGACGCGCGCGATGTTCGCGACGCGCTCGCCGGCCCGGATCAGCGACCCGCCGGTCTCGGGTGACCGCGCGTCGAGATGCGTCGCGATCGCCAGGAACGCCTGCGCCGTCGTGAGCGCGTCGCCCAGCGCGTGGTGCGGGCGGTGCGCCGGCAGGCCCAGCACGCGCGTCAGCGTCCGCAGCGAGATGCCGCGCGGCAGGTAGCCGTCGCGCTCGAACAGCCACAGCCGGCCGATCACGCTCGTGTCGATCATCGGCGAGCGCCACCGCACGCCGCGGCGGGCGGCCGCGCGGGATAGGAACGCGCGCTCGAACCACGCAGCGTGCGCGACGACGATGCGGCCGGCGACGGCCTCCAGCAGCTCGTCGATCGCCGCCGCGGGCGACGGCGCCGCCGCGAGGTCGGCCGGCAGGATGCCGTGCACCACGATCGAGCTCTCCTCAGGCATCCGGCGCGGCCGAGCCAGGCCGTACCGCGTCGCGGCGGCGGGGATACGGCCCTCGTCGACCGGCACCACCGACCACGAGATGATCTCGTGCTTCCGCGCGTCGAGGCCCGTGCGTCTCCAGGTCGACGACGGCGAACCGCGCCGCCCGCCACGGCACCTCGGCATCGACGCTCGCCTGCCGGTAGGCCCGCGCGGCCGGGCTCCGCGGCCGCTGGATGAGCGGGCGCGGCCACCTCATCGGGCGCGCAGGTCGAGGTCGCTCGCGATGCGCTTCTGCACCCTGGCGATCGCGCGGAACGCGTCGCGCAGGTAGGTGCGGGTGAGCCGGTCGAGCGTCGCCGGATCCAGGTGGTCGTCCGGCGCCTGCCCGGCGCGCAGCTGCTCGACCTGGTGCGAGAGGCGGAGCTCGCAGATCAGGTCGAAGGCCGATTCGAGCATGCGTGCATCCGACGTCGGCAGGGTCGCCTGCGCTCGCCGCCGTCCGCAGCCGGTCGCGCGTCGTGGCCGACGTGACGCCCGCCGCGAGGCCCGCGTACCGCGCCAGGTCGACGATCGGCAGCAGGCCGCCGTGCTTCAGGTCGAGCCGGCCGGCATGCTCGCCGGAGTGCTCGACGACGATGTCGCGCAGGAACCCGGTCGGCGGCCGGTGCGCCAGCGCCACCCGGGCCAGGCCGCGCAGCAGCTGCGGATGCCGGCGGGCGTCGCGGAACGCCGCCACCATCGGCGCGCCGGCGTGCATGCCCCAGATCGGCTGCGCCTCGGCGATCACCGAGGCCAGCATCAGCGCCTTCTCCTGCGTCGGGTCGTCCTGCCAGCTCGCGACCGCGCCGAGCCACGAGTCGAGCGACCGCGCGAACGCCGGGCGCGCCGCCGACGCGCCTCCCTCGCAGGCGCGGATGCCGGCCCGCGCGATGACGTCGCCGACACGGCCGGCCACGCGCGCGGCGTAGGCTCGCATCACCGGATCGTCGTCGTCGCCCACCCACGCGATGGCCGAGTCGAGGTCGCTCGACGGGACCACCTCGCGGCGCGCATGGCTGCCCAGCGCGAGCCACGCGAACGGGTACGGCGGCGGGCCCTCGTCCGCCACGGCGAGATCGAGCAGTCGCCGGACCGCCGCGTCGAGCACCACGGTGAGCGTGGCCGAGACGGCAGACGGCGCCACGGCGCGTCGTGCAGCGCGATGGTGGTCGCGGGCAGCTGGTGGAGCACCATCTCGACGGCCGCGTCGGTGGTCGCACGGGCGATCGCGCTGCGCAGGCGAAACGGCGTCTGGTGCTCGACCGCCAGCAGCTCGATGTCCGACACCACGCCGCACCACCTGGCCGGTCGTCGACAGCACCGGGAAGTGCCGGACGTCGCGGTCGAGCATGTCGAGCAGCACCTCGGAGCCGAGCCGGTCGGCCGTCACCGTGTACGCCGGTGCCGACATGATCTCGCGCAGCGGCGTGGCGCCGTCCAGCCCGGCGGCGACGACGCGGCTGCGCAGGTCGCGGTCGGTGACGATGCCGAGCGTGCCGTCGGCCAGCGGCACGACGATCGAGGTGGTGCCCGCGGTCGTCGCCTGGCGAGCGGCCTCGCGCACCGGTGTCTCCGGATCGCACAGCAGCGCGGGCCGGCGCAGCAGCGTCCCGACCGGGCGTTGGGCGTCGTCGACCCGGCGCGGTGCGTCGAGCCGCTGCTGGTCGAACGCGTCGAGGTGGCGGACGACGTAGCGGAGCCCTTCGGGCCGCGCGAACAGCTCGCGCACCGCCTCGTCCGGCAAGCGGTACGCGAGCGTGTCTTCGGCCGCCCGGAACCCGACCGTCGCCGGCAGCCCTGCCAGCATCGAGGCGTAGCCGAACACGTCGCCCTCGCCGAGCAGGTCGATCGGCTCGTCGTCGACGACCACCTCGACGCCGCCGCGCCGCACCACCCGCACGGCGTCGAGGGGCGGCGCACCCTGCGCGACGATGACCGCCGCCGGCGGCGAAGAACTCGATCTGCGCCTGCGCAGCGACCGCCTCGAGATCCCCGGCCTCGAGCGTGTCGAACGGTGGGACGGTGGCGAGGAACTCCGCGATGTCGTGCACGACGATCGATCGTACCGCGCGGCCCCGGCGCGCTTTTCGGTGCGTCGATGCATGCTTCGGTCATGCCCCTCTTCACGAAGAACAACTACACGGCCGCCCAGGCCAGCGATCTGGTCGGCCGCGAGGTGCGGTTCACGACCGGGGTGAAGACCGGGCGCGGCCTCTCGATCAAGAAGGGCGAGCGCGGCCGGGTCGATCCGCGTCGTCCACCAGCCGGACGGCGAGCTGCTGGTGGTCAACGTCCGCAACGTCGGCGAGATCGTCGTCGGCAACGCCGGCGCGCTCGAGCTCGACGTCTAGTCCACACGCCGTAGGGGCCGAGCACGGCGGGCAGGCCGTATCGCCTGCAGCACCTCGGGCACGGCGACCGAGCCATCCTCGCGCTGGTGCGTCTCGAGCACGCCGATCACCGTCCGCGACGACGTGACGGCGGTGCCGTTCAGCGTGTGGACGGTGCGCAGCGCGCCGCCCTCGGAGCGCATCCGGCAGTCGAGCCGCCGCGCCTGGTAGTCGGTCGTGTTCGAGCAGCTCGTCAGCTCGCGGTAGCGGCCCTGGCCCGCGAGCCACACCTCGATGTCGTACTTCTTGGCCGCCGGGTTGCCGAGGTCGCCGGCCGCCACGTTGACGACCCGGTAGTGGAAGCCGAGCGCCTGCGCGATCTCCTCCTCGATCGCGAGCAGCCAGTCGTGCTCCTCCCAGGACCGGTCCGGGTGGCAGAACGAGAACATCTCCACCTTCTCGAACTGGTGCGTGCGGAAGATGCCGCGCGTGTCGCGGCCCGCCGCACCGGCCTCGCGCCGGTAGCACGTGGACATGCCGCAGTACCGCAGCGGCAGGTCCTCCTCGGGCAGGATCTCGCCCAGGTGGAGCGCCGCCAGCGACACCTCGGAGGTGCCCACCAGGTACAGCTCGTCCTCCTCGATGCGGTAGATCTGCGCCTCGTCGCCCGGCAGGAATCCGGTGCCGACGAGCGCCTCGCGGCGCACGAGCACCGGCGGATTGACCGGGATCAGCCCCTTGCCGCGCAGCACGTCGATGGCGTAGCGCGAAAGCGCCATCCACAGCACCGCGACGTCGCCCATCAGGTACGGGAACCGCGAGCCGGACGTGCGGGCGCCGCGCTCCATGTCGATCCAGCGGCCGGCGATCGCGAGATGGTCGCGCGGCTCGAACCCGAACTGCGGCTGCTCGCCGACGATCTTCACGACCTCGGCGTCCTCCTCGCGGTCGCCGAGCGGGGACGAGGGGTGCGGCAGGTTCGGCAGCTGCAGCATGGCGGCCTCGAACGCCGAGCCGGTCTCGGTCAGCTCGCCCTCGAGGCGGTCGAGGTCGGTCTTCAGCTCGCGCACCTCGGCCTTCGCGCGGTCGGCGATGGCGCCGGCGGCGGGATCGTCCTTCGCGCGCTTCATGGCGTCGCCGATCGTGGCCGACGCGGCGTTGCGACGGCCGCGCAGCTCGTCCACCCGGGACTGCAGCGAGCGGCGGCGCTCGTCCAGCGCGATCGCCTCGTCCAGCATGCCGTCGGCGCCACGTCGCGCGAGCGCCGTGCGGAGGCCGTCCGGGTCGCTGCGCAGGAGCTTCGCGTCGAGCATGTCCTGAATCCTAGTCCCGGCTAGCTCGCGGGCAGCCGCGATGGCCTCGAGCGCGCGCGGCACGCCGTCGTCGTGCAGCGGCGGGCACACCCAGTCGGCGTGCAGTGCGAGCGGCTCGAAGCCCTCGGCCACGGCCACGCCGAACCCGGCCCAGTCGAGCAGCTCGATGTCGTTCTCGCCGTCGCCGAAGGCGATGCACTCGGCGCTGGTGATGCCGAGCAGCTCGCAGGCGTACTCGGCGCCGGTGGCCTTCGAGATGCCGGCCGCGGCCATCTCGAGGTAGTACGGCAGGCTCTTGGCGATGAACGCGCGGTCGCCGTAGCGCGGTACCAGCGCGTCGCGCAGGGCGCTCATCTCGTTCGGCTCGCCCCAGGTGACGAGCTTCGTGGGCGGTGCCGGCAGCCAGTTCGCGAGGTCGCCGACCACGCGGTAGCCGACGCCGGCGTTACGGGAGTAGGTGTGCGCCGTCTCCGACTCGTGCGCGACGTACACGTGCTCGTCGATGAACGCGACCGGGTCGTAGCCCGCCGCCTCGATCTCGATCAGCAGCTCGCGCGCGGTCGGGATGTCGAGCGGGTCGTGGCGCAGGATCTCACCCTCGGCCGATCCGACCATGGCGCCCTGGTAGCAGACCACCGGCGACGAGATCCCGAGCTGCGCGGCCACCTTCAGCGCGCTGGTCAGCATGCGGCCGGTGGCGATGATGCACTGCACGCCGCTCGTCCTGCAGCCGAGCGATCGCCGCCGCCGCGCCGGGCAGCGGCTTCGCCTCGTGCAGGACGGTGCCGTCGAGGTCGAGGAACGCGGCGCGCAGCCTGGCCGGGTCGAGCCCGGGCGGCAGGTGCACGCTTACGAGCCGGCGACGGAGGACACGTACGCCGCGACGTTCGCGATGTCCGCGTCGGAGATCGTGCCCTTGAACGGCGGCATGGCGCCCTTGCCGTTCGTGACCCGCTCGACCACGTGGTCGGCGCTCGGGCTTGACCTCGTCCAGGTTCGGCCCGACGGCGCCCGAGGCGCCGGCGTCGGCCAGCGTGTGGCAGCCGCCGCAGTTGGCGGTGAAGACGGCCTTGCCGGCCGCCGCATCGCCCGCGGCCGGTGCGGCGCCCGTATCGGTTGCCGCGCCGGTATCGGTGGCTGCGCCCGTCTCGGTGCCGGTCGCCGGCGGCCGCGGTGTCGGCCGGCGCCGCGCCCGAGCCGACCGTGACCACCTGGTCGGTGCCGATCGTGATCGTGCCGGCGACCGTGCCGTTCGGCGTGTCCGACCCGCCGCAGGCGGCGAAGACGAGGGCGAGACCCGCGAGGGCGAGGAGAGCGGCGAACGGGGCGAGGCGAGGGCGCATGATCATCCGTGTTTCGCGGTGCAAGGCCGGTTGATGGTAGCAACAGGGCCTCCGCATGACGCGCAAGCGGAGGCCCTGTGGAGCAACGGGTCGGTCGGGCTACTGACCGGCGACCGAGGAGACGTACGCCGCGACGTTCGCGATGTCCGCGTCGGAGAGCGTGCCCTTGAACGCCGGCATGGCCCCGCCGCCGACCTCGACCTTCGCCTGGACGGTCGCCTCGTCGGGCTTCAGATCGTCGAGGTTCGGCCCGACGGCGCCTGAGGCGCCGGCGTCGGCCAGCGTGTGGCAGCCGCCGCAGTTGGCGGTGAAGACGGCCTTGCCGGCTGCGGCGTCGCCGCCGGCGGGAGCCGCCTCGGTGGTGGCGGCCTCCGTCGTCGCGGCCTCGGTCGAAGCAGCGGGCGCCTCCGTGGTGGCGGCCGGCGCGGCCTCGCTGGTGGCGGCGGGGCCGCGGTGGTGCCATCGTCGTCGTCGCTGCCGCCGCACGCGGCGACTCCGACGGCGCAGACACCGGCGAGCAATACGGCGGCTAGAACACGCTTTCTCACAGGCTGGCCTTCCCCTTCGAATTCCCCCTGGTCGCCGGATGACTACCAGCCGGTCGGAGCGTCCGGCAGGATTTCGGAGCGCCGGATTTCTGCGACACTCCGGAACCGATGGACGACCGCGACCGCCTCCTCCTGGACGAACTCCAGAACGACCTCCCGCTCGTCGCCCGCCCGTTCGCGGCGCTCGGCGACCGGATCGGCATGCCGGAGGAGGAGATCCTCGAGCGCATCGAGCGGCTGCGCGGTGAGGGCGTCGTCCGCCAGATGTCGGCGATCTTCGACACGCGCCGCCTCGGCTACCAGAGCCAGCTGGTCGCCGCGCGCTCGCGCGACGACACGTCCGACGTGACGGCCGCCGTCTTCTCGTCGCACCCGGGCGTGACGCACAACTACCGGCGCGACCACCACTTCGACATCTGGTTCACGATCGCGGTGCCGCCCAACTCGCAGATCGGCATGGACGCGACCGTCGACCTGCTCGGCAAGCTCGCCAACGTCGAGTCGATCCGCCCGCTGCCGGCCATCAAGTTCTTCAAGATCGGCGTCGACCTCGACATGAAGGGGAACCGCGACCCGGCCGCCAAGAAGGCGCGGCGCGAGCCCTCGTCGAAGCCGCCCGACCCGGCCAGCCTCACCGACCGCGACATCGCCGCGATCCGCGCACTGCAGACCGACCTGCCGGCCGTCTCCGAGCCGCTCGGGGTCGTGGCCGAGCCGTACGGGTTCACGCAGGACGAGCTGCTCGCCGCCGGCGAGCGGTTCCTCGCGACCGGGCAGATGCGGCGCTTCGCCGCCGTGCTCAACCACCGCAACGCCGGGTTCGTCCAGAACGGCATGGGCGTCTGGATCGTGGACGAGGACCGGGTCGAGGAGCTCGGCCAGGTGATGGCGAGCTTCCGCGGCGTCTCGCACTGCTACCAGCGGCCGACCTACTCCGACTGGCCCTACCGCCTCTTCTCGATGACGCACGGCCGCGACAAGGCGGAGTGCGAGGCGGTGCTGCAGGCCATCTCCGACGAGACCGGCCTGACGGAGTACGACGTGCTGTACTCGACACGCGAGTACAAGAAGACGCGCCTGCGCTACTTCACGACCGAGCTCGAGGAGTGGGAAGCGGCCCACGCCGCCCTCACGGCCTGATCAGCGCCTTCAGCAGCCCGTCCCGCGGCCGGATGCCCGCGGTCATCTCGAGCGGGACGACCACGTCGGCGAGCGCGAACTCGTGCGTGATCAGCGCGCGGAACGGCGCCGGGTCGCGGCGCAGTAGCTCCATCGCGGCGCGCACGTGCCGGGGCGCGTGGTGGAAGACGCCGCGGAGCGTGAGCGCCTCGTAGTGCAGCCGGTAGGCGTCGACCGCCACCGAGGTGCCGGCCTTCAGCCCGCCGAACAGCACGACGGTGGCGCCGGGCGCGGCTACCCGCACCGCGCGTTCCCACGCGGCCGGCTGGCCCGCCGCCTCGATCACGCGGTCGAACGGGCCGGGCGGGTCGGGATCTGCCGACCCCAGCACGACGACGTCGCAGCCGCGGGCGGCGAGCGCGGCCGCGAGCATCCGGCCGAGCGCGCCCCGCCCGAGCACGCAGACCCGGTCGCCGGCGCGCGCCTCGGTCGCCTCGACGCCGTGCAGCGCGCAGGCCAGCGGCTCGCACATCGCTCCGACGGCGGGCTCGACGCCGGCCGGCAGCGGGTAGAGGTTCGTGCGCGCGATGCGCTCGGGCACCAGCAGGTACTCCGCGTACGCGCCGTTCAGCAGCGGGAACAGGGCGGTGCACAGCTCCTCGCGGTCCGCCAGGCACCGGGGGCAGGCGTCGCAGGGCGCGGAGTTGGCGCCGGCGACGAGGTCGCCGACGGCGAATGGCGTCCCCGCGCCGACGGCCGCGACGGTGCCGGCGTACTCGTGCCCGAAGGGTGACGGCGTCTCGCCGAGCAGCACCGGATGCCCGCGCAGGTAGCACTTCGCGTCGGTGCCGTCGGTGAGCGCCGCGTCGATGCGCACGAGCACCTCGCCCGGGCCGGGATCGGGTACCGGGACGGTCTCGATCCGCACGTCGCCGGGGCCGTGGAAGATGGCCGCGCGCATGCCGGTCACGGCCGGAAGACGACCTTCAGGGCGGCCCGCGACCGGTACCGGGCGAGCCCTTCGGCGAACTCGTCCAGCGGCAGCACGTCGGTCACGAGGTCCTCGACCTGGACGCGGCCCGAAGCGATCAGCTCGAGCGCCCCGCGCAGCGACCCGGGCGTGGCCGAGCGCGAGCCGACGAGCGCCAGCTCGCCGCGGTAGATGCGGTCGAGCAGCACCGGCAGGGGCGCCGCCGGCGCGGCGAACAGCAGGCACGTGCCGCCCGGCCGCAGCAGGGCGAGCGCCGCATCCAGCGCCGGCGGTGCCGTCACCACGGCGAAGTCGAGCAGCTCGTCGGAGGCGGCGGGCTCGAAGCCGTCGTCGGCCGCCGCCATCAGCCGGGCCGGGTCGGCGTCGAGCGTGCGCACGGTGTCGCCGCGGGCGGCGAGCACGCGGGCGAACAGCCGGCCGACCGCGCCGCAGCCGGCCACCAGGCCCGTGCCCCGCGGCAGGAGCGCGGCGCCGCGGACGATGCAGCCGAGCGGCTCGACGAACGTGCCGGCCAGGTCGGAGACGCCGTCGGGTAGCGGCAGCACGACGGCGCCGGCGTGGCTCGCCGGCGCGACCAGCAGCTCGGCGAAGCCGCCGGGGCGAAGGCCCGAGGCGAGGTACTGCGGACAGCACGTCTCGTGGCCGGCGAGGCAGTCGCGGCACGCGCCGCACGGCACCCGGTGTGCGAGGGCGACCCGCGTCCCCGCCGGCAGGGCGCCGCCCTCGACGACGCCGGCCAGCTCGTGACCGAGCACCGACCCCTCGACGCCGGTGCCGTCGGCGAGCTTCTCGACGTCGGAGCCGCACAGGCCGACGGCGGTGACGCGGATCAGGATCTCGCCGGCGCGCGGCTGCGGCACGGGCACGTCGCGCAGCTGCGTCGCGCCGTCCCGTCCGAGCACCACCGCGCGCATCCGCTCCACGCGGCGCATCGTAAAGCGGCGCGCAGACCCGGTGCGCAGCGGCCGGTCAGTACGCGGCGTCGAGCAGCGCCTGCACGTCGCCCGTGGTGATCGCGGCACCGGGCGTGGCGGCGAGATCGGCGCGCCGCGCGGCCGTGGCCTTGATGATCGCGGGCAGGTCGTCGCGCTCGATGCCGAGCGCTCCGAGGCCGTTCGTGCCGGCGGCGCGGGACAGCCGGCCGAGGTCGACGGCGTCGTCGAACAGCGCCAGCTCGCGGGGCGCGCGGTCTCGCATGAACGCCGCCACGTGCGGCAGCATCACCGCGTTGACGGCGCCGTGCGGTGCGCTGGTGGTGCGCACGATCGTCTGGCTGATGACGTGGTGCAGCGCGAAGCCCGTCAGGCCGAGCGAGTGGCCGGCCAGCAGCGCGCCGAGCGCGAGGGCCGGCCGGTTCGGCTCGTCGTCGGCGAAGCCGGCGTCCAGCTGCCGGGCGGCCTGGATGGCGGTGGCCTCGGAGAAGGGGTTGGCGCGGGGCGTGTAGAGCGCCTCCAGGGCATGGGCGAGGGCGTTCATGGCCGACTCGGCCAGCCCCGGCAGCGGCTGCGACGCCATCACGGCCGGGTCGGCGATCACCAGCGCCGGCCGTACGTGCGGACCGTGCTCGTGGCCGGCCAGCGGACGGTGGTGGGCCGAGAGCTCCGCACCGGACAGCGTGGTCGCGATCGTGGCCACCGACAGGCCGTCGGCCGAGCCGATCGCCTTCGTCGAGTCGACCACCCGGCCGCCTCCGAGCGCGACCAGCGGCCGCATGCCGACCGCGCTGCGCACCGCCGCGGCCGCCTCGGGCACCTGGCCGTGCGGCACCATCACGGCGACGGCCGCCCGGTCGACGACGTCGGGCGCCTGCTCGGCGGCGCGCTCCGTCGTCAGCAGTGCGTACCCGGCGAAGCCCTCCTGCGCCAGCAGGCGCGGCGCGTCGGCGAGGGCACCGGGGCCGAAGCGGATCAGCCGGTCGCCCTCGGCGAGCGTGAAGTCACGCGTTGGAGGCCACATCACGCGGGCTCCTGAGGGGACGGAGGCGGGCCTCGATCGGGCCGCGGCGGGACGCGAACTGCGGCGGCAGGCGGAGCGCCGACCCGAGCGACTCGACCGGCTCGTCGATGAGGAAGCCCGGGCTCGTCGGTGGCGATCTCGAACAGCACGCCGGACGGCTCGCGGAAGTAGATCGACCGGAAGTACGTGCGATCCATGATCGGGCTGGGACGCAGGCCGTCGCCGGCGATGGCCGCGTGCCAGTCCTCCTGCTCCGCCGCGCGCGACGCCCACGCGATGTGGTGCACGGTGCCCGCGCCCGGGCGGCCCGGCGTCACCGGCGCCGGGTCGTAGCGCCAGGTGGAGGAGCGGTCGCCCTCGACGCGCCAGTCGCCCTCGTCGTCGCGCTCGAACCCGGGCAGCAGGTCGAGCACGGCGGTGGATCGCTCCGGGTCGGTGCTGTACGCACTCGCGCCCTCGAAGCCGAGCAGCGCGTGCTGCGGCGGGATCTCCGGGTGCGCGGCGGCGAGCGGCGCGTCGGGCGCGTCGTCGACGACGAACGTCAGGCCGAGCCCCTCGGGGTCGGCGAACCGCAGGGTCGTGCCGTCCAGCTCGGTCGCGACGGCGGCGTCGGTCAGCCGGGCGGCCCAGTAGTCGAGCGCCGCCGCGTCGCGCACGCGCCACCGGGTCTCGTGCACCATGCCCGCGCCCGGTCGGCCGGGCAGCGCGCCGGGGATCTCGAAGAAGGTCATGATGCTGCCGGGCAGGCCCGTCTCGTCGCCGAAGTAGAGGTGGTACATGTCGGGCGAGTCGAAGTTGACGGTCTTCTTCACCAGCCGCAGGCCGAGCACGCCGCCGTAGAAGTCGATGTTCGGCTGCGCCTCGGCCGTGATCGCCGTCACGTGGTGGATGCCGTGCAGCCGCGTCCTCATGCCAGCGCCTCCCGGCCGTGCGGTGCCGTCAGGTCGACGTCGGGCCCGATCGGCAGGATCCCGCGCGGATTCAGTTCGTGGTGCGTGAGGTAGTAATGGCGGCGGATCTGGTCGAAGTCAACCGTCTCGGCCACGCCGGGCACCGCGTACAGGTCGCGCAGGTAGCCCGACAGCGCCGGGTAGTCGACGATCCGGCGGCGGTCGCAGCGGAAGTGCGTCACGTAGACGGGGTCGAACCGGACGAGGGTGGTGAACGTGCGCCAGTCGGCCTCGGTGAACGCCGGGCCGAGCAGGTAGCGCCGGGTCGTGAGCCGCTCCTCCAGCCAGTCCAGGGTGTCGAACACGTCGTGCACGGCGGCGTCGTAGGCCGCCTGCGTGCGTCCGAAGCCGGCGCGGTAGACGGCGTTGTTGAGGCCGTCGTAGACGCGTGCGTTGATGGCGTCGATCTCGTCGGCGTGCTCGGCGGGGTACAGGTCGAGGCCGACGTCGGTGAAGGCGTCGAACTCGCGGTTCAGCATGCGGATCACGTCGGCCGACTCGTTGTTGACGATCCGGCCGGTCTTCCGGTCCCACAGCACCGGCACGGTGACGCGGCCGTGGTAGGCCGGGTCGGTCGCCCGGTAGGCCTCGGCCAGGAACCGGAACCCGTTCACGGGGTCGAGGTCGGTGCGCGGCGCGCCGGTGAAGGCCCAGCCGCGCTCGTCGCGGATCGGGTCGACGACCGACAGCGAGACGACGTCCTCGAGGCCCTTCAGATGGCGGACGATGACCGCGCGGTGCGCCCACGGGCAGGCGAGCGAGACGTAGAGGTGGTAGCGGCCCGCCGCGGCGGGGAAGGGGGAGGAGCCGTCGGCCGTGACCCGGTCACGGAACGTCGCGGTCGAGCGGACGAAGGCGCCATGGGGTGCCGATGTAGTTGTCACGTCAACCATCTTACCCGCTGCGACGATCGCGAACCCCGATCTGGATGACAGCGATCGCGATCACGACGACGAGGTAGCCGGCGGTGGCGACCGCCGCCACCAGCGGCCCGGCCGCCGACCCGCGGCCGACGCCGAACAGGAACACCGGGTAGGTGATCTCCCGGTCGACGAGCCAGCCTGCGACGGCCGGCTCGTTGAACGAGAAGAGGAACGTCGACACGAACGCGCCAACCAGCGCGGGGCGGGCCAGCGGCACGACGATGCGGCGGAGCGTTTGCGGCCCGGTCGCGCCCAGGTCCTCCGACGACTCGAGCACCTCGCGCTTGATGGCGCTGATGCGCGGCAGCAGGAACAGGATCGCGATCGGCAGGAACAGCACCGCGTGGGCGAGCAGCACGAGGTGGAGCCCGAACGGCACGTCGACCGGCCCGCGCCGGGCGAAGACGAGCACCGCCGCGCCGTAGGCGGCGGGTGGCGCGGCGAGCGGCATCAGGCAGAGCGCGAGGATGGCCGGCCGGCCGATCACGCGCTGCCCGCGCGACATGCCGTAGGCGAACAGCAGCGCCAGCGTCGTGTCGATGATCGCGACCCCGAGCCCGATGCAGACCGAGTTGAACAGGGCGCGCCAGATGGACGACTGCGCCGACAGGTCGTCGAAGGCGTAGGCGGCGCGGTACCAGTCGAGCGTGAAGCCCGTCCACGGCAGCCCGGAGAAGTTCTCGCCGAACGACAGGCCCAGCATGAGGGCGAGCGGCACGTACAGGAACGCCAGGAACCCGGCGAAGTAGATCGCCATGAGGCGGCGGCCCCGGCGGCTGATCGCGACGCTCGAGGATGCCATCCCGGTGAGGCTACGCCGACTGCAGGAAGGCGTCCAGGCGGTCGAGCGCCGCCGGCGTGCCGACCCGGCCGAAGCCGATGCGGAAGTGGTTCCCGGCGTGCCCGTAGACCGTGCCGGGTAGCAGCAGCACGCCCTGCTGCTCGCGCAGACGCGCGCAGAAGTCGTCGACCGGCTCGTCGTTGAGCAGCCGCGGGAACCCGATCGCGCCGGCTCGCGGCCGGTGCCATTCGAGGCGCTCCGGGTGGCGTCCGATCAGGTCGTCCGCGAGCGCCACGTTGTCCAGCACGAGCGCGCGGTTGCGCTCGAGGATCGGGCCGGCGCCGCGCAGCGCGATGACCCCGAGGATCTCGGCCGGAGCGGCGTTGCACATCGAGCCGTAGTCCTTGACGCGCACCGCCGCGGCCCGGATGGCACTGCCCCGCGTGGCCAGCCAGCCGATGCGCAGGCCGGCCAGGCCGTAGCTTTTCGACAGCACGCCGACCGAGACCACGTGGTCGCCGAGGTCGGCGCCGGCGTCGAGCCGGTCGGCCGGGTCGTGCTCGAGCAGCCGGTAGACCTCGTCGCAGAGCAGCGTCGCTCCCGCATCGGCGGCGAGACCGGCCAGCGCCCGCCAGGTCTCGCGCGACGGCAGCATCCCGGTCGGGTTGTGCGGCGCGTTGACGACGATCAGGCGCGTCTCCGGCCGCAGCGCCGCCTCGATCGCGCCCACGTCGAGCGCCCAGCCGTCGGCGGCGCGCAGCTCGATGGTGGTGACCTCGGCGCCGGCGCCGCTCGCGACGGCGTACAGCGACTGGTAGCCAGGCCACGTCGCGATCACGTGGTCGCCCGGGCCGACGAGGCCGGACACCAGGCAGGTGATCGCCTCGCTGGCACCCGCGAACGTGACGACGTCGTCGGCTCCGACGGTCTCGTACAGCGCCGCAAGCTCGGCGCGCAGCAGGGGGTGGCCCGTCGTCTCGGTGTAGCCGAGGCCCAGGTCGTGCCACAGCGCGGCCGTCTCGTCGTCGGCCGCCGCAACCAGCTCGCGCATCGGCACGGTCTCGAGGTCGGACGAGCACAGCAGGTGGGGCGTCGCGAACTCGTGCTCGGCGAAGTACCGCTCGAGGAGGAATGGCTCCAGCACGCCGGTCATCCTACTGGCTTGCGAGATCCTTGCAGCTATGAAATCATTGCGTTCGAGAAATGATTACCGAATCGCACACATCGTCCTCCCCGGCCGGCTCGGCCGAGCTCGCGGAGCGCCTCGTGGCGCTCTTCGCGACGATCGGCCGCCGCTCGAACATGAGCGCCGCCGGATCGCTCTCCTTCGGTGACCTGTCCATCAGCCAGGTGCGTCTCCTCCACCTGCTCAACGCCGCCGGCGGCCAGTCGGTCGGCGACCTCGCCACCCGCCTCGGCATCTCGGCGGCCACCGCCAGCCGCGCCTGCGACGGCCTGTCCCGCGCCGGCCTCGTCGAGCGCCGCGAGGACGCCGAGGACCGCCGCGTCAAGCGCGTGCACGCGACCGAGCCCGGCATCGCCTACGTCGAGCAGTTCGCGGCGGCCAAGCTCGACGCCGTCCGCGAGATGCTGAAGTCGCTCGACCCCGACCAGCAGCAGCGCCTGTTCGACGCGCTCGCGCCGCTGGCCGACACGGGGTGCGCGCGATGAGCGGCGGGCTCGACCGCCGCCTCTGGGCGATCTCCAGCGTCGTCATTCTCGGCGCCGTCATGTCGATCCTCGACACGACGATCGTCAACGTCGCCATCGACGCGCTGGCGCGCGACCTGAACGCGTCGCTCGGCACCATCCAGTTGGTCTCCACCGGCTACATGCCGGCGCTCGCGACCGTCATCCCGCTGACCGGCTGGGCGGCGGAGCGGTTCGGTACGAAGCGCCTGTTCATCGTCGCCGTCAGCCTGTTCGCCATCGGCTCGGCGCTGTGCCGGCCTCGGCATGACGATGCTGGCCGCCATGAGCGCCGCCTACCAGGTGCTCGATCGCGCCGCGGTGCCGCGGGCCACGACGACGCTGAACATCCTGAACCGCGTCGGCGGCGCGCTCGGCACGGCCATGCTCGCGGTCACGCTGCAGAGCACCATCGAGGCCAACCTGGCGGGCCTCGGGCCGGGCGGCGTCGAGCGGTCTGGGCGCCGCACAGGTGCTCACCGACGCCCAGCGCGCGGTGATCGCCGAGCCGCTCGCCGCGGCGTTCGGCTCGACGTTCTGGTTCGCGATGGTGCTGACCGCGGTCGCCGTCGCACCGGCGCTGCTGCTGCCGATGCACCCGCCTGCGCCGCCGGCCGATCAGCCCGCGGGCGAGTCGCCGGCCGAGCGGGAACCGGTCCTGGCCGAGGTCTGACCCTCAGCGATACGACACGGGGTCGGCGGGCCGCCCCGCGTCCTGCACCTCGACCATGTAGCGCCAGCAGTCGGGCTGCGACCCGTCGACGTCGGTGAAGCCGTACTCGCGCGCCAGCCCACCGGACGAGAACGAGCCGCCGTTGCGCTCATGGAGGTCGGGATCGGCGGCCAGCGCGGCGACGGCGCGGCCGACGAAGCGCGGGCTCTCCGAGATGGCCGCGAAGTGGGGGTTCTTCGCCGCGGCCTCGCGCCACGTGTCCTCGGTGACGCCGTAGATGTCGAGCATCATCTCGGAGCGCAGCCAGCCCGGCGTGAGCGCGACGGCCGTGCAGCCGTGCGGCGCGAGCTCGGTGCCCTGCGAGAACGCGAGCCGCAGCACCGACGACTTGGCCAGGTCGTAGAACACCGACAGCCGGTAGTTGGCGGCGTTGTAGTCGGCCGTGCCGTCGGTCATCTCCACCACGAGGCCGCCCGGCCGGCGCACCAGCAGCGCGAGCGCGAAGTGGCTCGTCACGAGGTGCGTCTCGATCGCGAGGCGCAGCATGCGCAGGCCGCGATCGAGGTCGTGCTCCCAGATCGGCGTGTTCCACTGCGCGAGCAGCTCGCCGCCCCAGATGTCGTTGACGAGCACGTCGAGCCGGCCCTGCTCGGCGTCGATGCGCTGGACGAGCGCCTCGACCTGATCCCGCTCGAGGTGGTCGACCGCGACCGCGATGCCCGTGCCGCCGGCCGCGTCGACGAGCGCGGCCGTCTCCTCGATCGTCTCGGGCCGGTCGTACTCGGACCGGCGGGCGCCGGTGCTGCGGCCGGTGCAGTACACGGTCGCGCCCGCCTCGCCGAGCGCGATCGCCGTGCCGCGGCCGGCTCCCCGGGTGGCACCGGCGACGAGCGCCACCTTGCCTGTCAGGCTGCCGGTCATCGCGGGCCTCCCTCCTGGGATGTCGCCGGCGCGAGGCGTGCCGGCGGTGCGAGCTGCGGAGCCGGCAGCGGGCGGTTGCGCGGTGCGCGGACGACGAGCACCGCGAGCAGCACGAGGACGCCGCCGGCCAGCGGGATGGCGCCCAGCGACTCGCCGAACACCAGGAACGCGAGGACCACGGTGATGACCGGCTCGAGCGTCGAGAGGATGGCGGCCGTGCTCGGGCCGACCCGGTGCAGCCCGGCGAAGAACAGGGCGACGGCGCCGACCGTCGAGATGACGGCGATGCCGGTCAGCCAGCCGATGCCGGTCGCGCTCACGGCGGCGGGGTGGAGGTCGTCGATGAGGATCCCGCCGATGGTCAGGCTGACGGCGGCGCCGGAGCACACGAGCGTCGTCAGGGCGAGCGGCCCGACGCGCGCGGTGATGCCCTCGGAGGCGAGGATGTACACGGTGTACATGAGCGCCGCCGACAGCCCGAGAACGGTGCCGAGCGGGTCGAGCGCGCCCTCGCGGGCCGTGGCCAGCATCAGCACGAGGCCGGTCGACGCCAGCACCAGCGCGACGGCGATGCGGGGGCTGAGCCGGTCGCGGCCGAGCACGATGGCGGTCACCGTCACCAGGGTCGGGAACGTGTAGACCAGCAGCGCCAGCAGCGAGGCGTCGAGGCGGCCCAGCGCGACGAAGTAGGCACCGGCCTGGGCCCCGTACCCGAGGCCGCCGAGCGCCAGCGCCAGGCCGGCGTCGCGACGCGGCAGGGTGCGAATCTGGGCGAGGCGGCCGGTCGCGAGGATGACGACCCACAGCACCGCGGCCGCGATGGCGAAGCGCGCGGCGAGCAGCGTGCCGACGGTCGAGCCCTGCTCGTAGGCGAGCTTGCCGAAGATCCCCATCGCGCCGAAGGCGGCGGCGGAGGCCAGGCAGAGGAGGGTGCCGGAGCGGGGCATGAGCGAGATAGTGCCGCATCCATGCTTCAGAAGCGATCTTGATTCATGACGAGTATCCATTAGCATCACTACCTGATGCTGGATCTCCGCCGATTGCGTCTTCTGCGCGAGTTGCACGCGCGCGGCACGATCGCGGCCGTCGCCGATGCGCTGCAGTTCACGCCGTCGGCCGTCTCGCAGCAGCTCGCGGTGCTGGAGCGCGAAACCGGCGTGACGCTCCTCGAGCGCGCCGGCCGCGGCGTGCGGCTGACCGACGCCGCGGTGGTGCTGGTCGGGCACGCCGAGGCGCTGCTCGCGCGCTCCGAGCTGGCCGAGGCCGAGCTGGCCGAGGCAGCCGGCACCCCGGCCGGCCTGGTCCGGATCGCGTCGTTCCAGTCGGCCGCCGTCCGCCTGGTCCTGCCGGTCGTGCAGGCGCTGCGGCGCGCCGCGCCCGGCCTGCGCTGCCAGCTCGCGGAGGCCGAGCCGGAGCAGTCGCTGCCGGCGTTGTCGCTCGGCGACGTCGATGTCGTGCTGGCCGACGAGTGGCTGCATCAGCCGCATCCGCGGCCGCTCGGGGTGAGCCGCGAGGACCTGCACCGCGACCCGGTCTACCTCGTGCTCGCCGCCGATCATCCGGCCGCCCGCCGAGCACGCCCACGCGGTGCCGCTGGCCGAGCTGGCCGGCGACAGCTGGACGTGCGGGCACCCGACCACCGGCTGGGAGGAGATGACCGAGCGCACGTGCCGGGAGCTCGGCGGATTCGATCCCGACATCCCCTACCGCAGCAACGACAGCGTCACGGCGCTCGCGGTCGTCGCCTCCGGCCAGGCGGTCACGCTGCTGCCGCAGCTCGTCGTCCCGGCCGCCGATCCGCGGCTGGCAGTGCGGGCGATCGCCGGCGGCGCGGTGCACCGGACGATCTACATCGCGACGCGGACGGCCGACGTGCGGCGGCCGTCGGTGCAGGCGATCCTGGCGGCGGTGCGCGACGCGGCGGCGGGCCTCGAGGGGCCGGTGCCGTGAGCCGTCAGGAGAGCGACTCGCCGTAGCGCGAGTCGCGCCACGCGAGTCCCGCGCGCAGGCCGTCGCGGCGGACGATCTCCCAGAACTCGCGCTGCTCCGGGCCGTCGGCGGCGTTGACCATGGCCGAGAGGTCGAGGTTCGCGCCCACCGCCTGGCGCAGCCCCATCGCCTCCTGCGCCCGCACGAGCGCCAGCTTGGTCAGGCGCAGGACGGCGAGCGGGGTCGGCGCGATCTTGCGCACCAGGGCGTCGACCGCGGCCTCGAGCTCCGCGTCGGGAACGACGTGGTTCACGAGCCCGGCGCGCTCCGCCGCCTCGGCCGAGATGACGTCGCCGGTGAAGAGCAGCTCCGCCGTGCGCTTCTGGCCGAGCACGAACGGCATCAGCAGCGTCACGGGCCCGGAGCCGAACCGGATCTCCGGCTCGCCGAACCGGCCGCTCTCGCCGCTCACGACCATGTCGCACGCCATCGCGAGCTCGCAGCCGCCGGCGAGGCAGTGGCCGCGCACGGCGGCGATGGTCGGCTTCGGGAACGACCACAGGCGCATCGTCACGGCGACGTCGTACTCGAGGTGCTCGTGCCACTGCTCGGCCGCGTGGCCGAGCGAGTCACCGGCCGCGGCCTCGAGGTCGAAGCCGGCCGAGAACGCACGCTCGCCGGCGCCCGTGAGCACGACCACCTTCACCTCGTCGTCAGCCGCGACCTCGTCCAGCGCCGCCTCCAGCCCGGCGAGCAGCTCGGCGTTCAGCGCGTTCATCTTGTCCGGGCGGTTCAGGGTCAGCCAGGCGGCCGGCCCGCGGCGCTCGACCAGCAGCGGGGCGCTCATGTGGTTCCTCCGAGGACGATCAGCGCGTCCAGCGCGACGACGGCGCCGGGCTGGACGAGCAGGGGGTTGACGTCGATCTCCGCGATCTCCGGGTGCGCCGCGGCGAGGTCGCCCAGCGCCACGATCGCCTGCAGCAGCGCGCCCGGCGCCGGCTCGCCGACCAGCCGGGCGAGCGGCGGGACGGCCCGCACGAGGCGCTCGGCGCCGGCCAGGTCGAGCGGGGCCAGTGCCGTCGCGGCGAGGTCCATCGCCTCGGCCGTGCCGCCGCCGATGCCGGCCACGACGACGGCGCCGTAGTCGGGATCGCGCACCGCACCGAGCAGCACCTCGACGCCGCCGCCGAGCTGCTCCGCGACGATCACCCGGCCGCCCATGCGCTCGGCGGCGCTCCGCACGCCGGCTTCGTCGGCGAGGCCGATCGCGACGCCGCCGACGCGTGCCTTGTGCGCGGGGCCGTCGACCTTGACGACGACGGGGTAGCCGAGCCGGGTGGCGGCGGCCGCCGCGGCCGCGGCGGTCTCGCACCGGATCGCGCGCGCCGACGAGATGCCGTGCGCCGCCAGGATCTGCGCCGACTCCAGCTCGGGCAGCGCGCCGGCGCCGGCGATCGGCTCGGCCGCGGCGACCGTCCGCGGCGGCGGCACGACGGGCGCGAACGCGAGGCGGGCGGTGAGGGCCGCGACGCCCGCACCGACGCCGCGCAGCAGCGGCAGGTCGTGCTCGAGCGCGTACCGCAGGTCGTCCTCCGGCGGCTCGGCGGTCGTCACCGAGATGGCGCACGGGAAGAGCCCGTCCGAGGCGCGGCTCACGAGCTCGCGCAGCATGTCGGCATAGTGCTCGGCGATCGAGCTCGTCACCCAGCGGCTGTGGTCGGCGACCGACAGCAGCGCGTCGTACTCCCCCGACGCGGCGAGCTCGTCGAGGATCGCGGGGAACACGACCTCGGCCGCCTCGATCGCCCACGCGTCGACCGGGTTCGCGATGTGCCCGAAGTTGGGGAACCGCTCGCGCAGCCGACCCGCGAGCTGCGGGTGACGGATCCGACATCGGCGCGCCGATGCGTTCGGCCACGTCGGCCACGTGCTCGCCCTCGCCGCCGGAGGCGGTGATCGCGCCGATGCGCGTGCCGCGGGGCGTGCGGTTCGCGCCGAACGCGACCAGGTGCTCGACCCACGAGCTGGCGTCGTCGACGCGGATCGCGCCGTAGTGGCGCAGCACCGCTGCGAAGCTGCGATCGGAGCCCACCAGCGCTCCGGTGTGGGCGAGGGCTGCCCGTGCGGCGATGGCCGACGTGCCGACCTTCAGCACCACGACCGGCTTGCCGGCCTCGGCCATCAGCCGCAGTCCCTCCTCGAAGGCGGCCGGCCGGCGGACGCCCTCGATGAACAGGCCGACCACGCGCGTCCGCTCGTCGGCGGCCAGGAACGCGAGCAGATCGGCCGTGTCGACGGTCTCCTCGCCGCCGGTGGAGATCACGGTGCGAAAGCCGGTGCGCGGGCCCATGCCGACCAGCACCGACCCGAACGAGCCCGACTGGACGACTCCGGCCACGCCGCCGGGGACGAAGCTCGGCGGAATGCCGCCGATCCACGGCGACGGCATGTGCGGCGTCGCGATGCCCATGCAGTTCGGGCCGAGCATCGCGATCCCGGCCGCCGCCAGCTTCGCACCCACGCGGCGCGGCCGTTGCGGCGCCCTGGTGGTTCGACTCGCTGCCGAGCCCCGGCACGATCACGGCCCGGGTGCCGCCGGCGGCGACGATGTCGTCGATCGCCGCCTCGATGCGGAGGTGGCCGAGGCCCATCACGATCATGTCGTGCTGCTCGCCGGCGCCCGCGAGCCGATGGACGCAGCGGATGCCGAGCACCTCGTCGCGCACGGGGTGCACGCCGACGATCGGCCCGCCGCCGGCGACGAGGTTCTCGGCGATCTGCCCCGATGTCCGCTCGGAAAGACCGTAGATCGCGACGGACCGCGGCGCGACGAGCACGTCCAGGTCGTACCGGGGCAGCGCGTTCGGATCCATCGCGGGCGGCATCATCGCGGCAGAAGGCATCCGACCGGGCCGCGCGCGCCGCAAAACGCATCGCGAATCGCCAACCCGCGTGACACTCCCGTGACGTTCGGTCGCACACGCGTGACACCCCAACCGTCACGCAACACGCGCGGACCGCACGCAAGTGCCAAAACCCCGCGCAGAACCGTGCCCGGATTCCCGTTTCGGTGCCAGGCACCGAAACGCGGCCGGAAATCCGGGCCCGCGGATTGCACCGCTACGTCGCGACGCCTGGATCCTCGCGCTCGGCTCGCGGTCTCGCTACGGCGACGCCGGCGAGCACGACCGCGATGCCCGTGAGCTGGATGGCCGTCAGGTGCTCGTCGAGGAACGTGACGCCCCAGACGGTGGCGAGGACCGGCTGCAGGAGCAGCAGGATCGACACGCCGACGGCGCTGAACCACTGCAGCGTGCGCGCGACCAGCAGCCAGCCGCACGCCTGCACGCCGACGCCGAGGAGGAGCAGCCACGCGTGCTGGCCGATCGTGAGGGAGAACGACTCGCCGAGCACGACGGCGCACGCCAGCGAGACGGGCACCGCCGCGGCCGTCGACCACAGCACGGGTGTGATGCGGTTCTCGGCCCGCGTGACGGCCGTGTCGAAGACGAGGATGTACGCGCCGTAGAGCGCGGCCGCCACCACGCCCAGCACCACGCCGAGCACGTCCAGGCCGCTCGTGCCCACGCCTCGCAGCAGCACGAGCCCCATCACGACGATGACCGCACCGCCTACCGCCCGCAGCGGCACCCGCCGGTGCAGGAACACCGCGGCGAACGCCATCAGCCAGAGCGAGGCGGTGTTGACGATGACGGTCGACGGCCCGGCTCCGATGCGCAGCGTCGCCTCGTTCCAGACGACGACCTCGATGCCGACCAGCACCGCCCGCCACGACGCCCGGCCCGAGGTCCGGCCCGCGGCGCAGGGTGCCGGCGCGGGCGGCGAGGACCACGAGCACCGGCGTGGCGTACGCGAACCGCAGGGCCGAGCCGACCGCAGGCGGAGCGCCCGAGAGCTTGTACAGCGCGGCCGAGAACGAGAACGCGAAGATGCCCGCGAGCGCGGTGGGCCAGGCGAGCCTCGAACGCTGCACCCGGGGAGTTTGACGTCAGTCGGGCACGTCGGTGACCACGCCCTGCGGCCGGCCGATGGGCGGCTCGCCCTGCTCGGTCAGGCTCCCAGGCGGCACCTCCGAGACGGCCTCGAGGGCGGTGAGCGTCGCGAAGCCCTCCTCCAGCAGCGCCGTGTCGCAGTTCGGGTCGAGCTCGGTGGTGGTGTCGCGGTACTCCATCTGCAGCCACTCGTCGGAGCGGTCGGCGAGTGCCAGCCGGACACGGCCGAACCGGTCGAGCGTCGCCCACCGCAGGTCGCGCACCTGGCCGCGTGGCACGGCTGGGACGTTCAGGTTCAGCACCGTCCCGGCGGGCAGACCGGCGAGGAGGTTCAGCGGCCCCTCCATCGTGTCGCAGGCCGTCGGCCAGCGCATCGGATCGCTGACCGCGCTGCTCACGGCGAGCGCCGAGACGCCGAAGGTCGACGCCGTCAGCGCCGCCCCGACGGTGCCGGAGTGCAGGCAGGCATGGCCCGTGTTCGGCCCGGCGTTGATGCCGGAGACGACCACGTCGGGCACCGGTCCGAACGCCTCCAGGCAGGCCGCCATCACCGCCAGCCCGGGCGGCCCGGCGATGGAGAAGGCACGGACGCCGTCGGCGTCGGGGATCTTCGCGGACAGCGTGTCGATGTGCTGGTCGGAGCGCACGCGCCCGATGGCCGCGCCGACGCCGCTCATGTCCTCGCGCGGCGCCACGACGAGCACGTCGTGGCCGAGCCGCGCCAGTGCCGCGGCCAGCGCGTGCAGGCCGGGCGACTGGATGCCGTCGTCGTTCGTCACGAGCACCTTCATCGCGTACCGACCTCCAGCGAATCGACCTTGACGTTCTCGGCCAGGTGCAGGATCGCGTCCATCTCGCCGCTGCCGAGACCGTGGCGGGTGACGTTGACCGCGCCGGCCGCCACGGCGAGTGCCAGCAGGTCGCCGCCGGATCGCCCGTCGGCCGATCCGACCGCGAGCGCAGCGGTCATCGAGTCCCCTGCGCCACGCGACTCGATTGCGGTCATCTCGGGCCCGACCGCCTGCAGCCACTCGCCGCCGAGGCTCGCGATCACGCCGTCCGAGCCGCGCGAGACGACCACGTCGGCGGCGCCGGCCTTCTGCAGTTTCTTCACGCCGGCGATGACCGCCTTGGTGCTGTCGCTCGAGGCCCAGCCGTCGCCGGTGAGCTCCTCGTCGCTCAGCTTGAGCAGGTCGATGCCGCCCTCGAGGGCGTCGCGGAGCGCGTCGCCGCTGAGGTCGGCGATGACGACCACGTCGTTCGCCCGGAGGTCGGCGGCCAGCCGCTGGAAGGTCCCCGCCGGCAGCACGCCGTCCTCGAGGTGGGTTCCCGTCAGCACGCACCGGCCGGCCTCGAGCGACTCGGCGAGCGTCGCGGTGTAGAGGTCGTCGATTTCGTGGCGCGACAGCGCCCGCAGGCCGGCCCGCCAGATCTCCCGCCGCTCGGCCTCGCGGCGATCGTGCACGTAGGCGCCGATCGGCTGGGCCGCCGGGACCGCGCGCAGGCGGATGCCCACGTTGGTCATCAGGTGCGCGAAGACGTCGCCCGTCTCGCCGCCGATCGGCGAGCAGAGCACCGCGTCGCCGCCCAGCACGTCGATCATGCGCGCCACCCAGAAGCCCTGGCCGCCGGCGTGCAGGTGCAGCTCCTCGTCGCCCGCCAGCGCGCGCTCGATCGTCACCGTCACGATGGGCGCCGGCGCGAACACGCAGACCTTGCTGGGAGCCGGAGCCTCTGGCATCTGGCTCTATCTGTGCGGAAACGGGGAGGCCGAAACCCCCGCCGCCAACCGCGAGGCTGGCGGCTACCGCGACTTCGTGTACGCGCGGACGATGCTCCGCCCGATGATGTGATGGTGGATCTCGGAGGTGCCCTCCCAGATCCGCTCCGCCCGCGCGTCGCGCCAGAGCCGCTCCATCGGGAACTCCTTGGAGAGGCCCATGCCGCCGAAGATCTGCACCCCGTGATCGGCGACGGTGCCGACCATCTCGGACGCGTGCAGATTGACGATCGACGCATCCTCGGCCGTGAGCGTTCCCCGGTCGAGCTGCCAGGCACCGTTCAGCACCAGCAACTCACTGGCGCGGATCAGCATCTGCATCTCGGCCAGCTTGAACGAGATGCCCTGGTAGTCGCCGATCACGTGGCCGAACGCCTTGCGGGTGGCGGCCCAGTCGGCGGACAGCTCGAGGATGTACTTGGCGCGGCCGAGGCACATGGCGCCCAGCATCACGCGGCCGGAGTAGAGCCAGTCGTTCGCGAAGTCGAACCCGTGCCCCTCCTGGCCGAGGATGTTCGCGTCCGGCACGCGCACGTCGGAGAACGTGATGATGCTCGGGTTGTACCCGCGGCACGAGACGACCTCGAGCGGCTGCACGTCGACGCCGTCGAGGTCCTTGTCGACGAGGAACGACGTGATGCGGCTACGCGGTCCGCGCGGCGTCTCGTCCTGGCCGGTGACGGCGAAGGCGATGATGAAGTCGGCGTGGTCGGCGTGCGAGATGAACTGCTTCGTGCCGTTCACGATCCAGTCGTCGCCGTCGCGCACGGCGCGCGTCTGGATCGCCCGCGCATCGGAGCCGGCGCCCGGCTCGGTCAGCGCGAAGCACTCCATGCGCTCGCCGCGGATGGTCGGCAGCAGGTAGCGCTCGCGCTGCTCGCCCTCGCAGGCCAGCAGGATCTGCGTCGGCTGGTGGACGAGCGACGAGAGGCCGGCGCCGGCGCGGGCGAACTCCTCCGTGCAGAACGATCGCGTCACGTAGTCGAGGCCGCCACCGCCGAGCTCGACCGGCATGTTCATGGAGTAGAGGCCCGCCTCGATGCTCTTCCGCCGGACATCCGCGACCATCTCGTCCGGGACGTAGCCGAGCTTCTCGATCATGTCGTCGTGCGGCATCAGCTCGCGGCGCACGAAGTCGCGCACGGTTTCGACGATGAGCGACTGCTCGTCGCTGAGGGTGAAGTCGATCATCGGCGCGTGACCCTAGCACCGCGCGGCGCCCGCCGCCGGTCGGGTGCCGGCTATGCCGGCGCGGTGGCCCAGGAGAACACCTCGATCCGGATGCCGTCGGGATCGAAGACGAAGAACGCCCAGTAGCCCGGCTCGTCGCGATCCTCTTCGGGTGGGAAGTGGATGTTCGCGCCGGACGACGCGGCGCGGGCGTGGGCGTCCTCGACCTCCGCCGCCGTGTCCACCTCGAACGCGATGTGCTCGACACCGACGCCGTAGTACCGGTGGGCGGGGCCATCCGCCCGTCGCAGCCCGAAGCCGGTGGACAGGGGACCGGTCCGCGGTTCTCCCGTCGGTCCGAGGTAGACCACCTCCTCGGTTCCCCTGTAGGTCGGATACCGACGCATCACCTCCCAGCCGAGCGGGCCGAGGAGGTCGAGGTAGAACGCGAGCGACTGCTCGACGTCGCTGACCGCGAGATCGATGTGGTGGAGCCCCTTTGCTGGCATGACTGCTCCCGGGGTCGAGGTCCGGGCGAGCCTAGTACGGCGACTCCGCTGGAGGCAACCGCTCAGGCGGCGGTGGCGGCCGACACGGCCGCCTCGACGAACGCCGTCGTCACCGGGCTCAGGTAGCGGTCGCGATGCCAGACGACGCCGATGTGCCGGGCCAGCCGCGACGACTCGCACAGCGGGACGACGACGACGGCGGCCCCCGGAGTGTCGAGCTCGACCGCGAGCAGCGGCATCACCGCGTAGCCGGCGCCGGTGGCGACGAGCCGCTGGACGGCGATGTTCTCGTCGCTGCGGAACACCACGCTCGTGCGCACGCCCGCAGCGGCGAGCGCCTGCTCGACGTGGATGGCGCAGCTGTCGGTCTCCGACTGCGCGATCAGGTCGGCGCCGTCGAGCGCCGTCCAGTCGACGCACGACTCGCCCGCGATGGGACTGCCAACGGGCGCCAGCACGACGTACGGGTCGTCGAGCAGCTTGCGGCCGGCGAGCGGGTCGCCGATCGTGGTCAGGTCGGCGAAGGCGACATCGATCTCGCCGCGCTGCACGAGGGCCGCCAGCTCGTCGGTGTCGTAGGCGTTGCGGAGCTCGATCGCGATCCGCGGCCACGTCGTCCGGAACGCCGCCAGGGTCGCGGGCAGCAGCTTCGCGCTGACGGACTGGAAGACGCCGATACGCAGCGCGCCGACCTCGCCGATGGCGAAGGCCTGCAGATCGGCAGACATGGCGGCGACGCGGGCGGCGATGTGCTCGGCGTGGCGCAGCACGATCTCGCCGGCCGGCGTCAGCGACACGGGACGGCGCCCGCCGGGCCGTTCTATCAGCCGCTGGCCGACGGCCTTCTCCAGCGTCGCGATCTGCTGGGAGACGGCGCTCTGCGCGTAGCCGAGGCTGGCCGCCGCCTGCGAGAACGACCGCGTGCGGGCGATCGCCTCGAGCGCGACCAGATGCCGGACCTCGACACCGAGGATCTGATCGTGATTGGTGATCGGTGCCATGCGTTTGTGACGTTTCTGTTTCCGTCCGCGCCCGACATGATGGGCAGGAGCAGGCTACATGGACAAGGAGCGCGGAATGACGACGCCGGCTGCGGAGTACGACGACCAGGGATACATCTACCGGCCCGAGCTGCTCACGCCGGACGACGTCGGCGGTGATGACCGACGAGCTCGACCGGATCCTCGGCGCCGAGCCGTCCCACCCGGGCGTGATCTTCGAGAAGGACGGGCGGACGCCGCGCAGCGTCTTCAACCCCCATCTCTACAGCGACGTCTACGACCGGGTGATCCGTCACCCTCGCCTGCTCGGCGCCG
The DNA here is from genome assembly GCA_963722525.1 of uncultured Actinomycetes bacterium. Classification (GTDB taxonomy): domain Bacteria; phylum Actinomycetota; class Thermoleophilia; order Gaiellales; family F1-60-MAGs149; genus VFJZ01. Next base: position 2,129,392 of record CAVRMM010000002.1, on the reverse strand, counting down.
TGGAGGAGCTGCTGGGCGAGCAGGTCTACGCGTACCAGCTCGCGATCAACTGCAAGGCGGCGTTCAACGGCGACGTCTGGTTCTGGCACCAGGACTATCCGACCTACCGGTACGACGACAACATCGCCGAGCCGCGGATGGTGAACGCGCTCATCTTCCTCGACGAGGTGACGAACCTGAACGGGCCGCTGATGATCGTGCCGGGCTCGCACCATCTCGAGGCCGGCAAGACCGAGGAATCGACGGCGGGCACGTCGTACACGCTCCGCTACGCCGAGCCGGACGCCATCGAGTCCGAGGTGCGTCGCGGCGGCGTCGTGGCGCCGACCGGACCGGCGGGCTCGGTGATCTTCATGAACACGAACGCCCTGCACGGCTCGACGGCGAACCTCTCGCCCTGGCCGCGGCGGATGATCACGCTGACCTACAACGCGATGTCCAACAAGGCGACGAGCCCGAGCCGGCGCTCACGCGACATCGTCTACGACGACACCGATCTGCCGGCGCTGGAGCCGCTCGACGTCGACTCCCTGCGCGTCGGCGCGATCGCCGGCTGAGTGGCCGCTTCCGCTGCCGGGCGCGCATCCGCCGAGGTGGATGCGCGCCCGCTGTGGGGCGACGTCGACCTCGGCGCGATCGCGCACAACCTGACGCTCGTCCGGGCGCGTGCCGGCAGGCCGGTGCGCGTGATCGTGCCCGTCAAGGCGGACGCGTACGGCCACGGCGCGGAGGCCGTCGGCCGGCACCTGGAGCGGCTCGGGGTCGATGGTCTCGCCACCGCGAACGTGGCGGAGGCGGTCGCCCTGCGCGGGGCCGGTGTCGAGCTGCCGATCGTGATGTACGGCTCGCACCTGCCGGCCGGCGCCGGTTACCTGCTGGCGCACGGCCTGACACCGACGATCTACGGGCGGCCGGCCCTCGAAGCAGTCGCGGGCGCCGCCGACGGCGGGCCGGTGGGCGTGCACGTCAAGGTTGACGCCGGGTTCGGGCGACTGGGCGTGCGCCTGGACGAGGCGGCCGACCTGGTCCGCGCCGTGGTCGCCGAGCCGAGGCTCCGGCTGGAGGGCCTCTACACACACGTCCCGTTCGACGATCCCGTCCGGGCCCCCTGGGCCGTTCGCTGCCTGGAGGCGTTCCGGGCGCTGGTCCGGGCTGTGGAGGCCGAACACGGTCTGGAGATCCCGTACGCCCAGGCGGGCGCCAGCTCGGTGCTCACGCTCGGGCTCGCCGACGCGCTCAACACGATCGCCCCGGGCCACCTGCTCTACGGCCTCTGCCCGATCACCGGCCGGCGCGCCGAGGAGCTCGGCCTTCGCAAGGCGCTGCGCTCGCTGCGCGCCGGGCTGATCCACGTCGCCGGTCCGTCGGCGTCCCGGACGGGCGTGATCCTGTTCGGGATCGACAACGGCTACGGCAGATCGGGCGGTACGGCGGTCGTGGTCTGCCGCGGCGTACGTTGCCCGGTGCTGTCCGTGACCGCCGAGTACACGGTGCTCGACCTCTCGGCCGTGGCAGGCGCCGCGATCGGCGACGAGGTGACGATCGTCGGCGAGCAGGACGGAGAGGCGATCGCCGTCGAGGACGTGGCCGCAGCGACCGGTGCGCCGAGCGCAGGCTACTGGATGATGGGATTGCGGAAGGTGCCCCTCCGGTACAGCGGTATGTGACGGGCACCGGCGGCTAGCCGGGTGCTGGTGCCGCCCGAGGAGAGGCGATGCAGCCCGTCCTCGACAGCGGGACGCCGAACGGCTGGACGCTGCACTCGTTTCAGGCCACGGCCGCGGCGAAGGGCACCAACCTCGTCTTCATCTGGCAACTGCCCGATTGACAGCGGCGGGTTTCGCGCCAGGACGCCGAAAGCCCCGCCGGAGCGGGGCTTTCGAGCAATGGACCTGAGGGGATTCGAACCCCTGACCTCCTGGGTGCGATCCAGGCGCGCTCCCAACTGCGCCACAGGCCCGAGCACCCGGACTATACCGGGCGGCGGGAGGGCGCGAGCAGGTTAGGCGACCTTGCGGGCGACGTCGTCGACCCACCGCTGCGACGTCACGAACCGGCAGGCGGTCGTCGCGATGCCGTCCTCGCGGGCGCCGTGGCGCACGACCACGGCCTCCTGGCCGATGGCGGCGGTGCCGTCGTCGAACACCATCGTGATCCGCACCAGGTCGCCGGCCGCGAACGGCGCGGCGGGGATGAACGCGAACCCGCCGGCCGAGAGATCCGTAAGGCGTCCGGGCACGCGCGTGCCGGGCGCCAGGTGGCGCGCCCGCACGGCGACCGCGACCAGCGTGCGCTCACGCTGGAGTCGGGGATCGCTGCGCCGCTCGAGAGAGGAGCTCATCTCTCCAGCATCGCCCGCGGCGCCGGGAACGCACATCCCCCAAACGAACGAACGCGCGAGCCGCTAGAAGGAGACCTTGACCGGCTCGCGGTCGGCGGGATCCTCGATCTCGAAGAACTCGCGGCGGGTGAAGCCGAACGGGCCGGCGAGCACGCTGTTCGGGAACACCTGGATCTTGGTGTTGTACGACTGGACGTTGCCGTTGTAGATGCGGCGCGACCCGGCGATCTGGTCCTCGGTGTTCGCCAGCTCGCGCTGCAGCTCGGTGAAGCTCTCGGCGGCACGCAGCTGCGGATAGGCCTCGGCGACGGCGAACAGCCCGCCCAGCGCCCGGGTGAGGGCTCCCTCGGCCTGGCCGGCCTCGGCCGGGCCGCGGGCGTTGATGGCGGCCGAACGGGCGGCGGAGACGTTCTCGAACACCTCGCGCTCGTGCGTCGCGTAGCCCTTGACCGTCTCGACCAGGTTCGGGATCAGATCGTGACGGCGCTTGAGCTGCACGTCGATGCCGCTCCACGCCTCGTCCACCTTGTTCCGGGCCTTGACCATCCCGTTGTAGGTGAAGATCAGGAACAGGACGATCAGGACGATGATGCCGAGAACGACCCAGACCATCATGTCTCCCGCGTGCGTTGCATGCGCTTAGACTAGCCCACGCGGAGCCGGGAGGCCCGCGAGGTGGTACACGAGGTGGACGACGGTGGCGACGCCCGCCACCAGCGGTGCGAGCTCGATCCACTCATCCGCGCGGTGAATGGCCGCGCCCCGGGTGAGGCCGAGCGTGACGGCCGGGATGCCGCGGCCGAGCGCCTCGTTGGCGTCGGTCGAGGCGGAGTCCTCGCGCGCCGGCGGCAGCCCGGCCCGGGTCCGCGCGCGCCGCACCTCGCGCAGCAGCGGGTGGGTCGGGGGGATCGCGCCGCCGGGCCGGCGACCGGCGTGGACGATCTCGGCGTCGATGCCGCGCGGCACGGCGGCCAGCACCTGCTCGATGCGGGCGCACGCCCGATCGACGACATCGTCGGTCTCGGCCCGGATGTCGATCTCCATGCGGGCCTCGCCGGCGATGGAGTTGACCGACAGCCCGCCGGAGACGACGCCGATGTTGACGTGCGCCGGCGCGCCCTCGGACACGGCCGCGCGTCCGGTGTCGAACAGCACGTGCAGCGCCGACGGCCGGTCGCGGTCGCGCCACGAGTGCCCGCCCGGGCCGCGGTACGTGACGATGTACCGCGCCGACGCGATGCCGGCGGTGACGACGGAGTCCAGGCCGTGGCCCTCGAGCGCGATCACGGCGCTCGCGGAATGCGCGTCGAGCACTGCGCGGATGCCGCGCAGGTCGCCGAGGCCCTCCTCGCCGACCGTGGCCGCGAGCAGCACCGCGGCGCGCGGCACCCGGCGGACGCGCGCCAGGTGGCGGCCGAGCTCGATCAGGGTGGCGACGGCGACGCAGTTGTCGCCGATGCCCGGCCCGTGCAGCCGGCCGCGGTCGCGGTGGGGGTCGAGCGGCGTGTCGGCGGGGAAGACGGTGTCGATGTGCGCGGCGACGACGATCGCCGGACCGGCGGGACCGACCCGGGCGAGCACGTTGCCGGTCGCGTCGATGGTGGGTTCGAGGCCCGCCCCGGTCAGCAGCGCGGCGACCGCGGCGGCGCGCTCGGCCTCCCCGAACGTGGGTGCGGGGATGGCGCAGAGGGCGAGGGTGTCGCGGACGAGGTCGTCGAGCACGGCGGGCGGCGGGGGAGCGGGGCCGCTCCGTCTCGCTACGCGGCGGACTCTAGCCGGGGTGCGGCCATGCGGTTGATCGCTGCCAGCTTGTTGGTCGCGTCGAGCGCGGCGACCTTGTACGACTCGGCCAGCGTCGGGTAGTTGAAGACGGTCTCGACGAGGAAGTCGACGGTGCCGCCGAGCGCCATCACGGCCTGGCCGATGTGCACGAGTTCGGTGGCGTTCGTGCCGAACACGTGCACGCCGTGCACCTTGCGGTCCTCGGCGCCCACGAGCAGCTTCAGCATGCCGTGGTGGTCGCCGATGATGGCGCCGCGGGCCAGTTCCCGGTACCGGCTGATACCGATCTCGTACGGAATCGACGCCTCGGTCAGCTCCTCCTCCGTCTTCCCGACGAAGGAGATCTCCGGAATCGTGTAGATGCCGATCGGCAGCACGTCGGAGATGGCGCCGGCGTCGAGGCCGAAGGCGTGGCAGGCGGCGAGCCGGCCCTGCTCGCTCGACGTCGCCGCGAGGCTCGGGAAGCCGATCACGTCGCCGGTCGCGTAGATGTGCCCCGCAGCGGTGCGGTAATGCTCGTCGACCGGGATGCGGCCGCGCGTGTCGGCGGCGAGCCCGGCCTTCTCCAGCTGCAGCGCCTCGGTCGACCCGTTGCGGCCGGCCGAGTACAGCACCGTGTCGGCCGCGATCCGCTTGCCGCTCTTCAGGTGCGTAATCGTGCCGTTGTCGTGCCGCTCGACCGCGACCACCTCCTCGCCGAAGCGGAAGGTGACGCCGATGTCGCGCAGGTGGTACTGCAGCGCCTCGGTGATCTGGTCGTCGCAGAAGTCGAGCAGGCGGTGCCGCTGCTCGATCACGGTCACCTTGGTGCCGAGGGCGGCGAACATGGAGGCGTACTCGATGCCGATCACGCCCCCGCCGACGACGACGAGCGCGCGCGGCAGGTGCGGCAGCTTGAGGATGCCGTCGGAGTCGAGCACGGTGGAGTCGTCGAACTCGACCGTCTTCGGGCGGTACGGGCGCGTGCCGACGGCGATCACGACGTTGTCGGCCGTGATGCGGCGCTCCTCGCTGCCCGCCGTGACGGCCACCGTGTGCGGGTCGACGAAGCGCGCGTCGCCGTGCAGCATCTGCACGTGGTTGCGCGCCAGCTGGTTGCGCACCACGTCGACCTCGCGCTGGATGACGGCCTGCGTGCGCCAGAAGAGATCCTCGATCGTGATCTCGTCCTTCACCTGGTAGCTCTGCCCGTACAGCTGCTTCTGGGACATGCCGGTCAGGTAGACGACGGCCTCGCGGAGCGTCTTCGACGGGAGGGTGCCCGTGTTGGTGCACACCCCGCCGACCATGTGCCGTCGTTCGACGACCGCGACGCGCTTGCCGAGCTTCGCGGCCTGGATGGCGGCCTTCTGGCCCGCGGGGCCCGAGCCGATCACCAGCAGGTCGAAGTCGCGCGGGGAGGGAGCGGGCGCCGTGCCGTTCGCGCCGGGAGTCTGCGTTCGTGCCACGCAGAGCCTATCGGCGCGTTGCTGCCCCGGGTTGACCGGTTTCGGACGCCGCGTCAGTCGGCTAGCAGCCGGCGCAGGAGCCGTCGCCGTCGCCGGCGCCGGCGAATCCGTTATTGCCGCTGCCGCCGAAGTTGGTGCTCGTACCGCCGCTCGGAGCCTCGTTGGCGTTCGACGACGAGCCGCCGCTCGAGCCCGAGCGGGCCGGCGTGCCGGCCTTCGGCTTGGTGCGCTTGGCGGCCTTGGCCGACTTCTTGGTCGTCTTCTTCGCCTTGGCGGGCTTGGTGTTCGCCGCCGTGATGGTGCGCGACGCAACCACTACCGGAGCGGCGATCGTGACGACCTGCGGCGACGCCGGAGACGCGGAGACCGCGGCCGGTGCGTCAGGCCACGCGGGTTCCGCCGCCAGCGATTGCAGCAGCGGCAGCATGCCGAGGTAGCCCGCAATCATCACTCCTGCGAGCAGTACCGAAGCCAGATATCCCCTCTTCGTCTTCACGTGACCACCAGGTTCAACGCATCCTGAGTCATAATCGGCAGGAGAGTATCCCGCCTTGAGCCTTAAGTATAGACTCCGAATCTTCTTTTTTCTGCTGACAGTTCTTCCGCTGCTTGCCGCCGGCTACGCAGTGCAGGAAGTGTTTCGCGAAAATCGTGCGAGCCGCGTGGACTCGAGCCTTGCCAGTGCGCTTGGGGCTTCAGTCGCATTCTACGGGGATCGGCGGGAGGTTGCCATAGATGTCGCGTAGGCCTTGGCCAAAGACCAGGCTCTGCAGAAAGCTGCTGCCGAATCGAAGTTCACCGATGTGGGCGCAATTCTGAGTCGAGCGACCCATTTCGTGGCTCTCGGCGGGCTTCGAGGCTCCGAACGGGACGATTGCGGCTGGTGCCGCCCCGCAGAGTCCCGCATTTGTCGAGCGGGTACCGCTGGTCGGCGCCGACGGAAAGCCTCTCGGCGCGGTCCTGGTCGGGTTCACGCTGGGTCCGGCGGTGGCCGGCGATCTCTCCGAAGGTGACGTCGCGGTGGGCTTCCGCGACGCGGAGACGCTGACCACGCAGGACGGCGCGGAGCCCGTCGCGCTGCCGATCGCGCGCGGCGTGAAGCCGTTCAGCGCGACGGTGGGCGGTCAGCAGGTGCGCATGCTCGAGCGCGACCTGGCCGACACGCAGCCGCCCGTCGCGGTCGCGGCCGTCTACCCGCAGACCCTCATCGACGAGGCCACCGGCGACGTGCGCACCAAGGTCGCGCTGGTGATCGGCTTCGTGCTGCTGGCGATCCTGATCCTGGCCGAATTGCTGGTCCGGTCGATCACCGGCGTGCTGGGCACGTTCTCGCGGCGCGCGGTCGAGATCGGCGAGGGGCGCTTCAAGGGCGACCTGCCGGTGCAGGGCAACGACGAGTTCGCCACGTTCGCGCGCAGCTTCAACACCATGGCCGCGGAGCTGGAGCAGCGGATCGAGGAACTCGACGGCGAGCGCCGGCGCGTGCAGGAGGCGGTCGCCCGGTTCGGCCAGGCGCTGGAGTCGACCCACGACGTCTCCGCGCTGCTCGGCATCGTGATCGAGTCGGCCATGGAGGCCGTCGGCGCCCGCGGTGGCCGCGTCGTGATCGTCGACGAGCAGTCGAACACGCTGGTGGAGCACCGCCGCCTCGGCACCGCCGAGGACCTGACGGAGGACGTGCTGCCGTCGAAGATCGTGATCGGCGAGGGCGTCGAGGGCCTCGCCGCCCAGACCGGGCACCCGGCGCTCCAGAACGAGCCGGTGCCGGTGCTGGCGGTGCCGCTGCAGACCACGCAGGCCGTGGTCGGGCTGCTGACGGTGACCGATCCGTCGCGGGGCACGTTCGGCGAGGAGGACGGGGGCACGCTCCAGGCGCTCGCGTCGCAGGGCGCGATCGCGATCGAGAACGCGCGCATGCACCGCCTGATCACCAAGCAGGCGTCCACCGACGGCCTGACGGGGCTCAACAACCATCGCGACTTCCACGAGCAGCTGCGCCGCGAGATCGAGCGGACGGAGCGGTTCACGCTGCCGCTGGCGCTGATCATCATGGATCTCGACGACTTCAAGCTGATCAACGACCGGTTCGGGCACCTGACGGGCGACGCCGTGCTGCGCGACGTGGCGGCGACCCTGAAGGAGGGCATCCGCGAGATCGACACGGCCGCGCGCTACGGCGGCGAGGAGTTCGCGATCATCCTCCCCGGCACCACGGCCGAGGGCGCCGCGCGCCTCGCGGAGCGCCTGCGGGTCGCGATCGCCGAGCGGCCGGCGACGAACCCCGACGACCACCGCGTCAGCGTCACGGCCTCGTTCGGCATCGCCGCGATGCCCGGCGACGGCACGACCCAGGTCGAGCTCGTGGCAGCGGCGGACGAAGCGCTGTACCGTGCGAAGCGCGCCGGCAAGAACCGCATCGCCATCGCTGCGGCGCACGAGCCGCAGGCGTAGGTCCAGAGCCAGGTCCAAGCTGGAAGGCGACGGAACCTTCCGTTTCCGACCCTTCGATTTCCGGGCCCAACTGCCGAATCCTCTGCAGCGCAGTGGTATATTGGCGCCGCCCTGGAGGGGGCGTACCATCCTGGGAGGTGCTATGCAGACCAGCGGGAAGTCCCTGTTCGCGTCCGTCATCGAGGATCATCTGGCCCTGAAGCGCAAGAACGCCGCGCTTGAGATGTCGATGCCTTTGGATCGTTTCATCCCCGCCGATCCATTCGACAATCACTCGCTCTTCAAGTCGGAGTACGACGCCCGGCTCGAGGAGGAGGAAACCGGTGAGCATCCTGCGATCACGCTCGAGTGGAGCGGGACCACGCAGGAGGGCGAGCTGGAAGATGTCTGGCTCGATCGCCAGCAGTGCGCGGAGTTCAACTGGGGCGACTAGCCCCCTGTACGAACTGACCGCGGGCGAACGCCCACATCGCTGAGACATTCATCGCCGCCCGGCTTGACGAATGCCGGGCGGCGATTCATGTCCTGGCAGTATGTGCCCGAGGGGCCTTAGCTCAGCTGGGAGAGCGCCTGCCTTGCACGCAGGAGGTCGCCGGTTCGATCCCGGCAGGCTCCATCGACTTCGGAGCTCCCCGTCTCGGCCGAGAGCAGGATCCCGCGTGACCACGCGGAATCCGGCTCCCTGCATCGTCATCCGTCGAGTGCACGGAACACCCTCCAGTCAGATGCTGAACGAGATCTCGACCCCGACGGAGGTGTTGAGGCCGGCGCGGATGTTGACGCTACCGCTCGCGAGCACGACGGCGGAACCCGGCGCGACAGCATTCATCCCGTTGGTCGTGACGATCCCGAGGAAGCGGTCCGACGTCGGTCGGTAGCCGGCCGGGAGCGTGAACACCCCGGCGGCATCCACGCAACTGATCGTCCCGTCCTTGATCTGCCCGGAGATGTGGACCGTGCCCGCCCGGTCCTTCCGGAACCGGAGGGACGTCGGGATGACACCGAGGGTAGAGCTGGCCGACGCGTTCTGGATGGCCGGCTCGTTGGCGCTTTCGACGATGTGCCACGCTTCCGGGGCGGCCAGGGTGGGGTTCGGATACGACCCGGTCAGATCGCCTCCGGCCGCGCCGGTCGAAGGGCCGGCCGAGCCCTGCGGCCGTGCGGGGCCGCGGTTGCCGCGGAGGGACGCCCGTGCCGCGGCGCTCAGATCGCCTGTGGCCAGGCTTCCGTTCTTGACCTTGATCGAGGTGACCGCATTGCGCGTCAGATCGGCGTTCTTCACCTGGCCGTTGACGATCGTCGATGACCGCACGCTGTTGGCGGAGTGTCGCCGCGTAGGCGACACCACTGAGCGCGATCGAAGCGCCGCCACCGCGACGATCATCGATGGGTAAGAACCTTGGGCTATCTCCTCCCGATCGCCGAGCTGGCGGGCTGGCCGCAGGCGTCGCTGCGACCGTCACCGGCCGTCGCGTCGTACGGGAGGTGAGGGACGACGCGGTCGCCGACCGCGGCCGCCTCGGGGCACAGATCAGCACCGGCGTCGTGATCGTCGATATCGCGCTGCACGTCGCCGGCCTGGCTCTCCATTAGGAACGCCCGGCACGGATCGCGCTTCAACCTGGGTAGATCCAGCCGATCTCGTCGTTCGGGACCGCGATCGAGGCATGGGTCTGCACGAACTTCCACGCGCCGTCCTCGTGGTGGAACACTGCCGTCCAGCGCGGCGAGACGTGCCTGCCGTCGGGCATCGTGATCGTCACCTGGGTGTTGGCCCAGCCAACGGCACCATCGCTGAACGCCTCGGTCCCGGTGGGCGTGAAGGTGGCATGCCCGCCAGCCCCTTCGACTTCGCCTTGCAGGAACTCGGCGACCGCCTCACCCCCCTTGAACACCTCGGCAGGATCGCTGCCGATCAGGCGCGTGGCCGAACCGGGGGCGACGCGCTCGGCGACGAGCGACGCGTCTCCCCTCGTCGCAGCTTCGAACCAGACGGCGACGAGCTGCTCGATCTCGACGCACCTCTCCACCCTGTCCTCCTACCTCTTGACGCCGGGTCGAGCGGAGGCACTCGCCAACGGGCCGCAACCACCCGGCGTCGTGAACAGGCGGACTGTACCAACGCCGAAGCTCGTCAGAGGGTCACCGGTTCGATCCCGATAGGCTCCATGACCGCGAGCCACCATCGCTTCTCGGATGGTTGGGGCGGGCAGCCGGAAGAGCGCGACCGCGCTGGCCGGCTCAGTAGCACTGGAAGTCGTACTACACGTCGCTGAGTCGCCCAGCCGCCAGGCCGTTGGGATCTATCGATAGGTAGAGGCTTCCGGCGTCGCCCCACATAAACTCGTCGTCCGACTCGATCTCGAGCAGCGCCTCGCACCCTTCAGGCCGCGGGTCGCTCCGGATCGGGCTGAAAGAGGCTACCGAGGCCATGCGGCCCGCGGACGCGTTCGCTGATCCAGTCGTCGAGCGTCCCGACATCTCGGCTCGAAAGGTCGCCGACAGCCTCGGCCAATGCTGTCAGGTCTGCGCTCTCCGCCGGCACCAAGGCGAACGGCTGGCGGGGGAACACGTGACTTCCGCCGGATGCCTTCACGGTGCGGGCCGCCTCAGGGCTTGCGTAGGAGAACGCGAAGCCGGTGCGCGCGTCGGCATCCTACAGCACGTCCGGGTACACGAAGACCGAGATGACCCCGGTGCCGGGGAGTTGGTCGGCAATCTCGCTGACGCTGCGGACGATCCGCGCGCGGTCGAGCGTGAACACCAGGCTCGCCGGCTCGATACGCCCTTGCCGAACGAAGCGAGTGCGCCGCCGGAGACCGAACAGCGTCGTCGTCGTGACCTGTTCTGCGATGTCGGCCATGGGCCACTCGAACCCCGTCCTCGACGACGGCTTCGGACCCGCCGAAATGCCCGGCAGGCACGGCGGACCCACCGGGAACGAGATCGAGGCTGGTGCGAAGCACTCGGGATGATCCGAGAGGGCAGTCGCAAGACGGCCGGGCAGGCCCGCTGTATCCAGGCTCGGGCGAACATAGCTCGTGCGGTTCCAGGCGGTCAACGCCGAACCGATAGTGCGGCAGGTGCAACAGATAACCACGAGGTCACGAAGGCCGCTGCGGCGAGCCAGGGCGTTCAGTCACTTCTCGGCTCCGCGAGGGGCAACGGGGTGGCAACGGACCCGACCGTAGTCGGCGTGGCTCAGGAGGGTCCGGACGGGACGCAAACCCGCATGACCCGGACAGGGCGGGACTCAGCGTGACTCCAGAATGCGCCTTGCACGCAGGAGGTCACCGGTTCGATCCCGGTAGGCTCCATCGGCTCTGCCACTGGGGATGAAGCCAGAATCCTTCGGAGTTGCTCGCTGCTACGGCGGGGGTACGCGAAGGAGAACGAGGGCGCGGTCATCACGCGCTGTAAGGTCGTCGTTGATGGCGCTGATGAGCTTGTCCGCGAGCTCCTCCACGGGGTGATGACTGGCTGCTGCGGCGAGTGTCGCGAGACGATCGAGTCCGGCGTCCAGCGCTACGTCGGGCCGCTCGAAGACGCCGTCGGTGAAGAAGATCATCAGGTCGCCGCCCTGCACCGGGACGGTCAACTCACGGATATCTTCGGCGACCGCAGCACTCGGTGGCGTACTCAGTGGCGGGGCGACGCGGCCGGCGAGCGGTACTGCTCGGTCGTCCCGGATCAAGAGCGGCAGCGGATGCCCGAGACTTGCAATGTGCACCTGTCGTGATTGCTGGTCGAGGGTGGCGTAGACGACTGTCGCGAACGCGTCCAACAGCCCGCTCCGCTGGTGATAGCTCACCAGCCGTCGCAGCACCTCCGACGGTCGCGCATGCTCGAGCGCGTAGGCGCGCATCGCCGTTCGCAGGCGTCCCATGATCGCGGCGGCCTCGAGCCCCTTGCCGCCGACGTCACCGACCGCGACCCCGATTGCGCCGCGGTGCGCCTCCACCACGTCGTACCAGTCACCGCCGATCGCGAGCAACTCCGACGCCGGCCGATACCGCACGGCAATCTCGTAGCCGGGAAAGGACGGCAGCTGCACCGGCAGGAGGCTGCGCTGCAGCGCCTCCGCGACGGTGATCAGCTCCCTCGACAAACGTGCTCGCTCCAACGCCTGGGCCACGGTGTCCGCGATCGTGCGCGCCAGATGGCGATCCGCATCCGTGAACAGGCGCGGCTCGCTGAACCCGAATCCGATGACCCCGACCGGCTCGCCTCCGGCTGTGAGCGCAACCACCGCGGCTGACGCCGCAGCGTTAACGGGATCGGCGTCGGTCAGATCTTCCGCGCTGCGGTAGAACCGTGCTCGGCCGTCCCGCGCGACGGCCGAAAAGATGTGCGACGAGTCCAGCGGCAGCGCCGCGAAGCGCTGCACCAGCTCGTCGTCGAATCCGACGGACGCAACGCGATTCAGCATCAGGTGCCGCTGGTCGACAACGGCCACCCAGGCTCCTTCCGCTCCCAGCGCAGCGGCGCCCTCAATCGCCGCGATCTCGGCCACCTCCGCCGGCGTGGCCGACACCGAGAGATGCTCCACCGCGTGATGTAGCCGAAGCATTCCCGCCTGCGCACTCGCAGCGACTTCCCGCGCCCGCTCGGCGCTGCGCCGCAGCGACGCCGCGGCGAATCCTGCGGAGGCGGCCAGAGCGACCCACAGCACCACGATCGGCACGCCGTACAGCAGCGGATCCGGCGGCGTCGCAAACGCGATCAGCACCACGAACAACACACCGCCGACGCTCCCCACGACCGCGCCCGCCACCCACCCGCCGGCGATGCCCGCCGCAATCGCAACAGCCGCGGCGACCACACCGTGAATGCCAACCAGGTGGCTCGGCCCCACCTGACGCCCAACCAATACAATCGCAGCCTCGACGACGACGCCGACACCAACGATCGCCAGGGAATGCGCTTCGGCACCTCGGCGGCTGGTCAAGGATTCATCATCAATTGACCGTACACGACCTGTCAAATCGGGCAGTTCCCCCAATGGAGTGATGAAACTCCGCCGACAGATCGGCAGCATCCTTGGAAGCACGACTCCTGCCCCCTCAGAGGACCGACATGCATCGTCGCTGCAAGAAGCTGATCCTGGGTTCGATTGCCGCCATTGCGGCGCTGGTGGTGCTCGTGCCGACAGCGGGGGCGGCAACATCGTGTGCCTACGCTCGGACGTCGCAGGTGTTCATGCCGTGGCTCGACGGCGCGCAGTACGCGCGGTTCCCCGGCTCGGCGTTCGAGTCCGGCGCCTCCGGCTGGTCCTGGGGCGGCGGCGCGAAGATCGTCAGCGGCGATAGCAACGTCGCCCTCGCAACGGGCTCGCGCGCCGTCCAGATCCCCGCTGCCGGGACTGCTAAGTCGCCCTGGTTGTGTGTCAACGTGACGACCCCGTCGATGCGGTTCTTCGTGCGCCGCGTCTCCGGCGCCGGTGTGCTCCGGGTGAACGGCGTGCTGAACGGCCCGAACGGCAAGGTGTCGTCGATCGTCACCACGATGACGGCGAGCAGCTCCTGGCGGCCGAGCCCGATCGTGCTTTTCCCGCCGGCCGCGATGGCACTCCTCAACACCACGGGCTACCAGGCCCAGTTTTCGTTCGTGGCCGATGCCGGGACGACGTTCCGGATCGACGACGTCCACCTCGACCCGTTCAAGGGGCATTGACTCGGCTGCAGATCACGTCGCAGTCCGGCACGAACATCGCTCAAGCCAGCCACGCCCCGCCGAGCGTGCTCTCGCTGCTCCAGCCTTCAGTCTTCCGCCCCCATCCCTCAAGACGCGGCTCGAATTGAGCATCTTCCCGAGGTCAGGTGGAGGATCTGCCATGTCCGTCGAGGCTGGCAACGGCGTCCGCGGCCGAGGCGACGGCCGACAACGCATTCACTACATACACCAAAACTCGATCGGCGTGGACACTTCAACGCCCTAGTCCACCGAGACGGCATGCGGGTCTTGTGCGTCACCGAGCGGAGCCACCGGAATCCGCAGCTCGCCTTCTCCTGTTCGGCGGCGGCCCCGGTCGAAAATCGCGGAGCAGCGACGACTCCTCCTCCGCGCCGAAACAACCAACTGCGCCGGACGTGTCGACCGGCCTCGCCTATGGCTGCTCGCCGCAGCGAGACGACGCGCCGTCCGAAGATGATTGGAAGTTGGCGCCTCTAGCCTCGGTGACTGCCTGTCAGCACCGTCCAAAAGGTTCTCGAAAGTCGGCAGGCCTAGGGTCGGTGTCTGTCCGCGGTTTGGAGGTCCCAATGGAGTGCACGAGGCGCGATGCGCTGAAAGTCGGCCTGTTCGGCTCGGCTGCGCTTGCCATTCCCGTGGAGCGTGCCGCCCGCGCGGATCCCGCGTTGGACAACCGCATGCCGACGAACAGGCTGCCAGCGCCATTCACGTTGCCCTTCCGGGTTCCGCCCGTCGCGGTGCCGCACTCGACCGATGGGCCGGAGGATACCTATCGAATCCCGATGAAGGTGACCCGGCTCGAAGTGCTACCCGGATTCGAGACGGCGGCGTGGACCTACGGCGACTCGCTGCCCGGCCCGACGTTCGTCGTTGAGCGAAACCGCCGGACGAAGGTGCGGTTCGTCAACGAGCTGCCGCTGAAGCACCCGACGCTCGGCTTCACCCCATGGACGTCGGTGCATCTGCATGGCTCGCCCTCTCTCCCGCAGTTCGATGGATACGCCAATGACATCACGTTCCCAGGGCAGTACAAGGACTACCACTACCCGAACAGCCATGCCGGCTGTGTGCACTGGTACCACGACCACGGCGTCCACCACACCGCAGCGAATATCGGGATGGGCCTGGCCGGCTTGTACCAGATCGTCGACGACCGTGTCCGGGCACTGCCGATTCCGAAGGGCGAGTTTGACGTGCCGCTCGTCTACAGCGATCGAATGTTCGACAAGAACGGTCAGTTCATGTTCATCAGCGACGGTCAGAAGGGGGAGTTCGGCGACGTCATTCTCGTCAACGGGGTGCCGTGGCCGCTGATGAAGGTGAAGCGGCGCAAGTATCGTTTCCGGATGCTGAACGCGTCTGTTTCCCGCGCGTATAACCTGTCGCTGTCGAACGGGAGACTCGTTCACCGTCATCTGTACCGACGGCGGGTTGATGCCGGTGCCTCAGACCGTCAAGAGCATGCGTCACATCATGGCCGAGCGCTACGAGATCGTGATCGACTTCGCGAAGTACAACCCGGGAACCCGAATTGTACTGCAGAACAACAACCCGCCTAACAACATCGCGTTTCGCAATACCGACAAGATTATGATGTTCGAGGTCACCGGTGAGGCGTTCGATCCCGCGGACAACGAGATTCCGGCCTCGCTGTTTCCTGATAGTCCGGTCATGAACCTGAAGACGAGCGAGTCGGTCAAGAAGCGGACGATCGAACTGGACCGCAAGCATGGCCTCTGGACCGTGAACGGCCGCGTCTGGGATGACGTCGTCGCGAGCGGCTTCACGCTGTCCGAAGCGAATCCGACGAGTGGCACCGTCGAGATCTGGGACCTCGTCAACAAGTCCGGCGGCTGGCAACATCCGATGCATCTGCACCTGGTCGACTTCAAGATCCTCTCGCGCAACGGGAGGGCGCCATTCGCGTACGAACGTGGCCCGAAGGATGTCGCCTACCTCGGCGAGAACGAGACCGTCCGAGTCCTCATGCGGTTCGATGGCATCGGGAGATACATGATGCACTGCCACAACCTGGTGCACGAGGACCACGACATGATGGTGCAGTTCAACGTCATCGATCCCAACAGTCCTGGGATCGATCCGTTCAGCTCCCCGCCACAGCCTACGTCGCAGGAAGTCGACGACGCCCTTTGAAGTGCGTGTCACCGAGCGGTCGGACGGAGTACTTGCTCGGCGACGACCATGCGCGAGTCCGCTGGGTGGAGTTCGTCAGTCCCGAGCCGGCGAGGCCCACTGCTTTGGCGGCAAGCGAAGACAGTGCCTGGGTGTGTTGCGAACGACGGCGCAGAACCCGGCTCGGACGCTGACGCCACGATCGAACCGTTACCGCTGGGGCATGATTTCGACACGCTGCACGCAACTCGTCCACATCCTCCACCAGGTGATGGCGACCCGCCCGTGCTTGTTACGACGTGGAGCGACGTGGGCGGACGACCAGGAACCCTGTGATCTCACGCTCCTGCCGCAGCACCCGATTCTCCCGCTCCGGCTCCCGCAGCCGCGCCCGCTCATCGGTCGACAAGACATCGGATCGCTCGCCCCGATCCGCCTCCTCCCGGCGCCGCCAGTTCCGCAGCGTTTGCTGCGAGCATCCCAGCTCATTTGCCAGCTGCGCCAACGACCGGTCGCCGCCCCGCAGCAGCCGCACCGCTTCGCGCCGGAACTCCGGCGGATACGGCGGCCTCGTGTTCGACATCTCGCTCCTCTCCCGGGCCTCAAGCCCGAAAGCGTCACGGTGTCAACTAGACCGGGTCAACTCCAAAGGACGCCATCGACATCGGGTTGCGGACGACCCAAGCGACACGTGGTCGTACCAGTTGTCGCCCAGCACCGTCAGCGCGATGCGGGGCTCGTGCTGGATGTTGCCGTAGCGTCGTTCGGCGGTGTTCATCGACAGGAAGAGGAGATCACCCTCCCAAGCTCGTACGAACGCATCGAGTTCCGGGGGCAGTGGTGCACGTGGCATGACGGGTGTCCCTACGGTTTCGCGGTGGTACGCACGGTCGCGTCGCGCTATCGCGCGGCGCGAACAAAGGCACCACCAACCGCCGGACGAAATCGGCGCCGGCGTGCTATCGGCGAGCACAGCCTCGTGAGCCGGGGACGGCGAGGGGCCGCCCCCTCGAGGCTACGGGTCGATCGCGGCGATCTCGCGCGGGTCGCGAGATAGCATCTCGCAGCCGTCCTCGGTGATGACGATGTTGTCGATCACGCGGGCGCCGAGCTGTTCCTCGGCGAGCAGCAGCGGCGGCTCGACGGTGAACACCATGCCCGGCTGCAGCTCGATGTCCGGCCCGGGGCCGAAGTGCAGCGGCTCCAGTCCCCAGACGGGCGGGAAGCCGGGGCCGAGGCCGTAGCCGGCGGTGTGGACGAAGCCGTGCTCGAGGCCGGCATCGGCGAACACGCGGCGGGCGGCCTCGTGCGGGTCGTACGTCGATGCGCCCGGCTTCGCGGCCGCGATCACCGCGTCGCAGGCCGCGACCTGGATGTCGTGCAGCTCCTGCGCGCGGGCGCTCGGCTCGCCGATCGAGAAGTCGCGGCCGATCGAGCACGGGTACCGGTGGTACGACGAGCCGAACTCGAGGTGCATGAAGTCGCCGTTTTCCAGGCGGCGCTCCGTCGGGCCGCCGTGGGCGTAGCACGACCTCGGGCCGCTGACGAAGTTCGGCGGGCTGGACGGGGCGTCACTGCCGTTCGCGAGCAGCGCGCTCAGGGTGTGGCCCACGACCTCGAACTCGGTGCGCCCCACGGCGATCGCGGCGCGCGCGGCCTCCATCGCCGCATCGGTGATGCGCGCCGCCCGCCTGGTCATGTCGATCTCCGCCGGCGACTTGACCAGGCGCGTCCACGCCACGAGCTCGGTTGCGTCGACCGCGCGATCGCCGAGCGTCGACAGCACGGCCCGGTGGTCGTTCGGGCTCAGGTAGTACTGCGGCGCCTCGACACCCACCCGCCCCGTCGCGAAGCGCGACGCGCGCAGCACGCGCGCGAACGCCTGGAGGCCGTCCTCCCCGTCCCGTCCGGCGTACGAGCGCCGCGCGCTGCCGCCGGCCGCCGGTTCCGACCGGACGCCCTCGAGTCCCACGTAGCCGACGACCTCGTCCGCGAGCGTGCCGCGCTCGAGCTCGGGCACGTCGCTGTACCGGACGATGAAGGTCAGCGGCCCCTCGTCCTGCGGGAACAGCAGGCACTGGAAGTCCTGGTAGCTCTTGCCCCGGAAGCCGACGAGGTAGTTCAGGTTCCCGGGGTTGAAGACCACGAGCGTGTCGATGCCGCGCTCCGCCATCTGCTCCCGAACCCGCCGGTGGCGGTCGGAGAACTCCGCCAGCGAGAAGTCCGGGCGCTCCCACTCGGGCCGCGTCTCGATCTCGGTGGCCCAGCGCTGCTGCAGGTTCGACCGTTCCATCTCCCGGTGCTCTCCTCGTTCGGGGTACGTGCCGCTGTGTCGGGTTCGGGACCCTACCAAGGCACCGGGCGGCCGCGCCCGCCGCACCACGTCGGCGAACCGCCGGCCGACTAGACTCGGCGGAACGTCCACGCCGCCGAGGGCGTGGCATCCCGTCCGAGAGGAGCGCGGCGACCGATGGCTGGCGGATACGGCGACCAGGAGCGACCCGCCGACGGAGCGACCGCGTTCCCGCACCTCTTCGCGCCGCTGCAGCTGCGCGGGCGCTTGCTGCGGAACCGGATCGTGTCGACGCCGCACGCGACGGGCTGGGGGCACGACGGGCTGATCGATCCGCGCGAGATCGACTACCACGTGCGCAAGGCGGCCGGCGGCTGTGGGCTCGTGATGACGTTCGGTTCGGCGTCGGTCGACCCGACGACGGCCGCGTCGTACGGAGCGATCGCGCTCTGGGACGAGCGCAACGAGCGGGCGCTGCGCGCGCTCGCCGACGGCGTCCACGGCCACGGTGCGCCGTGCATCTCGCAGATGACGCACATGGGCCGGCGCGGCACGTCGACGATGACGGGCGTCCCGCTCCGCGCCCCGTCCGACCTGCCGGAAGGCGTCCACCTCGAGGTGCCCGTGCCGCTGACCACGGCCGAGATCCCGGCGATCGTCCGGCAGTTCGCTGACGCGGCGGCGCGCCTGGAGCGGTGCGGCTGGGACGGCTGCGAGGTGACGTCGTTCGGCGGGCACCTGGTCGAGCAGTTCTTCGACCCCGGCGTCAACACCCGCACCGACGAGTACGGCGGCAGCCTCGAGAACCGCACCCGCTTCGGCCGCGAGGTCCTGGCGGCAGTGCGGGCGGCGGTGTCGGACGACTTCATCGTCGGCTTCCGGATGGCGGCCGATCAGTGCCTGACCGGCGGCCTCGGCCCGGACGACATGATCGAGGTGGCCCGCAGCCTGGCGGCGGGCGGCGCGATCGACCTGTTCAGCGTCAGCGCCGGCACCGGCGCGACCCGTCTCTCGACCGCCTACTTCGTTCCGCCCGATGCGCTGCCCGAGGGGGTCTACAACGAGCTTGCGCTGCGCTTCCGGCAGGCCGTCGGCGTGCCCGTCCTCGTGGCGGGGCGCAACGTCGAGCCGGCGATGGCGGACGCGTGCGTCGCGAGCGGCGTCGACCTCGTCGCCATGACGCGCGCGATCATCGCCGACCCCGACCTGCCTGCGAAGGCCCGCTCGGGACGGGCCGCCCGCCCCTGCATCGGCCTGAACGAGGGCTGCATCGGCCGCCTCTACACCGATCGGCCGATGTGGTGCTCCGCGAACCCGGCCATCCGGGAGCCGGCACTCGCCGAGCTCGCACCGGCCGCGTCGCCGGGGCGGGTGGTCGTCGTCGGTGGCGGCGTCGCCGGCCTCGAGGCGGCGCGCGGCGCCGCCCTGCGCGGGCACCGCGTCGTGGTGTTCGAGCAGCGCACCGCGCTGGGCGGCCGGGCTCGTCTGGCCGGCACCCGTCCCGGCCGGGATCGCTGGGCGCGGTACATCGAGTGGCTGCGCGACGAGGCGGCGGCGGCCGGAGCCGAGCTTCGCGCCGGCGTCACCGCGACGGCCGACGCCGTGCTCGCCGAGGCGCCCGCCGCGGTGATCCTCGCGACCGGGTCGGAGCTCCGGCCGTCCGCCGTGCTGCCCGGCCCCGTGCCGGCGATCGATGTCGATGTCCTGCTCGAGGACGGGCCGCCGCCGGTCGCGCACCGGTCGGCGCTCGTGCTCGACGACGAGGGCGGCTTCCTGGCGCCGACGGCTGCGGAGCGGCTCGTCGGCGACGGGTTCGCGATCGAGATCGTCACCACCCATCCGACGGTCGGCGCCGAGATCGACCCTACGCAGCAGCCGTTCGTGTACCGACGCCTCGGGCTGGCCGACGTGGTGATGACGCCGCACCTGATCGGTCGGTCGAGCGACGCCGACGGCGTCGTGCTCCGCAACATCTACACCGAGCGCGACGAGCGCCGCGAGGGCATCGGCCTCGTCGTCATGGCGGGCTATCGCCGCGGCGTGGTCGGACTCCGCGACGAGCTGGTCGAGCGGCGGCCCGATCTCCGCGTCGTCGTCGCCGGCGACGCGCTCGCCCCGCGCACGCTCCTCGACGCGGTCGCCGAGGGCGCGCACGCGGGTGCCGAGATCTAGCCGCCGAGCGCGTGCTCAGCGCGCACGGGCGAGCAGCTCTCGCAGCCGCCCGGCTCGCTCCGTCGCCTCGTCGGGGGCGAGCGGATCTGCCAGCCACGGCGCCACGGCGGCGACGGCGGCCACGGCCTCCGCGGTGAGGTGCACCGTGCCGTCGTCGGCGATCGACTCGACGCCGTCGCCGCGACCCATCAGCTCGTTGAATCGCACCGCGTCGTCGAGCGGCTGCCCGGCCGGCAGGTCGAGCTCGACGGAGCCGTCGGCGATCCGGACCGGGAACCCGCCCGGGAGCCCGAGCGGGGCGGGCACGCTGAGCCGCGCGGGGGCGGCGCCGGGCAGCAGGGCGAGGAGCACCTCCAGCGCCGCCGGCGCGGTGACCTCGTTCAGCACGCTCCCGCGCGGCAGCGGATAGCCGGTGTAGGCGAGCGCATCGCGTCGTTCGCCGTCCTCGCCGAGGAACACCCGCACCCGGTCGGCCGGGTCGGCGGGCTCCGCCGCCGCCATCACGGGGAACAGCTGCGCGTGGTGACCGACGACGCGGACGAGAGGCAGCGGAGCCTCGGCGCCGCGCTCCGCCCGCAGCGCGGCGCGCACCCGCAACGCCATCATCGACGCGTTGCCGAGCCCGACGGTCGGTGCGAGCCCGATCCGGCCCAGGACGACGTTCGTCACGTCGGGCAACGAGAGGTTCGCGATCGGTCCGGCGAAGCCCACGGCGCGGGCGGCGCGCATGGTCGCGTGGATGATCGGCAGCTGCATCGGCAGCACCACGGCGAGTCCGGCGGCGCGGATGGCGCGGGCGACGGCGTCATCGCGGGGGCCGAGCGCCCAGGGCGACAGCAGCGAGGCGCACTGCACGACGACATCGGGCCGCGTCGACTCGAGCAGCTGCTCGAGCTGATCCTGGTCGGTCGCGTCAACCTGCGTGAACCGGCAGATGCAGTCGGCCCACGAGCCCGCCACGCCGACGATCTCGGGGCCCCGGGCGGGATCACGGCCGGCCAGCACGATCTCGCCCACCGCACCCGTCGCCGCCATGCCGCCCACGATCCGGCCGCCGAGGTCGCCGGCGCCGATCACCAGCAGGCGGGGCCTCACGCCGGCGTCAGGGCGGCGAGGCTCGGCACCAGGTCCTCGAGCCGGTCGATGCAGCGGATGCCGAGGCGGCTGAGGCCCGGGCGGGCGTCGACCGGCAGGCCCTCGCCGGTGTCCTGGTTGAGGATGCCGCCGACGATGATCGGTCCGTCGTACCCCTCGTCGGCGGCGGCGCGAACGAGGCGCTCGCCGAGCTCGAGGGCATTGCCGTTGTAGATGCCGAGCACGATCGCGTCGGCGTCCTCGTCGATCGCCGTGCGGATCACGTCGCCGGTGGTGACGTTGTGGGGGAGCAGGACGACCTCGGCGCCGAGCCGCGGCAGGGCGGTGGCGAGCGCGTCGCGAACGACCTGGTGCACCTCCAGTACGCCGACGACGACGCGAACGCCGTCGAGACGCTCGGGCTGCGCCGAGACCTCGTCGGCGAAGCGCCGGCCGTTGGCGGCGGCCCACGGCTCGAGCCGTGAGACTGCGGGCGGCGGCGTGAGGTCGACACGGCGCTCCAGCTCTCCGAAGGGCGTGCGGCGGAGCGCCAGCAACACCTGGCCGGCGTCGGTGACGTCGACCCCGTCCTCGGCGAAGCGCGCGAGCGCGGTGTCGCGGAAGCGACGCGCGTAGGCGGCGGTCTCGGCGGCAACCCGCTCCAGCCGCGGCCAGTCGACGACGCCGATGTTCTTGCGCGCGTCGCGCTCCAGCTCGCGCGCGAGCAGGTGCACCTCCACGATCTCCTCGGCGCTCGGGATGCGCTCCGCCTCCGTCAGCGGGATCGGGTTGACGGCGTGGCCGGTGGGGCGATAGAGCTGGCAGGCGATGTCGCAGAGCACCTGGCTGGCGACGGCGGCGAGGTTCCGCGCGCGGTTCCGGGCGAGGTGATCGACCGTGTTGCCGTACACCATCGAGCCGGTCGAGTTGCGATCCCGGAGGTCGTCCAGCGCGAGGTGGAGGACGGAACGCGCCTCGGTGCTCGCGACCGTGTTCCCGTGGCAGTGCGCGAGCGACACGCCGCACAGCTCCTCGACCACGTACAGCTCGAGCGCCGCGAAGCCGACATAGGAGCCGTAGTGCGAGGCCTTGGCGGCGGCACCGTCCTCGAGGTTCGA
This sequence comes from uncultured Actinomycetes bacterium, assembly GCA_963722525.1. GTDB lineage: Bacteria > Actinomycetota > Thermoleophilia > Gaiellales > F1-60-MAGs149 > VFJZ01. Next base: position 2,106,889 of record CAVRMM010000002.1, on the reverse strand, counting down.
GTGCGCCATCGCGCCGAACGGACGGCAGGCGGCGAGCAGGCCGAGCGCCTTCACGGTCTCCTCGGTGACGAGGATCTCGTCGGAGCCGCCGAGCAGGTCGTAGGCGGTGTACTGGCCGAAGTTGCCGATCGTCGTCACGCCCGCGGCGAGCGCGCGGCGCGTGTTCTGGAAGCCCGACGGGAACCCGATCATGTAATCGCCGAGGTGCGGTTGGGCGGGGATCGTCGCGCCGAGAGCGCGCCAGTCGTCCGGGCCGAGGCGCGGGCCCGTCTCCTTGAGCGTCGCGTCGCGCTCCGACTCGAGGACGCCCATCGCGCGGTCGAGGCAGATGCCGAACCGGTCGCAGGCATGGCCGTGGTCGGCCAGCCCGGCGTCCACGTCACGGAGCACCTGCGCGGTCTGCTCCCAGGTCGAGTGGCCGACCTGGAAGTGGTAGCTGATGCGACCCGAGTCACGCAGGCCGCGCTTGTAGTCGCGCTCTGATGCGACACCGCGGGATGTCGTGAACAGGGTCGGTTCCGGCCGGGGCGCGGCGGCGGCGCCCTCGGCGAGCAGATCGACGGCGGGACGGAGCCCGGAGCGGCGCGCAGCCATCGCGGGAGTCTACGACGACTCGGGCACGCGCCGGTCTCCTTGGCTACGCTGGCACGGGTGCGTTCCGATCCCGCCGAGTCCCGACGCCCCACGCTCTACGGGCGCCGCCATGCCGTCTCGAGCGGTCACTACCTGGCGTCGGCGGCGGGGTTCGCGGTGCTCGAGGCGGGAGGCAACGCGGTCGACGCGGGCGTCGCGGCGGGGATCGCCCTCGGCGTCATCTGCGCCGACGAGGTGAACGTCGCCGGCGTCGCGCCGATCCTGATCCGCCAGCCGTCGGGCGAGGTCGTCTCGATCGCCGGGCTCGGCCACTGGCCGGCGTCGATGCCGCCCGACTACTTCGTCGAGCGGTTCGGCGGGACGATGCCCGCGGGCATCCACCACACGGTCGTGCCGGCCGCGCCGGACGCCTGGATCACGGCGCTGCGCGACCACGGCACGTACACGTTCGGTGACGCCGCGGCGGCGGCGATCGGCATCGCGCGGGACGGCTTCGCGGTCTACGAGTACCTGGCGAGCGAGATCGCCGCGAACCGGTCCAGCTACGCCCGGTGGCCTCAGAACGCGGCGATCTTCCTCCCCGGCGGGAACCCGCCGGCGGTCGGCGACCGGTTCGTGCAGCGCGACCTCGCGGCGATGTTGACGTGCATGGCGGACGAGGAGCGGGGCGCCGGCGGCGATCGCGCCGCCGGGCTCGAGGCCGCGCGCGCGGCCTTCTACGAGGGCGACATCGCGCGCCAGATCGCCGCCTATCACGCCGACAACGGCGGGTTCCTGACGATGGCCGACCTGGCGGCGTTCCGCTCTCGCTACGAGCCGGTCGTGCGCACCCGCTGGCGCGACTTCGAGGTCCTGACGTGCGGCCCCTGGTGCCAGGGACCGGTGCTGGCCCAGGCGCTCGTCGCGCTCGAGCGCTCCGGCGCGAGGCCGGAGTCGTTCGACGAGCCGGCGTGGGTGCACCTCGTGCTCGAGGTGCTCAAGGGCGCCTTCGCCGACCGCGAGTACCGCTACGGCGACCCGGCGTTCGTCGACGTCGGGCTCGAGCAGCTGCTGTCGGGACGCACGCCGACGCCCGCCTCTCGCAGATCGACCGCGACCGCGCGACGCCGGGCATGCCCGAGCCGGTCGGCTACGCGGTCGACCCCACGCTGCATCTCACCGCCGCCGGTCCGCAACCCGGGCCGCGGGCGCGCGACACGTCGTCTACGTCTGCGTGATGGACGCCGACGGCCGCGCGTTCTCGGCCACCCCGTCCGACGGCTCGTACGCGTGCCCGGCCATTCCCGGCCTCGGCATCGTGCCGTCGGAGCGCGGCATGCAGTCGCGCCCCGACCCGCGGCACCCGTCGGGCGTCGCGCCCGGCAAGCGGCCGCGGCTGACACCCAACCCGGCGCTCGCGGTGCGCGACGACGGGTCGGTGCTCGCGATCGGCTGCCCGGGCGGCGACATGCAGGTCCAGGCGATGCTGCAGGTGATGCTGAACGCGTTCGTCTTCGACATGGACATCCAGGCGGCCATCGACGCGCCCCGGTACTCCACGTGGAGCTTCCCGAGCTCCTTCGCGCCGTTCGAGTACCTGGCCGGCCGCGTCTGCCTCGAGGACCGCTTCGACGATGCGCTCACCGACGACCTCGCGCGGCGCGAGCACGACGTCGTGCGGTGGCCGGCCTTCACCCGGGAGGCGGCAGCCGTCGAGGCCATCTACGCCGACGCCGCCACCGGCTTCCTCCGCGCGGGCGCCGACCCACGCCAGCCCGCGTGGGCGATCGTCGCGTGACCCGCGTGGTGCGCGTTCGACCCGTTGCTGCCGCTCGCGGCACAGGCCGGCGTCGGCCACAACCGCTGGTATCCGCACCTCGCGCCGGTGCTGACCGTCGAGCCCGGCGAGACGTTCACGCTCGAGACGATCGACTCCGGCGACGGCCACCTCCAGGCGGCGAGCACGCCCGCGGACGTGCTCACGTTCCCGGTCGACCGCATCCATCCGCTCACCGGCCCGGTCGCGATTGCGGGCGCCGAGCCGGGCATGCTGCTGGCGATCGAGATCGTCGAGGTGGAGCCGCGCGGCCCCGCGATCAGCTCGCTGGCGCCCGGCGAGGGACTGCTCGGCGATCTCATCGACGCGCCCGTCATCGACGTCTGGCAGCTCGGCGGCGACGGCTCTGCCCGCACCTCGTCGCTGCCCGGCATCCGCGTACCGGCCCGGCCGTTTCCCGGGACGATCGGCGTCGCGCCGGCACCCGACGAGCTCGTCGCCTGGCGCGCGCTCGAGGCGGCCGCCGATGCGCCCGCAGCAGCCCTGCCGCCCGCCGCGGCCGGCGGCCTGCCCACGCTGCCGCCCTGGCCCACGGGCGACAACATCGACGTCCCCGCGCTGTGCGCCGGCAGCACGCTGTTCCTGCCCGTCTCCGTGCCCGGCGCCCTGCTGTCCGTCGGCGACCTGCACGTCGCCCAGGGCGCCGGCGAGCTGGGCTCGACGGCGATCGAGACGGCCGGGGCGATCACGCTCCGCTGCACGCGCTCTCGCGCGTCCACGGCAGCAAGTCCTCCTGCACGATCACGAGGCCGGTCTCGTGCTGCTCCGGCGTGGACTCGAGCGTGTGCAGGCGGGCGAGCATCTCGCTGCGGAACGTCACCGATCCTCGGTAGTCCGAGGAAGGGCCGGACCGAGGTTCGTTACGATCGCCCGGCCGGTATCCGACGGCCGGATACCGCTGCGACCTGGGGAGACGCGTCTTGTCCGACGCCAAGGCGATGCTGCTCGAGACGATCGAGGGCGACCGTGAGCGGCTGGTGGAGTTCCTCGCCGGCTTCGTCCGGACGAGGAGCCCGAACCCGCCCGGCGACACGCAGGCGGTCACGGCCTACGTCCGCGCCCTGCTGGACGCCGAGGGGATCGAGCACCGCGTGATCGATCCCGAGCCGACGATGCCGAACATCGTCGCCAGCTTCGAGGGATCCGCCCCCGGCCCGCACCTCGTCCTGAACGGCCACACGGACGTGTTCCCGGTCGGGGAAGAGACGTGGCAGCACGATCCGTGGAGCGGCGCCGTCGTCGGCGACGAGATCTGGGGGCGCGGCGCCAGCGACATGAAGTGCGGCACCGCCTGCTCGATCTGGACCTACGTCTACCTGCACCGCATCCGCGATCGGCTCAAGGGCCGCCTCACGCTGACCGTCGTGTCCGACGAGGAGACGTTCGGGCCGTGGGGTGCCCGCTACCTGCTGGAGCACCACGCGGACGAGGTGCTCGGCGACTGCTGCCTGAACGGCGAGCCGTCGGGCCCGGAGACGATCCGCTTCGGCGAGCGCGGGCTGCTGTGGCTCGCGATCACGGTGAAGACGCCCGGCGCGCATGGCGCCTACGGGCATCTCACCGGCAGCGCGAGCCGCATCGCCGCGCAGATCGTGACCGAGCTGGACGTGCTGGAGGACATCGAGGCGCCCGCCTCCGACCTGACGCCGCTGATCGTCGACGCCCAGGATGCGATCGACCGCACGCTGGGCGACGGCGCCACCGACATCATCGGCCGCGTCACCGTCAACGTCGGGCGCATGGAGGCCGGCCTGAAGGTCAACATGATCCCGGGCGAGTGCCGGCTCGAGATCGATATCCGCCTGCCGCTCGGCATCGAGCGCGACAGGGTCATGGGAGAGGTCGAGGCGATCGTCGCGCGCCACCCCGAGGCGAACCTCGAGGAGCTCAACCACGCGCCTGGCTACTGGTGCGACCCACGCGGCACGTTGATCGGCCTGATGCAGGACAACGTCGAGCAGCTGACCGGCGTGCGGCCGAAGCCGATCGTCTCGCTCGGCGGCACCGACGCGCGGCTGTGGCGGCAGGCCGGCGTCCCGGCCTACGTCTACGGCCCCCGCCCGATCGGCATGGGCGGCGCCGACGAGCGCGTCGCCATCGCGGAGTACCTGCACGTGCTCCGCACGCACCTGCTCTCGGCGTACGACTACCTGACGCAGTGAGGCGCGTGCCGGTGCGATGAACGGGGCGGCTTCCCCGATCGCGTTCCTGGGGCTCGGCCGCATGGGGCGCCCCATGGCGGCCCGCCTCGTCGCCGCCGGGTTCGAGGTCCGCGCCTACGACCCGGTCGAGGCGGCGCGCTCGGCGGCCGCCGCCGCCGGCTGCGCGATCGCCCCGGCCGCGATCGCCGCGATCGACGGGGCCGCCGTCGTGATCACGATGCTCCCCGACGAGGAGGCGGTGCGCGCCGTGGCGGAGGGCGATGCCGGCCTCGTCCGCCACTGGCGGCCGGGCGTCCTCTGGATCGAGATGACGAGTTCGCTGCCGTCGGTCACGCGGACGGTGGCCGCCGCCGTGATCGCAGCGGGTGGCGCGTTCGTCGACGCACCGGTGAGCGGCGGCGTGGCCGGGGCAGAGGCCGGCACCCTGACCGTGATGGCGGCGGGCGATCCGGCCGCGCTCGAGCGTGTCCGGCCGGTGCTGGCGCCCCTCAGCGCGCGGATCGTCGTCGTGGGCGATCGTCCCGGCGCCGGTGACGTGGCGAAGTCGCTCAACAACATGCTGTCGGCGATCCACCTGACCGCCGCCACGGAGGCGGTCGCGATCGCGCTCCGGGAGGGCGTCGACCTGCGCCTCCTGGTCGACGCGGTCGGCACCAGCACCGGCGCCTCCCACGCCGTCACGAGCAAGATCGGTCTGGCGCTGGACCGGCGGCCGACCGGGTTCACGATCGACCAGTACCTGAAGGACCTGCGGATCGCGCTGGCGATCGCGAGCGACGACGCGCTGGCGCCGCCGCTCGCGACCGCCACCCGGGCCGCCTGGGCGGCCCTCGCCGAGGAGGGCGAGGGCGCCCGCGACCACGTCGAGGTGGTCGGCCTGCTGCTCGAGCGGCTCGGGCTCTCGCTCCCTGAGGCGTAGGCCGGCCGAGTCTCAGACGGTGCCGACCCCGATGTGGATCGGGTTCGTCAGCTTCGCTGCGTCGTTCGCTCCGGCCCGCTCGCGCAGCATCTCGTCGAGCACGTCGCGCGCCGCCGTCCGCTGATCCGGCGTGAGGTGGCCGACGAGCTCGGCGCCGATCGGGTTGCTGTTGCCGAGCCAGTCCCACAGCTGCGCGCCGGACCGGAACTCCAGCGTCTCGGTGATGGTCTCGACCGTGACGTCGTGGAGGCCGGCGTCCGCGAGCGCCGCCTCGAACCTCCGGGGATCGGCCACCTGGAACGGGAGCGGCGGCGGATCCATCGGCAGCCCCGGGAACCCGGGGATGACGGCCTGGATGGACGCCATGCAGAGGGTCAGGAAGTCGATCTGCGCCGGCGGCCCGTAGACGACCAGCAGCACGCGACCGCCGGGCCTCGTCACCCGCACCATCTCGCGCACGCCGCGGGGCAGGTCGGGAAACAGCATGACGCCGAACTGCGAGCCCGCGACGTCGAACGTGTCGTCGCCGAACCCGAGCTCGTGCCCGTCCATGACGTGGGCCTCGATCGGCGTCAGCCCCTCGTCGGCGGCGCGCGCCAGCAGCCGCTCGACCATGACCGGTGAGATGTCGGCCGCGACGACGTGCGCGCCACGACGCAGGGCCGGAATGCTGAGAGCGCCGCTGCCGGCCGCCACGTCGAGGAACAGCTGCCCCGCCATGCCGCCGACCCGCTGCAGGGCCTGGTCGCCGAGCCACAGATGGGTCGGTGTGACGAACCGGTCGTAGCCCGTCGCGATGGTGTCCCACGCCGTCTGGATCTCGGTGTGCTCGCCGGTGCTCATGGTGTGCTCCTTCGTGCGATGTCCGGGAGGTCGCGAGAGCGATGGACATCGCTCCGAGTCCCGTACCGCCACCGTAGGAGCCGCCTCGGGGCGCCGCATCGGGCAAACCATCCAACCGCGCGGCCGCTCGGGATGGGTCGTTCTGTGTAGTTGCCGGCTACACGAGGCGGTGCTCGTAGGCGTACGCGGTTGCCCCCGCCCGGGACGACACGCCGAGCTTGCCGAAGATGTTGCTGACGTGCCGGGCGACGGTCTTCTCGCTGATCACGAGCTCCTCGGCGATCGCGCGGTTCGTCCTGCCCGTGGCGACGAGGCCGAGCACCTGGAGCTCGCGGCCGGTCAGCCCGCCCGGCGCCGCCGGCGCCGTCTCCGACAGGCGTTCGACGCGAGCGACATCGAGCGTTGCGCCGAGTGCCTGGAAGGCCTCGCGCGCCGTGTCCAGCTCCAGGTCCGCCGTGCCGGCGTCGCCGATCTCGCGGCAGGCCAGGCCCACCAGCGTGCGAGCGCGTGCGGCCTCGTACGGCACACCGAGCTCCTGCCAGCGACCGCCCGCGTCGCGCAGGGCGACGAGGGCCGCCCAGGCATCGCCGGTGGCGAGCCGGACGGCGCCGCGGGCATGCGCGGCCATCGCCTCCAGCATGCCGCTGCGGTAGCGCCGCGCGATCTCGTCGAACTCGCCGCAGGCCTCGCGGGCCGCGGCGGCGTCGCCGACCGCCAGCATGATCTCGACGTAGGCCGCGAGCAGACCGGCGCGCTTCAGCGGGTCGGTCGTCTCGCGCTCCAGGCGGCGGATCGCCGCGCTCGCGGCCTCCGTGTCGCCCTGGGCGAACCGCAGCAGCGCGAGGCCGGGCTGCGGCTCCCGCCCGCACCGGCTCGCCTCCCGGAAGCGCTCCTCCGCCGCCGCGAGGTCGCCCTGCAGGCGGTGGATCTCGCCTTGCCGGTAGAGCGCCTCGCCGGCCGCCGCGTCGCTCCGCGCCTCCCGGAAGCGCGCGGCCGCCCTGCCCGCCTCCTCCTGCGCCTCCGGCCACGCGCCGTGGAGCTGCATGATCTCGGCGCGGTGCACGAGGCACCGTCCCGTGAAGCTGACCATCTCGGGCTGCGCGTCGCACCACCGCGTCAGCGCAGCCGTCCAGTCGTGGGCGCGCCGGAGCTCGTACACCTCCTGGCAGCCCTCGATCACGCTGCAGTACATGAGGCCGGTGACGATCGGCGACAGCTCGCCGCCCGTCACCGACACCATCACCTCGTCGAGCAGCTGGAGGCCGGCTTGGATGTCGCCCTGCTTCGCGAGCATGCGGCCCTGCTGGTGGAGCGAGATGGCGAGCAGGTCGGCGTCACCGAAGCGCTCACCGAACGCGGCCGCGTCGACGGCGAGGCGGTAGGCCGCGTCGTAGTTCGCGGCGGCCTCCTGCTGCACCATGGCGGGCAGCAGCAGGTAGCCCTGCTCGACGCAGTCGCCCCCGATGCGATCGACGAGACGCCGCGCCCGGCCGAACCACCCGCTGGCCGGCGCCACGTCGCCGCGCAGCGCCAGGTAGAGCCCCAGCCAGGCGGCGCAGTGCGCGGCGCCCGGCGTATCGCCCGCCTCCAGCCGGGCGTGGTGCGCCCGCTCCAGCACGACCAGGTACTCGTCCTCGCGGCCCGCCATGCAGGCCGACGTCGCCAGCAGTTCCAGGTCGTCAGCGCCGAGCGGCGCGGCCTCGTCCGCGCCGGACAGCGCCGTGTACGCCGTGCGCCAGTTGCGCGCGCCGTACGCCGCGCGCCCCTGGTCGAGGAGGCGAGCTCTCGCTCCACCGCCCGTGGCGTGCGGGGCCGGCATGACGCGAACTCTATTCCCCGGCGGCGGGCCGGGTGGGGCGGCTTCACCTCGCGCGGGTGTTGCACCGGCCCGGTGACGTCCCACACTGCGCTCTACCCATCAGGGGAGCGCACGTTGGATCTCACCGATTACCCGTTCCTGAACGTCAGGTGGACGTTCTTCCTCGTCTTCGTCTGGCTCGGATGGTTCATCCTCCTGATCCGCATCGCCTCGGACGTGTTCCGGCGCCGGGACATCGCGGTGGCGCCAAGGCGATCTGGGTCGTCCGGATCGTGTTGCTCCCGCTGGTCTACCTGGTCAAGGAGGGCAGCCACCTCGGCCGTCGCGACATCGAGGAGGCGACGGCCCTGCAGGCGCAGATGGACGCGCGCGCGCCATCGAGCGCGCGGGCGCGGACCGTGCCAGCGTCGCGGCCGAGATCGAGCGGGCGAAGTCGCTGCCCGACGCCGGCACGATCGACCAGGCCGAGTTCCACCAGATCAAGAGCCGCGCCCTCAGCTGTACGCAGCACTCGAGGGCCCGCCCGGTCGGCGGTCGGGCCCTCGGTGCGCTACACGGTCGGCAGTGGCGCCGCCGGCACGGCCGTGGAGACGTCGTTGGCCGGCGGCGGCTCGCTGCCGCCCGCGTCGAGCCGGAACGGCGGGTAGGTGTCGGTCATCAGGCCCGCGTAGGCGGCGACGCGGAACACCCAGCGGTTCAGGCCGAGCACGAAGTCGTACAGCGGGCCGGGGTAGCGGTTCGTGAACAGCAGCGCCAGTCCGGCGAACAGCACCAGCAGCCCGATCAAGCCGCCGGCGGAGGCGTAGAGCAAGCCGTCGCCGTTGTCGGACCACGACGACCAGGCGCCGCCGGTGAAGATCGCGACGATCAGGTAGTGGGGGATCGCGAGGAGCCACCACTTGATGAGGACGAGGCCGCGCGAGAGGCGCTCCGGGTAGTCGACTTCGAGCCGGGCCGGGTACGCCGGGTCGTCGGCGAGGGAGAAGGGCGGGTACCTGTCGGTGCCGAGGGCGCTGTAGGAGTAGAAGCCCACGCGCCACGACCAGCGGAGGACGCCGACGTTGAAGTTGAAGATGCCGCGGGGGTAGCGGCCGGTGAAGAGGATCGCGAAGCCGGCGATCACGGTCGTGACGGCGAAGCCGATCCAGAGGAAGAACAGCACGATGAAGTGCGGGATCGCGAGCAGCCACTTGAACAGCCACTGCCAGCGGCCGACAGCCGGATCGAACTCGCCGGTGAGGCGAAGGGGGAAGGCGGGGGACGTCATGCTCTGGTGCTCCTTCGATCGAGCGAGTGGGTGAGCCACGCATCGGTCAGCGCACGGCGGCGCCTTCTGCGATCGTCTCAACCCAGAGTCGCAGGCCGGGCGCACGGGACGGTGCGGCTAGCACCCGTCTTCCGAGGGGGTTCCACACGGCACCCGCTCCGGACCAGGGGGCGTGGAGCCGGGCCGTGCGGGGCGGCCCGGCTCCACTGGTGGCCGCGCGGCTAGCGCCACGCGGTGCGCCGGGAGGTCATCTGGAGCGCTCGCCGAGCGGCCGAGCGGTCGGCGTAGCGGGGAAGGATCCGGTCGGCGTCGAGCAACTCCACGACGCGTTCGACTGCGCCGTGCAGGCCGACGAGCAACACCGCGGAATCGTCCACGTCATCGAGCGCCGCCACGGTCTCGACGAGGACGCGGAATGCGCCGGAGTCGAAGAAGGTCGCGTCGGAGAAGTCCACCACCAGCTGCCGGTACCCGGCCGTGATGGCCGACGTCACGGCGTCGCGCAGCACGACCTCGGGGCCGGCGTCGAACGATCCGGTGGCGATGACGAACGCGCCGAAGCGGTCGAACGGCTCGATCAGGACCGACGGGTCGGTGTTCGGTCCGCTGCGCGTGTCCATGAACTCTCCGAGGTTCCGAACGGGGCCTGGTGCCGACGTGTCCGGCTCCGCGGCACGGAGCCGGCGCTGCTCGACGCACGCACGCTCGCGGCGTGGCCCACCGCGGGCGCGGACTGCCGAGTATAGGGCAGCCGGGAGCCCGCCGATAGGCTTCCCGTTTGGCGACGGCCGGCCGGGGAACCGGCGCCGTAGACGGACGACAGGAGCCCGGCATGGCCGACGAGCACGAGCAGGATCCGAACGACCGCGAGTCGGACGTGGCAAGCCCGCCGGGTACCGACAGCACCATCCCGATGGGCAACGATCCGGCCGATCCGCGGCGCCGGAGATCTTCACGGCCGATCGTGGACGACGAGCCGGTGGATGCCGACTCGGGTGCGGCGACGAAGCCCCCGCAATAGGCCACATTCGACGCTGCACGGGCGCAATCGGACGGCCATGTGCGCTCCGTCACGATGGAGGTTCTGCGGATCGACCAGGAGTTTCGCGGAACTTCGAGCCGGGTAAACGCGGCGGTAACAGACCCGAAAGAAGGAGTGCGGCATGCAAGGTCCGTCTCGTCGATCCTGGCGAACGTGCGCGTTCGCGGCCCTGGCGGCCGCCGTGCTCGTCGTCCCGGCGACCGTTTCGGCGAAGGGCAAGGGCCACCACAAGCCCACCCCGCCGGTGCTGTCGGCCCCGATCGCCCAGGGTCTCGCCGGTCCGCTCCAGCTGGCCGTCGACAAGCGCTCCGTCTACGTCTCGCAGGCCTTCGCGGGCCTGCTCACCAAGTTCGGGCCGGGCGGGCGCACTGATGTCGCCTCGAACCCCGGTGGCGAGATCGCCGGCGTCGACGTGGGCCGTCACCACAACGTCTTCTACACGACGTCGAGCTCGGATCCGGTCACGAACGCGATCACGGCCTCGGCCCTGAACCGGTTGAAGCGAGACGGAACCTCAGTGCCCGTCCGTGACATCTTCGCCTACGAGAACGAGCGGAATCCCGACCGGAACGCCGCCTACGGCTTCACGTCGATCCCGGCGGACTGCGCCGCGCAGTGGCCCGTCGACATGTTCGGACCGGCGCAGTACACCGGGCTGCTGGACTCGCACCCGTACGCCGTCGCCATCTCCGGCCGCCACAACTACGTGGCCGATGCGGCAGCGAACGCGATCTTCGACATCTCGAAGAGCGGCAAGATTCGCACCGTCGCCGTGCTGCCGCCGCAGCCGGCCGTCATCACCGCCGCGGCCGCGGCCGCGAACGGCGTGCCGGCGTGCACGGTCGGCCTGACGTACAACTTCGAGCCGGTTCCGACCGACGTCGAAGTGGGCCGTGACGGCTACCTGTACGTGACCACGCTGCCGGGCGGCGTCGAGGATGCAAGCCTCGGTGCCCGCGGCTCCGTGTACCGCGTGAATCCGTGGAACGGGAAGTCCCGCCAGCTCGCCACCGGGCTGCTCGGCGCGACCAATCTCGCCCTCGGCCCGCACGGCCAGATCTACGTGGCCGAGCTGTTCGGGAACAAGGTCTCGAAGATCGTGCACGGCATGCCGAAGCCGCTGATCGACCTGGCGTCGCCGGCCGGCCTCGAGTACGCCAACGGCAAGCTCTACGTCACCTACGACGTGTTCGCCAACGGCACCCTCGCGACGATCAACATCGGTCGCGGGCACAAGGGCCACCACGGCCATCGCAAGGCGCACTTCCCGAAGGACCGGGCAGCAGCGAAGCGGCTGTCGCGCGCGCTCGGCCTCTAGGCACCAACCCGCCTACGTCATCGCCGTCCGGCACTCCGCTGCCGGGCGGCGATCGCCGTCCTGCCAGCCTCCGGTCGGGGCCGGGCGAGCCGGTACACGACGTGGCAGCGGCCGGGCCAGTCCGGGAACCGCGGATGGTCGAAGCCGGCCGCGACGTCCTGCTGCATTCCCAGCTTCGCCATCACCCGGCGCGAGGGGACGTTGGACGCCGCGGTGAAGGACACGATCTCGTCCAGCTCGAGCTCTCCGAAGCCGTAGGCGACCGCGGCGCGGGCGCCCTCGGTCGCGAACCCCTGTCCCCAGTGCTCGTGGGCCAGCCGCCAGCCGACCTCCGTCCCGGGCGCCACGGGGAGGTCGTCGGCGACCGGTTTGAGGCCGACGAACCCGATGAACGCGCCGGTGTCGCGCCGCTCGACGGCCCACAGGCCCCAGCCGTGCTCGCCGAGGTGCGCTTCCATCCCGTCGGCGAACGCGTCGCTCTGCTCGCGGGTGGTGAGCCCCGGGAAGTGCTCCATGACGCGTGGATCGGCGTTCAGCGCCGCGAACGGTTCGCGGTCGGCCGCGCGCCACTGGCGCAGGATCAGTCGCTCCGTGGTCGGCACACCCGAAGCCTCGCTGATCGAGGGCTTCGACGCGAACTGGCCGACGGCATCCGACGACGACGCCCTGTACCGGATCGACCCCGCGGCCGCTAGATCGGCTTCGCCATCGCGGCGCACGGGATGACGACGCCGTCCGGCATGCGGACGGGAACGTCGGCCTGCGTCACCGCGAACCCGTGGTGCGCGTACAGGGGCACGCCGGGCAGCGTCGCCATCAGCGACAGCCAGGTGAAGCCCTCGCTGCGGGCGGCCGCCTCGCACGCCTCCAGGATGGCCCGGCCGAGACCGCGCCGCGTCCAGTCGGGGCGCACGAACATCGCGCGGATCCGCGCCGGCTCGGTGGCCGGGTCGAGCAGGCGGGCATCCGAGTCGCCCTCGCCTGACCCGGTGTAGAGGCGGTCGCGCCGGCTCCAGCCGCCGCAGGCGACGAGCCCGCCGCCGGCCTCGACGACCAGGTAGGTGCCGTCGTCGATCAGCAGCCGGTCGACGCTCGCCACGTAGACGACGCTCGAGGCCGTCTGCCGCTCGTCGTAGAAGTGCGGGAACAGCGCCCGCGTGGACGCCTTCATCACTGTCTCGATCGCGTCTGCCTCGTCCGCTCGGGCAGGGCGCGGCCGCGGCGTGTCCGGGTGCATGGCGCGAGTCTACGACGCGGGACAGGCGACGGCTCGCGCGGGATACCCCTGGAGGAGGAACGCGCGAGCCATCGCCGTTCGTCCGCGCCGGCTGGCGTCGACGCGGACGATTCCGGGAACTCGATCCCCCGGCGGCCGCCGAGAGAAACATCGATCCGCGCGGCCCGTGCCGACGCGGGCCCGAACGACGCGTCGAGTAGGATGGACGGCGATGACCGAGATGGACGCGCCCGCGAAGGCCCTCTCCCAGGCCATGCACCACCTGCACGGCGCCGACCACGAGCTGCGCATGTGCCTGACGCTGCTGCGGCAGGAGCGACGCGAGGTGCCCGACACCATCGACGACGCGATCGCGCTGCTCGCCGACGCCATCTCGATCCTCGAGTCCGCACCCGCGTAGGCCGGCCCCGTGTCGCTGCCCGCCGGCCTCACGCTCCGTCCGCCCGAGGCGCGCGACGCCGAGGCGGTGGCGCGCCTGTGCAACGCCGAGACGATGGCCATCCTCGGCCTCAGCGACACGACGCCGGAGGAGCTGCTGTCGTCGTGGAGCCAGCCGTTCGAGGTGGAGGGGCCGCGCGACGTGCTGGTGGTCGACGGCGCGGGGACGATCGTCGCGTTCGTCGCGGTCGACGTCAGCACCGCCGACCACGAGGTGTTCGGGTACGGCGTCGTGCCGGTGCAGCCGGTCGAGGGTCTCGCCGACGCGCTGCTGGCCGAGCTCGAGGAGCGCGCCGGCTGGTGGCACCGCCACTACGACGCGCGGCCGGGCGTGCTGCGCATCGGCGGCCTGGACGCGCCGGGGGTCTGGGTGGATGCGGTGGAGCGCGGCGGCTACCAGCTGGCGCGGCGGTTCCTGCTGATGCGCGCACCGCTGGGCGACCCGCCGGAGCCATCTGCCTGGCCGCCGGGGTACGCGCTCCGGCCGTTCGACCGCGACGCCGACGCCCGCGCGGTGCACGCGGCGTTCGCCGACGGCTTCGCCGACCACTTCGGCCCGCCGTACGACCCGTACGACCCGTGGTTCCACAAGCTGTTCGTGCAGCCGGCCCTCTCCTTTCGCGACGACCTGATCCTCGTCGCCTGGTGCGGCGACGAGGTCGCGGGGGCGCTGGTGGCAGCCGAGACGGCGGCGGAGACGGCCGACGGCGGCTACGTGGGCGAGCTGGCCGTGCGCCGTGCGCATCGCAAGCGAGGGCTCGGCCGCGCGCTGCTGCTGGAGTCGTTCGCGCGCCTGCGCGAGCTCGGCCGGACCGAGGTGCTGCTGCACGTCGATGCCGACTCCGAGACCAACGCGACGGGCCTCTACCGCAGCGTCGGCATGCGCGAGCAGCCGATGTACGGCACCTGGCTGAAGCCGGGCCCGGCCTAGCGGGCCCGGTCGGCGGCGCGCTCGCCGCGGGCGCGCACGAACGCGTCCCACGCCGCGCGGCCGACGGGCGGCGCGGCGATCGGCTCGGCCGGGCCGGGCCGGATGCCGTCGAGCATCAGGTCGACGTGCCGGCGCCAGATGCCGGGTCCCTGCTCACGCGTCTCGTCCACCAGCATGGTGGTGGTGAAGAGGATCGCCGAGGCGTCCTCGCGCGTCAGGTCGGCGCGGATGGTGCCGGCCGCGCGGCCGTCCTCCACGAAGCCGGTGACGATCTCGCGGAGCTGCGCCCGCACGGGCTGCGCGGCGGGCGAGTCCCACGAGCAGTGCCCCGACACGCCGTGCTCGGCCAGCGCGGCGGCGAACGCCCGCACGAACGTTGCGAACCGCTCGCCCGGCGCGGCCTCCTCCTGCGCCGCGTGGGCGATCAAGAGGGTCTGCTCGAAGAAGGGCCGGGCGATCGCGTCGACCAGCTCGTCGCGGTCGGCGAAGTGCCGGTAGACCGTGCCCACGCCGACCTGGGCGCGGCGGGCGACGTCGTGCATGCCGAAGCGCGGGCCGTCGTGCGCATACGCCTCGATGGCCGCGTCGAGGACGCGCTGCCGGTTGCGGAGGGCGTCACTGCGAGACATGTCAGGGAACCCTGCGCTCGCCGATCGCCAGACCGGCCTCGGCCGCCGCGACCGGCGCCGGGTCGAAGGCCAGGCCGTCGAACTCGTGGGCGGTCGCCGGGTCGGCGGGCCGCGCTGCACGGCGCGCCTCCCGGCCCGGTACGAGCGCCGCGGCGACGCCCGCGAGGCCGAGCGCGATGCCCAGCACCGCGAACGCGATCACGTAGCCGCGCTCGTGCGGGACGGCGCCGTTGGCGACGCCCGCGACGATGATCGTCGACACGATCACGCTGCCGATCGAGCCGCCGATCGTCCGTACGTTGGCGTTCATGCCCGTGGCGACACCGGTCTGCGTGGCCGGCACTGCCTCGACGACGAGGTTCGACATGGCGGAGAACGCGAAGCCGATGCCGAGGCCGACGAGACCCATGGCGAGGTAGAAGTTCCACTCGCTGCCGTGCTCGACGGCCAAAAACAGCATCCCGATCGAGCTGACCACCGATCCCCCGACGAGGGGCACCTTGGAGCCGAAGCGCGTCGTCAGCCGGCCGGTCGTGATCCCGGCGATCAGCATCGCGAACGACATCGGCAGCAGCGCGAAGCCGGACTCCGCGATCGACGCGTCGAAGCCGTACCCGGCGCTCGTCGGCGTCTGCAGGTAGGCTGGCACCGCGATCATCAGCGAGTACATGCCGAAGCCGAACAGCGTCGCGGCGATGTTGGTCCACCAGACGGTCGGGATGCGCATCATCCGCACGTCGACGAGCGGCTGCGCCGAGCGCAGCTCGACGGCGATCCAGACTGCGAAGAGCACCACGGCGCCGGCGAACAGGCCGAGCACGCGGGGCGACGTCCAGCCCCAGTTCTCGCCCTCGCTGACGCCGAGCAGCAGACACACGAGCCAGCCCGACAGGGTCAGCGCGCCGGAGAGGCTGACGCGCCCGGGCGCCTTGATCGGCGACTCGGGGATCAGGAACATGGTCGCGACCATCGAGATCAGGGCCATGCCGCCGGGGATCCAGAACAGCCAGTGGTAGGAGAGGTTGTCGACGATCGGGCCGGCCAGCACGATCGCGAAGCCCGCGCCGATGCCGATGATGGCGGAGATGAGGCCGATGGCGCCCGCGACGCGGGTGCGCGGCAGCTCGTCGCGGATGATGCTGAACGCGAGCGGGAAGATCGCGCCGCCGCCGCCCTGGATGATGCGGGCGACGATCATCACGGTGATCGAGTCGGTGGTGGCCGCCACCACCGAGCCGACGACCAGCGACGCGAGCACCGCCACGAGCACGCGCTTCTTGCCGTAGATGTCGCCGAAGCGACCGAGGATCGGCGTCGCCACCGACGCGGACAACAGGTACGCGGTGAGGATCCAGCTGACCGTCGACTGCGTCGTGCCCAGCTCCTCGCCGATCGTCGGCAGGGCCGGCACGACGAGCGATTGCAGCAGGATGTACGCGAGCGCGGCGAGGGAGAGCACGCTCAGCGTGAGCGTGGAACGGGACGAGCGGACGGTGGCGGAGGGGATCATCGGGGCCTTGGTCGAGGGCGGCGGCGCGGGAGGCAGGAGTGTAGCGGAATCGGATTCCGGTTCCGCTTCGTACCGGCGTACCCAGGTGGTGGCCGATCCCGTAGAGGTGTAGCCGCAGCGGCAATGCCCTCCATGTGCGGTCCGATACGGGGGTCTGACCCCAAAAAGACCGTTTCTGGGGTCAGACCCCAGAACGTTTCTCACACGGAAGCCGCGCGGATCGCGCGACGCGGCACGGTCCGTCGCGGTTCGGGCACGAATCGATCTCTGACTTTAGTCAGACATTCTCCGCCGCCGGCTCCGCGCGCGGACGGTCGGACTTCGTCGCCGCACCGCTGAGGGCAATGCTACGACGGCCGGCCGGGCACGTGGCCGAGGTGGCGGTCGACCTGCTCGAGGAGCGACAGCAGGTCCTGCTCGTCGCGCGGGCCGCGCGCCAGGCGGTCGGCCAGGAACGGATCGCGCATCGCGTCGGTCGTCGCGACCTGAAGCCGCTGCAGCAGCTCGCGAGAGCGCAGGTCGTCGGCGCGGCACGAGTCGGCCCGGCACTGGGCGAGGTCGGCGTCGCCGCGCGCGATGGCGGCGTCCTTGCGGACGTCCCAGAGCACGTCGGCGTCGCGGACGGCGATCATCGCGAGGCTGACGACCGCGCCGGCGAGGATGGCCACCAGTGCCGCGAGCCAGGCCAGCGTGAACCGGGAGTGGTCGGCGAGGACCATCTCCAGCATCACCCCGGCGACGAGCATCAGCACGAGTGCGGCGGCGATGCCGAGCCAGCGGACATCGACGGCGAGCCGGTGCGTGATCGATCGGCCCGTGATGCGTGCGGAATCGAGAATCTGGCTCCCCCTGACCGGCGCTTTCACCCATACAGAGACGTGAGCCGCGCCGCCTGATAAGCACGGGCGCCGAACCGGCCCGTCCGCTAGGCTCCGCGGCCCGTGGCAACGGTCGCCGTCGTTACCCCGCTCGCCCACGAGGTGTCCGCCGGGCGCCTCGTGGTGACGGCGCCCGCGGGCACGGACGGCGTGCGCGTCGAGGTCGGCGGCCGGCGTGTCCAGCCGTCGTCGGTGCAGTTCACCGACAGCGCGGGACGCGTCCGGCTTGTCGTGCAGATCGCGACGGTCACGACGGCTCCCGTGACCCTGCGGGTCGTCCCGCTGCGCGCCGGGCGGGCCGTGGGCGCCGCCCGCGTCGGCGGCGTCCGGTTGCTCGGCGCCAACGCACTTCGCGCCGCGCGCACGCCACGGCCCGCAACGGCCGGCTCGCGCCGCGCCGCCGCCCTCGTGCGGGGCGCGGGCTTCCCGGCCGGCGTCAGCGTGCAGTGCGCCGCGAGCGGGCGCGTCCTGCGCGGCGCGGCGAACCGGCGCGTGATGGCGGCCAGCACGCTGAAGGCCGCCGTCGTCGCCGCGGCCCTGGCCCGCGACCGCGGCACCGTCGACCGCTCCACCTACGCGCTGCTCGAGCGCGTCATCGTCCAGTCGTCCAACGATGCCGCCAACGTCGTGCTGGCGCGCATCGGCGCGGGCTCGACCAGTCGCGGCACCGCACGCGTCAACACCCTCATGCACGCCGGTGGCATGGCGAGCACCTCGCTCGACGGGCCGTACCGGACGGCGTCGGCGCCGGGATCGGGCCCGTCGCGGAAGTTCACGACGGCCGACGACCTGCGCCGGCTGGCCCTGCTGATCTACCGGGCGGCCGCGACCGGAGACGGCGCCTTCGCCCGCGCCGGGCTCGGGCGGCACGACGCCCGGCTGCTGCTCGGGCTGATGCTGCGCGCGTCCTACCCGGGTCTGGTGCGGCCGGTCGTCCGCGGCCCCGTCGCGCACAAGGCCGGCTGGCTGACGGCCGTGCAGAACGACCTCGCCATCGCGTTCGGCGCGCGCGGCGGCCCCTGCTTCATCGGCGTGACGACGTCGGGCGCACCGCTGGCGACCGCGACGCGCTGGACCGGTCGCGCGCTACCGCTGCTGCTGGCCGCCGCTCGCTGAGCGGCCAGAAAGCGGCGGGGCCACCAGGGGGTGGCGACCCCGCCGCGTCTCCGGCTAGGCGGTTTGGAATGCGCCCTGCGGCGAGCCGTCGAACGGGGCACTCCCGTCGTTCGTTCCCGTTCCCGTGCCGCGCTCCGGCGCAACCGGCGCCGGCACTTCATCGCCGGGGCCGCCGGGACCACCGAACCCGCCGCCGTGCCGGCGGCCGGTGTGGGTCTCGGCGATCTCGTGGTCGAGCCATGCCGGAGCCTTCGCGACGAGCGCGTCGCGCTGCTCCTTGGTCAGCTTCCCTGCCGTGACGGCCGCGTCGGCCGCCTTCGTGACGGCGGCCAGCATCGCTGCCTTGAGGCCGTCGGTCGTCTTGCCCTGCTCCTTGGCGATGTCCGCCAGCGACTTGCCGGCCTGGCGGGCCGTGCGGAGCTGCTCCTCGTTCACGCCGAGGTAGGTGGCCGCCGCCGCGCGGGTCTCGCCGAACGCCTTGCCGCCGCCACCGTGCCGGCCGAAGCCGCCCCGATCGCCGCGCTTGCCGAACCCGTGACCGCCGAACGGCAGGTCGCCGGCCTTGATCCGCGCGATCGCCGCGTCGGCCTGCTCACGTGTCAGGCGGCCGTCCTTGACGGCCTGCTCGACCCGGTTCACGAGCGCCTGCTGGAGGGCCGAGGTGAGCTTCTCGGGTGCGACCCCGAGCTGCTTGGCCGCATCGTCGATGACGGCCTTCTGCTCCTCCTTGGCGCTCGGCTGGTTGGCCGCGATCGCGGCACCCGTACCGGCGAGTGCCGCCACCGTGAGGCCGGCGACGACGACGTTTCTCTTGAGCTTTCTCATGCTTCACATCCGCGCATGTCCCCAGTGAACCAGGCCCTCCTGTGACCAGCCTGTGAATCCGGTGGGGTGGTTCTCAGCGGGCTCTCAGCTTCGGTGGCCAGACTTGAGGCATGACATCGCGCCGCGAGTGGCATGCTCAGGCCGTGCCCGCGCGCGTGCTGATCGTCGACGACGAGCCGTCCATCACCGATGCCGTCGCCACGGCCCTGCGCTACGAGGGCTTCGAGACGACGCGAGGTCGCGACCGGCCTGGAGGCGATGCGCGGCGGCCGAGGAGTTCGCGTCCCGACCTCGTCATCCTCGACATCATGCTGCCCGACCTGGACGGTCTCAGCATCGCGCGGAAGCTGCGCGCGCTGCCGGACGGCGTGCCGGTGATCTTCCTGTCCGCGCGCGACGCGACCCAGGACAAGATCGCCGGGCTGTCGCTCGCCGACGACTACGTCGCGAAGCCGTTCAGCCTCGGCGAGCTGGTGGCGCGCGTGCACGCCGTGCTGCGCCGCACGCGCGGCGACGCCGGCAACGTGCTGCGGTTCGCCGACGTGGAGCTGGACGAGGACACCTACGAGGTGAGCCGCGCGGGCGAGCGCATCGAGCTGACGCCGACCGAGTTCTCGCTGCTTCGTTTCCTGCTCGCCAACCCGCGCCGCGTGCTGTCGAAGCGGCAGATCCTCGACCACGTCTGGCAGTACGACTTCGGCGGCGACGCGAACATCGTCGAGACGTACGTGTCGTACCTGCGCCGCAAGCTCGACCGCGCACGGCCCGCCGCTGATCCACACCGTGCGGCTCGTCGGCTACGTGCTGCGGGAGGCCTGATGCGCCTCAGCTCGCTGCGCACGCGGCTCGTCGCCATCACCATGGTGCTCGCCGCGGTCGGCCTGATCATCGCGAGCGTCGCCACCTACGCGGCGCTGCGGTCGTTCCTGCTCGACCGCGTCGACCGCACGCTGGAGGCGTCGTCGGCCAATGTCGGCCGCGCGCTCACGCGCGGTGGCCCCGGCCGCGGGCCCGGTGGGTCCGGCGCGCTCGGCCAGGCCGGCCAGCTCACGCCCGGCCTGTACGTCGAGGTGCGCGACCCGAACGGGCGCCAGGCTGTTCGGCCAGACGCTCGCGCCGCCGGGAGAGCAGGCCCGCGCACCCGCAGCTGCCGACGGTCGATCGACGCCTCGGACGGCACGCTCCGGGAGACCGTCGAGCGCGGTCGGCGGCGGGTCGGGCTTCCGCGTGCGCGCCGAGGAGCTGCCCTTCGACCTCGGCGTCGCTGATCCTGGCGGCGCCGCTGGAGGAGACCGACGCGACGCTCGACCGGCTGCGCGATGATCGAGCTCCTGGTGGCGATCGCCGTCCTGCTCAGCATCGCGGTGCGCCGGCACCGTCGCGATCCGCCGCGGGCTGCGGCCGCTGGTGCGGATCGAGGAGGACGCGGCCGCCATCGGCGCCGGCGATCTGTCGCGTCGCGTCGAGCCGGACGACGCGTCGACCGAGGTGGGTCGGCTCGGCGCACGCGCTGAACGCGATGCTCGGCCAGATCGAGCGCGCGTTCGCGGAGCGCGCGGCGTCCGAGGAGCGCCTGCGGCGGTTCGTGTCCGACGCCTCGCACGAGCTGCGCACGCCGGTCGCCGCGGTGCGCGCCTACGCCGAGCTGTTCGACCGCGGCGCCCGCGACCGGCCCGAGGACCTGGAGCGCGCGATGGGCGGTATCCAGCGCGAGACGGTGCGCATCGGCCTGCTGGTCGACGACCTGCTGCTGCTCGCGCGGCTCGACACCGGGCGGCCGCTGCAGCAGGAGGAGGTCGATCTGGGCGAGATCGCGCGCGACGCCGTCGATGCCGCCCGCGGTGCTCGAGCCGGACCGGCCGCTGACCCTCGACGCCGCCGGCCGCGTGCCCGTCACCGGCGACGCGCCAGCGACTGCGCCAGGTGGTCGACAACCTGCTCGCCAACGTGCGATCCCACACGCCGCCCGGTACGCCGGCGCGCGTCGCGCGTCGAGCTGGAGAACGGGCACGCCGTCCTTCGGGTCGAGGACCAGGGCCCGGGGCTCGACCGGAGCCTCGGCCGGTGCGCGTCTTCGAGCGCTTCTACCGCGTCGACGCGTCGCGCGCCCGGTCGGGGGGCGGCTCGGGGCTCGGCCTCGCGATCGTGCAGGCGATCGTCGAGGCGCACGGCGGCCAGGTCGCCGTCAGCGGCGAGGAGGGCTCCGGCGCCACGTTCCGCGTCACGCTCGACGCCGCGGGCGTGGCCTACGCGCCGGTCAGCGCGTCGTAGAGCAGGCGCTGGAAGCGGCCGATCAGGGCCTCCGACTCGGGCATCAGCCTGCCGTGCGGGACGGCGCCCGAGTCGAGCCCCTCCTGCACCGAGTCGACGAGCGCCTCGTCCTCGGCGCTGACCTCGTTGTTGAACGCGACGATCTGGTCGATCTCCGCCTCCGTGGTCTCCTCCGAGAACCACGAGAAGGTGGTCGAGGCCATCTCCGTCGTCGACAGCGGCGACCACGCGTAGGCCTGCAGGTTCGGCGGCCCGGGCACCAGGTCGATCGAGCTGGACGGGAAGAGGATGTGGTACTGCGCCTGCCTGACGATGCCGGCGGGCAGCGGCGGGCGGCGCGGGTCGTCGCCGGTCTTGGCCGGGCCGAACTGCGACAGCAGCAGCCCGTCGGTGGTCAGCTCGTAGGCGCTCTTGCCGACGTCGATCACGCGTGAGAAGCCGGGGTGGGCGACCTGGCAGTGGTAGCACTCGAGCGTGTTCTCGATGGCCGTCTTCCAGTTGTACTCGCTGATCGACGGCTCGACGCGGCGCAGGCGCAGCGCGTCCAGGTCGATGCCGCTCGCGGCGATGTGCGCGGGCAGCGGCCCGAGCGCGTCGAGTAGCGGCGCGGCATCCACGTCGGGGTTCACGAACACCAGCGGGCCCCACGTGTCGACCGCGACCGGCAGCAGCCCGAGCTCCTCCGGGTGGAAGTCGCCCTCCATCTGGGCACGCGGGGCGTTGCGCAGCGAGCCGTCGAGGCCGTACGTCCACGCGTGGTACGGGCACTGCAGCGTCTTCTGGCAGCCGCGGTCTCTCGCGACGATGTGCGCGCGGTGCCGGCAGACGTTCACGAACGCGCGGATCTCGTCGCCGTCGCGCACGACGACGACCGGGATGTGCCCGGCGCGGGCGGCGAAGTAGGCCCCGTCCCGGTCGAGCCACTCGACGGGGCCGGCGAACTGCCAGTAGCGGGAGAAGACGAGCTCGCGCTCCAGCGCGTGGATGCCGGGATCCGAGTACCAGTGGGCGGGCAGCGTGGAGCCCTGCTCGAGCAGCGCACGGAGATCGACGTCGACGGCCATCGCACACACACCTTCCTGACTGTTCAGTCAGTCAGGAGTCTACCAGCGACCGTAGCGCG
Organism: uncultured Actinomycetes bacterium; assembly: GCA_963722525.1. Taxonomy (GTDB): domain Bacteria; phylum Actinomycetota; class Thermoleophilia; order Gaiellales; family F1-60-MAGs149; genus VFJZ01. Next base: position 2,084,151 of record CAVRMM010000002.1, on the reverse strand, counting down.
ATTTCCAGGCGCTCGGTCAGCTCGCGGGTCGATCCCGCCGGCGGCAGTGGCGCCCCGACCAGGACCCGCGCGGGGCGGCGGAGGATCGCGACCGGTATCAGCGGTACCCCCGCCCGCATGGCGATCAGCGCCGCCCCGCGCTGGATCGGTCCGAGGCCGTCGCTGCGCACCAGGCGGCCCTCCGGGAACACGCCCACCAGCTCGCCCGCGGACGCGGCGGCGATCGCCCGGCGGAGCGCGTCGGCGTCGCCGGCGCCGCGCTCGATCGAGATCTGGCCCGCGGCGCGCAGCACCCGGCCGACGACCGGCCAGCGCATCACGTGGTCGCCGACCAGGAACCGCAGCGGCCGGCCGGTGACTCCGATTGCGAGCAGCCAGTCGGTGAGGCGCTCGTGGTTGTAGGCGAGCACGGCGCCGCCCGGGCCGATCTGCCCGGCGCCGCTGACCGCCGGCCGCTGCACGAGGCGCGTGCACTGCCGCAGGGCCGGCACCGCGTACCGCCAGATCATCCGCTCGGCGCCGGTCACGGCGCTCCCGCCGCGCCGGGGGCCCGCCTGGAGGGGCGGGCCCGAACCGACGTGGAGGAGGGGTAGCGCCAAGCTACGCCCGTTTCCGGAACCGGGGGATCCCCCTTCCGAGGGATCCGCCGCCGCCGGCTCCGATCGCAGATGTCGCTGCAAGCGGGTATGATCCAACGCCCGTGGTGACGCATCTTGAGCACGGTACGCGCTGCGCCGTCTGCCGGCGCAACCTCCTCGTCGGCGAGTCCGCGCGGACCTATCAGGACGCGCGCAACAAGAGCGTCCTGACCGTGTGCCCGCTCTGCGTCGCGAAGGCCGACCGCTCCGGCTGGCAGCTGCTGGGCGAGCGTTCCGCCCGCCGGCCCCTGCCCGTGAACGTCGACAACGAGGTCGACCACGAGCGGCTCGTGGTGCGCCTGCAGAGCGATCTCGAGCGACTCGAGCACGACCTCGGCGGCTCGCAGATCGAGCTGCGCGACGAGCGCGCGTCGCGCGAGCAGCTCGAGGCCGAGCTGGCCGAGCTGCGCGGCGCCCTGGCCGAGGCGCGGCAGGCCGCCTCGACGGTCGACGTGCGCCTGGCCGACAAGGACCGCCTGATCGTCGACGCCGAGCGCCGCGCCGCCGAGAGCCTCGAGGCCCAGGAGATGCTGCTCCGCGCCCGGCGGCGCGAGGCCGATCCGACCTACATGTGCGGCATCGCCGCCGAGATCTTCAACCGCTCGCCGCACATGCGCACCGTGCTCGGCCTGATCGAGGAGCACGGGCCGCCCTCGATCCGCCTCGGCGTCGAGGGCTGCACCCTGCCGCGCGCCATCCGCGTCACGTTCGCGTGGTCGGGCGGCTCGTGCTCGTACCGCGTCACGTGCGACCTCGTCGCGCGGCTGTTCGACGTCGAGGACCTGGCGCGCGGGACGGGCCTGCAGGCGCCGCTGCCGGCGTTCCGCCCGAATGCCCGCCTCGACGACGGCCGCCTCGTCGTTCACGCGTAGCGCACGTCGCCACGGCGTCGGCGGGCCCGTTTCGGCCACGCGAACAGGCGCACGAGCAGGAATCCGGCCACGAAGCCGCCGATGTGCGCGAAGTACGCGACGCCGAACGACACGTCCGGGTTGACGAGGCCCGCCGACCCGTCCAGCACCTGCAGCCCGAACCACGTCAGCAGCACCAGCACGGCCGGCAGCTCGGCCAGGTAGACGAACACCAGCAGCGGGATCGCGGTCAGCACCCGGGCGCGCGGGTGCAGCAGCACGTACCCGCCGAGGACGCCCGCGATGGCGCCGCTGGCCCCGATGTTGGGCACCTCCGAGCTCGTGTCGATGGCGAACTGCGTGAGCGATGCGGCGAGGCCGCCGAGCAGGTAGAAGAGCAGGAACCCGGCCCGCCCCATGGCGTCCTCGACGTTGTTGCCGAACACGAACAGGAACAGCATGTTGCCGATCAGGTGGATCCAGCCGCCGTGCATGAACATGGCCGACAGCAGGGTCAGCCACACCACGGCCCGGTTGACACGCACGCTGACGACGTCGTCGATGTCGTCGGAGCCGGCGCGCAGGGTCTCGCCGTAGTTCGGCCGGTCGCACTCCGACTCGAGCTCACATGGCGTGAAGCCGTACTCCAGCGTCGTCGCGTCGAAGCCGGAGATGGCCACCGTGCCGTCCCGGTCGTAGCGGCGCATCGTACGGTCCGGCTGGGCGATCGAGAACAGGAAGATCGCCACGTTCACGACGATGATCAGCCACGTCACGAGCGGCCGCCGCAGCGTCGTGACGTTGTCGCGGAGCGGGATCACGTGCCGCGGAGCCGTTCCAGGCCGTGGCCCTGCGTCCAGGCCGTGCGGTCGCCGGGCCGCCAGCGGTTGGCGAGCGGTGCGATCGCGGCGATGCGCTCGCGGGCCAGGGCCTCGGCGGCGCGGGCGGGGAGATGCCTCGCGCGCGGGCCAGCGCGAACACGCGGCCGACCGTCTGCTCGATGCCGCGCGTGCGGGCGCGCTGGCGCTCGGCGTCGTAGCCGCCGAACTCGCCGGCGATGTTGATGATGCCCCCGGCGCTGACCACGAAGTCGGCCGCGTAGGCGATGCCGCGTGCGTCCAGCGCGTCGCCGTCGTCGATGGTGCCGAGCTGGTTGTTGGCCGCGCCGGCGATGGCGCGGCAGCGCAGCCGCGGGATCGTCTCGGGCGTGAAGACGGCGCCGAGCGCGCACGGGGACAGCACGTCGCATTCGGCGAAGACGATCTCGTCGACGGCGGCCACGGTGACGCCGAGCTCGCCCGCCAGCGCCGCCGGGCCCTCGGGCCGCAGGTCGGCCGCCGTCACCCGCGCGCCGGCCTCGACCAGCAGGCGGACGACGTTCGCGCCGACGTGGCCGGTGCCCTGCACCGCGACGTGCCGGCCGGCGGGGGAGGGGTCGCCGTGCACCTCCTGCAGCACCGCGCGAATGCCCGCCACGACGCCGACCGCGGTGGTCGGCGACGGGTCGCCCGAGCCGCCGTCGGCGACGCTGACGCCGGTCACCCACGGCGTCTCGAGCGCGATCCAGTTCATGTCCTGCTCGGTCGCGCCCACGTCCTCGGCGGCGACGTAGCGGCCGCCGAGCTCGTCGATCGCCCGGCCCAGGGCGCGCAGCGTGGCCTCGTCCCGGGGCCGGTCCGGATCGAGCATCACGACGACCTTGCCGCCGCCCTGGTCGAGACCGGCGGCAGCGGCCTTCAGCGTCATCGCCTCGCTCAGCCGCAGGGCGTCGCGCAGCGCGTCGTCCTCGGAGTCGTAGCGCCAGAACCGCACGCCGCCGAGCGCCGGTCCGAGCGCCGTCGAGTGGATGGCGATGATGGCGCGGAGCCCGGTGCGGGCGTCGGCGACGAGGACGACCTGCTCGTGGCCGGCGGCGGCCATCACGTCGAGAACGCGCATGGCCCCAGTGTAGTCAGGGCCCGAAGGTGGGGAACTCGGGGCGAACCGAAACGTGAATCCGATGGTACCTTCTGGTACGTGGCTTCCCCCATCCGTCGCCCGTCGGAATCCGATCCGGACCGGCTCGGTGAGATCGTCGCCCGTGCCCTGCGCGGCGGACGATCGGCCGGGGAGCTGTACGACGCTTTCCTGCAGACGTTGCGCGACGCGTTCTCGGAGGACGCGCAGCTCGCGCTGTACGCCCAGGACGGCGAGCAGCTGCGCCTGCAGGCGCAGCACGGGCACGACACGGTCGTGCACACCCTGGCGCTCGACGCGCACCTGGCCAACCCGTCCGGATCGGTCGCGTTCACGCTCGGCGACCGGCGCGCGCTGATCGACGTCGGCCGGCCGCTCACCGGCGCCGAGCGGGACGAGCTGGGTGCGGCGGTGGCCGCGCTCCGGGCCGCCATCGAGGCCCTCGGCACCCGCGCGCGCTCCGAGTCGGCGACAACGCGCCTCTCACGCGCGTTCGTGCGCATCGCGGCCCAGAACGATGGCGACGGCCTGCTCGAGCTGGCCTGCCGGACGGTCGGCGACCTGCTCGAGCTGGAGGCCGTCCAGTGCCTGATCGGGCCGATCGAGGATCCCGAGCCGGGGCCGCTGTGGCGCCGCTCCGCCTCGTCGCCGGTCGCCATCGACGCCGGCAAGGCCCGCACGGCCACGCTGGCCCTGGGCGGCGAGCCCGGCCGGGTGGGCGAGTACGTGATCGTGCCGCTCCGCGCCGGCCGGCAGTGGCTGGGCGTGCTCGCCGGCCTCGCGCACGCCTCGCGCCTCGTCCCCGCCGGCGCGTTCGAGGAGGCCGAGCTGGTCGCGTCGCACGCGGCCACCGCCCACGCCAACCTCGTGCGCTACCAGTCGGTCGTCGCCGCGTCGCTGACCGACGCGCTCACCGGGCTGCCGAACCACCGCCGCTTCCACGAGGACGGCGCGGCGCTGCATCGACGCCAGCCGCACGGGCGAGACCGGGCTTCTCGCTGGTGATCGCCGACCTCGACGACTTCAAGGACCTCAACGACCGGCGCGGTCACGTGGCCGGCGACGACGCGCTGCGGCTGGTGGCGACGCTGTTCGACCGCGGCGTGCGGCCCGACGACCGGGCCTACCGCGTCGGCGGCGAGGAGTTCGCGCTGCTGCTGCCGGCGACGCCGAAGTCGAACGCGCGCACCGTCTGCCGGCGCCTGCAACGCGCGCTGGCGGCGAACGACCTGGACGGCTGGAAGCTGACGTGCTCGCTCGGCATCGCGCAGTTCCCCGACGACGGCGAGACGATCCGCGACCTCCTGGCGGCGGCCGACGCGGCCCTGTACGAGGCGAAGCGGCTCGGCAAGGACCGCATCACGCTTGCCGACGAGGCGCTCTCGGCGCGGCGGACGCAGGGCGAGTCGATGGCCGCGCGCGGCCGCCGCTCGTTCGAGCAGATGCGGCACCTGCAGGCGCTCGCCGCCACGCTCAGCGGGTCGCGCACGATGGAGGCGGTGGGCTCGGCGGTGCTCGACGAGCTGTCGCTGGCGCTGCCGCACGACGCGAGCGCCCTGTACGTGGTCGACGACGGCGCCCTGGTGCTGCGCGCGCAGCGCGGACCGGTCGCGGCCGCCCGCCCGCCGCCCTGCGCGGGTACGCCGACCGGGCGCGTCCAACGACCGGCGCGCGTTCCTGGTCGACGACGCCGCGGCCGATCACCTCGCGCTGGCGGCCGTGCCGCTGCACGGCATCGTCGCCGCGCCGCTGGTGGCCGAGGACCGGGCCATCGGCGCGATCGTGGTCGCGTCGCCACCTGCGCTCGCGGTACGACCGCGACGACCAGCGCCTGCTCGAGGTGATCGCGACCGTCGCGGGCCTGGCCTACGCCAGCCTGCGCCTGCTCGACGCTATCCCGGACGCGGTTTGATCGGCGGCGCGAGCACGCGCACGAGCGAGTCGTAGAGGTCGTCGTCGTCGGCTGACGGCGGCTCGGGGACGCCCGTCATCGGCAGCGGCGGCAGCTTCGGCAGCATCCGCAACGCGCTCTCGTGGAACAGCAGCGGCGCGCCCTCGCGGCGCTCGCAGTGGACGACCTCGCCGAACAGCACCTCGTGGTCGCCGGCGACCATGACGCTGTAGGTCTCGCACACCAGCAGGGACAGCCACCCGTCCAGGATCGGGACGCCGTCCGGGTCGATCGAGTGCGGCACCGTCTCGAACCGCTTCGCGTCGCGGCCGACGAAGGCCCGCGCGTGGTCGACCTGGTCGTGGGCGAGGATGTGGATCGCGAACCGCCCCGACCGCTTGGCGGCCTCGGCCGTGCGCGCGTGCCGCTGGCAGCAGACGAGCACGATCGGCGGGTCGAGCGAGACGCTCGTGAACGAGTTCGCCGCCATGCCGACCAGGTTGCGTTCGAACTGCGACGTGACGATCGTGACGCCGGTCGGGTACGACGACATCACGGCGCGCAGGACGCCGCCGTCGATGGCCGGCCGCTCCTTGTCCTGGCCGCTCACGTCTCCACCCTCCGGACCGGGCCGGGTCGCAGGTGCCAGGTGCGCGTCAGCGCCTGGATCGCGCGGTAGTGCCGGCGCCGGACGATCGGCCGCAGGAAGCCGAACCAGGCCAGCATCCCGGCCGGCAGCACCAGCAGCAGCATGCCGGGCTTGTACAGAATCGTGTAGAGCACCCACAGGCCATAGGCGAGGCCGACGATCCAGCCGATCGAGCGGTAGCGCAGGTCGAGCCGCTTGATCGCCGCGTAGTCGTCGGCGGGGACGCTGTCGGTCGACCACTCGCGCCCGCACTCGCACCGGTAGCTCTCGCCGTACGCCACCTGCCGGGACACGCCGCAATCGCAGGTGACCGTGATGCGCGGGGCGCGGAAGAGTCTCACGGCGACATTCTCACGGCCCACCCGGCGCACGGCAAGGCGGCGCGATGTGTGGAGATCGCTGCATCCCGGCTCGCTGCCGTGGACATTCCCTCCTTGACAGCACACGCGTAAGCCGTTTCTATGCCCGCGAGCGGGGTCGGGAGCCCCGCCCGTGCACAGGGAGGAGATGCCCGTGGCTACCGCACACGTCGAGGAACGCGAGCTCCTGCAGGCGATGACCTGGTACGACGGGTTCGTCGTCGCACTCGCGAATCCGAGCTTCCTGCTGACATCGCTCGGCCTCTCGGTCCTGTCGCTCGGCGGCTGGGGCGCGATCATCGTCTGGAGCATCTCCGTGATGATCGGAGGCTTGCACAACAACCTCTACGCCGAGGTGGCGGCGATGTTCCCGAAGCTGTCCGGCGGCGTCGCGGTGTACGCCCACGAGGCGTGGAAGCGCTACACCACGTTCTTCGGCCCGATCGCGGCCGTCGGATACTGGCTCGGCTGGTCGGTCGTCCTCGCCCTCAACTCCGTCATCGTCGGCGGTCTGCTGATCGGCGAGTTCTGGTCGGACGCGACCTGGGGCACGACGCACAACGAGCTCATCCTCGGCATCGACTTCGATGCCAGCCCGGCGATCTGGATCGGCGCGGTCATCATCCTCGGCATCTGGGCGGCCAACGTGTTCGGCGTGCGCCCCGCGGTGTGGACCGGCTACGTGACCGGCGCCTGCCTGCTCGTGCCGCTCGCCGTCGTCATCTTCCTGCCCTATTTCACCGGCGACTTCGAGTCGCTCCAACCTGAACAACTTCATCGACTGGGGCGCGACCGGCGCCACCGGCTGGCAGCTGGTGATCGGCTGGCTCTACATCATGTGCTGGTCGTCGTACGGCTTCGAGTGCTGCGCCTCGTTCGCACCGGAGTACCACGACCCGGCCAGGGACACGGCGAAGGCGCTGCGCGCGGCGGCGATCTTCTGCATCTTCGTCTACGCCCTGTTCCCGCTCGGCGCCATCGGTACGTTCGGCGACCAGAACATCACGGTCGAGAACGCGCTCACCTTCTACAAGGACGTCTTCGACGAGCTCCTGGGCGGCGGCTCCTCGATCATGGTGCTGCTGCTCTGCGCCGGCATCACGCTGTCGATGAACACCGCCACCATGGACGGATCGCGAGCGCTGTACGGCATCTCGCAGGACGGCATGACGATCCGCTGGCTGGGCAAGCTGAACCGCAACAACGTGCCGGGCAACGCGATGACGCTCGACGCGGTGCTGAACCTCGGCCTGCTGTTCCTCGCCGTCGGTGTCGCCGGCTCGGGGTACCTGAGGATCCTGGCCGTCTCGAACTTCGGGTACGTGCTCTCGCACATCCTCGCGATCAGCGGGTTCCTGCTGCTGCGCCGCGACCGGCCCGGCTGGCCGAGACCGATCAAGCTCGGCCGGATCTGGATCCCGATCGCGGTGCTGTGCATCGCGTACGACATGGTGCTGCTGGTGATCGGATCGTGGTCCGGGGCCGTGACGGGCTACGACGCCCCCGGCTCCCACACCAGCCTGATCTGGGCGATCGGCGTGCTCGTGATCGCCGTGCTGCTGTACATCTACCGCGTCGTGGTCGAGGACCGGACCTCGATCCCGATGCGCATCGAGACACCGTCCATGCCGGACGAGGTCCCCGCTTCCTGACCGACGCCAACGCTCCCGGAACGGCCGGCGGGCCTCGGAGCAATCGCTCCGGGGCCCGTCCGTTTTCTGCCTTGCTGCGAAGGACCGATTGTGCGGAAAACTTGCCCATGTTTACTTCCGCGTTATTGAGCGCAGTACGGTTGGCGGCCTCAGCCTCCGGCCCCGTCGTCGATCCGAACCCCGGTCGGCATCGCCCCAGCACGACGTGCCCACAACGGAGGCAGCGATGTCCGCGAACGGTTTCAACGGTAACGCCACGCAACGTGCGCATGTCTGACGCCGGCGCAATTGCCGTCGCGACGCGGCCGGCTCCCGGCCGTCGGCTCCGGGCGACCGCGGCCCTCTACGACGCGCACGGACGCCAGGCGTACCGCTTGGCTCTCGCCCTCCTCGCCGACGAGGCGGCCGCAGCCGATGCGGTCGCGGAGGCTTTCGGGTCGCTTTGCCGCCGCTCGCGTCTGCGCCGCGAACCACGGACGCGGCAGAGGACGCTGCTGCTCCGCGCCGTCTACCGCGCAGCCGCGGCCCACGATCGCGGGACGTTGCTGTCCGGCCTGCCACCCGAGGAGCGCGAGGCCCTCCTCCTGTGCGTGCACGGCGTCAGCTGCGCCGAGCTGGCCGCGACCGGGCGGACGTCGAAGGCCGAGGTGGCGGCCCAGGTCAGCCGGGCGCTGCGGCGCGTCCGCGATGCGCCGGGTACCGGTCCGGCGGAGGCGGTTGCGTAGCCGCGAGCCGTGGCCACGACGTCGGGCCCCGGAGCATGCAGCTCCAGGGCCCGGCCACGTCGTCGGAACTAGGCGTCGGCCTCGCTCAGCAGGCGCTGGGCGAACTCGCGCTTCTCGTCGGCCGAGAGCTTCTTCGTCTCGTTCGTGATCGCGCGCCAGTTGACGACCTGGTTCCAGTAGTCGAGCGACTCCATGCCGAGCAAGGCGGTCTTGCCGACGAACTGCCGCAGCACCTCGTTGGTCGGGCCCATCACCCAGCCGGCCTTGCCGTCGCGCAGGTAGCGCTCGAGCTGCAGTGGCTCCTTCTTGAAGCCGGAGCCGCCGGTGCAGTGGAGCATCTTGTCGACCACGTAGGCGACGTTCTTGGCGGCCGCGAACTTGAGCTGCCACAGCCACGGCAGGAAGTCACCGCGCGCGTACTCGCCGGACTCCAGCTTCCTCTGGCCGCCGTCGGTGACCTCGTCCAGCGCCCGGGCGATGGAGTAGTTCATGCAGCGTGCGGCGTTGGTGTCGATGATCGCCTCGCCGACCGCGTCCTGGATCGTCGGGTAGTCGCAGACGCGCAGGCCGACGTCCTTGTGGGTGCGGCGCGTCGTGTGCCGGATGGCGATGTCGATCGTGCCGAGCGAGATGCCGTTCCAGCAGCCGGACGAGCCGACCAGGAAGAACGGGTCGACGGCCTCGTCGTTCGACCAGGCGCCGTCGCCGACCTTGCCGACGAGGTGGTTGTCGGGCATGAACTTGTTGTCGATCAGCAGCGAGCCGGACTGATTGCCGCGCAGGCCGAGCGCGTCCCACTCGCCCGGCTTCGCCTCGGCGTCCTCGGCGTTGCAGACCCACACGGACAGGTCGGAGTACTCCTTGAAGTCGGGCGACGTGGTCTGGAAGACGTAGAAGTCGGCGAACCCGCCCGACGTCGTCCAGGACGCCTTCTTCGTGACCATGTAGCCGCCGTCGGTGCGCGACGCGCCCGACGCCATCGGGTACCAGAAGTGCGAGCCGGTCTCCGGGTCGGAGTACGACAGCGTGCCGATGCGGCGCTCGGGGACGACCTTCTTCAGGTACGTCTCGACCTGGTACTCGTTGGCGCAGAGCCGCAGGGCCTCGACTGCGCTGATGTGCATCACGTAGCACATGGCAGCGGACGGGTCACCGTAGCGGGCGATGGTCTCGACGCTCGCCGCGAACATCACGTGCCCCTGGGCGAGCCCGCCCCACTCCTTCGGCAGCAGCAGGCCGAGGAACGGCCCGAGCGCCTCCAGCGCCTTGCGGGGGAACGTGGACGTGCGGTCGTTCGAGTCGGCGTGCGGCCGGATGTCGCGCTCGCAGATCTCGATCAGCTGCTGGCGCAGCTCCTTCTGCTCCTCGGTGAGGAAGAACACCGGATCGAAGAGCGGGTCGAGCCCCGACTTCGCCTCGTCTGCAACCTGTGCCATACGCACTCCTTCGCCTTCGTCGCGTCGCCGCGGTGATTCTGTCACGGCCGCGGCAGTAAAATCGCCGTGAGTTGCTCGCGGATCTCGCGGAACGGCTCGCAGCCGGACTCGTCGACCGTCCAGCCGTCCGCCTCGGTAGCCGTTCCGCACACACGATCGCCGACCCGCGACTGGGCGATCACCGCCAGCGCGTCGCGGTCCGGTACCGGCCGGGCCGTGCCGAGCGCGTCGGCTAGCGGCCCGAGGTCGTTGCGGTGTGCAACGCACACGTACGCGTCGGCGTCGTGCACCTTGCCGGTCTCGACCAGGTCGTCGAGCCCGGCCCGCACCAGATCGGGTGTCGTGCCGCCGAGCGCCTGCACCACCCACCCGCCCTCGGCGTGGAGAAAGACCGTCGGTTCCAGGCCGTGACCGGTCGCCGGCCCCGCCTGAGCGAGGACGCGCTCCACCAGTGGATGTAGCTGGTTGCGCTCGAGCATGACCTTACGTGCGACCCGATCGTAACCACACCGCGGCGATCGGCATATGTGCGAACCGTCCACCCCGGGCGCCGCTGGCAGCACGGAATGGCCGTTGCCGACGGACGTCACCTCCCTTACCCTCGCGTATCCGGGGAGGCGATCTCGCCCTCCGGGATGCTGCTGGAACAAGGAGGCTGGGCGATGACCGATCTCGAGCGTTTCGTCGAAGCGGAGGGTCGCGACGAGGCCGTGCGACGCGTCCGCGAGGAGATCGACGCCAAGGGCATCGAGTACATCTACTTCCAGTTCGTCTCGGTGACCGGCCGGATCATGGGCAAGGGCGTCCCGGCGAAGCACTGGGAATCGACCGCTCGCAAAGGCTTCCAGCTCGTCTACGGCGCGATGGCGAACCTGTTCGTCGACCGGCACGGCGACTACATCGGGTACGGCCCGGAGGCGATGGAGCTGGTCGGCATCCCCGAGCCCGACACCTTCATGCAGCTGCCGTGGGATCCGCGCGTGGCGCGCGTCTGGTGCATCTGCTTCCGCAACCGGGAGGAGCGCACCGACCCGGGCGCGTTCCTGACCGCCGACTGCCGCGGCAACCTGCAGCGCATCGCGGCCGAGTTCGAGACCCGCACCGGCCTGCACCTGCGCGCCGGCACCGAGCCCGAGATGATGTGGCTGAAGATGAACGACGACGGCACGCCGGCCGTCGAGGGCGTCTCCAAGCCCTACTGCTACCACATCGACCAGTTCTCCGAGTTCCAGCCGATCATCCACAAGGTCATGGAGTACGCCGGCGGGCTCGGCCTCGACATGATCCAGGGCGACCACGAGGACGCCCCCGGCCAGATCGAACTGAACTTCCAGTTCGCCCGCGCGGAGACGACCGCCGACAACCTCTCGACCTTCCGGCAGGTGTGCCGCCAGGTCGGCCGCGAGTTCAACGTCTTCCCGTGCTTCATGCCGAAGCCGTTCATGGGCGTCTCGGCCAACGGCTGCCACCACAACATCTCGCTGTGGCGCGGCGACGAGAACACGTTCATGCCCGAGGGCGAGGACCAGCAGAAGCCGTCGCAGATCGGACTCTGGGCGATCGGCGGCATCATCAAGCACCTCGGGGCGCTGACCGCCATCACGGCGCCGACCGTCAACTCGTACCGGCGGCTCTGGGACACGGGCTTCTGGGCGCCGGTGTTCGCCGACTGGGGCTTCCAGAACCGCACCACGGCGCTGCGCGTGTCGGCGCCGGGCCGGTTCGAGTACCGCTCGGTCGACTCGGCCGTCAATCCGTACCTGTCGCTCGCCGCGCTGATCGTCGCGATGGACGACGGCATCACCAACAAGATCGATCCGGGAGTCCCGGAGGAGCGCAACATCTACGAGGCGATGCAGGGCGGCAAGGAGGTCAAGCGCATTCCGATGACCTTCGGCGACGCCCTCGACGCCCTCGACGCCGACCCCCTGATCCAGTCGGCGATGCCGGGCGAGATGTACACGGTCTTCCGGCACTACAAGCGCGACGAGTGGGAGCGGTACTGCGCGACGGTCTCGGACTGGGACCGCGAGGAGTACCTGGACATCCTCCCGTAGCCCGCGCCCACGCCACCGAACGGAGACACACCATGTGCGGAATCGCGGGGATCATCTACCGCTCCGGCACGCACGACATCGGTAAGGACATGATCGCGATGCTCCAGTCGATGAAGCACCGCGGCCCCGACTCCACCGGCTACGCCCTCTACGGGCAGGCCGCGCAGGACCGCGTCGTGATGCGCTACAAGCTCGCCGACGCCAACGACCCGCGCGACTTCGAGTTCCAGGCCCGGCTGAAGAAGCACCGGGACGAGGTCGAGTCGCGCATCAAGCGCGCCGGCGGCGAGATCGAGTCGGTCGAGGCCGAGACCGAGTACGCGTTCCGGACGGTCGTGAAGTACACCGGCGACCTGAAGACGCTGGTCGACTTCATCGAGGACGTGCCGAGCGCCGAGGTGCTGTCGATCGGCAACTCGCTCGAGATCGTCAAGGACCTCGGCGACGCGGAGGCCGTCGGCGAGCAGTACTCGCTCGGCGCCTTCACGGGCACCCACGCCATCGGCCACGTCCGCATGGCGACCGAGTCCGACGTCGACATCTCGGGTGCCCACCCGTACTGGGCGTACCCGTTCTCCGACGTCGCCGTCGTGCACAACGGGCAGCTCACGAACTACTTCTACTGGCGGCGCCGGCTGGAGCGCAACGGCCGCCGGTTCCAGTCCGAGTGCGACTCCGAGATCATCGCGGTGTACCTGGCCGAGAAGATGAGCGAGGGCCTGTCGCTCGAGGAGGCGATGCGCCAGAGCCTCGAGGAGCTGGACGGCGTCTTCACGTACATCTGCGTGACCAAGGACGCCCTCGGCGTCTGCAAGGACGAGCTGGCCGCGAAGCCGCTCGTGCTGTTCGAGTCCGATGACCTCGTCGCGCTCGCGTCGGAGGAGATCGCCATCCGCGCGATCATCGACCACGAGATCGACACGTACGACCCGTACGAGGCGGAGGTGCTGGTGTGGAATCTCTAGTCGGTGAACGCGGAATCTCCTACGACGCCCGCGGTCTCGCGGAGCCGAACGCCGAGGCGCCCAAGATCTCCGAGATCTCGGGCACCACGGCCGTGTTCGACGCCAAGGAGCTGTCGACGCGCAAGATCAACCTGGAGCTGCGCTGGCTCATCTACGAGCAGGGCATCCGCGACGTCACGGTCAAGAACCCGGGCTCGCGGCACTCGCTCGGCGTCGGCATCCTGCAGCGCTGCAAGATCACGTTCGAGGGCAGCCTCGGCTACTTCGGCTGCGGGCTCATCGACGGGCCCGAGATCCACATCAAGGGCCGCGTCGGCTGGTCGTCGTGCGAGAACATGATGAGCGGCGTCGTGATCGTGAACGGCAACGGCGGCTCGCTCACCGGTGCCGCCATGCGCGGCGGCGACCTGGTCGTGAAGGGCCGCGTCGGCGCCCGCACGGGCATCGACCAGAAGGGCGGCACGATCATCGTCGGCGGCTCGGTCGGCTCCAACACGGGCTTCATGATGCAGCGCGGCCGCATGATCATCTGCGGCGACGCGGGCCCCGGGCTCGGCGACTCGATGTACGACGGCACGATCTACGTGGCCGGCAAGGTCAAGTCGCTCGGCGTCGACTGCGTGCCGGGCGAGTGGACCGACCGCGACACCGAGCTGATCGACCGCAAGTTCGGCCTCTACGACATGGGCACGCCGCCGGAGTTCCAGAAGTTCGTCTGCGGCAAGGTCCTCTACAACTACGACAACCTCGAGCCGTCCGAGCGGCGGATCGTCCTCTAGGAGGCAGCGGATGCCGCGAATCAGCACCGCACGACCCGACGAGACGGCGCCCGGCGAGAACACCATTCTCGGCCGGTCCCGCATCTTCACGCCCGAGGTCATCAACGACATCCACATGAAGGCCGAGCTCGGCCGCTACCGGATGCGCGGGTTCTCGGTCTTCAAGAAGATCCCGCACTGGGACGAGCTCGTCTTCCTGCCCGGCACCCTCACGCGCTTCGTGATCGAGGGCTACCGCGAGAAGTGCGAGACCAAGACCGTGCTCGGCGCGCGCTTCGCCAAGAAGCCACTCGAGCTCGACATCCCGGTCTACATCACCGGCATGTCGTTCGGCGCGCTGTCGCTGGAGGCCAAGATGGCGCTCGCCAAGGGCGCCTCGATGGCCGGCTCGGCGACGTGCTCGGGCGAGGGCGGGATGATCCCGCCGGAGCGCGACTACTCGACCAAGTGGTACTACCAGTGCATCCAGTCGCGGTACGGGTTCAACCCGCACCACCTGATGCTCGCCGACGCGGTCGAGTTCTTCATCGGCCAGGGCTGCAAGGTCGGCCTCGGCGGCCACCTGATGGGCCAGAAGGTGACCGAGCAGGTGGCCGAGATGCGCTCCCTGCCGGCCGGCATCGACCAGCGATCGCCGGCGCGCCATCCCGACTGGCTCGGCCCCGACGACCTGTCGCTGAAGATCCAGGAGATCCGCGAGGCGACCGACTACCAGGTGCCGATCCAGCTCAAGCTGGGCGCCTCGCGCGTGTATGACGACGTGCGCATGGCGGCCAAGTGCGGCCCCGACATCATCTACCTGGACGGTGCCGAGGGCGGCACGGGCGCCGGCCCGCACATCGCCACCGAGGAGACCGGCATCCCGCTGATGGCGGCGATCCCGGAGGCGCGGCGCGCGCTCGAGGACGTCGGCCTGGCCGACGAGATCGACCTCGTCGTGGCCGGCGGCATCCGCAACGGCGGCGACGTGGCCAAGGCCATCGCGCTCGGCGCCAAGGCGGTCGCGATCGGGCACTCGTCGCTGATGGCGCTGAACTGCAACAAGGAGATCCCGGGCGTCACCGACTACATGGGCTCCGTGGGCGTCCCGGCCGGCCAGTGCTACCACTGCCACACGGGCCGCTGCCCGGTCGGCATCACGACGCAGGATCCGGAGCTCCGCAAGCGCCTCGTAGTCGAGGAGGCGGCGGAGCGGGTCTACAACTTCCTGCACACGCTCACGCTCGAGGTGCAGATGCTGGCCCGCGCCTGCGGCAAGACCAACATCCACTCGCTCGAGCCCGAGGACCTCGCGGCTCTCACGGTCGAGGCCTCTGCGATGGCGAAGGTGCCGCTCGCCGGCACCAGCTACATCCCGGGCGTGACCGAGGAGCGGACGCTCGCGCGCATCGAGAACATGATCCAGCAGCATCTCGTCGACCCTGCGGCGGCGCAGTCGCTGCCGCACGCGGCCGACTGAAGGGGGAGGCGACGATGGCAGACGAGCTGCACCGCATCGACAGCGAGCCCGACAAGACCACCGGCATCGACGCCGAGTACCTGTCCGGCCGCCGGTACGACTACCAGGAGGATCGCGCCCTCTCGCAGGACATCGACCTCCTCGCCGGCACGCCGGGCGGCGACATCAACTGGCTCGAGGACGTCGAGATGCTGACCGAGGATGGCATCCCGGCCGTGTTCGACCGGTACACGAACGCGTTCCTGAAGATCTACTTCCCGCTGCCCGACGACCCGGACGAGCGCAACGACATCGCCCGCAAGGTGCTGTTGCTGCACCTGCAGTCCGGCAACTCGTACGGCATCCAGCTGAAGCCCATGCACACGAAGTTCCCGCAGCCGCAGCTCGGCTCGTGGACGGAGGGCTCGCCGACGGTGGGCACCGACTGGACGCCGCCCGTGCTGGAGGGCTGGACGCCGAGCATCCACTGACGCCGGAGGGGGCGGCTGCGGTCGCCCCCTCCGTCAGTACGGTGGTGCCGGGTCGTACTCGATCCAGTCGCGGACCCGGCGCGAGAACTCGGGGCTGCGCAGCTCGCCGAGCAGCCACAGGCTCATGTCGATGCCGGCCGACACGCCGGCGGCCGTGACGACCTTGCCGTCGTGCACCCAGCGGGCGCCGGACAGGACCTCGCCGGTGTCGTCGCGCGCGGCCAGGCTGTCGACCTCGGTGTGGTACGTGGTCAGCCGCTTGCCGGCGGTGACACCGGCGGCGGCGAGCAGGAACGAGCCGGTGCAGACGCTGGTCGTCCACTGCGTCGTGCGGTCGGCCTCGGCGATCCACGGGACGATGCCGGGACCGGGGTTGCGGGTGCCCTGGCCGCCGGGCACGAGGATCACGTCGGGCCGGCCGGCGTCGGCCAGCGTGCGGTCGGCCAGCACGCGCAGGCCGTTGGCGCAGCGGATCGGCTCCAGGTGCTCGGCCACGGTGTAGACGTCGAAGCTCGGATCCTCGCCCTGGGCGACGCGGAACACCTCCCACGGACCGGCGAAGTCGAGCTCCTCGACCTCCTCGAACAGCAGGATGGCGATGGTCGTCATCGGGCGCCCATGCTAGCCGAGGCCCGGGCGGCGACGGCGAGCAGCGGCTGGGCGACCTCGGCCATGCGCGGCCCGGCCAGGCGCGCGGCCGGGCCCTGGAGCCCGACGATGGCGGCCAGCCCGCGGGCGTCGAAGATCGGCGCGGCGACGGCGTTCAGGTCGGCCTCGCGCTCGCCGGCCGCGACCGCGTAGCCGTTGCGGCGCACCGTCTCCAGCTCGGCCGCGAGCTGGTCGGTGTCGGTGATGGTCGCGGGCGTGAGGCGGGGGAGGGGCAGCTCGAGCGCGGTCATGCCGAGCGGGCCGTACGCCAGCATCACCTTGCCGACCGCCGTGCAGTGCGGAATCGACGGACGCCCGACGCGGGCCACCGAGATGACGCTGGCGCTGCCGGGGACGAAGTCGGCGGTGATCGCCTCGTGCTCGGAGGGCAGCGACAGCGTGGCCGTCTCGCCGGTCTCCTCCACCAGCTCCTCGAGCAGCGGCCGCACGATCTGCCGCACGTCGAGGCGCGCGAGCACGCCCTGGGCCAGCTGGATGACGCGCGGGCCGAGGCGGTAGCGGCCGGTCGATGTGACGTGCTCGGCGTAGCCGGCGGCGGTCAGCGTCGCCAGCAGGCGCGAGACGGTCGAGGCGTTGATGCCCGTCGCGCGGGCCAGCTCGTTCGTTCCCAGGTCGCGGCCGGCGGCGCCGAGCTCGTCCAGTACGGCCGTGGCCCGGGTGACGGCGGCGAGGTGGCGGGTGGCGGGATTACCGGTGCGTGGCAAGATTGACGACCTCCCGGGCCAGGTCTACCCTGGTAGAGGCCATTCTGACACGTCATTGCCCCAGCGGCAATACGTAGGAGCACTGCCTTGGGCATCGACGTGCACCACCCCACGCCCGCCGCCGATCGTCGCTTCCTCCAGGAAGTGATCCGCACGGTCTCGTCGACGCTCGACCTCGACCGGGTGCTGCAGGCCATCGTCGACCTGCTCACCGAGGCCACGCAGTGCCACGCCTGTTACGTGTTCCTCGCCGACGACCGCGGCCAGATGGTGCTGTCGGCGTGCTCCGAGCCCTACGCGGCGCACGTCGGCGTGATCGCGATGGCGCCCGGCGAGGGCCTGGCCGGCTGGGTCGCCGCCCACCGCGAGCCGGTGTTCATCACGCAGGACGCGGCGTCCGATCCGCGCATGCGGGTGTTCGAGGAGTTCGAGGAGGAGAAGTACCAGTCGGTCGTTTCGGTGCCGCTGCTGGCGAAGGACTCGAGCGTGCTCGGCGTCGTCGCCCTGCACGCCGAGGCGCCGCACGACTACTCCCAGCGCGACGCGGAGTTCCTCCTCACCAGCGCGTCGCTGGTCGCCGGCGCGATCGAGAACGCGCAGCTGCACCGCGAGACCGAGCGCCGCGTCGCCACGCTGGAGGGCCTGTTCGCGCTGGCCGGCGCCATCTCCGAGGCCGAGACGCTCGAGGAGCTGCTGCCCGCGGTGACGGTGCGCGTGGTGCCGCTGCTGGGCGTCACGGGGTGCGAGATCTACCTGCTGGAGGCCGACGGCGAGCGCCTGCGGCTGCGGGCCGCGTCGCCCGGCTCGACCGCGCCGCGGGTGATCGGACTGCGCGACGTCGGCATCGCCCTCGCCGTCTCGCGCACGACCGCGCCGCGACGAGCGCGACGCGTCGCTGTCCGACACGGTGGTGTCGGGCGACGGCTCCGACGCGCCGGTGCTGCACGCGCCGCTGGTCGTCTCGGGCGAGCTGCTCGGGCTGATGGTCGTGCGCGGCCTGCAAGGGCCACCGGTTCCGCACCGAGCACCGCGACCTGGCGACGACGGTCGTGTCGCAGACCGCGGTGGCGGTCAAGAAGATCCAGCTGCTCGAGCGGCTGTCGGAGCGCAACCTGACGAAGGACTTCTTCGACGATCTGGCCGGCGGCGCCGAGCCGGCCGTGGTCGAGGGCCGCGCGCGACGGCTGCGCTGCGACCTGTCGCAGCCGCGGGTGGTGCTGTGGGCCGGGGCGCCGGGGGCCGACGCGACCGACTGGGCGGGAGCGCTCGAGTCGTCGCTGGCGGCGGCGTTCCGCGGCGCGCTGATCGAGCGCAGCGACACGCACGTGCGGGCGCTGCTGCCGGCGGGTTCCGGCGGCGACGTGCGCGATCGGGTGCGGCAGGTGCAGGAGGACGCGGCGCCGTGCGCGGTGATCGGCCTCTCGTCGGTGTGCTGCGGCGTGGCGGCGTTCGCGACGGGGTTCAGCGAGGCTCTGCAGGCCGTGCGCGGCGCCGCGGTCGTGCGGCCGGCGCCGGGCGTGGTCGCCTACGAGGAGCTCGGGACCGTACAAGTACCTGCTGCGCCTGGCGCCGGAGCCCGGGCAGCGCGACCATCACCGTGACGCGCTGCGCCCGCTGCTCGAGTACGACGTCGCAGCACCGCTCGCAGCTGTTCCGGACGCTCGAGGAGTACCTGCGCCAGCGCGGTCGAGTCGCGTCGACGGCGGCGGCCCTGTACGTCCATCCGAACACGCTCCGCCAGCGGCTGGCGAGGATCGAGACGATCACGGGCCTCGACCTGGAGACCGAGGACTCCCTCACGGTCGAGATGGCGATGAAGCTCCTGAGACTGGAGTCGTCGGCTCCTAGAACGCCGCGGGCAGACCGGCAGGATCACCGTACGCCAGCCGCGCGTGCCCGATGTGCGTCGCTTCGTGCCAGACCGCCACCGCACCCGCCAATCGCGCGATGCTCGCGCCTTCCGCGCGAGTCTCCATGTTGGGGTCTGACCCCAGAACGGCCATTTCCGGGGTCAGACCCCAACACGGAGGGCACACGAATCCGCGCGGAAGTTACACGCGGCTCAGCTCCAGGGGTACGGGCTGTTCGAGACCGGGTGCAGATCGCCCGTCGCGAAGCGCTCGAAGCGGAACGGATAGAGCAGCGAGGAGTGGTCGCCGCAGACGACCTTCGCGACCTCGCGACCGACGCCGATCATCTTGTAGCCGTGGTTGGAGTCGGCGATCACGTAGACGTTCGGCCGCATGTAGTCGAAGACCGGGAAGTTGTCCGCCGTGAACGCGCCGGCACCGCCGGATCGCGCGTCCTTGTACAGCGAGCGGCAGCCCTGGAACCGCTCCATGCAGTGCGACAGCGCGGCGCACCACATGTCCGGGAACGTCGGATCGACGCTCGCGGTCGGATACGGATCGACGTCGAAGTCGGGGCCGACCGTGAGCGGCGCGGCACCGCCCTGCACACCGTGGCGGTCGCGCTTGTAGTAGATGCCCCACAGCTCGTCGGTGATCAGCCTGCCGTCGTCGTCGTGCAGCGGCGCGTCGGTGTCGACGTGGATCACCGGCGGCGCAGACCCGTCGCGGCGGTCGAACATCGTCGGGTCGACCGCGATCTCGCCCTCCTGCAGGTACCAGTACGTCCACATGTCCTGGTCCTGTGGACGTCGCCGGCGGGCGTGCGGATGTCGATCGCGGACGGCAGGCCGAGCATGTCCCAGATCTGCGGCACCCACGGCCCGACGCCGACGATGACCTGCTCGACCTGGATCGCGCCCTGGTCGGTGAGCACCTTCGTGACGGCGCCCGACGAGTCGCTGTCGAAGCCGGTGACGGTGACGCCGTCGACGATGCGCACGCCCTCGGCCTTCGCCTTGTCGGCGATGCCATGCATCGAGTCGATGTTGAACGCGAAGCCGCCGCGGTGCTCGTGCAGGACGACGGTGATGCCCTGCGCGCGCCAGTCGGGGAAGATCTCGCGCATGTAGGCGCTGCAGTCGGCCTCGCCGGTGACCAGCGTGTGCTCGTAGCCGATGCGCTCCTGGCGGCCGGCGACCTCGGTCAGGTCGGACTCCTGGCCCTTCGGCCCGAGCGCCATGTAGCCGACCGAGTTGTAGTGGTACGCGGCCGGGTCGGACTCCCAGACCTCGACGTTCGCCGCCATCAGCTCGGACATCGCCGGCTGGTAGTAGTTGTTGCGGACGACGCCGCACGCGATGCCGGACGCGCCGGCCGCGATGCCCGTCTTGTCGACGATCAGGATGTCCTCGCCCGAGCCCTCGCCGCGAGCCTTGAGCTCCTTGGCGAGGTGGTACGCGGTGGACAGGCCGTGGACGCCAGCCCCGATCACGACGAAGCGGACGCTCTTCGGCAGTTCCATGGAAACGGCTCCTTTATTTCCTTAGCGGCAATAGCATTGCCGGTCGGTTCCGGCACATGGTACGCCGAGTCCCGGACCGGGTCAACCGGTTGCCGGCGCCTGCATGATCTCGAGCAGCGCGCTGACCGTCGGCGGCAGCCGTCTCGCCGCGCCGGGTGGCCAGGATGAAGCGGTAGTCGAGCCCGGGCGCGTCGAGCGCCAGCTCGACCAGCAGCCCCTCCGCCAGCTCGCGCTCGACCGCGATGTTGGGGACGACCGTGACGCCGAGACCGGCCTCGGCGCAGCGCTTCACGGCCTCCAGCGACGAGGCCACCAGCCGCGCGCGCGGTGCGACGCCGGCCGCGGTCAGCATCTGCTCGACCTCGCGTCGGTTGACCGTGCCGGCGTCGCGCACGACCAGCGTCTCCCGCGCCAGGTCGCGCCAGGCGATGCGCGGCCGGCCGACCAGCCGGTGCGTGGGCGCCGCGACCAGCACGAGGCGCCCGGGCGCGTAGTCGTGCATCTCGAGGTCGCGGGCCTCGGTGCGGTCGGTCAGCAGCGCGGCGTCGACCTCGCCCGAGCGCAGCGCCTCGACCACGCGCGCCTCGTCGCCCACCACGAACTCGACCGTCAGCCCGGGCAGACGCTCGCGCAGCTGCGCGACGGCCGGCGGCAGGACGTGCGTCGCCAGCGCCTCGCCGGCGGCGATCGACAGGTGGCGGCGCGCGTCGCGGTCGGCGCGCGCGACGGCCTCGCCCGCCTCCTCCACCGCCGCGCAGCAGCGCGGGCGGCGTGCGGCGCGAGCGCCGTGCCCGCGGCCGTCGGCCGCAGCGGTCCGGCGCGCCGGCACGAACAGGTCGGTGCCGATGTCGCGCTCGAGCGAGCGGATCAGCCCGGAGACGGTCGGCTGGCGGACGCCGAGCCGCTCGGCGGCGCGCGAGACGCCGCCGTGCTCCAGCACCGCCAGGAAGGCGACGAGCCGCCGCGTGGGAATGATCGTGCCTTCGGTCTCCATAGGTACCTGCCTATGCTAACGGGTGTATACGGCGATGTAGGGTGTACCCGTGCCCCAGCGCCACCTCATCGTCCTCGTGCGCGATCGCGTCGCAGGTCGCGATCTCGCTGGTGCAGTTCGGCCTGCCGGCGCTGACGCTGGCGCTGCGCGACGACCGCGGCGTGAGCACCGTCGAGTTCGCCTTCCTGTTCGGCGCCACGGGCGTCGGTCCGGCCGTCGCGCTGATCGCCGCGGGCCGCCTCTGCGACCGCCTCGGCGCGCGCCCGGTGCTGATCGGCGGCTCGCTGATCGGCGCCGCCGGGCTGGTCGCGGCGGGCTTCGCGCCGACGATCCCGGCTGCTGTTCGTCGGCGCTGCTGATCTCCGGCATCGGCGCCGCCGCGGTGCCCGTCGCCGGGATGACGGCGATCCTGATCCACTTCCCGCCCGACCGCCGCGGGCGCATCCTCGGCCTGCGCCAGATGGCGGTGCCGGTCGGCGGTTTCGTCGCGGCCGGCCTGCTGCCGATCCTCTACCACTTCGGCGGCCTGGAGCTGGCCTTCTCGGTGCCCGGCTGCGCTGGTGCTCGTCTTCGGATTCCTGTTCGCCTACGCCGCCGGCCCGGGCCAGCGCCAGCCCGACCTGCCGGCCATGCGCGCGTCGTTTCCCGCTGCCGCTGCGCTGGGTGATGCTGACCGGCGCGCTGTACGTGACGACGCTCGGCGGCGTGCTCACCTTCACGGTCAGCGCCGCCGCACGACGCCGGGCTGTCGCGAGACCGGCGCCGCCGTCGTGTTCGCCGCCCTCAACCTCGGCGCCGCGGCGGCGCGCGTCGTGTGGGGCTTCGTGGCCGACCGGGCCGGCGGATCACGCCGCGTCGCGTTGCTGTCGGCGCTCGGCGCTGCTGGGTGCCGCGACGGTGATCCCGTTCCCGTTCGCGCTCCGCGCCGGCCTCGTCCCCGGCGTGATCGCGGCCGTGCTGCTGGCGTTCGGCACGCTCGGCTTCAACGGCATCGTCTACGTGATCGCGGGCGAGGTGGCGGGCCGCTCGGCGGGCGTCGCCGTCGGCGCCGCCTCGACGGTCGTGTTCCTGATCGGCTCGATCACGCCGCCGCGCGTTCGGGCTGCTGGCCGAGAAGAGCGGGTTCGGCGTGATGTTCGCGGCGCTGGCCGGTGTTCTGCCTGGCCGGTGCGCTGACGGCACGACGGATCACGCACCGTGCGTACACTCCGGCCTAGATGTCAAGACCCGAGAAAGGCAGCGAGGTCGAGGTCCTCGTGGACTCCCTCGCGTTCGGCGGTCGCGGCGTGGCTCGGCTCGACGACTTCGTGCTGTTCGTCGACCGCGCGCTGCCGGGCGACCGCGTGCGTGCGCGCGTCACCAAGGTGAAGCGGTCCTACGGCGAGGCGACCACGGTCGAGACGCTCGCGCCGCGGGCCCGACCGCGTCGGTCGCGCCGTGCCCGCACTTCGGGGCCTGCGGCGGCTGCAAGTGGCAGGACCTCGACTACAGCGCGCAGCAGGTCTGGAAGGCGCAGCAGATCGCCGACGTGCTGAAGCGCATCGGCCACCAGGACGACTTCGTCCAGGATCCGATCGTCCCCGCGATCCGCACCTACGGCTACCGCAACAAGCTCGAGTTCTCGTTCGGCGAGACCGAGGAGGGGCCGTCGCTCGGCTTCCACCGGGCCGGCCGCTGGGACGAGATCATGCCCGTCACCGCCTGCCTGCTGATGTCAGCGAGGCCGGCAACGAGGCGCGCCGCGTCGTCGAGGCCTGGGCGCGCCGCATCAACGGCGGAGATCTGGGACCGCCGCAGCAACACCGGCTACCTGCGCCACCTGGTCTGCCGCGCGTCCGACCGCACCGGCGAGCTGCTGCTGACGCTGGTGACCGGCGCCGGGCGCGCTGCCGCAGTCCACCTGGCTCGTCGACGAGCTGGCCGAGCGCGTGCCGGGCTGCGTCGGCCTGCTGCACGCCGACCACCAGCGGCGTCGCCGAGGTCACGCACGGGCTCGAGTCGAAGCTCGTGTTCGGCCGCGACTGGTACGAGGAGCGCCTGCTCGGCCTGCGCCTCAAGGTGTCGTCCGGCGCCTTCCTGCAGACCAACACCGAGATGTGCGAGAAGCTCTACGAGATCGCCATCGAGGAGGCCGCGCCTGGGCGGCGACGAGATCGTCTGGGACCTGTACTCGGGCATCGGCTCGATCGCGCTTGCGATGGCCGGCGCCGCCGGGCAGGTGTACGGCATCGAGGTCGTGCCCGAGGCGGTCGAGCGCGCGGTCGACAACGCCGAGCGCAACGGCGTCATGAACGCCGAGTTCGTCCAGGGCGACGTCGCGAAGGCGGTGCGCCCGCTGCTCGAGGCCGGCATGCCGACCCCGACGTGGTCGTCCTCGACCCGCCGCGCGCGGGTCTGACGCCGAAGGCCGTGCGCCGCGTGCTCGAGCTCGAGCCGCAGCGGATCGTCTACGTCTCCTGCAACCCGACGACGCTCGCCGGCAACGCCGAGCTGCTCGACCGAGGGTGGCTACCGCCTGGAGCGCGTGCGGCCCGTCGACATGTTCCCGCACACGCACCACGTCGAGTGCGTCGCGCGGTTCGAGGCCGTTCCCGGCTCCTAGCGCTAGAAGGCGTAGGTCCAGACGCCCGCGGAGGTGGCCAGTGCCGCGCGCGAGTTCGAGGTCGCGATCAGCGACTGCACGTTCGGCATGGCGCCGGTGGCGGGCGGCGGGATGTCCGACCAGTTGGCACCGGCGCTGGACGAGGTGCGCGTGATCGGCCGCCGGGTGGCGGTCAGTCCCAGCACGTGCACGTTGTTGGCGCGCGTCGCGCTCGGCACCACCGAGTTGACGCGCATCCCAGGCGGCGTCACGGTCGTCCACGTGCGGCCGCCGTCGTCGCTGCGACCGAGCCGGCCCTCGTGGATGAGCCACAGCCGGTTCAGTGTCACGCGGTCTGCCACCAGGGCGCCGGTGGTGAGGCTGGGCGGCGCGCCGAGCTTCATCGCCGTGCGGTTCGCGCGCACGCGCCACGTGCGGCCGAGGTTGGTCGACGCGAGCAGCCGGAAACGCTCGGCGCGGGCGAGGTTGGGCCGCTCGACGACCGCGAACCAGGTCGTGCCGGAGCGCGCGATGGCGCGGATGCGGCCCGTGATCCTGGGCCGCGTCCACGAGCGGCACCCGTTCGACGAGAGCGCGAGCCGCTGGCTGCGCACCACGCCGACGCGCTGCTTGGCCGTCGCGACGACGAAGGCCGCGCCGCGCGGCAGGCCCTCGCGCCCGCAGCGGTTGAAGGTGCGCGCGCCGTCCGTCGACCGGGACAGGATGTTCGGGTCGGTCGACGCGACGTAGATCGCGCCCGGCGACGCGACCAGGACGCTGGTGCCGGTGTTGGGACGCGTCGACCGTCGCACCCACGCGGAGCCCGCGTCGGCGCGCCAGATGTCGCCGTTCTGCGCCAGCGCGAACAGCGAGTTGCCCTGCGACGCGACGGCCGTGATCGGCGGAAACGCCGTCGGCCCGACGTGGAGCCAGGGCCCGGCCGCATCGGCGGCCGGGGCGAGGACGAGGAGGGCCGCGAAGGTGAGCCAGCGCATACCGGGGAGCGTACACCGGCGGCGTGCGGTCACGCCACGCCTCCGCCGCGCGATCGCAGCCCCGCCGGGACAGCTGCAACCGTCGCGCAGGCCAGGTAGTCGGTGCCGTTGCCGAACGGCCAGCGCCAGAAGGTCGTCCGCAGAATCGGCACGCCCAGCGCGGCCAGCGCCGACCGCGGGTTCGTCCCCTCCGGGCCCGACGCGGCCTGGAGCAGCGCCAGGGCGTCGTCGGCCGAGCGCCCGGCGACGGCCAGCACGTGGTCGAGCGTGAACGGCTGCGGGTGTCCGCCCCACCAGCCCACGGGGTCGTGGATGTGGACGACGACGCCGCCGGGCGCGCTGGCGTGCATGCGCGAGACCACGAGGCCGGTCAGCGCCGGGCCGTACGTCGTCAGCGCCAGCATGATGCGCTCGGCGGGCACGCCCGCGTCGCGCAGGCCGGGGTAGAGCAGCTGCGAGTAGAAGAGGTCGCCGACCATCACGTCGTACGGCCCCTCGCCGAACGGGCTCCAGTCGGCGGTCGGCAGCTGCGTGACGCGGCCGGCGGCGATCGCCGCCGAGATGCGGTCGGCGTGGCCCCCGCTGGCGTCCACCTCCAGGGCCTGCAGCTTCGCGCGCACCGCTCGCGGCTCGTTCGCGATCGCGCCGCGGCACGCCGCCGGGTCGAGATCGAGCAGGTCGACGCGCCCGGCCCGCTCGGCGATGCGCGTCAGCGGCAGGTCGTCGCAGTTGCCGGCGCCGACGATGCCGACGAGCGCACCCGGCGCGATCAGCGGGTCGAGCAGCGCCCAGCAGGCGTCCTGGGCCGATTCCCACAGCACGCGCCGGTCGGCTCGTGCGGAGGCGTTGCGCCGCGAGTTCGCCGTGGTGGCCGGGTGCGTGCGCAGCTCCCACGGCCGGTCCGGCGAGCCGGGACGCAGGCGCCTGATGTTCGGCAGCACGAACGCCAGCGACAGCAGCGGCAGCGCCGGCACGGAGCGATCCGCCAGCTGCGCGACGACGACCGACGCGGAGAACGACAGGGCGCACAGCACGAGCGTCAACCGCGGGCGCAGCCGCCAGTGCAGCGCGGCGCCGCAGAACAGCCCGAGGAACAGGAAGTCGGTGATGCCGAGCCCGGCGGCGCCGTACATGCCCGGGGCCGTCAGCGGCACGGTGAAGGTCGAGATGACGTCGTCGCCCGACTCCAGCAGCTGCTTCGTCGGGCCGGCGAAGACGGAGTAGGTGTCGACGACGATCACCAGCAGCGCCACGACGGCGACGTGCCAGGCGCGGTCGAGCAGCGGGACGAACAGCATGCCGATGGCACCGGCGGCGAGGATCTTGCCCAGGCCGGCCGCCGTCGGCAGGTCGGCGAGCGTGCCACCCACGGCGAGCACCAGTCCCACCGCCGTCGTGGAGATCAGCACCCGCCGCTGGTCGTGGAAGCCGGTCGCGAGCGCGATCACGATGCCCGTGGCGAGGGGCAGGGCGACGAGGGCGACGACCAGCAGGGCGACGTCGTCCGAGGGCCGGTCGAGGTGCGCCCCGAGCACCGTCCAGGCGCACCACGCCGCGGCGAGGGCTAGTACGGGGGCAGCGCGTCGTACCACGGTCCGAGGGCCTTGAAGGCCTGCCAGAAGCGGCGCTTCGACTCCTCGTCGTTCAGGCAGGCATCGAGATCCGGCACGACGAGTGCCTCCACGGTGGGGGTGAGATGCTGGATCTCGCCCACACGCGAGGCGTCGAGCGGCTGGGCGAGCGGAATCTGCAGGTCGTTGAGCGTCTCGACCACCTCGTCGCCCATCGCGACGATGATCTTCGGCTCGGTGATGGCGATCTCGCGCAGCAGCCAGAGCGGGCACGCCGTCGCGGCCTCGTCCGGCTGCGCGTCGGCGCACTTCACGCAGTTGGTGCCGTAGATGACCAGCGGATCGATCGCCAGGCGCTTCACGGACTTCAGCACCGCGGCACCGGCTCGGCCGAAGAAGGCGACGCCCTCCTGGATCTCGGGCGCCTGTGCGCGGTACTTCAGCAGCATCACGTCCGCCAGCGGGTGCCCGGAGCCCAGCACCGGCGCGAGCGCAGGATGGCTGACCCGCGCGCAGGATGAAATCTCGTCGCCGAGGGTATTCATCTCCCTGATCGCGCGAGCGAGGTAGCGCTCGTAGATCTCATCCGGGCTCGGCATCGAACGAGGCTATCTTTCGGCGCCCGGCGTGCGGCTCCTTGCGCTTCGGAGCCATTTCAGTCCCTGGAGGTACACGAGATTCACCGGTTTGCGCACGATTTTCCCGTTCGCAAGCGCCAGGAGCAGGGACTCCGCATCGGTGAACGGGGGTAACTCGACACACGCTGTGGCAAGGCCCTCCAGCACGTGCGCGTCGGAACCGGCGCCCGCCAGCAGGTCGTACCGCTCGGCGAACCGCTCGGCCTCGCGATTGTAGGCCTCGCGGTACAGGCGGCCGTTGCAGGTCTCCAGCACGTCGATCTGGTCGGCCAGCCGGCGCAGCAGCGCGGCGTCCGGAATCGAGTGCAGCCGATCGAACGGGTGCGGCACGTAGACGATCGCGCCCTGCGCGCGGATCGCCTCCACCGTGTCGGCGAACGGCATGCCGCGCGGGATCTCCTCCTTCAGGTAGAGGCCGATCACCTCGCCGGTCGACGTCATCACCTCGGAGCCGACGACCACGTGCAGCGGCAGGCCGTGCTCCGCCACGTACGCCTGGGCCTCGAGGCCGCCCGCGATGGTGTTGTGGTCGGTGACGGCGATCGCGCCGAGGCCGAGCTCCAGCGCGCGCGCGACGAGGTCGGGCACCGCCGTCTCGCAGTCGGGCGAGTGGTCGGTGTGCATGTGGAAATCGCAGAGGATGGGCGGTGCCAGGTCGGGCTCGGGGGGCAGGCGGCGGGGCCGCGGCGCCTTGCCGTAGAGGGCCTCGACGCGCTCGGCCACGTCACCGGCGCTCTCCGACGACGTCGCAGCGGCGAGCCGCTCGCGCAGTGCCTCGTCGGCCAGCAGCCGGCCCGCGCACGCGGCGACCAGCGCCGGCTGTCCCTCCTGCGCGATCAGCCCCGACACCTCGTGCTCGACGCCGTACGAGCCGGGGCTGCCGGCGACGGCCACGATC
The DNA here is from genome assembly GCA_963722525.1 of uncultured Actinomycetes bacterium. Taxonomy (GTDB): domain Bacteria; phylum Actinomycetota; class Thermoleophilia; order Gaiellales; family F1-60-MAGs149; genus VFJZ01. The sequence goes on along the minus strand of CAVRMM010000002.1, from coordinate 2,055,842 downwards.
GGGATGCCGCAGGCGGCCGCCTCGCGGGCGATCAGCGGGCTGCCGTTGCGCGCTGCGATGAAGAGGCTGGCGCCGCGCAGCGCGGCGGCCCGGGCGGCAGGCGTCGACGCGTCGGGCAGGCGGACGCGGCCCGCCATGCCGGCCGGCACCAGCGAGCGCAGCGCTGCACTGCCGGCGGAGCGCAGCAGCGCGATCTCGGCCGTGGTGGGGGCCAGCTCGTGGAACAGGGCGCGCAGCGCGCCCGCATCCCCCAGCGTGGCCTCGACCGCGACCAGCGGCGGCGAGGTCGCGGACGTGCGGGTGAACCGCGTGCGGTCGACGGCGAGGCCCGTGACGGTGGCCTGCAGCCCGAAGCGCTGCAGCACGCCCTCGGCCGCCGCGGGCGAGACGGCGGCGACCGTGTCGGCGCGGGCGGCGAGGCGCTCGGCGCCCTTGGCGCTCCGCAGCGACGGGCCACCGCGGAAGAAGGTGGCGACGACCGGCGTCGGCGTCTCCCGGAGCGCGACGGCGCTGGGGCCGGGCTGGTCGGGATCGAGCACGTCGACGGCGTCGAAGCCGCCCCGCACCAGCGCCAGCCGCACGCCGGCGGCGACGGCGACGGGAATCGGCACGCTGCGCGCCGCAGCACCGATCGACACGGGCACGCCCAGTCCGACGGCGACCACCAGCGGCACGCGCGGCGACGGCGTCAGCGCGGAGGCGTCTCCCTGGGCGAGCGCGCGCAGCCGCCGGCGTCCCTCCATCAGCAGCGCGGGCTTGCGGGCGGGCGCGAGGATGACCACCTCGTGGCCGCGGTGCGCGAGGGCGCGGGCGAGCGCCGACCAGTGGTCGTTCGCCTCGCTGGGGCGATCCCAGGCGTAGGGCGTGACGAGGCAGACGCGCATGCAACGCGGAGCGTATCCGGATCCGCGCCGGACCTCTCAGGCTGCGGTCATCGCGCGCACACCGGCGCGGGCGCGGTGGAGCAGCTGGTTCACGGCGTTCGCGCCGAGTCCGAACTCGCTGCCGATCTCCCGCGAGCTCGAACCGCCGCCCGCGAGCGCGAGGGCGCGTCGCTGCCGCTCGGGCAGCCGGGCGATGGCCGAGGCGACCGCGGCCAGCTCGAGCCGGTCGGCGACCGTCGCGGCGACGTCGGTGCGGCCCGTGGCGGCGGGCTCCGCGAGCAGCACGTTGCGGCGCTCGCGCCGCCAGCGGCTGACGTGGGCGTTGCGGGCGCAGGTGGCGAGCATGCGCGCCGCGTCGTCGGGCGCGACGGGTCCGCCGCGGCGGATCAGCGCCGCGAAGGCCTCCTGCACGAGGTCCTCGGCGTCGGTCGAGTTGCCGGCGAGCCGGAGGCAGTGGCGTCGAAGCGAGGGGGCGAGAAGACGGTACAGACCGTCGGCCTGGTCGGGGGTCACGCAGAAGGGGAGCGCCGTCCCCGGTGCGTGATACGTGCGACTCCGTGCGCCTTCAGCGATCGGGGTCTGACCCCAATTCGGGCCGTTCTGGGGTCTGACCCCAGAACGTTTCCGCGCGGAAGGCGCACGGATCGCGCGATGTGTCACCGAGTGGTGCCGCGATGTGACGATCGGTCGGCCTCGCGGCACGAAGATCGCGCTACACCTTTACGTCAGGCCAGCACGGCTCCGATCTGGGGATCGATCCGCTTCGCATTCGCCAGCACCCGGTGCGCGGCGTCGGCTGCGCTGCCGCCGCCCGCCGTCATCTCGGCCGCGATCAGGCCGGCCACGTACGGGGCGGAGAAGCTCGTGCCGCTCCAGCACGCCCAGCCGTCGAACACGTCGCCCTGGGTGCTGCTCTGGGGCTCCCACTTCGGGAACGTGCTGGTCACCTCGTCGCCCGGCGCCGCGCAGTTGACCCACTCGCCGAAGTTCGAGAAGTCCGCCTTGTCGCCGGCGGCGTTGACCGCCGCGACGGCCACGACCTGCTTCAGCGCGGCCGGCCAGAAGGGCACGTCGGACTCGGCGTTCCCCGCCGCTGCGACCACGACCGACGTCCGCGGCACGCTCTTGAGCGCGTTCACGAGACCGATCGGTGGCTCGTTGCCCTGCGTGTAGGCGCCCAGCGAGAGGTTGATGATGTCCGCCTCGGTGCAGTCGGCGATGGCGGCCGAGATCGTCGCCTCGTCGCCCCAGCCGTCGCTCAGCAGCACCTGGCGGGCCGTGATCCGCGCGGCCGGTGCGAGGCGGTTGATGATGCCGGCGATGAACGTGCCGTGGCCGGCCTCGTCGTCGAGCTGGCCGTCGCCCGCGAGGAACGTCGAGCTGCTCGAGCACGACGCCGTCCGGGTCGACGCTGTCGTCGAGCCAGCCGTGGATGCCCGACGTGTACCCGGTGTCGAGCACCGCGATGCGCACGCCATGGCCCGCGTCGCCGGACGGCTCGCCCTGGTCGGTGCCCGGCACCACATCGCTGCCCGGGCCGCCCTTGTAGCGGGGCTCGCCCGCCAGCACGTGGTTCGGGCCGGACCGGACGCCCTCCTTGCGGAGCCGCTCGACCAGCGCCGGCACCTCGCCGCGCACGTCGTAGTGCGCCACCCCGAGCCTCGTGTTCAGCGCCCGGCGGCGCTCGAGCGCACCGTCGAGCACTCGCACCGCGAGCTGCTCGTCCGGCACGTCGATGAGGATCTGCCCCGGCATGTACAGGAAGCTGTCCTCGCCCTGCTCGCACACCGCAATCCCCTTGCGGACCCGTCGATCACGTATCCCCATGTCGTACCTCCGAATCTCACTCTAGGAACGTCCGCACCGAGATGGTGTTACGGCCGATGTATCACGGGCGCCGTGCGCCGCTCATCTTGACGTGATCGACGCCGACGGCATTGCCGCATTCCTCCCCGCCGACCCCGTTCCCCCGCAGGTGCTGGCGTGTGCTGCTTCCGCTTTCGGACGTCGTACGGCTGGGGCGGTGCCGGCGCTCGAGTGCCTCGATTCCGTACTCCTCCCGACGGACGGCGTTCGCGCCGGTGCCGCCCTGCCGCGACTCATCGGCTTCGAATGCGAGACCCTCGCGGTCGAGCTCCAGATCATCGACGAGGCCGAGGGCCGCCTCGTCGTGGGGCAGCTCATGCCCGCGCGCTCCGGCGTCGTCCACGTCCGCCACAGCCAGGGTGACACGCTCGCCCACGCGGACGAGCACGGCCGCTTCCAGGCGGAGCACATCCCCCGTGGCCCGCTCGGCCTGCGCATCGACGTGCGCGTCGGCGACGGGTCGGCTACGGTCACCACGGATTGGATCGCCCGCTGACCGAGGCCGCGCTCGCAGCGGTCGAGCTTGCCACCTCCGACCCGCGCCGGGCCCGTATCGACGCGCTCGCGGTGTGCGCTGCGGCGCGGTCCGACCCGGAGGCGCGCACCATCGCGGAGCGGGCGCTCGGGCTGGCCGCGCAAGAGCTGAACGACGTCGACGGCTCGCTCATGCACCTGCGCCGGGCCGTGGCCATCGCGCGCCGGGCCGAGCTGGAGGCGCGCGAGAGCGAGGCGCGGCAGTCGCTGGCGCTCACGCTCGCGCATGCGGGACGCACCGCGGCAGCCCTGCGCGAGGCCGAACGCGCGTCGGGCGCGCGGGCCGTCGCGACGCGCGCGCTGATCCTCTCGCACGCCGGTCGCCACGCCGAGGCGGTGACCGCCTACACCGCGGCGCTCACCGGTCTGCGCGCCGACCGCCCGTGGCGCGCGCGGGCGCTCAACAACCGCGGCATCGACCGCGCGTTCATGGGCGACCTGCACGGCGCCCGGGCCGACCTGGAGCGGGCGGCCGGGCTGTTCGACGACCTCGGCCAGACGCTCAGCGCCGCCGACACGCTGCACAACCTCGGCTGGGTCGCGGGCCGCGCCGGCGACGTGCCGGGAGCCCTGGCGCTGCTCGATCGCGCGGCGGAGGCCTTCCGCGCCGGCGACGTGCCGCGCGCCGACCTCGAGGCCGACCGCTGCGAGATCCTGCTCGGCGCCGGCCTGCTCGGACGAGGCCCGCGCCGCGGCCGCACGGGCGGTGCGCGAGCTCGACCGGTCGCGCCTGCCCGTCGCGCTGGCCGACGCGCGCCTGCGCCATGCCGCGGCGCTGGCCGCGTTCGGCGACTTCGAGACGGCGGCGGAGGAGGCCCGCGCGGCCGAGCGCGCGTTCCGCCGCCAGGGTCGCGCGCGGTTCGCGGCGCTGGCGCGGTTCGAGGCGGCGCGCGCCGCCGGCGACCCGGCCGCGCTGCGCCGCGCCATCGTCGCGCTGGACGCCGCCGGCTGGCGCGACGTCGCCGACGACGCGCGCATCGTCCTCGCTCGCTCGGTGCCGTGTCCCCGCGTCGCCGTGCGGCCCGGACCGACGCTCCGCGAGCGCCTGCGCGTGCGCGAGGCCCGCGCGCTCGCGGCCGCCGCCCGCGGCGACGTCACCGCGGCGCTGCGCGAGGCGCGCACCGGCCTGCGCCTGCTGGCCGCCGGCCGCGCGCTGCTCGGCGCCGCCGACCTGCGGGCGGGCGTCGCCCGCTCGGGCGAGCACCTGGCCGCCCTCGGCCTGCGCCTCGCCCTCGCGCACCGCTCGCCCGCCGTCGCCTTCGCGTGGGCCGAGGAGACCCGGGCGCGCGCGCTCGACCTGCCGCCGGTACGCCCGCCCGACGACGCCGAGCTGGCGCAGGCCGTTGTCGATGCGCGTCGGCTCGCGGCGGCCGCCAACGAGGCCGCGCTCGACGGCGACGACGCCCGGCCGCTGCGCCGGGCCCAGGCCGGGGCGGAGGATGCCGTGCGCCGGCGCCTGCGCCACCTGCGCGGCGAGGCGGCGCCCGTGGTCGCGCCTCGACCGGAGCCTGCTCGGCGACCGCGCGCTGGTCGAGTACGCCGTCTCCGACGAGCTGCTCGTCGCCCTCGTCGTGGTCGACGGGCGCGTGCACCGCCACGACGTCGGGCCGATCGCGACCATCACCCGCGAGATCGCCGCGCTGCGGTTCGCGCTCGACCGCGTCGCCCTCGGCGCCGGCAGCGAGCGGGCGCTGGAGGCCGCCCGCGCCGCCCGCGATCACGCCGCCCGGATCCTCGACGCGGTGCTGGTCGCGCCGCTGGGCGTGGCAGGGCGCGAGCTCGTGCTCGTGCCGACCGGCGGCCTCCATGCCCTGGCCTGGAGCGTGCTGCCGTCGCTGGCGGGCCGCACGTTCGCGGTCGCACCGTCCGCTGCCGCCTGGATGCGGGCCGCGGCGATCGCCGACCGCCCGGGCCACGACGTCGTCATCGCCGGCCCGGGCCTGCGCGCCGCCGAGTCGGAGGTGGCCGACATCGCCGCCGGCCGGCCCGGCACGCGGCACCTGGTCGAGCCGACGGCCGAGGAGGCGCTGGCGGCTCTCGATGGCGCCCGCCTCGCGCACGTGGCCGCGCACGGCGAGTTCCGCGCCGACAACCCGCTGTTCTCGTGCCTGCACCTGGCCGACGGACCGCTCACCGCGTACGACCTGCAGCGCCTGCGCTGGCCACCGCTGGTGCTGGTGCTGTCGTCGTGCGAGTCGGGCCTGACGGGTGTCGCGGCCGGTGACGAGCTGCTCGGCCTGGCGGCGGTGCTGCTTGCCTCCGGCACGCGCGCCGTGATCGCCTCGACCGCCCTGGTGCCCGACCACGAGACCCGCGAGCTGATGCTGCGCCTGCACGCGGCCCTCGCTGACGGTGCCTCTCCGGCCGCCGCGCTGGCAGCGGCCGGACACTCCACCTTTGTCTGCATCGGCGGGCTAAGCGTGGATCCGGCGACGCTGCCGGCGGCCGCCGCTGGAACCACGCTCAGCTACCGTGTGCCAGGAGCGATGGATCCGTCTGGTCTCGTCCGGGCCGCTGCCGGCGGCGATCAAGCTAGCGTGGGACGCGCTCGTCGCCCGCTACGTCGGTCTCGTCTGGGCCACGGCCCGCTCGTACCGGCTCGACGACGCCGACGCCTCCGACGTGGTGCAGACGACGTGGCTGCGGCTGGTCGAGCACCTCGACCGGCTGCGCGATCCGGCCGCGGTCGGCTCGTGGCTCGCGACGACCGCGCGCAACGAGGCGCTGCGCGTGATCCGCGTGCGCTCCCGCGAGGTCGTGACCGACGAGCTGGACGAGCCGTCCGACGAGGCGCCGCTCGACCGCGGCCTGCTCGACACCGAGCGGGACGGAGCGGTGCGCATCGCATTCGCCCAGCTGCGCGAGCGCTGCCAGGGGCTGCTGCGGCTGCTGTCGATGGACGAGCCGCCGAGCTACGAGGAGATCGCCGCGGCGCTCGACATGCCGATCGGCGCGATCGGCCCGACTCGGGCCCGCTGCCTGGAGCAGCTGCGCCGCCATCTCGAATCGGCCCAGCAGGTGGTGGAGCCGTGACCGACGACGACCTGATGGGAGAGCTGCGCAACGCGCTGTCCCCCGACCCGGTGCCGTCCGCGGTCGTCGAGGCCGCGCGCGCGTCGTTCACCTGGCGCAGCGTCGACGAGGAGCTGGCCGAGCTGCTGTCCGACAGCGCCGACCTGGTGCTCACCGGCGTGCGCGGCATCGGCGACCGGCGGCTGTCGTTCGAGGCGCCGCAGCTGGTGATCGAGTTCGTGCTCGTGCCCGGTCCCCGCGGGTCGCGGCTCGAGGGTCAGCTGGCGCCCGCCGGCCCGGCCCGCATCGAGGTGCGGCACGGCAGCGAGACGACCGAGATCGAGGCCGACGACCACGGCCGGTTCGTGCTCGACGGCGTCCGCCGCGGCCCGCTCGCCCTGCGCGTGCTGCGCGGCGACGACCCGCCCGTGCGCACGCCCGCGACGAGCGTCTGAGCCAGGACGCAGAACGGGGGCCGCGGCAGCGCCGCGACCCCCGCTCGACCGGACTGGCCTAGCTCTTGGCCGCGGCCTTCGCAGCCTTGGCCGCCTTGGCGGCCTTCGGCGCGGCGGCCGTCTTCGTGCGGCCGTGCGTCTCGATGAAGCGCTCGGTCTCGTCGCGGGCGGCCTCGTCGCGGTGCTGGATCGGCGGCGACTTCATCAGGTACGCCGACGGGTAGTCGAGCGCGCCGGAGATGCCGTTGTCGAGCGCCAGCTTGATCAGCCGGACGGCGTCGATGACGATGCCGGCCGAGTTGGGCGAGTCCCAGACCTCGAGCTTGAGCTCGGCGGTCAGCGGCACGTCGCCGAACGAGCGTGCCCTCGACCCGGATGTAGGCCCACTTGCGGTCGTGGCAGCCACGGCACGTGGTCGGACGGGCCGATGTGGACGTTGCCGGCGCCGAGGTCGTAGTCGAGCTGCGACGTGACGGCGTTCGTCTTCGAGATCTTCTTCGACTCGAGGCGCTCGCGCTCCAGCATGTTCATGAAGTCGGTGTTGCCGCCGACGTTCAGCTGGTAGGTGCGCTCGATCTTGACGCCGCGGTCGTCGAACAGGCGGGCGAGCACGCGGTGGACGATCGTGGCGCCGACCTGCGACTTGATGTCGTCGCCGATGATCGGCAGCCCGGCCTTCTCGAACCGGCCGCGCCAGTACTCCTCACGGGCGATGAACACCGGGATGCAGTTCACGAACGCCGACGCCGGCCTGCGAGGGCCTGCTCGACGTACCACTTGGTCGCCTCCTCGGAGCCGACCGGCAGGTACGAGACGAGCACGTCGGCCTTCGTGTCCTTGAGCAGCTGCACGATGTCGGCGGTCTTGCCGGGCGCCTTCTCGATCACCTGCGACAGGTACTTGCCGAGACCGTCGTGGGTCATGCCGCGCGCGACCTTGATCGCCGGTCTTCGGCACGTCGCTGAACTTGATGGTGTTGTTCTGGCCGCTGAAGATGGCCTCGGAGAGGTCCTTGCCGACCTTCTCGCTGTCGACGTCGATCGCGGCCACGAACTCGATGTCGCGGATGTGGTAGCCGCCGAGGTTGACGTGCATCAGGCCGGGAACGGCATCGGTCTCGGAGGCGTTCTTGTAGTACTCGACGCCCTGCACGAGCGACGAGGCGCAGTTGCCGACGCCGACGATGGCGACGCGCACCTTCCCGTCCGTGGGGCGACCGACAGCCGGTGCCGTTGGTGGAGCTCATATCGAGTTCTGGTCCTTTCGAGGGGCTACGACTTCACGTCGTCCATTTGCGCGAGCACGTGGCGCGTGCGCTGGGCGACGGTGAGTGCGGAGAGGATGGCGAGCAAGCCGATGCCCCAGGGGAGCACGCCCAGCGGCGCGAACAGCAGCGAGGCGCCGAGCAGCACGACGCGCTCGGCCCGGGCCATGAGACCCGAGGTGCCGTTGCAGGCCGAGCGCCTCGGCGCGGGCGCGGGCATAGGAAGTCATGAACGAGCAGACGAGCGCCGACGAAGACGGCGGCGAGCGCCAGCTCCTGGCCGTCCCGGGCGAACGACGAGGGCGATCGCTGCGAGGACCACGCCCTCGGCGATGCGGTCGAAGGTGGAGTCGATGAAGGCGCCGCGCGGGCCGTCCTCACCCTTCGAGCGCGCGATCGCGCCGTCGAAGATGTCGAGGATGGAGCCGAGCAGGAACGCGGTGCCGGCTGCGATCCACTGGCTCTCGTAGATCAGCACGGCCGCGACGACGTTGAGGGCGAACCCGACGCCGGTGACCTGGTTTGCGGAGAGGGGGATCCGCCGGAACGACTTCACGACGTCGGCGACGATGCGCCGGACACCGGACGTGTAGCCGTGCTGGATCTTCTCGAGATGAGCGTTCACGCGAGGGAGGCTACGAGGCGGGCCGCCCGTGCTCTCGCCGGCGGTCGATGAGCGGTTGGTTTCGACCGGCGAGCGGTCAGGCCATGCGTGGGACGAGGAAGCCGACGGGCGCCCGGTCGGCTCTCGGCATGCGTCCGCGGGCGATCGCGAGCGACCCCAGCAGCGCCAGTCCGGCCACGCCGGCGCCGGCCACCGCGTCGAGGACGAAGTGGTTGCCGGTGGCGACGATCGAGTAGACCACCAGCGCCGGGTAGCACAGCCAGATCAGCTTCGCGATCACAGGCTCCGGCACACCAGCACGCCCGTCGTGCCGATGGTCAGCGCGTAGGCCGTGTGCAGGCTCGGCATCGCCGCGTACGGGTTCGCGAACGTGGCGATGATGCCCGTCTGGTGGCTGACCGCCTCGCCCGCGAGGGTGTCGATCGAAGCCGAGCTGCGGGTACAGCCGCGGCGGCGCGGTGGGGATCGTCGAGGTAGCCGACAGCCCGATGAAGTCGGCGCAGAGGATGACGTTCCGCGCGAAGTAGAACGCGTAGTTGCGCCGGAAGTACACCCACAGCAGGAAGCCGAACGAGATCGTGAACTGGCAGTTGAAGTACGTCCAGTTGGCGACTGCTCAGGAAGAAGCCGGGCGCGTCGTGCAGCACCCAGTGCTGCAGGTCGAGCTCCCAGTACATGCCCGAGCGGCTTGCTCGGCGTCGATGACGCGCGGCCGTTCGCGAGCGCCTCCTCGCGGGCGCCGTCGGAGAGGCCGCGCGATCCCTCGTAGCTGACGTTGAACGCCCAGAAGACGCCGAACTGGATCCAGAAGTCGCGCCAGCCGTGCGGCAGGAATCGGGTCGATCCGGTCGACGGCGCGGCGCATGGTTGCGTAGGCTACCCGCCGATGGATGCGAAGCAGTTCGCTCCCGACCTCGTGGTCGTCGGGCGGCGGCATGGGCGGCATCTCGAGCGACGATGCGCGCCCGTCACCTCGGCGCGCGCGTCGCTGCTGATCGAGCCCGCAGGCGCTCGGCGGCACCTGAATCAACGTCGGGTGCATCCCGACGAAGGCCCTGGTCAGGGCTGCGGAGATCGCGCACCTGGCGCAGCCGCGGCGCCGAGTTCGGCGTGCAGGCCGACGGTCGAGATCGACGGCCCGGCGGTCATGGGCCGCATCCACCGCGTGATCGACGGACGGGCCGGCGGCTTCTACGAGGACCTGCTCGCAGCGACGACGGCGTCCTGCTGGTGCGCGGCGCGCGCGCTTCCGCGGCGGCGCCTCGCGCTCGACGGCGAGGACGCCGAGCATGCGACGGCATCCCGACGATCGCTGGCGGTCGGCGCAGCGCCCCCTGCATCGCGCCGGTCGCCGGCGTCGAGACCGCGTCGTACCTGACGAGCGACGAGCTGCATCGCGCCTGCGACGACCTGCCGCGCTCGCTGGGCATCGTCGGCGGCGGGCCGATCGCCGTGCGAGTTCGCGCAGGCCCTGCAACCGGCTCGGCGTCGAGGTCACGCATGGTGCTGCGCGCGCGACGCTGCCGCTGCGCGGCGAGGAGCCCGAGGCGCGCGAGACGCTCGTGGCGCGGTGCTGCGCGCACGAGGGCGTCGCGCGTCGTCACCGGCGCCGACGATCCGGCGCGCGCGACGATCGCCCGGCGGCAGCCGAGCTGTACTGGGACGGCGGCAGCGCCGACGGCGAGCACGTGCTGCTGGCGACCGGGCGCGAGCCGCGCGTCGACGACCTGCGACCCCGCCGAGGCGGGCATCGCGCTGGACGAGGGCGGGCTCGCGCGTCGACGAGCACCTCGCGACGACCGCGCCCGGCATCTGGGCGCATCGGCGACGCGATCGGCGGCGACCACCGCCGCTTCCAGTTCACGCACGTGGCGACGTACGAGGGCCCGCAGGTGGCCGAGAACGCGCTCCGCGGCACCGCGCACCGCCCGCGACTACGACGCGATGCCGCGCGTCACGTTCACCGACCCCGAGGTGGGCGTCGGTCGGGCTCACCGAGGCCGAGGCGCGCGAGCGCGGCCACGACGTGCACACGCACGTGCAAGCTCGTGCGCGAGCTCGGCAAGGCGCGGGCGATGGGCGAGCAGCGAGGGCTTCGTGAAGGTCGTGATCGACGCCGCGACGCGGCAAGCTGGTCGGCGCCACGATCATGGCCTCGCACGCGCGGCGACATGCTCGCCACGCTGACGACGCCGCTGCACATCGCGCGGCGGCGACCTCGACGCCGCTGCTCGCCACGACGTTCGCGCACCCGACGCTGACCGAGGCGGTCAAGGTCGCCGTGCGCGACGCCCTGGCCGAGCTCCTCTAGGCTACGGCCATGGCTTCGATACCCGATCTCTCCGGCTACGTCCGCGACGCGCTCTCCGTCGAGCTGCCCGCGTTCACCCCGCGCCCGTCGGCCATCGCCGGCACCCCGGCCGAGTCCGCACAGGTGCTGTTCCAGGACGAGCACCTCGAGGTCGGCATCTGGGAGTGCACGCCCGGCACGTTCCCCGGCTCCAGAATCGGCTACAACGAGTTGATGGTCTTCGTGCAGGGCAGCGGCACCATCACCCCCGATGGCGGCGACCCGGTCGAGATCGGCCCCGGCACCGTCTACCCGACGCTCGACGGCTGGACGTCGACGTGGGAGGTCACGGAGACCGTGCGCAAGGTCTACGTGATCTGGGACGACCGCCGCGGCTAAGCCCGACGTCCCACTGGTCGATGAGCTCGTCGAGCAGCTCGAGCGCACGCGCCGGCTGCTAACCGACGGGCCCGAGGGCGCGGCCGAGGCCGTGCTGCTGCGCCACGGCCGCCGCTCCGCCGAGGACGGCAAGCTCGTGGCGCAGCTGGCCGACGCGGCGCCCATCGCCGATCCGGACCGGTTCGGCGACGCGCACCGCCTCGTCATGCGGGCGCTCGAGATCCACGACCGCGACGGCTGGCGCCATCCTCGCGTGCTGCGCATCGGGCGCCTGACGCGGGCGATCGAGTACGCCGCCGAGGTGGTCGCGAAGTACGTCGTGCGGTCGTACACGTCCGACCTGTCGCGGCATCTGACGACGCTCTACAGCCGCCGCGAGGCGCAGGCGCTGATCGGCTCGCCGGAGCGCAACCTGCTCGAGCAGGCGCGCACCGAGACCGAGCGCGTGTCGGCCGGCTACCGCGGCGCGTCGTTCCCGGCGCTGATCTCGACCATCGCTGCCCTGCCGCTCGTCGCCGGCCTGATCCGCGGCATCGGCGGCCTCGACTGGCTCGACGGCACCGTCCAGTTCGTGCTCGGCGTCGGGCTGTTCGTCGGCTTCGGCGTGCTGTCCTACCTGCTGCTGCAGGGCGCTGCGACGGCTCGCCACCGGGCGCACCTGCTGCTGGACGGGCCGCTGCGGGCGCTGTGGGAGACGATCGGCCGCGCCGGCAACCCGCCCGAGGACGACGCCACCACCATCGCCGCGGTGGCGATCATCATGACCCTGCTCGGCTGGTTCGTCGTGCCGGCGCTCGCCGCACTGGCGTTCAGCCTCTCGTAGAACCCGCGGTTCTGGCACGATCCGGACATGGCCACGAGCACCCTCGCCGAGACACCGACCCTCGCCGTCCAGCTGACCGAGACGCCCGCCGACGCGCAGACGCGCGCGCGGCTGCTCGAGAACCCGGGCTTCGGAACCCTGTTCGGAGAGCACATGGTCCGCATCGACTACGCCGACGGGGCGTGGGGCCGCAGCGTGCTGCAGCCCTACGGCACCGATCGCGCTGCAGCCGTCGGCCGCGGTGTTCCACTACGCGCAGGCGGCGTTCGAGGGCATGAAGGCGTTCCGCCTCGCCGACGGCGGCCTCGGCGTGTTCCGGCCCGACGCGAACGCGGCCCGCATGAACCGGTCGTCGCAGCGCCTCGCAATGCCGGAGCTGCCGGTCGAGCGGTTCCTCGAGGCCGTCGACGCGCTCGTGACGGCCGATGCCGGCTGGGTGCCGGAGGGCGACGGGCAGAGCCTCTACCTGCGACCGCTGCTGTTCGCGACCGAGCCGGTCCTGCAGGTGCGTCCGTCGTCGCAGTTCTCGTTCTTCGTGCTCGACTCGCCCAGCGGCTCGTACTTCACCGGCGGCGCGAAGCCCGTCACGGTGTGGGTGTCCGAGGACTACTCGCGCGCCGCGCCGGGCGGCACCGGCGCCGCCAAGGCGGCCGGCAACTACGCCGCCAGCCTGGCCGCGCAGCTGCAGGCCCAGGAGGCCGGCTGCGAGGGCGTCGTCTGGCTCGACGCGGTCGAGCGCTCCGCCGTCGAGGAGATGGGCGGCATGAATCTCGTGTTCGTGTTCGGATCGGGCGACGACGTGCGGCTGGTGACGCCCGAGCTGACCGGGACGATCCTCGCCGGCGTCACGCGCGACTCGATCCTCCAGCTGGGCCGCGATCTCGGCTACGGCGTGGAGGAGCGGCGCATCACCATGGACGAGTGGCGGCGCGGCAACGCGGACGGCAGCATCACCGAGGTGTTCGCCTGCGGCACCGCCGCGGTCATCACCGCGGTCGGCCACGTGAAGTCGATGTCGGGCCAGTTCAGCATCAGCGGCGGTGCGTTCGGCCCGGTCGCGTCGAAGCTGCGCGAGACGTTGCTCGGCATCCAGCACGGCACCGCGCCCGATCCGCACGGCTGGCTGCACCGCGTCCTCTAGAAGCGAGCCGCCCGTGACCAGTGGCGCGCGGAACGCGCCGGACCGGACCAGACCCCGCGCAGGACCGTTGCGCGGGGGCAGATTCGGTGCCAGGCACCGAATCGGTCGCCACGGCACGCTTCCCTGCGGGGGCACACCAGGTCCGGCACCGTCCGCGCGCCTTTCGCGCAGCGTTCCCTGAGCGAGTCCCGCGAGGTCGTCTGGGCTGTCGTGTTGGTGCCTGGCACGAATACGACAAGGCGTAGGCTCGGTGTCGTATTGGTGCCTGGCACGAATACGACAAGGCGTGGGCTTGTTGTCGTATTGGTGCCTGGCACGAATACGACACGGCGAGGACTCGGTGTCGGATTGGTGCCTGGCACCGATCCGCCACGGCTTCGGCCGGTTGCTAGCCGCCGATGTGCGACATCTCGACCTTCGGCCGCGAGGTCGTCTCGGCGGTGCGGAGCTCGGAGTAGCGATCGGTGCGCCGCGTCCAGATGGCGCGGATGCTGCTCGTCCAGCTGGGCGTCGTTCACGCCCGAGCGCAGCAGCTCGCGCAGGTCGTGGCCGCCGGCTGCGAACAGGCAGGTGTAGAGCTTGCCCTCCGCCGAGAGGCGGGCGCGCGTGCAGGCGCCGCAGAACGGCTGCGTGACCGATGCGATGATGCCGATCTCGCCGCCGCCGTCGCATGTAGCGCTAGCGGGCGGCGACCTCGCCGGGGTAGTTCGGTCGACCGGCTCGAGCGGCCAGATGGCGTTGATGCGCTCGACGATCTCCTGTCGCCGGAACGACGTCGTCCATCCGCCAGCCGTTGGTGGAGCCGACGTCCATGAACTCGATGAAGCGCAGGATGTACGCCGGTGCCGCGGAAGTGCTCGGCCAGCGACTCGATGCCGTCGTCGTTGACGCCGCGCTTGACGACCATGTTCGACCTTCACCGGGCGCGAGGCCCGCCGTCGACCGCCGCGTCGATGCCGTCGAGCACCTTCGCGACCGGGAAGTCGACGTCGTTCATGGCGCTGAACGTCGCGTCGTCGAGCGAGTCGAGGCTGACCGTGACGCGCGTCAGCCCGGCGTCGGCCAGCGCCTGCGCGCGCTCGGCGCAGCAGCGAGCCGTTCGTGGTCATCGTGATGTCGTCGATGCCCTCGATCTCCGCCAGCAGTGCGACCGAGCTGGTCGGCGTTGCGCCGCAGCAGCGGTTCGCCGCCGGTGAGCCGGATCTTCGTCACGCCGAGTCCCGCGAAGACGCGTGCCAGCCGCTCGATCTCCTCGAACGTCAGCAGCTCGTCGCGCTTCAGGAACTGGAAGCCCGGCCCGAAGATCTCCTTCGGCATGCAGTAGGTGCAGCGGAAGTTGCAGCGGTCGGTGACCGAGATGCGCAGGTCGCGCAGCGGGCGATGCAGGCGGTCTTCCATCTGCCTGCAGTGTACGGCGGTCTCGCGTCAGTGCCGGAGGGGGACGTGCAGCCGGTACTCGAGATCGTGCGCCGCGTGGCCCGTGGCGGGGAATCCGGCGATCCAGAGCGCGTCGACGTCGACCTCGACGCGCGCGCCGGCCAGCACCTCGCCGATCGCCGGCTGGACGTCCGCGATAGGCGTCGGGCTGCTCGGCGTAGAGCAGCGTGCAGTGCGGGCGCCAGGCGTAGGGCAGCACGTCGCGGGCGGAGTTGCAGAGACCGTCGCGCAGCGCCACCAGCTCGGACGCGCCCTGCTCGACGCCCAGCCAGGCGACGACGCGCGTCGCGGTGGCGAACACGCCGAGCCCGGACAGCACGAGCTTGAACGGGGCCTGGCGCTCGGCCACCAGGCGCACGCGGCTGGCGATGTCGACGCAGTCACCCTCGGCGCGCAGCGGGGCGTACAGCAGCGTCACGTGTGCCGTGTCGGACCGCTGCACGTGGATACCCGGCCCGACGACCTCGTCGGCGAGTCGTGTCAGTAGCGGGGCGGCGGCGTCGACACGGACGGTCGCGCCCCAGTACCAGTCAGTCACGCTTCGTCGGCTCGTCCGTCTCCCACGGCGGCAGCTCGTCGTCGGTCGCCGCGAAGGGGTCGTACGCCTCGGTCGCGTCGGGATCGACGGACGGGTGGTCCGCGGTGATCTCGTCGTCGTCGGCCGCGGCGCGCAGCAGTGCGGGCGGGGCAGGGTTCTCGAGCTCCTCGAACAGCGCCGCCCCGTTGGCCGAGCCGTTGGGGCTTTCGGCCTCGTCCGTCGGCTCGTCGGCGACCGCCGACGGCATCGACACGCCGGGCGGCAGCGCGTCCTCGTCGATCAGCGGCGCGGTCACGCCGGGCGGCAGTGGCGTCGAGACGCCCGGCGGCAGCATGGTCGCCACCGGCACGGTCGGCACGGCGTCGAGCGGCACGTCGACGGGCTCGTCGCGCTGCGGCGCCTCGCGGCCCCAGATCTCGCGGCCCTCGTACTCCAGGCCCGGCAGGTCCTCGGGCGCCCAGCCGGCGGCGCCGTAGTAGGTGGGCGCCGTCGGCCACGGCACCTGCGCGGCCGCCGACGTGCACGGCGCCGACCAGCAGCGGCTCGCCGCGCGACAGCGCGACGGCGTTGGCCGGGCAGACCCAGACCGACGCGACGGTGCCGTCGGGGCGCGTGACGTCGACCTCGACGGTGCCGAGGCCGTGCTCGTGCGTGAAGAAGCACAGCGCCGGCCGGTCGGGCGAGGGCTGCGGCGGCAGGCCGCGCCCGTCGGCGAGCGCCTCGGCGCACTCGATGTGCCACTCGGTCAGGTCGAGCTCGCCCGCGCAGGTGCGCAGCTCGCGCGGGGAGTACAGCTGCGGCAGCTGGCGGCGCAGCGCCACCAGCTTGGCGCCGGCCGTCTGGTGGTGCTCGGCCAGGGCCGGGTCGTCGGAGCGCTCGCTGACCGCGCGCACGAGCTCGGAGTGCCGCAGCGACAGCGCGTCGAGGCGCGCGGCGTGGAAGCTCCGTGCCGTGCCGATCGAGCCGACGCGGGCGCGCTTGCGGCGCTCGCGCGAAACGGCGCGCATGCGCATGAACGCCGAGCGCGCCGAGCAGCACGAGCAGGGCGATGCCGACGTACAGCCACGGGATGCCGCCGCTGTCGCCGCCGCCGTCGCCGCCCGACGTGTCCGCGCCGGTCTCGCCGGGCAGCTTGCCGGTCGCCACCTGGTCGGTGAACACCTTCATCGTGTCGACGACCGAGGCCTGACCCGACTTCTCGGCGAAGTCGGCCGCCTCGCGGATGACCTCCGCGTTGACCGAGCCGTCCGCCATGGCCGCCGCCCAGGTCGGTGCCCTGGTCGGTGCACGTGCGCGACGCCCACGAAGGTCACCGGCGGCTTCGCGTTCTTGAGCTTCGCGAGCACCGCGGTCGCGGCGGTCTCGGGCGTCTCGGTGCCCCGAGGCAGGCGCGCGACGACGACGAGGCGGTAGCCCGCGTGGGACTGCGCGCACGTTCTGCAGCGCGACCTGGTCGACCTCCTTGCGGAGCGACGTGGAGACGTAGAAGAGTCCGCCGTCGAGCGGCGTCGCCACCTTCGTCACCGTGAGCGCCGGCGTGGCGGCGCCCGCCGTGGTGGCGAGGACGAGCAGTGCGAGCGTCGCGGTCACGAGCGCGGACAGCAGCCATCTGCGCATGAGGCGGATGCTACTCCGTCCGGTCCGCCGCGCGGGCATACGGGCATAAATTCTGTGACGAAGAAAACTTGATAGACAGAGACTCATATCCTAGAATGCGGTCGGCACCACCCCACCGAACCAGGAGCTACATCCCACTATGGGCAGAGTCATCGGCATCGATCTCGGCACGACGAACTCGTGTATGGCCGTCCTCGAGGGCGGCGATCCGACCGTGATCGAGAACGCGAGGGCGGGCGCACCACGCCGTCCGTCGTCGCCTTCAGCGAAGGACGGGCAGCGGCTCGTCGGCACGCCGGCCAAGCGCCAGGCGGTCACGAACCCCGAGAACACCATCTTCTCCATCAAGCGCTTCATGGGCCGCAAGTCGGCCGAGGTGTCGGAGGAGATGACCATCGTCCCCTACCGCGTCGTCTCCGGTCCGAACGGCGACGCCCGCGTGGAGGCCGACGGCAAGCAGTACGCGCCGCCGGAGATCTCCGCGATGATCCTGCAGAAGCTGAAGGCCGACGCCGAGGCCAAGCTCGGCGAGTCGGTCACCGACGCCGTCGATCACGGTGCCGGCGTACTTCAACGACGCGCAGCGCCAGGCCACCAAGGACGCGGGCCGCATCGCCGGCCTGAACGTCCTGCGCATCATCAACGAGCCGACCGCGGCCGCGCTGGCCTACGGCCTCGACAAGGAGGGCGAGCGCACGCATCCTCGTCTTCGACCTCGGCGGCGGCACGTTCGACGTGTCGGTGCTCGAGCTGGCCGACGGCGTCTTCGAGGTGAAGTCGACCTCCGGCGACAACCACCTCGGCGGCGACAACTTCGACAAGGCGATCGTCGACTGGATGGTCGGCGAGTTCAAGCGCGACAACGGCATCGACCTGGCGGCCGACCGGCTCGCCCTGCAGCGCCTCTACGAGGCTGCGGAGAAGGCCAAGATCGAGCTCTCCTCGACCCAGTCGACGCAGATCAACCTGCCCTTCGTGACCGCCGACGCGTCCGGGCCGAAGCACCTCGACCTCTCGCTCTCGCGCGCCAAGCTCGACCGAGCTGTGTCGGCGCGCTCGTCGACCGCACCGTCGGCCCGACCAAGCAGGCGCTCACCGACGCCGGCATGTCGGCCTCCGACATCGACGACGTGATCCTCGTCGGCGGCATGACCCGCATGCCCGCCGTGCAGGAGAAGGTCCGCGAGGTCGATCGGCAAGGAGCCGCACCGCGGCGTCAACCCGGACGAGGTCGTCGCCGTCGGCGCCGCCATCCAGGCCGGCGTGCTGCGCGGCGAGGTCAAGGACGTGCTGCTGCTCGACGTCACCCCGCTCTCCCTCGGCATCGAGACCAAGGGCGGCGTGATGACGAAGCTGATCGAGCGCAACACCACCATCCCGACCCGCAAGAGCGAGGTCTTCTCGACCGCCGACGACGGGCAGACGTCCGTCGAGATCCACGTGCTCCAGGGCGAGCGCGAGATGGCGCAGCTACAACAAGACGCTCGGCAAGTTCCAGCTCATGAGCATCCCGCCCGCACCGCGCGGCGTGCCGCAGATCGAGGTCACCTTCGACATCGACGCGAACGGCATCCTGCAAGTGTCGGCCAAGGAGCGCGGCTCGGGCAACGAGCAGCAGATCCGCATCGAGGGCGGCTCCGGCCTGAACGAGGACGAGATCCAGAAGCATGGTGAAGGACGCCGAGTCGCACTCCGACGAGGACCGCCACGCCAAGGAGCTGGCCGTCGCCCGCAACGACGGCCGAGTCGACCGTCTACGACGTCCGAAGAGCGCTGCGCCGAGCACGGCGACAGGTCGACGCCGATACCCGCACGGGCATCGAGTCCGCCATCGCCGACGTCCGCTCGGTGCTCGAGGGCGGCGACGCCGCGGCCATCGCGGCCAGCACGCAGGCGCTCCGCGAGGCCTCGTTCAAGCTCGCCGAGGTGATCTACGCGCAGTCCGGCAACCAGCGCCGGCAACGAGTCGCCCGTCCAGCGACGGCGACGGCCCGGACGAGGAGATCATCGAGGACGCCGAGGTCGTTGATCCCGACGCGGCGCGGTCGTAATGACCGACCAGCCGGACAACGTCGTCGGCAGGTGGACCGCGAGGCGGCACGTGCCGTCCGCGACCGACGCGGACGGCACCGCCGATCCCGTCGCCCGCCTCGAGGCGGAGCGGGACGAGTACCTGAACCACTACCGCCGCGTCGCGGCGGAGTTCGACAACTACAAGAAGCGCATCGCCCGCGAGCAGCAGTCGACCAACCCAGCGGGCGACCGAGCGGATCGTCGCCGGCCTGCTGCCGGTGCTCGACGATCTCGAGCGGGCCGTCGACGCCTTCGCGGTGCACGACAAGGAGCACGTCCAGGAGGGCGTCAGCCTCGTGCACCGCGCGCTGAAGACGCTGCTCGAGAAGGAGGGCCTCGCGGAGATCGATCCGCTGGGCGAGCCGTTCGACCCTCACAACCACGAGGCGCTGCTCCAGCAGCCGTCCGACGCTGCCCGAGGGATCCGTGATCCAGGTCGTGCAGAAGGGGTTCAGGCTCGGCGAGCGCGTGCATCCGTCCGGCCCGCGTCATCGTCGCGGCACGACCGGAGTAAGTGCCATCATCACCACCGCCACCCATCCTGCAGCCCGCCTCGACGGCGTGGCCCGCGGCGTGACCGGCACTCATGTGGACGGCCGTGGTCGTGCTGTGGGCCCTCGCCAGCGGCACCCTGCTGACGGGCGGCGTCAGCGGCGTCGGCCTGATCATGGTCGCCGCCGCCGCGCTGCTGGCCGTGCTGTGCCGTCTACTACCGGCGCCGCAGCCCCTCGGCTACCGCCTCGAGCCCGACGAGCTGGTCGTGGTGGAGCGCGGCGGCGACGCCGCATCGACGGCCCGCGTCGCCGACGTCGCGCGACGGCGAGAGCTGCGACCTGCGCGTGCTCGGCTCGGGCGGCCTGTACGGCTACCTCGGCCGGTTCCGCCTCAAGGACCGCGCGCGGCCCGGCGCGCGCGTACGTCAGCGACCTGCGCCGCGTCGCCGTGCTCGACGTCGGCGAGGTCGCGTGGCCATCTCGCCGCGGGACGAGGCCGCGTTCATCGCGCCGCAGGAGGCACGCGATGCGTGACCTCTACGAGACGCTCGGCGTCGACCGAAGAACGCCTCCGCCGACGACATCAAGAAGGCGTACCGCAAGCTGGCCCAGAAGTGGCATCCCGACGAGAACGCCGGGCGACGACAAGGCCGAGGAGAAGTTCAAGGAGATCACGGCCGCCTACGACACGCTCTCGGACATCGAGAAGCGCAAGGCGTACGACCAGTTCGGCGCGTCCGGCGGCATGTCCGCCGGCGGCTTCGACCCGTCCGACTTCCGCGACTTCGCGGGCCAGCGCGGCGTCGACCTGTCCGACCTGCTCTCCGACCTGTTCGGCCGCGTCCGCGGCGGCGGCCCGGCCGGTGCCGCCCGGCCGGCGCCCGAGCGCGGGGCCGACCTGCAGACCTCCGTCACCCTGTCGTTCGACGACGCCCTCACCGGCGTGCAGCTGACGATCCCGGTGTCGAAGGACGTCACGTGCCCCGACTGCCACGGCACGCGGCGCCGCGCCGGGCACCACGCCGATCACCTGCCCGGAGTGCAAGGGCCGGGGCGTGCGATCGCGCAACCAGGGCTTCTTCTCGCTGTCCGAGCCGTGCCTCGCACTGTGCCGGCACCGGCCAGATCGTCGAGCGCGCGTGCCCGACCTGCTCGGGCCGGGGCCGCGTCGGCCGCACCAAGCGCTACACCGTCCGCATCCCCGCCGGCGTCCAGGACGGCGCCAAGATCCGGCTGCCCGGCCGCGGCGGCGAGGGCCTCGCCGGCGGTCCGCCCGGCGACCTGTTCGTGCTCGTCAACGTCTCGCCCTCGTCGCTGTTCGAGCGGCGTGGCGACGACTTCCTGGTCGAGGTGCCGGTGACGTTCCCCGAGGCCGCGCTCGGCTCGCAGATCGAGGTGCCGACGCCGCGCCGCGAGCGCGTCCGCGTGAAGGTGCCCGCCGGCACCCGCGACGGCCGCATGTTGCGCGTCAAGGGCCGCGGCGCCGCCATCGGCGGCTCCGACGGACAAGCGCGGCGACCTGCTCGTGCGCCTGCGCGTGCAGGTGCCCGACAAGCTCTCGCGCCAGCAGCGCGAGGCGCTCGAGAAGTACGCCGCGCTCGACGGCGGCGCCGACATCCGCGAGGAGCTGTTCACGTGAGCGGCTCGACGCCCAAGTACATGATCGGCGTCGCCGCGGAGCTGCTCGGCATGCACCCGCAGACGCTGCGCATGTACGAGCAGCGCGGGCTGATCCGCCCGCGCCGCACGCCGGGCGGCACGCGCCTCTACTCCGACGACGACCTGGAGCGGGTGCGCCGCGTGACGCAGCTGGCCTCCGGGCTCGGCCTGTCGCTGCAGGGCGCCGAGTACGTCGTCGCGCTGGAGGACGAGGTCGAGACGCCTCCGCGCCCGCATCGTCACGCTCGAGGCCGGCCTCGTCGAGGCCGGCCGCCAGAGCCAGCGCCGGGTCGAGGAAGTGCACCGCGAGTACCGCCGCGACCTCGTGTTGTGGCAACCGCCGAGCCACCGCCATCACCCGCCGCGGCCGCTGATCTCCCAGAACTCCCCCCGACCGAACCAGATCGAGAACGCCACATGGACTACAACCGACTCACCGTCAAGGCCCAGGAAGCCGTCCAGGCCGCCGCCGAGCGCGCGCGGACCGCCGGCAACCCCGAGCTGACCGCCATCCACCTGCTGCTCGCCCTCGTGGCGGAGTCCGACTCCGTCGCCGACATGCTGCTGGCCTCGGCCGGCGTCGACGCGACGGCGCTGCGCCGGGCCGCCGAGGAGGACCTCGCGAAGCTGCCGCGCGCCACCGGCGCCGAGCTCGCTGCCGCAGCCGAGCCTCGGCTTCCGCACGGTGCTCGACCGGGCCGAGGTCGAGGCGAAGGAGCTGACCGACGAATTCGTCGCCACGGAGCACCTGCTGATCGCGCTGACCGAGGAGCGCGGCCGGGCCCGCGAGCTGCTGGAGGCGCAGGGCGCGACGCAAGCGAGAACCTGCTCGAGGCGCTGCGCGGCGTGCGCGGCGGCCAGCGCGTCACCGACCAGAACGCCGAGGACCGCTACGGCGCGCTGTCCAAGTTCGCGGTCGACCTGACCGCGCGCGCCGAGGCCGGCCGCGTCGACCCGGTGATCGGGCGCGACGACGAGATCCGCCGCATCGTCCAGGTGCTGAGCCGCCGCACGAAGAACAACCCCGTGCTGATCGGCGACCCGGGCGTCGGCAAGACCGCGATCATCGAGGGCCTCGCCCAGCGCATCATCTCGGGCGACGTGCCCGAGACCCTGAAGGGCCGCCGCGTGTGGGCGCTCGACGTCGGGGCGCTGCTGGCCGGCGCCAAGTTCCGCGGCGAGTTCGAGGAGCGGCTGAAGGCCGTGCTGGCCGAGATCGTCGCGGCCGAGGGCCAGGTCGTGCTGTTCATCGACGAGCTGCACACCATCGTCGGCGCCGGTGCCGCCGAGGGCGCGGTCGACGCTGCCAACCTGCTGAAGCCGATGCTGGCGCGCGGCGAGCTGCGCGCCATCGGCGCGACGACGCTCGACGAGTACCGCAAGCACATCGAGAAGGACGCCGCGCTCGCCCGCCGCTTCCAGCCGGTGCTGGTCGGCGAGCCGTCGGTCGAGGACACGATCGGCATCCTGCGCGGCCTCAAGGAGCGCTACGAGGTGCATCACGGCGTGCGCATCACCGACGCCGCGCTGGTGTCGGCCGCCGTGCTGTCCGACCGCTACATCTCCGACCGGTTCCTGCCCGACAAGGCGATCGACCTGGTCGACGAGGCCGCCAGCCGGCTGCGCATCGAGATCGACTCGCTGCCGACCGAGCTGGACGAGGTCGAGCGCCGCATCGTGCGGCTCGAGATCGAGACCACCGCGCTGGCCAAGGAGGAGGACGCCGCGAGCCGCGAGCGCCGCGAGGCGCTGCAGCGCGAGCTGGCCGACCTGCGCGAGACCTCCGGTGCGCTGCGCAAGCGCTGGGAGGCCGAGAAGCGCCACATCGACGCCGAGCGGCGGCTGAAGGAGCTGCTCGAGGACACGCGCGCCGAGGCCGAGCGCGCCGAGCGCGACGCCGACCTGCAGCGCGCCGCGAAGCTGCGCTACGGCGACCTGCCGGCGCTGGAGAAGGAGCTGACGGCCGAGCGCGAGGCGCTGACGCAGCTGCAGGAGAACGGCGCCGTGCTGAAGGAGGAGGTCGACTCCGACGACATCGCCCAGGTGGTGGCCGTCTGGACCGGCATCCCCGTGCAGCGCCTGCTGGAGGGCGAGGTGCAGAAGCTCGTCCACCTCGAGGAGCGCCTGCACGACCGCGTCGTCGGCCAGGACGAGGCGATCGGCGCGATCTCGAACGCCATCCGCCGCGCCAGCGCCGGGCTGCAGGACCCGAACCGGCCGCTCGGCTCGTTCCTGTTCCTCGGCCCGACCGGCGTCGGCAAGACCGAGCTGGCCAAGGCGCTGGCCGAGCTGATGTTCGACGACGAGCGCGCCATCACGCGCATCGACATGTCGGAGTACATGGAGAAGCACGCGGTCTCGCGGCTGGTCGGGGCGCCCCCCGGCTACGTCGGCTACGAGGAGGGCGGGCAGCTGACCGAGGCGATCCGGCGCCGGCCGTACGCCGTCATCCTGCTGGACGAGATCGAGAAGGCCCACGCCGACGTCTTCAACATCCTGCTGCAGGTGCTCGACGACGGGCGCCTGACCGACAGCCACGGCCGCACGGTCGACTTCCGAAACGCGATCCTGATCATGACCTCGAACGCCGGGTCGGAGTTCATCCTCGACGACGCGTCCGAGGAGGAGGTGCGCCGCCGCGTCGAGGGCGTGCTCGCCAGCGACGTTCCGGCCCGAGTTCCTGAACCGCGTCGACGAGACGGTCATCTTCCGGCGGCTGACGGCCGAGCAGATCCGCTCGATCGTCGACCTGCAGCTGCTGCGCCTCGGCGCCCGGCTGACCGATCGCAAGGTGCACCTCGAGGTCACCGACGAGGCCCGCGACCTGCTCGGCCGCGAGGGCTACGACCCGGCGTTCGGCGCCCGGCCGCTGAAGCGCGTCGTGCAGCGGCGGCTCGAGAACCCGCTTGCGCTGGCGATCCTCGAGGGGCGCATCAACGACGGCGACCGGGTCGTGGTCGACGCCCACGGCGAGGAGCTCTCCTTCGCGGCGTCGCCGGGACAGCCCGTAGCATTGGAGGCGTGACGCCTCCCATCGACCTCGGCCGGACGAGGAGCGTCTCGCAGCTCCTCGACGCGACCTTCTCGCTGTGGTGGCGGTACCGCGCGGTGTTCTTCACGCTCGCGCTGATCATCGTCGCGCCGGTGGCGATCATCAGCGAGGGCATCCTCCAGGACTTCGGCGACGTGTCGAACCGGGAGGACGTGAGCATCGACGACGTGTCGCCGCTGTTCCTGGTGATCGTCCTGACGCTGATCCAGATCCCGCTCGTGACGGCCTCGTTCGCCCGCGCGGTGCAGCGCATGGGAGCGGGGGAGGAGGTCGGCGTCGGCGACGCGCTGCGCGGCGGTCTTGCGGTGTTCTGGACGGCGCTGCTCGCGATCCTGCTCGCCGGCCTGTGCACGGCGCTCGGGTTCGCCGCGCTGATCCTGCCCGGCATCTACCTGTCGGTGCGGCTCGCGTTCGTGGGGCAGGCGGCCGCCATCGAGCGGACGGGCGCACGGGCTGCGCTGCGCATGAGCATGCGCCTCACGAAGGGCCGGTTCTGGAACCTGCTCGGCATCCTGGCGCTGGTGTCGTTCGGCGGGTTCGTGGTCGCGACTGCCGTCCAGGCGCCGTTCCACGCCATGGGCGGCACCGCCGAGCTGGCCGCTGCGGCGATCGTGCAGTCGGCCGTCAACTCGGTGACGGCGCTGGCGCTGACGCTCGTCTACTTCGACCTGAAGGCGCGCGCCGAGCCGGAGCCGACGGCTCCCGTCACGGTGGACGCCGCACCCGAGGGCTGGTAGCCGGACCGCGTCCCGCGCGTGGCGCGTACGCGACACTACGGGCGTGGTCGCACCCGACGCCGCCGTCAAGCGTGAGCCGACGCCGATCGGCGCCCTGTTCGAGGCGGCCTTCCGCCGCTACGGCGCGGCCGTGGTCGGGTACACGCTGTGGTCGATCGCCGTCGGCATCGTGCCCGCGGTGGTCGCGATCGGCTTCCGCGACTCCGACGACGTGCTGTTCGGGTTCGTGGGCGCGTCCACGTTCTCGCACCTGTTCCTGTGCGGCATCCTGACGGCGCTCGTGGCCGGCACCGCGCGCACGCACGTGCTGCCGGCGGCGGTGGTGTCGCTGGCCGGCGCAGTCATCACGGGGCTCGTCTTCTACTTCGCCGGGCCGTTCGCGCTGGTGCTCTACCCGGTGCTGGTGTTCGGCCCCATCGCCGCCGCGTCGGGTGACGTCTCGACGCTGCGCGCGCTGCCGTACGGCGTCCGTGTCGCGCTGCGTGACTGGGGGCGGGCCTACGGTGTGCTGATCGGGCTCGGCCTGATCGCGGTGTTCCTGTGGTTCGCGTTCTTCCTGACATTCGCGCCGCTGGGCGGGGAGGGCCACCAGATCGCGACGCTGGTGTTCACCATGGTCGTCTTCTCGCCCCTCGCCGCCCTCGTCGAGCGCAACCTGTACGGCGACACGACCGGGCGCACGGTGGTGCCGCCGACCGTCTCGATCGACCAGCGCGAGCGCGGCAAGAAGCGCCGCAAGGCATGAGGCGGTCAGACGGCCTCGCCCTCGGCCTCGGCGTGCTGGCGGCGATCGTGGCGACCCTCGCCGGCATCGTCCACACGCTCGACGACAAGATCCTGCACGCCGACGTGGTGGCCGACCAGGCCGTCGCAGACCCTCACCGTGCCGACGGTGCTGAACACCATGAACGGCCCGACCGAGGTGAAGGTGCGCGACGCGTTCGTGGCCGTCGTCAAGGCGCGGCCGGAGAACTCCTTCGTCCGTACGCGCCGGGCGCTGGTGGCGTCGGCGGCCGATCCGGCGACGCAGGAGGCGGTGCGGCGCAAGATGCTCGAGCAGCACGCCGCGCTGCTGGCCGGGCGCACGCCGGCCGAGCTGATCTTCGACACGACGCCGCGCCGCGCGCCGTTCGTCGCCGCGTACGGGCCGGAGGAGGAGTACCGCGCGATCCTCACGGAGCATCTCAACCTGGCGCCGACGATCCGCTTCGCGCACGGCGGCTGGGTCGACGCCGCGTCGCTGACGATGCGCGTCGCCGACGCGCTCGCCCCGTACTACGACCTGTTGCTCGGGGTGCTGGTGGCGCTGCTGGTGGGCACGGTGCTGGCCGCCGAGCGCCGCAGTAGCGGCCTGCGCCGGGCCGGGATCGCGCTGATCGCCTCCGCCGGCGTGCTGTATCTGCTGTTCGATGGGCTGGTGGCGATCTTCTTCCGCTCGACGCGCAGCGTGGAGGCCGAGGTGGCGGGCCGGCTGTACCAGGGCATGGTGCAGTCGTGGTCGGGTTACGCCGCGGTCATCGCCCTGGCCGGCGCCGCGCTGGTGGTCGGCTCGCTCGTGCTGCGCCGGTAGCGGCGCACCGAACGGCACGCTCCGTGCCGGACCGGGTCAAACGCGCGCGGACCACGCACTTCGTGGCCGGATCGGCGCGTGCCGAATCGGCCATCGCGCCGATCGAGCGGCGCAACGTCGCACGAATCACGCACGACGTGTGCCAATCCGGACCAAACCCGGCGCGAACACCTTATCCGTGTCCGTTTTGGCACCGCGTGCGAAATCGGACATCGTCCGCCGCACCGTGTCCGTTTTGGCACCGCGTGCGAAATCGGACATCGTCCGTCGCACCGTGTCCGTTTTGGCACCGCGTGCGAAATCGGACATCGTCCGTCGCACCGTGTCCGTTTTGGCACCGCCTGCGAATTCGGACAGCGTTCGCGCCGCCGCGCGCCGCCGGGGGCTAGCCGCGGGCGGCGGCTGCGGCGATCGCGCCGGCGACGCCGGCGTTGGCGACGATCAGCTCGCGGTTGACGCGCTCGCTGGGCCCGCCCGACGACTCGTGGATGTGCGCGAGCACGAACGGCGTGACGGCCTGCCCGGTGACGCCCGCCTTGGTGGCGGCGGCGAGTCCGGCGTCGATGAGCGCGTCGGCGTCCTCGCGCGACAGCGCCGACTCGGCCGGCGGCGGGTTGGCGATCACGACGGCGGTCGCGCCGAGCTCCCAGTGGATGCGGCACAGCGCCGCGGCCTGGTCGGCGGTGTCGACGCGGGCCGGCACGTCGTGCTCCGACTCGCGGCAGTAGAACAGCGGTAGCGTCGAGGTGCCGAAGCCGACGACGGGGACGCCGAGCGTCTCGAGCACCTCGAGCGTGCGCGGCACGTCGAGGATCGACTTCGCACCGGAGCAGACGACGCAGACCTGCGCGCGCGCCAGCTCGGTCAGGTCGGCCGACACGTCGAACGTGCGCTCCGCGTCGCGGTGCACGCCGCCGATGCCGCCCGTCGCGGCGTGATGGATGCCGCAGAGCCGCGCGATCGCGATCGTGCCGGCGACGGTCGTGGCGCCGAGGGCGCCGTCGGCGAGCGTGGCCGCCAGGTCGCGCGGCGACACCTTGCGCGGGTGCTCGAGCGCGATGCGCTCGAGGTCGTCGGGCCGCAGGCCGACGCGGATCTCGCCGTCGATCAGCGCGATCGTGGCGGGGATGGCGCCGGCGGCGCGGACCGACTCCTCGCGACGCAATCGCGGTCTCGACGCCGGTCGGATGCGGGAAGCCGTGCGAGACGTACGTGGTCTCGAGCGCCACCACCGGCCCGCCGCGCACCAGCGCGTCTCGTACCTCGCGCGTCATGTTGACGAAGGGGGCGGGGTAGCGGGTCACGCTACGATCGTAGTCGATGGCCGACAAGCAGAAGCCCCAGCGCCGCGCCCGGTCGTTCCTGGCCGGATCGGTGCTCGGCGGGCTGGTCGTGCTGGTCGCGCCAAGGGCGCGCCGTCACCGCGGCAAGCTGACGATGCCGCGCGGGATGGCCGCGTTCGAGGGCGCACCCTGCTCCGAGGCGCGGCCCGACGGCACGATGCCCGACGTGCCGAGCCGCTCCTAGGCGAACCGGCGCTCGGCCTCGTCGATGCCCTCGGCGAGGATCGCCTCCGCGCAGTCGGCGGCCCGCTCGATCAGGTCGGCCGGGTCCTCGTCCTCGTAGAACGGCGCCGAGCACGTAGTCGGCGACCGACGCGCGGGTCGCCGCGGCGCGGGCGGCCGACGCCGCAGCGGACGCGCAGGAAGTCGGGCGTGCCGAGCGACTCGGCCATCGAGCGCAGGCCGTTGTGGCCCTTCAGCCCGCCGCCGGCCTTGGCGCGCACCTTGTCGAAATCCAGCTCGATGTCGTCGTACACGACGATCACGTCCTGCGGCTCGAGCTTGTAGAAGCGCGCGGCGGCCGCCGACGGAGCGCCCGGACAGGTTCATGAACGTCTCGGGCTCGAGCAGCGCGACGCGGGCGTCGCCGAGTCGTCGTCTCGGTGAAGCGGCCGTCGTACTTGCCGCGCCAGCTGCGCGCCGGCCCGCTCGGCGAGCCGGTCGACGACCATGAAGCCGATGTTGTGGCGGGTCTTGGCGTACTGCGCGGCCCGGGTTGCCGAGGCCGACGATGAGCGCGTCGAGCGTCCCGCCGCCTGAACGCCGCAGGAGGCCCATGGCGCGGGCCTACTCGGCGTCGGGAGCGGAGCGTCGTCGCCGCCGGCCTCGCCGGCTTCCTCGCCCTCTTCCGGCTCGACCGGCGTGAGGCCCTGGGCCTCCAGCTCGGCGGCCTGCTCGGCCTCGATCTGCTCCATCGTGGTCGCCTGCAGCACGGCGGCGACGACGGTGTCGGGATCGGACTTGAACTCGACGCCGCTCGGGCAGCGTGATGTCGGCGACCCGGATCGCGTTGCCGGCGACCAGCTCGCTGATGTCGACCACGATCTCGGTCGGCAGGTTGGCGGGCAGCGCCTCGACCTCGAGCTCATGCGACGCCTGCTCCAGCACGCCGCCGTCCTTGACGCCCTGCGCCTCGCCCTCGAGCCGCACGTTGACGCTCGACACGATCAGCTCGGTCATCGAGATCTCGAGCAGGTCGATGTGGATCAGGCGGTCGCGGACGGGATCGAGCTGGTAGTCCTTGAGCACGGCGTGGGTGTCGCCCTTGCGGCCCGGCACCTTCAGCTTCAGCACGGCGTGACGGCCGGCCTCGCCCGACAGCGCCTCGCGCAGCGACGGCACGTCGACCTGGAAGGAGACCGGCTCGGCACCGCGGCCGTACAGGACTCCGGGGATCAGGCCGGCCTTGCGCAGGTCGCGCGCGAACTTGGTCTTGCCGGTGACGCGTGGTTCGAGAACGAGGGAATCGGGCATCGGAGAAATCCTTGTGGGCGCGTGCGGGCAGCGCCGGACGCACGGCGCGCGAGTCGCAGTCTAGGCGGTTTATCCGGGCATGGCGCCGCTCGTGCGGCTTGACGGCGGGGGTCGCGGGCGGCAGGCTCACGGCATGAGCGAGGCTCAGGGGCCGGCCATGTTCCGGGCGCCGGCCGAGGCGTACGACCGGTACGTCGGCCGCTACAGCCGGCAGCTCGCCCGCGAGCTGATCGCCGCGGCGGGCGTGCGACCGGGACAGCGCGCGCTCGACGTCGGGTGCGGTCCGGGCGGCGCTGACGACCGAGCTGGCCGCGCTGCTGGGCGCCGACCAGGTGGCCGCGGCCGAGCCGTCGCCGACGTTCGCCGAGGCGTGCCGGCAGCGCAACCCGGAGGTGCGCGTCGAGATCGCGCCGGCCGAGGCTCTGCCGTTCGGCGACGCCTCGTTCGACGCCGCCCTCGCGCAGCTGGTCGTGAACTTCATGCGCGACGCGCACGCGGGCCTGCGCGAGATGCTGCGGGTCACGCGCCCGGGCGGGACGCTGGCGGCGGCGGTGTGGGACTACGCCGGCGAGATGACGCTGCTGCGCCGCTTCTGGGATGCGGCCGTCGCGCTCGATCCGCTGGCCGAGGCGAACGACGAGAGCCGCAGCATGCGCTTCTGCACGCCTGACGGCCTGCGCCAGCTGTGGACGACGACGGGCCTCGCGGACATCGACGTCGGGCCGGTGACGGTCGCCGCCGCCTACGACGGCTTCGAGGACCTGTGGCAGCCGCTCGAGGTCGGCGTCGGGCCGGCCGGCGCGTACACCGTGTCGCTGGCGCGCGACCACCGCCGGGCGCTGAAGGACGAGGTGCGCCGGCGCCTCGGCGTCGGCGAGGAGCCGTTCGAGCTGACGGCGCGCGCCTGGGTCGTCACCGGCCGGGTCGGGCCGGCCGCTGCCTAGAAGAGCTGGTTCTCGCCGCCGAAGATCTCCGAGACGGAGCCTTCGCGGAAGATGTTGTCGATCGTCTGGGCGAGGATGCCGTCGGCCGGCAGCACGCGTCACCTTCTGCGGCTCGTGACCGGATCGACCGGCACGGTGTCGGACACGACGACCTGGTCGAGCGCGCTGTTCGTGATGCGATCCAGCGCCGGCGGCGAGAAGATGCGGGTGCGTCGCGCAGGCGATGACCCGCGCCGCGCCGGCCCGCTTGACGGCCTCGGCGCCCGCGCAGAGGGTGCCGGCGGTGTCGATCATGTCGTCGGAGATGATCGCGACGCAGCCGCGCACCTTCTCGGCGCCGATCACCTCGATCACCTCGGCGACGCTGTGCGTCGGGCCGGTCCTTGGAGATGATCGCGAGCGACGTGTCGAGCATCTCGGCGAACTTCTTGGCCAGCTTCGCGCGGCCCGGCGTCGGCGGACACGACGCACGACCACGTCGGGCCGCGATGCCCGGTCGCGGAAGTACTGCGCGAACATCGGCAGCGCGGTCATGTGGTCGACCGGCCCGTCGAAGAAGCCCTGCACCTGGCCGGCGTGCAGGTCCATCGTCAGCACGCGGTCGACGCCGGCGGCGTGCAGCAGCGTCGAGCCACGAGGCGCGCCGTGATCGGCTCGCGCGGCGTCGACTTCTTGTCCTGCCGCGAGTAGGGGTACCAGCGGCACGACGGCGGTGACGCGCTTGGCCGAGCCCAGCTGCGCGGCGTCGACCATGATCAGCAGCTCCATGAGGAAGTCGTTCACCGACAGGCCGTCGGCCGCGGCTGCGAACGACTGCACGAGGAACACGTCGGCGCCGCGGACGGACTCGTCGTAGCGGGCGTACAGCTCGCCGCTGGCGAACGTCTTCAGCGTGACGCTCGAGCCGAGCTCGACCTGCAGCCGCCGCGCGATGCGGCTGGCCAGGTCGCGGTTGGAGCGGCCGGCGAAGAGCATCAGCCGCTTCGGTGCGGGAGCCGTCGTGCTCCACCACGCGGCCCATCTCCAGGTCGGGTGCCGGCGGCGGCGCGACGAAGGTCGTCAGCTGCGAAGAGCTGGTGTCAGCCATCGTGGGTCGGGCGACTGCATAGTCCTCGATGTTGACCTGGCGAGCGCGCGCGATGCCGAGCGCGCTCGCAGGCACGTCCTCCGTGATGATCGACCCGGCGCCGATGATAGCGTCGTCCCCGATGGTCACCGGTGCCACGAAGACATTGTCGCTGCCCGTGTGGACGTGCGCGCCGATGATCGTCCGGTGCTTGCGCCGACCGTCGTAGTTGGCCGTGATCGCGCCCGCGCCGATGTTCGTGCCGGCGCCGATGTCGGCGTCGCCGATGTACGACAGGTGCGGCACCTTCGCGCCCTCGTCGAGTTCGTGTCCTTGACCTCGACGAACGTGCCGACCTTGGCGTCGGTGGCCAGCACGGCGCCGGGCCGCAGGTAGCAGAACGGCCCGATCGTGGCGCCCTCGCCGACCTCGCGCGTCGACCAGCACGGCGTGCGGCCCGACGTGCGCGCCGCTCCACGCGGGTCGCGCCGCGCAGCACCGTGAAGGGGTGGATCATGCAGTCGGGCTCGAGCACGACGTCGGCCTCGACGAAGGTCGTCTCGGGGTCGACGATGCCGGCGCCGGCCAGCATGTGGCCCTCCAGCAGGCGCCGGCGCAGGAAGCCGCTCGGCGTCGGCCAGGTCGACCCGCGTGTTGACGCCGATGGTGCAGTCGACGTCGTCGGTGCGGTGGGCGACGATGTGACCGCCGTCGGTCGCGCAGGATCGGCAGCACGTCGGGCAGGTACAGCTCGCCCTGGTCGTTGTCGGGTCGCAGCCGCGCGAGCGCGCTCGCGCAGCGCCTGCGGCGTCGAAGGCGTAGAAGCCGGCGTTGGTCTCGGTCAGCGCGAGCTCGGCGGGCGTCGCGTCGCGCACCTCCACGACCCGCTCGACGGTGCCGTCGGGGCCGCGGACGACCCGGCCGTAGCTCGTTCGGCTCGTGCACGTCGACCGTCAGCAGCGTGGCGACGGCGCCCTCGCGGCGGTGCGACCTCGACCACCTCGCGCAGCAGGCTCCGCGTGATCAGCGGCGTGTCGCCGGAGACGACGAGCACGTCGCCGTCGAAGTCGCTCGAGCGCCTCCAGGCCGCACGCACGGCGTGCCCGTGCCGCGGGCGACGGGCTGGATGGCGGCCTCGCGTCGTCGCCCAGCACGCGCGCGCACCTCCTCGGCATCGGGCGGCGTGACGACCACGACGCCGCGCGGCGGCGGCGTCGCGCGCCGCGACCGAGCACCCAGCCGAGGATCGGCCGGCCGCACAGCGCGTGCAGGACCTTCGGCACCGCGGAGCGCATGCGGGTTCCGCTCCCACCGGCCATCACCACGCAGGCGAGCGCCCGCGCCCCGCTGTCCATGGTCACCACAGCACCCGTCCCAGGATCTTAGACTCCACGGTCACCGAGTCCCGCCGTCAACCAGCAAGAGGGAGCGTCCATGCCCGTCCCGGCCACGTTCGAAACGCTCGCCGTCATCGGCAACGGCATCATCGGGCACGGCGTCGCCCAGGTGTACGCCGTGGCCGGGAAGGACGTCACGCTGATCGGCCGCAGCGACGAGAGCCTCGCGCGCGCGATCGAGAACATCCGCGCGAGCCTCGGAGACTTCACGCGCCACGGGCTGGTCACGGCGGACGAGGCCGAGGCGGCCGTCGCGCGGATCACGACGTCGACGAGCATCGGGGATGCCGCGAGCGCGCAGCTGGTGATCGAGGCGGTCACCCACGACATGCCGCTGAAGGTGGAGCTGTTCGCCGAGCTCGACCGCATCTGCCCGCCGCCGACCGTGCTGGCGACCTCGAGCGGCTCGCCCGCGAGCGAGGTGCACGGCAAGGTCGCCAACCGCGAGCGCGTGATCGCGACGCACTTCTGGTACCCGCCGCAGCTGATCCCGCTGGTGGAGGTGTGCGGCAGCCCGGAAACCGCGCCCGACGTGCTGGAGTGGACGTGCGACGCGGTGCGCGCCTGCGGCAAGGAGCCGGCGGTGATCGACCGTGAGATCCCGGGGTTCATCGGGAACCGCCTGCAGTTCGCGCTGCTGCGCGAGGCGTGGAGCCTGTGGGCGTCGGGCGCTGCGTCGGCCGAGGCGATCGACGCGGTGATCCGCAACTCGATCGGTCGCCGCCTGGGCGTGACGGGCCCGATCGAGTCGGCCGACATCGGCGGGATCGGCACCATGTACTCGTTTGCGTCGGGCCTGCAGCCACACCTGGACGTCGAGGCGACGCCGCCGGCTGCGATCGCGGCGGCCGCGGAGCGCGGCGGCATCTACGACTGGACGGCACGCGACGCGGGAACGCTGCGAGCCGCGCGGATGGAGGAGCTGTTCCGCTGGCTCGCGGTCGACGGCGCGCCCTGACGCCCGGCCCGTAGACTTGGAGGCGCATTGGGGCGTGGCCAAGTGGTAAGGCAGCGGGTTTTGGTCCCGCGATCGAGGGTTCGAATCCTTCCGCCCCAGTCCTAGTGTTCATGCGGGTTTGCGGGGTGATGATGGGACCTGATTTCGGGCGACAGGGTGTCCGAGGGCGCATTCAGGGCGCATTTGGTCCGGAGGATCCATGCGGGTTTGCGGGATGGCGGTCGAAAACGGCGAAAAGGTCCCGCGATCACGAGTTCGAGCCGTTCGGCCGGAACCAGTGCTGGCGCGGGTTTGCGGCGTTTCGATGGCGGAGGCGTTTCTTGCGGGAACCGCGATCAATCTGGACGGTGCCGCTTCGGTCGTGTCCGGCCCGGGAACCGCTCGATGCGGCGGCGATGGGTTGCCGCGGCTGTCGGGCCGGACGCGCGAACGGCCCAACGCTCCTCAAATGGCCGGAGCGGCGAGTACGATCGGACGACTATGGACGCGCTCGCCAGCGCCTTTACCTCGTACGCTCACGCCGATCGGGAACTCGTGCGGCGCATCGCGGATGCCTTGAAGGAGCGCGGACACCAGGTCTGGATTGACCACGCCGAACTCCGGGTGGGCGATTCTCTGGCGACTACTGGCCTCCGGCAGCCTAGCCTCCCGATACCATGACGATGCTGCGCGCAGCCTGTTCGGGCGGCGGTAGTCGTCGCCGCTCGGGTCAAGCCTCGGGCCGCAGCCGGTAGCAGATCCGCGGCGTTGAGAAGATGTCGGTGCCATCGGCTAGATGGACACCGGTGAGCCGCTCGACAAGCTCCAGCGACGACCACACCGCGGTCAGGTGTTGGGCCTCGTAGGCCGCGTCGTCCTCCTCCCTGTCGTCGTCCTTGCCGTCGGTTAAGAGCGGCCACGGCAGGCCGGCCTCCTCGTCGAGCGGCTCGCCGTCGTCGTCGTCGGAATCGGCCGGGGCGTACATGGCAGGCTGGAACTCGCGGACCACGTCGCCGTCGCGGGCGATCGTGATCCGCGAACCGTCCACTGCCTCGTCGAGCCACAGCGCCACCGCCACGCCGCCCCGCGACAGTCCCTGCAGGTCGCGCACCGCGCTGTATGAATTCAGCTCGACGATTACGAGCGCGTCGTTCCGTTCGAACACCTGCCCGACGTCGTAGTCATTCGCGTGCAGCTTCTCGATCGCGTCCTCGAGTTGTGATGGCTCGTCGGTGTGCGCCGTCGCGCCGAACGCCGCCAACACATCGTCGAAAGTCGCGGCGGACCGCACGACGGTGATCGCCCCACCCTCGTAGAAACCGTAGCTGTCGCCGGACGCGCGCCGTTCGTCGATGCTCATGGCGCGATCTTATTCGACCCTGGCGCCGCCGCCAGGGAGCTCCGTCGCCGTGGCCCCGTGCCGGGTTCATGATCTACGGCGCAACTGCTGACGGGGCGGGCGCAGCGCTCTGGCCGGACGTTCGCGCGCGGCAACTTCTACCTTGAGGCCGGTGGGTACACGAACGCCCGTCGGGCGTGGTGTCACGGCCGCCATCTTTCGGTGGCGTGTGCGTAAGCTGGAGCTACGGTGCGCCGGGGAGCCTCACGCGCGCGCGGGTGCGGCCCTCCTGAGCGGACTGCACGAGCTGCGCGGATACGACTAGATCATGTGCGGCGGCCTGCGGCGACGCGCGCCTGAACGGCGGCGACGACGTCAGCCGTTATCGTTGCGAGCTCAGTGGGCGACACGGCGATCTGGTCGTGAAGCGCGCCCTCCAGCACAAGCGGGCAGAGCGCTTCTGGCACCAGCACTTCCGCCGGTGCGACCAGCATTCGGTGCTGCTGCGCGGCGTCAAGCCAATGACGGAGGAACTCGCCCGCGAGTTGGATGTCGCCGGCGCGCGCCGCACACATCGCGCCGGTTGCCGCCAGCTCGTGGAAGTAGTTGGCCTGCAGATCGGCACCACCAGCGAGCAAGGCGTTGATGGCGGCGTGACAGGCGAGCGCAGAGTCGTGCTCTCGGTCCGGCGGTGGCAGATGGGCGTCGCCGTTTTGAAACGAGCCCTCGACCCTGGCCGTCGCAAGCGCGGCGCGCGGCAGCATGCCCGGTGTGGAATCGCGCCAGCTGCCGGATTCCGGCGGGCGCT
Source organism: uncultured Actinomycetes bacterium (assembly GCA_963722525.1). Classification (GTDB taxonomy): domain Bacteria; phylum Actinomycetota; class Thermoleophilia; order Gaiellales; family F1-60-MAGs149; genus VFJZ01. The sequence continues at coordinate 2,020,065 of CAVRMM010000002.1, read as the reverse complement.
CGCCGCCCCATCCAACCCAGCGGCGCATTAACAGCTCCTGCTCGAGCAGGACGGCGGGCGGCGCTCCCTTGACGCCGCCGTCCATCGAGTACCCGCGGAATGGAACGCCGACCCGCCTGCACAGCACCTCGAACACGAGGCTGTCGTCGTCAACGCACGCGGTGTCGGCCGCCTCATACAACGAGCCGGCCATCTCCCGTTCACCGCTGAGTGCGATGAGGCCACCAATTAGCGCGGTGAATTCCCCGACTCGGCGGCCAGCACCGCGCCGCTCCACGATCTTTTCTGCCGCCGTCCTGAGGACCCGCGCGGCCGGCCCGCTGAACTGAAGCGACGCTGTCATCCGCGCCTAATGATGGACGGTGAACACGGCGGGAAAATCGCCGTTCGGGGTCGAGCCGGCTGCGACCACGCTACCCTCGATCGTCGAGAGATCGCTGACGTCGCCTCCTGACCTGCCGTCGACGAACTCGTCTGGCGGCCACGCCACACGGCAATAGCTGACGCGGAGACCAGCCCCGGCCGGCTGGAGCATCGCTAGCAAGGGGTTGGCAGCGTGGTTGCGGTGATCCACGGCCGCCGTCACACCTTCGCCGTCGACGGTGCCGACGAACATCACCCCTGCCTCGGCCGGCATGGCGCCCCGACCGACCCGCATCCGGAGCGCGCGCGATGTGAGCCTGGCAAGCACTGGGAAGCGGCGGGAGCCACGCCGTTGCTCGCCGAACAGCCGGAAGCCGTCCGGGGCCGCGACGGCGTGCGTGGTGACACCGCGTCCCAGGCGGTGGTGCCGCCCGAGCCGCTTCACCCCGCCAGCATTGATCCGCACCAGCCGGACTCCGGTCGTTGTGGCGAGCGCGACCTGGTAGCCGCGCTGCACTGGTCGGACGGCGGCCGCTGCGGTGCCGCCGAGCCTGAAGCTGGCCCGCGCACGGCCATCTGCGTTCAGGATCGTGACGCGAGTCGTGGGACGACCTCTTCGCGCTACATCGAACGACACCTGGGTCACGAGCATCCCATCCCGGGCAGGTGTCACCGAGAAGAACGAGTCGCCATGTCCTGCGAGCAGGCGCCGTCCCCGATTGCCGAACGTGACGTCTGCGGCGCCGGCGCGGGTCAGTCGGAGAATGGCAGGCCCGAACCGGCCACCATGGAGACGCGGGCGACTGCAACGACGCCGCCGTCGGCCGTCGCGGCGAGCGCCTTAATCTCATCGACGCCCGGTAGTGCCACGACGCCGGCGTCCCCGAACGACGTGTCCGGGAGGCCGTCGCGGCGGTATCGGAACATGACAGCGGTAGGGCCGGCGCCGTTGTCGCCGCTGCCGGCCGCAAGCATGCCGCCGTCAGGCATCGCCGTCAGCCGCGTCAGGTTGATCGCTTCGAACTGTCCGCCGAGCATCAGGTCGGCCTCCACCCGGTCGAACTGGCGCTGGCCTGGCAGGGCAGGAAGCATGCGCCAATCGCCGTCCCCGCGCTGGCGGGGACGGCGATCAGGATCGAGACGGTGAATCCGAGGAGGCAGGCAGCCGACCGGATCATGGATCCAGCGACCCCTTTCCGGAACACGGGTAGGTCGCGTACGTCGTCCAGAGTGGCGAAGGCATCGCAGGCGATGACGGCGAGCCGGTGAACTTCAACCGGAACTCGTCTCCTTCGAGAATCCGCTGCTCGCGGTAGAACCGGCTGATGGCGCGGCCCTGGTTGCGATTGTCGCGGCAATAGACCTTCCAGATGTTCGAACTAGTGCCGCCGTTGGCATCTCGCATCGAGGCGAACGGGAACTCGTCGCAGTCTGCCCTCGTGGTGTGGTACGTCGCGTTGACGTTGCCGCTCCGGCAGCGCCGCCGTACGGCGGCACGGGTCGCGTTTTTCTGAGCGACGGTCGAACGCGTGAAGTGGAAGAAGGTCGAGTAGCTGCCGTCGCGGACAGCCTTGTCGTGGTACGCGGATTCGGGGTACGACGTCGTCGGCGTGGCTCCGGATAGGCTCTGGAGGAACGAGACGACTTTCGTCCTGTACACGCATCCCCAGTGGTAACCGAGGCGCTTCGTGCACTGTGCTTGAACCGTGCGATCGGTTAAGTCGACCATCGCGATGTTCGAGCAGACATTGCACTCGAACCATGCCTGTGCCTCGAACGTGGCGAGCGGCGACCGAATGTCGCGATCGCCCGGCCCGGTCGAGTTGATCGGGATGTTCGCGGAACGGTCCCACGTGCGCAAGCCGAGCGGCTGATTCGGCGCCGACACGGACCCGAGAGACCCGGGTATTGTCTGCGTGGAGCAAAGCGCCTCCGTGCATTTAAAGCTTCCGCGGACGAGGAACTGGATCGACGGGCAGATCCCTTCGCCCGTCAAATCCGTGCAGGTCACAAACGTCGGCGCCACGGTCGCATTGTAGTTGAGCGTCCGATGAAGGCTCCCGCCGGTCAGTTTCAGCTCGGTGTCGTATCGGTAGTAGAGGGATGCGTGTGCCGCCAGAATGTTGGCCGATCCGCTGGACACGAAAACGTCCCAGTCGATGGCATCACACTGCCGAGCCAGCCAGTCGAAGCGGGTCAGGTAGTACTTCCTGGTCGGCGTCGTTTGGAACGTGCAGTTCTTGATCCGTGCTTGAGCAGCCCCGTAGGTTACCCGTGACGCCGAGGTTGTTTGCATCGGCGTGGGGGCCTGCGCTGCAGGCCCAGATCGTCGCGTCCGGGGAGGGCCTCGGGCAGGATGGATTGGCCGGTGGATCGACGGGCCTCGCGAGCGTGTCGACCGTCTCGTCGTCGTCGTCCACCGTGTCTGACGCCGGGTCGCCGCTATCCACCAGCGAAACGCCGATCGTGACACTCGTCGCACCGGCAGGGCGCGTCGCTGACACCGTCAGGTTCATACCGCTGACCGACGTTGTGACAGGGACGTTAGCGCCGGTATCGTCCCACGCGCTGACGCCAACGCCGCCCACGAGCGTGACGTCGTCACCACCAATCAGGTTGAAGTCCTGATCGCCTGCGGCGTTCAGCATCACCGGGATGCTCGGTGATGTCAGGTCGAACTGCTGCGTCAGCGTCCCCGATGCGGTCGTTGCCACGTAGGTGTCGAGGCCGGCGAAGCCGCCTGAGTCGTACGGGCGGGGCCGGTACACGTAGGTCAGCGCCGAGCCGGATGGCAGGAACGCGAACGTGCCGGCCGTGACCTCCTGGGCCGGCACGCCAGCGCCGAGGCTGTGCGCCTTGATGCCGAGAGAATTCGCAGCCGTCGTCACGAGGCTGGCCGGACTGGCCGACAGCGAAGCAGACGAAGGAGGCGACGCCTGCACCGAGTCGCCCGGCGACACCTTCACGGCCTTCGTGGTCGGGTTGACGTCTTCCGCGGGCGAGTCGTCCGCACCGCCGTTGTCGAGCAGATTCATTACGACTCCGCCTTCGACGTTGAACGCGACGGCGGCGCCGAAGGCAGACCAGTCGGAGACCTTGTTCCAGTCGTAGCGGCCGTTCGATGCGGCTGCCCGCACCGTGTATGAGCCGTCGGCCAGTGTAACCGTCGCCGGGGAGTCGCCGCCCGGCGTGGTGGTGGCTCCCACCACGGTGGTGACCAGGGCGCCGCTGACAGTGTTGTAGATCTGGTAGATCGCGCAGATCGCGTCGCCGGGATCGGCGTCGTTCACGGTCGCGTGGAAGTCGACGGCGCTGGTGGCGACACGGGCACCGCCGGTGACGGTCGGGACGGGCACCGCCGGCCTCGTGTTGTACGAGACGTGCAGCACCCACTGCTGGGCGGCGGCGCCGTTGGCGCTGATAAACTTGCGCCAGCCGGCGGTGGTGGTCTCGGTGGCCGCGCGCAGCGCCAGGCCGCGCGGGGGAGGCGAGGTATTCACCCAGGCCTGGACGAGGGTGGCCAGCTGGGTGCCCTTGTAGCCATCGACGTCCTGACCTGACAGCTTCTGGATCTGCGTCCATCCGGCACCGCCGGAACAGGTCGAACCGTGGCCGGCGGTGACGGTCGCGTACTTCGCCGGCAGGCCCGGGCGGGTATTCCAGGTGGTTGCGATCTGCGGCATCGCGTTGACGCTCCACAGTTCCATCGCGATCGGGCTGGTGCAATTGCCGGCGGTGGTCTGCCACAGCTTCAGGTACGTGTCCTTTTCGATCATGACGCCGTTGGGGAGATTGTTCGTCTCGAACCCGAGCAGCGCTCGCCGGTAGTCGTTCGTGACGCCGCCTGGGCTCCCGACCTGCAGCTCCACGTTGTTCCCGAAGTTCGTGTCCGGGAAGGCCGGCGAGATGAAGGTATCGGCGTGCTGGTTGACGGATACCGGCGGATCGATCGTGACGGGGTAGGTTAGGCCGGGCCGGTCGAAGAACGCCGGATCGGGACGCGCCTCCAGCCAGATCTGGCCGCTCGCGTCGGTGGTCAGCTGCAGATCGGCCTGGTCCTGGTCGATCGGCTCGTCGTTGGCGGGGTTTCGGGCCGTGCCCCACAGCAGCACCGGTGTCGCCTGCGCCTTCACCTCGCCGGTGACGGCGTCGTGCAGTTCCAGCAGGTCGTCGGCGGTCAGGGCTGCGGTGAGCCCGCGCAGCGTCAGCGGGATCCGCAGCACCAGCGGGCCGAGCGGCTTGTGCGGCACCTGGTAGGACAGCTCGAATCCGGACGTGCGGGCCTCGACGATCAGGTCGACGCCGCCGGTGACGGCATCCTCGTATCGCGCCCGACTGCCTTTCAGCACCGGGATCGGAAGGCTGGACAGCCACGACATCGTGAACAGGTCGCCGTCGACGCCGAGTTTCGTCAGATAGCCGTCGTTGCCGCCGTCAGACAGCGTCATCGGGGTCGGCGAATGCCGAGGATGGATGCCGCTGGCGTCGCGCATCAGCGTCATGTCGACATCGACCCAGCCGGACGGGTCGTTCGGATCGGAGATCCGGGACGAGTCGCCGGTGATCTCGACCGACCGCGAGCCATCGGGGTTCACAAACACCGCACTGGTCGGGGTGGTGTCGTCGTTGACCATCACCGGCTGGTCGGTGGTAGCGGCCATCTGCGCGGCCTCCGCAGCCGAGTTGGCGTCCGCCAATGGCTGGTCGATCAGCGGCGGTACGGCAGCGTCGTCCGCGGCGGCGGCCGCGACCGGGACGAACAAGGCTGTCACGGTCAGGAAGACCAGCAGCGCACGTCGTGCACCGGTCCGGCTCCCCCGCGCAGTGGCCTGCCCCTCAATTGCTGTCCGAACTCGCGCGTGAGGCACCGATCGCTCCCTTGGTCGTGTGCCTCCTAGGAGAGCGAAGCTACTGTCGAAAATAGGCGGATCGGCTGGATCTTTGATGCCTGGAACCGAAATATCCCAGATTCTTCGCAAAAGTAGACGTTTAAAGTTCCGATCTGTCCGCCCCGTCGACTGATCGCTGAGACAGACTCGGATGCTCTGGTGTCCGGGGATCCCGAAGCGATCGGAGAAGCACCATCGTCATACGCCCTGTCAGCTACTGACGGATTTAGTTCCGTTGTATTCGTACAAGGCGCCGTCCCGTTCTCGATGTCGTCGAAGCAGTTCGAGTCTGGTAGTCGTCGTCGAGACGGCAGGCGAACAGGCAGCCGTGCCGGGCCTGCAAGAAGGCTGCCTGCTCGGAGGCGGCCAAATTTCGCTCGCGGCGGTCGAGCGTGTCAGGCTCGCGGTCCCACGAGCCGACGCACTCGAACGACGTACCACCGACTGAGACCGTCAGCAGGCCATCCGTCGGCGCCGCCGACCGTCGCACCGAGCCGCGCAGACGCTGCTCGAGATCGACCGGCTCGACGGTCAAGACATCGATCTGCAGCCAGGCACGCTGTCCCGCCGCCAACTCGTCGTAGCTCAAGAGCGCCGCGACATGATTCTAGGCTGGCGGCGTGGACGAGGAATATCTTCCGGCGTCAGCCCGCGTGCGCGTCGTCGGCGCGCGCGGGCCTTGCCCTGCGCGCCGTCCCCTCCCGGAATAACGGTCGATCTGGAGTACTCCCGCACCTGGCGCCCATGGCCGCCGATCTGGCCGAGGGCGCGTGTGTGGGCGCGATCTGGCGTGCACGAGCATCGCTGACTGAGACCGAGGATGGCTCTACAGCACGGTTCGTGACGCTACAGACGTAGGCGTGGCCGGTTTTGGTCCCGCGATCGAGGGTTCGAATCCTTCCGCCCCAGTCCTAGTGTTCATGCGGGTTTGCGGGGTGTCGGCGGAGGTCGATTTCGGAGGGCAAGGTGTCCGTGGGCTCATCTTGGGCGCATTGGTGTCGAGGATCCATGCGGGTTTGCCGCTCGGAGATCGGGAAGCGCGAAAAGGTCCCGCGATCACGAGCTCGCACCTTCCGGCTGAAACCCAGCGCTGATGCTGGTTTCCGGCACGTCGCTCGCGGGAGGCAGTTTCGTCCGGTCCCGCGATCTATCGGTACCGGCGGCCCCTGTGGGACGACGTTCGAACCCCAAGGAGTCGTGGAGACTCGCAGACCTTGTATAGAGGCTCCGGTGGTCAGAAGCGCTCGGAGCCCTCAGGGCGCGGAGTCTTCGGGTACGGGAGCCGGTTCCAGCTGGGCCTCCAGCAGCTCTCGGAGCTCGGCGTCGTAGCGGGGCTGACTGGGGTAGGTCACAGCGATGGAGACCTTCCGTCCGTTCCGAAGCGTGGTGAGGATCGTGTGAAACTGCGGCCCGAGGTCGATGCTGGGCTGGGGCGGCTCCGAGCTGACGGTGATCATGGTGATGCCGTCCGGCGTGGGGTTCTGGTTGACACGGATCGTCCCGTCGGTAGCGGTGATCCACGCTGTCTGCCCGACGCTAGCGGCAGCCCGTACCCCCGGAACCGCGCGAGTCCACGCCCGCGTGATCGGGTATCGATCACCCAGCCAGTAGATGGTTGCCCCTGCGGGCATCTTGGCCTGAATGGCCGCGACGCGGTCAGGTCCCTGAGGGCCGTTGCGTGGGCTGCACTCCCCGAACTCCTCCAAGCAGGGCCTGGAACAGGCCGGCAGCAAGCCGATGGCCGCGACCGCCGCGCACGACCATCGCACGCCGCGAGTTGTCAGCCTTCGAACGTTCGTAGAATGCATCAGAGCCGCTTCCCCGCTGCAAGCCTGGTCGACGGCCAGGCCGATCGGTGGTGGTACCAGCCGAGGCGACAAGCGATCGCGCCGTGCCTCGCATTCCATCGGCCGGGTCGTTCGCCGGGATGAGTCTCGACGGGGCTGGGCGCGGTGCAAGGACGCGACCGGGCGGACTCGTGGATCCGCATCGATCGGAACGATCCCGCCCCGGGTAGACAAGGGGAGCGGGGGTGTCGACCGCGGAGAGATACCCGGTGCGGCCCACTACTACTGGGGTGCCGTAGGTGCCGGCGTCAGCGCCGAGGCGAGAATCTCGCGCAACCTCCCATCGAACCTTGGCGCGTCCCGATACGACACAGCGATCGCGATCTGCTGGCCATCACGGGACGTCGTGAAGATCGTTCGTAGATTGGGGTCGGTGGCGATCGGAGACGAGCCTGCGCTTGTGAAGGTCGCTAGCGTGATGTGCTGCGGTGAGAGCTGCTGCGAGAGCCGAAGGTCACCATCCGGCGTCTCGGTCATATAGGCCGACTGAGTGATCCGCGCACCGGGCGGCGCACCCGCGACGGCTCTCGAGAGCGGCTCGTTCACTACGAACTGGTCACCGAGCCAGTAGATGCGTACGCCCGGTAGATCCTCCTGAACTGCGGCGACATGGTCGCGGCCGTGGGGTCCGTTCCGCTCGCTGCAGGAGCCGAACTCCTCGAGGCAGGGCTTGGAGCACCCCGAAATCGCCAGTGCGAACGGTGCTGCTGCCAGGATGGTCAGCCCGCAAGCGATGGATCGCGCTAGTCCTCCCATTGATCCTCGCGCTTCGGGTCAGCGGGGAGGCTCCACGCGCGCTGGTAGGCAGGGGATCGCTCTGAGTCGCCCAGGCTTGTGGCGGAGTCAACCGGCATGCCGTACCTATCGACCGTCCGCTCCGATCCCCGCACAGCGTGTCGACGAACGGTCGATCGCCCCGATGAACGGTTGCGAGCGCGACGAAGCGGCGCGGCGCTCGATGCGCGCCGCGGATGTCGGTCATAGGACGAGGCGCAGGTGTCCGAATTACTCATGGGCGCGTCTGTGGGCGCAATCTGCCGTGCACGAGCAGCTCCGAGCGATCCTGAGCATGGCTCTACAGCACGGTTCGTGACGCTCGAGACGTAGGCGTGGCCGGTTTTGGTCCCGCGATCGAGGGTTCGAATCCTTCCGCCCCAGTCCGAGCATTCATGCGGGTTTGCGGCGTGTGGGCTGGGTCTGGATTCGGACGCCAGGGTCTCCGTGGACTCAATTTGGGCGCATTTGTGTTCGAGGATCCATGCGGGTTTGCGTCAGGCGAGGGCGCAAACGGCGAAAGGGTCCCGCGATCACGAGATGGAGCCGGTCGGCGAGAGCCCAGTGCGGATGCGCGTTAGCCCGCGTTTCGTGGGCGGAGGCGTTTCCTCCAGGTCCCGCGATCAAGCTGCATGTGGAGCGTCGATGCATCGATCTCACGAACGGTGGCTATGGTGGCGTCCGCGCACGGTCGATAATCCTCCTGTGCGTCCTTTGGCTGTGAGCTGCGAGGGGCCAGTGCCGGCGAGCCAATCCGCCGGCTTCCTTCGGTTCGCGCCGTTATTGGCGCTCACCGGCATGTTCGGTCGAGACGCCGATCGGGTCCGCAGCGACGCCTGGGGGCTGGGCTGATGGGCCTCTCGGTGGAGGAGCACGCCGTTCTCGAGCTCGCGGCGGAGGACTATTGCGGCCTTTGGGAGGCGCGCTGGCGACTTGACTCGCTGCCATCAGCCGTTACCGCTGGTTCGTACGATCGGGCGGTCGGTGTCGTACGGTCCCTGGTTCTCCAGGAGTTGGTCGAGCTGTTCGTGCGACGGCCCGGAGCGGACGAGCCGGAATTGGCTGACGAGGCGGATCCGGCCGATCGTGGGATCTGGGACGAGCCGCAGGTCGGCGGCACGATCTGGCTGATGTTGGCGACGGAGGCCGGAGAGCAAGCGTTGAGGGCTTGGCCATGAGATCGCAGCGGATCGGTGCGGTGGATCTAGACCTGGAGGCGAGCGAACTTCGAGACGCGCTGGACGTCGTCGTCGTCCATTCGGTTCGGAATCAGCACGAGCACGTCGCCGACGATACCCATCAGCGAGAGGTCACCACTACGGTCTACGTCCCCGAGAACCTCGACCGGTACGACGCTCGCTCCCCCGACCTGATCTCCGACGAGGGTAGGCAGACGTCGGGGGCGCTCCAGTGAGTTCGCGTTGCTGTCCAGCGTGCGGGTATACGTCGCTGGCCGAGTCGCCTTGGGACGGCGAATCTCCGTCCGACGAGATCTGTCCGTGCTGCGGCATCCACTTTGGGTACGACGACATGGCCGGCGGCGACCGAGCGTCCCGTCCAGCCATATATGAGCGCTGGCGTGCTAATTGGATCGATCGTGGATGCCCGTGGTTCTCAAGTTCGACCCTGCCACCGGAGCGTTGGAGCGCGCGAGATCAACTTCAGCGCCTTCGCGGCTAGCGCCATGGCGGTGCCGATAGTCCGCACCGGACGTCGACGCGGAGACTAGTGTCTGCCGGATGCGTCGTCTTCGTCGATGAACGTCCCTTCGGGCGCCATGATGAAACTGTCCGTTGCCAGCGAATGTTTGACCCATCGCGGGTCGCCCGGCCACCAGACGTCTACGATCACCCGTACGTCTCCGGGGCCTCCGCCGTCCCAGACAACCGTCGTGTTCAGGACTAGGTCATCCCCAGTAGACGCTGTGATGTTGGTCAAGAGGTCCTGACGATCGACGAGCTGGGCGATGTCCTCGTAGGAAAGCTGGCGCAGCCGCGCGACCTCGGCGGCGACCCGTGGCGCGAACTCTTGAGCGAGAAGCTGTCGCTGTGCCGCACGCGTTCGTCGTCTCGAGCCGCCCATCGCGACCAGCCTAGCCCGCGACGCTCCGCAAAGGGGGCTCGTTGATCAACAAGCCAGGCGTCTTGACCTAGGGCGCGGGTCGATTCCATCAAGGGCGCGTCTGTGGGCGCAATCTGCCGTGCACGAGCATCGCTGAGCGACACCGGGGATGGCTCTACAGCACGGTTCGTGACCCTACAGACGTAGGCGTGGCCGGTTTTGGTCCCGCGATCGAGGGTTCGAATCCTTCCGCCCCAGTCCTAGCATTCATGCGGGTTTGCGGACGTTGGGTCGTTCCGAGTTCGACCGCGTTGACGCGCGGGGCCGTATTTGGGCCGCATTTGATGTTGAGGATCCATGCGGGTTTGCGCCTTTTGACTTTGTGGGGCCGGAAAGGACCCGCGATCGGCGCTCCCGTCTGATCCCTGCACTCATGCTGGTTTGCGGCCGTCGGCGAGGACGCGGCGTTTTCTCCGGTCCCGCGATCATCGGGCCAGTTCGCCGCTACCTGGGTGGTGGTTCGTAGAAGACGTCGCGTGTGGCGAGTTCGGTCGCGGCGTCGCGGTCGCAGGCGGTGGTGGCGGTGCCGGTGTAGGTGCGGACTTCGATGCCGCCGGGGTTGTTGCGGATCTCGGGTGCGGTCTGCCAGTGGTGCCAGTCGAGCGTCCGCTTGCTGCCCTTTGGGACGGCGACGGGCCAGGCTCCGATCGGTTTGCCGTGCTGGGTGACGTTGGCTTTGGGGATCAGCATCCAGTCGGCGCTGCCGGGGCGCCGGTATTTGACGCAGACGTAGCCGGTGCCGCTGCCGGCCAGGGTCTGGGTCAGCTTCACGATCGGCTCGGTGCCGGTTAGAAGCAGCGCGGGTGGTGGCCCGGTGACGATGCCGTCAACGAAGCGCCCTTCGAGGGCGTAGGTGGGTGTCCAGTTGCCGACCGCGTCGACGGCGCGCAGGTGGATGTAGCGGTTGCCGGCGCTCGACCGGGTGATGGTCGCGCTGCTGGTGGAGGCGGGCGAGGTGATTTCGGCGGCGATGTCGGTGTCGCGTTCGTCGTCGGTGACGATGTTGTAGCCGGCGACCGGTTCGGCGGGCTTCCAGCGGAAGCGGACGGTGTCGCCTACGAGCAGCGGTTCGTCGCCGCGGTTGCTCTTGACGTTCAGCTCCGGCGGTGTCCGATCGAGGGTCACGAGCCGCACTTCGCTGGCCTTGCCGGTAGCGGCGTCGACGGCGCGAACGACGATCGGCCCGTCCTGGTACTGCAGCTGGTTCTCCCCGACGCCCGGATCGGTATCGGCGGTGGCGAGCGTGTCCCAGATCAGCGCTTCGGTGACGCCGCCAGTGCCGGGGGTGATCGGCAGCGTGGCGGCGGTGCCGGTTTCCGTTGTCAGCCGCGCGTTCGGGACGGTGCTCCACGGCAACTCGTCGAAGCGCCGGAACTCGAACCGGACGCCGGCCGAGCCTGGGGCTCGCGCGACGAGGCGGACGTGGCCGTTGGTGGCGGGCGCCTCGACCGGCTCAACCAGTTCGACCTGATCGACGTTGCCGGCGACGACGAACCGGAAGTGACTGGTCTCGCTCCAGTTCCCCGCCCGGTCCTGTGCTCGGACATGCAGGTAGTGGGTGCCGCTCGGCTGCTCTGGCGCCTTGATGGTCTGTTCGGTCTGCGTGACGGCGTCGGGCTCGGTGGTCGGCGCGGCGTCGATGGCGACGCCGAAGCCGGCGATGCCGCTGGCATCGGTCGGTGCCGTCCACCACGCCTCGAGCGTCGCAGCGACGTAGGCGCTGTCGGCGTCGGGATGGCTGGTCGACGCGATCGACGGCGCCGCTGGCGGCGTCCGGTCGGTGGTGGCGGCGGTCGCCGCCGCGGCGCGCGGCTCGCCGCCTCGCTGGCTGCCGCCACACCCGATCGCCCCGGTTATTGCCGCTACGACGAGGAGGGCGGTGGCGGTGATCCGAACTCGGCGCGTCATGCCGGGTGTATCGGCCGGCCAGTGGCCGATCGTCTACCCCTTTCGGGGCCAATCCGGCGCTCACGGCGTCCTATTTCTCTGAAAGTTGACGGAAGATAGCTGTCTTAGTAGGCTCTCCCACGGTTCGGCTCGCGCGTCTGGCTCCGACGCGCTTTCCGTGCACGGTGTTCGTGTACGGCTCGCTATGTCTGCGATCTCGGGAGGGATTGTGTTCATTCGGCGTCTGCTCGTCGTGCTTTCACTTGCCCTCGTATCTGCTGGATCGCTTATCGTGGAGGCCGCATCGGCCGACCAGACGACCGCCGTGGCGGATGGCTTTTCGCGCACCAGTACGACAACGTGGGGGACCGCGACGACGGGTGGGACGTACACCTACGAAGGCGCCTCGGGCGGGTTCGCTACGCCCACGACCTACGGGGCGATCAGCTTCACAGCAGCCGGGACGGCTCGGCAGGCATCGCTGGCGTCAACGTCGCTGCTGGATACCGACGTGACCGTGCAGATAACCGTGTCCAAGAAGCCGGTTGGCGGCGATGTGAAGATGTTGTTGGCCGTCCGGCAGGGGGCGGACGGCTCGGCGTATCGCGGATACCTGCGCATTCGTCCGTCGGGGGAGCTGTTGATCGGTGCCGAGCTGCGTCAAGCGAGCGGGACGGTGGTGCCGCTTCAGGAGGCGCCCGTCTCGATCGGCGCCATGACGGTTTCTTCGTATTGGAAGCTCCGGGTATGGGTGTCGGGGGCAAGCCCGTCCCGGATTCGCGTCAAGGCTTGGAAGGTATCGACGCAGCCCGCAACGTGGCCGATCGATCTCACGAGCTCGGAATCAGGTCTTCAGGATAGTGGCTTCGTCGGAATTGGCGGTGAGGTCGAGAGTGGCGTTTCGAACGCGACCACGTCCTCCGCCCTGAAGGTGCTCGCCGACGGCCTGACCGGCCTCTCCGGCGCCGATACCACGCCACCCACCACGCCGACCGTGTTGGGCGGCGGCGCCGCGTGGGGAAGCTTCGGAGGCCTCTATCCGCGCGGCACCGCATCTACTGACACGGGTGGCTCGGGCTTTGCCTTTTACCAATCTCGGACGTCGCGCGACGCGGGTTCGACGTGGATGGCGCCGCTTGTCGGCAACAGTCGGACTGTTCGTGAGGAGGGTGAGACGCTCGTGCAGTTCCGAGGCGTCGACTGGGCTGGCAACGCGAGCGCCTGGGCGCCTGCATCCGGTTCGTCAGGCACGGTACGGCTCGATCGCACGGCGCCGACCGGAGTGGTGATCGCGGGCGGCGATGCGGCCTGGAACAATGCCGCCTCAGTCGCCGTAGCAGTCAGTAGTGCAAGCGATCCGCTCAGCGGTCTGACAATTTCCTCCTACCAGAAGCGGACCTCGACGAACGGCGGCGCGACCTGGAGTTCCCCGTCGGGGGGAGCGTCGCAGACTGTCACCGCCGTCGGCGAGACACTGGTGCAGTTCCGGGTTACTGACAAGGCCGGCAACGCCACGGCGTGGCTGCCGCCGCCTGGCTCGTCAGAGGCGACCGTACGGCTGGATCGGACGGCGCCGGGCACGCCGACGATCTCTTCATCCAGCCACGCCGACCCGGGCACGACGTACGCCGCCACGACGCTTCTCGCGGCGTGGACGGCGCCGACCGACACGAGCGGGATCGCCGGCTACGGCGTCGTTGTCGATACGTCATCAAGCACGGTGCCGAGCGTCGTGACGCAGCTGGAGACCACGATCGAGGCGACGAATCAAACGACCGGGACCCGCTATCTCCACGTGCGAGCCAAGGATGGAGCTGGGAACTGGGGAGCGACCGCGCACTTCGCGTTCAGCGTCTCCGGCAGCATCGGCGGCGTCGAGTTGCTCGAGCCGGTGGAGGACCTGAAGACGAACGGCCATGTCCGGCTCGTCGCACGCGCGCCGGGCTCCTCGGCCGTACGGTTCGAGTTCCGTCGCTTCGACGATGCGACCTGGAGCGTGGTGCCGAACAGTCGACTGCAGACCGAAGCGGGAGCGGTAGCGAGCTTGCCTGTCGCCCCCGGGGCCGGATCCGTGACTCCTGTTCTGGTTTGGGACGCGGGCGCCACGGCAAGCACGGACTCGGGCGTTGGCGAGAACGGCCTCTCCGGAGCGGATGCGCCCTTCGTTGTGCGTGCTGTGGACGTCGCATCTGGCACTGCGAGCCCGGATCATCTGATTGCGCTGGATCGTCGGCCACCTCAACTGTCGTTCACGACGAGCCCGGCCGCACCGACGGTACTCGTCGGCACAACGGTGGACGTCTCGTGGGCGACGGATGAGCCCGTCGTTGGGTACAGCCTGTCGATGGACGGGCTGCGTGACGCGAACTCCACGCCGGCCGTGACGACACCGCCGTCGACCCTGACCCAGGCGGTGACGCTGGCATCGGCCGGCAACCGATACGTACACGTCCGCGGAGTTGACGAAGCGGGCAACTGGACAGATCCGTTCACCGTCGAAGTCGCGTTCCGCGACGGCGTCGTCTCTAGTCCGGCGCCGGCTTCCCGTCTTGACGGGGTGGCGACGACCATGCCCCTGACTCAAACCCTCGCTGGCAGCGGCACCGGATACATATGCGTCCAGTACCAACGTCCAGGGAGCGCCGACTGGATGGCCGTCCCCGCAAGCAGTGTCACTCACAGTGGAACGCCGATCGGCTCCTGGCCAGCCGCGATTCCAAAGGGAACTCAGCAGACCCTGAATTGGGCGAATTGGACGACTGCCCCGGAAATCGTCAACAACCCTGGCGGGATCGAAGTTCGGACGCTGACCGGCGGCGCCACAACAGCCTGCGACACCACGCAGACGACAACCAAGACGCTTGCGACATCGGACGTCTTCTACGCCCCCGCCCCAACCGGCGGTGGGGGCGGCGGTGGCGGTGGCGACCCGGTCATCGGAGGGGCGGACGATGCCGGCCGAATTCTGTACAGCTACGAAGCGTCGTCGAACTGGGAGGGCATAACGCGGCCGCTGCTCCTCGCGGAGGCCGACGGCGGCGACGCAGAGCCGGTCTCGGACAACTACACCTACGTCCGAACCGCTGCCGCCAGCGACGATGCATCGATGACCGCATTCGTGCGGAACGACACGTGTTCAGATGATGATCAGATCCAGTTTCTTGGAGTGAACGCGATCAGCAACCTTTCCACCGGCGGCCGAGTGCAGGCTCTCGCGCTCTCGCCTGACGGCTCCAAACTCGCCTATGCCGTGCAGACGCCGTCCGAGTTCGACTGCGAAGAGGCCGTCGTCGGCCCTGGAACCATGATCGTCGTCGACCTCACGGGTGCAGCGGCGCCCCGGGGCTTTAGTGGGCTCTCACCGGTATTTCTGCACGACGGATCGACTTACGACGTTTGCTGGGTAGATGGAACGTCGCTGCAATGCCTCGATCTCGACGATCCAGGCGCGATCCCGCTGACTGTCCGCACCGACGTCATGTCCGGCGGCCGGGCGTTTTGGACGCGCGACGACAAAGCCGTCGCATACGACGCGGGGACAGCCGACGCTCCGATCCTAAGAATCGCTCGCAACAGCGCGGGCGTCGTAGGAATCTCCGGCTCGGGGGTCGCTACGAACGACTTGGCCGATCGTCTCGCCGGCCCGTGGTCGCCGAACGGATCGCTACTGGCTACGACTCGACACATCACGCTGGGGGACGACTCGCGGCAATACGCGCTCGAAACCGTCGATCCCACGACCGACCAGCTCGCCGCGGTGCTACGGTCGAACATGTTCGTCGGGAACGACGACCCGACGGAGACCTTCAGTACTATCAAGGCGCGTGTTCACGCCTGGCCAAGTCGCCTCGACAACGTCGCCGCGACGTACCGGCCTTATCTCCGGTTTGACCCTTCCGAGCGATGGCGACCCATCGACGCCGAGGCGATGCTTCAGGAGACCGTGTCGGGAGCCAGCGTCCACCGCCTCTGTTTGGCCTTCGAGCGCACGACTCGGGCCGTGCGCGGGGCGCCGCTGGTCGAGGTCAAGCCCAACTGCGACCGGATACCGAATCTGGCAACCGCACCGGCGACCAGCCTTGACGACCAATTGCAGTCTCTCGCGGAAGACGACTCGGTTGCGCCTCCGGTCGCGGGCATGCTACCAACCGACCGCGTGTCGCTGCAGCTGGAAGGATCGTCCAGCAGCGACGCTTCGCCGTATCACGGGCTCGGGCATGCCTGCAGCCCGCTTTGTGACAGTGACGCTGGCCCATCGTACTATCACCTCGTCACCGCCGACGGCTGGTTGTACGTGCAGTACTGGTGGTTCTACCGATTCAACGACGCCAGCCTCACGATCGCTGGCGGGAACCGCCTCGGCCTCAATCACCAAGGCGACTGGGAAGGGGTGACGGTCGCGATCAGTGATGGCGTCGTGCCGCGCGTCGGGTGGGTGGCCTATTCCGCACACGGGCATTGGCTAAAGTACTTCCCGGAGGACCTCGCCGCACACGGTGCGCTCGTCGGGCATCACCCAGTCGTGAACGTCGCGAGCGGTACGCACGCAAACTACCCAGATACATGCTCTGAATGCGCAAACTGGTATAGCCTCCCATTCGACATCGGTGCCGCATTGCATCTTGGTGAGGCACCGCACCTCGGGACCGAGGAGTATCATCTGAACGCGGTTCCTGACGCTGCCTGCCTCACCAGTTGCGTTCGCGACCTCGATACCACTGGGGTCAATAGCTTCCCGGGACGATGGGGCATTGACGAGACCGTGGACGTCGATTCGTCGTTGAGCAACGCGCCTCCGTCGCCGTACCAACAGGGTCCTAACAACAACGGTGCGCAGTACAACACGCCCGATCAGGATCTGAAAGTGGGGAAGTGGAACTGACTGGAACACGGTACTTCACGCTGGTGGCGGTCGCCTTGGCACTGGTCGGCGGCGGCTGTGGGCAGGTGATCTGTCCGGAGTTCTCGCCGTGTAGCCCACGTGACGGGCCGGAAGGAGCCGAAAAGGTCGTATTCAGTCAGGTGCGCCAAGTTCCGGACGGTCGTTCGATCTACTGGCTCGGCACCCGGTACAAGACGGCGCGGTCCGGCTTGTCGACCGGCTCGAGCGGCGCGCTAGATACGATCCTCGTCTCGCAGTCGGCCGGGTTCGCGTTCAAGGATGGTCGTGCTGTCCCGCTTCCGGTGCAGGAGGGCGGAACGCTCGTAGTGCTGTCGATCGTCACGTCGCTGACCGACACGCCAGCCCGCCGGGCTAGCGGGCATAGCCAGCTGGTGTTGGAGCGGCTCGGCGATAGCGGGCAGAGCGTCGCGGTGTACGCCGCGGCCATTGATCCGACCGCCAGCGACGCGTTCAAACGGGCCTTCTACGCAGCTCTGAAGACGCGCCTCGAACGCGATCTCCAGGCCGTGCCGCGAAGCCTTGAGCAGCTTCGATCGCTGCCAGGCGCGCCTATGGGGTAGCTGATTCGCCTGCCAGCCACCGCGCCTCCCGCGATCGAGGGTTCGAATTCTTCCGCCCCGCGGCCACGCTTGGTTCCCGACAGCTCACTCGAGCGCGACCGGCTGCTGGACATCGGGGCTTGAGAAGGCCGGGTCAGGTCGCGGTGTTGACGCGTCGAACCAGATCGAGCCTGTCCGGGGCGTAGCCTGTCTGTCGTGTTCTTCCGCGGCTGGTCGACGTTCTCTGAGTCGTGGCGCGAGCGACGCATGGTCGGCGCGATGTCGGCCTCCGCTCGGTCCCGGTGTTTGCCCGACTCGCGTTCAGATCGCGTCCGCCGGTCAGGCGGCAACGTCGCGCGGCGCTTATCAGACGGCTCTGCTCAAGCCTCTGTCATGGAGGAGGCGGGAGGGAGATGTCGGATCACTCGATGGCGAAGCCGGGTCGGCAGTGGCGCGTGTCGGTCGTGCTCGTCGTCCCACGGCTCGTCCTCGCGGGCGCCGACAGCGAGCTACCAGTGAGGCTCGAGTTCGTCAGCCGCGTGCACGATCAGGCGCGCCAATACGGGGATGTCCCGGTCGCCATTCGGCCCGCCGATGCGGCGATGGCCGCGGCGATGTACGGGGTAGAACCGAGCGGCCCGCTTGAGGCGGTCGAGCTCGTCCTCGACATTGCGGCCGACGACGAGCCGTCGACCGTGATCGCCACTGCCGAGCCGCTCGTCAACACCATCGTCGACCAGCTCAGCTTTCAGCTGGCGACGCAGATCGGCGTCGGGCAGGTGCGAGTCGTCGACATCACGCCGCCCGCCAAGGTCGGCGATCGTCGGAGGTTCCAAGCGTACGGTGGAGGGTCGCCGTTCGAACGCAACGCGACGGTCGAGATGCAAGCGGTGCAGGGAGCGCAGATCGCCGAGCTTCCCGCGTCCGTCGACATCGACCGCAAGACCGCCGCCGTGCTGCGCTGGTATGTGAAAGCCGGCAACACCAACCTGCTGCACGACCAGTTCATCTTCCTCTGGATCGCGCTAGAGATCCTTTGCGATGCGTCGGACGTGAAGGTCGAGGAGCCGTACAAGTGCAGGCACCGCCACCCGATTCCCCACTGCCCGGAATGCGGCGTGTCGACCACAATCCCGGTGCGGGGGGCGACGTTGCGAGAGTTCCTCGAGCGCCACGGCGTCCCTGCCGGTGTCGCGCGGCACATGTGGAACGCGCGCCAGATGATGCACGGCGCGCGACGTGAGAAGCCTGACGCGCCAAGCCTCGCCGAGCTCGTGCAACCGCTCCGGGCGGTTGTCGCGCTGGGCGTTAAGGAACGACTGGGGCTACCACCCGAGGCGCCGCCGGTCGTCCAGCCGAGCGGGCTCTCGATCCACCCGGCGATGGCGGCAGGCGGCGAGACGACGCTACGCGAGGTGGACGCCGACCCACTCACCCCGCCGCCACTCGAGGAGTGACCGGCAGGCCAGCCGGTCCGACGGCAAACACCGTCGTCTCGAGCCGCGCATTGCGACCAGCCTAGCCCGTTTCGCGGCGCACGGCATTTCGTTGACAGTAAGCGAGGAATCTCGATCTGGATCCGCGGCCCGTTTCCCCAAGGGCGCGTCTGTGGGCGCAATCTGCCGTGCACGAGCATCGCCGAGCGACCCTGGGATGGCTCTACAGCACGGTTCGTGACGCTAGAGACGTAGGCGTGGCCGGTTTTGGTCCCGCGATCGAGGGTTCGAATCCTTCCGCCCCAGTCCCAGCGTTCATGCAGGTTTGCGGGCCTTCGGGCCGACGGAGTTCGGTCGCGTGGGTGTGCCGGGCCGTATTGGGGCCGTATTCGGTGTTGAGTAGCCATGCGGGTTTGCGGCGCTCCGCCGCCAAAATGGCGAAAAAGACCCGCGATCACGGCTACGAGCGATTCGCCTGAATGCCGGTCGTCTTCTGGGTTGTCAGGCCGCGTGGCTCTGCGGCCGTCTCGTAGACGAACGCGGTTGCCCCCTTTCCGGCGTTGACGGAGAGCGGTCGGTCAAGGAGGTCGTAGGTCGTCGTGGAGGTCACGCCGCCTGGCGCGATGCCGTCGCGGTAGCTGATGATGCGTCCGGTACTGTCGTAGGTGCGGACGACCTCGTTCGTGACCGCGCGGCGGAGGCCGCGAGCCTCGCGTCACGCGTGCGGCGCGACTCGCGTCGCTGGGCGACTTGTCGCGTAGATGGGCTAGGGTGCCTCACTCGGAGGTATGCAGCAGCTCGCGTCCTGAATTTCGGTACGGCGCTGTCCTCATGCCTGCCGGCGCGTCGTCCGAACTCCTCGACGCTGTAGCGCGTCCGACTGCCAATGGGACCTCGCATTCAAGACCTGATAACCAGCGCCGGCTACCCCGGGCTCTTCGCGCTGATCGTCGTGGAGAACCTCTTTCCGCCGATTCCCTCCGAGCTCATCTTGCCCTTCGCGGGCTACCAGGTGCAACAGGGCGAGCTGCACTTCCTAGGTGCGCTCGCGGCCGCGACCGCCGGCTCGGTCATGGGCGCCCTGATCTTGTACGAGGTCGCGCGGCGCGGTGGGCGGCCGCTGATCCTGCGGTACGGAAAGCTCCTGCGCGTCGATGCCGCCAGCCTGGAACGCAGCGAACGACGTTTTGACCGCTACGGCGCGGTGATCGTGCTAGGAGGCCGGTTGGTACCTGGATTGCGGAGCATCGTGTCGCTGCCCGCGGGGCTGGTGCGCATGCCGCGTGCCAGGTTCACGGCGCTGACCGCGATCGGATCGCTGGTGTGGAACGCGATGCTGATCACCGGCGGGCTGGTGCTCGGAGCCCAGTACGCCGACATCGCGGACGCTGTTGGGCCGATCTCCACCGCGGTCACCGTCGGCCTAGTCGTCTGCGCGTTGTTCGGATACGTCGTCTGGCGAAGGCGGCGTTCGTCGCCACGACGGGGGTGACCCGCCCGAGAACGACTCGATGATCCGGCCGCAATGGGCCCAACGGAGATGGCGTGTACATGCGCGTTCATCTCGAGGCTGTCAACGGTATGGCGCAGATCGGTGGCGTGAGAACGAACGTCTCGGTAGGCAATTGTGGATACAACACCTCTGCCAGGGTGATGTGGGAGTTCAAGGTCGCGTCCCCGTCGTCGTGTACGTCTGTCAGTACGGAAGTGCCTTACCGACCACGTCCGTTCACGCGCCGCTTTACGGTGCAGCGGACGGGCGGGAGCGGCGATTGGTCGGTTTACTATGAAGGCACGTTCCAGGATGAGGCGAGCGTCGGATATGACACGGCGTCACATCAAGGTGGTGCTGGTGGTGAATACTTCGTCAGCCATGACTCTGCACTCTCGGCGGACACCAGCAACAATCACTCTGGCACCTTTGAGGCCGCTGGCTGGACCATCGGTACGCCAAGCAGCCCAGCGTCGCCCTTCGTCGGCGAGCGCGGTGGTCGTAGCGTCCTGACGGGCATGGGCGTGCTCCAGTCCGGCCGGCGGGATGTCACCGATGGCGCTCGTTTCGGACGCCCTTCCACTGCGGGGGAGATGGCTCCGCGATCCAGAGATTCGCTTCGGCCAGCCGCGACGCGCCGGCGCTTGGAGCGGCTCCGAAAATGTTTAATAGAATTGCGATTTTCTTGAACATTGGATATTCTGCGAGTATGCCGATCAAGGTCGATGAGGTAGCTCTGCTCGAGGATGTCATCGCGCTTCGCGCGGCTGAGCTCGACGGCGCGTCCGAGCAGGTGGCGGCTGTCCGCTCCTCGCTCGAGGCGCTGATCGGGCCGACTGTGAGCAGGGCGGTCGCGGCACGGGTACTGGGCGTCAGTTTCACTGCGCTCGACCGGCACATCGATTCGAGCGCGGTCGCGTCGGTCATCACTCCGACTGGACGCCGCGAGGTGCCGCTCGAAGAGCTGTTGACGCTGGCTGTCGAGCAGCGGCGGCTGCCGGACGGCTATCACCCCCTCGCGCTGATCCTGAAGGAGCGGCGCAGCCGCGCCGCGGCGCTGTCTGCAAGCCGTCTGCTTCCGCGTACTATCACCGCCAGCGGTCACCGGCGAGCCGCACTGCAGGGCCTCGCGTACCATCGCGCGGTTGCCGATCAGCTGTCCCGCCAGGATGTGCGCGACGCGCGCCGGCGGTTGGCGCGGTGGCGCGCCGAGGGGCTGATCGACGAGCGCTGGGGCGATCGCTGGGCAAGCCTGCTCGAGCGACCGATCAGCGACATCCGCCGCACGATCAGCGCGGACGATGACGCGGCGGCTGATCTTCGCCAGTCGTCGCCGTTCGCCGGCACCCTGAGCGAGCTCGAGCGCCGTCGAGTGCTCGAGATCGTTCGCGGCGCGGCATGACCCGACAGCAGCTCGAGCACCTGATCCGAGCTGCAGTCGATGTTGTCGCCGATGACGTGGTTGTCATCGGTAGCCAGTCCGTACTGGGTGCGTTTCCGGACGCGCCGAGCGCATTACTGCGCTCGATGGAGGCCGACATGTACCCGCGCGCGCGGCTCGAGCAGGCCGACCTGATCGACGGCGCGCTCGGCGACGGCAGTTTGTTCCACAGCACCTATGGCTACTACGCGCACATGGTCGGCCCGGAGACACCGGTCGCGCCCGTCGCCTGGGAGGCACGACTGGTGTTGGTGGAGGTCGCCACCCGGGATGGCGTAGCCCGGGCTTGGTGCATGGAACCCCACGACCTCGTCGTCGCGAAGCTCGCCGCCGGGCGGGAGCGCGACATCGAGTTTGCCGACGCCGCCGTTCACCACGGCCTGGTCTCGCTGCCGGTCCTGGCGGAGCGGGCGGCAACGCTGCGACCGCCGCACGCTGCTCTCGTCGCCTCACGCCTGGTCGGCGTAACGGCGCGGATCCAGGCGTCCTGACCGCGCGGCCGCTAGTCGACGAGCTCGCGAAACGCGGGCTCGTCCCGGAGTGCGTCGAGGTCGGTGTCCTCCTTCGCAAGGTCACGGAGCATCGGCAGTCCCTCGAAGGCAACCCGCAGGTGGCCGATCGCGTCCTCCTTGCGGCCGGCCAGTGCCTCGCAGCAGGCGAGGTTGTAGAGCGGCAGGGCGTAGCCACTCGCCTCGAGCGTCTCGCGCGCGCCGGCGATCACTGCCTCGTAGTCCCCCGCCTCGTACGCGGGATGGAACGCCGCCCAGACTTCCCATCCGCGGACCTCATACGCCTTGCCGACCGTGCTGCCGACCGCAAGCAGCGTCGTCCCCGGCTCCTCGGCAAAGGCGGTCCGGTTCACCTGCGGCGGGACGAACACGAGTGTGCCCTCAGCCGCGTCCACGGTGTCGCCGTCGATCTCGAACCGCGCGCGGCCCCGGAGGACGACGTAGAGCTCCTCGCTGCCCTCGTCCTCCTCGTGCTCGGGCATGAGCCGGTCGCCCACGTTGGCAGCCGTCCACGCGTTCGTGCCGAACGCGGTGATCCCGAGGTGATGGCGCACGGGCCGCATGTGGGTGCCCTGGCGGTAGGTGATGTCCTGCAGCTCGTCGATGGTCGCGACGCGATAGCTCACGGCTGACTCAACTTCCTTTCAACTCCGGTTCGCGCATACCACGCGACTCTAGACGGCATCAGCCTGAGACGCTCGGAGGTCATGCCGGACGCTGTCGCGCCGACGTGTTCCGCGCGGTCTGTCGTACCGTGTCCGGATGACGGATGAAGAGGTCGGAGGCGTTGACGTGGGCGACCGCGGCGGTGACTTCTGCCTCTACAACGCCGGCTCACCGGGACGCGCGATCTTCGAGTACGGCACGCCCGGCACGCGGTGGCTGTCCGCGCAGCTGACCACGGCGGCGAAGGCAGCGGGCTTCGAACTGCTCGTAATCGATCGTTCGATAGCGGCGTCGACCTCGTCATCTGCATCGCAGAGCACTGCAGCAGACACTCGCTCAGGCCGGCCTCGGCCGCGGGCTGCTCGCCGAGCACCCAGCCGAATCCCTTGCGCGGGATGAACATCAGGCTGACTCCCTCGCCGAGCTTGAACTGCAGCGGCTCCGGTATGCCGTCCTTCGCGAGCTCTCCCACCGGCTCCAGCCCGAACGCGTCGATGGAGAAGCGATGCGCCCGGGCGCGCTATTTGATCGGCAGGGTGATGATCGTCTGCACGTCGGCCTCCTTCGTTTGCCCGCTCGCGGGTAGTGACCGCCGCGGCGGGACAAACTCATCGCCCGCGGCTCGCGCCAGCCGCGTCGGCGGAGGAACCGGACGGTCGTCTTACGCGCCGGTGCGCTCGCGGTGCTTGCACCCCGGCCAGCAGCAGGGCCGGCGCTGGCCCTCCTCCAGCTCCTCCTGCGTTCGCCGGATCCGGCGTTCTCTTGTGGCCGCCTGTTTGGCATCTTCGACCCAGCAGATGAACTCGTTGCGGGCCAGCGGCGTGATGTCCTTCCACGCTGCGAGGGCCGTCGCGTTGCCGAGGAGTGCCGCGCGCAGGTCGGCCGGGAGCTCGTGCACTACCCCTCCGGGGACACGCTTCGTGCTCATCGGGGAAGGGTACCGGACGACGTGAGGCTGTCCTCGGCCGCTTACCGGATCAGCGCCCGGGCGAGACTCGTCCACGACGCCTCGGGGATGCCTTCCTCGCCGAGCGGCTGCAGGCAGACGTGATCGGCTCCCGCGTCGAGGTGCGCGCGGACGGCCTCGGCGATCTGCTCCGGGCTGCCGTGGGGGATGACGGCGTCGATCAGCCGGTCGGACCCGCCGTCCGCGATGTCCGTCTCGGTGAAGCCGTGGTTGAGGAGGTTCTGGGTGTAGTTGCGACGACCGAGGTACAGCTTCGCGAAGTCGCGGGCGACGGCTCTGGCGCGCACCGGGTCGGTCTCGACGACGCACGTCAGCTCCGGCGCGACCAGCTTGCCCGGGCCGAGCCGCTCGCGGGCGAAGCGCGTGTGCTCGACCGGGACGAAGTACGGGTGGGTGCCGGCCGTGCGCTCGCCGGCCAGGTCGAGCATCTTCGGGCCGAGCGCCGCCAGGCAGCGGCCGTCGACCGGCGGCGGGGTGGGTGACGCGTCGAGGTCGTCGAGGAACGTGCGCATCGTCGTCAGCGGCCGGCGGTAGTCGCTCGTCGCCTCGGGGTGGCCGATGCCGACACCGAGCATGAGCCGGCCGCCGAACGCGCCGCGCAGCTCCGCGTCGGCGGCGGCGGTAGCGGCGGGATCGCTGTTCCAGACGTTGACGATGCCGGTCGCCGCGACCAGGGTCGACGTCGCCTCGAGGATCGGGCGCAGGTCGGCGGCCTGCGGTGAGCCGCCCACCCACCAGGCGCCGTACCCGAGCTGCTCGGCGAGGCGGGCCGCCTCGCCGGCGCGGTTGCTGCCGAAGGGGCGAAAGGTCGTCCAGATGCCGATCGTTCCGATGTCCATGCCGACAGCTTCGCAGGCCGTGCCAGCGGCGCTTGTCGCGACGTCCGGACCGGGCGCGAGGTTAGTTCGTACGGGGGAGGCCGAGGCGGAAGCGATTCCGATGCTACTCAGGCAGGGCATGTGGCGACCGGTCCTTGCGGCCCGGACGGACTCACCGCGCTCTCGCAGTCTTCGACCAAGGAATTGCCATGTCGGCACGCGCGTTCAAATCGAGATCACACCGCGGCTCGCCTGTCCGCCTGATGGTGGCGGTCGCGGTTGCCTTGGTGCTGGGGACGGGCGCGTACGCCTTCACGGCTTCCAATACGGTCCCGAACTCGACCGCCGGTAGCGGTGTGGGCACCGTCAGCGGTTACACCGTCTCGAGCATGCACTACACGCTGAACACGTCGACGCCGGTGAACGCCGACTCGCTGACGTTCAACGTCTCGCCGGCCATCCCCAGTACCGGCGGCGGCAAGGTTCTCGTTCAGATGGGGCTCACGAGCGGCGGCCCGACGGGCTACTCGTGCACGCCGAACATCGCGGGAAACACCGTGACGTGTGCCACCACCTCACCGCCGCTCGCCATTGACAAGCTGGTGAGCGTGACGGTGATCGCCGCCCAGTAGCGGCTCGCGCATCATGTGCGCCCGGATGCGAGAACCCCGAAGCGACTCGGCTCGCCCGTGATTCAGCCTCCTGTAGCGCGCGGCTGCAACGCGGTCGACCGATGAGTCTCGGCGGTGCGAGCAGTCCCCCCTGCATGCTCCTGCCACCCGCCGAAAGGTTCTAGCCCGATGCCGGGCAACGAGGAACAGATCCGGCACCTGATCGAGCGCTGGGCCGACGCCGTGCACCGCGGCGACAGGGCGGGGGTGCTGGCCGATCATGCCACGCCGGTGCAGAGATTATCGATGTCCGTCCTCTCCACGATGCCCACGACCGAGAGATGCTCGTCGTGACAAAAGAGGCCGGCCGGTGGGTCGGCGCCCACGAGCACCACTCGTTTCCCGACGGCTGCGGGTGACCCCGGCGCACCGACGTCCGGTGGCTCAACCGCTACCGCGTGATCAGCTCAGCTGCTGAATGGTGAGGTGCGTCCCCCGGACGCGGACGGTTCCTCGAGTCCGTGCCCTGGCCCCTCGGGAAGACGGGCTCGACGTCAGCGGTACTCGGGGTTCGGATGGTCGAAGCGCGCTCCGGCATCCCAGGCCGCACGCTGGTTCCCGTGGGCCGGGATCCCGCCGGACCGCTTGATCATCGCCGCCATGTGCATCAGGTTCCACGCCATGAAGGTGGTGTTCCGGCGGGTGAACTCGTTCTCGGGGCCGCCGCTCCCGGGATCCGCGTAGCTCGGGCCGGGGCCTGCCTCGCCGATCCAGCCGCAGTCCGCCTGCGGCGGGATGACGTAGCCGAGGTGCTGCAGCGAGTAGAGCAGGTTCATCGCGACGTGCTTGATCCCATCCTCGTTGCCGGTCACCACGACACCGCCGACGCGGCCGTAGTAGATCCACTGGCCCTGCTCGTTCAGCTCACCGGAGTAGCCATAGAGCCGCTCGATCACCCGCGTGCTGACGCTGGACTTGTCGCCGAGCCAGATCGGCGTGCCGAGGACCAGGATGTCGGCGTCGAGCACGCGACGCTGGATCGCCGGCCAGTCGTCGCGTGCGTAGCCGTGCTCCGTCATGTCCATCTGGACACCCGGCGGGATCTCGTGGTCGACGGCTCGCACCTCGTCGATCGCCACGCCGTTGCTGCGCATGATGGTGATCGCGTTGTCCATCAGCCGCTGCGTGTTGGAGACCTCCGGCGCCGGCTTCAACGTGCAGTTGATGAACATCGCGCGCAGGCTGGAGAAGTCGAAGCTCGTCATCGGGTCATCGTCCCAGATCGGCGGAGCGCCGTCAGAGGAGGGTCGAACTCTTTCGCGACCGTTCACCGTGCGTCTCGGGCTCGTGTCCGTTCCATTTCGCGAACCGTTCGCAAGATGGCGCGTACGATGAAGGCGATGCCCCAGCCCCGCACCGTGCTGATCGTCGACGACGAGCGCACCATCGCCGACGTCGTCGCGCGCTACCTGGAACGTGACGGCTATCGGGCCGTCGTCGCGCGCGACGGCGAAGAGGCGTTGGCCGTGGCCGAGCGGGAGCGGCCCGATATCGTGGTGCTGGACGTGATGCTGCCGAAGCTCGACGGCCTGCAGGTCATGGCCACGCTGCGACGCAAGCGTCCGACGCCCGTGATTCTTCTGACCGCGCGCGGCGAGGAGTCCGAGCGCGTCAGCGGCCTCAAGCTGGGCGCCGACGACTACGTCGTGAAGCCGTTCTCGCCGGCCGAGCTGGTGGCTCGCGTCGGCGCGGTGCTGCGACGCCAGGCGGCGGCGGGCGGCGAAGACGGCGAGCTGCTCGAGTTCGGCGACATCTCGATCGACCAGGCGGCGCGCACCTGTACGGCGCGCGGCCTGCCGGCCGAGCTGACGGCGAAGGAGTTCGAACTGCTGCTGCACCTGGCGCGCAACCCGGGCCGCGCGTTCTCGCGCGATGACCTGATGGACACCGTGTGGCGTTACCCGTACTACTCGAGCACGGCCACGGTGACGGTGCACGTCCGCCGCCTGCGGCACAAGATCGAGGAGGATCCGCTCAACCCGCGGCACCTGGTGACGGTATGGGGCGTCGGGTACAAGCTCGAGCCGTAGCCGGATCGGTCGCCGCCGTGCTGGCGGCTGCCGCGATCACGGGCGCGCTGCTGGTGTGGATGGATCAGCAGCGCGACGAGATCGCTGTGCTCCTGGCCGTACTGGTGACGATCGCGTTCGCGTGGCTGGCGATGACACACGTGGTGACGCTGCGCGCCGTCGCCGGTTCGCTGCGCCGACACTACGCCGCGGGCGTAATCGGCGCGGTGGGGCTCGTTCTGGTGTCGGCGCTCGCCGGCACGCAGCTCATGGTGGTCTCCAGGCGCGACGCCGAAGTGGTCGCCGTGATGCTGGTGTTCTCCGTCATCGTCGCGCTTCGCGGCGCCAGTCTGCTGTCCGGGCACGCGGCGGCGCAGGTGACGCGGCTCGGAGAGCGGCTCGACCGCCTGGCCGCCGGCCGTGGCGCCGAGCCGGTGCCGGAGACGGGGCCGCGCGAGCTGGCAGACCTCGCAGTCGCGGCGAACGCCATGGCGCGCGACCTGGCGGCGTCCGACCGGGCCCGGCGGGAACTGGTGGCCGCGGTGTCGCACGACCTGCGCACGCCGATCGCCGCGCTCGGCCTGCTGGTCGATGCCGTCGCCGACGGCGTCGTCACGTCGCCGGAGGAGATCGCCGACTACCAGGCGCGGATGCGAGTGCATCTCGCCCACCTGCGCGAGCTCGTCGACGACCTGTTCGAGCTGGCGCGCATCGACGCCGGCGACGTCGCCTGGGAGCGTGTCCCGGTCGCGGTCGCCGAGCTGGTCGAGGAGACGGCCGAGGCGTTCCGGCCGGCCGCCGACGAGCGCAGCGTGACGCTGGCCGAGCGGGTCGAGGTCGAGCTGCCGGCGGTGTCCGCCAGCCCGGAGCGGCTCCAGCGCGTGCTGTTCAACCTGCTCGAGAACGCCGTTGCCCACGCGCCCGTCGGCGGTTCGGTGACGCTCAGCGCCGACGGGGAGAACGGCGTGGTGCGGTTCGAGATCGCCGACACGGGCACCGGGATCGCGGTCGCGGACGCACCGCGCGTGTTCGACCGCTTCTACCGCGGCGGTGACGACGCCTCGCGGCCGGTCGGCGGTGCGGGGCTCGGACTCGCGATCGCCCGCGCGATCGTGGAGGCGCACGGTGGCCGCATCTGGGTCGCAAACCCCGGCCAGCCCGGCGCGCGGATGGCCTTCACCGTGCCGATCCATGCGCCGGCATGACCGCAGATGCGTGACTCTGGGCCGCGGATGTCATGGCGTCTCGCAGTCGTCTCGCTCGCCGTGGCGGGGGCTCTGGCGGCGTGCGGAGGCAGCGATGACAGAACGTTCCCTGCTGGTTGCCCCGGCTCGACGCTGCGCTGCACGCTTGCGGATCCGCGGGACGTCGGTGTGCTCGAGCAGGCGGCCGGCGAACCGCTGCGGCAGCGTCGCGAACTGGCGCCCGCTGCGGCCGTAGCGCGGACGCTGGTGACGTTCGCGCAGATCAGCGACGCCCACATCACCGACTCCCAGTCGCCGTTGCGCGTCGAGGCGATCGATCCCATCGGGGGCGCGGTGGCGTCGGCGTTCCGGCCGCAGGAGGCGCTGACGACGCAGGTGCTCGCCGCGATGATCCAGAGCGTCAATGCGGTCCGTCCCGCATTCGTGCTCGAGACCGGCGATCTGATCGACAACGCCCAGCGCAATGAGCTCGCCTGGGCAGTTGGTGTACTCGGAGGGAAAACAGTCAGGCCGGACTCCGGTGCTCGTGGCTACGCCGGCGTGCAGGCGCCGACGTCTCCGAACCCCTTCCTCTACCGGCCGGACATCGACCAGCCTCGGTACCCCGGCCTCCTGACTGCCGCGCTGACGCCCTTTCGAGCCGCGGGCCTGACCGCGCCGTGGTACCCGCTCCTGTCGAACCACGACGTCCTCGTGCAGGGGAACGTCCCGGTCGACGATGCGCTCGGCCAAGTCGCGACGGGGTCGGAGAAGCTCGTCGCTGCCTCCCGCGCCGCCCTCGACGAGGCGCGACGTGGCTCCCTGAATCGCGCCGACGTGGCGAGTCTGCTGCAAGACGACGCTGCGGGACGCTTCGAGCAGGTTCCCGCTGATCCCGATCGTCGCCTGCTCACCCCCGCCCAGGTCGTGGCGGCCGTCGAGTCGGCATCGAGCGTGACCGCCGATCCGGCGATGGCGCGGGCCGGACGGCTCGCGTACTCCCGCACGGTGGCGCCCGGGGTCGAGTTGATCGCGCTGGACACGGCGCGCCGCGACGGAGGATCCGGAGGCCTGCTGCCGCCGGAGGAACTCGCGTGGCTTCGGACGCGCTGGCCCGCGCCCACGGCAGCCGGGTGCTCGTCGCCTCCCCGACGGCGCTGGAGGACACCGCCGGCGGCGACGCGGCCCTCGCGTTGATCGACGCCGCCCCGGCGGTGATCGCCGTGCTCAGCGGCGACACGCACCGGAACCTGATCACCCCCCGGCCGACGTCCGGCCGGGCGGTTACTGGCTGGTGCGGACGCCCTCGCTGGCGGACTTCCCGCAGCAGGCCCGTGCGTTCCGGCTCGTCGAGCTCCGCGACGGGCGCGTCGCCCTCGACACGTGGCTGATCGACCATGCGGGCGTTCCGGGCGGCCGCGGGCTATCTCGGGTTGGCCGGCATCTCGCGCGAGCTCGCCGAGCTGGATTTTCAGGGTGGCCGGCCGAAGCGCGACGTCCGGCCGGCGGGAGGATCGCAACGTGCGCCTGTACCTGTCTCGCTGACGCGCTACTCGGCGCGCAGGGCCCCGAGCACGGTGACGCGTGAATAGTGCACGGCGACCACGCCGCTCGCCGCGAGCGCGGCCCTCGCCGCGCCGCACGGCTGCCAGCGCGAGATCGCCCGCCGCGAGGGACACGTCGAGCGCGCCGTAGGTTCCCAGGACGTCGGTGATCAGCGGCGTGAGCAACAGCCAATCCACCAGCGCGACCAGCGCAACCGCCAGGCCGACCAATGTCAGGCCGCCCCGCCGAGGAGCGCCGCGACGTGCACGCGACGTCCGCCGACGGCGCGGATGACGGCCACGGTGTCGGACCGCTCTCGCGCCAGGCCGACCAGCGCCAGCACCGCGAGGGCGAGCGATCCGAGGCCATTCACGACGGCCACCGCACGGAGCAGCGCGACGACGGCGGCGATGAACGACGAGCCGGAAGGGACGAGGCCGTTGGTCGGGATCGCGGAGATCCCGAGCGCTTCCAGCCGCGACTTGACGACTGGCGCCGACGTGCCGGTGAGCGGACGGACGGCGATCTGGGGCGTCAGCTCCGGCTGGGCGGCCAGGAGCGTCTCGCTGTCGGTGTACGCGATCCGCCCGTCGTTCAGCGGCTCCCGCACGATCCCGACGACGAGGAGCCGCACCTCCCCGCCACCCTCGAGGTCGGCGATCAGCGTCTGCCCTGTGTCGAGCCCGAAGCTGCTCGCGAGGCCCTCGCCGACCTCCGCCTCGCCGGACCCCGCGCTCCGTCGACCGGCGAGCAGCGGGCGACCGTCGAACACGCCTCGCGCTCCGTCCCCGAAGGCGACGACCCGCAGGCGGCTGACCGAGATCGTAGGCGTTGACCGCGAGCGTGTCGTAGCGAACGGCTGCCGCGGCCACACCCGGCGTGGTCCGCACCGTCGCGAGCGCTCCGGGCGAGTCGGCCACCAGGAGCGAATAGCGCACGCCGAGCGACTGCGGATTGTCCTGGGCGGCGAGCAGCGTCCGCGCGAGCGATGCCATGACGAGCAGGACGGCGATCCCGCCGGCGACGGCGACGACCGATGCGGCCAGACGCAGCGGCCGGGATAGCGCGAGCCTCGCGCCGAGGAGCAGCGGCGATCCCACGACGCCGGCGCGGCTGGTGCGGACGACCGTCGCGCCGCGAAGCAGCTCGACGACGGGCCGCCGCGCCGCCAGGAGCGCAGGGATGCCTGCTGCGAGGGCCGCGCAGAGCACGGCCACGACCGCCACGGCCAGATGCCCGAGCGAGACGGAGTGAGGCGGCGGAAGCTCGTTGAAGCTCTCGAGCAACACGCCGGCGGGGCGCGCGACCGCGAGCGCTCCGACGAGCACGCCGGATCCGAGCGCGACCGCGGCGACCAGGCCCACCTCAACGGCGTAGGTTGCGGCGATCGCCGGGCCGGGAAAGCCGATCGCGCGGAGCGCGCCGATCGTCGCCAGGTCGCGGGTGACGCGGGCGTGGGCGGCGGCGGCGATCATCACGATCGCTGCGGCGAGCGCGACGAGGGCGAACGCGGCGATCACGGAGGAGATCAGGCCGGAGGCCTGATCGATGGCGAGGCGGATTCCCGTCCGGGTCTGGATGGTGACGCGCTGCAGCCCGAAGCTGGCGGCACGCAGTTGCGCCAGCGTCACTGCGAGGCGCGAGCGGTCGGTGACGTTCAGCGAGAGACCCGTCACCGGCGATCGGCCGCCGACGGCGGCGAGCCGGCGTCGGACGGACGTGTACGGGAGGTAGATCCGCGGCCGCGAGGCGAGGGGGAAGGCGAGCACTCGGGCTCGACCGAGACACCGACGACACGCACGAACAGGGGACCGCGCCGCCGCGCACCACCAGCTCCTGCCCGAGCCGGAGGTGCCACGCGGTGAACAGCCCACGCTCGACGACGACCTCGTCGCCTTTCCCCGACAGCCAGCGTCCGGCGACGACCAGCACGGGCTGCACCGGCCGGTCGAGCATCATGCCGTTCGCCTCCGCCGTGCCGGTCCGGCGCTCGCCGTCGCCGCGACGGGTGCCGATGTCGACGGGCCGGACTGTCAGCCGCGGCGACCAGTCCGCGACGTTCGCGATCCCGTCGATCCGCGTCTGCAGCGACGCCAACGGCACCGGATCGAACCGCGCGATCACGTCACCGGTCCCCGCCGCCGCCTGCGCGCGCTCGAGCCCGCCGCCGAGAGCGTCGCGCGTCGTCACGGCGCTGCCCAGAATCGCACCGGCGAAGAACAGCCCGAGCGCCATGGCGAGGGTCGACGCCGGGCGGGCCCGCAGAGAGGCGACTGCGCGCAGCAGGATGACGGTCAAGCGAGGCGCCCGTCGCGCAGGGGGATGACCCGGTGGGCCGCAGCCGCCAGCCGATCATCGTGGGTCACCAGCACGACGGTTCGCCCCGAGCCCGTCATGTCGGCGAGCAGGTCGATCACCGCTGCTCCCGAGGCGGCGTCGAGGTTCCCGGTCGGCTCGTCGGCGAGCAGCAACGGCGGATCCATCACCAGAGCGCGCGCGATCGCGACGCGTTGGGACTCCCCGCCGGAGAGGTCGATCGGGAGCTGCCGGATGACGTGCTTCGAGACCGAGGCTCTCGACCAGCGCCCCGGCGCGCGCCCTGGCCGGCTGCGCGGTCGCCGGCGAGGCGCGCGGGCAGCAGGATGTTCTCCCACGCCGACAGCTCGGGGATCAGGTGGAACGACTGGAAGACGAACCCGACCGTCGAGCGCCGGAACCGGGCCAGCGCCGACTCGCCAAGTCCGCCGAGCGATTGGCCGGCGATCGTGATCTCGCCGCTGCTCGGCCGGTCGAGGCCGCCGAGCAGGTTGAGCAACGTCGACTTGCCGGACCCCGATGGGCCGAGGATCGCGACCATCTCACCAGCCGTCACCTCGAGGCTGACGCCGTCGAGCACGGCTCGGCGCGCCGCTCCGCGACCGTACACGCGACGCAGATCGCGGACGTCGACGAGGCCGGTCACCGCCATGGCCTCAGAATGTCGTGTCCCATCGCAGCTCGATCGCGTAGGCCTGTAGTAGGCCGGCGGCAAGCCCGATCCAGAGCCACTCGCGGGCGGGCGCGTAGGGAGCGGCGGCGACGGCGGCGAGCGGGACCAGGAACTGCCAGATCCGTTCGACCTCTGCCTCCATCACGCCCGTCGCCGCCGCGACGAAGACGCAGGCCGCCAGTGCCCACGCGGCGCTGGCGCCGCGCTCGACCGTACGGGAGGGTCTGCGGCGCCAGGGCGAACAGCACCACTGCGACGCGCGCGGCCCGGTCGTCGGCGAGCGATCGGCCCAGGAGATAGGTGGGGATCACGGCCGAGGCGCCGAGCGCCGTGAGCACGAAAACCGTCCGAGCGGTGCTTCCCGTCGCCTGGTCGAGTGCGAGCCGGGCGGCGAGCGCCAGGACGAGGACGACGGCCACGAACCACGGCGCGGGCAGGCGGGAGGACCGGAGCAGCGCCATCGCCGCCACCAGCGCGAGCGCGATCACGGGAAGCGGCCACCACGGGTGGGCGGGGGCGAAGCCGTACTTGTCGCGGAAGTCGACCCAGAACAACGGGGCGGTGGCCGCGCCGAGGTCGACACCGGATCGGCGGAGGACGACGCCACCGAAGAGGACCGCGACCGTTGCGACGGCAGCGATGAGGCGGGCCCTGCGGGCGACGGCGCCGAGCGCGCCCGCGCCGCGCGGGCGAGGGACGACCACAGACGGATCGTTCACCGTCGCATCGTACGGGGCGCGTTCGCGACGAATGTATGAACGAGCCTGCCGGTGCCGCACTCGTTCACCGTCCCGTTCGCGTCCCTGGCGGCCGGGCCCCTACGCTCAGCGGATGCACCGCGCCGAGTCCGTGTCCAGCACCCGAGGCCCCGTGCTGGTCACGGGCGGCCTCGGCTTCATCGGATCCCACGTCGTCGCTGCCGTGCTCGCGGCCGGCCGGCCGGTGCGGATCATCGACCATCAGCCCGCGGACGCCTCCGTCGTCCTTCCGGACGGTGTCGAGGTCGTCCGCGCCGATCTTCGCGACGCGACCGCGGTTGCCGGCGCCGTCCGCGGGGTCGCGGCCGTCTCCCACCAGGCGTCGATGGTCGGTCTCGGCGTCGATTTCGACGACGTCACGCGCTACGTCGAGCACAACGATCTCGGCGACGGCCGTGCTGCTGCGTGCTCTCGCGGCGTGCGGCTTCCGGGGCCGGCTCGTGCTCGCAAGCTCGATGGTCGTCTACGGCGAGGGCCGGCTACACCTGCCCGGAGCACGGCCTCGTCCGCGCTCCACCGCGCGCCCGGGACGACCTCGATGCGGGCCGCTGGGAGCCATGCTGCCCGGCGTGCGGCGCGGGGCTCGAGCCGCGACCGGTGCCGGAGGACGCGCCGGTCGATCCGCGCAACGTCTACGCCGCGACCAAGCTGCATCAGGAGCACCTGGCCGTCGTCTACGGGCGTGAGCTCGACGTCCCGGTGGTCCGCCTGCGATACCACAACGTGTACGGCGCCCGGATGCCGCGCGACACGCCGTACGCCGGGGTCGCCAGCATCTTCCGCAGCGCCCTGGAGGCGGGCCGGGCTCCGCAGGTGTTCGAGGACGGCGGTCAGCGCCGGGACTTCGTCCACGTCCGGGATGTCGCGCACGCGAACGTCCTCGCGCTCGCCGACGCCGCGCCTCCGGGCGTGTACAACGTCGCCAGCGGCGACCCGCGGACGATCGGCGAGATGGCCGCTGCGCTGGCGAGCGCGCTGCGTCCGGATCGACCGCCGGTGGTGACGGGCGCGTATCGACTCGGCGACGTCCGGCATGTCTTCGCGTCTCCGGACCGGGCGCGGGCCGAGCTCGGATTCGTGGCGCAGATGACGTTCGCCGACGGCATCTCCCAGTTCGCCCGGGCGCCGTTACGGGCGCCGGTTCCGCCGTTGCCGGCTGCGCACGGCGACGAGCCCTGAGACCACCGCGACGACGGCGAGCACGAAGCGCGACGTTGCGGCCGTAGTCGTTCGGTAGCAGCGACGGGTTGCGCGGGTCGCGACCGTCGCCGAACAGGGCCGGAATGGAGAACAGCAGCACCGCCCCTCCGACGATGGCCGCGATCTGAACCGCGCGCCGCCACGGCTCGGCGAGACCGCGGGAGAGGAGCCGGCCAGCGATCACCAGGAACGGCGCCAGGATCGCGTCGTGGAGGAGGAGCGCGCCGAAGAACCAGGTCGCGAAGCCCCGCAACGGGACGTCCAGCTGGTCGAGCGACCGCACACCCCAGACGATGCAACCGATTCCGACGAGCAGCAGCGGGTAGAACACCCGTCGGTCGATCGGGCCCGGGTCGGGCTGGTCGGACTCAGCGCTCACAGGCACCTCGATTCGCGTCAGCCACTTCGTCTGCTGCGTCCCCGGCCGGTTCGGTGCGATCAGCCGGAGCGGCCACCCGTGGTCGACGTGCAACTCCTCGCCGTTCAGCTCGAGCGCGAGCAGGGTGCGGGAGTCGCGACCGTGATGGGGATAGACGAGTGACGCCCGAGAGCCGCCGGTGCGCTGGAGGGAGTAGACGCGGAGGACGGCGTCGGGGGCGGCGCCGGCCCGGTCGAGCAGGTCGCGGAGGCGGAGACCCCGCCAGTCCGCGCTCGTGCTCCAGCCCTCGACGCAGGAGATCGGCAGCGTCTCGTCGAAGCGCGGCAGCCTTTGGACGTCCGCCAGGGTCAGCGACATCGGCTTCGTCACCGCGCCGTCGACCACCAGCCGGTAGTCATCCGACCGGGCGGCGGCGAGGATCTCGGGAGTCGCGACGTGGTTGACCGGCACACCTTGCGGCCCCGTTCCGGCCCGCCGCGGGGCGAGGATGGCGAGGCGCGAGAGCGGGCCGATCGCGGAGCCCAGCGTGGTCGCCAGCAGCGCCCCCGCGGCGACGCCGGTGGCCGCGAGCAGCGACCGCCGGGTCAGGCCGCCTCCCGTCGAGGTCGTCGCGGCGACGGAGTCGGTGGTCGCGCAGCGCACGTCGGGCAACGCTCCACTTCGCTCCGATGTGCGTGACGAGACCGCCGATCGCGATCCACGCCCCGGCGTAGTGCGCGTTGGGGAAGTTGAAGGGGAACGCGTACCAGTAGAAGATGTTCATCACGCCCGTCGCGAGCTGGAACAACGACCCGGCGACGAGTGCGACCAGCGCCGTGCGCTCGATCAGGTGCGTGAGGTCGCGGAACGGAGGCCACGCGAACAGCCGCGGAAAGACGACCCAGAGCTTGACCAGCAGCAGCGGGATCGCGACGATGCCGCTGAAGATGTGGAGCCCCTGCGTGAAGCGGTAGAGCGACACGGGATCGGCGGGCCACGCCTCGCGCCACCAGGCCGGACCGCGCTGCACCCCGTGCGACACGAGCCCGGTCGCGAAGCAGATCGTGAACGAGACGCCGAGAGCGATGCCGAGCACGGCGGCGGTCCGCTCGTCGTGCAGCCCGGCGGGGAAGGCGCCCGGCCGGAACGGCCCGACGCGGAAGCGTTCGAGTCGCGCGAACAGGGCGCTTGGGCGGATCGCGGCCATCCGTGCACCGTAGGCCGCTCGCGAATGAACAGGTGCGAAACGCGCCTCTCGGAGCGGATTTCGGGATCGGCGCGACGGGTAGGCTCAGTGCGTGGCGCCGCCCCCACCACGAGCGATGCAGTTCGCGACGCTCGCTGTGCACGGTCCGACCGCCCCGCCGGACGGCGGCAGCGGCACGCCCGTGCATCGATCGGCCGCCTTCGACGCCGGCGTCGCGGGATCGCCCGGCTCGTTCGCATACTCGCGCACCGCGAACCCGACCGTCGATGCGGTGGCCGCGCGCATCGCCGCGCTCGAGGGCGGCGAATCGGCGAAGCTCCTGGCCTCCGGCAGCGCCGCCCTCGTCGCCGCGCTGCTGACGGTCGTTCCACCCGGTGGCCGGCTGGTGACGGCGCGTGAGATCTGCGGCGACGCGCATCGGCTGCTGATGCAGGAACTGCCCCGGCTCGGGCGGGAGGTGATCAGCGTGGGCGTCGGACGATCACGCCGGCTGGGAGCGGTGCGCCGATGGCGCCGCGGCCCTGTTCGTCGAGACGCTGTCCAACCCGATGCTGCGCGTCGCCGACGTCCCGTTCCTCGCGGAATTGTCCGGGCGCGTCGGTGCCCGCCTCGTCGTCGATGCGACGCTCGCGACGCCGGTGAACCAGCGCCCGCTGACGTTCGGCGCCGCCCTCGTCGTGCACTCGGCGACGAAGGCGCTGAACGGCCACTCCGACATCAGCGCCGGCGTGGTGGTTGGATCCGCCGAGCTGGTCGGCGGGGTCGCTCGAACCGCCGACTGGCTCGGTGCCTGCCTCGACCCCGAGGCGGCATCGTTGCTCGAGCGTGGCCTCAAGACGCTCGCGCTCCGCGTCGATCGCCAGAACCTTACCGCCCGCGTCGTGGCCGGATGGCTCGAGGAGCAGACGGCGGTCGATCTGGTTGCACACCCTCAGCTCCCGTCGCATCCCGACTATCGCCTTGCCGGCAGGCTCCTCGCCGGCAGCACTGGCCTGGTCACGTTCGGCGTGGGGAGCGAGCCGCGGGCGACCCGGCTCGTCCAGTCGCTCCGGCTGATCCGTCCGCTCACCACGCTCGGCGGCGTCGAGAGCCTCGCAGCCACCACCCGAACCGGCTCCCACGCGAATCTCGACCGGTCCGAGCGACACGCGGCCGGCATCGCGACCGGAACGATCCGCCTGTCCCTCGGCATCGAGGATCCCGCCGATCTCCTCGACGACCTGGAGCATGCCCTGGCAGCGAGCGCCGCGTCTCGACGGGTTCGGCTGGCGTCGTGACCGCGACGACGACGCTGGTCTTGCCGGCACTGAACGAGGCGGAGGTGATCGGCCGCGTCGTGACGGGCCTGCTCGATTGCGCCGACGAGGTGCTCGTCGTCGACAACGGGTCGAACGATGGCACCGGCCGGCTCGCGACCGCCGCCGGCGCGCGGGTCGTCGTCGAGCCGCGGCGCGGCTTCGGCGCGGCGTGCTGGGCGGGTACCGTGGCCGCCCGCGGCGACGTCCTGTGTTTCCTCGACGCCGACGGCTCGTTCGCGCCGGCCGACGTGCCGCGGGTCGTGGCGCCGGTACTCGGCGGGACACTCGACCTCAGCCTGGGCTCCCGGACGCGGAATCCGAGTGCGGCGATGCGCCGTGACCACCGCCTGATCAACCGCGCCGTCGGTGCGGCGCTGCCGCTCGTCGGTGCACCGCGGATGACGGATATCGGGCCGCTCCGCGCGATCCGCCGCGACGTGCTTCTCGAGCTCGGTGTGCACGATCGCGGCTTCGGCTGGCCGCTCGAGATGATCATCCGCTGCGGAAAGGCCGGCCTGCGGGTCGGCGAGATGCCCATCGCGTACCTGCCGCGCCTCGGTGGTCAGTCCAAGGTCTCCGGGTCGGTCCGCGGCTCGATCCGGGCAGCGCAGTGCTGGAGCATGCTGCTCCTCCGCGAGACCATGCGGTGACGATTTCCCTCGCACTGATCGCGAAGGAGCCGGCCAGCGGCAGGGCGAAGACGCGGCTGGCCGCGACGCTCGGGGCACGGAACGCGCGCCGGCTCGCCGAGGCGATGCTGCTCGATTCGGCCGAGGCGCTCGCAACGCTCGGCGCCACCGTGGGCGCGGCTGGTCCTGTACCACGATCCGCCCGACGCGGCCCAGCGCCTTCGATCGCTCGGCGTTCCCGACCGGTTCGCGATGGTCGCTGCAGGCCGGACGGATCTCTCGGCCACCGGCTCGCGCAACTCTCGGACCGCGAGCTCGGCGATGGCGCGTCAGCCTGCGTCATCGCAGCTGCCGACTCGCCTTTCGCGATCGAGCCGGCGATCCTCGACTGCGTTCCGGTCACGCAGGACGAGGTCGTGCTCGCACCGTGCGCGGACGGCGGCTACTGGGCCGTGGGACTGGCAAGGCCTGCTCCGATGATCTTCGACGTGCCGATGAGCACGGCCAGCGTCGTCCGAGCCACCATCGAGAGCGCGCGAGCCGCTGGCCGCTCGGTTCGTCTCCTTCCCGATAGCCTCGATCTCGACCTCGTGTCGGATCTGGAACGAGCCGCCCGATCCGGCGTTCTCGGGAACGCGCCCCGCACGGCGGCAGCATGGGCTGAGATCGCGCCTCACGCTGGAGATCGCGCCTCACGGTGGAGCGCTGGTCCTCACGGGGCCAGCCGTGCACCGTCTCCCGGATAGCCACCTCGCGGCGCCGGACTTTGCGCGAGCGCGGGGCGCTGCAAGACTTCCGACGCTCAGCGACCGGAGGTCACATGCCCGCCCTGACTGCGATCAGCGAGTTCGTCGACGATCTCGATGAGTCCCGAATCCCGGCGCCGGCGATGGGCCAGGTGCGGGCCGCGTTTCGCGACACGCTGGGCACGATGCTGGGCGGCGTCGCCACCCGGTCGGCGCAGATCGCCGCCGAGGTGGCCGGCCGGGATGCCGGCGCGACGAGGGTGGTCGCCGGCGGCACGGCCTCCGCCTGCATGGCCGCCTTCGCAAACGGCGTCGCCGCCAGCGCGCTCGACTACGACGACGGGCACTACCAGGGAGGCGCGATCCATCCGGCGTCGGTGATCGTCCCCACGTTGCTCGCAACCGCGCCTCCGGGCGCGACGATCGACGACTTTCTGGTGGCGCACGTGGCGGGCGCCGAGGTGGCGATCCGTGCGTCGCACCTGCTCTGGCCCCAGCACCCGGCCGACGACTACCACTGCACCGGAACGGGCGGCGCCCTGGGCGCGGCCGCGGCTGCCGCCAAGCTGCGCGGTCTCGACGCGGACGGCATCGGCCGCGCGATCGCGATCGCCTGGGCGCACGCGCCGATGTCGGCGTTCCAGTGGCCGATGCTGAAGGAGGCGATCGGATGGTCCGCCGCCACCGCGACGATGGCCGTGAGCCTCGCCGAGGCCGGCTTCATGGGCTTCCCGGACGATCGCCGGTCGCCGGCGCCGGACGTCTTCCCGCCGACGCCGTTCGACCGCGACGGCGCGATGGATGATCCCTTCGTCGCCACGTGGGGCACCGTCTTCGAGGCCGCGAACACGTACTTCAAGCCGTACGCCGCCTGCCGCTACACGCACGCCGCTGCCGGTGGCCTGGCGACCTTCATGCAGGACGAGGGCGTCGGCGCCGACGACATCGCAGCGATCGAGGTGGGGACGCACCGCTCGGCCGTATTCCTGAGCGACTCGCAGCCGCCGACCCTCGAGCACGCCCAGTACAGCTTCCCGTTCGTGCTGGCCGCGATCGCCGTGTACGGCGCGGCCGGATCACGGGAGATGAGCGAACGCAACCTGGACAACGAGGCCATCGGCGCCGTCTGCCGGCGGACGACCGTCTCCTACGCTCCCGACCTCGACGACCTGTACCCGGCGCACTATCCCGCCCGGCTCGTGGTGCGCGGAACCGATGGCAGCAGCGCGGAGCTGCTGTGCAAGATCGCGCCGGGCGACGCGGAGGCGCCCCTCGACAACGACCGGCTGCGGGCGAAGTTCGTCGAGCTGGCCGAGCCGACGCTCGGGACGGACGAGGCGCTCGCCCTCGCCCGGGACCTCGAGTCTCCGAGCGGCGCCGTGGCCGACCTGTTCGACCGCGCGTTGGCAGGAGCGAGGTGACCTTCACGCGGTTGCTGAGCCCCCTCGACCTCGGGCCGGTCCAGCTGCGCAACCGCGTTCAGGTAACCGGCCACACGACGTTCAACGTCGATCGCGACCAGCTGCCGAACGACGACGACGTCGCCTACTTCGCTGCCCGCGCGGCCGGCGGCGCCGCACTCGTGACGATGGGTGCCACGGCGGTCCACCCGTCGTCGCCGATGCCGCACGGCATCTACGCCAACACCGACGACCGCATCGTCCCTCGCTACCGGCAGCTCAGCGAGGCCGTGCATGAGCACGGCGCGCTGATCATCCCGCAGCTGGGCCACATGAGCCAGCGAGCGGCAGGCCACGAGGGGCCGATCTGGGCGCCCTCGCCGGTGTCGTTCCACAGCCTCGGACGCGTGCCGCATGCGATGACGGTCTCCGAGATCGCGCTGGTCGTCGACGCGTTCGCGCAGGCGGCGCGGCGGGCGATGCTCGGCGGCATGGACGGCGTCGAGCTGGCCGTCGGGCACGGCCAGCTGATCAACGGCTTCCTCTCGCCGCTGACGAACACGCGGACCGACGCCTACGGGGGCAGCTTCGAGGCCCGGCTCCGGTTCGTGCTCGAGATCATCGACGCGGTGCGGGCCGTCGTCGGGAGCAGCGGCATCGTCGCGACGCGCGTGAACGGCAGCGACGAGGTCGCCGGCTCGCTGGAGCAGGAGGACTGGCTGCAGATCTGCGAGGCGATCGCGGCGACCGGGCTGGTGGACTACCTGAACGTCTCCGCGAACTTCCACGGCTCGGTGATTCCCACCATGGCGACGGAGCACGGCTGCTACGTCGGCTACGCACGGGCCGTCAAGCAGCGCGTGGCGATCCCCGTGTTCTGCGTCGGCCGGATCACGGATCCCGAGCTCGCCGAGCGGGTGCTGGCGGAGGGGTCGGCAGACGTCATCGGGATGACGCGCGCGCACATCGCCGATCCCGACCTGGTTCGCAAGCTGGTCGAGGGCCGGCGAGCGCAGATCCGGCCGTGCGTCGGCTGCGTCCAGATGTGCGCCGGCGAGCTGTGGCGCGACCGGAACGTCAAGTGCATCTACAACGCCGCCACGGGATTCGAGCGCTCGCGGCTCGGCGCGGACACGGCCCCGGCGGCGTCCACCCGCCGGGTGGTCGTCGTCGGCGGCGGTCCCGCCGGGCTCGAGGCGGCCCGCGTCGCAGCCGGGCGCGGTCATGAGGTGATCCTGTTCGAGCGGTCGGAGCAGCTCGGCGGGACGGTGCGCCTGGCTGCCCGGCCTCCCACCCGGGCCGAGCTCGCGCGGACGGTCGACTGGCTGGGCAGCGAGGTGGAGCGCCTCGGCGTCGACGTGCGGCGCGGCCAGACCGTCGACGCGGACGTCGTAATGGCCGCCAGCCCGGATGCCGTCATCGTCGCGACGGGAGCGACCTCCGCGGCTCCTCCCTGGACGGGAGGAAGCGAGCGGGTGATCTCCGGCCGCGACCTGCTCGCCCGCGAGCAGCCACCGGCCTCCGCCCGGGTGCTCGTCGTCGACGACGACCACCGATCGCAGGCGCTGGTGCTCGCTGCCCACCTCGCGTCGTTCGGCCTGCAGGTGCGCGTGATCAGCCCCCGGCCGGCCATCGCGGAGCTGCTGGAGCCCGAGACCCTGGTGGATCTGCTCGAGCTCCTCTACCGCGGCGGTGCCGTGCAGATCGCGATCGCGACGACGTGCACGGCGATCGAGGAGACGGAGGGCGGGGTGCTCGCGACGCTCCACGACGGGGCCACCGGCACCGACCGCGCCGAGCCGTTCGATCTCGTCGTGCACACGTGGGCACGGCCGGACGACCACCTCGCCGGGGCGCTCGAAGGTCGGGTCGAGGTGCACGTCGTCGGCGATGCGGTCAGCCCGCACCGCATCGAGGCGGCCGTGCACGGCGCCTTCCTGGTGGCCGCGGCGATCTAACGGGCCTGGTCGCGTCCCCGTCGGCCGAGGATCACGCCCACGGCCGTGAGGACCACACCGGAGGCGAGAAAGGCGAGATCCCAGCTGAGCGGCGCACCGATGTCGTCGCGCACGTGGTGGACACCGAGGATGTGGTGGTCGACGATCCCCTCGACCAGGTTGAAGATGCCCCAGCCGGCGAGGATCCAGCCGATCAGCTCCCACCACGAGCGCAGGCCGCGGCCGTCACGCACGACGCTCCACAGCAGGAGCAGTCCGGCGACCGTCAGGATCCACGTCGAGACATGGAAGACGCCGTCGGCCAGGGTGTTGGCCTCGAGCCCGGCGACGGTCGTCATGCGCTCGTCGCCGAGCGCGCCGTCGCCCGTGCGCATGTGATGCCACTGCAGGACCTGATGGAGCACGATTCCGTCGGCGAAGCCCCCGAGCCCTAGCCCGAGCAGGATCCCCGGCGTCGTGATCCCACGGAGCTCACCTCTCCGCCGCCCGGTGCGATTGCCTTCGTCGCGCTCCGACCTGCTCGCGTCTGCCATGGTCGGAGCGTGCCCTGAGTGCGCCGACCGAAACCGCCGAGGAGCTTGCCTGACCCGTTCGTCCCGCAGCCCTACCGCGAATTGCGAGCAGACTCGTCGTCCTCGACGGGCGACGTCATCTGCGGGCTGGAGAGGTCGTCGGGATGCTCGGTGCGCACGCCCTGCTCTCGGGCGCCGGCTTCCGCCAGCTCCTCGACATCGTCGTCGGCGCGGGCCGGCGTTGGCGTCTCGTCGGTCATCGGAACCTCCAGGGTCGCAGGGCGTCGTGGCCACGTGATTGCCGCGGGTCGAGGCCCCCAAACCCGGCAGCAGCCGCCGGGCTCGGCACGGCCCTGGCCCGGGGCGTCGCGATACAACTCCGGCGTGGCCCGCCCGACTCCGATCGACAACGCCCTGATGGCCGGGCGGCTGGACGAGATGGCCGCGCTGCTGGAGCTCGCCGCCGCCAACCCGTACAGCGCGCGTGCGTACCGGCGCGCAGCGGAGCTGATTCGTGCCGCACCCGTACCGGTGGAGGCGCTCGTCCGGCAAGGCCGGGCGCGCGAGCTGCGCGGCATCGGCCGGGGGATCGAGGCGAAGCTGCGCGAGCTCGTCGAGACCGGCGAGATCGCGGAGCTGACCGAGCTGCGCCAGTCGACGCCGCTCGAGCTCGTCGCGCTTGGCCGCATGCTCGGGTTCAGTGCCGACCGGATGCTCGAGATCGGATCGGCGCTGGGGATCTCGACCGCCGCCGAGCTGCGGCAGGCAGCGCAAACCGGTCGCCTCCTCGAGGTGCCCGGCATCGGGCCGAAGCGGGAGGCGCAGATCGTCGCGGCGCTCGCGCAGCAGCACACCCCGGCGCCCCGGGGGATCCTGCTGCCCCGCGCCCGGGCGCTGACCGAGACGATCGCCTCGGCGCTCGGCGGGCACGCCGCCGGCGAGGCGCGGCGCTGGGTCGACCAGCCGACGCACCTGGCCGTGGTCGTGGCGTCCGACGATCCCGCTGCCGCGCGAGAGCGCTTCGCCGCCCTGCCCGAGATCGTCGCGCTGCTCGACGCCGGCACCGGCATCACCGCGGATGGCATCCCGATCGAGCTCGTGGTCGCGCCGCCCGGGGCGCTCGGCACCGCGCTGGTGCGCGCGACCGGGCCCGCCGCGCACGTCGATGCGCTCGGCCCGCTCCCCACCGCGGCCGACGAGGCGTCCCTCTACGGCAGCCTGGGCCTCGCCGTGCCGCCGCCCGAGATCCGCGACGGCACGCTCGAACCGGTGCCGCCGGTGCTCGTGGAGCGGGCCGACCTGCGCGGCGATCTGCACGTGCACACGACGTGGTCGGACGGCCGGGCGACCGTCCTCGAGATGGGCACCGCCGCCCGCGCCCGCGGCTACGAGTACCTGGCCATCTGCGACCACACCCCGAACGTGAGCGTCGTGCCCGGGCTGGACGGTGATGCACTGCGCCGCCAGGGCGAGGAGATCGCCGCCGCCAACGAGCGGCTGGCGCCGTTCCGGATCCTGCGCGGCGTCGAGTGCGACATCCGCGACGACGGCAGCCTCGATGCGCCCGACGACGTCCTGGCCGAGCTCGACTGGGTCCAGCTCTCGCTGCATCGCGGGCAGCGCCTGCCCCGCCGGGAGCTGACCGCGCGCGTCACCGAGGCGATGCGGCATCCCGCCGTGCGCTGCCTCAGCCACCCGACCGGCCGGCTGATCGGGCACCGCCCGGAGAACGCGCTCGACCTCGAGCGCACGATCGCCGTCG
Source organism: uncultured Actinomycetes bacterium (assembly GCA_963722525.1). Classification (GTDB taxonomy): domain Bacteria; phylum Actinomycetota; class Thermoleophilia; order Gaiellales; family F1-60-MAGs149; genus VFJZ01. The sequence goes on along the minus strand of CAVRMM010000002.1, from coordinate 1,975,187 downwards.
CGCTCGAGACCGGCGTCGCGCTGGAGGTGAACGGCCTCGCCAACCGGCTCGACCTGTCCGGGCCCCACGTGCGGCTGGCGATCGAGGCCGGGGTGTCGATCGTCTGCTCGAGCGACGCGCACGGCATGCCGGGCCTCGATGCCGTCGAGTACGCCGTCCACACCGCCCGCGCTGGCCGCGCCACGGTCGCGGACGTGCTCAACACGCGGCCGCTGGAACGACTGCTCGCGCGGTCGTAGCCCGTAGGCTGTGCAGCGAATGACGGCGTTCCAGGACTTCGAGCGGCGACGGACGACCGTCCCCGGGGCCGAGATCGACTACCTGGTCGCGGGCGATGGGCCACCGGTCGTCCTGCTGCACGGGTTCCCGCAGACGCGCGCGATGTGGCGCGATGTCGCGCCGGCCCTGGCGGAGACGCGGACGGTCGTCGTGCCCGACCTGCGCGGCTACGGTGCGAGCTCGGTGCCGCCGTCGGAGCCGGACCACGCGCAGGCATCGTTCCGCGCGATGGGCGGCGACATCGTGGCCGTGCTGCGAGAGCTCGGGCACGAGCGGTTCGCGGTCGTCGGGCACGACCGCGGAGCGCGGGTCACGCACCGCCTCGCGCTCGACCATCCCGACGCGGTCGAGCGGGCGGCGGTGCTCGACATCCTGCCGACCCTGACGATGTACGAGAGCGCCGACCAGCGGTTCGCCGCGCAGCTACTGGCACTGGTTCTTCCTGATCCAGCCGGCGCCGTTGCCGGAGGCGATGCTGACGGGCGCGATCGAGCAGTTCCTGCAGACCCAGCTCGGCGGTGTCGTCCGATCGGGTGCCATCTCAGCGGAGGCGTTCGCCGCCTACCTCGCCGCCGGGCGCGACCCCGAGGTCGTGCGCGGCTGGTGCGAGGATTACCGCGCCGCCGCGTCGATCGACCTCGAGCACGACCGTGCCGACCGCGCCGCCGGCCACCGGGTGGCCTGCCCGCTGCTCGTCCTCTGGGGCACGCGCAACCCGGTGTGGGCGCAGTACGCCGACTTCCTCGCCGTCTGGCGCGAGCACGCGCCCGACGTCCGCGGCGAGGCGCTGGACTGCGGTCACTTCATTCCGGAGGAGCAGCCCGCGCGGACGCTGGAGCTGCTCGGCGCGTTCCTCGAGCCTTCCACGGCACGTGCCAGGCAAGGCTGAGGTGCGTCGCGACTGGGTGATCATCGGCTCGCCGCTCGACTGCTCTGCGACGGGCCGTGGCGAGCAGCTGGGACCGCAGGCGCTGCGCGACGCCGGCATCGCCGAGGCGCTCGGCGCACGCGATCGCGGCGACGTCCACGGCCCGATCACCGACCGGAATCGCCACGCGAACGGCGTGCTCGCCTTCGACCAGATCGTGGCGGCCTGCACGGCCGTGCGCGGCGCCGTCGACGAGGTGCTCGCCGGCGGCGCGACGCCGCTCGTGATCGGCGGCGACTGCTCGTTCGTGATCGGCGCCCTCGCCGGCGCGAGGCAGCACGCCCCGCGTGTCGGCGCCTGCTTCCTCGACGGGCACGTCGACTCCTACGACGGCGAGACGTCGCCGACCGGCGAGGTCGCCGACATGGACATCGCGATCGCCTGCGGCGTCGGCAACCCGACGCTGGCCGGGCTCGCCGGCGAGCCGCCGATCGTGCGCCCGGGCGACACGGTCGTGATCGGGCACCGGCCGGTCGATCCGGACGGCTTCGACGAGGGCGCGCTCGCGCATCCGCTGATCCAGCAGATTCCCGCCTCGATGGTGCGTCGCGGCGACGCCTGCGAGATCGGGGCCGGCGTCGCCGAACGACTGGCGCTGCAGGCCGGCGCCATCTGGCTGCACCTCGATCTCGACGTGTTCGACGTCGACGCGATGCCGGCGGTGACGTACCAGCAGGCCGACGGCCTCGACCTCGCCGCGGTGGCGGCACTGGTCGCGGCGGTCGCCGCTCGCAGCGAGCTGATCGGCGTCAGCGTCTCCGACCTCGTGCCGCCGCGCGATCCGGACGGGCGCCACGCGCAGGCCGTGGTCGGGCTGCTCGCCGGCGCGCTGCGCGGCAGCTAGCGGCGCGCCTCGACCGCCGGCTGTTCGAGCGCGGCCGCGTCGGCCGGCTCGTCCGGCTCCCAGCGCAGCAGGTCACCGGGCTGGCAGCCGAGCACCTCGCACAGCGCGGCGAGCGTGGTGAAGCGCACGGCCTTGGCGCGCCCGTTCTTCAGCACGGCCAGGTTGGCGGGCGTGATCCCGACCTGCTCCGCCAGCGCGCCCACCGACAGCTTCCGCCGGGCCAGCATCACGTCGACGTCGACGACGATCGGCATCAGATCACCGCCGCCAGCTCGGCCTGCAGGTGGTGCGCCTCCGCGTCGCGGGCGACCGCCTGGGCGAGCAGCATCCGCAGCACGAGGACGATCAGCGCGATCCCGGCGGCGATCACGGCCAGGCCGCCGATCAGGAGGACGACGCCCGGTGCGACGGCCTCGCCCGGTGCGAGCGTGACGCCGAGTGCGAAGGTGAGCAGCGACGCCACGGCGGCCGCGCCGATCACGATGTCCACGTACCGGAACGCGGCGTGCGAGAACACCGTGCCCCGCCGCACCATCGTCAGCAGCCGCCACACGCACACGACGACGACCTGGACCGTGACGATGCCGAGGAGCGTGATGACGACGAGCGGGACGCGCACGCCTTCGAGGTCGCCGCCGGAGAGGTCGATGGCCAGGAGCGGCACCATCACTGCCTGCACGAACAGCGAGCCCGCGAGCATCATCGCGAGCACGATGCGCAGCGCGAGTACGGTCAGCGTTCCCATCGAACCTCCTTCAATCGACTATCAGTCGCAATCTATCGATAATCGGTAGATAAGGCAAGGGGGTTTCGCACGACCGTGTAGGCTCGCCGCGACGTGCCGGTGCAGTCGCCACTCGAGCTCACGCGACGGCAGATCCTGGCGTACCGGCGACGGGTCGGCCACCTCGACGAGCGGCTGCCGGCGGGCCCGGAGTCGCTCCGGCAGGCCGCCTGGGCCGGGCTGCAGGACAGCATGCCGAGGGCCGCGGTGCTGTCGTTGCACGCACGGGTCGAGGCGGTCGAGTCGATGACGTGGGACGACCCGTCGCTCGCCCAGCTGTGGGGCCCCGGTACAACACCTACGTCGTCGCCGAGGCCGACTTCGCGCTGTTCTCGCTCGGGCGCCTGCCCGGCGACGCCGAAGGGCCGGCACCGGGCGGAGACGATGGCCGAACTGCAGCACGCGCGCCTCGCCGGCACGCGCATGCTCCACCGCGAGGCGGCGCTCGGGCTCGATATCAACCCGACCGCGTTCAAGTACGCCGCCCCCATCGTCGTGCAGTGGGACGGCTGAGCGATGAGCGCCGACGGGGACACGTCCGGCCAGGTCGAGCGGGTGAAGCGGTTCTACGACCGCAACACCGCGCGGTTCCAGCGCCTGGGGGAGGGTGGGGCGTCGATCCACCGGGCCGTCTGGGCGCCTGGCGTGACCACGCTCGATGACGCCATCCACCACGTCGACGAGGCCGTCCTGTCGCTGCTCGGGGACGAGGCGGCGCCGCGCGTCGTCGACCTCGGGTGCGGCGTCGGTGGCAGCCTCATCTACCTGGCGTCACGCCGGCCCGATCTGGTCGGCGACGGCATCACCATCAGCCCGGCCCAGGCAGAGGTCGGCACCGCGCTCGTCGCCGAGGCGGGCCTCTCGGAGCGGGTTCGGGTCAGGGAGGGCGACTTCCTCGCGCCGCAGGACGACCTGGCGGGGGCGGACCTCGTCGTCTCCGTCGAGGCGTTCGTCCACGGCCCCGATCCCGCCGCCTACTTCCGCCGGGCGGCTGGCCTGCTGCGCCCCGGCGGCGTGCTCGTGGTCTGCGACGACGTCCTCACCCCGGCTGGAGCCGCCGCCGGCCCGCGGGAGGCGCGCCGGATCGACGCGTTCCGCACCGGCTGGCGGATCGGGACGCTGCTGACCGTCGATGACGCGGCGCGGCAGGCGGCGGACGCCGGGCTGACGCCCGTCCGCGACGACGACCTGACGCCGTACCTGAGGCTGCGCCGGCCGCGCGACCGCTGGATCGGCCTTCTCGTCACGGCGACCCGGCCGCTGCGGCTGCGGGGCGAGTACTGGTCGTCGCTGGCGGGCGGTGACGCGCTGCAGCACTGTCTGGCGAGCGGCCTGGTGGGCTACCGGCTGCTGGTGTTCAGGCGGAGCGGCTGACGAGGCCGGCCATGACCCTGGCCGCGGCGGCGTCGTCGAGCCCCTCGCGGTCGAGGCGCTGCCAGGTCCAGAAGTCGAGGGCGAGGGCGACCAGCGCCCGCGCATCCGCTCCGGCGAAGCCCGCGGCGAGGTGGTCGGCGAGCTCGGCCAGCGCGACATCGGACGAGCGTGCGATCCACGCGTCGAGCTCCGGGACGGTCGCCCGCTCGCCGAGCACCCGCCGCTGCAGGGGCGCGTTCTCGCGGTACCACCCGTAGTGCAGGGTCAGCACCGCGCGGAGCCGCGCGGCCGGGTCGTCGATGGCGAACGCGCCGGCGAGGTCGGGCCGCGGATGCTCGGCCAGGAAGTGGGCGGTGCAGGCGGGGAGCAGCGCGTCGAGGTCGGGGAAGTGGTTGTACACCGTCAGCCGCTGCACCCCCGCACGCCGCGCGATGTCGGCGACGGTCGTCTTCGCGATGCCGGCCTCCTCGTGCAGCGCGGCGGCGGCCGCGGCGATCCGCGCGCGGGTCGCCTGCTGGGTCTCGGCGCGGGCCTTCAGCTCGTAGCGGCGCTTTTCAGTTGACATGGCGTTCAATGATGTTATCGTAGCGCATATCATTGAACACATCGTTTAGCGAAAGGAGATCCCAGCATGACCACCGACCACGCACCGAAGATCGTCGGCCCGACCGACGGCAAGGCCGGCAGCCTCGGCTCGATCGGCGTCCGGTTCATGATCGACACGGAGGAGACCCACCTCGGCGGCTTCTCCCTCGTCGAGCACCCGCTGCCGCCGCGCAAGCTCGCCGCGCCGCTGCACCTCCACACCCGCGAGGACGAGTACTCGTTCGTGCTCGAGGGCCGCATGGGCGCGCTGCTCGGCGACGATGTCGTCTACGCCGATGTCGGCGACCTCGTCCACAAGCCGCGCGACCAGTGGCACACGTTCTGGAACGCCGGCGACGAGCCCTGCCGGATCCTCGAGATCATCGCTCCCGGCGGCTTCGAGAACTTCTTCGACGAGCTCGTCGAGGTGGGCGCCGCCGGCCCTCCCGACCCGGAGTGGCTGGCCGCGCTCGGCGCCCGGTACGGCCTGCAGTTCGACTTCGGATCCATCCCCGGCCTCTGCGAGCGCTTCGGCGTCCAGTTCGGCTGAGCATCGCCTCGTCGAGCCGGGTGTCCGGGCCCGGCTCGACGGGTGCCATGCCATCCGTAGAATCGGGGCATGCGTCCAGGCGACGATACGGCGGGCGGCACCGAGACGCGGGTCGCGGGCATCCCGGCCGCGGAGTTCGCGGCACGGCGGAGCCGCCTGCTCTGGCACGTCCGCGGGCAGGGACAGTCCGGCTACGTGCTGTTCGGCCAGCAGTCGATCCAGTACCTGACCGGCTTCTGGTTCCTCTCGACCGAGCGGCCGGTGATCGTCGCGCAGAGCGCGGAGACCCGCGAGCTGATCGTGCTGGTGCCGGAGTTCGAGGTGGAGCGCGTGCGCGCGGAGGCCGCCTTCGACCGCGTCGAGTCGTACCCCGAGTACCCCGGCATCGAGCATCCGATGCTGATCCTCGCGCGCGTGCTCGCGAGCGCCGGGATCGCCGGCTCGATCGGCGCCGATCAGGGCGGGTACCCGGGCATCCTCGGCTACCGCGGACCGTCGCTGGCCGAGGTCACCGGCGCCGCGGTCGCGCCGATCGGCAACGTGATCGAGCGGATGATGGTGCGCAAGAGCGAGAACGAGATCGCGCTGATCCGCGAGAGCGCGCGCTGGTGCGAGCACGCCCACCGCGCGCTGCAGGCAGCGACGCGGCCGGGCGTCACGGAGGCGCAGGCCAGCCTGCAGGCCGGGCACGAGACGACGCTCGCCATGCTGGCCGCCTACGGCGGGTCGCCGATCGGCCAGCTCGGTTCGGCGGACGGCGCGTCGGCGGGCTACCGCGGTCAGGTCGGGCGCCGCAGCGCGTGGGCGCACGCGATCGCGCACGACATCGTCTTCGAGGTCGGCGACGTGCTGGTGTCGGAGACCAGCGCCCCGGTGGGCGGCTACAACGCCGAGCTGGAGCGGGCCATGATCGTCGGCCCGCCGACCGACGAGATGCGCCGCCTGTTCGACCACACCGTCAACGCGCAGCGGGCGGCCTTCGACGCCCTGCGGCCCGGCGTCACCTGCGCCGACGTCGACCGCGCGGTGATGCGCTACCTCGAGTCGCACGGCCTGGAGCGCTACTGGCGCCAGCACACCGGCCACGGCATCGGCCTCGGCAACCACGAGGCGCCGTTCCTCGACCTCGGCGACGAGACGCCGATCGAGGCCGGCATGGTGTTCACCGTCGAGCCCGGGCTCTACGACGACGCGATCGGCGGCTTCCGCCACTCCGACACCGTGGTCGTGACCACCGACGGCATCGACATCCTGACCGACTACCCGATCGACATCGAGAGCCTCACGCTGCCGGTGTGACGCGGGCCGTCACCACCCAGCGGTGCTTCCCGAGCTGCCGCGTCCGCTCGAAGCCCTGTCGCTCGAACATCGAGACCGTGGCGTTGTGGAGGAACGACCCGGACGTCTTGCGGTCCTCGACGAGCTCCGGATAGCTCTCGACCGTGCCGCCGCCGAGGCCGCCGATCAGCTCCAGTGCGCCCGCCAGTGCGCTGGCGGCGACGCCCTTCCCGCGATAGCCCCTGCCGACGAAGAAGCACGTGATGCGCCAGTCCGGCGGCTCGGTCGCGCCCTGCAGGTAGGCGCGCTGGTGCTGGATCCGCGGCAGCTCCTCGGGGGAGCCGAACTGGCACCAGCCGACGCAGTCGTCGCCGTCGTAGACGAGCGCCGCGTGGGCGCGCCCCTCGCGGACGCGGCACTCCTTGGCCTCGCGGTTGCTCTGTCCCGTCAGCTGCTGTCGAACCCCTCGGGATGGAAGCCCATGCACCGGCAGCCGCCCCACACGCCTTTGTGCTTCTCGACCAGCCGTCAAAGCCGGGCGCCATCGGGCAAGGCTATCGAGCCTGGTTGGCTCCCTCCCGGAAGTGAGGTCCGTTCCAGCCGGCGCCCCGGTTATCACGACGGCTACCGGCGTGCTCAGGACGCCCGCGTCCAGGAACCGACCAGGACGGTGTTCCGGTCGGCGCACGTGTCGTCCGCCGTTGCCAGCGTCAACTGGTCGCCGTCGAGCGCCCAGGTGTAGCTCGCGTTCTGCGGCTTCGCCGGGCCGCAGTACACCGCGACACTGGTGTCGACATACGCCAGGATCTCGAGCTTGCCGTCCGCCGAGAAGGCTGCGAACTCCGGGATCTCGAACCCATCGGGCGCACGCGCGGTGATGCGGTCGGCGTCGACCGTCAGCTGGTACTCGCCGGGCGGCGTCGGTTCCTCACCGGGCCCCGTTCCCTTGTTCGCGGCGTTGCGCTCGATGTCAGCGCTGGTCACGTCGCGCTTCCACGTGCCGGCGAGACCGTCGGGCAGCGCCGCCGCCGGCACCGCGGCTGTCGAGGCGGCGGGGGTCGCCGCCGCCGTCGTCGCGGCGGTGGTGGGGGCGGTGGCGGTGTCGTCATCCGACCCGCAACCGGCGGCGAGCACGGCGGCGAGGGCGAGGACGATCAGGGGTACACGCATGGTTCACTCCTCTGCGTCGGTGGACGTGCCGAGCATCACACGTGGCCCCTCACCGGTCGCTCACGACGGCTAACGGTCCCCTAATCACGGCGTCACACCCCTATCCTGGCACGGTGGAGCACACCGTCACGTTCGCGTTGCTTGGCCCCCTCGCGGCGACGGTGGGCGGCGTCCCGATCGACCTGGGCGGACCGCGTCAGCGCCTCCTCCTCGCCGTGCTGCTCGACCGCCGCAACACGGTCGTGCCGCGCTCGCGGCTCATCGCCGCACTGTGGGACGACGAGCCGCCCGACTCCGCCGAGGCCGCGCTCCACAACGCCGTCTCGCAGCTGCGCCGGGCGCTCGAGCCCACGCGAGCATCCGGCGCGCCACCGCGCGTGCTGGAGACGCATGCCGGCGGCTACCTGCTGCGGGCCGCCGGCGAGGACGTCGACGTCGACGTCGTCGCCGGGCTCCGCGTGTCGGCCGCCGCGGCGGCCGACGAGGGCGAGACCGCCGTCGCGGCCGGGGTGATCGAGCAGGCGCTCGGGCTCTGGCGTGGCGAGTCGCTCGGCGACCTCACGGCCGGGGCCGCGCGGTCGATCGCCGCCGAGCTGGACGGGCTTCGCATCGATCTCGAGGAGGACCTCGCCGACCGGTACCTCTCGCTCGGTCGCCACCGGGACGTCGCCACGCGGATCGGCCCGCTCGTCCAGGCGTATCCGCTCCGCTCGCGCCTGCGCGGGCAGCTGATGCTGGCGCTGTACCGCGCCGGCCGGGCGCAGGAGGCGCTCGTCAGCTACCGCGACGGCTACCGGGCATTCGCGGAGCTGGGCCTCGAGCCCGACCCGGCGCTCCGCCGGCTGGAGCGCGCGATCATCGCGCAGGATCCCGCCCTCGACGGGCCGCCATCGCCGACACCTCCCGGTGCTCGACGCCGTCGCCGTCTGTGGCCCGTGCTCGCGGTCGGCGCGGTGGCTGCCGCCGCGGCCGGAGCGTTCGCCATCTGGGGTGACCGCGACGGGCCGCCCGCGGCGACTGCCGCGGAGGATCGCGTGCTCGCGATCGACGTCGAGTCGCACGAGGTCGTCGCCGCGCACGCCGTCGGGCGCACGCCCACCAGCGTCGCCGCCGACGCGGCGGCCGTCTGGGTCCTGAATGCCGACGACGCGACGATCACGCGCGTCGATCTCGGCAAGGGCGGATCCGAGACGTTCGGCGCGGGCGGCGTCCCGACCGACCTCGCGGCGGGGGCGGGCGCCGTCTGGATCGCGAACGGCAGGCGTCAGGAGGCGCAGTTCGTGGGTGCGGTGGCCGACCAGGTGTCGCGGGTCGACCCGCAGACGCACGCCCTCACCGTCACGTCTGCACTGCCTCGGCGGCGCAGCCTCACGTCGAACGTCGTTCTCGGGCATCTCGCCGTCACGCCTGACGCGATCTGGGCGATCGGACCGGACTACCGCGTGATCGGCCTCGATCCGGCGACCGCGCAGATCACCACCGAGATCGACGACGTGCTGGCCACGGCGATCGCGGCGGGCGACGCCGGCGTCTGGGCGATCGAGGCCGATGGGGGACTGGCGCGCATCGACGCCGCCGCCGGCGCGACCCGGCCGCGCGTGCGCCTGCCCGGTGCGCAGCCCGACAGCATCGCGGTCGGAGGCGGTGCTATCTGGGCCACCGACCCGGTGACGGGCTACCTCTGGCGCATCGATCCGGCCGCCGGCCCGGCGGGCGTCCGCTCCACGATGGTGGCTCCGGGCATCGGTGCGGTGGTCGCCGACGCGCGGTCGGTATGGGTCGCGAACCCGCTCGACGGCACGATCAGCCAGGTCGACCCGGCCTCCGGCGCGCGCGTCGGCGCGATCAGTCCGGGCGGCATGCCGCGGCGCCTCGCACTCGCCGGCGACCGGCTCTGGGTGACCAGTCAGGCAGCGCCGCCGGTGAGCGCGTCGGGTCTGCCGACGCACCGTTGCGGCGAGATGATCTACGAGGGCCCCGGGTCACCGGACGCGCTGGTGGTGTCCGACCTGCCGATGCGGGCCGGGCTGCGGGTGCCGATGGACCAGATGCGCGACGCCATCGTGCAGGTGCTCGCCCAGCATGGGTTCGAGGCCGGAGGGCGGCGCATCGGCTACCAGGCCTGCGACGACTCCACCGGCGATCGCGGCATCTACGACGAGCAGATCTGCATTGCGAACGCCCGTCTCTACGCGGCGACGCCACGCGTCCTCGGCGTGATCGGGCCGTACAACTCCGGCTGCGCCGCCGTGCAGATCCCGATCGCGAACGCGGCGCCGGACGGCCCGCTCGCGATGGTCTCGCCGACAGCGTCGCTGCCGTCGCTGACGACCGGACCGGAGGCGGGAGGCGCGTTCGCGCGGCTGTTCCCGCCCGACGACGTCCAGGGCGCCGCGCTCGCGCGGGAGGCGGCGGAGCTCGGCGCGACCCGCGCGGTGGTCGTCTCGGACGGTGCGGCTGGCGGCCCGGCCGCGGACGGCTTCGCCGCGGCGGCGCCGGGCCAGGGCGTCGAGGTCGCAGGCTCGCTGTCGTTCTCGCCGGAGGACGATCCGGCTCGCGTCGCGGCGGCCGTGAAGAGGCTGCAGCCGGACGTCGTGCTGGTCGGCGGTCTCGTCGACAGCGGGCTGGGCGAGCTCGTCAAGGCGCTCCGTGCCACGCTCGGCGCGGAGTTCCCGCTGCTCGCACCCGACGGCGCCCTGCCCGTCTCGGCCCTATTCGCCGCAGCGGGCGACGCCGCGCGCGGCGTCCGCATCGCCGTCCCGGGCATCGCGATCGAGCGCCTCGGAGCGACCGGTCAGCGCTTCGCGAGCCAGTTCGCCGCGACGCACGGCGGGCGTCCGCCCGACTTCACGGCGCTCTACGCCGCCGCCGCGACCGAGGTGCTGCTGGACGCGATCGAGCGCTCCGACGGCACCCGGGGAGCGACGGCACGGGCGCTGCCCGGCACGTCGCTCGCCGACTCGGTGGTGGGACTGGTGCGCATCGACGCCGTCGGTGATGCCGTCCCCGCCGCCGTGACGGTCGTCCGGGCCGTGCAGGGCGGCGGCTCCGACGTCGTGCTCTCCGCCGACGGCGCCGAGGTGGAGCGCGTCGTGCGGATCCCCTAGCCGCCTAGCCGTACTCGTCGTGCTGCGGGAGGTCGTCCGTGATCTCGAACCACGGCGCCTTCGAGCCGGCGAAGATGTGGGCGGTCGGGCGGATGGTGGGCTCGTCGACCAGCGATCCCATCGCGACGTGCACGTAGGCGCCGTCGCGGACGACGGAGTAGAGCAGCGCGCCGCAGACGCCGCAGCGCGTGTCGTTCAGGTCGTCGTCGCCGTAGACCAGCAGCGCGTCGGCTCCCTCGGTGACCTCGAAGTGCTCGCGCTCGATGCCGGCGAGCGGCTTGAACGCCGAGCCGGTCGCCGCCCGGCAGCGCGAGCAGTGGCAGTTCAGCGCGTACCGGAACGCGTCGGCGACGCGGTACACCACGCGCCCGCACTCGCATCGTCCTGTGAGCTGTCGCGGCTCGTCGGTCATCGGCGGTCTCGCCTCCTCGCGGTCGGCTGTCGTATTGGTGCCTGGCACGAATACGACATGGGTGGCGCGGCGTGTCGTTTTGGTGCCTGGCACGAATACGACATGGGTGGCGCGGCGTGTCGTTTTGGTGCCTGGCACGAATACGACACGCGTTTCGCCGGCTCGGCCATCACCAGCGCTGCCAGTGCAGGACGGTCTCGAGCGGGTTGCGCGGCGCGGGCTTGAAGTCGGTGCCGATCGTGTGGGCGACCGGGATCAGGGCGACCTGCGTGACCTCGCCGAACGGGATGCCCAGCAGGTCGGCGACCTCGGCCTCGTAGTCGAGGTGGTACGTCGTCCACGCGCTACCGAGACCGCGGGCGCGAGCGGCCAGTTGGAAGCTCCAGGCGGCCTGGACGATCGAGCCGTAGAGCTCGGCGAGTCGCGGCGCGCCCTCGCCTTCGGGACGGCCCAGGACGCAGGGGATGACGAGCGCCGGCACCTCGTGCAGGTGCGCCGCGAGGTGGCGGGATGACGCCTTCGTCGGGGTCTCGTCCGGCGGCGTCTCGTCCGGCGATCTCCCGTCCGCGTACTTGCTCCAGGCCTGTCGGTAGAAGCCGGCGATGGCCGCGCGGGCGTCGGGATCGGTGACGACGACGAAGTGCCACACCTGCGAGTTGACCGAGGTCGGCGCCTGCACCGCCAGCCGCACGCACTCCTCCAGCACCTCGCTCGAGACCGGCCGGGTGAGGTCGAGCCGGCGCTTCACCGCGCGCGTCGTCGAGAGCAGCTCGTCGGGTGTCAGATCCAGAGTTGGCATCGGCGAACGATAGAGTCAGCCGGTATCGGGGGACGGCCCGGGCGAGCCGCCCCCCGATTTGCAGGATTGCCCCGGCTAGCGGAGCAGGTAGTCCATCGCGCGCCCCAGGACGGCGGCGCGGGAGGCCGGAGTGGCGATGCCCTCGACCCCGAAGCCGAAGAGGAGCGAGTCGTCGGTCGCCACGACCGGACCCTCCTTGAACCCGCCGGCTGCGAGCCGGGTGAAGTTGTTCGGGTTCGGAGAGCTCCCCGCCGGCGGGCCGGCGATCGCCCAGCCGTCCATCGGATCGGCGTCCTCCTCGAACGACGTCGAGCCCTCGCCCGTCGACACGACGATGTCGTCCACGAAGGCGCCGAGGCTCTGGTTCGTCCAGTCGCTCACGTAGGAGATCGAGACCTCGACCTGTGTCCCCGCGTAGGGCGTGAGGTCGACCGACCACTGCTGCCACCCGCCGGACGCGCCGCTCGCGGCGTTCCACGACCCGGTCGTCCCGGTCGGCGAGCACGTGCCGTCGGCGTTGAGCGTCTGGTAGTGCTCGAGGAACGGATGGATCTCGGACCAGCCCTCCGCGCAGCTGTCGCCCACCGACGTGGTCGTGTTGCCGTTCGCATCGGCAAGGGTCGTCCAGTTGTCCTGCCCGACGGTGTGGGCCTCGACCATCGTGAAGTCCCAGTCGGCCTCGGTGCTGTACGAGGTCCAGAAGGACATCGTGGCGCCGCCCGCCGGAACGGTGATCGTCCGGGTCAGGCGCTTGTACGACTGGTCGCCGATCTGCGAGTACGCGTAGTACGTGCCCGTGTGCGGGTCGAACGGCCCGCCCGACCGGTCGAACTTGGCCGAGATCCTGCTGTCGAACCGCGGCCACGTGGCGGGCGGCAGCAGGCGTGCTGGTCGGGATGAACGAGGCACTGTGGTCCTGGTTGTCCGCGCTCGGCGGCCCGATCGGCCATCGGAGCGCGTCGGCGAAGGGTGAGTCGATGCCGACCACGTCGTAGATCGTGCCGTCCGGTTTCGTCCCGGCGTCGTCGTTGTAGAGGTAGGCGCCGAGGTAGTACTGCTGGAAGTCGTCCGACAGCGGCTGGCAGCCGTCCGTGGTCGAGGTCGCATCGCACGGCGCGTTCGTCTCGATGTTGAACTCGTACGCGAACGCCTGCTGGTACCCGGCGTACTTGCCCGTGTACAACAGCCGGCCGCCCTCGTTCTGGTAGGCCCGGATGGCGAGTATCTCGTCGTTCGCGAGGCGCGACGCCGTGCCGGCGGCCTGGCCGACGTCACGGGTGATGATGTCGTCTCCCGTGTACCAGATCAGCGCGTCGTAGTGGCCGAGGACGCCGAGCTGGCTCGGCGCGGTGCGGCCGTTGGCGTCGACGTCGTAGACGTCGGCGCGGATGCCGTTGGCAGCGAGCGCGTCGACGTAGTACCCCAGGTACGACGGCCCGTCGGTCTTCGCATAGGCCGGCGAGATCCCGGTGTAGTCCTCGGCCGCCACGATCAGCACGTCCTTCCTGGACTCCACCTTCGCGGTGTAGGTGAACGACCCGCTCTTGACGCGCCGGTTGCTCTTGTCCACGAACCAGACCTTGACCCGGTCGCCGGGCTTCGTCCCCCTCACCTTGCCCTGCATGACCCGGTAGTAGACGTCGCCGATGTCGCCGAATCGCTCGCCGCCTTTCCACTCGGAGGTCGGCTTCGAGACGACCCTGCCGCCGTTGATCTGGTACTCCAGCGTGACGGCGCCGAGGCTCCGCTTGGCCAGCACGCGGACGGGCTGCGGGTCACCGTACGAGACGCTGAACCGGAAGTCGGACATCGGGTTGTTCGACTTCTCCGGATCGAGACTCGACGTCTCGAGGTAGAACGGCTGCACGGAGGTCCCGAGGTGGGACCTCGGCCGCGACGGATTGGGCGCCGAGCGCGCCAGGTCGAGGGCGAACGGCAGGTTCTTCTCGAACTCCGCCTGGATCAGCGCCTCGTCGTCGGGGAAGACGAAGCCGCATCCCACGCACCCCTCGTTCAGCTCCGGCGTCCAGCTGAGCGCGCCGGTCTTCGCGTACGAGTAGTCGTCCGTGGTGCCGTTGGTCGTGTAGAGATCGGCTGCGACGCCCGGATCGAATCCCGGCACGGCCGGGTTGGCGTCGGTACCCGTGTACGCGACAAAGAGGGGGTCGTCCGCCGCCGGCGTCTGCACCTGCCACCCGAACGGGTAGAGGAGCAGCGGGCCGTACGAGTGATAGGTGAGGAGGAACTTGAACTTCAGCCGGTCGATCAGGGCCTGGTGCGCCTTCGTCTCGGGCTCGGAGGCCGGCGCCGTTCCGCGGTAGGTCTCGCTCGCGATCTGCGACGACGAGCCCTCGTCGTCGTACCGCCAGTTGGCGTCGTAGTTGCGGTTCAGGTCGACGCCGTCGGCGTTCGTGATCTCGCCGTTGCCGTCGTTGTCGCGCAGGTTCTTGCGCCACAGCCGCTCGGTGTCGAAGGTGTACTGGTAGCCGTCCGGGTTGGCGACGGGCATGAACCACAGCTCGCGGGTGTTCACGAGGCGCCTGATGCCCGCGTCGGTCGCGTAGTTGTCGACGAAGTGGTGCAGCTCGCGCCGGACGACCTCGGTCGCGATCCACTCGCGGGCGTGGATGGTGCCCATGTAGAGGACGTCCGGGCGCTTCCCGTCCCTGATCTTCCGGGCGTCCTTGGTGACCTTGAGCGCGATGATCTCGCGCCCCTGACGCGTGTGGCCGATCACCTTGAGCTTGACGATGCGGGGGTACTTCTTCGCGATCGCGTACAGCTCGTCCCGGATGCCGCCCGGCTCGTCGTAGGAGCGGTAGACGGTGAAGCCGCCGACGGCCATGCGCGCAGCCTGCTGCCGCACGGTCTGGCCCTTCGCATCCGTGATCAGACCGAGCCGGATACCCCGGGTGCGGAGCGCGTCGCGCTGGCTCGTCGAGAGGACGAGGTCGACCTGGGTTCCCGCGTCCGACTGTCGCACGGCGGCGACGTCGTACCCGTCGCGCGTCAGTTCGGCCACGCGCGCGCCGTCGACGGTTGCGCGGTACATGTCGAGGGTGCCCTCCGAACCCACCGCGAGCGCGCTCGGGACGAATGCGAGCGCTGCAACGAGGACCCCCGCGAAGGATGGCCATCTGGACACGTGAGCGTCTCCCCAGTCGATTGCCGGTCGAGCTTCCCGAGGGTGTCACAGACCGCTCGGGATCGCAACGAGCCGGTGCCGTCACACGGATTCGGGATGCGGTGTCCCGCTCGAAACTGTGACTTTCTGTGGCGGCGCCAGGCGGCGGGCCGCGCGCACGAGCTCCAGGGGCCGGGCGCCTCCGCCATCTGGCCACTGTCGATGGGGATCGTGCAACCCGTGATGGACGATGCCGCCGGCGAGCAGAGGAACGCGGCCAACCCCGCCACCTCCGCCGGCTCGGCGATGCGCGCCTGGGCGTTGTACCGCGTGCGGCCCGACTCCAGATCGGCGTCGATGGAGGCCCGTCCGGGAGCCGGCCGCGAGGGCCCGCCGGCCAGCGCTAGACTCGCCTCCCATGGCGGCGCTCTACGACCCCGAGCGGCACGAGCCGCTGCGCGACTTTCCGTGGAACCCGGCGCAGGCGAGCGACGCGATCGCCGAGATCTGCCGCGACGCCGAAGGGGCGTTCGACCCGAGGACGCTCTGGCCGATGCACCCCGGCGACGCGTTCCCGGAGATGGCGCCCGACGGGATCATGCGCGGCATCTACGACGGTGCCGCCGGCATGCTCCACGCCCTCGGGCGGCTGGCCGAGGCGGGGCTGCACGAGCCGGCCATCGACGCCGCGGAGGTCGCCGCCGGGCTGCACGAGGCATCGCTCGCCTCGCCCGACGAGGCCGGCGCCGGTGCGTCGCTGCTCGTCGGCTCGAGCGGCATCCTGCTCGTGGCGCATCGCCTCACACCGTCCGCCGCGAACGCCGACGCGCTCGCCGCGGCGATCGCGGTCAACGTGGAGCACCCATCGAACGAGTTGCTGCTGGGCTCGCCGGGGACGATGCTCGCCGCGCGCGCCATGTACGCACGCACCGGGGAGGAGCGGTTCCGCGAGCTGTGGCGCGCGAGCGCGCGGACGCTGCTCGCCCGCCAGGAGGCGGACGGCCTGTGGACGCAGGACCTGTATGGCTCGCTCGTCCGCTACATCGGCACCGGGCACGGCTTCGCAGGCAACGTGCTGGCAGTGAGCGGCGCGCCCGAATGGCTCGACGACCCGGCGGGCTTCGAGGCGCGCGCCGTCGCGTCGACGCGTGCGCTGGCGCTGATCGACGGCGACCGGGCCAGCTGGAAGCCGGTCGAGTCGGGCGGCACGTCCAAGGCGCCGCCGCGCGTGCAGTGGTGCCACGGCGCGCCCGGCATGGTCACGTCGCTCGCCTCCCTCGCACCCGGCGATGACGAGCACGGCGCGCTGATGGCGGCCGGCGGCGAGTTCACCTGGCACGTCGGGCCGATCGCGAAGAACGCCGGCCTCTGTCACGGCACCGCCGGCAACGGGTACGCGTTCCTGGCGCTGCTCGAGCGCACCGGCGACGAGCGGTGGCTCGCGCGGGCGCGCGCCTTCGCCATGCACGCGCTCGACCAGGTCGCGCGGTTCCGGGCGACCGAAGGCCGTGGCCGCTACACCCTCTACTCCGGCGACATGGGGGCGGCGCTGCTCGCCGCAGCCTGCCTGGAGGGCGAGTTCGCGTTCCCCGGGCTGGACGACTGGTAGGGGTGCCGATGCTGCGCGCACGCGAACCCGACGACGACGGCTTCATCGAGCGGAACGGGATCCGCATCCACTGGGAGCGGTTCGGCGAGGGTGAGCAGACGGTGCTGCTGCTGCCGACGTGGTCGCTCGTGCACGCGGCGCAGTGGAAGTGCCAGATCCCGTATCTCTCGCGCCATTTCCGCGTCGTCACCTTCGACGGCCGCGGCAACGGGCGCTCGGACCGGCCGCAGGACGGCCCGGCCTACGACGAGGCGGAGTTCGTCGCCGATGCGCTCGCCGTGCTGGACGCAACCGGCACCGAGCGCGCCGCGCTCGTGGGCTTCTCGCAGGGCGCCCAGCGGGGCCTGCTGCTCGCCGCGAACCACGCCGACCGCGTGACCGCCGTCGTCTTCCTGGCACCGAGCGTGCCGATCGCCGAGCGGCACCCCGAGCGCTCCATGCACGACTTCGACGACGTGCTCGACACCGACGAGGGCTGGGCGAAGTTCAACCGCCACTACTGGCTCCGTGACTACCGCGGCTTCGTCGAGTTCTTCATGGCGAACATCTTCACCGAGCCGCACTCCACGAAGCACTTCGACGACGCCGTCAAGTGGGCACTCGACACCGACGCCACGACGATGGCCGCGGCCGCGATCGGCGGCGGCATCGAGGACGCCGACGAGGTGCGCGCGCTCTCCCGGCGCGTGCGCTGCCCGGTCCTGGTCGTGCACGGCGACGAGGACGCCATCTCCCCCTCTGCCTACGGCGTCGGCCTGGCGGAGGCGACCGGCGGCGCGCTCGTCACCTTCGAGGGCTCGGGGCACGCCCCCCACCTGCGCGAACCGGTCGCGGTCAACCTGCTGCTGCGCGACTTCCTGGGCGGGGGCGAGCAGCCGGCCGAACGGCGGCTGGTGCGCGCGGTCTCACGCGACCGGCCGCGGGCGCTCTACGTGTCGAGCCCGATCGGCCTCGGCCACGCGCAGCGCGACCTCGCGATCGCGCGCGAGCTGCGCAGGCTGCGCCCCGATCTCGCCATCGAGTGGCTGGCCCAGGACCCCGTGACGCGCGTGCTCGAGGCGGCCGGCGAGACCGTCCATCCGGCCTCGCGGCTGATGGCGAACGAGTCGGCGCACCTCGAGACGGAGATGGGCGAGCACGACCTGCCGGTGTTCCAGGCGATCCGCGAGATGGACGCCATCCTGCTCGCCAACTTCATGCTCTTCCACGACATCGTGCGGGACGAGCGCTACGACCTGTGGATCGGTGACGAGGCGTGGGAGCTCGACTATTTCCTGCACGAGAACCCGGAGCTGAAGACCGCGCCGTACGTGTTCCTGAGCGACTTCGTCGGGTGGCTGCCGATGCCGGCCGGCGGCGATCGCGAGGCGTTCGTCGCGGCCGACTACAACGCCGAGAACATCTGGCACGTCGAGACGCACCCGGCGGTCCGCGACGCCGCGCTGTTCATCGGCTCGAAGGCCGACATCGTGCCGCGCGCCTTCGGTCCCGGGCTGCCGATGATGCCCGACTGGATCGAGCGGCACTTCGAGTTCACGGGGTACGTGCTGCCGTTCGATCCCGCCGACTTCGCCGACACCGGGCACCTGCGGCGCGAGCTCGGCCATGACCCGGACCGGCCGCTGATCGTCGCCAGCGTGGGCGGCTCGGGTGTCGGCATCCACCTGCTGCGCCGCATCGCCGTCGCGTTCCGCCTGCTGCGGAGCGACGTGCCCGACGCGCGGCTGCTGCTGGTCTGCGGGCCGCGCATCGACCCCGGCGCGATCGAGCCGGTCGAGGGCATGGAGGTCGTCGGCTACGTCCACGACCTGTTCCGCACGCTGGCGTGCTGCGACCTCGCCGTCGTGCAGGGCGGGCTGACCACGACGATGGAGCTGGTCGCGAACCGGCGGCCCTTCATCTCGATCCCCCTCCGCAACCACTTCGAGCAGAACCACCACGTGGCCCACCGCCTGCGGCGCTACGGGGCGCCGCCCCCGACGCCGTACGAGGAGGCGACACCGGAGAAGCTGGCCGCGCTGATGCGCGAGCGCCTCGGCGCACCGGTCGACTACCTGCCGGTCGAGACCGGCGGCGCCGGACGCGCGGCGGAGGCGATCGCGCGGGTGCTCGGCGGCGCTCGGGACAGGTCGGCCAGCAGGCGTGCCGCGCGAAGTACGGGATCTGGGAGCGCTACGTGCGGGAGTGGACGATCTCCCACGTCGGCATGAGGAGGATGGAGGGCTCCCCCTCGCCGTAGCGCTCCCAGAACACCCGTACCCCGTCCCGCTCCACGAACCCCTCGGCGTGCGGGTAGCGCGCCCGCGTCTGCTCGGTGACCGACGCTGCGTCCGTGGAGGTCGTCATCGCCCTGGGTGGGCGATCGTGTCGCTACGCGCGGATCTCGTAGACGGCGTTCAGCGGCGTCTCGGACACGCGGCGGAACCGCGTGAAGCCGGCCACGGTGGCGACGTCGCGGATGCGCGCCTCGCCGGCCTGCGTGCCGAGCGCCAGGCCGACCTCCTGGGACAGGGAGGCGGGGGTGCAGAGGAGGGTCGAGAACCCGTAGTAGGCGCGGCCGACCGGGTTCAGATTGTCCTCGACGTTGTCGCCCGCGCGGGGCTCGACCACCATCCAGGTGCCGCCGGGGGCGAGCGACCGGTACACGTGGCGGGCGGCGCCGACCGGGTCGCCCATGTCGTGCAGGCAGTCGAACATCGTGACCAGGTCGTACTGCTCGCCGGGGTACGCCGCCGCGGCCGCGGTCTGGAAGCTGACGCGGTCGCCGATGTCGGCCTCCGTCGCCCGCCGGCGCGCGGTCTGGATCGACTCGTCGTGGTAGTCGAAGCCCGTGAAGGTGGAGTTCGGGAACGACTCGGCCATCAGGATCGTCGACGCGCCGTGGCCGCAGCCGATGTCGGCCACGTTGCCGCCCTTCTCGAGCTGGGCGACGACGCCCTCGAGCGCCGGCAGCCACGTCGAGACGAGGTTGGCGTTGTAGCCGGGGCGGAAGAACCGCTCGCAGCCGTGGAACACGTCGTCGTCGTGCTCGTGCCAGCCGATGCCGGCACCGCTGCGGGCGGCGGCCTCGATCTTCGGGGCGTCGCGCACGACGCCGGTCGCGATCTGGAAGGCGCCGGGGAGGAACGCCGGGCTCGACTCGTCGGCCAGCGCCATCGCCTGCTCGGGCAGCAGCATGTAGGTGCGGGTGGCCGGGTCGTACTCGACGAAGCCGCCGGCGGCCTGGGCGTTCAGCCACTCGCGAACGTACGGCTCGGCCGTCGAGGTGCGATCGGCCAGGTCGGACGGCGTGACGGGCCCGTCGGCCGCCATCTGCTTGTAGAGCCCGAGCCGGTCGCCCATCACGACGAGCGCCGCGTTGAGGGTCGCGCCGAGCTCCTCGACCGCCTTGAACACGAAGGCGTTGAGCTTGTCCTCGTCGATCGGGCGCTGCTGTTCACTGACCGCCATGGTGGTTCCCTTCTGGATGGGACGGTGTCGCGACCGAAGCTACGGCGCGGCCGCCGTGCTCGCACCGGGCCCCCCGCCTAAACTACGCAGCCCCCGGCGGGACCCCATGCTGATCGGCCGCGACAGAACGCTTCGGACGCTCGACGAGCTGCTGGCGAACGCCCGCACGGGGACGAGCGGTGCCCTCGTGCTGGTGGGCGAGGCGGGCATCGGCAAGACGCGGCTCCTCGACTACACGGCCGAGCGCGCAGCCGAGATGTCGGTGCTGCGGGTGCGGGGCGTGGAGTCGGAGGCGGACATCCCGTTCGCCGGCCTGCTCGAGCTGCTGCGGCCGACGCTGCCCGCCCTCGGTCGCATTCCGGAGCCGCAGGCGCGGGCGATGTCGGCGGCCCTCGCGATCGGCGGCGGCGGCAAGCTCGACCGGTTCGCGGTGGGGGCGGCCACGCTGGCGCTGATCGCCGCCGAGGCGGAGGACCGGCCCGTCGTCGTGCTCGTCGACGACCTGCAGTGGATCGACCGCGCCTCGGCCGCGGCGATCGGCTTCGCGGCGCGCCGGCTGATGGCCGACCGGGTCGCGCTGATCGCCGCCGCGCGAGATCCCGACGCGGCGTTCGCGGGCCTGCCGACGCTGACGCTCGAGGGGCTGGATCGCGCAGCGGCGGCGGAGCTCGCGCAGCAACGGGCGCGGGTGCCGCTCACCCCCGACGCGCTGGAGCGCCTGTACCGGGCGACCGCCGGCAATCCCCTCGCGACGACCGAGCTGGCCGACGACGCGGCGACGCTGGCGGCGCAGCCCGACGGCTCGGCGGTGAACCTGTCGGCGCGGCTCGCGGAGGCGTTCCTGCGCCAGGTCGGCGCGATCGGGCCGGACGCCCGGCGGATGCTGCTCCTGACCGCCGCCTGCGACCGGGCGGACATGGCCACGCTGGCGCCGGCGGCGGGCGAGCTGGGCGTGGACATCGCACTGCTCGGTGAGGCCGAGGAGGCCGGCATCGTCACGCTCCGCGACGGGCTGGTGACGTTCGGGCACCCGCTGGTGCGCTCGGCCATCTACTCCGCCGCGACGGCAGCCGAGCGGCGCGAGGTGCATGCGGTGCTCGCCGTCGGCCTGCCCGATGCCGACCTCGACCGGCGCGCGTGGCATCTCGCGGCGGCGGCGTTCGGCCCCGACGCGGTCGCCTCGGCCGCGCTGGCGGCGGCCGCGGCGCGGGCCGCCGAGCGCGGCGCATCGGCAGTGGCGGCGGCGGGGTTCGCGCGCGCGTCGGGGCTCGCGCCCGACGTTGCCGACCGGCAGGTGCTGCTGTGCGATGCGGCCGAGGCCGCGTGGGACGGCGGGCTCACGCAGCGCGCGCTCGAGTTGCTGGACGCGGCCGACGCGACGCCGGCGCCGCCCGACGGCGCCACCGCGGCCCGCATCGAGCGCACCCGCGGCCACGCGCTGATCGGCTGCGGCCGGCTGCGCGAAGGGCACCTCGCGATGACGCGCGCGGCGGACGGGCTGTCGGCGATCGACCGCCCCGCCGCGGTGCTGGCGCTGGCCGAGGCGACCGACGCGCTGTTCTTCACCGGCGACGTCGAGGCGATGCTGGCCGCCGGCGAGCGCGCGTACCTGCTGGCGGGCGGCACCGACGATGCCGCGTCGCTGTTCTTCGGCGGGCTGGCGTACGGCATGGCGCTGGTGCTGTCGGGCGAGGGGCGCCAGGGCTCCTACCTGATCCGCGAGGCGCTGCGGCTGGCCGAGACCTCGCAGGCGGTGCCGGCCGACACCCGCCTGATCGCACTCGCCGCGACGGCGCCCCTGTTCCTGCGCGATGCCGGCAGCGGCCGGTTCGTGATGACGAAGGCCATCGCCGCGGCGCGCGACGAGGGCCGCATCGGCGTGCTCTCCTTCCTGCTCTTCCACGTCGCCCGCGACCTCGCCACGACGGCCGACTGGCCGGGCGGCCGGGCGGCGTACGGCGAGGCGATCCGCCTGGCGCGCGAGGCCGGACTCACCACCGAGCTCGCGGCCAGCCTGGCCGGCGTCTCGTGGCTGGAGGCGCGGCTCGGCCTGGAAGACGACGCGCGCCTGCACGCCGCCGAGGCGGGCGAGCTGTGCAACCGGTTCGGACTCGTCGTGTTCGCGGTCTGGGCGGCGGCGGCCCTGGGCGACCTCGAGCTCGGCCGCGGCGATCCGGCGGCAGCCGTCACGCACCTGGAGCGGCAGGGCGACCTGATCGGCGGGTCCGGCATCCGCGACCCCGACCTGTCACCGGCGCCCGAGCTCGTGGCCGCGTACCTGCAGCTGCGCCGGCCGGACGATGCCCAGACGACCGGCGCGGCGTTCATCCGCGTGGCCGAGGCGAAGGCGCAGCCGTGGTCGCTGGCGCGGGCGGAGCGCGTGCGCGGCATGCTCGCCGCGACCGAGCTACGACGAGCCGTTCGCCGCCGCCCTCCGTCACCACGCCGAGACGCTCGACGTGTTCGAGCGAGCGCGCACGCAGCTCGCGTACGGCGAGCGCCTGCGCCGCGAGCGGCGCCGCACCGACGCGCGCGCCGTCTTGCGTGAGGCGGTCGAGGCGTTCGACGCGCTGGGCGCGAGCCCGTGGGCCGACCGCGCCGCCGCCGAGCTGCGCGCGACCGGCGAGGCGGCGCGGCGGCGCGTGCCGGCGACGCTCAACGACCTGACGCCGCAGGAGCTGCAGATCGCCGTGCTGCTCGCCGACGGCAAGACGCGACGTGAGGCGGCGAGCGCGCTGTTCGTCAGCCCGAAGACGATCGAGTACCACCTGCGCAACGTCTACAACAAGCTCGGCGTGCGGACGCGCGAGGAGCTGCAGGCGGCGCTGCACGCCTCCCCGTGAGCCCTCTGGCTGCAGGGAGGACCTGTATGCTGCGAGCCGGTTCGTGGCCCGGCCGCGTGGAGGTGGAGATGAGCTCCGTAGAGAACGAATACGCAGGCGGATTTCGGCCCGGAGGTGCGAAGCGGCTGCTGCGCATGGTCGTGTACGGGGCGCTCGCCGGCGTCATGCTGTTCCTGCTCGAGGTCGCCATCGCCGACGACTTCGACGACGCGGGCAACGGGGCCTGGGGCTTGTGATCCTCATCGGCGCGGTCCTCGAAGCCGGCATCGGGCTGGTCTTCGCCGGCGTGGGGCAGCGGGCGCCCGACTGAGCGATGCCCGACGCGAAGCGGATCGCCGTCGGCTGGGTCGACCGGAACGCCGCGGAGCTGTCGGCCTGGACGCGGACGATCTGGGACTTCGCGGAGCCGGCCTTCCGCGAATACCGGTCGGCCGCGTGGTACGTGCAGACGCTGGAGGAGGCCGGGTTCACCGTCGAGGCCGGCAGCGGCGGCATGCCGACGGCGTTCGCGGCCACGTACGCGACCGGCCCCGGGCCGACCGTCGCGACGTACGCCGAGTACGACGCCGTCCCCGGTAACTGCCAGGCGGCAACCACGACGCAACAGCCGCGGCCGGGTCTGTCGAAGCACGCGGCGGGTCACACCGACCCGCACAGCGCGCTCGGCATGAGCGCCCTCGGCGGTGCGCTCGCGGCGAAGGCGGTGATGGACGAGATCGGCATCGGCGGCACGCTGAAGGTGTTCGGCGAGCCGGCCGAGAAGCTGCGCGCCTCGAAGCCCATCCATGCCGCGAAGGGCTACTACGACGACCTCGACGCCGCCGTCTCCTACCACCCGCACTGGGCCCTGCCGCTGTGCAACACCGTCGTCTGGGACACGCACTGCGGCGTCGGCTTCAACTACGTGTACGCGTTCACGTGCGACGACCCGGCGGGGTGGCTCGCGTCGGACCGCTCGGCCGACGGCCGGCCGCGCAACCCGCACTACGCGGCGCGCGCGCCCGGTGCGACCGACGCGATGCTGTTCTTCGTTCAGTTGAACGAGACGCTGCGGCGGTCGATGCTGCCGGCGTCGGGTCTGTGGAGCTTCAACGAGGCGATCCTCACCGCCGGTCAGGCGACGGCCGACAACCTCGCGCCGCAGGTGGCCGAGATCGACTACATGGTGCGCACCGACACGCTCGAGGAGGCGGAGTCGATCAGCCGCGTCATGGACAACAACGCCGAGGCGGCGGCGAAGGCGGCGTTCTGCCGGTGGCGCAAGATCTGGGTGTCGAAGTCGCGCGGCGGGATCGCCAACCACACCCTCGCCCGCGCCGCCTACGCGAATCTCCAGCTGGTCGGCCCGCCGGTGTGGGGCGACGAAGCGGTGCGCGTCGCGCGCGAGATCCAGGCGAACCTCGGCCTGGAGCCGCTCGACCGGCCGTTCCAGCGCGACACCGAGGTGCTGCACGATCCGGAGGAGGTCGAGCGCAAGCGCCGGCAGCAGCTGCCCGAGCACCAGCAGCACCTCACCTCCGACGACTACACCGAGTACACGTGGCACTGCCCGACGGCGCGCATCTACGTCGCGCGCCCGGCTCTCGACGGCCCGGCGGGCTACGCGTATCCGCCGTGGGTGGCGAACGCCCTCGGCGGCATCCCCGCCACCATCGACCCGTCCGTGCAGGTGGCGGCGAAGGCGATCGGCGCCACGCTGGTCGACCTGCTGACGGACGCCGGCCTGCTGGCGGAGGCGCAGGCCGAGTTCCGCGACCGCACCGGCGGCGGCGTCGGCGGCGACCGCTGGGAGGCGCCGCTCCTGCCGGCCGACTTCGACGTTCCGCACCTGCTCCGGTGGCCCGAGTACGTCACCACGGCGCGCGGTGAGGAGTGGTGCATCCCGTGGCGGCCCGACGAGTGACCCAGCGGTCGACTGCGCCGTCGCGAACCGTAAGCTCCGCTGATGCTGGAAGCCCCGGCCGGGGATTGCTCGCCCAGGCATCGCTGCTGCTGGCGGGCTGGTCGTCTGCTCGTCTCGAACATCCCGCAGGCGATCGCGCCGCGGCCGACCTGGCGGCGAGCGGCTGGGGCCCGCGCCGTCTCGGCCGGCTGTGGCTGCCGGTGGTCCTCGCCTGCGGCATCGCCGCCGCGCTCGGCTTCCTCGGCACCGACCTGTCGTCGGCGGTGCAGGGCGACCGGGCCGCCGCCCTCGCCGCGGGTGGGCTGCTGGCGATGCTGACCAACTCGCTGATCCCGTTCTCGTTCGAGCGCGGGGGACCGGCAGCGGGCGCCGCGACCGCGCTCGGGTTCTGCGTGTCGGTGCTGAACCTCTGACGCTCAGCCGAGCGGCGTCAGCGTGGTCGGTGCGTTCGTGAGCTGCTCGTAGCCGTCGGCGGTGACGGCGACGACGGTCTCGGTCTGGAAGATGCCGTGCTCGCGGGTGGCGAGCGGCTCGACCGTGAACACCATCCCCGGCACCAGCACGAGGTCGGACGTCGCGATCACGTCGGGCGGCTCGGTCGTCGCGAGGCCGAGGCCGTGCCCGACGCGCCCCGGCGACGCCTCGCCGTGCAGGGTGCCTGCCAGCGCGACGTCTCCCATCCTGACGCCGGGACCGACGCGCTCGACGCCCTTGCGGGTGGTTTCCGCCACGCGGTCCTGCTCGGCCACCTGCTCCGCGGTCGGCCCGCCGAGAACACCGGCGCGGGAGTGATCGGACCAGTACCCGTCGATGCGGCAGGCGATGTCCAGCCACACCATCTCGCCGTCGGCGACGGGGCGGTCGCGCGGCGTGGCGAGCAGGCGGTGGTACGAGCCGGAGCCGGAGGTGATCATCACCCAGCCGGGCTCGTCGGCGCCCTCCTCCATCATCAGCAGCCGCGTGCGGCGGGCGATCTCGAGCTCGGTCTGGCCGGTGCGGATCTCGCCGGCGAAGAGGCGGGCGTAGACGCGGTCGCCGACCGCGGACGCGGCCCGGAGGCGGTCGAGCTCGGCCTCGCTCTTGATCAGCCGAGCGGCCCACAGCGACGGACCCGGCGTCGGCGAACGGGGCGGCCGTGCGCGGTCTCGATGGCGCGCATCTCGTCGAGCGCCATGCCGATGCGGTGCTCGTCGCCCTGCTCGATGCCGAGCTGCTCGCCCGCCAGGCCGGCCGCGGCGATGGCCGCGGTGACGGCGCCGGCCGCCTCGTCCGGCCGCCGTGTAGCGCGCGACGCGATCGACGGGCGGATCGTCGAGCTCGACGGCCTCGGAGGCGATGACGACGACGGCGCCGGCCGCGTCCAGTAGGCACGCGGTCGGCCGGGTGCGGCTCTGCCAGGGCTGCTCGAGCGCGAGGCCCGTCAGGTACCGGACGTTCGCCGGGTCGGACAGCAGAGCGCCGGCGAGGCCACGCGCGGCGAGGTCGGCCGCGACCGTGCCTCGCCGCGCGCGCAGCTCGTCAACGGTGATCGGTTGCATGCCGCCACCGTACCGGTCCCGGCAGCGGTCAGCCGGAGTCGCAATCCTTCTCGACCAGCACCTCGGTCGCGGCGTCGAAGCCGAAGCCGACGCGGCCGTCGAGCCAGACGTCGTAGACCCGGCGCTGGCCGCCGACGGTCTCGCGCTGCGTCGTGGTCGGATCGCCGAGGGCCGCGTGCACGCTGCTGCGCGTGGCGTGGTCGATGGTCGCGTTGCGGCACTCGTTCTGCTGATCGGCGGCGGACGAGGAGTCGAACGAGCAGGCGGCGCCGAGCAGGGCGACGCCGGCGGTCAGTGCGACGAGGAAGTGACGGTGGTGAGGCATGGGAACGGTTCCTTGGCCGGGGGGTTGATCGTGCTGCCTCAGGCTCGCACCGGCGCGTGCGCCGCCGGGTACGGGTCACCAGCCAGTCCGGCGGGGTTCCTCGCGTCGTGCGGAGGGGCGAGCCGTACGCCTTGCGCGCGAAATGCGCCGGAAGTGCAACATCAGCGCGCGAAAGTGCGCCCGGATTCCCGTTTCGGTGCCAGGCACCGAAACGGGATCGAAAAACGCGGCCTCGAAAACCCGTGGGTTCGCCGGCCAGCGCCGCCGCGAGCTATGTGTCGCAGGCGCAGTGGTCGTCGCCGTTCAGGATCGCGGCGGCCGTGGCGACAGCGACCGCGAGGGGCAGCGGCCACTCGCGGTAGCGGTTCGGCCGCACGGTCAGCAGCACCGTCGATGCGGTGGCATAGGCGATGCCGCCGCAGACCAGCCAGCGAAGCGAGGAGTAGACGAGCCCGTAGCCGTTCCGCTGGCAGGTGGCGCGCGCGGTCTGGCAGACGACGAGGAGCGTGACGAGCAGCGCCAGCAACATCAGCAGCGTCGCCCGCGCCGCCGGATGATGCTCGGCGAACAGCGCAGCGACGCCGATCGCGAGCAGCGCCAGGCAGAGCGCGACGGCGGCGGGCCAGCCGGCGCGGCGATTGACCAGCGCCGTGACGACGAGCGTCGCGGGACCTTCTCGCGCACCTCTTCAGCCTGCCCGGGGTCGATGAGCCCCTGCTCGTCTGCCTGCTCGGTCAGCTCGGCGATGCCGTCCTGCGCCGAGTCGACGACCGACCGCGCTGAGTTCGCGCGCAAACGGGATCACGGCCGGCAGCACGACGATCAGGAGCAGGATGACCGGCGACAGGAACCACAAGACCTGGAGGATGGCGACGGCGCCGGCGACGGTCCAGACGAGATCCCGCCCGATCCGGGACGAGGCCGCCAGCGGATCCGAGACGGCGGGTTCCACGTCGGAGAGATCCGCGACCGACGCGGATCTCCCTCCGCCTGTGACACTTCGGCGATGCCCGAGAGCTTCGCGCCGCGGCTGCATCCCGCCGTTCGCCGCCACGGGCCACGCGCGCTCGCCGTCATCGTGGTCGTCGCGGTGTTCGTGTTCGTGCTGCCGCGGATCGCCGACTGGAACTCGGTCTGGGACGTCGTCCAGAGCCTCACCTGGCGCGACATCGGGATCCTCGCGGTCGTGACGGTCCTGAACATCCTCACCTTCGGCCCGCCCTGGATGGCCGCGCTGCCCGGCCTTCCGTTCCGGAACTCGCTCACCGTCTCGCTCGCCTCCACGGCGATCGCGAACGTTGCGCCCGGCGGCGACGCGGTGGGGCTGGCGACGACGTTCGCGATGCTGCGCGGCTGGGGGTTCGAGCGGGCCCGGGCGACGCTCGCGCTGGTGGTGTTCACGGTCTGGAACCAGCTCGTCAACGTCCTGTTCCCGGTGATCGCGGTCGTGCTGCTCGCCCTCGAGGGCCAGACGAACCGGCTGCTGCAGATCGCCGCCGTGATCGGCGGCGTGATCCTGGTCGTGGTGCTGGCGGCCATCGCGATCGCGCTGCGCAGCGAGTCGGGCGCCCGCCGCGTCGGCGAGCTCGCGCAGCGGCTGATGAACTGGTTCATGCGCCTGATCCGCCGCGCGCCGCGGCCGGGCGTCGCCAACGTCGTCGTGCAGTTCCGCGAGGACTCGCTCGAGCTCCTGCGCGCCCGCTGGCTGCTGCTGACGGTGACGACGCTGGCCGGCCACCTGACGGTCTGGCTCGTGCTGGTGGCGTGCCTGCACGTGGTCGGGGTGACCACCGACGAGGTCTCGCTGCTCGAGTCGTTCGCGGCGTGGGCGCTGGTGCGGCTGCTGACCGCGATCCCGATCACGCCCGGCGGGCTCGGCGTCGTCGAGCTCGGCCTCACCGGCACGCTGGTCGGCTTCGGCGGCGCCCGCGACCAGGTCGTCGCGGCCGTGCTGCTGTACCGCGCGCTGACGTTCCTGCCGCCGCTGCCGCTCGGGCTGCTCGCCGGCCTGACGTTCCGCCGCGCACATCCCGACGATCTCGAAGAGGCCGAGGTCGCCACCTGACCGCGGCGCGGCCCGGAGCCTGCCACCCTGTCAGCGATGCCTGCCGCCCCCGTCCTCGAACTCGTCCCCGACCGGCTGTACGCGCTCGGCGCGGCGGTGCCGAACGACGGAGCCATCACGTGGCTGCCCGCGGGGGCCGGCGGCTACGTGCCGCTGAACGCGTACCTGCTGACAGAGGGCAGGAAGGGCGTGCTCGTCGACACCAGCTTCCCCGTCATCGAGCAGACCATCGTCGGGCAAGCGACTGGCTTCGACCTCGACGACGTCGAGGTCGTGCTGACGCGCAACACCGAGTTCGACAGCGTCGGCAACGCCGAGCCGCTGCTCGAGCGTGCTGCCGGTGACGACGATGTACGGGCACTTCAACCCGAGCGAGTGGATCTACTTCCGCTCCGCCACCGGCCCGGCCGACGCCGCCGGCCGGTTCGAGTCGATCGTGTTCTCCGACGACCAGGTGCTGACGCTCGCGCCGGGACGCCGGGTGTCGGTCATCAACGCCCGGCTGAAGCTACTCGCCACCGCGTGGCTGTACGACCACGCGACGCGGGTGCTGTTCTCGTCCGACACCTTCTCGCACGCGCTCGCGACGAGCCCCTCCGAGCGGATCGTGACCGCGGCGAACGACCGCACCACCCAGGCCGAGGTGCACGAGCACATGATGCTGAAGTTCGACTGGCTGGAGGATGCCGAGACGGAGCCGCTGCGCGGCTTCCTGGACGAGGTCTTCCGCACCTACGACGTGCAGACGATCGCGCCGAGCCACGGGTGCATCCTCGAGGGCTCCGACGTCGTCCGCCGGCACCATGCGATGGTCGACGCCGTGCTGCGCGACGTGGGTGTGACCGTGCCGGCCGGGACGAAGGGAGCGACGTGAGCGGCACCGGGCACCCCGAGACCGTCGGCGCAGGACTGCCGCGGCAGCTGACGCCGGGCACCGTGTGGCTGGGCGACTGCCTGATCACGCCGCTGCCCGACGGCACGCTCGAGCACTCGTTCAGCTCCGCCTATCTGGTCAGCGGCGACGACCGCAGCCTGCTCGTCGACACCGGGCACCCGAAGGACTGGACGGTGATCGAGCACCAGCTCGCGGGCCTGCTCGCCGACCGGCCGCCGCTGGAGTGGATCTTCCCGACGCACCCCGAGGTCACGCACGCCGGCAACCTCGGGCGCCTGCTGCACCGGTTCCCGCCCGCCCGGGTGTGCGGCGACGTGCGCGACTACCAGCTGCTGTTCCCGGGCCACGAGGATCGCATGGTGCCGATGGTGATCGGCGACGAGATCGACCTCGGCGGCCGCCGCATCGTGCTCGTCGACGCCGTCTTCCGCGACCTCGTCTCGACGCAGTGGGCGTACGACCCGACCGACCGCGTCCTCTACTCCGGCGACGGCCTGGGCTTCGGGCACTACCACAAGGCCGGGCAGTGCGGGATGCTCGCGGAGGAGGTGCCCGACATCCCGATCCCGGAGCTGACGGGGGTCTTCGCCGAGTACGCCCTGTACTGGACGCGCCTCAAGGACGTCGAGCCGTTCATCGACCGGCTCGACGCGATGATGCAGGTCGACTACCCGGTCGACGTCGTGGCGTCGTCGCACGGCAACCCGGTCACCGACCTGGCGCAGACGATGCCCAAGATCCGCGAGGGCCTCCGACAGGTGGGCCAGAAGTACAGCCTGCGCTAGGCGCTTACCGGCGCTAACGCCGTCGTTAGGAGGCGCCATCGCGGGCTTCGCGGGCGACGTCATACTCGGCCTCAGGTGACCGGGTGACGACGAATGTGCGCGGCGGCTACGCCACCCGGATCACGCGCCGCGCGATCATCGGCGCGACGCAGAACCGGCGTCTCGCGACGTTCGTGCAGCGGTACGGGCTGCGGCTCGGGGCGGGCCGGTTCGTCGCCGGCACGACCCTCGACGAGTGCGTGGCGCTGCTGCGCCGGCTCGAGGCGGAGGGCATGCGCACGTACGCCATCGTCCTCGGTGAGAGCGTGACGAGCCGATCCGACGTGGAGCGCTCGGTCGCCGAGCACGTCGCGCTGGTGGAGCGCCTCGAGCACGAGGGGCTGCCGTCGACGGTGTCGCTCAAGCTCACCAGCATGGGACTCGCGATCGACGAGGAGCTGGCGTACGCCAACGCCGCCCGCATCGTCGCGCTCGCCGCCGCGCAGGGCCGGTTCGCGCGGATCGACATGGAGAACGCCGTGTGGGTCGACGCGACGCTGCGCACCTACCGCAGGTTGCGCGCCGCCGGCCACGACAACGTCGGCGTGGTCCTGCAGGCGTACCTCTACCGCACGGCCGGCGACCTGCGCGAGCTGGCACCGCTACGACCGAACGTGCGGCTCGTGAAGGGCGCGTACGCCGAGCCCGCGAGCGTCGCGCACCCGCAGAAGCGCGACGTCGACCGCAGCTACGCCGAGCTGCTGGCCCTGGCGCTGGACACCTGCAGCTTCGTCGCGATCGCGACGCACGACGAGGCGATGCTGGCCGAGGCGGGGCGGCTGCTGCGACGGGAGGGAGCGGCGCCGCACGAGTTCCAGATGCTGCTCGGAGTGCGGCACGACCGGCAGCGGTCGCTGGCCGAGACGGGCGAGCCGGTGCGCGTCTGCGTGCCGTTCGGCGGCGAGTGGTACGTGTACCTCGGGCGGCGGCTGGCCGAGCGGCCCGCGAACCTCTGGTTCCTGCTCCGCAACCTCGTCCGGTGACGGCGACCGCGACGCCTCCGGCCCGCCCGTATACTCACGCCGTGCTCGACGTGCGGCGTCTCCGTGTGCTGCGCGAGGTCGCGACGAGGGGATCGATGTCGGCCGCCGCCGAGGCGCTGTCGTACACCCCGTCGGCGATCTCGCAGCAGATCGCCGCGCTCGAACGCGAGGCGGGCACTGCGCTGCTCGAGCGCGGGCGCAACTCCCTCACCCTCACGCCGGCCGGCGAGATGCTGGTGGAGGAGACCGAGCACATCCTCGCGCACCTGGAGGCCGCCGAGACCAAGCTTGCGGCACTGGTCGGCGGCCGCGGCGGCGAGCTGCGCGTCGGCTCGTTCGTGACCGGCGCGGTGAACCTTATGCCCGACGCCATCCAGCGCTTCACGGCCGATCACCCCGACGTGCTCGTGCGCCTCATCCACGGCGAGCCGGAGGACTACCTGCCGCTGCTGCGCTCGGGCGAGCTCGATCTGGCGCTGACACTGGAGTACGACTTCGTGCCGCCGCTGCCGCGCGCCGCGCTGAAGCGGATGCTGCTGTTGCAGGATCCGCTGTGCGTGATGCTGCCGGCCGGCCACCGCGCGGCGGCTGCCGAGTCGGTGCCCCTCGCCGACCTGGCGGGCGATCCGTGGATCGTCGAGCTGCCGGCGGCGGTGTGCTGTCACCGGTTCACCATCCGCGCCTGCGAGGCCGCCGGCTTCCAGCCGCGCGTCGCCTACGAGGCGGGCGACTACGAGCTGGTGCACCGGCTCGTCGGGGCCGGTCTCGGCGTCGCGCTGGTGCCGGCGCTCGTCGCCAAGTCGGCGCTCGCCGCCGACGTCGTCGTCCGGCCGATCGCCGGTCAGGCGCCGAGCCGCCGGGTCTATGCGGTGCACCCCACGAACGGCACCCGGCCGGCGAGCGTCGCGGCCATGCTGCGGGCGCTGCAGCGCACCTGCGCCGACTACACGCGCGACTACCGGCCGAGCCGCGGCGCGACCTCCGCGACGAGCTCGCAGAACCGGTCGATCTCGGCCTCCGTGTTGTAGTAGTGCACCGACGAGCGGACGACGTCGGTCAGCTCGCGCTGCTCCATGTCGATGCGCGTGGATGACGTGGCCGACGTCCAGATGTTCACGCCGAGCGGCGTCATCGCATCGCGCAGCGCCACCGGGGCGACGCCGGCGGAGGGTGAACGTGACGATGCCGCCGCGCACGCTGCCGATGTCGGTGATGGTCGCGCCGACGCCGGTGAGCCCGGTGCGGAGGCGGTCGGCGAGCAGGCGCACACGATCCCAGATGGCCTCCAGCGTCCACGCGGCCGCGTAGTCGAGCGCGGCGCCGAGTCCGGCCCTCGCGGCGTAGTTGGCCTCCCACATCTCGAAGCGCCGCGCGTCGGAGCGCATCGTGAAGCGGTCGCGGGCCGACCAGGTCGCGGAGTGGAGGTCGAGCATCGGCGGTTCCAGCCGGTCGACCAGCTCGCGCCGCACCCACAGGAGCCCGGTGCCGCGCGGCCCGCGCAGGTACTTGCGGCCGGTCGTGGTGAGCAGGTCGCAGCCGATCGCCGCGACGTCGATCGGCATCTGGCCGACGGTCTGGCAGGCGTCGAGCAGGTAGATGCACCCGTGGTCGCGCGTTACCCGGCCGATCGCCTCGGCCGGGTTGACGAGCCCGCCGTTGGTCGGCATGTGCGTGACAGCGACCAGCTTCACGCGGTCGTCCATCCGCGCCGCCAGCGCGTCGACCGAGAGGGCGCCGTCCTCGTCGTCGGGCACGACCTCGATGGTGGCGCCGGTCTTCTCGGCCACCTGCAGGTAGGCGATGTAGTTGCTCGCGTACTCGGCGGCCGCGGTCAGGATCCGGTCCCCGCGCTGGAACGGGATCGCGTAGAACGCCATCGCCCACGCGCGCGAGGCGCTCTCCAGCACGGCGATCTCGTCCGCCTCGCCGCCGAGGAGGCTCGCCGCGGCGTCGTACACGTGGCCGAGCTCGGCCTCGGCGTCGCGCTCCGCCTCGTACCCGCCGATCGCGATCTCGCGCTCCAGGTAGTTGTTGACGGCGGCGATCACCGCGGTCGGCTGCAGCGACGCGCCGGCGTTGTTGAGGTGCAGCACGTTCGCGCAGCCGGGGGTCTCGCGCCGGGCGCGGTCGACGTCGATCTCAGGCATCGATGTCGATCATCGCACGGGGGCTGCGGCCGAGGCGGTCGCACCCGTCGGCCGTCACGACCACCGCGTCCTCGACCTGCAGGCCGACGTCGTCGAGCCGGTACAGCGGCGTCTCCAGGCACAGCGTCATCCCTGCCTCGAGCACCTCCACCGAGGCACCGGCGATCAGCGGCGGCTCGTAGATCTCGAGGCCGATGCCGTGGCCGCAGTGCGACCGCTCGTAGTCGGCGATGCCGGCCGCCCGCGTGGCGTCGACGCCGGCGTCGAACACGGCCGCCGCCCTGGCGCCGGCGCGAGTGGCGGCCAGGCAGGCGTCCTCGCCCGCGAGGATCGCCGCGTACGCCTCCCGCGACGTGTCGGGCACGCGCCCGAACGCCGCGGTGCGCGACATGTCGGCGTGGTAGCCGAGGTACGAGCAGCCGATGTCGAAGCGGATCGTGTCGCCGGGCCGCAGCGCGCGATCGGACGGCCACGCGTCGACCAGCGCACCGCGTTCGGTGAAGCCGACGGCGCCGAGCAGCGGCCGGGCGCCGCGCTCCAGCATGCCCTGCTGGATCAAGGTCAGCAGCTCCTGCTCGGTGATGCCCGCACGCACCCGGCCGACGGCGGCGAAGAGCGCGTCCTCGGCGGCGATGTTGGCGGCGCGGAGCAGCTCGATCTCGCCCTCGTCCTTGACGGCGCGGGCCCGGCGCAGCAGCTCGTGTCCGGGCTGGAGCGTGCCGCCGCAGGCCGCCTCGATCGCCGCCGCGCGCGTCCAGGGCAGACCGTCGTCCGCGAGCACCGTGGCGGCGCCCGTCTCGCGCACGGCGATGGCGACCGCCTCCTCCAGCGTCCGGCCGGTGGTGGCGCCGGGCATGCGGCCCCCGTGGCGACCCGCGTAGCTGAACCAGCCGTACGGCACGACCGTGTCGAGGTCGACCTCGTCGGCGACCCAGCCGAGGTCGGCGCTCGCGACCACCAGCCGGACCGGCCCGTCCGGCCCGACGATCGCGACCGCCGGCGTGTTGCCGTACAGGTAATGGCCGGCGCCGACGATGCCCGTCAGCCAGCGGATCCCGGCCTGGGACGCGGCGATCGCCGCCGCACCCGCCGGCAGGTGGCCGCGCAGGCGGGCGGTGCGAGCGGCCAGCGTCGCGGCCGGGACGGAGGTCGGCTCGATCACGCGCCGACCATACCGGGTCGCCGCGTTAGCGCGGATCGAGGCGGTGTAAGGAGGCCTTACCAGCGCGCACGCGCGGCTCTCTAGACTGGTCGCGATGGCTGGCTCCGGTACGGCTCAGAGGCTCGAAGGCGCGGTCGCACTCGTCACGGGAGGCGGTGGCGGCATCGGCGGCGCCGTCGCCGTCCGGCTCGCGGCCGAGGGTGCGGCGGTCGTCGTCAACGATATCGACGAGGGGCGCGCGCAGGCGACCGTCGACACGATCGCGGCGGCCGGCGGCTCGGCTCGCGCCGTGATCGCCGACGTATCCAGCGGCGACGAGGTCGAGCGCCTGTTCGCCGAGGTCGAGAGCAGCCACGGACGGCTCGAGATCCTCGTCAACAACGCCGGCCTGATCGGTCAGACGCGGCACTTCCTCGACGCCGACGAGGAGTGGTGGCGGCGTCTCATCGACACCAACCTGTCGAGCGTCTTCCACTGCTCGCTGCAGGCGGCGCGGCTGATGGCCCCGCGCCGGCGCGGCGCGATCATCTCGACGTCCTCGGGCGGCGCGACGCGGGCGCACCGCGGCGAGGTCGCCTACGACGCCACCAAGGGCGGCATCGAGGGCATGACGCGCGCGATGGCGCTCGACCTGGCGCCGTACGGCATCCGCGTGAACGCGGTCTCGCCCGGCTCGATCAACGTCGCGCCGGCCGGCTCGATCGGCGACGACGTGCTCGCCCAGCGCGGCGCCTCGATCCCGCTCGGGCGCGTCGGCGTGCCCGGCGACCTGGTCGCGACGTACGCGTTCCTGGCGAGCGACGACTCGGCCTACATCACCGGCGTCGTGGTGCCGGTCGACGGCGGCATGCTGGCGCAGCAGCGCAACCCGCAGGTGGACATCTTCGGGCTCGACCGGTTCCCCGACGTGCCCGCGGTGGGCTAGGTCTAGGCGATCGGCTCGAGCACCAGCACCGGGATCTGACGGTCGGTCTTCTTCTGGTAGTCGGCGTACGACGGGATAGGCGTCGACGGCGCGCTCCCACCAGATCGCCTTCTCCTCGCCGGTCACCTCGCGGGCCAGGTACTCGCCCTTGACCGTGCCGTCCTGCAGCTCGACGTGCGGGTTCACCTTCACGTTGCCGTACCAGGTCGGGTGCTTCGGAGCCCCGCCCACGGAGGCCACGATCGCGTACGTGCCCTCGTGCTCGACGCGCATCAGCGGCACCCACCAGAGCTTGCCGGACTTGGCGCCGCGGATCGTCACGAGGACCACGTCGCGACCCTGGATGTCGACCGAGTCGGTCGTCCCGGTCTCGAGGATCTTCTCGGTCTGCTTGCGCACCCAGTCGACGGGGCTGATCTCGTACGTTCCTTCAAGCGGCATACCTCTGGCAACGCCGTCCCCCAGGCCGGCATTCCGCCCGCACCGATCGCCCGGGGGCCGGATCGCAGTCAACATGACCGTCTGCAGCCCGCCGGAGGAGCACCCGTGCGCAACCTGATCAAGGTAGCGAGCGACCTCACCGAAGCGCCCGCTGCAGGAGGGCCGGCCGACCACGTTTACATCGCAAGCATTTGCCGATATGCTCGGCGCCACTTGATGGGAACCGCCGCTCCGCCAGACGTCCGTATCGCAGAGGTCACGAAGCGGTTCGGTGACGTGGTGGCGGTCGACAACCTGTCCCTCGAGGTTCCGCACGGCAGCTTCTTCGCCCTGCTCGGCCCCTCGGGGTGCGGCAAGACGACGACGCTGCGCATGATCGGCGGCTTCGAGGATCCCACCTCGGGCGCCGTCTTCCTCGGTGATCGCGACGTCACGAAGCTGCCGCCGTACCGTCGCGACGCCAACACCGTCTTCCAGAACTACGCGCTGTTCCCCCACCTGACGACCTTCGACAACGTCGCCTTCGGCCTGCGCGAGCGCCGCGTCTCGAAGTCGGAGATCCGCACCCGCGTCAACGACGTCATCGAGCTGATGGCGCTGGACGGCCTGGCGAACCGCAAGCCGCGGGAGATGTCGGGCGGCCAGCAGCAGCGCGTCGCCCTGGCCCGGGCGCTCGTCAACCGCCCCCGGGTGCTGCTGCTGGACGAGCCGCTCGGTGCGCTCGACCTGAAGCTGCGGCGGCAGATGCAGCTCGAGCTGAAGCGGATCCAGTCCGAGGTCGGCATCACGTTCATCCACGTGACGCACGACCAGGAGGAGGCCATGACCATGGCCGACACCGTCGCCGTCATGAACCACGGCGTGATCGAGCAGCTCGGCTCGCCGGCCGAGCTGTACGAGCGGCCGCGCACCGCCTTCGTTGCCGGGTTCCTCGGCATCTCGAACCTCCTGCCCGTCACCGTCACCGCGCCCGACCGGGTGCGGCTGGCCGACGGCTCGGAAGTAGCGGTCCCCGCCGACCGGCTGGCCGGGCAGACCGGTCAGATCGCGATCGGCATCCGGCCCGAGAAGCTCGCCATCGGCCGGACGTCCGATGCGCCGAACCAGCTTCGCGGCACCGTCTCGGAGACGGCCTACATCGGCGCCTCCACCCAGTACACGGTCGATACCGGGTGTGGCCGGATCGCCGTGTACGTCCAGAACGTCCGTACGGACGGCGGTCAGTTCGGCGACGGCGACGAGGTCGTCGTCTCGTGGGACCCCGCCGCGACCTTCGTCGTCGACCACTACGAAGACAGCACCGTCAAGGAGGACGAAGAGCCATGAACTTCCACGAGCACCGAAGCCGCGCGTCGCGCGCTGACTTCCTGCGCCGGGTGGGAATCGGCGGCGCGATGCTGAGCGTGCCGGGCTTCCTCGCCGCGTGCGGGGGCAGCGGCATCGAGGGCGATACCGACACCGGCGCGCCGGCCGCGACGGGCGCCACGCAGGCGGCCGCCACCACGGCGGTACCCAGGTCCTGGCGGACAAGCTCGTCTTCTCCAACTGGCCCCTGTACATCGACGTGGACGACAAGACCGGCCGCCGGCCGAGCCTGGACGACTTCACGAAGCAGACCGGCGTCGAGGTCGACTACATCGAGGAGATCAACTCCAACGAGGAGTTCTACGGGAAGGTGCAGGCCCAGCTGTCGCAGGGCAAGGGCATCGATCGCGACCTCATGGTGCTGACCAACTTCATGGCCTCGCGCATGGTCGAGAAGAAGTTCGTCCTGCCCATCGACAAGGGCGCGATCCCGAACCTGAAGAACCTCGACCCGACGATCGCGAGCCCGACCTGGGATCCCGACCGCACGTACTCGGTGCCCTGGCAGTCGGGCTTCACCGGCCTCGCGTTCGACCCCGAGAAGTGCGGCAAGGACCTGACCAGCGTCGACGACCTGCTCGATCCGAAGCTGAAGGGCAAGTTCACGCTCCTGAACGCCCTCGGCGACACCCTCGGCCTGATCATGCTCCAGGACGGGGTCGATCCGACCAAGATCACCAAGGAGCAGTTCGACGCCGCCATGAAGAAGCTCGACGTGCTCGCGAAGAACGCCCGCGGGTTCACCGGCAACGAGTACGCGCCGATGCTCGCCAAGGGCGACATCTGGGCCGCCTTCGGCTGGTCGGGTGACGTGGCGCAGATCCAGCTCGACCATCCGGGCCTGAAGTTCGCCATCCCGGAGGCCGGCGGCATGGTCTGGACCGACAACCTGCTGATCCCGCTCGGCGGCGACGTCTTCACCGCGTCGACGTACATCAACTACATCTTCGATCCGGTCGTCGCGGCCAAGATCGAGGCGTACGTGAACTACATCAGCCCGGTCGTCGGCGCCGACGTCGAGATGAAGAAGCTCGACCCGGACATCGCGTCGAACCCGCTCATCTTCCCGCCTGCCGACTGGCTCGCCCGCGTCAAGGCGTTCGACGTCGAGGCGGAGAACAACGAGGAGTACAAGCAGATCTTCGCCGAGGTGACGGGCGTCTAACCCCGTGCGCTGAGCATGCAGCAATCGCGGCGGCCCATCGTTCCGTACCTGCTCCTGGCGCCGGGCCTGGGGTTCCTGTTCCTGTTCTTCCTGGTGCCGATCTACTACCTCGGCAACACGTCGCTGCAGACGGGCAACATCGACGTCGGGTACGCGTTCACGTGGGCGTGGAGCAACTACTCGGACGCTGTCTCGACGTACCAGGACCAGTTCATCCGGTCGATCAAGTACGGCGCCATCGCCACGGTGCTCTGCCTGGCGCTCGGGTACCCGCTCGCGTACTTCATCGCGGTCCGGGCCGGCAGGTACAAGCACCTCCTGCTGATGCTCGTGATCGCGCCGTTCTTCGTCACCTACCTGATCCGGACGCTCGCGTGGCAGACCATCCTGGCCGACGAGGGCGTCGTCATGGACGTGCTCCGGGCGATCGGCGTGATGGGCGACGGCGATCGCATCCTGGCGACCTCGACGGCGGTGATCGCCGGCATCACCTACAACTTCCTGCCGTTCATGGTGCTGCCGCTGTACGCGAGCCTCGAGCAGGTCGACCTGCGCCTGCTCGACGCAGCGGCCGACCTCTACGGCAGCCCGCGGCGAGCCTTCCTCAAGGTGACTCTGCCGCTGTCGCTGCCCGGCGTCTTCGCGGGAACGCTGCTGACGTTCATCCCGGCGGTCGGCGACTTCATCAACGCCGCGCTGCTCGGGACACGCGACACGCAGATGATCGGCAACGTCATCCAGTCGAAGTTCCTCAACATCACCGACTACCCGGCCGCGGCCTCGCTGTCCTTCATCCTGATGGCCGGGATCCTGGTGCTCGTGATCCTCTACGCGCGTGCCCTCGGTGCGGAGCGGCTGACGGGATGACCGCCATCCGCCGGCTCATCCTGCCCGTGTACGCCGGCCTGGCGCTGCTGTACCTGCTGGTGCCGATCGTCGTGGTGGTCCTGTTCAGCTTCAATGACCCCGTCGGCCGGTTCAACTACACCTGGTCGAAGTTCACGCTCGACAACTGGACGAACCCGTTCGGGGTACCGGGCCTTGGCGACGCGATGTTCGTGAGCGTCAAGATCGCCCTGCTGGCGACCGTCTGCGCAACGGTCCTCGGCACGCTGATCGCCCTCGCGCTGGTGCGCTACCGGTTCACCGGCCGGGGGCCGACGAACTTCCTCATCTTCCTGCCGATGTCGACGCCGGAGATCGTGCTCGGCGCGTCGATCCTGACGCTGTTCCTCAACCTCGGCGTCTCGACCGGGTTCGCAACCATCTTCCTCGCGCACGTGATGTTCTGCGTCTCGTACGTCGTGGTGACGATGAAGGCGCGTCTGGCCGGGTTCGACCGCAGCCTCGAGGAGGCGGCGATGGACCTCGGCGCCACGCCGTGGCGGACGTTCCGGCGGGTGACGCTGCCGCTGATCGCCCCCGGCCTGATCGCCGCCGCGCTGCTGGCCTTCGCACTCTCGATCGACGACTTCGTGATCACGGTGTTCAACTCCGGCACGACGATCACGTTCCCGGTGTTCGTCTGGGGCGCGGCGCGGGTGGGCGTGCCGCCGCAGGTGAACGTGGTCGGGTCGATGATCTTCCTGGGGGCGGTCGGCGCGATGCTGATCAACCTCGTGCTGCAGCGCCGCCGCTGACCGCCGGGCGGTCGCTCAGGGTGTGCCGAGGGCGTCGTCCACGAACTCGGCCGACAGGCACGCGATGACGGCGCGCTGCGCGCGTCGCTCGGCCTCGTCGACGAGGCCGCCGAACGTCTCCTCGTCGTGCCGCGTGTAGAGCAGCGTGACGCCGAGGTCCTCGTCGCTGATGGTGTGGAACGGCTCGCCCCGGAGCGGGCTGCCGACCGGCTCGTCGGCCAGCGCCGTGCGGAGCACGTCCTCGACGCGATCGGGCCGCAGCGTCGTTGCGCACGCGAACCCGTACGCCGCGTCGCTCTGGTAGCGGTACAGCCCGAGGCCCGTGTGGCAGATCGCCGGCGGGGCGTCGCGGAGCCGTACGCCGACCGTGCCGTGCGGCAGGCCGCCGTGCAGGTCGGCGTCGAGCACCTCGTGGCGGAACTCGCACGGCGACCAGCAGCAGTCGACCCCGAAGCCGACCAGCAGCACCTCGCCATCGGCGTTCTCGAGCTCCAGCCGCGTGCCCGGCAGCGCGTGCGCGAGCGCGGCCGCGATGCGGATCTCCTGGGCGAGTCCGCTGGCGCTCGAGGGATGCTCCGGCCGCTGCACGAGCCCGACACTACCAGGACTTAGGGTTACCTAACAAGTTCTGATCGGCGACCTCTGGCGGACGGCCGCGGAGCCTGCGCGCTACCGTCGATCGTGTGAGCCCGACGTACTCGATCCTCGGCCCGCTCGCCGTCGACGGCGCCGACGGCTCCGTGCGCCTCGGCGGACCCCGGCAGCGGTCGCTGCTGGCCGTGCTGCTGCTGCACGCGAACCGGGTGGTGTCGATCGACCGGCTCGCGG
This sequence comes from uncultured Actinomycetes bacterium, assembly GCA_963722525.1. GTDB lineage: Bacteria > Actinomycetota > Thermoleophilia > Gaiellales > F1-60-MAGs149 > VFJZ01. Next base: position 1,933,845 of record CAVRMM010000002.1, on the reverse strand, counting down.
AGCAGCTCTACGGCGAGGCGCCGCCCGTCACCGCCGTCACCCAGGTGCACCGCCAGGTCTCCGAGCTGCGGCGGGTGCTCGGGCCGGACGCGATCGAGACGCGGCCGCCCGGCTACCGCCTGCCCGTCGCGCCCGGACAGCTCGACCTCGAGCGCTTCGAGCGGCTCACGGCCGAGGCGTCGACCGACCTCGCGCACGGCGACGCGGCCCGGGCCGGCGCGCGGCTCCGCGAGGCGCTCGACCTCTGGCGGGGCGAGCCGCTGGCCGACCTCTCGTTCGAGTCGTTCGCCGCCCCCGCGATCGCGCGCCTGCAGGAGCTGCGCCTGGGCGCGACCGAGGCGCGGATCGAGGCCGACCTCGCGCTCGGTCGCACCGCCGAGCTGGTGGCCGAGCTGGACGCGCTCGTGGTCGAGCATCCCGTGCGCGAGCGCCTCCACGGCCAGCGGATGCTCGCGCTGTACCGGGCCGGCCGCCAGCGCGAGGCGCTGGACGCGTACCGCCGGCTGCGCCGCGCGCTGGTCGACGCGTTCGGCATCGAGCCGACACCGCCGCTGCAGGAGCTCGAGCGGCAGATCCTGCGCCATGACCCCGCCCTGGAGGTGGCGGCCGCCGCGAGCGCCGCGCCCGTCCGCGCCCGCTCGGTCCTGGTCGCGGCGCACGACGCGGCCACCCTCGACTCCCTGCTCGCGATCGCCGCGCCGCTCGCGTCGGCGCCGGGGCGCGAGCTGGTCGTGGTGCACCTCGTGGCCGATCCCGACGACCTGCCGGTCGCCGCCACCGAGCTCGCGGCGCGACGGGGGCGGCTCGCCTCGCCGGCGCGGGCGGCCGCGTTCACGTCGACCGACGTGGCGGCCGACGTGCTGCGGCTGGAGACCGCCCACGAGGCCGACCTCGTGCTGCTCGGCGACATCGGCGCGCTGACCGGTCCGAGCCTGCCCGAGACGCTCGTGCAGCTGCTCTCCCGGGCCGCCGCCGACGTCGCGATCCTGGTGGCGGCGCGCCGCCCGGGCGGCGCCGGCATCGCCGTGCCGTTCGCCGGCGGCGACCACGACTGGGCCGCCGTCGAGACGGCCGCGTGGTTCGCGCTCGCGACCGGCCAGGAGCTGCGGCTGGTCGGCGGCCGAGCCGACGACCGGGACGGGCGCCGGGACGCGAGCCGGCTGCTGGCCGACGCGTCGCTCGCCATCCAGCGGCTGCTCGGCATCGACGCGGCGCCGCGGCTGGTGGAGCCTGGCGTCGAGCCCCTGCTGGCCGAGTTGGAGGGTGCCGCGCTCGTGGTCGCGGGCCTGTCGCCGCGGTGGCGCACCGAGGGTCTCGGGGCGGTGCGCCGCGAGCTGGCCGCGCGCGTCGCCGCGCCGCTGCTGGTGGTGCACCGGGGCGTCCGGCCGGGCGGCCTGGCGCCGCCGCTGGCGGCCACGCGGTTCTCGTGGAGCGCGGGCGGCTGATCAGCCCGCCGGCGGCTGCGGGCAGGCGGCTGCGAGGTCGAGCGAGTTGTAGGCACCCTGGAACACGCGGCACCCGAGCCGCGGCGAGACGTACTCCGGCGCCGTCCAGGAGCCGAGCGAGGCGAACGGCACCGCGTCCAGCAGCCGCTCCTGCAGCGCGGCGTAGGCGGCGATCCGGTCGGGGCCGAGGAGCGGGCGCGCCGCGTCGATCTCCCGCTGCAGCGAGGCGTCGCGGAACCAGCCGGACGGCAGCGATCCCTCGCCGATGCCGCGCTCCCGCCCCAGAGCCGCCTCGACGAACGGCGCCGGGTCGACGATCGGCGTCACCGGCGACAGCAGCATCAGATCGGCGTCGTCGATCTTCGGGTCGCGGCCGAGCGTGCAGTCCAGCGACGGAGCCGGGCGCACCCGGATGCCGATCTTCGCGAGGTTGGAGCGCACGATCGCCACCACGCGGCGGTTCTCGGGCGCCCCGCAGAAGTACAGCACCGCGTCGCCCGTTGCACCGTTCGCGAGGCTCCGGGCCCGCGACAGGTCGGGGCCGGTCACGGAGTACGCGGAGCCGTTCGCCGAGTCCAGCACCGCGAGCGGCACGTACCGATCGCTCGGCTCGTCGCCCCAGACGGCGACGATCGCGGGCCGGTCGAGCGCCGCGTTGACGGCGCGCCGCAGGTTCACGTCGCGGAACAGCGGCCGCTTCGTGTTGAACGCGATCACGTCGACGCCCGGGGCGGCGGAGGGGAAGTAGCGCTGCTCGTCGCCGCTGCCAGGGCCGAACTGCCGGTCGAGCGCCCCGCCCTGCGCGAGCGGGCCCAGGGTGTCGTAGTCGTACGGCACGTAGTCGATCTCGCCCGCGTCCAGCAGGGCGATCGCGCGCGCGGTCTGGAGGCCGGTCGCGTAGGTGATCCGCTGCGGGCGGTGCGGGCGCGAGCCGTTGTAGGCGGGGTTCACCTCCAGCACGGTGCGGCCCGGTCCGTGGGACGCGACGTGGTACGGACCGCCGCTCGGGAGCGGCTCCCCGACCCCGTCCTGGACGATCGGCGTGCCGGCCGGCACGGCGCACGAGAAGGGCAGCGCGAGCCGCGCCTCGAAGTCGCCAGATGGCTCCTCGATCGTGATCCGGAGCCGGTCGCCGGCCGCAACGATGCCCGCGACGTGGGCGCTGCTGCCGGACTGGTACTCGTCGAGGCCGACGACATCGTCGATCAGGCTGCCGGCCTGCGCTGCCGGCCCCAGCGCCGGCGAGAGCGCACGCTCGATGCTGGCGGCGAAGGTCTGCGCCGTGATCGCCTCCCCGGACGGCGGTGAGAACCGCAGGCCGGGCCGGATCGTGAACTCGTACGTGCGCCCGTCGGCGGAGACGGTGGGGTTCGCGACCGCCGCATCCGGTGCCAGCACGCGGCCGGCCGCACCCGCCACGTCGGGATACGTCTGGAGCCGCAGGCAGGTCTGGTAGAAGAGCCGCACGTGGTCCGGGCCCGGCGCCGTCGCCGGATCCATGCCGAGGTCGCCCGTCAGCGCCACTCGGACCTCGTTGCCGTCCTCGAGCGGGATGGGCGTGGCCGCGGGCTCCACCGAGGCGATCCACGCCGTCCCACCGTCCGCGCGCACCACCATCGGGCTGGCGCCGGTGCGCAGCGACTCCCGCTCGCCGGTCGCGAGGTCGATCCGCGACAGCGAGTCGTCGCGGCCGTTCGCCACGATCACGGCGTCACCGGCGAACGCGACGCTCTCCGGGCCGGGCCCGGCCGCGAACGACGCCTGCACGCTGCCGTCGTCCGGGTTCAACCGGTAGACGCGGTCCTCCGGCGTGACGGTCACCCACGCGGAGCCGCCGCCGACGGCCAGATCGGTCACGAAGCCGTGCAGCTTCGGCCGCGCCACGATGCGGTTCGCGGCCGCATCGATCTCGAACAGCCGGCCGTCGGCGCTCGATGCCACCCAGACGGCGTCGTCGGCGGCCGCCAGCAGGTCGGCGCCGAGCGGTGTCGCGAAGCGGGCGATGACGCGCCCCGAGTCCGGGTCGATCCGCAGCACCGCGGCGCCGCGCCCGAGCCACACCGATCCGTCGCTCACCGCGATCGAGGTGCCCTCGCCGGCCCGCTCCGTCACCGCCAGCGGCGCTGCCACCTCACCGCTGTCCGCCGCCACGCTCACCACGCCTGGCCCGCCGGCCTCCGACACCCACACGTCGGTCGCCGTCGCCGCCATGCCGCCGGGCGGGAACGGCAGGTCGACCGTCATCGCGGGCCGGCCGGTGCGCGGGTCGATGCGGACGAGCTGCGACTCCTGGTCGCGCAGGGCCCAGACGCCGCCGGCACCGACCAGCAGGTCGGCCACGCCGGCGAGCGGCGACTGGCCGAGCACGCGGCGCCCGGCCGGATCCACGAACGCCACCGCGTCGGCGTCGAGCGGCAGCGCCGGAGGTGCCGGTGCGGCCGGCGTGGAGACGGCGTTCGTCGTCGTCCCGGGCGGCTCGTCGCGGCCGGTGATCGCGATCGTCGCGAGGACGGCGCCGGCCAGCACCGCTGCGGCCGCTGCGATCACGACGACGCGCCGGCGACCGCCGGCGGCCGGCGTGCCGTGCACCGCGTCGCGGGTGGCCGCGACCAGCGCCCGGCAGTCGGCGTACCGGTCGGCGGGCTCCTTCGCGAGGCCCCGCGCGAGCACGCCGTCGACCGCCTGGGGCAGGTCCGGCGCGAGCGCGACGACGCCGGGCGGACGCTCGTTGAGGTGGGCGAAGACGGTCGCGACGTCGCTGTCGCGCGCGAAGGGCTGGGCCCCGGTGAGGCACTCGTACAGCACGCACGCCAGCGAGTACTGGTCGGCGCGGCCGTCCAGCTCGTCGCCCCGGATCTGCTCCGGCGCGATGTAGTCGATCGTGCCGACGAACGACCGCTCGCCGGTGAGGCTGGTCGGCGTCGACGCATGGCGCGCGAGCCCGAAGTCGCCCAGGTAGGCCGTCTCGTGACCGTCGGCCGTGCCGACCAGGACGTTGCCCGGCGTCACGTCGCGGTGCACGAGCCCGATCGCGTGCGCGGCGTCGAGCGCGTCGGCGATACCGTCGAGCAGCATCAGCGCCCGGTCGGGCTCGAACGCTCCGCCGGCGCGGATCAGGGTGCGCAGGTCCGCACCATCGACGTGGGCCATGGCGAGGAACAGGACGCCGGCGTCATCGCCCGTCGCGACCACCGGCACCACGTGCGGGTGCTCGAGCTCGGCCGCCAGCGCCGCCTCGCGCAGGAACCGCCGCCGGAAGCGGTCGTCGGCCGCCAGCGTCGCGTTCAGCACCTTCACGGCGACGACCTGCCCGGCCGCGTCGCGGGCCCGGTAGACGACGCCCGTCGCTCCCTGGCCAACGACCGCCTCGATCGTGAACCCACCTAGCGTCGTACCGATCGCGAGGGCCGATTGCATCGCCGCGCCCAGCGTACTGCCCGAGGGCGGGGGCGGTCTAGGGCCGGGTAGCGAGCCGGTAGCGGCCGGGTAGGCCGGTCCCCGAGCATCGTCCCAGTCCACTGAGGAGGCGACGATGTCCCTGCGTCCACCGATCGTCCTCGGCCTGGTCGGCGCCGTCGCGGCGAGCGTCATCGCGGCCGCTCCGGCGGCCGCGAAGCCCGCGCTGAAGTGCGGTCAGACGGTCACCGTCTCGACCAAGCTGACGCGCGACCTGATCGGCTGCCCCGGCACCGGCCTCGTGATCGGCGCCGACGGCATCACGATCGACCTGAACGGCCACCGGATCAGCGGCGTGAACGCGCCTGACAGCGCCGGCATCGCCGACGACGGCCACCGCGGCGTCACGGTCGAGAACGGCACGATCACCGACTTCTTCGTGCACGGCATCCGCCTGCACGAGGCGCCGCACAGCGTGGTTCGTGACGTGCGCATCCTGCGCATCGGCGCCGGCAACGTCGAAGGCGACGCGGCGGCCGGGATCTTCGTCGAGGCGTCGGCCGGCGTGAAGGTCACCGGCAGCAGGATCTCGAACGACGTCGTCTCGTGGCAGTCCGACGGCGTCGTCGTCCTGGGATCGCCGCGCGTCGTGCTGCGCGACAACCACCTCGACCGCAACTCGTGGAACGGCGCCGTCGTGCTCGACTCGCCCGACGTGAAGGTCGTCCGCAACACGCTCGACCGCAACGGCAACCAGGGCATCGAGGTCAACGCCCAGTCCGACCGGATCCTGGTCGCGGGCAACCGGGCCCGCGGCAACACGCAGAGCGGCCTCGTCGTCGGTGCGCTCGAGCACGGGCGGGTCGTCGGCAACCGGGTGTCCGGCAACGCGGGGGCCGGCGTGTTCATGTTCGATCTGATCGACAGCTCGATCGCCGGCAACGTCGCCGTGCGAAACGGCGTGGGCATCGAGCTCGCCGGCGGCCAGTTCGGGTCGCACGGCAACCGCGTGGTGCGGAACCGCACCGATGACAACGCCGACACCGGGATCGTGCTGGCGGACGGCGCCAACGACAACCGCGTCTCCCGCAACACCGCGAACGGCAATCACGGCGCCGAGGGCGCCGGGATCCTCCTGTTCAACGCGACCGGCAACGTGATCGATCGCAACGTCGCCAGCCGCAACGACCTGGACGGCATCGCCATCTACGAGGACCCGGTCGGCGCGTCCGCGGGCAACTCGCTGGCGAAGAACACGACCAACCGCAACGGCGGCCACGGCGTCAACGTCGCCCCCGGCACCGTCGACGGCGGCGGCAACCGGGCCCGCGCGAACGGCACGCCGCCCGACTGTGTCGGGGTGGTCTGCGCCTAGCCCGCCCGAGGCCCCCCGACCGCGCGCCCGCCGGCTCGTCCCGCCGGCGGGCGCGCAGCCTTTTCGGCGTCATCGGCAGTGTGTACTCGTGTCAATCCAAACTAGGGTCTGACCCCAGAAATGCCGTTCTTGGGGTCAGACCCCAGAACGGTTCTCACACGCAAGGCGCGCAGATCGCGCGACGTGTGACGGTCCGTGCGTGTTCGCGCGAGAAGCGATGTCTGACTTTAGTCAGACAATTTCGTCGGGTCTGCCGTCTGCGCGGCGTGCACGGAAGCGGGCCAGAAGTCGTCGATCTTGTGCGCGTCCGGCTTCGACTGCCGTGACACCGCCCAGAGGTCGACGGGCTCGTCGCCCTCGTTCCGGTGCGATCGCGGCGTGCGCGCGGCGACGCGCACGGCCGAGCCGGCGGTGACCCGCTCGACGTCGTCGCCGAAGCGCATCGTCAACGTCCCGCGCGTGACGATGTAGAACTCCTCGAGGTCGTGGTGGTAGTGGCCGGTGCCCTGCTCGAAGTCGGAGTGGGGCGGCACGTGGATGAAAGTCAGCGCCAGCTGCGTCGCGCCCAGTGCGTCGGTGAGCCGCCGGAACTCGCCGGGAACGGTCGTTCCGGCGTAGGCATCCGCGGCCTCGGCGGCGCGCGCGATGGAGTATCCGTCACCCATGCGTGGTACTCCCCGTCCGTCGGACGGGACAAACGCTTGACACGCCAAAACGTTTTTCCTAAGATCGTCTGATCGTGTGCCAAATCGTATTGGCAACGTTCGGAAGGTAGGACCATGGAGCGTTCGAGCACGGCACCGGCTGCAGTCGACGGCCCAGGCGAGGGACTCCTCCGCGAGTTCAACGTCTGGTCGACATTTGCCCTCGCGTTCGCGTTCATCTCGCCGATCGTCGCGCTGTACGGCATCTTCGGCATTGGCCTCACGACCGTCGGTCCCGGCTTCTGGTGGGGCTTCCCGATCACGCTCGCCGGGCAGATGCTCGTGGCGCTGACGTTCGGCCAGCTCGCCTCGCGATGGCCGATCGAGGGCTCCGTCTACCAGTGGTCGCGCCGACTGGTCGGGCCCGTGTTCGGTTGGGCCGCCGGCTGGGCGTACATCTGGACGCTCGTGATCGCCGTCGCGGCGGTCGCCTACGGCGCGGCCGGCTTCGTCGCGCAGATCTTCGGCATCGACCCATCGACCCGCAACCTGGTCCTGATCTCGCTTGTCACACTCGCGCTGGTCACCTGGGGCAACACCCAAGGGCGCCGTGTCCTGAAGGTCATGGTCGGTCTCTGCATCGCCGTCGAGATCATTGGCTCGATCGGCATCGGCGCCGTGCTGCTGATTTTCTACCGCGAGAACTCGGTCTCCGTGCTCTTCGACGGTCTCGGTGCTCCGACCGGCAGCATCTTCACGGCGCCGCTGCTGCTGGGCATCGCGTATGCCGGTTGGTCGTTCCTCGGGTTCGAGAGTGCCGGCGCGATCGCCGAGGAGGTGCGCGACCCGACCCGCGCCATCCCGAAGGCCATGGTCGTGTCGCTCCTGTTCGTCGCTGGCGTCGTCATGTTCTCGAGCCTCGCCCTGATCCTCGCCATCCCCAACCTCGCCGGGATCGCGTCGGGCGCGGTGGCCGACCCGGTGGTCGACACGCTGACGGTGCACTTCGGGTCGACGGTGGTCAAGGGCGTGCTGGTGCTGTTCCTGATCGGGTTCTTCGCGGCGCTGCTCGCGATCCAGGCCGCGGCCAGCCGCGTCATCTGGGCCTTCGCCCGCGAGTCGGAGCTGCCGGCCTCGCGCTACCTGGCGAAGCTGTCGGGCGCCGACCGCATGCCGGTCAACGCCGTCCTGGTGACCGCGGTCATGAGCGGCGCGGTCTACGTGTTCTCCGGTAGCAACGTCTACACGCTGCTCGTGACCTTCACTTCGGGCGGCTTCTACGTCGCGTTCGCTTTTCCCGTCCTCGCGCTCGCCTCTGCGCGCCTGCGCGGCCGGTGGCAGCCCGGAACCTTCACGGTCGGCCGGTACGGAGCCGTCGTCTCGTGGGGCGCGGCGATCTGGCTCGTATTCCAGATCGCCAACATCGTGTGGCCGCGCTACCCCGAGCTGGCCTGGCACGACAACTACGCATTCTTCGTGATCGCGGCCGTGATCACGGTCGCCGGAGTGATCGTGCGCCTGTCGCTGCGCTCCGCCGACCCCGCGGCACCGACTGCGGCCGACCTATCCCTGTCCAACGTCCAGACCGTGGGAGAGCCCCAGCCATGAGCACCGAGACCACCAACACGCAGCAGAGCTTCTCGGCGATCACGAGCGGCGTCGTCAGCTTCCTCGGCGCGCCCCACGTTCCTGTCGCGGAGCTCGCCGGCAGCGGGGCACGCGCGGCGTTCCTCGGTTTCCCGTGCGAGAACGGCAACGCGGCGATCGAGCGCCCGGGCTCGTCGAACGGCCCGCGGGGGCTGCGCATCGCTTCGAACATGACCTTCCCTTGGTCCTTCGAACACGACGTCGACCTGTTCGATGCCTACAACCTCGTGGACTGCGGCGACGCGCCGATCGCCGTCGGCAACCTCGTCCGGACGCACGAACTCGTCCAGGCCGACATCGGGAGCATCCTCGCAGCGGGCGCGATCCCGGTGACGATCGGCGGCGACCACTCGCTCGTCATCCCGGGGGCGCGGGCCCTGAGCGCGTTCCTCGGGCCTGCCAAGAAGATGGGCTACCTGCAGATCGACGCCCACATGGACGCCGGCGTCGAGATCGGCGGCGAGCTGCAGACGAACTGCAACGGCCTCATCCGAGCGTACGAGCTACCCAACCTCGACCCGCAGAACATGGCCGTCGTCGGCATCCGCGGCACCATCAACGTGCCGTCCTGGTGGACAGCGGTGAAGGAGCGTGGCATCCCGGTCTACCCGATGTCGACGGTGCGGTCACGCGGCGTCGAGCCCTTGTTCACCGAGATCCTCGACCGGGTCTGGGACGGCGTCGACGGCGTCTACGTGACGTTCGACACCGACTCCATCGACGCGGCGTTCGCGCCTGGCACGACGGGGCCCGAGCCCGGCGGCTTCACGAGCTCCGAGATCATGCAGGTCGGCGCGATGGTCGGAGCGCGCGGACTCACCGCGGTCGACAACGTGGAACTGTGCCCGGCCTACGATCCGGCGGGCGTGACGGCGCGCCTCGTCTGGGAGGTCGTCACGCAGATGCTGTTCTCCCACGCGAAGCACCATTGCTGAGCACGGGTATGCTCGCCCGGTGACGACGCCGGCGCCAGGAGCGGGACGAGCGCGGATCCGCGATGTGGCGGCGGCTGCCGGTGTCTCTGTCACAACCGTCTCGCACGCGCTCAGCGGCAAGGGTCGCGTCGACCCCGAAACGGTCGTTCGCGTCCGCGAGGCCGCCGAGCGCCTCGGGTACTCGCCCAATGCGGCCGCGCGCAACCTGCGTCGCGGCCGCAGCGGGCTCCTCGGGCTCCTGAACTCCGTCGACCCGGGCATGCCGATCGCGATCGCCGACCTCGACCACTTCGTCCGCCTCGTCAACGCCGCCGCAGCGACGGCGCTCGGCCGCGGCTTCATGCTCGTGCTCGCGCCGCCGGCCGACGCCGCCCGCCTGGACATGGCGCCCATCGACGCGCTGGTGGTCCTCGACCCGGTCGCGCACGATCCAGCGCTCGCCTACGCGGTCGCGCGCGGCATCCCCGTCGTCTCGACGGGACGCGACCCGACCGCCGATCCGGCGACCGGTGTCTGGGTCGACAACGACCTCGTCGCTGCCACGACCCTCGCGCTCAACCACCTCGCCGGCCGGGGCGCGCGGCGGGTCGCGCTGGTCGTGCCGCCGGCCGTGCACTCCTGGGGATTCGACATGCTCGACGCGTACCGGTCCTTCGCGGCGCGACGCGGACAGGCCGAGCTGATCGCCGTCGTGCAGGGTACGCCCACCGAGACCGCCGCCGCCGAGGAGATCGTGCTGCTGCTGAGCGGACCGGAGCCCCCCGACGCCCTGCACTGCGTCGTCGACCGGTTCGCCCTCGGCGCGCTGCTCGCGGCGGCGCGGCTCGGGCTGCGCGTCCCCGAGGACCTGCTGATCACATCCGGCACGGACAGCGAGGCGATGCGCACGTCGTCACCGCCGGTCACGGCGGTCGATCTGCGGCCAGAGGCGATCGGCGCGCAGATCGTGTCGCTGCTGATCGACGCCCTCGATCATGGCAGCGTGACCGACCCGCGTGTGATCGTGCCGACCGCGTTCTTCACCCGAGCCTCGACCGAGGGTTAGCGCCTCTCGCGGGCCCTTGCCGCCGACGGACGCACCTGCGTGCGATCCGAGCCGGCCGGCTACCGACGCTCGCGGATGATCGGGCAGTTGCGCGCCGACCAGGTCTCGAGGCCGTAGCCGTCCCAGAAGTCGAGGGCGAACGGGTGGTGGTAGGGGCACTTCACCGGGTCGTTGAGCGGGCACGTAGGGCAGAACTCCGCCATGTGCGGCCGCACGCGCGCGACGATCGCCGGCATCGCCACCGCCTCCGATGCCGGCGGCATCGGCTCGGGCAGCGGCTCCTGGTCGTGCGGCGGCGTGGCCGCGAGCCCGGCCGCCGCATCGGCGGCGAGCGCCGCCGGGTCGCGGTCGGCGGGGGCGCCGTAGCCGCCGCCGCCCGATGTCCGCATCGAGAACCGGTCGCCGCGTCGCAGCGTCAGCCCGCTGAACTTCGACGGCAGCTCCTCCCAGTCCTCGGTGCCGGCGAGGCGCACCAGCAGGCGGTTGCCCGCGCCGGCCCCGCCGCCGTCAAGGCCGTACGGGCGCGTGCGGAACCGCTCGCCCAGCGCGCTCACCTCGATCTCGTCGGCGAGCAGCTCGTACGTGCGCACGGTGCCCAGCCCGCCGCGGAACTCGCCCGCGCCGCCCGACCCCTCGTTCAGCGCCACCTCGACCACGCGCAGCGGCAGGTCGGCCTCCAGCACCTCGGCCGGGTAGTCATTGAAGTTCGACGTCGGGTTCGGCACCGACGTCCAGCCGTCGCGGTGCGCAGTGGCACCCCAGCCGCCCTCCTGGAAGAAGTAGAAGCCGAACGGCTCGCCCGTGACGGGGTGGTCGCCGCCGCCGGCGACGTTGATGCAGGTGCCGTACGAGCCGGCCGCGACCTTGTCGGGCACGGCCTGGGCGAGCGCCCCCATGACGGCGTCGATGATCGTGATCGAGATCTCGGTGACGCCGCCGAACGTCGGTGCCGGCGCGATTGGGTTGAGGAACGAGCCGCGCGGCGCGTGGAACGAGATGGGGCGGAAGCAGCCGTGGTTGAACGGGACGTGGCCGCCCAGCGTGTGCAGGAAGGCGTTGAAGCACGAGCCGATGGTGTTGCCGTAGCTCGAGTTGATCGGCCCCAGCGCCTGCGCGCTCGTGCCCTCGAAGTCGACGGTGGCCTCGTCGCCGCGCAGGCGGATCTCGACCGCGACGCGGTACGGGACATCGCTCGAGCCGTCGTCGTCGGCGAGGTTCTGGAACCGGTAGTCGCCGTCCGGCACCTCGGCGATCGCGGCGCGCATGAGGCGCTCCGACCGGTCCTTCGTCGCCTGCATGGCCGCGACGACCGTCTCCCGGCCGTGGCGCGCGACGAGCGCCCGCAGCCGCTGCTCGGCCGTGATGCAGCTCGCGAGCTGTGCCCGGAAGTCGCCTCGCTGGGCGCGCGGGAACCGCATGTTCAGCAGGATCAGGTCAAGCACGCCGCGGTTCTCGACGCCGCCCTCGAACCACTTCACGGGCGGGATCCGGATGCCCTCCTGGAACATCGACCGGGCGTTGCCGGGGAACCCCGAGACCGCCATCCCGCCCACGTCGATGTGATGGCCGCGATTCATCGACAGCCCGATCAGCGTCCCGTCCACGAAGATCGGGCGCAGCACGGCGATGTCGGGCAGGTGGCCGCCGCCGCGGTACGGGTCGTTGACGACGATCACGTCGCCCTCGGCCAGGTCGTCGTGGCCCAGCTCCATCAGCGCGTACTCGGCCGTCACCGCCATCGCCGCCAGGTGGCTCGGATCGTAGTTCGCGGTCGCCACCAGCTCGGCGCGCGGGTCGAGCAGCGCGCACGAGAAGTCGCGGCCCTCGACGAACACCGCCGACGTCGCGGTCTGGATCATCGTGCTGCCCATCTCGGCGCACACGCCCTCGAAGGCGCGGCCCAGGATGCGGTCGAGGACGGGATCAGCCACGGCGCACCTCGAGCACGCCGGAGGGGGTCACAAACAGCGACTGGCCCGGTCCCAGCACCAGCGTCGTGTCGGGCTCCTCGACCACCAGCGGGCCGGCGATGACGGCGCCGGCACCGAGCGTGGCCCGGTCGTAGACGGGCACCTCGATCGCGCCGGCGTCGTACAGCTCGATGGTGCGGTGGCTGCGCGGCCCGGCGGGCGGCAGGGCGGGCGCCTGCCTGATCGACGGCTTCGGCGTCGCGGCGACCGCACGCACGCGCAGCGCCACCAGCTCCACGTCCGACTCGGGCCGGCTGTGCCCGAAGCGCCGCTCGTGCTCCGCCTCGAACCGCGTCACGGCGGCCGCGAACGGCTCGTCGGGGCCCAGCGCGATCTCCAGCTCGTGCCACTGGCCCGCGTAGCGGACGTCGACCGACGTGTGGATCGCCGGCTCCGGGAGGTTCTCGGCGGCGATCGCGCGCCGCGCGCGGTCGATCAGCGCCGCCAGGCCGGCGCCGATGCGGTCGGGGTCGGACTCGGTGCGCACCTCGTCGACCACCACGTCGGCAACGGCGCCGCCGGCGGCCGAGAGCGTGCCGGCGCCGGTGGGCACGAAGCCGCGGGGCAGCTCCAGCTCGGTCAGCAGCGGCCCGAGGAACAGCGGCCCGGCGCCGCCGAAGGCGACGAGGCCGAACCGGCGCGGGTCGTGACCGCGCTCGACGGTCAGCTCGCGGACGAGCGTCGCCATCTCGGCCGTCGCGAACTGCAGCGCGGCCGCCGCGGTGCGGGCCAGCGGCTGCCCGAGCGCGTCGGCGACGGGCTGCAGCGCACGCGCCGCAGCCGCGGCGTCGAGTGGCATCGCGCCACCGAGGAATCGTGCCGGGTCGAGCCAGCCGGCGACGAGCGCGGCGTCGGTGACGGTCGGCAGCTCGCCGCCGCGGCCGTACGCGGCGGGACCGGGGTCGGCGCCGGCGGAGTGGGGGCCGACGTACAGCGTGCCGGCCTGGTCGATGCCGATCAACGAGCCGCCGCCGGCGCCGATCGAGCGGATCTCGACCACCGGCACCCGGATCGGGATGTCCCACTCGACGCTGTCGTGGTCGGCACGCGTGGCGTGGCCGTCGGCGAGGACGCTGACGTCGGCCGTCGTGCCGCCGATATCGAGCAGGATCAGGTTCGGCTCGTCGAGCTCCTGCGACAGGTGGAGGCCCGACGACACGCCGCCGGCGGGCCCCGACTTGACGAGCTCGACCGGCCGCTCGCGGGCAGCCCGAACGCCCATCACGCCGCCGTTCGACTTCATGACGCGGAACGCGCGCGGCAGCCCGGCCTCGCGCAGCGTGTCCTCGATGGTGCCGAGCGCGCGGTCGATCACGGGCGCGAGGCCGGCGGCGATGACGGTCGTCGACGTGCGCTCGTACTCCTTGCGCTCCGGGTTGACGTCGGACGAGAGCAGCACGCGCACGCCGGGCAGCGCGGCGGCCATCAGTTCGCCGGCTCGGCGCTCGTGCGCGTCGCTCGCGTACGCGTGGAGGAAGGCGACGGCGACGGCCTCGACGCCGGCGCTCGCGAAGGCGTCGGCGGCGGCCGCGATGTCGCGCTCGTCCAGCGGCTCGACCTCCGCGCCGGTGTGGTCGAGACGGCCGCGCACCTCGAGCCGCAACGCGCGCGGTACGAGGGCGGCAGGCCGGTCCCAGTCGTGGCCGAACAGCCGCGGCCGCCAGAGCCGGCGGATGTCGAGCAGGTCGCGGAACCCGGCGGTGGCGAGCAGCCCGACCGTCGCCAGCCGGCGCTGGGCGAGCGCGTTCGTGGCCACCGTCGAGCCGAACACCAGCGACTCCACATCGGCGGGCTCCGCCACCTGCCGCAGAGCGGCGAGCACGCCGCCGACGCCGTCGGCGGTGGTCGGCGCCTTGGCGGTGCGGACGGCGCCGGTCGCGTCGTACGCGACGACGTCGGTGAACGTCCCGCCCATGTCGACTCCCACGATCACGGGCGCCAGTGTGGCCGATCGGGACGGCGTGGCGCGGGCAGATGCGGGGCAACCCACCGTCGAGCCCCGGTCTGTCGGTCGCGCTCTGTCGTAACCTACGATCCGTAGTTCTTCCGGTCAGGAGCGTGGTGCGTGCCGAATGACGAGCTGAGCCTGTTCTCCTACGAGGTCCTGTCGCTGGTCGGCGCGACCGGAGCGGGCGCGCACGATCTCGCGCGCATGGTGCAGCGGGGCCGGATGCTCGCCTGGGCGGGCGAGAGCCAGTACTACGTCGAGCCGAAGCGGCTGGCGCGGCTCGGCTACCTCGCCGCTCGCAAGGAGCCCGGCAAGACGCGCGAGCGCACGGTCTACCAGCTGACCGACAAGGGCCGCGAGGCGCTCATCGCCTGGTCGCGGACACCGGTGCACTTCCAGCCGTTCAAGAGCGAGCTGCTGCTGCGGGTGATGATCACGGACCTCGTGGGCGAGGACGCGGTCCGCGACAGCGTCGGCACGCTGCGCGACGACATCGCCGACCTCCGCGCCCGGCTGGACGAGGGCGTCGCGAGCGCCGAGCGCCTCCCGCACCGGCGCAAGTACCTGCTGATGGTGAACGCGCGGCTGCGCGAACTGCTCGACCTCCACCTCCGGTGGCTGGACGAGATCGAGCGCGAGCTGCGGCCCGCCGACGCCTGACCGCGGGCGGGGCCGGCTCCCTACACCAGCAGACGCGCGCCGGCGTGCTCGCAGGCGGAGCACAGCCAGCGGCCGTTGTCGGCGCGAACCAGGTCGTCACCGGCAACCGGCCGATCGCAGTCGGCGCACCGCACCGCGAGCACCCGCGGCGGCGCTTCCCACGGCGTCCAGGCTGCGATCACGCGGCCGCCGATGGCGTTCACCACCACTGCCTTGCCGTCCGCCCGGACATCGACGAGCCGGCCGATCCAGTCGCACTCGCCGTCCGTGATCCAGGTCTGCGGTGCATGTCGCTGCGGCATCCTGCCGTCACCTCATTTTCTCATCCTGTCGGGAGGAATACGTCACGGGGCGGCACGCGGTTCGGATTCGGGACGTGCTCAGTCGTCGTCGGCGACCTCGTCGTCGTCGGTGCCCTCGTCGAGGCTGCCGAACGCGTCGGCCAGCCGGTCGTCGCTCTCGTCGGCGCTGCCGCCGACATCGCCGACGCGGGGGAGGCCCGCGGTCTCGCGGGCATCAGGGTCTTCGTTGAGGTTCAGCTCGTTGGCCATGACGGTGTCTGCACGCATCGCCGGTCGGCGAAACGTCGTGCTAGCCGGCGGCGCTCCACCCGCTCCAGCGCGACACGGCGATCTCGATCACGGGTCCCTCCGGGCGGGTCGCGCGGTACTGCGGGTAGCGCTCGACGAGCGCCGACACCGCCGCCGCCGCTGCCGGGCCGGCCGGGTCGAGGATCTGCGCCGTGCCGTCGGCCCGGGCCCACCAGAGCGCAGTCCAGTCCACCTCGTCGTAGGCGTCGACGAGCAGGCACACGGCCGGGTTCGCGGCGATGTTCGCCAGCCGCCGCAGCCGGCTCGTCCGCTTCGGCTTGTGGTCGACGGCCGTCACGATCCGGTCGCCGAGGACCGCGAAGCAGACGGGCACGAGGTGGGGGACCCCGTCGACGCCCACGGTCGCCAGCCGGGCGACCGGTGTCGCCGCGAAACGGGCACGTGCCTGGTCGTCCTGCATCCGTCCAGGGTACGCCCGCGTGGGACGCCGCGCCGCGTCGGACGTTGCGGATTCAAGAATTCCCTGCAGGCGTCGATGAGAGTGATGTCACTCCCGCGCACGGTGGGCCGGAAAACCGGCATCTGCGAGGAGGAGGGACGCGTGCGAAGTTCCAGCAATGCGCTCATCGCCGCCGCGGCCACCCGTTTCGACGGCAGCCGCCCGGTGCGAGGGCACAAGATCACCGAGTTCCGTGGCCCCGCCGTCCTCCTGGCCGGCATGTGGGTCCTCGGCCTCCTCACCCTCGCCGCCGTCGTGCAGTTCGAGCGCCGCGTGGACGAGACCCGCCGCGCGCAGGTGGTCATCGCCGAGATGCACAACCAGCAGGGCGCGCTGCTCGCGATCGCCTTCGATCCCGCCGTGGCTGGGGCCGTCAGCGCCCCGGCGCGGCAGAAGGAGCGCCTGGACGCGGCGAAGCGCACCCTGAGCGGCTCGGTTGCAACGCTCGCCGCCCTCGGCAACAGCGACGCGCCTGCCCGCATCGGAGCGCTCAGCCGCGACTACTTCGCCTTCATCGACCGCCTGTCCGCCCTGGTCGGCGACGGCGCCCCGGCGCAGGCGGCGCTCGAGCTCGGTAAGAGCCAGCAGCCCGGCGGGCTCGAGTCGCTGCTCGCCCTCGAGTACGTGCGCGCGGACGCGGCGTACGGCGCCGACGCGGCCCGGTCGCGGACCGTCGCGACGATCGGCACCGTCATCGCGATCGTGTTCCTGCTGATCGCGTTCTCGATCGCCTTCTACTACTCGGTTCGTGCGCGTCGCCGCAGCCATCGCGACGCGACGACGGATACCCTGACCGGCCTCGGCAACCGCCGCAAGCTGTTCGCCGACATGGAGCGCATGGTCGGCTCGCTCGACCGCGACGAGACGATCACCGTCGGCATCTTCGACCTCGACGGCTTCAAGGCGTACAACGACACGTTCGGCCATCCCGCGGGCGATGCCCTGCTCACCCGGCTCGCCGGCCGCCTCCGGATCGCGATCGGCGACCGCGGCGGCGCGTACCGCATCGGCGGCGACGAGTTCGTCGTCATCACCGCGGTCGAGGGCGGCGAGCGGCTGCTCGGCGTCGCCCAGCGGGCCCTGAGCGAGGATGGAGCCGGCTTCTCGATCGGCTGCTCCCGTGGCTCGACGCGGATCCTCGCCGGCGTCACGCTCGAGCAGGCGCTGCACGAGGCCGACCAGCGGCTCTACACCAACAAGCGCACCCACCACGCGAGCACCGGCTCCGAGGTTCGGGACGCGCTGCTGCAGGTGCTGGCCGAGCAGGACGAGGCGCTGGTCGCCCACCTCGAGCACGTCGCCTCCCTGGCGGCGCGCACGGCCGCCGAGCTCGGGCTTCCCGACGACCAGATCGAGCTGGCCCGCCGAGCGGCCGAGCTGCACGACGTCGGCAAGGTCGCCATCCCCGCCGAGATCCTGGACAAGGCCGGTCCGCTCGACCCGGCCGAGCTCCTCTTCATGCAGCGGCACAGCGTGATCGGCGAGCGCATCGTCGCCGCCGCACCGACCCTCGCCAGGATCGCGCCGATCGTCCGGGCCGCGCACGAGCGCGCCGACGGCACCGGCTATCCCGACGGCCTGATGCTGAACGACATCCCGGTCTGCTCGCGGATCATCGCGGTAGTCGACGCGTACGACGCCATGACGAGCGATCGTCCGTACCGCAACGCGATGGCACCGTCGACGGCTCTGGCGGAGCTGCACCGGCACGCCGGCTCGCAGTTCGACCCGCGCGTGGTCGACGCATTCACCTCGGTGCTGGTCGGCCGGCCGGTCCTATCGCTCGCCGTCTGAACGGCGGCGCGCGACGACGTCGGCCAGGGCCGACATGCCCGAGTGGCCCGGCCCCTCCTCGACCGCTGCGTGGTGGAGGCGGAGCCGCTCGATCTCGAACGCACCGAGCTCGGCCCGCAGCTGCTCCTCGGTGTAGAGATGGCCGGGCGACCGCGGCCCGCCGGTGCCGTACTGCAGCTGGTCGACGGAGTAGCCCTCGAGCAGCAGCAGGCCGCCGGGTCTGAGCGCGCGCGCGATCCGGTCGTAGATGCGGACGCGCAGGGCGGGATCGGCGAACTGGATGAAGATCGCCGCGACGACGTCGTAGGCCTCCTCGGGCCACGGCCACGAGTCGGCATCCGCCACCGAGTAGTCGACCGACACCCCGCGCTCCGCGGCCAGCCTCCGGGCCTTGGCGACCGCGACCGCCGAGGGGTCGAACGCATCGACCCGGCAGCCCTGGCCGGCCAGCCAGACGCTGTTGCGGCCCTCGCCGTCGGCGACGCAGAGCACGCGCGTGGCGGTGAGGTCGGGACCGCCGAGCAGATCCCGGCAGGCGACCAGGAACTGGTTCGCCTCGGTGCCGAACAGGTAGTCGGAGCCGGCGTAGCGGTCGTCCCAGGACGCGGGACCGGACGAGCGGGATCCGTCAGATGCCTTCACGGGCCGAAGCGTACCGCGGTCGGATCCGGGAGTCTGTCGCGGGTCGGATGGACGAATCGTGGCGCTGGCGCAGACGCCGGTGGTGCGTCGCTGCAGTGTCCTGTTTCGTGTGCTGGTCCGTCAAGGTATGTCGTGATTCTGTCGATAACAGACTGTGAAGCAGAGCCACTCTCCCAGTCCGGACTCGAACTGCGATTCAGAGCCGTCGCACGAGGAGGGGGCAGTGCCCGTCGCGGAGTCGATGGGCCGGCTGCTCGCCTTCCCGACGGCACTCGACCCGCGTACTGCAACTGCGCGTGAGAGGGATGCAACTCTGGTGGCGAGACCAGAGCCTGTGTTGCGGCTCGGCGAGGCGTTGCTGCAGCGTGGAATGATCACCGAGCAGACGCTCCAGGAGGCACTCGAGGAAGCGGAGCGGACGGGCGCCGTTCTGGGCCAGTTGCTTGTCGCCCACGGCCACGTCCACCGCCTCGACCTGTACCGAGTCCTGTCCGAGGTCTGGGGCGTCGAGACGTGCGACCTGCTCGAGACGCCGCCGGACGCGGCGCTGATCGAGCGGCTCGGGCTGGCGCCTGAGGTGATGGCAGGGCTGTCGTGGCTGCCGGTCTCCGCGACGGGCGATCACCTGCTGATCGCGTCCATGGAGCGCCGCTCGCCGCGGCTCGAGCTCGACATCCGGCGGATGACCGGCTGGACGGGCGACATCACCTTCGACGTCACCACCGAGTGGGATCTGCGCGCATCCCTCCTGCGGCTGTACGGCGCGGACCTGACCCGGGTCGCCGCGTCGCGCCTGCGTGACAGCAACCCGGCAGACTCGGCTGCCCGCGTCCTCGTCAGCTCGCAGGTCGTCTTCCTGCTGGTCGCCCTCGCCGGGGCGGTGTCCCTGCTGGTGCTGTACCCGTCGAACTTTATGTTCGGGCTGTTCTGCGTTCTGAACGTCTGTTACGCGGGCCTCGTCTGGTTCAAGGCCGCCGCGATCGGCACCGGCCTCGTTCGCCAGATGACGGGACACAGCGGCGGCGAGCGCACCGCCTACCCGCCCGTCCCGGACACCGACCTGCCGCTCTACACCGTCCTCGTGCCCGCTTTCGGCGAGGCCAACGTCATCGCCGAGCTGATCGAGCACCTCGGCGAGCTCGACTATCCGCGCGACCGGCTCGAGGTGCTGCTGCTGCTCGAGGAGGTCGACCGTCCGACCATCGACGCGGCGCTCCAGGCGGGCATGCCGGCGTTCTTCCGCATCGTCGTCGTCCCCGACGGCCAGCCGCGGACGAAGCCGAAAGCCTGCAACGTCGGCCTCGGATTCGCGCGCGGCGAGTTCCTCGTCATCTTCGACGCCGAGGACCGGCCCGACCCCGACCAGCTGCGCAAGTCCGTCGCCATGTTCCGCGCCGGCGGGCCGGAACTGGTCTGCCTCCAGGGCCGTCTCAACTACCACAACTGGGACGAGAACCTCCTGACGCGGTTCTTCACGCTGGAGTACTCGCACTGGTTCGACCTGATGCTCGAGGGCCTCGCGGGCCTGCGGCTGCCGCTGCCGCTCGGCGGCACCTCGAATCACTTCCGCACCCAGACGTTGCGCGAGCTCGGTGCGTGGGATCCGCACAACGTCACCGAAGACGCCGACCTCGGGCTGCGTGCCGCGGCGAAGGGCTACCGCGTCCAGACGCTCGATTCCACGACCTACGAGGAGGCGTGCTGCCGCACCGTTCCGTGGATCAAGCAGCGCACCCGGTGGATCAAGGGCTACATGCAGACCGCGCTCGTCCATACGCGGCATCCGGTCCGGTTCGTTCGCGCCGCCGGCCTGCACGCCGCCGCGACGCTGCTGTTCCTGGTCGTCGGCACGCCGCTCGCGTTCCTCGCGTCGCCGATCCTCTGGGGCTTTCTCGCCTTCGACCTGGTCGCGGGCCACGCGCCGGCGATCGGCTTCGGCGGCTCGCTGATGGTGACCATCGCCGCGGTCAACCTCCTGATCGGCAACGGTCTGATGATCGCCTGCTCGGGCATCGCCGCCCTGCAGCGGCGCAACTACCGCCTGGCGGCGTTCGCCCTGCTGATGCCGCTCTACTGGATGCTGCACTCGGTCGCCGCGTGGCGTGCTCTCGGCCAGCTCGTGACGCGGCCGTCGTACTGGGAGAAGACGCCGCACGGTCTCTCGAAGACGCGGCCGCCGGCCCCGGTCGTCTCGCTGACCCCGGCACGTCCCGAGCAGGTACCCGACGCCGCCTGACGGTCACGCCGTGGCGCCGAACAGCGGCCGGCAGGGCGTCAGACCGAACACCGTGACCGGCGTCCGGTCCGACGCCTCCCACGACGCGCGGTCGAGGCGGAAGAGCTGCTCGCGCACGGGAGTCCCCCGCGGTGCCGCCGTACGCTCGCCCGCCCGGCGGTAGCCGAGCTTCTCCGACACGCGCTCGGAGGCCGTGTTGCCCGCCAGCGCGCCGGACTCCGCCGCCTCGGCACCGAGGCCGGCGAACGCGAGGTGGAGGATCGCGGCGCGCATCTCCGTGCCGTACCCCCGGCCCTGGAATGCCTGCCCGAGCCACGAGCCGCTGTCGACTTCGCGGTGCCGGGCGAAGTCCGTCGCGCGCAGTGCCTGTACGCCGATCAGCTGTCCGTCGACCCAGACGCCGCACTCGAGCACCCAGTCGTCCGGGCTCCAGCCGTCGCGGATTCCGAGGTGGTAGGCGCGGACGTCGTCGCCGAACGACGGCGATCCGATGCCGTCGGTCCACGCGACCGCGAACGGCATCTGCTCCGGCGGGTGGACGCCGAGCGCGGCCAGGGCGGCGAGCTCGCCGACCTTCTCGAGCGAGGGCAGGCGAAGCTCCAGACGCGGCGTCCGCAGCCGCAGCCCGAGCAGCGGCGAGAGGTCGATCGGCACGTCCCGATGCTATCGGACGGGCCGATTTGTCTGACTTCAGTCAGACAAATCCCGTCGCGCGGATGACGCATTGTCTGTATCGAAACACGCGCGCACTGTCACAGGTCGCGCGATCCGCGCGCCTTCTGCGCGTGTTCTGTGATTGGGGTCTGACCCCCGAAAACCTCCGATTGGGGTCAGACCCCAGGAAGAACGTTTCCGGGGTCAGACCCCAGCCGGGCTAGTCGCCCGCGACCCGCAGGTGATGGCCGGCGGCGAAGAAGGCGGTCTGGATCAGGCCCACCACCTCGCCGCTCGTGACCGGCTTCGAGAACAGGTAGCCCTGGCCGGTCGTGCAGCCGAGCGCGAGCAGGTGCTCCTGCTGCGCGAGCGTCTCGACGCCCTCCGCGACCACGCCGAGGCCGAGCGCATCCGCGATGTGGAGGACGGCGCCGACCAGCGTCACGTCCGGCGTGGCGGAGCGGGACGGCGAGACGAACGAGCGGTCGATCTTCAGGACGTCGACGGGCAGCCGGCTCAGGTACGAGAGCGACGAGTACCCCGTCCCGAAATCGTCGAGCGCGATCCCGACGCCCAGGGCGACCAGGTCGTGCAGCCGCGTGATCGCGTCCGGATCGCCGAGCAGCACCGACTCGGTCAGCTCCAGCGTCAGGCGGTGCGCCGGCGTGTCGTGACGTTCGAGCGCCGCCGCCACGTCGGCGACCAGGCTCGGATCGAGCAGCTGCGCGGCCGAGAGGTTCACGTTGATGCCCACGGCCCGTACGCCCACGGTGCGGTTCCACGCCGCCGCGTCGCGCAGCGCCGTGTCCAGCACGATCGCGCCGAGGCGCGGCATCACGCCGAGTGTCTCCGCGGCCGCGATGAACGCGTCCGGGCCGAGCAGCCCGCGCGTCGGATGCTGCCAGCGGACCAGCGCCTCGAGGCGGTGGATCCGCCCTTCCACGAGGTCCACGATCGGCTGGTAGTGGACGACGAACTCGTCGGCTGCGATCGCCTCGTGCAGGTCGACATCCAGGTTGAACCGCAGGAGCGTGCTGGCGCGGAGCGCGTCCTCGAACACGCGCACGCCGCCGCCACCCGACTCCTTCGCCGCGTACATCGCGGCGTCGGCATCGCGCAGCAGCGACACCGGGTCGGAGTCGGCATCGGCCAGGGCGATGCCGATGCTCGCTCGCATCGAAACGGTACGTCCAGCGACATCGATCGGGTCGCGCAACGCCGCGCCGACGCGGCCGGCAAGGCCGGTGGAGACCGCCCGCCCGGCGGCCGGCGGCGCCTCGATCACGAACGCGAACTCGTCGCCACCGAGCCGGACGAGCTCGAGCACCGCGTCGTCGGCGGCCACCGCCGACAATCGCTCCGCCACGGCCACCAGCAGCTCGTCACCCACGACGTGCCCGAGCGAATCGTTGACCTGCTTGAACCGGTCGAGGTCGAGCAGCAGCACCGCTACGTCGCGCCCGTCGCGCTGGCGCCCGCGCAGGGCCGTCGTCGCCCGCACGCCGAACGTCCGCCGGTTCGCGAGTCCCGTGAGGTCGTCGTGCGAGGCATCGTGCGACAGGCTCGCGGTGAGCACGTCGTTCTCGTTCGCGACGATGATCTGTCGCGCGATCAGCAGACCGACGAGCACCAGGCCGTCGGCGACCAGGAACCGGCTCAGGCCGCCATCACCGAGCGCGGTCATCGCCACAGCGACCGCGAACGCGATCACCACCGGGATGTACGGCAGCAGCAGCGTCGGCCCGCCGATCGCGCGCACCCGGACCGCATCGTCCTGCGCCGTGGCGGCACGCGCCGTGACGAGGGCGGCGGCGCCGACCAGCAGGAAGCTCAGGAGCGTGCCGGCGTCGGCCCGCGAGCCGGTGGCGTAGGTGCCCTCGAGCGAGAGTACGACGTACGCCACGTCGGCGACCGCCCGCGTCATCGTGGCCGCACCGAGCGCGAGCAGTGCCAGGCGCTGTCCCTCGGCGCGCGACAGCACCGACGCGATGACGGCGATCGCGATCAGATCGCCCGCCGGAATGACGAGAGCCAGCATCAAGCCGTTCATGCCCCCGGGCGACGACTGCACGGCGTCGTGCAGGAAGGCCGGCCAGGCGCAGAACAGCAGCGCGCTGGTGATCATCAGGCCGTCGATCACCAGCACCACCCGGGACAGGTGGCGAGCAGGCGCGGCGGGCAACCGGAACAGGCCCGCCATCATGATCAGCCCGCCGAGGATGAAGAGCGGTCCGGTCAGCGCCGCGCTCGGCTCGCCGCTCGTGAGATCGAGCGCGACCCAGACGACCTGGCCGGACGACGCGAACGCGCAGCTGATTGCGAACAGCGCGTAGGCGGGTGCGATCGCACCGCCGAGGCGCCAGGTCCGCGTCGTCGCAACCGTCGCGGCGAGGATGGCTCCCAGGATCCCGAGGTTCGCCACGAGCCTCGTGCCGGGCAGGCCGACGACGAGGTAGACCGTCGCGACGATACCGACGACGCCGATGGCGAGCACACGTCGGTCGCGTGGCGTCTCCAGCCCCGCAGTCCACGTCCGTCGCAAGATCCCCACGTAGCTCACTCCTCTTCGATCTGCCGGGAAGACGGCCCATGATCGGAAGGTGAGACAGGTCCTCTATCGGCAGGGAGCGGGTACTTCTGGACCGACGGCGGCACGCGTTCCGACGGCTCAGGTCATCCGCAGCAAGAACACGCCCCACCCGAGCCTGCCGCGGCCGAACTCGAGATGCTGCCGGCGGGAGTCGGCCAGGTACTGGCGCATCGCGGCGTGCAGGGCGGCGGTCGGGTTCGCGCGCAGCCACCCGTCGACCGTCCACCACTGCGCCGCGACGTAGCGATCCCAGTCGTCGGCGTCGGCCAGCACCATCTCGACGAGGCTCGCGCCCGCCGCCTCGAACTGGTCGAGGGTGCCGGCCAGCGTCGCGAACCCCTCGCCCAGGGCCGCCTCCGCAGCCGGCGTCGGCTCGTCCACCCAGTACGGCTCGCCGACGAGGACGAGCCCGCCGGGCCGCACGTGGCCGCGCATCAGGTCGAGGGTGCCGAGCAGGCCCCCGCCGATCCAGGTCGCGCCGATGCACGCCACCAGATCGAACTCCCCGGCCTCCGGCAGGTAGGCCGCGGCCTCCGCCTCGACGAACTCGACGCGCTCGGCGACGCCGAGCTCGCGCGCCCGGTCCCGGGCCGCGGTCAGGAACACCTCGCTGACGTCGACGCCGACGCCGCTGATGCCGTGCGCCTGGCTCCAGGTGCAGAGCATCTCGCCCTTGCCGCAGCACAGGTCGAGCAGCCGCTGGCCCTCCTGCAGGTGGCATGCGTTGCCCAGCAGGCGCAGCTTCTCGTCGCTGAACGGGTCGAGGATCCGGTGCTCGGATTCCGCGATCTCGTGCATGCGCAGCACGAGCCAGGGATCGTCTGGTGCGGTCTCGTCGGCCATCGGCCGGATTCTGCCCGGGGGCCTACCGGGGCGCGTCGATCAGGCCGTCGGTGTCGAGCACGTCGACCTGGCGGCGGCGCCAGGGGATCAGGACCTCCTCGCACACCACCTGGATGCAGGCGGCGAACGGCACGGCGACCAGCGCGCCGATGGGGCCGAGCAGGGCGCCGCCGGCCAGCACCGCGACGATCACCGTGAGCGGGTCGATGTCGAGCTGCTGGCCTTCGACGGCGGGCGAGATGAGGTAGCCCTTGAGGTTCTCGATGATCACCGACGCGATCACCACGAGCAGCAGCGTGACGCCGCCGTCGAGCGCCGCGACGGCGAACAGCGGGATGCGCGCGATCCACGGGCCGACCTGCGGGATCAGCTCGCCGAACGCGACGATGACGGCGAGCAGCAGCGGATAGCGCACGTCGATCAGGGCCAGCGCGGCGTACGTGATGCCGCCGACGATGACCATCACGATCAGCTTCGCGCGGACGTAGTGGCCGAGGCGGTTCCACATCTCCTCCAGCACCTTGCGCGTCTGGCCGCGATGGCGCGGATGGACGAGCGTGAGCGCGAAGTCCTGGAGCTGCTGCCGTTTCGCCACCAGCAGCGCCGAGAGCACCGAGATCGCGAGCAGGTCGAGCAGGACGCTCGCCAGGCGCATCGGGAGGTCGATCAGCCGGCTGCCGACGGCGTTCGCGATCCGCTCGCCGGCGCTCGTCAGCTGCTCGTCGAGCGAGCCGAGCTGCGGATACTCCTCGCGTAGCTCGTTATAGGAGTCCTGGAGCCCCTTGAACTCCTGCACCTTGGCGGGCACCGTGTCGGCGAGGCCGGTGGCCTGGTCGACGAGGATCGGTGCCGCCAGCCAGACGCCCAGTGCGATCGCCGCCACGACGAGCAGCTGCAGCACCGAGGCCGAGACCAGCCGCGGGACGCGCAGGCGCTCGAAGAACGTGACCGGCCCGTTCATGGCCGCCGCGAGCAGCAGGCTGATGAAGATGATCAGCAACAGATGCTCGAGGCGGGCGAGCATCATCAGCGCGACCGCCGTGAGCAGTGCTCCGACCAGCGCGATGTACAGCGGCAGCGCGCGGACGGCTATCGATTCTCCCCTTGCCGCCATGCGCGCGAGCCTCTACTCCGCGGCCTGGCGGTTGCGACCGAGCTCGGGATCCTGCTCCGCGTCGCGCGAGTACGCGCCCGCCTGCCGCTGGCCCTCGGTGTCACCGCCGACCGTGCCGCTGCCGCCGGCGGGCTCGTCCGGTTGCTTGTCCCAGACGGCCTCGTCCTTCTCGTCGTGCGCGGGGTCAACGGTCATGATCCTGCGTGCTTCCCGAAGGGGGTCGGGTCGAAACGCTATCGTCACCGGCTTGGCCGGCCGCGCGAAACGCCACCCGCCGCGACTCGACCGGCTGCCGCCGGCGGGGCTGCCGGCGGCGTCCGAACCGGGGGTCACGGGGGACACCGCGACGTGGGAGCACGTCCGCGTCGCCGGCACCGTCGCCCCGGTTCCGGGCGTTCGCCGGTACCGGTTCGAGCAGTGCCAGCTGCGCGGCGTGTCGCTCCCGGACAGCTGCCGCGAGCTCCAGCTATCCGACTGCCTCGTCGGCACGCTCGACCTCGCGAACGTGACGCTGCAGAGCCTCGAGGTGAGCGGCTCGTCGTTCACGGGCTGCCGCTTCCTCGGTGCAACGCTCGCCGGCTCGATCGAGCGCTCCGTCCTGACCGACTGCCAGCTCGCCATGGCCACGCTGCGCATGTGCCGGATCGCCGACGTGGACTTCCATGACTGCGCCATGCGCGAGATCGACCTCTACGGTGCCGTGCTGCGCTCCGTGCTGTTCCAGTCGTGCGACCTCACGGCCGCGACGCTCTCACGGGCGGAGTTCGCTGCCTGCGCGATGCGTGACTGCCGGCTCGACGACCTGCGCGGTGTCGAGGCGCTGAGCGGCGTGCGGATCCCCTTCGCCGACCTCGTCAGCCTGCTGCCGCAGCTGGCGCGGGCGGCAGGGATCGAGGTCGAGCTCGACGACCGGCCCTGACGGGACGGTCAATCCGTCCACCAGTCCTTGACGAGATCGCCGTCGCCGCGATGCTGCGGTCCGAACGCGATGTAGTCGAGCTGCCGGTCGGCCCCGGCCTCGAACTGGCGCGTGACGCCCGCCGCGATGCGGATCGCGTCGAGCTCGCCGACGTCGATGATCGCGTCGTCGAGCTTCAGCCGGCCACTGCCGGACAGCACGACGTAGACCTCTTCGGCCTGGTCGTGCTTGTGCGCGAAGGCCTGGCGCTTGCCGGCCTTGACGGTGTGGTAGCTGAGTCCCGTCGCCTGCGTCTCGAGATCCTCGTTGGCGAATCGCGCCACCTGGCTGTCCTCGAATCCGAACTTCGGAGCGGAGTCGTCGACGTCGCCGAGATTCTTGCGGGTATAGCTGGAAGTGGTCGCGTCAGTCACGTGCAGCCTCCTGTGGCTCTGCGGGAGTCGTCCCCGCCGCCCCGCCGGGCAAACGCCGCCGTTGGCCGGTCACCGGGATTTCACCTCCTGGCATCGCGCCGTGTCGCCCGCCTCGCAGGAGCACACCGGCGCGTCGGTGCGCGTCGCCGCGCAGGGCCCGCAGGCCGCCAACCTCGTCGGCCTGCACGACCAGACCGAGATCAACCGCGTCATCAGGCGGGCGCTCGGGCTGTAGCCCGACAACGATCGTCGCACGCCGGAGGCCCGGCCCTGCCTTGCCGCAGGACCGGGCCTCCACCCGTTCTCAGGCGCCGGCCGGGCTCCCGCGGAGCCGGCGGACGGAACGGGCCGGCGCCGGCGTGGCGCCGCCGACCGGCAGGTCGCCCGGCGGCAGGCGGCGCGCGACGATGGCGGCGACGGCCACCACGACCGCGGCCGAGGTGGCGAGGCCGATACCCAGGGCCTCGGTGAACGCGGTGCCCGCGGCGTCGGTGACCTGCTGCGCCAGGCCCGGCGGCAGCTGGGCGGCCACCGCATTGGCCCCGCCCACGGAGTCCTCGGCCGTCTGCCGGGCACCGGGCGGGAGGCCCGCCATCCCGTCGCCGATGCGGTCCTGGTAGACGGTGGTCGCGATCGAGCCGACGACGGCGACGCCGAGGGCCCCCGCGACCTGGCGGGTGACGTCGTTCATCGCCGAACCGACGCCGGCCTTCTCCTCCGACACCGAGTTCATGATCGACTCGGTCGCCGGGGCGAGCACGTTGCCGAGCGACAGCGCGAGCCCGAAGATGGTCAGGCCGATCGCCCAGTAGGCCACGTGCGACGACCACGCGAGGCTCGCGGCGAGCACGACGCCGACCCCGAGCAGCGCCGTCGTCAGCACCCTGGTGGTGCCGAACCGCGCGACACTGCGATGCGAGCTGCCGGCGCCCAGCACGAGGCCGACGGCGAGCGGCGTCATCGCGGCGCCCGCGCCGAGGGCGCTGTAGCCGTGGGCGAACTGCAGGTACTGCGTGAGCAGGAACGCCGCCGCCATCATCGCGAACGACGCGCCGCTGACGGCGAGCGATGCGACCGAGAACCGCGGATTGCGGAAGACGGAGAGGTCGAGCATCGGGTGCGGCGTGCGGCGCTCCCACGCGGCGAACGCGGCGCCGAGCGCCGCCGCGCCGGCCAGCGTCGCGAGCGTGCGGGGGTGCGTCCAGCCCTCGCTGGGCGCCTCGATGATCGCGTAGACCAGCGACACGAGCGCGCCGATCGACAGCGCCGCGCCGACCAGGTCGAACGCGCCCGGCCGCGGATCGCGCGTCTCGGGGACGAGCCTCAGCCCGGCGCCGAGCGCGACGAGGGTGACCGGGACGTTGACCCAGAAGACCCAGCTCCCACGACACGACGTCGATCAGCGCGCCGCCGAGCAACGGGCCGAGGCCGATGCCCAGCGCGGCGGTGGCCGCCCACATGCCGATCGCCTTGCCGCGCTCCTCGCGCGGGAAGACGTTCGTGATCGTCGACAGCGTCGCCGGCATGATCAGCGCGGCGCCGACGCCCATCACGGCGCGCAGGGCGACGAGCTGGCCGGCCGACGAGGCGAACCCGGCCGCGAGGCTGGCGGCGCCGAAGATGATGAGGCCCGCCTGGAGCGCGCGCTTGCGCCCGAAGCGGTCGCCGAGCGTGCCCATCGTCAGCAGCAGGCCCGCGAACACGAGCAGGTAGGAGTCGACGATCCACTCGAGCGTGGAGGCCGGTGCCTCGAACCGCGACTGCAGCGTCGGCAGGGCGACGTTGAGGACGGTGTTGTCGAGCCCGATGATGAGGAGGCTGAGCGAGAGCACGCCGAGCATCTTCCAGCGGCGCTCGTGGACGATCGGATCGACGGCGGACACGACGGGGGCTCCTTGCGGGGTGGGCGGCGGATTCACACCCTCAGCGTCGCGCGCCGCAGACAGCCGCCGGCTACGGCCGGCAGGCTTCTCGAGCGGCGGGAGGCCGTACCGCCCGGGTGCGGGCGCGGCCCTACAGCGGCAGCGTCGCGATGACCGCGGTGCCACCGTCGGGCGGGCTCGTCACGGCCAGCCAGCCGCCGACCGCCTCGACGCGGTCGCCGAGGCCGCGCAGACCGCTGCCCTTGGCCGGGTCGGCGCCGCCGATGCCGTCATCGCGGATCTCGATCACGGCGCACCGCTCGTCGGCGAACGCCCGGATCGAGACGGACGTCGCCTGCGCGTACTTGGCGACGTTCACGAGCGCCTCCGACGCGGTGAAGTACAGCGCCGCCTCCCGTGGCTGATCGAGCCGCGCGGCGAGGCTGACATCGATCTCGACCGGCACCGGCGAGCGATCTGCGACGGCCAGCAGCGCCGGCTCCAGGCCCAGCTCGGTGAGGATGGCTGGGTGGATGCCGCGGGCCAGCTCGCGCAGCTCCTCCAGCGCCAGCGCCAGCTCGGCCGAGCAGGCGTCGAGCAGCTCGCGCACCGCGTCGGCATCGCCGGCGACGTTCCGCGCCAGCCGCAGGTGCAGCGCCAGCGCCACCAGCCGCTGCTGCGCACCGTCGTGCAGGTCGCGCTCGATGCGCCGCCGGGCCTCGTCGCCGGCCTGGACGATGCGCACGCGCGACGTCGTCAGCTGCCGCCGCGCCTCGGCGTTCGCGATGCCGAGCGCGACCAGTTCCGCGAACGACGCGAGGCGCGTCTCCGCACCGGCCGGGAACGGCCGCGGCTTCGACGTCGACATCGCGATCGCGCCCCAGATGCGTGCGTCCATGAACACCGGCGCGGCGACGGCGGCGTGCGCGCCGATGCGCTTCACGTAGTCGGCCGTCCCGTCGTCGTCGAGGTCCGGGTAGGCGTCGATACGGGAGGCGGTACCGCTGCGGTAGACGCGCTGCAGCGTGCTGTCGAGCTCGAAGTCGATGCGCAGCCCGGGCGGCATGCCCTCGGTGCCGGACTGCTCCAGTCGGCGATCACGAGGCCCGTCCCGCCCGGCTCGAACCGCACCAGCGACGCGCCGGTGGCACCGAACAGGATCGCCATCTCGCGGGTCAGGATCGAGAAGATCTCGTCCGGCGTCCTCTGCTCGGCGACCGCGGTCGCGACCCGTCGCAGAGCGGCCTGCTCCTCGCGGAGATCCGGATCCTCCAGCGGCATGGCCGTGTCTTGCGGCGGATCGGCCGGCGCGGCGGCCACGTTCTCATACTCCGGGCCTCAGGACTCGAGGCGGTGGAGCAGCTCACCGAACCCACCCGGCGCGCGCGCCTCGCGCCGGGCGCTCGTCCGCACCCTGACGTCGCCCGAGCGGAGGATGCGCGCACCGGCGGCGACGAGGCCGTCGACGAGCGCGTGGTCCTCGGCCAGGGCGAGGCTCGGCATGCCGCCGGCCGCTGCCAGCGCCGACGCCCGGACGCCGAGGTTGGCGCCGTGCACGTGGCCGTGCCCGTGGCCGTTGCCGAGGCTCGCGTAGTGGGCGAGAAACCGGTCGCGCACCGCTGTGGGCTGCTGGCTCCAGTCGTCGACCTCGACGATGCCGGCGACGGCGTCGGCGCCCGCGCGTGCCGCCGCCAGCTGCAGCGCGAGCCAGTCGCGTGCGACGCGGGTGTCGGCGTCGGTGGTCGCGATCCAGATCGAGGCGGGGTCGCGGCCGGCGTCCTCGGCCAGGAGCCGGCGGATGCCGACGGCGCGCGCCGCGCCGGCCGAGCGCACGTCGGTCTCGACGATGAGCGCGTGGTCGAGGCCGCGCAGGGCGTGCTCCGCGACGTCGCCGCTGCGGTCGCCGCACGCGTCGAGCACGACGGCGAGGCGCACGGTGATGCCGGCGAGCGCGGGGTGGGCGGCAGCCTCGCGGATCGCGGCGATCGAGCTCGGCAGGTCTCGCTCCTCGTCGTGCGCCGGGACGACGACGTCGACCACCTCGATCAACGCCGGAACACCTCGAGCAGGAACTCCGGCTCCTCGTGGTGGACCAGGCGGTCGAGGCCCCGCTCGGCGATGCGCTCGTGCACGTCGCGGCCGTCCAGCGGATAGCCGTCGATCGGGCCGAGCCAGTGGACGGCGATCAGGTCGCCGCCCGGCTCGAGAGCGGCGAGGGCGCGGTCGAGCAGCGTGTCGAGCTCGGCCGCGGCGAGGAAGTAGCCGAGTTCGGACAGTACGACCAGGTCGAAGGCTTCTTCGGGCCACTCGAGCGGCACCTCGAGCCGCTCGACGCGGACGTGCGCCCGGTCACCGAGCCGTTCGCGGCTGCGGGCGACGGCGAGCTCCGAGACGTCGGCCGCCAGCAGCGCGTCGCAGCGCGCGGCGAGCTGCTCGGTCAGGGTTCCGATCGAGCAGCCCGGCTCGAACGCGCGGCGGTACCGGTCGCGCGGCAGGGAGGCGAGCGTGATGGCGCGCTTCCGCGCCTCGTACGCGCTCGAATCGAAGCTCCACGGGTCGGCTCCGTCGCGGTACAGGTCGTCGAACACCGACCGGTCGATCGCGCTAGCCACCGGTCACCAGCCGTCCCAGCGCTTCGAGGTCCGACTCAGCATGGCTCTGCCTCAAGTAGACGGTGAGATCTGCCACGCGGCGGGCATGCGCGCGGTCATGGCAGAGCGGGCCGGCGCCGAGGGCGCGGCCGACGCGCTCCAGCGTCTCCGTGGCGGAGCGCTCGACCGCGGCGCGGACGATCATCGCCCGGCGCTGACCGTCGCCGGCGTGGTCGAGCGGGTCATCGTCGATCGCTCGGGCGCCGTCGCGGAGGAACGCTCTCGGCAGCGGCCAGCGCCACCTCGACGCCGCCGAGGTGCGCGGCGGCGTGCGGCGACAGCGCGCGGGCGCCGGCGGCCTGGCGCAGCGCCGCGGCGACGCCGACGGCTCCACCGTGCCACACGGCCGCGACTCCGAGGCCGCCGTGCCAGAAGCCCGGCCGCCCGAGATATGAGCCGGGCGGGCCGACCAGGGCGTCGGTGGACAGCGTGGCGGTCACGTCGACGGTCGGGCTGTCGCTGCCTGCCATGCCGACGGCCTGCCACGTTCCGGGACGGCTCTCCCAGCCGCTCGACGGCACGAGGAAGAGCAGCCGGTCGTCGCCGGCGCGGGCGGTGATCAGGGCGTGCGTGAGCTCGTTGGCGCCGGAGGCGTAGGGCTTCACCCCGTGCAGGTCCCAGCCGCCGGCGGCGCGTCGCGCCGTGACGAACTGCCCCGGCTCCGCGGCCCAGACCCCGAGCTTCGCGTCCGCGGGAGCGGCGGTGCCGAGCTCGGCCAGGATGGCGAGCGCGTCCAGGTGTCCCTCGACGAGGCGCCCGAGGGCCGGGCTGGTCTCCGCGATGTGGGCGAGGAACGCGAAGCGGTCCCAGGTGCGGCCCGATCCGGGCAGCGGGACGTCTTCCGATCGGGTCGTGACCGCTCCGAAGGCGAGCGCCACGTCGGCGACCGCTCCGGGGTCGCGGAGTGCCGCGATGGCCTCTTCGACCGGGTCCAGCATTGTGGTGGAGGCCATGGCCCGTAGTGCCCTGGGTTGCGCCCGGCAAACGTTGCCAGCGGTCGGGTGGTGCGCCACGGGCTCGCCGCGCCGTCGGACGGGGTCTGACCCCGAAAAGGCCGTTTTCGGGGTCTGACCCCAACATGGAAGGCGCGCGAGAGCCGCGCGGATCGCGCGACCGGGCAACCGCGCGCCGGAGTCGGCACGTTGCGTGCGTCAACGGGCACGCGCGCGACGGGCATGGTTCGAGGCAGCCCTCGGACCGCGGACGTCTCGGAACGCGATCAGCGGGGCTCCGGCCCGTCTCGCGAGCTCCCGCAGGTTGCCGTACGCTGTCCGGCGCGAGACTCGCAGGCGCGGAGGAGCGCGGGAGATGTCCGGATCGGCACCGAGGCTGAAGCTGGTCGAGCGAGCGCGCGACCGGTATCTCACGTCGGGCGAGATCGACCGGGTCGTACGGCCGGAGATCCGCGACTCGTGGCTGCGCTCCGGCGCGAGCGGCGTCCCGAGCGCGCCCGACTTCGAGCTCGAGTCCGACCTCGACCTCGACAGCCGGCTCGTGCGGGCGTCGCGGCCGATCTTCGACCGGCTGACCGCCCGGCTCGGTGGCACCGGGACCAGCCTCTTCCTCGCCGACGCGGGCTCCGTGCTGCTGCTGCGGTGGGCGGACACGCCCGACCTCGGCCGCCGGCTCGACCGCGCGTACTCGGTGCCGGGCGTCATCATCGACGAGCGCCGCGTCGGCACCAACGGCGTCGGCACCGTGCTGAAGACCGGCCTGCCGCTGGCCGTGACCGGGCCCGAGCACTGGGCCGACGGCTACCAGTCGCTCGCGTGCGCCGGCGCGCCGATTCGCAACCGCATCACCGGCCGCGTCGAGGGCGTGCTGACGGTGACCTGCCAGCACGCCGACAACCACCCGGTCGTGCTGCCGCTCGTGCACGAGGCCGCGTGCGACATCGAGCGGGAGCTGACCATCGCCTCCTCCCAGCGGGAGCGGGAGCTGCTCGACACCTTCCTGCGCGCGACCCGCCGCACGAACCGGCCGGTGATGGCCGTCTCGCACGGGATCGTGATCGCGACGCCGGCCGCGTCGCGGTACGTCGAGCGCATCGACCAGTCGCTGCTCTGGGAGCACATCGCGGCCGCGGAGGTGTCGGGCTGCGACGGCTCGCTGCTGATCGCCGAGGACGACCGCGTGATCGACGTGCGCCTGCGACCGAGCGGGGCGCACGGCCTCGGCCGTCGCGGCGTCGTGCTCGAGTTCGGCGAGCGGCTGCTCGACGCCCGCGGCGCCGCACCACCCGGCTCGTCCGCCCTCCTGCCCGGCTGCGTGGGCCGCAGCGAGGCGTGGCGCGCGGCGAGCCTCGCCGTCGGGCCGGCGATCGACCGCCGGCGCGGCGTCGTCGTCCGCGGCGAGCCCGGCGCCGGCAAGCTGGCGCTGCTGCGCGCGGCGCTGGCGGCGCGGGGCCTGCAGGCGCCGGTTATCGACGCCGCGCTCGAGCCGGTGGACGGGACCGCGGCGTGGGTCACCGCCGTCCGCGAGCACCTCACCGCCGGCGCGGGCTTCGTCGTCCTCCGTCACGTCGAGCTGCTGGGCGACCCGGCCGCCCGCGCGCTCGCCGCCATCGTCGACGCCGCCGACGAGCCGTCGTCGCCGTTCCTCGTCACCACCTGCGCGTCGTCCGACGCCCTCTCACCGCCCGTGCAGGCGCTGATCCGGCGCATCGCCGCGACGACGATCGACGTGCCGCCGTTGCGCGAGCGCCGCGACGACATCCGCGACCTCGCCGTCCACGTGGCCGCCGGCCGGCGACGGTTCTCGTCCGGCGCCCTCGACCTCCTGCGGCGGTACGACTGGCCGGACAACGCGCGCGAGCTGCACCAGGTGGTCGAGCGGATCTGCGACGCCGACCGGCGCGGCGACGTCCTGCCCGACGAGCTGCCGTCCGCCCTGCGGCTCGGCTCGTCGAAGCGCCGGATGTCGCGTCTCGAGGAGGTCGAGCTCTCGGCGCTGCTGCGGGCGCTGGCCGAGTCCGGCGGTAACAAGTCGCGTGCCGCCGAACTGCTCGGCGTGTCCCGCTCGACGGTCTACCGCAAGCTCGCCACCATCGGCGACGGCGCCGCGTAAGGCGTCAGGCGTCGAGCCGCAGCGGCAGGCCGAACTGCGGGAACACGTGGGCCGTGTCGAGGAAGAAGCTCAGCTCCACGATCCGGCCGTCCTGCGCCTCGATCAGCTGCAGCGCCCACGCCTCGTGGCCGCCGTCCGGGCTGGCCCGGTACTGCGCGAACGCCGGCAGGCCGTTCGCCGCCGTCGCCAGCAGCCGTGAGCCGCGACAGCCCTGGCCCGGCCCCGTCCACCAGCGCAGGATCTCCGTCCGGCCGCTCAGCCACAGCTCGTACGGCGGCATCGACTGGGTCGCGTCCTCGTGCAGCAGCGCCGTCAGCGAGTCCATGTCGTACCGCTCGAAGGCGTCCACGTAGCGCGCCAGCAGCTCGCGGTCGGCGATGCCGAGCGGCGTGCGCGGCTGGTCGCCGGCGGACAGGTCCTTCGCGGCGAGCGTCGCGCGGGCCCGCTGGAGCGCGCTGTTGACCGACGCCCTGGTGGTGTCGAGCAGCTCGGCCACCTCGGTCGCCTCCCAGCGCAGCACCTCGCGCAGGATCAGCACCGCGCGCTGCCGCGGCGGCAGGTGCTGCAGCGCGGCGATGAACGCCAGCCGGATCGACTCGCGCGCGACGGCAAGGTCGGCCGGGTCGCGGACGGCGAGCACGCGGCCGTCGGGCACGGGCAGCACCCAGCGGGTCTCCTCGATGCGCGGACCGAGCGGGCTGTCGGCGGTGCTCGGGCCGGCCAGGTCCATCGGCTGCGCGCGGCGCTGGCTCGCCCGCAGCAGGTCGAAGCAGACGTTCGAGGCGATGCGGTACAGCCAGGTGCGCACGCTGGCGCGGCCCTCGAACCCGTCGAAGTTGCGCCAGGCGCGCGTCAGCGTCTCCTGCACCGCGTCCTCGGCCTCGGAGCCCGAGCCGAGCATGCGGTAGCAGTACGCCGTCAGCTCGACGCGGTGGTGCTCGAGCTCCAGCTCGATGGTGTCGGTCGTCGCGGTCGGCATTACAGCTCCACCTGTCCTTCGATGCACGTGACGGTGCCGCCACCGATCCAGATCGCGCCGTCGTCGTCGCGCGAGACGTGGATGCGCCCGGCGCGCCCGATCGCGGTGCCCTGGCGGGCGACGTACGGCGCCGTGGCGCGGCCGTTGCCGAGCAGCCACATGGCGACCGACGCGTTCAGGCTGCCGGTGACCGGATCCTCGACGCTGGTGCCGTCCTTGGGGAAGAAGGCGCGCAGCTCCCACGCCTCGGGCGAGCCCTCGGGATGGGGGCCGACGAGCCCGACGTCCTGGTCGATGAATCCCGGCCGGACGGCCAGCACCTCCTCGGCGCTGGCCAGCAGCAGCGCGATCCAGCCGGGGCCGTTGTCGGCCCACGCAGCGTCCACGACCGCCGTCCGCTCGATGCCCAGCGCGGCGCAGATCTCGCCCACCAGCGTCTCGTCGACGGCGCCGGTCCGCACCAGCGGCGGCGCCTCGAACGCGAGGCGCCCGTCGCCGGACCGGCGCAGCGGCACCAGGCCCGCGGCGCACTCCTGGACGATCACGCCGTCGCGCTTGGGCGTCTTCTCGGCCTCCAGCCACGCATGGCATGTGCCGAGCGTGGGGTGACCGGCGAACGGCAGCTCGAGCGTCGGCGTGAAGATGCGCACCAGGTAGTCGGCGGCCGGGTCGGCCGGTGGCAGCACGAACGTCGTCTCGGACAGGTTCGTCCAGTTCGCGAACCGCTGCATCTCGTCGGTCGTCAGGCCGGCGCCGTCCAGCACGACGGCGACGGGGTTGCCCGCGTACGCCGTCGTCGTGAAGACGTCGACCTGGGTGAACGGCCGCAGCACGTGGGCAGTCTGCCATGACCGGCAGGTCCTCCCGCGGCGCCCTTGCCCGCGGCTGCCGGTCCGCGTAGCTTTCGCGGAACAGGGATTGGAGAACGATGCCCCAGCGCACCTCGCTGCCGCAGACCGAAGGAGGCGTGTTCCTCACCGACGCAGGACTGGAGACGGTCCTGATCTTCCACGACGGCATCGATCTGCCGGCCTTCGCGTCGTTTCCGCTGGTCGAGGACGACGCGGGGCGGGAGGCGCTGAACGCCTACTACGCGCCGTTCCTGCGGCTCGCGCGCGAGCGCGGGACCGGCTTCGTCCTCAGCTCGCCGACCTGGCGCGCGAGCCAGGACTGGGCCGACCAGCTGGGCTACGACGCCGCGGCCCTGGCGAAGATCAACCGCCACTCGATCGCGATGCTGGAGCGCCTGCGCGACGATGCCGGCTCGGGGCAGCCCGTCCTCATCGAGGGCATGCTCGGGCCGCGCGGCGACGGCTACGCACCCACCTCGACCATGTCGGCATGGGACGCCGAGCGCTACCACGCGGTGCAGCTGCGGGTGTTCGCCGACACGGCCGTCGACATGGCGTCCGCGATCACCATGACGTACGCCGAGGAGGCGATCGGCGTCGTGCGGGCGGCCAACAAGCTCGGGCTGCCGTCGGCGATCGGCTTCACCGTGGAGACCGACGGCCGGCTGCCGAGCGGCCAGACGCTGCGCGACGCGATCGACCAGGTCGACGCCGAGACGGACGGCGCCTGCGGCTACTTCCTGATCAACTGCGCGCATCCGACGCACTTCGCCGAGATGCTGGCCGAGGGGCCGCCGATCGAGCGGATCTACGGGCTGCGGGCGAACGCGTCGACGCTCAGCCACGCCGAGTTGGACGAGGCCGAGGAGCTCGACGACGGCGATCCGGCCGACCTCGGAGCGCGCTACGTCGGGCTGCGCGAGTCGCTGCCGAACCTGGCGGTGCTGGGCGGCTGCTGCGGCACCGACTACCGGCACGTGGAGGCCATCGCCGACGCCTGGCTGGCGGCCTGAACCTCGTCAAACCTGCGTCCAATGCGTTGTCGCGCCGATCTATCGGGCATGATGTGACGGTCGGGTGTCCCGCCGGGACACCGAGGTCGTACGCAAGCGCGCTTCGAGCGCGTCGCTCCCGTCCAGTACGTCGGGAGAGCGGAGGCGGCCAGCCCGCACGACCAGAAAGACCATTTGCGCTCGACAAGTACGACTACACCCCTGCGCCATGCAGGGACCAACAGCGACGCCGGAACGACGTTCGAAGCCCTCGGAGTACCCGCCGCACTGATCGCGGTGCTCGCCGACCGCGGCATCACCGAGCCGTTCCCGATCCAGGTCGCGACCCTGCCCGACGCGCTCGCCGGCCGTGACATCCTCGGCCGCGGCCGGACCGGCAGCGGCAAGACGATCGCCTTCGGCCTGCCGATGGTGGCCCGCCTCGCGGCCACCGCGAAGGAGGCTCCCCGCAAGGCGAGCCGCCCGCGGGCCCTCGTGCTCGTGCCGACGCGCGAGCTCGCCAACCAGGTGAGCGAGAGCATCGCGCCCCTGGCCGCCGCCATGGGCATGCGCGTCACGACCGTCTTCGGCGGCGTCTCGCAGGGCCGCCAGGTCGCCGCGCTCCGCGGCGGCGTCGACATCCTCGTCGCCTGCCCCGGCCGGCTCGAGGATCTCGCCAGCCAGCGGGAGTGCTTCCTCGACCGCGTGGAGGTGACGGTGCTCGACGAGGCCGACCACATGGCCGACATCGGGTTCCTGCCCGCCGTCAAGCGCCTGCTCGACAAGACGCCCGCCGGCACGCAGCGGCTGCTCTTCTCGGCCACGCTCGACAACGGCGTCGACATCATCGCCAAGCGCTACCTGTCGAAGCCGGTCACCCACTCGGTCGACTCGGTCGAGGCCCCGGTCGCGGTGATGGTGCACCACGTGTTCGCCGTCGGCAACACCGACAAGCCCGCGGTCGTCCGCGAGCTCGCCTCGGGCACCGGCCGCAGCCTGCTCTTCACGCGCACCAAGCACTCGGCCAAGAAGCTCGCCCGGCAGCTCACCGCCGCCGGCGTGCCTGCGGTCGAGCTGCACGGCAACCTCTCGCAGAACGCGCGCGAGCGCAACCTCGAGGCGTTCACGTCGGGCGGCGTGCAGGTGCTCGTCGCCACCGACATCGCCGCTCGCGGCATCCACGTCGACGACATCGAACTCGTCGTCCACGTCGATCCGCCGTCCGAGCACAAGGCGTACCTGCACCGCTCCGGCCGCACCGCGCGCGCCGGCGCCGGCGGTACGGTCGTCACCCTGATGCTGCCCGAGCAGCGCGGCGACGTCCGCACGCTCGCGCGGCTGGCCGGCATCTCGCCGACCACCACCACGGTGACGCCCGGCTCCGAGCACATCCTCGCCCTCACGGGCCCGCCGGCGCCGTACGTGACGCCGACGCCCGAGGCGCCCGCCGCCTCGCGCGGCTCGTCCCGCAGCTCGTCGCGCGGATCTCGCTCCGGCGGATCCTCGTCCGCCGCCCGTCCGGCCGCCTGGAGCGGCTCGCGCGGTCGCGGACGTCGCGCCTAGCCCGTACCGGTAGATGGTCGGTCTATCCCGGCGCACCCGCGCCGGGACAGACCGACTCGTCTCCGAGGACCCGACGCGATGGCGCGCCGCCGGGAAGATCCGGCCGGTGAGAGGCGTTCTCATGGAGGCGGCTGTCTGTCGCCGCCCTCAGGAGGAACCCATGCGATCCGACATCCATCCCCGCTACGACCAGACCACCATCACGTGCGCCGGCTGCGGCGCCCAGCACCACGTCCGCTCCACGCGCAGCGCCGTCTCCGTCGACGTCTGCGGCGAGTGCCACCCGTTCTACACCGGCGTCGAGCGCCAGGTCGATCGCGGCGGCCGCGTCGCCCGCTTCGAGGCCCGGCGTGCCCGCGCCTCGTCCCCGGTCCTCGTACCCCGCGGGTGACAATCCGGTCGTCGTGACGATCCTACATCGCACTCCTCCGCGGCGTCAACGTCGGCGGGAACCGCAAGATCCACATGGCCGACCTGCGGGAGCTGTTCGCCGCGGCGGGGTGCGACGACGTCACGTCCTACATCCAGAGCGGCAACGTGGTGTTCCGACACGCGTCGCCGGCGAGCGACCGGCTGGCCGCCGACCTGGAGCAGCGCATCGAGGCCGAGGTGGGGTTCGACGTGCCCGTGGTACTGCGGACCGCGAAGGCGTGGGAGGGCGTCGTCGACGCCAACCCCTATCCGGGCGTCGATCCTCTGTCGCTGCACGTCGTCTTCCTGGCCCGGCCGCCGTCCGCCGATGCCGTCGCGGCGTTCGATCCGGCGCGTTTCGCGCCCGAGGAGTTCACCGTCGTCGGCAGCGAGGTCTACCTGTACCTCCCCGACGGTATGGGACGCGCGAAGCTACCGCCGGCGCTCCCCCTGATCCGTGGCACCGGAACGGCTCGCAACTGGCGGACCGTGCTCAAGCTGGGTGAGCTGAGCGGCGAGTTGGCCGCCCGCCCCTAGCCGCCCGCACAGCCGCAGGGCCACTCTTCCGGACAGTTGTCCGGCGCCTGCGGTGGGTCGTACGGTGGTCTTGCACGACTCGGCGGTCGGGGAGACCGTCGCACAGGGCCGGGGAACGGCCGGGACGGAGGCGACCCCTCCGTCCCGCTGTGTGGACCGTGCGACGGTAGTGACTCGCGCGAGATCTTGCTGTAGATTGGCGAGGATCCGAACGCCCCGTCGGTACGTCAGCAGTCCGGAGGCCACGTGATCGAGCAGAACGGCCAGCCATCTCGTGGCCTCAATCGCGTCCGGCACCGCCGGCGCCCGGCCCGCGTCGCTCGTGTGTCTCGACGACTCCGTGTTCGCCGAGGTCGTCCGGACGTCGCTGGAGCGGCTCGACGGCACCGAGGTGATCGCATCCGGCGTGGGCGAGGATTTCCGGCGCGACGTCGACATCGTCGTGCTCGACGGCGACTCCCCCGATCTGGACGAGCTGCTCGCCTCGATCGACCGGGTCGTCCGGTTCGGCGACGACGTGCGCGTGATCGTGCTGCTGGCCGACGAGAACCACCAGCTGATCGGCATGCTCCTCGACGCGGGCGCCACGAGCTGCGTCTCCAAGTCGGTCTACCCGAGCGACCTCGGCGCCGTGATCCGCCAGGCGGCGCGCGGCACGGTGTTCCGCCGGCCCGACGCCACGGTGTCCAGCCCGACCGTCGCCTCGAACTTCGTCGGGCTCGGGGCGGTCGACCCGGCGCTGACCCGCCGCGAGCTGCAGATCCTCCGCCTCGCGCGCGACGGCGTCGGCAACAAGGAGATCGCCCGCGACCTGTGGATCACGGAGCAGACGGTCAAGTTCCACCTCTCGAACGTCTATCGCAAGCTCGGCGTGTCCAACCGCACGCGCGCGAGCCGGGTGGCCGAGCACCTCGATCTGCTCTCGATCGCCGCTCTGGTCGGCATCGTCTGACGCATACTTCGGGCGGGCGCGGCGCGATGCGCGCCCCGACGACGGAGGCACAGATGGAAGGGAGCGTTCGCGAGCGGCCGGTCGAGGCGCCCACGAGGACGACGCGGCTGTCGCAGTACTGGCATCCGATCGCCGAGTCGAGCCAGCTCACCGACCAGCCGCGGCAGTACACGCTGCTGAACGAGAAGCTGGTCGCGTTCCGCACCGACGAGGGCGTGTCCGTGTTCAAGGACCTGTGCGTCCATCGCGGTGCGGCGCTGTCGCTCGGCTGGGTGCGCAACGGCTGCATCGTCTGCCCGTACCACGGCTGGGAGTACGACGCGAGCGGCGCGTGCGTGCGCATCCCCGCGCTCGCCGAGGGCAGCTCGATCCCCGCCCGTGCCCGCGCCGTCGCCTACCACGCCGAGGAGCGCTACGGCCTCGTCTGGGTTGCCCTGGAGGACCCGGTTGCGCCGATTCCGGGCTTCCCGCAGAACGAGCACGAGGACCCGTCGTACGAGGGCGAGATCTTCTCGGTGCTGACGTGGGACACCTCGGCGGGGCGCTCGACCGAGAACTCGATGGACATCTCGCACTTCCCGTTCGTCCACGCCAACATCCTCGCCGACCCGGCCTTCCCGCAGCAGGAGCCATACGTGCTGCACGAGACCGAGTGGGGCCAGCACTACCGGGTCGACGACCAGTTCTACCGCAGCGTCGACGGGACGTTCGAGACCCGCGTCGACTACGAGTACTACCACTGGTACCCGTTCTGCATGCACATCCGCATCCTCGAGGACGAGGACCGCGTGACCGTCGTCACCGTCGCCGCGTCGCCGACCGAGTCGCGCAAGACGAACGTGTTCCGCATCGTGCACCGCAACTACCAGAACGAGGATCCCGAGTTCGTCGCGAACTACCTCTACGTGCTGGAGCAGGATCGCCGCGTCGTCGAGAGCATCCGGCCCGAGGAGATCCCGACAAGCCTCAAGGAGGAGCTGCACATCCGGGTGCCCGACCTGGCCTCGATCGCCTACCGGCGGTGGCTCGCAACGGTCGACGCGCAGGGTGTGCTCGACCCTTAGAAGGTGACGACGACCGGGAGCTGCAGGAAGACGCCGTAGCGCTCGGCCTCGTGCGCGATCGCCCGCTGCTCGCGCTGCGTGAACCTCGCGAACGGCGTGGCGGCGATCTCGACGCGGTCCCGCTTGATGGTGCGCTTCCAGCTGCCGCGCACGCGACCGGCGATGACGACGATCGGGTTGAAGATGCCGTTGCCGCCCGGGTTGACGCCGGTTGCGTGGGCGGGGTCGAGCATCGCGCTGCGGTCGCGGTAGCCGAGCAGGTACTCGTCGAAGCTCGGCAGCAGGTCGATGCGGGTCCGGTCGACCGGTGGCGGGGAACCCGGGCCGCTCCAGTGACGGACGCCACCGACCGTCGTCTCCTCCAGCTCGGCGCCGGCCAGGGCGATGCCCTCGCGCACCTCCCGGCCGGTGAGGCCCGACCACCACATCAGGTCCTGCTCGGTCGCCGGCCCGTGTCCGGTGAAGTAGCGCAGCGCGAGCCGCGCCAGCGACTCGTCCCGCGGCAGGCTGCGCGCCGACGGCGCCCACTCCTCCAGCAGCGCGAACGTGGGCTGCTTGCCCTCGCGCGCGGCGATGCAGAGCACCGACTGCTGCGCGAGGTAGCCGAAGATGTGGTTGCGGCGCTCGTCGGCGGGAATGCCGATCGCCTCGAGCACCTCGTACGCCGCGGGCCGGGTCAGCTGGCGGTCGCCCTGGAGCGCCTCGGTGAGGGCCGCCCGGGCGCGGCCGAACACGTCCTCGTCGAGGCCGAGCTGGCGGTGGCGGGCGGCCATCCGCCTGACCACCTTCGGCGCCATCAGCTCCGTCATCCAGCGCGCGTCCTCGGCCGCGAGCAGGTGCAGCGTGCCGCGCATCGGCCACGTGCGGACGAGCTCGCGGCGGGCGATCGACGCCTCGACGTCGCGCTCCGTGGCGTCGGGCGTGCGCACCGCGACGGCCCACAGCGAGGCGAGGTAGTCCTGACCCTGCACCGCCCCCAGCGTCCGGACGACGGTCGCCGGTGAGCTGGTCGCGCCGCCGGCGAGCAGCTGGTGGTGCAGCCGCCCGGAGACGATCTCGGCGCCGGTCATGGCGGCCAGTATCGCAGGCGCCTGCGGCATACTGGCCGCCATGCCGCGAGCCGTCATCCTCTCCGCCGTCCGCACCCCCATCGGCCGCTACGGCGGCGGTTTCGCCGGCGTGCGCCCCGACGACCTGGCCGCCGCGGCCATCGCCGCCGCGGTCGAGCGCAGCGGGGTCCCCGCGGGTGATATCGAGGACGTCTGGCTCGGCTGCGCCAACCAGGCGGGCGAGGACAACCGCAACGTGGCGCGGTTCGCCGCGCTGCTCGCCGGGCTGCCCGACAGCGTCGGCGGCGTGACCGTGAACCGGCTCTGCGCGTCGGGGCTGAGCGCCGTCATCGGTGCCTGCCACGCCGTGATGGCCGGCGACGGCGACCTGTTCGTGGCCGGCGGCGTCGAGTCGATGACGCGCGCGCCGCTGGTCACCGCGAAGCCCACGAAGCCGTTCGAGCGCGGCGACCGCACCGTGCACGACACGACGCTCGGCTGGCGGTTCGTGAATCCCGCGTACGCCGCGAAGTTCTCGACCGAGGCGATGGGCGAGACGGGCGAGAACGTGGCCGAGCGGTGGGGCGTCTCGCGGGAGGACCAGGACGCGTTCGCGCTCCGCTCGCAGCAGCAGTGGGCCGCCGCCGACGCGGCCGGCCGGTTCGCCGACGAGCTGGTGCCGGTCGGCGGCGTCGAGCGCGACGAGCACCCCCGGCCCGAGACGACGGCGGGGAAGCTGGCCTCGCTGAAGCCCGCGTTCCGCTCCGGCGGCACGGTCACGGCGGGCAACGCGAGCGGCATCAACGACGGCGCGGCGGCGCTCGTGGTGGCCAGCGAGGAGCGCGCGCGCGACCTCGGCATCCAGC
This sequence comes from uncultured Actinomycetes bacterium, assembly GCA_963722525.1. Lineage (GTDB taxonomy): Bacteria > Actinomycetota > Thermoleophilia > Gaiellales > F1-60-MAGs149 > VFJZ01. The sequence goes on along the minus strand of CAVRMM010000002.1, from coordinate 1,889,682 downwards.
CGCTCGGCGTGTTCCGCGGCTCGGCCGCCGCCGGCGTCGACCCCGGCGTGATGGGCGTCGGTCCGGTGCCCGCCGTCACGAAGCTGCTCGCGCGCACGGGCGTGGCCGTCGGCGACATCGACCTGGTCGAGCTGAACGAGGCATTCGCGTCGCAGTCGCTCGCCGTGGTGCGCGAGCTCGGCATCGACCCGGAGCGCGTGAACGTCAACGGCGGCGCGATCGCGCTCGGTCACCCGCTCGGCATGAGCGGCGCGCGGCTGGTGGTCTCCCTGCTGCACGAGCTGCGCCGGCGCGAGGCGCGGCTCGGTCTCGCGACGCTCTGCATCGGCGTCGGCCAGGGACAGGCCGCGCTGTTCGAGCGCGCCTAGCCCGAGGCGGCGCGCTGCGCGGCGCGCTCGCGCGCGAACGCCACGAACCAGTCGTACGCCTCGGGGTTGGCGAGCGAGTCGCGGCTCGCGGCCGTGGCCGGGTCGTCGCCCATCAGGATCTTCTTGATCGGCACCTCGAGCACCTTGCCCGACAACGTCCGCGGCACGGCGGCGACGCTGATGATCTCGTCCGGCACGTGGCGCGGCGAGCACGCGGTGCGGATCTGCCGGCGGATCTCGGCGGTCGTCTCCGGCGTCAGCTCCTCGCCGTCCGCGAGCACGACGAACAGCGGCAGCCACGAGTTGCCGGTGCCGTCGCGGTCCGGGATGTCGACCGCGAGCGCGTCGACGACGGCCTCCACGGCGAGCGCCGCGCGGTACAGCTCGGCCGTGCCCATGCGGACGCCGCCGCGGTTGATCGTCGAGTCGCTGCGGCCGTAGATGACGCACGACCCGCCGGGCGTGATCCGGATCCAGTCGCCGTGGCGCCAGACGCCGGGGAACTGCGAGAAGTAGGTCTCGTGGTAGCGGACGTCGCCGGGGTCGTTCCAGAAGCCGACGGGAAACGACGGCAGCGGCGCGGTCAGCACCAGCTCGCCGACGGTGTCGACGACGCTGCGGCCCTGCTCGTCGAACGCCTCGACCGCGGCTCCGAGGTGGCGCACCTGGATCTCGCCGCGGCGCACCGGCTCGGTCGGGATGCCGCCGACGAAGGCCGAGCAGACGTCGGTGCCGCCCGACGTCGAGAACAGCCACGTCCGATCGCCGAGCTGCTCGTAGATCCAGCCGAATCCCTCGGGCGAGAGCGGCGATCCGGTCGAGCCGACGCCGCGGAGGTTCGCCAGCTCGCGGCCCTTGCGCGGCTCGACCCCGGCCTTCATGCAGGCGTGGATGTACGCGGCGCCGACGCCCATCGTGGTGATGCCGCTGGCCTCGGCGAGATCCCACAGCACGCCCATGTCGGGCGAGCCGGGGTTGCCGTCGTAGAGCACGATCGAGGCCGGTGTGAGGAGGCCGGAGACGAGCGCATTCCACATCATCCAGCCGGTGGTCGTGAACCAGAACAGGCGGTCGCCGGCCTTGGCGTCGATCTGGATCCCGAGCCACTCGAGGTGCTCGAGGAGGATGCCGCCGTGGCCGTGGACGATCGCCTTCGGCAGTCCCGTCGTGCCGCTCGAGTAGAGCACATACAGCGGGTGATCGAACGGCAGGCGCACGAACTCCAGGGGCTCGTCGGTCGGCGGGAAGCGGCTCTCCCAGTCGCCCTCGAGCCCGAGGTAGTCGAGCATCACGGTGGCCCGCAGCGACGGCATCTCCCGCGCGATCTCCGCCACCTCGGTTCGGCGGTCGTGGTCCTTGCCGCCGTACCGGTAGCCGTCGACCGCGAGGAACACGACCGGCTCGATCTGCGCGAACCGGTCGACGACGCTCTGGACGCCGAAGTCGGGCGAGCACGACGACCAGACCGCGCCGATCGACGCCGTCGCGAAGAACGCGGCCAGCGCCTCCGCGATGTTCGGCAGGTACGCGGCGACCGCGTCGCCGGGCCGGACGCCGAGCTGCAGCAGGCCGGCGCGGATGCGGGCCGTCTGGTCGCGCAGCTCGCCCCAAGACCACGCCGCGAGCGGCCGCAGCTCCGACGCGTGGCGCACCGCGATCTCGTCGTCGTCGCGGTCGCGGAAGACGTGCTCGACGTACGACAGCCGCACGTCGGGGTACCAGCGTGCGCCGGGCAGCTCGTGCGTCGTGAGGACGGTGGAGGGGTCGCCGTCCGCCTGCACGTCGAAGAACTCCCAGAGCGCGCGCCAGAACTCCTCCAGTTCGGCGACCGACCACTTCCACAGCTCCTCGTAGGTCGCGAACGTGAGCCCGCGCGACGTCTCGAGGTGGCGCCGGAACCGCGTGATGACGGCGTGCTCGACCCGGTCAGCCTCGGGCGTCCAGAGGACCGGCGCCGCGCCGTCAGCTTCGCGTCGCTCGACCACGCCGAAACTCTAGGTTATCGTCGCCCGATGCTGGAGCTGCGACCGAACTGCGAGTGCTGCGACCGTGATCTCGAGAACGGCGATCCCGCCGCTCGCATCTGCACCTACGAGTGCACCTTCTGCGTGGACTGCGTCGAGCAGCGGCTGGGCGGCCGCTGTCCGAACTGCGGCGGCGAGTTCGTCCTGCGGCCGACGAGGCCCGCCGCAATGCTCGAGCGCCATCCCGCGTCGACGACCAGAGTCGTCGGCAACCACGCCGCCTGCGCCTGAGGCCGAATCGCGCGCGAAGACGCGCAGAAGTGCAACCTCCTCACCGTTCGGTGCCTGGCACCGCCGGGTGAACGGTCAGCGTGATCCGGCGCCGAAACCCGCGCGGAACACGCGCGGTCCGTGCCGGAACGTGACCGCGAACGACGGCCCGCGCGCGCTGCAGTACGGGCCGACGGAGGGCCTCGACGAGCTGCGCCACGCCATCGCCGACCTGATGGCCGAGGACGGCACGCTGATCGGCGCCGGCGAGCTGATCGTGACCACCGGCGGCCAGCAGGCCCTCGACCTGATCTGCCGCGTGCTGGTCGATCCCGGCGACGCGATCCTGGCCGAGGGGCCGACCTACCCGGGCGCCGTCCCCGTGTTCGCGGCCGCCGGCGCCGACGTGCACCACGTCGCGGTCGACGCCGAGGGCATCCGCATCGACCTGCTCGCCGACGCGGTCGACCGGCTCGCCGCCGAGGGCCGCGCGGCGAAGTTCCTGTACGTCATCCCGACCTTCCAGAACCCGGCCGGCGTGACCATGTCGGCGGAGCGGCGGCGCGCCGTCGTGCGGTTCGCGCAGGAGCGCGACCTGCTGATCGTCGAGGACGAGCCCTATGCGCGCCTCCGCTTCGAGGGCGAGCCGCTGCCGAGCCTGCGCTCCCTCGACGCCACCGCCCGCGTGCTCTACGTCGGCACCGTCTCGAAGGTCTTCGCGCCGGGCGTGCGCGTCGGCTGGGTGCACGCGCCGCACCAGATCCTCCACCGCATCAACCTCGCGAAGCAGGGCTCCGATCTCTGCACGTCGACGTTCGCGCAGCTGCTCGCGCTGCGGTTCCTGCAGCACCGGCGGCGCGACGAGGTGCTCGAGCGCATGCGCAGCCTGTACCGGTCGCGGCGCGACGCGATGGTCGCGGCCATCGAGACGTCGCTGCCCGATGCCGCGTTCACCGTCCCGCGGGCGGCCTGTTCCTGTGGGCCACGCTGGCCGACGGCCTGGACACGACCGACCTGCTCGCCGCGGCGCTGGAGCGCGACGTCGCGTTCGTGCCGGGCGTCGCGGCGTACGCCGACGGCCGCCAGGGAGCCTCCTCGATGCGGCTCAACTTCTCGGCCTGCGACGAGGAGCGGATCGCCGAGGGCATCGCCCGCATCGGCGGCGTCGTGCGCGAGCGCGCCTCCCTCGCCCGCGCCCTGGACCGGCGCCGGACGACCTGATGCGCGTCGCCGTCCTCGCCGGTGGCCGCTCGCTGGAGCGCGCCGTCTCGCAGCGCAGCGGCGCCCGCGTCGAGCTGGCACTGCGCCGGCTCGGGCACGATCCCGTGATGCTCGACGCCGACGCGCGCCTGGGCCGGCGGCTGGCCGAGGAACAGCTGGACGCGGCGATCGTCGCCATCCACGGCCGCGACGGCGAGGACGGCACCGTGCAGGAACTGCTCGAGCTGGCCGGCGTGCCGTACGCCGGCGCCGGCCCCGCGGCGTGCGTGACCGCGAGCGACAAGATCGCCACCAAGCGCCGGCTCGTCGCCGCGGGCCTGCCCACCGCGCCGTTCGCGCCGGTGTCGGCCGGAGCCGTGCGCGACCTCGGCGCCGACGCCCTGCTGGGCGCCATCGGCGAGCGCGTCGGCCTCCCGCTCGTGGTCAAGCCGGCGCGGGGCGGCTCGTCGCTCGGCGTGCGCCGGGTCGACGCCGAGTCGGAACTGCCGGCCGCGCTGCTGTCGGCCCTCGCCTACGACGACCACGTCCTGTGCGAGCGGTTCGTCGCCGGCCGCGAGATCGCCGTGACGGTACTCGGCGACGTCGCGCTGCCTCCCGTCGAGGCGATCCCGCAGGGCGCCGAGGGCTACGACTTCGACGCCCGCTACACGCCGGGCGCGACCGAGTTCGTGGTGCCGGCCGAGATCGGCCCGGAGTCGTCGGAGGCCGCGCTCGCAGCCTGCCGGCTGATCGGCTGCGCCGGCTTCGCGCGCGTCGACCTGCTGCTGCCGGCCGACGGAGCGCCGCAGATCCTCGAGCTCAACACCGTGCCGGGCCTGACCGAGACCAGCCTCACGCCCCTCGCCGCCCAGGCGGCGGGGATGACGTTCGAGGACCTCGTCGCCGCGCTGCTGGGCTCGGCTCAGATCGCCCCGAGGTAGCGTTCGACGTCCCAGGCCGAGACCTGGGTCGTGAACGCCAGCCACTCCTTCCCGGACAGCAGCAGCAGGTCGTCGACCGCCGTCTGGCCGAGCAGCTCCGTGATCCGCGTGTCGGCGCGGGCGGCGCGGATCGCGTCGCCGAGGTTGGTCGGCAGCTGCTCGCCGACGCCGTAGAGGTAGCCCTCGCCGCGCTTGCCCGGATCGGCGCCTTCCTCGATGCCGACGGCCATGGCGGTGAGCATGCCCGCGGCCGCCCAGTAGGGGTTGGCGTCCGATGCCGGCGTGCGCAGCTCGATGCGGGTCGCGTTCGGCGACTCGATCAGCGACCGGATCGAGACGGTGCGGTTGTCGCCGCCCCAGGAGACGTTCACCGGCGCGAACGAGTCGAGCTCGAAGCGCTTGTACGAGTTGACGCTCGGCGAGCCGTACAGCGCGATGCCCGGGAGGTGGCTGATGAGCCCGCCCAGGGACGCGCGCATGAGCGGGTTCTCGGCCCCGTCCTCCGGTGCGAAGGCGGGCTTGCCGTCCTTCCACAGCGACGCGTGCAGGTGCATCGAGCTGCCGGAGAGCTGGTTGAACGGCTTCGCCATGAACGTCGCCTTGGCGCCCGCGCGGCGCGCCACCTCGCGGATCGCGTACTTGAGGCGCACGCCCTGGTCGGCGGCGGCGAGCGCCTCGTCGTGCGCGAGGTTGACCTCCCACTGGCCCGGCCCATATTCGACGTTCCCGCCCTCCAGCCGCACGAAATCGCCCAGATCGAGGAGGATCGCCGAGGCCAGCGGATCGAGGTCGTTGGCCTTCTGCAGCGAGTAGCAATGCACGCCGGTGGACAGGGGCTGGTTGTCGTCCCCGAGCAGGTACATCTCGATCTCGACGCCCATGCGGACGGTGTAGCCCAGCGCGGCCAGGCGGTCGATCGCGCCGCGCAGCACGCTCCGCGGCGCCTGGGGGAGCAGGTGACCGTGGTGGTCGACGACGTCGCAGATCACGTGCCCGGCGCCCTCGCGCCACGGCAGCCAGCGGAACGCGTCCGGGTCGGGGCGCAGGAACGCGTCGGGGTAGCCGCTGTCCGGGCCGGTGAAGCTCGTGCCGTCGTGCACGTCGCCGTGGTAGTCCCACGCCAGCGCGGCGCTGCAGAACGCGATCTGCGCGCCGCCGGCCATGCGCGGGCCGGGGATGCGCTTGCCGCACATGTGGCCCTGGTGGTCGCTGAACGCGACCTCGACGTCCTTCAGCTCGCCGCTGGCGAGCGCCCGGCCGAAGGGCGAGTCCGTTGCTTGAGCCGTGTCGATGACGGTCATCGTTTCTCCTGCTCCTGCGGCCGCCATCGGGGCCGATCCGACGGCCAGTTTATCGATCACGCAACTTATGCGTGGCATAAGGAATCCTGCACCCAGTAGGCTTTGCGCCGTGAAGCTGGGTCGCGCGGATGTGTGTATCGTCGGCGCGGGCGCGGCGGGCTGCGTGCTCGCCGCCCGCCTGTCGGAGGACGGCGACCGCTCGGTGTGCCTGGTCGAGGCCGGCCCCGACTACGGCCACCACGACGCCGGGCGCTGGCCGGCCGACCTGCTCGACGCCTCCGACTGCGCCACCTCGCACGACTGGGGCTACGGCGCCGACGTGTCGTGCCGCGTCGTCGGCGGCTCCTCCGCGCACAACGGCTGCCTCGTCGTGTGGGGTTCGCCGGCCGACTACGACGAGTGGGCGGTGGCCACGGGGGAGGAGGCGTGGGGCTTCGCCGGCATGGCGCCGCTGCTGGCCCGGGCCGAGGCGGCGATCGGCACACGCCGGTTCGCGGCGGACGAGGTGGGCGCGTTCACGCGGGCGGCGCTGGCCGGCTGGGATGCGCTGGGCGAGCCGGTGCTGGACGACTTCAACCACGCGATGGCGATGCGCGGCGCCGGCCTGATCCCCGTCAACCGGCGCGGCCGCACCCGGTGGAGCGCCGCGCTGGCGTACCTCGATCCGGCCCGCGGGCGGCCGAACCTGTCGATCGTGCCCGACGCGCTCGCCGACCGGGTGCTGATCGACAAGGGGCGTGCGCGAGGGGTCGTCGTGCAGACGCCGGCGGGCCCCGGCGTGATCGAGGCCGACGCGGTCGTGCTCGCATCGGGCGCGTACGGCTCGCCCGCGATCCTGCTGCGCAGCGGCATCGGCCCGGCGGACGAGCTGCGCGCGCTCGGCGTCGACGTGGTCGCCGACCTGGCCGGCGTCGGCCGCAACCTCGTCGACCACCCGGCCGTCCACGTGCGGCTGACGGCTTCCGACGAGCTGGCCGCACGGCTGGCGGCCGATGACGCGCGCGGCATCCTCACCCACGTCCAATCGAAGCTGAAGGCCGCCAGCTCGCGCTGCGCCGACGGCACGTTCGACCTGCACGTGCTGCCGAACGTGGGGTGGGACCGGGACGCCGCCGGCCGCCCGACCGGCCGGCATCCGATCTCGCTGATCCCGGTCGTGCTGAAGCCGTCGAGCCACGGCGTCGTCCGCCTGCAGAGCGCCGATGCGGGGACGGTGCCGGCCATCGACCAGCGGCTCTTCTCGGACGAGCACGGCAATGACGCGGCCGTGCTGGCCGACGGCGTGGAGCTGGCCCGGGCCGTAGCGGCGAGCGAGCCGCTGCGATCACTGCTGGCCGGACCGGCGGCGCCCGACGCCCTGCCCGGCGCCGCCTTCACGCTCTACCACCCGGCCGGCACCTGCCGCATGGGACGGTGCGGCGCGGCCGACGCGGTCGTCGACTCGGACGGGCGCGTGCAGGGAGTCGACGGGCTGCGGGTGGCCGACGCGTCGATCCTCCCGACCATCCCGCGCGCCAACACGCACCTGACCGTGCTGGCCGTGGCCGAGGCGATCGCCGAGCGGCTCGCTCGCTGATCCGCGGCTAGGGGCCCGGTGCGAAGGGCGGCGGCCCGACCACCGTCATGCCGCCTGCCTCCTCCGACGCGGCCCGGACGCGATCGAAGTCGACGGGACCCGCGGGATCGCTGTCGGATCCGGCCGGCTCGCTCGCGGCGCGGTAGAACGCCTCGGCGCTGCCGGGCGTGAGCAGCGTCAGCACCCGGGCCGTCGGCGACGTGACGAGGAAGGCATGCGGGACGCCCCGCGGTGCCATCGCGAAGCCGTGCGCGCCGACGCGGTGGTCGGTCCCGTCGACGTGCACGACGATCTCGCCCGCGAGCACGTAGAGCGCCTCGTCCTCGTCCGCGTGGATGTGCAGCGGCGTGTTCTTGCCCTGCGTCATCGAGTCGTCGAACAGCAGGAAGGCGCCGCCGGTCTCCTCGGCGGTGGCCTTCATCGTGAGGATGCCGCCGCCCCAGAACCTGCGCCGTTCTCCCTCTCCGTCGGCCCGGACGATCGGAACTGCGGTCATGGCGCCCTGCTCCTCCGTTGCGGCGCATCGGAGCGCCTGGGTGAACAGTATGTACCATGATGGGATTGTCTGTCCCATATGAACAGACCGGACGGGTCAATCAGAAGACGCGGACGCGGGATGCGCTGGTCGCGGCCGCCCGCGATCTGCTGGCGCGCGGCGTGCTTCCGACCATGGAGGGTGCGGCGGCGGCGGCGGCCATCTCGCGCACGACGGCATACCGCTACTTCCCGACCACCCGCGCGCTGCTGGTGGCGACGTACCCCCACATCGAGTCGCCGCCGCTGCTCGGCGACGACGCTCCGGCCGATCCAGTCGAGCGGCTCGACCTGCTGCTGCAGAACCACGCTGCGCGGATCCTCGAGTTCGAGCCCGAGCAGCGCGCCGTCCTGCGGTTGTCGCTCGAGCCGGACGGCACCGGTCCGCCCGACCTGCCGATGAACCGGGGCCTGCGGATCGGCTGGCTCGAGGATGCGCTCGCACCGCTGCGGGGACGCCTCGCGGACGACGATCTCACGCGCCTCGTGCACGGCATCGGCGCGACGTTCGGCATCGAGGCATTCGTGTGGCTGACGGACGTCGCGGGCCTGTCGCGCCAGGATGCGCTGGCCACGATCCGGGCCAACGCGCTCGCCATCCTGCGCTCGGCGCTGGCCGAACTGCCCGGAGCGCAGCCTGCCTGAGCCATGACGGTGGGCGTTTGCGCGATCGCCGGTTGTTCCGTATCTTGTGATCCAAGCGGTTCGCCTCACGGGCGTGCCGCATCGAGAGAGGCGGAGGGAACTGGCCCTGTGAAGCCTCGGCAACCTCGCCCCGAACACCGGCTTCGGGGGAAGGTGCCAAATCCAGCGGACGACCTCGGTCGTCCGGTAGATGTGGCAGCCGGATCACCGAGGAGAACGTCATGTACGCGACCAGTCCTGGTCTGCGCCAACTGCGGTGATTCGTACCCGCTCGAGGCACGCTTCGCGTGCGACCGGTGCTTCGGCCCGGTCGAGCCCGGCTACGACAACGCCGCCATCCGCCGTGACATCACGCGCGAGCAGATCGAGCAGGGGCCCGCGCACGCTGTGGCGCTACGCCGACCTGCTGCCCGTGCGGCCGTCGCGGGCGCCCTGCCCGTCGGCTGCACGCCGCTGATCCCGGTGCCCCGCCTCGCCGCGGCGCTCGGGCTGCGCGAGCTGTACATCAAGGTCGAGGGCGCCAACCCGACGCACTCGTTCAAGGACCGCGTCGTGTCCGTCGCCTCGGCGAAGGCCGTCGAGCTCGGTCTCACCGCGCTCGCCTGCCCGTCGACCGGCAACCTCGCCGGCGCCGTCGCGGCCCAGGCCGCCGCGCTCGGGCTCGACGCCTACATCTTCGTGCCGGCCGACCTGGAGCGGGAGAAGATCATCGCCGCGTCGGTGCCCGGCGCCACGGTGTTCGCGGTCGAGGGCAACTACGACGACGTCAACCGCCTCTGCGCCGAGCTCGCGTACGAGCGGCCGTGGGCCTTCGTCAACGTCAACGTCCGCGCGTACTACGCGCAGGGCTCGAAGACGCTGGCGTTCGAGACGGCGGAGCAGCTCGGCTGGCGCCTGCCCGATCAGATCGTGGCGCCGATCGCCTCCGGCTCGCTGTTCCACAAGGTGCACAAGGGCTACGCGCAGCTGATCGACGCTCGGCCTGGTCGAGGGCGAGCTGCCGCCGGCAGTACGGCGCGCAGGCCGCGGGCTGCGCGCCCGTCGCCGAGGCGTGGGATCGCGGCGAGCACGAGGTGCGCCCCGTGCGGCCGCGACACGATCGCCAAGTCGCTCGCCATCGGCGCGCCGGCCGACGGCGCCAACGACATCACCGTGGCGCACCTGACGGGCGGCGCCATCGCAGCGGTGCCGGACGACGAGATCGTCGCCGCCATCGGGCTGCTGGCCCGCACGACCGGCATCTTCACGGAGACCGCCGGCGGCGTCACGGTCGCGACGCTCGCGCGGCTGGCCCGCGAGGGCCGCCTCGACCCCGACGCCAGCACCGTCGCCTACATCACCGGCGACGGCCTGAAGACGCCCGACGCGGCGCTGTCCCACGTCAACCCGATCTCGATCGAGGCCGACATCGACGCCGTCGACGCCATCCTCGACCCCGTAGGAGTGCGATGACCACCGGCATCCTCGTCCGCTTCCCGCGCCCGTACGGGCCCGACGGAGCGTCTGCCCGCGACGCCCACCTCGGCGCCGCCGAGGGCTATCCCGGCATGCCGGGACTCGTGTTCACGGCGTTCCTGTCCGACGTCGCCGACGGCTCGCTGTCGGTGTTCGCGGTGTGGGATTCCGCCGAGTCGGCCGACGACTTCTACGCCTCGGACGAGTGGGCCGAGCACGTCGCGGCCATCGGCTCCGTGCCCACCTTCTGCCGGTTCGACGTCGGCGCGCTGGTGCTGCTCGACGGCCTGCTCACGGCCGACGACGCCGTCGCCCTGGCGCGATAGGTGGCGAGTACCGGCCGGCCCGACCCCGAGCCGGCCGGTACTCTCGCTTCGATGCCCCGCCACTTCCGCGAACAAACCGGCGAGGAGCAGCGGGCGACGTGGCTCGAGCTGTTCTTCGACCTCGTCTACGTCTTTGCGGTCACGCAGCTCTCGCACGCGCTGCTGGTCGACCCGTCCGCCGGCGGGCTGCTGCGCACCGCGTTCCTGCTGCTGGTCGTCTGGTGGGCCTGGATCAACACGACGTGGATGGCGAACTGGTTCGACCCGGACGCCGTGCCGGTGCGCCTGGTGCTGATCGGCTGCATGCTCGCGAGCCTCTTGATGTCGGTGGCCGTCCCGCACGCGTTCACCAGCGACGCCATGCTGTTCGCGGCCGCCTACGTGGCGCTCCAGATCGGGCGGAACCTCTTCAACGTCGCGGTCACCGAGCGCGACTCGGAGTACGGGCCGTCGTTCCGCCGCCTGCTCGTCTGGAGCATCGCGAGCGCGCCGCTGTGGATCGCGGGCGGTCTGCTCGACGACAACGCCCGGTACGCGGTGTGGGTGCTGGCGCTGGCGATGGACTACGCCGCGCCCTCGCTCAGGTACTGGACTCCGGGCCTCGGGTCGAGCAAGTTCGAGGAGTGGACGATCGAGGGCGCGCACTTCGCCGAGCGGTTCCAGCTGTTCATCATCATCGCGCTGGGCGAGTCGATCGTCGTCACGGGCGCGACGGCCTCCGACGCCGGCGCCGACGCCGCCACCATCGGCGCGCTGACGGTCTGCTTCCTCGGCTCGGCCGCGCTGTGGTGGCTCTACTTCGACCGCATCGCGGGGTACGCGCAGGAGCGGCTGGCGAACGCGGGTGACGAGGTGGGCCAGCTGGGCCGCGACGCCTACACCTACCTGCACGTGCCGATCGTGGCCGGCATCGTGCTCGCCGCCGTCGGTGACGAGCTCGTGATCGCGCATCCCGGGCATCACGCGGGGCTGTTCGAGTCGTTCGTGATCATGGGCGGTCCGGCCGTGTACGTGCTCGGGCACCTGCTGTTCCGGTTCCGGATGGTCAAGCGCACGAGTAAGCCCTGGACCGTCGTGCTGGTGATCCTGATCGCGCTGACGATCGCCGGTGCGGTGCTCGGCCCGCCCCAGATCGTGCTCGCCGTCGCCACGACCCTCGTGCTCGTCGGGCTGCTGACCCACGACGCGCGCAGGCGCCGCGCGGCCGAGCAGCGGCCGTCGTCCGCCGAGCAGCAGCCGTCGTCGTAGGATGCCGCCCGTGACCACACCGCCTCGACTGGTGCTCGTGCTGAGCGAGAACTGGACGCTCGTCTCGCCGCGCGACCTCCGCGCCCTCGTCCGCGTCGCCGTCGAGGCCGAGGAGGCCGGCATCGACACGGTGATGCTGTCGGAGCACGTCGTGATGGGGCCGTCGTCGGGCGCCGACGGCATCATGGGCAACCCGCGCGACTACGCGGCGCCCGGCAACCAGGATCCGGCGACGCCGTGGCCCGACTCGATCGTGCTGGCGAGCGCCATCGCGGCGGCGACGAGCAGGATCCGGATCGCCCTGGCCGCGGTGATCGCGCCGCTGCGCCATCCGCTGCTCCTCGCCAAGCAGCTCGCGACGCTCGACCTGCTGGCCGAGGGGCGGCTCGTCGTGCAGCCGACCGTGTCGTGGCACGAGGACGAGTACGAGGCGCTCGGCGTCCCGTTCCACGAGCGCGGCGCGATCCTCGACGAGCAGCTGGTGGCGATGGAGCGCGCGTGGACGGAGTCGCCGGCGTCGTTCGAGGGCAAGCACTTCTCGTTCCACGACGTGTACCTGGAGCCGAAGCCGTTCCGTCCCGACGGGCCGCGGATGTGGTTCGGCGGCATGTCGCTCCACGGCGCGCTGCTGCGCCGCATCGTCCGGTACGGCCACGGCTTCCATCCGTTCGGATCGCCGACGCCGGAGGAGCTGGAGCGCCTGCGCGTCGCCATGGCCGAGGCGGGCCGCGACAGCGCCGACCTGGAGATGATCGGCGGCATCCGCGGCCGCTTCGACGACGCCACGTCGACGGCAGACGTGCGCGAGGCGTTCGCCTCGGTGCCCGCGCAGCTGGCCGCCGGCTACACGTCGATCTGCTTCAAGCCGTCGATGTACACCGACGACCCGGCCGAGATCGGCGACCTCTGCCGCCGGCTGGTGGCGATGGCCGCGGACGCCGCGCGCTGATCAGCCGCGGATCGCGTCCTCCAGGGCCAGCGCCGCACCGAGCACGACGTCGTCGCCCGGGCCCGACAGCATCATCCCCACCGGCAGCCCGTCGGCGTCGCGACCGCAGGGGATGGTGATCGACGGCCAGCCGAGGTGGTTGAACAGCTGCGTGTGCGCGAAGACCGTGCCGCGCAGCGAGACCTCGTCCACGTCGAGCGGCGGCGGGCCGATCGGGATCGTCGGCATGATCACCAGCTGGGCGCCGCCGAGCCGGTCGAGGCAGCCGTCCTTCCACCGCTCGGCTTCCGCCACGTGGGCGAGCTGCCCGGCCTCGTCCAGCGGCTCGAGACCGCGGTCGAGCTTTCCCGCCACATCGGGGCCGTAGAGGTCGCGCAGGGCGGGGAACGTTTTGCGGTGCACGTGGGCGGCGGCCATCAGGCGCATCTGGACGATGCCGAGCGGCAGCCGCTCCCAGTCGCCGGCCGTGGTCGCCACGCCGGCCTCCCGCAGCCGGTCGACGCCGGCGGCGAAGGCCGTGGCGACGGACGGCTCGACCGTGATGCCGTCGATCGCGTCGACCACCAGCGCGGCGAGCGACGACGGGTCGGTGGCGGCCGCCCGCGGGCGCTGCGCCAGCACGGCGAACGTGTCGGCGCACGTCGCGACATCGGCCGCGATCGGGCCGACGTGGTCGACCCACGGCACCAGTGCGAAGCAGCCGTCGGAGGGCACCGAGCCGTGCGACGGCTTGAAGCCGACGACGCCGCACCACGACGCCGGGATGCGGATCGAGCCCGCGGTGTCGGTGCCGAGGCCCATCTCGAACTCGCCCGTGACGATGCCCGCCGCCGAGCCGCCGGACGAGCCGCCGGCGACGCGCCCGGGGTCGTACGGGTTGCCGATCGTGCCGTACCAGGGGTTCTGCGACGAGGTGCCGTAGGCGAACTCGTGCAGGTTCGTCTTGCCGGCCAGCGTCCAGCCGTCGTCGGCGAGGCGCCGCCACGCGACCGCGTCCTTCGTGGGCACGTGGTCGCCGTAGACGCGCGAGCCGTAGGTCGTCCGCACGCCGGCGGTGTGGAACAGGTCCTTGACGCCGCAGCGGCGTGATCCGCTCGTCTCGCAGCGGGTGATGAAGATGTTCAGCGGGTCCGACACGCCGGGCAGTATTGCGCCGCTAGTGCAGATCGTGCGGGCGGGATTCGATCAGGCCCGCCGTCGTGATCCGCACGAACCGCGCGTTGGCGTGGAACTCGGCGATCGTGTGCGCATCGGCGTAGCTCATGGCGGAGCGCAGGCCGCCGACCAGCCGGTGCACCACCAGCCCCGCCTCGCCGCGGTGCGGCACCGTCGCCTCGACGCCCTCCGGCACGACCTGCACGAACTCGGTGCCCTCGGGCGGCTCGATCCCCTCGGCCGCCATCCGGACGCGGGTGGCCTCGGCCGACGCCATGCCGCGGTAGACCTTGAACTTCTGGCCGCCGCGCGAGACGAGGCGGCCCGGGCTCTCGTCGGTGCCGGCCAGCAGGTTGCCGACCATCACCGTCTCCGCGCCGGCGGCGATGGCCTTGGCGACGTCGCCGGGCTCGCGGATGCCGCCGTCGGCGATCACCGGCACGCCGTGCTTGGCGCACGCGGCGACGGCGTCGAGCACGGCCGTCAGCTGCGGCACGCCGACGCCCGCGACGATGCGCGTCGTGCACGCGGAGCCCGGGGCCGACGCCGACCTTGACGGCATCGGCGCCGGCGTTGCAGAGGTCATCGGCGCCCTCGCCGGTGGCGACGTTGCCGGCCACCAGCTGAGCGTCGGGCAGCTCGCTGCGCAGGTGCTCCAGCGCGCGCACGGCGTGGTCGGCGTGGCCGTGGGCGATGTCGAGCACCAGCGCGTCGGCACCCGCCGTCATCAGGGCGGCGGCGCGCTCCAGCCAGTCGCCGCGGACGCCGATGGCGGCGCCGACGAGTAGCTGGCCGTGCTCGTCCTTCGACGCGCGCGGACGCTCCCGCAGCGCCATCAGGTCGCGCATCGTCACGAGGCCCGCCACGAACCCGTCGTCGTCCAGCAGCGGCAGCTTCTCGAGCCGGTGCCGGTGCAGCAGCTCGCGGGCCTCGTCCAGGTCGATGCCGGGGCTCGCCGTCACCAGCCGGTCGCGCGGCGTGGCGTGCTGCCCGACGGTGTCGCCGGGCTCGGCGAGCACCAGGTCGCGCGTCGTGAGGATGCCGCCGAGACGCCCGTCGGGCGCGGTCACCAGCAGGCTCTTCACCTCGCGGACGCGCATCATCTCGAGCGCCTCGCCGATGGTCTCGTCGGCCGCGATGGCGTACGGCTTCGAGATCACGAGGTTCTCCGCGCGCTTGACGCGCTCAACCTCGGCGACCTGCTGCTCGAGCGGCAGGAAGCGGTGGATGACTCCGAGTCCGCCGGCCCGCGCCATCGCGATCGCCATCCGCGCCTCGGTCACGGTCTCCATGTTGGCGGCGACGATCGGCGCCGTGATCGTCAGCTTGCGGGTCAGGCGCGCGCTCGTATCGACGTCGGAGCGCGAGCCGATGCCGGAGCGGCGCGGCACGAGCAGAACGTCGTCGTAAGTGAGGGCGAGCGGGAAGTCGGGCACTGCCCCCGCACCGTACTTCAGCGCTTGACGCGGACGGTGAGGTACATGCCGAGGTCGCGGTGGATCGTGCAGACCAGGCGGTACCGGCCGATCGCCGGGAAGGTGCGGCGCACCGAGCCCGTGGTGCGGGCCCTCACCTTCGTGAACGACGGCCCGCTGACCCGGCGGACGTCGTGGTAGCCCGAGATCCACCTGAAGCGGATCCCGTCGCCGACGCGGATCGTGACCGTCGCGGGCGCGAAGACCTTCGACTCCAGCCGCGCGGTCTTCGTCGCGGCGCTCGCTGCGGGCGCGGCGGCCGCGACCGTCAGGGCCGCCAGGGTGAGTGCGATGCGGGTGCGCACCCACCTGACACTAGGGGAGGGGCGTGGCGATGTCGCGCACCCAATCGGGTGGCCTGAGCGGCCGGCCCGTGGCCGACTCGAGGAAGGCGTGCACCGTCACCGCCGTCGCCATCACCTGCTCGCCGCGGCGCACCAGGTAGGCGATCTCGAACGTCGCGCGCGTGGGCGGCGCGACGAGGCAGTGCACGACCAGCTCGTCCTCGAACACGGGCGACGCCCGGTACCGCACGTGGCACTCCACGACCGCGATGTCGTGTCCGCCGCCCCGCACCTCGGTGTAGGGATGGCCGCTGGCGCGCAGGTAGCCGACGCGCGCCTCCTCCATCCAGGGCAGGTAGCTGCCGTGGTGCGCGATGCCCATGGCGTCCGTCTCGGCGAACCGCACGCGCACCTTCTGGGCGAAGGGATACGCATCGGGGTCGAGCGGCGGGTCGAGCGTGTGGCGCACGCGGGCAAGCATACGAGGGTGGGAAGGCGACGCGAGCGCCCAGCAGCCTGCGAAGCTCGTGCGTTTTGTCACTGGGGTCAGACCCCGAAAGTAGATTTTCTGGGGTCAGACCCCAATCACGGGACACGCGCAGAAGGCGCGCGGATCGCGCGACCCGTGACAGTGCGCGCGTGTTCAGATACAGACAATGCGTCATCCGTGCGACGCGATTTGTCTGACTAAAGTCAGGTAAATCGCCCCCGCGGTGTCTGCGATGGGCGGCGTTTCTTGTGGACTGTGGTCATCACCTGCCACTTGAGACGTCCACCTGTCGCCTCCGCGCTTGTGGCTGGCCACGGCATCCGACGGGGGCCGCACGCAGCACCGCCCGCACCCGTGCAGGCCTGGGGCTGGGCCGCCGGGCGTCGTGTTGCTTCTTTGACCTGCGTTTGGCGCTGGTCGAGCCCCTACTGGCGCGCAGGGTCGGAGCGTTCCTTCCGTCCCCTCGAGGGACACGCGGATGCGTGCAGCTCCTCCGCAGAAAGACAGCTATCGCAAGCGCCGAAACGACTCATCTTCTACCCCCACCTACCGCCGTTGATCCCATCCACAACCGGGACATGGCACATCGCAGCCTTCGAGGGACGCGTGCGATCTGCGCATTGAGGGAGCGACCGGCGACGTCTTTCCCCAACTAGTGTGAGAAAATGCGCTGTATGCGGCTCCTCTGCGCAGCGCTGCTCGCGCTTCTCGTAGCCGGCTGCGGCGACACCGGGACGGGCTCGGCTCCGTCGGTGGAGGCGCCGGCGCCGACCGCGGTGGCGGCCGCCGTCACGGAGGCGGAGACGCCCGCTGCGGCGGCGGAACCCGCGGCCACGCCCGTGGCCGAGCCCGTCGTCGCGGCACCTGCGTGCCGGCCGGGCGACAAGCGCGCGACAACCGAGCGGACCGCGACCATCCTCTACGTGACGAAGCCGACGGTGGCCCGCAAGGCGCCGAAGTCCTCGTCCGCCGAGATCGTGCAGCTGCAGCCGAAGAGCGTCTACGGCACGCGGCAGGTGCTGCTCGCGGTGGGCAAGCGCGTCGACGAGGACTGCAACCCGGTCTGGTACCGCGTCCGCCTGCCCGCCAAGCCCAACGGCGTCACCGGCTGGGTGAAAGCGAGCGGCCTGGTGTCGGAGAAGACCGGCACGCGGATCCACGTCGACCTGTCGGCCCGCCGCCTCGACCTCTACCGGCTGAACGAGCACGTGCTGCGGGTGCCGATCGCGATCGGGCACATCGAGACGCCGACGCCGGTCGGGTCGTTCTACGTCGATGTCCGGTACAACCTCTCCGACAAGGCCGGCCCGTACGGACCCGGCCTGCTGGGGATCGCCGCCTACTCCGAGGCCGAGCAGGGCTGGGCGGCCGGCAACCCGATCGCCATCCACGGCACCAACGCCCCGAGCCTGATCGGCACCCGCGCCTCGAACGGCTGCATCCGCGTCACGAACGCGAACATCCTGCGGATCATGAAGCTTGCGCCGACGGGGACACCGGTCGAGATTCGAGCCTGATCCCGATCGCGATCACGGCGCCCACGCCCGCCAGCACGCCCGCCGTCGCGTAGGCCGACCGCACGCCGAACGCGCCGATCACCAGCCCGCTCATCGCCAGGCCGGCGAGGCTGCCGGCCGACATCACGGCGTCGAGCGCCGCGAATACGCGACCGCGGACGGCGTCGGGCGCGCTGCGCTGGATGACACCGCTGCGCAGCACGAAGACGATGCTCATGCCGACGCCGCCGAGGAACTGGACGGCGACGATCTGCCAGAGCTCGGGCAGGGCCGCCGTCGCGAACATCGCCACCGACATCAGTGCGAGTCCGCCCCCAAGCGCGCGTAGGTCGGCGCGCGGCGTCCGCTCCGGCCAGCGCGTCATCGCGAGTCCGGACAGCACCTGGCCGACGCCCCACGCCGTGATGATCGCCGCGTAGCCGCCCGGTCCCGTGCCGAGGTCGCTGGCCAGCGGCGCGTCGCCGGCGATGCCGATCCCGAACCCGAGTGTGAACAGGGCCTCGACGACCAGCACCGTCCGCAGCACGGGGTTGGCCAGTGCCAGCCGGAAGCCGGAGCCGCGGTCGACCTTTGCGCGCTCGGGGCCGGTGCGCTCCGGCTGAAATTGCCCGCGCACGCGCGCGACGATCGCGGCGCTGAGCAGGAACGACGCGGCGTTCGCCAGGAACGCGCCGCTTGCGCCGGCGGTCGACAGCAGCAGCCCGCCGACGACCGGGCCGGCGACGATGCCGCCGGAGAGCGTCGTGCCGAGGAGGCCGTTCGCCCAGTTCAGGTCCTCCGGCGCGGCGACGTTCGGCAGCGCCGCCATCGAAGCGGGCCGGAACGGCGCCTGCGCCGCGGCGCCGAGCGCGGTGAGCGCGATCAGCGCGGCCGGGGAGGAGGCGAGGGCGGCGGCGGCCAGGTACACGGCGGCGGCCGCCAGGTCGCTGAGGAGCATCACGCGGCGCCGGTCGTACCGGTCGGCCAGCCAGCCGGCGACGGGAGCCGCCGCGCCGGCGAGGGCGAACGACACGAACGCCGCGACCGACACCCAGTAGGGCGATCCGGTGCGCCGGTAGACCTCGTACGTGAGGGCCGTGTAGGCGGCGAGGCTGCCGGTCGCCGAGATCCCGTTGGCGGCGGCGAGCAGCCAGACCGGCCCTCGGGTCCTCCCGGTCTGCATCGCAGCTATGTACCAGAACTGCCGCGCCGCCGGTCGCCGCCCTGGCGTGATCGTTTCGGTGCCTGGCACCGAAACGGGAATCGCGGCGCACTTCCGCGCGTGGTTTTCACGCTGACGTGCGGTCCGCGCGTGTTCCGTGACGGTTGGCCTGTCACGGAAGCGTCACGGACTGTGCCGCGAGCGCGGACGCTCTTACCGAAGTGGCGCGCCGATCCGGGCCGCAGGGGCCCGGTCGGCCTACTCCGGCTCGGTCGTGGGGTGGATGCGACCCGTCGTCGCCACCAGCTGGCGGCCGGAGCGGCCGCTGCGGTGCGCGATCACCTCGGCGACGATCGCGATCGCCGTCTCGGCCGGGGTGTGGCCGCCGATGTCGAGGCCGATCGGGCCGTAGACGCGCTCGACGTCGTCGCGGGCGACGCCCATCTCGAGCAGGCGCTCCTGGCGCAGGCCCTGCGTGCGCCGCGAGCCGAGCGCGCCGACGTAGCCGGCTCCGGTGTTGAGCGCCCAGGCCAGCGCCGGGTCGTCGATCTTCGCGTCGTGGGTCAGCACGATCACCGAGTCGGCCGGCTCGAGGTCGACCTCGGGGGCCGCGTCCTCGGCCCACTTGCCGATGATCCGGTCGGCGTGCGGCAGGCGCTCCGACGTCGCGAACTTGACGCGCGGGTCGACCACGACGGTGCGCCAGCCGAGCTGGCGGGCGAGCTTGCAGACCTCTTCCGCCGTATCGACGGCGCCGACGATCACCAGCCGGTGCGCGGGATGCACGGCCTCGACGAACAGCAGACCCTCGTCGCCGAGGTCGATGCTGGTCGACTCCTCGCGCGCGACCGCCTCGCGGGCCGCCTCGACGGCCGCCTCGCGCGGGGCGCCCTCGAGGTCGCCGTCGGTCGAGTCCCTGTCGAGATCGAGCACGAGTCCCTTGCCGGCCTGGGGGCCGGTGATCGCGGTGACGATCGCGCCGCGGCGCAGGTCGGGGCGCTCGGGCGACTCGACGAGCGACACCCACAGCTCGCCGCCACAGGCCAGGCCGACGTCGCCGGCCAGCTCGTCGGAGATGCCGTAGTGCAGGTAGCGGGGGCCGGGCACGGTGCCGTCGAACAGCTCCTGCGCCTCGCCGTAGATGGCGCCCTCGACGCAGCCGCCGGAGACGCTGCCGGCCATCTTGCCGTGGTCGGAGACCGCGAAGATGGAGCCGACCGGACGCGGCGCGGAGCGGTACGTGCGGACCACCTGCGACACGGCGACGCGATGTCCCTCGCTGCGCCACTGCTCGATCGTCTGCAGGGTGTCCTCGTTCATTTCGCACTCCTCGTGAGCTGCGCGGCGCGCGTCTTACCGAGCTGCATGATGACCTTCACCATCGATTCGAGCGAGGCGAGGTTGTGGCCGGGAAGGAACACGTCGACGTGGGGGAGGGCCGCCTGCATGCCGCCCGCGAGCGGCTGGTACGCGGAGTGGCCCTTCAGGGGGTTGAGCCAGACGACCGCCCGCGCTCTGCGGTGCAGCGTCGCCATCGACTTCGAGAGGAGGGTGGTGTCGCCCCGCTCCCATCCGTCAGACGCGATAACGACGATCGCACCGCGCGTCATCCCGCGGCGGCCGTAGATGCGGTTGAAGGCGTCGAGCGACTCGCCGATGCGGGTGCCGCCGGCCCAGTCGCGCACGGCCTTCGAGGCGCGCTCGAGTGCACGGTCGGGGTCGCGGCCGTCGAGGAACGGCGTCAGGTAGGTGAGGCGCGTGCCGAACGTCAGCGCCTCGACCTGGCGGCCCGTGGCGACGGCGGCCTGCAGGAACAGCACGAGCGCGCGGGCGTACGGCTCCATCGAGCCGGAGATGTCGCAGATGAAGACGACGCGGCGCTCGACCAGCTTCTGGTGCCGGAAGGCGCGGTCGATCGGCTCGCCCTCGGCGCGCATCGACTTGCGGATCGTGCGGCGCGGATCGATCAGCTCGCCGCCGTGCGACGGCTCCAGCCGGCGCGACCGGCGCTTCGGCAGGTTGCGCGCCAGCCGCTCGCAGGCGCGGCGCACCTCGCGCAGCTCGGCCGCGCTCATCTCGGCGAAGTCCTTGGAGCGCAGCAGCTCGTTGGCCGAGAACGCCGCGGTCGCCAGCTCGGCGTCGTTGGGGTCGACCGGGTCCATCGAGATCTCGGCGATGGAGTGCGCCGCGACGGCCTGCGACTCGGGCTTCATGTCGACGAGCCCGAGGTCGATCGGGCGCTGGCCGAGGTTCTTCGACGGCGCCCGCTCGAACCACGCGCGGAAGGCGCGGTCGAAGATCTCGAGGTCGTCGTGCTTCGCGACCAGCGTGCAGGCCAGCGCCGCGTACACGTCGTCGCGCACGGACAGGTCGATCGCGTCGAGCGCGCGCAGCGCGTCCTGCAGGCGGCCGGGGCCGACCTCGACACCGGCCTCGCGCAGGATGCGGCCGAACGTGACGAGCTTGCGGACGACGGCATCGCCCGCCAGGCGAGGGGCCTGGCCGTCGCTCACAGCGTCGCCTTCGCCTCCTCGACCATGCGGGCCAGGTCGGCGTCGCGCACCTTCTCCATGTCCTCGTGGTACTTGAGGACGGAGCCGAGCGTGGCGTCGACGACGGAGGCCGACAGCTCCTCCTCGCCGAGCGCCATCAGGGCCTGCGTCCAGTCGATCGTCTCGGCCACGCCGGGCACCTTCGCGAGGTCCATCGTGCGCAGCTTCGCGACGAAGCGCGCGGCCTCCTCGGCCAGCCGCTCGGGCACGCCCGGCACGCGGGCGCGGACGATCTGGATCTCGCGGTCGAGCTCGGGGTGCGGCACCCACATGTAGAGGCAGCGGCGCTTCAGCGCCTCGTGCAGCTCGCGCGTGCGGTTCGAGGTCAGGAACACGACCGGCCGCGACTTGCACTTGATGGTGCCGATCTCGGGGATCGTCACCTGGAAGTCGGACAGCAGCTCGAGCAGGAACGCCTCGAACTCGTCGTCGGCGCGGTCGATCTCGTCGATCAGCAGCACGGGCGGCACGTCGTCGTCGTTGTCGATCGCGTCGAGCAGCGGCCGGCGCTCGAGGAACTGCTTGCCGAACAGGTCGTGCAGGACGTCGCTGTCGCCGGCGTGGCCGGTCGCCTCGAGCGTGCGGATGTACAGCATCTGCTTCGCGTACGCCCAGTCGTAGAGTGCGTGGGCGACGTCGATGCCCTCGTAGCACTGCAGACGGATCAGCCGTGCGCCGAGCGCGTCGGCGGTGACCTTCGCCAGCTCGGTCTTGCCGACGCCGGCCTCTCCCTCGAGCAGCAGGGGCTTGCCCAGCTCGAGCGCGAGATAGAGCACGGTCGCGAGGCTGCGATCGGCCAGGTACGAGCGGCTCGCGAGCGCGTCGACGACTGCGTCCGGCGAGGTGCGGATCTCCGTCAAGATGTCGGGCCTTTCGGGGCTAGTTCGAGCCATCTGAGATGGTGCTGATCGAGCCAAATGCGGGAATCGCCCGAGCAAGCCTCGTCGCACGGGCGCTGGAAGGTATGGAGAGTAACCCAATCCCGGCAAGTCATCCCCTGCTGCGGCTCGCGGGCTCGTGCGCGCCGCGGACGACGTACCCGCGCCTTTCGAGGCGACGACCGAGCTCCTTCTCCATCGCCAGCGCCGCCGCCTGCGGCGGCAGCGGATTGTGGCATCGGTAGAGCCTTGGCCGGAGACGAAGGCCGTACCGCCGGACACAGCGGTAAGCAGGGCTGCCAGAGAGCTGCTCGATCTCGCGGGGAGGCAGTGGCGCGAAGGGCTACGGGACGATCAGATCCAGCGCCCCGGGCACGGCCTCGAAGGTGACCGGCGTCGTGCCCGGCTGCTCACCGTCGATCTCCGCGGGCAGCGTCCGCACCGGCGTGATCTGCACGCTGCGCGCGCGCAGGATCTCGACCTTCGGGTGCCTGCCGAGCGTGCCGCGGTACAGCCGATGCAGGTTCAGCACGAAGTCGGCCTTGGAGATGTCGCCGACCAGGATCACGTCGAGCAGACCGTCGTCGGGCAGCGCGTCGGGCGCGATCTTCATGCCGCCGCCGAAGTAGCGGCAGTTCGCGCACACGACGTTGTTGGCGACGAGCACGCGCTCCGTGTCGTCGGCCCTGACGTGGAACTCGACATTGCGCCAGCCGGCGAACGTCGCGACGGTGGCGAACAGGAAGGCGGGCGTGCCGCCGAGCCGCTTCGTCGTGGCGTTGGCGCGCTCGGCCACCGCGCCGCTCATGCCGCACGAGGCGATGTTGGCGAACATCCGCACCTGCGGCCCGGCCGGTCCCTGACACGTGGCCCGGCCGATATCGATGCGCCGCCGCCGGCCGGCCGCGATGGTCGCCACGGCCCGGTCGGTCTTCTTCGGGATGCCGAACGTGCGGACGAAGTCGCAGCCGGTGCCGCGCTCGATCACGCCCAGCGCCGCCGCGCCGCCGAGCGACGTGCCCGACTCGTCGAAGAAGCCGTTGACGACCTCGTTGACGGTGCCGTCGCCGCCGACCGCGACGATCAGATCCTCGCCGGCCGTGACGGCCTCGCGGGCGAGCGCCGTGGCGTGGCCGGCCGACTCGGTCAGTCGCTCGACCACCTCGAGGCCGTGCCGGCGCGCCGCGTCTGCGATCTCCGGCCACTTCTTGCCGGTGCCCCCGCCGTCGGAGGCGGGATTGACCACGAACACCGCGCGCCGGCTCGGCCACGGATCAGTCCAGGGCTGCGCGGATGGCGAGCTCGGTCATCCGGTCGACGGCGTTCTTCAGCTCCTCGTCGGAGATGCGGATGAACTCGCCGATCACGAGGTCGGAGACGCCCAGCAGGCAGCCGGCCGACATGCCGCGCAGGGCGGCGATGGTGAACAGCACCGCCGCCTCCATCTCGACCGCCAGCACGCCGCGATCGCGCCAGCGCTGGTGGCGCTCGGAGTCGGGGTCGTAGAACGTGTCGGAGGTGGCGACGGAGCCGACGTGCAGCTTCAGGCCGGTGCCCTTGGCGTGGTGCACGGCGGCGTGCACGACCTCGAAGTCGGCCGTCGGGGCGTGCGGCTCGCCGCCCGTGTAGTGCAGCGTGGTGTGGTCGGCCGGCACGGCGCTGACGGCGCAGATGACGTCGCCGAGCGCGAGGTTGGGCGCCGAGGCCGCCGCAGGTGCCGACGCGGACGATGCGCTTGACGCCGAGCTGCGAGAGCTCCTCGGCGACGATCGCGGCGCTGGGACAGCCCATCCCGGTGGACTGCACCGAGATCGGCTTGCCCTCGAACGTGCCGGTGAAACCGAGCATCCCGCGCTCGTGGTTGACCTGGCGGGAGTCGTCGAAGAACGTGTCGGAGATGTACTTGGCCCGGAGGGGATCGCCGGGAAGGAGGACGGCCGGGGCGTAGTCGCCCGGCTCGCCGCGAAGGTGAACTGGCATGGGTGGAGATCCTACTCGCCGGGCCCTGATCACCACTCCACCGCGGACCTCACGTTCTGCTTGGAAATCACTATGGTGAGTCGCATGAGGGGGATCCCCGCCCTTCGCGCGATCCTGGCCGTCACGATGATGGTCGGCTCCTGCGTGCTGGCGGCCGGAGCGCTCGCCGCCCCCTCCGCGATTCCGGAACCGACGCCGCCTCCCGGCGGCGGTGGGGGTGGCGGCTCGGGCGGCGGTGGCGGCGGCGGCGGTTTCGGCGGCGGCACGACGACCCGGCGCCCGGTCGGTCCCGTCGCGGTCGCCAACGGCAAGGCCGGCGCCGTCCTGCTGGAGGCCACCGGCGAGCGCACCCAGACGCCCGTTGCGACGACCGCGACCCCGACCACGACCGATCCGCCGCCGACCACGACCACCGAGCCGCCCGCGACCACGGCCGAGGCGCCGGTGACCACGGCCGATGCGCCGGTGACGACCGCCGCGGTCGTGCCACCGCCCACGACGACCGCCGAGGAGCAGCCGGCGGCCGCGGCGTCGTCGGGCGACGACGACTCCGGCTCGCTGCCGCGCGACGGCCTCGTGGTACTCGGCGGCGTGCTGCTGCTGGGCATCGCCGTCGCGTTCCGTGCGATCAAGGCGCGCGAGCGCCGCATCGGCTTCGCGCTGCTCGGCTTCTGCGCCGTCTACCTGGTCGCCCTCGCGGGCGTCGTCTCCGGCTACGCCGGCGGCGTCAGGTAGCGGAGCCCGCGGCGGCCTCGAAGGCCGCCAGGTCGGGCTCGGAGAACAGCACGAACCGCACCAGATCGAGGCCGCATGCCGCTGCAGCCTCGCGCGCCGCCGCCACGGCGACGGGTGCGGCCTCGTCGATCGGGTAGCCGTAGATGCCGGTCGAGATGGCGGGGAACGCGATCGACCGGCAGCCGAGGCGGCCGCCTCCCCGATCGCGCGCCGGTGGCACGACGCGAGCAGCTCGGCGTCGCGCGGGCCACCCGAGTAAACCGGGCCGACGGCATGGACGACGAACCGGTTCGGCAGGTCGCCGGCGCCGGTCGGTCTTCGCGTCGCCCGTCGCGCAGCCGCCCAGGCGGGCGGCCTCCTCGAAGATCGCCGCGCCGCCGGCGCGGCGGATCGCGCCGCAGACGCCGGCTCCGGCCGCCAGCCGCTCGTTGGCCGCGTTGACGATCGCGTCGACGTCGGCCTGGGCCGTGATGTCGCCCCGCAGCACCTCGAGGCGCGCCATCGCTACCGCCCCGGCCAGTCTGGCGCGCGCTTCTGCGATGAACGCCGCGACGCCCTCGGCCGAATCGGCCGTCGCCCGCTGCGCCGCCATCATCTCGGCCTCGACCGCGAGCCCGTCGGCCAGGTCCAGCTCGCTGCCGCGCAGCACCGCCGCGCGGATGTGCCGGACGGCGGTGGGCGCGTTGGCGCAGATCTCGTCTGCCAGCGCCCGGGCGCCCGCGACGGCGTCGGGCGTCACGCGGTTCGCGAGGCCGAGCGCCAGTGCCTCGTCGGCGTCGACGTCGCGGCCGGTCGAGCAGCAGCTCGAGTGCGATCGCGTGCGGCACGAGGCGCGGCAGCAGCTGCGTGCCGCCCCACCCGGGGATCAGACCGCGCTTCGGCTCCGGCAGGGCCAGCCGCGCACCGGGGGCGAGCACGCGCAGGTCGCACGACAGCGCCAGCTCGCAGCCGCCGCCGTAGGCGAGTCCGTTGACCGCGGCGATGAGCGGCTTGGAGAGGCCCGCCTGGGCGAACGCCGTCGCGAACGGCGGCGCCGCGCCGGGCCCGCGCGCCTCCATCTGCGCGAGCAGCTTCTTCAGGTCGGCGCCGGCCGAGAAGGCGCGGTCGCCGGCACCGGTGACGATGCCCACCCAGAGGTCGTCGTCGGCCTCCAGTTGCGCGGCGAACGCGACGATGCCGTCGTACGTCTCCAGGTCGATCGCGTTCAGGCGCTCCGGCCGGTCGAGGGTGCAGGTCGCGACCCGGCCGTCGATCGCGACGACCGATGCTCACGCCGTGCCGTCCTCCGGACTCTCGCACGGCGATCGCCACCGCACGCAAGGGCTTCCGCTGCGCTCCAGCCGTTGCATGCTCACGGGACGGGCGCCTCCGCCGGCGGCTGCGCAGCGGTGAGCGCCAGGTAGTGCTCGCGGGCGTGCAGCACGTGCTTGACCATGCGCTGCGCGCGCTCCAGGTCGATGCGGTTCTCGGTGCGGCCGTCGACCTTCATCGCGGTGCCGACGATGGCGCCGTCGGCGACCTCGAGGATGCGCTCGATCGTGTCGTGCCGGACGCCGGTGTTGGCGATCACGGGCATGTCGGGCACGGCCGCCTTCGTGTCCTCCAGGTCGGCGAACCGGAACGGCTCGCCCGCCCGCGGCCCCGAGATGAGCGCCGCGCTGCACCCGAAGAAGTGCGCGCCCTGGGCACGGTCGGCGACGGTGCGGGTGCCGAGCGGCGACGCGAACTCGGGCGTCAGGTTGGTGAAGATCGCGATGTCGTCGGCGCCGATCGAGTGGCGGTACGCGAAGGCCGCGCCGGGGTCGGGCCGCAGCTGGCCCATGTCGCTCTCGTAGACGCCGATGAACACCTCGCGGACGAACGCCGCACCGACCGCCTTGCCCACGGCCAGCGTGGCCAGCGGGTCCCAGTACAGGTCGATGCCGAACGGCACCGCCAGCACGCGGCTTCAGCTCGCCCACCACGGCCGCCATGGCCGTCGCCTGCTCGACGCCCGACGTCGACCCGGTACGGCAGGTCGCCCTCGTTCGAGTAGATGATGCCGTCCACGCCGGCCTCGAGCAGGGCGTCGGTGTCCTGGCGCGCGGCCGCGACGATCGGCGCCATGCCGGCGTCGCGGTCGAAGGAGGAGGAGCCCGGCAGCGCCAGGAGGTGGACGACCCCGATGATGGGCTTCACGACACCGAAGATGCCCTCGATGACGTTGCCGGCTGTGAGGTTCACGCGACGCACGGTACCGGGCGCGACAGATGCTTGGCAAGCTACGGCGATGGCGGGCGAGGACATCCTGGGCGCGACCGTCCGCCGCCTGGCCGGGGCGGACGACGCCGACGAGTCGCCGCCGACGTGATCGCGGCCCGCGCGCTCGACGCGCTGGCGGCCGCGGCGCCGGCGTCCGACCGCGACGCGCGGCTCTACGGCGTGCTCCGCGGCCCGCTCGAGCGGCGCGCCGGGCGGCGTGCTGACGGCGGCCTCGGCCGAGGACGCGCTGGCCGAGCGGCTGGAGGACCGGCTGGCGACGCTGGTGGTCGCGATGGAGGACTGCGCGCGATGCCGGCGACGACCGCCGCGCCGACGCGCTGCACGCCCGCTACATCGAGCTCGCGACGACGTACGTCACGCGCCTCGTGCGATGACCGCGCTCCGGGCACCCGTCGCCGAACGCGTCGCGGCGGTGCTGCGGCGGGCGGGGCTGGAGCCGGGCCCGGTGCTGGCGATGGTCTCCGGCGGAGCCGACTCGACCCTGCTCGTGACGCCTGCTGGCCGAGCTCGGCTTCGACGTTGCGCGGCCTGCACGTGGCGCACGCCCTGCGCGGCGCCGACTCCGGCCGCCGACGCCGAGTTCTGCCGGCACCTGCCGGTGCCGGTGACGCGTCGTCGACGGCGCCGTCGCGGCCGGCACGAACCTCGAGGCGCGCCTGCGCGACGTGCGCCGCGAGGCGGCGCTCGCGGCCGCGGACGGCGATCCGATCGCGACCGGCCACACCGCCACCGATCGCGCCGAGACCGTGCTGTACCGCCTCGCCACGTCGGGCGGCGTCAACGCGCTGCCGGCCCTGCCGGCCGCCGCGCCGCCCTTCTACCGGCCGCTGCTCGACGTCACGCGCGACGAGGTGCGCGACGAGCTGGCACGTCGCGCGCTGCCGTGGCGCGAGGACCCGTCGAACGACGACCCGGCCTTCGCCCGCAACCGGATCCGCAACGAGGTCGCTGCCCGTGCTGCTGGCGCTCAACCCGCGCGCCGACGCCAACATCGCGCGCACCGCCGAGGTCGCCGCCGCCGAGCGCGAGCTGCTGGCCTGCGCTGGCCGCGCCGTTCGTGGCGGACGGCGCCGCCGACCTCCGGTTCCGCGGCGAGCACGTCGCGCTGCAGCGGGAGATCGTCCGCCGCGCCGCCGCCGCGGCCGGCGTGACCGTGCAGCACGCCGACGTCGAGGCGCTGATCGGGCCCGGACGGCGCGAATCGCCGCACGCTCCCGGGCGGCGCCGAGGCGGTCGCGACGGGAGGTTGGCTCGAATTCAGGCCGTCCGGTTGAGCCCCGATCCCCCTGCAAGCGGTGCGCGGCATCCCGCCGGGCGCGTCCAGGCCGCTCCCCAGCTCGGCTCCGGCCACTTGCGCTTCGCTCCAGGGGCCTCCCGCCGAGCCGGTGCGCTTCGATCTTCTCGCACCTTGCACAGGCCACCAGCCTGCGCGGCGGTGCGAGAACATCGACCTGAAGCACGCCGGCGGGCGCCGCGCGAACCGCTCGCAGGACGATCGGGGCTAGAGTCTCCGGCGATGAGTGGCATCGACCCGGCCGGCCTTGTCGCCGAGACCCTGATCGACACCGAGACGCTCCAGGCGAGAATCGCCGAGCTCGGCGCCCAGATCACCCGCGACTACGCCGACGACCCGCCGCTGCTGGTGTGCGTGCTGAAGGGCGCCTTCGTGTTCGTCGCCGACCTCGTGCGCGCCATCGACCTGCCCGTGCACGTCGACTTCATGGCGATCTCGTCGTACGGCTCCGGCACGCAGACGTCCGGGATCGTCCGGATCGTGAAGGACCTCGAGATCTCGATCGAGGGGCGGGCGGTGATCGTCGTCGAGGACATCGTCGACTCCGGCCTGACGCTCTCCTACCTGCTCAAGAGCCTGCAGGCGCGGCGGCCGCGCTCACTCGCCATCTGCGCGCTGCTGACCAAGCCCGAGCGCCGCGAGGTCGACGTCCCCGTCACCTACGTCGGCTTCGAGATCGAGAACAAGTTCGTCGTCGGCTACGGGCTCGACGTCGAGGAGCGGTTCCGCAACCTCCGCTACATCGGCGTCGTCGAGACGCCCGACGAGCACGACCGCCCGCTACCCTGAGGCCGTGCGGACCACCCACGTCGGCGCCTGCCCGCTCGATTGCCCCGACACCTGCTCCTGGGTGCTGGAGGCCGAGGACGGGCGCGTCGTCTCGATCCGCGGCAACAAGGCGCAGCCGTTCACGCACGGCGCCCTCTGCGGCAAGGTCAACCGGTACCTCGACCACCTGAACGGCGACCGCGTGCTGCACCCGCTGGTGCGCACCGGCGCCAAGGGTGACGGGCAGTTCGCGCGGGTCGGCTGGGACGAGGCGCTCGACCGCGTCGCCGACGGCCTGCGGCGCACGATCGACCGGCACGGCCCGGAGGCGATCCTGCCGTTCTTCTTCGCCGGGTCGATCGGGATGATCCAGTCGTTCGGGCTGCCGCAGCGCATCCTCTACGCGATGGGCACGTCCCGGCTCGACACCACCATCTGCACGGCCGCGTGGCGCGCCGCCGCGAAGGCCACCATCGGCGGCCAGGTCGCGATCGACCCGGAGACGCTGCCGGCGGCGCGGCTGATCGTCATCTGGGGCGCGAACCCGCTGTCGACCGGCATGCACGTCTGGAAGTACGTCAACGAGGCGCGGGCCGCCGGCGCCCACGTGGTCTGCATCGATCCGCTGCGCTCGCCGACGGCCGAGCGCTGCGACGAGCACATCGCACCGCATCCCGGCACCGACGCCGCGCTGGCCCTCGGTCTGATGCGCGTGATCCGCGACGCCGGCACGGCCGACGAGGCGTGGCTGGCGGCGCACGCGGTGGGCTGGCCCGAGCTCTCGGCCCGGCTCGACGAGTGGCCGGTCGAGCGCGCTGCCGCCATCTGCGGTCTGCCGGAGGAGGTCGTCCGCGGCCTCGGCCGCGCGCCTGGCGACCACGCGGCCGTCGGCGATCATGATCGGCCTCGGCCTGCAGCGCCACGGCGGCGGCGGCTCGGCGGTGCGCGCGATCATGGCCATCCCGGCGCTGACCGGCGACTGGCGCCACGTCGGCGGCGGCGTCTCCGGCATGACCGGCGGGCACTTCCCGTCGTTCTCGGCGTACGCCGGCGCCAAGGCGGCCGGCGTCGCCTACCCGCGCTCGCGCGTCGTCAACATGTCACGGCTCGGGCACGCGCTGCACGAGCTGGACGACCCGCCCGTCGGCTCGCTGCTGTTGTTCAACTGCAACCCCGCGGCGACCTCGCCCGACGCCCGCCGGGTGCGGGCCGGCATGCTCCGCGACGACCTGTTCACGGTCGTGCTCGAGCAGCGGCATGACCGACACGGCCGACCTGGCCGACATCGTCCTGCCGGCCACGATGCAGCCCGAGCACGCGGACCTGCACGACTCCTACGGCCACCTCTACCTGTCGTGGAACGAGCCGGCCGTCCCCGCGCCGGGCGAGTGCCTGCCCAACTCCGAGATCCTCCGCCGCATCGCCGCGCGCCTCGGCTTCGACCACCCGGCGCTGCAGATCTCCGACCTCGACTTCGCGGCGGAGATGCTCGGCCAGGCCGGCATCGAGCTGGACGACCTCCGCGCCGAGGGCTTCCTGCGCATCGGCCCGCCGCGCGACACGGCGCCGTTCGCCGACGGCGGCATTCCCGACGCGCGAGCGGTCGTGTCGAGCTCGTCTCGCAGACGCTCATCGACGCCGGGCGCGACGGCCTGCCCACCTACGAGCTGCCGCACGAGGCGGTCGACGACGAGCTGGCCGAGCGGTTCCCGCTGGTGCTGCTCGCGCCCGCCGGCCGGTTCTTCCTCAACTCGACGTTCGCGCAGCTGGACTGGCACCGCGGCAAGATGGGCGCGCCCGACGATCTGGCTGCACCCAGCCGACGCGGCCGCGCGCGGCCTGATCGACGGCGACACGGTGCGCTGCCACAACGACCGCGGCGCCTGGACGGCGGCCCTCGCCGTCAGCGACGCGACGCGTCCCGGCGTCTGCTTCACGCTCAAGACGCAGTGGCCGAAGCTGTCGCCCGGCGGCGAGAACGTGAACGCCTGCACGCCGGAGCGCGACACCGACATCGGCGGCGGCCCGACGTTCCACGACAACCGCGTCGAGGTCTCCGCCGCCGTCTGAGCCCGGGAGGGTGTGCCACTCCCGTGCGCTTTCGTGCGCCCTACGTTCTGGGGTCAGACCCCAAGAACGCCGTAGCTGGGGTCTGACCCCGGAACGTTTCCGCGCGGGCGAGGGACGAATCGCGCGACCGGGCAGCGAAGTCGCTCGGGCGTGACGAAGCGCGCGCTGCGCGACACGCGGAACGCGCTGAACGTCGACAGCGGGGCGCGGCGACTAGCTGAGGCCGCCCGACAGGGCGATCGAGCCCGTCGGGCCGCCGTGCTGGGTGCCGTCGTCGGGCTCCGCCGTGATCGCCACCGTCGTGCCCGCTGCGAGCGGTCGCTGCAGCTCGAGCACGTTCTCCGATCCGCCCTGCATGAGCCCGACGGACACCGGCGTGCCGCCGGCGGGAATCGTCCACACCTCCCACACCTTGCCGGGCGGCGCAGGCAGCAGCTCGGAGACGACCAGCGGGCTTCCGGTCGGCGGCCAGCACCAGCGCGCCGCCGCCCTCGCCGTTCGGGCCGGCGAGCGGGACGACCCGCGCGCCCGGCGCCGCCAGCGCCTGGCTGACCAGGGCGGAGTTGTCGCGCTCCGCCTGCAGCGTCGACGGTCTTGTCGCGCTCCGACAGGTACAGGACGCCGAGCAGCGCGGCCGCGAGGGCGAACGCCGGCTGCGAAGTTGCGCGACGGCGTGAAGACCTCCGAGAAGCGCCGTCGCTGACGCCTCGGCGCACGGGCCGCAGCGGCGGCGGCGGGAGCGGCTGCCGGCTCGACGCCTCCTGCGGCGTGGCGCGCGCGGCGACCAGGATGCGCTCGCGCAGGTCGAGCCGGCGGCTCGGCGGCGCGGCACGCTCAGCGCCAGCGCCGCGGCGGTCTCGAGCGCCTCGTCGAACGCCGCACGGCACGACTCGCAGCGCTCCAGATGGGCGTCGACGGCCGCGGCGTCGGCCGGATCCAGCGCGTCGAGCGCATGGGCCGAGACGAGCAGTTCGAGTTCTTCGTGGGTGCGGGAGCCGGCGTCCATGCTGTCTCAGTCTGCCCCGTCCTCGGCCAGGAGATCGCGCAGGCGCGCGAGGGCGGCGTGCGTGCGTGACTTGATCGTGCCGAGCGGCTCGCCGAGGCGATCCGACAGCTCGGACTGCGTCAGGCCCTCGAAGTAGGCCAGCGACAGCACCTCGCGCTGCGGCGGCGACAGGCGGTCGAGTGCGACGTCGATGCGCCGGCGCTCGAACCCCTCGAGCACCGTGCGCGGCACGTCGTCGGCGGCGACGGTCTCGGGCAGCTCCGCCGTCGGGATGCGCGGGCCGGGCCTCCTCGCGGCGGACGAGGTCGACCGCCTTGTGGTGCACCAGCGACAGCAGCCAGGTGGAAGCCTTCGCGCGGGCCGCGTCGAACCGCGCCGCACCGCGCCAGACGGCGAGGAACCCCTCCTGCACGGCGTCCTCGGCCAGCGACGCGTCGCGCACGATGCGCAGCGCCAGTCCGTAGGCCGACCGGCCGTACCGGTCGTACAGCGTCGCGAGCGCGCTGTCGTCGCCCGCTGCGCAGCGCGCTATCAGGCTCGCGTCCGAGAGCTCGCCGGGACCCATCCGGAGCGGGATGCTACCGGACTGAGCCCAGGCGCGAGTGGCCCCGGGCGGAGGACGAGATCGTCGCATGCACGCCCGTATGTTCGCGCCGCGGGCAGCAGCGGTTCGCCCTGCTGCTCAACGGATTACCGACCACGGACGATGACTATCCGCGTGCTAGGCTTCGACCACGTTGGGCGGCCACTCGGCCGCCTCTTTCACCCTACGGGGCAGGGTTAGTGAATCGCTTTTTCAAGAGCGCAGCCTTCCCGATCATCGTCGTGATCGTGCTGGCCTACGTCGCACAGAGCGTGATGTTCGGCGGCAACAAGTCGTCGACGCAGCAAGAAGACCTGGACCGACATGACCGGCGCGCTCGAGCAGGGCCAGGTCAAGGAGCTCAAGCACTCCATGTCGGCGAACAGCGTCAAGGTGACGCTGAACGACACCGAACCAGAAGCCGTTCACCGTCGGCATCCCCGGCGAGGACGCCTGGGAGGACGTGTACGCGCAGTACTCGCCGAACAAGGCGCTCGTGATCGAGGGATCGAAGGTCGGCGGCACCAACTGGGCCAGCCTGCTGTTCGGGGTGCTGCCGTTCCTGCTGTTCCTCGGGTTCTGGTTGTTCCTCATGAACCAGATGCAGGGCGGCGGCTCGAAGGTGATGAGCTTCGGGAAGAGTCGCGCCAAGCGCATGGCCGTCGACTCGCCGAAGGTCACGTTCAAGGACGTCGCCGGCGCCGACGAGGCGGTCGAGGAGCTCCACGAGATCAAGGACTTCCTCGAGAACCCCAAGAAGTACCAGGCGCTCGGCGCGCGCATCCCGAAGGGCGTGCTGCTGTTCGGCTCGCCCGGTACCGGCAAGACGCTGCTCGCGCGCGCCGTCGCCGGCGAGGCGGGCGTGCCGTTCTTCTCGATCTCCGGCTCCGACTTCGTCGAGATGTTCGTCGGCGTCGGCGCGAGCCGCGTCCGCGACCTGTTCGAGCAGGCCAAGCAGAACTCGCCGTGCATCATCTTCATGGACGAGATCGACGCCGTCGGCCGCCACCGCGGTGCCGGCATGGGCGGCGGTCACGACGAGCGCGAGCAGACGCTCAACCAGCTCCTCGTCGAGATGGACGGGTTCGAGACCAAGGACAACATCATCCTGATCGCGGCCACCAACCGGCCCGACATCCTCGACCCGGCCCTGCTCCGCCCCGGCCGCTTCGACCGGCAGATCGCCGTCGACCGCCCCGACCGGGCCGGCCGCGAGCAGATCCTGCGCGTCCACACGCGCGGCAAGCCGATCTCGAAGACCGTCGACCTCGCCGAGCTCGCCGGCCAGACGCCCGGTTTCACCGGCGCCGACCTGGCGAACCTCGTCAACGAGGCGGCGCTGCTGACCGCCCGCCACGGCAAGAAGACGATCACGAAGAACGAGCTCGAAGAGGGCATCATGCGCGTGATCGCAGGCCCGGAGAAGAAGACGCGCCTGCTGTCCGAGAAGGAGCGCCTGATCACGGCGTACCACGAGATGGGCCACGCGCTGGTCGGGCACTTCCTGCCCAACTGCGACCCGGTCCACAAGATCTCGGTCGTCTCCCGCGGTCAGGCCCTCGGCTACACCATCTCGATGCCGTCGGAGGACAAGTTCCTCACGACCAAGGCCGCGCTGATGGACACGCTCGCCATGACGCTCGGCGGCCGCGCGGCCGAGGAGCTCGTCTTCGACGAGGTCACCACCGGCGCGGCGAACGACATCGAGAAGGTCACCGCCAGCTCGAAGAACATGGTCATGCGCTGGGGCATGAGCGAGAAGCTCGGCCCGCGCGCGCTGGGCGGCCGTCACGACCAGCCGTTCCTGGGCCGCGAGTTCGGGCACGAGGCCGACTACTCGCAGGAGATCGCCCGCGAGATCGACGACGAGATCCGCCGCATCATCGAGGAGGCGCACGACAGCGCCCGCCAGGTCCTCGCCGCGCACGTCGAGGATCTGCACCGGCTCTCGAAGATCCTGCTCGAGGTCGAGACCATCGATCGCGACCAGTTCCTGCGCCTGCTCGACGGCGAGTCGGAGGAGACCGTCTTCCCGCCGGCCGCCGTGCCGACGACGCCCGAGCCGTCCGACGCCGGCGAGCGCCGCGAGGCCAAGCCGCGCGGTCTCGGACTGCCCCTCCCGGGCACGCCCGACACGCCCGGCGCCGGCGCCTGATCAACAAGCAGTTGGCGTAGTCTCCAGCCCATGCTGGAGGCCTTTACCGCTCATCTCCCGGTCGAGATCACGTTCGGCGACGGCTGCGTGTCGTCGCTTCCCGGAGTGCTCGTCCGGCACGGCGTGAGCCGTCCGTTCGTCGTCGTCGAGGAGCCCGTCGCCGACCATCCGGGCATCGGCGCGGCGCTTGCCGCCGTGCCCGCCGGACGGCGGTTCGTGAAGCCGTCCGGCGAGCCGACCATGGTCATGTTCGAGGAACTGCGTCGAGGCCTTCTCGGCCAGCGGCACCGACGGCATCATCGCCATCGGCGGCGGCTCGGCGATCGACCTCAGCCGCGCCACGCGCGCCGTCGTCGGCTACGGCTCGACCTGCGAGGACGTGCTCGCCGGGCCGCGTCGAGGCGCGGCCGCCGCACGTGCCGCTGATCTCGGTGCCGACCACCTCGGGCACCGGCGCCGACCTCACCGGCGCCTT
The DNA here is from genome assembly GCA_963722525.1 of uncultured Actinomycetes bacterium. Lineage (GTDB taxonomy): Bacteria > Actinomycetota > Thermoleophilia > Gaiellales > F1-60-MAGs149 > VFJZ01. The sequence continues at coordinate 1,854,085 of CAVRMM010000002.1, read as the reverse complement.
CGTGATCAAGACGGTCGACGGCCGCAAGCGCGCGTGGGGGCAACAGCCTCCTGCGCGGCCAGGCGTCGCTGGTCGATCCGGAGCTGACGCTCGGCCTGCCGGCCGCGCCGACGCTGCACGGCGGCGTCGACGCGATGGCGCACTGCGTGGCGGCGTGCATGGTGGTCAACCGCTCGCCGCTCTCGATCGCCGTTGCCTGCGAGGGGCTGCGCAACATCGCCGTCGGCCTCGCGGCCGCCGTGCGCGACGGCTCCGACATCGACGCGCGCCGGCACATGAGCCTCGCCTGCCTGTTCGGCGGGCTCGCCATCAACCTCGCCGACTGCTCGGCCGAGCACGCGCTCGGCCACGGCCTCGGCGGCGTCTACGGCCTGCCGCACGGCCTCGCCGTCGGGCTGCTGCTGGCCGAGTGCCTGGAGACGAACCGCCCCGCCCGGGTCGAGGAGCTCGAGCGCATCGGCGAGGCGCTCGGCGAGCCGGCCGACGAGGCGCGCGACGGCACGCGCGGCATCCGCGCCGTGCGCCGCGTGCTGGCCGAGGCCGGCTTCCCGGTGCCGTCCGACGTCGGCGTCGGCGACGAGCGGATGGACGACCTGGTCGCCATCTCCCTCGACGACTACTGCCTGACCACGAACCCGGTGGCGTGGGGCGCGGACGAGGTCGAGGATGCATTTCGGCGCGCGCTCGCCGTCAGCGCCCGGTGATCTCTACGATATCGGGCGTGGCCGGCTCCTCCTCGCTTCGCGACCGCTATCGCCGCGCCCGCGCTGATGGGCGTCGTCAACGTCACGCCCGACTCGTTCTCCGACGGCGGGCGCTTCCTCGACCCGGCGCTGGCCATCGAGGAGGGCCTGCGCCACGCGGCCGAGGGCGCCGCGGTCGTCGACGTCGGCGGCGAGTCGACGCGGCCGGGCTCCGGCGGGCATCTCCGTCGAGCTCGAGCTGGAGCGCGTGCTGCCGGTCATCGAGGGCATCCGTGCGGTCGCGCGACGTCGCCGATCTCGATCGACACCTCGAAGGCCGTCGTCGCCGACGCCGCCATCCGCGCCGGGCGCCTCGATGGTCAACGACGTGACGGCGCTGGGCGACCCCGAGATGGCCGCGCTGGTGGCCGACGCCGGCGTCGACCTCTGCCTCATGCACATGCTCGGGACGCCGCGCACGATGCAGGACGACCCGCGCTACGACGACGTCGTGGCCGAGGTGGCCGACTGGCTCTGCGACCGCGTGGAGCGCGCCTGCGACGCGGGCGTCGCCGCGCGAGCGGATCTGCGTCGACCCGGGCATCGGCTTCGGCAAGAACATGGGACACAACCTCAGCCTCATCGCCCACGTCGACGCGATCGGCGCCCGCTGCGGCACGCCGGTGCTGATCGGTCTCTCGCGCAAGAGCTTCCTCGGCCGCATCATGGGCGACATGGAGCGCGACCGGACCGTCCCCACCATCGCGGCGAACGTCGAGGCCGCCCGGCGCGGCGCGTTCATGCTGCGCGTCCACGACGTCGGCGTCCACCGCGACGCCTTCGCCGCCGTCGCGGCGGTCGGAGGCGGCGCGATGAGTGACAGCGAGCGCGAGGTCGAGATCGCGATCGACGGGCTGGCCGTCTTCGCCCACCACGGCGCGCTGCCGGAGGAGCAGGCGCTCGGCCAGCGGTTCTTCCTCGACATCCGCATGATCCCGCTGCGCGACGCGCGCCTGCGACACGGACGAGCTGGACGACGCGATCGACTACGGCGCCGTCGCACAGCGCGCGCACGACGTCGCCTCGGGTGGCCCGTACCGCCTGCTGGAGCGCCTGGCCGACGAGGTCGCGGCCATCGATCATCGCCGAGTTCGCGGTGGACGAGGTGATCGTGCGGGTCTCGAAGCCGTCCGCGCCCGTGCCGCTCGTGATCGACACCGTCGGCGTCACCGTCACCCACCGGCGCCGCCCGTGAGTGTCGACGGCTGCAGCGAAGCGGAAGCCCTTGCACACGGTGGCGATCGCCGTGCGAAGCTCCGAAGGAGTGCACGGCGTGAGTGGGTATGTCGCAATCGGCCTCGGAGCCAACCTCGGCGATCCCCTGGCCGCGCTGCGGGCCGCGATCGACGCCATCGACGCGCTGCCGACCACCCGTGCGCTGGTCGTGTCCGACGTCTACCTGACCGCGCCCGTCGGCGGCCCGCCCGAGCAGCCCGACTATGCCAACGCGGCGCTGCTGGTCGAGACGTCGCTGGCGCCGCGCGCGCTGCTGCGCGAGCTGCAGCGCATCGAGCTCGAGGCCGGCCGCGTGCGCACGGTGCGCGACGGGCCGCGCACGCTCGACCTCGACATCCTGTGGTGGGAGGGGCGCGTCATCCACGAGCCCGGCTGCAGGTCCCGCACCCGCGGCTGATGGAGCGGCGGTTCGCGCTCGAGCCGCTGTCCGAGGTGCTTCCGGAGCCCGCGTTCGCCGAGGCGCTCGCGGCTCTGCCCGACCAGGGCGTCCGGCGACTGGGCCCGATCGCTGACGCTACCATTGGAGCGATCTTTCCCGACGAGGGGTGAACGACGTGTCCCATCTCGAGGACCTCGAGGAGTACGACGCAGAGCTCGAGCTCGCGTTGAAGCACGAGTATGCGACGGTGTTCGGGATGTTTCGCTACTGCGTGCTCACGCAGGAGGCGACGTACCTCTGCAACGTGCTCGACCTGAAGCCCGAGCACCAGCCGTCCTACCCGCTCTTCCACCTGACGATGGAGGACGTCTGGGTGTGGGACAAGAACCGGCCGAGCCGCATCATCCCGCGCGCCGAGGTGCACACCTCGTCCGACATCACGGTCGAGGAGCTGAAGCCGCCGGACGACCGATCCCGACGACGCTGCCGCCCGAGTTCAGCGCACCGCCCGAACGCCTGATCCGGGCCACCGATGCTGCTCGCCGTCGACGTCGGCAACACGCAGACGGTCCTGGGCCTGTACCGCGGCCGGGAGATCGACGGAGCACTGGCGCCTCACCACCGACCCGCGCCGGACGACCGACGAGCTCGACGTCGAGCTCGCCGCGCTGCTCGAGCGACGGGGCCTCGCCGGCGTCGTCTCGGCCGCCGCGCTGTCGACCACCGTGCCCGACCCTGACCCACCCGTGGACGAGCGTGCTGCGGCGCATCACCGGCACCGAGCCGATCGTGATCGGGCCCGGCGTGCGCACCGGCGTGCCCGTGCGCACCGACAACCCGCGCGAGGTCGGCCCCGACCGCATCGCCAACTCCGTGGCGGCGCACGCCCACCACGGCGGGCCGTGCATCGTGGTCGACTTCGGCACGTCGACCAACTTCGACGTCGTCTCGGTCGACGGCGAGTTCCTGGGCGGCGCCATCGCGCCCGGGGTCGAGATCTCCATGGAGGCGCTCTACAGCCGTGCCGCCCGCCTCGTGAAGGTCGACCTGGCGACGCCCGCATCGGCGATCGGCAAGTCGACGGTCGCCTCGATGCAGTCGGGCGCGGTGTTCGGCTTCGCCGGGCAGGTGGACGGCCTCGTGCGCCGCATCCAGGCCGAGCTCGGCGGCACCTGCCCCGTGGTCGCGACCGGCGGCCTCGCGGGTCTGCTGACCCCGCACTGCGAGACCATCACCGCCCACGAGCCCTGGCTGACGCTGGACGGGCTGCAGCTCGTCTGGGAGCGGAACCAGACCGAGTAACGCTACGATCGGCGCCCATGCCGACCGTCCGCGCCGCCGTCCTGCACGGCCCCCAGCAGCCCCTCGAGATCACCGACCTCGAGCTCGCGCCGCCCGCCGCGGGCGAGGTGCTCGTCCGGTACGGCGCGAGCGGCGTCTGCCACTCCGACCTGCACGTCGTCGACGGCGAGTGGTCGGCCACGTTCCCGCTCGTGCTCGGCCACGAGGGCGCCGGCGTGGTGGAGGCCCTCGGCGAGGGCGTCACCAACGTCGCCGTCGGGGACCACGTCGTGCTGTCGTGGTGGTACCCCTGCGGCACGTGCCTGCAGTGCCGCCGCGGCGAGCAGTGGGTGTGCTCCGGCAACCGCGCGACCGACAACACGCTGCACGACGGCACGATGCGGCTCAGCTCGGCCGCCGGCCCGGTCGGCCAGTACCTCTCGGTCGGCACGTTCGCGACCCATGCAGTCGTGCCGGCCACCGCCGCCGTCGTGATCCCGCCCGAGCTGCCGTTCGACGTCGCCTGCCTGATCGGCTGCGGCGTCGCGACGGGCGTCGGTGCCGTCATCAACACCGCCGGCGTCGAGGCGGGCGCCTCGGTGGCGGTGATCGGCTGCGGCGGCGTCGGGCTGTCGGTGGTCATGGGTGCCGCCCTGGCCGGCGCGTACCCGATCATCGCGATCGACCGCGAGGAGGCGAAGCTCGAGCTGGCCCGCGAGGCCGGCGCGACGCACGTGATCCAGCCGTCGGGCAGCGTCCGCCGGGCCGTGCGTGCGATCGTGCCCGACTTCGTCGACTACACGTTCGAGGCGATCGGGCTCAAGGACACCGTCGAGCTGATGCCGCGCCTCACCCGGCGCGGCGGCACGATGGTGATGGTCGGCATGACGCCCGAGAAGACGCAGGTGGGCGTCGACGGGCTCGTGTTCCCGTCCTCGGGCATGCGTCTGCTCGGCTCGTCGTACGGCTCGTCGGTGCCGGCCGTCGACTTCCCGCTGCTGGCGCGCCTGAACCTCGCCGGCAAGCTGCCGATCGAGCGGATGGTCACCCACCGCATCGAGCTCGGCGAGGTCAACGACGCGCTCTCGGCGATGCGCAGGCGCGAGCGCGCCCGCAGCGTCATCCTGCGCCCAGCTCGCGCGGGCCTCGCTCACGTCCAGGCCGCCCCCGTTCGGTTCCGGCTACTTCCGCTTCCGCTCCAGGAGCGTCCCACCGCGGCTGGTCCCGGCCTTGGCGCAGGCCGCCTGCGCGGCGGCGCCCTCAGCCCGCCGCCGTAGACCGAGATCGGCAGGCCGAGCTCGGCGTCGCCCTCGTGGTCGACGGCGTCGGCGGCCGCGTGCAGCGCCACCAGGGCGCGCGCGCCCGGGGGCCTCGGCGAACAGCCGCGCCTCGAGCGCCTCGAGCGTCGCGATCTGCCCGAGCTCGGTGCGGAGCGTGCGCGCGAAGGTGCCGCGGCGCAGGTACCAAGGGTGGAACTTGCGCAGGAACGGCACGGCGCGGCGCTCGCCGATCTCGTGCACGACGGCGCGGGCGTAGCGCACCAGCTCGGCCACGATCTCGTCGTTGGACGGCTGCTGGTCGGTGCCGTCGGCCAGCTCGCGCAGCAGCCACGGGTTGCCCTGGGCGGCGCGCGCGACCATGATCGCGGCGCAGCCGGTGGTGTGCAGCACGGCCTCCGCGGTGGCGCGCGACGTGACGTCGCCCGACGCGATCACGGGGATGTCGACCGCCTCCACCAGCTCGGCCGTCAGCGAGTGGTCGGCCCGGCCGGTGTACATCTGCTGGGCGGAGCGGGGGTGCAGCGTCAGCGCGCGGGCGCCGGCGTCGGCGAGCCGCGGGCCGATGGCCAGGAACGCGCGCGAGCCGTCGCGCTGGCCGCGGCGCATCTTCACCGTCACGGGCACGTCGACCGCCTCGGCGACGGCCTCGACGAGGCGGCACGCGAGGTCGCCGCCGTCGGTCTCGATCAGCGAGCTGCCGGCGCCGGTCTTGGTCACCTTGCGCACCGGGCAGCCCATGTTGATGTCGACGATGTCGGCTCCGGCCTCGACGACCATCACGCGCCGCGCGGGCCATTCGGTCGGGCTCGGAGCCGAAGATCTGCACCGCCAGCGGGCGCTCGTCGCGCGCGATCCGCAGGTAGCCGTGCGTGCGCTCGTTGCCGTAGTCGAGGCCGCAGGCGGACACCATCTCCGAGCACACCAGCCCGGCGCCGAAGCGGCGGCCCTGGCGGCGGAACGCCTGCGCGGAAACGCCCGCCATGGGCGCCAGCACGACCCGGCTCGGGACCAGGACGTCACCGATCGCCCATGCGTCGGAGAGGGTTCGTACGGCGGTCGCCACGGCTCCCAGGCTATCATTCGCCCCGATGACGGCGCCCGATGGCGCCGTTCGACGTTGCGTCTATTCGAGGGTTGTGAAGTGGCTAAGGAAGTCGTCCTCACCCGTGAGGGGTTCGAGAAGCTGAAGGCAGAGATCGAGGAGATGTCCACGGTGCGCCGCCGCGAGGTGGCCGAGCGCATCAAGGAGGCCCGCGAGTTCGGCGACATCTCCGAGAACTCCGAGTACGACGACGCCAAGAACGAGCAGGCCATGCTCGAGGCCAAGATCGCGCAGCTCGAGGAGCGTCTCCGCGACGCGACCGTCATCGACGCCGACGAGGTCTCGACCGACTCCGTGGCGCTCGGCTCGATGATCACGCTGGAGACGCCCGCCGGCAAGGCGACGTACCAGCTGGTCGGCTCCGCCGAGTCCGATCCGGACGAGAACCGGCTCTCCAACGAGTCGCCGATCGGCCGCGCCATCATCGGGCACAAGAAGGGCGAGACCGTCGACGTCGTCACGCCGGGCGGCCCGATCAAGGTGAAGATCGTCTCCATCAAGGCCGCGTAGCGGGCGTGACCTACGACGCGCTCCCGCACCGGTTCGCGGGACGCACCGCGATCGCCGACATCCGCGCCGCCCACGAGGATCTCGAGGCCGGCGCCGAATCGGGCACCAGCTACCGGCTGGCCGGCCGCGTCATGGCGCGGCGCGGTCAGGGCAAGCTCGTGTTCCTCGACCTCGTCGATCGCTCCGGGCGGCTGCAGCTGCTGGCGGCGATCGACGTGCTCGGCGACGAGGTGTTCGAGCGCGTCGGCGGCATCGCGCTGGGCGACGTGGTCGGCGTCGAGGGCGAGGCCATCGCCACGCGCCGCGGCGAGCTGTCCCTGCGCCTCACCGGCTTCGAGCTGCTGGCGCCGAACCGGCAGCCGCTGCCCGACACCTGGCACGGGTTGTCCGACGTCGAGGTGCGCTACCGCCAGCGCTACCTCGACCTGCTGATGTCGCCCGAGAGCCGCGAGGTGTTCGCCGTGCGCTCGCGCGCCGTCTCGGCGTTCCGGCGGTTCCTGGACGGGCGCGGCTTCCTCGAGGTCGAGACGCCCGTGCTGCAGCCGCTCTACGGCGGCGCGCTGGCCCGGCCGTTCACGACCCACCACAACGAGCTGGGGCGCGACCTGTACCTGCGCATCGCCACCGAGCTGTATCTGAAGCGCCTCATCGTCGGTGGACTCGAGAAGGTCTACGAGCTCGGCAAGGACTTCCGCAACGAGGGCGTCTCCTACAAGCACAACCCCGAGTTCACGATGCTCGAGACGTACGAGGCCTTCGCCGACTACGAGGACGTCATGCGCATGACGGAGGAGATGGTCGCCTACGCCGCGCAGGAGGCGCTCGGCACCACGCAGGTGGCGTGGAAGGGCGAGACCATCGACCTGAAGCCGCCGTGGCGCCGGCTACCGCTCGGCGGCGCGCTGGCGGAGCATCTCGGCTTCGACCCGTTCGCCGGCCCCCGCGACGAGCCGGGGCTGCGCAAGGCGCTGGACGCGATGGGCCTCGAGACCGGCGCCGACAAGACGTGGGCGCAGCTGGTCGACCACGTGCTGTCGCACTTCATCGAGCCGCACCTGATCGAGCCGACGTTCCTGATCGACTACCCGGTCGAGCTGTCGCCGCTCTCACGCCAGATGCCGGACAACCCGACGCTGACGGAGCGCTTCGAGGCGTTCTGCGGCGGCATGGAGATCGGCAACGGCTACTCCGAGCTGAACGACCCGGACGAGCAGCACGCGCGCTTCGAGGAGCAGGCGCAGATGAGCCGCGCCGGCGACGCCGAGGCGCATCCGATCGACGACGACTACGTGAACGCGCTCGGCTACGGCATGCCGCCCACCGGTGGCCTCGGCGTCGGCATCGACCGCGTCGTCATGCTCCTGACGGGCACGGCGTCGATCCGCGAGGTCGTGCTGTTCCCGGCCATGCGCGACCGACGTCCCTAGCCGCCGGCAGGGCGCTCGCGCAATCGGCCCGGAGCGCGCGCAACCCACGGCGGAGTGCCAACCGCGCGCAGAACCGTGCCGCGACTCCAGATTCGGTGCCAGGCACCGAATCTGTCGCGATGGGCGTCTCCCGTACGACTCCGCGCGGGAGCCGGCTCGGCTCAGCCCAGGGACGTGTTCGCCGTACGGGAGGCGCGCGTGATGTTGCCCGCCTCGTCGACGGCGCGGGCGACGACCGTGTAGCGACCCGCGGTCGGCAGGTGCGCCTGCCACAGCTCGCCGTTCTCCGACGCACCGTGCACCCAGCGCAGCGGCCGGTGGTCGGCCGCCACCAGGAACGAGACGGCGGCGATGCCGTTGCGATCGGTCGCCCGGGTGCGCACGGTGCACAGCACCGCATCGCCGAGCTGCTGCGTGCAGAGGATGTCGGGACGGGTTAGCACCGGCGCGCGGCGATCGGCGCCCAGGTCGGCGCCGATCACGACCGGCTGCGAGCCGGCGTGGACGGTGCCGCCGCGGTTGCGGGCGGTGACGGTGCAGGTCAGGTTCGCCCCGGCGTCGGCGCGGCGCACGCGGTAGCTCGCGCCGCTCGCGATCGGCACGCCGGCGCGGCGCCACTTGACGGCGATGGACGTGGCGCCCTTGATCTGGGCGACGCAGTGGATGGAACGGCCCACCAGGGCCCGGCCGCTGACATAGACGCTGCCGGTGCGGATGGGCGCGGGCGGCGGCGAGGAGTCGATCCACGAGCGCAGCGCGAGCACGTCGGCGAAGACGTTCGGCGAGATGACGGAGCCGCACGCGAGCCCCCAGCTGGTGATGCCCGCCAGCAGCGTGCCGCCCGACCCGTCGGCCACCAGCAGCGGCCCGCCGGAGTCGCCGAAGCAGGTGCCCTGGCCGGACGGGCTGGCGTCGGCGCACAGCATCGTGGCGCCGGCGTACGGGAAGCCCGCGCCCGCGGCGCACGTGGGGTCGTCGCGCAGGGTGACCACGGCCGTCTTCAGGTCGTCGGGCATGATCTGCACGTCGTCGTCGAGCCGGGTGGCGCCCCAGCCGAGCACGCGCGCCGAGGTGCCCGGAGCGATCGCGGCGACGTGCGCCTGATCGATCAGCGCGACGGGCGCCACCGGCGCGACCGGAGCGCGCGCGAGGCGCACGAGGGCGACGTCGGAGCCGACCAGCTCGGCGGTGAAGGCCGGGTTCCACGACAGGCTGGTGACGGGGATCCGCTGGCCGCCCGAGCCCGACAGCTGGGTCTGGCCGAACAGCACGTCCCAGTCGGACGCGTTCGTGTCGGCGACGCAGTGCGCCGCCGTCAAGAACAGCGTGGGCGCGATCAGCGAGCCGGTGCACGACTGGCCGGTGCCCGGGTCGACGTCGCGGGCGATCAGCGCACCGATGAACGGGTAGTCGGCCGCCGTGGCGGGGGTGCCGCCGATGACGCGCGGATGGCGTGCGCGGGCGAGGCTGCCGGCCGTCGTCAGGGTGCGGCGGAACGGCTTCGACTCGTTGCCCCGGTTGTCGGTCGCGATCACGAGCAGCTCGTGCTGGCGCCGCGGCAGCGAGGCCCTGAACGTCTTGCCCTTCCGCGTCATCGTCAGCAGGCTGATGCCACGGTTCGAGCGGACGCCGAGCTCGACGCGGCGAATGCCGGACGCGTCGGTGGCGCGCACCGTGACGGTGCACCGGTTGGCCCGGCAGCTGCCGCGGGCGCTCCGCACGAGCGGCGCCGTCGTGTCGGAGACGGGCTTGCCTGGGCCGACGGTGGGGAACCCGGCGACGCCGAAGTTGGCGCCCGCCGCGTTCTCGGCGATCACGACGCACGTCACCTGCGTGCCACGGTCGGCGATGGTCAGGCGGCGCCGCGCCTTCGTCTCCTTCGGCAGCAGCTCGAGATCGCGGAACCATGCGTACGTGAAGCGGATCTTCGTCTTGCTGGCCCAGGCGCCGGGGTCGCAGCGGACGGCCCCGCCCACCCACGGCTGACCGCGGACGGTGGTCTCGGAGATCTGCTCGGGCACGGCGACCGACTCGGGCGCGGCCAGGAAGGCGCGCAGCGGGTTGGCGCTGAGCCGGGCGAACGTGGTCGGGAGCGTCGCGTCGGGACACCCGGCCAGCGACGAGACGATGCCGAGTACGCGGTCGCCCTGCGGCGTCGACACCAGCAGCGGCGCGCCGGAGTCTCCCAGGCACGTGCCGGTGCCGGGCGTCACACCGGTGCCGCAGAACGTCTCGGCGGTGACGATCGCACGGCCCCACGCCGCCGTGCAGGCGGCGTCCGCGCTGACGACCATCGGAAGCTCCTGCGGCAGGTTGGGAGCGGCGCCGTCGGCGTTCACGGCGCCCCAGCTGACCAGCGTGCCGGTCGCGCCGGCGACGACGCTGCCGGCGGCGGCCAGCGGCGCCGGCGTCGCGGGCGCATCCTTCGCGAGCAGGATCCTGATCACGTCGCCGCGCGCGGGCGGGCCGAGGTCGAGCGTGGGAGGCACGTCGAAGCCGGCGATGGGGATCGCCGTCCCGTTGTCGGCCGCGCGGCTGGTGCGGCCGACGATCACCTGCGCCGCGTCGAGGTCGACGAAGAAGACGCAGGTCACCGACGTGACGACGACGCGCTTCGACACCAGCACGCCGGTGCACGACTCGACGTCGCCGAAGATATCCGCCCCCTCGACCAGCACGACGGAGGGGTGGGCGCCGGCCGCGACGGGCGTGCCGCCGGTCGACCGTGGCGCTGCCGCCGTAGCCGGAGCGACGGCGCACAGGAACAGGACGAGGGCGAGGAGGGGACGGCGCATCGGGGGAGGGTACCGGACACCACCGCCGGGGCCGCTCAAGGGCGTCCGGTAGGGTGCCGATGGAAGCCGTGAAATGAACATGCAGACGCTTTTCAAAGCACCTCGGAGCCGGCCGCGTAGGGGCCCGGACCGCGTGGTACACTCCGCCACCACCGACGGTCGACGGAGTGCAGAGATGCGTCACGAAATCACGCCTCCGCGCGCTGACTCGGGACTGGCACAACGTCCCGCGGGCGTGGCGGCAACAGGGTCCGCCCGTACCGCGGGTGAACCGCGAAAGGAGGGCTAGGCGTGTTCGAACGATTCACCGAGCGCGCACGGCAGGTCGTCGTGCTCGCGCAGGACGAGGCCCGGGCCCTCAAGCACAACTACATCGGCACCGAGCACATCCTGCTCGGCCTGCTCCGTGAGGAGGAGGGACTCGCCGCCCGTGTGCTCGACTCGCTCGACATCACCGTCGAGGACGTCCGGGCAAACGTGGCGCGCATCGTCGGCCAGGGCGAGGAGGTCACGACGGGCCAGATCCCGTTCACGCCTCGCGCCAAGAAGGTGCTGGAGCTCGCGCTGCGAGAGGCTCTCTCGCTTGGTCACAACTACATCGGCACCGAGCACATCCTGCTCGGTCTCGTTCGTGAGAACGAGGGCGTCGCCGCGCGGATCCTGCTCGACTTCGACGCCGACGCCGAGAAGATCCGCAACGAGATCATCCGCATGCTGTCCGGCCCCGGCCGGCGCCAGGGCCAGGGCCAGGGTGCCGCGCAGGGATCGGGAGCGGGCGCCGGCGGTGCGGCCGCCGCCTCCGCCGAGGCGAAGAAGTCGTCGAAGCTGCTCGACCAGTTCGGGCGCAACCTGACGAAGCTCGCCTCCGAGGGGCGGCTCGACCCGGTCGTCGGCCGCCAGACCGAGATCGAGCGGATGATGCAGATCCTCGTCCGCCGCATGAAGAACAACCCCGTGCTGATCGGCGAGCCCGGCGTCGGCAAGACCGCCGTCGTCGAGGGCCTCGCGCAGCGCATCTCGAACGGCACGGTTCCCGACCTCCTCAAGGGCAAGCAGATCTACACGCTCGACCTCGCCGCCCTCGTCGCCGGCTCGAAGTACCGGGGTGAGTTCGAGGAGCGGCTGAAGAAGGTCATGAAGGAGATCGCCCAGCGGGGCGACATCATCCTGTTCATCGACGAGCTCCACAACCTCGTCGGTGCCGGTGCGGCCGAGGGCGCGATCGACGCGGCCTCGATCCTCAAGCCGGCGCTGGCGCGCGGCGAGCTGCAGACGGTGGGCGCGACGACGCTCGACGAGTACCGCAAGTACCTCGAGCGCGACTCCGCCCTCGAGCGCCGCTTCCAGCAGGTGCGGGTCGAGGAGCCGTCCGTCGACGACACGATCCAGATCCTCCGCGGTCTCCGCGACCGGTACGAGGCACATCACCGCGTGCGGATCACCGACGACGCGCTCGACGCGGCGGCGAAGCTGTCCGACCGCTACATCCAGGACCGGCATCTTCCCGACAAGGCGATCGACCTGATCGACGAGGCCGCCTCGCGCATGCGCATCAAGACGATGTCGGCGCCGCCGCGGTACAAGGAGCTCGAGGACGAGATCGAGCACGTGCGGCGGGAGAAGGAATCCGCCATCGAGGCGCAGGAGTTCGAGAAGGCCGCGGCGCTCCGCGACAACGAGCGCAAGCTGTCGAACAAGAAGCGCGAGCTCGAGGAGTCCTGGAAGGAGTCCACCGACGAGGAGCAGCCCTCGATCGGCGAGGAGGAGATCGCGGACATCGTCTCGATGTGGACGGGCATCCCGGTCTTCAAGCTCACCGAGGCGGAGTCCCAGAAGCTGATCCGCATGGAGGAAGAGCTCCACAAGCGCGTCATCGGCCAGGAGATCGCGATCGGTGCGGTCTCGAAGGCCATCCGTCGCGCGCGGGCCGGCATCAAGGACCCGAAGCGCCCGACCGGCTCGTTCATCTTCCTGGGGCCGTCCGGCGTCGGCAAGACCGAGCTCGCCCGCACGCTGGCCGAGTTCCTGTTCGGCGACGAGCAGGCGATGATCCAGGTCGACATGTCCGAGTACATGGAGAAGCACGCCGTGTCCCGGCTGGTCGGCTCCCCGCCCGGCTACATCGGTTACGACGAGGGCGGTCAGCTGACCGAGGCCGTGCGGCGCAAGCCGTACTCGGTGCTCCTCCTGGACGAGATCGAGAAGGCCCATCCCGACGTGTTCAACATCCTCCTGCAGGTGCTGGAGGAGGGCAAGCTGACCGACTCGCAGGGTCGCAAGGTCGACTTCCGGAACACGATCGTGATCATGACCTCGAACATCGGCGCCGCCACCATCGCGAAGAACCAGGCGCTCGGCTTCGGGCCGAAGGACGACGAGGGTGGCCTGTCCTACGAGGACATGAAGGGCCGGATCATGGGCGAGCTGAAGAAGGTCTTCCGGCCCGAGCTGCTCAACCGGATCGACGAGGTCATCGTCTTCCACAAGCTCTCGCGCGACCAGATCAAGGTCATCGTCGACCTGATGATGGGTCGCCTGCGCGAGCAGATGCGCGATCACGAGGCCGCGATCGAGCTCTCCGACAACGCGAAGGAGCTGCTCGTCGAGCACGGCTACGACCCGGCGATGGGCGCGAGACCGCTGCGCCGGGCGATCCAGCGCTACATCGAGGACCCGCTGGCCGACTTCGTGCTCGGCCGTCAGCTCTCGCCCGGTTCGACGATCGTCGTCGACCGCGAGGACGACTCCGACGAGGTCACGCTGTCGGTCGTCGCGCCGACGCCCGACGCGCCGCCGGTCGAGCTGGCCGGCACCGGCGAGTAGCAGCAACCGAGGAAGCCGGGCCGTAGGGTCTCGCGAACGGGCGCAAGCCCCGCCGTGAGACACTACGGCCCGGTTCTTCTTGCCCCGCCGTACCGACTACCTGCTCGTCCCCGCCGCCGGCCTGCTGTACGGCGTCAACCAGCCGCTCTCGCGCGTGCTGATCGACGAGCGGCTGCCGTCGGAGTACCTGGCTCTGGCGCGGATGATGGCCGTCGCCGTGATCTTCCTCGGCTGGGCGCTGCTGCGCTCCGGCACCGGGTTCCCGCGCGGCCGGCCGCTCGTGATGCTGCTCGTGTTCGGCATCGTCGGCATCGCCGTGCTGCAGTGGACGCTGACGTCGGCGATCGCGCGCCTCGACGTCGGTCTGGTGCTGACCATCGGCTACACGGCGGCGCTGCTGAGCGCGCTCTGGTGCCTCCTCGTGCGGCACGAGCACCATCCGCGCGTGGTCTGGATCCTGATGGGCGTGGCCCTGGCAGGACTGGCGCTCGCCGTCGGGCTCGGCGGCGACTCGCTCGACGACGCGCCGGTGGACGGGCTGGTGTTCGCCGGCCTGCTGGCCGTGATGTTCGCCTACTACGCGCTGCACGGCGAGCGGCTCGTGCACCGGCATTCGCCGCAGATCGTGCTCGGTGTCGCGGCGCCGGCGGCGGTGATCTTCTGGGCGCTCACGTTCGCGCCGATCTGGGAGTTCCCGACCGAGATCCTGACCGAGGGCATGCCGCTGGGGGGGAACCTGTCCTCGATCGAGCTGCCCGGCGTGCTGGTGCTGCTGTGGTCGATGCTGTTCGGTACGGCGCTGCCCTACGCGCTCTACCTGGTCGGCATCGGCCGCGTCGGTCCCACGCTCGGGCTCCTGAGCGGCACGATCGAGCCGGTCGTCGCGGTGATCGCGGCGTGGTTCTGGATCGACCAGCGGCTGACGGCGCTGCAGGTGCTCGGCTGCGTGGTGGTGTTCACGTCGGTCAGCGTCGTGCAGATGCTGCGGTCGCGGCGGGCCGATCCGGTGCCGGCGTAGACGCGGCGCGGCGAGCGTGTCGTCGTGGCGGAGGTGGCTCGGGCTCGGCGCTCGCCGCGCCGGTCCGCCTACCCTACTCCTTCGCGACGATCGCTACAAGGTCTGCGGGACGGGCTGCTTCTGGCGTACCACCTGCAGCAGCAGCACGGCGCCCACGACGACGAGCCCGCCGGCGACCTGGATCGGCGTCAGCGACTGCTGCAGCCACGCCCACGAGATGACGATCGCGATCACCGACTCCAGCATCAGCACGATCGCGCTGCGCGTCGGCCCGATGCGACCGACGCCGGTGAGGAACAGCGCGAAGGGGATCGCCGTGCCCACGATCGCTCCCAGCACGACGAGGACGATGCCCGAGAGGCTGCCGCCGAGGTTGCCGCCCAGCGGCACCTGGCCGTCGACGACGCTCATCGGATAGCGCCAGATCGGCGCCAGCGTGAGGCTCCAGAAGACGACGGCGAACAGCCCGCCGAGCCCCAGCACGACCTGCGGCGGCCGCTCGCGCAGCAGCTTCGAGGCGTGCGTGGCGTAGTACGAGAAGATCAGGCACGTCATCACCGCGAACATCAGGCCGGGGCCGGACAGCCGGGCGAAGGACTCGCCGCCGACGTCCAGCACCATGGCCAGGCCCGCGATCGCGACGAACGCCGAGATCCAGACCGCGCGCTGCTGCCGGTGGCGCCACAGCACCCACGAGTAGAGCGCGATCAGGAACGGGGCCATGTACTCGATCATCAGCACCAGGCCGATGTCCATCCGCGCGATCGCCTCGGCGTACGTCCACTGCATCAGCGCCAGCCCGGCAACGCCGAAGAACGCCAGCTCGAGGAGCTCGCGCCGGCTGAACCTCAGGTGGTCGCGATACTTGAGGACCGCCCACGTGAGGAGCACCAGCACCATCCCAAGGAGGCGGCCGGTGACGACGTAGGGGGCCGACAGGCCGCCGTCGATGAGCACGATGGAGATCGGCCCGTTCGCGGCGAAGAGCAGCGCCGATAGCGTGACCATCGCATAGCCGGCACGCAAACTAGGGCTGCACCCCCTTGGCGCCGACCGCGAGCGGGTGGGTGCGGCCGGCGCCTTGGGGATGGAGGGAAGAGCTGATCGCGACACGCCTTGTGGACGGGTGGGTGGACGGCCGGCGCGTCGCGATCAGCAGGGTGATCAGGACCAGTTGTGCGAGTTGCGCTGCCACGTGTCGGCGCCGGCGCTAACTGCGAGGATGGGGAGAACGAGGAGGGTGAAGATGAGGAATGCGAGAACGGCCATCGGGTGTGCCGCCTTTCGGGATATAAGTGATTGATTGAATTGTGCACCCATTTACTCGATCATTCCAATGCGGCGTTTGACTGATGTTGATCACTGACAGTGATAGTTATGCGGCCATCGAGATGCGCCACCTACGGGCGCTGGTGGCGGTTGGTCGGACGAGCTCCTTCTCGCGCGCCGCGAACGAGCTCGGCTACGCGCAGTCGGCCGTCTCGCAGCAGATCGCGGCGCTCGAGCGCATCGTCGGGGTGTCGCTGGTCGAACGGCCTGGCGGCCCGCGCCCGGTCTCGCTGACGCCGCAGGGCCAGGTGCTCGTCCGGCACGCCGAGCGCATGCTGGCGCGCCTCGCGGTCGCGCGCGGCGACCTGCTCGCCCTGGCGGCGGGCGAGGCGGGCACGCTGCGCATCGGCACGTTCCAGTCGGTCGGCGCCCAGCTGCTGCCGGAGGCGGTGCGCCGGTTCCGGGCCGACCTGCCGGCGGTCGAGATCCGCCTGCTCGAGGACCAGAACGAGAGCGTCCTGCTCGACGCCGTCCTCGCGGGCGAGCTCGATCTCGCGTTCGCGCTCATCCACGACCTCGACCCGCGCTTCGAGTCGCTCGAGCTGGTGCGCGACCCGTGGGTGCTGCTCGCGCCGCGCGACTCGGTGCTGGTCGATCATCAGCCGGTGCCCCTGGCGATGCTCGACGGGCTGCAGATGGTGGAGTGGCACACGTCGATCCAGGTCTACGACGTCGAGGCCCAGTTGGCCCGCTTCGGCATCAACATCGACGTCGTGTTCCGCACCGACGACAACCTCACGCTCCAGCACTTCGTCGGCGCCGGTCTGGGCCACGCGATCGCCGGCCGGCTGGTGGTCGAGCCGGGCAGCTCCGACATGACGCCGCTCGTGCTGCGGCTCGCGGAGGGGATCGACGACCGCCGCATCGGCATCACGTGGGCCCGCGACCGCGCCCGCACCCGGGCGGCGGAGGCCTTCGTCGAGACGGCGCGCGTGGTCGCGCTGGAGCGCTTCTCGGACTGAGCCCGGGGTCCGACCCCGGAACGGGTCTCGTGGGGTCTGACCCCAATCGGAGGTTTTCTGGGGTCAGACCCCGATCACAGAACACGCGCAGAGGGCGCGCGGATCGCGCGACCCGTGACAGTGCGCGCCTGTTCGGATACAGACAATGCGTCATCCGCGCGACGCGATTTGTCTGACTAAAGTCAGACAAATTCGCTTCTTGCCGCCCTCGCGCCTCGGGCCGGGCCGAGCGTTTGCCGCTCGGACTTGACGGCTCGGCCCCGCTGCCGATAGATAGCAAGTGAGACGATTTGCAATCTTCGCCTGCGCGCTGCCGCTGCTGGCGGGCTGCGGCGGCGCCGGCGAGCCGGCCGCCGTCGCCACCTCGCCGGCTGTGCGGCAGCCGACGCTGGCGAAGCCCACCTCCCCGCCGCGCAAGGCGGCGAAGCCGGCCACGACGGCCAAGGCGGACGAAGCGCCCGTGCTCTACCCCGAGATGATGAGCGCGCTCGAGCAGACCTCGCCCTGGGACCTGCCGCCCGAGATGCACCTCACCGCGGGCACGACGGAGGCGGTGGAGGAGGCGATCCTGCGCAGGCGCGTGCTCGCGAGCACCTCGCTGGCGCTGTCACCGCAGGCGCGCAGGAACGTCGAGGCCGGCCGCGTCGCAGCCGACGCGCTGGCCGTGCTGGACGCCCTGCCGGACGGCGCCTCGCCGTTTCTCGTGTTCGGCGCGAAGGGCTCGAAGCTGCGCGTCCAGGCGACGAACCTGGAGGAGACCGTCGGCGCCATCGATGGCTTCCAGGACCTCGCCGAGGACGGCGTCCTCGCCGGTCTGCGGCTCGTGCCCGTGGCCGACAACACGTACGACGAGGGCAAGGACTACGCGAAGGGCGAGCGCCGCGGCGCGATCGGCGAGAAGGCCGTGCAGCTGGCGCTGAAGTACCTCGGCGTCCCCTACGTGTGGGGCGGGGCGACGCCCGAGGGCGGGTTCGACTGCTCCGGCCTCGTGATGTACGTGTACGGCAAGCTCGGCGTGCGGCTGCACCACTTCACCGGCCTGCAGTGGCTGGAGGGCACGCGCATCGACGCCGCGATGCTGAAGCCCGGCGACATCGTCTTCTTCCATCCGCAGGCCGGCAACCCGGGCCACGAGGGCATGTACATCGGCGGCGGCAAGTTCATCCACGCACCGCACACGGGCGACGTGGTGAAGATCTCCGACCTGGCCGGCTACTCCGGCAACTACGTCGGCGCCGTCAGGCCCTACTGACGACGATCTTGCCGAACTGCTCGCCGCGCTCGAGCGCGAGCAGCGCGTCCGGCACGCCGGCCAGGGGCACGACCCGGTCGACCACCGCGCGCTGACCGGAGGCGACCATCAGGGCGAGCGCGCGCCGGAACTCGGCGTCGGTGGCCATCGTGGTGCCGATGATCTCGAGCTGGCGCCAGAACAGGTGGACGATCGGGACCGCGCCGCGGTCGCCGCCCGTCGCACCCGCGTTGACCAGGCGGCCGCCCTGCTCGAGCAGCCGGAAGCTCGCGTCCCAGACGGCGGCGCCGACGGAGTCGACCACGACGTCGGCCGCGCCCATGCCCGCGCGCACCTCGCGCACGACGTCGCCGGAGCGGTAGTTGACGGTGTGGTCGGCGCCCAGGCCCCGCGCCCGCTCGAGCTTCGCGTCGTCCGAGGACGTGACCGTGCACTCCGCGCCCGCCACCTTCGCCAGCTGCAGCGCCGCGGTGGCGAGCCCGCCGCCGATGCCGTGGATGAGCACGCGCTCGCCCGGCAGCAGGCGCCCGCGGGTGAACAGCAGGCGGTACGCCGTCGCGAACACGGTCGCGCCCGCCGCCGCCTCCTCGGCGCTCAGCTCGGCCGGCCGGTCGACCGCGCACACGGCCGGGACGCAGATCGCGTCGGCGTGGGTGCCGTCGACGTGCTCGCCGATCATCTTGAACCGCCGGCACAGCATCCGCTCGCCCGCCACGCAACGCGCGCAGGTTCCGCAGGACAGCACCGGATTGAGGACGACCTGGCACCCGATCCGGGCCTCGTCGACGCCGGCGCCGACGGCGTCGACGGTGCCGGCGCCGTCGACGCCGAGGATGAACGGGAACCGCCGCTCGATCTTCGGCTGGCCGTGCGACGCCCACAGATCGGCGTGGTTGAGCGAGGAAGCGTCGAGCTGCACCCGCACCTCGCCCGGTCCGGGCTCGGGCAGCGGCAGCTCGTGGAGGCCGGCAGCGGCCGGGCCGTCGGTGGCCGTGATGGCGATCGCGCGCATGCCGGAACCCTAAGGCCTCGCCGCGGCTCCGTCCGGTCCTGGCAGTAGTCTGGCCGGTCCGATGCTCGCCACGAAGACCCAGTTCACCTGCCAGGAGTGCGGCGCGTCCCAGCCCAAGTGGCACGGGCGCTGCCCCAGCTGCAGCGCCTGGGCGTCGATGGTCGAGGAGGCCATGCGTCCGGCCGCCAAGCGCGGCGGCCAGGCGGCCACCGGCCAGGTCCGCAAGCCGCAGCCGCTCGCCGACGTCGAGGCGACGCGCCACGACCGTCTGCCCACCGGCATCGAGGAGTTCGACCGCGTGCTCGGCGGCGGGCTCGTGCCCGGCTCGCTGATCCTCATCGGCGGCGATCCCGGCATCGGCAAGTCGACGCTCACCACGATGGCGCTGGCGCGGCTCGCCGCCCGGCACCCGGTGCTGCTCGTGTGCGGCGAGGAGTCGCCGGCGCAGGTGCGCATGCGCGCCGAGCGCATCGGCGGCGCGGGCCGCATCGGCGTCATCGCCGAGACCGATCTCGACCTCGTCTGCCAGACGCTGGTGCAGGAGCAGCCCGCCGTCGCCGTGATCGACTCGGTGCAGACCCTCTGGGCGAACGACCTGGCGTCCGCCCCGGGTTCCGTCGCGCAGGTGCGCGAGGCAGCCGGGCGGCTGCTGCGGGTGGCCAAGGAGCACGCCATCACCGTTATCCTCGTCGGCCACGTGACCAAGGACGGCGCCGTCGCCGGGCCGCGCGTTCTCGAGCACCTGGTCGACGCCGTGATGATGTTCGAGGGCGACCGCACGGGCGACCTGCGCGTGCTCCGCGCCGCCAAGAACCGCTTCGGTTCCACGGCCGAGATCGGCGTCTTCGAGATGACGTCCACCGGCCTCGCGCCGGTCGGCGACCCGTCGGCGCTGCTCGGGCGCGGCGACCTGGGCGGCCCCGGCTCCGTCGTCGCCTGCGCGGTCGAGGGCACGCGTCCGCTGCTGCTCGAGGTCCAGGCGCTGGTGGCGCCGAGCGACCTGCAGATGCCGCGCCGGCTCGCCACCGGCGTCGACCGCAACCGCCTCGCGATGATCCTCGCCGTGCTGCAGCGGCACGCCGAGCTGCCGCTGGGCTCGGCCGACGTGTTCGTCAACGTCGCCGGCGGCGTCGACATCCACGAGCCCGCCGCCGACCTCGCGATCGCCCTCGCCATCGCCTCGGCCCACCGCGGCCTGCCCACCGGGCCGCTGGTCGCGTTCGGCGAGATCGGCCTCACCGGGCGGCTGCGCAGCGTCCCCCAGGCCGAGCGGCGACTGCGGGAGGCACAGCGCCTCGGCCTCTCGCATGCGCTCGCCCCGGCCGGTACGCTTGGCGTCCCCGGCACCAGCCTGCGCACCGCGCAGACCGTGGCCGAGGCAATCGCCATGACGCTGCCCGTAGCTCGCTGATGCCGCGCACCGCCGAACTGGAGTGGGACGAGGCCGGATCCGGCCCCGCCGTCCTGCTGCTGCACTCCGGCATCAGCGACCGCCGGATGTGGGACCCGCAGATGGCGCCCCTGGCCGAGCGGTACCGCGTCATCCGGTATGACGCGCGCGGCTTCGGCGAGTCGGGACGCATCGAGGCGCCGTATCACCCGTACGACGACGCCGTCGCCGTCCTCGACGCGGCGGGAGTCGACAGCGCGATCGTCATCGGGTCGTCGATGGGAGGCTCGTGTGCGATCGACCTCGCGATCGCCCATCCGGCGCGCGTCTCCGTGCTCGTCGCCATCGGCATCGGCCCGGGCGGCCGTACGCCCGACGCCGGGCTCCGCGCCGGCTGGGACGCGGTCGGCGCCGCGTACGAGGCCGGCGACATCGAGCGCGCGATCGACCTCGACACCGAGATGTGGGTGCAGGACCCTGCCGTGGTCGCGCAGGTGCGCGCCTGGAACGCGGCCATCTTCGCCCGCGACGAGAGCGACGAGCACGAGCTCGAGCTCGACCCGCCCGCGATCGACCGCCTGGACGAGATCCAGTGCCCGGTCCTCGCCGTCGTCGGCGATCGCGACCAGCCGTTCATGATCGAGGGCGCCCGCGCGCTGGCCAACGGCGTGGCGCGCGGCCGGCTCGCCGTGATGCCGGGACTCATGCACCTGCCGAGCCTCGAGGCGCCCGCGGCGTTCAACGCGATCCTGCTCGACTTCCTCGAGGGGTAGCCGCCTCGGAGAGGCGAGCTGCGATCCGCGACCTGGCCACACCCACCTCCGTCGGCCCCGGCCGGCTCGTCGTCGACGAGGCCGACCGGCCGACGGCCGTGCTGTGGCTGGGGCACGGTGCCGGCGGCGGGATCGAGGCGCGCGACCTGCGTGCGATCGCCGCCGACCTGCCCGCGCGGGGCATCACGGTCGCGCGGTACGAGCAGCCGTGGCGCGTCGCGGGGCGGCGAGTCGCGTCGCCGCCCGCCACGCTGGATATCGCGTGGCGGGAAACGGCGACCGTGGTCGCGGGCCTGGCCGCGGGCCTGCCGGTCGTCGTCGGCGGCCGCAGCGCCGGGGCACGGGTGGCGTGCCGCACCGCGCACGCGGTCGGTGCTGCCGCCGTCGTCTGCCTCGCGTTCCCCCTGCACCCGCCGGGCAGGCCCGAGAAGTCGCGTCTGTTCGAGCTGCTACTGCCGGACGTTCCGGTCCTGGCGCTGCAGGGGGACCGCGACACCTTCGGCACGGCCGCCGACCTGGCCGTCGCGGCCGGGCCGTCGATCCGGGTCGAGGAGGTGACCGGTGCCGATCACGGTATGCGGGCGCTGAAGGCGTCGCCGCTGACCGAGGGCGACATCGCCCGCCTGGTGACGACCTCCGTCGCCGCCTTCATCGACGAGCTGCCTCGCTGAGGGAGCGCTACGCCTCGATCAGGAAGACGAGGCTGTCGGCGATCACGCCGTCGGTCTCCATCGCCTTGGCGGCTTCCGGCGTCTGCATGGCGGACATGAGCGCATCCAGGTCGGGCACATCCATGCTCACCGCGACGTGCTTGGAGTTCTGCGGATCGGTGAACGTCCGGATGTTCGTGATGCCGAGCGGTTCGAAGAAGTCCGCGCGCGTGGTCGTGGCGAGCCAGTGGGTGGTGTCCTTGACATCGTGATGGACGACGACGCTCGGCATCGGGCCTCCTCTAGGCGGGCGCGAGGCTCGGCGAGCAACGCGCGCGCCGATGATCATACGCGGCGCAGCCGGCGATGTCAGGTGTCGGAGCGCAGCACCAGCGGCTCGCCCGGCGCGACGCGCCGCACCTCGAGCTGGGCGTTCGGGTAGATCTTCTTCCCCGACTCGACGGCCACCTGGGCCCAGCCGTCGTCGTCCACGGTGAAGTACGTCTTCGCGACGACCTTGCCGCCCTCGGAGATGAGCACCACGTAGCGCGTGTCGCTGCCCGAGCGCGGCAGGCCGCCGGCCTCGAAGTCGACGGTCGTGCCGGCGCCGTGCTCGTGCAGCTTCGCCGTCGCCCACGCGTCGGCGGCGACGGTGGCGCTGGCCGGTCCGAGCGCGATCGTGGGGGCCGGCGCCGGCGGCTCGTCGCCGATGCCGAAGCCGATGATCGCGACGGCGGATACGGCCGCACCGACCAGCCCGGCGCCGGCGGCCACGAAGGGCGTCCGGCGCCAGCGCGCGACCGGTGCGGACGCGCGCGCAGGCGCCTCGCGGAGGCGGGCCACGAAGCGCTCCTCCGCCTCGGCCGGCACGGTGACCGGCGGCATGTCGGCCGCCAGGTCGAGCAGGGCCGGGAGGTGGGCCAGCTGGTCGTGCTCGCGCCGGCACTCCGCGCAGGTCTCGAGGTGCGCCGCGTAGTCGCGGCGCTCGTCCTCCTCGAGCGCGCCGAGGACGAAGACCCCGACGTTCTCCAGCTGCGGGCAGTGCGTCATGGCATCAGGCCGGATTCCGCGAGCATGTCACGAAGGCTCCGCAGGGCATAGAAGCACCGGCTCTTGACGGTGCCGACCGGCACCTGCGCGCGGGCGGCCGCCTGCACCAGCGACAGCCCCTCGTAGTGCACGAGCTGAATCACCTCGCGGTGCTCGGGGCGGAGGCGCGCCAGCGCCGACTCGATCTGCCAGCGGTCGACCGCCTCGTTGTACGGGTCGCCCGGCTGCTCGCTCTCTGGTACCGCCGTGCCGTTCACCATCACCGGCCGCACGCGGCGGCGGCGGTACGCGTCGGTGGTCAGGTTGCGGGCGATCTCGAACAGCCACGTCCGCTGCGATGCCCGCTCCGGATCGAACGACTCCTCGTGGCGCCAGGCGCGCAGGATCGTGTCCTGCACGATCTCCTCGGCCAGCGCCGGATCGCGGGTCCGCGTGAGGGCAAAGCGGTACAGCTCGTCGCCGTACGCCCGGTAGAGCGCCCGCGCGCCTTCCTCGCCTCTCACCGCCATGCCAGTCCACCCTACCGCGGCTTCGCCGCGGCGAGAACCCCGCCTCTTCAGGCCCCGGCGCGCTCCGCCAGCCGGTCGGCGAGCCGGTTGATGCCGCGCTCGCGGGCCGCCTCGGCCCCGGCCGCCCAGTCGGGTGCACCGTCGGCCGGCGGCTTGTACGGCAGGTCGCGTTGCATGGTCGCCACACGCCTGTACATACGCAGCTCATCGCCATTCAGATCGGGCCGGGCCTGGAGAACCCCTTCCAGGTCGCCGTGCGCCTGCAGCAGCTTGGCCGCCGTCTTGGCGCCGATGCCCTTCGCGCCGGGGATGTTGTCCGACGGATCGCCGCGCAGCGCGATCAGGTCGACCACCTGGTCGGGGCGCACGCCGTAGACCTCGACCACGCGATCCGGGTCGACGTGCTCGACCTCGGAGACGCCCTTCACGGGCCGCACGACGGTGACCTTCTTCGAGACGAGCTGGAACGCATCGCGGTCGCTGGTCAGCACGAGCGCCTTGCCGCCGGCGGCCTCCTCGCGCGTCGCGAGCGTGGCGATCGCGTCGTCGGCCTCGGCCTGCGGCGGCCGGGGCGCGACGATGCCGAACGACTCGAGAAACGGCTGCAGGTCGTCCAGCTGCTCGACGATTGCCGCGTCGAACGCGTCGCGCTGCCCCTGGTAGGCGGGCAGCAGCTCGTTGCGGTAGCCGGGCTCGCGCGAGTCGATGCCGACGCAGACCGCGCGCGGCCCGAGCGAGTCCCAGGCGCTGAGCAGCATGTTCGTGAAGCCGAGCAGGGCGTTCACGGGCCGCCCGCCGTCGCCCTTCACGGGCGGCATGCTGTGGTACGCGCGGTGCATCAGAGCGTCGGCGTCGATGACAAGGAGTGGACCTGTCATGCGGCGTACAATACGAGCACGTGACCGGAGAGGATCCCCGCCGACATCCCGCCCTGGTGGCCGCGCTGCGCCGCATCGCGCCGGGTACCGAGCTGCGCCACGGCATCGACGACATCATCAAGGGGCACCTCGGTGCGCTGATCGTGATCGGCGAGGCCTCCGAGCTGCAGTTCCTCTTCTCCGGCGGCCTCCAGCTCGACCACCCTTCTCGGCCCAGTTCCTCTACGAGCTGGCGAAGATGGACGGCGCGATCATCCTGAACGCCTCGGCGACGCGCATCGTCTCGGCCAACATCCAGCTGATGCCCGACCCGACCATCGCCTCGTCCGAGACGGGCACGCGGCACCGCACCGCCGAGCGCGTCGCGAAGCAGACCGGCGGCCTCGTGATCTCGATCTCGCAGGCCCGCGACACCGTCTCCCTCTACGTGAGGGACATCCGCTACCAGCTCGAGTCGATCGCCGAGGTGCTCGCGAAGACCAACCAGGCGGTCGCGACCCTCGAGACGTACCGCAACCGCCTCGACCAGGTGTCGAGCCGGCTGACGGCCCTCGAGTTCCAGAACGCGGCCACGCTCGACGACGTGCTCGTCGTGCTGCAGCGCGCCGAGATGGCGACGCGCATGGGCGAGGAGATCGAGCGCAACGTGATCGAGCTCGGCCGCGAGGGCCGGCTGATCGACATGCAGCTGACCGAGCTGATGGAGGGCGTGCCGCGCGACCGCACGAACCTCGTCCGCGACTACCTGGCCGACAGCACCCTCGCCGACGCCACGCTGGCCCGCCTGGCCGACCTGCCGTATCGCCGGCTGCTCGGCTTCTCCGAGCTGGCCGAGGTGCTCGGCCACGGCGCCGTCAACCCGCTCGACCAGGCCGTGCACGCCGCGCGGCTACCGCGCGCTCGCGCACGTCCCGCGGCTCACCGACGACATCGTCCGCACCGTCGTCGAGGCGTTCGGCGGGCTCGACCAGCTCGTCCGCGCGCCGCTGCGCGAGCTCGAGTCGCTGCGACGGCGTCGGCCCCGCGCAGGCCCGCGAGATCCGCGAGGGACTGCGCCGGCTGCAGGAGCACAACCTGATGGATCGTTACCTCCAGCTGTAATAGTCCGCAGTCTGCGGCTATCCTGAGATAACCCCTTTGGGGGATGCCGCAGCAGCGGCCGGTGGAGGTGGCGGCAGGTGTTCGAGGTCGGGGACAAGGTCGTTTACCCGCAACATGGCGCGGGAGTCGTGGTCGGTCGCGAGACGAAGACCGTGCTGGGTGAGGCGCGCGACTACCTCACGATCCGCATCATCGCGAGCGAGATGACGCTGATGGTGCCGGCCGACGCGACCGACGCGGCGGGCCTGCGCGCGGTCATCACCGGCGAGGACCTCGATGCGGTCCTGGCGCTGCTGCGCGGCGAGGACGAGGTGATCGCCGGCAACTGGAACCGGCGGTTCAAGCACAATCGCGAGAAGATGCGCACGGGCGACGTGCTCGAGCTCGTCGGGGTCATCAGGAACCTGATGAACCGGTCGATCGAGAAGGGCCTGTCGTCGGGCGAGCGCCAGATGATGGCGCGCGCCAAGCGCATCCTCGCGTCCGAGATCCAGTACGCGAAGGACCTCGACGAGGCAGAGGCCCAGGCCTACCTGGACGAGCTGCTCGAGGAGATCGCCCTGGAGCGCGAGACTGCCGCGTCTCGCGCGTCGACCTAGCCTCCAACCCGCCCGCGGAGGCGGGCACACCGGCCGTACGGCACGGCCGGACAACAAGACCATGACAGCCGTCATCCGCATGGTCTTCGCTCTGCTCGGAGCGCTCGGCGCAATTCAGATCGCGATCCACACGAAGTTCCCGGATTCCTATCATCCGTCTTCTTCCCGTTATCTCGTCTGGGCAAGTGTGGTTCTCGGTGGCGCCGCCGCCGGCTGGCTGATCGCAGCCATCGTCGACAGCGCCTTCGTCCGCGCACTCCGCAGGGTAGAGACCGCAGCTTCCGACCGTTCGGCCTCCGAGCTCGTCGTCGGCGGCGTCGGGCCTGATCCTCGGCCTCGCCGCAGCGGCGCTGCTCGGCTTCGCCATCTCGCCGCTGCCGTACGTCGGCAGGTACGTCCTCCTGCCGCTGTTCCTGATCTTCGGGTACGTGTTCGCGATCGTGGGCGCGCGCCGGGCGCGGGCGATCCTGCGGCTCGTCGGCATCAACCCGGCGCGGTTCGAGTCGGCGCCCGGCGAGCGCATGCCGACCGGCACCGCCGAAGCTCGTCGACACCTCCGCGATCATCGACGGCCGCATCTCCGACATCGTCGCCACCGGGCTTCCTCGACGGCGAGCTGGTGATCCCGGTGTTCGTGCTCGAGGAGCTGCAGCGCGTCGCCGACTCGAGCGATCCGCAGCGGCGCGCCCGCGGGCGGCGCGGCCTCGAGGTCGTGCACGACATCCGGCTCGCGAAGCGGCCGCTGTCGACGCCCGACGTCGACTATCCCGAGCTGCGCCGACGTCGACGCGAAGCTGCTGCGCCTCGCGCAGGAGCGGCGCCTGCCGATCCTCACCACCGACTACAACCTGCAACAAGGTCGCGCGGATCCAGAACGTCGTCGTCCTGAACGTCAACGAGCTCGCCAACGCCCTCAAGCCGGCCGTGCTGCCGGGCGAGAACCTGCGCGTCAAGGTGATCCGCGAGGGCAAGGAGGCCGATCAGGGCGTCGGCTACCTCAACGACGGCACGATGATCGTGATCGAGGCGCGGCCGCAAGCTGCTCGGCGACACCGTCGACGTCGAGGTGACGAGCGTCCTGCAGAGCCCGTCCGGCAAGATGATCTTCAGCCGCCTGGCCGGATGAGAGCGCTCGAGACCTGGGTGATCGTCGGTCGCGCGCCGGTGCCGGGTGAGCGGCTGCGGCAGCGATCGCCCGAAGGCGTTCGTCAAGTTCGGCGAGCGCACCCTGGTGGCCGCCTGCCTGGAGACGTTCGAGGACCACGACGGCGTCGACGGCATCGTCGTCGCGGTGCCCGAGGGGTTCGAGACCGACATGAGCCTGATCGCCGACGACATCGGCGCCGGCAAGATCGCGGCCGCCGTGCCGGGCGGCGCGTCGCGGGCCGAGTCGGTGGCGAACGCGCCTGCGTGCCTGCCCGACTCCGCAGCACTTCGTGCTGGTGCACGACGCCGCCCGCCCGCTGGTCGACGACGCGCTCGATCGACCGCGTCATGCACGGGCTGGCCGAGGGCGCCGACGGCGTCGTGCCGGCGCTCGCGGTCGACCGATACGGTGAAGCGGCTGGGGCCGGACGGCGCGGTGTCGGAGACGTTCGACCGCGTCGTCGCTGCGTGCCGTGCAGACGCCGCAGGGCTTCCCGGTCGAACGGCTCCGAGCCGCCATCGGGAAGGCCGGCGGATCGCTCGCGGCGGCCACCGACTGCGCGTCGCTGGTCGAGGCCGCCGGCGGCCGGGTGGTGTGCGTCGAGGGCGACCCGCGCAACCTCAAGGTGACGACGCCGGAGCGACCTGGCCGCGGGCGCTGGAGCTGGCCGGATGATCGTCGACTACCACCTGCACCTGCGGCCGGACGGCAGTCGCCTCGACGCGGGCGCCTACGCGCCGGAGCACCTCGCGCGGTACGTCGCGCGGCCGCGCGAGCGGGGCGTCGGCGAGATCGCCATCACCGAGCACATCTACCGCTTCGCCCAGGCCGCCGCACCTGTCCGACCACGTCTACTGGCGCGAGCACACGCTCGACGACATCGATCTCTACTGCTCGAGCGTGGCGGCCGCCCGCGACTCGGGCCTGCCGGTGCTGGCTCGGCATCGAGCTGGACTGGCTCGGCGCCGACGCGGCTCGACGGCGTGCGCGGCGATCGCCGACGGCTACGACTGGGACGTCGTGCTCGGCTCGGTCCACTGGTCGGGCCCGCTGGCGTTCGACCATCCCGACTACTCGATCTGGGAGGCGCTGGCCGTCGACGAGGGCTGGCGCGTCTACGTCGACGCCGTCTGCGCGGCGGCCGAGAGCGGCACTCTACGACGTGATGGCGCATCCCGACCTGGCCAAGGTGTTCGGCCAGCGGCCCACCGCGGCGCTGCGCCGACGAGCTCGGCGACCGGCTCGCCGAGGCTTCCGCGAGGCCGGCGTCTGCGCCGAGATCTCGAGCGCCGGCCTGCGCAAGGCCGGCGGGCGAGATCTACCCGTCCGACGCTGGCTGCGCCGGCTGTACGCGGCCGGCGTGCCGATCACGCTGGCCTCCGACGCCCACTCGCCGGCCGACGTCGGCACTCGGCGTCGACCGCTGCCTGGCGGCCGCCTGCGCCGCCGGCTACCGCTCGCTGGTGCGCTTCCGCGGCCGCGAGCGGCAGGAGGTCACCCTTGGCTGACCTCCGCGTCGGCACGGCGTTCGACGCCCACCGCCTGGTCGCGGGCCGCCCGCTCGTGCTGGGCGGCGTCACGATCCCGTCCGCCGCCGGGCTGGAGGGGCACTCCGACGCCGACATCGTCTGCCACGTGCTGTGCGACGCGGCGCTCGGAGCCGCTGGCGATGGGCGACATCGGCCGGCTCTTCCCCGGCACGCCCGAGTGGCGGGACGCCGCGTCGATCGACCTGCTCGCGACGCGCCTTCGCGCAGCTCGCGGCGGCGGGCTGGCGGCTGGTGAACGCCGACTGCATGGTGGTGCTGCAGGAGCCGAAGATCGCGCCGCACGTCGACGTGATGCGCGACCGCGTGGCCGTCGCGATGCGCGACGGCCGACCGCGTCTCGATCCGCGGCACCACCACCGACGGCCTCGGCTTCACCGGCCGGGGCGAGGGGGCCGCGGCGCGCAGGCGGTCGTGCTGCTCGAGCGCTCCGCTGGAGGGCTAGGCGCCGAGGATGCGCGCGACCAGCGCGTCCTCGTCGGCCAGCAGGCCGGCGGCGGGCAGGCGCCGCGTCAGCTCGCGCCAGCCGTCGTCGGCGGCGAAGGCCCGGTCGAGCAGCGGTCGCGCGTCGGCGTCGCGCCCGTCGATGCAGAGCTGCACGCCACGCCAGAAGCCGATCTCGACGTTCTCCGGCAGCAGCGCCAGCGCCTCCTCGGCCGCGGCGTCGGCCTCGGCCTCGCGCCCGGCGACCCGCAGCTCCTCCGAGCGCCCCAGCTCCGCGTAGCCGCGGTGCATGCGCACGAGCCGCGCCAGCTCGGCGATCGGCTCGGCGATGGTCCTCGACGCGCAGGTCGAGCACCACGTCGTTCCACGGGTCGTCGCCCGACTCGGCGCGCACGATCCTGATCGCCGCCGACTGCCGGCCGCGCAGGTCGCCGCCCTCGCCCTCGGCTGCGACGAGCGCGGCGACGAGGCGCTCGGCCAGCGGCGCGGCGGTGCCGAGGTAGGCAGCATGCATCGCGTCGGGCACCGTTGGGCGGCGCATCATGTTGGCCTGCACCGAGAAGCCGTCGCCCCTGCGGTGGCCGGCGTCGACGATGCAGCGCGCGCCGGTGTGGACGCCGACGCGGCCCCGCGTGTCGACCATCGCCACCTGCCGCACATCGCGCGCCTCGTCGTCGGCGACGAGCGCCGCCAGCGCGTCGGGCGCGGCGTTCCCGTCGCCATGCGGGCGAGCCCGCGCAGCCCGTAGGCCGGCTCGACGAACGACTGCGTCGCGACCGCTCCGACACCGGCCTGCAGCCACGGCACGATCGGCCCGACCGTGAAGTAGTGCGACTGCACGGCGACGCCGAGCTCGCCGGTCTCCGGATCGCGAGCGACGATCGAGTACGTCATGGCGCCGGGAACCCGCCGGCCTCGGCGAGGCGGCGGATGCGCTCCTCGAGCGGCGGGTGGGTGTCGAACATCCCGCCGAGCCTCGAGCGCAGCCCGACGTGGTCGCGCAGCGGCGACTCGATGTACAGGTGCGCCGTCGCGCGCGTGACGTTGCGCAGCGGCGTGCGTGTCCGCGGCCAGCTTGGCGAGCGCCGAGGCGAGCCCGTCCGCGTCGCCGGTGATGTCGACCGCGCTCGCGTCGGCGAGGTACTCGCGCCGGCGCGACAGCGACATCTGCAGCAGCGCGGCCACGATCGGAGCCAGCACCAGCACGACGATCCCGACGATCAGCGCGATCGGATTGTCGTTCCCGCCCTTGCGCCGCCGCCGAAGAGGGTCATCCGCATGAGCATGTCGGAGAGCAGCACGATCGAGCCGATGAGCACCGCCGCGATCGTCATCAGCTGCACGTCGCGATTGCGGACGTGCGCGATCTCGTGCGCCATCACGCCCTCGAGCTCGCGCTCGTCGAGCAGGTCCAGCAGGCCGGTGGTCGCCGCCACGTACGCGTGCTCGTTGCGGCCGGCGGCGAAGGCGTTGGGTGCGGGGTCGTCGATGAGGTAGACGTCGGGGGTCCGGCAAGCCCGGCGCCGATCGCGGCGTTGTCGACGGCGGTACAGCTCGGGCTGCTGCGCGGGTGATCGGGTGCGCGCCCGAGCCACGCGCGACGATCCGTCGGCGAAGAACCACGCGAACAGCCCGTAGACGATCGCCGCGATGCCGACCACGCCGGCGACGCCGGGGTCGTACGCGCGCCGATGGCGACCACCAGTGCCGCGATGAGCGCGCCGAAGCCCAGCAGCACGACCAACGTGCGCAGCTGGTTCGCGCGGATCTGCTCCTGGACCGTCACGGCGCCGAACGTGACGGCGACGGGCTCGCGGTCGGCGTCGTCCTCGATCCGGTAGAACTCGCGGCGCGTGAAGCCGGTGGCGCCGCCGATCACGTTCGTCGGCACCGACTGCAGCGCCGTGTTGTAGCGCCGCACGGTGTTGTTGTAGTACCGGCGGGCCGCGGCGATCTTGTTCTCGGTGTCGGACAGCTCGGCCTGCAGGGCCTTGAAGCTCTCGACGGCGCGCAGCTCCGGATACGCCTCGGCGATGCCGAGCAGGCCGGTGATGGCCGACTGCATGAGCGCGTCGGCGGCGGCCTTCGCGGGCAGCGTGGCGGCGGCGAGCGTGGCCGCGCGCGCCTCGGTGACCTTCTGGAAGACGCTCGCCTCGTGCGCGGCGTAGGCCTTCACCGACTCGACCAGGTTCGGGATCAGGTCGGCGCGCCGCTTCAGCTGCACGTCGATCGAGGAGAAGCCCTGGTCGACCTCGTTGCGAAGGCGGACGAGCTTGTTGTACGACAGCAACGACAGGTAGAGCAGGAGCGCGACGATGATCGCGAGCGACGATCCAGGCGGCAGTCATTCGCCCGGCAGTGTAATCCGCCCGTCCGCGATGGACACCAGGCCGTCCCGCGCGAGGGCGCGGGCGATCTCGGTGTCGGTGTCGTCCAGCGCGACCGCCCCGGCCGCGACGCGGCGCAGCAGCGCACCGCGGGCCTGTCGACGCGAGCCCTCGAACCGGCCCTGCTTGCGCTCCGGCTCGTAGGTTCGTCCGCGCGACGGGCAGGCGGCGGCGAGCGGACAGGCGCCGCAGCGCGGCCGCCGCGCGATGCAGACGGTGGCGCCGAGGTCGAACAGCGCCTGTGTCAATTCGGGCGTGCGGCCGGCGGGCGGCGCGATCGCCTCCCGCTCGAGCACGCGGTGCAGCACGCGGCGGATGTTGACGTCGACCGGCAGCCGGTCCTCGCCGAACGCCAGGCGGTGACGCGCGCGGCGGTGTACGGGCCGACGCCCGGCAGCGTCAGCAGCCCCTCGTAGGTCGTCGGCCAGCCGTCGCGGGCGACCCGGCGGGCAGCGGCGTGCAGGCGCACCGCGCGGCGGTTGTAGCCCAGCCCGCTCCAGGCGACATCACCTCGGCCGGCGACGCTGCCGCCAGCGCCGCGGCGGTCGGCCAGCGAGCGAGCCAGCGCTCGTTGTAGCGCTCCACGACGCGGCTCGCCTGCGTCTGCTGGAGCATGACCTCCGAGACGAGGATCGCGTACGGATCGCGGGTCTCGCGCGGGGAGGGCGCGAGCCGACTTCCGGTACCACCGATCACGGAGTCGACGAACTCAGCTTCCTGCAGAGGCATGGATGTCCGATCGTACCCCCGGTGGTGGATGGGGCATTTGCGTTTCGGCAGCCGTGGGCCGCGGGCCCGGAGGCAACGCGGCGTCGAGCAGCGCGACGCGGGTCGGCGATTCGCCAGGCCCGATGGTGGATCGGCGCTTGCGGTGGGTGGCTCCTGCGTCGGAGCTGCACGCCCTCAGCCTGACTCGAGGGCGCGGCACGGAAACGCCCGGGACGCGCGCGGACGGTACCGGGAGCGCGACCGACCGGTCACGAATCACGCGGGAATGTCGGATTCGCTGTGCGGCAGGGCGACGGACATTCGGGTGCGTTTTGTGACGGGTACGTGACGCTGTTGGCGCACGCCGTGCGCCTTCGGCGCGCTCGCGGCGGTCCACTCAGCTCAGGTGATGCACCTCCTGCAGCCCGTACACCGGCGTCGGGATGCCCTCCGCCCTGGCCTTCAGCTGCAGTGCCAGAAACAGCGAGTGGAAGCGTGACTGGTGGAGGTTGCCGCCGTGCATCCAGAGGCCCTCCTGCTGCGTCGGCTTCCACATGTTGCGCAGCTCGCCCTCCCACGGGCCGGGATCCTTGGTCGTGTCCGAACCGAGGCCCCAGACCTTGCCCACCCGGTCGGCGACGTCCTGCGAGATCAGGTCGGCGCACCAGCCGTTCATCGAGCCGTAGCCGCGTCGCGTAGACGACGAGGTCGGCCTGGTCAGCTCGGTGCCGTCCGCCAGCACGACCGGCATCCTCGGTGAGGTGGTCGACCTGGCCCTGCGCGAGCTTGATGTCGCCGCTCGCGACGAGCTCGGACGCGCCCCACGTCGATGTAGTAGCCCGAGCCGCGCCGCAGGTACTTCATGAACAGCCCGGACTCGTCGTCGCCCCAGTCGAGGTCGAAGCCGGCCTGCCTCCAGCCGGGCGTAGAAGTCGGCGTCGTGCTCGCGGATCTGCGCGTACACCGGGATCTGGAACTCGTGCATGATCCTGAACGGCAGCGACGCGAAGATCATGTCCGCCTTCTCCGTGGTGACGCCGTTCGCAACCGCCTCCTCGGAGTAGAGCGCACCGAGGGCGATCTCCATCAGCGAGTCCGAGCGCGACGTGGGTCGACGAGCGCTGCACCATCGTCACGTCGGCGCCGGCCTCCCACAGCGCCGCGCAGATGTCGTGGGCGGAGTTGTTCGAGCCGACCACGACCGCGTTCCTGCCCTTGTAGGCGTCGGGCCCCGGTGCTCGGACGAGTCGGTGCTGGTGGCCCGCGAAGACGTCCCTGCCGGGATCGCGGGCACGTTCGTCTTCCCCGACATGCCCGTCGCCAGCACGAGCTGCTTCGGCGCAGCGTCGATCTCGGCGCCGTCGCGCTCCACGACCACCGTCCACTCACCGGCGGCAGGTCGTACTGCGCGCTCTTCGCCGTCGTCGAGCTCCAGTAGCTGAGCTCCATCACGCGCGTGTACATCTCGAGCCAGTCGGCGATCTTGTCCTTCGGCGAGAACACCGGCCAGTTGGCGGGGAACTTGATGTACGGCAGGTGGTCGTACCAGATCGGGTCGTGCAGGCAGAGTGACTTGTAGCGCTTGCGCCAGGAGTCGCCTGCGGCGCTCGTTGCGCTCGACGATGATCGTCGGGACGCCGAGCTGGCGCAGGCGCGCGCCGAGCGCGATGCCGCCCTGTCCGCCGCCGATGATCACGACCTCCGGCTGGGTCTCGTACCCGAGTTGCGCGGCCTCGGCCTCGCGGTTCTCGAGCCACGTCCGCCGGTCCGGATCGGCGCCGTGCTCGGCGCCCTTCGGCCGGTTCGGGCCGCTCGGCTCCTCGTACCCCTTGAGCTCGTCCAGGGCCGTCAGCAGCGTCCACGCCTTCCCGTCGCGAAGCCGCAGGTGCCCGCTGCCGCGTCCCACCTCGGTCTCGAATGCGATCCAGGCGTCGATCACCCCGCCCGCCTCGGTCGGCGGCTCGACCGTGCGCCACCCGCGCGGCTTCACGTTCGCGAGCGTGTGGTCGAGCATGTGCTTCACGCCCGCCGGCCCCTCGACGGTCTTGATGTTCCACGTGAACGCGACGAGATCCCGCCAGAAGCTCTGGTCTCCGAACATGTCGGAGACGGCGGCGGTGTCACCGGCGGTCAGCGCCTCCTCGAAGCTCGCCAGCCACTGGTCGACCTCAACGGATACGGACTGCACGCCGGTATCGGACATGAGTTCCTCCTGGCAATCGCGCGGGACGTGGCAATTGTTGCGGAGATCGCGCCGTGTATCCGTGCGGCGGGCGACGTCGATTGTGATGTACCGCCCTGCAGTCCCGATCTGTACCGCTTAAACGGTACGATCAATCCTCGTCCGGCGCCTCGATCGGCGGACGGTCCGCCAGCGGCGACGCGCGCCGCAGCCACTCGTCGAACAGCGGGTCCACGATGTACCAGGCGTCCGTCGCGCACGTCGACGAGGCCGCGGCCGCGCAGGCGCTCGAGTGCGGGCGCACCCGCGAGTGGCTCGAGAACCCGTACAGCACCGGCCATGCGGCGCGGCTCGAGACGGTGGCGCCGCCGCGGTCGGCGAGCAGCTGGAGCGCGCGCACCTCGTTGACCTCGCCGTCGTCGCCGTTGACGCAGCACGCTGAGCACGGCCGCGAACTCCGAGCGCTCGATCGACTGGACGAGCCGGTCGTGCGCGCCGATCACCGCGCTCCAGCGTCGACCGGCTGTGCCGGCCGCGGTGCCCGTCCAGCACTCCCAGGCGAGCTGCTGGGTGCTGCGGGGGTGCGCGCGCGTGGCGTTGACGCAGGTAGCTCGAGCGCCTGCTCGTCGATCGGCTTGCCCGTGGCCTCGAACTGGAAGTCGAGGTACTCGAGGAAGTCGGCGCGGCTGATGACGGGCAGCTGCATGGTCGGCCGCCTCGCCGAAGAGCGGGCTGCCGGAGTCCTCGAGCATCATCTTCAGCGCGTTGCGGATCGAGCCCGTGAACAGCAGCGAGACGTGGTTGGCGCCGGAGCTCATCAGCGCCGAGCGGATGGCGACAGCGGGTCGCCCGGGCAGTGGCGCAGCCGCTGGAACTCGTCGAAGACGACCACCAGGTGGTCGGACAGGGCGCGCAGCGCCAGCAGCTGCGCGTGGAGCGTCTCGGCATCGTGCTCGCGGCCGTCGTCGCGGCGCCCGCCTGACGCCGCCTTGGATGACGCTGATGTCGAAGCCGATCTCCTTCTCCAGCGCGCTCGATCTGGCGCTGAGCCGCGCCGCCGCAGGCGCTTCTCGGGATGCGCGGTCATCGCGTCGTGCACGCATCCGATGAAGCCCGGGAGGCTGACGACGCGCTGGAGGTTCACGCGTCACGACGTCGAAGGGCGGTGCGTCGGCGCCGTGGCGTCTTCCCGAGCTCGAGCGCGAGCTGGTTGGTGAACGTCGTCTTGCCCGTGTCGCGCGGGCCGAAGAGCGCGACGTTGGTCTGGCCCTTGAGCGTCAGCGCGACCTCGTGCGCGAACGGCTCCATGCCGACGATCTTCGTCGGGTCGTCGAGCGGTCGGTCCCAGATGAAGGGGTTGAGGGCAGCTGCCATGTGCGCCTCATTGTACCGCCTACTGGGTACAGTTGCGTACCGCTTTGCCGGTTACATAAACCGACATTCCGTCCCGCCTGGGGGAAGGCGTTCGAGGTCGACGCGGTAGGATGCCCGCGGCGCCCCGGGCGAGTGCCGAACTCGCCTGCGATGCAGCGCTACGGCGGCGCCGAACCGGCTTGCCGCTCCTCGACCTTCCGGGAGACCTTCGGATGACCGCTTTCGACGACATCTTCAAGTCGCTGCGCACGGAGCGCGGCGTGAACCGCCAGAGCGTGGTCAGCGCCATCGAGTCTGCGCTGCTCGCGGCATTCACTGCCGGCAGCGACGCTCCGAGCGCGGCCTACTCCCGCGCCGTCTTCGACTCCGAGACGGGCGAGATGCGCATCGAGCGTCTCCGCGACCTGCACGCCGGCGACCTGCCGCGGCCGGGCATCGACGTCGTCGACGGCCCGAGCGGCAAGGAGATCGCAGTCGTCAACTTCGACGAGCTGCCGGAGGAGGAGCGCGAGGTCATCGAGCTCGACGCCGCCCGTTTCGGCCGCGTCGCCGCGAGTGCCGCCAAGGAGGCGCTGCGCCGCGAGATGCGCCACAGCGAGCAGTCGGTCATCTACACGAGGTACGTGCACCGCGTCGGCGAGCTCGTCACCGGAACCGTGTCCGAACGCATCGCCTCCGGGCTGCTGGTCACGCTCTCCGACGCCGAGGCGATCATCACGAACGCCGAACTCATCCCGGGCCGCCCGCCGCGGCTGGGCGACGTCATCAGCGCCGTCATCGTGGCCGTCGAGGAGAACACGTCGACGGCGCAGATCAGCCTCTCCCAGTCCGACCCGCGCTTCGTCAAGGCCGTCTTCGCGGGCGAGGTGGCCGAGGTCAAGGACGGACGTATCGAGCTCGTCCGCATCGCCCGCACGCCCGGTGTTCGCACCAAGGTCGCGGTCGCCTCGGGGGATACCACGCGGGGCGCCTCGAGCCCGATCGGCATCATCGTCGGAGAGCGCGGCTCCCGCATCCGCCTGATCCGCGATGCCCTGGGCGAGGAGCTCGACCTGCTCGAGTACGACAACGATCCGCTGAACCTCGTCATCGCCGCCCTCGCCCCGGCGAAGGTGCGGCGCGTCGAGAAGAGCGCGGCCGGCTACGTCGCCATCCTCGCTGCGGACGAGCGCGACTCCGTGGCCGGCGAGGACGGACAGGGCCTGAAGCTCGCCTCCGAGCTCGTCGGCGCTCCCATCGAGCTGCTGGTGGAGGACGCCGCGAACCTGCAGGCCCGGTCCGACGAGGACGACGGTGTCTGCTCGTTCATCCGACCGAACGGCCGCCGCTGCGTCAACGCCGCCGTGCCCGGGACCACGCACTGCGACCTGCCGGGCCACAACGTGTCGGCACCCGCGCTCGCCGGCTAGGGCGATCCACCAGGGCGGCTCGGAGCCGCCAGCAGCTGCGAGCAGGTCGTGTCACCGAACCACTGCTCGTACTGGGCTCCGGTCCACCCACGCCGGCCGTGCAACAGCTGCCATACGTCCGGATGGTTGAGCGTCCAGAGGATGTCGGTCGCCCGCGCGACGTCGAGGCCCGGCGCCAGCGCGCCCTTGTCGCGCAGCGACTCGACCACCTGCTGCTGGAGGCCGTGAAACTCGGTCTGGATCCGGTTCCACAGGGCGTCGATGTCGGGATCGGTGGGAGCCGCGTTGCGGATCACACCGAGCAGGCCGCCGGCGCGCTCCTTGACGATGCGCGAGTTGCGCGCGTTCAGCCGTAGCTGGCGCTCCGGGTCGGGTTCCTCGAGCACCTCGAGATGCCAGCGGCGCTCGCCGACCGGCCGGTTCTCGTCGTCGCCGCGCAGGAGCAGGTGCCACAGCGCGCGGAGCACGCCGCCCTTCGTCTCGAAGGCGACGTAGACGGTCTTCAGCGCGACTCCCGCTCCGGCCGCGATCGCGGCCATCGTGGTCGCCGCGTAACCCTGCTCCTCGAACAGCCGCTGGGCGGCGGCGAGGATGTCGCGCCGGGTCGCCGAGGCCTGCTCGCGCCGGCGCGGTGAGTCGTAGCGCCGGGTGGGCTTGACAGGCTCGTCCATTTCGGTATTGTATCGATTACTTCATTACATGTAGAGTGTAATGAATTGAACTCGACTGGAGGTCCGACATGGCAACCGAGACGACCAGCGACCCGCGCCGCCCACCTGCACGGCATGTGGTCGGCCGTGGCCGGGGCGTGGCGCGAGCACGCCGACTACGTCGACGCCCGCGCCGCCGCCGTCACGAAGGAACTGCTCCGCCGGTCGGCTCCGCAGCCGGGCGAGCGGGTGCTCGAGCTGGCCTGCGGTCCCGGCGGCGTGGGCCTCGAGGCCGCCGCGCTGGTGCAGCCGGGTGGCGATGTCGTGCTGTCCGACGTCTCGCCCGAGATGACGGCCATCGCCGCGGCGCGGGCCGCCGCCCGAGGGGTCGCCAACGTCAGCACCTGCGAGCTGGACATCGAGCAGATCGAGCAGCCCGCTGCCTCGTTCGACGTCGTGCTATGCCGCGAGGGCCTCATGTTCGCCGCCGAACCCGATCGTGCCGTGCGGGAGATCGCGCGGGTGCTCCGGCCCGGCGGTCGCGTCGCCGTCGCCGTCTGGGGGCCGCGCGAGCGCAACCCGTGGCTCGGCGCCGTCCTCACCTCCCTCAGCGTCCAGCTCGGCCAGCCCGTGCCGCCGCCCGGTGTTCCCGGGCCCTTCTCGCTCGACGATCCCGGCCGGCTGGCTGGTCTGATGAGCGCCGCGGGACTGGCCGAGGTCGCGGTCGACGAGCTCGACGTGCCGCTGCGCACCACCACGTTCGACGAGTGGCTGACGCGGACGTCGGCCCTCGCCGGCCCGCTCGCGAAGCGGCTCGAGTCGCTGCCCGAGCACGCGGCGCTGGCGCTCCGCGGCCGGCTCGAGGAGGCGGTGCGGCCGTACGAGACGCCCGCCGGACTCGAGTTCCCGGGGGTCACGCTCATCGCGTCGGGGCGCCGCGCCGCGCCGTAGCCTTCGCGGGGCGGTCCGCGGGAGCGGACCCGCGAGACCCGTATCCTGCGAGCGTGGCCGGCGTCCGCGTCCGCTTCGCGCCCTCTCCGACCGGCGCGTTGCACCTCGGCAGCGCCCTCACCGGCGTCGCCAACTTCCTCTTCGCCCGACGGGTGGGCGGCTCCGTCGTGCTGCGGATGGACGACACCGACGCGCAGCGCTCGGACCGGCGCTACGAGCGCACCATCCGCCAGGACGCCGAGTGGCTGGGGCTGCGCTTCGACGAGGGGCCGGACGAGGGCGGGCCGTTCGGCCCGTACCGGCAGTCCGAGCGCATGCCGCTCTACCGCGAGCACGCCGAGCGGCTCGTGGCCAGCGGCGCGGCCGAGCGCGAGGGGGCCAACGGGCCCGTCGTCTTCCGCACGCCGCAGGTCGACGTGCAGGTGCGCGACGCCGCGCGCGGCAGCGTCGTGGTCCGCGCCGGCGCGGTGCAGGACTTCGTGCTGCTGCGCAGCGACGGCACTGCCACCTACACCCTGGCCACGGCGGTGGACGACGCGCTGATGGAGATCACCCACGTGATCCGCGGCGAGGACCACCTGACGAACACGGCCCGTCAGCTGGTGCTGATGGACGCGCTGGAGCTGCGGCAGCCGCGCTACGCCCACACCGCGCTGCTGGTGGGGGAGGACGGCGCGAAGCTGTCCAAGCGCACCGGCGCGCCGTCGATCGCCGAGCTGCGCGGCGAGGGCTACCCGCCCGAGGCGCTGCTCAACTACTTCGCGCAGCTGGCCTGCCCCGCCCTGGACGACGACCCGATGCTGCTGGGGCAGCTCGCCGCGCGGTTCGAGCTGGCCTCGCTGTCGCGCGGCGCCAGCCACTTCGACCGCGGCCGCATCGACTGGCTCTCGCAGGAGCACCTCAAGCGCCTGAACGTGCTCGAGCTCGCCCGGCGCGTGGGCCAGGTGCTGGAGCAGCGCGGCGTCGTGGTGCACCCGACGCAGCTCACGGCCCTCGGCCCGGCACTGCGCGGCGCCCACACCCTGCTGGAGGCCGCCGACGACTCGGAGGCCGTGCTCGTGCCGCCGCGGCGTCGCCGGAGCTCGACGCCATGGGCGAGGCCGTGGCCGCGGCCTTTGCCGAGCTGCGCGGCGAGTGGCCGGAGGCGTTCGTGTCCCCCGACGACGCCACGGAGCTGCTCGGCGAGCTGCAGACGCGCCTCGCGGCCGCCGGTGTGGCGGGCCGTGACGTGAAGCGCGCGCTGCGGCGCGCGCTGACGGGCCGCGACCGCGGCGTGGCGCTGCAGCACGTCGTCGCGGCCATCGAGCGCGACGACGCCATCCGTCGCGCCTCGGCGGCAGCGACGCGCGTGAACCTCAGGCTCTACGACAGCTTGAGCCGTCAGACCGGCCGTGAGCCCGTGGCGCCGGGCGGCTCTCGATCTACTCGTGCGGCCCGACCGTCTACTCGTTCATCCACGTGGGCAACGCGCGGCCGTACGTCGTCGCGATGACGCTGAAGCGCCACCTGGAGCGCCAGGGCATCGCGGCGCGCACGGTCATCAACGTCACCGACGTGAACGACAAGATCTACGACGCGGCGCAGGCGGCCGGACGGCCCAGCGCGGAGCTGGCGCGCGAGTTCGCCGACGCCTACATCGAGGACACCGGCCGGCTCGGCCTGGGCCGCCCCGATCACGAGCCGCGCGTCACCGACACCGTGCCGGAGATCGTCGCGCTGATCGAGTCGCTGGTGGAGCGCGGCCTGGCGTATCCAGCCGCCGGCGACGTGTACTTCCGCGTGCGCGCCTTCGCGGGCTACGGCGCGCTGTCGGGCCAGCGGCCGGACGAGCTGCTGCAGGAGGGCGGGCGTCTGGAGCCGGGCGAGGGCAAGGAGTCGCCGCTCGACTTCGCGCTCTGGAAGGGCGCCAAGGACGGCGAGGACACCTGGTGGGAGAGCCCCTGGGGCCGCGGCCGGCCGGGCTGGCACATCGAGTGCTCGGC
The DNA here is from genome assembly GCA_963722525.1 of uncultured Actinomycetes bacterium. Lineage (GTDB taxonomy): Bacteria > Actinomycetota > Thermoleophilia > Gaiellales > F1-60-MAGs149 > VFJZ01. The sequence goes on along the minus strand of CAVRMM010000002.1, from coordinate 1,813,205 downwards.
GATGGCGGTGCGCGATCTCGGCCCGGAGTTCGACGTCCACGGCGGCGGCCTCGACCTGATCTTCCCGCACCACGAGAACGAGCGCGCGCAGAGCTGCGGGCGCGGGCCACCGCGTTCGCCGCACCTGGCTCCACAACGGCATGCTGGAGTTCTCCGGCGACAAGATGTCGAAGTCGCTCGGCAACGTGGAGCGGCTGGCGCGACGCGCTCGACGCCCGCGGCCCCGAGACGCTGCTGATGCTGTTCGCGCAGGCGCACTACCGCTCGCCGCTGGAGTACTCCGACTCCACCCTCGACCAGGCTCGAGCCGGCGGTGGCGCGCCTGCGCGAGGCGTTCCAGCGCGGGCGCGCTGCGCCCGACGGCGACGGCGCCGAGGCCGGCGCGGCGCTGCAGCGCGACGCGGACGCCGCCGGTAGCGCGCTTCGACGCCGCGCTGGACGACGACCTCGGCACGCCGCAGGCCGTCGCCGCGCTGTTCGGGCTGGCCCGTGAGCGAACGGGGCGGTCGACGCCGGCTGCGCCGCGCGCCGCCCTCGACCACGCGCTGGGGCTCCTCGTGAGCCGCCTCGACGTGCTCGGCCTGGCCGGGCTCGACGCGACGGCCGACGGGTCGCCGGCCGAGGTCGTCAGCCCTGGCCGAGGAGCGCGACGCCGCGCGCGCGGCGCGCGACTTCGCGCGCGCCGACGCCCTGCGCGACGAGATCGCGCGCGCTGGGCTACGACGTCCGCGACATCGCGCACGGCCGCGAGTTCCGCCCGTCGCTGACTCTGCGATGACCGACGTCGTCTACGGCCGCCAACCCGTGCGCGAGGCGCTGCGCGGGCGCCGGCGCGTGCGCGAGGTGGTGCACGAGCGCGCGCGGCGCCGATGTCGACTGGCTGGCAGGCACGCCGCGTGCGGATCGCGCGCGGCGACGAGGTCGACGCGCTGGCGGGCAGCCCGACCACCAGGGCGTCGTGGCGCGCGTCGAGCCGTTCCGCTACGCCGACGCCGACGAGCTCGCGGCCGCCGAGCGGCCCCTGCTGGTGGCCCTGGACGAGATCACCGACCCGCAGAACCTCGGCGCCGTCGCGCGGCCGCCGAGTGCGCCGGGGCGGGTGGGCTGATCGTGCCGCGCCACCGCGGCCGCGCACGTCACCGCCGCCGTCGGCCGGGCCTCCGCCGGCGCCGTCGAGCACCTGCCGATCGCCATCGTGCCGAACCTCGCCGACTGGCTCGTCGCGCTCGCGCCGTCCGGGCCTCTGGACCTTTGCGGCCGACGCGGACGCAGGTCGACCGATACGTCGACGTCGACCTGGCGGACGGCGCCATCCTCGTGATCGGCGCCGAGGGCAGCGGCGTGCGCCCGCGCGTGCGCACGGCGTGCGACGCCTTCGTGCGGATCCCGCTGCGCGGCCGGATCGGGTCGCTGAACGCGCGGTAGGCGGCCGCGGTGCTGCTGTTCGAGGCCGCGCGCCAGCGCGGCTCCTGACGCGCGCCGGAGTTCGGGCGCCTGCCGGGCGCAACGGGGGTTACCCGTAGCGAGCGCCACCTGGTGGGTGGCGACACTGGAGACCTCTCCGTTGAACCCCTGCGCCACCGCTCCACCCCCCCGTCCATTGGCCCGGCTGCAAATGGGCCTTGCAGAGCGTGGTCCCGTGTGCAACCATCCGGCAGTCTCAAGTAACCTCATTCTCGACTCGAGGGTGAGGAGTTCCCAATCCGGAGGTCACGAGGTGCAAGCCGACGCAGGTGCCGTGGCGCGAGAGCGCGCCCGACCGCAGCGCGAGCCCGATGACCTGCAGCTCGTGCTCCGGGCCAAGAACGGGGACGGACGCGCGCTCGACGTGCTGATGCGCCGCTACTCGGCCTTCGTGCGGCTGCGGGCCTCGAGCTACTTCCTCGCCGGCGGCGACGCCGAGGACCTCCAGCAGGAGGGGATGATCGGGCTCTACAAGGCGATCCGCGACTACCGCGTCGATCGCGAGTCGAGCTTCCGCTCGTTCGCCGAGCTCTGCATCACCCGCCAGATCATCACGGCCATCAAGGGCGCGACGCGCTTCAAGCACGCGCCCCTTGAACGGGTACGTCTCCTTCAGCCACACGCCGGCCGGGCAGGACCCCGACTCCGGCGAGTGCACGCTGGGCGATGCCCTGGCCGGCTCGCCCGTGTCCGACCCGTGCGTCCGCGTGATCTCCAGCGAGGAGCTCGGCGCGCTGGTCTCGATGCTTGGCACGAGCCTCTCGAAGCTCGAGGCGCAGGTGCTGACGCGCTTCATCGAGGGCGAGTCCTACGAGGTCATCGCCGACACCGCCGGCTGCGACGCCAAGGCCGTGGACAACGCCCTGCAGCGCGTCAAGCGCAAGGTCCCTTCCCTTCTAATTAATACATTATACCCCCTTTGTCTCCTATATACCGATCTCTCGGCCGGGAGGAGCTCGGCGTCACCCGCCCGACGGTAACGGGGTGGCTGAACGGCCTGCGCGAGCTGGGCCTCATCTCACGCGGCGAATCGGCGCGAGATGGCCGCAAGGCGCGCCTCACGCTGACCGAGGGACGGACGCATCGTCCATCAGGCCGCAGTGGACGTGATTCGGCGTAAGCACACGCGTCTTCTGGCCTCGGCGATCGACCCGACCCAGCAGGCCGACCTCATGGATGCGCTCTACCGCGTCTCCGAGGCCGGCAAGAGCGCCCGCGCCGGGTCGTAGGCCAGCAGCTCTGCGCCGTGGCGGCGCAGGAACCCGCGGTGGGCGGCGGTCGACGGGTCGTTCGCCTCGACGATCGCCCAGAAGCGGCGGGAGTGGTCGCGATGCACCAGGTGTGCGAGCTCGTGGATGACGACGTGGTGCAGGATCGGCTCGGGCGCGAGCGCGAGACGCCAGTTGAACGAGAGGTCGCCCGACGCGCTGCATGAGCCCCACCGGGTGCGCGCCTGCCGGATCGTGACGCGGCCGGTCGTCACGCCCATACGGTCGGCCAGAGCGGGTAGACAGCAGTCGACCAGCTGGCGACATCTGGCTCTATACCAACGATCGAGCGCCCTCTGGGCTGCCGCATCGTCGGGCGCGCGCAGCACGAGGAGCCCGTCGCCGGCTGCCACCCGCGGCGGCCCGGCGTCGCGGACGACGCGCAGCGGCGCGCCGCTGCTCCAGGCGACACCTGTCGCGTCGAGCCCGAGCACCGGGACGCGGGCCAGGCGCGCGGTCGTCCGCTCGATCCACGGCCTCGCCTCCTCGACGGCCTGCGCGATGGCCCGCTCGCTGGCCCGTGCGGGAGCGACCAGGACGACGCGGCCGTCATGGGCCACGGTGACGCGAATCCGGCGCGCCCGCTCGGACCTGCGGATCAGGATGTCGGGGCCGGGCATGTCCCGACCATAGCCGGGGGTGCGGTCGGCGTGGCCGATACACTTGCAGAGCCGCCTTGGGCCCTCGCCGGGTTAGCTCAGCTGGTAGAGCACTTCTCTTGTAAAGAAGATGTCGTCGGTTCGAATCCGACACCCGGCTCTCATGTCTGTCAAACGAATCGTCCCCAACCTACACGCTGCCGATCCGGGAGCCAGTCGCGCGTTCTACGCGGACGTCCTCGGTCTCGAGGTGGCCATGGACTTCGGCTGGATCGTCACCTTCGTGGCGCCCGGCAACACGAGCGCGCAGATCAGTGTGATGTCAGACGATGCGTCTGCGCCTGTGCACCCGGACGTCTCGATCGAGGTCGATGACGTCGACTCGGTGCATGCGTCGGTGCAACGACTCGGGTATGAGATCGTCTACCCGCTGACAGACGAACCGTGGGGTGTGAGGCGGTTCTCGTGCGCGATCCTGCGGGTAGCGGCGAGGTTCTGAATGTGCTTTCACATGTTACGTCTGTGACGTAACCCTTGCACCCGCTCGCACACGCTGCAATAGTGGCGGGGATGCCATGACCGCGGTGTTCCTCAGTCATCGTCACCCCGACGGAAGCGCCCACGTGCGCCGCCTCTCCCAGGAGCTGGCCGTGTCGGGCGGTGGTATCGAGATCGTCCCGGGCCTCGAGTCGCTGGTGGCGGGCACCGACATCGTCGAGGCGATCGAGGGCATCGTCGACCGCGCCGACGTGGTGCTGGCCGTGATCGGCCCCGACTGGCTCACCGATACAGACCAGCACGGCCGCCGGCGCCTCGACCTCGCCGCCGACACCGTGCGGATCGAGCTGGCGACGGCGCTGCGCCGGCCCGGGCCCGTGATTCCGGTCCTTGTCCGCGGCGCGATCATGCCCCAGCCGGACGAGCTGCCGGCCGACCTGGCGGCGCTGGCGCGGCGTGCGCCGATCGAGCTCCGCGACACCCTCTGGTCCGCCGACGTGGCGCGGCTGCGCGAGACGGTGCGCGTACCCCTCGGCCGGGCGCCGGACGGCGCGGACGGGGACGGTTCCCGAAACCGGTTGATGCTGGCGGTGATCGCCGTACTGGTGCTGCTCGTCGCCGGGTTGGCGGTCGCCGCCTTCGTCGTCAGCGGCGATCGCGGCAACGGCGGTTCCACCACCGCGACGTCGGCCACCGCGACGTCCGAGGCGGCCGAGGAGACGACGGAGCCGGGCACCAGCACGGCCGAGCCGGCCACCACAGAGCAGGCGACGACCGCGCCGCCCCCGACGACCGCCGCCACGGCACCCGACCTGAGCGCGGTGGTGTTCCAGGACGTCCTGACGCCGCCATCTGACGTCTTCGCGTCCGGCCCCGGCGGCGAGGGCTGCACCTTCACGCCGGGGGAGGGCGGCTACGAGGTCGAGGTCGCGGCCGAGACCGTCTGCAGCGCCGCGGGCTTCCTCGACGAGACGTTGCCCAACGCCGCGCTCTCCGTGACCGCCGCGCTACCACCCGGCGCGCCGGCGCCGCCCGCCGGCGGCGACGTCGCGATCGCCCTCTCGTGCTCGGCGACCGACAGCTCCGACTACCTCGCGACCGTCGCTCCCGACGGTGCCTTCGAGCTGCTGCGCCGCACCGACACCTCGGGCGCACCGCGGGGCACGCGGCTCGCATCGGGCACCGCCGAGGATGTCAGTCTGGCGGACGGGTCGCTGCGCCTGCGCATGACGTGCACGACCGGTGACGCCGGCGTGCGCGTGCAGGTGTCGGTCGACGACGACAGCATCATCAACACGATCGACCCGGATCCGCTGTCGCCGGGTCGGCCGACATTCGGTGTGTCACGTACCGGGGAGGGATCGTTCGCGGTCCTGTTCACGAACCTGGTCGTGAACGGTCCTGCCAGCTGACAAAGACGTAACTGTTACGTCCGTCTGTCGCGGTTCGTGCCAGGTGGTGCGCACGCCGTGGGCCGGGCGGCGTATCGTGTGCCCGTGCGGATCCTGGTCGTCACGCAGATGTGGCCGTCACCCGAGCGTCCCGAGCAGGGTGCGTTCGTCGAGCGGCAGGTCGGGGCGCTCGAGCGGTTGGGCGCCGACGTGGCCGTGGCGTCGGTCGCGCCCGGCGCCGGGGGCATCCGTGCGCCCCTGAAGTGGAGGCGCCTGTTCGCGGCCGCCAAAGGAGCGGCGCGCGCCTCGAGGCCCGACGTCGTGCTCGGCCACTTCCTCTTCCCGGGCGGCGCCGCCGCCCGCCGCGCGGCCCGCGCGGCCGGCGTGCCGTACGCCGTCGTCGCGCACGGCCAGGACGTGGTCAACGCGGAGTCCGCCGCCTGGCTGCGCCGGCGAACGCGGCGGGTGCTCGACGACGCGGCCCTGCTCGTCGCCGTCTCGCGCCCGCTCGCCGACCGGCTGGCAGCGGTGTGCACGCTCCCGCCGGAGGTCCTCACTGCGCACATGGGCGTCGACCGCACCGCGTTCAGGCCCGGCGACCGCGACATCGCGACCTGCGGCCTCGGGCCGGACCCGCGCCGTCCGCTGGTCGTGCAGGTCGGCGTCAAGAACGGCGCCGCCCTGGCGCAGGCCGTGGCCGGTATCGGCGGCGAGCTGTGGCTGGTCGGAGCCGGGGCGGAGGTGCAGGGCGCACGCATGCTCGGCCTCGTGCCGCCACGCGACGTGCCGCGGGTGCTGCGGGCGGCCGATGTCGCGGCATTCGTGCCCGCGCGCGAGGGCTACGGGCTCGGCGCGCTGGAGGCGATGGCGTGCGGCCTCCCGGTCGTCGTCTCCCGCACCATCCCGGTCGCGGTCGATCTGCCGGCAGCGTGCAGCGTGCTCGTCGACCCGGACGATGCCGCCGCGATCGGCGCGGCGCTGGAGACCGCGCTGCGCATGGCGCGCGACGATCCGGCGGGGCAGACGGCGGCCGATCAACACAGCGTCGACGCCATGGCCGCGCGCCTCCTGGCCGCACTCGATCGGTTACGGTAGCCAGGTGGCGAAGCGGCAGGCGAAACGGCGCGATCCGCGGCCGCCCGCGGCGCGTGCCAAGGCGTCCCCCCGCAAGGCGCCGCCGCGCGCTGTCGCCGTCCCCGACCGCCCGGTCGCGCGGCTTCCGTACCACCCGACGCGCGCCCAGGCGGTCGCGGTCGCGGTGATCGCCGTCGCCGGCCTGGCGGCGTTCGCCGGCTTCGTCGACAGCTTCGACTTCTACGACGCCAACCCGCTGGTGGCCGTCGCCCTCACGTTCGTGCTGCTCGGCGCGGCGTTCACGATCGAACGCCGTGCGATCGCCGCCACCTCCCGCGCCAGCATCCGGTTCGCCGGCGCCGGACTCCTGGTGCCCGTGTTCTGGTGGATCGTCCCGTTCGCCGCCATGACGCCGATCGCCGCGATGGCCGGCTACACGGCGTACCGGCTCGGCGTCGGTAGCGTGTTCGGGCCGGCCTTCGTCGGCGCGATCCTGACCGGCTCGCTCTTCAGCCCCGCCGCCGGGATGCTGGCGTGCACCGCCAGCGTTTTCGGAGGTGTGGCGGCGTTGCTCATCACGCGCGAAGGACGCTGACCGTGGCCGGGCCGCGGCTGACCGGCATGGCGGCGGGCGGCGGCTGCGCGTGCAAGCTGCCCGCGGCCGAACTGGCGGAGGTGCTGCAGGGCCTGCCCGCGGTCACCGACCCGCGCGTGCTGGCAGGCACGACCGGCTTCGACGACGCCGCCGTGGTCAGCATCACCGGCGACATCGCCCTCGTGCAGACGGTCGACTTCTTCACGCCCCTCGTCGACGACCCCTTCGACTTCGGGCGCATCGCCGCCACGAACGCGATCTCCGACGTGTACGCCATGGGCGGCGAGCCGCTGTGCGCCCTGGCGATCGCCGGCTTCCCGCGGGACCTCGACCCGGACACGGTCCCGGCGGTGTTCGCCGGCGGCGCCTCCGCGGCCCGCGATGCGGGCATCGCGATCGTCGGCGGACACACCATCGTCGACCCCGAGCCGAAGTACGGCCTGGTCGTCAGCGGCACCGTCCGTCCCGACGCGATCTGGCGCAACGCCGGCGGCCGGGCGGGCGACGTGCTGGTGCTGACGAAGGCGCTGGGCACCGGCGTCGTGGCGAACGCGCTGCGCGCCGACGCCGTAGGGGCCGACGTGCTGGCCGCGGCCGTCGCCTCGATGACGACCCTGAACCGCGAGGGCGCCGACGCCCTGCGCGCGGCCGGCGAGCCTGCACGCCGTCACCGACGTCACCGGGTTCGGCCTGGTCGGCCACCTGCACGAGCTGGCCGAGGCCTCGGGGCTCACTGCACGGCTGCGCCTCCGCGACCTGCCGGTGCTGCCCGGCGTGCTCGACCTGGCCCGCGCGGGCCACGTGCCGGGCGGCTCGCGCCGCAACCGCGAGGCGGCCGACGCCTACGCGACCTTTCGCGCGGGCCACGACGCGCTGCTCGCAGCGATCGCCTGCGACGCCCAGACGTCGGGCGGTCTGCTCGCTGCGGTGCCGGCCGGCGCGGTGCCCGCGGGGGCGACGGTGATCGGCGGGCTGGAGGAGGGACGAGCCGGTCGCGTGCTGGTAGACTGAGCCTCGTGACGATCGTCCTCGTCGGCCTCCAGGTCCTGCTCTGCTTCGGCGTGATCGTGCTCGTCCTGATGCACGACGGCAAGGACGCGGGCCTCTCCGGAGCCTTCGGGGTGGCGGGTGGTTCCGGCCGGTACCCAGGTGATGCAGCGCAATCTGACGCGCCTGACGATCGTCATCGCGGTCCTCTTCGTGCTGAACTCCATCCTCCTCGGCTTCGCCAACGACCTCTAGGTCGCCGGTGTGCGTCGACTCGTCGGCGGGCTCACAGTAGACCGACGCGCGCGGGCAACGTGAGCCTTTCGCGGTGTTCACAAAGCCTTCATACATCGGCGATAACGTGGAGTCACGTCGAGGACGGCGCCGCGTTCATAGGCTTCTCCTGCGGATCGCAAATCGCAGTTTGACGGAACCTCTGGGGGCAACGCGGCGCCGTCTCTTCGGCGTACTCGACCCGTCAGGCGACGCGCGCCGGCTGCTGCGGCAGACCCGGCGTGGCGATCACCGCGGCACCGACCGCGCCGAGGCGCGCGGCCAGGGCGGGGTGGCAGGTCGTGAAGATCGCCTGACGTCCCTGCAGCGCCGCCAGCAGCGGCAACAGCCCGTCGACGCGGTCGTCGTCCCAGTTGACGAGCGCCTCGTCCAGGAACAGCGGCAGCAGCCGGTGCGGATCGACCTCGTCGACCAGCGCCAGGCGCAGCGCAACGTAGATCTGCTCGAGCGTGCCGCGTGACAGCGGTGCGCCGACCGGCACCGGCCGGCCGTGGCGGAGCACCTCGAGCCGCGGCGGCTCGGCGCCGTTCTGCTCGCCGATCAGCAGCCGGTCGTACCGGCCGCCGGTGATGGCCCTCAGGTAGGCGCTCGCGGCGGTCAGGAAGCTCGGGCCGTGCTCCTCGCGGAACCGCCGCTCGGCGTGCAGCAGCACGGACGATGTGAGCGCCAGACGATCGCGCCTGCGCTCGACGGCCTGCAGTCGCTCCTCGTAGACGGCCGCCTCGCCCGCGGCGTCGGCCACGCCGGGCAGCGACCCCAGCGAGTGGCGCTCGGCCACGAGCGCGCCGCGGCGGTGCTGCAGCTCCTCGAGCGCGGCGGCGTTCTGGCCCCGCCGGGCGTCCAGCTCCGCGAGCGCCTCGTCGTCGAGCACGAGCGGCGTGCCGCGTCGCTCCAGATCCTCGGCCTCGGCCGCGATCGCGGCCAGATCGCCGAAGGCCGCGTTGGCGCTGCGCAGGCGCTCGTCGGCCGCGGAGCGGAGGCGGCGGGCCGTCAGGACGGCCGAGACGGCGGCATCGAGACCGTCTCCCGGCGCCACGGCCTGAAGCTTGACCAGCAACGCGTCGCGGCGGCCGGCGGCAGCGACGGCGGCCCCTGCCAGGCGGTCGGCGTCGGCGATGGCATCGGCCAGCTGTCCGGCGGCCTTGCGACCCTCGGCGACGCGGATCAGCGCTTCGTCGACCGCGGCCAGCGCGTGCCCTGCCGACGAGAGCCCGAGCGGTTCGAGCGCCGTGGCCAGCCGCGCGCTGCGGGTGGCGACGAGCGTTCGGAGCCGCTGCACCTCGGCGGCTGCGGCGTCGGCCTCGGTGACGGCCGCGCGCAGATGGTCGATGTCGCCGGCCAGCGCCGCGTCCGGCCGGGCGAGGCGGGAGGGCGCGACCGCCAGGGAGCCGACGGCGTCGGCGAGGGCGACGGCGGGCCCGCGGCGCGGTGCGGCCGACCGGGCCAGCAGCGCGGCGACGCCGACCAGGGCGACGGCCGCCAGGGCCGGGATGGTGCGGCCGCCCGCGCCTGCGACGGCGAGCACGGCGCACGCCAGGGCGACAGCTGCAGCGACGTAGAACGGTGCGCGACCGGGCGCCGCCGCGGCGGCGGCGACGGCCGCGCGCAGGTCGGCCGGGCGGACGGCGGCGAGCGCCTCGCGGTCGCCGGCCCGCAGCGGGCGGCCGAGGACGGCCTCGGCGCGGCGGCCGGCGTCGTCGAGGCGCGCGCGGGCGGCGGCCTCGGCCGCGCCGATGGCGGCCCGCAGGTCTCCCGCACCCGCCTCCTCGGCCGCCAGCTCGCGCAGCTCGGTGGCTCGCGCGACGAGCTGGCGCGCTGCCGCGGGCACGTCGGCGAGCGCCTGCAACTGGTCGGCCTGGCGGCGGGCGATGGTGGCGGCTCGCGCGGCGTCGGCCGCCTCGGCCCGGCGCCGGTCGACGGCGTCGGCGGGGTCGCCCGGGAAGTCGTCGTCACGGGCGAGGATGGAGGCCGCCTCGGTCCACAGGCGCTCGACGTCGCGCCAGGCGGCCAGCGCCGGCGCCAGATCGGTGTGGCGGCGCAGGCGTGCGACCAGCTCGGTGGCGGTGCGCCGCAGCTCGTCCTCGCGCTCGCGCTCGACCGCGAGCTCGCCGTCGATCTCGTCGAGCCGCCGCCGGGCAGCCCCGGCCTCGCGCTCGACGACGCGCAGCTGCGCGATGCGCTCGCGCAGGCGACGCGCCTCGGGCTGGCCGCGGCGATCGGGTCGCCACAGAGCGGCGGCCTGCTCGTCCAGGCCGCGTCGCACGTCGGCGGCCGACCGCAGGAAGGCGAGCGCCGAGCCGGCCAGCAGCCGGTCCTCGACCGACTGCCAGGTGGACGCGTCGACGCGCAGCAGCTCGTCGAGCCCGAGCGAGTGCAGGTCGAGGTAGACGCGGCGCGAGATGCCGTTCAGCGCCGGTAGCGCCCGGTTGGCGAGCTCGTCGTGCGTGGTGGCGCGGTACACCCGGCCGCGCGGCGACGAGCGCAGCTCGCGTTCGATGGAGAGCCGCTCGCCGGCGTCGTCCACCAGCTGCAGCGCGCCGCCGAAGCGGCCCTCGTCGGGCGCGTAGACGTTCAGCTCGCGCTGGGCGGGGGCAAACCCGAAGTAGGCGGTCGCGATGAACTCGCGAAGCGTCGACTTGCCCGACTCGTTGGGACCGCAGACGACGACCAGTTCGTGCTCGGCGAGCGACTCGACCTGCCAACCGGCCAGCCCGCCGAAGCCGTCGATGCGCCAGCCGTCGACCCTCATCGGCCCTGCTCCTCGAGCATCGCGGCGACGATCTCGACGTCGAGCCCGTCGAGCAGCGCCCGCAGGTATGCGGCGCGGGCGGCGGGATCGGAGGGCGCGGCGGCCAGGGCGGACGGTGCGATCTCGGCCAGCACCTGCTCGTCGAAGCGGGCCTTGCGGATCAGCTCGAGCGCGGCACCCAGCACGTGCGGCTGCCCCTCGTGCTCGGACACGTCGACGGGCGGTGTGACGCCCTCGTCGCGCACCTCGACGTCGAGGATCTGAAGGCGCTCGCGCAGCGCCAGCGCCAGGTCGTCGGCCGCCTCGGCGCCGCGCAGCTCGGCGTAGAACGGCGTGCGGCCCTGCAGACGGACGCGCAGGACCCAGTCCTGGCCGGGCAGCACGCCACGCTGGCGCGCGAGGTCGTCGAACCGGCGCTCGCAGTGCTCGACCAGGCCCCGCGTGTCGTCGACCTCGGCCAGGTCGTCGAGCACCAGCTCCTGCCAGCGCACCGGTGCCAGCGGGCGGAACTCGACGTGCGGACCGTCGGCGCCGAACTCGACGTCGAGGGCGCCCTTCGCACCCGTCTCGCCGAAGTGCCGTCCCTGCAGGCAGCCGGAGTACCACGCCGGGGGCTCGGTCGACACCCCGACCGCGGTGTGCACGTGGCCGAGGGCCCAGTAGTCGATGCCGCGGCCCGCGAGATCGGCGGTCGTGCACGGCGCGTACCGGTCGTGCTCGCCCTCGTAGCCGTGCACCTGGCAGTGCACGAGGCCGATCACCGGCACGTCGGCCGAGATGGCCGGGAACGTCGCGACGAGGTTGTCGCGCTCGCGCGGCGACTCGTGCCCGGCCGCCACGACGGTGCCCGCGAGCTCGCCGTCGGCGCGGCGCAGCTCGATCGACCGCGGCCTGCGGTCGCGGATCAGGTGGAAGCGCGCCGTCGGCCAGCCGATGCGGTCGAGCGGGCCGCTGCCGCCGCCCGGGTCGTGATTGCCGGTGACGGCGATGACGGTGACGCCGGCGGCCGTGGCCTCGCCCAGCACCTCCGGCAGCCACAGCTCGGTCGGGATGCGCACCAGATCGCGGTCGAACAGGTCGCCGGCGAGCAGCAGCGCGTCGGCCTCGCGGTCGACGGCGAGCGCCACCAGGCGTTCGACGGCCGTGCGCGCCGACTGCTCGACGCGCTCGCGCACCTCGCGCGCGAGGGAGCGCGAGGGGGCGTCGAGGTGGCAGTCGGCGGCGTGGATGACGCGAAGCGGACGCATCGGACCGATCAGCCTACAGCGGAGGGTCCCCGGTACCCCTGTCGTGTACGATCGCCGCCAGGTGGCACCTGGAGGTCTCGGCAAGTGAGGGTTGGAGTTCTACGCGAGGTGCGTGCGCACGAGCGCCGGGTCGCGCTCGTGCCCGAGGTCGTGGCCGCGCTGGTGGCGGACGGCCACGAGGTCCTGGTCGAGACCGGGGCCGGCGCGAGCGCGCACTACGCCGACGCCGAGTACGCCGAGGCGGGGGCCCAGGTGGTGCCTGACGCGGCCGGCGTGTTCGCCGCCGCCGAATGCCTCGCGAAGGTGGCGGCGCCGACCGAGGGGGAACGCGCGAGCCTGCGGCCCGGGCAGGTCGTGATCGCGTTCCTCAACCCGCTGGGCGACCCGGCCGGCATGACGGCGCTCGCGGGCACCGGGGCGGCGGCGATCGCCATCGAGCTCGTGCCGCGCATCACGCGCGCGCAGTCCATGGACGCGCTGTCGTCGCAGGCCACGGCGGCCGGCTACCGGGCCGTGCTCTACGCCGCCTCGACGCTGCCGCGCTTCTTCCCGCTGCTGATGACCGCCGCGGGCACCGTCAAGCCCGCCCGCGTGCTGGTACTCGGCGCCGGCGTCGCGGGCCTGCAGGCCATCGCGACTGCGCGCCGCCTCGGTGGCGTCGTGACGGGCTTCGACGTGCGGCCCGCCGTCAGGGAGCAGGTGGAGTCGCTCGGTGCACGCTTCCTCGAGCTCGACCTCGGCGCGTCCGACACCGAGACCGCCGGCGGGTACGCCAAGGAGCTGGACGCCGATGCGCACCGCCGCGAGCAGGAGCTCGTCGCCGGCGCGGTCGCCGACTCCGACGTCGTCATCACCACCGCGCTGATTCCCGGCCGCGCCGCTCCGGTGCTGATCACCGAGGCGGCCGTCGCGCAGATGCGCACCGGCTCCGTGATCGTCGACCTGGCAGCCGAGGCGGGCGGCAACTGCGTGCTGACCGACCCGGGGCATATCGTCGAGCGCCACGGCGTCACCATCATCGGGACGCTCAACCTGCCGTCGACGATGGCCCAGCACGCCAGCCAGCTGTACTCGAAGAACGTCCAGTCACTCGTGAAGCTGCTCGCGCCCGAGGGCGAGCTGATCGTCGACCTGGACGACGAGATCGTGCGCGACTCGCTCGTGACGTACCAGGGCGTGGTCGTCAACGCCCGCGTCGCAGCGCTGACCGAGGGGAGCCCGTGAGCGTCGATCTCATCACCCAGCTGACGGTCTTCGCGCTGGCGGTGTTCGTCGGCTTCGAGGTGATCTCGAAGGTGCCGACGATGCTGCACACGCCGCTCATGAGCGGCACGAACGCGATCCACGGCATCATCGTCGTCGGCGCGATCATCGTGGTGGGCGAGGATCTCGGTGGGACGCTCGCGACCGTGTTCGGGTTCATCGCCGTGGTGTTCGGCACCGTCAACGTGGTCGGTGGCTTCCTCGTCACCGACCGGATGCTCCAGATGTTCCGGCGCAGGCCGGCCGAGAAGGAGGCCAAATGACATCCTGGGACGACACCGAGCCGTCGGCGTGGGATGAGACGCCGGCCGCCGCCGAGCCGCGCTACGCCGGCTTCTGGATCCGCGTGCTGGCGACCATCCTCGACAGCCTCATCGTCGCGCTGCCGCTGAGCGTCATCTTCCTCGCCGCCGGCGACGAGGGCAGTCCCTCCAGCCAGGGTCTGCAGACCCTCATCCTGGCCGTGTACACGATCGTCCTCTGGGTGCAGTGGGGCCGCACGATCGGTGGCCGCATCCTCGGGCTGCGCCTCGTGCGCGTCGACGGACAGCCCATCACCTACGGCACCGCAGTCGTGCGCTACCTCATGCTCATCGTCTCGTACATCGTGCTGCTGCTCGGCGTCCTCTGGGTCGGCTTCGACAAGCGGAAGCAGGGCTGGATGGACAAGGCCGCCGGCACGTACGTGATCCGCGACTGATGACGCGAGACGACGCCATCCGCCTCGCCTACCTGGCGGCGGCGGTCCTGTTCATCCTCGGCCTGAAGTTCCTGTCCACGCCCCGCACGGCGCGGCGCGGCAACGTCATGGCCGCTATCGGCATGCTGGTCGCCATCGTCGCCACCCTGTGCGACGAGCAGGTGGTGTCGTTCACCTGGATCATCATCGGCATCGCCGTCGGCACGGTCATCGGCGCCGTCGCTGCACAGCGCGTGAAGATGACCGCGATGCCGCAGATGGTGGCGCTGTTCAACGGCGTCGGCGGCGGTGCGGCGGCGCTCATCGCCGCGTCCGAGTACCACCTGGCGGCGGACGCCGGCGTCGGGTCGCTCGGCGCGAAGATCTCCGTCTCGATCATGTTCTCGGCGATCGTCGGCTCCATCTCGTTCGCGGGCTCGCTGGTGGCGTTCGGCAAGCTGCAGGAGCTGCTGCCGGGCCGTCCGATCACGTGGCCCGCCCAGAAGTTCGTGAACGGCGCCGCGGTGCTGGCGGTGCTGGTGCTGGCCGTGCTGTCGGCCACGACGATCAACCAGTCGCTGTTCTTCCCCATGTGCGTGCTCGCCCTGCTGATCGGCATCGCGGCAGTGCTCCCCATCGGCGGCGCCGACATGCCGGTCGTCATCTCGCTGCTCAACTCCTTCACGGGCCTCGCCGCGGCCGCCACCGGCTTCGTGCTCGACAACGACGCGCTGATCATCGCCGGCACGCTCGTCGGTGCCTCGGGGACGCTGCTGACAAGCTGATGTCGAAGGCGATGAACCGCTCGATCCCGAACGTCCTGTTCGGCGCGTTCGGCGGCGGGCCCGCCGGCGCGTCCGCCGCCGCCGTGGACGGCGACCGGCCCGTGCGCGACACCGCTGCCTCCGACGTCGGCGTGCTGCTCGGCTACGCTCGCCGCGTCGTCGTCGTGCCCGGCTACGGCCTCGCCGTGGCGCAGGCGCAGCACGGCGTCCGCGAGCTGGCCGACCTGCTCGAGAAGCGCGGTATCGACGTCAAGTACGCCATCCACCCCGTCGCGGGCCGCATGCCGGGCCACATGAACGTGCTGCTGGCCGAGGCCGACGTGCCGTACGACGCGCTGTGGGAGATGGAGCGAGATCAACCCCGAGTTCGCGCAGACCGACGTCGCTGATCGTGATCGGCGCAAACGACGTGGTCAACCCCGCGGCGCGCGACGATCCGGGCTGCGCCGCATCTACGGCATGCCGATCCTGGACGTCGACAAGGCCGCAGCACGTTGTGGTGCTGAAGCGGTCGATGGCGACGGGCTTCGCCGGCATCGACAACGAGCTGTTCTACAACGCCGAAGACGATGATGCTGTTCGGCGACGCCAAGGGCTCCGTGAACAAGCTCGTGCAGGCAGTCGCAGGGCTGTAACGACCGTCGTCCACTACAACGTGAGGAGTGGATCCGCTTCGCTCCCTCGTCGACGCGGTGCTCGACGGCGCGCTCATCGTCGATGACGCGGGCGTCGTCGTGCATGCGAACGCGGCCGCCCGTCGTCTGGTGCGCGACGCCGAGCTGCAGGGGCGCGCCGTCCGCGACCTGCTGGCCGAGACCGACCTGCCGCCGGGTCGCAGCACCGCCGATCTGGTGCGGCCGCAGGGCGGGCGCATCGCCGTCCGGCTCGAGGTGGTGCGCTTCGGCGAGCACCGCGCCGTCGTCATCCACGACAGCACGCCCGAGCGCCTGCTCGATGTCGAGTTGCTGCCGGCCGAGGCGGCGCACCAGGCCGTGTTCGGTATCGCCGAGGCGCTGGACGCGTACCTGTTCAGCGGCGAGCTGATGCCGGACGGGTACTACGTCGGCACCTTCACGGGGCCGGGTGCGGCGAAGCTGCTCGGCGCCACCGAGACGCTCGTTCGGCCCGACGCCGAGTGGGACGACCGCGTGCATCGGGATGACTACGGTCAGTGGGGCGACGCGTACCTGCGAGCCGCCGCCAACGTGGGCGAGCCGTACGAGATCGAGTACCGGCTGCACGGCTTCGACGGCGTCACGCGCTGGATCCGCGAGCGGGGCGTCGCACGGGCGCTCAGCGATGGCCGGCTGATCATGGACGGCGTGGCGCTCGACGTGACCCGCGAACGCGCGTCGGTGGAGCAGTTCCAGCGGCTGTTCCAGCTCTCGAACGACCTCATCCTCGCCTGCGACCGCGGGCACGTCATCCGGCTCGTCAACCCCGCCGTGCGGACGCTGCTCGGCTACGAGCCGGACGAGGTGATCGGCCGCGAGTGGTCGCTGCTCGTGCACCTGGACGACACGGCGGCCGAGTACGACCAGATCGACGCCGACTTCGCGCAGCAGAACGCCACGCCGGTCACCATCCGCTGCGTCGCGAAGGACGGCCGCACCCGCTGGTTCTCGTGGGCGGGCGCGTACGACCCCGAAGACGACCTGATGCTCTACGTCGGCCGCGACGTGACGGGTGATGTCGAGCACCGCACCGAGATGGAGCGCCAGTCGCGCACCGACTCGCTGACAGGCCTTGCGAACCGCCGGCAGCTCGTCGACGCGCTGCACGCCGAGCTGGGCCGGGCGATGCGCGAGGGGCGCGCGCCGGGCGTCGTGCTCCTCGACCTCGACCGGTTCAAGACCGTCGACGCCCACGGCCATCCGGCTGGCGATGCGGTGCTGATCGACGTCGGACGGCGGCTGCGCCGGTCGATCCGCTCGTACGACACCGTCGGTCGCTGGGGTGGCGAGGAGTTCTGCGTGATCCTGCCGGGCCTCGAGTCGGAGGACGAGCTGCGCCGCGCCGCCGAGCACCTGCGCGCCGCGATCAGCGCCGCCCCGCTGGGTGCCGGGCCAGAGCTGCTGCTCGGCGTCACCAGCTCGGCAGGCGGCGCTCTGGCGCAGCCTGGCCTGTGGTCGGTGGAGGGCCTCATCGACGCTGCCGATCGCGCGCTCTACTCCGCCAAGCGCCGTGGCCGCGACCAGGCGCGGCTGTTCTCCGAGCTGACCGTCGACCTGGTGGCGGAGGAGCCGGAGGCGATCCGGCTCGCCCAGGCGCTGGCCCTGTCGGCCGGGGCGCGCGAGGGCATCGCCGAGACCCACTGCGCGCACGTGGCCGACCTCGCCGCGTCGATCGCCACCGCCGTCGGGCTGCCCGAGGCGGTCGTGATGCGCTGCCGGCTCGCCGGATGGCTGCACGACCTCGGCAAGATCGCCATCCCCGACGCCATCCTCACCAAGCGCGGCCCGCTGGACGAGGCGGAGTGGGCCGTGATGCGCACACACGCAGCGATCGGCGAGGCGATCCTGCGCCGCATCGCCGGCCTGGCCGACGCCGCACCCGCCGTGCGCCACCACCACGAGCGCTTCGACGGCTCGGGCTATCCGGACGGCCTCGCCGGCGACGAGATTCCGATCGAGGCCAGCATCGTGGCGTGTGCCGACACCTACTCGGCGATCACGGTCGACCGGGTCTACCGCGCGGCCCGCACGCCGAACGAGGCGATCGCGGAACTCCGCGCCTGCGCCGGCTCGCAGCTCGATCCCCCGTCGTCGACGCCGCCATCTCGGTGCTGGTCGCAGCGTCAGCAGCTGCGTCCGTCGCCCTAGTCGCGCGGGTTGAAGACGCGGCGGATCTTGTCGCGCAGCGGCACCTGGCGGCGCTCCAGATCGGCGAAGACGGAGCGGTCGTCATACGGCACGGAGCGGAACGTGACGCGAATGTCGCCGGTGCCGCAGTCGACGATCGCGAACCGCGCCTCGGCGCGGCTGGAGCAGCCCACCGAGCCCGGGTTGACGTAACGGCGGTCGCCGAATCCGTCGAACGCGTCGTGGTCGTGGCCGTAGAAGACGACGTCGGCGGCCGTGCCGTCGAACACCTCGTCGAGCGCGGCGACGGACGTCGGCGCTCCGGTTGGTGGCGGCGGCAGGAACGCGCCGGCGGCGGTGCGGCCGTAGTGCGTGAAGAGGAGCCACTGCCCGGCGATCTGGCGCGGGATCCACAGCTCCCGGCCAGGCCGACACCGCCTGGCGCAGGGCGGGATCGAGCTGCGCGTGCGTCCAACGATGGTGCGCGAGCCCTTCGGCGTCGTACGGCCGGTCGGCCACGCCGAACGCGAAGAACGCGTCGTGGTTGCCGAGCACCAGCTCGGCTCCGGAGCCGAGCAGGAGGTCGAGGCACTCGGCCGGGTGCGGCCCGAGCCCGATCGCGTCACCCGTGTGGACGATCGCGTCGCAGCCCTCCTCGGAGATCGCGGCCAACGCCGCCGTGGCGCAGGTACTCCAGCTCGACGGGCGAGTCGACGCGCGCCAGCGCCGTGAAGCTCGTCGTGGTGCCGTCCTCGGCCACGGCCTCGACCGTCAGCGTCTCGCGGGGCTTCAGCTCGCCGCAGCCGCGGATCGTGAAGGTCTCGCGGCCGGTCAGCCCGAGGGCCTCGCGCGGACGTGCCCGGCAGGAACTCCAGCGGCAGCACGCCCATGCCCACGAGGTTGCGCGCGGTGGATGCGCTCGAAGACTCCGCGATCACGGCGCGCACGCCGAGCAGCAGCGTGCCCTTGGCCGCCCAGTCGCGCGACGAGCCGGAGCCGTACTCCTTGCCGGCGAGCACGCACCAGCGGCGTGCCGGCCCCTGGTAGCGCATCGGCGGCGTCGTAGATCGGACAGCCGCTCGCCGGTCGGCAGGTGCTCCGTCACGCCGCCCTCGACGCCGGGCACGAGCCCGTTGCGGAGGCGGATGTTGGCGAAGGTGCCGCGCACCATCACCTCGTGGTTGCCGCGCCGCGAGCCGTAGGAGTTGAAGTCCCGGCGCTCGCACGCCGTGCTCCTGCAGGTACGCGGCCGGCGGGGCTCGTCGGGCTGGATGGAGCCGGCGGGCGAGATGTGGTCGGTGGTGACCGAGTCGCCGAGCATCGCCAGCACCCGCGCGCCCACGACGTCGCGCAGCGGCGAGCGGCTCGGCGCCCAGTCGGTGAAGAACGACGGCTCGCGCACGTAGGTCGAGTCCGGGTCCCAGTCGAACAGGTCGCCCGTCGGGCGCGTCGCATCGACTGCCAGTGCTCGTCGCCGTCGCAGACGCCGGCGTACTCGTGCTCGTAGAGCGTCCGGCGTGATCGCGGACTCGATCGCCTCGACGCACCTCCTCGGCCGACGGCCAGACGTCGCGCAGGAAGACGGGCTCGCCGTCGGATGCCGGTGCCGAGCGGCTCGTTGTCGAGGTCGACGTCGATCGATCCCGGCCAGCGCGTAGGCGACCACCAGCGGCGGCGAGGCCAGGTAGCTCGCGCGCACCTGCGGGTGGATGCGGCCCTCGAAGTTGCGGTTGCCGGAGAGCACCGCGACGACGGCCAGGTCGTGCTCGGCGATCGCCTCGGCGACCGCGTCCGGCAGCGGGCCGGAGTTGCCGATGCACGTCGTGCAGCCGTAGCCGACGAGGTTGAAGCCGCAGCGCGCTCGAGCGGCTCGAGCAGCCCGGCCCGCTCGAGGTAGTCGGTGACGACGCGGGAGCCCGGCGCCAGCGAGGTCTTCACCCACGGCTGCGGCCTCGAGGCCCCGCGCCGACGGCCTTGCGGGCCAGCAGGCCGGCGGCGACCATGACCGACGGGTTCGAGGTGTTGGTGCACGACGTGATGGCCGCGATCACGACCGCGCCGTGGTCGATCTCGGCGTCGCGGTCGAGCACCGCCGTCGTGGTCTCTCCGCCCTCGGGGATGAGCGTCCGCCCGCCGAGGCGCACCGGGTTGGGCTCGCGCGGGAAGGCGTCGCGGAAGCTCGCCGGCGCGTCGGCCAGGCGCACGCGGTCCTGCGGGCGCCGCGGGCCGGCCAGGCTGGGCTCGACCTGTCGAGGTCGAGGTCAGACGCTCGGTGAACTCGGGGATCGCGTCGCCGTCGGTGCGGAACATGCCCTGGGCCTTGCGTGTAGGCCTCGACCAGGTCGCCACGTCGCCGCGGCCGGTCGGCGTCGAGGTAGCGCAGCGTGCCGTCGTCGACCGGGAACATCGCGGCCGTCGCGCCGTACTCCGGCGCCATGTTCGACAGCGTCGCGCGGTCGGGCACCGTCAGCGCGGAGAGCCCGTCGCCGAAGAACTCCACGAACTTGCCGACGACGCCGTGGCGGCGCAGCAGCTCCGTCAGCGTGAGCACGAGGTCGGTCGCCGTCGACGCCGGTGCGCAGCCGGCCGCGGAACTCGACGCCGACCACGATCGGCGCGCGGCAGCACGAGCGGCTCGCCGAGCAGCACGGCCTCGGCCTCGATGCCGCCGACGCCCCAGCCGAGCATGCCGAGCGCGTCGATCATCGTCGTGTGCGAGTCGGTGCCGACGAGCGTGTCGGGCACGGCCACCGTGCCGTCGCGTCCTCGCGCAGCTGCACCACGCGGGCGAGGTGCTCCAGGTTGACCTGGTGGCACGATGCCCATGCCGGGCGGCACGACGCGGAACGAGCCGAACGCGCCCTGCGCCCAGCGCAGCAGCGCGTAGCGCTCGCCGTTGCGCTCGTACTCGCGCTCGATGTTGCGCTCGTACGCGAAGCGCGTGCCGAAGCGCGTCGACCTGCACGGAGTGGTCGATCACGAGGTCGGCGGGCACGAGCGGGTCGACGCGAGCTGGCGTCGCGGCCGGCGCGCGCCATGGCGCTGCGCATCGCGGCGAGGTCGACGACCGCGGGCACGCCGGTGAAGTCCTGGAGGATGACGCGCGCCGGGCAGGAACGGCACCGCGGTGCCCGCCGGCGCCGGGGCCGGCCAGGACGCGAGCGCGCGCACGTCGGCCTCGGAGACGTGGATGCCCCCGGCGTTGCGCAGGAGGATCTCGAGCAGCACCCGCACGGTGTACGGAAGGCGGGTGGTGCTGGCGACGCCGGCCTCGTCGAGCGCGGCGAGCCGGTAGTACGCGATCTCCGGATGGCCGGTCAGCGGGGCCCTGGCGCCGAACGGGTCGGTCGGCAAGGTGTCCACGGGCCCATCATGCCAGCCCATGCCGGTTCTGGCGCATCGTGCGCCGGCGCCGCTCGATAGGCATATGGCTATGGAGCGCGGTCTCGCATCAGGCTTCCGACGGGCGCGCCGGCCACCGCCCAGCGCCCGCCGGGTGAAGCGGACCAGGCCGGCCGCTAGCCGCAGCACGATGAACGTCGTCAGGCCGGCCCAGACGCCGCCGAGCCCGAGGTCGAACGCCGCCGCCGCCAGCGTCACCGGCACGAAGCCGCCGAGGGCCGCCGCGATCGACGTCGTTGCGCATGAAGGCGACGTCGCCGGCGCCGATGAGGATGCCGTCCAGCGCGAACAGCAGGCCCGCCAGCGGCTGCATGCCGGCGAACCACGGCCAGGCGACGTGCGCCTGCTCGATCACGTCGGCGTCGTCGGTGAACAGCGCGCGGCACGACGTTCCAGCCCGCCAGCAGCAGCGCCGCCGAGCACGAGGCCGGCGAGCGTGCCGAGCTCGCGCGATGCGCCGGGCCGTGGCGCGCGCGCCCGACACGTCGCCCTTGCCGAGGAACTCGCCCACCAGGCTCTGCGCGGCGACCGCCAGGCAGTCCAGCACCAGCGCCAGGAAGATCCACAGCTGCAGGGCGATCTGGTGGGCGGCGATGCGGTCGGTGCCCATGCGCGCGGCCACCGCCGCGGCCGTCAGGAAGGCCGTCTCCATGGCCAGGGTGCGGAACATCAGGTCGCGGCCGACGCACGAGCTGCGAGCGCATGACGGGCCAGTGCGGCCGCAGCGGCGACCCGCTGCGCAGCAGCGCGCGGACGAACAGCGCCGCGGCCGCGGCCTGCGCCACCACGTTGGCGATCGCCGAGCCCTCCACGCCGAGGTCGAGCCCGTAGACGAGGAACGGCGAGGCGATCGCGCTGGCGGCGTTGGCGCCGAGCAGGAAGACGAGCGGCCGGCGCACCTCCTGCACGCCGCGCATCCATCCCTGCCCCGCCAGCGAGAGCAGGATGCAGGGCGCCCCGCAGCGAGGCGATGCGCAGCCAGTCGACGGCGTGCTGGCGCGCCGCGTCGTCGTCGCCGGCGATCAGCCCGCACAGCGGGTCGGCCAGCACCTGGAAGGCGCCCGCCAGCACGAGGCCGATGACGACGGCGAGCCACGACGCCTGCACGCCCACCGCCACCGCCTCGTCGCGGCGCCCGGCGCCGTACAGCCGCGCGGCGCGCGCCGTGGAGCCGTAGACCAGGAAGTTGCAGAGCCAGGCGACGTTCGTGAGCAGCGCCCCGCCGATGGCCACGCCGCGCCAGCTCCTCCGCGCCGAGGTGGCCGACCACGGCCGTGTCGACGAGGACGTACAGCGGCTCCGCCGCGAGCGCGCCGAGCGCCGGGAGCGCGAGGCCGAGGATCCGCCGGTCGGTCGCTCGTGCCACCGTTAAACGATGCCGATCGCCGCGACCACCTCGTCGCCGACGACCACGTCGACGAGATGGCGGGAGACCGCGGCGCGCGACGACGGCTCCAGCTGCGCGACGGCGAATCGCGCCAGGCCGCCGGACGCCGTCAGCACCATCGCCTCGGCCGCGGCCGCGAGGCTCACCGCCGCGACGACCGGGCCGGCCGGCTCCTTCTTCGGCACGCCCGGGTTGGCGCTCACGACGCCGCCGGTGGCACGGCCCTTGACGGGGTACTCCTCGAGCGGCACGGCCTTGCCGTGGCCCAGCTCGTGCATGACGAGCAGCACGTCGCCCGTCGCCACGCCGGCGGCGACGAGGCGGTCGCCGCGGTCGAGGTTCATGCCGGCCACGCCGCCCGCCGCCGCGCTCTTGACCGGCCGCACCTTGCCCGCGTCGAAGCGCAGCGTGCGGCCGTGCGCGGAGTGCAGCAGGATCTCGTCGCCGTCGCCGTGGGCCACGACGGCGATCACACGGTCGCCGTCGGGCAGGTCGATCGCGGGCGAGCCGCCCATGTGCGAGCCGGCGAAGACGGTCGCCTCGGACCGCTTGATCTCGCCCCGCTCGGTGACCAGCAGGACGTGTCCGCCCGCGGGCGCCAGCGGCAGCAGCCCGACGAGCTCGGAGCCTCTCGACAGCGCGACGGCCTTCACCCCGCGTGAGACGCGCGACTCGATCGGCACGTCGGCGACGCGCGAGGCGCAGCACCTGCCCGTCGCTCGTGTAGGCGTTCAGCTCGCTCTCGGTGTCGGTGAAGATCGCCGTGGCGACGGCATCGCCGGCGCCGACGTTGAGCGGGACGCGCGAGACGCGGCCGTCGAGCGGACGGGTCGCGCACGCGCCGCCGCGGGTGGCGAACAGCACCACGTCGGTGCGAGGCGCGGCGACGATGGCGACGTCGGCGCGGCGCGCCGTTGCGGCCCCGGCCGGCCCGTCCGCGGCCACGCGGGTCTCGCCGCCGAGCAGCGTCCGGCGCGGCGCGCCGAGCTTCTCGGCCGTCGTGCGGAGCTCGCCCACGACGATCTCGCGCAGCTCGTCGTAGTCGTCGAGGATGCGGCCGATCTCGTCCACCCGGCGGCCCTTCGTGGCCGCGCTCCTCCTGCGAGCTTGAAGCGGTTCAGGCGCGACAGGCGCTTGATCGCCATGTCGAGGATGTACTGCGCCTGCTCGTCGTCGATCGGTACCAGTGCCGCGCTACCGTGTAGCTCGACTCTCAATTCAGACTTGAGCTTCTCGCGCGCATCGTCGTCGTCCTCCGCGTTGCGGACGATGCGGATCACCGCGTCGATGGCGTCGAGCGCCGCGAGCAGCGCCACCAGGCGGTGCAGCTCGCGCAGCAGCTCGGTGCGCTCGTGCTCCAGGCGCCGCGTCACGACCTCGAACCGGAACGAGACGAACCGGTCGACGACCTCGCGCAGGTCGAGCTGGCGCGGCACGCCGTCGGCGACCACGGTCAGGTTGATGCCGATCGTGACCCGGAGGCTGGTGTGCCGCATCAGGTCGGCGATCAGCTTGGTCACGTTGCCGCCGCGCTTGCAGCGGATCTGCACGCGCAGGCCGTTGCGGTCGGACAGGTTCTTCGGCAGCTCGGTGACGTCGGTGATCTTCTCGGCCCGGGCCGCGCGCACCACCTCCGACACGATCTGGTCGGGCGAGACGCCGTACGGCAGCTCGGTGACGACGATCGCCTGCAGGTTGCCCGGCAGCTGCTCGATGTGGTACTTGCCCTGCAGCCGGAAGGTGCCCTGGCCGCGCGCGTACGCGTCGGGCAGCTCCTCGGGATCAACGACGATGCCGCCGGTCGGGAAGTCGGGCCCCGGCATGACCGCGAGCAGGTCGTCGAGCGTCGCGTCGGGGTTCTCGGCCAGCACGATCGCGGCCTCGCACGCCTCGGCCAGGTTGTGCGTCGGGATGTCGCAGGCCAGCGACCAGCCGATGCCCTTCGAGCCGTTCACCAGCAGGTTCGGGAACGACACGGGCAGCACGAACGGCTCCTGCTTGCGCTCGGAGAAGTTCGGCCGGAACTCGACGATCTCGGGCCGCATGTCGCGCAGCCAGTCGGACGCCGCGGGCGTGAGCCGCGCCTCGGTGTACCGGTACGCGGCCGGCGGGTCGGAGTACTCCTTGGGACCGACCGAGCCGTAGTTGCCCTGCCCGTCGACGAGCGGCACGTTGAGCGAGAAGTCCTGCGCCAGCCGCACCATGGCGTCGTAGACCGCGGTGTCGCCGTGCGGGTGGTAGTGGCCGATGACCTGGCCGATCACCGTCGCCGACTTGACGTACGGCCGGCCGGCCCGCGCGCCGATCTCGTCCATCGAGAAGAGGATCCGCCGCTGCACGGGCTTCAGGCCGTCGCGCACGTCGGGCAGCGCCCGGCCCTTGTTGACGTACATGCCGTACGACAGCGCGCGCTCGAACATGGCGTCGGCCGCGTCGACGCTCTCGCCGCCCCAGGGCAGACGGATCACGGCGACGTCGGCATCGCCCTCGCCCCTCGGGCTCGTCGTCGGCGGGCGGCGGCAGCAGGGTGAGCTCGTCGTCGCTCAGACGTCGACCTCGGCGTCGGGCGCGGCCTCCTCGAGCCAGCCGCGGCGTCCCTGCGCGTCGCTGCCCATGAGCAGCTTCACGGTGTCTGCGACCTGGACGGCGTCCTCGAACGTGACCTGCAGCAGCCGCCGCGTGGCCGGGTCGAACACCGTCTCGCGCAGCTGGTCGGGGTTCATCTCGCCGAGGCCCTTGAACCGCGTCACGTGCTCGCCGGTGCGGCGCCGCGCCTTGAGCGTCTGGCGCAGCTCCTCCTCGGTGCCGACGTAGACGTACGTGCCGTCGGACAGCGAGATGCGGAACAGCGGCGGGCTGCGCGAGGAACACGCGGCCCTCGGCCAGCAGGCGCGGGAACAGCTCGTGGAACAGCGTGATCAGCAGATTGCCGATGTGCGCGCCGTCGGCGTCGGCGTCGCTGGCGAGCACGATCTTGCCGTAGCGCAGCTGGTCCACCTCGAGCGTCGCGACGATGGCCTTGCCGATCGCGTCCTTGCGCCCGCCCAGCGCGACCAGGATCGAGTCGACCTCGGCGTTCTCGAACGCCCGCCCGGCCTTGGCGCCGAAGACGTTGAGGATCTTGCCGCGAAGGGGCAGGATCGCCTGCAGGTTGGCGTCGCGGGCCTGCTTCGCGGAGCCGCCGGCGGAGTCGCCCTCGACGATGAAGATCTCGCGCTCCAGCACGGGCACGTTCGGGTTGTCGAGCGTGTCGGCGAGCTTGCCGGGCAGGTTCGAGTCGGAGAAGATCGACGTCGCCGCGTTGCGGAGCTTCTTGGAGATCTTGGACTGGGCGATGCGGATGTCGCGCGTCAGCAGCAGCCGGTCGAGGATCTGCTTCGTCTCCTTCGGGTTCGCCGCCAGCCAGCCGCCGAACGCCTCGTACGCGAACGACTGCACGGCGCCCTGGGCCTCGGAGTTGTTCAGCCGGCCCTTCGTCTGCCCCTCGAACTGCGGGTCGGCGACCATCACCGAGACGGCGGCGGTGAGGCCATCGAACACGTCGCGGGCCTCGAGCGACTCGCCCTTGTCGCGCTTCAGCCGGCCCGTCTCGTACGCGTGGCTGTTCAGGCGCGCGTGAGCGCGCGTCGCAGCCCGGAGACGTGGGTGCCGCCGTCGACGGTGTTGACGACGTTGCAGAACGAGTACATGCGCTCCTCGGCGCCGTCCGTCCACTGCATGGCGACCTCGACCGGGATCTCGCCGCCGGTGCCGATCAGCGAGATGACCGTGGGGTGCATCGCCTCGCGCTCGGCGTTCAGGTCGCGCACGTAGTCGGCCAGGCCGCGCTCGGTGCGGAACACCTGCTCGTCGTGGCCCGCGGCGTGGAAGCGGAACGTGAGGCCGCGGACGAGGTACGACTTCTCCTTCAGCCGGGCCCCGATCGTGGACGCCGAGTAGTGCGCGCCCTTCTCGAAGATCGTCTCGTCGTGGCGCCAGCGGACGGTCGTGCCCGGCTTCTCGCCCCGCGCGAGCTTGCGGACGCGCGTCACCTCGCACGTCTTCAGGCCGCGCTCGTAGCGCTGGTGGAAGACGTGGCCGTCGCGCCGCACCTCGACCTCGAGCCAGTCGGACAGCGCGTTCGTGATCGACGCGCCGACGCCGTGCAGGCCGCCGGACACCTTGTACCGGCCGCCGCCGAACTTGCCGCCCGCGTGCAGCCGCGTGAACACCAGCTCCAGCGCCGAGAGGCCCGTCTCGCGGTGAATGCCGACCGGGATGCCGCGGCCGTCGTCGACGACCGTGACGACGCCGTCGGCGTCGAGCGTGACGTCGATCTCGGTGCAGAACCCGGCCAGCGCCTCGTCGACGGCGTTGTCGACGACCTCCCACACCAGATGGTGCAGCGCGCGCGTGTTCGTGCCGCCGATGTACATGCCCGGGCGCTTGCGCACGGGCTCGAGGCCCTCGAGGACCTGGATCTGCGTTTCGTAGGGCTCGGGCGCCGCCATGGCTCTTCTCGGAGGGTACCTGGAGGGTAGGACTGCGCGCGGGGCTGTGCCAGAGTACGTGGATGCGCAAAGGCCTCCTTGCCGCTCTGAGCTTGCTCGCGGTCCCGATCGCCGCTCAAGGCGCGACGAACACGACCCGGATCGGACCCGCGGACGGCAACACCGACGTCCGCACCGCACGTCCCGTCGCCCCGGCGAACCCCGGCGCCGTCGCTGCCCTCCGCGCGCGCCTCGGTGCCGACGCCGTCGTCTCGGTCGACGACCGCAACGGCGCGCTCCGCATGGTGGGACGGCTGAACGGTTTCCTGACGCCCGCCTCGAACGCCGATCCCGCGGACATCGCTCTCGGCTACGTGCGTGCGAACCGCGCCGCCTTCGGCCTGAGCGCGGCCGATCTCGCCAACCTCGTGCTCGTCCGCCGCGTCACGTCGGTGGGCGGCCTGCAGCGCCTGTTCTGGCAGCAGCGGGTGCGCGGCGTGCCGGCGCTCGACAGCGGCCTGCGCGCGAACGTGACGAAGAACGGCCGGCTGATCAACATCGCGGGCTCGCCCGTCTCCGGCCTGCAGAGCGTGCGCGTCACGCCGCGGCTGACCGCCGGCCAGGCCCGCGTCGCCGCGCTCGGCGGCGTCGGCGTGGCCGCGAAGCCGAGCGTCGCCCGGCCGACCGCCGACGCACGGTCGTCGACGGCGTTCGCCAGCGGCGACAGCGCCGCGCTCGGGGTTCTCGCCGGCGCGCGCAACTCGCTCGTCTGGGACACCACGGTGAAGGTCGACACCGCCCACACCTATCGCGTCGTGGTCGACGCGACCACGGGCCGGACGCTGCTGCGCCGCAACCTGACCCAGCACGCCAGCGCGCGCATCCACCGGTACTACCCGGGCGCACCCGAGGGCGGCACCCGTGACCTCGTCAGCATCCCGTCGGGGTGGGTCACCTCGACGACGGCGCTGACCGGGCCGAACGTGCACGCCTTCGCCGACCTGAACGACAACGACGTCGCCGACGCCGGCGAGGAGACGCCGCCGTCGACGCCGCCCGACGTGTGGAACTACGCGCTGACGACGTTCGCCGACACCATCGGCGGCGGTCCGGCCGGCGCCTGCACGGCCGGCTTCCCCTGCACCTGGGATCCGACCGACGTCACCACCGCGGCGGTGAACAAGAACCAGAACGTCTCGCAGGTCTTCTACTTCGTGAACAACTTCCACGACTGGCTGGCCCGCACGCCGTTCGGCTTCACCGCGGCGAACGGCAACTTCGAGGGCGACGACGCGGTCGCGGCGCAGGCCCTGGACGGCGCCAACCCGCCGGTCGGCCCGAACGCCGACCACATCGACAACGCCAACATGTCGACACCGGCCGACGGCACGGCGCCGACGATGCAGATGTACCTGTTCCACCAGCCGGGCCTGCCGTGGGGACTCGCAGCCGGCCAGGATCCGTTCCTGCCGTCCAACGGCGGCGACTCGGCCGACATCATCTACCACGAGTACACGCACGGGCTCTCGAACCGGCTCGTCATCGACTCGCTCGGCAACTCCACGCTCAACTCGCAGCAGGCCGGCTCGATGGGCGAGGCCTGGAGCGACTGGTACGCGTTCGACTACCTCGCGGACAACCTCTCGTGCGCCCCGGTGGCGTGCGAGCCCGACAGTGCGACGGCCGGCGAGCTGCTGGTCGGCAAGTACGTGTCGGTCGGCGAGCCCCTGATCCGCACGCAGGCCATCGACTGCCCCGTGGCGGCCGTGGCCGCGCTCTGCGCCGCGCCCGGCCCGGGTGTGCCCGCCGGCGGCTACACCTACGGCGACCTCGGCAAGATCCTCGGGTTCCCGGAGGTGCACGCCGACGGTGAGATCTGGGCCCAGACGCTGTGGGACCTGCGCGGGGCCATCGGCGCCGACCTGACCCGCAACCTCGTCACCCGCGGCATGGAGTTGTCGCCGGACGATCCGTCGTTCCTCGACATGCGCAACGCGATCCTGCAGGCCGACACCGCGCTCAACGGCGGCGCCGCCCACGACGACATCTGGGACGTGTTCGCGCACCGCGGCATGGGCTACTTCGCCGGCTCGCTCGACAGCGGCGACGTGCAGCCGGTGGAGAGCTTCGCGCTGCCGCCGGCGGCCGGCACCCCGGAGGGCGTCGTCTCCGGCACCGTCATCGACACCGACACGCACGCTCCCGCCGCGGGCGCGCGCGTGTCGTTCGCCGGCCTCGATTCCGGCTTCCCGGGCAACGCGGGCGCCCCGGTCGACGCCACCGGCAAGTACACACTCCCGGCCCTGCCGATCGGCACCTACCCGTACCTGGTGGCCGGCGGCGCGGGCTACGAGCCCGCCATCGTCTCGCCGTTCACCCTGGTGGCCGGCGCGCAGACCAGCAACCACCAGCCCCGCCGGGGCTGGGCGCTGGCGAGCGGCGGCGGTGCGATCACCGCCTTCACCGGCACCGACAACTCGGCGTTCGGCTGCGGCCCCTCCGGGCTCATCGACGGCAAGCTCGGCAGCGGCTGGGGATCCGACCTCCTCGGCGGCCCGCCGACGATCACGATCAAGCTGCCGGCCAGCGTCAACGTGAAGACGTTCGGCATCGATCCCGGCGCCACCTGCGGCGATCCGGCCGACGCCGGGACGCAGGCCTACCGGGTCGAGACGTCGACCAACGGCACGACCTTCACGGTCGCGGCGGAGGGCTCCTTCGCCCTCGCCGACGGCGGTCGGCTGAACGAGATCGCGCCGACCGCCGGCGGCACGAACGTCCAGTACGTGCGGTTCACCGCACTCTCCAATTTCGGCAACGCCGACGACTTCATCGACGTGTCGGAGCTCTCGGTGCACGGCTTCCAGCCGGGCGCCGCGACCGCGACCATCACCGGGCCGGCGAACATCCAGCTCGGCAAGACGACCATCTTCACCTCTGCGTCGTCCATCGGCATCGCCGGCAGCCCGATCATCGACCGCACCTGGTCGCGGACCGGGGTGGCGGCCAAGAAGACGGTCACGTACCGCCTGCGCGGGACGAAGCGCGGCCAGAGGTTCACCTTCTCGCTGCGCGTGAAGGACTTCGCCGGCCGCGTCGGCACCGCGACGAAGACCGTCAAAGTCGTCGACACGCTCGGGCCCGACGTCACCATCGTCGGCAACCGCGGCCGCATCGGCAAGCTGGTGCGGATCAGCGGCCGGCTGTCCGACCCGAGCGGCCTCGCCCGCACCGCGTTCATCCGCTTCGGCGACGGGACGTCCCGGACGGTGCGGCTGAAGAACGGCACGTTCAGCGCCCGGCACCGGTTCCGCGGGACGCGCACCTACATCGTCCAGGTGAACGCGCGCGACAAGCTCCGCAACCTCTCGCGCACGACCAAGCGGGTCTCGATCCACGAGTGAGGCGGACGACTGTCCGACGTGGCCATGGCGCGCCCGCGCGCCATGGCCACGTTCTCGCCCGAATGAGGTATCGGAACCCGCCGAGACTGTGCAACGGTAGGTAAATGCGTCGCCTCGTCGCAGCCCTCTGCCTGCTCGTGGTCCCGGTCTCCGCGCACGCCGCCGCCGGCGACCCGCGCGGGGTCTCGGGCGACGCGATCGACGTCCACGCCGACCGCCAGGTGGCGCCGCGGAGCCCGGCGGCGGTGGCAGCGCTGCGGGCCGGCCTCGGGGCCGACGCCATCGTGTCGGTCGACGGACGCAACGGCGGCCTCCGCCTGGTGGGGCGCCTGGACGGGTTCCTGACGCCGCCCTCGACGGCGGACGCGGCCGCGATCGCGCTCGGCTACGTGCGCGCCAACCGCGCCGCCTTCGGCCTCATGACGGCCGACATCGACAATCTCGTCCTCGTCCGCCGGGTGACGTCGGTCGGCGGCCTGCAGCGCCTGTTCTGGCAGCAGCGCTCGGCCGACGGCGCCCCTGCGCTGGACAGCGGCCTGCGCGCCAACGTGACGGCGGACGGCCGGCTGATCAACATCGCGGGCTCGCCGGTCTCCGGCGTCGGATCCGCCCGCACCGCCGCCCGGCTGACGGCGGGTCAGGCGCGCGTCGCCGCGCTCGACGGTCTCGGCGTCGCCGCGCTGCCCTCGGTCGCCCGATCGCGCGGCGACCTGCGCTCGCCGACGACGTTCGCCAACGGCGACCGGGCGGCGCTCGGCGTCTCCGGCGTCACGAAGCAGCCGGTCTGGGACACCACGGTCACGGTCGACGGCACGCACGTCTACCGCGTGATCGTCGACGCCGCGACGGGGCAGACCCTGATGCGCCGCAACCTCGTCCAGAGCGCCGCGGCGCTCGTGCACCGGAACTACCCGGGCGCACCGGTGGGCGGCACGCAGACATCGATCACGATGCCGTCGTCGTGGATCGCGCCGGGCGCGACCCGCCTGATCGGGCCGAACGTGCACTCGTTCGCCGACCTGACCGACGACAACGTCGCGGCTGCCGGCGACGAGATCGCGCCGTCGGCGACCGACACCTGGTCGTTCCCGATCTCGACCCTGCCGAGCAACAGCGGCAGCGCCCCGCCGACCGCATGCGTCGCCCCGTACCTCTGCACGTGGGACCACAACGACGCCGTCGCCACGCGCGCCGTGAACCGGAACCAGAGCGGCGCCCAGGTCTTCTACTTCGTCAACACCTTCCACGACTGGCTGGCCGCCGCCCCGTTCGGGTTCACGCCCGCCAACGGCGCGTTCGAGGTGACCGACCCGGTCGACGCCAACATCCTCGACGGCGTGTCGACGGGGCCGAACAACGCCCACATCAACAACGCGAACATGGCCACCTTCCCGGACGGCCAGTCGCCGCGGATGCAGATGTTCCTGTTCCACCGCGTCGGCATCAGCTACGTCTCCGACCCGTTCCTGCCGTCGAACGGCGGCGACGACGCCTCGATCATCTACCACGAGTACACGCACGGCCTCTCGAACCGCCTCGTGGTCGACGCGACCGGCAACTCGACGCTGCGCTCGCTCCAGTCCGACTCCATGGGCGAGGCGTGGAGCGACTGGTACGCGATGGACTACCTCGCCGACGGCGTCTCCTGCGCGCCGTCCCCGGGCGTGCCGCAGCCCTGCGAGCCCGACACGGCCGCGAGCGGCGAGCTGCTCGAGGGCAAGTACGTGTCGATCGGCAAGACGGAGATCCGCTACCAGGCCATCGACTGCGCCGTCGGCGCGGTCGTGGCGGGACGCTGCGACTCGCCCCGTGCCGGCGTGCCGGCGGGCGGCTTCACGTACGGCAGCCTCGGCAAGATCAACGGCGCGCCCGAGGTGCATGCCGACGGTGAGATCTGGGCTCAGACGCTGTGGGACCTGCGCACCGCGATCGGCGTCGACCTGGCCCGCAACCTGATCACGAGGGCGATGGAGATCTCGCCCGACGACCCGTCGTTCCTCGACATGCGCAACGCGATCCTGCAGGCCGACACGGCGGTCAACGGCGGCGCCGCGCGCGGACAGATCTGGGCGGTCTTCGCCCATCGCGGCATGGGCTACTTCGCCGGCACGCTGAGCGCCGCCGACGCGACGCCGGTCGAAAGCTTCGCGCTGCCGCCGGCGGCCGCCGCTGCCAAGGGCACGCTCTCCGGCATCGCCCTCGACTTCGACACGCACGCGATCGTGCCGGGCACGCGCGTCGCGTTCGCCGGCCTCGACTCCGGCTTCCCCGGCAGCGCCGCTGCCGTCGCGGCCGCGAACGGCCGGTACACGATGCCGGCGCTGCCGGCCGGGCCGTACCCGTACCTGACCGCCGGCGGCGTGGCCGGATACGAGCGCTCGACCGTCACGCCCTTCGCGCTCGCAGCCGGCCCCCGGGTGCGCGACGTGACGACGCGCCGCGGCTGGGCGCTGGCGAGCGGCGGCGGCACCGTCCAGGCCTTCACCGGCTTCGACAACACGCTCGCCGGCTGCGGCCCGAAGCACATCATCGACGGGTCACTCGGCAGCGGCTGGAGCAACAATCCGGGCGACTCGGTCACGATCAAGCTGCCCGCGGCGATCAGCGTCCGCGGCTTCGGGATCGCGCCCGGTCCCACGTGCGGCGACCCGATCGACTCGTCGACGGCCGGCTACACGGTCGAGACGTCGCCCGACAACGTCACGTTCACGGTCGCCGCCCAGGGCACGTTCACGCGCGCCGACGTGGGACGCCTGAACGAGATCCTGCCGACGGCCGGCGCGACGGGCGTCAACTACGTCCGCATCACGGCCCTCAACAACCTCGGCCCGAACGGCGGCCCGTTCGTCGACATCCAGGAGTTCTCGGTGCACGGCGTGCGGCCGGGCGCCGCGAAGTCCCTGATCACGGGGCCGGCCACGATCCAGCTCGGCGCGACGACGGTGTTCTCGTCGGCCGCCTCGGCCGGTGTCGGCGGCAGCCCGATCGCGGCCCGCAAGTGGTCGGTGGCCGGCATCCCGCCGAGCGCCGCCGTCACCTACGGCCTGAAGGGCGCGAAGCTGAACCAGAAGCTGACGATGACGCTCGCCGTCACCGACTACGCGGGACGCACGGGCACCTCGTCGACGACCGTCACGGTCATCGACACCCTCGGCCCCGTCGTCACCATCAAGAAGGTCAGCGGCAAGGTGAACAGGAACGTCACCATCAGCGCCAAGCTGGCCGACCCGAGCGGGCTCGCGAAGACCGCGAGCGTCAAGTTCGGCGACGGCAAGAGCGCGACCGTGACGATCAGGAACGGCAAGCTCAGCGTCAAGCACAAGTTCAAGAAGGCGAAGACGTTCACCATCACCGTCACCGCCAAGGACAAGCTGAAGCGCTCGTCCAAGACGACCCTCAAGGTCGTCATCAAGAAGCCGTAGCCGCGGCTACCAGAGCAGCACGGGCGAGAACAGCCCGGGCCGGGCCGCGTCTCGCCCGGTCGCGTCCGCGCCGGCGGCATCGACGCCCGCCGGCACCGTCGCCGAGCCGTTGGCGTAGTCCTGGGCCAGCTTCAGCACCAGGTCGACGTAGCTCCACGAGTGGTTGTAGTGCCAGACGGCGTTGCGCAGGTTCGAGGCCGCGTTGTTGGCCTTCAGGTAGTTCGCGGCGGAGTTGATGGCGTCGTCGGGGTCGTACGGGTCGGCGGTGCCGTTGCCGTCGCCGTCGACGCCGTAGGCGCGCCACGTGCCCGGCATGAACTGCATCCAGCCGATCGCGCCGGCGCTGGATACCGCGACATTGCGGCCGAACGACGTCTCGACGCGGTTGATCGCCGCCAGCACCGACCACGGCACGCCGTAGGTGCGCGCGGCAGAGCGGTAGATGGGCACCAGGTCGACCGGGATCTCCTGCGCCGCGCCGGCCAGGTTGACGCCGGCCTTGACGCCCGTCGCGAGGCCGATCAGCACCTCGCTGCCCGCCGGCAGGTCGCCGAGCGGCGCGGTCAGGTGCAGGCGCACGGCGACCGAGGTCTCACGGCGCTTGCCGTCGGCGAGCGGCAGCACGGCCCGCTGCAGCACCAGCGCCCAGCCCGCGCCCGGTACGGCGACGACACGGTTCGCGCCCGCCGGCTGCGCGATGCCGTCGACCGTGACGCCCGAGACGCTGGCGCGGCGGCCGACGATGGCGCGGTCGATGCGGATGCGGCCGCCGAGCAGCGAGATGCCCCGGACGCGGAGCGCGCCGGAGCCGCTGACGACGTCGGCGACCTGCGCGACCGAGCCGTCGGCGGGGTACGCGTACCCCGCCTGGGCGGGAGCCGAGGCGATGGTGGCACCGGTGGGGCCGACGATGCGCGCCAGGTCCGCGCCGGCAGACGCGACGGCGGGGGCAGCCAGCGTCGCCACGACGCACCCGAGCGCGAGCGGCCATCTCACGCTTCTCAGCGTACCCGCGGGAACGGCCTCAGGCTACGCTTTCGTGCGTGGGCGACTGGTGGCGCGACTTCTTCGACGCGACGTACCGCGACCTGTGGGCCGCCCGCACGACGCCGGAGCGGACGGCCCTGGACGTCGACGGGATCGAGGCCGTGCTGGCCGAGCACGGCGCCCCGAAGCCCGCCCGGATCGTCGACCTGGGCTGCGGTGACGGGCGCATCGCCGTCGCGCTCGCGGTCCGCGGCCACCACGTGACGGGCATCGACATCTCGGCCTCGATGCTCGGCGCCGCCCGCGACCGGGCCGCCCAGTTCGACGCGGCGGTCGAGCTGGTGGAGGCCGACGTCCGGTCCGCGGATCAGCACGTCACGGGCGTGGACGTCGCCCTGTCCTGGTACTCGTCGTTCGGCTACTTCGAGGAACACCGCAGGCGACGTCGCGGTGCTGGAGAGCGCCCGCGCGGCGCTGGCGCCCGGCGGGCTGCTGCTGCTCGACCTGCAGCACCGCGACCGGGTCGCGGCCATCCACGCCGAGTCGTCGCCGCAGCGCCTCTACGAGGAGCGCCCCGACGGCATCGTCCTGCGCGAGCTCTGGTTCGACCCCGTCCGGGGCCGGGCGGGCGAGCACGTGCGGCACCTGCGGGCCGACGGCACCGCCGAGGATCGGGCCTTCTCGCTCCGCGTCTACTCCGCGACCGAGGTCGTCGCGCTGTGCGCCGCCGCGGGGCTGGCGCCCGAGGCCGTCTACGGCGGCCCGGGGCCCACGTCGTTCGGCGTCTCGACGCGCCTGCTCGTGGTCGCGAGGCGCCCCGCGTGATCCTCGTCCCCTGGCTGTCGATCCCGAGCCCGTCAGACCCCCTCATCTTCGAGCTCGGCATCTTCAAGCTGCGCTGGTACGGCACGCTGATCGCAATCGGGATCCTGCTCGCCGGCTGGCTCGCCTCGCGCGAGCTCGACCGGCGCGGCTATCCGCCGGGCCGCGCGTACACCATCGCCACGTGGTGCATCCCGGGCGGCGTGATCGGCGCCCGCCTGTACCACGTCGCCACCGACTGGGACCGGTTCAGCGGCCACCTCGAGAAGATCCCGATGCTGCAGGAGGGCGGTCTGGGGATGCCCGGCGTCATCGTCGGCGGTGCCATCGGCGCCGCGATCGGGGCCTGGCGGGCGAAGGTGCCGGTGCTCGAGGCGTTCGACATCGTCGCGCCCGGGCTGATCCTCGCGCAGGCCATCGGCCGCTGGGGCAACTGGTTCAACCAGGAGCTGTTCGGCGGCCCCACCGACCTGCCGTGGGGCCTCGAGATCGATCCGGTGCACCGCCCGGCCGAGTACGCCGACCAGGCCACCTTCCACCCGACGTTCCTCTACGAGTCGCTCTGGAACCTGCTGGTGTTCGTGATCCTGATGCGGCTCAACAAGCGGCTCTGGCTGCGGGCACCGGCGGGGACGATCTTCGCCGCCTACCTGATGCTGTACTCGATCGGCCGCGTGTTCACCGAGAGCCTGCGCATCGACCCGGCGCAGCTCGTCTTCGGCCAGCGCTTCAACCTGCTGCTGTTCATCGGCGTGGCGATCGCCGGCGGCATCTGGTGCTTCGTGAACCTGAGCCGCGCGCGTCCAGCCAGCTGATCGGGCGCGCGGCGTCAGAGGCAATTTGTCTGACTTTAGTCAGACAAATCGCGTCGCGCAGATGACGCATTGTCTGTATCGAACACGCGCGCACTGTCACAGGTCGCGCGATCCGCGCGCCTTCCGCGCGTGGTCGGTGATCGGGGTCTGACCCCAGAAAACCTCCAATTGGGGTCAGACCCCAGCCGAGGCGCCTGGTCAGTCTGCGATCCTCCGACCCGAAACTGGACGCGCGACCGGCCGCCGCTCGTCTACGCGGCGAGGTTCTCGGCCGTGTCGATCAGCGACGGGACGAGCAGGCGGACGACCGTGCCGCCATCCTCGGGCGCCAGCCACTCGATGGTGCCGCCGAGCGCCGCGGTGCGCTCGCGCATGGCGTCGATGCCCTGGCTCATGCCGTCCAGCGCGCGCTCGCGCTGCATGCCGGCGCCGTCGTCGCAGATGCGCATCTCGGTGCGCCCGTCCGGCAGCACGGCCGAGAGGATCGAGATCGCGTCCGGCTGGGCGTGCTTGACGGCGTTGGCCACCGCCTCGCGGACGATCTGGTACACGAACGTCTGCTGGGCCGTGTCGAGGGCCTCGGCCGCCTCCAGGTCGAGCGAGAAGCGGACGCCGTGCGCCTCGCCGAGGCGCTCGGCCAGCGGCAGCAGCGCCGCGGTGATGCCCTGCTCGCGCAGCGCCGGCGGCTCGAGGCTCCAGCCGAGCTCCCGCAGGTCGCGCACGGCCTCGCGGTTGCGCTGCCGGGCGATGCCGAGGATGCGATGCACCTCGCCGCGGTCGTCGTCGTCCAGCGCGGCGGTGCAGGCGTCGAGCAGCAGCGCGGCGCTCGTGATGGTCTGCTGCGGCCCGTCGTGCAGCAGCATCGCGAGGCGGCGGCGCTCGGCCTGCTCCGCCTCGGCGAGCTGGTTCGAGAGGCGGGCGCGCTCGCGCTCGCGGCGCTCCGCCTCGTCCCTCAGGCGGCCGAGGCGGGCGTAGAGCCGCGCGTTCTGCGCGGCGCGGGCGGCGAAGTCGGCGAGCACCCGCAGCTGGGCCAGCTCGGCGGGGGAGAACGGCGCCGGCGGCCGGTCGTCGCGCTCCTGGCGGACGACGACGAGCACGCCGACCAGCTCGTTGTGCGAGGCGAACGGCGTGGCGTGGGCGATGCCGCCGCCGAGGGCGGCGATGACGCCGATGGCGGCGCGGTCGGGATCGGTCACCTCGAGGCCCGCGAGGTCGCTGCGGTACACGGGCCGCAGCACGCCGTCGGCCATCGTGATCAGCAGCACGGCATCGCTCGCGTCGAGCAGGCGGATCGCCTCGGCCGCGGCCTGCACGAGCACGCGATCGCCGTCGAGCGAGTCGGCGAGCCCGCCGAGCACGGCCACCAGCCGGTCGAGGCCGCTCGCTTGCGCGAGCAGCTCCGACGACAGCTCGCGCTCGAAGGCGCGGGCCCGCTCGACGCGCGACCGCTCCCGGCCGCGGACGATCGTCACCGCGACGGGAGCGCTCAGCGCGAGCGCGATCATGAGGATGGCCCAGGCAGGCATCGAGCGCGGCTGACCTCGGCGCTACGCGATGATCGCGTCGCGCAGGGCGATGGCGACGGCCTGCGTCCGGGTGTCCGCCTCGAGCTTCGCGAGGATGTGGCGGACGTGGCTCTTGACCGTCTCCTGGGAGATGAAGAGCTTGGTCGCGACCTCGTTGTTCGACATGCCGTCCGCGAGCAGCTGGAGGATCTCCTTCTCGCGGTTCGTGAGCAGCGTGTCGCGCTCCGAGGTGGCGAGCGCCGGGGCGAGCGCCGGATCGATGAACTCGTCGCCGTTCGACACGCGCTCGATGGCGCGGACGATGGTGGAGTGCGGCGCTTCCTTCAGCAGGTAGCCCGAACAGCCGGCGTCGCGGCCGCGCTGGAGCAGGTTGCGCTCCGGCTGGCCGGTGAAGATGACGACGCGGCAGCCGGGGTTGGTGCGGCGGATCTGCCGGGCGGCCTCGATGCCGTCGATACCTCCCATGCGGAGGTCCATCATCACGACGTCGGGGCGGCGGCGCTGGGCCATCACCACGGCGGACTCGCCGTCGGTGGCCTCACCGACGACGCGGACGTTCCGCGCCCTCGACAGAGCGAGGCGCAGGCCCTCGCGGACGACCTCGTGATCGTCGGCGATAAGACAGGTGATTGCATCGGCTACGGGATCGGGCTTGTTCACGAGACGAATCCTCGATGGGGGAAGTTGCATCCTTTGTTATTTGCTCTATCGGCAAGGTAACCCTATCGCGTGAGTAAAACGCATGAACGGGGTACCCCGTTCAGGGAGTCCTCAGCTCTGGCAGCCCGGACACCAGTAGCTGCGTCGCCCGTCATCGCCCACCACGGCGCCCGTCACGAGGGTGCCGCAGCGGGGACACGGCCGGCCCTTCTGACCGTACACGGCCCGCGGTCGCGGGTGGTGGAGCATCGTCGCCGCGGTGGTCGCGATCAGCTCGAGGGTGGCGTCGTCGAGTGTCCGCAGCTGCCGCGCGGGGAGAATGCCGACGGCGTGCAGCACCTCGGAGCGCCAGACGTTGCCGATGCCGGCCAGCATGCGCTGGTCGAGCAGCGCGCTGCCGATAGCGTCGGACGGGTCGCGGCCGCGCAGCCGCCGCACCGCCGCGGCGGGGTCGAAGTCGGCGTCCATGACGTCGCCGCCCAGCCGCCGCAGCGCCGGATGCAGCGCCAGCTGCGCCGGCGTCAGCAGCTCCAGCACGGGACCGTTGAACAGGACGGCGCGGATGCCGGCGCCGGAGAGCTCGAGCCATCGGGCGTGATCGGGGCCACGGATGGGGACGGCGGCCGGCGCGACCCGGAACCGGCCGGTCATCCGCAGGTGCACGTGCACGGTGAGACCGCTCTCGAATTCCAGCAGCAGGTGCTTGCCGCGTGCCTCGATCCGTTGCAGCGACTGGCCCGCGAGCTGCTCGGGAATGCGCAGCGCGGCCGTGCGCGGATGCGGCGTGGCAATGGCCGGGACGGTGCCCACCAGTGGCTGCAGCCGTTGCGCGATGCGCTCGATCGTGTCGCCCTCGGGCATTAGCTCCTACGATCATCACAGATGTTGTTCGCATTCCTGCGCCCCGGCAAGATCATCTCGCTCGCGATCCTCGTCGCGATCGTGGGCGGCGCCTGGTGGGCGTGGG
Organism: uncultured Actinomycetes bacterium; assembly: GCA_963722525.1. Taxonomy (GTDB): domain Bacteria; phylum Actinomycetota; class Thermoleophilia; order Gaiellales; family F1-60-MAGs149; genus VFJZ01. Next base: position 1,773,650 of record CAVRMM010000002.1, on the reverse strand, counting down.
GACGCCTGCACCGGTCGGAGCTGGCCAGCCGCTCGTCCGCCCTCGCCGCCGTCCGCGACGCCAAGGGCGAGGCCAGGAAGGTGCCGGTGGCCGGCGTGTACGTGTACGCCGCCGGCGGCGACGAGCGGATCGGGCTCGGCCCGCTGTCCGTCGGCCGCACGCTGCCGTCGGACCAGCTGCTCGTCGTCACGCCGTCGCCCAACTCCCGGTTCGTCGACCTGCGCGTCTCGACCGATCACAGCGAGGGGTGGCGCATCCAGACCAGCGAGGCCGGCACCAAGGGCATCGCCCGCACGATCCGCGTCGGCACGCTCGGCTACTCGCGCGAGGTATCCGGCAACGCCGTGCCGCCGGTGCTGCTGCGGCCGGCGCGCTTCCGGCGCGGGCTGAAGTGGCAGTCGGTCTACAAGGTCGGCGCGATCGTCTTCCGCCGGGAGTCGGCCGTGGTCGACCGCGAGACGCTCACGATCGGCGGCCGGCAGGTGCGCACGTGGGTGATCCAGACGAAGGAGACAGTCACCGGCGCGCTGCACGGAGACGAGACGCGCAAGGAGTGGTGGTCGCCCTCGCTGGCGCTCGACGTGAAGGTGGAATGGCACCGCAACCTGGACGGCAAGATCGTCAACATCGTGTCCGACACCCTGGTGATGCGGAGCCTCACACCGCTGCGTTGATCACGGCGGCTCGCTAGCCCAGCGTCAGCCGGCGCGGGCCGGGCCGGAACCCGGCCGCGACCAGGCGATCCTCCGCCTCGGAGCCCATCACCGTGGCGCCGTCGAACCGCTCCACCGCCAGCCGTCCGGTCGATGGAGAGCGATTCGCCGAGCGCGGCGATCGCAGCGGCGACCGCGGGGTCCTCGGGCTCGACGAGCGGCAGCAGCGACCGGCCGCGGCGCTCGACGAACAGCGCCGGGCGGCCGTCGACGAGCACGACGATGCGCGCCCGCCGTGCGCGACGCGCGGCCGCCGGCGCGGTCCGGCCACGGCAGCGCGGCGCCGTAGGGCTGGGCCGGATCGGCGGCGGCCAGCACGACCACGTCCGGTTCCCGGTCCGTCTCGCGCAGGTCGCGCAGCCGCTCGACGCGCTCCCGGCAGCGCGAACTGCGCACCGCCGAGGTCCTCGACGAAGTAGCCGCGGCGCGCGGCGCCGATCAGTCTCCAGTGCCGACAGCTCGCCGTACAACGCGCCGAAGCCGCCGCTGACGGCCTCGGCGCGGACGGCGGCACGGGTCACGACGCCGTGGCGCTCGAGCAGGATCTCGGCCCGGGCCCGCGCCCGGTCGGCCTCGGTGGCGCCGTCGAACAGCGGCGCGGCGGGCAGCCAGCGGCCGGCGATGGCGGGCGAGGTCGCGCTCGAGCCGCCTGCGCCGGCGCCGTCCGCCGCCCGAGACGTGCCGGACGGACGTGCCGGCAGGGCCCGCGGCGCGCGCACGGGCGCGTACGCGTCGTTGGTCACCTCGCCGGCCCAGACGAGCAGCCACAACGTCGCCGCGACATCGGCCGCGGCTCCTCCGCCCGTCCGCACGAGGTCGCCGAAGAACGCGCCGCCTGGGCCACCCGCTCGCGCAGGAGGGCCGCCAGCTCGCCGTCGGGCGCGTAGCGCGCTGGCGGGCGGGCCGAGCAGCGGCGCGTCGTCGCGGAAGTACAGGGCGACCCGGCCGTCGCCCGCGCCGCACCAGACGACCTCGCCGGCCGCGCAGAGCCCGTCCAGCAGCTCCGGGCGGTAGCCCGTGACGCGGCGCGGCAGCACGGCGGGCTCGAGGATCGCGGCGGCCAGCGGCACGCCCTGCAGCTGGACGAGCCGTCGCGCAGCCGGTCGGTGCCCGCCGCGGGCGCCGTCGTCGACGCCCTGCCAGCGCGGGAGGAAGCGCGCCAGGGTCTCGCCCGGGCACGGCCTCGACCTCGGCCCGCAGGCGGGCCAGCGATGGCGCGGCGGATGCGACGCAGCACGTCGGCGTCGCACCACTCCTCCCCCTGGCCGCCGGGCCGCATCGCGCCGCGCACGACGGTGCCGTCGACCTCGAGGACGCGCAGCTCGTCGAGCACGCGCTGCAGCGGCACGCCGAACCGCGCCGCGGGCTGCTCCGGGTGGAACGGGCCGTGCGTGCGGGCGTAGCGCGCGATCAGGCCGCGCAGGGCGTGGGCGACCGGCTCCAGGTGCGCGTCCGGCAGCCCGGGCGGCGGCAGCGCGCCGACGGCGTCCCGGTAGCGGCCGGCGTCCTCGACCGCGATCAGCCGCTCCTCGCCGGCGATGCGCAGCCGGGCCGCGCGCCGCTGCCGGACGAGCTCCGTGCTGCCCGCGTCGTCGTCGATCTCGGCCGCCGCCAGGTCGCCCACGCGGCGCAGCCAGTCGTGCAGACCGTCCGGCCCCGGCCCGGGCCGGCGGACGATCAGCGCCTCCACCTCGGCCAGCGCGTCCGGGTCGAGCAGCTCGCGCAGCTCGTCGGAGCCGAGCAGCTCGCGCAGCAGCTCCCGGTCGAGCGACAGCGCCTGCGCCCGGCGCTCGGCCGGCGGCGTGTCGCCCTCGTACATGTACTGCGCGATGTAGTCGAACAGCAGCGACGAGGCGAACGGCGAGCCGTACGGCGTCTCGGCCTCGACCAGCGCGATCTCGCGGCGCTCCAGGCCGGAGAGCAGGTCGCGCAGCGCCGGCAGGTCGAACACGTCCTGCAGGCACTCGCGGTAGGTCTCGAGCACGATCGGGAACGAGCCGTAGCCCTCGGCCACCTGCAGCAGCGACTGCGCCTTCAGGCGCTGCTGCCAGAGGGGCGTCCGCTGGCCCGGCCGGCGGCGCGGGATCAGCAGGGCGCGGGCGGCGTTCTCGCGGAACCGCGCGCCGTACAGCGCCGAGCCGCCGAGCTCGCGCACGACCAGCTCCTCGATCGCCTCCGGGTCGATCGCGATCAGCGTCGGCGGAGGGTGGCTCGTCCGAGTCGGGCAGGTGCAGCACGATGCCGTCGTCCGACCACAGCGCCTGCGTCTCGGCGCCGAGGCGCTCGCGCAGCAGCGCACCGAGGGCGAGGGCCCACGGGGCATGCACCCGGCCGCCGAACGGCGACAGGATGCACAGGCGCCAGTCGCCGATCTCGTCGCGGAACCGCTCCACGACGATGGTGCGGTCCGACGGCAGCACGCCGCGTCGCGTCGAGCTGGTCGCGCAGGTAGCGCCACAGGTTCCGGGCGGCGCGGTCGTCGAGGTCGTGGTCGGCGACCAGCCGCTTCACGGCCGTGGCCTCGGTCAGCGCGCCGGTCTCGCGCACGAACACGCCGATCGCGCGGCCGAGCTCGACCGGGCGGCCCGGCGCCTCGCCCTTCCAGAACGGGATCTGGCCCGGCTGGCCCGGCGCGGGGGAGACGAGCACCCGATCGCGGGTGATGCGCTCGATGCGCCACGACGAGGCGCCGAGGACGAACACCTGGCCGACGCGGGCCTCGTAGACCATCTCCTCGTCCAGCTCGCCGACGCGGCCGGTGCCGTCGGCGAGGAACACGCCGAACAGCCCGCGGTCGGGGATCGTGCCGGCGTTCGCCACCGCCAGCGGGCGGGCGTTCGACCGGCCCGTGACGCTGCCGGCGATGCGGTCCCAGACGATGCGCGGGCGCAGCTCGGCGAAGTCGTCGGACGGGTAGCGGCCGGAGAGCATGTCGAGGACGCCGTCGTACTGCGCCCGCGGCAGCTCGCGGTACGGGTAGGAGCGCCGCACCAGCGCGAACAGGTCGTCGACCTGCCACTCGTCGGACGCGCAGGCCGCCACGATCTGCTGCGACAGCACGTCGAGCGCGTTGCGCGGCACCCGGGTCTCCTCGATCGCGCCCTCGTGCATGCGCCGCGTGACGACGGCGCACTCCACCAGGTCGCCGCGGAACTTCGGGAAGATGCGGCCCGTCGAGGCGGCCCCGACCTGGTGGCCGGACCGGCCGATGCGCTGCAGCCCGCGCGCCACCGACCCCGGCGACTCGATCTGCACCACCAGGTCGATCGCGCCCATGTCGATGCCGAGCTCCAGGCTCGACGTGGCGACCAGGCACTTCAGCTCGCCGCGCTTCAGCGCCTCCTCCACCTGCGTCCGCGCCTCGCGCGCGAGCGACCCGTGGTGGGCGCGGGCGACCTCGCGGCCGGCCAGCTCGTTCAGCCGCAGCGCGAGCCGCTCGGACAGCCGCCGGTAGTTGACGAACACCAGCGTCGTCGTGTGCTCCTCGACCAGCCGCAGCAGCTCGGGGTAGATGGACGGCCAGATGGTCGTGTTGGCCCCCGGGTCGCCGTGCATCTCGCCCTGCGTGGTGGTGTCGGGCAGCGCCGTCATGTCGTCGACCGCGACGATCACCTCCAGGTCGAGATCCTTGCTGGAGCCGGCGTCGACGATCGTCACGTCGCGGTCGCCGCCGACGAACCGCGCGATCTCGTCCAGCGGCCGCTGCGTGGCCGACAGCGCGATGCGCTGCACCTCGCGGCCGGCGGTGACGTCGAGGCGCTCCAGCGTCAGCGCCAGGTGCGAGCCGCGCTTGGTGGCGGCGACGGCGTGCACCTCGTCCACGATCACGGCGGTGACGGTGCGCAGCACCTCGCGCGCGTTCGGCGAGGTGAGCAGCAGGAACAGGGACTCGGGCGTGGTGATGAGCACGTCGGGCGGCCGCCGCACCATCGCCTGGCGCTCGGCCTGGGAGGTGTCGCCGGTGCGCACGCCCACCGAGATGTCGGGCAGCTCCAGGCCGAGCCGGTCGGCGGCGGCGCGGATGCCGGCCAGCGGCCCGCGCAGGTTGCGCTCGACGTCGTAGTTGAGCGCCTTCAGCGGCGACACGTACAGGAGCCGGATGCCGCGCTCCTCCGGCGGCGGCTCGACCGCCAGCCGGTCGAGGCCGATCAGGAAGGCGGCCAGCGTCTTGCCGGATCCGGTCGGGGCGCACAGCAGGGTGTGGGAGCCCGAGGCGATGGCCGGCCAGCCCTGCTGCTGGGCGGGAGTCGGGCCGGCGGGGAACGCGTCGGCGAACCACGCCGCCGTGGCGGGGGAGAAGAGGTCCGTGAGCGCCGCCGGCATGCCTGCAGTATCGCTACCGTCCGCTCGTGATCGAGCCGCTCGGCGATGGCCTGCACCGGATCCGCCTGCCACTGCCGTGGAGCGGGCTCGACCACGTGTGGAGCTACGCCCTCGAGGGACCCGCCGGCTGGACGCTGTTCGATGCCGGTCTCGGCACCGCCGAGATCGCCGCGACGTGGTCGGAGGTGCTGGCCGAGCTGGGCGGGCCGGTGGCGCGGCTCGTCATCTCCCACTACCACACCGACCACATCGGGGCGAGCCGCGACCTGCAGGCGCTGACCGGCGCCGAGGTGTTGATGTCGCCCACCGACGCCACCCAGTCCCGGCACTGGCACGACCCCGGCGCAGTGGCCGCGACGCGGCGCCACCTCGAGGTGCACGGCTGCCCCGAGGAGGTGCTCGAGTCGGTCTTCGACGCGTGGGAGCAGCTGGTCGCGAACGTGCACCCGGCGACGCCGTCACGGCTGATCGACGACGGCGACGTGCTGGTCGCCGCGGGCGAGGCGTGGAAGGTGATCCCCGCGCCGGGCCACGCCGACGGGCAGTTCGCGCTGCTCGGCACGCGCACCCGGCGGCTGCTCGCGGCCGACGCAATCCTCGACCGCATCGCGCCCTACGTCGGCGTGCACCCGGTCTCGCGGCCCGACCCGCTGGGCGACCACCTGGCGCAGCTGGAGCGGCTCACGCGCCTCGACGTCGCGATCGCGTATCCGGGCCACTTCGAGGCGATCACCGACGTCGCCGGACGGGCGAACGAGATCCGCGAGCACCACGCCGAGCGCCTCGCGGCGCACCGCGCGGTGCTGGCCGACGGGCCGGCCGATGCCTATGCGGCGTCGCTGCGCATCTACGGCGACCGGCTCGGTCCGAACTCCCGCCGCATCGCCGTCACGGAGTCGCTCGCGCACCTCGTCCACCTCGAACGGCGGGGCGAGATCGAGCGGCACGTCGGCAGTGGCGGACGCGTAGTGTTCGCCGCGACATGACCCACGACCACGATCACAGCGACGGCCACGAGCACGGGCACGACCACGGCGACGAGCACGGCCACGACCACGGCGACGATGCGGCGTGGGAGGTCAAGGAGCTCTCCGAGGAGGAGGTCAACCGCCTGCTCGAGGCGGGCGAGCTCGTGCAGGTCGAGGGGCCCGACGGCCAGGCGCTCTACATCGAGACGGCGGCGTTCGTGGAGGGCGTCCGGCTCGACCTCGCGGAGAACGCCGAGAATGCGCCGTACCTGGTCGGCGTCGGCGGGCTGCTGCTCGAGGGGGAGCACCACGACCTGGCGCACGCGGCCGCCGAGCTGGCGCTGGCGGCCGATCCGGTGAGCGCCGACGCGCTGCTGCTGGCCGGCATCGTCGAGGCACGGCTGGGCCGGCTCGACGCCGCACTCGAGCGGCTCGACGCGCACCTCGTCCAGGCGCCCACCTCGGCGCTCGGACAGACGCATCGCGCCCACGTGCTGCTCGGGCTGGGCCGCGCCGACGAGGGCCACTCGGCCGCGCGCCGCGCGCTGTCGCTCGACCCGAACGACGTCGGCGCCATCCAGGCGCTGGTCGCCGGCGACGACGGCACGGCCGAGGCGCTCGCGCGCACCAAGGCGCTGGCGCTCGAGCTGAAGGGCTGGGGCGTCCTGCGCGTGGCGGGCGATCTGGCCGTCTCGCTCGGCGACGACACGGCGGCGATCGCCTACTGGAAGCAGGCCGTCGAGCTCGGCGCCGATGACGCCACCATCGCGAACCTGCTCGCGCAGCTGGGCCAGAACGGGCGCATCGACGAGCTGGTCGAGATCGCCGACGGCCTCTCGCGGCTGTCCGACCGCGACCCGAGCCTGCGCTGGAACGTCGCCGCCGGCTACGAGGCGGCCGGCCGCGAGGGCGAGGCGCGCATCGTGTTCGCGTCGATCGCGCACGACCCGAACGCGGCGCCCGACGTCCGCAGCGCCGCGCAGGGCCGCCTCGACGCCGACTGATGCGTCTCGTCACCTGGAACGTCAACTCGATCAAGGCGCGCTACGAGCGCGTCGACGAGCTGCTCGGCAACGTCCGGCCCGACATCCTCTTCCTCCAGGAGACGAAGGTCGACGCAGCGCACTTCCCGCACCTGGAGCTGGCCGCGCGCGGCTACGCCGCCGCCGATCTGTCGGGCGGGCGCTGGTGCGGCGTCGCGATCGTGGCGCCCTCGGACGTGCCGATCACCGACGTCGTGACGGGCCTGGAGGGCGAGCGCGAGCCCGACCAGGCGCGCTGGGTCGAGGCCACCGTCGGCGGCGTGCGGTGCGTGTCGACGTACGTGCCGAACGGGCAGACGGTCGGGTCGGAGCCGTTCGAGTCGAAGCTGATCTTCCTCGCCGCCGCGCGGCGCCGCATCGCCGATCTGGCCGCCCGCGGGCCGCTGGTCGTGGCCGGCGACATGAACGTCGCGCCGACCGACCTCGACGTGTGGGATCCGGCGGCGTTCGTCGGCTCGACGCACGTGACGCCGGTCGAGCGCCGCGCGCACGCGGTGATGGTCGAGGCCGGCGGCCTGGTCGACGCGTATCGTGCGCTGCATCCCGACGAGGGGCCGGAGGCGCACACGTGGTGGGACTACCGGGCCGGCGCGTACCACAAGCGCCAGGGGCTGCGGATCGACAACGTGCTGGTGTCACGCGGATCTCGCCGAGCGCGTCACCGCCGCCCACGTCGACCGCATGTTCCGCAAGGGTTCGAAGCCGTCCGACCATGCTCCCGTCGTGATCGACCTCGCCGACCCGCCGTAACCCCGTATACTCCGCCCAGGTGATCACCGCCTGACCGACGACGGCGACAGTAGCCATCCCTCACGTACGGTGAACTCCGAGGCCCTGCTCGGAGCGCGCCGCGTGAGTACCCTGACGTGGATCGAGCTCGGCTCGATCTTCTTCATCGTGCTCTGGAACGCGTTCTTCGTCGCGGCCGAGTACGCCTTCGTCACGGTCCGGCGCACGCGGCTCGAGGAGCTGATCGAGCAGGGATCCCGCCGCGCGCAGGGCGGTGCTGCGGATCGTCGACGACCTGCCGTCGTTCATCTCGGCGATCCAGCTCGCGATCACGCTCTCCTCGCTGGCGCTCGGTGCCGTCGGCGAGCCGGCGTTCTCGCGCCTGGTCGAGGACATCTTCGGCCTCACCGGCGCATCGCGCGAGGGCCTCGCCTCGACCATCTCGGTGATCGTCGCGTTCGCCGTCATCTCGACGTTGCACACCGTGCTGGGCGAGATCGTGCCGAAGACGTTCACGCTGCAGAACGCCGAGCGCGTCGCGCTGTTCGCCGCGGGGCCGGTGCGGGTGTTCTTCAACTGCTTCCGCCCGTTCATCTGGTTCCTCGACTGGCTCGCCGTCGCGACCGCTCGCATCCTCGGTCTGCCGGAGCCGCGCCTGAACTCGCTGGCGCACTCGGAGGAGGAGCTGAAGCGCCTCGTCGCCGCGTCGAAGGACGAGGGCAAGATCGAGGCCGAGGAGCAGGAGATGGTGAACAAGGTGTTCCAGTTCTCCGACACCGAGGTGGACGAGGTGATGGTGCCGCGGCCCGACGTCGTCGGCCTGCCCGTGACGCTGACGCCGGAGGCCGCGATGGAGCAGGTGCTCAAGCACCCGTACACGCGCTACCCGGTGTATCGCGACGACCTCGACGACATCCTCGGCCTGCTGCACATCCGGCGCCTGTACGACGCGCTGCACAACGGCGGCCGCGACCTCACGACGATCGAGTCGCTGCTGCGGCCCGCGTACATCGTCCCGGAGACGAAGCCCCTCGCGAAGCTGCTGGCCGAGCTGCGGCGCACGAACACGCACATGGCGATCGTGGTCGACGAGTACGGCTCGACCGCCGGCATCGTCACGCTCGAGGACCTGCTGGAGGAGATCGTCGGCGAGATCGACGACGAGTTCGACCGGCCCGACATCTCGATCCTGCGGCTGTCGAAGGACCACGTGCGGGTGGCGGGGTCGTTCCCGATCGACGAGTTCAACGAGCGCTTCGGCTGCGCGTTGTCGGACGAGGACTACAACACCGTCGGCGGCTACGTGTTCGGCGAGCTGGGCCGGGCGCCGCAGGAGGGCGACCGCGTCGAGATCGACGGCGCTGCGCTTCACGGTGCACGGCGTCGACGGTGCGCGCATCGTCACGGTCGACGTCGAGATCCGTCCGAAGTCGGCGCCGGGCGAGCCGGATCCCGCCGGCCGCGTGGAGGATCCGGACGATGCGGAGGACGGCGCCGGCACCCGCACGTAGGTAGGCCGCACGGCTGCCGCGAGCCGATTTGTCTGACTTTCGTCAGACAAATCGCGTCGCGCGGATGACGCATTGTCCGTGTCCGAACACGCGCGCACTGTCACAGGTCGCGCGATCCGCGCGAGTTCCGCGCGTGTTCTGTGATCGGGGTCTGACCCCCGAAAACCTCCATCTGGGGTCAGACCCAGAACGGCCGCCGACGGGGTCGGACCCCGCCCCCGCCGCGACGTGCCTGGCGGCGACGCCTACGGATGCACGTGCGTGGGCGTTCCCATCTTGGCGAACGCATACATCACCGGAGCCTCGGGCGCCGGTGTGCGGACACAGCCGTGCGAGGCGGCGTACCCGGGGACGTCGGGATACGAGTGGAACGCGATGCCGCCCGTGAAGTAGCTCGCCAGCGGCAGCCACACGCTGAACGGCACCGACCACGACATGGTCTCCTTGCGGTACACGCGGAAGTCGCCCTGCGGCGTGCGGCCGCCGGCGCCCGTCGACACGTGGATCGCGCGCTCGACCTTGCCCTTGGAGTTCGACGAGCAGCGCCACCTGCGCCCGCACGTGCACCTCGATGCGGCGGCCCTTGTACTTCTTCCACGCCTTCGGGCGCTTGGCCCGGGCGAGGCGCTTCAGCGTCTTCAGGTCGGCCTTGCCGGTCCGCGTCAGCCCGTTCCAGCCCTGGAACGCCATCACGGCCTGCGACGTGCGGTAGTCGTACTTCCCCTGTACCGACGTCCACGGCAGGTAGCCCTGGTCGGCCAGGTACGTCTGCATGACGGCGACCGCGTCGCCCTTCGAGCCCGGTCCGAGCGGCTTCGTCTTCGCCTCGGCGGCGACGGGCAGGGCGAGCACCACCGCGACGGCGGCGAGCAGCGGGAGGAGGCGGCGGAGGGTCACGGCTGGAGTCTTCGGCACTTTCTGTTGATCACGCAAGAGTCCTGTCAAGTCTACGATGTTTCGGTGACTTCTCTGCGTGGTGACCGCGTCCTGCTGCGCCCGGCCGTTCCGGCTGACATTCCGGCCCTCGAAATGATTCGCCGCGAACCTTCGGTCGAACGGTGGTGGGGCCTGCTCGAGGAGGGGGAGCTGGCCACCGACATCGACGAGGGCGAGGGCCGCATCCTCGCGATCGAGCTGGACGACGCCGTCGTCGGCTCGGTGCAGTGGTACCAGGAGCTCGAGCCTGCCTTCCGGCACGCGGGCATGGACATCTACCTGACGTCGGCCACGCAGGGTCAGGGCATCGGCACCGAGGTCGTCCGCCTCCTCGCCACGTGGCTGGTGCGCGACCGGGAGTTCCACCGCCTCGTGATCGACCCGGCCGCCGGCAACGAGCGGGCGATCCGCGCCTACGCCAAGGTCGGCTTCAAGCCGGCCGGCGTGCTGCGCCGGTCGTGGCGCGCGCCCGACGGCACCTGGGAGGATCAGCTGCTGATGGACCTGCTGGCCGACGAGATCACGTGACCACGAGGTCGCGCTTCGCGATCTTGCGCTCGACGATGCTGAACGCCTTCAGGTCGGCCGGATCGCGTCGCCAGCGAGACGATCAGGTACGCCGCGTCGGGCCAGAACGCCAGGTCGACGTCGGTGCGCGACGGGAACGCCGGCGACTGCGTGTGCGAGTGGTAGATCGCGAGGACGTCCTCGTCGGCGTCCTCGATGTCCGTGACGATCCGCAGCAGGTCGGCGCGAGTCGATCGAGTAGCGGAACGGGCTCGGGTCGCCGTTGACGGCCGGGTGGAAGCGGGTGACGGTGGTGTCGACGCCGGAGACGATCCCGCAGGCCTCGTCGGGCAGTCCGGCCCGCGCGTGGGCCACGAGCTCGTCCGCCAGCGCGCGCGGCAGCTGCAGCGGCGCGGTCGGCGGTCACCACCAGAGCCGCTCCTCCATGTCCGTCCTCGAGCTCGTCGGCTCGCGGGCGTCCAGAGGCCGGCCGAGGCGTACTTCCAGCCGCCGTCGGCGAACAGCAGACGACGTTCTGCTCGGGATCCAGTCGGCCGCGACGCGCCGTGCCGACGGCCAGCACGGCGCCGGCGGAGACGCCCGCCCAGATGCCCTCGCGGTCGAGCAGCGCGCGCAGGCCGACGAGCGCGTCGGCGTTGGAGACCAGCATCTTGCGGTCGAGCATCGACGATGTCGAGCACCTCGGGCACGTAGCCGTCGTCCAGCGAGCGCAGGCCGCTCACGGGGTCGCCCTGCAGCGGCTCGGCGGCGACGATCTGCACGTCGGATCGCGCCTCGCGCAGCGCCCGGCCGGTGCCCATCAGCGTGCCGCCGGTGCCCAGGCCGGCGACGAACGCGTCGACGCGCCCGTCGAGCGCGGCCGAGGATCTCGGGCCCGGTGCCGCGGTAGTGCGCGTCCGGGTTGGCCGGGTTCGCGTACTGGAACGGCATGTAGACGCGAGGCGTCGCGCGGCGGCGAGCTCGCGCGCCAGGCGCACGGCGCCGTTGGAGCCCTGTCGCCCGGCGACCACACGATCTCGGCGCCGTACATGCGCAGCGAGTCGCGCGCGCTCCGGCGTGGCCGACTCCGGCATCACGGCGCGCAGGCGGTAGCCGCTGACCTGGCAGACCATGGCCAGCGAGATGCCGGTGTTGCCGCTGGTCGGCTCCAGATCGATCTGGCCCGGCTCCAGCAGCCCGTCGCGCTCGGCGGCCTCGATCAGCGACCAGCGCCACGCGGTCCTTGACGGAGCCCGTCGGGTTGGCCTGCTCGAGCTTGGCCCACAGGCGCGCGCCGCCCTCCGGCGCGGAGCCGTGGCAGCTCGACGAGCGGCGTGTCGCCGATCGCCGAGAGCACGTCGCGCCGGAGCGCCGGCGTCGCCAGGGCCACGGCGGGATTCACCGCGAGCCACCCGCCATCGCCGGGATGATCCGCACCGTCGCCGTCCGGCACGAGCGGCGTCTCGCAGCCCATCGCCGAGGCGCACGTCCTCGTTCTCGACGTACACGTTCACGAAGCGGTTGAGTTGCCCGGCGCCGTCGACGAGGTGGTCGCGGACGCCGGGGAACGCGCGAACAGGTCGTCGAGCGCCTCGCGACAGCGTCGTCCCCGTCGACCTCGACGTCGCGCTCGCCGCCCACCTGCGGGCGGAGGATCGGCGGCATGCGGAGCTTGACCGGCACGTCGTCCCCCGCCAGACGGCGCTGCGCAGGCGCGGCTCGGTTGCCGCCCGCGCAGAACTGCCTCGTAGTCGATGTAGCGGATCGGCTCGGCGTGCTCGCCGCACACCGGGCAGTTCGGGTCGCGGCGCAGCGTGACCTCGTCGAAGGTCGAGTCGCAGCGCGTCGACGAGCAGCAGCCGGCCCACGAGCGGGTCGCCGATGCCGAGCAGCAGCTTCAGCGCCTCGGTGGCCTGCAGCGTGCCCATGATCCCCGGCAGCACGCCCAGGACGCCGCCCTCGGCGCAGACGGCGCCATGCTCGACCGGCGGCGGCTCGGGGAAGAGGCAGCGGTAGCACGGGCCCTCGAAGCGGCTTGAACACCGTCAGCTGGCCCTCGAACCGGAAGATCGACGCGTGGACGACGGGGACGTCGTGCATCACGCTGGCGTCGTTCAGCAGGTACCGCGTCGGGAAGTTGTCCGTGCCGTCGACGATCAGGTCGTAGCCGGGCGAGGATGCGGTCGACGTTCGCCGACGTCAGCCGCTCGTTGTAGCTCGACGATCTCGACGTCGGGGTTGAGCGCCGTCAGCGTCTGCTTCGGCCGACTCGGTCTTCGGCATGCCGACGCGATCCGTGGTGTGCAGCACCTGCCGCTGCAGGTTCGAGTCGTCGACGACGTCCTCGTCGATGATGCCGATGGTGCCCACGCCGGCCGCGGCCAGGTACAGGGCCGACGGGCGAGCCGAGGCCGCCGGCGCCGATCATCAGCACCTTCGACGACAGCAGCTTCAGCTGGCCGGCCTCGCCGACCTCGGGGATCAGCAGGTGGCGGCTGTAGCGGCGCCGGCGGGCGGCGTCGAGCACCGGCGGCTCCTCCCAGTCGTAGCCGTTCTGCTTCCAGCGCGAGAAGCCGCCCTTGAGCGAGCGGACGTGCTCGTAGCCGAGGTCGCGCAGCGACTTGGCCGCGAACGCCGAGCGCGCGCCGGACTGGCACGAGAGGATCGACCGGCGTCGCAGCGGTCCTGGGCCGGACGCTCTCGATGCGCGACTCCAGGAACGCCGCGCGGGATGTGCACGGCGCCCGGGATCGGCGCCCTGCTCGTACTCGTCCTGCTCGCGGACGTCGACAGCACCGGCGGGACGCGCGGAGTCGAGCGCCTCCTGCGGCGTCGCGGGCGTCGACCTCGTCGATCTCGCCCTTCACCTGGGCGAGCAGTTCGCGGTAGCGCGGCATCGGGACGATCGCTCGCGTTCGGGCGGCACGGTGCCGCAGCAATGTATCGAGCCGGCGAGAAGCGTACGCAATCCGAGCATCATGTGTGAACGAACGCGCTCACGGCTGTCCCTGCTATTCCGCCGGCTCGCTCCCGCGCGTAGTACCCTGGGAGCGTGGCCCAGGTATCCCGCGCCAGCGTGCTGCGGTTTGCTCGTCGCCCTCGCGGGCGCGGCCGCGGGCGTCGGTCGTTGCGATCACGCTCGGCTCGTCGGACGAGCCCGCTGAAGGCGGCAGACGCCTCGACCACCGAGGCGGCGCCGCTGGCGGCCGCCTACCGATGGTCGTGCTGCCGTCGGTCGCCGACGTGAACGGTGACGACCGCCTCGCGTCGCTGGAGGCGCTCGCGACCAAGGATCCGACGAGCGCCGACGTCCAGATGGCGATCGGCTCGGAGCAGCTCGTGCGGGGCGACGGTCGCGGCCGCGATCGCGGCCTTCAACGCGGCCAAGAAGCTGGGGGAGCCCGCGGCCGACACCGCGCTGATCGTCGCCGCCTACAACCCGAAATCGCCCGACGCGACTCCGTCTCGCGGCCTCGAGCTGCTCGCTCCGGACGTCGCCGTTCGCGCAGTACGAGCTCGGCGTCGTGCCAGCTGTGGGCGGGGCGCCTGCCGCAGGCCACCGCCGCGCTGCGGGTGGTGCCGCGACGGCGCGCCGGAGTCGTTCTACGGCGTCAAGGCCGACGATCTGCTGCACCCCGACCATGCAGCCCGGCTATCCGCTGTTCGTGCCCGCCGACGACCCGCCGGAGGGCGCCACGCTGGAGTCGCTGAAGGCCGCCGCCGACGAGGCGCCGAACGACGCGAAGGCGCAGCTGCAGTACGGATCGGCGCTGCAGGGCGCCGGCCGCCGCCAGGAGGCGGCCGCAGGTCTACGGCCAGGCGCTGAAGGCCGATCCGACCAGCATCGAGTCGCAGGTGGCGCTCGCGATCGCGGGTTCAAGAAGGACGATCCGGCCAAGGCGTTCGGCACCGTCGGCCCGCTGGTGCGCGACCACGCGGACGATCCGTCGCCGCGCTTCCACCTCGCGATGATGCTGCTGTGGATCGGCCAGCCGGAGAAGGCGCAGGCCGAGTTCCGGCAGGTTGCGAGCGAGGCCCCGGACACGCGGCTCGCGCGGCTGGCCGAGTTCCTCGCCAGCCGAAATAGCGCCAATCCGCACACAAAGTTGGCAAAGTACCTCTTTCTGTCCGACCGAAAGCGGCCGTATGCTGCGGGCAGGCCAGGGCGACGCGGAAGGTGCGAGGCATGGCCATGGCGAGCAGGTGCCCGACGACGAGGGGGTCTTCGAACCCGACTGTCGAGCTGCTCGCCAGGACGAGACCCGGGCCCTGATCGAGCGCGTCCGCGAGGTCGGGTGCCTCACCCAGGACGAGATCGTCGGCGCCCTCGACGACGCTCGACCTCGACGCGACCAGATCGACGACGTCTACCGCGCACTCGAGGCGCTCAGGTCGATCGTGGTGGTGACGGCGGCGTCGAGGAGCGAGATCGTCCTCGACCTGACGACGCGCGAGATGTCGACTGGACGCCCTGCAGCTGTTCCTGAAGGACATCGGGCGCGTCCGCCTGCTGACCGGTGCCCAGGAGGTCGACCTCGCGAAGCGCATCGAGCGCGGCGACGACCAGGCGAAGAACCGGATGATCGAGGCGAACCTGCGGCTCGTCGTGTCGATCGCCGAAGAACTACCGCAACCAGGGCCTGCCGTTCCTGGACCTGATCCAGGAGGGCACGATCGGCCTCGTCCGCGCGGTCGAGAAGTTCGACTACCGCAAGGGCTTCAAGTTCTCGACCTACGCGACGTGGTGGATCCGGCAGGCGGTCGCGCGGGCGCTCGCCGACAAGGCGCGCACGATCCGCATGCCGGTGCACGTGGTCGAGAAGCTGAACAAGATCAGCCGCACCGAGCGCAAGCTGCTGTCCGACCTGGGCCGCGAGCCGACGCTCGAGGAGCTGGCGCTCGCGAGTCGACCATCCCGATCGACGAGGTCGAGCACATCAAGCGCTCCGCGCAGGCCCCGATCTCGCTCGAGAAGCCGGTCGGCGACGAGGACGAGTCGCTCGTTCGGCGACTTCCTGGCCGACCAGCACAGCGATCGGCCCGAGGAGGTCGCCGAGATGCACGCTGCGGCGCGAGGCGCTGCGCGAGCTGCTCGACGCGCTGCCGTACCGCGAGCGCCGCGTGCTCGAGCTGCGCTACGGCCTCGACGGCCAGAGCCCGCGCACCCTCGACGAGGTCGGCCGCGCCTTCAACGTCACCCGCGAGCGCATCCGCCAGATCGAGAACCAGAGCCTGCGCAAGCTGCAGTCGATGCCCGCCGCGGCGCGCCTGCGCGGCGTGGCCTGACCGACCCGCGCTACGCGACGCCGCGCAGCAGGCTGGCGGCGATGCGGCTGCGCTCGCGCTCCAGCGCCCGCACCAGGGCGTTGACGACCCACGGGTCGAGCTGCGTGCCGGCCGATCGCTCCAGCTCGGCGATCGCGTCGGTGTGCGGCCGGCTGGGACGGAACAGCCGGTCGTCGGTGATCGCGCAGTACGTGTCGACGGCCGCCACGATGCGGGCCTCGATCGGGATCGTCTCGCCGCCCAGCGCGTCGGGGTAGCCGGTGCCGTCGAAGCGCTCGTGGTGGTGGCGCACCGCCCGCGCGGCGCCGGCCAGCACCGGGATGCGCCGGATCAGCTCCTCGCCGACCTCGGGATGGGTGCGGACGATCGCCCACTCGTGCGGCTCGAGGTCGGTGGTCTTCGTCAGGATCCGGTCCGGGACGGCGACCTTGCCGACGTCGTGCAGCCAGCCGCCGAGGCGGACGCGGCGCACCAATTCGCGCGGCAGGGCGAGCTCCTCCGCGACCAGCGCCGCCAGCCGGGCGACCTGCTCGTCGTGGATCGGCGAGATGCCCTCGCGCACGCTCGATGCGCTGGCGAGGGCCTGCGCGACGCGCAGCGCCTCGATGTCGACGCCGCCGGCGTCGGTGTCGTCCACCTCGCTGGCGAGCTCGACGCGGTCGCGGCCGCGGCGCTTCGCGGCGTACAGCGCCCGGTCGGCCGCCGACACCAGATCGTCGGCGCCCTCGCCGTCCGTCGCATGCGCCGCGCCGACGGAGACCGTGACGACGACGAGCTCGTCGCCGAGCGCGAACGGGGCCTGCCGGATCGCCCGGCGCACGCCCTCCGCCGACGCGCGCAGCGCCTCCTCGTCGGCCAGGCCGGGCACGACCACGATGAACTCCTCGCCGCCCCAGCGGCCGACGGTGTCGTAGCCGCGCACGACCGCGCCGATGCGCCGCACGGTCTCGCGCAGCACCTCGTCGCCGCCGCCGTGGCCGTGGTGATCGTTGACGCGCTTGAAGTGGTCGAGGTCGAGCAGCAGCAGTCCCACGGGCTCGCCGCTGCGGCCGGCGCGGGCCAGCTCGGCCTCCAGCACCTCGGTCACGTGCCGGCGGTTGTAGGCGCCGGTCAGTCCGTCCACGCGCGCGATCCGGTCGGCCTTGCGCAGGGCGGTCTGCAGCGCCAGCTCGGTCTCCTTGCGGGTGGTGATGTCGGAGACCACGCCGTCGACCACGATCTTGCCGTCGCCGCGGCTGCGCGCCCGCTCGTGCACCTCGACCCAGCGGGTGCGTCCGTCGACGCCGATCAGGCGGTACTGCGCGTCGACCGCCTCGCCGCGCCGGATCGGCTCGTCCAGCCGCTCGTACAGCGCGCGATCGTCCGGGTGCACGGCTGCGACCCAGGCCGCGTCGTCGTCCACGCCCTCGGGGATCGGGCCGCCGAGGAAGGTGTCCCACGCGGCGCCGATCTCGAAGATCGTCTCGAACGTGCCGTCGGGGTTGAAGACGTAGGTGTAGAAGTGCCGGCCGAGCGACGTCGCCACGTGTTCGAGCAGCCCGAAGGGGTCGTGGCTGGAATCCTCCGTCGGCACCCTGTCGTTATCGGTCGCGGCCGGGCAGAACTTCAACGGCCCAGCCGGGCCGCGGGCAAAGCGGCTGCACAGACCAGGGTTGCGATCAGGAACGCCCCCTGCGACGCCGAGTGCAGCTCCGGCACGACGGCGCCGTCCTCCGCCGCCGCCAGCGCCGCGGCGCCCGCCAGGGCCGTGATCGCGCCACCGGTCAGGGCCACGCCGACGCCCGCGCCGAGGTTGCGGGCGAGCGGCACGGCGGCGGCGGCGCGCGGGTCGCCGTCGGGGGCGATCGCGATGAACGCGGCCGGGCTCTGGATGCCCATGCCGAGCCCCGCGATCGTGATGCCGACGGCCACCATGCCGCCGCCGTCGACGGGCAGCGCCATCAGGCCGCAGCCGGCGACCACGAACACGTGCCCGATCACGAGCTGCCGCACCGGATCCAGGTGCAGCGGCGCCGCGCCGACCGAGCCGATCGTCCACGCCACCGTCGCGGCCACCAGCGGCACCGCCGTCTCGGCCACGCTCCAGCCGGCCCCGGACTGCAGATCGAGGACGACGTACGCCTGGCAGCCCATGAACGCGATGCCGGTGCCCAGCACGAGGATGGTCACGCGCCGGCCGGGCCGGGTGGACGGGAAGACCGGCCCCCGGGTGCGGTGCTCGTGCCAGACGAAGAGCAGGATCGGCACGACCGCGACCTTCGGCTCGACCAGCAGCGCCAGCGTGGCCAGCGCCAGCAGCACCGGCCCGGCCGGCGCCAGCCGCGCGGCCTCCATGTGGCCGATCATGCCGCGCGTGCCCGCGATCGCGAGGGAGAGCGTGACCGCGAGCGGCACCAGCTCCACGGCGAACACCCAGCGCCAGCCGGGGCCGGACGCCAGCAGCGAGCCGAGCAGCGGCCCGAGCAGCGCCGACAGGCCCCAGACGGCCGAGTTGAGCCCGAACGCGTAGCGGCGCAGCGGCGGGTCGAGCGCGAGCGTGTAGATGGCCGGCGGCGCGGCCAGCAGCATGCCGGCGCCGAGGCCGGTGACCGCGCGGCCGGCGGCGATCACCTCGATGCTCGGAGCGGCGGCGCCGATCACCGCGCCGGCCGCGTACAGCGCGACGCCGGCCACCAGCGCCCGCAGCGGGCCGGCGCGCGCGATCAGCCAGCCCGACACCGGCAGCCCGGCGCAGAGCGCGACGGCATAGGCGCCGACCGCGAGCGAGAACTGCTCCAGCCCGCCCAAGTCGCGCGCGGCCGACGGCAGCGACGCGGCCAGCATCAGCGCGTCGAACGAGACCAGGAACGAGGCGCCCGAGGCGGCGAGCACGAGCGCGCGGCGCTCGCGCGCGAACAGCAGCCGGTAGGAGGCCTCCGTCACCACGGCGGCCGGCCGTGCACCCAGCGGCCGCCCACCATCGTGGCCACCACGCCGATCGTCGCGATGCGGTCGGGCGGGCACGTGAACGGATCGTCGTCGAGCACGACCAGGTCGGCCGCGAAGCCGGGTTTGAGACAGCCGAGGCGGTGCTCCCAGCCGGCCGCGTAGGCCGCGCCGCGGGTGAAGCCGGCGACGGCCTCGGTCACCGTCAGCGCCTGCTCGGGGCGCCACGGGGGACGGTCGCCGAGCGTGCGGTTGACGGCGGCGTGGATGCCCTCGAGCGGCGCCATCGGCTCGATCGGCGCGTCGGATCCGAAGGCCAGCGCGGCACCCGAGTCGGCGAGGGCCCGCCAGGCATAGGCGAGCGCCGCCCTGTCGCCCCATGCCGCGTCGGCCACAGCGCGGTCGGACGGTGCGTGCGACGGCTGCATCGAGGCGATGACGCCGATCTGCGCGAACCGCGCCACGTCGTCCGGGTGCAGCAGCTGCGCGTGCTCGATGCGCTGCCGTAGGCCCTGCGGGTGCCAGGCGTCGCGCGTCCGCTCGAAGGCGTCCAGCGCCTCGCGGCAGGCCCGGTCGCCGATCGCGTGCACCGCGACGGCGAGACCGCCCTCGGCCGCCTCCCGCACCAGCGCCTCGAAGTCGGCGCCCGGCAGCAGCTCGAGGCCCGTGCCGCCGTCGGCGAACGGCTCCAGCATGTGGGCGGTGCGCGATCCGACGGTACCGTCGAGGAACGCCTTCACGGGCCCGACCTGCAGGCGGTCGTCGCCGAACCCGGTGCGCAGCTCCGCCGCGCGGAGCCCGGCGATGTTGTCGGCCTGCTGCGCCGCGCTGACGCGCAGCGTGAGCGACCGGTCGGCGTGCAGCTGCTGCCAGATCGCGAAGCCGCCGTCGCGCTCGAGGTCGTGCACCTGCGTCACGCCCGCGGCGTGCGCGATCGCCTGGCCGGCGTCGACCGCGGCCCGCGCGGTGGCGGGCGAGGGCTCGGGCAGCGGCACGTTCCACGCGTCGTGCTCGCGCAGCAGGCCGCCCGCCGCCACGGTGCCGGTCAGCTCCATCGCGCGCGAGGACAGGATGAGCGTGTGGCGGTCGTGCGCCCACAGCGCCACCGGACGGTCGCCGCACACCTCGTCGAGGAGCGCGGCATCGGGCTCGCCGCCCGCGTCGATGGCCCGCCAGCCCTGGCCGATCGCCCAGTCCCCGGGTGCCGCCGCCGCGCGCTCCGCGATCTCGCGCACGCTCCGGGATCCGGCCAGGTCGACGCGCGAGCGCTCGATCGCCCACGTCCGGAAGTGGACGTGGGCGTCGACGAGCCCGGGCAGCACGGTGCGGCCGTCCAGATCGACGCGCTCGTTCGAGACCTGCGAGGCGTCGCCCTCCCACGCCTCGACGCCGCGCGCCACCCGGCCGTCGCGGGTGATGGGCAGGCCGGCGATACGTGGCGCAACCGGGTCGAGCGTGTAGATGCGCCCGTTCGTGAGGATCACGGGCCGTATTGTTTCGCGGATGCCGCCGACCGTCCCCCGACAGGAGATCGACGACCGCATCAGCGCCTTCCAGGCCGCGCTCCGGGACGAGGGGCTCGACGCCGCGCTGATCGTCGAGTCGAGCGACCTCTACTACCTGACCGGCACCAACCAGGACGCCCACCTGGTGGTGCCCGCCTCCGGCGAGCCGGTCTACCTCGTCCGTCGCGATCTGGGCCGGGCCCGTGACGAGTCGCCGCTGCAGCGCATCGAGCCGCTGACGTCGCTGCGCGACCTCGGGCCGGCCATCCTCGAGGTAGCGGGCGACATCAAGAGCCTCGGGCTGGAGTTCGACGTCCTGCCCGTGGCGAACTACCAGCGCTACGTCCGCGCCCTGCCCGGCGTCGAGCTGCGCGACTGCATGCCGGCGCTGCGGCCGCTGCGCGCCCGCAAGTCGGAGTGGGAGGTGGGGCGCATCCGCGCCGCCGCCGAGCAGATCCGCATCGCGCACGCCGCCGCGCCGCAGATCCTGCACGCCGGCATGACCGACCTCGAGCTCCAGATCGAGATCGAGCACCTGATGCGTTCGCACGGGCACCAGGGGCCGTGCCGGTTCCGGGGCATGAACGGCGAGATGTACTTCGGCGCCGTCCTGGCGGGGCCCGATGCCGCCGTGCCCGCCTCGTCCGACACGCCGTTCGGCGGCTGGGGGCTGTCGCCGGCGGTCGGCCGCGGGCCGCGGGCCGGGCTGATCACGGAGGGCACGGGCGTGTCGGTCGACCTGGTCGGCGCCACCGACGGCTACCTGGCCGACGCCACCCGCACGTTCAGTGTCGGGCCGCTGGCGGAGCCGCTCGCCACGGCGCTGCGCGTGTGCGAGCAGATCCTGGCCGAGGTGGAGACGCTGCTGGTGCCGGGCACGCCGTGGCAGGTGCCGTACCTGCGCGGCCTGGAGATGGCGACCGAGGCCGGCTTCGGCGACGGCTGGATGGGCTCGGGCGCCGGGCGCGTGTCGTTCATCGGCCACGGCATCGGCCTCGAGATCAACGAGCCGCCGTTCCTCGCCCGCGGCCTGGAGATGCCGCTCGAGGCAGGCCACGTGATCGCCGTCGAGCCGAAGCTCGCCTTCGCCGGCGTCGGCGCGGTCGGCGTCGAGAACTCCTACCTCGTGCGCGAGCAGGGCGGCCCGGAGAACCTCACTCCCTGGTGATCCGGTGGCCGCTCGCCGAGCGGCGGCCCCAGGAGGCGAACGCGAGGCCGCAGATCACCAGCAGCGCGAGGGGCACGACCTGGGTCAGCTGGAAGGTCACGCGGTCGTCGCGGAACGCCTCGGGCAGGTGCGGCGGCCACAGCAGGAGCGCGAGCGCAGCGACCGTCCAGGCCAGCGACAGCACGCTGCAGAGGCCGAGGCCGAACGTGCCGCCCGGCACGCGGAACGGGCGCTCGACCGACGGGTGCGTGCGCCGCAGCCGCAGCGGCGCCGCGAAGATCGCCACGTACGACAGCGCGATCACGGCGATCGACAGCGACAGCGCGACGGCGAAGTAGCGCTCGGCGCTGGAGCCCGCGATCGAGAACGTGGCCAGCGACACGGCGCTGCCGACCACGCCCGAGACGAGCGCGAGGCGCGCCGGGGTGCCCTGCTTCGAGAAGGTGCCGAGCCGCCGCGGGCCGGCACCGTCCAGACAGGCCACGGCCTGGCTGCGTGCGCTGGCCATCAGCCAGGTGGCGCCGCTCGTGAGGAGCGCCCAGGCGAACAGCGCGCCGGCGAGCGTGCCGAGCGCGTCACCGGCCGCGCCGTAGACGCCGAACACCTCGCGGATGGCGGCGACGAACCCCGTCAGGCCGGTGATGCGCTCGGGCGGCAGCACCAACAGCACCGACAGCACCGGCACGGCGTAGAGGACGAACGTCCAGACGCCGGCGCGGAGGATGCCCGACGGCAGGTCGCGCTGCGGGTCGCGCATCTCGCCCGCGGCGGACGAGGGCACGTCGAAGCCGAGGTAGTTGTAGAGCAGCACCGGCACCAGCGCGGCGAGGCCGGCGCCGGTCGGCTCGAGGTGCCCGACGGCGAAGCCGTGGACGCCGTGCCGGACGGCGTAGATGCCGACCGTGGCGCTGAAGAGCGCGATCAGAACGACGCGCGCGACGGCACCGGAGGCCGGGACGAACCGCCCGAGGCGCATCGGCAGCAGCGTGGCGCCCACGGCCAGCCAGACGAAGCCGAGCGCGAACGTCAGCCGGCCGGCGTCGCCCAGCGGCGCCACGAACTCCTCCGTGACGGCGATCGCGGTGATGGCCAGCGAGCCCCCGATCCAGATCGGCGTCTCGATCCAGTACAGCAGCGCCGAGACGGCGCCGGCGACGCGCCCGAAGGCGAGCCGCGTCCAGACGTAGTGGCCGCCCTCGGCGGGAAACGCCGCGCCGAGCTCGGCGGTCAGCAGCGCCGAGGGCAGCAGGAACAGCACGCCCATCACGACCAGCCAGGTAAAGGCCTCGGGGCCGGCCACGGCGACCGCGCCGACCGTGTCGAGCACCACCACGGCCGTGATCACGAACAGGACGGCGTCCATGCGGCCCAGCGCGCGGACGAGCCCGGCGGGGGCGCGTGGCCGGTCGGAGGACGGGTGCGGCGTCATCGCCACAGTGAGCGGCGAGGGGCGCGCGGTGATCCACGCACCACGACCCGCCCTTCCCAGGCATCCCCCGATCGGGGTACAGTCGTGGCCGTGACCGGGCTCCTCGTACTCGCCACCAGCATCGCCGTCGCGTACTTCCTCGGCCGCGGCCTGGAGCCGTGGCGGCCCACCTCGCCGACCCGTCTCGCGCTGGCGATCGCGGCCGGCATCGCGGCCCCGCTCCTCGTGGCGTTCCTCGCCGCACGGGCGCAGGCGGCCGGCACCGGGGTGGCGACGTTCCTCGGCTTCGCCGGCGGCGTCATCCTGATCGGCTACATGGTGCTGGCGGGCGCGTGGGCGCTCCGGTTCCTGGCCGAGCAGGTCGCGCAGTACCGCTAACCGGTCCGTCCGCGGCGGCAGGATCGGCCGCGACCGCGTCGAAGGGCGGTTCCATGCCCGCCGCGAGCCCCACCGTCCGTCGGCCCGAGGCGCGTCGCGCGGTCGCCCATTTCGTCCAGGCCGCGCTCCGCGAGCTCTCGGCCGATGTCGAGCACGGCGACGAGGTGCCGTTCGCACTCGACTCCCGCAACCACATCGGCGGCCCGTCGCTGTACGAGTACCGCCCGCTGTACCGCACCTACGTCGAGGCCCGGCTGGAGCGGCTGATGGCGCTCGCCGACTACCAGCTCGCCGTCTCGTCGCTGGCCGACGACCCGGCCGTGCTCGGCGTCGCCCGCGACCACGCGCGGGATGCCGAGTCGGACCAGGACGCCCTGCGCTCCGCCGTGCTGGTGCCGCTACTGGTGGGCGTCGCCGAGGGTGCCGGCGGCTTCGACTTCGACGACGGCGTGTTCGACGGGATCTTCGATCGCATGCTCTCCGACGTCGCGCAGACGCGGCGTTCGTTCACCGGCTTCGCGCCGGTGGTCGGCCTCCGCGCCATCGACGGCTCGCACGATCTCGGTCAGGACATCCGCGCCCGCCGCATCTCGCCGGTCGAGCTGGCCGAGTCGTGGCCCGAGTGCCAGGGCCTGCTGCCGGAGCGGTACGGCGTCGCCCGCGACCGCCTGCTGGGCCTCGAGCTCGACGTCGCGATGCCGCGCGCCGAGGGCGGCGAGATGCCCGACACGGGCCGCCGGTTCGCCCGCGCCATCCTCGCGCTGCGGCTGGTGTTCGGCGGTCCGATCACGGTCGGTCCGGTGCTGTTCGAGCGCGTCGACTGGGCGCCGCGCGCCGTCCGCGCGCTGCCGGCCTCCGTCACGCAGGTGCTGCCGGGCGAGCCCGTGCGCCTCGATCCGCAGAAGCTCTTCATGGTGCGCGCCCTCGCCGACCGGATGGCCGACGCCGAGGTGCACGGCGGTCCGGTCGCCGTCGCGCTCGGACGCTGGGCGTCGGCCAGCGGCGCGGCCGTGGCGGCCGAGCGCGCGGCCGGCCTGGCCGCCGCCGTCGAGCCGCTGCTCGGCGCCGACGGCGCCGGCCCGCACGCCGTCGCGATGCGCGCTGCCGCACTGGTGGGCGCGAACGCGGCCGACCGCGAGGACGTCGCCATCGCGATGCAGGCGGCGCTGCGGCTGGCCCGCCCCGATGCCCCGCTGACCGATACCGACGAGCTGGCGAACGTCGTCGGCGACATCGCGCGCTCCGTGCTCGCCGCCGCGCTCGATCACGGTGCCGACGCGTCCAAGCTGGGCGCCACCCTGGACGCCGTCCTGCTCGGCACGCGCCCCCGTCCGCAGTCGGTCACCAACCTGGTGCGCACGGCGTAGCTCGCACGGCGTAGGCTCCGGAGGTGATCGACCTCCGGCAGGACGAGGCTCGGACCTACCGGCGGGTGGCGCGCCGGCGGGGACGGTTCGCGACCGCGGCATCGCTGACGGTGCTGCTGCTGGCGGCGCTCGCCGCCGGCTGGGTCGACGACCGGCTGCCCGGTCCTGCGCCGGTGCGGGCCGCGCTGCTGGTGCTGATCGCGGGGATCGTGCACGAGGCGGTGCAGCTGCCGTTCGGCCTCGCCGGCTACCGCGCCTCGCGGGCGGCCGGGCTGTCGGTGCAGTCGCCGTCCGGCTGGCTCGCCGACCGCGCCAAGGCGTGGGTGATCGCCGCCGTCCTCGGGCTGCCGGCGGTGGCGCTGCTGGTGGCGGCGCAGCGCTCGTTCCCCGACGCCTGGCCGTACCTCGCGTGGGGCGCGTCGCTGCTGCTCTCGCTGGTGCTGTCCGTGGTCGCGCCGGTGCTGCTGCTGCCGCTCTTCCTGCGCAGCGAGCCGCTCGCGCCCGGCGCGCTGCGCACGATGGCGGAGGAGCTGGTGCGCCGCAGCGGCCTGCGCGTGCGCGACATCCGGCTGCTGCTGATGTCGGAGAAGACGACGTCGGCGAACGCGGCCGTCGTCGGGCTCGGGCCGACGCGGCGGATCCTGCTCGGCGACACGCTGACCGGCGACCGGACGACGACGAGCGGCTCGCCGAGGCACGCGCAGTCCTGGCGCACGAGCTCGCCCATCACGCGCACGGCGACATGTGGCGCGGGCTGACGCTGGAGGCCGGGTCCTCGCTGCTCGCCTGGCCGCTCGCGGCCGCGCTGCTCGCGCAGCTGCCGGCGGCGCTCGCGCACGGCGGTGCCGGCGATCCGGCCTCGCTGCCGGCCTTCGCGCTGGCCTTCGGCCTCGTGTCGCTGCCGCTCGGCCTTGTCACGGCGTGGCACTCCCGCCGCCGCGAGCGCGCGGCCGACGCCTACGCCTACCGGCTGGCCGACGGCGAGTCGTTCGCGCGCGCCATGGAGCGGCTGGTGGCATCGAACCTCGGCGAGCTGGAGCCGCCGCGGCTGGCGCAGATCCGGTCGTCGCACCCGCCGTCGGGCGAGCGCATCGCCGCCGCCCGCGCCGCCTAGCCCTCGCGCCAGATCAGGCCGTTGTCGTCGAGCACCAGCAGGCTGCCGTCGGTGGCCAGCAGGATCGCCGCGGACGGTGGCGCTGTCGGGCAGCGCGGGCAGCAGGTCCCAGGCCGCGCCGTTGGCCGACACGCGCACCGCACCGCCGTCGGCGATCGCCACCCGGCCCGG
This sequence comes from uncultured Actinomycetes bacterium, assembly GCA_963722525.1. Lineage (GTDB taxonomy): Bacteria > Actinomycetota > Thermoleophilia > Gaiellales > F1-60-MAGs149 > VFJZ01. The sequence continues at coordinate 1,747,577 of CAVRMM010000002.1, read as the reverse complement.
CGCCGGCCGCGATGTGGGTGCCCGTCACGCTCGCGGTTCTTCGACCAGTGCAGCCCGCCGTCGGCGCTGCGCCAGACGCCGCGCTGGCCGGTGCGCTCCGGGCACGGGTACGCGCCGCCGTCCACGTAGACCACGTTGCCGTCGGCCGCGATGCCGGAGGCGCAGGCCGGCGCGCCCGCCGGGCGCGTCACCCAGGTGCGGCCGCCGGTGGTCGACCGCCGCACCCGGCCGTCGGCGCCCACGGCGACCAGCGCGCCGGGCACGATCACCATCGCGACGGGCGACTCGCGCACCGTCAGGCGCCGCTGGACGACCCGCAGCGGCCCGGTGCCCGTGCCGGTCAGCAGCTCGCGGCGGCGGAACTGCTCGACGCCCCGGACGGCCCACACCCGGCCGGCGCCCGCCGCCAGCGGATTGGCGGCGTAGCGGCGCCAGTGGGCGCCCAGGTCACGGGTCGAGCCGCGGTCCGTGTAGGCGATGCCCGTCGAGCGGTCGGCGGCCATGAACAGCGGCGGCTCGCCGCCCGGCGGCAGGTGGAACGTGAACGCGCCGCCGACGCAGCAGGCGAGCCCGCGCTCGTAGCCGATCAGCGCCACGCCCTGCCGGGTCTCGGCGAAGGCGGTTGCGCGGGCGTGGCCGAAGCCCTCGTCGGCGCGCGTGAAGTGCCGCCCGCCGTCGTCGGAGCGCACGATGCCGGCGCCGGTCGCCACCAGCACGTCGTCGCCGGCCAGCGGCACGACCAGCGACAGCGAGGCGCGGGCGCGCTGGTCGGCGGGGTGCGTCCAGGTGGTGCCGCGGTTGCGGGAGACCGTGAGGCCCGGATCGGGCACCGGGCGGTCGCGCTGGGCCGTGCCGTAGACCAGCGCGCCGGGACCGAGGCCGAGCACGCGGTCGGTGAGGCGCGTCCAGGTGCGGCCTGCGTTGCGCGTGCGGAACGTGCGGAAGGCGCCGAAGGTCGCGTAGACCGTCCCGTCCCGCGCGGCCCGCAGGCTCGCCTCGCCCTGCCGCCGCTCGGGGATGAGGCGGCCCCTCGTCCACGTCCGGCCGTCGGCCGAGTGGCGCAGCCGGCGCGTGGCGCCGCGGCCGGTGATCGCCCACAGCCCGCCGCGCGGGTCGACCGCGAGCGCGTCGATGTCGATGCCCGACAGGCGCCGCACGGTGGCGAGGCCGTCGTCGCTGGCGGTGAGCCGCCGGTCGAGCAGAACGTAGATGCGCGAGCCCGGCCCGGGCACGATCCGCTCCGACGTGCCGGGCAGCTTGCGGAACGTCCAGGTGGCGCCGCCGTCGGTCGACCGCGCCACGTTGCCGCGCTGGTAGTCGAGGTAGACGCCGTCGGCCGCCGCGGCGATCTGGAGCGGCAGCGACGGGCTCGGCGGCACGGGCAGCGTGACCTGCACCCAGTGCGCACCGCGGTCGTCGGTCCGGAACAGCGACAGGCGGTCGCCGGGAATCGCGTAGACCGCGCCCGACGGCGCCCGGGCGGCCAGCGCCGCGCCGTCGCCGCCGACCGGGCTGACGACGGTCCACGTGGCGGCGGACGCCGCGGTGGCGGCGAACGTGCCCGCGAACGAGAGCAGCGGGATGAACGCCAGCAGCAGCGTCCGCATCAAGCCGTACCTTACCGGGGAAGGATTCCTCGATGGTGTCGCGAAACTCCGCTCCTATGGCTGTATCCGCTCCCCGCAAGCTCGCCGCCTCGTTCCGCCGTATGCGGGTGGCCGGCGCCGCGCCGGCCGGTGCGGAGATCCTCGCGCTCGCGAACCAGAAGGGCGGGGTCGCCAAGACGACCTCGACGATCAACCTCGGCGCCGCGCTGCAGGAGCAGGGCCTCCGGGTCCTGGTCGTCGACCTCGACCCGCAGTCGAACCTGACGATGAGCCTCGGCATCGATCCCGAGCACGTCGAGCGCTCGATGTTCGACGTGCTCGTGCACCGCATGCCGATCGAGGAGATCATCCAGCACGGCGAGCTCGACATCGCCGTCGCGTCGATCGACCTGGCCGGCGCCGAGCTGGCGCTGTCGTCCATGATCGGCCGCGAGCGCGCGCTCGAGAAGGCGCTGATGCCGATCGTGCACGACTACGACTACGTCCTCATCGACACGCCGCCGTCGCTCGGCCTGCTGACGATCAACGCGCTCACGGCGCGCGACCGGCGTGATCGTGCCGGTGCAGTGCGAGTACCTGTCGCTGCGCGGCCTCGTCCAGCTCGAGAACACGCTGACGATGATCCGCGAGAACCTGAACCCGCGCGTGAAGATCCGCGGGATCCTGCCGACGATGCTCGACAGCCGCCTGCTGCACGCCAAGGAGGCGCTCGAGCTGCTCGAGCACAACTTCGGCGACCTCGTCTTCAAGACCCGCGTCCGCAAGACCGTCCGCTTCGCCGAGGCGCCGGTCTCGGGCGTGTCCGTGCTCGCCTACGACCCCAACGGCACCGCCGCCGCAGTCGTACCGCGAACTGGCCGAGGAGGTCCTGCGCGATGCAGAAGAAGCGCGCTAGCATGCACGACGGTCCGCTGGCCGACCTGTTCCGCCAGACGGACTCCTCGACCGAGCCGGCACCCGAGGCCGCGCCCGACACCGCGGGCCGCGCGAAGCCGTCGAAGCCGCTCCGCGCCGTCGTCAAGGACGTAGCCGGCCCCGCGCACCGCCGCGCGGCCCGTGCCGCTGTCGCCGGGCGCCGAATCCGGCGCCTACCTCGCGGTGATCCGCGTCGTCGGCGTCGGTGGCGCCGGCGTCAACGCCGTCAACCGCATGATCGAGTCCGGCATCCGCGGCGTCGAGTTCATCGCGGTCAACACCGACGTCCAGCAGCTCGCGCTCGCCGACGCCGCCGTCAAGATCCACATCGGCCAGCAGCTCACCGAGCGGCCTCGGCTCGGGCTCCGACCCGGAGGTCGGCCGCAAGGCCGCCGAGGAGTCGGACGACCGAGATCCGCGAGGCCCTGCGCGGCTCCGACCTCGTCTTCGTCGACCGCCGGCGAGGGTGGCGGCACCGGCACCGGCGCCGCGCCCGTCGTGGCGCGCATCGCCCGCGAGCTCGGCGCGCTGACGGTCGGCATCGTGACGACCCCGTTCGGCTTCGAGGGCTCGCGCCGCGCGAGCCCAGGCCGACGACGGCATCACGCAAGCTCTGCAGCGCAGCGTCGACACGCTGCGTGACGATCCCCAACGACCGCCTGCTCGAGGTGCTCGACCGCCGCACGTCGATGGTCGACGCCTTCCGCGTCGCCGACGACATCCTGCGCCAGGGCGTGCAGGGCATCTGCGACCTGATCACGACGCCGGGCCTGATCAACCTCGACTTCGCCGACGTGCGCACGATCATGAGCGACGCCGGCTCGGCGCTGATGGGCATCGGCATGGCCAGCGGCCCGAGCCGCGGTCGCGAGGCCGCGCGCCGCGCGCGTCACGTCGCCGCTCATCGGCCACGGCATCCAGCGGCGCCACGGGCATCCTGCTCTCCGTCGTCGGCGGCGACTCCCTGGCGCCTGCACGAGGCGATGGAGATCGCCGAGATCGTGCGCGAGGCCGCGCATCACGACGCGAACATCATCTTCGGTGCCACCGTCGACGAGCGCCTCGGCGACCAGGTGTGGGTGACGGTGATCGCGACCGGGTTCAACCGCGACCGCATCACCAGCGAGGCGAACGTCGAGAACCACTCGCCCGTCGTGGACGCCGACCCGTTCGTGGCGGAGGAGAGCCCGCGGTTCCAGCTCGACGCATCGGGCGACTTCGAGCTGCCCGACTTCCTGCGTTAGCCCGATCCAGACGCTGTAGTAGCCTGGGCGCGTGACGACCACGCGCCACCCCCGAGCCGGCGGCGCCGTCGCGGCCGGGCATCCGCTGTCGGCGCGGGCCGGAGCTGACGTGCTCGCGCGCGGCGGCAACGCGTGCGACGCGCTGGTGGCGGCCGTGCTGGTCTCGTGGGTGTGCGAGCCGACCGTCAGCGGCGCGTGCGGCGGCGGCTTCCTGCTGCACCGGACGGCCGCCGGGCGCGTCGACCTGCTCGACTTCTTCGCGGCGGCTCCCGGCCTCGGGCTGGAACGGCCGGTGCAGCCGATGGAGAGCTTCGAGGTGGAGTTCGGCACGGCCGTGCAGCGGTTCCACATCGGCGCCGGCTCGGTGGCCGTTCCGGGCACCGCCGCGGGCCTCGGCGCCGCCCACCGGCAGTTCGGCTCGCTGCCGTGGGCCGAGCTCGTGGCGCCCGCCGCGGCGCTCGCCCGCGCGGGCGTCGTCCAGACGACGGCGCACGCCCGGCTGAACGAGATCCTCCTCCCGGTCGTGACGCTGACGCCGGAGTCGCGGGCGGTGTGGGCGCCGGACGGGCACGTGCTGGCCGAGGGCGAGACGATGTGGCAGCCGGCGCTCGCCGACACGCTCGACCACCTCGCCGAGGCCGGCGCCGGCGACCTCTACACCGGCCGCCTGGCCGAGGCCGTGGTGGCGTTCTCCGACGCGACCGGCGCGGCGCTGACCGCGCGCGACCTCGCCGCGTACCGCGTGATCCGCCGCCGGCCGGTCGAGGTGACGTTCCGCGGCTACCGGATCCGCACCAACGCCCCGCCGTCGTCCGGCGGCCTGCTGCTGGCGTACGGGCTGGCGCTGCACGACCGGCTCGGCGTCGCCGACGACCCGCTCGCGCCGGGGCCGGTGCGCGCGCTCGCGGCCATCCTGCGCGAGGTCGAGTCGCGGCGCGGGCGGGAGCTGGCGCGCGCGCTGTCCCGCAGCGGCGCGCGCCGGCTGCTCGGCGACCCGTCGATCGAGCGCGGTCGCGCGCGGGTGCTGGACGACCTGCGGCTCGGCCCGCAGGCGGCCGCGAGGGTGCCGGCGCCGCGCGGGACGAGCCACGTCTCCGTCGTCGACGCGGCCGGCAACGCGGTGGCGATGACGAGCTCCACCGGTTGCGGCTCCGGCGTGTTCGCGGGTGCGACCGGCCTGCACCTCAACAACATGCTGGGCGAGGAGGACCTGACGGGCCACGGCGCGCCGCGTCCGGGCGAGCGGCTGACCTCGATGATGTCGCCGACCATCGCCGAGGGGCCGGACGGCTCGGTGCTGGTCGCGGGCTCGAGCGGCTCGGCCCGCATCCGCTCGGCCATGCACCGCGTGCTGGGAGCGATGATCGAGCACGGGCTGGAGCCGCGCGAGGCCGTCGATCTGCCGCGCATCCACGTGACGCCGGCCGGCCTCGACTGCGAGCACGGGTTCCCGTCCGAGACGCTGTCGGAGCTGGCGCGCATGGGCGAGCACGTGATCGCCTGGCCGGATCGCAACATCTACTTCGGCGGCGCGCAGGTGGCGACGCTGCGCGCGGGCCGATTCGCCGCGGCGGGCGATCCCCGCCGCGGCGGCGACGCGGTGGTCGTGCAGGCGTGAGGGCGGTGATCCGCGCGGTGGTGCCGGGCGATGCGGCGGCGCTGAGCGCGCTGTACCGCGCGCAGCGCGAGTTCCTGGCGCCCTTCGAGCCGATGCGGGCCGAATCGTTCTTCACCGAGGCGACGCAGCGTGTGCGCCTGACCGAGATCGCGGAGCGCCGGCGCATGGGGGCAGGCTACTCGTGGCTGATCCTGGACGAGGGCGTCGTGGCGGGCATGATCTCGCTGTCGAACGTGATCCGCGGCCCGTTCCAGTCGGCCAACATCGGCTACTTCGTGGCGCGCGAGCACAACCGCCGCGGCCTGGCGACCTCTGCGGTGGAGCAGGTGGTGGACGAGGCTTTCACGACCGTCGGTCTGCACCGGGTCGAGGCCGGCACGCTGCTCGACAACGTCGGTTCGCAGCGTGTGCTGACGAAGGCCGGCTTCGAGCAGTTCGGCGTGGCCCGCCGCTATCTCCACATCGGCGGCGAGTGGCGCGACCACGTGCTCTTCCAGCGCCTCAGCGACACCTGACGCGCACAACGCTTCGCGCCCGAACGCGCGCTTTCCCGCGCCGAACGGTGACCTTGTGGCCGTCCTCGTGCCAGGCACCAGAGCGGCCACAACGTGACGCTCTCGTGTGCCTCAGCGCGCGGCGCGCGACAGATCCACCCGCGCGTTTCGGCACCAGGTTCCCGGGCGCTCATGGCGACGCCGGCGAGACCTGTCACCGAACGCGCGCGGAACGCACGGATCGAGCGAAACCCCGCACAGGACTGTGCCAGCGCGACAGATTGGCTGCCAGGCAGCCGATTTTTGGAAGGCGCCGTTCAGGGTTTCGGGTCGTCGATGCCCAGCTCGGCTGCCAGCTCGTCGGCCGTTCGCACACGGCCGTTGCGCCTCGCTCGCTCCTGCGCGGCGTCGGCCAGCGCCAGACCGCGCGAGGCGGCCTGCAGCAGCAGGGTGACGCGGCGCAGGCGCGTGCTCTCGTCCCGCTCCTCGAGCAGGCTCTGCTTCGTCGCCGCCGGCCAGTCGACGCGGCCGGCGAGCGCATAGGAGAGCCCCAGGCCGGGCGTCGGCGGGGCCGCGTCGTCGCCGATCGCGCGCTGCAGGTCGGCGAACGCGGCGAGCGCCTCGGCCTCGGCGTCCTCCGACGCCCGGTCGACCGTGTCGGTCAACGCCGTCGCGGTCGCCGTGGCGTAGCTGCGTTCGTCGTGCACCTCCTCGATCGCCACCGGCTCGAGGCCGCGCACGAGGATGTTGGAGCGCCCGTCGTCGAACTTCTCCAGCACCTCGATGATGCGCGCGGTGCAGCCGACGGAGCGCTGTCCGGCGTCGTCCTCGAACACGATCGCGAACGGCTCGTCGCCTTCCAGGCAACGCGCAGCCAGCTCGCGATACCGGGGCTCGAAGATATGGAGCGGGATGTCTTCCTGCGGCAGCAGGACGATCGCGATCGGAAAGAGCGGAAGGTCGTCCACAGGCGTGGCGCTGATCGTACCCTCTTGGGGCTAAGCCCCTGCACCCGAGGTGCCGATAGGGCCTCGATGGGGCTTCCCTCGCAACGCTCCGACGACGACAGCGCCCTGGTCGACGAGATCCTCCGCAGCATCGACGGCGCGGACGATCCGAAGAAGGTTCGCTCGCTCCTCAACGCCTGGTGGCGCTACGCCGGCGTGCGTGCCGCAGCCGGCGCCGAGGTCGATGCCGGGAAGTTCCTCGCCGAGCGGTCGTCGCTGGGCCTGCTGGAGCTGCAGCTGCCGGCCGCGCGCGCCGTCATCGAGCTGGAGTACGCGATCGCGAACGGGCCGCAGGGCGCGCTGCCGGTGGTGCTCGCGCCCGAGCTCGCACCGGTGCCCGAGCCTGAGCCGGAGCCGGAGCCGGAGATCGAGGCCGTCGTCGAGCCCGAGCCGGAGCCCGAGCTGGAGCCGGAGCCGGAGCCGGAGCCCGAGCCCGAGCCCGAGCCTAAGATCGAAGCGATCGCGGCGCCTGAGCCAGAGCCCGAGCCGGAGCCGGAGCCGGAGCCCCAGCCGGAACTGGTTCTCGTCCCCGAGCCTGAACCGCAGCCGGAACCGGAGCTGCAGTACGAGCGGGAGCCCGAGCCCGGGCCGCAGTACGAGCCCGAGCCGCAGGCGGCCTTCGCGCCCATCCCGGTCGCCGCGCTGCTGGCCGAACCCGCGCCGCCGGCGCCGGCGCCGCCACCCGCCGCCGCCGCCGAGACGATCGCACCCGAGGACACCGCGTGGGAGGCCCTCGAGACGCCCGTCCCGATCTCGCACTTCGAGCGCTTCAAGCGCGATCGCGCCGAGCGCACGGTGGAGAGCGTCGAGCGCGCGCGCCTGACGGTCTACGCGGGGCTGGTCATCTTCTTCTCGCTCGCCCTGGGCGCAGCGATGGCGTTCTCGCTCGTCGTCGGCCACATCCCGGTGCCCGGCGGAGAGGCGGAGGCGCTCGTCGCGCCGTGGCGCGCCTGGCTCGCGATCGTGACCGGCGTGGCCGGTGTCGTGGTCGCCACGATGATCGCCCGGCGGCGCGGCCTGCAGCGCCCGCTGTTCGGTCCCCGCATCGGCCTCGGCGGCCTCGCCGTGACCGGCGTGGGGCTGCTCTGCGGGTCGCTGATCGCCACCGGAGCGGGCGGCGTCGTGCTGCTCGGCGGTGCCGCGCTCGGCGCGGTGCGCCGCTCCTGACACCGGCGGCGGTACGCTCACGGCCGTGACCGTCGACCCTTCGCGCCGTCCCCGCACGCCACCCGAGATCGTCGCGGGCGTGCTCGCCGGCGATCGCCGCGCCGTCGCGCGCGCCATCTCGCTGCTCGAGAACGGCGCCGCCGACGCCGCGCCCGTGATCCGCGACCTCTGGCCGCATACCGGCCGGGCGATCAGCGCCGGCCTGACCGGGCCGCCCGGCGTCGGCAAGTCGACCCTCGCCTCGGCGCTCGTCGCGCACCTGCGCGCCGGGGAGCGCACGATCGGCGTGATCTCGGTCGACCCGTCGAGCCCGTTCACCAGCGGCGCCCTGCTCGGCGACCGCATCCGCCTGTCGGAGCACTTCCTCGACCCCGGCGTCTACATCCGCTCGATGGCCAGCCGCGGCCACCTCGGCGGCCTGGCCGAGGCGACCTTCCTGGCGCTGCGCGTGCTCGACGCCGCCGGCAAGGACGTGGTGCTGATCGAGACGGTGGGCGTCGGGCAGTCCGAGATCGAGGTAGCGAGCGTCGTCGACGTCGTCGTGCTCGTGCTGCAGCCCGGCTCGGGCGACTCGGTGCAGGCCCTGAAGGCCGGCGTGATGGAGATCCCGGACATCATCTGCATCAACAAGAAGGACCACCCCGAGGCGAAGGCGATGCGGTCGGAGCTGCGCCACGCGCTGTCGCTGACGCCCGCCGGGCTGCGGCCGACCGTGGTGGAGACCGACGCCCGCAGCGGCGAGGGCATCCCGGAGCTGTGGGCCGCGGTCGAGGAGCGCCGCGCGCTGCTCGGCGAGGAGGGGCTCGAGACGCGCCGGCGCGCGAGCCTGGAGCGAGAGCTGCGCACCGTCGCCGTGGCGCGCGCCGCCGCCGTCATCGAGCGCACGCTGCACGACCGCGCGACCGACCTCGTGCGCCGGCTCGAGGCCCGCGACGTCGATCCCCTGGCTGCGGTGGGCGAGCTGTTCGCCGCCGCGTTCGAGGACGCGCGCCAGTCGGTGTGACGACCCTCGACGATATCCGGCGCGCCGCGGACGTCGTCTACGACGTCGCCGTGCGCACGCCGGTGCTCGGCTCGCGCCATCTCGGCGCTCGCACCGGCGGCACCGTGCACCTGAAGGCGGAGAACCTCCAGCGCACCGGCTCGTTCAAGATCCGCGGCGCCTACAACCGCATCTCCGCGCTGGACGACGGCGAGCGGCTGCGCGGCGTCGTGGCGGCCAGCGCCGGCAACCATGCGCAGGGCGTCGCGCTGGCGGCCAGGCTGCTCGGCGTGCCGGCCACGATCTTCATGCCGGTCGACGCCTCGATCGCCAAGATCGAGGCGACCCGCGGCTACGGCGCCGCGGTCGAGCTGAGCGGCGAGACGTACGACGAGTCGGCGGCCGCCGCGCGCGAGCGCGCTGCCCGCGACGGCTCGACCTTCGTGTCGGCCTTCGACGACGCGCTCGTGATCGCCGGCCAGGGCACGGTCGGCCTGGAGCTGGACGAGCAGGTCGGCGACCTCGACGTCGCGATCGTGCCGTGCGGCGGCGGCGGGCTGCTGTCGGGCATCGCGATCGCCCTGCGCGCGCTGCGGCCGGGCGTGCGCATCATCGGCGTGCAGGCGGCGGGCTGCAGCCCGATGGTGGAGAGCGTTCGCCGGGGCCGGATCGAGCCCGTCACGCGCGTCGAGACGATCGCCGACGGCATCGCCGTGAAGCGGCCCGGCACCATCACCTTCCCGATCGTGCGTGACACGGTGGACGAGCTGGTCGCCGTGGCCGACGAGGAGATCGTCGAGACCATCAACCTGCTGCTCGAGCGCCACAAGCTGCTGGTCGAGGGCGCCGGTGCGGCGGCCGCTGCGGCCATCGTCGGCGGGCACATCGACGGTTTGGCGGGCAAGTCGGTGGCGGTCGTGCTGTCGGGCGGCAACATCGACCTGCCGCTGATCCAGGCCGTCGTCCGCCGCGGGCTGACCGTCTCCGGCCGCTATGTCGTGCTGTCGACGAGGATCCCCGACCGGCCCGGCGCGCTGTTGCAGCTGCTGCAGGTGCTGGCCGCCAACCGCGTGAACATCGTCGACATCGTCCACCACCGCGAGGGCCTCGACGTGTTCGTGACCGACACCGAGGTGGAGCTGACGGTCGAGGCGCGCGACGCCGCGCACGGCCGCGACGTGATGGCGCTGCTCGAGCGCCGCGGGTTCGCGACCGAGCGCGTCCGCTAGCCGGCGTTAGATGCCGAGGCCGCGGGCGATCACGAGGCGCTGCACCTCGTTGGTGCCCTCGCCGATCTCGAGGATCTTCTGGTCGCGGTAGAAGCGGCTGATCGGGAACTCGTCCATGTAGCCGTAGCCGCCGTGGATCTGCACGCCCTCGTTGGCGGCCCGGTGCGACAGTTCGCCCGTGTAGAGCTTCGCGAGCGACGCGGCGTGCGCGAACGGACGGCCCTGATCCTTCAGCCAGGCGGCGTGGTAGACCAGGTGCCGCGCGGCGGCGATCTCGGTCTCCATATCGGCGAGCTTGAACTGGATCGCCTGGAACTTCGCGATCGGGCGGCCGAACGCGTTGCGCTGCTTGGCGTACGCGAGCGACTGCTCGAACGCGCCCTGCGCCAGACCGAGGCCCATCGCGGCGATCGAGATGCGCCCGCCGTCGAGGATCTGCAGGAACTGCTTCAGCCCGGCGCCGCGCTCGCCGAGCAGCGCCTCGGGGCCGACCCGGCAGCCCTGGAACGACAGCGCGCGCGTGTCGGAGGCGTGCCAGCCCATCTTGTGCAGCGGCGCGGAGATCTCGTAGCCGGGCGTGCCGTTGTCGACGATCAGGTTCGAGATCTCGTCGTCGCCGGTGAGGGCGGTGATCGAGACGGCGCCCGACAGCTCGGTGCCGGCGTTCGTGATGAACATCTTCTCGCCGTCGATGACCCACGAGCCGTCCGGCTGCCCGACGGCGCGGGTGCGCGTGGCGCCGGCGTCGGAGCCGCCGCCCGGCTCGGTCAGCCCGAACGCCGCCAGCCTGCGGCCCGAGCACAGGTCGGGCAGGTAGCGCGCCTTCTGCTCGTCGTTGCCGAAGAGGGCGATCGGCGACGTGCCGAGCGACGTGTGCGCCGCGACCGTGACGCCGACCGACGAGTCGATCCGCGTCAGCTCCTCGATGGTGATCGCGTAGGCTAGCGTGTCGGCGCCGCCGCCGCCCAGCTCGGCGTCGAACGGCACTCCCATCAGCCCCATCTCGCCCAGCTGGCGCACGATGTCGACCGGGAACCGCGACTCGCGGTCGAGCTCCTCCGCCACCGGCGCGATGACGCCCTCGGCGAACTCGCGCACGGTGTCGCGGAGGGCGCGGTGCTCGTCGGAGAGGTCGTAGTTCATCTACGTTCGCAGCTCGGTCTTGTCGGCGAGCTCGGACAGCATCTCGTGCAGGTCCTCGTTCGCGCGCCAGACCCGGACCTGCCGGGTGGCGCCGGTGCCGATCTCGAGGATCGACTCGATGCCCTGCGACAGCGCGTCCCAGCAGCCGAGCTCCTTGGCGTACGGCTTCAGCTGCTTCATGCGGCGGCGGGCCAGCGTGGAGGCCACGATCCGGGTGCGCCGGCCTGTCGCGAGATCCATCAGCGGCGCGTCGAGCCCGTGCCGGGCGGCGTTCCACTTGTTCTCGGCGATCAGCTGGCGGTGGTACGACGGCGTCGGCTTGCCGCTCTCGACGTCGTCGATCAGCGCCGCGACCAGGGCCTGCACGTACGCGGCGAGCGCGAGGGTGGAGTCGAGGTCGAACTGCACGTCCATGACGCGGAGCTCGATGGTGCCGAGCCGCGGGTGCGGCCGGACGTCCCACCAGATGTGCGTGTAGTCGCCGATCGCCCCGGTCGACTCCATCCAGCCGATGGTGTCGCAGTAGTCGTCGTACGAGTCGAACTTCGGCGGCAGGCCCGACCGCGGGAACGCCGCGAACACGGCGGTGCGCGTGCTGGCGAGCCCGGTCAGGCCGCCGCGCCAGAACGGCGAGTTCGCCGACAGGGCGAGCAGCACGGGCAGCTCGATCAGCACGCCCTCCATGACCTTCATGCAGATCTCGGGGTCGGGCATGGCGACGTGGACGTGCATGCCGAACACGAGCTCGCGGCGGGCCACGTACTGCAGCTGCTCGAGCAGGTTGCGGTACCGGTCGCGCGGCGTGATGCGCTGGTTCTCGGACAGCGAGAAGGGGTGCGCCGACGAGCTGCCGATGCGCAGGTCGAGCGGCTCGAGCGTCGTCGCCAGGCCGCGCCGGATCGACGTCAGGTCGCGCCGCGCGTCGTCGATGTCGTCGCAGATACCGGTCGCGACCTCGGCGGTCGACTCGAACAGCTCCGGCGTGACGCGCGTCGCCCACGGCTGGTCGGGCAGCGCGGCCAGCACGTCGTCGATGCTGCCGCCCAGCTCGAGCGTCTTGGCGTCGAGCAGCATGTACTCCTCCTCGACGCCGATGGTCAGCGGCGGGCCGGATCCGTACCTGTGGTCGAGCACGCTCAGGCGCGTGCCGGTTTTCGGAGTGCCGCTCACGGGTGCGAGCGTAGCTTCCCTGCCGGGCGGCAGGCAAACGGCACGGCGCTAGGAGACGACGGCGATGCCGACGGCGAGACCGACGGCCGCCATGCCCAGGGCGACCAGCAACCCGAGCACCTGCGTCGTGGTGCCGCGCGTGCGGCGCGCGATCAGCTCGTAGGCCGTACCGCAGACGATGCCGCCGAGGAGGCCGCCGAGATGGCCGCCGATCGAGATGCCCGGGATCGCGAACGTGAACACCAGGTTGATGCCGATCAGGGCGCCGACGCCGCCGAAGTCACGCGACCCCTGCACCCGCGCGATCGCCACGAACGCGCCCATCAGGCCGAAGATGGCGCCGGAGGCACCGACCGTGAAGCCGTTCGGCGACAGGATCAGCGCGCCGGCGCTGCCCCACAGGCCGGCCGCGATGTAGAGGGCCAGGTAGCGCAGCGGACCCGTACCGGCGCTCGATCGCCGGCCCGAAGATCCACAGCGCGTACATGTTGAAGCCGAGGTGGATGAGCGAGCCGTGCAGGAACATCGAACTGACCATCCGCCACCAGTCGCCGTTCGCGACCGGCGGGCCCGCCAGCGCGAAGTCGATCAGCGACTGCTGGCTGATGCCGCTGCCGAAGCCGAGACCGCCCGAGAGGCCCTTCTGCGGGCCGATGAACATCAGCACGCAGGCCGCGATCAGCGCGTACGTGACGATCGGGGTCGCGTAGGCCATCGACGACGGCCGGCGCACCTGCGTCCGCTCGGTGCCGATGCACTCCGGGCAGCGCTGCCCGACCGGCGTCGCCGTCATGCACTCCGGGCAGATTGGCCGACCGCAGTTGGAGCACGACAGGGCCGTCTCGCGGTCACGGTGTCGATAGCAGTGCTGAAGCTCGTCATGGGCGCTCACCGCCCGGCATCATCGCCCAAAGATCAGTCGGACCCGTCGCTTGCGGCGCGGATGTGCATCCCGCGGCCGAGCCCGGTCTCCCCGGCGACGCCGGCGGCGACCCTGCGGTCGCGCTGCGCGACCAGCCGCCGGGCGTCGGCCAGCGCGCGGCCGACGGCCTCGCGGTACGCCGTCTCCGCCCGGTGCTCGAGCCGGCGGCGCGTGTCCGCGATCACCCGGCACGTCGGTGGCGCGCAGGATCGCCAGCCGCCGCTCGGCCGCCTCGTGCACCTCGGTGCGGGTCACCTCGGTGCCCGCCACGAGCGCCTCCGCGTCGACCATCTCGGCGACCACCGTCGCGCCGCAGCGCGCGAGATCGGGCTCCATCGCGTCGAGCTCGGTGCGCGGCACGCCCCGCACCGCGACGGTTCTCCCGTCCAGGCTGCGCGCGAGCCGTTCCTGCGCGTCGTAGCCCGCGTGGATGCGCGCGATCAGATCGAGGTGGCCCTCTGTCATCTCCCCTGTATCGGCAGATCAGGCCGCGCGGAGCAGCTGCGTCTCACCTGGCGCGGGCGCGATCGCGTGGCCGCTGAGCGACCCGAGCACCGTCCAGATCGCCTCGACGTCGCCGATCGACAGCGACGACCGGCGGTCACGGCGCGTCGCGAGCGACCCGGTGACGGTCACCCCGGCGTCGGCATCGACGATCTCGGCGGCGCAGGCGACCAGGGCGATTTCGAGCCACGCCCGCTCCTCGCCCGTCGCCCCGCGGATGCCCACCCTGCAGCCCGCGAGCCCGCCCGCGAGGGCGTTCGCGGCCTCGTAGCCGGCGTAGACCTGCCCGACCAGCGTGTGGACGGTATCCGGGGTGAGCGACACCTTCAGGTGATCGACCCCGCGCCGCGGGGCCGGGATCCCCCGATCGGGTCAGGTCGGCCGGGCCTCGAGGAAGAACAGCTCGGCGCCCGCCGTGATCTGGTCGCCGGGCGCGCAGCGCACCGCCACGACCGTCGCCTCGTACGGCGCGGTCACCGGGTGCTCCATCTTCATCGCCTCCAGAACCGCCAGCACCGCGCCGGCCGCGACGTGGTCGCCCTCGGCGCAGGCCACCGCGAGCACGCGGCCGGGCATGGGGGAGGAGACGCCGCCACCCCCGGCCGAGGCCGGCCGCGAGGCGGTCTCCGCCACGTCGGGGGCCACGTCGGGCGCGAAGCGCCGGTCGCGGCCGTCGTCCAGCACGTGCACGGCGCCGTCGGCGGCGATCGCCGTGGGCAGGTCGGGCGCCGTCACGAGGCCGACCCGGAAGCGCCCGTCCCGGACCTGGAACGCGCGCGCGGCCCGCGTCGCGGCCGGCGAGGCCGAGGTGGCCAACGGCGCGTGCGTGCGCTCCAGCAGCGTCGTGTCGAGGCGGCCCGCGCGCACGTCGGGGTCGGCCACCAGCGCGCGCAGCAGCGGCAGGTTCGTCTGCACGCCGAGCACGACCGTCCGGTCGAGCGCGGTCGCGAGCCGGTCGAGCGCCTCCGTCCGGTCGGCACCGTGCGCGATCAGCTTCGCGAGCAGGCCGTCGAACGTGGTCGGCACCTCGGACCCGGCGCGGTAGCCGGCGTCGACGCGCACGCCGGTCGGCAGGTCGAACCGCAGCAGCGTGCCGGCCGTCGGCAGGAAGCCGTGGTCGGGATCCTCCGCCACCAGCCGGGCCTCGACCGCGTGGCCCTGCGGCCGCCACTCGAGGCCGTCCGCGGGCAGCCGCTCGCCGCCGGCGATGCGCAGCTGCAGGCGCACCAGGTCGACGCCCGTGACCAGCTCGGTGACGGGGTGCTCGACCTGCAGGCGCGCGTTCACCTCCAGGAAGTACGCGGTGCCGTCGGGCTCGCGCAGCAGCTCGATGGTGGCGGCGCCGGCGTAGCCGACCGAGCGCAGCAGCTCGCAGGCCGCCTCGCCCAGCGCGGCGGCCTCGGCCGCGGGCACGCCGGGCGCGGGCGCCTCCTCGATCACCTTCTGGTGGCGGCGCTGCAGCGAGCAGTCGCGCGCGTCCAGGTGCAGCGCGCCGCCCTGGCCGTCGCCGAACGCCTGCACCTCGACGTGGCGGGCGCCCTCCAGGTAGCGCTCGGCGTACAGCGTCGGATCGCCGAAGGCGGCCTCCGCCTCGCGGGCGGCCGACGCCATCGCCGCCTCGAGCTCGTCGGCGCTGCGCACGACGCGCATGCCGCGCCCGCCGCCGCCGGCCGCGGCCTTGACCAGCACCGGGAAGCCGATCGTCGCCGGATCCGACCCGCCGGGCACGAGCGTGAAGCCGGCCGCGACGGCCAGCTCGCGCGCCGCCACCTTGTCGCCCAGCCGTCGCAGCGCGTCGGGCGAGGGCGCCGACGAAGACGATGCCGGCGGCCGCGCAGGCCTCGGCCAGCTCGGGCCGCTCCGACAGGAAGCCGTAGCCGGGGTGCAGCGCGTCGCAGCCGGCCGCGCGGGCGGCCGCGACGAGCACGCCGGCGTCGAGGAAGGTGGTCACCTCGACCGCGCCGTCGGCCGCCTCGACGTACGGCGCATCGGCCTCGCCGGCGACGTGGGCGGCGATCGCCTCGACGCTGGCCGAGTGGCAGCCGCGCACCAGCCGCAGGCCGATCTCGCCGCGGTTGGCGATCAGGACGCGCTTCAGCGCCACGGCGGCGTCCCGCGTTCCAGGAACGCGCGGATGCCCGCCTGCGCCTCGTCCCGGACGCGCACCGCGGGCGATGCGCCGTGCCGTCTCGGGCGCCGGCGCCGGGTGCGGCCGGCGCCGACACCTCGTCCAGCAGCAGCTTCGTCTCGGCCAGCGCGCCGGGGCCGCCCGCCAGCAGGTCGGCGACCACCGCGTCGACGGCGACGTCGAGGCTCGTCGATCGGCGCGCACGCCGTGCACGAGGCCGATCCGGAACGCCTCGTCGGCGCCGATGGCGCAGCCGCGCAGGAACAGCGCGCGGGCGTGCCCGCGCGCCGATGCGGCGCACCACGAACGGCGAGATGGCGGCCGGGATGATGCCCGAGCCGCACCTCGGTGAAGCCGATCTTGAGCGTGTCGCGCGGCGATCGCGACGTCGCGCCGCGCAGACCAGTCCGGCGCCGCCGCCGAGCGCGTGCCCGTGTACCCGCGCCACGACCGGCAGCGGGCAGCCGGCGATCGCGTCGAGCATCGCCACCAGGCGCAGCGGCGTCGGCCTCGTTGGCGGCCTCCGACAGCTCCAGTGCCGGCGCGCATCCACTCCAGGTCGGCGCCGGCCGAGAACGACGGGCCCTCGCCCTCCAGCACCACGACCCGGGCGCCGGCCCGCGCGGGCGCGCCGGTGAAGGCCTCGGTGAGCGCCGCGATCAGCGCGGCATCGAACGCGTTGCGCCGGTCGGGCCGGGTCATGCGCACCCGGACGACCGGTCCGTCCTGCGTGATCGCGAGCGGCTCGGACACGGGCGGAACGCTACATGCGGAACACGCCGAAGCGCGTCGGGACGGCGGGCACCTGCGGCCGACGCGTGCAGGCACGAGGCCGAGCACGGTGCGCGTCTCGCGCGGGTCGAGCACGCCGTCGTCCCACAGCCGCGCGGTCGCGAAGTACTGGCGACCCCTCGCGCTCGTAGGTGGCGCGGATGGCGTCGGGATCTGCGTCGCCGACGGTCGACAGCACCGTCGCCGCCTGCTCGCCGCCCATCACGCTGATGCGCGACGTGCGGCCACGAGAACAGGAACCGCGGCCCGTAGGCGCGGCCGCACATGCCGTAGTTGCCGGCGCCGTAGGAGCCGCCCACGATCACGGTCAGCTTCGGCACCGCGCGCGCCCGCCACGGCGGTCACCAGCTTCGCGCCGTCGCGGGCGATGCCGCCGTGCTCGTAGGCCTTGCCGACCATGAAGCCCGGTGATGTTCTGCAGGAACAGCAGCGGGATGCCGCGCTGGCAGGCCAGCTCGATGAAGTGCGCGCCCTTGCGCGCCGACTCCGAGAAGAGGATGCCGTTGTTGGCCAGGATCGCGACCGGATGGCCGAGGATGTGCGCGAAGCCGCACACCAGCGTCTCGCCGTACAGCGGCTTGAACTCGTGCAGGTCGGAGCCGTCGACCAGCCGCGCGATCACCTCGCGGATGTCGTAGCCGCGCCGCGGCTCGGGCGGCACGATGCCGAGCAGCTCCTCCGGATCCTCAGCCGGGTCGACCGGCGTCGGTCAGCTCCCAGTCGGGGCGCGCGGTCGCGGCCGCAGCCGCGCGGCGGAGTCGCGCAGCAGCGCCAGCGCGTGCTCGTCGGAGACCGCCAGCTGGTCGGCCACGCCCGAGATGCGCGCGTGCACGTCGCCGCCGCCGAGCTCCTCGGCCGTCACCTCCTCGCCGGTCGCCGCCTTCACCAGCGGCGGCCCGCCGAGGAAGATCGTGCCGGTGCCGCGCACGATCACCGACTCGTCGGCCATCGCCGGCACGTAGGCGCCGCCCGCGGTGCACGAGCCCATCACGGCGGCCAGCTGGGCGATGCCCTCGGCGCTCATCTGCGCCTGGTTGTAGAAGATGCGCCCGAAGTGGTCGCGGTCGGGGAACACCTCGGCCTGCAGCGGCAGGAAGGCGCCGCCGGAGTCGACCAGGTAGATGCACGGCAGGTGGTTCTCGGCCGCGATCTCCTGCGCGCGCAGGTGCTTCTTGACGGTCAGCGGGTAGTACGTGCCGCCCTTCACGGTGGCGTCGTTGGCGACGATCATGCACGTCGCGCCCCGCCACGTGGCCGACGCCGGTGACGATGCCGGCCGAGGGCGTCGCACCCTCGTAGACGCCGTCGGCGGCGAGCGGCGACAGCTCGAGGAACGCGGAGCCGGGGTCGACGAGGCCGTCGATGCGCTCGCGCGCCAGCAGCTTGCCGCGCTCGCGGTGCCGGGCGACGGCCCGCTCGCCACCGCCGGCCTGCACGCGGGCGATGCGATCGCCCAGGTCGTCGCAGAGGGCGGCGACGGCGTCGGCGTTCTCCCGGAACGCGGGATCGTCGGCGACGACACGGGAGACGATGCGGGCCATGGCGGCAGATCCTACCGGCCGAGCACGCGCGCGAGCCCCTCGCGGCAGGCGGTGGCGCCGCCCTGGGCGGGGTGGCGCACCGCGGCGTGGGCCCGTTCGCCCAGCAGTCGCTCGGCGACGCGGCCCACCGCGACGACCGTCTGCGGCTGCAGCCAGGCGATCACGGCGTCGAGCACCGGGGCGCCCTGCGTTACCTCGGCGACGGTCGGCGCGCGGTTGGAGAGGGGCGCACCGGGACGGTGCGGGTGCGCGGGCACGACGTTCCACAGCACCGCGTCCCGCTCGGCCTCGTGCTCGGCGAGGGCGCCGTGGATGATGGTCGAGGACGGCTCCGCCCAGCCGGCCGCGTGCGTGGACGACGGCGCGTACGGCGGGCCCCAGCTCGCCAGCAGCCGCTCGCTGGTGAACGCCATGCCGGAGAACCGCCCGCCGCGGTAGCCGATCGCCTCGCCCACCAGCAGCAGCCTGGCGCCTGCCCGCTCCCGCAGGTAGTGGCGCAGGTTGGCGCAGCGGATGGTGGCGGCGCCGGGCAGGTCGAGCTCGGGGTGCTCGTCGGCGTACGGGTTCGCGCACGCCCGCCAGCGCTCGGCCGCCACGCGGTCGACGAGCGGCGTCGAGGCCGGTCAGGGCGTGGTGTGGGTCTTGCGCGCGCCGCCGGCACGGCGGCCGCCGCCGGGCGTGCGCGGACGCGGCGGACGGCGCCTGCGGAACGGCACGGGGTCGTTGCCCCCGCCGCCGCCCTTGCGGTGCGCCTCGTACTCGGCCAGCCAGACGGCATCGATCTCGTCCTGCTCGTCCGTCTTCTTCATCGCCCGCCACATGCCGCCGAAGATCGGCACGATCACGAGCTTCGGGACGACGAACATGAGGATCCACCCGACGACGAGCTCTTCCCACCAACTCGGCATGCGGGCATCGTATCGCGCCCGGCCGGTGCTGTCCGGGACGCGATACGCTCGCGGCCATGACCGAACCACGCAGCGCGTTCGTGCTCGGCGCGCGCAACCTCGGCGGCAGCATCGCCGCCGACCTGATCGAGCACGGCTGGAGCGTCGCCTCGGTGGCGCGGTCGACCGGCTCGCTGGAACGCGTGCAGGCCCTCGGCGCGCTGCCCCTGACCGCCGATGCGACCGATCCCGACGCCCTCGTGGAGGTGCTGCAGCAGGCGACCGCCGCCAACGGTGCGCCGTCGCTGTTCGTGAACGCCGTCTCGGCCAGCCGCTCGACCGGAGGGCCCTGGGGCGGCGGGCCCGTCGCCGACGGCGGTGTCGAAGGCGTCCGCCAGTGGTGCAACCCGGTCGCCGAGCAGTGCGCCATCTTCCTGCAGCTGGCCGCCCGGGCCCTGCGCGCCGGCGGTGCGGGCGGGACGATCGTGCAGATCACGGGCGGATCGGCGCGCCGAGCGATGCCCGGCATGGGGGCCTGGGGCGCCGGCGCAGCGGCCACCCGCGCGCTCGTGCACGCGGCCGCGCAGGAGCTGCGCGCGGAGGACATCCACGTCGCGCTGCTGATCGTCGACGCCACGATCGAGTCGCCGAAGACGGCCGACCGTGCCGCAACGACGCCGGCCGGGTCGCTGATCCGCGAGTCCGACGTGGCGGCCGCGATCCGCTACCTGGCCGGTCAGGAACCGCGCGGGATGACGCACGAGCTGATGGTCACGCCCGCCGGCGACCGCTGGTTGCCGTAGCCGTCAGCCGACGGTGTAGTACGCGGTCGGCTGCTGCACCCACGAGACGCTGTTGCCCTTCTTGCGCGGCAGCTGGACGACGAACTGGATGCCGACGCCGCGCGGCAGGCTCACGGACGACCGACGCGGCGCCGCTGCGCGACACCTTCGCCTGCTTCGCACGAAGCCCTGCGACCCGCCGAAGTAGCCCGCCACGATCGGCAGGCCGGCCAGCTTCGGATCCATCCGCACGCGCACGGTGACGCGCGTCCCGGCCGGGACGGCGACCGACGTGTAGTAGCCGGTGCCGCCGCGGGGCGCGTACGTGAGCACGTTCGTCCGCGTCTTCCTGATCTTCGAGACCTTGAGGCTCTTGACGGCCGACCGCCTGCCGGCGGCGTCGACGAGCGTCGTGCGGACGATGCCCGACCGCGGCGCCTTGAGGCGAACGCTGGCGTTGCCCTTGCCGGCGATCAGGTCGGTGAGCCCGTCGGCGGCGACCGCGTGATCTTCGTGCCCGCCTTGACCTCCACGGCCGCGATGCCGGCGCCGTCGGCGGCGCCGACGAGGTCGACCGTCATCGTGCTGCTCGAGCTGCCCCACGGCCGCTCGATGCGGGCCTTGATGCTCTTGATCACCGGCGGCGTCCTGTCCAGCCAGGTGGTCTTGACCCGCGCGGCGCCGCTGGCGGCGGGCGGCGAGCACGTCGAGCTTGAACGCGCCCGGCACCGTCAGCGACCGCGCCGGGCGAGAACACCTGGCGCGCGCCGCACGCGGTGGTGAAACCGCCCGTGCACGGCGTGCCGACGGCCGGCGAGTAGCGGTACGGGTTCGGGAAGTAGCCGGTCTGGTCCGTCGCGTAGCGGCGCACGGCGCGCGAGACGATGACGCCGCCGACGGGCAGTGTCTGCGCGACGTCGAAGCGGTCGTACCCGGTGCCGTTGTCATGAAGACGTCCTGGTGGGACACCGACCGGGCCTCGACGTACCAGTCGCGGCTGGCCGTGCGGACGCGCAGCCCGGCCGGGCCGGGCTTGCCGGGCGGCGCCACGGTGGCGACGGCGCCCGCGGCTCCCGCCGCGGCGTCGGGCGGCGTGTACAGCCCGAGCACGCGCAGCTGGTACAGGCCGAAGCGGTCGGCGCCGGAGCCCATGATGTCGAAGTAGTCGCCGTACTCGCTGGCGGCGTCCTCGCGCTCGTCGCAGCCGACGATCGAGCCCGGCGTGGAACAGCGCGGCGCGCGGCCGTGGCTGAGGCCCTGCCAGTGGCCGACCTCGTGCGCCCAGACCGACGGCATCTTCCAGTGCGGCCCGAACAGCAGCGCGCCGAGGGCCGGTCCGCCGAAGCTCGAGGCGGGCGACTCCGACGCGGCGATGAACACCGGCGTCGCGCCGGACAGCTTCACGCCGTGGGCGGCCGCGTTGGCGATGGCCTTCGCCAGCTGCCCGTTGCTGTCGTACGCGTCGAGGGCATCCGTCGCGACGTAGGTCGGCGCGATCACGGCGGTGGCCTTGAGCTTCGCTCCCGTCGCGCCCGCGTACAGCTTGTTCAGGTCGGCGACGGCCTTCGTCAGCTGCGCGGGCGTGGGGACGACCGCGCCGGCGCCGACCTGCCGGATCGGCATGATCGCGAGCCGCAGCGTGCGCGGTCCGGACACCCGCGCGCCACGACGGGCGAGGCGGGCTGGATGCCGGCCTGCCGCAGCGCGACCTGCACCTCGGCGCCGAAGCGCGCGGCGGTGAGGGAATCATGGGCCTGGGCGGGGACTGCGCACGTGGCGGCGAGCGCCACGGCGAGGGTCAGGGCGCGTCGCATCCACCCATCGTAGGGGGCAGATGTAAAGCGGTTGTAATGGCTAGAAAACGATATTCGCCGGCTCGAGGCCGTTCGCCCTGCAATGGGCCAGATAGCGGTCGAGCTTCGACTGCGCGGTGTCGATCCGGACGACCTCGTCGTGCTCGTCCAGGTAGACCACGCCGCCGGTGACCTGGAACAGCGTGATCATCTCCTCGGCGGGGTCGACGACCAGCGTGTGGACGTCACCGATAGGCTCGTAGATGTAGTCGCCGGGGCCTGCGACCCAGTCGTGCTCGAGGTAGCGCCAGCTGCCGGCGATCACCCACGCCTCGACCGGGCCGGGATGCCGGTGCCGTGCCAGGAGCCCGCCGGGCGCGACCTTCAGCAGGTTGGTGTAGCGCTCCTCGGACGGCGAGGTGCGCAGCAGCTTGAACCAGACGCCAGGGGTCTGCTCGACCCAGGGCAGCGTGTCGGGGTCGAGATGGAGGTCGCGCTGGACGGTGGCCATGACGGCATTATCGGGCGACGGCGTCCCACGCGTACGCATCGCCGATCGCCTGCAGCCGCGCGCGCGTCTCGTCGTCGCACAGGGCGCCCGCCACGCCGGCGTCGTAGAACAGCCGCGGCGAGTGGCCCCACGTGCAGGCGGCCTCGTAGTCGCGGCCGAGATCGGTGTCGAACATCGCGGGGTCGTCGGTCGAGATCGAGCAGCGCACGCCGGCGTCGAGCAGCGTCGGCAGCGGGTGGTCGGCCAGCGTCGCGACCGCGCCGGTGCGCAGGTTCGACAGCGGGCAGACGTCGAGCACCAGGCCCCGGCCCGCGATCTCGCGCACCAGGCCCGGGTCCTCGACGGCGCGGATGCCGTGCCGGATCCGGTCGGCGTGCAGCGACTCGATCGCGCCCTGCACGCTTGCCGCGCCGGCCACCTCGCCGGCGTGCGGCACGCTCGCGAGGCCCAGGTCGCGGGCCAGCCGGAAGGCGTCGACGTACAGCTCGGGCGGGAACTCGGCCTCGAGCCCGCCGAGGCCGACGCCGAGCACGCCGCGATCCCGGTAGCGGGCGGCGGTGCGCACCGTCTCGAGCGCCTCCTCCTGCGTGAACCCGCGCGTGATGTCGGGCGTCAGGCGGATCTCGACGCCGTGCCGCTCGCGCGCTTCGGCGACGCCGTCGCAGAAGCCGCTGAAGACCTCGTCCCAGGTGGCGCCGCGCCGCACGCGCTCGGCCGGCGAGAAGATCGCCTCGAGGTAGACGGCACCGTAGGACGCTGCCTCGGCGGCGTAGTCGACGAGGATCTCGCGGAAGTCGTCGGGCCGCCGCAGCGCGTTGGTGACCAGGATCCACGTCTCGATGAAGTGCGCGAAGTCGCGGAACCGGTACAGCTCGGCCAGCTCCTCGACGGTGTCGAACGGCAGCGGGTAGTCGTTGCGGCGCGCGATCTCGAGCAGCCGCTCGGGCCGCACCGTCCCCTCGATGTGGACGTGCAGCTCGATCTTCGGGAACACCGCCGTCACACCTCGCCCCGCAGCACCGTCACGGCACCCGCCCGCAGGCGGACGCGGTCGCCGGCCAGCTCCACGTCGATGGTCGCGCCGCGCGCCGAGACCTGGCGGGCGCGGAACGTGTCACCGAGGCGCGGCGCCCACCACGAGGCCAGCGCGCAGTGCGCCGAACCCGTCGCGGAGTCCTCCGGGATGCCCATCGCCGGGCCGAAGAAGCGCGACACGATCGCATGCTCGCCGTCGTCGCCGGCGGCGGTCACGATCACGCCGCGCGCGTCGATGCGGGCGATCGCCGCGAGGTCGGGCGCGAGGGTGCGGACGACGTCGGCCGACGCCAGCTCGGCGACGAGGTCGAGCGGCGCGCGACCGACCGCGACGGGCTCCGCGCCGAGCGCCTCGGCGAGGCCCGGCACGACGGCCGGCTCGGTCTCCTGCACCGGCAGGTCGATCTCGATCTGCCCCCCGTGGCGGTGCGCGGTGAGCGTGCCCGAGGCGGTCGCGAACTGCAGCTCGTCGTCGGTCGCGCCGCGCTCCCACAGCAGGTGCGCGGTGGCCAGTGTCCCGTGCCCGCAGAACGTCAGCTCGACCGCCGGCGCGAACCAGCGCAGGTCGCGGCCGTGCAGGAAGCACGTGGCGCCGTAGCCCAGCTCGGCTGCCAGCGACTGCATCCAGGCGGCCTCGGTGGGTGCGTCGAGGAGGACCACCGCGGCCTGGTTGCCCTCGAACCGTCGGGTCGCGAAGGCGTCGACGAGCGCGATCTCGGTCAACGCAGGGCCGCCGCCAGCGAGTGGACGAACGCCTCCAGCTCCGGAGCGCCGCCACGATCGGCGGCCTCGACGGCCGCCGAGCCGACGACCGCGCCGTCGGCGCCGGCGGCGAGCACGGCAGCCACGTGCGCCGGCTGCGAGACGCCGAAGCCGGTCAGCACGGGCGTGTCGCCGGCCGCCTCCTTGACGGTGCCGATCATGCCGGCCAGGCGATCGTCGAGGCGCTCGCGGGCGCCGGTCGTGCCGATCGCGGCGACCAGGTAGACGAAGCCGCGGCTGGCGCTCGCCGCGGCGTCGCAGCCGCTCGGTGCGCGACGTCGGCGCGACGAGGTGCACGAGGTCGATGCCCGCGGCCGCCGCGGCGTCGCGCAGCTCGCCCGACTCCTCCGGCGGCACGTCGACCGCGATCAGGCCCTCGGCGCCGGCCGCGGCAGCGGCGGTGCAGAACGCGCTCGCGGCCGTACGACTCGATGATCGCGCCGTACGTCATCGGGATCAGCGGCACGTCGACGCGGCGGTCGATCTCGGCCAGGATCTCCAGCGCCCGCGGCGGCGTCATGCCCGCGTCCAGCGAGCGCTGGCCGGCCGCGCTGGATGGTCGGCCCGTCGGCCAGCGGGTCGGAGTAGGGGATGCCGATCTCGATCGCCGTCGCGCCCGCCGCGGACGGCGGCCTCGACCAGGTCGGGCGTGTCGTCGGCCGCCATCAGGTAGACGACGAGCGCCGGCGTGATGACCTTCACTGGCCGGCCTCCCGCTCCACGATCGTGTCGACGTCCTTGTCGCCGCGGCCCGACAGCCCGACCAGCACGAGGCCGTCCGGCCCCAGCTCGCGGGCGATCCGCTCGGCGCGGGCCAGCGCGTGCGACGACTCGAGCGCGGGGATGATGCCCTCCAGGCGGCAGAGGCGGTGGAACGCCCGCAGCGCGTCCTCGTCGGTCTCGGGCAGGAACTCGGCGCGGCCCGTCTGCTTGAGGTGCGACAGCTCGGGGCCGACGCCGGGGTAGTCGAGGCCGGCCGAGATGGAGTGCGTCTCCTTCACCTGGCCGTGCTCGTCGCTAGAGCACGTAGGAACGCGAGCCGTGCAGGATCGACACGCTGCCGCTGCCGAGCGACGCCGCGTGCAGCGCCGCGCCGTCGCCGCCGGCCTCGACGCCGACGATGCGCACGTCGTCGTCGCGGAACGGGTGGAACAGCCCGATCGCGTTCGAGCCGCCGCCGACGCAGGCCACGACGGCGTCGGGCAGCCGGCCGGTGCGGTCGAGCAGCTGCGCGCGCGCCTCCTGGCCGATCACGGCCTGCAGCTCGCGGACGAGGTACGGGTAGGGGTGCGGGCCGGCGGCCGAGCCGATCATGTAGTGCGTCGTCTCGACGGTCGCGATCCAGTCGCGGATCGCCTCGTTCATGGCGTCCTTGAGCGTGCCGGCGCCGGCCGTGACCGACACCAGCTCGGCGCCGAGCATGTCCATCCGCGACGACGTTGGGGCGCTGCCGGCGGATGTCCTCGGCGCCCATGTAGACGACGGCGTCGAGGCCGAACCGGGCGCAGACGGTGGCGCACGCGACGCCGTGCTGGCCGGCGCCGGTCTCGGCCACGATGCGCTTCTTGCCCAGCCGCACGGCGAGCAGCGCCTGGCCGACGGCGTTGTTGATCTTGTGCGCGCCGGTGTGGTTCGAGGTCCTCGCGCTTCAGCCAGATCTGGGCGCCGCCGACGTCGGCCGTGAGCCGCTCGGCCAGGTAGACCGGCGTCGGGCGGCCGATGAAGTCGCGCGCCAGCGCGTCGCGCTCGTCGTGGAACGCGGGGTCCGCGAACGCGCTCGTTGACGGCGGCCTCGAGCTCGTCGAGCGCCGCCATCACCGTCTCGGGCACGAAGCGCCCGCCGAACTCGCCGAAGCGCCCGAGGCTGTCGGGCAGGTGGGTGCCGATCATCGCGCTGCCTCCTTGGCGGCCTTCACGAAGGCCCTGATGCGGTCATGGTCCTTGACGCCCGGCGCCGACTCGGTGCCGCGCACGCCGTCGACGGCCCAGGGCCGGGCGGCGTGGATGGCGGCGGCGACGTTGGACGCGTCGAGCGCACCCGCCAGCAGCACGCGGCGGCCGGCGCCGAGCTCGCGGGCGAGTGCCCAGTGCTCGCGCAGCTCGTCCGGTGTGGGCGCGGCGTCGAAGTGGCGGTCGAGCAGGACGGTGGCGCCGTACAGATCGCCGTCCTTCGGCAGCCGGTGCGCCTTGATGGCGCGCGAGCCGAAGCGACTCGACGACCTCGGCCGGCTCGCTGCCGTGCAGCTGCACGTAGTCGAGCGCCAGCTCGTCGGCGATGGCCGCGACGGCGGCCGGATCCTCGTCCACGAACACCCCGACGCGGCCGATGCCGTCGGGCACCTGCGTCGCGCAGGTCGGCTGCCGCCGCCCGCGTGATCGCCCGCGGGCGACCAGTCGACGAGGATGAAGCCGATCAGGTCGGCGCCGGCCTCGACCGCGACCGCGAGCGTCGTCGGGCCGCGTTGACGCCGCAGACCTTGACCAGCGTCACAGCCCCACGAGCTCCTGGAGCAGTCCCGGGTCGCGCATCAGCGCGGTGCCGACGAGCACCGCGTGGCAGCCGGTGCCCTTGATCGCGATCGCATCCTCCTTCGAGGTAGATGCCCGACTCGGCCACCGTCAGGAAGCCCTTCGGCACGGCGCGCAGCAGGCGCTGCTGGCGCCCGCGGGTCGATCTCCATCGTGTTCAGGTTGCGGGCGTTGACGCCGATCAGCGGCGAACCCGAGATCGCAGCGCGCGGCGCAGCTCGTCCTCGGTGTGCACCTCGCAGAGCACGTCCATGTCGAGGTCCTCCGCCTGCAGGGACAGGTCCGCGCGAGGTTGTCCTCGACCATCGCCATGATCACGAGGATCGCGTCGGCGCCGTGCGCGCGGGCCTCGATCACCTGCCACGGGTCGACGAAGAAGTCCTTCGCCAGCAGCGGCACGTCGACGGCGCGGCGCACGGCCTCGAGATCGGCCAGCGAGCCGCCGAAGTCGCGCTCCGACGTCAGCACCGAGATCGCGGCCGCGCCGGCGGCCTCGTACGCCTTGGCGACCGCGACCGGGTTCGCCGTCGCGCGCGATCTGGCCCTGGGAGGGCGACGCGCGCTTCACCTCGGCGATGATCGAGAGCCCCTCGCCGGCGAGCGCGCCGGCGAAGTGAGCGGGTGTCGCGGCGCTTCGCGACCTCGCTGGCAGTCCAGCTGCCGATGTCCTCCAGATAGCCCATCAGGTCTCCAGTCCCGCCAGCTCGCGGCTGCGGATGATCAGGTGGTTCAGCGTCGCCTCGGCCGGTGCCGGCATCGAGAGCCGCACCGGCCTCTGCGACGCCGGCCGTCAGGTCGGCGGCCCGGCCGCAGCGACGAGGCCGCCGCCGCGTTGAGGACGACGGCGTCGCGCTTCGGGCCCGCGCGCGCCGGCGTAGATGGCACGGATGGTGGCTCGGCGTTGTCGACGGCGTCGCCGCCGCGCAGGTCGGTGACCGCCGCGACTTCGAGAAGCCCAGGGTGGCCGGCGCGACGGGCTGCTTGCGGATGGTCTCGCCCGTCGCACGATCGCCATCGTCGACGACGCCGCAGGGCGACAGCTCGTCGATGCCGCCGGCGCCGTGCACGACGACGGTGCGCTCGGTGCCGAGGGCGCCGCCAGCCTGCGCGAACATCGTCGACCAGCTCGGGCCGGGACACGCCGATCACCTGCGTCGGCGCCGGCCGGGTTGGTCAGCGGGCCGAGCAGGTTGAAGACGGTGCGGCACGCCGAGCTCGCGGCGCACCGGGCCGGCGTGGCGCATCGCGGGGTGGTGATTCGGGCGCGTACAGGAAGCCGAAGCCGAGCTCGTCGATCAGCGCGCGACGGCGTCGGGCGGCAGCGTCGATCGGCGACGCCGAGCGCCTCGAGCACGTCGGCCGAGCCGAGCGCGGACGACACCGCGCGGTTGCCGTGCTTGGCGACGGCGCAGCCCGCAGGCGGCCACCACGAGGCCGCGGCGCTCGTCGAGATGTTGAACGTGCCGGCGCCGTCGCCGCCGGTGCCGACGAGTCGACCAGGTCGGTGCGCTGCGGGCGCACCGGCACGACGTGCTCGCGCATGGCCGCGTCCGCAGCCCGACGATCTCGTCGACGTCTCGCCCTTGGTGCGCAGCGCGACCAGGAAGCCCGGCGATCTGCGGCCGGGTCGGCCTCGCCGCGCATGACGATGCCGATCGCGGCCTCGGCGGCGCCGTCGAAGCGCGTCAGACCGGCGAGCGCCGATCGATCGCTCGAGATCAGCGCTTCATGCCGCCAGCTCCAGGAAGTTGCGCAGCGATCCGTCGGCCGCCGGGCGTCAGCACCGACTCGGGGTGGAACTGCACGCCGTGCGGGTGCGCGATCTCGCGGTGGCGCAGGCCATGACCTCGCCGTCGCGGCGCGCGCGGTCGAGCACGAGCGTCGTCGGGCAGCGGCTCGATGGCGGCCAGCGAGTGGTAGCGGCCGGCCTCGAAGCCTCGGGCGAGCCCCGCGAGCAGCGGGTCGTCGGCCACGACCGGTCGACCGGGCCGACCTTGCCGTGCACGAGCCGCGGGCGCGGCTCACGATGCCGCCGTAGCATCTCGACCATGCACTGGTGGCCGAGGCACACCCCGAGGATCGGGCACGCGGCCCGTGAAGCGCTCGATCAGGTCGGCCGAGATGCCCGTCTCGACGGGCCGGCCCGGGCCGGGGGAGATGACGAGATGCGTCGGCGCGTCGCGACGGCCTCGTCCGCGGTCAGACGCGTCGTGGCGGAGCACGTCGACCTCGCGCGCCCGCCTCGGCCATGCCGTGGGCGAGGTTGTAGGTGAACGAGTCGTAGTTGTCGATCAGCAGCACGCGCGGGGTCATCGTCCGTCCGCCCCCGTCTCGGCCAGGTCGACGACGCGGCCGCAGCGCGGCCATCTTGTTGATGCACTCGACGTGCTCCGACTCCGGCACCGAGTCGGCCACCACGCCGCGCCGGCCTGCAGCCGCACGACGCCGTCGCGGATCACGATGGTGCGCAGGGCGATGCAGGTGTCCATCGCGCCGCCGAAGCCGACGTAGCCGACCGCGCCCGCGTAGATGCCGCGGCGGTGCGGCTCGAGCTCGCGAGATGATCTGCATCGCGCGCACCTTGGGCGCACCCGAGACGGTGCCGGCCGGGAAGGTGTCGCGCAGCAGCGAGAAGGCGTCCTCGGTCTCGCGCAGGCGGCCCTGCACGTCGACACGAGGTGCATGACGTGGGAGTAGCGCTCCACCTCGAGCAGCCGCGACGGCCGTACGGTGCCGGGCTCGCAGACGCGGGCCAGGTCGTTGCGGGCCAGGTCGACCAGCATCATGTGCTCGGCCCGCTCCTTCTCGTCGCCCCGCCAGCTCGGCCGCGAAGGCGTCGTCGGCCGCCGCCCCGTCGCCGCGGGGCCGGGTACCGGCGATGGGCCGCAGCGCCGCGGTGCCGTCGGCGGTGAGCGAGACGTGGGTCTCGGGCGACGCGCCGACCACCGCCAGTCCGTCGGTTTCGAGGAAGAACATGTACGGCGACGGGTTGACCGCGCGCAGCGCGCGGTAGATCGCGGCGGGCGTACGTGCCGTCTGCCGCAGGTGGCGCTGCGACGGCACGACCTGGAACGCGTCGCCGGCGGTGATGTGCTCCTTCGCGCGGACGACCATGTCCAGGTACTGCTCGCGTGTCACCTCGGCGTGCAGCGCACCGCTCTCGGCCAGCGGCGGCACCGCGAAGGCGGCGGCGGGCGCCGGGCCGGTGAGCCGCTCGGTGATCTCGTCGGCGATCGCCTCGTGGCCGGGCTGGGCGATCACCTGCACGCGCTGCCGCACGTGGTCGAACGCGACGACCACCGGCACCAGCAGGAAGCGCGACGGTCCGGGCACGTCGTCCGGGCGCGGATCGGGCAGCGGCACGGTCGGCTCGAACCGGTGCACGGCGTCGTAGGCGAGGTGCCCTACCACGCCGCCGGCGAACGGCGGCAGCCCGGCCGTGCCGGTATCGGCGTGCAGCGCCAGGAACTCCCGCAGCGGCGCGAACGGATCGGCCGCGCCGTGGTCGAGCGTGACGACCTCGCAGCCCGCGCCGAGGAACGAGTAGCGACCGACCTGCTGGCCGCGCTCGATCGACTCCAGCAGGAAGCCGGGGCCGAGGTCGCGGATGCGCAGGTAGGCGCCGACCGGCGTCAGCAGATCGCCGGGCAGCTCGCGGATCGAGGGTCGTGGACGGAGGCTCATGAGGGGTCGATTCAGGGTATGCGAGGGCAATAAAAAAGCCTCCACGTGGGGAGGCCGGATGGGACGTCAGGGGCAGCGGAAGGCGGCCGACATCTCACCCGTCGGAGCACCACCACCATGCGGAAACGCGGACAGCCATCACGCGTCAGTGTCGGGCTCCGCGACCGCGGTGTCAAGAACGGTGCGGCGGCGCCCCTCCGCGCGGACGACGATGGTGCCCGCGATCTTGTCGTGCAGCGACTGCGCCTTGGCGTCCCAGAGCGGGAACAGCAGGTCGAGCACCAGCGGCAGCCCGCCGACGAACGCGCCGCCCGCGACGAACAGCAGCTGCCGCGCGACGACCTCGCGCAGCAGCGCCCGGCCGAACGAGATGCGGCTGCCGTCGACGCGGCGCACCGCGAGGCCGACGGCGTGCTTGCCGACGGTCGTCTCGCGCAGGTGCAGCGCGATCGCCGCGTAGAGCCCGGCGAGCAGCACGGCGGTGGCGATCGCCGAGAGGCCGAACGCGCCGGAGACCTGCTGGTCGTCGCCGTCGGTGTCGATCTGCCCGGTGAAGATCGCGATCGGCAGGAATAGCAGGCTCCACACGGTCAGCACGAGGCCGATGTCGATCAGGTACGCGGCGAGGCGCGGCAGCAGCGGCGCCAGCTCGAGGCCGCCAGGCCCGAGGCGCTCGACGGGCGTGTACGGCGGCGCCAGCGGGCGCGCGCTCGCGACGCTCGTGCGGGAGATGACGCGGGTGCCGGCGACGGTGTCGTGCCAGGGCCGGCGGGGGCCGGCGAAGGCGGCGCCGTAGCCGACCGCTCCCGCACCGCCGGCGAACAGCAGGCCATGCTCCAGGAACAGTCGGCCCCACAGCTCGCGGCGCAGGATGGCCCGGAGCGTGGGACGGGCGCCGTCGGTGCCGACAACGCGCAGGCCGGTCGCGCTCTTCCCCGGCGTCGTGCCCGCGATCGCGAGGAAGATGGCCGACGCGACGGGCAGTCCGGCGACCGCGACGGCGAGCGCGAACCAGCGGCCGCCGACCAGTCCGGCGACGAGCGTGGCCCCGCCCACCAGAGCCACGTCGATCGCGAACGCGAGGATGCGGGACCGGGCCGGGGGCGGGCCGAGGGACACGAGTCGCATGGTAGTGTCGGGCCGTGCATCGCACCGTCATCCTCGGCGCCGCGCGGACGCCTTTCGGCCGCCTCCTCGGAGGTCTCGCCCCCCTCTCCGCCGTCGAACTCGGCACCGTCGCCGCCCGTGGCGCGATCGACCGCGCGGGCGTTCCCGCCGACGAGATCGGCTACTGCGTGTACGGCACGGTCATCCAGGCCGGGCAGGGCCACATCCCGTCGCGGCAGGTGTCGCTCGCGGCCGGTCTGCGCGAGGACGTCGGCTCCGACACCGTCAACAAGGTGTGCGCCTCGGGCATGCGAGCGATCGCGCTCGCCGACGCGCTGATCCGGCTCGGCGAGTACGACACGGTGCTGGCCGGCGGCATGGAGTCGATGACCAACGCACCGCACCTGGCCCAGGGTGCGCGCAAGGGCTTCCGCTTCGGCGACGCGGCGCTCACCGACGCGATGATCTGGGACGCGCTGCGCGACCCGTGGAGCGGCCTGCAGATGTTCGAGCAGGCGTCCACCGTGGGCGCCGAGCTCGGCATCGAGCGCGCCGATCTCGACGCCTGGTCGGCTCGTTCCCAGGCCCGCGCGATCGCCGCCATCGACAGCGGCCGGTTCGCGGAGGAGATCGTCCCGGTGGTCATCCCGGGCCGCAAGGGCGACACCGTTATCGACACCGACGAGGGCCCGCGGCGCGACACGTCGCTCGAGGCGCTGGCGGCGCTGAGGCCGCTCGTGGCGGGCGGCTCGCACACGGCGGGCAACTCGCCCGGCGTCAACGACGGCGCCGCGGCCGTGGTCGTCGCGTCGGAGGAAGAGGCCGAGCGCCGCGGCCTGCAGCCGCTGGCGATCATCCGCTCGACCGGCGCCACTGCGAATCGCCACGACTCGCTGGCGCGGGTGCCGGCGCTGGCGGCGCGGATCGCGCTGGAGAAGGCGGGCCTGGCCGTCGCCGACGTCGACCGGCTGGAGATCAACGAGGCGTTCGCGTCGGTGGCGCTCAACTCGGCGCGCATGCTGGGCATCGCGGAGGACCGCGTGAACGTGAACGGCGGCGCCGTCGCCCTGGGCCATCCGGTCGGTGCGTCGGGTGCGCGGCTGATCGTGACGCTCGTCCACGAGCTCCGCCGCAACGGCGGCGGCATCGGCTGCGCCGCCATCTGCTCGGGCGGCGGCCAGGGCGATGCGATGGTGATCGAGGTCCCGGCGCCCCGCTAGCGTCCGGGTGTCCGTTTTCGCACCGGGTGCGAATCCGGCCACCGATTGCGTGGAACGTAACGCGATGGCGCGAAACGCTGCGATGCGTGCGTGTCCGGCGCGTCGCTCCTGTCGTTTTCGTGCCAGGCACCAATACGACACGTCCTCGGTCTCGTGTCGCATCGGTGCCTGGCACCGAAACGACAGCGGCCTGCGACCACGCGTCCATGTCCGTTTTCGCACGCGTGCCGAAACGGACACGGATGGCGTGGAACGTGACGGGATTGGCGCGAAACGTTGCGCTTGGTGCGCGCTACGCGGTGCGCGGATCGGCCGTCAGCTCCGCCAGGCGACCGGCCAGGAACGCGGCCTCGCCCGGATTCGTCGTCACCGCGATCGCCGCGCGATACGCGTCCGCGGCCTCCGCCCGCCGGTCCAGGCGACGGAGCACATCCGCCCGCGCCGCCTGCAGCGGCCCGAAGCCCGGCAGGGCGCCTCCGAGGTCGTCGAGCAGGCACAACGCGACCTGGGGGCCGTCGGCGAAGCTGATCGCGACGGCCCGGTTCAGCGCCACCACCGGCGTCGGCGCCATCTGCGCCAGCACGTCGTAGAGCTGCACGATCTGCGGCCAGTCGGTGGCGGCCGACGCCGGCGCCGCCGAGTGCAGCGCGGCGATGGCCGCCTGCACGCTGTACGGCCCCGGCTCGCGCCGCAGCGCCTCGACCACCAGCGCCTGCCCCTCGCGCAGCCGCGCCTGGTCGTAGCGCGAGCGATCGTGCGCGTCGAGCGGCACCAGCCGGTCGCCGTCGTACCGCGCCGGCCGCCGCGCGTCGGTGCACAGCAGCAGCGCGAGCAGGCCCCGCGCCTCGGGCTCGTCCGGCATCAGCCGCACCAGCAGCCGGGCGAGGCGGATCGCCTCGTCGCAGAGCTCGCCGCGGATGGGATCGAGGCCGGTCGTCGCGACGTAGCCCTCGTTGTAGAGCAGGTACACCGTCCCGAGCACGCCGTCGAGGCGCTCCGACAGCAGTTCCGGCGGCGGTACGCGCAGCGGGATGCCGGCCTCGCGCACGCGCCGCTTCGCCCGTACCAGCCGCTGGGCGACCGTCGCGGGGGCGATCAGGTACGCGCGGGCGATCTCCTCGACCGTCAGGCCCGCGACGATGCGCAGCGTCAGCGCGACGCGGGCCTCCTCCGCCAGCGCCGGGTGGCAGCAGCCGAAGAGGAGGTCGAGGCGCTCGTCGCCGAGCTCGTCGGGTGCGGGATGACCGGCGTGCCGGCCCGACTCGACCGCCGACCGCTCGCGGTCGACGCCGACGCGCTGCCGCCGGATCACGTCGATCGCGCGGTTCTGCGCCGTGCGGACGATCCACGCGCCCGGCTCGTCGGGGATGCCGTCGCGCGGCCAGCGCACTAACGCGGCCGCGAACGCGTCCTGTACGGACTCCTCCGCCAGATCGAGGTCGCGGAACGAGCGGACGAGGACACCGACCGCCCGGCCGAACCACGCGCGGTGGATCTCGGCGATGCCGGCGGCGACCTCGTCGCGGCTCACGGGTCTCGCGGCGGCAGCGGCATCAGGGGGCGCACCTCGATGGAGCCGAACCGCGCGTTGGGAATGCGCGCGGCGGCGTCGAGCGCCTCCTGCTCGGTCTCGCAGTCGACCAGGTAGTAGCCGCCAAGCTGCTCGCGCGTCTCGGCGAACGGCCCGTCGCTGACGGTCATCCGGCCCTCGCGCACGCGCACCGTCTTCGCCGTCGCGACCGGCTTCAGCGGCGCGCCGCCGTGCATGATGCCCTGCGCCCGGATGGAGTCGCTGAACGCCAGGTACTCGCCGATCAGCGCACCGCTCTCGGCCTCGCTCAACGTCGCCCAGTGGGACTCGGGCCCGTAGATCAGGAGCAGGTACTGCACGGAGATCCTCCTTCGTCGTCGTCAGCGTACTGACGAACGGCGGGCCGCGGAATCGACAGCGCGCGGATGCTGCGCGGCATACTCCGGAGGTGGTCAACCTCACCCGCATCTACACCCGCGGCGGCGACGCGGGGGACACGAGCCTCGGCGACGGCCGCCGCATCTCCAAGGCCAGCGCGCGCATCGCCGCGTACGGCACCGTCGACGAGCTGAACGCGAACGTCGGCGTGCTGCGGACGCTCGAGCTGCCCGACGGCTGGGACGCGTGGCTGGCGCGGATCCAGAACGAGCTGTTCGATCTCGGTGCCGACCTGTGCGTGCCGGAGGAGGAGCGGCCCGACCGTTCGTCCGACCGGGAGCGCACGCGCCTGCGCGTCGACGCGAGCCAGGTCGCCTGGCTGGAGGCGCGCTGCGACGAGGTCAACGACGCTCTGCCGCCGCTGACGTCGTTCATCCTCCCGGGTGGCACGCCGGCCGCCGCGCAGCTGCACGTGTGCCGCACGGTCTGCCGGCGGGCGGAGCGCGAGATCGTCGCGCTGGCCGCGCACGAGCCGGTCAACCCCGAGGCGACAGCGTACGCCAACCGGCTCTCCGACCTGCTGTTCATCCTCGCCCGCGCGGCCAACCCGCCGGGAGCCGAGCCGCTCTGGCAGCCGGGCGCCTCACGGCCCGAATGACGCCCGGCGGTTAACACGTCCTTCGCACAAGCACCATCGCCTTGCAACTTGTCTTGTGCGGCCGCAGACCCTATATTGGAGCCAAGTCGTTCATCGCTTGTGACAGACCTTGTTACCGGCGGAGCGGCAACATACAGAGATGAGCCACCACTTGTCTCCCCCCATACTCCTTCCCACGCAGAACCCGGCCTCGTGTCGGGTTCTGTGTGTCCTGGGGGCCGCCGCTAGGAGACGATCTTGAAGCTCTTGCGCGCCTGGTCGCAGGCCGGCGGGATGCGGTCGGCGCCCTCGCCAGGCACCCAGTTGCAGCGCAGGAAGTACTGCACGCGCCCCTTGAAGCCGAGAATCATCTTCGCGCCGTTCCCGTCAGGTCCCTCGAGCTCGTAGCTGTACGCGTCGAGCGGACCCAGCTTCTCGCGGCTGGAGTCGGTGATCTTCAGGTCGGACGCGCGCGCGATGGCCCGCACCGTGGCGTCGACGAACGGCGTGAACTCGTCCGGCTTGTACGACTCGTACGGGCGCTTGATGTTGTACTCGGACATGACCAGCAGGTTCGACTCGTCCATGCCGACGGTGGTGGAGAACTTCGGCGGCCGGTCCTTGATCTCGCGCGACGCGGCCTTGAACCCGGCGATGAAGTCGCGCGGGTACGAGAAGGTGAAGCTCGCTTCGGGGCTCGTGTACGTGATCGAGTCGGACGGTCCGCCACAGGCTGCGAAGGCGAGGCCGGCGAGGACGACGAGCAGGGCGCGGACACGCATCGCCGGGATGGTATCCGGACGGTTCCACGTATGCTTGAGCCGGTATGGAGACGAGGATCCGCGTGGTCATCGCCAAGCCCGGGCTCGACGGGCACGACCGTGGTGCGAAGGTCATCGCGCGCGCACTGCGCGACGCCGGGATGGAGGTCATCTACACCGGCCTGCACCAGACGCCGGAGCAGATCGTGGAGACCGCCATCCAGGAGGACGCCGACGCCGTCGGCATCTCGATCCTGTCGGGCGCCCACATGACACTCGTGCCGCGCATCCTCGAGGGCCTCAAGGCGGCCGACCTCGCCGACGTGCTGGTCATCGTCGGCGGCACGATCCCGGGCGAGGACGCCGACGAGCTCCGGCGGCAGGGCGTAGCCGAGATCTTCACGCCGGGCACGTCCACCACCGCGATCGTCGACTACCTCAAGGCCCACGTCGGCTCGGGGGTCTGATGTCGATCGACGTCCGGCGCGACGGCCGGGTCGCACTGCTGACGATCAACCGGCCCGAGGTGCTGAACGCGCTGTCGACCGAGATCCTCGAGGAGCTGTACTCGGAGGTCACCGACCTCGCGCGCGACAGCTCCGTCGGCGCGATCGTGCTGACGGGCGCGGGCGACAAGGCGTTCATCGCCGGCGCCGACATCGCCGAGCTGGCCACGAAGACGCCGCTCGAGGCACGGGCGTACGGCGAGCTGGGGCAGGACATCGCGCACCGCCTCGAGACGATGCGCAAGCCCACCATCGCCGCCGTCAACGGCTACGCCCTCGGCGGCGGCTGCGAGATGGCGCTGGCCTGCGACATCCGGCTCTGCTCCGAGAACGCCGTCTTCGGCCAGCCCGAAGTCAACCTGGGGATCATGCCCGGCTGGGGCGGCACCCAGCGGCTCGCGCGCACCACGTCGCTCGGCTTCGCCAAGGAGATCGTCCTGACCGGGCGGATGGTGCCCGCCGACGAGGCGTTCCAGCGCGGTCTCGTGCAGGCCGTCCACACGCAGGAGGACCTCGTTCCGAAGGCGCTCGAGATGGCCGCC
This sequence comes from uncultured Actinomycetes bacterium, assembly GCA_963722525.1. GTDB lineage: Bacteria > Actinomycetota > Thermoleophilia > Gaiellales > F1-60-MAGs149 > VFJZ01. Next base: position 1,710,449 of record CAVRMM010000002.1, on the reverse strand, counting down.
GACATCGCCGCGAAGAGCCCGGTCTCGGTCGCGTACGCCAAGGAGGCGACCAACCGCGCGCTCCACGGCGACCTGGGCGCGAACTTCGTGCACGAGGTCGACCTGTTCGCGATCCTGTTCTCGACCGAGGACGCGAAGGAGGGCCTGCAGGCCTTCACCGAGAAGCGCCCGCCGCGCTTCATCGGCAAGTAGCGGCGGCGGCGATCGTGGCGGCGTGGATGGCCGCCGTCGCATCCAGCGACGTGCCGTAGCCGCCGGCCAGCGTCACGCAGACCGGAATGCCGGCGCCGCGCAGCGACGCCAGCGCCCGCCGGTCGCGCTCCGCGAGCCCCTCGAAGCTGAGCGCGAGCCGGCCGAGCGCGTCTCCCGCGTACGGGTCGGCGCCGGCGATCAGCATCGCGAGGTCGTACGGGCCGTTCGCGTGGGCGAAGGAGAGCGCGCCGTCGAGCGCCGCGAGGTAGCCCTCGTCGCCGGTGCCGTCCGGCAGGTCGATGTCGAGATCCGACGGCGGCCGCGTGAACGGGTAGTTGCGGGCGCCGTGGATGGACACGACGACCGTGGCCGGGTCGTCGCGGTACAGCTCGGCGTTGCCGTCACCCTGATGGACGTCCAGGTCGAGGATCAGCACGCGCCGGGCGACGCCGTCGGCGCGCAGGGCGGCGATGGCGATCGCGACGTCGTTGAACGTGCAGTAGCCGCGGCCGAGGCGGTGGCTCGCATGGTGCATGCCGCCGCCCAGTGCGGCCGCGACGCCGTCGGTGAGGGCATCGCGGGCGGCCGCGGTCGTCGAGCCGCAGGCGTGCAGCGCCCTCGCCACCAGCGCCGGCGACCAGGGGAGCCCGAGCCCGGCCAGCTCGCGCCGGTCGAGCAGCCCGAACCGCACGCGCCGCACCCACTCCGGGTGGTGCGCGCGGCCGACCTCCGCCCACGTCGACGGCGGCCCCTCCCGCACGCTGACGTCGGGGTTCTGGTCGACCAGCCGCCGCACCAGCGCGTACTTGCCGAGCGGGAAGCGGTGGCCCTCCGGCACCGGGAACGTGAAGCGGTCGTGGGCGTACGCGCGGAGCATCGCCCGGATCATGCCGCGCCGGTGGGCGTCAGGCCGTAACGCAGGCCAGCAGCCGGCTGGCGGCGCTGCCCAGCTCGTCGTGCTCGGCGACGCCCGCGTGGTAGGTGTCCCACGCGGCGCGGTGGTCGCCCTCCAGCGCGAAGCGCCCGGCCTGGCCGATGGCGTAGAGCACCGACGCGGACGGTGCCAGCGCGCGGGCGAGGCGGCGATCCTCCAGGCGCGCGACCTCGTCGGCGGCCCGGCTCCACGCGTCGAGCAGCCGTGCCAGCGGGGCGCCGTCGCCGCGCTCGAACGACCGGCACGCGGCGTCGAGCTCGGCGCCGCCGTCGGCCAGGGACGCCACGCAGGTCGCGGCATCGGCGGAGCAGCGGCCGGCGAGCGCGCGCCGGATGGCGCCCGCGCGATCGCCGTCCAGCAGCGCGTCCAGCCAGATCGCCGCCGCGTCGGGCGAGCGCGGCGGCTGCGCGACGATGCCGGCCGCGCCGGCGGCGTGCAGGTGCCAGGCGCTGGCGCAGGGCGTCACCGACCAGCCGGCGGGGGCCAGCTCGACCAGCGCGGGGCGGCCGGCGACGGCGGCGACGGCCGAGGGCGCGTGCCGCGGCAGGCGGGGCGCGCACGGGCGCCAGATCAGCTCTGCGCGGGGATCCAGGTGCGCGACGGCGGGGAGCTCCGGGCCGGTCGCCTCGACCATCGCGCGGCCGTGGTCGAGCGCCGCGGTGACGCCCTTGACATCGCCGGCGGCCAGCACCACGCCGGCGGCGCCCACGATGGCCGCCAGCCGGGCCGCCGCGACGCCGGGGAGCCCGGGCGCGTGGACGAGCACGTCGACGCCGTGACGCCGGGCACGGGCGGCGGCGACCGCGATCTCCCGCTCGCTGGTCGTGACGATGATCAGGTCATCGATCAGATGCCCGGCGAGCGCGAGCAGCCGCCGACGCCCGAGCCGTGCTCCCGACTGGCCGGGAAACGGATCGCGGACGGCGACGCGGGGCTTGTGGGCCATCGCCGGTCCGGGCGTCGACTGCGGTGCGGGAGCCTTCGAGCATCGTCCCAGTCGTCGTCGCGGCAGGGCCCGGACCGGAGCCCCCGTCCGGGTGAGCGTGTGGTCGGGCCCCTAGCCGGTGGTCGGACCGGCATCGGGCCGCAGCGCCTTCAGGCGGTCCTCGGCGGCGCCCAGGATCTCGGCGCAGCGGCGGTGCAGCGCCTCGCCGCGCTCCCACAGCGCGAGGGCGTCCTCGAGCGTCGTCGAGCCGTCCTCGAGGCGCCGTACGACCTCGTCCAGCTCGGCCCTGGCCTGCTCGAACGGGAGCTCGCTGGGATCGGTCATTCGCTCGTCTCCTCGACACGGGTCGTCAGCTTGCCGGCCGCGAGGCGCACCTCGACCAGCTCGCCGGCGTGCGTGGCGGACGCGCTGCGCAGCACGTGCCCGGCAGCGTCGATGGCGATCGCGTAGCCGCGGTCGAGCGTGGCGCCGGGGCCGAGCGTGCGCAGCTGGCGGGCGGCGGCGTCGATGCGCGCACGCTCGCGCTCCAGCCGGCGGTCCTGGCTCGTCGACAGTCGGTCGCGGGTGGTGGCCAGCGACGCGCGGCGGACGTCGAGGAAGCCCTCGGGGCGCTGCAGCACGGGGCGGTTGCCGATCGCGACCAGCGCTGCGCGCTCGCGCGCCAGCCGGCCCTCGATGGCGCGGCGGGCGCGGGCGAGCAGCCCGGCGACGTCGCGGCCGAGCGCCTCGGCGTCGGGCACGATCAGCCGCGCGGCGTGGGTGGGCGTGGACGCGCGCACGTCGGCGACCAGGTCGGAGAGCGGCGTATCCTGCTCGTGGCCGATCGCCGACACGACCGGCGTCAGGCAGGCCGAGATGGCCCGGCAGAGGGCCTCGTCGGAGAACGCGGCGAGGTCCTCCAGCGACCCGCCGCCGCGGGCCAGGACGATGACGTCGACCTCGGTGTGGCGATCGAGCCGGGCGACGGCGCGCGCGAGGTCGCGCGGTGCGGCCGCGCCCTGCACGGCGCACTCCACGATCTCGAACCGCGCCGACGGAAACCGGCGCCGCGCGTTCTCGACCACGTCGTGCTTAGCCGCGGCGTCACGTCCGCAGACGAGCCCGATCAGCCGCGGGAAGCGGGGGAGGGGCTGCTTGCGATCGGCGGCGAACAGTCCCTCGGCGGCGAGCGCGGTCTTGAGGCGCTCGAGCCGCGCGAGCAGGTCGCCGAGGCCGAGCCGCGCAACCGCATGCACGCGCAGCGACAGCTCGCCGGTGCGGGTGAACAGCTCGGGCCGTCCGTGCACGTGCACCCGGTCGCCGTCTTGCAGCGGCGGCTCCACCCGGTCGTACTGCGTGCGCGGCATGCGCACCTTCACGGCGGCGCCGCCCTCGAGATCCTTGAGCGTCCAGAACACGAACGCCCAGCCGGCCTGACGGCGCAGCTCGGTGACCTCGCCCTCCACCCAGACGTGCGGCAGCCGGCCGATCCAGCTGGAGAGGCCCTGGTTGAACGACGCCACGGAGTAGACGTCACGGTCGCCATGGCGCGTCGGGACAGGACGCTCTGGCGAGGCCAAGGGTTCGTGCCTAGAGGAGGATCTGCGCGGCGATCTCGGGCGTGCAGCCTTGCTTGAGCAGGCGGACGGCCTGGTGCAGGTCAGCGTCGGACCGGGCGATCTGGTCCGCGAGCTCGGCCTCGTAGCCACCTCGCTCGAGCTGTTCCCGCCGCCACGCGACGACCTCCTCGAGCACGTCTGGGCGCGTGCGCTGCTTGGTCTGAGTCACACACCGAGTGTAGCCCATGGTGCGGCTGCGACCGGCGTATCGGCCCTCGGCTACCCTCGCCGAGATGGACGAGGAGCGCATCGTCGCGGCGGCCGAGCAGGCTGCGCGGCACGGCGGGCCGGTCGCGGCCGTGCTCCCGATGCGCACCACGGGCGGGGCCGTCCGCTTCGCCTGCGCGCTGCAGCGGGAGGGCGGGGGCCTGGCCTGGGTGGTGCTCGACGAGGCGGGCGAGCCGCTCGTGAACCCGGGCGAGATCCGCTCGGTCGCGGAGACCATCGCCATCTGCGAGACGGCCGAGGAGTCGGGCGCCATGCTGGCCGCCGTCGAGGCCGACGGGCTGCTGCAGCAGGCGCTCGAGCTGGTCGGAGACGACGAGACCGTCGCCGTCGCGCTGCGGGCGATGCGCGAGGCGATCGCGCCGCTGCTGCAGACCGAGGAGGGCGTCCGCGTGGCCGAGCCCGGCTACCTCGACCGCGTGGCCGTCACCGCCGCGATGGTCGGCGACCGGTTCGACTACCTGAAGGACGTGGCCTACGGCGTGTCGGCGAAGCTGTCGGGCGCCCCGGCGAGACGGGCGAGGCGCTGGCCGAGTCGCTGTGGGCGGCGGTCCGGATCCTGGCCCGCGACGGCGCGCCCGACCGGTTCCGCGAGGCGGTGGAGGGTGGCATGGCTGCCGCCCAGGCCTTCGGCGAGGACGTGCTCGACAACTACGTGATCGACCTGGAGGGGCGATGAGCGAGACGCGCTTCGACGGCCGCGTGGCGGCGATCACCGGCGGTGGCGGCGGCATGGGGCGCGCGTTCGCCCTCGACCTCGCGGCCCGCGGCGCGAAGGTCGCGGTGTGCGGTCGCCGGCCGAGCCGATCGCCGAGACCGTCGAGCTGATCGAGGCGGCCGGCGGCGAGGCGCTGGCGGTTCCGTGCGACGTCCGCGACCCGGCCCAGGTCGACGCGTTCTTCGACGCCTGCGGTGAGCGCTTCGGAGCCGCCGACCTGCTCGTCGACAACGCCGCCGGCAACTTCATCGCGCCCGCGATCGAGCTGTCGCCGAACGGCTGGAACGCCGTCATCAACATCGTGCTCAACGGCAGCTTCCACTGCTCGCGGGCGTTCGCGCTGCGCTACCGCGAGGCGGGCCGCGAGCGCGGCTCGATCGTGTCGGTGATCGCGACGTACGCGTGGACGGGCAACGCCGGCACGGCGCACTCGGCCGCGGCGAAGGCGGGCGTGCAGAACCTGATGATGACCCTCGCCGTGGAGTGGGCCGACCTCGGCATCCGCTGCAACTCGATCGCGCCGGGCCCGATCCTGACGCCGGGCGCCACGGCGCACCTGTTCCCGACGGAGGAGATCCAGCAGGTCGATCGCGTCGCAGATCCCCGCCCGCCGCCTCGGCACCCTCGACGACGTGGTCGCCGCGACGCGGTTCCTGCTCAGCGACGACTCGAGCTACGTGACGGGCTCGACGATCACCCTGGACGGCGGCGGCTGGCTGCCGCGCGGGATGTTCGCAACGTAGCAATCGCGCGCGCTTTCGAGCCAGGGACGGCGCGAAGCGTTGTGAACGGCGCGCGCTACGCCTCGGCTGGAAGGCCGTGGCGGGCGACCTGGCGGTCGTAGTTCAGGCGCAGCAGGGCGATCACGTCGTCCACGTCGGCCTGGCTGTCGATCCGGCGGGCGGCAGGGCCCTGCCGGGTCGGGAAGACGGGTGCGGGACGATCCGGCCCGCCTCCATCAGCTCGGCCCAGACGGGCTTCGGGAACGAGAAGTGGGCGGCATGGTCGCCGTGCAGGTGCCCGATCTCACGCCGGCCGAGCCGGAACGAGTACTCGCCGCGGTCGCCGTGCCCGCTCTCGATGCCGGGCCACGTGGTGACCTCGTCGGTGATCTGCCGGCTGGCTGTCTGTGTCTGCGTCATGGGGTCGCTCCTTCGATTTCGGAGGCACTCCCGGACGGTACAACTTGAAGTTCGCTTGAAGTCAAGCGCCTACGTCGTCGTCAGCTCGGCCGCGCGCTCCGCGAACGCGTGCCAGCGCTCGTAGTCGTCCGTCGCATCGGCCACCGGCTCGACCACGCGGCCGCCGCCTGCGGCGTTCGCCACGTCGTCGAGCGTCAGCAGGCCGGCGCCGACACCGGCCATCGCGGCGGCGCCCATCGCCGTCGTCTCGGCCAGCCGCGAGACCACGACCGGCATCCCCAGCACGTCGGCCTGGCGCTGTAGCAGGTAGCCGTTCGCCGTCAGGCCGCCGTCGACCCGGAGCGCGGTCGGGCGGCCGGCGGTCGCGGACATGGCCTCGACCACGTCGCGGACGCGGAAGCAGAGCGCGTCGAGCGCCGCGCGCACGAGGTGCGCCCGCGTGGCGCCGGCCGTCAGACCGGCGAACACGCCGCGCGCGTCGGAGCGCCACCACGGGGCGCCGAGCCCGGCGAGCGCCGGGAGGAAGGCGACCCCGGCCGTGTCGGTCACCGACCGCGCCAGCGCCTCGGTCTCGGCCGGGTCGGCGAACAGCCCGAGCCCCTCGTGCCCCAGCCAGTCGATCACCGTGCCAGCCGAGAACACGCCGCCGTCGAGCGCGTAGGTGGTCGCGCCGGCGTGCTCCCAGGCGACCACCGGCAGCACGCCGGCGAGGTCGTGCGGCGGCGACGTGCCCGCGTTCTGGAGCACGAAGATGCCGGTGCCGTACGTGGCCTTGACCGTGCCCGGCTGCAGGCAGCCGTGGCCCGCGAGCGCCGCCGTCTGGTCGACCAGCGCGGCCCGCAGCGGCAGGCCGCACAGGGTGCCGAGGTCGCCGGTCGACGGCCCGATTGCCGGCAGCGCCGCCGGATCGACGCCGAAGATGCCGCACAGCTCGGCATCCCACGTGCCCGGGGCAGCGAGCGCCTGCAGCTGCGTGCGCGCGGCCGTCGACGGGTCGGTGCGGGCGCCGTCGCCGAGGCGCAGCGTGACGTACGCGTCGAGGGTGCCGAACCGCGTGCCGCCATCGACGTCCGGCACGTTCTCGGTCAGCCAGCGGATCTTCGTCGACGTGAAGTACGGGTCGAGCGGCAGCCCGCTGCGGCGTTCGACCAGCTCGCCGTGCGGCGCCAGTCGCTCGACGATCGGCTGCGACCGCCGACAGCCCCACACCACCGCGTCGGCCAGCGGTTCACCCGTCGCGGGATTCCAGGCGACGACCGTCTCGCCCTCGTTGTCGAGCCCGATCGCATCGACCCGATAGGCACCGCCCACCGCGGCCACGACCTCGGCCACCGTCTCCTCGACGGAGCGGGTCACGTCGCGCGCGTCCTTGGAGATCCAGCCCGGCTGCGGGTGCGTCACGGCGACGCGGCGGTAGGCCTCGGCCACCGGCTCGAGGCGGTCGTCGAACGCGACCGTGCGCGTGCCGGTCGTGCCCTGGTCGACGCCGATCAGGATCATCGCGTTACCGGCGCAGGCGGTTGCGCGCGCCGTCGAACGCGAGCCGCGCGATTGCCTTGACATCGCCGGCGCCGACGCGCACCTCGCTGCGCCAGGCTCCCAGCTCGCCGTGGAGGACCAGCTCGCGGCCGTCGCGGCTGATGCGTGTGACGCGGAACGGCAGGTCGCCGATGGGGGAGCGAACCCTCATGTGCCTGCCATCATCTCAAGCGCGGTGCGGGCTGCGCGCTGCCCGGCCTGCTCGGCCGCCGCGATCGAGCCGCGATCGGCGCACGGCTGCGCGTAGACGGTGCGGATGCCGTCGACCACCGCGCCGTCCACGTTGCGCAGCGGCACCAGTCCGTCGGCGAGCACGACCGCATCGCAGGCGACGGTGCCGTCGTCGCAGATCAGCTCGGCAACACGGTCGCCGCCGCGGATCTCGAGCGCGCGGCCGATCACCCGCACGGGCTCGGCGCCGGTCTGGCGCAGCTCGTGCTCGGCGCGCTCCGCCCAGTCTCCGGCGCCGACGATGGCCGGCCTGCGACCGACCGCGACGCCCGTCTCTGCCAGGTGGCACGCCACCGTGGCCGACACGACACCGTGCGTGCGGTCGCCGTCGATGCGCAGCTCGGCGCGGTTGCGCGGCCGGGCGCCGGACGCGATCACCAGCGCCCCGGCGCGGATGCGGCGGACGCCGTCCTGGCCGAGCGCGACCAGCTCGGCGCCGTCCCACGTGATGGCCGTCTCGCCGAGGTGCAGCACCGCCCCGGCGGCCCGCGCGGCGTCCTCCAGCCGGTGCGTGTGGGCGTGGTCGAAGCCGAGGACCCCGCCGCAGACCGGGATCCGGTCGACGACGACGGCCGAGCGCCCGATCGCCGCCGCGCACGCGAGGCCGGTGACACCGGCGCCGACGATGGCGACGGTCACGGCCACACCTCCGCGGGCTGCAGGCCGCCGTAGGCCGAGCACAGGAACGAGACGCCGGCCATGCAGTACGCGCCCTGGCAGCGCCCGCCGGTCGCGCGCGTGCGCTTGCGCACGGCATCGACGGTGCGCGGCGCGACGCGCATGGCGAACGCCGCGGCGACCTCGGCCGCGGTCACCTGCTCGCAGGCGCAGATCACCTGGCCGTAGCGCGGGTCGAGCGCGACGAGCTCCTCGGGCCGGGCGTGGCCGAGCAGCCGCGGCACGGGCTCGATCGCGCGGATCGCGTCACGCCGGTCGTCGTCGACCGGCGCCCCGGCGTCGGCGAGCAGATCGCGCACCAGCTCGGCCACGGCCGGCGAGGCCGACACGCCTGTGGAGCGGATCGCGGCGGCCTGCACGAGGTTCGTCATGCGTTCGTCACGCTCCACGCGATACACGGGATCGCCGGCCGGGCGGTTGGCCGCGAACACCTTGATGGCGTTCTCCGGTGCGATCGCCGGGACGAGCCGCCGGCCGCGCTCCATGATCCAGTCGAGCGTCTCGGAATCGGTGCGCCGGTTCTCCCGGTCGTGGTGGTTGACGGCGGTGGGCCCGACCAGCACCGACCGGTTCGTCGTGGGCGTCACGTACACGCCGCGCGTGACCTCGTCGGGGATGCCGCCGACGATCTTCCGGAACCGCCGGCCGAGCTCGCGGTCGAGGAGCCAGGCCTGGCCGAGCCGCGGCCAGCCGACGAGCGGCTCGCCGCCGGCCAGCTCCGAGACCCGCTCCGCGTCGACCCCCGCGGCATTCACGACGAAGCGCGCGCCGAGCGCCTCCCGGGTCGTCTCGACTACCGTCAGCCGGTCGTTCTCGCGGCGGAACCCGGTCACCCGCGTGTCCCGCAGGATGGTCGCGCCGTTGCGCGCCGCGAGCTCGGCATAGCCGATGGTGAGCCGGATCGGATCGATGATGCCGTCGCCGGGCACGTGCAGGGCGGCGCGCGTCTCGGGCGTGACCAGCGGCTCCAGCCGCTGCGCCGCCGCGCCGGAGACGATCTCGCCCGAGACGCCGTTCGCCCGCGTCTCGCGGAGCATGTGCGGCAGCCGCTCCTCCTCCTCGGGCGTGAGCGCCAGGCTGAGCGTGCCGATGCGGTCGAACGGGGTGTCGAGGGAGGCGCACAGAGCCTCCCACGCATCGGCCGAGGCCCGGATCAGCTCGGACTCGCGGGTGCCCGGCGGGGTCTCGGCACCGCACGTGGCGATGCCGGAGTTGCCCTTCGACGCGCCCTCGCCGACATCGGTCGCGGCCTCGACCAGGGCCACCGTGGCACGCGTCAGCGAGAGCCGGCGCGCGACCGCGCAGCCCACCACGCCACCACCCACGATGACCACGTCGAACGTCCGCATGGAGGCAGCCTAACGTCGGCCTCGGATACGAACATATGTTCGTGTATAGTCCTCCCCATGGCTACCGCGACACCCATCCGCTGGCGGCTCGCAGACGACGACGGCGGGCAGCCTGCGCTGTTCGGCGAGACCGTCCCCGGGCGACGCGATCTCCCTGCCGTCGAGTACCTCCACGTGCGCGCGCAGCGCATCATCAGCCGTGTCCCCGACGGCGCCCGCGTGCCGTTCCGCTTCACCATCAACCCGTACCGCGGTTGCAGCCACGCCTGCACGTACTGCTTCGCGCGGCCCACGCACGAGTACCTCGGCCTCGACGGCGGCAAGGACTTCGAGGAGCGCATCGTCGTCAAGATCAACGCGGTCGAGCGGCTGCGCGCCGAGCTCGCCGATCCGAAGTGGGCCGGCGAGACGATCGCCCTCGGCACCAACACCGATCCGTACCAGCCGTGCGAGGGTCGCTACCGGCTCACGCGCGGCATCGCCGAGACGCTCTCCGCGGCCGGCAACCCGTTCTCGATCCTCACCAAGTCGACGATGATCGTGCGCGATCGAGACGTCCTCGCAGACGCGGCCGGTCGCGGCCTGTTTCGCGCGGCGTTCTCGGTCGGCACGCTCGACGAGGACGTGTGGCGCATGTCCGAGCCGGGCACGCCGGCGCCGGCCCGGCGTCTGGAGGCGCTCGCGAAGCTCGTCGACGCGGGCATCCCCTGCAGCGTGCTGGTCGCCCCGATCCTGCCGGGCATCTCCGACGACCTCGGCCAGCTCGACGCCGTCGTCAGGGCCGCGTTCGAGGCCGGCGCGTCCTCGGTCACGCCGATCGTCCTGCACCTGCGGCCCGGCGTGCGGGAGCTGTTCATGCCGTGGCTCGAGGGCGTGCGTCCCGACCTGGTGGAGCGCTACGAGCGCCTGTACCACCGCCGCGCCGGCTACGCGCACGAGCACCACGCGCGCATCGCCGCCCACGTGCAGCACCTCGCCGACCAGTACGGTGGCGCGATGGCCTCGTCGGCCTCGGCCCGCGGCCCCCTGACCCTGCTGCCCGACGGGCCGGCGCGGCCCTCGCGCTGGCAGGTCGACCAGCTCGCGATCGACCTGGGGGCGGCCTAGCGTCGGCCGCTCAGACCAGATCGCGGAACCAGGGCACCGGATGGTCGCCCGCGATCACGAACCGCACCGACTCGCCCGTGCGCAGCTGGCCGGCCAGGCCGAGATCCGCCGGGTGGATCACCGCCGGCTTGTCGTAGCCGGCGCTGCGCTGGCGGTCGGCGAGCAGCAGGATCGGAGCACCGCCGCTCGTGACCTGCACGGCGCCTGGTGGCGGAGACTCGCTGAGCAGCTCGCCGCCCGGAACCTGCCGGCCGTCCAGCCGGACGCCCATGCGGTCGCCGGTGGCGACGGTGAACGGCTCCGCGACCAGCGCGCGTTCGGCCTCCGCCGTCCACTGCGGGCCGCGGTGCAGGCGTATCACGACGGGCGAGCCGACTGCGCGGTGGGTCGCCTCGAGCCGCCGCGATGGCGTCCGCTCGGTGGCCAGGCCGAGCACGTCGCCGGCGCGCGACGGGCGTCCGAGCAGGGCGCGCAGGTCGATGCTGGCCGAGCCGAGGAACGGCTCCGCCTCGAACCCTCCGGCGACCGCGAGGTAGGCGCGCACGCCGCGCCCCGTCGGCCGGAAGCGGAGCCGCTGGCCGGCGGCGACGGCGGTCGTCGCCTGCCCGACCGGCTCACCGTCGACCTCGAGCGCCAGCCCGTTGCCCGCCGCCCCGACGACGAGCGGCCGCAGCGCGACCAGCAGCGGCCCGGTGAGCAGGCACTCGAGCAGGGCGGTTCCGGGCGAGTTGCCGCAGAGCGCATTCGCCAGCCGCGCCGCCGGAGCGTCCAGCGGACCCGACTGCGCCATCCCGCGATGCGCCTGGTTGAGGCGGCCGCCGTCGACGACGAGGTCGAACGCGCCGGGCTGCTCCACGCGCAGCGCCGGCAGCCGGGGTTCCGCCGGCAGCAGCTCGCGCACGGCCGGCGTCGGCGGCGGCTCGCCAATCGCGGCTGCGAAACCGCACGCGGTCGCCGAGCCGGAACAGGAACGGGTCGTCGCGGTGCGGGTCGTAGACGTTCTCGAGCGCCGTGCCGATCAGGGCCCAGCCACCGGGCAGCGCCACGGGCGGGTAGATCGTCGCCTGACCGCCGGCGATCGCCACCGACAGCGGGGGCACCTCGAACCGCGGCGCATCGCGTCGCCGCACGTGGAGCCGCGGGTCGGTGCCGCCGAGCATCGGTTGGCCCGACGGTGCCGCGAGCGCACACGCGATACGTGCCGGCGGCGTGGATCTCGGCGATCTGCGCGGGGTCGAGACCCGTCTCGGCCGCCACGTCGGCGGTGTCGGGCCCGCCGTAGCCGGACGGGGATCTCGAGTGAGCGCGGCTCTCGCTCCGCGAGTGGGGGAGCCGCCAGCGCGGCGTCGATCCACCTGGTCGCGTCGATGCTGGAGAGCACGCGCGTCGTCCCACTCGACGTAGGCCGAGCCGTAGCCCGGGTAGATCTCGCGCACGCCGACGGGCCGGGTCGCGTCGAGCTGCGCCGCGAGCGCCAGCACGCGCACGTTGGCCGCCTCGTCGAACCGCGTCGCGAACCGCAGGTACTGGCCGACGGGGGCCAACGACTCAGAACGCGGCGATGGTGACGTCCGCCGCGCCGCAGCGCCGCCCGCACCGCTCGTGCGGTCGCAACGCTGCCCGGGTTGTCGCCGTGGATGCAGAGCGTGCCGACGTCGACCTCGATCTCGGTGCCGTCGATCGCGACGACCGAGCGCTGCAGCGCCATCCGCACCGCGCGCTCGGCCGCCAGGTCGGGGTCGTGGATCAGCGCGCCCGGCGTGCCGCGGCGCACCAGCGAGCCGTCCGCCGCGTAGGCGCGATCGGGGAAGCCCTCCGCGACGACCGGGTGGCCCAGCGTCTGCGCAGGCCCGGTGCAGCCGTGAGCCGGCCACGGCGACGACGGGGATCGTCGCGTCGAACTCGACGCACGGCCTCGACGATCGCCGCCGCGTGCGCGTCGGACGTCTCGGCCACGGCGGTGTTGAGCGCGCCGTGCGGCTTCACGTGGTGCAGCGTCGTGCCCGCCGCGCGCACGAAGGCCGCCAGCGCACCGACCTGGTAGAGCGTGTCGTCGCGCACCTCCTGCGGGCGTCAGCGCCATGCCGCGGCGCCCGAAGCCCGGCAGGTCGGCGAGACCCGGGTGCGCGCCGATCGCGACGCCCGCCGCCAGCGCGGCGTCGAGGCTGCGGCGGATCGTCCCCGGATCGCCGGCGTGGAAGCCGCAGGCCAGGTTCGCGCTCGACACCTCGGCGAACAGCGCCGCGTCGTCGCCCATCGTCCAGGCGCCGTACGACTCGCCGGCGTCGACGTTGATGTCCATGATGGCGGCGCTCATGTCGATGCGAAGTCGCTGAGCAGGATGCTGTACGCGGGGTCGGACCAGGTCGCCCGGTACGCCTCGGTGAGCGCCGTCGTGTACGGCCCCGGCGTGGTCAGTAGCGGCCGGCCGTCGAAGGCTGCGACGGGCACGATTCCCGCACCCGTGCCGGTCAGGAAGGCCTCGTCCGCCGTGTACAGGTCGCCCGGCTCGAGCGGCTCGACCGACGTCTCGAGTCCTGCCGCCGCAGCCAGGTCGAGGATCGTCCCGCGCGTGATGCCGGCGAGGGACGCCGTCGTCGGCGGCGTGCGCAGCACCTTGCCGCTGACGATGAACACGTTCGCGCCGGTGGCCTCGGCGACCAGCCCGCCGCCGTCGAGCATCAGCGCGTCTCCGGCGCCGGCGTTGTTGGCCTGCACCTTCGCGAGCACGCTGTCGAGGTAGCTGAGCGACTTCACGCGCGCCGGCACCGACCGTGGCGCCTTGCGGGCGATGCTCGACGTGATCAGCGTCACGGGGTCGGACCCGAGCAGCGGCGGGAACGGGTAGACCAGCACCAGCGTGGTCGCGACCGGACAGCGGGCGGGATCGATGCCCGGCAGGCCGACGCCGCGCGAGACGACGATGCGCACGTGGGCCTCGTCGATGTCGTTGGCGGCCGCGGTGTCGGCCACGGCGGTCAGCAGCGTGTCGTCGTCGTACGGGATCTCGAGCGCTACGGCGCGGGCCGATCCGTGCAGCCGGTTGAGGTGGTCGTACGGTCGGTAGAGCCGCCCGCTGCGCAGCCGGATGCCCTCGAAGACGCCGTCGCCGTACAGCAGTCCGTGGTCCCAGACCGACACGACGGCACTGGCCGGATCGACCACCTCGCCGTCACGCCAGATCTTGAGGTTCAGCAGGTAGTCAAGGGTCAGTGGAGTCATCGGACGTGCAATCGTACTTGCATGACGACGGGCGCCATCACCTTTGCCGAAGCGCTTCCGGCCACCGCCGATCTCGTGATCATCGGCGGCGGCGTGATCGGCGCCGCGACCGCCGATGCGGCCCGGCGCGCGGGCATCGAACCGCTCGTGCTCGAGGCGCGGCCCATGCTCGCCAGCGCGACCACCTCCGTCGCCACCGGCGCCTACCGGCTGCAGCACGACGACCCGGACGAGCTCGTGCTGGCGCGCGAGACCCTCGCGGCGATGCGCGACTTCGCCAACTTCACCGGCCAGACTCGTTACGACCCGGCCTGCGTCGCCAACGGCCGCGTGGTCACGACGACGACGGAGGAGGGCGCTGCCGCGCAGATCGAAACGGCGGCGCACTACCGGGCGCTTGGCACCGACGGTGTCGAGATCCTGGACGGCGACGAGGCGCGCCGCCGCTTCCCCTGGCTGACGCCCGCCGTGCGTCAGGTGCGGTACCGCGCAGACGACGGCGTGATGACCCCGAAGCTGCTTGCGCTCGGGCTGCTTGCGGGCTCGCGGGCGCCGGTGGTGAACCGCTGCCGCGCGGTCGGCTTCGACCTCGCCGGCGGCGAGCTGGCCGGGGTGCAGACGAACCTCGGCACGGTCGCGACGCGCAGCGCGGTGATCGCGGCCGGGCCGCTGTCCGGCGTCATCGCGACGGCCGCCGGCGTCGACTTGCCGATCCGCACGCTGCGGCGGCACCGCCTGGTGCTGCCCGACGTGCCGCAGGTGCCCGCGGACGGCCCGCTGGTGTATGACCAGGACACCGGCGCCCACTGGCGACCGGCCTTCCGCGGCGCCTACGCGCTGCTGTCGGAGCCCGACAACACCGACATCGACGCCACCGACGATCCGATCGTCGACCCCGCCTTCCCGTTCAGGCTGCTCGACCCGGCCAGCCCGACGTCGCTCGCCCGCACGACGTCGTTCTGGCGCGACGTGTGGGACGACGGCCGCGTCGCGTTCGCCTCGCAGTGCGGCCTCTACACGGTCACGCCCGACTTCCGGCCGCTGATCGACGAGACGCCGGTCGCCGGCCTCTACGTCAACACGGGCTACAGCGGCCACGGCGTCATGTGCAGCGTCGGCGGTGCGCGGCACCTGCTCGAGGTCGTCACCGGTGTGCGCACCGAGAACGCATTCGCGCTCGACCGCACCTTCGTCGAGCCGCGCTCGGCGCTGCACTAGCCGATGCTGCTCGAGGCCCTCGACTGCGCGCCGCGACTGCGGTTCGCGCAGCTGCCGACGCCGCTGCACCCGCTGCCCCGCCTGACGCAGCACCTCGGCGGCCCGCAGCTGTGGGTCAAGCGCGACGACCTGACCGGCCTGCCGGGCGGCGGCAACAAGACCCGCAAGCTGGAGTTCGTGGTCGCCGACGCGCGGCGCGAGGGCGCCGACACGCTGGTCACCGTCGGCGCGGTGCAGTCGAACCACACGCGGCAGACGGCGGCGGCCGCCGTGCGGGCGGGACTGCGCTGCGTGCTGCTCCACAACGGGTGGGCGCCGGAACCGGGACACGGCTATCGCAGCGTGGGCAACGTGCTGCTGAGCGACGTGCTCGGCGCCGAGCTGTACGCCGACGACACGCCGCGCCACATCGACGATCCCGGTCGCATCGCCGAGCTCGTCGACTGGCTGCGCGCCCAGGGCCGCAAGCCGTACCTGATCCCCGGTGGCGCGTCCGAACATCCTCTGGGCGGCCACGGCTACGCCGGCTGCGCCGCCGAGATCGCGGCGCAGGCCGAGGAACTGGGCGTCCGGTTCGACGCGATCGTCCACTGCACCGGCAGCAGCAGCACGCAGTCGGGCCTCCTCGCGGGGCTCGCGGTGCTGGGCAGCCCGACGCGCGTGATCGGCGTCGCCGACGACGACGAGCGCGAGGACAAGTGCCGGCGGATCCTGCACCTCGCGAATGCCACGCTCGAGACGCTGGAGCTGCCCGAGCGCATCACGGCCGACCAGGTCGAGGTCGTGATCGCCGACGACGAGCCGTACGGCGCCGCCGGCGAGGCCACCTTCGACGCGATCCGACTGCTCGCACGGACGGAGGGCCTGATCGCCGACCCGGTGTACGAGGGGCGCGCGGTGCGCGGCCTGATCGAGCTGACCGCGGCGGGTCGGTTCACGCCCGACCAGCACGTGCTGCTGATGCACCTCGGCGGGTCGCCCGCGGTGCACGCCTGGGCCGGTCGCCTGGCCGGCGCCGGCCTGCAGCCGCTGCCGTTCGCGTAGCGCCTCTACGCCGGCAGCGAGAAGCCGCCGTCGACGATCAGCGTCTGGCCGATCACCATCGACGACTCCCGGCCCGCCAGCCACGCGACCGCGTTGGCCAGGTCCTGCGGCTCGAGCATCCGGCCCGCAGGGGTGCGGTCGCGGCCGCTGCTGAGCATCTCGTCGCGGTTCGGGAAGTGCTCGAGCGCGCCGGTCTCGACCACCGCGCCGGACACGCCGTTGACCCGGATGCCGAGCGGGGCGAGCTCGACGGCGAGGTAGCGGATCGCCGCCTCGAGCGCGGCCTTCGACACCCCGACGAGCGTGTAGTTCTCGATCACGCGGAACGAGCCGAGCGACGACATGCCGATGATCGCGCCGCCGCCGCGCGCCTCCATGTGCGGCACCGCCGCCTGCGCCAGGAACACGATCGCGCGGGCGTTGGTGTTGAGCGTCCAGTCCCAGTGCTTCTCGGTCACGTCCATCGCCGGGCGGATCACGCCCGACGCGGCGTTCGACACCAGCAGGTCGACCCCGCCCAGCGCCGCGGCGGCCTCGTCGACCAGCGCGGTGCAGCGCTCGGCGCTGTCGATGCGCGAGCGGATGGCGTGGGCGCGGCGGCCCTCGGCCTCGACCAGCGCCACGGTCTCCTTCGCCGCGTCGTCGTTGCGCAGGTACGTGAATGCGACGTCGGCGCCGCGCCGCGCGAGGTCGACCGCGATCGTGCGCCCGATGCCGCGCGACCCGCCGGTGATCAGGGCGAGGCGGCCGTCGAGCGTCACGCGCCGACTCCGGCCGGCGCGCCGAGCGCCTCGCGCACGGCGACCGAGCGCATGTCGAAGGCGGTGTCGGTGAGCGCCGGGATCAGGGCGTCGGCGGGCGGCTCCTCCAGTAGCTCGATCCACGACTTGCAGCCGCCGTATGCCTCGTCGGGCCGCAGCGGGAACGGCTCGATCAGTGACGCGGCGCGCAGCTGCAGCACCGTGAGCGGCTTCGTCGGCCGCCACTTCAGGCGGGACTCGGCGTACGCGGGCGTCCACAGGTGCCAGCCGTCGAGCGCCGCCAGCTGGTCGGCGTCGGTCACCTCCCAGGCGGCCTCGACCGTGCAGCGGCAGCGGATCGGGATGGTGCCGTCGGTGGGCCGCTCGCGGTTCGACCGCGCCAGCTCGCCGTGCCACTGCCGCTTCACCTCGCTCGCCTGCTGGTGCTCCCAGTTGGGGTACAGCCAGAACGCGGAGCCGGCGACGGCGAACTCCTTCTCGCGGATGCCGCCCTTGCGCACGGTCAGCACCTGGTCGCCGCGGGCGATCGCCTCGACGACGACGTGCCACTCCTTCAGTGCCAGCGTCACTGGGGACTCGATGGGTCGCCCCACTCGCCCTTCGACGTCGTCCAGCCCAGGCCGTCGAGCAGCGCCAGTCGCTCCCGTGCATGCACGCGCACCGGGTGCGACTCGTCCAGGTCGGCCACCAGGTTCGTGACGCGCTGGCGGATCTGGTAGGCGAAGTGCGGCGTCGCGGGGCCGATCAGGGCATCGACGTCGCGGATCGTCGGCTCGGTCATCGCCCACGATTCTGGCATACGATGCCCTTCGTGAACGCACCGGAAGCCACCCGGCCGCCCGTCACGAGCGCTCCGGTCTCGCCGACGCTCCTCGACACGCTGCTGCCGCGCTACGACCACCGGACGATGCAGGGACGGCCGGTCAAGGCGCCGCTGGAGACCGTGATCGCCGCCATCCGCGAGACGCCGCTCGACGACGCCAAGCTCGCGCGCACGCTGATGGCCGTGCGCACGTTCGGCCGGTCGTGGCGCCGCGAGCGCATCGCGATCGCCGACATGGGCGACGGTGCGACGGGCTTCGTGCCGGTCGGCTCGTCGGCGGCGGAGATCGTGGTCGGCTTCGCCGGGCGCCCCTGGCCGGGCGGCGACGCCATGGATCTCGGCGCCGACGAGTGGCGCGCGCTGGAGCCGGACGACTGCGTCAAGGTCGGCATGTCCGTCCGTGCGACGATCGCCTCGTACGGCACGCTGCTGATCACCGAGACGCGCATCCTGTGCGGCCCGCTCGCGCGCACGCCGTTCGACCGGTACTGGCTGATCGTGCGGCCGGGCTCCGACATCGTTCGCGGCTCGCTGCTGCGCGCCATCGCGCGGCACGCCGAGCGCGCCGCGTGACGATCGCCGAGGCGATCGCCGGGTTCGAGCAGGGGTGGGTGGCCGAGCAGGCGCTGACGCCGCGGTTCTCCTACGAGCGCACGCTGCGGATGCTGGCGTTCTGGCTAAAGCAGACGGGCCGGTCGGCGTCCGACGATGTCGCGACGCTGGTGCCGGCCGATCTCGAGGCGTTCGTCGCCTGGCACGCGGCGAGCGGGCTCGCCGACGACGCGGAGGGGTCCCGCAAGATCGCCGTGCACGTCGCGAGGCTGGGCGCGTACCTGGCGGCGGCGTGCGATCGGCCTGACCTCGACGTGGGTCGCGACCGCCTGCGCGCGCAGGTCTGACCCGCCGGCCGACAGGTCGAGGACCATCGCACCACATCGGCGCGTGCCCGACCTGTGCCGCACTGTGCGGACTGTGTAACGGACCGCGCCAATCGCGCGATCCGCGCGACTTCCGCGCGCCTTCCATGTTGGGGTCAGACCCCAAAAACCGCCATTTCGGGGTCAGACCCCGTGTTTCGGGCCGCTCGGAGGCTCGCCGGAACGCTCCTGCTACGTTCGGTTCGATGCTGCTGCTCCTCGACTTCGACGGCACCCTGACCGACACCGACACGCTCGACCTGCTGATGGCGGAGCACGCGCCCGCGATCTGGGCCGAGGCGGAGCGCGCGCTGACGTCGGGCACGATGACGCTGAACGAGGTGATCGCGTTCGAGTTCGAGCACGTCCACTCGACGCTCGACGACGCGCTGGCGACGCTGCGCTCGCGCATCGCGCTGCGCCCCGGGCTGCCCGAGCTGATCACGTTCTGCCGCGAGCGCTTCATCGACCCGGTCGTGATCTCGTCCGGCTTCCACGAGCTGATCGAGCCGGTGCTGGCCTGGGGCGGCGTCCGCCTGCCCGTCGTGGCCCACTCGGCCACCTTCTCGACCGCCGGCACCACCGTCGCGTTCCTGGAGCGCCCCGTGTGCCCGGTCTGCGGCGAGCAGTGCAAGCGCATGGAGCTCGAGCGACTGTCGGGCGGCCGGCAGATCGCCTACGTGGGCGACGGCTGGTCGGATCGCTGCGCGGCGAAAGCAGCCGACGTCGTGTTCGCGCGCGCCTCGCTGGCGCAGCACCTGGCCGACGAGGGCGTCGCCTACGTGCCGTTCGAGGACATGCTCGACGTGCGCGAGGGCCTGCGGAGCTACCTGGCGCCGGCGTAGCGGCCGACGACCGCGATGAACCGCAGCGCCACGCGGTGGCACAGGTCGACCTGCGTCGGGCCGTACTGCGCGGTCGTCGCGCGCAGGTTGTCGATGTCGACACCGTGCGTGATGGCCTCGTCGCGCGCCGTGTCGATCCAGTCGCTGACGGTCGCCGGGTCGGCCTCGAAGTGGAACTGCGTGCCCCACGCGTTGCGGCCGTACCGGAACGCCTGGTTGAAGCGCGGCGTGTTGTAGATCAGGGTCGCATCCTCGGGCGGCGTGAAGCAGTAGTGGTGCCATTCGAAGGCGTAGAACGACTCGGGCAGGTCGCCGAACAGCTCGTCCTCGGCCTGATCCTCCGTCGCGGCGATCGGGAACCAGCCGATCCCCGGGCCGTCCGGCGCGCGGAACGCCTCGCCGCCGGTGGCCTGCGCGAGCAGCTGCCCGCCCAGGCAGATGCCGAGCACCGGAACCTCGCCGCGCAGCGCGTCGGAGATCATCGAGCGCTCGACCGCGAGCCAAGGATGCTGCGCGTCCTCGTCCGGGTTCACGATCCCGCCGAGCACGATCACGCCATCGTACGCCTCGAGCGGGTGCTCCGGCGCGGCCGTCCGGCTGGCGTACCAGACCTCGATCTCGGCGCCCGCCGCGCGCAGGGGCGCCTCGAGGGCGTCGAGGCCGGAGTCGTCGTCGTGCTGGAGGACGAGGATGCGCATGCGGAAATCCTACGGTTACTGCACGCAGGGCGTGTCGGATGGAAGCACCGTCACGTTCGACCGGGTCGGCAGACCGGCTAGGACGGAGCCGTGCGGGACGAGGATCTCGATGGTGTTCGCGGCGTGGCGCAGGATCCGGTCGACGAACAGGCAGCCGCTCGAGACGAGGCCGTCAACGGCGATCCGGGCGCCGCGCGGTGCTAGCGCCGCCGGTGCCGCCACGGCCTGCCATGGCACGCGCTCGTCGTCGCGGGCGAGACGGAAGCGGTCGCGATACCCGCGCAACTTCACGCCCTTGCCGTTCGACCAGGTGCCGTTCGGACGCTTGTAGGTGGGCGCGCCCCTGCGATTGCGCCAGCCGCCGTCGCGCCAGACCGGGTTGCCGCGCGTCCAGGTGCCGTTGGCGCGCTTGTCGGTGCGCTTGCCCTGCTTGTTGACCCAGTAGCCGCTGCGGTCGACGAGCACGATGCGCACCCCGCGCGGCAGCAGGCCGCCGCCGCGCATCGCGACGCCCTTCGACCCGAACAGGAAGTCGGCGCGGGCGCGCTTGCGCAGGCCGGGAATCACGATCGTCGAGCCGCGGAAGTCGCGCTCGCGCGCCTCCCGGACGTAGCGCAGGACGACGCCGGCGGCGGGCCGCGGCGTGGTCAGCGGGGGGCACGCCTCGCCCGGCGCGAGCCGCAGCACCTGACCCCGCGTCGGCAGCCCGCCCAGCGTCCGCTGCGGGATGAACACGTCGATATGCGTGCCGATGATGGCGCCGCCGGTGTCGTCGGCGCGGAAGCAGCCATGCGACGGTGAGCCTGCGAGCTGGGGGACGTAGACGTTGGTGCCTCGCGGGATGACGCGGAGGTCGGTGGCGATCGACTTCCACTCCGTCACGTCCGTCCCGACCCCGGTGTCGAACAGGTCGTGGTACGGGAGCTTCGTGACGCCGGCCCCGTTCACCCACGTGCCGTCGGGACGCTGGAACGTCACCGCCCCCGCCGCGGTGCGCCAGCCGCCCTCGCGCCAGTACGGCGCACCGGCGGACCAGCCGCCGGCGTTGGGCACGGTCTTCTTGCCGGCCTTCGTCACCCAGTAGCCGCCGTGCGTGCCGGCGTAGTGCACGTGGGCCGTGCTGTCGGCCGTACCGGTGCCCTGCATGGGCACGCCGCGGGCCGAGTAGAGGAAGTCCTCGCGGTAGGTGCCCGCGATGCCCTGCGCCTCGACCTTCGCGCCGACGAAGCCCGACTCGGCCGCGAACCAGTAGTAGGTCAGCTGGAAGTCGCCCAGGCTGGTAGCCGCCGACGCGGACGGAGCCGCGACCGCGAGCACGAGCGCGATGGTGATCGCGAGCCGCCGAAGCACCGACTCACCCTACCATTCGGCCGATGATCGGCTACTCCGGGACGCCCCTGCCGAAGAAGCTCGGCATCAAGGAAGGACACCGGGTCGTGCTCGTCGCGGCGCCCGACCACCTCGAGGACTTGCTCGGAGATCTGCCACCCGGCGTGACCCTCCTGCGCCAGGCACGGCAGCCCTACGACGTGGTGCTGCTGTTCGTCACGGAGCGGCGCATTCTGGCCCGCCGGCTGCCCGAGCTGGCCGAGAAGATGGACCGCTCCGGCGGCCTGTGGGTGTGCTGGCCGAAGCGCGCGTCGGGCGTCGCAACCGACGTCACGGAGGACACGGTCCGCGACGTCGCGCTGCCGCTCGGCCTCGTCGACAACAAGGTCTGCGCGGTGGACGGGACGTGGTCGGGCCTGCGGATCGTCTACCGGCTCAAGGACCGGTAGAGCGGCCACAAGTCGATGCCTGCGGTCGAGCGCAGCTCGACGCTGCCCGGACCCGCGTCGAGCGCCCCCGCCTCGGTCAGCAGCGTGCGCGCGCGCTGGGCGATCGCGGCGCCCGGGTCGATCAGCTCGACGTGCGGGCCGACGACCTCGGCGATCAGGTCGCGCACGAGCGGGTAGTGCGTGCAGCCGAGCACCAGCACGTCGGCGCCGGCGGCGAGCAGCGGCGCGGTGTACTGCTCGATCAGCGCGCGCGTCTCGGGGCCGTCGAGGTCACCCGACTCGATGCGATCGACGAGGCCCGGACACGGCTGTGTGAGCACGTCGGCGTCGCCGCGGTGCTCGGCCACGAGGCCGCGGAACTTCTCGCCGCCGAGCGATCCCGCGGTGGCCAGCACGCCGACGATGTGCGATCGCGACCGCCCCACGGCCGGCTTGACGGCGGGCTCGATGCCCACCACGGGCACGGGATGGCGCGCGCGCAGCGGGGCGATGGCCGCGATCGTGGCGGTGTTGCACGCGACGATCAGCATCTTCGCGCCCTCCCCGACGAGCCCGTCGGCGATCGCGAGCGTGCGCGCCACGATCTCCTCGGCCGGCCGCCCGCCATACGGGCAGTGCGCCTGGTCGGCGACGTAGACGAGCTGCTCGTCGGGCAGCTCCGCGGCGAGGTCGACGAGCACGGTGAGCCCGCCGATCCCCGAGTCGAACACGCCGATCACTCAGAACAGGCTAGCCTGGGCGGGCCCCGGCGGCTCCGTGACGGGCACCTCGGCGGCGCGCAGCAGGTCGCGCAACAGGTCGGCGTTCACCGGGCCCTGATCGGCGTTGTTGGTATTGAACATCGCGTAGATGTGGTCGACGGCGCCCGCCAGGTCGGCCAGCGGGGCGACCCAGCCGGACAGCTCCTGCACCGTGTAGAAGTGGTCGAAGCGATCGGACGCGACGCCCCCGGTGACGTTCCACGTGGCCGAGTTGCGGCCGTGGTAGCGCACATACGCGGTGTCGGTCGTGGCGGCGATGACGGTCTGGGCGACGTTGGGCGTCGACACGTGCGGCGCGTCGACGATCACGTGCGACAGGTTGCGGGCGCGGAGGAAGTCGAGCGTGGACTCGACGTTCTGCTCCGACAGCCAGTCGCGCTGGCGGAACTCGACCAGCACCGGGTAGGGCGCGAGCAGCTCGGCGCCCAGCTCGATGAACCCCCGCGACGCCTCCGAGGGCGCCAGGCCGGGGCCGTACTGCATGAGGACGCCGCCCAGGCGGTCGGCGGCGGCGAGCGGGTCGAGCGCCTGCTTGAAGCGCCGGAACACGCGCTCGAGCAGCGCCTGGGACGGGTCGACGTGTCCGCGCGAGGTCATCTGCGAGACCAGCGGCCGCAGGTCGGCGGGCAGCTGCTCGGGGGTCACGCGGTGCCCGGTCATCATCCCGAACGCCTTCACGTGGAACACGAATCCGTCGGGCGTCCGATCGGCCCAGTTCGTCGCGGTCCGCGCCTCGGGAATCGCGTAGTACGACGAGTTCACCTCGACCGTGTCGTACCGCTCGGCGTAGTATCGCAGCCGCGCCTCGGAGCTGCGCGCGGTCGGCGGGTACCACGCCTCGATCAGCCCCTGGTCGGCCCAGGAGCAGGTTCCGAGGCGGATCGGCGCGGGCATGCGGGAAGGGTACGCCACGACCTCCGCTGTCCCCGCTAGAGTGCGTCTGGGTCGACCCCGATCGTGGGCCATACACTGCGGTTGGGCCGTATCACTCCTATGGGACTCCGGTCGTTCTGCCCCCAGCCTCGAGAAGAGGTGCAGGGTGGACAGGAGGCCCACCTGCTATGCAGGTTCAACGGGGTACGGCGCCACGACGGGGTGGATCCACCTTCTGCCGGAGGGGACGCGGTGATCTATCTCGACCATGCCGCCACGACGCCGCTCTCGCCCGCTGCCTGGCGGGCGATGGAGCCGTACCTGAAGGAGCATTTCGGCAACCCGTCCGAGCCGCACGCGGCCGGCCGGGCAGCGCGGGCCGGGCTCGACGAGGCGCGCGAGTCGGTTGCCGCCACGCTGGGCTGCGCGCCGGGCGAGGTGGTCTTCACGGGCGGCGGTTCCGAGGCCGACAACCTCGCGGTGCTCGGGCGCCTGGCGGCGGGTGGGCGCGTGGTCGCGAGCGCGATCGAGCACCCCGCCGTGCGCGAGCCGCTGCTGGCCCACGGCGGCGAGGTGGCATGGGCGCCCGTCACCGCCGACGGCGTGGTCGACCGGGACGCGCTGGCCTCGCTGGTGCGCCCCGGCGACGCGCTCTGCTGCGTGATGGCCGCAAACAACGTCACCGGCGCGCTGCAGCCGGTCGAGGAGATCGCCGCGCTCTGCGCCGAGCGCGGCGTGCCGCTCCACGTCGACGCCGTCCAGGCTGCCGCGGGGGCCGACGTCCGGGCGCTGCCGGGAGCGGCGACCATCGCCATCGCCGCGCACAAGCTCGGCGGGCCGAAGGGCGTCGGCGTCCTCGCCGGAGCCGGGGTCGCGACGCTGCCGGTGGTCGTCCGCGGCGGCGGCCAGGAGCACGGGCTGCGGCCGGGTACCGAGAACGTCGCCGGTGCTGCGGCCCTCGCCGCGGCGCTGGCCGAGCGGCAGGGTCCCGGCGCGCCCGCGGAGCGCGCGGAGCGGGCCGCGCTGCGCGACCGTCTCGAGGGCGAGCTCGGCCTGCCGGTGGCGTCGGCCGGCGCGCCGCGCCTGCCCGGCCACGCGCTGCTGCTGGCGGGCGTGCGCGGCGACCTGGTCGTGCACCAGCTGGATGGCGATGGCATCTGCGTCGCCGCCGGCTCCGCGTGTGCCGCGGGCAGCGCCGAACCGTCGTACGTTCTCACCGCGATGGGCATCGATCCCGCCACCGCGCGCGGCGCCGTCCGCGTGACGCTCGGCCCCGAGAGCAAGGCGGGCGAGGTCGACGCCTTCATCGCGGCGTTCGTCCCGGCGCGCGCGGGACTGCTGCGCGCGGTCGAGAGCGTCGCGTGATCGACCTCTCGCGCGCCGGCGTGATCGAGCGTCCGGACGGCGAGGGCCGGGCCGGCGGCGGCGCCTGCGACGACCGCGTCCGCTTCACCGTCGCGCTCGAGCGCGGGCACCTCGCGGCCGTGCGATTCGGCGCCGACGCGTGTCCGACCACGACGGCGGCGGCGGCGTGGCTGGCCGCGTCGGCGGAGGGGTCGAGCCTGCTCGGCGCCGCGCGCCTCGGTGCGGTCGCGGCCCAGGCGGCCTGCGGCGTGGCGGGCGCTCGCGTGTCGTGCGTCGAGGTCGCGGTCGACGCGTTTCACGCGGCGCTCGGCGATGCCGTGGTGCGTGGCGCGACGGTGCCGGGCAACGGTCGCGTTGCCGTGGCGATGTCGGGTGGCGTCGACTCCGCCGTGGCGCTGGCCGAGGCGCCGGACGGGGCGTTCGGCATCACGTTGCAGCTCTGGATCGATCCGCACGCACCGGATACGGATCGCGCCTGCTGCGCGCCCGGCAGCGTGCGCCGAGCGCGCGATCTCTGCCATCAGCGCGGGCTTCCGCACCTGTCGCTCGACCTTCGCGACACGTTCCGCGACACCATCGTCGCCGGCTTCATCGCCGGCTACGAGGCGGGGGAGACCCCGAACCCGTGCACGGCCTGCAACGGCGACTTCCGGCTGCGCGAGCTCGTCGACGCGGCCGGCCGGCTCGGTGCGGCGCGGGTGCGCACGGGCCACTACGCGCGCATCGTCGAGCGCGACGGCGTGCCGCTGGTCGCCCGCGGCGCCGACCCGTCCAAGGACCAGAGCTACATGCTCGCGCGCGTGCCCACCGACGTGCTGGAACGCCTCGACTTCCCGCTCGGCGAGCGCACGAAGCCCGAGGTGCGCGAGCGCGCGGCCGAGCTCGGCCTCGCAGCGGCGAAGGCGAAGGAGAGCCAGGAGGTCTGCTTCCTGGGCGGCGGCGACTACCGCACGTTCCTCGACCGCTACGGCGCCCCGGCCGCCGACGGGCCGATCGAGGATGAGGCCGGTCACGAGCTGGGCCGCCACGCGGGCGTCGGTGGCTTCACGCCCGGCCAGCGGCGCGGCATCGGCGTCTCGGCGCCCGAGCCCCTCTACGTGCTGCGTACCGAGCCCGCCCGCAGCGCGGTGGTCGTCGCCCCGCTGCGACGGCTCGGGACGCGCACCGTCCCGCTCCGCGACGTCGTCATGCACGTCGAGCGCCGGCAGGTCGACGCGAAGCTCCGCTACCGCTCGCCGGCGGTGGCCGCGTCGCTGGACGGCGACGGCAGCGACCGCACCCTGGCGCTGGCGCGCGACCTGTTCGCGATCGCCCCCGGCCAGACGGCCGCGCTGTACGACGGCGACGCGGTCGTCGGCTGCGGCACGATCGCCTGAGCTTCCCGGTCGGCGGCGGCGCGTTCCACTAGGCTTTCTCGCATGGACCTCGGCGACCTGGCATACCTGGCGCTGGCCTTCTTCCTCTTCGTCGCCGCGCTCGTGATCGCGTGGCTCGGCACCCGCGCCGCGGCGTGGCTGGTGGCTGCCACGGAGCTGCTGCGCAACGTCGATCGCGAGGCGCTGCCGGCGATCGCCAAGGTCAACACGCTGCTCGACCAGGCGTCGGGCTCGCTCGGCAAGGTCGACACGATCCTCGACTCGGCCGTCACGGGCGCGCAGGCCACGGAGGACGCCGTCCGCAAGACGGCCGGCGTCGTCTCGAAGCCGCTCGGTGCGGTCGCCGAGGCCGGGGCGTTCGTCAGCGGCGCTGCGTCGTCGTTCAAGACACGGCGCTCCGAGCGCCACACCGACCAGCCGTGAAGGGCTTCCTCCGGCTGCTCGGGTTCGCGGCCGGCGCGGCCACCGTGGCGGGCGTGATGTACGCCCGCCGGCGGGGCATCATGTTCGGCGAGCTGGTGCGGCTCGAGCTCGAGACGGTGCGCGAGGACGCGCGCCTCGCGATCGGCGACGGCAGGCTCGCCGCGCAGGAGCGCAGGCGCATGCTCGACACCGAGCTCGACGAGCTCCGCTAGAGCCCTTATCCGGCTGCCGGCCCGCTCCCGCGTCCGTTCCGTGACGTTGCGTGACGCGCCCGTGATCGGGGTCTGACCCCGTTTCGGGCCTTTTTGGGGTCTGACCCCAGAACGTTTCGCACACGTAAGGCGCGCGGGTCGCGCGATCGGACACGGTTCGGGCGGAGATGGCGCAGAGCGCGCGCGGCAGGGCACGCGCGCGAT
This sequence comes from uncultured Actinomycetes bacterium, assembly GCA_963722525.1. Classification (GTDB taxonomy): domain Bacteria; phylum Actinomycetota; class Thermoleophilia; order Gaiellales; family F1-60-MAGs149; genus VFJZ01. The sequence continues at coordinate 1,683,270 of CAVRMM010000002.1, read as the reverse complement.
CGTCATCGTCGGCCGACCTCACCGGCCGCCGATTCGCCGGATTGGTAGAGTCGCCGCTCGCAGTCGAATCCCCGGAGGAGAGCGGCAGGATGGCCAACGCGACGCTGGAGGAGACGCTCGCCGACGAGCGTCGCGAGGTGCTCATCCGCGACATCGAGGCGCGCATCACCGACGCCGACGTGAAGCACGTCTACCTGCAGTACACGTCGGTGCCGGGACGCGTGATGGGCAAGGTCGTGCCCGCGCGGCACTTCCACCGGTTCGCGCGCAAGGGGATCCCGTTCGCGACCGTCTCGGCCGGCGGCTTCACCATCGCGCTGGACGGCAGCATCATCGGCCCCGACGCCGTGGCCTGCTCCGAGGGCCTGCTGATTCCCGACCTCACCACCTTCCAGGTCCTGCCGTGGGACACCGACATGGGCCGCGTCATCTGCGGCCACTACAACAAGCCCGACGCGCACACCCGTCCCGGCGAGGTGGCGACGGGCGACGGGCGGGCGAACCTGACGCGCCTGCACGACGACTTCAAGGCCGAGTTCGGCCTCGAGCTGCGCACCGGCTGCGAGCCCGAGATGAGCTGGTTTCCCGGCCGCGACCAGATCTCGACCGCGCAGTCGATGCTGCCCGCCCACGTCGGCACGCCGTACCACATCGGGCACCTCGAGAGCGTGCGCGAGATCCTGAAGCGCGTCACCGCCTACGGGCAGGCGATGGGCCTCGACATGATCCAGGCCGACTACGAGGACCCGGGCCAGATCGAGATGAACTTCCAGTTCGGCCCGTGCGTCGAGACGGCCGATCGGCTCGTGACGTACCGGCAGATCTGCATACAGGTGGCGAGCGAGCTGGGGCTGTTCGCGACGTTCATGCCGAAGCCGATCGCGGGGATCATGGGCAACGGCTGCCACCACCACGTCAGCATGTGGCGCGGCGAGGAGCCGGCGTTCGGCGAGGGTGGGCCCGAGGCGATGACCGACATCGGCCGGTGGGCGATCGGCGGGATGCTCAAGCATGCGCGCGCGATGAGCGCGGTCTGCTCGCCGACCGTCAACTCGTACTGCCGCTACTGGGATCCAGGTCAGTACGCGCCCACGGTGCCGGTCTGGGGCGTCGACAACCGCGCCTGCATCGTCCGCGTGCTCGGCAACCGCGCGGAGTACCGCGCGCCCGACTCGGCCTGCAACCCGTACCTCACGCACGCGGTCCTGCTGGCATCGATCCGCGACGGCATCGCCAACGAGATCGACCCCGGGCCGCAGTACACGGACGTTGCGGCGGAACCGCAGCAGTCCGACACGCCGTTCGAGCTGCTGCCGCGGACGCTCGGCGACGCGCTCGAGGCGCTGGCGGCCGACGACGTGATCCGCGAGGCCCTGCCCGACGACCTGTACGACACGTTCTTCCACCTGAAGACCGACGAGTGGCAGCGCTCCTGCGGCGCCGTCACCGACTGGCAGATGGACACCTACCTGAACGTCCTGCCGTAGCCGCGGTCAGGCGCCGAAGACCGCCTCGTGACGGGCGACGATCGCCGGCCACGCGTCGGCCATCGCCACGCTGCGGATGCCGAACTCCGCGTCCAGCGCCGCCTCCAGCTCCTCGACGGAGCCCAGCAGCCGCTTCTTGGTCCCCGCCGGCGTGCGCTGCGCCAGCACCCGACCCGTCAGCAGCACGAGGCCGTCCTCCGTCATGCGCTGCACGGCGAGGTTCTGGACGAAGCCCGACTCCGGCGACGTCTGCAGGCGGTGGCAGTGCGCCTCGAGCAGCGCCTCGTCGGCCGGATCCTCCCGGAAGTCGAACGCCACCGGGTCGCCCTGCGGGTGGTTCCAGAGCCGCCAGTAGCCGTCGTCCAGGCGCTCCAGCCGGAACTCGTGCACGCCCTGGACGTAGGTCCCCGCCTCGAGCGGAATCGGCTCCCGCAGACCGTCGCCGAGTCCGAGGTCGGCGATGTAGACACGGTGGAGCTGCACCAGCAGCAGCAGATGGTTGCCGACCGCCGCGTCGCCGCGCTCGTGCCGGTGCACGCCCCCCGCCACGCGCCGCACGTCGAATCCGATCTCGACCAGCGCCTGCTGCAGCATGCCGTTCAGCTCGTAGCACCAGCCGCCGCGGCGCCGCGCGACGACCTTGTCGTAGAGCGCCGCCGGATCCTGACCGACTCTCACCTTCAACTGGACGTCGAGGTTTTCGTACGGCACCGCCAGCGCCTGCGCTCGGTGGAGGGCGGTCAGGCACGCGAGGGTCGGCTCCACCGGCCCCTCGTAGCCGATGCGATCGAGATAGCCCTGCAGGTTCACGGGCGGCAGTCTAGGCCGATCGCGGCGCGAGTTACTCGCCGACGCGGGCGACGACGTCGCGGCGGCGCACGATGAGCACCGGCTCGCCGCCGAGCCGGACTTCCATGGCCGCACCGCGCGGAAACAGCACCTTCTCGCCGGGCGCCACGCCCTGCACCTCGTCGCCGATCGCGAGCACGATGCCGCTCTTCACGGGCACCTCGCCGGCGGACGGGATGATGAGCCCGGTCCGCGTCTCGTGCTCGTCCGAGGCGGGGGAGATCGTCAGCCAGTCGTCGAGCGGCTCGATCTGCACGTCGGGTGCCGATGCGCGTTCCATGCGTCGCAGGGTGTCGTCGTCGCCGTACACGCACCGAACTGTACCCGCCCGTGTGGGCGCCGACCTGCTCGGCACCGCGGCCTCGCCGCCTATCCTTCGCCCGATGCGCTCGCATGAGATCCGCACCTCTTTCCGCGACTACTTCGCCGCGCGCGACCACGTTGTCGTGCCGTCGGCGTCGCTCGTGCCGCCCTCGCTCGACCCGACGGTGCTGCTCACCACCGCCGGCATGCAGCCCTTCAAGCCGTACTTCCTCGGTCTGGAGACGCCGCCCGGCCCGCGCGTCACCTCGATCCAGAAGTGCTTCCGCACCACCGACATCGATGTCGTCGGCCAGACCGCGCGCCATCTCACCTTCTTCGAGATGATGGGCAACTTCTCGTTCGGCGACTACTTCAAGGAGCGCGCCATCGCGCAGGCCTGGGAGCTGTCGCTCGAGGGCTGGAAGATGGATCCGGAGCGCCTCTGGGTGACCGTCTACGAGGGTGCCGACGGCGTGCCGCGCGACGACGAGGCGATCGATCTGTGGCGCGCCATCGGCCAGCCCGACGAGCGCATCGTGGCGCTCGGCGAGGACAACTTCTGGAAGGCCGGCCCGACCGGTCCGTGCGGCCCCTGCTCGGAGCTGTTCTACGACCGCGGGCCGGAGCACGGCTGCGGCCGGCCGCTCGGCGGCGGGCCCGACGCGTGCGGCCCCCAGTGCGACTGCGACCGCGTGCTCGAGTACTGGAACCTCGTCTTCATGCAGTTCGATCGCAGCGAGAGCGGCCTGACGCCGCTGCCGAAGCCGTCGATCGACACCGGCGCCGGCGTCGAGCGCATCTCGGCGCTGCTGCAGGGCGTGCACTCCGTCTACGAGACCGACGGCTTCCAGGAGGTCATCGCCGCCTGCGAGTCGTGGTCGGGCGCGAAGTACACCGACGGCGGCACCGCCATGCGGGCGCTGCGGGTGCTGGCCGACCACGGCCGCGGCATGGCGTTCCTGGCCACCGACGGCGTCATCCCGTCGAACGAGCAGCGCGGCTACATCCTGCGCCGCATCATCCGCCGCGCCGTCTCGCACGGCCACCGCATCGGCCTGCCGTCGCCGTTCCTGACGAAGCTGCACGGCGTCATCGTCGACCAGTTCGGCGAGGCGTACCCCGACCTCGTCCAGCACCGCGGCGAGGTGGCCGAGATCCTGGCGGGCGAGGAGGAGCGCTTCACGCGCACGCTCGAGACCGGCACGGCGATCCTCGACGACGTGATCGCGCGCACGAAGGCCGCGGGTGGCATCGAGGTGCCCGCCGCCGACGCGTTCCAGCTGCACGACACCTACGGCTTCCCGATCGAGGTCACCGCCGAGATCGCCGCCGAGCACGGCCTCGCCATCGACGAGGCCGGCTTCGCCGCGCAGATGGACGCGCAGCGCCGCCGCGCCCGCGAGGCCGCGAAGGGCGGCAAGGAGCGCGAGGTGGCCGCGGCGTTCGCCCGCGAGGCCGGGTTCCGCACGGAGTTCACGGGCTACGACGACCTCGACGTCGTCACCACCGCCGAGGCCGTGCAGGAGCTCGGCGACGGCCGCCTGCTGATGAAGCTGCGGCGCTCGCCGTTCTATCCCGACGGCGGCGGCCAGGTATCGGATCGCGGCGTCATCGAGGGCCCCGCGGGCCGCGCCGCCGTGGTCGAGGCGTACCGCTTCGACGGCGACCAGGCGCTCGCCGTCATCCTCGAGCAGGGCTCGATCACCGCCGGTGAGACCGTGCGTGCCGAGGTCGACCGCAACCACCGCCGGCCGACGATGGCGAACCACACCGGCACGCACCTGCTGCACCGCGCGCTGCGCGAGGTGCTGGGCGACCACGCGCACCAGCGCGGCTCGGCCGTGCGCCCCGACAAGCTGCGCTTCGACTTCTCGCACACCGGGCCGATGACGCCCGAGCAGGTGGCCGAGGTCGAGGACCGCGTCAACGACGCCGTGGTGCTCAACTACCCGCTGCACATCTTCGAGACGACGCAGGACGAGGCGCGCAACCTCGGCGCCACCATGCTGTTCGGCGAGAAGTACGGCGACGTCGTCCGCGTGGTCGACATCGTCGGGTTCTCGACCGAGCTCTGCGGCGGCACGCACGTGCGGTCGACCGCCGAGGTGGGCCCGTTCAAGATCCTGTCCGAGTCGTCGGTCGGGCAGGGCGTGCGCCGCATCGAGGCCGTCACCAGCGGCGCCGCGCTGGCGCTCCTGCGCGAGCGCGAGCGGGCGTCGGTGGAGCTGGCCCGCGACCTCAAGACCGACCCCGAGCGGGTGGGGGAGGCCGTCGCGAAGCTGCGCGAGCGCGTACGCGAGCTGGAGAAGTCGAAGGGCGCGGCGGCTCCCGGCGGTGGCGTCGACCTCGCCGCGCTGGTCGGCCAGGCGTCGCAGCACGACGGCATCGCCGTGCTGGCGCTGTCCCGTGACGACACCCCGCCCGACGACCTGCTCGAGCTCGCCGACCGGCTGCGAGGCGCCCTCGGCCCGTCCGTCGTCGTACTCGCCTCCAACGCCGGCGGCCGCGCCCACCTGGTCGCGTCGGCCACGCCGGAGGCCGTCGAGAAGGGCGCCGACGCCGCGGCCGTGATCCGCGAGATCTCGCCGCTCGTCGGCGGGGGCGGCGGCGGCCGTCCGACCATGGCGCGCGCCGGCGGCAAGGACCCGTCGCACATCGACGACGCGCTCGCCGCAGCGCGCTCGTTCCTCGCCTCCCGGCTCGGGTGAAGATCCTCGCGCTCGACTACGGCTCGGCGCGCACCGGGGTCGCGGTCTCGGACGAGACGGGCACGCTCGCGACGCCGCTGCAGACCATCGAGCGGGTCGGCAGCACGGCGGGTATGGCGGCCCTGCTCGCTATCGTGGAGGCCGAGCGACCCGGGCTGATCGTGGTTGGCCTGCCGCGCACGCCGTCGGGCGAGCGGGGGAGCCAGGCCGGAGCCTCGGTCGCCTTCGCGGGCCGCCTGCGGGCCCGCGTGGAGGTTCCGGTCGAGCTGGAGGAACGAGCGATACACGACGACGATCGCACAGCGTACGAGCCGCTCGGCAGCGAGCGGCCTGGACGCGCGGGCGGCGGCGGTGCTGCTCCAAGGCGTGCTGGACCGCCGCGCGGGCCGATGATGATCCGCCGCGCGCTCGGCGTCGTCCTCCTGCTCGGGCTGCTCGGCCTGCTCGTCTACGGCCTGCGCGAGGCGGAGTCCCGCGTGTTCGGCGGCGGCAGCTCGCCCGGCGCCGAGGTGACCGTGACGATCCCGAAGGGCTCCGGCACGGCGGCGATCGGCACCCTCCTCGAGGAGGCCGGCGTCATCGACTCGGCCTCGCGCTTCGAGCTGGAGGCGTTCAGCGAGACGGGCCTGCAGGCCGGCACGTACGTGCTGCACGAAAACGACGGCTACGACCGCGCGATCGAGGCGCTGAAGGCGGGGCCGCCGATCAGGCCCACCGCGCAGCTGCTCATCCCCGAGGGCCTCGCAGCGCGTGACATCGCCGAGCTGACGCCGAAGATCGGGCTCGAGGGAGCCGACTACGAGGCGGCCGCCAAGGCCGCCAAGCCGCCCGCCGGGTTCCTGGCCAAGGGCGAGGAGGCGGCCACGATCGAGGGCTTCCTGTTCCCCGCCACGTACGACGTGTCGCAGCCACCGACGGGCACCGAGCTGGTCGACCAGCAGCTGACGGCGTTCGACGAGAACTTCGCGCAGGTCGACATGGCGAAGGCGAAGAAGAAGAACCTGACGAACTACGACGTGCTCAAGATCGCGTCGCTGATCGAGCGCGAGGCGGCCTTCGCGGGCGACCGCCGCAAGATCTCCGCCGTCATCTACAACCGGCTGAAGGCGAAGATGACGCTCGGCATCGACGCCACCATCCAGTACGCGGTCGGCTCGTGGGCGCCGCTCACGGCGAAGGACCTCCAGATCGACTCGCCGTTCAACTCGCGCAAGGTGAAGGGCCTGCCGCCGACGCCCATCGCGGCGCCCGGGCTGGCGGCGATGAAGGCCGCGGCGAACCCGGCGAACGTCGACTACCTGTACTACGTCGCGATTCCCGGCGACCCCGACCGCAAGCACTTCTTCACCAACTCGTTCGACGAGTTCCTGCAGTACCAGAAGGACCATCCGGCGTGATCTCGGCGGCGACGACGCTCGTCGGCGTGATCGGCGATCCCGTCTCGCACTCGCTGTCGCCCCGCATGCAGAACGCCGCCTTCGCGGCCGCCGGCCTGGACTGGGCGTACGTGCCGCTGCGCGTCGCGCCCGAGCGGTTGGGCGAGGCTCTGCGCGGTCTCGCGGGGCTGTCGTTCGCCGGCGCCAACGTCACGATCCCGCACAAGGAGGGGGTCGCGGCGCTGGTCGACGAGACGACCGACGTGGCGCGCGCGGCCGGCAGCGTGAACACGATCGTCGTGCGCCGCGACGGCTCGCTGCTCGGCGACTCCACCGACGGCGGCGCCGTCACGGGCGGCCTCGCCGCGGCGGCCGGCGCCGACGTGCTGCGCAGCCGCGTGCTGGTGCTCGGCGCCGGCGGCTCCGCCCGCGCCGTCGTGGCGGCGCTGTCCGCAGCGGGCGCCGACGTGGGCGTCTGGTCGCGCCGGCCGGAGGCGGCGCAGGCGCTCGCCGACCGCGCTCGGCGTGGCCGCGCACGACCGCCTGCCGTCGCCGCTGCCGCCCGTGATCGTCAACTGCACGCCGCTCGGCGGCGCGAAGGCGCTCACGGAGTCGCCGCTGGAAGCCGATTCTCTCTCCGATGTCCACGCCGTCTGCGACCTCGCCTACCGACCCGACGCCGCGCCGACCATCCTCGGCGCCGCGGCGGCCGCACGCGGCATCGCCGTCGTCGACGGCCTCGAGGTGCTCGTCCGGCAGGGCGCCCGCTCGTTCGCGATCTGGACCGGCGTCGAGCCCGACCTGGACGTCATGCGCCGCGCCGTCAGAGGCTAGCCCGTGAGCGCCGCGGCGATCGCCGTCGGCGCCCTCGCCGGCGTCGTCGGCCGGGCTGGCCGCCGAGCCGCTCGTCCGCCGCCTGCCGGCCGGGATCGAGGACGCCGTCGAGCAGCCCGCCTGGACGCGCGCGCTGCGCCGCCCGCCGACGATGGAGATCGTCGGCGCCGTGCTGGGCGCCGCCGCCGGCTGGCGGCTCGGCCTAGTCGGGCCGCTGGTGCCGGCGCTGCTGCTGATCGCCCTGCTGGTGCCGATCACGTTCATCGACATCGAGCACCGCGTCATCCCCGACCGGCTCGTCTTCCCGGGCACCGCCGCGGCGCTGATCGTCTGGGCGCTGATCGATCCCGGCAGCCTCAAGGAGCACGGGCTGGCGGCGGTCATCGCCTGCGTCGTCTTCCTCGTGATGGCGATCGTCTACCCGGCCGGCATGGGCCTCGGCGACGTCAAGCTGGCGCTGCTGCTGGGCGCGTTCCTCGGCAGTGCCGTTGCGCCCGGCCTGTTCATCGGCTTCCTCATCTCGGCGGTGCCGGCGATGGTGATCCTGCTCAAGTACGGCCGCGACGGCGGCAAGGTGGGCATCCCGTTCGGGCCGTTCATGGCGGCCGGGGCGTTCGTGGGCCTGCTGTGGGGCGACCAGCTGATCCGCTGGTACCTGCACACGCACTGACGCCCGGGGCTACTCGCTCTCGCGGCCGGAGACCAGCTTCGCCAGGTCGTACAGCCGCGCCTTTGCGCCCGTGCGCCCCTCACGCCGGTCGGCGAGGTCGATCAGCCAGTAGACGCCGTGGGCGCCGACGAACCGCAGCGGCTCGGGCTCCCACCGGCGCGGCTCGGGCCGGTTCACCCAGGGCAGCGCCGTCAGGTCGGTCCGCTCGCCGCGGATCAGGTCGGTCAGGATTCGCCCGCCGAGATTGGCCGCGGCGACGCCCTCGCCGACCCAGCCGCCCGCCGCTGCGAGGCCGGTGGCCGGATCGGCCGCGACGCTCGGGATCCAGTCGCGGTGCGCGCCGAACACGCCCGACCACGCGTGCACGATGGCGGCGTCGCGCGTCGCGGGCCACAGCGCGTGCAGCTTCTCGGTCAGCCGGCGGACGGCCCAGTTCTCGACCTCGCCGTAGCGGTCGAAGCCGGACCGCCAGTAGTACGGGCGCCCGCGCCCGCCGATCGCGATGCGGCCGTCGGCCGTCCGCTGGATGTACGCGTATGACAGCGCGGCGTCGGCGATCGTCTCGGCGTTGTCCCAGCCGATCTCGTCCCAGACCGCCTTGGACAGCGGCTCGGTGACGACGATCGTCGACCGCAGCGGGATCACCTGTCGCGCGAGCCCCGGCAGGGCGGGCGTGTAGCCCTCGGTCGCGCGGACGACCCACGTGGCGCGCACGTCGCCCTGCGCGGTCCGGGCCACGCGCGGCTCGATCGCCGTGACGGCGGTGCCCTCGTAGACGGGCACGCCGAGCCGCTCGACCGCATCGGCGAGGCCGCGCACCAGGGCGGCGGGCTGCACGCGGGCCACGTTCGGGTCGAACACCGCGCCGAGCGCACCGGCGATGCGCACGCGCTCGGCCAGCGCGTCCGGCTCGAGCCACTCCCCGTGCGCCAGCGGATGGTCGCGCAGCCGCTCCAGCTGCGTCGGCCCGGTAGCGACCGCCAGCGCGCCGCCCTTGTGGAATGCGCACTCGATGCCCTCGACGGCGGCCGCGCGGCCGACCTCGTCGACGGTGGCGGTGATGGCCGCGACGGTGGCGTCGTCGTGCACGCCGGAGATGGCGCCGGCGACCCAGCCGCCGTTGCGCCCCGAGGCGCCGTAACCGGCGAACTCGCGCTCCAGCACGACGACGCGCAGTCCGGGATCGGCGCGCTTCAGGTAGTACGCCGTCCACAGGCCGGTGTAGCCGGCGCCGACGATCGCGACGTCGCAGTCCAGCGGCCCGGACAGCGGCGGGCGCCGCGCGGGCGTTCCGCCGAGCTCGCCGAACCAGAAGGAGGGGCCGCCGATGAGCACGACCGGTCACGGTAGCGAACGCCGGAACCGCCGCCGAGAGGGAGGTTTTTGTGACCGAATCGTGATGAGGAGTTCAACGGATCGACACGGCGCCCGGATACGGTTTGCTCACACCCGAAAAACGGCGGACTCCCTCCTCCTCCACCCTCACCCCGCCGTGATTCTCGAGGCGGGCCTTTCTCCTCCGAAGGGCCCGCCTCAAACTTTTCCGGGAACCCTCTGCGCCGACGCTCCTCCCCCGCCCGGGGAGGGCCGTGCGACGCATTTGCAGCAAGTTTGCAGAGTTTTCCTCATGGTCGCTTCAGAACCGCCCGATATCCAACTTGAACGATCTGAACGACCTTCTTCATGTTGGATCAGGATCCCGCCTCTCCCCCCGAGCAGGAGCCGCTTTCCGGAGCGGAGCTCGTGCACGTCTACGCCCGGCCAGGGGCGACGTGCACGGTCGCCGACGACCGCGGCGTCTGCATCGAGCTGCACGTCAAGGTCACGTCGGGCGACGCCTTCGTGGCGTCCGCCATCCACGACCGCCTGCGGCGCGGCGCCCGCGTGTCGGGGCGTGTCCACGACGGCGAGGTCGTGCAGACGATGGTCTTCGCGGTGGAGGACATCGAGCCCACCGGCGGCGGTCGCGCCGACGGCCTGCTGCGGCTGATCGATACGTCGGAGCGCGGCGACGAGCGCCGCGACTCGCGCCACACCTTCGACGCCGAGGCGCGGCTGACGCCGGCCGAGACGTTCGCCCCGGCCACCGACGCGCGGGCCGCCCAGGCGCGCATCGCCGACGTCTCGCGCTCGGGCGTCGCCTTCGTCTCCGACCGGCGCTTCGCGCCCGGCGAGAACCTCGACCTGCACTTCGAGGACGAGGCTGGCGCCGCCATCCGCTGCCGCATCCAGGTGCTGCGGGTCGAGCGCGCCGTGTACGGCCGCACCCGCTACGCCGGGCGCATCATGGCCATGGGCGAGATCGACCAGCTGCGCCTCGACCGCCTCTGCAACCGCTGCCGCCTGCGCGAGGATGCCGCCGCGGAGGAGGCAGCGGAGGAGCTACCGCTCCGTCAGCTGCTCGCCGAGGGGCGCCGGCAGGGCGGCGTCCGCCGCCTCTTCGGCCGCGCCTGACGCCGCCTCGGCCGCCTCTTCGGCCTCCACCCACTTGCCATGGTGGCGGCGGGCCCACTCGCGGTCGACCGACCCGTTGGTCATGCCGGACAGCGCCGCGTTCGTGGCCGGGTGCAGCAGGGCCAGGTACAGGTGGCCGCAGATCAGGAACGTGATCGCGAGCGTGGCGAGGTCGTGCACGTGCACGCTGCCGGCGAACCGGTAGGTCGTGTCGCGCTCGCCGAGCCACAGCAGCACGCCCGAGACGCCGAGCACGAACAGCAGCCCGAGCGTGACGGCGAGGTTGAGCTTCTGCCCGGCGTTGAAGCGTCCCTGCGGGGGCTCGCCCTCGCGGTTGAACAGCCGGCGCGGCCCGCCCTTGAGCCAGCGGATGTCGTCGCGATCGAACCGGTCGGCCGCCTGCAGCGTGCGGCCGAGCGCGCGCCGGTCGCCGAGGATGGTCAGCACCAGCCAGCCGACCGGCAGCGCGATGGCGGCCCAGAGGTGGAGCATCTTGGCGGTCGGCCGGTCGAGGTACAGGGCGAGCGCCGGGAAGTAGAGGAAGGCCCCGGTCAGGGTCATCAGGCCGGTGGTCGCCGCCAGCCACCAGTGGGCGGCGCGCTCCGTCCAGCCGAACCGGTGGATGGTCCCGTTACCCGAGTCCATTCGAGCGTCCGATCCAGGCGTCGACGTCGTAGCCGCGCTGCTCCCAGTAGCCCGTGGACTCGGTGGCGTCGAAGCGGATGTCGGACAGCCACTTGACGCCCTTGTAGCCGTACATCTGCGGGATCACGACGCGCAGCGGCGCGCCGTGCGCACGCGTCAGCGGCACGCCGTCCATATGCGTCGCGATCAGGGTGTCGCGGAGCGCGAACTGCTCGGGCGTGAGGCCGTCGACGTACGGGTCCTCGAGCGACGCGAAGGTGACCTGCCGCAAGTTGGCCTTCGGCTGGACGAGGTCGATCAGCGTCTGCGGCCGCACGCCGCGCCACTTCACATCCGGCACCGACCACCCGGTCACGCAGTGGAAGTCGGACACCTGCTCGACGGTGGGCAGCGCGAGCAGCTCGGCGTAGGTCAGCTCGACCGGCTTCGCGACCTGTCCGCCGATCTTGAGGCGGTACGTGGCCGGGTCGAACACCGGCATCGGCGGGTTGACCGCGTAGATGCGCCAGCCGGAGGTGGGCGCGATCTCGTTCACGACCGGGATCGCGCCGGCCACGCCCGACATGGCGTCGGAGACGGCGCTCGAGAACCGCGACGTGAGCGCGATGCCGCCGACGCCCGCGACGATGGTGCCGAGAAACGCGGCACGGCCGAGCGGGATGCCGCGATCGGAGTCCACGTCCTTGAGTATCGCGCGGCGATCCATCGTTACGGTTACGGCTGCGCGTACTCCTCCGGTTCGGCTGCATCGCGCGTGCGGCGCCTTGGGATACCGTGGGAGCAGGATGGATCTGCAGCTCGTCACCAGCGGCCAGTCGCACGGCCCGGGCATCGTCGCGATCGTCTCCGGCATGCCCGCCGGGCTCGTCGTCGACCGCGAGCGCATGCAGCGCGACCTCGCGCGGCGGCAGGCCGGCTACGGTCGCTCGCCGCGGCAGAAGATCGAGCAGGACACGGCCGAGATCCTCGGCGGCATGCGCCACGGCAAGACGCTGGGCGGGCCGATCTCGCTGATCGTCGCCAACCGCGACCACGCCAACTGGGGCGCGGCGATGAGCGCCTGGGAGGTCACGCAGGAGGAGCTCGACGCGGTGGCCACGCGGCGCTGGCGCAAGGTCACCGTGCCGCGACCGGGCCACGCCGACCTGTCGGGCGTCATGAAGTACGAGCTGGACGACGTGCGCAACGTGCTGGAGCGCGCGTCGGCGCGCGAGACCTGCGCGCGGGTGGCCGCGGGGGCGATCGCGAAGGACCTGCTGACGCTGCTCGGCATCGAGGTGCTCGGCCACGTCGTCCAGGTCGGCGACGTCGCTGCCGACCCGCAGCCCGACCTGACCGCCGCCGACTTCGCGCGTCGCACCGACTCGCAGCTGGAATGCCTCGACCCGGCCGCCGAGCAGCAGATGCTGGCCGCGATCGACGATGCCAAGCGCGACCAGGACACGCTCGGCGGCATCGTCGAGGTGCGCATCTTCGGTTGCCCGCCCGGCCTCGGCTCGCACACCGAGCCCCGCCTGCGCCTCGACGCGCGGCTCGGCGCCGCGGCGCTCGCGATCCAGGCCATGAAGGGCGTCGAGATCGGCGACGGGTTCGCGAACGCCACCATGCGCGGCTCGCAGGTGCACGACGAGCTGGAGTTCGACGACTCGTCGTTCCGCCGCCGCACCAACCGCGCGGGCGGCCTCGAGGGCGGCATGTCGAACGGCGAGCCGATCGTGGTGCGCATCGCGATGAAGCCGCTGCCGACGCTGATGAAGCCGCTGCGGACGGCGACCATCGACACGTTCGAGGACGCGATGGCGCTGGTCGAGCGCTCCGACACCACCGCGATCGCGGCCGCCGCCGTCGTGGCCGAGGCGGTGCTGGCCTTCGAGGTCGCCCGCTGCGTGCGCGAGAAGTTCGGCGGCGACTCCGTCGGCGACCTGCTCGCCGCACACCGCGCGTACCTGGCGCGCATCCCCTGGATGCCGTGAGCACGCAACGGTCGGAGCGCAGCGGAGGCCCTTGCGTGCGGTTGCGAACGGCATGCGAGGCTCGGAACGAGTGCATGCCGTGAGCACGCAACGGTCGGAGCGCAGCGGAGGCCCTTGCGTGCGGTTGCGAACGGCATGCGAGGCTCGGAACGAGTGCATGCCGTGAGCACCGCGCGGCTCGCCCTCGTCGGGTTCATGGGCTCCGGCAAGTCGACCGCCGGGCGGCTGCTGGCCGGGCGCCTCGGCGTGCCGTTCGCCGACGCCGACGCCGAGATCGAGCGCACGGCCGGCCGGACGATCCCCGACATCTTCGAGCGCGACGGCGAGCCTGCCTTCCGCGAGCTGGAGGCCGCCGCCATCGCGCGGCTGCTGGACGGCGACGCGGGGGTGCTCGCCCTCGGCGGCGGGGCGCTGCGCGGCGCCACGGTGGACCTCGTGCGCGAGCGCGCCACGGTCGTGTGGCTCGACGTCACGGCCGACATCGCCTGGCAGCGCGTGGCGCCCGAGAGCGCGCACCGCCCGCTGGCCCGCGACGAGGGCGCCTTCCGCGCGCTGCACGCCGAGCGCCGCGCCGGCTACGCGGCCGCCTGCGACGTGCAGGTCGACGCCGCGCCCGCTCCCGACGTCGTGGCCGCGTCGATCGTGGTCGCTCCGCGCTGCCGGCCGGGTGCGATCGCCGCGCTGGACGGCGTCATCGGCGACCGCCGCGCGGCCGTGATCGTGGACGACGCCGTCGCCACGCTGGCACCGGCGACGGCGGCCGACACCCTGATCGTGCCCGGCGGCGAGCGGGCGAAGTCGATCCGCCAGCTCGACGAGCTGTGGCGCGGTCTGGCCGCGGCCGAGCTGGAGCGCCGCGACGTCGTCGTCGCGATCGGCGGCGGCGCCGTCACCGACGTCGCCGGGTTCGCCGCCGCCACGTTCCGGCGCGGCCTCGCGTGGATCGCCGTGCCGACGACCCTCGTCGGCCAGGTCGACGCGGCCATCGGCGGCAAGACCGCCATCGACGTCGCGGCCAAGAACGACGTCGGCGCCTTCCACCTGCCCGAGGCCGTGATCGCCGATCCGGTCGTGCTCGAGACGCTGCCCGAGCGGGAGTGGGCGGCCGGCTTTGCCGAGGTCGTCAAGACCGCGCTGCTGTCGGGTGGCCGGCTGTGGGAGCTCGTCCGCGCGTGGCGGCCGGGCGTGGGGGAGGTCGCGGAGCGCACCGAGCTGGTGCGCCTGACCGCCGCGTACAAGGCGCGCGTGGTGGGCGAGGATCCGACCGAGCAGGGCCTGCGCGCCGTGCTCAACCTCGGTCACACGATCGGCCACGGCGTCGAGGCGGCGGCGGGCTACGGCGAGCTGCTGCACGGCGAGGCGGTGGCGATCGGCCTGCTCGCCGCGCTGCGCCTATCGGTCGAGCTGCGCGGCCTGGACGAGGCGGTCCTGCGCGAGACGGAGCAGATCCTGGAGCGGGCCGGGCTGCCCACGCGCGCCAGCGGCGTGGCCGCCGCCGACGTGCAGGCGGCCATGCGCGGCGACAAGAAGCGGACCGGCGGCCGTCCCCGGCTGGTGCTGCTCGACGCGGTCGGATCGCCGGTGTTCGGCATCGACCCCGGGGACGACCCGCTGATGCGGGCTGTAGCATCAGCCCTGTGATCGCCGTCCTGAACGGCGTCAATCTGAACCTGCTGGGGAAACGCGATCCCGAGCTCTACGGTTCGCTGACGCTCTCCAATCTCGAATCGAAGATCTACAAGTGGTCGCGGGAGAGCGGTACCACCGCGCGCTGCTTCCAGACCAACCACGAGGGTGCGTTCGTCGACAACCTCCACGAGGCGGTCGGCTGGGCGACGCACGGCATGGCCGTCAACCCGGGCGCCTGGACGCACTACTCCTACGCCATCCGCGACGCCATCGAGCACGTCGTCCAGCAGGGCGTCGAGGTCGTCGAGGTGCACCTGTCCGACATCGAGGCCCGCGAGGAGTTCCGGCGCCACTCGGTGCTCGAGGGCATCGTCTCGCACCGCATCGTCGGCGAGGGGCCGGACGGCTACCGCCAGGCGATCGAATGGCTCACCCGCGAAAGCTCCACGATAGGCTGAGTGACCGAATGGCCGAGATGGTCTCCACCAACCAGTTCAAGAACGGCATGCACGTCGACGTGGAGGGAACCGTCTACCGCATCGTCGAGTTCCAGCACGTGAAGCCGGGCAAGGGCGGCGCGTTCGTGCGCACCAAGCTGAAGGCGTTCACGTCGGGTGCCGTCATCGAGCGCACGTTCCGGGCCGGCGAGAAGTTCCAGCGCATCATCACGAGCTACGAGGACGTCCAGTACCTGTACGAGGACGGCGACGACGTGGTGCTGATGGACGTCGCGACCTACGACCAGGTGCACCTCGCCAAGCTCAAGGTGGCCGAGGAGCTGCCCTGGATGAAGGTCGGCGACACCGTGCAGCTGGTGTCGGTCGACGGTACGCCCGCCACGGTGCAGCTGCCCGCATCGGTCGAGCTCGAGGTCACCGAGACCGAGCCCGGCGTCAAGGGCGACACCGTCTCGAACGTCACCAAGGCGGCGACGCTCGAGACGGGCGCGAACGTGCAGGTGCCGCTGTTCGTGAACGTCGGCGATCGCGTGAAGGTCGATACGCGCGAAGGCCGCTACATCTCGCGCGCCTGACGTGACCCCGTGACCCGACTCATCGACACGACGCTCCGCCTGCTGGGCCAGGAGCCGCTCGCCGGGCGCATCCCGACCGGACGCCTGCTCGACCTCTGCTCCGAGCTGGACGAGGTCGGGTACCACGCGCTCGAGGTGACGGGCGGCGGCTGCTTCCGCGAGGCCATCGTGCGTGGGGTCGAGAGCCCGTGGGAGCGCATCCGCCTGTTCCGCCAGCGCGCCACGCGCACGCCGCTCGTGATGGCGCTGCGCGGCACCTTCCTGGTCGGCGCGCGGCCCGCCAAGGATGACCTGGTGCGGCGCTTCATCCTCTGCGCGGCCGAGTCGGGCATCGACATCTTCCGGCTGCACGACCCGCTCAACGACGCGAATGACCTGGCCGTGCCGGCCGAGGCCATCCGCGAGGCCGGCGGCCGCCTGTACGCGGGCCTGGTCTACGCCGACGCGCCCGGCGGCGACGACTTCCTGGTCGAGCGCGCCCGCCGCCTGCGCGAGCTGGGCGCCGACCGGATCATGCTCCACGACCCCGCCGGCCGGCTCGAGCCCGCCGCCGCGGCGACGCTGGTCAAGCGCCTGAACGAGGCGGCCGGCGTGCCCGTCGGCCTCTACTGCCAGGGGCCCGGCGGCACCGCGCTCGCGGTCTCGCTGGAGGCCGCCCGCGCGGGAGCCGACCCGGTCGCCACGGCCGCCTACCCGGTCGCCATCGGCGCGTACCGCGCGAGTGCCGAGCTGTTCTCGCAGGCGCTGGCGGGCGTCGGCGGCGACCCCGGTCTCGACCTCGACCGGGCGTGGGAGATCGCGACGTCGATCGACGAGCTGCTCGGCTCCGGCTCGACGGTGCCCCGCGTGTCGCCCCACGTGTCGCTGCTGGCGGCGCTGAACCGCGTCAACTCGGGCCTGATCGCCAACCTCGAGCGCCGCCTCACGCATCTCGACGCGTCCGACCGGCTGAACGAGGTACTGGAGGAGTTCCACGTCGTGCGGGCCGAGATCGGCTTCCCGCCGACCGCGTCGCCCGTCGGCACGCTGATCGTGCGCCAGGCCGTCGACCACGTGCTGTCCGGCCAGCGCTGGACGTCGATGACCGAGGAGATGCGGCAGCTGGTGCTCGGCGAGTGGGGCCAGACGCCCGGCACCATCTCCGACGAGGCCATCGCCGCCGCGCGCGCCCAGGATGCGGCCCGGGACGAGATCGAGGTGCCCGGGCTGGATGCCGCCCGCGCCCAGGCCGACGGCATCGCCAGCTCCGAGGAGGAGCTGTGCCTCGTCGCGCTGTTCGGCGACGACGCCCGGGCGCTGATCGAGCGCGTCCGCGGCCGCGACTTCCCCAACGCCGCCATCGCCCGTACCGCCGACGCCGGCGAGGCCGAGCGCGTGCGCCGGCTGGTCGAGATCCTCGAGGACTCGGGCGCCGGCGAGCTGACGGTCGAGGACGGTGGCACGCGCATCACGGTGCGCAAGCAGGAGGACCAGGCGCTCGTCCCGGTCGCGGTCGCCGCGGCCGCCCGCCCAACTCCGTCGCGCCGCCGCCCGCCGCGCCCGCCGGCGTGGTCATCGAGAGCCCGATCGTCGGCAACTTCTACCGCGCGCCCGCTCCCGGCGAGGCGCCGTTCGTGGCCGTCGGCGACCGTATCGAGGTCGGCCAGCCGCTCTGCCTGCTCGAGGCGATGAAGCTGTTCAACGAGCTGAAGTCGGAACACGCCGGCGTGATCTCCAAGGTCCTGGTCGAAGATGGGACGGCGGTCGAGTTCGGCCAGCCGCTGTTCGAGCTGGAGCCGTGATCCGGCGGGTCCTCGTTGCGAACAGGGGCGAGATCGCCGTCCGGGTGATCCGCGCCTGCCACGAGCTCGGCATCGAGGCCGTCGCCGTCTACTCCACGGCCGACCGCGACTCGCTCGCCGTCCGGCTCGCCGACCGGGCCATCTGCATCGGCCCGCCGCCGGCGGCGCAGAGCTACCTCGTCATCCCGAACGTGATCGCGGCGGCCACCACCACCGGGTGCGACGCGATCCACCCGGGCTACGGCTTCCTGTCGGAGAACACCGAGTTCGTGGCGGCGTGCGCCGACAACGACCTGATCTTCGTCGGCCCGTCGTCGCACGTGATGGAGATCATGGGCGACAAGGCGTCGGCCAAGCAGGCGATGCGCGAGGCCGGGCTGCCGCTGGTGCCGGGCTCGCCGGGCCGGCTCGCCTCGCCGGAGGAGGCCGAGCCGATCGCCGCGGCGGCCGGCTACCCGGTGCTGCTGAAGGCGGCCGCGGGCGGTGGCGGGCGCGGCATGCGCCTGGTCGACCGGCCGGAGGATCTCGGCGACCTGTTCCGCGCCGCGTCGCAGGAGGCGCAGGCCGCCTTCGGTGACGGCGGCATGTACCTCGAGAAGGCCGTCGTCGCGGCGCACCACGTCGAGATCCAGGTGATCTGCGACTCCTTCGGCGGCGTGCTCATCTGCGGCGAGCGCGAGTGCTCGATCCAGCGCCGCCACCAGAAGCTGCTCGAGGAGGCGCCCTCGCCCTTTCTCGACGACGCGACGCGCACCGCGATGGCCGAGGCGGCGGAGCAGGCGTGCCGCGCGATCTCCTACCTGAACGCGGGCACGATCGAGTTCCTGGTCGGCGCCGACCGGCAGTTCTACTTCATGGAGATGAACACGCGGCTGCAGGTCGAGCATCCCGTGACCGAGGCCGTCACCGGCATCGACCTCGTGCGCGAGCAGCTGCGCGTCGCGTCGGGCGAGCACCTGTCGCGCACCGGCCGGGCCGAGATGCGCGGCCACGCGATCGAGTTCCGCCTCAACGCGGAGGATCCGTCGAAGGGCTTCCTGCCCAGCGCCGGCCTGGTGACGCGGTTCGACCCGCCGCTCGGCCCCGGCGTCCGCGTGGACACGCACGCGTTCTCCGGCTACCGCATGCCGCCCACCTACGACTCGCTGCTGGCGAAGGTGATCGTGCACGCCGAGGACCGCGACGCCTGCATCATGCGGTCGATCCGCGCCCTCGGCGAGACCGAGGTCGAGGGCATCAAGACGACGCGCGACCTGCACCTCGACGTGCTGCAGGAGGCGCGGTTCCGCAGCGGCCTGTACACGACGTCGTACATCGAAGAGGCCGCCGCCGACCTGCCGCACCTGGGCACGGCATGAGCGACCACCCGTATCGCCGGGTGGAGGGCCGGCTCGCCTACGCGATCACGCAGGACGCGCTCGACGCCGCCGCCGCTGCCGCCACGGCGCTGGTGGAGGGCGTCGAGGTCGCCAGCAAGCGGTTCGGCCGCCCGCGCGGCCGCGGTGCGCACGTGGAGGTCGACGGCGACCTGGTGCGGGCGCGGATCGAGATCGCGTGCCGGTACGGCGTGGTGCTGCCGGCCGCGGCGCGCGGGGTGCAGCGCCAGGTGTCGGCCACGCTCGCGACGCTCACCGGTCTCGAGGTCGACGGCGTCGACGTCGAGGTCGTCGCGGTGCTGCGGTGAGCGCCTCCCGCCGCCAGGCGCGCCGCGTCGCGCTGGTGCTGCTGTACCAGCACGACGTCACGGGACACGACCTGGCGGAGCTGTACGCGGCCTACGAGGCCGACGCGCACTCGCCCGTCCCGCCCTACGCGCAGGAGCTCGTGGAGTCGGTGCTGGAGGATCCGGGCCGGCTCGACCTGCTGATCGCCGAGCACGCCACCGGCTGGACGGTCGACCGCATCGCCGCCATCGAGCGCGCCGCCCTGCGGATCGCCGTGCTGGAGCTGGCGGAGAAGCCCGACATCCCCGCGTCCGTCGCCATCGACGAGGCCGTGCGCCTGACCAAGCGGTACGCCTCGCCCGAGGCGGCGACCTTCGTGAACGGCATTCTCGGAGGCGTAGCGCGAGCGCTCGGCGTGGGACGATAGCCTGTAGCCGTGGACGACCGCATCGACCATCTGAAGTCGCTGCTCGATCGTCTCGAGGAGGCCCGGGCGCGCCTCGAGGCGGCACCCGACGCGGCCACGGCGGCCGACGTGCTGGGCGAGCTGAACGACGTCGCGCAGGAGGTCTCGGCCGAGGTCGAGCGCCAGCGCCGCGCGGTCGCCGACGACGAGGGCGACGAAGCCCAGCTCGGGCTCCTGTGATCGCAACCTTCCCGAAGCACCTGGCGACGATCTTCGACGACTACCTCGGCCTGCTCGCGCGCGAGCGCCGGAGCACGCTCGAGCTCGATCTCGAGCCGTTCGAGGACGCGTTGCAGTACCCGCTCGTGGCGGGCGGCAAGCGGCTGCGGCCGCTGCTCTGCCTGGCCACGGTCGACGCGCTGGGCGGCGACATCCAGGCCGCGCTGCCGGTCGGTGCGGCGCTGGAGTGGGTGCACACGTTCTCGCTGGTGCACGACGACCTGCCGGCGATCGACGACGACGAGCTGCGCCGCGGCCGTCCCACGACGCACATCCGCTACGGCGAGGACGCGGCCGTGCTGGTGGGCGACGCGCTGCTGAACGGCGCCTACGGGCTCGTGCTGGAGCGGCTGCGCTGCCCGGCCTCGCGGCGCGCGGCGGTGCTGAGCGCGCTGTTCGCAGGCGTCGACGGGATGATTGCGGGCCAGTACCTCGACGTCCGTCCGCCGAACGCGCCCGACGAGGCGTGGCTGCGTCGCATGTCGGGCCTGAAGACGGGGCGGCTGATCCGCGCCTCGATCGCGTGCGGTCTGGCGCTGGTGGCGCCGCCGGCGGCCACGGAGGACGCCTACCTGGCGTTCGCGGAGGAGCTCGGCGCGGGCTTCCAGATGGTCGACGACGTGCTCGACGCGACGGGAACCGACGAGCAGCTCGGCAAGCCCGCGGGCAGCGATGTCGCGCACGACAAGCGCACGTTCGTGACGGTGCTCGGCATCGAGCGGGCGCGCGAGCTGGCCGACGACTCCGAGCGCCGCTGTGCGGCGCTGCTCGACGCGCTGCCGGGCCGGCCGGAGTCCCTCGCCGGGCTGGCCGAGCGCGTGTATGCGCGCGACCGCTGAGGGCCGACGTTCCGCGCGCGCCGCCCGCCAGACCGCGTGGAACGCGCCACGCATCCACGGCGTACCCTGTAGCCGCCATGCGAACGCCGCGCCCGAAGGTCGACAGCTGAGCGAGCGACTCGACGTCGTGCTGGTCGCCCGCGGGCTCGTCGAGACGCGCGGCCGGGCGCAGGGCCTCGTGATGGGTGGACACGTCCGCGTCGACGGCCAGGTGGTGACGAAGGCCGGCACGCGCGTGGCCGACGACGCCAGGGTGGAGGTGGCCGAGCAGGCGCCGTTCGTCTCCCGCGCCGGTGCGAAGCTGGCGACCGGGCTGGACGCGTTCGGCTGGGACGTCAGGGGCGTGCACGCGCTCGACGTCGGCGCCTCGACCGGAGGCTTCACCGACTGCCTGCTGCAGCGCGGCGCGGCGGCGGTGATCGCCCTCGACGTGGGCTACGGGCAGCTGCACGAGCGCGTTCGCACCGACCCGCGGGTGACGGTGCTGGAGCGCACCAACGCACGCGATCTCGACCCGGCCGTGCTGCCGTACCGTCCCGATCTCGTGGTGGCCGACGTCTCGTTCATCTCGCTCACGCTCGTGCTCGGGCCGGCGCTCGCGGCAGCGCAGGCGCCGTGGCGGGCGCTGGTGCTGGTCAAGCCGCAGTTCGAGGCGGGCCGCGACCACGTGCCGAAGGGCGGCGTGGTGCGGGATCCGGGGGTGCGCGCGGCGGCTGTCGAGCGGGTCGCCCGCTACGCTTGCGAACTTGGCGGGGTGCCACTCGGCGCCGTCGACTCCGGCCATCCGGGTCCCGCCGGCAACCACGAGTATCTGCTCGCGATCGTCTCAACCGACCATGTCGACGCCCTCCAGCGACCCGCCCCCGATCCCGCCGTCCTCGCCCGTGACGCCGCCGGAGCCTGAGTCGCGGCCGATCCGGCGCTGCGCCGTCATCACCCACGGCGACTCGGACCGCACGCGCGAGGCGCTGGGCACGGTGCTCGAGCTGGTGCGCGCCAAGGGCGGGACGCTGCTGATGCCGGCCGACGAGCGCAACAAGCACCCCGGTATCGCCGCGAACGCCGACCCCTGGGACGAGTCCGGCGCGTGCGATCTGGTGCTCGTGCTGGGCGGCGATGGCACGATGCTGCGCGCCCTGCAGCGGTTCCTCGACACGCGGGTGCCGGTGATGGGCGTCAACTTCGGCCGCGTCGGGTTCCTCACCTCGCTCACCGAGGCGGACCTCGCCGATCGCCTGCCCGAGGTGCTCGCGGGCCGGTTCGAGACCGTCGGCCTGCCGACCATCGAGCTGATCCACCAGGGACGCCGGCACACGGCCATCAACGACGTGCTGGTGTCGAGCTCGACCCACGGCCGCATGGCGACGCTCGGCTGGGAGATCAACGGCGTCGACATGGGCCAGCGCGGTTGCGACGGCGTTGTCGTCGCCACGGCAGTCGGATCCACCGGCTACAACCTCTCCGCGGGCGGGCCCATCATGGGCTGGGGCGTCGATGCGATGGTGCTCACCTTCGTCGCGCCGCACGCGCTCGACGCACGCCCGCTGGTGCTCTCCCACAGCCACAAGATCCGCATCACCTCGCACTCGATCGGGTTCTCGTCGCGGGTCGTCGTCGACGGGCACGTCGTCGGGTCGCTGGAGGAGGACGGCGTGGCGGAGATCCGGCTCGGGCTGTCGACCGCGACCCTCGCGATGCTGTCCGACCGCCCGTTCCTGTCCCGCTACCGCACGACGTTCGCCCGCTGATGCTCGAGCGCCTCGTCGTCTCCAACCTCGTCGTGATCCGCGACGCCGACCTGCAGCTCGGGCCCGGGCTGACGGTCCTGACGGGCGAGACCGGCGCGGGCAAGACCATCGTCACCGGGGCGCTCGACCTCGCGCTCGGCGGCCGCACCGACAGCTCGCTGGTCGGCCCCAACGGCCCGGAGGCGTACGTGGAGGCCGCGTTCGCGCTGCCGCCCGGCATGCTGGCCCACGAGGCCTTCGACGGCGTGCGCGAGCTCGCCGGCGACGAGGACGAGCCGCTGATCCTGGCCCGCCGCGTCACGGCCGACGGCCGCGGCCGCGCGCTGGCGTGCGGCCGCGCCACGACCCGCGCAGCGCTGGCCGCCGCGGGCGAGGAGCTGGTGTCGGTCGTCTCGCAGCACGAGGCCCGCGCCCTGACGCGCCCGGCCGTGCAGCGCACGCTGCTCGACGGCTTCGCCGGGCCGAAGCAGGTCGACCGCCTGCACGCCATGGCCGACGCGTGGCATGGGCTCGCGGAAGCTCGCCGTGCGCTCGCCGCCGCCGAGTCGGACGCCGCCGGCGCCGACCGCCTGATCGACGACCTGGGCGATCTCGTGCGCCGGGTCGACGCCGTCGCGCCCGAGCCGGGCGAGAGCGAGCGCCTGCGGGCCGAGCGCGAGCGCCTGCGCCATGCCGATGCCCTGCTGCAGGCCGCCGGCGGCGCCGCGCACCTGCTGGAGCCCACCGACGGTGACGGCGCGGTCACCAGCGTCGGCCTCGCCGAGCGCGCGCTGGCCGCGGCCGAGGGCTTCGATCCCGATCTCGCCACCATCGGCGCCGAGCTGCGCGACGCGCTCGTGCGGCTGGAGGAGGTCGCGCGGTCGCTGCACGGGTACGCGGCCGGTGTCGAGTCCGACCCCGCCCGCCTGGAGCAGCTCGAGGGCCGGCTGGAGCTGCTCGACGACCTCGCCCGCCGCCACGGCTCGGTCGAGCTGG
Organism: uncultured Actinomycetes bacterium; assembly: GCA_963722525.1. Taxonomy (GTDB): domain Bacteria; phylum Actinomycetota; class Thermoleophilia; order Gaiellales; family F1-60-MAGs149; genus VFJZ01. Next base: position 1,659,617 of record CAVRMM010000002.1, on the reverse strand, counting down.
CCCTGCAGGCGGCCGACGAGGCCCGCGACCGCCTCGACCGGCTCGGCCGGCGCGACACCGAGCTGGTGCGGCTGCGCGAGGCCGAGACCGCCGCCGCCGGCCACGTGCGGGCGGCCGCGGACACGCTGTCGACCGCCCGCCGTACCGCCGGCGCGAAGTTCGCGCGGGCGATCGAGCGTCAGCTGGCCGATCTCGGCATGGCCGAGGCGCGGGTCGACGTGCGCGTCGAGGCGCGCGAGCCGGGCCCCAACGGCGCCGACGAGGTGCGTCTGCTGGTCGCACCGAACCCGGGCGGCACGTGGGGGAGCGTCGCCGAGACGGCGAGCGGCGGCGAGCTGTCGCGCATCTCGCTTGCGATCCGCGTGGCCGCGCAGGAGCGCAGCGGCGTGCCGATGCTCGTGTTCGACGAGGTCGATGCCGGCGTCGGCGGCCGCACCGCGCGCGCGGTGGGCGAGAAGCTGGCGGCGCTCGCCCAGACGGCGCAGGTCATCTGCATCACACACCTCGCGCAGGTCGCCGCGCTCGCCGACCACCACTTCCGCGTCGTGAAGGAGCCGGGCGACCCGACGGTCACCCGCGTCGAGAAGCTCGAGGGCGACGCCGTCGACGTCGAGCTGGCCCGCATGCTGGGCGGTGAGGAGGACTCCGAGGAGGCCCTCCAGCTGGCCCGCGCGCTCCGCACGTAACGCATCTGTCGTATTGGTGCCAGGCACCAATACGACACGGCGCCGTGCTCGTGGCGGATTGGTGCCTGGCACGAAAACGACACGGGCCGAGCTCCCGTATCCTGCCGCGATGCTGACGGGCGTCCGGATCGTCGATCTCACCCAGCCGGCCGGGCCGGCTACACCGCCGTGGCCCGGAGGCCGGCCGCTCGAGGCCGAGGTGGTGGAGTCGTTCGAGGCGGGCGGCATGGCGTACGCGCGGCGGCTCTCGCTGGACGAGCACCTCGGCACGCACCTCGACGCGCCGGCGCACTTCGCCCGCGACGGCATCCGCGTCGAGGCGATCCCCGTCGAGCAGCTCGTCCGGCCCGCCGTCGTCGTCGACGTGCGCGAGGCGGCCGCCGCCGACGCCGACCTGCACATCCCGGCGGCGACCTTCGAGGCGTTCGAGGCCGAGTACGGCAGCATCACGGCGGGCACCGCGGTGCTCGTGCTCACGGGCTGGGACAAGCTGCGCGGCGACGACGCCCGCTACCTGACCGACCTCCGCTTCCCCGGCCTCGCCACCGACGCGGCGCAGCTGCTCGTCGATCGCAAGGTCGCCGGCATCGGCATCGACACGCTCGGCATCGACCCCGGAACCGAGGACACCTTCCCGGTTCACCAGATCACGCTGCCGGCCGGGATGTGGCACCTGGAGGGGCTCGTCGCCCTGGACGAGCTGCCGCCGACCGGGGCCTGGATCGTGGTCGGCGCGGCCCGCATCGAGGCCGCTTCCGGAGCTCCGGCGAGGGTGATCGCCCTCGTCCCGTAGCCGGGACCGATACCATCCTGGACCCGTGGCAGCCCACGCGGGAGGTAGCGTCTGATGGAGTCGCGGACCCGGTACGTGTTCATCACCGGTGGTGTGGTGTCGTCCCTTGGAAAGGGAGTCACCGCTGCGTCGTTAGGAAGGCTCCTGAAGTGCCGGGGCATGAAGGTGGCGGTCGTGAAACTCGACCCCTACATCAACGTGGACCCGGGCACCATGAGCCCGTTCCAGCACGGCGAGGTGTTCGTGACGGAGGACGGGGCCGAGACCGACCTCGACCTCGGCCACTACGAGCGCTTCATCGACGAGAACACGTCCCGGCTGTCGAACGCGACGGCCGGCGCGATCTACGACCACGTGATCCGCAAGGAGCGCCGCGGCGACTACCTCGGCTCGACGGTGCAGGTCATCCCGCACATCACCGACGAGATCAAGCGCCGCATCCTGCGCGTCTCCGAGGCGTCCGACGTCGACATCGTGCTGGTCGAGATCGGCGGCACGGTCGGCGACATCGAGTCGCTGCCGTTCCTCGAGGCCATCCGCCAGCTGCGCAACCAGGTCGGCCGCGACAACGTCGTCTACGTGCACGTCACGCTCGTGCCGATGATCGAGGCCGCCGGCGAGCTGAAGACGAAGCCCACGCAGCACTCGGTCAACGAGCTGCGGCGCATCGGTATCACGCCCGACGTCGTCGTCTGCAGGTCGGCCCAGCCGCTGTCGCGCGAGCTGCGCTCCAAGATCGCGCTGTTCGCCGACCTCGACACCGAGGCCGTCGTCGCCGCGCAGGACGCGTCGAACATCTACCGCGTACCGCTCGCGCTGCACGCGCAGGGCTTCGACGACTTCGTGCTGCGCCGGTTCGGCATCGAGTCGCAGCCGCCCGACCTGGAGGAGTGGATCGCGCTCGCCGACCGCGTCGACGCGCTCGAGGGGCCGGTCCGGATCGCCGTCGTCGGCAAGTACGTGCAGCTGCAGGACGCCTACAAGTCGGTCGTCGACGCGCTGCGCCACGGCGGCATCCACCACGGCTACGCCATCGACCTCGACTTCGTCGACGCCGAGGCGCTGTCCCGGGCCGAGGTGCGCGACCGCCTCATCCAGGCGCATGGCGTGCTCATCCCCGGCGGCTTCGGCGTGCGCGGCATCGAGGGCAAGATCATGGCGGCGCAGTTCGCCCGCGAGCAGCACGTGCCGTTCCTCGGCGTCTGCCTCGGCATGCAGGTCGCCGTCATCGAGTACGCCCGGCACGTCTGCGGTATGGACGGCGCCAACTCGGCCGAGTTCGACCTCGAGACGCCGTACGCCATCGTCGACCTGCTGCCCGAGCAGAAGGAGCTCGTCGACAAGGGCGGCACGATGCGCCTCGGCGCCGAGCCCGTGCAGCTGCGGCCCGACACGAAGGCCCGCGCGGCCTACGGGGCCGAGCTGATCCACGAGCGCCACCGGCACCGCTACGAGGTCTCGAACGCGCTGCGGCCGCGGCTCGAGTCGGCCGGCCTCGTCGTCTCCGGCGTCTTCGCCCGCCGCGATCTGGTCGAGGTGATCGAGCTGCCCGACCACCCGTTCTACGTGGCCAGCCAGTTCCACCCCGAGTTCAAGTCGCGCCCGACGCGGCCGGCGCCGCTGTTCCGCGACTTCGTGGGCGCAGCGGTCGAGCGGCTCCGCACCCGTGCCGGCAGCACCGCCGCCACGGCCACCAACGGATGACGACGACCACCGCGCCCGACGCGCTCGCGTTCTTCCTCGAGCTCGCCGCCCTCGTCACGCCCTCCGGCCGCGAGCGGGCGACGGCCGACCGCTGCGCCGCGTACCTGCGCGAACTCGGCCTCGAGGTGACGGAGGACGACGCGGGCTCACGTCTGAACGGCGATACCGGCAACCTCTACGCGCACCTGCGGGCCACCGTCGAGGGCGGCACGCCGATCTTCCTCTGCGCGCACACCGACACGGTGCCGGCCTCGACGTCGATCGACCCGCGCGTCGAGGGCGACTACGTCGTGAACGCCAACGACACCATTCTCGGCGCCGACAACAAGGCCACCATCGCGGGCATGCTCGACGGCGTCCGCCGCGTGATCGCCGACGGCGTGCCGCATGCCGGCATCGAGATCGTGCTGACGCCGCAGGAGGAGGTCGGCCTGCAGGGCGCCAAGGAGTTCGACCATACGCTGCTCCGGTCGCGCGTCGGCTTCGTGTACGACCACGCCGGCCCGCTCGGCGGCATCGTCATGGCCGCGCCGGGGCAGAACACCATCTCGCTCGAGTTTCGCGGCCAGGCGGCGCACGCCGGCATCGCCCCGGAGGAGGGGCGCAGCGCGATCATCGCGGCGGCGAATGCCATCTCGATGTTCCGGCTCGGCCGCATCGACCACGAGACGACCGCCAACGTCGGCACCGTCCACGGTGGCGTCGCGCGCAACGTCGTCCCCGCCGGCTGCTCGATCGAGGCCGAGGTGCGCAGCCGCGATATGGATCGCCTGGCCGAGGAGACCGCCTACCTGCTCGAGGTGGCCGCCACCGCGGCCGCCGACGAGGGCTGCAGCCTCGAGACGTCGGTGCGGGAGGAGTACGTCGCCTACCGGTTCCGCCGCGGCGACCTCGGCGTGCGGCTCGCGCGTCAGGCGCTCGAGGCGGCCGGCATCCCGGCGCGCGACGAGGAGGTCGGCGGCGGCGCCGACGCGCACATCTTCAACGGCCGCGGTCTCGAGTGCGTGGTGCTGACGAGCGGCATGGAGCGGATCCACGGGCCGGGCGAGCGCATCCTCGCCGCGGACGTCGATCGGCTGTCCGATATCACGGTCGAGCTCGTCGCTGCGGCGCGGGCCTCCTAACACGGAAGCAGGAGATCGATGAAGGTCGGCGTCGTCACCGAGATCAAGACCGACGAGTACCGCGTCGCGCTGACGCCGGCCGGTGCGCGCGAGCTGGCGCTGCACGGGCACGAGGTGCTCGTCGAACGCGGCGCCGGGACGGGCAGCGCGTTCGCCGACGCCGACTACGAGGCCGCCGGAGCCCGGCTGCTCTCGTGCGAGGACGTGTGGGCCGAGGCCGAGCTGCTGCTGAAGGTCAAGGAGCCGCTGGCGGAGGAGTTCCCGCGCATCCGCGCCGGCCAGACGCTGTTCACGTACCTGCACCTCGCTCCGGCGCCCGTGCTGACGAAGGCGCTGATGGCGTCGGGCGCGACGTGCATCGCCTACGAGACGGTGGAGACCGACGACCGCAAGCTGCCGCTGCTGGCGCCGATGAGCGAGGTCGCGGGCAGGCTGGCGCCGCAGATGGGCGCGATGAGCCTCGAGAAGCCCCGCGGCGGCCGCGGCATTCTGCTGGGCGGCGTGCCCGGCGTGCCGCCGGCGAAGGTGGTCGTGCTGGGCGGCGGCATCGTCGGCTACAACGCGGCGCTGATCGCGGTCGGCATGCAGGCCGACGTCTGGGTGCTCGAGCGCTCCGTCGACCGCATGCGCGAGCTCGACACGATGCTCGGCGGCCGCATCACGCTCTCCATCTCGAACCGCCACGCGGTGGAGGAGGCGATCGTCGACGCCGACCTCGTCGTCGGCGCGGTGCTGGTGCACGGCGCGAAGGCGCCGCACCTGATCACGAAGGACATGCTGGGCCTGATGAAGCGCGACGCGGTGCTGGTCGACGTCGCCATCGATCAGGGCGGCTGCTTCGAGACCTCGCGCCCGACGACCCACTCCGACCCGGTCTACGAGATCGACGGCGTCGTCCACTACTGCGTCGCGAACATGCCGGGCGCCGTGCCGATCACGTCCACGAAGGGCCTCACCAACGTGACGCTGCCGTTCGTCGAGATGATCGCCCGCCACGGCGCGGTCGAGGCGATGCGGCGCTCGCGGCCGCTCGCCCGCGGCCTGAACGTGATGGCCGGCAAGGTCGTCAACGAGCCGGTGGCCGAGGGCGTCGCCGTGCCCTACACGCCGATCGCCGAGGTGGCGGAGGGCGTCACCGTCTAGGGCAGCCAGACCAGCGCCTGGAACCGGCCCGGCAGCAGGGCCTTCGGCTCGAGGCCGGGGACGGCTGCGAGCAGGACCCCGACCTGCGTCGTGGCGGCGAACTCGTCGCCTGCCTGCGCGAACGCCACATCGGTGATCTGCGCGCCGCCCGGCGCGTTGATGTTGAGGCCCGTCGTCAGGTTCGTGACCTGCCAGCCGCGCGACGTCAGCATCGCGATCGCCCCGCCGCCACGGGCGAGCAGGAGCTTGCGGAAGCGCGAGCTGGTGCCGAGCGGCTGGCGCGACGTTGCGACGCTCCCGTCGACGGCGTAGACGACGCCGCTCGGCGTGCCCTCGTTGATGTCGATCGCCAGCACGAGGCCGTCGGACGACGCCACCAGGCCGACCAGCGGCGCCCTCACCCGGGCAGTGAGGCGGCGGACGACCTGCCGCGTCCGTAGGTCGACCAGCGAGCGCCGGTCGGCACCGAGCTGGACGACGCTCGCACCCAGCGCACCGGTGATGCAGCGCTCGTCGAACTGGCCGTCGTTGGTGAACGTGCGCAGCGTCTGCACCCGGCCGTCGTGCGACACCCGCACGCTCGAGCCGTCGCAGACCGCGACGGTGCCGTCGTCCGTCACGGTCAGCGGCCCGTTCCGCGTGCCGGCGGAGAAGGTGACGCGGGAGTCGATGCCGTCGTCCTCCGGTGAGGGGGCGACGTGCACGTCCTCGAGGTTCGGCGCCCCGACGTGGGCGAACGCCGTGCCGCCGGGCGAGGACCAGACGACGCAGCTCGGCGGTGCGGTCGTCTCCTCGTCCGTCAGGGTCGCGAGCCCGAGCTTCGCCGGCTCGCAGCTCCGCGCGTCGAACAGCACGAGCTGGCCGTCGTACGTACCGGGATCGGGCGGCGCGAGCCGGCGCAGGTCGCCGACCGGAAACGCCGAGGCGGTCGTCGCGGGTGCGGTCGCCGTCGTCACGGCCACCGTCGCCGGAGCCGCCGGCGAGTCGTCGTCGCCACCGCCACGGACACCCGAGACGACCGCCGCGACCACCACGACTCCGGCGATGCCCACGACGAGGAGGGTCGAGCCGCGCATCAGCTCGCCGGCGCCTGGTCGAGCCACGACACGCCGCGCACCTCCGCGGGGATGGCGAGCTTCGGCGCGAGCGTCTCCACGTCGACGAACACGATGGCCTGCGGCGTGGCGACCGCGAACCGGCTGCCGTCGGGCGAAATGGTCGCCGACGTGATGGGCGCCTGGCCGATGCGTCGCAGCCGGTCACCGGTCTGGAGGTTGAAGAGCTCCCAGCCGGCGTCGCTGCGGAGCGCCAGCGCGCGGCCGTCGTCGGCGAGGTGCACGTCGCGCACGCGGAAGGCGTTCGTCAGCTGCGTCCGGGGAGTCACGACGCGGCCCTGGCGGTCGTAGATCGTCACGAACGTGAACGCCGCGTCGCGGTCGAAGCCGAAGCCCGCGATCAGCCGCCCGGTCCGGCTCGTCCCGAGCACGGGCAGCTCGCCGCGCACGCGCTGCGCCAGCTTGACGACCTGCCGCCGAGTGGTCGCATCGACCAGCGTCCGGCGGTCCTCGCGCAGCGCCAGGATGCGGTTGCCGAAGGCGATGCGCCCGCAGTCGCTGCCCGGCACGCGCTGCGTGCGGCGGGCCGTGTCGACGACCGTGCCGGCGAACTCGCAGGTCGCGACCGCTCCCCGGTCGCTGACGACGGTCGGACCGCGGCCGATGCCGCTGCCCACCCGCCGCGCGGTGCGGCTCGAGCCGGTGGCGGTGTCGACCACGATGATCGGCTGGCCCTCGGGCTCGAACCGCGTCGAGGTGGCGAGGAACCGGCCCGACGGCGACCGCTCGACCGCGCAGGCCGGTGCGCCGAGGGCGATCTGTCCCGGCGGGCCGGGATCGGCCAGGTCGACGATGCCGGGCTCGCAGATGCCGCTGCCCGTCAGCAGCACGCCGGGCAGCTCGCCCGGTGCCGGCGGTGGCAACCGGCGGGGATCGCCGACCGGCAGGCGCGGGTCGGCCGCAACGCCGGTCAGCGTCGCAGTGCCGGTGGCTCCGGTCGCGACCGAGCCGGCCGGTGCGACCGTGGGCGCGGCGGTGTCCTCGGCGGTCGCCGGCTCCGGCGTGGCACCGTCGTCGTCGCCCGAGCCGACGCCCGCGGCCAGCGCGGCGCCGCCGACGACGAGCGCCACGACCGCCGCGATCGCGAGGGCGGGCCTCAGGCGAGCCACGCGATCTCCTTCGCGTCGGCCGGAAACGCCGCGACGGGTGCGAGACGAGCCGCGTCGACGATCACGATGCCGCTCGCCACCACCACCGCCACGTGACGCCCGTCGGGTGAGAAGGCGCCCTCGCGCACGCCCTCGCGGCCGATCTGGTCGAGCGAGCCGGCGCGCCGCGTGCGGTACAGCTTCCACTCCTGCGGCCCGCCCAGCCGGACCAGCGCCGTGGCGCCGTCGCGTGCGACGCGCAGGTCGTTCGGCCGGCCGCTGCGCTGTAGCTCGAGCCGGCCCTCCAGCCGGCCGCCGCGCCACACCTCGACCGTCCAGCCCGCGCCCGTCTCGACCCGCACCACGGCGACCTGATCGCCGGTCGCGCCGAGTACGTGGATGGAGCCGACGCCGGCGGGCACGACCGTGCGGTCGAGGTCGTCGACCACCCGCCGCTCGTCGGTCGTGATGCGGAGCAGCCGGCCCGACGCGTAGGCCGGGCGGCAGCCGGGCAGTGTCCGCGCCGCGCCGCCGGGTGCCTGCTCGAGGACCTTCGAGGCACCGCACGTCGCCACGGTGCCGTCGCCCGAGATGGCCGTCGCACCGCCCGGCGCCGGCCCGTCGTGGACGCTGCCGCCCGAGCGCACGAGCACCCGCAGCGCTCTCGCCCTCGGGGCCGCATCGCTGGTGAAGGCGAGCGCGCCGCCGTCGGTGGCCGCCCAGAGGGTGCAGGCGCGCTCGGGGAGACCGACCGCCGCCGCGCCGGTGGCGAGGTCGAGGGTGCCCGTCGAGCAGTCGATGGAGTTCCACACGAGCGTGCCGGCGAACGCACCGGGCGCGGGCGCCGGCAGGCGCAGGACGCTTCCGACGTCGGGATCGGCGAGCACCGTCGCGGTCTCCGTCGTCGTGGGCGAGACGGGCTGCGACGTCCCGCCGCCCTCACCGCTCAGCGACGCCCCGACCGCGGCGCCGGCGACGAGCACGACCACGCCCGCGACCAGCGGTGTCGCGAAACGGTGCGACCGGCGATCCATCCCGCGGATGGTAGATCCCGGGTGCGCCGGCTGGGCCGACGCACCCGGGGGGTTCCGTCAGACAATCGCGCCGGCGCGCTTGCGGGAGAGCGCGTCGACCGAGGCCGCGAGGAGCAGCACGATGCCCTGGACGATGAACTTCGGGCCCGACTGGGTGAAATCGATCGGCCCGACCTTCCCCATCAGCCCGAGGCCGTTGTCGATCGTCGCGACCACCAGGCCGCCGACCACGGGGTAGAGCAGCTTGCCGCGGCCGCCGAACAGGCTGACGCCGCCGATGGCGGCGGCGCCGACGGCGCGCAGCAGGGTGTCGTTGCCGCCCGTCTGCGGCGAGACCGAGTTGAGCTGCGAGCCGAGCGCCATGCCCGCCAGGCAGGCGACGACCCCCGTCATGATGAAGCAGCTCATCTTCACCCACACCACGTTGATACCGGCGCGGCGCGCGGCCTCGGCGTTGCCGCCGACCGCGTACACGTGCCGTCCCCACGTCGTCCGCGACAGCATGAGGTGCAGCACCACGACGGTGCCGAGCACCACGGGGACGGCGATCGGGACACCGTCCAGCTTGCGGATCGCGCCGGCGAACGAGCGGTTGTCGTTCAGGATGTACGTGGCGAAGCCCCAGCCGGCCGCGATCGCGCCGGCCTTGATGGCGATCGACCCGAACGGCTCTGCCGCCAGCCCCGCTTTCGTTCGCCCGCGGACCTTGGAGAGGGCCATCGCCAGGTAGCCGAGCACGACGATCGCCCACAGCACCCAGCCGAGGAAGGGGCTCAGGTTGCGGTTGACGAGCGCGATGATCAGCGTATTGTCGATCGGGATCGTCCCGCCCTCCTTCGCGATCTGCAGGACCACGCCTTGCCACGCCAGGAAGAAGGCGAGTGTCGCCACGAACGCGGGTATGCCGACTTTCGCGACGAGGAAGCCCGTCAGGGTGCCGATGGCGGCGCCGATGATGAAGCCGACGGGGATCGCGACCCAGGCCGAGACGCCGTGCTGGGCGATCAGCCAGGCGATCGTGACGACGCAGACGCCGGCCGTGTAGCCGGCCGACAGGTCGATCTCGCCGAGCAGCAGCACGAACGTGACGCCGACGGCGAGGATGATCACCCAGGTGGCCTGCGTGAGCAGGTTCGCGAAGTTCGCCTTGGACGCGAAGCGGTCGGCGCCGAGGCCGAAGAGGATGAACAGCGCGATCAGGCCGGCGATGGCCGGGCGGGCGCCCATGTCACCGCCGGCGCCGGTGATGGAGGCCTTCAGCGACTCGTAGACGGACGGGCGGCGTTCGTCCAGCGAGAAGTCGCCGCCGGTGGGCTCGGTGGGGGTCGTCGTGGCCATTCCAGCCTCCGTCAGATCTGGACCTGCTCGGCGCGGGCGATGCCCACGTCCCCCGAGCGGCCCGCGGTGATGAGCTCGACGATCTGCGAATGGGTCGTCTCGGTGCGCGCCAGATCGGCGGCGACGCGGCCCAGGAAGAGCGGCACGATGCGGTCGGCGACCTCGAACACGTCGACCATGTTGTGCGTGATGATGACGACGCCGAGGCCCTGGTCGGCCAGCCGGCGGACGAGGTCGAGCACCTGCCGCGTCTGGGCGACGCCGAGGGCGGCGGTGGGCTCGTCGAGCAGCACGACCTTGGAGTTCCAGAGGACGGCCTTGGCGATGGCGACGGTCTGGCGCTGACCGCCGGAGAGGCTGGAGACGCTCTGACGGGCGCTCGTCACGGTGCGGACGGAGAGCGAGGCGAGGGTCTTACGCGCTGACGTCTCCATCGCGGGCTCGTCCAGGAGCCCGGCGGTGACGATCTCGCGTCCGAGGAACATGTTCTGGACGATGTCGAGGTTGTCACACAGGGCGAGGTCCTGGTACACGACCTCGATACCGAGCGCGGCGGCGTCCTTGGGAGTGTTGATGGTGACCGGCTCGCCCTCGAACAGGATCTCGCCGGAGTCCATGCCGTACACGCCGACGATCGACTTCACGAGCGTCGACTTGCCGGCGCCGTTGTCGCCGACCAGGGCGGTGACCTGTCCGGGATAGACCTTGAAGTCGACGTCGTGCAACACGTGGACCGGGCCGAAACTCTTGTTCACGCCCCGAAGCTCGAGAATCGGGGAGCTTGCTGCGCTTTCGTTCATCAGCTCCTGCCCATCAGGTTGGACGCGATGATCGCAGAACGCGGCCCGGACGTACAACGGGGTGCGCGCGTCGCGCGCACCCCGTGTGCACATTCCGTCAGGCCGGTCCGGCTACTGGAGGCCGGCCTCGGTGCATGCCGCCGCAAGATCGGCGGTGCAGATGTCCTCGACCTTGACGAAGCCGTCGTCGGTCACGAGCTTGATGTTGTCCTTGTAGATGGCGACCGGGTCGGCCAGCACGGCCGGCACGTCGCGGTTGCCCGTGTCATCACGGACGGTGCCGGTGGTGGCCGGCTGGCCGCCGCCGAGCAGGGCGATCGCGGCCTCGGCAGCAGCAGCCGCCTGGACCTTGACTGCCTTGTAGACCGTCATGCACTGGTCGCCGGCGAGGATGTTCTTGAGACCCTCGGGAGTGGCGTCCTGTCCGGTGACGGGCACCTGCAGGTTGTTCTTCTTGAGCACGGCGATGGCCGCGTTGCCGAGACCGTCGTTGGCGGCGAGCACGCCGTCGACCTTGCCGCCGGCCTTCGTCAGCATCTGCTCGAAGATCTGGCCGCCCTTCTGGTTGTCCCAGTCCGGCACGCTCTGGTTGTCGACCTGCGTCCAGTCGCCCGCGTCGAACTTCGGGTTGATGACGGCGTCGTAACCGCTGGCGAACAGCGTCGCGTTGTTGTCGGTCGGGGAGCCGTTGAGCACGGCGACGGCCGGCTTCTCGACGCCCTTGTCGGTCAGGCACTTGACAAGGCCCTCACCCTGCAGCGTGCCGACCTTGACGTTGTCGAACGAGATGTACGCGGCGGCCGAGCCACCCAGCGTCAGGCGGTCGTAGTCGATCGTCTGGACGCCGGCATCGGCGGCCTTCTTCTCGATGGCCGCGCCCGACTCCGAGTCCAGGTTCACGATCAGCAGCACCTTGACGCCGCTGGTGATCATCTGGTCGGCGATCGTCGCCATCTTGTTCTTGTCACCCTCGGCGTTCTGGATGTCGTACTCGACACCAGCCGCGTCGAATGCCTCACCGAGGTACACGCGGTCGAACGACTCCCACCGGACCGACGACTTCGAGTCCGGCAGGATCACGCCCACCTTGCCCGTTGCAGCGGCCGTGGTGGCCGCGTCGGTCGATGCAGCCGGGGCCGCGTCCGTGCTGGCGGCCGGAGCCGCTGCCGTGGTCGCGTCGTCGGCGTCATCCGAGCCACCGCAGGCAGCGCCGAACGTCGCCAGTGCGACGACGAGCCCTGCGGCGAGCGCAGAGCGATATCTCACCCGTCCCATCCCTCTCCTCCTTGGCAGTACGTACCGATCCTAGCCTTAGTACGTTGGATCGACAAACTAATCAGGTCGAGCACTGATGTCAAGAGCGGACCCGCGCAGGATTCGCGCTTCCTGCGGGCCGGGGACGCCCCGGCGAGAGGGCGTATCGCTCGTTCACGAGCCACGGCCGGTTGAGCACCGCGCGCAGGTGGACGGCGGCCGCGCCGCGCACCGGCGCCTGCACGCCGAGGGTCGATCCGCGCACGTCGAACGCCGACCACGTCGACGCCAGCACGCGGCTCGAGAGCACGTCGCGCACGCGGGGCACGAGCCACGGGCAGAGCGGGGTGTAGGAGCCGCCCAGCACCAGCGCCTCGAGGTCGAGGAGGTTGATGGCCGACGCGAGGGCGATGCCGAGCGCCTCGGCGGCCTCGTCGATGGCCTCGATCGCCGCCCGGTCCTGCGCCGCGGCGCGCTGGGCGAGCAGCTCGGCCGTCTCGTACTCGCCGGCCGCGTCCGGGCGATCGACGCCGGCGCGGGTGCGGATCGCCTCGAGGCCGGCGACGGTCTCCAGGCAGCCGCGCGCGCCGCACGCGCAGGGCGCGCCGTCCGGCCGGACGGTCATGTGCCCGAGCTCGCCGGCGAACCCGCGCGAGCCGCGGTACAGCTCGCCGTCGATGACGATGCCGGCGCCGACGCCGACCTGGCCGGTGATGTGGATGAACGACTGCAGGTCGCGCGCCACGCCGTCCCAGAGTTCCGCCAGCGCCGCCAGGTTCGCCTCGTTGCCGACCGAGACGACGCCCGTCGGCAGGCCGAGGCGCGCCTCCATCTCGGCGCCGATCGCGATCTGCGTCCAGCCGAGGTTGGGCGCGCGCAGCAGCGTCCGCAGCCCGACGTCGACGAGGCCGGGCACGGCGACGCCCACGCCGATCACGCGCAGGTCGTCGGTCTGGGCGCGGGCGAACGCCTCGCGCGCCAGCGCCGCGAGGTCATCGAGCACCTGCAGCGGCGGGATCTCGCCCAGCATGCGCGTGCGCCGCGCCTCGAAGCGCACCGCGCCGGTCAGGTCCTCGATGCCCGCGGTCAGGCCGTCGACGGCGATCTCCAGGCCCAGCGCGACGGTGGTGCCGGTGATGACGATCGGCGTCGCCGGCCGGCCGACCGCCGGGATGCGTCCCGCATCGGCGCCCTCGCGCACCAGACCGAGCTCGTCCAGCTCCGCGACCAGGCTCGACACGGTGCTCTTGTTGAGGCCGGTGTCGGCGGCGACGCGGGCACGGGAGATCGGGCCGGCCGTGGCGATGTGGCGCAGCACGACGCCCAGGTTGCCCTGGCGCACGACGGTGGGGTCGACGCGAGACGTCACGGGCGGCTCGCGGCGTGGAGTTCGGCCAGGCGGCGGACGATATCGCCGGCGGCGGTCGCTGCGGCCATCGCGTCGCCGGAAGTGGCACGATCCCGGAAGTGGAGGGTCCAGGGGCCGGAGACGAACGGTTGCTCGGGGTTTGGCGTGTGTTCGCTCACTGCAGATGTCCCGTCGGCAAGGCTCGCGGTGGGGGCAGGATCGCGAGCTTTAGTATGTTGCGCGCCCAAACTTAAGCTTCCCTCGGGACAGGTGTCAAGAACGGAGCGTGCGATGGCGACGCGCGGACGGCTCGTTGCAGGTGTGGATTCCTCGACCCAGGCGACGAAGGTCGTCCTCATCGACCGCGCCGACGGCACCATCGTCGGGACCGGTCGTGCAACCCACGAGGTGACCGGCTCGGGCGGCGCGCGCGAGACCGACCCCGAGGTGTGGTGGACGGCGCTGGGCGAGGCGCTCGCGAGCACCGGGCGCGCCGGCGAGATCGGCGCGATCTCGGTCGCCGGGCAGCAGCACGGGCTCGTCGTCCTCGACCGCGGCGGCCGGCCGCTGCGACCGGCGCTGCTCTGGAACGACACGCGGAGCGCTCCGGACGCCGCGCGGCTGGTCGAGGAGCGCGGCGCCGCGTGGTGGGCCGAGACGACGGGCTGCGTGCCGGTGGCGTCGTTCACCGTCTCGAAGTGGGCGTGGCTGGTGCGGAACGAGCCGGCGATCGTGCCGGCGGTCGCCGCCGTTCGGCTGCCGCACGACTTCCTGACCGAGCGCCTGTGCGGCGTCGGTGTGACCGACCGCGGCGACGCGTCGGGGACGGCGTGGCTCGATCCGGTCACCGGCCGCTACTGCGACGAGGTGCTCGCTCTGCCCGGAATCGGGCTCGATCCGGCGCTGCTGCCCGAGGTGCTGGCGCACGACGCGGGCGCGGGGCAGGTGACCGCGAGCGCCGCCGAGGCGCTCGGCCTGCGCGCCGGCATTCCCGTCGGCTGCGGCACCGGCGACAACATGGCCGCCGGCCTCGCCCTCGGCGCCCGGTCGGGCCGGCCCGTGATCTCGCTCGGCACATCGGGCACCGCGTACGTGACGTCGAGCCGGCCGGCGCGCGACGCGAGCGGCACCGTGGCGGGCTTTGCCGATGCCTCCGGCGGATTCCTGCCGCTGGCCGCGACGCTCAACTGCACGCTGGCCGTCGACCGGTTCGCCGCGCTGCTGCACCTCGACCGCGAGGACGTCGCCCCGGCGGGCGAGGTGGTCGTGCTGCCGTTCCTGGACGGCGAGCGCACCCCGAACCTGCCGGCCGCCAGTGGCCTCGTGCTCGGCCTGCGGCACGGCACCGAGCCGGGGGCGATCCTGCAGGCGGCGTACGACGGCGCGGCCGTCTCGCTGCTCGGCGCGTTCGCCGCGATCGCGGCGGCGGGCGGGCACGTCGACGACGACGCGCCGCTGGTCGTGGTCGGCGGCGGCGCCCAGGGCGTCGCGTGGCGGCGCACGCTGGCGCGTCTCTCCGGCCGTGCCATCGCCGTCCCCGCCGCGACGGAGCTGGTCGCGCTCGGTGCCGCCGCGCAGGCTGCGGCGCTGCTCGACGACCGCGATCCGGCCGCCGTCGCCCGCAGCTGGGACCTGGGCGGGGCGGTCGTGAAGCAGGCCGGCGAGGCCGACCGGGCGCGGGTCGAGCAGATCCAGGCCGTGCTGGCCGCGGCGACGCCCCTGCTCGGCGGTGCGTGAGTAGGCTTCCCGCCATGCCGCAGCACCCGCTCCGCGACGATCCGGCCCGGGCCGGCGCCCGCGCCCACTTCCGCGCGATGGGCATCGACCCGGAGCGGCTCGACGGCCCGATCGTCGGCATCGCGTCGACCTGGACGGGCACGATGCCGTGCAACCTGACGCAGCGCGAGCTGGCCGACCAGGTCGCCGAGGCGGTCACCGCCGCGGGTGGCGTGCCGCTGATCTTCAACACGATCGCGGTGTCGGACAACCAGACGCAGGCGACGCCGGGCATGCGGGCGTCGCTGGTCTCGCGCGAGGTGATCGCCGACTCGATCGAGCTGATGTCCATCGCCCACCAGTTCGACGCGCTGGTGTGCCTGACGGGCTGCGACAAGACGACGCCGGCGGCGCTGATGGCGCTGGCGCGCATCGACCGGCCGGCGGTCGTGCTCTACAGCGGCCCGATGCGGGCCGGGCGGCTGCGCGGGCAGGCGCTCACGATCGGCGACGTGTGGGAGGCGGTCGGCGCGCACGGCCGCGGGCTGATGGAGCGCACCGAGCTGGACGAGATCGAGCGGCACGCCTGTCCCGGACCGGGGACGTGCGCCGGGCAGTTCACCGCCAACACGATGGCGATCGCGCTCGACTGCCTGGGCCTCGCGATCCTCGGCGACGGGCTCATCCCCGCCGACGCGCGGGACGAGAAGGCCGGGGCGGCGGCGCGCGCCGGCGAGCTCGCGGTGCGGCTCGGCGCCGCCGGCGGGCCGACGTCGCGCAGCTTCCTGACGCGGACGACGATCGCCAACGCGATGGCCGGCGTCGCCGCCACCGGCGGGTCGACCAACGGGCTGCTGCACCTGCTCGCGATCGCCCGCGAGGCGGGTGTGCAGATCACCCTGGACGAGCTGACCGACATCGCGGCGCGGACGCCGGTCGTCGCCAGCCTGGCACCGTCCGGCAAGTACGTGGCCGAGGACCTCGACCGGGTCGGCGGCACGCCCACGGTGCTGCGGGAACTGGTGCGCGGCGGCCACGTCGACGGTGCGGCGCCCGCGATCGAGGGCGGAACGCTGGCCACGGCGACGGCCCACGCGGCCGATCCCGACGACGACGTCACGTATCCGCACGACGCGCCGTACAAGCCGTCGGGCCTGCTGTTCTCGCTGCACGGCAACCTCGCGCCGGAGGGGGCGGTCATCAAGCTGGCCGGCACCGCGCGCACGTCGCAGACCGGGCCGGCGCGCGTGTTCGACGGCGAGGAGGCGTGCACCACCGCCATCCGCGGCGGTGCCATCAACGAGGGCGACGTGCTGATCGTGCGCTACGAGGGCCCGGCCGGCGGCCCGGGCATGCGCGAGATGCTGAGCGTCACCGCCTCGGTGATGGGCGTCGGGCTGGGGGAGTCGGTCGCGCTCGTCACCGACGGCCGGTTCTCGGGCGTGACGCGCGGCTTCATGGTCGGGCACGTGGCGCCCGAGGCGGCGCGCGGCGGGCCGCTCGCGATCGTCCGCGACGGCGACCTGGTGACGATCGACGTTATCGCGCGGTCGCTGCACCTGCACGTCGACGACGTCGAGATCGCGCGGCGGCTGGGCGCGTGGATCCGGCCGCAGTCCTCCGTCACGGGCGGCGTGCTCGGCCGCTACGCCGCGCTGGTCGGATCGGCCTCGGAGGGCGCCGTGCTGCGGACGCCGGACGGCTGATGCAGGCACTCGTCACGCAGCCCGGCACGGCGGACACGGCGCGCATCGACGATGTCACCGAGCCGGTCGCGGCGGACGACGCCGTGCTGCTCCGGGTCGTCGAGGTGGGTGTCTGCGGCACCGACCGCGAGATCATCGACGGGCACTTCGGCGTCGCCCCCGAGGGCCGCGACACGCTGGTGCTCGGCCACGAGCTGCTCGGCCGGGTGGAGCACGACGGGCAGGGGTTCGCGCGCGGCGACCTCGTCGCGGCGACGGTGCGGCGCTCCTGTGGCCGCTGCGCAGCGTGTGCGGCGGGCTCGCCCGACTCCTGCCTGACGGGCGACTACACGGAGCGCGGCATCACGGCGCTCGACGGGTTCGCCAGCGAGCTGGTGGCCGAGCGGGCCGAGCACCTGGTGCCGGTGCCTGCCCGGCTCGCGTCGATCGGCGTGCTGTCGGAGCCGACCTCGGTCGGCGCTCGCGCGGTGCGGCACGCCCGGGCGGTGGGCGACCGCCAGGTGTGGCGCCCGTCACGCGCACTGGTGCTCGGCAACGGCGCGATCGGAATGCTCTCGGCCGTGCAGCTGCGGCTGGAGGGGCTCGAGGTGTGGGTGACCGGGCACCGGCCGCCCGGCAGCGAGGCGGCGGCGCTCGTCGAGGGCCTGGGTGCGCGCTACGTGCGCGTCGAGGACGGAACGGCCGAGGCGCTGGCGGCCGACGTCGGCGGCTTCGACCTGGTGCTCGAGGCGACGGGCGACGCGCAGGTGATGGCGTCGTCGGTGGAGCTGCTGGGGCGCAGCGGCGTGGCCGTGCTGCTCGGCATCGACGGCCGGGCGCGCGACGTGTCGGTCGACGGCCGGGTGCTCGGTACCGACTACGTGCTCGGCAACCGCGCGCTGATCGGCAGCGTCAACGCCCGCAGCGACGACTGGCACGCCGCCGTCGCCGCGCTGGACGGTGCCTGGGACCGGTTCGGCGAGGTGGTGGAGCGGTTCGTCGGCCTGCGCGTGCCCGCCGACCGCTTCCCGGATGCGCTGGCGTACCGCGGCATCAAGGCGGCGCTGGCGTTCGGCTAGCCCGTCGGCTGTCGTATACGTGCCAGGCACCGATCCGCCACGGGCCAGCTCCAGTGTCGTTTTGGTGCCTGGTGCAGATACGACAGCCCTCCAGCCGAGACGGTGCCGGACCCGGCCCGAGCGCGTCGGCCCTACCACGGATCCGGCGTCCGTTTTCGCACGCGGTGCCATAACGGCCGCGCAGCGCGCCTCTCGCGCGCCCTTCTTGCGCTTCCGGCACGAACCGCGCGAGAGTGACGCGCCGGCGATTCGCGGCCGGCACCCGCCAATCGCAGTGGTGGCCCCAAAACGGGCGAGGCCGGTGTCCGGCGCGGTGGCCGGATTCGCCCGCGGTGCGAAAACGGCCATTGCCGCTGCGCCGGGCACCGTCAGGCACTCGAACGGTCGGAACGTCACGCTCCGGTCGCGAAGAACGCGCTGCGGGGCACGGATGGCACGGTCAGCCGGGACGGGCCTCCCGGCGGTTCGCCGACTACAGTGCGGGCCCGCACCGAGGGCCGGCACTCCGACCTCGGCCGCCGCGTTGATCGGACCCGCCTCGCCGCGGGCCAGGGCGCTCCGGGCTCCACCCAACGCACGACCGACCAGAGGAGCACCATGCCGGACACCCGGCCCGCGGTCATCGACCGCTACTTCATCGTCGCGGCCGAGCGCGACACCGACGCCTTCATGGCGCTGTTCAGCGACGACGCCGACGTCGTCGAAGCCGGCCGGCGGCACCGCGGCAGCGATGCGATCCGCACCTGGCGCGACGGCGTCGCCTCACCGCACGACTACACGACGACCATCACCGCCACCACCGTCCTCGGCGACCACGGGCACCGCGTCGATGCCCGGCTCGACGGCAACGTCCCGGGCGGCACGGTCGACCTCGCCTACCGCTTCACGACGGACGAGGACCGGATCACGCGGCTGCAGATCGGCAGCTAGCCGAAGAAGGCCTCGGCCAGCGCGTAGTACTCGCGCGGCACCGTCTTCAGCTCCTTCACCGCGTCCGCGAGCGGGACGGGGACGACCTCGGTGCCGCGCAGCGCCGTCATCAGGCCGTGGCGGCCGCTCGCCGCCAGGTCGGCCGCGAGCAGCCCGTAGCGGGTCGCCAGCACGCGGTCGTACGCCGTCGGCGAGCCGCCGCGCTGCAGGTGCCCGAGCACGGTGACGCGGGTGTCGAACCCGGTCAGGCGCTTCAGCTCCTCCGCCAGCCGGTCGCCGACGCCACCGAGGCGCACGTGCCCGAAGGCGTCCAGCTCGGCCGTCTGCGTGGCAAGGCCCTCCGAGCAGGCCTCGTGCGTGAGTGGCCAGCCCTCCGACACCACCACGATCGAGAAGTCGCGGCCGCGTGCGTGCCGGGCGCGCACCATCTCGGCGCAGCGCTCGACGGTGATCGGGAACTCGGGGATCAGCACGACGTCGGCGCCGCCCGCGAGGCCGCTCTGCACGGCCAGCCACCCGGCGTGGCGCCCCATCACCTCGACCACCATCACGCGGTCGTGCGACTCGGCGGTGGTGTGCAGCCGGTCGATCGCCTCGGTCGCGATCGACACGGCGGTGTCGAACCCGAAGGTCTGGTCGGTGGCCGCCAGATCGTTGTCGATCGTCTTCGGGACGCCGATGATCGGCGCGCCGTGCTCGGCGTGCAGCCGGTGCGCGACGCCGAGCGTGTCCTCGCCGCCGATGGCGATCAGCGCGTCCATCTGGCGCAGCGTCTTCAGCACCGCGTCGACGCCGCCCTCCTCGTTGAAGGGGTTCGTGCGGCTCGTCTTCAGGATCGTGCCGCCGCGCGGCAGGATGCCGGACACGTCGTCGATCCTGAGCGGCACGAACCGCGGGTCGATCATGCCGCGCCAGCCGCGCAGGACGCCGACCACCTCGTGCCCGTCGCCGGCCAGCCGGCGCGTGGAGGCGCGGATCACCGCGTTCAGTCCGGGGCAGTCGCCGCCGCCCGTGAGCATGCCGATCCTCATGCGGTCCTCTCGATCATCTCGACGGTGAAACGGTCGCCATCGCGCAGCACCAGGGCGAGCGCGCCGAGCGCCTCGGCGCGCGACCCGAGCGCCGCCGGCACGACCTCGGCCGCGGCGGCTGCGACGTGCATCGCGGCGCGGTCGAGGGCGGCGCGAAACGACGCCTCCAGGTGCGGCCACGCGGCCGCGAGCTCGCCGCCGATGACGATCCGGCGGGGGTTGAGCACGTTGCAGATCATCGCGGCGGCCTGGCCGATCTCGCTGCCCGCGTCGCGGAGCGCGCGCCGGCTCGCGACGTCGCCGGCGTCGGCCTGCGCGATCACGTCGGCGATCGTCGGCTGCCCCGCGCGGCGGGCGATCGCCTCGATGCCCGCAGTCGTCTCGAGGCAGCCGCGGTTGCCGCAGCGGCACAGCTCGCCCTCGGCGGTGCGCGTCGTATGGCCGATCTCGCCGGCCGTTCCGAGCGCGCCGCCGTACAGGCGGTCGTCGAGGATCAGGCCCGCGCCGATGCCGCGCGACAGCTTCAGGTAGACGACGTCGGCGGCGCCCGCGCCGGCGCCCCAGGCGGCTTCGGCCACCGCGCACGCGTTCGCGTCGTTCTCGACGTGCACCGGCACGCCGAGCCGGCCTGAGACCGCGGCGCCGAGATCGACGCCCGCCACCGAGGAGATGGTGGACGACTCGCCGACCCGGCCCGTGCCGCGGTCGACCGGGCCCGGGATCGCCAGACCGGCGCCGATCAGCCGGTGCGCGGGAAGTCCCGCCGCCGCCAGGACGGCGGCGACCGCGGCCGCGATCGCGTCGAGCAGCGCGTCGAGCGACAGGTCGGCCGCGAGCGCGAAGGTGTCCTCCGCGAGGATGGCGTGGCCCAGGTCGGCCAGCACGACCCGGCCGGCCGGCGCCGCCGATGTCGATGCCCATGGCCGTGCCGGCGGCGGCGTTCAGCGTCACCGGCACGCCGGGCCGGCCGACGCCCTCGGGCGCGGCGGCACCGCCCTCCGATGCGATGCCCACGGCGACCAGGTCGGCGACGACCGTCGAGATGGTGCTGCGCGACAGCCCGGTGCGGCGCGCCAGCTCGGCGCGGGAGACCGTGCCGGCGTGCCGCAGCGCGTGCAGCACCAGCGCGCGGTTGCGTTCGCGGAGCGCCTCGAGCGAGCCCGGTGCGGCGTTGTCGTCGCGCATCGCCGCCCAGGATATATGAACGAACTTCGGATGAACAACTTCTGACCGGCTTGCCGATAACGCCGGACTGTTGACAAATAGGGGCGAGGCGTTATGATCCCCTCGCCCGTGCTCTGCACCACGACCAGCGATCCCCGATAGCCGTGCGCACGCCGCGCAGTGGCCGGGAGGTCGTGGTCGTGATCCTCGCCGGCGGGCAGGGGGAGCGCCTGTCGATCCTCTCGGCGCACCGCGCCAAGCCGGCGGTCCCGTACGGCGGCAAGTACCGCATCATCGACTTCGCGCTGTCGAACTGCGTCAACTCGGGCCTGTTCGACATCCTGGTGCTGACGCAATACCGGCCCGTCTCGCTGCACGACCACATCGGCACCGGCAAGCCGTGGGACCTCGACCGCCAGTACGCGGTCGGCGTGCGCATGATCTCGCCGTACCTCGGCCGGCGCGGGGCCGACTGGTACCGCGGCACCGCCGACGCGGTCTACCAGAACATCTCCGAGCTGCGCGAGCTCCGGCCCGAGCACACCATGATCCTCGGCGGGGATCACATCTACACGATGGATTACCGCGCAATGATCGACAAGCACGTGCGGTCGAAGGCCGACGTCACGATCGGGCTGCAGAACGTGCCGGTCGAGGACACGCACCGGTTCGGCATCGCCACCACCGACCGCAGCGGGCGCATCACCGACTGGCTGGAGAAGCCGAAGAAGTCCTCGGCCACGCTCGCGTCGATGGGCTTCTACGTGTTCAAGACCGACGTGCTGATCGAGCGGCTGCTCGCCGACGCCGCGGCGACGAGCTCGAAGCACGACTTCGGCGGCGACATCGTGCCGAAGATGATCGCCGACGGCGACCGCGTCTACGGCCACCGGTTCGACGGCTACTGGCGCGACGTCGGGACGATCCAGTCGTACCACGACGCCCACATGGAGCTGCTCGCCGAGCCGCCCGCGCTCGACCTGTACGACCGCGGCTGGCCGATCCACACCAAGACCGAGGGCCGCCCGCCGGGCCTGATCGGCTCGGGCGCGCACGTGGTGCAGTCGCTGGTCTCGCACGGCTGCCGCATCCACGGGCACGTCGAGCGCTCCGTGCTGTCGCCCGGCGTGCTGGTCGAGGAGGGCGCGATCGTGCGCGACTCGATCGTGCTGTTCGACGCCGCCATCGGCGCCGGTGCCGTGGTCGACCGCGCGGTGATCGACAAGGAGGTCGTGATCGGCCCGAGCGCGTATGTCGGCTTCGGCGACGACATGGCGCCCAACGAGACCGAGCCGGGGCGGCTGAACACGGGCATCACGCTCGTCGGCAAGCGAGCCCAGGTGCCGTACGGGGTGCGGATGGGGCGCAACTGCCGCATCGATCCCGATGTCGACGCGGCCGATTTCTCGCTCGCCGACCTGCCGAGCGGTACGACGGTCACGCACCGCCACACCGAGCATTGAGCCTCAGGGTCGTTCACGTCGCCGCCGAGGTGGCGCCGTATTCGAAGGTCGGCGGTCTGGCGGATGTCGCCGGCTCGCTGCCGCTGGCGCTGGCGGCGATCGGCGTCGAGTGCCGCCTCGTCACGCCGCGCTACCGCGGCACCGACATCCGAGGGGCGCGCGACGGGGCCACCGGCCGGCTCGGCCAGCACCGGATCCACGTCCACCGGGGCCAGCTGGGCGCCGTCGAGGTCGATCTGATCGAGTGTCCCGAGCTGTTCGACCGGCCGCAGATCTACGGCGCCGACGACGACGGCGACCGGTTCGCCCTGCTGGCCCGCGCGGGGCTCGCGATCGCCGCGGACTGGGGCGCCGACATCGTCCATGCCCACGACTGGCACGGCGCGCTGGCGCCGATCCTCGCGAACGGGCAGACGACCGTGCTGACCATCCACAACCTCGCGTACCAGGGCCACCAGTCCCCGCCCTTCGCCGTGCGGCACGGCCTGCCCGAGCCGCCCGTGCCCGGCGACTACGGCCCCGAGGCGGTCAACCTGCTGGGCCGCGGCATCGCCTCGTCGACCGCGGTGACGACCGTCAGCCCGACGTACGCGCAGGAGATCTCCGGTCCCGAGCTGGGCTACGGCCTCGAGGGGCTGCTGTCGGCGCGCGGCGTGCGCGGCATCGTCAACGGCATCGACGTGGAGCGGTTCGACCCGCGCAACGACCGCGCCCTGACCGAGCCGTTCGACGCCTCCGATCCCGCGCCGCGGGCTGCGACGCGGCAGACGCTGTGCGCCCTGATGGGCCTTGCCGGCGACGGGCCGGTGCTCGGCGTGGTGGCTCGGCTGTTCCACCAGAAGGGCCTCGACCTGCTGCTCGCCGCGACGCCCGCGCTGCTGGCCGACGGTGCGCGCCTGGTGCTGCTCGGCACCGGCGACGCCGAGCTGGAGGCGGGCTTCCGCGAGCTGGCCGCGGCGCACCCCGGCCGCGTGGCGGTGCGCATCGGCTTCGACGCCGGCCTCGCCCAGCAGATCTACGGCGGCTGCGACATCTTCTGCATGCCGAGCCGGTTCGAGCCCTGCGGGCTGGGCCAGCTGATCGCCATGCGGTACGGCGCCGTGCCGGTCGCGCGGCGCACGGGCGGGCTCGCCGACACCATCGACGCCGACACCGGCTTCCTGTTCGACGAGGCCTCGCCGGAGGCGCTCACCGCCGCGCTGCGGCGCGCCTTCGAGGCCTTCGCCGATCCGCCGCGCTGGCACGCCATCGTCCGCCGCGCGATGGCCGTCGACCACTCCTGGGAGCGGTCGGCGCGCACCTACCTGGAGCTCTACGAGGAGCTCGCCGCGGGAGGCTCTCCATCGGCGTAGACCACGACTGCGAGCGGCGGCAGCGTGATGGTCGCCCCGCCGTCGCCGGCCTCCAGGGTGTCGGCGGGCCGCACGCCCGAGCCGCCGTACTCCGCCGCGTCGGTGTCGAGCACGAGGCGCCACGGGCCGGCGTGGGGGAGCCGCAGGTGGTAGCCCTCGCGCACGACGGGCGCGAAGTTGGCGGCGATCGCGACCGAGCCGCCCGCCCCGGTGCGCACGAACGCGGCGACGTTGTCGGCCGCGTTGTGGACGTCGCTCCAGCTGAAGGCGCTCCCGTCGGCATCGGTGGCGAACAGGGCCGGCCACTGCCGGTAGAGCGCGTTCAGGTCGCCCACGAGCCGGCTGACGCCGCCGTCGCCGGGCCAGTCGAGCTGCCGGTCGTGGTTCCACTCGCCGTGCTGGGCGATCTCGCAGCCCATGAAGATCAGCTTCTTGCCGGGCTGCGTCCACAGCCACGCCAGGTACGCGCGCACGTTCGCGCGCCGCTGCCAGTCGTCGCCGGGCATGCGGCCGTACAGCGAACCCTTTCCGTGCACGACCTCGTCGTGCGAGACCGGCAGGACGTAGTTCTCGTCGAAGGCCCACAGCAGCGGGCGCGTGAGATCGTCGTGGTGATGGCTCCGGTAGATCGGATCGCGGCCGATGTAGGCCAGCGTGTCGTGCATGAAGCCCATGTTCCACTTGAAGCCGAACCCGAGCCCGCCGTCGTGGACGGGGCGCGACACGCCCGGCCAGGCGGTCGACTCCTCGGCGGCGGTGAACGCATCGGGATGCTCCGCGTAGACGACGGTGTTCATCTCGCGCAGGAAGTCGATCGCGGCGAGGTTCTCGTTGCCGCCGAAGACGTTCGGCAGCCACTCGCCGGCGGCTCTGGAGTAGTCGAGGTAGAGCATCGACGCGACGGCGTCGACGCGCAGGCCGTCGACGTGGAACTCCGCCAGCCAGTAGAGCGCGTTCGCGACCAGGAAGTTGCGGACCTCGGTGCGGCCGTAGTTGAAGATCAGCGTGCCCCAGTCGGGATGCGCGCCGAGCCGCGGGTCGGCGTGCTCGTAGAGCGCCGTGCCGTCGAACCGCGCGAGTGCGAACTCGTCGCGCGGGAAGTGCCCGGGTACCCAGTCCAGGATCACGCCGACGCCGGCCGCGTGCAGCCGGTCGATCAGGAAGCGCAGGTCGTCGGGCGTGCCGAGCCGCGAGTCGACCGCGTAGTACCCGGTCACCTGGTAGCCCCACGAGCCGCCGAACGGGTGGGACATGACGGGCATCAGCTCGACGTGCGTGAAGCCGAGGCCGGCCGAGTAGGCGGGCAGCGTCTCGGCCAGGCTGCGGTAGTCGAGGCCGTCGCGCCACGAGCCGAGATGCACCTCGTAGACCGACATGGCGCGGTTCACGCGGTGGCGGTCGCCGCGGGTCGCCATCCAGTCGTCGTCGGCCCAGACGTGGCGCGCCGCGGCGACGATCGACGCGGTCGCGGGCGGCACCTCGGCCTCGCGGGCGAGGGGATCGGCGCGCAGGCTGACGCTGCCGTCGGCGCCGTGGACGACGAGCTTGTAGCGGTCACCGGCGCGCGCGTCGGGCACGAACAGCTCCCACACGCCGGTCGCGCCCATGGAGCGCATCGGATGGCGGCGCTCGTCCCAGCCGTCGAAGTCGCCGACGACCGCGACCCCGCGCGCGCCGGGCGCCCACACCGCGAAGGCGACGCCGGCCACGCCGTCGACGGTCATCGGCCGCGCGCCGAGCGCGTCCCAGAGGCGCCGGTGCGTGCCCTCGCCGATGAGGTGCAGGTCGAGCTGGCCGATCGTCGGCGCGAACCGGTACGGGTCGCCGGCCGGGTGGACGGCACCGCCGCGCGCGACGTCGAACCGGTAGGACGGGACGGTCGTGCGCCGCAGCCGCACCGCGAACAGGCCCTGATCGCCGACCGCGCGCATCTCGAGCTCGCGCCCGTCGGCCAGCACGAGAGTGACGGCGTCCGCGCCCGGCTGCCACGCGCGGATGACCAGCGACGCCCCGTCCCGGTGCGGCCCGAGCAGGCCGTGCGGGTCGTGGTGCACGCCGCCGGCCAGGCGGCCCGCCTCCCCCAGAACCTCACTGCCCGAACGCATCGCCGAAGACTGACTGATCCCGCCCTGGAGCGTTAGACCCATGCCACACCGCCTCACCGCACTGCCCGTCCTGCCGGAGCCGCTGGCGGCGCTCGGCCCGCTCGCGCACGGCCTCGCCGCCGAGTGGGACGACGCCCTCGCGGGCCTGTTCCGCGCGCTCGCGCCCGACGCGGGCGCGACTGCCCCGCTGGCGCTGCTCGCCGCCGCCACGCCCGCCCGGCTGACCGAGCTCGCCGCCGACCAGGGCTTCGTCGACGCCGTCGCCGCCGCCGTGGCGCGCGAGTCGGAGCGCCTCGGCGCCGAGTCCTGGTACGCGACGCTGCCCGGCGACCGGCCGCGCGCGATCGCCTACCTGTCGCCCGAGTTCGGCGTCAGCGACGCCCTGCCGCAGTACTCCGGCGGCCTCGGCGTGCTGGCCGGCGACCACCTCAAGGCCGCCTCCGACCTCGGCGTGCCGATCGTCGCGGTGGGTCTGTTCTACCGCAACGGCTACTTCCGCCAGCACCTGACGGCGTCGGGCGAGCAGCGCGAGACGTTCGACGCCCTCGACCCCGCGGCGCTGCCCATGCGGCGCGCCGTCGACCCGGCCGGGGAGCCCGTCGGCATCAGCGTGCAGCTGCCCGGCGTGCTGCTGCACGCCGCCGTCTGGCAGGTCGACGTCGGCCGCGTGCCGCTGTACCTGCTCGACACCGACGTGCCGGAGAACGGGCCGGCCGAGCGCGCCGTCACCGACCGGCTCTACGGCGGCGACCGCGAGCACCGGCTGCGCCAGGAGATCCTGCTCGGCATCGGCGGTCGTGAAGGCGCTCGCCGCGGTCGGCGCCGACCCCGAGGTGTTCCACTCCAACGAGGGCCACGCGGGCTTCCTCGGCATCGAGCGCCTGCGGCTGCTCGTCGAGGAGCAGGGCCTCGAGCCGACGGCGGCGATCGAGGCGGTCCGCGCGCGCGACGGTGTTCACCACCCACACGCCCGTGCCGGCCGGCATCGACCGGTTCTCGCGCGACCTCGTCGCGAGGTACTTCGGCCCCGGCGGCGTGCCCGTCCGGCCTGCCGATCGAGCTGCTGCTGTCGCTCGGCAGCGAGCCGGGCGGCGACCCGGCCGTCTTCAACATGGCGGCGCTCGGCATCCGCCTCTCGGCGCGCATCAACGGCGTCTCGCGCCTGCACGGTCAGGTGGCCCGCGGCATGTTCGCCGCGCACTTCCCGGGCTTCGCCGCCGACGAGGTGCCGATCGGGCACATCACGAACGGCGTGCACGCCGAGACCTGGACGGGCCCGGAGTTCGCGGCCCTCTACCGGCGAGCGCATCGGCGACGGCTTCGGCCAGCAGATGCACGGCTACGCGGCGCCTCGCGGAGTGCTCCGACGACGAGCTCGGCGCCGCCCGCGACGCGGCCCGCGCGCGGCTCGTGGCACGACGTGCGCCGGCGCCTGCGCGCGACGTGGTCGGATCGCGGCATCCGCGACGGGCAGCTCGCGTTCGCTCGACGGCGTGCTCGACCCGCAACGCGCTCACGCATCGGCTTCGCGCGCCGCGTGCCCACCTACAAGCGGCTCACCCTGATGCTGCGCGACCCGGAGCGCCTCGAGCGGCTGCTGCTCGACGCCGAGCGGCCCGTGCAGATCGTGATCGCCGGCAAGGCGCATCCCGACGACGCCGAGGGCAAGTCGATGATCGCCGCGCTCGGTGCGTTCGCGGCGCGGCCCGAGCTGCGCCACCGGATCGTGATCCTGGCCGACTACGACATGGCGATCGCGCCGCGTGCTCACGGCCGGCGTCGACGTGTGGCTCAACAACCCGCTGCGGCCGTTCGAGGCGTGCGGGACGAGCGGCATGAAGGCGGCGCTCAACGGCGCGCTCAACGTCTCGATCCTCGACGGCTGGTGGGACGAGCGCTACGACGGCTCGAACGGCTGGGCGATCCCCTCGGCCGACGACGGATCGGTCGATCCGGTGCGGCGCGACGACTTCGAGGCCGACGCGCTCTACGACCTGCTGGAGCGCGAGATCGTCGAGCGCTTCTACGGCGACCGTCGCGGCGCTGGCTGCAGATGGTGCGCCATACCGTCTCGGTGCTCGCGCCCGACCTGCTCGCCTCGCGGATGCTGCGCGACTACGTGGGCGACCTGTACGCGCCCGCCGCGGCCGAGTCGCGGCGGCTGTCGGCCGACGGCCACGCGGGCGCCCGTCGCCTCGGGACCTACGGCGAGCGCGTGCGCGCGTCGTGGTCGGGCGTCGACGTGGTGCGCAGCGAGGTCGGCGAGGTCGGCGCCGCCGGCGCGGACGTCGCCGTCCGCGCGCTGGTGCGGCTGGGCGGGCTGGAGCCCGGCGAGCTGAGCGTCGAGGGCGTCGTCGATGCCGAGGCGCCGTTCAGCGCCGAGCTGGAGCCGGGCGCCGAGGAGGACGGCGGCCGCTGGTTCGAGGGCTCAGTCCGCGCCGTCGCCGGCAGCGCCACCCTGCGCATCCGCGTGCTCCCCCGGCACGCCGACCTCGAGGACCCGCGGACGCTCGGACTCGTCGCGCAGGACGACGACTGACCACGCGCCGACGTCGAGCGCGTCCCGGGCGTCCTGCCCGGCGCGCTCGCCGTCGGTGGTGTCGAGCAGCACCGTGAACGGGCCGTCGGGCAGGGTGAAGCGCGTCGCCTCGTCACCGGCGTGGAACACCAGCAGCAGCGTGTCGCCGGGCTGATCGGCGCAGCGTCCGTCGAGGTGCATGCCGAGCGTGCGCCCCTCGTGCGCCTGCCACTCGCCGTCCATCGTGGAGCCGTCGGGCGCGAGCCAGCGCACGTCGGCGGGCGAGCCGTCGCCCTGGTCGCCGGCGAGGAACCGGGAGCGCCGCAGTGCCGGCTGCGCCTCGCGCAGCGCGATCAGGCGCGTGACGGTCTCCGACAGCCAGTCGTCGTCCCAGTGCAGCCAGGTCAGGGGCGTGTCCTGGCAGTAGCCGTTGTTGTTGCCGTCCTGCGTCCGGCCGCGTTCGTCGCCGGCCAGCAGCATCGGCACGCCCTGCGAGAGGAGCACGGTCGCGAGCATGCCCGCCGCGCGCCGCCGCCGGGTCTCGAGGATCGCGTCGTCGTCGGTGGGGCCCTCGACGCCGGAGTTCCAGGAGCGGTTGTGGCTGTCGCCGTCGCGGTTGCCCTCACCGTTGGCCTCGTTGTGCTTGTGGTCGTACGAGACGAGGTCGCGCAGCGTGAAGCCGTCGTGGCAGGTGACGAAGTTGACGCCGGCGAGCGGGCCGCGGGCGGCGGCGAAGGTGTCGGACGAGCCGGCCAGGCAGCGGGCCAGGTCGGACGTCGTGCCCTGCCCGCGCCAGATGTCGCGCACCGCGTCGCGGTAGCCGCCGTTCCACTCCGCGAAGGGAGCGGGGAAGCCGCCGACGCGATAGCCGTCGGGCCCGATGTCCCAGGGCTCGGCGATCAGCTTGGTGCCGGCCAGCACGGGGTCGTCGGCCATGGCGGTGAGCAGCGGATGGGCGGGATCGAAGCCGTCGTCGTCGCGGCCGAGGGTCACGGCGAGGTCGAAGCGGAACCCGTCGACGCCGAACGCCGTCACCCAGTGGCGCAGCGAGTCGAGCACCAGGCGCTGCACGTGCGGGCTCGACGCATCCAGGCTGTTCCCGGTACCGGTCACGTCGTGCTCGCGGAAGTAGGAGCCCGCGCCGAGGCCGCGCAGCGACCAGGTCGGCTCGCCCGGGCCGCCCTCGCCGGTGTGGTTGTAGACGACGTCGAGGATCACCTCGATGCCGGCGGCGTGCAGGGCGGCGACGAGGGCGCGGAACTCGGCCACCTGGCCGCCCCGGCTGCCGGCGGCCGCGTAGGCGGCGTGCGGCGCACAGAAGGCGACCGGGCTGTAGCCCCAGTAGTTGCGGCGGCCGTGCGAGACGAGGTGCTGCTCGTCGCGGAACTCGTACACGGGCAGCAGCTCGATCGCCGTGATCCCGAGCCGCACCAGCTC
Organism: uncultured Actinomycetes bacterium; assembly: GCA_963722525.1. Classification (GTDB taxonomy): domain Bacteria; phylum Actinomycetota; class Thermoleophilia; order Gaiellales; family F1-60-MAGs149; genus VFJZ01. The sequence continues at coordinate 1,629,710 of CAVRMM010000002.1, read as the reverse complement.
CGCCAGGGCGGCCGGGTGCGCGAGGCCGGCGTACGTGCCGCGCAGCGCCTGCGGCACGCCGGGCAGGAGGCGCGTGAAGCCGCGCACGTGCGCCTCGTAGATCACCGTCTCGGCCCAGGGGCGGCGCAGCGGCGCCGAGGTGGCCGCGACGTCGGCGACGGCCACCGACCAGCGCCCGTCGACGGCGCGGGCCAGCGGATCGATCAGCAGCACCGACGGATCGCACGCCGGGCCGTACGCGCGCAGGCCGTAGCGATCGCCCTCGAGGACGCCCTCGACGTGGCCGAGCCACGTGTCACCGACCCGCTCCAGCGGGTGGCGCCGCTCACGTCCGCCGGCCGTTTCGAGGCAGAGGTCGATCGCGGTGGCCTCCGCCGACCCGACGGCCACGGAGAGGCCGCTCGCATCCAGGCGGAGACCGGAAGTGGTGGTCGCCGTCGTCATTCGAACCTGCTCCACTGTACCGGCGATGGGCGCCGGAGACCTTGACAACCACGTCCGCGCGACGGCCCGCAGCCGCGGCATCGCAACGTCGTACAACGACATCTCCGGCACCGAGGTCACGGTGCCGATCGAGACGCTGCGCCACGTGCTCGACGTGCTCGGCCCGCCGCCCCAGCCCGGCGCGCCGCCGCCCGTCTACGTCCTGCGTGAGGGCCAGGACGCGTGGTGGCACGACCTGCCGCAGGACGCCGTCGTCCGCCTCGACGGCGGCGGCGAGTGCGTGCTGCCGGCTGAGCTGCCCGGCTCGCTGCCGCACGGCCGGCACGTGCTCGAGCTGCCGGATCGCGAGGTGCCGCTCGTCGTCGCGCCCCACGCGGCGCATCCGCCGGCCGACCGGCGGGAGTGGGGGCTCGCGGTGCAGCTGTACGCGCTCCGCTCGGCTGCCAGCTGGGGCATCGGCGACCTCGGCGATCTGGCCCGGCTGCCGGCGGCGGCGGGCAACCCCGGGTTCCTGCTGCTGTCGCCGCTGCACGCACCGGCGCTGACGCCGCCGGTGCAGCCGAGCCCGTACTACGCCGCGTCGCGGCGCTTGCGCAACCCGCTCCACGTCGCGGTGCAGGAGGTGCCCGAGGTGGCGGTGCTGGATCCAGCCCGCCGGGCGGCGTTCGACGCGCTCGCGGCCGAGGGGCGCGCGCTGTCCGCGCTGCCGCTGATCGACCGCGACGCCGTGCTCGGCGTGAAGGAGGCGGCGCTGCGGATCGCCTTCGGCGCGCTGACGCCGGACCGGGCGGCGGTGCTGGCGGACTTCCGCGAAGCGTCGCCGGACGTCGACCGGTTCGCGGCCTTCACGGTGCTCGCGCGGCGGCACGGCGCCGACTGGCGTCACTGGCCCGACGCGCTCCGCGACCCGGACGGCGCCGCCGTGGCGCGGCTGGTGGCCGACGAGGCGGCCGAGGTTGCCTTCCACGCGTGGCTGCAGCTGCTGGCCGACGAGCAGCTGGCTGCGGTGCCGCCGATGCGGCTCGGCGTCGTCACCGACCTCGCCGTCGGCACCGCGCCCGGGGGCTACGACCACTGGCTGCGGCAGGGCATGGTCGCCGACCGGCTGTCGGTGGGCGCGCCGCCCGATCCGCTCGGCCCCGCGGGCCAGGAACTGGGGCCTGCCGCCGCTGCTGCCCGCTGCGCTGACGGCCGAGGGCTACGCCGGGTTCGCTGCCGATCTGGCGGCCAACATGGCGCACGCCGGCGGCATCCGCATCGACCACGTGATGGGCCTCTTCCGGCTGTTCGTGCTGCCGGTCGGCGCGCCCGCCTCCGCCGGCACGTACATCACCTACCCGGCGCGCGACCTGCTGTCGGTGGTGGCGCTCGAGAGCCGGCGCGCCCGCTGCGTGGTGATCGGCGAGGACCTCGGCACCGTCGAGGCGGGCGTCCGCGAGGCGCTGGCCGACCACGGCATCCTGTCCTACCGCCTGGCGTGGTTCGAGGACGGCCCGCCGGAGCACATGCCACGGCTCGCGATGGCGGCCGTCACCACCCACGACCTGCCAACCGTGGCCGGTGCGTACGCCGGCGCCTCGGGCGATCTCGACCTGCAGCGGCTGGCGCCGGTCGTCGGCGATCTCGATCCCGCAGTGGCGCTGTACTCGCACGTCGGGTCGTCGCCGTCGCTGCTGGCGTGTGCGGCGCTGGACGACGTGCTCGGGGCGACGGTGCAGCCAAACGTGCCCGGCACGGTGGACGAGTTCCCGAACTGGCGCGTCCCGCTGCCCGCGCCGCTGGAGTCGATTCCGGCCGACCGGCACGCACAGGCGGTCCTGGGCGCGATCCGGGGCGGCCGGGAAGAGCCGGGCGACGCGCGTCGAACGTCCTGACATGGACGACCGCGTCGCCGCGTTCCTGGAGTCGCTCGACGTCGAGCGGGGTGCCTCGCGCCACACGGTGGCGGCGTACCGGCGCGACCTCGAGGAGCTGGAGGCGTTCCTCACCGCCGCCGGCCTGGACGCCGACACCGTCACGGGCGACGAGCTGGTGCCGTACGCCAACGCGCTCACCGACCGCGGCCTCGCGCCGGCGACGGTGCGGCGACGGCTGGCCGCAGCGCGCGCGTTCCTCCGCCACCGGGCCGGCGAGGGCGTCCGCACGATCGGCGTTCGCGACGTGCCGCTGCCGCGCGAGCGCCGCCGCGTGCCGCGGGCGCTGACGGCGGAGCAGGCGATCAAGCTGGTCGAGCTGCCCGACGGGACGCCGCTCGGCCTGCGCGACCGGGCCGCGCTCGAGCTGCTGTACGGCGCCGGCCTGCGCGTGTCGGAGCTGGTCGGCCTGCGCCTCCAGGACGTCGACCGGGAGGCGGGCCTCGTCCGCTGCATCGGCAAGGGCAACCGGGAGCGCATCGTGCCGTGCGGCCAGGCGGCGACCGACGCCGTCACGCGCTACCTCGTCCGCGGCCGGCCATTCCTCGGCAAGGTGCCGCAGCGCGACGCGCTCGTGCTGAACAACCGCGGCCGCCGGATCACGCGACAGGGCGTGTTCGACATCGTGCGCCGCCACTCGGCCGCCGCCGGGCTGCCGGACTGGGTCGGGCCGCACTCGCTGCGCCACGCCTTCGCGACGCACCTGGTCGAGGGCGGCTGCGACCTGCGCACCGTCCAGGAGCTGCTCGGGCACCAGCGTATCGGCACGACCGAGATCTACACCCACGTCGCGGGCCACCACCTGCGCGAGACGTTCGAGGCCGCCCATCCCCGGGCGCGGGCACGCGCGAGCTAGAGTCCCTGCATGTCCGACGTTTACACCATCTCCGTCAAGGCGACCGGCCCGCTGATCGTGGCCGGTCCGCTCCGCATCGTCGACCCGTCGGGCGGTGAGTGGGAGCTCGTGGAGGGCAAGTCGGTGGGCCTCTGCCGCTGCGGGCAGTCGAAGCGCAAGCCGTTCTGCGACAAGACCCACTTCGAGATCGGTTTCAACCACGCGGAGCCGGTGAACCCGGAGACCGTGCCGGACGGCATCCGACCGCGCTCGTAGCCTGCCGGGGGTGGCGACCCAGGCAGACGTCTACGCCGGGCTCGGTGCGCCGGCCCTGGATCGCGAGCTGTCGTGGGCCGAGCACGAGCTGAAGCAGCGCGACCGCACGAAGCACGTCCATTCGCTGCACCCGTACCTCGGCAAGTTCGTGCCGCAACTGGTGGAGGTGTGCCTGCAGCGCCACCTCGCGCCCGGCGCACGTGTGCTCGATCCGTTCGCGGGCTCCGGCACGACGCTGGTGGAGTGCGCGGCGTTCGGCGCGCACTCGGCGGGCGCCGACATCTCGGCGTTCAACGCGCTGCTGTGCCGGGTGAAGACGGCGCGGCACGACCTGGCCGGAGTCACGGCGACGCTGACGTCGGCGCTCGCGCGCATCGACGAGGGGGATCCCGCGGGGCCGCCGTCCGGCTACCTGGACGAGTGGTTCGCGCCCGAGGCGCTGGCCGACCTGCGCCGGTACGCATCGCTGATCGATCCCGCCGATCCGGCGGCCGACGTCCAGCGCGTCGTGCTGTCGCGGTCGGCGCGTTCGGCGCGCCTGGCACCGCACTTCAACCTCGAGTCGCCGCGCCACGCGATGCATGAGCCGTACTGGTGCCACAAGCACCGCCGCACGTGCAAGCCGACCGCCGATGCGCGCCAGTTCATCACCCGGTACACGGGTGACACGCTGCGTCGCATCGCCGAGTTCGCCGAGCTCCGGCAGGACGTCGACGTCGCCGTCCACCACGGCGACGCCCGCACGCTCGAGTTCGGCGGCGTGTTCGACGGCCTCATCACGTCGCCGCCGTATCCGAAGCGCATCGATTACCACGGCCAGCATCGCTACGCCTTCGAGCTGCTCGGACTCGTCGACCGTGTCCCAGAGGAGATCGGCAATCCATCGCGCGGCCTGTCCCGCGCCTCGCTCGACACGTACTGCGACGACGTCGCCCAGGTGCTCGCCAACGCGCGTGCGCAGCTGCGCCCCGGCGCGCCGGTGGTGATCGTGATCGACGACGTCCGTCACCTGTATGACGTGATCCTGGACCGCGCCGGCCTGGAGCTGGTCGGGCATCGCGTCCGCCACGTGAACCGCCGGACGGGCCGCCGCGACGAGGGCTATTTCGAGGCGGTGCTGGTGGCGCGCACGTAGCTGCGTGATCCTCCATCGGAGCGATTTGTCTGACTTTAGTCAGACAAATCGCGTCGCGCGGATGACGCATTGTCCGTATCCGAACACGCACGCACTGTCACAGATCGCGCGATCCGCGCGCCTTCCGCGCGTGTCCTGTGATCGGGGTCTGACCCCCGAAAACCTCCATTTGGGGTCAGACCCCAACGTTCGGCAGCCGCCCGAGTCCACGGACACTCGCGCCTTGCCGAGCGCGATCGCTAGAGGACGCCGAGGGTACGCAGGCGGGTGCCGGAGTGCTCGGCGACCGTTTCCGACGCGATCTTGCGGATCCGCGCCAGCGCCGCCTCGCCCGGAGCGGCGGCCTCGCCCAGCGGACGGCCCAGCAGCTCGCGCAGCGCCGCCAGCGACGCGGGATCCAGGGCCGCACCGCCGCAGTTGTCGCACACCGCGCCGCCCGCCGAGATGGAGTAGCCCGTCAGCGGACCGGGGGAGCCGCACGACGCGCACGACGTCACCTGCGGCGCCCAGCCGGCCAGGGCGACGAGCTTCAGCACGAACGCGATCGCCGTCGCATCCTGCGGCTCGTCGTGGGCGACGACATCGAGGAACCGCACCAGACCGTCGAACAGCCGCTCGTTGCCCTCCGGCTCGGGGAACAGGCGCAGCACCGCCTCGGCGCCCGTCAGCGCGACCCGCAGCCGCCGGTCGTCGGCGCGGATGGCGTCGAAGCTCGCGATCAGGTCGGCGTTCACCAGCGTCTGCATCTCGCCGCTGCCGGCATGAAGATGAACCTGTACCTGAGATAGAGGCTCGAGGCGGCCGCCGAGCCGCGAGCGCGTCCGCCGCACGCCCTTCGTGATCGCCGAGATGCGCCCGTGGTGCCGCGTCTGCAGGTGGAGGATGCGGTCGGCCTCGCCGTAGCGCAGCGACCGCAGCACCACCGCCTCGTCGCGGTACGTCTTCATCGGGCGGCCACGGCGTCGCGGATCGCGAGCGCGGTCACCTCGGCCGCCGCCGTCTCGAGCAGCAGTTGCGCGGGAGCGGGGACGGCACGCGTCGCGACCGCGAACGCGACGTCGCCGTCGAACGCGGTCGCCGCCGGACTGGTCGCGCGGGCCACCCCGGCGTGCGCGGCGCGTGCCAGGCGGAGGCAGGCGAGCTTGTCGGCGTCGGCGTCGGTGACGAGGCAGACGAGCGTCGTCGCCTGCCCGATGGGCGGGCTCGAGCCGACCGTCCCGGCGAGGATGGCGGCCGTCGTGCCGGCGCCGGCGAGCACCGCGCCGTCGGCGCCGATGACGTCGCCGAGCGCGTTCACGACCGCGACCGCGGCGATGCGCGCGCCACCCGGCAGGTCGAGGGCGGCCGCGCCGAACCCGCCCTGCAGGGGTGCGCCGCCGAGCCCGCCGACGGTCGCGCCGGTTCCCGCGCCGACCGCGCCGCGGCGCGGCCACGAGCCCGTCGTCGCGGCCATCGCCCCGGCCAGGGCGCGCCGGCCCTCGTCGGGGCCCGGCGCCACGGCCTCGCCAACGGCGCGGTCGAAGATCACGGCCGCGGGCACGATCGGCACCGGCCCGGCCGGGGTGGGGAAGCCGAGGCCCTGTTCCGCGAGGCCGGCGACGACGCCGTCGGCCGCCGCGAGGCCGAACGCGCTGCCACCCGTGAGCAGGATCGCGTCGACCCGGTCGACCGTCGCCTCCGGCGCCAGCAGCGCCGTCTCCCGCGTGCCGGGCGCCAGCCCGCGCACCTCGCACGAGGCGGTGGAACCGGGCGGCGGCAGGATCACCGTGCAACCGGTGCGGCCTACCTCGTCGGTGAAGTGACCGATGCGCAGGCCGCCGATCACGCCAGCCTCCGCCGCTGGCAGCGAGGGCACACGTGGGTGCCGCGTCCGGCGACGCGCAGCTTGATGATCGGCGTGCCGCAGCGCAGGCAGGGCTCGCCGGTGCGGTCGAACACCTTGAACCGCTCCTGCATCGAGCCATAGGCGCCGTCGGGCGACTGGAAGTCGCGCAGCGTCGAGCCCTGCGCCACCAGCGCCACCTCGAGCACCTCGCGGATGGCCACCGCGAGCAGGTCGAGCTTCGGTCGCGAGACGAGGCCCGCCGGGGTCTCGGGGTGCACCTTCGCCGCCCACAGCGCCTCGTCGGCGTAGATGTTGCCGACGCCGGCGATGAGCCGCTGGTCGAGCAGCATCGCCTTGATCGACGCCCGCCGGCCCGCGAACAGCCTCGCCAGCACACGGCCGTCGAAGTCGTCGTCCAGCGGCTCGACGCCGAGGCGCTCGTCGAGGAACTCCTGCAGCTCCGGGTCGCCCTCGAGCACGCGCCAGGTGCCGAACCGGCGCTGGTCGGCGTAGCCGACGATGGCACCGTCGTCGAGCTCCAGCACGGCGCGCAGGTGCCCGTTGTCGGTCGCCCCATCGCCGAGCAGGAACTTGCCCGTCATCCGCAGGTGCACCGCGAGCGTGCCGCCGTCGTCGAGGGCCGATCAGCAGGTGCTTGCCGCGCCGGCCGAGCGCCGTCACGCGAGCGCCCGTCAGCCGCGCGGCGACGGCCTCGGGCGGCTCGGGCCGCACGAGGCGGGTGTCGTCGATGCGCGCGCGGACGATCGTCCGCCCCGTCAGGTGCGGGACGAGCTTGCGGCGGACGGTCTCGACCTCGGGCAGCTCGGGCATGGCTGCCGGGAGTGTAGGTCGCCTAGGTCGTCGCGAGCCGGTCGAGCGTGGCGGCGAGGTACCGGCCGAGGGCCAGCGCCAGCCGCTGCTCGTCGGTCGAGAAGCTGCGCGGGCGCGAGTCGTACAGCTCGACGAGGCCTCGCACCGTGTCGCCGACGACGAGCGGGACGATGAGGAGCGTGCGCGCGTCGTTGCGCTGCATGACCTCGAGCTCGGCCGGGTCGGCGGCGAGGTCGTCGGAGCGGATCTGCCGCGTCTGGCGCAGCTCGATCGCCGCGGCCGTCTCCGGGAAGTCGGCGATCACGTAGGGCTCCACCGTCACCGGCTGCGGCTGCAGGCCCGCGCAGAAGGCGATCGTCCGCAGCACGTCGCCGTCGATCAGCGACAGCGCGCACGCGGAGGTGCGGAACACCGCCGACCACTCGACGACGGCCAGCTCGGCCAGCTCGGGCACCGTCTCCGCGGCGGTGGTGAGCAGCTCCTGCGGCCGCTGCTCCTCCTGCGCCGGGCGCTGGCGGCGCGGCCGGTCGGCGCCGACCAGCCGGGCCACGCCGCGGCCGTCGAGCTTGCCCTCGCGCAGCGCGCCGTCGGCGCGCTCGAACAGCGTCTCGCCGTCGACCGCGGTCAGCGCCACGGCGATGCCCGCGGTCAGCGACAGCGCACCGTCGCCCGCGGCGGTCTCGACCGCGGCGGCCATGCGCAGCGCGCGCTCGGCGGCGGCCACCGCGTCGTCGGGCGTCGCTCCCGGCAGCAGCCAGCCGAACTCGTCGCCGCCCAGCCGACCGAGCACGTCGTCGCGCCGGGCGCACGACTCGAGCACGCCGGCGACCGCGCGCAGCGCCTCGTCGCCGGCGCCGTGCCCGTACGCGTCGTTGAGGTACTTGAGGTGGTCGAGATCGCACAGCACGAGCGCGACGGGATTCTTGCCGCCCAGCCGCGCGATGGTGTCGGCGGCTGCGCCGTGGAAGGCACCGTGGTTGAGCAGGCCCGTGAGCGGATCGCGCGTCGCCTGCTGGCGCAGCCGGCGCTCGGCGTCGAGGCGCGAGAACGCGAGGCCGGCCTCGCGGGCCAGGGCGGCCGCGATGTCGCGCTCGTGGTCACGGAGCAACCGCGGCCGGTCGAAGTGCAGCACGACTAGCCCGTGCGCGCCGCTGGCGTCGGACATCGGCAGGAACAGCGCCGCCTCGATCTGGAAGTCGGACACGATGCCGCGGTGGGCGGCGTCGCTGTGCGGGATGTCGGGCACCCACTCGGGCTCGCCGCTGGCGAGGGCGACGACCGTCAGCGAGGTCTCGTGCGTGGTGTCGATGCGGAACGCGTCGCGCGGCGCGCCGTGCGCTGCAGCGGCGACGATGAACGCGGGATCGGTCTCGGAGCGACGCGCGATCCACGCCCGGTCGGCGCCGAGCATGCGCCGCAGGCCGCCGAGGATCGCGTCCCACAGCGCCTCGGTGTCGCGCGCGGCGACGATGCCGGTCGTGACGTCGCGGGCCGCCAGCCCGAACTGCGCCCGCGCCTCGTGCTCGCGGCGCTGGATCATCGCCGTGACCGCATCCGCCAGTGGCCGGGCTGTCCGCTCCAGCCGGTCGCGGCGCCGGCCGCGGAACGACGTCGCCCGCCGGCCGCCGAGCAGCAGCGCGCCGACGATGACGCCGTCGGGACCGGGGAGGCCGAGCGCGATGGCCGAGGCGTAGCCACGACGGCGCAGCTCGGCCGCGGCGCCGCTGTCGCCGGCGGCGTCCACCTCGACGACGCCCGCGATCGCGACCTGCGAGATCAGGTCGCGCGGCGCGACGCGGATGGTGCGGCCGGGCTGGAAGGAGGCGGCGACGCCGGCGTCGGCGACCCACTCCGCGAGGGTCGGCGGCTCGCCGTCGACGATCGCGAGCGCAGCGGCCACGACCTCGCCGCCGATGACGTGCTCCTCCAGGCAGCGCACGACGTCGTCCGGGGTGACGGCGGCGGCGAGCGCGGCGCGGGCCCGGTCGACGGCGGCGCGGCGGTCGACCGTCTCCGCGCCGGCGGAGAGCGCCAGCGCCAGCGCGACCTGCAGCAGCGCGTCGACCAGCACGACGCCGAGCGGCGCGTCCTCCTGCGCGATGATGGCCGCCGTCACGAGCGCGAAGCCCACGAACGTCGGCAGCGCGGGGCGCAGCCGCAGGAAGGTGGCGGCGTACAGCAGCGGCAGCAGCGCGATGCGATGCGCCTCGTCGGCGCCGCCGGCGGCCACCTCGAGGCCGGTCAGGGCCATCGCGATCACCGGCAGCGCCACGATCCACCAGGCCCGCGCCGGCGCCACCGCGGTGATCACCGCGAGCACCAGGAAGGCGGCGATCAGGCCGGTCGCGGCGCGCCCATCGACGTCGCTGGAGGAGGAGAGCGCCGCGGCTCCGGCGATCAGCGGCCCGATCGCGAACAGCGCGACGCCGGCCCAGCGGGCGAGCGAGTAGCTGAAGCGGACCGGACGCACGATCCAATGCTGGCGGACGACGGCGTCCGTGTCATCCCCCCGACGCCGTGCGGGGGCGATCAGTCGATGGTTTCGAGCAGCACGTCGGGCACCTGAACGGCGGTGTCACCGATCGTGAACGCCGCCGCCACGTCGGCGGCGGCCGCGGCTGCCGTGGCGGCGTCGCGCGCGTGGATGGTCGCGAGCGGCGCCCCGGCCTCGATCTCGTCGCCGGGACGCGCCTGCAGGACGATGCCGACCGCGTGGTCGACCGGGTCGCCGGCGCGCGACCTGCCGGCGCCGAGCCTGATCGCCGCGACCCCGATCGCGAGCGCCCCCGCGGCCTGCACGTGGCCGCCGCGCGGCGCCGCCGCGGCGACGGTCACCGGTGCGCGCTCCATGACGGCCCACGGCTCGTCGACCACGTTCGCGTCGCCGCCCTGCGCGGCGATCCACCGGCGCGCCTGGGCGAGCGCGTCGCCGGACGAGACGGCGCTCCGCACCCGCTCGGCGGCCGCCTCCTCCGTCAGCGCCGGATCGGCGAGCACCAGCAGCCGGGCGGCCGAGGTGTGCACCACCTCGGTGACGTCGGCCGGGGCGGTGCCGCGCAGCACGTCGAACGCCTCGGCCACCTCGAGCGCGTTGCCGACGGCGGCGCCCAGCGGCGCGTCCATGCGCGTGATCTCGCAGACCACGCGGCGGCCCGCCCGCGTGCCGAGGCCGTACATCAGCCGCGCCAGCTCGCGCGCCTCGTCCACCGTCCGGCAGAAGGCGCCGTCGCCGACCTTGACGTCGAGCACCATCGCGTCGGCGCCCGATGCGAGCTTCTTCGACATCACCGAGGTCGCGATCAGCCCGGGGGCGGGCACCGTGCCGGTGACGTCGCGCAGCGCGTACATGGCGGAGTCGGCGGGCACGAGCTCGCTCGTCTGCGCCACGACGGCGCAGCCGACCTCGCCGACCAGCCGCACGAACTCCGGGATGGCGATCTTGATGCGGTAGCCGGGTATCGCCTCGAGCTTGTCGAGCGTGCCGCCGGTGTGGCCGAGGCCGCGGCCCGACATCTTCGCCACCGGCACGCCGCACGCGGCCACCAGCGGCGCGAGCGCGATCGTCACCTTGTCGCCGACGCCGCCGGTGGAGTGCTTGTCGACCACGGTGCGGCCGAGCGCGGACAGGTCGACCACGTCGCCCGACTCGACCATCGCGGCGCAGAGCGCGTCGATCTCGGCGTCGTCCAGGCCGCGCCAGACGACCGCCATGCACCACGCCGACATCTGCTCCGGCGCGACGGTGCCGTCGAGGAAGCCGTCCACGAGCCAGCGGATCTGGGCGGCGTCGTGGACGCCGCCGTCGCGCTTCAGGGCGATCAGCTCGGCGGCGCGCACAGGAACGGGATCGGCGCCCCCGCCTCGTCCGGCCCGGGCACGTCGCCCGTCAGCCAGGCGCGGGCGGTGGCCCCGACGTCGGAGAACTCGCCGTCGTGGCGGACCTCGGCGGACGGCCGCCGGGACGGGCTGTGGGCGACCAGCAGCGCGTGCTCGCGGGAGTGGTCGGTCGAGTCGGTGGTCGGATCGCAGCCGTGGTCGGAGCAGAGGATGAGCAGGTCATCGGCCCGCAGCGCCGCGCGGATCTGCAGCAGCTCGCGGTCGAACTCCTGCAGGCAGTGGTGGAACCCCTCGGGGTCGTTCCGGTGGCCGTACATCGAGTCGGTCTCCACGAGGTTCGTGAAGATCAGCCCCTCCGGCACCTCCTGCAGCAGCCGGATGGTCTCGAGGATGCCCTCCGCGTTCGACCGCGTCGGCGCGGTCGAGTCGATGTCGCAGCCGGCGAAGATGTCGGAGATCTTGCCCACGGCGTGCACCTTCGAACCCGCCTCGCGGATGCGCGTCAGGTGGTTGGGGCGGGCCGGCTCGAGCGAGAAGTCGTGGCGGTTCGGCGTCCGCGCGTACGAGCCGGCGCTGCCGTCGAACGGGCGCGCGATGACGCGGCCGACGGCATGCGGGCCGCTCAGGATCTCGCGCGCCGTCCGGCACGCCTCGTACAGCTCCTCGAGCGGAATCACGCCCTCGTGCGCGGCGATCTGGAAGACGGAGTCGGCCGACGTGTAGACGATCCACTTGCCGGTCGCGACCTGCTCGTCGCCGAGCTCCTGGATGATCTCGGTGCCCGACGCCGGCACGTTGCCGATCACGCCGCGGCCCGTGGCCTGCACGAACGCGTCGATGACGTCGTCGGGGAAGCCGTCGGGATACGTCGGCATCGCGACCGGCGTGATGACACCGGCCAGCTCCCAGTGGCCCGTGGTCGTGTCCTTGCCGAGGCTGCGCTCGCGCAGGCGGCCCACCACGGACGGCGGCTCGGCCAGGGGCGGGCAGCCGGCGAGCGGCATCATGTTGCCGAGGCCGAGCGCCCGCAGGTTGGGCAGCTTCAGGCCGCCGACCGCCTCGGCCACGTGCGCGAGCGTCGACGAGCCGGCGTCGCCGAAGTCGGCCGCGTCTGGCAGCTCGCCCGCCCCGACGGCGTCGAGGACGATGATGCACACCCGGGCCACGACCAGGATGGTAACCCGTGGCCGGGCTCGCTGCCGCTTCTCAGCGGGCCCAGAGCAGCGGCACGGTGCGTCGCGCGACGGCGTCCCAGGTGAAGCGCTCGCGCACGACGGTCGCGGCTCGCTTGCCGATCGCGGCGGCGGCCACCGGATCGTCGAGCAGATCGCTGATCGCCGAGCCATAGGCCGCCGCGTCGGACGGCTCGACGAGGATGCCGCCGCAGGCGGTGAGCATCTCCTCGACGCCGGGCAGCCGGACGGCGACGACCGGGCGGGCGGCCGCCAGGTACTCGCCGAGCTTGGCGGGACTGGCGCCCGTCCGGCCGAGCAGCTCGGTGCGGTGGCAGAGCAGGCAGATGTCGGCGGCGCCGATGTACGACGCGAGGCGGGCGCGGTCGGCCTCGAAGCCGACCAGCAGGGCGCGGTCGGCGATGCCGTGCCGGCGGACGAGGTCGGCGAGCCGGTCGCGCTCGGGCCCGTCGCCGACGACCACGAAGTCGGTGTCCGGATGGTCGCGGAGCGCGCGGGCGACGCCGTCGATCATCGTCTCGAAGTCGACCCAGCCGACGAGGGCGCCGACGAAGAGGACCCGGCGGCGGGCGGGATCGAGCCCGACGGCGCTCGCGCCCGTCGCCCGGTCGACCGGCGTGAAGCGGTCGGCGTCGACGCCGACCGGCATGACCGTGACCTTCTCCGGCGCCACGCGCCAGTCGCGCAGGATCACGTCGCCGAGCGCCTTGGTGATCGCGAGGATCTGCGTCGACAGGGCCCACGTCGCACCGGCCGCGACCCGCTTCACGCGATCGGCGACCAGCGGGCGCAGCCCCGGCCGGCGGTTGTAGCCGCGTCCGTAGGGCATGTCGTTGACCTCGACGGTGGCCGGGCAGCGGAGCAGGCGGGCGACGGCGAGCGCCGGCAACGAGCCCCAGTCCTTGCGGACGTAGAACGCCCGCTCGCCCCGCGGCGCGCGCCAGAGTGCCGCGATCGCGGCGCGGTTGACGCCGATCAGGCGCGCTGCCCGGCCGGCGTCCGACGGCGCACCGGCCCGGTACCGCACGCCGCTGACGACGGGGTCGGGGCCGCGCGCCACGAGCACGACGTCGAGCCCTTCGCGCGCCATGCCGGCCGCCACCTCGACGGTGTGCGTGCGGCTCCCGTCCGGTCGGCCGAGATCGACATCGCAGAGCATGACGACGACTCGGCTCACCGACCTGAGTCTAGCCGCCGGCGAGCTCGACGAGCCGCCGCTCCGCCTCCTGCCAGGACGTGCCCGCCGGATCGACCGGGTCGCGGCTGGTGAGGGACGTGAGGATCGAGCGCGCCTCGCTGCCCGCTCCCCGTTCCTCGGCGAGCGCCGCGAGGTCGACGAGGTCCATGCCGATGTTGAACAGCTTCAGCCGCAGCGAGGGCACGGGCTTGTCCAGGCCGACCGGGCGGCCCGGGTACAGCAGAACGCCATCGCCGTTGGCGACGCCGGTGGGATCCACAGAGGCGACGCGCCAGGGATCGGCGTTGTAGGCCGACACGCCCCAGTAGAGGACGCCCTTGCCGCCCGCGAGCCACGCGCCGGACGCGACCGCCGCGTTGCCGGCGGCGGCATCGTCGAGGAGCAGCGTGGGATCGCCGCGCCGCTCGCAGCACGAGTTGTAGATCCAGAGCTCCGCGCCGAGGTCGCGGACCCGGGCGCTGACGTCGGCCGCGTCCCGGAGGTGGACCGCGAACGTGCCGACCGCACCCTCCGGAACGTCGTCCCACGGCGGCGCGGTGACGAGCTGGCTGACATCGGGGGCGCTCTCGGCGAGCGTGCGGCCCCACTCGCCGGCGGCGGCACGGGCCTCGTCGTCCTCCGGCTCGTCGAACTCGTAGGAGTAGGCGATCGCGTCGGGTCGCTCCCGCAGCAGCTCACGCGCCCCGTCCTCGACCCGCTGCGCCGCGCCGGGCACGGCCGGGTCGTCGTCGATCCCGACGGCGAGATCGGCGGAGGCGGTGGTGCCGTCGCCGACCCGCTCCTCGCGCAGGAGGTCGTGGTAGGCGGCGCGGATGGGAGCGCGCTCCATGGCCTCGGCGCGGTCGTCCCAGACCAGGAACCACGTGCGGAGCGTCCGGTCGGCCGGCAGCTCGACGGTGGCGACGTCGACGGCGATCGGCATCTCGCCGCGCTCGACACCGGCGTGGACGACGAGGGTGCCGGTGTAGCGGCCCGGGCGGGCGTCGCGCGGCACCGCGACGTCGACGTAGAGGGTCTGGAAGGAGAGGTTCGGCGCCTTCGTCGGCAGCGGCAGGAGCGGGTCGGGCACGGAGCCGGTGAGGCCGCCCCGCACCGAGTCGCTCGGCCGGACGACCCGGACGCGGTCGATCAGGTAGACGGAGGCCGGCTCCAGGGCGTTGCCCGCCGGGTCGCGCAGCTCGAGCGCGTCCGCGCGCACGTTCACGTCCCCCGGCGCCTTGAACGCGACCTGCAGGGCCGCCCTGCCGCCGCGGGGCACGAGCGGGATGACGGGAGCCGTCGCGGCGGGCAGCCGCTGCAGCTTCGCGACGGCCGGCGCCTGCACCAGTCGGAGCGGGACCTTCGGGTCTCCCTCGCTGCCTCCGCAGGCGGCGGCGAGCAGGGAAGCAGCAAGTAGGGTTGGGAGAAGTCGTCGCAGAGCCCGCACCTCCGGAGGGTAGCCACGCGGCGGCGATATCCAATGGCCGACACGGCGGACACCCCTCACGACTCCCATGCCGGCGCCGCCCGCGCCCTCCGCCGTGGGGCGGCCATCTCGGCCGTCGGCGAGGTCGGGGTGCTGCTGGTCGGCTTCGTCGCCTCGATCCTGATCGCGCGCTACCTGGGTCCGGCCGACCGCGGACTGCTCGCGATCATCCAGGTGGTGGCGACGATCGGGGTCTCGCTGCTGGGCCTCGGACTCCCCGTCGCGGCCCAGTACCAGGCGGCCCGTGACACCCGCCTCACCGGCACCCTGATCGGCAACTGCCTGATCATCGCGGCGGTGCTCGCGGTCGTCGCCGTCGTCAGCGCCGCGGTGCTCGTCTCCGTCGGTCCCGAGCTGATCGACAGCCCGCCCAGCAACACGGTCTGGTTCCTGGCGGCGGGGCTGGTGCCGCTCACCCTCGTCGACTACCTGACGTCGGGCCTCCTGGCCGCGCACCGCCGCTTCAAGCGGCAGACGACCCTGATCATCCTCGGCCGGTGCGCGACCGTCGTGATGGCGATCGTGCTGCTCGTCGCCACCGACACCGGCCTCGCCGGGGCGCTGGTCGCGACCATGTCAGCGCAGATCGTGATGGTGATCGGCGGGCTCCTCGTGCTCGCCCGGGGCGGCGTCGGCGTCTCGCGGTCGCTGCTCGCGGCGTCGTACCGGTACGGCATCCGCTCCGAGATCGGCAGCCTGCTGCAGCTGGCCAACGCGCGCCTCGACCTGCTGGTGCTGAGCGCGTTCGCCTCACGCTCGACGGTCGGCATCTACGCGATCGCGCAGATCGTGGCCGAGCTGGTCGGCGTGGTGCCGAACGCCATCTCGACCGCCGTCATGCCGGTGCTGTCGTCGGGCGACGGCGACAGCCGCACCTCGGCCGGCGCGCTGCGGCTGAACGGGACGGGGTCGCTGATCGGCGTCATCGCCGTCGGCATCGGCGGTCCCATCCTGATCCTCGGCGCCTATGGCGACAGCTACCGCGAGGCGGTCGTGCCGATGCTGATCCTCCTGCCCGGCATCTGGTTCCTGTCCGCGGCCCGCGTCGGTGGCTGGCTGCTGCGCGCCCGCGGCCGGCCGGGGCTCGGCTCGAGCCTCGCCGCCGCCGAGATCGTGGTGATGGTGGCGGCCGACCTGCTGCTGATCCCGCCGTTCGGCGCGACCGGCGCGGCCGCGGCGTCGGCGATCGCGTACACGTTCTACGGCGTCGCGATGCTGATCACGTGCTCGCGCATCGAGAAGACGCCGGTCCGCCACCTCCTGCTGCTCGATCGTGGCGAGCGGGCCGCCGCGGTCGGCACCGTGCGGTCGTTCCTCCGGCGATCCGGATAGATTGAGACCCATGGGCAATAGGCTGATCCGGGCGCTCACCGCCCCGCACCGCGGCGTCCTCCTCCACGGTCTCCGCGACTCGGTGCGGGAGCCACGCGGCGACGTGGACCTCGCCGCCGCGCTGGACGGCGCCTACACCTGGCTGCGCACCGCCCAGGACGTCACGCCCGACGGCGGCGTCGCCGGCTGGTACGACACGCTCGCCGGCTCGTGGTCCGCGTCGTACCCCGAGACGACCGGCTACATCATCCCGACCTTCCTCGCCTACGCCGACGCGACGGGCGACGCCGACGCCCGCCGGCGCGCGCTGCGGATGGCCGACTGGGAGTGCGACGTCCAGCTCGCGGACGGCGCCGTCGTGTCGGGCTTCGTCGGCGACTCCGACCAGCCCGCCGTGTTCAACACCGGGCAGTGCCTGTTCGGCTGGGCCACCGCCTACGCCGTGTCGGACGACGCGCGGCACCGCACGGCGGCCGAGCGCGCCGCCGGCTGGCTCGTCGAGCACCAGGAGGCCGACGGCTCGTGGCGCAAGCAGCTGTCGGCGCTGGCGCGCGGCGAGGTGCACACCTACAACACGCGCAGCGCGTGGGGCCTCGCCGTCGCGGGCAACGTCCTCGGCGAGACCGCGTTCGTCGAGGCGGCGCACCGCAACTGCCGCTGGGCGCTCACGCAGCGCGACGGGCGCGGCTGGTTCGCGAACACCGGCTTCACGGCGGGCGAGGCGCCGCTGCTGCACACGATCGCCTACGTCCTGGAGGGGCTGCAGGGCGTCCACGCGCTGACCGGTGACGACGAGCTCCTCGCCGCCGTGACGGTGGCGGCGGACGCGCTCAAGGAGGCCTACCGGCGTGACGGCCGCCTCGCGGGCCGCTACGGCCCCGGGTTCACGCCCGCAGCCGGCTGGCGCTGTCTGACGGGCGAGGCCCAGCTGGCCGTGGTCCTGCTGCGGCTGGCGCGCACCACGCCGGGCCGCGAGGAGGACGACGCGATCGGCCGCGAGCTGCTGGGCAACGTCGCCCGCGCGCAGCTGGGCGGCGCCGGCGTCGGGCGCGGCGCCCCGCGAGTCGTCACCAGCCACGGCGGGGTCGCGGGCTCCTACCCGCTGTGGGCCGAGTACTGCTCGTTCTGCGCGCTGAACTGGGCGACGAAATTCTTCCTGGACGGCCTGCTGATCGCCGTGCACGGCATCGACGAGCCGAGCTTTCAGGGCATCTCGGGCGACGCCGTCGAGGTGCGCGAGCGCTCCTGATCGATGATGTCGCCGCCCCCGCCGCCGCGGAACCGCTGCAGCGTGTCGAGGGCGGTGCAGCGGAGCCGGTCGACATCGGCCTTCCAGAGCACGCCGGCGACCAGCTCGGCGCCGAAGCCCGACTTGAACTGCTGGATGCCCTCGACCGACGTGCCGCCCACGTCGGAGAGGCGGGCGCCGACGAAGTCGTAGAAGGCCGCGCCGCGCTCGATCGAGCGGCGCATCATCTCCGCCCGCAGGAACTTGCCGGCGTAGGTGGGCGCGTCGCGTGACGTGCCGCCGTAGAGGCCGAACGTCCCGAAGCGCGTCGTCATCACCAGCTCGCCGGCGACCGGGCGGCCGTCGACCTCGATCACGCCCACGTCGGCGACCGGCCCGAACGCGGCCAGCAGGTCGTCGAACTGCGCGCGCGGGGCGAGCCACAGGCCGGCGCGCTCCATGGTCGTGGCGTGCAGCGGGTAGAACGCGTCGAGCTGGTCGGCACCGGTGCGGAGGACGGCGCCCTCCGCTGCGCCCTTCCGGACGTAGCTCCGGTAGCGGGGCTTGAAGGCGGCCACCACGTCGTCGATCCCGCGCCCGGTGAGCGGGATGCGGTAGGTGCCGAACGGTGCGCTGACGGAGTCGACCGGCGCGGAGCGGAAGAGCGCCCAGTTCTCCGGCTGGCCGATGCGGTGGCAGGTGCGCTCGCGGCGCACGAATGCCAGGAACTCCTCCAGGAACGCCGTCTCGGCCTCGAGCGACGGAACGGCTCCGTCCTCGCGCACCGGCGCGAACAGGCAGCGGAGCAGGCGGAACGGTCCGCGGCGCCGGATCACGACCGGCATCACCAGCCGCTCGCCGTCGATCACGTCGGACGCGACCCGGTAGGTGGCGCCGTTGCCGAAGAAGCGGGCGGCGCCGGGGACGAGCGGGAACGGCAGATCGAGGACGTCTGCGGCGCCGGCGGCGACCTCGCCATCGAGCCTCATCGAGCGACCTCAGACATCGGCGCGGCGCGGCGCCACGAGGCGGCGGCGCCGCCAGGGGCGTCCCACGCCCGGCCCAGACTCATGGGTCGGAGTATAGGTCGCGGGCTGTGAGAGGCGATCGCACCCGCCCGGGGTAGCCCAGGCGGGGGAGCGGGGGTACCCGAGCGGGGGAGGTTGGGCCCTCGCACGGCGGATCGTTCCCCCGTTTGGGGGCCGTCCGACCGGGTGACGACGCCGATCCCTGTGATGTCGGAGTTCGGCGGCGTCGCAGTTCCAGCGACACCCGCGGCCCCGATCGGCCCCGCTCCCCTGGAGACCCATGCTCCGTCGTACCCTCATGCTCGCGTTTGCCTGCGCTCTCGTCGCCCAGCCGGCGGCGGCAGCCGAGTATTTCGTGAATCCGAGCGGCAACGACTCGGCGGCCGGCACGGCGCAGGCGCCCTGGCGCAGCGTGGCGAAGGTCAACGCCGCGAACCTCGCGCCGGGCGACGTGGTGCGGTTCGCCGGCGGTGCCGTCTTCAGCGCGATGCTCGCGCCGAAGACGAGTGGCACGCCGGCCGCGCCGATCGTCTTCAGCACCTACGGCACCGGCCGCGCGGTGCTCGACGGCGCCACCGGCAACGGGTTCGCGGGCATCGCCATCACCGGCCGGTCGTCGCTGGTGTTCGAGCACCTCGTCATCCGCCGCTGGACGAACGACGGTCAGGGCGTCTACCTCTCGGGAGCGCGCAGCGTCCGCTTCAGCGACGTCGTCGTCGAGGACTCCGCGGAGGGCTTCCACCAGTCGCCCGGCGCGCCGTCGGCCGGCGTCTCGATCGACAAGTCGCGCATCTCGCGGATCGACGGCGGCAACGGCAGCGGCGTCGGCATCAACGTCACCACCGGCTCCAGCGACTGGCGCGTCACCGACACGGTGCTCGAGAACGTCGCCGACTCCTGCGTCATCGACCAGGGCGCCGACTCGGTCTACGACCGCGTCACCGCCACCGACTGCGGGTTCGGCGGCCTGACCTACGGCACGCACGGCCTGTACCTGAAGGGCCCGCGCCAGACGCTCCGCGACTCGACCGTCCGCGGCGCCTACACCAACTGCGTCTCCGTCCGCTTCCAGGACGCCACCGTCATCGGCAACACCGTGTCGGCGTGCCCGATCGGCATCGCCTGGTTCGAGTACGCCACCGCGGCCGGCACCGTCACGATCGTCCGCAACCGCATCAGCGACGTCCAGACCGGCATCTACGTCGACGACTCGCCGACGCAGAGCTTCCGGATCTCCCAGAACACCATCGTCGGCGGCCGCCGCAGCGGCGCCACGACGGAGGGCATCGTCTCGAACGACGCCGCCCGCCTCGCGATCACGAACAATATCGTCACCGGCCGCGTCCACAAGGTGCTCGACGTCTCCGGCACCGCAACCTCGGCCTACACGCAGCGCGGCAACGACCTGCACGGCCCGGCCGGCGCCGACTTCGTCTGGAACGGCAAGGTCGTCGCCTCGGGCGCCGCCGTCGCCGCCTTCAGCGGCCAGGGCGCGGGCGAGCGCGGCGTCGATCCCCGCCTGCGCTCCACGAACCCCGCCGCCGCCGACTTCCGCCTGGCGGAGGACTCCCCGGTGCGCGACGCCGGCGTCCGCAACCCGGCCGGCCTCACGGTCGAGCCCGGCTGCGACGGTGCCGCGAACCACTACTGCGGCTCGGCCCCCGAGCCGGGCGCGATCGAGCTCGGCACGGACGCCGCCCCCGGCGGAACCACGGGCGGCGGCACCGGCACCGGCGTCGTCACCCGGAGCGCCGATCCGGTCGACACCTTCGCCGACCCGGTCACGAACGTCACCGCATCGGCGAAGCGCACTACGGCGACGATCTCGTGGCGCGCGCCGAAGTCGGGCGACGCCGCGGCCTACATCGTGACCGCCGCGGGCGTGGCGCCAACCACCTCGAAGACGCCGCGCGCAACCGTCCGCAACCTGCGCGCCGGCCGCACCTACACCTTCCGCGTGACGACGGTCGACCGGGCGGGCAACCGCTCCGCCGCCGCCGCGGTGCGCGTCCGCATCGTCCCGGCGCTCCGCGCGTCGCAGGTCCGCCCGCGCATCGTCTCCCGCACCAAGACCAGCATCCTGATCCGCATCCCGAAGGCCGTGCAGCGCGGCACGCTCCGCATCTCGGGCCGTGTCATCCCGGTCCGCAAGGGCCTCGTCCGGGTCAAGCAGCTCGCCGCGCACACGAACTACGTGCTGCGCCTCGCCGTCCCGCGCGACGGTGGCCGCACGCCGATGACGGTCTCCGTCGCGGCCCGCACCCGCTGATCGCCGCCCGCTAGGCCCGGGCGCTGAGCAGCGTCTGGATCGCCGCCGCCGCCCGCTCGCCCGCATGGCCGTCCCACAGGGGGATCGACGGCGCGACGTCGGGCATCGGCGCCGCCAACGCCTCGCGGCAGGCGACCCGCAGGAGCGCGGGGTCGAGCCCGACGAGGCGGTTGGTGCCGTCCGTGACGGTGACGGGGCGCTCCGTCGTAACGCGATACGTCAGGCACGGGACGCCGAGCGCCGACGTCTCCTCCTGCACGCCGCCGGAGTCGGTCACCACGAGCCGCGCGTCGGCCTGCAGGCAGGCGAAGTCGAGGTACTCGATGGGTGGCAGGGCGACCACGCCGCCGAGGTCGATGCCGGCCGCCTCGAGCCGCGCCTTCGTGCGCGGATGCACGGGGAACACGACCGGGATGTCGCCGGCGACGTCCCGCAGTACGGACAGCACGGCGCCGAGCCGGGCCGGATCGTCGACGAGCGCCGGCCGGTGCAGCGTGACGAGCACGTAGCGGCCGGCCTCGAGCCCGAGGCGCTCCCGCGCGCCGGTCGCACGGGCGGCCGGCAGCAGCGTGAAGAGGGAGTCGATCATCGTGTTGCCCACGAACGCGATGCGGTCGGCCTCGATGCCCTCCGCCTCGAGGTTGGTGATCGCCTCGGCCGAGTGGACGAGCAGCAGGTCGGCCAGGCGATCGACGAGGACGCGGTTGATCTCCTCCGGCATCGTCCAGTCGCGGGAGCGGAGGCCGGCCTCGAGGTGGATGACGGGCACGCCGAGCTTCGCGGCGGCGAGCCCCGCGCCGAGCGTGGAGTTGACGTCGCCCGGGACGAGGACCGCGTCGAACGGCTCGTCGAGGAGCACGCGCTCGACGCCGATCATCACCGCCGCCGTCATCTCGGCGTGGGTGCCGGAGCCGACGCCGAGGTGGTACGAGGGGGCGGGCAGGCCGAGCTGCTCCATCACCGAGTCGGACAGGACGCGATCGTAGTGCTGCCCGGTGTGGAGCAGCGGTGCGGCGATGCCGAGTCCCTCGAGCGCGCGCTGGACCGGCGCCATCTTCACGAAATTGGGGCGTGCGCCGACGACGCACAGCACGGACGCCACTCTCAGGTGCTCACGAGAGCCGGACGAAGGAGAGGTCGGCGAGCAGCAGCGCGCCGCGCGAGCCGACCGGTCGCAGCTCGAGCACGCTCAGCCGGCTCATGTTGACGCCGCGGAAGCGGCTGAGGCTGATGCGGAACGTCCCGAGCACGGCCTTCCGGTAGGCGCCCGCGCTGGGTCGCTCGGGGGTGACCGTGAGGCGGATCGTCCGGCCGTGGCCGGCGCGGTCGCGGAGGAAGACGTCGACCTTCGCCGTGCGCTGGCTCGACCACGTGTCGACCGCGAGCCGCATCGAGAGCGTGTTCATCCCTGCGGTGCTCGGGGCCGGGAGGGGCATGACGACCCGTCCGCCGCGCTTCGCCCAGCGGATCGTCCGGAAGGCGAGGCGGTGGGGCGACCAGCGGCTGGGCGGAGGCTGGCGGGCGATCGTCGGCGGCGTGGAGATCCGGTAGCCGAGGGCCACGCCGGACGAGCGCACCCGCGTCCCGAACGAGGTGCGATCGCGCACCGCCGGCCGGTCGATGTCGACGCGGCGCGCTGACGAGGAGTCGTACGAGGGGACCACGGACACGCCCGCGACACTGCGTGCGAGTCCGCGGTCGCCGATCAGCGACGAGGGCGGCCCGCCCAGCAGGTGGCGACGGAAGAACGGGATCGCGAGGGCGGCCGCGACGCGCTGCTGGCGCGCGGCGCTCGGCCGTGCCCCCGTGGCGACCAGCCGCGGTGCGCACTGGCTGGTGTTGGGGTAGTCGTCGAATCCGACCGGCGTCCCCGGGCTCCAGGCGGACGAGAACCAGTTGTGGTTCGCCCCGCGGACGAGCGTCTGCGAGATCGGCGAGGTGCGCGTCATGCCGCGCGCGCGGTCGTACAGACCGACCCCGGCGAGGTTCCAGACGTCGCCGTCGCACGAGCCGAACACGATGTGCATCGGGACGTCGGGGGGTGTCTTCGCGTTGAAGTGGGTGGGTGCGATCAGGAACATCGCCCGCAGCGTGTAGCCCGGATGGGCCCGCAGCGCGGCCTCGACGACGCCCTCGCCGCCGCGCGAGTGGCCGATCAGCCCGACCCGCGTCATGTCCGCCCGGCCGGCCAGTGCGACGCCGAACGGGTTCGCGCCGCCGCTCGATGCCGTCCCCACCGCCGCGAGGTGCTGCGCGAACAGCTGCGCGCGGATGTCGTAGGCGCCGGTGGTCGACCCCGCGAAGCCGTCGGGGTAACGCTTGCCATCGTCCATCGGGTAGGCGGCGTTCGCGTCGATCGACAGCGTGATGAAGCCGGCGTCGGCGAGCGCGCCGACGAGGGCGGTGTGGCCGGCGGCGTTGTCGATGGTGCTCAGGCCCGCGGGGCATGGGAACCGCGGCGCCGAGACGATCGTCCCGCCCGGGGTGCGGCAGGCGGGATAGGACCCGTGCTCGATCACGACGACCCCGGTCGGCCCCGTGCCCTTCGGTGTCGCGATCAGCCCCCGCATCGGCACGCTCAGGGCGTGCAGGGTCCGGTTGTACTCGGACACCTGGAGCGTGCGGGTGCCGAAGGAGTAGGCGCGCACCGTCGCTGCAGAAGCGCCGGCGGGCAGGGCGAGGGCCGTCGCCAGGAGGACCAGGAGGATTCGTCGCATCAGAGAAACAGCGTACCCCCACATCGCCGGGTTTCGCGACTTATCTTGCGCGATCGGCCGCAGCGACGATCGGACCGCCCTCGCACTCGGCGTTGACGTAGCCGGAGCGGAACTCGCGCGCCTCGCCCGTGCGCTCGTCGTAGGTGTGCCGGCGGATGCAGCCGGTGTCGCTCGCGAGCAGGTGGATCGACACCGACGTCCCGTCCGACGTCGTCCGCACGCGGTGCACGTCGTTGTCGGGCGGCAGCAGCCGGTAGCAGTCGCCGACGGCGACCGGGCGCTGCACGACCGTCTCCATGGAGCCGGTGCCGGGCCGGTAGATCTCCTCGTCCTGCCCGCCGCGGTAGAGGCCGATCAGCCCCCACGCGAGGTGGTCGTGGATCGGCGTCATCGACCCGGCCGGGACGACGAGGCTGAACAGGCACAGCGAGCGGTCGGCCGAGCGGTACAGCAGCCACTGGCCGATGCCGCCGCCCATGCCCGACTCCGGCGCGCTCTCCGCGTAGGCGTCGGGCAGCCAGGCCGGGTCGGCCAGCAGCGCCTGGAACCCCGGCTCGATCGACGCGCAGGCGGCGGCGGGCGACGCGGCGTGGCCGATCCGGTGGCGCACGTCGGCGATGAACGCGCGCACGGTGGGCGTGTCGAGCGCCCACTCGTCCGCCTCGAGGGGCTCGAGGTCGTGGTGTCCGTGGAAGTCACACATCGTCTGCTCCGGGTCGGGGAGTGGTGCCGGCGAGCTCGGCGGCGACCGCGCGCTTGCGGGCCGCCCGCACGGACGCCGCGAGGGTGGCGACGTCGTACGCGCCGTGGTGCCGCTGGCCGTTCACGAAGAAGGTCGGGGTGCCCGACACGCCGCTGCGGTCGGCGTCGTCGACGTCCTCGCGCGATGCGCGCCGCGTAGACGTGCCGGCGCAGTTCGTCGGTGAAGCGGTCGGTGTCGAGGCCGAGCTGCCGGGCGTGCTCGACCAGGTCGAGCGGCTTCAGGGCGTCCTGGTGCGACAGCAGCACGTCGTACATCGGCCAGAAGGCGCCCTGCGCGGCAGCGGCCTCGGCCGCCTCCGCGGCCAGCTGCGCCCGCGGGTGCACGTCGGACAGCGGCAGGTGGCGCCAGACGTACCGCAGGTCGTCGTCGAACTCGGCCAGCAGATCGCGGATCACCGTCTCGGCCTGACCGCAGAACGGGCACTCGAAGTCGCCGTACTCGACGAGCGTGACCTTCGCGTCCGTCGCGCCGCGGACGTGGTCGCGCGACTCGTCCACCGGCCCGGTCAGGTCGATGAGCGACTCGGCGGTGGCCGCCAGCTGGCGCGCGCGCAGCTCGCCGGGCAGGCGCTCGACGACGCTGAAGAGCACCCACGCGACGACGGCCGAGCACGACGCCGCGGCGAGCACGCCGACCTTGGCCTCCTCGAGCTGCTCGCCCTCGAACGCGAGGCCGGCGATCAGCAGCGCGACCGTGAAGCCGATGCCGGCGACGGCGCCGCCGCCGGCGAGCGTCGGCCACGCCACCGGCGGCTGCAGGCGCCTGCGGTCGAGCCTCACCGCCAGCCAGGGCGCGGCGACGATGCCGACCGGCTTGCCGACCACGTAGCCGACGATGATGCCGATCGTGATCGGCGACGTGGCCGCGCGCCGCAGGAACTCGGCGTCGATCGCGATGCCGGTGTTGGCGAGGGCGAACAGCGGCACGACCACGTAGCTCGTCCACGGGTGGAACATCTGCTGCAGCCGCTCGTTGGGCGAGATCGAGAACGGCGAGGCCGAGGCGGGCCTCGCGGGCCAGCTCCGACGTCGGCTGCTCGCGGAAGGCGCGGAACAGCCGCGTCGCCTGCTCCAGGTCGCGCGCGGGGCGCGGGTACGCCGAGGTGATGAGGCCGATCGCCAGGCCGACGATGACGGGGTCGACGCCCGACTCCAGCACGGCCACCCAGGCCGCGACGCCGAGCACGGCGTACGGCAGGCCGCGCTGCACGCCGAGCGAGCGCACGACCATGCACGGCCACCAGCAGCCCGGCGCCGATCAGCAGCGCCAGCGGCGCGCACGTCCTCGGTGTAGAACGACCGCGATCACGGTCAGGGCGATCACGTCGTCCACGACCGCGACGGTGAGCAGGAAGACGCGCAGCCGTGGCGGGCGCACGGCGGCCGACCACGGCGAGCACGCCGAGCGCGAAGGCCGTGTCGGTCGACATCGCGATGCCCCAGCCGCTGGCCGCGTCGCCCGACCGGTTGAACGCCAGGTAGATCAGCACCGGCACCGCCATGCCGCCGACGCCGGCCAGCACCGGCAGCGAGATGCGCTTGCGCTCGCGCAGCTCGCCCATGTCGAACTCGCGGCGGGCCTCGAGGCCGACGACGAAGAAGAACAGCGCCATCAGGCCCGTCGTTGACCCAGTGCCGCAGGTCCTCGGAGATCGCTCCAGTCGCCGAGGCTGATGCCGAGCTGCGTCGTCCAGAACGACTCGTAGCTGGACAGCGGAGACGTTCGCCCAGACCAGCGCCGCGATCGCGCCGGCGAGCAGGAAGACCGCGCTGGCTGGCCTGCGCTTGCAGGAAGCCCCGGACCGGCGAGCTCAGTGTCCGCGCCCAGGCGCTGCGCTCGGCGAACGATGGGCGAGCGGAGCTGGCCACACGTGCTCCCGGCTAGAAGAGGAGGTTCGGGTCGTCGAAGCCGACGATGCGGACGCCGCGGAAGAAGTCGAACAGCGACGGCGCGCCGTGGCCGCCGATGCCGGAGCGGCCGAAGAACGACTGCACGGATCCGGGCGCCATGTCGAGCAGCGCGGTGCCGTTCAGCTTGATCTCGCCGCCCCGCAGCCGGCGGCCGAGGCGTAGCGCCGCCTCCTCGTCCTCGCTGAAGACGTAGCCGGCGAGGCCGTCCTCCCCGAGGTTGGCGGCGGCCAGCGCCGCGTCGTCGTCGGCGACCGGGTGGAACGTCACGACCGGGCCGAAGATCTCCTCGAGCGCGTCCTCCGGCGCGATGCCGAGCACCATGGTCGGCCGCAGCCGGAAGCCCTCCGCCGGCAGGTCGCCGGCCTCGATCGCCTCGCCGCCGCGGGCCGTCAGCGCCGCGATCTGCGACTGCAGCCTGGTCAGGTGCGCGGAGTGGGAGATGGGCCCGCACTCCGTCTCGGGGTCGAGCGACGAGCCGAACCGGATGCGGCCGAGCGCGTCGGCGGTGGCCTGGACGAGGTCGTCGTGGATCGACTCGTGGACGAGGATCCGCCGCGGCCCCTCGCACCACTGGCCGCTCAGCTTGACGCATGCCGCGGGCCAGCGCCTCGCCGGTCGCGGCGACGTCGGCGTCGGCGCGCACGATGGCGGGGTTGGAGCCGCCCAGCTCGAGCTGCAGCCGCGTCATGTGCGGCGCGGCGGCGGCCGCGATGGCGGCGCCCGAGGGGATGCCGCCGGTCATGGCGATGGCGCGGATGCGGCGATCGCCCGCCAGCTGCGCGCCGATCTTGCCGTCGCCGTGGACGAGCTGGAAGACGCCCTCCGGCAGGCCGGCCTCCTGCACCGCGTCGGCCAGCACGTTGGCGGCGCCGGGCGCGCGCTCCGACGGCTTGAGGATCAGGGTGGCGCCCGCGGCGAGCGCGTTCGCGGTCTTCTTCACGGCGAGCGACAGCGGCGCGTTCCACGGCACGATCGCCAGCGCAGGACCCCACGCGACGTGGTGCACCTCCATGCGCCGGCCGTCGACGACCGTGGCCTCGACGTCGCCGGTCTCGCGCAGCTGGGCGGCGGCGCCGCGGAGCTGGCCCGGCACGCTGGCGGCGACCAGCGCTCGTGACGGCGATCGGCACGCCGGAGTCGATCGCCTCGATCGGTCCCAGCTCGTCCGCGCGGGCGGCGAGCGCGTCGGCGAGGCGGTCGAGCGCGTCGGCGCGCAGGGCGGCGTCGTTCGACCAGCGCCGTCGAGGAAGGCCCGTCGGCCGCCGCGAGCGCCTCCTCCGCGGCCTCGGGCGACGATGACAGGCGCGGCGCGACGGCCTCGCCGGTGTTCGGGTTCTCGAGGGAGCCGTCGAGCGTGACGGCGGGGGCGCGGCGGGTGCCGGCGATGAGATCGAGCTGTTCGGGGAGCACGCGTGGATCGTACGCGGCCCTCGCCGGCCGCCGTCGCCGCGTGATCCCGCCCGCCGCCGCCGACGCACCGCGACACCTGCACGCTTCCGGCCCAAATACGCTGCTAACGTTCCAGTTGACGGTTAGGTCAGCGCTTCGGCGGCGCGGTCGGCATCGGCCTCGGTGTTGTAGAGGCCGAACGACAGCCGGGCGCGGCCGGCGCGCGCCGCCGCCCTGATCCCCGCGGCGGCGAGCTTGCTCGCTCGGCGCCCTCGACCGCCACCGAGACGATCGGGGAGTCGGACGGCGGCAGCCCGAGGTGGCCGAGCAGCCGGTTCGCGAGCGCCGACGCCGTGCGCGCCGATCTGCGGGACTCCGACCTCCTCCAGCAGCTCGAGCGCCGGCAGCGTCGCCGACCCACATCAGCCAGGCGGGCGAGATGTCGAAGCGCCGCGCGGTCGTCCGGCCAGGCGCAGCGGCGCGCCGTAGATGGAGTCCCACACGTCGTCGCCCGCGTACCAGCCGGCGGCGTGGGGGATGAGCGTCTCGGCCGCCTCCGGGCTGACCGACATGAACGCCGTGCCGCGCGGCGACAGCAGCCACTTGTAGGCGCTGCAGACGACGTAGTCGAGGCCCGACGCGTCGATGTCGAGCCAGCCGGTGGCCTGCGTCGTGTCGGCCAGCACGCGGGCGTCGTTGTCGCGCGCCGCCGCGCGGATCTGCGCCAGATCGGCGACGGCGCCGCTGTCGGACCGCACCGCCTCGATCGCCACCAGCGACGTGCGGCCGTGACCGCGTCGGCGACCCGGTCGAAGGGCACGCTGCGCACCTCGATCCCGCGCCGCTCCTGGGCCAGGAACGGGAACAGCGCCGACGTGAACTGGCCGTCCGCGACCACCACCTCGGCGCCGTCCGGTAGCGACGACGCGATCAGGCCGATCATCGGCGACGCCTGGTGGCCGATCGCCACCCACGACTCCGGCACGTGCAGCAGCCGGGCGAACGCGCCGCGGGCGCGGGTGATGGTGCGCGTCGTAGTCCTGCGGCTGTGCGCGGCCGTGGCGCCAGCCCTCGGCGGCCGCCTGGAACGCCGTCCAGGCGGTGTCGGGCGGGAGCCCGAAGGAGGCGGTGTTGAGGTAGCCGCTCGCGTCGGCGAAGCGACCGGCGACGTCCAGGCTCAACGCACGATCCGGAAGATGCCGTCGTAGGTCACGACGTACACGTTGCCACGGGAGTCCTCGCCGAAGCTCGTGACGCCGCTCGGCACCCCGGAGCGCTCGGGTGAACTGCAGCGCGCGTCTGCTCGTCGCGCAGGCGGATGCCGCGGATCCACGGACCGGCGTTGTCGGAGAACAGGTAGTACCCGCGCAGCGCCGGCACGTCGGTGCCGCGGTACACGTAGCCGCCGACGATGGCGATGCTCTCCGGGTGCGCGACGACCTTCAGCGGCATCACGAGCGTGCCGCCGGTCAGCGTGCGGCCGGCGTTGAAGACCATGCGGCCCTCGTACCGGCTCCAGCCGAAGTTGCGCAGCGACCGGGTGGCCGGCTTCGAGACGCGATCGATCTCCTCCCACTGGCCCTGGCCGACGTCGCCGATCCAGATGGTGCCGCTCTTGCGGTCGAAGGAGAACCGCCACGGGTTGCGCAGCCCGGTGCCCCAGATGCGCGGCTTCGTGCCGGCGTGGTCGACGTCGAGGCGCAGCATCTTGCCGAGCAGCGAGCGGCGATTCTGGGCGTGGCCGAACTGGTCGTTGCCGCCGCCGCCGTCGCCGGTGCCGAACCACAACCGGCCGTCCGGCCCGAACGCCAGGTGGCCGCCGTTGTGGTTGCCGGCCTGCCGGTGGCGGATCGTCACCAGCGTGCGGCGATAGGCGCCGCGGTCGCCGCTGGCGCGCCCCTCGGCGACCGTGATGTCGCCGGTGCCGCGCGCCGTGTAGTACAGGAAGAAGCGGTGGTTGGTGGCGAACTTCGGGTGGAAGGCGATCGACAGCAGACCGCGCTCGCCGCCCGCCTCGACGCGTGAGCGCAGGTCGATGAAGGTGGTCAGGCGGCCGCTCTCGAGCACCCGCACGACGCCGCGCTGGTCGACCACGAACATCCGGCTGTCGCCCTTCGGCGCAGCGAGCAGGACCGCCTGGCCGGCGCCGTTCAGCGCGGCGACGCGGCGGAGCTTGAAGGTGGGAGCGGCCGAGGCGGCTCCCGGCAGGGTCAGGAGCAGCGTGACGACCCCGATCACGGACCTCGTCCTCATCGCCGGAGGGTAGCGGGGCGCGGACGATCAGCCCGGTCTACGCTTTGGCCGTGGCCGCCGCCGGGACGTTCCAGGACGTGATCCTCCGCCTGCAGGAGTTCTGGGCGGCGCGTGGCTGCGTGATCGCCCAGCCGTACCACACCGAGGTCGGCGCGGGCACGATGAACCCGGCCACGTTCCTGCGCTGCGCTCGGGCCGCAGCCGTGGAACGTCGCGTACGTGGAGCCGTCGCGTCCGCCCCAAGGACGGCCGCTACGGCGAGAACCCCTACCGGCTGCAGCACTACTACCAGTTCCAGGTGCTGCTGAAGCCGTCGCCGGCCGACGTCCAGGAGGTCTACCTCGAGTCGCTCGGGCGCATCGGCATCGACCCGGGCGCGCACGACACGCGGTTCGTCGAGGACAACTGGGAGGCGCCGACGCTGGGCGCGTGGGGCACCGGCTGGGAGGTGTGGCTGGACGGCATGGAGATCACGCAGTTCACCTACTTCCAGCAGGCCGGCGGCATCGACTGCGACCCCGTCTCGGTCGAGATCACGTACGGCCTCGAGCGCCTCGCGATGTACCTGTTCGGCGTCGACAACGTCTACGACCTGGAGTGGGCGCCGGGCGTCACCTACGGCGACGTGCACACCGCCGGCGAGCGCCAGTTCTCGGCCTACAACTTCGAGGCGGCCGACGTCGGCATGCTGCTGCGCCACTTCGACGACCACGAGCGCGAGGCCGGCGCCCTGATGGCGCGCGGCCTGCCGCTGCCCGCCTACGACCAGGTCCTGAAGTGCTCGCACGCCTTCAACCTGCTCGACGCGCGCGGCGCCATCTCGCGTCACCGCAGCGCGTCGGCTACATCGCCCGCGTCCGCAACCTGGCGCGCGCCGTCGCCGCCGCCTACGTCGCCTCGCTGGAGCCGGCGTGACCGCCACGCTGCTGATCGAGCTGGGCTGCGAGGAGCTGCCGGCCAACGCCTGCCGCGTGGCCGACGCCGATGCCGCCGGCGTGCTGGAGCGGCTGCTGGCCGAGCGCCGGCTGGCGGCGTCGCGCGTCGAGACGCACGTGTCGCCGCGGCGGATCGCCGTGCTGGCCGCACGACGTGCCGGGCCGCCAGGCGGCGGAGCGCGTCGAGCACCGCGGCCCGCCCGAGAACGTCGCGCGCAACGACGACGGCTGGACGAAGGCGGGGGAGGGGTTCGCCCGCCGCCACGGCTTGACCGCCGACGCGCTCGAGCTGCGCGACGGCTTCGTCTGGGCCAGCGCCGACGCCGACACCGCCACGCTGGCGGTGCTCGCGCAGGAGCTCGTCGACGGGCTGGTCGAGGGCCTGCAGATGCCGAAGAACATGCGCTGGGCGTTCGAGACGCTGCGCTTCTCGCGGCCCATCCGCACGCTCGTCGTGCTGCACGGCTCCGACGTGCTCGATGCCGAGGTGGCCGGCGTGCGCTCCGGCCGTGAGGTGCGGGGCCACCGGCTGGTCGCCCCGGCGTTCGAGCTGCCCGAGGCCGACGCCTACGTGACGGCGCTGGCCGGCGGCGGGCGTGACGGTGCCGTCCGAGTTCCGGCGCCGCCAGATCACCGCCGCCCTCGACGCCGCGGCCGCCACCGCGGGCGCCGAGTGGAGCGACCCGGCCGGCGTCCTGCACGAGGTGCAGCACCTGGTCGAGCGCGTGCACGTGATCGCCGGCTCGTTCGACCAGCGCTACCTGGACCTGCCCGACCGCGTGCTCGTGACCGCGATGCAGTCGCACCAGCGCTACCTGCCGCTGAGCGCCGACGGCAAGCGCTTCGCCGGTTTCCTGACCGTCGTGAACTCCGACCCCGCGCACGACGACGCCGTGCGGGCGGGCAACGAGCGCGTGCTGGTCGGCCGGCTGGACGACGCCGTCTTCAGCGTCCACCAGGACCGCCAGCGGGGTCTTGAGGCACTCGCGTCCGACCTGGAGCGCATCACGTTCCACGCCCGGGCCGGCTCGCTGGCCGACAAGACGGAGCGCATCGTGGCCCTCGTGCACGCGCTCGGCGGCGACGCGAGGGCGCTGGCGGCGGCGCGGCTGGCGAAGGCCGACCAGGCGTCGACGCTCGTGCAGGAGTTCGCCGAGCTCGAGGGCTACGCCGGCGAGCAGTACGCCCGCGCCGAGGGCCTCGACGAGGAGGTCGCGCGCGCCATCGGCGAGCAGTTCCTGCCCGACGCCGCCGGCGGCGAGCTGCCGCAGACCGCGGCCGGCGCGCTGCTGGCCGTCGCCGACAAGCTCGACACGCTCACCACCACGCTCGCGATCGGCGAGCGGCCGACCGGTTCGCGTGACCCGTACGGCCTGCGCCGCGCGGCCGCGGGCATCGTCGCCATCACGCTCGACCGGCGGCTCGACCTGCGCCTGGCCGAGCGGGCGGGCCAGATCCACGCGATGCTCTCCGGCCAGGGCGCGCAGCTGCCGGTCGACCAGGCGGCGGCGGTCGAGGCCGTCGAGCAGTTCGTGCTCGACCGCGTCGACGCCGTGCTGGCCACCGAGGGCGTGGCGATCGACCTGGCCCGTGCCGCCCGCGGAGCGGCCGCTCCGGCCGATCCGGTGGCGTACGTCGATCGCGCCCGCCGCCTGCAGGACGGCCGTCGAGGGCGACGCGTTCGCGCAGGCCCTGAACGCCTTCACCCGCTGCCACCGGCTGGCCGCCAAGGGCGCCGACGACGCCGCCCCGAGGCTCGACCCGGCGCTGTTCGAGCACGACAGCGAGCGGGGCCTCGCCGATGCCATCGCAGCCGCTGCGGCCGACCCCGACGCGCTGGCCGCGGCCGCCTCGCTGAGCAGGCCCGTGGACGCATTCTTCGACGCCGTCCTCGTGATGGCGGATGATGTCGCCGTGCGCGCCAACCGACTCCGCCTCCTGGTCGACGTGACCGCGATCTGCAACCGGCTCGGCGACCTCTCCCAGGTGCAGCGCTGATGGCCACCACCGACCCGATCGAGGTCCACCTGATCTCCGACTCGACGGGCGACACGGCGGCTCGCGTGGCGCGCGCCGCGCAGGCGCAGTTCTCGAGCCATCCGACCACGCTGGTGCGGCATCCGCGGGTGACGACGATCGAGGGCCTGTCGCGGGCGTTCGAGCGCATCGGCGGGCCGCCCGGCAAGGCCGTCTTCTTCACGCTCATCGACCGCGAGCTGCGGCGCATTACGACCGAGCTGTGCCACCGCGAGGGCATCGCCCACTGCGACCTGCTGGGGCCGCCGCTCGAGGCGCTGACCGCGGCGTCGGGCGACGAGGCAGAGCTGGTGCCGGGCCGGCCGCTGGCGTTCGACAAGGACTACTTCAAGCGCGTCGCCGCCATGGAGTTCGCCGTCAAGCACGACGACGGCCTCTCCGGCGAGGGCCTCGAGGACGCCGAGATCGTGCTGATCGGCGTCTCGCGCACCGGCAAGACGCCGCTGTCGATGTACCTCGGCTATCTGGGCTACAAGACCGCGAACGTGCCGCTGGTGCGCGGCATCCAGCCGCCCGCGAACCTGTTCCGCATCGACGCCGCGAAGGTGGTCGGCCTGACGATCGATCCCGACCGCCTGGCGAAGATCCGCGGCCGCCGGCTGCGCGCCATCGGCGGCGCCGGCGTGCGCGACGGCTACGCCGAGCTGAACCGCATCTTCGAGGAGCTGGAGGAGGCGAACGCGGTGCAGCGGCGGCTCGGCTGCCCGGTCGTCGACGTCACCAACATCGCCCTCGAGGAAGCCGCGAACCGGGTCATCGACCTGGTCGACGCCAGCTAGAGCGCCTCGCCCGGGCGAGGGCCGCAAGTATGCTCCGGGCCGTGCCCCAGTACGTCTACGACCTCAGC
The DNA here is from genome assembly GCA_963722525.1 of uncultured Actinomycetes bacterium. Lineage (GTDB taxonomy): Bacteria > Actinomycetota > Thermoleophilia > Gaiellales > F1-60-MAGs149 > VFJZ01. Next base: position 1,596,050 of record CAVRMM010000002.1, on the reverse strand, counting down.
GAGGGATCGGCCGACATGCGGTCGCTGCTGGGCGGCAAGGGCGCGAACGTGGCCGAGATGCTGCGCATCGGCGTCCCCGTCCCCGACGGCTTCACCGTCACCACGGAGGCCTGCGTCGCGACCACGCGTGACGGCAGCTGGCCCGACGGCCTCGAGGCCGAGATCGAGGCGCGGCTGGTGGCGCTCGAGGAGCGCACGGGCCGCCGCCTCGGCGAGGGCGCGAGCCCGCTGCTGGTGTCGGTGCGCTCCGGCGCCGTCCACTCGATGCCGGGCATGATGGACACGATCCTGAACCTCGGCATGTCGGAGGCGACGGCCGAGGCGCTCGCCACCGAGTCGGGCAACGCGCGCTTCGCCTGGGACTCGTACCGCCGCTTCGTGCAGATGTACGGCGAGGTGGTCGAGGGCGTGCCGGGCGACGTCTACGAGCACGCGCTGACGCGCAAGAAGTCGGACCGCGGCGTCCGCAACGACACCGATCTCGACGCCGACGACCTGCGTGCGCTGGGCGCCGAGTTCCGCCGGCTGACGGCCGAGCACGGCGGCACCCTGCCCGACGATCCGCGCGCCCAGCTGCGCGGCGCGATCGACGCGGTGTTCCGCTCGTGGAGCAACCCGCGCGCCACGGTCTACCGCCGCGCGCACGGCATCTCCGACGACCTCGGCACGGCCGTGAACGTCATGCAGATGGTGTTCGGCAACCTCGGCGACGACTCGGCCACGGGCGTCTGCTTCACGCGCAACCCCTCCACCGGTGCGCGCGAGAGCTTCGGCGAGTTCCTCGTCAACGCGCAGGGCGAGGACGTGGTGGCGGGCATCCGCACGCCCCGGCCGCTGCCCGAGCTCGAGGGCGTGCTGCCCGAGTGCTACGCGCAGCTGATCGAGACCATGGGCCGGCTCGAGAGCCACTACCGCGACATGCAGGACATCGAGTTCACGATCGAGCGCGGCACGCTCTACCTGCTCCAGACCCGTACCGGCAAGCGCACCACGCAGGCCGCGCTGCACATCGCCCGCGACCTCGTGGCCGAGAACGTGATCGAGCGGGAGGAGGCCGTCGGCCGCATCGATCCGCGCGGCCTCGACCAGCTGCTGCACCCGACCATCGACCCGGAGCGCCGCGGCGAGCCGCTGGTGCGCGGGCTGAACGCGTCGCCGGGCGCCGCGGTCGGCGCCATCGTGCTCGACGCCGACAGCGCCGAGCGTCGCGGGCGCGGCGGCGAGGCCGTCGTGCTGGTGCGGTGGGAGACGACGCCCGACGACATCCACGGCGTCATCGCCGCCCAGGGCGTGCTGACCGCGCACGGCGGCATGACCTCGCACGCCGCGGTGGTCGCGCGCGGCATGGGCAAGCCGTGCGTGGCCGGCGCCGAGTCGATCCGCATCGACGTCGAGGCGCGCACCGTGCTGATCGGCGGCGAGACCTTCGCCGAGGGCGACGTGATCACGCTCGACGGCTCCACCGGCGAGGTGTTCGCCGGCGCGCTGCCGCTGGTGCCGCCGCAGGTGAACGACGACTTCCAGCAGGTCGTGGCGTGGGCCGACGAGATCCGCCGGCTCGGCGTCCGCGCCAACGCCGACACGCCGGAGGACGCCGCGCGGGCCCGCGAGTTCGGCGCCGAGGGCATCGGCCTCTGCCGCAGCGAGCACATGTTCATGGCCGAGGAGCGCCTGCCGGTGGTGCGCGAGATGATCCTCGCCGGCTCGGCCGAGGAGCGCGAGTCGGCGCTCGACCGCCTCGCGCCCATGCAGCAGGGCGACTTCGAGGGCATCCTCCGCGCGATGGACGGCCTCGAGGTGACCATCCGCCTGCTCGACCCGCCGCTGCACGAGTTCCTGCCCGACGTGACCGTCCAGGCCGTTGCCGTGGAGCGCCTGCGCGCCGCGGGCGACGCGGGCCTGAACGCGGCCGAGAAGCTGCTCGGGCGCATCCGCCGCCTGCACGAGTCGAACCCGATGCTCGGCACGCGCGGCTGCCGCGTCGGCCTGCTGTACCCCGAGATCTACGCCATGCAGGTGCGCGCCATCGCGCGGGCCACGCGCGCGGTGCGCTCCACCGGCGGCGACCCGCGCCCGGCGATCATGATCCCGCTCGTCGGCTTCGCGACCGAGCTTCGAGCGGATGCGGGAGCTGGTGGCCGAGGTGCTGGAGGAGGAGGGCACGCCCGAGATCCCGGTCGGCACCATGATCGAGCTGCCCCGCGCGGCGATGTGCGCCGACCAGATCGCGCCGCACGCCGACTTCTTCTCGTTCGGCACGAACGACCTGACGCAGACCGTGCTCGGCGTCTCGCGCGATGACGCGGAGGGCAAGTTCCTGTCCGCCTACGTCGAGGACGGCATCCTCGAGTCGAACCCGTTCTCGACCATCGACGTCGACGGCGTCGGCGGGCTGGTGCGCATCGGCTGCGAGCGCGGCCGGGGTGCCAACCCGGCGCTCGGCCTCGGCATCTGCGGCGAGCACGGCGGCGACCCGGCATCGATCGCGTTCTTCCACGCCGTGGGCCTCGACTACGTCTCGTGCTCGCCGTTCCGCGTCCCGGCTGCCCGGCTGGCAGCCGCCCAGGCGGCGCTCGGCGGCGGGTTTCGGGACCGCTAGTGTCCCGCGTCCGAAGGTCGTCGACAGGTCGGCGGTGCGGACAAGCCTGGCAAGGAGCGGGCCCGAGAGGCAGGCGGGACGCCTGTCCGAGGGTTCGGGACGCACCCCACCGGGTTCCCCGGTGGGGTTCCAGGCGCCGCTCCGCAGTGCCGAGATGTCCGCGAACGTCGGGCGCGGGTCACTAGATGGGGATCCTCGGGCTTGGCGGCGGGGCGCTCGATCCGCAGGTCTGCGACTGGGTGGCGGCGCGCCTGGATGGCGACCGGCCGAAGGTCGTGCTGCTGCCGACGGCGACGGCCGACCTGCCCGAGATCATCGTCCGGTTCTACGAGCGGTTCGTGCCGCGGGGCTTCGACGCCTCGCACGTGCCCCTGCACGCCGTGCCGCCGGACGACGCGCGCGAGCGCATCGCCGGCGCCGACGCGGTGCTCGTGACGGGCGGCAACACGGCGAACGCGCTGGCGATCTGGCGCCTGCACGGCATCGACGAAGCCCTGCGCACCGCGTGGCAGAGCGGCGCGCTGCTGTGGGGCTCGTCCGCCGGCATGATCTGCTGGTTCGAGGCGGGCGTGACCGACTCGTTCCGCGCCGACCTCGACGGCATGCGCGACGGCCTCGGGTTCCTGCCCGGGTCGGCGTGCCCGCACTACGACGGCGAGGAGCGCCGCCGGCCGGTCTACACGCGCCTCGTGCGCGACGAGGGCTTCCCGTCCGGCGTCGCGGCCGACGACGGCACCGGCCTCTGGTACGAGGGCACCGAGCTGCGCGAGGTGGTCGCGTTCCGCCCGGGCGCGGCGGCCTACCGGGTCGAGCCGTCGGGCGAGACGCCGCTCGTCGTCTGAAGCAGCGCGGCGATCCGCTCCGCCGCGTGCCCGTCGCCGTACAGCTCCGGCCGCTCGGTGGGAGCCGGACGCGCGAGGGCGGCGCCGATCGCGCCGGCGTCGTCGCCGGCGAGCACGTTCCAGCCCGAGTCGACCGTCTCGACCCACTCGGTGGTATCGCGCAGCGTCACGCACGGGACGCCGTGGAAGTACGCCTCCTTCTGCGCGCCGCCGGAGTCGGTGAGCAGCGCCCGGGCGCCGCGCAGCAGCGCTGTGAACTCGAGGTAGCCGGCGGGCTCGCGCACCTCGACCGAGGGGCCGAACGCGAGTCCCGCCGCCTCGACGGCGGCCTGCGTGCGCGGGTGCAGCGGCAGGAGCACGCGCTCGCCCAGCCCCGACAGCGCAGCGACGAGCCGCCCGAGCGACGGCTGGCGCGTGTTCGCCTCACGGTGGATGGTGGCCAGCACGTAGGGCGGGTCGGGGCGATCGATGCGATCGGCGAGCGGCCCGAACAGGCGCGCCGCGTCGGCCATCACGTCGCCCACCACGTGCACGCCCCGCGTGATGCCCTCGGCCTCGAGGTTGCGCACGGCGACGCCGGACGGGCACAGCAGCAGGTCGGCGACGGTGTCGGTCAGCACGCGGTTCAGCTCCTCCGGCATCGACCGGTCGAAGGAGCGCAGGCCGGCCTCGACGTGGGCCACCGGCAGCCCGAGCTTGGAGGCCGCGACCGCCGCGGCCAGGGTCGAGTTGGTGTCGCCGTAGACCACGACCCAGTCGGGCGCCGCCGCCGTCAGCACCGGCTCGATGCGCTCCAGCACGCGCCCGGTGGTCTCCGCGTGCGTGCCCGAGCCGACCTCGAGCCGGTGCGCGGGCGGCGCGATGCCGAGCTCGTCGTAGAAGATGCCCGCCAGTCCGTGGTCGTAGTGCTGCCCCGTGTCGACCAGCACCACGTCGGCCCGTGGAGCGAGCGCCAGGTGCAGCGGCGCGGCCTTCACGAACTGCGGGCGATTGCCGACCACGGAGACGACCTTCATCAGTCGATGGCCTGCCGCAGGTCTTCGATCAGGTCGTCCGGGTTCTCGATGCCGACCGACAGGCGGACGAGCGCCTCGGGGATGCCCATCGCGGCGCGCTCCTCGGCGGTGCACTCGACGTGGCTGGTGGTGGCGGGAATGCCCGCGATCGTCTCGACCGCGCCCAGGTTCGCCGCCCGGTGCGCGAGCCGGAGCTTCGGCAGCGCCGCGCGGACGGCCTCGAAGCCGCCCACCAGCGAGAAGGCGAGCATGCCGCCGAAGCCCGACATCTGCCGCGCGGCGATCTCGTACCCGACGTTCGACTCGAGGCCCGGGTAGAAGACCGCCTCGACGGCGTCGTTGGCCTCCAGCCATCGTGCGATGCGCAGCGCCGAGGCGTTCTGGCGCTCGATGCGCAGCGCCAGCGTCTTCATGCCGCGCAGCAGCATGTACGCGTCGTGCGGCGACAGCGCCGCGCCGGTGATCTCGCGGTAGTGGTAGACCCGCTCGACGAGGTCGCGGCGACCGGCCAGCGCGCCGCCGAGGGCGTCGGCGTGCCCGCCCAGGAACTTCGAGGCGGAGTGCACCACGAGGTCGGCGCCGAGCGCGAGCGGCTGCTGGTTGATCGGCGTCGCGAACGTGTTGTCGACGACCACGATCGCGCCCTTCTCGTGCGCGGCCGCGGTCAGCGGCTCGATGTCGACCACCTTCAGCGTCGGATTGGTCGGCGTCTCCAGGTACAGAACGTCCAGCCCGCGGCTGATCGCGCGCTCGACGGCCTCGTGGTCCTCGGTGTCGCACAGGGCGACGTCGACCTTCTGGCGCGGCAGCAGGTCGATGAACAGCTGGTTGGTGCCGCCGTAGGTGTCCTTGACGGAGACGACGCGCGAGCCGGGCGTCAGCAGCGTGAACAGCGTGCCCGAGACGGCCGCCATGCCCGAGGCGAAGGCGATCGCGTGCTCGGCCCCTTCGAGGTCGGCGACCTTGCGCTCGAACGCACGCACCGTCGGGTTGGTGTTGCGCGAGTAGATGTGGCCGGGGGCGTTGCCGAGGGCGACGTCGAGCCACGAGTCGACGTCGTCGTAGCCGAAGGCGATCGAGTGCTGCACGGGCACCTGGGTGCCGCCGTCGGCGAGCGACTCGGCCTCGCCGGCCCAGACGACGCGGGTGTCGAGATGATCCATCTCGGGAGGTTAGTGGCGATACTGCCGCCAGCGACGCAGGAGGAATGCCCCGTGGAAACCGTCTCGTTCGTCCACATGGCCGACGGCACCAAAGAGGACTACGCGCTGCTCGACCGCCTTGCGGAGGGCTTCACGGCGGAGCTGCCCGGCCGCATGATGGCGGCGCTCGAGGAGCTGCGCCACTCGTTCTCCGGCTACAAGGTGTCGCGCTACGAGCACTCGCTGCAGGGCGCGACGCGCGCCTACCGCGACGGTCGCGACGAGGAGTACATCGTCGCGACGCTGCTCCACGACATCGGCGACGAGCTGGCGCCGTGGACGCACGGCGAGATGACGGGCGCGATCCTGAAGCCGTTCGTCCGGCCGGAGTACGCCTGGATGGTCAAGTACCACGGTGTGTTCCAGCTGTACTACTACGCGCACCACTCGGGCGGCGACCGCAACGTGCGCGATCGCTGGAAGGACAACCCGAACTACGACCTGACGGTCGAGTTCTGCGAGAAGTACGACCAGAACTGCTTCGATCCCGACTACGACTGGGAGCCGGCCGAGTTCTTCGAGCCGATGGTGCGCCGCGTGTTCGCCGAGCCCCGCTACCTGACGGGCGAAGAGGGCATCTGAGCCGTTCTGGTCGGGCTAGGCGGCGATCGCAAAGCCCGCCGCGCCCTCGTCCACCTCGGCGATCAGCTCGGCCAGGTTGAGGGGCGACATGCCGAACACGTCGGCGGCGCGCTTCTGCGGCCACTCTGGATGCGAGAACGGCACCAGGCCGCGGCCCATCTCGGCGGCCAGCCAGTCACCGCAGTGCAGCGCGTCGGCGAGGGAGCGCTCGATGCGGGCCGCCGCCGGGTCGTCCTGGCAGCGGATCGCCTCGCAGATCGGGGGCGGGAACCGCCACTGCTCGGCCAGTCGCGCGCCCAGCTCCGGCGCGCCGAAGCCGAACACCTCGCGCTCCACGTCGGTGAAGCCGCGCTTCTCCTTGCGGGCCGTCACGTAGCAGTGCAGGAACTCGGGCTTCGCCACGCGGGTGAGGACGATCGTGCCCAGCTCGTGGATGAGGCCGCACAAGAACGCGCGGTCCGGCGGGTCGCCGGCGCGCTTCGCCAGCGAACGCGCCGCCACGGCGGTCGCGATCGAGTGGTCGAGCAGCTCGCGGCGCATCGGTGACAGGCCGTCGCGGTCGACGGCCAGGAAGCGCAGCGCGGCGTTGGTCAGCGCGAGGGTGCGGATCGTGGCGATGCCGAGCAGCACGCAGGCGTCGGGCAGCGTCTCCATCTTGCGGCCGTAGCCGTAGTACGCGGAGTTGGCCTGCCGCATGACGATCGCTGCCAGGGCCGGCTCCGATCCGACGCGCTCCGCGATCTCCGGCATCGTCGTGTACGGCGAGTCGCAGGCGTCGACGATCTCCTCGATCGCGCCGTCGTGCGAGAGCGGCAGGGAGCGGACGCGCTCCAGCATGGCGTCGAGCCGGTTGTCGTCGGGGGCCACATCCCGCCTATCGGCATTCGCGCAGAAATCTAGCGTCACCCGTTCGGGGTACGGTGGCGTAGGCTGCCGCCCCGTGCAGATCCACGTCGCGTTCACACCCCGCGACGCCGCGCCCGGACGTGTGCAGGTCGTCATCGACTGCATCCGCGCCACGACCACCATCGCGCAGGCGCTTGCGGCGGGCTACGAACGAGTCGTCTGCGTGGGCGAGATCGACGACGCGCTGCGCGAGCGGGGGTCGCGGATCGTCCTCGGTGGCGAGCGCGAGGGTGTCCTGATCGAGGGGTTCGACCTCGGCAACTCCCCCGCCGAGTACGAGGCGCCGCAGGGGGCGACGCTGGTGCTGACGACGACGAACGGCACGCGCGCGATCCTGCGCGCCGCCGACGAGGCCGAAATCGTGCTGGTCGGGGCGCTGACGTGCCTCGAGGCGGTGGCGCGGGCCGTGGCGCGGGTGGCGGGCGACGGCGACGTGTCGATCCGCTGCGCCGGCGTGCGCGGCGAGGTGGCGCTCGACGACGTGTACGTCGCGGGCCGTCTCGTGGAGCGCATCGAGGAGCTCGCCGGCCCCGCGTTCCTCACCGACGGCGCCCGCACCGCCCGCGCGCTCGCGCGGGCCTACGCCGATCCGATGGCCGCCCTGGCCGACTCGCAGAGCGCCCGCGACCTCGACGGCACGGGCCACGAGCCCGACGTCGCGCGCTGCGCCCGCGAGAGCGTCCACGACGTCGTCCCGCGCGTCAGCGGCACGACGGCGGGCCGCGCCGTGATCGTCGCCTGACCGACGAGTCCAGGCAGGAAGCCGCGTCACGAGATCGCCGTCTGGCGAGACGCCTCCGCGCGGGTCGTGCGCCTTCCATGCCACCTCGCGTCCGGCGGATCCGCGCCACTCCCGCGCGCAATGTGCCGGAAGTGTGAAAACCACGCGCAGAAGTGCGCCGCGATCAGCGTTTGGGTGCCAGGCACCGAAACGCGCACGAAACGTCCGGCCCCTGGAATCGAACGGTCACGGGCCGTTCACGGGCCGCTCACGATCCGCGGCGATCGTTGGCGGACACGACCGTTGGGAGCCCACCGTGCACGCGTCGATCCTCACGTTCACCGGCGACCCGGACGACCTGGTCGCGAACATCGAGCGCCTCTTCGAGCAGGGCGCGGCGGCGAACGTCAAGCTGCTGCTCGTCCTGCGCCGACCCGACGGCGTGACGCTCGTCGATACCTGCCCGAGCCACGAGGCCTACCTGCGCTTCCGCGCCTCGGGCTGGCTCGAGGACGCGCTGCGGGACGCCGGCCTGCCCGAGCCGCAGATCGCCGATCACCCGGTGCACCTCGCGATCGTCGACGACGAGGTCTCCCTCGCCACGCCCGCCTAGTCGACGTCTTCGGTCTCGACCGCGCGGCCGAGTGGGGGAAACCGTCGCCGGACGCTGCGGGCGAAGGCGCGGGAGTAGGCCTCGGCCGTCTCGTCGTCGAGCGTGGACGCGTAGGCGTCGCGGATCGCGAGCAGGTCCTGCGCGGCCCAGTCGACCTTGTCCTGGTAGTCGCCGTACGCCTCCTGGGCGTCGTCGCGCGCGGCGCGATGATGCTCGTCCAGCGCCTGCACCATCTCGGCGATCTCGCTGCGGTGGTCGGCCGTGAACATGTCCAGCTGACGCTCGACCAGGTCGGCGAAGCGGCGGCGGCGGAAGAGGCCCATCACCCGGAACGTTACCCTGCCGCCCATGATCGACCTGGCCCGTCTGCGCGGCGAACTGCCGTCCGCGACCATGAACGCGTACTTCAACGCCGGCACGTTCGGCCCGCTGCCCAAGCCCGCCGCCGACGCGATGCGCCAGCACCTCGAGGAGGCGTACGTCTGGGGCCGCGTCGGCGCCCGCGGGTACGCCGCCTGGGACGGCCTGACCGATCGCGCCCGCACCGCGTTCGCCGAGGCCGCCGGTGCACCGGCGGACGAGATCGCGCTCAACCACTGCACCACCGACGGCTGCAATACGGTCATCTGGGGCATGGACTGGTCGGCCGGCGACGAGGTCGTCACGACCACGCACGAGCACCCCGGGCTGACCGCGCCGCTCGAGGAAATGGCGCAGCGGCACGGCGTCGTGATCCGCGAGGTCGAGCCGACGCGCGAGGCGATCGCTGCCGCGCTCAACCCGCGCACGCGGCTGGTGGCGATCTCGCACATCCTGTGGACGGACGGGGCGATCCTGCCGATCGCCGAGATCAGCGCCGACGCCCACGCGGCCGGCGCGCGGGTGCTGGTCGACGGCGCGCAGGGCGGTGGCGCGATGTCGTTCGCGGCGGGCAGCCTCGGCTGCGACTACTACACGTATTCGGGCCAGAAGTGGCTGTGCGGCCCGTCCGGCACCGGCGCCCTGTGGGTCTCGCCGGAGGCGCTCGGCGACCTGCGCACCCCGTGGCCGTGGTACCTGTCGCGCGACCGCCGCTCGGGCCCCGAGGTGCAGGAGTGGACGATCGCGCGCCGCCTCGACGCGGGCACCGTGACGCTGACCGCGTTCGCCGGCGTCAGCGCCGCGCTCGACTGGCGCCGCGACCTCGGGTTCGACGCCACCTGCGAGCGCGCCGCCTCCCTCGCGGCGACGCTGCGCGAGCAGCTCGCCGGCGTCGACTCGGTCGAGCTCGTGACGCCGGCCGAGCCGTCGTCGATCGTCGCGTTCCGCACGCCGGGCCGCGAGCCGGCCGACGTGGTCGCGCGGTGCGAGGAGCTGGGGGTGCTGCTGCGGCAGATCCCCACGCACGGGCTCGTCCGTGCGTCGGTGGGCTTCTGGAACGACGAGCGGGACCTCGAGCGGCTCGTCGACTCCGTGCGCTAGGCGGCGGCTACAGGCCGAGCTGGCGGCGCACGTGCACGAGCGCCGCGGCGTCGATGCCGTGATTCAGGGACAGCACGCGGGTGCCGGGGATGTGGCCGTCCGCGGCATCCTCGGACCAGGCCATCACGATGTCGCACGTCTGCAGCGCCGGGTCGTCGGCCGACGCCGCCTCGACCACGTCGATGCGCGGGGCGATGCGGCGGATCATCGAGACGGCGTTGCGCCGCGGCGTCTGGCACGGATAGGGCACGCCGACGCGCGTGCCGTGCGGCAGCGCGGCGATCTCGGCGACCACGTCCATGAACTCCGGCGACGGCAGCAGGCTGACGACGGGCACCTCGCTCACGAGCGCGCGGACCTCCTCGGCGTGGTGCGCCGTGGTGACGACCGCGTCGATGTCGCCCTGGGCCAGACGGTCCTGCACCTCGACGATGACGGCGCCCTCGACGCTGTCGATGCGGTCGCCGAACGCGAGGCGCAGCTGCGAGACGAACGGCTCCGTCTCGTCCCGGCCGCACTCGACGAACAGCAGCCGGCGTGCACCGACGGCGGCGCGCTGGGCGGCCCGGGCGAAGGCGCCGGCGGCGAACTCGTCGGGCTCGATGCCCTGGCTCGCGGCCTCGTCGAATGCACGGTCGAGGATCGCCTCGAGTGCGTCGTCGTACGTGCGCGGCAGCGGATCGGCGACGACGGTGCCGACCTTGCGGCGGGCGACGACCCAGCCCTCGTCCTGCAGCCGGGCGTAGACGGTGCGGATCGTGTTGGCGTTGACGCGCAGCGCGGCCGCCATCTCGCGCACCGTCGGCAGGCGCTCGCCCGGCTCGTACTCGCCGGTGGCGATCGCGTACCGGAGCTGCCAGAACAGCTGGGTTCCGAGCGGTACGGACAGGTCTGATCGAACGTTGACGGTCATCCGCTGGGCACGAGTCTACCGCGATTTCGTCTGCCGGATAGTGCGCTTTGACACTGGGGTCTGACCCCAAAACCCGCCGTACTGGGGTCTGACCCCAGAACGTTTCCGCGCAGGAGGCGCGCGGATCGTGCGATCGGTAGGAACTGGCGCTCGGGCGTGACGGTACGGGCGTGTCGCGTCACGAAGGCGCCGTTAGGCTGGATCGGGCGCCGCGGTGCGCAGGCCGAGCTCGGGCGCGATCGGGCGCAGGGCGGCGATCACGTTCGTGATGTGCTCGTCCGGCTCGAGGCCGATCAGGTCGAAGCCCTCGCGCACGTCGTCGCGGTTCACGCCGGCGGCGAACGACTTCTGCTTCAGCTTCTTCTTCACCGACGACGGCTCGAGCGTCGTGATGCCGTCCGGCCGCACCAGACCGCAGGCGTGCACGAACCCGGCCAGCTCGTCACAGGCGAACAGCGTCTTCTCGAGCCGCGTCTCGCGCTCCAGGTCGAGGTGGTTGGCGTGCGAGAGGATGGCGCGGACGAACCAGTTGGGATAGCCGCGCTCGAGCAGCATCGGCCCGCCGTCCTGCGGGTGCTTGTCGAGCGTCGGATGCACCTCGTAGTCGAAATCGTGGAGGAGCGCGACGTTGCCCCAGGCCGCCTCGTCCTCGCCGTCCTGACGGGCGTAATACCGCACGGCGGCCTCGACTGCGAGGGCGTGGCGCAGCAGCGCCTCGCTCTTCGTGAACTCCTGCAGCAGCGACCACGCAGCGTCGCGGTCATGGACGAGATCGGTCATCTGGGGGATGGTAGGGGAGGAGCGGCTGGTAGCATGGCCGCCCGTGGCCACGATCGAGGCACGGCAGGCAGTGATCGAGCACTTCGTCATCGAGGGCGGACGTCCCCTCTCCGGGACTATCGCCCCCGAGGGGAACAAGAACGCGGCGTTGCCCATCATCGCCGCGGCGCTCCTGACCGACCGCGTAGTCCGCCTGTCGAACGTTCCGCGCATCCGCGACGTCGAGGTGATGGTCGAGCTGGTCGCCGATCTCGGCGCGAGCGTGGAGTGGACGGCGCAGAACGACCTCGAGATCCGGGCCGAGTTCGTGTCGAAGACGACGCTCGACCGCGACCTCTGCAGCCGCATCCGCGCGTCGATCCTGCTGGCCGGGCCGCTGCTCGCGCGCTGCGGCAAGGTGACCCTGCCGCCGCCCGGCGGCGACGTCATCGGCCGGCGCCGCATCGACACGCACATCCTGGCGTTCGAGGCGCTCGGCGCGAGGTCGTCATGGACCGCTCCATCGACATCGCCGCGAAGTCGGGCCTCAAGGGCGCCGAGGTGTTCCTCGACGAGCCGAGCGTGACCGGCACCGAGAACGCCGTCATGGCCGCCGTGCTGGCGCCGGGCCGCACCTGCCTCATCAACACCGCCTGCGAGCCGCACGTCCAGGACCTCTGCCGCATGCTCGTGAAGATGGGCGCCCGCATCGAGGGCATCGGCTCCAACATGCTGCACATCGACGGGGTCGAGCGGCTGTCGGGCTGCGACCACCGCGTCGGCGCCGACTACATCGAGATCGCGTCGTTCGTCGGCCTCGCGGCGGTCACCGGCGGCGACGTCACGGTGACCGGCGTCGAGCACTCCGACCTGCGGGCGATCCTGCACGCGTTCGGCCGGCTCGGCGTGCGGACGGAGGCGGTCGGCACCGACCTGCACGTGCCGCCGGGCCAGGAGCTCGTGATCGCGAACGACCTGGGCAACCAGATCCCGAAGATCGAGGACGGGCCCTGGCCGCAGTTCCCCGCCGACCTCACGTCCATCGCCGTCGCCGTCGCCACGCAGGCGCAGGGCACCGTGCTCGTGCACGAGAAGATGTTCGAGAACCGCCTGGTCTTCACCGACAAGCTGGTGACGATGGGCGCGCGGATCGTGCTGTGCGACCCGCACCGGTGCGTCATCACCGGCCCCGCGAAGCTCTACGGGGAGCGGGTCGAGTCGCCCGACATCCGCGCCGGCATGGCGATGCTGATCGCCGGGCTCGCCGCGGAGGGCACGACCGTGATCGGCAACGTCGGGCAGATCGACCGCGGCTACGAGCGCATCGACGAGCGCCTGCGCGGCCTCGGCGCCGCCATCGAGCGCGTCACGGCGTAAGCGCGCCCCGCGCCGCCATCAGCTCCCGCACCCGGTCGCGCGGCAGGGCCGGCACGCGGTGCCCCTCGCGGCCGACCATCTCCTCGTTCGCCACCAGCGCGTTCACGACCGACTCCTCGACGCACTGCACGACCGCCGTGTAGAGCAGGTCCATCCACTGCCACGGCACGAACGTCAGCGTGTCGTGGTCGGCGTCGCCCGGCTCGCCGGCCGGGAAGCCGGTGCGGAACGCGCCGGCGTTCGCGGTCGAGAGCGCGAGGAAGATGTCGCCGGAGAAGTGGCTGCCGGTCGTCCCCGTGCGGGCCAGGCCGAGGGGGACGCGCCGCGCCAGCGCCTTGCACTGCCCGGGTAGCAGCGGCGCGTCGGTGGCGACGATCGCGATCACGGAGCCGGCGCCGGGCTGCCCGGGGACCCACTCGCCCAGCGGGTCGTCGTCTGCGAGCTCGGCTCCCAGCGGCACGCCGCCGATCGACAGCTCCGCGCGTGCCCCGAAGTTGCACTGCAGCAGCGTGCCGACCGTGTACGTCCGCGAGCCCCACGCGACGGTCCGCGAGGCGGTGCCGTTGCCGCCCTTGAACGAGTAGCAGTTCATGCCGGTGCCGCCACCGACGGAGCCCTCCTCGATCGGCCCGTCCGTGGCGCCGTCGAGCGCCTGCAGCACGTGCTCGCGGGTGACGTGGCCGCCGTTGATGTCGTTCAGGTATCCGTCCCAGGTCTCGGCCGAGACGGGCAGCATCCACATGTCGGCGAGGTCCGGGTGCCGGGATCCGACCCAGTGGATGATCGCCTCGTGCGCGACGCCGACGGCGTGCGTGTTGGTGATCGCGATCGGCAGGGCGAGCGCGCCCGACTCCTCGATCCACGTCACGCCGGTCATCTCCCCGTTGCCGTTCAGCGAGTAGCTGGCGGCGGCGCACGGGTCGCCCGGATTGCCCTTGCCACGCGGGTGGATCGCGGTGACGCCGGTGCGCACGTTCTCGCCCTCGATGCGGGTGCAGACGCCGACCTCGAGGCCGGGCACGTCGGTGATCGCGTTCGCGGGACCCGGCGTGCCGGCGAACGGGATCTGGAGGCTGCGGGCACGCGGGCGGCCCGCCGGGGTGGTCAGGTGAGGGTTCACAGGCGGGATGGTGGAGTACGGTTCCCGCCATGTCCAAATCTGTCGTACGCACCGAGATCGCACCCGCCCCGTTTCAGGGTGCGCCTTACAACCAGGCGATCGTCGCCAACGGCCTCGTCTTCGTCTCCGGCCAGGGGCCGCTTGACGCGTCGGGCAAGCTCGTCGAGGGCGACATCGCCGCCGCGACGCAGCAGACCTTCGACAACCTCGCCGCCATCCTCGAGGAGGCCGGATCGGGGCTCGACAAGGTCGTGAAGGCCAGCGTCTTCCTCGCCGACCTCGGCGAGTTCGCGGCCATGAACGAGGTCTACAAGGAGCGCATGCCGGCGCCGCATCCGGCTCGCACCACGATCCAGGCCGCAGCGCTGCCGGGTGGGATCCGCGTCGAGATCGACGTGATCGCCCTGGCGTGATCTCGCTCGCCGCCGACCTCGAGCGCCATCCCGAGGTGGCGCGTCTGCGCGGGCCGCTGGCCGGTGCGGCGGGGGACGCGGCGGTGTATCTCGTGGGCGGCGCCGTCCGCGACCTGCTGCTCGGGGCGGCGCACGTCGACGTCGACCTGGTGGTCGACGGCGACGCGGTCGCGGTCGCGCGTCGCCTGGCCAGGGCGACCGGCGAGCGGCTGGTCGTGTTCGACGCGTTCGGCACGGCGGCGGTCGGCGACGTCGACCTCGCGACTGCCCGGGCCGAGCACTACCGGGAACCCGGCGCACTGCCCGACGTGACGGCCGCATCGCTGGCGGACGACCTGGCGCGCCGCGACTTCTCGATCAACGCCATCGCCGCATCGCTGGACGAGCCGGCGTTCGGCGCGATCACCGATCCGCACGGCGGCGTCGCCGACGTCCGCGCCGGTGTCATCCGCGTGCTGCACGACGCGTCGTTCCGCGACGACCCCACGCGGCTGTTCCGGGCGGCGCGGTACGCCGCTCGTCTCGGCTTCGCCCTGGACGAGGCGACCGAGGCGCAGGCGCGCGAGGTGGCGGCCGCGGGCCTCGTCACGACGGTGGGAGGCACCCGTCTGCGCGACGCGCTGCTGCTGCTGCTGGACGAGGACGCCGCGCCGGCCGCGCTGGCGCTGCTGTCCGGCCTGGGCGTGCTGGCCGCGATCGCACCGGGCCTCGCCGTCGATCCGGTCGCGGTCGCCGAGCTCGACGCCCTCGCGGCCGAGGTGCCCGACGTCGACCGCCGCCGCGCGCGGCTGGCCCTGCTGCTGCGATCGCTGGAGCCGGCCGAGCGACCGCGCCTGGCGGAGTGGCTGCGGCTGCGCAAGGCCGACGCCCGCGTCGTGATCGCCGCCGCCGAGGCGACGCCGGCGGGACTCGCCCACCTGCCGCCGGAGGCGGCGCTGGTCGTCGGCGGCGACGCCGGCCGCACCTGGCTGGCGGAGCACCGGCACGTCGGGCTCGAGCTCGACGGCAACGACCTGGTGGCCGAGCTCGGCCTCGAGCCGGGCCCCGACCTGGGCCGCATCCTCGATGCGCTGCTGGAGGCCAAGCGGGCGGGCGAGCTGCCCGACCGGGCGGCCGAGCTGGAGCGCGCGCGGACGCTACTGGCCTGAGCCCGCGACCAGGCCGAACGCGAGGAAGAGGATCGCGATCACCGCCGCGAAAACGGCCGCGAGGGCCAGCGATCGCTGGGAGCCGGTACGCACGCCCGCAGTGTCGCATGGCGTACGGTGGCGCCGGGCATGCAGAGACCTGCGCACCTTCCTCCTCACGCTGCCGGTGCTGCTGGTGGCGATGGTGCTGCACGAGCTCGCGCACGGCGCGGTCGCGTGGCGGCTGGGCGATCCGACGGCGAAGATGATGGGGCGGCTGACGCTGAACCCGGTGCGCCACCTCGACTGGCTCGGCACCGCCATGTTCGGCATCACGTTCCTCGCCGGGCTGGCGCTGAACCTGCCGGGCTTCGCGATCGGCTGGGCGAAGCCGGTGCCGGTCGTGCCGGAGCACTTCCGGTCGCCGCAGCGCGGCATGGCGCTGGTGGCCGTCGCCGGGCCGCTCACGAACCTGCTGGTCGCGACCGTGTGCGCGGCGATCGTGTTCCACGCGCGGCTCGACGGCACCGCGCTCGACGTCGCCGTCCTCGCGCTGCTGGTCAACGTGACGCTGTTCCTGTTCAACCTGCTGCCCATCCCGCCGCTCGACGGCTCCCGTGTCGTGGGCGCCGCGATGGACGACCGCACGTACGACCGCTGGCTCTCCTTCGATCGCTACGGGGTGGCGGTCGTGCTCGCCCTCGTGCTCATCTTCAACCGCCAGTTCCAGGCCATCCTGAGCGGCGCCTCGGAAGCTGTCGTGCAGATGCTCCACACCCTCGTCGGATAGGCTGACCAGCGGTTTGAGCCTGGACTGGGACGAGGTCGAAGGGGTGCCGCTCCTTCGCTGGAGCGGCGTCGCAGGCGTGGCGGCGGTGTTCTCCGGCCGGCGCGGCGGCGTCTCCGACGGCGCGTACGAGAGCCTCAACCTCGGCCTGCGCTCCGGCGACGACCTGGGCCGCGTGGCCGAGAACCGCCGGCGCGTGTGCGCCGCGGCAGCCGTCGAGCCCGCCCGCACGTCGTCCTGCCACCAGTTCCACTCCGCCGTCGTGCACGAGGCGGTGGTCGAGCCGGCGCGGCCGTTCGACGACACCTCGGTGGTCTCGCCGCGCGGCGACGGGCTCGTCACGCGGCTTCCCGGCCGGGGCGTCGTGGCGTTCGGGTCGGACTGCGTGCCGGTCGTCGTGGCGCGCGCGGACGGCACCGGCGTCGGCGTCTGCCACGCCGGCTGGCGCGGGCTGCTGGGCGGCGTCGTCGAGCACACGGTCGAGCGGCTCGGCGACGGCGCGCTCAAGGCCGCCGTCGGCCCCTGCGCCGGCCCCGACGCGTACGAGGTCGGAGCCGACGTGGCGGAGCCGCTGCGCGAGCGCTTCGGACCCGCCGCGCTGCGCGGCCCGAACGCCGACCTCGCCGCCTGCGCCGCGATCGCGCTCGAGCGTGCGGGCGTCGGCACCGTCGAGGTCGCCGGGCTCTGCACCATTTCCGACGCAGAACGCTTCTTCTCGTACCGGCGCGACGGCGCCGCCTGCGGCCGCCAGGCCGTGATCGCCCACCTGGAGGCCGTGGATGGTTGATGCCGACGTCGTGCGCTCGAACCTCGCCGTGGCGCGGGCCGCCGTCGACGAGGCGGCTGCGGCCGCGGGCCGGCCGGCCGGCTCGGTCGCGATCCTGGCCGCCGTCAAGTACGTCACCCGCGACGACCTGCAGGCGATCGCCGAGGCCGGCGTCGACCTGGTGGGCGAGAACCGCACCGACGCGCTGATCAGCAAGCAGGAGGGCTACGCCGACGCCTTCCGCTGGGACTTCATCGGCCACCTGCAGAGCCGCAAGGCCCGCGACGTGGTGGGCCGCGTCGACCTCGTCCACGCGCTGTCGGCCGAGTCGACCGCCCGCCAGATCGACGTGCGCTCCGAGCGGCCGCAGGATGTGCTGGTCGAGGTCAACATCGCCGCCGACCCCGGCAAGGAGGGCGTCTCGCCGGCCGAGCTGGACGCGTTCCTGGAGCTGCTCGCGGGCCTGACCAACGTGCGGGTGCGCGGCCTGATGACGATGCCGCCGTTCGCCGAGGACCCCGAGGCGTCGCGCCCGTTCTTCGCGCAGCTGCGCGAGCTGGCGGCGACCTGCGGCGAGCGGTGGAACGGCACGCACGCGTTCGACGTGCTGTCGATGGGCACCAGCCAGGACTACGCCGTGGCGGCCGGCGAGGGCGCGACGATCGTCCGCCTCGGCAGCGTGCTCTACGGTGGGCGTCCGACGCAGTGACCGACCCGTCATATACACTGGCGCCGCATGGGAGTTCGTGATCTCTGGCACCGCACGTTGGTCTACTTCGGGCTGGCGGAGGACGAGTCGTATTACGACGACGACGAAGAGGTCACCGCTGCGCAGGCAGATGTCGACCGCAACTACCGCGAGCGCTCCAGCGTCCGCCGGGTCGATAAGCCGCGTCGCACCTCACGTTCCGCCGACATCGACGAGATCTACTCCGAGGAGCCACCACCGCCCCCGCCGCGCCGCAGCAGGCGGCCCGAGCGATCCTCGTCGTACGAGGACGAGGGCGCCACGACCGCGGTGCTGCCGCCGCGCGAAGCGCGTGAGCCGCGCGAGGAGGTCACGACGGCCGTGAAGGTGCACCTGATCGCCCCCCGATCGTTCAACGACGCACAGCAGATCGCCGACCGGTTCAAGAACTCGATCCCGGTGATCATCAACCTGCAGACGGCCGAACCCGAGCTGTCGAAGCGCCTGATCGACTTCGGATCGGGCCTCACCTACGCGCTCGACGGCGGCATGCAGCGCATCGCCGAGAAGGTCTTCCTCCTGACGCCGAAGAACGTCGAGGTCTCGGCCGAGGACCGCGCGCGCCTGGTCGAGAACGGCTTCTTCAACCCCAGCTGAGCCACGCTGCTAGCGTCTCGCCCATGCTGACGATGGACGAGCTGCGCGCCGACGTCGAGGCGGGCCGGACCGACACGGTGGTGATGGCCATCACCGACATGCAGGGCCGGCTGCAGGGCAAGCGGCTCGATGCCGGAGCGTTCGTTCGCGAGATCGCCGAGCACGGCGCCGAGGGCTGCCACTACCTGCTCGCCGTCGACGTCGACATGAACACGCTCCCCGGCTTCAAGATGTCCGGCTGGGACTCCGGCTACGGCGACTTCGTGTTCCGCCCCGACCTCGCGACGCTGCGGCGCTGCACCTGGCTCGAGGGCACCGTGATGGTGCAGGCCGACATGGAGTGGCACGACGGCACGCCGGTCGAGCAGGCGCCGCGGTCGATCCTGAAGGCGCAGCTGGCACGGCTGGCCGAGCGCGGCTGGACGGCCAAGATCGGCTCCGAGCTCGAGTTCATCCTCTTCCGCGAGTCGTACGAGTCGAGCCGCGCGAAGGGCTACCGCGGCCTCGTGCCGGCGAACGAGTACAACGTCGACTACTCCGTCTTCGGCACCACGATCGTCGAGGACGTGATCCGCCCGATCCGCCGCCACATGGCGAACGCCGGACTGGTGGTCGAGGACTCGAAGGGCGAGTGCAACTTCGGCCAGCACGAGGTCAACTTCCGGTACGCCGACGCGCTGAAGATGGCCGACGACCACGCCGCGTACAAGAACGCCGCCAAGGAGATCGCCTGGCAGCGCGGCGCCGCGCTCTCGTTCATCGCGAAGTTCAACGAGCGCGAGGGCAACTCGTGCCACATCCACTGCTCGTTCTGGGACGGCGACGAGAGCCTGTTCCCCGACCCCGGCGGGCACGGGCGCTCACCGCTGTTCGAGTCGTTCATCGCCGGCCAGCTCGCGTTCACGACCGAGCTCGCCTACCTGTTCGCCCCGAACGTCAACTCCTACAAGCGCTACGCGCACGGCTCGTTCGCCCCGACGGCGATGGTGTGGGGCGAGGACAACCGGACCTGCGCGTTCCGCGTCGTCGGCCACGGCAAGGGCATGCGTCTCGAGTCGCGGCTGCCGGGCGGCGACTGCAACCCGTACCTCGCGTTCGCGGCCATCATCGCGATGGGCCTCGAGGGCATCGACCGCGGCCTCGAGCTGGAGCCCGCCTTCGCCGGCAACGCGTACGACTCCGACGCGCGCCGGGTGCCCGGCAGCCTGCACGAGGCGATCCGCCTGCTGGAGGGCTCCGCGTTCGCCCGCAGCGCGTTCGGCGACACGGTCGTCGACCACTACCTCAACGCCGCCCGCCAGGAGCAGCAGGCGTTCGAGAGCTCCGTCACCGACTGGGAGCTGCACCGCTCCTTCGAGCGGATGTAGGCGTGCGGCCGCGCATCGGCATCAGCGCCTACTGGCGCGGGGCGAGCTGGGGTCCGTGGACCGACATGCCCGCCTGCATGGTCCCGCAGGGCTACGTCGAGGGCGTGCACGCCGCCGGCGGCGTGGCGCTGCTGCTGCCGCCCGACCCCGACCATGCGGCCGACGACGCGGCCAGCGTGCTCGAGATCCTGGACGGGCTGATCCTGGTCGGCGGCGAGGACATCGGGCCCGCCAACTACGGCGCCGAGGCGCACGCCTCGACCGATCCCGCGAACGTGCGCCGCGACCAGGCCGAGCTGGCGCTGACCCGCGGCGCCATCGCCCGCGACATGCCGGTGCTCGGCGTCTGTCGCGGCTTCCAGATGCTCAACGTCGCCTACGGCGGCGATCTCGAGCAGCACGTCGGCGACGTCGCCGACGGCGCCGCGCACCGGCCCCGGCTGGGCGAGTTCGGCCGCCACGACGTCGAGATCGCCGGCGGGCAGCTGCGCGAGATCCTCGGCGACCGCGCCGCCGAGATCCACTCGCACCATCACCAGGGCATCGGCCGCGTCGGCGACGGGCTGGTCGTGACGGCCACGGCCACCGACGGCCTGGTCGAGGGCATCGAGGATCCGTCGAAGTCGTTCTGCCTCGGCGTGCTGTGGCATCCGGAAGAGGATCCGCACGGCGCGGGCCTGCCGCTGTTCAAGGCGCTGGTCGAGCGGGCGCGTGCCTATCGCGAGCGCGCTACCGTCCAGTCGCGATGACGTCGATCAACTTCCGCACGCTCGTGTCGTTCCTCGGCGCATTCGCCGTCGTCGCCGTGCTGTACGTCGGCCTGACGATGTGGCTGGGCTCGCTGACCGCCGCCATCGTCGTGATCGGCTTCCTGGTGCTGCTGCTGCTCGTCACGCTGTGGATGACGCGCTCCAAGCGCGGCAACAAGGTGGCGGAGAAGATCATGATGCGGCTGCTGAAGACGCGCTTCGGTCCGCGCCTGCGCAGCTGGCAGATCCGCACGTACGCGAAGTCGCAGGGCGTGTCGCTCACCGACGCCACCGGCCGCGAGCGCACCGAGATGGAGCTGATGCTCGAGGTGTCGCCCGAGGCCGAGCACATCCGCAAGCAGTTGCGCACCATGAACCCGCAGCAGCGCGCGCAGGCGATGCGCATGCTGGCGGCGCAGCAGGAACTGGTCGACAAGGGCGAGATCGATCCTGCCAACCCGCCCGACTGGGCGCAGCGCGGCCCGCGCCAGCCCGGCGTCTCCGGCCGTCCCCAGACCGGCGCCGGACCGCGCAGCAGCGGCTCGTCGCGCAAGCGCAAGCGCAAGTAGCTCAGCCCGCCGCGGCCGGAGCGCGCGTCCGCGTGCGGACCGTCCAGGCGACGACGGCGACGCAGAGCGCGATGTTGAGCAGCCACGGCGCGATGGACGCGACGTGGTCGTCGAGCAGGCCGGCCAGGATCGGCCCGGTGATCGCCGCGACCGCCCAGATCGCGTTCGTGATGCCGAGCACGCCGCCCCGGCCGACGCCGACGCGGTCGGCGCCGAGCGCCGCGAGCGGCGTGGCGATCGAGAACAGCACCGACAGCGGCAGGCCGCGCAGGCCGAGCAGTACGTAGAGCGGCTCGGCCTGCGTCGAGAGGATCGGGATCACGCACAGCGCGCCGAGCAGCGCCGCGGCCGCAGTTCCGAGCCCGACGCGCACCGCCCGCGGGCCGATCCGCGACAGCAGGATCGACGTGCAGAGGAACAGCCCCGCGCCGACCGTCAGGCCGAGCCCGATGGCCCCCTCGCCGACGCCGACGTCGCGCAGGTCGAGCGGCACCAGCAGGTGGATGGTGTTGGCGACGTAGCCCGCCAGCGCCATGAACGCCAGCCCCGCCACGGCCCGGCGATCCCTGCCCAGCCGGGCGGCCGCGGCCAGCAGCGGGGTGGGGGCACGGCCGGTGTGCGGCTGATCGCGTAGCCCGATCAGCAGCATCATCAAGGCGATGCTGGCGATGCCGCCGACCAGGAACGGCGTACCCGCGTCGTAGCGCGCGGCCAGCGTGCCGCCGAACGTGGGCCCGACCATGGTCGCCAGGCCGGCGACGATCATCGAGCTGGACAGGATCCGCGTGCGCTGGTGCTCTGGCAGCACCTCCTGCAGGTAGGCGAGCCCCGCGGGCCAGAGCGCGCCGAAGCCGAGGCCCTGGCACGCGCGGGCCACGAGCAGCGTGCCGAAGTCGGGCGCGAACGCCTGCCCGATGGCACCGGCCGAGAGGAACGCGGCGCTCAGCGTGGTCACCTTGAGCGGTCCGACGCGGTCGGCGAGCTGGCCCGCCGGCAGCGCCACGACGAGCACCGCGACCGGGAACACGGCGAGCAGGATCCCCACCGCGGTGGCCGAGAGGCCGAGCTCGTCGCGGTAGGCCGGACCGAGGGGAAACAGCGCCGACCACAGGACGTCGCCCGCGATCAGCAGGCCGTAGACGGCGACGAGGGAGCGGTGCACCTCCGTAGAATGCGGTCTCGTGAGCCTCGAGTCCTCCACGATCGGCCTGATCGGTGCCGGCAACATGGCTTCGGCGATGATCGAGGGCTTCGTCCGGGCCGACCCGGCGCGGGCCGGGCGCATCCTCGCGACCGACCGCGGCTCGGGCAAGGCGGCGCAGCTCGCCGCGGAGCGCGGCATCGTCCACGTCGCCTCGAACGAGGAGCTGGTCGACGCCTCCGACATCGTGCTGCTGTGCGTCAAGCCGATCGACGTCGAGCGCGTGCTGCGCAGCGTCGGCAGCCGTGTCACCGGGGCGAAGGCGCTGGCGTCGGTGGCGGCGGGCGTCGCCACCGTCACCATGGAGTCGATCCTGGACGAGGACGTGCCGGTCTTCCGGCTGATGCCGAACGTGCCGGTGCAGGTCTGCGCGGGCACGGTGTGCTTCGCGCCCGGCCGCTTCGCCGACACCGCGGCCGAGGAGCGCGTGCTCGACTGGCTGCGGCTGCTCGGCACCGTCGTGCGCCTCGAGGAGCGCCAGTTCGACGCCGCCACGGCGCTGTCCGGCTCCGGGCCCGCCTTCATCGGCCTGATCGTCGAGGCGTTCGAGGATGCCGGGATCGTCTCGGGCCTGACGCACGAGAAGTCGCGTCAGCTGATCCTCTCGACCATGCTCGGCACGGCGACGCTGCTGGACGAGAACGATCTCTCGTGCTCGGAGCTGCGGCGCATGGTGACGTCACCCGGCGGCACCGCCGCGACCGGCCTCGCCGCGCTCGAGCGCGCCGGCGTCCGGGGCGCGATCATCGACGGGGTGCTCGCCGCGATGCGGCGAGCAGCAGAGCTCGGCTAACGAGGAGACGACGTGGACTTCATCATCCGGGTAGGCGACGCGCTGGTGCTCGTGGTGTGGGCGATGGTGCTGGCCTACATCATCATGAGCATGCTGCCGATCCCGTACAGCCGCACGTCGTCGGCGATCCGCAACTTCCTCGACCAGACGGTCGGGCCGGTGCTGGCGTTCTTCCGCCGCTTCATCCCGCCACTGGGGCCGATCGACCTGTCGCCGATGATCCTGCTGCTGGGCATGAGCCTGATCTGGCGCGGCGTGCTGCGGCCGATCCTGGCAGGAGCCTGACCGGCGGTAGCGAACGTTCACCTCCTACCAGCCAGTCCGGGGGAGACGAATGTCGATCAGCCCAGCAGAGATCCGCCACGTCCGTTTGCGCCGCCGCCTCTTCGGCATGAAGAAGAAGGACGTCGACCGCGAACTCGATCGCATCGCCGAATCGTTCGGCGAGGTCTGGCGCCAGCGCGCCGACCTGGAGGAGCGCAACCACGAGATCGCCGTGGAGCTCGCCCGTCACCAGGAGGCGGAGGCGATGCTGCGCAAGACGCTCGTCACCGCCGAGCGCAGCGCCGACGTGATGCGCGCCGACGCGCGCCGCGAGGCGGAGCGCATCGTGCGCGAGGCCGAGCAGACGGCGCGCGAGATCGTCGGCGAGTCCCACCACGAGCGCGAGCGGGTGCGGCACGAGATCATCCGGCTGGCCGAGAAGGAGCGCGAGTTCCGCGCCCGGTTCCGTGCCATGCTCGGCGCGACCTCGGCGGTCATCGAGTCGTACGAGGAGGACACGGGCGAGACCGTGACCGTGTCGCAGGCGGCGCTGCCCGCGGCGCCCGCCGAACACGATCGGTGAACCGACCCCTGGCGGCGGTCCTCGCCGACATGGACGGCACGCTCGTCGACTCGCGGGTCGTCGTCGAGCGGCACTGGCGGCTGTTCGGCCGGCGCCACGCGCTGGATCCCGAGCCGTTCATCGCCGCGGGGCACGGCCGGCGGACGTCGGACGTGCTCCGCGAGCTCGCCCCGCACCTCGACGCGGCCGCCGAGGCGACGCTGATCGATGCGGGCGAGGAGGCCGACCTGGCGGGGCTCGTGCCCGTGCCGGGTGCGGCCGAGCTGCTGGCGGCGCTGCCGCGAGCGGCCTGGGCCGTGGTCACCTCGGCGCACCGCTCGCTGGCCGTGTCGCGCCTGGCCGCCGTCGGCCTGCCGCTGCCGGACGTGCTGGTGTGCGGCGACGAGATCGAGCGCGGCAAGCCCGATCCGGAGGGCTACCTGCGCGGGGCGGCGCTGCTCGGCGTCGATGCAGCCGCCTGCGTGGTGCTCGAGGACGTGCCGGCCGGCATCGCGGCCGGCCGGGCGGCGGGATCGCTCGTGGTCGCCGTCGCGACCACCTTCCCGGCAGCGGCCCTCGCGGGCGCCGACGCGGTGGTGGCCGACCTGCGCGGGCTGGACGAGGCACTTGCGGGTCTCGGCTATCTGCGCCCTTCCGTCTGAGCGGAAAACCGGGATATGGTGGACGAATGCGTCGGATCCTCCTCGTTCTCGCCCTCTGCCTGCTCGCGCTCGCGCCCGCGACGGCCGGCGCGCGGGCCAAGCTCGTCACCCCCGTCAGCGGCCGGATGGTGACGACCTACCCGCTGCTCAAGTGGTCGCTGCCGAAGGGCGAGCGGAACGAGGTCGTCTACGTCGCGCGCAAGCCGGCCCGGGCCGACTCGGGCGAGTTCGTCACCGACAACCTCGAGGACACGGCGCCGATGACGGGCCGCGCCGGCAGCCACCGCACGGCCAACGGCCTCTATGCCGGCACCCACTACTGGATGGTCGTGAGCCGCAACGCCGACTTCGAGCAGCGGTACTCGCCGACCGGCCGGTTCAAGGTGGCGCCATCGCTCTCGGTCACCCGGGCGCGCCTCACCCGGGGCGCCACGTCGGGCAGCGCCGATGTCCGGATGCGCCTGAAGACCAATGGCCGGACCCTGCGGATCACGGTCCGCGTCGTGCAGGGCGGCAAGGTCGTTCAGACCTTCGCCCGCAGCGTCCAGGTGCTGAACCCCGGTGTCTGGGGCAGCCGGAAGGTGCAGTGGGTGCCGTCGAGCGCGGTCTTCTCCGGCAACAGCGCGCAGCTGCGGGTCACCTACAAGGCGGGCTCGCGCACGGCGCGCTCGACGCTGGACGTCATCGCGCCGTAACGCCCCGGCGCTCGGCCTGCACGATCGCGAACACGGCGCCGACGACGAGGACCGCGCCCGTCACCTCGAGCAGGGCGAGCGACTCGCCCAGCACCAGCGCGCCGAGCGCGATCGCCACCACGGGGTTGACGTACTGGTGCGTGACGACGGTCGAGATCGGCAGGTGCGCGAGCGCGTACCCGTAGGCGCCCAGCGCGGCGGTGCCGGCGACCACGAGGTAGACCAGCGCCATGCCCGAGCGAAGCGTCACGTCGCCGGGCCGCTCGCCGATCACGAGCCCGGCGGCCGTCATCGCCAGGCCCGCCGCGATCATCTGCACCGTCGTGGCGGCCCAGAGGCCGGACACCGCCGGCAGCCCGCGGCCGTAGAACGAGGCCGTCGACCACAGCGCGGCGGAGAAGAGGATCATCAGCATCCACGGCACCGGCGCGCTGGCACCCGTGACAGGGGCGATCAGCAGCACGACGACGCCGGTGAAGCCGATCGCGACGCCGACGAGGGTCATCCGCGGCAGCCGGTCGCCGGCGAGCCGGCGCCAGATGCAGACCGTGATCGACGTGGTGGAGGCGAGCACGGCGGCGAGGTTCGACGGCACGTGCGTCTCGGCCACCGTCAGCAGCCCGGGCCCGCCGACCAGGAGCCACAGACCGAGCACCGAGCTGCCCGCCAGCTGCCGTCTCGTTGGCCGCGCGCGCACGGCCAGCGGCAGCAGGATCAGCCCCGCCGTACCGAACCGCAGCCCGGCCGAGAGGAGGGGCGGAATCGACTCCACGCCGATCCGGATCGCGAGATACGTGGAGCCCCAGACCGTGTAGAGGAGCGCCATCGCAGCGACGATCCGGACCCCCATTCCGGGAAGTCTAGGGGTGTGATACGTTCTGCAGCGCGAACCATCACGAGCGGGGAAGGGAACTGGCCCGATGATCCCGCAGCAACCGGAGCACGTGCTCGTCAGGTGCTAACTCCAGCGCAGAGCCGATCCGTCCCGGGCGGCCGAGCGGAAGATGGAACGTCGCCTGGTGCAAGCCGCACGGGTGGGGCCCTCCGGGACGACTCCGTGAGGGCCTTTTTCGTTCCCGGGGCACGACCCGCGCCATCCGGCGCAGGAGCGAAAGACATGACCGACCACCGACCGGAGACCCTCGCGCTCCACGCCGGCCACGCCGGTGACCCGACCACCAACGCGCGTGCCGTCCCGATCTACCAGACGACGTCGTACGTCTTCGACGACACCCAGCACGCCGCCGACCTGTTCGCGCTGAAGGTGCCGGGCAACATCTACACGCGGATCATGAACCCGACGTGGGACGTGTTCGAGCAGCGCATCGCCGCGCTCGAGGGCGGCATCGCGGCCTCGCGCTCGCCTCCGGCCAGGCCGCGGTGACCTACTCGGTGCTCAACATCGCGCGCGCCGGCGACAACATCATCTCCGTCTCGACGCTCTACGGCGGCACCTACAACCTGTTCGCGCACACCCTGCCGCAGTACGGCATCGAGGTGCGGTTCGCCGACCCCGACGACCCGGATGCGGTCGCCGGAGCTCGACCGACGACAAGACCCGGCTCGTGTTCGCCGAGACGATCGGCAACCCGAAGCTGAACGTCGTCGACATCGCGGCCTGGGCCGAGGCCGCGCACGCCGCAGGGCCTGCCGCTGATCGTCGACAACACGGTGCCGACCCCGCATCCGCTGCCGCGTCTTCGACCACGGCGCCGACATCGCCGTGCACTCCGCCACCAAGTTCATCGGCGGCCACGGCACCTCGATCGGCGGCATCATCGTCGACGCCGGCAAGTTCGACTGGGTGGCCAACGCCGAGCGCTTCCCGGGCCTCACGAAGCCCGACCCGTCCTACCACGGCGTGGTCTGGTCGCGACGCCCTCGGGCCGGCCGCCTACATCGGCCGCGTGCGCACCGTGCTGCTGCGCAACACGGGCGCGGCGCTGTCGCCGTTCAACGCCTTCCTGTTCCTCCAGGGCCTCGAGACGCTGCCGCTGCGCATGGAGCGCCACTCCGAGAACGCGCTCGCGGTGGCGAAGCACCTGGAGGGCCACGACGCGGCGTCACCTGGGTCAACTACCCCGGCCTCGAGAGCTCGAGCCGCACCACGACGTCGCCAAGCGGATCCTCACGGGCGGCTTCGGCGGCCTCGTCACCTTCGGCATCGAGGGCGGCCGCGAGGCGGGCCAGACGTTCATCGAGAGCGCTCGAGCTGTTCTCGCACCTGGCCAACATCGGCGACGCGCAAGTCGCTCGCGATCCACAACGCCGTCGACCACGCACTCGCAGCTGAACGACGAGGAGCTCGCAGTCGGCCGGCGTCACGCAGGACACCGTCCGCCTGTCGGTCGGCATCGAGCACATCGACGACATCCTCGCCGACCTCGACCAGGCGCTCGCGAAGACGCGGTCGCTCGTCACCGCCTGACGTGCGCCCGTGGCAACCGCCGCCGGTGCCAGCGGCTCGGTCGGCCACGTCGAGACGCAGCGGGTCGTCGCTCTTCACCGAGGACGACCCGCTCGTGCTCGACTCCGGCGCGACAGCTGGCACCGGTCGAGGTCGCCTACGAGACGTACGGCACCCTCGACGCCGACCGCGTCGAACGCGGTCTTCGTCTGCCACGCGCTGACGGGCGACGCGCACGCCGCCGGTCACCACGGCGACCCCGCGCGCGTCGGCTGGTGGGACAACCTGATCGGCCCGGGCAAGCCGGCTCGACACCGACCGGCTGCTTCGTGGTCTGCGCGAACCTGCTCGGCGGCTGCCAGGGCACGACCGGGCCCGGCCTCGATCGACCCGGCCACCGGCAAGCCGTACGGTCTGCGCTTCCCGCTGTTCACCGTGTCGCGACCTCGTCACGCGTGCACCGCGCGCTGCTCGCGCACCTCGGGATCGCGACCGCTCGCCGGCGCGATCGGCGGCTCGCTCGGCGGCATGCAGGTGCTGCAGTGGGCGATCGACCATCCCGGACGACATCCGGCGCCGGCCTCGTGATCTGCGCCAGCGCCCGGCTGACGGCGCAGAACATCGCCTTCTCGGCCGTCGCCCGCGCGGCGATCATGCGCGACGAGCACTTCCACGACGGCGACTACTACGCGCATCGGCGAGCGGCCCGACGGTGGGCCTCGCGCTGGCGCGGATGATGGCCCACATCACCTACCTCTCGGAGGACGTCGATGCGCGCAGAAGTTCGGCCGGCGCATCCAGGACGCGGACGCGCCGCGGTACCGGCTTCGGCGTCGACTTCGCAGGTCGAGAGCTACCTCGAGCACCAGGGCGAGAGCTTCCTCGAACCGGTTCGACGCCAACTCCTACCTCTACCTGACGCGCGTGATGGACTACTTCGACCCGTTCGGCGACGCTGCCGGCGGCGATCGCGCGGCTGCAGGGGATGACGACGCGGTTCCTCGTCGCTCTCGTTCGACACCGACTGGCGGTTCGCCACCGAGCACTCGCGCGACATCGTCGCGCGTGCTGCAGCGGCGCGCAGCGTGCCGGTCACGTTCCGCGAGATCTCGTCGCCGCACGGCCACGACTCGTTCCTGCTGCCGGTGCCCGAGTACCACCGCACGGTCGCCGCCTTCCTCGACCGGGTGGCGCGCGGCGAGGCCGGCGCTGCGCACTGACCTCGAGATCGTCGCGGAGCATGGTGCCGCGCGGCTCGCGCGTGCTCGACCTCGGGTGCGGCGACGGCGCCCTGCTCGTCGCACCTGATCGGCCGAGCGCGGCTGCTCGGCTGACGGCGTCGAGGCGTCGGACGACGGCTTCTTCGCCTGCGTCGCCCGCGGGCGTGCCGGTCGTGCAGGCCGACATCGACGGCGGCGTCTGCCGAGTTCGAGGACTGCGCGTTCGACGTCGTCATCCTCTCGCAGCGGCTGCAGGCCACGAACCGCCCGGCCGTGGTGCTGGCCGAGATGCTGCGCGTCGGCCGCGCCGGCATCGTGTCGTTCCGCAACGTCGGCTACTGGCCGCACCGCGTCGACCTCGCGGTGCGGGGCCGGATGACGGTCTCGGCGGCCGCTGCCGCACGCCTGGCACGACACGCCGAACATCCACCTCTGCACGATCAGCGACTTCGAGCGGCTGCTCCGCGAGCTGGGTATCCGGACGACGCGGCGCGTCCTGCTCGACGCGGCCGGCCACGAGACCGCGGCGCGTGCCGTGCGGCTGCGGCCGAACGCCCTGGCGGCCGGCGCGGTGTACGGTCTCGATCGGTAGCGCGGCTACCCTTCGGGGCATGGACGTCGCGCGCGTACGCCGGGAGCTCGAGGCCGAGAGGGACCGGCTGGAAGTCGAGCGCGCGCGGCTCGACGACACGCTCGCCGACCTCGATCCGCCGCCCTCGCGCAACCCCGACGAGGCGCTCGAGGAGACGGTCGAGTACGTGCTGTCGCAGATCGAGTCCGCCCTGCAGCGCATCTCCGACGGTACGTACGGCGTGTGCGAGTCCTGCGGCGGGCCGATCCCGGCCGAGCGCCTCGCGGCGCTGCCGTACGCGGTGCGGTGCGTCGCGTGCGCGGAGCGCCGGTGAGCACGCCGACCATGCGCGGCGGCCGCTCGCCGATCTACGAGCTGCCCGAGTCGCCTCGACCGGCGCCGTCCCGCGCCGGCCTGCTGGAGTGGGTGGGCCTGTTCGCCGTCGCGATCGTGGCGGTCGTGGCCGACCAGATCACGAAGTCGCTCGCGACGCGCACCATCGATCGCGGCGAGATCGTCGAGCTGCTGCCGTTCTTCGACCTGCGCCGCATCAAGAACACCGGCATCGCGTTCGGCCAGTTCACGGAGCAGCAGGAGATCGTGATGGTCCTGACCGTGGCCGCCATCGCGTGGATGTTCGTCTTCTTCGCGCGCTCCGGCGCGCGCAGCCCGTACTTCCCGCCCGCGGTGGGCCTGCTGGCCGGCGGTGCCTGCTCGAACCTCGTCGATCGCATCCGCGACGACGGCGTCACCGACTTCCTGCACATCCACCACTGGCCGATCTTCAACCTCGCCGACACGTTCATCGTGCTCGGCGTCGTGCTGCTCCTGCTCGGCCTCACGCAGGTCGAGCGCGCCCGGCCGTGATCGAGGCCCCGGTCACCGACGACCAGCGTGGCGCGCGGCTCGACCGGTTCGTCGCGGGCCTGGACGGCATCGGGTCGCGCACGGTCGCCGAGCGCCTGCTGGGCGAGGGGCGCGTGCTGGTGGACGGCGAGGCGCGGCACAAGTCGTACCGCGTGCTGCCCGGCATGACCGTGACGGTCGACGTCGACCCCGAGGTCCTGGCCGGGCCGGTGCAGCTCGTGCACGACGAGGACGTCCCGTTCCGGATCGCCTACGAGGACGACGCGCTGCTGGTGGTCGACAAGCCCGCCGGCGTCGTGGTGCACCCGGCGCCGGGCCGCACCGACGGCACGCTCGTGCACGGCCTGCTGGCCGAGGGCATCGCCGGCGGCGACGACGTCGACCGGCCCGGCATCGTCCACCGGCTCGACCGCGACACCTCCGGCCTGCTCGTGGTCGCCAAGTCCGAGCAGGCGCACGCCGCGCTCGGCCGCGCGATGCGCGCCCGCACCATCACCCGCGACTACACGGCGCTGGTGCACGGCCGGCCGGCCGCGCGCGCGGGTCGGATCGAGGCCGCCATCGGCCGCGATCGCGGCAAGGGCAAGATGGCCGTCGACGGCACCGCGCCGCGGCAGGCGGTGACGCACTTCCAGATCGCGGAGCTGCTGCCGACCACGACCCTGCTCGACGTCACGCTCGGCACCGGCCGCACGCACCAGATCCGCGTCCACCTGGAGGCGATCGGCCATCCCGTGGTGGGCGACCCGTCGTACTGCCCGGCGAGCATGGACCGGCACGGTCTGCAGCGCCAGTTCCTGCACGCCAGCCGGCTGCGGCTGCCGCACCCGGTGACGGACGACGAGATCGACGTCTCCAGCCCGCTGCCCGACGACCTCGTGGCGGCGCTGGATCGCGCCCGGCGCATCTAGGCAGCGCGGGTCGGGAGCGAGGGGGGCGTCCGGTCAGGCCGGACGCCCCCCGCTCCCCCAGATGTGGTCATCCCCCCGGCGCCATCATCTGACGAATCCGGATCCCCTTCCGATCCTCCGTCGTTTGTGGCCAGACGGAGGTTCTCGGACGGCTGTCCCGACCCGGATTGCGACGCAACTGTCCCCCGCGGGCAGTCGTGCCTGCAATTCGACGTTGGTCGTACGACCAGAATCGACCGCCGGCGCGGGCCAGAGACGGAAGAGCCCCGGGACGGGGACGCCGGCCGGACTGCCACACCCGTCGCGCACGCCCTGGCGGGCAGCGCTGCGGGTGGGCCGCCGGCTCGGCATCGCGCGCCGTCCCGGAGCTTTGCGACGACGCTACCGGTTTGACCGGCGAACGTCAACCGGCCCGCTGGTAGAGTCCGACGCGGCCGCAGCCTGCGGTCCTCGTCCTCGACCCCGGCGGAATCCCGCCGCGCGGACGGTGCCGGTCTCGTGTCCGGTTCCGCGCGAGCCCCGCCGGGTGCCCGTTCGTCAAACCGATCAAGGAGTACCTGTGGCCTCTGCCACGATGCGCGAGCTGCTCGAGGCTGGCGTCCACTTCGGCCACCAGACCCGCCGGTGGAACCCCAAGATGCGCCGCTTCATCTTCGGTGAGCGCGCCGGCATCTACGTGATCGATCTGCAGAAGACGATCGCGCTGCTCGAGGAGGCGCACGACAAGGTGCGCGACATCGCCGCCCGCGGCGGCACCGTGCTGTTCGTCGGCACGAAGAAGCAGTCGCGCGACGCCGTCGCCTCGCACGCCGCCCGCGCCGGCATGCCGTACGTGAACCACCGCTGGCTGGGTGGCCTGCTGACGAACTTCCGCACCATGTCCGGCCGCATCGAGCACCTGCACGACCTGCGCCGGCAGTCGACCGACGGCCAGCTCGACCTGCTGCCCACCAAGGAGCGGATCGCGCGGCTGAAGGAGCTCGAGAAGCTGGAGACCAACATCGGCGGCGTTGCCGACCTGCGCCGTCTGCCGCAGGCCGTGTTCGTGATCGACCTGAAGGCCGAGGCCCTGGCCGTGCGCGAGGCGCGCCGGCTGAACATCCCGCTGATCGGGCTCGTCGACACGAACTGCGACCCCGACGAGGTCGATCTGGTCGTGCCGGGCAACGACGACGCGATCCGGTCCTGCGACCTGATCTGCCGCGTGCTCGCCGACGCCGTGATCGAGGGCCGCGGCCCGCAGGTCACCGAGGAGGAACTGGCCGCCGAGGCCGCCGCCGCCGCCGAGGGCGCGGAGGGTGCCGAGGGCACCGAGGCCGCGTCGATCGATGCGGCCGGCAACGAGACCCTGGCCGCCGCCGGCATCACGCTCGACGACGCGCCGGCCGCCGCCGCCGCGCCCGCCGAGGCTGCACCGGCCGCCGAGCCCGAGGCTGCTGCGGCACCCGTCGAGGCGCCTGCGGCTCCGGCCGCCGAGGAGGCGCCGGCGCCCGTGGAGGCCCCGGCCGCCGAGGAGACGCCCGCGCCCGTGGAGGCACCTGCCGCCGAGGAGGCGCCCGCCACCGAGGAGGCGCCCGCCACCGAGGAGGCGCCCGCCGCCGAGGCAGCGCCCGACGAGGAGACGAAGGACCAGTGAGCGACTACAAGCCGAGCCCCGCCGACATCAAGGCCCTGCGCGAGCGCAGCGGCGCCGGCATGCTCGACGTGCGCAACGCGCTCGTCGCCGCCGAGGGCGACACCGACGCCGCGTTCAAGGCGCTCCGCGAGGCGGGCATC
Source organism: uncultured Actinomycetes bacterium (assembly GCA_963722525.1). Classification (GTDB taxonomy): domain Bacteria; phylum Actinomycetota; class Thermoleophilia; order Gaiellales; family F1-60-MAGs149; genus VFJZ01. The sequence continues at coordinate 1,562,887 of CAVRMM010000002.1, read as the reverse complement.
GCCAAGGCGGCGAAGCTCGCCGGCCGCGAGACGACCGAGGGCAAGATCGGCGCGTACATCCACCCGGGCGGCCAGAAGGGCGTCCTGGTCGAGGTCCGCTGCAACACCGACTTCGTCGCGAACAGCGAGCCGGTCGGCGTGTTCGTGAAGGACATGCTGCTCCAGATCGTGTCGTCCGACAACACGCGCTGGGTCAAGATCGAGGACGTCCCGGACGAGGCCCGCGACGCCGAGCTCTCCATCTTCCGCGAGCAGGCGGCGCAGGAGGGCAAGTCCGGTCCCGTCGTCGACAAGATCGCCGAGGGCCGGCTCCGCAAGTGGTACGAGGAGGTCTGCCTCCTCGAGCAGCCGTACTTCCGGGACGAGAAGCTGAAGGTCGAAGAGGTGCGTGCCGCCCTGGCCCGCGAGACCGGCGAGAACATCGAAGTCGCCCGGTTCGCCTCGTACACCGTCGGCGGCAACTGACGCCGGACCGGCGAATTTCGCCGGTCCGTCCACTAGACTCGCCTCTGGTGTCCTCGACCGCGCCACCCGCCTCTGCCTCATCGCTCGCGGCCTTCGACCGCGTGATGCTGAAGCTCTCCGGCGAGGCGCTGATGGGGGATCAGGAGTACGGCCAGGACCCACGCCGGATCGACGCCATCGCGCGCGCCATCCGCGACGTCCGCGACCTCGGTGTCGAGGTGGCGATCGTCGTCGGCGGCGGCAACATCTACCGCGGCATGGAAGAGGTCGCGCGCCTCGGCATGGACCGCGCGTCGGCCGACTACGCCGGCATGCTCGCGACGGTGCTGAACGCCCTCTCGGTGCAGGACGCCCTCGAGCGCCACGGCGTCTACACGCGCGTGCTGTCCGCGCTCGAGATCAAGGAGGTGGCCGAGCCGTACATCCGGCGCCGCGCCATCCGCCACCTCGAGAAGAAGCGCGTCGTGATCTTCGCCGGCGGCACGGGCAACCCGTTCTTCACAACCGATACGGCGGCGGCGCTGCGCGCCTGCGAGATCGGCGCGGAGACGATCCTGATGGGCAAGAACGGCGTCGAGGGACTGCTGGACGCCGATCCGCGCATCCACGCCGGCGCGAAGCTGATCACCGAGATCAGCCATCGCGAGGCGATCGAGCGCGGGCTGAAGGTGATGGACACGACGGCCCTGTCGCTCTGCATGGAGAACGACATGCCGATCCGGGTCTTCAACGTGAACGACGAGCGCAACATCGTCCGCGTCACCTGTGGCGAGACGATCGGTACGCTCGTGCGGACGCGTTCGGCGGTCGCCGCCGGCGCGCCGCGTGAGCCGGCGACGTAAGGGAGGTCGAGATGCTCGAGGAGCTGCTCGCGGACGCGAAGCGCCGCATGGCGAAGTCGGTCGACGCAACGAAACACGAGTTCGGCTCCGTCCGCACCGGGCGTGCGTCGACGGCCCTGCTCGACCGGATCTCGGTCGACTACTACGGCACGAAGACGCCGCTCAACCAGCTGGCGTCGATCACCGTGCCCGACGCCCGCCTGCTGGTCGTGACGCCCTACGACAAGTCCGCGATGCGCGACATCGAGCGGGCCCTGATGGAGTCCGATCTCGGCATCACGCCCGGCAACGACGGCAAGGTCATCCGCCTGCCCATCCCGGCGCTCACCGAGGAGCGCCGCAAGGACATGGTGAAGATCGCGCACCGCATCGCGGAGGAGGGGCGCGTGGCCGTGCGGAACGTCCGCCGCGACACGCTGCACCACACCAAGGAGCTGGAGCGCAACGGCGAGGCCGGCGCCGACGACGTGCGCCGCGCCGACGACCGCGCGCAGAAGCTGACCGACGAGCACGTCCACCTCATCGACGTCGCGCTGAAGCACAAGGAAGAGGAGATCATGGAGGTCTGACGGCCTCCGGATCACCCCCCGATGACCGTCCTCGATCGAATCCTGCGCGCGCGGCGGCTGCGCGCAGGCGCCCGTGATCCCGAGCTGCCGGGCACCGCGCAGACGATCGCGATCATCATGGACGGCAACGGCCGCTGGGCGCACCGTCGCGGCCTGCCCGTGGCGGCCGGGCACCGCGCCGGCACCGCCGCCCTGCGGCGCACGGTCGAGGCGGCACCCGGTCTCGGCGTGCGCTCGCTCTGCGTCTACGCCTTCTCGACCGAGAACTGGGCGCGGCCGGACGAGGAGGTCGCCGACCTGATGGACCTGTTCGCCGAGACGATCCGCGACCAGTTCGAGGACCTGCACCGCCAGGGCGTCCGGATCCGCTTCGTCGGCCGGCGCGATCGCGCCTCCGACGCGCTGCTCGCGCAGATGGGCGGCATCGAGGAGCGGACGGCGGCCAACCAGCGGCTCGATCTCTGGGTCGCGTTCGACTACGGCGGCCGGGCCGAGATCGTCGAGGCCTGCCGCGCGATCGTGCGCGAGGGCATCGCCGCCGACGACATCGACTCCGAGGTGCTGCGCGCCCACCTCGCGGCGCCCGACCTGCCCGATCCCGACCTCGTGATCCGCACGTCGGGCGAGCGGCGCATCTCGAACTTCCTGCTCTGGCAGTCGGCCTACGCCGAGTACATCTTCACGCCGGTGCTGTGGCCCGACTTCGGGCCCGACACCCTCCGCGAGGCCCTGGCCGAGTACGCGGGCCGGCGCCGGCGCTTCGGTCGGCGCTGATGGGAGACCTCCTCAACCGGGTGCTGGTGGCGATACCACTGGCGGTGGTCACGATCGCGGCCGTCTACCAGGGCGGCTGGGCGGTGACGCTGTTCGCGGTGGTCGTCGGCGCTCTCAGCACGCACGAGCTGTTCGCGATGGCGCGGGCCACGCGGCCGATGGCGATCGCCGGCCAGCTGGGCACCATGATCGCGATCGTGGGCGCCCACTGGGCGGGCGTCGAGTGGGTGGTCGCCGCCATCCCCATCACGCTGCTGCTGGCATTCGTACTCGCCGCCGCGGTGTCGATGAAGGAGTCGGCCACGGTGTCGATCGCGATCACGCTGCTGGCGCCCGTGTGGATCGGCTCGGGCCTGGCGTCGCTCGTGCTGCTGCGCGACATGCAGCCCAACGACTTCGGCCTCAACATCCTGCTCGCCGTGCTGCTCGGCACCTGGGCGTCCGACATCTTCGCCTACTTCGGCGGCCGGATGTTCGGCCGCCGCCGGCTCGCCCCGGCCATCTCGCCGAAGAAGACCGTCGAGGGCTTCGTGATCGGCGTCGTGTTCGGCTCGCTCGCCGTGTGGTGGACGCTCTACGCCATCGAGGACCACGTCACGCACGTGCAGGCGGCGGTGCTCGGCGTGGTGGTGGCGCTGGTGGCGCCGTTCGGCGACCTGTTCGAGTCGTTCCTGAAGCGCGACCTCGGCGTCAAGGACTCCGGCAAGCTGCTCGGCGGCCACGGCGGCGTGCTCGACCGCATCGACGCGATGCTGTTCGCCTTTCCGGCGGCCTGGATCGCGCTCGACCTGATGCAGCGGGTCTAGCGGCCCCGCCCCTGGCTACGGGTCGGCGTCGAACAGTTCGCCGCCGATGACCTCGCCCCCGTCGTACGCGCCGCCGCAGCGACGGGCCAGTCCGGCCAGGTGGTCGCGCTGCGCGCCGGCGAGCGAGGGGTCGCGGCACCACGTCTGGACGTTCCACTGCGCGAGGAACGGGTCGTGGAAGATCCTCGGGGAGTCGATCTGCCCGGCGGCCCTGGAGGCGTCCTCCTGCGACGCGAACCGCAGGAAGTGCGTGACGTCGCCCTCCTGGCGGACGGGCTCGAACCCGGCGCCCACGGGCCCGGGGGCGATCGCGGACGACCGGCGGGTCGAGTTCTCGATCAGGACCTGCAGCACGATCCGAGTCGAGGATCCGAGCCCGAACCGGTCGAGGCGGCGGCCGAGGAGCCCGTGCTTCCAGTCGTGCTCGACGTAGCTGACCTGCACGGCGAGCCCCTCGGCGTAGCGGCGCAGGTCACCGTCCCGGTGGCGCGCCTTCCGGGGTTCCGACGGGCTGTCGATCGTGAACTTCGGGAAGTCGGCCATGCTCGCCCAGCAGACCTCGGCGATCGTGCCCTCGACCACGTGCGTCGGGCGCCGGCCGGTGGCGATCTCGCGCCACCACCCGTCGCCAGCAACCAGCGGTCGCGGGTGCAGCCCGATGTCGCGATCGCGATGCAGGCTGGCGGCCTGCAAGGCGCCGATCTTCGGCTGATCGAGCGCGAAGTAGTATACGCGCACCCAGTGTTGACCGCTGGTGGTCATCCAGGTCACTGTATGCGGCCAACCATCCTCCCGGCAAGACCCGATCGACGCGCGCGGTCCGGCGCTAGCCGAGCGTGCGGAGGGCGTCGATCACGAGGTCCCAGAAGCCGGCGGCATCGACGCGCGTCAGCACGAACGCGTTCGGCTCGAGGCCGAGCTTGTCGTGTACGTCGACCACCGTCATGCCCGCGGTGTACCGGCCCTCGGTCTCGATCGCGACGTGCCGGTGGTCGCCGCCGAACAGGCCCGGATCGATCAGCCACGCGATCGTGGCCGGGTCGTGGACCGGGGGATGGGGCATCGCGAAGACGTCGCGGTAGGTCGACTCGAAGAACCGCATCAGTCCCAGCACCGCGGTGGCGAGCGGCGTGCCGAGCGCCTCGATGCGCGCCTGCACCTCGGGCGTCGCGCAGATCTGGTGCGTCAGGTCGAGCGGCACGATCGTCAGCGGGCTGCCGCTCGCGACCACCGCGGCGGCGGCCTCGGGATCGACGAACGCGTTGAACTCGGCGGCCGGGGTGACGTTGCCGAGCGCGATCGCGCCGCCCATCCAGACGATCTCCCGCGGCTTGCCGCCCTGCGCCAGCGCCGCCGCGACGTTGGTCAGCGGACCGGTCGCCACCAGCACGGTGTCGGGCGTCAATTCCTCGCCGATCAGCCGCAGCGCCCCACGCGGATCGGTGCCGGCGGCCGGCTCGGGCAGCTCGGCGCCGTCGATGCCCGAGGCGCCGTGGATGTCGGGCGCCACCACCAGCTCGCGCGTCAGCGGGCGATCGGCGCCCGCGGCCACCGGCACGTCGGCGCGGCCGGCCAGCGCCAGCACGCGCCGCGCGTTCTCGGTCGTGCGCTCGAGCGTCTGGTTGCCGGCCACGGTCGTGATCGCCACCAGGTCGATGGCGGGGTTGCCGAGGGCGAGCAGGATCGCGACGGCGTCGTCGTGCCCGGGGTCGCAGTCGAGAATGACGCGAGTGCTCATGCGTAGAGCCCGCCCAGCACCCGCAGCCAGTTGCCGCCCAGCACGCCCGCGACGTCGTCAACGGACCAGCCGCGCGCCGTCAGCGCCGCGCCGATCTTCGCGTGGTCGGCGATGGTGTCGAGCTCGTCCGGCGTCTCCTCCGACCCGAAGCCGCCGTCGTAGTCGGAGCCGATCCCGACATGCCGCGCGCCCCCGGCCACCTCGGCCACCGCCTCGATCGCCTCGCACACGGCGTCCAGCGTGTTGGCGGGCAGGGCCCACGCCACCGGCATCACGCCGACGACGCCGTCGCGCTCGGCGATGGTCTTGATCGCGAAGTCGGGCAGCTGGCGGCCGTCCATCATCACCCGGCGCGGGTTGGCGTGCGAGGCGACGAGCATGCCGTGGTGCCGCTCGGCGGCGCGACCGATGCCGCTGTCGGGCAGGTGCGAGACGTCGAGGCACATGCCGCGCCGCGACAGCTCGTCGACCAGCGCGCGCCCCTCTTTCGTGAGGCCGCCCGCGACGTACTCGTTGGCGACCAGCCACGCGGGCCCGACGATGCGCACGCCGGCCTCGTGGAACAGCTCGACGTCGTCCAGCGTGCGGATGCAGTCGGCGTTCTCGATCAGCAGGGCGACGCCGACGCGACCGGCCGGCCGGTCGAGGTCGGCCGCCGTCGTGACGAGGTCGATCTCGTCGCGCTCGGCCGCCCAGCGGCGGTAGATGCCGAGCTGCGCCAGTGCCTGCTCGTGCGCGCCGTGCGGGTTCACGTAGCCGCACTCGCCCTTGGCCGCCTCGCTGCGCGGCATCGCGAACAGCGTCCCGACGATCAGCCGGACGTCGCCGGCGAGCAGCTCCGGCAGGCCCACCATGCAGCGTCCGTTCGACGCCTCGATCGGACCGCCCGCCTCGTCGGCGCGAATGGCCAGCGCCGACCGCGTGTAGTCGCGGCCGTCGACGAGGGCGTTGTAGGCGAGATCGAGGTGTCCGTCGACGATCAAGGATCAGCAGGTGGTCGCGGGGAGCGCGGGCATCTGAAGCCCGGCCGCGACCTCGCGCGCCGTCTCCACGAATGCCTCTGCGGCCCGCGAACGATACCGATCCGGGTGCCAGACCAGACCGATGTGGCGATGGAACGCCGAGCCCTCCGCCAGCGGCAGCACCACGACCTCGGCGTCGGGCACGAAGCGCTCGACGGCCAGCATCGGCATGACCGCGTAGCCGAGCCCGCTCGCGACGAGGCGCTGCGTCGTCAGGTTGTCGTCGGTGCGGAAGACGACCCGCGGCCGCGCCCGGGCATCCTCGAGCGCCTTCGCGATGCGGATGCCGCACGAGTCGTTGTTCAGCGAGCCGGAGATGAGGTTCTCGTCGTCGAGGTCGGACAGCTCGATCGCCTCGCGCTCGACCAGCGGGCTCCACGTCGGGGCGATCACGACGTAGTCGTCGGAGACCAGCTCCTCGATCTCCAGCGAGCCGTCGGGGACGGTGGTGTCGGAGAACGCCAGGTCGAGCTGGCCGGCGCGCACCATGTCGTCGAGGTCGCCGCAGTTGACCTCGTTGCGCAGCACGACGCCGACCCGCGGCCAGCCGTCGCGGAAGCGCGTCAGCGTCGGGGGCAGCAGACGGGCGCTGGCCGACTGGAACGTGCCGATGCGCACGGTGCCGGCCTCGCCCGCGGCGAGCGCGTCGAGATCGGCCCGGACGGCGCCGAGGCGGGCGGTGATGTGGGTGGCGTGGCGCAGCAGCAGCTCGCCGGCCTCGGTCAGCGAGACGGGCCGCGGACCGCCTGGACGCTCGACCAGCCGGTGCCCGACGGCGCGCTCCAGCGTGGCGATCTGCTGCGACACCGCGCTCTGCGCGTAGCCGAGCTCCGCGGCGGCCTGCGAGAACGACCTCGTCCGCGCGATGGCCGCGAGCGCGGTCAGATGCCGAACCTCGACGCCGGCAAGTAGATCGTGATTTGCGATTGACTTGGCCATGAAGTCGTATTTTCCTTATCGATCGTGGTCGCCGATAATACGAGAGTACCCGATCGAAAAGGAAGATCAAAATGGTCACCGCCGCCTTCGCCCTCGTGCTCTTCGTGCTCCTCCCGGTCCTCGCCGTCCGCTACGGCGCCGAGTCCCGCCCCGGCTTCGGCCCCACCCCCGAGTGGCGCCTGCGCAACAGTTGACAGCCGTTCCAGTGGCGCCGGGTATCGTTCGACTCGATGAAACGGGTCGCGATTCTCGGCGCCACCGGTTCGGTCGGAGCCCAGGCGCTCGCGGTCTGTGCCGCTGACCCGGAGCTCCAGGTGGTTGCCCTCGCCGGCAACCGCAACGCCGACGCACTGCGCGCGGCGGCCGCCGCCCACGGCGTCGACCGGGTCGCCCTCGCAGCCGTCGACGGCCCCGACGCCGTCGTCCGCCTCGTCGAGGAGTGCGGCGCCGACGTCGTCCTGAACGCCATCGTCGGCGCGGCCGGGCTCGACGCCTCGCTGGCGGCCCTGCGTTCCGGCGCCGACCTGGCCCTCGCCAACAAGGAGTCGCTGGTCGCCGGTGGGCCGCTGGTGCTGGCCGAGGTGGCGCGCTCCGGCCGCCGCCTCTTGCCGGTCGACTCCGAGCACTCCGCGCTGCTGCAGTGCACGGCGGGCGACCACGCCGACGCCATCCTGTCGCTGGTGCTGACGGCCTCCGGCGGTCCGTTCCGCGGCCGTACGACCGACGACCTGCGTGACGTCGGCCCGGCCGACGCGCTGGCGCACCCGACGTGGGACATGGGCGCGAAGATCACCATCGACTCGGCCACGCTCATGAACAAGGGCCTCGAGGTGATCGAGGCCCACTTCCTGTTCGGCCTCGCCTACGACCGCATCGAGGTCGTCGTGCACCCGCAGTCGATCGTCCACGGCATGGCCCGCATGCGCGACGGCGCGCTGATCGCGCACGTCGGGCACCCGGACATGTGCGTGCCGATCTCCTACGCGCTCACGTATCCGCACCGTTCGCCCGACGGCCGCGACGCAGCTCGACCTGTCGCAGCCGCTGTCGCTGACGTTCGAGCCGCCGGACACCGCGACGTTCCGCTGCCTCGCACTGGCGCGGACGGCGGGCGAGGCGGGCGGCACGGCGCCGTGCGTGCTCAACGCCGCGAACGAGGAGGCGGTGGCCGCGTTCCTCGCCGGCCGCGTCGGCTTCCTCGACATCGCGGCGCTGGTCGCCGACGCGCTCGACGCGGTGCCCGTCGTGCCGGTCGACGACATCGAGGTCGTCCGCCAGGCCGACGCGGCCGCGCGGGCCAGTGTCGCCGACCGGCTCGGAGCCGTCGCATGACGTACCTGGTCGCGATCCTCGGCCTGCTGGCGCTGGTGTTCGTGCACGAGCTCGGCCACTTCCTCGCCGCCAAGGGCGTCGGCGCCCGGGCCACGAAGTTCTACGTCGGCTTCCCGCCCGCGCTGGCGCGCCACAAGCGCGGCGAGACGGAGTACGGCATCGGGTCGATCCCGCTCGGCGGCTACGTGAAGATCGTCGGGATGGCGCGGCCGCAGCCGGTCGACCTGTGGCGCGTCCGCGACGCCGCCGACGAGGCGCAGCTGCGCCGCACCGAGGACGACGCCGACGAGCTCACGCCCGCCGTCGACGCGCTCGAGCGCTCGCTCAAGTCGGGACGGCTCCACGAGGCGCTGCCGCTGACCGCGCCCGTCGCCGAGGCGCTCGATCGCGACGCCGGGCTGCTGCAGGACGCGACGCTGCGCCAGGCCCGCAAGGATCTCGCGCGGCTCACCGACGACCTCGATCCGCGCGCCTACTGGGCGCTGCCGGTGTGGCGCCGCATCGTCATCATCGCCGCGGGCCCGTTCGCGAACGTCGTGGCCGCGGTCGTGATCCTCGCCTGCTTCTACGTGATCGGCGAGCCGACGTTCGCGCCGAAGGTCGGCAAGGTGACGCCCAGCTCCGCGGCGGCCACGGCGGGCCTCGTCCCGGGCGACCTGATCCTGGCCGTCGGCGACCGCACCATCGAGACGCCGAACGACGTGGCGCCGGCCACCGCCGCCACCGCCGGCAAGCCCGTCGTGATCAAGGTCCAGCGCGGCGACGGCGTGGTCGCCGTCGGGCCGGTCGCGCCGCGGTTCAGCGAGGCCGACAACCGGTACCTGTTCGGCATCCAGCTGGAGGCCGAGCGCAACGGCACGAAGCACTCCGATCCGCTGACGGCGACGGGGCGCGCGTTCGAGGAGACGTGGCTCGTCACCAAGGGCACGGTCGAGGGGCTGAAGGGCGTGGTCACGCCTGCGGGCCGCGACCAGCTGACGACGCCGGTGGGCATCGTCGAGAGCTCGTCCGACGCCGTCTCGGCCGGCTACTACCCGGGCCTGCTGGCGTTCATCTCGCTGGCGCTCGCGATCTTCAACCTGCTGCCGTTCCTGCCGCTCGACGGCGGGCACATCCTGTTCGCCCTGCTCGAGAAGGTGTACCGCCGTCCGATCCCGCGCGTCGTGTTCGAGCGCGTCTCGGTGGTGGGCATCGTGCTGATGCTGATGTTGTTCACGGTCGGCCTGAACAACGACATCGGCCGCATCGGCAGCCCGTAGGGCGGTACCAGTCTGACCGTTCGCCGGCGCACGCCGCGCGCACGCAACGTGTCCGAAGTGCAATGGACCGCACACGTCGCGCGATCCGCGCGCCTTCCGTGCGCCTTCCATGTTGGGGTCTGACCCCAATTCGGGCGTTTTTGGGGTCAGACCCCAGTGCTCTTCGGCACGAACCGGCTCAGCCGATGATCTCGTCAGCGGCTCGGTCGCCCGACTCGACGGCGCCGTTCATGTAGCCCTGCCACACCGAGGTGTGCTCGCCGGCGAAGTGGAACGGCGGCTCCGCGGTGCCGGCATAGCCGGCGATCGTCGTCCACTGGCCCACCGTGTAGCCGGAGTAGGAGCCGCGCGTCCACGGGTCGTCGGCCCAGCGATCGACGTACGCGGCCTTCCCCGGCACGGGCTTCGTGCCGAACAGCTTCGCAGCCGCCTCGTACGCGCTCGCGGCCGTCTGCGCGCTCACCGGCGCGTGCGGATCCGAGCCGGCCGCCAGGGTGCGGCCGACCGTGCCGCCCGTGTACTGCACCAGCTGGCCGCCCGCCTCCTCGACGCCGCGCAGCTCGTCCCACACCGTCTGCAGCTCCGTCGACTGGCCGTCGCCGGAGAAGCCGCGCGTGCGCCACCCCGGATCGGGCTCCGTCACGAGGTGGAGCTTCGCGTTCGTGCCCATCGCCAGCTCGCGGATCGTGCGGACGGTCATGTCCGCGAGCCCCGCGCGCGTCAGGTCGACCTCGCGCAGCTTCGTGAACGGCAGGGCCAGCACCACGCGGCCGGCGGTGATCTCGCGCGTGCGGGTATCGTCCTGCAGCACGATCACCGCGCCCTCGCCCTCGCGTCGCAGCGCCACCAGCGGCACCTGCGTCTCGATGCGCCCGTCGCCGATCCGCTTCACGAGCTCCTCCGGCACGCGCCCGGAACCCTCTCGCACGACGTAGCGCTCGTCCGAGTCGCCCGTCGGCCGCAGGTCGCCCGGCGACGAGGTGGCGAGCGCGTACAGGATCGAGATCGACGACAGCTCCTCGACGTCGATGCCCGACAGCGTCGTGTGGCTGAGCGCGAGCGACGTCCCGAGCGCCGACTTCCGCCCGCCCGCGATGCGCGTGTCGATCCACTCGGCGGCGCTGAGCCGGTCGAGGGCGACGGTCTCCTCGCTGGAGACGTTCCACGCGGCGCCGCCCGACAGCGCCTCCAGGTCGGGCAGGATCTTCTCCCACGACGCGTCGAACTCGGCCGTCAGCTGCCGGTCGGTGACCCGCTTGCCCTCGATCCGCCGCGCCTCGCGGTCGGGCCCGACCTCGCGATCCGCCATCTCGAGCCCCAGCTGGCTGCACAGCGACAGCAGCTCGGAGTGCGTGGAGTCGACGAACTGCCCGCCGTGCTCGCCCGCCGGATGACCGGGCTCGCGCAGCGACCAGGCACGGCCGCCGAGGCGGCTCGAGCCCTCGTAGAGCCGCGCGTCGACACCCGCCTTCTGCAGCCGGTACGTGGCCACGAGACCCGCCAGCCCGCCGCCGATCACCGCCACGTCGACGCGCTCGCGCGGCCGCGGCGGCGCGGTGCGCTGCTTCGTCTCGCCGCAGGCGGCGAGGAACGCCGCAGCGCCCGTCGCCAGGAACACCCTCCGCGTCTGCACGGCGGGAGGATACGCCCCGATAGACTCCGCGCGATGGCCTCCAGGCGGCAGATTCACGTCGGCGGCGTCGCGATCGGTGGCGGCGCGCCCGTCGTCGTCCAGTCGATGACGACGACGAAGACGCACGACGCGGCGGCCACGCTGGCGCAGGTGCAGGCGCTCGCCGACGCCGGCTGCGAGATCGTGCGCGTCGCGGTGCCGGGCCTGCCCGACGCCGCCGCGCTGGTGCGGATCGTGGCCGAGAGCCCGGTGCCGATCATCGCCGACATCCACTTCAACGCCTCGCTGGCGCTGAAGGCGATGGACGCGGGCGTCGCCGCCGTGCGCATCAACCCCGGCAACATCGGCGGCGCCGACAAGGTCGAGCAGGTGGTGCGGCGCGCCATCGAGACGGGCACGCCGATGCGCATCGGCGCCAACTCCGGCTCGCTGCCCGAGCACCTGCGCTGGACGGCCACCGCCGACCCCGCCGGCGCGCTGGTGCGGGCCGCGATGGAGGAGGTGGAGGTGCTCGAGCGCCTCGACTTCCACGACTTCAAGATCTCCGTCAAGTCGCACGTCCGTGCCCGTGATGATGGACGCCTACAAGCGCCTCTCCGAGACCGTCGACTACCCGCTGCACCTGGGCGTCACCGAGGCCGGCACGCTCGTCACCGGTGCCGTCAAGTCGTCGATCGGCATCGGCTCGCTGCTCGCCGCAGGGCATCGGCGACACGATCCGCGTCTCGCTCTCGACCGACCCGGTCGAGGAGGTGCGCGTCGCCTACGAGATCCTGAAGGCGCTCGGCCTGCGCCAGTTCGGCCCGCAGCTGATCGCGTGCCCGTCGTGCGGCCGCACGAACGTCGAGGTGCACGAGCTGGCCGAGACCGTCGAGCGCCGGCTGCAGGGTTACCGCGAGCACTTCGAGGTCGCCGTCATGGGCTGCGCCGTGAACGGGCCGGGCGAGGCGGGCGACGCCGACTTCGGCATCGCCGGCGGCCGCGACGCGGGCCACATCTACGCGCACGGCGCCGTGCTGCGGCGCGTGCCGCAGGACCGGCTGGTCGAGGAGCTGTTCGGCGAGATCGACCGCTGGATCGCCGAGGGGATGCCACGGCCCGAGCGCGGCCGCCGCAAGCTCGACCTCCCGGTCGTCGTGGCAGGGAGGGACGCATGAACGCGACACAGAAGAAGGCCGCCATCGCGGCCGGCGTCGCCGTCGTCGGCACGTCGATCCTGAAGCGCTCGCGCCTCGCGCGGCTCGCTGGTCGTGGGCGGTGCTCGCGGCCGCCGTCTACACGCGCGTCGTCGGGCGCGACCCGCAGTGGCACGACGTCGAGAAGCCGTCCGAGTGAGCCCGCTATCGACGCCGCCGAGGCGCGCCTCGCGCCGCTCGAGGAGGCCGCCAACACGGCCCACTGGGCGCTGGCCACCGACGCCACCGACGAGCACGCCCAGCGGGCCGCCGAGGCGCAGATCGCCTACGAGGAGGCGCTGTCCGATCCGGCGCTCCGGGCCGACGCGGCAGCCGCCGCCGCGGCGGCGACCGATCCGGTCGAGCGCCGTCGCGCCGACGTGCTGCACCTGGCTGCGACCGCACATCAGCGGCCCGCCGCGCTGCGCGACCGCATCGTCGCGCTGGAGACCGAGCTGCAGGGGCGCTTCTCCGGCCGCCGCGCGGTCGTCGGCGGCCGCGAGGTCACCGACAACGAGATCGCACGCGATCCTGCTGCGCTCCACCGACATCGACCGAGCGCCGCGAGGCGTGGCTCGCGCAGCGGGGTGTCGGCGACGTCATCGCCGACGACCTGCTCGAGCTGGTCGCGCCCTGCGCAACCAGGCCGCGCGAGGCGCTCGGCCACCGCGACCACTACGCCTTCTCGCTGGCGCATGGAGGAGCTCGACGAGGGGTGGCTGTACGCCCTGCTCGACGACCTGGAGCGCGACCTGACGCCGCTCTGGACGGCCGAGAAGACCGCCATCGACGCCGACGTCCGCGGCCGCCTCGGCCTACCCGCCGACGCCGAGCTGCAGCCGTGGCACTACGCCGACCCGTTCTTCCAGGATCCGCCGCCGCCGACCGACGACCCGCTGCTCGACGCGGTCGCGCAGGTCGACGCGCTCGCCACGGCCCGCGCGTACTTCGCGGCACTCGGCCACGACGTCGACGCCATCCTCGCGCGTTCCGACCTCGAGCCGCGCCCGGGCAAGGACCAGCACGCGTTCCAGATCACGGTCGTGCGCGGCTCCGACATCCGCACGCTCTGCAACCTGGAGCCCACGCTGCGCTGGCTCGAGACGCTGCTGCACGAGCTCGGCCACGCGATCTACGACGACAGCGTCGACAAGTCGCTGCCGTGGCTGCTGCGCACGCACTCGCACACCTTCACGACCGAGGCCGTCGCGATGCTGCACGGTCGCCGCGCGCGCGATCACGTGCTTCCTGGAGCGGTTCGCCGGCATCGCGCCCGAGGTGGCGCGGCATCCGGCCAACACCGCCGTCGCGCGCCGCGATCTGCTGACCTTCGCGGCCGTGGGTGCAGGTGATGGCGCGGTTCGAGCGCTCGCTGTACGCCGATCCGGGCCAGGACCTCGTGACGACGTGGTGGAACCAGGTGGAGCGCTACCAGCGGCTGCAGCGGCCCGAGGGCATCGGCCGCGGCGACTGGGCCGCGAAGATCCACCTCACCGTCGCGCCGGTCTACTACCACAACTACCTGCTCGGGCAGATGACGGCCTCGCAGCTCGAGGCCGACGCTGGCCCGCGAGCTCGGCGACGGCAGCCCGGCCGCCGATCCCGTCGCCGCGGGCGAGCTGCTGCGCGAGCGGTTCCTGCGGCCCGGCGCGAAGCTGCGCTGGGACGAGCACGTGCGCTCGGCCACCGGCTCGCCGCTCACCACGGACGCGTTCGTGGCCGACCTCGCCCGGCCCTAGCCGCTACAGGTGCAGCAGCATGCGGGTGTTGCCGAGCGTGTTCGGCTTCACGCGCTCGAGGTCGAGGAACTCCGCGACGCCCTCGTCGAACGAGCGCCGTAGCTCCTCGTAGACGGCGGGCGTGACGGGGGCGCCCTCGATCGGCGCGAAGCCGTGCCCCTCGAAGAACGCGACCTCGAACGTCAGCACGAACACGCGCGCGACGCCCAGCTCGCGCGCGGTCTCCACCAGGCGCGTCACGAGCCGGTGCCCGACGCCGCGGCCGCGCACCGCCGGGTCGACCGCCACGGTGCGGATCTCGGCCAGGTCCTCCCACAGCGGATGCAGCGCGCCGCAGCCGACGACGCGGTCGCCGTCGGTGGCCACCCAGAAGTCCTGGATGTCCTCGTACAGCTGCACCGACTCCTTCTGCAGCAGGATCTGCTCGCCCACGTAGTGGTCGACGAGGGCGCGGATCGAGCGCACGTCACGGGTGCGCGCGCGGCGGAGGATGATCGCTTCGTCGGTCATCGTGCGAGCGGCAGCGTAGCGGGAATGTACCGGCGTGTTCCGGCGTTGCACAAAGTACGATACAAACACCAGCGAACGTCGCTCATATGCAGCGATCTTCCTGTCACAAAGTACATCACAAACAGGACACCAGCTTGACCCAGTACCCGCTCACCCCGTTCTTCAACATGATCCAGCCGGATCATCTCAAGCCCCGCCGTCGCGAGACCGAGCGGGAGATCTTCGAGCGCATCGCCAACACGATGCGCGAGGACCAGCGCCGCGACCGCCGCGGCCGCGCCTACGCGCGGCTCCGCCGCATCTTCGGCGGCGGCCGCCGCGTCGCTCCCGGCAGCCGCCGGGTCGCCCGCACCCACTGATCGATCCCGACGGGGCGGGGCGGCAGACGCCGTCCCGCCCCGTCGTCGTCCTTCAGTAGAATCGGCCCCGTGAAGCTGGTCCTGCTCGGCGGCGCCGGGTTCCGCACGCCGGCCATGTACGAGGCCGTGCACGACGTCCGCGAGCTGCTCGGCATCGACGAGCTCGTGCTGTACGACGTCGACGACGCCCGCCTGCCGCGCACGCAGCTGGTGCTCGAGGGCATCGACCGCGAGCGGGGCAGCCGCGTCGCCGTGCGAGCGACGGCCGACCTCGACGACGCGCTGGAGGGCGCCGACGTCGTCTACTCCGCCATCCGCGTCGGTGGCATCGGGAGCCGGATCGTCGACGAGACGGTGCCGCTCGCCGAGGGCGTGCTCGGCCAGGAGACGACCGGGCCCGGCGGCATCGCCTTCGCGCTGCGCACGATCCCGGTGATGCGGATGATCGCGGAGCGCACCGCCGCCCGCGCGCCGCGCGCCTGGTTCATGAACTTCACGAACCCGGCCGGCATGATCACCGAGGCGATCGCGGAGGTACTCGGCGACCGGGCGTTCGGCATCTGCGACACGCCGCGCGGCATGTTCCGCCGCATCGCCGCGGCGCTCGGCCGGCCGCCCGAGACCCTGTGGTTCGACTACGCCGGTCTCAACCACCTCGGGTACATCCAGGCGGTGCTCGACGGCGGCGACGACCTGCTGCCGGGACTGCTCGCCGACGACGCGCTGCTGCAGACGCTCGAGGAGGGGGACATCTTCGACCGCGACTTCCTGCGGTCGCTGGGGATGATCCCGAACGAGTACCTCGCCTACTACTACGGCACGGCCGACGTGGTCGCGCGGCAGCTGGCCGCCGGCCGGACGCGCGGCCAGGAGATCGCCGAGACGCAGCGGGGCTACTTCGCGGCCGAGCCCGCCACGCCCGAGGCCGCCCTCGCGGCCTGGCGCGAGGCGACGCGCGCGCGCTCCAGCACCTACATGGCCGAGGCCGGTGCGGTGCGCACCGACGGCTCCCGCGCCGGTCACGGCGTCGACGACCTGGAGGGCTACGCGGGGGTCGCGCTGCGGGCGGCGCTCGCGCTCCGGTCGGGCGAGCCGACCGTGATGGTGCTGAACGCCCGCAACCGGTCGGCGCTGCCGTTCCTGCCACCGGACGCGATCGTCGAGACGGTCTGCGTCGTGACGGGCGCGGGCGTCCGCACGGTCGCCACGACGCCGCTGCCGCTGCACGCACGCGGGCTGATCGAGCAGATGAAGGAGGTCGAGCGGACGACGATCGCGGCCGCCCTGGAGGGGTCGGCGGCGCTCGCGGCGCGGGCGCTCGCCCTGCATCCGCTCGTGCCGTCGGTCGCCGTCGCCGACCGGATTCTCGACGCATATCGAGCACAGGAGCCGAACCTCCGCAGTTTGCTCGCCTGACGGTTCCGGCCGTGACCGTTGGCGCCGGTTGCATCCGTACAATGGGCGTCCCGTGTCGTCGCCCTTCGTCCACCTGCACTGCCACTCCGAGTACTCGATCCTCGACGGGGCGTGCCGGATCAAGGAGCTGGTCAAGCGGGCGGTCGAGCTCGAGATGCCGGCGGTCACCGTCACCGACCACGGCTCCATGGCCGGCGCGGTCGAGCTGTACCGCAAGGCCACCGACGCGGGTGTCAAGCCGATCGTCGGCTGCGAGGTCTACCTCGTCGACGACCGCTTCCAGAAGGAGGCCCGCGGCGAGCGCTCGTGGGCCCACCTGACGCTGCTGGCCGAGGACACGGCCGGGTACCACAACCTCGTCAAGCTGGTCACGACCGGCTACCTCGAGGGCTACCACTACAAGCCGCGCGTCGACTTCGACCTGCTGCAGCGGTACGCCGGCGGGCTGATCGCGCTCACCGGCTGCCTGTCCGGCCGCGTCTGCAAGGCGCTGCTCGACGGCGACCAGCCGCGCGCCCGGGCCGAGCTCGACCGCATGGTGCAGATCTTCGGCCGCGACCAGGTGTACATCGAGATCCAGGACGCCGGCATCGCCGCGCACCGCCAGGTCAACCCGGGCCTGCTGGCGCTGGCCGACGAGACCGGCCTGCCGACCGTCGGCACCGGCGACGTCCACTACCTGCGCGCCGAGGACGCCGACCCGCACGAGGCGCTGCTCTGCATCCAGACCGGCGACGAGCTGTCGAACCCGAAGCGGTTCCGGTTCGAGAACAAGCAGTTCTTCTTCAAGACCGCCGACGAGATGACGCGCGACTTCGCGCCGTACAACCGCGAGCTGCTGCGGCCCACGCTCGACATCGCCGAGCGCTGCAACGTCAAGATCGAGCTCGGCACGATCCGGCTGCCGCACTTCGACGTGCCGGGCGGCGAGGACGCGTTCGCGTACCTGACGCGCCTCTGCGAGGCCGGGCTGGCCGAGCGCTACGGCGCGATCACGCCCGAGCTGCAGAACCGGCTCCAGTTCGAGCTCCAGACCATCCGCGAGATGGGCTTCGCCGACTACTTCCTGATCGTGTGGGACTTCGTCCAGTTCTCCAAGTCGAACGGCATCGGCGTCGGCCCCGGCCGCGGCTCGGCCGCCGGCTCGCTGGTGGCCTACGCGCTGCGCATCACCGACGTCGACCCGATCCGGTACGAGCTGCTGTTCGAGCGCTTCCTGAACCCGGGCCGCAAGTCGATGCCCGACATCGACATCGACTTCTCCGTCGCCGGCCGCGAGCGCGTCATGAACTACGTGGTCGACAAGTACGGCCGCGAGCGCGTGGCGCAGATCATCACGTTCGGCAAGCTGGCGGCGAAGGCCGCCACCCGCGACACCGGCCGCGTGCTGGGGCTGCCGTTCGGCGTCGTCGACCGCATCGCGAAGATGATCCCGGAAGGCCCCAAGGTCGGCTTCGACGACTGCCTGAAGCCGGGCCAGGACCTGCAGACGGCCTACGACGACCCGGCCTCCATCGGGCAGGACTCGCAGGGCCGCTCGGTCACCACGCGCCAGCTGATCGACATGGCGCGGCCGCTCGAGGGCCTCGTCCGGCAGGACTCCATCCACGCCGCCGCCGTCGTGATCGGCGACCGCGACCTGTCCGAGTACCTGCCGCTGCAGCGCAAGGGCGCCGACGAGCCGATCGTCACGCAGTACGCCATGGGCGACGTCGACGCCCTCGGCCTGCTGAAGATGGACTTCCTCGGCCTGCGCAACCTCGACGTCATCGACGAGGCCGTGCGGCTGGTGCGCGAGTCGTCCGGCACCGAGCTCGACATGGAGCAGCTGCCGCTCGACGACAAGAAGACGTTCGCGCTGCTGGCCAAGGGCGACGCGACCGGCGTGTTCCAGTTCGAGTCGAGCGGCATGCGCGACGCCCTGCGCCAGGTGCAAGCCGACCGAGTTCGACGACATCATCGCCCTCGTCGCGCTGTACCGGCCGGGCCCGATGCAGAACATCCCGGTCTACGCTCGGCGCAAGAACGGCAAGGAGCCCGTCTCCTACCTCGACGACCGGCTCAAGGACACCCTCTCGCGCACCTACGGCGTGACGGTGTACCAGGAGCAGAGCATGCAGATCGCGAAGTCGCTGGCCGGCTTCTCGCCCTCCGAGGCCGACGACCTGCGCAAGGCGATCGGCAAGAAGAGCGTCTCGCTGATGGCGTCGCTGAAGGGCCGGTTCATCGAGGGCTGCATCGCGAACGCCGTGCCGGCGCCCACCGCCGAGCTGCTGTGGAACGAGAACGAGCGCTCCGCCGACTACTCGTTCAACAAGTCGCACGCCGCCTGCTACGCGCTGATCTCGTACCGCACCGCCTACCTGAAGGCCAACTACCCGGCCGAGTACATGGCGGCGCTGATCTCGTCCGTGATGGACACCAAGGACAAGGTCCCGTACTACGTGGCCGAGTGCTCCGACATGGGCATCGAGGTGCTGCCGCCTGACGTCAACTCGTCGCAGCGCGACTTCGCCGTGGTCGAGGGCAAGGTGCGGTTCGGGCTGTCGGCCGTCAAGAACGTGGGGGAGAACGCGGTGCGCGCGATCCTCGAGGCGCGCGGCGCCGAAGGGCCGTTCCACTCCGTGTGGGACTTCTGCGAGCGCGTCGACATGCAGCAGGTCTCCGCGCGCGTGCTCGACAGCCTCGTCCGCGCCGGCGCCTTCGACTCCACCGGAGCGCCGCGCAAGGGGCTGATCGAGGTGGCCGAGCAGGCGATCTCGTCGGGCCGCAAGTCGCAGGCCGACCGGCTCGCCGGGCAGGGCTCCATCTTCGACCTCGACCCGGTCTCCGACCTGCCGGCGACGACGTCGTACCCCGCCATCCCCGACATCGAGTTCGACAAGCGCGAGCTGCTGCAGGCCGAGCGGGACACGCTCGGGCTGTACGTCTCCAGCCACCCGCTGGCCGACGTGCGCGACCAGCTGCGGCGCAAGGTCGACTGCGGCATCCGCGAGCTCGCCGGCCGGCGCGAGGGCGAGCGCGTGGTCGTCGGCGGCCTGGTCTCGTCGGTGCGCCAGCACATGACGAAGAAGGGCGACCCGATGGCGTTCGTGCGTGCTGGAGGACCTCACCGGCTCCACCGAGGTGACCATCTTCACGAAGGCGTACGGCGCCGCCCGCGACCTGCTCGTCCAGGACCGCATCATCATCATCAAGGGACGCGTCGACGGTCGCGGCTCGGGCGAGATCAAGCTGGTCGGCGACGACGTGCTGCCCTTCGAGGCGGTGCCCGAGATCGGCATCGTGCGCGTCTCCATCGACGCCCGCACCGTGGCGCGCAGCGCCATCGACGAGCTGAAGGCGCTGGTGCGCGAGTTCCCCGGCGACCATCCCGTGATCATCGAGCTGCTCACGTCGCGCGGCCCGAAGCGGCTCCGCCTCGGCGCGAGCTTCCGGGTGCGGCCCGAGTCGGCGTTCTTCGCCGAGGTGCGGGCGCGGCTCGGCGACGCCACGCTGGCCTGATTTGCGGCTCTGCGAGGGCGTCGTCCGATCTTGCCGGTAGTTTTCCGACAGGTGGCGGCGCCCTCGGTCTTCTCGCTCGACCTCGATCTCGACCTGTTCGCCGGGCCGTTCGATCTGCTGCTCGCGCTCATCCTGCGCGACGAGGTCGACCTGGCCGAGGTGCCGGTGGCCGAGGTCTGCGTCACGTATCTCGAGCGGCTCGCCGAGGTGTCCGAGCTCGACCTCGAGGCCGCCAGCGAGTTCCTGGTGCTCGTCGCGGCGCTGGTCGAGCTGAAGTCGCGCCTGCTGCTGCCCGACGAAGACGCGGGCGACGTCGAGACGGTCGAGGAGGCCGCCGACGAGCTGGCCGCGCGCCTCGCCGAGTACGCCCGCATCCGCGCCGCCGCCGAGTGGCTGGGCGCGCGCCGCGACGAGGACGGCCGGCGCATCTTCCGCAGCACGCGCGCGCCGCTGGCGCCGCCGCGCACCGCCGAGCGCCCCCTGCCGAACGAGGATCCGCAGGCGCTGGCCGACGCGATCGCACGCCTGCTCGCGCCGCCGGCGCAGATCGACCTCTCGCACCTGCCGAAGCGCCTGCTGCCCGTGCGCAGCTTTCTCGACCGGTTCCGCACCCTGCTCGACGAGCGGGGCACGTTCACGTTCGACGACGCCATCGACGGCCTCGACCGGATGGGCGTCGCGGTCGCCTTCTGGGCGCTGCTCGACCTCTACAAGCGCGGCGAGGTGCGCATGGTGCAGACCGAGCCGTTCGCGCCGATCCGCATCGCCCGCTCGGCCGGCCTGATCCTCGACCACGGCGACGACACGGCCGAGGAGGCCGTGGCATGAGCGAGCTCACGCACGTCGTCGAGGCGCTGCTGTTCGTCGCCGCCGAGCCGCTCACCGTCGCCGACCTGGCCGAGGCCGCCGGGCACGGCGCCCGAGCGCGTCGAGCGGGCGCTCGACGCGCTGGCCGACCGCCACTGCGAGGGTCGCAGCGGCGTCGTGCTCGAGAAGGTCGCCGGCGGGTACGGCTTCCGCGCCGCCTCGACCACGGCCGAGGCGTGCGCGCGCCTGTTCGAGCGCGCGCCCGACCGGGCCCTGTCGCAGGCCGCGCTCGAGACGCTCGCCGTGATCGCCTACGCCGGCCCGGTGTCGCGCCCCGAGATCGCCCGCGTCCGCGGTGTCTCCGCCGACGGCGCCGTCGCGGGCCTGCTGGAGCGCGGCCTGATCGAGGAGGCCGGCCGGGGCGACACGCCCGGCGCGCCCGTGCTGTACCGCACGACGGTGGTGTTCGAGCGGGTCTTCTCGCTCGAGGACGGCCTGCGGTCGCTGCCGTCGCTCGACGACCTGACGCCCGAGCAGGCGCAGCCCGAGCAGCTCCGCGACCGCCTCCATGCGGTCGCGTCCGAGCGCCTCTAGCGCGCTTTGCGTCGCCGTGGGCGTTAGCACGATCTCCGTGCCGCCCTGCGCGCGCTTCGTGGCGACGCGCGCGCGTTCCGGGCCACGTAGCGCGATCGGCGCAGCTTCCGCGCGGAAACGTTCTGGGGTCAGACCCCAGAACGGCCCGAAATGGGGTCAGACCCCGCGCATGGAAGGCGCACGAAAGCGCGCGGGACTCACATCCGGGCCAGGCGGCGTTCGAAGTCCCGGCGGGTGCGGATGTCGATCGGCTGCCGGAGGGCCCGCTCGATCGCGTCGGCCGGAGCCTTCCTGTCGTAGTACAGGTCCTGGAGCTCCAGCGCCGTCAGGGCGCCCTTCGGGGCCCGCTCCAGCGCCACCTCGTCGCCCTCCCCGATCTCGCCCGGCTCCAGCACGCGCAGGTACACGCCCGGACGCCGCGCGTCGTGGAAGCGGCGAATGAAGCCCGGGTCGTCCATCCGCGCTGCCAGCGTCGCGCAGGGAATCCGCGGCGATGTCACCTCGAGCGTCACGCCGGTGGCGACGAGCCGGTCGCCGATCGCCAGCGCGGCGCTCTCCAGGCCGTCGATGGTCAGGTTCTCGCCGAAGGTGGCCGGCCCGAGCGGTCGGCCGAGCTCGGCCTCCCACCACGCGTAGTCCGGCGTGCCGTACGCGTAGACCGCCTGGTCGGGACCGCCGTGGTGCCGCCGGTTGCCGACGCCGTCGCCCGCCAGGCCGTCGACCGTCACCGCGACTCGCCCGGGCTGCGGCTGCTTGTCGATCGCGGTGCCGCCCTTGGGCGGGAGCTTCACGTTCACGGACACGACCTGCATCAGACGCAGGCACCGCCGCCGATGGTGCGCGGGTCGCTCTTCCCGGGTGCCTTCTTGAGCGCGTCCTTGACCGCCTTGCGGATCGCCGGGATGTCGGGCATCGCGGCGCCGGTCTCGGTGCCGCCGGACGTGAACTCGGGCGGGGTGAACCCGATCGACACGACCTGGCTCATGTGGATCGACGTGGCGAGCTTCGCGAGCGCGGGCAGCTGCTTCGCCGGGATGTCGGTGCTGAAGTTCTCGCGGAACGTCTTCGTGAGGCCTCGGAACGACCGCAGCACCGTGGTCGGACCGGTCGCGTCGGCGAGCGCGGCGATGACGCAGCGCTGGCGTTTGATGCGCGCCCAGTCCGACGTGGTCGAGCGCGCCCGCACGTAGGCGAACGCCTGGTCGGCGGTCAGGTGCTGGCGGCCCGCCTCCAGGTCGATCCTGATCCACTCGCCGCCCTTCTCGTACGGCGACACGCGGTCGAGCACGGGGTGGGGGACCTCGAGCGTGACGCCGCCGAGGGCGTCGACGAGGCCGTGGAAGCCGCGGAAGTCGACCATCACGTAGTAGTCGATCGGCAGACCGGTGAGCTGCCCGAGCGTCTGCTTGAGCGCGGTCGCGCCGGGATCCTTTCCGCCCGGGAACAGCTCCGGATGCGCGGTGCCGAAGCCGTGCAGCGCGTTCAGGATGCCGGGGAAGCGGACACCGGCGGCGCGGGCCGCGCGGGGCGGCAGCGGCACGCCGCCCATGTTGCGCGGCACCGAGAAGATGGCGGCGCGACGCGTCTTCAGGTCGATCGTCGCGACCATCATCGTGTCGGTGCGCAGGCCGGACCGGCCGGGGCCGGCGTCGGCGCCGAGCAACACGATGTTGAGCCGCCCGCGCTTCTGCCACGCGAGGCGGTTCTTCGCCTTCTCGGCCTTCGCCGCCGCCACGGCGGCGGCCGCGTCCTCGGGCGTCCGCGTCCCGCCCGAGACCAGCGTGGGGTCGCCCCCGGCCAGCCCGCCGGACGGCGTGGCCGGCGTCTCGGCCGGCACGTCGAACTCGTCGGCGACCGGCACCAGCACGTCGGTCGGCTCGGACTCCTCGAACACCTCCGTCACGGTGTCGTACGCCGTGTAGGCGTACCAGGCGGCCGCGGCCTGCGGCAGGATCACGAGCGTCGCCAGGATCGCCAGCGTGACGACGGTGCCATGCGCCCAGTAGCCGAGGCGGGCGGCATCGGCGATGGCACCGAGGCGATAGAGGACGATCAGCCCGTCGGCGATCAGCAGGCCGACGAGCACGCGGGTGTCGACCGCCTCGCCGATCAGCGTCTCGCGGCCCTGCTGCGCGAGCACGACCAGCACGCCCAGCAGCAGGGTCGCCGTCAGGACGGCGAGGAAGATGCCGCGTCGTCGGGCACCGCCGGCGATCTGGCCGAGGCCGGGCCAGAGGAACGAGAGCAGCGCGCAGCGCGCCGCCAGCGGACGACGCCGGACGGGCGTGTCGCTCGGCGGCTGCGAGGGGTGCCGCGGGCGCGGCCATCGCAGCCCGATCGAGGCCATCGTTCGGCCAGAGTACCGCGTCGGCAGGGGTTTTCCTGTACCCCGGCGGTCGCGTCAGGCGATGGAGAAGGCGAGCAGCAGCGTCGTCGCCATCGCCACGGCGAGCGCGGCCGGGAGCGCGTAGCGCGGCCGCACACCGCGGCTGGCGATGTCGGCGCACAGCGCACCGGCGGCCGCCCCCGCGAGCGGCGCCGGACCGGCGATCAGGGCGATGCACGCGATCACGAGCGCGCCGGCCCGCCCGGGGCGGGCGCCGAACAGGTAGGGCAGGGCCGCGGCGAGCGCCCACGGCGCCCACCAGGCGGCGACATCGGAGCCGATGCCGAGCGCGAACGCCTGCAGCGCCAGCGGCACCCCGAGCACGTTCGCGGCGAGGTTCGGCCGGCGCGCGCGGAGGACCTCCGGCGAGAGGACGGCGACAGGGGTGTGCGCGGTGGCGGACGCGATGACGCCACCATACGCGGGTGGACACCCCCGACGCCACCCGCATCAACCGCTTCCTGGCCGCGTCGGGCGTCGCCTCGCGCCGCGCGGCCGACACGATGGTCGAGGCGGGCCGGGTGCGCATCGACGGCGTCGTCGCCGAGACCGGGTCGCAGGTGCGGCCCGGCCAGAAGGTGACGCTGGACGGCAACCCGGTGTACGCGGAGCGCAAGGTCTACCTGCTGCTGAACAAGCCGGGCGGCGTCGTGACGACGGCCAACGACCCCGAGGGCCGGCCGACGGTGCTCGACCACGTCAAGGTGAAGCAGCGCGTGTTCCCGGTCGGGCGCCTCGACAGCGGCACCACCGGGCTGCTGCTGCTGACCAACGACGGCGCCCTGGCCGAGCGGCTGATGCACCCGCGCTACGGCGTCGAGAAGATCTACCACGCGCTCGTGAAGGGCCTGGTGCCGGAGGAGGTGGCGGCGCAGCTGGCCGCCGGCGTCGAGCTCGACGACGGCCCGACGCAGCCCGCGACCGTGAAGATCGTCGGGCGCGACGCGGGCGGCAGCGTGCTCGAGTTCATCCTCAAGGAGGGGCGCAACCGGCAGATCCGGCGCATGTGCGACGTGGTCGGCTACCACGTCCGAGCGCTGCGCCGGCACGGGCTACGGTCCGCTGCGGCTCGGGGAGATGGAACCCGGAGCTTCCCGCAACCTCACGCCGTCCGAGCGCTCGGCGCTCCTGCGGCTCGCTGGTCTCGACTCGGGCGAAGGCGTACGCTCGCGGAGGCCGGGACGCCCGGTGAAGCCGCGACCAGGGAAGAAGGACCGATGATCAAGGAGTTCCGCGACTTCCTTCTGCGGGGGAACATCGTCGAGCTGGCGGTGGCGTTCGTGATCGGCGCGGCCTTCGCGCTCGTCGTGAAGTCGCTCAACGACAACCTGCTGATGCCGATCATCGCCATGATCGGCGGCAAGCCCGACTTCAGCTCGCTCACCTTCACGATCAACGACGCGGTGTTCCGGTACGGCGCGTTCCTCACCGACCTGATCGGCTTCGTCCTGACCGCCGCGGCGGTGTTCTTCTTCGTCGTCCGGCCCATCAACGCGATCGTCGCCCGCCGCAGGCGCGGCGAGGAGGTCGCACCGGCCGAGACGCCGGAGGAGATCGAGCTGCTGCGGGAGATCCGGGACGCCCTGAGAGCGCGCTGACGCGACCGGGCACCCCGGCGCTCTCGCGGTGCACGGCTGGCATCATGGGCCGGTGCGCGTCTCGATCGTCGGTCTCGGGCTGATGGGTGGATCGCTCGGCCTGGCCCTGACGGGCGGGCGGGTGCGACCGTGCGCGGCTACGACCCCGACCCCGCGACGCGCGCCGTGGCCCTCGAGCGCGGCTGCGTGGAGCCGCGAGGTCGAGACCTCGAGAGCGCCTGCAGCGACGCCGACCTGGTCGTCGTCTGCGCGCCCGTGGCCGCAGCTGCCGGCCGCCGTCGCCGCCGACGGTGGAGGCGGCGCCGGCCGGCGCCACCGTGACCGACATCGGCTCCACCAAGGCGAACCTCGTGCGCAGCGTGGAGGCGGCCGACCGCGCGCGCTTCGTCGGCGG
The DNA here is from genome assembly GCA_963722525.1 of uncultured Actinomycetes bacterium. Lineage (GTDB taxonomy): Bacteria > Actinomycetota > Thermoleophilia > Gaiellales > F1-60-MAGs149 > VFJZ01. The sequence continues at coordinate 1,537,026 of CAVRMM010000002.1, read as the reverse complement.
GCACCCGGTCTGCGGCTCCGAGGCGCGCGGCGCCGGCCAACGCGCGGGCGCGATCTGTCGACGGCGCCACCTACTTCCTGACGCCGGTGCACGACACCGACCCGCGCCGCTACGCGCGCAGGTGACGGTGATCGGCGCGCTCGGCGCGCGCCCGGTCGCCGATCGACGCCGGGCGCCCACGACCGGCTGGTCGCGCATGACCAGCCACCTGCCGCACGTGATGGCGAACCTGCTCGCGACCCAGGCCGCGGCGAGCACCATCGACGGCCACGACCCGCTCGCCGCCGTCGGCGGCTCGTTCCGCGACATGACGCGCGTCGCGGGCGCGAACGCCGCGCATCTGGGTCGACATCTTCCTCGACAACCGCGACGCCCTCCTGGCCGCCCGCGCCGAGCACCGCCGCCGCCTGGACGACGTGATCGAGGCGCTCGAGGCCGGCGACGGCGGGCAGCTGGCGCGCTGGATCGGCGAGTCCGCGGCCGCGCCCGCCGCCGCGACGCGGCCGCCTACGCGACCTCCGACGGCGGGCCGTTCGTCGTCCGCGTCTTCCTCGCCGACCGTCCGGGCTCGATCGCCGGCATCACGCAGGCGCTCGGCGCCGCGCGCATCTCCATCCGCGGGCTGACGCTGGAGCACCGCATCTCGCCCGAGCCGGCGGCCACCTGCGAGATCGTGGTGGCCGGCGCCGAGGCCGCCGACGCCGCCGTGGAGATCCTCGACGAGCAGGGCTACGCCGCCACCGCCGCGCCGCTCGAGGACGGGGAGGGCGAGGGATGAGCGAGTGCCGACTCGTCCTGGGACGTGCCGCCGGCCGGCTCGGTGCGCGGCGAGCTGGCGGTGAACGGCGACAAGTCGGTGTCGCACCGCTCGCTGCTGGTGGGCGCGATCTGCGACGGGCCGGTGCGCGTGCGCGGGCTTCGGCGCCAGCGCCGACACGCTGGCCACGCTGGGCGCCGTCCGCGCGCTCGGCGTGCAGGTCGACGAGCTGCGCGACGGCGAGCTGCTGGTGCACGGCCGCGGCCTGCGCGGGCTCGGCCGAGCCCGACGGCGTCATCGACGTGCACAACGCCGGCACGCTGCTGCGGCTGCTGCCGGGCCTGCTCGTGGGCCAGGCGGGCGGGCGCCTACACGCTCGACGGCGACGCCTCGATCCGGCGCCGCCCGGTGGAGCGCGTGGCCGCCCCGCTGCGCGAGATGGGCGCCGAGGTCGAGGCCACCGACGGGCTGCCCGCCGCTGCACGTGCGCGCCGGCGCCGCGCTGCGCGGCATCGAGTACCGCGCTGCCGGTGGCCTCCGCCCAGGTGAAGAGCTGCGTGCTGCTGGCCGGGCTGCTACGGCGACGGGCCGACCACCGTGATCGAGCCGATCGCCGACGCGCGACCACACCGAGCGCCTGCTGCGCGCCGCCGGCGCCGCGCGTCGACCCGGCATCCGGGCGCGCGTCACGATCCAGCCCGCCGAGGCGCCTGTCGCCTGGGCGAGATCGAGGTGCCCGGCGACATCTCGTCGGCCGCGTCCTTCATCGTGGCCGCCACGCTGCTGCCCGAGTCGCTCTGTTCCTGCGCGACGTCGGCGTCAACCCCGGCCGCACGGGCCTGCTGACGGTGCTGGAGCGCATGGGCGCCCGCATCGGGATCTTCAACCGCCGGACGACCGGCGGGCGGCGAGCCGGTGGCCGACCTCGAGGTGCGCCACGCCGAGCTCGTCGGCCACCGAGGTGGAGCCCGAGATCGTGCCGTCGCTGGTCGACGAGCTGCCGCTGATCGCGCTCGCCGCGGCGCGCGCGCGCGGCCGCACCGTCGTGCGCGGCGCCGAGGAGCTGGCGCTGAAGGAGTCCAACCGCATCGCGACGATGGCGAGGCGCTGTCGCCGTCGGCGCCCGCGTCGAGGCGACCGCGACGGCTGGCGATCCGCGGCGTGCCGGCGCGCCTCCGCGGCGGCACGGTCGCAGCCGCACGGCGACCACCGCATCGCCATGATCGGCGGCGATCGCCGGGCTGTGCTCGGAGAACGGCGTCCGCGTCGTCGACCCCGAGCTCGCATCGACGTCTCGTTCCCCGGCTTCCGCGAGATCCTCGTGGCGCTCGAGGTGGCCGTGGCGGAGCGCGAGTAGATGGTGGTCACCATCGACGGGCCCGCCGGCGCCGGCAAGTCGACCGTCGCCCGCCGCCTGGCGCGGCGGATCGGCTACCGCTACCTCGACACCGGCGCGATGTACCGCGCGGTGACGCTGGCGTGCTGCGGACGGGGCCGACGGCCCGAGGCGGCGCGCGCCGGCGCGGCCTGGCGCGCGTACGAGGGCGACCCGGCGGCTGCGCATCGAGCGAGGTCGACGCCGCGCGTCTCCGAGGTGGCGCGGCAGCCGTCGGTGCGCGAGGCGATGCGCGAGGCGCAGCGCGCGTTCCTGGCCGACGGCGACGCCGTCGCCGAGGGCCGCGACATCGGCGAGGTCGTGTGGCCGCACGCCGAGCTGAAGGTGTGGCTCGACGCGGACCCCGCCGATGCGCGTGCGCCGCCGCGGCAGCGCCGCACGCCCTGGAGCGCGACCGCCGCGACAGCGCCCAGACGCGCCTGGCGACGACGCGGTCCGCGTCGACACGTCGAACCTGTCGGTCGACGACGTCGTCGCCGCGCTCGCCCGGCTGATCGAGGAGCGATCGTGAGCACGGGTGCTCCCGGCGACGACTTCCGCTTCATGCCGCCCGAGCACATGTGGAAGCTCGCCCGCGTCATCATCCAGTCGTGGTTCGCGCCGATGATGCGGCTCCGCGTCTACGGCAGGACCGGATCCCGCCACGGCGCGGCGGTGATCGCGTCCAACCACATCGCCGGCGACGACCCGATCGTGCTCGGCATGGCCTGCCCGCGGTCGATCCGCTACATGGCGAAGATCGAGCTGTGGCGCGTGCCCGTGCTGCGCCGCGTCATCCCGCACACCGGCGCGTTCCCGGTCGATCGCGGCAACGCCGACCGCGAGACGATCACCAACGCGCGCGCGGTGCTGCGCAGCGGCAACCTGCTCGGCATCTTCGTCGAGGGCACCCGCCAGACGAACGACGAGATCGGCGCCGCGCGCACCGGCGTCGCCATGTGCGCGGTGCTCGAGAACGCCGTGATCATCCCGGCCTGCATCATCGGCACCGACCGGTCACGGGCGCAATCCGTTCCACCACGCGGCCGTCGCGTGGGGCACGCCGATCGACGTGTCTGGCGTCGGGAGGGGCGCGAAGGCGTACCGTGCCATCGCCCAGGCAGTCGAGGAAGAGCTCCGCGCGTTGCGCGAGTTCCTCAACGCCGCGCAGCAGGCCGGGTTCCCACGCGACGCCGTGCCGCCTGTTTCCCGATCCACCGTGGAGGTCCCGGCATGACCGAGGAAGACGATCGGCGCCGCGAACCACCGCGCGCCAGAAGCCAGCGAGGACGCGACGTCCCCGAGTCCGACGACGAGGGGCTGCGCCGCATTGCCGGCACGGTCGCCGTCGATCGGCTACCCGAACGTCGGCAAGTCGACGCTCGTGAACCGCCTGCTGGGCCGCCGCGAGACGGTGGTGCACCAGGAGCCGGGCGTGACGCGCGACCGCAAGGAGATCGAGCTCGAGTGGAACGGCGTCGTGATGCAGCTGATCGACACCGGCGGCATCGACATCGAGGCCGAGGGCAGCATCGGCAAGCAGATCACCGAGCAGGCGCGCATCGCGCTGGCCGAGGCCGACCTGATCCTGTTCGTCGTCGACGTGCAGACCGGCGTCACCGCGGGCGACACGAGGTGGCCGAGATCATCCGCCGCCGAAGACGCCGATGATCCTCGTCGCCAACAAGGCCGAGGCGATCCGACGCGCGAGGCGATCGTCGCGGCGCCGCTGTACGAGCTCGGGCTCGGCGATCCGTTTCCGGTCTCGGCCATCCACGGCACCAACTCGGGCGACCTGCTCGACCACATGGTCGAGCGCCTGGCCGCGATCGAGGGCGCCGCGCGCGACGTGCGCGTGTCGGACGAGATCGGCGTCGCCATCCTCGGGCGCCCGAACGTCGGCAAGTCGAGCCTCTTCAACGCGCTCTTCGGCCAGCCGCGCGCGATCGTCTCCGACATCCCCGGCACCACGCGCGACTCGTTCGACACGCGGCTGACGGTGGGGGAGACGACGTTCCGGCTGATCGACACCGCCGGCCTGCGCCGCATGCGCAAGCACCGCCAGCAGGTGGAGTACTGGTCCGAGGTGCGCGCCCTGCACGCCGCGCAGCACGCCGACATCGCGCTGGTGCTGGTCGACGCGCAGGAGGGCCTGACCGACCAGGACCTCCACGTCGCCGACGAGGCGCGCAAGGCAGGCTGCGCGACCATCGTCGTCGTCTCGAAGTGGGACATCCACGAGGTCGACCTCGACGACGCTGCGCGAGCGCCTGCAGATCAAGCTGCGCCAGCGCCCGGTCGTGATCACGTCCAGCGCCGTCACCGGCCGCGGCGTCGAGCGCGTGCTGCGCACCATCGAGGACTGTACGGCCACTACACGAGCCGCATCGGCACGGGCGAGCTGAACCGCCTGCTCAAGGAGGCGGCCGAGCGCCAGCAGGCGCCGCTGATCAAGCGCCGCCGCCTGAAGCTGCTCTACGGCGCCCAGGTGCAGACGCGGCCGCCGCGCTTCCGCATCACCGTCAACGACCGCAAGCTGATCACGGCCGACTACGCGTACTACCTCGAGAACCGCATCCGCGAGGGTGCGTCGCTCGAGTCGTGCCCGGTGATCGTCGACTTCGTCGCGCGTTGATCCTGACCTTCGACGACGGGCCCGACCCGCGGTTCACGCCGCAGGTCCTCGACGTCCTCGCGGAGGCGGGCGTGCAGGCGCGGTTCTACTGCGTCGGCCGGCGGGCGCTGGCGTGGCCGGAGATCGTCCGGCGGATCGACGCCGAGGGGCACATGGTCGGGTCGCACACGATGACCCACCCCGATCTCTCGAAGCTCGATCCGTTCGCCGCGATGAGCAACATCCGGGCCGGCAAGAAGGCGGTGGAGCAGGCGCTCGGCGCGCCGGTGCCGCGGTTCCGGGCCCCGTTCGGCCACCTGGGCAGCTCCGGGCGCATCGCCCTCGCCGCACTGCGGCTCGAGCACGATCACTGGGACCTCGACGCCGAGGACTGGGCGCCGGCCGTCGAGGCGCACACGCTGTTCGCGAAGATCCGCCACCTCGGTCCCGACGCCGTGGTGCTGCTGCACGACGGGGCGGAGTCGCCGGTCGACCCGGCCGGCCTCGACCGCTCGCAGACGGTCGCCGCGCTACGGCTGCTGTTCGGGCTCTAGCCGCTCAGCAGCCGGCGCAGCTGCCGTCGCCCCCGCCGACCAGGCCGCCGTTGCCGGCGCCGCCGAGGCCGGGGCCGCCGAAGTTCGTGGTGCCGCCGCCCGCGCCGTCGTCCGCGTCTGGGCGCTCCGCCCGGGCGACGAACACCCGGCTCGAGCCGATGTAGTCGGTTCTCGACACGTACACGAAGCGCATCCGCCTGTCGGCGTAGGCCGAGCGCGGGAGCCGCGCCGAGACCAGCAGCGTGCGGGAGATCGGCAGGCGCTTCACCGTCACCCAGTGCCGGCCGGATCGCACCTGCAGCTTCACGTAGCTCCCGTCCTCGCGCGCCGACCTGAGCGCCAGGAGGCGGGCGCTGACGACGAGCTTGCCACGGCGGACGGGGAACGCCGGCGCGACCTTCCAGCTGGGGGCGACCCGGAGCCGCACGCGCTGGGCGGCGGTGCCGGTCAGCGAGGGGACGTCGAAGGTGTACGACCCCGTCTCCAGCGACGTCAGGCGCAGCACGGCGGTGCCGCCGGCGTTGGTGGGCTGCAGCGCCGTGCCGTTGCCGGAGAGGCGGATCGGAACGCCGGCCAGCGGCGCCGCAGTCGCCGCATCGGTGATCGTCGCCGTGGCGAAGACTGGCGTCCGGAACGGGACGTCGAACGTGCGGTGGCCGTCACGGAGCTGCGTGCCGGCGGGGATTCCCCGGCCGTTGAGGGCGACGTGGAGCACGCCGGGGGCGGCCGCCGCGGTGGTGGCCGGCACGACGGCCAGCAGGACAGTGAGAACCGGAATCCGCCAGCACGTGGTTCATGGGGTGCGAGATTACCAGGAGCGCGCCTCGACCGCTCGGCCGCGGTCGAGGCGCTCTGGCGGGCGGTCGCTACCGCGTGGCGCGGCGGACGCCGGCGGTGCCGTAGCCGGTGCCGGCGCGGCTCGACACGCGTGCCTTCGGCGTCGCCGCCTTGACGGTGAACGCGAAGCTCGAGCCGATGTAGTCGAGGTTCTTCGAGACGTAGCGGAAGCGCACGCGCTTGCCGGCGTAGTTGGCGCGCGAGACCTTGACGGTGAACGTCATCGCCGACGAGACGGGCACCTTCGAGACGACCGTCACCCACTTCGAGCCCTTCTTCCGCTGGAAGCGCACGTAGCTGCCCCGGGTGCGGGCCGACTTCTTGGCGAGGAGGCGCCCGGAGATGACGAACTTGCGGTTCTTGACGGGGAACGTCGACGCCAGCTTCCAGTCCGGCGCGACCCAGAAGACGTAGCCGTCGACGAAGCTGCCCTTGATCGTCGGGACGTCGAACGCGTACTCGTCGCTCACCAGCGGCTTGAACTTCGTCGCCACGCGACCGGCGGCGTTGGTGGGCGCCTGCTTCGCGACGCCGAGACCGCTCCGGAAGCGCACGTTGAAGGCTGCCAGCGGCGTGCCCGGCGTCGGGTCGGTGAGCGTCGAGGTGGCGGTCACCTGCGTCTTGTAGAAGACGTCGAACGTCGGCCGTCCGTCCTGCAGCGGCTGGTCCTTGGCGCAGATCCTTCGCCTTGAAGGTCGTGGTGAGGACCGGCGCGGGGCCGATGTCGATCGGAACGACCACCTCGACGGGAACCGCCGATGCGTCGACGACGCTGAAGGTGACCGAATCGGCGCCGGTCGGATCGGGGCCGTTGGGGTTGAACGTGCCCGTGAACACGAACTTGCCGTCGATTCCCGGCGCAGTCGCGACGCCGTTCAGCGGCGGCGTGGCGACCGCGTAGACGCAGGGTGCCGCTGCCGCTGCACGGAGCCATCGTGACCGTCTTGGCCGAGCCCGCCCAGGCGTCCAGCCTCGGCTGCGCCGGGCACGTCACCGCCGCAGTCGCGGCGGCCGGCAGGGCGGCCAGGATGCCCACGGTCAGTACCGTCAGCCGTCGCGTGCTGATCATGGTGCGCGAGCCTACCGTTCTGTCGGTCGCAGCCTCAGCTGCGCTGTGGTGGATGAGGAGTCGCGCCGCGCACGAATCCCACGAGAACGCCGGGGAAGAGCCCCTGCCGCCAGTCTGTGTGCGGCGCCCGCCGCTTGAGGTAGCGCCCCGCCTGGGCGCGTAGCCCGCGCGCCACGTCGCGGGCGAGCCACGGCGCGATGCGCAGGTCGCCGGCTTTGAGGTGCTTCGCGTACAGCGCACCCTGACCCCGACCGTACTCAACGTAGCGGTCAACGATCTCCTTGTCAGTCCTCCAATCGTGGTGCCACACCATCAGCTCGGGCCGGTATCGGATCGAACGGCCCGTCCGCAGCCATCTCCAGGCCAGGTCGTTGTCCTCGGCGGCGACGCCGAAGGCGTCGCGCTCGTCGAACCCGCCGAGGTCCAGCAGGGGCGCGCGGGCGCCGCCGGCATTGCCGGGGAAGAGACCCCACGGCTGCGGCTTCGTGAAGTCGCGCGGGTGCGGGTAGAGCATGGTCGACGGCACGCGGCTCGGGTCGTCGCCGCCCGCCAGCACGCGGCCGGTGACCAGCGAGGCAGGGTCGGCGACCAGGTGGGCGTGGGCGCGCGCGACCCAGTCGGGCGCGACGGTGATGTCGTCGTTCGTGATCAGCACGAGGTCGTGGTGCGCGCCGCGCAGGCCGGTGTTCATGGCGCGGGCGATGCCGGGTGCGCCGCCGTCGGTCCAGCGCGCGGTGAGTGGCGCGTAGCCGTCGCAGAGCGCTCGCGTCTCCCGCGCGCCGGACTGGTCGCACACCAGCACCTCCGCCGGCTGCACGACGCCGGCCGCGAGCGAGTGGAGCAGGCGCGCCAGCATCTGCGGCCGGCCGATCGTCGGCACGATCACCGTCACGGGAGCGCGGTCAGCCACCGGCCACCGCCACGCCGCGCGCGATCTCGAGCCGTCGCAGCAGCCGGCCCGCGGCCAGCGGTCCGCCGAGGCGCAGGATCGCGATCAGGGCCATGGAGACGCCGGGACGTGCAAGTGCACGGAACGTTCCGTGCACTTGCACGGGACCGAGCTCCGGATGCAGCCGGTGCAGCGCCACGAGCCCCGCGCCCTCGGCCCGGCAGTCGGCGCAGAAGCTGGCCAGGTCGCGCTCGTACCGGTGCTCGGCGGCCAGCTTCGGGTCGAACACGCCGGTCAGCCCGGCCGCGGCCAGCCGCAGGCCGAGCTCGCGGTCCTCGTGCCGCAGTCCGCGCATCGCCGGCTCGTCGACGCCGACGCACAGCGCGTCGGCGCGGCGCAGCGAGACGTTGCCGCCCCACAGCCGCCGCAGCAGCAGCGCCGGGTCGCGCTCGACCTCGTCCAGCCACTTGCCGTAGGCGTCGTCGTACAGGCGCGCGGGTGCGCCCCGCGGGGCTGCGACCGGCATCGGCCCGGCGACGACGAGGCCCGCGCGGGCGGCGTGGTGCGCCGCGTGGCCCGACGCCAGGCCCGGGCCGGGCACCACGTCGGCGTCCAGCAGGAGCACGACCTCGCCGGTCGCCTGCTCGCAGCCGCGCTGCCGCGCCTCGTTGGGTCCGCCGCCCGCGTCCTCGATCGCGAGCACCTCGGCGACCGCGTCGTCGGCCGCCGAGCCTGGCGCGCACCTCGGCCGCGACGCGCGCACCTCGGCGCAGCGGGATCACGACGGAGATCGGTAACGCCATCCGTCCCATTGTCCGGTACGTCCCGGACAATGGGACGGATGAGCGAGTGGACCGAGAATCGCCCGACCCGGGGCTGGCGTGCGCTCGACGTGGCGGAGGTGTGGCGCTACCGGCACCTCGTCGCCACCTTCGCGCGGCGCGACGTGACCGTCCGCTACCGCCAGGCGTTCTTCGGCGCGGCCTGGGCGGCACTGCTGCCGCTGTCGGGCGCGATCATCTTCACGGTCGCGTTCTCGCGCCTCGCCGGCATCGACACCGGCGATACGCCCTACCTGCTGTTCGCGTACGCGGGGTGGGTCGGGTGGACGTACTTCTCGGGCGCGCTGCTGGCCTGCTCGGGGGCGCTGGTGCGCAACGCCACCCTCGTCACCAAGGTGTGGTTCCCGCGGCTGGCGGCGCCGCTCGCCGCGCTTCTGCCGGGCCTCGCCGACCTCGCCGTCGGTCTGCTCGTGCTGGTGCCGCTGTGCGTGTACTACGGCGTCGCGCCGGGGCCGGCGATCGTGCTCGCCCCGGCCGCGATCGCGCTGATCGCGGCCACGGCGCTCGGCGTCGGCCTCGCACTCGGCACGCTGCACGTGCGCTACCGCGACGTCGGCCACGCCATCGGCCTGCTCGTGCAGCTGTGGCTGTTCGCCAGCCCGGTCGCCTACCCGTCGACGCTCGTCGCCGACGACCTGCGGTGGGTCTACTACCTGAACCCCATCGCCGGTGCGCTCGACCTGCTGCGCGCCGGACTGCTCGACGCGCCCGGTCCGGGTGCGCCGATCGTCGCCTCGGTGGCGATGGCGGTCGTGCTGCTCGTGCTCGGCGCCGCGGTGTTCGCCCGGGGCGAGCGCCGCTTCGCCGACGTCATCTGACGAGCAGCTCGTTCGCGGGTTTGTATCGCGGACCCACGGCCCCTGCGGTGCCCGGTCGACCGGTGGCGGTGCGATGCTGCACCGGGCCGTGAACGCGATCGAGACCGAGCACCTGTCGAAGCGCTACCTGCTCGGGCAGGGCCAGGCGACGACGCTCCGGGAGGCGCTGCGCGGACGGGGCGGGCGCACGACGCCGCGCGAGGTGCTGTCGCTCGACGACGTGACGCTGCAGGTGCCCGAGGGCGAGGCCGTCGCCGTGATCGGCGCCAACGGCGCGGGGAAGACGACCCTCCTCCGCATCCTCGCGCGCATCACCGAGCCGACCGCCGGAGTCTCGCGCACCCGCGGCCGCGTCGCGGCGCTGCTCGAGGTGGGCGCAGGGTTCCACCCCGAGCTGACGGGCCGCGAGAACGCCTACCTGGCCGGTGCCCTCTACGGGCTGCGCCGGCGCGAGGTGGCTGCGCGGCTGGACGACATCGTCGCGTTCGCCGGCGTCGCGGCGCTGCTCGACACGCCGGTGAAGCGCTACTCGTCGGGGCAGTACCTGCGCCTCGCGTTCGCGGTCGCCGCACATCTCGAGCCCGACATCCTGCTGATCGACGAGGTGCTCGCCGTCGGCGACGCGGAGTTCCAGCAGCGCTGCCTGGGAGCGCTTCGCGCGGCCGGCGACGGCGGCCGGACGGTGGTGTTCGTCTCGCACGACCTGGACGCCGTCTCGCACCTCTGCAGCCGCGTGATCTGGCTGCACGACGGCCGGGTGCGCGCCGACGGCCCGGCGGCCGCGACCGTCTCGCGCGTACCTCGACGCGGTGGCGTCGTCGGCGGCGGAGCGCGTGTTCGCCGACGAGGGCGCCGGAGTGGTGGCGCTGCTGGCGGCGCGGGCGGCGAACGCGGGCGGCGGCGGTGGCGCGCTGCGTCGCGAGGAGCCGCTGGAGCTCGAGATCGACTTCGCCGTCCGCGAGCCGGCGCCGGCGCTCAACCTGGCGCTGTTCCTCACGCGCGGAGACGGCGTGCGGGTGATCGACGAGGCGTGGCGCCCGGGTCTCGCCGCCGCCGAGACCGTGCCGGCCGGGCGCTACCGGGCGACGATGCGCGTGCCGCCGATCCTTCATACTGGCGGCTACGCGCTCGGTGTGTGGATCGGCACGGCGTACGACGATCTGGTCGACGAGGAGGCGGTGCTGTCCTTCACGCTCGAGGGGCTCGTCGGGCATCGCGCGAGCCGCGTCGTGAACCTCGGGTCGGTGATTTCCGTGACGTCTGTCTGACAGGGCTCAAGCCGCGGCCGGAAAACGCCGATGGCGGCTGGCATGGGGGATGATCAGATCGTGGGCACGCAGGGCGACGCGGTGGGGCCGTGCGACCTGAACGTGACGGACCTCGCGCTCTTGGGCGCCCACGCCGAGGACATCGGGCAGACGTATGCGGAGCAGATCGCCGCGGAGTTCGACGATGGCCTCAACGAGCCGGTGCGACGATACGTCGAGTTGCTGTTCGCGGGTCGCTACGACCCGGCGGATCGCGAGCTGCCGAACCTGTCGCCGTCGGGGTACGCGAAGCTCCACGAGATGGCGGTGTCGGCCATCATCAAGGCCCATCGCCGCAACGAGACGAAGCTCTACCAGACCCTCGTTGCGTACCTGCGGCTGACGCAGGCCGACCAGGCCGAGCTGGCCAATCCTGCGGTCGAGCAGGAGCGCCCGCGCGTCATCAAGTCGGCGTAGCCGCGCCAGAAAAGACAATTCGGCTCACCAAAGTGCGCCGCTGTCACCGATCGCTGCCACGAGCCGCCAAGAACGGTCACGGCTGGCGTGTCGTTTTGGTGCCAGGCACCGATACGACACTCGCCCTCCGTCGTGTCGTTTTGGTGCCTGGCACCAATACGACAGGCACGACGGCGGACTACGCGGCGTCGAGCAGCTCGCCGGCGTCCGCGGCCGGCTCGAGCAGGGCGGCGGCCGGGACGATGCGCGTGAGCAGCGCGCCCGCCGCTCGGACCACCGTCTCGCGGTGGTACGTGAGCGCATAGCTGAACCGGCGGTCGGAGTCGGGCCCCGTGTCGCCGAGGTCGCGGGCGAGCAGGGCGGCGGCGAAGTGGGGAGTGAGCACGACGACGTCCCACTCGCCACGCACCGGATCGTCGGGCGCCAGATGAGCGCCGCGGACGCCCGGCACGAGGTCGGTGCGGAGCCCCTCGCCTAGGGCGCAGACGAAGCCGGCCTCCCGGGCGAGCGCCTCGTAGCGCCGCGCGGTGCCGGGCGTGAAGTGGCGGGCCTCCTGGAACGTCGCGGCCACGATCGCCGCGCCGCCGTGGGACAGGGCCTCGCGCTCCAGCGTCTTCGACAGCTCGATCAGCACGCGCTTCGTCGCCGTGCGCAACGTGGCGGAGGCGGGGAGGACGCCGAACGGCGACGAGTCGCTCGCCAGGTCGATGTCGAAGCGCGGCAGCGGCAGCTCGCCCGCCGGCAGGCTCGAGAGCTGCTCCTGCGGGCGGCCGAACAACCAGCCCTGGCCGAGCCGCGCGCCGAACCCGCGGGCCATCGCGAGGTGCCGCTCGTCCTCGATGCCCTCGGCCAGCACCAGCGCGCCGGACTGCTCCGCGTACGCGCTGACGGCGTGCATGACGGCCGCGGTCGCGGGGCCGGGCAGCTCCTGGGCGAACCGCAGGTCGAGCTTGACCACCTCGGGACGCAGCAGCGGCATGAACGCGAGCGACGCCGGGTCGGCGCCGACGTCGTCGAGCGCGATCTGCCAGCCGAGGCGGCGGATGCGCTCCACGGTCCGCAGCAGCTCAGCGGGACGTGCGCCGAGCGAGCGCTCCGTGATCTCGAAGACGACGCGCAGCTCGCCCGGAGCGGACGCCGCGATCGCGAGCAGGTCGTCGAGCGGCGCGGCGTCGAGCACCTCCGGCTCCACGTTCACGAACAGCGTCAGCGGCGACAGCAGCCCGCAGCGCAGGGCACCGCGGAAGGCAGCGATGCGGCAGGCGTCGTCGAGCGCGGAGAGGGCGCCCAGCCGACGCGCCGATCCGAACAGCGCGGCGGGCGTCTCGAGCTCGCTCCCGAGCGGTCCGCGGGCCAGCGCCTCGTAGCCGACCACGCACCCGGTATCGAGGTCGACGATCGGCTGAAACACCGAACGGACGGCCTGATCTGCGATGACATCGAGAACGGTGGGCAAACTGTCTCCTGGCACGCCGGGGCCGACGTGGCGCTGTGCGAGCCCCTTCGGTATCGGTCGGTCGGCGCCCCGGCTTGATCGCGGGCCCTCGCGTGCGGGAGGGCCCTATAGTCTCGGCATGGCGCGCAAGGTCATCATCTCCTGCGCGGTCACGGGGTCGATTCATACGCCCTCGATGACCCCGCACCTTCCCATCACCCCCCGTGAGATCGCCGACAACGCGATCGGCGCGGCCCAGGCGGGCGCGGCGATCGTCCACCTGCACGCGCGGAACCCGGAGACGGGCGCACCGACGCCCGACCCCGCGCTGTACGCGCAGTTCCTGCCCGAGATCCACGCCGCCACCGACGCCGTGATCAACATCACGACCGGCGGCGGGCACGGCATGAGCGTCGAGGAGCGCACCGCTCGCGGCGCGCACGTTCAAGCCCGAGCTGTGCTCGCTCAACATGGGCTCGATGAACTTCGGCCTGTTCGGCGCGGTCGACCGCATCAAGGAGTTCAAGCACGACTGGGAGCCGACGTACCTCGAGGCCAGCCGCGACTTCATCTTCCGCAACACGTACAAGGACATCGAGCAGATCACGAGCCAGCTCGGCGCCAACGGGACGCGCTTCGAGTTCGAGTGCTACGACGTCGGCCACCTGTACAACCTCGCGCACTTCCTGGAGCGCGGCATCGTCGAGCCGCCGCTGTTCGTGCAGACGATCTTCGGCATCCTCGGCGGCATCGGGCACGAGACCGAGGACCTGCTGCACATGCGGCGCACCGCCGACCGCCTGTTCGGCGACGACTACCAGTGGTCGATCCTCGGCGCCGGCCGCCACCAGACGAACCTCGTCACCATGGGCGCGATCATGGGCGGCAACGTCCGGGTCGGCCTCGAGGACTCGCATCTACCTGGAGAAGGGCAAGCTGGCCGAGTCGAACGGCGAGCAGGTGGCCAAGATCGCGCGCATCCTGAAGGAGCTGTCGCTCGAGGTCGCGACGCCCGACGAGGCCCGCTCGCTGCTGGCGCTGAAGGGCCGCGCGAACACCGCCATCGACGGCTGACGCGCGGGAGGGGGCGTCAGCCGCCGATGGCTGCCGTGACCACGAACGGCAGGGCGGCGATCGCACCGACGCCCGCGATCACGAGGACGCGGGCGCCGGTGCGGAGCACCTCGTCGGCGATGCGCTGGGAGGAGTGCTGGAGGGGGCGCAGCCGGACGAGGCGGGATGGGGAGGTCGTATCGTGCACGTCAGGGGGAGCACGGCACCCCCGCGCCTGATACGTCCGGTTGCACCAGTTTTCAGTGCACTTGTCGGAGCCGCCGACCAGGAGATTCCCATGTCCGTTCCCGCCCGCATCACCTTCGTCACGCTCGGCTCGCGCGACGTGCAGGGACTGGCCGCCTTCTACAAACGGCTCGGCTTCGAGGTGGTGGTCGACGCCGGCGACATGGTCTGCTTCCAGCTGCGCGGTGCGCTGCTCGGCATCTTCGACCTGGACGAGCTCGCCAAGGACGCGCAGCGTCCGCTGAATGTCACTCCTGGAGCCGGGATCCGCGGTTTCTCGCTCGCCATCAACGTGGACGAACGGGACGACGTCGACCGCACGATCGAGGCTGCCCGCGCCGCCGGCGCGACCATCTCGAAGGAGCCGATCGACTCGAATCTGTTCCCCGGCCGGAGCGCCTATTTCGCCGATCCGGAGGAGAACTACTGGGACGTCGTCTGGCTCCCCTGGGACAATGAGGTGAGCGTCGCGGTGCGCCGCGCGGCGGGTATCGACGGTTAGATTCGGTCGCGCCTTCACCGCCGACGCGCTGGCGAAGCAGGGTACCCTGCGGCCGGCGTGGTTCACATCCGGCCCCTGGCGGATTGCAACGCTGATGCACCGATCAGTTGGTCGGAGACCTCGTCTCAGCCGTGCCCTCGGGACTCCTACCCCGACGTCCCGACGGCCGACTTGGACGTTTCGGTGGCGAGCTTCTAAGTGGTACGTGTACGACTTTGTGAAGATTTCGAGACGATCGTTAAGGGGTTTCCCTTCGAGTCTTCTGGGTAGGAGAGAGGATAGGAGGGAATCCCCCCGAATCGCGCTGCGACGAGCCGTGTCCGGTGCGATGCGTCGCTTGCAACCAACCCAGTCTGGATTTATGCCTGACGACACCTTCACCCTCTCGATCGTGATGCCGGCCTATAACGAAGAGGCGACGATCGAGCGCGCCGTGACGGAGATACTCGCCACCGACATGCCGTTTTCGACCGAGTTGATCGTTGTCGACGACGGCTCGGCGGACGCCACCGCGAAGATCGTCGAGCGGATCCGCGATCCACGGCTGCGGCTGATCCAGCATTCGGTCAACCAGGGGAAGGGCGCGGCGCTGCTGACGGGGGCGCGGGTGGCCTCCGGCACGCACCTGCTGCCGTTCGATGCCGACCGCGAGTATGACCCCGAGGACGTGCGCCGACTGGTCGAGCCCGTCGTGACGGGTCGGGCATCCGTCGTATTCGGAATTCGCCTATCGGGGGTGCACACCGTGTACCAGTCGTACCGTTACGCGCTGGGAAATCGCCTCATGACGCTCTGGGCGAACGTCCTCTTCGACGCCGCGATGACCGACATGCACACCTGCCTCAAGCTCGTTCCCTTGCCGTTCTTCCGATCTGTCCGCCTCCGGGAGCAGGGGTTCGGCCTCGACACCGAACTCGCCGCCGCCATCCTGGCCACCGGCACCCGCCCCTTCGAGGTACCCGTCTCCTACTACGGGCGGTCGCACCTACAGGGCAAGAAGATCACGTGGCGCGATGGGGTCCACTGCCTGTGGATCGTTGCGCGATCGCGGCTCTTCCGACGCTCGCGCCACCCGGTCGGTCCGCCGCGAGAGTGGGACACGAACGCGCGCCCGCCGATGAATGGCAACGGAAACGGCAACGGCAACGGCCTGCGGGTGCGAGCTGATGTCACGTCGCTGCCCTCGTATCTCCACCACGTCGTCGAGGCGGAGCGCCGGTAGCCGTGCGGCCAACCGGACGCACGCAGCCGGCGTGCGCGTCGGAGCACGATAGAGACGGGTTCGCGACGTCGCCCGCGGGGGACGCCAGGCGCACGGCGAGGCGCCGCCGCGTGGCGTGGATTGCTGCACTCTCCCTGATCATCGGATCCGTCGTCCTCCTGCAGACGGCGTGGGCGCAGCGGACGCTCGACGACCTCGGCGCCAGCGGACGAGCAAGCGGATTCACGGAGGTCTCGATCGAGCAGGCGCCGACGACAACCGTACGGGGAACGACGATCCGCGTGGCGTTCTCCATCGCAATACACGACGTCGGCGACGGCGGCGCGTACCGGTGGGCGCTCGAGACGGCTAACGCGAAGCCCGTCCGGTCGTCGCCGAGCGGTGCCGTCACCCTGGCGGCCGGTGAACGCGTCACGATCCCCGTCCGTGCTGCCGTACGTTGCGCCGCGGGCGCTCGGCGCGTCTGGGTTGGAGTGCGCGTCGACCCCGAGCCGGCGGCCAGCGTCGGGTTCTGGCGGGACTGTCCGGAGGCACCGGCGTGACCCGCGTCGCAGAGCGCCTCCAGGTGGCCCTCGTGTCGGACTCCATCTACCCCTACTACCAGGGTGGCAAGGAGATCCGCTACCACGAGATCGCACGGCGCGTCGCCCGGACGGCCGACGTCACCGTCTACACGATGCAGTGGTGGGACGGACCGGCCAGGCAGTCGCGATGGCGCCGTCGGGCTCTGCGCCATCTGCGGCCTGCACGAGCTCTACCGCGACGGGCGACGTTCGGTGCGGCAGAGCCTGTTCTTCGGGGCGGCGTCGCTGCGTCTGCTGTTCCGGCGCTTCGACGTCATCGAGGTGGACACCGTGCCGTACCCACAGATCTTCGCGCTGAAGCTGGTCGCCCTCATCCGCCGGCGTCCCCTCGTCGTCACCTGGCACGAGGTCTGGGATCTGACGCAGTGGCGCCAGCACCTCGGCCGCCTCGGACTGCTCGGGGCGGCACTTGGTCGCGTGGCGGTGCTGCTGCCGGACGAGATCGTGGCCGTGTCGCCCGCCACCGCCGAGTACCTCCGCGCGCGAGTCCGACGCTCCACCGGTGTCCACCTGGTGCCGGGCGGGATTGAACTCGACGCGATTCGCGCCGCACCGCCCGCGGCCAAATCCGCGCACGTCCTCTTCGTGGGCCGCCTGATCGAGCACAAGGGCGTGGGAATGCTGCTGGAAGCGTTGGCTCTACTGCGTTCCGCCGGCACCTCCCTGACGGCGCTCGTGGTCGGACGCGGCCCGCAGGAGGCGCAGCTTCGCGCGAGCTGTCGGGCTCTGCGCCTCGACGATCTCGTTACCTTCCGGAACGACGTACGAACTCCGGACGAGGTGTACGGGCTGATGAAGAGCGCTCGGGTCTTTGCGTCGCCGTCGACGCGCGAGGGCTTCGGGGTGTCCGTGCTCGAGGCGCTCGCCTGCGGCGTGCCCGTCGTGACAACGAACCATCCGGAGAACATGGCGCGGTTGCTGGTGCAGGAGAGCGGTGCGGGCCGGCTGTGTGCGCCCGACGCCGAATCGCTCGCCGACGCGATCGCGCATGCGAACGGCGACCCGACGCGCGCCCAGGAGGACTGGCTGCGGCGATACGACTGGGATGCGGTTGCCGACCACATGGTGGAGGTGTACGGGCGATGACAGTGTCCGCTCCGGCCCGTCCGGCACCGCCTCGACCCTACCGAGCCGCCGCCGGTGCTCCCCCCGCGCCAGCGGCAGATCAGAGCCGTGCACGTGTTCTGGGCGCGTGGCCCTTCTCGCGGCCGCCGCGGCCCTGACGCAGGAACAGGCGTGGACGCTGTGGGTTGGCGTCGGCCTGGCGATCCCGCTGATGCCGCGCGTCGGCCTCCGGGAGAACGCGCTCCTGCTCCTCAACGGCGCCGTACTCGTCGGCTTCGTCGCTGACGGCTGGTGGGCGGCGATGGCGGTGGCGACCGTCGCTCTCCTGATCGTCCCCGGCGTCATCCTGCTCGAGGCGGCCGGGCTACCCCGGCGCCGCATGCTGCAGTTCCCCCCGTACGTGCCCGCAGCCAGCATCGTCGCGCTGGCGGCCGGCGCCCTGATTGCGAACTTCGTGGGTCCCGCGATCGGGGTGGAGCGGCCGCTCGAAGGCTATCCCGCTGCTCGCCGCCCTCGATGGGCTGCTTGTGGTGCTCTGCCTCGTGGCCAGCCGCCGAGCGCCTCAGGCCGTGTCCGGGACGGCGCTCTTTGCGGCACTGCCGCGAGTTCGGGACGCCTGGCCGCTCGTTCCGGTCGCCCTCGTCGCGATCGGCGCGCTGGCGACCGGCGACGACAACCGGCTGACGATCGCGGGCCTGGCTGCCGCACTGGTGACGCTCGGAGCGGGCCTGGTGCTAGCCGGTCGCGGGCGAGCAGGCCCGCGCCGCCATCGCGCTCTTCGGCGCCGCGCTCACCTTCGTCTACTCCTACACGCTGCCGGGGTCGACGGTATTCGGCTGGGACATCACCGGCGAGTACGCAACGCTGTCGGAGCTGCTCCGGACGGGTCACTGGCCGCGGCTTGCATGCGGACGACGCCTACGGCGCGATGCTGAGCCTCACGCTCATCCCGGCATCGCTACACGGGCTTGCCGGCCTCTCTGCGGCCGTCATCCTGAAGGTCGTCTATCCGGTCTTCCTGGCGCTCTTCCCGGTCTGCGTCTTCCTGATCGCGCGGCGCGTCGTGTCGATGCGCGCTGCGTACGTGGCCGGCCTCGTGATCGTCGCGCAGGCCGCGTTCGTCCAGCAGTTGCCGGCGATCGCCCGCCAGGAGATGGCTCTGCTTGAGTTCGCGGCGCTGCTGGCGGTGCTGACCGACCGCCAGCTCGCGAGCTCGACCCGCCGCTGGCTCCTCTCGATCTTCGCCGTCGGCCTGGTCGTCTCGCACTACTCGACCGCGTACGCCACGATCGCGCTGCTCGCGCTCGGCCTTGTGGTCGGCGTTGGCGCTCACGTGCATGAGGAGGCCGGTGAGCCTCCTGCCGACCGCCGCGTTCGCGCTGGTGGTCCTCGGCGGCGCCTCCGCGATCTGGTATGGCCCGGTGACGCAGGTCGTACTCGAACGCCGGCTCGGCGCTTGGCTCCATCGCCGACGACGGGCTGCGGTTCCTGCCGGACGCCGCCGGAAAGAACCCGATCGACGCCTACCTCGGCGGCAATGCCGGTGGGATCCTTCACGGCTGCCGAGTACCAGCGGAGAGTCGCCGGAGGTCTACGCGAAGGAGCGGCCGTGGGTCGATCCCGCTGCCGGCCGGCTCCGACCCCCGCTACGCGCTCCGCGACGACAAGGTGCCGGCTCGTGGCTACGTGGATGCCGCCCGAACGCTGCGGCTCGGTGAACACCGTGCTGCTGCAACTCGTCAACCTGCTAGGCGCACTCGGCGGTCTGGCGCTCGCCCTCCGACGGCGGTCATCGCCCACCGAGCGCCTGGTCGGCGCCCTGGCCGTCGGCGTGCTCGCGCTCTTGGCCGTGGCGCGTCTGAGCGGCACCGTCGCCACGTTCTACAACCTCGAGCGGCTGAGTGTCCAGGCGCTGGCCCTCACCGGAGTGGGACTGGCGTTCCTGCTCGACCGCACGAGCAGTCGCAACGTCGTCGGTCGGTTCGCGAATGAGCGCGTTCGTCGCCGGCATGCTGCTCGTGGCTGTGACCGCCTCGGGATCTCTCACGGTGGTCACCGAATCGCATGATGCGGCGAACCTCTACCAATCCGGCGAGGACTATGAGCGATTCTGCGATCTCGCCCGGCGAGCAGGCTGCGGCGCGCTGGCTGGGCCTGCACGCTCCGGCGGGCGCCCAGATCTACGCCGACCGCTACGGCCAACTGCGGCTGTTCGCGTTCGCGGCGCCGCGCGCACGTCGTTCCAGAACGCGGTCACCCCGCGCACGCTCGACCAGCACGCGTGGGTGTACGCGAGCCGGTCGAATTGGGTGGAGGGCCGCGCCCGGGATGCGCTCGACGCGAGCTGCGTCGGCTTCGGCTTCCCGCGACCCTATCTCGACCGACAAGTTCAACCGCTGGTATGTGAGCCAGCAGGGAGCCGTCTACCGGCGATGACCGGGGTCGCAGTCCTGATGCAGGAGGCGTCCCGCATCGCCGTCGGGTCCTGCCCGAGGACCCTACGTGTACTGTCGCTTCCCGCGCGACCCGAACCCGTACCAGGAACTCCTCCACGCCGAGCTGCGTCGGCGTGGCGCCGTCGTCTCGTACCTCGGCTCGGAGACACCATCGCAGTCGCTCAACGTCGTGCTCCTGCCACTGCGGATCGCGATCGGGCGCCTGCGCGGCGCGCGTCTCGTGCACCTCCACTGGCTGTACCCATTCGACCTGCACTGGACGCGGCGTCGCTGGTTGCGGCCGCTGCGCCAGGTACTTCTCTCGCAGACGCCTGCGCGCGGCGCGCATCTGCGGTGTGCGCGTCGTGTGGACGCTGCACAACGTCCTGCCGCACACGCCGATCTTCGCCGACGACCGACGCGCCCGGCGACGGCTCGTCGACGCCTGCGACCTCGTGATCGCCCACTCGCCGTCGGCGCTCGACGACCTCGAGCGCCGAACCGGTGCCAGACCGCGGCTCGCCCGCGTGATTCCGCTGGGCCCGTTCGCCGTCCGGGCACCGCGTGTACCCCGGCGCGCGTCGCGGCACGTCGCCTTCTTCGGCAAGATCGAGCTCTACAAGGGCGTCGAGGAGCTGCTCGAGGCCTTCGCCTTGCTGCCGGCAGACTGCCCGCTGCGCCTCACGGTCGCCGGAGCCTGCACCGACCCGTCGCTGCGCGAGCGGATCGAGCGGGGCGCGGCGCGGCTCGGCCCGCGCGTGACCCTGCGTCTCGAGCACCTGCCCGCCACCGACGTCAACGAGCTGCTGGCCGACATCGACGCGCTGGTGCTCCCTTTCCGCGCCGTCACGACCACCAGCACGGCCAGCCAGGCGCAGGCGCACGGCGTCCCCGTCGTGCTTCCTGACCTGCCGAACCTGGGCGATCTCCGGGCCGGCGCGATCCGCTACGACGGCAGTGTCGCCGAGCTGACGGCGACCCTCGAGGCGCTCTCGCGGCTCGACGCGCGTGAACTCGACGCCCTCGGCGCTGCGGCCTACGCGTCGGCGCACAGCCGCACGTGGGCGCGACGTCGCCGCAGAGACGCTCGACGCATACGAACTCGTCATCGGAAAGCGCTCATGATCCGTGCCCGTACCGTGCTCGCACGGCTCCGCGGCGATGCGATGTATCGCAGCTCCAGCCTTCTCGTGGTGAACCTGATGCTGCTCGCCGGTTTCGGCTTTCTGTTCTGGACGGTCGCCGCTCGGCTTTACGCCGCACCGGACGTCGGGTTGATGTCCGGTTGGCTTGCCACGTGCTCGCTGCTCGCGACGTTGGGCGGCCTCGGGCTCGCCAATATGCTGATCCGGCACCTGGCGGGTCATCTGAGCCACGCCGGTTGATCGTGACCAGCGCGATCTTCCTCACCTCGGCCGAAGTGCTCATTGCAGTGGTGGCGCTGTTCGTCTGTGCCATCGCTCGCGCCGTCCCTACTCGACCTGCAGGCGACCACCGGTGCCCGGCTGATCGTGCTCTGTCTCGTCGTCATCGTGTCCATCAATGGGCTTCTCGACGCCTGTCTGATTGCGGCACAGGCCGTTCGTGTGATGATCGTCAAGACCGTCATCGGTGGCAGCCTCCGCGTCGCGCTTCTGCTGCCGTTAGCTGACCAGGGGGTCACGGGGCTGCTTCTCGCCTACGCAGTCGGAGCACTGGTCGCCGCGCTGTTCGCATCGCGCGCCGCGCTGGGCGCCTACGCGACAACGGCACGCTGGCGATGGCCGACACCATCGGTCGCTCGACCATTCCTGCGCTTCTCGCTCGGGAACTATTTGGGTGCAGTCGTCGGCATCCTGCCGATGACCGTTGTCCCATTGATGGTCCTGAAGGCGCACGGCGCGACCGCTGCAGCGCATTTTGGCATTGCTTTCATGCTCGTCGCATTTCTCAACTTTCTGCCGTCATCTGTCGCCCAGGCGTACTTCGCACATGGTTCCCGGCCCGACAGTGATCCGGCCGCCGACCTCCGTCGAGCGATCCGCACGAGCTACGCCGTCATGCTCCCCGTCGGCGCCGTTCTGGTCGTCTTCGCACCGCTGCTCCTGCGGATCTTCGGTCCGAGCTACGAGGAAGCCGCGACCGCGCCGCTCCGGCTCTTGACGATCGCGGGCCTCGCGACGGCGCTGACGTATCTCGTCGATGCTGCGCTGAACGTTCAGCATCGTCCCCTAGCCTACGGAGCCATGAACGCCATCAACGCCGCACTCGTTGTCGGGGGGGTGGCAATCGCCGTCGACAGCGGATTGACTGCGGTAGCGCTCGCGTGGCTCGTTGCGCAGGGGCTATCGGCGCTTATCGGCGTGGCCATTCTCCGGAACCCGCGACGAATTGTTGCTCGACCATTGCCGCAGCAGCCGTTCCTGCGGGACGGAACATGACACCCGCCATCGACGAGACCGGACCCCGCATGAGCGTCGTGGTGTGCTCGCTCGACGGGGAGCGGTGTCTGGGGCGGTGTCTGGCGGCACTGGCCGCCCAGATCCACGACGGCTTCGAGGTGATCGTCGTCGACGACGGCTCGACCGACACGACTGGCGCCATCGCTGCGGCGGCCGGCGTACGGATCGAGCGCCACGACGTCCCGCGGGGTCTATCGGCGGCTCGCAACGCGGGCATTCGAGCAGCGCGCGGCGCGGTCGTCGTGTTCACTGACGACGACTGCGAGCCGTCGCCGAACTGGCTCGAGGAGCTGGAGCGGACGTACGGCACGGCCGGCGGGCTGGAGCGGATCGCCGGCGTGGGCGGAGCAGTCGATCCCGCCGCAACAGCCGGCCCGATGCTGCGCTACCTGCAGCTCAACAACCCGCTGCAGCCCGTCGAGATCGAGCTGGACGGGAGCCGCTCGCCCCTCTATCGATTCCTGCGCTACGTCCAGCGCAACCTGTCGGCAGGATCTTCGTCCGGACTCCGCGACGTCCGCTCCCTCGTGGGGGCGAACATGTCGTTCCCGAGGGCGGCACTGGAGGCCGTGGGCGGCTTCGACGAACGGTTCACCTTCGGATCGGACGACGAGGACATCTGCCGTCGCCTGCGGGCGCGCTTTCCGGAACGGCCCTTGCTGTTCAACCCCGACGCGCGAGTGCGGCACTGGTTCGAGCCGTCCCTTCGCGACACGCTGCGGCGCAGCGCGGCCTACGGCCGGGGCAACGCGCGGATGGCGGCCATCTACGGGTCAGGTGCGATCGTCTTCCCGTTTCCGGTGCTGATCGGCGGCCTGGTCGCGGCCGGGCTGCGGCGTCCCGCCCTGGCCGCCGTCGGCGTGGCCGTGCCACTGCTGCTGTTCCCGCGCGGGCCGCGCGCCGCGCTGCGTTCGCGAGACTGGGTGCACGTCGTCGCGCCGTACGTGCAGGTGCTGCAGGAGTCGAGCACCAACGTCGGCTTCGTGCGCGGCTGGCGCGCCGCCCGGCGTCGGAAGGGCCGATGATGGACGTCTCCGATCGTGATCATCTCGAAGAACGAGCGCGACCTCGCGCCGACGCTCGATGCGCTCACAACGCACGTCAGCGAGCATGACCGCGAGATCGTGGTCGTCGACGCCTCCGGCGGCCGCCTCGCCGACATCGCCCTGGCGCACCCGGACATTCTCTGGATCGACTTCATCCCGCCCGCCGGCAGCAAGTCGGTCACGATCCCCGAGCAGCGCAACGCCGGCGTCGCGGCCGCCCGCGGCGAGGTCGTCGTATTCGTCGACGCCGGCTGCACTGCCGGGTGCGGGCTGGCTCGACGCGCTGCTCGCGCCCATCGCGCGTGGCGACGAGCTCGTCACCGTCGGTGGGCCGCTACGGCGCAGACGACGGCCGCTATCTGCTGCGCCCCGACGAAGCCGGCTACGTCCGCGATGCGCCGACCATGAACATGGCGCTGCACCGACAGGCGATCGAGCGCGTGGGCCCGTTCGACGAGGCCTTCTCCTACGGCTCCGACGTCGACTTCTGCTGGCGCGCCGCCGACGCGGGCATCCCGGTCCTGATGGTGACGGGAGCCGACATGCGGACGAACTGGGGCGGTGCGCGGCGGCAGATGCGACGCGCCTGGCAGTACGGCGAGGCGCGCGCTCGCCTGTACGTGAAGCACCGCATCCGGTTGGGTGAGATGCCGCGTCACGATCCGATGCTCGTTGCGTACCCGCTGTTCCTGCTCGGGCTGCCGCTGGCCCTGCGCTTCCGCAGCTACCTGCTGCTGCTGGCAATGCCGCTCTGGCGCCTGCGCGGCGACCGGCCGTTCCTGTCGCTACTCGATCGGTTGGCGTACGCAGCGGGCGCACTCGCACCACCTGGTGCGTCGTGCGACCTGATCGCGGCACACGGGAGAGGGCGACGCTGGGCGTTGCGTGGCTGCGCGCGGCATCGCTGCTGCGTCGCCACGGCGTGCGGCACGGCCAGTGGCCGAGCATCACCGGGAGCGCACCGCGAATCGTCAACCGCGGCACGATCACCGTCGGCAGCCACTTCGCCGTCCGAGGTGAGCAGTTCCGGTGCGCCCTCGGGATCGACCCGGGCGCGGTGCTGCACATCGGCGACGACGTGTTCGTCAATCAGGGCACGACGATCCACGCGACGCAGAGCATCACGATCGGGTCGCACGTCCGGATCGGCGATCAGAGCGCGATCTACGACTCGAGCTTCCACGAGGTCGATCCCGGTGAGGGCGTCGAGACCGCCTCGGTCGTGATTGGTGACGACGTCTGGCTCGCCCGCGGCGTCGTCGTCCTGCCAGGCTCGGAGATCGGCGAAGGATCGGTGATCGGTGCGGGCAGCATCGTGCGCGGGACGATCCCGCCATGGGTCGTCGCCGCCGGTAGCCCGGCCCGCGTCGTGCGCGAGATCCGGACGCGCGGCAGGCGCCGATGACCGCACGCCGCCGCCTGCTCGTCGTCTCGCCCTACCCGCCGCCGGCCGACGGCATCGGGTCGCACACGCGCATGCTCGCCGGCGCCCTGCGCGACCGTGTCGACGTCGCGATCGCGGCGCCCGGCACGGCCACGGCCGGCGACGCCGGCGACGTGCACCGGGTGCTGCGCCGCGCGCAGTCCGGCCGCCCGATCGGCCCTGCTGGCCGGCTTCCGGCCCGACGCGCTGTACGTCCAGTTCTCGATCGCGTCGTACGGCGGTGCGCTGCCGGGCCTCGAGCACCTGCTGCGGCTCGCCCGCCGCGCCGGGCATCCCCGTCACCACGGCCTTCCACGAGCCGGAGCGCGAACTCGCCGCGCTGCCGGTGCTGGGCCGCTCGATCTACCGGCGGTCGCGGCGCTGACCGACGTCCCGGTCGCCTACGGCCGGCCGGCGCACGCGGCGTTGCTTGCCGCCGGCATCGGCGGTGGCGGCGTTCGCGCTGATACCGCACGGCGTGCCGCTGCTGCCGGACGCCACGGCCGCGGGCATCGAGCGCGTGCGGGCCCGCTACGGCCTCGACCGACCGGCTTCGTGCTGGCGCTCGGCTTCATCCACCCCGACAAGGGCGGCGACGTGCTGGTCGAGGCGGCGCGGACGCTGCTGCCCACGCATCCCGACGTGACGCTGGTGATCGCCGGCGAGCCGCGCGTGCGGCGCGGCGTCTTCCGCGCCTTCGGCCGCGTCGACGTGCGCCACCTGGCGCAGCTGCGCGAGGCGGCGGCGTGGGCGGGCGACCGTGTGCGTTTCCCGGGCTTCGTCGCCGACGAGGACCTGCCCGACCTGCTCGCCGCGGCGACGCGTGATGGCCCTGCCGTACCGCCGGATCACGCAGAGCGGCATCGCGCACCTGTGCGTGGCCGGCACCGTGCCGGCCGTCGCCTCGCGCCTGGACGGCCTCGAGGCCACCCTCGGCGACGGCGCCGTGTACGTCCCGCCGGGCGAGGCGGTGCCGCTGGCCGCCGCGCTGAGCGCGCCGTGCTGGACGACGACGAGGGTCGGAGCGGCCCAGCGCGCGCGGCTGGCCGGCAGCGAGACTGGTGGACGCCGGCCGCCGTGGCCGACCGCATCGTCGAGGTCGCGCTCGGCGAGCCGGCGCGCGAGTGCGACGCGTCAGCCCGGCAGTGCGGGTCTGAACGTCTTGGACGCGGCCATGCGGCGTGAACGCGCGACAGCGCCGCCGGCGACGAGTCGACGCGCCACTCGGCCTTGTTGAACCAGACGACGGCCTTGACGCCGGGATAGCGAGCGGGGCAGCTCCGCCGCGAGGCCCGCCACCCAGGCGGCCTTGTCGCCGCCCTGCTCGACGGAGCCGACCTCGGTGAGCATGATCGGCTTCCGTCGCGTGTACCGGCTGTACATCGGCGCGATCAGCGGGCCGATGCCTGGTCCAGGTCGTGGCCGGCGTGGCGTCGCCTTCGTTGTAGGCGTCGATGCCGATCCAGTCCACGTACGTCGTCGCCGGGGTAGTAGCTGTCCGCGCCGTTGCCGGCCGGGAAGTCGCGGAAGTTGACCGACCACACCCACGAGACGTTGTCGGCCCCGGCCTCGGCGAAGACGTCGTGCACGTGGCGCCAGGCGGCGACGTAGCTCGCGGCCGTGTTGCCGGGGATCGCCGGACCGCGGTCGTAGCGCTCGCTCCAGGTGTACCAGTCGCCGTTCGGCTCGTGCCCGAAGCGCAGCAGGACCGGCCGGCCGAAGGCTTTCAGCGCGTCGGCGCGGGCGCGCAGCAGCTCGTCGTAGCGGCCGCTTGCGATATCGGTGAGCGAGATGCCGCTCGGCAGCCACGAGATCATCGGCACCCGGCCGGCAGCGCGGTCGGCCTGCTCCAGGTCGGTGGGAAACGGGTCTGGTCCAGTAGTAGTAGTGCTGGTCGATGGCGAACGGCCGGCCGATGCGCGCTTCGAGCGCCTGCACCTCGGTCGTGTCGTACCGGTTCCGGCTCGCTGTTCGGCGCGTACACGCCGAGGTAGATGCCCCGCCGCCGCCGGGACGGCCCCGCCTGGTGCGACCGAGTCGTGCTTGAAGACGAGATAGGAACTCACCGCGATCGCGACGACCGCGATGACGGCGAGGACGAGCATTGCGGAGCAACCGCCGGGAGCGATCGCATCAGCCGGTTATCGCCGCCCGGGCGGCATGCGAAACGTCTAGCGCAGCATGGCACGAAGCCGCGCGAGCGAGCGAGGTGAGCGACGCAGTTCCTCGGCAGTATCGCCCGCGTAGAAGTACGCGTGGTAGGCGATGCGGTTCGTCCGCAACGTGCGCGCGATGCCGTCGATGTAGGCCGGGTTGTCGCCGCCGCCGAGCCACCGCTCGCCGCGCGGCATCAGGCCCCATTCGGGGATGCTCAGCAGCTTGCGGTGGGCGCGGGCGAAGCGCGGCCACGGCGTTCACGCCGTTCGGCCGGGTCGCCACCACGCGCCAGCGATCGGAGGTCTCGCGGATGCCGGCGTCGTAGGCGTCGATGCCGACGATGTCGACCACGCCGTCCCCGGGGTAGATCGAGGCCAGCGGCAGCGGCTGCCAGTAGGCGTTGATCGTCCAGTCGAAGCTGAAATGCGCGCCGTGCACGCGTCGCATCGTACGGACGGCGCGGGCCCAGAAGCGTCGCCAGGCCAGCTGGTCTGAGCGGCTCGTGCCGACGAAATTCTTGTTGCCCTCGTAGTTCGACTCGTGAGCGAGGCGGATCACCGAGCCGCCGAGACCGGCCGCGACCAGGTTGCGCGCAAAAGCAGTGAAGTGGCGGTCGTAGCGGCCGCGGGCGCCGTCCTGGCGCCAGTCGCCGCGCAGGACCGAGTCCGGCGTCAGCGACTGGGTGATCACGAGCTGCCGCGACGTGCCCGCGGCCGGTCGCCCATCGGCCCCAGTTGAGGTTCTTGTCGGGGTGCACCGATGAACCACGGCCGTTCCCATCCCTGCCAGTCGGGCGCCGCGTCGTTGAACACCACGGCGCACGAGAAGCGGTGGCCGACCAGGCGTTCGAAGGCGCGCAGCGTGGCGTGGTTGTGGGCTGTATAGATGCAGGCTCGGCTCCGCGGCGCCGAAGCGGGCACCGCCAGCCGTGCGGCGTCGGCGATCGCCGGCATGATGGCCAACAGGGTCAGGCCGGCGGTGGCGGTGAGCCGAAGCCATCGTGTCAGGGGGAGCGGCATCCGCCATGTATCGGCACGAGGTTCGGGGATGGCAAGGCCCGTACGGGGGAGTGATCTGCTCCCGCCTGTCTACGCCCGCTACCGCGGGTGCAAAGCTGGGCGCGGCCGGCGGTCCCGCAGGCGACCGCGCCCTGGTGCGCCGAGCCCCGGCTGCGAGTCAACGGTGGCTCGAAGCGCCGCTGCGACGGCGTCCTCCATCGCGCTGGCGCTAGACGCTATTGTTCCCGAGACCCGAGAAAAAGCTCCACATGGCTTCGACGCAGACCCGCCGCGACGCCGGCCTGACGCCGCTTGACGACGAGGATCAGGCGATCGAATACGCGAATGACACGGTGTATGGCCTCGCTGCCTACTTCCACACGCGCGACCATGGCCGACTGCTGCGGGTGCCGGAGAAGCTCGACTACGTCGGCGGCGTCGGGAGCTAACCACGTGCGCGCGACGCGGCAGTTCGTCTACGGCGAGCCGCCGGTCCTCGAGAAAGTCCGGAAGACGGTTCCCCGACCCGGCGAGGTCGTTCGTCGACACCGGCTGGGCGGGGGAGTTCGGAGCCAGCTCAGGTTGGTTGTTCAGCGACTCGTCCGCCGACTTCTACCGCAAGTCTGCGCCCATCCTCGGCTCCGAAGGCTTGGCTCGAACACAGCCGAGCTGTCCTCGGTGGAGTGGGTTCTCGTATGCATCGGCGTGGAAGATGACGGCTTGAACGCGAACAAAGTCGTTTCGAGCGTCGCCTTCAACTACGTCGGGGTCATCGTCGTTTCCCTGGCCGGGTTTGTCACAACTCCGATCCTGCTCCACCACCTCGGGCAGAGCGATTTCGGCGCGTACGTCCTTATCGCGGCGATCATCGGCTACACGTCTCTGCTCGACCTCGGGATAGGCCTAACGGTGATGCGGCTCGTCGCAGAGACCGCGCACCTCGAGGACCGAACGCAGGTGCGGCGGATCGCCTCGACCGGCCTCGTCCTCTACGGCGCGATCGGACTCGTGGTGCTCGTCGTTGGGCTCGCGGCAGCGCCATTCGTGGGGCACCTGTTCCACCTTGAGGGCAACCGCCTGCACGACTTCACGATCGCGCTCATGATCACGGTCGCCACGGTCGGCCTGACCTTCCCCGCCGGGCTCTACACCGGGATCAACCAGGGCTTTGGGGCCTTTCGCCAGCAGAATACGATCGTCATCGGCCAGGCCCTTGCGGCCGCCGCGCTGTCGATCGTCGCCGTGCTGCTCGGGGGTGGCATCGTGGCCGTCGCTGTGGCGACTGTGGTCTCCACGCTCGGGGGCTTCGCGGCCAAGGTCATCTACGCCTCCCGGGCCTTCGGTGTGCGGCCGTCGCCGCGCCGCTTCGAGCGGAAGTTCGCCCGCGAGATCATGGGCGCCTCCTCGTGGATGTTCGTGATCAACATTGCCAACAAGGCGATCTGGGACACGGACAACATCATCGCCGGCGCCGTCCTCGGGCCCGTCGCCGTCTCGGGGTACACCGTGGCGCTGGGCCCGGCCACGGGCGTCCGCAAGCTGACCGATCAATTCAGCTCGGTCGCGCTGACCGCGGCCTCGTCGCTGAAGGCCCAGGAGCAGCGCGAGAGCTTGCGGCGGCTCCTGCTCGAGGCGACACGGGTCGTCGTGATCGTGGTCAGTCCCTTTTTGGTGGTCGCGGGACTGTGGGGGGATCAGTTCATCCACCTCTGGGTTGGAGACGGCTTCCCCGACTCGCATGTGACGCTCGTCGTGCTTCTGCTCGGAATGCTGGCCAGCTCGGTGCAGGCCACCTCGACCCAGATCCTCCTCGCGCTGAACAAGCAGCGGGTGATGGCCTTCGTCTCGATCGTTGAGGCCGGCGCCAACATCGGGCTCTCGATCTATCTCGCCGATGCGATGGGGATCGTCGGAATCGCGGTCGGCACGGCGATTCCCACGGCGATCACGGCCTTCGGGTTCTACGTTCCGTTCGCGGCCCGCGAGCTCGGGCTGCCGATCCACCGGATCGCCCGGCGCGCCGTCCTGCCGCTTGCGATCAGCGGCACCGCCTTCCTCGTCCTCTGCTCGACGCGCTCGAGATTGAGTTCTCCTCGCTTCTCACGCTCGCGGTGGTCGCGGCCGCGCTCATCGCCGCCTGCTTGGCAGCCTCCATCCTGCTCGACCCGGCCGAGCGCCGGACTTACCTGGCCATCGCGCAGTCCTGGGGCAAGCGAGTCATGAGGCAGCCGTCGTGAGCGGCCCGCGGGTCTCATTCGTCGTCCTCAATTGGCATGCCGAGGACGCTACGCGGGGCTGCTGCGAGTCGATCCTGGCTCTGCGCACCGATGCGGACGTGGAGATCATTGTCGTCGACAACGAGTCGACCGCCGAGACCCGCGCGGCGCTGGCCGACGCACGCTGGCGACTCGTCGCCCTCGACCGCAACGAGGGCTTCACCGGCGGCATGAACGCAGGCGCCGCCGCCTGCTCGGGCGACTTCGTCGCGCTGGTGAACAACGATCTTGTCCTGGCCGAGGATTGGATGGACTGTGGCCTCGAAGCAATGGGCGGCGAGCGGAGTCGGGATCGTAGGTGGGCGGGCGTTCGACCCGGCGGTCAGCGGACGCGGCGGCGGCTCGACGGTTCCCCGCGTCGACCCGCGCGGCTACTGCGAACTGCTCGACGTCGAGGTGCGCCGGGCCGAACTGGCGTCCGTCGACGGGAGCCACCTCTTCATCCGTCGTGCGGCCTGGCTCGAGCTGGGAGGGTTCGACGAGGACTTCTTCGCCTACTACGAGGAGACCGACCTCTGTGCGCGCGCTCTCGCGGCAGGCTGGCGCGTCATCTACGAGCCCGCCATGGTCGTGTGGCACAGCCGCGGCCTCAGCTCGGATCGGGTGCGGCTGCGGCGCAGCTTCTGGGCCAGGCGGAACCGGCTGACCTGGATCGCCAAGCACTTCCCCGAGCCGACGTGGCGCGAGGTGGCCAGCGGGGCGGTCCGCGAGTACCTCGCCACCGCCGTCACCGGCCGCGCCAACGGCTGGGGCCGCGGCAGACACCTGCCGGCCGCCGAGCGCTTCGCGGCCCTTTGCGGCGGCAGCATGGTACGCGGTTCACCCGCGATGGCTTGACGCCAAGCGGGCCGACACGATCGCCGCTGGCCAGCACGACGAGCTTTACCGCGACCGGCTGTACGAGCTTTATACCCCCGCGCCGGTACGCGAGACCCTGCGCGGCTGATGGCGCGGGCCGATCGGCGCGACGGTCGCGGCTGGCGGTTCAGTCGGCGCGCTGCGGCCTCGGGGTCCGCCGGCGCTTCAGGACGGCCTGACGCCGCGACGATCTTACCGCACAGTGAAGGTCGTCGTCCGGTTCGACAATGAAGCGTTCTCGACCGAAGGGTCACCGGCATCGCCCGCCGCGTTCGCAGGGGTTGCTGGCGCGCGGTGGTTCGCCGCGCCGCCAGCATCCTGACCGCGATCGGGCGCGAACAGCAGCGCGATGCGGTCGCCGATCGCGGCGCCGCTCAGGGACGCGAGCCGCCGGGCCGCCCGGACGCTGTAGGCCGCGAGGGCATCCGGGTCGTCGTGGAGCGCCGCAGCTCGTTCGAGCGCCTCGGCCAGGGCGGCCGGCGTCACCGGGTCGACGAAGATCGCTGCGTCGCCGCCGATCTCCTGCTGCGATCCGCCGCGCCCGCATACAACCGGCGTCCCGCACGCCATCGCCTCGACGATCGGCAGGCCGTATCCCTCGAACGACGAGGGGTAGGCGACGACAGATGCGGCGGCAAGGAGCGCGAGCTTCCGCTCCTGACTCACGTACCCGGTCAGCTCGACCGCGTCGACCAGGCCGAGCTCGTCGATCAGCGGCCGCACCGACTCGAAATGGCGGCCCATCAGGATGAGTCGGAACGAGGGCCGTTCCTGGCGGAAGACGGCGAAGGCGCGGAGGAGCACGGCGACGTTCTTCCGCGGATCCATGCCGCCGTTGAACACGACGACCGGCTCGCGCGGCTCGACTACCGGCGGCGGCGGGCCGCCGACGACGCCCATGGCGACGAGCGGGAGGAGCGTGACGACGGGTCGGCGACGGAACCAACGTTGGACATCCGCGGCCGTCGCGGCCGAGTCGGCCATGATCCGCGTCGCGCGCAGCATTGAGATCGCGATCGCCGGCAGGTAGGTGAGCATCAGCAGCGGCTGCTGTCGAATCCGCGTTCGGGCCTCGTGGAGCGGGACGAGGTCGTGCACCGTCTGCATCAGCCGTGTCCGGCCGACGGGCAAAAGCGGCAGCCCGACGTTCGCCGGCGCGAAGTACCAGTCGTACCGGCCACGGGCGAGGAACGGCGGGATCCGGAGCTGATCCCAAACGATGCCGCTGCGCGGCAGGATCCGCAGCACGCGGACCGGAAGGTCGCGCAAGTCGTCGGGTGGCTCGACCGGGATGTGGGACACAAGCGTCAGATCCGCGCCCGCCGCCCGCAGTACGCGTAGGGCGCCGACCAGGTACTCGTTGATGCCCGTCCCGGATCGGGCGAGGTATCGCGCATCGACGGCGATCCGGACGCCATGTAGCGGTGTGGCAGTCAAGCTTTCATCCGGGGTCCCGATCGCGTCGGTCGCGGCGCGCGACGACGATCGCGGTCTTCCATTGGACTTCGGAGGTGGTCGCCGACGCGTTCATAACCAGCCCGATGCTGCGCCCGTTCGCGCGGCCTGGCACGGGATTGGCATCATACGGCTCAGGCAAGCATTGCGACTCGGCCAAGTAGGCGGCAACGAGGGGTCGGCGGGGAGCCGTTTGTGGCCGCGCCAGCCTCGGAGGATCGTTCGACGAGTGGTCGAAGCGGTGCTGCAGCGGCCGCTGTGCTCCTAGCCGGCGTCGAGCAGCGCCCGACCGCGCGGCGAGATGCGGTAGCCGATCTCGAGGCTCTCGGTCAGCCCCAGCGCCTTCAGCTTGCGCACGTCGGCCTTGAACGGCAGCCGCTCGCGCCCGAGCGACTCGGCCAGGTCGGCGGCGCGGGTGCCGGGCGCGTCCGCGATCGCCGCCAGCGTTGCGGCCGTCCACGGCCCGTCGGGCGAGCGGGCGTCCATCCGGGCGAGCCGGGAGTGCAGTTCGCGGATCTCCTCCTGCGTCAGGACCGCCTGCTCGCGCAGGGCCGCACGGGGGTCGACCCCGCCGGTGCGCAGGCGGATGCGGTACAACTGCTCGTCGCGGACAGGCAGGAACGCGAACAGCGCCTCGCGCGACTCGAACCCGGCGTGCCGCGCGTCCTCCTCGGTCACGTCGGCGTCGGTGAGGGGCTCGACCGCGTCGATGGCGAGCAGCCCGATCGACGTGCGCAGCGTGCCGCCGGCGCGCACAGTGGGGCGCTTCCAGCGGCGAAACGCGCGATCGATCTCCCCGGCCGCGATGCCGTCGAGGTGCTTCCGGGAGATCAGCATCGCGCCAGATCCTAGCTATCGCGCGCAGCTCGAACACGTTTCGGAGGACGCGGTGTGGGGAGGCCCTCA
Source organism: uncultured Actinomycetes bacterium (assembly GCA_963722525.1). Classification (GTDB taxonomy): domain Bacteria; phylum Actinomycetota; class Thermoleophilia; order Gaiellales; family F1-60-MAGs149; genus VFJZ01. The sequence goes on along the minus strand of CAVRMM010000002.1, from coordinate 1,503,445 downwards.
CCCATGATTCGCGCCCTGACAGCCCTGGTCGGTTTCGCCCTCGCGGCGGTCATCTTCTACTTCGTGCCTGACGCGGGGGATGTCATCGACAACCCGGTCTGGGCCGTGCCGCTGCTGTGGGCGGCGGCCGGGTTGGTGGCGGGAATCTTCTACCAGGCCGGCGGCATGCGGCGCCCCGGGATGCGGGTCAACGTGCCGCTGTTCCTGTTCGTGTTCATCCCGTGGACCGTGATCGCGGCGGCCGTGGTGGCCGCCGGGACGGGCGACCCCGCCTGGCTGGCCGACGAGGCCCGCTCCGTTGCGGGTGACGACGTGCTCGCGCGCTGGAGCGACTCGCTCGCCGCCTTCGCCTTCGCAAGCGGTCTGCTGCTCGCGTTGTCGATGCTCGAGCCCCGCGTCGGCGTCGTCGAGGAGCTGGTCGTCGAGCGCGAGATCGTCACCACCGATGAGGAGATGCTCACCACCGATGAGGAGATGCGGGACGCGCGCGCGGCGACGCCCCGTCGCCGCCGGGGCGATCGTGGCAGGCCCCGTCGCGGCGGCGACGCGTCCTGTCGACGATGACGCCGTCGCGACGCGCCCCGTCGCCGATGACGGGACGATCGCCACGCGCCCCGTTGACGAGGAGACGATCGTGACCCGTCCTGTCGACGACGAGGGAACGGCGACGCGCCCTGCCAACGACGAGACAATCGCGCGGCGCCCCGTCGATGACGCGACGACTGAGACGCGCCCGCTCGGCGGCGAGACGGTCGTTCGGGATCCGGTGGAGACGCAGGAGCGGGGCCGGAGGCCGGATGACGCCCAACGAGCGCACGCCGTAGCTCGACAGCGCGCGGGCCATAGTGGTCAGAGCCCTGACGCTAACCGTCAAGTTCACCGTGAATCTTTGACGGCTGGTATCAACGCCTCGTCGTAGGCGGCGAGCAGCGCCTGCTCCGACCGGCGCCAGTTCAGCTCGGTCTCGACGCGCTCTCGGCCCAGCGCGCCGAGTCGTCGCCCGCAGCGCGGGGTCGCTCGAGCAGCGTGTCGATGTGCGCGGCGAAGCCCTCGACGTCGTCGGCCTGGGCGAACAGCCCGCCGCCGTTGGCCGAGACGTGCGCCTCGGCGAGGTCGTAGGCGACCACGGGCTTCCCCATCGCCATGTACTCGACGATCTTGTTCATGGTCGAGCGGTCGTTGAAGGCGTTCTTGGGATCGGGTGCGATGCAGACGTCGGCAGTCGACAGCACGCGCACGATCTCGGCGTCGCCGACCATGCCGGTGAACTCGACGTGGCCGGCGATGCCGAGCTTGCCGGCCAGGCGCACCATCGCGGCGAGGACGTCGCCGTCGCCCATGAACACGGCGTGCCAGTCGTCGCGCTGCTGCCTGAGAGCGGCCAGCGCCCGCAGCGCGTGGTCGACGCCGTCCTGCGGGCCCATCACGCCGAGATAGGCGATCAGATGAGCGTGGCCGCGCCGCAGCGACTCGGATCCGGCTCGACCACCGTGAACGTGTCGAGGTCGGGCGCGTTGCGCACCACGAACACGTCGCTCGCCCGCTTCCCGCCGCGGCCGAGCGCGACCGAGCGGTAGGAGTCGTTCGGGACGATCACGACCTTGGCCAGCCGGTAGGACACGCGCTCGAGCAGGCGCGCGAGCCGGTACACGAAGCCGGACGACCGTCCGAACCGCGCGGTGTAGAGCTCCGGGAAGAGATCGTGGTGATCGAACACCAGCGGCACGCCCTTCGGCACCGCCGTGCGGCACGCCAGCATCATCACGTCGGGCGGGTTGCAGACGTGGACGACGTCGACCGGGCCGTCGTCGCACAGATCGCCGCACCATCCGCCGGACCCGCCGGAACGCCTGCGAGTACTCGCGCAGGTAGCCGAGCTTGCCGCCGGTCGCCGTGCAGAGCGCGTAGCGGTGGATGCGCGACGCCGTCGAGCACGACCGAGATCTCCGTGTCGCGCACGCGTCCGCGCGGACACACGACGTCGACGTCCCAGCCGGCGCGACGCAGCGCGAGGGCCGACTGCCAGACGCGCCGATCGAGCGGCACGGGCAGATTCTCGACGACCAGGATCGCGCGCCGGCGGACGTCCAATGTGAGTCAGCTCGCCATCCCCGCTCGTCGAGTCTAGAGGCCCGCCGCGAACACCAGGAGGCTTCCCTCACCCTAGTCCGAACGGGCGTCATTGGTCCAAAAGATATTCCCCTGGCGAGCCCGAGATTTCGGCCGTAGGATGGAAGGCATGCCTGGGGATAGCTGGCACCCCGGCGGCGTAGGCCCCCTGCGCCGATCCGAGACGACGAGGCACGCCACGGCGTCACGACGCTGCGTGACTTCCTGCGCATCGCGTGGCGCCGAAAGGTGATCCTGATCATCTGCCTGGTGGTCACGCCGCTCGCGGCTGCGCTTCGTCTCGATGCGGAAGCCGGACACCTTCGAGGCCAGCGCGAAGGTGCTGCTGAAGCGCACGGACGTCGCATCGAGCGTCGGTCGCGTGACCGACCCGACGCTGGCGACCGACCCCGAGCGCGACTCCCTGACGCAGGCCATCGTCGCGCGCGATCCGAAGATCCTCAGCGCGACGGCGAAGGAGCTCGGTACGCACCGATCCCGACGCGACCGGCGACCTGCTCGATCGCTCCGACGTCGCGACCGAGGAGGGCACCGACATCCTCCGCTTCGTCGTCAGCGGCGAGGATCCCGACGCGATCGTCGAGGAGGTCAACGCCTACGCGGCGCAGTACACCGAGTACCGCTCGCAGCTCGACACGCGCGAGATCAAGCAGACCCTCGACGACGCCGAAGCCCAGATCGCGAGCCTGCCGGACACCCCGGCCAACGAGGGCATCCTCGAGTCGCTGAAGGTGCAGCGCGACACGCTGACGACGATGCTGAGCCTGTTCAGCGCTCGCGCGACGGTCGTGAAGGAGGCCGGCGCCGCCGTCAAGACGGGGCCGAACCCGCAACGCGACGTCCTGATGGGCCTCGTCCTCGGCCTCATCCTCGGGTTCGGCCTCGCGTTCCTGATCGAGGCGCTCGACACGCGCGTCCGGACGGGCGACGAGATCGCCGAGCGGCTCGGCCTACCGCTGCTCGGTCGCGTGCCCGAGCCGCCGAAGTCGGTGCGGTGCCATGACGGCCTGGTGATGCTCGACGAACCCGGCTCGCCCCGGGCCGGAGGTGTTCCGGGTGCTGCGGACGAACATCGAGTTCGCCGACCTCGAGCACCAGGTCCGGATGCTCATGGTCACGAGCGCGGTCGAGAGCGAGGGCAAGTCGACGACGATCGCGAACCTGGCCGTCGCCATGGCGCGCGCCGGCCGCCGGGTCTGTCTCGTCGACCTCGACCTGCGCCGTCCGTACGTCGCGAACTTCTTCGGCCTCGTGGGTGCCGCCGGGCTCACCGACGTCGCGCTCGGGCACATCGCCCTCGACCGGGCGCTCCACCCGATCGCGGTCGCCGAGGGCGGGCCGCTGCCCGCCGGTGCGACGGGCATGACCGGCGAGGCCGTGCTCGACGTGCTGCCGGCCGGCCCGCTGCCGCCGAACCCGGGCGAGTTCATCGAGTCGCACGCGCTCGCGGCGATCCTCCAGGACCTGCGCGACCGCTACGACGTCGTGCTCGTCGACGCGCCGCCGATGCTGTCGGTCGGCGATCCGCTGGCGCTCGCCAGCCGGGTCGACGGGCTCGTCCTGATCGCGCGCATGAACGTCTTCCGGCGGCCGATGGCGAACGACCTCCGGCGTGCCACTGGTGACGACGCGCGCCCGAGTGCTCGGCGTCATCGTCACGGGCGCCGAGGCGGACGACGGCTACGGCTACGGGTACGGCTACGGCGCCGCGCACGGTCATGCGGGAAGCGGAGCACGTGTGAGCGTCAGCAGGAGGTCGCTCGACCGCGCTGGAGCTTGGCCGCGCGCTGCCGGTCGCTGCGCATCGGCGCGGCTGGCTGATCCGACGCGCGCTGCTCGACGGCCGACCTCGTCGGCCTGATGGTGGCGTTCGTCGCTCGCCCAGGTCGCTGTTCGGCCCGGATACCACCGACGGCTCGCTCGATCGGGTCGGCGCGCTGGAGGAGTACGTCCTCTTCCTTGCGACGCTGCCGTTCTGGATCCTGCTCGCCAAGGCCTACCGGCTCTACGCGAACGATGAGGAGCGGACCGACCACTCGACCATCGACGAGGTCGTCGGCATCTTTCACCTCGTCACGGTCGGCGCCGTTCGTCGTCCTCGTCGCGAGCTGGGTGACGGGCGCCGCGAGCCCCGCAGTTCGGCAAGATCTTCGCGTTCTGGCTGATCGGCATCGGCCTCGTCAGCCTCGGCCGTGCCGGCGCGCGGGCCGTCTGCCGGCGGCAGACGTCGTACCTGCAGAACGTCGATGATCGTCGGTTGCGGTCACGTCGGTCAGACCGTTGCGCGAAAGTTTCTGAACCATCCGGAGTACGGCGTCCACGTCGTCGGCTTCATCGACGCGGAGCCGCGCGGACATCGCACGTCGACGCTGCGGCATCTCCCGGTGCTCGGCACGACCGGTCAGCTGCGCCGAGATCGTCGCAGAGCTTCGGATCGACCGGGTCATCGTCGCCTTCTCGAGCGACTCCGCACGAGGAGACGCTGGACCTGATGCGCTCGACGAAGGACCTCGACGTCCAGGTCGACGTCGTGCCGCGGCTCTTCGAGATGATCACGCCGACGGTGCAGATGCACTCGATCGAGGGGATCCCGCTGCTCTCGATGCCGCCGATGCGCCTCTCCCGGTCCGATCGCGTCCTCAAGCGGTCCATCGATCTCGTGCTCGCGAGCCTCGCCCTCGTGCTCCTCGCCCCGCTGTTCCTGATCGTTGCCGCGGCGATCAAGCTCGACTCCCGCGGACCGGTGTTCTTCCGCCAGGAGCGGGTGGGCGTACGCGACCAGCGGTTCCGGATGTGGAAGTTCCGGTCGATGGCGGTCGACGCCGAGGCGCGGCGGTCGGAGATCGCGCACCTCAACGCGTATCTCGGGGACGGCGCGGCGCCGATCATGTTCAAGGCGGCCTCCGACCCGCGGGTGACGCGAGTCGGGAGGTTCCTGCGCCGCACCAGCATCGACGAGCTGCCGCAGCTGCTGAACGTGGTGCGCGGCGAGATGAGCCTCGTCGGCCCGCGCCCGCTGATTCCCGCCGAGGACCGGCACGTCGGCGAGTGGGGCCGCCGGCGACTCGACCTCCGGCCGGGGATGACCGGGCTCTGGCAGGTCCTCGGGCCGCAACGACATCCCGTTCTCGGAGATGGTGGGGCTCGACTACCGCTACGTCACGACGTGGTCCATCAAGCTGGACATGACGCTGGCGCTCCAGACCGCCAGGGCGGTCATGCGACCGACCGTGGAGGCTCGGCGGCCCCTCCCGAGCTCCGTCGACGGTTAGCGTCAGATGAGCGAGCTCTCGCTCATCCGTGGGCTGTCGCGCGTGGGCCTGGTCACCTCCAGCCTCGCGATCAGCGGGCTGACGACGCTGGCGATCAACGTCGTCGCCGCGCGCGAGCTCGAGCGCGGCGCGTACGCGCAGTTCGCGCTGCTGCTGGCAGCCGGGCTCGCCATCGCGCAGGCGCCGGCGTCGGCGCTGACCCCGGTCCTGATGCGGAAGATCGCGCGCGTCGCGGGCGAGGGTGCAGCCACGGGCGGCCTGCTGCGCACCGCGCTGCTGACGTCGCTCGTCGCGGGCACGGCGCTGTCCGGCGCCGCCGTCGCGCTGCTGCCGTGGCTCGAGGTGCGCGACCTGCCGCTGCTGCTCCTGCTCGGTGTCGCGTACGCGCAGTACGTCGTCTCGAAGAACACCCTGATCGCCACCGGCCGCACGTCGACGTTCCTGACGCGGGAGATCGCGCTCGACGCGACGCTGCTCGTCGGCATCGCGGGCAGCCTGGCGCTGACGGACGGCTACCGGCCGCTGGTCTGGACGTTCACCGGCATCTACGTCGGGTTCGTCGCGGTCTGGACGATCGTCGACTCCCTGCGCGGCGGCACGAGCACCGGGCGACTCGACCGGAGCGATCTGACCTTCGGCGGCTGGTCGTTCCTGGCGACGTACGCATCGGTCGCCTTCTTCCCCCTCGTGATCGCGCTGGCGGGCTCCGTCATGGAGCCCGAGGCGCTGGCCGGCGTCGCGGCCGCGGTGGCGCTCACGACCCCGCTCCTGCTCATCCCGCAGGCCGTCGGCGCGCTGACGTTCGTCGACTTCTCCAGGGCGGCGGGCGGCAGCGAGACCCGCTGGCTGGCGCTCCACGTCTACGCGTCGGCGGTCCTGGCCGGCGCGGCCTGCATCGCGGTCCTCATCGTCGGCGGGAGCCCGGCGGCGTGGGTGCTCGGCGATCGCTACACCGACATGACGACGCCGCTGCTGCTGGTCACCGCGGCGATCGCGATCCGCTGCGTCGCCCCGCCGCTCGGCGCGGCGCTGTCGGCGCAGCACCGCTACCGCGCCAGCACCGTCGTCGTGGTCGCTGCGATGGCGATCGGCGTCGCGGCGCTGTACGGCCTCGACCGGGCCGGGGTGGAGGAGCCGGCGGCCTGGGCGCTGCTCTGCGGCGCCGTCGCGCTCGCCGCTCCGCTCCTGGTCCTCGCGACGTCGGCGTTCGCGCTCCCGCGGTACTTCGCGGCGACGGTGCTGGCGTGCCCCGCAGCGGCGTGCGTGTTCGCCGGGTCGGAATCGCTGGACCGCCTCGCGCTCGCGTCCGCGATCGTCTGCTGGCTGGTGCTGGCGGCTCGCTGCCTGGGCGCGGCGACCGGCATCGACCGCGCCGTGGCCCCGACGGCGGCGGCCTAGCTCGTGGTCGCGACCGCGCACCGCGGGGTGGCGTTCGGCGGCACGGCCGCCGTGCTGCTGGCCGCCATCGCGGGCGGCCGGCTGGCGGCCGACTCGCAGCAGCTGGTGTTCGTCGTCGCCGCGGCGACCGGCGCCGTCGCGCTGACCATGGCCCTGGGACTGCGCGGGTTCGTCTGCGTCTTCCTCGCGTACCTGCCGTTCGAGGGCCTGGTGCTCGCGCAGCTGCCGGAGTCGGCAGTCGCGGGCGCCCGCTACGCGCCCGAGGCCCTGCTCTGGCTGCTCGCCCTGGGGATCCTCTGCACGCGGGGCCTTCGCTCGCTGCACGGCCTGAAGCCGGTCCTGGCGCCGCTGCTCGCCATCGCGGCGGTGGCGGTCCTCTCGGCCGCGACCAGCCAGATCCCGATCGACCGCATGCTGATCGGGCTCCGCAGCGAGCTGCGCTTCCTGCCGCTGATCCTGATTGCCGCGGTCGCCTTCCGCGGGGCCGAGTCCGCGACCGTGGTCGCCCGCGTCATCGTCTGGACCGGCGTCGCGCAGGGCGCCCTGGGGTTCCTCGGCCTCGTGCTCGGCGAGGGCTTCAAGACCGCGATCTCACCGCAGTTCAGCGTCACCGTGGGTGGGGTGGAGGTGGCGCCGACGGCCCTCCTCCGCGAGGGCACGATCGCCGGCTCGCTGAACAACTACAACCACTTCGCGACCGTGCTCGCCGTCTCGGCGCTGGTCGGCCTCGTGGTCGGCGCGCAGCGGCTCGGCGTGCACCGCTTCGTCTGGATCGCGGTGATCGGCTTCCTCTGCGGCATGGTCGTGCTGTCGGGGTCCCGGGAGGGCGTGCTCGCCCTCGGCCTGGGCCTGACCGTGCTGGCGTGGCGCGCCGGCTACCGCTGGGTCGTCCTCGGGCTCTCCATCGGCGCGGTGCTGGTGGGGCTGGCCCTGCCGAACTACGACACCATCGGCAACGTCGACTCGCGTGGGCTCTCCGCGCGCTGGTCGGCGATCCTCGACCCGCGAACGTTCTCGACGGATCAGCAGGCGAACTTCCGCCTCGCGCTGCTCGAGACCGAGCTCGCGATCGCTGCCCGTCACAATCTGCTCCTCGGCACGGGTCCCGGCTCGGTCGTCGACCGCCGCACCGAGGCGGACGGGTCGAATCCGCTGTACGAGACGCATACCGGCAAGACGGCGCTTCGCTTCAACTTCACCTACGACGGGAACTGGGGGCTCATCGCCCTCGAGTTCGGCCTGCTCGGCCTGGCCGGATTCGCCTGGTTCCTGCTCCGCATCTGGCGGCTGGGGCGCAATCGCGGCCCCGCGGCCTGGGCGAGCTCGTGCCTCGTGACGCTCGTCCCGGTCGTCGTGCTCCTCGGGTTCTTCTCGGCCATCCTCCAGCAGCGCCAGATGGCCTCGGTCCTGTTCGTGCTCGTCGGGATCGCCGCCACGGAAGGGGTCGCGCGGACACGATGAGGCGACGCAGACCATGAGGGCGCTGGTCGTCTCGAACATGTGGCCGACCGCGTCGGAACCCTCGGCCGGGATCTTCGTCAAGGAGCAGGTCGACGACCTCGTCGCGGAGGGCGTCGAGGTCGACGTCGTGTCGTTCGACGGCCGCGGCGACTCGAGCCAGTACCTCCGGGTCGTGTCGCGCATCCGGCGCACTGCCCGGAGCGGGCGGTACGACGTCGTCCACGCTCATTACGGCCTCACCGGCGCGTCGTGCCTGCTGGCGCGGGTCGGGCCGCTCGTCACGACCTTTCACGGCAGCGACACCGGCTTCAAGGCATGGCAGCTGCCCATCTCCCGCCGCGTCGGACGGCGCTGCGTCCCGATCGTCGTGGACGCCTCGGCTGCCGCACGGCTGGGCCTCCGGGGCGCCCCGGACGTGCTGCCGATGGGGGTCGATACGTCGACCTTCCGGCCTCGCGAGGTGGCGGCGCTGCGCGACGAGCTGGGCTGGGACGCCGGCTGTAGATACGCCGTCTTCCCGGGCTCGCGGTCGTCGTACGTGAAGAACTACCCGCTGTTCGAGGCGACCGCCGAGATCGTCCGGACGACGCTGCCCTCGCTGCGGACGGTCTGGCTCGAGGATCTCACCCGCGACCGGGTCGCCACGGTGCTCGCGGCCGCCGACGTGACGCTGATGACGTCGCGGTTCGAGGGGTCGCCGGTGACGGTGCGCGAGTCCCTCGCCGCCGGCACGCCCGTCGTCTCGGTGCCGGTCGGCGACGTGGCGGTCCAGCTCGCGGGCCTGCCGGGCTGCGCCGTCGTCGATCCCGACCCGCAGCTCCTCGCTGAGGCGACGCTCGCGTCGCTCGGCACGACGCCGCAGCCGGACGCGCTGGTGGCGGCGGTCGTCGGCCGCACCGATCGGCGGACGATCGTCGGCCGGCTCGTACAGATCTACGCCGACGTCGCCGATGGACGGCGGGCGGCGTGACGCGGCGCCGACGCATCCTCATGCTCCTGCACAAGGAGTACCCGGTGGGCGAGGCGCGCGCGTCGCGCGAGGCGCGCGCCGCGATCGAGGCCGGCTTCTCGGTCGACCTCATCGCCCTGCGTCGGGCCGGCGAGCCGCTGGTCGAGGTGGTTGACGGGGTTCGCGTCTTCCGCGTCCCGTTCGGTCACAAGCGCACGGGCAGCGCCGTGCGGCTGCTGCTCGAGTACGGCGGCTTCACGCTCCTCGCCGGCTCGCTGGCGGCGGGCCTCGCCCTGGTGCGCCGCTACCGCGTCGTCCACGTCCACAACCCGCCCGACCATCTCGTGCTGGCCGCGCTCGCGCCCAAGCTGCTCGGCGCGCGCATCCTCTTCGACGTGCACGACATCGCCGAGGACCTGCTCGACATGCGCCTCAGGGGGGCCACCCGCCGGATCTTCGGCGTCCTGGTGCGGAGCTCGGAGCGCCTCGCGTACGCGTGCGCCGACGCCGTGGTGACCGTGCATGCGCCCTACGCCCACGAGCTGCGGCGGCGCGGCAACCATCGGCCGACGTCAGTGGTCATGAACGCCACCGACCCCGAGGTCCTGCCGCGCTCCGCTCCGGCTCCGACTCCCGGCGTGAAGCGGATCGTGTTCCACGGCACGCTGACGCCGTGGTACGGCGTCGATCTGCTGGTCCGGGCGTTCGCCGACCTGAGCGGTCGCCGGGACGACGTCCGGCTCGAGATCTACGGCGACGGCGACGAGCTGCCCGGGCTCGAGGCGCTGGCGCGGTCGGCGGGGATCGAGTCGCGGGTGACGTTCAGCGGGCGCTACCTGCCGCAGCGAGATGTGCTCGCCGCGGTCGCGGGCGCCGATGTGGGGGTGATCCCGAGCAGGCCCGTCCGGCACCACTCGCTCGCGCTGTCGGCGAAGCTGCTCGAGTACGTCGCGCTCGGCATCCCCGTGGCGTGCGCCGACCTGGCGGTGAACCGCGCGCACTTCGAGCCCGACGAGGTCTGGTTCTTCACGCCCGACGACGTCGCCGCGCTCCGCGAGGCGATCGAGGCGATCCTCGACGCGCCGGAGGCCGCGGCGGACCGGACCGGGCGCGCGAGGAACGCGCGCAGCAGCCTACGGTTGGCGGGATCAGGGCCGGGGGTACATCGCGTGCCTGGAGTCGCTCGCGGCGCCCGGCTCGCGGAAGGGTGCCGCGGGCTAGCGGCCACCGCGCGGCTGGCGCTGGACAGGGTATTTTTTCGCGGCCGTGTTCCCCTCCCGCCGCCGCCCCATCGTCTTCACCCAGGCCGACCACGCCCGCTTCTCCGCGGCCATCGCCCTCGCGTGGGGCAACGACGAGTTCCCGCGTCCGCCGCTGCCCTTCGACGCGTTCGTCCGCGGCGTCGCGCTGCACGACCGCGGCTACGGCGAGATCGACAACGATCCGCTGCTCCAGACGCCGCGCGAGCGGTGGCTCGAGATCCAGCGCAATAGCTTCCGGCCGCGCGGGGTGGAGCCGATCGTCGACCTCCTCGTCGCACTGCACGTGCGGCGCCTCCTCGGCGATGATCCGGCCGGCGACGAGATGGCGGCGCAGCTGCCCGCGCTGCACGCCGCGGCGGGTGTTTCCGAGGCCGACGGGCGGGCGGCTGACGCGATCACCAACCTCTGTGACAGCGTCGCGTTCGACTTCTGTTTCGAGGAGCCGAAGTCCGGCACCGCCAGCGGGATCCACTTCCGGGTCGACGGGCTCGGCCCCGTGGAGCTCGACCCGTGGTCGCTCGGCGTGCCGCGGCTGGTCGGTCTCGTGACGGCCTACGAGGCCGACGGCTATCCCGAGCGGCTCGAGCCCGTGATCGTGCCGTTCGAGATCGTGCCAGGCTGATCGACGCAGGCCGCTACGGCCTGCGCACGAGGCGTTCACGTGGCGATGTTGCACACGCTGTCGTCGCGAAATGGTCGGTGAGCTCAATCTTGCCGGCAATTATTCAAACTTTCCCCCAAGGACTCTGAAAGCGGCGGTCGCTAGGTTGCTTCTGCAACGCCGTCGGCGAGCACGTTCGATGCAGCCCCCGTAGAACCGCCCCCCGCGGCCGTCCCCTCACCACCGGGGGAGGCGGTCGCTCCACGCCCCGGAAGGGAATCATGGCCAGACCGTCCTTTGCACGCCGGCGCACGCTCGCCGTCCTGGTCGCAGGCATCGCCTGTGTCGCCGTTGTCGGCGGCATCGTCGCCTCTGCGGCCGTTCCGGCTTTCCCGGACAACCTCGTCGTCTTCCCCGACCGCGACTTCGTGTCGGTCGAGGGGTTCGAGCAGCACGCTGGCGAGACCGCACTCCTGGAGGTCGTGCGCGGCACGACGGTAATGGGTTCCGCGAAGGCCGTTGTCGAGAGTGGCGGCGTGGCCTTCGAGGTCAACCACCCCGGCGGCGTCTGCTGGGGGGCAGGGACGAATCTGCAGGTCACGCCCGACATCCGGCCGGGCGATGTCGTGTCGATCAAGTTCCTCGACGGCACCGCTGCCTCGGAGGCGAACCCGGTCGCCGAGACCACCGTCAGCGACGCGTTCGTAACGGCCGACTCGAGTCTCGACGGCGCCACGCTGACGGTCGTCGGCCACATCGGCGCTGGCGTCAACCCGGCATTCCTCGAGCAGCGGATCATCAACCCCGACCTCGTGGACACGCCCGTCGCGAAGCGCGACATCCGGGCGCTCCCCGGCCCGCTCACGCCGGCCGCGCGCGGCGGCTACTCCTCCGGCATGGAGGTCGACACCGTCGCCCACACCTTCAAGGCGACGTACGTCTTCGACGATCCGGCCGTCGCGCAGATCGCCGCCAACGCCGATCTCGGCGAACGGGCGATGGCGTGGCAGGAAGAGGACGCCGACGCCAACCGCCAGGGGCTCACGATCTCCGAGTTCGGCGAGCCCGGCGGCCCCGGCATGGGCGGCTGCCCGGGCGGGCCGACCCAGATCGGCACCCCGGTTCCCGGCTCCGCCTTCGCGGTCCGGTCGGCCGAGCCGTCGCCGGCCAGCACCGACCAGCTGAAGGTCGACTGGACGCCGGTGCAGCCGGCACCCGGCGCCCCTGCGGTGACGGGTTACAGCATCGAGGCGATCGCGAATACCGTGAACGCCGCCGGCGAGCGCGAGTCGACCGGCAAGCGCGTGGGGCCGAACGCCACCTCCGCCACCATCAAGGGACTGGTGGCGGGCGAGACGTACACCGTCGAGGTGCGCTCCTCCGCCGCGGCCGGTGACGGCTCCGTTACCCTCAGCGCCGCATTCCCGCTGCAGGTGCCGGCCTCGGGCGACATCACCGCCCCGGCGCTGACCGCGACCCCCGCTCCGGGCACGCTCGCCGCGCCGACGCCGACGAACAGCGGCGTAACGCTGAAGGCGACCGACCCGGCGGCGCAGAACCCGACCGCTTCCGACCCGAACGCGCTCATCTACTACACCACCGACGGCTCCGCCGTGATCCAGGACGGCGGCCTCCGCGACGACCCGGCCGTGCACCTCTACACCGGACCGATCCCGGTCACCGACCCGGTCGTCCCAGTCGAGATCACCGCGGTCGCGTTCGACGCCGCCGACAACCACAGCGACATCGTCACCGGCTACTACACCCAGGCCCCGGCCGACCCGGCGCCCATCGCCCCGACCGGGTTGACGGCGACCGCCGGCCAGGCCTCGGCGACGTTTGGCTGGAGCGTGAGTCCACCCGATCCGACGATCACCGGTTACGGGGTGCAGCTGTACCGCAACGGTGCTCCCGAAGGAGCCCTGCGTGAGACGACTGCGCGGACGACGACCATCACCGGGCTCACGGTCGGCGACAGCTACGCGTTCACCGTCCAGGCCAAGAACGCCGTCGGCTACGGGCCCGCCTCGGCGCTGTCAGCCACCGTCGTCCCGACCGCGCTGACCGACCGCGTCACCATCACGTCCGCGCGCTGGAAGGCGAACGACTTCCGCGTCGTCGGTACCGGATCGGCTGTTGGCGCGACGATCACGATCCGCCGTGGCACCCCCGGCTGTGCGACTGCCGGAGCACTGATCGGCAGCGGTGCCGTGGTCGCCGGAGGGGTGTACGACCTCCGCTTCCGCAACAACGCCGTCGTCGGAACCACGCAGCCCGCGACCATCTGCGCCATCTCGAACCAGGGCGGACTGGCCGGTCCGTTCACGACGACTCGCTAGGCCCGGCGCGCGAGCCTGGCCGTCATCTCAGGTGACGGCCAGGCTCGGACTGCCCGGTGCGCCGGTATCCGGCGCCCGGCTGTCGTCGTCGGGTCGGATCGCCGACCGACCCGTGCCCTGAGAGGCCGTTAGCATCTGACGCATGCCGCTCGCCCAGCACGCGACGGCCGTGCGCGCGGGCGTCATCGGCCTCGCGCTCGTGCCCGCGGTCTCGGGCCTCGCACGCGGCAACCCGCTGCCGGGCGTCCGGATCTCGGAGCTGCTGATCATCGTCGTCGGCCTCGGCGTACTCGCCGCTGTGCGCGGGCCCCGCATGGACCTCGTCGACTACGCGGCCTTCGTCTACTGCGGCGCCACGCTGGTGCTGGGGACGCTCGACCTGCTCGGGCTGCGCGCCGGCTGGCTCGACTTCGACGGCGTGCAGACGCTCGGCGGGCCGCTGCTCTTCCTGCTCCTGTACCGCGCCTGCCGCGTTGGCCTGACCGCCGATCGCGACGTGCGGATCGTCCTGCGCGTCGTGCTGCTGAGTGCCATCCCGGTCGGGCTCTGGGCGATGCTGCAGGCGCTCGATCTCGGGCCGTCGCGCTCGTGGGCCGTCTCGTGGGCCGGCGACGACCAGTTCTCGGCCCTCGAGGATCTCGGTCTCGGTCGCGCGACCGGGCCGTTCGGCCACCCGCACACGCTCGGCGCCTACCTCGTGGTGATCACCCTCGTCGCCGTCGCGCTGATCCTCCGTCCCGGGCAGCAGGTGCTGCGGAGCCGGTGGCTGCTCGTGGTCCTCGCCTGCTGCGCCAGCGGCTTCGCGGCATCGGTCACTGCCGCACCTGCGATGGCGGCGCTGGCCGGCGCCGTCTGGCTCGGCGTCCGCGCCGGCCGGGGGCGGCGCGTGCTCGTGGCCGCGATCGCGGTCACCGCCGTCGCCGCCCTGGCCGCGGCGCCGCTGATCGCCGACCGCGTCGACCAGCAGTTCGACCCCGCGTTCGACGGGGCGCAGAGCACGTCGATCGTGCCGCAGACGATCCGTCACCGCGCCGACGTGTGGTGGCACGAGTACCGGCCGGCGCTGCGCGGGCGCTGGATCAGCGGCTGGGGCCCGGGCACCCCCGCCGGCGTCGCCTACCCGTTCACGGAGTCGCTGTACGTGACGCTGCTCGTGCGCGGCGGGGTGCTGTTGCTGCTCGTCTACGGCGCGTTCGTCTGGGTCGTCGTCGTCGCGGTGCGCTCGCGCTCCGGCACCGATCCGCCCGAGCGCGGCGCCGTGGCCGGGGCGGTCGCGGTTGCGACGGTGCTGTTCGTGCCGCTGCACCTGCTGGAGCCGTACTTCGTCACCACCGGCATGCCGCACCTGTGGTGGGCGCTGCTCGGGCTCGCGCTGGCCGAACGCGATCCGCGCTAGGCCGTTCCGACGCCGTATCCTGGGGCCATGTCGCCGGTTGTCGTCTGCGGCCGACCGCAGAACCTCGCGCGGGCTCGAGAGCTCGCCGTGGCCCTGGGTGGCGAGGCGACGTGCTCACCCTGGCGACGGCCCATCTCGCGCCGGCCGTGGATCGTGACGGTGCCGCCCACCGAGATCGCCCTCGCCACCGTCTGGCCGCGCACGGTGCTCGACGCGCACACCGGGGCTTTCGGCCTGAAGGGCGACCGGCGATCGGCGCGCCGGCTGGGGCTGCTGCGGCGCTGCGCGGCGCGCGCCGACGCCGTGCTCGTCTGCTCCGACGCGCTCGCCGAACGCGTTGCCGCGTGGGGCGGACGCCCGCTCGTCGTGCACGAGGCGCCGCCGCTCGAGTGCGTCGCCCCGGCGCGCGAGGTGCACGCCCAGCCGCACGTGCTCGTGCCGGGCTACTTCTCGCACGACGAGCCGATCGCCGAGGCCGTGGCGGCGCTCCGGCTGCTGCCCGGCGTGGTGCTCGACTTCTGCGGATCGATCGACCGGCTGCCGCCGGCCTTGGTGGCCGGCGCGCCCGCGAACGCGCTCTTCCACGGCCGGCTCTCGCACGACGACTACGTGCGGGCCATCGACCGCGCCGACGTCGTGCTGGCACTGACCACGCAGCCGGAGTCCGTCATGCGCGTGGCGTGCGAGGCGGTCTGGCACGGCCGGCCGCTCGTGATCTCCGACCACCCGATCAATCGCCTGCTCTTCCCGCACGCCGTCCACGTCGCCAACGACGCCGCCGCCATCGCCGCGGGCGTCAGCGACGCGCTGGTGCGGCACACGGAGCTGCGGGCCCGCGCGCCGCAGGCCCGCGCGCTGCAGGAGGCGCGGTGGAACGATCAGCGCGAGGCGCTGAGGGCAGTGCTCGGGATCTAGCGAAGAGCGGCGTCAGGCGAGCTTCGGCGCGACCTCGACGGGCACCGATCCGCTACTGCTGGTAGCCCTCGACCTCGTCGGCCGGGCGGATGCTGGCCGAGTCCGGGTCGAGGTTCGCCTCACGCTTCGCACGGCGCTGGCGCAGCAGGTCCCACGACTGGTCGAGCGAGACCTTCACGGCCTCGGCCCGGCGGCGATCCTCGTCGGTCCCCTGGCCCGCCGCCTCGCGTTCCCACAGCGCGTGCTCCTCTGCGACGAGCTTCTCGATGCGGTCGTGAATCTGATCGTCGTCCATGCGGGGCATGGTAGGTGGTCGGCTAGCGCCGGACCCGGATCGTGATGCGGGTGCCGTTGTCCCGCTTGGCGCCGCGGGCGGGAGACGTGCCGAGCACGAGGCCCTTCTTGACGCCGCTGCCGGTCACCTTGCTCAGCTTCGTGCGGCAGCCCGCGCTCTGGAGCTTCGTCTGCGCGGCGGCCGGGGTGAGCCCGCGGACGTTGCCGACGCTGCAGCGCCGGGGCACCGTGAGGCCGTGGGCGACGGTCGTGGCGAGGGTGCCCTTCCTGCCGGTGGCCGTGCAGGTGAGCCGCTTGCCGAGGTCGGCGCTGCCGATCTTGTACGTGCGTGCGGTGCGACCCCTGACGGCCCGGGTGCCGCGCTTCCACGCGTAGCCCGTCGTGGCCGCTCCCGCGAAGGCCGTGCAGGTCAGCTTCGTGCCGAGAATCGGGAAGCCGGCCAGCTTCGCCGTCAGCGCGGCCGGCGCGATCACCCGCGGGGCGGAGTCGACGGTTGCGGCGCCGACGCCGTTTCGCGCGATGGCGCGGCAGCGCAGGGCGCGTCCCGCGTCTGCCGGGCCCGGCTTGTACGTGGCTGCGGTGGCACCCGCGATCACGGCGGCGTCACGCAGCCAGGCGACGGCGCGGGTGACGCCCTCGCCGGTCGCGGTCGCCGCCGGCTTGCACGTGTGGGTGGTACCGACGCGGGCGTTGCCGGCCAGCGTCGTGACGCCCGCGAGCTTCGGCAGCGCGAAGTCGGCCTCGTACACGTCCTGCGCGGTGTCGGTGTCGGCGGCCGCCAGCGCGGTGAGGGTCGTGAACAGGATCCGTGAGCCGTCGGCGGCCATCTGCGAAGGTGCCAGGGTCGTGCCGCCGGCGACGCCGGGCGCGAGGGGGCGGGGTCCGTCGACGGTGGCCTCGTAGGCGTCGCCGAGGCCGTTCGCATCGCCCGTCCCGGCAATGTCGAGCGTCGAGAAGAAGATCGTCCGCGCCCGGGTGCTCGGGATCGTCGCGGCCGGGAAGACGAGTCCGTTGGCGCCGGTACCGGGTGTGAGCACCAGCAGGGCGCCGTCGGGCCGGCGCAGGTACGCGTCGATCTGGCCGTCCCCGTCGCCCACCGGATCGAGGCTCTCCGACGTCAGGAACGCGATCGAGCCGTCGGCGCTCTCACCCGCGAACGTCGCGTTGTCGGGCGTGGAGCCACCCGAGATCAGCCGCAGCGATCCGTCGGTGCGGCGCTCGTACAGGTCGGCGGCGGTGTCGGTGTCCCCGGCCACGACCTTCTCGGTGGTGCTGAAGACCACGCTGCTGCCGTCGTCGAGCCCGCCGACGATGCTGGCAGCGGCGCCGGTGCCGACGTTCGAGATCAGCCGGAGAGTGCCGTCGGCCCGGCGCTCGTAGACGTCGCCGCCGGCGTCGTTATCGGCCGGGTCGAGCGCCACCGTCGTCGTGAACCACGTCCGGGTGCCGGCGCGGTTCTCGAAGCCGAGCGTCTGGACCGCGATGGCGGGATTTCCCGGCGTGGCGAGGGTGTACGGCCCGCCGGCGGTGGGTACGAGATAGGTGTCGGTGACGCTGTCGACGTCGGCGGGCACGAGCTGGTCGGCGGTGAAGAAGGCGACCTGTGCTCCGTTCGCGCTGATCACGCGGCGAGTCGCCTGCGTCTGGAGCGCCAGCGCCGTGCCCGGTGTGACGAGCCGAAGTGTCCCGTCGGCGCGCCGGTCGTAGAGGTCGAGGACGGCGTCACCGTCGACCGCCGGGAGGACCCGCTCGGTGGTCGAGAACAGCACGTGGTCGCCGCTGTCGGACGCGTCGACGAAGGTGGCCTGGAAGCCGCCGTTTCCCGCGCTGATGAGGCGGATCGTGCCGTCGCGGCGCTCCTCGTACACGTCGGTATTGGCGTCGGTGTCGGCCGCGACATCCTTGTCGGCGGTCGAGGTACCACGTCCGGTTGCCGTCGGCGCTGACGCCGGCGAACGTCGAGCCGGCCGGCCGGATGCCGCTCCCGATCAGCTGCAGCGTGCCGTTGCTGTCGCGCGCGTACACGTCGGAGGCGCCGTTGGTGTCGGCCGGCACGAGGGCCTCGGCCGAGGTGAACAGCGCGCGGCTGCCGTCGGCCGACATCCCGGCCGGCGTCGCCGCGTCCGTCGACGCGACACCGCCCGACACGAGGCGCGCGGTGCGGGATGGCGCGGCTGCCGAAGCGGGGACCGCGGCTGCGACGAGGAGGCTGAGGGACGCGAAGGCGGCCGCAGGGAAACGCATCGGCCGATCTTACTGTTTCTTGTTGCAACTTACTGAAAATGTGCTGCTGATGAGTCGCTGAGTCCGCGGGCCCGAGCCGGTGAGCGCCGGGGGCGACCAGTACGCTTGGCGCGTGATCGCCCTCCTGATGCGCCGCTGGTGGGTGCTCGGCGCCTGCGCCGCCATCGCGGCGGTGGCGGCACTCACGATCACGGTGCTGCGCCCCGCGCCGTACGTCGCCTCGGCCTTCGTGGCGGTGCCGGTCGGCGCCGCCGCCGACGTCGGCGACCGTAACGCGCAGGCATTCGCGATCGCGGAGGCGCTCGGGTCGGATCCCGCGGTCGAGGAGCGCGCCGGCGGGCAGCTGGACGTGGTCGGCACGGAGGACACGACGCAGATCGAGCTGCGGGCGCACGCCGACGGCGCAGCGAGGGCCATCGCGGGCGCGCGCGCAGCGGCGAAGCTTGCGGTCGAGGAAGGCACGGCCGTGGTGCCGGCCGGGTCGCTCGTCGTGCTGGCGCTGCCGGAGACCGCGCCGCTGGACGGTACGAGCCCGGCGGAGGCAGCCGCCGTGGGGGCCCTGCTCGGGCTCGTGGCGGGCGCCATCGGGGTCGTGTGGCGCCACCGCGCGCGGTCGGACGATGTCGCTTCCGGTGAGTAGGGTGTGACGGTGGTGAGTGGCGGGTCCGTGAGCGTGGCCGCGGAGACACCGGCGGCCGTCGAGGCGCCGGCGCGCGATCGCGTGCGCTCGCTCGCCGTGTCGGCCGCGACGGTGGGCGTGCCGATGCTGATCGTGGCCGGCCTAGCGCTGGCCAACGGCGGCTCGGAGCCGACGCACTGGGGCTGGGTCGCGCTGCTGCTGCTGTGGACGGGCGCCACCGGCGTGCTGCTCGCGCGCCTGGAGCTGGCGTGGTTCGACGTCCTGTTCCTGGGCGGCCTGATCGCGCTGCTCGGCTGGGTCACGGCATCGCTGCTGTGGACGGACGACGTGTCCCACACGCTCGACGAGATCCAGCGCGTGGCCGTCTATCCGGCCGCGGCGCTGGCCGCACTGGGGCTCGGCTCGCGGCGCGCGCTGCCGCAGATCACCGCCGGCGTGTGGGCCGGCGGCACCATCGCCTGCGCCTACGCGCTCTCGACGCGGCTCTTCCCCGAGTCGTTCGGCGACTTCGACTCGACCACGACGAGCTACCGCCTCACCGACCCGTTCGCGTACTGGAACATGCTGGGCGGCCTGGCGGGCCTCTGCCTGGTCGTGGGCCTCGGCCTCGCCGTCCGCGGGCAGGTGCCGTGGCTGCGCTGCCTGGCCGCGGCCTCGTTGCCGCTGCTGGCGCTGACCCTGTACTTCACGTTCTCGCGCGGCGGCATCGCGGCCACGGCGGTCGCGCTGGTGATCGTGCTGCTGCTCGACCCGGGCCGCACGCGCCTCGCGACGGAGGGAATCGTGCTGGCGGCGATCCCGGCGGTCGCGGTCTTCGCCGCCTCGCAGCGCGACGGCCTCACGCGCCGTAACGCCGGGCTCGAGGCCGCGGCGAGCGACGGTCGCCAGATCGCCCTGCTGCTGCTCGTGCTGATGTGCGCCGCGGTGATCGTCGCGCTGCTGCTGCTGGTGGCAGAGCGCCGCATCCGCCTGTCTGCCGACCTCCGGACGGCGTGGACGGTGATCCTGTTCGGCGGCCTGGTGGCGCTCGCGGCCATCGCCACCATCCCCCGCGGCGGGCCGGTGGACGTGGCCGAGGACGCGTGGCGCTCGTTCAACGGCGCGCCGATCGGCACCGAGGACGGCGGAGACCTCACCGGCCGCCTGTTCGACGCCTCGTCGAACGGCCGCAAGCAGCTGTGGACGGTCGCGCTCGACCAGTGGCGCGACCACCCCGTCACGGGGGCCGGCGCCGGCACGTTCACCGCCGCGTTCTACGCCCGCGACGACCGGGAGTTCGACACCGAGAACGCGCACTCCCTGTACTTCGAGACGCTCGGCGAGCTCGGCATCATCGGCGGGCTGCTGGTGCTGCTGGTGGTGCTGACGCCGTTCGCGGCGGCGATCAAGCGCCCGGCACGAGCCGCTCGCGGCGACGGCGCTCGGGCGGCTACGCAGTGATCGTCGTGCAGGCCGCGGTCGACACCGACTGGGAGTCGCCCGCCGTGATCGTCCCGGCGCTGCTGCTGGGCGGCGCGGTGGTCGCCGCGGCGCGGGGCAGACGGCTGCCCGTCGGCCCGATCGGCCGCGGTGCGCTGGTCGGCTTCGCGATCCTGCTGGCCGTGCTGTGCGGCTACGCGCTGTCAGCCAACCGGGCGATCGACGACGCCTCGGCCGCCAGCGAGACCAACCCGTGCGCCGCGATCGCCGACGCCGAGCGAGCCACCGACCGCATGCCGTGGAGTGCCCGCGCCTGGCTGGCGCTGGCGGGCACGCGCATCAACGCGGGCGATCCCGAGGGCGCGCGGCTGGCCTACGCGCGAGCGCTCGAGCAGGCGCCGACCGACTTCCGGCTCTGGGTCGTCGTCGGGCGCCGTGCAGGACCCCGCGGCGGCGGCCACGGCGTTCGCGAAGGCGCGCGAGCTGAACCCGCACCTCGAAGCCCGACGCGTCGATCACGCCGTTCGACCCCGTCGAGTTCCCGCGAGTGGACTGCTGATGGCGCGCCAGGACCCGCTCGCGAACCCGGAGGAGGCCGTGCGGCGCGTGTACGCGTACGCCGCCTACCGGCTCGGCGACGGCGCCGAGGCCGAGGACGTCACGTCGGCCACGATCGAGCGGGCGCTGCGGTACCGCAGCGTCGTACGACTCCGGCAAGGGCGATCCGGCGGCGTGGCTGGTCGGCATCGCGCGGCGCACCATCGACGAGCACTACCGGCGCCAGGCGCTGGCCGAGACGGTCGCGACCGTGCCCGAGCGGGCCGGCGACCGGTTCGAGGACCGCTCCGTCGAGCGCCTCGCGCTGGCGGCGCCGTCGGCCGGCTCGACCCGCGGGAGCGCGAGCTGGTGGCGCTGCGCTACGGCGCCGACCTGACCGCGCGCCAGATCGCCGAGCTGCTCGGCCAGCGCACGAACACCGTCGAGGTGGCGCTGCACCGCGCGCTCGGCCGCCTGCGGGCAATGGTCGAGCCGGCGGATCCGGAACCCGCTGTAAGGAAACCGGGGCCGCCGGCGGTAGACGGGATATGAACGATTTCGAGAGCGACTTCGAGCTCGAGCTCCACGAGTCCCGCCCCGCGCCCCGTGGCGAGCTGCTCGACAGCCTCGTCTCGAAGGTCGGCACGCGCCCCGCGCCGGTCCGCAGGAGCAAGTGGCAGCTGCGGCTCGCCGCCGTCATGGCGTGCTGCCGCGCTGCTCGGCCTCGCCGGGCTCGGCGGCGTGTCGGTCGCGTCCAACGCGGTCTCCAAGTCGGGCCGGAGCGGCGACACGGAGCAGAGCGAGGGCAAGCACGGCGGAACGCCGGCGCCGAAGGGCGACAAGCGCGTCCCCGTGTGCCTGAACGGCTCGCAGACGGTCCTCTACTTCAAGTTCAAGAAGGCCGTCAAGATCGTGCTGATCAAGCACCGCGGCGTGTTCGCGACGCCTGGTCAGCCCGCCGAGCTGCCCGGCTCGTCTGATCCGGCGCCTGCTCAGGCCCGCGGTCTATCGCGCGGAGGCGATCCTCGATCGTCTCCGCGGTGTCCCGCCGCGCGCCTGACGAGGTGTTCGGCGCAGATCCACGACGCGCGCTCCTGGGGCGGTGCGTCGGTGTCCGGCGGCGGCTCCGACCCCGAGACGACTGCGCCGCTGCTCGCGGCGCTGCCGCCGTTGCTGACGTCGATCGGCGTGCGCACGATCCTCGACGCACCCTGCGGCGACGGCAACTGGATGGCCAGGCTCGACTACCGGTTCGAGCACTACACCGGCCTCGACGTGGTGCCGGCCGTGGTCGAGGCGGCCGCGGCGGCGCACGGCGGGCCGGGCCGCGAGTACCGCGTCGGCGACCTGATCTCGCGACCCGTTGCCGCCGGCCGACCTGGTGCTGTGCCGCGACTGCCTCGTGCACCTGCCGTTCGCCGAGGGGCTCGAGGCGATCGCCAACATCCGCCGGTCGGGCGCGACCTGGCTGCTCGCGACCACGTTTCCCGGCGCGCCAGTCCAACGCCGACATCCGCATGGGCCGCTGGCGGCCCCTCAACCTGTGCCGGCCGCCGTACTCGCTGCCCGAACCCGAGCAGCTCGTGAACGAGCGGTTCGCCGCCGACCCGAGGTACTCGCCGACAAGTCGCTCGGCCTCTGGCGCCTGTCGTAGCCGGGCTACCATCCGCCGCATGACGGGCGAGCTCGATCGAGGCACTGCCGAACGCGTGATCGCGCGCGCGATGGAGCTGTCCGGCCGCGACCGACGCGGCCTCTCGCCCGACCAGCTGGTGGCCATCGGCGCCGAGCTGGGCGTCGCCGAGGTGCACGTCCGGCGCGCGCTGGCCGAGGTGCTGTCGACGCCGCAGCGCGTGCGCGCGCTCGACCGCAGCGTCACCGCCGCCCGCCACGTCGAGCTGCTGCCGGCCGAGGCCGACCGCCTGCTGATGACGTGGTTCGAGCAGGTCGACGGCATGCGCGCCCTGCGCCACACGGGCCCCGAGCTCGGCGTCTGGACGCCGCGCACCGGCGTGGTCGCCGGCGCCCGCGCCGCGATGGCGAAGGCCGGCGGCGCCGATCTCGACCTGCGCGAGTCGCCCGGCGTGACGTCGACCGTCGAGCCGATCGGCGACGCAGTCGGCGCTGGTGCGGCTCGAGGCGCGCGTCAAGCGCGACTACGCGATGACCGCGGGCATCGTCGGAGCCGTCGGCGGCACTGCGTCGCTGATCCTGGGCGCCGTCGTCTGGTGGCCGCTGGTCGCCGGCGTCGTCGCTGCCGGGGCCGGCGCGTACGGGCTGCTGCGACTCGCAGCGGTCGGAGTCGGAGCTGGTGGCGCTGGCGCTGGAGCGCCGTCTCGACGCCGTCTCCGCCTGCCGAGAGCCCGTCGTCCGCACGCCGTCGGTGGCGGGTGCGCTGGGCAAGGTCGCCGGCCTCGCCGGCCGCGCCCGGCGCTCCGGCACGCGGCCCTGAAATCGCCCGACCGGCAGGACTCGGCTGTTCCACGATGTAGGATTCCGGCGATAGCGCGCACTGATTTGCACCGCCGCTTGCAAGCGCGCGCCTCTCGCAAGAGGGGCGAACCAAAAGCTAAAGAGCACCGGGAGGCCGTTCTTGCCCATGTCTGATCCCAACCAGATACCTGGCCCTCGTGCGGTCCCGCACGGTGTTCAAGGACGGGGCGATGGGCACGCAGATCCAGGACGCCGGAGCTGGACGACGGCCGACGTACGGCGGCTACCCGGGCAACGTCGACCACCTGACGCTGTCCGCAGCCCGACGTGATCCGCGACATCCACCGCGCGTACCTCGACGCGGGCGCCGACTACGTCATCACGAACTCGTTCCAGTCGACGCGCCTGCGGCTCGAGGAGTGGGGGCTGGCCGACGCAGACGCTCGAGCACAACCGCGCCGCGGCCGCGCCTGGCGCGCGACGATGTGCGACGAGTTCGCGACCGCCGACTGCGCCGCGCTTCGTGGCCGGCTCGATCGGCCCGACCGGCATGCTGCCGTCGGGCAACGACCCGACGCTGTCGGCGATCACGTACCCCGAGCTGGTCGAGCTGTTCCGCGAGCAGACCGTCGGCGCTCCTCGCCGGGCGGCGTCGACCTGCTGCAGATCGAGACGATGCAGGACATCCTCGAGACGCGCGCGGCCGTGCACCGGCGCCCGGCGCGCGTTCGCCGAGGCCGGCAGGGCGCGTGCCGCTGCAGGTCGCCGGTCGCGCTTCGACGTCACCGGGCCGCATGCTGCTCGGCACCGACATCGGCGCCGTCGCCGCGATCCTCCGCGGCATGAAGTGCGACATCATCGGCACGAACTGCTCCGTCGGGCCCCGAGCACCTGCGCGAGCCGGTGCGCTACCTGCACGCAGGAGTGCGACCTGCCCGTCGCGGTGATCCCGAACGCCGGGCTGCCGCTGAACGTGGACGGCGAGACCGTCTACCCGCTCGGGGCCGTCCGAGATGGCCGAGCAGATGGCCGCGTTCGTGCACGACTTCGGCGCCAACGTGGTCGGCGGCTGCTGCGGCACCACGCCGGAGCACATCCGCCAGCTGCGTCGAGGCCGTGCGGCGCCGGCACGTCGAAGCGCCGGCATCCGGTGTTCCGGCGCCCGGCCGATCGCCAGCGCCATGACGGCCGTCGACGCTGCGCCAGGAGCCGCGCCCGATGATCGTCGGCGAGCGCGTCAACACGCAGGGCTCGCCGCAAGCATCAAGCAGCTCATGCTCGCCGACGACTACGACGGCGTGCTCGGCGTCGCGCGCGACCAGGTGGAGTACGGCGCCCACGCCCTCGACGTCTGCGTGGCGCTGACCGAGCGCGGCGACGAGGCCGAGCAGATGCGCGAGCGTCACCAAGCAGCTCGCGATGGGCGTCGAGGCGCCGCTGATGATCGACACGCTCGAGACCGACGCGCTGAGGCGCGCGCTGGAGACCTATCCCGGCCGCGCGATCATCAACTCCATCAACATGGAGAACGGCCGCGACCGCATCGAGGAGTACGTGCCGCTGGTCGTCGAGCACGGTCGGCCGCGGTCGTCGCGCTGACCATCGACGAGGTCGGCATGGCGAAGACGCGCGACGAGAAGCTCCGGGTGGCGCGCGCAGATCCACGACATCTGCGTGGACGAGTACGGGCTGGCGCCGGAGGACCTCATCTTCGACGCGCTCACCTTCACGCTCGCGACCGGCGACGACGGAGTGGATCGACTCGCGCCGTCGAGACCATCGAGGGCATCCGCCTGATCAAGCGCGAGCTGCCCGGCGTGCTGACGTCGCTCGGCGTCTCGAACGTCTCGTTCGGCCTGTCGCCGCGCGCCCGCTCCGTGCTCAACTCGATCTTCCTGCACCACTGCGTGGCAGGCCGGACTCGACATGGCGATGGTCAACCCGGCGCACACCATGCCCGTACATGGAGATCGACGAGCGAGGAGCGCGGGCTCGCCGACGACCTCGTGCTACAACCGCCGCCCCGACGCGCTGCAGCGGCTCATCTCGCACTTCGACTCGAGCTGCCGATGGAGGAGGAGACGGGCGCGTCCAGGATCGACAGTTCGCCGGGCGTCGAGGTGGACGAGCGGATCCACGAGAAGATCCTGCACCGCGTCAAGGAGGGCATCGAGGACGACATCGAGGAGGCCCTCGACAAGCGCGGCGCGCGCGAGAACGACGAGGCCGTCGACCTGCTCAACGACGTGCTGCTGCCGGCGATGAAGGACGTCGGCGACCGGTTCGGGCGCGGCGAGCTGATCCTGCCCTTCGTGCTGCAGTCGGCCGAGGTGATGAAGAAGGCCGTCGCGAAGCTCGAGCACTACCTCGACCGCAGCGAGGGCCAGATCGAAGGGCAAGATCGTGCTCGCGACCGTGTACGGCGACGTGCACGACATCGGCAAGAGCCTCGTCAACACGATCCTCTCCAACAACGGCTACACGACGTTCGACCTCGGGCGGCAGGTGCCGATCCAGGTCATCATCGACAAGGCGATCGAGGTCGGCGCCGACGCGATCGGCCTCTCGGCGCTGCTGGTGTCGACGTCGAAGCAGATGCCGCTCGTGCCTGCACGAGCTCGACGCGCGCGGCCTCGACGTTCCCGGTGCTGATCGGCGGCGCGGCGATCAACCGCTCGTTCGGCCGGCGCATCTGACTTCCTCGAGGACGAGCCGCCGTACGCGCCGCGGCGTCTTCTACTGCAAGGACGCGTTCGAGGGGCTCGACACGATCGAGCTGCTGAGCACGGCCGACGGCTGGCCGCGGCTGAAGCAGCGCGCCAGGCCGAGGCGGACACGTACGCCGCCGCGAGGTGGTCGCGGGCGCGCAGCCGTGCGCGCCCGCGGTCGAGCCGGGCCAGCGCGCCGACCTGCCGCGCGCGCCGGTCCCGTCGCCGCCGTTCCTCGGCGCCCGCGTGGCCGACGACGTGCCGATGGACGCCGATCTGGGCCGGCATGGACCTGAAGACGCTCTACCAGCTCTAGCTGGGGCGCCAAGAACGCGCGACGGCGACGAGTTCGAGCGAGCTGGTGCGCACCGACTTCGAGCCGCGCCGGCTGCGCATGCAGGCCGAGGGCGTGCGACGCAGGGCTGGCTGCGTCCGCGCGGCGTGTACGGCTACTTCCGCTGCGCCGCCGACGGCGAGGCGCTGGTGATCTTCGACGAGGGCGGCGAGACCGAGCTCGGGCGGCTGCAGTTCCCCCGCCAGGAGCGGCACGACCGCCTTGCGATCCCCGACTACTTCCGCACCGATCGACGACGACGAGCGCGACATCGTCGCGTTCCAGGTGGTGACGGTCGGCCGCGAGGCGCAGGACCACGTCGACGCGCTGTAGGCCGCCGAGGAGTACTCGGAGCAGTACTTCGCGCACGGCATCGCGATCGCCGCGACCGAGGGCATGGCCGAGGCGCTGCACCGCCGCGTGAAGCGCGAGATGGGCATCGATGCCGAGCAGGGCCGCCGCTACTCGTGGGGCTATCCGGCGTGCCCCGACCTGGAGCACCACGTGCTGGTCTGCGACCTGCTGGGCGCCCAGGAGGCGATCGGCATCGGCCTGACGTCGGCGTTCCAGCTCGACCCGGAGCAGTCGACGGCCGCGATCGTCGTGCACCACCCGTCGGCGGTCTACTTCAGCGCGCTGCGCTCGGACCGCGCCACCGCGTAGCGCTCCCGTACGAAACGCCCGGAAACCGCGCGAAACCGTCACTTCCCGGCCATTCTGGTGCCAGGCACCGGAATGGTCGCAACGTCACGCTCCGGCGCGGGTTCGCGCGCCCCGCGGCACGGGTCGTCGCCGGCCTGGCCCGAACGCGCCGGCGGGCTCGACGCACGGCGTGCGCACGACCCGTCGCGAGGGAGCGCGCGGATGCGCGCGGAAGCGCCACGTTGTGGCCGGATCGGTGCCTGGCACCATTTCGGCCACGGTTTCTCGAGTCTGCGCGCGGGCCGCGTGGAACGCCCCATCCGGCAGGGTTTCGGAAGGTCGCCGGGTATACTCGACTCGTCATTCCGCCTGCACCGGGGAACCCAAAACCTTGTCCCCGTGCGACGTGACCGTGCCGACGCCGCTACCTGAAACCTCCATCGCGCTCCGGCCTGGTGCCCGAGCATGATCTCGACTCCCGATGGCAGCGGGCCGGTTCGCCCCTCGATGCGCATCTACCGCGCGGAGAACGTCAAGGCACCGCGGAAGCGCCGCCGCGTGCTGCGGTTCTTCCTCTGGACGTTCCTCGTCGTCGGACTCGTCACGGCGACCGGCGCCGGCGCGTTCTACTACTACCTCCGCGACGCCGTCGACCAGATCACCGAGGCGAGGACGCCGGATGAGAAGGGTGCCGTCGACAGCCTCGTCGACCCCGGCATCAACACGTCGGCGCCGTCGGCGAAGCGCCCGGTCATCTTCCTGCTGATCGGCCAGGACCGCCGGCCCGGCGAATCGCGCGGCCGCTCCGACACGCTGATGCTGGTGCGCGTCGACCCGAAGACGAAGATCGTCTCGATGCTCTCGTTCCCGCGCGACTGGATCGTCAACATCCCCGGCTACGGGCCGCGGCAGATCACCGACTCGTTCTTCCTGAACGGCCCGAAGCTGACGATCGACACCATCAAGTCGGTCACCGGGATCTCGCCGAACTACTACGTCAGCGTCGACTTCGACGCGTTCACGCAGACGGTGAACGCCTTCGACGGCGTCTACGTCGACGTCGACCGGCGCTATTTCAACCTGAACCAGAACACCGCGGGCACGAACTTCAACTCGATCGACATCGAGCCCGGCTACCAGCTGATGCGCGGCCAGTCGGCGCTCGAGTACGTGCGCCACCGACACGACGACGACGACACCTATCGCCTCGCACGCCAGCAGCTGTTCCTGCGCGAGTTCAAGGTGAAGCTCGACCCGATCAGCATCGGCCGCAACCTGGGGACGCTGCTGAACACGGCGAAGAAGAACCTCAAGATCATCGGCAAGAAGCAGATGTCGCTCAACGACATGGAGCTGTACGCCAACACGCTGCGGACGATCCCGAAGAACAACATGGTCAACGTCCGGTTCGTCGGTTACGGGCACCCGACGCTCGCCGGCCGCATCGCCGTCGACCAGTCCGAGATCGACTCGGTCGTCGACCAGTTCCTCGATCCCGACCCGACGCAGGCCAACCGCGCCGCCGACGAGGCCGCGGGCAAGGTCAAGAAGACGAGCATCAAGTACGACGCGGCGACCATCCAGGTCGAGGTCCGCAACGGCAACGGCAAGGTCGGCGCAGCGGCGGACCTCGAGCAGCAGCTGGTGAAGCGCGGCTGGAAGAACGCCCGCGCGCACGGCGACGCCGAGAGCAGCGACTACTTCGACTCCGTCATCTACTACGGCGAGAAATCCGGGTCGAAGGAGGCGGCGACGGCGCTCAAGGCGCTCGTCAACCCGAGCGAGATCAAGCCGCTCGATGCCGCCGAGGTGGCCGCGCTGAACGCCGCGGTCGCCAATCCCGACGATCCGAACTCGCAGGTGTACGCCGACGTCGTGGTCGTCGTCGGCCAGACGTTCGACACGCTCGCGCCCGAGAAGGTGAAGGCGCTGCCGGCCGACGTGAAGGCGCGCATCGCCACCGACCGCTCGCGCGACCTGGCGGCCTGGAGAAAGGCGCAGAAGGGCATGGGGCACTCGCTCATGTATCCGACCAAGCTGCCGAACAACACCGTCACGGGCGATCCGCTGGTCAACTCGTACCCGGCCTTCCGCCGCTACAAGCTGCGCGGCAAGAACGCCCTGCACGTGACGTACTACGAGACCTCGGAGCAGTCGAAGACGACGTTCGGCGTGCAGGTGCTCGACTGGGAGACGCCGCCGCTGCTGCAGTCCCCGAACGAGACTCGTACGCAGAACAACATCGAGTACCTGCTCTACTTCAACGGCGCGAAGCTCCACCGCGTCGCCTGGCACTGGAACAAGCGGACGTACTGGCTGTCCAACTCGATCGTCGACGGCCTCTCCAACTCGACCATGTGGGCGATCGCGACCGGCTTCCGCCGCATCCCCAGCAGCTAGCCGTACCAAGGAGTGAAATGAGTCGCGAGCCGATCGGCGTGATCGGAGTGGGGTACGTGGGCCTCGTGACGGCCGCGTGCTTCGCCGACCTCGGGCACACCGTCATCTGCCGTGACATCGACCCCGCCAAGGTCGAGATGCTGCGCGGCGGCGCGGTGCCGATGCACGAGCCCGGGCTCGACGACCTGATCCGCCGCAACCGCAACCGGCTGCGCTTCACGCTCGACCTGGACGAGCTGTTCTCCGACTGCCGGCTGGCGTTCATCTGCGTCGACACGCCGCCGATGCCGTCGGGCGACGCCGACCTGTCGCGCGTGCAGTCGGTCATCGACGCCATCCCGCCGAGCGCCGAGGGTGCCGGCCTGGTGATGAAGTCGACCGTGCCCGTCGGCACGGGCGAGAACGTGCGCCTCCGCCTCGACGCGCGGGGGCTGCAGGGCGTCGCGTACATGTCGAACCCGGAGTTCCTGCGCGAGGGCTCCGCGGTGAGCGACTTCATGGCGCCGGACCGGGTCGTCGTCGGCGCCGACAGCGAGGAGGACGCCGAGCGCGTCGCCCGGCTGTACGACGGCATCGACACCGAGATCGTCCGCACCGACGTCGCATCGGCCGAGATGATCAAGCTGGCCGCGAACGCGTTCCTGGCGACGAAGATCTCGTTCATCAACGAGATCGCCAACGTCTGCGAGGCCGTCGGCGCCGACGTGGCCGAGGTCGCGCGCGGCATGGGCCTCGACCGCCGCATCGGCGCGAGCTTCCTGCGGCCCGGAATCGGGTATGGCGGCAGCTGCCTGGTCGGCGACGAGACGGTGCTCGCACGGCGAGGCGGTGCCACGCGCCTGGTCGAGCTCGAGACGCTCCATGCCGAGCTTGGCGGTGGCGCCCTCATCGAGCCGGAGGGACTCGAGGTCCTGAGCTGGCGTGCGGAGGGCACCGGACCGGAGTTCCTGCCCGTCAGCCACGTCACGAGCCGGCAATCGGACGCGCTGGTCGAGGTTCGCACCAAGATGGGCCGCCGCGTCACCGTCACCGACGATCACCCGTTCGTCGTCGTCGACGGCGTCACCGGCGCCGTCGACACCCGCCTTGCCCGTGATCTGACCGAGGCCGACTGGCTCCCGATCGCGCAGGGCTCGGCGAGCGCGGGCAGCGATGCGGAGCTCGTCTTCGACCTGCGCGCCGCGGCCGCGGCGGCGGGCATCGCAGATGGCGAGGTCATCGCCCGTCTGGCAGAACCGGATCGCGATCGCGTCGGAGCGCTCGGCCTGGCCGAGCGGCAGACGGCGCTCGTGCACCATCGCGGGTCGATCACGCGCATCAACGACATCCGGGCGTGCGGCGCCGTTCGCTGCGACGAGGCCGACGCTCTCGGCCTGACGCTGGACGACGCCCTGTTCGGCACTGCGCGGAACGGCACCTACGTCCCAGGCCACGTCGTCGCGACGGAAGCCCTCTGGACGGTGCTCGGCCTGTATATCGCCGAGGGCCACGTCGGACGCGACGGGGCGCGCGAGCGGGTCTGCTGGAGCTTCCATCCGACCGACGAGGCCGACCTCGTCGACCGCGTTGCCTCGTACTGGCGCGAGCTCGGCGTCAAGACGACCGTCCGGCAGCTTGCCACCACGTGCCAGGTGTCGATCTCGTCGCGCATCCTCGCCGCGTTCATCGACGACCTCGGTCTCGGCCGCAACGCGTACTCGCACGCCATCCCCGACGCGATCTGGGCTCGGCCGATCGCCGAGAAGCGGGCCCTGCTGGCGGGGCTCTGGCTGGGCGACGGCTCGTGGTCGTACATCAACCGGGGTCCGAGCGTCATCCTCGAGTACGGCACCGTCAGCCGCCCCCTCGCCGACGGCATGCTCCGCCTGCTGGGCGAGTGCGGAATCGTCGCGCGGATGAAGGTCGGCCGCACCGCGAAGTCCACGTGCGACACCTACTGGCTGATGGTCTCCGGCGCCGATCAGGTCGAGACGATGCTCGATCTCGTTCCGGAAGCCGACACACCGGCGATCCGTGCTTCCATCGCGGC
This sequence comes from uncultured Actinomycetes bacterium, assembly GCA_963722525.1. Classification (GTDB taxonomy): domain Bacteria; phylum Actinomycetota; class Thermoleophilia; order Gaiellales; family F1-60-MAGs149; genus VFJZ01. The sequence goes on along the minus strand of CAVRMM010000002.1, from coordinate 1,472,042 downwards.
CCAGGCAAAGCGCATCGCGCCGACCGGATTCCGCCGCGACCTGGTCAACGGAGCGGTCGCGCGCGTGACGAGCGTGCTGCCGGTGGCCGCCAGCGCCACGGTCTACTCCCTCGAGGTGCCGGATGCGCACACGTTCGTCACGACCGGCGGGCTCGTCGTCCACAACTGCTTCCCGAAGGACGTCCGCGCGCTCAAGCAGCTCGCCGGCAACTCGGGCTACCACTTCCAGCTGCTGACCGCCGTGATCGAGGTCAACGAGCTGCAGAAGCGGCGCGTCATCTCGAAGCTGCAGCACCATCTCGGATCGCTGCGCGACAAGAAGATCGCGCTGCTCGGCATCGCCTTCAAGCCCAACACCGACGACACGCGCGAGGCGTCCAGCCTCGTGCTGGCCGTCGCGGCTCGCCGCCGAGGGGGCGGAGGTGCGCGCGTACGACCCCGTCGCCACCGGTGCGCATCTGGAGGCGGTCGGCGCGATCGTCGTGTCGTCGCCCGCCGAGGCGCTGGCCGGCGCCGATGCCGCGCGTGATCGTCACCGAGTGGAACGAGTTCCGCGCAGTCCTCGATCCGGCGATGCGCGACTCGATGGCGCGCCCGCTGCTGATCGACGGCCGCAACCTGCTCGACCCGGCAGAGGCCGCGGCCGCGGGCTTCGAGTACGACTCCGTCGGCCGTCCCCGCCGCACCGGCGAGGTTGCCAAGCGTGATCGCCGTGATCCTCGTCGGTGGAGAGGGCACGCGCCTGCGGCCGCTGACGCTCGATCGCCCGAAGGCGATGCTGCCGATCGGCGACCGGCCGTTCCTCGTGCACATGCTGGAGCGGCTCGCCACGGCGGGCGTGAAGCGCGTCGTGTTCAGCTGCGGCTACCTGCCCGACCCGATCGTGGCGGGCTTCGGCGACATGTCCGACGGCATGGCGCTCGAGTACGCCGTCGAGCCCGAGCCGATGGACACGGCGGGCGCGATCCGCTTCGCCATCGAGGGCCGCCTCGACGACGCGCCGTTCTTCGCCCTCAACGGCGACGTGCTGATGGAGGCGTCGCTCGGCGACCTGATGGACTTCCACGTCACGCAGGGCGCGCGCGCGACGGTGACGCTGACCGAGGTGCCCGATCCGACGCGGTACGGCCTGGTGCTCACCGACGCCGACGGCCGGGTCGAAGCGTTCGTCGAGAAGCCCGAGCCCGGCGCCGAGGTGACGCTCGAGCCGCCGTACTGGATCAACGCCGGCGCCTACGTGCTCGACCGCTGGTTCCTCGACACGGTGCCGTACCTGCAGCGCGTCAACATCGAGCGCGAGGTGTTTCCGCAGCTCGTCGGCCACGGGCTCTACGGCTGGCGCTGCGCCGGTTACTGGAACGACATCGGCACGCCGGAGAGCTACCTGGCCGCGAACATGCACGTCTCCGCCGGCGAGACGCTGCTCGGCGCCGGCGCCTCCGTCGCGGGTGACGCGACGGTCGACCGCAGCGTCATCCACGAGGACGCGATCATCGGCGCCGGTGCGGTGGTGACCGACTCCGTGATCGGCCGCGGCGCCGTCGTCGGCGCCCGGGCCCGCATCTCGAACGGCTCGATCGTGGCCGCCGGCGTGGAGATCGCCGACGAGCGGTCGGTGGCCGGCGAGCGAGTCTTCCTGGAGGTATCCGATGGCGCCTGAGACCATGCACGGCCAGGCCATGGCGCTCGGCGCGCAACTGCGCGCCGCCGCACCCCTGGCGCAGGGCGCGCTGCAGGGCGCCGGTCCGTTTCGCAACGTCGCGCTGTGCGGGCTCGGCGGCTCGGCCGCCGGCGGCCGCCTGGCTGCCGCCCTGCTCGCCGACGAGCTGTCGCTGCCCGTCGAGGTGCCCGTCGGCCTGACGCTGCCCGGCTGGGTCGGGCCCGACACGCTGGTCGTCGTCACGTCGTACTCGGGCGAGACGGCCGAGGCGCTCGACTGGTTCGTCGAGGCCGGCGAACGCCGCGCCACGCGGGTCGCGCTCGGATCGGGCGGCACGCTGGCGGCGCTGGCCGAGACCGACGGCGTGCCCGTGATCGCCGTCGAGGACGGCTACCAGCCGCGGGGCGCGCTCGGCCTGCTGCTGGCACCGCTGCTGGTGCTGCTGGGCGAGGCCGGCGCCGGGCCCGACGCGACCGACCTGATCGCCCGCGGCGCGGATGCAGCCGACGCGGCGGCCGCGCGCGACGACGAGGCACGCGCCATCGCCGAGCGCCTCGCAGGGCACGTCACCGTGCTGTACGGGTCGGGCATGCGGGCCGCGGTCGCCGTCCGGCTCAAGAACCAGATCAACGAGAACGCCAAGGCCGCCGCCTTCGCCGGCGCCGTGCCCGAGATCGCGCACAACGAGATCCTCGGCTGGCTGCAGACGCCGCGGGCGTCGCACCGTCACGCCGCGGTCTTCCTGCGCGACTTCGCCGAGTCACCGGTCGTCGCCACCCTCAGCGACGCCATGGCCCGGTTCGTCGGCGGCGACGGCGGCCTGGTCGAGACGTGGGCCGCCGACGGGCCCGACGAACGCGCCCGCGCCTTCGGTCTGCTGCTGTTCGGCGATCTGGTCTCGTGCCACCTCGCAGAGGTCGAGGGAGTCGACCCGATGGACATCACCCGCCTGACCGCACTCAAGGCGGAAATGGCCGCCGGCCGCTAAAGTGCGCGCCGTGCCCGGGCACGACGTCAAGGACCGCTCCCTCGCCCAGGAGGGTCGGGGCCGCATCGAGTGGGCCGATCGCGACATGCCCGTGCTGCGGGCCATTCGCGAGCGGTTCGCGCGCGAACGCCCGCTCGAGGGCATCCGCATCGCGGCGTGCATGCACGTCACCGCCGAGACGGCCAACCTGATGCGCGCGCTGGCCGCCGGCGGCGCCGACGTGCTGCTGTGCGCGTCGAACCCGGTCTCGACGCAGGACGATGTCGCGGCCGCGCTGGTGGAGGAGTACGCCATCTCGGCGTATGCCATCCGCGGCGAGGACCACGACACGTACTACGCGCACATCCACGCGGCCCTCGATCACCGCCCGGCGATCGTCATGGACGACGGCGCCGACCTGCTCGGCGTCCTGCACGCCGACCGGCGCGACAACCTCTTCGAGGTGATCGTCGGCACCGAGGGCACCACCACGGGCGTCATGCGGCTGAAGGCGATGGAGGCCGACGGCGTGCTCGCGTTCCCCATCATCGCCGTCAACGAGGCGCAGACGAAGCACCTGTTCGAGGACCGCTACGGCACCGGCCAGTCAACCATCGACGGCATCATCCGCGCCACCAACATGCTGCTCGCCGGCCGCACGATGGTCGTCGCCGGCTACGGCCTCGCGGGGCGCGGCATCGCCGACCGCGCCCGCGGCATGGGCGCGCACGTGATCGTGCTCGAGGTCGACCCGATGCGCGCGCTCCAGGCCGTCATGGACGGGCACCGCGTGATGCCCGTCGCCGATGCCGCGCGCCGCGGCGATATCTTCGTGACGGTCACCGGCGACAAGCACGTGCTCCGGGCCGAGCACTTCGACGTCATGCGCGACGGCGCCATCATCGCCAACGCCGGCCACTTCAACGTCGAGGTCGACGTGCCGGCGCTCGAGGCGATGGCCATCGAGCGCACCCTGCCGCGACCCGACATCGAGCTGTTCCGGCTGCCCGACGGCCGCCAGATCGCCCTGCTGGCCGAGGGACGCCTCGTCAACCTCGGCGCCGCCGAGGGCATCCCGGCCTCCGTCATGGACATGACCTACGCGAACCAGGTGCTGTCGGTCGAGTACGCCGTCCGCCACGGCGCCGGGCTCGAGCGGCGGGTCTACGTGGTGCCCGACGCCATCGACACCGAGATCGCGCGCCTCAAGCTCGGGACGCTCGGTCTGGAGATCGACCAGCTCACGTCCGACCAGGAGCGCTACCTCGCGACCTGGGACGAGGGCACGTAGTTCTGCTGCAGCCCCACGACATCATCCGTCTGGAGGACGAGGCGGTGGTGCTCCTCGACCAGACGCGGCTGCCGCAGGAGCGCGTCGAGCGGTCGTGCCGGACGGTCGCCGAGCTGGTCGACGCGATCCAGGTGCTCGCGATCCGCGGCGCGCCCGCGCTCGGCGTCGCGGGGGCGATGGGCGTCGCGCTGGCGGCGCGCACCGCGCCCGACCATCCGGTGGGCATGCGGCAGTACCTGGCCGAGCAGGGCGCCCTGCTGGCCGCTGCGCGCCCGACCGCCGTCAACCTCGCGTGGGGCGTCGGCGAGGCCCTCTCCGAGCTCGATCGCGACGTCGTCAACCCGCACGAGGCGCGCGGCCGCATCGCGGCGCGCGCGCGGCGCATCCACGACGACGAGGTCGCCCGCTGCCGCGCCATGGGAGCGCACGGCGCGACGCTGTTCGCCGACGGGTCGCACCTGATGACGCAGTGCAACACGGGCGGCCTCGCCACCGGCGGCTACGGCACGGCGCTCGGCGTCGTCATGGCTCTGGCCGAGCGCGGCGGCGACCCGCACGTCTGGGTGCCTGAGACGCGCCCGCTGCTGCAGGGCGCCCGCCTGACGGCCTTCGAGCTGGCCGAGGCCGGCATCCGCCACACCCTGGTGACGGACAACGCGACCGGCGCGATCCTGCGCGAGGGCGGTGTCGCGGGCATCGTCGTCGGCGCCGACCGCATCGCCGCGAACGGCGACACGGCGAACAAGATCGGCACCTTCAACCTGGCCGTGCTCGCGCACCACCACGGCGTCCCGTTCTACGTCGTCGCGCCCACCTCGACGATCGACCCGGCCACCGCCTCGGGCGACGAGATCCCGATCGAGCAGCGCGCCGGCGACGAGGTGACCTGCTTCGGCGGCGTCACGACCGCGCCCGAGGTGACGTTCGCGCGCAACGACGCGTTCGACGTCACGCCCGCCTCGCTGATCACGGCGATCGTGACCGAGCGCGGCGTGCTGCGCCCGCCGTACCACCTGACCGGGGAACGGCCGGAATGAGCATGCAACAGCTGGAGCGGAGTGGAAGCCCTTGCGTGCGGTGGCGATCGCCGTGCGAAGCTCCGCAGGAGCGCACGGCGTGAGCGTGCAACAGCTGGAGCGGAGTGGAAGCCCTGGCGTGCGGTGGCGATCGCCGTGCGAAGCTCCGCAGGAGCGCACGGCGTGAGCAATGTCGTCGATGGCATCGTCGAGCCGCCCGCGCCCGGCGACGTGTCCGTGCTGCCGGAGCCCGGCACCCCCGAGCACGCGCGCCTGGAGAAGCTCGGCGCCGCCGCGCTGCAGCGCGGCGAGGTGGCCCTGGTCGTGCTCGCCGGCGGCATGGCGACCCGCATGGGCGGCGTCGTCAAGGCGCTCGTCGAGGCGCTGGACGAGCGCACGTTCCTGGACATCCGCCTGTGCGAGCTCGACGCCGTCGAGCGCCGCTACGGCCGTCGGCCGCCGCTGCTGATGATGACCTCGGCGGCCACCGACGGCCCCATCCGCGAGGCGCTCGGCGACCGGGCCGACGGCGACGCGATCGGGCTCTTCCAGCAGGGTGTCGCGCTGCGCGAGACGCCCGAGGGCGAGGTGTTCCGCGACGACGACGGCAACCCGTCGGAGTACGCGCAGGGCCACGGCGACCTGGTCGACGCGGTGCGCGACTCGGGGCTGCTGGAGCGCTTCGTCGCGGGCGGCGGCGACGACGCTGATGCTCGCGAACCTCGACAACCTCGGCGCGACGCTCGACGCCGCCGTCGTCGGCTGGCACCTCGCCCACGAGGCCGCGTTGTCGTGCGAGGTGGTGGCGGCGGGCGGCGACCGGGGCGGCTGGCCCGTGCGCTGGAACGGCCGGCCGGTGATCCTCGAGGACTTCCGGCTACCGCCCGACTTCGACCCGGCCGCGTCGGGCGTGTTCAACACCAACACCTTCCACGCCGACGCCCGCGCGCTGCTCGAGCACGACGGCGAGTGGACGTGGTTCGTCGTCGAGAAGGAGGTCGACGGCCGCGCCGCGATCCAGCGCGAGCGGCTCCTCGGCGAGCTGACCAGCCACCTCGACACGCGCTTCGTCCAGGTGCCGCGCGATGGCCCCGAGTCGCGGTTCCTGCCCGTGAAGGACCACGACGAGCTCGCCGCCCGCCAGCCCGAGCTGCGCGACGCACTGACCACCCGCGGCATCTTCTAAGTGCCCCGTTCCGGCACCTCGCGGACATCTCGGTGCCCCTGACGCGGCTGCTCTGGCTGCTGTCGTTCGTCGTCATGCTCGACGGCCGCACGATGGTCACCGTCCTGCCCGACATCGCGGCCGACCTGGATGTGTCGGTGCCCGCGGCCGGCGTCGCGATCACCGCGTACCTGATCCCCTACGGCGTCTGCCAGCTGGCCTGGGGGCCGCTCGCCGACCGGGTCGGCCCGATGCGCGTGATCGCGTTCGCGATCGTCGCGTTCACCTGCATCGTCGCCGCGTCCACGCTGGCCGGCAGCCTGCCGGTGCTGGCGGCGATCCGCCTCGTGACGGGCGGCGTCGCGGCCGCGTTCTTCCCGCTGGCGCTCGTCACCATGGGCGAGCTGGTGCCGTACGAGCAGCGGCAGGAGGCGATCGCGAACCTCGTCGCCGCCTCGGCCAGCGGGCTGCTCGCGGGCGCGGCGCTGGGCGGGATCCTGACGGAGCTGTTCTCGTGGCGGGCGATCTTCGTGGTCGACGCCGCGCTCGCCGCCCTGCTGATCGTGCCGCTCTGGCGCGCCCGCGGCGTGGTGCCGGCGCGCGGCCGCCAGCCCTCGCAGCACCGCGCCATCCTGCGCAACCCGAAGGCGCGGGTGCTGTTCGCGCTGGTGGCGCTGGAGGGCGCGGGGTTCCACGGCGGCAACGCCTACCTGGGTGCGCTGCTGCACGACGAGCACGGCCTCTCCTACGTGCTGGTGGGTGCCGTGCTGGCCGTCGAGGCGGTCGCGTCGGTGGGCGCCACGCGGCTGATCCGCCCCCTCCTCGCCCGCGTCGGCGAGCGGCGGATGATGCTGGTCGGCGCCACCATGATGGGCACGGGCTTCCTGGTCGCCGCGGCCGCGCCCAGCTGGGTGCTGGTCGTGCCGGGCGTGGCGTGCGTCGGCGCCGGCCTGCCGATCTGCCACTCGGTGCTGCAGACGCGCGGCACCGAGATCGCACCCGGGGCGCGCGGCACGGCCATCTCGTTCTTCGTCTTCGCGCTGTTCATGGGCGGCGCGATCGGCACCGCCCTGCTCGGCCTGGTGCTCGACGCCCGCGGCTTCACCACCACCATCGCGCTCGCGGGCGCCGCCCTGCTGGTGCTGGCCTACGCCGCCAGCCGCACCAGCTCGCCGCGCTCGTCGAGGAAGGTCTCGACGGCCTGAACCAGGCGGTCGTGGTCCTCCTCGGTGAGCGGCAGCGACAGCGCCAGGAAGCCGCGGCGCCCGTACGAGCAGCCGTGCTCCAGGCAGTGCAGGTGCAGCAGCGCGCGCAGGCCGGTGAGCGTCGCCGGATCGCCCTTGATGTCGGCGGTCGAGCGCAGCGGGCCGCGCCCGAAGTGCAGGCCGATCATCGAGCCGCGGCCGCTGGCGAAGAACGGCAGGTCGCGGTCCGACCCGGCGGCCGTGAGGCGCTCCCGCAGCCGGTCGCCGCTGGCGTTCAGCTGCTCGGCCGCATCGGGCGTGTAGATCTGCGTCAGCCCGGCCAGGCCGGCCGCCATGGTCAGCACGTTGTTGTTGAACGTGCCGGCATGGGGCAGCGCGTCGGCGCGGCGCGGATCGAACCGCGCCATCAGCTCGGCCGCGGCCGCCGAACGCGCCGAACGTCATGCCGCCGCCGACGTACTTGCCGAGCGTCGTCAGGTCGGGCGTCACGCCGGTCGTCGAGCTGCAGGCCGCCCGGCGACAGGCGCGAGGTCATCACCTCGTCGAAGATCAGCACGCACGCCGTGCTCGGTGGCTGGCCTCGCGCAGCGTCTCCAGGAAGTCCTGCTCGGCCGGGATGCAGCCGGCGCTGCCCTGCATCGGCTCGACGATGACGGCGGCCAGCTCGGTCGGCATGCTCGCGCGATCAGGCGCGCCGCGCCCTCGGCGTCGTTGTACTGGCCCATGATCAGTCGGGTACGGCACGTTGATCGGCGAGCCGGCGGCGGTCGCGTAGACAGAACACGCCGCCGTGATAGCCGCCCTCGAACACCAGGATCGCCTCGCGGCCGGTGTGCACGCGCGCCAGCGACGATGGCCAGCATGTTGGCCTCGGTGCCGGAGTTGGTGAAGCGCACCAGGTCGATCGAGGGGAAGCGCTCGCAGACCGCGGCGGCCAGGCCGGCCTCGTACTCGTTCGGCGCGCCGAAGCAGATGCCGTCGGCCAGCGCCTCGCGCACGGCGCCGAGGATGATCGGGTGCGAGTGGCCGTAGAGGCCGGCGGTGTACTCGCCCAGGAAGTCGATGTAGACGTGGTCGTCGACGTCGGTGATGGTGGCGCCGGACGCCTTCGCGATGGTGAGCGGGAACGGCGACACGTGGATCACGGTGCGCGTGTTGCCGCCCGGCATCGAGCGCTGGCGCTCCACGTGCAGGCCGTTGGAGGCCGGGTTGGCGGCGACGTAGCGCTGCTCGGCTTCGGCGACGGCGGCGGCGAGCGGAGCGCTCATCGGAGGACCTCCCAGTGGCGCGCCTGGACGGCGCGGATGTCGTCGATCGCGGCCGCGGCGTGCGACGGCGGGTCGGGCAGGAACGCGAGCGGGTCGGGCAGCGTCTCGCTCGAGGCCGAGCACGCCCTCCACGGTGGCGAGCAGGCACGCGGCGGAGTACGTGCGCGAGTAGCCGCCCTCCTGCACCAGCAGCAGCCTGCCCGTCCGTGTGCCGGTCGGCCAGCGCCCGCGCGCGCTCGCCCAGGCCGCGGAAGCCCGCCATGGTCACGCGACTGGCGCGCGTTCGGGTCGAACTGGTTGGCGTCCTGGCCGGAGGCGACGATGATCATGCCCGGGTCGAACGCCGTCGACGATCGGCGCCACGATCTCGTCGAAGGTCGTGCGGTACGCGTGGTCGCCGCTGCCGAGCGGCAGCTCGACGTTGACGTTGAAGCCGCTCGCCGGCGCCCGCGCCCGTCTCGGTCGGCGCGCCCGTCTCGGGATGGCTCGCGCCCCAGCTGCCGTGCGCCATGTGCCAGGAGACCGTCAGCACGTCGTCGCGCTCGTAGAACAGCGTCTGCGTGCCGTTGCCGTGGTGCACGTCCCAGTCCAGGATCGCGACCCGCTCGATGCCGCGGCGACGGGCGTTCTCGGCCGCCAGCGCGGTGTTGTTGAAGAAGCAGTAGCCGTCGGCCGTGCGGCTCGAGGCGTGGTGGCCGGGCGGGCGCACCAGCGCGTACACCAGCGCCGCGTCGCCGTCGAGCACGGCGTCGCAGGCGCCGATCGCCGTGCCCGCGGCGGCCGTCAGCGCGGGCCAGGAGCCGGGCGCGGTGAGCGTCGTGCGCGTCCACCAGCGGCCTTCCTCGCAGCTCGCCCGCACCTCCTCGATGTAGTCCGGGTCGTGCAGCCACGCGATCTCGTCCACCGTCGCGTGGCGGCCGTCACGCCAGCGCAGGTGGCCGGCGTAGGGGCCGTCGTGGAGGGCGCTGTACATGTTGCCGGACGCGGTCGGCGTTCTCCGCGTGCGTCTCGGGGACCGCGAGCCAGCCGGGATCCACGGCGTCGAAGAGTCCGGCTCCGGTGTCGTGCGAGAGAACGTCCGGGTGCCAGTGGACGTCGAGGGTCGAAGACATGCCAGGCGTTGTACGGGCGAATGCGTGTCGCGTCAACTTCACTCTCTTGTGGGGCGGTGGAAATGCCGATGCGGGAGGCTGTGAGCGGCGAAGAAGATGACCTGCGTTCGACCGAGCGTTCGTTGCTCGGAACACTTGCCGGGGTGCTGTCCGCCGTGCCGGACTACCTCTTCGCGTGGCTCGTCGAGCCCGATGAGGAGGCGGTGCCCCTGTTCGAGAGCCGACGGCTGTCGCAGACCCTCGGCCGCAGCGTCCCGCTCGGGCCGCTCGACCTGCTCCGTGCGGCCGTCGACTCGGCGGAGAGCGACCGGCTCGAGGTCCTGATCCGGGCCATGACCGACGGCTCGGACGAGGTGAGCGGCGATCTGCTCGTCGTCCGCGACGACGGCGAGACGCACCAGGTGACGCTGACGGGCGTCTGCACGCCCGAGCCCGACGGCGGCGTGCGCGTCGAGGGCGTGATCCGCGACCTCGGCCCGCCCGGCGCGATCCGGAAGCAGCTCGAGGCGGCGCTCGCGGAGGCCAGCCAGGCCTACGACTTGCAGCTCGCCGCCCAGGCGGTGCTCGAGGACATCTCCGTCACCGACCACCTGACGGGCGCCAAGAACCGCCGCCACTTCATGAACGAGTTGCGGGCGGAGCTGAAGCGTGCCGACCGCGTCGACCCGCCGGCGGTGCTGCTGATCGACGTCGACCGGTTCAAGTCGGTCAACGACACCTACGGCCACCTGGCGGGCGACACCGTGCTGATCGCCGTGGCAGAGCGCCTGCGCAGCGCCATCCGCGAGGGCGACACCGTGGCGCGCTACGGCGGCGAGGAGTTCGCCGTGCTGCTGCCGGAGATCCCCGACACCGACGCGCTGCAGTGGCGCGCGGAGTCGATCCGCGCCAGCATCTCGCAGTCCCCGATGCTGCTGCCCGGCGATACGGAGCTGACGGTGACGGCGTCGTGCGGCGCCGCGATCTGGACCGTGGGCGAGACGGACGAGGCGCTGCTCGACGCCGCCGACCGCGGCCTGTACGCCGCCAAGCGGGGCGGGCGCAACGCCACGCGGCTCGTCTCGTCGCTGACGCTGGACGAGCTCGCCGTCGACGAGCCCGAGGTGTTCCAGCTGGCCCGTGGGCTGGCGCTCGCCGTCACCGTCCGCGAGGCATCGCCGGAGAACCACTGCGAGGAGGTCGCAACCCTGGCGGGCCGCATCGCGGTCGAGCTGGGCCTGTCGGAGACGGTCGCCGTCCGCTGCCGGCTCGGAGGGTGGCTGCACGACATCGGCAAGCTCGCGATCGCCGACCGCGTGCTGCAGGCCCCGGCCGACTCGGAGGAGGCGCGCGCGACCCTGCGCACCCACGTCGACCTGGGCGCCGACATCGTCGGTCGCCTGGCGGCGCTGAACGGCGCGGCCGGCGCCGTCCGGCACCACCACGAGCGGTTCGACGGCACCGGCTATCCGGACGCGCTGGCCGGCGACCAGATCCCGATCGACGCCCGCATCGTCGCCGCGGCCGACGCCTGGTCGGCGATCCGCGCGGGCCGCTCCTACCAGGAGGCCCTCGACCCCTCGCGCGCGCTCCAGCAGATCCAGGCGAGCGCCGGCAAGAGCCTCGATCCGGCGGTCGTCGCGGCGCTGACCGCGGTCGTCACCGCGGCGCCCGAGGTCACCTCCGTGCGGCCAGGTCGTCCCGCTCCGGCGGAGCGTCGTTCAGAAGCTGCGTGACCGTGACGGCGCGGTAGCCGCGCCGCTCGATCTCGGCGAGGATGCGCGGCAGTGATCGAGCCGGGCCGCCCCGGCCGCCGAGAGCAGGGCGAGAACCGCAACGCGGCCCAGCCCGCGGCGGCGCCTTCTCCCGCCGGTGCGGGCCGTTCGCCACACGGCGCCACGCGGCCGCGGGAACCGGTGGCATCCGGGTGCCGCCGGGATGGAGTCGTCACGTTCGGCGCGGAAGATCGGTGTGGCGGAGGCGGCATGCTCGGAGGGTGGACGTGAGAGCGCTCGTCGCCCCTGCTCGGTGCCTCTCCTGCCGCGCGCCGGGCCCGGTCGTGTGCGGGGCGTGCGACGCCGCGCTCGTCCGGCTCGACGGGCCGCGCTGCGGCCGGTGCGGACGGCCGACGCTCCGCGCCACCGAGGCGTGCCGGGAGTGCGCCGGGCGTCGTCTGGCGTTCGCCTCCGCGCGCGGCGCCGTGACGCTGGCCGGGCCGGCCCACGCGCTGATGCGGGCGTGGAAGGATCGCGGCATGCGCAGCGCGGCCGAGGTCGCCGCAGCGCTCGTCGTGGCCGTCGTCGACGCGCCGCCGGCGCCCGCCGTGCTGGTGCCGGTGCCCGCGCTGCGCGCCCGTGCCGCCTGGCGGGGCGGCGATGGCGCGGCGTCGCTCGCCGCATCGCTGGCCGAGGCCTGGCAGCTGGAGCTGGCGGGTCCGCTGCGGCGCGACGGCAGCCGGCCGCAGCGCGGTCTCGACCGGGAGGAGCGGCGGCGCAACGCCCGCGCCCAGTTCCGCGCCGCCGGTGGCATCGCGGGTCACGTCGTGCTGGTCGACGACGTCTACACCACGGGTGCGACGGCCGACGTCTGCGCCCGGCTGCTGCGCCGTGCCGGCGCCGCGCGCGTCGACGTGGTCACGTTCGCGCGGGTGGTCAGACGGTGATGCCGCCGAGCGCCCGCAACGTGCGGAGCGCATGGCCCGGGCACGCGCGCGGGCTCGCCGATGCCGCGGGCGAGCAGGTACACGCGCGCCGCCTCCTCGGTGGCGAGCGTGGCCTGGAGGGCGCTGAGGATGTCGGGCCCGACCGTGACGAGGCCGTGGTTGCGGATCACGACGGCGCGGACGGGGCCGCGCAGCACGGCCTCCAGCGACAGGGCCATCTCGCCCGACCCCGGCGTCGCGTACGGCACGACGGGCGCGGCCCCGCCGGCGCGCGCGGCCTGCTCGGCCAGCACCAGCGGCACCTCGTCGAGCACCAGGCCGAGCGCGGTCGCGTGCGGTGCGTGCGAGTGGATCACCGCGCCGTGGCCCGCCCGCAGCAGTGCCAGGTGGCTCGGCAGCTCGCTGGTCGGCGCCGGGCCGGAGCGATGCTCGCCGTCGGCCAGGCCCACCTCGGCGATCCCGTCGGCGGTGGCCTCGCGGGCCTGCAGGCCGGTGCCGGTCACGAGCGCGATGCCCGAGCTGCGCTCCGCCACCGACGCGTTGCCCTCGGCCCCGACCACGATGCCGGCCTCGCCGAGCGAGGTGTACGCGGCCGCGACGACCTGCTTCAGGACGTCGATCACGGCAGGTCGAGCTCGAGATCGAGGGCGGACGCGACGTTGATCAGCATGCCGACGGCATTGAAGCGGATCACCTCGTCGCGCGACGCGCCGCTCAGTGTGCCGATGTGCTCCATGAGGCGCGCAAAGCGCTCGCGGCCGTCGGGCCGGAGCGTCTCGTCGGCGGCGCACGCGGCGTAGAAGTGCAGCTGCAGGGCGAGCACCTCGCGGTCGGCGATGAGCTCGCGGTAGGCGGCGCCCATCGCGTCCAGCTTCCCGCCGGGCGGAGCGGCGGCGGCAGCCCGGCTGAAGACGTCGTGCACCTGGCGGAAGCAGTCGTCGGCGACGGCGTCGAACAGCGCTTGCTTGGTGCCGAACAGGCGGATCACGTAGGGCTGCGACACGCCCGCACGAGCGGCGATCGCGTCGGTGGTGGCGGCGTGGTAGCCCCGGGCGGCGAATTCGGACCGCGCCGCCTGGATGATCTGCTCGCGCCGCTCGTCGGCGGTCATTCGGGTACGCACGCTTGACAGGGTATCAGCGGATTACTAGCATGGTTGTTATCCAATGATTACAAGGAGCTGACCGCAGATGGATCGTCGAGGGATCACCGCACTCCTGGTCACCGGCCTGGCGCTCTTCATGACCGTGCTCGACAACCTGGTGGTGACCACCGCGCTGCCGAGCATGCGCGCCGATCTGGGTGCGTCGGTGGGCGACCTGCAGTGGTTCGTGAACGCCTACACGCTGACGTTCGCCGTGCTGCTGCTGACCGGGGCGGCGCTCGGCGACCGGTTCGGGCGCCGCCGCGTCTTCATGCTCGGCCTGGCGCTGTTCACCGTCGCCTCCGCCGGAGCCGCACTGGCGACCACCGCCGAGGCGCTCATCGCTGCGCGCGCCCTCCAGGGCGTCGGCGGCGCCATCGTCACGCCGCTCACCCTGACCCTGCTGGCCCAGGCCTTCCCGGCCGGCAAGCGCGGGGTGGCGCTGGGCATCTGGTCCGGCATCGCGGGTGTCGCCGTGGCGATCGGCCCGGTCATCGGCGGCGCCGTCGTCGACGGCATCTCGTGGCACTGGATCTTCTGGTTCAACGTCCCCGTCGGCATCCTCACGATCGTCCTCGCGAGCCGCTACCTCGAGGAGAGCCACGGCCCGTCCGGGCGGCTCGACCTGGCCGGCGCGGCGTTCGCCACCACCGGCCTCGCCGGCATCGTCTGGGGCGTCGTGCGGGGCAACGACCTCGGCTGGAGTTCGACGCAGGTGCTCGGCGCGCTGGCCGTCGGCGTGATCGGCGTGGTGGCGTTCGTGATCTGGGAGACGCGGGCCGCGTCGCCGATGCTGCCGCTCCGCCTGTTCCGCTCGCGCGCGTTCACGGCCACCAACGTCGTGTCGCTGGCCATGTACTTCGGCACGTTCGGCTCGATCTTCCTGCTCGCGCAGTTCCTGCAGACCGTCCAGGGCTACTCCGCCTTCGAGGCGGGCGTGCGCACCCTGCCGTGGACGATCATGCCGATGTTCATCGCCCCGATCGCCGGCGCCCTGTCGGATCGCATCGGCGGCCGCCCGCTGATGGCAACCGGGCTCGCCCTGCAGGCGATCGCCCTGGCCTGGCTCGCGTCGATCACCACGGTCGACGTCGCCTACTCCCGCATCATCCTGCCGTTCATCCTCGCCGGCACCGGCATGGCGCTGGTGTTCGCGCCGGTCGCCAACGTGGTGATGGGCGCCGTGCGCGTCGAGGAGCAGGGCCTCGCCTCGGCGGCGAACAACATGATCCGCGAGATCGGCGGCGTGCTCGGCATCGCGGTGCTGGTCGCCATCTTCTCCGCGGCCGGCGGGTACGGCTCGGGCCAGTCGTTCGTCGACGGCCTGGTGCCCGCGGTCTACACCGGGGCGGGTGTGCTGGCTCTCGGTGCGATCGCCGCCCTGCGAGTGCCACGAATCCGCAACACCGTTGCGCCCGCCGGGCGGTAGTCTTGGGAGCACCGGCGACGAAAGGAACCAGGATGCAGATCGAGGTACATGGTCGCAACCTTCCCGTCACGCCACCCCTGCGCGAGTACGTGGGGAAGCGTTTTCAGCGGCTCGACCGGCTGTTCACGCGCGAGTGCACGTGTGACGTCGAGTTGTCGGTGGAGCGCAATCCCCGCATCGCCGAGTCGCAGATCGCCGAGGCGACCCTCCTGACCCGCGGCCACGTCGTCCGCGCCCGGGCCACCGCCGTCGACATGTACGCCGCCATCGACGGGCTCGCCGACCGGGTGCGGCGGCAGGTCTCCGACCTCTCCGAGCGGGCGTCCTATGGTCGGCCGCGCCACGCGGCGCCGCCGGCCGAGGGCACGCCGGTCGAGGACATCGTGGCCGATCTGGGCCTGGAGGAGACCGGCTAGCAGCTAGCCGGCTCCCGCGATCACCCGCTCGGCCGCGAGGCCGAACGCCTGCAGCGCCAGCTCGAGATGCTCGATCGGCGTGTCCTCCTCCTTCGCGTGGCTGAGGCCGTTCGTGGACGAGGAGAACACCATCACCGTCGGCACGCCCGTCCGCGCCACCTCCGCCGCGTCGTGGAGGGGGCCGGACGGGAGCCGGCGGTCGGTGCCCGTCACCTCGCGGATGGCGGTCGCGGCGATGTCGACCAGACCCTGGTCGAACGCGATCGGCTCGATGCCCCAGATCCGGTCGACGTCGACCGTGCAGCCCTCCTCGGCGGCGAGCCGCTCGGCGGCGGCGATGAACTCGGCCTTCATCGTCGCGAGCACGTCGGCGTGCAGATGGCGCTGGTCGACCAGGATCTCGGTGCGGCCGGGGACGGCCGTGACCACGCCCGGCGTGCAGACGGCGTTGCCGACGGTGCACACGCCGTCGTGGCGCAGCGCGATCTCCCGCAGCTCGAGCGCGGTGCGGGCGGCGGCGAGGAACGCGTCCTGCCGCTGGCGGATCGGCGTCGACCCGGCGTGCGCGGCCTGGCCGGTGAAGTGCACGCGGAACCGCTCGATGCCGACGGTGCCGAGCACGGTGCCGACGGCGAGTCCCTCGGCTTCCAGGACCGGACCCTGCTCGATGTGCAGCTCGAGGTACGCGCGGGCACCGTCGAGGCGGTTGCCCGCCGCCAGCACGCCGCTGATCTCGACGCCGTACTCGCGCAGCACGTCCTCCAGGCGGTTGCCGTCGCGGTCGCGGAGGTCGGCGAGCTCCGCCGGCACCAGGTAGCCGGAGACGGCGGACGAGCCGAACAGGCTGCGGGTGAAGCGCGCGCCCTCCTCGTCCGCGAAGTCGACGAACGCGACGGTGCACGGCGGCGTGCCGGCCTCGGCCGCGGCACGCAGCACCTCGAGCGCGCCCGCGATGCCGAGCACGCCGTCCAGCCAGCCGCCCTCGGGCACCGAGTCGACGTGGGAGCCGACGATCACCATGCCGTCGCCGGAGCCGCGCAGGTACGCCCAGACATTGCCCGCCTCGTCGCTGCTCGATCTCGGCGCCGGTGGCCTCCAGCTGCTCTCGCACGTAGGCGCGCGCCTTCAGCCACTCGTCCGTCCAGCAGACGCGGCGGGCGCCCCCGGTGCCGTGGCCGCCGGTCAGCTCGGCGATAGCTCGCAGGTCGGCGATCGCGCGGGCGGGATCGAACGGCATCAGCTTCCTCCGTAGGTCGAGCGGGCCACGAACCGGCCGTGGCCGGGTCGCGTGTGGATCGTGCCGTCGTCCCAGACGGTCGTGCCGCGCACGAGCGTCGTGCGCACGCTGCCGTGCGTCCGGCGGCCTTCGAACACGTCGTAGTCGACCGCCATCAGCGAGGTCTCGCGCGAGAAGACGTGCTCCCGCTCCGGGTCGAGGATCGCGACGTCCGCGTCCTTGCCCGGCGCCAGCTCGCCCTTGGTCGTGAGGCCGAAGATGCGCGCCGGCGCGGTCGACAGCAGCTCCACCGCGCGGCTCGGCGTCAACCGGCCCTCGCGCACGCCGTGCTCCCACAGCAGGTTTACGCGGTGCTGGATCAGCGCGAGGCCGTTCGGGATCTTCGAGAAGTCGCCGAGGCCGAGGGCCTTCTGCTCGTCGGTGAACGGGCAGTGGTCGGTCGACAGCACCTGCAGGTGGTCGTTCGCGATCGCGTCCCAGAGGAACGGCTGGTTGACGGGGTCGCGCAACGGCGGCGAGCAGACGTAGCGGGCGCCCTCGAAGCCGTCCAGGCCTGGCCGCGCCAGGTCGGACACGTCGAGCGTCACGTACTGGATGCACGTCTCGCCCATCGCGTCGACGCCGCGGGCGCGGCCGGCGATGATCTCCGCCGCGGCGCCCTGGCAGGTGACGTGGACGATGTAGATCGGCGTGCCGGCGTACTCCGCGATGCGCACGGCGCGGCTGGTCGCCTCGGCCTCGAAGATCTCGGGCCGCGTCTCGGCGTGCACCTTCGGCTCGGTGCGGCCGGCGGCAAGCGCCTGGTGGACGAGCAGGTCGATGGCGTCGCCGTTCTCCGCGTGCACCATCACGAGGCCGCCGGTGGCCTTCGACTCCTGGAGGACGCGCAGGAACTGGTCGTCGGTGACCATCAGCACGCCGCGGTAGGCGAGGAACACCTTGAAGGTGGTGACGCCGGCCTCGACCATGGCGCCCATGTCGGCGATGGTGGGGGCGGTCGCGTTGGTGATCGCCATGTGGAAGCCGTAGTCGATGTGCGCGGTGCCCTCGGCGCGGCCCTGCCACTCGGCCAGCGAGTCGACGAGGCCGTCGGGGTGCATCTGCAGCGCGAAGTCGACGATGCTGGTGGTGCCGCCGGCCGCCGCGGCCTGCGTGCCGGTGTCGTAGTCGTCGATCGACCAGGTGCCGCCGAACGGCATCTTCAGGTGCGTGTGCGGGTCGACCGCGCCGGGCAGCACGAAGCAGCCGGTGGCGTCGATGACCTCGGCGTCGACCTCGCCGATCGTCCCGACCTCGGCGATGGTCTCGCCGTCGATCAGCACGTCCGCGAGCGTCGCATCGGCTGCGGTAACGACGGTCCCGCCGCGGATCACCTTCATCGCCAAGCCTCCTGCATCGCCTGCCCGGGCATTGTCCGCGAGGTCGCGGAAGATTGCACGCCGCCTGCCGCCGCCGTAACACGATCCCGTGCCGTTCTGGCGCCTGGCACGAAGGCGGCCACGAAGTGACGCTTCCGCGCGGTTGCGTGCGCGCCGCGTCACCGGTCGGTCGCCGCGGTGGCCGGAGTCGCACCGCGTGCCGAAACGGCCACGGATCGGCGCGCCATCGGCTCGCTAGCCGGCCACCTGCACCAGCAGGCGGCGGAGATGGCCTTCCGCGAAGCGCTCGACCGGGAAGGCGAGCTGGCCGATCAGGGCGCCCTCCACCAGATAGCCCGCGACGTCGACATCGAGCTCGTCGCCGACCAGCTGCGCCAGGGCCGCGCGGTACGCACCGTCCCAGCGCGCGGCCAGATCGCGGAGCTCGGGCCGCCGGCCCGCCTCGATCATCAGCTCGAACTGGGCGGCCAGCGGCGCATCGGCATCGTTCAGCTGCGCATCGGCCAGCGCCACCAGGCGGTCGACCGCGGTGCCCGCCGTCCGCGCCGCATGCTCGGCGACCAGCGCGATCGAGCGCTCGATCGTCAGCTCGAACGCCTCGCGGACGAGCGCCTCCTTTGACGCGAAGTAGTACGTCGTCGACGCCAGCGGAACGCCCGCCTCGGCGGCCACCGCGCGGTGCGTGACGGCATCGGCGCCACGCGCGCCGATGACGCGCAGCGTCGCCTCGACGATCACTTCGCGCCGGCCACTCACAGCGTCCGCAGCGCCTCGCGCGAGCTCGTCAGTCCCGACTCGATGGCGCCGTCCATGAACCCGGCCCAGCCGTTCGCGAGATCGGATCCGGCCAGCACCACGCGGCCCTCCGGCCGGCGCATCTCGGCGTGGAACCGCGTGTACCAGCCCGGCCGGTGGATCGCCCACGTGCCGCGCGCGTACGGGTCGCCCAGCCAGTCGTGCGCGGTCGCGTCGACCACCTCGTAGCCCGGCAGGATCGTGTCCATCGCGGCCTGCACCGCGCCGCGATCCGACGCGTCGATGGCGGCGCCGTCGAGGCCGAACCCGATCATCGTCTGCGTGCCGTCGTCGTAGCGCCACTCGGTCGCCAGGTAGCCGAACTCGTGGCCGGGCTGGATCGCGGTCTGCGTGGCCACGTCGCCGCGCGCACGGATGAAGATCTTGATGCCGCGCGACGCCTGGCCGTAGCCGACCGCCTCCTGCTTGAGCTCGGAGAGACCCGGCTCGAAACGGATCCGCCCGAGCGTGTTGAGCGGCACGGCCACGACCACCGCGCGGGCCGGGATGGTCTCGCCGGCGGCCGTGGTCACCTCGACGCCGCCGGCCGTCTGCACGACGGCCGCCACCGGCGTCTCGAGGCGGCGTCTCGAAGTTCGCGCCGCCCGCGATCGCGTTCAGCAGCGTCCGCGTGCCGCCCTCGATCGTGACGCGGCCGCCGGCGTACTGCGTGAGCGCGAGGCTCGAGCCGCTCAGCACGTGCCAGCGGACGACCGCGAACGCGCCGGCCTCGTGCGCGAAGCCGTGGGCGAGCGACTCGCACTCGGCCAGCAGCACCGTCCCGCTCCTCGGCGTCGAGCTCCAGCTCGTCGATGCGCTGGAGGATGGTCTGGCCGTCGAAGCGCTGCATCGCCGCACCGCCGGCGAGCGGCGCATACGGCTCGGGCAGCGCGTCCTCGCTGACCCTCGACGAACCGGTTCCACCCGCGCTCGGCGATCGCATCGCGGTCGGCCGCCGTCCCGGTGCGGCGCTCGCCGCCGACCCACCAGCTGGCCGTCGCCTCCGCGTCGGAGAGCACCGCGCCGACACCGCCGCGCGTCATCTCCGACCAGGTGTGGGGCTGATGCCAGTGCACCCAGCCGCCTCCGTACTCGATCTCCTGGCCGTTCCAGTCGGCCGTCCAGGTGCGCCCGCCGAGCCGGTCCTTGGCCTCCAGCAGCAGCGCGCTGCGTCCGGCCAGTGCGACCTCGCGGGCCGCCGTCACGCCGGCGAAGCCGCCGCCGATCACGATCACGTCGTGCATGCATCCATCCTCTGGTACCTATGTACGGTACGAATGTACCAGAACTAGCGGAAGCGCGGGATGACCTGCTCCCCGTACGCCCGCAGGGTCTCCTCCTGCGAGCCGGTCATGAGGTAGATGTTGAACTGCCGCACACCCATCTCGGCCATCTGCTGCAGCTTGGCGACGTGGTCGTCGACCGAGCCGAGGATGCAGAACCGGTCACAGGTCTCGTCGTCGACGAACGACCCGTGCGACGCGCCCACGCGGGAGTGCTCCGAGTAGTCGTAGAACTCGCGCCGCTGCAGGTACTCGGTCAGCGTGGGAGGGAGCAGCGACTGGTCGTACCGCTTCAGCAGGTCGACGACGTGGTTGGAGACCATCGCCGGGAACCACCGCACCAGCTCGCGGGCGGCCGCCCGGTCGTCGGACAGCACCACCGGCGCGCAGACGATCGGCTCGAGCAGCCCGGGGTCGCGACCGGCGTCGGACGCCGCCGCGCGGGCCTGATCCATGATCCACTCGATGATGTCGAGGTCGGCGAGCTGGATGATCACGCCGTTCGCCTCGCGGCCGGCGACGGCCAGCACCTTCGGTCCGTACCCGGCCACGTAGATCGGGATCTCGGGGCTTGCCCTGCGCCCACGCGAACACGATCTCGCGGTCGTTCAGCGTGCCCGTGCGACCGTTCATCAGCTCGCGGATCAGCGCGGTCGAGCGCGCGAACTCGCCGACGGTGACCGGGTCGTAGCCGATCGTGCGGCGAGCCGAGTCGCCGCGGCCGATGCCGTGCACGACGCGTCCCGGGTACATGTCGTTCAGCGTCGCGTGGTAGCTCGCGCTGACCGTCGGCTCGCGCGTGCCGGGGTTCGTGACGCAGAAGCCGAGCCGGATCCGCTCGGTCGCCGCGAGGGCGGCGGGCAAGAACACGGAGCCGTCCTGCCACAGCACGTGCGAGTCGTACGTCCACGCGTTGTCGAACCCGCACTGCTCGGCCAGCTGCACCAGCTCGACGAACCGCGAGCAGGGCGGGTCGGGCAGGATCGTCGCGCCGAAGCTCAGCATGCGCACTTCTCGGCGACGACGGTGCGCCAGCCGCGGTCGGCGAACGCGTCGACGGCGAGCGCCTCGGTGACGTCGTCGGGCGTGTCGAGGTCGAGCGCCAGCCCGGGCCGGTCGACCAGCACCGACGGGACGCCGGCGGCGCGGGCGAGAGCGACGTGCACGGAGGAGCTGCGCGGCGAACCGAACGCCGGCACGATCGCCCCGAGCGGCCGCAGCGCCAGCGCGTTGGTGCCCTCGTCGTGCGCCCGGCCGATCGCCACGCCGTGCGGTGGGCACGCCTCGATCATCGCGTCGATATCGGCCGCGACCACCGTCGGCAGGTCGGCGGACAGGAACAGCACGCCGTCCGGCGCCGGCTGCAGCAGGCCCAGTGCGTGCCGCAGCCCCGCGTTCCACTCCAGCCCGCCGTCGGACACGGACGGCGCCCCGCAGGCGTTGGCCACCGCGGCCGCGAGCTCGTCGTCGGTGACGACCGAGACCGCGGTCGCGCGCTCGGCCTTGAACGCCTGCGCGAGCGCGTCCTCGAGCAGCGCCAGCATCAGCGAGCGGCGCTGGCCGGCATCGAGGATGCCGGCCAGCCGCTGCTTGCACGCGTCGAGGCGCTTGATCGGGACGAGGACGTGCAACGAGCTAGCCCTCGTACCCCGCGTCGGCGACCGCAAGGGCCTCGTCGATCAGCTCGAGGCCGGCGCGCGCCTCCTCGGGCGTGATCACGAGCGGCGGCACGACCATCAGCACGTTCCAGTGCACCATGGTGGCGAGGCCGAGGTCCCAGCACTTGCGCTGGAAGGCGCCGACGGCGCCCATGTCCTTGCCGGCCGCGTTGAACGGCGCCAGCATCTCGCGCGTCTCGCGGTTCTTGACCAGCTCGACGCCCCAGAAGCAGCCCTTGCCGCGCACCTCGCCGATCGACGGGTGCCGCTCCTGCAGCTCCCGCAGGCCCGGCCCGAGCACGTCTTCGCCGATGCTCGCGGCGTTCTCGATGATGCCCTCCTCCTTGAAGGCCTCGATCGAGGCGACCGCCGCGGCGCAGGCCAGCGGATGGCCGGAGTACGTCAGGCCGCCCATGTAGGCGCGCTCCATGAACGTGTCGGCGATGCGGCGCGAGATGAGCAGCGCGCCGAGCGGCACGTAGCCGGAGTTGATGCCCTTCGCGCAGCAGATCAGGTCGGGCTCGACGTCCCAGTGGTCGCACGCGAACCACTTGCCGGTGCGGCCGAACCCCGCCATCACCTCGTCGCAGATCATCACGATGCCGTGCTTCGTGCACATCTCGCGGACGCCCTGCAGGTAGCCGTCGGGCGGCACCAGGATGCCGTTCGTGCCGACCACGGACTCGAGGATGATGCCGGCGACCGTGTGGGCGCCCTCGTACATCAGGATCTCCTCGAGATGCCTGAGCGCGCGCTCGCACTCCTCCGCCTCGGTCGTGGCGTTGAACGAGGACCGGTACGGGTACGGGCCGCAGAAGTGCACGACGCCGGCCATGCCGGGCTCGGCCGCCCAGCGGCGCGGGTCGCCGGTGAGGACGATCGAGCCGCCGGTGCCGCCGTGGTACGACCGGTAGGTCGCCATCACCTTGTGGCGGCCCGTGTAGATGCGCGCCATGCGCATCGCGTTCTCGGTCGCCTCGGCGCCGCCGTTGGTGAAGAACGCCATGTCGATGTCGCCGGGCGCGAGCTCGGCCACCATCGCGGCCAGCTCGGCCCGCTTGGCGTTGGCGTGCTGGGGTGCGACCGTGCACAGCAGGTCGGCCTGCTCCTTGATGGCCGCCACGACCTTCGGGTGCTGGTGGCCGATGTTGGTGTTGACGAGCTGGGACGAGAAGTCGAGGTAGCGCTTGCCGTCGTGGTCCCACATGTAGACGCCCTCGGCCCGCTCGACGGCGAGGGGCGCGATGGCGCCCTGGGCGCTCCAGGAGTGGAAGACGTGCGCCTTCTCGAGCTGCTGCAGCTCGCTGTTGGAGAGCTTCGCGGTCGTCGCCATCAGTGCGTGTCCCCCTGCTCGGTGAAGAACTTGCCGCTCGGGCCGCCCGAGAACCAGCGCGTCGTGACCGTCTTCTTGCGGGTGTAGAAGTCGACCGCCTCGCCGGCCTGCGCGTGCGTGTCGCCGAAGAACGAGTCCTTCCAGCCCGTGAAGGGGAAGAACCCGACCGGGGCGGCAACGCCGACGTTGACGCCGATCATGCCGACCTGGACGTCGGCGCGGTAGCGGCGGACGGCCGCGCCGGACTCCGTGAAGATCGAGGTGCCGTTGCCGTAGCGCGACGAGTTCACGAGCTCGATCGCGTGCTCCAGGGAGTCGGCGTGCAGCACCGTCAGCACCGGGCCGAAGATCTCCTCCTGCGCGACCTCCATGTCGGACGTCACGCCGTCGATGATCGTCGGCCCGACGAACGCGCCGTCCGGGCCGCCGGCCTGGCGGCCGTCGACGGCCAGCGTCGCGCCGGCCTCGAGGCCCTTGTCGATCATGCCCATGATGCGGTCGCGCGCGGTGGTGGAGACGACCGGGCCGACCTGGATGCCCTTCTCCATGCCGTCGCCGACGGTGAGCGCCTCGACCTTCGGCAGCAGCGCGTCGAACAGCGGCCCCTTGGCGTCGCCGACCGTGACGATGACGGAGCCCGCCATGCAGCGCTGGCCGGCCGCGCCGAACGCGGAGCCGATGATGTTGTCGGCCGTCTTGTCCATGAGCGCGTCGGGCATGACGACCATGTGGTTCTTCGCGCCGCCGAGCGCCTGCACGCGCTTGCCGGTCTCGGCCGAGCGGCGGTAGATGTACGCGGCCGTCTTGGCGGAGCCGACGAACGAGATGGCGTCGATGTCGGGCGAGTCGAGCATCGCGTTGACGACGTCGACGGAGCCGTTCACGAGGTTGATGACGCCCGGCGGCAGGCCGCCGACGTCGTCCATGATCTCCCACATCAGGGCCTGCGTCATCGGCACCTGCTCGGAGGGCTTCAGCACGTAGGCGTTGCCGCACGCGATGGCGTAGGGCAGGAACCAGAACGGCACCATGGCCGGGAAGTTGAACGGCACGATGTTGCCGACGACGCCGACCGGCTGGCGGATCGTCTCGCAGTCGATGGCGGTCGCGACGCCCTCGAGGATGTTGCCCTGCATCATCGTCGGCACGCCGCACGCGGCCTCGATGTTCTCGATCGAGCGGGACACCTCGGCCTGCGCGTCGGGATAGGTCTTGCCCATCTCGCGGGTGATGGTCGCGGCGATGTCGTCGGTGCGGTCGATGAACGCCTGGCGGATGTCGTAGAGCCAGCGCGTGCGCTCGATCACCGACACCTTGCGCCACGTCTTGAACGCCTCCCGCGCGGTGCGCGCGGCGTCGTCCAGCTCCTCCTTGGAGGACAGCGGCACGCGGGCCAGCACGTCGCCCGTGGCGGGGTTCTTGATGTCGAGGAAGTCGCTGCTCGACGAGTCGACCCAGCGGCCTCCGACGTAGTTGCGGAGGGTGCGGACCCCCGTCTTCTCCGGGGCGGGAACGGTGGTGCTCATCAGCGGTGCGTCTCCTTCGGATCCGGGCGGTGGCCAACCTGCATGGTCGCACGTTCCGCGGCCGGTGGGGACCGTTGCCGCGGGCCCCTTCCGGGAACGGCTACCAGCCGCGCAGCCGCGTCGGCTCGATGCGCACCGGCACCGAGTAGTCACGGGCGAAGCCGGCCGGCGACCAGCCGTTCCGCGCCATGCGGTCCCGGTACTTGTCCACGTACGACGGCGCCGCATCGGCCGGCGGGTCGTCGCTGACCGCTGCCGTGCCGGAGACGATCACGATGTCGTCGCCGTCACCGTCGCCGTCCAGGTGCAGCGCCACACGCGGGTTGGCCGCGATGTTGCGCAGCTTCGGCGTGTCCGGCTTCGAGTACAGCAGCAGGCTCGAGCCGTCCCACTCGAACCAGACGGGGCTCGGCTGCGGCTGGCCGTCGGGGCTCACCGTGACGAGCCAGCCGACGAGCTCGTCCCGGAGGCGGCGGGCGGCGCGCTCGCCGAACGGCGTCCTGGTGTCGATCGTGATGGCCATCCGGGGCATGCTACCGGCGTGCGGGTGACCATTCTCTCCGGCGGCGTGGGCGGTGCGCGGTTCACGCTCGGCGTGCTGGCGGCCGAGCCGGCGGCGGCCGTGACGGTGATCGCAAACGTCGGCGACGACCTCGAGCACTGGGATCTCCACGTGTCGCCCGACGTCGACACGGTGCTGTACACGCTGTCGGGCCGCGTCGGCGAGCTGGGCTGGGGCGTGCGCGACGACACGCGCGGCGCGATGGGAGTGGTGGCCGAGCTGGGCGGTGCCGACTGGTTCATCCTCGGCGACCGCGACGTCGGCCTGCACCTGGTGCGCACGGCGCGGCTGCGGGCGGGCGAGCCGCTGTCGGCGATCGTGGCCGACGTCGCCGCGCGCCTCGGCATCCCGGCCACCGTGATCCCGGCGACCGACGGCCGCCTCCGCACCGTGATGGAGACCGACCTCGGCGCGCTGCCGTTCCAGGACTGGCTGGTGCGCCGCCGGGCCGGGCCGCGCGTCTCGGCGATCCGCTTCGAAGGCGCCGGCGTCGCTCCCGCGCCCGGCGTGCTGGCGGCCATCGACGGTGCCGACCGCGTGCTGCTCGCGCCCTCGAACCCGTTCATCTCGCTCGACCCGATCCTCGCCGTCGCGGGCGTCCGCGACGCGGTCACCGCCCGTCGCGACGACGTCGTCGCCGTCTCGCCGATCATCGCCGGCCGCGCCGTCAAGGGGCCGCTGGGGGAGCTGCTCGACTCGCTCGGCCACGAGCGCAGCGCGCTCGGCGTGGCCCGCTACCTGGCGCCGCTGGCCGGCACGTTCGTGCTCGACGAGGCCGACGCGGCGCTGGCGCCGGCCATTGCGGCGCTGGGCGTCCGCCCGATCGTGGCCGACACGCTGATGCAGGATCCCGCCGTTCGCGCCGCGCTCGCCCGCACCGCGCTCGCCGCATGAGCGACCTTCGCGTGACGCCGGTCGAGGGCCTGCCGCAGATCGCCGCGGGTGACGACCTCGGGGCGCTCATCGCCGCGGCGATCGAGCTGGCCGCCGGCGACGTCGTCGTGGTCGCGCAGAAGGCGGTCTCGAAGGCGGAGGGACGCGTGCTCGATCTCGCGACCGTGCAGCCGCGCCCCGAGGCGATCGTGATCGCGGGCGCGGACGAGGACCCCGCGCTTCGTGGAGGCGGTACTGCGCGAGTCGGTGCGCGTCGTGCGGCAGCGCGGCAGCCTGCTGATCTGCGAGACGCGCCACGGGCTGGTCTGCGCCTCGGCCGGCGTCGACCGCTCCAACACCGCCCGGCCCGACCTCGTCGTGCTCCTCCCGCTCGACCCCGACGCCTCGGCCCGGCGCCTGCGCGCCGCGCTGCCTGCGGGTGTGGCCGTGCTGGTCTCCGACTCGCTCGGCCGGCCGTTCCGCCAGGGCATCACCGGCGTCGCCATCGGCAGCGCCGGCCTCGACCCGCTGGACGACCGCATCGGCCGTCCGGACGACGCCGGCCGGCCGTTCGCGGGCACCGTCGTGCACGTGGCCGACGAGCTCGCCGCCATCGCCGACCACGTGATGGGACCGGCCGGGGGCGTCCCGGCGGTACGCATCCGCGGTGCCCGCGTGACGGCGGCGGAGACGGGTGCGGCGGCGACCGTCATGCCCGCCGAGCGCGACCTCTTCCGGTAGGTCGGGCAACCCCGGACACCAGAATCCGGTTGCGCGTGCAATCAGAGGTAGGATGCCGCCCATGACGCGTACCGAGCACCGCAGCCAGCGCTCGCGGGAGGTGTAGCGGCGACCGTGCTCGACGCCCGCGATGCCCTCGACCTCGCGCGCGACGGCGGTGATCTCGACGACCTCTGCGCACGGGCCCGGGATGTCCGGGAGCGGGCCTGGGGCTCGACCGTCACCTACTCGCCGAAGGTGTTCATCCCGCTCACGGCCCTGTGCCGCGACGTCTGCCACTACTGCACGTTCGCGCACCCGCCGCGGAAGGGCCAGCGCGCGTTCCTGACCATCGACGAGGTGCTCGCCATCGCGCGGGCGGGGGCGGCCGCCGGCTGCCGCGAGGCGCTGTTCACGCTCGGCGACAAGCCCGAGCTGCGCTACCGGGTGGCGCGCGAGGAGCTGGCCGAACTGGGCCACGCGACGACCGCGTCGTACCTGGTCGAGGCGGCCCGGGCCGTGCTCGAGGAGACGGGCCTGCTGCCGCACGCCAACCCCGGCATCCTCGACGACGACGAGCTGGCCGCGGTGCGCACCGTGGCGCCGTCGCAGGGGATCATGCTCGAGACGGCGTCCGCCCGGCTGTCGGAGCGCGGCATGCCGCACTTCGGCTCGCCCGACAAGGATCCCGGCGTGCGCCTGGACGCCCTGGAGCGCGCCGGCCGGCTGCGGATCCCGTACACGAGCGGCATCCTGATCGGCATCGGCGAGACCCGAAGCGAGCGCGTCGAGGCGCTGCTCGCCCTGCGCGACCTGCACCTGCGGCACGGCCACCTGCAGGAGGTGATCGTCCAGAACTTCCGCGCCAAGCCCGGCACGAAGATGGCCGCGGCGCCCGAGCCGTCGCTCGACGACCACCTGTGGACGATCGCGGTGGCCCGCCTGATCCTGCCCGACGAGGTGTCGCTGCAGGCGCCGCCGAACCTGGCGTACGACGGCTTCCCGCGGTTGCTCGAGGCCGGCATCAACGACTGGGGCGGCGTCTCGCCCGTGACGCCCGACCACGTCAATCCCGAGGCGCCCTGGCCCGATCTCGAGCGGCTCGGCGCGGCCACGGCCGCCGCCGGCCTGAC
Organism: uncultured Actinomycetes bacterium; assembly: GCA_963722525.1. Classification (GTDB taxonomy): domain Bacteria; phylum Actinomycetota; class Thermoleophilia; order Gaiellales; family F1-60-MAGs149; genus VFJZ01. The sequence goes on along the minus strand of CAVRMM010000002.1, from coordinate 1,444,229 downwards.
GCTGCTGCCGCGGCTCGCGGTCTACCCGCGATTCCTCCGCGAATCCGGACACGTGGATCGATCCGAAGGTCGTGCCCCCGGTGAACGCCGCGGCCGACGGACTCGGCCTCGCGCGCCCGGCGGAGGAGTGGTTCATCGGCGCGTCCGGCGGCACGCCGCCGTCGTGGTCGCGGCCCCGCACCGGCGGCGTGTCGGCCGCGTTCGCAGAGGCGCTCGCGGCCACGCACCACACGCAGGCGCAGGCGACGGCGCTGCTGTCGGCCCGCGGGCCCGAGGTCGACCTGCTGACCGCGGCGGCCGACGCGATGCGCGCCGAGCGCAACGGCGACGAGGTCACGTACGTCGTCTGCCGGAACATCAACTACACCAACGTCTGCTACTTCAAGTGCGGCTTCTGCGCGTTCTCGAAGGGCAAGCTGGCCGAGAACCTGCGCGGCCCCGCCTACCTGCTCGGCCGCGACGAGATCCTGCGCCGCTGCCACGAGGCGTGGGAGCGCGGCGGCACCGAGGTGTGCCTGCAGGGCGGCATCCACCCGGGCTTCACCGGGCAGTGGTACATCGACCTGGTCGAGGCGATCCGGGCCGAGCTGCCCGACCTCCACATCCACGCGTTCTCGCCGCTCGAGGTCTGGCAGGGTGCGCACACGGCCGAGCTGCCGCTGCGCGACTACCTGGAGCGCCTGCGCGACGCCGGGCTCGGCTCGCTGCCGGGCACCGCGGCCGAGATCCTGGACGACGACGTCCGGCGCACGCTGTGCCCGGACAAGGTGTCGACCTCGCAGTGGCTCGAGGTGATGCGCACCGCGCACTCGCTCGGCATCCGCACGACGTCCACGATCATGTTCGGGCACATCGAGCAGCCGGTGCACCAGGCCAACCACCTGCTCGCGCTGCGCGACCTGGCCCGCGACACGGGCGGCTTCACGGAGTTCGTGCCGCTGCCGTTCGTGCACGCCGAGGCACCGATCGGGCTGAAGGGCCTCACCCGCCGCGGCCCGACGTTCGAGGAGTCGGTCGTGCTGCATGCCGCCTCACGGCTGCTGCTCGACCCGTACATCACGAGCATCCAGGCGTCGTGGGTCAAGCTCGGGCCGGAGGGCGCCGGCGTGCTGCTCGGCGCCGGCGTGAACGACCTCGGCGGCACGCTCATGAACGAGTCGATCTCTCGCGCCGCCGGTGCCAGCCACGGCCAGGAGTGCCCGCCCGAGCGCATGGAGGAAGTGATCCGCGCCGCCGGCCGCGTGCCGGTGCAGCGCACGACGCTGTACGGCCGCCCGCCCGAGGCCCAGCGCGCCCGCAGCTTCGGCGCCGCGCCGCTCGAGCCGACGCCGGCGCCGCCGTACGACGACTCGGGCCTCGTCAAGCCGGCGAAGCTGCACCGGCCGGGGCTGGCCGCGCGCTGATCAGCCGAAGCGCGAGCGCAGGCGCGGCAGCACGTCGCGGCTGAACAGCTCGAGGAAGCGCGCCTGGTCGGGGCCGGGCGCGTGGAAGACCAGCTCGCTGAAGCCGAGCTCCACGTACGGCGCGATCTTGTCGACCACCTCGTCGGGATCGGTCGAGACGATGAAGCGCGTGTGCGCGCGGTCGATGGCGGCGTCGGCGAGGCGCTCCATCTCGATCGGGTCCTCGACGCCCGTCTTCTCGTCGGGCGTCAGGGCGAGCGCCGCCCACCAGTCGCAGTTGCGCAGGCGCGACCTCGGCGTCGGTGTCGTAGGAGACCTTGATCTCGATCATGTGCCGCACCGCGCCCGGATCGCGCCCGGCCGCCGCTGCGCCCTCGGCGACGGCGGCTGTCAGCTGCTCGTACAGCTCGGGCTTCTTGCCGCTGGTGCAGATGAAGCCGTCGCCGACGGTGCCGGCGAGCTTGGCCGCGAGCGGGCCGGAGGCGGCCACGTAGATGGGCACCGGCTGGTCGGGACGGTCGTAGATCGTGGCGTGCTGCGTCTTGTAGTACTCGCCGTCGAAGTCGACGCGCTCCTCCGTCCACAGCCGGCGCATCAGCTCGATCGCCTCGGTGAGGCGCAGGCGGCGCTCCTTGCCGGTCGGCCACGTCGCGCCGGTGGCGGGCGTCTCGTTGAGCGACTCGCCGGTGCCGACGCCGAGGAAGACGCGGCCCGGGCTGAGCACGCCGAGCGTGCCGAACGCCTGCGCGATGATCGACGGGTGGTAGCGCAGCGTGGGCGTCAGGACGCTCGTGCCGAGCGTGATCTGGTCGGTCGCCTGGCCGGCGGCGCCCAGCCACGCGAGGGCGTTCGGGGCGTGGCCGGTCTTGTGGCGCCAGGGCTGGAAGTGGTCGGACAGCGCGGAGATGTCGAAGCCGAGGCGCTCGGCCTGCCGTGTCCAGCCGACCAGCTCGCGCGGGCCGAACTGCTCGGCAGAGGCCTTCCAGCCGTAGCGCATCAGGCAGCCCGGTCGGCGAGGCCCAGCGCGCTGGTGGCGGCGCGCGCGAGGCCGGCGTCGGAGCCGTGCGCCCACCGCATCGCGTGCGGCCGCCAGTCCTGCCAGCGGGTGCGGAACGCGCCGGCGAGGAAGACGCGGGCGACGGCGTCCCAGCCCTCGTCGTCGAGGCGCGGCGCGATGCGCTCGAGCAGCTTCGCGGCGCGCTCGGCCGGCAACACCGTCAGGAACGGCGCGGCGGCGGAGGCGGGCGAGCGGCCGTCCTCGAGCCGCGCCAGCGGCAGGCACCGCTCGACCACGCGCTCGGCGACGCGGCGGTCGCCGCCGGCGACCAGCGAGAGCTGGCGGGCGGCGTGCCACAGCAGGGCGGGCGCGTCGGACTCGAGCAGGCGCTCGCCGACGACGCGGACGATCTCGGTGTACGGCGTCTCGTCGTCGAGCGAGTCGACGGTGACCTCGGAGACCCACTCGTCGGCGACCCGGGCGCGCGCCCGTCCGGGCGGCAGCGTCTCGGTCTCGCGCACCAGCTGGTCGACCAGATCGGCCAGCCCGGCGAGGTCGCCGAGCGGCACGTCGAGGGTGGTGGCCGCGAACGCCTCGGTGTCGACCACGGCGCTGTCGAGCCAGCGCGCCGTGGGCTCGAGATCGCCCGCCACCATCGCCTGCAGCGCCTCGCGGCCGCTGGCGGTGCCGAGCATGACGCGGCAGCCCGGCCGGAGGATGGCGAGCGGCACGCTCTCGCCCCGCTCGACCCGGTCGAGAATCGTCGCGAGCACCGGCCGGCGCAGGGCCAGGGCCAGCAGCGCGCCGATCTCGGCCTCGTCGTGCCCGAGCCGCAGCGCCTGCAGCGCCAGGTCGATCACGTCGGTGTCGGGAGCGCGGCGGGCACCGAGCGGGAACAGGTCGCGGAGCGACGACGCAGCCGCGCAATCGGTGCGGTCGAACCGCGTCTCGACGGCAGCCGCGGCCTCGCGCAGGGTGACCTGCCGCCCTCGGTACGCCGTGAGAAGCGCCATCGCAAATGCTGCCGCCGCCCGCTCGGTCGTCATCGCGCGTGAACCGTACACCCGGCTCGGCGATAGAGCGCCAGCACCGCGATCCTCCGGCGCGCCGCGCGGTAGGCTTCGCCCTATGTCGCTGTTGAATCGCGTGCTGCGCGTCGGCGAGGGCCGCCGGCTCAAGGCCCTCGAGGAAGCCGCGCGCACCGTAAACTCGCTCGAAGACTCCATCACCCCGCTCTCCGACGACGAGCTGCGGGAGCGGTACGGTCAACTGCGCGAGCAGGTGCGCGGCCGGATCGCCGAGGGAGAGGACGCCGAGAAGGCGCTCCGCGAGGTGCAGGCCGAGTGCTTCGCGATCGTCCGCGAGGCCGGCTGGCGCGCGCTCGGCATGCGCCACTTCGACGTCCAGATCATGGGCGGCTACGCGCTCGGCGACGGCACCATCGCCGAGATGAAGACCGGCGAGGGCAAGACGCTCGTCGCGACGCTCGCCGTCTGCTTCCACGCGCTCGCCGGCAACGGCGTGCACCTCGTCACGGTCAACGACTACCTCGCCCAGCGCGACGCCGACTGGATGGGTCCGCTCTACCGCCTGCTCGGCATGACGGTCGGCGTGATCCAGTCGCACATGCCGCAGGACGCGCGCAAGGCGGCCTACGACTGCGACGTCACGTACGGCACGAACTCCGAGTTCGGCTTCGACTACCTGCGCGACAACCTCGCCGTCGACGCCGGCGGCACCGTCCAGCGCGGCCACTACTACGCGATCGTGGACGAGGTCGACTCGATCCTGATCGACGAGGCGCGCACGCCGCTGATCATCTCCGGGCAGCCGGAGGAGGCCGCGGACACCTACTACGAGTTCGCGCGCATCGCGAAGCGCCTCACGATCCCCGAGGACTACGAGGTCGACGAGAAGCGCAAGACCGTCTCGCCGACCGAGGACGGCGTCCACAAGGTCGAGAAGGCGCTCGGCATCGACAACCTCTACGCGCCCGGCAACGGCCAGATCGTCAACCACCTGATCCAGGCGCTGCAAGGCCGAGTCGCTCTACAAGCGCGACGTCGAGTACGTGGTGCAGGACGGCGAGGTCAAGATCGTCGACGAGTTCACCGGCCGCATCATGGAGGGCCGCCGCTGGTCGGAGGGCCTGCACCAGGCGGTCGAGGCCAAGGAGGGCGTGAAGATCGAGGCCGAGAACATCACGGTCGCGACCGTCACGATCCAGAACTACTTCCGCATGTACGAGAAGCTCGCCGGCATGACCGGCACGGCCGCCACCGAGGCGAACGAGTTCGACGAGATCTACAAGCTCGAGGTCGTGTCGATCCCGACCAACGTGCCGATGGTGCGCGACGACCAGAACGACCTCGATCTACAAGACGAAGGACGAGAAGTTCGCCGCCGTCGTCGACGACATCGCCGAGCGCCACCACGAGGGCCAGCCGGTGCTGGTCGGCACGATCTCGATCGAGATCTCCGAGCATGCTCTCGAACCTGCTCGACGCGAAGGGCATCCCGCACAACGTGCTGAACGCCAAGCAGCACGAGCGCGAGGCCGAGATCATCGTCGACGCCGGGCAGAAGGGCGCGGTCACGATCGCGACCAACATGGCCGGCCGCGGCGTCGACATCAAGCTCGGCGAGGGCGTGCCCGAGGCCGGCGGCCTGTACGTGCTCGGCACCGAGCGCCACGAGTCGCGCCGCATCGACAACCAGCTGCGCGGCCGCTCCGGCCGCCAGGGCGACCCGGGCGAGACGCGCTTCTACCTCTCGGCCGAGGACGACGTCGTGCGCCTGTTCGCCGGCGACCGCATCTACAAGATCCTCGACCGGCTGAACGGTGCCCGAGGGCGAGCCGATCGAGCACACGATGCTCACGAACCGCATCGAGGGCGCGCAGAAGCGCGTCGAGGAGCACAACTTCGAGATCCGCAAGAACGTGCTCAAGTACGACGACGTGCTGAACAAGCAGCGCGAGGTCGTCTACGAGCAGCGCCACCGGGTGCTGAACGGCGACGACATCTCCGACGTGATCCGCGAGTGGATCGACGAGACGGTCTGGAGCATCGTCGAGGCGCACACCGACGAGTCGTTCGCCGAGGAGTGGGACCTCGAGGGCATGATGGTCGGCCTGCGCGGCACGTATCCCGTGTCGTTCACGCTCGAGGACCTGGGCAACCAGGAGACGCTGTCGAAGGACGACCTGCTCGACCGCGTCGCCGCCGACGCGCAGCAGGCCTACGAGCAGCAAGGAGGCGACCGTCACGCGGATCGCCCCCGACCTGATGCGGCAGGCCGAGCGCTTCTACCTGCTGCAGTCGATCGACCAGCACTGGCGCGAGCACCTCGACGACATGGAGTACCTGCGCGAGGGCATCCACCTGCGCGGTCTCGCGCAGAAGGACCCGCTCGTCGAGTACCGCACCGAGGGCCACTCGATGTTCTCGGACATGATGATCCGGGTGCAGGAGGAGGTCATCTCGAACCTCTTCCACTTCGTCGTCGAGGTCGAGGGGCCGCAGGGCGCCGAGGGGCCGACGGCGGTCATCGACGCGTTCGATCCCGACCGCGGCGGGCCGGTCCTCGAGGGGCTCATCGCCCAGCACGAGGAGCACTCGGCGCTCGGCCGACGCGCGCTCGTCGGGCTTCGTCGCGAACGGTGAGGTCGAGGAGCCGATCGACATCCTCCCCGAGCCGGTCGAGCAGCGCCGGGTCGAGATCGAGGTCGGCCGCAACGACCCGTGCTGGTGCGGCAGCGGCAAGAAGTTCAAGCGCTGCCACGGCGCCGCCTGAGCGACAGCGCCGCGAGACAGAGCAGGCCGAGCACGAGCTGCAGCGTGGTGCGTTCCGCGTTGCGGGTCAGCCGCGCGCCGGCATCCAGCGTCGTCGCCAGGTAGCCGACCGTGAGGCCGGCGCCGAGCAGCGCCGCCCAGACGATCGCGAGGATGCGCACCCGGCCGGGCGAGACGGCGAGCACGACCAGGGCGAGCGCCGTGGCGAGGCCCCAGGCCGACGGCGTCAGCACGCGGCCGGCGATGGTCGCGACGATGCCGGGGATGTCGCCGGCGCGGTCGATGACGTGCGAGGGACCGCCGGCGAAGTCGGGGTCGGTGAGGTCGTGGGCGGCGCGGAACGCGCGCCACGGCAGGTAGACGAGAAGGGCGGCCGCGGCGGGGTAGAGGACGGCGCGGCGGCGGGTGACGATGGCCGCGGCGAGCAGGATCGCGACCGTGCCGAGCAGGCCCTCGTTCTTCGTCAGCACCGCGGCGGCCGCGAACAGCGTGGCGACGGCGAGCAGGCGGCGGTCGTCCTCCTCCGCCAGCGCGCGCAGGATGGCGACGAGCGTGATGGCGAGCAGGCCCGCGAGGACGGCGTCGGCGTTGCCGGCGGACGCGTTCGCGATCACGACGGGGCTGGCGGCGAACGGCGCCAGGAACGCGAGCGACCATCGGGCGCCGACGCGGTCCGACAGCAGCGCGAAGGCGCCGAGCAGCAGGCAGCCGAGCACGAGGAGCGCGTTCGCGCGCAGGACGGCGTCGTCGTAGCCGCCGTTGATCCGCAGGGCCGTCGCCTGGATCTCGGGCCACAGGATCGGGTACTCGGGGTGCGGCGCGGGGTAGAGGGCCGGGTCGAACGGCGGCGAGTCGGGCGTGCCGAACGCGAGCAGAGCGTGCGCCTTGAACGCCCACGTCACGAGCCCGTCGAACGCCGACAGCGGGGTGGCGGCGGCGAGCGCGGCCTGCAGCAGCGTCCACGCGGCGAGGATGGCGGCCGGCAGCGACGGCCGGGGAAGCCGCGGGCGGCCGCGCCGCGACAGGGCGATCGCGGCCAGGACGGCGGCGGCGATCGCGAGCGCGACCGGGCCGATCTCGAGGCCGGCGGTGGCGGCGGTGGCGAGGACGACGCCGGCGGCGGCGATGCCGGTGGCGGGCGCGAGGGCCGGGCGGTCGATACCGGCGAGCGCGAGGATCGCGGCGCCGAGCACGGCGTACAGCGCGGCGGCGAGCAGCGCGGCGATCATCGGATCCGCTCCACGGCGACGGCGCCGGTGGGGGAGATGCGGACGCGCAGGGTCGCGGCGCCGGCGTCGGCGGTGCGCGCGGCCGGCAGAAGGGCCTTGCCGACGTACATCTCGGCGACGGCCGGCCGCACGCTGCCGCCGGCCGGTGGCGTGATGACGACGTAGCGGTCGGCGGACGTGCGCGGCACGGCGGCGGTCGCGGCGGTCAGCTCCTCGATGCCGGCGAACCGGCGGGCGGCGCTGTCGATGCCTCCGTCGGGCGCCCGGATCGCGTCCCGCGTCGAGGTGACGGCGAGCCATGCAGCCGACGCGGCGAGGAGGATCGCAAGGACGCGTCGCTGCACCGCGGCAGCTTACGCCGCAGGCCGAGCGGCAACGATGGCCGCGGCCGCGGCGTCGACGCGATACGCGTATCGCGCGATCCCGTCGTGGCGGTTGCTGGCGAACAGCCGTGGCAGCCAGGCCGGCTCCAGCCACTGGGGTGCGGGCTCGAGGCCGAGCGTCGCGCGGTGCGACGTCCACCGGAAGGCGCGCGGGTCGTCGACGAGTCCGGCGTCGACCGGGTTGTTGGCGATGTAGATGGCAACGCGGGCGACGTCGGCGTGGGAGTGGAGGGCGGTGGAGCCGAAGCGGCCGGCGGTGGCGTGACCGAACCGGTCGCGACGCAGGTTGAGCCGCATGGCCTGGCAGGTGCCCAGCAGGTGCATGCCGCGGACGAGCGCGTCGTGGGGAGCCTCGATCAGGACGTGGTGATGCGTCCGCATGAGGCACTGCGCGTGGATCTTCCAGCCGTGCCGCTCGGTGGCGGCGCCGTAGAGGCCGTACTGCGCCTGGCAGTCGGCGTCGTCCTCGAAGAACACGAGGCCACCGGTTCCTCGGGAGTACACATGGTAGAAGCCGGAATTCGAGACTTCGCGGGGTCGGCGTGCCATAGACCGCTGACGCTACAGGTCTCCCGCGTGTCCGTTGACGCACGCACCGTGTCCCGTGCGGGGCGCAAACCGCCAGTCGCGCGATCCGCGCAGGTTCCGCGCGCCTTCCATGTTGGGGTCAGACCCCGAAACCCGCCTTTTCGGGGTCTGACCCCGGGCTTCGGGCCTCGGCGCGGGGCCTGTGGCGGAGGCGGAACCTTCGCCCTTCGCTACCCTCCTCCACGTGTCCGACGATGCCGCACCCGTTCAGGAACCCGAGGATCTTGCGGCTGCCGTCGAGGAGTTGAGGGCCCGGCTCGTCTGGGTCCGTGATTACCTTTGACCCCGACGCGCTCCGTTCCCGCATCGCCGAGCTCGACGAGGCCATCTCCGCCCCCGGCTTCTGGGACGACGCCCGCGCCGCCGGCAAGGTGAGCGCCGAGCGGGCGAAGCTCGCCCGCGAGCTTGACCTGTTCGACCGCCTCGTCGAACGAGCTGGACGACCTGCCGACGATGGTCGAGCTCGCCGCCGAGGATGAGGAGATGGCCACCGAGCTCGCCTCCAGCGTCCAGCGCGTCCGGCGCGAGATCGACGCGCTGCAGGAAGCCGCGCTGTTCACCGGCGAGTACGACGGCGGCCCGGCCCTCGTCCAGGTCACCTCCGGCGCCGGCGGCACCGACGCCCAGGACTGGGCCGAGATGCTGCTGCGGATGTACCTGCGCTGGGCCGAGCACCGCGGCTACAAGGCGGCGCTGATCGAGGCGACACCGGGCGAGGAGGCGGGCATCAAGTCCGCCACCTTCACCCTCGAGGGCGACAACGCGTACGGCGTCATCCAGGCCGAGAAGGGCGTCCACCGGCTGGTGCGGCTCTCGCCGTTCGACAAGGACCACCGCCGCCACACCGCGTTCGCGAGCCTCACCACGGCTCCCTGGCTCGACGACGACGTCGCGATCGACGTCGATGAGAAGGACCTGCGCATCGACACGTACCGCGCCGCAGGGCGCCGGCGGCCAGCACGTCAACAAGACGGATTCCGCCGTCCGCATCACGCACCTACCGACCGGCACCGTCGTCCAGTGCCAGAACGAGCGGTCGCAGCAGCAGAACCGCCAGGTCGCGATGCGCGTGCTGAAGAGCCGGCTGCTCGAGCTGGAGATCAAGCGCCGCGAGGCCGAGCTGGCCAAGGAGCGCGGCGAGGCGCAGGACATCTCGTTCGGAAGTCAAATCCGTTCGTATGTCCTGCACCCGTACACGATGGTCAACGATCACCGCACGGGCCTCAAGGACGGCAAGCATCAACGCCGTCCTCGAGGGCGACCTCGACCCGTTCATCCGCGTCGTATCCTCCTCACCCGCGCGACCGGAGCGGACGCCCACGCCTAGCCCCGTTTGCAGGACGTTCCCGCGCCACTGCTATGACGCGGCGGATTCGTGGGCTACATTGGTGCGCAGCGGATGCTGAAACGCGAAGGGTCCATCGGCGGGCAGATCGGACGCTCCGATTCGCTCCGGCCGTTCGGCGTGACGACTCCTTCGAGTGGGAGACGCCAGCCGTGCCGGAGGTGCACAGCGACGACTTGACCGATGCCGAGCGCGCGGCGATCGACCGCGCGAACGAGGAGGCGCGCCGCCGGCGCGCCGAGGCGCTACGCCGCGATGGCGCCCGCGACCGGCGAGTACGAGCGCCCGGTCGCGCCCAAGCAGAGCGCGATGATCCTGCTCGAGAACGTCACGAAGGTCTACCCGGGCAACGTGACGGGCCTGCAGGACGTCGTCGCTGCAGATCGACAAGGGCGAGTGGGTCTTCCTCGTCGGCGCGTCCGGATCGGGCAAGTCGACGATGATCAAGCTGCTGCTGAAGGAGATCGACGCGACCCGCGGCAACGTCATCGTCGGCGGCCGCTCGCTGTCGAAGCTGCGCCGCTCGCGCATCCCGCAGCTGCGCCGCAACATCGGCTGCGTCTTCCAGGACTTCAAGCTGCTGCCGAACCGCACGGTGTTCGACAACGTCGCGTACGCGCTCGAGGTGCAGGGCCAGCGCCGCAACGAGATCGAGCGCAAGGTGCCGGAGATCCTCCACCTCGTCGGCCTCGGCGAGAAGATGGAGAAGTTCCCGAACGAGCTGTCCGGCGGCCAGGCCCAGCGCGTCTCGATCGCGCGGGCGTTCGTCAACCACCCGCCGCTCCTGATCTGCGACGAGCCCACCGGCAACCTCGACCCCGACACGTCGATCGGCATCATGCAGCTGCTGTACCGCATCCAGCGCACCGGCACGACGGTGCTGATGGCGACGCACGACCGCGAGATGGTCGACAAGATGCGCCGCCGCGTGGTGGCCCTCGAAGACGCCCGCATCGTCCGCGACGATCGCCGTGGCGGCTACATCTCCGAGGACGTGCGATGACCCACGGCCGCATGGGGTGGTTCTTCGGCGAGGCGCTGAAGTCGCTGCGCTCCAACTTCTCGACCACGCTCGCCGCCGTCGTGACGGTGCTGATCGTGCTCTACCTGTTCGGCATCGGCGCGGCGCTCGGCTCGTACATCTTCTCGTACACCGAGAAGGTACGGAGCGACGTGACCATCAAGGTCTGGGTCGCGGACGACGCGAAGGACTCGCAGCGCACCGCCATCCGCTCGCGTCTCGCCGCCGACCCGCGCATCGAGACCAACAGCATCACCTTCGTCACGAAGGACCAGGCGCTGGCCGAGGCCAAGGAGAAGTTCTCCGCCGGCACGATCCAGTTCCTCGCCGGCAACCCGTTCCCGGCCCGCTTCGAGGTGAAGGCGAAAGATCCCGACCAGAGTGCCGCGATCGCCTCGTCGGTCGCGGGCATGAAGGGGCTGGAACCGACCACCGACACCTTGCCGAACCCCGACTACGGGGCGAAGACGGCAGACAAGGTGCTGTCCACCGCGGGCGTGATCGAGGCGGTGATCGCCGGCATTGCGATCGTGCTCGGCATCGCGGCGGTGCTGCTGATCGGCAACACGATCCGGCTCTCCATCTTCGCGCGCCGTCGTGAGGTCGAGGTCATGAAACTCGTCGGCGCGACCAACTGGTTCGTGCGCTGGCCGTTCATGCTCGAGGGGATGATCTGCGGCGTGATGGGCGCGATCGGCGCCGTCGTCGTGATGTTCATCTCGTACGAGGCCCTGCGCGGCTACTTCGAGACGGAAACGCTCTCCGGCCAGGGTGGCAGCGTCGGTGCGCTCGCGTTCTGGCAGGTCGCGATCCTGCTGATGGTCGCGGGACTCGGGCTCGGCGCCGCCGGCTCGGGCCTGACGATGCGCAAGTTCCTGCGCGTCTGACGTTGGCACTCGTCTGCTGCGAGGTCGTCCGGCGCGGCCGGTTCCTCGTCGCGGACCCGTACCTGACGCCCGGCTATCCGCTGGCGCTCGGCCGGCGCGGCTCGTCGGTCGCCCACGAGGGCGAGCTGGTGCTGGTCGAGGTGGCGCCGGGCGGCGGCCGTGCGCGCGTGGCCGAGCGGCTCGGCTCGCCGTGGGACGTGCGCGCGCTGCTGCACGGCCTCGCGGGCGAGGCCGGCGCCGCCCTGCCGTTCCCCGCCGCCGCCGAGGCCGAGGCCCTCGACCTGCCGCGCGATCCGGCGCCGCCGTCGGGCGACCGCCGCGACCTGCGCGACCGCGTCGCGTTCACCGTCGACCCGGGCACGGCGAAGGATCACGACGACGCCATCACGGTGGAGCGGGACGGCGACGGTCTGCGCGTGCTCGTGCACATCGCCGACGTGACCGCGGTGGTCGGCGTGGGTTCGGCGCTCGACCGCGAGGCGATCGAGCGCGGCTTCTCCTCGTACCTGCCGGGCCGCGTCGACCCGATGCTGCCGCCGGAGCTGTCCGCCGGGCTCTGCAGCCTGGTCCCCGACCGGCCGCGCGACGTGGTCACCGTCGAGGTGCCGTTCGACGCCGATCTGAAGCCGGGGCGACCGTCGTTCTATCGCGCGCAGATCGTCTCGCGCCGGCGCTTCGCGTACGCCGACGTCGAGCGGATCCTGGCCGGCGCCGACGACCCTCTGGCCGAGCCGCTGCTCGATGCGCAGCGGATCGCCGCCGCCCTGCGCACGCGCCGCGCCGCGCGCGGCGCGCTGCAGATCGTCAGCCGCGAGCTCGAGATCACGCTCGACGAGGGCCGCGTCGCCGACGTCCGCATGATCGGCGAGCCGGCCGCGCACGCGCTCGTCGAGGAGCTGATGATCCTCGCCAACGAGGCCGTGGCGGAGCTGCTCGCGCGCCGCAAGACGCCGGCGCTGTTCCGCGTCCACGACCAGCCCGACCCGGCCGGCGTGCAGCGCCTCTACGACCAGCTGGCCGACCTGGACGTGCCGACGCCGCCGCTGCCCGAGGTGCTGGCGCCCGCTGACGCGGCCGCCGCGATCGGCCGTGCGTCCGACGCTGTGGCCCGTCACGCGATCGCCGCCGGACGTGGCGCCGAGGCGTGGACGACGCTGGTGCTGCGCGCCGTCATGCAGGCCCGCTACGCGCCGGCGAACGGCGGCCACGCCGGGCTCGCGACGCCGTTCTACTGCCACTTCACGAGCCCCATCCGCCGCTACCCCGACGTGACCGTCCACCGCGCGCTGCTGGGGGCGATCGGCGTCGGCCCGGTGCCCGAGCGCGACGGGCTGGACGACCTCGCGACAGCGCTGTCCGAGCGCGAGCGGGAGTGGTCGAAGCTGGAGCGCCGCGGCGACGCCATCTGCCTCGCCGCGCACCTGCGCGAGCGGCCCGAGGACGACGAGGTCGTGCGCCCGGGCGAGATCACCGGCCTGATCGGCGGCGGGCTGTTCGTGCGCTTCGACGGCGTCTACGACGGCATGGTGCCCAGCCGCCGCCTGGGGCCGGAGGACTTCGAGGTCTCGGACCTCGGCACCGCGCTGGTCGGCCGCGAGGGCCGGCGGTTCCGGCTCGGCGACCGCATCGACGTCACGGTCGACCGCGTGGACGTGCCGCGCGGCCGCGTGTCGCTCAGTCCACGAGCTCGGCGATCGACCTGACGATGCGGTCCGGCACGGCGATCGGCGACTCGGGCAGGCCCCGGCCGCGCACGTCGACCCACACGCCGTGCATGCCGACGGCCTGAGCGCCGCCGACGTCGAACACGAGGTTGTCGCCGACCATCCAGGCGTCGCCCGGCTCGGCGGAGAACGCCCGCAGCGCCCGCAGGAACGCCTCGGGCTCCGGCTTGCCGAAGCCGACCTCGCCCTCGATGCCGACGTAGTCGAAGTGCGCCTCGAGTGAGAACCGGTCGATCTTCCAGCGCTGGTGCCGGGCGCTGCCGTTGGTGAGCAGGCCGAGCCGGATGCCGCGCCCGCGCAGCACGTCGAGCGCCTCGATTGCGCCCGGCAGCGGTGCCATGGCCTCGTCGCGCAGCTGGTTCAGGCGGGCCGAGATGCGCGTCGACAGCCCGTCGTCCGGCAGGCCGAGGTTGGCGAGCGCCGTGGCGGCGATGGTGCGCCGCGCCTCGAGCAGGTCGGCGCGGCCCGTGCGGTGCCGGTCGGCGTCGGACCAGAACCACGCTCCCGCGGTGCGGATGGCGCCGTACAGCTCGGCCGGCGCATCGCTGTCGATGCACGCCTGTTCCCAGGCGGCCGACGCACCGCCGGTGTCGTCGAGGATCGTGTCGTCGAGATCGAGGAGGATGACGGGCGGCAGCATCGGCGGAAGCGTACGTGGCCGACGTGCGATGCACGGCAACCCTCTAGGCTGTCTGCGTGAGCGATCTCCGGCCGCACGAGATCCTGCTCGTCGAGGATGACGAGGTGATCCGCGAGGCGACGGCCGAGAGCCTGCGCCGCGACGGCTTCGAGGTGCGCATGGCCGGCACGGGCCCGGACGGCCTGACCGCGTTCCGCGAGCGCGAGCCGTCGCTGGCGATCCTCGACGTGATGCTGCCCGGGTTCGGCGGCGTGGAGCTGTGCCGCGAGATCCGCCGCGACTCGCAGGTCCCGATCGTCTTCCTGTCCGCCCGCACCGACGCCATCGACATCGTGCTGGGCCTCGAGGCCGGCGCCGACGACTACGTCACCAAGCCGTTCGAGCCCGCCGTGCTGGCCGCGCGCGTGCGCGCGGCCCTGCGCCGTGCGCGGCCGGCGCCGATGCCCGACGGCGGCGTCGACCGCGTCGGCACCGTCGCCATCGACCGCGCCGGGCACGTCGGTCACCAAGGACGCCGAGCCGATCGGGCTGACGCCCACCGAGTACCGGCTGCTGGCCGAGCTGATGGACAACCCGGGCGTGGCGCTCGACCGCGGCGCAGCTGCTGGAGCGCGTCTGGGGCTACGGGTGGGCGGGCGACTCGCGCCTCGTCGACGTCCACATCCAGCGCCTGCGCGCGAAGATCGAGGACGACCCCACGAACCCGAGCTCGTGCTCACGGTGCGCGGCGTGGGGTACAAGCTGGCTCGTGTCTGAGCCTCCCTTGACGCTACCCTAGAACCATGAGCCTGCGGCTCAAGCTGGCGCTAGCGATCGCAACCATCGCGGGACTCGTCGCGGGCCTGACGGGCGTCGTGGTCTACGACCGCGAGAAGTCGGATCGCCACGACCGGGCGCGCAACGGCGTTGCGCAGACCGTGCGCATCTACGCGCAGATCCTCAGCGATCCCGACCTCACGAACGCGCCGGACGGGGCCATCATCGAGGCCGCGAAGGGTCCCGACAACCCGCAGATCCCGCCCGCGCTGCGCGCCCAGCTGACGGACGGCAACGTCTACTCGCTGATCACCACCGTCTCGGGCATCCCGATCGTGATCGCCGGGACGCGCCTGCCCGACGGGCAGCGCGTGTACGCGCAGCCGGTCGTTCCTGGTCGACGCGAACGCCCTCGCCGACCTGCGGGTCGCGCTGGTGCAGGTCTGCATCGGCGGCGCCCTGCTGGGCGCCATGCTCGGCTTCGCCGTCTCGCTGCTGCTCGGCAGACGCCTGCGCGGGCAGGTCGCCCTCGCCCGGCGCCTGGCGGCCGGCGACCTCGACGCGCGCCTCAACCCGACCGGCAGCGACGAGATCGCGCAGCTCGGCCGCGCGCTGGACGAGATGGCCGAGGCGCTGTCACGCAAGCTCGGCGAGCTGGACGAGTCGGCGGAGCGCGAGAAGCGGTTCTCGAGCGACGTGGCGCACGAGCTGCGCACGCCGGTCACCGGCCTCGTCGCCGCGGCCGCCCTGCTGGACGACTCGCGCGCCGCCGGCATGGTGCGCGAGCGCGCGTCGGCGCTCGCGGCGCTGGTGGAGGACCTGCTCGAGGTGATGCGCCTCGAGTCGGGCGAGCTGCCGCGGCTCGATCCGTTCGACCTGGCGCGCCTGGTGCGCGACGTGGTGCACCTGCGGCTGCCCGGCGCCGAGGTCGACGCGCCGCCCGAGCTGCACGTGCTGTGCGATCCGCGGCGCGTGGAGCGCATCGTCGCGAACCTGCTCGACAACGCCCGCCGGCACGGCCGGCCGCCGGTGCGCGTGCGCGTCCAGGTGAACGGCGACGACGCGCTGGTCGAGGTGCGCGACCACGGCGAGGGCTTCGGCCAGTTCCTGCCGCACGCGGGCGAGCGGTTCGCGCTGGCGCGGCCGGAGCGCGGCGGCGGCACCGGCCTGGGGCTGGCCATCTGCCGCGGCCAGGCACGCATCATCGGCGCCACGCTCGACCTGCGCGACGACGACGGCGCGGTCGCGCAGCTGCGCCTGCCGCACGCCGTGACGGCGCGGCCGCCGACGGTGCAGACGGCCCTGGAGATCGCATGAGGCGCCTGCTGGCCGTGCTCGTGCTCGCGCTGGTGGCTGCCGGCTGCGGCGCGGGGGAGGGCATCCGCGACGAGGGCGGCCAGGCGGTCGTCAGCCCGATCGCAAACGCCGGGGTCGCGAAGCGCACGATCTTCGTCTATCTCCTGCGCTACGGCCAGCTGGTGAAGGTCCAGCGCACCGTCCCGGGTGCCCAGGCACCCGAGCGCGAGGCGCTGCTGGCACTGCTCGACGGGCCCAACACGCGCGAGCAGGGCGACCGCTTCACCAGCGCCATCCCGCCGCACACGACGCTGGCGTCGTTCTCGGCGCCCAACGGCTCGGCCGCGGTCGACCTGATCGCGCTCGACGACAACGGCATCCTCCGAACGGCGACCTCCGACGACGTCGACGCACGGCAGCGCCAGCTGATGCTGAAGCAGATCGTCTACACGCTGACCGAGTTCCCCGACATCGACAACGTCGAGGTGCGCCTGAACGGCGAGTCCGTCCCGCTCGGCAAGCAGATTCCGACCACGACGCTGACGCGGCGCTTCTTCGACGACGCGAAGGTGGCCGCGCCGCACGACCAGACCCGCTGCGGCGGCAACGAGGAGCCGACCGGCAAGGGCAAGGCGCTGCGCGTACCCGAGGTGGCCGTCGACGGCAGCTTCGTCGTGTTCAAGGGCGAGACGACCGCGAAGCGGGGCAAGATCATCGTCCAGCTGTGGCAGGACAACCGGCTGCTGCGCGCGCTGGAGGGCGACGGCGCGCTGTACAACCGGCCCACCGAGGGCGGCACCGATCCGTGCGCGCAGTTCGACGGCCGCCTGGAGATCCCGTGGGGCGTCACGGGCGACGTCGAGTTCAAGGTCACGCTGCAGTCCGACGGTGCCGATGAGAAGGGCCGCGTCGTGACGCACAACCTCGTCATCCGGGAGAGCTGAGATGCGCCGCAGCCTGATCGTGGCGGCGGCGGTCGCCGTCGCAGCCCTGCTCGCGGCGTGCGGCGGCGGTGACGACGGCGACGACGCGGCCACCACGGCCGTGTCGACCGAGGCGCCGGCTCCCGCACCGGTCACGTCCACGGGTGCCGCGCCCACCGCGCCGGCGACGACGGTCGAGGGACCGTCGCACGACGTGGTGCTGTGGTTCGTCCGCGACGGCAAGCCGGTGGCGGTGACGCGCAAGGCGCCGGAGACCGACGAGGTGGCGCGGCAGGCGGTCGACCTGCTGCTGCTCGGCCCCACGGCCGACGAGGAGGCCACCGGCCTGGAGTCGCAGATCGTGGACGGCGCGCACCTGAACGCGATCGCCGTCCGCGAGGAGGTGGCGACCGTCGACCTGAGCCCGGAGATCGAGGCGGTGGTCGCCGGCGCGCCCGACGCCGGCACGTCGAACCAGCTGAAGCTGGGCCAGATCGTGCGGACGCTGAGCGAGTTCGAGACCGTCAGGTGGGTGCGCGTCGTGGTGGACGGGCTGGAGCAGACCTTCACGGGGCCCGACGACGGCGTCTACGCGGGGCTGCTGAGCCCGGCGATCGTCGACGACGGCAAGGACGGGCCGCCGTGGATCGAGATCGGGCCGGTCGAGATCGATCGCAACACGGTGCACTTCGCCGGCACCGCCGACGTGTTCGAGGGCGCGCTGCAGGCACGGCTCGTGCAGGATGGGAAGACGCTGATCGAGGCGCCGGTGCAGGCCTCCTGCGGCACCGGCTGCCGCGGGTCGTACGTGCTCTCGTTCAACGCACCCGAGGGCACGACCGGAAAGGTCACGCTCGAGATCTACTCGACGTCGGCCGAGGACGGCAGCGTCGACGAGATCGCCCGCGAGGACCTCACGCTCGCCGCAACTGGCTGAGAGACCGCGAAGTACCATGCGCCGGTGAGCGAGGGCGAGAAGACGATCGCGTCGAACCGGCGCGCACTGCACGAGTACGAGGTGCTGGAGCGCTTCGAGGCCGGCATCGAGCTGTTCGGCACCGAGGTGAAGTCGCTGCGCCTCGGCCGCGTCAGCCTGGCCGAGGCGTTCGCGGTGGTGCGCGACCACGAGGTCTACCTGATCGCCTGCACCATCGAGCCCTACGCGCAGGGCAACCGCGCCAACCACGCGCCGGCGCGTGACCGGCGGCTGCTGCTGCACGCCCGCGAGATCGAGCGCCTGCGCCAGAGCACGGCCGAGAAGGGCCTCGCGATCATCGCGCTGCGCCTGTACTTCAAGGCCGGCCGCGTGAAGGCGGAGCTGGCGCTGGCGCGCGGCCGCAACGTCGTCGACAAGCGCCATGCGATGGCGGAGCGCGACGCACGGCGAGAGATCGAGCGCGCGGTCCGGCGCGGCGACCGCGAGTGACCCCTGCGCGCGGCCGGCCGGCCGCGCCGCGGCTGCTGGCGCTCGGGCTGGCGCTGATCGGGCTGCTCGGCATCGCGTCGCCGATCACGCCGTCGCTGCGCGAGCGCAACGACGTGCTCGGCTCGCTGTTCCCGGGCTCGGTACGCTCGATCGCGACGGGGGCGACACTGGCGATCTCGGTGGCGCTGCTGATCGTCGCCGGCGGCCTGGTGCGCCGGCGGCACCGCTCGTGGCAGGCGGCCGTCGTGATGGTGTCGGTGGTCGCCGTGCTGCACATCGTGAAGGGTCTCGACGTCGAGGAGGCGACCGCGTCGCTGGTGCTGCTCGCCGGGCTGCTGATCTGGCGGCGCGACTTCGACGTCGAGGGAGACCCGGAGACGCCGCGGACGTTCCGGCGCCACCTGGCCGTGGCGGTGGCGGGCCTGCTGGTGCTCGGCTTCCTGCTGATCGAGGGCCAGAGCCTGCTCGAGGGCGATCTGCTGCCGCCCCTGCAGGCCACCATCGAGCTGCTGCACAACGTCGCGGGGCTCGGTCCGGAGCGCCTGGAGGGGCGCGGCTCCACGGCCGTCTCGCGCGCGATCCTGCTGTACTCCATCGTCGCGGCCGGCTGGTTGCTGTTCCTGTGGCTGAAGCCGCGCCGGCAGTACGTGCGGCAGCACGCGCGCGACCGCGCCGACGCACGTCGCATCGTGCTCGAGTCGGGCACCGACACGCTCGACTACTTCGCGCTGCGCCGCGACAAGGACTACTTCTTCGGCGCCGAGCGCGACGCGTTCATCGCCTACCGCGTGTCCGGTGGCGTCGCGCTGATCTCGGGCGATCCGGTGGGCCGGCCGGCGGTCTGCGCGGAGGTGCTGCGCGCGTTCGTCGACTTCGGGCACAGGCACGGCTGGCGGATCGCCGCGATCGGCGTCGGCCCCGACTTCGTGCCGACCTACGAGGCGGTCGGCCTGCGCACGGTCTACATCGGCGACGAGGCCGTCGTCGACCCGCGCACGTTCTCGCTCGAGGGCCGCCCGATCCGCAAGGTGCGGCAGTCGGTGCACCGGCTGCAGAAGGCGGGCTACACGGTGGAGGTGCGGCGGCGCGACGAGCTGACGCCCGAGCTGCTGGCGAGCCTGCTGCGCGTGTCGCAGCTGTGGCTGGGCGGCCAGCCGGAGCGCGGCTTCTCGATGGCGATGGACGACCTCTGGGCGCCGGAGCACGCCTCGGCGGTGTTCGCGATCGCCCTGGCAGCGGACGGACGGCCGCACGGCTTCATCCACTTCGTGCCGGTACCCCGCGCCCGGTCGCTGTCGCTGTCGGCGATGCGGCGCCTGCCGGAGACCCCGAACGGCCTGATGGAGTACCTCCTCTGCGAGACGTTCGCGTGGGGCAGGGAGCACGGCATCGAGCGCGTGTCGCTGAACTTCAACGCCTTCGGCGAGCTGCTGCGGAGCGAGGAGGAGGACCTGCCGGCCTGGGAGCGGATGCTGAAGGGGACGCTGGCACGCGCAGACCGGTTCTTCCAGGTCGAGCGCCTGCTGGGGTTCAACCGCAAGTTCTTCCCGGCGTGGGAGCCGCGCCATGCGGCCTTCGAGCAGCGCCGCGACCTGCCGCTGGCGGCGCTGGTGCTGCTGACGGCGGAGTCGCTGGTCGAGTTCCCCCGTCCGGTCAGGCGCCTGTGGCGACGATTGCTGCCCGCGGTACACTGAGGGAGTCCCGGGGGCGACCTGGCTTCGACGTGGTTTGCTGAGCGGGACGGACTGCAAGCCGAGGATCCCGGTTGGCCTCGTTAATCACCCGGGAAACCAGAACTGCGAAGTCCGATACGGATCTCGCTTTCGCTGCCTGAGTAATTAGGTAACGAGCTGTCGACCGGAGCTGGGCCCGTGGCCCCGGATCGGCATCAATCAACGGGCTTGTCCGCCGGCTGAGCGCCTCTGCAGCCGGCGGAGACCCTGAGTGAGGCTGGCCCGGTGCTCGTACTGCCCCCGCGACAGGCACCGGGCGAGATCTAGGCGGGGGACATGCTTGTAGACGTTCGTTCCGGGCGATCGCGGACGCGGGTTCGATTCCCGCCGCCTCCATTCCGCTCCGTCATCTCTGGTGACGGAGCGGCAGGAGAGCCCGAGCAATGTCGGGCTGACCCGTGTCGGGCATCGCGTGCATCACCGCCTCGCGCGTCGCCGACGTCTCTACGTCGCTGCCGATACCGCAACCGCAGAGATCGCGTCCGCCACGTCTGAGGGGCGCGAGAGCTCGGGCGAGTGGGAGGCGGCGACCTCGACGACGGTAGCGGCCCGCACCGCCATCGCCCGCTGGGCCTGCGCCGGGATCACCGCGTCGTCGAGCGCGACGACATAGGTTGCCGGCACAGTGCGCCAGGCGGCGTCGGAGACGGGCGTGGCGGTGGCGCGGCCGCTGTGAAGGACGAGGCGGTCGGTGGCGTCGGCTGCGGTGGCTTCGTCGCAGTCGGGGAACAGGAGGTCGCGCGCCAGCTCGCGCCGGAATGCGAGCGCGCCTTGATCGACGGGGGTCACGAACGGCGGCAACGGCCCGGGCGGAAGGAGCGACACGAGCGACTCGCCGCGGTCGGGCATGAACGCACACAGGTACACGAGCCCAACCACGGTCGGCGCGGTCGCAGCGCCCGTGATCACCACGCCGCCATAGGAGTGGCCGCAGACGATCGTGTCGCCGTCGATCGCGGCGATCGCATCGCTGACCGTCGCGATGTCGTCGTCCAGTCCGCCAAGTGCCGCGGCGTCGGCGCCGCAGCTCGGCAGGTCGACGGTGCGGGAGGCGATGCCGTGCGCTGCGAGCTGTGCCTCGACGCGGCTCCAGCACCAGGCACCGTGCCAAGCGCCGTGGACGAGCAGAATGGTCGGCGGCATCGCGTCTCCTTGCTCCGGATCAGAGTAATCACTCTACTCCGGTTCGGAGTAAGATGCAATGCATGTCTGACAGTCCGCTCACGACCACGTCCTACGCGATCCTCGGCCAGCTCGCGCTCCGGCCGTGGACCATGTACGAGCTCGCTGCGGAGATGCGACGCAACGTCGTGCTGATGCACCCGCGGGTTGAAAGCCAGATCTACCAGGAGCCGAAGCGGCTGGTCGCGCGCGGGCTGGCAAGCGCGGAGATCGAGGCTTACGGCGCGCGCACCCGCACGCGGTACCGGATCACCGAAGCCGGCCGCGAGGAGGTCGAGCGGTGGCTGGCGGAACCTCCTCGGAAGGCGCCGATGCTCGAGTTCGAGGGCCTGCTGCGGACGCTCTATGCCGATCTCGGTACGCCCGCTGACCTGGCGGCGAGCCTTTCGGCGGTGCGTGAGCAGATCGCGCCCGTACTCACGACGGCCGAGGCCGTGCGCCGGCAGTACCTCGAAGGCCTTGCGCCGTTCCAGGGATCGGTCGCCAACCGGGCATTCGTCTACGACTTCCTGGTCGGGTTCGCGGAGCTGGTCGACAACTGGGCGGCCCGATCCGCATCGACCGTCGCGGGCTGGGCCGATCAGTCGCCGGCGGAGCGAGACGCCGCCGCGCTCGACCTGATCCGTCGCCACATACCGTCGACCGCGAGTAGACCGGGCCGCGAACCCAGGTCACCTGAGGAAGCTTCGGAGCGGCTCGGGAGGGTTTGAGAGAACTCCTATTGCCTCCATCTTCCCGCCCTCCTTCGTGGAGGGCGGGGAGTCGCCGCGACGAGATTGCCCGCGGCTGCGGAACCGCCGGAGATCGGGCAGCTACGCCACCGATTGGTCGGATCGGGACTGGGCGATTCCGGCATCCTTCAGCTGCGGCTCCACCCCGTCCGGCGGTAGCGCCGGGCCGCCGCCGGATAGTGCGTCGGCGTCGTCGCCCCCGGCCAGGTCGATGCCGTCCCATAGCGTCCTCCGGCCGAAGGCACTGATGGCGAGGTGGTCGTTCCCGCTCGCGAAGGCGGCCAACCCGCCTTCGACGGCCTCAGCCAAGCAGGCGGCGGACCGCTTCGCTCGGGTTTGAGAGAACTCCCATGGCCTCCATTTGTTCCCGCCCTCGCACGGATGCGGGGACAGCGCGAACTCGGGCCGGACAGCGCGAACTCGGGCGGGCGTTGGGACATGCCGCACACCACCATGGCGGCGGCGGGGCGGTGGGCCGACGACATTGCGGGGCCGGCGTACGCGATCGACGACGCGACCGCGATCAAGGTGGTCGACGGCGCTGTCGAGGTCGTCTCCGAGGGCCGCCGGAGGCGCTTCGGAGCCTCGGCGTCCTCGCGAGGGCGCCGCCCGTCGGCGTGCCCGCTGTCACCCAGCTTCTGCGATGCTCCACGGCACCCTGGCGCAGGCCTCGCCGCGTACCGGCACCGCGGGGTGCGGGCGGGACGACGTGGGCGACGCGCGCAGGACAGGAGGGTTTCGATGGAGCGAACGATCGTGCGGATGGCGGATCTGGACGAGTTCCCGACCCCGGAGCGGTGCCTGATCACCGAGCTCTGGAATCGGGACGACGATCGGCAGGTCTCCGTCGCCCAGGCGCGGATTCCAGCGGGTGTCACGACGGAGTTGCACGCCCTCGACGGGGTGGATGAGCGCTATGTCGTGATCGGGGGCAGCGGGTGGGTCGAGGTCGACGGCGAACGCTTCGACGTCTCGCCCGTCGATGTCGTCGCCGTCCCGGCGGGGCTGCCGCAGCGCGCGCGGGCCAGCGATACCGGCGATCTCGTCGTGCTCTGCGTCTGCACCCCGCCGTTCGCGGCGGCGTGCTACCGGCAGCTGCCGGGGGGACGTCGTTCCGATGGTGAATCGCTGCAGTGACGGAGGATGCGGCCGCGGGTGCCGCGGCGGTTTCGGCCATCGCCCCCGGCAAGGGCACATCGGGATTCGGCCGCTGGATCGCGGCAAATGTCAGCGTGGCGGTTCCCCTGTCGATGGCCCCGATCACCTTCGGGCTCGCGACGCTCTCGCAGGGCGATCTCAACGGGGGCGCGCTGATGGTGGCGGCGATGACGGCCGCAGAGGTCCTCGGCGCGGTCCCGATCGCGTTGGCCGGCAGACGGTTTTCGCCGACGAGCCACGCGCGACTCCTCGCCGCGCTTCGCACGGTCGCCTTCGTCGGCCTTGCGCTCGCGCTGGCCGCGGACGCGTCCCTCGTCGTGCTGGTGGTAGCCGCCAGTCTGGCCGGCGTGGTCAACGGAGCGCTCGTCGGGGTGCTGCGAGCGATCCTGAACGACACGGTTGGCACGGACAAGCTGCCGCGTGCGCTCGGCGTTGCGGCGACGGCGAACGAGGTCGTCTTCGTCAGCGGTCCGGTGCTCGCTTCCGCACTTGGCGGGGTGTCGGTCGTCGCAGCGGTTGGCGTGATGGCGGTCGCGAGCGCCGTCCCGATCGGTGTGCTCCACCGCGTGCCGCGCCGCGCATCCCGGGGACTGCCGCGCGCCCACCGTGGCTCGATTCCTCTGGGTACGGGGGTCTGGTTGTTTGCGAGGATCGGCATGACTGCCTGCGTCGCGTCGATCGAGGTCGGCGCGGTCGCGTTGGCGATTCGCGAGGACCTGGCGCCTCGGGCTGCGCTGGTGTTCGTCGTACCGTTGTGCATCGCGTCCGTGCTCGGCGGGGTATGGATCAGCATCCGCAACCGTCGCCTGGGGCTGCCGGCGGTCGCCGTGATGCTGCTGCTCACTGCTGCCGCGATGCTCGTCGTCGAGACGGATGCGGGGATCGGGACGGTGATCGCCGCCGTCGTCCTGGTCGGTCTCTTCCTGGCTCCGCTCTCGACGGCGTTCTCGCTGTTCCTGGATGACCTCCTCCCGGACGACCGCAGGGCCGAGGGCTTCGCCCTGCTGCGAAGCTCGCACGCGATCGGCCTGATCGTCGCGTCTGCGCTGATCGCGCTGATCTCGCTCGACGCCGCGTTCCTCGTAGCAGCGGCGCTCGCGCTCATCTCGGTCGTCGTCGTGATCGCCACGGGCATGAGTCGGCGTCAGCTCGGCGGCCTCTGACCAACGCGAATCTCATGCGCGGGCGGTCCGTCTGGCGACGTGGACGTCTCCCCCGCGCGGGGGAGGGGGGGCAACCCCCCGGGCGGGGAGCACCTCATCATCGAGCAGCTGGGCTGGCCGTCACCGGGATCCGGGCAACCTGCGTCACGCCATGATTGCGCGCGAGCAGCACGGGCATAGCACGTCGATGGCCGACCGACCCGCCCCTCAGCACGCCCTCGATCGACTCCCGACCGCGCGAGCCGCGGGAGTGCTGGCGCTGTTCCTTGCGCTGGCGCTGGCGGCGGGAGGGGTCGGTGTGTTGCTGCAGGGCAGCGCGCTCGACGCGAACGGCTGGTATGACGGGCTGGAGAAGCCCGGCTTCACGCCGCCGGACGCGGTCTTCGGGCCGGTCTGGACGCTGCTCTACCTCACGATCGGCGTTGCCGGCTGGCTGCTGTGGCGCAGCCGCAGCGCGGAGCGCGGCACGGCGCTCGGTCTCTGGGGCCTGCAGCTGGTGCTGAATGCGTTGTGGACCGGCGCCTTCTTCGGACTGCGGTCCCCCTGGCTCGGGCTGGCCGTGATCCTGGCACTGCTTGCCACCATCGCAGCCCTCGTGATCCGCTCGGCAGCCATCGACCGGCGGGTGTCGGTGCTGCTCCTTCCCTACCTCGCGTGGGTCGGCTTCGCGACGGCGCTCAACGGCGCGATCGTCTACCTGAACTGAGCGAACGCGTCCTGTCAGCGATCCGCTCTGCGCCGGAACCCGACGGGCGCCGGGTCGGGCGCGAGCGGGCTCGGCGGCATGCCCGCCGCGGGCTCGATCGCATTGAAGCCCGGCGGTGCGACGTCGTTCGGCCCGTCGGGCGAGAACATCGCCGCGAGCAGCTGGACCTGCCCGCGAGCCACCCCGAGCTCGCCCATGCCGCCGCCGTACAGGGCGAGGCCCCGCTCCTCGCACGCCGCGTAGAGCGCGAACAGGTCGCGCAACCGGCCCACGCGGCTCGGCTTCACGTTGTACGTCCGCGCCCGGATGGGCTGGGCGTCGAGGTCGGCCACGGTGTGGATCGGCGCGTCGTAGGAGACGCGATCGGCGTGGGCTTCGAGCAGCGCCGTGACCTCGGGGAGGTCGTGCGGGTCCTCGACCAGCGCGTCCGGCAGCCCGGAGAGCACGCGCTCGTACAGGGCGGGGAGTCGGTCCGCGGCCTCGACCTCGAGCCCGTAGCGGCCCTTGAAGTCGACGACCTGCACCGCGCCGGTGCGCGCGAGCGCCGCCACCGTCTCGTCGGTCCACCCATCGTGCACGTCGAGCTTGAAGCGCAGTCGCGGGTAGCGCTCCAGCCGGCGTAGCACCTTCGGCACGACGTCGGGGTCGCCCATCCCGAACGAGTTCACGTACGAGACGGGGCGGGGATCACGGCCCAGCTCCTCGTGCAGCGATCGGCCCGCCTGCGCGAGCGCGAGATCGAGCGCCGCCGACTCGTACGCCCAGTTGCGCCACCGGCGCATCATGTCGCCGTACTCGGGCTCGCCGTTCGGCCACTGGTCGAGTGTGTCCAGGTGCGCGCAGAACGAGCCGAGCGTCCACTCGCCGGCGAGCGCCAGCTCGGGGGCCTCCGGGTCGGCGAACAACGTGATGTCCTCGCCCCGCCCCTCGCGCCCGGCGCCCGCGAGGCGGACGAGCCGCGTCGAGTGGGCCTCGCCGAACCCCGGCCCCGGGTCGAGTCGCCCGGATCGGAGCTCCTCGACGACGAGCGGCAGTTCGGCGAGCGTGGGCCAGTGATCCATGGCGGCACCCTAGGCGAGGTGCGCCACCACAGCCAGGTCCGGTCGCTCCACGATCGAGGTTCGCAGCGCCCCCGGGTGAGCAGGCCGTCGGGTCAGTGCGCCCCGAGCGCCGAGCCGGTGTCCTCGCGCGAGCGTCGTGCGAGGAGCATGCCGGCACCGGCAGCGCCCAGCAGGCCGGCGGCGACGGCGCCGCCGATCGCGGCGTCGGACCAGTCGAAGCCCAGATCGCGGGTGACGACGATCTTCTGCACGGACACGGCAGGCGTCTCGGGTGCGCGCGGGGGCTCGCCCCCGGGGATCGGCTTTGCCGCCGCGACGGGCGCTGCGACGGCGAGCGCGGCGAGTGCCGCGCCGAGGCGGATGCGGGTGCTGGCCATGATGGCTCCTTGGTTCTGCGGGCCGTCGGAGGCGACCCGTCTCGAAGAGGAGGCGCGCCGCTCCGGTCTGATACGCACGCGCGCCGCTCAGCCGTCGCCGGCAGCCCGAGTCTGGTCGAGTGCGACCTCCCGCCCGGGCGCGTTGCGGATCAGCCACCGGCCGCGGTCCGGGTAGCAGACGTTCGCCGGCAGGCCCGTGGTCGAGAGCAAGAGCGCGCGCGCGACGGCCTCGTGGCGGTTCTGCAGCTGATGCGCGCCGTCCGGCCCCTCCGGGAGGCAGACCGGCGACGAGGTCCTCCTCGCCTCGCGGGTGCCGCAGGGTCGGCGTCCCCGTCAGGGTCAGCAGCCGCTGTCATCGCGGGCGACGCCGTGCTCCCGCGCGGCGTAGCGCTGCACGGCCGGCGGCAGTGGGCGCTCCAGCACCATCGTGGCCAGACGATGGACGGTGGCGTCGTCGTCCGGATCGAACCAGCCGGCCCACTGCGCCTCGGCGATCGCCCGCTCGATCTGCCGGTCGACCCAGCCGGACGCGTCGCTGACCTCGTGTTGCGGACCCCCATCCACCGATCCAGGCTACCCCGGCCGGGCGCCCTCCCGCTCGTGGACGACGGCCGGGCCGTGCGGTGCGGGCTGGCCGCTACTCCAGTCGTAGGCGGCGAGGACGCCCGCGACTCCTCTGCCACGCCGCCCCCGTGACCCCGTCGACGCGCGTTTCGGCGATGCTGCACCCGTGAACGACGGAATCGTGATCGGCGACGACGGCCGGCACCGCTGTTCGTGGGGCACGTCGACCCCCGACTACGTCGCCTACCACGACACCGAGTGGGGCTTCCCGGTCGCCGACGACCAGCGGCTGTTCGAGAAGATCTGCCTGGAGGGGTTCCAGTCGGGGCTCTCGTGGCTGACGATCCTCCGCAAGCGCGAGGCGTTCCGGGCCGCGTTCGCCGGGTTCGACGCGGCGCGCGTGGCCGAGTTCGGCGACGACGACGTCACGCGCCTCCTCGGCGACGCCGGCATCGTCCGGCACGGCGGCAAGATCCGCTCGACCATCAACAACGCGCGGTGCGTGCTCGACGTCGTCGAGGAGTGGGGCTCGTTCTCGGCCTACGTCTGGTCCTTCGAGGAGCCCGAGCCGCGTCCCGGCGAGGCCGCGACGATCGAGTGGCAGCGCGCCAACACGACGTCGCCCGCGTCGGTCGCGATGGCGAAGGATCTGAAGCGGCGCGGCTTCTCGTTCGTCGGGCCGACCACGGTCTACGCCTTCATGCAGGCGATGGGGCTGGTCAACGACCATCTCGATGGTTGTGATGTCCGGGCCGAGGTGGAGGCCGCCCGGGCGGCGTTCACTCCTCCCGCCGGACGGCGGCCGTGATCGAGCTCCGCGCCGGCGATCTCGCGGTCGACCTCGTGCCGGAGATCGGCGGCAGCATCGCGTCGTTCCGGCTCGACGGCGTCGACGTCCTGCGGGCACTGTCCGACGCCGACCGCGCCGCCTCGAACGTCCTCGGCGTCGCGTCCTTTCCGATGGTGCCCTACGCGAACCGGATCGCCGGCAACGCCTTCGAGTTCCAGGGCCGGCGGTACACGTTCGCGATGAACAACCCGCCCGAGATCTACAACGTGCACGGCACCGGCTGGCAGCGCCCGTGGATGGTCACTGAGAGCGGCGCCGCAGAGGCGACGCTGAGCCTCGAGGTGATCGAGCCCGGCGAGGCGTACGCGTACCGCGCGACGCAGCGCTACGCGCTCGACGCCGAGGGGCTGAGCGTCGCCATGACGGTCACCAACGCCAGCACGGAGACGATGCCGTTCGGCTTCGGGCACCACCCCTGGTTCGACCGCGACGACGACGCGACCGTGCAGTTCTCGGCCCGGACGTTCCACCTGAACGAGCCGGAGGTGGTGATCGGCGAGCGCATCGCGCTGCCGCCGGAGGTCGCGTTCGACGCGGCCCGCGGACTGCCTGACCGCTGGCGCTGCAGCGACTACGGCGGCTGGGAGGGACCCGCCACGGTTCGTTTCCCCGGGCGCGGCGTCGGGCTGACGATGACCGCCGAGGCGGCGTTCGGGCACCTCATGTTCTACGCCGACCCGAACCTGCCCGTGTTCTGCATCGAGCCGCAGACCAACGCCTCCTGCGCGTTCAACCGCGCGGGCGGCTTCGCGGATCCGGACGACGGCGTGATCATCCTCGAGCCGGGCGCCAGCACGGGCGGCAGCATCCGGTTCGCGCCGTTCCGGCTCGACAGCTGAGAGGAGTCCCGATGGAGCACAGCGAGGTCGTCCGGCGCCGCCGGATGGTGCGCGCGTACAGCGATCGAGCCCTGCCGGAGGGCGCCATGCGCCGCCGAGCTCCGTCACCGGCTGCTGGACGAAGAAGTTGTCGTGCATCCACTGAAGCCACGCAGGGTCGCCCAGATCGGCGATCAGCGGATCGTCCGTCGCGGGCCGCTCGACGTTGAGCGTCAGGCCGGGCACCTCGCGTGTCTCGAGACCGCCCCAGGAGGCCGCCCCACCGCGCTCCAGGATCTCCCG
Source organism: uncultured Actinomycetes bacterium (assembly GCA_963722525.1). Lineage (GTDB taxonomy): Bacteria > Actinomycetota > Thermoleophilia > Gaiellales > F1-60-MAGs149 > VFJZ01. The sequence continues at coordinate 1,415,171 of CAVRMM010000002.1, read as the reverse complement.
TGAGACCGCCAGCCAGCCCTGCCCGAGCGTCTCCGACTCGATCGTCGTCACGGCCATCGCCCGAGGCCAACGCACCGTGCGACGCCCGGCAACGCGGGCAGGCACGGTGGCCACGCTGTCGCCGGCGAATCGGGTCTCTCCCCCAGACGGGGCAGGGGTATCCGGGGCAGATGCCGACGACACAGAGGTGATGACTCCCCCATCGTGCGGCTTCGCGCGGCCGCACCTCGTGGGGCTGGCCGTTGCGCTCCTCTCGCTCCTCGGTCTGCCCGCGCTCGCCACCGCCGCCCCGTCCGCGGGCTCCAACAAGGCGTCGGTTGCGAGCGGCGACCACGGCGCGACGCCTGACCCCAGCCGCGGCGCCGTCGTGGCGCGCTTCGCCCGGCGTATGCTCGGCGTTCCGTACGTGACGGCGGGCGCGACGCCGCGCGGCGTCGACTGCAGCGGCCTGACCATGCTCGCCTACCGCAAGGTCGGCACGAAGCTCGTGCACCACACGGGCGACCAGTGGAACTCGGGTCAGCACCGCTACAAGGTGTCGCAGCTGCGGCCCGGCGACCTGGTGTTCTTCTTCCGCGACCATCGCCACGTGGGCATCTACATCGGCAAGGGCAAGCTCATCCACGCGCCGAAGCCGGGCGACCGCGTCAAGATCGCCTCGATGAGCGACTCGTGGTTCGCCGGGAACTTCTCCGGCTCCGTGCGCCCTCGCCGCTAGCGAAGCCATCGTCACGACGGTTGCGTCAGACCGCGACGCCGACCGGCGCCTGAGTATCGCGGCGGTGGCGAGCGTCAGTTCAAGCAGCGTCGCGATCCTGCCGATACCAAGCGGAAGCTGCACCTACGTCGATTTCGGGCCGAACCACGGCAGATCGAGGAGCAGTGAGGCGCATGATGATTCCGGAGCGGAGGCTGTCGCAGCCCGCCGAGGACGCGGTGCGGGAGGGACGCGCACCGGCGATGAGCGCGGTTGAACCGCTCCTCCGGGGCGAGCCGCGCCGTGCCCCGACATCGCTGCGCTCCATCCTCGCCGGCATCACGGGCCGGCGCCGCTCCCGGCGCGACGAGGACGTCGGCTGGGTCGGCGAGTCGATGGTTCACACGACGCAGGCACTGGCCGTGTACGTGTTCCATGGCGAGGCGACCATCGGGCGCGACCTCGTCGTGACGCACCGCGGCCCCGGCCGCGACCGGCTGCTCGGCGGCGTGGCGACCGGGGCCGTCCGCGTCGACTGGGCCCACGCCGTGCACCCCGACGACCGGGCGGCGCACCGCGCGGCCGAGTCGTACGTGCAGCTCTCGAAGGGCCTCCCGATTTCGGCCTCGTTCCGGATCGTCGGCATGGACGGCGTCACGCGCTGGGTGAGCGAGAACCTGGCGCCGCGCTGGGAGCGCGGCCGGCTGCTCGTCGACGGTGTCGTCATCGACACCACCAGCCAGCGTGTCGCCCGCACCGATGCCGAGCAGGCGCAGCGGCGCCTCGAGGCCGTGATGCGATCCGCGAACACGTACGTCTGGGTCGCCGAGGTGGGCGTGGACGGCGTCATGACGAGCGTCTACAACGTCGCCGGCATCGAGCGGATCATGGGTCGCGGGCCCGCGCAGGCCGGGAGCCCGCCGCCGGGGTGGCGCAGCGTGGTCCACCCCGACGACGTCGAGCGGTTCGACGAGGTGATCGTCGCCGCCGGGCACGGGCGCTCGTTCGACATCGAGTACCGGCTGAACGGCATCGACGGCGTCACGCGCATCGTCCGCGACCAGGCGGTGGCGACGCTGCTCGGCGACGGCCGGTACCGGCTCGACGGCCTCGTGCAGGAGGTCACGTCCGAGCACGAGGCGCGCCGCGCGCTGAGCGCAGCGCTCGCGACGGCCGAGGATCGCGCCCACAGCCTCGCGGCGGCCCACGCCGAGCTGGAGCGCATCGGGCGGCTCGACTCGCTGACCGGGCTCACCAACCGGCGCTATGCGACCAAGCTGATGGACGAGGCCCTGGCGCGCCACGACCCCGTCGGCATCGCGATGCTCGACGTCGACGGCTTCAAACGCGTCAACGACACCTTCGGCCACGCCGGCGGCGACGCCGTGCTGATCGAGATCGCGCGCCGCCTGGCCGAGACCCGCGCCGAGGACCTCGTCGCCCGCTGGGGCGGGGAGGAGTTCTGCGTGCTGCTGACCGGGGTCGAGGACGACGAGGCGCTGTTCGCCGCCTCGGAGCGCCTGCGCGCCGCCGTGGCGGCCGAGCCGGTCCTGCTGGACGACGGTTCCGTCATGCGCATCACCGTCTCGATCGGCGCCGGCCGGCCGGCGTGTCCGGACCAGCGCCTGGAGCGGCTCGTGATCGCCGCGGACGAGGCCCTCTACGAGGCCAAGCGCGGCGGGCGCAACCGGGTCTGCCTCGTGCCCGAGGCACCGGTGGACGCCGTGGCTACGCTGCCAGCTCGCGGCGACTAGCGGAGGCTCCCCGACCGTGCTCGACTTCTACCAGATCACCGGCAGCACCTCGTTCGCGGTCCGGTGCGCGCTCGAGGAGACGGGCGTCGAGTACCACCCGATCGACGTCGAGCCGTTCGAGCGGTCCCGGCCGGCGAGCTTCGGCCAGGTGAACCCGTGGCGCCGGGTGCCGGCGATCTGCGACGGCGAGGCCGAGGTGTACGAGACCGGCGCATGCCTGCTGTACCTCGCCGAGCGGTTCCCGGCCGCCGAGCTCGAGCCGCCGCCGGGCGACGCCAACCGCGGTGCGTACCTGCGCTGGATGGTGTGGCTCTCCGACACGTTCCGGCCGCTGTGGGAGCGGATCATGGCGCCGCAGTTCTTCACCACGACCGATACCGACGGCGTGCGCGCGAAGGGCCTGGAGGAGCTGGCCGAGGTGGGTGCGGCCCTCGAGGCCGAGCTGCGCGGCCGCACCTGGTGCCTCGGCGAGCGCTATACGGTCGCCGACATCTACCTCTACATGCTGGTCGGCTGGCAGCACTACAAGCGCGACCTGCAGATCGGCGGCGACGCCGTGCAGGAGCACTTCGCGCGGGTCGGCGCGCGACCGGCGATCGCCCGTACGCGCGGGCTCGACGACCTCGACCAGCGCCTGTTGCGCCACCATCCGGAGCTGCGCGCCGGCCGGCCCGTGGACGCTCCGGTGGTCGACCTGGGATAGCGTCCGGGGGCGACCTGCGTCACAATGGCGAGGTTCGTTGCGCGACCCCTCGCGCAGGCCCCCGAACACCATGGCGACGGCTTACCCTCGACGACTCCTTCGTCTTGCCCTGCACGTAGCAGCCGGGCCGCAGGAGAACGGGTTCCGCCGGTTCTGGCTGTCCCTGGCGATCACGATGTTCGGCACCTGGGCCGGGGCCGTGGCGCTCACCGTGCGGCTCTACGACCAGACGGGATCGACCACCTGGGCGTCGCTGCTGTACGTCGCGGAGTTCGCGCCGACGGTGTTCATCGGCATCCTGCTCGGCCGCCTCCTCGACCGGCTGCCGCCGGTGCGCGCCCTCGCCGTGTTCGAGCTGACGGCCGCCGCGACGTGGCTGATCCTGGTCGTGGTGGACGCGCCGCCGCTGGTGGTCATGCTGGCCGTCGTGAACGGCGCGTGCGCCGGCGCGTACAAGATCATCGCCACGTCGGCCACCTCGATGCTGGTCTCGGCCAAGAACCTCGACGCGGCCAACGCCGCGACGCTGTCGATCGACAACATCATGACCCTCGCCGGTTACGCGGTCGGCGGTGTGCTGATCGGCATCACGGCCCCCGAGTTCGTGCTCGGCATGAACGCGGTCACGTTCCTGGCGTCGGCGCTGCTGCTGCTGACGCTGCCGTCCATCCCGGCGCCGCGCGGGCTCGGGATGCCGCACGAGTCGTGGTGGCAACAGGTCACCGCCGGCGCGCGCCGCATGGCCGGGCACCCGCGCCTGCGCGTGGTGCTGGTGGCCCTGCCGCTCGCGACGGCGGCGGTCGGCATGGGCAACGCGCTGCAGATCCCGCTGCTGCGCGGCGCGGTCGGGGCGTCGGCGGCGGCGATCGGGTTCGTGCTCGCAACCCATGCCTTCGGGCTGGTCTTCGGGGCCTGGGCGGGGCCGTTCCTGCCGAAGCGCACCGCCACGTTCCTGCTCGGCATGGTGGTGATGGGCGCCGGCCTGCTGCCGATGTTGTTCAGCTCGAGCATCCCGCTGATCGCGGCCGGCATCCTCGTCTCGGGACTCGGCAACGGCGTCGTGATCATCCGCTTCCGCACCACGATGCAGATGTCGACCGCGCCGGAGGACCGCGCCTCGACGATCGCGTTCATCTACTCGTTCTCGTTCGGGGTCGGCGTGCTCGGCGCGGCCCTCGCCGGGCCGGTGGCCGAGCTGGTCGATCTGCGGCCCGCGATCGCCGTCACCGTCGTGCTGTTCCTGATCGCGGCGCTGGCCGGCGCCGTCACCGACTTCATCGACCGCCATCGCTATGACCCGGTGACGACCGCGTTCGGCGAGGACGCCCTGGCCGGCGTCGGCGCCCAGGAGGCCCGGATCCGCGAGTTTGACCCAGCCGGGGGAAGCTCACCGGCCACCGAACGGCCGATGACAAACACGTGATCTCCCACGACCAGTCTTCCGAAGACCGCCGTCGCGCCCTCCTCGGGGCCGTCTCATCCATGCACGAGCGGCACGACCGCCGCCAGTCCCGCGCCGCGCGCCTGCACGGCGCTCGCATCGCCATGATCGGCGACGACCCGTTCAGCAGCTACGAGCTGGCCGAGATCGCCGAGCGCTGCGACGGCACGATCGTACGCATCGACGACGACCCGACGCTCGTGATCCGCCGCGGGCGGTTCCTGGTCGCCGAGACGCAGGAGCTGCGCCAGCGGGGCGTTGTCGTCATCGACGCGGCCGAGCTGGCCGAGATGCAGGAGTCGCACGACGCCGTCTACCGCCCCGAGTCGCTGCGCAAGGCGTGCCGGCGCGCGGTCGAGGGCTCGAACGGCCGGCGCCTGGTGCTGCCGCCGCGCGATCCGGCCGAGCGCGTGCAGGAGGCGGCCCGCACGGGCGGCTTCGCGACGCGCAACAGCCGCCGCGCCGCCTGAGCGTCTGCCAGACTACGCCCGGAGACGCGAGTCGGGGAGCAACGGATGAGCAGCGCGCCGTACGGGCAGGCAATCGTCCGTTTGGCGGTCGGCGGCAGGCAGATCCGGGCCGCCGTGTTCAACAGCGCGAGGCACGTACCGCCGCCGGGCTGACGCTCGTCGTCGGTGCGTTCGCGTTCGCGATCGAGTTCGGCTCCGCGTCGCCTTCGGGATCCGCTACAGCCGCTCACCGTCCGCGTCTTCTGCATGGCGCTGATGTGGATGGAGGCCGTGCTCGGCCTCTGCGTCGGCGGCCAGATCTATGCGTTCTCGGTGCGCCGGGGCTGGTTCGCGGCGTGATGAGGCGTACGAGATCTGTGCCGGCGGCGCCTGCACCATCGAGGAACGGGGCCTGCCGGCCTGATCAGCCGGCGGCGTCGGCGCGCTCGAGAAACGCCAGCACGGCGGTGCGGGTCTCGTCGGGCGCATCGGCGTGGTACGCGTGTCCCGCCCCGTCGATGAGGCGCAGCGCGCCGCCCGTCCGGCGGGCGAGCCGCACCGCGTTACGAGGCGGCACGAGGGGATCGTCGGCGCCGTGCAGCACGAGCACCGGCATCGCGAGCTGCCGCGAACGCCGGCAGAGGTGCAGGGCGGCGGCGGCGACCTGCCGGCGCAGCCCGGCCGACCCGAGCCGGACGTGGACGAGGGCCGAGCGGATCTCCCGCAGCGATCCGGCCGGGCCGGCCAGGCGCGCGAGGGCGCGCAGCCGGGCGCGGGGGTCGCGGTGCATCAGGGCGCGCACGGTCGCGGCGAGCGTCCGCAGCCGCGGCAGCGCGAGGTCGCGACCGCCGGCCAGCGCCGCGCCGAGGACGACACGGCGGACGCGGGCGGGATGCAGCGACGCCAGGCGTTCGGCCACCAGCCCGCCGAAGCAGTAGCCGTAGACATCGGCCGCCCGTACGCCGCAGGCGTCGAGCACGGCGACCGCATCGGCGGCCAGCCGGCCGGTCGTGAAGAGGCGGCCGCGAGACGACGAGCGGCCCGAGCCGCGGGTGTCGAGCAGGATGACGTCGTGCCGCTCCTCGAGCCAGGCGACGGTCTGCCGCCACGACGCGAGCGTGAGACCCAGCCCGGCGATCAGCAGCACGGGCGGCGCACCGACGGCACCGCGGCGGCGGTAGAAGATGGACGCGCCGTCCGGCGCGGTCGCGTATGGCATCTCGAGGAAGGTATTCGCACGCGGGCACCGGTCGGTGCGGTCCCGCCGGCCCGGGCTTGACGGTGCGTTCCGGCTCGGTCAGGGTGCAGCCATGCCGGACCGCGCAGACGTGCTCGTGATCGGGAGCGGCGCCTCGGGGGCGGTCGTCAGTCGTCACCTGGCCGAGCGCGGGTTCTCCGTCGTCTGCCTCGAGCAGGGCCACTGGGTGAACGCCTCGGAGTACCCGGGCAACCGGCCGGAGTGGGAACTCGAGATGTCGCAGCGGTGGCATCACGACCCGAACCTGCGCACCCGTGCCGACGACTACCCGGTCGAGGTCACCGACGCCGAGATCCTGCCGCAGATGTTCGCCGGCGTGGGCGGCTCGACGCTGCACTTCGGCGGGCACTTCCCGCGCCTGCTGCCGACCGACTTCCGCGTCCGCACGCTGGATGACGTCGGCGACGACTGGCCGATCTCCTACGACGACCTGTTGCCGTACTACGAGCGCACGGATGCCGACCTCGGCGTCTCCGGCCTGGGTGGCGATCCGGCGCTGCCGCCCGGCGCCGCGCCGCCGCTGCCGCCGCACCCCATCAATGCCTACGGGCGCAAGGCCGCCGAGGGCATGAACGCACTCGGCTGGCACTGGTGGCCGGCGCCGAACGCGATCGCGTCGCGCGACTACCGTAACCTGCAGCGCTGCGCGCGGTACGGCACCTGCGAGACCGGCTGCCCGCACGGCGCCAAATCCAGCGTCGATCTGACGCACTGGCCGGAGGCGATCAGGCACGGCGCGCGCCTGGTGACCGGCGCCCGCGTCCGCGAGGTGACCGTCGACGCGGCCGGCCGCGCCCGCGGCGCCGTCTACCGCGACCGCAGCGGTGCCGAGCACCACCAGGAGGCCGACATCGTGGTGCTGGCCGCCAACGGCGTGGGCACGCCGCGGCTGATGCTGCTGTCGGCCTCGCCCCAGCACCCAGCGGGCCTCGCCAACTCCTCTGGCCTCGTCGGCCGCCGGCTGATGCTGCACCCGACCGGCGTCGTGGTGGGCGTCTACGACGACGATCTCGAGGCCTGGAAGGGCCCGGCCGGCCAGACGATCCACTCGTTCCAGTTCTACGACACCGACACCGACCGCGGCTTCGTGCGCGGCGCGAAGTGGCAGGTGATGCCCACGCAGGGGCCGCACCGCATGGTCTCGCTGCTGGACGGCGAGCCGTTCGAGAAGGCGTGGGGGAGCGCGCTGCAGGAGCACGTGCGCAGCCACATCGGCCGCTGCATCGACTGGGGCGCGATCACCGAGGACCTGCCCGACGAGCGCAACGGCGTCACGCTCGACCCCGTGGTGCGCGACGGCGACGGCATCCCGGCCCCGCACATCACCTACACCGTGGCCGAGAATAACTGGCGCCAGCTCGACTGGCACCTGGAGCGCATCCGCGAGGCGCACCTGGCCGGCGGCGCGCGCGCCACCTACCGGCTGCGGATCTGCAACGACCAGCCCGGCCACCTACTCGGCACCGCCCGGATGGGCACCGATCCCGCCACCAGCGTCTGCGACCCGTGGGGCCGCACGCACGACGTGCCGAACCTGTTCGTGGTCGACGGCAGCCTGTTCGTCACCGCCGGCGGCGTGAACCCGACGTCGACCATCTGCGCGCTGGCGCTGCGCACGGCCGAGCACATCGCCGACACGGCGTCGACGCAGGCGGTGGCGACGTGACGCCAGCGGACCGCGCGGCGTTCGCCCGCCTCGCCGACGAGCTGCTGCCCGCCACCGGCGACCTGCCGGCGCCGTCAAGTCTGGGCGTCGAGGCGAAGTGGCTCGACCGGGCGCTGGCGACGCGTCCCGACCTCGAGGCCGACCTGCTGCGCGCGCTCGGTTCGGGATCCAGCGCGCGGGCGCTCCACGACGACGACCCGGCGGCGTTCTTCGCGCTCGGGCTGATGGCGACCGGCGCCTACTACCTCCATCCGCGCGTGCGCCGCCTGATCGGCTATCCGGGGCAGAAGCCCGACCCGGCGGCCGACGACGAGAGCGACTACTGGCTGCGCGACGGGCTGCTCGACCCGGTCATCGAGCGCGGTCCGATCTGGCGTCAGGCGTGACGGCGACGCGCGAGACGTTCGCCGGCATGGGCGGCGTCGAGAAGGCGATCTGGTACTTCGCGTCGTTCCTGTCGACGGGCATCTTCTTCTACGGCATGTACCGGCTCGTGCGGCGGTGGCGGTCGGGACGCGGCGCGCTGCCGCGGCCGCGGATCGGGACGACGCTGCGGATCGTCCTGACGCACGTCTGGATCAGGCGGCGAGCCGGGTTCGCCGGCTACGCGCACGCCGGCGTCTTCTACGGGTTCCTCGTGCTGTTCGCGGGCACGGTGATCCTCGCGATCCAGGACGACTTCGCGAAGCCGGTGCTCGGCTGGACGTTCTGGGAGGGCGCCTTCTACAAGGGCTACTCGCTGTTCCTCGACCTGTTCGGCGTGGCGCTGATGGTCGGCGTCGGGTTCTTCATCGTCCGAAGGTTCACCACCCGGCCGTCGAAGCTGACGTACGGGGCCGGCGACTGGGCGTTCATCGGGCTGCTGTTCTTCCTGGCGCTGAGCGGGTTCGCGCTCGAGGCGCTGCGCATCGCGATCGACCAGCCCGACTTCGAGGTGTGGGCGCCGGTCGGCTACGTCATCGGCAACGGCCTGCACGCCGCCGGGCTGGGACCGGAGACGGCCGAGACGCTGCGGCACGTGACGTGGTGGGTGCACGGCATCGTGGCGCTGTCGTTCGTCGCCGCCATCCCGCGCACGAAGGCGCTGCACATGATGGCCGGGCCCGCGGGGGTGTCGGTGCGCGACGCCGCACGTCAAGAGCACGCTGCCGGCGGAGCCCGAGGCGGGCTACGCAACGTTCACCGACTTCCTGCCGCGGCACCTGATCGACCTCGACTCGTGCACGCGCTGCGGCCGCTGCCACGAGGCGTGTCCGGCGACGGCGTCGGGCCTGCCGCTGTCGCCGCGCGACCTGGTGCTCGACCTGCAGCGGCAGGCGCAGGCCGGGCCGGAGCCGCAGATCGCCTCGGACACGCTGTGGTCGTGCATGCAGTGCATGGCCTGCGTCGAGATCTGCCCGGTCGGCATCGAGCACGTGCCGATCATCAACCTGCTGCGACGCGACCTGATCGAGCAGGGCGACCTCGACGACGGGCCTGCAGAACGTCGCTCGAGGCCGTCGCCACCAGCGGCAACTCGTTCGGCGAGTCGCGGCGCAAGCGCGCGCGCTGGACGCGCGACCTCGACTTCGAGGTGCGCGACGCCCGCAAGGAGCCGGTCGACGTGCTCTGGTTCGTCGGCGACTACGCGAGCCTCGATCCCCGCAACCAGCGCAACACGCTCGCGCTGGCGCGGCTGCTGGAGGCCGCCGGCGTCGACTTCGGGATCCTCCACGACGCCGAGCGGACGGCCGGCAACGACGTGCGGCGCGCGGGCGAGGAGGGCCTGTTCCGGAGCCTCGCCGAGGAGAACATCGACCAGATCTCCCGCTGCGAGTTCAACGCGCATCCTGACCAGCGATCCGCACGGCTTCAACACGCTGCGCAACGAGTACCCGGCGCTCGGCGCGCCGTGGACGGCCGAGCAGGTGGTGCATCACTCGCAGCTGCTGCGGCGAGCTGCTCGACGCCGGGTCGCTGACGGTGGCGCACGCGCTCGGGCGTACGGTCACGTACCACGACCCGTGCGCGCTCGGGCGCTACAACGGCGTCTACGAGCCGCCCCGCGACCTGCTCGCGCGCATCGGCCTCGAGCTGGTCGAGATGCCGCGCAACCGCGACAACTCGTTCTGCTGCGGCGCCGGCGGCGGGCGCATCTGGATGCGCGAGCCGCCAGGCGGGCCGGCCGTCGGAGGACCGCATCCACGAGGCGGTCGCGCTGGGGGGCCAGGTGACGCAATTCGTCGTTGCGTGCCCGAAGGACGTGACCATGTACGAGGACGCGATCAAGACCACGGGCTCGAGCGACCGGCTCGAGCTGGCGCGAGCTGTCAGAGCTGGTCGCCGAGGCGTGCCTCGGTCCGGCGCCGGTGGCCGACGAGTAACGGGGGGATGGCAATGCATCGGTTCGAGGGCAAGATCGGGCTCGTCACGGGTGGCGCCAGCGGCATCGGCCGCGCGGTCGCGCAGCGGTTGACGGAGGAGGGCGCGCAGGTCGTCATCGCCGACATCGACGAGGAGGGTGGCGCGCGCGTCGCCGGTGAGAACGCGGCGATCACGTTCATGCGCACCGACGTGTCGCAGGGCGATCAGGTCGAGCAGACCGTGCGCGCGATCGTCGAGCAGTTCGGCAAGCTCGACGTCGTGCACGCCAACGCCGGCATCGAGACGCCGCCGCTGCTGCTCGCCGACACGCCGGACGAGTGGTTCGACCGGGCGATCGCGGTCAACGCGAAGGGCATCTTCCTGACCTGCAAGCACTCGATCAACCACTTCATGGAGCGCGGCGAGGGCGGCGCGATCGTCTGCACGAGCTCGATCCTCGATCCGGGCGCCTTCGCGAAGATCGGCGTCTACTCGATCTCCAAGGCGGCGGTCGGTGCGATCGTGCGTGCGATCGCGGTCGAGTACGCGACGCACGGCATCCGCGCGAACGCGATCCTGCCGGGCGCGACGGCGACGCCGCTGGTCGAGCGCGAGATCGCCGACTCGCAGGATCCGGACACGCAGCGGAAGATGATCGAGGGGTTGCAGATGATGAAGCGCCTCGGCAAGCCGTCCGAGATCGCCGCCGCGGTCGCCTTCCTCCTCTCCGACGACGCGTCGTTCATGACGGGCGCCTCGGTCCCGGTCGACGGCGGCTGCCTGGCGTCGCTGCCGGGCCCGGACGTGCTGACGGCGGAGGAGTTCGGCACGTACTGGCAGACGAGGGCCTGACGGTCGAACGGGCCGCCGTGCAAATTCGGTGCCTGGCACCGAATTTGCGCGGATGGCACGGTCCGGTGCGGGGGTACGCCAGTTCCGTGCGCGTTCGTTGCACTTCCGTGCTTTCCGCGCGCCGATTTTCAGGGTGCTGGCCCACCTCCGACGAGCGTCTGGGCACCAGGTTCCTCGACGCGCACGACGGCACGGTTCTGCGCGCCTTTTGTCGCTGTCCCGCGCCTGTCCGCGCGGGTTACGGCACGCTGACGCGCTCGCGGAGCCACGGGAGGGCCACCGCCGGATCCGGGCTGTCGATCTCGCGCGCCAGGCGGTGGGCGTCGAAGATCGCGTCGGCCAGGATGCGCGGCGCGACGCAGTCGCCGACGCGGTAGACGCCCTCGACATCGCCCGGATCGTCCACCAGCGCGTGGTAGAGGGCGTCGTCGGAGCGACGCTGCGTGACCAGCACGATCGCACCCGCGTCGACGTCGGCCAGGCTGGCCGGGAGCGGTGCCATCTGCAGGCCCGCCGCCGCCAGGCGCGGTCGCAGCGCCGGCGCCTCGAGCGTCTCGTCCAGCAGCGGCGCGACCCGGTCGAACGGCGAGTGGTACGTGACCCTGCGGCCCCGCTGCAGCGCCAGCTCGGCGCAGCCGACGCCGACCAGGTAGCCCTCGCAGTCGAGCACCGCGACGTCGCCGTCGGGCAGCCCGTCGAGCACCTGCTCGGGCGTCACCGTGCGCGGGTCGTCGACCGCGATCGGCCCGCCCGCGTAGACGTTGAAGCCGTCGGCCGCCCACGTGGAGCCAGTCGCGATCACCACCAGCTCGGCGCCGTAGGTGCGCAGGTCGTCGGCGGTCAGCTCCTCGCAGGTGATCACCTCGATGCTGCGCCGCAGCTTCTTCAGCTGGATGCGGCGCCAGTCGAGCACGCGCGCCCAGTCGCCGAGCCCCGGCAGCTGCGGCAGCCAGCGCAGGTGGCCGCCGATCTCGGGCGCCGCGTCGACGAGATGCACGCGCTTGAAGCCGCGTTTCGCGAGGACGATCGCGCACTCCAGCCCCGCCGGCCCGGCGCCCACCACCAGCACGTCCCTGGCGGCGTTCGACGCCGGCGCGAACCGCTCCGGATGCCAGCCGCGGCGGTGCTCCTCGCCCGCCGTCGCGTTCTGCGTGCAGCCCAGGTGCCGCGCGTAGTTGGCCCGCGAGTAGCACTGGTTGCAGCCGATGCACTCGCGGATCTCGTCGTAGCGGCCGTCGCGGATCTTGGCCGGCAGGAACGGGTCTGCGATCGACGGGCGGGCGGCGCCGATGACGTCGATCGCGCCGCTCGAGACGTGCGCGGCCATCAGGTCCGGATCGGTGTAGCGCCCGACGCCGACCATCGGCTTGGCGGTGGCGCCGCGCATCCACCGCGTCAGCTCCAGCTGGTAGCCCTGCACGTAGGAGCGCGACGCGCCCGAGTCGGTGCGGAACTCGCCCGCGTCGGCGCCGATCGCCGCGTCCCAGAGGTCGACGAACGGGTCGGCGGCGCGCACGAAGGCGGCGCCCTCCTCCGGCTCGATGCCGGTCGCCGCAAACGAGTCGGCGGCCACGCGGACGGCGATCGCACAGCGGTCGCCGACCGCCTCCCTGACGCGCTCGATCGCCTCCAGCCAGAACCGCGCGCGGTTGGAGACCGAGCCACCGTACGCGTCGGTGCGGCGGTTCGTGCGCGAGGAGAGGAACTGCGTCGGCAGGTAGGAGTGCGAGCCGTACACGTAGACGATGTCGAAGCCGGCCTCGACCGCCCGTCGGGCCGCGGCCACCCACGCGTCCTGCTCGCGGCGGATGTCGGCCGCCGTCATCGCCTGCGGCACGTTCCACGGCAGGTGCTCGTTCGCGATCTGGCTCGGCGCCAGCGGCGGCAGCCGGCTCTCGCGGACCGTCGCCATCGCGCCGCCGTGCCACAGCTCGACGCCGGCCAGCGCGCCGTGCGCGTGCACGGCCTCGGTCATCAGCCGCAGCGACGCCACGTCCGCGTCGTCCCACAGGCGCGAGGAGACGTACGGCTCGTCGTCGGAGGTCGGGGAGATCGAGCAGTACTCCGTGCACACCGCGCCCCAGCCGCCGTCGGCCTTCATGCCGCGGTGCGCCGCCTGCGTGAACGGCTTCGTGACGCCGAACCCGGTGCAGTGCGGCACCTGGTAGAAGCGGTTCGGCAGCGTCACCGGCCCGATCGGGACGGGCTCGAAGAGGATGTCGTGGCGCGGATCCCTCACGCGTCCAGCACCGCCTTGCGGCGCGCCATGAACTCCTGCAGCTCGGCGTCGACCGCGTCGTCGATGCCCGGATCCTCGTAGCGCTCGAGCAGCTTCTTCCACTCCGGCACCGCGGCCTGATCGGCCGTCGGCGCGCCCTGCTTGACCCACGTCGGGTGGGCCTGGGAACGGAACAGCGGCGAGATGTGCAGCCACGCGCGGTAGTGCTCGAGCGTGTGCGGCGAGGCCAGGAACATGCCGGCCGGCCCCTCGTCGCGGATCGCGTCGTACGCGAGGTGCTCGGCGTCGACCACGACCCCCTCGCGGAGCCGCTCGAACATCTTCAGCACCTCCACGTCGAGGACGAACTTCTCGAACGACGCCGTCAGGCCGCCCTCCAGCCAGCCCGCCGCGTGCAGTACCAGGTCGGAGCCGGAGTGATACGTCGCCCACAGCGCCATCGACGTCTCGTACGCCGACTGCGCGTCGACCGCGTTGCCGCTGCAGAGGCCGCCGCCGCCGCGGTACGGCAGCCCGTAGTGCCGGGCCAGCTGGCCGCCGGCGAGCGTCGCCAGCACGCCCTCGGGCATGCCCAGCGCCGGGCCGCCCGAGCGCATGTCGACGCCGGAGAAGAACGAGCCGTAGAGGCACGGCGTGCCCGGCCGCACCAGCTGCGCGAGCGCGACGCCGGACAGGGCCTCGGCGATCTGCAGCGACAGCCCCGCGGCCAGCGACACCGGAGCGGTCGCGCCCGCCAGCATGAACGGCGTCATCGCCACCGGCTGACCGGCGGCCGCCCACGCGAGGATGCACTCCACCATCAGCGAGTCCCACACCAGCGGGCTGTTGGGGTTGACGATGCCGATGATCGCCGGCGTCTCGGCGATCGCGTCGCGACCGCCGCAGGCCATCGCCGCCATCGTGACGGCGTCGCCGGCCTTCTCGCCCGACGTGCCGTAGCAGATGTACGGCTTGTCGGACCAGCGCAGACAGGCGTAGTCGAGGTCGAGGTAGCGGCTGATCTCCGACAGGTCGGCGGCCTCGGTGACGCCCGACTGCAGGCAGCCGATCACGTCGGCGGCGTGCGCCATCTGCGTCAGCTCGACGTATGCGTCGAGCGTGCCGTCGCGGCGGCCGCGTTCCAGGTCGGAGCAGAACGGCGAGCCGCCCACCGGCGTCAGCACCATCGAGCCACCGCCCACGTGCACCTCGCGCGCCGCGTTGCGCGGGCGGAGCGTGAAGCTGTCCGGGGCCTTCGCCACCTGCTCCATCACGAAGCCGCGATCGAGCCGCACGCGCGTGCCGTCGACCGTCTGGCCGGCGCCCCGCAACAGGTCGATGCCGGCCTCCGAGCCGACCTCGACGCCGATCTCCTCCAGGATCTTCATCGCCTGGTCGTGGACGGAGGTGATCGCGTCGGGCGTCAGCACCTCGAGGGGCGACGCGAACATCAGGCGCTCTTCTCCGGCAGGCGCCACGCGTTCGACCACGCGCGGTGGCCGTGGACGTCGTCGACCTCGAGCCGCGCCCAGCGCCAGTACTCGAGCGGCGCGAAGCGGGCGGCGGTGATGAGCCCGTCGCCGTCGCGCTCCAGCACCTCGCCCTGGTAGCTCATCGCGAACCGGTCGGCGTTCACGACGCCGCCGTCCCAGGCGCCGGAGCGCAGCCGGATCTGGCGCGCCGGCGAGCACCGCACCTCGGCGATCTCGCCGTCCATCTCGATCGAGTGGATCGTCGGCCCGGCGGTGCCGTACGCGCGGCCGTGCACGAGCGCGTCGATGACCGCCTCCTTGCTGCGCTCGGCCGCCAGCACCATCGTCCAGCCGTTGCGCGAGTCCTGCCCCGGGTAGTGCGTGTCGTCGGTGGCGATCGCGAACGGCGTCGCGCCGAGCTGCAGGATGTCGTCCCAGTGGACGCTCGACAGGCCGCTGCCCTGCGTCAGCTCGGACGCCGCGTTGTAGACCTCGAGGCCGACCAGCGACGGGGCGTCGAGGTAGTGCTGCGGGTTGAGGCCGCTCCAGTACGGGTGGCACAGGTACGGCGCGCCGCCCTGCTCGCGGATCCACGCGGCCAGCTCCTCGATGGTCGGGAAGTAGTCGCGCACCTCGGGCAGCACCTCGACCCCGAGCGCGAGCACCTCGGCCTCGTCGCTCGGGCCCTCGCACCGGGCCGACAGCTCGCTCGATGGCATCACGAGGATGTCGTCGGTGGCGTGGTCCGTGACGTGCCAGTGGTCGGTGATGGCGAGCACGTCGAAGCCCGCGCGCGCGAAGTGGTCGCAGAGCCCGGCGGGCGTGGCGTCACCGTCGGAGTTCGTGGTGTGGGAGTGCAGCTGACAGCGCAGCCAGGTGCCGTCGCCGGTGGGGAAGACGTTCACGGAGCAGACAGTACCGGCGGGCTGGTTCCCTCAGCCAGGGCCAGAATCACCAGCGCGAGCGGTCCACGGCGTGGCCCGCCATCTCGATCGACGACTCCAGCAGCGCCGCCGCCAGCGGCGCGGCGGCACCCGGTACCCGCCCGAAACCGAGCAGCAGGGTCGTCGTCGCGGCGGCGGGCGCGGCGCGGAAGTGCTCGATCGTCCGCACCCGGACGCGCTGCGCGTCAGCCGCTGCCGCGAGCTCGGCCACGCCGACCGGCGCCGGCAGCGTCAGCGTCAGGTGCAGACCGGCGGCGCTGCCGCCCACCACAGCCGCCGGCAGCGCCCGCTCGAGCGCGGTCAGCAGCGCCGACCGCCGTCGCGCGTACTCCACCCGCAGCCGCCGCACGCCGCGCTCGAAGGCGGCGCTGGTGAGCAGCCGCGCGAACGCCAGCTGGTCGAGCGACGGCGACGCGCCGCCGAGCTCCCACCGCAGCGTCCCGGCGTCGTCGGCGAGCTGCGGCGGCACGACGATCCAGCCCAGCCGCAGGGCGGGCGCGAGCGTGCGCGATGCGGTGCCGATGTACAGCACCCGCTCGCGCGCGAGGCCCTGCAGCGCGCCGACCGGCCGGCGGTCGTAGCGCAGCTCGCCGTCGTAGTCGTCCTCGACCAGCAGGGCGTCCGCGCTGCGCGCCCAATGCAGCAGCGCCTGCCGCCGCTCGGGCGGCAGCGTCCCGCCGCCGGGATACTGGTGCGCCGGCGTCAGGAACGCGGCGCCGACGCCGGCGCCCGCCAGCGCGTCGACGACCAGCCCGTGGGCGTCGGTGGGCAGCGCGACCGGCTCCAGCCCGGCGCCGACGACGGCGGCGCGCAGCTCGTCGCCGCAGGGATCCTCGAGCGCGACCCGCTGCACGCCGGCGCGCACCAGCAGGCGGGCAGCGAGGTGGACGCCCTGGATCGAGCCCTGGCAGACGACGACGTCGCGGGGATCGGCGGCGACCGCGCGCGCCCGGCCCAGGTAGTCGGCGAGGGCGACGCGCAGGTCGGACTGGCCGCGCGGGTCGCCGTAGGCCAGCGCGGCGCCCGGGGCGGCGTCGAGCGCGGCGCCGTAGGCGCGCAGCCACGCGCGGCGGTCGAACAGCGCCGTGTCGACGGTCTCGATCGAGAAGTCGACCAGCGGCGCGCGGGGCGGCGGGTCGGGAGCGTGCAGCCGCGGTGCGCCCGGCACCGCCACCACCACCGGAGCCGACCGCGGTGTCACCCGCAGGAATCCCTGCGCGTGCAGCTCGTCGTAGGCCTCGACGACGACGCCGCGGGAGACGCGCAGCTCGGAGGCCAGCACCCGCGAGGCCGGCAGCCGCACGCCCGCGCGCAGCGAGCCGAGCCGGATCGCGTCGCGGAGCCGCGACGCGAGCTGGTCGCGCAACGGCTCGGGCGCCGCGCGGTCGAGCTCGACAAGCAGCTCCGACGGTCCACTGGTCCGGCTCACCCGATTCATTGTGGCGGGTTTCGGCAGGCCAGCGGCGCCTGTAGGATGTCCGGACTGATTCTTGAGTCAGAACGGAGAGGGAGTTTCATGGCCGAGCACCAGGGCCCGCGCCCGCTGAACCGCCGCGAGCTGCTCGCCGGCGCAGGCACCGGTATTCTCGCGATCTACCTGGTCGGCTGCGGGGGCTCGGCCTCCAAGCTGCCGACCACCGCCTCCGGCACCGCGCCCGCCACCACCGGCGGTGGCGCAACGAGCGCGGGCGAGGGCGTCGGTATCGGCGTCCCGGGCCCGCCCGCCGTCGGCGGCACGCCCGGCGGCAAGCTGCTCGTCGTGTGGCAGGCGGAGGGCAACTCCAACGACCCCGCGATCGGCTACACCGGCACCAGCTGGGACTCGATCTGCAACCTCACGTTCGCGCCGCTGTACACCTACAGCGAGAGCAACGACCCGCAGCCGCACTGCGCGGCCGACCTGCCGGAGATCTCCGCCGACGGCCTCACCTACACCGTTCCGCTGCGCGACGGCGTGACGTTCCACAACGGCCGCGCCGTCGTGGCCGAGGACTACGCCTACGCGTGGGACCGTGTGCTCGACCCGGCCAACGAGAGCTGGGCGGCAAGCTACATCTACACCATCGAGGGCGCCAAGGAGCGGTACGAGGACGGCGCGACGACGGTTACCGGCATCAAGGTGATCGATCCGCAGACCATCCAGATCAAGCTCGTGCAGCCCGACGTCACCTTCCTCTACGCGCTGACGCAGCCGTTCATGGCGCCGGTGCCGAAGGAGGCGGTGGAGGAGTTCGGCAAGGACTTCCAGGCCCACGTCGTCGGCAACGGCCCGTACAAGCTGACGTCGTACGACCCGGGCGGCCAGACGATGTCGTTCGACCGGCACACCGGCTACCACTGGCCGGGTCTGCCGTACGTCGACCAGGTCGAGTACCGCTGGGGGGTCGATCCGGGCGTGCAGATCCTCGAGCTCTCGAAGGGCGAGGCCGACGTGCTGCCCGACGGCCTCGACGCGCAGAACCTCGCGAAGATGCGGCGCGACGAGAAGCTGAAAGATCAGGTCATCGAGCAGCCGTTGTTCGCGCAGCGCTGGGTCAACCTCGACCAGAGCCGGCAGCCGCTGTTCAAGGACCTCAAGGTCCGCCAGGCGCTGAACTACGCCACCGATCGCGACGCGCTGTCGAAGGTCACCGGCGACACGGCGTTCACGTTCGGCGCGCCGTTCCCGAAGGACCTGCCGGGCTTCCCGCGCACGTTCCAGCCGTACACGTACGACCCGGAGAAGGCGAAGGCGCTGCTGGCCGAGGCCGGCGTCACCAACCCGACCTTCGACTTCTGGCTGTCGTCCGACTCGTCCGACGAGACGAAGCTCGGGCAGATCCTGCAGCAGCAGTGGGCGGCGGTCGGCATCAACGCGAAGATCCGCGGCGAGGCGAACGCCGACGCGCTCTTCCAGCTGACCATCGACAACAAGTGCGACGCGTGGTTCTCGCTGTACTACGCGATCTACCCGACCATGATCGATCTGATCAGCCAGTACTACGAGACCGACGGCTCGTCGAACTACACGCACTACACGAACCCGCAGGTCGACGAGCTGACCGCGAAGGCGCGTCAGACCACCGACCAGGCGGCCCGCGACACGCTGCTCGCGCAGGTGGAGCAGGTCGTCGGCGACGACTCGGTGCACGTGTTCCTGCAGACGGCGAACTGGCTGATGGGCGTCGACCTCACCAAGGTGCAGAACTTCCACTACTCCGGTGTCTACGGCCCTTACTACGACCGCCTCTGGCTCGCGTAGGCGAGCCGCCGCCCGGCGGTCCAGCATCACTCTCTGGCTCGGCGTCGCCGTGCTGGTGCTGGTCGTCGGGTTCGTCCTCGCCGCGCCGTTGCTCGGAGATCCGTACAAGGTCTATCCCGACGGGCTCGGCCCGGACGGGCTGCCGGTCGGAGTCGGAACGCCCGGGCACCCGCTCGGCACGGACGAGATCGGGCGCGACATGCTCGCGCGGGCGGCATGGGGCGGGCGGCAGACGCTGAAGTTCACGTTCATCGCCAACCTCACGTCGATGGCGCTGGGGGCGATCGTCGGTGTGATCGCGGGGTTCTACCGGGGCTGGGTCGAGCAGGTCCTGATGCGCATCACCGACGTCTTCCTGAGCGTGCCGACGGCCATCACGGGTCTCGCGCTGGCTTCGATCTTCGGCACCGGCATCACCGGCCTCGTGATCGTGATCACCGTGCTGTACTGGGCCTGGACGGCGCGCCTGGTGTTCGGTGAGACCCTGGCGCTGCGGCGGCGCGCGTTCGTCGAGGCGGCCGTCTCCTCGGGGGTCGGCGGCCTGACCATCGTCCGCCGCCACATCCTGCCCCACCTCGGGCCGATGCTGCTCACGGTGGGCGCGCTCAACGGCGCCTCGGTCGTGTCGATCGGCGCGGGCCTGTTCCTACCTCGGAGCCGGCATGCAGCCGCCGACGCCGGAGTGGGGGTCGATGCTCGAGCAGGGCCAGGACGCGTTCCAGTACGCGCCGCAGATGCTGCTCGTGCCGCTCGTCTGCATCGTGCTGACGGTGCTGTCGTTCGTGCTGCTCGCCGAGGGGCTCGCACGCCGCGGCCAGGTCTCCCTGCGCAGGTCATGGCTCGATACGTAACCCTCCGCGTCGCGCTCGGCGTCCTGACGATCGTCGGGGTCGTGCTGCTGACGTTCGTCCTGCAGTTCATGGTGCCGGGCGACCCCGCGCGCCGGATCGCCGGCCCGCGCGCCGACCCGGTGGTGCTCGCGACCGTGCGAGAGAACCTCCACCTGAACGACCCGATCACGACCCAGTTGGCCCGCTACGTCGAGGCCGTCGGCCAGGGCGACCTGGGGCTGTCGTACATCCGGCGCCGTGAGGTGTTCGACATGATCTTCGAGGTGCTGCCGGCGACGCTGCTGCTCGCGGGCGCCGGGCTGATCATCGAGATCGTGCTCGGCAGCGCGCTCGGGCTGTGGGACGGCCTGCGCAGACGCCGGTCGAGCGGCCTCGCGGCATTCAACATCCTGCTGCTGTCGATTCCCACGTACACCCTCGGCTTCCTGCTGCTCTACGTCTTCGGCTTCAAGCTGGGCCTGCTGCCGCTGTCCGGTGGGCCGGGGCTGCCGGAACTGGTGCTGCCTGCGATCACGCTCGGCCTGTTCGGCGTGCCGTACTACGCGAGCGTCGTGGCCGAGTCGATCCGCGTCGCGGCCTCGTCGCCGTACGCGCGGACGGCGATCGCGAAGGGCCTGTCGCCGAACCAGGTCGTGCGCGGCCACCTGCTGCGCAACTGCCTGTCGCCGGTGATCACGCTGGCCGGCCTCGACATCGCGATCTACGTCTCCGGCGTGGTGTTCGTCGAGACGGTGTTCGCGTGGCCGGGCATCGGCGTGCTGGCCCAGGAGAGCTTCGCCAGGCTCGACCGGCCGGTGCTGATGGGCACGGTCATCGTCGGCGCGATCGTCGTGGTCCTGTTCAACCTGGTGGCCGACATCCTGCGCATGTTCGTCGACCCGCGGACACGGTCGGAGGCGGCATGACGAAACTTGTCCTGGACACCATCGACGTGCAGTACGACGGCTTCGCGGCCGTGCGCGGCGCGTCGGTCTCCATCCGCGGCGGCCGCACCCTGGCGCTGGTCGGCGAGTCCGGATCCGGCAAGTCGTCGCTGGCGCTCGCGGCGGCGCGGCTGCTGCCGCCCGGCACCGACGTGGCCGGCAGCATCAAGGTCGGCGACCGCGAGCTGTCGGAGATCCGGGGCGAGGAGCTGCGCGCCGCCCGCGGCCGCATCGTCGGCTACCTGGCACAGGACGCGATGGCGGCGCTGAACCCTGTGATGCGCGTCGGCAAGCAGGTGGCCGAGGTGTTCGTCCGCCACGAGAACGCGTCCGGCCGCGAAGCGCATGCGAAGGCCGTCGACCTGCTGCGGCGCGTCGGCATCCAGGGCCCCGACATTGTCGCCCGCAAGTACCCGCACGAGCTGTCGGGCGGTATGCGCCAGCGCGTCATGATCGCGATCGCGCTGGCCCTGAAGCCCGAGGTGCTGATCGCCGACGAGCCCACCACGGCGCTCGACGTGACGGTGCAGGCCGAAATCCTGGTGCTGGTGCGCGAGCTGCAGGCCGAGCGCGACCTGGTCGTCGTGTGGATCACCCACGACATGGGCGTGGTCGCCGAGATCGCCGACGAGGTGGCGGTCATGTACGGCGGCCGCATCGTCGAGCACGCGCCGGTGGCAGAGGTGTTCGCGCGCCCGCTGCACCCGTATACGGCGGCCCTGATCGGCTCGGCGCGCGAGGAGCCGGGCACGCCGGCGAAGTCGCCGTTCGTGACGATCGCGGGGCAGCCGCCGAGCGGAGACGTGCCACCCGGCTGCCCGTTCCACCCGCGCTGCCCGATCGCGGTGTCGCGCTGCTCGACCGACGTTCCGGCCGTCCGCGAGCTGGGGGTGGGGCATACCGTCGCCTGTCATCTCGCTGGCTGACGTCCACAAGCGGTACGGGCCGGTACGGGCGCTCGACGGCGTCACGCTCGACCTCGAGCCGGGGCGGACGCTCGGCCTGGTCGGTGAGTCCGGATCGGGCAAGTCGACCGCCGGGCGCCTGATCATGGGGCTCGAGCGGCCGACGTCCGGCGAGCTGCGCTTCCGCGGCCAGACGTACCCGCGCTCGTCGAACGGGCTGCGGCCCATGCGGCGCGCCGTCTCGATGGTGTTCCAGGACCCGTACGACTCGCTCGACGCCCGGTTCAAGGTGCGCGACGTCGTGGCGGAGCCGCTGCGGGCGCACGGCATGTGGCGCGACGGCGGATCGGCCCGCGTCGACGAGCTGCTCGCGGCCGTCGGCCTGGAGGGCGTCGCGCCGCAGACCTATCCGACCGAGCTGTCGGGCGGGCAGCGCCAGCGGCTCGGGATCGCCCGCGCGCTCGCCACCGGCCCCGACCTGGTCGTCTGCGACGAGCCCACCTCGGCGCTCGACGTCTCGGTGCAGGCGCAGATCCTGAACCTGCTGCTGCGGCTCCAGGCCGAGCTGGGCGTCGGCTACCTGTTCATCACGCACGACCTCGACGTCGTCCGGCGGATCAGCGACGACGTCGTCGTGCTGTACGCCGGCACCGTCGTCGAGCGCGGCCCGGCCGCCGAGGTGGCGCTGCGGCCGCAGCACCCGTACACGCAGGCGCTGGTGAGCGCGATTCCGTCCGCCGACCCCGAGCATCGCCGGCTGGCCGACCGCAAGCCCGCGGCGGAGGGCATCGCCAGCGCCGCCGCCACCGGCTGCCCGTTCTCGACCCGCTGCCCGCGGGTGACGGAGATCTGCCGGGCCGAGAAGCCGGCCCTGACGGGCGGCGCGCACGCCGTCGCCTGCTACCACCCCGGACCCTGAGAAGGCAGACTGCCGCCTGATGAAGACCCTCGTATGCATCAAGCAGGTCGGCACGGTTGCCGACGACCTCGAGTTCACCGGCGACGGCCGGGCGATCGATCCCGACTTCCTCGACTACTCGCTGAACGAGTGGGACGCGTGCGCGGTCGAGGCCGCGCTGGCGTTCCGCGAGGCCGACGGCTCCGGCGAGGTGGTCGCCGTCACGGCCGGCGACGACGAGGCCGACAAGGTCGTCCAGCGCGCGCTCGCGATGGGCGCCGACCGGGGCGTGCGCATCGCGCTGCACACCCAGGATCCGCTGTCGGCCGCACGCGCCCTGGCGACCGTCGCCGGCGCGGAGGCGGCCGACCTCGTGCTCTGCGGCGTGCAGTCGGCCGATCTCGCCAACGGCGCCGTCGGCGCGGCCCTGGCGGGCCTTTTGGGGCTGCCGTTCGTCGGCGTCGCCGTGGCGGTCGAGCGCGAGGGCGGCGGCCTGCTGGTGTCCCGCGAGCTGGAGGGCGGGCTGCTCGAGCAGGTGGCCGTGCAGCTGCCCGCCGTGGTGTCGGTGCAGACCGGCATCAACAGCCCCCGCTACGTCAACTTCCGGCAGCTCAAGCAGGCCGAGGCGACCGCGATCGACGTGCGCGACGGCGACGACGCGCCCGGCGCGACCGGCTGGCAGATGACCGAGCCGCCGCAGGGCGAAGGCGCCGAGATGCTGCCGGGCCGCGCCGCCGAGGTGGCGGCGCGCATCGTCGAGCTGGTCGGGGAGCGGCGCTCATGAGCACGCTCGTCATCGCCGAGCATCGCCAGGGCGCCCTCCGCGACGTGACGGCCGAGCTGGCCGGCGCCGCCGCATCGCTCGGCGGCCCCGTCGCCGTCGCCGTGCTGGCCGGATCGCCCGGCCCGCTGGCCGACGCCTGCGCCCTGCAGGGGGTGGACGAGGTGATCGAGGTCGCGACGCCGTCCGAGGGCTTCGACTCCGACGTGTGGCGCGCCGCCGTCGAGGCGCTCGTCCGCGAGCGCTCGCCGCAGGCGGTCCTGGTCGCGCACTCCGTCGACGGCATGAGCTTCGGTCCCGCCGTCGCCGCCGCGCTGGGCGCCGGGCTGGCCACCGACGTGGTCGCGCTGGCCCCGTCGGGGGACGGTCTCATGGCCACCCGCGCCCCCTACGGCGGCAAGGTCTCGATGACCGTCGAGGTGCCTGCCGGCAGCGTCCTCCAGGTGCGTGCCGCCACGTTCCCGGCCGCCGCCGCCGGGGGATCGCCGCAGCGGTCGACGTTCGCGTGTCCGTCCGTCTCCTCGCGCCTCGCGCACCGCGGCTACGTCGAGCAGGCCGCCGGCGACGTGGACATCACCGGCTCCGACGTGATCGTCTCGATCGGGCGCGGCATCGGCGAGCAGGACAACATCGAGCTGTTCGAGCGCGTGGCGGCCAAGCTGGGCGCCACGCTGGCCTCGTCGCGGCCGCTGGTCGACGCGGGCTGGATGCCGCACGAGCGCCAGGTCGGCCAGTCCGGCACCACCGTCAAGCCCAGCGTCTACCTCGCGTTCGGCATCTCCGGCGCCGTCCAGCACCTGGCCGGCATGAAGGCCGCGCGCACCATCATCGCCGTCAACACCGACGCCCAGGCGCCCATCTTCGGCGTCGCGCACTACGGATCCACCGTCGACGCGCTCGACGTGGCGGAGGCCATTGCAGATGCCTGACGTGCCGTTCGAGATCGAGGAGTACCGCCACCGCGCCGCCGGCGTGCGGGAGGAGATGGCGCGCCGCGACATCGACGTCCTGCTCGTCACCAGCGCGCCGAACACCTGCTACCTGACCGGCTTCGAGTCGATCTGGTACCCGCCCCGGGCGCCGGTCGGCGTGGTCGTCACCCGCGACTCGGAGCAGATCGTCTTCTGCGACTACGAGCGGCACCAGAACCAGGTGGAGATGCTCGCGCACTTCGACGATGCGATCTTCTACAAGTACACCGACGCCCTCGAGACGATCGCGAGCGAGTTCCAGCGCCGCGGCTGGGCCGACGGCACGGTCGGCATCGAGTACTGGTCGATCAACCCCGGCCCGCCGCTGCTGCGCGAGCTGGCCGATCAGATCGCCGCCCGCGGCGCGACCATCGTCGCCGGCGACTGGGTCGTGAACCGCGTCCGGGCTGTCAAGTCGCCGGCCGAGATCGATCGCGTCCGGCGCGCCGCGCAGATCGCCGACCAGGCGTTCGAGCAGGTCCTGGGGGAGATCCGGCCCGGCCTCACCGAGCTGCAGATCTCGGCCCGGGTCGACTTCGCGATGGCCGAGCTCGGCGGCGAGCCGGCGGCCCTGCGGACGATGATCTCGGCCGGTCCCGACGTCTGGTGCCGCACGCATGGCACGCCCGGGCGGCGTCCGGTCGAGCACGGCGACATCCTCTACTTCGACACGGCCGGCGTCGTCGACCGCTACCACGCCGACCTCTGCCGCACCGTCTCGATCGGCACCGACCACGCCCGGGCGCGCGAGATCCTCGACGTCACGCGTGGCTCGGTCGACGCGATCATCGCCGCCGTCAAGCCGGGCGACCCGCTCGACGTCGCGCAGCGGGTGGCCGAGGACTACGTGTTCTCGCGCTTCGACCGCGAGAACGTCTGGTGGGTCGGCGGCTACGCGATGGGACTGGCCCTGCCGCCCGACTGGGTCGGCCACACGTACCTGTCCAACGACGCCTTCGAGCAGTTCACCTGGGAGCCCGGCTACCTGACGAACTACGAGAACATCCTCTTCGACCGCGAGGGCCAGTTCACCGCCTCGTACATGGAGATGCTGCTGATGACCGAGACCGGCATCGAGGTGCTCTCCCGCGTCGACCGTGGCCTGCACGTCGCACCCGGCGGATAAGCTCCGTTCGATGTCCGAGTACCAGATCACCTACTGGCGCGACCTGCCGTCCCTGGTCACCGCGCGCGACGGCGATGACGTATCGAAGATCGAGCTGCCGCCGCGGTTCGCGGAGAAGATCGACCAGGTCGCGATGGACGAGGGGCTGACGGGCTCGGACGCGTACCTGGAGGGCTGGCGCCGCGGCGAGTGGATCGCGGGCGAGGGCACCCCGGCCGAGCTGGCCGCCGCCGTCGCAGCCCGGCTGGAGCAGGAGCATCCGGCATGAACTTGTATGACCGACTCGATCGCGGCGACCTCGTCCTGGGCGACGGCGCCATGGGCACGATGCTGCAGGAGGTCGGGCTGGACGACGGCGGCGCGCCCGAGCTGTGGAACGTCGAGCGCCCCGATCCGGTGGCCGAGATCCTCGCCGGGTACGCCGAGTCCGGCGCGCAGTATCTGACCACGAACACGTTCGGCGGCACGGGCCCGCGCCTGCAGCTGCACGGGCTGGACGAGCGCGCCGAGGAGCTGTCGCGCGCCGGCGCCGAGGTGGCCCGCGGCGTCGCCGACCGCTTCGGCATCATGGTCGCCGGCGACGTCGGCCCGACCGGCGAGATCCTGTTCCCGCTCGGCGTGCTGGAGCAGGACGAGGCGCAGCGCCTGTTCGAGGTGCAGATGCGCGGTCTGCGGGAGGGCGGCGCCGACTTCCTGCTGATCGAGACCATGAGCGCGCTGGAGGAGGTCGAGGCGGCCGTCCGCGCCGCCCAGGCCGTCGCGCCCGAGCTGCCGATCGCCGTCACGATGAGCTTCGACACGAACCTGCGCACGATGATGGGCGTCACGCCGGCGCAGGCCGTGCAGACCATCTCCGGGTGGGGCGTCCGCCTCGTCGGCGCCAACTGCGGCCGCGGCCCGGACGAGATCGAGACGATCATGGGCCAGATGGCCGAGGCGCGGCCTGACTCCACCCACCTGATGGCGCAGTCCAACGCCGGCCTGCCGAAGCTCGTCGGCGACGTGTTCGCCTACGACGGCACGCCCGAGGTGATGGCCGGCTATGCCCGGCGGGCACGCGAGCTCGGCATCGCCGTCATCGGCGGCTGCTGCGGATCGACGCCCGCCCACATCGCCGCGATGCGGGACGCGCTGGCCGTCAGCGCGTGATCGTCGTCGACCCCCGCCTGCACGAGGCGGAGCGGGTCGCGGCGCTGCTCGGAGCGGAGCTGCCCGATGATCTCGTCGCGGCCGCCGCGCGCTGCTCGGTCCTGGTCGTCGACGAGTGGACGCCGGAGGGCGCGCCGCAGGTGCTCGCCGCCCGCGCAGCCGGGGCGGAGGTGACCTGCCTGGCGGAGCTCGTACTGCGGCGCTCGGCCGTGGCGGTGGTCGGCATCACGGGCACCGCCGGCAAGACGACCGCCTGCCACCGCCTCGCGGCCATGCTCGACGCCGCCGGCCGGCCGTATGCGATGGGCCGCACCGCGCGCGCCGCCAATGCCTGGCCCGACGCCGACCTGTACGAGCGCGTGCCGCTGCTCGAGCCGCCGGCTGTCGTGATCGCCGAGCTGACCAGCACGCACCTGGCGTGGATGTCGACCTCCCCGAGATCGCGGTCGTCACCTGCCTGTGGCCCGACCACGCCGAGCTGCACGGGTCGGTGGAGGCCTACGTCGCGGCGAAACGGCGGATCGTGGCCTTCCAGGGCCCGGACGACGTGGCGCTGCTCGGCCCCGGCGTGCCGTTCGCCGGTCCCGGCCGCACCGTGCACTTCGAGGGCGATCCGGCGGCCGCCGTGGCGTACGAGCTGGACCTGGGGGGCGTCGCCGCACCCGAGCCCGTGCTGCCGCACCGCTACTGCGACCTGGCCGGCCCGGCCGGCATCCGCGTGGTGGACGACGGCATGGCGGCGACGCCGGCCAAGGCCGCGTTCGGCGTGGCGCGGCTGGCGCGCGAGCTGGGCTCCCTGGAGCGCGTCGTGCTGCTGGCCGGCGGCCTCGACGACGGCGTGCACCGGGCGGTGGAGGAGGAGCAGGCGCTGGTGCGGGCGTGCCGCGAGGTGCGCGGCGCCCGCGTCGTGGCGTTCGGCGCGGCGGCGCCGCGCATCGCGGCGTTGCTGCCCGAGGCGACCGTGGTCGCCGATCTCGACGCCGCCGTGGCCGCCGGTCTCGCCCTCGTGCAGCCGGGGGACGGGCTGCTGCTGGGGCCGATGTTCCCGCTCGCGATGGCCGATCGCGAGCGGTTCAGCTCGCGGTGGTAGCGGGCGGCGCTCCCGGGTCGATCTCCCAGGCGGTCGCCAGCGACAGCATCGCCTCGAGCTGCTTCGCCGACCCGTCGTCGGGTGCCGGGCACGTGTCCCGGTACTGCGCCTGACCGGCCTTCACGCCGTCGACGAAGTACCGCAGGTCGACGATCGCAGTGCCACGCGTTCTCGCCGCCGACGCAGGTGGCGAGGAACTCGTCCGGCCGGTCCTTGATCGTGCCCGCCTTGAAGCGGCTGGAGCACGCACCGCCGCCGGACAGCAGCTGGATGCAACCCGCCGATCCGGCCAGGTCGCGGCACGCCAGCGGGCCGAGTCCCGACGTCCTTCTTCTGACGCGAGATCAGCTGCGCCGTGAACGAGGCCGCCAGTCGCCCGATGGCGTCGGATGGCGCCGACGTCGGTCGCTGCCGGCGCGGTCTCCCCCGGCGTCGTGTCGGCGGGCGGCGGCAGCGCTTCGGCGGCCGGCAGCGTCGGCTGGGGCGGCGACGGTCGAGGCCTTCTCGTCGCCCTCGTCCCCGCAACCCGTCACGAGCGACGGCGGCGAGCACGAGAGCGACGAGACGACGCATTCGAGGAGCCTACAGAACCCCGCAGGCGCGAGCCGTATTGGGCCACGGGTTGAAGCCGCGCGCGTCGTACGCCCGCTCGGCGACGGCCACCTGCGCGGCCGGCGGCCAGTGGTCGGCCGTGCCGTAGCGCTTCAGCAGGTCGCGGCCGTAGGAGGCCATGAACCCGGAATTCATCTGCAGCCCGCCGTGGTACGGGCCGTTCGGGTCGTTCCACGCGCCCTCGTGGCCGTGGATGCACATCCAGTCGTCCCAGCGGTCGAGCGTGCGCCAGAGGGGCTTCTCAGCCTTCACGTCGGCCAGTCGGTTCGCCCAGACGGCGCGCTCGAGCGCGAGGTCGGACGTGGTTCCGGCCAGGTCGGCCGGCCGCATCCGGATCTCGAGCAGGCCGCGCTGGTCGCGCAGCCGGACGACCTTGCGGCGCAGCGTGCGAACGCGGTCGCGGAGCTGTGCGGTGGTGCAGGCGGACTCGCCGCAGAGGGGGCGAATGGGGGTGTCCTCGACACGGGCCGAGGCCGTCGCGGGAGCGATCAGGGCAGCAGAGAACACACCTGCTGTGAGCAGGCGGGATAGAGCCTTTGACACGGGTACCTCGCTTCGCCGGCACGCCGAGGAACGCGGGCACGAACGTGCCGCAAACGAGCAGACGGAGCCGGATCAGGAGCGGTGGAACCTGCGCGCACGCCGTCGCGACGGCCGCGGTCCACCTGGTTGTCTCGGAACGGCCCTCAACGTATCACGGGTTCCGGATGGGGCCGCCGCAGCGGCCCCATCCGGTCGGTCCGGCGGTCAGTCGGCCGAGACCGGCGCGCCCACGACGTCGTCGCCGAGGCTGGTGCCGGCGATCTCGTTCCGGGTGCCCTCGCCGAGCTTGTAGAACAGCAGCCCGACGGCCAGCGTGATCGCGATCGCGACGACCGCGAGCAACGTGTACGGGCCACGGGCGAGGCCGAAGTCCTCGAGCGCGGTGTCGTCCAGGATCTGGCCGTCCCCGATGTTGCTCAGGAAGCCGGGGAAGATGCCCACCAGCGTCGCGAACGCGCCCCAGAACGTGCACAGGCCGCCGCAGATCCAGACGCCGACCATGCCGCCGGGGATCTTGTAGGGCCGCGGCACGTCGGGGTGCGAGTACCGCAGCTTGATCACGCACGGGAAGATCAGGATGTACGACATCGTGGTGAACAGCAGCACGATGCCGACCATCGCGGCGAACACCTCGGCCGCGTCGCCCGTGGTGAGGTTCGAGGCGATGATGAAGACGATCGTCGACAGCACGCCGGACAGGAAGTTGACGTTGACCGGGGTGCCGAGTTTGGCCGAGAAGCGGCCGAGCACCGCCGGCCCGCCGCCGTCGTAGCAGGCGACGGCCTGGGCGCGGTCGGAGCCCATCAGCCAGGTGCAGGAGAGCACGACGAGGATGAACGCGCGGATGTCAGCGCCGCCGATCTTCGTGGACATCGCTCGGCCCGCGCCGCCGTAGACGGTGAACACCGCTGCGACGGCCTCCATGAAGCCGCTGACGCCCGTGATCTGGTCGATCGGCAGCACGCACAGGATCGCCAGGATCGGCAGGCCGTACATGATCACGGCCGTCACGAACGCCCGCAGCACCGTGACCGGCACGTCCTTCTGCGGATCCTCCATCTCGTCGCCCGCCGCGTTCGGCAGCTCGAAGCCGACGTAGTTGAAGAACAGCACCGGGACGAGCGCGATGAAGAGGCTGTAGCTGGGCTTGAACTCGCCGCCCGACGGCAGGTTGAGCCCGTTCTCGATCGCGTAGATGACGGTCGAGACGACGAACAGGCCGAGCACGAACATGCGGCACCACGCGCCCAGCGTCGGGATCCACTTGCCGATGCCGAACGACAGGATCGCCGAGTACACCGAGAACCAGATGTACGCGAGGCGACGATGTACCAGACGACGCCGTTCGTCGGGATGTTGAAGAAGAACTGGTCGACGGCGGCGAGGGTCAGGAGCGCCAGCGAGGCGCCGATCCAGACGGGGTTCGAGAACCAGTAGAAGACGGCGTTGACGGCTGCCACGAGCCGGCCCCACGCCATGCGCGTCCAGATGTACGCGCCGCCCTCGTCGGTGAACGCCGCCCCCAGCTCCGCCGTCAGCAGTGCGTAGGGAAGGAAGAAGAAGACGCCGAGGAAGAGCAGCCAGGTAAAGCCCTGGGCACCGTTCTGGGCGACGATACCGAGCGTATCGAGGCCCACGATGGTGCAGATCAGAAAGAAGTAGATGTCGAACCGGGTGAAGTGCTTTTGCAGCTTCGCCTTCTCGCGGTCCGCCATCGCGGTCGTATCTTGGGTACGACCTTCAGCCACAGCCACGTTAGACCCTCCCGAGGTCACGCGAACCACGCTATGGTCGCGTTTTGCAGGCCATCCGTCAACGGCCCGGCGCCACCCCGTCGGGACGACGGCGCCGGCTTCGGCGCGGTCAGCGTGCTCAGCGGCGCACGACGACGAGCGTGTCGAGGCTCGGATCGCTGCAGTACGAGATCCGCGAGCCTGCGGCGCGCTCGTCGCGGAGCGCCTCGATCACCTCGGCCGAGACGACCTCGCCGGGCGCGAGCGCCGGAATGCCGGGCGGGTAGGGCGTCACGGTCTCGGCGCAGATGCGCCCCACGGCCTGTGCGACGGGCAGCCGCTCGTGGTCGGCGAAGAATGCCTCGCGCGGCGACATGCCGGCCTCGGGATGGGAGGTGAAGGCGACCGACGCCAGCGGTGGCCGCGGCGTGCCCCGGTGGCGCTCGATCGACGCCGGCAGGAACTCGAGCAGCCGGTCGACCCAGTCGTCGGACACGCCGACGTGCAGCAGCGGCACGAGCAGCGACCGATCGACCATCTCGAACCGGAGGCCGGCCGCGTAGCCGTCGGCCTCGACCTTGAAGCCGTCGGCGCCCGCGCCGTCGAGCGAGACGACGATCTTCGTCGGGTCGAGCACGTGCACCGCCGGTGCGTCGGGGCGGATCAGGCGGACGCCCTCGATGCCCTCCAGCGCGGCGCGGACGCGCTCGGCCTGGCGCAGCGTGCGGTCGAGCAGCGCGACGCCGTCGTGCTCGAGCAGGGCCCGCGCCCGGTCGATCGACGCGTAGATGGCGCCGGACGGGCTGGTCGTGTTGAGCAGGTCGAACGCCTCCGCGATGCGGCGCAGGTCGAGCGACTCGCCGCGGGCGAACAGCAGGGCCGACTGCGTGAACGCCGGCAGCGTCTTGTGGGTCGACAGCACCAGCGCGTCGGCGCCGAGCGCCAGCGCGTGCTGCGGCAGGCCGGGGTGGAAGCCGAGGTGGGCGCCCCAGGCGCCGTCGACCAGCAGCGGCACGCCGGCCGCGCGGCAGCAGCCCGAGATGGCCGCGACGTCGGACAGGACGCCGACGTACGACGGCTCGGTCAGGAACACGGCGCTCGCGCCGGGGTGGGCCGCGAGCGCGTCGGCCACCCGCTGCGGCGGCATCCCGCCCGGCAGGCCGGTGCGCGGATCCAGCTCCGGCCGCACGAAGACGGGGTTCAGGCCGCCCAGCACGAAGGCCGAGAACAGCGACCGGTGGATCGTCCGGGACACGATCACCGTATCGCCGGGACGGGCGACGCCGAGCGCCATCGCCTGGTTGGCCTGGCTGGAGCCGTTGACGATGAAGCGGCACCAGTCGGCGCCCCAGGCCCGCGCGGCGCGGGCCTCGGCGGCCGCCAGCATGCCCTTGCTCTCGCGCAGGTCGTCGATCGCACTGGTGAGCGGCATGTCGAGTGCCAGGAACGCGTCCGCCACGGCGGGGTTGCGGCCGTGGCCCGGAGTGGTGAATGATGCGACGTCAGCGGCGAGAAACTCGCGGGCTGCGTCGTCGAGGGCTGCGTCAGGCACGGGCGGACGTTAGCGAATGCGAGTTCGCGTAGACTTGGCCCGGTTGACTGTCCAGTCAGTCAGACTCCCGACGGACGTGGCCCCATGACCGATCGCACCTCCGAGCTGCTCGACGCCGCCTGCCGCGTGATCGCACGCGCCGGTGCCGCGCGGCTGCGCATGTCGGACGTGGCGCGCGAGGCCGATGTCTCGACCGCGCTCGTCCACTACTACTTCGCCACCCGTCCCGACCTGCTGCGGGCGGCGTTCCTGTTCGCCGACGCCCGCGTCGACACCTACGTGGACGAGCTGATCGCCGGGCTCGACACCGCCGCCGAGCGCCTCGAGCGCCTGCTCAGCGTGTACGTGGCCGACGGCGACGAGCTGATGCGCGAGAACAGCATCCTCTGGCGCGAGATGTGGTCGCACGCCGTCTTCGACGAGTCGCTGCGCGTCGTCGTCGAGGAGTCGTACGCCGACTGGCTCGACCAGGTGCAGACCGCCATCACCGACGCCGTCGCGGAGGGTTCCGCGAGCACCGACGACGTCGACGGCGCGAGCCACCGGCTGGCGGCGATCGTCGACGGCCTCTCGTCCCGGATCGCGCTCGGGATGCTGACCGGCCCGCGCGCCGCCGAGCTGGTGCGCGACGCGCTGGCGATCGAGCTCCACCTCCATCTCCCGTCCCGGCACACCGGCACGTGACGGCCGCCCTCCGCACCGATCTGCGGCCGTTCCTCGAGCCCGCGACCGCCGTCGTGCTCGGGGCGTCGGCGCGCAACAGCGTCGCCGGCCAGTTCGTGCGCAACCTGACGCCCGGCGGCTGCCGGGTGACGGGCACGCACCCGGCCAACCGCGAGCTGGGCGGCGCGGCGATCGTGCCGTCGATCTCCGACCTCGACCACGTGCCGGAGCTGGCCTGCGTCGGGCTCGGCGCGGGCAACGCCGTGGCCGGCATCGAGGAGGCGCTCGAGCACGGCACGCGCCACTTCGTCGTCCCCGGTCTCGGGCCCGAGACGGGTCCGGTCGGCGCCGCGGCGCGCATTCGCCTGGCCGAGCTGTGCGAGGAGTACGACGCGCGCATGGTCGGCCCCAACTGCATGGGCGTGATGGCGCCCGGTGGCGCCTCGGCCTGGATCGGCAGCGTGCTGCCCAGCGTACGTCCCGGCGGCGTCGGCCTGCTGGTGCAGTCGGGCTCGTTCGGCGAGGCCGTCGGCGCCATGGGCGCGCGCGTGGGCATCCGCGGCATGGTGTCGAGCGGCAACGAGGTCGCCAGCGACGCCGCGGACTGGCTGGCGTTCTACGCCGGCGACCCGCGCACCACGGCGATCGGACTGATGCTGGAGGCGCTGCGGCGGCCGGCCGAGTTCGAGGACGCGCTGCGCCAGGCGGCCGAGGCCGGCAAGCCGGTGATCATCGTGAAGGTCGGCACCAGCCAGGTCGGCGCCGAGCGCGCGCTCGCCCACTCGGGCGCCATCGCCGGCTCCGATGCGGCGTTCGACGCCCTCTGCCGCGCCTACGGCGTCGTCCGCTGCGACGACTACGGCGACTGGATCGAGGCGCTGGAGGTGTTCGGCTCCGGCCGTCGGCCGAGCGGGCCGAACCTCGTCGTGATCACCAACTCCGGCGGCGAGGGCGAGCACGCCGCCGACCTGGCCGAGCGCGCGGGCATTCCGCTGCAGCCGCTGCCGGCCGACCTGCAGCAGCAGCTCGACGCCGACTGGGACTTCCACGGCGTCGCCAACCCGATCGACTACTACGCGGTCGCGGAGCAGGACGTGATCCTGCCGGCCGTCGCCCGCGCGGCCGCGTCGCACGGCGCCATCGACGGGGTGCTGCTGAACATCGACCAGTCGTCGCGCTTCGAGCTCTACGAGCACGACACCAGCATCCTGGCGGCCGAGATCGTGACCACGCTGGCCCGCGAGACGGGCACGTTCCACGCCATCCTCTCGACCGCCACCGCCGATGCGCCCGACCACATCCTCCGCGCCTGCGCCGCCGACGGCGTGCCGGTGCTCAAGGGCCACGGGCCGGGACTGCGCGCCGTCGCGGCCGCCGCCCGCTGGAGCCCGACGCTGCCCGACGTGCGCGAGGGGCCGCAGGCGCCGGCGGGCACGGGCGCGACGCGTCCCCTGCCGGAGTTCGACTCGCGACGCCTGCTCGGCCTCGCCGGGCCGCGCGAGGAGCGCGCGAGCACGCCGGACGAGGCCGTCGCGGCGGCCGGGCGGATCGGCTATCCGGTGGTGGTCAAGAGCGACGGGCCGGCGCACAAGGAGCGCGTCGGCGGCGTCGTGCTCGGCCTGGCCGACGACGCCGGCGTGCGCGCCGCCGCCGAGCGGCTGGGCGACGTGATCGTGTGCGAGGAGCTGCGCGGCGGCGTCGAGGTGCTGTGCGGCGTCGTCCGCGACCCCGGCCTCGGGCCGATGGTGCTCTGCGGCGTCGGCGGCTCGTGGGCCGAGCCGATGCGCGAGAGCTCCCGCACCATGCTGGCGCCGCTGTCGCAGGCCGAGGCGGAGGCGCTGGTGCGCGACGTGCTGCCGGTCGCCCGCCGCCTGGACGATGCGGGCGTCGAGGCCGTCGCCCGCACGCTCGTCGCCCTCGGCGACGCCGCCGTCGCCGACCCCCGCATCGCCGAGATCGACGTCAACCCCCTGCGCGTCACCGGCGGCGAGACCGTCGCCCTCGACGCGCTCGTCGTGCTGGAGGAGTCGTGACCGAGGTCGTGCTGTACGAGCGCCGCGGACCGTCGGCGTGGATCACCCTGAACCGGCCCCACAAGCTGAACGCGCTCAGCCACGAGCTGCGCGACGCCCTGTCGGCTGCGTTGCAGCGGGCGGCCGACGACGACGAGGTGCGCGTCGTCGTGCTGACCGGCAATGGTCGCGCCTTCTCGGCCGGCTACGACCTGTCGGAGGAGGCCGCCATCGGCCTCGAGAGCGCCGACGCGTGGCGTCGGGAGCTCGCCGCCGACGTCGACGTGACGATGCAGCTGTGGCGGCTGGAGAAGCCGACGATCGCGCTCGTCCGCGGCTGGTGCCTGGCCGGCGGGCTGGAGACCGCGATGGCCGCCGACCTGCTCGTCTGCACGCCGGACGCGCAGCTTCGGCGAGCCGGAGATCCGGTACGGCTCCGGGCCGGTGGCGCTGCTGATGCCGTACGTGCTCAACCAGCGCGTCACCCGCGAGCTGCTGTTCACCGGCGACACGATCGACGCCGACGAGGCGCTCCGCGTCGGGCTCGTCAACCGCATCGTCGCGGCCGACCGGATCGAGGAGGAGGTGTCGCGGCTCGTCGCGCGCATCGCCCCGACGCCGCTCGCCGTCCTCAAGCTCACGAAGCAGGCCATCAACCGCGCCTACCTCTGCATGGGGCTCGCCGAGGCCGTCGAGGCGAACCTCGACCTCTCCGCCATCCTCAACGCCGCCGGCACGCCCGAGCAGGAGCAGTTCGACGAGATCGTCCGCGACGAGGGCCTCAAGGCCGCGCTCGCCTGGCGCGACACACGCTACGGCGAGGTGCTCGGAACCCTCGGCATCAAGGAGTAAGCATGGACTTCGCCCTCACGCCCGCGCAGGAGGACCTGCGCCGTCGCGCCGCCGCCTACGTCGACGACGTCTGCATCCCGCTCGAGCTGAAGGCCGAGCTGCACGGCCTCGACGCCGACGACAAGCGGCGCGTGCTCGACGCCTCGTTCGCGGCCGGCATGGTCGGCGCCGGTCACCTGAAGATCCACGGCGGCGCCGAGATGTCGATGGTCGACCAGGTGATCGTGCACGAGGAGCTCGGCCGCAACACGAACGCCGTCTGGTGGTGCGGGGCCGGCGCCTACAACGTGCTCGGCCTCGGCACGCCCGAGCAGATCGAGCGCTACCTCAAGCCGAGCCTGCGCGGCGAGCGCGCCGACGCCTACGCCGTCACCGAGCGCGACGCGGGCTCCGACGCGAACGGCGTCGCCGGCACCGCGGTGCGCACCGACGCCGGCTTCCGCATCCAGACCGAGAAGTGGTTCGTCACCACCGGCGACGTGGCCGACTACTACATCGTCATGGTCAACGTCGTCGACGGCGACGACCGGCTGCCGACGCTGTTCCTGGTCGACCGCAGCGTCGCCGGCATCACGTTCCTCGAAGATCCGCCGTTCACGCACAACTACCCGCACGGCCACCCGACGCATCCTGTTCGACGTCGAGGTGCCGGCCGACGCGGTGCTGGGCGGCGAGGAGATGATCGGCAAGGGCGCCGAGCTGCAGAACATGTGGTTCGTCGAGGAGCGCATCCACATCGCCGCGCGCTGCGTGGGCGCGATGCGCCGGCTGCTGGACGAGACGGTCGCGTGGACGCTGTCGCGCGAGCAGGGCGGCGTGCGCATCCACGACCACCAGGGCGTCTCGTTCCCGCTCGCCGACTCGGCCGCCGACGCGGCCGCCGGCCGGCTGCTGACCTACCACCTGGCGCAGCTGCGTCGACGACGGCGCCGACCCGAAGCTCGTCCACGGCAAGGCGGCGATGGCGAAGCTGTTCGCCTCCGAGGCCGCGGGCCGCTGCGCCGACCGCTGCGTGCAGGCCTTCGGCGGCCGCGGCTACATGCGCACCAACGTGGCCGAGCGGTTCCTGCGCGAGCTGCGCGTCGACCGCATCTGGGAGGGCACCTCCGAGATCCAGCGCCTGATCGTGGCGCGCGGGCTCGAGAAGCGCGGCGTGGAGCGCATGCTCGGCGCATGAGAGACCTGACACCGCTGTTCGAGCCGCGCTCCGTCGCGCTCGTCGGCGCCTCGAGCGATCGCATGAAGTGGGGCGGGTGGTTCGCGATCAGCCTGCTCGGCCAGGCCGGGCATCCGCCGATCCACATGGTCTCGCGACGCGCCGGCGACGTGTTCGGCCAGCAGGCGGTGCCGTCGCTGCTCGACCTGGACGAGGCGCCCGACCTGGCGATCCTGTCGATCCCGGCCGGCGCCGTCGAGGGCGCCGTCGCCGACGCCGTCCAGCTGGGCGTGAAGGCCGTGGCCGTGATCGCCGCGGGCTTCGGTGAGATGGGCGCCGAGGGTCTGGCGCTGCAGGACCGGCTCGTGACGACCGCCCGGGACTCCGGGATGCTGCTGCTCGGCCCGAACTGCCTCGGCCTGCTCGACACGCACGCCGGCCTGAACGCGACCGGCGGCGACCAGCCCACGGGCGGCGTCTCGCTGGTCTCGCAGTCGGGCAACCTGGCGCTCGAGGTGGGGCTGCTGCTGACGGCGGAGCGGCAGGGCTTCGCGCGGTTCGTCTCCGTCGGCAACCAGGCCGACCTGACGATCCCCGACATGCTCTGGTCGCTGGTCGACCACGAGCCGACCCGCGTCGTGGCGTGCTACGTGGAGGACCCGAAGGACGGCACCCAGTTCGTCGCCGCAGTGCGGGCGCTGGCGGAGGCCGGCAAGCCGCCGCTGGTGATCAAGGCCGGGCGCACCGATGTCGGGGCGCGCGCCGCGCACTCCCACACCGGCTCGCTGGCGGGGTCGGCGCGGGTGTTCGCGGCCGCGCTGCGCGACGCCGGCGGCATTCCCGTGTCGTCGCCGGGTGAGCTGGTCGACCGGGCCCGCGCGCTGCTGGGCGGCGCCCGCAGCCGCGGCCGGCGCGTCGCCGTGCTGGCCGACGGCGGCGGCCACGGCGTGCTGGCGGCCGACCTGCTCACCGATGCCGGCTTCGAGCTGGCGCCGCTCGCACCGGAGACGGCCGCGCGCGTGCAGCCGCACCTGCCGCTGACCCAGGTCTCGAACCCGGTCGACCTGGCGGGCGCGGGCGAGGCCGACATCTACACCTTCGCGCACATCACCGACGCGCTGGTCGACGACGCGAGCGTCGACGCCGTGCTCTACACGGGCTTCTTCGGCGGCTACGCGAGCTACTCGGCCGAGGCGGCCGAGCAGGAGCTCGCGGTCGCGGCGCGCATCGCCGATCTGCGGGACACGAGCGGCAAGCCGCTGCTGATCCAGTCGATGCAGGTGCCGTCGCGGCCGCCCGCGATCCTCGCCCTCGACGCGCGGGCGGTGCCCACGTACGAGCGCATCGAGAGCGCCATCCGCGGCCTCGATGCGGTCGTCGCCCGCGCGCCGGCCCCGGTGCGCGGCGCGCAGCCGGCGCCTGCCACGGCGGTCGTGCGCGCCACGTATCCGGAGGCGCGCGAGCTGCTCGCCGCCGCGGGCATCGCCTTCCCCGACGGCGGCCTGGCGGCCGACGACGCGGCCGCAGCGCAGATCGCCGCCGGCGTCGGCGCGCCGGTGGCCCTGAAGGCCGTCTCGCCCGACCTGCTGCACAAGACCGACGCGGGCGGCGTCGCTGCTCGGCATCGACCCGGCCGACGCCGCGACGTCCGCCGCGGCGATGCGCGAGCGGGTCGGCATGCCGCTCGACGGCGTGTTCGTGGAGCGCATGGCCGCCTCCGGCGGCGTCGACCTCGTGGTCGGCGCTCGGCGCGACCCGACGTTCGGGCCGGTCATCCTGATCGGCGTCGGCGGCATCTTCGTCGAGACCCTGGACGACGTCATCCTCACGCTCGCCCCGGCCGATCCGGCGCACGTCGAGGGCCTGCTGCGAACGCTCCGCGCCTGGCCGCTGCTGGCCGGCGCCCGGGGAGCGCGCCCGGTCGACGCGGCGGCGGTGGCGCAGGTTGCGTGCACCATCGGCGACGTGCTGCTGGGCCGGGCCGACCTGAACGAGATCGAGGTCAACCCGCTGCGGGCGACGGCCGACGGCGTGATCGCGCTCGACGCGCGAATCGTCATGGCATGATGCGGGCACTGTGCTGATTTACCTCCTGTTCGTCATCCCGCCGCTGCTCCTCGGCCTCTACGCCCAGCACTGGGTGAAGAAGTCGTTCGCCAAGTGGAGCGAGGTGTCGGCCGGCAACATCTCCGGCGCCGAGGTGGCGCAGCGGATCCTCGCCGCGAACGGCCTGCAGTCGATCCCCGTCTCGGTCACCCCGGGCGAGCTGTCCGACCACTACGACCCGCGCGACAAGTCGATCCACCTCTCGCAGGCGGTCGCCCAGTCGTCCTCGATCGCGTCGATCGCCGTCGCCGCCCACGAGGTCGGCCACGCGATCCAGCACGCCAAGGGCAACGCGTTCTTCAAGTTCCGCACGGTGCTCGCGGCGCCGGTGCAGCTGGCGAGCCAGTACTGGATCTTCCTGCTGTTCGGCGGCATGCTGCTCGGCCAGCTGAACCTGATCGGCCTCGGCATCGCCGTCTACGCCGTCGTGGTGCTGTTCCACCTGGTGACGCTGCCGGTCGAGTTCGATGCCTCGCGGCGTGCGATGGGGCAGCTCGAGGTGCTCGGCATCACCGCGAACGCGACGGTTCACACCGGTGCCCGCAACGTGCTGACCGCCGCCGCGATGACCTACGTCGCCGGCGCCCTGGCCGCCGTCTCGCAGCTGCTGTACTTCCTGTACATCTTCATGGGGCAGCGCAACTAGCTCGGCGGAGCGACCGTCCCGCGTACGTGGGACGGGCTCGGAGTTGTGCACGCCGACGCCACCCACGGCCAGGCCGAAGCGCCTCACCTGCTAGCTGCGCCGAACGCTCGTGGACCATCCCCGACCGCGGCGCCAAGCGCAGACGCGCCACGCGCTCCGGTTGGGGTCTGACCCCAATCGGAGGTTTTCGGGGGTCAGACCCCAATCACAGGACACGCGCGGAACTCGCGCGGATCGCGCGACCTGTGACAGTGCGTGCGTGTTCGGATACGGACAATGCGTCATGTGCGCGCCTCGATTTGTCTGACTAAAGTCAGACAATTCGCCTCTCGCGGGTCGAACTCGCGCGGTCGTCCGTCGCATCCCAGACGTGCACCGGCTCTACGATGCGGGCCATGGAGATCGTCACCGGGCGCCCGCCGTTCGCATGGGCCGAGACCGTGCAGTACTCGCAGTCCGTCGCCGCCGGCGACCTCGTGTTCACCGCCGGACAGGGCGGCTTCGACGATGACGGCAACGTCGTCGCGGGCGGCTTCGAGGCGCAGGTGCGCCAGACGTTCGCCAACCTCGAGGCCGCGCTCGCGGTGCACGGGGCGTCGCTCGACGGCATCGTCAAGCTGACGGTCTACGTGACCGACGGCGCCGACTACGACGTGTTCAAGCGCGTCCGCGCCGAGCTGCTGACGCCGCCGTACCCGGCCGGCACCGCCGTGCAGGCGACGCTCCTCATCGACGGGATGCTGTTCGAGATGGACGCGGTCGCCGCGCGGGGCGGCGTTCGCCGGCCGCAGTGAGCGAGCGCTATCCGACGCTGCTGTCGCCGGTCCGGCTGGGGCCGGCCACGCTGCGCAACCGCATCGTCTCGACGTCGCACCAGACGAGCCTCGTCCACGACGGCGTGCCGACCGACGACTTTCTCGCCTACCAGGAGGCACGGGCCCGCGGCGGCGCGGCGGCGATCTTCATCGAGGCCACCGCCGTGCACGAGACGGGCCTGCTGACCTCGCACTCCATCGCCGGCTTCGACCCGGCCGTCGTGCCCGTCTACCGGCGTCTCGGCGACGCCCTCCGGTCGCATGGCGCGGGCCTGTTCCTGCAGCTGTTCCACGGCGGTCGCGAGCGCATCACCGCGGCCCCGCGCCCGGCGGCGGTCGCGCCGTCGGCCGTGCCGTCGCCGCGGTTCCACGTCGAGCCGCGCGCACTCACGAAGCGTGACATCGCCGACCTGCTAGTCGGCCTTCGCCGACTGCGCTGCCAAGGCGCGCGAGGGCGGGGTGGACGGCCTCGAGGTGTCGATGTCGCACGGCTACCTGGGCGCGCAGTTCTTCTCGCCGATGACCAACTTCCGCGACGACGAGTACGGCCTCGAGCACGGCCTGCGGTTCGCCCGCGAGGTGCTGACGGCGGTGCGGGAGGGCGCCGGCGACCGGGTCGCGGTCGGTGTCCGGCTGGCGGCCGACGAGGGACCCACCGGAGCGCTCGGGCCGGCCGAGTGCGCCCGCATCGCCCGCGGCCTCTGCGGTGACGGGCTGGTCGACTTCGTCGACCTGGCGCTCGGCTACTCGGCGACGCTGATGGGCTCGGTCGGCATCGTCCCGCCGCCGCCGGTCGAGCGCAACGCCATCGCCGAGCCGGCCGGTGCCGTCCGGGCCGCGCTCCCCGGCGTGCCGATGATCGCGACCACGCGGGTCGTCAGCCTCGACGACGCGGAGCGGCTGCTCGCCGACGGCCAGGCCGACGTGATCGGCATGACCCGCGCGATGATCGCCGACCCCGACCTGATCGCGAAGGCGGCCAGCGGCCGCACCGACGACGTGCTGCACTGCATCGGCTGCAACCAGGGCTGCATCGGCCATTACCACGCCGGCACCACCATCGCCTGCGTGGTCAACCCGCGCACCGGGCGCGAGCGCACGCTGCCCCGGCCCGTGGCGGGCAGCTCCGACCGCGACGTGCTCGTGATCGGCGGCGGGCCGGCGGGCATCGCCGCCGCCATCGAGGCTGCCAGGTCGGGCGACCGCGTGACGCTGATCGAGCGCTCCGACGAGGTGGGCGGCCAGCTGCGCCTCGCCGGTCGCGCGCCCGCGCACACCGAGACGTGGGAGGTCTACGACGGCGACGTCCGCCGCGACCTGGCCGCCGCCGGGGTCGACGTGCGCCTCGGCACCGCAGCGACCGCGGCCGATGCCGAGGGGCGCGACCTGGTCGTGATAGCCACCGGCGCCCGGCCCTACACGCCGCCGATCGCCTCGCGCCTGCCCTACCGCGTCGTGCAGGCGTGGGAGGCGATCGCCGATCCCGGCTCGATCGAGGGGCCGGCGCTGGTGGCCGACTGGGGCGGCGGCTACGAGGGCCTCGACGCGACCGAGCTGCTGGCGGCCGCCGGGTGCCGGGTCGAGCTCGCCTCGGGCGGCGTCGTGCCGGGCGAGGACGTGCACCAGTACCAGCGCAACCTCTACCTGGCACGCCTGGACGAGGCCGGCGTGCGCATCCGCCACCACCTGGAGCTGACCGCCGACGGCAGCGCGCTGCGGCACGTGTTCTCGGGCCGGCTGGAGGAGATCGGGCCGATCGCGACGCTGGTCCTCGCGCAGGGCCGCACGCCCGACGACGCGCTGTGGCGCACGCT
Source organism: uncultured Actinomycetes bacterium (assembly GCA_963722525.1). Classification (GTDB taxonomy): domain Bacteria; phylum Actinomycetota; class Thermoleophilia; order Gaiellales; family F1-60-MAGs149; genus VFJZ01. The sequence continues at coordinate 1,372,935 of CAVRMM010000002.1, read as the reverse complement.
CGAGGGCCGGCCGGGCGTGGTGCGGGCGGGCGACGTGCTCGGGCCGCGATCGGCCGAGGAGGCGATCCTCGAGGGCACGCTCGCCGTGCGCTAGATTGGGCGCGTGGCCCTGTTCGGACGAGCACGCAGGATCACCATGGCGCTGCCCGTCGGACGCCCGTGGCAGACGCCGTCCGGCTGCGTCGTGCGCTGTGACGAGATCCGCATCGGCCGCGGTGCTCCCGTCGAGGTCCCCGGACTGCCCGACGACGACCTGGCGGGACACGACGCGTGGGCGCAGGTGACGATCGTCGAGCCGTCGCCCGAGCACTCGGTGTGGCTGCACGTCGGCTCCGAGATCGCGATCGACCGCGAGATCTGGCGCGTCGAGCTGATCGCCGAAGGGCCGGGCGAGCCGCTCGCCGGCGGCTCGTCCGTCGTCCGTCGGGCGGGCCAGGTCGTGACGCTGACCCGCGAGTCGTGATCCGGCCGGCGGGTGCCGGCTAGGGCTTCGCCTTCTTCGCGGGCTTCGCCTTGCGGACGCTGTTGTGGGCGGCGGCCTCGCGGACGAGCGCCGTCAGCGCCGCCTCGTCGATCTTCTCGCCCTCGTGGATGTCGATCGCGCGGCGCACGTTCCCCTCGAGGCTCGAGTTGAAGAGGCCCTTCGGATCCTCCAGGAACGCGCCCCGGGCGAAGGTCAGCTTCACGACGGCCTTGTACGACTCACCGGTGCAGATGATGCCGTCGTGCTCCCACGTCGGCACGCCGCGCCACTTCCAGCCCTCGACGACCTCCGGCTCCGCTTCCGTGATGAGCTTGCGCACCCTGGCGAGCGTCTCTCCGCGCCAGTCCCCGAGGTCGGCGATCCGCTTCGAGATGAGCTCCGCTGCCGGCGGGTCCTGGCTCGTGTCCGACTCTGTCATGCCGGCATCCTAGAAGCTCAGCCCGTGTTGCGCAGGCCGGCGGCGATGCCGGCGATGGTGCGCGCCAGCGGGCCGCGGACCGCGTCGTGCGCGGCCTCGTCCAGCGCCGGGTCGCGCAGCCGCGACAGCAGCGCGACCTGGGCGGCGTTGAGCGCGTCGACGAACGGGTTGCGGCGCGCGATCGTCCGCTGCAGCACCGGGTGCCGGTCGAGCAGCTCGCCGGAGCGCGTCACGGTCAGCACCGCGTCGACGGCCAGGTCGTGCTCGTCGTGGATGCGCCGCCAGAGACGGTCGCGGTCCGGGCCGGGCGGCACCAGGTCGAGGTAGGCGGCGGCGACCGGCGTGCTCGACTTGGCGAGCGCCATCTCGACCGCCTCGATGAGCGTGCGGAAGAACGGCCAGTCGCGGTACAGGCGCCGCAGCAGCCGCAGGTCGGCGGGCCGGTCGAGCCGGCTCGCGAGCGAGGTGCCGACGCCGTACCAGGCCGGCACCGGCACGCGGGCCTGCGTCCACGCGAACACCCACGGGATCGCGCGCAGCGAGCCGAGGCCGACCGCGTCGGGGCGGCGCGCCGGCCGCGAGCCGAGCTGCAGCAGCGCCAGCTCCGACACGGGCGTGAAGGCCTCGAAGAACGGGACGAAGCCGGGGTCGTCGATCAGCACGCGATAGCTCGCATGCGCGATCGCGGCCAGCTCCTCCATCAGCGCCGCGCCGTCGGCCGACGGCGCCGAACCGGCCACGTCGGGGAAGGCCGACAGCAGCGTCGCGGCGCCGGCGGCCTCCAGGTTGCGCAGCGCCAGGCCGGGCAGCAGGTACTTGAAGGCGATCGTCTCGCCCTGGTCGGTGATCTGCAGCCGCCCGGGCGGGCGGCCCGGTGGCCGGGCCAGGATCGCGTCGAAGGTCGGCGCGCCGCCGCGGCCGGTCGATCCGCCGCGCCCGTGGAAGATCACGATCTCGGCGCCCTGCCGCCGGGCGACGTCGGCAATCTGGCGCTGCGCCTCGTGGATCGCCCACTGCGCGGTCAGAAAGCCGGCGTCCTTGGCGGCGTCGGAGTAGCCGACCATCACCGTCGCACGGGGCCGCGGCAGGAGCCCGGCGGTGAGCGCCCGGTCGACGATCGCCGGCGCCTCGGCCAGGTCGGCCAGCGTCTCGAACAGGGGCGTCACCGCGAGGCCGGTCCCGTCCACGAGCGCGTGCGCCGCGGCGATGTCGTCGAGCGAGGAGGTGCCGGAGATGATCAGCCGGTCGATCGCCTCCTGGCCGCGCGCGGCGGCGATCGTCTCGCGCGCCCGCTGCGTGCCGGCGTGCACGTCGGCGACGTGCATGCGCAGATCGAGGCGCGCCAGGTGCAGGCCGAAGATCTCGACCGTCCGCCGCAGCGCCGCCAGCCGTCCGTCGGCGATGCGGCCGCCGTGGTTCCCGCGCAGGCTGGCGTCGATCAGGTCGAGGTCGCGCCGCAGGTGGCCCGCGTCGGCGTAGACGGGCTCGTCGCGGCCGGCCAGCTCGTTGTCGAGGCGGCGCCAGATGGCGGTCAGCTTCCGGCGGTACGGCTCGGTCGCGTTGCGCACGCCGACGTCGTCGCGCACCCATGGCAGCTCCGCCTCGTCGGCGTCGATCGACGCCGCCAGCGCAGCGGAGACGCCCGCCAGCGCGACGGACAGGCCGAGCGCGCGCGACAGCTCGCGCACCTCGTTGCGGTAGTGCGCGACGAGCAGGCTGCGCGACCGGGCCAGCGCCCGCGCGACGTCGTCGGGCCCGGCGTTCGGGTTGCCGTCCTGGTCGCCGCCGATCCAGGTTCGGAAGGCCAGCGGCGGCGGCGTGCCGGGCAGGTTGCGATGCCACTCGCCGGCCAGCTCGGCCGCGGCGCGCAGCAGGCTCTTCTCGAAGAACCAGAGCCCCTGCCGGATCTCGTCGTCGACGGTGGGGCGGATCGAGCGCACGTCGTCGGACAGCCAGAGGATCGTCGCCTCTTCGGCGATCGCGCCCGCGATGTCGCTGCGGCGCGTGGCCGACAGGTAGGGCGCGTCGAGCTCGTGGAGCAGCTCGGCCAGGTGCAGCTGGCTCTGCAGGAACGTGCGGCGGGCCGCCTCCGTCGGATGTGCGGTGAGCACCAGCTCGAGGTGCACGTCGTCGCGGGCCGCGCGGCTGATCTCGGTGTCGGAGACGCCGCCCTCGCGCAGGCGGGCGACGGCGTCGGCGATGCTCTCGGGCAGCGGCGTGCCGTCGTCGCGCTGGCGGCGCCGGCGCAGGCGGTGCACCTGCTCGGCCAGGTTCGCGAGGTGCAGCTCGTGACCGAGCGCGCGCACCAGCAGCGTCAGGTCGTCGAGCGCGAGCCCCTCGATGGCGGCCCGCGTGCGGCCGACCGCGGCCACCGTGCCGGCGCGGCGGGCGGCGGCGGCGTCGGCGACGGCACGGTCGACGATCGACGTGACGTGGCCGCCGGCCAGCTCGGCGATCGCCGTGCGCAGCGCACCGGCCAGCAGCGTGACGTCGCGGTCGAGCTCCTCGTGGCGTCCGGTGCTGATGCGCCGAGGGTACCGGAAGCCCGGCGCCGGGCGGCCGCCGGTCCGGCGATCATGCCGCGCATGCCGGTCGACTTCCTCTTCCTGTCCCAAGACGACGTCGTCGCCGCGGGCGGCACCGACATGCCCGCCGTCATCGACGTGATCGAGGGCGCGTTCCGCCTGAAGGCCGACGGGCAGGTCATCAACCCGAACAAGGTGCTGCTGACCTGGTCGGACGAGCCCGGCACCCAGGAGCGGCACGGGCGCATCATGGCCATGCCCGCGTGGGTGGGCGGCGAGTGGGACGTGGCCGGCCTGAAGTGGATCCCGAGCGTGCCCGCCAACCTCGGCCGCGGCCTGCCGCGCGCGAACGCCATCGTGCTGCTGTCCGACCGCGAGACCGGCCTGCCGGTGGCCGTGCTCGACGGCACGGTGATCTCGGCGATGCGCACCGGCGGCGTCACCGGCGTCGCGATCCGCCACCTGGCGCGGGCCGGCGCCCGGACGGCCGGGCTGCTCGGCGCCGGCGTGCTCACCCGCACGCAGCTGATGGCCCTGGCCGCGACCCGGCCGGGTCTCGAGGTGGCCCGCGTCTACGACCCCAACACCGCGCGCACCGAGGCGCTGCTGGCCGAGCTGGCGCCGACGCTGCCGTTTCCGGTGGCCGTCGCGCACTCCGAGCGCGAGGCCTGCGAGGGCGCCGACATCATCATCCCGTCCACCCTCGCGGTGACGCCCACGATCGAGAAGGAGTGGGTGCCGCCGGGCGGCCTCGTCGTGCTGGTCTCGTCCCTCGACGGGCCGGAGGACCTGCACACCGTCAGCGACCTGCTGGTGGTCGACGACCGCGACCACGAGGGCACGGCCGACACGCGGTACCTGCGCCGCCTGCGCGATGCCGGCATCGCCGCCGCCGCCGACGCCGTCGACCTGGCGGAGGTGGTCTCCGGGCAGCACCCGGGCCGGACCTCGGACGAGCAGCGCATCGTCTGCTCGCCGGTCGGCCTCGGCATGGACGACGTCGTCACCGCGGCCTACGTGCTGCGCAACGCGAAGGCGCGAGGGCTGGGCACGTCGCTGCGCCTTCGCGAGGATCCGCTCTGGATGTAGGGAATACTCCCGCCATGGCGCCGAAGGCCGAACACGCCGAGGTCGAGGTGTCGGGCCGCACCGTCTCGATCTCGAGCCCGGACAAGCTCTTCTTCAAGGAGCGCGGCGAGACGAAGCTCGACCTGGTCCGCTACGTGATCGCGGTCGGCGAGCCGCTGCTGCGGGCCGTCGGCGGGCGTCCGATCCTGATGGAGCGCTACCCCGACGGCGCCTCCGGCAAGTCGTTCTTCCAGAAGCGGGTGCCGCAGAGCGCGCCCGACTGGCTGGAGACCGTCACGGTTGCCACCGTGAACGGCACCGAGTCCGACGCGCTGGTGGCCGTCGACGTCGCGCACCTGGTCTGGGCCGTCAACCTCGGCTGCCTCGGGTTCCACGCGTGGCCCACGCTGGCGGCCGACCCCGAGCACGCCGACGAGCTGCGCATCGACCTCGACCCGGGCCCGGGCGTCACGTTCGAGATGGTGCGCGAGACGGCCGTCGAGGCGCGGGCCCTGCTGGCCGAGCACGGCCTGACCGGCTTCGCGAAGACCACCGGCCGCCGCGGCATCCACATCTACGCCCGCCTGGCGCCGCGGTACGACTCCTACCAGGTGCGCGCGGCCGCCGTCGCCGCCGCCCGCGAGCTGGAGCGGCGCCGGCCCGAGCTCTGCACGTGGGCGTGGTGGAAGGAGGAGCGCGGGCCGCGGGTGTTCGTCGACTACAACCAGAACGCGCCGCACAAGACGGTGTTCTCGGCCTGGGGCGCCCGCGCGCGGGTCGGCGGCCAGGTGTCGGCGCCGTTCGCCTGGGACGAGCTCGAGACGGTCGATCCCGACGCCATGACGATCGCGTCGGTGCCGCCCAGGGTGGCGGAGCTGGGCGATCCCTGGGCCACGATCGGCGACCACCACGAGGACCTCGAATCGCTGCTCGAGCGGTCGGCGCACGACCTGGCGAACGGCATGATGGACGCGCCCTGGCCGCCGGTCTACCCCAAGCAGCCCAACGAGCCGCCGCGGGTTGCGCCGAGCCGGGCGCGTAAGGCAGAACCCGAAGCGGACGGGTAACAGGCCGCCTCACCCGCATACTTCCGCCGGACCACGAGCCGGAGGAGTGCATGGGGTTTCCCAGCGGAGAGGTGGCGATCGTCGGCGTGTACGAGTCCCCGCGCCGGAAGGCGCCGGGCGTGCACCCGTACGCGATCCAGGCGGAGTGCATCCTCGGGGCGCTCGCCGACGCGGGGCTGGAGCTCGGTGACGTGGACGGCTTCGCCACCGCGGCCGGCTTCCCGTCCGAGGGCGGCCTGCAGATGTCGCTCTGCGAGGTGGCCGAGTACATGGGCCTGCACCCGCGGTGGTTCGACTCCACCGATATCGGCGGGGCCGCATTCATCACCCACGCCGGCCACGCCGCCCTGGCCATCGCCGCCGGCATGGCGGACGTCGTGGTCGTCTCCTACGCGGCCGCGGGCTACTCGGGCATCCCCGAGATCCCGTTCGCCGACTACGGCACCTTGAGCGCCGGCCCGGGCCAGTTCGAGGTGCCGTACGGGCCCTCGACGGTGTCCACCTACGCGCTCGCCGCGACGCGCCACATGCACGAGTTCGGCACCACGCCCGAGCAGCTCGCGCAGATCGCCGTGCAGTGCCGCGCCAACGCGGCGAACAACCCGGAGGCGCGCTTCCGCGACCCGATCGAGGTGGCCGACGTGCTCGCCTCGCCGATGATCGCGACGCCACTGCACCGGCTCGACTGCTGCATCGTGTCCGACTCGGGCGGCGCCTTCGTGATGACCTCGAAGCGCAAGGCCGAGGAGCTGTCGCAGAAGGGCGTCTACGTGCTCGGCTGGGGCGAGGCGCTGGGGCAGATCTCGATGAACCAGATGTGGCCGTTCACCGAGACGGCCGCCGTCCACTCCGGCGCGCGGGCGTTCGAGAGCGCGGGCCTGAAGCCGGCCGACATCGACGTGGCGCAGGTGTACGACTCGTTCACGATCACGGTGCTGCTGACCCTCGAGTCGCTCGGCTTCTGCGGGCGCGGGGAGGGGGGAGCGTTCGTGGAATCGGGCTCCCTGCCGTTCAACACCGACGGCGGCGGCCTGTCGTCCAACCATCCCGGGCGCCGCGGCGTGTTCACCGTCATCGAGGCCGTCCGCCAGCTGCGCGGCACCTCGCCCGGCGTCCAGCTCGACGACCCGAAGACGTGCCTGGTGAGCGGCACGGGCGGCTCGCTCTCGGCCACCGCGACCATGATCCTCGGAGTCTGAGATGACCGACAAGCCCCGTCCCCTCACCGACGCGCTGACCCAGCCGTACTGGGACGCCGCCGCCGAGGGTCGCCTGCTGGTGCAGCGCTGCGCCACGTGCGACGCCTACCAGTGGTACCCGCGGGAGCACTGCATCGCGTGCGGCGGCGACCAGCCCGCCTGGGTGGAGGCCGCCGGCACCGGCCGGTTGCACACCTACTCCGTCCTCCAGAAGACGCCGAACCCCGAGTTCGCGCCCGACCTGCCCTACGTGCTCGCGATCGTGGAGCTGGACGAGGGCGTGCGGGTGAGCGCGAACATCGTCGACGTCGACCACGATGCCCTGGCCTGCGAGATGCCCGTCCGGGTCGTGTTCGTGGACGGCCTGCCCTGCTTCACGGGAGCGTGAGATGACCATCTACCTCGAGGACTACGCCGTCGGCCAGGTCTTCACGTCGGTCGGCCGCACCGTCACGGAGGCTGACATCATGGCCTTCGCCGGCGTCTCGGGCGACTTCAACCAGCTGCACATCAACGAGCAGTGGGTGACCGCCAACACGCCCTTCACGGGACGCATCGCGCACGGCCTGCTGGTGCTCTCGATCTCGAGCGGGCTGGCCACGCCCGGCATGGACGACGTCGAGGTGATCGCCTACCTGGAGGCGTCGCGCAAGTTCGTCGGGCCGACCTATCCGGGCGACACGATCCACACCGTCACGACGGTGCTGGACACGCGGCCGTCCCGCTCGCGGCCCGGCATGGGCGTGCTGACGACGAGCGTCGAGGTCGTGAACCAGAGCGGCGAGGTCGTGCAGTCGGGGACCGACGCCGTGATGATCACCACCCGGCCGCAGGACGCCTGAGATGCAGCGCCTCGAAGGTCGCGTCGCGATCGTCACCGGTGGCGGCTCCGGCATCGGTGCAGCCACGGCCCGCCGTCTCTCGTCGGAGGGCGCGCAGGTGGTGTGCGCCGACCTCAACCTGGCCGCCGCGCAGTCGGTCGCCGCCGAGGTGGCGGGCGCCGCGGTCGAGCACGACGTCTGTGACCGCGCCTCGTGGGAGTCGCTGGTGGCGGGCGTCGGCGGCGTCGACATCCTCATCAACAACGCCGGCGTGACCCGTGACCGGTCGCTGCTGAAGATGACCGACGAGGAATGGCACACGGTCATCGACATCCACCTGAAGGGCATGTGGCTCGGCTGCCAGCACGTGGTGCCCTCGATGCGGGAACGCGGTGGCGGGGCGATCGTGAACCTCTCGAGCGAGGCCCGCCACGGCGCCTTCGGCCAGGCCAACTACGCCGCCGCGAAGGCCGGCATCGTCGGCCTCACGCGCACCGTCGCCATCGAGCACGCCCGGCACGGCGTGCGCTGCAACGCGGTCGCGCCGGGTGCGACCGAGACGCCGATGACGCAGGCGGTGCCGCAGGAGGTCAAGGACACGTGGATCCCCAACATCCCGCTGCGCCGGTTCGCGGAGCCGTCGGAGATCGCGGCGGCGATCGCCTTCCTGGCGTCGGATGACGCCTCGTACGTGACCGGACAGTGTCTCGGAGTCGACGGAGGTACCGGATGGAGCTAGACGACGTCCAGCGCGACCTGCAGGCGCTGGCGCACGACTTCGCCGAGCGCGAGATGCGGCCGCTCGCGCACCAGTACGAGGAGTCCGAGGAGTTCCCCTGGCCGGTCGTGCGCAAGGCGGCCGAGGTCGGTCTGACCTGCTACGACCTGCCCGAGGAGTACGGCGGCGGCGGCGTCGACAGCCTGGTCACGGCGGTCGCGATCCTCGAGGAGCTGGCCTGGGGCTGCTCGGCGATGGCGGGCTGCATCGGCGGCGGCGGCTTCTTCGCCGGCCCGATCGTCGCGCTCGGCACGCCCGAGCAGAAGGAGCGCTGGCTGCCGCCGCTGTGCTCGCCGACCGACCCCGTCGTGGGCGCGCTCGCCACCACCGAGCCGAACGCCGGCTCCGACGCGGCCGCCATGACGACGTCGGCCGTGAAGGTCGACGGCGGCTACGTGCTGAACGGTCAGAAGACGTGGATCTCGTGCGCGCCGACGGCCGACCAGTACATCGTGTTCGCACAGACGAAGCCGGGGTCGCGGTCGCGCGGCATCACCGCCTTCCTGCTGCTGCGCGGCGACGAGGGCTTCGAGATCGGCAAGAAGATCCCGAAGATGGGCGCCCGCTGCTACCCGGCCGCCGAGCTGTTCTTCCACGACTGCTTCGTGGCCGACGACCGGCGCGTCGGTGACGAGGGCCAGGGCTTCTACGGGCTGATGCGGTGGTTCGACGTCTCGCGTGTGACGCTGGGCGCGAACGGCGTCGGCATCGGCCGCGCCGCGCTCGAGTACGCGGTCGAGTACGCCAAGGAGCGCGAGCAGTTCGGCAAGAAGATCCACGAGTTCCAGGCGGTGTCGTTCCGGCTCGTCGACGCGAAGATGAAGCTCGACCAGGCGCGGATGCTGACGTACCACGCGGCCCGCCTGGCCGACGCGGGCAAGCCGTTCGCGATCGAGGCGGCGCAGGCCAAGCTGGCCGGATCGGAGGCGGCGTGGTTCGCCACCTGGGCGGCCTCGATGACGCTGGGCGGCTACTCGTACTCGCGCGAGTACCCCGTCGAGCGCTGGCTGCGCGCGGCGAAGCTCGAGGAGCTGTACGAGGGGACATCGGACATCCAGCGGCTGATCATCGGTCGCTCGATGTTCAAGTGAGCCGCGACCTCACACCGCTGCTCAACCCGCGCTCGGTCGCGGTCGTCGGCGCGTCCGACGACCCGGCCAAGTGGGGCTTCGGCATCGCCCGCGGCGTGCTGCGCGGATCCGATCGCCGGCGCGTCGAGCTCGTCAACGCCCGCACCTCGACCGTGCAGGGGCTGCCGACGGTGCCATCGCTGCGCGACCTGGCGGAGCCCGTCGACCTGGCGCTGCTGGTGGTGCCGGCCGGCGCCTTCGAGCAGGTCGTCGAGGACGGCCTCGCCCGCGGCGTGCGGGCGTTCATCGGCATCACGATCGGGTTCGCCGAGGCAGGCGCGGAGGGTCGCGCCGTCGAGGAGCGCGTCGCCCGGCGCGTGCGGGAGGCGGGTGCCGTCCTGCTCGGCCCGAACTGCATGGGCGTGTGGTCGGGCCACGAGGCGTTCGACGCGGCGTGGCTCGACAACGGCCAGGTGCCGGGGCCGCTCGCGCTCGTCTCGCAGTCGGGCGGCCTGGGCGTCGACTTCGCCTCGTACGGCATCGAGATGGGCCTCGGCATGTCGCACTTCGTGTCGGTCGGCAACCAGGCCGACGTGACGATCGGCGACGTCATCGCGCACCTCGCGCACGACCCCGAGGTGCGCGCGATCGGCGTCTACTGCGAGGACTTCCGCGACGGCCGCGGGTTCCTGCGCGCCGTGGCCGAGGCGCGCGAGGCCGACAAGCCGGTGCTCGTGCTGTCGCCCACGGGTGAGCCCGCGGCGCGCGCCGCGCAGTCGCACACCGGCTCGCTCGTCTCGACGCGACGCGTCGTCTCGGCCGCGCTGGGCGACGCCGGCGCGCTGCTGGTGGCGACGCCGGAGGAGCTGATGGAGGCCGCGCAGGGGCTGCTGATGCCGGCGCGGCCGCGCGGGCGGCGGATCGGCGTGCTGTCGGACGGCGGCGGCATCGCGGTGATCGCCACCGGCGTGCTGAGCGCCGACGGGTTCACCGTGCCCGAGCTGTCGGACGGCCTGCAGGCACGGCTCCGCGAGCTGCGGCCGCGCGCCGCGTCGACCCGCAACCCGATCGACCTGACGGCCGTGTTCGACGATCTCGATACGTACCCGCGGGTGCTCGACGCGCTGATGGCGGGCGGCGAGCTCGACGGCGTGGTGCTGGTCGGCAGCTTCGGCACGATGACCCACGAGGAGCCAGACCGGCTGGACGAGACGGTGGCGGCCGAGAAGCTGGCGGCCTCCGGCCATCCACTGGTGGCCGCGGTGCAGTGGATCGACGAGCCGCCCTGGCGCGCGCTGCGCGACGGCGGCGTGCCAGCGTTCCGGCGGGTCGGATCGGCCTGCCGGGCGCTGACGGCCGCCTGGCGGTTCGCGACGGCCGACGTGCGTGTGACGCCCGACTGGCCGGCGCCGGCGCCGCCCGCGGCGGACACGGGCTACATGGCGGCGCGGGCGCTGCTGCAGGCGGGTGGGGTGCCGTTCGCCGAGGCGGCGGAGGTCGCGTCGGCCGACGAGGCGCTGGCCGCCGCCGGGCGGATCGGCTACCCGGTCGTGCTGAAGGCGCTCGGCGCCGAGCACAAGTCGGATGGCGGCGGCGTCGTGCTCGGCCTCTCCTCGCCCGCCGCCCTCGCGGCCGCGGTCGCCGACCTCGTCGACCGGCTGCAGCCGCCGTCGTTCAGCGTCGAGCGGATGGTGGCCGCGCCGGTCTCGGCCGAGCTGGTGTGCGGCGTGATCTGGGATCCGCGCTTCGGTCCCGTCGCGCTCGTCGGTGGCGGTGGAACCGCGGTCGAGCTGCTGGACGACGTCGTGCTGGCGCTCGCACCCCTGACTCCGGCCGAGGCGGAGGCCGCGCTGCGGCGGCTGCGCACCTTCCCGCTGCTCGACGGGTACCGCGGGCGGCCACGGCTCGCCATCGGCGCCGCGGCCGAGGCGATCGCAGCGCTGACGCGCGTGGCGGCGGCCCATCCGGAGCTGGCCGAGGTCGAGGTGAACCCGCTGCTCGTCACGCCCGACTTCGCTCTGGCGCTCGATGCACGTACGATCCGGGCATGAGCACCGCCCTCGAGATCGACGCCAAGCTGGCCGCCGGGTACACGTTCCCCTCTCGCTGGTACTGGGATCCCGCGATCTACCGCCTCGAGCTGGACGAGATCTGGGCGCGCTCCTGGCACTACCACTGCGGCCTCGCGGCGGCGCCCGCGACGGTGCAGATGGGCGAGCTCTCGTTCACGGTCGAGGTCGACGGCGACGGCGTTCCGCACGCGACGTGCAACGGCGCGCCGGCGCGGGCCGAGGCCTGGCACGGCTTGGTGTTCGTGAACGCCGACCTGGACGCCGCCACCCTGGACGAGACGTATCCGGCGCTGGAGGAGATCTGCGCCGAGCACCCGTTCGAGATCGGCGACCGCCTGCCCGTGCCCTCGGGCGGCGCGCCGGTGGCCGCGAACTGGAAGATCTGGGTCGAGAACGCGAGCGAGTGCTACCACTGCCCGACCATCCACCAGCATTCGTTCTCCGACGCCTATGAGGTGGCGCACGGGGTCTACGAGTACCGCAACGAGGGCAAGGTCCTCTGCCAGCTGACGCCGCCGAACGAGAAGGCGAAGCGGTTCGGGTACGCCGGCAACGAGTACCGCTACTGGTTCCTGTTCCCGTCCACGTTCCTCCAGATGGACGACTTCCACACGAGCGCCGGCCGCGTGCACCCGACCGGGGTCGAGTCGTGCTTCACCGACGGCGACTCGTGGCTGCAGCCCGGGCTCGATCCGGCCGCGGTCGCGGAGTGGGACGAGATGTGGCGGATGACCATGAAAGAGGACATCGACGCGGTCGCGATCCAGCAGCCGAACCTGCGCTCGGGCCTCGTCCCGCACGGCCGCCTGATGCCGAGCTCCGAGAGCGCGATCGCGCATTTCCACCGGCTCTGCTTCGAAGCTCTGCGCGACCGGCTCGCGTAGCCTGCCCGCATGCAGCATCGTTCGTTCTGGCTTCAGGAGGCGCTCGGCGACGCGCCCGATCAGCCGCCGCTCGAGGGCGCGGCGCGCGCCGACATCGCGATCATGGGCGGCGGCTTCGTCGGCCTGTGGACGGCGATCCGCATCAAGGAGCGCGACCCGGGGTGCGACGTCGTGGTGCTCGAGCAGGACGTCTGCGGCGGCGGCGCCAGCGGCCGCAACGGCGGCGAGGTGCTGTCGTGGTGGGCGAAGGCCGGCAAGCTCGTCGACCTCTGCGGCCGCGAGGAGGCGATCCGCATCGGCAAGGCGTCGGTCGACGCGATCGGCGAGATCGAGGAGTTCTGCAAGGCGCACGGCATCGACGCCGAGTTCAACCGCGGCGGCTACCTGTGGACCGCCACCACCGAGGCGCAGCTGGGCGCGTGGGACTCGACCGTCGAGCTGCTGCGCGACCTCGGCGCGCCCGCGCTCGAGCTGCTCGAGCCGGCGGAGGTGGCGCGCCGCGCCGGGTCTCCGATCGTCACCTCGCCGGCGTGCTCGACCCGAGCGCCGCGACCGTCCAGCCCGCCAAGCTCGCCCGCGGCCTGCGCCGCGTCGCGCTCGAGCTGGGCGTGCGCATCCACGAGCACTCGCCGCGTCACCGACCTCGACCGCCGCAGCCCGGCCGTGCTGCGCACGGCGGACGGCGTGCTGACCGCCGACCGCGTCGTCATCGCCACCAACGCGTGGGCCGCCAGCATGCGCGAGCTGCACACGCGCCTCGTGGTCATCTCGAGCGACATCATCCTCACCGAGGAGGCGCCGGACCGGCTGGCCGAGATCGGCTGGACGGGGTACGAGGCGATCTCCGACTCGCAGGTGATGATCCACTACTACCGGCGCACGCCGACGGGCCGCGTGATGTTCGGCAAGGGCGGCTGGGGCATCGCGATGGCGGGCGCGGCTGCCGGCGAGCTTCGACCGCCACAGGGCCGCGCGCGCGACGTCGAGGCGAACTTCCGGCGCATCTACCCGACGCTCGCCGGCGTGAAGGTCGAGCACGACTGGTCCGGTCCGATCGACCGCGCGTACCACGGGCTCCCGATCTTCGGCCGGCTGGGCGGTCGCGAGCACCTCGTCTACGGCGTCGGCTGGAGCGGCAACGGCGTCGGCCCGTCGGTGCTCGGCGGCAAGATCCTGGCCTCGCTGGCGCTCGGCGAGCGGGACGAGTGGTCGCAGTCGCCGTTCGTCGGCGAGCGCTCCGGCCGGTTTCCGCCCGAGCCGGTCCGGTTCACCGGCGCGCACGTCGTCCGCAGTGCCGTCGTCCGCATGGAGCGGTCGTTCGCGGAGGGCAGGGAGCCGCGGCCGTGGGACACCTTTGTTGCGGGATTCGCTCCCGCGGGGATTATCCCCAAGAAGACGAAGGGTGACTAGTCGGTGACCGACTTCCAGGACGACGCACAACTCGATACCGGACAGGTCGAAGACCGGCGCGGCAGACGCGCTGCCGGACGTCCGATGGCGGTCGGCGGCGGTGCGCTCGGCATCGTCGTCGTCATCATCACGCTGCTGCTCGGCGGCAACCCGCTGGGCAGCGACGGCGGTGGCCTGGGCGGGCTCAGCGAACTGAACGCCGGCCAGGTCGGCGAGACCGCGCCCCCGAGCGACATCCAGACCGAGTGCCAGACCGGCGCCGACGCCGAGCGCCGCGAGGACTGCCGCGCGATCGCGTACGTGAACTCGATCAACGACTACTGGCAGGCGACGTTCGACCAGTTCGCGCCGGCGACGACGGTGTTCTTCACCGACAGCGTCGACACGGGGTGCGGCCAGGCGACGTCGGACGTCGGGCCGTTCTACTGCCCGCCCGACCAGAAGATCTACATCGACCTCGGGTTCCTGGCCGAGCTGCGCGACCGGTTCGGCGCCAGCGGCGGCGCGTTCGCGCAGGGCTACATCCTGGCGCACGAGTACGGGCACCACGTGCAGAACCTGCTCGGCGTGCTCGACAACGTGGCGAGTGACCGCAGCGGGCCGCAGAGCGCGGCGGTGCGATCGGAGCTGCAGGCCGACTGCTACGCGGGTGCCTGGGCCGCGAACGCGACCCGGTCGGGCGTCGTTGCGAGGGTCACGGAGGCCGACATCGCCGAGGCGCTCGACGCGGCATCGGCGGTGGGCGACGACCGCATCCAGACGGCCACGCAGGGCCAGGTGAACCCGGAGTCGTGGACGCACGGATCCGCCGCGCAGCGGGTGAAGTGGTTCCGCGCCGGATACGACTCCGGCGACCCGCAAAGGTGCGATACGTTCGCCGGGTCGATCTGATCAAGTAACGGCCGTCGCAAGCCGATACTGGGAACAGTATGGCTCCCCGTCAGAACCTGCCGATCGTCCTCGACTACGGTGATGGACGGTCGCTCCGCGCCGTCACCCGGACGCTCGACCGATCCGGCCTGTCGTTCTACATCGACAGCGAGATGCCGGTGCCGAGCCCGGGCCACGAGATCGCCTTCGAGGCGCGCATCGGCGGCGGCGGTGCCCGCGGCCGCGCGCGGGTGCTGCGCGTCGACCACGTGGACGACGGCGTCGGCCGCGAGATGGTCGCGCTCTGCGACGTGCTGGAGCTGCACGGGGCGGCGGAGCGCGTGATCGCCCGCGCCGGCTTCCGCGAGCGCGTGGTGGAGTTCGCGACGAAGCACCGTGACGGCGACCGCATCCTGGAGGCCGCCGGCGGCGGTCTGACGCGCCGCATGCGCCCCGACACGACGCCGCTGCGTCCCCGCGAGGCGCACTGGGTGCCGGAGCCGGCGCGGGTGGATCCGCCGCCATCCGCACCGGAGGCCGGCCCGTCGCACGATGGCGGGGGCCTGCCCCACCAGGGCTCGTCGAAGCCGAAGCCGCCGGGTCGCACGCGTCCGACGCGTCCCGGCCGCCATCACTGGGAAGTCGACAACCGCTTCAAGCGCGGCGGCTCGTAGGCGTCGGAGAGCCAGCGCCGCATCGTCTGCGCGGTGCGGCCGTAGTGGCTGGCGATCTCGCCGACGGTGTAGCCGTAGATGTCACGTGCGTGACGGACGTGCTGCTCGGTGAGGTGGTGCGCGGCCGGCAGGATGGCAGCCAGCGCTGGCCGTCCGCCGTGGTCGTGGAGGATCGCCGCTTCGACCGCTCCTTCGAAGGTGGTGCCGCGGCCGGCGAAGAGCTCGCGGGTGTAGTCGATGGCGAGGTGGGGGCGTGAGATGCCCTCGATCGAGTGCGTGCGGTAGGAGCCGTGTTCCCACTGGGCCGGGTGCTCGCACAGGCCGGCGCGGACCGGGTTCATCGCGATGTAGACGGATACGGCCCGGGCGGCGCGCGCGTCGGGGACCTCCGATGCATGGAACCGGCGGCCGACCAGGTGGTTGATCCGTCCGTGCCGGCGGTTGTACGCGAGGGCGTAGCGATGGCTCACGAACCACAGCAGCTGTGAAACCTCGGTCATCCGACCTTCGATGAGAAGATGGACGTGGTTGCCCATCTGGACGTCCTGGTGGCACTCGACCTGATATCTCGTGATGCCGTCGTCGAGAAGGCTGTAGAACCGCTCGCGATCGATCGTCGTCCTGGAACATCAGCCCGCGGTTGTTTCCGCGCGTCGTGATGTGGTGCATCCGGCAATCGGTGTGGAAGCGCGGGCGTCGCGGCAAGGAAAGCTCCTCCGGTAGGAATCCATTCCTGCACGGATCGCGACCGGAACCAGCGCCAGCTTGCGCGCGTACTGCGCCGTCTTGGCGACGGTGACAAAGAAATGCGTGCCGCGATCACCGTCTGGTGCCAGGCACCGCCCGCTGAACGGTCGACCCCGGATCGCGACGCACTCGCGCGACTCGGACGTTACCGTCGGGTCTCGCCGAGAACGAAGTGCGCCGAGTTCGCGACAATCGCGCGCCCAACAGTGCCGCGGTCATCAGTCGGTGCCTGGCACCGCCCGCTGAACGGTTGGGACGTCGACCGCCGGATCGGGCGCCGCGAAGCCGACGCTAGAGGCGCTTGCGGAAGGCTCGGACCTCGGGGGTCTGCCAGTCCGCGTGATCGTTCCGCCAGCCCTTGCGGTCCTTGAACAGGCGGTGGTTGTTGACCATCGCATGGCCGATCACGTCGGCGTCCCGGATCTCGTAGCGACCCTGCAGCCAGCGGACGAGCCTCAGCGCCGCCCGCGCCTGCTTCGGGCGGTTGAGGATCTTGCGCGCAGCCGCACGGGCGTTGCCGCCCGTCTCCTGCACCAGCTCGATGCCAACCGATACATGGTTGATGCCGACCGCATGGCGGCAGCGCACGCCGAGGGGCACGAGCTGGTGGATCTTGCCCGACTTCTCGATCACGAAGTGGGCGCACGTCCCCGGCTTCTCGCCGCGGTTCGCGGCATTGGAGGCGAACGTGTTCCACGTCGACGAGTACGAGTTGTTCGCCGTGAAGTGCAGCACGATCACGCGCGGGTGCAGCTTCGACGAGGCCGTGCCGTAGTGCCGCTTCGAGTACGCCGCCATCTGTGCGCGCCGGCCCTTGCCGTACGGGATCGGACTCTGCACGATGGTCGGCTGGGGAGCGACGAGCGCGAGCGTCGCGAGCGCAGCGGCCAGCACTACAGGCGTACCCGCAGGCGGTCACGCCGATGGCGACCCTCGACGATGCGGACGGTGCCGGAGCGCGAGCGCATCACGATGGACGTCGTGAACGCCTCCTCGGAGGTGAACCGCACGCCCTTGAGGATATCCCCATCCGTGACGCCGGTCGCCGCGAAGAAGCAGTTATCCCCTGCAATCAGGTCATCGCTGGTGAGAATCCGGTCGGGATCGATGCCCGCCGCGACGGTTCGGGCACGCTCGTCGTCGTCGCGCGGCGCCATCCGGCCGAGGATCGAGCCGCCGGTTGCCTTGATCGCCGCCGCCGACGAGCACGCCCTCCGGCGTGCCGCCGATGCCCCACAGCAGGTCGATGCCCGTGTCGGGCCAGACGGCCATCAGCGACCCGGCGACGTCGCCGTCGGGGATCAGCCGGATGCGGCCGCCGTGCGCGCGCACGCGCTGCGATGCGCTCCGCGTGCCGCTCGCGGTCGAGGATCACGACCATCAGGTCGCCGACGCTCACCCGCCGGCGCGCCGCGACCCGGTCGAGCACGTCCTCGATCGGGTCGGTGAGCGACAGCAGGTCGGCGATGTCGTCAGCCGCCGGCCATCTTCTCCATGTAGACGCACGGGCCCGGGTCGAACATCGTCCCGCGCTCGGACAGCGCGACCACGCAGAGCGCGTTCGGCTGGCCCTTGGCGGTCAGCGTCGTGCCCTCCAGCGGATCGACCGCGATGTCGACCGCGGGCGGCGAGCCGTCACCGATGCTCTCGCCGTTGTAGAGCATCGGCGCCTCGTCCTTCTCGCCCTCGCCGATCACGACGACGCCGTCCATTGAGATGCCGGCCATCGTGGCGCGCATGGCGTCGACGGCGGCGCCTGGTCCGCGGCGTTCTTGTCGCCGCGGCCGACCCAGCGGGCTGCCGATAGGGCCGCCGCCTCGGTCGCCCGGACGAGCTCGAGCGCGAGGTTCCGGTCGGGAGTCTGGCGCTGCAGCGCATCGAGGCCGAAGCGTACTTCGTGCTACCCTCGATCCGGTGAACGCGACGAGACCGACCTCTCCGCTCGACTCGCGGCGCTCCGGCGCCGCTTCCCCGCCCTCGCACGCACCGTCGACGGCCGCCGGCCGCCTTCCTCGACGGACCCGGCGGCTCGCAGACGCCCGACGTCGTGATCGACGCGATGACGGCGCTACCTGCGGGGCTCGAACGCCAATCTCGGCGGTGCCTTCGTGACGAGCGCGGAGTCCGACGCGCTGTACGAGCGCGCGCGCCAGGCGGGCGCCGACTTCACCGGCTCGCGGCCCGACGAGATCGCGTTCGGCGCCAACATGACGACGCTCAACTTCCTGCTCGCGCACGCCGTCGCGCGGACGCTGAAGGAGGGCGACGAGATCATCGTCACGCAGCTCGACCACGACGGCAACGTGTCGCCGTGGCTGCGCATCGCCGACGACTACGCGCTCACCGTCCACACGGTGCCGGTGCGCCGCCGACGATGTCACGCTCGACGTCGACGCGCTCGAGGCGCTGCTGTCGGACCGCACGAAGATCGTCGCGTTCACGCTCGCCTCGAACGCCGTCGGCTCCAAGCCCGACGCGCGCCGCATCTGCGACCTCGCGCACTCCGTCGGCGCCCTCGCCTGGGCCGACGCCGTGCACTACGCGCCGCACGGCCGCATCGACCGCGTCGGCATGGGCCTCGACGTCGTCGCTCTGCTCGCCGTACAAGTTCTTCGGCCCGCACCTCGGGCTGGCGGCGATCCGCCACGACCTGGCCGAGCGCTGGCCGGCCGACCGCGTGCGCCCGGCCGACGAGACGCCCGCCGGGCCACCGCTACGAGACGGGCACGCAGTCGCACGAGGCCCTGGCCGGCTTCGTCGCCGCCATCGACTACCTCGCCGAGTCTGGGCGAGGGCGCGAGCCAGAAGCGAGCGCCTCGACTCCGCCTTCACGCGCATCACGGCCTACGAGGAGTCGCTCTCGGTGCACGCGCTGGCCCGCCTCGGCGCGACCGCCGGCGTCCGTCTCTACGGCATCGCCGACCCGGCTCGCGTCGCGGAGCGCACGCCCACCTTCGCCTTCACGCTCGACGGTGCCACGCCGCGGGACATCGCGGCCGAGATGGGCCGCGAGGGCATCTTCGTGTGGGACGGCAACTACTACGCGCTCGGCGCCATGCTCGCACTCGGCCTCGAGGAGCACGGCGGCGCGGTCCGCGCCGGCTTCCTGCACTACACGACGCTGGACGAGGTCGACCGCTTCTGCGACCTCGTCGCGCGCATCGCCGCGCGGGGGTAGCAGACCGC
Source organism: uncultured Actinomycetes bacterium (assembly GCA_963722525.1). Lineage (GTDB taxonomy): Bacteria > Actinomycetota > Thermoleophilia > Gaiellales > F1-60-MAGs149 > VFJZ01. The sequence continues at coordinate 1,353,662 of CAVRMM010000002.1, read as the reverse complement.
GCTCCTGCGTTACAATCGACGCGCTGCATGCGGATGTGGCGGAATTGGTAGACGCGCACGGTTCAGGTCCGTGTGTCCGAAAGGACGTGGAGGTTCAAGTCCTCTCATCCGCACTATCGAAGCCCGCTATCCATGCGGGCTTCGGTCGTTCTGACGCCAGTGGTGGCGCCGGTGACCAGCCTGTCACCGATCCCTACCTCTCCCAGGGGTAACAGGGGTATCAAGCGTCACAACGCACTATCCATGCGGAGCGGACGTGACCCTTTCCACGCGGGTCCGGCGGATCGGGCTTGCGACCTGAAGTTGGACAAGCGCGGTAGCGATTCTGTAGCCGGGGCCGGTCGGATTCAGCGCCTCGAGGCGGGCGCGGTTCCGGACGGATCCGATGGGGGTTCTCCTAGGAGGCACGACTCGTGGCTGACGCAACGATCTCATCGAACGCCTGCGCCTCGCCGCAGCCTTTCATAGACGACGAGTGGCCGTCGACTCCGTCGTGTCGCTCGCATGCTCATTGCTGGTGAGTACCACCGGCACGGAAGAGGGTTCCGGACTGCGGCCGCCGATGTGGTCTGCCCCTGGATGGGGTGGACCAATTCGTCGTCGCGGTAGCCGCGGCTTCGATCATCGTGGCGTCTCCGCGCCGAAGTCGACGGGCTTCCGGTCGTCGGCGCCGCGGCGGTTTTCGGGGTCGCCCCCGCGCAGCAGGATATCGTGCTGCGTGACCGTCGCCCGGTAGAGACGGAACGGCGCGGGCGCGCAAAGCTCGTCCGGCTCGAACCGGCGCGCCGCGGGAAGTCGTGCGTTGAAGATCCTCGCACACGCCTCGAGCTCGTCGTCGGCGACCGGCACCGCCGTCGCCGACATGTAGACGGCCTCCGCGCCGCCGATGGCAACGCCCGAGTCGAACACGACGATGCCCACCTCGGGCCGCGCCGCGATGTTGTGCGAGTGGCGCGCCTCCGGCGACGAGACCCAGTAGAAATCCCGCGTGCCGTCGGCCGTGAAGAACACCGGCGACGCCCACGGCCGGCCCGCCGCATCCGCGGTCGCCAGCGTCATGTACAGGTTGCCGGCGAGCACCTCGCGGGCGATCGTCGCGGCATCGATCGTGCCCATGCTTCCTCCTCGTGGCTCGATTCGCCCGGACGTCATGGCAGACGTCGGCCGGGCGCCCAACTCATCGTTCACCAACCGCTTGTAGGGTGTCGCCCGATGCCGGCATGGCGATGAACCGCGCGGTCGTCGGTGCCGCCATGATCGTCGGCTGCAGCGTCGTCATCCAGGCGTCGGCGGCCGTGGCGCACGAGCTGTTCGACCGGCTCGGGCCGACCGGCGTGTCGGCACTGCGGTTCGGCCTCGGGGCGCTGGCGCTGCTGGTGATCGCGCGACCATCGGCGCGGGGCCGCGACGCCGCCACCTGGAAGGCGATCGCGGCCTACGGCATCTCGCTGGCCACGCTGAACGTGCTGTTCTTCGAGACCATCGACCGGATCCCGATGGGCATCGCGGTGACGCTCATCTTCATCGGGCCGCTGATGATGGCGCTGGCCGCCTCGCGCCGGCGCCGTGACGTGGGCTTCGCGCTGCTCGCCGCGGCGGGGGTGCTCATGCTCGGCGGCCTCGACCGGCCCGACTCCGTCGTCGGCGTCGGGCTGGCCCTGCTGGCCGGCGGCGCCTGGGTCGCCCTGGCCTACTCGGGCCGCGCCGTCGGCAGCCGGACGCGGCGCGTGGACGGCCTCGCCCTGGCGCTGCCGATCGCCGCCCTGCTGACGTTTCCGCTCGGCGTCGGGTCGTTCGACAAGATCGACGGCCGCACGTTCCTGATCGCGCTGGGCATCGGCATCTGCGGCCTCGTGCTGCCGTTCGCGCTCGAGCTGGAGGGCCTGCGCCGCCTCGAGCCGCGCATCGTGGCGGTCGTCTACAGCGTCGACCCCGGCGTCGCGGCCGTGATCGGGTTCGTCGCGCTCGACGAGCGCCTGACCTTCCCGCAGATCGTCGCGCTCGTGGCCGTGATGGCGGCGAGCGTAGGGGCCACGGCGACGGCGGCCAAGGAGGCCGAGCCCGTGACCGCCACGACCGAAGCCGTCTGACCGCGCCCCGCTAGGGGATCTCGATCGAGACGCGCGTGCCGCGGCCCGGCTCGGACGCGATCGCGACCTGGCCGCCCAGCGACTGGACGCGGTCGGCCAGCAGCGCGAGGCCCATGTGCCCGGCGGCGCGCTGCTCGGCCAGGTCGGCGGCGCTCATGCCGCGGCCGTCGTCGGCGACGGTCAGCTTCATGCCGTCGCCGCTGGCGCTGAGCCTGATCTCGACCGAGGTCGCGGCGGCGTGCCGCACGATGTTGCGCAGCGCCTCCTGCGTGGCGCGGTAGACGATCTCCTCGGTGTCGTGATCGAGCGGGCGCTCGACGCGCGTGTCGATCTGCACGGCCAGCCCCCGCGCGCGGAGCGGCTGGGCGAGGGCCTCGAGGGCGGCGTCGATGCCCTCGTCCCTGCGGTCCTGCGGGTACAGGTCGACCAGCAGCGTCCGCAGCGCGCGCATGCTCTCCCGCGAGACGCTGGCGCCGCGCCGCAGCGTGCGGCGCACCTCGGTGTCCTCGGGTATCCGGTCGGCCGTCGCGCCCAGGTCGAAGGCGATGCCCGCGAGGTCCTGCAGCGGCCCGTCGTGCAACTCGCTCGCGATCCGGCGGCGCTCGTCGGCGCTCGCCTGGTCGGCGCGGCGCGCGAGCATGTCGCGGCGCTGCTGCTCGCTGCGGATCCGCCGCGCGAGCCAGTAGCCGAGCGGCAGCTGGGCGATCGCCAGGGCGGCCAGGGTGACCAGGAAGACCGGCACGTACGCGCGCCAGATCCGATCCGACGACCGGTCGATGCGGCTCGCCGCCTGGTACGTCTCGACCAGCACGCGCGTGCCGTTCTCGAGGCGCAGCGGCAGATAGACCTCCATCAGGCGGCCCTGGTCGAGCTCGAACGCGTTCTCCGGCAGCGTCAGGTCGGACAGCTCGGCCTTGACGACGTCGTCGTCGAGCGCCTCGACCTGGTCCTCCTCCAACGGGAACGTCTGCCCGATCAGGCGCTGCTCGTCGGAGTAGACGACCTTGCCGGTCTCCGTCCAGATCTTCACGCGGACGATCGGATCGACGAGCGCGCGCTCGCGCACGATCTTGTCGAACTCGGTGACGGCCGCAGGGTCGCTCGCCAGCACCTGGTCGTTCAGCGCCGGCTTCAGCACGCCGTCACCGACCACCTGGGTGAGGGTCTGCGCGTCGCGGATCGCCTGGTCGGTGGCGACGCGGCGCAGCATGTACGTGCCGACGGTGCCGATCACGATCAGCAGCAGCACGACCGAGAAGGCCCACTGGTAGAGCGCGATCCGGCGTCCCGTGGTGCCCGAACCCGGCAGGACCTCGGGCTTGACCGGGCCGGTGGCCTGCGGCAGCGCGCCGGCCTCGTCGTGGGCTGCGAACGCCCGGCGCACGTCAGCCGGCCCTTCGGGGTGTTGGAACGTCGATGCACGACAGCCCTCGTCAACTCAAGTCGAACGTATAGCCACGAACCGCGCCGCACAACCCCGGTCGGGGGGTGGCGGGAAGCTCATGCCGGCACCCGCACCCAGAAGGTGACGCCGCGACCCGGGCGGTTGACGATGCCCGCCGAGCCGCCGTGCGCGCCCGCGACGGTCCGGACCAGGGCCAGCCCGAGGCCCGAACCGACGCTACTCGGCGTGGCCCGGTAGAACGGCTCGAAGATGGCGTCCTCGTGGCCCGCCGGGACGCCGCCGCCCTCGTCGGCCACCTCGAAGCGCCACGTGTCCTCCTCGTCGACCGCGCGCAGGACCACGCGGGTCGCACGGTCGCCGTGCTCGGCGGCGTTCTGCAGCAGGTTCAGCAGCACCTGGCGCATGCGCGCCGGGTCGATGTCGGCCTCGATGCCGGGTGGCGGCAGCACGGCGGACAGGCGCGGGCCGAGCAGCGGGCCGGCGCTCGCGGCGACCTCCTCCAGAAACGGCGCCAGCGGCGTCGCCGTCGGGCGCACGAAGCCCGGCTGGTCGGCGCGGGCGAGGGTCGCCATGTCGTCGACGAGGCGCGAGACGCGGGCGAGCTCCGCCGTCAGGTGCGGCTCGTCGCCGGCGGCGCGGATCGACCGGCGCAGTCCTGCGACCGGCTCCCGCAGCTCCTCCGCCGCGTCGCGCATGAAGTGCTGCTGGCGCACGAAGGAGGCCTCGAGCCGCTCGAGCATGCGGTTCAGCGTCACGGTGAGGGCGGCCAGCCGGGGCGCGGCGTCGTGCAGCGGCAGGCGCGTCGCGAGGTTGCGGTCGCGGGTGATCTCGTCCGCCGCGTTGGCGATGTCCTCCATCAGCTCGTTCTCGACGGTCTGCGCCATCCAGCCGCGGTACGCGACGTACAGCAGGCCCAGCGGGACGGCCACCAGGGCGAGGCCCCACGGGCTCGCATCCCAGGCGATCGCGGCCAGGAGTCCGACCGAGACGTTGCCGAGCCAGGACAGCGCGGTGATGCGCCACGGGCCGAGCAGCACGTCGCGGCACCGCTCGCCCTGGATCAGCGAGATGACGAGCGAGACGGTGCCGGCGTTGATGAGCGAGCACAGCGCGAGCGCGACCGCCGCCATCAGCCACGCCACGGGATCGGTCGGCTCGCGCCGCTCGACCAGGCCGTACACCAGCTCGGCGGACAGCATGGCGATGGCGACCTGGCCCGCGTTGAACGCGATCTTGTGCGAGTCGATGCGCCGGAAGTACTGCCACGCGATCGCGCCGGCGATCGCCCCGACCGTCGGCACGCCCCGCGGCGTCAGCACGAGCGCGGCGATCCACACGCTCTCCTCGAGCGAGAAGTGCTCCAGTTCGCCGGCGTGCGGGAACGTGAGCACCATCTGCGCGCCGAGGCCGACCGCGCCGGCGATCATCAGCAGCGCGAAGGCGTGCTGCTCGTCCATCGGGATCGTCCACGAGAGGGCGACGCCGAACGCGGCCGCGCCGGCGATGACGACACCGGCGATCAGCACCCGGGCGGGCGCCGGCAGCCGGCTCACGACGGGCGCGGTCATCGCCACGAGACGGCTCCCCAGTGGCGGGCGCCCCAGTGGCGGGCGGCCCACGATTCGGGATCCCAGCCGGCGGCGACCCAGTCGGAGGCGCCCCAGTGGCGGGCCTCCCAGGCCAGCACGGGCGCCGGCACGGCGGCCGGGATGCTGGCGAGCGGCGTCCGCTCGCTGACGCGGGCCACCCACGGCGTGGCCGCGAACGTCGCCAGCGTCCAGGGGCTGGCGGCGTAAGCGACGGCATCCCACGGATGGCCGAGCGCGTCGACCTCGCCGAGCACCGGCTCCGGCACGCCGTCGCCGTCGAGGTCGGCCACGACGATCTCCGAGCCGCGGCTGGCGGCGATGCTGCCGAGCCCGGTGGAGAAGCTCTGCCCGCGGTTCGCGCGCGGGATGGGCGCGCCGCCGCCCCTGCCCGACTTGTCCGGATCGCCGCGGCTGATGGCGCCGGCCGCATCGAGCAGCCCGGCCCCGGCACCCTCGCCGGCCAGCGCGTCGTTGGCCGAGGCGACCAGCGAGCCCTTCACCTGGTCGGGTGTCAGCGACGCGTTGGCATCGATCATGCGGGCGGCCACGCCCGTGACGACGGCCGCCGCCTGCGACGTGCCCGAGCCCTTGAAGTACGTCAGGCCGAGGCGCGCGCCGCCGTTGAAGACGTCGATCACCGAGCCGGGCGCACGCAGCGAGACGAGCGAGACGCCCGGCGCCACCAGGTCGGGCTTGCCGCCGCTGTGGCTCGAGAACGCTGCCACGGTATCGTCGGCGACGCTCGCGGTGCGGTTGATGTCGGCCGCGCCGACCGTGATCACGAACGGGTCGTCACCGGGCTTGGTGACCGCTCCGGCGCCGTTGCCGGCCGACACGACCACCACGAGGCCGGCGCGCCACGCCTGCTCGACGGCGAAGTCGAGCGGGTCGCGATCGACGTCCTGGATGCCGTCGGTCCCGTACGAGAGGTTGACCACGTGCAGGCCGTAGCGGGCGCGGTTCGAGACGGCCCACTGCAGCCCGGCGATGACCGTCGACACGTCGGTGGCGCCGTCCCAGCCCGCCACCTTGACGGAGACGAGGCTCGCCTCCGGGGCCGCGCCCGGGTAGGCGCCGCCGGCGAGCAGGCCGTTGCCGGCGATCAGGCCCGCCATGTGCGTCCCGTGCCCGTAGTGGTCGAGCCCGTCGCCCTCGGACGTGAGGTCGATCCGCGCCAGCAGCCGCGTGCCGAGATCGGCCGACGGTGTCACGCCGGTGTCGATCAACGCAACGCCGATGCCGCGGCCGCGGTACTTCGACGGCGACTGCGGCAGCCGCACCGCGGCCGGCCAGGACGTGTCGGGCGGCAGCGCGTCGTAGCAGTCGGGCAGCCCGGGGTCGCAGCCGGCCGGCAGCGTCTGCGGCCGCACGACGGCGTTGCGGTAGACGGCGCGGACGGCCGCCGAGCGCCGCAGCGTCGCCACGCGGCTCGCCGGCACCGTCGCCGCGAAGCCGCCCACCAACGGCAGCTGCCGGCCGACGTGGCCGCCCAGGCGCTGCACCAGTTGCTCGGCCGTGCGCGAAGCGGGCGTCCGCTCGCGGACGACCACGCGGGTGCTCGCCGCAGCGGCGGCGGGAGCGGCTACGAGCGTCAGCAAAAGGGCGACGAGCGGGGCGAAAAGGGCGCGCGGAACCGGGGCGGGGAGTGCCACACGGTCGAGCATCTCCTGAAGAGTGGCGACGTTTCCATCAGACTTCGGTCGTACGACCTCATCCTTTCTCCCCGTCCCCGCGTACCGACCTTGATGCTCCCACCCACGGCCACCATCCGCGTCCTCCTCTGCGACGATCACATCGTCGTGCGCGAGGGGCTCGCCCGCCTGCTCGAGAATGCCGACGGCATCGAGGTCGTGGCGGTCGCCTCCGACGGCCTCGAGGGCGTCGAGCAGGCCCGCGCGACGCGGCCCGACGTGATCCTGATGGATCTCTCGATGCCCAACCTCGACGGTGTCGGTGCGACCCGCGCGATCACCGCGGAGCTGCCCGGGACCTACATCGTGGTGCTGACGTCGTTCGCCGACCGCGAGCGGGTGCTCGAGGCGATCGATGCCGGCGCTGCCGGCTACGTTCCTCAAGGACTCCGACGGGGCCGAGGTGGTGCGGGCGATCCGCGCGGCGGCGGCGGGGGACGCGCCGCTCGATCCGCGGGCCGCACGGGCGGTGCTGACGCGCCGGTCGCGTGAGACGCCGTCGACGAACCTCACGCCGCGCGAGCGCGAGGTACTGGCGCTGGTCGGCGCCGGCCTCTCCAACAAGGTGATCGCGATCCGGCTCGGCATCTCCGAGGCGACCGTGAAGGCGCACCTGACCCGAATCTACCAGCAGATCGGCGTCACCGACCGCACGCAGGCCGCCCTCTGGGCGCGCGAGCACGACGCGACGTAGCGCGTCGCACTTCCGCGCGCCTTCGTGCGCCCTCCATGTGCGGGGTCTGACCCCGAAAACGCGGTTCCTGGGGTCTGACCCCAGAACGTTTCCGCGCAGAAGTTGCGACGGATCGCGCGACTGGACCCGAACCGCGCGCGGGTCGGACGCGGACCGCGCGCCTTTTGGGCACACGGAACGCGCTAGGCGCGCCGGACGCCGGAGCGGCGCTAGGAGCCGTCGCGCAGCAGCTCGGCCACGCGGAACGCGAGGTCGATCGACTGGCGGCCGTTCAGGCGCGGGTCGAGCACCGTCTCGTAGCGCTCGGTGAGGTGCTCGTCCAGGATCTCCTCGGCGCCGCCGAGGCACTCGGTGACGTCGTCGCCGGTCAGCTCGACGTGGATGCCGCCGGGCTGCGTGCCCTCGGCGCGGTGGGCGCGGAAGAAGCCGCCGATCTCGCGCACGATGTCGTCCAGGTGCCGCGTCTTCGTGCCGGCCGTCGTGATGAAGGTGTTCGCGTGCATGGGGTCGCACGCCCACAGCACCGGATGCTCCGCGGCGCGGACGGCGGCGAGCAGCGGCCGCAGCCGGTCCTCGACGCGGTCGGCGCCCATGCGCGAGATCAGCGTCAGCCGGCCCGGCACGCGCGCGGGGTTGAGCGTCTCGCAGAGCGCGAGCACCTCCTCCGCCGTGGCCGACGGCCCGAGCTTGACGCCGAGCGGATTGCCGACGCCGCGCAGGAACTCCATGTGCGCGCCGTCGATCTGACGCGTGCGCTCGCCGATCCACAGCATGTGCGCCGAGCAGTCGTACCACTCGCCGGTGGTCGAGTCGACGCGCGTCAGCGCCTCCTCGTACCCGAGGATGAGCGCCTCGTGGCTGGTGTACAGGTCGACCTGATGCAGCTGGTGCGTCGCCTCGAGGTCGATGCCGCAGGCGCGCATGAACCGCAGCGCCCGCTCGATCTCCTCGGCCAGCGCCTCGTACCGCCGGCCCTCGCGGCTGGTGGCGACGAACTCCTGGTTCCAGGCATGGACGCGCGACAGGTCGGCGAACCCGCCTTTCGTATACGCACGCAGCAGGTTCAGCGTCGACGCCGACTGGTGGTAGGCCTGGATGAGGCGCGCCGGATCGGGTCGCCGGGCCTCGGCCGTGGGCGCCGCCCCGTTCACGATGTGGCCGCGGAAGACGGGAAGGTCGACGTCGCCGACGCGTTCGGTCGGCGCCGACCGCGGCTTCGCGAACTGGCCGGCGATGCGGCCGACCTTGATCGCGGGGACGCCTGACGAGTACGTCAGCACCACCGACATCTGCAGGATCACCCGCAGCAGCTCGCGGATCTTCGGCGCGGCGAACGCGTCGAACGACTCGGCGCAGTCACCCGCCTGGATCAGGAACGCACGGCCCTCGGCGGCGTGGCCGAGCGCCGTCGTCAGGGCGCGGGCCTCGCCGGCGAACACCAGCGGCGGAAAGCCGCCGATCGTCGCCAGCGCAGACTCCAGCGCCGCCTGGTCGGGCCAGTCGGGCTGCTGCGCGGCCGGACGGTCGCGCCACGAGACGGGTGTCCACGTATCGAGCACTCCACACAGGTTGCCCGCAAATCGGCGTTCGCGCCGCAGCGAGGTCGATCAGCCGGGCCGGCAGGGCCCGGACAGCAGCTCGGCGAGCTCCTCGCCGGCGTAGCCGAGTTCCCGCAGCACCTCGTCCGTGTGCTGGCCGAGGGTGGGAGGGGCGGAGCGCGCCGTCAGGTGCTCGCCGTCGATCGCGATGGGCGAGCGGAACGTGCGCACGGTGCCGGCCGTGGCGTGCGCGTGGTCGATGATCGCCCACGGCGAGTCGGCCGCCACCTCCGGCACGGTCCTGATCGGCCCGCCCGGCACGCGGGCGCGGTCGAACACGGCGATCCACTCGGCCACGGTGCGGTTCGCGAACAGCTCCTGCAGCCGCTGCACCAGCTCGGCGCGGCCCGCCACGCGGCCGGCGTTGGTGGCGTAGCGCGGGTCGTCGCCCAGTTCCGGCGCCCCCGCCTCGGCGCAGAAGGAGCGGAACTGCACGTCGCTGCCGACCGCGAGGTTGACGAAGCCGTCGGCCGCGCGGAAGGTCTCGTACGGCACCAGCGACGGGTGCGCGTTGCCGAACCGCTCCGGCTCGATGCCCGCCACCAGCACCTCGGTGGCGCGGTTGCCGAGCCACGCCAGCTGCGAGCCGAACAGCGACACGGCGACGGCCGGCGCGCGGCCGGTCGCGCGCGCCTCGATGATGGCGGCGAGGATGCCGCTGGCGGCGAACATGCCGCTCGTGATATCGGCCACCGCGACGCCGACCTTCATCGGGTCGCCGTCCACCTCGCCGGTCACCGACATGATGCCGCCGTCGCCCTGGATGGCGAAGTCGTAGCCGGGCCGGTGGGCGCTCGGACTGTCGGCCGGGTAGCCCGTGATTGAGCAGTAGACGACCTCGGGTCGCGCACCGACCAGCGTCTCGCGGTCGAGGCCGAGCCGGGCCGCGGCGCCGGGGAGGAAGTTCTCGACGACGACGTCGGCCGTCGCGGCGAGCCGCTGCACCACCGCGAGACCGCGCGGATCGGTGAAGTCGACCGCGACGGACCGCTTGCCGCGGTTGGCGGCCATGAAGTACGTCGACTCGCCGTCCACGAACGGCGGGCCCCACGCCCGCGACTGATCGCCGCTGCCCGGCCGCTCGACCTTCACGACCTCGGCCCCGAGGTCGGACAGCATCATGGTGCAGTACGGGCCGGCGAGGACCCGCGAGAGATCGAGGACGCGCAGCCCCGCCAGCGGACCCGTCGTCATGCTGCGAGCGCCTCGCGGATGATGTCCAGGTGCTCGTCGGGGTCGACGGGGCTCCAGACGCGCTCGACCGTGCCGTCGGCGTCGATCAGGACCGTCGAGCGGACGACGCCCATCTTGCCGTTCGGGCGCTCGGCCCAGAACCCGTACGCCTCGAGCGCCGCATGCTCGGTGTCGGCGAGCAGCGGGAACGGCAGGTCGAACTTCCCCTTGAAGCGGCCGTGGCTCTCGACGTCGTCGGGCGAGACGCCGAACAGGCGCACGCCGGCGGCCTCCACGACGCCCCAGCCGTCGCGCAGCGCGCAGGCCTGGCGCGTGCACCCCGGCGTGTCGTCCTTGGGGTAGAAGTACAGGACGACACGCTGCCCGCGCAGATCGGCGAGGCGCACCGTGGCGCCCGTGTCGTCGGCCAGCGCGAAGTCGGGAGCGGGTTCGCCCGCGGTGGCAGTCATGGCGGGGATTCTCGCGCATACTTGCCGCCGTGCCCGTCGTCCACCAGGCCCTGGGCGCCTTCGTCGTCGCGATCAACCTGCTCGCGGGCATCTGGGGCCTCCTCATCTGGCGCGGCCGGCTGCACGCCAACCGCGCCTTCGAGCAGGTGCTGGCGCTCTCGCACACGATCATCTTCGGCCAGGCGCTGCTCGGCCTGCTGCTTTTGGCCGGCAAGTACCGCGCGCCCGTGCAGCTGCACTACGTCTACGGGCTCGCCCCGGCCGCCGCCGTGCTGTTCGCCTACTCGTCCCGCACCGAGGACACGCGTCGCAACACGCTCGTCTTCGCCGTCATCGCGGTGCTCGCCGGGCTCCTCGCCGGGCGTGCCTTCATGACGGGGCAGGGCTAACGGTAAGCTCCACGTCTATGAGTCGCGAAGCGATTCGCAACATCTGCATCGTCATCGCGCTCGTGCTCGTCGTCGCGGTGCCTGCGGGTGGCGGCGCCCTGGCCGGGATCGTGCTGCTGGTGCTGCGGATCCTGATGATCGCGGCGTTCCTGTATTTCGGCTACATCCTGTGGCGGGAGAACAAGCACAAGACGGCCTGGCTGCCCCAGCGGCAGCGGGCGATCCTGTACGCCGCGGCGGCGCTGCTGGGCGTGTTGCTGCTGGCCTCGTTCTTCTGGCCGGATTGGAATGCGGTGTCCGCAATCGTGTTCCTGGCACTCGTCGGAGGCCTCGGATATCTGATCTGGCGGATCCTCGACGATTCTCGCCGCTACTATTAGACGCATGAGATTTCGGGGAATTTTCTTCGGCGTCGCGGTCCTGGCGGGCACGGCGATCGCAGTCGGCGCACCCATCGCGGGTGCCATGCCGGCCAACGACTCGCGTCTGGAGCCGGCCAAGATGTTCGTGCCGGATCCCGACATGACCGGAGTCCGGCGCAAGGCCGAACGGGTCAATGGGCCGGCCATCGATCCCGAGCTCCTGACCATGGCGCCGTTCGAGGACGGCGGCGATCCGCCGCTCGTGCAACCGGGCCTGCTGGACGGTGGTCTCGAACCCTCTTCCAACTGTCCCGACCGCAACGCCGTGATGGCGGCACCCGCGAGCAGCGACTGGCTGGCGCAGCGCACGGTCTGGTACGAAATCACGAAGGACGCCACGGGCGCACCGTTTTCCGAGCAGACCCTGGTGACGATCGACACCGGCGGCAGTACGTTCGCCGCCGCGCTGCAGGTCTATAAGGGCGGCGTCCCGGCGTACAACCCCGCCGCTCCCGTCCTGCCGCGCGTGGTCGCGTGCGATCGCAACTCGAGCACGGTCGTCCCCGCGGTCGTCTCGTTCATCGCCGAGGCGAACGCGCGCTACTACCTGATGGCCGGCGTGGCGCCGCTGCCCTCGTCGCCGTCCAGCGGCAACCTGCGCCTGTCGATGCGGGTCCTCGACATCCAGACGCCCTTGGTTACCGTCAAGCTGGATGAGATCCCGGACGTGAACAGCGTCTTCGAGTACGCCGTCGGCACCGATGACTCGACGGCCGTCGGCTCGCTGCTGAAAGTCACGCAGCAGAGGGGCATCAACGGGGATAAGCGCCTGATGAAGCGCCTCTTGCTGGGGTCGAAGTGCGATGCGGCGCACATGAAGAGCCGGACGCGCGAGGGCTCGTACTGCATGCGCGGGACGAGCGTCTTCGTGCACTGGGTCCGGGTCGGCGCCGCGGCGGAGTTCGGCCGGGTCCTGATCTCGTACCGGGACCGGGCCGGCAACGTCGGCACCAACAGCCTGCAGACACAGCTGCGCGACCGCCTGGCGCCGACGCTCACCCGGGCCTCGGCCCGCTGGACGAAGCGCGGCCGGCTGTTCGTCACCGCGACCTGCACCGGCGGCCCCGGCAAGATCGCCGTCCAGTACGGCACCGCCAAGAAGAGCGCCGGCCCGAGCCAGTCGTTCACGTCGACCAGGAACACCACGATGCGCCTGCGCGCGGCCTACCCCAAGGTCACGCGCCGCACCACGTTCCTCCACGTCGTCTGCACCGACCGTTCGAAGAACGCCGACGACACCTGGCTCTTCCTGCCGGCGTAAGCGCGCGTGTTTCGTGACGGACCGTGACGGTCCGGCGCGCCCGGGTCGTGCGACGCTGGCTGCGTGGCACGCGAACGAGGACAGGCGACGATTGAGACGGTGGTCCTCCTGCCGCTCGTCCTCGTGGCCCTGCTCGCCGCCGCGCAGGGGGTGACGGCGGCCTGGGCCTCGGTCGAGGCGGCCGACGCCGCTCGCGCAGCCGTGCGGGCGGCGCTCGTCGGAGGCGACGCCACCCGCACGGCCCGTGCCGCGCTGCCACCGACCCTGCGCCGTCACGCGCGCGTCCGCATCGCGACCGACGGCCGGGTGCGGGTCGAGGTGGTCGCGCCACCCGGCTGGGGCGTGGTCCGCGTCACGGGCGAGGCGGGATGAGGTCGTCGCGCGGGCAGGCCGCCCTGGAGCTGGTCGTCGTGGTGCCGCTGGCGCTCGCGCTCGCCCTTGCCGTGGCGCTCGCCATCGCCGCGGCCGGCGCCGGCGTGGCGGTCGAGCACGCGCTCGACCGCGGCATCGTCGCGGCCGCCGGTGGAGCCGATCCCGTCGTCGCCGCCCGCACGGCGCTGCCGCGCGGGCTCCTGCCGCGCAGCCGCGTGGTGCTGCGGGCGGGCGTGCTCGCCGTCCGCGTCGACCCGGCCGGGCCGCTTCCGGCCATCGAGGCGCGAGCGGTGCTGCCGTGATGCGCGGGCAGGCGACGGTGGCCGTGGTGATCGCCCTCGCCATCGGCGGTGCGCTGGCGCTGCTGGTGGCCGAGCGGGCGCGGCTCGCCGTCGAGCGCGCCCACGCGCAGCGCGCCGCCGACAGCGCCGCGCTGGCGGCGGTCCTCGAGGGGCCGCTCGACCCCGAGCGCCAGCGAACGGCAGCCGACCGGGCGGCCGGCCGCGCCGCCGCTCGCGTGGTGCGGCTCGACCTGGAGGGCGGGCGCGTGCGCGTGCTGGTGCGCCTCGCCAGGCGGCAGCTGGTGCTGCCCGCGCTGCTCGGCGGCGGGCGGCTGCACGTGGCGGCGTCGGCCCGCGCCGAGGCCGAGAGCGACCCGTCCGCCCTGCTGCCCGCCGCGGCGCCGGCCGCGTACGCCGCCATGGTGCGCGACGCGGCCCGCTCCGAGGGGGTGCCGGCGGCGCTGCTGGCCGCGCAGCTGCAGGTCGAGTCGGGCTTCGATCCGCGCGCCGTGTCGAGCGCCGGCGCCCAGGGCATCGCGCAGTTCATGCCGGGCACGTGGGGCGGCAGTTGGAACCCGTGGCGGCTCGGCAGCCCGTTCGACCCGGCCGCCGCGATTCCCGCCCAGGCCCGCCTCATGGGCGGCCTCCTGCGCCAGTTCGACGGCGACGTCGAGCGCGCGCTGGCGGGCTACAACGCCGGCCCGGGGCGGGCCCGCGAGCCTCCGTCGTCGTGGCCGGCCGAGACGCGCGCGTACGTGCCGGCGGTGCTCGCGCTGGCCGGTGCGGGCCATGGCGGTGCGCGTCTCGTTCGCTGACTACGATGCGTCGCATGACGGGCGTCGAGGTCATCCGCGAACGCGCCCGCGAGCTGCCAGACGCACCGGGCGTCTACCTGTTCTCGGGCGAGGACGGGACCGTCCTGTACGTCGGCAAGGCCAAATCGCTCAAGAAGCGCGTCGGCTCGTACGCGCGGGGCGACCGGGCCCTGGACCGGAAGACGACCGACCTGGTGCTGCGGGTGGCGGCGGTCGACTCGATGCTCGCCCAGTCCGAGACCGAGGCGCTGTTCCTCGAGCAGAACCTGATCAAGCGGCACCGGCCCACGTTCAACATCCGGCTGCGCGACGACAAGAGCTATCCGTACATCGCGGTCACCGTCGGCGACCGGTTTCCACGCGTGCTGTTCACCCGCGAACGGCACCGCAAGGGCGTGCGCTACTTCGGCCCGTACGCGAGCGCGTCGAAGGTGCGCGAGACCCTCGACGTGCTGAACCGCGTCTTCCCCTACCGCCCGTGCGAGGGGCCGGAGCCAGGGCGGCGCAGCGGCATTCCGTGCCTCGACTACCACATCGGCCGGTGCCTCGGCCCGTGCGTCGGCTACGTGTCGGAGGAGGGCTACCGCGAGCTGATCGACGGCATCATCGAGTTCCTCGAGGGCCGCAGCGGGCCGATCGAGCGCGAGCTGGCCCGCGAGATGCAGAGCGCCGCCACCGAGCGCCGCTACGAGGACGCCGCCCGCGCCCGGAACCGGCTCGAGGCGGTCCGGCACCTGCGCGAGCGGCAGCTCGTCGACCGTCCCGGCGTCGGCGACCTGGACGTCTTCGGCATCGCGCAGGAGGGGGACCTCGCGACCGTGCTGATCCTGCCGCTGCGCGGTGGGCGGCTGGGCGACCGCTTCACCTTCGTGGTCGAGAACGCCGCCTCCTCGTCGCCCGACGAGCTCGTGCTGCTGGCCGCCGAGGAGCGGTACGGCGGGCCGAACGGCTCGGTGCCGCCGCTGGTGTGCGTGCCGGCCGAGCTGGACGAGGGCGAGCTGATCGGCGAGCTGCTGTCGGAGTGGCGCGGCGGCCGCGTCGAGCTGCGCGTCCCCGAGCGCGGCAACAACCGCAAGCTGCTGGTGCTCGCGCAGACCAACGCGGCCCACGCCCTGGCCGAGGCGCGCCTGCAGGGCGAGCGCAACCGCCTGCGGCGCTTCGGCGCGTTGGAGGAGCTGCGCGAGGTGCTCAACCTGGAGTCGCTGCCGCTGCGCATCGAGTGCTTTGACATCTCGAACCTCGGCGAGCAGGCGACGGTGGCGTCGATGGTGGTGTTCGAGCAGGGCGTCCCGAAGAAGGCCGACTACCGCATCTTCGGCATCGGGCACGGGCAGGGGCAGGACGACTTCGCGTCCATGTCGGAGGCCGTGCGGCGGCGGTTCACGCGGCTCGCGAACGCCGACTCGGCCGACAACGGCTACGACCCCGGCTTCGCGTCCGTGCCGAACCTCGTCGTCATCGACGGCGGCAAGGGCCAGCTGTCGGCGGCGCTCGGCGCGCTGGACGGGCTCGACCTGCCGCGGGTGGCCGCGATCGGCCTCGCGAAGCGGATCGAGGAGGTGTACGTGCCCGGCCGCTCCGACCCGATCCTGCTGCCGCCCGACTCGCCCGCCCTGCTGCTGCTGCGCCGCATCCGCGACGAGGCGCACCGGTTCGCGCTCAAGCACCACCGCCGCCGGCGCGCCAAGGCGAGCGGCACCGACTCGCTGTTCGACCGGCTGCCCGGCGTCGGCCCCGCCCGCAAGCAGCTGTTGCTGGCGCACTTCGGCTCCCCCGCCGGCGTGCTCGGCGCCACCTCGGACGAGCTGGAGTCCGTGCCCGGCCTGCCGCTGAAGACCGCGCGCGAGATCCACGCCTTCCTGAACAAGACCGGTGGCGCGGCTCCGACGTGAGCACGCTCGTCTCGGTCGTCTACGAGGCCGCGGGCTGGGGCGTCGGCGAGCTGGTCTACCGCGACGACGTCGCCATCCACCACGAGTCGCCCGACGATATCGACCGCCCCGGTTCGGCGCCGCGCACCCGGGCGCAGCGCGAGCTCACCGACCTGCTGGTCGCCTACTTCGCCGGCGAGCGCGTCTCGTTCGCCGACTTCGACCTCGCGCCGACGCTCGCATGGGCAGGCGTGACACCTTTCGAGGAGCGGTGCCTCCACGAGCTGCAGCGGGTGCCCTACGGTGAGACGGTGTCCTACGCCGACCTGGCGCGGCGGGCCGGCCGTGACCGCGCGCATCGCGCGGCGGGCTCGGTCTGTGCGCGCGGAACCCTCTCGATCGTCGTGCCCTACCACCGCGTGATCCGCGCCGATGGCAGCATCGGCGAGTGGGGTCCCGCGGGCAACGCGTACAAGCGCCGCCTGTTGCGCCACGAGGGCCTGCACCTGTGAGGGGGCCGCGGATCGTCTGCCTCGGCGGCGGCACCGGCCTCTCGACCGTGCTGCGCGGTCTGAAGGCGGTCGGTCAGAAGCCCACGGCGATCGTCACGCTCACCGACGACGGCGGCTCGTCCGGGCGCCTGCGGCGCGAGCTGGACATCCCGCCGCCCGGCGACGTCCGGGCGTGCCTCGTGGCGCTGGCCGAGGACGAGTCGTTCATGGCCACCATGTTCCAGCACCGCTTCTCGCGCGGCGAGCTGGCCGGTCACAACCTCGGCAACCTCTTCCTGGCCGCGCTCACGGAGCTGGCGGGCTCGTTCGACGAGGCGGTGGCGCTGACGTCGCACGCGCTCGCCATCGCGGGCGAGGTGCTGACGGCCACCCGCGAGCCGGCGGTGCTGGTGGCGGAGATGGACGACGGCCGCGTCGTCGCGGGCGAGTCGGCCGTCGCGTCGGACCGCACCGGCGTCCGGCACCTGCGGCTGGAGCCGGCCGACCCCGAGGTGCATCCCGACACCGTGGCCGCGATCGAGAACGCCGACCTGATCGTGCTCGGCCCCGGCTCGCTGTTCACGTCGACGCTGCCGCCCCTGCTGGTGCCCGCCATCCGCGACGCGATCTACGCCTCGAGCGCGCGCCGCGTGTACGTGGCGAACCTGCTCCAGCAGCCCGGCGAGACGATCGGCTACGGGGCCGCTAACCACCTCGACCGGCTCGTGCAGCACGTGGGGGACGGCATCGTCGACACCGTCATCGTCCCGCACTTCCGGCGCCTCTCGACCGACCTGATCGCGGTCGAGTTCGACCGCTCCGACCTGCTCGACCGCGGCGTGGAGGTGGTCGGCGCGCACGTCACGATCGGGCACCACCACGACCCGGTGGCGCTGGCGCGGCAGCTGGTGCGCCAGGCCCGCCGGCCCGTCGTCCGCGCGTGAGCTTCTCGGAGGAGGTGCGCGAGGAGCTGGCGTCGGCGCCGCTGCCCGACCGCGCGTGCTGCAAGCGGGCGCTGCTCTGCGGCCTCGTCCGCACGGCCGGCTCGTACCACCTGCGCGGCCAGGGCGAGGTGCACGTCGAGGTCGACCTGCCGGCCGGCCGGCCGGCCCGCCGCGCCGTCGAGCTGCTGCGCTCGCTCGGCGCCACGTGCGAGATCCGCACCCACCGCGAACGGCGGTTCCGGAGCGGCCAGCGCGTCGAGATCAGCTGCGCGGGCGACGCCGCCACCCTCGAGGTGCTGCACGACGCCGGCATCCTGTCGGCGTCGTTTGCGCCCATGGGACGCCCGCCGGCGCGGCTCCTCAGCCGCGCGTGCTGCCGCGGTGCCTACCTGCGCGGTGCGTTCCTGGCAGCCGGCACCGTCGCCCCGCCGCGCCGCCCGGCGCACCTGGAGATCCGCACCCACGACGCGGCCGCCGCCGCCGACCTGCGGGCGATCGCGGCCCGCGACGGCATCGAGCTGCGCGTGCGCGAGCGGGCCGCCCACGCGGCCGTCTACGCGAAGCGCATCGGCACCGTGGAGGACCTGCTCGCGCACATCGGCGCCAGCGAGGGCGTCGTACGGCTGGCCGAGGGAGAGGTCGTATCGTTCGCCCGCGGCGACGCGAATCGGCAGGCGAACGCCGAGACCGCCAACATCCGCCGGCACGTCGTCGCCGCACGCCGCCAGCTGGTCGCGATCGGCCTGCTCGACCTCACCAGCCTGCGGCCCGAGCTGGCCGAGGCGGCGTCGCTGCGGCTCGAGCACCCCGAGCTGCCGCTGGCCGAGCTGGCGGCGCTCGGCGACCTGTCGAAGGCCACGCTGGCCGGCCGCCTGCGGCGCATCGAGGCGCTCGCCGACGACGCCTGACGAGGGCGCCCGCCGACGGCGAGGCCGTAAGATCCCTCGCATGACTCGGATCGCCATCAACGGCTTCGGCCGGATCGGCCGCAACTTCTTCCGCGCGGCGGCCGCACGCAACGTCAAGCTCGACATCGTCGGGATCAACGACCTCACCGACGCGAAGACGCTGGCGCACCTGCTGCGCTACGACTCGGTGCTCGGCCGGTTCGACGGCGACATCGAGGTCTCGGACGGCGGTCTCGTGGTGAACGGCGACGAGATCCGGGTGCTGGCCGAGCGCGATCCGGCGAACCTGCCCTGGAAGGATCTCGGCGCCGACATCGTGCTCGAGTCGACGGGCTTCTTCACCGGCCGCGAGGGCGCCGCCAAGCACCTGACGGCGGGCGCGTCGAAGGTGATCATCTCGGCCCCGGCGACCGACCCCGACGTGACCCTCGTGCTGGGCGTCAACGACGACGCGTACGATCCGGCGTCGCACCACATCATCTCGAACGCGTCGTGCACGACCAACTGCCTCGGCCCGGTCGCGAAGGTGCTGCTGGACGAGTTCGGCATCGAGCACGGCTTCATGACGACGACGCACGCGTACACGAACGACCAGGCGATCCTCGACATGCCGCACAAGGACCTGCGCCGCGCCCGCGCCGCCGCGGTGTCCGTGATCCCCACGTCGACCGGCGCCGCCAAGGCGATCGGCCTCGTCATTCCGGAGCTGCAGGGCAAGATGGACGGCATCGCGATGCGCGTCCCCGTGCCGGACGGCTCGGTCGTCGACCTGGTCTGCAACCTCGGTCGCGAGACGACGAAGGACGAGGTGAACGCGGTGCTGAAGGCGAAGGCCGACACCGGCCGCCTCGAGGGCATCCTGGCGTACACGGAGGATCCGATCGTCTCGATCGACATCGTCGGCACCACGTACTCCTCGATCCTCGACTCCGGCCTGACGATGGCGAGCGGCCGGCTCGTCAAGGTCGTCTCGTGGTACGACAACGAGTTCGGGTACTCGAACCGGCTCGTCGACCTCGTCCAGCGCGTCTGAGGCGGGCAGTGGCCCGGCGCGCGCGCATCGACGACCTGGGCGACCTGCGCGGCAGGCGGGTGCTCGTGCGCGTCGACTTCAACGTCCCCGTCGAGGGCGGAGTGGTCGGCGACGACACCCGTATCCGCGCCGCCCGCGAGACGATCGACGACCTGCGCCGGCGCGGTGCGCGCGTGATCCTGTGCTCGCACCTGGGGCGGCCGAAGGGGAAGCGTCGCCGCGGAGTTCTCGCTGCGGCCGGTGGCGGCATACCTCGGCAAGGTGCTGGGGACGCCCGTCGCGTTCGCGAAGGACTGCGTCGGCCCCGAGGCCGAGGCGGCGGTGGCGACGCTGCGCGACGGCGACGTGCTGCTGCTGGAGAACGTCCGCTTCCACGCCGGCGAGGAGGAGAACGACCCCGCGCTTCGCCGCCGCGCTCGCCGAGCTCGCCGACGTCTACGTCAACGACGCCTTCGGCGCCGCGCACCGCGCGCATGCCTCGACCGAAGGCGTCGCGCACCTGCTGCCCGCCGCGGCCGGCCACCTGCTGGAGCGCGAGGTCTCGACGCTGTCGGCGCTGCTCGAGTCGCCCGCGCGGCCGTTCGTCGCGGTCGTCGGCGGCGCCAAGGTGACCGACAAGATCGGCGTCATCGAGCGGCTCTGCGAGGTGGCCGACGAGATCCTCATCGGCGGCGCCATGGCGTACACGTTCGCGATCGCGAACGGCGGCTCGGTCGGGGGCTCGCTGCACGAGGACGAGGCCGGGCAGGAGACGGCCCGCAAGGCACAGGCCCAGGCCAAGGAGCGGGGATGCAAGCTGCGGCTGCCGGCCGACTCGGTGGCCGCCGACGCGTTCTCGGCCGACGCGAACACCCAGATCGTGCCGACCGACGCGGTGCCCGACGGCTGGATGGGCCTCGACATCGGACCGGCCGCGGCCGCGCTCTACGCGGGGCGCGTGCGAGCGGCCGAGACGGTGCTGTGGAACGGCCCGATGGGCGTGTTCGAGCTGGCGCCGTTCGCGGCCGGCACGAAGGCGCTGGCCGAGGCGGTCGCCGACTGCGACGGCACCACGGTGGTCGGCGGCGGCGACTCGGTGGCGGCGGTCACGCAGCTCGGCCTGGCCGACCGCGTGACGCACGTGTCGACCGGCGGCGGTGCCAGCCTCGAGCTGCTCGAGGGCCGCGTGCTGCCGGGCGTCGCGGCCATTCCCGACGCCGGCTGACCGTGTCCGCCCCGCCCATCGAGGAGATCGGGCCCGGCGCGTGGGAGGTGCGCAGCCGCGCGCTCGTGCTCGGGGTGCTGCGCGACGACGCGACGTACACGGTCGACGACCCGCGGTTCTCGACCGCCATGGTGGTCGGCCCGAGCATGCTGTCGACCGACGGCGCCGAGCACGCCCGGCATCGGGCGCCGTTCGCCCGCGCCTACCGGCTGGACGCCGTGCGCCGCGACCACACCGACGCGGTGCGAGCCGAGTGCGACGCGCTGATCGACCGCTTCGCCGACGCCGGCGAGGCCGAGCTGCGGCGGCAGCTGGCGGGCCCGCTCGCGGTCGCCACGATGGCGCGGGCGCTGGGGCTGGACGCGCTGCCGGTGACGACCGTGCTCGGCTGGTACGAGGCGATCGTCGCCGCCGTCACCGAGGTGACCGACGGCGGGGTGGTCACGCCCGAGGGGCGGGCGGCGTTCGCGGCGATGGCCGACCACCTGCGGCCGGCGCTGCCCGCGGCGGGCGACCTGACGCCCGACGAAGCCGTCTCGAACGCGGCCGTGCTGCTGTTCGGCGGGGTGGAGACGACCGAGGCGATGATCTCGAACGCCATCCTCCACGTGCTCGCGCATCCGGGGCAGCGGGCGCTGCTCGAGGCCGACCGGACGCTGCTCGCGCAGGCCGTGAACGAGTCGCTGCGGCTCGATCCGGCGGCGCCGTTCGTCGACCGGTACGCGACGGCCGACGTGACGCTGGCCGGGGTGGAGGTGCGTCGCGGCGACCTCGTCCGCGTCTCGCTGCGGCACGCCAACCGCGACCCGGCGGTGTTCGCGGAACCGGAGCGGTTCGACCTGCAGCGGCCCGACCTACGGCTGCAGCTCGCGTTCGCGCAGGGGCCGCACGTGTGCCTCGGCATGCACCTGGCGCGGCTCGAGACGGCGACGGCGCTCGACCGGCTGCTCGACCGGCTGCCCGGCGTGGCCCTCGACCCCGCCCGGCCGGCGGTGATCGGCGGTGCGGTGTTCCACAAGCCGCCCGCGCTGTGGGTGCGCTGGTAGGCGAACAGTTGTTCGTATCCGACCCGGCCCGTACACTCCTTCCGTGGTCATCCTCGGACTCGACCCCGGCATCGCGTCGACCGGCTTCGGCGTGGTGGAGACGGTCGGCGCCCGCGTTCGCGCGGTTGCGTCCGGCGTCATCAAGACGTCGCCGCGGCAGCCGCACGCCGAGCGCCTCGCGATCATCCACGCCGGCGTCGCCGAGCTGATCCGCGCGCACGGTGCCTCGGCGGCCTCGGTCGAGGAGCTGTTCGTCGGCCCCGACCCGCGCGGCATGCTGCTGCTCTCGCAGGCCCGCGGCTCCGCGCTGGCGGCCTGCGGGCCTGGCTGCGATCGAGGTGCTCGGAGTACTCCGTCTCGAGCATCAAGTCGGCCGTCTGCGGCTATGGCCGGGCCGAGAAGTCGCAGGTCGCGCGCATGGTGCGCGCCATCCTCTCGCTCGACGCCGACGTGCGCTCGGAGCACGAGGCCGACGCGCTCGCAGCGGCCATCTGCCACACGCAGCGCTCGCGCCAGCCGGCGCTGGGAGGCCGCGCGTGATCGCGCACGTCACCGGCCGCGTCGTCAGCCGCGAGCCCGAGCGCCTCGTGCTCGACGTGGGCGGCATCGGCTTCGAGCTGCTCACCACGCGCAGCGCCGAGCGCCTGGCGATGCCGGGCGAGACGGTGACGGTCGAGACGTTCCTGCACGTGCGCGAGGACGCGCTGCAGCTGTTCGGCTTTGCCGACGCCGGCGAGCGGTCGCTGTTCAAGCTGCTGATGGGCGTCTCCGGCATCGGGCCGAAGCTGGCGCTCGCGATCGTCTCGGCCTACGGGCCCGAGCAGCTCCAGCGGGCCATCGCGCGGGCAGGACGTGGCGCTGCTCGCGTCGGTCTCCGGCGTGGGCAAGAAGACCGCGCAGCGCATCTGCGTCGACCTCAAGGACAAGATGGGTGGCGTCGGCGCCGCGGCCGTCGCCAGCGCCAACGGGGCGGCAGCCGTGGCCAAGCCGGGCGTGCCGCACGGCGCCGACCTCAGCGACCCGTACTACGGCGCGCGTGAGGCCCTCGTCGCCCTCGGCTACTCGCTGGCCGACTGCGAGGCGGCCCTCGACGGCGTCGAGGGCACCGAGGACGAGCGCGTGCGGGCCGGGCTCGCGCGCCTGCGCGGCGCGGTCGCGCGGTGATCGTGGACGAGCGCATGGTCGACCCGGCCGAGCAGGGGCCCGAGGACGACGGAACGCTGCGGCCGCAGCGGCTCGCCGAGTTCCTCGGCCAGCCGCGGGTGGTCGGGCAGCTGTCGGTCTACCTCGAGGCCGCGCGCGGTCGCGGTGAGGCGTGCGACCACGTGCTGCTGGCGGGCCCGCCGGGCCTTGGCAAGACCAGCCTCGCGCACATCGTCGCCAACGAGATGGGCTCGCGGATCCACACCATCTCCGGCCCGGCGCTGGAGCGCAAGGGCGACATGGCAGCGATCCTGACGGCGCTCGAGCCGCACGACGTGCTGTTCATCGACGAGATCCACCGTACGCCACGGGCGATCGAGGAGTTGCTCTACTCGGCCATGGAGGACGGCGTGATCGACATCGTGATCGGCTCCGGGCCGGGCGCGCGCACGCTGCGCCTCGACCTGGCGGCGTTCACGCTGGTCGGCGCCACCACGCGCGCCGGCATGCTCACGAAGCCGCTGCACGACCGGTTCGGCATCCACTTCCGGCTCGAGCACTACCCGGTCGCCGACCTCGCGCGCATCGTCGCGCGCTCCGCCACCATCCTCGGCCTGCCCGTCAGCACCGAGGGCGCCGAGGTGATCGCCGGCCGCGCGCGTGGCACGCCGCGCATCGGCAACCGGCTGCTGCGCCGCGTGCGCGACGTGGCGCAGGTGCGGCGGTATCGAGCGGGTCGACCGCGCGATGGCGGTCGAGGCGCTCGACTTCCTGCAGGTCGATGCCGACGGGCTCGACCACGCCGACCGCACCCTGCTGCAGACCATGGCCGAGAAGTTCGCCGGCGGGCCCGTCGGGCTGTCTACCCTCGCGGTGGCGCTGGGCGAGGATCCGGGCACGCTCGAGGAGGTCTACGAGCCGTACCTGATCCAGCAGGGCCTGATCCAGCGCACGCCGCCGCGGCCGCGTGCTCACGGGACGGGGACGTCGGACGCTCGGCCTGCCGGAGCTGCCCGGAGAGCCTCAGCTGTTCGACTGACGGGCACGCCCGCCACGCAGACGGTGCCGGCCATGCGGTCGTGCAGGGCGCGGTGGCGGTCGCCGGCGAACAGCAGGCCGGTCGAGATGCCCGCGAACGAGAGCGCGAGGAACAGCGCCCCGATCGCGACGTAGGTGCCGGCGTTCTCGCCCGTGCCGTCGTAGGTGACCGCCTCGTGGATCTGGGCGATCAGCAGCGGCAGGGCGATCAGCGAGCCGAGCAGCAGCACCTTGCCGACACCCTCGCGCACGGCGGCCCGCGGGTACGACGGCGCGGGGCCGTCGTCGCCGACGACGTGGATCCGCAGCAGGCGCTTGCCGAGCGTGCGGCCGTTCGCGCCGATGGAGACCGGGCCGTAGAGCAACGCCGCCAGGACGATCACGGCCATCAGGCCCTCCTGGCCGCCCGCGGCCGGGGTCGGGTCGGCGATCCGGTCGGGCAGCACCAGCAGCACGAGTGCGGCCGGCACCGCGAACAGCGACAGGTCGAGCAGGGCCGCAGCGACGCGGCGCCACGGCGCGGCCAGACGCGCGAAGCCGGCGTGGCTGCCGTCGGCCGCGACCATCCGCTGCGCCCCGCAGTGGCCGCACCGGTCCCAGTCGTAGGGCGTCGGCGCGTTGCAGATGGGGCAGGGGAGGACCGGGGCGATCATGGGGAGCGCCGGTCGAGGAGGAGCCGGCGGGTCTCACGATACGCGTCGAGCGCCGCGTCGCGCAGCTCTTGCTCCTCCGGCGTCGTGGCCGTCGGTGTGACCTTGGCGGCGGCCGTGTCCGCCTGCGGCGCGATCGCGGCGGAGTCAGCCGCCGTGGCTGCGGGCGCCGCGTCCTGCGTCGCCGGCAGCGGCGCCGGGGCGGCCGCGGAGGCCGCGGCCGCCTCCTGCGAGAGCACCTCGGGCGCACCCGACGCGCGCTGCGCGTCGGAGGGGGTGCTGTCGGTGCCCGGCTGCTGCGACACCACGAGCGCGCCCGCGACGATGGCCGCCACCGGCAGTGCGCCCAGCACCGCGCGCCGCACCCAGGGCCGGCGGCGTCGCGCCGGCGCCGTGCCGGCAGCCGGCAGCTGCGACTCGAGCACGCGCTCCAGCCGCGCCACGACCGCGGGTGGCGCGGGCTCCTCGCCGAGACCGGCGAGGAGCGCGCGCACGCGATCGAGCTCCGCCGCCGACGGCTCGTCGTGCTCGGGCATGCCGGGGTTGTCGCTCATTCGAAGGGTTCGACCGGATCGGGGGCATCGGGTTCCCGCAGCGCGACGGCGAGGAGCGCGCGGGCCCTGAACACCCGGGACTTGACCGTACCAGCCGGTACGCCGAGGAGCTCCGCCGCCTCGCCGGCGCCGAGCCCGGCGATGTCGCAGAGCACGACCGCCTCGCGGAACTCGTCCGGCAGCGCCGCCAGCGCGCGCTCGAGCGCCTGGCGCTGCGCGCTCTGCGCGTACGGATCGCCGCCCGCCGCCGGCTCGTAGGCGCCCTCGTCCAGCGGCTGGTCGCGCCCGTGGCGGCGGCTGATGACGTCGTAGGAGGCGTTCGCGGCGATGCGGTACAGCCACGTCGAGACGCGGGCGCGGCCACCGAAGCGGCCGAGCGCGCGATAGGCGTTCAGGAACGTGTCCTGCAGCGCGTCCTCCGCGTCGGCGGGGTTGCGCGTCAGCCGCAGGGCAACGGCATAGACCCGGTCGCGGTGGCGGACGACGAGCTCGTCGAAGGCCGCTCTGTCGCCCCGCTGCGCGCGCCGGACGAGCTCCTCGTCCGTTCCTCCGCCGGCCATCCTGGGCGGAGAGCGTACCGTTCGGCGCGGTGCGCACCGATCAGCTCGACTACGACCTCCCCGCGGAGCTGATCGCCCAGGCTCCCGCCGAACCGCGCGATGCGGCGCGGCTGCTGGTCTACGACCGGGCCTCGGCGACGACGCGCCACCGCCGGTTCCGCGACCTCCTGGACGATCTGCGCGACGACGACATCGTGGTCGTCAACGCGACGCGGGTGCTGCCCGTGCGCGTGCACGCGCGGCGCCCGACGGGTGGCATGGCGGAGGTGCTGCTGGTCGAGCCGCGCGGCGACGGCACGTGGGAGGCGCTCGCGCGGCCGCTCCGGAAGCTGACGCCCGGCACGCGGCTGGTGGCCGGCGCCGGGCTCGAGATCGAGGTCGGCGAGCGGCTGGAGGGCGGGCGCCTCGTCGTCCGGCCGATCGCCGCCGGCACGCTCGAGGAGGCGCTGCGCAGGGTCGGGGAGATGCCGCTGCCGCCGTACATCCACGAGCGGTCGGCCGACCCGGAGCGGTACCAGACCGTCTACGCCCGCGCGGCGGGCTCGGCGGCCGCGCCGACGGCGGGCCTGCACTTCACGCCGGAGCTGCTGCAGGCCGTGCGCGACCGGTGCACGGTGGTGGAGGTCGACCTGCGGATCGGCCTGGACACGTTCCGGCCGATCGTCGGCGACGACCTGGACGATCACGAGATGCACTCCGAGGCCTACGCGATCGATCCGGCCGTCCGCGCCCTGCTCGGCGGTGCCCGCGCAGCCGGCCGCCGCGTGGTCGCGGTGGGCACGACGACGGCGCGCGTGCTGGAGACGGTGGCGGACGCCGCGGCCTCCGAGGTGGGGCGGACGCGGCTGAAGATCCAGCCCGGTCACCGGTTCGGCCTGGTCGACGCGCTGGTCACGAACTTCCACCTGCCGCGCAGCACGCTGCTGGCGATGGTGATGGCCTTCGCGGGCGAGACCGAGACGAGGCGGCTGTACGAGGAGGCGGTGCGGGAGCGCTATCGCTTCTACTCGTTCGGCGATGCGATGCTGATCACGTAGCCGCCCTTCGACCCTAGCGCGAACTTCGTGTCCAGCGGCGTACCAGCTGCACCGTTCCGCGAACATCGACTACCGATCGCGCGATCCGTGCGGCTTCCGCGCGGAAACGTTCTGGGGTCAGACCCCAGAAGAGCCGTTTTCGGGGTCAGACCCCGCACATGGGAGGCGCACGAATGCGCGCGGGAGTCGCGCGTCAGCAGGCGCCGGACGGTGGGCCCGACGGCTTCCAGTCGCGGGTGATCGACGACAGGCGGACGACTTCGAAGTCGCTGCCGCCGATCGGATGCGCGTGGTTGATGGCGCCGATCGTCGGCTCCCAGCGGGCGTCGCTCGTACCGGACAGGAACACCGCCGAGCCCTGGTCGGCGAAGATCATGCCGTAGCGCTTCAGGGCCCGCACGATCGCGAGGGCCGGGCCACGGTACGGCGCCTCCGGGAACGAGGCGCGCAGCCGCAGCCGCGCGCCGTATGGCAGGCAGGCCGGCGTCCGGCGGGTGCCGAGATGGCGGGCGGGCGTCACGTACGCGCGCTGCGCCCGCGGCACCGTGAAGCGGATCGCGTGCCGGATCTCGCCCGTCGCCGCCTCCGGATACCGCAGCAGGCCGGGGAAGATGGGCAGGCCGGCGGCATCGGCCGACGTCCAGCCGGCGGGCCGCAGCGTCGTGCGCGACACGTCGTAGACCGCGCTCGACGACACCTGGAAGCCGTTGGTCGTGCGGACGGCGTTGTACAGCTCGTACAGCCGGCAGCTGCCCTGCTGCAGCGCGAGCACGTGCCGGTCGCCGCCGTCGGGATCGCGCCCCGGGCCGTCCCAGCCCTCGATCGGCGCGCCCAGCGGGATCGGCATAGGGCCGCGGTCGGACTCGTCGGAGTAGTCGGCGCCGTCGGTGCCGTACGTGATCCGCGCGGTGCTCTTGGCGAGCGTCGCCGGCACCAGCGTCCACGGCAGGCCGTAGAACCGCTCGCTCGCACCGAAGTCGAGATGCACGCGGTGCCCGGCCAGCGACGCCGCGATGTAGACGGACGAGTACGGGTCGACCGGATCGGCGCGCACGTCGCGGTTCCACGGACTCGCGGCCGGGAACACCTGGCAGCCGCCGACCACGGGCGGGCGGATGCCGCGGGCGTCGCGCGTGATGCGCACCAGCGGCCGCGTCCAGGCCGAGCACGACGACCTGCGACAGGCCCGGACGCGGAACGAGTAGCCCGTGTCCGGCTTCAGCCCGCGCACCGTCGCCGTCCGCGTGTTCCGCGACAGCGCCACGCGGCGGGAACCGGCGCGCAGCTCGTACCGCGTCTCCTGCCGCGACCGGTCGGTCCACTCGAGCGTGATCGCGGTGGTGGTGATCTTCGTCGCGCGCAGGCCCGTGGCGGCCCTGGGTGCCGCAGCGGCCGAGGGAACGAGGACGACGAGGACGATGCCGGCGGCGAGGGCCTTCAGTCCCATCGGTCGAACCCTACTACCCTGCGGGCGATGCAGCCTGGCGCGTTCGAGGTACACGCGACGGACGGCGCGGCACGGGCGGCAACGCTCCACACGGCGCACGGCCCGATCGAGACGCCCGCCTTCATGCCGGTGGGCACCAAGGCGTCGGTGAAGGCGATGTCGCCGACCGAGCTGGAGGACATCGGCGCGCAGGTCGTGCTCGGCAACACGTACCACCTGCACTTCCGCCCGGGCGAGGACGTGATCGCCGAGTTGGGCGGGCTGCACCGGTTCATGGGCTGGGACCGGCCGATCCTGACCGACTCCGGCGGCTTCCAGGTGTTCTCGCTGCTCGATACGGCCCGCATCGACCCGGACGGCGTCACGTTCCGCTCCGTCTACGACGGCACCGAGGCGCGGTTCACGCCCGAGGTGGCGATGGGGATCCAGCGCGAGCTCGGCTCCGACATCGCGATGTGCTTCGACGAGTGCCCGCCGGGCGGCGCCCCGCGCGCGGCCGTCGCCGCCGCCGTCGACCGCACGCTGCGCTGGGCCGAGCGCTGCTACGCGACCGAGCCGGCGCCCGGCCAGCTGCGATTCGGCATCTGCCAGGGCGGCATCGACCTTGGCCTGCGCCGCGACTGCGCCGACTCGCTGACCGCGATCCCGTTCGACGGCTTCGCGCTCGGCGGCCTGTCCGTGGGCGAGGACCGGCCCGTGATGTTCGACGTCACGGAGCAGACCACGCCGCTGCTGCCGGCTGACCGGCCACGCTACTTCATGGGCATCGGCGACCCCGAGGCGATCCTCCGCGTGATCGCCGCCGGCATCGACATGTTCGACTGCGTGCTGCCCACGCGGCTCGGCCGCACCGGGTCGGCATTCACGTGGGAGGGCCGGCTGAACCTCAGGAACGCGCGGTTCGCGCGCGACGCCGGACCGCTCGACGAGACCTGTCGCTGCCCCGCCTGCCAGCGCTTCTCGCGGGCCTATATCCGCCATCTCGTGACCCAGCAGGAGGTGCTCGGACTGCGCCTACTGACGGTCCATAACCTCTTCTTCCTGTTAAATTTGACGCGGGAAGCGCGTGATGCGATCCGGAGCGGCACGTTTGCCGCCTTCCGGGACGCGTCCCTTTCCCGACTCGCCTCCGACTGAGAGACTCCCCACGTGAACATCGCCGGCCTCCTCCCGATCCTCCTTCTGGGCGTCGTGTTCTGGGCGCTCCTGATCCGTCCGCAGCAGAAGGCCAAGGCCGCTGCGCGCGAGATGCAGACCGCCCTGTCGCCCGGTGACGAGGTCACCACCATCGGCGGCATCTTCGGCATCGTCCGCGAGCTCGACACCGCGACCGTCGACCTGGAGGTCTCCGAGGACGTCATCGTCCGCTTCGACCGCCGCGCCGTGAACCGCATCGTGCGCGACATCCCGGACGCGGACGCCGACGCGCACCGGATCGGCGAGGACGAGGATCTCGGCGATGAGGACCTCGTCGCCGAGGCTGCTGACGAGACGGATCAGCCGCTCATCGAGGCCCCGGCGAACGACGACCCTTCGACCCCCGTCGACGCGCCCAAGCCGGCGCGCTAACGGTTCACCCCTGACCACCCGATAACCCACATCGTGCGCAGCCGCGGAAACATCTTCATCGTCGTGCTCGTGCTGGCATTGCTCGCCGGCACTGCAGCCCTGTTCATCACGCGCGAGCCGGTGCTCGGCCTCGACCTGCGCGGCGGGTCGGAGATCGTCCTGCAGGCGCAGCCCGATCCGGGCGTCGAGGTCACGCCGGCGATCATGGATCAGGCCGTCGCGATCTACAACAAGCGCCTGAACTCGCTCGGCACCACGGAGCCGTCGATCCAGAAGGACGGCACCGACCGCATCAACGTCCAGCTGCCGGGTGAGAAGAATCCCGATCGCGTCGCGGCGCTGGTCGGATCCACCGGCACGCTGTACTTCCTGCCGCTGCAGGACGCGCTGACGCCGGGCGTGTCGCGCTCGGTCGTCGCCGGCGCCGGCATCCAGGAGAAGAACTCCCTCTGGGAGCTGCTCGAGCCGTTGCAGGACAAGGTCGAGGGGTCGACCGCGTTCTACGCGTTCGACAACGACAAGCGCCCGCGCAACCGCCAGGCCGCGAAGACGCCGCAGCAGCTCCTGCAGCAGCTCCAGTTGAACGAGCTGCCCGCCGGGTGGAAGCAGATGGCGGTGCCGAAGGACAAGATCGCCGTCTACTGCCAGCCGACCGAGAACCGGTCGTGCCCGGTCGGCCTCACAACCGCGGGCAAGACCTACTGGTACATGTTCGACCTGCCGGCGAAGGACCAGCTGCTCACCGGCAAGGACCTGTCGACCGCGCGCGCCGACTTCGATCCGTCCACCGGCGAGCCCGTCGTCTCGATGCAGTTCAACGATCGCGGCGGCAAGCTCTTCAAGCAGATCACCGGCGACCTCGCGCGCCAGGGCAAGGCCGACTTCGACGCCGCCAAGGCGACCGATCCGAACGCCGACCCGCTGAACTACGTGCGGCAGTTCACCGTCATCCTCGACGGCGAGCTCGAGACCTACCCGTACATCGACTTCCAGCGCACGCCCGACGGCATCGGCAAGGACTCCCAGATCACGGGCGTCACGCTCGACGAGGCCAAGGACGTCGCGACGGTGCTCGCATCCGGCTCGCTGCCGGTCGAGTTCGCGCGCCTCTCGCAGACGCAGGTCTCGGCCACGCTGGGCAAGACGTCGCTCGAGCAGGGCCTCATCGCGGGCGTCGCGGGCCTGCTCATCGTGATGGTCTGGATGATCATCTTCTACCGGTTCCTGGGCGTCATCGCCGACCTCGCGCTGCTCATCTACGCGGCGCTGTACTTCGGGGTGATCCTCTTCATACCGGTGACGCTGACGCTGCCCGGCATCGCGGGCCTGATCCTCACGATCGGGGTCGCGGCAGATGCGAACGTCGTCGTCTTCGAACGTATCAAGGAGGAGGTGCGCGCCGGCAGAAGCGTGCGCGCCGCCATCTCCGTGGGTTACCGCAAGGGCTTCTCGACGATCATCGACGCGAACGCGGTGACGCTGATCACGGCGTCCGTGCTGTTCGTCGCCAGCCAGTCGAGCGTCCGCGGCTTCGCCTTCCTCCTCGCCATCGGCGTCCTCGTGTCGATGTTCACGGCGGTCGCGGCGACGCGGGCCATGCTGGGCATCCTGGGTGGCTTCAAGTGGTTCAACAACGCCGCCTTCATGGGCGCGACGGCCAAGCCCATCCGCTGGCGGATCGACGTCGTCGGCCGCACCAAGATGTGGTTGCTCATCTCCGGCGTCGCGATCGCGGTCAGCCTCGGCTCGCTCGCGTACCAGGGTGTCAACCGCGGCCTCGACTTCACCGGCGGCACCCGGCTCGCGTTCGCGATGAACGCCCCGGCCGGTGCGACCGTCGACGAGGTGCGCGACATCGCCGATAGCGTCGACCCCGAGCTCGGCGATGCGATCATCCGCGGCACCGGCGTGCCCGTCAGCAGCGATCACTACAGCGGCTTCCAGATGGAGTCGAAGGAGATCGCGGCCCAGGACGTCGTCGACTTCCGGTTCGCGCTGAACGAGAAGTTCGGCGCGACCGCCGTGCCGCAGGAACACGTTCTCGCAGACCACCGTGTCCGGCTCGTTCGGCCGCGAGATCCTGCAGTCGGCCATCCTCGCGTTCATCTTCTCGCTGGTATTGATCTGCGCCTACCTCGCGTTCCGCTTCGACTGGCGCTACGCGGCGCCGACCATCGCCGCCCTCGTGCACGACCTGATCATCACGATGGGCGTGTACTCGCTCACCGGTCGCGAGGTGACCTCGGCGACGGTGGCAGCGGTGCTGACGATTCTCGGCTACTCGCTGTACGACACGATCATCGTGTTCGACCGCGTGCGCGAGAACGAACGCCTGCTGCGACGGCAGACGTACGGCCAGATCGTGAACATCTCGCTCTGGGAGACGCTGACCCGCTCGCTGAACACCAGCGTGATCACGCTGCTGCCGATCGCGAGCCTGTTCGTGTTCGGCGGCGACACGCTGAAGGACTTCGCGTTCGCGCTGCTGGTCGGCATCGTCGCCGGCGCCTACTCGAGCTTCTTCATCGCGTCCCCGCTGCTCGTGCTGCTGAAGCGCAAGGAGCCGGAGTTCATCAAGCGCCAGGGCTCCGACGAGCTGCCCGCGATCTTCCTGCGCTCCAACGCGCCCGCCGCTCCGGCACCGGTGCCGGTCCCGGCCGGCGGTCCGCCGCCGGCCCCGGAGCCGACGCCGGCGGGCGTGGGGACGAACGGGGCACCGCCGCCGCCGACGGCCGCCGACGACCGCATCCGCGCCGCCCGCGAACGCCGCGGCGACCGCAAGCGCCGCCGCTAGGGCCCGTCCCGCGGCGACGTCCGACCCGGCCCATACGGTTCGGGTGTGCGACTCGTCGTCGACCCCTGCCCGTTCGAGGCTTCGGAGCACCTGCGGCGCGCCCTCGGGGTGTCGCGGGTGATGGCCGACGTGCTCGTCCGGCGCGGCCTCGACGACCCCGAGCAGGCGCGTGAGTTCCTGGCCCTGCGCGGCCCGCAGCACGATCCGCTCGACCTCGGTGACATGGCGGCGGCGTGCGACGCCATCGAGGCCGCCATCGCCGACGGGCGCAAGATCGTCGTGCACGGCGACTACGACGTCGACGGCATCTGCGCGACCGCGGTCGCGACCGCCGTGATCGAGGCCCTGGGCGGCACGGTCGAGCCGTTCCTGCCGAGCCGGTTCGACGAGGGCTACGGGCTGGCGGTCGAGACGGTCGAGCGCCTCGCCGCCGACGGCTGCGGGCTACTGGTCACGGTCGACTGCGGCATCACCGCGGTCGCCGCTGCGGCCCGTGCGGCCGAGCTCGGCCTGGCGCTCGTCATCACCGACCACCACCGACCGGGCGACGAGCTGCCCGCGTGCCCCATCGTCGCGCCGCACGGCCGCGGCGACTACCCGGCCGACCTGTGCGGCACCGGCGTGGCCTGGAAGCTCGGCGAGGCGCTGGTCGTCCGCGCCGACGCCGACCGCGCGATCGTCGACCGCGAGCTCGACCTGGTCGCGCTCGCCACGGTCGCCGACATCGTGCCGCTCAAGGGCGAGAACCGCGCGCTGGTGCGCTCCGGCCTCGAGGCGCTGCGCCGCACGCGGCGGCCCGGCCTCGACGCCCTGATGCGCGTCGCCCGCTGCGAGCGCACGCGCATCAACGCCACCGACATCGGCTTCCGGCTGGCGCCGCGCATCAACGCGGCGGGCCGGCTCGGCCATCCCCGCGAGGCGCTCGAGCTGCTCACCACCACCGACGAGCGCCGCGCCCGCGAGCTGGCCGACGTGCTCGATGCCCGCAACCGCGAGCGGCAGGCCGTGGAGGGCGAGATCCTGCGCGACGCGCTGGCGATGGCCGAGGCGCTCCCCGACGAGCGCCGCGCGCAGCGCGGGCTGGTGCTGGCGTCGCCCGAGTGGCACGTCGGCGTCGTCGGCATCGTCGCTGCGCGCGTCGCCGAGCGGCTGCGCCGGCCGACCGTGCTGATCGCCCTGGAGGGCGAGGAGGGGAGAGGCTCCGGCCGTTCGCTGCCGACGTTCGACCTGCACGCGGGGCTGGCCGCGTGCGCCGAGCACCTGCTGGCGTGGGGCGGGCACCGCGCGGCCGCCGGCGTCACGGTGCGGGCCGACGCCGTCGAGGCCTTCGCCGCCGCGTTCGCCGCGCACGCCGACGCCACCCTCGAGGACGACGACCTGGTCGCCGTCGAGCGCATGGACGCCATCGCCTCGCTCTCCGACGTCTCGCTCGACCTGGCCGACGAGCTGGCGCAGCTCGAGCCGCACGGCCTCGGCAACCCGTCCGTCCGGCTGCTGGTCCCCGGCGTCGAGCTGGCGGCCGTCGCGACGCTCGGCCAGGAGGGCAAGCACCTGCGCTTCACGGCGCGCTCCGCCGCCGGCACGTGCCGCACCGTCTTCTGGGGCGCCGGCGGCGATCTCGCCCGCCTCTCGCAGGGCGGCCGCCACGATCTCAACTGCCGCGTCGAGCGCAACGACTGGAACGGCACCTCGAGCGTGCAGCTGACCGCCCGCGCCGTGCTGCCGGTCAAGCAGGCGCCGCTGGTGTCGGAGCCCTGCGCCCTGCGCGGCGAGCCGGTCCCGCGCGCGGGCCTGCACGACGTGTCGGGCCGCGGCGCGCTGGCCGAGCTGGTGCGCCTCGCCGCCACCGGCGAGGGCCTGCTGGTCGTCTGCGCCGACGCCGCCCGCCGCCGGCTGCTGCTGTCCGGGCCGCTCGCGCCGTGGCGCTACGGCCTCGACGGCGCGGTGGTGCTCGGCGGCGACGGCTGCGAGCTGGTCGCCGGCGCCATCGGCCCGCGCATGGTCGGCCTCGTGTCGCACGACGCGCTCGACAGCGACGCGCTGCTGGCGTTCCGGCACGTGGCCGTGCTCGACCCGCCTGTCACGGTCGCGCACCGCGACACCCTGGCGGCCCTGCCGGTCGCGCACGTGCACCTCGTCTGGGGCGTCGCCGAGCGCACCGCGGCCCTGCGGACCATCGAGGAGCGGGCGCCGCGCACGCTCTGCGCCGCCATCTGGAAGACGCTCGCCGACGGGCCCGTCGAGCTGGCGGAGCTCGACCCCGACGCCGCCTGGGCGGCCGAGGTGCTCACGACGGCCGGTCTCGCGACCTTCGAGGCCGGCGCGGTGCGCCGCCTCGACGTCGCCAGCCGCGTGCGCCTGGACGATGTGCCGGCGTACGCCGAGCGCGCCGCCGCGCATGCGGCGACCATGCAGCTCGTCGGCTAGCTCGCGGACGACGTCAGGCGCCGTGCGTCCACGTCGGCGCGCGCTTGTCGAGGAAGGCGCCGATCCCCTCCTGCGCGTCGGTGGCGGCCGCGTTCTGCGACATCACCTGCTGCGTGTGCTCGTACGCGCCGGCCTCGGTGCGGTCGATCTGCTCCCAGAACGCGGCCTTGCCGATCGCGAGCGTGTACGCCGAGGAGGCCATGACGCGGGCGGCCAGGTCGTCGACGGCGGCGTCGAGCTCGGCCGCGGGGACGACGTGGTTGACGAGGCCCCAGTCGGCGGCCGTGGCGGCGTCGACGGGCGTGCCGGTGAGCAGCATCTCCATCGCGCGCTTGCGGCCCACGGCGCGCGAGACGGCGACCATCGGCGTCGAGCAGAACAGGCCGATCTTGACGCCGGGCGTCGCGAACGTGGCCTCCTCGGCGGCGATCGCGAGGTCGCACGTCGCGACCAGCTGGCAGCCGGCGGCGGTGGCGATGCCGTGCACGCGCGCGATCACTGGCTGCGGCACGGCATGGATGGTCTGCATCAGGGTCGTGCAGACCGCGAACAGCTCGTCGTAGAAGGCGGGCTCGCGGCCGCGCATCTCGGACAGGTCGTGGCCGGCCGAGAACGCCGGGCCGTTGCCCGCGAGCACGATGACGCGGCACTCCGCGTCGGCGGACAGCTCCTTCAGGCCCGCGATGGCCTCCTGCATGAGGTCGAGGCTGAGGGCGTTGCGGCGCGTCGGGCGATTCAGCGTCAGGCGGCCGGTCGCGCCGGCGCGCGCGACCGTGATGTGCTCGTAGCTGGTGCGGGTCTGGGCGGCGCTCATGGCCGCAGTGTACGACGCCGGCGGTGGCGGGTACCATGCAGGTAGGCATGCCCGCAACCCTGCCCGACGCCGCCGAACGCCACCGCGAGCTCCTGGAGGAGCTCGTCGACGACCTGTTCGCGTACATGCCCGACGCGGAGACGACGCTGGTGGCCGACGCGTTCGCCTACGCGTGCGAGCACCACGACGGGCAGCTCCGCAAGAGCGGCGAGGAGTACATCCTGCACCCGTGGGGCGTCGCCAAGGTCTGCGCGCGCCTGCAGCAGCCGCCCGCGGTGCTGGCGGCCGCCCTGCTGCACGACGTGGTGGAGGACACCGACGCGACCTCCGACGAGATCGCGCTGCGGTTCGGCGAGGACGTGCGCCTGCTGGTCGACGGCGTCACGAAGCTGTCGACGCATCCAGTTCGCCTCCCGCGAGGAGGCGGAGGCCGAGAACTACCGCAAGATGATCCTCTCGATGTCGCAGGACATCCGCGTCGTCGTGATCAAGCTCGCCGACCGCCTGCACAACATGCGGACGCTCTCCTACCTGGGCAAGCAGAAGCAGATCCAGAAGGCCAAGGAGACCCTCGAGGTCTACGCGCCGATCGCGCACCGGCTCGGCATCCACTCGATCAAGTGGGAGCTCGAGGACCTCGCGTTCGTAACGCTCTACCCGCGCAAGTACGCCGAGATCGAGAAGATGGTCAACGAGCGCCGGGCCGACCGCGAGCAGTTCGTCGCCGAGGCGGGCCGCGAGCTGCTGACCGAACTCGGACCGCGTCGGCGTGCACGCGCAGATGGCCGGCCGCGCGAAGCACTTCTACTCGATCTTCGAGAAGATGACGCGGCGCGGCAAGGAGTTCAACGAGATCTACGACCTGACCGCGATGCGCGTCCGGGTCGAGTCCGACAAGGACTGCTACGGCGCGATCGGCGTCATCCACGCGCTCTGGAAGCCGATGCCGGGGCGCTTCAAGGACTACATCGCGATGCCGAAGACGAACGGCTACCAGTCGCTGCACACGACGGTGATCGGACCGCAGGGCAAGCCGCTCGAGATCCAGGTGCGCACGCACCGCATGCACCAGACGGCCGAGTTCGGCGTCGCGGCGCACTGGCTCTACAAGGACGGCAAGCCGCCGTCGCCGCAGCGCTGGCTGCACGAGGTGGTGGAGGGGGCGGACGACGCCGACCCGCAGGTGTTCATGGACGCGCTGCGCACCGGCCTGTTCGACGAGGAGGTGTACGTCTTCACGCCGAAGGGCGAGCTGAAGGCGCTCGCCTCGGGCGCGACGCCGCTCGACTTCGCGTACGCCGTGCACACCGACGTCGGCCACCGCT
This sequence comes from uncultured Actinomycetes bacterium, assembly GCA_963722525.1. Taxonomy (GTDB): domain Bacteria; phylum Actinomycetota; class Thermoleophilia; order Gaiellales; family F1-60-MAGs149; genus VFJZ01. The sequence goes on along the minus strand of CAVRMM010000002.1, from coordinate 1,316,557 downwards.
GCGTGGGCGCGAAGGTGAACGGCCGCATCGTGCCGCTCTCCTACACGCTGCTGTCCGGCGACATCGTCGAGGTGCTCACGTCGAAGTCCGACCGCGGCCCGTCGCGCGACTGGCTGAAGGTCGTGCACACGACCCGGGCCCGCAACAAGATCCGCGCCTGGTTCGCGAAGGAGCAGCGCGAGGACACCGAGCAGAAGCGGCCGCGACTCGCTGCACCAGGCGCTCAGGTCGAACGGGCTGCCGCACCAGAAGATCGGCTCGTCGCCGCTGCTGGCGGCGCTGATCCGCGAGATGGGCTTCAAGAAGGCCGAGGACTTCTACGTCGCGATCGGCAGCGACAAGGTGCCGGTCGGCGCAGGTCGTGACGAAGATCCTGCAGCGCCTGAAGACGCAGGAGGCGGTGCCGGAGTCGCACCGCCGACCAGCTGATCCGCCGGCGCGGCCGCTCGCAGGCCGTCGAGGGCTCCAACTTCGGCATCGTCGTCGACGGCGTCGCCGACGACGCATCGGTGCTGGTGCGCATGGCGCGCTGCTGCACCCCGGTGCCCGGCGACGAGATCACCGGCTACATCTCCGTCGGCCGCGGCATCACGATCCACCGCACCGACTGCCCCAACGCGCGCGCCCTGATGCGCACCCGGAGCGCTTCACGCCGGTCGAGTGGGACGGTGAGGCGCAGCAGTCATTCCGCGTCACCGTCGCCGTCGACTCGTGGGATCGCACCCGCCTGCTCGAGGACGTGGGCCGCACGTTCGCCGAGAACGGCACCAACGTGGTCGAGTACGGCGGCCACGTGCAGGAGGGCATGGCGCGCAACTGGTACGTGATCGAGATCAGCGACGTGCGCACCCTCCGCGCAGTGCTGTCCGGCCTGCGCCAGATCGAGTCGGTGTTCGACGCCTACCGCGTCACGCCAACGGCGCGCTGATCGCCGCGATCGCCGGTCCGTGAGCTAGGCTCTTTCCATGGATCTGATGCAGGGTGAGGCCATGATCTGGCAGGGCCGGCCGTCGTGGCGGGCGATGATGTCGTTCTGGCTCTCGGTGCTCGTACTGGCGGTCGTGGTGCTCGTCGTGGGCATCCTCATCGACCAGACCACGTGGTTCGGCCTCGCCGCCGCGATCATCCTGGCGGTTGGACTGGCCAAGGGCTACGTGGAGCGGATCGCGACGCTCTACACCGTCACCGACCGGCGGATCATCATCCGCAAGGGCATCCTGTCGCGCAAGGAACGGGCGGCGCACATCGACCGTGTGCAGAACGTCAACCTCTCGCAGACGTTTCTCGACCGGCTGTTCGGGGTCGGCACACTCGACTTCGACACCGCCGGCACCGAGGACTCCGACTTCAAGTTCCTCGGCATCGCCGATCCGGACGAGCTCCGCACGCGCATCGACACCGAGTACGTGCGGCGCACGCGCGAGATGCCGTCGGGCATGTCCTGACCTAGGCGGTCAGGGGTTCCAGGCCTCGCCGCCCGTGTCCCACCCGACGAGGCAGAACGGCGACAGCAGCTTCGCGATGCGGTCGAACGCGTCGCGGTCGTCCTGCTCCAGCGGCGTGCCGAGCACGATCTCGGCGATGCTCGAGTCGTCGTAGGTGATCGGCACGACGGCCTGCGGCTCGGCGTAGTCGCCGCCGGACGGGCCGTCGATCATGCCGCCGTCCTCGACGAAGCGGACGCCGCAGAAGGTCTCGAAGCGCTTCGCGATGGTGGCGACGGACTGGCGCAGGATCTCGTCGGCCTCGCGACTCGCGGTCGACGATGCGCTCGACGGCCTCGACCGCGCCGGCGCGGCGGCCGGCCGGGCCGTCCTCGACCGGCGCGGTGAGCGCGCCCTCGAGCGCGCTCGACGCGTTCGCGGTAGTCGTCGGCCACCGTCACCGGCCGGCGCCTGCGCCAGGTCGATCTGCACGACCATCTGCTCGGCGCGTGCACAGCAGCGTGCCGTCGTCGCGCTGGCGGCGTACTCCCAGACGACGCTCGTACGGCCGACGCGCGCGACGCGCACGAAGACCTCCAGCAGGTCGTCGAAGGTCGCCGGCGCGTGGTACTCGACGTGGTTGGCGCGCATCACGAACTCGACGGTCCGGCGAGGCCGCCAGCAGGCCGAGGTGGCGCAGGTACTCGACGCGGGCGCGGTCGAAGTACGGCATGTAGCGGCCGTAGTAGACGACGCCCTGCGCGTCGGTCTCGTCGAACCCGACGCGCGCGGTGTGCGAGAAGCGGAACGGCGGCTGCGGTCGGTCGATGCTCCGCCGGCACTCCTTCGGAGCTTCGCACGGCGATCGCCACCGTACGCAAGGGCTTCCGCTGCGCTCCAGCCGTCGCGTCCTCACGCGTTGATGACCGCGAGCACCTCGTCGCGGCGGCGCACCATGTCGGCCTCGGTGTAGGCCTCGAGGTTCAGGCGCAGCAGCGGCTCGGTGTTGGACGGCCGCACGTTGAAGTGCCAGTCGGGGAAGTCGATCGACACGCCGTCGAGGTGCGACACCTCGGCGCCGGCGCCGAACCGGTCCTTCAGCTCCTGCAGTTTCAGCGCCACGTCGCGCACCGGCGTGTTGATCTCGCCGGAGATGTGGTACTTCTCGCGCAGTGGCCGGATCAGCTTCGCCAGCGACCCGCCCTGGCGCGAGACGAGCTCCAGCAGCACGAGCGCCGGGCACGATGCCCGTGTCGACGCTGTAGAAGTCGCGGAAGTAGTAGTGGCCCGACACCTCGCCGGCGAACTGCGCGTCCTCCTCGCGCATGCGCACCTTGATGAACGCGTGGCCGACGCGCGACCGGACGGCGCGGCCGCCGCAGCGCTCGACGGTGTCGGGCACCGCCCGCGACGCACGCAGGTCGTAGAGGATGGTCGCGCCGGGGTGCTTGGAGAGCACGGCCTCGGCCAGCAGCGCGGTCATGAAGTCGCCGGGCACGAACTCGCCCTCGTCGTCCACGAAGAAGCAGCGGTCGGCGTCGCCGTCCCAGGCGATGCCGAGCTCGGCGCCCTCCTCGCGCACCTTGCCGACGATGAACGCGCGGTTCTCCTCCAGCAGCGGGTTCGGCAGGTGGTGCGGGAAGGTGCCGTCCGGCTCCATGTAGCACGGGATCGCCTGGATCGGCAGCCGCGGCAGGACCTGCGACAGCATCGTCCCGGCCATGCCGTTGGCGCCGTCCAGCACGACCTTCAGCGGCGAGATGGCGGCGACGTCGACGATGCTCAGCACCTTGTCGGTGAAGCCCTCGAGCACCGGGAACGAGCCGCGCTTGCCCGGCGCGGCGGGCGTCTTGAACTCGCCGGCGATGGCGATGGTGCGCATCTTGTCGAGGCCCGTGTCGCCGCCCACCGGCAGCACGCCGCGGCGCACGATCTTCATGCCGTTGTACTCGGCCGGGTTGTGCGACGCGGTGACCGCAATGCCGCCCTCGTAGCCGTGCTCGCCGACGGCGTAGTACATCATCTCGGTGCCGGCGAGGCCGATGTCGTCGACGTCGCAGCCGGCGTCGAGGGCGCCGCGGATGGCGGCCTCCGACAGCTCGGGCGACGACAGCCGCATGTCGTGGCCGACGACGATGCGCGTGGGGGAGAAGTGGTCGACGTAGGCGCGGGCGATGCGGTAGGCGCCGTCCGCATCCAGCTCGTCCGGGACGACGCCGCGGACGTCGTACGCCTTGAAGACGCTTGGGGTCGAGCGTCACGCGTGCAGGCTACACGCTGGCCCAGGCGTCCCGCAGCAGCTGCCAGGTGTCGTCCAGGTGCTGCGCCATCACCCGCACGTCGGCGAGCACGGGCATGAAGTTCACGTCCCCGTTCCAGCGCGGCACGACGTGCAGGTGCAGGTGCCCCTCGACGCCGGCGCCGGCCGGGCGGCCCAGGTTCAGGCCCGCGTTTGCCCCGTGCGGCTTGAGCGTCACCTCGAGCATCTCGAGCGACTGTGACAGCAGCTCCCACAGCTCGGCGCGCTCCTCGGCGTCGAGGTCGCCCGGCTTCGCGAGGTGCCGGTACGGGGCCACCATCAGGTGCCCGTTGGTGTACGGGTAGAGGTTCAGCATCACGAAGCAGCGCGCACCGCGGTGCACGACGAGCGCCTCGCGGTCGTCGGCGCCCTGCTTGGCGCAGAACACGCAGTCGATCTCGTTCTCCCCCGAGGCGGACTTCACGTACTGCAGTCGCCAGGGCGCCCAGAGCCGCTCCATTGCCCGCTAGCCTACCGGCCGCGTCAGGGCGCGGGGCCGGGCTCGGTGACGGCGGCCACGGGGGCGGTCTCGCCGGGCTGCGCCTCCGCCGATCGCGCGCCGCCGCTGCGCACCTGCGCGCGCTTGCGCGAGCGCAGCAGCTCCGCACCGAAGTAGCTGCCGATCACGAACGCCAGCGCCACGCCCTGCAGCAGCAGGCCCTGCCACGTCGGGTAGAGCCCGAACCAGAGGCCCGCCCAGTACGGGAACTGCAGGCCCTCGATGGGGCTCACCGGCATCCAGCCGACGCTCTGCAGCGCCTGCACCGTCGTGCCGACCATGACGACGAGCACCCACGCGACCAGCAGGCCGGTGCCGATCAGCATCTTCTTGTACGGCAGCTTCTGCTGCAGCGCGAACGTGACGACGCCGACCGCGGCCGTGGCAACGAGGCCGACCAGCACGCCGAGCACCACCGGCGCCGTGCCGGCCTCGAGCACGAGGGCCTGGAGGAACAGCACCGTCTCGAAGCCCTCGCGGTACACGCTCGTGAAGCCGAGCAGCACGAGCCCGACGGCCGGTGCGGCCAAGAAGCCGCCGGCCTTGCCCTTCATCACCGCCCGTTTCTTCTGGTGCAGGCCCGCCAGGTGCCCCGTCCAGTAGACGCGGTGGAAGAACCAGTTGAGGATCAGCAGCAGCACCGCGATCGCGACCAGCCCGACGATCGCCTCGAGCTGCTCGCCGTGGCGGTTGAGCGACCCGAGCACGGTCTGGGCGATCACCCACGTGATGCCGCTCGCCACCAGCGCGACCCACGCGCCGGTGAACATGGGGCGGCGCAGGCGGCGCTCGGCGCCGACCATGCCGGCGGTCAGCACGGCGAGGATCAGCACGGCCTCGAGGCCCTCGCGGAACACGATCACCGCCGTGTTGGCGACCACCGCCGACGTGGAGCCGGCGCCCTCGCCGATGCGACGTTGCGACTCCTCCAGCGCGTCGTCGAGCGCGACCCGCGTGGCGTGCAGCTCCTCGCCGCTGGAGCGCCGCGCGAGCAGCTGGACGAGGCCCGGATGGTCGTCGACGCCGTACCAGAACAGGCCCTCGACACGCTGGAAGACGGTCGGCGCCAGTCCGCGCAGCCGCTGCTCGGGGCCGAACTCGAAGATGGCGTAGGCCTCGAGGCGCGCCTGCTCGGCGCGCGACGCCTGGCCGGCCGACGCCGCGGCCTCCATGCGGTCGAGCGTGGCCGCGATGACGTCGAAGTCGGCCGCGCCGCCGTCGTCCTGCCAGGCCTCGGGGAACAGCTTTTCGGTGAGCGCGAGGATCTGCTCCGACTGGGCCGTGACGTCGTCCGGCTCGGCCACGGGGCCGCCGCCGGTGGCGTCGGCGAGCGTGGTGCCGAGCTTCGCGATCGCATCGGCGATCTGCTGCGCGCCCGCCGGCTGCTGGGCGGCGACGAGCGGCTGGAGGTCGCCGTAGGCGCTCGCCGCGCCGTCGCGGAACGTGATCGCCTCCTGGATCTCGAAGTCCAGCGTGACGCGGCCGTCGTCGACGCCGCGGCCGTACTCCACCGGCACGAGGGCGACGAAGCGCCGCACCTGGCCGGCGCGGCGAGCCTGCTCCTCGGGCGGCAGCGGCGCGGCCCGGAAGCCGTCGACCAGAGTCCGCACGGGCGCCAGCGCCGGCGCGACCGCGGCGGCGTCGGGCTCGGCCGCAGCGGCGGCGAGGGCCGCCACGGCGGCCGTGGCGCGGTCGGCCTCGGCCGGGCCCCGCTGCTCGGCGAGGGCTGGAGCGAGGATGGCCCACCAGCCGGCCACGAGGGCACCGGCCTGGGCGCGCCGCACCGGCAGGTCGGCGAGGTCCTTGCCCGCCAGCGAGTCGAGCTCGGCGCGCAGCCGCGCCTGGTACGTGTCGAGCAGATCGGTGCGCACGGCGGTGGCCGCAGCGGCCGGCGTGGTCGCGCCGGTGGCCAGCGCGCGGAGCGCGAGCGTCGCGTCGGCGCCGGGGCGCGTGAAGCGGGTGGGCGGCCGGAACGCCCGCACCAGCAGCCACGAGCGGGCGGCGGTGGCATCACCGTCGGCGGCGGCGTTGACGGCCAGCCGCGCGGCGGCCGCCTGGAGCGCCGTCTCGACCTGTGCCCGCGCCACCTCCAGCGCCTGCGGCGAGTCGGCGGCGATGGCCGCCCGGGCGGCGACGATGCCGGCCTCGACGGCCTGCTCCTCGTCCGCCGCCGACGTTCGGAGCAGCGGCCGCAGGTCGGCGTCGTACGCCGTCTGCGCCGCGGTGATCGAGGTGTTCGCGCCCTCCGGACCGACCAGCACCAGGGCCGCGGCCGCCTTGCCGAGCGCGTCCTGCACGTCGGCGGCGGCCTCCCACGGCTGCGCGCTGCCGGCCGCCTGCGCCGTCGGGACGACGGACGCGAGGACGACCAGCAGCGCGGTCAGGACGAGGCGCCGCACGAGCGCTACTGCGCGATCTCGACGCCGAGCGACGCGGCGAGCTGGGAGACCTGGCCGGCGACGGCCGTGCCACGCTCCTGCGCCTGGTTGCCGAGCAGCTCGGCCTCGTCGGCGGTGAAGCGCGTGCCGTCCGCCTCCTTGCTCCGCAGGTCGGTGATGAACGCGGCCAGCTCGTCGAGCTCCTTGCCCGTCTGCTCCGCCTGGGCGGGATCGTCGGCGGAGGCCAGCGGCTGCACGTCGCCGTAGACGACCTGGAGGCCGGACAGGATGTCGCCGATGTCCGCCAGACGCGAGACGACGTTGAAGTTGGCCCCGGTGGCGTCGTTGCCGGCCACGAACCGCGAGTCCTTCCACTGCCCGAAGTACTCGCTCATCGTCGGCACCATCACCACGAGGGATGTGAACGCGTCGGACGGAGTCGGCTCCCACGCCGCCGCGGCGTCGGCGAGCTTCTTGGCGTAGGCGTCCATGTCCTTCGTGGCGGTCAGCATGAAGGCGGCGTCCGGCAGGACCTCGCCGAAGTCGACCATGCCGTTGCCGTCGAGGTCGGCCTGCACGTCACCGGGCGCGACGAACTGCTTGTCGGTACCCCAGAGCGCGCCCTCCGTGATGTTGTAGAAGGCGCCCGGCTGCTCGAGGACCGTGCCGTCGGGCAGGGTCAGGTCGAACGGGACGGCGCTCTCGGGATCCTCCTCGGCGCTCGATCCGGCGTCGAGGATGACGTCGTACTCGGCCAGGGTCGGCACGCCGGCGACGATGCCCTCCATGCGCTCGTAGAGCGGGTTGCCCTCGATCCACGACTCCTTGGTCTCGGCCAGGAGCGTCGCGACCTCGGGCCCCTTGTCGGCCCACAGCTTCGCGTAGTCGAAGTTGGATGCCTCGGCCAGGTCGTAGTACTGCTGGCCGAGCCCGGCGAACTGGGTCGTCCAGTCGCTCAGCTGCGCGGACTGCGAGAGCAGGTGCTCCTTCGTGCCGGCGAACTCGCCCGCGGGCGCGGCGGCGGCCGTGGAGGCGGGGGCGGTGGTGGCCGCCGGCGCCGCGGTCGACGCGGCCGTGGTGGCCGGATCGTCGTCGTCACCGCCGCACGCGGCGGCGCCCAGGGCGAGGACGGCCAGCGCCGTGACAGCGGCGGCACCGCGTGTCATCCGACGTCCGATCCGTCGTCTGTCCTGCATCTCGCAAACCTCCTCGGCCAGGCGGGGGGACGCCGGGATTGGTCTCGTGGCTGAAGCTCGTACTTAGGCTAGCCTATGTTGGTGTCGGATTCGCTGGTTCCGTGATCCCGCCCGCCACGCGGCTGGGGCGCGGTAGCGTACGGAGGTGGCGGACTTCCCGGACATCGAGGCGCTCGCAGCGGCGATCGCCGGGCGGGCGCCGGACTCGCTGGTGGGCGTCCGCGCCGCCGTGATGCTCTGCCTGCGCGACCGCGGCCAGGGCACCGAGGTGGTGATCGGCCGGCGCCAGGAGCGGTCCGACGATCCGTGGTCCGGGCAGATGAGCCTGCCCGGCGGCCGGCTCGACCACCCGGACGAGCCGGCGCTGGCGGCGGCGGTCCGCGAGACGATCGAGGAGGTGGGGTTCGACCCGCTCGCGCACGGCGAGCTGCTCGGCCCGCTGGAGACCGTCCACGGCGGGGCGCGCCAGGTGTTCGTCGCCGCCTTCGCCACCGAGGTCACCTCCGATGTCGAGCCCGGCCCGTCGGTCGAGCTGCCGTCGACGTGGTGGATGTCGTTCGCCGACTGCGAGGAGCGCTCCGTGCACGTGCCCGAGGTGCCCTACCTCGTGCCGGCGTTCGTGGGAACGGGGCCCGACGGGCGCCGGTCGGTCGTGTGGGGCATGACCTACAAGGTGCTCACCAGCGCGCGCGACCTCGTGCAGGCCCAGCAGGGCAACTCTCAAGTCTCGACCGAGAGTTAAGACACCTCTGCAGCGACCGAGAGGGCGTCCCGGAGCGCGGCGCTGCCGCCCTCGAGCACCGGCGCGCCGTGCGCGACCAGCACCATGTCGGCCCCGTACGCCGCGAGCGGCGCGAGCGCGGCCATCGCCGAGGCGGCGAACCACGCGGACTGCTCGGGCGTGTCGGCGTGCCAGGATGCGGGAGCGACCAGCAGGCCTCCCGGCGGAGCGGTGCCCAGCGTGTCGGAGCCAACCACCATGTCGCCGATCACGAGCGTCCGGTGCTCGTTGATGACGAAGGCGACCTCGTCGCGGGGGTCGCCGAACCGGATCTCCGTGATGCCCTCGGGCCGGGCGTCCGTGGTCGGGTACCGCTCGCGAATGGCGCCGGACGAGCGCTCGTGCCAGAAGATGGTGCGGAGGATCGCGACCGGCAGGCCGCGGCGCTCGACGTCGCGGTCGAGCGTCTCGTAGAAGCGGGCCGCCTGCGACTCGTCGGCCGGCACCAGCGGGTCGATCAGCACCGTCGCAGACAGCGCCTCGTAGTAGACGCAGCCGACCTGCTCCGGCCAGGCGGTCGACCCTTCGCCGCCCGGGTCCCAGTCGGGGTGCGGCGCCGTCCACCGCCACAGCCCGTCCCGCAGTCGCTGCACCTCCATCCGCGGAGGCTAGCGCGACACGCGTCCGGCGCGCGAGTCTTGTCGCACCAACCCGAACCCGGCACGCGACACGTCGTCCGTGGCCGTTTCGGCACCGCGTGCGCATCCGGCCACCGGTCGCCTTCTCGCGTGCCCGCCGTCGTGGCGCCGCGGCGTCAGTCCTGCAGCCGGTGCGGCGTCACCGACACGGCGGTGCCGGCCGTCACCCGTCCGTCGTCGCTGCGCACGCGGACGAAGCCGTGCGCTGCGGCGAGGCTCGAGAGCGCGCTCGCGCGCCGGCCGAGGGGTGTCGCGACCAGCCCGCCGCCCTCGGTCGCGAGCGACACCGGCACGACGGTGTCGACACCGGGGCGCGAGACGATGTCGCGGCTCAGGCGAGCGGGCAGCAGCGCTGCCGCCGGCGCCCGTCCGGCCAGCATCGCCAGCAGCGGCTCGGCGAACAGCGCGTAGGCGACGGCCGCCGACACGGGGTAGCCCGGCACCAGGACCACCGGCACGGCGCCGATGCGGCCGAGCCGGGTCGGGTGCGCGGGCCGCACGCGCACGCCCTGCACGCAGACGTCGCCGAGCTGCGCGATGACCGTCGGCGTCCGGTCGCGCCGGCCGCGGGACGAGCCCGCGATGACGAGCACGAGATCGGCGTCGGCCGCGCAGCGCAGCAGCGCACGCGTCAGCAGCTCGGGGTCGTCGGTGCACGGTGGATGGCGGTCGACGACGGCGCCGGCGACGATCGCCAGCGCGGCCAGCATCGGGCCGTTCGCGTCGGCCGTCTCGCCCGGGGCCAGCGTCGCGCCGGCGGGGCGGATCTCGTCGCCCGTGGCCAGCACCGCGACACGGGCGCGCCGCCGGACGGCGAGCCGGGCGTGGCCGGCCCCGGCCGCGACGCCGATCGCGTAGGCGTCGAGCACCGCACCGGCCCGCAGCACCACGGCCTCCTTCGAGATGTCCTCGGCAGCCGGCCGGACGTGGTCGCCCGTGGTGACGCGGCCGGTGATCGCCAGGCCGTCTCCGACCAGCCCGGCGACCTCGACCGGGACGACCGCGTCGAACGCGGCGGGCACCGGCTCGCCCGTATCGATCGGCGCGAACGCGCCGGCCGGCAGCGGCGCCTCCGTCACCTCGGCGGCGCGGACCGCGAAGCCGTCCATCGCCGCGCAGCGCGTGTTCGGCACGTCGTGCAGCGCCTGCAGGTTGAACTGCAGCACGCGGCCGAGCGCCTCGTCGACGCGCACCTCCTCGGCCTCCAGCGGCGCCTCGAACCCGGCCTCGGCGAGCGACATCAGCCAGCGGTCGAGCGCCTCGTCCGGGCGCGGGTACCCGGGGTCACTCACGCCGGGGCGCCGACGAGCACGCGCTCCGGGTGCGCGTAGACGTTGAGGCGATCGTCGCGCAGGAACCCGACCAGCGTCACGCCGAGGCGCGTGGCGGCCTCGACCGCCAGGCTGGACGGTGCCGAGATCGCGCACAGGACGGGCACCCCGGCCGCCGCGGCCTTCTGGACGAGCTCGAAGCTGGCGCGGCCGGACACGAGCACGATCATGTCGGACAGCGGCACCCTCTCGTCGAGCAACTGCTTGCCGATCAGCTTGTCGAGCGCGTTGTGCCGGCCGACGTCCTCGCGCAGGTCGACCAGCGCACCGGCGCTGTTGAACAGGCCGGCGGCGTGCAGCCCGCCCGTGCGGTCGAACACGCGCTGCCGGTCGCGGAGGACGTCGGGCAGCGTGCCGAGCAGCGCCGACGGCACCTCGAAGCCCTCGGGGATCGGCGCGCAGGTGATCTCGATCTGGTCGATCGAGGCCTTGCCGCAGACGCCGCAGCTCGACGTGGCGTAGAAGTTGCGCTGCAGGCCGCCGTCGTCGAATGGGCGGCGCAGGTTGACGGTGACGACGTTGTACTGCTGCTCCGGCGTCTCGATGTCGTCGCAGTACTTGATCGTCTGGATGTCACCGCCGCCGATCAGCCCCTCGCCGTGCAGGAACCCCGCGGCCAGCGCGAAGTCGTCGCCGGGCGTGCGCATCGTGACCGCGACGCGGACGGCCTTCTGGCCGGGACCGCCGCAGCGGATCTCGAGTGGCTCCTCGACGGCGAGGCTGTCGGTGCGGCGCGCGCCGGCGTCGCCCTCCACGGCCAGCAGCCGTACCTTCGCCGTCGACGAGCGGTTCATGGCCGGCGCTTCCTCGATCCCCGGTCCTGCACGTGCTGGAAGCCGAAGCGGCCCTTGATGCAGAGGTTGCCGTGCGTGACGGCGTGGTCGTGCGGGCGAGGTGACCTTGCACGATCTCGTTGTCCTGCACGTGCAGCTCGAGGGTGCAGCCGACGCCGCAGTACGGGCAGATCGTGTCGTCTGACGGTCTGCGGCTCCTCGTCCCACGTGCCGGCCGCGCGCAGGTCGTGCTCGCGACTTGAACATCAGCGCGCCGGTCGGGCACACCGCGATGCAGTTGCCGCAGTAGACGCAGGCCGACTCGGGCAGCGGCGACGTCGTACTCGGTGGAGATGCGCGCGTCGAACCCGCGGCCGGCGACGGCGATCGCGAACGTGTTCTGCCACTGGTCGCCGCACGCGTCGACGCACTTGTAGCAGAGGATGCACTTGCGAGTAGTCGCGGACGTACAGCTCGTTGTCGACCTTGACCGGCGCGTGCACGTGGCCGCCGTGAGCCGTCGGGCTCGACGTGGTGGCCGGTGCGCTTGCGGTCGCGCAGCGGGTCGGGCGGTGCCGGCGGCCCGTAGCGCTGGCTCGCGTCGTACTCCTCGCAGTAGCCTGGCGTCGGGCGAGGTCGACAGGTCGACCGACGACGCCGAGCAACTCCAGCACCAGCTTGCGGCGAGTGCCGCACGCGGTCGGAGTCGGTGCGCACCATCATGCCCGGCTCGACCTTGCGCGAGCAGGACGGCGCCAGCACGCGGGCGCCCTCGACCTCGACCACGCAGACGCGGCAGACGTTCACGGGCGTGCAGGGTCTCGCCGTAGCAGAGCGTCGGCGTGTCGATGCCCGAGCTTCGTGCAGGCGTCGAGGATCGTCTGGCCCTCCGGCGACCCGCACGGGCTCGCCGTCGATGCTCGAGCTCGACCATGCGCGGCGGCGCGCGGCCGGATGCTCGCGCTCATCGGTGTCACCTCCGAAGACGCCCGAGCCGGTCGATGGCGGACTCGATCGCGCTCGACGCGGTCTGGCCGAGACCGCAGATCGAGGCGTCGCGCATGCACTGGCCCGACCTCGCCGAGCAGCGCGAGCTCGTCGCCGCGGCCGGCGGCCGCTCGACGATCAGCGCGCGCAGCGCCTCCTCCTGGCGCACGGTGCCGACGCGGCACGGCACGCACTGGCCGCACGACTCGTCGCGGAAGAACGCGGCGATGCGCAGCAGCATGCGCGGCAGGTCGACGGTGTCGTCGAGCACCATGCACGACGCCGGAGCCGAGCGTGGTGCCGGCGGCGCGGGCGTCCTCGAAGGTCAGCGGCAGGTCGAGCTCGTCCGGGCGCGACGAAGCCGCCGGCCGCGCCGCCGAGCAGCACCGCCTGCAGCGCGCGGCCGCCGGCCACGCCGCCGGCCAGCTCGAGCAGCTCGCCGCAGCGTGGCGCCGAACGGCACCTCGTAGACGCCGGGCGCGTCGACGTTGCCCGACGACGCAGAACAGCTTCGTGCCGGTCGACGCCTCGGTGCCGATGGCCGGCGTAGGCCGGGCCGCGCCGTCCGAGCACGATCGGCGAGCACGTTGACCAGCGTCTCGACGTTGTTGACCACCGTCGGCTTGCCGAACAGGCCCGGCGTCGACGGGGAACGGCGGCTTGTTGCGCGGCTCGCCGCGGTAGCCCTCGATCGAGTTGAAGATCGCCGTCTCCTCGCCGCAGATGTAGGCGCCGGCGCCGCGGCGGATCTCGATGTCGAAGGCGAAGCCCTGCGCCCAGCACGTCGTCGCCGAGGCAGCCGCGCGCGCGCGCGCCTCGGTCGATGGCGTCGCCGAGGATGCGGTGGCGCCAGCGGGTACTCGCCGCGCAGGTAGACGTAGCCGTGCTCGCAGCCGGTCGCGAAGCCGGCGATGGTCATCGCCTCGATCAGCGCGAACGGGTCGCCCTCGATCAGCACGCGGTCCTTGAACGTGCCCGGCTCGCGACTCGTCGGCGTTGCAGACCAGGTAGTGCGGCCGGGCCGGCTGGCGCGGCGACGGCCTCCCACTTGCGGCCGGTCGGGAACGCGGCGCCGCCGCGGCCCGAGCAGCCTGGAGTCGGTGACCTCGCGGATGCACGCCGTCGGGGCCGAGCTCGACGGCGCGCGCGCAGCGCCGCGTAGCCGCCGTGCGGCGCGGTAGTCGTCGAGGCTCGTCGGGTCGACGCGGCCGACGCGCGCGCAGCAGCCGCAGCGACGGGTCGCCGGCCTGCGGCAGCGGCGGCGACCGGCGTCGCTCGGGACGTCCCGGCCGGCCAGCGCGGCGAGCACGTCGCGCGGCGTCGGCGGGCGCGAGCACGCGCTCGTCCGGCGGCTCGTCGCCCGCCGTCGGTCACCAGCGCCGCCGGCGCCCGGTCGCACAGGCCCGAGGCACGGGCTGCGCGAACCAGGTGGCCGAGCCGTCGCCGGCGACGTCGCCCTCGGGCCGACACGCTCGCTCCAGCCGGGCGATCAGCGTCGTCGGAGCCGTCGCAGCTGGCAGGCGAGGTCGTCGCACACGTGCGACGACGCGCGGCGGCCGCGGCTCGACGCGAGAACATGCGCGTAGAACGTCGCGACGCCGTAGGCCTCGGCCGGCGGCACGTGAGCCGCCGGCAGATGTAGTCGAGCGCGCCCGGGCTGATCCAGCCGACGCGCTCCTGCACGGCGTGCAGCGCCGGCAGCAGCAGGTGCCGGCGGCGCGCGCCGCGTGGCCGCCGCCGGCGCGATGCGGTCGTCGTCGGGCCGGCGCACGCCGCCCGTCCAGCCGGTCGCGGGCGGCCCGAGCACGTGCGTCGACCGCGGCGCGCTCGTCGCGGTCGGCTCGGCGTCGATGAGGTGGAGGTCCATCAGTCTCCCGCGACTCGGCCGCAGCTCGGACTCGGCGCGCTCGCTGGCGGGCGGCGACGCGATCTTGTCGATGCGGATCGCCGCGGCCTTGAACTCGGCGGTGCCGCGACTTCGGGTCGGTCGCGTCGATCGTCAGCACGTTCGTCGTCGACCTCGTCGGGGAAGTGGAAGGTCATGAACGCGAGGCCCGGGCCGCAGCGCGCGGTCGATGCGCACCGGCGCCTCGACCGAGCCGCGCCGCGACGAGACCGCGCACGAGCTCGCCGTCGGCGACGCCGAGCCGCGCGGCGTCCTCGGGCGAGAGGTCGAGCGTCTCGCCGCGGCGCAGCGGCGAGCGAGTAGCCGCCGGTCTGCACGCCGGTGTTGTACGAGTCGAGCCGCCGGCCGGTGGTGAGCCGCAGCGGGAACTCGGCGTCGAGCGCGTCGACCGGCGGCTCGTGCTCGACCACGCGAGAACGGCGCGCGGCGGCCGCCGTCGACCGGGTCGTCGCCCACAGCCGGCCGTGCAGGAACGTCGGCTCGAGCGTGTCCTCGTCGGGGCACGGCCACTGGATGCCGCCGAGCTCCTCGAGCCGGTCGTAGCTCATGCCGGCGTGCATGCGGCGAGAGCGAGCGCAGCTCGTCCCAGACCTGCCTCGGCGGTCGGCGTAGCCCCAGTCGTGGCCGAGCCGCGCGCGCGATCTCGACCAGGATCTCGATGTCGTCGCGCGCCTCGCCGGGCGGGTCGAGCGCCTTGCGGCACGCGCTGCACGCGCCGCTCGCTGTTGGTGACGGTGCCCTCGGTCTCGCACCACGCCGCCGACGGCGGGCAGCACGACGTCGGCCAGCTCGGCGGTCTTGGTGAGGAAGATGTCCTGCACGACGAGGTGGTCGAGGCTCGCGCAGCAGCTGCCGCGTGCGCTGCACGTCGGCCTCGGACTGCGCCGGGTTCTCGCCGATCACGTACAGCGCGCGTCAGCTCGCCGCGCTCCATCGCCTCGAACATCTGCGGTCAGGTGCCAGCCGTAGCGCGGCGGGATCGTGCGAGCCCCACGCGCGCTCGAACTTGGCGCGCGCGCCTCGGCG
The DNA here is from genome assembly GCA_963722525.1 of uncultured Actinomycetes bacterium. GTDB lineage: Bacteria > Actinomycetota > Thermoleophilia > Gaiellales > F1-60-MAGs149 > VFJZ01. The sequence goes on along the minus strand of CAVRMM010000002.1, from coordinate 1,301,319 downwards.
TCGGCTCGATGTCCTGGAAGCCGGGCAGCTTGTTCGGGATGGCGCCCATGTCGCCGCCGCCCTGCACGTTGTTCTGGCCGCGCAGCGGGTTCAGGCCCGAGCCGTAGCGGCCGACGTGGCCGGTCAGCAGCGCCAGGTTGATCAGCGACAGCACGTTGTCGACGCCGTTGTGGTGCTCGGTGATGCCGAGCGTCCAGCAGATCTGCGCGCGGTCGGCGCGGCGTAGGCGTGCGCGACGCTCGCGGATCGCGTCGGCCGGCACGCCGGTCATCGCGCTCGCCCTCGGCCAGCGTCCACGGCTCGACCGACGCCGCGTACTCGTCGAAGCCGATGCGTCGCGTGCTCGATGAACGCGCGGTTGCGCGAGCCCGGCGTGGATGATCTCGCGGGCGATCGTGTTGGCCAGCGCGATGTCGGTGCCGACGTCGAGGCCGAGCCAGCGTGTCGGCCCACTGCGCCGACGACGTGCGCCGCGGGTCGACGACGAACAGCTGCGCGCCGTTGTGGATGCCCTTCAGCACGTGGTGGAAGAAGATCGGATGCGTCTCGCGCGCGTTCGAGCCCCACAGCACGATCACGTCGGTGTCCTCGATCTCCTCGTACGAGCGACGTGCCGCCGCCCGCTCCGAACACCGTCGCCAGACCGACGACGCTGGGAGCGTGTCAAGTTCGGTTGCAGGAGTCGATGTTGTTCGTGCCGATCACCGCGCGCGTGAACTTCTGCGCGAGGAAGTTCATCTCGTTGGTCGCCTTCGAGCAGCGAGAACATGCCGAACGAGTGTCGGGCCGCTGCGTCGTCGCGGGCCGGCCGGAAGCCCGCGGCGGCGCGGTCGAGCGCCTCGTCCCAGGTGGCCGGGCGCAGCTCGCCGTTGTCGCGGACGAGCGGGGTGGTGAGACGGCCGGCGGTCATGGGCGTTCCTCCTGCAAGAGACGGGCGATCCAGCACATCGTGCCCCGCCGCAGGGGCGGAGGCAACACGGCCGTTCCACTCGTTTGATAGGCGTTGCCTATCGTACTTCCCGTGGCGGCGTCCCGATAATCCCGCGCCGAGGCCACCCTTTGACCCTAGCGGCACCTTCGTGCCCCCCGTGCGTCGCTCCGCGTCCTGCCGCGCACGGTCCCGCACGACGTGCGCGCTTCGTGTGCCTCCCGCGCGGAAACGTTCTGGGGTCAGACCCCAGCGGAGGCGTTTTCGGGGTCAGACCCCGTTCATGGAACACGCACGCAAGCGCACCGAAGTTGCCCGGCGGAGCATTCCGTCCCGTAACCTTTCCGGCGTGACCGATTCGACCGACATCGCCATCGTCGGGGCCGGGATCGTCGGCCTCGCCACCGCCCACGCGCTATGCCGCGACGGCGCCGGCCGCGTGACGCTGCTGGATCGCGGGCTGCCGGCCTCCGGCGACTCCGGGCGGTCGTTCTCGATGGTCCGCCGGCACTACTCGAACGCCGTCACCGCGCGGCTGGCGATCGCCGGCTCGCGCACGATCATGGACTGGAGCGACGAGGTGGGCGTGGCCGACGCCGGCTACGTCCGCTGCGGCTACCTGCTGACGGTGCCCGAGCGCCTGCTCGAGGCGTGCCGCGGCAACGTGGAGCTGCTGCAGGGCCTCGGCCTGGACACGCGGTTCCTCGAGCCGGGCGAGATCGCCGCGGCCGAGCCGGAGCTGTCGCTGGAGGGTGTGGCGGGCGCCGCCTACGAGCCGGACGGCGGCTTCGCCGACGCGCAGAAGATGTGCCTCGGCTGGTACGCGGCGGCGTCGGAGAACGGGCTCGACGGGCGGCTCGGCACCGACGTCACGGCGATCCGCGTCGAGGGCGGCCGCGTCCGGGGCGTCGAGACCTCGGGCGGCTTCCTCGCCACCGACCGCGTCGTGCTGGCCACGGGGGCATGGGGCAACGAGCTGCTGCGCCCGCACGGGGCCGAGCAGCCGATCGCGCTGCGCCGCCTGCAGGTGGCCGTGCTGCGCCAGCCGATCGGCGCGCCGCTGCCGACCGCGGTCTGCTCCGACGCCGTCACGAACGTCGTCGTCCGCCCCGACCGCGGCCAGCAGTTCTACGCGGTCGCCTATTTCGGGGACGAGCCGCTGGAGCGCGCCGACGACTGCGACAACGGCATGTCCGAGGGCTACGAGGAGGTCGTCCGGCGGGCGGTGGCCGAGCGCTTCCCGCGGCTCGGCGGCTTCGAGCTGGAGCGCGGCTTCGCTGGGCCGTACGACTTCTCGCCCGACTGGAACCCGATCATCGGCCCGTGCCCCGGCATCGAGGGGCTCTATCTCGCCCTGGCATGGTGCGGCCACGGCTTCAAGCTGTCGCCGGCGGTCGGCGAGGTCGTGGCCGCCGAGGTGGCCGGCCGCACGCCCCCGATCGACGTGACCGACCTGCGCCCGACCCGGTTCGCCGAGGGCAAGCTGCTGCGCCTCGCGTACGGCCCGGGCGCGCGCGCCTGACCGTGCGCACCGCGGGCGTCATCCTCGCCGGCGGCCGTTCGCTGCGGATGGGCACGCCGAAGGCCGAGCTGCCGTGGGGACGGCGGACGCTGCTCGCCCACATCTGCGCGCTCGTCGCCGAGGCCGTCGACGGCCCGCTCGTCGTCGTCCGGGCGCCCGGGCAGCGGCTGCCCGAGCTGCCGGCCGGGGTGCTCGTGGCCGAGGACGCGCGGGAGGGGGGCGGGGTGCTGGTGGGCATCCTGGCCGGCCTCGAGGCGGTGGCCGGTTCGGCGGAGGCGGCGTACGTGTCGGCGGTCGACATGCCCGGTCTGCGACCGGCGTTCGTCCGGCGCGTGCTGGACGGCCTCGATGCCGCGACCGACGTGGTGCTGCCCGAGGCGCACGGCTTCCGGCATCCGCTGGCGGCCGCATACCGGACCGCCGTGGCCGCGCCGCTGGCCGGGATCCTGGCGGCCGGCGGCGCGAAGCCGGCCGAGCTGTACGCCGTCGTGCGCACGCGCGTGGTCGGCCCCGACTGGCTGCTCGACGACGCGGCGCTGCGGGGGGAGGATCCGGCCCTCGCGTCGCTGCTGAACGTGAACGACCCGGAGGCCTACGCCGCCGCGCATTCAGTAGCCTTTCCGGAATGAGCGATCACGCCGCACTCGACGCTGCCCACGCTCATGCGCGGGCCTTTCTCGACACCGTCCGCGACCGCCCCGCCGGGCCGTCGGCGACCACGGCCGAGGTGGTCGAGGCGCTCGGCGGCCCGCTGCCGCAGGGCGGCACCGACCCGGTGGCCGTGATCGACCACCTGGTGCGCGCCGTCGAGCCGGGGCTGGCGAACTCGCCCGGTCCGCGGTACTTCGGCTGGGTGATGGGCGGCTCCGTCGAGGCGGCCCTCGCGGCCGACACCCTCGCCGTGGCGTGGGACCAGATCGCGGGCATGCAGGTCATGTCGCCGGCCGCGGCGGCGGCCGAGGAGGTGGCCGGCGCGTGGCTGATCGAGCTGCTCGGGCTGCCGGCCGACGTCTCGTTCGGCTTCACCACCGGCGCGCAGATGGCCAACTTCACGGCCCTCGCCGCCGCGCGCCACGCGGTGCTGCGCACGGCCGGCTGGGACGTCGAGCGCGAGGGCCTGCAGGGTGCGCCGCGGGTGCGGGTGTTCGCCGGCGAGCAGTCGCACGCGACGGTCTACCTGGCGCTGCGCTACCTCGGGCTCGGTGCGCCGCGCCAGATCGGCGTCGACGTCGACGGCCGCATGCTGCCGGAGGCCCTCGCGGCGGCGCTGGCCGAGGGCGACGGGCCGGCGATCGTCTGCGCCCAGGCCGGCGACGTCAACAGCGGCGCGTTCGACCGGTTCGCGGAGATCGCCGACCACTGCGCCGCGCACGGCGCCTGGCTCCACGTCGACGGGGCGTTCGGCCTGTGGGCGGCGGCGAGCCCGACGCTGCGGCACCTGGTGGCCGACGTCGACCGGGCCGACTCGTGGGCGACCGACTGCCACAAGTGGCTGAACGTGCCGTACGACTCGGCCGCGGTGTTCGTGCGCGACCCCGAGGCGCACGCCGCTGCGATGACCTGGCAGACGTCGTACGTGACGCCGGGCGAGGGTCGCGAGCCGTACCGGTTCGTGCCGGAGGCGTCGCGGCGCGCGCGGGGGTTCGCGGTGTGGGCGGCGATATCCGAGATGGGGGCGACCGGCATCGCCGACCTCGTCGACCGGTGCTGCGCGAACGCCCGCCGGTTCGGGGAGCTGATGGCGGTCGAGCCGGGCGTCGAGATCCTCAACGACGTCGTTCTGAACCAGGTGGTCGTGCGGTTCGGCGACTCGGACGAGGTCACGCACGACGTCAGCGCCCGCGTGCAGGCCGACGGCACGTGCTGGCTCGGTGGCACGCACTGGAACGGGCGCGACGCGGTGCGGTTCTCGACCACCAACTGGTCGACGACACGCGACGACATCGACCGTTCCGCGGCCGCGATCGTCGCGGCCTATCGCGCCAGCCTGGAGGCCATCGCGAGGGCTGCGCCGGCCAAATGAAATGCGGCGGGCCGTGCTACCCGGGAGCACGACCCGCCGCTCAGATACCGCGCCAGGTGTCTCACCGGCAGCGGATGGCATTCTCTACGGGGAACAATCTACCCCGTTTTGGTCTTGAAAAACAGCGACCAGGCAAGATCTTACGCAAGCTTTACTGCGAATTTCAAGGACGAGTCGCCCTTCAGCGGCTCTCCGCCTCGAGCGTCGCGCACCGCTCACAGCGAGGACGGCCGCCGGTGCCGGGCCGTTTGTCGCGCGGCTCGATCTGGTAGCGCTCCGCGCACAGGCTGTTGTCGTGGTAGACCCGCCGGGTGCCCGGTTCGACCGAGAACACGGGGCTCACCTGGGGCATCTCCGACTCCTTCGACGGTCGCGACGACGTCTACTGGTTAGAGTCGATGCGAGAGCTTCGTGATAGGACTCTCGATAGGAGTTGTAAGTGGTTAAGCTTAGGTATTCGGCCATCGCGTCGCTGGACGGCTACATCGCCGACGCGGGGGGCCGGTTCGACTGGTCGGCGCCAGACGACGAGGTGCACGCGTTCGTCAACGACCTCGAGCGGCCGGTGGGCACGTACCTCTACGGGCGTCGCATGTACGACGTAATGGCCGCGTGGGAGACCCTCGCCGCGCCGGCCGGCGAGAACCCGATCCGCGACTTCGCCGCGATCTGGCGCGCGGCGGACAAGATCGTCTACTCGCGGACGCTGGCGGCGGCGCCCACGGCCCGGACGCGGATCGAGCGCGCCTTCGAGCCTGCGGCGATCCGCGAGCTGAAGGCGTCGGCTGCGAGCGACATCTCGATCGGCGGTGCCGGGCTCGCCGCCCACGCGCTGGCGGCCGGCCTGGTGGACGAGTGCCATCTGTTCCTGAGCCCGGTCGTGGTCGGCGGCGGCACGCGGGCCCTGCCCGACGGTCTGCGGCTGGATCTCGACTTGCTCGACGAGCGCCGGTTCGGCAACGGCGTCGTCTACCTGCGCTACCGGACGACCGGGCACCTCTGAACCATCCCGTGCCGGGTCGACGAGATCAGGCGGTCGAGAGCCGCGCCGGCACTGCCCTATCGGTCGGGAGGAAGCGGCTCAGGGCACCCGCACCGAGCACGAGGATCGCGGCTGCCCACAGACACGCCTCGAGGCCCTGCCACTGGTAGAGCAGACCGGAGAGAACCGTCCCCGCGAGGCGGCCCGCTGCATTCGCCATGTAGTAGAAGCCGACGTTCATGGCGACCTTGCTGCCCTCCGCGTAGTGGAGGATGAGGAACGAGTGGACGGCGGAATTGAGCGCGAAGGCGACGCCGAAGCCGATCAGCCCGACAACGACCACCAGCGACGCGTCGAACCGCGCTGCCAGAGCGACGGCGATCGCGGCGGGAAACGCCGCCAGCACGAACGCCAGCGCGGCGGCCGTGCGGCCCGTCGGTGCGCCCGTCATCCGCCGGCGCAGCAGCGAGGGCGCGGACGCCTGGACCGCTCCGTAGCCGATCACCCACACCGCGAGGAACGCGCCGACCTGCCAGAAGCTCCACCCCTGCTCGGTCCGCAGGAACACGGGCAGTCCGACGACGAACCAGACGTCTCGCGAGGCGAACAGCAGGATGCGCGCGCCCGCGAGCACGTTCACCGCCCGGTTGTTCGAGAACATCTGTGCGAACCGGGCCGTGCGGTTCGGCGTACCGAGCGTGCCGCGCATCATGGTCAGCACGACGACCAGGGCCGTGACGACGAGGCCGGCGAGCAGCAGCAGCGCGGACTGGAAGCCGATGACCGTCAGGAGCAGGCCACCGAGGAAGAAGCCGACGCCCTTCAACGCGTTCTTCGACCCGGTCAGGATGGCGACCCACCGGAACAGCGTGTCGGACGCGCCGTCGGGAACGACGAGCCTGACAGCGCTCTTGGAGCTCATCTTCGTCAGATCCTTCGCGATGCCCGACAGTGCCTGTGCGGCCATGACGTACGGCACCACCAGCCAGCTCTCGGGCACGAGGGCGAGGGAGAGCAGCGCGACGGTCTGCGTGCCGAGGCCCATCACGAGCGTCGTCTTGAGCCCGAAGCGGGCGGCCAGGAAGCCGCCGACGAGGTTCGTGACGATGCCGAAGAACTCGTAGAACAGGAACAGCGACGCGACCGCGAACGGCGAGTACCCGCGGTCGTAGAAGTAGAAGAGCACCAGGACGCGGATCGCGCCATCCGTGACGGTATCGGCCCAGTACGCGCCCGTCACCAGCGCGTAGTTGCGGAGGTCTCCAACCTTCGCCGTCCCTGGTGCAGCGGGGATGGCCATCAGGGGCGGGGCATCGTCCCGACCAGGTCGCTCCCGAGCCGGACGGAGCTCACGAAGCCGGTCGTCGCGCCCTGACGATCGCGCCGTGCATGCCGTCGGCGACCGCGTGGGTGAACGTCGACATCGACGTCGCTCGAAGCCGACCGCGGCCAGCCCGTCGACGTACTCCGCGCGGGACAGGGCGCCGGCGATGCAGCCGACGTAGTTGCCGCGCTCGGCCCGTCCGCCGACGTCAGGGGTCCTCGCCACCACGTCGCTGATCCCGATCCGGCCGCCGGGCGCGCAGCACCCGGAAGCATCTCGGCCAGCACCTTGGGCTTGTCGATCGACAGGTTGATCACGCAGTTCGTGATGACCACGTCGACGGCGGCGTCGGGCAGCGGGATCGCCTCGATGGTCGCCCTTCAGGAACTCGACGTTCGCGACGCCGGCCTGCGGACGCGTTGCGACCGCGCCAGCTCGAGCATCTCGTCGGTCATGTCGACGCCGTACGCGATGCCGGCCGGCCCGACCCGGTGGGCGGACAGCAGCACGTCGATCCCGCCGCCCGAGCCGAGGTCGAGCACCACCTCGCCCTCGCGCAGGTCGGCCACGGCGGTCGGGTTGCCGCAGCCGAGGCTCGCCGCCACGGCGGTCGCCGGCAGCGCCGAGCGGTCGTCCGGCGAGTAGAGGGTCTCGCCGAAGCGGCCGTCTCCGTCGGACGAGCAGCACGGGCTCGGGCCGCAGCCGCAGCCACCGGCCTCGGGCTGGTCGACGCGCAGTGCGGCCTCGGCGTACTTCGCGCGCACCACGTCGCGCAGCTGATCGTTCTCGGTGGTGCTCATGGGGCATCTCCCTCGGGTGGCATTGGTGTGGCGTCGCGGCGCATGACGGTGGCGTCGGCGGGACAGATCGAGGCGAACTCGGGCGACGCGCGGATCTCCGGCGGAACCGCAGCCCGGCCGACGACGCTGAACCCGAGCTTCGCGAAGTAGCCGTCCGCGTCGTTCGTGAGGAGGTAGACGCCCGCTCGGCGTGCGGCGGCCCGCTCCAGGAGCAGGCCGACCATCGCTCGCGCGAGGCCGCGCCCGCGTGCCGCGGGCGTGACCACCACCGAGCGGAGCAACGCGTGCTCGCCGTGCCATTCGATCCCCGCCGCGCCGACGACGCCGGCGCCGTCATCGGCGACGACGAACTGCGAGAGCCCGGCCGCGACGCCGTCGACCGGCAGGTCGGCGGCGGTCAGCGCCCGCTCGATCGCGGGCAGGTCGGTGGCGGTCGCCTGCCGGAGCCGCTGTCTGATCTGCATCGATCTTCATCGATGTAGGACGCTAGCTGCTACATTCAAGAACGTCAATGAATTACTTGCCGGTCCTCCAGTCCGCGTGCTGCCCGCCGGGCGGCGCCGAGCCCCTCGACCCGGTTGCGTGCGAGGACTACGCGAGCCGCTTCAAGGCCCTCGCCGATCCGACGCGTGTCGCCCTGATCGCCCGGCTGAGCGGCGGCGATGAGGTGTGCGTGTGCCATCTGGTGGAGGGTTCGGGCCTCTCGCAGCCGACCATCAGCCACCACCTCGGCATTCTCCGCCGGGCGGGGCTGGTCACCGCTCGACGCAAGGGCACGTGGGCGTATTACCGCCTCCTACCCGAGGCGATGCGCGAGCTCGCCGACTCGCTCACCGGCCCGCCGCTGACGGGCTCCTGAGCCCCGCGCCGTCGCCGCCGAAGCTCACATCTCGCCGATTGTTACAATGTGCGAATGGCCGACGGCCGCTCCGAGCATGCCGCTGACGGCGGTGTGACGTGAGGCCGCTGCCGGTGATCCAGCCGGACGTCACGCCAGGCGCCGACGATCCCGGCCTCTCGGCCGGCACGGCGACCGCCGCCCGGTACCGCGTCGAGGGCATGGACTGCGGAGCCTGCGCGCGGACGCTGGAACGGGTGGTCGGCGCGCTCGACGGCGTCGAGTCGGCCGAGGTGTCGTTCGGTGCGGCGACCCTGTCGCTGCGCGGCGACGTGCCGGAGGACCGCGTGCTCGCGGCCGTCTCCAGTGCCGGCTTCACGCGCTCGTCCGTACGCCGTCCGCCGGCCGGCGCCGGCGTCCTTCTGGCGGCGCGACCGGCGCGCCGTCTCCACCGTCGTCTCGATGGTCGTGCTCGCCGGGGCGGTCGTGCTCGACCTGGCCGGGGCCGACCGGATCGTGGCCGAGCCGGTCTACCTGGCGTCGATGGTGATCGGCGGCTGGCCGATCGCCCGGGCCGCAGTCGCCGCGCTGCGCCGCCGCTCGCTCGACATGAACGTGCTGATGGCGCTCGCCGCGCTGGGAGCCGTCGCGATCGGCTCGTACGCGGAGGGTGCCTGGGTGCTGGTGCTGTTCGCGCTCGGCACGACGCTCGAGACGTACGCGCTCGACCGCACCCGCCGGTCGGTCGAGTCGCTGGTCGAGCTGGCACCGGTCGAGGCCCGCGTCCGCGAAGCGGGCGGGGAGCGGATGGTGCCGGTCGGCGACGTGCCGGTCGGTGCGCTGATCGTCGTGCGGCCCGGCGAGCGGCTGCCGCTGGACGGGGTCGTGGCGGGCGGCGACTCGGCCGTCGACCAGTCGGCCGTGACGGGCGAGAGCATGCCGGTCGACAAGGCTCCCGGCGACGAGGTCTACGCGGGCACGCTGAACCAGTTCGGCGTGCTCGAGGTGCGCACCACCCAGGATGCCGCCTCCTCCACGATCGCCCGCATCGTCGAGCTGGTGGAGCAGGCCCAGGCCACCCGGTCGCCGTCCGAGCGCATGGTCGACCGGTTCGCCCGCGTCTACACGCCGCTGGTGCTCGGCGCCGCGGTGCTGGTCGCCGTGGTGCCCGCGTTGCTTCGGAGCCGACGCGTCGACGTGGCTGTACCGGGCGCTGGCGCTGCTGATCGTCGCGTGCCCGTGCTCGCTCGTGATCTCGATCCCCGTCGCCGTCGTCTCGGCCATCGGCGCGGCGGCCCGCGGCGGCACGCTGATCAAGGGCGGCGAGGCCCTCGAGAATCTGGCGCGCATCCGCGTCGTGTGCCTCGACAAGACGGGCACCGTCACCGCCGGCGCCCCGAGCCTGCAGGAGGTGACCGCCCCCGAGCTGGGCGAGCGCGAGGCGCTGCGGCTCGTCGCGACGGTCGAGCGGCACTCCGAGCACCCGCTCGGCCAGGCGCTGGTGCGGGCGGCGGCCGACCGGGGCATCGTGGTCGGCGAGCCGGCAGCGGTTCCTCGCCCTGGCCGGGCGCGGCGTCGACGCGCTGGTCGAGGGCCGGGCGCTGTGGGCCGGCGGGCCGCGGCTCGCGCGTGAGCGCCTGGACGAGCGCCGGGCGCGAGGCGCTGACCGCGCTCGAGGCCGACGGCCGGACGGTGCTCGCGCTCGGCGAGCGCGAGCGCCTGCTGGCGGTCTTCCACCTCGCCGACACGGTCCGGCCGGAGGCGCCGGCTGTCGTCTCCGGCCTGCGCCGGCACGGGGTCGGCCGGGTCGTGATGCTGACCGGCGACGACGAGGGAGCCGCCCGCACCGTCGCGGCAGCGACCGGTATCGACGAGTGGCATGCGGCGCTGCTGCCGGAGGACAAGCTGCGCCTGGTCGAGGCGCTGGAGACCGAGAGCGGCGCCGTCGCGATGGTCGGCGACGGGGTCAACGACGCGCCGGCGCTGGCGACGGCGCGGGTCGGTGTCGCGATGGGCGCGGCGGGCTCCGGCATCGCGCTCGACACGGCCGACGTCGCGCTGCTGGCCGACGACCTGTCGCGCCTGCCGGCGGCGCATCGCGCTCGCCCGCCGCGCGGTCGGCGTGATGCGGCAGAACATCGTCGCGTCGCTGGTCGTGAAGGCCGGCGTGCTCGCGCTCGTCCCGTTCGGGCTCGTGACCCTCTGGATCGCGGTCGCGGCCGACATGGGCATGAGCCTGCTGGTCACGGCGAACGGGCTGCGGCTGCTGCGCCGGCGCGCGCGTCAGTAGGGGCGGACACCTCCCTGGAACGTCGCGGCGTAGTAGCCGGACGTGATGGTCGAGATCTTCACCACGTCGCCGGTGTGCGGCGCGTGCACCATCTGGCCGCCGCCGATGTACAGACCCATGTGCCCGAGGTCGCGGCCGAAGAAGACGAGGTCGCCGACCGCGAGGTCGCTCATCCGGCTGATCCGCTGGCCCGATCGCCACTGCGTCCCGGTGAAGTGGCCGAGCCCGATGCCGACCTGCGCGTACGCGTAGAGCGTCAGGCCCGAGCAGTCGAAGCCGACCGTGCCCGCGCCGCGCCCGATGCCGCGGGACGGGCCGCTGGCGTTGCCGCCGCCCCACGAGTACGGCGTGCCGAGCCAGCGCATCGCCGCGGCAGCCGCCCGGGAGCCGATCGACCCGTTCGCCGGCGGGGCGATGGACGGGCCGGTTCCGGCTACCGCCCGCACTGCCCGACCCGCCGAGTCCGGGGTCGTTCGCAGCCGCAGCCCGCTCGGCGGCGCGGCGCGCGGCGAGCCGCGCCCGGGCCTCGGCGGCGATGCGCTTCTGTCGCGCCCGTTCCTCGCGCTGCAGCTGGGCGATCTCGCTCTCGAGACCCTGCACCAGTGCCTGCTGGGCCGCGATGCCCTGCTCGACCTCGCGCTTCGCGGACGCAGCCTGGGCGACGAGCGCGTCGGCGCGGCGGCGGTCGGCCTCGAGCTTGCGCTCCCGGCGGGCGAGGTCGCGCTGCGCGCCGGTGAGATCGCCGATCACGCGCGACGTCTGACGGCTGGCGCGTTCCATGGTCGACACCTGCGCGAGCATCTCCGTCAGGGAGCGCGCGCCGAGCAGCGCGGCCACGGCGTCGGGGTCGCCGCTCCGGTACTCCAGCACGAGCCGGTCGGCGAGCGCCGCCCGAGCCCGGCGGACGCTGCCGCGCACCACGGTGATGGCGCGCTCGTTGGCGGCGATCGCGGCACGCACGTCGCCGAGCTGCGCGTCCGCCTGGTTGTAGCGCTCGACGGCGGATTCGAGCCGCATCCCGAGCGCGTCGATCTGCGCGCGAGCCTGCTCGGCCTGCGCGCGCTTCGTCCGGATCTGATCCTTCGGCGCGGCGAGTGCCACGCCGGTCGTGCCGAGCGCGATGCCGAGCATCAGCGCTCCTCGCACCAGAGCTCCTACCTTCACGGGTTCCCTCCCAGGTCGACGGGCCGGGCGCGGGCCCGGCAGGACGTCAGGAGGGACTCACGTCAGAAACGACTGCAGCTCCACGCGGCGGAGGGTGCGGCGCGACGACCGCGTGGCAGCGGCGCTCGGCCCCGCACGAAGCGCGGCACGGCGAGGGTGAAGCCCGCGGGCGGCGGCGCCGGTCGCGCCGGCGACGAAGGCGCTGAGCATGAGGAAGCCGGCCGCGGCCGCGACCAGATGCAGCGCCAGGCCCTGATGGCCGTCGTCGTGGTGGCCGATGGCCGACGGGGGCGCGACGTCCTCGGCGACGTGATGCACGACGGCACGCGCGGCGAACAGCGCGACGAGCAGCACCAGCAGGGCGGCGATCAACCCTCGGCGCGAGCGGAGCTGGAGGATCGTCCACCGCATCTGGCGGACGATACCAGCCGTCTCGAGGCCGGCGGTATGGTTGCCCCGTGGCGTCGGTCGACCTCTGGAGCGGATCGCTCCTCGTCGTGGTCCTCGTCGTGGTCGTCATGGCAGTCCACGACCGCCGGGGAGGATGGGGCATCGGACGCCAGGCGGCGTTTCTCGCCGCCATCGCCTGCGCGGCGCTCGCCGTGCTGCCGCCGGTCGACGACCTGTCCGATCGCGGGCTGCTCCAGGCGCACATCGGGCAGCACATCCTGCTCGGCGATCTCGCCGCGCCGCTGCTGCTCCTCGGCCTGCCCGCAATCACCCGCCGCCGCGTGGCGGCGTTCGCCCGCGGCACGCGTCGCCGGTCGGCGATCCTCGGCCCGCGCGGCGTGTTCGCCATCTGGGCGGTCGGCACGTACTTCTGGCTCGTGGCGCCGATCCACCGGGCGGCGATCCCCGCCGGCTGGGTGCAGCTCGCCGACCACCTCTCGTTCCTCGCGCTGGGCGCCCTGATCTGGCTCGCGGCCTTCGATCCCCGGCCCACGACGACGCTGCGCGAGGGGCTCCGCATCGGCGGCATGCCGTGGTGGGCACGGCACATCTTCGCGATGAGCAGCCGGCTGGCGCTGCTGCCCGCCGCGGCGCTCATCTGGTTCTCGCCGGCCGCGGCATACCACCTCACCGACCGCGAGTGGACCTTCGCGCAGACGCAGGCGCGCGACCAGACCGCCAGCGGCGCGCTGATGGCCGGGTTCGAGATGATCCTGCTCGGGGCAGCCGTGACCCTGGCGCTGATCTTCGTGCAGATCAGCGAGGGGCGTCGTCGCGCCCGCGACGGGACGCGCGATTGAGCGCCGTCACTACGACAGGGCGCCGAAGGCGACGATGTCGCCACGGTCTCGGACGCGTCGCCGGACGGCGTCGGACGAGTTCCCCTCGAGCGTCTGGACGGACCCGTCCGGCAGGGTCGCTTCCACCAGCCCGATGTGATCCCAGACGCCGTCGCGGTTGCGGTCGAAGAAGACGAGGTCGCCGGGCCGCCCGACGGCTGCCGGTCCCTCGGCGAGACGACCGGAGCCCTTCAGCCAGGCCCGGACGTCCTGCACAGCGGCGAAGCCCTGCCCGCGGTCGCCGAGCGGCGTACCCGATTGCTGAGCGACCCACGAGACGAAGTACGCGCACCACGGGCCGACTCCGCCGCCCGGGACGGCCGTCCGGTAGTCCGCGATCCGCGGCGCATTGTTCGAGCCCGGCGGTGCCTCCTTCACGCCGAGCTCGGCGGCGGCAGTCGCAATCCGCCGGCTCGCGGCGTCGCCCGTCGGCTGCCCGGCGGCGCCGGTGGATGGTGTCGCTCCGAGGCCCAGCGACATCGTCGCAGCGACGGGAGTCGCGGTCACGGTCGGCGGTGCCGTCTGCGCGCGCAGCGCCGAGATCACACCCAGTGCGCGGCCGAGGCCGAACGATCCATCCCCCGGCGCTTCCGGGGTGGCTGCGGATGGGTGCGCGAGTTCTGGACGGATGGCCGACTCGAGCGCAGCGGCAAATCCGTCCTCCGGCGCCGTGGGCGGTGATGTCTGCGACGTCCGCGGAACGGCACCGAGCGCGGTCGGTGCGGCGACTGCGGGCGATGGAGCGAGTGCCGCGATCGGGAAGCCGTTGACTGCCATCGCGTGAGATATCGACCGTCGGCAGCGTCGACTTTACCGTCCTCGCGGGCCGCGATCAGTACGGCCGGACGGCGCCCATGTACGAGCCGGCGTAGGCCGCGAGCGGGCTGACCTTCACGACATCGCCGGTCCGGGGCGCATGGACGAAGCGGCCCGTCCCGACGTACATTCCGACGTGCCCCGGCCCGTCCCCCTTCGGGTGGAAGAACACGAGGTCGCCGGGCATCAGGTCGGTGGCGGCGATGCGCCGGCCCTCGAGCCACTGGAAGGCCGCGTAGTGGTCGAGCGTGATGCCCACCTGTGCGTAGGCGTAGAGCATCAGGCCGGAGCAGTCGAAGCCGACGGTGCGCGTGGCCGGGCACGGGCGGATCGACCCCCGGTAGCCCGCGCAGGTGCCGGTCGAAGCGCCGCGCGCGTTGCCGCCGCCCCAGGAGTAGGGGATGCCGACCTGCGCCAGCGCGAGGGCCGTGACCTTCGGCCCGACGTCCGAGGCGCGGGCGTCGGCGGCGCTCTGCTCGAGGTCGGCGAAGTCGCGGCGCACGGGGCGGAGGGAGATCGTCGCGGTACCGGCCCGGGTGAGTTCCCGCACCAGGTTCCTCGTCGCGTCGAGCGACGTGGCCTGCACGCGGACGGTCGCGCCGCGCGCCCGGTGCACCAGCACCGGTGCCTCGACGTGGCTGATCTGCAGCCAGCAGTCGCAGCGCGTCCGCAGAGACGCGCCCCGCGCGGATGTCGCGCTTGACCGCGGGCGACGGTGCGAGGGCACGGGACCGCAGCACGGTGCGGCCGAGCGCGGCGGCATCGGCATCCCCGCCGGCTGCCGCCCGCAGGTGCAGCATCGGCGGCAGGTCGAACGGCGAGTCGACCGGCAGGCCGTCGCCCTCGAAGCTCTCGGCATCCGCGACGGGCGCGGCGGCTGCCGCGGGCTCGGCCGTCGCGGGTACCGGCTCCGGGTCGGGCGTGGGGCTGCGCGGCACGGTCGCCGTCGCGGGCACGGGCGTGGTGCGGGTGGCGGCGTCACCTGCGGGCTCGCCGCCGCCGGCGCAGCCGATCGCGAGCGCGCCGGCGCCCGCCACGAGTACTGCGACGAGAACCGCCGCGCGATGTTGCTTCATCGCCATCACCACGTCTATCGACGCGGGGCTGCGGCGTCCGTAGTGAGATCGGTCACCCCAGGCCCGGAGCGTGTGCGAGCCTTCTGCCGTGAGCCTCGGCCGTCGCCACCCGCTCGCCGCCCGTCTGTTCGCCCGTGGCGTGGGGCACGTCGACGACCTCGGCGCCCGAGAGCACCGGCTTCGGTTGCTCGAGGGCGTCGCCGGCCACGTGCTCGAGATCGGCGCGGGCACCGGCATCAGCTTCGGCGACTACCCGCCAGGGGTGATCGACCTGGTCGCCGTCGAGCCGGAGCCGTTCCTCAGGGCCCGCGCCGAGCAGGCGGCCGCCGCTGCGTCCCGCGCGATCTCGGTGATCGATGCGACGGCCGAGCGCCTGCCGTTCGGCGACGCTACCTTCGACGTGGCAGTGACGTCACGAGTGCTGTGCTCGGTCGACGATCTCGCGGCCAGCCTGCGCGAGCTGCACCGCGTCGTGCGACCGGGCGGCGAGCTGCGCTTCTACGAGCACGTGGCATCGGCCGATCCGGGACGGGCGCGCCGGCAGCGGGCGCTTGACGTCGTCTGGCCGCATCTGGCCGGCGGCTGCCACGCCGGCCGCGACACCGTTCGCGCGATCGCCGCTGCCGGCTTCGTCGTCGAGACCTGCGACCGGTTCACGTTCCGGCCGTGCCTTCTCGCGGCGCCGATATCGCCGTACGCGCTGGGGCGGGCCCGGCGGGCTGCGGCGGCGACGCCGAGTGGTGGTACGAGCGGAAGCGGCGCAGGCGCAGGGAGTTGGTGACCACGAAGATGCTCGAGCCGGCCATCGCGGCGCCGGCCATGCAGCGGGTTGAGCAGGCCGGTCGCGGCGAGCGGCAGCGCGGCGACGTTGTAGGCGAACGCCCAGAACGAGGTTCCCTTGATCGTGCGCGAGCGTCCGGCGGGACAGGCGGATGGCGTCGGCGGCGGCGCGCAGGTCGCCGCTGACGAGGGTGATGTCGGACGCCTCGATCGCGACGTCGGTGCCGGTGCCGATGGCCAGGCCGAGATCGGCCTGGGCGAGCGCCGGCGCGTCGTTGACGCCGTCGCCGACCATGGCGACGACGCGGCCCTCGGCCTGGAGGCGCCGGACGACGTCGACCTTGTCGGCGGGCAGGACCTCGGCGATCACCTCGTCGATGCCGACGCTCGCGGCGACGGCCGCGGCCGTGGCGCGGTTGTCGCCGGTCAGCAGCACGGGCCGGAGGCCCGAGCGCGCTGCAGCGCGACGACCGCCTCGGCCGACGTCGGCTTGACGGTGTCGGCGACGACGAGCATCGCCGCGCACCTCGCCGTCCCACGCCGCGAGGACCGCGGTCTGCCCCTGCGCCTCGGCCGCGCGTCGCGCGGCATCGAGGTCGTCGGGCACGGAGAGGCTCCACTCGCGCATCAGCGACGGGCGCCCGACCAGCGACCGCGTGGCCGTCGACGATGCCCTCGACGCCGAGGCCGTCGCGGTTCGTGAAGCCCTCGACGGCGGGCAGGAGCGAGAGCTCGTCGCGGGCGGCGCGGGCGATGGCCTGGGCGATCGGGTGCTCGGACGCGTCCTCGAGCGCGCCGGCGATCCGCAGCACCTCGGCGCGGTCGGTGCCGGTGCGCGTGATGACGTCGACGAGGCTCATCCGGCCGGTCGGTGACGGTGCCGGTCTTGTCGAGCACGATCGGTGTCGACCCGGCGGGTCGACTCGAGCACCTCGGCGCCCTTGATGAGGATGCCGAGCTGGGCGCCGCGGCCGGTGCCGACCAGCAGCGCGGTCGGCGTCGCGAGCCCGAGCGCGCACGGGCAGGCGATGATCAGCACGGCGACGGCGGCGGTGAATGCGAAGGCCGGGCCGGCGCCGCCGGCGAGCCAGAACCCGAGCGTGCCGACGGCGAGCGCGATCACGATCGGGACGAACACGGCCGAGATCCGGTCGGCGAGTCGCTGCACCGGCGCCTTGCCGGTCTGCGCCTCGGTCACCAGGCGGGCGATCTGGGCGAGCGCGGTGTCCTCGCCGACCTTCGTCGGCCCGCACGACCAGGCGGCCGCCGGCGTTGACCGTGGCACCCGCCACCGCGTCGCCCGGGCGCTTCTCGACCGGCAGCGACTCGCCGGTCAGCAGCGACTGGTCGACCGCGGACCGATCCCTCCTCGACGATGCCGTCGGTGGCGATCTTCTCGCCCGGCCGGACGACGAACCGGTCGCCGACGGCGAGCTGGTCGATCGGGACGCGCCGCTCGGTGCCGTCCGCGTCGAGGATGGCGACGTCCTTGGCGCCGAGCTCGAGCAGCGCCTTCAGCGCGGCGCCCGAGCGTCGCTTGGCGCGGGCCTCGAAGTACCGTCCGGCGAGGATGAAGGTCGTGACGACGGCCGCGACCTCGAGGTAGATCTGGCTCGTGCCGGCGCCACGATCGATCGAGCAGCTCGAACGGCATCCGCATCTCCGGGTCGCCGGCGCCGAGGAAGAACAGCGCGGCCATCGACCAGCCCCAGGCGGACAGCGTGCCGACGCTGATCAGGGTGTCCATGGTCGCGGCGCCGTGTCGGAGGTTCTCGTAGGCCGCGCGGTGGAAGGGCCAGCCGGCCCAGAAGACGACCGGCGTCGCGAGCTGGAGCGCGAGCCACTGCCAGCTGTCGAACTGCAGCGCCGGGATCATCGCCAGCGCGAGGACCGGCAGCGTCAGCAGTGTGCTGGCGATGAGGCGGCGGCGCAGCGCCTGCGATCGGGTCGTGGGGCGCGTCGTCGACCGGCCCATCGGCCTGCGGCAGGCGGGCGGTGTAGCCCGCCGCCCTGACCGCGTCCAGCAGATCCTGCTCGGTGGTGGTGGCCGGGTCGAAGTCGACGGCGGCCTGCTCGGTGGCGTAGTTGACGGTCGCCTGCACGCCGTCGAGCCTGTTCAGCGAGCGCTCGATCCGCATCGCGCACGACGCGCACGTCATGCCGTCGATCGGCAGCACGAGCGTGTTGGGTGCAACGGTCGTCTCATGGCGTGACCTCCACGGTGAAGGCGGCGGTGTGGACGACGCCGGCGACCTGGAACTGGAGGAACAGCCGGTAGCGGCCCGCCGACACGAAGTCGGCGGCGAAGGGGACCTCCCCGGCCGGCTGGTCGCCGTCGTGGGGATGGACGTGCAGGTAGGCCACGTCGCCCTCGCGGAGCGCGACGAGGTGTCCGCGGGCGCCGAGGTACGGCTCGATCGTGTCGACCGGCCGGCCGTCGCGGGTGACCGTGAAGTCGAGGTCGCCCTCCTTGCCGGCGCGGAGCGGCTCGTGCTCGAGGGAGACCTGGAAGCCGCCCGCCGGCGCGGTCGCCGCGGGTGCCGGCAGCGGGTCCGGCGTGTAGGTGCCGGAAACGGTAAGGTCGGCCGCGAGCACGTGCTTGGTGTCATCGATCTCGAAGTCGGCGAAGACGCGGTAGGTACCTGCCCGCGGGAGGGTCAGGGGCGTCGACCACGTCCCGTCGGCTGCCTGCGTCGGGTGCAGGTGCTGGTAGCCAGTCAGGTCGCGCCGTGCGACGATGAGGTGCAGCCGGCGCTCGGCCTCGACCTGGAAGCCGTCGCGGACGACCAGGCCCTCGCGGTCGACGATCTCGAACGACAGCGTCGCGGGGCGGCCGGGCACGGCCTCGAAGGTGGCCGGTGTGATGGCGTAGTCGCCGTCGTCGACGGCAACACCCATGGCGCCGCCCGCCATGTCCTCCATGGCCATCTTGTCGGCATCGGCGGGCGGCTGGTCGGGTTCCACGGCGGCGCCGAGCGCAGCTGCCACGCCGAATACCACGGTCAGCCCGAGGGCGAAGAGGCCGAGGCGGGCGGGGACGCCGAGTCTCATGACGTCACCTCGTATCCGTCGGCGGCGACGGCGGCGGCGATCGCCGCGTCGTCGAAGCCGTGGCCGACGACGCGCATGCGTCCGGCGGCGCGGTCGACGTCAACGGACGCGACGCCTGCGACCTGCGCGACGGCCTCGCTGACGGCGACGCGGCAGTGCTCGCACGTCAGACCCTCGAGGCGGTAGGTGGTGTCGCTGGAAGGTGGGGTGCATGACGACTCCAAATACCGGTGGGGGGTATCAACCCAGGGAAGCCTAGCATACCCCCAGGGGTATCTCTATACTCGTCTCAGCGAACCGCTATGAAGGACCCCCATGTCTGAAGAACTCACCCCGGCTCGCGGCTACACCGCGACCAAGGACCAGCTGCTGAACCGCCTGAAGCGCGTCGAGGGCCAGGTGCGCGGGATCGAGCGGATGGTCGAGGACGACCGCTACTGCATCGACGTGCTGACGCAGATCACCGCCGTCCAGGCCGCGCTCGACAAGGTCGGGCTCGCCCTGCTCGACGAGCACGCGCGCCACTGCGTGCTCGGTGCCGCTGCCGACGACCGGGACGCGAAGACCGCGGAGCTGATGGCCGCCGTCGGCCGGATCATGCGCCGCGGCTAGCGGCGCGGGCGAACCCGCGTCCGTCAGCAGGAAGCGGACGTCTCAGGGAGATTTGACGGTCGGCGTGCCGCCGCATCGGCGCGCCGCGGTTTTCCGCACCGTCCCCGGGGGTACGTACCACCCGGAGAGGTGGCAACGAAGCCACGAAGTTACGGGGGGATCGGATCATGCAAGGAGCACGACGAGTAGTCGTCGCCGCGGCGCTCGGTGCGCTGCTGACAGCGACGACAGCCGCGACCGCCACGGCGGCTGCGAAGCACGGGTCGCACCATAAGAAGGCGACCGCCGAGCGGGTCTTCACGCTCGCGCCCGACCCCGCTGGTAACCCGGAGGGCATCGCGGTCGACAAGCGCACCAACAGGTTCTACGTGGGCGTTACCGCCGACGGCGCGATCTACAAGGGCAAGCTCGGCCGCACCACGCTCGAGCCGTTCATCGCCGGGGCGGCCGGCCAGAGCGCGATCGGTCTCGAGATTCATCGCGGCAAGCTCTACGTCGCCGGTGGGGCCACGGGCACCATCAAGGTCTACGACCTGAAGACGAAGGCCCTCGTGGCCACGTTCGAGACGGGTGCAGGCGGGTTCCTGAACGACCTCGTCGTCACCGACCGCGGTGACGTGTTCGTCACCGACTCGTTCCGGCCCACGCTGTGGCACGTGACGAAGGCGCAGGTCAAGGCCGGCAGCGGCACGCCGCAGGCCCTCGACGTCTCCGGCACGATCGCCTACACGGCCGGCGCCTTCAACCTGAACGGCATCGTCCAGAAGGACCGCCGCACGCTGATCGTCGTCCAGGCCAACACCGGCCAGCTGTGGCGCATCAAGCTCGCCAGGAAGCAGGACGCGATCCGCAACATCACCGAGATCACGGGCGTCTCGCTGCCCGGCGGTGACGGCATGATCCTGGACAACGGCAAGCTCGTCGTCGTGCAGGGCGGCGCGGCCCCGCAGCTGCACTTCGTCAAGCTCAAGAACGGCGCCCGCACGGCGAAGGACGCCGGCACGCAGACGAGCGCCAACCTGCACGGTTCCTCGACCGTCGCGCGGCTCGGCAAGTTCTACCTCGTCGTGAACGCCGACTTCGGCAACGCCGTCTCGCCGCCGTTCACCGTCGCCGGACTCGTCCGGCACGGCGGTCACGGCCACGGCCACCACGGCCACCACTAGCGCTCAGCGCTCGTCACGAGGCCCCACCCTGGCAGCCGGTGCGCGCCACACGCGCACCGGCTGCTTTCGGGTGGTTCCGTGCGCGTCTCTGGCCGCTCATGGACGCGTGGCCCACCGGATCGCCTCGGCGAGCTCTGCCACGGCAGCGGGGATCGCGGCCTTGGGGAGACGGCCGTAGCCGAGGAGCAGGGTCGCCGTCGTGCCAGTGTCATCGGGGGCTGGGGCGATGCGGTAGCTGCTCACCCCTTCGACCTGGATCTTCCGGTCGAGCGCGGCTGCGACGACGGCGTCCTCGCCGACGGCGGGAAGCGAGATCGCGAGGTGGAGGCCGGCAGCGGCACCGGTGAGGTGCGCTTGCGGCAGCTGCCGACGGAGTTCGCTCACGAGGATGTTCCGTCGCGCCCGATAGGTTCGCAGGCAACGGCGGAGCGACCGGTCGAACGCGCCGGTGGTGATGAGCTCGGCGAGCGCGAGCTGGTCGAGGATGGGGGAGCCGCTGTCCCGCCACCACTTGGTGTCGGCGGCGGTGCCGGCAAGTCGTTGCGGTAACGCCAACCAGCCGAGCCGCAGAGCGGGCGTGAGCGTCTTGGAGGCGGAACCGATGTAGGCGACGTGATCCGGAGCGAGGCCCTGGAGGGCTCCGACCGGCGGGCCGTCGTGACGGAACTCGGCGTCGTAGTCGTCCTCGATGATGAGCGCGTCCGTGGCGCGTGCCCACTGGAGGAGCGCTCGACGGCGCTCGGGGGTGAGCACGACGCCGGTCGGGAATTGGTGGGCAGGCGTCACCAGCACGGCGTCAGCGCCGGTTCGCGCGAGCGCCGCCACGTCGATCCCATCGGCGTCGACCGGGACGGGAATGACCTCCAGGCCGGCCAGCCGGGCGGTCATGATGGCGTCACGCAGGCCGGGATCCTCGATCGCGAGGCGCCGCTTGCCGTCAGCGACGAGGGTGGCACAGACGACGTCCAGGCCCTGCGCGAAGCCCTGGACGACGACAAGGCGCTTCGGGTTCGTCACGACGCCCCGCGTTCGGCCGAGTCGCTCCGCGAGCGCCGCGCGCAGCGCTCCGCTCCCGTGCCGGTGGCCGTAGTCCAGATCAGCGGCAGGTGCGTTTCGAATCGCTCGCTCGAGCGCTCGCCGCCATTCGTGTCGCGGGAACAGCGTCACGTCCGGGCTGGTCGATGTGAAGTCGTAGCGGGGCGGGCGGCGCGGGGCGTCGCCCGGAGCGTCCGCCTCGGCCGCCGTACCCGCGACCACGAGCGGTGGAGTTCGCGGCCGCGTCTCGAGGAAGCCCTGCGCTGCGAGCTGGGCGTAGGCGTCGGTCACCACGCCTCGGGAGACGCCGAGCTGCGCGGCGAGGTCTCGACTCGACGGGAGACGGGACTGCGGTTGCAGCCGTCCGTCGCGGATGGCATCGGCAATCACGATCGCCAGCTGGCGCCGGAGCGGGCCGGCGCCTGATTGGAGCGAGATGAGAAATTCGCGTTGCGGGCTGGACTCATTCATCGGTGCGCGCCTGGCTCTACTGGCGAGGCCAGCTCCACGGTAGCGTGCGCCGCATGACTGATCGAGGTTCCACCGGCGAGCGTCCGCGTCACGTGCCCGCCTCCGACCTGGCTGCGTGCACGGAGCGGATCCTCGGACTCCCTGCCGACACGTTCCCAGGGCTGTCCGACGAGCGCGCCGTGCCCGGCCTGGGCGAGCGTCTGGCGACATGGAATCTCGGCCTCGTCCGCGTCGCGGAGCCGGCGTCGTTCGCCTGGCCCGGTCACTGGATCGCGGTCCTCGAGGCACCGGACGGCGCGCGGCGTGCGGTGGTGTTCTTCGGCGTTCCGTCCGGGCCGCTCGAGGATCGAGATGCCGCCGTCGCCCTCGACGCGAACATCGTCGAGGGCTATCTCGTCGCGCCGCTCGACCTGGCCGCGCCGCACGGCGCCGACGCGTACGGCCGCCCGGAGCGAACAGGCGTCATCGTCGGTCTGTTCACGGCGCCCGCGAGAGAAGCCCCCTGCGCCGCGCACGACCGGCGCCTGGTTCGCGCCGGACGGGGCATGGAGGGCGACCGGTATGCAGCGGGCGCCGGGACGTTCTCCCATCCCGAGCGGCGCGGGCAGGATCTCACCCTGATCGACGCAGAGGCCTTCAGCGAGCTCGCCGCCCGCGGCGTCGACCTCGCCCCGGCCGAGGCGCGCCGCAACGTCGTCACCAGCGGCATCGACCTGAACGCGCTGGTCGGGCACCACTTCACGCTCGGCGACGTGCCGTGCTACGGCGCGCGGCTCGCCGAGCCGTGCGCGCATCTCGAACGCCTGACGACGCGCGGCGTGTTGCGCGGCCTCGTCCATCGTGGCGGCATCCGCGTCGACGTCCTCGGCGACGGCGAGCTGCACGTCGGCGACGAGATCCGGCCTGCAACCGACGAGCGGAGCGAGCGATGACGGACGACTGGCATACGAGCGACTACCCGGAGCTGCGACCGGGCCCGCCCTGGGTGATGGAGGAGATGATTCGCGCGCAGGCGACGCTGCCCGACGGTCTCGCCGCGCTCGACGGTGCGCACGCGATCCGGGACGCGGCGGCGCGGGCGCTCGCCGGCGGCGACGAGGTGGTCGTCGTCGGCTGCGGCACGTCGGAGCATGCGGCAATGGCGATCGCGGCGTTGCTCCGCGACGGACTGACGACCTCGGCCCGGGATGCCCGACGGATCCGGGCGCAGCAGGCCCTCGACGCCGCGCTCGATCCCTCTCCGGCTGGCGTCGTCATCGGCGTCAGCCACGATGGCGGGACGCGGGCCACCTGTCTGGCCCTCGACCGTGCACGGCGCGCCGGCGCCGTCACCGCTGCGATCACCGGGCGGCCGGACTCGGACGTCGCCGGGGCGGCCGACCATGTCGTCTCGACGCCGATCCTCGATCGCTCGTGGTGCCACACGGTGGCCTACACGAGTGCCATCCTGGCCGGCGCCGCGATTGCCTACGCCGGGTCGGATGCGTCATGGTCAGCAGCTGCAAGGACCACGCTGGATTCCGCGCTCGCCGACAACGGTGCCCGGACGGCCGCGCGAGCACTGCATCCCGCCCAGCGCATCCTGTGCGTCGGCGCGGGCATCGATCTGATCAACGCCCGCGAACTCGCCCTCAAGATCGAGGAGGGTGCGCGGATCGCGGCTACCGCCCATCACCTCGAGACGGTCCTCCACGGACACCTGGCCGGCTGCGAGCCCGCATCGACGCGAGCCGTCTTCCTGGCCGGCGACCGGAGTCTCGCCGACCCCTGCCGCGACCGCCTCGCGCTCGCGGTTCGGGCGACCGCCGAGGTTGGCCTACGGGTCGCCGTGATCGCACCCCGGGACGTCCTTGCCATGCTGCCCGAGAGCGTCCACGCGGTGGAGCTCGTCCGGACCGATGCGACCGAGCCCGACCTCCTGAACGATCTCCTCGCCACCGCCGTCGCCGTCCAGTGGACCGCGCTCGGACTGGCGGACGCCACGGGCACCAATCCCGACCTGATCCGTCGCGAGCAGCAGCCGTGGCGCGCGGCCGCGGCGATTGCCGATGACGGCGGAGCCTGGTAGCCGTGACGCACGAGTTCCTGCATCCCGAGACGATCGCCGTCATCGCCGGACGTCCCGGCCGGGCGCCCGGCGCACCGCTGAACGCGCCGCTCGTGCCCGCATCGACGTACCACCACGGTGGCGATCCCACCTACGGCCGGGATGGCAACCCCGGCTGGGCCGCGTTCGAGGAGGCGCTCGGTGAGCTCGAGGGCGGCACCTGCGTCGCGTTCGCCTCGGGCCTCGCGGCCAGCACCGCAATCCTCGACGAGCTGGCGTCCGGCGCGCGGGTCGTCGCGCAGCGCGCACCGTACTTCGGCGTCGCCGAGCAGCTCCGCGATCGCGCCGCGCGCGGCGATATCACCCTCGAGCCGCTCGACGAGATGACGCCCGCTGCGCTCGAGGCGACGGTTGCCGGCGCCGGGCTGGTGTGGGTCGAGTCGCCGACGAACCCGATGCTCGATGTCGTCGATCTGGCGGCCGTGATCGCCGTCGCTCGTGCCGCCGGCGCCGTCGTGGTCGTCGACAACACGTTCGCGACGCCACTTGCCCAGACGCCGCTCGCGCTCGGTGCCGACGTCGTGCTGCACTCGGCCACGAAGCTGATCGGCGGTCACTCCGACCTGTTGCTGGGAGCGGTCGTGACGCGCGACGGGACCCTCGATCAGCGCCTGCGCGAGCGGCGCGGGTCGAGTGGCGCCACGCCCGGCACGCTGGAGGCGTACCTGGCCCTCCGCGGGCTCCGCACGCTGCCGGCGCGCCTGGCACGGGCGCAGGACAGCGCCCGTGATCTCGTGCAGCGGCTCTCGGCGCATCCCCGGATCGCGCGCGTTCGCTACCCCGGCACCGGCACGATGGTCTCATTCGAGACCGTCGGGACGGCCGAGGAGGCGGAGGCCGTCTGCGAGGCCTGCCGGTTGATCGTGCACGCCACCAGCCTCGGTGGCGTCGAGACCAGCATGGAGCGTCGCTCCCGCTACGGCTCCGAACGCGAGGCGGGCACGCCGCCGACGCTGATCCGGCTCAGCGTCGGGCTGGAGCACGTCGCCGACCTGTGGCGCGACCTCGAGCACGCGCTGAGCTAGCAACCCCTCCGAGTGCGGGCCGACTCGCGAGCCGCCCGTACGGGTTGACGAGGCCGCGGCCGCTCCGGTAGGCTCCGTTCAGATCCTCGGTTATGCATCACTGATAATCAGACATGTTCGGGAGGCGCTGTGGACGTCAAAACGCTCGGTCTGCCGCTGGCGCCGGTCGTCGACTGGGACATCTTCGAGGGCGGCGTCCGGTGCGCCGAGGTCGTCGACGGGTCGGAGGCGGGCGAGCTGCGCGTCTACGACGTCACGTTCCCGCCGGGCGGACGGACGACCATGCACTCGCACACCGTCGATCAGGTGCTGTACATCGTCTCGGGACACGGGTTCGTGCAGACGGAGGGCCTCGAGGAGCGCCCGGTACGCGCGGGTGATCTGGTGATCATCCCCGCCGGCGAGCGGCACGTGCACGGCGCGACGGCAACGACCGAGATGTGTCATCTCGCCGTGATGACCGAGGGGAAGGACGTCCTGTGACCCGCACCGTCCCGTCCGCACCGGCCCGCTGGTTCACGGATCCCGGGTTCCTGGCGCGTGAGCGTGCGGCGGTGTTCGCGCCGCACTGGCACTACGTCGGATCGGCCGAGGCGGTCGCCGAGCCGGGGACGTTCATGGCCGCCGACCTTGGCGGCCTGCCGATCGTCGTCACGCGGGATACGGACGGGCAACTGCGCGCGCTGGCGAACGTCTGCCGTCACCGCGGGCACCCGGTCGCCGTGGGTTGCGGGCAGCGCAAGACCCTGCAGTGCGGGTACCACGGCTGGACGTATCTCCTCGACGGCTCACTCCACCGGGCACCCGGCGTCGAGGTCGATGCCGACACGGCGCGGCTGCCCGAACTCGGGGTCGCCACGATCGGGCCGCTGCTGTTCTCGTGTGTCGATCGCGATGCGGCCCCGCTCGGCGAGGTGCTGGAGCCGTTCCTCGAGCTGACCCGCGAGGTGTCGCAGGTCGACGTCGACCGGCTGGTCCGCCGACGGAGCGTGCCGCACCGGATCGATGCGAACTGGAAGGTCGTCGCCGAGAACTTCATGGAGTGCTACCACTGCCCGCTCGTGCACGGCGACACGCTGCCGGCGGGCTACGGTGGCGGCGATGGCGACTACGTCATCACCACCTACGACACGCTGGTCACGCACCGTCTCGACAGCGACCGGTTCTCCTGGGCGAACCTGTTTCCGAACACCCAGGTGTCGGTCTTCGGCCATCACCGGGCGCTGGCGGCCCGGCAGATCGTCCCGGACGGCGTCGGCCGCACCCAGGCGACGATCGACTACTGGTTCGATCGCGACGTGTCGGAGCAGGACGCGGCCGCGTTCGTCGACTGGTTCGAGAAGGTGGTCGACGAGGACATCCCCCTGTGCGCCAGCGTGCAGATCGGGAACGAATCCGGCCTGCTCGAACACGGGCTGCTGCATCCGTCGGAGGAGTCAGGGCCGCTCTGGTTCGAGCGCCTCCTGGCGGATGCCATGGGGGAGGTGCTGGTCTGATGTCGCGGCTGTTCCGTCGCATTCAGGACGAGCCCGTGCGCACGCAGCACGATCCGTCGGACGCGCACTGGGCGGCGGCCTCCGGGGGCAAGACCGGGGACGAGGGCCGGTACGTCGAGTTCATCTCCCGGTCGCTGAACGGCAGCAACATGAACGTCGGTGTCGACTGGCTGGAGCCGGGCCAGATCCACGTTCTGCACCACCACGCCGAGGCCGAGGAGTGGTACTACGTCGTCCGCGGCACCGCCAGCATCCGGGTCGACGACGAGGAGCAGGTCTGCGGACCGGGCACCGGCGTGTTCATCCCGGCCGACGCGTTCCACCGGGTCGAGAACATCGGTGACGAGACGTGCGAGTTCCTGTACGGCTTCAACACCGGCGAGCTGGCCGACCTGACGTACGTCTGGGAGGAGTAGGTGCGGGCGATCGTGACGCCTCGCCACGGCGGCCTGGACGTGCTGGAGTACCACGACGACTGGCCGGCGCCCGAGCCGGCGGAGGACGAGGTGCTGCTGCGCGTCGCCGCGTGCGGCCTGAACAACACCGACGTCAACACGCGCACCGGGTGGTACTCCAAGGACATCGACACGGCGACGGGAACCGGCGCCGCCGATGGCTTCGGGGACGTCCGTGCAGGCGACGCGTCATGGGGCGGCGTGCCGTTCCGGTTTCCGAGAATTCAGGGCGCAGACGTCTGCGGCGTCGTCGTGGGTGGCGCCGCCGGGGCGCTCCTCGGGCAGCGGGTGCTGGTCGATCCCTGGTTCCGCGACCCGGCCGCGCCGGATAATCTCGCCGGCGCCACCTTCCTCGGCTCCGAGCGCGACGGTGGGTACGCCGAGTTCGTCGCCGTGCCCGCCGCGAACGTCCATCCGATCGAGTCCACGCTCTCAGACGTCGAGCTCGCCACGTTCCCGACCGCCTACGTCACGGCCGCGAACATGCTCCGCCGCGCCGGGCTGCGCGCCGGGGAGACCATCGTCGT
Organism: uncultured Actinomycetes bacterium; assembly: GCA_963722525.1. Taxonomy (GTDB): domain Bacteria; phylum Actinomycetota; class Thermoleophilia; order Gaiellales; family F1-60-MAGs149; genus VFJZ01. The sequence continues at coordinate 1,273,542 of CAVRMM010000002.1, read as the reverse complement.
CACGGGCGCGTCGGGGGGTGTGGGCGGCGCGCTGATCCAGCTGGCGCGGGCGCTCGGCGCGACGCCGTTCGCCATCGCCGGTGCCGACAAGGCCGAGCACGTGCGCGCGTGCGGCGCCGAGCACGTGATCGCGCGCGACGCGCCCGATCTCGCCGCCGCGCTGGCCGAGGCGGGCGCCGCCGCCGTGGACGTCGTGGCCGATGTCGTCGGCGGCGACCGCTTCCCGGAACTCGTGCGGCTGCTCCGCCGCGGCGGCCGCTACACGTGCGCGGGGGCGATCGCCGGGCCGATCGTGCCCCTCGACCTGCGCACGATGTACCTGCACGATCTGACGCTCGTCGGCGCCACCGTGCCGCCGGTCGGGGCGTTCGCGGAGATCGTCGCGTTCATCGAGAGCGGGCGCCTGCGGCCGTTCCTCGCCGCCACGTTCCCGCTCGACCGGTTCCGTGACGCGCAGGAGACGTTCATGGCGAAGCGGCACGTCGGGAACATCGTGATCGACGTCGCCGAGGGCGCCTGATGCGGATCAGCGAGATCGCGGTGTACCAGCTCGACCTGCCGCTGGCGGCGCCCTACCGGCTGTCGGGCGGCCGGCTGCTGTTCGAACGGCTCGATGCGACCATCGTCCGGGTCGGCACCGACGAGGGCGTACACGGCTGGGGCGAGGTCTGTCCCTGGGGTTCGAGCTACCTGCCGATGCACGGCCGCGGTGCCCGGGCGGCGATGGAGGAGCTGGCGCCGGCGCTCCTCGGCCTCGATCCGCGTCGCGTGGACGTGCTCGACCGCGTGATGGCGACGACGCTGCCCGGCCACTACTACGCCCGCGCCGCGATCGACGCTGCCTGCTGGGACATCCTCGGCCGTGCAGCCGGCCAGCCCGTGGTCGAGCTGCTCGGCGGCCGCGACGTCGACCGCGTTCCGGTGGCGAGCAGCGTGCCGACCGACACGCCGGAGGCGATGCTGGCCGAGGTGCGTTCCTACCGCTCGCGCGGCTACCGCGTCCACAGCGTCAAGATCGGCAGCGGCGTCACCGATGACATCGCCCGGATCGCGGCGCTGGCCACCGACGAGCAGCCGGGCGAGACCATCTTCTACGACGTCAACCGCGCCTGGCTCCCGCACGTCGCGATCACGACCATGAACGCCGTCCGCGACCTGCCCGTGTGGTTCGAGCAGCCCTGCGAGACGGTCGAGCAGTGTGCGACCGTCCGCGCCGCGACATCGCATCCCATCTCCCTCGACGAGTGCATCGTCACGCCGCAGGACCTCCTGCGAGCTCGCGACCTCAGGGCTGGCGAGATCGTCAACATCAAGATCGGCCGGGTCGGTGGACTGACGCGGGCGCGGCGCTTGCGCGACCTCGCACTCGAGTGCGGCATGGGCGTCCTGATCGAGGACACCGGCGGCACCATCCTCGCCGACACCGCTGCCGCGCACCTGGCGAGCACGGTCCCGGAGCACGCACTGATCGGCACCTGGAGTTGCCAGGAGCTGATCACGCGCGATCCCGCACCTGGCCAGGGCGCCCGCGTCGTCGACGGCACGATGCGCGCCCCCGATCTCCCTGGCCTCGGTGTCGAGATCGACACCGACTTCCTCGGACTACCGGCGGCGCGCTACGTCGCCCGGACCGGATCCGGCCGCGACGAGGACGGGGCATGACGAGCACCGGTGACGGAGCCGGCCCCGGCCAGATGTCGGCGAACCAGCGCAACGTCTCGGTCGGCAAGGCCGCCGCGCTGCTGCGCGCAGCCGCCCGCTACCCCGACGGCGCGAGCGTGTCGCAGCTGGCGCGCGCGACGCGGATCCCGCGCGCGACCGCGCTGCGGATGATCGTGGCGCTCGAGTCGGAGTCGCTCCTGACGCGGATCGCGGACGACGATCGCGTGTTGCTCGGCACCGGCATCCTGGAACTGGCGGCCGCCGTGCGGCCGGAACGGATCCTGATCGAGGCGGCGCGCGAGCCGATGCAGAGGCTCGCCGGCGCGACCCACGAGACGGTGACGCTCGCGGTGCGCCACGGAGACGAGATCGTCGGCCTCGACGAGATACCGGGGACGCACCTGATCGGGCCGGCCACCTGGGTCGGCCGCTCGTGGCCGCTGCGCGGAACCGCCAGCGGCCGTCTCGCGACCGGCATCGTGCCGGTCGGCGACGTCGCCGAGTCGATCGACGAGATCGAGATCGGGCTGGCATCGATCGCAGCCGCGATTCCCCTGCGCGGGCACGACGGCGCGTACGTGACGGTCAGCGGCCCGTCGTTCCGGTTCGACGCCGAGGCCCGCGCCGCGGCCGGCGTCCACCTGCTCGACGCCGTCGCCGAGATCGGCCGACGTTCCGCCTGACGCCAGATCCGGGTCATGCCCCCGGCAAGAATCGAACTTGCGCCTCAGGTTCCGGAGACCTGCGCTCTATCCACTGAGCTACGGGGGCAGGGGCGCCCAGTCTATCGCAGCGCGGGCCGGCCCTGACCCGGTCGAATCTGCTCATATATTGAGCAATTTGCAAAAAGTCCCTTATCTCGTTGGGTGTCTGTGCCGATGACCCTCTTGCGGGGGATGCCGCCTTCACTCCCTCGCCCGATGACTACCCCGGAAGACACCGGGTTCGGGGGTTCACACACGCATGACGCATTTGCCGGATAGGGACGGACGCAACGAGGAGCACGAGCCGCTGTGGGCGGTCGAGCCTCCCGAACCTGCGTGGGAGGATCCCACGCCCGAGCCGCAGGCACGCGCCTGGTTCTCGGTCGCCGAGCGGCGCCTCGGCCTGCCCGCGCGCGTTGCCACGCGCGCCGCAGGTCTGATCGCCGTGGGCGCGCTGATGACCACGGGCGTCGCCATCGCGGCCTTCGCTGACGACGGTACCGGGAGCACGGGCGACAGGCCCTACTGCTCCGAGTCGGTCACCACCGACTGCGTCGACAAGGAGAAGGAGAAGGAGAAGGCGGAGGCGGAGGAGCAGAAGGCCGCCGAGCCCGCCCCGGCGGAGGAGTCGGCCCCGGCCGAGGAGCCCGCTGCGGAGCCCGCAGCCGAGCCCGATCCGCCGGCCGCGTCGTCCGAGGAGTCGACGCCCGCTGAGGAGCCCGCCGGCTCGTCCGAGGAGGACGCCCCGGCGTCCGACCCGGAGACGGCCGACCCCGCTCCGACCGACGACGCGCCCGCAAACGACAGCCCGTCCGCCGGCTCGGACGACGCCCCGGCGTCGGACGATGGCACGGACCCGGCCGGCAGCCGCCGGTGGCACCGAGACGCCCGACCCGGGCGCCCCGGCTCCGGACTCGCCCGTCACCAACCCGCTGCCGCCGGCACCCGCCGGCACGACGCCGACCACCGCCGTCACGGCGAACCCCGGTGACCTCTCCGCCCTCGCGGGCCTCGAGACCTCGGCCGGCTCGACCTACTTCCAGCTCCCCTCGGGCCGCCGCGCCAGCTCCGGCACCGGTCGCACGGGTGGAGTGGCGGGCGGTCTGAGCGACTCGGGCGGCGTCAACGACATCCACGCGGTCGGCATCTCGGCGCTGGCACTGCTGCAGCTGCAGCGCGCCTCGTCGCTGCTGCCCCCGCCGGCTCCGCTGCCGGACATCCGCGAGCTCGACAGCCACGAGCTGACGCAGCTGAAGCAGGTCGCCAAGCGCACCGGCGTCGCCTGGACGGTGCTCGCCTCCGCCCAGCGCCTCGGCCTGCACAAGGGCCAGTCGCTGACCAAGGCCGGCACCTGGCTGAAGTCGCACGGCGCCACGGGCGACTCCGCGAAGCCGTTCGCCTCCGAGAAGGCGCTCGCCGCCTACTTCGGCTCCAAGGACGCCGGCGAGCGCGCCGCCGCCCTGGCCGCCTACTACTGGGCGGTCGGCACGACGGGCGTCACCCAGGGCCTGGCCGAGGCATCCGTCTCGCTCGGCGACGAGCTGCTCGCCAACAAGACACGTGAGCGTCTACGCGCGGCGGTCGCGCCGACCTGCAGCAGCACCGCATCGACCCCCGGGTCGAGATGGCGATCCGCTACCTGCAGGCCTCGTTCGGCTCCGTCAGCGTCTCGTCGCCTGATCTCCGGCCACTCGGTGTTCACCACCTCGGGCAACGTCTCGGCGCACATCTTCGGTCGCGCCGTCGACATCTCGGGCGTCGGCGGCACGTCGATCCTCGGGCACCAGGGCCCGCAGTCCGTCACCGAGCGGGCCGTGCGCCTCCTGCTCATGCTGCCGGGCGACGTCGCCCCGCGGCAGATCATCTCGCTGATGGATCTCGACGGCACGACCGGCAACGGGGGCTCGTTCGCCCTGCCGGATCACGCCGATCACATCCACATCGGCTACTAGGCCCATCGACGGGTCGGCCCGGCCTGGCCTCGTGCCTTGCCGGGCCGCCCCTGTCTTGGCAGGAATCGCGGGCTGACAGTATGTTTCCGCCCGTGCAGATAACGGCTCGTACGGTCACGCTGGCACTCGCGGAGACCTTCACCATTGCGCGTGGCTCCTCCGACAGCGAGGACGTCGTGATCGTCGAGTTGACGCACGACGGCATCACCGGGATCGGCGAGGGATCTCCCGTCGACTACTGGGGCGAGTCCGCAGACTCCATGGCGGCGTTCGTGCTGGAGCACGGCGCCGCGGCGATCGGCGACGACCCCTACGACCTGGAGGGCATCGGCACGCGCCTCGAGGCGTTCGAGGGCAACACCGGCGCCAAGATGGCGCTCGACGGCGCGCTGCACGACTGGATCGGCAAGCGCGCCGGCCTGCCGGTGTGGCGCCTGCTCGGCGTGACGATGGCGACGATGCCGCAGACGTCGTACACGATCGGCATCGACTCCGTGGAGGGCACCGCCGACAAGACGCGGCGGGCGCAACGCTACGGCGTCCTCAAGGTCAAGGTCGGCGGCGCCGACGACCTCGCCCGGCTCGAGGTGATCCGCGAGCACTCGCAGGCGACGCTGCGCATCGACGGCAACGAGGGCTGGACGCTGGAGACGGCGCGCGAGCTGATGCCGGCGCTGATCGAGCTGGGCGTGGAGTTCGTCGAGCAGCCGTTCCCGGCCGAGGACCTGGAGAGCTTCCGCGGCCTGCGCGAGCTGAAGGAGCGCATCCCCGTGGTGATCGACGAGGGCTGCAAGAACCTCGCCAGCGTCGCCCCGATCGCGACGTACGCCGACGGCATCAACATCAAGATCTCCAAGTGCGGAGGCATCCGCGAGGCCGTGCGGATGACGCACGCGGCGCGCGCGCTCGGTATAGGCGTCATGCTCGGATGCATGATCGAATCGGAGCTCGGCATCGGGCAGGCTCTGCAGCTCGCCCCGCTGGTCGACTGGGTCGACCTCGACGGCCATCTGCTGATCAAGGACGGGCCGTTCCGCGGCCTCGGCTTCGAGGACGGCCGCGTCGTCCTGTCCGACGCGCCCGGCATCGGCGTGGTGCCGGCATGAGCGAGCGCCTCGCGATCTACGCCGAGGGCCAGTTCGAGACGCTCAACGGCAAGACCGGCCACGGCGTGATCCGGTACGCGCCACGTGAGATCGTGGCGGTGATCGACTCCGGCAACGCCGGCCGCCGCGCTGACGAGGTCGTGCCCTACTGCGCCCGGCCGGTGCCGATCGTGGCGACGGTGGCCGAGGCGGCCGAACTCGGCGCCGACCGGCTGCTGATCGGCGTCGCGCCCGACGGCGGGCGGCTGTCGCAGGAGTGGCGCACCGCGCTGGGCGAGGCGATGGCGCTCGGCATGGACGTCGAGGCGGGCCTGCACAGCGTGCTCGCCGACGACCCGGACCTGGTGGCGCTCGCCACGCAGCACGGGCGCCGGCTGATCGACCTGCGCGTCGGTCCGGCAGACCTGGACACGCCGGACGGCCCGTACCAGCGCGACCCGTCGCTGCGCGTCGTCCAGTCGGTCGGCTCCGACTGCGCGATCGGCAAGATGACCGTCACCCTCGAGCTCGACAAGACGGCGCGCGAGCGCGGCGAGCGCAGCGTCTTCGTGGCCACCGGCCAGACGGGCATCGCGATCTCCGGCTGGGGCATCGCCGTCGACCACGTCATCTCCGACTACATCGCGGGAGCCGCCGAGCGGCTCGTCTACCAGGGCGCCGAGCACGGCGACCTGCTGTTCGTCGAGGGCCAGGGCTCGCTCTACCACCCCGGCTACTCCGGCGTCACGCTGGGGCTGCTGCACGGCGCGGCGCCCGACGTGCTGCTGCTGTGCCACCTCGCCGGCCAGACCGCGATCCACTCCTACGAAAGCGTCAAGATCCCCGCGCTGCCGAAGGTCGTCGCGCACTACGAGGCGGCCTGCGAGCCGGTGCGCCCGGGCCGGGTTGCGGGAATCGCCCTGAACACGAAGGACATCGCCGACGAGGCCGAGGCCCGGGCGGCGATCGCCGCGGCGGCCGACGAGACCGGCCTCGTGGTCGACGATCCCGTGCGGTTCGGCTCCGATCGGCTCCTGGACGCCGTGCTGGCCGCATTCAACCGGTGAGCGACCCGCGGCCCGAACGACTGGCGCGGCTGCTCGGCGGTCGCATGCTCGGACTGGCAGCGGGTGACAGCGTCGTCGTCGAGGCACCGCCGGTCGGCGCGCCGCTGGTCGAGGCGCTGGCCGCCTACGCCGGCCGCGTCGGTGCGCACATCGCGTGGCTGGCCATCGGCGGCGGCTACGAGCGCGCGGTGCTCGGCTCGACCGACGCCGGCGACCTGGCGCGCGAGCACCGGCTCCACAGCGCCCTGATGCTCACGGCCGACGCGATCGTCGGCGTCGACGCGGCCCAGGACGCGACCGGGCTGAAGGGCATCCCGGCCGAGCGGTACGCGGCTTGGGCGCGAGGCCGCAAGCCCGGCGGCGAGATCCGGCACCGCCGCCACCTGGAGGGTGCGATGCAGTGGGCCGTCGTCGGCTTTCCCTGCGAGGTGCACGCGGCCGACGCCGGCATGGACTACGACGACTACGCCGACCTGGTGTACGCGGCCGCGTTCTGCGACCGGGACGGGGCGGAGGTGCGCTGGGACCGCCAGGGCGCCGCCCAGGCGCGGCTCGTCGGCCACCTCGGCACGGGGCGCGAGCTGCGCATCGTCGCGCCCGGCACCGACCTGACGCTGCGCGTGGACGGCCGGACGTGGGGCAGCTCGGCGGCCGTCACCAACATCCCCGACGGCGAGGTGTTCACCGGCCCGCACGAGGACTCCGCCGAGGGCGTCGTCACCTTCCCGTTCCCCGCGCACCACGCCGGGCGCCGCATCGACGGCGTGCGTCTCGTGTTCGAGCGCGGCGTCGTCGTCGAGGCGCACGCCGACGACGGACAGGACGTGCTCGACGCGGCGCTCGCCACCGACGCCGGCGCGCGGCGCCTGGGCGAGGTCGGCATCGGCACCAACTACGCGCTGCCGCGGTTCACCGGCCGGACGCTGCTGGACGAGAAGATCGGCGGCACCGTCCACCTCGCGCTCGGCTCCAGCTATCCGGAGACCGGCGGCAGCAACGTCTCGGCGCTGCACTGGGACCTGGTCTGCGACCTGCGCGGCGGCGGCGAGCTGCTGCTCGACGGCCGCGCCATCCAGCGCGACGGCGTCTTCGTCCCGGAGCTCGGCCTCGATCTGTGATGGTGCGGCTCGGCACCCACGAGTTCGCTCCGGGTGCGCGGACGCTGGTGATGGGCATCGTCAACAACACGCCCGACTCCTTCTACGACGGCGGCCGCCACGACGGCGCCGATGCGGCGGCCGCACACGGGCGGGTGCTGCTGGCCGAGGGCGCAGACGTGCTCGACATCGGCGGGCAGACGGGCCGGCTGGGCGCCGAGATCGAGGTGGCGGCCGAGATCGACCGAGTGGTGCCGGTGATCGAGCAGCTGGCCGGCACCTGCGTGTCGGTCGACACGTACCGCGCGCCGGTCGCCGCGGCGGCGCTGGCCGCCGGCGCCTCGTTCGTGAACGACTACACGGGCGGGTTCGATCCCGAGCTCGCCGGCGTCGTCGCCGCTGCCGGCGCGGGCCTCGTCGTCACGCACTACCGCGGCCGGCCGCGCTCGAACCCGTCCCGGTCGTACGAGGCATCGGTCGACGAGGTGCTGCGCGAGCTCGAGGGCCAGGTCGCACACGCCACGGGTGCGGGCGTGGGGGAGGACCGGATCCTGGTCGATCCGGGCTTCGGGTTCGGCAAGTCGACGCGGCTCGACCTGCTCCTGCTGCGCGACCTGGAGCGGGTGATCGCGCTCGGGTTCCCGGTGCTCGCGGCCTGCTCGCACAAGGAGTTCACCGCCGACGCGACGGGCGCGGAGGAGCACGACCTCGCGCCGACCATCGCCGCGGCGGTGCTGGCGAGCCGCGCGGGCGCTACCATGCTGCGGCTGCACGACGTGGCCGCCTGCCGGCCGGCGATCGCGCTGGCCGACGCCGTGCGGCACGCGGAAGGAGCCTGATGCGCATCGCGGTCGTGTCCGACACGCATCTGCCCCGCGGCAAGCGCCGGCTGCCGGCGCGGCTGATCCGGGAGTGCTCCGCCGCGGATCTCATCCTCCACGCCGGCGACTTCTCGGTCCTGTCGGTGCTGGTCGAGCTCGAGCTGCTCGGGCCGGTGCAGGGCGTGCTCGGCAACACCGACGACGACGATCTGGCCGCGCGGTTGCCGGTCGAGCGCGTCGTGGCGGCCGGGGGCGTGCGGATCGGCATGGTGCACAACTCCGGGCCGAAGGACGGACGCGGCGAGCGGCTGCGCGAGCAGTTCCCGGACTGCCAGGCGGTCGTGTTCGGCCACTCCCACCTGCCGCTGATCGAGCAGCACGGCGAGCTGCTGCTGCTGAACCCGGGCTCGGCGCTCGAGCACCGCGGGCGGGCGCCGGTCTGCACGATGGCCGTGGTCGAGATCGCCGGCGGCCGCCTGACGGCGACGCTGGTCGACCTGCCCTGAGGACGACGACGGGCCCGGCTGTGGAAGCCCGGGCCCGTCGCTTCGTGCGGTCGAGATCAGACGGTGCGGCCGGCGTGCGAGCCGGGCGCGAACTTGCGCCAGACCCACAGCAGGAGCAGCGAGCCGATGATGGCGGTGAGCCACGTCGAGATGTCGAAGAACTCGTCGAGCGGATCGGCGCCGAAGATGGCGCTGGCGAGGAAGCCGCCGATCAGGGCGCCGACGACGCCGATGATCATGGTGATGAGGACGCCGCCCCGGTCCTCGCCGGGGAGGATGGCCTTCGCGATCATGCCTGCGATCAAGCCGAGAATAAGAAATGCGATGATGCCCATGGTGCCTCCGTGATGATTGGACGATCGGTGGTGCCCCCCGGCTGGCTCGACGAAACGTCGTCAGCTGAGCTTGGGGCCCGTGGTGCCCAGCTCACGGGCCCGGACGACCGCCGGATCCTCGGCGGCCGCGCCGGTGGTGCTGTCGTCGTCACGCTCCGGGTCGGTCACCAGCTCCTCGGAGGTGGTGTTGTCGATCGCGCCCGCGAGCGAAGTGTCATGCGGGTCGAGACCCGCTTCCTGCCGCCCGTCCTCGAGTCGCTTCTCGTCACCCATGGCGTCGCTCCGTTCGATCGTTGTACGGCGACGATCCCCGGCCACCGGAGCGCGAAACGGCGGAGGCTACGCCGAGCGGCGGGCCGCGGCGATCGCGGCGTCGAAGTCGGTGGTCGCCGACAGGGCCGGGCCGATGCTCGTCAGCTCGATCACGCGGCGGACGGCGCTGACCTCGTCCTCGCTGAGCGCGGTCGCGAAGCCGACGCCGAGCTCGACGCACCGTTGTTGCGTCTCGAGCAGCACGGCCATGATCGTCGAGTCGATGAACGCCGTCGGGCGCAGATCGAAGATGCATGGGCGAGGCTCCGCCAGCGCCTGATCGACCGCGTCGCGCACGTCGCCCGCGGTCTCCAGATCGTGCTCGCCGTGCAGCGTCAGGATCGCGACACCCTCGTGCACGGCCGTGTCCACGCGGGGAGTCAGCTGCCAGCTCGTCGCATCGGGTCGCGGTGACTCTACCGGACGCCGTCCCAGCTTTCACGCGCTCGTCGCGGCGGTGGGCCGCAGGACGCACCACACCGTGGTGTGCCCGGCGGCGTCGATGCCCCAGTCGTGCGCCATCCTCCCGACGATCGCGAGTCCGAGACCGCCCTCCCCCGACGCGGCCGGCGTCGGATCGAACCCCACGCCGGGGTCGTGCACGTCGACCCGGATCTCGTCGCGCGCCGCGTCGATGACGAGCCGCACGTGGCCACCGGCCACCCGGGGGGCGTGCCGGACGGCGTTCGCGACGAGCTCGCTGACGATGATGGTCAGGTCCCGGCGCGAGTCGCGTCCCAGCGGCTGGAGGTCGCGCACCACGCGCCGCGCGGCCGCGGGCGCCGACGTGTCTCCCTGCTCGTAGCTTCGTTCCACGTGCTGTCGCGGATGCAGTTGCTGTGCGGCCATCGAGAAGGCCTCCCCGCGCGCCGATCCGGCAAACCGCGTCAGCGGCTATCATCGGCGCGTGACCGCGGTCGCCCGGTACAACGTGCAGGTCAGCGGCCGAGCCGACGGGCAGCCGATGCTGTTCGCCCACGGCTTCGGCTGCGACCAGAACATGTGGCGATTCGTGGTGCCCGCATTCGTCGACGAGTACCGCGTGGTGCTGTTCGATCACCTCGGAGCCGGGCGATCCGACCTGTCAGCCTACGACGCCGAGAGCCACGCGTCGCTCGAGGGCTATGCCCAGGACGTGCTCGCGATCTGCGACGAGCTCGATCTGCGCGACGTGATCTTCGTCGGTCACTCGGTCAGCGCGATGATCGGCGTGCTCGCCGCGGTCGCGCGGCCGGAGGTGTTCGCCTCCCTGGTCCTCGTCGCTCCGTCGCCGCGGTACATCGCGGACGAGGGCTACGAGGGCGGCTTCACCCGAGAGGACATCGACGAGCTCCTCGACTCGCTCGACAGCAACTTCCTTGGCTGGTCGCAGGCGATGGCGCCCGCGATCATGGGCAACGCCGATCGCCCCGAGCTCGCGGCGGAGCTGACCGACAGCTTCTGCAGCACCGACCCGGAGATCGCCCGGCAGTTCGCGCGGGTCACGTTCCTCTCCGACAACCGCGCCGACCTGGCGCGCGTCGACGTCCGGACACTGGTGCTGCAGTGCCGCCAGGACGTGATCGCGCCGGTGTCGGTCGGCGAGTACGTGCACCACGAGGTCGCGGGGTCGACGCTGGTCGTGCTCGACGCCACCGGGCACTGCCCGAACCTGAGCGCGCCGGACGAGACGATCCGGGCGATCAAGCGCTTCCTGTGACCTCCGATCCCAGACGCGAGGCTGCCCGTCTCTCGGTCGAGGAGCGCATCGCCGAGGACGCCGAGACGCTGTTCGATCGTGCGCCCTGTGGGTACCTGACGACGCTCATGGACGGGACGATCGTCCGGGTGAACGCGACCCTGCTCGAGCTGACGCGGTACGAGCGCGACGAGCTGATCGGCCGGCGACGGTTCGTCGACCTGCTCACGGGCGGCGGCCGCATCTACCACGAGACCCACTTCGCGCCGCTCCTCGCGCTCCAGGGCGACCTGCGCGAGGTCGCGTTCGACGTCGTGCGCGGCGACGCGACGCGGCTCCCAGTGCTGGTGAACGCCTCGGTCGAGACGGAGCCGGACGGCTCGCCGGTGCTGGTGCGGATCACGTTGTTCGACGCGACGATGCGGCGCGAGTACGAGCGCGAGCTGGTGCGGGCGCGGGCCGAGGAGCGGGCGGCCCGCGAGCACCTCGAGCGGCTGCACGTCGAGCTGGCGGCGGAGAGCGACCGCAGCCGCCTCCGGGCCGAGCTCGGTGCCGCGCTCGACGCGGAGCGCGATGTCGGCGGTCGCGTCCGGCGCCTCCTCGATCTCGTCCGGCGCGAGGTGGCCGACGACGCGTGGTACATCGAGGAGGACGCCGGTGAGGGACATGCGGAGCCGCCGGACCCGATTGCCCGGCGCCTCGCCCAACGCGTGATACTCGGTGGGACGCCGTTGCAGGACGCCTGCGCTCGGGCGGTGTTCCTCGCGCTTCCGCTCGGTGTCCGCGGCCAGCCGCTCGGCGCGTTGCTCCTGGCCCGCGACGCGACGCGGCCCTTCGCCGGAGACGAGGTCGCGTTCCTCGTCGATCTCGCGTCGCGGGCGGCGCTGAGCCTCGACAACGCGCGGCTCTACGAGCACGAGCGCACAACGGCTCACGCGCTGCAGCAGAGCCTGCTGGCCGGCGTCCTGCCACGCGATCCCCGGCTCGAGATCGCGACGTTCTACCGCCCCGCGGTCGACGGCCTGGATGTCGGGGGCGACTGGTACGACGCCTTCTCCCTCACGCCCGACCGCATCGCCGTCGGGGTCGGAGACGTGGTCGGCCGCGGTCTCGGCGCCGCCTCCGCGATGGGCAAGCTGCGCAGCGGCGTCCGGGCCCTGGCGGCGGCGGAGTTCTCGCCCGGCCCCTTGCTCGACCGCCTCGATACCTACGTGGACGCCGACGACAGCGGGCGCTACGCGACCGTGGTCTATCTCGACATCGATCTGGCCGACCGCATCGTGCGTCTCGCGTCGGCCGGTCATCTGCCGATCGTGGTGGCGGAAGGCGCCTCGGCGAGCATCTTCTGGGAGGGGCGCTCGTCGCCGATCGGCGTGCGGACGCCTGGCACGACGCGCGGTGAAGCCCGGCTCGCGCTGGCCCCGGGCGCGCGGCTGCTGCTGGTGACGGACGGCCTCGTCGAACGCCGCGACTCCTCGATCGACGACGGCCTCGACGCGCTTGTGGACGCTGTGCGGCGGTATGCGGGCAGCCCGTTGCCGGAGATGCTCGACGCCGTCGTGCAGGGCCTGCTCGAAGATGAGTCGGCGAACGACGACGCGTGCGCGCTCGCCGTCGAGTTTCGATAACGCGCGGGCGGAGTTCGATCCGTAGACGGCCACCCCGGGTGCATGGGTGGGGTGGGGCGGCCGCCTACGGCAGAAGCAGCACCTCGCCGGGCCGGATGGTGTCGGATGCGAGGTCGTTCACCTCTCGGATCGCGGCGACGCCGGAACGCGGGTCGCCTGCGCTCCCGGTCGAAGCGATGCTCCACAGCGTGTCACCCGGTTGCACCGTGTAGCTCACCGAAGGTCCTGCTCCGCTGGAGGGGGTGGCGAATTTCAGTCCGCCGAAGAGGAGCATGCCGAAGACGGCGAGGAAGGCGATGCGGCGCCGGAGGTACACGTCGAACATGTGTTCGATTGTACCCGAACGCGTGTTCGTGTCAAGGACGACTTCGCCGGCCCTGGACTGAAGCCCAGGGCCGGCGAAGGCGAAGACGTGCGGTGGAGCTACTGCGCGACGACGGTGCGCAGGCCCTGGATCTCGCGGATGGCCGCGAGCTCGCGTAGGGCCTCGACCTCGATCTGCCGGATCCGCTCGCGCGTGAGGCCGAACTCGCGTCCGATCTCGTCCAGCGTGCGCGGATCCTGCCCGTCGAGCCCGTAGCGCAGCTCGAGCACGCGGCGGTAGCGCTCCGGTAGGGCGGAGAGGCCCATCTGGAGCGCCTCGTGGCGCAGCTGGTCGGCGACGGCGTCCATCGGATCGATCGCCTCGGCGTCGGCCAGGAAGTCGGAGAACGACGACTCGCCGTCGTCGCCGACGGGCTCCTCGAGGGAGATCGGCGACCGCGCGGCCTTGCGGACGTCGAGCACCTGGTAGAGCGGGAGCTTCGCCTCCTTGGCGATCTCCTCGTTCGACGGCTCGCGGCCCAGCTTCAGCATCAGCGTGCGCTCGGCCCGGTTGATCTTCTGCAGGCGCTCGACCACGTGCACGGGCAGGCGGATCGTCCGGCTCTTGTCGGCGAGGGCCCGGGCGACGGCCTGGCGGATCCACCACGTGGCGTACGTGGAGAACTTCAGGTCGCGGCGCCAGTCGAACTTCTCGACCGCGCGGATCAGCCCGAGGATGCCCTCCTGGATGAGGTCGAGGAAGCCGAGGCCCTGGCCCCGGTAGTTCTTCGCGATCGACACCACCAGCCGGAGGTTCGACTCGACCATGTTGCGCTTTGCGTTCAGGTCGCCCCGTTCGACGCGCTTGGCCAGCCGGATCTCGTCCGCCTTCGTGAGCAGCGGGTAGCGCCCGACCTCGTGCAGGAAGAGCTGCAGCGAGTCGGTCGTGCCTTCGTACGCCATCCGCCGCTGTTCGGCGGTCGGCCCCGTCGGGGCCTTCGGCTCCTCGACCACGTCGACGCCCTCGGCCTCGAAGAGCCGGTAGACGTCCTCCATCTGCTGGACGTCGAACTCGAACTCGAGAAGCGCCTCGGCGATCTCCGTGAGCGTCAGCGAACCGCGCTCTACTCCGGTTTCGAGCAGCCGCTGGACCTCTGGAAGGTCATGCAGCTCGCTCGGCTGTTCCACCATCATCGACCTGAACTACCCCCTTCGAGCCACGACCGGGCTGGACCACGCCGGACGGTGGCTAGACTTGCGTTCCCCGCGAGGCGATGCCTCGAAAATCGTGCGATTCGAACCTTGGAGTTCAGCGATTCCCCTGCACGTCACAGCACTCTCGCTCGGGCCCTACGGGACCTTCTGCTACTTCGTGAGTCGTTCCGGCGCTGGGGAGGCGTTGGTGATCGATCCGGGCGCAGAGCCCGCAACGATCACGGCTGCACTTTCCGAGGCCGGAGTGAGCTGCGAGGCGATCCTGATCACGCACGCGCACTACGATCACGTTGGTGCAGTCGCCCCGATTGCTCGGGGCCACGGATGCCCAGTCTACATCAGTTCTGGCGAGAGCCATATGCTCGAAAACCTGGAAACGGAGGATGCCCCCGGGTTCGGACCCCTCGAGTCATATGAAGCCGACGTGAAGCTCCAGGGTGACGAGAGATTCTCATTGGCTGGATTGGGCATTCAAACCCATCTCGCGCCCGGGCATTCGCCCGCCGGCGTGGTCTTCGAGATCACCGATCCGGAGTCCGGCCAGGTCGCCCTGTTCGTCGGCGACGTGCTCTTCAAGGGCTCGGTCGGGCGCACGGATCTCGCCGGCGGATCGTTCGCCGTGCTCGAGGACTCGATCGTACGGCTGTACGAGACGTGCCCGCACGACGCGCCGGTGCTGTCGGGGCACTCCGGCCCGACGACGCTCGCGGACGAGCTGCGGTCGAACCCGTTCTTCGACGGCGTGCGCCGGCGGGTGGCCGGATGACGGGGCTGCACCAGTCGCCGCCGGGGACGCAGGACTGGCTGCCGGACCGGATGGCGATCCGGCGCGCGGTGATCGAGCGCGCGGAGGAGATCTTCGGCGCGGCGGGCTACCGCGAGATGACGGTGCCGCTGATCGAGGACACCGGGTTGTTCGTGCGCACCAGCGGCGAGGGATCCGACGTCGTCACCAAGGAGATGTACTCCTTCACCGACCGCGGCGACCGCGACATCTCGCTGCGGCCCGAGCTGACCGCCGGCCTCGTCCGCGCCTACCTGCAGCACGGCATGGCGACGCTGCCGCAGCCGGTGCGGGTCTTCTCGAGCGGCAACGCCTACCGCTACAACCGCATGCAGCGCGGCCGGCTGCGCGAGTTCGTGCAGTTCGACGTCGAGGCGATCGGCTCGGCCGACCCCGCCGTCGACGCCGAGATCATCGCGCTCGAAATGCATTGGCTGGCCGCGATCGGCATGGACGGCCTGGAGCTCGAGATCAACTCCATCGACACGCCCGCGGCGCGGCGCGTCTACGTCGAGGAGCTGCGCGCGTTCATCGACGCCCACGCGGGCGAACTCTCGGCCGACGTGCTGCGGCTGCGCGACGTCAATCCCCTGCGCGCCTTCGACACCAAGGACGAGGGCTCGCGCGCGGTCCTCGCCGGCGCCCCGAAGATCACCGACCGGCTGTCGCCCGAGGCGGCGGAGCACTTCGCCTCGGTGCGCGCCTTCCTCGACGCGCGCGAGATCTCCTACCGGGTCGAGCCGACGCTCGTCCGCGGGCTCGACTACTACACGCACACGGCGTGGGAGATCAAGTGGCCGCCGCTCGGCGCCCAGTCCACCGTCTCCGGCGGCGGGCGCTACGACGGCTTCGCCGAGATCCTCGGCGGGCCGCCGACACCCGGCATCGGGTTCGCGGCCGGTATCGACCGCATCGTGCTGGCGCTGCAGGACCAGGGCCGGGCCGAGGCGCTCGTCGCCGCCGCCGGGCCGGCGCTGTTCGCCCAGGTGACGACGCCGGAGGCACGACCGCGGGTGCACGCGCTGCTGGACGAGCTGCGGCTCGCCGGCGTGCGGTGCGAGGCCGATCTGGCGGGCCGCAGCGCGAAGGGCCAGCAGAAGCACGCCGACCGGCTGGGAGCTCGGCTCGTCGCCCAGTGCGGGCCCGAAGAGTGGGCCGCCGGTACGGTTCTGCTCCGCGACCGCACCCGCGGCGGCACCGAGACTGTCGCCCTGGACGACCTCGTGCGCAGCGTCATCGAAAGGATCGGAACGTGAGCTGGTATCGGACGCATGGCTGCGGCGAGCTCGGCGCCGGCCTCGCCGGCGAGCGGGTCGTCGTCTCCGGCTTCATCGGCCGGCACCGCGACCACGGCGGGCTGATCTTCCTCGACGTGCGCGACGCGAGCGGCGTCGTGCAGGTCGTGATCGACCCCTCCGACGCCCCCGACGCGCGAGCCGCCGCGCACGCCGCCCGGGTGGAGTCGGTCGTCCGCGTCGAGGCGACCGTCGCGCTGCGCACGCCCGAGACGGTCAACCCGCGGCTCGCGACCGGTGAGATCGAGCTGCGCTGCGAGGTGCTCGAGGTGCTCTCGCCGGCCGACGCACTGCCGTTCCAGCTCGACGACGAGGGCGTCGACGAGGCGCTCCGGATCCGCCACCGCGCGCTCGACCTGCGCCGCGACGAGATGACGCAGCGCCTGCGCACCCGCGCGCACGTCACGCGGATCATGCGCCGCCACCTCGAGGACCGCGGGTTCCACGACCTCGAGACGCCGGTGCTGACGAAGTCGACGCCCGAGGGCGCCCGCGACTTCCTCGTGCCGGCGCGGCTGCACCCCGGCTCGTTCTACGCGCTGCCGCAGAGCCCGCAGCTGTTCAAGCAGCTCTACATGATGAGCGGCTTCGAGAAGTACTTCCAGATCGCCCGCTGCTTCCGCGACGAGGCCCAGCGCGCCGACCGGCAGCTGGAGTTCACGCAGCTCGACATCGAGATGGCGTACGTCGAGCGCGACGAGATCCTCGACCTCGTCGAGGGCCTCTACTGCGAGATCTGGCAGGAGGTGAAGGGCATCGAGCTGGCGCGGCCCTTCCCGAAGATCACGTGGCACGAGGCGATGCTGCGGTTCGGGTCGGACAAGCCCGACCTGCGCTACGGCCTCGAGATCGCCGACGTCACCGACCTGGTGCGCGACTCCGAGTTCGGCGTCTTTGCGGGCGCGGCGTCATCCGGCGGCGTCGTCCGCGCGCTGGCCTGCCCGGGTGCCGCGACGCTGTCGCGCAAGGAGCTCGACGCGCTGGCCGAGTTCGCGAAGGAGTGGGGCGGCAAGGGGCTCGCGTACCTGCTGCTCGAGGAGGGCGGCGAGGTGCGGTCGCCGATCGCGAAGTTCCTCTCGCCGGCCGAGATCGACGGGCTGCGCGCTGCCACCGGAGCCGGCGACGGCGACGCGATCTTCATCGCCGCCGACACCGCGGCCGTCGTCACGCGGGTGCTCGGCGCGCTGCGCCCGCACCTGGCCGACCAGCGCGACCTGTACGACCGCGACGCCTACGCGTTCGCGTTCGTCGTCGACTTCCCCGCTCTTCCAGTACGACGAGGACGAGGGCCGGTTCGTGGCCGAGCACCACATGTTCACGGCCCCGAAGCGCGAGCACGAGGCGCTGCTCGACACCGATCCGGGCGCGGTCATCTCCGAGGCGTACGACTTCGTGTGCAACGGCCTCGAGATCGCGTCGGGCTCGCTCAGAATCCACCGCGCCGACCTGCAGCAGAAGATCTTCGACATCGTCGGGTTCTCGAAGGAGGACGCCGAGGAGCGGTTCGGGTTCCTGCTGCGCGCCCTGCGCTACGGCGCGCCCCCGCACGGCGGCATCGCGCCCGGCCTCGACCGCGCCGTGATGCTGCTCGAGCGCACCGACAACATCCGCGACGTGATCGCCTTCCCGAAGATCTCCGGCGGGTTCGACCCGCTCACCGACGCACCGACGCCGGTGGAGCCCTCGCAGCTGGCCGACCTCGGCCTGCAGCAGCGCCCGAAGGCGTAAGCAGGGGCGCGCGGTCCGGCGCCGGCGCGCATCTTCCGTCACCGGTGGCGCACGGGGCGTCGCAGACATGTCACCCGCCGACAGATTCGGTGCCTGGCACCGAATTGGTCGCCGCGGCGCGGTTTCGTGCGCGCAGGTGCGCTCGTGTCGGACTCCGCGCGCCAGCAGACCGTCGTTTCGAGACGCGGCACCCGGCGGTGCCCGGCTGCCCGGTCGCTAGGCTCTCCACCATGCGAGCAGACGGCCGTCGCGCCGATGAGATCCGCCCCCTGACGTTCGACGTCGACTTCATCACCTCCGCGAGCGGATCCGTGCTGGTCACGGCCGGTGGCACGCGCGTCATCTGCACCGCGATGGTGGAGGAGTCGGTGCCCAACTGGATGCGCGGCCAGGGCGTCGGCTGGATCACCGCCGAGTACGGGATGCTGCCCGGCTCGACGTCGACGCGGAAGGGACGCGACGCCACCCGCGGCCGCCTCGACGGCCGCACGGTCGAGATCCAGCGGCTGATCGGCCGGTCGCTGCGCGCCATCGTCGACCGCAACGGCCTCGGCGAGCGCACCGTGTGGGTCGACTGCGACGTGATCCAGGCCGACGGCGGCACGCGCTGCGCGGCCATCACCGGCGGCTACGTGGCGCTGCACCGGGCGCTGGGCCGCCTCGTGACGGCCGGCAAGCTGTCCGAGCTGCCGCTCACCGACACCGTCTCGGCCGTCTCCGTCGGCGTCGTCGACGGCACGCCGGTGCTCGATCTGCCCTACGTGGAAGACGTCCGCGCCGAGACCGACATGAACGTCGTCATGACGGGCGACGGGCGGTTCGTCGAGGTGCAGGGCACGGCGGAGGGTGCGCCGTTCGGCCGCGAGGACCTCGACGGGCTGCTCGCACTGGCCGACCAGGGCATCCGCGAGATCCGCGCGCTGCAGCTGCGCGCCTGCGCACTGCCGTGATCTACCTCGCCTCGCAGAACGCCCACAAGGCGCTCGAGCTGGGGCGGCTGCTCGGCTCCGACGTGGCGCCGCTGCCCGGCTACGAGGCGCCGATCGAGGACGGCGAGACGTTCACCGCCAACGCCCGCATCAAGGCCCTCGCCGGCGCCGCAGTGGCCCCGGCCGGCGCGCTGACCGTGGCCGACGACTCCGGCATCGTCGTCGAGGCGCTGGACGGCGCGCCCGGCATCCACTCCGCCCGCTACGGCGGCGACGCGCTCGACGACGCGGGCCGCGTCACGCACCTGCTGCGCGAGCTCGGCGACAGCCCCGACCGGCAGGCAGCGTTCGTCTGCGTGCTGGTCGCGATCGCGGCCGACGGCGCCGAGGTGGTGGCCGAGGGGCGCGTCGAGGGCACCATCGCGGCCGCGCCCCGCGGCGACGGCGGGTTCGGGTACGACCCGATCTTCGTGCCGGACGGCGAGACCCGCACGATCGGCGAGATGTCGGCCGACGAGAAGGACGCGCTGTCGCACCGGGGACGCGCTGCGGCGGTGCTGCGCGCCGCCCTGGGCCGGTGAACGAGGACGCCCGCGGCCGCGCCGCGACGCTGGCGACCGCCACCAGCGCGATCCTGATCGCCGCCAAGGTGGTGCTGGCGCTGGTGACCGGCTCGGTGGCGGTGCTGGCCGAGGCCACCCACGCCGCGGCCGAGCTGCTGCGCACCATCGTCGCCGCGTTCGCCGCGCGCGACGAGTCCCGTCCCGGCCGCCCGTCCGCGTCGGCCGGCGCGCTGGAGGGCGTGATCGTGGTGGTGGCCGGCGTCGTGGCGGGGTTCGCGTCGCTGCGCACCCTCGGCGGCGACGTCGACGTGCCGCTCGCGGGCATCGCCGGGCTGCTGGCCTGCGCGCTGCTCGCCCGCGTCGTGGCGGCGCGCGTCTCGAAGGTCGCCGAGGCGACCGGATCGGCCGCGCTGGCGGCCGACGCCCGCAGCCTGCGCTCGAGCCAGTGGACGGCGGTGCTGGCGGCCGGCGCCCTCGCCGTCGTGGTGCTCGCCGGCGCCGCGTTCCCCGACGCCGTCGGCGGCCTGCTGATCAGCGGCGTGGTCGTGCGCATCGGCATCGAGCTGATCCAGGCCGCCCGTCCGGGCCGGGAGCGCGTCGGCGCCGCGGAGCTTGCGGCTATCTCCGAAGAGCTCGCCGCGGGACCGGCCGAGGTCGTGGGATACGGCAGGATCGTGGGTCGCACGGCGGCCGGGGTCCGGCGCATCG
Organism: uncultured Actinomycetes bacterium; assembly: GCA_963722525.1. Taxonomy (GTDB): domain Bacteria; phylum Actinomycetota; class Thermoleophilia; order Gaiellales; family F1-60-MAGs149; genus VFJZ01. Next base: position 1,253,170 of record CAVRMM010000002.1, on the reverse strand, counting down.
ACATCGACGTCACGCTCCAGGCCGACGTGGCACCACAGCGCATGACGGAGATCGCCGACGTTCTGCGCAGTACCATCGGGGGTCGTGTTCCCGCCTGCCGCATCGTCTTGCACCTACGCAAACCTCACGGACCCTCGCGAAAAGCGCGCGTCCGGAAGGGACCTTCCCGGCAGTAGGCTGGAGAGTGTGGGAAAAGGAACTTGGAGGTTGGCGGCAACGCTGCTAGCGCTTGCGCTGCCTGCGCCCGCCTTCGCGGCGGTCGATTCGCCCAACGATCCGTTCTTCCCGCCGATCAGCGGCTGGCAGACCAAGATCGGCTGGAGCCCGCCGCCGAGCGACGTCGGCTACCCGGTGATCGCCATCGTCGACTCCGGTCTCCGGTCGGGATTCGACGATTTCGCCGGCTACCTGGAGGCGGAGAGCGCCGACTGCACGGCCAAGAACGGCGCCGCCCGGCCGATCAAGCACGCGGCCGACGTCAACGACACCAGTAGCAGCGGCCACGGCACCAAGGTTGCGACACTGGCGGCCGCGCCCGCGAACGGCAAGGGCTCCGTCGGCGTGTCGCCGCACTCGCCGCTGATCGTCGTGCGGGTCACCACCCCGGGCGACGAGTTCGCGCCGAGGGGACTGGAGTGCGCGTTCAGCTACCTGGCGGGCATCGCGCAGCAGGGGCAGCCGCTCGTCGTGAACGTCTCGGCCGAGTTCGAGCGCGCCCCCTCGGGCGCCGCCCAGGCCGCCCTCAACAAGCTGATCAGGGCCGGCGCGCTGGTCGTCGCCGCCGCCGGCAACGGCAGCAAGGTGCAGTGGCCCGCGAACCAGCCGCACGTGCTCGCGGTCGGCCGCGACGACGGCGCTGGTGCGCGCGGCCCGAGTCTCGACATCGTGGCGCCGGGCGCCCACCTGCTGCTGCCGCAGATGTCGGGCGGCTGGGCGTCGGGCGACGCCGGCACGTCGTTCGCCGCGCCGATCGTGGCCGGGGCGGCGGCGCGGATCTGGGGCCCGCTCGCGACTCACCAACCCGCAGGCCATCACGTACCTGATGCGGAAGAACGCCAAGCGGACGTCGGCCCGGTACGGCTTCGGGCTCGTGAACATCGCCGCGGCGCTGGCCGCCGCGAACAAGAAGCTGCCGCAGGTCGAGGACCTCGAGCCGAACGACAACCAGGGCACGGCGCAGGTGAAGCCCAGCTGCGCCCGGACCTGCACCCTGCGCGGCCTCGTCACCCCGTCGGACGACAAGGCCGACTACTGGCGGCTGAGCAGGCGCGGCAAGTGCCCGAAGCGGCTCAAGGCCACCGGTGGCGTGACGGCGAACTGCTTCCGCAAGTCCGGCCGCGGCGGTGGCACGTTCGTCAAGGTGCAGGCCAAGAAGTCCGTCGTACTCGGCCTGTACAGCGTCACCGTCCCGCGCCGCTGAGCGCCGCTACCCCGCCTTCGGATCGTCGCTCGGCGTCTCGGCGCCGGTGCGCAGCACGCCGTGGCGGCCGCGGCCGTACCACCAGTTGATCTCGGCGCCGAGCAGCAGGATGTTGCCCATCAGGAAGAACCAGACGAGCAGCACCACGATGCCGCCGAGGGCCTTCAACGAGTCGACGGTGTCGATCACGTCGACGTAGATCGGCAGGAAGAAGAAGCCCGCCTGCATCGTCACGGTGGAGAAGATGACCCCGGGCAGCACCTCCTTCGACGTGATCGTCGTGTTCGGGATGTACCGGTACACGACGAACAGGAACGCGATCGTCACGACGCTCGAGAACATCAGCCCGAGCAGCTCCTCGATCGACAGTACGCCGAAGACGGTGTTGGTGTACGACTTCGCCCAGGCCGACAGCGCGGTCGTCGCCGTCAGCAGCGTGAACAGGCCGATGATCGAGCCGAGCACGAGCACCAGCGTCTGCGCCTTCTGCTGCAGGAACGGCCGGTTCGGCACCTCGTAGATGATGTTCAGGGCCGAGCCGATCGCCGACAGCAGCCCGAGCGACGACCAGAGCAGGATCCCGAGGCCGATCAGGCCGAGGCGTCGAGGCCGGACCGCGCAGGTCGTTCACGACGCTCGACGATGTCGGACACCGACTGGCCCGGGAACGCCTGCGAGAGCTGGCGGATCAGGAAGCTCGACTCGGTCTGCTGCCCGACGAACTGCAGCGGGAACAGCAGCAGGAACAGCAGCGGCACGAACGACAGCAGCGCGTAGTAGGCGATCATCGCCGCGAGGTGCGTGCCGCGGTCGTTGAAGAAGTTGACGAGCCACGGCAGGTGCGGCGCGCGCCGGTGATGAGGACGCAGCCCGAGCCATGATCGCGATCCTCTCGTGCTCGTCATCTCCCGTACCATAGGGGCCGGGCCCGCCGTGGTAGCCTCACGACGACGGCGATCCAGGAGGAGCGATGGACCCCGCCGAGGCTGCTGACCGACCTCAAGCAGATCTCGACCCAGGTCGAACGTGCGGTCGTCGTCCGCAACGACGGCACGCTCGAGGCATCAACGCTGCGCGACTCCGCGGCCGCCGAGCGCATCGCGCGCGCGGCCGGCGACCTGTGGCAGGCAGCCGACGACGCGCGCCGCCACGCTGGGCCGCCCGGCCGCTCTCGCAGCTCGAGGTCGCCACCCCCGACGGCAGCGTGTTCGCGGTGCGCGACGAGGCGCGCATGGTCTGCGCGGTCACGCGCCGGCGATCCCGACGGTCGGCCTGATCTTCTACGACCTCAAGACCTGTCTGCGCAACATCGCCGAGGAGCCCGTCGAGGCCGCCGTCGCAAAGCCGGCTGCGACCGGCGAGGGGGGAACCGATGGCGAGGGGTAAGATCGCGGCGATCGCCGTGGCGGCCGGCTCGGTGCTCGGGACGGTGCTCGTCCGGCGCCGCCGCCGGCTGCACCAGACCAGCGTCGACCTGTACTTCGGCGACGGCTCGATGCTGTCGCTCGCGGACGACGCGCCCGAGTCGGCGGCGATCCTGCCGGCCGCGCACGCCATCCTCGCGGTTTCCGTCACGTGACCGACCTCGCCGCCCGCGTGCGCGCGGCAGCCGTGCTGGAGGGCGACTTCCTGCTGCGCTCCGGGCGCCGGAGCCGCTTCTACGTCGACAAGTACCGCTTCGGCACGCGACCCGACCTGCTGGCCGAGATCGGCGACGCGCTGGCCGAGCGGATCGCCGAGGTCGAGCCCGACGCGACCCGCATCGCGGCGCCCGAGGTCGGTGCGATCGCGCTCGCGGCGGCCGCCAGCCTGCGCAGCGGTCTGCCGTTCGTGATCGTCCGCAAGGCGCCCAAGGTGTACGGCACGAGCCAGCGCCTGGAGGGGGTCTTCGAGGCCGGCGAGCGCATCGTCGTGGTCGAGGACGTCGTCACGTCGGGCGGCGCGGCCATCGACTCCGTGCACGCGCTGCGCGCCGCGGAGCTGGTGTGCGAGACCGTGATCTGCGTGGTCGATCGCGAGGAGGGCGGGGCCGAGGCCATGGCGGCCGACGGCATTGCGCTGCACCGCCTGCTCGATCGCGCGTCGCTGCGCGTCGACTGAACAGCGGAAGCGGGGCCGGGCTCCCTCCACAGGGCCCGACCCCGAACCGCGGGTACTACGTGCCCTTGACGCTGCCCTTGAGGGACGAGCCAGGGGTGAACTTCGGCACCTTGCCGGCCGGGATATTGACCTTCTCGCCGGTGCGCGGGTTGACGCCCGTCCGAGCGGCCCGGCTCTGCACGTGGAACTTGCCGAAGCCGGTGAATGCGACGTCGCCACCACTGGCAAGGGTGCCGGAGATGGTGTCGAGCACGGCGTCAACTGCGGCGCCCGCTTCCTTCTTGCTCAGGTTCGCCTTGGCGGCAACACTGTCGATGAACTCAGCTTTAGTCACGCGAGTCCGCCTCCATCCGGGGTCGTTGGCGTGGAACGGGCGCGAACTTTACCGGAGGATTCGGATGGACATCGCCGCCTCCTGATGCCGTTTTCCGCTTAACGGTGCGGTTTGCAGGCATTGTCCGGCACGTGTGCGAACATCTGTTCGTATGCAGCTGGGTCTCGATTCCGCCGACCGGCTCGCCGCCGCCCTGCACGAAGCGCAGGAACCGATGGCGCTGGCCGACGCCGCCCGGCTGCTGCTCAGCAGCAGCCGCGTCCCGGTCGATCTGCAGCGCAAGATCGTCGACCAGGTGGTGCAGGCCGACGCGCGGCTGGCCTGGCGCAGCGGCACCGAGATCGCGCTCGCGGCGTGGTCGCCGGTGCGGCTCGCGCTGGGCGACGCGGTGTTCTGCGTGGTCGATCTCGAGACCACCGGCATCCGCCCGGGCGCCGACCGTATCGTCGAGATCGGCGCCGTCCGGGTCGAGAACTTCGCGCTGGCCGACCGGTTCGAGCGCCTCGTCGATCCCGGCGTGCCGCTGCCCGCCGAGATCACGCGCCTGACCGGCATCCGGCCGCAGGACGTGGCCGGCAGGGTGGGGGTGGGCCCCGCGCTGCGCGCGTTCCTGGCGTTCGCCGGCGACGCCGTGCTGGTGGCCCATAACTCCCGGTTCGACATCGGCTTCATCGACGCCGAGCTGCGGCGCCTGCGCGGGCGCCGGTTCGCGGGCACCGTGCTCGACACCGTGCCGCTGGCGCGCAAGCTGGTGCCGGGGCGCACCCGCTACTCGCTGGGCGCGCTGGCCGACCGCTTCTCGACCGAGACCGCGCCCTGCCACCGGGCGCTGCCCGACGCGCTGGCGACCGCCGAGATCCTGCTGGCGCTGATCGGCAAGGCGCAGGAGCGGGGCGCCGAGACGGTCGACGATCTGGTCGCGCTGTCCGTGCCGCCCGCCCGCCGCGCCCACACCAAGCGCGCGCTGGCCGAGGCGGCGCCGCGCACGCCGGGCACGTACGTGATGCGCGACGCGGCCGACCGGCCGCTCTACGTCGGCGCCGCGGGCGACCTGCGCCAGCGCACGATGTCGTACTTCCGCGGTGCCGGCACGCCGCGTCCGGTCGAGCGGGTGCTGCCGGCGGTCGAGCGCCTCGAGTTCCGCGAGGCCGGCTCGCCGTTCGAGGCCCGGCTGGACGAGATCGGCCTCATCGGCACGCTCCGGCCGGGGGCCAATCGTCAGGGGGCGCGGCCCGACAGGCTGGCGTTCCTGCGCCTCGAGCGCGAGCGGCTGCCGCGGCTGGTGACCGCTGACGAGGTCGGCGTCGACGGGGCCCTGTACGCCGGGCCGGTCGGGCGCCGGCGCTCGGCCGACGAGGTGGCGCGCGCCCTGCGCCTGGCGTACGGCCTGCGCTCCTGCCGTGCCGCCGACCCGGTCGAGGAGGGGTGCCTCGAGGGCCGGCTGGGCCGCTGTCTCGCACCCTGCCGCGGCGCGGCCGAGCGCGCCGCGCACGACGCGGCGGCGGCGGCGCTGGCGGCGGCGCTGCAGGGCGGCGGCGTGCCCATCTCCCGGCTCCGCGAGCGCCGCGCCGCGCTGGCCGCCGACCTCCGTTTCGAGGAGGCCGCCCGGCTGCGCGACGACGAGGCGGCCCTGCGCGCCGCGGGCACCGAGTTGCGCCGCGTCCGGGCGGCCCGTTCGCTGCACGGCGTCGTGCTGTGCGCGCACCGCGACCGGCGCCTAGTGGCCGCGTTCGCCGTCGCCCACGGGCTGGTGGTCGAGCAGCGGCCGCTGCCGCGCGCGGGCGACGCGGTGCTGGAGATCTCGGCGCTGGCCACGGCGGTGGCCCGCGCGGTGGCGGCCGGACCCGGGCACGAAGGGCTGCACGCCGTCGCGGCCGAGCGCCGCGACGAGGTGCTGCACGTGGCCGCCGCCTTCGCCCGGCCGGCCTCGACGCACGTCGCCGTCGCGGGCGACGGCGAGAACCTGGTGGCGGCCGTCAGCGCCGCCCGCGACCGCGTCTGACCGTCGCGCCGCGGCGTCTACACTGAGGACCGATGCGCGATCCCGTCCACTTCGCCGACCGCCTCGCAGCGCGGGTCGAAGCGGTCTCCTCGGTGCTGTGCGTCGGCATCGATCCGCGCCCGCCGTTTCCGGCCGAGTGCTACAAGGGCCTTCGCGATGACCGCTCCGGCCTGGCCCGGGCCGTCGAGCGCTACTGCACCGGCCTGGTGGAGGCGGCTGCGCCCGCGGCGGCCGCGATCAAGCCGCAGGTCGCCTTCTTCGAGGCACTCGGCGGGTACGGCCTGACCGCCCTGGAGCGCGTCTGCGCGGTCGCCACCGAGCTCGGCGTACCCGTGATCGCCGACGCCAAGCGCGGCGACATCGCCTCGACCGCCGCCGCCTACGCCGGCGCGTGGCTCGAGCCCCGGCCCGGCGGCGAGCCGCCGCTGGCCGACGCGCTGACGGTGAACCCGTATCTCGGCGGCGACTCGCTCGATCCGTTCGCGGCGGCGTGCGATCGCGCGGGCGGGGGCATCTACGTGCTGGTGCGCACCTCGAACCCCGGCTCCGCCGACCTGCAGGCGCTGGAGACGACCGACGGCGCGGTCTGGGAGGCGTCCGCGCGGCTCGTCGCGGCGCTCGGCGCCGACCGGGTCGGCGCCTCCGGCCTGTCGTCGGTGGGCGCCGTGATCGGCCTCACGCAGCCCGCGGCGCTGCTGAGGGCGCGGGCGCTGATGCCCACCGCCCCGCTGCTGATTCCCGGCCTCGGCGCCCAGGGCGGCCGGGTCGAGGACGCGGCGCCGGCCTTCACGCCGCATCCTGCCGCCGGCCTGGTGGTGGCGGCGCGCTCGGTCATCGAGGCGTGGCGGGAGGCGGGCGGCGACTGGCGGCACGCGGTTGGCGCCGCGGCGCAGGAGCATCGCACCACGACGTGGAATGTCGTGCGGCATGCGTTTGCGTGATTCCAGCCGCGCCGCGATGCGCCGGCGTTCCTACCGGCGCTTCTCGGCGTGGACGTTCGTCGCCCCCGCGGCGCTGCTCGTCTCGGTCATCATCGTGGTGTCCGTGATCACGAGCACGCTCGACGCGCGCCGCAAGGAGGCCGCCGAGAGGCCGGCGACGACCGCTGCGGCGACGACGGCCGGCACGACGGCGACCGGCCCGGTCGAGAAGAAGTTCCACCGCGTCAAGGACGGTGAGTCGTTCTCGTCCATCGCCGACGACTTCAACACCTCGGTCGAGGCGCTGACGGAGCTGAACCCGAACGTCGATCCGCTGAAGCTCACTCCGGGGGCGCGGATCCGGGTGCAGTAGGCGCCACGTCGGGCGTCTCCAGCAGCAGCGCGATCAGCAGGCAGTCGCTGGCGTAGGCGGTCAGCGCCAGCACCAGCAGCAGCGCCCCGAGAAAGCCCGGGAAGACACCGTCGGAGTCGGTGATCGTGCCGACGAACAGCGAGTAGATGAGGTCGCCGACGAACAGGAAGAAGATCCACGTCATCAGCGCCTCGCGCCAGCGGGCCCGCCAGATGCGCAGGCTGCGCCGGATCGCGGAGATCACCGAGCGATCCTCGAACACGACCGCGTAGTCCGAGAACCCGAACACCACGGCCAGCGCCAGGGTGAGGAACAGCGCCGGCACCTCGTAGTCGTTGACCACCAGCAGGCCGCCGGCGAGGGCGATGCCGCCCGTGACGAGGTAGATCACGGCGAGCCTCGCGTAGGTCGCCGTGCCCGGCCACCAGCGCAGCGCGCCGTCGCTGATCGACCGGATGAACGCGCCGGCGAGCCAGGCCGCCAGCAGCGCGCCCAGCACGAAGGCGGCGACGAGCGCGACGTACGTGCCGGTCGAGGTCGACGACGCGCCGAACAGCTCGAGCGCGACGCGGTCGTCGGCGACGTCGCGGGCGTAGACGTCGAACGTGACGGTGTCGTGCGATGCCAGCACCACCGGCAGCATCAGCATCGCACCGGCGACCTGCAGCGCGATCGGGAAGAACAACAGGCGCTGGTTGGACGCCATGATGCGCCCGGCGCGCCGGAGCCAGGCGCCCGTCGCACTGGGCGCTCGGACAGGGCTGCGCTTCACGGCGGGGAGTATACGGCGGGTCGGGCTCGCGGCCGGAAGCGACGGTGACGCGGGGCGCGTGGGATAGCCTTCGCGCCGTGCGGCGGACGATCGCGATCATCGCGCTGCTGCTCGTGGGCGCCGTGCCGGCGGCCCGGGCGGCGGAGCCACCCGACGTGACGTTCCCGAGCTACGTAATCGCGGACGGCCGCGACGGCCGCATCCTGGCCGAGCAGAAGGCCGACGCGCGGCGGGCCGTCGCCAGCATCACGAAGATGATGACCGCGCATCTGGCGCTGCGGGCGGGGGCGCTCGAGAAGTCGTACACCGTGCCGGTCGCCGCGACCACCATCGGCGAGTCGACGGCGGGGCTCCGCGCCGGGCGCCGGGTGTCGGGCCGCGACCTGATCGAGGCGCTGATGGTGCCGAGCGCCAACGACGCCGCCGAGACCCTCGCGATCGGCATCGACGGCTCCGAGGAGGCGTTCGTGCGCCGCATGAACCGCACCGCGAGGCAGCTCGGCATGACCGACACCGTCTACAAGGCGCCGTACGGCCTCGACGCCGAGGGCCAGCACTCGACGGCGGCCGACCAGCTGATCCTCGGCCCGGGAGCTGATGCAGGACGCGAGCCTGCGGCCGATCGTCCGTCTGCGATCGGCGGTCATCGACGGGCTGCGGCTGGCGGCGGCGAACACGATGCTCGGGGTGTACGCCGGCGCCGACGGCGTCAAGACGGGGCACACCAACGAGGCCGGGTGGTGCCTCGCGGCGTCGGCGAAGCGCGGCGGCCGCCGCATCTACGTGGTCGGCCTCGGCGCCGGCGACCAGGCGACCCGCGACCGCGACATCGCCCGCCTGCTCGACTGGGGCTTCTCGCAGCTGCAGACCGTCGTCGCCGTCCGGGCGGGCACGGTCGGCGGCACGCTGACGCTGCCGTACGGCGGCACGGTCGACGCCAGCGTGGCGAAGACCCTGCGCCTGACCGTCCGGCCGGGCGAGCAGGTGCGGTTGCGGTACCGGCTCGCGGGCGCGAAGCCGCCGCTCGCCCAGGGCCAGGCGATCGGGCAGGTCGAGGTGCTGGTCGGCGACACGGTGGCGGCGAAGACGCCGCTCGTCGCGGCGCGCGACGTGGCGGCTCCCGGCATCGTCGATCGCCTGTCGTTCATGGCCGGGAACCTGCTCGACCCCTTCGGCCTCTGATCGTCCGCTACCCTCTCGCGTGGTGATCGTCACAGTCACCCCCAACGCGGCGATCGACAAGACCCTCAACGTCGCGAACTTCCAGCTCGGCCAGCGTCATCGGTGCCAGCGCGGAGAGTCCCTGGCCGGCGGCAAGGGCATCAACGTCGCTCGCGCGCTGAAGCGGCTCGGCGAGCCGGTCGTGGCGTGCGGGCTGGCCGGCGGCCGCAACGGCACGCTGATCGTCGAGGACCTGATGCGCGAGGGGATCCTGAACGACTTCGTGCGCATCGCCGACGAGTCGCGGATGACCACGGTCGTCACCGATCCGACGATCGGGCGGCAGACCGAGATCTTCGAGTACGGGCCCGAGGTCGAGCCGGCCGAGCTGGCCGTGCTGTCCGAGAAGCTCCGCTACCTGTCTGCGAGCGCCACCGCCATCGTGCTGGCCGGGTCGCTGCCGCGGCGCGTCGACCCCGACTGGTACGCGCAGACCGTCCGCGACCTGCGGCGCCGCGACGTCGAGCTGGTCGTCGACTCCGAGGGCGATCCGCTGCGCCAGGCGTTCGCGGCGAACCCCGACTGGGTGGCGCCGAACCAGGCCGAGGCCGAGGAGATGGTCGGGCACGAGTTCTCCACCGACGCCGACTTCGCCCTCGCGCTGGACGAGATCGCCGAGATGGGCCCGCGCAACGTGCTCATCACGCGCGAGAACGGCGTGCACGCGCTGGTGCGCGAGGGCGCCGGACGCGTCGCTTCCAGGTCGACGTCGAGCCGGTCGAGCCGGTCTCCACGGTCGGCTCGGGCGACGCGCTGCTGGCCGGGTTCCTCGCCGCGCCCGTGCGCAAGCGGCCGGTGGAGGAGTGCCTGCGGCAGGCCGTCGGCTGCGGCACGGCCAACACCCGCTCGGTCGGCGCCGGGCGCTTCGATCCGCGTGACGCGACCCGCTTTGCCGCACTCGCTCGGGTAACCGAGCTGACCGGCTCCGCCGTCTGAGCGCTGCGGGCCCCGCCGGCCTGCCGTGGCCGTCCGCCGCCACCGCTAGGATCCTCGAAAGCAAACGACTTTCGCCGCCCAGCCGTCCGTTCCTTCATCGCCGGCAGATGCGGTGGAGACGCGGGATGGTGACGCAGGCGTGGAAATAGAGATCGGGCGCGGCAAGAAGGCACGGCGGGCATACGGGTTCGACGACATCGCGATCGTGCCGTCGCGGCGCACGCGAGACGCCGAGGACGTCGACATCGGCTGGAAGCTCGGGCCGTACCTGGTCGAGCTGCCGCTGCTCGCCTCGGCCATGGACGGCGTGGTGTCGCCGGCCACGGCGATCGCGCTCGGTCGGCATGGGCGGCATCGGGGTGCTCAACCTCGAGGGCCTCTGGGGGCGCTACGACGACGCCGGCAGGCAGCTCGAGGAGATCGCCGGCCTCGAGAAGGCCGAGGCCACCCGCCGCATGCAGGAGATCTACCAGGAGCCGCATCAAGCCCGACCTGATGGCGCAGCGCGTCCGCGAGATCAAGGCGGCCGGCGTGCTCGCCGCCGCCTCGCTGACGCCGCAGCGCGTCCGTGAGAACTACGAGGCGGTGCTCGAGGCCGGCCTCGACATCCTCGTCATCCAGGGCACGGTCGTCTCCGCCGAGCACGTGTCGACGGTCGTCGAGCCGCTGAACCTCAAGGAGTTCATCGCCGCGCTGCCCGTGCCGGTCATCGTCGGCGGCTGCGCCAGCTACCAGACGGCGCTGCACCTGATGCGCACCGGCGCGGCCGGCGTGCTGGTCGGCGTCGGCCCCGGCGCCGCGTGCACCACGCGCGGCGTGCTCGGCGTCGGCGTCCCGCAGGCCACGGCCATCGCCGACGCGGCCGCGGCGCGCGTCCAGCACCTGATCGAGACCGGGCAGTACTGCAACGTCATCGCCGACGGCGGCATGCGCACCGGCGGCGACATCGCCAAGGCGATCGCCTGCGGCGCCGACGCCGTGATGGTCGGCTCGCCGCTCGCACGGGCCCACGAGGCGCCCGGCCAGGGCTACCACTGGGGCATGGCGACGTTCCACCCGACGCTCCCGCGCGGCGCCCGCGTCAAGACCAGCCAGGTCGCGACGCTGGAGGAGATCGTGCTCGGCCCGGCCCGCGAGAACGACGGCACGCTGAACCTCATGGGCGCGCTGCGCACCTCGATGGCCACCTGCGGCTACGAGACGATCCACGAGTTCCAGAAGGCGGAGATCATGTTCGCGCCGGCGTTGCAGACCGAGGGCAAGAAGCTCCAGCGCGAGCAGGGCATCGGGATGAGCCGCTGATGTCGAGCTTCTGGCCGGACAACGAGTCGCACGTCGCCGAGGTGCCGATCGAGGCCGGCCCGCTGGAGGACCAGCGGCCGGTCCTGGTGCTCGACTTCGGCGGCCAGTACGCCCACCTGATCGCCCGCCGCGTGCGCGAGTGCCGCGTGTACTCCGAGCTGATCGCGCACGACACGCCGCTGGCCGAGATCGTGGCGCGCGAGCCGCTCGGCATCATCCTCTCCGGCGGCCCCGCGTCGGTGTACGAGCAGGGCGCGCCGGCGCTCGATCCGGGCCTGCTCGAGCTCGGGATCCCGGTGCTCGGCATCTGCTACGGCATGCAGGCCATGGCGCTCGCGCTCGGCGGCGAGGTGGGGCGGACCGGCAAGGCCGAGTTCGGCAAGGCCCCGCTCGAGACGCAGCCCGACGCGGTGCTGTTCCGCGAGCTGGCCGTCGAGCAGAGCTGCTGGATGAGCCACAACGACTCCGTCACCGGCGTCCCGGCCGGGTTCAGCGTCACCGCCTCGTCCGGCAACGCGCCGATCGCCGCCATGGAGTCGGCCGAGCGCGGGCTGTACGCCGTGCAGTTCCACCCCGAGGTCGTGCACACGCCCGCGGGCCAGGACATCCTGAAGAACTTCCTCTACCGCGGCTGCGAGGCGCCGGCCACCTGGACGGCGACGCACGTGATCGAGGAGCAGGTCGCGCGGATCCGCCAGCAGGTCGGCTCGGAGCGCGTCATCTGCGCGCTGTCCGGCGGCGTCGACTCGGCCGTCGCGGCGCTGATCGTGCACAAGGCGGTCGGCGACCAGCTGACGTGCATCTTCGTCGACCACGGCCTGCTGCGCGAGGGCGAGGCAGACCAGGTCGTCGAGACGTTCGGCGGCCACCTCGAGGTGCCGCTCGTGCACGTGCAGGCGCAGGACCGCTTCCTGTCGCTGCTGGCCGGCGTGACCGATCCCGAGACGAAGCGCAAGATCATCGGCGAGACGTTCATCCGCGTGTTCGAGGACGAGGCGACGAAGCTCGACGGCGTCCACTACCTGGTGCAGGGCACGCTCTACTCCGACGTCATCGAGTCGGGCTCGAAGACGGCCGCGAAGATCAAGTCGCACCACAACGTCGGCGGCCTGCCCGACGACATGGACATGGAGCTGGTCGAGCCGCTGCGGCTGCTGTTCAAGGACGAGGTGCGACGGGTCGGCGAGGAGCTCGGCATGCCGGAGCGCATGGTCTGGCGCCAGCCGTTCCCCGGCCCCGGCCTCGCGATCCGCATCATCGGCGACGTCACCGAGGAGCGCCTCGCGATCTTGCGCCGCGCCGACGCGGTCCTGCAGGAGGAGATCCGCAGCGCCGGGCTGTACGGCGAGCTGTGGCAGAGCTTCGTGGTGCTGCCGGCCATCAAGTCGGTCGGCGTGATGGGCGACTCCCGCACCTACGCCTACCCGGTGGTGATCCGCGCCGTCACCTCCGACGACGCGATGACGGCCGACTGGGCACGCCTGCCCTACGACCTGCTGGAGCGCATCTCGAGCCGCATCATCAACGAGGTCGCCGGCGTGAACCGCGTGACCCTCGACATCACGTCGAAGCCGCCCGGCACGATCGAGTGGGAGTAGACCCCGCCCGCTAGCGCGCGAGGATCTCGGCCGCCGCCGCCAGCTCGTCCATGTCGGCGGGCGCCGGTGTCCAGGGCAGCTGCAGGCCGTCGCCGGCGTAGCGCGGGATGACGTGCACGTGGAAGTGGAAGACGGTCTGCCACGCGGCGGACCGGCACGAGTTGATCAGGTTGACGCCCTCGGCACCGAGATCGTCCAGGGCCCGGCGGGCCAGATCCTGCGCCGCCGCCGCACACGCCGCCAGGTCGTCGGGCGCGATCTCGGTCAGGTCGGCGGCGTGCGCGCGCGGGATCACGAGGCAGTGGCCGCGTGTCCCCGGGTTGATGTCCATGAACGCCAGCGTCCGCTCGTCGGAGCGGACGATCGTGGCGGGCAGCTCGCCCGCGACGATCTTGCAGAAGATGCAGTCCACGCGGCCAGTCTACTGTTCGACCGCGTGAACCCGAGAACGGCGACCACCCTCGCGCTCGTCAGCTACGGCGTGCTCGCCCTCTGCCTCACGATGCTGTTCCTGGCGATGCGCGAGCTGATGGAGATCGGCGGCTCGTGCGGCCAGGGCGGTCCCGATTGCCCCGGCGCCACCGCCGCCACGATCCCGCTGTCGATCATCGTCGGCCTCGGGGCGGGCTTCGCGAGCGTCTTCTTCTCGCTGATGGCCGGCCTGCCGGTGCTGGCCGGCCTCGCGTGGCCCGTGCTCTTCTGCTCGCTGGGCTGGAACTTCCTGGAGTACGCGTTCGACACGTCGGAGGGCACGGTCGAGACCGGCTTCCTGATCTGCGGCATCGTCTTCTGGGTGATGGGCGCCGGGCCGCTGGTCGGGGTGCTGTACGCGCTGCGCGGCAGCCAGGTCGCCCGGACGCTGCAGGGGCTTCCGCGCGGCGTGGCCCGCCGGATCGAGGGCCGTGCCGGCATCGATCCGGAGCGCGAGCGGATCGTCGTCCGCGGCGGCTACGTCGCCGTCGCGAGCGCCGCCGCGCTCGGCGCCGTCACCGGCATCTGGCTCCAGACCACCCTGCTATAGTCCGGCCGTTGCCGCAGCGCGGTCCGGTATTCGCGCTGCGCTTTCGCCCCTTTCGAGGGCCCTGCCCAACCACTCCGACGGATCGCCGTTGCCGCAGAAGACCTACAACCCCAAGCCCGGCGAGATCGATCGCTCCTGGTACGTCGTCGATGCCGACGGCGAGACCCTCGGCCGCCTCGCGACGCGCATCGCCGACACACTGCGCGGCAAGCGCAAGCCGCAGTACGCGCCGCACGTCGACACCGGCGACTTCGTCATCGTCGTCAACTGCGAGCGGATCCGCGTCACGGGCAACAAGCTCGAGCAGAAGATCTACTACCGCCACTCCGGGCTATCCGGGCGGCATCAAGCAGCGAACGCTTGCCGAGCAGCTCGCCCGCCGGCCCGAAGAGGTCATCCGGCACGCCGTCCGCGGCATGCTGCCGAAGAACCGCATCGGCCGCGCGCAGCTCCGCAAGCTCAAGATGTACGCCGGAACCGCGCATCCGCACGACGCGCAGCAGCCGACGGCGCTCCCGTGATTGCAGGAAGGATCTAGACGTTGGCTGAGGACAAGGCCGTCTACAACGGCACCGGCAAGCGCAAGACATCGGTCGCGCGCGTGCGCCTGACGCCCGGTCAGGGCACGGTCACGTGCAACGGCCGCACCATCGAGGACTACTTCCCGCGCTCGAGCGACCGCATGCTCGCGCTCTCGTCCCTGGTGCTGTCGGGCCAGAACGAGCACTTCGACGTCATCGTCCGCCTGCACGGCGGCGGCGTCACGGGCCAGGCCGGCGCGCTGCGCCACGGCATCGCCCGGGCGCTCTGCGAGGCCGACCCGAACCTTCGGGGCGAGCTCAAGAAGGCGGGCTTCCTGACGCGCGACGCACGCGAGGTCGAGCGCAAGAAGGCCGGCTTCAAGAAGGCGCGTCGCCGCCCGCAGTTCTCCAAGCGCTAGGCCTCGCGGCCCTCGCTTGCCCAGGCACTTCTTCGGCACCGACGGCGTTCGCGGACTCGCGAACGACGATCTCACGCCCGACCTCGCCCTCTCGCTGGGCCGCGCCGTCGTGCGCCTGGCGAGCGAGCGGGGCGTCGATCGCCCGCGCGTCGTGGTCGGTCGCGACACGCGTCGCTCCGGCCCGATGCTGGAGGACGCGCTGTGCGCCGGCGTCGCGTCGGCCGGCGGCGTCGCGCTGCGGGCGGGCGTGGTGCCCACGCCGACCGTGGCCTGGCTGGTGCGCGATCGCGGCGCCGACCTGGGCGCCGTCATCTCGGCCAGCCACAACCCGTACCCGGACAACGGCATCAAGTTCTTCGGCGGTGACGGCTTCAAGCTCACCGATGCCGAGGAGCAGCGGGTCGAGGCGCTGCTGAGCGAGGCGTTCGACCCGCCCACGGGGTACGGCGTCGGCACCAGCGAGGAGCTCGTCGACGGCGCGGAGCAGTACATCGCCTACGTGGCATCGGTGGTCGACCGCGACCTCTCCGGCCTGCGCGTGGCGGTCGACTGCGCGAACGGCGCCGCCTCGGCGCTGGCGGGGCTGCTGCTCGACCGGCTCGGTGTTCGCCACGATCTGATCGGCGCGGCGCCCAACGGCGTCAACATCAACGTCCGGGTCGGCTCGACGCACCTCGAGCACGTGGCCGCGAAGGTCGCCGAGGGCAGCTACGACCTCGGCCTCGCGTTCGACGGCGACGCCGACCGCCTGCTCTGCGTCGACGCGGCCGGCAGCACCGTCGACGGCGACCACATCCTCGGGATCCTGGCCCGCGACCTGCTCGCGGCCGACAGCCTGCCCGGCAGCCGCGTGGTGCTGACGTCGATGGCCAATCTCGGCCTGCAGCGCGCGCTCGAGACGATGGGCTGCTCGACGATCATGACCGACGTCGGCGACCGCTACGTGCTGGAGGCGATGCGCCGCGAGGGCGCCGAGCTCGGCGGTGAGCAGTCCGGCCACGTGATCGCGCTCGCGCACTCCACCACCGGCGACGGGCTGCTGACGGCGGCGCTGCTGCTGGCCGCGCTCGCGCACAGCGGCGAGGGCCTGGCCGACGCCGCCCGCCTGGTGACGAAGTTCCCGCAGCGCCTGGTCTCGGTGCGCGCCGACCGCACCCGCCTGCGTGATGCCGACGCCGTGTGGGACGTCGTCCGCGCGGTCGAGGCCGAGCTCGGGCGCGACGGCCGCGTGGTGCTGCGCGCGTCGGGCACCGAGCCGCTGGTGCGGGTGATGGTCGAGGCGGCCGACGACGACGACTGCGAGCGGCTCTGCCGGCTGCTGGTCTCGACGGTCGAGCAGGAGCTCGGCTTCGACTAGCGGCCAGGGTCGGCGACGTCCGGACGACGCCCGTCGTACACTGGCCGCCATGCGTCTTTGGATCAGCGCGGCCGTGACGGCGGTCGTGCTCGCAATCGCGCCCGCATCGTCCGGCGCCACCCGGATCGTGATCGCCGACAAGGGCTTCACCGAGAGCACCGTGGTCACCCAGATCTACGGCCTCGCCCTCGAGGCGAAGGGCTACGACGTCGTCTACCGTCGCGCTCCGTCGAGCGCCGTCGCCGACGTCGCCCTGCGCAAGGGCTCGATCGACCTCTATCCGGAGTACACCTCCACGGCGCTGCTGACGCTCATGAACGAGCCGGCGACGAAGGATCTGAACGGGCTGCTGAAGAAGCTCAACGACCGCTACACCGCGGCCGGCCTAATCGCGACGACGCCCACGCCGTTCCAGGACTCGAACCAGGTGGCGTGCACCGCGTCGATCGTCAAGAAGCTCAACCTCGGCAACCTGAACACGTTGCGCCGGCACCCGCGGAGCATCGTCTACGCGGCCAACCAGGAGCACCTGCTGCGACCGGACGGCCTGGTCGTGCTGGCGCGTGAGTACGGCGCGCTGTTCCGTGGCCTCGAGGTGAAGCCGATCAACAAGCGCTACGACGCCATCCGCTCCGGCACCGCGCAGTGCGTCTACGCCTTCTCGACCGATCCCGAGATCCAGCGGCTCAAGCTGCAGGTGCTGAACGACCCGAAGGGCGCGTTCTCCGGCACCCCGTCGCACGGCTTCGTGGCCCTGCGCAAGGCGACGGCCGACGCGAACCCGGGCCTGCAGGCCGAGATCGATCGCGTCTCGCGGGTGCTGACGACGTCGCGCATACGGGCGCTGAACGAGGAGGTCGGCATCCTCCGGCACTCGGCGCGCAAGGAGGCGGCGGCGTTCCTGGTGGCGCGCGGCATCATCACGCAGGCCCAGGCGAACGCGGCCGGTACGGTGCGGCCCGAGCTGCTCGCCGATGTCGCCGGCGGCGGGGCGGCGCCGGTCGGCAAGTCGGCCCGCAGCGTGCGCGTGTTCTTCATCCGCGGCGAGGGCCGCGTCACGTCGCGCAAGCGCAACTTGCAGAAGGGCCTCTCGGCCGAGGGTGGCGTGAAGACGACCATCCGTCGCCTGCTCGCCGGGCCGACCGTCGGCGAGCGCACGAAGCTCGACCTGCGCACCACGATCCCCAAGGGCACGACGCTGCTCGACCTGAAGGTGCGCGGCGGCATCGCCACGATCACGCTGTCGCCGACGTTCCTGTCGGGCGAGGACGCGACCGAGATCGCGGCGCGCATCGCTCAGGTCGTGCGCACCGCCGACCAGTTCGCGTTCGTGACGTCGGTGCGCCTGGCCGTCGGCTCGGGCGAGTCGTCGTCGTGGACGCAGAACACGGGCAACAAGCCGGGCACCGTCGTGACGCCGACCAACCCCGGCATCGTCACGTCGAGCGCCGGGATCACCGCGGTGCAGCGCCAGCTGATCACGGCCAAGTACCTGCCGTCGGGCGCCGCGAACGGCAAGAACGACTACCGCACGCAGCAGGCCGTGATGGCGTTCCAGGCGTGGCACGGGCTGTCGCGCGACGGGCTTGTCGGCCCGGCGACGCGACGCGCGCTCGAGGACGCCGCGCCGCCGCGGCCGACCATCGCCGGCGGGCGCCGCATCGAGATCTACCGCCAGAAGGGCGTCGTGCTGCTGATCGCCGACGGCAAGGTCGTGCGCGCCATCCATACCTCGACCGGCAAGCCCGGGTTCGGGACGCCGGCCGGCACCTACAAGATCTATCGCAAGGCGACACGCGACTGGTCGTACCCGTTCCAGGTGTGGCTGCCGTACGCCAGCTACTTCACCGGCGGCTACGCGTTCCACGAGTACGCCGACGTGCCGGCGACGCCGGCCTCGCACGGCTGCGCGCGCATCCCGCGGCCCGAGGCGCCGGTCGTCTACTCGTTCGCCAGCGTCGGCACCGTCGTCAACGTCTACTGAGCGCGGGGTGGCGTCGCGGCAGCCGCCGCGACCAACCTGGCCGCGATGCCCCCGTGTGTCGGATTGGTGCCTGGCACGAATACGACACGCGCACAGCTCCCTGTCGTATTGGTGCCTGGCACGAATACGACAGAGCGCGCGAACCGGATCGCCGCCAGCTGCGAACAGGTCGCATGACGATGGCGAGCCCCCAGCGTCCGGTCGGCGTCGAGCGCCTGGGCGACGCGCTGGCGCTGCTGCGGGAGCGGGGCGTGCGCATCACGGGATCCCGAGAGGCCGTGCTCGGGGTGCTGTTCGGCGACACGGAGCTGCGCACCGCGGAGGAGATCGCGGCCGCCGCCTACGTCGATCTGGCGTCGGCGTACCGTAACCTGGAGACCCTGGAGCAGCTCGGCATCGTCCGGCACGTGCACCTCGGCCACGGGCCGGGCCTGTACGCGCGCAGCGGGCTGGCGGAGCTCGAGCACGCCGTCTGCGAGTGCTGCGGCGCGCACCAGTCGGTCGCCGCCGCCGACCTGCAGGCGGCGCGGGACGCCATCCTCGCCGCGACGGGCATCGTCGCCCGCTTCTCGCACTTCCCGATCGTCGGCCGCTGCGCCTCGTGCACGGAGGTCGCGCGACCGTAGCCGCCGGTACGATGCCGCCCGTGCACGTCGGCATCGACCTGATCGAGATCGACCGGATCACCGCGGCGCTGGCGCGGCACCCCGAGCGGTTCCGCGAGCGCGTCTACACGCCGCGCGAGGTGGCCGAGTGCGAGCGCAAGCCGCGCCCGGCGCAGAGCTACGCCGGCAGATTCGCCGGCAAGGAGGCCGTCGGCAAGGCGCTCGGCCGGGGCGTGCCGTTCACGTGGACGGAGATCGAGATCGCCGGCCGCGGCAAGCCGCTCGTCAGCCTCACGGGATCGATGCTCGGCAGCGGCCGAGCGGCTCGGCGTCGTGCGGGTCGACCTGTCGATGACGCACTCGCGCACGACGGCCGCAGCCGTCGCCATCGCCGTGACCGCCTAGCGGTCGCCGGCAGTCGCTACTTGCGCGCGGCCTTCTTGCGCTTCGCCTTGACCTCTTGCGGCCCGCGGGCCACGATCGATGCGGCGTTCGACTTCTTGCGCGCGGCGGTGTTGGGATGCAGGATCCGCTTCGCGCCGGCCTTGTCGATCAGCTTCACCAGGGCGACGTGCTCGGCCGCCACGGCGTCGGTGTCGCCCCGTCGACCGCGGTCTGGAGACGCCGGAAGTAGGTCTTGATAGACGACCGGTACTGGAGGTTCTCGAGCCGCTGGCGCTGGCCGACGAGGATCCGCTTCTTCTGCTGCTTGATGTTCGCCACTGCGGGGCAAACGCTACCACAGGGCTCCGCGAGCGCCCCACCGGTACGCATGGGCCGGAGATGCAAGGCGGACGGCGCAGGCCGCGGGCAGCTGCGCTGTTCTCCCTCGCGACGGGCCTGTCCCGGATCGTCGGGCTGCTGCGCGAGATCCTCGTCGCGTACGTGTTCGGCGTCCGCGGCGCGATCAACCGTTCACGATCGCGTCGCAGATCCCGAACGTCGTCCGCTCGCTCGTGGCCGACGCGGCGCTCGGCGCGGCGTTCATCCCCGTCTTCAACGAGCTGCTGGAGAGGGGGAGGAGCGCCGCGCGTGGCGCGTCGCGTCGACCGTGGCGACGCTGTCCTCCTCGGGCTGTCCGCCATCACGGCCGCTCACGATGCTGTTCGCCGAGGACGATCCTCGGCGTCTTCTACGAGGGCCCCGTCCCGCACCTGACCGTGCAGCTGACGTGGATCCTGATGCCGACCGTGGTCCTGCTCGGCTTCGCCGGCATCGTCCAGGCGATCCTCAACTCGCTCGGCGAGTTCTTCGTGCCGGCGATCGCGCCGGTGCTGTGGAACGCGGTCATCGCGTTCGGCCTGCTGTTCGCGCTGACCGTCGACGACGCGAACGACGCGCTGCTGGTCTACGCCTGGGCGACGCTGGCCGGGACGGTCGTGCAGGTGCTGTTCCCGCTCCCCTGGCTGCGGGGCGGCAGGGCCGGCTGCAGATCGCATTCGACTGGCGCGACAGCGCCGTCCGGCGCGTGTTCGTGCTGATGATGCCGGTCACGCTCGGCCTCGGGCTGATCAACGTGAACGCGCTCGTCGACACGGTGTTCGCGTCGTTCGTCGGCGCCGACTACGCGCCGCGAGCGATCGAGAGCGCGTTCCGCGTGTACATGCTGCCGCAGGGCATCTTCGCGGTGGCCATCGCCGCCGTGCTGTTCCCGGCGCTGTCGCGGTTCAGCGCCGCCGGCGATCGCGACGGCTTCCGCCGCACCGTCAGCGGCGGTGTCCGGACGATCCACTACCTGCTGCTGCCGTCCGCGGTCGATCTCGGCCGTGCTGGCCGGCCCGATCGTGCAGGTGCTGTTCGAGCGCGGCGCGTTCGACTCCAGCCAGCGCGTCCTGGTCGCCCAGTGCCTGGCGGCCTTCTCGCTCGGCCTGGCCGCGAACGGCGCGCTGCTGCTGCTGAACCGGGCGTTCTTCAGCCTCCAGCGGCCGTGGCTGCCGACCGCCGCCGCTGCGGCCAACCTGGTGCTGAACGGCGTGCTGGACTGGCTGCTCTACCGACCGCTCGGTGTGTGGGGCATCCCGCTCGCCACGTCGATCTCGAACCTCGTGTTCCTGTTCGTCCTGTGGCACGTGCTGCGGCGATCGATGGGCGGCCTCGAAGGCGGCCGCACGGTGCGCGCCGTCGGCGCCATGCTCGGCTGCTGCGTGCCTCTCGCCGCCACCGCGTACGGGCTCTGGTGGGTCGTCGACCGGACGCTCGGCGAGTCGTTCGGCGCGCAGCTGGCGGGGCTCCTGCTCGGCTCCGCGGCTGGCGTCGCCGTGTACGCCTGGCTGACCCGCCGCCTGCAGATCCCCGAGGCCGCGCAGGTCGCCGGGCTGCTGCGCCGCCGCCTCGGCCGCTGACCCCGGGCGGGCGCTGTCACCGACACCCACGGCTACGCTGTGATCGGTGGATCAGCGTCTCATCCGCAACTTCTCGATCATCGCCCACATCGACCATGGGAAGTCGACGCTGGCCGATCGCATCCTCGAGGTCACGCACTCCGTCACGGAGCGCGAGATGCGCGACCAGCTGCTCGACTCGATGGACATCGAGCGCGAGCGGGGCATCACGATCAAGGCCCAGGCCGTGCGGGTGCTGTGGGAGTACGACGGCGAGACGTTCCAGCTCAACCTGATCGACACGCCGGGCCACGTCGACTTCACCTACGAGGTCTCGCGCTCGCTGGCCGCGTGCGAGGGCGCGCTGCTGGTGGTCGACGCCGCGCAGGGCGTCGAGGCGCAGACGGTCGCGAACGCGCACCTGGCGATCGACAACAACCTCGAGATCGTGCCGCTGCTGAACAAGATCGACCTGCCGGCCGCCGACCCCGACGCGGTCGCGGCCGAGGTGTCCGACCTGCTCGGCGACAAGCCGGAGCACGTGCTGCGCATCTCCGCCAAGTCGGGCATCGGCGTCGACCGAGTTGCTCGACGCCGTGGTCGAGCGCATCCCGCCGCCCGAGGGCGACCGGTCGGCGCCGCCGCGGGCGCTCGTGTTCGACTCCGTCTACGACCAGTACCGTGGCGTGATCGCCTTCGTGCGCGTCGTCGACGGCGTCTTCCGCAAGGCGGACGGCGTCGTCGCGATGGCCTCCGGCCACGCGCTTCGACGTCGAGGAGATCGGCGTCATGTCCCCCACCCGGACGCCCATCGACGGGCTCGAGGCGGGCGAGGTCGGCTACATCATCACCGGGCTGAAGGACGTCTCGGAGCTGAAGGTCGGCGACACGCTGACAACCGCCCGCCGAACCGTGCCACCGAGCCGCTGCCGGGCTACCTCGACGTCAAGCCGATGGTGTTCGCCGGCCTGTTCCCGTCCGACGGCGAGCAGTACTCCGACCTGCGCGACGCGCTGGAGAAGCTCAAGCTCAACGACGCCTCGCTGCACTACGTGCCCGAGACCAGCCAGGCGCTCGGCTTCGGCTTCCGCTGTCGGCTTCCTCGGGCTGCTGCACATGGAGGTGATCCGCGAGCGGCTGGAGCGCGAGTTCGACCTCGAGCTGATCGCGACCACGCCGAACGTCGAGTACCGCGTGCACACCGTCACCGGCGAGGAGGTATCGGTCAACAACCCCTCGCAGATGCCCGATGCGAACACCATCGAGACGCATCGCCGAGCCCTACGTGAAGAGCTCCGTGATCGTCCCGAAGGAGTACGTCGGCGTCGTCATGGAGCTGTGCCAGGACCGGCGCGGCGAGTTCGACCACATGGAGTACCTGACGCCGACGCGGGTCGCGCTCATCTACAAGCTGCCGCTGGCCGAGATCGTGCTCGACTTCTACGACCAGCTGAAGTCGCGCACCAAGGGCTACGCCTCGTTCGACTACGAGATCTCCGGCTGGACCGAGCTCCAACCTCGTCAAGGTCGACATCCTGCTGAACGGCGACGTCGTCGACGCGCTGTCGCTGATCGTGCACCGCGACAAGTCCTACTACGCCGGCCGCGCGCTGGTGGAGCGGCTGCGCGCGATCATCCCGCGCCAGATGTTCGACGTGCCGGTGCAGGCCGCCATCGGCTCGCGCGTGATCGCCCGCGAGACCATCAAGGCGAAGCGCAAGGACGTGCTCTCGAAGTGCTACGGCGGCGACATCTCGCGCAAGCGCAAGCTGATCGAGAAGCAGAAGAAGGGCAAGAAGCGCATGAAGCAGCTCGGCATCGTCGAGGTGCCGCAGGAGGCGTTCCTCGCCGTGCTCTCGCTGGACGAGCCGAAGTAGCCGCTCCGGCGAGTATGCTGCCGCGCCGTGGACGTCGCGGCACCTTTGCGGCCAGTCGAACCGGCCCGCCGTCGCGGCGCCCGGCACCCCGAGCGGTTGATCGCCTACGCCTTCGCGATCGGTGATCCTCGTCGGCGCGGGCTTCCTGATGCTGCCGTTCGCGGTCGTCGCGGATGACGGCGCGCCGTTTCTGACCGCGCTCTTCACCAGTACGTCCGCCGTCTGCGTGACGGGTCTCGCCGTGGTTGACACCGGCACCTACTGGAGCCCGTTCGGCCAGGTGGTGATCATGCTCCTGATCCAGATCGGCGGGCTTGGCATCATGACGCTCGCGTCGATCGGCCTGGTGCTGATCGGGCGGCGGCTCGGCCTGCGGCGCCGGGTGCTCGGCTCCGCCGACAAGGGAGGAACCGGGGTAGCGGTCGTGAAGCGGCTTGCGTTCCTGGTCGCGTCGCTGACGCTGACGTTCGAGGCGATCGGCGCCGTCGCGCTGTCGGTTCGCCTCGCGACCGCGTACGACTACCCGTCCGGCGAAGGCCGTCTGGTACGGCCTCTTCCACTCCGATCTCTGCCTTCAACAACGCCGGGTTCGGCCTGCTGGCGAACAACCTCTCGCCGTTCGTGCAGGACTGGCCGGTCAACGTCGCCGTGATGGTGCTGATCATCGCCGGCGGCCTCGGCTTCCCGGTCTGGCTCGAGCTGTACGAGCACCGTTTCCGCGACCTCCTGCACCTGTCGATCCACACCAAGCTGATGCTCGTCGGCACCGCGGCCCTGCTGCTGCTCGGCACCGTCGCGGTGCTGGCGTTCGAGTGGGGGAACCCGGCCACGCTCGGGCAGTACGACACCGCGCACAAGCTCCTGCCGAGCATGTTCCAGTCGGTCACGCCGCGGACGGCCGGGTTCAACACGCTCGACTACGCGCAGATGCACGAGGAGACGTGGCTGACGCAGATGATGCTGATGTTCGTCGGCGCCGGCCCGGCGTCGACGGCCGGCGGCATCAAGCTGACGACGATGCTCGTGCTGTTCCTGTTCATCATCGCCGAGGCGCGGGGCGTGCCGGACACGGTCGCGTTCGGGCGGAGGATTCCCGTCGAGGCCATCCGCCAGGGCTTCTCGATCTCGTTCATCGCCATGAACGCCGTCGTCGTCGGGACGCTGGTGATGCTGCTCGACGGCGACGACCGGTTCGTGCGCGTGCTGTTCGAGGCCATCTCGGCCTTCGGCACCGTCGGCCTCTCGACCGGGATCACGTTCGGCCTTCCCGACGTCTCGAAGTACGTCCTCGTCGCGCTCATGTACCTCGGGCGCGTCGGTCCCTACACGCTGGCGGCGGCGTTCGCGCTGCGCCAGCGTCCCGTCAAGTTCCGGTACGCAGCGGAGGCTCCCATCATTGGCTAGGAAACGACAGATCCTCGTCCTCGGCCTCGGCCGGTTCGGATCGGCGGTGGCGACGACGCTGGCCGAGCTCGGCTGCGAGGTGGCCTGCGTCGACACCGACGAGCGCCGCGTCCAGCGCATGGCGCCCCTCGTGACCCAGGCGATGCAGCTCGACTCGACCGACCGCGACGCCCTGGCGCAGATCGGCGTCGGCGACTTCGATGTCGCCGTCGTGTCGATCGGCGCCGACATCGAGGCCTCCATCCTGACGGCGGCGAACCTGGCCGAGCTCGGCTGCCGCGACATCGTCGCCAAGGCCATGACCCTGCCGCACGCCAGGATCCTCGAGAAGGTCGGCGCCCATCGCGTGATCTTCCCCGAGCACGAGATGGGCGTCCGGCTCGGCAACTCGCTCGCCGGCACCAACCTGATCGACTACATGGAGCTCGATCCGCGCTACGCGGTGGCCGAGATCCGCTGTCCGGCGGAGATCGCCGGCCGCACGCTGGTCGAGGCGAACGTGCGCGGCCGCTACGGCGTGATCGTGCTGTGCGTCAAGTCCGGCGACGAGGTCGACGTCATCCCCGACGCGAACAAGCGCCTCGAGACGGCGACATCATCGTCGTGGCCGGTCCGACCAGGACATCGACCGGCTCGCCCGGTAGGTCTACAGCCAGCGCGCGAGCTTGAATGCCGCGATCATGCCGCCGCCGAGCGCGGTGATCGCGATCGAGACCGACCCAGAAGCCGTGCACCTGGCCCTCCCACGGCACGCCGGTGTTCATGCCGAACAGGCCGGTCACGAAGGTCAGGGGCAGGAACAGCACCGTCAGCACGGTGAGGATGCGGAGGATCCGGCTCTGGCGCTGGTCGATGATCGACTCGTTGGTGCGCTCGAGCGCCTCGGCGACTTCCTTGTAGTTGTCGAGCACGTCCCAGATGCGCTCGGACGCGTCGACCAGGTCGTCGTAGTAGATCTCGAGGTCGCCGGCCAGAAAGCGCGTCGTGTCGCGCTCCAGCAGCCGCAGCGCGGGCCGCTGCGGCTTCATGATCTTGCGGTACGAGATGATCTCCTGCTTGGCGTTGGAGATCTCCTGGACGACCGACTGGCCCTCGTCGAACAGCTCGTCCTCGATGTCGTCGAGCTTGCGGCCGATCGAGTCGAGGATCGGGAAGCAGTACGCGTACATCGCGTCCAGCACCTCGTAGAACACGTACCCGGCGCCCTTGGCGAAGTGCTCGGCGCGCTCGTCGTCGTCTTCTCGTAGCGGCGGAAGAGGGCCGAGATCGGCTTCAGCGGGACGTTCGGGAGCGTGATCAGGTAGTCGCGGCCGATGAAGGCGTTCAGCTCGGCGGCGTACAGGCGCTGCGTGCCGGCGTCGTACCACGGGAAGTGCAGCACGACGAAGAGGTAGTCGTCGTAGTCGTCCACCTTCGGCCGCTGGCGGCGCGAGCGGACGTCCTCCAGGTCGAGCTCGTGGAACGGGAACTCGGTGTCGAGCCAGGCGACCTCAGCGGCGCCGGGCGACTCGATCTGGATCCACCGGAGCCCGGCTTCCTCGAGCACGGCGATGCGCGGCTCCGACGGGCGTGGAGCCGTGACGGTCACTGCGCGGTGCCTGCGAGGGCGGATACGGGGCATGGTGGTGAGCTGAAGGCTGCATGGACGGGTCACGTAGAGCATACCGCCCGCCTCCGGGTGCGGTACGCTCGCGCCCCGTGAAGGTACTCGTCATCGGCGCCGGCCAGGTCGGCACGGCCATCGTGGCGGCGCTCCACGGTCCCACGACGTCACCGTGCTGGAGCTCGATCCGGATCGCCTCTCCTCGATCTCGTACCGCTTCGACGTGTTACCGGTGCAGGGGAGCGGGACGGCGCGCGCGATCTGCTCCGGGCCGGGCGCGGGTCACCGACCTCGTGATCGCGGCCACCGATCGGGACGAGACGAACATCGTGGCGGCGATGCTGATCCGGTCGATCTGCGGCGGCAAGATCGTCGTCCGGACCCGGTCGTCGGAGTACTTCGACGCGTGGCGGGCGGGCCACTCGACGTGGACTTCATCGTTTCATCCGAGCAGGAGACCGCGCAGGCCGTGGCCCGTGCGATCGGCTATCCGAACGCCCTCCAGACCGACGTCTTCGCCGGCGGCCGGGTCGAGATGGTCGAGTTCGCCGTCGACACCGCTGACGCCGGCGGGCTCGTCGGCCGGACGCTGGCGCAGGCCCGGATCCCGGACGGGAGCGTGGTCGCGTCCATCATCCGGCCCGACCGCGTGATCATCCCCCGCGGTGCCGACACCATCGAGGCGGGCGACCGGCTGGTGCTGATCGCGTCACCGCAGGCCGCGAGGGAATGGGCCCGGCGCCTCGCGCCCGCGGGCCGCGAGATCGGCGAGGTGGTCGTCTTCGGTGGCGGCGAGACCGGTACGAGCATCGCCGGCGTGCTGGCGGCGCTGGAGCTCAACGTCAGCCTCGTCGAGCGGTCCGAGTCGCGTGCGCGGCTGGTTGCGGAGCAGTTCTCGAACGTCCGCGTCTTCCACGCCGACGCCACGGACGGCGACTTCCTCGAGCGCGAGGCGATCGGGCGCGCCGACGCCGCGGTGTGCTGCACCGACGACGATGGCACCGATCTCCTGCTCGCGCTGATCGCCCGCCGGATCGGCGTCGGCACCGTGCTCGCCGTCGTGGGCAATCCCGAGTTCATCCCGGTCTTCCACGACGCCGGCGTCGCGCTGGCCGTCAACCAGCGGCAGGTGACGGCGGAGGAGATCGTCCGGTTCACCCACGACCCGCGCACCAGCGCGTTCGCGATGCTCGAGAACGACCGCGTGGAGGTGCTCGAGCTCGAGGTGCGGGCAGCGAGCAAGCTGCTCGGCCGGCCGTTCTCCGAGCGGCCTCTGGCCGATGCGATCGTCGGGGCGATCGTCCGTGGCGACCGGGTGATCTTCCCGCGCGGCGACGACAGCCTGCAGGCCGGCGACCGGGCGATCATCGTCGCGGAGGCGCGCAGCGTCCGGAAGCTGGAGGAAGCCCTCTGAGCGTCCGCTCCGCGGTCGACGGTCGCAGCGTCGCCCGCGCGATCGGCACGCTGGTGCGCTGGTTCTCGCTGACGCTCATCGTTCCCGTGATCGTCGCGGTCGGCTACGACGAGCCGACGCTGCCCTTCGTGATCCCGCTGATCGGCGGCACGGCGCTCGGGCTGGCGCTCGAGCGCTTTCGCGGTAGCACGCGTGCGGTCGGCATCCGCGAAGGCTTCGCGGTCGTGGCCCTCGGGTGGCTGCTCGTGGCCGGGATCGCGTCGGTGCCGTACATGCTCGACGGCGGCGATGCCGCGCGACCGGCCGACGCGTTCTTCGAGGGCATGTCGGGCATCACGGCGACCGGCTCCAGCATCCTCATCGACATTCCGGGGCACGACCGCGCCCTGCTGTTCTGGCGAGCGCTGACGCAGTGGATCGGCGGCATGGGGATCGTGGTCCTCGCGATCGCGATCCTGCCCGGGCTGTCGCTGGGCGGTCGGGGCCTCGCGGAGCGTGAGACGAGCGGTCACGACTACCAGAAGCTGCTGCCGCGGGCGCGCGACTCGGCGGCGCGGCTGTGGCTGCTGTACCTCGCCCTATCGCTGGCCGCGTTCGCTGCGTATGCGGTGCTGGGACTGACGGGCATCGAGCCGCAGATGGACATGTACGACGCGGTGACGACGGCGATGACCACCGTCGCCGCGGGCGGCTTCTCGGCCGAGGCACGGTCATTCGAGGCGTTCGGTGCGGCGGCGCAGTGGGTCGCGATCGTCTTCATGTCGCTCGTCGGCGTCAGCTTCGTGCTCTGGTATCGCGCGCTCTTCCGCAGCCACCGGGCCTTGCTGCGGGACGAGGAACTGCGTCTCTACGCGACGCTGCTCGCCGTCGGCGGGGCCCTGCTCGCGCTCGTGCTGTACGCGGAGGGACGCCACGACGGCGCCGCCAGCATCCGCCACGGGCTGTTCCAGTCGGCGTCGGCCATCACCGGCACCGGCTACGCCTCGGTCGACTTCGCCGGCTGGTCGAGCGTCGCGCTGGCGATCCTGCTGATCCTGATGTTCGCCGGCGGCTGCGCCGGATCGGTCGCGGGCGGCCTCAAGATCGCCCGCGTGCTGCTGGTCGGGCGGATGGTCAGCCGGGAGGTCCGCCTGACCGTGCACCGGCAGCAACAGGTCCCGATCCGGCTCACCGGCCGGACGGTCTCCGAGACCGTGCTGCGCGCGGTGGTGGTGTACGTCGTGCTCTACCTCACCCTGTTCGCGCTCGGCGCGATCGCCCTCGCGGCCGACGCCGCGCTGCGCGGCACGCCGGTCGGCCTCGACGAGGCGATCTCGGCATCGGCCGCGACCCTCGGCAACGTCGGGCCGGCGTTCGGTGCGGCGGGCCCGATGGGGTCGTTCGCCGGGTACGGCGACCCCGGCAAGATCATCATGGCGCTGCTGATGTGGGCCGGTCGCCTCGAGCTGCTGCCGGTGATCGTCATCCTCAGCCGCGCCTACTGGCGCCGCTGACCGTAGGATCGGTGCCGCACCCTTGCTGACACCCGTCGACATCCGCACGACCCTTCGCACCATCGGCTCGATCGTGCGCTGGTTCTCGCTGACGCTGATCGTCCCCGCAGGCGTCGCTCTCATCTACGGCGAGTCCGGGTCGCCGTTCTGGTGGACGATGCTGATCGGGAGCGCCATCGGCCTGGGCCTGGAACGCCTCGGGCCGGCCCACGACATCGGGTTGCGCGAGGGGTTCCTCGTGGTCGGTCTCGGATGGCTCTCGGTCGCCGCGGTCGGGGGGCTGCCGTACGTGTTCGAGGGCGGCGACATCTCGAGTCCTATGGACGCGTACTTCGAGTCGATGTCCGGGTTCACGACGACCGGCTCGAGTGTGATTGCCGACCTCTCGAGCCATGGCCACGCGATCCTGTTCTGGCGCTCGATGACCCAGTGGCTCGGCGGCATGGGAATCATCGTGCTTGCCCTGGCGGTGCTGCCCCGGCTGTCGGGCGGCGGCCGGGCCCTGATGGAACGCGAGTCGCCAGGGCCCGACTTCGACAAGCTGGTGCCGCGGATCCGTGACACGGCGGCGCGACTCTGGGGCCTCTACGTCGGCATGACCGCGATCGGCGTCGCAGCCTTCTGGCTCTCCGGCGCTTTCGGCCTCGAGCCGAGGATCGGGCTGTACTCCGCGGTGTGCCACGCCTTCGCGGCGCTGGCGACCGGCGGCTTCTCCCCCGAACCGCGTTCGTTCGAGGCGTTCGGACCGACCGCGCAGTGGATCGCGATCGTCCTGATGGCCTCGGCCGGCGTGAACTTCGGGCTCTGGTACCGCGGGCTATTCCGGTCGAAGCGCGCGTTCCTGCGCGACGAGGAGCTGCGGTCGTACCTTGCGCTGGTCGCCACGGCCGCTGCGGTCTTCGCCACCATCCTCATCCTCGAGGACCGCTACAGCGCCCCCAACGCCATCCGGCACGCGGTATTCCAGGCTGTCTCGACGATCACGACGACGGGCTACGCGTCCACCGACTTCGCCGTCTGGTCGGCGCCCGCCCTGCTGCTGCTGCTCCTCCTGATGTTTCCCGGCGGCTGCTCGGGGTCGACGGGCGGCGCGATCAAGATTGTGCGGGCGCGGCTCGCCATCCGCGTGATGCGGCGCGAGGTGCGCGGCGCGGCCCATCCGGAACTCCTGCAGCCGATCCGGATGGGCGGACGCGCCGTCGACGAGAAGGCCGTGCGCGCGGTCGTCGGATTCATCCTGCTCTACATCGTCGTCTTCATCGTGGGCGCGATCCTGCTGGCGTCGGATGCCGCGGCCCGGGGACTGCCCGTGACGGTGGAGGAGGCCTTGGCCGCCTCGGCCACGGCGCTGGGCAACGTCGGCCCAGGTTTCGGCGCCAGCGGCCCGATGGGATCGTTCGCGGAGTACGGCACACCGGGGAAGCTGGTCATGATCGGACTGATGTGGACCGGACGGCTGGAACTGCTGCCGGCCCTGGTGCTCGTGTCGCGGTCGTTCTGGCTGCGATAGTCCGGACGTGAACCGCAAACGCTGGATCCTCCTGCTGCAGATCGTCCTGCTCACGGCGATGGTCGTGTTCCTGACGATCGAGGTGAAGTCGTCGTGGGCCGAGCTGAAGCCGCGGCTCGAGGAGATGGACTACACGCGCGTGCTCGCGGCGGCCACGATCCTGGCGAGCTACTACCTGATCTTCGTGATCGGGTGGATCCTGATCCTGCGTGCCCTCGGGATGCGGATCGGCTACGCCGATGCCGTCGGCGCCGAGATGCTGTCGATGCTCGCCAAGTACATCCCGGGCGGTGTGTGGACCCCCGCCGCGCGCGTCGTCGCCACCAAGCGGCTCGGCCTGCCGTCGGGGCCGGTGCTGGCGTCGATCGGGTACGAGGCCGGGCTGTCGGCCATCTCGGGCGTGATCGTGTTCGCCCTGTCCCTGCCGTTTACGCCCGACGTCGATCTGCCCGTGCCGCTGTGGACGATCATCGGGTTCGCCGCGCTGCTCGTGGTCCTGCTGCACCCCCGCATCTACGGCCCGGCGGCGGACAAGCTCCTGAAGCGCCTCGGCGACGAGCCGATCCCGCGCCTGCCGTTGCGCAGCACGCTCGGCGTGCTCATGTTCTACGGCGTCACGTGGCTGATCGGCGGTCTGGCGCTGCGGCAGATGGCGCTCGCGTTCGGGGCCGACGTGCCGCTGTCGGCGATCGCGTACCTCGGCGGCGCCAGCGCGATCGGCGCCATCGTCTCGGTGCTGGTGGTGTTCGCGCCGTCCGGCCTCGGCGTGCGCGAGGGTACGGTCTACGCCCTGCTGCTCGCGTACGTGGATCCCGCCACGGCGCTGGTCGTCGTGGCGCTGAACCGCCTGCTGCTGACCGCCGTCGAGGCGCTGCTGCTGGGTGGCGTGGTCCTGTACCGGCGCACGCGTGCGCGCACCCAGCCGCTCGTCACCCCGGAGCCCGAGCCCGTCAGGGAGTGAACGGCACGGCGACGGCCGCGCACGGCGCGCCGGAGCTCTCGTCCAGCACCGGCTTGCGCTTGCCGTCGCGGAGCGTGACGGTGAGCGCGGCCTTCGTGACGACGACCCGCAGGTAGGCGGTGGTGGAGAGCGCGGTGCAGCCGAGGCCGACGCCGGTGGGCAGCGCGCCGTGCAGGATCAGGCGCCAGCGCGCGGCGTCGGGACGGGCGGCGAGCAGGCCGCCGCGGCCGGTGCCGGTCGCGATCTCGCGCACGCCGGAGCCGATCGCGCCGCCGTCCTCGAGGGTCTGCAGGCGCAGCTCGCCGGACAGCGTGCCGCCGGCGGCGCCGGCCAGGACCACGACGTTCCGGAGCCCGTTCGCCGGGTCGCGCAGCGCGTCGACGAGCCGCCGGCGCTCGCTGCCGAAGCCCTCGGCGCGATCGTAGGGATCGACGTAGTACTGGCCGAGCGGCACGGGGGAGACGAGCACCTTGAACCGCGACGTCGACTGCTTGAGCGCGTCGAGCAGGGCGTCGTACTGGGCGGTGCCGAGGAGGCGGCGGTTCGGGTCGTCGATGGCGTCGCGGCAGCCGGCGGCGACCGGGTTCTGAAGCGACGGGATGCCGGACGTGCCGCGCGCGACGTCGGGCATGGTCGGGGCGCGGTCGACGCCGTCGGTCGCCGGGCACGCGGCCTGGACGGTGCCGGAGCGGAACGAGCGCGCGTCGATCATGAACAGCTCGAGGTTGCGGCCCCAGCGGGCCTTGCGGAACAGCCCGATCTTGCCGGCCACGGCCGGGTTGCGGAGCAGGAAGGCGTCGCGACCGGCCCCGGCCCCGTCGCCGTTCCAGAGGTAGTACCCGGAGGCGGCGGCCCGCAGCGGCTTCGTGACGTTGACGCGCCGCTGCTCGGTGGTGGTCGTGGCGACGCCGGTGGCGCCGAGATCGATGCGGAAGTCGGCGCCGGCCAGGCTGGCCGCGCTCTTGCCGGGGCGCGCGTCGCCGGTCGCGCCGCCGTGGACGACGAACTTCACCTGGCGGTCGGACGTCGGCCGGGGCGCGGTCTCGAACTTGCCCTCGCCGGAGACCTTGTTGCCCTGGATGAAGCGGAACACGTGGTCGTGACCGGGGGCGAGGCCCTTGATCGTGAACTTGACGACGTGGCCGGCACCGCGGGCGCTGACCTTCTTGAACCGGCCCGTCGGCACCCGCGCGTCGCGGTCGATCACGATCACCCGCACGATGCCGCGGCTCGGGGCCCTCGTCCAGACGACGACCGACGTGTCGGTGACGTCACCCGAGGCGACGCCGGAGGAGAACGAGGCGGCGCCCGCCGGGGCGGCGAACACGAGCGCGAGGGGGATGGCCAGGAGGAGAGGGCGTCGCATGGAGTGGAAGCCTTCTGCCTCGGCCTCGGAACACCTTCACCCTACCCCGGTCAGCAGCACCGCGGCGGCGATCAGGACGTGCCCGGCAGCCAGCGCACGGAGGGCCGCCTCGTGGGGTGCCAGCAGCCGCGCGGTGTCGAGCTCCTCCTCGCGGCCGTCGCTCCACGCGATGCGGCCCTCGACGGCGGTCGCGCGGCGGCGGATTCCCCGCGCCTCGTTCGACAGGCGTCGCTGGGCGAGGGAGAAGGCAGAGGCCGCGGCCGCGCCCGCGAACGCCGCCGGCGCCAGCGTCTCGGCCTGTGCGTAGTACCCGGTCAGCACCGGGAACGCGCCCCACAGCAGCGCGAAGGCGTGGTCGCCGTGCAGGCGCCCGCCGAACAGCTCGAGGTTGTACGCCGGCACCGCGAGCGCGCCGATCGCGATGAACACCAGCAGGCCGGGACCGAGCTCGCCGACGCCGGCGATGCCGAGCGCGACCGCGCCCGCGAGGCCGACCGCCGCCAGGCCGCGCAGCGCACCGCGCGGGATGGTGGTGCGCAGCGGCCGGTCGTGCAGCTCGTCCAGGCAGTGCGCGGCGACGCCCACGGCCAGGCCGAACGCCGCCAGCGTGGCGATCAGGCGCCCGACGTCCAGCTCGGGTGCCAGCCCGGCGCCGATCGCCACGTAGGCGAGGTGCCAGGCCGTGTACGGCAGGTGCAGCAGCGTGACGTAGTCGCGCCACCCGCCCGCCTGCAGCGCGTAGAAGGCCGGCGGGCCCGGCTCAGTCCGCACGGCGGCGGCCCCACACGACGATGCCACCGCCGAACGACTTGCGCCGGTACCGGACGTCGACGAATCCGGCGCGCTCGAACGCGGCGGCCAGCAGGGGTGGGGGGTAGCGGTCGTGGAACCGCAGGATGCTGGGACGCAGGAACGTCCCGACGTCGTGCCAGGCCGGCGCGATCAGGCGGCCGGCGAGCGGCAGCCCGACACCGGTGTAGAGGTGCCACAGCCAGCGCAGCGGCCCGCGTGGCGGCACCGAGAACTCGAGGTAGCCGAACGGCGCGCCCGGACGCAGCACGCGCGCCAACTCCGTCAGCGTCGCGTGCACGTCGTCGACGTACCGCAGCAGGTACGTGAACGTGAGGGCGTCGAACGAGGCGTCGCCGAAGGGCAGCTCCTCGGCCCGGCCCTCGACGAACGTCACGTCGGCGCTGATCGACGCGGTGCGCTCCCGGGCGCCGGCGAGCATGCCCGCCGACTGGTCGAGCGCCGTGATCCGACAGCCATAGCGGCGGTGCAGCTCGCGGATCACGAGGCCCGTGCCGCACGCGACGTCGAGCACGCTCGCATCCTTCGCGACCGGCACGTGGTCGACCATGAACCGGCGCCAGCGGGGGTCCTGGCCGAACGACAGCCACGACGACCAGCGGTCGTAGTCGGACCCGAGCCCGGCGAACAGCCGTTGCGCACGCTCGGTGATCGGCTCCGCAGCCATGCCGCGAAGGAGCATACTTCGCATGGGGCGTGAGGTGGACATGGATCATCCTGGCGGCGACCGTTGCCGCCCTCTGCGCGCCGGCGCCGGCGGTGGCTGCGCCGTACGGTCAGCGCGCCGTCTCGTACTGGCTCGCCAAGCAGTTGCGGTCGGGCGCGTTCCCGGCCATCCCCGAGTCGAAGCCCGCGCCGCACTACGGCAACACCATGATGGCGCTCGCGATGGCGCTGCGGAACCACGACCGCTCGGCCGTCGGCGCCGTCCAGCACTGGATCTCGCACCCGCCGGCGACGGCCCCGCATCCGCCGTTCAACGCGTTCGCGGCGCTGCGCACGCGGCGCTCGCTCGGAGCCGCGGCGCCACGCCGGTGGGATCCGGTGCTGCAGCGCCGCATGGCGCAGGTCGCGAAGTTCTGGCTGACGGGCAGGTACGTCAACAACTGGTCGCTGGTCGCCGCGGCGGCGGCGATCGAGGCCGACCGCGCGGGCCTCGGCAGCTACCGCACCCAGACGCTGCGGTTCCTGAAGACCCAGTACCTGCCCAAGATCCGGGGCGGCTACGGCGGTGACCCGGGCTCGTGGCCGCTCGCGTATCACGCGTTCGGCCTCGCCTGGGTGGCGCACGTGGCGGAGGCGACGGGCGACGCGCAGCTGCGGAGCGCTGCAGTGAACGGGTGCCGCATCCTCGTGCGCATGACCAGCCCGATGGGGCGCGTTGCCTGGTACGGCCGGTCGTACGAGGAGTCGTTCGCGCAGGCCGCCGCCGTCTACGCTCTGCGGCGGTGCGAGCGGTGGAACCGCGCCAACGCGGGCCGGTACGAGCGCACGGCCGA
Source organism: uncultured Actinomycetes bacterium (assembly GCA_963722525.1). GTDB lineage: Bacteria > Actinomycetota > Thermoleophilia > Gaiellales > F1-60-MAGs149 > VFJZ01. The sequence goes on along the minus strand of CAVRMM010000002.1, from coordinate 1,218,027 downwards.
GGCGGCGCTGGCGATGCTGCGCCGCGAGCACCCGACCATCCTCGGCCCGCTCGCGATCGTGCCGCGCATGCGCTTCGCGCAGACCATCGCCCGCGACGGCACCGACAACTACGCGCAGCTGCAGGTCTACAACGGGCTCACCCTGGCGCTGCTGTCGATGGCGCCGCCGCCGCTGGTGCCGGCCGCGCCGCCGCCGGCAGGCATCGTGCTCGCGCAGACGCCGCTCGCCGCGGCGGGCGGACCGGGGCTCGTGACGCTGCGCAACGGCCGCGGGTTCCTCGCCATCTCGCTGCGCAGGGCGCCCGCGGCGCTCGACGGCCGATCGAGCCTCGGCGTGCACCGGGCCGAGCAGGGCCGCGTGCCGCTGCTGCCGGCGATGACGCCGTCCAGCGCGCCCGACTTCGACCTGCCGTCGGCAACGCGCGTGCGCCTCGAGGGCGCCGCGGTCCTGGCCACCGGCCCGGGCTACACGCTGCGCATCCGTCTCGACGGGTGCACCGTGGTCGAGTCGCTGAAGGTGACCAGCTCGCGGAGCATCGTCGTGGGCGGCCGCGTGCCGCTCGAGAAGGGCGAGAGCGCGGTCGCGACGGCGAGCGGCTGGCGCTCGCAGCGCGGCTTCTTCCGCGTCGGCTCGTCCTTCACCCGCCTCGCGACCCGCGTCGAGGCGGGCTCCGACCGCTACCGCACCGCCGTGCTGCGGGTGCGCGTCAGCCTGCCGGCGGGCCGGACGCTGCGCGTGGAGCGCGGCGCGGTCTGCTGATCGGCCACAATCGGGGCCATGCGTTTCTCGAAGATGATCCACGCGGTCGACCTCCATGCCTGCGGCGAGCACGGCCGGGTGATCGTCGGCGGCGTCGCCGACGTGCCGGGCGCGTCGATGTTCGAGAAGATGACCTACCTGCGCGACTCGAAGGACTGGGTGCGCCTGATGATGCTGCGCGAGCCGCGCGGCTACCCGGCCGCGAACGTCAACCTGCTGCTGCCGCCGACGCGGCCGGAGGCCGACGCCGGCTACGTGATCATGGAGCAGGTCGAGTACCCGCCGATGAGCGGCACGAACACGATCTGCGTCGTCACGACGCTGCTCGAGACGGGCATCATCGAGATGCAGGAGCCGGTCACGGAGCTGACGCTGGAGACGCCCGCGGGCCTGGTCGGCGTGAAGGCGACGTGCGACGACGGCAAGGTGACGGCGGTCGAGTTCCGCAACGTGCCGGCGTTCGCCGCGTACCTCGACCAGCAGGTGGAGGTGCCGCACCTCGGCACGGTCACCGTCGACGTCGGCTGGGGCGGCATGTTCTACGTGATCGCCGACGCGCGGCAGCTCGACCTCGAGCTGGTGCCCGCCAACGGCGGCGAGATCGTGCGCGTGACCGAGATGATCAAGGCCGCGGCGACCGAGCAGCTGCCCGTCGTGCACCCGGAGAACCCGGGCATCCACGACATCACGATCGGCCAGCTGTACGCGCCGTCGCCGAACCCGGGCATCTCGCGCCGCAACGTCGTGACGGTGTCGACCGGCCAGCTGGACTGGGACCGGCCGGCGACCTGGACGGGCGCGATCGACCGCTCGCCGTGCGGCACCGGCACCTGCGCCGCGATGGCCTGCCTGCACGCGAAGGGTGAGCTGCAGCTGGGGGAGACCTTCCTGCACGAGGGCATCCTCGGCACGGTCTTCACCGGGCGGCTGCTGGAGGAGACGACGGTCGGCGACAGGACGGCCGTGGTGCCGACGATCGCGGGCCAGGCGTGGATCACCGGCTTCGCGCAGTACGTGCTCGACCCGACCGATCCGTTTCCGGAGGGGTACACGCTCGGTGACATCTGGGGCGGCTGAACCACCGCGGCTCACCGTCGACGGCGCGGCGCTGGCCTTCGAGCCGGGTGACTCGGTCGCGCTCGCGCTGCTGCGCAACGGCCTCCATCCCGGCCGGGGCGGCACGCTCTGCCTCGCCGGCGACTGCCCGAACTGCCTCTGCGTGGTCGACGGCGTCTCGTACGTGCGCAGCTGCCAGACACCGGCCCGGGACGGGGCGGTCGTCGAGCGGCAGGGCGCGCGCGGCGTCGCGCCGGTGCCCGATCCCGGCGCCCGCGGGGCGGTGCGCCTCGACCACGTGCACTGCGACGTGGCCGTCGTCGGCCGCGGCCCGAGCGGGCTGCAGGCCGCGGCCGAGGCGCGCGCCGGCGGCCGCACGGTCGTCGAGCTCGACGCGCGCGACGGCCAGGAGGTCGTCGGCATCTACGACGGCCCGCGCCTCGTCGTGCGCCGCGCGGAGGGGATGCTGCACGTCCACGCGGGCGAGGTCGTGGTCGCGACGGGCGCGGCCGAGGAGCAGCCGGTCTGGCCGGGCAGCGAGCTGGAGGGGTTCTGCACCGCTCGCGCCGCGGCCGAGCTCGCGCGCGCGGGCCTGATGCCGGAGCGCGTGGCCACGATCCGGCGCGGACACGGAGGTCGTGCGCATCGAGGGCGACACGCGCGTCCGGGCCATCGTCGTGCGCGCCGGCGGCACCGAGCGCCGCGAGGAGGTGGACGCCGTCGTCGTCGACCGCGGCCTGCATCCCCGCGACGGGCTCGCGCGCCAGGGCGCCGGGCTCGCGATCCGCGTGGTGGGCGACGCAGCGATCGCCGGCCGGCTGCCGCCGCCACCGCCGCCGGATGCGGTCGTCTGCCGCTGCACCGGCACCACCGTGGCCGACCTCGACTCGGTGTGGGAGCGCGGCTTCCGCGAGATGGAGCTGGTCAAGCGCTCGACGCTGGCGGGCACCGGCACCTGCCAGGGCGGCGCGTGCCTGCCGCACCTGCGCGCCTACCTCGCGGCGCGCACCGGCGAGACGCCGCAGCCGTTCACGGCCCGGCCGATGACCCGGCAGATCACCATGGAGGAGGCCGCCGGCGGCGTCTTCTTCCCGCCCGTCCGGCGCACCGCCCTGGACGGCGAGCACCGCGCGCTGGGCGCACGGATGGAGCGGTTCGGCGGCTGGTGGCGGCCGTGGACGTACGGCGACACGGCCGGCGAGTACGCCGCCGTGCGCGAGGCGGTGTCGATCGGCGACGTGTCGACGCTGGGCAAGGTGGTGGTCAGCGGGCCGGACACCGTGCGGTTCCTCGAGCGGATCTACCCGTGCCGCGTCGGCGATCTTCAGCCCGGCCGCATCCGCTACGCCCTGCTGCTGGACGAGCGCGGCTACGTGTTCGACGACGGCGTCATCGTCCGCGACGCGGAGCGCCGGTTCACGCTCACCTTCACGACGGGCGGCGCGGCCGGCGCCGAGGCCTGGCTGCGCGACTGGGCCGAGGGGTTCGAGTGCGACGTGCGCATCGTCGACCGCACCGTCGCCGTCGCCGCGATCAACGTCACGGGCCCGCGGGCGGCCGAGCTGCTCGCGCGCTGCGGACTGGCGGAGCCGCCGGCGTTCATGCGCTCGGCCGCGGCCGAGGTGGCGGACGTGCCGTGCGACGTGATGCGCCTGGGGTTCACCGGCGAGCCGTCCTGGGAGCTGCACCATCCCGCCGACCGCTCGGTCGAGCTGTGGCGCGCCCTGCTCGCCGCGGGCGACGATCTCGGCGTGCGGCCGCACGGCCTGCAGGCGCTGCTGGCGCTGCGGCTCGAGAAGGGCCACGTGATCGTCGGCATGGACACCGACTTCGACTCGACGCCGCGGCGCCTCGGCATGGAGTGGGCGGTGCGCTCCGACGGCGTGCGCGACTTCATCGGTGGCGACGCGCTGTCGCGCATCGACGCCTTCCCGCTCGACCGTCGCCTCGTTGCGCTCGAGCTGGACGGGCCGGCGCCGGTCGACGGGTCGCCGATCTTCGACGGCCCGGCGCTGTGCGGCAACGTCACCTCGGCGTGGTTCTCCGACACGCTCGGGTACAGCGTCCTGCTCGCGTTCGCCGACCTGGTCGACGGCGAGCTGCCGGCGGCGTTCCAGGTCGACGGCCGCACCGCGCGCGTGGTCGAGCTGCCGTTCTACGACCGGGAGGGCGCCCGTGTTCGCGCCTGAGCTGGTCACGGCCACCCGCATCGCGGCGTCCCCCGCTGCGCTGGACGCGCTAGCGCTGGGCGCCGAGACGGTGGCGCTGCGCCTTGCCCCCGACGACCTGCTGGTGCTGGCCGACGTGTCGCCGGGGGTCGCCGACCCCGATGCCATCGTCCTCGCCGACGCCGGCTGGGCGGGCGCCTGGATCGATCCGGCCGCGGCCACGGCGCTGGTCGCGCGCCACGCCGACTGGCCGCTGCCCGCCGCCGGCCTCGCCCAGGGCGCCCTCGCCGGCGTGCCCGTGAAGGTGTTCACCGCCGCCGGCCGCACGCTGGTGCTCGTCCCGGCCGCGTTCCGGGCGGAGCTCGAGGAGCGACTGGCGTGAACGAGTTCGTCGAGCGCCGCATCTCCCTGCTCGGCGCCACCGCGCCCCGGTCCTCCTACGACGTCGTCATCGTCGGCGGCGGCGGCCATGGGCTGGCGACCGCCTACTACCTGGCCACGCGGCACGGCATCACGAACGTGGCCGTGCTGGAGCGCTCGTACATCGGCGCCGGCAACTCCGGCCGCAACACGACGGTGATCCGCGCCAACTACGGCATCCCCGACGCCGTCGCCTTCTACCAGCGCAGCCTGGAGCTGTACGAGGGCCTCGAGGCCGAGCTCGACCGCCCCGTCATGCACGCCACCAAGGGCCTGCTGTGGCTGGCGCACTCCGAGGCGACGCTGCGCACGGAAAAGGCGCGCGCGGTGCTGAACACCGCCTGCGGCGCCGACACCGAGTTCGTCGAGCCGGCCGAGATCGCGCACCTGTGCCCGCAGCTCGACCTGACCGGCGATGGCAAGTACCCCGTCCTCGGCGCCTCGTATCACCCGCGCGGTGCCACGGCGCGGCACGACCGCGTGGTGTGGGGCTACGCCGAGGGGGCGATGGCGCGGGGCGTGCACGTGCACCAGGGCGTGGGCGTGACCGGCCTGGTGCGCGACGGCGCCCGCGTGACGGGCGTCGAGACGACGGCCGGGCGCATCAATGCCGGTGTGGTGCTGGGCGCCGTCGGCGGGCACGTCACGACGCTCGCCGCGATGGCCGGCGTCCGCCTGCCGATCCGCACCCACCCGCTGCAGGCCGCCGTCACCAATCACTACCCGCAGACGCTCGGGCCGATCGTGATCTCGTCCGACCTGCTCGTGTACGTGTCGCAGACGCCGCGCGGCGAGTTCCTGTTCGGCGCCGAGATCGACCGCCAGGCCGGCTACTCGTACCGGTCCGGCCACGACTTCCTGCAGAACTGCGCGCTCCGCGCCATCACGCTGTTGCCGTTCATGCGCCGGATGCGGCTGCTGCGGCAGTGGGTGGGCGTCTGCGACATGAGCCCCGACTACTCGCCGATCATGGGCGAGACCGGCGCGGCGGGCTTCCTGATCACCACCGGCTGGGGCACGTGGGGCTTCAAGGCGATCCCGGCGGGCGGCGAGCAGATGGCGGCCACCATCGCGCAGGGGCGGCCGACCGACCTGATCGCCCCGTTCGCGCTCGATCGCTTCGAGCGAGACCGCACCCGGGCCGACCGTGGATCGGCGGGCACGCATTGAGCTTCCGCATCGACTGCCCGACGTGCGGCCCGCGCTCGTCTACGGAGTTCCGGTACGGCGGCGAGATCCCGGCCGACTGGCTCGACGTCTGGCGCCGTGACAACCCCGAGGGGCCGTGCCGCGAGCGCTGGTTCCACGAGCTCGGCTGCCACCGCTGGCTGACGCTCGTGCGCGACACGCGCGACGACCGCATCCTCGACGAGCCGTGACCGGCGCCCCCGCCACCCGCAACCGCGCCGAGGCGCTGGCGCAGCTGGCGGCCGAGGAGTTCGACGTGCTCGTGATCGGGGGCGGCGTCGTCGGCGCCGGCGTTGCGTGGCCTCTCGCCCGCACCGGCCTGCGGGTCGCGCTGGTCGACGCCCGCGACCTGGGCAGTGCGACCTCGAGCGCCTCCTCGAAGCTGATCCACGGCGGCCTGCGCTACCTGGCGATGCGCGACCTGCGGCTGGTGCGCGAGGCGCACGCCGAGCGGCGCGCGAACGCCGCGGTCGTCGCCCCGCATCTGGTGCGACCGCTGCCGTTCCTGGTGCCGTTGACGCCCGAGACGGCGTACGGGCCGGCGGCGCTGCTGGCCGGCACGGCGCTCTACGGCGCGCTGTCGGGCTTTCGCGACGGGCGTCCGCGGCGCCTGTCGGCCGACGACGCCCGCGCACGCGTGCCCGGCCTCGCGACCGATCGCGTGCGCGGCGCGGTGCTGTACCACGACCACCTCACCCACGACGCGCGGCTGACGCTCGCCGCACTGGACGGTGCCGCCGAGGCCGGGGCGCTGGTGCTGAACCACGCCGAGGTCGTCGGCCTGCGGACGCTGGGCGGACGCGTCGTCGGCGCCGATGCCGTCGACCGCCTCGACGGCGGCGCCGTCGAGATCCGCGCCCGGGTGGTCGTGAACGCGTCCGGTCCGTGGATCGACCGTCTGCGGCAGATGGAGCGGCCCGGCGCCGGCACGACCGTGCAGCTCTCCCGCGGCACGCACCTCGTGCTCGCCGCCGACGAAGGGCTGCAGGCCGCCGTCACCGCGATGCTGGGCGACGGCCGCGTCGCCTTCGCCATCCCCTTCCAGGACGGCCTGCTGCTCGGCACCACCGACCACCCGTACGACGGCGACCCGGCCGCCGTCGCGCCGGATCCCGGGGACGAGCGCCAGATCCTGGCCGAGGCCGGCCTGTCGCTGACGGCGGAGACGATCGATCCGGGCCGCATCCGGCAGCGCTTCGCCGGCCTGCGCGTGCTGCCGGTCGCGGCCGGACCCACCAGCGCGGCGCCGCGGGAGGTGGTGCTGACGACCGGGCCGGGCGGCATGGTCTCGATCGCCGGCGGCAAGCTGACCACCTGGCGCCGCATCGGCCTGCAGGCGGCGGGTCTCGCCTGCGCCGCGCTCGGCCGGCCGGCGCCCGGCCACGAGCCGGTGCCGCTGCCCTCGGCGGTCGAGCCCGGGCCGGCCGTCGCAGAGCTGCGCGCGCGGTTCCCGCTCGCGCCGGAGGCCGTCGTCGCGCACCTGGTGCACGGGCACGGCGCCGCCGCGGGCGCCATCCTGCAGCGCACGGTGACCGACGAGACCCTGCTGGAGCCGCTCTCACCCGCCGCGCCCGACATCGGCGCGCAGGTGCCGCACGCCCGCGACCGGGAGTGGGCCGTGACGGTCGACGACGTCGTGCGCCGCACCGGCCTCGCCCCGCGCGGCGCCGACGACGCCGGAGCGCGCGAACGTATCGCCAAGCTGCTGGAGCGAGGGCCATGAGCATCCCGCTGATCTGCGCGCACCGCGGCGCGAGCGCCGACCACGCCGACAATTCGGCGGCCGCCTTCGCCGCCGCCATCGCGGCCGGGGCCGACCTGGTGGAGACCGACATCCGCCGTGGCCGGGATGGCAGCCTGGTGCTGGCGCACGACCCGATCGGCGACGACGAGCAACCGCTGGCGCTGGTCGCGCTGCTGGAGCTGGCGCGCGGCCGGGTCGGCCTCGACCTGGAGCTCAAGGAGCCCGGGCTCGAACGCGACGTGCTCGCGCTGCTCGAGCCCGCGCACCGCGAGGGGCTGATCGTGACCTCGTTCCTGCCCGAGGTGATCGCCGAGTTCCGGCGGCTGGACGAGACGCTCGACCTCGGCCTGCTGGTCGAGGAGGTGCCGGGCGCGCCCGCGGTCGGGCTGCTCGCTGCGGCGCGCGAGTGCGGCGCCGACTTCCTCGCGCCCGACATCGCGCTGCTGGGACCCGAGGCCCGGCGCGCCTCGCACGCGCTCGGCCGCGGGCTGTCGGTGTGGACCGTCAACGACGCGCCGACCCTCGCGCAGCTGGCCGAGGACCCGGACATCGCGATCATCACGACCGACGTTCCGGCCCTCGCGCGGTCGATCCTCGGTGACGGAGCGTAACCAGACGATCACCGCCGGGACTCCTTTTCGGCCCGCGACGAGTGTAGTATCGGCTCCCGACCGACCCCTGGTCACGAGGAGGAGAAGCAGATGCGGAAGGCGTTGAGCTCGACCATGGCGCTGTTCGTGGTCGCGATCGCGGTCGCGGCGTGCGGCGGCTCGGATGACGACGGCACGACGACGGAGCCGGCAGCGGCACCGGCGACCAGCGCGGCCGCGCCGGCCACGTCGGGCGCAGCGACCACGGCCGCCGCCGGCGCGGACAGCGCGGGCTGCGGCGCGACGGTCGACGAGATCGCGGCCAAGGCCAAGGAGGAGGGCCAGGTCAACCTGATCGCCCTGCCCGACACGTGGGCCAACTACAAGGGGATCCTCGATTCCTTCAAGTCGAAGTACGGCATCGAGGCGCCCGTCGCCAACCCCGATGCCTCGTCGGCAGACGAGCTCACCGCCATCCAGACGCTGCGCGGCCAGCCCGACATGCCCGAGGTCGTCGACGTCGGCCCGTCGTTCACCACGCAGATGATCGACGAGGGCTTCGCCGAGACGTACAAGCCGACCGTCTGGGACGAGATCCCGGACAACCTCAAGGACCCGAACGGCCAGTGGGTCGGCGCGTACTACGGCGTGATCTCGATCGCCTCGAACACGACCCTGGTGCAGAACCCGCCGCAGACGTGGGCCGACCTGAAGAAGCCCGAGTACAAGGGCCAGGTCACCATCAACGGCGATCCGCGTGAGGCCGGTGCGGCGTTCGCCGCCGTCATGGCCGCGTCGCTCGCCAACGGCGGCTCGTTCGACGACATCATGCCGGGCATCCAGTTCATGGCCGATCTGAAGAAGGCCGGCAACCTGCAGCAGCTCGACGTCACCGAGGCCGCCGTGATCTCGGGCGACGTGCCGATCGCGCTCGACTGGACGTACAACTTCCCGTCGCTCCAGACGGCGCTCGCCGATGCCGGCTTCGCGATGCAGGTCGTCGTGCCGTCGGACGGCGTGTACGGCGGCTACTACGCGCAGTCCGTCGTCACCGAGGCGAACCACCCGTGCGCCGCACGGCTGTGGCTCGAGCACCTCGTCGGCGATGACGGCGCCCTGGGCTACCTGGAAGGCGGCGCCATCCCGGCCCGCTTCGCCGCGCTCGAGGCGTCCGGCAAGATCACGGAGGAGCTGAAGAAGAACCTCCCGACGGCCGACGTGATCGCGAAGGTCAGCTTCCCGAGCCAGGCCCAGACCGACGCGGCCAAGACGATCCTCGCCGACAACTGGGGCCCGATGGTGGCGGACGCCTGATCGATGCGGACCCGCGCGCTCGCAGGGCTGCCGTTCCTGGCCTTCATCGGCCTGTTCCTGGTCTATCCGACCGCCATCGTGCTGTGGCGATCGGTGACCCCTGGCGGAACGCCGGGAACGGCATCCCTCGAGCGCGCGATCTCCGACCCGTACCAGTCGAGCTTCATCAACTCGCTCCAGCTGTCGCTGGCGAGCGGCCTGATCGGGGCGGTGCTCGGCCTCGCGCTCGCGCTCGCCGTCTACGACCTGAGCCGGCCGCGCTTCCTGCGGCCGCTGTTCGAGTCGTGGTCGGCGGTCGCGTCGCAGCTCGGCGGCGTGCCGCTGGCGTTCGCGTTCGTGGCCGCGATCGGCACCCAGGGCATCCTCACGAAGGTGGTGCGTGAGTCGACGGGGTTCGACCTGGTCGACCACGGCATCGGCCCGACCGGCTTCTGGGGCCTGGTCGCGGTCTACCTGTACTTCCAGATCCCGCTCATGTTCCTCGTCATCCTGCCGGCGGTCGGCGGGCTGAAGAAGACGTGGCGGGAGGCCGCGGCGGTGCTCGGCGCGCCGCCCTCGCGCTACTGGCGGTCGGTGGCGCTGCCGCTGCTGACGCCGTCGTTCATCGGCGGGTTCCTGCTGCTGTTCGTGAACGCCTTCTCGGCCTACGCGACGGCGTACGTGCTGAGCCCGGCCACGCAGATCGTGCCGCTGCAGATCCGCTTCCTGCTGCAGGGCAACGTCATCACGGGTGAGCAGGACCTGGCGTACGCGATCGTCACCTGGACGGTGATCCTGCTGCTCGCGGCGGTGCTCGTGATGGGCCTCGCCAATCGCCGGGCGGCACTGTGGAGCCGCCAGTGACCCGCGGGAACGTGCTGCGCTTCGGGCTGATCGGGCTGGTCGCGCTCTACTTCATCATCCCGATGCTGGCGATGGCGCGGTTCGCGTTCCAGCGCGTACCGGTCGCCCTCCTGTCGCCCGACCGGCTGCTCGAGGGCTGGTCGCTGAAGGGTCTCACCGACGCGCTCGGCGAGGGCGCGCTGCACCACTCGGCGTGGATCAGCGTCCAGCTCGCCGTGCTGGCGGTGCTGGTGAACCTGGCGCTGCTGCTGCCGCTGTCGATCGCGGTGGAGCTGTACTACCCGCGCGCCAAGGGGCCGCTGACGATGGTGACGCTGCTGCCGTGGGTGATCCCGCCGATCGCCCTCGTGGTCGGCATCGCCGCGACGTTCCGGACGCTGGCGCCGTGGTTCCTCGCCAGTCCGCTCAGCCTCGTGCCGTTCTACGCGCTGACGGCCATGCCGTTCACGTACCGCGCGCTCGACGCCGGTCTGCAGTCGATCGGCGCGCGCACGCTCAACGAGGCCGCGCGGAGCCTCGGTGCACGCACCTGGACCATCCTGTTCCGCGTGCTGATCCCGAACCTGAGCGCGTCGCTGATCGCCTCCTCGGTGCTCACGGTCGCGCTCGTGCTCGGCGAGTTCACGTTCGCGGCGCTGCTCCTCAAGGACACGCTGCCGACGTACATGGTCAACTACCAGCGGGGCGCGGCGCGGGCCGGCATCGCGCTGGCGCTGGCCGTCATGGTCCTGACGTCGCTGCTGCTCTGGTTCGTCGTGCGCCTGCTGCGCCGGCGCGGCATCGACGCGACACTGGGTGGGGTGGGCTGATGGCTGCGGTCTCGATGCGCGGCGTGCGCAAGACGTTCGGATCGACGATCGCCCTGGAGTCGCTCGACCTCGAGATCGAGACGGGCGAGCTGGTGTGCCTGCTCGGGCCGTCCGGGTGCGGCAAGACGACCGCGCTCCGCATCCTCGCGGGCTTCGAGCGTCCCGACGCGGGCGAGGTGCACGTCGGCGGCTCCGACATCACGCGCACGCCGACCGAGAAGCGCGGCTTCGGCATGGTGTTCCAGGAGTACTCGCTGTTCCCGAACATGACGGCGCGGGCGAACATCGAGTTCGGGCTCCGGGTGCGCAAGATCGCGTCGTCGGAGCGCAAGTCGACCGTCGACGGGCTGCTCGAGGTGACGGGCCTCACGCAGCACGAGAAGAAGTATCCGCACCAGCTCTCCGGCGGCCAGAAGCAGCGCGTCGCCCTGGCCCGCGCCCTCGCCACGCAGCCGCGGCTGCTGCTGCTGGACGAGCCGCTCTCGGCCCTCGATGCCAAGGTGCGCGAGTCGCTGCGCGACGAGATCCGGCGCGTGCAGCGGGAGTTCGGCGTGACGACGGTGTTCGTCACCCACGACCAGCACGAGGCGCTCGCCGTCGCCGACCGCGTGGGCGTGATGTCGAACGGCCGGCTCGAGCAGCTCGACCCGCCGCGGATGCTCTACATCAACCCGCGCACGCCGTTCGTCGCCGACTTCATCGGCACCGTCAACCGCATCGGCGCCCGGCCGGCGCACGACGGCTGGGAGGTGCTCGGGCGGACGGTGCGCGGCACCGTGGCCGAGTCGACCGAGGCCGCGGCCCACGCTGCGGTGCGGCCGGAGCAGCTCGCGCTCGACCGGACGATCGAGGGCAAGGCGCGCGTGCTCGACCTCTCGTTCCTGGGGCCGATCACTCGGGTGCGCGTCGAGGACGAGGTGGAGGGCGAGGTCATCGCCGACCTGCTCTCGTCCGACTCGGCCGATCTGACGGTCGATGCGCCGGTGCGCCTGCGGCTGCGCGACGACGTCACCGACGTCGTGATCCTGTAGGGCGCCGGTGCGGTCGGCCTCCCTGCCGGAGGAGCTGCAGCGGTTCGTCGACGACCGGCTGGAGGAGCGCACGGCGACCGACCTGCGGCGCTCCGCCGGCGAGCTGAGCGCGCGGTACCGGGCGGCGACCGCGTCGGGCCCGGCGGCTCGCAGCGCCGACGACATCGCGGCCTACGCCGCGACGCGGCTGCCGGCCACGTTCGCCGCGGTCTCCGTGGCGCTGGACGAGCTGCTGCGGGCCGGATTCGCGCCGGCGTCGCAGCTCGATCTCGGCACCGGTCTGGGATCGGCGGTGTGGGCGGCGGGGGCGGCGTTCGGCGGCTCGCTGCAGCGGGTGGTGGCGGTCGACGCGGTGGACGGGATGCTGCAGGTGGCGCGGGCGGCCGCGGCGACGTCGCGGTCGGACGCGGTGCGGCGCGCGGAGTGGCGGCGCACCGACGCGGCGCGGGCGACGCCGGACGGGTCGTTCGACCTGGTGACGGCGTCGTACGTGCTGAACGAACTGGCGCCGGCCGCGGCGCTCTCCGTGCTGTCGCGGGTGTGGGCGCAGACGACGGGGGCGTTGGTGCTGGTCGAGCCGGGCACGCCCGCCGACTACGAGCGGATGATGGCGTTCCGCGGTCACCTGATCGGGCTCGGCGCCACCATCCTCGCGCCGTGTCCGCACGACCTGGCGTGCCCGATGCGCAACGACTGGTGCCACTTCGCGGTGCGGCTGCCGCGGTCGGCGGCGCACCGCGCCGCGAAGGGTGCGAAGCGCGGCTTCGAGGACGAGAAGTTCACCTACGTCGTCGCCGTCCGCCAGGAGGACCCGGCCCGCGGCGCCCCGCGCATCCTCCGCCATCCCCTGGTGCGTCCCGGCCACGTCCGCTTCCAGCTGTGCGATCCGGCGGGCGTGCTGCGCGAGCAGACGGTGGCCCGTAGCGATCCCGGCTATCGCGCGGCCCGCAAGCTCTCGTGGGGCGATCGCTTCGAGGAGTGAGCCGGGCGCGCGATGTCCGATTTCGCACGCGGTGCCGAATCGGACATGGTTCGCGTCGGTGTGTCCGGTTTCGCACGCGGTGCCGAATCGGACATCGTCGCGTCGGTCGTGTCTGATTTCGCACGCGGTGCCGAATCGGACATCGTCGCGTCGGTCGTGTCTGATTTCGCACGCGGTGCCGAATCGGACGTCGTCGCGTCGGTCGTGTCTGATTTCGCATGCGGTGCGAAATCGGACACGCGATGCGCACTCGGACGTCCCACGATTGGTTACGTGTGACGCGTTTTTCGGCGCGATTCGCGCCGGGTACGGTCGGCGGGAACGTGGACAGATGCCTTCTCACGAAGGAGAGCCGACATGGCACGACGAGCCCGCCGCCAGAGCGACTGCCGGTTGCACCACGTCACGACTCGCGGCAACGACCGCCAGATGATCTTCGGCGACGGCGACGACCGAGAGCTGTTCTACGGGCTGCTGCACACCGCCGTCTCGCACTACGACGTCGAGTGTCACCAGGATGTCCAGATGGGCAACCACGTCCACCTGCTCCTCGAGGGCGGGATGGCCGCCGTCTCGGAGGTGATGTGGTTCGTCAGCCAGCGCTACGCCGTCGCCTACAACGCGCGGTACGGCCGGGGCAACCATCTCCTCGGACGGCGTTTCCACAGCTCCGACGTACCGGATCGAGCTGCCGCCCGTGCCGTCGCCATCTACATCGCCATGAACCCGGTGCGAGGAGGCCTCTGCCGTCACCCGCGCGAGTGGGAGTACGGCTCATACGCGGCAGCCGTCGGCTCGGCGACCAACCGGCCGCACGTCTCCGCTCGTTTCATCGACGACCTGTTCGCCGGCCGCCGGACGACGTTCGCCCAGGCGATCGAGGCGGCGCTCGCACTCGACCGGGGCGGACGGCCGCGGCTCGGCGACATCCTGCCGAGCCCCGAGCAGCTCACCGACGAGCACGTCCGGCACGCCCGGCAGGTGTACGGCTTCACCCTCGACGAGATCGCCGAGCACTACGAGCGGACGGCACGGACGCTGCAGCGCTGGCTCGCAGCCTGAGCGGCCGGCGAACGCGGGAGATGCCATGCTCCCGCCGATGCGCGACAACGACATCCGGCGGGCCCTCGAGGCCGGCCAATCGCCGATCGGCCTGATGGTCTTCGAGTTCGGCACCACCGGCATCGCGCGCATGGCGCGATCGGCCGGCGCCGACTACGTGCTCTACGACATGGAGCACAGCGGCTGGACGCCCGAGACGATGAAGGTGCTGTTCGAGACGGCCCGCGCCGCCGGCATCACGCCGTTCGCGCGGTGCCGCGACAGCCAGCGCAGCTCGGTCTCCCTGACGCTCGACCTCGGCGCCCTGGGCCTGATGATCCCGATGGTGGAGAGCGCCGAGCAGGCGCGCCGGATCGTCGACTACGCCCGCTACGCACCCGTCGGTTCGCGTGGCGTGGCCGTCTACCACGCCGACGACATCGAGCCGGAAGGGCTGCCCGGCACGCTCGCGAAGGCCAACCGCGAGATCGTGCTGATGCCGCAGATCGAGACGGTGGCGGGGGTCGAGCACGTCGAGGAGATCGCGGCGGTGGACGGCGTCGACGTGCTGTGGATCGGGCACTACGACCTGACCACATCGCTCGGCCGCCCGGCGCGTTCTGGAACGACGCGCACACCGCCGCCGTGGAGCGCGTGTTTGCGGCCGCAGCCGCGGTCAGCAAGCCGGTGGGGACGCTCGCGAACAACGCCGCCGATACCCGACGCCTGCTGCAGATGGGGTTCCGTGTGATTGCGCTCGGCGATGCCCCGGTGATCGGCGCGGCCCTCACGTCGGCCTTCGCCGACGCCCGCCAGGCCTGAGACCTGAACCCCCGAAAAATCACCCGTTTTCGGTAGGAAATGGAGGTTTAAAAGATCTTTCATACGGGTGCAGGTCAAACCCCAGGAGTCTTCATGCGCACCGCCCCTCGTTTCGTCCTCAGCCTCTTCGCTGCTGCCGCCGCCTCGCTCGGCGTCACGGCCTCCGCCTCCGCGGCCCTGTCGCTCGGCCCCATCGACCCCGGCGCCACGGTGACGAACGTGGTGAACCTGAACGTGCTGGGCACGTGCGGCGACCAGGCCTCCTCCGCCGTGTTCCGGCCCTGGGGCGACTTCGCGCAGTACGTGCTGGCGCCGAACGGCGACTTCGCTACCGCCGGCGACTGGGGCCTGAACGGCGACGCGCAGCTCGTTACCGCCGCGTCGCCGCGCGGCAACGGCCGCGTGCTGTCCCTCGGCGACGACGGCGAGGCCGTCTCACCGATCACCTGCCTGAGCGTCGGCCACCCGACCATCCGCCTGTTCGCCCGCAATGCCGGCGCGGCCGGCTCCCGGCTGCAGGTGACCGTGCTGATGCGCGGCAGCAACGGCACGTTCACCGAGCTGCCCGTCGCGACCCTGAGCGCCGACTCCTCGTGGGATCCGACCCCGATCATCCCCGTCGTCGTCAACCTGTTCGCGCTCACGTCGGCCAACGGGGCGCTGCCGGTCTCCTTCCGCTTCAAGGCCGTCGGCAGCGGCGCGAAGGCCGGAAAGTGGCAGCTCGACGAGTTCTACGTCGACCCCTTCAAGGGTCACTGAGCGCACCGCGCCCCCCCGAAGACGCAGTCGGCGTCTTCGGGGGGGCGTGTATCCGGGTTCAAGGGGGTGCTGACGCAGGCCGATAGGTGGCTTGATGCAGCAACGCCTGCTGGACGGCGGTGCGGACGAGATCCAGGAGGGTCTCGTCCAGGACCGGAGAGGGCGGCTGAGCCAGGGGCTGAGCGGCCGCGAGCGCATGCACGCGTGGACGTTCACGATCGGGCTGCTCGCGTTCGCGGCGCTGCTGCCGCTCGTCGCGGAGTCCGACCGCGACCTCGCATGGGGCGCGCTGATCGCGGTCGGCGTCGTCTACGTCGTGTCGACTGGAATCGAGTTCGAGGTCGGCAGCGGCAGCGCCGTACCGGCCGAGCTGGCCCTGGTGCCGGCGCTCTTCCTGCTGCCCGCACCGGTGGTGCCGCTGACCGTCGCGGCCGCGCTGCTGGTGGGCGACCTGCCCGCCCTCGTGCGCGGCCGGCTGCACTTCGAGCGGGCCGCGACCACCGTCGCCTACGCCTGGTACTCGGTGCCGCCGGCAATCGTCGTCCTCGTCGCCGGCGAGCCGCAGCCCGGCATGGGCAGCCTGCCGCTGCTCGGCGCCATCCTCGTCGCGCAGTTCGCCGGCGACCTGGTGTCGACGCTGCTCGGCCAGCGCCTCGCCCACGGCGTCTCGCCCCGCGAGCTCCTACGCCCGATGGCGTGGGTGTTCCTCGTCGACTGCCTGCTCGCGCCGATCGGCCTGCTGGCCGCCATCGTCGCCACCGACGTCGGCAGCCCGGGTGCCGTGCTGCTGGTGCTGCCGCTGATGCTGCTGATCGTCGTGTTCGCCCGCGAGCGCACGGCCCGCATCTCGAACGTGCTCGAGCTGTCCACCGCCTACCGAGGCACCGCCCTGCTGCTGGGCGACGTGATCGAGGCCGACGACTCCTACACCGGGTCGCACAGCCGGGACGTCGTCGACCTCACCTGCGCCGTCTGCGACGAGATGGGCGTGCCGCAGCGCACCCGGCAGCAGGCCGAGCTGGCGGCGCTGCTGCACGACGTCGGCAAGATCGCGATCCCGAACGAGATCATCACGAAGCCCGGCAAGCTGACGCCCGAGGAGCGCGCGCTGATCGAGACGCACACCGTCGAGGGCCAGCGCCTCCTGCACCGCGTCGGCGGCGCGCTGAGCGAGATCGGAGACATCGTCCGCGCGTGCCACGAGCGCTGGGACGGCAAGGGCTACCCGGACGGCACCGTGGGCGAGGCCGCGCCGCTGGTGGCGCGGATCGTGGCGTGCTGCGACGCGTTCAACGCGATGACGACCGACCGCTCGTACCGCCAGTCGCTGCCGTTGCCGGTGGCGATCGAGGAGCTGGAGCGCAACTCCGGCACGCAGTTCGACCCGGCCGTCGTGACGGCGCTGATCCGCTGCATCCGCTCCGGTGCGGTCGACGAGGTCGTCGGTTCGCTGCGCCCCGCCGCGTAGGGTCCTGATCCGCGCCACCACCGCCACCGGTGAACCCGCTGCAAAGGCTCAGGTCGCCATCGAGGGTCGGCACTATGATGGGAGATACGTGACAGGCCCGACCGGCGATCCAGGAGGCATGGACACGCTGTTGCGAGCGTTGCTGACCGGCCGTTGGCCGTTCGGCCTGCCGAAGGAGGCGGAGCTCGCGGCCGCGATCGACGCGCTGCCGATGGCGGTCTGGCTGTACGCGTCCGACGGGCGCCCGGTGGCGATCTCGAACCGCTGGACGAAGCTGACCGGACAGACGATCGAGGACTGGCGCGCGCACGGCTGGGCCGCCGTCGTGCACCCCGAGGATCACGAGCGCGTCACGGCGGGGTGGGAAGGGTTCCCGGGCACCGAGATCCGCGCCGGCCGGCACGAGTACCGCATCGTGCACGCCGAGACGGGAGCGGTCCGCCACGTGGCGGACCGCGTCGTTCGCATCGACTGCGCCGACTCCGCCGTGTACGTCGGCTTCACGGAGGACGTCACGGCGCGGGCCGAGGCCCGGCACGAGGCCCTCCGGCTGGGCGCGAAACAGGACGCGCTGCGCCGCGTCGCCGAGTTCGTCGCGGCGCGGCCCGACATCGCCGCGGTGGCCGACGCGGTGTCGCGTGAGGTGGCGCTCCTGTTCGACGTCGAGGCCGGCGCTGTGGTCCGGTTCGAGGACGACGGCGACGGGTTGGTCGCCGGCCTGTGGTCGGCAACGCCGATGCCCGGCCTCGAGGTCGGGACGAAGATCGATCTGGCGGGACCGCACGCCGCGTCCGCCGTCTATCGCACGGGCGTCGCGGTGCGGGTGCGGCCGCCGCCGGGTCCCGGTGTGCTGCTGCCGGCCCTGGTCGAGCGCGTCGCCGTGCCCGTCCGCGTCGGCGGCCGCCTCTGGGGCGCCCTCTCCATCAACTCGGCCGTGCCCGGCGGTATCCCGGCGGCAGCCGAGGAGCGTCTCGCCCGGTTCGCAGACCTCGTCGCGCTGGCGATCTCCGAGACCGAGGCCCGGGAGGCGCTGCAGCGGCGCTTCCTGCAGCAGACCGCGGTCAACGAGCTGAGCGCGCTGGCGCTGGCCGTGGGCGGTCTCGACGACCTGCTCGACACGGCCATCGGCCGCGTGGCGGAGATCCTCGGCACCTCCAGCGCGTACGTCGTCGAGGCGATCGACAACGGCGACGCCGTCGCCCGCGCGGCGGCCGGCAGCGCCGAGGGACACGTCGGTGTGCGGTTCGCCGCATCGCCCGACACCATGACCGGCGCGGCGCTCGCGGACGGTGCCTCGATCGTCGTCGAGGACTTCGCGTCCGACGAGCGCTTCGGTGCCGACGTCGGCGTCGATGACGCGCGACCGGCATGTGCGGCGGTGCGTGCTTCGTCATCCGGCTGCCCGACCGGGTGTGGGGCATGGTCTGCGTGCTGAATGCGCGTCGGCGCGTGTTCACGTCGGACGACCTGCTGTTCCTGGAGTCGGTCGCGAACGTGATCGGCAGCGGCATCGAGCGGTCCGAGTCGGAGCAGACGATCCGCCACCAGGCGATGCACGACGCGCTGACGGGCATCCCGAACCGCGTGCTGCTGCACGACCGCCTGCAGCTGGCGCTCGACCGGGCGGGGCGCGACGGCACGCTCGTCGGCGTGCTGTACATCGACCTCGACCGCTTCAAGGACGTGAACGATTCGTACGGGCACTCGACCGGAGATGCGCTCCTGGTCGCCGCGGCCGAGCGGCTGACCGCCACGCTGCGCCCGGGCGATACCGTCGCCCGAGTCGGTGGTGACGAGTTCGCAGTGATCGCCGAGGCGCTGGCCGGCCCGGAGGAGGCCCTCGCCCTGGCCGAGCGCCTGCTGCGCGCGCTCGCCGATCCGGAGCGATCGCTGCCCGGCGCGAGCATCGGCATCGCCGTGCGCCAGGGCGGCGACTCCGTGGAGGAGGCGATGCGCGACGCCGACACGGCGCTCTACCGCGCCAAGGCCGCCGGCCGTGGCCGGGCCGAGCTGTTCGACAACGAGATGCGCGCCCGGATGCTCGACCGGCTGCAGACCGAGGCCGACCTGCGCGGTGCGCTCGAGCGCCGCGAGTTCGACCTGTACTACCAGCCCATCGTTGCGCTCGCGGACGGCACGGTGGCGGCGGTGGAGGGCCTGATCCGCTGGCAGCATCCGACCCGCGGACTGGTGCCGCCGGTCGCGTTCATCGGGATCGCCGAGGAGACGGGTGCGATCGTCGAGATGGGCCGCTTCGTGATCGCCCGGGCCTGTGCGGACGCGGCTCGCTGGAACGCGATGTGCCCCGGGTCGCCGATCGCCGTGAACGTCAACCTCTCGGCGCTCCAGCTCGCCGACGCCGGCCTCGCCGACTTCGTCGAGACGAGCCTGGCCGCTTCGGGGATCCCGGCCAGCCAGCTGGGCCTCGAGATCACCGAGACCGTCGTGTTCGACGACAACCCGGAGCACGTGGCGCGCCTGCTGCAGATCAAGCGGCTCGGGGTGCGGCTGCTGCTCGACGACTTCGGCACCGGGTACTCCTCGCTCGGCCACCTGCGCCGGTTCCCGCTCGATGTCCTGAAGCTCGACCGCACCTTCGTCGCCGGCGTCGGCTCGCGACGAGACGGACACGGCGATCGTGGTCGCGACGCGGCAGCTCGCCCGCGCGCTGGGGCTGGTCGTCGTCGCGGAGGGGGTCGAGACGCGCGAGCAGCTCGCCTCGCTGCAGGCGATCGGCTGCGAGTTCGCGCAGGGCTACTACTTTGCGCGGCCGCTGACGCGCGAGGCGGTCGATCGTCTGATCACGGCCGACCCGCCGTGGCGCATCGACGAGCGCCGCGCGACCCTCGGTTCCGACGCCGCCTGAGCCCCGCCGGCGCGGCCCAGGGTTTCGAACGAGGCCGATGCCGGGAAGGGTCCGGGTATCGACGAGAGGACCGACATGGAGCGTGAGGACGAGACACGAAGGCCGCCGGGCAGATCGTCGACCCCGCCGCCGACGAGCACACCTACGTGCCCGGCGACCGCGTGCGGCTGAACCACGACTACACGTTCGGTGAGCGGTTCTACGCGGCCGGCGCGGGGGGCGAGATCGTCGAGATCGACGTCACGACGTACGGCGCGACCGAGGGTGTGATGGAGACGCTGGGCGCGCGCGTGCGGTTCGACGGCGACGCCAGCCCGTCGGCCGGCTGGGCCCCGTACACCCTGCTGGAGCGCGAGGCGGGCGCCTGAGGCAGCCGGTCGCGGCGGGTGCCAGACTGCCGCAGTGTCCGAGGGCGACCTGATCGCACGCGCGGCGTCGCCCGTCACCACGGCGTCGCTGGCGGCCGATCTCCGCGCGCTCGGCGTGCGGCCGGGCGGCGTGCTCGTCGTCCACGCGTCGCTGTCGAAGCTCGGCTGGGTGGCGGGCGGCGCGCCGGCCGTCCTGCACGCGCTGCTCGACGTGCTCGGGCCGGCGGGCACGCTGCTGGTGCCGACCCATTCGAACCACCTGTCCGACCCGTCCGGCTGGGCGAACCCGCCGGTGCCCGAGTCGTGGTGGGACGAGGTCCGCAGCGCGCTGCCGCCCTACCGTGCCGACGAGACGCCGGCGCCGTGGATGGGCGCGCTGGCCGCCACCGTGCTGTGCCGCCGCGACGCCGTCCGGAGCTCGCATCCGCACTACTCGTTCGCCGCGATCGGGCCGCTCGCGGAGCGAGCTGTGCGCCACGCATCCGCTTGACTGGAGCATCGGCCCCGACACGCCGCTCGGCCGGGTCGCCGCGCACGACGGCCAGGTGCTGCTGCTCGGCGTCGGACACGAGTCGAACACGTCGCTGCACGTCGCCGAGGTCGGCGGCGCCTGGGGCGGACGCAACGTCGTCGAAGCGGCCGGCGCCGGCGCTCGTCGACGGCGAGCGGCGCTGGGTGCGATGGCAGGACGTGGCCTACGACGAGACGACTTCCCCGCCATCGGGGCGGCATTCGCGGCCGAGACGGGGCTCGAGCGGGTGGGACCGGCCGGCCACGGCGAGGCGCGGCTGATGCCCCAGCGC
The DNA here is from genome assembly GCA_963722525.1 of uncultured Actinomycetes bacterium. Classification (GTDB taxonomy): domain Bacteria; phylum Actinomycetota; class Thermoleophilia; order Gaiellales; family F1-60-MAGs149; genus VFJZ01. The sequence continues at coordinate 1,196,995 of CAVRMM010000002.1, read as the reverse complement.
GAGCTGGTCGCGTTCGCGCGGGCGTGGATCGACGCGAACCGCCCCTGAGGTCGCCAGCCGCGGGCGCTGGGTTGGCCGGCGATCCGCCGAGCTGCGAGCAGATTCCCGCAGTTCGCGGAGGTCCGCTAACGCGCACTTGAGCGGCGCGTAACCTTGCGACGGCTCCAATGGTGCTCCCGGCTGCCAAGGCGCCGCCGGGATGGAACCAGGGATCCGGGGGGATGCCACATGCACGTTCGACCTCTTCCAACGAGGCGTCGCCGGTCGGCTGCGCGGGTGGCCGTGGTGCTGCTCGGGCTGACGATCTCGGCCGCACTGGCGGGACCCGCCCAGGCGGCGAAGTCTTCCGGCTGCGTGGGCGCCGGCTACCGGCTCGTGAACCTGACGACCGGTGCCGTGATCGCGTCGGGGGCGACCGAGCGGTCGATTCCGGCTGCCAGCTTCGGCACGCAGTTCGGGGTCCGGGGCAAGTTCAACGAGTTCAACGTCCGCAGCTCCGACTTCGCGGTGCTCGACTACGCCTTCACCGGCGCGGCCAGCAGCGAGGACATCACCGGCGGCGTCCGCACCCCGGTGTGGGCCTCGCGCGTGCCCGACCATCGCGGCCGCAGCCTCTCGAGCGCGATCACGGTCGAGATCGAAGAGGACGGCCTCGAGCTGTCGCGGACGGGCACCGGCCTGTCGATGAAGATCCAGGCGAAGGACTGCGCGCAGGGCGGCATCTTCCAGACCGAGCCGGAGCGCGGCGACGGCACCCGCACGCGGTTCGTTCACACGCTGGCGACGTCGACCAACCCGAAGCTGACGCCGTTCTTCTTCGACAACCCGAACTTCCGGGCCCGCGTCGGCCAGTTCCTGGGCGACGACTGCACCAGCGTCACGACCGGTCCGCCGAGCCAGTTCTGCGTGCAGGTCGCGACCCGCGTCAACATCGGCAACGACTTCTCGAGGAAGTTCGTGGCCCGTGACAGCGCCCAGGTGGCGACGCGCGTCGTCCAGGCCGACTGCAACACCGCCGCGCCGCTCAACCCGAGCGCCCGGCACTGCGGCGGCCAGTCGGTGTGGGACGTCGCGAGCGGCGGCCGGATGGGCTTCGTGACCGGCGAGGACGCGACCGAGGTCGCCAACCCGCCGTCGGACTGCACGTCGCAGTGCCAGGCGCAGAACCGGGTCCGCGGTCGCCTCGCGAACCTCGGCTTCCCGTTCCCGGTGCCGGCCGGCAACCGCCTGACGCCCCGCGTCTCGGCCCTGCCGCTGCCCGCGCTGACCGCTCCCTGAGTCGGCGCCGCCGATCGACGACGACCCGAGCGCGGCGTCCACCCGGACGCCGCGCTCGGCCGTCCTGCCCCGGGATCGGCGGTAAGGTGCGGACGTCCCCGGAGGGAGTGAGCTGATGCGCACGATTCCCGTCCATCTCGTCGGCACCGCCGGCGACCGCTCGTGATCGCGCGCTTCGTCGGCGGCCCGTGGGACGGCCAGACCGAGGAGCGGGACGACCGGCCCGCGTTCGTGGTGAAGACCGGCGAGCCGACCCCGGCCGTCGACGACTTCGACGACGAGAAGGCCGGCGAGGTCTACCTCTACCGCGACGTGGGCGACGCCACCGACGGCGCGGCGCTGTTCGAGGTCGCGGGCCGGCGACCCGGCTGATCTAGCACCGCCGCGAGGCTGGGCGCCCGAGTACGATTGCCCGCGCATGTCCGCCCGCGATATCGCCGAGCTGATCGCCGTGGTGGGCGCCATCGGCCTCGCAGCGCTGCTGCTGCAGCCGTTCGCCACGCGGCTGCGGCTGCCCGACCCGCTGCTGTTCCTGGCGCTCGGCGTCGCCATCGGCGGCTGGTCGGAGGCGCAGGTCGCCATCACCGGCGACGTGCTGCAGATCGTCGGCACGGTCGCGCTCGTGATCATCCTCGCCGACGGCGGCCTGCGCTGCGGCTTCCGCGCGTTCCGCCGCGTCCTCGGCCCGGTGCTGGCGCTCGGCATCAGCGGCACCCTGCTGTCGTTCGCGGCGATCGCCATCCTGGCCCACGAACTGACCAGCCTGCCGTGGTCGGCCGCGCTCATCATCGGCGCCGTCCTCGCGCCGACCGATCCGGCGGCGGTGTTCTCGGCGCTGGCCGGGCAGGCGCACCGGATCGGCAGGATCGGCCGCGTGCTCGAGGGCGAGGCGGGCCTCAACGACCCGATCGCGATCGCCCTCGCCGTCGGGCTCGTCGACGTCGCGGTGCGCGGCGAGCAGGCGTCGGTCGTCGACATCGGCGTCGCGATGGTGCGCGAGGGCGTCGTCGGCGTCGCCGTCGGCGTCGTGGTGGCGCTGGCGCTGACGCGCGTGCTGGGCCCGCTGCGGCCGACCATCCGGGCGGCGCCGGCGCTCGCGATCCTGGCGGGCGCGGCGGTGTCGTTCGGCGGCGCGACCCTATTGCACGGTTCGGGCTTCGTGGCGGTCTACCTGTTCGGCCTGGTCGCCGGCGACCGGGAGGTGCCCGACCGCGACGAGGTGATCGCGCTGCACACCGAGCTGGCGCACCTCGGCGAGGTGGCGATGTTCGTCCTGCTCGGCGTCGCCGTCACGAAGGTCGACCTGGGCTACGCGGCGCTCGACGGGCTGCTGCTGGCGCTCGCGATCATGGTGGTGCTGCGGCCGGTCATCACCTACCCGACGCTGACGCTGTTCGGCTACTCGCGCGCCGAGGCGGCCTTCGGGTCGCTCGCCGGACTGCGCGGCGCGGTCCCGATCCTGCTCGCCAGCCTGCCGCTCGCGGCCGGGCTGCCCGAGGGCGAGACGATCCTGGCGCTCACCGCCGTCGTGGTGTTCGCCTCGTTGCTCGTGCAGGGCGTGCCCTTGCCTCGGGTGGCCGACCGGCTCCACCTGGGCGACCCCCGCTAGCGCCGCCGCCAAGTCCCGAACCCGCAAACACGAAAACCCCCGCAGAAGCAGGGGTTTTCGAAGGTAGCGCATACGGGATTCGAACCCGTGTTACCGGCGTGAGAGGCCAGCGTCCTAGGCCCCTAGACGAATGCGCCACGAGCCGAGACCCCCAGTGTACCGAACGCGCGCGGGACAGGCCGCGGGAGCTTAGAGCTCGACCAGCAGCGGCACGTACGGCATCCACGAGAGCAGGTTGTAGCGCTCGGCGATGCGGCTCGCCCGGGTGCGGTTCGAGACGCCCAGCTTGCGGTAGATGTTCGAGAGGTGGAACTTCACCGTCGGCTCGGTGACCGACAGCAGGCGGGCGATCTCCTTGTTGCCGGCGCCCTCGGTGACGTGCACCAGGATCTCCCGCTCGCGCGGGGTGAGGGCTTCTGGGCGGTGCCCGTTGTCGGCGTCGGCCGCCGCGTCGTCCTCGTCGCGCGCCGGGGCCGGCGTGTAGCCGCGGCCCGGGCGGTGGAAGACGGTCCCTCGCGCGGCCTGCCGGATGACGGCACCCAGGTCGCACGGGTAGACCGACTTCGAGACGCAGCTCGTCGCACCGGCGTCGAGGAACGCCGTGATCACCTGCGGGTCGTCATCCGCCAGCAGCACGATCACGCGGACGTCCGGCCCGGCGGCCCGGAAGCGCTCGATGTCGGCCAGGGCCTCGACCGGATCGTCGGCACCGTCCAGGACAACGAGGTCGATGGTGGAAGCGCGGAGCAGGTCGGTCGCGTCCTCATCGGCAATGGCCTGGAACAGCTCGACCTGATCGAGACGCTCGAGTGACGCCCGCACGATCTCCGACAGCAGCGAGTCGTCGAGGTGCAGGAGCACCTTGACGGGCCGCCGCCGCCGGCGGAGGTGCATCAGGCTGTTCGACAGTGCGTTGTCCGAGTCGGGCATGGCCGGACTCCTGTCAGGCGAAGGCGTCGGGGATGGAAGCCTTAGTGTCAATGTACTCCCACATGCGCTGAATTGTCACTTTGTCGCCACCGAGGACAACCGACGTCCCCCGCGGGCAAGGGCCCGCGGGGGACGTGGCGTCGAGGTCGTGCGTATCAGTGCGCTTTAGCGGACGCGCACCGACTTCTTCATGACCACCTTGGCGCCGGAGGCGTCGGTGACCGTGATGGTGAAGCGGTAGGAGCCCTTCTTCACCTTCTTGCCCTTCGAGTCACGCAGGTTCCAGCGGACGTTGGAGGCGCCCGCCTTCGTCACCTTGCTGACCTTCGACCAGACGAGCTTGCCGTTGGGCTTGCGCACCTGGACCCGGACAGTCGCCGCCGTGGAGACGCGGAGGCTGACGTTGACCGGCCGCAGCGAGGTGGTGGCCGGCGGCTGCACGATCCGCAGCGCCGCGACCGCAACCGCTGCGGCCCGCGACTCGGCGGTGAGCACACCAGGGACAACGGCGTTGGTGACGTTGCCCGTGATCCGCACCGTGCCGGTCTTGAGACCGATCGGTGCGTTCGCGTTGAACGTGACGCTGAGCCGGCAGGTGCGGCCGGGCAGCACGTTGGTGCAGTCCACGTTGGTGGCGGTGAACGGCCCGGTGGTCACGACACCCGTGACGGTCAGGTTGTTCGTCGCCCCATCGTTCGTGACCCGGATCTGCCGGACACGGGACTCGCCGATCCGGCGGACGCCGAAGTCGGTCGGGCTGTCGATCGTGGCCGTCGTGAGTGCTGCCGCGATCACGCGCACTCCCCGCAGGAACACGGTGGAGTTGGTGGCGTTGGTGGTCAGGTTCAGCTGTGCCGTCCGGGCCGCTGCCAACGGCAGCAGCGCCGGCGAGAAGCCGACCTGGATCACGCACGAGCTGCCTGCACCGACCGGATTGCCGGCGCACCCGTTGTTCAGGATCGAGAACTGGGTGGCCTGCGGGCCGGTCAGCGTCGCAGCGGTGACGTTCAGCGAACCGCCACCCGAGTTGGACACCGTGATCGCCTGCACAGCCGGGGCGGCGCCGATGGCGACGTTCCCGAACTGCAGCGGCGCGGCGGCCGTGGTGCCCGCCGGAGTCACCGACAGCGTCGGCGTTCCCGGAGCGACGCCCGAGGCGGGCACGGTCTGGTCGGCGAACTGCAGCTGCTCGACGTTCCGGAGGGTATCGACGCCGTCGATACCGCCCTGGTGGTCGACCCTGACGCTGCCGTCGCCGTTCGTCGTGACGAGGTACTCGGCGCGGAGACCGCTGAAGATCGCGGTGTCCGTGGCCGAGCCCGGGCCGGGGTTGACCAGCGTGCGTGCGATGCTGATCGCGCCGGGGTCGAGCGTGCCGGCGGCCACACGGTTGCGGAATGTCGCCATCGTGTCGCCACTGACGGTGCCGTCGGTGAGCTGGACGTTGAGCCAGCGGTCGCCGTCGATGATGTCGTCGCCGCCACGGCCTTCGAGAAGGTCGTTGCCGTTGCCGCCGACGAGGATGTCGCCGGCGTTGAAGCTGGTGGCTCCGGCCGGCAGGATGGCCGCGAGGCCGGTGATCCGGGCGATGCCCGCGGCGTCGAGCTGGTGCTCGGTGCCGAGGACCGTCGCGTCGGCATCGGTGCCGCGGAGGGTGTCGTTGAAGTTCCATCCGGAGAGGGCCTCGACGTTGTCGAAGCGCTCGCGGATGTTGTCCAGGTCGGGCGGCAGCAGACCGGTGAAGTCCATGTCGTCGTCTGCCGCCTGCGGGTCGCCGCGGTGGGTGACCCAGTCGAAGCCGAGCATGCCTTCGCTCCGCTCGATGCCGGGGCCGCCGACCATGATGTCGTCGCCGCCCTCGGAGTCGTAGTCGTCGTTGCCGCCGTCACCGATGATGACGTCGTTGCCCGGTGCGTTGATGTCGTTCTGGAACGGAGCACCGTTGTCGCCCTGGAGCAGGTCGGCCTGGTTGCCGCCCTCGATCCAGTCATCACCGTCGTCGCCGAAGATGGTGTCGGACGACTGGCCGGCGAGGATCATGTCGTTGCCGTCACCGCCGAACGTCTCGGTCGGATCGGAGCCGCCGACAACGAAGTCGTTGCCGAGGCCGCCCTGGTTCAGGTCGAAGCCCTGACCGGAGCTGATGTAGTCGTCACCGTGGCCGCCCTTGATGACGTCGTCACCGAAGTTGTCGGTGAGGATGTCGTCGCCTTCGCCACCGATGAACTGGTCGTTGCCGGCGCCACCCTCGGCGCGGTCGTTGCCGCCGTTCAGGCGCAGGGTGTCGTCACCCTCGCTGGAGTGGATGCGGTCGACGTCCGTGGTGCTGTCGGAGCCGATCCAGATGACGTGCTCGCCGCCGTTGAAGCGGATCGTGCCCGCCGTCGGGTTGTTGCGGATGAGCAGGAGGTTCTCGTCCCACTCGGGCGTCAGCGGATCGTCCACGATCGGGCCGGTCAGGCCCAGCTTGGGGACGTCGAAGGTGAAGTCCGGCCGGGCGAAGACCTCGGCCGGCAGGCCCTCGGCGCTGGTGTTGCGCATGATCATCTCGGAGAACGAGTTGCCCTCGAGCTGGGTGAGCATGTTCAGGCCGGCGGTGCGCGTCAGGTAGTAGAAGCGGTCGCCGTCCTGCAGGTTCTCCATCTGCGTCTCGAAGACGAAGTTGAAGGTCGAGCCGAGCAGGCCGCCGAACGGTGCCTGCTTCTCGGCCAGGCCGCCGACCCAGAAGTCGACGCCCTCGAGGCCCGTGACCGGCTTGCCGGCGACATTGGCCCATGCACCGGAGCCATCGATGAACTGCTGGCTGTCTCCGGGCGCGAGGATGTCGTCGCCGCCCTCGTTGACGTTCGGCGTCAGCGGGTCGTCACCGAGGATGCCGTCGGGGCCCGGGAGTGCCGGGGTCGCGGCGGTGTCGTCGGCGGACTCGTCCGCGTTCGTGGTGAGCGGGTTGTCACCGAGGATGCCGTCGGGGCCGGGCTGGGCGGGCGTGTCGTCGAGCGACTCGTCGAGTCCGGCCGTGCCGGGGTCGTCGCCGAGCACCGGGTGCTCGGCACCGCCGTTGGCCGGGATGTCGTCGGCGGACTCGTCGGAGTTGGTGGTGAGCGGGTCGTCGCCGAGGATGCCGTCGGGGCCCGGATCGGCCGGAACCGCCGGGATGTCGTCGGCACTCTCATCGCTCGTGAGCGGATCATCGCCGAGCACGCCGTCGGGGCCGGGCAGGGTCTCGCCACTGACGAGCTGCTCCGCCGCGGCGCGGCGTCCCTTGAGGCTGCCGGCCGTGATCGGGCCGGAGCCGTCAGGATCGAGGGTCATGATCAGCGGGTGATTGCCGTACGCCGCGATGAAGTTGGCGAGCGACTCGGGGTGCTTGATGCTGAGCCCGAAGTCGGCCCAGCTCTCGTACGGCGCCAGGAGCGGCTCGCCGGAGCTGGCGTGCAGCTGGCGACGGGCGGAGTTGAGGCCGGGGATGCCCTCGCTGCGACCGCGGGCCATGTTGATGGCCGGGAGGTCGAGCGGGAGGCCCACCAGGCGGTTGCGCAGTGCGTCGGTGACGAACTCGTCGAGCTCGTTGCCGACCTGTCGGGACATGCCCTGCACGACGCTGCCGCCGGCGACACTGGCGCTGACGGGTGCGGTGGCGGGGTTGTTGTCGTGGTCGTTGAACGCGAGCGGGTTCAGGAACGCGTCGAACAGCTCGATGCTCTGCGCACCGGCACCGCCGGGCGTGTCGACGCGGTCGACGGTCTCGTTCAGCATGGAGTGGCCGAAGCGGTAGACGGTGTGTGCGAACTCGGCGGTGATGGCCGGGTTGATCTCCGTCTGGTAGCCGGCGAAGAGGTTGATCTGCGGCTGCACGCGGCGGCCGAACTCCTCGAACACCAGGTGCTGGTACTGCATTTCGGTCACGAACCGGGCGGCCTGGAACAGCCGCTCGTTGTAGGTCCAGCCGCTCGTCGGCGAGGTCGTCTGCCAGTCGGTGATCTCGGCCGGCGTCAGCTGGGTGGTGATGATGTTGTCGATGTCCTCCACGAGCCGGTTGTGCTCGGCGTGGAACACGGTGTGGACGGTGGTGAGGCCGATGTTCTCGTTGCCGCGGCCGTCGCCGGTGATGAAGTGCAGGTCGAGCAGCTCGTCGTCGAACGTGCCGGCCGGCTGCGGGTCGCCGGCGGAGCTGACGTCGCTGTCGCCGTCGGGCGTCTTGGTGCTCGACGGGGCCGCGTTGTGGGCGATGTCGTCCAGGAACGCGTGGTCGGTCTTCATCGAGCCGACCACCGAGACGGGCGAGGCCGGATTGCCCTCGGTCAGGACGTTGCCGGGGAAGACGACCTGCGGGAACCCGTTCGGGCCGGGAATGAAGCGGCCGTACGGGTCGGTCGCGAGCAGCGGCACGTTCAGGACGTCGATGTCCTCGAGCTGGATGCCGAGCAGCGTGGCGGCCTGGTCCTTGACCTCCGACCAGTTGCCGATGTTGCCGGCGATCGCGCCGTCGATCAGGTGCCCGGTCGGGACCGGGTCGCCGGCGACGAGTTCGTATGCGCGGAGGAACACCTGGTGGGACGGGTGGGAGGTGTAGGTCTGGTTCTGGTCGACGAACGGCGTCGTCGTGTTGCGGGCCTCGTGCGTGGTGTCGTCGCCGTTGCCGGCGATGCCGTCCGGGCCGGGGCCGGTGAAGTTGGTGGCCCGGGTCAGGACCATGAAGTTGGTCGGGCTGCCGGGCACGTACAGCGGGTCGTCCGCCTTCAGCGGCATGAACACCGTGCCGTTGCCGCCCTTGGTGACCAGGTCGAGACCGTGGTCGAAGAACTGGCCGAACAGCGTGAACCACGAGTTGTAGGGCGCCGACAGACCGACGTCGGGCGCCACGTTCGGAATGAACAGCGTGTTCGTCGCGTCCGGGACGGCGCCCGGGCCGGCGGCTGAGACGGCAGCCGGGTTGTTCGGCGTCTGGTCGACGACCAGGTTCGAGACCGTCCGCGGCCCCGAGTCGACCACGAGCCCGGACGTCTGTGTGTACGAGGTGAGGCCGGGAGGCCCGACGGGGCCAATCCCGGGCACGTTCGAGTCCTCGCCCTGCTTGAACTCGGGCGTCAGCAGGCGTGGGAACACCGTGTCGGCCGAGCCGAACTCGGTCTGGCCGGGCTGCAGGTTGTTGCAGGTGCCGTCAACGGTGCGCAGACCGAACGGCAGGCTCGGATGACCGACCTGGTTCGGGGCCGTGCCGAGCAGCGTGCCGCAGGGGTTCGCGGCGGAGAGCGTCGTCACGTGCCGTTCGGCGATCCGGATCTGGTCACGGATGAAGCGGATGTCGGACACGTTCAGGGTGAATCCCTGGCCGACGGGGGCCGCCGACGCGTCGGGCGTGCGGTCGACGTTGGAGCCCGTCGGAAGCATCGCGAGACCCGTGCACGCCATGGCGGCGAGAACGGTCAGCGAGCGAGAGCGGGCACGCGGTACCAGCGAGCGGCGGCGCCGGGGCAAGCGGCGGTCGCCGGGGGGCGGTCCATGCATGGGGCGGTTCCTTCCTGGGGCCTACGGGGGGCGCAAGCGGGCCGCTCGTCTGTGAGCAGCGGCGCCAACGTACGGCCGCCCCGAGCGCGGGAGCCACTAGCCAGGAGGTGAGAGTTCCACCTAGTCGCACGGCCGCATAGGCTAGCCACTAGGATGGGATGAAATTCTCTCTAAAACCTCAACCCTAAAGTGAAACTTGAGGTAGTTCTACCAGATTTTCAACAGAAAATCGACATTCCGCCGTGGAAGGGTCAGGTTTCGACGACGCCTCGACACCGGCGACGGCGGCGGGCTGTCGGCGCGTGTTGCGTCCCCACGGAACGGCCGGCGGCGCCGCCGGCACGAGCCTCGGGCGAGGCGTCGGGGACCGGCAGATGGTCGCACCTGTAGGGCGGCTCGGCAGCGGCGGCGGGCCGCCGACCGGACGGCATGTCGGTCGTCGTGCCCGGCGCACCGAGGCGAAGCCGGTGGGAGCTTCGCTCTGCTCGACCATCCGGACCCGTGAGGCTGCGGGACTAGGATTCGAACCTAGATAAACGGAGTCAGAGTCCGTTGTCCTGCCGTTAGACGATCCCGCATCGGCTCGCTCACCGTAGCATACGGACGTGCCGCCGCCACCAGCTTCCAGCCTCGATCTGGGGCCGATCGATCTGCGGCTGTATCCGGTCTGCGTCCTGGCCGGATTCGTGGTCTGGATGCTCGTCACGGCGCGCATCTGGGAACGCGGCGGAGGCGACCCCGTCGACGCCATGTGGGTGTGCATCCTGGCCGGCCCGATGGCGCTCGTCGGCGCCCGCTTCTACTCGTCGGCCACGGATGCGCTGCAGGGCATCAACTCGCCGCCGCTCGACTTCTCACAGGGCGGCCTGGGCATCTACGGGGCGATCATGGCCGGGTTCGCGGCGATCGTCGTCTCGGCCCGCGTGCGCGGCTGGCCGGTCGGCACGTTCCTCGACTGCGCGGTGCCCGGCCTCGCCCTCGGCCAGGCGATCGGACGGTTCGGCAACTACTTCAACCAGGAGCTGTTCGGCGCGCCCACGTCGCTGCCGTGGGGCCTGCGCGTCGACGAGGCGTACCGGCCGCTCGACTACTTCGACGTGACCACGTTCCACCCCGTGTTCCTCTACGAGGCCGTGTGGACGTGACGGTCTTCTTCCTCCTGATCGCGCTCTGGCCGAGGCTGTGGGAACGGTTTCGTCCCGGCTCGGTGGCCGCGACCTACGTGATCCTCTACGGCGTCGGCCGGGTCGCGATCGAGGCGGTCCGCATCGACGTGACGCCCGAGCTGGGCGGCGTGCGCTTCAACCAGATCGCGTCCGTGTTCGCCATCGCCACGGGACTGCTGGTGCTCGCGATGCTCGACCGGAAGCGGCGGTCCCGCTAGGGTCTTTCGCCATGCCGCCGGAGCCCAGCTACCCGTACCCGCCCGCGTACTACCTCGCGCTCGTCGAGCATGCCGCCGAGCCGCCGTTCGAGTCGGCGCACGAGCAGACGACGTACTGGGGCCGGGAGTGGGGCGCCCGCGACGAGGTCGGGCCGCTGCGCGCCGTGCTGATGCGCAGGCTGCGCGACGAGTGGAACGTCGTGCGCGACGACTGCTGGGACGAGCGCGCGCAGGCGCTGATGGATCCGGCCGGCAAGTGGTACTGGGACGACCGCAAGGCCGCCCGACATCGCGCGCGCCCAGGCGCAGCAGCAGGGCCTCATCGACACCCTCGAGGCGCAGGGCGTCGAGGTGCACCTCGTCGAGGGCTACGACCCGGACCACGTCCGCGGCATCTACACGCGCGACCCGCTCGTGACGGTGCCCGGCGGCGCGATCCTCGGGCCGCCTCGCGCCGACCATGCGCAAGGGCGAGGAGCTCCACATCCACCGCGCGCTCGGCGCCCTCGGCGTGCCGATCCTCCGCACCATCCACGAGACCGGCATGCTCGAGGGCGGCTCGTTCGCGAAGCTGACGCCGACGCGTCGCCGCGTACTCGACCTCGATCCGCTGCAACGAGTCGGGCGCGCGCCAGCTGGACGAGACGCTGAAGTGGCTCGGCATCGAGCTGATCGTCGTGCCGATGGGCGGCTGGTCGATCCACCTCGACGGGCACTTCGGCATGGTCGACCCCGACAAGGCGCTGGTCGACCCGCTCGGCCTGCCGTGGTGGTTCCTCGACCGGCTCACCGAGCTCGGCATCGAGCAGCTGATCTGCCCGCCCGGCGAGGAGTGGGCGATCAACTCGCTGTGCATCCGGCCGGGCGTGATGGTGATGTGCGACGGCTACCCGCGCACCCGCGAGCTGCTCGAGTCGCGCGGCATCGAGGTGATCGCCATCCCGTACGACGAGGTCCAGAAGGGCGGCGGCGGCATCCACTGCTCGACCATGGAGCTCGTCCGGGATCCCGCGTAAGGGGGCTGTCCGGCAAGCGCGGCTCACCGTTAGCGTGCGGCGCATGCAACGTGTCGACACGACCGGCCGCACCGGCCGCGCTGCCCACCTCGTCGCCCGCACGGTCGCCCGCAGCACGTGGCAGCGGCTCCGTGACCAGGCCGGCGAGACCCTCTCCGCCGAGCAGGCGGACGAGCTGCGAGCGGCCTTCCGGGCCGACGTCGCGGCGCACGGGAACGCCTGGCTGGGTCGATCCGGTCGACGCCGCCCTGCTGGCGGCGGTCGAGCTGGCCGTCGACGCGGAGGCGGCCCTGCTGTACGAGGACGGCGAAGGGGCCACCGCCGTCGCGCTGGTGGCCGAGCACCTGTCCCGCTGCGGGCTCGACGTCGGTGTTGCGGGCCGGCGGCAGCTGGCCCGCGTCTCGTACCCGACCTGCGCGGCCGGCGCCGCCCTCGTCGCCGGCGGCGACGCGCGCCTGCTGCCGCGCGCGGTGCAGCCGCGGCTGCGCCGCACGTACCCCTCGCTGCTGCCGGCCGACGCCGCGAACGCGGCGTTCTACAGCGACCTCGCCGTCCGCGTGCTGCCCGTGGCCGGCTGCACGACGTTCGCCGATCTCCTGGCCCGCGCCGAGGACGAGCGCGGCTCGCTGGCCGGCGACGACCGGTTCCTGCTCGTCCGCGCGCGGCACCGACCCGGCGATCCTGCCGCTCGAGTGCCGCTACCTCGTCTCGACGGCGCGCTGATCGTGATCGGCCCGGACGGCGCCGGCGGCGAGCAGGTCTGGGCGGCCGAGGCCCTCTAGGACGCACGAAGGGCCGGGAGCGACGAGCGCTCCCGGCCCTTCGACGCGCCGGCCTACATCTGCATCATCCGCATCGAGTTGCCGGACGAGTCGCGGAAGCCGGCGTCGAGGCCGTAGGGCTGCTCGGTCGGCTCCTGGCTGAACTCGACGCCCTTCGCCTTCAGCTCCTCGTACGTGCCGCGGCAGTCGTCGGTCGCGAAGAACAGGCCGCCGGCCGCACCCTTGGCGACGAGCGCCTTCAGCTGGTCGCGACGTCTCCTGGTCGAACACCGGCGGACCCGGCACGATCATCAGCGCCAGCGCCACCTCGGACTTGGGCGGAGCCGACGGTGAGCCAGCGGAAGTTGCCCATCTCCGGCACGGTGACGTCGTCGCGGACCTCCATGCCGAGCTTCTTGGTGTAGAACTCGAGCGCCTCGTCCTGGTCGTTGACCCAGACGTTCACGGTCGTCAGCCTGTCCAGCATGATGTGCCTCCTGGTCGGTGGTTCGATCTGCACGAGGATCACGTTAGAGCGGCTGCGCGGCGGCTGTCTTCTCGAAACGTGCTGGACTGCAGACGGGCCTGCGCGAGGATCACGCAGGTGGGGATCATCGCCCGGTGCGCGGCCGGCGGGTAGGCGGCGCGGTAGCGGGTGGGGGACATGCCGTAGAGCCGTCCGAAGCTGGTCGTGAACGACCCGACGCTGCGCAGGCCGACCATCAGGCAGATCTCGGCCACGGAGCGGTCGGTGGAGCGCAGCAGCGCCGCGGCGCGTTCCAGGCGGCGCGTCAGCAGGTACTGGTGCGGCGTCTCGCCGAACTCGCGCCGGAACTCGCGGCTGAAGTGGGCCGGGGAGAGGCGCGCGGCCTGCGCGGCGGCCGCCACGTCGAGCGGCTCGAAGTAGCGCGCGTCCATCAGGTCCTTCGCGCGGAGCAGGTGGCGGGCGGGTGCGACCGGCTGCACGGGGCGGCCTACAGGCGGACGACCGGGACGAGCAGCTTCTCCGACTCGCCGTCGATGTGGGCGAAGACCTCGATCCACTCCTCCAGCCCGGAGCCGCGCAGCTTCTTGCGCAGCAGCTCGTCGATCTGGTAGACGCCGGCCGAGTTGTTCATCTCGATCTCGACCATGATCGGGCGCTCGACGCCGTCGCGGATGGTGACCGTCTCGATGGCGGCGGCCGACAGCGAGTGGATCGACGTCGCGGCCCTCCGCGAACGGGATGCGCGAGCGGCCCTTCGCCATGTCGAGGGCGTCGGCCACGCGCACCACGCCGGCCTCGAGCGACAGCGGCTCGCCGTCGGAGCGGTGCGAGGTGATGCACTGCAGCACCTCGGCGATCACGACCGTTCTGCATCGGCTCCTCGTACAGGCCCTCGAGCATGTCGGGCAGCCGGTCGGCGGCCATGAACAGGCTCCAGTCCTCGTGCCCGCGGCGGTGCACGGCCATGCCCACGCAGTGCCACAGCGCGCCCAGCACGACGACCACCTCGGCGTCCTCGTTGGTCATGCCGTAGTCCTCGACCATCCCCGCCTTGGCGCCCTTGCGGATGAGGTCGCGCAGCAGCTTCAGGCCGATGTTGGTGACCACCTGGATGTGCACCCACGAGTGGTCGTTGATGCGCATGCGGCGCACGGCGTTGACGTTGGCGACGTGCCACCAGGCCCGCAGCGAGACGTCGGCGTTGGCGCGCGCGACGACCTCGCGGAGGATCCTGTTGCGGCGCGCCGGGATGTTGATGCGCATCGCCGCGACGGCCTCCGCCGGCCCCATGGCCGCGCCGCGCTCGGCCTCGACCGACACGCCCCGCTGGCCGGTGGGCGGCGGCTCGATCTGCTCGTCGTCCGCCATGCCGCATACCGTACACCAGGTGCTGACGACGCCCCGGACGTGGCCTGCGCGCTACCGGCTGCACAAGTACTGGTCGCGCAAGCCGGCCGACCTGGTGGCGGCGCGCATCGCGGCGCGCGACCGCTCCGGGCGACCTCGTGCTCGACCCGTTCTGCGGCTCCGGCGTCGCCCCGATCGAGGCCGCCGCGCTCGGGCGCGCCGCGCGGTCGGGATCGACGTCAACCCGTTCGCCATCTTCCTCGCGCGCACGACCGCTGGCGCCGTGCGATCCCGACGTCGCTGGCGGCGGCGGGCGCAGGGTGCTCGCGGCGGCGCAGGCGGCGGAGGGCGCGCTGGCACCGCACGCCCTGCCGCGCGCTGCGGCGGCGACGCCGCGCTGGCCGGCACCGCCCGGCGCGGCGCCGAGATCGTCGCCGTGCACGTCCGCTGCGCGCGCTGCGGCGGCACGCGCCGCGAGGAGCCGCTGCGGCGCCGACCTGCGCGCTCGCGGCCGCGGGCGGACGCCGCTCGGCGACGGCGGCGCGCCGCGGCCGCCGGTGTTCGCGCGGCTGGCAGACCCGCAAGCTGGTGCGCGCCGGGCTGACCGACTTCGGCGAGCTGTTCACGACCGCGCAACCTGCGGGCGCTGGCCACGATCCGGCGCCGCCATCCTGGCCGAGCCCGCCGGCGTCCGAGCCGCGACTGCCTGCTGCTGGCGCTCACCGGCGCGCTGGCGCAGGGCTCGCGGATGATGGCCGACCACGGCCGCGACGGCGGCGGCGCCTCGTGGAAGCTGAACATCTACTGGCTGCCCGAGCGCAGCCTCGAGCTCGACCCGTTCCGCTGCTTCGCCAACCGCCTGCAGCGGGTGGTGGCGGCGAAGCGCGAGACGGCGGCAGCTGCTGGCCGGCGCCGAGCCGCCGCGGTTCGTCTGCGCGCGACGCGCGCGGCCTCGCGGCGCACGTGCGCCGCCGGCTCGGTGGCCTACGCGTTCGCCGACCCGCCGTACGGCGGCGAGGGCATCCAGTACGCCGAGCTGTCCGCGCTGTGGTGCGCCTGGCTCGACCCGCCGCTGGCGCCCGGCGCACGACGGCCGAGATCGGCGAGAACCCGCACCGCGGCAGGGATCGCGACGCCTTCGCGGCGGGCCTCGCTGGACGGCTTCCGCGCCGTCCACCGGGCGCTCGTGGCCGGGCGGGCGCATGACCGTCACGTTCGCGTCGCGCGACGCCGCGGTCGTGGCGGGCGCTCGACGCCGCGCTGGCCGGCGCCGGGCTTCCGCGTCGACGAGCAGGTCGAGCTGGGGCGGTCGGCGCCCGGCCTCACGGAGCGCACGTCGCCGGGCGCGACGCGCACGGACGCCTGGCTGGAGTGCGTCCGGCTGAGCCGGTAGGACCGCCGTCAGCGGACGCGCAGCTTCGCGACCGCGGTCTTCGAGACGTTGCCGGCCCGGTCGCGCGAGCGCAGCTCGAGCCGGTAGGTGCCCTTGCGCAGCTTCGACGCGACGCGGAAGAAGTACAGCTTGTTCTTCGCGTCGCCGAACGCCGTCGACTTGCGCACGACCACGCGGCCGTGCAGCTTGATCAGCAGCGTGTCGGCGGTCTCGCCCAGGTTGTCGCGCACGCGGTAGTAGACGCGGAACGCGCGTCGCTTCTTCGCCCGCTGCGACTTCAGCGTCAGGATCGGCTTCTGGGCGTCCCGCGGCTTCACCGTCGGCGGCGGCGTCGCGTGGTACGCCGTCCAGGTGGCGATCGCCCAGTCGGAGACGGCGGCGACGCGGGTGATGCCGTCGTAGGTCGTGCAGTAGCCGGTGCTGCCGTCGGTGTAGCCGACCAGCCAGCCGATCGACGTGATGCCGACCTGGTACCACTCGCCGTCGGCGCCCTGCACGATGTGGGGCCCGCCGGAGTCGCCGTTGCACGTCGTCCGGAACGTCTCGTTCGCGAGCAGCGTGCCGGCGCACAGGTGCCAGTCCGTCCAGAACGTCGGGGTCTGGGCCAGGATCGCGTTGCACGCGGCCGGTGCGTAGAGGTTCAACTGGGCCTGCATGAGGTCGTTCGGATACACCGGGGAGACGATGGGCGGCTGCTCGCCGATCCGCCGCCACGCCGCCGTCGATCCCCAGCCGGCGGCCCAGTCGATCGAGCTGTTGTTCAGCGCCGACGCCTCGAAGGGGAGATCGGCCATCTTGATCGCCGGTGCCGTCGTGTTGCCCTTCAGGAACAGCAGCGCGGCGTCGCCGCCGTAGGTCCGGTTCTCCCAGGCCGGGTGCATGACGATCTTCGCGACCTGCAGCACCTCGCCGGTGATCGGCTGCAGCTGGCGCTGCTTGGCCACGACGTAGAGGCCGCTCGGCGGGATCAACTGCCGGTCGAAGCCGTAGATGCAGTGCGCGGCGGTCAGGATCAGGTCGGCCGCGATCACCGATCCGCCGCACTGCAGACCGTCGTCGGCTGACCGCCGGATCGAGACGATCCACGGCCAGCCGCCGGCCGGTACGACCGTGCCGGAGATGATCCGCGGTGCACGGGCGCGTCGGTGCGACGGGACGCCTCGGCGGCGTCATGGTGGCGTCGGCCGCAGGCTTCGCGGTCGCCGCGGTGGCGCGTCGGCAGCGCCACGGTGATCCAGGCGGCGGCCAGCGCCAGCGGCCAGCAAGCAGGCGCCGTCCGACACCGCTCGATATCGGTCAGCGCCATGGGGCGATCGTATGTCGGGTCGTCGACGAGCGCAACCCCCGCCGCCGAATGACGGCTTCGACACGGCCCTCGACAACTGCGCGCGCGTTCAAGGCCGCGATCGCGTGCCTGGCGGCCGAGGTCGTGGGCACGGTCGCCACCTGCTGGTGACGCTCAGGTGCGGCGCAGGATCTGCCGATCAGCGCGGCGATCTCGTGCTCGCGGTGGCCCGCCTCGACCGCTCGCGCCGTCAGGTCGCGCAGCAGCCGCGGGAACTCGCTGCTTCGACGCCGCCCTCCTCGGCCGCGGCGAGGATGGCCCTCCATGCCCGCCAGGTGCGTGGACCGAGCGCCGCCTGACGTCGCCGCGGAAGTCGTTGCGCGCGATCAGGTCGCGGGCCAGCGCCGCCTCGGCGGCGATCGTCGACGCCGAACGACGGCACGGCGTCGAACACGACCGCTGGGTCGACGCCCTCCGACTCCAGGAACGCGGCGCCCTGGAACAGGCCGATCATGTTCGCCGTACAGGAACGAGAGCCAGGCCAGATCGGCCGCGGCGGCGCCTCCCAGGGCCTCGCCGACGAACGTCGGCCGCCCGCCCAGGGCCGCCAGCGTCGGGCGGTGCCGGTCGAGGCCGCGCGGTCGCCCGAGTAGAAGATGATCGTCGGCTCGGTCGCCGATGCGCGCGGGGTACGTCGCGACCGAGCCGTCGAACGTACGCCAGCCCTCGCGCGTCGTCTCAGTCGCCGGTCGCCCGCGGATTCGGCCGGGCCGCCGGTCGCCGAGCTGCACGAACGTCTTGCCGCGCAGCGCCTCGCGTGATCGCCCGGCGCCGCCAGCACCTCGAATACGTCGCCGTCGTCGTCGAGCGCCACGCACCCGACGGTCAGGTACGTCCCCGGCGACGCCCTCGCCGGTCTCGGCGCGCGAGCCGCCGCGGCTGCGCCGCCGCCCGTCGTCGTCGTGGCCGCGCGCTCGCTGTTCACGCACCCGCGCCAGCGCCGCGCCCATGTTGCCGAGCCCGAGGACGGTGACGGTGGCCACGCGCCTCACTAGCGGCGCGGGGGCGCGGCGGCCTGGCGGGCCGACCAGTACTTGAGCCCGCGCGAGACGATCCAGAGGGCCGCGACCACGATGCCCGTGATGATGAAGATGCGCGGCAGGATCCCCACGCTCGGCGGCACCAGCCGGTGGGCGAGGACCGTGATCAGCACGACGGCGCCGATGGGCAGGAAGCGCTGGAGGAACGGAAGGATCGTGCTCACGGGCTACATGGTAGTGGCCCGGGGCGCCGTCAGGCGCTCGCGGCCTCGAGCCAGTCGCCGTAGAGCGCCCGGTAGGGGCCCGCGCGCTCGAGCAGCTCGTCGTGGTTGCCGCTCTCGACCACGCGGCCGTTCTCGAGCACGAGGATCAGGTCCGCGCCGCGGATCGTCGACAGGCGGTGTGCGACCACGAACGACGTGCGGCCGGCGAGCACGGTCGCGATCGCCTCCTCGATGCGCTCCTCCGTGGCCAGGTCGACCGAGGATGTGGCCTCGTCCAGGATCAGCAGGCGCGGGTCGTGCAGCAGCGCCCGGGCGAGGGCGACCAGCTGCCGCTGCCCGATCGACAGGCGTACGCCGCGTTCCTGCACGGGCGTGTCGTAGCCCAGCGGCAGCGCCTCGATGAACGGCGCGGCGCCGACGGCGGTGGCCGCCGCGCGCACGTCCTCGTCGGACGCGTCGGGACGCCCGTAGGCGATGTTCTCGCGGATCGTCGTCGCGAACAGGAAGCCCTCCTGCGGGACGATGCCGATCTGGCGCCGCAGCGACGGCCTGCTTGACGTGGCGCAGGTCGTGCCCGTCCATCGTGATCGCGCCCGCGGTCGGGTCGTAGAACCGCGCCAGCAGCTTCACGATCGTCGACTTGCCGGCGCCGGTGTGCCCGACCAGCGCCACCGTCTGGCCCGGCGGCGGCGTGCAACGTCAGGCCGTGCAGCACCTCGCGGTCGGCCCGGTAGCCGAAGTGGACGTCGTCGAAGTCGACCGCCGCCGTCGATGTCGATGTCGATCGCGTCGGGATCGTCGACCAGCTCGCGGCTCCACGTCCATCACGTCGAAGATCTTGTCGAGCGCCGCGCTGGCCGCCAGGAACGTGTTGTAGAGCTGCGACAGCTGCTGCACCGGGTCGAAGAAGTTCGACAGGTAGCCGGTGAACGCGACCAGCGTGCCGAGCCCGACGTCGCCCTGGATGTAGAGCCAGCCGCCGTACCCGAACACGATCGCCGTGCCGACGTTGGACAGCAGGCCGACGGCCGGGAAGTAGTAGCGCGTTCGCCGCCACGGTCTGCTGGTTGGCGTCACGGTAGGAGCCGTTGACCGAGCGGAAGTTCGCGAGGTTGGTCTCCTCGCGGCCGTACGCCTGCATCACGCGGACGCCGGACAGGTCTTCCTGCAGCGTCGCGGTGACCAGCCCCAGCCGCTCGCGCATGCGCCGGTAGGCGCGCGCCGAGTAGACGCGGAACATGGCGGTCGCGACCGCCATCAGCGGGAACACGATGATGGTCGGCGAGCGCGAGGCGCCAGTCGAGCCAGAACAGGATCGCCGTCGAGCCGACCAGCGCCAGGGTGCTCGACACCGTGGACGTGAGGCCGTCGGTGACGAGCTGCTGCAGCGCCTCGACGTCGTTGGTGAGGCGCGAGATCAGCACGCCGGCGCGGTTGCGCTCGTAGTAGCCGAGCTCGAGCCCCTGCAGGTGGCCGAACAGGTCGCCGCGCAGGTCGGTCAGGACGCGCTCGCCGGCGTACCCGATCTGGTAGGTCTGGACGCCCTGGGCGGCGAACCCGATCATCGAGATGATCAGGAACGAGACCACGATCCACGTCAGCGTCGTCAGGTCGCGCGGCACGATCGCTTCGTCGATCGCGAGCTTCGCCAGGTACGGGCCGGCCAGGCCGGCGCCGGTGGCGACCAGCATCGCGGCGATGCCGACCGTCGCGCGCTTCCAGTACGGCCGCACGTAACGGGCGAGGCGCTGCAGGCGGCGCAGGCCGCGGCGCACCGAGGCGGCCTCCTCCGGCACCGGCACCGCGTTCATGGAGCTCGGCCTAGCCAAGCCGGCTTCCTCGCTCGCGGGCGGTGGTGACGTGCTCGCCCTCCTTGGGCGGCACGTAGCGGTCGCCGTCGAGGTCGACGAACGTGCGGTCGAGCAGGCCGTGCGTGCGGATGCGGCTGTACAGCTCGCTGGTCTCGGCCAGCTCGGCGTGCGACCCGTCGGCGACGATGCGCCCGCGATCCATCACGACCACGCGCTCGGCCAGCGAGATCGTCGACAGGCGGTGCGCGATGATGATCGTCGTGCGGTCGCGCATCAGCTCCTGCAGCGCCCGCTTGATCTTCGCCTCGGTGGTCGCGTCGACGGCCGCGGTGGCGTCGTCGAGGATCAGGATGCGCGGGTTGACCAGCAGCGCGCGGGCGATCGCGATGCGCTGGCGCTGGCCGCCCGAGAGGGTCAGGCCGCGCTCGCCGATCTGGGTGTTGTAGCCCTCGGGTAGCGACTCGATGAACTCGGTGGCCTGCGCCCGGTCGGCCGCCTGGCGTACGTCGTCGTCGGTCGCCCACGGCGCGCCGAAGGCGATGTTCTCGCGCACCGAGGCCGAGAACAGGAAGGTGTCCTCGGTGACGACGCCGATGCTGCGGCGCAGGTCGGTCAGCGCCAGCTCGCGCACGTCGATGCCGTCGACCAGCACGCGTCCCGCCGTGACGTCGTAGAAGCGGGGCACCAGCGTCGTCGAGCGTCGTCTTGCCGCAGCCGGTGCGGGCCGATCAGCGCCACGGTCGAGCCGGCCGGGATGTCGAGGTCGACGTCGCAGCACGATCGGCCGGTCCGGGTCGTAGCCGAAGCGGACGCCCTCGAACCGGATCGCACCGCCGCCGTCGGCCGGCAGCGGCCGCGGCTGCGGCGGGTCGGCCAGCTCGGGTTCGAGGTCGAGCAACTCGAGCACGCGGCACCCCGCTGGCGACGGCGCGCTGCGCCTGCCCGACCCACATGCCGAGCGCGCGCAACGGCAGCACCAGCATGGCGAGCAGCAGGTTGAACCGCACGAAGTCGCCGAGTGTGGTGCGGCCGTCGATGACCATCCAGCCGCCGAGCGCCAGCACGCCCGCGACGGCGAGCGCCGGCACGAACGCCAGCAACGGCACGTAGCGCGCGCGCAGCGCGTTGGCGCGGACGTTGACGTCGAAGATCCGCTCCGACTTGTCGCGGAAGCGCCGCGTCTCGCGCTCCTCCTGGCCGAACGCCTTCACGACGCGCACGCCGACGACGGCCTCCTCGGCCTGGGTCGTCACGTCGGCGAGGGTCTGCTGCGCCTCGCTCAGCACCGGGTGCGAGACGCGCGAGTAACGCAGCGCGATGTAGACGATGGGCGGCGCGATCGCCACGGCCACGAGCGACAGCAGCGGGTCGGTGATCACGAGCACGATCAGGACGCCGACGATCGTGAACAGGTACTGCGTGAAGAACAGCAGCCCGTAGGACAGGAAGATGCGGACGGTGCCGACGTCGGCCGTCGCCCGGCTCATCAGCTGCCCGGTCTGGTTGCGGTCGTAGAACGAGAACGACAGCCGCTGCAGGTGCGAGTAGGTGCGGTTGCGCAGGTCGTACTCGATCGAGACCGCCATCGTCCCGGAGACGAGCCGGCGAATCGTCATCAGCACGAACCGCAGCACGGCGGCGACGAGCATCAGCCCGATCAGGAACCTCGAGCCGGCCGGTGTCCTTCGGCTGGATCGCCTCGTCGATCACGTCGCCGGTCAGCCACGGCACGGCGAGCTCGAACGCCTGGGCGCCGAGGGCGAGGATGATCGACAGCCACAGCGCCTTGCGGTACGGCCGCGCGAAGCCCATCAGCCGCCGCAGCGTGCCGAGGAACTGGCCCTTCTCGAGCGGCCGGTCGGAGGGGAGAAGCGTCGTTGCCACCTCAGAAGTCAACGCGGCAGGCTACCGGGCCCTTCCCAGCACCGTGGCCCACGTGCGGGCCGCCGCGACCTCGCGGCCCTGCGTGCCCGCGGCGCCCGTGCCGGCCGCGTCGGGATCGCGCCAGAGGCGCTTCATCCACGGCGGCGACGCGGCCGGATCGAAGCGGAACCGCCGCGAGCGGGCCAGGTCGGCGGCGACGAACGTGGGATCGACCTCGCCCAGCGCGCCGTTCCAGCGGTCGCCGGCCAGGTCGATGTCACCGGGTGCGAAGCCGTTCGCGTGGGAGCCGGAGGCGCGGTAGATCAGCGGCCGCGGGCCGATCGGCCGCCAGCCGGGCGCGGTCGCCCACCACGGCCCGAGCCCGGCCAGCCCGCCGTGCGCCGTGGCCCGCGCCGCGGCGCCGTCAGCCGCGAGCCGGACGATCACGCCCTCCCAGTCGTCGCGGTGCGTGCCGAGGCCGCCGTCGGGCAGGTGGGTGGTACGCGAGTCGGGGTAGTAGAGCCAGTAGTGGATATAGGCAGCTTCGGCCCGCCGCACCAGATGGACGAACGCCACCGCCCGGGCGATCGCCGAACCGCGCGCACGCCCGCACCCGGCAGCGGGCGAAGTCGACGGGGACGCTGGCGTCCTCGCCGTAGACGTCGCGCTCCAGCACGAGCCGCGGCGCGTAGCGGCGGATCAGCGGCCCCCAGGTGGCGCTGCC
Source organism: uncultured Actinomycetes bacterium (assembly GCA_963722525.1). Taxonomy (GTDB): domain Bacteria; phylum Actinomycetota; class Thermoleophilia; order Gaiellales; family F1-60-MAGs149; genus VFJZ01. The sequence continues at coordinate 1,174,335 of CAVRMM010000002.1, read as the reverse complement.
GATCGCCCACGTGTCGTCGTGGACGGGGCTCGGCGGCCGCAGCGCGCGGCGCAGCGCGTCGGCCGTCGAGCCGGCTGCACCGCTCGCCAGCGCCACCGCCAGCCCCAGCGAGACGAGGGCGACGAGGCCCGTCAGCAGTGCGAACTCGAGGCTTGCCTGACCGGTGCTCCTGGGCATGGAGGCACGCTCCGCGAGGTGCGCGTGCCATGGAGAGCGCGCACGCCCGCGGGTCCGTCACGGAGCGACGCGGGCGGCTCCGAGCTCCGCCGCGATCAGCGCGATCGCGCGCTCGACCAGCACGCGGTGCGCCGGGGTGTTGAGCCAGGCCGAGGCACCGCTCGGGTGCGGCAGGGGCACGAACACGCGGTCGTCGACCTCGATGCGGTGGCCGATGATGTCGACCAGCCGGGCAGGGCCGAGCAGGCGCTCGATCGCGAGGCCGCCGACCGGGATCACGAGCGGCGGATCGAGCAGCCGCAGCACGGCGTCCGTCCACGGCGCGCAGTTGCGCAGCTCGGCCGGCGACGGCCGCCGGTCGCCGCGGCCGCCCGGGACGCGGCCCGGGTAGCACTTCATCACGGCGGTCATCGCAAAGGTGGCGCGGAACCGCGTCTCGTCCTCCAGCCCGTAGGGGGCGAACCAGCGCCGCAGCCGGCGCCCGGCATCGGCGCCGAACGGCCGCCCGACCGACTCCTCGTGGATGCCCGGCGCCTGGCCGACGATCAGCGCGCGATGGCTCTCCCGCACGTCGCTGATCGGTCGCGACTGGGCGTCGGGACACAGGCGGCACGGCGCGAGACGCTCACGCCACTCCTCGAGCGTCCGGCACGCGTTCCCGGGATGCACGGCGCAAGGGTAGACTGGTGGCGATGACTACGAAGAAGCAGGAGGCGCGCGACCGCAAGCGGCGCGTCCACGGCTACGAGACCGAGCCCCTCGAGAGCGCCGTCGTCGAGCCCGAGCCCGAGGCCCGGCGCGGGTTCCGCAAGGTGCGCATGCCGCCGAAGGGCGCCGGCAAGCCCGTCGCCGCGAAGTCGTCCGCCAAGTCGTCGGGCGGCAAGGGCGCCGCCACCGGACCGCGCGGCCAGAAGCTGTACCGCGACGGCGCCGTGATCGTGAACGGCCGGCAGCGCGTGCCCCCGCCGACCTGGCGCCGCACGCTGATCCGCACGGCGATCTTCCTGCCGGTGATGTGGGTGATCGTGCACTTCCTGTTCTCGTCCAGCGACATGACGATGGAGGACGAGCTGATGCTGATCGGCATGTACGCCGTCGTCACGGTCGGCGTGATGCACTTCTCCGAGACGTTCCGGTACCGCCGCCTCGACCGGATGCTCACCGAGTCGGGCTCGCCGCCGCGGTCCTGAGCCGCGGGGATCGCGCGGAGGCGTGGTCTACACCGCCGCCTACCTGGCCGCCCTGGGGCGCCAGCTGCTGTGGTTCGGCGGCGTCGCCGCCGTGATCGCGATCGCCGAGCACCTCGTACCGGCCGGGCCGAACCCGGTCGTGCGCGAGCGCCTCGGCAACTTCCTGATCGTGATCGCTGTCTCGTTCCCGCTCGCCGGGCTGCTCAGCCTGGCGGAGTTCGTGCCCCGGACGCTCGTCTCCGAGGGCCTGATCGGCGTCGTGTTCGGCGGCTGGCACCCGACGTCGATCGTCGGGTTCCTTGCGGCGACCGCCGTCTACGCGTTCGTCTGGGACTCGTTCCAGTACTGGTCGCACCGTGCACAGCACATGCTCTCGTGGCTGTGGCCGGCGCACGCGCTGCACCACGACGACGACCGCCTCAACTCGACGACCGCGGTGCGCAACACGCTCTGGTCGGGCCTCCTGGGGTTCGTCCTCGTCTACCTGCCGACGTCGGTGATCTGCGGCTTCGACCTGCTGACGGTGTACGGCGCGTGGGCGCTGTTCGCGACCTGGGGGTTCGTCAACCACGCCAACGTCCGGCTCCCGCTCGGGCCGTTCACGCCGGTGATCTCGGGGCCGCAGTGGCACCGGATCCACCACGGCCGCGACCCGGAGTACCACGACACCAACTTCGCGGCCTTCTTCCCGGTGATCGACGTCGTGTTCGGCACGTACCGCCGGCCCGCGGGCGGCGAGTTCCCGGCCAGCGGCGTCACCGGCCGGGACCGCCCGCCGCTCGGGGCGCGACAGCTCGTGCGCGACGTGCTCGGCCTCGCGCCCGGCCCGTAGCGCGGGCGACGCGCACCGCCTCCGGTACCCTCAACCCGGCTTGGACCTCGATGTCATCTTCCTCGGGACGGCCGGCTCGGTGCCGACCGCGACGCGCATCACCTCGGCGACGCTGATCCGGCGCGGCGGCGAGCGCATCCTCGTCGACTGCGGCGAGGGAGCGCAGCGACGGCTGATGCAGTCGGCGGCCGGCCTCGCCGACATCGAGCTGATCCTGCTCACGCACGCGCATACCGACCACTACCTCGGCCTGCCCGGCCTGCTCAAGACCTTCGACCTGCGCGAGCGAACCGCGCCGCTGGCGCTGTACGGCCCGCCCGGCACGCGCGCGCTGGTGGCGTCGCTGGCGCCGATCATCGGCCGGCTCTCGTTCCCCTTCGTGGTGATCGACCTGGGCGCGGGGGAGGAGGTGGCCTGCGACGGCTACCGCCTGACCGCGGTGCCGACCGTGCACCGCGGCCCGTCGTGCGGCTGGGCGATGGTGGAGGACGACCGCCCCGGCCGGTTCGACGTCGACGAGGCGCGGCGCCGCGAGGTGCCGGAGGGCCCCCTGTTCGGGCAGCTGCAGCGCGGCGAGGACGTCGTGCTGGCCGACGGCCGCATCGTGCGGGCGGCCGACATCGTGGGCGAGGACCGGATCGGCCGCCGCATCGTCATCTCGGGCGACACGCGCCCGTGCGACGGCGTGCTGGCGGCGTCGATCGGCGCCGACCTGCTGATCCACGAGGCGACGTTCCTGGTCGACGAGTGGGACCGCGCCCGCGAGACGCGGCACTCCACGGCGCAGGAGGCGGCCGAGCTGGCCGCCGAGGCCGGCGTCGGCATGCTGGTGCTGACGCACCTCTCGACGCGGTACCCGCCGCGGGCCGTGAAGGAGGAGGCGCGCGCCATCTTCGCCAACGCGCACGTGCCGCGCGACCTCGACGCGGTCGAGCTCCCCTTCCGCGAGCGCGGCGAACCGCGTATCGTCCATGGCGGTGGCGCACAGCGCGCCGCTGAGGAGGAACTGACGCCATGACGATCTCGATCCTCGTGGCCGCGGACATCACCGAGGCAGATGAGGTCCAACGCCTGCTCGCCGCCGCCGGCATCGACTCGACGCTGGAACGCGTCGACGCCGAAGGTGTCGCCGGTACCGGGGACGGACCGCTCCGCGTCCTCGTTCCCGCCGACCAGCACGAGTCGGCGCTCGCCGCGCTCCAGGCCGCCGCGGAGGCCGAGGACGACGGCGAGGCCGACGATGGCTGGTGAGCTCGTCCGGCTCACCAGCGCGGGCAGCGGCCCCGAGGCCGAGATGATCACCGGCCTGCTCCAGAACGCCGGCATCCGCGCGCTGATCCAGCGCACCGCCGCGTTCGACGTGCCCGACTTCCTGGCCGGCGGGCCGCGCGAGGTGTTCGTCCGGTCCGAGGATCTGGAGCGCGCCGCCGAACTGGTCGAGAGCCACTTCGGCCTGCACTGACGACGGGGGCCGCCGGCAGGTGAGCTTGCCGGGGTAGGGCGGCGGCCGGATGTGCCGCGGTGCCGCCGGGCCCTAGCGTCGCGGTATGACGCATCGGCATCGCTCGGCAGTGAGGGTCATCGTGGTCGGCGCCGTCCTGGCGCTGGCGGCGGTCGGGCCGGGACCGGCGCGAGCCGGCACCTACACCTTCTCGTTCCAGGAGTCGATCGTCGACGCGCGGCTGCAGGGGCCCGCCGTCCATGGCACCTTCGCGGCGCTGCGCGACACGTCCACGGCGATCGCCGGCTGGCACGGCCCGCGCGTCCGCACCACGGCCGGCGGCCACACCGCCGGGTCGTTCGCGATGCTCGACCTGGTCGCCCCGTCGCCGGCGAAGTTCGTCCAGTCGTCGGTCGTCGTGCGCTACCGCGGCTGCTCGAAGGAGGCCGCGGCCGGCTTCTGGATCGAGGCCTCGGCGATCGTCGGCCAGTCGGAGGCGCTCGGCACGCGCCGGACGCTGCCGCCGTTCGACGGGTGCACCGAGGTGGCGGCCGAGCACCCCGGCTCGGGCACGATCGCGCGGCCCGACCGCATCCGCTTCAAGCTCGGCTCGACCAGGACCGACGCCAGCCACGCGGCCGGCACGTCGCTGCTGATCAACCAGATCACCGGCACGATCGAGGACGTCACGGCGCCGGCGGTCACGGCCCTGGGGGCCACCGGCACCACCACCGGCGCCGCCCGCGTCGTCACGTGGTCGGCCGCCGACGGCCAGGCCGGCCCGCGCAGCGTGACGCTCCGTGTGACCGGGCCGAACGGCTTCGTGCTCGTACCCGCCGGCTGGAGCGGCATGACCACGGCCAACCGCGCCTGCCTGGCCGGGCAGTTCATGTCGGGCTGCCAGACGACGGTCTCCGGCGCCGCCGCCATCACCCTGCCGGCCGCCACCGGCACCTACGCCGCGACCGTGACGGTCACCGACGGCGCCGGCAACGTCGGCGTCCGCTCCCTCGACCTGGCGCGGGTCGCCGCGCCGACCGTCGCGTCGGCGCCCAGCCTGGGCGGGGCGGCCCAGGTGGGCCAGACCCTGACGCTCGCCGGCGGCACGTTCGGCAACGGGCCGACGGCCGTCACCTACAGCTTCCACCGGCTCGCAGGCGGAACCCTGACGCCGGTGCAGACGGCCGGCGCGAGCCGGAGCTACGTCGTCGGCCGGGCCGACCACGGCAGCACGATCGTCGGTCGCGTGACGGGATCGAACGGGGCCGGCTCGGCCCTGGTCGACAGTCCCGCGTCGGCGGTCGTGCTGCCGGGCCGGCCGGCGGGCGGCACGCCCGTCGTCGACGGCCAGCCCGCGATCGTCGACCACCAGCTCGCGGTCGTGCCCGGCACGTGGGACAACGGCGGCGCGCCCGGCTCGCCCGCCGTCGTCGCCGTGCGCTGGTACTCGTGCGCGACGGCCTGCGCGCTGGTCGGCCATGCCGCCACCTACACGCCCGGCGCCGCCGACCTCGGGCGCCGCCTGATGGCCGAGGTCGACGTGGTCAACGCCGCCGGCACGACCACCGGCGCCACCGCGCGCACCGGCGTCGTCACCGCCGGGCCGCCGACCCTGGTCGCGGCGCCCGTCGTCTCCGGCCCGGCCCGCGTCGGCGAGACGCTGTCGGCCCTGCCCGCGGTCGCCACCGGCCACGGCGCCCCCGTGACCGTCGTGCTGTCGTGGCTCACCTGCCGCGGGCCGGGCATCGCCTCGTGCTCCGGCGCGGCCGGCGTCGGCGCCACGCACCCGGTCACCGAGGCCGAGCGCGGCCTGCGCATGCGCGTGCGCGCCGACGTGCGCAGCGCCGGCGGCTCGATCGTCTCCTGGTCGGCCCCGACCGAACCGGTGCAGGGCCGCAACGAGTGCCTGCTGGTGGCGCCGGGGACGATCACCGCCTGCATCGGGGCCTCGTCGCGCATCACGCTCGAGGCGTCGCTCGACCGGAGCCGCGCCGCGGCCGGCCAGCCGGTCGTCGTGCGCGGCCGCATCACGGTCGCCGGCGATCTGCTCCGTCCCGACCGCGTCACCGTCGTCCGCGGGGGCCGCGCCCAGCCGGTCGCGGTCGATGCGGGCGGCGGCTACGCGCTCACGTTCGTGCCCGCGCTGTCGGAGCGCGTGTCGGTGAGCGTGTCGATCCCGGGCCGCGGCGACGCGCTCGCGCTCGACGCCGGCGAGGTCCGCGTCGTGCCGCGCATGACGGCCCGGTTCACCGTCCGGCGCGACCGGTTCGGCACCGGGCGCGACCTGCGCGTGACGGGCCGCGTGGTGCCGCGTGTCCCCGTCTCGAAGTTCCGCCTGCTGCTCGAGGGACGCACGCCCAAGGGCCGCGTCGTGGGCCTGATCTGCCGCGTCGACGAGCAGCCGGTCGTGCTCGACGGCTCCTACGCCGCGCACTGCAAGTCGCGCGGCCTGCCGCGCCTCGCCACCTACCGCGTGCGGTTCCTGCCGGGGCCGAACTCGCCCCTCGAGCCGGCCCAGACCGGCTGGCAGCGCGCCGCTCTCAGGCGTTCGAGGACGCATCGGGCCCGGACCGCTAGGCTGCTCGCAGCACCAAGGTCCCTTTAAGTCCGCGCCCTGAGAGGCCGGAAAGGAGCCCGGCATGACGACTGCGACCGACAAGGTCGTAATGGACGACGACGCGCTGCGCCGGACGCTGGTCCGCATCGCGCACGAGATCGTCGAGAAGCACCCCGACCTGTCCGACGTGTGTCTCGTCGGCATCTACACGCGGGGCGTCGCGATCGCGCAGCGGCTGCGCCGGGAGATCGCGCGGGCGACCGGATTCGAGCCCGACGTCGGCGCCCTCGACATCTCCTTCTACCGCGACGACGTGACCTCGCGGCAGCCGGTCGTCCACTCGACGCGCCTCGATTTCCCCATCGACGGCCGCACCGTCGTCCTGGTGGACGACGTGCTCTACACCGGCCGCACGATCCGGGCCGCCATCGACGCGCTGTTCGACTACGGGCGCCCGTCCCGCATCCGGCTGGCCGTGCTGGCCGACCGCGGGCACCGCGAGCTGCCCATCCGCGCGGACTACGTGGGCAAGAACCTTCCGACGAGCGCCGGCGAGCGGGTCTTCGTGCGCCTGATGGAGATCGACGAGGTCGACGAGGTGACCATCCGATGAGTGAGCTGCAGTATCCGCCGGCCGACGGCCGGGCCAAGCGCCACCTGATCTCGATGTCCGACCTGGGCCGGGAGGACGTCGAGCGCATCCTCGACACCGCCGCCTCGTTCGAGGCGGTGCTGGCGCGCGAGGTCAAGAAGGTGCCGACCCTGCGCGGCCGCACGGTCGTGAACGTCTTCTTCGAGTCGTCCACCCGCACCTCGTCCAGCTTCGAGCTGGCAGCGAAGCGCCTCTCGGCCGACACCATGTCGCTGAAGGCCTCCGGCTCGTCCGTCGACAAGGGCGAGTCGCTCAAGGACACCATCCAGACGATCTCCGCCTACGGGCCCGACGTGGTCGTGATCCGCCACGCCGGCATCGGTGCGCCGGGGCTCGTCACCCGCTACACGGCGGCGCACGTGGTCAACGCCGGCGACGGCAAGCACCAGCACCCGACGCAGTGCCTGCTCGACCTCTACACGATGCGAGAGGCGCTCGGCCGCCTGGACGGGCTGCAGATCGCGATCGTCGGCGACGTGCTGCACTCGCGCGTCGCCCGCTCCAACATCCAGGGCTTCGCGATGATGGGCGCCGACGTGCTGCTGGTCGGCCCGCCGACGCTGATCCCGCGCGGCATCGAGGCGACGGGGGTGCGGGTCTCGCACGACATCGCCGACATCGCCGACGCCGACGTGGTCTACGTGCTGCGGATGCAGCACGAGCGGATGCAGGAAGGGGCGAACTTCGTGCCCACGCTGCGCGAGTACACGGCGCGGTGGGGCGTCACCCGCGACCGCGTCCGCCCGAGCCAGTTCGTCATGCACCCGGGCCCGATGAACCGCGGCGTCGAGATCGGCGGCGACCTGGCCGACGCGGCCCAGTCGCTGATCCTGCGCCAGGTCGAGGCGGGCCTCGTGACCCGGATGGCCGTGCTCTACGACCTCGTCACCCGGCCGCACGCCGCGACCGCCGCCAGCCCCGTCACCACGTCGGCGGTGGCCTGATGGTGCGGCTCGTCCAGCGGGCGGGCGCGCCCGCCGAGCTCGTGATCCGCGGCGCGCGCCTGTACGACCCCACGGCCGGGGTCGACACGGTCGCCGACCTGCACGTCGCGAACGGCGTCATCGCCGCGATCGGCGCCGACCTCGACGCCGGCGGCGCCGAGGTGATCGAGGCCGAGGGCATGACCGTGCTGCCGGCCTTCGTCGATCCGCACGTGCACCTGCGCACGCCTGGGCAGGAGTACAAGGAGGACCTCGCCACGGGCACGGCGGCCGCGGCCGCCGGCGGCTACTGCGCGATCCTCGGCATGCCGAACACCGCGCCGGTGGTCGACAGCCTGCCGGTGCTGGAGTCGCTGTTCGAGCGCGGGGCGGAGGACTGCGTCGTCCCGACCGGCTTCCTGCCGGCCATCTCGGTCGACCTCGCCGGCGGCCAGCTGACCGAGATGCACGCGCTGGCCGAGCGCGGCGCCGCCGGGTTCACCGACGACGGCCGCCCGGTCGAGCGCGCCGGCCTACTGCGCCGCGCCTTCCAGTACGTCGCGCCGCTGGGCCTGCCGCTGGCGCTGCACGAGGAGGACCTGTCGCTGTCGCGCGGCGGCTCGATGCACGAGGGCACCGTCTCGGCCGAACTCGGCATCGGCGGCTATCCGTCCATCGCCGAGGCCGCGATGGTGGCCCGCGACCTGCGCATCGCCCGCTACGAGGACGGCCGCATCCACCTGCAGCACCTTTCCACGCGGGAGTCGATCGACGAGGTGGCGTGGGCGCGCTCGGTCGGCGTCCGCGTCTCCGCCGAGGCCTCGCCGCACCACCTGCTGCTCACCGACGAGGCCGTCCGGTCGCTGGACGCCAACGTCAAGATGAACCCGCCGCTGGCCGCCGAGGAGGATCGCCAGGCGCTGATCGAGGCCGTCCGCTCGGGCGTCGTCGACTGCATCGCCACCGACCACGCGCCGCATGCGGCGGAGGAGAAGGAGCAGCCGTTCGAGCAGGCGCCGAATGGCGTCACCGGGCTGGAGACGGCGTTCGCGGCCATCCACACCGGCCTCGTCGGCCCCGGCGTGCTGCCCCTCGCCACGGTGGTCGCGGCGATGACGGTCGCACCGGCCCGCGCCTTCGCGCTGGCCGAGCCCCGACTCGAGGTGGGTGCGCCCGCCGACCTGGCGCTCTGGGATCTCGCCGCCGAGTGGACGGTCCGCGCCGACACGTTCCACTCGCGCAGCGCCAACAACGCCTTCCTCGGCCGCCGCCTGCGCGGCCGCTGCCAGCTGACCGTCGCCGGTGGGCAGGTCGCCTTCCGGCTCGTCGACGTCGGGGTGCCGGCATGAGCGATGCCTACGTGCTGCTCGAGGACGGCCGGCGGTTCGACGGCGAGGCCGCGTCCAACCCCGGCGCCGCGCTCGGCGAGGTCGTCTTCACGACCGGCATGACCGGCTACCAGGAGAGCCTCACCGACCCCAGCTTCGCCGGGCAGATCCTGACCTTCACGGCGCCGATGATCGGCAACTACGGCGTCGAGGGCGACGTCGGCGAGTCCGACGGCGTGCAGGTGCGCGCGCTCATCTGCCGCGAGGCCCGCAACGCGCAGCCGCCGGGCCGCGAGGGGCTGATCGACTGGCTCGACGCCGCCGGCGTGCCCGTGCTGACCGGCATCGACACCCGCGCGCTGGTGCGCCACCTGCGCGAGCGCGGCGCCATGCGCGGCGCCGTCGTCACCGACGGCACGCCGCCGGCCGAGGCCGCGGAGCGCATCGCCGCGCTGCCGCTGATGGCCGGCCAGGACCTGGCGAGCGCGGTCTCGCGTCCGCAGCGCCGGCTGGGGGCGACGACGCCGCGGGCCCGCGTGACGGTGCTCGACTACGGCGCCAAGGACTCCATCGCCCGGTTGCTGGCCGAGGCCGGCGCCGACGTGACCGTCGTCCCGCACGACTCGACCGCCGCCCAGGTGGCCGCCACCGATCCCGACGGCGTGCTGCTGGCCAACGGCCCCGGCGACCCCGGCGTGATGGACGAGCACGTCGCCAACGTGCGCGCCATGCTGGACGACGACCGGCCGCTGTTCGGCATCTGCCTGGGGCACCAGCTGCTCGCCCGCGCGCTCGGCCTGGAGACGTTCAAGCTGCGCTTCGGCCATCGCGGCGCCAACCACCCGGTGCTCGAGCAGGCCACGGGCCGCGTGCTGGTGACGAGCCAGAACCACGGCTTCGCGGTGGCGGCGCCCGAAGGTGCCGGCGTCGACGTGGTCGTCACCCACGTCTCGCTCTACGACGGCACGATCGAGGGCCTGCGGGTCTCCGACCGCGACGTCTGGTCGATGCAGTTCCATCCCGAGGCCTCACCCGGGCCGCACGACGCGCGCGACGCGCTGGTGCGGTTCGTCGAGATCGCCGCCGCGCACGCGAAGGAGACCCGCTGATGCCCCGGCGCGACGACCTGAAGAAGATCTGCGTGATCGGTTCCGGCCCGATCGTGATCGGCCAGGCCTGCGAGTTCGACTACTCCGGCGTGCAGGGTCTGCGGGTGCTGCGCCAGGAGGGCTACGAGACGGTCCTGATCAACTCCAACCCGGCGACGATCATGACCGACCCCGGCTGGGCCGACCGCACGTACATCGAGCCGCTCGACCTGGAGGGCATCGCCACCGTGCTGCGGCGCGAGCGGCCCGACGCGCTGCTGCCCACGCTCGGCGGCCAGACGGCGCTGAACGCCGCCATGGAGCTGCAGGGCGCGGGCGTGCTGGACGAGCTCGGCATCGAGCTGATCGGCGCGTCCATCCACGCCATCGAGACGGCCGAGGACCGCGAGCTGTTCGCCCGCGCGATGGCGGGCTGCGGGCTGCGCTGCGCCCACTCCCACATCATCCACTCGGTCGCCGAGGCGGAGGCGGCCGTCGCCTCCGGCACGCTGCCGCTGCCGCTCGTGATCCGCCCGGCGTTCACGCTCGGCGGCCAGGGCGGCGGGTTCGCCAACACGCTCGAGGAGCTGCGCTACCACGTGGAGCGCGGCGTCGCCGAGTCGCCGATCGGCCAGGTGCTGCTCGAGGAGTCGCTGCTCGGCTGGGACGAGTTCGAGCTCGAGGTGATCCGCGACCGCCTCGACAACGTGATCATCGTCTGCTCGATCGAGAACCTCGACCCGATGGGCGTCCACACCGGCGACTCGGTCTGCGTCGCCCCGGCGATGACGCTGTCCGACCGCGAGTACCAGGCGCTGCGCGACGCGGCGGTGACCGTGATCCGCGCCGTCGGCGTCGAGACCGGCGGCTCGAACGTGCAGTTCGCGGTCAACCGCGAAACCGGCGAGATCGTCGTGATCGAGATGAACCCGCGCGTCTCGCGGTCGTCGGCGCTGGCCTCGAAGGCGACCGGCTACCCGATCGCGAAGGTGGCCACCAAGCTCGCGATCGGCTACACGCTGGACGAGATCCCGAACGACTTGACGGGCACCACGCCGGCCAGCTTCGAGCCGACGCTCGACTACGTCGTCGTGAAGATGCCGCGGTTCGCGTTCGAGAAGTTCCCCGGCTCCGACGAGCGGCTGACGACGCAGATGAAGTCGGTCGGCGAGGCCATGTCGATCGGCCGCACCTTCACGGAGGCGTTCGGCAAGGCGCTGCGCTCGCGCGAGCTCGACACGTCGCCGCGGCTCACCGGCCCGGTCGACGTCCCGTTCTGGGACCGCTACGACACCATCCTGGCGCGTCTGCGCGCGGGGGAGACGCCCGAGGCGCTCGCGGCCGAGGCCGACGTGCACATCTGGTTCCTGCACGAGCTGGCCCGCATGGTGGCGGTCGAGGAGGAGCTGGTCGCGGCCGGGCTGGCCGGGGTCACGCCGGCGCTGTGGCGCCGCGCGAAGCGGCACGGGCTCGGCGACTCGTGGCTCGCGAAGCGGCTGGGCGCGCCCGAGGCCGAGGTGCGCGCGGCGCGCCTTGCGGCCGGCGTCCGGCCCGTCTACAAGGCCGTCGATTCGTGCGCCGCCGAGGTCGAGGCGCGCACCAGCTACCGCTACTCGACGTACGAGGACGAGCACGAGCCGGTCGACGACGACCGGCCCAGTGTGCTGATCCTCGGCTCGGGCCCGAACCGCATCGGGCAGGGCCTCGAGTTCGACTACTGCTGCGTCCACGCCGCCATGACGTTCCGCGCGCTCGGCTACGCGGCGATCATGGTGAACTGCAACCCGGAGACGGTCTCGACCGACTACGACACGTCCGACCGGCTGTACTTCGAGCCGCTCACGATCGAGGACGTGCTCGAGATCGTCGAGGTCGAGCAGCCGGCCGGCGTCGTGATCCAGTTCGGCGGCCAGACGCCGCTGCGGCTCGCGAAGCGCCTGATCGAGGCCGGCGTCCCGATCCTCGGCACGCCGTTCCACGCCATCGACCTGGCCGAGGACCGCGAGCGCTTCGGCTCGCTGCTCGACTCGATCGGCATGAAGGCGCCCGCCTGGGCGATCGCGAGCAACGCCGACGAGGCGGCCGCGGCGGCCGCGAAGATCGGCTACCCGGTGCTGGTGCGGCCGAGCTACGTGCTCGGTGGCCGGGCGATGCGCATCTGCTACGACGAGGAGATGCTGCGCTCGGGGCCGATCGCCTCGAGCACGCTGGTCGACTCGTTCGTGGAGGACGCGATCGAGATCGACGTCGACGCGGTGTCCGACGGCGACGACGTGCTGATCGGCGCCGTCATGGAGCACGTCGAGGAGGCGGGCATCCACTCCGGCGACTCGGCCTGCGTGATCCCCGCGCTCGCCATCGGCGACGACGTCGAGGCCGAGGTGCGGCGGCAGACCCGCGAGCTGGCCCGTGCGCTCGGCGTCGTCGGGCTGGTCAACGTCCAGTTCGCCGTCCGCGACGGCGAGGTGTTCGTGATCGAGGCCAACCCGCGCGCCTCGCGCACGGTGCCGTTCGTCGCCAAGGCCACCGGCATGCCGCTGGTCGAGGCCGCCTGCCGCGTCGCGCTCGGCGACCGCATCGCCGACCTCGGCCTGCGCGAGACGACGCCCACGGTGGTGTCGGTGAAGGAGGCCGTGCTGCCGTTCGCGCGGTTCCCCGGCGCCGACGCGCTGCTGGGGCCGGAGATGCGGGCGACCGGCGAGGTGATGGGCATCGGCCCCGACTTCGCGACCGCGTTCGCGAAGGCGTCGCGCGCCGCCGGCCAGCCGCTGCCCGGGCCACGGCCCGACCGCCAGACGGCCGTGGCGATCACCGTCAACGACCGCGACAAGCCGGCGGCCACGCTGCTCGCGCAGCGGTTCCACGACATCGGCTTCCGCATCTACGCGACGGGCGGCACGGCGCGGGCGATCCGCCGGCTCGGCACGCCGGTGGACGAGGTGTCGAAGGTGCACGCGCCCGGCGTCGCGACGATTCCCGACCTGATCGTCAGCGGCGACGTCGACCTGGTGGTGAACACGCCGCTCGGGCGGGGCGCCCGCGGCGACGGCTACGAGATCCGCCGGGCCTGCACGCAGGCCAAGGTGCCGTGCATCACGACGCTCTCCGGCGCCAGCGCCGCCGTGCAGGCGATGACCCGGGCCTGGACGGTCGACCCGAAGCCGTTGCAGGAGCTGCATCTGGGTCAGGCGGTCGACGCGCGCGCGCCGGCGTGATCGAGCCGGTCTCGCTCGCCGTCCGCGGCACCGTTGCGGTCGGCAGCTACATGGTGGTCGAGCTCGACGGCGACGTCGAGGTCGGGCCGCCCGGCACGTTCGCGATGGTGCGCGACCCCGCCGGCGCGGCGTTCCTGCCGCGTCCGGTCGGGCTGTTCCGGCGGCCGGACGGCACGCCGGCGTTCCTGGTCGATCCCGCCTACACCGTCGGCGCGCTCGCGCACGCGCGCGCGCTCGACGTGCTGTCGCCGCTCGGCTCCGGGTTCGACCTGGCCGGTGCGACGCCGCCTCGACGCTGCTGGTCGGCGCCGGCATCGGCGCGACGGTCTTCTTCGGCGTGCCCGCCGCGCTGGGCGCCCGGTGCGCGTCGTCTGCGGGTTCCGCGAGCAGTCGCAGACGGCCATGCTCGGCCTGATCGCGCCGGCGGCGCTGAGCGAGGCCGTGGTGGCGCCGCGGCTCGTGACCGAGCTGGTCGACCTCGCGGGCATCGAGCTCGGTGCTGGCATCGGGCCCGGGGGCGATGGTGCGCGCCGTCGCGGCGCTGGCCGCCGCCGCGGGGATCCGCTGCCAGGTCGCATTGCGAGGCGCCGATGGCCTGCGGCTTCGGTGCCTGCTACGGCTGCGCCGTCGAGCTGGACGGCGTCTGGAAGCGGCTCTGCATCGAGGGCCCGGTCGTGGCGGCGGAGCGCCTCGCGTGATCGACCTCGGCGGCCTGCAGCTGGCGCATCCGGTGCTGAACGCGTCGGGCACCCTCGACGCCCGCTCGGCGCTCGCGGTGCTGGGTGACGCGACGCTGGGCTGCGCCGCGCACGTGACGAAGACGATCACGCCCGAGCCCCGCGCCGGCAACGCCGCGCCGCGCATCGCCGAGGTGCCCGGCGGCATGATCAACTCGATCGGCCTGCCGGGGCCGGGCATCGACCGCTTCATCGCCGAGGTGCTGCCCGAGACCGCGGCGCTGGTCGACGTGCCGATCGTCGTCTCGGTCGGCGGCTTCTCGCACGACGACTACGTCCGCCTGGTCGAGCGCCTCGCCGAGCTCGACGCCGTCGCCGCCCTCGAGCTGAACCTGAGCTGCCCGAACGTCAAGTCGGGCTGCATCTCGATCGGCACCGACCCGCGGGAGACCGAGGCGGTGACCGCCGCGGGTGCGGGCCCGGACGACGCGGCCGCTGCTGGTGAAGCTGTCGCCGAGCGTGGCGGACGTCGCCGAGCTGGCCCGCGCCGCCGAGGCCGGCGGCGCCGACGCGCTGACGCTGACCAACACCGCGCGCGGGATGGTGCTGAACCGCTTCACCGGCGCGCCGCTGCTGGGCGCCGGCACGGGCGGCGTCTCCGGCCCGGCGCTGCGCCCGCAGTCGCTCGCCGCCGTCGCGGCGGCGCGGGCAGCGGTCGCGATCGCCCTGGTGGGCCTCGGCGGCATCGAGACGGCGGACGACGCGAGGGACTTCCTGGCGGTCGGTGCGACGGCGGTCGCGGTGGGCACGGCGATCTTCGTCGACCCGCGCGTCCCCCGCCGGATCCGCGACGGCCTGGCGGTCCGGCGCTAGCCGTTCCACCCCTGCGCGTTTCCGTGCGCCTTCCATGCGCGGGGTCTGACCCCGAAAACGGCCGTCCTGGGGTCTGACCCCAGAACGTTTCCGCGCGGGAGGCGCACGAATCGGGCGACAAGACGCGGACCGCGTGCGGATCGTCTCGAACTGCGCGCCGCGCGGCACGCGGGATGCGCTACAACCGGTGAAAGAGTGGAGCGACGAACACACCGGGCCGGCGGACCCGGCGGCAATGGTCCAGAAGGTGGCCCAACTGGCGGACGCACCCGTCCGTTTCCCCGTTTCGGCGGGCATCGTGACGGTCCCGAAATGGGCCTTATCCATGCCTTCACAGGTGATTTGAAAGACATGTCCGTTTACATCAGCCGAAGTGGCCGATTCCCGCAAGAAAACAGGCGGTTCCGCCTTGCGGCGACGTCCTAGATCGGCCATGATCCGCGTCCCATGTCGACCGCGCAGAAGCTCGCCTCCCAGACCCCAGCACGGAGCCTCGACCAGCGCATGGAGGCGCTGCAGCGCGCGAACGTCATCCGGATCGCCCGCGCGCAGCTGAAGCGCGACCTGAAGTCGGGCGATGCGTCGATCTCGGCCCTCCTCAGCGACCCGCCCGAGTGGGTGCTGACGGCGAAGGTGTTCGACCTGCTCCTGGCAGTGCCGAAGTGCGGCCGCGTGAAGGCCGGGCGGTTCCTCACGACCTGCCGGATCTCGCAGTCGAAGACGGTCGGCGGACTGTCCGAGCGCCAGCGAGCCGAGCTCGTCGCGCTGCTGCGCCGGTAGCGCACGGGGCGCCGGCCATCGCGATCCTCTTCGTCATCTCCGGACCCTCCGGAGCCGGCAAGGGCACGCTGATCCAGGGCGTGCTCGATCGCGACCCCGACATCGCCGCCGTCGCCGTCTCGGCGACCACCCGCCGCCAGCGCAGCGGGGAGGAGGACGGGCGCGAGTACTACTTCCTCTCCGACGACGCGTTCCAGGCCCGCGTCGACGCCGACGCGTTCGAGGAGCATGTCTCGTTCGCGGGCGGGCGCTACGGCACGCTCAAGGAGGAGATCGACCGCCTGCTGGCCGATGGGCGCAACGTCATCCTCGAGCTGGAGGTGGAGGGCTCGTTCGCGATCCGCCGCCGCCGGCCCGATGCCTGCCTGATCTTCATCGACGCGTCGCTGGACGAGCTCGACCGGCGGCTCCGGCGGCGCGCGACCGAGATGGCCGGCGAGATCGACATGCGGCTGGCGATCGCCAACGCGCAGCGGCGCGAGCGGACGCAGTTCGACCACGTGATCGAGAACGACGACGCGGGTCGGGCTGCGGATGAGCTCTACGCTACGATGCGGTCGGAGATCTCCCGGCAGGGCGGCCGCCCGTCGCCGTAATGATTCGTCTCGAGGCAGCATGATCTATCCGAAGCTCGACGATCTGACCCAAGTCGTTCCGTCCAAGTACGCACTCGTCATCATCGCCGCCAAGCGCGCGCGGCAGCTGAACGCGTACCACCACATGCTCGGTGAGGGCGTGGTCGAGGACGTCGCCCCGCCCCTCGTCGACTCGCGGTCGAAGAACTACCTGACGATGTCGCTCGAGGAGGTCGCTCAGGACCGCCTCGCGTGGGGCACCGACAAGTAGCCCCTGCGGAGGTCCTGCTCGGCGTCACCGGCGGCATCGCCGCGTATCGCGCCGCCGAGCTGTGCCGCCTGTTCGTCAAGGACGGCCTGGGAGTCCAGGTCGTGATGACGCCCGCCGCCGAGCGGTTCGTCGGCGCCACCACGTTCGCGGGGCTCTCGCGCACGCACGTGCTGACCGACACGCCGGCCGCCGGCGGGCCGGTCTACCCGCACCTGGACGCCGCCCGCGCCGCCCGGGTGATGGTCGTCGCGCCCTGCTCGGCGAACACGCTCTCCAAGCTCGCGCACGGCCTGGCCGACAACGTGCTGACCGAGTCGGCGCTGGCGCTGGCCGGCCGCCTCGTGATCGCGCCGGCGATGAACGTCCGCATGTGGGAGCACCCGGCCACGCAGGCCGCGGTCGAGCTGCTGCGGGCCCGGGGCGCCGTCATCGTCGGTCCCGACCACGGCGAGCTGGCGGAGGGCGAGACCGGCGCCGGCCGCCTCGCCGCGCCGGCCGAGATCCATGCCGTCGTCACCGGCCTGCTGCGACCCGTCGGCCCGCTCGCCGGTCGCCGCGTGCTCGTCACCGCCGGCGGCACGCGCGAGCCGCTCGACCCGGTGCGCTTCCTCGGCAACCGCTCGAGCGGCCGGATGGGCGTCGCGCTCGCCGACGCCGCGCTGCTGCGCGGCGCCGACGTGACGACGCTGCTCTGCAACGCGGCCGTGCGGCCCGCCGGCGGCACGGTCGTCGAGACGCCGACGGCCGCCGACCTGGAGCGCGAGGCGCTGGCCCGCGCCGCCGGCGCGGACGTCGTGCTGATGGCCGCCGCCGTCGCCGACTACCGCCCCGCCGAGGCCGGCGACACCAAGCGGGCCCGCGCCGGCGACTGGTCGCTCGAGCTCGTGCCGACGACCGACATCCTCGCCACCATCGGCGCCGCCCGGCGGCCGGGCCAGGTGCTGGTCGGCTTCGCGGCCGAGACCGGCGACGGCCTGGATCGGGCGCGCGCCAAGCGCGAGCGCAAGGGCGTCGACCTCGTCGTGCTCAACGACGTGTCGCGGGCCGACATCGGCTTCGAGGTGGCCGAGAACGAGGTCGCCCTGGTCGGCCCCGACGGCGTCGAGCACCTCGCGAAGGCCTCGAAGACGGCCATCGCCGGCGCGATCCTCGACCGGATCGAAACGCTTCTGCACTAGAACCATCTACGGTTCCGGCCGTGGAGAAGCGCGCACTCATCGCCGACCTCGGCGGCGGCGTCCATCGGGTCACGCAGCCGCTCCCGTGGAGCCTCGACCACGTCCACTGCTATGCGGTGGAGGATCCGGCCGGCTGGACGATCCTCGACTCCGGGCTCGGCACGCCGGGCACGACGGCGCGCTGGCGCGAGGCGTACGCCACGCTCGGCTCGCCGCGGGTGCGGCGCGTGATCGCGACGCACTACCACCCGGATCACAACGGCGCCACGGCGGCGCTGATGGAGGTCACCGGCGCCGACGAGTTCGTCCAGGGCCGCCGCGACCACGAGCTGACGTATCCCGGCTTCCTCGATCCGACCGGCCCGCCGCGGTTCGAGCAGCACCTGATCGCGATGGGCATGCCGGCGGACGAGGCCCGCTCGTCGACGGTCGACGAGCGCGACACGCCCTACTACCCGGCCGATCCCGACGTGCTGCTCGACGAGGGCGACTCGCTCGAGCTGCAGGGCGAGCGGTTCGATGTCTACCGCCTGCCGGGCCACGCGGAGGGCCACGTCGTGTTCGTCGGCGCGACCAGCGGCCGCATGTTCGGCGGCGACACCATCCTGAACCAGATCTCGCCCAACGTCGGGCTTTGGGGCGAGGGCGACTCGAAGGACCCGCTGGCGGAGTTCGCCCACTCGCTGGAACGGATCCGGGACGAGCTGCAACCGCGCATCATCTACCCCGGCCATCGCACGCCGATCGAGGACGCGGCCGGCCGGGCCAACGAGCTGCTCGCGCACCACGAAGAGCGGCTCGGCGAGTGCGTGACCGGCATCGAGGGCGGGGCGGCCACGCCGTACGAGCTCGCGCTCCACCTCTGGGGCAGCCGGCTCGACTACCACCAGCGCAGGTTCGCGATGGTGGAGGCCGCCGCGCACCTGGTGCGCCTGGTCGGTCTCGGACGGGCGTGCGAGGTCACGCCCTTCCGGTTCGCCGTGGTGTGAGCGACACTACGCGGATGCTCGACATCTCCGGCCTGGGTGTGCGCGACGCGAAAGCACGTGACGCGGCGCTCGCGGCCTTCGGCGAGGCGCTGCTCGGAGCCGCGCGCGCGGCGGACGGCGTCGTCCGCTCGACGGCCGAGACGCTCGTCGGCCTGCTGGCCAGCGCCGAGTCCACCGCGCGCTCCGCGGCGTGCCAGGCGCTCGGCGTCGTCCTGATCCGCGATACCGAGGGGCCGTGCCTCGGCGAGGGCGGCTTCCGGCGGATCCGCGACGCGCTGATCGGCCTCGCCGCCACGGGACCGGAGGTCGACGCGTCGTGCCTGGCCGACGCGCTGGACGAGGTCGCGCGGCATCGCGAGGCCACGCCGTCGGACCGGGTGGCGGTGGTGCAGGCGCTAGCGACCACCGTGGCGCGCACGACGAAGCCCTTCGACGCCGAGCACGACGAGCGCATCGCCTACGCCCTGGCCGGGGTGGTGGCTGCCGGCGACGTCGCACCGCGCGAGGCCGCCGACCGGTTCGTAATGGCGCAGCCCTACGCGGGCAGCGCGCGCCTGAACGCCAAGCACGTGCTGCGGGCGACGGCGGCCCGCACCGGCGAGTCGGCGTTCGCGGAGGCCGCCGACCTGCTCGTCGCCCGCTGAGCTACGACGCGCAGGGCTTCGGGCGCAGCAGCGAGCGGGTGACGCGCTCGATCGTGGTCGCCCCGTACGCCGTGCCCGGGTTGCCGAACGTGGTGACACCGAGGCCGAGGGTCATGCCGCCGCGCTCCAGGCGCGCGCCCTGGTGCGTGGCCTTGCCGGTGCCGTAGCCCCAGCCGCCCTTGAACAGCACCCGGAACCCGCGCGGCGCGCCGCGCGGCACGCCCCAGCGCTGGTACGAGACGATCGACGACAACAGCCGCCGCGCGTACGTGCGATGCCGCTGCGGCAGGTACTGGTCGAGACGCCGGAACAGCACCGCCTGGTCGCGGGCGCTGGTCGGCGACAGCCCCCAGAAGCCGTGGATCAGCCGGAACGAACGAAGGCCGATCCGGCGCGCCTCGGCCTCGATCTGGCGCTCGCCGAGGCGGCCGATCATGGTGCCCGCGGCGCCGTTGTCCGAGTAGCGGATCATCCGGTCGAGCAGGCCCTTCTCGGCCGAGGTGAGCGACCGGCGCCGCACGGTCGGCTGGCGCAGGAACGTCAGCAGCAGCAGGCTCTTGATGGTCGAGACGCCGCGCACGGCGGTGTTGTAGCGCCTGCCGTGGATGCGCCCGCGCGTGTCGACGACGGCGAACGTCACGGCGCCGGCCCGGCTGCGGGCGACGGCGTCGGCGCGGGCGACCCGCTGCTTCCAGCAGGCCGACTCGGCGTGGGCCGCCGCGGGCACGACCACGAGCACGAGCAGGGCGGCGACGAGGGAGCGCACGTCGGGATCCTACGCGCATTTCCCGTTCACGGAACCGCAACGGGTTGGCCTGCGTATAGCGCTTATACTGGCCCCGGACCGGGTCCCAGTGTCCTGCAGGCACACAAGGAGTGCGGGTGGAAGCATCGAGCAGCGTGATCCCCCTTGACGCGACGCAGGCGGCCGAGATCGTCGATCGCATCGTGTCCAACGTGAAGCGGGTGATCCACGCGCCCGATGAGACGCTCCGCCTGTGCGTCCTGGCGCTCCTCGCCGAGGGTCACGTGATCCTCGAGGACGCGCCCGGCGTGGGGAAGACCCAGCTGGCGAAGGCGCTCGCGAAGTCGGTCGACCTGCGCTTCTCACGTGCCCAGTTCACGCCCGACCTGCTGCCGTCCGACGTGACGGGCGTGTCGGTCTACAACCAGCGCACGAACGAGTTCGAGTTCCGTCCCGGCCCGGTGTTCACCGACATCCTGCTGGTCGACGAGATCAACCGCGCGTCGCCGAAGACCCAGGCCGCCCTGCTCGAGTGCATGCAGGAGAACCAGGTCACCGTCGACGGCGAGACGTACCGCCTCGACGCCGCCGTTCATGGTGCTGGCGACGCAGAACCCGATCGAGTACGAGGGCACGTATCCGCTGCCCGAGGCCCAGCTCGACCGGTTCATGATGCTGCTGCACCTCGGCTACCCCGAGCTGGCCGACGAGGCCAAGATGCTGTCCGAGCAGGCGCTCGCCGACCCGCTCGAGACGCTCACGCCGGTCGCCGATGGTGAGGAGATCCGCGCCGCGATCGCCGCCGCCAAGTCGCTCCACGTCGAGGAGAGCCTGAACCGCTACGTCGTGGCGCTGCTGCGCCACACCCGCGCCGACGGCCGTGTCGTGCTCGGCGGCAGCCCGCGCAGCGGCATCGCCGTGATGCGGGTGGCGAAGACGCGCGCGCTCTGCGCCGGCCGCGACTTCGTGACGCCCGACGACATCAAGGCCGTCGTGGAGCCGGTCCTGTCCCACCGCGTGATCCTGTCCCCCGAGGCGCGCTCGACCGGCACCACCGGTGCCGACGTGATCGCCGACGCCCTTCGCCACACGCCGGTGCCCGTCTGATGCTGACGGCGCGCGGCCGGCTCGCGCTCCTCCTCGCCGCGGGAATGTACGTCGCGGCCTGGGCGCTCGGTACGCGCGAGGCGTACGCGCCGGCCATCGGGCTGGCGCTGGCCGTGCTGGCGGCGGTGGTGTACGTGCGGCTCGTGCGCGGGCCGTTCCGGCTGATCCGCCGCGGCGGGCCGGGTGAGCACGTCGAGGGCGGCGAGCTGTCGGTGCAGGTCGAGGTGCAGCGCGACGGCGGGCTGCCGCCGGTCGGCGCGCGCCTGTTCGACACGCTGCCGGCGGTGGGCGAGGCGCAGGTGCCGCTGTTCAAGACCGGCGACGTGATGGCGGGCCGCTACACGCTGCGCGGGCTGCCGCGCGGCCGCTACCGGCTGGACAAGGCGCGGCTCGTGATCGACGACCCCTTCGGCCTGGCGCGCAGCGAGCTCGAGCTGCCGGCGCAGGGCGCGATCGTCGTCTACCCGCGCATCTTCGAGCTCGACCGGCTGTTCCCCGACGGCGGCGGGCCGAACGGCATGTCCGGGCCGCTACCTGCTCGCCCGCGGCGCCGGCTTCGACCTGCACTCGGTGCGCGACCACCAGCGCGGCGAGTCGCTGCGGCGCGTGCACTGGCCGTCGACCGCGCGCCGCCAGAAGCTGATGGTGAAGGAGCTCGAGGACGCGCCCCGCGACGAGGCCGCGGTCGTGCTCGACGCGCGCGCCGGCCTGGTCGTCGGCAAGGCGCCCGACTCCTCGTTCGAGATGATGGTGCGGGCATCCGGCTCGATCCTGCGGCGGCTCGCCTCGGAGGGCCGTCGGTCGGCGCTCGTGGTGTCCGGCGCCCGGCTCGAGCGCACCCCGGTGACGTCGCTCGAGGGCGACTGGCGCGTGGCGCTCGAGGTGCTCGCCAGCGTGCAGCCCGACGGCCGGCGATCGCTGGTGGCGGCGCTCGAGGACGGCCGCGCCGGCCTCGACGCGGCCCGGCTGTTCCTGGTCACGACCGAGCTGACGCCGCAGCTCGAGCAGCGGCTGTCGCTCGTCTCCGGCCGGCGCGAGGTGGCGCTGGTGTGGGTCGACGCGCGCACCTGGAACGACCGCGCGCCCGCCGTCGGCGCGCCCGAGGGCATCGCGCTGTCGCTGCAGCGCCGCGGCGTCGCCGTCGTCCGCGTGCGCCGCGGCGACGACCTCGCGGGCGTGCTGCAGGCCGGCGTCCGCGTCGCCACTCCGCCGCCGTCCGCAGGCGGTGCGGGCATGAGGGCGACGTTCGAACGCCTGGCGCCGCCGCTCGCGCTCTACGTGGCGCTGGTCGCGTTCTCGATCTGGCACCTGAGGCAGATCGAGGATCCCGAGATGTCCGACCTGTGGCTGTGGGCGCTGCTCGCGCTCGTCGCCGGCGCTGGTCGCCGCGGTCGGGTCGCCCCGCCTGGCGCCGCGTCGCTACGCGCTGATGATCGCGCCGACGATCGTCGACGCCATCGGCGCCGCCACCGGCCACTGGCCGTTCCGCCCGCACCTGCTCGGCGACACCGGCTACTTCCGGCTCGTCGGCGGCGACCTGCACGACGGGCTCGACCGCTGGGTGCGCACGCTGCTGCCGTACGACCCGGTGAAGGCGGCGCAGCTGCACGCGGTCGTGGTGCTGGCGATCTTCGCCTGCTTCGCGGCGCTGGCCGCCGCGCTGCTGGTGTGGCGCTCGCCGTACCCGGCGATCGTCGTCGGCTTCATCCCGTTCCTGGTCGTCTCGACCGTCTACGTGCTGCCGCGGCCGACGCTGCGCGCCGCGATCTTCCTGGCGCTGATGCTGGCGGTGCTCGGCGTGCTGTCGCAACGCCGGAGACCGACCATCCAGCTCGCGGCGGGCGCCACGGTCGTGCTCGTCGCCATGCTCGCGGCGACGCTGCCGGGCGTCGCGAAGAGCGCGATGCTGGACTGGAAGCAGTGGGGCAAGCCCGAGAAGACCGGCACCAGTGTCGGCTTCATCTGGAACCACAGCTACGCCGGCCTGAAGCGCCCGAAGCGGCCGGTCACGCTGCTGCGCGTGACCGCCGACAGTCCCGTCGTACTGGCGTGCGGTCGTGCTCTCGAACTTCAACGGCGTGGCGTGGGTGGGCGAGCCGACCGTGGTCGACACCTCCGCGCCGCCCAACGTCGTCGTGCCGCAGGACGCGCTGTCGGAGACCGCGCAGGGCCTGTCGCTGAAGCAGAAGACGGTCAAGTTCCAGAACGTCAACCTGGCCACCACCAACCTCGTGGCGCCGTCCGAGGTGCTCGCGATCAAGGGCGTCGACGGTCGACGCCGGTCTCATCAGCCGCACGTCCGACGGCGTGTTCTCGACCGACAAGAACGTGCCCGTCGACTCCACCTGGACGGCCGAGTACCTGCCCGTGCAGCCGTCGATCAAGGACCTCACCGAGTCGCCGCCGACTATCCCGGCCGACCTGCAATCGACGTCGCCTGTCGCTGCTCGACGAGAGCGTCGAGTTCCCGGTCTGGGGCGCGCCCGGTCGCGAGGCGGCCGTCGACGACCTGCTCAGCCAGCACTTCTTCGACCCGCAGCTCGTGCGCTGGCGCGAGGTGTACGACCAGGCACGCGAGCTGACCAAGGACGCCCGGTCGCCGTACGAGGCGGTGGCGGCGATCGAGTCGTACTTCCAGTCCAACTACCGGTACGACGAGAAGGCCGACTACTCGCAGGCCACCGACGGCCCGCTGCCGTCGTTCTTCCTGGACGGCAAGCGCGGCTACTGCCAGATGTACGCCGGCACGATGACCGTGATCCTGCGCATGCTCGGCATCCCGTCGCGGATCGGCGAGGGCTTCACCGAGGGCACCCGCAACGTCAGCCGCGGCACCTACGTCGTCACCGACCGCGACGCGCACGCGTGGGTCGAGGTGTGGTTCCCGAAGTACGGCTGGATGGCGTTCGAGCCGACGCCGTCGCGCGAGCTGCCGTTCAACTACTCGACCACCTCGAAGGACTTCTCCGAGGCCGCGCAGTCGGCGCTCGCCGGCGTCGCCGGGTTCGACTCCGCCCGGCTCGAGCAGCTCGCCCGGCTGGCCGGGACGCCGAGCCGCGTCGCCGGCGCCACGCTCGGCGGCGCTCGCGCCCAGCGCGAGGGCGGCGGCGGCGTCGGCGCCGTCGTCGGCAAGGACTGGCACCCGGGCTTCGTGTCGTGGCTGCTGCTGCTCGCCGCCGGCGTGGTCCTGCTGCTGGTGCTGGCGAAGCGCGTGCGCTCGGTGATCCCGTACCTCCGCAAGGGGCCGCACGCCATCGCCGGCGCCGTCCGGCGCGACCTCGAGGCGTTCGTGCGCGACCAGGGCGTCCCCGACGCGGTGGTGACGCTGACCCCGGAGGAGTTCGCGCGCATGCTGCGCCGCGAGTTCGGCGTGGACGCCGCCGGGTGGGCGCGCATGCAGTCGCGCGCCCGGTACGGGCCCAGCGACGCGCGAGCCGACGCGGCCGCGCGCGGCTCGCGCCGCGAGGCGCGGACGGTGAAGCGCAGCCTGCGGAAGTCGCTGGGCCGCACCGAGCGGGCCCGCGGCGCCGTGCGCCTGCGCTCCCTGCTGCCCTGATCGCGGCCGGGCTCCGTCGCGGTGTTACCGTGAGGGAGTGGACGATGACGCTCCGGTCTACGAGCTCTTCGTGCGCGGCCGGGAGCTGCTGCGCGCCGGCGACACCGGTGCGGCGATCGAGCGGCTCGAGCAGGCCCGCGATCTCGATCCCGAGAAGGGCTCGATCCGCGAGACGCTGGGCCTCGCGTACCTGCGGGCCTCCCGCATGGTGGATGCCGAGGCCGAGCTGACCGTCGCGCTCGACCTGGCGCCCAACGACGCCTACTGCTACTACCTGCTGGGCCGCGCGCAGCAGGGCCTCGGGTTCCTGGAGCTGGCCCGCGGCTCATACAAGATGGCGCACTGGCTCGACCCGCGCTCCGAGGAGTACCGGCGCGCCCTCGACCGGCTGCCGGCGGCCTGACGACGGCGGTGCGGGCGGTCGTCCAGCGGGTGTCCGAGGCTCGCGTCACGGTGGCGGGGGAGACGGTCGGCGCGATCGGCCCCGGCCTGCTGGTGCTGCTCGGCGTCGGGCACGACGACGACGAGGCGGCGGTGACGGGCCTCGCCGGCAAGGTGGCGCGCCTGCGGATCTTCGAGGACGACGCCGGCCACATGAACCGCTCGGTGCTCGACACGGGCGGCGCGGTGCTCGCCGTCTCGCAGTTCACGCTCCTCGCCGACACTCGCAAGGGCAACCGCCCGTCGTTCCTGGGCGCGGCCCCGCCCGAGCGGGCCGAACCGCTCTACGAGGCCTTCGTGGAAGCCCTCCGGGACCTCGGCCTGGAGGTCGCCACGGGGCGCTTCGGACGGTCGATGGAGGTGGCCCTGGTGAACAGCGGGCCGGTCACGATCATCCTGTGAATCGTGGTACATTGCCTGCGGCACCGGGGGTCGAAAGCCCGGTCGCACCCCGAAAGTGGGCGATGGTGCCCGCTTTTTTTATGACCTTATGACTTCTCCCGACCTGCAGACCATCACCCGTACCGTCGCCGCCGTCCGTCCGGACGTCGAGATCTGGGACGTCCAGGTGGTCAAGGGGGAGAACCTCGTCCGCGTGCTGATCGAGCACCCCGACGGCGTCGACGCCGACCTCTGCGCCGAGGTGGCGCACGTGCTCGCCGACGTCCGCGACCACGGTGGCCTCGAGGTCTCGTCGCCCGGGATCGAGCGGCCGCTGATCCGCACCACGCACTACACCCGCGCGCTCGGGGAAACGGTGGAAGTCCGCCTGAAGAGGCCACGAGAGGGGCGCCGCAACCTCCGCGGCCGCCTCACGGCAGCCGACGACACATCGCTCCGCCTCTCGCTGGACGACGGCGTCGAGCTCGAGGTGCCGCGGGAGGAAGTCGCGAAGTCGAACATCGTCTGGAATCCGGTGACGCCATGAGCAAAGACATCCTCGAAGCCGTCTACGAGCTGGAGCGACAGAAGTCGATCGACGCCGAGGTCCTCCTCGTCGCGCTCGAGGACGCGCTCAAGGCGGCCTACAAGAAGACGCCGCGAGGCCGCCCGCCACGTGCGCGTCGAGATCGACCGCGAGTCCGGCGAGATGAAGGTGCTTCCAGGTCAGCGTGCCCGACGAGATCCTGATCGAGAAAGGCCTGCTGCACCTGCCCGAGCCGTCCGAGGAGGACGTGCCGGAGGAGCCGCCGCGCCCAGCCGCAGTACGGATCGGAGGAGCTCGTCGTCGAGGAGCCCGAGCCGCT
Source organism: uncultured Actinomycetes bacterium (assembly GCA_963722525.1). GTDB lineage: Bacteria > Actinomycetota > Thermoleophilia > Gaiellales > F1-60-MAGs149 > VFJZ01. The sequence goes on along the minus strand of CAVRMM010000002.1, from coordinate 1,147,849 downwards.
GCTCGACTGGGACGCGCGCTGGCCGAGGCCGACATCGACGTCGTCGACGTGACGCCCTCACAACTTCGGCCGCATCGCCGCGCAGACCGCGAAGCAGGTCATCCTGCAGCGCATCCGCGAGGCCGAGCGCGAGATGATGTTCGACGAGTACAAGGACCGCGTCGGCGACCTCATCACCGGCATCGTCCAGCAGTCCGACAGCCGCGACTGCCTCGTCGACCTCGGCAAGGTCGAGGCGATCCTGCCCGGCTCCGAGCAGGTGCCCGGCGAGCGCTACGAGCACGGTGCGCGCATCAAGGCCGTGATCATCGAGGTGCGCAGCGGCACCAAGGGCCCGCAGATCGTGCTCTCGCGCCGCTCCGAGGAGCTGATCCGCGAGCTGTTCGAGCTCGAGGTGCCCGAGATCGCCGACGGCCTCGTGCTCATCCGCGCGGTCGCCCGCGAGCCCGGGTACCGCTCCAAGATCGCCGTCGAGTCGCAGCGTCCAGGGCGTCGACCCGGTCGGCGCCTGCGTCGGGCCGCGCGGCTCGCGCGTGCGCATGGTCGTGTCCGAGCTGCGCGGCGAGAAGATCGACATCATCCCGTGGAACGACGAGCCCGCCCGGTTCATCGCCAAGGCGCTCGCGCCGGCGCGCGTCAAGGAGGTGCTCGTCGACGACGAGGAGCAGCAGGCGACGGTCATCGTGCCCGACGACCAGCTCTCGCTCGCCATCGGCCGCGAGGGCCAGAACGCCCGGCTCGCGGCGAAGCTGACCGGCTGGCGCGTCGACATCAAGTCGGAGTCCGAGTACCTGGCGGAGTCCGACGAGGAGTTCGTCGACGCGGCGAACGGTGGCGAAGCTACCTCGAGGAGCGCGGCTACCCGCGAGAAGCGCATGAGGGCGCTGCTCAAGGAGGGCCGGATGTCGATCAACGGCATCGTCGTGCGCCGCGCTACGAGCGGCTCGTCGGGCCCGACGACGCCGTGGCCGTCGACGGCGAGAACGTCTGAGCAGCGGGAGCCGGGCCGAGCGGCCCGGTGCGGCAGTGCGTGGCCTGCGGCGAGCGTCGCCCGCAGGCCGCGCTCGTCCGCGTCGCGCCTCCGGCCGGCGAGCTGGTCGCCCGGTGCGGGGCCCGGCCGGGCGCCTACGTGTGCCCTGCTCGCGCGACTGCGTCGAGCGCGCGCTCGCGCGCGGCGTGCTGGCCCGCCGGCTGCGGGCCGTCCGCGTCCCGTCGGCGGCGCTGCTCGCGGTGCTCGGGGCCGCTCCGCTGGGAGGCCGAGAGCCCCCTCGTTGCTAGGATTCGCCGCGAATGGCAAAGCGTCGTGTCACCGATATCGCGCGTGAGCGCGGACTCGACCCGAACGAGGTCGCGCAGCCGCCTGTTCGAGGCGGGCGTGCCGATCCAGCGGCGACATGGTCGACGAGGTCGCTGCCGCCCGCGCGCTGGCCGGATCGCGCCCCACGGCGGCGCGAAGACCGGACAGAAGACCGCGCCCCGGCGCGCCGCCGCCCGGTCGGCGACCACCGCGAGCGCGCGGGCGGCCACGCCGCCGCCGCCGGTGCCGACCGCGCACCCGCAGGCGATCGGCGTCCCGCCGCCGGCCCTCCGCGTGGAGCCCGGCCGGAGCGGCCGCCGCGGGAGCGTCCCACGGCCGCGGCCCCGGCGCCGCCCGGCGCCCCGCGTCCCGGTGGCACCGGTGGCGGCCCGCGCCGCGAGGAGTTCGCACGCCCCGGCGGCCGGCCGCGGCGCGACGGCGCGCCGCGTCCCGACGGCGCTCGGCCGGTCCTGGTGGCCCGCCGCGCGGCCCGCGCCCGGCGGCGGTGCGCGGCGGCCCGTCGCCGCCGCCGCCGGCGGCGCCCGGCGGCCGCGGTCGACCGCAGCGCGGCGTCCCGCCGGGCAAGAAGCCGCCGCGTCGTCATCGACTCGCAGGCGGCCCGTCCGCCGCGCGAGAAGCCAGCAGCGCCGCGGCCGCGGCGGGCCGCGACCGCGAGCGCGAGGAGCGGCCGGTCGTCCGTCCGACCGGGCCGGTCACGGTCCACGTCCGGCGTCACCGTCAAGGAGCTGGCCGAGAAGCTGCAGCGTGTCCGCCGCCGAGATCATCAAGACGATGATGGGCCTCGGCGAGATGGTCACCATCACCCAGTCGCTGACCGACGACGCCGTCGAGCCTGATCGGCGAGGAGTTCGAGCGCGAGATCACGATCCAGCGCGCCGAGGAGGAGGTCCGACGAGCTCTCCTTCGAGGACGCGCCGGAGCACCTCGTAGACGCGTGCGCCGGTCGTCACCATCATGGGCCACGTCGACCACGGCAAGACGACGCTGCTCGACGCGATCCGCGAGACCTCCGTGGCCTCCGGCGAGGCCGGTGGCATCACCCAGCACATCGGCGCCTACCAGGTCGAAGTCGGCGACCGTCAGGTCACCTTCCTGGACACCCCGGGCCACGAGGCGTTCACCGCCCTGCGTGCCCGCGGCGCCAAGGTCACCGACGTGGCCGTGCTCGTGGTGGCGGCCGACGACGGCGTGATGCCGCAGACGGTCGAGGCCATCGACCACGCCAAGGCGGCCTCCGTGCCGATCGTCGTGGCGGTCAACAAGATCGACCGGCCCGAGGCCAACCCCGACCGCGTGCGCCAGGAGCTCGTCGGCCCACGGGCTGCAGCCCGAGGAGTGGGGCGGCGAGACGATCTTCGTCGACGTGTCGGCGAAGCAGCGCGAGGGCCTCGACTCGCTGCTCGAGATGCTGCTGCTGCAGGCCGACGTGCTCGAGCTGAAGGCGAACCCGAACGCGCCGGCCTCCGGGCCGATCATCGAGTCGCGGCTCGACGTGGGCCGCGGCCCCGTCGCCACGATGCTCGTGCAGCGCGGCACGCTGCAAGGCGGGCGACGCCATCGTCGCCGGCGACGCCTGGGGCAAGGTGCGCGCGATGCTGAGCGAGAACGGACGAAGCTCAAGGACGCGGGTCCCGCGGTGCCGGTCGAGATCCTCGGCTTCGACCATCCGCCCGCCGGCCGGCGAGCAGGCGCGCGTCGTGCGAGACGGAGCGCGAGGCCCGCGCCCTGGCGCAGAAGCGCGCCCAGCGCCTGCGCATCGAGAGCCTCATGCGCCGCCAGAAGCGCGTCTCGCTCGAGGACCTGTTCGACCGCATCAGGAAGGCGCGGTCCGCGAGCTGACGCTCATCATCAAGGGCGACGTGCAGGGCTCGGTCGAGGCGGCGGTCGCCGGAGCTGCAGAAGATCAAGCAGCACCGAGGTCGCGGTCCGCGTCATCCACACCGGCGTCGGTGGCATCAGCCGAGTCCGACGTCATGCTCGCCGCGGCGTCGAAGGCGATCGTCGTCGGCTTCAACGTGCGGCCGAACCCCGAGGCCCGGGCGCTCGCCGAGCGCGAGGGCGTCGACATCCGCACGTACCGCGTCATCTACCAGCTGACCGAGGACATCGAGCAGGCGCTCGTCGGCATGCTGACGCCGAAGGAGGTCGAGAAGGTGCTCGGCGAGGCCGAGGTGCGCGCGCTCTTCAAGGTCTCCCGGCTCGGCACGATCGCCGGCTGCATGGTCACGACGGCACGATCATGCAGCGCTCCGCCGAAGGTCCGGCTGCTCCGCGACGGCGCGGTCGTCTGGGACGGCGCGATCGACTCGCTCAAGCACCTCAAGGAAGACGTGCGCGAGGTCCGCGAGGGCTTCGAGTGCGGCATCCTGCTCGCCGGGTTCCACGACGAGCACGAGGGCGACGTGATCGAGTGCTACGAGACGCAGTTACGTCGAGCGCACCGAGCTCTAACGGCCTGACCCCGCGCGGCGCGATGCAGAGCTACCTGGTCCCGAACGCCAATGCCGGTGCGGTCGCGCTGGTGACGGGCGGCGGGACGGGGATCGGTCGCGCCATCGTCGAGGCGCTGGCGGCGTCCGGCGCGTCGATCGCGATCTGCGGCCGCCGGCCCGAGCCGCTCGAGGAGACCCGCGCCGCCATCGAGGCGGCGGGCGGCTCCTGCCTGACCACGGTCGCGGACATCCGCGAGCCGGAGCAGGTCGACGCCGTGATGGAAGCCGTGGCCGAGCGCTACGGCAGGCTCGACGTGCTCGTCAACAACGCCGGCGGGCAGTTCCTCGCCGCCGCCGACAAGGTGTCGTCGAAGGGCTTCCGCGCCGTGCACCGGCTGAACGTCGATGCCGTCTGGGACGTCACCCACAAGGCCGCCTCGCGGTTCATGATCCCGCAGCAGTCGGGCGTCGTGCTGTTCATCGGCTTCTCGCCGGTCGTGCAGCCCGGCTACCTGCATGCGACGACGGCCCGCGCGGCGATCCAGAATCTGACCGCGGGGTTGGCCGCGGAGTGGTCGCAGTTCGGCATCCGGACGGTGCAGCTGCAGGTGGGCAACGTGCTCACCGAGGGCGCGGTGGAGGCCTACGGCGCCGAGGTGGTCGAGGGCTGGGAGAAGACCGTCCCCCTCGGCCGGCTCGGCCGCGCCGAGGACGTCGCGCACGCGGCCGCCTTCTTCGCGTCCCCCGCGGCCTCGTGGATCACCGGCGCGGCGATCGCGATCGACGGCGGCCAGGCCACCTGGGGCAGCGGCCCGCCTGCTGTCTGAGGCTGACGATGGCCGTTTCGGCACGCGGTGCCGACCCGGCCACGAACGGCGTGAGTCGCGCGGGGTTCGGCGCGCAGCGGCACGGAGCGTGCCGGTTTGGGCACGGCTGAACGGGTGTCGAACGGGGCGCCGGTAGACTCTCCGGCCACGATGGCCAATCCGTACGATCGTCCTTCCGACCCCGCCAAGCGCATCTCCTCGGCGATCACCGACGGCCCCGACCGCGCCGGCGCGCGGTCGATGCTGAAGGCGATCGGGTTCACCGACGACGACCTCGCGCGACCGATCGTCGGCGTCGCCACCACGTGGACCGAGACCATGCCGTGCAACTTCAACCAGCGCGAGCTGGCCCAGCACGTCAAGGAGGGCATCCGCGCCGCCGGCGGCACGCCGATGGAGTTCAACACGATCTCCGTCTCCGACGGCGTCACGATGGGCTCGACCGGCATGCGCGGATCGCTGATCTCGCGCGAGGTGATCGCCGACTCGATCGAGCTGGTTGCGATCTCGCACATGTTCGACGGCCTGGTCTGCATCGTCGGTTGCGACAAGACGATGCCCGGCGCCGCCATGGCCATCGCGCGCGTGGACATCCCGTCGGTCGCCTTCTACAGCGGCTCGATCCAGCCCGGCACGTTCCGCGGCAAGGACGTCACGGTGCAGGACGTGTTCGAGGCCATCGGCGCCTACAACGCGAAGCAGATCAGCGCCGAGGACCTGCACGAGATCGAGAGTGTCGCCGTGCCCGGCGCCGGTGCGTGCGGCGGGCAGTTCACCGCCAACACGATGTCGATGGCGCTCGAGTTCCTCGGCATCTCGCCCGCCGGGCTGAATGGCGTGCCGGCGCTGAACCGCGGCAAGGCCGCCGCCGCCGTCGAGGCCGGCCGCGCCGTCATGCGCCTCGTGCGCGAGAACATCCTGCCGTCGCAGATCATGACGCGCAAGGCGATCGAGAACGCCGCGATGTCGGTCTCGGCCGCCGGTGGCTCGACCAATGGCGCGCTGCACCTGATCGCCCTCGCGCGCGAGCTCGGGGTGCCGTTCGACCTGCAGGACTTCGACGACATCTGCGCGCGCATCCCGGTGATCGCCGACATGAAGCCGGGTGGCCGCTTCGTGGCGACCGACATGTTCGACGCCGGGGGCGCCGCGCTCGTCGCCCGCGAACTGCAGCGTGGCGGTCTGCTGCACGCCGACGAGATGACGGTCGACGGCCGCACCATCGGCGAGGTCGCCGACGCCGTCGTCGAGACACCCGGCCAGCCGGTCGTGCGGCCGATCGAGACGCCGCTGAAGCCGCGCGGCGGCCTGGCCGTGCTGTGGGGCAACGTCGCGCCCGAGGGCTGCGTGCTGAAGCTGTCCGGGCACAACCGCAACCACCATCGCGGCCCGGCGCGCGTGTTCGACAGCGAGGAGGACACGTTCGCCGCGGTCAAGGCCGGCACCATCGACAAGGGCGACGTGATCGTGATCCGCTACGAGGGCCCGGCCGGCGGTCCCGGCATGCGCGAGATGCTGCACGTCACCGCCGCGATCGTGGGGGAGGGGCTGTCCGAGCACGTCGCGCTGCTGACCGACGGGCGCTTCTCCGGCGCCACCTACGGCTTCATGGCAGGCCACGTGACGCCCGAGGCGCAGCACGGCGGCCCCATCGCCGCGATCCGCGACGGCGACATGATCGTGTTCGACGTCGACAACCGCGAGCTGAACATGGAGGTCTCCGCCGAGGAGATCGCCGAGCGCCTGCGCGACTGGCAGCCGCGTGCCCCGCGCTACAAGCGCGGCGTGTTCGCCAAGTACGCGGCAACCGTCCGGTCGGCGTCGGACGGGGCGATCACGAGCTTCGATGTCTGATCGATAATCCTCTTTAACATGCAGATATCTACTGAATCTCACACCAAAGGTTTATAAAAGGTTTTGGTGAGAGGGTCGGGACATGGGTCGCCTGTCCCCCGGCCCCAGGTGGGTTCGGCGCGTGTGCACGTTGCTCGCAGCCGGTGCTCCTCTGGCGGCAATAACCTCCCTGATGCTCGGCATCGGTCCCCTCGGCTCGACGGATCCCGTGTCCGCCGCCGCACCCGGTGTCGCGGGCCTCGCGCCCCTGTCCTCGGTTCCCGTTCCGGAACCGTCGGACCTGACGCCGTACATCGCCGACCAGACCGCGGTCGTGCAGCTCGGCAAGGCGCTGTTCTGGGACATGCAGGTGGGCAGCGACGGCGTCCAGGCGTGCGCGAGCTGCCACTTCGCAGCCGGCGCCGACGCGCGGTCCGTCAGACTCGCTGAACCCCGCGACGCGCGCCGTCGACGGCACCGGCACCTTTACGCCCGGGCACGGCCCGAACCAGGAGCTGACGGCCGAGGACTTCCCGTTCCACAAGCTCGCCGACCCGCAGGACCGGCTTTCGACCCTGATCGCCGACTCGACCGACGTCGTCTCGTCGCAGGGCGTCTTCAACGTGCCGTTCGGCGGTGTCGAGCCCGGCGCCGCGATCGAGCCCGGCAGCAACGCGAAGGACTGGCGGTTCGAGAGGGATGGCGTCTCGACGCGCCGCGTCCCGCCCCGCAACGCGCCGTCCGCGATCAACGCCGTGTTCAACGACCGCCAGTTCTGGGACGGCCGCGCGCAGGCGACGTTCAATGGCGTGAACCCGTTCGGCGACCGCGACCCCTACGGCCCACGTGCTGCGCGCCACCGCGACCGGCCTCGAGCCGTTCCGCGTCAGCATTCAGCGCGCGTCGCTCGCCTCGCAGGCCGTCGGCCCGCCCGGTAGCGACTTCGAGATGTCGCACGCCGGCCGCGAGTTCCGCGACATCGGCAAGAAGATGCTGTCGCTGATCCCCCTGTCCCGCCAGAAGGTGAACGCGGACGACAGCGTGCTCGGCGCGCTCGCCGCCGGCGGCGGCGCCACACCCGGTCTGAACACGACCTACGACGCGCTGCTGCGGAAGGCCTTCAAGCCGGAGTGGTGGAACTCGAGCAAGATCGTCCGCGTCGCGGCCGACGGCAACCCGACGGTGGCCGATCGCCCGAACCGGCCGCTCGAGGGCAGCGAGTACGAGCTCGGCGCCTACAACTTCTCGCTGTTCTTCGGCCTCGCCGTGATGGAGTACGAGCGCACCCTGGTGTCCGACCAGACGCCCCTCGACCGCTACCTGGAAGGTGACACCTCCGCGCTCAGCCCGCTCGAGCAGCAGGGTCTCGCCATCTACGCCGGCGAGCTCGGCAAGTGCGCCGGCTGCCACGGCGGCGCCGAGCTGACCGAGGCGTCGGTCGCCAACACGGAGTCGGAGCCGATCGAGACGATGGAGATGGGCAATGGCCAGGTCGCCTCGTACGACAGCGGCTTCTACAACATCGGCGTGCGCCCGCCGAACGAGGACCTCGGCAACGGCGGCACCGACCCGTGGGGCAACGCGCTCTCCGCCTCGGGCTTCCTCGGGAGCGGCCGGTCGCCTCGCCGTCGACGGCGCGTTCAAATCGCCCGCCCTCCGCAACGTCGCGCTGACCGCGCCCTACTTCCACAACGGCGGCGCCGCCACGCTGCGCCAGGTCGTGGAGTTCTACAACCGCGGCGGCGACTACCCCGAGGCCAACGCCGCGAACCTCGACTCCGACGTCGACGAGCTCGGCCTGACGACGCAGCAGGAGGACGCCCTGGTCGCCTTCATGGAGGCGCTCACCGACCCCCGCGTCGAGCGGCAGTGCGGCCCGTTCGACCATCCGGAGCTGTTCCTGGTGAACGGTCACCGCGGGCCCAACGGCGCGATGGGCACCACCGATCGCGGTGACGGCGCGGCGTCCGACGCCTTCCTGCGGCTGCCCGACACGGGCCCGGACTGCGCCTCGAACCCGCCCACGCCGACGTTCCTCTCCTTCACGGGCCCCAACGTGACGCCGCCCGATCCGCTCGCGCTGCGGCCGGAGACGACCCTGGTGTCGCGTCCCGAGGACGGTGCCCGCACGGTCAAGCCGACGTTCAAGGGCGGCGAGCCGCGCCTGTCGAACGGCAGGACCTGGTTCGAGTGCCGCATCGACAGCGGCGCCTGGAAGTCGTGCACGAGCGGCCAGGCGTTCAAGGTCGGCGAGGGTCCGCACCTGTTCGCGACCCGGGCGGCGAGCGCCAACGGCGCGCGTGACAAGACGCCCGCGTCGGCGGCCTGGTGGGTGCCCTACGCGAGCTCGGCCAGGTACGCCGGCCCGTCGCTCCTCCCGGCCGGCAAGACGACGCTGGTCGCCGCCGACGTGAAGGGCCTGCATGGCTGCAATACGAGCCGGCTCGTGCGGTTCACGATCACGAACAAGCGCGGCACGTTCGCGCTCGGAACGACGCGCAGCGACAAGGTCGGACGAGCGGTCGTCGCCGTCAAGACGCGGGTCGCACCCGGCAGCTACACGCTGCGGGCCACCGCCGTCGGCTCGCGCAGCTGCGCCGCCGCCACCGCACCGCGCACGTCGCCATCAAGAGGCGATGGCGGCCGTGCACGGCAGCGGCAAGACGTCGAAGGCGTCGTTCACGCTGAAGACGAACTCGAAGGGCATCGGCACGCTGAACCTCTCGGCGCCCAAGGCCCTGCAGGTCATCGGCCGCATCGAAGCGGCCGTCCAAGACGGTGGCGAGGGGGTCGCCACCGGCACCGCGCGCGTCCGGTACTGGGACGCGCAGCGCGGACAGTTCGGGAAGCAGGCTCGCGCCGTACGCTTCACGCTCTCGTTCCGCGCTGGTAGTCACGGTGCGATCCGGCTCGTGCTCCCTGCGACCGGTCGCACGCCGACAGCCGCAAGCTGGACGCCGGTCAGGTCCGGCGGGGTGGCACGGCTCGCGCCTTCGGCGCGGTAGCAGTGCACCGGCGCGGCGCCCCCGGTCGTCTGGACGACTGGGCCGGGGGCGCCGCAGCCAGCTTTCTCAGCGGCTGCGGGTGGTGCGGCGCGCAGCGATCATCTGGAGCACGGCCTCGCCGTAGCGCTCGATGAAGGTACGGCCGACGCCACTGCACTCGAGCAGGCCGGCGGCATCGGTCGGCCGGCGGGTCGCGATGTCGGCGAGGGCGCGGTCGTTGGCGACGACGTAGGCGGGCACGCCCCGCGTCGCGGCCTCGGCGCGCCGCCACGCGCGGAACGCCTCCAGCAGCTCCATGTCGATGTCGGTCGCGGCGGCGGGCCGCGGGTTGCGGCGCGTCCGGCCCGGCTGCCCCTCGGCCGCGCGGCGCGGTCCCGTGCCCGGCGGCAGCAGCAGGGGATAGCGGCCCTCGGTCGACGCCAGGCGGTCGTGGGCCACGGCCGCGCCGATCGCGGCTCGCACCTGCGGCGGGCGGAGGCCGCCGGCGACGCCGAACAGCGGATGCTCGCCGTAGCGGTCGCGGTAGGCGTCGAGCCCGCGCGCGATGCCGTCGAGGCCGGCCCGGCCGACGGACGGCTCCGCCGTCGCCGCGATCTCCACCACGGCGTCGACGAGCTCGTCCGGCTCCAGCCGCGGACCGCGCCGGGGAGCGCCCGGCGGCGGCTCGTGCACGTCGCAGCACCGGCCGGTGGGGTGGGGCGGCTCGCGGTCGCCGAAGTACCGCAGCAGGCTCTCGCGGCGGCACGTGTTCGAGTCGGCGTAGCGCTCGATCGCCTCGAGCTGCTCCCAGCGGACGCGTTCGATCGCACGGGCGCGCTGCTGGATCGCGAGCCGCCGCTCGCTGCCCAGCCGGCGCAGGTTGAGGCGCCCGGTGATGACCGAGCCGGAGCCCGGCTCGAGCTCGACGGCGCCGACCGCCTCGGCCGCCGCCAGCCACGCCCGGGCGGCATCGGGGTTGCCCTCCACGAGGTCGGCCGGGGCGCTGCGGAAGCGCCGCGTCTCGGGGTCGGCGACCTGCGACAGCGCGTCGAGCAGCCCGTCCACCTCGGTCGGCCCGAACCGGGCCTCGCTGATGAAGCGGCCGATGATGCCGCGGTCGGCCGGGGCGTACAGCAGCACCGCGCGGGCGGGCTCGCCGTCGCGGCCGGCCCGGCCCGCCTCCTGGTAGTAGGCCTCGACCGACCCGGGCAGGTTCCAGTGCCAGACCGAGCGCACGTCGGGCTTGTCGACGCCCATGCCGAAGGCGTTCGTACAGGCGATCACCGCGTCGGAGGACGCCATGAACTCCTCCTGCGTGCGCCGGCGCTCGTCGGCCGACAGGCCGGCGTGGTACATGAGGCAGCCGAGCCGCTCGGCGATCTCCTCGACCGCCCGGCGCGACCGGGCGTACACGATCGCCGGCCGCGCGGCCGGGTCGGCCAGCCCGGTCGCGAGCAGCTCGGCCCGCATGCGATCGCCGGAGCTGTGCAGCACGTCGAACGTCACGTTGGGGCGGTCGAATCCCGTGCGCACCTCGACCGGGTTGCGCAGCCGCAGGCGGCGGGCGACGTCGAGCGCGACGCGGGGCGTGGCGGTGGCCGTCAGCGCCATCGTCGGCGGGTCGCCGAGGGCGTGCCGGACGGCGGCCAGGCGGCCGTAGTCGGGCCGAAAGTCGTGGCCCCACTCAGACAGGCAGTGCGCCTCGTCGACCACCAGCAGATCGACTGCGGTATCGGCGATCGCGCGCATGAAGCGGGCGTTCGCGAAGCGCTCCGGTGCGACGTACAGCAGCCGGAGGGCGCCGTGCGCCGATCTGCTCGAGGATCTCGCGCGTCCGCTCGGAGTCGTTGGCCGACGACAGCGCCGCGACGTCGTCACGCCCGAGGCGCTGCAGGGAGGCGACCTGGTCCTGCATCAGTGCCACCAGCGGCGACACCACGATGGTGAAGCGCAGGGCGCCGAGGGCGGGCAGCTGATAGCAGAGCGACTTGCCCGAACCGGTCGGCATCACGACGAGGCAGTCACGCCCGGCGAGGGCGGCCGCGACTGCCGCTTCCTGGCCAGGTCTGAACGCGGGATGTCCGAAGACCCCAGCGAGGAGGCGCGCAGGGTCCGGCGATGCCTGTGGCACTCCGGGAACGGTAGTAAGTCGGTCGGACGGGCCGCGCGGGATTTGCCCGAAATCTCGGTCAGGCGGGGATGCAGACCACGGGACACGCCGCGTTGCGGATAAGGGCATGACTGGTCGATCCCATGACCAGTGCGGAAAGATCACCCCGGCGGTGCGATCCGACCACGACCATCGAGGCGCCCTTGGAGGCCGCCTCGAGCACCTCGGCGGCGATACCCTCGTCCGCCGACCCGGTGACCTCGAGTCCCGGCACCGTCTCGCCGGCCAGCGCGCGGGCGCGGTCGACGACGTCGTCGGCGGCCTCGTGCAGCGACTGGGAGTCGACCACGCTCGGCGCGGCGACGGCCATCGGGCCGAGCGCGACGGGGGCCGCGACGTGCCAGGCGTGGACGACGTGCAGGAACGTGCCGCGGCGCGACGCGGCCTGCGCCGCCCACCGGACGGCGGCCGTGCTCTCGTCGCCGCCGTCGACGCCGACCACGACCTGGCCGCCGGCCGTGGAGGCGTGGTGCACGACCGCGACGGGGCAGCGGGCGTGGTGCAGGCAGTCGTGCGAGACGGATCCGCGAACCAGCGACGTGAGGTCGCCGCGCCCGCGGGATCCGATCACCAGCAGGTCGGCGTCGGCCGAGGCGTCGCAGAGCACCTTCGCTGGGTCGCCGGCCATCGGCACGGGGTCGATGGTGATGTCGGGTGCGACGCCCGACGCGATCGCGGAGGCGTTCGCGAGGAGGTGCTGGGCGGTTCCCTGACCCGGCTCCCGGTTCACGTACTGCGGCGCGCCGACGGCGCCGAGGGTCACCGTGTCCGGCTCCGGCCAGACGGTGACGATCTCGAGCACTGCCCCCGCCGCTGCCGCCTCGGCGGCGGCGAAGCGCACTGCCTCGTCGCCACCCGCGGTGCCGTCCGTCCCGACCACGATGCGTGCCATCCATGACCTCCACAGTCTCGTCGCGTCCTAGGTTGTCACGCCACCTTCCCCGTTTCAAACGTCGCGCCCGCACTGAGCCTGCGGCGAACCCGACGTCCTACACTCCGCGCGTGCTGCTCGACCACCTGCTCGGCGCCCTCGACGTGCGCGCGGTCCTGCACGGGACGGACGGCGTCGAGGTGGCCGACCTCGCCCACGACTCGCGTCGCGTCGTCGCCGGATCGCTGTTCGTCTGCGTGCCCGGCGCGCTCAGTGACGGGCACGACCACGCCGCCGCCGCGGTCGCCGCCGGCGCGGTCGCCGTGGTGTGCGAGCGGGCGCTCGACGTCGCCGTGCCGCAGGCGATCGTCGCCGATGCGCGCGCCGCCATGGCGCCGCTCGCCGACCGCTTCTTCGGCGAGCCGACGCGTGCGCTGCGCGTCGCGGGCGTGACCGGGCACGAACGGCAAGACCACGACGGCGTACGTGACGCGCGCGATCCTGGAGGCGGCCGGCGTGCAGTGCGGCCTGCTCGGCACCATCGAGCAGATCGTCGGCGGCGCGGCCGAACCGGTCGAGCGGACGACGCCGGAGGCGATCGACCTGCAGCGCACGTTCCGGCGCATGGTCGACGCCGGCGACCGGGCGTGCGCCATGGAGGTCTCCTCGCACGCGCTCGACCTGCACCGCGTCGATGACGTGCGCTTTCGCGCGCCGCGGCCTTCACGAACCTGCTCGCAGGACCACCTCGACTTCCACGGCTCGATGGAGGAGTACTTCGCCGCCAAGGCCGAGCTGTTCGACGGCCGCTGCCCGACTGCGACCAACGCCGCCGACGCCTACGGCGCGCCGCTCGACGCGACGATCCGCTACGGCGCCGCCCGGCGCCGAGGTGCGCGCCGCCGACCTGCGCCTCGAGCCCGGCGGCTCGTGGTTCCGGCTCGTCACGCCGGCCGGCGAGGTGCCCGTGCAGACGCGGCTGCGCGGCGCCTTCAACGTCGCCAACGTGCTCGCCGCCGCCTCGATCGCGCACCTGATGGACGTGCCGCTGGCAGGCCATCGCCGACGGCATCGGCTCGGTCTCGGGCGTGCCGGGGCGCCTGGAGCCGGTCGAGGCCGGGCCAGCCGTTCACCGTGCTCGTCGACTACGCGCACACGCCCGACGCGCTGGCGACCGTGCTGCAGACAGCGCGCGGCATCACGCGCCGGCCGGCTGATCGTCGTGTTCGGCTGCGGCGGCGACCGCGACCGCGCCAAGCGGCCGCTGATGGGCGAGGTCGCGGCCCGGCTGGCCGACGACGTGGTCGTCACGTCCGACAACCCGCGCTCCGAGGATCCCGACGCGATCATCGCCGAGATCCTGCGCCGGCATCGGGCGGCCGGTAATGGTGGAGCGCGACCGGCGGCAGGCGATCCGCATGGCGTTGGCCCGCGCCGACGAGGTCGACGTCGTCGTGATCGCCGGCAAGGGGCACGAGCAGGGGCAGGAAACGGCCGGCGCGAAGCTGCCGTTCGACGACCGGCTGGTCGCGCTGGAGGCGCTCGCGTGATCGCGACGACGGCCGCGGCGCTGCCCGGCTGCCAGGTGGCGCGCGGCGCGCCCTCGACGCCCATCACCGCGGTCGAGATGGACTCGCGGCTGGCGGGCCGCGGCGCCCTGTTCGTCGCCATCCGCGGTGGCCACGGCCACACCGCCGACGCGCGGCGCGCAGGGCTGCGCGGCGGTGCTGGTCGACGACGATCACGCCGCGGCGGAGACCGACGGCGTCGTGCTGACGGCGCCGGACACGATCGCCGCCGCTGCAGACCATCGGCGCCGCCAACCGGGCCGCGTCGGCCGCCACCGTCGTCGGCGTCACCGGCTCGTCCGGCAAGACGTCGACGAAGGACGTGCTGGCGGCGCTGGTCGGCGCCGAGCGGCGCACGATCGCGGCCGCGGCCAGCCACAACGCCGAGATCGGCCTGCCGTTCACGCTCACCCGCATCGCGGCCGACACCGAGGTCGCGATCTGCGAGATGGCCATGCGCGGCCCCGGCCAGATCGCCGAGCTGGCGGTGCTGGCGCGGCCCGAGATCGGCGTCATCACGAACGTGGGCGAGGCGCACCTCGAGCTGCTCGGCTCGCGCGAGGCCATCGCCGCCGCCAAGGCCGAGCTGCTCGCGCACGTCGAGGTGGCCGTCGTGCCGGCCGGCGAGCCGCTGCTCGAGCCGCACCTGCGCGACCGTCCGATGCTGGTCACGTTCGGCGAGGAGGCGGGCGCCGACGTGCGCATCGCCGGCCGCAGCGTCCGGCCTGGCGGCATGACGGTGTCGCTCGACGTCGACGGCCGCACCGATCGCCGTCGACACCAACCTGACCGGCCGCCACAACGCGCTTCAACCTGGCCGCGGCCATGGCCGTCTGCCGCGCCCTCGGCCTCGACCTCGAGGTCTGCGCGGCCGCCGCCGACCAGATCCGGCTGCAGCGGTGGCGGTCGGAGGACCACGCGCTGCCCGGCGGCGGCGTGGTCGTGAACGACGCCTACAACGCGAACCCCTCGTCGATGGAGGCGGCGCTGGCGAGCCTGGCCGAGCGGGACGGAGCCGGGGCGGCTGGTCGCGGTACTGGGGGAGATGGCCGAGCTGGGACCGGCGGCGGCCGAGCTGCACCGCCGCGTCGGCGAGACGGCCGCGTCGCTCGGCTATGACGTGCTCGTCGCGGTCGGCAAAGCGGCCCGCGGCTACCTGGAAGGCGCCGGGGCCGGCGTCGAGGGCCACTGGCTGGGCGACCGCTCCGAGGTCGTGGCCCTGGTCGCCGGACTCGTGCGGCCCGGCGACCGCGTGCTCGTGAAGGCCTCCCGGTCGGTGGGTCTCGAGGCCGTCGCGGCAGGCATCGCCGAGCGCCTGGCGAACGGAGGCGCGACGTGACCCGCGCCCTCGCAGCAGCCGTGCTCGCGGCCGTCATCTCGGTGCTCGCCGGTCCGCGCTTCATCCTGCTGCTGCGCCGCCTGCGGTACGGCCAGAACATCCGCGAGGACGGGCCCGAGCACCACAAGACCAAGCAGGGCACGCCGACCATGGGCGGCCTCCTGATCGTCGCCTCGTCGTCGGTCGCCTTCCTGCTGTTCACGAACTTCAGCACCAAGAGCCTCGCGGTCCTGGCGGCGCTGCTCGGCTGTGCCGCGATCGGCTTCGCCGACGACTGGCTGAAGGTGATCCGCAAGCGCTCGCTGGGGCTGAAGGGCCGGTGGAAGCTGCTCGGCCAGATGGCCGTCGCCGGCGCCATCTCGCTCGTCGCCCACCACGAGAACGTGTCGACCGAGGTGTTCGTGCCGATCGTCGACTTCCACCTCGACCTCGGCCCGGCGTGGTTCGTGCTCGTCTTCCTGATGGTGCTGGGTGCGACCAACGCCGTGAACCTGACCGACGGCCTGGACGGTCTCGCGAGCGGCATCACCGCGCTCGTGATGCTCGTCTTCACCGGCATGGCGGTGGTCGGCTACCAGGCCGGGCAGCGCAGCGTGACGGCGTGCCTGGCCATCGATCGCAAGTCGGTGCTGCCGGAGTGCCGGTCCGTGATCGAGGAGCGCCTCGAGTTCCGCGACCAGTCGCTCGACCTCGCCATCCTCGCCGCCGCGCTGCTCGGTGCCTGCATCGGGTTCCTCTGGTACAACGCCTTCCCGGCCGACGTCTTCATGGGCGACACCGGGTCGCTGGCGCTGGGCGGGGCCGTCGCCGCGTTCGCCGTGTTCACGAAGACGGAGCTGCTGCTGCCGCTCGTCGGCGGCGTGTTCGTTGTCGAGGCGCTGTCCGTGATCATCCAGGTGATCTCGTTCAAACGCACCGGCAAACGGGTCTTCCTGATGGCGCCGATCCACCACCACTTCGAGATGAAGGCGTGGTCGGAGACGAAGATCATGGTGCGGTTCTGGATCATGGCGGCGCTCTGCGCGGGCGCCTCGTTCGTGCTGTTCTACCTCCGGTTCGACCAGTACCGGTGAGCGGCGACCTGCCCGATCGCGCGCTCGTGGTCGGGGCCGCGCGCTCGGGCGTGGCGGTGGCCGGCGCGCTGGTCTGGCGCGGGGTGGAGGTGGTGCTGCACGACGCGTCGGGCGACGTCCGGCCGCAGATCGCCGCGGGCGTGGGGCTGGCGCTCGGTGACCACGACCCGACCGGCCTCGTCGCCGCCGCCGACGTGCTCGTGAAGTCGCCGGGCGTGCCGGAGGAGGCGCTCGTCGTGCAGGCCGCCCGGGCCGCCGGCCTGCCCGTCTGGAGCGAGGTCGAGGTCGGCTACCGGCTGCTGCCGGCGAGCGCGCGGCTGGTCGGCATCACCGGCACGAACGGCAAGACGACCGTCACCGAGCTGGTCGGCGCGATGCTGCACGCCGCCGGCGCGGAGGCGATCGTGGCGGGCAACGTCGGCGTCGCCCTGTCGGGCATCGCCGGCGACGTGCCGGAGGACGGCATCGTCGTCTGCGAGCTGTCCTCGTTCCAGCTCGAGGACGTCGCCAGCCTGCACTGCGACGCCGCGGCGCTGATCAACCTGACGCCCGACCACCTCGACCGGCACGGCACGATGGAGGCGTACGGTCGCGCCAAGCTGCGGGTCTTCGAGCGCCAGGGCGCCGCCGACACGGCGGTGCTGAACGACGACGACCCGTGGGTGGCGGCGCTCGGCGAGCTGCCCGGCGCCGCCCGAGTGGTGCGAACGCGCGGCGCCGACGCGGCGGCGCTCGGCTTCGGCCGGTCGCGGCTGCGCGGCGCGCACAACCGCGAGAACGTGGCGGTCGCCGCCGCCCTGGCGCGGGCGCTGGGTGCACCGGACGGCGCGATCGTGCGGGCGGTCGAGGCGTTCCGCCCCGTGCCGCACCGCCTCGAGCACGTCGGCGACGTCGACGGTGTCGGCCTCTGGAACGACTCCAAGGCCACCAACGTCGATGCGACGCTGAAGGCGCTGACGGCGTTCGAGGGCACCGGGCTGCGCATCATCCTCGGGGGCTCCGACAAGGGCGCCGACTTCGCACCGCTGGTCGCCGGGCTGGCCGGTGCCGTCCGCGCCGCCTACCTGATCGGGCCGGCCGGGCGCCGGATGGCGCCGCTGGTCGGCGCGGTCGTCGCCGCCACCGTGTGCGACACGCTGGAACCGGCGCTCGACGCGGCGCTGCGTGACGCGCAGCCCGGCGAGGCGATCCTGCTGGCGCCGGCCTGCGCGTCGTTCGACGAGTTCACGAGCTACGAGGCGCGCGGCGACCGCTTCCGCTCGCTCGCCGCCGCGCGCGGCGCCGTCGTCCCCGACTGACCGGACCTGGCCGGCGAGGGGGAGGGGTCCGGGCCTTCTCGTGGAATCTCGACACGTGGCCGAACAAACCAGCGACGGCGCGGCCGCGCCGACCGAGGAAGAGACGCAAGCCTCGACGCCGTGACCTGCCGGTCGAGGGGCAGCTGCTGCTGCTGATCACGCTCGGCCTGACGGCCATCGGCCAGGTGATGGTCTACTCGGCCTCGAGCCCGGTCGCGATGACCACGGCGCGGTACGGCAACGACCCCCTCTACTTCGTCAAGAACGGCGTCGTGTTCACCATCGGCGGCGTCCTGCTGATGCTGCTCGTGATGCGGCTGCCGGTGGCGCTGTTCAAGACGCTCGCGCCGCTCGCGCTCGTCGTCGCGCTGGTGCTGCTCGTGGCCGTGATGATCCCCGGCGTGGGTGCGACCATCAACGGCGCCCGCCGCTGGATCGCCGCCGGCCCGATCACGCTGCAGCCGTCGGAGCTCGCCAAGTTCGCACTGCTCGGCACGGTCGCCGCGCTGCTGGCCGCGAAGAAGACCGCGCCGCAGACGTTCGGCGAGCTGATGAAGCCGATCGGCATCCTCACCGGCCTGGTCTGCGCGCTGGTGCTGGTCGAGCCCGATCTCGGCTCCGCCATCGCGATCGCCATCATGGTCGCCGCCATGCTCGTCGTGGTGGGCGTGCCGGGGCGCCTGCTGGGCGGCATCATGGCCATCGGCCTGGCGCTCGCCGGCATCGCGATCTGGCTGGAGCCGTACCGCCGCGAGCGGCTGTTCGCGTTCCTCGATCCCGAGGCCCACGCCAGCGGCGGCTCCTACCAGGTGCTGCAGGGCATCATCGGCTTCGCGTCCGGCGGCGCCGGCGGCGTCGGGCTGGGCGAGTCGATCCAGAAGGTCTACTACGTGCCCGAGGCCCACACCGACATGATCTTCGCCATCATCGGCGAGGAGCTGGGGCTGGCCGGCGCCCTCGTGATCCTGGCCGGGTTCGCCGCCTTCGCGTGGGCGGGCTTCACGATCGCGCTGCGCGCCCGCGACCGGTTCTCGCAGCTGGTCGCCGTCGGCACGACATCGCTGATCGCGGGCCAGGCGGCCATCAACGTCGGCGCCGTGACCGGCATCCTGCCGCTGACGGGCATCCCGCTGCCACTGGTCTCCTACGGCTCGTCGTCCAAGCTGTCGACGCTGCTGATGGTGGGCGTCGTGCTCGCCGTCTGCCGCGAGGGCCGCACCGCGGAGGAGCTGGCGGCGTCGAAGGCCGGCCGCCGCTCCGCGCGCGGCGACCGTCGCGCCGAGGCCGTCACCGAGGCCGTCGAGACGCCCCGGCGCCGGCGCGCTACCGCGCGCTGACGTCGGGCAGGGTGCGCGCGAGGCACACCGAGTGCGGGTTGCCGGAGAACGGCCCGTACGCCGGGATGCGCCGGTAGCCGCACCGCTCGTAGACCGCCACCGCCTCGGGCTGGCGGTCGCCCGTCTCCAGGCGGATCTCGACACAGCCGACGTCCACCGCGACGCGTTCCAGCTCGCGCAGGATGGCGCGGCCGCAACCGCGTCCGCGCGCGTCCGGACGGGTGTACATGCGATGCACCTCGGCGCTGGAGCCGTCACAGCACACACCCCCACAGGCGACGGGTGTGTCATCGATCAGCGCGACGACGAACGCCGTGAACTCGTCCGGCCGGCGGCGCGGTGCGCTGGCGCCGCCACCCGGTCCGTACCGGGCGACGAGATCGGACTCGAGCTCGTCCGCCAGCTCCTTCGCCGCGGGGGCGTCGGAGCGTGTGCGGACGAGCTCGAGGTCGTGCATGGGTCGAACTATGATGGTCGCGCCAGGGCGATCACTATGCGCTCGCCCTCGCGTGGGCGGCGGCCGATGACGATCCGGACGCCGCCGTGACGTCGCAGGCTACGGGCGTTCTTCCGGGCGATCGCCGTGGCGACCCGCTCGCGGTGGACGATCATGGCTGCGTCGTTCTGCATCGTGGACAACACGGTGGTGCTCCTCTGTTCTCGCAGGGTTGGACGGACGGGTGCGCTTCAGGTCGCGCGGCGGCGACGCGAGGACGCGGCAGCGCCCCTCGTGTCCGCCTGCGCGGATCTCGGGCCGGACGAACTGCGTGAGCGGCGGTGTTACGCCGGGACGCAGTAAGACACGAGCCCGCGCACGGAACGATGCGCCGCAAATGCGGGCATCTTCGTGCGGGTGATGTCGTATCCGGTCTTCGTCATAGATCGGCCCTCCCTGAGGAGTGCTTTTTCAAGCTAGCAGGAAGACCGGACGCTCCGCAAGGACCCTTCGGTACGCTCGTCACGGAATGGCCGTCCGAGTCCTCATCGCCGCCGGTGGCACCGCCGGGCACGTCGCGCCCGCGCTCGCGGTCGCCGACGTGCTGCGCGAGCGCGGGTGCGAAGTGGTGTTCGCGGGCACCGCCGACCGGGCCGAGGGACGCATGGTGCCGGCGCGCGGCTACCCGCTCGAGATCTTCCGCGTGGCCGGCTTCGAGCGCCGCGTCTCGCCGCAGCTGGCGCGCTCCGTGGGCATCGCCGCGCTGGCTCCGGCGGCCTGCGGGCGCATCCTCCGGCGCGTGCGGCCGCACGTCGTGCTGGGCGGCGGCGGCTACGTCTCGGGGCCGATGGTGGCGGCCGCGGCGACGCTCCGCATCCCGACGGTGCTGACCGAAACCGACGGCCGCGTCGGGCTCGCCAACCGGCTGGCGGGTCCGCTGGCGCGGCGCGTGCTGCTGGCGGTGCCGATCGCCGGGCTGGATGGTGGCCGCTACCGCGTCGTCGGCCGGCCGGTCGAGCCGGCCTTCTTCACGGTCACGCGGTCCGAGGCGCGGGCGGCGTACGGCATCGCCGACGACGAGCAGGTGGTCGCGGTGTTCGGCGGCTCGCTCGGCGCCGGACGGCTGAACACCGCCGTCGCCGAGGCGTTCGGGGAGGAGGATCCGGCCGCACCGCTCGTGCTGCACGTGACCGGGCGCGGCAAGCTCGAGGGAACGCAGCCGCACGACCGTCTGCGCGTGTTCGAGTACTGCGACTCGATGCCGGAGCTGCTGCACGCCGCCGACCTCGTCGTCTGCCGGGCCGGCGGCTCGGTGTGGGAGGTGGCGGCGGCCGGCGTGCCCGCCATCCTCGTGCCGTGGTCGGGCGCCACCGGCGATCACCAGACCGCCAACGCGCGGTACTTCGTGGCCGGCGCCGTCGTGGTGCCCGACGCCGAGCTGGACGGCTCGCGGCTGCGGTCCGAGGTGGCGTCGCTGCTGGCCGACGAGCCGCGGCGGGCGGGGCTGGCCGACGGCATGCGGGGGCTGGCGCGGCCCGATGCGGCGTCCGACGTGGCCGACGAGCTGCTGGCGCTGGCCGGAACGCGGGCGGCGTGACGAAGCACCTGCTCGGCATCGGCGGCATCGGCATGAGCGGCATCGCCCGGGTGCTGCACGGCCGCGGCGAGGCCGTGTCGGGCTGCGACCGCGCCGACGGGCCCGCGCTCGACGCGCTGCGCGCGCTGGGCATCCCGTGCGCGACGCCGCACGACCCGTCGCACCTCGACGGCGTCGACCGAGCTGATCGTCTCGAGCGCCGTCGACGCCGACGAGCCCGAGCTCGTCCGGGCGCGCGAGCTCGGCCTCCCCGTGCGGCACCGCTCCGAGGCGCTGGCCGGGCATCCTCGCCGGCCACGACCGCCGGGTCGTGGTGACCGGCGCCCACGGCAAGACCACCACCAGCGCGATGCTGGCTGTGGCGCTGACGTCGCTCGGGCGCTGCGCCCAGCTTCGTGGTCGGCGGCGAGGTGCGGCAGCTCGGTACCAACGCCGCCGGCGGCGACGGCGACATCTGCGTGGCGGAGGGCGACGAGTCCGACCGCTCGGTGGCGCGGCTGCCGGCCGATGTCGCCGTGGTGCTGAACGTCGACCTCGACCACCTCGACCACTACGGCTCGCTGGCCGACGTGGTGGAGCTGCTGGGCTCCTGGACGGCGACGCTGCCGGCTGCCGGGCTGCTGGTCTGCGGCGACGGGGTCGACCTGCCGGCGCCGCGCGCGCTGCGGTTCGGCGTCGGCGCCGGCGAGGGACTGCGCGCGCTCGACGTGACGGAGGAGGCGGTGGGCGTCGCCTTCCGGCCCTCCCGCGGCCCGGACCGCGTGCAGCTGGCCGTGCCGGGCGTGCACAACGCCGGCAACGCGTGCGCCGCCGCGCTCGTGCTGGAGGAGCTGGGCGTGCCGCTGGCCGGCGCCTTCGCGGCCCTGGAGACGTTCGCGGGCGCCGGCCGGCGGTTCGAGACTGGTGGGCGAGCGCGACGGGATCCGCGTGATCGACGACTACGCGCACCATCCGGTCGAGCTCGCGGCGACGCTGGCCGCCGCGCGGGGGCAGGCTGCCGGGCGCCCGGCTGGTCGTGCTACTTCCAGCCGCACATGCCGTGGCGCACCCGCCAGTTCGCGGCGGAGTTCGCCGAGGCCCTGCAGACCGCCGACGTCGTGGTGCTGTCGCGAGACGTACGTCGCCCGCGGACGGCCCGATCCCGACGCCTCGGCGGCGGTGCATCGTCGACCGGCTGCAGGCGCTCGCGCCGGGCCTCGAGGTCGTGTTCGCGCCGAGCTACGACGAGGCGGCCGCGGCGCTGCGCGGGCTGGTGCGGCGCGGGCGACCTCGTGCTCTGCTGCGGCGCCGGGCCGGTCGACGCCGTGGCGCGGGCGGTGCTGCGCATGACGACGCGGCCGGCGATCGTCCAGGAGCGGTTCCCGCTGGCGCGGCTGACGACCATCGGCACCGGCGGCCCGGCCCGGTTCTTCGCCCGGCCCGGCCGACGACGAGGCGCTGCACGACTGCCTGGCCTGGGCGGTCGCCGAGGCGCTTGCCGGTGCGGGTGGTCGGCCTCGGCTCGAACCTGCTGCCGGCCGACGCGGGCTACGACGGCCTCGTGCTGCGACTCGACGGCGCGCTGGCGGCGATCGAGATCGACCGCGCCGCTGGTGCGGCTGCGGCGGCGGCGCGTCGCTGGCCGCGATCGTGCGCAAGACGCAGGACGCCGGCCTGTCGGGCATCGAGTTCGGCTGCGCGATCCCCGGCACCGTCGGCGGCGCCGTGCGCATGAACGCGGGCGCCTACGGCCGCGAGATGCGCGAGCCGCTGGTGCGAGGCCGTCGTCGTGTCGGCCGCCGGCACGCGGAGCGGGGGCGCCCGACGAGCTCGGCCTGCGCTACCGCGGCTCCGACATCGCCCCGGACGAGGTCGTCGCCCGCGCCGTGCTGCGAGCTGACGGCGGCCGATCCGCTCGACGATCCGGGCCACGATCCGCGGCATGCAGGACCTGCGCACGGCCGCCCAGCCGCGCAAGGCGCGCACGTTCGGGTCGGTGTTCAAGAACCCGCCGGGCGACCGCACCAGCGGCCAGCTGCTCGAGGCGTGCGGGCTGAAGGGCTTCGACGATCGGCGGCGCCCGCATCTCGCCGCGAGCACGCGAACTTCATCGAGAACGACGGCACCGCCACCTCGGCCGACGTCGTCGCGCTGATGGCCGAGGCCCGGCGCCGGGCGCGCGGTGCAGTTCGGCATCGAGCTCGAGCACGAGGTCGAGCTGCTCGGCGACATCCGGATTCCCGACTAGTCGCGAGAAATGCCGCAGGATCGGCCCGGTCCGCGGCGAACCCGGACGCGTGCCACCTGTGCTGCGCGCCCGACTCCGTCTCGCTCTCTTCGCCGCCGCCGGCGTGGCCGTCCTCGCGGGCGGCGTACGTCGGCCTGAAGTCGTCGCCGCTGTTCGGCATCGACAAGGTCGTGGTGCTCGGCGCCAAGGGCACGACCGCCGAGGAGGTCCGGGCCCGGGCCGAGTCCGCCGTCGGCGCCGGGAGCCTGCTGTCCGTCGACCCGCAGGCCGTCGCCGACGCCGTCGCGGGCCTGCCGCAGCGTGCGCTCCGTCCAGGTCGACCGCGCCTTCCCGCACGAGCTGCGCATCCGCGTCGTGGCCGAGCGCTCCGCCGCGATCGTCGAGACCGGTACCGGTCGCTACGCGATCGCGCGCTCGGGCCGCGTCATGGGCGACGCGCCGGAGAGCTCGCGCCTGCCGCAGCTGTCCGCCACCGCCGCCGCGATCCCGCAGCCCGGCCAGGCGCTACCGCCGCTCGACGCGCGACCAGGTGCGCCTCGCCGGCGCCCTGCTCGACCACGCCGGCCTGCGGGTGACCCTGATCGCCGACGACCAGTCCGGGCTCCGGGCCCGCCTGCAGGGCGGCACGGAGCTGCGCCTGGGCGACGGATCGGCGCTCGATCGCAAGCTGATCGTCGCCGCCTCGCTGCTGGCGAAGCGCGCCGAAGGGCCCGGATGGCGAGCCGGCGCCGCTGAAGTACCTCGACGTGTCGGTGCCGGACCACCCGGTGCTCCGCGGCGAGCAGGGCGATCCGGGCACCGCGGCCGACGGCGAGGACGGTCGATCTGGCGGCAGCGCTGGGCTCCGACGTCCCGGTCGACGTGGCGCTCGTGGTGAGCCAGCTGTTCCGTCCGGCCCAACTCTCAACTGGAGGTTGAGATAGACGTGTCTCATCCTCTGCTTGAGCATGATAATTGGTCCTTGACCTCTCGGGGCCGTCCGGGTATGCTGTCGTCTGGCCCGTGCCCTGCGCACCGGGCCTTCGTTGTATGAGACGGGCAACGCTCTTGTTGAGCTTGAGAGTTAGAGGTGCGTGAGTGATGCGCGACGCTGGTGGTTCCTACGTTGCCGTGATCAAGGTCGTCGGCGTCGGCGGCGGTGGTTCGAACGCCGTCAACCGCATGGTCGATGCCGGCCTGCGCGGCGTGGAGTTCATCGCGGTCAACACCGACGCGCAGGCGCTGCTGATGACGGACGCCGACGTGAGGCTCCACATCGGCGCCAAGGTCACCCGCGGGCTCGGTGCCGGCGCGAACCCCGACGTCGGCCGCGAGGCCGCGATCGAGAGCCGCGACGAGCTGAAGGAGGCGCTCAAGGGCGCCGACATGGTCTTCGTCACCGCGGGCGAGGGCGGCGGCACCGGCACCGGTGCGGCGCCCGTCATCGCCGAGCTCGCGCGCGAGCTCGGCGCGCTGACCGTCGGCATCGTCACCCGGCCGTTCGCGTTCGAGGGCCGGCGCCGCACGACCAGGCCGACCGCGGCATCGAGGAGCTCGCCGGCAAGGTCGACACCCTCGTCGTGATCCCGAACGACCGGCTGCTGTCGCTGGTCGAGAAGCGGACCGTCGATCATCGAGGCGTTCCGGCATGGCCGACGACGTGCTGCGCCAGGGCGTGCAGGGCATCACCGACCTGATCACCGTCCCCGGCCTGATCAACCTCGACTTCGCCGACGTGCGCACCATCATGCGCGAGTCCGGCACGGCGCTGATGGGCATCGGCACGGCCGCGGGCGAGAACCGCGCCGCCGAGGCCGCCCGCGCGCCATCTCGAGCCCGCTGCTCGAGTCGAGCGTCGAGGGCGCCACGGGCATCCTGCTCAACATCACGGGCGGCGCCGACCTCGGGCCTGTTCGAGGTCAACGAGGCGGCCGAGATCGTGGCGAGCGCGGCCGACCAGAACGCCAACATCATCTTCGGCGCCGTCGATCGACGAGCCGCTGGGCGATCACATCCGCGTCACGGTCATCGCCACCGGCTTCGAGAAGCGCGCGCGCTCCGTCGAGCCCGCCAAGCTGTCGACCGAGCCGTCCGACCCGTCGCTCGGCACCGGCGACTTCGAGCGGCCCGCCGGCACGTTCGAGATCCCCGGCGACATGCTCGACGTCCCGAGCTTCCTGCGCGACAACTGACCGGGCCGGCGCGGTGACGCGCCGTCGGAACAGCTAGTCCATGCCCTCTTCGGTGGCGACCCGCTCGCCGGGGTCGCCGCCCTGCGTCTCGGGCGCCCCGATGTCGGCGATCGGCTCGGCGCCGCCGGCCTCCAGCCGGCCGAGCAGCGAGCCGGTGCTGGCGCCGATCAGCCCGCCGCGGGCGAACAGCTCGAGCTTGGCGCGGGAGTCGGCGATGTCGAGGTTGCGCATCGTCAGCTGCCCGATGCGGTCGAGCGGGCCGAACGCCGCGTCCGCGGTGCGCTCCATCGACAGGCGCTCCGGGTGGTACGTCAGGTGCGGGCCGGTGGTCGAGAGCACGGTGTAGTCCTCGCCGCGGCGCAGCCGCACGTGCACCTCGCCGGTGACGGCGTGGCCGACCCAGCGCTGCAGCGACTCGCGCAGCATCAGCGCCTGCGGGTCGAACCAGCGGCCCTCGTACAGCAGCCGGCCGAGGCGGCGGCCCTCCTCGCGGTACGACGCGAGGGTGCCCTCGTTGTGGATCGCGTTGACGAGCCGCTCGTAGCCGATCTGCAGCAGTGCCATCCCGGGCGCCTCGTAGATGCCGCGGCTCTTGGCCTCGATGATGCGGTTCTCGATCTGGTCCGACATGCCGAGGCCGTGCCGGCCGCCGACGGCGTTTGCCTCGCGCACCAGCGCGACGTGGTCGGCGAAGCGCTGCCCGTTGATCGCGACCGGCCAGCCCTCCTCGAACGCGAGCACGACCTCCTCCGTCTCGATCGTGACGGCGTCGTCCCAGAAGCGCACGCCCATGATCGGCTCGACCAGGTCCATCGACTCGTCCAGCTGCTCGAGCCGCTTCGCCTCGTGGGTCGCGCCCCAGATGTTGGCGTCGGTGGAGTACGCCTTCTCGGTCGACGCGCGGTACGGCAGGTCGCGGGCGCGCAGCCACTCCGACATCTCGTGCCGGCCGCCCAGTTCCTCGACGAAGTCGGGGTCGAGCCACGGCTTGTAGATGCGCAGCATCGGATTGGCGAGCAGGCCGTAGCGGTAGAACCGCTCGATGTCGTTGCCCTTGTAGGTCGACCCGTCGCCCCAGATGGAGACGCCGTCCTCGCGCATCGCCTGCACCAGCATCGTGCCGGTGACGGCGCGGCCGAGCGGCGTGGTGTTGAAGTACGTGCGGCCGGCCGAGGCGATGTGGAAGGCGCCGCACTGCAGGGCGACGAGCCCCTCGTGGACCAGCTCCTGCTTGCAGTCGACGAGCCGGCCCTGCTCGGCGCCGTAGTCCTGCGCGCGGCCCGGGATCGAGCCGATGTCGTCCTCGTCGTACTGCCCGAGGTCGGCCGTGTAGGCGTAGGGGATCGCGCCCCGCTCGCGCATCCACGCGACCGCGACCGACGTGTCGAGCCCGCCCGAGAAGGCGATCCCGACGCGGTCGCCGACGGGGAGGGAGACGAGGACCTTCGACATGGCCACACGCTAGCCGCGTCCCGGAGCCGCGGCGCTGCTTCCTTGCATGGATATGCGGCTCTGCGTATACTCATGCGCGATGAATGAACGTCATCGATTGATCGCCGTGATCCTCGACCGCCGCGAGGTGACGTCGCAGCAGCAGCTCGTCGAGCTGCTCGCCGAGCAGGGCGTCGCCGTCACGCAGGCGACGGTATCCCGCGACCTCGATCGCCTCGGCGCCGTGCGCGTCCGCCGCAACGGTCACATGGTCTACGCGCTGCCCGAGGGCGACGAGCCGATCGACCCGCGGGAGCTGCTCCGCCAGGTGCTGGGCGCGGTGCTGTCGATCGAGTCGTCGAACAACCTCTGCATCCTGAAGACGAAGCCCGCGCAGGCGATGCCCGTCGCCCGCGCCTTCGACCAGGCCGACCTGGCCGAGGTCTGCGGCACCATCGGCGGCGACGACACGATCCTCCTGATCGCGCGGGAGCCGGCGGTCGGCACCGACATCGCGGCCCTGTGCCGCTCGCTGCAGCATCGCGAGGTCCATGTCTGACGCCGGGCCGCTCTGGTCCGGCCGGCTCGCCGGCGGTCTCGACCCGCGCGTCCTCGCCTACTCCCAGTCGCTGTCGGTCGACGGCCGGCTGCTGCCCTACGACGTCCGCGCCTCGAAGGCGCACGTCCGCATGCTGTCGCGGCAGGGCATCATCCCGGCCGCCGACGCCACCGCCATCGAGGAGGCGCTCGACCAGGTCGAGCTGGACGAGGGCGCGACCGACGAGGACGTCCACTCGCTGATCGAGCGCCAGCTCGTGGCGCGGCTCGGCGAGACCGGCAAGCGCGTGCACGCCGGGCGCTCGCGCAACGACCAGGTCGCCACGGCGTTCCGGCTCTACTGCCGCGACGCGGCCCGCGAGCTGGTCGGCTCGGTGGCCGGCCTGCAGGCGGTGCTGGTGGCGCGGGCGCGCGTCGACGGCGGGCTCGTGATGCCGGGCTACACGCACCTGCAGCGCGCGCAGCCGCTGCCGCTCGGCCACCACCTCGCCGCGCACGCATGGGCGCTGCAGCGCGACGTCCGCCGGCTGGTCGCGGCCGGCGCGTCGGCCGACGTCTCGCCGCTCGGCGCCGGTGCGCTGGCCGGCTCCAGCCTGCCGCTCGATCCCGACGGCGTCGCGCACGACCTCGGCTTCGAGGCGCGGTTCCAGAACTCCGTCGACGCGATCTCGGACCGCGACTTCGCGGTCGACCTGTCGTACGCCTGCACGCTCTGCGCGGTGCACCTCTCGCGCATCGCCGAGGAGCTCGTGCTGTGGACCTCGCAGGAGTTCGGGTTCGCCGAGCTCGACGACGGCGTGGCCCAGGGCTCGAGCATGATGCCGCAGAAGAAGAACCCGCAGATCGCCGAGCACGTGCGCGGCCGCTCGGCCGTCGCGATCGGCCGCCTGACGGCGCTGCTCGCCGTGATCAAGGGCCTGCCGCTCTCCTACAACTCCGACCTGCAGGAGGACAAGGAGCTCGTGTTCGCGCAGGTGGACGGCGTGCGCGGCTCGCTCGACGTGCTCGGCCTCGCGTTCGCCGGCATCCGCTTCGACGGGGAGCGCATGGCGGCCGCGGCCGGCGACGGGCTGACGGTCGCCACCGATGTCGCCGAGGCGCTCGTCCGCGGCGGCACGCCGTTCCGGCAGGCGCACGAGGAGGTCGCCGCCCGCATCGCAGCGGGCGAGCGGTTCACCGAACCGACCCCGGCGGCGGCGATCGCGGCCCGCGACGCGGCGGGCATGCCGGGCCGGTACACCGACCAGCTCGCGGCGCTCGAGGAGCTCGTCGCCGCCTCGCGCGCCCACGCCGGCCGGTGAGCGTCCAGCTGCTCCCCGACACCGCGACGGTCGTCAGCGGCACGCTAGCGCTGGGCGGGGTCCCCGTCCCCGACCTCGCGGCGACGTTCGGCACGCCGCTCTACGTCTACGACGCCGCGACGCTGCGGGCCAGGGCCGCGGCCTACGCCGAGCCGCTCGCGCCCGGCGGCGGCCGGGCCATGTTCGCGCTCAAGGCCAACGGCACGCCGGGCGTGCTGCGCGTCCTGCGGCAGGCCGGGCTCGGGGCGGACGTGGCGTCGGCGGGCGAGATCGCGCTGGCGCTGGCGGCCGGGTTCACGGGTGCCGACCTGGTGGTGCACGGCAACGCCAAGGGCGAGGACGACCTCGCCGCCGCGCTCGACGCCGGCGCCGGCCTGGTGGTGCTCGACGCGCCGGAGGAGGCCGACGCGCTGGCGGCGATGGCGCGGGCGCGCGGCGTCGTCCAGGACGTGCTGGTGCGCGTCACGCCCGACATCGCGGTCGAGACGCACCGCAAGATCCAGACCGGTCACGCGGGATCGAAGTTCGGGCTCGACCCGGCGGCGGCGCGCTCGCTCGTGACGGCGCTGCCGAAAGGCTTGCGCGGGCGGGGTCTGCACGTCCATCTCGGCTCGCAGGTGGTCGATGCCGGCCCGCTCCGGTCGGCCGCGGCGTGGTGCGCCCGGTTCTGCACCGACAGCGGCATCGCGCCCGACGTGCTCGACCTCGGCGGCGGCCTCGGGGTGGCGTACACGCCGGGCGAGGCGGCGCCCGACCCGCGCGCGTACGCCACCGCGCTGGCCGCCGCGGTGCCCGCGGCGTTCGACGCCGTCGGCCTGCCCGCGCCGCGCCTGCTGCTCGAGCCGGGCCGATCCGTCGTCGCGCAGTCCGGCGTCACGCTGTACCGGGTGCGCGTCGTCAAGCAGACCAGCGAGGGAACGACGTGGGTGTCGGTCGACGGCGGCATGGCCGACAATCTCCGCGTGGCGCTGTACGACGCGTCGTACCACCCGTTGCTGGCGACGCGGCTCGACGTGCCGGCGACGGGCGCCTTCGCGGTCGCCGGGCGCCACTGCGAGTCGGGCGACGTGCTGGCGTGGGACGTGCCGCTGCCCGATCCGGCGCCGGGCGACCTGCTGGCCGTGCCGATGACGGGCGGCTACCACGCGACGATGGCCTCGAACTACAACGCCTTCGGCCGTCCCGCCGCGGTGGTCGTCGACGCGGGCGAGGCGACCGAGGTGACGCGGCGCGAGACAGCGGCCGACCTGCTGCTGCGCGAGCACTGACGCAACGTGAGCCCGCGCTTCGTAACGCGTAGCGCGCGCTTCGTGTCCAAACGCGCGCGCTCCGTGAACCATCGCGCGATCCGCGCGCCTTCCGTGCGCCTTCCGTGTCGGGGTCTGACCCCAGAAACGGCCGAAACGGGGTCAGACCCCGCACATGGAAGCGTCACGAAAGCGCGCGGAATCGTGACGCGCTAGCGGATGTGCATGCCGCCGGCCGGCGGCTCGTCGTCCGCCGGCTCGGCCTCGAGCGCGCCCGCGTCCAGCTCGGCCCGCGTGCGGCGGGCTGCGCGCTCGGCGCGGGCGGCCTCGACCAGCTGCTCGAACAGCGCGTTGCCGGCCGCCTCCTCCAGGAACCGGCCGCCGTAGCGGTTGCGGGCCAGGGGATCGGCCCGCAGCACCTCGAAGTCGGCGCCGCCGTCCGGCTGCTGCGGCCCCTCCAGGTACAGCACGTCGCCGACGACGAGCTGCGCAGCGGTCTCGACGCAGACGCCGCCGCGCGACGCGTCGACGACGGTCACCTGCACCGCGACGTCGGGGGTCAGGGTCGTGCCCTGCCGGACGCGGGTCGTCAGCTTCAGGCCGATCCGCTCGCGCGGATGGGCGCGCTGCGGCGCGTCCTGCGGGTCGGCCAGCATGCGCAGCGTCACGATGTCGCGCATCGCCGGCGCCTCGACGGCCGTCAGCGCCAGAAACGACGCGCGCTTCCAGCCGGAGTGCGCGAGGAACCGCGCCATGAAGTACTCGCCTTGGCGGATCGCGCGCCGCGGCGCCTCGACCAGCACGGTGCCGATGGTCATCGGCGGGTTGAGGAACGCCACGTTCGTCGCCGACTCGATGGTCTGGAAGTCGGAGACGCCGGGTGCGGCGATCGGGGTCGCGCAGGCGGCGAGCCGGAAATCACGGCGGTCGTTCCTCGCGGTGAGATCCATGCGTCGCGCGCTCCCTGCTCCGTCTCGTGTGGCGTTCCCGACGCCCACGGCGGTCGGGGCGGGTTGAAACTCACCTTACTGAAAAGCCGGGAACCCGCAACTACCTCAAGCTCAATCCTCACCGTCCCAGTACCCGAGCGTCTCCACGCGCCCGATCACCCCGAGCCCGCGGAAGAACACCTTCTGCGACCGCGGGTACCAGCACATGTCGTCGGGCACGCGGGTGCCGAACGCGAGCAGCGTCAGCCCGTCGTCACCGGCCCGGAAGGCGTGCGCCTCCTTGGTCCCCGCTGGACGGCTGATCACGTGCCCGCCGCGCACCGGCGTCTCGTCGTCGCCGATCAGGGCGACACCGTCGCCGTCGAGGACGACGAAGATCTCCTCCTCGGCGCTGTGGCAGTGCGGCGGCGCCGACAGCATCCCAGCGGCGACCCGCACGTGCTTGAGGCCGATCGCCACGGAGCCCGCGGTGAGGCCGAGGTTGCGTCGCTGCGACGAGACCGTCCCCGACCCGGAGCCCCACCGCTGCGGCGCCACGTCGGCGACGTTGACGATGTTGTCGGGCCGCGGCGAGGGCGGCGGGAACTCGGGCTCGCCCTCGGCGGCGTCGCGCTCCCACGGCGAGTCGCCGTCGCCGACCGCCACCCAGGAGGTGCCCAGCCAGCCGTACCCGGTGCGCGGCAGCTCGCACAGCTCGGCCGGCCGGCGCTCGCCCAGCACCAGCACGTCGAGACCCGCCGGCCCCGCGCGCAGCGTGTGCGCGTGCGCGCCCGGCAGGTGGACGATGCAGTCGCCGGTCGCGACCTCGTGGGTGACCCCGTCCAGCCAGGCGAGGCCGTCACCGCCCAGCACGTAGAAGAGCTCCTCCTCGCCCGCGTGGTTGTGCGGCGGCGTCGGCCGCTTGCCGGGCGGAATCTCGATGCGGCGCAGGCCGATCGCGACGCTGTCCGCCGCCGCGCCGAGGTTCGTCCACGTGCACTCGACCCCGGGCGTCTCCACCGCGTGGTGCGGCGCGTCCTCGATATGCGCGAATCCCATCGTTGCGTTGTATCAGCCCACGCGGCGCTCCATGGTCGTGACGGCGCTGAATCCCATCGCGCGGCGCAGATACGGCGTGTTCTCGGTGCGCACGGCCACATATCCCTCGCGCTCGTAGAGGGAGCGCGCCCGCGGGTTCGTGTCGACGACCTCGAGCCGGACGACCTGGACGCCGACGGCGCGGGCGCGGCCGGCGGCCTCGCGCAGCAGCAGGGAGCCGATGCCGGCGCCGCGGCGGTCGCCACGCACGGCGATGCCGTCGATGCGCAGCTCGCCCGCCGGCGGGCGGGCGGGGAGCAGCAGCAACGGGACGAGGCGCGGCACGGCGCGGACACCGAGATGGCGGAACAGCGAGCGGGCGCCGAGCCGCGTGAACGCCCGGCCGCCGTAGTGCAGGCCGACCAGGCCGACCAGCTCGTCGCCATCGAGCGCGACGATGGCCCGCGACGGCTCGAGCCCCTCCGTCAGCACCGCGATGCCGTGCTCGGAGCGGCCCAGGGCGGGTCGCAGCAGCCGGCCGAACGCCTCCCAGTAGAGCTCCGCCGCGGCCGTGCGGGCCGACTCGGGCAGCTCCTGCTCGATGCGGACCGCCATCAGTCGGAGGTGTCGGGCTCCGGCATCTCGAGGGCCTCGTCGATCAGGGTGGAGGCGCGCTCCAGCTCGCCGCTGTCGATCTTGCCGCCCTTGCGCGTCCACTCCGCCTGCGCCTGGGAGAGCCGCCGGATCAGCCGCGACAGGCCCTCGGCGGAGGTCCGGACCTCGACCAGCTCGCCGTCCCAGCGGCCGATGTGGAGCACCATCGAGCGGTGGTCGTTGCGCTCCGTGTACGACCACTGCACCTGGCGCCACTCGGCTCCGTCGGTGTCGACCTCGGCCGACCACGCGCGGTAGCAGTCCTCCGCGATCAGGGCCAGCTCGCCGACGAGCGCGAACTCCTCCTTGTCGAGGCGCTCGCTGAACGCCAGCGTGTTCAGCAGCTCGCGCGCCAGCTCCGGCCCGATCACCGGCGTCCAGGCGCCGAGGATGTCGCCCTCGCTGAAGATCGTGATCGGCGTGCGCAGCACGCGTTCGGCCCGCTCGCGCAGCATCGCCGCCGATCGCGGGTCGCCGAGCAGGTCGCGGAGCTCGTCGCTGATCGCCATGGCCGAACCCTAGCCGTGGTGACCGAGATGACGGGAGCGCAGCACGTCGAGCGGCTCCAGCGGATCGCGGCCGTCGCGCGCCAGCAGCAGCAGCGAGTGGAACCAGAGGTCGGCGACCTCGGCCACCAGCGCGTCCGAGCCGGGCTCCTCCGTCAGCACCTCGGCCGCCTCCTCGCCGACCTTGCGTGCCACGTACGCGCGCGGACCGTGCAGCATGCGCGCGGTATAGGACGTGGCGGGATCGGCGCCGGCGCGCTCCGTGATCGTCGCCCGCAGCCGGCCGAGCACGCCGCCGCCGTCGGCGCCGAAGCACGAGCGGCTGCCGGTGTGGCAGGACGGGCCGGCCGGCGACCACCTCGACCAGCAGCGTGTCGCCGTCGCAGTCGACCCGCACCGCGTCGACGGCGAGGTGGTTGCCGCTGGTGGCACCTTTCTCCCACAGCTCGCCCCGCGACCGGCTCCAGAACGTGGCGCGGCCGCTGTCGACCGTCTGGCGCACGGCGTCGGCGTTCGCCCAGGCCACCATCAGCACCTCGCCCGTGGCGGCGTGCTGGCAGACGCACGGCACGAGGCCCTGCGCGTCGAAGCGGATCTGCGCGATCAGCGCATCGGCAGCCCCCGGTTGCGGCACGTGTCCTTCACCTCCTGCACGGTGTACGTGGCGTCGTGGAAGATGGAGGCGGCCAGCGCCGCCGAGCAGCCGGCCTCGAGCGCGTCGGCGATGTGCTCCGGGCCCGACGCGCCGCCCGACGCGATCACCGGCACCGGCACGCGCTGCAGGATGGCGTCCATCAGGTCGAGCGCGTAGCCCTGCTTGGTGCCGTCGGTGTCCATCGACGTGACGAGCAGCTCGCCCGCGCCGCGCGCGACGGCGTCGGCCGCCCAGTCGACGGCGTCGACCTCGGTCGGGATGCGCCCGCCGGCGACGTACGCGCGCCACGACGCACCGTCGCGCTTCGCGTCGACGGCCACGACGATGCACTGCGAGCCGTGCGCGGCGGCGCACTCGTCGACGAGGCCCGGGGTGCGCAGCGCGGCGGAGTTGATCGAGACCTTGTCGGCGCCGGCCGCGAGCAGGTCGCGCACGTGGCGCTCCTCCTTGACGCCGCCGCCGACGGTGACCGGCACGTCGACCTCGACCGCGGCGCGCTCCACCATCGCCAGCAGGTCGCGCCAGCTCTCGTCGTCGGCCGTGATGTTGAGCCAGCAGATCTCGTCGGCGCCCTGCTCGGCGTACCGCACGGCGGCCGACACGGGGTCGCCGCAGTCGCGCAGGTTGACGAAGTTGACGCCCTTCACGACCCGGCCGCCCGACACGTCGAGACAGGGGATGACGCGCCTACGCAGCATCGCTCCACCGCAGGAAGCCGCGCAGCATCTGCAGCCCGGCGGCGGACGAGCGCTCGGGGTGGAACTGCGCGCCGGCGACCCGCCCGGCGGCGACCACCGACGTGAACCGCACGCCGTCGACCTCGGTCTCGGCCACGGCCGCGGGGCCGGCGTCGCGGACGGCGATAGGAGTGGGCGAAGTACGCGCACGCCGGCAGGCCGTCGGCGAGCGGGTGGGGCGGACCGACCGGCTCGACGTCGTTCCAGCCCATGTGCGGCAGCCGCGCGGTGCCCTCCAGGCGCTCGACACGGCCCGGCAGCAGCCCGAGGCAGGTGGCGTCGTCCTCGGCAGAGGCGTCGAACAGCAACTGCAGGCCGACGCAGACGCCGAGCAGGTAGGCGCCCTGGCCGATCGCCTCGCGGATCGCCTT
Source organism: uncultured Actinomycetes bacterium (assembly GCA_963722525.1). GTDB lineage: Bacteria > Actinomycetota > Thermoleophilia > Gaiellales > F1-60-MAGs149 > VFJZ01. Next base: position 1,112,941 of record CAVRMM010000002.1, on the reverse strand, counting down.
CTCGAGCCCCGTGCGGCGCAGCGTCGCCATCGTCGGCCCGGCCGCACCCTGGCCCGGCACCATCAGCCGGCGCGCGCCGGCGACGGTCTCGGGATCGTCGGAGACGACCACGTCCGAGCCCGCCCGCTCGACCGCGGCGCGCAGCGAGCGCAGGTTGCCCGAGCCGTAGTCGACGAGCACCACCGTCATATCGCGCCCTTGGTGGACGGCAGCCCGCCGCGGCGCGGGTCGGGTGCGCAGGCCGCGCGCAGCGCCAGCGCGAGCGCCTTGAACGCCGCCTCGACGACGTGGTGGTCGTCGTCGCCGTCGCCCGTCACGTGCAGGTTGACGCGGCCCGCGCGGGCGAACGAGTCGAGCAGGTGCGGCCACAGGCTGGCGGTGACGCCGCCGACCGGCTGGCCGGACAGCTCCAGGTTGACGGCCGACACGCCACGGCCGCCCAGGTCGACCACGCAGAGCGCGAGCGCCTCGTCCAACGGTGCCGCGGCGTTGCCGAAGCGGCGGATGCCGGCGCGGTCGCCGAGCGCCCGGTCGAGGGCCTGGCCGAGCGCGATGCCCGCGTCCTCGACGGTGTGGTGCTCGTCCACCTCGAGGTCGCCGTCGATGCGCAGGTCGAGGTCCATGCAGGCGTGGAAGGCGAGCGCGTGGAGCATGTGGTCGAGGAAGCCGATGCCGGTCGCGATCTGTGTGCGGCCGGTGCCGTCGATCACCAGGCGCGCGTCGATGGCGGTCTCCCTCGTCGTGCGCGCGACGGTCGAGCGCCGGCCCCAGAGGCGGTCGTGCTCGGCCGGCACGGGCTCGGCCGCGGGCGCGTCGCGCTCCAGCAGCTCGGCCAGCGCGACCAGCAGGCGGTCCGACTCCGGCGGCGTCTGCACGGTCGCGCGGATGACGCCCTGCAGCAGCGGCTCGTGGCCGAAGGTGCGCATCACGCAGCCGCGCTCGCCGAGCCGGCGGAACGCCTCGTCCGAGTCGAGCGGCAGGCGGAACGTCACGAACACGCCGGCCTCGGCCAGGATCTCGATGCCGAGCGCCTCCAGGCCGCGGCGCAGCCGGCCGCGCTCGGCCACGTACGCGACCGCGTCGTCCCGCATCTCCTCCGCGTGCGCGAGGGCGAGCTCGGCCGCGACGGCCGACTGCAGCGAGATCGACCCGGGCGGCCGCAGCGCGTCGAGGGCGCCGGCGATGGCAGGCGCGGCGAGCGCGTAGCCGACCCGCAGCGACGCGAGCGCCCAGCCCTTCGACAGGGTGCGGCAGACGATCAGGTTCTCGTGCTGCGCGATCAGGTCGGAGACGTCGTCGCCGCCGAACTCCAGGTACGCCTGGTCGACCACGACGAGACCCGGGCACGACGCGGCACAGCTCGGTCAGGACCTCGCGCGGAGACCTCCTCGCCGGTCGGGTTGTTGGGCGAGCAGATCCACACCAGCCGCGCGCCCGGCGCGCGCTCCAGCAGGCCCTCGTAGTCGAGCGCGAGACCCGTCACGGGGCGGGATCGCCTCCAGCCGGGCGCCCGCCGTCGCGCTCGACACCGCGTACATCTGGTACGTCGGCTTGCAGACGATGGCGTGGTCGCCGCGGCCCATCGCCAGTGCGCCGCACATCAGCAGCAGCTCGTCGCAGCCGGCGCCGGGCACGACCTGCGTCCAGTCGAACCCGGCGTAGCGGCCGATCGCCTCGCGCAGCGGCCGGTAGGTGGCCTCAGGGTACGACGCCGACGGCAGCCGGGCCACCTGCGCGGCGATCTCGGGCCACGCCGCGGGCGACAGCGGCAGCGTGTTCATGTCGAACCGCGAGACGGGGCCGGCCGGCACGTTGTCCTGCCACCGGTACGGCGCCGGGCGGGCCAGCTCGGGGCGGACGAAGGGGATGTCGGGGAGCGTCATGGGATGAGGTGCTCGATCGGGAGGACGAGGATGCCGGTGGCTCCGGCCTGCTTGAGCGGCGCGAGGAGGCGCACGACTTCGGCGGCATCGACGACAGCGTGCACGGCGTGCATGCCGTCGCGCGCCAGCGGCAGCACCGTGGGCGCATCGAGGCCGGGGAGGAGGTCGACGATGTCCCGCAGGTGGTCGTCGTGCGCGTTCAGCATCAGGTACCGCTTCGGCCGCGCGGCGAGCACGGAGCGCAGCACCAGCACGAGCTCGGCGACGCGCTGCTCGGTGCCCGGGTCGAGCTCGCCGGGCGCGAGCAGCACCGCCTCGGACTCCAGGATGGTGTCGAGCGCGACGAGGCCGTTCTGCCGCAGCGTCTCGCCGCTCGAGACGAGATCGGCGATCGCCTCGGCCGCGTCCAGCGACGGCGCCAGCTCGACCGACCCTGCGATCGGGATGCAGGTCGCGGTGACGCCGTGGGAGGTGAGGTAGCGCGCCACGGTGGCCGGGTACGACGTCGCGATGCGCACGCCGGCGAGATCGCCGACGCCGCTGATCTGCGAGCTCGCCGGGGCGGCGATGACGAGCCGGCAGCGCCCGAACCCGAGGCGCAGGCGCTCGTCCAGCTCGAGCCCCGACTCGGCCACCTGGTTGGCGCCGGCGATGCCGCAGTCGACGGCGCGGTCCTCGACCCAGACCGGGATGTCGTCGGCGCGCGCGAACAGGATCTCCGCGTCCTGGTCGGGCAGCGGCACGCGCAGCCGGCGGCCGTCGGGCTCGAACTCGAACCCGGCGTCGCGCAGCAGCCGCTGGGCCGGTTCGGCCATGCGCCCCTTCGACGGCAGGGCGATGCGCAGCGGCCGCATCAGGCGCGACTCGACAGGCGGTCGATCGCGATGCGGTAGCCGCCGGTGCCGTGCCGCAGCCAGTGCGCCACGCGCGTGACGGTGGTGGTGGAGGTGCCGACCGCGCGGGCGATCTCGATGTACGTCATGCCGCCGGCGTCGAGCAGGCGGGCGACGGCGAGCCGGTGGCCGATCGCCTCCAGCTCCGAGATGGTGCAGGCGTCACGCAGGAAGGCGGCGGTGTCGTCGCGCGTGCGCAGCGAGGCCAGGGCCTCGCAGAGCTCGTCGAAGGAGTCGGGGAGCTGTTCCATTGCGCTCCCATGTTAGCACGCTAATACGTATCGGCGGCACACGTCACGTGACGCGGACGAACAGGCCCTCGGCGGTGGCCGTCACGGTCTCGCCGTCGCCGATCTCGCCGGCCGCGCGCATCTTCCGGCCGACCGGGCCGTCGGCGCGGCCGGTCAGCTGCAGTGGCCCGTCGATGGGCGTGGGGCGCAGGTAGCGCAGGGACAGCTCGGCCGTGACGTAGATGATCGGATCGCCCTCGCCGACCTCGCGGCCCTCGGCGGTGTAGGCCGCGGCGATCACGGCCCAGCACAGGTGGCAGTCGAGCAGCGTCGCGATCGCCCCGCCCTGGAGCGTGTTCGGGAAGCCGGAGCCGTGGAACCGCTCGACGACGTGGGTCGCGAGCACCGCGGAGCGGTCGTCCGACCACGTCGACTTGAGTCGGAACCCCTGCGGGTTGGCCGGGCCGCAGCCGAAGCAGGTCGAGGCAGGATCGAGCAGGTCCTGGAAGGCGATGGTCACGGCGAGAGGATACTTCCGCCGTGCCCTTCGATGTGATTCCCGCAATCGACCTCGCCGGCGGCCGGGTCGTGCGCCTCGTCCAGGGCCGGTTCGACGCGGTCACCGACTTCGGCGGCGAGCCGCTCGAGGTCGCCCACCGCTTCTGGCGCGACGGCGCCCGGTCGCTGCACGTGATCGACCTCGACGCCGCCCGCAGCGGCGAGCGGCCCGCCGAGCACCTGGCGCTGATCGAGCGCCTGGCGGCCGAGCGGCCGATCGGCGGCGTGCTGCAGGTCGGCGGCGGCTTCCGCACCGAGGCAGGCCGTCGACGAGGCGATCGCGCTCGGCGTCGACCGCGTGCTCGTCGGCACGGTCGCCTTCCGCGACCCGGCGCTGCTCGACCGGATGGTCGCGACGCACGGCATCCGCATCTGCGTCACGGCCGACACGCTCGACGGCACCGTCCGCGTGGCGGGCTGGGCCGAGGACGCCGGCGTGCGGGTGGTGGACGCGATCCGCGACCTCTCGGCCCGCGGCGTCGGCGCGTTCCTGGTCACGGCGATCGAGCGCGACGGCACGCTGGCGGGCCACGACCTGCGCCTGCTGGAGGCCGTGCGGGCCGCCACCGACGGCATCGTGCTGGCGTCGGGCGGCGTCGGCACGGTCGAGCACGTCGTCGCCTGCCGCGACGCCGGCGCCGACGGCGTCGTCGTCGGCCGGGCGCTGCTGAGCGGCGCGATCTCGCTGGCCGAGACGCTCGCCGCCGCTGCTGTTCCTTCGGCCTAGACTGCCGTCATGGCTGACGAAACGCGGGGTCCGTCGACCCGCTCGATCCACGCGGGCGCCGTGGCGGGCGAGGACGTCGTACCGCCGCTGCGGCGCTCGGTCATCACCCGGTTCGACACGGCGGAGCGCTTCGGCGCCGTCATGGAGGGCTCGGAGGAGGGCTACCTCTACGGCCGGCTCGGCAGCCCGACGGTGCGCGAGACGGCGGCGGCGATCGCCGAGCTGGAGGGCGCGGAGGCGTGCGAGCTGACGGCCTCGGGCATGGCCGCCGTGCACGCCGCCATCGTCGCGCTGGTGCCGAACGGCGGACGCCTGATCGTGGCCCTGCAGACGTACGGCAACTCGATCTCGCTGTTTCGCGACCTGGTCGGCCCGCGGCTCGACGTCGACGTGCGCATCGTCGACATCACCGATCTCGACGCCGTCGGGGCGGCCTGCGGGGACGGCGCCGACGCCATCTACTGCGAGACGATCGCGAACCCCGGCTCGACGGTCGCCGACCTCGACGCCCTCGGGCTGATCGCGCGCGGCGCGGGCGCGCGGCTGATCGTCGACTCGACGCTCGCGACGCCGCTGCTGTGCCGGCCGCTCGCGCACGGCGCGCACGTGGTGCTGCACTCGGCCACGAAGTTCCTGAACGGCCACCACGACGTGCTCGCCGGCGCCATCTGCGGCGACGCCGCCGACCTGCGCCGCATCCGCAGCCTGCTGATCGACACCGGCGGCGTGGGCGAGCCCGACGCGGCCTGGCTGCTGCGGCGCGGCATGCGGACGCTGGCGCTGCGGATGGAGCGCCAGTGCGCGAACGCCCTGGCGATCGCCGACTGGCTCGCGAGCCGCGCCGACGTCGTCTCCGTGCCGTATCCCGGGCTGCCGTCGCACCCGCAGCACGCGCTCGCCGGCCGGCTGCTCGACGGCGGCTTCGGCGGCGTGCTGGCGTTCGAGGTAGCGGGCGGCCGCGGCGGCGGCGAGGCGGTCATGAACGGCACGCGGCTGATCGAGCGCTCGACGTCGCTCGGCGGCATCGTCACCGGCATCTCGCACCCGGCCTCGACCAGCCACCGCCAGCTGACCGACGACGAGCTGACCGCCGCCGGCGTGCCGGCCGGGCTGCTGCGGCTGGCCGTCGGCTGCGAGGACGTCGGCGACCTGATCGAGGACCTCTCGCACGCGCTCGAATCCGTCTGACGGGTGATCGCCGGGCGCCGCGCCGGCGCCGATCATCTGAGAGATGGCAACGATCCGCACTTGGCCGTTCGCGCTCGCGCTGCTGCTGGTGATCCCGGCTGCAGCCGAGGCGTCCTACAAGTACAAGGCGACCATCCGCTTCGCGGGCACGTATACGTCGGACGAGATCGACGAGGGCGTCGTGATCGGCCACGTGCGGTCGGCGACGACGTTCACGGTGCAGGATCGCCGGCTCGTCGTGACGGCCAGGAACGGCGCCATCGCGCTGTTCCCGTCCGGCAACACGACCGCGCGCCTGTCGACCTCCCAGAGCGGCTACGAGGCCGCGTGCGACACGGTCCGCCAGACGTTCACCGACCGGCTCGCGAAGCGGCCCGGCCGCGCCTGGGTGACCCTGCGCCGGCGCGGCTCGCGCGCGACGCTCGGCTTCGGTTGGATGGGCGGGTCGGTCGACCGGCGTTACGCGGGCGCGGCGGAGGGGGAGTGCAGCGAGCCGGCCGTGGTGGACGCGGGCGGCGGCACCGACGACATCGCCGGCTCGGCCGCCATGCTGGCCCGCTTCGGGGTCACGCTGCGGGTGCCGCTGTCGGCGCTGATGCACGGGCGGTCGATCTCGCGCAAGGTCACCGTCCACCGGGTCGAGAACGAGGTCGTGGAGGGCGCCGGCACGCGCTCCCGCCTCGACGGCAGCTACCGGATCGTGCTGTCCCGGATCGGCTGAAAACGGGTTGTAAAGGTTTTCGGGGTATCAGGGGATGGGGCTGGCGCATCCTCCAGACGGGGGTGTAGGGTGTCGCTCCCGGCCGACGATAGGCAGTTTGTGCCCCTCCGACCTTTCCTCACCGGTTCCTTCATTCTGCTGTCCCTGATCGCCACGCCCGTCGCCAGCGCCAGGAGCTGGGCCGACGCGTCGATCACGAGGGTCATCAACGCCGGCATCCTGCCGGGCGAGACGAAGGCGACCTACGGACCGGCCCGGGCGCTCGATCACGGCACGCTGGCGATGCTGGTCTGGGGCGCCGTGCCGGACTCGATGGGCCGCGTCGCCATCTCGACCACCGACGCACCGGTCACCATCGGCGAGCTCGACAAGGTGTTCGTGTCCGCCCTCGGCCTGGCGCCGACCGCGAAGACGGCGCGCGACCAGCTCGCCCGGCTGCGCTACAGCCCGCGCGGCGATGCCGGCACCGAGGTCGTCGCCCGGCTGCTGGGCCTGCGCTACAACCATCCGGCCGGCTCCGACCGGCTGGAGCGCTCCGACACCGAGGTCGCGACCCGCGCCGACGCGGCCTACACCACGGCGCGCGTGCTGGCGGGCGTCAACGCCGGCTACGCCCGCTCGGTCGTCGCGAAGCTCGCCGGCCTGCCCGTCACCACCGGTCCGCGCCACGCCGCGCTGGTCACGCGCCGTCCGCCTGATCGGCCGACCATACGTGTGGGGCGGGACGAACGACAAGGCGATCGGCCAGGCGCACGGCGGCTACGACTGCTCCGGCTTTCTGTGGCGCGTGCTGATCCTCGACCCGGCGGCGCCGAAGGGGATGCTGAAGAAGGTCGGCGGCCGCACCACGTTCGAGATGGCGCGCACGACGACCAGGTCGCGGCGCCTGAACCGGGCCCGCACGCGGCCCGGCGACATCCTGCTGTTCGGCTCGTCCGGCCGCTCGTCGAAGGTCGCGGAGATCGGCCACTCAGGGATGGATCTCGGCAACGGCCTGATGATCCACTCGTCGTCGCAGGGCGTGACGATCAAGGAGTGGGACAGCGGCTGGCACGCGACCTCGTTCGCGTTCGCCAAGTCCGTGCTGCCCTGACCTGAGGCAGGAGCGGTGCGTTCGCGGGCGAATGCCACCGGACGTGCTGCGCGTTCTCGAGTACAGCCCCGATCGCGAGGCGGCGTTCCGCCCGATCACGCCCGCCGCGATCGAGCCGCTGATCGCCGCGGCGGACGACGCGCCGCTGCTGTGGATCGACGCGCCGACGCCGGAGCCGGAGGAGCTCGCGGCGCTCGCGGACGCGTTCCACTGGCACCCGCTGATCCGGGAGGACCTCGAGCACGGCGACCAGCGCCAGAAGGCGGAGCAGTTCCCGGGCCAGATCTTCGCCGTGCTGCGGCTGCCGCACTCGGTCAAGGGCACGGCGTGCGACCTCTACATGGTGCAGTCCGAGCACGTGCTCGTGACCGTGCACCAGGTGCCGTCCGAGTGGATCGACCGGCTGGCCCGCGACGTCGCGGCCCGCGGGGACCTCGAGGACCATCGCGCGGCCGGCGCGGTCGCGTCGATCCTGGCCGGGGTCACCGACGCCTACGAGGAGACCATCGACGGGCTCGAGGAGCTGGTCCTGAAGCAGGAGGCCGGCGCCCTCGACGCCGACGGCGATCCCGCCCCGGCGCTGCGACGGGCAGCGCACGCCCGCACGGCGATCGCCGACGTGCGGCGGTCGAGCGGCCACCTGCGCGAGGTGATCGGCGACGTTCGTGCGCCGCGAGCTGCTGAACACCGTCCACACGCCCGAGCTCGACCTGGAGCTGCGCGACGTGCTCGACCACGCGATCCGCGCGCACGAGGACCTCGACATCCTGCACGACCGCATGAGCTCGCTGGCCGACACGCGCCTCGCGATGGTCGCCTACCGGCAGAACGAGATCACGAAGCAGCTCTCGGCCTGGGCCGCGGTGCTGCTGGTGCCGACCGTCGTGACCGGCTGGTTCGGCCAGAACTTCCAGCACATGCTCGGCCTCGACTGGCGCTACGGCGAGGTGTACGCGCTGGTGCTGGTGCTGGGCGGGATGACGGCGATGTGGTTCACGATGCGCCGCGCCAAGTGGCTCTAGCCGTCCTCGAGAGTGCTGCGGCGCAAGGAGGCGGACGGCCATGGATGTCAGTGAGGTGCTCGCGACCGGCGGGGTGATCCTCGCCTGCGGCCTCGCCTCCGTGCCCGTCGCGCTGGCGCTGCGCGTGCCGGTGATGATCGTCTTCGTCGCCGCCGGCGTGCTCGTCGGCCCGTCCGCGCTCGACCTCGTCTCGAACCCGCTGGACGAGCTCGGCGCGGAGCTGATCTTCACGCTCGGCGTGTCCCTGATCCTCTTCCACGGCGGCGTCGGCGTCTCGTTCCGCGTGATCCGCCAGACGGCCCTCGGCCTCGGGCATGCTCGTGATCCCCGGCGTCGTGCTGACGGCGGCGGTGGTCGCCCTCGTCGTCTCGCCGGTGTTCGGGGTGTCGATCGGCGTCGCGTTCCTGATCGGCAGCGTGCTCGCGGCGACCGACCCGGCGATCCTGATCCCGCTGTTCGACCGGATCCGGCTGCGGCCGAAGGTCTCGCAGACCGTGATCGCCGAGTCGGCGTTCAACGATCCGACCGCCACCGTCCTCGCGCTGACGGTGGCGAGCGCGCTCGCGGCCGGCAGCGTGTCGTTCACCGACCCCGTCGTCGACTTCACGAAGAGCCTCGCGATCGGCGCCGTCTGCGGCATCGCCGGCGGCCTGGTGCTGGCGCTGATGGTGTCGTCGCACCGGGTCGGCATCTGGAGCGAGTCGCCGGCCGCCGCGATCCTCGCGCCTCGTCGCACTGGCGTACTTCGCGGTCGACGAGATCGGCGGCTCGGCCTACCTGGCGGCGTTCGCGATGGGGCTGATCGTCGGCAACGCCGAGCTGTTCGGGATCGAGCGTGAACCACGCGCGCTGCACGCGTTCGAGACGTTCATCGCGCAGCTCTCCGAGGTCGCCGTGATCGCCGTGTTCGTCACGCTCGGCATCAACCTGCCGCTCGACGCGCTGCGCGAGCACTTCCTCGGCGGCCTGGTGGTGATGGCCGTGTTCATCTTCGTCGCCCGCCCGCTCGCGGTGCTGGTCTGCCTCGTCCGTCGACCGCCGGGGGCGGTGGACGCGCCAGGAGGTGCTGTTCCTCTGCTGGTGCCGCGAGACGGGGGTGGTGCCGGCGGCGGTGGCGAGCCTGCTGGTGGGCCAGGGCGTGCCGGGCTCCGAGCTGGCCGTCGCGATGGTCGCCATGGCCATCATCGCCACCCTGCTGCTGCAGGCGACGACGGCCGGCTGGCTGGCGCGCCGGCTGGATCTGGTGCTGCCCGCCGAGGCGGGGACGGAGGCCGTCGTCTAGCCGACGATGGTCAGCGTGGCGGGCAGCTCGGAGGCGATCCACGCATCGTCGTCGTCGAACACCAGGGTGTCGATCGAGAAGAACTGGCCGACGTGGCGCGGCAGGAAGATCTGCGTCTCGCAGTTGACCGCCGTGCCCGGCTCGAACACCTTGTCGGCGTGCAGCTCGGCGAGCGGGTCCCAGACCACGTTGCCGACCCAGTCGCCGTAGAACGCGATGCCCATCTCGTAGCCGCCGATCCAGCCGCGCGACTCCCAGAGGCCCTCCGCCTGGTAGTAGGCGACCAGCGCCTCGCTCAGCTCGCGCACCGGCAGGTCGCGGGCGCAGGAGCCCCTTCACGACGTCGATCGAGGCGGCCGCGCGGGCCGCGACGTCGGCCACGTCGGGCTGCCGGCTCGCCGCAGTGGAACATCCGCGCCAGGTTGACGTGGTAGCGGTGCCGGACGCCGGAGAGGTCGATCATCACCGGCTCGCCCTCGCGCAGGCACCCGCCGGGTGGAGAGCGCGTGCGCCGCGTTCGTCTTGTTGCCGAACAGGACCGGTTGCGTGATCGCGGTGTTCTCGCCGCCGGCCTTCGCCAGCGCGGCGACCATCTCGCCGTACACCTCGAGCTCCGTGACGCCCACCTCGAGCGCGTCGCGTGCGGCCCGCATGCCGATGTCGGCGATCTGCGCGGCCTCGCGCATCGCCGCGCGCTCCAGGGGCGACTTCACCCAGCGCAGCTCGCGCACCACGTCGGTGCCGTCCACGATCGTGGCGCCCTTCGCGACGGCCAGCGCCTGGAAGCGGGCCGAGAGCGGCCCGTTCGGCCGGTACGACCACAGCTCGAGCCCCAGCGTGCCGTCCAGCCAGCCCAGCGCGGCGAGCTCGTCGACGACGAACTCGGCGCCGCCGCGCAGGCTCGTGCGCGGGAAGTAGCGGGTGTCGGTGGAGGTGGTGAAGATGCGCCCGAGCGCCGCCTCGCGCTCGGTGTCGAAGAGGATGTAGCGGTCGTGGTCGACGTGCACGGCGATGCCGCTCGCAGCCGGCCACTGGCGCGGCGACTGGGCCTGGTACCACTCGCACTGGTACCCGCTGACCCAGTTCATCGCCTCGGGCGACGTCAGGAAGAGGCAGTCGATCCGGTCCTGCGCCAGGCGCTCGCGGATGCGTTGCAAGCGGGCCGCGTACTCGGCCGGCGGGAAGGCCGGTTCCGGGTCGGCGGCGCTCGTGAAGTAGACCTCGTCGCGGTATTCCATTGCGGCGCGAGCATAGTGGCTCCCGGGTGCCCGCGGGGACCGTGCCGACCCCTCCGACGCGATAAACTGCAGGCAGCAGCGAGCCGGCGGGAGATCGACACGCCCTCCGTCCGACGGGCTCTCTAGTGTTCCCAACCCGCCCGCGTCTACCCCGACGATGCGGCGACCCGTTTAAGGGCCTGGGACGAGGAGGCAGTAGTGCAGATCGAAAGGCGATACACCGAACCCGGAGGCGACCCGTACGCGGGCGTGGAGTTCGCGGAGCGAACTTCGAAGATCGTCAATCCGGACGGCTCCGTCGTCTTCGAGGCAACGCTCCAGGCCCCTGCCCAATGGTCCCAGGTCGCCGTCGACATCCTGGCCCAGAAGTACTGCCGCAAGGCGGGCGTCGCGACCGAGCTCGTGCCGGTGGCCGAGGACGGCGTGCCCGAGTGGCTGCGCGCGGTCCGAGCCCGCGCCCGGCTCGTCGGTCGAGGGGGAGACCGACGCGCGCCAGGTGTTCCGCCGTCTCGCCGGCTGCTGGACGTACTGGGGCTTCACGCACGGCTACTTCGGCGAGGAGGACGCGCACGCGTTCTACGACGAGCTGCAGGCCATGCTCGCCCGCCAGGCCGCCGCTCCCAACTCGCCGCAGTGGTTCAACACGGGCCTGAACTGGGCGTACGGCATCAGCGGCCCGCCGCAGGGCCACTGGTACGCCGAGCCCGCCGACGGCGAGCTGAAGCTGTCCACGAGCGCCTACGAGCGCCCCGCCCCGCACGCGTGCTTCATCCAGGCCGTGGCCGACGACCTCGTGAACGAGGGCGGCATCATGGACCTGTGGGTGCGCGAGGCCCGCGTCTTCAAGTACGGCTCCGGCACCGGCTCCAACTTCTCCGACATCCGCGGCGAGAACGAGCGCCTGTCGGGCGGCGGCCGCTCGTCCGGCCTGATGAGCTTCCTCAAGATCGGCGACCGCGCCGCGGGTGCCATCAAGTCGGGCGGCACCACGCGCCGCGCCGCGAAGATGGTGACGCTCGACCTCGACCACCCCGACATCCAGCGCTACGTGCGCTGGAAGGCCGTCGAGGAGACCAAGGTGGCCGCGCTCGTGGCCGGCTCGCGGATGCTCTCCGTGCACCTGAACAACGTCGTCACGGCGACCACCGAGGGCGATGTCGAGGGCGACGAGCGGTTCGTCGCGCGGACCAACCCGGCCCTCGCGAAGGCCGTCCGCGGCGCCCGCCAGGCCGGCGTGCCCGACGTCTCCATCCAGCGCGCGCTCGACCTCGCGCGGCAGGGCGTCACCGAGCTGCACATCGACGAGTACGACACCGACTGGCAGGGCGAGGCGTACAACACCGTCTCCGGCCAGAACTCGAACAACTCCGTCCGCGTCACGACCGACTTCATGCGCGCGGTCGAGGGCGACGACGAGTGGCACCTGATCAACCGCACCGAGCGCGCCAAGGCGCTCGTCGAGGGCCGTGCACCGCAGCCGGTGGCGAGCCTGCCGGCCCGCGAGCTGTGGGACGACATCGCCGAGACCGCGTGGCTGTGCGCCGACCCCGGCCTGCAGTTCCACGACACCACGAACGAGTGGCACACGTGCCCGGCCGACGGCGACATCCGCGCGTCGAACCCGTGCGCCGAGTACGTCTTCCTCGACGACACCGCCTGCAACCTGGCGTCGCTGAACCTGCTGCAGTTCGAGACGGCCGACGGCTTCGACGTCGAGCTGTTCCGCCATGGCGTGCGGCTCTGGACGGTCGTGCTCGAGATCTCCGTGCTGATGGCGCAGTTCCCGTCCAAGGAGATCGCGCGCGGCAGCTACGCCTACCGCACGCTGGGCCTGGGCTACGCCAACATGGGCGCCCTCGCCATGCGCCGCGGCCTGCCGTACGACTCGCCCGAGGCGACCGCGCTGTGCGGCGCGCTGACCGCGATCATGCACTTCTCGTCGCTCGCCGCGAGCGCCGAGATGGCCGGCGAGCTGGGGCCGTTCTCGGCCTACGAGCGCAACGCCGACGCCATGCTGCGCGTCGTCCGCAACCACCGCAACGCCGTGTACGCCGCGGGGCCCGAGGCGTACGAGCACCTCTCGGTGCTGCCGGTGCCCATCGACGCCGCCGTCTGCGAGCCCGGCCTGCTGGCCGCGGCGCAGCAGGACGCCGACCGGGCGCTCGCCCTCGGCGAGCAGCACGGCTACCGCAACGCCCAGGTGACGCTGATCGCGCCGACCGGCACGATCGGCCTCGTCATGGACTGCGACACGACCGGCATCGAGCCCGACTTCGCGCTCGTCAAGTTCAAGAAGCTGGCCGGTGGCGGCTACTTCAAGATGGTCAACGCGTCGGTGCCGCCGGCCCTGGCGAACCTCGGCTACACGCCGCAGCAGGTCGACGACATCGTGCAGTACTGCGTCGGCTCCGGCACGCTCGAGGGCTGCCCGCACATGGCGCCCGAGAAGCTGCGCCAGCTCGGGTTCACCGAAGACTCGATCGCCGCCCTCGACGACGCCATGCGCGCGGCGTTCGACGTGCGGTTCGCGTTCACGCGCTTCACGGTCACGGACGAGGTCTGCATCGAGCACCTCGGCATCGACCCCGACGACTTGCGGCGGCCCGGCTTCGACCTGCTGTCGGCGATCGGGTTCACGGCGGCCGAGATCGACGAGGCGAACCTGTTCGTCTGCGGCACGATGACGGTCGAGGGCGCCCCGCACCTCAAGGCCGAGCACCTGCCGGTGTTCGACTGCGCCAACAAGTGCGGCCGGCTCGGCACGCGGGCCATTCGCCCGCTCGCCCACGTCGAGATGATGGCGGCGGCCCAGCCGTTCCTGTCCGGCGCCATCTCCAAGACCATCAACATGCCGAACGGCGCCACCATCGCCGACGTGGCCGAGGTCTACCGCGTCTCGTGGCAGAAGATGCTGAAGGCGATCGCGCTCTACCGCGACGGCTCGAAGCTGTCGCAGCCGCTCAGCTCGCAGGCCGCCGAGGCGCTGGCGTTCGACGAGGCGGCGATCGAGGCCGAGGAGGCCGCCGAGCTGGCGCGCGAGCTGCTGCCGTCCGGCGAGGACGTGGCCGCGCGCGTCGTGGTCGAGTACCTGCGCGAGCGCCGGCGGCTGCCGGAGCGGCGGGCCGGCTACACGCAGAAGGCCTCGGTCGGCGGGCACAAGGTGTACGTCCGCACGGGCGAGTACTCCGACGGCACGCTCGGCGAGGTGTTCATCGACATGCACAAGGAGGGCGCCGCCTTCCGGAGCCTGATGAACTCCTTCGCGATCGCCATCTCGCTCGGCCTCCAGCACGGGGTGCCGCTCGAGGAGTACGTCGACGCGTTCGTGTTCACCCGGTTCGAGCCGAACGGCATGGTCACCGGCAACCCGTACATCAAGATGTCGACGTCGGTGATCGACTACATCTTCCGCGAGCTCGCGATCTCGTACCTGGGCCGCGACGACCTCGCGCAGGTGAAGCCCGAGGACCTGCGGCACGACACCATCGGCTCGCAGAATCCGCGGTCCGAGCACCTCGCACCGTTCACGGCGCCGCCGGTCGTGCCGGTCGCGCCTGCCCCCACGGGCGGCGCCACCATCACCACCACCGCGGTCGCTCCGGCGCCGTCCCCGGTGTCGGGACGGGCGGTGACGCCGGTCGCGCCCCTGCTGATGACCGAGCGCGACCAGGCCCGGCTGCGGGGCTACGAGGGCGATCCGTGCTGGAACTGCGGCCAGTTCACGCTGGCACGCAACGGCACCTGCCTGAAGTGCGACTCCTGCGGCGAGACGTCGGGCTGCTCCTGACGTGCGTCACGCACGGCGGGCCCGGCGCACGGCTGGGCCCGCCGGGCGCGCTCCCTCGCGCGGGCGGCGGCCGGTCAGGCCAGCTCGGGCGGCAGCGCCTGCGGACCCTCCGGCAGCAGCAGCGCCAGCATCTCGGGCGTCAGCTCCTGCGTGGCGGCCTCCATCGGCGCGCCCATCACCAGCCACAGGGCGTCGGCGGCCGTGTCGTTGAACACCTGGCGGACGGTCTCGGGCTCGACGACCACCGCCGAGAGGGGTTCGAGCGTCAGCAGGTCGTCGCCGACCCGGATCCGGCCCGTTCCCTCCAGCAGGACGTAGAGCTCGTGCTGTACGACGTGGCGGTGCCGGGTCGAGGCCTGGCCGGGCTCGAATCGCCACAGGCGCGCGCCGAACTGCTCGGCGCCCAGCTGCTGCGCCAGGTCGGTGTCCTGGACGTGCAGGTGGTTCGACGGCCGCCAGGCGGCGTCGGCGGCGTTGAGGACGCGGTAGCTCATCGCATGGCAGGGTACCGGCCGTGACCGACCGCGCCATCACCGTCGAGGGCCTCGTGAAGCGCTTCGGCGAGACCACCGCGCTCGCCGACGTCAGCTTCGAGGTCGAGCGCGGCACCGTCTGCGGGCTGCTCGGCCCCAACGGCGCCGGCAAGACCACCGCCGTCCGGATCCTCGCCGGCCTCTCGGTCCCCGACGCCGGCCGCGCGTTCGTGGCGGGCTTCGACGTGGCCACCGATCCGCAGTCCGTCCGGCGCGTGCTCGGCCTCGCCGGGCAGTCGGCGACCGTCGACGACATCCTCACCGGCCGCGAAAACCTCGTCATGATCGGCGAGCTGCACCACCTCGGCCGCAAGGTCGCGCAGGCCCGGGCGGCCGAGCTGCTCGAGCAGTTCTCGCTCGTCGAGTCGGCCGATCGCCTCACGAAGACCTACTCGGGCGGCATGCGGCGCCGGCTCGACCTGGCGGCGACCCTCGTCGCTGGTCCCGACGTGCTGTTCCTGGACGAGCCGACGACGGGCCTCGACCCGCGGGCCCGCCTCGAGCTGTGGGACGTGCTCGACGTGCTGGTCGGCGCCGGCGCGACGATCCTGCTCACCACCCAGTACCTGGAGGAGGCCGATCGCCTGGCCGACGACATCGTCGTCATCGACCACGGCAAGGTGATCGCGCGCGGCGACGCCCGCGAGCTGAAGCGCCAGGTGGGCGGGGCGCAGCTGTTCGCGACCCTCGTCAACGACGAGGGCCTCGAGGCCGCGGCGGCCCACGTCGCGCGCATCGCCGGCGCGGAGCCCGAGATCGATCGCGGCGCACGGTCGGTGCTGGCGCCCACCGACGGCGGCGCGCGGGCGATCTCGCGCCTCGCCGACGCGCTCGCCGACGACGGCATCGAGGTCGAGGACCTCGGCCTGCGCCAGCCGACGCTCGACGACGTGTTCCTGACGCTCACCGGCGCGCACATCGAGGCCGAGACCGCGGAGGCCAAGCGATGAGCGCCGAGCGCGTGCGGCTCCCCGACGTCGGCGACCGTCGCGGCAACTTCGCCGGCGACGTGCTCGTGGTCGCCCGGCGCGGCCTGCTGCACATGCGGCGCGAGCCCGAGGCGCTCGCCGACGTCACGATCCAGCCCGTCATCTTCGTGCTCCTGTTCGCCTACGTGTTCGGCGGCGCGATCGACGTGCCCGACGGCGGCTACCGCGAGTTCCTGATGGGCGGCATCTTCGCGCAGACCCTGGTGTTCGGCGCGTTCGGCGTGGCCATGTCGCTGGCCTCCGACCGCAAGAACGGCGCCATCGACCGGTTCCGCTCGCTGCCGATGGCGCGCGGCGCCGTGCTCGGCGGCCACGCCGGCGCGCACCTCGTCCGCGGCTTCATCCCGATCGTCCTGATGTCGCTGTCGGGCCTCGTCGTCGGGTGGCGGATCCACACCTCGGTCGAGGAGGCGGTCGCCGGCTACGCGCTCATGGTGGCCTTCTCGTTCGCGATCATCTGGGTCGGCATCCTGCTCGGCAGCCTCCTGCCGACGCCCGAGGCCGTGCAGGGCGTCGGGTTCGCTGTGATCTTCCCGATCACGTTCATCGCCAGCACGTTCGTTCCGGTCGAGACGCTGCCCGGTGTGCTGCGCACGGTGGCGGAGTGGAATCCGGTCAGCACCATGGCCGAGTCGCTGCGCAAGCTGTTCGGCAACCCCGGCGTGGAGGTCACCGCCGACAGCCCCTGGCCGATGCAGCATCCGATCGAGTACACGCTGATCTGGATCGTGATGCTGGTCGTCGTCTGCGCGCCGCTCGCCGTGATCGCCTACAACCGCCGGACTGCCGACTAGCGTGCCCGCGGCGCCGCTCTCGGTCTGCATCTCCGGCGCCCTCGGCGGCGTCGGCCGGCGGCTGGTCGAGGGCGTCCGCGACGATCCCGCCTTCACGCTGCACTCGGCCGTCGCGCGCCGCGAGGTCGGTCGCGACGTGGGCGAGGCGCTCGGCGGCGCACCGCTCGGCGTCGCCCTCACCGATGACATCGAGGCGGCGCTCGACGCGGCGCCCGGCGTGCTGATCGACTACACGCACCCGTCGTTGATCCGCCGCCACCTCAACCTCGCGTTCGCCCGCGGCATCCCGGTCGTGATCGGCACCACCGGCCTGGCCGACGCCGACTTCGAGCACATCGACGCCGCCGCCCGCGCCGCCGGCGTCGGCGCCGTTACCGGCAACTTCGCGATCACCGCGGCCCTGCTGCAGCACCTGGCGCGCATCGCCGCGCAGCACGTGCCGCACTGGGAGGTCGTGGAGTACAATAAGGCGTCGAAGCCCGACGTCCCGAGCGGCACGGCACGCGAGCTGGCCGAGCTGCTCGGCCGGGTGCGCGCGCCCGAGATCGAGCTCGCCGACGACGATCTGATCGGCCCGCTCGAGGCGCGCGGCGCCGAGTTCGGCGGCGCCCGCGTGCACTCGCTCCGGCTGCCGGGCTACGCCTCGGCCGTCGAGGTGCACTTCGGCCTGCCGGGCGAGCGTCTCGTGATGCGCCACGACTCCGACGGTGACGGCGCCGTCTTCGTGCACGGCTCCCTGCTCGCCGCGCAGCGCGTGCAGTCGATCACCGGCCTGGTGCGCGGTCTCGACACGCTCCTCTTCGCCTGATCCCGGCCGAGCGGGCGCGCGCGATCCGCGCGGACCGTGCCAGAAGTGTGAAATCAGCGCGCGAAACGGTCACGCGATGCCCGTTCGGGTGCCAGGCACCGAAACGATCATGCTGGAACGCGGCCGCGAGAATCGCGCGCTCAGCCGCGCTGGGCGAGGGCGACGCCGCCGAGCACGAGCACACACGAGATGCCGAGCGCCGGGCTCCACGGCTCGTCCAGCAGCACGACGGCGGCCAGCAGCGACAGCGGCGTGATGGGATAGAGGTAGACCGACGCCCGGGACGGATCGAGGCCGCGGACGCCCTCGTTCCAGGCCAGGTAGCCGATCACCGTCACGGCGAGCGCGAGCCAGAGCAGGATCAGCAGCTGGTCCAGCGTCAGGTGCACGATCGTGTCGACCGTCGACGAGCGCACGAACGGCAGCGTGCACGCGGCGCCGGCCAGCGTCGATGCGGCGGTGATGCCGAGGCTGTCGCCCGTCGCGAACGCCGGCTTCATCACGATCGTGTACACGGCCCACGACAGCGACGCGGCGAGCACCCACAGCGGGCCGGCCAGCTGGTCGAGCTCGAGCTCCTGGCCGGGCGCCCAGACGGCGACCACCGCGATGCCCGCGAACGCCAGCGTGATGCCGCCGAGGCGCGCCGGCGTGAGCCGCTCCAGCCCCGTCATGCGCGCGATCAGCAGCGTCAGCGCCGGGCACGAGGCGATGATCAGGCTCGTGACGCCGGCGGTGGTGCGCAGCTGGCCCTCGTTGAGGGTCAGCTGGTACGCGGCCACGCCCAGCGCGCCACCGATGACCAGCCGGGGCAGCGCGGCGCGCGTGATCCCGAGCGGCCGGCGCACGAGCAGCACGATGGCGAATGCCGGCGCGGCGATCAGGAACCGGATCACGACGAGGTCGGAGGTGCCGATGCCGGTGTCGAGGGCCGCCTTGATGCCGACGAACGCCCCCGACCAGAGGGCCACCATGAGCACCAGCGCGAGGTGGGCGCGTAGGGTGGAAGGCGGCCGCATCGCGGCGGATTCTCGCAGCGCTACGATCCGGTCCGACCATGTGGCGCCTCCTGCCGATCATGGCGGTGCTGCTCGTCGCCTGCGGCGGCTCCACGCCGCCAGCGCCGCTCGCGTCGGGCGCCGTCACGGCCGAGGCCGTCGGCGTCGCCACCGGCGCGCCCGCGACGTGGGCCGGCATCGTGCTGCTGAACCGCGGCGCCGCGCCGCTGACGCTGGCGGCGGTCGAGCCGGTCGGCATCGACGCCGGCCTGCGGGTCGTCGGCGTGCAGGTACGCGTGCTCGGCGCCGACGGCGACGCGTCGGGCGACCCGAACCCCTCCGTGACCGGGCCCGGCTACCCGCCCGCGCATCCCGGCGCGCCCGTGGCCGGCACCGTGCTCGACCCGATGGTGACGGCCGACGAGCGGCCCATCGCCGAGGTGCTGATCGGCCTCGCCGCCGACCGGCCCGGCCGGTACGTGCTGCGCGGCCTGCGCGTGCGCTACGTCGTCGGTGGCGTGGAGCGGGAGGGCACGCTGGAGCACGCGATCGCCCTCTGCGCCACGGATCCCGACGACCCGGCGGGAGACTGCACGCCGCCGTAGCGGTGCGCTACGCGGCCTCGCCGCGGCGCTCGTCGCCGCGGCGGTCGGTGCCGTCCGGCCCGCGACCGCACCGCGAGTCGAGCCGGATCCGGTCCTCGGTCAGCACGCGCACCAGCGCGGGCACGACCACGGGGTCGAGCTGCGTCCCGGCCAGACGCTCGAGCTTGCGCAGCGCGTCGGTCAGGTCGAGCGCGCGCCGGGAGGCCCGCTGGGACGTCATCGCGGAGTAGGCGTCGGCGGCGGCGACGATGCGCGCCTCGATCGGGATGTCCTCGCCCGCCAGACCGTGCGGATAGCCGGTGCCGTCCCAGTGCTCGTGGTGGTGGCGGACGGCGCGCACCGCCTCCTTCAGGCCGGCGACGCGCTGGATGATCTCGGCGCCGATCTCGGGGTGTCGCTGCATCACCTCGCGCTCGACGTCGTTCAGCGGGCCGGCCTTCGAGAGGATGCCGTCCGGGATCGCGACCTTGCCGACGTCGTGCAGCCAGCCGCCGAGGCGGCAGCGCAGCACGACGGGGGAGGGAGATCCGAGCAGCTCGGCGGTCCGCATCGACAGGTCGGCGACCTGCATCGGGTGCAGGCTGGATGTCCCCTCGCGCAGGCTCGCCGTGAGCGCGAGCGCCTCGGCGATCCGGACCGCCTCGGGATCCTCGGCCACGAAGTCCTCGAACAGCCACTCCGAGTAGAGGCGCGTCTGGTTGCGGCCCCGGCGCTTCGCGGCGTACAGGGCGCGATCGGCCGCGTCGACGAGGTCGTCGGCGCCGTGCAGGCCGGCGGTCGCCCGGGCGGCCCCGACGGAGACGGTGACGACGATCGCAACGCCCTCCACCTCGATCGGCGACGCCTCGACGCGCAGCCGCACGCCCTCGGCGACCTCGCGCAGCGCGTCGTCGTCAGCGACGCCCTCGAGCAGGACGCAGAACTCCTCGCCGCCCCAGCGGGCGGCGACGTCGGTGGTGCGCACCGAGCCGGCGACGCGCCGCGCCACGGCGACCAGCACGTCGTCGCCGGCGGCGTGGCCGTAGGAGTCGTTGATGCGCTTGAAGTGGTCGACGTCGAGCAGCAGCAGCGCGGGCGGCCGATCGCCGGCGGCCGTCCGGTCGAGCGCGGCCGCGAGCTGCTCGTTCAGGTGGCGGCGGTTGAACACGCCGGTGAGGGCGTCGGTGCGGGCGCGGTGGTCGGCCTCGCGGCGCGCCTCCTCCAGCGCGTCGGCCTCGCGGCGGGCCGCGCCGACCGTGGCCTTCAGCACCCGCTCGAGCGCCATCTTGCCGGTCATATCGGCCGCGATGCCGTGCACGACGACGCTGCCGCCGACCTTCGCCGGCCAGGCCCGGAACGACACCCAGCGGGTGGCGCCGTCGAGCCCGATGATGCGCACCGAGTCCTCGGTCGACTCGCCGTAGGAGAGCCGCACCAGGTGGCGCTCGTAGGCGGGTCGGTCGTCGGGATGGACGGCCCGCGTCCAGGCGGTGACGAGGTCGGCGCCGTCGGGGAGGTAGCCGCCCAGGATCCGCTCGCCGCCGGGTCCGGTGAAGGTCGTGCGAATGGTGCCCGTCGGGTCGATGGCGTAGGCGTACAGCTGGTCGCCGATCGCCGCCAGCAGCGCGTCGACCGGCTCGGCGCGCCGTCGCGGCGACGCGGCGACGGGCGCACCGAAGTCGCGCACGACGACCACGCGGTAGATGGCCCCGCCGCCGAGCACGAGCGGCGCCACGGTCACGACCAGCGGCATCCGGACGCCGTCGGCACGACGGCCGATGACGTCGTGCGGCACCTCGGCGGCGAGGGCGGCGACGCCGGGGAGGAACGCCTCGAGCGGCCGGCCCGTCAGCTCGCCGAGCGGCACGCCGAGCAGCACGGCCAGCGCGCCGTTGCCGCCCTGGATGGTGCCGTCGGGCGCGATCGCGCAGAGCGCGGCGCCGGCGGGGGCCCCGATCGACGTCTCACGCTCGTTCGGCCGCCGCTTGTTCACGGCGGGTGTATCGGCGTTCGGCGGGCGAAGGTTGAAGGCGCCCCGTCGGGCGCGCGTCAGGCGGGAAGCGGGACGGCGATCCGCGTGCGGCGCTCGAACGCCACGATGCGGTCGATGCCCGCCGCGCGCAGCAGCGGGACGGCGGCGCGGACACGGCCCGCCTTCTGCGGCCGGTGGGCGTCGGAGCCGAGGCTGACGGGCGTGGCGTGGCGGGCGCAGGCGTCGACGAGCAGTTGCACCAGATCGGGGCGCCGCTCCAGGTCGGTGCCGTTCACCTCGAGTGCGACGTCGGCGCGCGCGGCTGCCCCGGCCAGGTCGTCGAGGCGTCCGGCGACGAACGCCGGCGCGTCGGGCTGCGACTGCGCGAGGCGCACCGGGTGGGAGATCACGTCGTAGGCGCCGGACGTTGCCGCGGCGACCAGGCGGTCGAGGTAGTCGCCCCAGGCGGCGCAGGTGTCGCGGCTGCCGGCCTCGCCCTCGACGGCGGCGTCGTCGGCGATCACGTGCACCGAGCCGATCACGACGTCCCACTGGGTCGCGTAGCTGGCGCGCAGCGCCTGCGTGGCGGCCACGAGGCCGGCGTTCTCGTCGGCGATGTCGAGCTCGATGCCGCAGCGGACGGGGATCGACGCGTGTTCGGCGGCTGCCTGCACGGCCGCGACGTAGCCGCCGTGGGCGACGGGCGGCCCCTCGGGCGCGAACCGGGTGGCGATGTACGACGACGCTGCCCGGGCCTCCTCGATGTGGTGCACGTGCTCGGAGAACACGAGCTCGGTCACGCCCACCGCTACCGCCGCCTCCACGATCGCGTCGGCGTCACCCCAGGCGATGTAGTGGTTGTGGTTATCTGGAAGCACGTTTCAGCAGTATTTCACGTCGGTCGGTCGGGACTGCCGGATCCTGCCTGGCTAGGCGCGGCGCCGTCCCTGCGCGAAGTGCATCGCCGGCGGTGCGACCGCCCGCAGATCCTGCACCGCGGCGGCCGGCGTGCGGCCGCGGGCGCGCTCGCGGCCGCCGATCGTGCGGCGTCCCGGCGTCTCCAGCGGTTCGAGCAGCTCGACCTGCACGTTGATGTTGCGGTCGCGGCGCTCCAGCGTGCCGGTCGCGAGCAGCAGCGGCTCGGTGCGGGCCAGCAGCCGGAACCGCTGGTAGACGTCGGGCATCAGGATCAGGTTCGTGAGCCCGTGCTCGTCCTCGAGCAGCAGGAACACCACGCCGTTCGCGCTGGCCGGCCGCTGCCGGGCGATCGCGAGGCCGGGGATCGTGATGCGCCGGCCGTTGGGCAGCGTCTTCAGGTCGGCGCTCGAAACGACGTCCTCCATGTCGCGCCGGACGTGGGCGATCGGATGCTCGCGCAGTGACAGCCCGGTGTGGGCGTAGTCGGCGACGAGGAGATCCCACGCGCCCGGCTCGGGCAGCACCGGTGCGGTGCCGAGGCCCAGGTCGAGCGCCAGCTGACGATGGCCGCCGCGTACCGAGACCGGGCGGGCGGCGAGGCCGAGCTCCCACAGCAGCTGCCGGCGCGGCCCCAGCGCGTCGCAGGCTCCCGAGGCGACGAGCCGCTCCAGCACGTCGGTCTTCAAACCGAGCCGCGTCGCGAGGTCGCGGCCGTCGGTGAAGTCGCCGTGCCGGTCGCGCT
Organism: uncultured Actinomycetes bacterium; assembly: GCA_963722525.1. Classification (GTDB taxonomy): domain Bacteria; phylum Actinomycetota; class Thermoleophilia; order Gaiellales; family F1-60-MAGs149; genus VFJZ01. The sequence goes on along the minus strand of CAVRMM010000002.1, from coordinate 1,089,981 downwards.
CGGCGACCACCGCCGCGGCGCCCTCCTCGCCGAGGCCCGTGACGTAGCCGAGCCCGACCCGCACCGCGCCGCGCTCGAGCCGGCACAGGGCGCCCGAGCGCGTCACGTCGGGCGGCAGCACCGCGACGCCGCGCCGCTGGCCGTCGCGGATCAGCGAGGCGGGCGGGTAGAAGCCCATCGGCTGCGCGTTCAGCAGCGAGCAGAGGAACGCGGCGGGGTGGTAGCGGCGCAGCCACGCGCTCTGGTACGCCAGCAGCGCGAACGCGGCCGAGTGCGCCTTCGGAAAGCCGAACGCCGAGAAGGCGAGGATCTTCTCGAACACCAGCGCCGCGGTGTGCTCGGGCACGTCCTTCGCCGCCGCACCGTCGCGGAAGGCGTCCCACTGCGCGCGCATCGCCGCCTCGGAGCGCCGCCGGCTCATCGCCCGGCGCAGCTCCTCGGCCTGGCCGGCCGAGAAGCCCGCGAGCGCCTCGGCCACCGCCAGCACCTGGTCCTGGAACACGATCACGCCGAGCGTCTCCTCCAGCGCCTCGGCCAGCAGCGGGTGGTCGAACGGGATGGGGAACGCGGGGTCGGCACGGCGTGCGAGCCGCCGCTGGATGTAGGGGTGCACGGCGCCGCCCTGGATCGGGCCCGGCCGCACCAGCGCCACCTCGACCACCAGGTCGTCGAGGTTCTGCGGTTGCGTGCGCAGCAGCATCTGCATCTGGGCGCGCGACTCGATCTGGAACACGCCGACCGTGTCGGCGGCCTGGATCTCGGCGTAGACGCCGGCGTCGTCGAGCGGGATGCGCGACAGGTCGACGCTCTCGCCCTGCTCGGCCAGCGAGACGACGCACTCCTCGACGGCCGACAGCATGCCGAGGCCGAGCAGGTCGATCTTCAGGAAGCCGGCGTCGCCGCAGGAGTCCTTGTCCCACTGGCAGATCGTGCGGCCCTCCATCGCCGCGGGCTGCAGCGGCACCATGGTCGAGAGCGGCCGGTCGGAGATGATCATGCCGCCGGGGTGCTGGGAGAGGTGGCGCGGCAGCCCGGCGATCTCGCGGGCCAGCGAAGCCAGCGCGCGGAACCGGCGGTCGCCGGCGCGCTCGGCGATGCCGGGCAGCTGCGCGAGCTCCTCGCTGACGTTCGCGGCGCTCCAGCCGTCGGACGCGGTGGCCAGGCGCGCGATGTCGGCGGGCGGCAGGCCGAGCACCTTGCCGAGCTCGCGGATCGCACCGCGCGCCCGGTAGGTGGCGAGCGCGCCGACCAGCGCCGCCTGGCCCTCGCCGTAGCGCTCGTGGACGCGCAGGATCAGGCCCGCGCGGATGTCGCGCGGGAAGTCGAGGTCGATGTCGGGCACCGAGGCCAGCTCGCGGTTCAGGAACCGGCCCAGCGACAGCCCCGACTCCACCGGGTCGACGTGGGAGAGGCCGGTCAGGTAGCAGACGATCGAGCCGACGCTCGAGCCGCGACCGCGGCCGGGCGGCAGCAGCATCCGCGGCGAGTCGGCGCCGCGCACCTCGAGCGCCACCTCGCGGGCCAGCTCGAGCACCTCGTGGTGCAGCAGGAAGAAGCCCGAGAGGTCGTGGTGGCGGATCAGCGCCAGCTCCTCGTCCAACCGGGCGCGCGCCTCGGCGGCGCGCGACGAGGATGCCGGATAGCGCTCGTCGAAGACGTGCCGGGTGAGGCGCGCCAGCTCCTGATCCGGCTCCGCGACGGTGGACGGCGGCCGGTAGCCGAGGTCGCGGGTCAGGTCGAACTCGATGCGGTCGGCGATCTCGGCCGTTGCCGCGACGGCCTCGGGCACGTCGGCGAACAGCGCCGCCATCTCGGCCGGTCGCTTCAGCACGTGCTCGCGGTTGCCGCGCCGCTCGGCCTCGCAGGCGTCGAGCGTGGCGTGCACGCGGATCGCCACGAGGGCGTCCTGCAGCGGCCCGCGGCGGCGGCTGTGGACGTGCACGTCGTTGGTCGCCACCACCGGCAGGCCGAGCCGCCGCGCGAGCGCCCGCCGGGCGCGCAGACGGGCCTGGTCACCGCGCTGGAACGGGCGCTGCAGCTCGACGTAGATCCGCCCCTCGAAGGCCTCGGCCAGCTGCCGCACCGGCGCCTCGGCCTCGACCCCGTGGCGCGAGCAGCCGGTCAGGCACAGCAACCCCTCCGCCAGCTCGAGCACGTCGGAGAGCAGGGCCACAGGCTGGTCGGGTGAGCGGTCGGTGCCGTCCCGGGTGCCCGCGTGGGCACGGGTGATGAGCTCGCAGAGGTGCTCGTAGCCGCGGTGCCGCTCCACCAGCAGCGTCAGGTGCCGGTGCGCGCCGTCCACCTGCACGGTCAGCTCGCAGCCGGTGATCGGCTTCAGGCCCGCCGCCGCCGCGGCCTGGGCGAACACCAGCGCGCCGCAGAGGTTGTCGTGGTCGGTCAGTGCCAGCGCGCGGTAGCCGTGCTGCACGGCGCGATCGACCAGCTCCTCGGGGTGCGACGCGCCGTCGAGGAACGAGAAGGCGGAGTGGCAGTGCAGCTCGGCGTAGGGTGCCACCCACCGATTCTATACGAACAGATGTTCGATCAGGAAGTCGGATGCAGCCGCACGACCGGGATCGTCCGGTCGGTCTTCGTGGCGTAGTCGTCGTACCCGCCGTAGCCCTCGTTGGCCCGCTGCCAGAGGCGCGCGCGCTCGTCGGGGTCGACCACGTCGGTGGCCAGCACCGGCAGCTTCCGGCCGCCGATCTCGACCGTCGCGTCGGGCTGCGCCTGCAGGTTGAGGTACCAGGAGGGGTGCAGCTCGGCGCCGCCGTTGGACGCGATCAGCACGTAGTCGCCGCCGTCGGCCACGTACAGCAGTGGGATCGTGCGCACCCTGCCGGTGCGGCGGCCGCGGGTCGTCAGCAGCAGCACGTCGAGGCCGCCGACCCGCCCGAGCACGCGTCCGCGCGTCAGTCGGAACAGGCCGCGATGCAGGGCGGCGGCGGCGTTCTGCAGCTTCGAGGTGGAGCGCCGTGCCACGCCCGAAGCGTATCCGTCAGCCGCCGGCGGCCTGCACGAACCAGTGGCCGGGCCGGCGGCGGTCCTCGAACACCATCGCGATGCGGCCGCCGTCGAGCACCAGTTCGAGGTAGCGGCGACGAACCGGCGCGTCGGTCCACCAGCCCTCCTCGACGCGCCACTCCTCGCGCACCGCCTCGACCGCCCGGCCGCCGACGATGGCCGGCAGGCCGTGGTCGCCGACCGTGATGCTGACCTGCTGCGGGGCGTTCAGTGCCCGCAGCGTCCGCCTGCCGCTCACGCCGTGCACTCGTTCCGAGTTTCGCACGGCGTTCGCCACCGCGTGCAAGGCCGTTCGCTCCGCTCACGACGTTGCACGCTCATCGCGGCGCCAGCCCGAAGCGGCGCTCCGGCAGGCGGCTCGCCTCGTCGACCGCGACCACGTGCAGCGCCGCCTGCTCGCCCAGCGCCGCCCGCACCTGGCCGACGGCGCCGGCGAGCCGGGCGGCGCGCGCCTCGCCCTCCTCGCGGAACAGCGGCGACTGCCGGTTGCCGGGCGAGAACCCCAGGACCTCGACGGTCAGCTCCTCAGCCGGCGCCGGCAGCTCGCGCAGCTTCGCGTGCAGTGCCAGCCGGATGCGGGCGGGGTCGGCCGTCGGCTCGCGCAGGGCCGCGGTGGTGCTCCACGAGCCGCCGCCGACCAGGCGCGCGCCGATGCGCAGCGTGCGCGGCTCGCGGGCCTGGCGGTCGGGTCGCTGCAGCAGGCGCTCGACCAGCACCCGCAGCGCGTGCTCCAGCGTGCCCTCGGTGACGGCCGCGTCGGCCAGCACGAGCGTCTCGCGCAGCAGCTCCGGCACGGCGCGGGGACGCAGCGGCGCGGGGTCGTCGCCGCTCGCGAGCCGCCAGGCATGCTCGCCGGCCGGGCCGAACCGGTCGCGCACCTGCAGCCGCCCGATCGCCTCGAGCCGGCCCAGCCGGTCGATGCCGAGCCGGCGCAGCGCCTCGACCAGGCCCGGATCGACGCCGCCGTCCTCCACCAGCGCCTCGATCGCCAGCGGCGCCAGGAACTCGCGCACGGCCGGCGCCGTCACCGACACCGGGCGGCCGGCCCGGGCGCGGCGGGTGGCGGCGAGCGCGGGGAACCGGCCGGGCGCGGCGCCGATGCGCGAGCCGGGCGCCGCGTCCTGCAGCCGCACCAGCACCGCCGCCCGCCCGCCGTAGAGCTCCTCGACCGGGCCGGTGGCGAGCAGCGCGCGGCCGGGCCCTGCCGGCTCGAGTGGCAGCCCGAGGTCCTCGAGGCGCGCGTACAGCAGCTCGTTGGCCTCCTCGACGGCGATCGGGTCGGGCGGCAGCAGCGCCAGCTGTGGGCAGAGGGCGAGCGCCTCGGACAGCCGCATGCCGGCGCGGACGCCCGCGGCCTCGGCGGCCGCCGACTGCTCGCCCACCCGCGGCTGCCCGCCGGGCTCGGGTGCGAGCGCCGCCGCGGTGGTCGCATCCCGCAGCCCGAGCCGCCGGGCGACGACGGCGAAGGCGAAGCGGGGGATGGCCAGCGCGGCGATCACCGACCCAGGCTAATCGAACATACGTTCGATCACAAGGGCCCCGTTGGCGGCGCGGTACGGTGTCCGCCGTGCCCCGGCTCGTCTGCAGCGATTGCGGCCTGCGCACCGCGCCCGATCCCCGTCGCGTGCGGTGCGCGTGCGGCGGCGTGGTCGATCTCGACGGCCCCGCCGACGTGGTGCCGGTCGACCTGGGAGCGGTGGAGACGCCGCTGGTGCGCCTGGGCGACGCCGACCTCGAGGTGCACCTCAAGCTGGAGGGCATCTCGCCCACGGGCTCCTTCAAGGATCGCGGCGCCGCCATGCTGGTCGGCTTCCTGGCCGGCGCCGGGGTGGAGCGGGCGGTGGCCGACTCCTCCGGCAACGCGGGTGCCGCGATCGCCGCGCACTGCGCCCGCGCCGGCATCGCGCTCGACCTCTACGTGCCCGCCGCCGCGGCGCCGGGCAAGCTGGTGCAGGCACGCGCCCACGGCGCGAACGTGATCCGCGTCGACGGCCCGCGGCAGGCCGCGGCCGATGCCGCCGGCGCCGCGGTCGAGCAGGGGGCCGTCTACGCGACGCACGCGTGGTCGCCCTACTTCCTGGCCGGTACCGCCGCGTTCGCCACGGAGCTGCTCGGGCAGCTCGGCCGCGCGCCCGACGCGATCGTGCTGCCGACCGGATCGGGCACGCTGCTGCTCGGCATCTGGCCGCTGCTCGCCGCCCTGCCGCGGCCACCGCGCATCTACGCCGTGCAGAACGCCGCCTGCGCGCCGCTCTTCTCGGCCACCGGCGACGTGCCGGCCGAGGTGGTCCCGCAGCCGTCGGCGGCCGAGGGCGTGCTCGTCGCGCGGCCGCCGCGGGGAGCCCAGGCGATCGCCGCCGTGCGGGCCTCGGGCGGCCGGTTCCTCGCGCTCGGCGACGACGTGCTCGGCCCCGCGCTGCACCGGCTGGCTCGCGCCGGCGTGTTCGCCGAGCCGACCGCGGCCCTCGCCGCCGCCGCGCTGATCGAGCTGCGCGACGGCGGCGACATCGAGCCGGGCGAGACCGTGGTCTGCGCCATCACCGGCCACGGCCTCAAGGCCCCCGCCGCGGTGGAGGCCCTGCTGGGCTGAAGCGTCCTCCCGCTCACGCTCGCTCTTTCGCACGCCGATAGGTAGCGGATGAATGACCGTCGCACGATCGCCTTCTCCGCCCTCGTCGGCGCCGGCATCGCCCTGACGGCCGCCGCCGCGCTGGTCGTGACCTGGATGCCCGACGTCACCACCACCGCTCCGAGCGCGGCCGCCGACGCCGCCGCGCCCGCGGCGACGACGATCCCGTACGGCCCCGCCGACGCCTCGCGCGCGCCCGCTCCGGCCGCACCCGCCTACCTCACCGGCGGCACGTCGGCCGCCGCGGTGTACGCCGCCGCCGGCGGCGCCCCCGGGCCCGCGCTCGCGTGGCTGACGAGCGCCGGCGTGCCGGCGGCGAGCGCGCCCACGGCCGATGTCGCGCTGACGCACCCGCTGGTGGTGTGGTCCGGCGCCACGACGGCCGAGGACACGGCGCGCCTCGAGACGTTCGCCAGCGGCGGCGGCGTGGTCGTGATCGACGGCGTGTCCCCTGCGGCGGAGACCCTGGCCGGCGTCAGCGAGGCGGTCGCGACGACCCGCGACCGCCTGGCGACCCTCGCCGGCGGCGGCGTGCCGGCCGAGACGGTCGGCTTCCCGTCCGGCGCCACCACCGGCTGGTCGAAGGACGGCGGCGCGCTGGCGCGCTTCGCCGACGGCACCGCCGCGATCGCCGTGCGCCGTGTCGGCACCGGCCTCGTCGTGCTGCTGGGAGCGCCGCTCGAGCGCCTGATCGCCGCCCCCGCCGCCGGCCTCGCCGGCCCGACCGACCTGGCACCCGCCACGCAGCACGTCCGCGACACGCTGTCGCTGGTCGCGCGCACCCTCTACACGCTGACGCCGACCGGCGTGGTCCTCGGCTCGGCGCCGTCCGGCCATGCCACCGCGCTCGTGCTCGCGCACGTCGTCGACGGCCCGCGCGCGTTCGCGGGCGTGCCGGCGGTCGCGGCCATCGAGCGTGACCGTGGCACGCGATCGACCTTCCTCGTCGTCACGCGCACGGCGGCGTCCGGCGGCACCGCGCAGGTGGACGGCGAGCAGATGGCGATGCTGCAGGCCCTGGCCGACGGCGGCTTCGACGTCGCGGCCGCCGGCGTGGCGCCCGAGGCGATCGACCGGGCACCGGCCGGCAGCGGCACGGAGGCATACCCCGGCTACGCGCCGTCGGTCGAGCGCGGCGGCACCACGCTGGCCGGCGAGGCGCGGGTGTCGCGCCACATCCTCGGCTCCATCACGGAGCGGGCGCCGGTCGTGTTCGGCGCGCCGCAGCTGGTGCCGGCGGCCGGGCTCGGCGACGGCTTCGAGGACGCCGTCGCCGCGGCCGGCTACGAGGCCGACCTCGCAATCGCCGCCACCGCCGTCGGCGGCTCGCTGCCGTACCGGCCCGCGACCACCGGCGATACCACGACGGAGCGTTCGCTGCTGCGCATGCCGGTCGCGTTCGACGACGTCCCCGGCGGGCCGCGTGTCGACCAGCGCGGCGCCGAGCTGGACGCCCTCGTCGCGCACGCCCTCGCCACCGGCGCACCGGCCACGGTGCGCATCGCGCCCGCCGGCGGCACGACCGCCACGTTCGCGCTGCAGCGCCTGCTGGCGGCGGCTTCACCCGACGTCTGGACGGGCGACGCGACCACGTTCGCGCGCTTCTGGTCGGCCCGCTACGGCCTCACGGTCGAGGTCGAGCCGGGCGAGGACGCCTACGTCGTGCGGCTCGCCGGCAAGGGCGACGTGCCGTCGCAGACGCTGATTCTGCCGTTCGCCGCGTCCCGCGCCGTGGTCCGCGGAACGACCGCCCCCCTGCAGCTCCAGGGAGACGGTCGTCGCATTGCCGTGCCGGCGTTCACCGACCGGATCGAAGTCCAGATCCAGGCGGCGCCGTAGCGATCAGCCCCAGTTGTCGTCGACCAGGCGGGAGGCGCCGGTCGAGATGTCGGCGGCGATCTGGGTGAAGATGGTGTTCAGCTGGCCCGAGTCGGGGCGGACGAAGTAGTTGCCCGGGTTCGAGGCCATCGCCCGCAGTGCGTCATCGGGCGTGATGAACGGTGCCTCGGGGCCCGCCTGGCGGTCGGCCAGGCAGTCGTCGCCGCCGATCGAGTAGCCGATCGTGTACACCCAGGTGCCCGCGGTCTTGGCGGCGGCGGACGACGTGATGCCCGAGTGGCAGGGCTGCGTGCGCTCCGGGTGCGAGGCGTTGTACGGCCCGAAGCGCGGGCCGGTGTTGGCAGCGCCGTCCGTGAGGAACACGATCACGTCCTGGACGCCCGCGCGGCCGTGGAGGTTCAGCTCGGCCTGCGCCGCCTGGATCGCGAGCGAGTAGTGGGTCGTGCCGGCGGCCACCATGCAGTTGATCGACTGCACGAGGTTCGAGCTGGCGTTGATGGCGCCGTTGACCTTGAAGTCGTTCGACAGCGGCACGATCGTGTAGACGGAGGAGGCCGAGTCGTAGGAACCGGCCGTGCACCGGCTGGCGAGGTTGGGCGAAGGCGGCAGCACGGTCAGGCCGACCTTCGCCGTGCCCGCGTCGAGGAAGCTCAGGAAGGTCATGATGCCGGTCTTGGCGTTCGCCAGCTTGTTGGGCGAGCCGCCCTGCAGCATCGAGCCCGTGCGATCGAGCACGAGCATGATGTCGATCGGCTTCGCGCCGCAGGGCTGGCAGGCCGTGGCCTTGGCGCCGATGGTCATCGAGTTGATGCCGAACACGCGGGCGAAGGCGGTATCGGCCGTGCCGCGGGCCGTTACCTGCACGGCGTTCACCGGCGCACAGCCCGGTGCGGAGGCGATGCACTTGGTGATGGTGGTGTCCGCGACGCCGTCGATGCCGCGCGTCGGGTTCTTGAGCATGTACTCGTGCGAGCGGGCGATGGCGTTCGCGCTCGACGGCAGCTCCTGCGCGCCGGCGAGTGCCGCTGCGTCGACGGATGCCTGAAGCTGGCGCTTGGCGTACCAGCCGAGACCGAGGTCGAGCACGAGTGCGCCCATCCCCAGGAGTACCGTCAAGGAGATGACGACGAGCACGAGGCTCTGGCCTCGCTGGTCATTTCGTCGCATCGCTCTGTCACGTCCTTCAACCATTGTTGGATCAACCCCCTGGGGCTTGCTAAGGAGGAGGATCGACCTCCGGCGCACCGGGCGTCGTCCCCCGCCAGAGGGGTTTTCGTGAGGTATCGCTTTTTCCGGTCGCACGCGGCGACCGGGGGCGGGCCTCCCCCGGCGGAGGGGTTTTCGGCGGGATCGGCCTTTTCGGGCCTCTGACCCGTTTACTCGACAGCCTCCCCCGCCGATGGGAAGAGGGACGTGAGCGAGCGAGATGTCCACTCCCGACTGCAGAAGCTGTCCCAGCCCGCTGGACCGCAGCGGAGCCTGCGCGGCGTCATCGACGACCGGCAATCGGCGGCGGACGAGGAAGTCGTCCAGGTCCGGATCCGCGAGGAGTCGCAGAAGCTCCTGAAGCAGGCCGAGCACCTCCTGGCCCAGCGCGAGGCGCAGCTCGTGGCGCGCGAGCGGGCACTGGCGGCACACGAGGCCGGCATCGACCTCTCGACCATCAACGCGGAGACCATCGCCCGCGTCGGCGAGCTGGAGTCGCAGCTCGCCGAGCACGAGCAGCGCGTCACCGAGCTGCTGCAGACGGTGGACGTCGAGCGCGCCCGGGCGGCCGAGCTGGAGGGCATGCTCAGCTACGCCGGCGGCTACGGCGACTCGCACGAGGACGGGGTCGCCGCCGATCTGAAGGCGGAGCTCGACGCCCTGCAGTCGCAGGTGCAGGAGCGGGAGACGGCGATCGCGGCGCTGCGCGAGTCGGCAGCGGGCGCGGACGAGCGCCGGGCCGAGCTGGAGCGCGTGCTCGCCGACCTGCGAGCCGAGGCGGCGCGCAAGATCGATCCCGAGGACATGAAGGCGCGCGTCGCCGGGCTGGAGCACCAGGCGCGGCAGGCCGAGGAGCTGGAGCGCCGCGCGGCCGAGCTGGAGGCGCAGGTCGCCGCGCTCAAGGACGGCGGGGCGCAGGGAGATGCAGGCCGCGAGGCGCTGGTGCGCGAGGTGGCCGAGCTGCGCGCCGCGCTGGAGCAGGCGGCGGCCGAGACGCCGGCCGCGGGCGACGAGGACCGCGTGCTGGAGCTCGAGCGCGAGCTGGCCGGGGCGCGCGCCGCCGTGCTGGCCGCCGAGCAGGCCGCGGCCGACGCGCCGGAGCGGCTCGATCCCGAGACCGCCGAGGGCCGCATCGCGATCCTCGAGGAGGCGCTGTTCAAGCTGCAGCTGGAGCTCGAGGCGCGCCCGTCCGCCGACGAGACCGCGGCCGCCGGCGACGCCGAGCGCGTCGCGGCGCTGGAGACCGAGCTGGCGAAGGCGCGGGCGGCCGCGGCCACCGCGCACGGCCAGCTCGAGGAGCTGCGCCGGGCCACCGACGCGGCGGGCGACCTGGCCGCGCAGCTGCAGGCTGCCACCGCGGCGCTCGCGGAGGCGCAGGCCGAGGCCGCGCGCCGGCTGGATCCGTCCGAGGTCGAGCGGCATCTGGCGGCGTTGCGCGCCGAGATCGAGACCGCGCGCCAGGTGGGGGACGCCGCGCGCGGCGAGGCGGAGCAGCTGGCGACCCGGCTGCAGGCGCTCGAGCAGGAGCTGGAGGCGGCCCGCATGGCTGCCGACGAGCGGCGCGCGAGTGTCGACGAGGGCGCGGCGCAGGTCGCCGAGCTGGAGCGCAGCGCCGCCGAGGCGCGGGCCGAGGTGGAGCGTGTGCGGGCCGAGCACACGGCCGCCGACGAGCGCGCCGCCGCGCTGGAGCGCGATCTCACCGAGCACCGTGAGCGGGCCGAGCTGCGGCTCGCCGAGCTGGAGCAGGCGCTCGCGGCCGAGCGCGAGACGGCGCGGACGCGGGTCGATGCGAGCGAGGTGCAGGAGCGCGTCGCGGCGGCCGAGGCCACGGCTGGGGAGGCCCGCGCCGAGCTGGCCAGGGTCGCGGCCGAGATCGACGCCGATCGCGTACGCCTCGCCCGGCTCGAGGGGGAGCTGGCGGCGACCGAGCAGTCGGCTCGGGAGCGCGCGGCCGGGCTCGAAACCGAGCTGGAGCAGTCGCGCACCGAGGCGGCCGACGCGCTGCGCCGGGCCGAGGCGCGGGTCGATCCGGACGAGGCGCGGGCCCAGGTCGCGGCGGCGGAGCTGCGGGTCGACGAGGTGCGCGCGCAACTGGCGCACGAGCTGGCGGCAGCGGAGCAGGCGGCGCGCGACCGCGCGACGGCGCTCGAGGCCGAGCTCGACCAGGCGCGAGCGGAGGCCGCCGAGGCACGCCGCCAGGCCGAGACGCGCATCGACGCTGACCAGGCGCGGGCGCAGATCGCCGCGGCCGAGATGCGGGTCGAGGAGGTGCGGGCGCAGCTGCAGGGCGAGCTGGCCGCGACCGAGCTGGCGGCGCGGCAGCGCACCGCGGGCCTCGAGGCCGAGCTGGACCAGGCACGGGCGGAGGCCGCCGAGGCGCGGCGGCAGGCCGAGGTGCGGGTCGACGCCGACGAGGCACGCGCCCTGGTCGCCACGGCGGAGCAGCGGGTCGAGGAGGTTCGCATCCAGCTCGAGCGGGTGCAGGCCGAGCGCGAGGAGGCCCAGACGCAGGCCGAGGCGCTGGCCCGTGCGCTCGACACGACACGCGACGACCTGCGCGGTCGCATCGGCGACCTCGAGGCCGACGTCGAGGCGGCGCGGACGGCATCGCAGCAGCTGGAGACCGAGCGCCACGAGGCGATCGCCCGGGCGGCGGAGCTCGAGGCCGACCTGGAGCGCCGCACGTCCGAGACCGCGTCGGCCGGCGCAGCGCCTGGCGGCCGAGGTCGCCGCTGCACGGGCCGAGACCGAGCGGCTGCAGACCCTGCACGCCGAGGCGCTGGTGCGCGCCGAGGGGGCCGAGCGGGCGCTGGCCGAGGAGCGCGAGCGGGGTGGCGCGGTGAGCGACCGCCTGACCGCGCTGGAGCAGGCCGAGGAGGCCGCCCGGCAGGCCGCCGCAGAGGCCGCGCTGCGCGTCGCCGACGGTGAGCGGGCGCTGGCCGACGAGCGCGCGCAGATCGCGACGGCGCAGGAGCGGATCGCGACCCTGGAGCAGGCCGAGGTGGCCGCGCGCGCCGCCGTCGAGGACGCCACGCGGCAGATCGAGGAGCGCGAGCGCGCCGTCGGCGAGGAGCGCGAGGCCGCGCGTGCCGCGGCGGAGCGGATCGCGGCCCTCGAGGCCGCCGAGCAGGCCGCTCGGGCGGCTGCCGAAGAGGCCGCCGGGCAGCGCGACGGCTCCGACCGGGCCCTGGCCGAGGAGCGCGAGCGGAGCGCATCGGCCCGCGAGCGCATCACCGCGCTGGAGCAGTCCGAGCGCACGGCCCGCGCCGAGGCAGCGGCGCTCGCCGGCCGGGCCGAGGAGCTGGAGTCGACGCACCGCGCCCATCTGGCCGCGGTGGAGTCGGAGCTGCAGGGGGCACGGGCGCACGCCGCCGACCGCGAGCGCGAGCGGGCGGAACGCGCCCACGAGCGCGACGAGGCGCGGGCCGAGGTGGAGCGCCTGACGACGCTGGCCGACGACCGCTCGCGCGAGCTCGAGACGAGTCGCAGCGAGGCCGACCGCCTGATCGCGGAGACCACGACGCGGGCGCGGGAGCTCGAGCAGGCCCTCGATGCGGCCCGGGCCGAGGCGGCGCGCCGCATCGATCCGGCCGAGGCCGAGGCGGCACGCGTCCGGCTCGAGGGCGAGATCGCCACCGCCGCGGCCCGGGTCACCGAGCTGGAGGGTGCGCTCGCCGCGCACGACGCCGACTTCGCGGCGCGCACGGTGGCCATGGAGCGCGACCTGACCGACGCCCGCGCTGCCGTGACCGCCGCCGAGACGGCCCGCGACGAGGCCGCCGCGCACCACGCCCAGGCGCTGGAGGAGCTGCGCGCCGCGCAGGAGGAGATCGAGCCGCTGCGCGAGCATGCGGCCGAGCTCGACCGCGTCGTCACCGACCTGCGCGCGACCGGCGCCGCGGCCCAGAGGCGCATCGCCGAGCTGGAGCGCGAGGCGGTCGAGGTGCGGCGCTCGGCCGATGCGGCCGCAAAGACGCACCGGCAGGCCGAGGAGCGCTTCGCCGAGGTGGAGTCGTCGCTGGAGGCGGCCCGGCAGGAGCTCGCCGCCGCCGCGACCCGCACCGACGAGCTGGCCGCGACGGCCGCGGAGGCCGAGTCCCGGGCCGCTCGTATCACGACGCTGCAGGCCGACCTGACGGCGGCGATGGAGTCGCGCGAGACGGCGCGCAGCGACGCGACGCGGCGCGCGGCCCAGCTGGCGCAGGTCGAGGCCGAGCTGGCCGCGGCCCGCAGCGACGCCCGTGAGCGCGCCGTGTCGCTCGAGGAGCGCGCCCGCCATGCCGAGGATCGCATCCGCGAGCTGGAGCTGGAGATCGTCGAGGCCCGCTCGGCCGGGGCCACCGAGTCCGAGTCGGAGGAGTCGCGGCAGCTGCAGGCGGCCCTGGAGGCGCGCATCGCCCTGCTGACCGAGCGGGAGTCGGCCGGCCAGGCGCAGATCACCGCGCTGCGGGCCGAGCTGGAGTCGCTGCGCGGCGAGGACGCGCTCCGCCTCGGCGCCGTCTCCGACATCAGCCGCCGCGAGCGGGAGATCGAGGAGCGCGCCGCGCAGGTGCAGACCGAGCTGACCCGCGTCGACGCCCGCGACCAGGAGCTGCGCACGCTGGTGGCCGAGCAGCGCGCGCTGCTGGACAGCCTGGAGGCCGAGAAGGCGCGGGTGGACGAGCGCGAGCGCGAGATCGACAAGACCGTGGCCGAGATGGCCGAGCAGCAGCGCCGCCTGACCGATCGCGAGGGCGACGCGGGCCGGGTCGACGGCGGCCGGGCGGGCGAGCTCGAGCGACGCGAGCTGGAGCTCACCACCATCGCCGAGTCGCTCGCTCGCCGGCGCGAGGAGATGCGCCGCGTCGAGGAGGCGCTCGGCACCCGCGAGCGGCAGCTCGACCGCCGCTCGGGCGACCTGGAGCGCCGCGCCGGCGAGGTCAAGCGCCGCGAGGACGAGATCGACCAGGCCGAGGAGGAGGTCGAGAAGCTGCGCTCGACCATGCTCCGGGCCGAGCTGCCGCACGACGAGGACTCCGACGTCGAGTACGACGACGACGGCAGCCCCGTGCAGGCGTGGCTCGACCGGCGGCGCCGCAAGCAGGCCTCCCTCGAGGCGCGTCAGGCCGACCTCGACCGGCGCGAGGACTCGATGCGCGAGCTCGAGTCGCGGCTGCGGTCGATGGAGGGCACGCTGGCCCGCAAGGAGGCCGATCTGACGGCGTTCGCCGAGATGCTCCAGCAGTCGCTGCACACCGCCGAGGAGGCGGCCATCGGCGAGCACAGCCGCTCCAAGCTGCCCGCCGACGAGGATCCGACGCAGCGCCTGCGCTTCTGGACGCGCGACTCGGCCGCCGGCCAGCGCTGAGCCCGGCGGTCAGCCGGCGGCGGGCGGCGGTTCCGGTTCGACCGGCAGCGTGCCGACCTGCGCCCGGCGGCTGTCGAGCACCTCGCGCAGGCCGATCTGGATGCTGCCCGCCACCGGGATCGCGAGCAGGGCGCCCAGCACCCCGAGCAGCGACGAGCCGATCAGCACGGCCAGCAGCACCGTGAAGCCGGAGACGTTCACCGATCGCTTCATCACGAGCGGCTGCAGCACGTTGTTCTCGACCTGCTGGTAGCCCAGCTGCACGGCCAGCATCACCAGGCCCGGGACGATGCCCGCCGTGAAGGCGACCGCGACGACGCAGATGCCGCCGATGGTGGCGCCGACCAGCGGGATCAGGTCGAACAGCGCCACCAGTACCGCCATCACCACCGGGAACGGCACGCCGAGCAGCGTGGAGGCGGCGAGCGTGGTCGTGCCGGCGATGGTGGCGATCACCAGCGCGCCGGCGACGTAGCGCGCGACCGTGTCGTTCACGTCGGCCGTCAGGGTCTTGGTGCGGGCGGCGGTCGGCGGTGCCAGCAGCGACAGGATCGAGCGGCCGATGGCGGGCAGCTCGAGCAGCAGGAACACCGTCAGGAACAGCACGGTGAGGGCCTTGAAGACCGCGTTGAAGATGGCGCCCGCGAAGCCGAGGAACGCGCCGGCCGTGCCCGGCAGCCGCTCGGGCAGCGTCGTCGCCTGCTCCTGGAGCTTCTCGAGGATGTCGTACCGCTCATCCATCTCGCGCAGCAGCCGCGAGCGCCGCAGGTCGTCGATGTAACCGGGGATGTCGTCGGCGAACCGCCGCACCTCCTCGTACAGCGGCGCGAACACGACGGTCAGGATCGCCCCGACCAGGACCAGCGTCGAGATGACGACGACGGCGACGGCGCGGCCGCGCTTCCACCCGCGCACCTGAAGCCAGGTCACCGCCGGGTTCAGCGCGAGCGCGAGGAAGCCCGCCACGAGCAGCATCTGCAGCACGTCGCGGATCTCCCAGAGCAGCCAGGCGACCAGCAGGAAGGCCGTGCTGATACCGAGCAACCGCAGCAGGGTGCGGTTGGAGACCGTGAGCTCGACCTGGGAGCGGGGCTCGGCCACGCCGAGAACCCTACGCGAACCGCCTGACGTACGCTGTGCCGCCATGGAGGCACGACCGTTCGCGGTGATCACCGGCGGCTCGTCCGGTATCGGGCTCGCGCTCGCCTACCGCCTGGCGAAGCGCCAGTGGCGGCTCGCGCTCGTCGCCCGCGGCGTCGAGCGGCTGGAGGCCGCGGCCATGGCGCTGCCGGTGGAGACCTCGGTGCACGTCTGCGACGTGGGCGACCCGGCCGCCGTGGAGCAGCTCGCCGCCGAGCTGCTCGAGCTCGGCGAGGGCCGCATCGATCTCCTGGCCTGCAACGCCGGTATCCCCGGCCGCAGCGGCGCGCTCGACGTCGATCCGGCCGTCGCCCGCACCGTCATGGACATCAACTACCACGGCATGGTCGGCCTGACGCGGGCGCTGTGGCCCGGCCTGGTGACGGCGAAGGGCCGCGTCGTGAACGTCTGCAGCGTCGCCGGCACCGTCGCGCTGGCGAGGTCGGCGCCCTACGCGGCCTCCAAGCACGCCGCGCTGGCCTGGTCGCGGGCGCTGGCGCGCCGCCGCGCCGGCCGAGGGCGTCCGCGTGCTGACCGTCAATCCGGGGCCGGTGACGACCGCGGGCTTCCCGCAGACGAAGCTGCTCAACCACCCGATCGCGCGCCGGTTCGTGGTCACGGACGACACGTGTGCCGACGCGATCATCCGCGGCCTCGAGAACCGCAAGCGCGAGATCTTCGTCCCGCAGTACTGGCGGCTGGCCGGCATCGCGCAGGCGATCGCACCGGAGACGGTCGCGAAGCTCGCCGCCCGCGCCGGCAGCTAGCGTCTCATCTCGACGCGCTCGACCGGCACACGACCCGTGCCGCGCCAGGCCGGACGCGCACGGATCACGTACGCCGCGACCGTTTTGGCACCGCGTCCGAAGACGGCCATCCGCAGCGCTTCCGGGGCGGCCGCAACGCCCCGCGACGGCGGTGGATGCACGGGGCGCGCGCCGCACGGCGGTCGGGCCGAGCATGCACCGACGGCGCGCCATCCGTGCCGTAACGCCCGATCCGCGCACGGATCACGTACGCCGTGGCCGTTTCGGCACCGCGTGCGAAAACGGCCACCGCGCGGCGACTCGCAGGCCGGGCGCTCAGCGCTCGGGCAGGAGGCCGACGACCTCGCGCACACGGGCCATCGTCGGGACGGCCAGCTCGCGCGCCCGGTCGGCACCGCGGCCCAGCGCCTCACGCACCGTCGCCGGGTCGGCCGCGAGCTCGGCGTAGCGGGTCTGGATCGGCTCCAGGTACGCCACCACGGCGTCGAGCACGTCCTTCTTGAAGACGCCGTAGCCCGCGCCGGAGTACCGGTCTTCGAGCGTCGCGACCGGCGTGTCGGTGACGGACGAGAGGATCTCGAGCAGCGCCGTGACGCCGGGCTTGTCGGCCGCCGCGCGCACCTCGGAGCCGGAGTCGGTGACCGCCGACATGATCTTCTTCTTCAGCCGCGACGGCGGGTCGAGGACCAGGATCGTGCCGAGCTCGGTGCCGCCCGTGGTCGACATCTTGTTCGTCGGCGCCTGCAGGTCCATGATCCGCGCGCCGGCGGGCGGGATCGACGCCTCGGGCACCTCGAACGTCGGCCCGAAGCGGCTGTTGAAGCGGATCGCGACGTCGCGCATCAGCTCCAGGTGCTGGCGCTGGTCGTCGCCGACCGGCACGCGCTCGCCCTGGTACAGCAGCACGTCGGCGGCCTGCAGCACCGGGTAGGTGAAGAGGCCGACCGAGACCGAGTCGCGGCCGTCGGACTTCGTCTTGTACTGCACCATCCGGCCCAGCTCGCCCATCGTCGCGACGCAGCTCAGCACCCAGGCGAGCTCCGAGTGCTCGCGCACGTGCGACTGCGCGAACAGGGTCGCCCGGTCGGGGTCGATGCCGGCCGCGAGCAGCAGCGTCGCGAGCCGGACGGTCGACTCGCGCAGGTCGTCGGGGTCGTACGGGCACGGTCAGCGAGTGCAGGTCGACGATGCAGTACAGGCACTCGTGCTCGTCCTGGTCGGTGACCCAGTGCCGGATCGCCCCGAGCAGGTTGCCGAGGTGCTTCTGCCCGGTGGGCTGGATGCCGGAGAAAACGCGCGCCATGCCGCGATCGTACTGTCAGCGGCCGCGGCGGCGTGTCAGCGGCCGGGGCAGAGCGCCGGCTGGGTGACGCAGGCGCCGTCCAGCGCGCGCGCCACCGGCGCCCGCAGGTGCCCGCCCGAACCGTGCGGGTAGAGCGACCAGCCGAGCGCCGCCAGACCGCACAGCATCACGGTGGCGAGCAGGCCCAGCCACAGCAGGCTGATCTGGGGCAGGCGCGGCGCCCGTCGCGGACGCGGCGGCTCGGGAGGCGGCGGCGTGCCGCGGACGGGCGAGAGCGCAGGCACTCATCTCCGTCCTCGGCCGCCGCGGAGGACGGCTTGAGCTACATTCGGCCGCATGGCGGACCTCGCAGGCATCATCGCCCGGCACGACGCCGACTTCTCGCCGAACGACCGGCGGATCGCGGAGCACGTGCTCGCGCACCTCGACGACGTCGCGTTCGCCTCGGCCGACGACCTGGCGGCGGCGATCGGCGTCTCGAAGGCGGCCGTGGTGCGGTTCGGCGCGCGGCTCGGTCTGGGCGGCTTCGGCGGGCTCCAGGATGCGGCCGCGGCCGGCGTCCGCAAGCGCCTCGATCCGCACGACGACGGCGGCGACACGCTGCCGGCCCGGTGGCACCGGGCGGTGATCGACGACCTCGAGCGCTCGCTGGCCGAGACCGGCGCCGAGACGATCGACCGGGCGGCGGCGATCCTCGACTCGGGCGAGGGCTGGCTGCACGTGTTCGGGCAGCGCGCGTCCGCGGCAGTGGCCGAGTACGCCTACTTCCTGCTCAACCCGATCATCCCGAACGTGCTGCGGGTGGAGGCGGGGGAGAGCGCCCTGGCCGACCACCTGCTCGACATCGGCCCGGAGGATCGCCTGCTCGCCGTCACGTTCCGGCGCTACGCCAAGGTGACCACCGAGGTGGTCGACTACTTCGCCGACGCCGGCGCGCCGGTGGTGGTCGTGACCGACTCGCGCACCGCACCGGCCGCCGCCCGCGCCACCGAGGTGCTGGTGTGCAGCGACGACACGCCGGGGCCGTTCCCGACTGCCGTGCCCGGCGTGTTCCTGCTCGAGGTGCTGGCGAACGCGCTCGTGGCCCGCAACCCCGAGCGCGCCGAGCGCCGTCGCGGCGATGCGGAGCGTGTGTGGGGCCGGTTCGGGACATACTGACGGCGTGAGCGACCCGCTTCGGCACGTCCACCCGTGGCTGCGCGACGCGCCGGTGTTCGCCGTCGGCGAGCCGCCGGTGGGCATGCTGCGCCTCGATCTCAACGAGGGCGCCTACGGCCCGACGCCGGCGGCGCGCGCCGCGCTCGAGGCGGCGTCGCCCGACCTGCACCGGTATCCCGACCCGATCGGCGGGCACGGCCTCCGCGCCGCCCTGGCCGAACGCCTCGAGGTCGAGCCGTCGACGCTGCTGTTCGGCGCCGGCTCCAACTCGCTGCAGAGCCTGCTGATCCGGCTCGCGGCCGGCCCCGGCCAGCGGGTCGTCTACTCGTGGCCGGGCTTCCCGACGTTCGGCTGGGCCGCGTCGCGCTGCGGCGCGATCCCGGTGCCCGTGCCCACGCGCGCGGACGGAACCGACGACCTGGCGGCGCTCGCAGCGGCCGCCCGGGACGCCGCCGTGGTGGTGCTCGCGACGCCCAACAACCCGACCGGGCGCGTCGTCACCGAGGGGCTCGAGGAGTTCGTGACGGAGGTCGAGTCCCACGCGCTGGTGCTGCTGGACGAGGCGTACCACGAGTACGCGCCGCCGCGCGTGACGGGTCTCGACCTGTTCCACGCCGGGCACGAGGTGGTCGTGCTGCGCACCTTCTCGAAGGCGTGGGGGCTGGCCGGGGCGCGGATCGGCTACGCGATCATGGATCCGGCCCTGCAGGCGGTGGCGCGTTCGGCGCAGGACACCTTCGAGGTCTCGGCCGCCACCTTCATGGCCGCCCGCGCGTCGCTCGACGACGCCGACGTGATCGCCGGCCGCGTGGCCGAGAACGCGCGGGTGCGCGACCGGCTGGAGGCGCTGTTCGCCGAGCTCGGCGTCGACTGCTGGCCGTCGGCCACGAACTTCGTGTGCGCGCGGCCGCCCGATCCCGACGCCTTCGCGGCGCACCTGGAGGAGCGGGGGATCCTGGTGCGGCCCGCGGCCGTGTTCGGCGCGCCGGACCGGGTGCGCATCGGCGTGCCGGCCGAATCCGAGGCGGACCGCGTGCTCGCGGCCATCCGCTCCGCGCTCGCGTGAGGGCCGTCGCCGACCTGGTCGACGCGCTCGTCGAGCGCGGCACCGTGCCCGGTGCGCAGCTGGCAGTGGCCGACGCGACGGGCGTGGTGTTCCGCCATCACGCCGGCCACGCCGATCGCGAGCAGGCGGTCGCCGTCGACGCCGGCACCCGGTTCGCGCTCGCGTCGCTGACGAAGCCGCTGGTCGCGGCGGCGGCGCTGGTCGCGGCGGAGGAGGGCTCGCTCGACCTGGACGAGCCCGTGGCCGCGCACGTGCCGCACGCGGCGCCCGGCATCTCGCTGCGCATGCTGCTCGCCCACTACGGCGGGCTGCCCGAGGGCCTGGCGGTCGACCCGGCGCCGTGGCCCGAGCTGCGTGACCGCTACACCGCGACCGTGCCCGAGCACGCGCCGGGCGAGCGGCGCGTCTACTCCAACCCCGCGTACGCGCTGGCCGGCGCCGCGATCGAGCACGCCACCGGCATCGGCGTCGACACCTACCTGCGCGAGGCGGTGCTGGAGCCGCTCGGCATGTCGGCGACGTCGCTCGGTCTCCCGGCCGGCACCCCGGGCGCGTGGGTGCGCGACGCCGGCCTGTTCGCGCCCGGCGTCCAGCTGTTCAACAGCGACTGGTTCCGCGCCACGCCGATGCCGCAGTCGGCCGGCTGGTCGACCGCCGACGACTACGCGCGGTTCCTCGGCTGCCTGCTGCGGGAGGGCGCGCCGATCCTGGCGCCCGAGACCGCCGCCGAGATGCTCACCAACCAGGGCGGCGTGCTGCCCGGCGGCGTGGAGTCGTTCATGACCTGGCCCGTGGCCGACTGGGCGATCGGTCTGGAGCTCCGCTCGGCGAAGGAGCGGCACTGGACGGGCACGGCGCTGTCCGACCGCGCCGCGACGCACTTCGGCGCCTCGGGTACGCTCTGCTTCGCCGATCCCGCGCACGGCGTCGCGGCCGCGCTGCTGTGCAATCGCGGGACCTATTCCGGATGGATGCTCACGGCCGGCGCATGGCCGGAGATCGTGGCAGCCATCGTCAGCTCTTCGTGAACCTCACCGAGAGCTTGAGGGTTGCGCGCAGCCAGAGCGACTTGTCGGTCGGCACGAACACCATCTGGTAGCGGTAGGTGCCCGACTTGCGGTGCACGACCGAGAACGAGAAGCTGCCGTTGGACCGCGTCCGCTGGGCGGCGATGGTGACGTACTTCTTCTGGCCGGGGCCGCGCCGCTTGAGCAGCATGCGGCCGGCGTTCCGCGGCTTCGGGATGTCGATGAGGCCCTTGATCCGGTACGGCTGACCGCGCTGCACGAGCTTGGTGGTCAGGTCGAGGTTCGGGCCGATCCCGAGCACGATCGGCACCGCGTCGGCCGCGGACAGCCCGGTCACGACCGGGTCGGCCGGGCGCGCCACGTCGGCGACGATGGTGTACGAGTGCTTCGGGACGAAGGTCCGCGAGAAGCTGCCGTCGGCGCGCGTGACGACGTCGGCGAGCGGCTGGACCGCCTCGCCGGCGTGCGTGATGGTGCCGAGGTGGACGATGGTGCCGGCGGGCGGCGCGACGCCGTTGTCGTTCAGCACGGTGCCGCGCAGCAGCACGGCGTTTGCGAAGGGCGCCTTGTAGAGCTTCACGCCGGCGGCGGTGACGCCGCCGGGGGTGACGGCCTTCGTGTCGTCGAGTTCGATCCCGACGGTGGCCGCATGGGCGGGGGCTGCGAGCAGCGCTCCGCCGGCGGCGGCGAGGAGGAGGATTCTGCGCACGACACGCAGTCTAGGGTAGATGGGCGGATTCGTCAGGTTCTCGCAGGATCGCCGGCGTCGGATCGGTGCCGGTGAACCTACAATTCGAGCAGATGCAGGCCGCCCGGATCCGCATGTCGGCCGTCACGTTCGCGGTGGCGCTGCTCGTGACCCTCACGTCGGTCGCGCACGCCGGCGTCCGCCCGGGTGGGGGTGCCGGGCCGTTCGCCGGCGCTGCCGGTGCGGCGCCGCGGCTGGCCGTGCCGTTCGGCGCGCCGGACGGCTACCTGTTCACCGTGCGCCCCTCGGCCGAGGGCGCCATGCGGGCGGCGGGCGCGACGCAGCTGATGGCCGACGCCGGCATCTGGCGCGTCCCGGGCGCGGCCGGCGCGGCGCTCGCGGCGCAGCTGCGCGCGACCGGCGACCTGGTCGCCGTCGACCGCAACGAGCGCCGCCAGACCCGCGCCGCCGATCCGCTGCGCCCCGCGCAGTACGCGTTCTCGACCATCCACCTGCCGCCGACCGCCCCGGCGCCGAAACGCCGCATCCTGATCATCGACACGGGCCTCGACGTCACGCACCCCGACATCGCCGCGCGCGCGAAGGGCACGACGGTGGTCGCCAACCGGCAGGACGTGACGGGCGTCGACGGCAACGTCGAGTGGCACGGCACCGCCGTCGCGTCGACCATCGGCGCCGCCGTCGACGGGGTGGGCGGCCAGGGCATCTACCCGGCGGCGACGATCGCGATGTGGGATGCCAGCGTTCACCCGCTGGGCAACTGCGCCCCCGGCGGCTGCGTCGACGGCGCGAAGGTGGTGGCCGGGCTGGACTGGGCGATCGCCCACAACTACGACATCGTCACCCTGTCGCTCGGCTCGTCGCAGCCCGTGTACGCCGAGTTCCTGGCGGTCGAGCGGGCGATCGCGCACGGCATCCTCGTGGTGGCGGCCGCCGGCAACGAGGCGCAGGATCCCGTCGACCCGAACCCGCTCGAGTACCCGGCCGGCTACGAGCACGTGGTCAGCGTCGCGGCGTCCGACGCCAGCGGCGCCTGGGCCCCGTTCTCGAACTTCAACGCGACCAACGACGTGTCCGCGCCCGGCGTCGGCGTCTACGCCGCGATCGCGAAGGGCTTCGACTTCGCCGGCGGCGGCGGCACGCCGACGTGCAGCCCGCTGCCCGGCCTGACGCAGCCCGGCTGGTGCAAGGTCGACGGCACCAGCTTCGCGGCGCCGATCACGGCGGCCGCGGCGGCGTGGATCTGGTCGGCGCGGCGCGGTCTGACGCAGTTCCAGCTCGCCGACGTGCTGCGCGAGGGTGCACGTCGAGGCCGTGGCCAGGTCGGCGCCTACGACGCGCGGTTCGGGTTCGGCCTGCTCGACGTGGCCCGGTCGCTGCAGGCGAGGCCGCCGGCGGCCGACCTGCTCGAGCCGAACGGCGACATCCCGATGATCAACGGCAAGGCGGGCTTCGGCAAGGCCCACCGCCCGGTCCTGCGTGCGACCAGGCGGACCGCCAAGGTGTCTGCCTTCGCCGACTTCGCGGAGGACTACGAGGACGTCTACCGCGTCGACGTGCCGCGCACCGCGAAGCGGCTGAAGCTGTCGCTGCGCCACCGCGGGTCGGGCCGGCCGTCCGACGACCTGAACGTCTGCGTGTGGGCCTCGACGGTGCGGCACGTGCAGGTCGAGGACTCCCAGTCGGTGCGGTCGCTGCTCGGCTGCTCCCGGCAGACGGGTGCGGCCACCGACTCGCTCACGATCCGGCTGAAGCGCGGCACGAAGCGCGTGTACGTCGACGTGTACGCGCCGTCGCGGAGCGCGTTCGCCGACCGCTACACCCTCACCCTGACGCGGTCCTAGCCTCGTGCAGCCGCGCGTCTTCTGCCCGTTCTGCGCCTCGCGGCTCGGCCCGCTCGCGGGTGCCGCGCAGAGCTGCCCCGGCTGCGGCCGGCCGTTCTACCACAATGCCGCGCCCTGCTCGGCCGTGGTCGTCGAGGACGGGGGGCGGGTGCTGCTGGCGCGCCGCGCGGCCGATCCCGGTGCGGGCCTGTGGGATCTGCCCGGCGGCTTCTGCGAGCCGGGGGAGACGCCCGCGGAGAGCGCCGTCCGCGAGCTCCGCGAGGAGACGGGCGCGGCGATCGAGGTGACCGGCTTCCTCGGGCACATCGTCGACACGTACGGCGAGGACGGCGACGCGACGCTGAACTGCGTGTTCCGCGCGCGCCTGGTCGGCGATCCCGTGCTGACGGCCGCCGACGACGTGGCCGAGCTGCGGTGGTTCGCACGCGACGAGCTGCCGGCGCGGGACGAGATCGCGTTCGCGAACACCGCCGAGGCGCTGCGCCGTTGGCTCGGCGCCTGACGGCATTTGCAGGGACGCGCCGCGCGGCGCAGAATCCACTCGTCCGCATGGAGTGGCAGGAATGGAACGATCTGTCGGCCCCCGAGCTGGCCGACGAAGACGACTTCGACGCTTGGTTCGCGTCCGGTTTCCGGACGCTCGAGATCTATCTCGCCCGGCACGCCGCGTTCGACGCGTGGTGCCGCGACCAGTTCCGCCGCTACGGGTCCGAGCCCGGCCCGCCGACGTCTACCGCAGGATGATCGCGCGGTAGATCGTGGTCGGCTGCGGCATGCCCGCGGCCAGCGATCCCCAGCCGGCGACCGTGATGGTCGCGCGGCGCGACTTCAGCGCCCTCAGGCTGATCCGCGGAAAGCGTACGGGCGTCGTCGTGCCGGCCTTCAGCTTGACCTGTCGCCGCACGGCGGGGATCTTCTTCTTCCCGGCGTAGGTGAGCGTCACCCAGACGGTGCCGGTGGTCTTCGCGCTGACCATCACGATGACCTGGCGGGCGGTCGGCGTCACCTTCTTGACGGTCGGCTTCAGGCTGACGAGCACGCGGCCGTCGTCGTGGATCGCGACGGAGAACGACCGCGGCGCGGCCGCGACCTGCGACGCACCCCAGAGCACCCAGGTGGTGACCTGACCGGTGTACGGCCCGGCCCGCGGGTAGGAGTGCTCGATGGACTCGGCATCGGTCGTCGTCTGGCTCGTGCCGTCGCCGAAGTTCCAGACCCGGCGGACATGGCAGCCGAGCGGCTTCGACTTCAGGCAGGCCGCGCTGATGTCGTTCCACACCACCGGGGCCCGGAGCGTGGCGCGGACGCCGGTCACATCGACGCTCGGCAGCGGCGTGACCGGCGTCGCGAGATCGGGACGGATCGTGACCGAGAGGTCCTGGTCGGCGTACGCCGGCGGCAGGCCGGTGGTCGAGTCGCGGGCGCGGAGCGTGACGCGCACCGGCCCCAGCGAGCGGGCGCCGGCCGGGATGTCGAGGCGCAGCGACGAGCCCGAGATCGTGGCGCGGCCGGCGACGTTCAGGGGTGCGCCGGCGGACACGACGCTGAAGGTGATGCTGTCGTTGACGTCGGTGTCCTCGGCGTGCAGCGGGACGGTGACGACGGCGCCGCCCTCGTCGACGATGGCCGGCGCCGGCGCGTCGAAGACGGGCTCGGCGTTGGTGATCGTGACCGTGTGCGAAGCGACTGCCGCCGCGCCCTCGTCGTCGGTGGCGCGAACCGTGACGGTGTCGGTGCCGGCGTAGCTCGGATCGGCGGTGTACACCCCGTTGACCACGGTGCCGTGCGCCGGGTCGTCGACCGTCAGCGTGATCGGATCGCCGTCCAGGTCGCTGTAGTTCATCCAGCTGGAGGCGTTGAACGAGGTGTTCTTGCCGATCGTCTGGCCGGCGCCGAGCAAGGGCAGCGTCGGGACGGTCGTGCCGTGGACGAGCTCGGACTCGGTCACCTGGCCGAGGTCGCCGCTCTCGTCGGGGAAGTACCCGCGGACGACACCGGTCGTCGACGCGCTGGGGAACTCGGCCGACGCCGTGCGCAGGCCGAGCGTGGCGCTCGCGGCGGGGTTGTAGCCCTGGCCGTCCGTGAGCGAGATGTCGCGGCCGCGGGCGCCGCCGTTGATCGAGGTCTGGAAGGTCTCGAACTTGGAGGCGCCGAGCCGCGTGTCGAGGTAGACGACGTCGGCGCGGCTGCCGCGGGCGGACACGCTCGGCATCAGCTGGGACGAGGTGGACGACCCGGCGACCTGCTGGGCCGGCGACCACGACGTGAACGAGCCGGTCGCGCTCCGCAGGAACACCCGGGTGCGCTGCCCGTTCGACGCCGACTCGGTCCACGCGACGTGGCAGACGCCCGCGTCGCACGCCAGCGACGGCGCGCCGACCGTCGGGACGACGTTCGTGCCGACGGTGACCGGGCCGGGCGGCGTGAACTCCTCGAGCTTCACCGACGCGTCGCAGGTGAGGGTGAAGGTGCCGATGACCGTGCAGGTGCGGACGCGCAGCTCGTCGTCGCCGCCGCCCGCATCGGCGAGGTAGGCGATCAGCAGCCGGGTGCCGTTCGTGCCGTCGGCGCCCAGGACCGCGACGTCAGGGTGCGTGCCGGCGTCGACGGGCCGCGTGAGCGAGCCCGGCCAGGCGACGACGACCTGGTGCTCGCCGGTCGTGCAGTCCTGCTCGTCGGCGACCGTGATCGGGTCGCCGGCGTGGTCGAGGTCGGCGGGATGGCCGAGCACCGTGCGCGGCCAGGTCTGCGCCGCGGTGTGCGGCGCGGAGAACAGCCCGAGCGCGGTGGGGGCGCCGAACGACTCGGCCCCCACGTTGTACGAGCGGACGGTGATCGCCGCGGGCGACGAGCAGCCATCCGACGACGTCGTCGAGAGCCAGGCCGTGGCGCCGCCGTTCCAGGCGATGGCCGGCTGGCTGGCGGCCGTCGGCACGACCGTGTCCGACCAGGTGATGTTGCCGCCGCCCGCGTCGCTGGGCTGCCACACACGCACCGTGTTGTGGTCCGCGTCGGCTGCTGCGATCAGCCGCTGCCCCGTGGGCGTGACCGCGACGGACGGGTCGATCTGGCTGCCCGCGACGTTGGGAGTGGCGTCCCGGATCGTCACTGCCAGCGCAGCGTCAGGTGCCAGGCACAGGCAGGCGAGGACGCTGAGGAAAATCGCTCGACGGGGCATAGGGTTTCGGCCACGAGACATCCGGCTGCCCGCCACGGCAGCCCGATCTCCACGTGCCTATCACCCATGCTAGTGGTGTCCTCGGATTCGAGGCGAACCAACATCGGAGGAAATTCGGCAGATTTGACGAGATTTCAGGGTGCTTCGCACCCGGCGGACTCCGTGAAGTGACTGTGGCACGCTAGGGGCCCCGTCCAGAGGTGGAGATGCCGCCCTACCGTCCCGTCGCCGAGAAGCCCGACCACGCCGCGCATCGAGCACGCGATCCTCGACCTGTGGGAGCGCGAGAGCACGTTCGAGCAGCTGCGCGAGCAGAATCGCGGCGGCCGAGCCCTTCTCGTTCATCGACGGGCCGATCACCGCGAACAACCCGATGGGCGTCCACCACGCCTGGGGCCGCTCGCTCAAGGACCTGTTCCAGCGCTACCACGCGCTGCGCGGCGTGCGACCAGCGCTACCAGAACGGCTTCGACTGCCAGGGGCTGTGGGTCGAGGTCGAGGTCGAGAAGGCGCTCGGGCTCAACTCCAAGCGCGAGATCGAGGCGTACGGGCTCGACAAGTTCAGCCGCGCCTGCCGCGACCGCGTGGCGGAGTACTCCGAGGTGCAGACCGAGCAGTCGCAGCGGCTCGGCCAGTGGATGGACTGGGACAACGGTCGTACTACACGATGACCGACACCAACATCGAGCTACATCTGGCGCTTCCTCCGAAGTGCTGCGCCGAGAGGGCTGGCTCTACGTCGGCCACCGCCCGATGATCTGGTGCCCGCGCTGCGGCACGTCGCTCTCGCAGCACGAGCTGACGCTCGACTGCTACCGCGACGTCACGCACCCGTCGCTGTACGTCTGCCTTGCCGCTGCGCCGAGCGCCGACGGCGAGGCGCGTCGTGGTGTGGACGACGACGCCGTGGACGCTGCCGGCCAACGTCGCCGCGGCCGTCAATCCCGACGCCGACTACGTCGCCGTCGAGGCCGGCGCCGGGCCTCGACCTGGGTGATGGCGGAGCGCGCGTCGAGGCCGTGTTCGGCGACGGCGCGCGTCGTCGCGGCGCGCCAAGGGCGCCGAGCTCGTCGGCCGGCCGTACCACGGCCCGTTCGCGACCTGCCCGGCGCAGGAGGAGCGTCGACCACCGCGTCGTCGCGCTGGGACGAGGTCGGCGTCGACGAGGGCACCGGCATCGTCCACATCGCGCCCGGCTGCGGCGCCGAGGACTTCGAGCTCGGCCAGCGACCGAGGGGCTGCCGGTGCTCGTGCCGGTCGACGAGGCCGGCGCCTTCTTCGAGCGGTTCGGCGGCTGCACGGCCGCACACACGCACGACGGCGCCGGACGTCGTCGTCGAGCGACCTCGAGCAGCGGGCCTGCTGCTGCGCGCCGAGCACGCTCGACGCACCGCTACCCGTCGTGCTGGCGCTGCGGCACCGAGCTCATCTTCCGCGTCGTCGACGAGTGGTTCATCTCCGCGACGAGATCCGCGAGCCGCATGATCGAGGCCAACCGCGACGGTCGAGTGGACGCCCGCCTTCTACGGCAAGCGCATGGAGGACTGGCTGCAACAACATGGGCGACTGGTGCATCTCGCGCAAGCGCTACTGGGGCCTGCCGCTGCCGTTCTACCGGGCGCCGTCCGGCAAGGTGACGGTCGTCGGCTCGGTCGGCCGAGCTGCGCGAGCGCGCCGTCGACCCGTCGCTCGTCGACGGGCTGCAGGAGCTGCACCGGCCGTGGATCGACGACGTCCAGATCCGCACCCGACGACGGCGAGATCGCCGAGCGCGTGCCCGAGGTCGGCGACTGCTGGCTCGACGCCGGCATCGTCCCGTTCTCGACGCTGGGCTGGGAGCGCGACAGCGTACGAGCAGGAGGGCTACGCGCGCGGCGCCGGCGTCGGGCCTGACGCGCGCCGACCTGCCCGACCACGACGACTGGGAGAAGTGGTTCCCGGCCGACTGGTGTCTCGAGATGCGCGAGCAGATCCGGCTCTGGTTCTACTCGCATGCTGTTCATGAGCGTCGTGCTCGACGGCAAGCGCGCGCCGTACAAGCGCGTGCTCGGCTACGAGAAGGTGCACGACGAGGACGGCCGCCCGATGCACAAGACGTGGGGCAACGCGATCTGGTTCGACGACGCCGTCGAGAAGATGGGCGCCGACGTGATGCGCTGGCTGTACGCCGGCCAGAACCCGGCGCCAGAACCTCAACTTCGGCTACGGCCCGGCCAACGAGATCGCGCAGGCGCCTGCTGACGCTGTGGAACGTCGTACCGCTTCCTCGTGCAGTACGCCGAGATCGACGGCTTCGTGCCGACCTGGACGCCGACCTCGAGACCGGGCCCGCCGGCCGCGACGCCGCTCGACCGCTGGATCGTCGCGCGCGTGCGCAGGCCGTCACGACGGCCGCGACGGCGGCGCTCGACGAGTACGCGACGCCGCCGTATCACGCGCGACGGTCGAGGCGTTCGTCGACGACCTCTCGAACTGGTACATCCGCGGCTCGCGGGCGCGCTTCTGGAAGAGCGAGGACGATGCCGACAAGCAGGCGGCGTTCCGCACGCTCTGGTACGGCGCTCGTACAGGCCGCGCGGCTGATCGCGCCGGTGATGCCGTTCCTGGCCGACGAGCTGTGGCAGACGCTCGTCCGCGACCAGTGCGCCCGACGCGCCGCCATCCGTCCACCTCGCCGGCTTCCCGGTGGCCGTCGACGCCATCGCCGATCCGGCCCTGGTGGCGGCGATCGCCGCGACGCAGACCGCGATCCGGCTCGGCCGGACGGCGCGGGCGAAGGCCGGCCCGCCGGTCTCGAAGTTCCGGCAGCCGCTGGCCGAGGCCGTCGTCGCGGCGCCGGCCTCGCTGCGCGGCGCGCTCGAGGACCACGCCGCCGAGATCGCGGCCGAGCTGAACGTGAAGCGCGTGCGCGTCGTCGAGGACGCGGCCGAGATCGTCACCATCGAGCTGGTGCCGAACTTCCGTGCCGTCGGCAAGCGGCTCGGCAAGGCGGTGCCCGAGGTGCAGCGCCTGCTGCGCCGAGGGCGACGTACGAGCGCGAGGGCGACCGGGTCCTGGTCGGCGGCCACGAGCTCGGCGAGGGCGACTACGAGGAGCGCGTCAGCCCGCGGGAGGGCCTGACCGTGGAGCACGAGGGCGCCATCGCCGTCGGCGTCGACACGGTGCTCGACGACGCGCTCGTCGACGAGGGCATCGCGCGCGATCTCGTCCACCACCTGCAGGCGCTGCGGCGCGACGGCGGGCTGGCCGTGACCGACCGGATCCGCGTCACGTACGTCGCGAACGAGCGCGGTCGGCGGGTGCTGGATGCGCATGGCTCGTTCATCGCCGGCGAGGTGCTGGCGGTGGCGCTCGAGCCCGGTGCCGCCGACGGCGGCCTGGCGGTCGCCGCCGAGGGCGCCGAGGTGACGCTGAACATCGCCCCGGCATAGGTCGCACGGGCCAGTCCACCACAAACGCGGCGCACGCAACAGCCACGCACCGCCTCCGCTCCGTGTCCGACTGCGCCAGTCGCGCGATCCGCGCGCCTTCCGCGCGCCTTCCATGTTGGGGTCTGACCCCAATTCGGCCCGAAATGGGGTCAGACCCCGGTCCCGGCGGGCCGGCTGCCGGCCCACGGGCGGCTCGCCGAGAGCGACCTGCGGACGCGGGCACCTGCGCTACGCTCGCCGCCATGGCCGACCAACAGATCCCCGCAAACAGGCTCCGCGCCACGCTCGGAGCCGGGGGGCGCGGCGTCGGCACCATGGTGGCCGAGATCCGCCAGCCCGCCATCATGCAGCTGCTCGCGAACGCGGGCTTCGACTTCGTCATCATCGACGGCGAGCACGGCCCGTTCGGCCCCGAGACCGTCGCCGACCTGGCCCGCGCCGCCGCCGCCTGCGGCGTCACGCCGATCGTCCGCGTGCCCGCTGCCGACTACGTCCCGATCGCCCAGGCGCTCGACGCCGGCGCGCAGGGCGTGATGGTGCCGCGCATCATGGGCGTCGAGGATGCGGCCGACGCGGCGGCGATTGCAACCTACCCGCCGCAGGGCCGGCGGGGCTCGGCCATGGGCCGCGGGCACACGATGTTCCGGGGCGGCGACGTGTCGACGCTGATGGGCGCGATGAACGCCGAGCGGCTGGTGCTGATCCAGATCGAGACGGCGTTGTCGCTCGAGGCCTGCGAGGAGATCGCGCGGCTGGACGGCGTCGACGTGCTGTTCGTCGGGCCGAACGACCTGTCGATCGCGCTCGGCGTGCCGGGCCAGCTGACCCACCCGCTGGTCGAGGGCGCGATCGACCGCGTCGCCGCCGCCTGCAAGGCGGCCGGCATCTGGTCGGCCGTGCAGATGAACACCGTCGACGGCGCCGCGCGCTGGGCGCCGCACGTCGACCTCGTCAGCCACTCCGCCGAGATCGGCATGCTGCAGGCCGCCGGCACCGCCGCGGTGACGGCGATCCGCGCCGCCGGCGGCTAGTGCCCCGAGTCGCAAGCTCGCGGACATCTCGGGTGCTGCGAAGCGGCGCCTGATTCCCCACCGGGGAACCCGGTGGGCTGCGTCGCGAACCCTCGGACAGGCGTCCCGCCTGCCTCTCGCACCCGCTCCTTGTCAGACTTGCTTCTCGCGCGAGCTGTCAACGAACTTCCAACTCGGGACACTAGAGCAGGTCGCGCGCGACCGACTCGCGCCACGTCCGCTCGAAGAACGGCTCGCCGTCGCGGAACACGCGCTGCGTGATCTCGAGGTGGATCCGGTCGCGGTCGCACCACTGCTCGAGCCGTCCCTCGCAGCGGGCGCGCACGCCGGGGTGCTCGCACTCGGCGACGTTCTCCGTGACCACCCGGCAGCTGGCGGGGTCGTCGTCGTCGATCAGGCAGCGGGTGTCGCCGGAGCCGTACGTCCGGCCGCCCTCCCAGACCTTCTCCCAGCCGTGCGTGAAGCGGTTCTCGGTCCGTCGCAGCGAGTGGTCTCGCGTCTGCGTCCACGCCTCGGCGGGACCCTCCAGCGACCGCACCGGGCTCGGCGCCGTCTCGGTCACCGCGGGCAGCGCCGGCGCCGCCACCTCGGCCGCCGGATCGGGCGCCGGCACCACCAGCCGACCGCCGTGCACGGTCAGCGTCACGGGCTCGGGCGACGGCCAGAGGATGGGCCAGTGCGCTCCGGCCAGCGCCAGCCGCAGCGTGTGGCCCGCGGGGATCACCGTGCCGGTGGAGACGAGCGGCACCTGCACGCGATAGCGGGTGCCCGGCTCCAGCGCGGCCGGCTCCTCGTGCGAGTCGCGGTGCGTCAGGTTGAGCCCGCCGCGGCAGACGAGGGCCGAGCGGCCGTCCGGGTGCACGTGCTCGAGCCGGGCAGCGACCAGCGCCACGGGCCGGTCGGCGGACACCTCGAGCTCGACCATCGGGAAGCCGAGGATCTCGAGTGGCGCGTCCAGCGGCCCCAGGTCGAAGCAGAGCGACTGCCGGTCGTCGATCGACATGTCGGCCGACTGCCCCACCGGCGGCCCGCCGGCACCCCACCAGGGAGCACCGTGACCGACCCACTGCGGCCCATGCCACGTGCGCGGCTCGAACGCGGTTGGCGGCGTCGCCACCAGCCGGTCGCCGGCCAGGTGCAGCACGGCCGGCGGAGCGGCTGACGGCCACGACGTGAACGCCCGCCAGCGGCCCGGCGCCGCCTCCGGGTACGGCTCCGGCGCGACGCCGTCGCGCAGGTACGCGAGCAGGCGCGGCTCGCGATCGATGCCGTTGTCGACGTCGTTCAGGAACCGGTCGAACCACCGGCACAGCAGCTCGCGGTGGTCGAACGCCGGCCCCGGCCAGGCGACGTGGGGCCGCGTGTGCGCCCACGGGCCGATGATCGCCCTGCTGAACGCCGGCGCGTGCTCGAGCAGCTGCAGGCACGCGTCCTGGTACGTGTCGATCCAGCCGCCGATCGCGAGCACCGGGCACGTGATCGCCGCCCAGTCCTCGCACCACGAGCCGTGCTTCCAGTAGGCGTCGCGGCGCGGGTGCCGCAGCTTCGAGATCGGCCACTGCGGCGTCCGCTCCAGCCGGTCGCGCCAGATCTCGACCCAGTCGTCGCCGGCGATGTCGGGGCGCGGCGGCAGCCCCATCTCGGCCACCATCTCGCCGGGCCACCCCGCCGACTCGTTCACCTGCAGCGTGCCGGAGACGTAGTGGACGTCGGAGTGGTACCGGTCGGCCGTGAAGTGGATCGGCACGATCGCGTGCAGCTCGGGCGGCCGCCGCATCGCCACCTGGACGGCGTTGAAGCCGCCCCACGAGACGCCCGTCATACCGACCCGCCCGGTGCACCACGGCTGCTGGGCGACCAGCGCGATCGCCCGTACCAGGTCGTCCTGCTCGCGCGCCAGGTACTCGTTCTCGAGGATCCCGGTCGACGAGCCCGAGCCGCGCAGGTCGATGCGCACGGTCGCGAACCCGCGCGAGGCGATGAACCCGTACACGTCCCAGTCGCCCGCGAGGAAGTCGTCGTCCTTGCGGTACGGGACGGCGTCGATGATCGCCGACCACTCGCCGGGCGCGTCGGGGAGGAACACCGCCGCCGACAGCACGGCGCCGTCGTCCATCGGCAGCGCGAGGTGGTCGATCCTGCGCACGGGATAGGGCATGGCGCGTGATCCTACCGGCAGCGCGGCCGCCCGCCGATCGCCGCACGCCGCGAGGCCCCTTGCGACGATCCGGCGGTGACGGCGATCCTCTGGGCGCTCGGTGCCTCCTTCGGCTGGGGCACGGCGGACTACCTCGCGGGCACGCACGCCCGCCGCACGCCGGTGGTGGTCGTCGTCCTGCTGTCGTCGATGGTCGGCATGGCCGGCGTCGGGGTGATCGTGGCGCTGCGCGGCATCGGCCCGCCGGAGGGGCGCGAGCTGGTGGCGGCGATCGTCGTGGGCGTCGTCGGCGTCGCCTCGGTGCTGTGCTTCTACCGCGCGCTGGCGCTCGGCGCGATGAGCGTGGTGGCGCCGATCGCGGCCACCAGCGCCGCCATCCCCGTGCTCTACGGCGTCATCGAGGGCGAGCGCCCGGCCGCGCTGCAGTGGGTCGGCATGGTGGTCGCGATCGTCGGCTGCATGTTCGCGGCGCGGGAGGGGACCGCCCGGCTGCACGCCGCGCACTGGCGGCTGTCGATCCTGCTCGCCGTGGGCGCGATGCTCACCATCGGCGTGCAGCTGGTCGCCGTGGGCATCGCCTCCGAGCACGACCCGCTGTGGACGATCCTGATCGCGCGCACGGTCGTCGTCGTCGCGTTCGGCATCGCCGCGCTGGCCATGCGCCCCGCCTTCGGGGAGGCGGCGCCCCGCGGTCTGATCATCATCGGCGCGCTGGATGCGGCCGCCAACGTCTGCTTCGCCGTCGCCACCACCATGGGGCTGCTCGGCATCGTGTCGGTGATCGGCTCGACCTTCCCGGTCATCACCGTCGCCCTCGCCCACCGCCGCCTCGGCGAGCGCCTCGGCGGCGTACAGCGGCTGGGCGTCGTCCTCGCGCTGGCCGGCGTCGTGCTGATCACGGCCCGCGTCTGACGTTGTTCCGTAAGCTTCCGCCATGCGCCTCACGCCCCGCGAGCAGGACCGGCTCACGATCTTCCTCGCGGCGCAGCTGGCCCGCACGCGCCGCGAGCGCGGCCTGCGGCTGAACGTCCCGGAGGCGGCCGCGCTGATCAGCGACGTGTTCTGCGAGGCGGCGCGCGACGGGCGCGACGCTGGCCGAGGCGACCGACCGGGCCCGCGCCGCGCTCGGGCCCCGACGACGTGCTGCCCGGCACCGCCGACGTGCTGTACCGCATCGAGATCGAGGCGCTGTTCGACGACGGGTCGCGGCTGGCCGTGATCGACGACCCCATCGGCGGCGCCGGTCTGGGCGACGACGCGCCGGGTGCGGTGCTGACCGCGGCCGGCGCCGATCCCGTATCCCGCGCTGCCCGTGACGCCGCTCGAGGTGACCAACACGGCGCCGGTGCCGATCGCCGTCACGAGCCACTGGCACTTCTTCGAGGCGAACCCGCGGCTGCGCTTCGACCGGGCGGCGGCGTTCGGGCGCCGGCTGCACATCCCGGCCGGCTCGAGCGTGCGCTTCGAGCCCGCCGCGCACCCGGGCCGTCGAGCTGGTCGACATCGGCGGCGACCGCGTCGCGATCGGCTTCGCCGGCCTCGTCGACGGCGCCGCTCGACGCGCCGGGCGCGCGCGAGGCGGCGCTCGCGCAAGGCCCGCGCCTGCGGCTACGAGGGGGCCTGATGCTCGACCGCGACGCGTACGCGCGCACCTACGGCGCCACCACCGGCGACCGCATCCGCCTCGGCGACTCGGGTCTGCGGATCCGCATCGAGCACGACGCGACCCAGCCCGGCGACGAGCTGCTGCTGGGCTTCGGCAAGACCGGCCGCGACGGGCTGATGGCGAAGGCCGTCACCGGCACCTGCGACTTCGTGATCCCCAACGTGGTGATCGTCGACCCGATCCTCGGCGTCCGCAAGGCCGCGATCGGCATCCGCGACGGGCGCATCGCCGCCATCGGCCGCGCCGGCAACCCCGACACCATGGACGGCCCGATCGACGTCGTCGTCGGCGTCAACACGGCCGTCTACTCGGGCGAGGGCCTGATCGCGACGGCCGGCGTCGATCGACACGCACGTCCACCTGCTGTCGCCGCGCGTCGTCGACCAGGCGCTCGCCGCCGGCATCACGACCATGGTGGCGCAGGACTTCGGCCCGGTCTGGAACCTCGGCGCCAGCCCGGCCTTCGCGCTGCGTCGCATGCACGCCGCGATGGACGCCTGGCCGCTCAACATCGCGCTGCTGGCGCGCGGCTCCTCGTCGCGGCCCGAGCCGCTCGAGGACAGCCTCATCGCCGGGGCGGCGGGCCTCAAGATCCACGAGGACGTGGGCGCGCACGCGACCGCGCTCGACACGCGCGGTCACGGTCGCCGAGGCCTTCGACGTGCAGGTCGCCGTCCACACCGACGGCCTGAACGAGTGCCTGTCGGTCGAGGACACGCTGGCGGTGCTGGCCGGGCCGCACCATCCACGCCTTCCACATCGAGGGCTGCGGCGGCGGCCACGCCCCCGACGTGCTGCGGCTGCTGGGCGAGCCGAACATCATCGCCTCGTCGACCAACCCGTCGATCCCGTTCGGCCGCGACACGCTGGCCGAGGCCGCGAACATGGTGATCGCCGTGCACGCCCTGCGCGACGACTTCGCGGACGACCACCAGAACGCACGCGACCGCGTGCGCGCCGGCACCATGGGCGCCGAGGACGTGCTGCACGACCTCGGGCTGATCGCGATCACGTCGTCCGACTCGCAGGGCATGGGCCGCGTGGGGGAGACGGTGCGCAAGACGTTCCAGCTGGCGGCGAAGATGCGCGCCGAGCGCGACGCGGATGCGCCCGACGACAACGAGCGCGTGCTCCGCTACCTCGCGAAGTGCACGATCAACCCCGCGATCGCGCACGGCCTGTCGCACGAGGTGGGCGCGCTGACGCCGGGCCGGATGGCCGACATCGTGCTCTGGTCGCCCTCGCAGTTCGCGGTCAAGCCCGAGCTGGTGCTCAAGTCGGGCTTCCCGGCCTGGGGCACGGTCGGCGACCCGAACGCCAGCACCCTCATGTCGGAGCCGCTGTTCGTCGGGCCGCAGTTCGGCGCCTGCGGCGGCGCGGCGGCCGAGCTGTCGGTCGCGTTCGTGTCGAAGGCCTCGCTGGCGACCGGGCATGCGCAGCGCCTACCGACGCGGCAAGCGCCTGTCGGCCGTGTCCGGCTGCCGGCGCATCGGCGTCGCCGACATGGTGCGCAACGACCGGCTGGGCGCCGTCCGGGTCGATCCCGTCACGCACGCGGTGACCCTCGACGGCGAGCCGGTCGACTCGTCGCCGGCCGACTCGGTGACGCTGTCGCGGCTCTACCTCCTCGGATGATCGTCGTCTGCGCCCCCGACAAGTTCCGGGGCTCGCTCGAGACCGAGGAGGCCGCGGAGGCGCTGGCCGAGGGCGCTCGAGCCGCCGGCTGCGAGGCGGTCGTCGCACCCGCTGGCCGACGGCGGCGAGGGGACGATGGAGCTGATCCGGCGGGCACGGTCGGGCCGGCGGATCGAGGTGCCGCGCCGCCGATGCCCTCGGCCGCACGCGGCCGGCGGCGATCGCGCTGCTCGACGACGGCACCGCCGTCGTCGAGACCGCCGCGGCGATCGGTCACGTGCCGCCCGCGGAGCGCGACGTCATGGCGGCGTCCAGCGCCGGCGCCGGCACGCTGCTGCTCGCCGCACTCGAGGCGGGCGCCCGGCGGATCGTGATCGGCCTGGGCGGCTCCGGCACGGTCGACGGCGGGCTGGGCCTGCTCGCGCGCGCTGGGGTGCGAGCTGCGCGACGCCGACGGCAACCGGCTGCAGGGTTCCGGCAGCGACCTCGGCACGTGTCGCGTCGATCGACCGCGGCGGGCTGCCGCCGGCGCTGGCGACGACGCCGCTGCTGCTCGCCCTCGACGTGATGAGCCCGCTCGCCGGCCCGGACGGCGCCGCGGTGCGTGTTCGGCCCGCAGAAGGGCGCGACGTCCGAGCAGGTCGCGACGCTCGACGCCGGGCTGGCACGGCTGGCGACCCTGCTCGGCGATCGCGCGGCGGTGCCGGGCGCCGGCGCCGCCGGCGGCCTCGGCGCGGCGCTCGCCTGGCTCGGGGCCGAGGTCGCGCCACGGCGCCGACCTGGTGATGGAGGAGACGCGGTTCGCCGACGTGCTCGCCGCCGCCGGCTGCTGCCTGACCGGCGAGGGCAGCGTCGACCGCCAGACCGTCACGGGCAAGACCGTCGCGCGCGTCGTGGTCGCGTGCCGCGAGCGGGGCGTGCCCGGTGGGCGTCGTCGGCGGCGCCGTCGACCCGGCCGCGGCCGACGCGCTGTACGACCTCGGCGCCAGCGCCGTGCTGGCGGCCGGCCGCGGGCCGGCGACGCTGGACGAGGCGTTCGCCACCGCGAGAGCGAACGTCGCCGCCACGGCGCGCGCGCTCTGCGGCATGCTCAGAGCGTGAGCACGATCGGCCACTACCGCATGCAGGCGCTGCGCTCCCAGCTCGACGGCTGGGGCGGACGGGCGGCCGTGATCGCTCCCGCGCTGGTCTTCGGCATCGGCGCCGCGTTCGCCACGCGGTCGGTCGGCGGCGCCATCTTCGGCCTCCTGCTGGGCGCCATCGGCGGCTTCGCCCTGCTGTGGCAGGGCGCCTGCACGCCGGGCGATCCGGCTGGCGCTGGAGGCGTGGGGCGCCGAGCGCGGCCTTGCGGTCGTCGACCCGGCGCCGCTGCCCGAGCGCATGCGCTGGGTCGACTCGACCGACGGCGAGATGGGCCCCGGCCTGGCCGGCCCGTTCGCCGGCGGCGAGGGCGGCATCGGCCACTACACCTACACGACGGGCAGCGGCAAGGACCGCCAGGACCATCCGTACACGCTGGCCTGGACCGCGATCGGGGTGCGCGACGCCGCCGCGGTATCGCTCGGACCGCGCGAGTTCGGCAGCGGCCTCTTCAACGGCATCGTCCGTGCGCTCTCGTCCTGGCGCGAGGTCGAGCTCGAGTCGGTCGACTTCGAGAAGCGGTTCGCGCTGTGGGTGTCGGACGGGACGGACGACCTGGCGGTGCGCCGCTTCTTCACGCCGGCCATGATCGCGCGGTGTCTCGACGAGCCGCCCGGTGGCCGGCTCGAGATCGGCGCCGGCCTGCTCTGCCTGAGCCTCGAGGACCACCTGATCGAGCCCGACGACCTCGGCTACGCGGTGACGGAGCTCGAACGGTGGGCTGACGCCCTGCGCCGCAGGTAACGTTCGCCTGCCCGCCCAGGTGGCGCAACTGGTCGACGCGGTGGTCTCAAAAACCACTGTCCGAAAGGACGTGCGGGTTCGAGTCCCGCCCTGGGCACTGCCGTTGGAGTACCTGCGCCGCCATCCCCTCGCCGGGCACGTGCTCGCCGCGTGGCTCGTGTCACGCCTCGTGCTGATCGCCGGCGCCTGGTCCGGATCGATGCTGGTCGAGGCCGGCCTGATGTCGCACCACCCGGCCTACTTCGGCGGCGTCGTCGACCTGCTGACGTGGTGGGACGGCCGCTACTACCTGGCGATCGCGGAGCACGGCTACCCCGGCTGCCGACCCGACGACGCTGCACGGCTTCTTCCCGCTCGTGCCCGGCACGTTCGCGGTGTTCGGCAACCACCTGCTGCCGGCGCTGGTGCTCGCCAACCTGGCGGGCCTGGCCGCGATCGCCACCGTCACCGCGCTGACCGCGCGGCTCGTGCCCGGCCACGCGGCGGCGCGGGTCGCCTGGCTGTACGCGCTGGCGCCGGGCGCGGTCACGCTGGGCATGACCTACACGGAGCCGTACGTGGTCGCGCTCGGCGCCGGCGCCGCCCTGGCACTGCTGGCGGGGCGGCCGTGGCTGGCGCTGGCGCTCGGCGTCGGCTGCGGCCTGACCCGCGTGCAGGGCTTCGTGTTCGCGATCCCGCTGATCGGCATCGCGCTGCGCTCGCCGCGCCGCACCGTGGCGCTGGTGGCCGCCGCCGGCCCGATCATCGGCCTCGCGCTGTTCTGCGTCTACCTGGCGTTCCGCACCGGCGACTGGCTCGCCTACTCGCACGCGCAGGCCGACAACTCGCCGTTCCGCAACCGCACCTCGCCGGGGCCGAACGGCATGGTCGTGGCGGTGCGCCTGGCGTACCAGAACCTGACCCGCGACGGCATCGTCCCGTGGGAGCTCCGCGACACGCTCGGCACCGTCGGCTACGGCGCGCTCCTGGTCGTCGCGGCGTACAAGCGCCTGCCGTGGACGTGGATCGTCGCCGGTGCGCCTGGCGCTGCCTGATCCCGGTCTCGGCCGGCACCATGGCCGGCACCAGCCGCTACGCCCTGATGGCCATCCCGGCGTTCTGGGTGCTGGCCCTGTGGGCGCGCCGCGAGGGCGTGTTCGTCGCGATGGTGGCGGTCAGCGCCGGACTGCTCGCGCTCGAACGCCGTGTGGCTGCCGACGCACTGGCCGTGACGGCTGCGGGCCACGAGCCGGAGGCGGTCCGCTAGCGTTGGGAGGTCGGTGCGATGGCGTACCGGCGCACGACGCAACGCCGCGTCCCCGCTGGCGTGCGACCCTGCCCTCGGTGGGGACGCATGACACCTCGGAGGATCGGGACGTGGACAAGCGCGATCTGATCGAGCAGTGCCGCGAGCACAACGTGCGGTTCGTGCGGCTGCAGTTCACCGAGCTGCACGGACAGCTCAAGAACGTCTCGATCCCCGTCGAGGAGCTCGAGAAGGCGCTCGACAACGAGCTGATGTTCGACGGCTCGTCGATTCGCGGCTACAAGCGGATCGAGCAGTCGGACATGTACTTCCACCCGGACCCCTCGACGTTCGCCGTGCTGCCGTGGCGCGAGCGCCCGTCGGGCGCGACGGCGCGGCTCATCTGCGACGTCGCCGATCCCGACGGCACGCCGTTCGAGGGCGACCCGCGCGTGGCGCTCAAGCGCGTCATGGCCGAGGCCGAGGAGATGGGCTACACGATGGCCTGTCGGCCCGGAGGCGGAGTTCTTCCTCTTCAAGCGCGACGCCGCCGGCAACCCGACCGTCGACCCGCACGACAAGCGCGTCGTACTTCGACGTGGCGCCGTCCGACCTCGGCGAGAACACGCGCCGCGACATCGAGGACACGCTCGTCAAGATGGGCTTCCATCTCGAGGCCTCGCACCACGAGGTCGCGATCGGCCAGCACGAGATCGACTTCCGCCACGAGGACCCGCTGTCGCCTGCGCCGACAACCTGATCACGTTCCGCTGGGTCGTGCGCGTCGTCGCCGCCGAGCACGGCATGCACGCGACCTTCATGCCGAAGCCGATCTTCGGCGAGAACGGCTCGGGCATGCACGTCAACCAGTCGCTCTCGAAGGACGGCGAGAACGCGTTCTACGACCCAAGGGACGAGCTCGCAGCTGTCCGACGCGGCGTACGCCTACATCGCCGGCCTGCTGGAGCACCTGCCGGCGCATCACGGCGGTCGCGAACCCGATCGTCAACTCGTACAAGCGCCTGGTGCCCGGCTACGAGGCGCCGGTCTACATCGCCTGGTCGCCCGGCAACCGCTCGGCCGCGATCCGGATCCCGTCGAAGCGCGGCCGCTCGACGCGCGCCGAGCTGCGCACGCCCGACCCGTCGGCCAACCCGTACCTGGCCTTCGCCGTGATGCTCGCGGCCGGGCTCGACGGCATCAAGCGCGGCCTGAAGCCGCCGGCCGCCGTGAACAAGAACATCTACCACCTCGAGCGACGACGAGCAGCAGTCGCTCGGCATCGAGAGCCTGCCGCACAACCTCGAGGACGCGCTCAACGCCTTCTCGGGCGACGACGTGCTGCGCAAGGCGCTCGGCGACCACATCTTCGAGGCCTACCTGACCGAGAAGTGGGCGGAGTGGAGCGAGTACCGCGCGCAGGTGCACCAGTGGGAGATCGACCGCTACATGGAGTCGTTCTGAGCTGACCTGCGACTGACGATCGTCCGGAGGAAGGGCGGCCCGCGGGCCGCCCTTCGCCGTCCTCAAGTTCGTGATCGGCATGCCGATGAGCAACCCATGTGTGGGCCAGCCGGGGCACCGACGGGCGAGCTCCCCGCCCCGGGGAGCCCGATCACGCTGCAGCTGACCGATGACCGTCTCGTGTCGGTGCCGCTGCGGACGATCGACCAGGACGGGGCGTTCGTGCTGTCGCTGCACCATCCGAGCGCGCTCGGCGTCGACAAGTACCTGACGATCTCGTGGGAGTCGGGCCGCCGCTGGGTGCTCGCCGACGCGCGTGTGATGGCGCCGCGGTTTCGGCCGCACCCCGAGGCCGGTCGCCTGCGCCTGCGTCCCGAGCGCGCGGTCGGCACGCCGCCGGCGCGATGCTGCCGGCCGACGCGGATGACGTGTCGAGATGACGATCGGCCGCCGACGACGCACCGCAGCAGCTCGGCGACAGACGGAACCGACACGCGGGCGCGACGACCGCCGCGGTCGCCCCCGGCGGCTACCAGGTGGGCGCGCTGCGCCCGTGGCAGGGCGAGCACCCGACGGTCAACGTCGCGATGCGGCTGTCGTCCGGGTCGCGTGCGCACGATCGACGTGCGGCGCATCGACGAGGAGTCGGCGCTCGTGCTCGAGCTGCCGCGCCCGTCGTCCATCAAGGACGGCGAGGAGGTCGAGGTCGCGTGGTGCACGCGCTACGACTGGCTCACCGCGAAGACCCAGGTCGTGCCGTCGAAGACCGGTGCCGACGCCGACGCGGGCCTGCTCCGCCTCGGTCTGGCCGACTCGCCCGAGAAGCACGCCAACCGGCGCGGCGGCAAGCGCGTCGCGGTCAAGGTCGGCGTCCGCGGGTTCGTCGAGAAGTCGCGGTCGGTGGACAGGGGCACGGAGCTCTCGGAGCAGTCGACCGACCTCAGCGCCGGCGGCATCGCGTTCACCACCGACCTGCCGTTCAAGGTCGGCGACGTCGTGAAGGCGCGCATCATCGGCCCGAACGGCCAGATCGCCGAGGAGCTGTCGCTCGAGATCCGGCGCGCCCCCTCGGCGGCGGGCACGGTCGGCGCCGCCTTCGTGTCACCGTCGAAGGCCTTCTCGAAGGCCATCGCGGCGCTGATCTCGGCGCACCGTAAGTCCGCACACCGAGAAACCCGGAACGTGACGCGCGCGAACGGTGCCGGAACGCACGCAACCCCGCACGAAACCGTCACATCGCGACAATTTCGGTGCCAGGCACCGAATCTGTCGCCGCGTGAGACTTCTGCGCGCGTTCGTTGCCCGCCCGTGCGAAGCTCGCGACTCGCGTTACGCGGGGACGCGGCCGAGGCCGAGCCACAGCGCCCGGGTCGACTGCACGTGGTGCACCATCGCCCGCCGGGCGCGCTCCGGCTCGCGGGCGGCGATCGCGCGGATCAGCTCGCGGTGCTCGCGGTTCGCGAGGTCCGAGGCCATCCGCGGCGTCGGGACGAGCTGCCCGAGCCGGTAGACCTCCTCGCGCAGCCGGCCGATCTGGGCAACGACGCGCTCGGAGCCGCAGGCGTCGGCGATGACGAGGTGCAGCAGCGTGTCGCGCTCGCTCCACGTGCCCCAGTCGTCGTCCGACTCCATCGCGGTCGCCAGCTCGTCGAGATGCTCGATCTGCTCGTCGGTGGCACGCTCGGCGGCGTAGGCCGCGGCGCCGCCCTCGACCACGCAGCGCAGGTCGGCGAGATCGCGCAGCTCGGCCTCCGACGGCATCTGCCGGGCGGCCGGCAGGGGCAGCGACGTCGCGTCGGCGGTCACCATCGTGCCGCCGCCGCGGCCCCGGCTGGTCTCGAGCACGCCGGCGCCGCGCAGCATGTTGAGCGCGCTGCGCAGCGACACGGGGGAGATGCCGAGATCGGCCGCCAGGCGCGCCTCGGACGGCAGCCGGTCGCCGGGCCGCAGCAGGCCCATGCCGATCGCCTGTCCGAGCCGCGCGACGGTCTCGGCCACGATGTCGCCGTGGCGGACCGGCGTGTAGACGGCCCGCTCGACGATGCGCTGGACGCGGTCTGCGCCCGTCACGCGTCCGGCGCCTCCTCCAGCACGGCCTCGATCATGTCCTCCAGCTCGAAGCTCGAGTGCGCCTCCGAGATGTGCGCCTGCACGAGCGGGATGATGGTCTCGGCG
The DNA here is from genome assembly GCA_963722525.1 of uncultured Actinomycetes bacterium. Lineage (GTDB taxonomy): Bacteria > Actinomycetota > Thermoleophilia > Gaiellales > F1-60-MAGs149 > VFJZ01. The sequence continues at coordinate 1,047,074 of CAVRMM010000002.1, read as the reverse complement.
TCGGGGGCCGTGACGGCCCAGTCGCAGTCCACCTCGACGCAGCTCCAGCGGACGGCCATCAGCCGGCCTCCACGCCCACGACGAAGTCGATCGTCGGGTCGAGGATCTGCTCGATCAGCGTCTCGTCGGGCGTGATGCGCATCTCGCGGCAGCGGTTGCGGTAGTGGCGCACCTTCATCGTCTGGTACTTGCCGAGATCGAGGCCCGGGACGGCCTTCTGGTACTCGACCAGGCCGACCAGGTTGCCGCGGTACTCGTCGAACACCTCGTGCACGAGCGCCTCGTAGGAGGGGTCCTTCTCGATCAGGATCCGGCACGCCTCGGTGCCGAACGTGATGTGCCGGCCCTCGTCCATGAGGATCATGCGGAAGCCCTGCTTGAGCGTCGTCGAACTTGCCCCACCCGTCGCAGGTGTCGATCACGATCTCGTACGACGGCATCGTCAGCACGCCCTCGGCGAAGGCGTTGTAACAGGCCGAGAAGCGGACGAAGCCGCGCTCGATGTCGGCCTCGTCGCCGCCCCGGATGGCCTCCATCAGCTCGCCGCCGTACCGCGGCAGCGCCTCGTGCAGCACGTCGCGCACCACGAACCGGCCGCTCGGGTCGATCGTCTGCGTGCGGTCGAGCCAGTGGCGACGCGATCTCGTCGGGCTCGAGGATGCCGACCACCTGCTTGTGCCAGTGCATGAAGAACTCGGCGTGCTTGGCCTCCTCCAGCAGGAACGTCGACAGGAACATGATCCAGTCGAAGCGGCGCAGCGCGTGCGAGGCCGCGAGCATCGGGATCAGCTCGTCGGTCACCGCCTGCTCGCCGGCCAGGAACCGGCTGGTGACGCCGAGCAGGCCGCTGCGCTGCTGCTCGTCGATGGCCTGCCAGTCGGCGGCGTCGCCCGAGAAATCGAACTCGTCGACGGTCCAGATCTTCCGCATCGCCTTCTCGTACTTGCGGTAGATCGGCCCGTCGATCATCTCCTGCGTGAAGTGGAACTTCGATGCGAAGTCAGTCGTGTCGGCCATAAAAGCGAAAATAGCTGATGTCAGAGGTTTCATGCAAGCGCGACCACCGGAGGCCCGCAGCGGCCTGCCTGGTAGCCTTTCCGTCAGACCCGGCACGTGGCGTCCTGCAGGACCTCTGGCAGGAAGGCTGCGTCCGCGGTGACGATCCAACAGGAGGAAGTGCCAATGCCCCTGGACAAAGAGGGTAAGAAGGAGCTGTTCGCCAAGTTCGGCGGCTCCGACACGAATACGGGCTCGACCGAGGTGCAGGTTGCGCTACTGACCTTCCGCATCAACGAGCTCACCGAGCACCTGCGGGTGCACAAGCACGACCATCACAGCCGCCGTGGGCTGCTGACGTTGGTCGGCCGGCGCCGACGGCTCCTGCGCTACCTCCAGCGCACGAATCTCGAGTCGTACCGCGCGCTGATCCTGGAGCTCGGGCTCCGCCGGTAGGCGGCCCCGGGCTCTTCGTTTTTCCGGAGGTGCCCGCGCAATGGGGCGCGGGTCAAGAAAGGGACTACATGGCTACCACCACCGAGACCGAGCAGACCGTGACCGTCACGGTCGGCGAGAACGACATCTCGTTCTCCACCGGCCGGCTCGCCAAGCAGGCGGACGGCGCGGTTCTCGTCTCGAGCGGCGAGACGCGAGTACTCGCGACCGCCGTCGGTCGAACGGAGGCCCGGGAAGGGATCGACTTCTTCCCGCTCACCGTCGACATCGAGGAGAAGATGTACGCCGCGGGCAAGATCCCCGGCGGCTTCTTCAAGCGCGAGGGCAAGGCGTCCGAGCGCGCGACCCTCAACGCACGCATGGTCGACCGGCCGATCCGGCCGCTCTGGCCCAAGGGATTCCGCAACGAGGTGCAGATCATCGGCACGGTGCTGTCGGCCGACTTCGTCGCCGCGCACGACGTGCTCGCGATCAACGGCGCCTCGGCCGCGCTGATGTTGTCGCCGCTGCCCTTCCTGGGCCCGGTCGCAGCCGTCCGCGTCGGCCTCATCGAGGGCGAGCTCGTGCTCAACCCGACGCTGCCCGAGATGGAGACGTCGAGCCTCGACCTGATCGTGTGCGGCTCGCCGGACGCGATCACGATGGTCGAGGCCGGCGCCAAGCAGATCGCCGAGGACGTCATCCTCGAGGCGCTCGGCGATGGCCCACGAGGCCATCAAGCGCATCTGCGCCGCGCAGGTCGAGCTGCAGTCGAAGGCCGGCAAGCCGAAGTGGTACGACGCCGACGTCAAGGCCGACCTCGAGTCGCGCTACAGCTCGCAGCTCGACGCCGGGCTCCAGTCGAACGGCCTGGCCGGCATCAACGCCGCCGTCGCGGCCATGGTCGCCGCCGAGCTCCCGGCGGTCGCCGCCGACGCGGGCGAGGACGTCATGGTGCGCCGCAACCACGTGCGCATGGCGCTCGGGCTTCATCGCCGACGAGCGCCGCGCCGCGGCCGTCAAGGGCGTCGTCGCCGAGCAGTTCGGCGACCAGATCCGCGCGCTGTCCGACGCCGAGCAGGACTCCAAGGAGCTCAAGTCGGCGAAGCGCGCCGGCGCTCGTCGAGGCGGTGCTGCACGGCATCAAGCTGCCCTTCCCGGGCGGCGCGGCCGACGGCGGCCTCGACGCCCCCACGGCCGGTGCGGTCAAGGCCGCCGTCGACTCCGTCTACAAGCAGATCGTCCGCACCAAGATCGCGGTCGACAAGCGCCGTCCCGACGGCCGCTCCGAGACCGAGATCCGCGCGATCACGTGCGACGTGGGCCTGATCCCGCGCGCGCACGGCTCGGCCCTCTTCACCCGCGGGCAGACGCAGGCGCTGACGCTTGCCACGCTCGGCACGGTGAAGGAGGAGCAGCGCATCGACGACCTGTCGCTGCAGACGACGAAGCGCTACATCCACCACTACAACTTCCCGCCCTTCTCGGTCGGCGAGACGGGCTTCATGCGGGGCCCGAAGCGGCGTGACATCGGTCACGGCGCGCTGGCCGAGCGCGCGATCCTCGCGGTCGTGCCCGAGACGGACGAGTTCCCGTACACGATGCGCCTGGTCTCCGAGATCCTGGAGTCCAACGGCTCGTCGTCGATGGCCTCGGTCTGCGGCTCCTCGCTGGCCCTGTTCGACGCCGGCGTCGGCATCAAGAGCGCCGTCGCGGGCATCGCGATGGGCCTCATCAAGGAGGGCGACGACCTCGTCATCCTGACCGACATCCAGGGCGCCGAGGACCATCTCGGTGACATGGACTTCAAGGTCGCCGGCACGCCGGACGGCATCACCGCCCTGCAGATGGACATCAAGATCACGGGCGTGACCCAGGACACGATGCGGGCGGCGCTGGCGCAGGCCAAGGACGCCCGGCTGCGCATCCTCGAGGTCATGAACGCGACCATCTCCGAGCCCCGCTCCGAGATGGCGGCGCATGCGCCGCAGGTGCTCCAGACGCAGATCTCGCCCGACCAGATCGGCCTGCTGATCGGCAAGGGCGGCGAGACGATCCGCGGCATCCAGGAGGAGTTCACCGTCCAGATCGACGTGGAGGAGGACGGCTCGGTGCGCATCTACGGCGCCGGCGACTCCGCCTCGTCGGCGCGGGAGCACATCGACCAGATGATGCGCCCGATGCAGGTGGGCGACGTGCTGCGCGAGCGGAAGGTCGTCAAGGTGTCCGACTTCGGCGCCTTCGTCGAGCTCCGCAAGGGCACCGACGGCCTCCTGCACGTCTCCCGGGTCACTCCGGGCGTGCGGATCGCCACCATGGAGCAGATCCTCGAGCGTGGCGCCATGGTCGACGTCGAGGTGGTCGAGGTCGACTCCGACCGCGGCCGGATCGCGCTCAAGCTGGTCGGCCTGCACGAGGACGGCAACCTGCTCACCCCGCAGGACGTCGGCGAGCGCTACAAGCTCGCGTACCCCGAGGGCGAGCGCTCCGAGCGCCCGCCCCGCGAGGACGGCGACCGTGGCGACCGGCGGCCGCGGGGCCGCGGCGGCCGCGACCGGGGCCCGCGCTCCTAGTACTTGCGGGAGCATCACGTCACGACGCTGCCGAACGGCGTCCGGGTCGCCTCCGAGGCGATGCCCGGGCTCCGTTCGGCGGCGCTCGGCGTCTTCGTCGGCGTCGGGTCCCGCGATGAGGCCGCGAACGTCGGCGGCGTCTCGCACTTCATCGAGCACCTGCTGTTCCGCGGCTCCGACGCCCACTCGGCCCTCGAGATCGCGCAGATCTTCGACCGCTTCGGCGCCGAGCTGAACGCGGCCACGTCCCGCGAGTTCACCGAGATCTACGCGCGCGTCATCGACTCGCACCTCGACGCGGCGTTCGGCGTCGTCGGCGGCATGGTGCGGGCGCCCACCTGGGCCGACCTCGACGCGGAGCGCGAGGTGGTGCTCGAGGAGATCGCGATGTACGACGACGCGCCCGACGACCTCGTGCACGACCTGATCGGCGAGGTCGTGTTCCCGGGCGACGCGCTCGGACGGCCGGTGATCGGCACGGCCGAGACGATCGCAGCGCTGACGCCGGCCGAGGTGGCCGAGCACCACGCGACCTACTACTGCGGCGCCGACATCGTCGTCGCCGCGGCCGGCTCGGTCGAGCACGACGCGCTCGTCGCACTGGTCGACCGCGAGCTCGGCTCGGTGCCCGCCGGCATCGTGCCGCCGCGCACCTCGGTCACCGCCGAGGCGGCGCCCGGACGCGCCTTCCTGGAGCGCGACACGGAGCAGTTCCACCTCTGCCTCGGCGCGCCCGGCGTCTCGCGCAGCGACGACCGCCGGTTCGCCACCAGCCTGCTCGACCAGCTGCTCGGCGGCGGTGCGTCGTCGCGGCTGTTCCAGGAGATCCGCGAGCGCCGCGGCATGGCCTACGCCGTGTACACGTTCGGCTCGCACTACCGCGAGACCGGCCACGTCGGCGTCTACGTCGGCACCAGGGCCGAGAACGTGGAGGAGTGCCTGAGCGTGATCGGGCGCGAGATCGGCGTCGTCGCGGCCGGCAACTTCGACCCGGACGAGCTGGAGCGGGCCAAGGACGCCATGAAGGGCCGCCTGGCCCTGTCGCTCGAGTCGACGTCCGCCCGCATGGGCCGGCTCGGCCGCGCCATCCTGCACGACCAGCCGCTGCTCGACGAGGACCAGATCGCGGCCCGCATCGACGCCGTCACGGTCGACGACATCGCGCAGCTGGCCGCCGAGCTGTTCGCCCCGGCGCGCCTCTCGGCCGCGTGCATCGGCACGGACGAGGCGGTGTTCTCGAGCGGGCTCGACGCCCTGCTGTCGGAGACGGTATGACCCGCGTCGCCGTCGTCGGCGCCACCGGCCGGCTCGGCACGCCCATCTGCGCCGGCATCGAGGACGCGGAGGACCTGACGCTCGTGGCCCGCGTCGCCCGCTCGCTCGACGCCGGCGGCTACGGCGAGTACGCGTCGCTGGAGGCCGCGCTCGCCACCAGCCAGGTCGACGTCGTCGTCGAGGTGACGGGGCCCGAGTCGGTCGAGGAGAACGTGCGCCTCGCCCTGGACCGCGGCATCCCGGTCGTGGCCGGCGCGACCGGCCTCTCCGACGCGCAGTGGGACGCGCTCGGTTCGCTCGCGGCGGAGCGCGGCACGCAGCTGCACCAGATCGCCAACTTCGCGATCGGCGCGGTGCTGATGATGCGGTTCGCGACTGCGGCGGCGGAGCACATGCCCGACGCCGCGATCATCGAGGAGCACCACGCCACCAAGGTCGACCGGCCGAGCGGCACCGCGCGGCACACGGCCGACCTGATCGAGGCGACCGGCGCGCCGCGGCCCGAGATCCACTCCGTCCGCCTGCCGGGCCTCGTCGCGCACCAGGAGGTCGTGCTCGGCGCGCTCGGCCAGACGCTCACGATCCGCCACGACACCACCAGCCGCGAGGCGTTCGTGCCCGGCGCTCTCCTGGCGATCCGGCACGTGCGCGACCTGCCGCCGGGGCGCACCATCGGGCTCGACGCCGTCCTGTAGCGCCTTCTGTAACTCTGGCGTCGTGCACGAAGGCAGCAAGCGGGCGATCCTGGCGGCGCTGTTCGCCAACCTCGGCATCGCCGTGGCGAAGCTCATCGGCTACGTCATCACGCAGTCCGCGAGCATGCTCGCCGAGGCGATCCACTCGCTGGCCGACACCGGCAACCAGGCGCTGCTGCTCCTCGGCGGGAGCCGGGCGCAGAAGGCAGCGACCCCCACGCATCCGTTCGGCTACGGGCGCGAGCGCTACTTCTGGTCGTTCGCCGTGTCGCTCGTGCTGTTCTCGATCGGCGGCCTGTTCGCCCTCCGCGAGGGCATCGACAAGTTCCGTCACCCGCACGAGCTCGACAGCATCTGGATCGCGGTGGCGATCCTCGTGATCGCGATCGGCCTCGAGACCTTCTCGCTGCGGACCGCGATCCGGGAGGTGAACCACGTCCGCGGCGAGGGCGTCAGCTACTGGAAGTTCATCCGGACGTCGAAGCAGCCCGAGCTGCCGGTGGTGCTGCTCGAGGACGCGGGCGCCGAGCTGGGCCTGTTCGCCGCCCTCGGCGGGATCGTGATGGCCGAGCTCACCGGCGATGCGCGCTGGGACGCCGTCGGGTCGGTGGTGATCGGCCTGCTCCTGATCGCGATCGCGATCGTCCTGATGATCGAGATGAAGGGCCTCCTGGTCGGCGAGGCGGCGAGCGGCACCGACCTGGCCGCGATCACGGGCGCCGTCGCCGCCGGGCCGGGCGTGCGCGAGATCGTCCACCTGCGAACGCAGCACATCGGGCCGGACGAGATCCTGGTCGCCGCCAAGGTCGAGTTCGATGCGGATCTCAGCTTCGAGGAGGTCTGCGCGTCGATCGACGCGACCGAGGCGCTCGTCCGGGAGGCCACGCCGGCGGCGCGGATCATCTACATCGAGCCGGGCAGGCGCACCGAGGCCCCGTAGACGGCGATCGCGTGTCCGATCGCGCACGTCTGCGCCGAGACCGTCAGAGCTCCGTCACGAATCAGACGCGGTGTCCGATCCGGCACCGCGTGCGAATTCGGACGTCGCCGGGCGCGACGTGTCCGATTCGGCACCGCGTGCGAATTCGGACGTCGCCGGGCGCGCCGTGTCCGATTCGGCACCGCGTGCGAATTCGGACATCGCCGGGCGCGCCGTGTCCGATTCGGCACCGCGTGCGAATTCGGACATCGCCGACCGCGCCGTGTCCGATTCGGCACCGCGTGCGAATTCGGACATCGCCGGGCGCGACGTGTCCGATTTCCTACCGCGTGCGAAATCGGACACCGCCGAACTCCGGCGGGATCGGATCGACGACCTCCGGGATGTACGTCCAGGCGACCTGTGCGTCGCCGGAGCCGAACGGGTTCGTGGCCGTTACCACGATCGTGTGGTGCCCGGGGCCGGGATCGGCGAACGCTTGCGGACTCGTACAGGGATCGACGACCGGGAGCAGGTCGAGCTGGCACGTCACCGACGTCGTCTGACCCGTCACGTCGAACGTGAGGGCGAACGGCGCGCTGATCGATCCTTCGATCGGGTTGACGGCGAGATTCGACACCACCGGGTCGGCCGGTCGCACCACCCACGTGTGTGACGCACTGGCCGACGCGGGCTTGGCGTTCGCCACGCTCACCGTGAACGTGTGGGTGTCGCCCTGCACGCCGGGGGCCGGGAGGCTCACCGAGACGCCCGTCCCCGAGCAGATGACCGGCGTGCCATCCAGCTCGCAGGCGAGGGTGGCCGGACCGCCGCCGCGCGTCCAGGTGAAGCTCGCCGTCGTGTCGGTGGTCGGATCGGCGGGAAGCGGCGCGACGAGGGCGACCGTCGGCGCAGGCGGGACGATGGTCCACTCGTGGGTGTCAGTCGCGTTGGAGAAGGCGTTCGTCACGCGCACCGAGAAGACATGCTGGGCGCCGCTCGCCCCGGGCGCGGGGAAGTGGTACGTCCGGGCGTTGGTGCCGATGCACTCGCTCGCGCTGAACGGGCCGAGGTCGATGCTGCACTCGACCGTCGTCGCACCGCCGCCGCCGATCGTCCACTCGAAGAAGGCGTCGGTGCTCTCCGTGCCGTCGGGCGGCTTGCTGGCGGGGATGATCGCAACCGTCGGCGCGATGCCGAGCGCGATCGTGTTCGACGACCGCACCCGCGGCGATGCGCCGCCGTCGCTGGTCGCCACCACCTCGCAGCCGAGCGAGTTCGTGAACCCGTTGTCGGCGGGCACGCCCAGCGTGTAGGTCGGCCCCGTCCCGATCTCCTCGCCGGAGCCGATCCGGATCCAGCGGATCGCGAAGTCGGCGGTCGCCACCGTCCAGACGCCGGTGTTGCAGGTCGCGATGTCGCCGGGCCCGAGCGCTCCGGCCGGGAACTCGACGAACGGCTGCACGATCAGCTTCGGCACCGGCGGCAGCGCGAACGACGTGCGCACGGTGGTGGTCATGCCCCTGGAGGTCGCCGACACCGTGCACCCGATCGTGCGGCCGGCATGCGCGGCCGACGTCAGCGTCAGCGACGCCCTCGAGCCGGCGGCGACGCCGTCGACCGACCACTGCCGCCGCACTCGCGGCGCCCCGCGGCGTCCAGGTGTCGCGCTCGCAGCGCACCTCGTTTCCAACCCGGCGCGTGCCCGTCACGGCGGGCTGCCGGGTCGGCGTCGGCGGCGCGACCTCGTACGCGAGCCGCAGCAGCCGCAGCCCGCTGCCCCGGGGGACGAGGACGAACAGCCCAGCCGACCGGGTCGCCAGCACGAGCGGGTGCGTACCGGCGACGACGGTGTTCGTGCGCGTGCGGGCGGTGATGCTCGCGAGGCCCGTGCCGGACGCGCTCGCCGGGATCCGGAGCGCGGCGGTGGTCGCGCCGTAGGCAACAGCCCGCGCCACCACCAGCGCGCCCGCGCGGACGTCGACGGCGCCCGCCGCGGATGCGAGGTTCGCGACCCGCAGCTGCGTCGCCCCGGAGCTCGCGGCCGGCTCGCGCAGCAGGCGCAGCTCGGGCTTGCCGCGGTTGACGGCGTAGGCCATGGTGACCCGCTCGCCGCTGCCGACCACGACGCTGCGGCGGGCGACCGTGCGCGTGCCGCGCAGCGCGGTGAACGTGTGCCGGCCGGGGCGGAGCGAGAACCGCGCCGACGCCCGGGCGCTCGCCAGGCCCTTCACCTTCGCGACGCCGTCGACGCGGAAGGTGACCGCGCCGGAGGGCGCCGCGTTGAGCGCGCGGACACGCGCGTTGGCCGCCTGGGCGGCGGCCGGCACCAGCAGCCCGAGGGCGCACACTCCGAGCGGGATCCACGTTCGCGCGCGCACGAGGCGGCCAGTAAAGCAAAACCGAGCGCCTCGCGCACTCCGCCGGGGGCTTAGAATGCCTGGATGGTTGCGCCCCTCGGTCGGATCATCACCGCCATGGTCACGCCGTTCGGACAGGACGGCGACCTCGATCTCGACGTTGCCCGCTCGCTCGCCCGCCACCTCGTCGCCAACGGCAGCGAGGGGCTGGTGCTGGCCGGGACGACGGGCGAGGGACCGACGGTCAACGACGTCGAGCGGGTCGCAGCTCATCGAGGCGGTCGTCGACGAGGTCGGCGACCGGGCGTCCGTGATCGCCACCACCGGCACCTACGACACGCGCCACTCCGTGCACCTCACGCGCGAGGCCCGCGCGGCCGGCGCCGACGCCTTCCTGGTCGTCACGCCGTACTACTCGAAGCCGCCGGCCGAGGGCGTCTACCGCCACTTCCGCGCCATCGCCGACGTGGCGGCCGACCTGCCGATCGTCGTCTACAACATCCCGCAGCGCGTCGTCATCAACCTGCCGCCCGAACTGCTGCTGCGGCTCGGCGCAGATCGACAACGTGATCGCCGTGAAGCAGGCCACCACCGACATCGACCAGGCGCAGCGCATCGTCGACGGCGGGCTCGCGCTGTACGCCGGCAACGACGACCTGCTGGTGCCGTTCGGCGAGATCGGCGGCGTCGGCGGCATCTGCGTCGCCTCGCACGTGGCGGGCGACGACATGCTGGCGCTCGTCGCGCGCCTGCGACGCGGGCGACATGGAGCGCGCCCGCGCGCTCGACGCCGAGCTGTCGCCGCTCTACGACGCGCTCTCGGTGACGGTCAACCCGATCCCGGTCAAGGCCGCGGTCGAGCTGCTCGGCTTCGCGGTCGGCGATCCGCGGCTGCCGCTCGTCGCCGCCACCGAGGCCGAGCGGGGCGTGGTGCGCGCTGCCCTGGAACGGCGCGGCCTGCTGGCTCGCCGTATGACCGCTCCCGGAGTCGTCCGGGTCATCCCGCTCGGCGGCATCGGCGAGATCGGGAAGAACATGACGGTCGTCGAGTCGGCCGACGGCATCGTCGTGATCGACGCCGGCATCGCCTTCCCGCGCGACGAGATGCTGGGCGTCGACCTCGTGCTGCCCGACTTCGCCTACCTGCGCGAGCACGCCGACCGGATCCGCGCCGTGATCCTGACGCACGGCCACGAGGACCACGTCGGCGGCCTGCCGTACCTGATCCGCGAGGTGGGCGCGCCCGAGGTGTGGGCGACGCGCCTGACGCTCGGCATGATCAAGTCGAAGCTCGACGAGCACGGCCTGATCCGGTCGTCCGAGCTGCGCGAGATCGAGCCCGCCAAGGGCATCGTCGCAGGTGGGCCCGTTCCGGGCGGAGTTCATCCGCGTCACGCACTCCATCCCCGACGCCGTCGCGGTCGTGCTGCACACCGCCGAGGGCACGATCGTGCACACCGGCGACATCAAGATCGACCACACGCCGATCGACGGGCGCCGCACCGAGCTGCACCGCTTCGGCGCCGTCGGCGAGACTCGGCGTGGCGCTGATGCTCGGCGACTCGACCAACGCCGAGCGCGACGGCACGACGCCCTCGGAGGCGGTCGTCGCCGAGAGCCTGAAGCGCATCGTCCGCGACGCGCCCGGCCGCGTGATCGTGACGTCGTTCGCGTCGCACATCCACCGCCTGCAGGAGGTCATCGATGCCGCGGTGGCGTGCGATCGGCGCGTCTGCGTGGTCGGCCGCTCGATGACGAAGAACCTCAACATCGCCCGCAACCTCGGCTACGCCAGCGTGCCCGACGGCGTGCTGGTGAAGGTCGCCGACCTGGACGAGTACGAGCCGGACGAGCTGGTCATCATGTGCACCGGGTCGCAGGGTGAGCCGCTGTCGGCGCTGACCCGCATCGCGTACGACGACCACAAGACGGTGCACGTCCGGACGGGCGACACGGTGATCATGAGCGCGAAGCCCGTGCCCGGGAACGAGCTCGCGGTGCACGACACCATGAACCAGCTCTGGCGCCAGGGCGCGACCGTGCTGCACCAGGACATCGCGCCCGTGCACGTCTCGGGCCACGGCTCGGCCGACGAACTGAAGACCGTGCTGTCGCTCGTCCGCCCGGCGCACTTCATGCCGGTGCACGGCGAGATGCGGCACCTGGTCGCGCACGCGCAGCTGGCCGAGCAGATGGGCGTCGCGCCCGAGCGCATCTTCGTGACCGAGAACGGTGCGTGCCTGGAGCTGTCGGGCGGCGTCGTCACGCGCGGCGACAACGTCGAGGCCGGCGTCGTGTTCGTCGACGGCCTCGGCATCGGCGACATCGCCGACGTGGTGCTGCGCGACCGCCGCCAGCTGTCGGCCGACGGCGTGCTGATCATCGTCTGCCAGCTGCACCCGGACGAGGAGCACCCCGAGCCGGAGGTGATCGCCCGCGGCTTCGCGCCCGGCGGCGCCGAGGCGGCGGCCGAGCTGCTGGCCGAGGTGCAGCTGTGCGCCGCGCAGGCCCTCGCCGGCCTGGCGGAGCGGGAGACGAAGATCGTCCAGGCACACTTGCACGACGAGGTCGCCGCGCTGGTCTACAAGCGCGCCTCGAAGCGCCCGCTGATCCTGCCCGTCGTCGTCGAGATCTGACGCGCGAGGGAGGGGCCCGGCTTGGGTGAGCCGGATCCCCCGTAGACTCCGCACATGTACAAGAACAAGAAGGGCCGCAGCGGTTCGAAGAAGCCGAGCCGCGTCCGGAAGTTCGCGGCCCGACGCCGGGCGGCACGCAAGAAGCGTTGATCGGCCTCTGCGATGTAGGGCCGCGCGACGGCCTGCAGAACGATCCGGTCATGCTCGAGCCCTCCCGGCGGGCGGCGCTCGCAGGCCGCCTCGCCGCCGCCGGCCTGCGCCGGGTCGAGGTGGCGAGCTTCGTCCACCCGCGGCTCGTGCCGCAGATGGCCGGCGCCGAGGAGGTCGTCGCCGCGTTGCCCGCGGCCCCCGACGTCGCCTGGTCGGGCCTGGTGCTGAACGAGCGCGGCCTGGAGCGCGCGCTCGCCACCGGACTGCGGGAGGTGCATGCCGCCTACCCCGTCACGGCCGGGTTCGCGCGGGCGAACCAGAACACGACGCCCGAGGCCGCGGCGGACGAGACCGCGCGCATCATCGCCGCGGCCCACGCCGCCGGTGCGCGCGCCACGGTGACGCTCTCCTGCTGCTTCGGCTGCCCGTTCGACGGCGTCGTCGACCCCGCCCTCGTCGCCGACCATGTCGCCCGCAGCGGAGCGGCCGGTGCGGACGAGATCCTGCTGGCCGACACGATCGGCGCCGGCACTCCCCGGCAGGTGAAGCGGCTGGTGGCAGACGCCCTGGCGGCCGCGCCCGGCACGCCCGTCGGCCTGCACCTGCACAACACCCGCAACACCGGCTACGCCAACGCCTACGCCGGTCTCGAGGCCGGCGCGACCCTGCTCGACGCGTCGATCGGCGGGCTCGGCGGCTGCCCGTTCGCACCCCGCGCGACCGGCAACATCGCGACGGAGGACCTCGTCTACCTGCTGGACGGGCTCGGCGTCGATCATGGCTGCGACCTGGACGAGCTGATCCGCGTCAGCGAGTGGCTGGAGGGCGAGCTCGGCCACGAGCTGCCCGGCCTGCTGCACCGCGCGGGCCGCTTCCCCGCCTGAATCGGCACCCGGTGTACCATGGCCGGGCGATGGCGAGCCAGGCGAAGCAGGTCTACTCCGAGGCGAGGACGGTGGTCGAGCGGGCGCTCGATGCCGCCGGCCGGTCCCAGTTCGAGGGCCGCTACCCCGACCTGCACCGCGAGCGGCGCCAGCTGATCGAGCTACGGCGCAGCGTCGCGAACGACCGCCTCGACGCCACCCACCAGATCGTGCGCGACCTGCTGACCACGTACGCGGCGGTGCTCGAGGAGCAGGGCGAGCGCAACACGTTCGAGCGCGACAACGCGATCTCCGACGAGCTGAAGGCCGAGCTCGTCCGGCTGCGCCCGCGCGCCGCCCGCCAGGGTCTGCCGGTGCTCGCCGACGACCTGCGCGGCTTCAAGCTGGGCCGTGCGGCCGATACCGCCCGCGCGCCGCGGCCCGCTCCGCGCAGTGCCGCGGCTGCTCCGGCGCCCGCGCCCGCCGCCTCCGGCACGCCCCGGCGCCGGCGCCGTTCGCGGCGCTCCGGCTCGCCCGCGCAGCCGCCGCGCACCTAGCTGCAGCCTGGAGGACTCCGCCGGGGGAGGGGGAACCCCGAGCCATGGCGAGTTCGACCCGCACCCGTCGTCCTGCGCGCAAGCGCCCGGCCGCTTCGGCGGCGAAGAGGAAGGCGCCGGCCCGCAAGCCCGCGCCACGCAAGCGCGCACCGGCCAAGAAGGCCGCGCAGCCGCTGATGACGCCGCGCCAGGCCGCCGATCTCGGCGGGCTGCTGCTCGGCGCCCTGGCGTGCTTTGGTGTGCTGGTGCTGTGGTTCGGCTGGGACGGCGCGTTCTTCGGCAACCTCATCGACGGCGTGCTGCGCGATCTCGTCGGCCGCGTCGCGATCCTGGTGCCGCCGCTGGCGGTGCTCGGCGCCGCGCTGCTGTTCTCCCACGGCTCGCGCCCGCGGCTGCGTCCGGCGATGGTCGGAGCGGCGCTGATCGCGGTCGCGCTGCTGATCCTGCTGTCCGACGACCGTGGCGACGTCGACATCGCGCGCGACCACGGTGGCATCCTCGGCGCCGCCCTGCACGGCGCGGTGTCGTCGGCGATGGGCGAGCCCGGCGTGCTGGTGCTCGGCTTCTTCGGCCTCGCCGGCGGCATCCTGCTGATCACCGGCGCCTCGGTCGCCGCCGTCACCGCCCGGCTGCACAGCGAGGTGGTGGAGACCGCTCGCGCCGTCCGCGCCGTTATGCCCGAGCGCGTCTCGATTCCCGCGCCGCGCCTGCCCGCGCCCCGCGCGGCGACGCCGGCCGCGGCCACGCGCGCGGCGAAGAAGGACGCGGAGCCGGTCGTCACCTCCGAGACGCCGCCGTTCGACGGCGAGACCGTGTTCCCGGCCCTGTTCGAGCGCGACGCGCCGGAGACCATCGAGATCGAGCCGGCCCCGCTGCCGGAGCCGGTCGTGGCCGAGGCCGAGCCCGAGGCGGGCGCCTTCGACGAGCCGAGCGAGGAGTTCGAGGAGCCGCTCGCGCTGCCGCGGTCCGACACGCCCTACCGCCTGCCCGACGCCTCGTCGCTCGTCGTCTCGACGCCGCAGCTGCGGTCGGCGACCGGTGAGGAGCGCGTCGCGACGCAGCTGCTCGAGGCGCTCGGCCACCACGGCATCGAGGCGCGCCTCGTCGGCACGGTGGCCGGCCCGCGCGTCACGCGCTACGAGATCCAGCTCGCGCCCGGCACGAAGGTCGGCCGGGTCGAGGCCCTGCAGAAGGACCTCGCGTACGCGCTCGCGACGACCGAGATCCGCATCCTGGCGCCGATCCCCGGCAAGCAGGCGGTCGGCGTCGAGGTGCCCAACCTGAGCCCGAACGTCGTCACGCTGGGCGACGTCAACGCCGACTTCTCGCCCGGCGCCAGCCCCGTCTCCGTCTGGCTCGGCAAGGACATCGCCGGCCAGAACGTGCACTGCGACCTGGCGAAGATGCCGCACATCCTGATCGCCGGCACGACCGGCTCCGGCAAGTCGGGCTGCGTGAACGCGATGCTCGTGTCGATCCTGCTCCACGCGACGCCCGAGCAGGTGCGGATGATCCTGATCGACCCGAAGAAGGTCGAGCTGAACCACTACGAGGCGATCCCGCACCTGCTGACGCCCGTGGTCACGAACGCCAAGCAGGCCGCCGCGGCGCTGCTGAACATCGTCGGCGAGATGGAGCGCCGCTACGAGCGGCTCGGCACGGCGCGGACGCGCAACATCATCGAGTTCAACCGCGCCATGCTCGAGCAGGGCCGCGAGACGCTGCCGTACGTGCTGGTCGTGATCGACGAGCTGGCCGACCTGATGATGGTGTCGCCGGCCGAGGTCGAGGACGCGATCATCCGCCTCGCCCAGAAGTCGCGCGCCGTCGGCATCCACCTCGTGCTCGCCACGCAGCGCCCGTCGGTCGACGTCATCACCGGCATGATCAAGGCCAACGTGCCGAGCCGCATCGCGTTCGCGGTCTCCAGCCAGACCGACTCGCGCGTGATCCTCGACTCGAACGGCGCCGAGGCGCTGCTCGGCCAGGGCGACATGCTGTACCGGCCGCTCGGCACGTCGCGGATCCAGCGCGTCCAGGGCGCCTACGTGACCGAGGAGGAGATCGCGCTCGTCGTCGGCCAGTGCCGCGACCAGGGCGAGCCCGAGTTCGCCGAGTCGCTGCTCGACCTGCCGGAGATCATCGCCGGCGGCGGCGAGGGCGGCGGCGAGCGACGAGTTCGATCCCGACTCAGCGATCCGCTGCTCAACGACGCCATCCGGCTCGTGATCAACCACGAGACGGCGTCGGTGTCGCTGATCCAGCGGCGCCTGCGCGTCGGCTACACCCGCGCCGGCCGGCTGATCGACATGCTCGAGCGCCGCGGTGTCATCTCCGGCTACGAGGGCTCCAAGCCGCGCCAGGTGCTGATCACGGAGGCCGACCTGCCGCGCGTGCTGGACGGTGCCGGCAGCTAACCTGCGGTCCGTGCGCATCGACCGCGACCGGCTCCTCGTCTACTTGCTCGCGATCCTCTGCGGTGCGATCGCCGAGGTCGGCCTCGTGCTGACGATCAAGCAGACCGGCGCCGACGGCCTGGCGCTGCTGTTCTTCGCCGAGGCGATCATCCTCGGCCTCGTCTTCGGCGCCAAGCCGGGGATGGTCGGTGCGGTGCTGCCGTTCGTGGTGCTGTACCCGGTGGCCCTGATGGTCGATGACATCGAGGCGCCCATCGCGCTGCTCTCGTACGTGCTGTTCGTGGTCATCCTGCTGGCGTTTCTGGCGGGGATGGCGGGCGCGATGCGGGATCGGTACAGCGGCCGAAGCGTTCCCCCGCCGGCCGCGTAGATGTTGATGAATCCGCATCACAACCGCTTGCGCAACCAGGGGTAAACTGGGACGAACATGGCGATCGTCGAGCAGCAGCCGCGCCTACCCGAGCTCCATGGAGGCACGTCAGACGAGGCGCCTGCCGCCGTGAACGAGCTGGCCGACAAGTGGGGCCGGCTCACGACCATCGCAACGCTGGCCGTGCTGCCCATCTGGCCGCTCGCCTACGTGATCGTCGACTCGCGCTGGCCCGACCTGTCGTTCTTCGTCACGGGCCTGATCGCGACGGGTGCGATGGTCGTGACGCGAGGCCTGCTCGACGTGCTGTTCCACCGCTGGATCCCGTGGCCGAACCTGTACGGCGCCGAGGTGTCCGCCTACCAGGATCGCGACGCGCGGGCGCGCCGGCGCTCGTGGTTCTGGTCGTCGCGCCTCCGGTTCGCGCGGGCGTTCCTGCTGTCGCCGCTGGCGTGGCTGGTCGCGTTCGGCCTCATCGGCGGCATCTTCTACCTCTGGCTCCAGTGGGCCGTCTGGGTCTTCGACACCGTCGGCGGCTGGTTCGGGTTCCAGCCGGGCTCGGCCCTCGAGGAGTCGCTCACGTCGCTGTTCTCGAACCCGGCGCAGGGCGTCCAGCTGATCGTGACGATGTTGATGCTCTTCCTGATCAACTTCGTCATCTTCCTCGGCCCCCTGATGGCGATGGGCATCGGGCAGATCCAGTCGTTCGAGCCGGGCGACGCGACGTGGGGCGTGAAGCTCGACGACGTCCGCGGCCAGGCCGAGCCGAAGGAGGAGATCCGGCGCGTCGTCACCCTGTGGCAGTCGGGTGAGCGGTTCGAGCAGGCCGGCGGCAAGCGCGAGCGCGGCCTCCTGTTCCTGGGCGCCCCCGGCACCGGCAAGACGATGCTGGCGAAGGCCATCGCGACGGGGTTCAACTGCCCGTTCGTGACGATCCCGGGCTCCGGCTTCGCCCAGACCTTCATCGGCATGGACGCGGTCATCGTCCGGTTCCTGGCGCGCAAGGCCAAGCGGCTCGCGCGCAAGTGGGGCGGCCAGTGCATCGTGTTCATCGACGAGATCGACGCCGTCGGCATGCGGCGCCAGAGCCTCGGCACCGGCCAGCCGGGCCACTCGGGCCAGGGCGGCGCCGAGGCCGTCAACGGCGTCCTGCCGTTCGAGACCTTCGCGTTCCACGGCGCCAACGGCTCGGTCACGTCGAGCGGCGACCTGGTGCTCGAGACGCCGGCGTGGCGCAACCGCCTGTTCACCGAGCGCGAGCCCGTCGCACCCGTGCAGCGCAACGGCATCATGCGGATCGTCCCCGGCATGTTCGGCGGCGGTGGCGGCCTGGCGCTGAACCAGCTGCTGGTCGTCATGGACGGCATCGGCAACCCGTCGTTCGGGCGCAAGATGCTGGGCCGCGTGAACGTGCTGCTCGACGCCATGTACTTCATCCCGAACCGTGTCGGCAAGTTCTCGCTGCGCATGCCGCCGGCCAAGCTCCGCAAGGAGCAGATCTACTTCATCGGCGCGTGCAACGTCCCGCTCGCCTCGCTCGATCCCGCGCTGACGCGCGCCGGCCGCATGGGGCGCCACATCTACTTCCGCACGCCCACCAAGGAAGACCGCAAGGACATCTTCGACCTGTACCTGCGCAAGGTCGCCCACGAGCCCGACCTCGACCTCGAGAAGCGCCGCGACGAGCTCGCGCGCATCACGAGCGGCTACTCGCCGGCGATGATCGAGCAGGTCTGCTCGATGGCGCTCACCGTCGCGCACGACGACGACCGCGAGGCGTTCGGCTGGCCCGACATCGTCGACGCGATGACGACGGTCGAGTCGGGCACGGCGGTCAACATCGACTACGTCCCCGACGAGACGCGCGCCGTCGCGATCCACGAGGCGGGCCACGCGACCGCGGCGCACGTCTACATGAAGCGCTCCGAGTCGACGCGCCTGTCGATCCGCAAGCGCGGCGGCTCGCTGGGCCATCACCAGGCGCTGGAGAAGGACGAGCGGTTCTCGTCCTGGCGCAGCGAGGAGATGGGGCGGCTGATCTGGACGCTCGGCGCGATGGCGGCGGAGCACGTCTTCTACGGCGAGAACTCCACCGGTGTCGGCGGCGACGTGCAGAGCGCCACCATGCGCAGCGCCTGGATGGTCGGCATGTGCGCGATGGCGCCCGAGCGCATCGATCTCGACGGCAAGTTCCCGCGCCGGTCCGAGGAGGACGAGCAGCGCGAGAAGATCATGCAGCGGTTCGAGAAGCTCGGCCTCGGCATCATGAACCGCGCCCAGGGCGGGCCGATGACCGGCGACACGCTCGGCTCGGTGCTGTCCGATCCCACGAAGCGCGCGAACGCCGCGCAGATCCTCGGCCAGGCGTACCTGATCGCCTACAACTTCGTGCGCGAGAACCGCGACGGCGTCAAGCAGGTGGCGGAGGTGCTGATCGAGCGGCGCGAGATGCACGGCGACGAGGTCATCGAGCTGCTCGACGAGGTCGGGCTGATCGAGCCGGAGATCGATCTGACGCAGGAGCGGTCGTGGCCGACGATCTGACGCGCGGCGCCGGCGCCGACGAGCCGATCACCGACGCCGAGGTCGCGTCGGGCACGGCGGTCGAGCCGGCCGAGCCGCCGCCCACCGAGCTGATCGTCGCCGAGACCGCCGGGGAGCTGGTGCCGTACGAGGCGAAGCCGTCGACGGTCTCCGTCGGCGTCCAGCGCCGGTTCTCGGCCGCCTATGGCGTGGTGGCGGCGATCTTCGTCATCGGCGCGCTCGGCACCGTGCTGGCGCTGTCCGGCTTCCGGCCCGGCGCCCCCGCCAAGTGGTCGTCGTTCGAGCCGACCGGAGAGCGGCTCGAGAAGGCGCAGGCCATCGCCAGCCACGTCGCACCGGGCTACAAGCTCGACGACCAGCAGCAGATGGTGGTCGTCTCCGCCCGCGATGCGGGCGTCGGGTCGCAGCAGATCCAGTTCGTCGCCGTCCCCGGCCAGGAGCAGTACGACATCATCAACGGCGCCAACACCGTGGCCTACGAGATGTGCGGCCTGGGCGAGCACTGCTCGATCAGCACCGGCCAGCCGTCGACCGACCGCGACCGGCTGCTCCGCCGCGAGGCGCTCGAGATCGCGCTGTACACCTTCAAGTACGTCGACGACACCGAGGCCGTCGTCGTGTTCATGCCGCCGCCCGTCGGCGCGACGACGTCGTGGGCGCTGCTGTTCAAGAAGCAGAACTACGGCACCGAGCTCGGGCAGCCGATCACCGACACCCTTCCCCAGCCGGCCCCGAATCCGACCGGCCTCGCCGGCTCCGGCGAGCGCGATCTCGTCGAGCAGCTGACGGGCAACGCGCGCTACTCGTACAAGGTGCAGGACGTGAACGGCGCGCCGGTGCTCGTGCTCGACGTTCCCACGACGTGAGGGCCGAGTCGCGCGCGGCGCTCGAGCGGGCCTGCCGCCGGCTCGACACCCTCGACTACTACCGTCATCCGGTGCGGCTGCGGCGCGTCCGGCTGATCGTCGCGCCGTGGTTCTTCCGGCTGCCGCCGTTCCGCCGCTTCGACGGGTACGCGACGCACTGGGCGATCCTGCTGCGCGAGCCGCCCGGGCCGGGCGGTGCGTCGGACGAGCTCGTGACGCACGAGCTGTGCCACGTCTGGCAGATGCAGCACCACCCGTTCCGGATGCCGCTGTCCTACCTCTGGGAGCGTTACGCGAAGAATCGCTACGAGGCCGAGGCGCGGAGCGCCGCCGCCGAGACGCGCGCGTGATCCGCACGCCGCGGCTCGATCTCGTTCCGCTGCCCGATGAGGACGCGGAGGCGATCCTCGCGGGCACGCGCGCCGGCCGGGCCTGGTCGCCGGGCTATCCGACGCCCGGCGACGTCGAGACGGCCGGCTGGCCGGCGCCGCTCGACGAGCGCTGGCGGCACGTTCCAGGTCGTGGAGCGCGCGACGGGTCTCGCGATCGGCGGCATCGGCTGCCACGGCGCGCCGACGGACGGCATCGTCGAGATCGGCTACGGGATCGCGCCGGAGGTGCGCGGCCGTGGGCTCGCGACGGAGGCGGTGGCGGCGCTCGTGACGTTCCTCGAGGCGCAGCCGGAGATCCGCGTGGTGCGCGCCGCGACCGATGCCGACAACGAGCCGTCGCAGCGCGTGCTCGAGCGCTGCGGGTTCGTCGCGGTGGCCCGCGACGAGCTGGCTATAGCGTGGCGTCGCGAACGCCGCGTGAGGATCAGCACCAGGATCAGCGCGGCCATGCCGAGGCGCCAGATCACGAACGGGCGGTAGTCGTGGTGCCGCAGGTAGGCGAGCAGTCCCCAGATGGCTGCGAAGCCCGCCAGCGCGGCGCCGGCGATGCCGATCAGGAACGTCTGCTGCCAGCCGTCGGGCAGGCTCTCGCCGGGCAGCTTCGCCGCCTTGTAGAGCACGGCGCCGAGCACGATCGGCGTGTAGATGAGGAACGAGAAGCGCGCCGCCGCGTCGCGGCCGAGCCCGAGGAAGCGGCCGGCGGTGATGGTGATCCCGGAGCGCGAGACGCCGGGGATCAGCGCCAGGGACTGGGCGAGGCCGACGCCGACGGCGTGGCGCATCGACAGGTCCTCGATCTCGTGGGTCGTGGGGCGGCGATCGGCGACTCCCAGCAGCAGGCCGAACACGGCGAAGAAGATCGCGATCTGCCACGGCTGTCCGAAGTTGCCCTCGAAGAACGACTCGCCGATCGCGCCGGCGGTGGCGGCGGGAATCGACGCGACGACGACCAGCCACGAGATGCGCTCGTCGTGCGTCTTGACAGAGCGCCGCGCGAACGTCCCCAGCCAGGCGCGGAGCAACCGCACCAGGTCGCGCCAGAAGTAGCTGACGACGGCGAGCAGCGTCCCGATGTTGGTCGCGACGTCGAACGTGTGCTTGAACTGCTCGTCGGCCGAGACGTCGTCCCAGCCGAACAGCCACGGGATGATGATCAGGTGACCGGAGGAGGAGATCGGCAGGAACTCCGTGATTCCCTGGACGATGCCGAGGACGAACGCCTGGAAGCCGGTCACCGGCATGCACCCTAGCCGACGCGGTATCCTCGCCCCGCAGGGTCCGTAGCTCAGGGGATAGAGCAGCAGGCTTCGAACCTGCCGGTCGGGGGTTCGAATCCCTCCGGGCCCGCCTAGGAAAGTAGCTCGTTACAGGCACCTCGCTCAATGCTCTACTGTCCATAGACGTCCACGAACGTCCACCGATTCAGGTCGGACCGGCGCACAGACTGGCGCGCACTCCTGCCAATTAGCGAGGAAAGCGAAGTAACGATGGACGAGCTCGAGACCGACGCTGACGCGATCGAAGGCCCGTTCCGGATCATGATCCGCGAGGAAGATGGGACGTACGATTCCGCGCACGTGCCCAACCGGGACTTCGACGACCTCAGCGAGGCGTTCGCCTACGCCCAGGCGGCAGCCAACGGAAGTCGAAAACCAATCGTCGTCTACTGCACTACGCCAGCAGCCGACGGCGCGGTCATCCACATGGGCGAGCGCCTGCCGGCCTCAGCCTGACCAGGCCCGTCGCAGGATCGCTAACCGCGTCTTCCCCCAGCAGCACCCCGCAGGTGGCGATGTTCCCCCGGGACGATCCCCGACCGGGCAGAGCGGACTGGCAGGTGGTCGACGGCGGGAGTAGCCTGCCTCATCTCTAACAAAAGAAGGGAGCTGGAGTGAAGCTTGAGGCGAAGCTCGAACAGCTAGGGCTCACCCTCCCGGCGCCGCTTGAGCCGCCGGGCAACTTCCGGCCCGTCAAGGTTCACGGCGGCCTTGCATACATCGCCGGGCACGGCCCGTTCGACGGGACGACACCGCTTGTCCAGGGTATGGTCGGTCGCGACCTTACGCTGGACGAGGCATACGCTGCGGCGCGGCTGACCGCGCTGTCGATCCTCGCGTCGCTCAAGCTCGAGCTCGGAGACCTCGATCGCGTCACCCAGTGGATTCGCGCGGTCGGCTACGTGCATTGCTCACCGGGCTTCGGGCAGAACGCCTCCGTCGTCAATGGCTTCAGCGATCTCATCGTCGAGCTTTGGGGCGAGGCCGGACGCCACGCGCGGTCCGCCCCCGGACAGGGCCCGTCGCCCCTGAACGTGCCGATCATCGTGGATGCGATCGCAGCCGTACGCTAGGCCCGTCGCAGGATCGCTAACCGCGACTTCCCGACGCAGCACCCCCGCCTCTTCTTTTTGCAAAGTTTCCGCTAATCTATTTTTCGGTGAGCGACGTTTTTTTCGATGCGGAGTTCCGGTACGACGCTGCGGTTGCGCTCGTCGACCAGATCCGCGGTGAGTGGGTCGCGATCGGTAGTCCGTTGTTGGCGGACGGGTCGATGGGGCAGCTCGTTCCGCATCCGTTCGTGAGGATGCTTCGCGAGGCTGAGCGGGACGCGTCGCGGTTCGGCGAGCTGTTGAAGAAGAAGCATCGTGGGCCGGCTCCGACCGCCGTGCTGCAGGCGAAAATCGGGAAGTCGCCGGCGTCGAAACTTCGCGTCGCGCCGAACTGCTGACGTCTCGGCAACCCCCTCGGGGTCGAGTGGAGAATCTGTCAAGGGACAGCTGGCGGAGTGGGCCCGAAAGCTGTGGCACGCCGACGACCTCTTCCGCGCCGAATTGGGGCTTGCCCTGGCGCGCGCGGCTGCTCGCCGGCGCGACGCGTAAGGCGCCGCTGACTTCGACGAGGTGGCGGCGGCGGCGAGGCGACACGGCGACGCCAGGCTCGAGTGGTACGCGAGGCTTGACCGCGCGCTCCTCGTCGGTTCACCAGACCCAGCTCACTGGACGGCAGCGGAGGTCGTGCGCGTCGCGAGTGAGGGGAGCGGCGTCTTCGAGTCATCTGGCGACGCGGCGTGGCGAGCCGCCATTCCGCGAGAAGGGTTGACACCCCACCGTTGCGGAGTATTGAGAAGGGTGTCCATGCAACGCGATCGGAGGTGAGACATGGCACGAGGTGACTCGTTGCTCGACGAACTGGACGCGATGAGCGAGGAGTTCAGCCGACGGTTCGGGATGCGCCCGGCGTCGAACGGCCTGCGCGGCTGGCTGCCGCCCGTAGACGTGTGGGAGACCGAGCGCTGAACTCGTCATCGAGCTCGACGTGCCCGGCTGTCATCCGGAGAACATCTCCGCCGAGATCGTCGAGAACCAGTTCGTCGTGACCGGCGAACGGTCGCTGCTCGAGGGCGCGGTCCGGCGGTACCGGACGGAGCGGTGGCAGGGCCGGTTCGTGCGCTCGTTCGTCGTCCCGCGCGGCCTGGACGGCGACCGGATCAAGGCCGACTACAACCACGGCGTGCTGACGATCCGACTGCCGAAGCCGGAGGCCGCGCAGCCCGAAGCGGATCGCGATCAACCGCGACCAGCCGGCCGTCCTCGACGAGACGAAGAATCCCGCGGCGATCGGTACCGCCACTGTCGCCTAGCGACCGGGATACGGGCGGCGGCTGCCTCCCGGCCGCCGCCCGTACCCGATGTTAAGATGGGACGATGATGGAGCTGCGACGACATCCAACGGCTTCGCCGTACTTGCTCAGGCCGGAGACGGCCAGAACGCTCGTGCACGGCTGGTCGAGGTCGCGATTGGCCGGCTGCGGGCTTGGTCGCGACGGTATCGCGGTCGCGGCGTCTCCGACGGACGACCTCGTGCAGGACGCTGTCGTCGGACTGCTCCGCGCGCTTGAGCGGTTCGACCCCGAACGCGGCGTCCCGTTCCTGGCGTGGGCCGAGATCTGGGTGCGGCAATCGTTCCAGCAGTCGATCGCGGAGCACGGCCGCCCGTTGCGGCTGCCGCGCCACGTACTGTGGGACCTCCACGAGCTGAAGGAACGGCACGAAGCGCTGACCCGCAGCTAGCGGCAACGAGCCACGTCTCATGGAGCTCGCCGACGACGTCGGCTGGCCGGCGGAGCGGGTCGCTCGTACGCTCCGGCTCGGGCAGGAGCCAGGCGCCCCGGCGGCACTCGACCTGCTCGAGGACCCGCTCGGCGAAGCTGCCTACTCCGACGTGTTGCCCCGAGTAACGGCGGACCAGGTGTTGCCGCTACTGCTCGGGTTGTCGGAGCGTGAACGCGAGATCGTCGAACGGCGCGCGGATGGCGCGTCCCTCCGCGCCGTCGGCCGCGAACTCGGTATCTCCGGTGAGCGTGTTCGCGTGGTGGAGGAGCGTGCCCTGGCGAAGCTCCGTGCCGTGGCACTCTGCGAGCCTCCCGCGTACTCAGCCTCCGCTCTCACTGAAAGCTGACGCCCGCGATCTGGACGACGCTCCCGACGGAGGATGGAGGGTCAAGAAGCCGAACGCGCTCCGCTCATCCTCAGTGCACGAGACGCAGGAGGAGAATTGATGCTGGCCGCCGGATTCTCCGCAACGCCGGCGGCGGCGAGCTCGTGATCCATGGCCGCGGCGGGAAGGTCCGCGCCAAGGACACGATCGCGCCCGGCAACGACACGTCGCCGCCGTAGGGGGTCGGGTGATGAACTGGGGCTGGTCCGCCCGGTAGCGTCGCGCCCGACTCGAACGCCCGACGCGTCACGACCTCGAGGCGCGTCCGCACGACCCGCACGTCCGTCCGCTGTCAGAACCGTCAGAACCGCCACCGCCTGATCCGCCGGCTCCTGTTGGCGTTGACCTAGGGCCCGGCACCCGCGGCGAGCCAGCCGCCCTCCAGCCAGCCTCCGAGCATGCCGGGGGTGAGCGATGAGCGGCATGGCGGACTACGCGCTCTGGCACGCCGCCCAGGGCTGGGGAGTGTTCCCGTGCGAACCGCGCGGGAAGCGGCCGACCGGCCGCCTCGTGCCGCACGGCGTCAAGGACGCGACGCTCGACCCGGAACGCATCCGCGCCTGGTGGCGAGTCGAGCCGGAAGGCAACGTCGGCGTCGCCTGTGGCCACTCCGCGCGGCTCGTGGTGATCGACTGCGACTCCGACGCGGCCCTGAAGCGTCTCCAGACCGAGCACGGACGGCTACCGCGGACGCGGATGGTGCAGACCGGTCGCGGGCACCACTTCTACCTGCAGTCGCCGCGGCGGCTCGGAAACCGCTCCGGGAACCTGCCGAACGGCATCGACGTCCGCGGTGAAGGTGGGTACGTCGTCGGCGCCGGCAGCATCCACGCATCCGGCAAGTTGTACTACGCCGCGGTCAACGCACCCGTCGCGCCGATGCCGGCGTGGCTGCTTGAGCTCGTCGATCTACCGCCGCGACCTCCCTGCCAGCGGAGGCGGGAACGTGTTGCCGCTCGCTGACCGACACGGCAACTCCGCCTACGGCCTCGCCGCTCTCCACCGAGAAGCCGACGACGTCGCCAACGCGCCCGAAGGGCAGCGGAACAATCGGCTCAACCTGGCCGCGTTCAGGTGCGGCCAACTCGTCGCCGGAGGCGAACTCGACCACCGCTACGCCGTCGACACGTTCGTTACCGCCGCACTCCGCTGCGGGCTGTCCCTGCAGGAAGCGATGGGGCACGATGGCCGCCACGGCACCATCACCAGCGGGCTGACCGGCGGGATGAAGTCTCCGCGGACGCGGAGGCCGTCGTGAACGCCGCAGCGTTCCTCGGCGTCATCGGCCGCCACGTCGGTTCGTTCACGCCGGCACCGATGCCGCCCGTGGGCGATGCTCCTGCACGGCCTGACGTTCGGCGGGAGCATGATCGGCGGCGGCCCACACCTCCGCGTTGGCGCTGATCGGCACCCCGCAAACCTGTTCGTGACGATCGTCGAAACACGAGCCGTGGCCGAAGGGGATGGCGGCGAACACGACGCGGCTGCCGTTCCCGGCACGTCGCCCGGCGTTCGACGCACGGCTGCATCGTGAACGGCTTCGCGAGCGGCGAGTCCATCATCGCCGCGACCCGCGACGCCACCAAGAACGACGCCGGCGCCGGAGATCGTCGTGCGTGCATCCTCGAGGTCGAGTTCGCTCGACTACTCCGAGTCGCGGGACGGGAAGGGTCGACGATCAGCTCGATCCTCCGCGCGGCGTGGGACGGCGGCACGATGTCGATCCGGACCAAGAGTGGAACGATGACGTCGAGCGGCGCTGCATATCTCGCTGGTCGGGCACATCACGCGCCACGGCTCACGTCGACTCGCGAAGGCCGGCGTTCTCAACGGGTTCGCGAACCGGATTCCGTGGATCTCCGGGTCGGTCGCAGCTGCGCCGTTCGGCTGTGACCCTGACCGGATCGACACGCTTGCCGGGCTGCGCGACCGTTCTGCGTGCGTCATCCACGCGCCCGAACTGTTGGTCGCGTGGGGCTTGCGGCGCCGGCGGCGGAGCTATGGCGGGAGGCATACACCCTGCTAGGCGACGATCTTCCGGGCCGTCTCGGGGCGATCACCGCACGAGCGGAACCGATCACGCTGAGGTTGGCGCTCATCTATGCGCTTCTCGATGGTGAGAAGGTCGTGCTGCTCGAGCACCTGGCCGCCGCTCTGGCCGTGATGGACTACGCGCTCCTGGTCGGCGGCGGACGTGTTCGGCGGTGCTGGAGGTGACGCGGCCGAGATCCTCGAGCTGCTCACGTCCACGCTGCACGGCTTGACGCGAACGGAGATCACCGACGCGAAGAGCAGGCACTGGTCGGCGGCGAGGATCGATGCCGCGCTCGCGGTGCTCGAGGGGGCAGGGCAGGCCGACCGGACGCAGGAACAGACCGGCGGCCGGCCAGCTGAACGGTGGCACGCGACCGGCAAGCCGACGCCGATGCCGAACCTGATCGGCCTCGTGCGCGACCACTACACAGTCGGTGCATCGTGAGAACGGACGCGATCGCCTACAGCCCGACCGACGCCGCGAAGGTGCTCGGCGTGTCGCGGTCGCTTTTCGACCGCGACGTTCTCCCACAGCTGCAATGCGCGTACGTGGGCCGGCGCCGCGTCATCTCACGCCGAGAACTCGAGGCGTGGTTAGAGCGGAACGCGGTGAGGGCTGAGCGTTGACGGCATCCGCCGGCCAGCGTACGCTCTACCGCCCGGCTCGTCAGGGTGGAGGCCCTACCTGACGGCATTTCCGGCTAAGAAGACGCCGCCAGGTCGAACAACAGAGAGGCTACCAATGCCTGTCTCTCACCGTCCGCGCTGTCCGCAAGGATCCCCGCATCCGTGCACTTCGACGGGACGCTGATCGCGTACGGCGTCGCCGCGATCAAAGCCGCCTTCGCGCTCGGTACGCCGCTTGTCGTGTCGCCCTACCGCAAGGCGGGTCGACGATACGCCCTGCCGCTCGGCCGGATCGCATGCGGTTGCTTTGAGTCGCTCGACGCCGCAGTTCGCACCGTCCCGACGCGACCGCTCCAGCGGCGAGCGGTGGTCGACCAGGCGAACGAACGCAGACCAGCATCGTGGGAGCGACGCCGCGAGCCGTGGGAGCGCAAGCATGGCTGCGGGAATCAGGACCAGGCACGCCCGCACGTGCAGCGGCGAGGGCCGCTGCACGTGCACACCATCCTATGAGGCGGCCGTTTGGGTCGCGGCGGACGAGAAGAAGGTTCGTCGCACGTTCCCGTCGCTCGAGGCGGCCCGCGCATGGCGTCGCGACGCAGCGGTGCGCGCCGACCAGGGACGCCTCCGCGCGATCCGCACCCCGACACTCGCGGACGAGGCGGAAAAGCGATCCTCGACGGGATGCGCGACGGGTCGATCCGCGCTCGCGGCGGCGGCCAGTTCTGGCTGCCCGTCATCCGCGAGTACGAATCGATGCTGCGGCGGCGCGTGCTGACGACGCCGCTCGCGAAGAAACGCCTCTCGCAGATCACGACGGCCGACCTCTACGGGCTTGTGCGCGACCTGCACCGGCAGAAGCTTTCGCCGTCCAGCATCCGACGATCTCGGGCACCGGATCGCTCCGCGTCCAGGGCGTGCTGAACGGCCCGACCGGGAAGGTCTCGTCCGTCATCACCACGATGACAGCGGACGCCTCCTGGAAGCCAAGCCCGGTAGTCGTGTTTCCGCCCGCGTTCATGGCATCCCTGGCCACCCGTGACCTGCAGGCGCAGTTCCTGTTCATCGCCGACGCCGGCACCGTGTTCCGCATCGACGACGTCCACCTCGACCCCTTCAAGCGGGTCTGAGTACCAGCGTGTGCGGCCGCGAGCGGCCGCCAGCGCCGAACGTCCGAAACTCGTGCAGGCCGGCGGCGGCCTCACGCGGGGCGGACATCGCGCGACGACGCCACGCTCGACGTCTCACCCCACGCTCGACCTGACGTACTCCGTGACGAGGCGGCGGGTCGGCCACCTCGGCACCCGCCGGCTCGCAGGTACTGTCGGGACCGGCGTCATCTTCTTGCCACACTTCGGGCACTTGGGTGTCAGGAAACATGTCCGGCGCTTGGTCTTACACTCGAAACAGTCGTATAACGTTCCGAAGACCCTGCCGGTCAGAACAGCCAGGCCGTAAACGACGGCCAGGAGGATAGGGACGCCGATGATGACGTTGATCATGCCGTCTTTCTTTCTCGTGCCCTCAGGCCCACGGCGGCGGTGTGGTCGTGCTGTACCGCCAGAACTCGCTTGTCATGCGCGAGTCGCTTGTAGGCGATCTGAAACCATATCACCAGGCCAAGCTTAGGCCCGGCCGTCCTGGTTAGTTCGCTTCTTGCGCTAGTTGGCAGGTGTCCAGAGGGCGCTTGGCCGGTGTCCGGACGCTGGCCGGCCGACCCCTTCGCGTGCCATCCTGCCGAGCGAAGCACCGAACGCGCTTCGAAGACCGGCGCGCAGTGGCGCGCGCCTGCTTCACACCTGCAAACGGCTACGGGGGCGGCAGGCTTCGAACCTGCCGGTCGGGGTTCGAATCCCTCCGGGCCGGCCGGGAACACCCGCTCGTCGCAGGCCCTGTGCCTGACGCGGGGCGAGCGCTGAGCGCGCCAGAATCACGTAGCGCGCAGGACATGCCCACCGAGACCGCTGCGACCGCCGAGCGGCGCGTGGAGAGGACGAGTTCCGGGCGGCGGGTTTGGAACGGACCGGATCTGCCAACAAACAGGACGGGAGTGCAACCTCGAAGGAGGGGATATGAGCCAACGCGCAGTTCTGGCGTGCACGTTCGTCGCCGTCGCCGCCACCGCTGCGGCCGCTGTGCCGACCGGCGCGCTTGCCGGTGACGACGGCCACCGCGGTCACCAACGACACGGCTTCCGGACGGCCCAGCCCTCGATGCTCACCGCAGTCAAGCCCGGAGTGCGGATCACGCCGCTGCTGACCGTGGGCGACACGCTGTCGAGCGGCTACCGGTTCGAAGCCATTCCTGACGGCATCGCCGTCGACCGGCGCAGGCACGGGAAGGTCGACCTGTACGTGAACCACGAGACCAGCAAGGTGCCGTTCCCGTTCTCCGCCGCCGCACCGACCGCGGCGAACGGCGAGAACGACTTCGACAACTCGCAGGTCAGCAAGCTGACCCTCGACCGGCGCTCGGCCAAGGTGCTCAAGGGCTCGTTCGCGATCGAGAGCAGCCTCGGCTACCAGCGCTTCTGCTCCAACTTCCTGGCGACCTCCGAGCACGGGTTCGAGCGGGACATCCTGTTCACGAACGAGGAGTCGCCCGACTACGTGAACCGTCAGGAGGACTCCTGGCCGCCGGTCATCGGCAGCGCGACCGAACGCGAGGCCGGTGTGGTCGTGGCGCTCGACATCCGCAGCGGCAAGTCGCGGCCGATCTACGGCATGGGGCGCTTCAACCACGAGAACGCCGTGGCGATCCCCGGCTATCGCAAGCCGGTCGTGCTCTCGGGCGACGACACGTTCACGAGCGGCCCGCTCACCGGCGTGTTCCCGGCCGGTGCGGTGCCCGCACAGTCGCAGCTCTACTCCTACATCGCCCGCAGCGCACGAGGCGTCATGGCCGACAAGGGCGACCTCTACGCCTTCGTCTCGGACACCCCGGGCGTGAAGAACTACTACGACGTCCTCGCCGGGATCCGGCACGGCCGTCAAGGGGCACTTCATCAAGGTGCCGAAGGACATCGCGACCGGCCGCAAGGCCGACGGCTCGGAACTGAAGGCCGCAGACAAGGGGTATCCGTTGCCACCGGCGAACGGCAGCTGGCAAACCGATCTCCGCTCGGCCGTGCCGGTCGGCATTGACGGTCCGCAGTGGGTGCTCGAGTACTGGAGCGACATCAACAACGTCTTCCAGTTCGTCCGCGTCGAGGACATTGCCTACGACAAGCGGCGCGGCCGCGAGAACGTCGTCTACATCGTCGACTCGGGCCGGGGACGCACGGACGCCCAGAGCCTCGATACGCCGAACTTCAGGTCGACGAACGGCCGTGTGTGGAAGATGGTGCTCGACCGCGAGGATCCGAAGAAGGTGAAGTCGCTGACCGTGCTCGTCGAGGGTGACGACAATCCGGTGAAGACCGTCACCGAAGTGCACCAGCCCGACAACATCGAGACGACGAAGAAGGGCCTCCTCCTGACCGAGGACCCCGGCTCGAGCCAGCAGTTCCCGGCTGGTGACGTCTCGGCGAACGCGACCACGGCGCGGCTCTGGTACGTCCCGTTCGGCGGGACGCCCGAGGTGGTGCTCAACGTCGACCAGTCCGCCGACGGCGGTCCGACCGACGTCGACGGCCGGCCGGCCGGGAACCAGGGCGCCTGGGAGACCAGCGGCATCGTCGACGCCTCGGCCGCCTTCGGCCGCGGCGCCTTCCTGCTCAACGTCCAGGCACACACGCTCTGGGTGGAACGCGCGCCGGGGGACGACAACAACGGCGACGGCCAGCCCGACTTCACCTACAAGCGTGAAGGCGGCCAGATGGCGCTGATCCGCATTCCGGGCCTCTAGGGCCAGAAACGCACAGGCCGGCGCAGGCTTTTCGAGGAGCCTGCGCCGGCCGGCGGAAGGGAGCGCTAGCAGGCGCCGGTCATGGCCGGCCGGATCGGATGGTTCGCCCGGATCACCTCGTTCGGATCGACGCGGGCCCTGACCGCCTGCAGGCGGGCGAGGGTCGCCGGCTCGAAGAACCGCGCCGGATCGGTCGTCTCCTCCGTGAAGTTCAGGTACCGGCGGCCCGTGTCGGCGGGCTCGAGCGCCTCCTCGATCATCGCCAGCTGCGCGCGCACCGCCTCGCCGCCGGCCGGGTCGAACACCAGGCCGACGCCGAACGTCATGTACTCGCCGGGGACGGACGCGAACGCACCGCTGCCGGGCGCCTCGCGGGACAGCTCGCCGCCGTTGTGGCGGATCTCGACCGAGACGAGCGGCGAGCCGGAGCCCGGACCGGTCGCGGCCACGAAGTCCGCGATCACCTCGGGCGTCAGGTCCGACACCAGCACGTGGCCGCCGCCGGCGTACGGCATCGGGTTGGGCGGATCCATGTGCAGCTCGGAGATGCCGACCGGCGGCACCATCGCGAACGTGTCGATCGCCGGGCCGAGCTCGCGCAGCGGGCGCAGCAGCTCCGCGCCGTACGCCTCGTCGCCGATCACGACCGCCTCGAGGATCACGAAGTTCTGGCCGCGCAGGAACGGCGGCACCTCCTCGATCGGCGGCACCTGGAGGATGCGGCCGACCGACGTCACCTCGTCCGGTACCGTCCGCGTCCACTCGTGCCAGGCGTTGAGCACCTCCTCCGAGCGCTCCCACGGGAAGAACAGCACGCCCGCGTACACCTCGGCGATGGGGTAGAGCTGGATCTCGATCGCCGTGACGATGCCGAAGTTGCCGCCGCCGCCGCGCAGCGCCCAGAACAGCTCCGCGTCGTGGCTCGCGTCGACGCGCCGGAACCGGCCGTCGGCCGTCACGACCTCGATCGCCAGCACGCTCGCGGCGGCGGTGCCGTGCTTGCGGGAGTACCAGCCGACGCCGCCGCCGAGCGAGTAGCCGACCACGCTCACGTCCGGCGTCGAGCCGTGCAGCGCTGCCAGGCCGAGATCGGAGGCCACCGGCACCACGTCGGCCCACTTCGTCCCCGCCAGCACGCGCGCTACCTGCCGCTGCTCGTCGATCTCGACGCCGCGCATGGCGTCGGTCTTCACCAGGATCACGTCGCCCAGCGAGCCGAGCGGATCGGCGTTGTGGCCGGTGCGCTGCGGCGCCACCTCGATGCCGTGCTCCGCCGCGTACGACACGAGCACCTGCACGTCGGCCGAGTCGACCGGGAACGCGATCATGAGCGGCTCCTGGTCGAGGGTCAGGTTGTACGCCTGACGGGCGGCGTCCCAGCGGGAATCGCCGGCCTCGACGAGCACGCCGCGGAACTGGTTGCGCAGGTCGCTGGAATCGATCGTGGTGGGGAAGGCGGACATCGCGGGGGACTCCTGTGGGGCGTGTGTGGGAGGGAGGCGCGGCGGGGGTTCCGATCGCGCTCCACAAGCTTCGCCGCCACCGCGAGGGCCGTTTCTACGGAGAACTGGCGTCCGCAGGTGGGGTGAACCGCACCCGCCCGGAGCGGCTGGCCCAGGACGCAAGCAGGGCGCCCATGTGGGCGCCCTGCGGCGGGAGGGGAGGGAGGGAGTTGGGAGTTGTCGGTTAAGCGAGCCGCAGCAGCGCGCTGCGGTTCATCCGTCCGAAGCGCTTGCGGCGGCCGGTGCCGTAGGAGGCGCTTCGCAGGGCATCAGCGACGCGCTCACGATGGAGGAGGAGCGCTGCCGAGTGATGGGGGGTGGGGGTCATGATGTGCTCCTTGGGTGGCGGCGGTCGGCGGGCCGACTGCACAGGAGGAGCATCGCGCCGCGGGGGTGTGGCCCGCGTACGGGAAGCTGGTGTCTCGCAGGTGGCGAGCCGATGGGCGCGCCGAACCCCGCCGGTGCGGTCAGCCGTACCGGGGCGGGGTCGGCAGGCGAGGCCCGGGCTGCTAACGTCGCGCTTGTGGCCGTTCTGAAGGTTGCGATCGCCGACGACTCGGCCCTGATGCGCGAGGGGGTCGCCCGCGTGCTCGGCGACGCGGGATTCGACGTCGTCGCCCAGGTGGCGAACGCCGTCGAGCTGATGGCCGCCATCACGTCGCACCATCCCGACGTCGCCGTGGTCGACATCCGCATGCCGCCCACGCACACCGACGAGGGCGTGCGCGCAGCGCTCCGCATCCGGCAGGCGCACCCGGGCGTCGGCGTCATCGTGCTGTCGCAGTACGCCGAGCCGGAGTACGCGATGGAGCTGCTGGCCGAGGGCACCGACGGCGTCGGCTACCTGCTGAAGGACCGCATCGCCGAGATCGACGACTTCTCGTCCGCCGTCCGGCGCGTCGCGCAGGGCGGCTCGGCCCTCGACTCGTCCATCGTCTCGCTCCTGGTCGCGCGCAAGCGCAAGGCGGCGCCGCTCGAGGTGCTCTCCGCGCGCGAGCGCGAGGTGCTGTCGCTGATGGCCGAGGGCCGGTCGAACGGGGCGATCGCCGAGCAGCTGGTCGTCACGCCGCGCGCGATCGAGAAGCACATCACGAACATCTTCGAGAAGCTCGACCTCGGCGCCGCGGTCGAGGACCACCGCCGCGTGCTCGCCGTGCTGACGTTCCTGCGCGCGTCCGACTGAGGCACCGCGAGGTCAGGCCGTCGTGACCGATCCCCTCCGCACACCGCTCTGCGACCTGCTCGGGATCCGCCACGCGATCCTGCTGGCCGCGATGGCGAACGGCCCGGGCACGCCCGAGCTGGCCGGCGCCGTCTCGCGCGCCGGCGGGCTGGGCGTGCTGCCCGCCTCCGGCACCACCGTCGACGCCATCGTCAAGGCGACCCGGACGGCCATCGAGCTCGCCGGCGGCGCGCCGGTGGGCGTCAACGTGCAGCTCGCGACGCGCACCGAGCCGACCGGCGACCGCGAGAGGATCGTCGCCGTCCTGGCGCCGTTCCGCGCCGAGCTGGGCCTGCCGCCCGAGCCGCCGCAGGCGCCGCCCGTGGGTGCACCGGCCGAGCTGGTGGCGGCGAGCATCGAGGTCGGTGCCCGCGTCGTGACGACGTTCGAGGATCCCAGGCCGCTGATCGAGATCGCGGGCGCGGCCGGCGTCCCCGTGCTGGCGATGGTCACCTCGGTCGCCGACGCGCGCCGCGCGGTCGAGGCCGGCGCCGCCGGCGTGATCGCCCAGGGCGCCGAGTCGGGCGGGCACCGCAGCGTTTTCGCGGGCGGCGAGACGCTGCGCAGCGCTCCCGAGACCGGCACGATGGCGCTGGTGCCGCAGATGGCCGACGCCGTCGGCGACGCGGTGCCGGTGATCGCGTCGGGCGGCGTCATGGACGGCCGTGGCATCGCCGCCGCGCTCGTGCTCGGCGCGCAGGGCGTGTCGCTCGGCACGCGCTTCATCGGCGCCCGCGAGAGCGGCGTCGCCGACGTCTACCGCCAGACGCTGGCCGATGCCGAGCGGTACGGCACGGTCGTCACCGACGCCGTCACCGGCCGGCCGGCGCGGTGGATCAACAACCGCATCGTCGCGGCGCTGGTCGAGGCCGACGCGGGCACGCTGGGCTGGGGCGGCCAGGGCGCGTTGATCGCCGACCTGCGCCGGGAGGCCTCGCGCCAGAACGCCGTCGACCTGCTGCCGATGCTCGCCGGCCAGGCCGCCGCGCTCGTCGGCGAGCCGCTGCCGGCGGCCGAGGTCGTCGCGCAGCTGGTCGACGAGACCCGCGCCGCCCTGCGGCGCTGACCCGACCCCCGCCGGTGCGGTTCGCCGGACCCGGAGACGGCGGGCGTCGTCACCTCCGCCGCCCTCGTGATGATCGCCGTGGTCGGCGTCTTCGCGACGTTCACCGGCCTCGACATGAAGCCGCTCGGCGTCGGCCTGTCGGCGGCGATCCTGATCGACGCCACGATCGTCCGCGCGGTGCTGCTGCCGGCCGCGATGTCGCTGCTCGGCGACGCCGACTGGTACCTGCCGCGCAGGCTGTGGTGGCTGCCGCACATCAGCCACGGCCAACCCGGCCTCGAGCCGGCGGCGAGCCGTTGATCCACCACACATCCGCCGGGAGCGGTCCGCCATCACGGCGGGCCGTTCGCCGGCGTTTTCGCGCCGCGTCAACCGACCTGCGACCATCCCGTGTCGATGAACGTCGGTGACCTGATCGTGGCCCTGAACGAGGCGACGTCCTCCGAAGGGCTGCGGGTGGTGCTCGGGCGCGCGCTCGGCGACCCCGATCTGCAGATCGCCTACTGGCTGCCCGCGCACGCCGTCTGGGTCGACGACGGCGGCCGCCGGATGGAGGTGCCCGAGCGCGGCGACGGCGCCAGCGTGATCGAGCGCGCCACCGGCCCGGTCGCGATGCTCATGCACGCGCCGTCCAGCGTCAGCGACCGCGAGCGCGTCGTCCCGGTCATCGCCGCCGCCGCGCTGGCGCTCGAGAATGCCCGGCTGCAGGTCGAGCTGCAGTCGCGGCTCTCCGAGCAGGCGGCCCTGCAGCGCGTGGCCACGCTGGTCGCGCAGATGGGCCCGGCCGACACCATCTTCGCGGCCGTGACCGAGGAGGTCGGGCGGCTGCTCGGCGCCCGCACCGCCAACATGGTGCGCTTCGACGGCGGCACGGTGGCCAAGGTGGTGGGTGGCTGGAGCGACGTGCCCGGCCGGTTCGTGCCGGTCGGCGCCGAGATCCGGCTCGACTCGCCGACGGCGCTCGCCCTGGTGCTGCGCACCGGCCAGCCGGCCCGCGTCGACGACTACTCGGCGCTGACGGGCGCCTACGCCATCCGGCTTCGCGAGCTGATCGGCGTCAAGGCCGCCGTGGCCGCGCCGATCCGCGTCGGCGGCCGGCTCTGGGGCGGCGTCAGCGTCTCGACCATCGACGACGACCCACCGCCGCCGGCCGACGCCGAGCAGCGCATCGACGCGTTCGCCGAGCTGGTCTCGCAGGCCATCGCCAACACCGAGTCGCAGCGGGAGCTGGTCGCATCCCGGGCCCGCATCGTGCAGGCCTCCGACGAGTCGCGGCGGCGGATCGAGCGCGACCTCCACGACGGCGCCCAGCAGCGCCTGATCAGCGTCGCGCTCGGCATCCGGCTGGCGCGCGCCGGCGTGGCCGACCCCGACACCACCGCGCAGGCGCTCGACGCGTGCAGCGCCGACCTGGCGCTGGCGCTGCAGGAGCTGCGCGAGCTGGCGCGCGGCATCCACCCCGCGGTGCTCGCCGACCGCGGCCTGCGGCCCGCGCTGGTCTCGATCGCCGAACGCTCCGCGACACCGGTCGAGATCGTCTGCGGGTTCGACGAGCGGCTGCCGGCGCCGCACGAGGCGGCGCTCTACTTCACCGCCTCCGAGGCGATCGCGAACGTCGCCAAGCACGCCCACGCGTCGCGCGTGGTCGTGCACGTGGAGCGCGACGCCGAGCGGGTCGCAATCGAGATCCGCGACGACGGCGTCGGCGGCGTCGACCCGGCCCGCGGCACCGGCGTGCGCGGCCTCGCCGACCGCATCGAGGCGCTCGGCGGCTCGCTCGTGGTCTCCAGCTCGCCGGGCGTCGGGACGACCATCCGCGCCGTGGTGCCGCTGCCCGACTGATCCAATGGTGCGGATAGCCGCACCAGAGGACGCCTGCCGACCGATCCGACGGGCCACCCGGCGGGCGCGATGCTGCAGGTGTGTCTGCGATCGCCACACCCGCACTGCCCGCCCGCCGAGCGCTCACGTTCGGGCCCTGGGCCCGCGCCGCCGTCGGCGGCGTCGCGCTGTTCGCGGCCGCGATCGTGGTCGGCCGGCGCATCGAATTCGGCACGCTCACCACGGCCCAGATCGCCTGGGGCTGGATCGCGGCGTCGCTGGTACTGAACCTCGCGTCGATCCTGGGCAAGGCCGTCGTCTGGAAGATCACGCTCGAGGCGCTGCCCGAGGGCCGCCGCACGCGCTACGCCCACGTCGTCCCGGCCCTGTTCATCGGCTTCCTGCTGAACACCGTGCTGTTCGCCCGGGTCGGCGAGGTGGCGCGCGTCGCCGTGCTGGCGCGACGGACGCGCAGCAACGGCCGCCCGCTCACGAAGAAGGCCATCACCGGCACCGTCATCGCCGAGCAGCTGCTCGTCGGCATCGCGCTGGCGATCACCGTGCTGATCCTGCTCGTGACCTGCGACCTGCCGCCCATCGCCACCCGGCTGGCCTTCGCGCTGATCGGCATCGTCGCGCTGGTCGCGGTGCTGCTCTACGCCGTCGCCCGCAGCGCCCGCGGCCGGATGCGATCTGTCGTCGACGGCATCGTCGAGGGCAACGCGGTCTTCAGCCGCCCCGGCGCCGTGACGGCGGCTGTCGCGGCCGGCACGGCCTCGTGGATCGCGCAGATCGCGGGCATCTGGGCCGCGCTGGTCGCCTTCGACATCCACGCCGGCATCAAGGGTGCCGCCCTGGTCTTCGTCGCTACCACGATCGTGCAGCTGTTCCCCTTCTGGCCCGGCAACGTCGGCATGTTCCAGCTCGGCGTCTACGCGCCGCTGGTGCAGCTGTGCGCCGTGCCTGGCTCGACGGCGATCGCCTTCGGCGTCGGCCTGCAGGTCGTCGAGGCCCTCATCGGCGTCGGTCTGGGCCTGGTCTTCCTCGCTCGCGAGGGCCTCACCTTCCGCGGCGCGCGCTCGCTCGCCGGTGACGACGAGGTGGGGTTAGCCGTACCTCGCACGGCTTCTGCACCTGCCACGATGAGCGTGTGACGGCCGACGGATGACGCAGACGATCCTCATCGTCGACGACCATCCGTCGTTCCGGGCCACCGCCCGACGCGTGCTCGAGAGCGAGGGCTTCGCCGTGCTCGGCGAGGCCACCGACGGCGCGTCGGCCATTATCGAGGTGCTCCGCCTCGCCCCCGACGTCGTCCTGCTCGACGTCAGCCTTCCCGACATCGACGGCTTCGAGGTCGCAGCGCGACTCCGCGAGCAGGGCTCGTTGAGCGCTATCGTCCTCACGTCGAGCCGCGACGGCGCCGATTTCGGGACGCTCGTCGCCGACTCGCCCGCTCGGGGCTTCGTCCCGAAGGGCGAGCTCTCCGGTGACGCCGTCCGGGCCCTCGTCGCATGACCGATTACCCTTCCGACACCCGCCTCTTCATGGATCTCGTCGTCGCCACCCCCGTCTTCCTCGACCTCACCTTCGTGGGGCTCGACGGGCTGCCGGCGGCGGGCGAGGAGCGGTTCGCCGCCGACCTGGTGCAGACCCCGGGTGGCGGTGCCATCACCGCCATCGCCGCCGCGCGCCTCGGCCTCGGCGCCGCCATCGCCGCCCCGCTCGGCCGTGACACGGCCGGCATCGCGGTGCGCGAGGTGCTGCTGGCCGAGGGCGTCGGCATGGTCGAGCGCTCGTCCGCACGCACGCCCACGACGGTCGTAATGCCGGTGAACGGCGATCGCGCGATGGTGACCGTCGACCCCGGTGTCCGGGCCTCGGCCTCCGACGTCGCGGCTCTGTCGCCGCGCGCCGTCGCGCTGAGCCTCGACCAGCTCTACGCCGTGCCCGAGGGCGCCGCCGCCTACGTGACGGTCGGCGACGACGACGCGCGCGCCTACGCGGGTCGCCCGCCGGCCCTTTTGGCGCGCGCCTCCGTGCTGTTCGTCAACCAGCGCGAGGCGCTCGGCCTGACCGGCCTGCACTCCGTCGAGGGCGCCGCCGCGCGCCTGGGGGAGGCGGTCGACACGGTGGTCGTGACGCTCGGTGCCGAGGGAGCGATCGCCATCCACGCCGGCGAGCGCACCATGGCGCCCGTGGTCACGCCCGTCGACGCGGTCGACACCACCGGCGCCGGTGATCTGCTGGCGGCGGCCTACATCTGGGCCGATCTGCATGGCGCCTCGCCGCAGGCCTGCCTGGAGTGGGCCGTGCTGTACGCCAGCCGCGCGGTCGGCACGCCGACGGCCATCGGCGGCGCCATGGGCACGGCCGAGATGCTCGAGGCAGGCGACGCGCAGGGGCTCGTCGCCCCGCCCGGCGTCTCCGCCCGCTCGTAGCGCTAGCTGAAGCTCTCGGCCGTCCGCTTGTCGCGCGGCAGCATCAACAGGACGCCGACCGAGACGACCGCCACCGCGGCCACGGTCGCGAGGGCCCAGTCGAGCCCGACGGCGTCGCCGATGCCGCCGATCAGGACTGTGAAGGCGCCGCCGATGCCGATCGACAGGCCGATCGAGAGCCCCGCCGCGAGAGCGGGCGCGCTGCGCAGGTACATCTGCGACAGCACGATCGAGACCGAGAACGTCCCGATCACGAGCGCCCCGCCGATGATCACCGCGATCGCGCCGATGACCGAGTCGTCGAGGACGTAGAGGAGCGTCAGCGGCCCGACCGGCGCGCTCAGCAGCACCATCGTCCGCCGCGGCCCGATGCGGTCGGCCAGCGGCCCGGCCACGAGCGTCATCACCGCGCCGAGCAGCAGCAGCAGGCCGAGCAGGATGGCGCCGTAGCCGTCCGACCGCCCGCGCACGCGCTCCTCGTACAGCGGGATGAACGCGAGCATGCCGAAGTTGACGTAGCCGCGCAGGCAGAGGCCGCCCAGCAGCACTCCGAGCGCCCGCCGGTCGTCGCCGGAGCGGTCGATGACGGCGCCGGCGGCCCGTGCGGGCGCGGGCGCATGGGGGAGGCGCAGGAAGATGAGCGCCGCGCCGATCGCGCCCGGGAGCACGAGCAGCCAGCCGCCGCCGAGCCCGAACGTCGCCGCGACGACGCCGCCGAGCACGGCTCCGGCGGCGAACCCGAGGTTGCCGCCGACCGAGAACAGCGACATGCCGGTGCCGCGCTGCTCGCCGGAGAGCACGCTCGCCAGCCGCGATGCCTCCGGGTGGTAGGCCGCGACGCCGAGGCCGGAGAAGAAGATGGCCACGAGCGCGAACGGGTAGCTCGGCGCCAGCGCGCAGCCGGCGAGCCCGACCGACGAGAGGACGATCGCGCCGGGCAGCAGCAGCCGGTGCGACCGCCGGTCCGACAGCTTGCCGAAGAGCGGCTGCGTGATGCTCGACGACACCGTCAGCGCGAGGAACAGGATGCCGTCCTGCAGGTAGGACAGCCCGAACTCGCGGTGCAGGTAGGGCAGCAGCACCGGCAGCGCACCCTGCGTGAAGTCGACCGATGCGTGCCCGACGGTCAGCGGCGCGATGCGTCGGGCGAGCTTCGGCGCGTGGAGGATCGCAAGCGCCACGGGCGCAAGTGTACGACCGATACCGGCCCCGGGCCGCGCCCGCCGGGACGTGCACTGGTAGCATCGGCTCTCCGCGCGGGCGTGGCGGAACTGGTAGACGCGCCGGACTTAGGATCCGGTGGGGCGACCCGTGGAGGTTCGAGTCCTCTCGCCCGCATCGGCGCTTACTGCAACGGATCCCGTCGGGTAGCGCCGAATGCAGCGGGTGCGGGTACGCGCTCCGGCGCTCCGCTGATCCAGACGACATCGGCCGGGAGTGAGCGGCGGATCGGCCCGAGAGCTCCCGACCGGTGCTTGCCGCCGGCGCCCGCGGTGTACCGCACGATCATGTGGCGCGCAGGAGCGCGAGTGCCGGCTCCGGTTGGGTCGCGCCCGCCGACCGGCAGGCCCTCGATCACGCTCACCTGATACCGAGGTTGGCGTCGCTCCCGGACGGGAGCCCGCAGACGGCGGCCACCAGGGCGTCGACGGGCCGCTGCAGCGGTTCGATCTGGCGGGTCAGGAGGAGCTCGGTATCGAGCGACTTGCCGTCCCGGCTGGTGGCGCCAAAGGGGCTCCAGAAGCCGCCGTCGGCGGTCACGGTCAACTCCGGAAACAGCTCCCGCTGGTGCGCGGCGATGCCATAGCCGTGCTCGACGGCGCGGCCACGGGTGACGATCGGCCGGACGATGTGATGCTCATCGTCGACGCCGAGGCTGCGATGCAATTCGCAGAGCCGCGGCAGGTCGCTCTTCGCGTCGGTCGCGAGGGTGGTCGCGACCCGCACGGTGATCCCACGCGCCACGAGCTGCGGGATTGCCTCGACCACCTTGCGGTGGTTCTCGGGCCCGCGCATCGCATCGTTTTCGACCGGATCGGCCGAATCGAGCGAGATCTGCACCTCGATCGGATGCCCGGCGAACGGCGCGACGCGGTCGAGGAGCCGCCGCGTGAAGAGCGTCCCGTTGGTCAGCAGCACGAGCGGCGCCCGTCGCGCCACCTCGGTCGCGAGCTCGGGCAGCCAGGGGTTCAGCAGCGGCTCGCCGCCGGTGATACCGAAACAGGTGAAGCCCGCCTCCACGGCCTGGTCAGCGAGACGGATGATTCGCTCCGGCGCGAGCACGCGGCGCGGCGCCCTCGGCGACGACGAGGTCAGGCAGTACGAACAGGCGAGGTTGCAGTTGTAGTTGGTGTAGAACCACAGGCGGGGTCCGGCCCGTCCGGCCGCGATCAACCCGCGCAGGTCGGTCATACCCGAAGTCCGCCGGCGTCAAGCTCTGCGAGACGGACGGTCGACGCTGCGGTCAGCGGCAGTCGCAGCGTGGTGCAGAGGCGGTTCAGCATCAGCGTCGTCGCGGCGAGGAGCACAACCTCGACCACACCGTGGTCGCCGATCCGGCGGCGTACCGCGGCGACCACGCGATCCGGGACATCCCCGCCCCCGGCCGTCTCGTCCACCAGCCGCAGAAGATCGACCGTCGCCTCGTCGAACACCTCCTCGAGCGGCAACTGCCCGCACAGCGCGCCGGACTCGCGGGCCGTGACACCGGCGTCGACAGCCGCCAGGCGGTGCGCGCCGACGCAGTACCGGCAGTCGCGGAGCGATGAGACGCGCAAGATCACGAGCTCCTTGGTGCGCAGGCTGATCGCCGAGGCACCCAGCACCGCGCCCAGGAACGGCATCGTCGCCGGCAGCAACTCGGGCACCTGCGCCAGCGCGCGGACGATCGGCGAGGTCTCGCCCTCCGTCGCGAACCACTGGCGCGCAGTGATCGGCGCGTCGACGGGGTCGATCAGCTGGATGCGAGCGCCGTCCACGTTGGCATCGTAGGCGCGGGAGCGACGCGAGGTGTGAACGTCAGCGGAACCATCGGCCCCGGCATCGCGCGAGCCGGGGCCGGGCGAACATCGCCGGCCGTGCCTGGCCGGGCAGCGCGCCGGTCATGATCGGTGAGGCACGCGCGGATGA
This sequence comes from uncultured Actinomycetes bacterium, assembly GCA_963722525.1. Lineage (GTDB taxonomy): Bacteria > Actinomycetota > Thermoleophilia > Gaiellales > F1-60-MAGs149 > VFJZ01. The sequence goes on along the minus strand of CAVRMM010000002.1, from coordinate 1,004,842 downwards.
TCGTCAGTCGCTGCTCGCGGCCGGCCGGCGTCGATTACGGCTCCTGCCGGTGGTCGTCGAGCCGAACCCGGGCCGAGCGCCTCCACCATCTGCTCCGGGCCATGGCGTTGGACGGCCGGCCCCGAGCATGACCACGGGCCGTCCGGCGCGAACGTGACGAGTACGACGATCCGGCAGGACCGAGCACGGCTCGCGCTGCACGCACCGCCGCCGGCGCGGTCGAGCGGGTCGTCGCCGACTGTCTCGCCGGGAGCGGCGCGGCGGAGTCCATTCCGATACCGGACGAGGATCGAAACGTTCGCGCAACGCGCTGCGCCAACCATTTCGGCGTTCCGCAGCCAGCCTAGAATGGCTGTCTGATGCACCGTCGCTCCCCGTTCGGCCTGGTCGCGGTCGGTCTGCTCCTGATCATCGGCGCCGGGTTGGTGGCCAGCGTCGTCGGCGCAGTCCGCGACGGCTCTGGCGACACCGCCCGCGCGGCGGGGTTCACGGAGGTCCAGAGCATCTTCAGCGCGAGCTGCAGCGGCTGCCACCCCGGGATCGTGGCGGGCCTCGACCTGACGGCGCCGAAGGCCTACGCCTCCATCGTCGGCGTCCGCTCGACGGAGGCGCCATCGCTGCCGCTGGTGATCGCGGGCGATCCGGACCGCTCGTATCTCTACCTGAAGGTCGCCGGCTGGCCCGGCAACGGACCGAACCCGATCGTCGGCGGCCGAATGCCGTTTGGCCAGGGCCCGCTGAGCCAGCAGCAGCTCGCGACGATCCGCAGCTGGATCGTCGCCGGCGCGCCGAACGCCGACGGTGAGACCGTCTCGGCCGGACAGGTCGCGACACCCGGCAACGTCACCGCCCTGAAGCAGGCTGCGGCACCTCAGGTGTCGGAGGGCAACGCGACGATCGCCGGCGTCATCTACGACGCCGCGCACCGGCCGCTGGAAGGCGCGATCGTGGCGATGCTCGTGATCCGAAAGGATCTCCCGGGCGGCGAGGAGCACTATCTCGCTGCCGTCACCGACGCCGACGGTCGCTACGAGATCCAGGGCGCTCCCGTCGGTCGGGTCGCGATCAAGGCGTACAGCACCGGTACCGTCTACGTGTCGCATCTCGTCACAACCACCGCCGGCGAGACGGCCCGGGCGGACGTCGGACTGCCGGTCGAAGCGTTCGAGAACCCGACCATCTCGAACGCCCGGGTGGCACGCACCGGGGACTCGATCGAGCTGTCGATGGATGTCCGAGGCAGCGACCTCGACCGGAACTACACGCTGGCGGTGAACCCCGAGTCGGGCCGTGTGTTCGAGCTGCGAGCGACGCCGGACGGCAGCGAGAACCCGGGTCCGTGGTCGCGCACGGTACCCGCCGCAGGCCTGACCGGTCGCTGGATCTTCCTGGCCGTCAGCCACGCCTGCAACGTGTCGAACATGATCACCGTCCCGGCGCCGGCCTGACCCGCAGTGCGCAGGGTCGCCGTCGTGTCGCTCGTGGCCGTGGTGCTGGCCGGGACGGCGCTCGCGGCCTCGTCGACGAGGGGTGACAGTGCGGGGGAGATCTCGTATGCCCGGGACGTCCAGCCGATCTTCGACCACGACTGCGTCAGCTGTCACCCGACCGCGTACCCGTACCTCGACCTACGGCCGGGCCGGTCCTGGTCACAGCTCGTCGGTGTGCCCGCGGCAACCGATCTCGCGTTCGAGCGGGTGCTCCCGGGCCGCCCCGAGCTCTCCTACCTCATCACCCACGCCCCCGATCCGTCGAATGCCACGTTGCTCTCGCCCGGCGACCGCGAACTGATCGCGCGCTGGATCCGCGCCGGGGCACCGGACAATTGATGGCGCCCGGAGACCGCCACCTGCGAAGGGTGCTCGGCGCCGTTGCCGCCCGAGCCCGGCCGATCGGCGCCGTCGTCGTCGTCGCGGCGGTGGTCGGTGGGTTTCTCCTGCGCCGCGCCGGCGTCGACCTGGGAGCCGCGACGGCGCCGATGTTCTGGGTGAACTTCCACGACAAGTACCGGTTCGGGCCGGCGCATCCATGGTGGCCCGTTCCGGTCCTGATGGCCGCGCTGGTGGTTGCGATCGCGCTGCTGCGCGCCCGAGGTCTCTCGTCTCCGCTCTTCCTCCTCGGCGCCTTCGCGCTCGCGCTCGGCGCACGCCTGGGCCTCAACACCGCCCAGTTCGGACGCGACGAGTGGACCTGGCCGCTGACCCGGCCGAACTCGGTCGAGACCGAGTATCCGGCCGCGTACCACCTCGTCGACGGGCACGTCCGAGCCTTCATCGACAACTTTGCGGAACTCGTGCCGGAGTTGCCGATCCATCCCTCCGGGCACCCCGTCGGCGCGACGCTGGCCTTCTACGCCCTCGATCAGGCGACCGGTAGCCCGGCGGGAACCGCATTCGTGCTCAGCGCACTCGGCGCTCTGGCGATCGTCCCGACGTTTCTGCTCGGCCGTTCGCTCGGCGACGACACGGCGGCGCGCCTCGCCGTCGTGCTGTTCGCCCTCGCGCCGCAGACCCTCCTCTACGGCGCGACATCCTACGACGCGGCATTCGTGCCGATCACCACGCTTGCAGTCTGGCTGCTCGTCACCCGGACAGCTATCTGGGGTGCGCTCGTTCTCGGCACCGCGTTTCTCCTCAGCTACGCGCTGGCCGTCGTCGGTCTGTTCGCGGCGCTCGTCGTGACCCGGCGCCAGCGCACGCGAATCGTCGTCGTGACGGTTGCCACGACGCTCGCGATCCTGGCCTCTCTCGTGGTCGCGTTCGGCTACGACCCGGCGGGAGCCGTCCTCGCGACACGCGACGCGTACGAGCGAGGCATCGGCGGCAGGCGGCCATACTGGTACTGGGTGATCGGCGGGCCGGCCGCGTTCCTGATCGTACTCGGGCCGCTCCTGGCGGAACGCCTTCTCCATGGCATCGAGCGAGGCGGACCTGCTGCGCGGGCGCTCGCGACTTGCGTCCTGGTGGCAGCTGCGACCGGCGTGATCGAAGCTGAGGTGGAACGGATCTGGCAGTTCCTGGTGCCTCTGGCTGCGGTTGCCGCCGCGCCGTACGCCACGGCGCGACGCTGGGTATGGCTGGGTCTCGCCGCCGGACTCCTCCAGGCCTACGCCATCGAGATGCACTGGGACACGACGTTCTGAGCCCGGATGCTCTCACCGCGTAGCCGCCGCGGTCTCCGCCCGCCCGAACGGCGGGTGGACGTGACGGTCATGCCGCCCGGACCGTGCCGGCGGCGTCGGTCTCGAAGTCGGGCCCGCGAGCGTGGCTCCATCGCCCGCATCGGCGCCTCGCAGCGGCCGCGCCCGGCCGGCCGCGCCCCGGCCGGCCCCGTCGCGGGCGGGCCCGCCGGGTAGGCTTGCCGGGTGCTGCGGCGCCCGGCAGGTCACTACCTCGTGCTTGCGGCGATCCTCCTCGTCGCGCTCGGCCTCCGCCTCGTCTCACTGCGGCACGGGCTGCCGTTCGTCTTCAACGTGGACGAGGAGCAGCACTTCGTCTCGAAGGCCGCGCGCTTCTTCGGCGGCGGCGATCTCGACCCCGGCTACTTCGAGAACCCGCCCGGGCTGACCTACCTGCTGTGGGTGGCATTCGCCGTCCGCTACGCCGGCGACGACGTGCGCTCGATCTTCCACAACGACCCAGGCGGCGTCTACCTGACCGGGCGCCTCGTCGTGGCGCTGATCGGCACCCTCGTCGTCGCCGCCACCTACGCCCTAGGGTCGCGCCTCGCGCACGACCGCAAGGCGGGTCTGGTCGGGGCCGCCCTGATGGCCGTGGGGTTCATCCCCGTCTGGTACTCCAAGCTGGCGCTGAACGACATGCCCGCCGTGCTCCCGGCCACCCTCGCCGTCGTGTTCGCCCTGCGCCACCTGGACGAGGGGCGCCGTCGCGACCTGCTGCTGGCGGGCCTGATGGCAGGGCTCGCGGCCGGGACGAAGTACACGGCCGGCGCGGCCTTCCTGGCCGTCCTCACCGCGGGCGCGCCGCGGTGGCGCCCGCTGGCGCTGGCGGCGCTGGCGGCCGTCGCCGGCGCCGTGCTGCTGAACCCGTGGTTCGTCCTCGACCCGGTGCGGATCCTCGACGCCATGCGGTCGCAGGGCGAGCGCTCCTCGGTCGCCAAGGTGGGCGGGAGCGAGATGGCGGCGCCGCTCTTCTACCTCGACTCGTTCACGTGGGGGCTCGGCCTGCCGGCGGCGCTGCTGGCCGTCGCGGGGCTGGTGCTGGCGGCGCGGGCGGGACCGCGCCGGCTGGCCACGGCGGCGGTGCCGGCCCTGGTGCTGCTGGTCGCGATCTCGCTGTTCGACCGCGCGTTCGCACGGTGGGCGCTGCCCGCCTACCCGCTGGTGGCGGCGCTGGCGGGCCTGGCGGTGGTGCGGGGCACCGTGCGGCTGCGCTGGCCGGCGGCGATGACGGCCGTGGCCGGCGTGCTGGTCTGCGTGCCGGGCGTGATCGCGAGCGTGCACCTCGACCGGGTGCTGTCGAAGACCGACACGCGCCTCGAGGCGCGGCGCTACCTGCTGGCGGAGACCGCGCCCGGCACCCGGATCGTGATCGAGCCGACGCTGCCGTCGCGGCTCACGACCGGCGTGCGCGGCGCGAAGCCGTTCTCCGTGCTGGCGCGCGGCTTCGACGTGCAGCCGCAAGCCGCCGACATCGACGCCTATCGCGACATCGGTGCGTGCTACGTGGTCTCCCAGAACACCTACCGCGAGCGCATGGAGGTGCGCGACCCGCAGCTGTCCGACGCCTACTACCAGCGCCTGCGCGAGGCCTCCGACAGCGTGCGCACCTTCTCGCCGTTCCGCGCCGGCACCAGCGTGCCGCTCCACTTCGACTGGTCGTTCGACTACTACCCCGACGAGTACGTGCGCCCCGGCACCGAGGTGACGGTCTACCGCCTGCGCGACTGCACGCCGTCGGTCGAGGCCTTCCCGCCGTCCTTCCGCAACCCGTACCGCGACAGCTTGGCCGAGACGGCGGTGCAGGCACGCGGGACCAACTACGCTACCCGGTGATGCAGACGACCCTTGAACGCCTCGACGGCGACCGCATCCGGATCCGGGTCGAGGTCTCCACGCACGATGTCGACCATGCCTTCGAGCATGCCATCAGCGACCTCGCGAAGACGACGCGGGTGCCGGGCTTCCGGCCGGGCAAGGCCCCGGCCACCGCGCTGCGAGCGCGGCTCGGCAGCGAGGCGATCGTCGCCGAGGCGCTCGACGGCCACCTCAGCCGCTGGTACGGGCGCGCGCTCGACCAGGCCGGCGTCGAGCCGGTCGACCGGCCCGACCATCGACTACGACGGGCCGCCGGTCGAGGGCGAGCCGTGGATCTTCACGGCCGAGGTCGACGTGGCGCCGAGCGCCACGCTCCCGAAGAAGCTCGTCCTGGAGGCGCCGCGCCACGACGTGACGCTGCCGCCCGGCGCGATCGAGGAGCGCCTCGAGCGCATGCGCAACCTGGCCGTGCAGCTCGAGCCCGTCACCGACGGCGGCGCCGAGATCGGCATGGTCGCGCTGATCGACTTCGTCTCCACCGTGAACGGCAAGAAGGTCCGCGACGGCTCGGCCACCGACTACCAGGTCGAGCTCGGCACCGGCCGCCTGCTGGACGGCCTCGAGCAGGCCATCGTCGGCATGCAGGAGGGCGAGACGCGCGAGGCCACGACGATGCTGCCGGCCGAGGCCGACAAGAAGTTCGCCGGCAAGGAAGCGGTCTTCAGATCACGCTGAAGGAGCTGAAGCGGCGCATCCTGCCCGAGCTCGACGACTCGCTTCGCCAAGGACGTGTCCGAGTTCGAGACGCTGCAGGAGCTGACCGACGACATCGAGCGGCAGATCCGCGAGCGCGCCGAGGAGGCCGTGCAGGGCGAGTACCGCAACGCCGTGCTGACGGCGCTGGGCGAGGCCGCCGAGGTCGAGATCCCGCCGGTGATGGTCGAGCGCCGTGTCCAGGACCGGCTCGAGACGATCGCGCGCGACGTTCGCCCGGCGCGGCATGCGCCTCGAGCAGTACCTGCAGATGACGGGCCAGTCGATCGACGAGATCGTCGCCGACCTGCGGCCCGACGCGGAGGCCTCGGCCCGCCAGGAGCTGGCGCTGAAGGCCTTCGCCGACCGCGAGAAGGTCGACGCCGACCGACGACGAGCTCGAGGCGTTCGTGCTCGAGCAGGCGACCGCCGAGGGCGAGCAGGATCCGGCCGAGACGACCCGAAAAGTGCTGGAGTCCCCCGCCGCACGCGACTCCCTCCGCGAGGAGCTCCGGCTGAAGATGGCGCTCGACCGAGCGGTCGAGATCGCGAAGCCGGTGCCGATCCCGGTGCCCGCTGCGGTTGAGGAGGACGCCGAGAATGCCGATGCCGAGTCAGCCACGCCGGGACTCTGGCTCCCGGGCGACCCGCAGTAGACCGGTTCGCCGACGTGAACCCGCTGGAGGAGAACCGATGCCGCTAGTCCCGATGGTCGTCGAACAGACATCGCGTGGTGAACGCGCGTTCGACATCTACTCGCGGCTGCTCAACGAGCGGATCATCTTCCTCGGCAGCCAGGTCGACGATCAGATCGCGAACCTGATCGTGGCGCAGCTGATCCACCTCGAGTCCGAGGATCCGGACAAGGACATCTCGATCTACATCAACTCGCCCGGCGGGTCGGTGTACGCCGGCATGGCGATCTACGACACGATGCAGTTCATCAAGCCCGACGTGCAGACGATCTGCGTCGGGATCGCGATGAGCATGGGCGCGCTGCTGCTGGCCGGCGGTGCTCCCGGCAAGCGCATGTCACTGCCGAACTCGAAGATCCTGATCCACCAGGTATCCGCCGGATTCCAGGGCCAGGCCACGGATATCGAGATCCACGCCCGCGAGATCATCGAGATGCGCACGCGCCTCGACCTGGTCTACGCCAAGCACACCGGGCAGCCGATCGAGAAGGTCTCGCGGGACACGGAGCGCGACTACTTCATGTCGCGCGGAAGAGGCCAAGGAGTACGGCATCATCGACGCGGTCATCGCGCACCGCTAAGATCGAATACAGATGGCGCGCGCTTCCGAAACCAACGAGCAGCTGCTCTGCTCGTTCTGTGGCAAGTCCCAGCGGCAGGTCAAGAAGCTGATCGCCGGTCCCGGTGTCTACATCTGCGACGAGTGCATCGACCTCTGCAACGAGATCATCGACGAGGAGCTGCAGACCCCGGCCCAGCTCGATCTGCAGAACCTGCCCCGCCCGAAGGAGATCTACGCCGTCCTGAACGACTACGTGGTCGGGCAGGAAGAGGCGAAGCGGACCCTCTCGGTCGCGGTGTACAACCACTACAAGCGCGTCCAGATGGCGCAGGCCGAGGGCGACGTCGAGCTGCAGAAGTCGAACATCCTGCTGCTCGGCCCGACCGGCTGCGGCAAGACGCTGCTCGCGCAGACGATGGCGCGCATCCTGAACGTCCCGTTCGCGATCGCCGACGCGACCGCCCTCACCGAGGCCGGCTACGTCGGCGAGGACGTCGAGAACATCCTCCTGAAGCTGATCCAGGCGGCCGACTTCGACGTCAAGAAGGCCGAGACCGGGATCATCTACATCGACGAGGTCGACAAGATCGCGCGGAAGGCGGACAACCCGTCGATCACGCGCGACGTGTCGGGCGAGGGCGTGCAGCAGGCGCTGCTGAAGATCCTCGAGGGGACGGTCGCCAGCGTGCCGCCGCAGGGCGGCCGCAAGCACCCGCACCAGGAGTTCCTGTCGATCGACACGACGAACATCCTGTTCATCTGCGGCGGCGCGTTCGCCGACCTCGAGAAGGTCATCTCCAAGCGCGTCGGCAAGAACTCCGTCGGCTTCGCGGCCGAGATCCGCTCGAAGAGCGGCACCAGCGGTGCCGAGCTGCTGCAGCGGACGATGCCCGAGGACCTGATCCAGTTCGGCCTGATCCCCGAGTTCATCGGCCGCCTGCCGGTCATCTCGGCCGTGCACCCGCTCGGTCGCGACGACCTCGTGCAGATCCTGCTGGAGCCCAAGAACGCCCTCGTCAAGCAGTACCAGCGCTTCTTCTCGTTCGACTCCTGCGAGCTCGTCTTCACCGAGGACTCGCTGTGGGCGATCGCCGACAAGGCGCTCGAGCGGGAGACTGGTGCGCGTGGTCTGCGCTCGATCATCGAGAATGCACTGCTCGACGTGATGTTCGAGCTGCCCTCGAGGGGAGACGTCGCGAAGTGCGTGATCAACCGCGAGACGATCGAGCACGGCCTGCGGCCGACGCTGGTCAGCGCGAGCGGTCAGGCGATCGTGGACGAGCCGGGTCAGGCGAGCGCGTAGCGGGCCCCGACCCGCTGCCGATCCGCCTGAACCGCTACATCGCCGCCGCCGGCCTCGGCACGCGGCGCGAGGTCGAGGGCCTGATCCGCCAGGGGCGGGTGCAGGTGAACGGCGTCGTGGCGACCGACCTCGCCGAGAAGGTCAACTTCGGCGACGTCGTCGAGCTCGACTTCGAGCTGCTGAGGGCGTCGCCGCGCGCGGCCGTGCTGCTGCACAAGCCGTACGGCTCGCCGGCCACGATCGTGCACCCGCCGGAGCTGCACGTCGTGATGCCGCTGCGGCTGATCGAGCGCGGCGCCGAGCTGCTGGTGGCCGACCCCGACCTGGCCCGCCGGATCGCCAACCCGAAGCACCCGCAGGCCCAGCTGCGCGACGGCCGGCGCCGGCTCGCCTACGCCGGGCCTGGCGCGTCGAGGACCTGGAGCCGGGCGAGTGGCGGCCGCTCGGCCACAAGGAGCTCGAGCGGCTGCGGCGCTCCGTGCACCTGCCGCCGCGCGCATGACCGGTCAGTACCCTTCGCCCGTGACGCGCAGGCACGCACCATGACCCGCAAGAAGCGCACCCAGCGGCTGCGGCGCGTCGACGAGACGCTGCGCCAGATCATCTCCGAGAGCCTGCTCGCAAATCGCGACCGGCACCTCGAGGGCATCGTCGTGACGGGCGTCGAGACGAGCTCCGACACCGCCTACGCCGACGTCTACGTGCAGGTGCCGGGCAACGACGCGAAGCGCGAGCGCGGGCTGGCCGCGCTGGAGCGCGTGCGCCCGTCGATCCAGCACAAGATCAACGACGAGATGCACCTGCGCCTGACGCCCGTGCTGCGGTTCCGCCGCGACGAGACGCTCGAGCACAGCATCCGCATCGAGCAGCTGCTGGCCGAGCACCGGCCGGTCGAGCCGCCGCCCGCCGATCCGCAGGCCGAGGATCGCGGGTGAGTGACCTGCTCGACGCGGCGTACGACGCCGCGGCTGCTGCACTGCGGGCCGCCCCGCGGGTGGTCGTGGCAACGCACGAGAACCCCGACGGCGACGCCCTCGGCTCGCTGGTGGGAGCCGTCCGCGGGCTGCGCGCCGCCGGCCTCGACGTGGTCGGCGTCCGCGCCCCGGCGACCTGCCGCGCGAGTACCGGTGGCTGGACGACGACGGCCTCGCGACCACCGTCCCGGACGGCACCGGCTGGCTGCTGCTCGCCGTCGACTGCGGCTCGGCCGCCCGCATCGCGACGCCGGACGGCGTGCGCGAGGGCTCCGACTTCGTGATCGACCTCGACCACCACCACGACAACACGCGCTTCGGCGACATCAACCTCGTCGACGACGGCGCGGCGTGCGCGGCGATGATGGTGCGCGAGCTGCTGGCCCGGCTGGACGTGACGCTGACGCCGGCGATCGCGACGCCGCTCTACGTCGGCCTCGTGACCGACACGGGGCGCTTCCAGTACTCCAACACCGACGCCCGCGCGTTCCGGGCGGCCGCGGAGCTGGTCGAGATCGGCGTGCGGCCGCAGGAGGTCTTCCAGCACGTCTTCGAGTCGGTGCAGGCATCGAAGCTGAAGCTGCTCGCCCGCGCGCTCGGGCGCATCGAGCTGCGGCTCGGCGGCCGGCTCGCCCTCACCTACGTGACGCGCGCCGACATCGACGAGACCGGCGCCGACGAGGCCGTCGACCGACGGCGTCATCGACAGCCTCCGGGCGATCGAGGGCGTCGAGGTGGCCGCGTTCATCCGCGAGACGGCCGACGGCCCGCGCCACAAGGTGTCGATGCGGTCGGCCAACGGCGAGGTCGACGTGTCGCAGATCGCGCGCGCCTCGGGCGGCGGCGGCCACACCCGGGCAGCGGGCTTCTCGAGCGACCTCGACCGCGACGCGCTGATCGAGCTGATCGAGCGCGAGGCACGGGCCGGCGGTGCCTGAGGAGACCGGCGTGCTGCTGCTCGACAAGGCGGCCGGCCACAGCTCCTTCGGCGCGATCGCCGCGCTGCGCCCGGTGCTCGGCCGCAAGCTCGGCCACGCCGGCACCCTCGACCCGTTCGCGACCGGGCTGCTGATCGTGCTCGCCGGGCGCGCGACCCGGCTCGCGACCTTCCTGACCGGCCTCGACAAGCGCTACCGCGCCGCCGTGCGGTTCGGCGTCACGTCGACGACCGACGACCCCGAGGGCGAGCTGGCCGAGACGGCGGCGACGACCGACGAGGGCGCCGTGCGCCGGTCGCTGGACGGCTTTCGCGGCCCCATCCGCCAGGTGCCGCCGGCGGCGAGCGCGGTGCACATCGACGGCGAGCGCGCGTACAAGCGGTTCCGGCGCGGCGAGGACCTCGAGATGCCGGAGCGGGCGGTCACCATCCACGCCATCGATCTGCTCGCCTTCGACCCCGTCGTCGCAGACCGCCGTGCTCGACGTGCGCTGCTCGACCGGCACCTACATCCGCGCGCTGGCCCGCGACCTCGGCGACGCGGTGGGCGCGGGCGGCTACTGCTGCGAGCTGCGCCGCACCGAGGTCGGCCCGTTCTCGGTCGACGACGCCGTCGCGGGCGACGGCGACATCGCCGCGGCGCTGCGGCCGGCCGCCGACGCCGTGCCGCACCTGCCGCGCCGGCAGATCACGCCCGCCGAGATCGACGCGATCGGCCACGGCCGGCGCATCGCCGCGCAGGACGAGGCCGCGGGGCCCGTCGTGCTGATGGACGGCGACCGGCTGATCGCGATCGGCACCCGCGACGGCGACACGCTGCGGCCCGGGCCGGTGTTCGCATGAGGCGGTCGGTCGCGCTCGGCACCTTCGACGGCGTCCACCTCGGCCACCGGCGGGTGATCCAGACGGCCATCGACCGCGCCGCGGAGCTGGGCGTGCGGTCGGCCGTCGCCACGTTCGACCCGCGGCCGGTGTCGGTGATCGTGCCGGAGCGCGCGCCCGACTCGCTGACGTCGCTGGCACGCCGGCTGGAGCTGCTGCGCGAGGCCGGGGTCGACGACGTGCTGGTGATCAACTTCACGCTCGAGCTGGCCGCGCGGACGCCGGCCGAGTTCGCCGACGAGGTCCTCGTCGCGCAGCTGGGGGCGGCCGAGGTGGTCGTCGGGCAGAATTTCCGGTTCGGCCACCGCCGGGCCGGCGACGTGGACATGCTGCGGGCCCTGGGGAGGGAGCGCGGCTTCGGCGTCACGATCGCCCCGCTCTTCGAGTTCGACGGCGAGCCGGTCTCGTCGTCGCGCATCCGCGAGCTGATCCGCCTCAAGTACGTCGAGGACGCCGCCCGCATCCTCGGCCGGTCGCCCGAGCTCGAGGGCGAGGTGGTGCGCGGTGACGGGCGCGGCCGGGAGCTCGGCGTTCCCACCGCCAACCTCGACCTGTCGGGCCGCTACGTGCAGCCGGCGGAGGGCGTCTACGCCGGCGACGTGGTGCTGGCCGACGGCCGGTCGTTCCGCAGCGCGATCTCGGTCGGCACCAACCCGACGTTCGACGGCGAGCGGGAGGTGCGCGTCGAGGCCCACCTGCTGCACTTCGACGAGGACCTCTACGGGCAGCACGTGCGCGTCGAGTTCCGCCGGTTCCTGCGCGGCCAGCTGCGCTTCGACAGCCTCGACGCCCTGATCGCGCAGATGCGGATCGATATCGCCGCCGCCGACGAATGACGCCCGAACCGCTGCTCGACGCCCTGTTCGACTTCCTCCGCATCCCGTCCGTCTCCTCGGGCGGGGGCGACGCGGCGGCCCTGCAGCACGGCGCCGAGTGGGTGGCGGCCCAGATCGTCGCCGCCGGCGGCGCCGCGCGGCTGGTACAGACGGAGCGCAACCCGCTCGTCACCGGCGAGCTGGCCGCCTCGCGCGCCGGTGCGCCGACGGTGATCCTGTACGGCCACTACGACGTGCAGTCGGCGGAGCCGCTGGCCGAGTGGACGTCGCCGCCGTTCGTGCCCGAGATCCGGGATGGACGCGTCTACGCGCGCGGCGCGACCGATGACAAGGGCCAGATCCTGCCGCTGATCTGGGCGGCGCGCGAGCTCGCCGCGGCGGGCGAGCTGCCGGTCAACGTCCGGTTCCTGATCGACGGCGAGGAGGAGATCGGCGGACCGAGCGCCGAGCACTGGCTGCGCGCCGACCGCGGTCCGGGTGACGCGGCGATCGCCTTCGACTCGCGCATGCCCGATCCGCAGACACCGATCCTGGTCACCTCGGCGCGGGGCACGATGCACCTGCGGATCGAGGTGCGGTCGGCCGACAATGACCTCCACTCGGGCGCGGGCAACACGGTGCTGAACGCCGCGCACGTGCTGCACCGGGTCCTCGCCGCGGTCCTGCCGGACGAGGCCGGCCGCCTGCCGGAGCCGCTCCGCGCGGGCCGCAGCGAGCCCAGCGACGCCGAGCGCGACGGCTGGCGCCGGCTGCCGGGCGGCGCGACCGACATCGAGCGGCTGGGCGGCCGCCCGCACGACCCCGGCGCCGTCGACGACCGCTACCGGCGCATCGGCTACGAGCCGTCGATCGACGTGCACGGGATCGACGTGGGCGACGCGCACCAGGTGCGCACGCAGATCCCGGCCACGGCCCGCGCGATGCTGTCGATGCGGCTCGCGCCCGGCCAGTCCAGCGCACAGGTGTGGCCCGTGCTGGAACGGATCCTGCGGGCCGCCGTGCCGGCCGGTGCCGACGTGCAGATCACGCGCAACAACGCGTGCGAGCCCGCCCGCGTCGATCCGCAGCACCCGGTCACGGCGATCGCCCTCGCGGCGCTGCAGCGCGCCGCCGGCGCGGTGCCGGTGATGGTGCCGGCAGGTGGCTCGCTGCCCGTGCTGTCGGGCTTCGAGGCGCGCGGCATCCCGGCGGTGCTGACCGGCTTCGGCACCCTCGACTCGCGCGTGCACGCGAGCGACGAGTCGATCCACCTGGAGTGCCTCTCCCTGGCCTTTCGGGCAGGTCGCGAGCTGCTCCGCGGCCTGGGTGCGTATACTGGGGCGGCAAACCCGGTACCTCAGGAGGTGATGAAGGCATGACTGTGATTTCCGCCAACCCGTCGTCCCTCATCCACGAGGCACCGGTTCGCGTAGCCTGATCGAGCAAGCGCCGGTGCCCTGACACCGGAGTCCTACCTTGCAGGATCAGCTCTCCGCGCTCGGCTTCGACGTCGAGCGCACCACCGAGCTCGAGCAGCTCGGTTCCCATCTCGTCCCGGCCCGCGTGACGCGGGTCGATCGCGGCGCCGTCACCGTTGCCACGGCTGACGACGCCGACCTCCGCCTGGCGGCAGAGGATCTGGCCGTCGGCGACTGGGTCGCACTCGACGGCACCACGGTGCAGGCCCGCCTCCAGCGGCGCTCGGCCCTGGTCCGGAACGCCGGCGACCAGACCCGCGCGGCGATGGCGGAGGAGGCCCGCGTCGTGGCCGCCAACGTCGATGTCGTGCTGGTCGTGCGCGCGCTCGACATGCCCGTCCGGCCCGGCCGGGTGCAACAGCTCGTCGCCCTCGCCTACGCGAGCGGTGCCGACGTGGCGTTCGTGCTCACGAAGGCCGACTGCCACGACGACGTGGCGCGCGCGATCTACGAGATCGAGCTCGTGGCGCCGGGCATCTCGGTGCTCGCCGTCAGCGCCGTCACGGGCGACGGCATCGAGGAGCTCGTCACCCTCATCGGCGGTCGCACCTTCGTGCTGCTGGGCGAGTCGGGTGCCGGCAAGTCGACGCTCGTCAACCGGCTCGCCGGCGAGGAGCTGCTCGCCACCGGCGAGGTGCAGCGCAACGGCACCGGCCGTCACACGACGACCCACCGGCAGCTCGTGGTGCTGGAGGGCGTCGGCGTCGCAATCGATACGCCGGGCGTGCGCACTGCGGGCTTCTGGGGCACCGCCGCCGACGTCTCCCGGGCGTTCGCCGACATCGAGGAGCTGGCAGCCGAGTGCCGTTTCTCGGACTGCTCGCACGGCACGGAGCCGGGTTGCGCCGTCCGCGGCGCCGCCCCGCCGGAGCGGCTCGAGGCCTACGAGCGCACGCTGCGTGAGCAGCGCGCGCTCGAGGCTCGCCTCGATCCGCGGCTGGCCAGCGAGCGCCGCAAGCAGTGGCGCACGATGCAGCGATCCTACCGTCGAGACAGCTGGCGATAGTGCCAGCTTGGGCGGAACCGGGCCGCGCGGTGCTCGCCGGCGAGCTCCCGGACGGCGCTCCCGCGCCGCAGGGCAGGGTGGTGCCCTGTTCAAGGTGCGGGAATGCCGTCCGGGACTCCGCCGGGGAGATTCCGCGCACCCGGTTCCCGCGCAAGCTGGCACCAGGGTTGCGCAGGTTCGATACACGGCTTCATGGGCCGCCGGTATGTTGGGATCCGATGGGTGACGGACGCTTGAAGACGGCTGCGACGGCCGCTCCGATCGTGCTCGACGCGCACCGCACCGGGGACGGCTGGCGGGTCGTCCTGGCCGTCCGCGGTGCGGCCGTGCCCGCCGTCGCCGCGGCCGCCGTCCGCGAGGCCCTGGCGGTCGCAGCGGGCTTCGATCCGCCGACGTCGCTCGAGCTGCTCGTCGTCGATCCGGACGACGCGACGGTCGAGATCCGCGCCTCCGCCGCGTAGGCGGATGTCCGATTTCGTGTGCGGCAGCGAATCGGGCATTCTTGGCGTGTTCCGCGCGCTTGCGTGACGCTTCCGGCACGGTTCGCGCGGGTCGCGCCTTAGAGCTCGTCTTCGAGCGGCCGGCGCGAGCCGCGCCTCGCGACGCCCGTCTCGACGGCCGCCTCCGAGACGGCGGCCGCCACGGCATCGGTGACGCGGCGGTTGAAGACGCTCGGGATCACGTAGTCGGCGTGCAGCTCGCCCTCGCCGATCACCGACGCGATCGCCTCGGCGGCGGCCAGCTTCATCTCCTCGTTGATCGTCCGCGCCCGGACGTCGAGGGCGCCGCGGAAGATGCCCGGGAACGCCAGCACGTTGTTGATCTGGTTCGGGTAGTCGGAGCGGCCGGTGGCGATCACCGCGACGTCGTCGCGCACGTCCTCCGGCTGCACCTCGGGCGTCGGGTTGGCAAGCGCGAAGACGATCGGCGCGATCGGCCATCGTCCGCACCGCGTCGGGCGCGATGGTGCCCGGCCCCGACAGCCCGATCGACGACGTCGGCGCCGGGCAGCGCCTCGGCGATCGTGCCGGCGAACCTGCGCGGATTGGTGCGCTCGGCGAACTCGCGCCGCACGGCGTCGAGGCCCTCGCGGCCGGCGTAGAGGGCGCCCTTGCGGTCGCAGCCGATCAGGTCGGTGACGCCGTGCGCGGCCAGCATGTCGGCCACCGCGATGCCGGCGGCGCCGACGCCGACCATCACGACGCGCACGTCGGCCGCCTGCTTCTCGACGAGCTTCAGCGCGTTGATGAGCGCCGCCAGCACCACGACCGCGGTGCCGTGCTGGTCGTCGTGGAAGACGGGGATGTCGAGCTCGGCCTGCAGCCGCTGCTCGATCTCGAAGCAGCGCGGCGCGGCGATGTCCTCGAGGTTGATGCCGCCGAAGCCCGGCGCGATCGCCTTCACGATGGCGACGATCTCGTCGACGTCCTTGCGTGTCCAGGCAGATCGGCCAGGCGTCGACGTCGCCGAACTCCTTGAACAGCATCGCCTTGCCCTCCATGACCGGCATCGCCGCCTCGGGGCCGATGTCGCCCAGCCCGAGCACCGCGGTGCCGTCGGTGACGACGGCGACGGTGTTGCCCTTGACGGTCAGGTTCCAGGCGGCGGAGGGATCGTCGTGGATCGCCATGCAGACGCGTGCGACGCCGGGCGTGTAGGCCATCGAGAGGTCGTCGCGGCTCTTGATCTGCACCTTCGGCGCGACCTCGATCTTGCCGCCGCGGTGCAGCAGGAAGGTGCGGTCCGAGACGCTCAGCACCTCGATGCCCGGCGAGCGCGCGGACGGCCTCGACGATCGCGGCGCCGTGGGTCGGCGTCGACCGTCGCGACGGTGACGTCGCGCACGACGCTGTCCTCGTCGACCCGCACGAGGTCGATGGCGCCGAGCATGCCGCCCTCGTCGCCGATCGCGTCCGCGACGCGCGGCGAACGAGCCCGGGGGCTGCGGGATACGGCAGCGGATCGTCAGCGAGTACGACGCCGACGGCATGAGCGGGGACATGCGTGAACCGTAGCCGCGCGCCTCGCCGTTGCCGTCGGCTCGCGCGCGCCGGAGGCTGTAGCCTCCGGCGCATGCCCGCCAAGCCCTCCGAGCTCGACCTCAACGACGGTCCCGCGCGCGCGTCGCGAGCTGTTCCTGATCGACGGCAACTCGCTCGCCTACCGCGCCTTCTACGCGCTGCCCGGAGGAGCTCGCGACGACCGACGGCGTTCCCGACCAACGCGCTGCTCGGCTTCGCCAACATGCTGATGAAGCTGCTCACCGACTACCACCCCGAGGGCGTGATCGTCGTCTGGGACGACGCAGCCCAGTGCACCGCCTCGAGCGCTCCCCGGACTACAAGGCCAGCCGCGCAGCCGATGCCCGACCTGCTGCAGCAGCAGCAGCCGTACTTCCGCCCGCTCGTCGAGGCGTTCGGCTACCGCAACTGTCGAGCACGAGGGCTACGAGGCCGACGACGTGATCGGCACGCTCTGCGCGCGCGCCGACGAGGCGGGCATCGCCGACCTGCGTGGTCTCGCACGACCGCGACGCCTTCCAGCTCGTGTCGGAGCACGTCTGCCTGATGATGACGCCGCGCGGCGTCGACCGACGTGCACGTCTACACGCCCGAGCGCGTCGAGGCCCGGCTACGGCATCCCGCCCGGCTGCCGTGCCCGACTTCATCGGCCTCAAGGGCGACACCGGCGACGACATCGCGGGCGTGCCCGGCATCGGCGACAAGACCGCCGCCGACCTGCTCGCGCGCTGTCGGCTCGCTCGAGGGCATCTACGAGCACATCGACGCAGGTGGCCGGCGAGAAGCGCCGGCAGACGCTGATCGAGCACCGCGAGGACGCCGAGCGCGAGTCGAAGCAGCTCGGCACGATCGAGCGCGACCTGCCGGAGCTCGCAGCGTCGACCTGGCCGACGGCGCTGGCCGACCGCGCCCGACCGCGTCGACGCTGGAGGAGCTCTTCCGCCGCTTCGAGTTCCGCGGCCTGCTGCGCGCGCATCGACGAGCTCGAGGCAGCCGTGCCGGGCGCAGCCGATCGAGACGGACGGAGCACGAGGTCGGCGCCGAGCGCCGGTGGCGCCGGACGCGCTCGCCGCCGCTGCTCGCCGACGCGACGGTCGACCGGCCTCGCAGGCGACGGGCCGAGCTGCTCGGCGTGGCGCTCGGCGAGCGAGGTGCTGGTGGTCGAGGAGGCGCGGCGACGAGCTCGCCGTGCTGGCTGGCCGACGACCGCCCGATCGTCGCGCACGACGTCAAGGCGCTGCCGCGACGCGCTACCTGCGAGGCCGGCCTGCGCGCCGGCGTTCGACACCGTGCCTGGCCGCCTACCTGATCGAGCCGCCGGCCGCACACGTCGAGTACGACCTCGACGACCTGCTCGCCGAGCAGGGCCTCGCGGTGGCAGGCCGAGGAGGAGACGGCGGCGCCGATCCTGGCGCGCCGCGCCGCGGGCGCGCTGCGTGCTGCGCGAGCCGCTCGCCGCCCGCCTGGAGGAGCGCGAGCCGGCACGCGCTGCTGGCCGACATCGAGCTGCCGCTCGTCGACGTGCTGGCGCGATGGAGGACGCCGGCGTCGCGATCGACCCGTACCGCATGGGCGAGATCGCCGCGCGCGTCGCCGACGCAGGTCGAGGAGCTCGAGCAGACAGGCGTACGAGCTGGCCGGCGGCGCCGTTCACCCTCGGCTCGCCGAAGCAGCTCGGCGAGGTGCTGTTCGAGCGGCTCGGCCTGCCCGCCGACCGCAGCGGCAAGACCGGCTACTCGACCGACTCGCGGGTGCTCGCGAAGCTGCGCGACATGCACCCGATCATCGCCGTCGTCGAGCAGCTGGCGCGAGCTCTCGAAGCTGCACTCGACGTACCTGATCGCGCTGCCCGAGCTGCATCGCGCGACGACGGCCGCATCCACACGACGTTCTCGCAGACCACCGCGGCCACCGGGCGGCTCTCGAGCACGAACCCGAACCTGCAGAACATCCCGATCCGCACGCCGCTCGGGCGCGAGATCCGCGCGCCGTTCGTGCCGCGCCGGGCACGCGGCTGCTCGTCGCGTCGACTACTCGCAGGTCGAGCTGCGCATCCTCGCGCACCTGTCGGGCGAGGACGCTGCTGCGCGAGGCCTTCGAGCGCGGCGAGGACGTGCACCGCGTGACCGCCGCCGAGGTGCTCGGCAAGCCAGCCGAGCGAGCTCACGCAGGACGAGCGCGACCGCGCCAAGGCGGTCAACTTCGGGATCATCTACGGCATCTCGTCGTTCGGCCTCTCCGAGCAGCTCGAGCATCGAGCCGCGACGAGGCGCAGGCGCTACATCGACACCTACCTCGGCCGCTACCCGCGCGTCGCGAGTTCATCGAGCGCACGATCGACGACGCCGAGCGAGCGCGGCTACGCCGTCACGCTGTTCGGCCGCCGCCGGCCGATCCCCGAGCTGCGCGCGCAGAACTGCCAGCGTGCGCTCGCTGGGCGAGCGGCTCGCCGTCAACACCGTGCATCCAGGGCTCGGCCGCCGACATCATCAAGCTCGCGATGATCGCGCACCCACGCCGCCTGCGCCGACGAGCGGCCTGCAGCGCGCGCCTCGTGCTGCAGATCCACGACGAGCTGCTGCTCGAGGTGCCCGAGGGCGAGACGACGCGTCGTGCGCGATCTGTGACGCGAGGAGATGATCGGCGCCTACCCGCTCGACCCGCCGCTCGAGGTCGACAGTCGGCGTCGGCGACGACTGGCTCGCCGCCAAGAGCTAGGCAACCGGCGGTGACGCCGTCCGGCGGCGCCGGAGATCGCGCCCGACGGTACAATCGGCACCGAAAGCCGCGTCGCGCCGTGCACGGCCGTCCGTGGAATCTGAGGAAACCCCCTACCGATATGACGCCCTACGAACGCTGAGCTCATCGCCGCCGATCCCGATGTCTGGATCGAGGTCGACGGCGAGCTGGTCCCCGACTACGACGCGACGATCGTCTCCGACTTCGACGAGGGTGACGTCGTCACCGGCCTCGTCGTCCGCATCGACAAGGACGAGATCCTCGTCGACATCGGCTACAAGTCCGAAGGCGTCATCCCGCGTCTCCGAGCTGTCGATCCGCCGCTCCGTCGACCCCGCCGACGAGGTCGCGCTCGGCGACGAGGTCGACGCCCTCGTCCTCCCGAAGGAGGACGCCGACGGTCGCCTGATCCTCTCGAAGAAGCGGGCGCGCTTCGAGAAGGCGTGGCGCCGCATCGAGGCTGCCGCCGAGAGCGGCGAGCCCGTCGAGGGCCACGTCATCGAGGTCGTCAAGGGCGGCCTGATCATCGACCTCGGCGTGCGCGGCTTCCTGCCCGCCTCGCTCGTCGACATCCGCCGCGTGCAGGACCTCGAGGAGTTCCGCGGCCAGACGCTGCGCTGCAAGGTGATCGAGCTCAACCGCTCGCGCAACAACGTCGTGCTCTCGCGCCGCGCGGTGCTCGAGGAGGAGCGGCGCGAGGTGCGCCAGCGCATCCTCGACGACCTCGAGCCCGGCGACGTGGTCGAGGGCGTCGATCTCGAACATCGTCGACTTCGGCGCGTTCGTCGACCTCGACGGCATCGACGGCCTGATCCACATCTCCGAGCTGTCGTGGAGCCACGTCAACCACCCGTCGGAGATCCTCGAGATCGGCCAGACGCGTGCGGTCAAGGTGCTCGACATCGACCGCGACCGCCAGCGCATCTCGCTCGGCCTCAAGCAGACGCAGGCCGATCCGTGGCAGCGCGTGCTCGAGCGCTACCAGCCAGGACGACGTCGTCCACGGCCGCGTCACGAAGGTCGTCACGTTCGGCGCGTTCGTCGAGATCCTGCCGGGCGTCGAGGGCCTCGTCCACATCTCCGAGCTCGCCGCGCACCACGTCGAGAACCCGCGCGAGGTCGTGCAGCCCGGGCCAGGACGTGATCGTCAAGATCATCGACATCGACGCCGAGCGCCGCCGCCTCTCGCTCTCCATGAAGCGCGTCGACGAGCGACGAGCCGCTGCTGCCGCCGATCGCCCTGGTGCCCGGCGACGCGCCGTTCCTGCGCCGACGAGATCGCCGCCGAGGAGTCGGGCGTGCCGCTCGCCGAGCGCGCCGGTGTCGGACGCCGCATGACAGCGACGAGGCACCCCGGAGGAGGAGGCCGCGCTCGCGTTCGACGCGTCTCGCGCCGCCGCCGACGTCTCGGACGACCCGGTCGTCGAGCCGCGGACGCCGAGGTCGCCGACGACGGCGAGGACCACCACGTCGAGGCCGATCCGGTCGACGAGCCGCGAGGCATCCGCCGAGGTGGCCGAGGCCGAGCCGCGCGACCGAGGCCGAGGAGGCGCACCGGCCGAGCCCGAGGCGTCGGCCGACGACCGAGGACGCCGGCGAGCGGCAGCCGATGACGCCGACGCCGAGAGCGGAGACGAGAGCGGCGCGGACGCCGAGGCGCCCGCCGCTCATCGGGCTGACCGGCACCATCGGTGCCGGCAAGTCGACCGCGCTCGCCGCCTTCGCGCGGCACGGATGCGCCGTGCTCGACTCGGACGCCGTGGTGCACGACCTCTACCGCGACGGCCCGGGTGCGCGAAGGAGTCGTCGCGCGCCTGGGCCCCGATGTGCTGGGCCACGACGGCGTGATCGACCGCTCGGCCGTCGCCGCGCGCATCTTCGCCGACGACGAGCTGCGGGCGTGGCTGGAGGAGTTGCTGCACCCGCTGGTGCACGAGGAGGCGGTGCGCGCTGGCGCGACGCGGCGCTGGCGGCCGATCCGCCGCCGCGGGCCGTCGTCGCACGAGGTGCCGCTGCTGTTCGAGGCCGACCGCGTGGACGCGCTACGACCGGACGCTGGTCGTCACGACCGCGCCGGCCGCGATCCGCCGGGCGCGGCTGGTCGCCCGCGGCCGCCTCGAGGAGCTCGCCGCGCGCGAGGCGCGGCTGCTGCCGGAGGCCGTCAAGGCCGCGCGCGCCGACGACGTGATCGTCAACGACGGCGACGTCGCGGCGCTCGACCGTGCGGTCGCGGCCTATCTCGACCGCGTCGCGCCGCGATGAAGCGGTTCCTCCTCTGGCTCGCGGCCTTCATGGCCGTGATCGGGCTGGCGGCGCGCCTACGGGCTGTCGCAGGAGCCCGACTGGTACGTCCGCGCCGCGCTACCCGCTGCACTTCGAGCAGATCGTGCGCGGTGCACGCCGACAACTACGACCTCGACCCGGCGCTGGTCGCGGCGGTCATCTACGCGGAGTCGAAGTTCGACCCCGCGACGTGCTCGCCGCGCCGGCGCCGTCGGCCTGATGCAGCTGCTGCCCGAGCACCGCCCAGGGCATCGCCGACCGCACCGGCGGCACCGCCTACACGTGGCCGACCTGGACGATCCCGACATCAACGTCCGCTACGGCTGCTGGTACCTGCGCCACCTGCGCGCGAAGTACCGCGACACCGGCGACGCGACGCGCTGGCGCTGGCGGCGTACAACGCGGGGCAGGCGAACGTGGACGAGTGGATCGGCAGACGCCGGAGGGCGAGCAGGTGGCGATCCCGTTCCCCGAGACGCGCGCCTACGTCGATCGCGTCATGCACCTGCGCGACCTCTACCGGCGGGCCTACAACCTGTGATCGCGGAAGATCCCGGCGAGAGAATTCCCGACGTGAGAGGCAGCACGTGAGCACGAAGTCGCCCATCAAGGTCGCCGTCACCGGCGCCGCCGGCCAGATCGGATACGCCCTCCTGTTCCGCATCGCGAGCGGCGCGATGCTGGGCCCGGACCAGCCCGTCGAGCTGCGGATGCTCGAGATCCCGCAGGCCGTGGGCTCGCTCACCGGCGTCGGCATGGAGCTGGACGACTGCGCGTTTGAGACCCTCGCCGGCATCGTCGCCGACCGACGACCCCGCGGTCGCCTTCGACGGCGCCAACATCTGCCTGCTGGTCGGGCGCGCGGCCCCGCACGAAGGGCATGGAGCGCGGCGACCTGCTCGAGGCGAACGGCGCGATCTTCACGGTGCAGGGCAAGGCGATCAACGACCACGCCGCCGACGACGTGCGCGTGCTGGTGGTCGGCAACCCGGCCAACACCAACTGCCTGATCGCGCAGCGCAACGCGCCCGACGTGCCCGCCGAGCGGTTCACGGCGATGATGCGCCTCGACCACAACCGCGCGAAGTCGCAGCTGGCGCAGAAGGCCGGCGTGCCCGTCGCGAGCGTCACGAAGATGACGATCTGGGGCAACCACTCGGCCTCGCAGTACCCCGACATCTTCCACGCCGAGATCGACGGCCGGCCCGCGGCCGAGGTCGTCTCCGACCGCGCCTGGCTGACCGACGACTTCATCCCGACCGTGCAGAAGCGCGGCGCGGCCGTGATCGAGGCGCGGGGCGCCTCGTCCGCCGCGTCGGCCGCCAACGCCGCCATCGACCACGTGCACGACTGGGTGCTGGGCACGCCGGCCGGCGACTGGGTGTCGATGGGCATCCCGTCCGACGGGTCCTACGGCGTCCCGGAGGGCCTGATCGCGGGCCTGCCGGTCACCACCTCCGACGGCAACGTTCAGCGTCGTGCAGGGCCTCGAGCTGGACGAGTTCTCGCGCGGCCGCGTAGACGCCTCCATCTCCGAGCTGGCCGAGGAGCGCGACGCGGTCAGCGGCCTCGGGCTGATCTGACGGCCCGCACTGCGACCGTCGGGCTGATCGAGCGCGAGCAACTCGTCCCGCTCGGCATCGACGAGGCGTTCGCGTTCTTCGCCGACGCCGCCAACCTGGAGGCGATCACGCCGCCCTGGCTCCGGTTCCGGATCCTGTCGGCACAGCCGCTCGCGGTCCGCGAGGGTGCGCTGATCGACTACCGCCTGACGCTGCACCGCATCGGAGTCACGTGGCGCACCCGGATCGAGCGCTGGGAGCCGCCGCGCCGGTTCGTCGACGTGCAGCTCAGCGGCCCGTTCGCCCGCTGGGAGCACACGCACACGTTCCGAGAGCATCCCGGCGGCACGCTGATCGGCGATCGCGTCGACTACCGGATGCCGTTCGGCGTGCTCGGCGCGGCCGCGCACCGGCTGGTGATCGGCCGCGACCTGCAGCGGATCTTCGACTACCGCCACGACGCGCTCGCCCGGCTGCTGACGGCGCGCGCCTAGCTGCCGCCGGGTCCGCCCGCTCGGCTACCCTGGAACCTCATGCCGCCGTTTCGCTTCACCGGCACGTTCGAGCCCGACCGGCGACCAGCCGCGGCGCGATCGAGGCAGCTCGTCGGACGGGCTCGAGCGCGGGCGATGCGCTTCCAGACGCTGCTCGGTGCCACGGCGACGGGCAAGACGGCCACGATGGCCTGCGTGATCGAGCAGCCGCAGCGGCCGGCGCTCGTGATCGCGCACAACAAGACGCTCGCCGCGCAGCTCTGCAACGAGTTCCGCGAGTTCTTCCCCGACAACGCCGTCGAGTACTTCGTCTCGTACTACGACTACTACCAGCCCGAGGCGTACCTGCCCGCAGTCCGACACGTACATCGAGAAGGACTCGGTCGATCAACGACGACATCGACCGGCTGCGCCACGCCGCGACGTCCGTCGCTGCTGACGCGCCGCGACGTGATCATCGTCGCGTCGGTGTCCTGCATCTACGGCCTCGGCTCGCCGGAGGAGTACGAGGAGCAGCTCGTGCATCGCTGCGCGTGGGGGAGGAGTACGGGCGCGAGCAGCTGCTGCGCGAGCTGGTCGACATCCAGTACCGCCGCAACGACGTCGTGCTCGGCCGCGGCACGTTCCGCGCCCGCGGCGACGTGGTCGAGATGCAGCCGGCCTACATCGGAGACGGCCTACCGCATCTCGCTGTTCGGCGACGAGGTGGAGTCGATCACGCACTTCGACCCGCTCACCGGCGAGGTCCTCGGCCGGCAGGACGAGCTGATGCATCTACCCCGCGACGCACTACGTGACGTCGCCGCCGACGATCGAGCGCGCGCTGCGAGCAGATCCGCGGCCGAGATGGAGGAGCAGGTCGCGGACTTCGAGGAGGCAGGGCAAGCTGCTCGAGGCGCACCGCCTGCGCCAGCGCACCGAGTACGACCTCGAGATGATGCGCGAGATCGGCTACTGCAACGGCATCGAGAACTACTCGCGCATCCTCGACGGCCGCACCGAGCCGGGCAGCGCGCCGTTCACCCTGCTCGACTACTTCCCGGGCGACTTCCTCGTGTTCATCGACGAGTCGCACAACACCGTGCCGCAGATCGGCGGCATGTACGAGGGCGACCGCAGTCGCGCAAGGATCGGCTCGTCGAGCACGGCTTCCGGCTGCCGCTCGGCGATGGACAACCGGCCGCTGCGCTTCGACGAGTTCCTCGCAGCGCGTGCCGCAGGCCGTGTTCGTGTCGGCCACGCCCGGCGCCTTCGAGCTGCGCAACTCGCACGAAGGTCGTCGAGCAGATCATCCGCCCGACGGGCCTGGTCGACCCCGAGGTCGAGGTGCGGCCGACGAAGGGCCAGATCGACGACCTGCTGGACGAGATCCGGGCGCGCGAGGCGCGTCGGCGAGCGCGTGCTCGTGACGACGCTGACGAAGAAGATGGCCGAGGACCTGACCGACTACCTGCTCGAGGCCGGCGTCCGCACGCGCTACCTGCACTCCGAGATCGACACGCTGGAGCGCATCCAGATCGTCCGCGACGCTGCGCCTCGGCGAGTACGACGTGCTCGTCGGCGTCAACCTGCTGCGCGAGGGCCTCGACCTGCCCGAGGTCTCGCTGGTGGCGATCCTCGACGCCGACAAGGAGGGCTTCCTGCGCGGCCAGACGGCCCTGATCCAGACCATCGGCCGCGCGGCGCGCAACGTCAACGGGCGCGTGCTGATGTACGCCGACAAGGAGACCCAGGCGATCCGCGGCGCGATCGCGCGAGACGAACCGCCGCCGTGCGATCCAGCTGGCCTACAACGAGGAGCACGGCATCACGCCGCAGACGATCCGAAGGGCGTCTCCGACATCGCCGAGTTCCTCTCGCTCGACACCACGAACGTGCCGCGCTCGCGCCGGCGCGGCGCCGACCGAAGGTCGACGGCATGACCGCGACGACCTCGAGAAGCTCGCGATCGAGCTCGAGGAGGAGATGCTCGCGGCCGCCGAGGAGCTGCGCTTCGAGTACGCGGCCCGGCTGCGCGACGAGATCAAGGAGCTCCGCCGCGAGATCGCGCAGATCGAGTCCGCCGGCCTGCGCTGATCCGTCGGCCGTGCGTCTCCCGCGCGTCTTCCGCGCGCCTTCCATGCGCGGGGTCTGACCCCGAAAACGGCCGTGCTGGGGTCTGACCCCAGAACGTTTCCGCGCGGGAGGCGCACGAAGCGCGCGCGGTGACGCGGACCGGGCGGAAGCGGACGCGGTCCGTCACCGCACGGACACGAAGCGGCGCGTACGGCTGGACCGGGCGCGGCACGCCGCCCCCGGGGCGGATCAGCGCTCCTCGACGACCTTGTCGATGATGCCGTACGCCAGGCCTCTTCGGCGCCGAGGAAGTAGTCGCGCTCGGTGTCGGTGTGGATCTGCTCGACCGTCTTGCCGGTGTGCTCGGCCAGCACCTCGTCCATGCGGCGGCGGATGTTCAGCACCTCGCGGGCGTGGATCTCGATGTCGGTCGCCTGGCCCTGGAAGCCGGACGTGCCCTGGTGGATCATGATCCGCGCGTTCTGCAGGGCGAGCCGCTTGCCGGGCGCACCGCCGGCGAGCAAGATCGCGCCCATCGACATCGCCATCCCGAAGCAGATCGTCTGCACGTCGGGCTTGATGAACTGCATCGTGTCGTAGATCGCCATGCCCGCGTAGACGTCGCCGCCCGGGCTGTTGATGTACAGCGAGATGTCCTTGTCCGGGTCATCCGACTCGAGATGGATCAGCTGCGCGACGATCAGGTTGGCGATCTCGGGGTAGACCGGCGTGCCGAGGAAGATGATTCGCTCGTTGAGGAGCCGGGAGTAGATATCGAACGACCGCTCGCCGCGGCCGGTCTGCTCGATCACCATGGGGACAAGGGGGCTCATGGGTCGCACGGTAGCGCAGGGGTTTCCGGATCACCGGAGAATGGTCATCCGTGGAGCACCCGCTCGTGCACACGCGTGCCCACACCGCCGCGCTGACACGTCCGATCGCGGCGGCGCTGGGAGCCGTAGCGATCCTCGCATTCACGGTCGCGGTCCTGTCGCGCACCGGCCGGCCCGGACTGACCGGCCAGGCCGCCGCGACGATCACGGCCGGTCTCGCCATCGTGGCGCTGGTGCGGCTGGTGCGCGAGGTGTGGGCCTGGGACCGGACGGTGCTGCTGGTGTCGGAGGACGAGCTCGTGATCCGGCGCGGCGGGTTCCGCCGGTCGGAGTCGATCGTGCCGCTGCGGGCCATCCACCGGCTGCGCGTGCGCCGCTCGCCGCTCGGCCGGCTGCTCGGCTACGGCACCATCGAGCTGGCCGGAGCCACGAAGGGAAGCCGGCTCAGGTTCGTGCCCCAGCCGGACGAGGTATCGGCGGTGATCAGCACGTATGCTGGCCGCCATGACCACGTCCGCTGAGCTGTTCGCGCGCGCCGTCGAGGCGATGCCGGGCGGGAACACCCGTTCCACGCTGTACATCCCGCCCGTGCCCCCGTACGCGCGCCGTGGCACCGGCTGCCGGCTGGTGGACGAGGACGGCCACGAGACGTTCGACCTGCAGGCCAACTACACGACGCTCGTCCACGGCCACCGCCACCCGGTCGTGATGGCCGCGGCGATGGCCGCGCTCGAGGAGCGGCACGTGCTTCGGCCTGCCCTCGCGGCACGACGTGGCGCTGGCCGAGCGCATCTCGGAGCGCGTGCCCGTCGTCGAGCGCCTGCGGTTCACGAACTCGGGCTCCGAGGCCGTCATGATGGCCTTCCGCACGGCCCGCGCGCTCACGGGCAAGGACGGGATCCTGCGCTTCGAGGGCTCGTACCACGGCATCTACGACGCCGCCCTGCCGGCGGGCGCGGCCGGCATCCCCGACGTGGTCTACGGCGACCTCTACGACACGCCGGTCGCCGACGAGGCGGCGTTCCTGCGGGCGCTGGACGAGCACGGCGACCGCCTCGCCTGCGTGATCATCGACCTGATGCCGAACCGCGCCGGCCTGCAGCCGGTGCCGCAGGCGTTCGCCGACCGGGTGCGCGCGGAGACGACGCGCCGCGGGATCCTCCTGATCGTCGACGAGGTGATCACGCTGCGGCTCGGGCTGTCGGGCCTGCA
This sequence comes from uncultured Actinomycetes bacterium, assembly GCA_963722525.1. GTDB lineage: Bacteria > Actinomycetota > Thermoleophilia > Gaiellales > F1-60-MAGs149 > VFJZ01. The sequence goes on along the minus strand of CAVRMM010000002.1, from coordinate 977,242 downwards.
CGGCCGCTACGGCATCACGCCCGACCTGGTGACGATGGGCAAGATCATCGGCGGCGGTTTCGCGGTCGGCGCCTGGGGCGGCCCGGCCGACGTGATGGGCGTGCTCGACCCGCGCCGTGCCGGCAACGTGCCGCACGCGGGCACCTTCTCGGCCAACCCCGTCACCTGCGCCGCCGGCCTGGCCGCGCTCGACCTGCTCGACCGGGCCGCGATCGACCGCATCAACGGCCATGGCGACCGGCTGCGCGAGGCCGTGGCGGCGATGGGCTACAACGTCGCCGGCTCCGGGTCGCTGTTCCGCCTCCTCGACGTCCTCGGCGACTACGACGCCTGGTGGCGGCTCTACCACGCCGGCGTGCTGGTCGCGACGAACGGGCTGTGCTCGCTGTCGACCGTGATGACCGAGGCCGACATCGAGGAGATCGCGGCGCGCTTCGCCGCTGCCCGCAAGTAGCCGTGCGGGGCCGCGTCGTCGTGCTGGTGCTGGCCGCGGCGCTCGCCGGCTGCGGGCACGGCGGCAGCGGACCCGATCCGCCTGCCGCGACCACCACCGCGGGCGCCGACGGCCGCGCCGTGACGATCGGCTTCCCGGTCAACGCCGTCCGCCGCAGCCTGGCCGACGGCGCCACGGCGGCGGCGCGCCTGCTGCACGAGCATGGTGGCCGGGCGGGCGCGCACCGCGTCTCGCTCGTCTTCACCGACGTGTACCGGGCGGGCGCCGTCGACGAGGATCCGTGCGGCGACGCGGGGCGCAAGCTGCTGGCCGAGGGCGTGGTGGCCGCGGTGACGGCGTCGGGCGGCTGCGCGCGTGAGGAGCTGCGCGTGCTCGCCGTCGCCGACCCTCCGCTGATGGTGTCTCCGGCCGGCGGGCCGCGCATCGCGTCGGCCGATCCGCCGGTGCTGCGCATCGGCATCGCCGATGCCGACGAGGGCGAGGCGGCGGCGCGGTACGCGACCACGGTGCTCGGCGCGGGAACGGTGCGTCGTGCTGGACGACGACACCGACGGCGGCCGGACCCTCGCCGCCCGCTTCGAACAGGCCGCCGGGCCGGTCGTCGTCGGGCGCGCCACGTGGGATGCGAAGGCTGACGGCTACGCGCCGCTGCTGCGGCGACTGGCGAAGCTGCGGCCGGACTGCATCTACCTGGCGGGGATCGCCGACCGCAACGGTCTCCGGCTGGTCGCCGACGCCGTGGCCGAGTTCGGGCCGGCAGGCGGTGCCGTGCGCCTGCTGGCGAGCGGCGGGTTCGCCGGCTTCGCGCCGGCCTGGACGGGTGCCGAGCAGGGGATCGCGCTCGTCACCCGCGAGCTCCCGCAGGGCCGACTGCCGGGGTCGGTCGCCCGCGTGCCGTCGGCCGACGACGTGCCCGCGCAGCTGGCCGCCCTGGAGGTGATCCTCGCGGCGATCGAGCGCTCCGACGGCACCCGCGCGGGCGTCGCGCGGGCCGCGCTGTCCGCGCCGCCGGTGGCAACGCCGGTGGGCCGTCTCTCGTTCGATCCGGCCACCGGCGAGCAACTCGATCCGGCGGCCGGCGTCTGGCAGATCCGGGGTGACGGAGAGCGCTTCCTGGGTACGCTGCGACTCGGCTGACGACCGCGCGGAGGCCGTGCGATATGCTTCGGGTACCCGAACGGTTGTTCGTATCGGGATACGTTGCTACCGTCCGGGGAAGTCATGTCGAGCGACTGGATCGAGATTCGCGGAGCGCGCGAGCACAACCTCCGCAACGTGACCGTGCGCCTGCCGCGCGGGCAGCTCGTGTGCATCACGGGCCTGTCCGGATCGGGCAAGTCGTCGCTCGCCTTCGACACGCTCTACGCCGAGGGCCAGCGCCGCTACGTCGAGTCGCTCTCGGCCTACGCGCGCCAGTTCCTCGGGCAGATGGACAAGCCCGACGTCGACTCGATCGAGGGCCTCTCGCCGGCGATCTCGATCGACCAGAAGACGACCTCGCGCAACCCGCGCTCGACGGTCGGCACCGTCACCGAGATGCTACGACTACCTGCGCCTGCTGTTCGCGCGCGTCGGGCGACCCGCACTGCCCGATCTGCGGCGCGGCCCATCGCCGGCCAGTCGGCCGAGCAGATCGTCGACCAGGTGCTGGCGCTGCCCGACGGGCACGCGCTTCACGGTCGACGCGCCGCTCGTGCGCGGCCGCAAGGGCGAGTCACCGCGACGTGCTCGAGAGCCTGCGCGGCGAGGGCTTCACGCGCGTCGCGCGTCGACGGCGAGACGCGACCTGCTCGACGAGGTGCATCGGCGCTCGACAAGAAGTTCAAGCACGACATCGCGGTCGGTCGTCGACCGCCTCGTGATCAAGGACGACCTGCGCCAGCGCCTGACCGACTCGATCGAGACGGCGCTGCGCGTCGGCCGACGGCCTGGTCGAGGTGCGCGAGGTCGACGGCGCCGGTGCACCACGTACTCCGAGAAGTTCGCCTGCCCCGAGCACGGCGTCTCGCTCGCCGAGCTCGCGCCGCGCATGTTCTCGTTCAACTCGCCGCACGGCGCCTGCCCGCGCCTGCACGGCCTCGGCGCGACGCTCGAGGTCGACCCCGAGCTGGTCGTGCCCGACCCCGTGCTCTCGATCCGCGACGGCGCGCTCGCGCCCTGGAACGTCGTCGGGCTCGAGCTTCTTCGAGCAGGTGCTCGAGGCGATCGCCGACCGCTGCGAGGTGCCGCTCGAGACGGCCCTGGGGCGAGCTCTCGAGCCGAGCAGCGCGACCTGTTCCTGCACGGCACCGGCGGCGAGAAGGTCTACGTCACCTACAAGAACCGCTACGGGCGCAAGCGCTCGTACATGACCGCGTTCGAGGGCGTCGTCGCGAACCTCCAGCGGCGCTACCGCGAGACCGCAGTCGCAGCTCCAGAAGGAGCGCATCGAGGAGTTCATGACGCTGCGGCCGTGCCCGGCCTGCGACGGCGCGCGCCTGCGGCCGGAGGCGCTCGCCGTCACGGTCGGCGGGCACAACATCGACGTCATCTCGCGCCAGCGCGGTGCACGCGGCGCTCGGCGTGGGTCCGACGAGCTCGAGCTGACCGACACCGAGCGCCTGATCGCCGAGCGCGTCGATCCGCGAGATCCGCGAGCGCCTCGGCGTTCCTCGACGACGTCGGCGTCGGCTACCTGTCGCTCGACCGCGCGGCCGCGCACGCTCTCGGGCGGCGAGGCGCAGCGCATCCGGCTCGCGACGCAGATCGGCTCGCAGCCTGGTCGGCGTGCTCTACATCCTCGACGAGCCGTCGATCGGCCTGCACCAGCGCGACAACGCGCGCCTGATCGACACGCTCGACGCGGCTGCGCGACATCGGCAACACCGTGATCGTCGTCGAGCACGACGAGGACACGATGCGCGCCGCCGACTGGGTCGATCGACATGGGCCCGGGCGCGGGCGAGCACGGCGGCGCGCGTCGTCGCCGAGGGCACGCCGCCGAGGTCGCGCGCACGCGCGGCCTCGGTCACCGGCGCCTACCTCGCGGGCCGCCGCCGCATCGCGGTGCCCGCGCGCCGCGCGGGCCGACGACGACGTGGCTGCGAGGTCACGCGGCGCGCGGCAGCACAACCTGCAGGACATCGACGTCGAGATCCCGATCGGCCGCTTCGTCGCCGTCACCGGCGTGTCCGGCTCGGGCAAGTCGACGCTCGTCAACGACGTGATCCTGCGCGCGCTCGCAGAACCGGCTGCACCGCGCCCGCCTCAAGCCGGGCGCGCACGGCGCGCATCGAGGGCATCGAGCACGTTCGACAAGGTGATCGACATCGACCAGTCGCCGATCGGCCGCACGCCGCGCTCCAACCCGGCGACCTACACCGGCCTGTTCGACCGCATCCGCGAGCTCTACGCCTCGACGCCCGACGCGCAAGGCGCGCGGCTACACGCCGGGGCGCTTCTCGTTCAACGTCAAGGGCGGGCGCTGCGAGGCGTGCCGCGGCGACGGGACGATCAAGATCGAGATGCACTTCCTGCCCGACGTGTACGTGCCGTGCGAGGTCTGCAAGGGCAAGCGCTACAACCGCGAGACGCTCGAGGTCCGCTTCAAGGGCAAGTCGATCGCCGACGTGCTCGAGATGACGGTCGAGGAGGCGCTCGAGTTCTTCGCGCAAGATCCCGAAGCTGCGCCGCCGCCTGCAGACGCTGCACGACGTCGGGCTCGACTACGTCCGGCTCGGCCAGCCGGCCACGACGCTCTCGGGCGGCGAGGCGCAGCGCGTCAAGCTCGCGACCGAGCTGCCGAAGATCGCCACCGGGCGCACGCTCTACATCCTCGACGAGCCGACCACGGGCCTGCACCTCGCCGACGTCGAGAAGCTGCTCGAGGTGCTGCAGCGCCTCGTCGACGCGGGCAACACGGTGCTCGTGATCGAGCACAACCTCGACGTGATCAAGCAGGCCGACTGGGTCATCGACCTCGGGCCCGAGGGCGGCGACGCCGGCGGCGAGGTGATCGCGGCGGGCACGCCCGAGGAGATCGTGCCGAGTGTCCGAGTCGCACACCGGCCGGTTCCTGCGGCCGCTGCTCGAGGCCCCGCGCGAGGTCAAGGCCACCGCGCAGCTCGTGATCTAGCGCGTCAGCGCGACGATGCGCCGCAGCGCCCGCTCGGCGCCCGGCTCGTCCATCTTCCGCGCGGCCTCCGCCGGCTCGAACCAGGCGAGCGCCAGCGACTCGGCCTCCAGCTGCGCGAGGGCGTCCGGCGTCGAGGTCTGCAGGGCGTAGCGCACGTCGTGGTGCAGGTGGGCGGGCTCGGAGCGGCCGGCCGGGATCTCGTGCACGTCGATGTCGAGGATCGCCGCCTGCAGCGGTCGTCAGGTCGAGCAGGCCCGATTCCTCACGGGCCTCGCGCAGGGCGGTCTCCAGCGGCTCGTGCTCGCCGTCGTCGTGGCCGCCGAGCTGCAGCCAGCGGTCGAGGCGGCGGTGGTGGTGCAGCAGCACGCGGCCGGAGCCCGCGTCGACCACGAAGGCGCTGCCGGTGACGTGGCCCGGCGTGTAGAAGCCGCGGTCGAAGCACCGGTGCGTGCCCGCGACGAGCGCGGCGACGGCGTCGCGGTCGCCGCGCTCCGCCTCGTCGGCCGCGTCGTGCGCGAGCAGCGCGTCGTGCAGGGCCTGTCGTGCTGCATCCATGGTCCGGCATGATCCCCGAATGGCCGAAGAGGTGCGCCCCGGAACGATCACGCTCCCGCGGGAGTCGGATCAGGTCATCTGGTCCGAGGACGAGATCGAGGAGTTCGAGGGCCTCGATACCTCGGAGGGCGACTGGTACGGCATCCGCACCGACCCGTGGCCCTGCCCGACCTGCGGCGCCGTGTTCGAGTGGGTCACCGGCGCACATTTCGTCATCGTCGCGCCCGACAAGGACGACCTGCTGCTGATCGCCGCGAAGTGCAAGGAGATCGGTCGCAATCCCAAGATCCTCGCCTACGACGACGTGCTGCCGGCCATGTCGATCTTCCAGTGGCAGGCGCTCGGCCGGCCCGTCCACGGCATGCGGCAGCCCTGAAGGAGCCAGCGATGAAGTACGCCCACACCTGTTACCGCGTCTTCGACCTCGACAAGGCGGTCGACTTCTACACGAACGGCCTCGGGTTCACCGAGCAGCGGCGGATCCCGATCCGCGAGGAGGCGATCAACGTCTTCCTGACGCCGCCTGGCTCGCCCGACCAGCCGCTCGAGCTGACCTACAACTTCGGCCGCGACGAGCCGTACGAGATCGGCACCGGCTACGGGCACATCGCGCTCTTCGTGGATGACATGGACGGCACCCTGGCGACGCTGGCGGAAAAGGGCATCCAGCCCGAGAAGCCGCCGTACTCGATCCGCGAGGGCGGATCGCGCCTGTGCTTCGTACGGGATCCCGACGGGTACCGCATCGAGCTGATCGAGCACGGCATCTAGCGCTGGCGCTGCCGACCGAGGCGGAGTGGGAGCTGGCGGCGCGCGGCGGCCTGGCCGGCGCGACCTACGTGTGGGGCGAGGAGCCGGAACCGTTGGGAGTCCGGCTCGCGAACGACTGGCACGGGGACTTCAGTCGACACGGGCATGAGCCACATCGGTCTGCGGTGCGTCGTTCGGCTGCCTGACTAGGCTCCCTCGTCGAACAGCGGGTTCGCGGGCTGCAGCGCGTCCTCGAATCGGGCCTGCTCGTCGGCCGGCATGGTGTACGTGTGCTCGACCGCCGGGAAGACGCCCGAGCGCACCTCGGCGGCGTAGCGGCGCACGCCGTCCACGCGCCGCGGCGTGCGAGGTCGGCGTACCGCTTCACGAAGCGCGGCGCGCGCGGCTCGCCGTAGCCCGAGCAGGTCGTGGTAGACGAGCACCTGCCCGTCGCAGCCGGCACCGGCGCCGATGCCGATGGTCGGGATGCGTCAGGCGCTCCGTGACGCGCCTGCGGCGACCGCGGCCGGCACGCACTCGAGCACGACGGCGAACGCGCCGGCGGCCTCGATCGCGCAGCGCGTCGTCGACCAGCTCCAGCGCCGCGGCGGCCGTCCGACCCTGCGCCTTGAAGCCGCCCAGCGCGGTCGCCGTCTGCGGCGTCAGGCCGAGGTGGCCCATGACCGGGATGCCCGCCTGCGTGACGGCGCGGATGCGCTCGAGCGTCGGGCCGGCGCCCTCCATCTTGACGGCGTCGGCGCCGCCCTCCTTGACGAAGCGCCCGGCCGTCACGCATGGCGTCGCGGTCGTCCACCTGGTACGACATGAACGGCAGGTCGGCGACCACCAGCGGGTGCGTGGAGCCGCGCGCCGAGGCGCGGGTCAGCATCAGCATCTCGTCCATCGTGACCGGCACCGTCGACGGGTGCCCGAGCACGGTCATGGCGGCCGAGTCGCCGACCAGCACCAGCTCGACGCCGGCCTCGCTGGCGACCTTGCCGGACGGGTAGTCGTAGGCGGTCACCATCACGATGCGGCGGCCGTCGCGCTTCATCGCGACCAGCTCGGGCAGCGGGAGCTTGCCGGGCGCGGGCGTACCGGGTGCGGGGTGCGGGGGCGGGTGCTCATCAGGTGCTCCAGGACTCGATCTTGCGGGGCGCCGCGGTGATCTGCGGTGCGAGGACGAGGTTGTCGATCAGGTTGGTGTCGCCGACGCGTGCGGCACGGCCAGCACGGCGGCGCGTTCGGAGCTGTAGGGGCCGAGCGTCTCGGCGTCGCGCAGCTCGACGTACTCGACGTCGATGCCGGCGTCCTCCAGCACCGCGCGCGCCGCCTCGAGCAGGCGGGTCTGATCGCCGCTCGCCGCCTGCGTACAGTTCGGCGGCGTCGCGCAGCCCGTCGAAGATCGGCGCGGGCCCGCTCGCGCTCGCTCGTTGTCGCAGGTAGCGGTTGCGCGAGCTCATCGCGAGCCCGTCGGGCTCACGGATGGTGGGCAGTGCGCGGATCTCGATCGGCAGCGCCAGGTCGGCGCACGAGCCGGCGGATGACCGCGACCTGCTGGAAGTCCTTCAGGCCGAAGTAGGCGATGTCGGGCGCGACGATGCCGAACAGCCGCGTGACGACGGTGGCGACGCCGGCGAAGTGGCCCGGCGCGGGCGCGATCCCCAGAGGCCGTGCGCGACGGGCCCCGGGTCGATCGGAGGTCGCGAAGCCCGGGCGGATACATCTCCTCGACCGCCGGCGCGAACAGGAAGTCGACGCCGACGTCGCTGGCGCGGGCCGCGTCGTCCGACTCCTGCGCGGGTAGCGGGCGAGGTCCTCGCCCGGCCCGAACTGCGTCGGGTTCACGAAGAGCGACACCACGACGACGTCGGCCTCGCTGCGCGCGGTGCGCATCAGCGACGACGTGGCCGTCGTGGAAGGCGCCCATGGTGGGCACGAGCCCGATGCGCTGTTCCGACTGGCGGGCGCTCTCAGCGCGGCGCGGACCTCGGGGATGCGTGCGCAGGGTCCTCACAGCAGGGCCTCCACTCGCGCGGCGGCGGCGGGATCGACGATCGGCAGCGTGGCCCGCGCCAGCGCCCGGTACAGGTCGGTGAGCGCGGGACCGAGGTGCTCGGAGCGTGTCGAGGTGGCGCGGCGATGGTGGGCGTATCCCCGCGCGCCACGGGGCCCGTCGGCTGCATCCCGGCGCCGGCCGCGATCGCGTTGTCCAGGGCGCCGCGCGCCAGCGGCGCCAGGATCTCGACGGCGTCGTCGCGGTCGAGCAGCCGGCAGGCCGTGGCGAACAGCGTCACGACGAAGGTGGCGCTGATCACGCAGGCGATGTGGGGGAGGGGCCGCACCGACTCGGGGATGGGCACGGCGTGCAGCCCGAGCGATCCGGCGAGCTCGGCCGCGAACCGGTCGGCCTCCGCGTCGGCACCCGTCGTGAAGGCGCTGACACCGTCCAGCTGGGCGGCGCCGCCGTCGCGCTCCATGCTCTGGGCGGGATGCAGCACGAAGCGGCGATGGGAGTCGCCGAGCGCCGCCAGCGGCGTGGCGCCCGAAACGTGCCCGACCCACTGGTCGGCGGGCAGGCCGGCAGCGACCTCGGCGATCGCCCGGTCCGGCACGGTCAGCAGCACGACGTCGGCGTCGGCAGCCGCGCGGGGATCGCGTTCCAGCCGTGCGACGTGCCCGTAGGCGGTCGCGCGATCACGAATGGCATGTCCGGCACGGCCGGGTCCGACGAGCACGATGTTCATGGTGGCGTGGTACCCCTCGCGAAGGATGGAGTCCTCGGGCGGAAGAGTACTATCCTTCCGGCATGCCCGTCTACGAATATCAGTGCGCGAGCTGCGACAACCGCTTCGAGGAGCTCGTGCTCAGCGGTTCGATGGTCGTGGCCTGTCCCGCGTGCACCTCCACCGACCTGCAGAAGCTGCTGTCGACGTTCCAGCGCACCCGTGTCGGCGGCGACATGCCCGTCGACCGCCGGCGCCGCTCCCGCACCGCGGGCCGGTGGCTGCTGCGGCGGCGGCTGCGGCTGTCACTGAGGACGGCGTGATGGCGTCGCTCGCGGACCGCGTGGCGGCCTGCGAGCGCTGCGGACTCGCAGGCGTGCGGCAGCGGGCGATCGCGGGCGACTGCCCGGCGGGCGCCACGGTGCTGCTGGTGGCCGAGGCGCCGTCGTTTCCGGCCGAGCTGGTCGGGCGGGCCCTGTCGGACGAGGCGCGCGAGGTGCTCACCTCGGCCGGCATCGACATGGCGACGGTGGCCACGACGACGCTCGTGAAGTGCCGGCCGCCGGCCGGCCGGACACCGACCGACGAGGAGATCGCCGCCTGCCGGCCGTTCCTCGAGGAGCAGGTGGCCGAGCAGCGGCCGGAGATGGTGATCGCCCTGGGCGGGCCGGTGCTGCGCTCGCTGGCGCCGGCGGCGCCGCCGCTGTCGGCCTCGCACGGGCACTCCCGCCCGGTCACGATCGGCGGGCACGAGGCGCGCCTGCTGCCGGTGCTCGACCCGTACGCCGTCGCCGAGGTGCCGTCCCTGGCGGCGCTGCTGGCCCAGGACCTCGGCGGGCCGGCTCCCGCCGCGCCGCCGGCGGTCGTGGAGACGGCGGCGTCCGCTCCGGCCGACGAGCCGGCGCGCGAGGACGCGCCGCAGCTCGGGCTCTTCTGATGGCGGAGGAGGTCCGCGACGAGCCGGGCACGGCCCGGATCGCCGCGGCGCTCGCGGCCACGCTGGTGCCCGGCGACATCGTCCACCTGACGCGGCGAGCTCGGCGCGGGCAAGACGGCGTTCGTGCGGCACGCGGCAGCGGCGCTCGGCGTTGCCGAGCCGGTCACGTCGCCGACGTTCGCGGTCGCGCACCGCTACACGCGGCGCGGACGGCCAGGTCGTCTCGCACCTCGACCTGTACCGCTCGCGCGGTGTCACGGTCGAGGAGCTGGCCGACCTCGAGCAGTACCTGGACGAGGCGCGCGATCGTCTTCGTCGAGTGGCCGGAGGCCGGCGCCGGCGTCCTGCCCCCGCCCACGATCCGCGTCACGCATCGACGACCTCGGCGACGGCGCGCCGGTCGATCGCCATGGACGGTCGTAGACCGATACGATTGCGCCCGATGCGGGTGCTGGCCCTGGATACGGCGACCGATCGCGCGCACGGCGCGGCTGGTGACCGACGGCGTCGCGCTCGAGCGCGGCGGCGACGCGCGCGGCAGCGCGGCGCGCGACGTGCTGGCGCTCGATCCACGGGATCCTGGCCGAGACGGGCGCGCAGCTGGTCGACCTGGACGGCATCGTGGTGGGCACCGGGCCGGGCTCGTTCACCGGGCTGCGCATCGGGCATCGCCACGGGCGAGGCGCTCGCGCGACGGCGCCGGGCTGCCGGTGGCCGGCGTCTCGACGCTGGAGGCGCTGCTGCACCACGCACCGGCGGGTGCGGTCGCCGTCATCGACGCGCGCCGCCGCGAGGTGTTCGCCGAGGGGCCGGGCGTGGCGGCGGCCGCGTACGACCCCGCCGCGCTGGCCGCGCTGCTGCCGGCCGGCACCGTCGTGGTCGGCGACGGCGCCGCTGCGCTACGCCGCCGTGCTGGCCGAGGCGGGCGCGGTCGTGCCCGCCGACGAGGCGCTGCATCGCGTCCGGCGCCGACGCCCACGCCGTGCTGGCGCGCTTCGACGGCCGCGCCCGGTGCCGCGCTACCTGCGCGAGCCCGACGCGACGCCCTCGGCGGTGGCCCGATGATGACGGGCATCGAGCTGCGGCAGCTGAAGCTCGCCGACATCCCGTCGATCGAGCAGGTCGAGCGCCGCGCGTACCCCACGCCGTGGTCGCGCACGATGTTCGCCGGCGAGATCGCGAAGCCCACGTCGCGCTGCTACGGGGCGTTCGACGCCGACCAGCTGGCCGGCTACCTGATCGTCTCGCGGTACGTCGACGCGTGGCACGTCATGAACGTCGCGGTCGACGAGCCGTACCGCCGGCGGGGGCTCGCGCACCACATGCTCGAGCAGCTGTTCGCCGACACGTCGGGTGACGGCACGCGCGGCTACACGCTCGAGGTGCGCGTCTCGAACCACGGCGCGATCCGGCTCTACGAGCGCATCGGCTTCCAGCCGACCGGCATCCGGCGCGGCTACTACACCGACAACCGCGAGGACGCCCTGATCATGTGGAAGGACGGTGCCCGAGGACCTGTGATCCTCGCGATCGAGACGTCGTGTGACGAGACGTGCGCGGCCGTGGTGGAGCGCGGCGGAGGTGCGCGCCAGCATCGTCTCCTCCCAGGCCGCCCTCCACGGGCGGTTCGGCGGCGTGGTGCCCGAGATCGCCTCGCGGCGCCACCTGGAGCTCGTCGGCCCGGTGGTGCGGGAGGCGCTGGGCGACGCGGGCGCGTCGTTCGCCGACCTGCGCGCGATCGCGGTCACGGCCGGGCCCGGGCCTGATCGGGGCGCTGCTCGTCGGTGTCTCGGCGGCGAAGGCCTACGCGTACGCCGCGGCCAGCCGCTGCTCCCCGTCGACCACCTGCACGGCCACGTCGCCTCGCTGTTCATCGCGCCCGAGCCGCTCGAGCCGCCGTTCCTCTGCCTGCTCGCCTCGGGCGGCCACACGCTGCTGCTGCGACGTGCACGACCACGTCCGCTTCGACGCTGCTCGGCCGGAGCCTCGACGACGCGGCCGGCGAGGCCTTCGACAAGGGCGCGCGCCTGCTCGGTCTCGGCTATCCGGGCGGCCCGGCGATCGAGCGGGCCGCGCGGGCGGCGATCCGGAGGCGGTGGCGCTGCCGGTGGCGATGGCCGGGCGCGAGGGCCTCGACCTCTCGTTCTCGGGACTGAAGACCGCGCTCCGCACGCGGTTGCGCGACGAGCGCCACGATCCGGCCGATCTGGCGGCGTCCTACCAGGCGGCGATCGTCGCCAGCCTGGTCTCCCGCACGCTGCGGGCCCTGGATCTGAGCGGCGCACGGCGCCTCGGCGTTGTCGGCGGCGTGGCCGCGAACACGCTGCTGCGGTCGACGCTGGAGGGGGAATGCGCGCGGCGCGATATCGAGCTGCGCTGCGCTCCGCTGGCCTACTGCGGCGACAACGCGGCCATGATCGGCGCCGCCGCGGAGCACCTCCAGGCGGTCGCATTCCCGGAGTACCTGCAAATCGACGCTCATGCCCGAGCCAACCTCGTGGCACAATCGGTGTAGGTGCAGACGCGGATTCAGACCAGGCGGCGCGCCCGCACCCGTCAGACCGTGCTCGTGATCGCGGTGCTGATCGCCACGGCTGCGGTCGCAGACGCCGCCGGCGGCATCCGCCGCGAGGCGGTTCGGGCGTGGTCCGACATCACGTCCAGCAGCCGGGTCGCGCACGCCGACGCACGGGTGATCGTCGTGCTCCGCGCGCAGCCCGCCGCCACGCGACCGGGCGCGGTCGGCTCCGACGCCGCCGCGAAGGCCGCCCAGGCAGCGCAGGACCGCGCGCTCGCGCAGATCGAGCACAGCGGCGTGAAGCTGACCATCGAGCAGCGTTTCACCCGCACGGTCAACGCCGTCGTCGCCACGGTGCGCGGCGACCAGCGCGCGCGCCTCGTGCGCGAGAAGACCGTGCTCGGCGTCTATCCCGTGCGCCAGGTCGTGCCGGCAACCGTGGCGGAGTCCGTCGCGACGGCGCTCGGCGACGCCGTGCGCCCGGTCGCATCGGGTCTGCCCGGAGACGGCGGCGGCGTCACGATCGCGGTGCTCGACGGGCCCATCGACGAGACCCACGCGGCCCTCGCCGGCCGCGTCGATCATCCCGCGGGTGCCCCGCCCGGCTCCAGCGACGTGACGGCGGAGCACGGCACGTCGATCGCCTCGCTGGCGAGCGGCGCGGCCGGGCCGGCCGGGCTGCACGGCGTTGCACCGGGCGCGCGGATCCTCGCCATCCGGGTGCTGACGCCGACCTCCGACGGTGCCCTGGCGGGCACCACGGCAGACCTCCTGGCCGGCCTCGAGCAGGTCGCCGATCCCGACGGCAACGGCGACCTGGCCGATCACGCCCGCGTGGCCGTCGCCGCCGTCGCGGCACCGTTCGCCGCCTTCGACGACGCACCCGAGGCCCGCGCCATCGCCAACCTCGACAAGCTCGGCACCGTCGTCGTGGCGCCCGCCGGCAACGACGGCCCGACCGGCGCCCGCTACGGCAGCCTCGCGAGCCCCGGCAGCGCCGCCGAGGCGCTGACCGTCGGCGCCAGTGACGGGCGCCCGGCGCTGCCGCAGGTCGCGCTCGAGTTCGGCGGCGCGATCGCCGAGCACGTTGGTGCGGCCGCCCTCGCCGGCGCGCTCGCGCCCCAGGCCGGCCAGGCGCTGCCCGTCAAGACCATCACCGGCGCGGCCCGCACGGCCCGCACCGCCGGCGCGCTGGCCTCCGACTACCAGGGCCCCGACGGCGCCACGCTGGTCGCCGGCGCGGCCGTGCTGGTGCCGCGCGACGGCGGCGACCTGCGCACGAAGGTGCGTCAGGCCACGGCACAGGGCGCGGCTGCCGTGCTGTTCTACGGCACCTCCGAGCTGCCGGCCGGCGCCCTCGGCGGCGACGACCGCACCGGCATCCCGGCGCTCGAGATCGACGGCACGCTCGGCCTGCGCATCGCCCAGGCGGTCGCCGCCGGCCAGCAGGTCACGTTCACCGCCGGCAACGCCGCGTACGCGCCGAACGCCCGGCGCGACGCCGTGGCGCCGTTCTCGTCCGAGGGCCTCGGCTGGGACGACCGGCTGAAGCCCGACGTGGTGCTGCCGGGCGTCGCGATCATCGGCGCCGAGGCGGGCGGCGGCTACGGCGCCGTCTCCGGCACCAGTGTCGCGGCGGCCCAGGCGGCCGGCCTCGTCGCGGTGCTCGCCGCCCGGCACACCGACTGGAGCGCGGCCCGTCTGCGCTCCGCGCTGATCTCGACCGCCGTGCTGGTGCGCGGGCTCGATGCGCCGCTCGCACCGGTGCAGGCGCAGGGCGGCGGCCGCCCCGACACCGCCACCGCCTCGGTCGTGGCGGTCGCGACGCGCCCCGCGTCGCTGTCGCTCGGGCGGCCGGGCGACGACGGGGTGGCTCGCGGCGAGCTGACGGTCGAGAACCTCACCGACGCCGCCCGCACGCTCTCGCTCGGCCTGCAGCGTGACGCGGCCGGCGACGCCACCGGCCTCACCGCCGCCATCGACCCGGCCCGCTTCGTGCTGGCGCCGCACGCCGTCGCCACCCTGCCGGTCTCGATCAGGCTGCAGACGCCCGCGGCGGCGGTCGGCGTCGCCGGCGGCTGGCTGGTCATCACACCCGACGCCGGGCCCGCGCAGCGGGTGCCGCTCGCCGTCGCCCTGCCGGGCCCGAGGGTTGCGCCGATCCGCACCGCGACGCTCGCTCCGGGCGTGCTCGCCGCCGGCGCCAAGGCGACGCTGTCGCTGGCCCTCGGCTCGGCCGCCGCGCCGGGCGACGGCAGCGTCCAGCTCGCCGCCGTCCGCCAGCTCACGCTCGAGCTCTACCGCGGGCAGAAGCGCCTCGCGGTGCTCTACACGACCCGCGACCTGCTGCCCGGCCGCTACACCTTCGCCGTGCGGCCCGTCGGTGCCGGCGGCGCCAAGCTGAAGCCCGGCCGCTACCGCATCGTCGTGCGCGCCACCGGCACCGACGGCGACAAGGTCTCGACGTCGCTGCCGCTCCGCGTGCGATGACCGCCGTCACGCTGTACTGGTCGCAGGGCTGCCATCTGTGCGAGCCGGCCAAGGTGACGGCCCGCGCCGTCTGCGCCGAGCTAGGCGTCGCCCTGGAGGAGATCGACATCACCGGCGACGACGCGCTGGAGGAGACGCACCGGGCATCGCTGCCGGTGATCGAGATCGACGGCCGCCGCGCCTTCAAGTTCCACGTCGACGAGCACGACCTGCGCGACCGGCTGGCCCGCTCGCTGGCTCGCTGAGACGACGGCTGGGCAGCGCACAATCTCGGCCACTTGTGCGCCGCTGACGCCTTACGGTATCGACGGGTGTACGCTGCCTTGTGCTGTTACGAGATCGTCGGCATCACGGGAGCGAAACCACTGTGGCATCCGAGCGACTGACAGTCGGCGTCGCGGCTCGACTGTCCCGCTATCTGCAGGTACTGACCCAGACGAAGAAGATGGGTCGCGACGCGATCTCCTCGCAGGAGATCGCGGAGTACACCCACATCAACGCCACCCAGATCCGTCGTGATCTGAGCGGGTTCGGCAAGTTCGGCAAGCGCGGCGTGGGGTACAACGTCGACGCGCTGATCGGCGAGATCCGCAAGATCCTCCGCGCCGCCGGCCAGCACAACATCGCCGTCTTCGGGGCCGGGCCCCTGGGCGAGGCGATCGCGCGCTCCGACCTGTTCGCCGACCACGGCTTCAACATCGCGGCGCTGTTCGACATCGACCCCGACGAAGGTCGGCCGCCGGCACGGCGACGTCGACGTGCTCGGCCTACGACGACGTCGAGACGGCCATCCGCGACCGCAACATCATCGTCGGCGTGCTCGCCGTGCCCGACAGCGCCGCGCAGGGCGTCGCCGACCGCGCTGGTCGAGAACGGCGTGCGCATCATCTTCAACTACACGGGCGCGCTGCTGACGGTGCCCGCCGACGTGACGGTGCACACGTCGAGCCCGATCGTCGAGCTGCTCTACGCGCTGTACTTCTACCTGGCCTGATCAGCTGGCCGACGGGCTGCGGATGTCGTCGTCGCCGGTCGAGACGACGTGGATCTTCGTGGCCGCCGGGGTTGACCGCGCTGGCGTCGCGCAGGCCGCTCGACGATCGACGGGATCAGCGCCTCGGGCGCGAGCACGGCGTAGTCGCCCGACCGCTGCGCGAACACGAACGGCGCCGACTCGACGGGCAGCAGGTGCTGCACCGACGCCGACGCTGGTTGGTCGGGCACGTCGAGCGAGAAGGTCTGCATCGGCGGCTGGCTTGGCGGTGCCGCCGCGGCTGCCGCCGAGCGTGACGAGCGCCAGCAGCGCGAACAGCACGATCGCGAGCACCGGCACGAAGAAGCGGATGCGCGACCGGGGCCGGGAGCGCGCCGCCGCCAGCTCGGCCGGCGAGTCGTGCGGGATCGCCATCGTCGGCAGGCGGTCGAGCTCGTCGACCGTCAGGATCAGGTCGTCGATGGTCCGGCGGCAGGCGCGGCAGCCGGCGACGTGGCGCTTGATCTGATCGCGCGTCTCGTCGGGGAGCTGGCCGATCACGTAGTCGAGGAGGAGCAGCTCCTCGGGATGGACGGGTTCGCGTGCGCTCATGGCAGCCGTGTGCAGCATACCGCCGCGCGCGCCTCCGGGAGCGCGCGGATCGTCGCGATCGGGCCGCGCGATCGGCGGACCGTGTGACAGCCGCCGAGCCGGCCCGGCCGACCCGCCGCGGCACGGCTCCGGCTGCTGGTTTCGGACCGTCACCGCCGCTGCTATCTTCCGGCCCTCCCATGGGCGAGTCCATCGAAGATGATCCGCTCGACGCGCTCGACGAGGCACGCGCGCACTTCGCCTCGGCGACCGACTTCACGATCGGGATCGAGGAGGAGTTCCAGATCCTCGATCCCGAGACGCTCGCGCTCGTCAACCGGCTACACCGGAGCTGAAGGCGCTGCGCCGACGCCTCGCCGCTCGGCCGAGCACGTCGCGGGCGAGCTGATCGCGTCGGAGATCGAGATCAAGACCGGTCGCTGCGAGACGTTCGCCGGAGGCCGCGCGGCGCTGATCGCGAGCGCCGGCGCGACCTGCTTCGACGTGGCCGACGCGCTGGGCGTGGGGCTCGCCGCCTGCGGCACGCATCCGTTCGCGCGCTGGAGGGAGCAGGAGATCATCGACACGCCGCACTACCGCATCGTCGAGGGCACGCTGCGCTACGTCGCGTGGCGCAACAACACGTTCGGGATCCACGTCCACGTCGGCATCCGCGACGCCGATCGCGCGCATGGCCGTCATGCAACGCGCTGCGCTCGGTGCTCCCCGAGCTGCTCGCGCTGCTCGGCCTCGCTCGCCGTGGCTCGAGGGGCGCGTACACGCACCTGCGCTCCACGCGCATCGCAGATCTTCACGCGCATGTTCCCGCGCTGCGGCATCCCCGACGCCGTTCAGCGACTGGGCCGAGTACGACGGCTTCGTCCGCTGCCTGCTCGAGATCGGCTCGATCCGCGAGCACACCGAGATCTGGTGGACGATGCGGCCGCACCAGTCGTTCGGCACGGTCGAGATGCGCGCGCTGCGACGCGCTGCCGACGTCGACGAGTCGCTCGCCGTCTGTGCGCTGCAGGTGCGCGCTGGCGCGCGCGGTTCGCGCGCATATACGACGAGGGCGAGCCGCTGCCCGATCTGCGCGGCACGCTACCTCGAGGAGAACGTCTGGCGGGCGATCCGCTGGGGCCTCGACGGCGAGCTGATCGACTTCGCAGCGCCGCATGGCTCCGTGCCCGCTGCCCGAGCGCGTGCGCGCGCTGCTCGCCGACGCCGCGCCCGAGATCGACGCGCTCGGCCTGGCGCCGTACCTCGAGCCGCTGCGACCGCATGCTCGACGAGGGCGACAACGCGTCGCGGCGCTCATCGCCGCGCATCGAGGCGGGCGACGACCGCCCGAGAGCTCTTCGCCGAGCAGGTCGCGCTGATGCGCGTCGTCCGTCGAGCAGGATCCGGTGGCGCGATGAGCGAGGACGAGGTCCGACGCGGCGCTCGACGAGCTCGCCTCGATCCCGGTCGAGCAGCTGCTCGTCGGCACCATCCAGACGCTCGTGAACGTGACGCTGATGCGCCTCGGCCTGGTCGAGGGCATCGAGGCGCGCGTCGACCGCGAGCAGGCGCGCATCGCCATCGACGCGATCGCGGCGCTGGAGTGCGGTCGTCGGGCCGCGCATGCCGCCCGACGTCGCGAACGAGCTGCGCAGCGTGCTGGCCTCGCTGCGGCTGGCGTACGCCGGCGACGATCCCACCGCCGGTGGCGGCGCGCCGCCGCCGCCTCCGCCGCCGCCGCCCGAGCCCGAGCGGCCGCCGATCTGGACGCCCCGGGGCAACATTTGACGGCCCTCGCGACCGTCGGCGTCTTCGGCGGTTCCGGCTTCTACTCGTTCCTCGACGACGTCGAGGAGGTGGCGGTCGACACGCCGTACGGGCCGCCGTCCGACCGGCTCGTTCGTCGGCGACGTCGCCGGCACGCCGGGTCGCGTTCCTGCCGCGGCACGGCCGCAACCACCACCTGCCGCCGCACGCGATCCCGTACCGGGCCAACGTCTGGGCGATGCGCGAGGTCGGGGTGCAGCGCCTGATCGGGCCCTGTGCGGCCGGCTCGCTCGACCGCGCCGTGCCGCCCGGCGCCGTTCGTCGTCTGCGACCAGTTCGTCGACCGCACGAGCGGCCGCGCCGACACGTTCTACGACGGGCCCGACGTCCACCACGTGTCCGCCGCCGACCCGTACTGCCCGTCGCTGCGCGAGCTGATCGTGGCGCACGGGCCGCGCGCAGGGACATCGACGTCCGCGACGGCGGCACGATGGTGGTCATCAACGGGCCGCGCTTCTCGACCCGGGCCGAGTCGGCGTGGTTCGCCTCGATGGGGTGGCAGGTCGTGAACATGACCGGCTATCCCGAGGCGTGGCTGGCCCGCGAGCTGGGCCTCTGCTACGCGAACGTCTCGCTGATCACCGACTACGACGTCGGCGTGCCCGGTGACGACGCGCCGGTCTCGCACGATGCGGTGCTGGCGGTCTTCGCCGACAACCTGACGCGGGTGCGCGACCTGCTGTTCGCGGTCGATCCCGCAGATCGGCGTCGCGCCGGCGGACGATCCGTGCCGCGCAGCGCTCCCCGCCGCCGGCTGAGCGCCGGCTCCTGTCGTACTGGTTTCGGGCACCGTGACGACACGAGCGACGGTCGTCGTGCCGACTGGCCCGGGCGTCCCGCTTCGCGCCGGTGCGGCGGCGTTTTCTCGAGCGCCCGCGGCGTGCACGTTTCGGTGCCTGGCACCGAAACGGGCATCGGGTGACACTTCCGCGCGCTGATTTCACACTTCCGGCACACTCCGCGCGCGGGACGCGCGCCGGACCGGCTCAGTCGGAGGTCTGGCGCGTCCGCATGCCGGGCGCGGACGGCGCCGGCGGGGCTGCGGTGGCCGGGGTGCCGATCATCTCGTCGCTGGGGGCGGCGGGCTCCGTCCACACGGCCTCGAGGATGCGGGCGAAGAACGGACCGGCATGGTCGCGGTCGACGAACCGGGCGCCGTACGGCGTCGTCAGCTGAGCGTCGTACCGGACGATCTCGACCTCGGTGGGATACGGTTCGTCGCCGGCCAGATCGAGGTCGAGCACCAGGCGGTCGCCGTGCGCGAACGGGACGCGGCTGTCGAAGCCGACGCCGGTGCGGGACGCGTCGACGAGCTCGACCTCGACCACCCGGACGGCCTCCACCGGGTCGTCCGACACGCGGCGGGCACGGGCCGTGATGCCGAGGCTCGCCCGCTGCGCCTCGCGCTGCTGGACGGCGGTGTCGGAGATGATCCGCACCGTCGCGATGTCGCGGCCGCCGCCGGCGGCGGCGACGCGCAGCGCCTGGACGACGGCGCGCCGGGCGCGACCGTGGACGTAGTAGCGGAGGGCGAAGAACGCGTCCTGCGGCACCAGGTCGGCGGGCGCCTCGAGGCGCAGGTTGCCGCGCTCGTTGGGCTGCGCCAGCAGCTGGACGGAGAGGGTCAGGGCGATCGTCTCGACCTGGTCGGACTGGATCGGCGAGGCGGACGCCGGCACACGCTCCGGCGGTGATGCTTGAGCTGCCACGCACTCATCCTACACACCGCCGAACACGTCGACCGGCCCCGCGCCGGCGCCGTACGGCAAGCCGTGCCGAACGGCCTCGGTGGCGGCCGCCTTGGCGCCCGCCGCGGCCTCCCGCAGCGGCAGCCCGCGGGCCAGCAGAGCGGCCAGGCTGGAGGAGTGCGTACACCCTGCGCCGTGCGTCGTCCGGCGCGGCAGACGGACGCCGTCGAAGCGCGTGACGCCGTCCGCATCGCACAGCACGTCGTCCGCCGTCGCGCCGTGGCCGCCGGTGACGATCACCGCGCAGCCATGCCGTTCCTGGAGCACCTGGGCGAGCCGCTCGGCGTCGTCCACGTCGAGCCCCGCCAGCGCCTGCGCCTCGTACAGGTTCGGCGTGATCACGGTCGCGCGGGCCAGCAGCAGCGTGCGGTAGGCGTCGTCACCGCCCGGCGCGAGCAGCGACGATCCCGCCTCGGCGCGCATCACCGGGTCGACGACGACGGGGATCCCGTCCGCGGCGTCCAGCTCCGCCAGCTCTGCGGCGACGGCGGCAACCGTCTCGGGCGTGCCCAGCATGCCCGTCTTGACGCCGTCCAGCCCGATGTCCGCCGCCACGAGGCGGATCTGCTCGCGGACGAAGTCGGGTGGCGTCCCGACCACGCCGTGGACGCCGGTCGTGGTCTGCGCCGTGAGCGCCGTGACGGCGACGAGCGGAAAGCCGCCGGCGCGGCTGATGGCCTTGATGTCGGCCTGGATGCCGGCGCCGCCGCCGGAGTCGGAGCCGGCGACGGTCAGCACGCGCGGGCGGGCGTCGAGCGCCTCGCGCAGCGCGGCGACGACGGCGGCCGGGTCGTCGGCCTCGGTGACGGCCCGCACGACGGCGATGCGGCGCGCGCCGACCGCGGCGACGCGGAAGGCGCGGCGCTCGTCGATGCCGCCCAGCGCGAACCACGGCAGCTGCGTGGCGCGGGCGGCCGCGACCACGCCCAGGCCGACCGCCGGCCGCGTCGGGTGCGTGGCCGTCTCCCAGACCGGCGAGACGCTTGCGTAGTCGGCGCCCTCCGCGGCCGCCGCCACCAGGGCGGCGCCACCGCGCGTGGTGCGGCCGACGATGCCGCCGTTCATGATCTCGCGGGCGTGCGCGATGCTGCCGTCCTCCTGGCCGAGGTGCACGCCGTCGGCGCCGGCGTCGCGGGCCAGCACCGGGTCGTCGTTGACGACGAACAGGCAGCCGGCCCGCCGCGCCGCCTCCGCGCACGCCCGGGCCTCGGCCAGCAGCACCGCGGGCTCGAGCTCGCGGTCGCGCAGCTGCACGATGTCGGCGCCGAGCGTCTCGATCAGGTCGGCCAGGCGCCCGGCGCGCACGCGGGCGGGCGCGATGACGTAGATCCGCGCGTCGGCGATCCTCACGCCGGTTCCAGGTCGGGCAGGCCCTCGTCGGCGGTGGAGGCCTGGGCGTGGTGCAGGCGCGGGATGCGCCCGGCGCGGCCGGCGAGCCGGCCCGCCTCGACCGCGAGCCGCAGGGCCGTGGCCATCGCCTCGGGGTCGCGGGCACGGGAGACGGCGGTGGCGGCCAGCACCGCGTCGCAGCCGAGCTCCATCGCGAGCACGGCGTCCGATGCGGTGCCGATGCCCGCGTCGAGGATCAGCGGCACCGACACCGCCTCGCGGCAGAGCGCGATGGCGTGCTCGTTGCGGATCCCGAGGCCGCTGCCGATCGGCGACCCGAGCGGCATCACGGCGGCGCAGCCGACGTCTTCCAGGCGGCGCGCCAGCACGGCATCGTCCGTCGTGTAGGGCAGCACGATGAAGCCGTCGGCGACCAGCTCGCGGGCGGCCTTGAGGAGCTCGACGCCGTCCGGCAGCAGGGTGCGGCGGTCGCCGATCACCTCGAGCTTCAGCCAGGGCGTCTCGAACGCCTCGCGGGCCAGCTGCGCGGTGGCGACGGCCTCGCGGGCGCTGAAGCAGCCGGCGGTGTTGGGCAGCACCCGGGCGCCGCCGCGCGTGATGGCGTCGTAGAGCCCGCCCGCGGCCTGCTCGACGCGGCGCAGGGCGACGGTCACGATCTCCGCGCCGCTGGCGGCGAGGGCGGCCTCGAACCGGTCGAGGCGGTGGAAGCCGCCCGACCCGAGCAGCAGCCTCGAGCGGATCTCGGTGCCGGCGATGATGAAGGGGTCGTCGTGCATGTCAGCCTCCTGCCGTCGCGCGCAGCACCTCGAGCTGCGCGTCCTCGTGGAGCGTCGTCGTCTGCCAGGCCGAGCGCGGGACGACGGCGCCGTCCAGCGCTACGGCGATGCCGCGCTCGTCGGCGCCCGCACCGGCGGCCACGACGGCGTCGCGCACCGTCGCGGCGTCGGGCAGCTCGGCCGGGCGGCCGTTCAGGACCACGTTCACGCGAACCGCCGCGGGTCGAAGGCCCGTGCGAGCTCCGGCAGCGCCTCGCCGCGGGCGGCGGCGGCGATGGCGTCGCCGGCCAGCGGCAGCAGCAGCACGCCGTGCCGGAAGCCGCCGGTCGCCCACACCAGGCCGTCCTCGTCGGCGCCGATCGCGGGCCGCAGGTCGGCCGTGGCCGGTCGCAGGCCGGCGGCGATGGCGGCCAGCCGCAGCTCGGCCAGCTCGGGGGCGATCCGCAGCGCGTCCTCCAGCAGATCGAAGACGCCCGCCGCGGTGACGTCGCGATCGCCGCGCTCCTCCTGGGTCGCGCCCACGACGACCCGGCCGTCGGGCCGCGGCACCAGGTAGCAGCTGGGCGTCCGCACCATCCGCCGCACGGGCGAGGGATGCTCCGCGCGTGGCGCCAGCGTCAGGATCTGGCCCTTCACGGGGCGCACCGGCACACGCGGGGAGAGCCGTCCGGCGGCGTGGCCGGCGGCGTTCACGACGACGCCGGCGGCGATCGTCGCGGCCCCGACCCGGACACCGCCCGGCACGATCTCGGCCGTGCGCGCCACGGTGATCACGCCCGCCGACCGGCAGGCGGTGTGCAGCGCCGTCACGAGCACCGCCGGATCGGCCTGGTGCTCGTCGTCGAGTGCGATGCCGCCGGTGACGGCGGGGCCGAGGCCCGGCTCGACGGCCGCGAGCGCGTCGGCGTCCTGCCAGTCCTCCGGGCGCCCGTTGCGGGCGAGGACGTCGCGCACGCGGCGGACGGCGCCGAGGTGCTCGGGGCGGGCCGCCACGTAGACCGAGCCGCAGCGGTGGTAGCCGCTCGCGACCCCGGCGGCCGCCTCCACCTCTGCCGCGAAGGCCGGCCACGCGGCGGCGGCGGCGCGCAGGGCGGTGTAGAAGTCGCGCTCGCCGTCGTCCTCGTGCTCCGACCAGGGGCACAGCATGCCCGCGGCGACCGCAGCGGTCGGCTCGCCGCCGTCGTCCACGAGGACCACCGTGGCGCCGGCCGCAGCCAGCCGCCAGGCCGCCGTCAGTCCCCACGCGCCCGCGCCGATGACGACGGCGTCGGCGGAGGTGGGGAGAGGGTGATCGGCCATGAGCTTCCTACGCTGGTGCGAACCAGGTCAGGTTCCGCGATCGCGGGCCGCGTGCCCGCCTCTCAGCCCCCGTTCGTGGGGCTCCCGCGCTCAGGGCCGATGCTACCGCATCCGTTAGCTCGAGACCTGCTGGATGTTGGTCGCGCTGACCGCGGTGATGGTGACCCGGTTCAGCGTCGCCGTGCCGGTATCCGTCTGGCAGCGCAGCGCAGCGGGCGATCCGGCGGTCATGAAGCGGCCCCACGAGGAGGAGAAGCTGCGGGCGTCGGAGCCCGACAGGGGCAGCGAGAACGAGGTCGACTCGGTGCCGCCGTAGCGCAGCTTGCAGGTCAGGGTGACGCCGCCGCCGGAGCCGGTCGCCTCGCCCGAGACGAACAGCATGAAGAAGCCGCTGCCGGGCGTGATCTCGACGTCCGAGTAGCTCGTCGTGATGGCGACGCCGGTCGCCTCGCGGAAGCCCATCGGGCCCTGGCCGTCGGCGCCGTCCGCGCCATCGGCGCCGGGCTGGCCGTCGGTTCCGGGCTCGCCGTCGAGGCCGTTCTCGCCGGGTGCGCCGGAATCGCCCTGCGCGCCCTGCGGACCGGTCGCGCCCTTGGGGCCGGCGGGACCGGCGGGGCCGGCCGGGCCGGAGCCGGACTTGAGGACGCCCGGCGCGAAGTCGGTCGCCTTCAGGGTCTTGTCCTTGATGTGGTTCGTGGTGATCGCGTTCTTGGCGATGTCCTTGCCGGCGATCAGCTTTTTGGCGGCCGGCGCCACGCCCGCCGTCGCGAAGACGAGTGCGAGCGTCGCGATGACCATCGGCGCAGACGGCCGCTTCAGCAGGCGATTCATGGAGTACGTCCCTTTCACGTTCATTGCCTGCATCCGGTATCGGCAACCCGTCCGGGGGATGACGTACCCCGATCGGGGGAAGCGCGGATCCGTCACAATCCACGCGGCAAGCGGCACAGCCGTCCGGTTCGCGTTGTTACAATCGCTCGCCGTCTAACGGCCCCATCCCATTTCAGGAGCGGACGACTCACTCGATGGATACCCTCTTTCAAGAGCATGCGGTGCTCATTGCGCTCATCTGCGGCGCCGCAACGCTGATCTACGGCCTCGCGCTCATCCGCTGGGTCCTTGCCAAGCCCCAGGGCAACGACGAGATGAAGGCGATCGCCGGCTGCGATCCAGGAGGGCGCCGCCGCGTACCTGCGCCGGCAGTACACCACCGTCGCCATCGTCGCGGTCGTGCTGACGGCGGTCCTGCTGATCCCCGACCTGGGCGGCTGGCGCGTCTCGCTCGGCTTCGTCATCGGAGCGGTGCTGTCGGCGGCCGCCGGATTCATCGGCATGAACGTCGCCGTGCGCGCCAACGTGCGCACCGCCGAGGCGGCCCGCAACGGCCTCCCGCCGGCGATGTCGGTGGCGTTCAAGGGCGGCACCGTCACGGGCATCCTCGTGATCTCGCTCGGCATGCTCGGCGTGGCCGGCTACTACGGCGCCCTCCGCGCCGGCGGGGTCGACCAGAACGACGCCATCCGCGGCCTCATCGGCCTCGGCTTCGGCGGCTCGCTGATCTCGGTCTTCGCCCGGGTCGGCGGCGGCATCTTCACGAAGGGCGCCGACGTCGGTGCCGACCTCGTCGGCAAGATCGAGGCCGGCATCCCCGAGGACGACCCGCGCAACCCGGCCGTGATCGCCGACAACGTCGGTGACAACGTCGGCGACGACGCCGGCATGGCGGCCGACCTGTTCGAGACCTACGCGGTCACGATCGTCGCGGCCATGCTGCTCCTCGACCAGTTCACGACCGGCACGCCCGGGTCGGAGGCCATCGTCGGCCTGCCGCTGGTGCTGGCCGGCCTGTCCGGCCTCGCCTCGATCGTCGGCACGCTGCTCGTGCGCGTCCGCGAGGGCGGCTCGATCATCAACGCGCTGTACATCGGCGTGCTCGTGTCGGCCGTCATCTCGGCCGTGCTGTTCCTGCCCGCCATCGCCTCGGTCGGCAAGCGCTTCGACGAGGCCGGCGAGGCCTTCGCGACGATCACGACCAGCGACATCATCGTCTGCGCCCTGGTCGGCCTGGCCGTCACGGCCCTCCTGATGGCGATCACCGAGTACTACACCGGCACCCGCTTCAAGCCCGTCAAGGACACCGCCGAGGCGTCGACCACCGGCCACGCGACCAACATCATCGCGGGCCTCGGCTACTCGATGCAGGCCACCGCGGGCCCCGTCGTCGTGATCGGCGCCGGCATCCTGATCGCGAACAAGCTCGCCGGCCTGCCCGGCATCACGTTCGCCGTCGTCGTCGATGCTCTCGATGGCCGGCGTCATCATCGCGCTCGACGCGTTCGGCCCCGTCACGGACAACGCGGGCGGCATCGCCGAGATGGCGAACATGCCCGAGGAAGTGCGCAGCAAGGTCACCGACCCGCTCGACGCCGTCGGCAACACCACCAAGGCCGTCACCAAGGGCTACGCGATCGGCTCGGCCGGCCTCGCCGCACTGGTGCTGTTCGCCTCCTACCGCGACGAGCTGAGTCTCAAGCTGCGCCGAGGCCGGGAAGCCATCGGTCCTGGCGTTCGACCTCGGCAACGCCTGGGTCGTCGTCGGCCTGCTGATCGGCGGCGCCATGCCGTTCCTGTTCGCGTCGTTCTGCATGCAGGCGGTCGGCCGCGCCGGCGCCGCGGTGGTCGAGGAGGTTCGCCGCCAGTTCCGCGAGAAGCCCGGCATCATGGAAGGCACCGAGCGGCCCGAGTACGGCACCTGCGTCGACATCGTCACCAAGCAGGCCCTGCGCGAGATGATGATTCCGGCGGCGATCCCGATCGTGATCCCCGTCGCCGTCGCCCTCCTCTCGAAGGAGGCTCTCGGCGGCCTGCTGATGGGCACCATCGTGACCGGCCTGTTCCTGGCCATCGCGATGACGTCCGGCGGCGGTGCCTGGGACAACGCCAAGAAGCTGATCGAGGACGGCGCGCACGGCGGCAAGGGCTCGATCGCCCACCAGGCGGCCATCACCGGCGACACCGTCGGCGACCCGTACAAGGACACCGCCGGCCCGGCCATCAACCCGATGATCAAGATCGCCAACATCGTCGCGATCCTGTTGATCCCGCTGATCGTCAACCTGGCGTAACGTTTCCGCGTGATCGCGGACCTGATCGAGCCGGAGGAGCTCACCGAGCTCCTCCGGCTGCTCGTCTCCACCCCCAGCGTGACGGGGGAGGAGCAGGCGGTGGCCGAGGTCGCCGCCGGCTGGCTGCGGGAGCGCGGCGTCGACGCGCACATCGTCGCGGCCGCTCCCGGCCGGCCGAACGTGATCGCGTCGATCGGCAGCGGCCCGCGCGGCCTCGTGCTGAACGGTCACTACGACGTGGTGCCGGTCGGCGACGGCTGGACGCGCGACCCGTGGGGCGCCGAGGTCGCCGACGGACGCCTGTACGGCCGCGGCTCGGCCGACATGAAGGCCGGCGTGGCCTGCGCGATGGCGGCCTTCGTGGCCTGTGCGCGGGCCGTGCCGAACCCGCGCGCGCGCCTGCTGCTGACGTGCGTCATCGACGAGGAGGACGCCGGCCGCGGCACGCGCGCCGCGATCGCCGACGGCCTCGACTGCGACTGGGCGGTGGTCTGCGAGCCGACCGAGCTGCGCGCCGTCCGCGCCGCGCGGGGCAACTGCTACCTCGACGTCACGATCGCCGGCGTCTCGGCGCACGCCGGCAATCCCGATCTGGGCGTGAACGCGATCCATGCGGGCGCCCAGGTGGTGGAGCGCGTCGTCGCGCTGGATCGCGAGCTACAGACGCGCACGCACCCGCTGCTGATCCCGCCCCGCACCGGCGTGGGCGTGATCGAGGGCGGGCTGCTGGTGTCGGCGGTCGCGCCCGACTGCGCGATCCGCGTCGACCGCCGCACGCTGCCCGGCGAGGACGGCGCCAGCGCCCTCGCCGACCTGGAGCGCGTGCTCGCCGCAGCGCCGATCGAGCCGCGCGCGGCCGAGGTGCGCGTTGAGATGACGATGGAGATGCCGCCGTTCGAGACGCCGGCCGGCCACCCGCTGCTGGAGGCCCTCGCGGCCGCCGCCCAGGAGGCCGGTGCGCCCGCCGGCGACCCGATCGGCGTCACCTACGCCACCGACGCCGGCTTCATCCACCGCGACGGCCAGATCCCGGTCGTCGTGTTCGGCCCCGGGAGCGTCACCGAGGCCCACAAGCCCGACGAGTCGGTGCCGCTCGCCGACCTGCCCATCGCCGCGCGCACCTACGCGCTGCTCGCCCACCGCGTCCTGACGGGAGCCGTCTGACATGCCGCCCTTCAACCGAGCCGAGTACGCCGACCGCCTGCGCCGCGTCCGCCAGCGCATGTCCGACCAGGGTCTCGACGTTCCTGATCGTCTCCGACCCGGCGAACATGGCGTACCTGACGGGCTACGACGGCTGGTCGTTCTACACGCCGCAGGGCGTGGCGCTCAGCCTCGACGTCGATCCCGTGCTGTTCACGCGGCTCATGGATGCCAACGGCGCGCGCGTGACGACGTACCTCGACGACGACGCCATTCTCGGCTTCCCCGACTACTTCGTGCAGTCGCGCGACCGCCATCCGCTCGACTGGGTGGCCGCGGAGCTTCAGAAGCGGGGCCTCGGCCGCGGCACGATCGGCGTCGAGAGCGACGCGTACTACTTCACGCCGCGGGCGTACCACGCGCTCGAGGCCGGTCTCGGCGATGCGACGCTGGTCGACTCCGCCGAGCTGGTCAACTGGGTGCGCGTGATCAAGTCGCCGGCCGAGCTGGCCGTGATGCGCGAGGCGGCGCAGATCATGGAGCACGTGATCCGCACCGGCATCGACAGCGTCAAGCCCGGCGTGCGCCAGTGCGACGCGGTGGCGGCCATCTACGGCGCGCAGGTGGGCGGCGTGGGGACGCTCGGCGGCGAGTACACGTCGTTCGTGCCGATGCTGCCGACCGGCGTGGGCGCGTCGACGCCGCACCTGACGTGGTCGGACACGCCGTTCACGAACGGCGAGGCGACGATCCTCGAGCTGGGCGCCTGCCGGCACCGCTACCACGTGCCGATGGCGCGAACGGTGTACCTCGGCACGCCGCCGCAGAAGCTGGCCGACACCGCCGAGATCGTCAGCGAGGGCATCGCTGCGGCGCTCGACGCCGTGCGCCCGGGCGTGACGGCCGAGTCGGTCGAGGCCGCGTGGCGCGCGGTCATCTCGAAGCACGGCCTCGAGAAGGAATCGCGGATCGGTTACTCCGTCGGGCTCAACTACCCGCCCGACTGGGGCGAGCACACCGTCTCGTTCCGCCCCGGCGACACCACCGAGCTGCAGGCCGACATGACGTTCCACATCATCCTCGGCATGTGGAGGGACGACTGGGGCTACGAGCTGTCGGAGACGTTCCGCGTCACGCCGCAGGGCGCGGAGTGCTTCTGCAACATCGAGCGAAAGCTGTTCGTCACCGCCTAGCGCGCGGGTACGATCACCCCATGACGCCGCTCGTCGCTGCTCCGTACCTGTACGGCCAGAACCGCGAGCGCGGCGACCTCCACGACTGACCGGGCGGGCTCGTCTCCGTTCCTGTCGGCCACGACCTCTTCGGGAGGCATCGTCTCGTGGAATCCACCACCCTGCTCGGCGTCGCGACCACGACGTGGGGCGTCGTCATGTCCGTCGCGCCGATCCTGCAGATCCGGCGCATCCGCTCGGCCGGCACGTCGGCCGGCGTCTCGAGGGGCCACCTGGTGGTCCTGCTGATCGGCTTCGGCCTGTGGCTCGCGTACGGCATCGCGATCGATCTGCTGCCGCTGGTGATCACGAACGCCGTCAGCCTCGTTGCGACGGCGGCGTGGCTGGTCGAGGTGCGGCGGTACCGACCGCGCGTTCCGTAGGCATCCGCGCGCTGAACGCGTGCAAGCGTGTGTCTCACGCGTGATACAATCGGGTCATGCAGCGGGTGACCATCAGGGATCTGCGGAACCACGGCGGAGACGTGATCGACCGCGTGGCTGCGGGTGAGCGGCTCGTCGTGACCCGAGCTGGGCAGGCGGTGGCCGAGCTCGCGCCGCTACGGCGGGCTGCGGTCCCGGCGCATGTCCTGCTCGAGCGATGGCGAGGTCTCCCGACGGTCGACCTGGCACGGCTGCGCGCCGATATCGACCAGGTACTCGATCCGTCGCTGTGAGACACGCGCGCGGCCTTCTCGACACGAGCACCGTCCTGCTGCTCCCGCAGATCACGGATTCGGCGTGGCTGCCCCTCGAGCCGCTCATTTCGGCCATCACCCTGGCCGAGCTCAGCGTCGGCCCACTCGTCGCCACTGACGACGAGGAGCTTGCACGTCGCCAGGCTCAGCTTCAGCAGGCCGAGTCGGACTTCGAGCCGCTGCCGTTCGACGCCGCAGCCGCACGTGCCTTCGGCCAAGTCGCGGCCTCGCTGAGACGCGGCGGCCGAAAGCCCGCTGCCCGCGCGTACGACGCGATGATCGCGGCCATTGCGCGGTCGAACGACCTGCCGGTCTACACGTGCAACCCGTCGGACTTCCGCGCCATCGATGGCCTCACCGTCGTCGACGTGCCGTACGACGGTCGCCTGGCGTAGGAGGCTCAGGGCCGCGGGTGCGGCGGCGGGCCGAAGTACGCAGTCCGCGGCCGGAAGCGCAGCCTGTGCGGGTACTCCTCGATCGCCTGCGCGAGAAAGCCCGCGGTGCGGGCGACGGCGAAGATCGCCTCGCCCGCGCCAGGGCCGAGGTCGAGGCAGACGCAGAGCGCCGCGAGGGCGAAGTCGATGTTCACGGCGGGGAGATTGCGTTCTTCGACCACCGTCCGGATCGCCTGCACCGCCTGCCATGACTGCCCCGGCGGGTTCGCTGCCTCGATCGCCTCCAGCAGCGCACCGGCACGCGGGTCGGGGCCCTCGTAGACCGCGTGACCGACGCCCGGCAGGCCGGCGGGGTCACGCAGGCGGTCGCCGACGACCTCCTGGGCCGATCGTCCGGCGAGGACCTCGTCGAACAGGGCGCGGGTGTGGTCGGCGGCCGCGCCGTGCAGCGGTCCACCCAGTGCCGCCAGCCCGGCCTGGACGCAGAGGTACGGATCGGCCCAGGTGCTGGCCGCGACCCGCGCCGCCAGCGTCGAGGCCGCGAGGTCGTGGTCGGCGAGCAGCACCAGCGCGGCGTTCAGCGAGACCACCTCCGCGGCCGTGCCCGGGCGGCTGCTGAGCTTCGGCCAGAGCCTCGCGGCGATCGATGGTCCCGCGTCGTCGCGCGTGCCCCGGCCGGGCAGGCTGTCGACCAGTGTCGAGATCAGCGTCCGGCCGACGAGCGCGACCGCCTCGGGACGCCGGTCGTGGCGCAGCGGATCGGCTGCCGCCGTGACCGCGAGGCCGACGCGCATGCGGTCGACCAGCGATGAGCCGGGCGGCAGGCCCCGTGTTGCCTGCTCGACGACGGCGAGGCTCGCAGGAGTCGATGTCCACGCCGGCGGCTCGCCGGCCTCCACGCCCGTCCACAGCCACTCCGCAACCCGCTCGAAGCTCGCCTCCCTGCTCGCCGTCGGCACGTCCCAGCCGCGGTAGTACAGGCGGCCCGACGGCTCGACCAGCGTCAGGCTGCTGTCCACGACGACCGTGAAGGCGCCCGCGGCCGCGCGACCGCGCGCACGGCCGGCGAGCCGGTCGATGTCGGCCTTCCGGTAGCGGCTGCCGCGGTGCGCGCCGGGGATCGGATGGCTGACCAGGAGCCCCCGGCTGACGTAGGCGTACAGCGTGGGCAGCTGAATTCCCAGGCGCTCGGCCGCCTCGGCGGCGGTGGACCACTCGGACATGCGAAGACGGTAGCATTGATTCATGAATCAATGTTGATAACGCAGCCGGGCTGCGGCACTCTGCAGCCATGTCGGCAACCTCCACCATCGACCCGCCGCCCGTGCCGCGCGGCCTCAAGGGCGTGCAGGTCGCCGACACGGCCATCGGCGACGTCCGGGGCCTCGAGGGCTTCTACCACTACCGGCAGTACAACGCGGTCGAGATCGCCGAGCGCCTGACGTTCGAGGACGCCTGGCACCTGCTGGTGGACGGCGAGCTGCCCACGGCCGCGCAGCGCGACCGGTTCCGGGCGGAGGTGGCCGGGCTCCGCGGCGTGCCGGACGCCGTGCGCGGCGTGCTGCCGGTGATCGCCGGCTCCGCCGCGCCCGGATCCCTCGCGGGTCTGCGCAGCGCGCTGTCGGTGCTCGCGGCCGCGGAGCAGTTCCGGCCGAGCCTCGATGCGAGCCAGGCGGAGCTACGCCGTGACGGCCTGCGCATGAGCGCCGTGACGCCGACCATCGTCGCGGCGCTGCACCGGCTGGGCCGCGGCGAGGAGCCGGTCGAGCCGCGCGCCGACCTCGGCCACTGCGCCAACTACCTCTACATGCTCACGGGCGACGAGGCGGATGCCGCGCGGGTGCGCGCGATCGAGTCGTACATGACCTCGACCATCGACCACGGCTTCAACGCCTCCACCTTCACCGCGCGCGTCGTCGCCTCGACGGGCGCCGACGTCGGCTCGGCCGTGGTGGCCGCGCTCGGATCGCTGTCCGGCCCGCTGCACGGCGGCGCCCCGAGCCGCGCCCTCGACACGCTCGACGCCATCGGCACGCCGGATCGCGCCGCCGGCTGGATCCGCGACGCCGTCTCGAACGGCCAGCGGATCATGGGCTTCGGCCATCCGGTGTACCGCACCGACGACCCGCGATCGGTGCTGCTGCGCCAGATCGTCCGCGAGCATCGGCGGGCCGCTGGCCGAGTTCGCCGAGCAGGTCGAGCAGATCACGCTCGGCACCCTGGCCGAGCTGAAGCCCGACCAGCGCATCCGCACCAACGTCGAGTTCTACGCCGGCGTCGTGATGGAGCTGTCCGGCCTGCCACGCGAGCTGTTCACGCCCACGTTCGCCGCCAGCCGCGTCGTCGGCTGGTGCGCCCACATCGCCGAGCAGGCCGCCGACGACCGCATCATCCGGCCGAGCGCCCGCTACGTCGGGCCGGCGGCGCCGGCGCCGCTGCCGGGCTACAGCTTGGACTCGAGCGCCGCGTAGACCTCTTTCGAGGTCGCCACCGGCACGATCTCGAACTCCACGAGGTCGGCCCAGAACGCCACCCACTGCTGGAGCAGGCCGATGTCGTCGGTCTCCATCAGCTGGAAGCAGCGGTTGAGGCTCGCCTCGATCCACGATCCGACGTACTCGACGCCGTCCGGCGCGCCGCGGCCGTCGTCGCGGAACCGCCGGTACGCCGCCAGCGCGTCACCGTCGCGGAAGGTCTCGATCACCATGAAGAGCATCGCGAGACTCTAGCGACGCGTCAGCGCGGGATGACGCGCAGCACGTGCGGGTCGCCGGCCACGACGCCGAGCGCCTGGATGCCGTGCACGGCCGAGAAGAAGCGGCCCTCGGGGGCCGGGTGCGTGGTCACGACCAGCTGCGCACGGCCATCGTGGGCGCGCTGGATGACCGACTCGATCGACACCTGCTGGTCGGCCAGCACGCGCGAGATCTGGGCCAGCACGCCGGGCCGCGTCGAGCACGTCGAGGCGCAGGTAGAAGGCGCTCGGGACGTCGGCCTCGGGCACGATCGGCACCTGCCGGAAGTAGCCGTCGTGGGTGAAGAAGCCGGTGCCGGACGTGCCGAGCACCGTCATCACGTCGCCGATCACGGCCGACGCGGTCTCGTCGCCGCCGGCGCCCGGGCCGGCGAGGGTGATCTCGCGGATGGCCGAGCCGCGCAGCATCACCGCGTTGAACGAGCCCTCGATGGTCGCCAGCGGGTGCCCGTCGGGCACGAGCGTGGGGTGCACGCGCGCGGCGACGCCGCCCTCGAGCCGCTCGGCCGACGCGATCAGCTTGATGCGGTAGCCGAGCTCCTGCGCGACGGCGGAGTCGATCGCCTCCAGCGCCTCGATGCCCTCGAACGGCACGTCCTCGAGGGTGACGCGGGTGTGGAACGCGATCGACGCCAGGATGGCGATCTTGGCGGCCGCGTCGGCGCCGTTCACGTCCTCGGTCGGATCGGCCTCGGCGTAGCCCAGCTCCTGCGCGCGGGCGAGCGCGTTGGCGTAGTCCTGGCCGCCGGCCATGGCCGAGAGGATGAAGTTCGTGGTGCCGTTGACGATGCCGAGCACCGCCGACACGTCGTTCGCGATCATCGACTCGCGCAGCACCTTGACGACGGGGATCGCCGCGCAGACGGAGGCCTCGAACCGCAGCTGCACGCCGTGGCGCTCGGCGGCCGCGAACAGCTCCTCGCCGTGGCGCGCGAGCAGCTGCTTGTTGGCCGACACGACCGACTTGCCGGCCGCGAACAGCTCCAGCAGGTAGCCGCGGGTCGGGTCGACGCCGCCCATCACCTCGGCCACGACGCGGATGTCGGGATCGTCGCGGACGGTCGCGAAGTCGGTGGTCAGCAGGCCGTCGGGCGCGGTCGTCTCGCGCGGCGCGGGCCGCGTCGCGCACCAGGGCGCGGCGCACCTCGACGGGGCCGCCGGCGACGCGCGCGATCTCCTCCACGCGGTCGCGCAGCATCCGGTCGACGGCCGATCCGACGGTGCCGTATCCGAGGAGGCCGATTGCGGTGGAAGTGCTCATGCGGCATCAGAGCGTAACCGTTCGGTACCGTTGGGGAGTCATGCATCGCATCGCCCCGACCGGCCTGATCGAGCGCTATCGCGACCGTCTGCCGGTGTCCGGCGCGACGCCCGTCATCTCGCTCGGCGAGGGGTCGACGCCGCTGCTGCGCGCCGACCGGCTGGGCGCGGCACTGGGCGTCGAGCTGTTTCTGAAGCTCGAGGGCATGAACCCGACCGGCTCGTTCAAGGACCGCGGCATGACGATGGCGCTGTCGAAGGCGGCCGAGGACGGCGCGCAGAAGGTCGTCTGCGCGTCGACCGGCAACACGTCGGCGTCGCGCCGCCGCCTACGCCGCGCGCGCCGGCATCCCCTGCCTGGTGGTGGTTCCGAGCGGCCAGACGGCGCTCGGCAAGCTGGCGCAGGCGCAGGCCGTCGGCGCCACCGTGTGCGTCATCGACGGGTCGTTCGACGACGGGCTGCGGCTCGTCCGCGAGCTGTGCGACCGCCATCCGATCACGCTCGTCAACAACCTCAACGACTACCGGCTCGAGGGGCAGAAGACCGCGGCCTTCGAGATCGTCGACGAGATCGGCGTGCCCGGACTGGCTGTCGCTGCCCGTCGGCAACGCCGGCAACATCACGGCGTACTGGCGCGGCTTCAACGAGGCCGTCACGGCCGGCGACGCGACCGACCGGCCGCGGCTGCTCGGCTGCCAGGCGGCCGGATCGGCGGCGATGCTCCAGGACGCCGACGTCGCCGAGCCCGACACGATCGCGACGGCCATCCGCATCGGCTCGCCGGTGCGCCGCACCGAGGCGGCGCGCGCGGCCCGCGAGTCGGAGGGCGGCTTCGTCGCCGCGCCGGACGAGGAGATCCTCGACTGGTGGAAGCGCATCGCGCACGCTGGAGGGCGTCTTCTGCGAGCCGTCGAGCGCGACCAGCGTCGCCGGCCTGGCCCGTGGCCGCGCCGCCGGGACGGTCGAGGAGGGCGCGCGCGTGGTCTGCGTGCTCACCGGCCACGGCCTCAAGGATCCCGACACGGCCATCGCCCGGAGCCCCGAGGTCGTGCGCGCCCCGGCCACGTTCGAGGCGCTGGAGCGGATCGCGCTCAGCTGAGCGCTGCGACCAGCTCGGCCCGGGTGGTGACGGTGGCCGGCGGCGGCGCGTCCTCCTCGCCCAGCACGGCGGTCGCCATGCGGCGCACGCCGAGCTGCGCCAGGTAGAGCTCGACGGCGGCGCGGGGGAGGGGCGAGACGATCGTCAGCTCGTGCCCGGCCTTACGGGCGCGGCGCAGCAGGGCGTTCAGCTCGGGATCGGGCCGCAGCAGCACCGGCGCGGAGGCCTCGTAGAAGCGCACGACCTCCGTGCGCCAGCTGGCATCGCCCGCCCACGCGTCGAGCGCGGGCATGGCCGCGGCGCGGTCGGCGGGCACGTCGGCGACGGCGAGCGGCCGGATCGCGGCGTACTTGGCGGCCAGGTGCGCGACGGCGGCGCCGAACACCGCGTCGGCGTCGGCGAAGGCGCCGTCGGAGACGTAGAGCGCGGTCACGCGGGGGCCAGGATGCGGGCTCGCAGGCGCGGGTTGCGGGCCAGGAGCCCGACCGCGACGAGGATGCCGGCCACGTCGATCGCGACGTCGATCGGCGAGCCGGCGCGGCCGACGACGAAGGTCTGGTGGAACTCGTCGCTGATCGCGTAGGCGGTGGCGAGCGTCGCCGCCCCGACCAGCGCCGCCCGCCCGGTGACGCCGTGGAACGTGAGCCCGCGGACGCACGCGGCGGCGAGCAGCCCGAACACCGTCATGTGCGCGAGCTTGCGCAGCACGAGGTCGGTGGTGCCGTCCGTGACCGCCAGGTTCGGCTGCGCGGAGAGCGTGAAGATGAGGGCCGCGATCGCGATCGCGGGCAGCCAGGCGGCAAGGGCGCGCACCGCCGCAGCGTATCGGTGACGGCACGGTCCGCGCGTGATTCGTGACATTCCGGCACAGACCTGTGCGACCCCCGCATGGGAGCCTCGGGACATGCGACGAATCCTTCCTCTCACGGTGCTGGGCGCCCTCGCGGCCCTGCTGGCGCCGCCTGCCCACGCGGTCGACTACCGCGCCGATCTGTTCTACCCCGCGGCCGACCAGACGGGCCTGCGGGCCGCGGTCGGTGCGGGCTTCGGCGCGTGCGGAGCGGGATCGCGGCCGGCAACGCCTGCCGGGCGAGCGGCGTGCTCAGCGCGTTCGCCGCCCAGGGCGTCGCGATCCCGGCCTTCAACGGCGCCGATTTCGTGTTCACCCCTCCCGGCGGGCACCACCATCGTCGGCGGCAGCGTCACGATGCGGCACCGCACCAGCGATCCCGGCATCCACGCACGGCTGCTGCACCACGCGCCGGGAGCGGTGTGGACGTCGACGGCGCTCGCCGACGCGGCCGTCGTCACCGACACGCTCGTCCAGATCCCACCTGGCGTCGCCCAGTTCGGGCCCTCGCTGTACGCCCGCACCGCGGTGCCGGCGGGCCGCATCGCCAGCCCCAACTCGAACACGCTCGAGGTGCTGCGGATCGGCGTCTGGCTGCGCGACTCGGGCCTGCCGACGCTGACGGTCCGCGCCGGCGGCGCGTTCGCCGACGGCGCCTGGCATCGCGGCGTCGTCTGCGCTCGCGCCGACGCCACCGACGGCGGGCTCGGCGTCTACGGGCTCTATCTCGAGATCGACGGGCAGAAGGTCGGTCTCGGCGCGCCGGCCGGCCCGACGCTGCAGCCGCGCCCGCGGGCCTTCGGCGGCGACCTCTGCATCGACAGCCACCTGCTGCACGACGGCTACCTGACGGCCGGGTTCCGGGCCACCGACGGCCCCGTCATCGGCGGCAACTCGGCGGTGCCGGTGGCCCGGGCGATCCGGATCGACAACACGCGGCCGCTGCTCGACCGGCAGCACGCCTGCCGACACCTCTGCGCGCCAGCCGGTCGTCGTCGTGCGGTCCTCCGACGCGCTCAGCGGCCTGGTCGAGGTCTCCGCCACCGTCGGCGGCGTGGCGGTCGGCCTGAGCCCGAACGGCGACGGCACGTGGCAGGGCGTCCCCGTGACGCCTCTCGAGTACGGCGCCCACGCCGTGCGCTTCCACGCGACCGACGCTGCGGGCAACGTCACCGAGACGGTGGCGACCGTGACGATCGCCGACCGCGTGGCGCCCGTCGTCGACGGCTTCACGGGCGGCGCCGGCGGCTTCTCGTTCGGCGCCCGCGATGCCGAGAGCGGCCTCCGGCCGGGCAGCCCCGGCGTCGCGCTCGACGGCCGCGACGTCGGCGCAGCCGGGCGCTTCGCCGACGGCGTGTTCCAGTACGCCACGCCGGCGCCGCTCGCTGCCGGCCAGCACGCGGTGATCGCGCACGTGACCGACAACGCGGGCAACACGACCACGAAGGAGTGGGCGTTCACGGTCGCGGCAGCGCCGGCTGGACCGGCCGGGCCGAAGCCGCCGGCCACCCTGGCGCCGCTCGTGCTGCGCTTCTCGGTCGCCTCCATCACGGTCCGGCCCGGTGCGACGCGCATCACGGTGCGTGCCCTCAGGGCGGCCACCGCCGAGCGCGGCCTCCGCATCCGGTTCACCTGGCCGGGCAACGTCAGCGGCGGCACCGCGGTCACCGACGAGCGCGGCATCGCCGACCTGATGCTCGACGGCCGGCGCGAGGGAACCCTGGTTGCGACCGCCGGCGGCGCTCGCGCGCAGCTCGTCGTCAAGAAGGCGCGCGGCGTGACGCTGGTCGCGCGGCGCGTCCGGAAGGTCGTGCGCCTCTCGGGCACGGTGCTGCCGGCGAAGACGGGCATCGTCATCGAGGCGTACGCGTCGGGTCGCTGGAGGGCCGTCCGCACCCTCCGCGTCACGCGCGGCACGTTCGCGACGCGCATCACGCTCAAGCGGAAGGGCCTGTACGTCTTCCGCGCCACGACCGGCGACGTGCGGTCGCCCGCGGTGCAGGTGTGGCTGCGGTAGGCTCGCCGCCATGACGACTCCGTCCGATCAGCCCGTGGCGCGTGATCCGCAGGTCATGCACGTCGACCAGTTCGAGGACATCGCCGTGGCGGGCGTGCACTTCCGCCCCGTCCGGCGGACGCTCGGCATCACGGCGTTCGGCATCAACGGCTACACCGCCGATGCCGGCGAGCGGGTGATCGAGGACCACGACGAGACCGGGGCCGGCGCCGGCGTCCACGAGGAGCTGTACCTCGTGGTCGCCGGCGCGGCCACGTTCCAGCTCGACGGCCGCGACGTCGAGGCGTCTGCCGGCACCCTGGTGTTCGTGCCCGACCCGAAGTCCCGCCGCGGCGCGATCGCCGCCGTGGACGGCACGACCGTCGTGGTGGTCGGCGGCCGGCCGGGTGCGGGGCTGCCCACGTCGCCGTACGAGCACTGGTTCGCGGCGGAGCCGGCCAAGAGCGAGGGCCGCTACGCCGATGCGGAGCAGATCGTGCTGGCCGGCCTCGAGGAGCATCCGGGACATCCGACGATGCACTACCAGCTGGCGTGCTACACGGCACTCGACGGCCGCCTCGACGAGGCGGCGGAGCACCTGCGCGTGGCGCTGGAGGGCAACCCGAAGATCATCGAGTGGGCCCGTACTGACGAGGATCTGGCGGCGCTGCACGACCGGCCCGACTGGCCGGGCTGAACGCGGGTCGCAGGGGGCCCTCGCTGGTACCCTGCCGGTCGATGCCGAAGGGTCTCCTCGACGATCTGAACCCCGAGCAGCGCAGAGCAGTCGAGGCCGTCCAGGGCGCCGTGCTGATCGTGGCGGGGGCCGGCTCCGGCAAGACGCGCGTGCTCACCCACCGGATCGCGCACCTGGTGCGCGATCACGGCGTCAAGCCGTGGGAGATCCTCGCGATCACGTTCACCAACCGCGCCGCGAAGGAGATGCTGGAGCGCGTCGACGACCTGCTCGGCGCCCGCAGCCGCGGCATGTGGGTGATGACGTTCCACGCCGCCTGCGCGCGCATCCTGCGCGCCGAGGCCGAGCGCATCGGGTTCCGGCCGGGCTTCACGATCTACGACCAGGCCGACCAGATCCGCGTCGTCAAGGACGTGCTCGAGGACGAGCTCGACAAGGACTCCGAAGCGCTATCCGCCGCGCGGCATCCACGGCCCGCATCTCCGACGCGAAGAACCGCCTGATCTGGCCGGCCGAGTAGTTCGCGGCCAGAGGTGTCGAACTTCTTCGACCAGACGGTCTCCGACGTGTACTTCGGCTACCAGCGGCGCCTCACGCAGGCCGGCGCGATGGACTTCGACGACCTGCTGGCGCACGCCGTGAACCTGCTCGAGGACGTGCCCGACGTGCGCGAGAAGTGGCAGGCGAAGTTCCGCTACGTGATGGTCGACGAGTACCAGGACACCAACCACGCGCAGTACGGCTCGTCCGCGCGCTGGCGGCGTCGCACGGCAACGTCTGCGTGGTCGGCGACTCGGACCAGTCGATCTACTCCTGGCGCGGCGCCGACATCCGCAACATCCTCGACTTCGAGCAGGACTTCCCCGACGCGCACGACGATCCGGCTCGAGCAGAACTACCGCTCGACGCAGAACATCCTCGACGCGGCCAACGGCGTGATCGAGCCACAACACCGACCGGCAGGAGAAGCGCCTGTGGTCGGACCTCGGCCCGGGCGACCGGGTGAAGATCTGGGAGTGCGAGGACGAGCACAGCGAGGCGCGCTACGTCGTGTCGCAGCATCGGCGGGCTCCTGAACGAGGGCCACTCGGCCGTCGGAGATCGCGATCTTCTACCGCACCAACGCGCAGTCCCGCGTGCTGGAGGACCTGCTCCGCCGTCACGACGTGGCGTACCAGGTGGTCGGCGGGCTGCG
This sequence comes from uncultured Actinomycetes bacterium, assembly GCA_963722525.1. Taxonomy (GTDB): domain Bacteria; phylum Actinomycetota; class Thermoleophilia; order Gaiellales; family F1-60-MAGs149; genus VFJZ01. The sequence continues at coordinate 937,689 of CAVRMM010000002.1, read as the reverse complement.
GTTCTACGACCGGGCCGAGGTCAAGGACGCGCTGGCGTACCTGCAGGTGCTGATCAACCCCAACGACGCCATCTCCCTGCGGCGCATCATCAACTCGCCGCGCCGCGGCATCGGCGACACGACGGTGTCGCGGCTGATCCAGCACGCCGAGGCGTTCGGCATCACGCTGCGCGAGGCGCTGCGCGAGGCCGACGAGGTGCTGCCGAACGCCGCGGCGCGCAAGTCGGTGCGCGCGTTCTCCGAGCTGCTCGATCGGCTCGAGGAGCTGGTCGAGGGTCGCAGCGTGGCCGACCTGCTGGAGCGCGTGCTGGACGACACCGGCTTCCGCGACGTCGCTGCGCGAGGAGCGCACGATCGAGGCGCGCGGCCGGCTGGAGAACCTCGACGAGCTGGTCGGCGTGGCCCGCGAGTTCGACGCCCGCGACGACGTGACCGGCCTGGAGACGTTCCTGCAGGAGCTGTCGCTCGTCTCCGACGCCGACGAGCGACGAGCACACGGTGCGCTCGATGGTGACGCTGATGACGCTCCACACCGCCAAGGGCCTCGAGTTCCCGGTCGTCTACCTGGTCGGCATGGAGGACGGCGTCTTCCCGCACCAGCGCGCGATCGAGGAGGCGAACCTCGAGGAGGAGCGCCGGCTCTGCTACGTCGGCATGACCCGCGCCCGCGAGCAGCTGACGCTCGTCTACTGCCGCAGCCGCACGCTGTTCGGCAGCCGCAACTCGAACGCGCCGTCGATCTTCCTGGCCGAGATCCCGTCCGACGGTCGTCGACCACCAGCGGCAGCGTCCGGCGCCGGTCGCGGTCGGCTCCCGCAGCACGTCGTCGTTCGGCCCCGGCCGCGCCGGCGACGAGCGCGAGCGGCAGCGCGGGTTCGGGCTCCTCGACGCCCGCGGTGGCGGCCACCAGGCCGCCGCCGGTGCGGCCGAAGGAGGACGTCGACCTGCCGCTGCTCGCCACCGGCGACACGGTGCGCCACAAGAAGTGGGGCGAGGGCATCGTGACCGGCATCCGATCGGCCGAGGAGGTCGTCGTGCGCTTCCCCGAGCAGGGCGAGAAAACGCTTGCACGTGCGGTACGCGCCGATCGAGAAGGTCTGACGGATCGGCTGCGGGGCCGCTGCTATCATCGCTCCCCTGGGGCGGTTAGCTCAGTTGGTAGAGCACTAGCTCGACAAGCTAGGGGTCACTGGTTCGAGCCCAGTACCGCCCACCTCACGAAAGGCCTGCAAATGCGGGCTCATCGCCGAAGCGGGGTCTCGACGCCGTCAGTTCGGGCGCGGGCCGCGCGTGTTAGCGGCGGCGCTTCTCCAGGAGGTAGGTCGCGAGCGCGTCGAGCTCTTCGTCGGTCATCCGCTCGCTGAAGTCGGGCATCGGCGAGAGGTCATCCGACGTTCGCGGGCGACGGATGGTCGCCACGAGCCGCTGCTTGTCGTAGCTCGCGAGCGCGGAGTCGAGGTCCGGCGCCATCTGACCGTGTGCGCGGGCGGCCGCGAAGGTGTGACAGCTGCCGCATCCCATGCGGATGAACTGCGCCTGCCCGAGGTCGGCGGTCGAAGCGGGCGCACGCGGGGACGCGGGCGCGGGTGCCGCCGCGCGCGGCGACGCGTCGTCGCCCGACCCGCTGGCGAGCATGACGCCCCCGAACGCGACGGCAGCGGCGGTCCCGGCGAGCGCCGCGACCGCGAGCCCGGACTTCATGCCGTCGGGGACAGCGGCTCGGCCGTCGGCTCGCGGCGCCGCCGCATCGTCAGCACACTGATCAACGCGACGAGCAAGCCTGTCGCCAGGCCGGCGACGATCGCGGTCCCCCACGGTCGTCCGCCCGCTGTCGGCGCCGTCGTGGCCGCCGCTGCCGGCGCCGTCATGGCCGCCGGTGCACCGATCTCGGCCGGCGGAAAGTCGTGCAGTACCTCGGCCACGAAGCCGTCGTCGACCGCGTAGTTCCAGGTCCCGGCGGTCGGGAACACCGACGGACGCGCGGTAGACACCCGGCGTACCGGTGGCGACCGCGTCGAAGACCCTCCTGTCGCCCTGCGCGTTGCGGATGACAACCTTCGGTAGCACGCCGTCGAGCGGGGTCTGACCGTGCTGGAGACCGTCAGCTCGACGTGCCACGGCTGGCCGGCCTCGGTGCCGTCGGGCGTCGAGCTGAGCCCGACCGTCGCAAACCCGCCCGCGCTGGCGGAGCCGACGATGAGCAGCGCGGCGCCTATCGCCACCGTCAGGGTGAGGGTCAGCCGGGTCCTTCGACTCCTCCGCAGGCGGCGAGTACGACTCAGGTGCGGGGCGAGCAGGGCGAGCGTGGCGCGCATCGTGACCTCCGGGGAAGCGTCGCACCCCTCCTACGCCGTGAGCCCCGCGCCAGGTTCCTGATCTCCAAGCTGCCGCTCTCGCCGGCCGTGGCGGTCGAGAAGTCGGACGTTTGCCAGCACGATCACGATCACGACACCTCGTAGGGCCTGTCGCCGTTCGGGCACGATCGACGACGAACGGTGAAGAATGGACAAGAGACGGGTGACTCGTCCGAGCCTAGTTCCGCCCATGTATAAAAGGCCCGCAGGTGCGGGCCTTTCGCGTCCGGGGCGAGTTCAAGCCTCGCTATGTCGGCAACGGCGGCGTATGGTGGGCGCTTCGTACGCCCTGTGCGTTACCGAAGGAGCCATCCGTGCACGCTCGCATCACCAAATTCCGGATCAAGCCGGATGCTGCGGAGGCCGCCACCGCCAAGCTCGAGGAGATGAGGCCGCGCATCACCGCGCTCCCCGGCATGCAGCACTTCATCCACGTGGCGAATGACGACGGCGAGGGCTACGTGATCGCCCTCATCGACGACCAAAACGTCAACAACCCCCCGACCGCAAAGATCCAGGCGATCTGGTCCGAGTTCAGCGAGCACCTCGCAGCACCGCCCGAGGCGCCGATGACCTACCGGGTCCTCGCCAACTACCAGAGCTGACCGCTGCGAACGCTGCGCTCTGACGCCCTAGTCGTCGTGGTGCTCGATCGGCTCCGGCAGCGTCACCCACGGATACCGGCGCGACTCGTACACCGAGATCGTGGGCGCGGGGAACGACGGATCGGCGAAGACACCGACCGGCACGGCGATCACGTCCGGCTGCGCCGGCAGGTAGTAGTACACGGTCGCTGCCGCACACCGGGCAGAAGTTGAACCGCCGCTCCTCGCCGTGGTCGGAGACGCGGACGTACTCGGTCGAGCGCCCCTCGATGTGCACCTGATCGCGCGGGAAGCGCGCCTGGATGCCGAACGCGCTCCCGGTGCGGCGCTGGCAGGCGAGGCAGTGGCACAGCGAGCGGCGGACGGGCTCGCCCTCGACCACGAGGCGGAGCTGGCCGCAACTGCAGGCGGCGGTACGGGTCGTCATGCGGCCGACGGTACCGCGCCCGGTCGGCACGCGTGCAAGCGGCTACGCCGGCGCGTGTTTGCGCAGGCCCACCAGCGAGACGACGGCGAGCGCCGCCGCGGCCGCCGCGACGACGCCGAACGCGACCCGGAGACCGAACAGGTCGCTGATCTGCCCGACGGCCACCGGGCCGAACAGGAACGCGAGGTACGACAGTGCCGTCACCGTGGGCAGCACGCCGCCGCCGTACTCGGCGTCGATCGGCACCGTCAGCGTCAGGGCGGCCGGGCCGATGCCGCCGAAGCCGATCGCGGCGACGCCCAGGCCGATGACCGCCGTCGCGGGGACGGTCGCCGTCGCCGCCACGGCGACGCCCACCGCCGCGAGCGTGGCTCCGACGGCCATCGTGCGCCGCGCGCCGAGCCGCGCGACGAGCGCATCGGCCGCGTAGGCGCCGATCGCGAGCCCGACGCTGACGACGAACGCCGCGGTGCTCGCGATGACCGAGCTGGAGCCGATCGCGTTCCGCAGCAGCACGGCGGCGAAGGTGGTCGTCGCCCCCTCGAGGAAGAACCCGCCGAAGGCGAGTGCGACCAGCACCGGGATGCCGGCGATCGCGAGAACGCCGCGCAGCGACAGGTGGCCGGTGGCCGGATTGGTGATCGCGGGAAGCGCCAGCAGGCGGGCCGCGACCAGGCAGGCCACCAGCAGCAGCAGACCGGTGATGACGAAGCACACCCGGTAGCTCAGCCCCAGCGCGATCACCGCGACGCCGATGCCGCCGCCCACGACCAGCCCCGCGAAGAAGACCGACTGCACGCGGCCCATGACGGGCGTGCCGCTCGCCGCCTGGATCCGGCTCGCGGCCGTCAGCACCGCGACGTCTACCATGCCCGCGCCGATGCCGGTGATCGCCATCGCGATCCACGGCGCGGCGGAGCCGTCGACCAGCGCGAGGACGAGGAGGCCCGCCGTGACGATCGCCGAGCGCCGACGGCGAGGAGCAGCTTCGACCCGAACCGCGCCACGATCCGCGCGCCCGAGAGCGCGGCGGGCACTCCGAACAGCGGCGTCAGTAACAGCAGCAGGCCGAGCTGCGACTCCGAGAAGCCGTAGTCGTGCTGCAGCTCGGCGGTGACCGCCTGGAAGGCGCCCCAGACGGTGCCGAACGCCGCGAACGAGAGGCAGAGCAGCAGGACGTTCCGTCTCACCTGGCGCCGCTCCATCAGCGCAGCGTACGTGTCCGGGGTAGCCCCACGGCGCCACCAGAACTCACGTGGCGCGGCCAGTCAGGCGCGCCCGAGGACGACGAACCGCCGACGACGTAGACGATGTGATGAGGATCGCATTCGTCGCCGGCGGAACCCCGTTTCGCCTCGCGGGGCGAAGGTTCGGCGTTACTTGTTGGCGATGTTGGTCGGTGACGTACGCCGCCACGTTCTGGATGTCGTGAGTCGGACAGCACGCCCTTGAAGGCCGGCATGCCGCCGCCGCCGTTCGTGACCTGCGCGACGACCTTCGCGTTGTCGGCCGCGTCGGGGATCGACGGTCAGGTCGGGCCCGCCGTTGCCGCCCGTCGCCGCTGGCGCCGTGGCACACCGAGCAGTTGTCGGCGTACACCTGCTCGCCGGCGGCCGCGTCACCCTCGGCGGCGGGCGCGTTGTCGGTGCCCGCCTTCTCGCGGTCCTCCTCGCCCGGCGTGCTCGCCGGCGGCGGCCGAGGCGCCCGGCGCGACCGGGCCCATGGTGCCGTCGAGGCGAGAACAGCCACAGGCTGTCGCCGTGCGGCGATGCCGGCCAGGCTGTTGCCGCCGGCGTAGAACGCGACGTACTCGTGGCCGTCGTGCTCGAAGATGGTCGGCGACGTTGTTGGCGCCGGCGCCCGTCTGGAAGCTCCACAGCAGGTCGCCGGTGGTGGCGTTGTACGCCTCCAGCTCGCCGTCGTTGCGGCCGACGAACGTGACGTTGCCGGCCGTGGTGGCGGAGCCGGAGTAGCAGGACTCCGGGAAGTCCTTGACCCACTTGATCTCGCCGGTGGTGGCGTCGATGGCCGTCAGGTGACCGGGATTCGGGCCGAAGCCGGTGATCGCGATGATCGCGCCGATGAACTGCTTGCCCTCGGTGAAGCCGGGGATATCGGAGGCCGAGTAGCCCGCGACGCCGTCCTGCGAGCAGACGTAGATCATGTTCGTCTTCGGGTTGTAGCTCGACGGCTGCCAGTTCGTGCCGCCGGTGGCGTCCGGCGCGGTGACCAGACCTCGTCGTGCTCCTGCGGCGTGAAGATCGAGCCTCGCGTTGACCGTCGAGCGGCTGCTGTCGCGCTTCTCGTTGATCGTGTCGATCTGCTTCTTGATGTTCGTCGAACTGCGTCGTCGCGCACGACCTGGCTGGCGAACGGCGGGTTCGTCGGGAACGGCTGCGTCGGCGACGTCTTCTGGTACTCGCTCTGCGGCACCGGCCGCTCCACGATCGGGATCAGCGGCTTGCCGGTCGCAGCGGTCGAGCACGTACAGCCAGCCGGTCTTGGCCGCCTCGGCGATCGCCGGCACGGTCTTGCCGTCCACCTGCGCGTCGTAGAGCACCGTCGGGCTCGGCGCGTCGAAGTCCCAGATGTCGTGGTGCACCTGCTGGAAGTGCCACTTGTAGCTCGCCGGTCTTGGCGTCGAGCGCCACGAACGACGCGCGTGAAGAGGTTGTCGCCCTCGCGCTTCGAGCCGTTCACGTCCGGCGAGGCGTTGCCGGTCGTGAAGTAGACGCATGCCGAGCTTCGGGTCGATCGACGGCGTCTGCCAGACGGGCGCGCCGCCGTGCTCCCAGGCGTCGCCTGTCTGCGGCCACGTCTCGTGGCCGGTCTCGCCGGGCCCGGGGATCGTCTAGAAGCGCCAGACCTCCTTGCCGGTCTTGGCGTCGAGCGCGGTGCAGCGGCCGCGGACGCCGAACTCGCCGCCCGTGATGCCGGTGTAGATGAGCTTGCCGTCGTAGTACAGCGGCGCGGCGGTGATGCCGCTGCCGGTCTTCCAGTCGACGACCTCGGTCTTCCACACGACCTCGCCGGTCGTCTGGTCGAGCGCGACCATGTTGCCGTCGAGCTGGCCGATGAACACCATGCCGTCGCCGATCGCGACGCCGCGGCTGAGCCAGCCGCAGCAGACGGTGTCGATCTTCTGGTCGAGCTTCGCCTCGTACTGCCAGAGGATCTTGCCGGTCTTGACGTCGACGGCGAACACGTCGTCGGCGCCGGTCGGACTGGTAGATCGTGCCCTTGTAGACGATCGGCTGGCCCTCGGCCGAGTACTTGGTCGCGGTGCCGGAGCCGTTCAGCGCCGTCATCCACTCGCCCTTGAGGTCGCTCGATGTTCTGGTCGTTGATCTCGTCCAGCGTCGAGTAGCGCGTGGTTCGCCGTCGAGCCGCCGTTCGTGATCCAGTCGGCCGCCGCGGGGGCCGCCAGCTCGTCGGCGGTGAACGCCGGTGCCTTCACGATCTCACCGGGCTCGTTGGAGGCGGGTTCGGCGGCGGTCGACGTCGCGGGCGCGGATGCGGTGGGCTCGGCAGCGGTCGTCGACTCGGGGTTGGAGCTCGACGAGGTGCCGTTGGTCGCGAGCGCGAAGACGACCGCGAACAGGATGATGCCCGGCACGAACACGACCATGAACCCGCTGCCGATCTGCTTCATACCGGGGACGTCCCCGTTCACCGATCTGTCACACATCGCTGATCCGGGGCCGGCGGCCGAGGATGGCGCTATGGACGACGGCGGGTCGCGGCTGCACGTCACCAACCGGGACGGGACGGGTGAACCGCTGCGCCGGGGGGATCGCAGGCGACATCGTGGTCTGGAGGGATGCCCTGCACGACGGCCCCGTCCCCGACGTGCCGCGGCCGGAGCTGCGCCGCCTCCGGCCGCGTTCCTGGCCGCGAGCGGATGGGAAGCGCGGAGCAGATCGAGGCCGACTTCGAGCGCCGTGACGACACCTTCGCCGGGGCCCTGACGGCGGGCCGCCCGGTCGTGCTGTGGTTCGAGCACGACCTGTACGACCAGCTGCAGCTGCTCGAGGTGCTGTCGCTCGTCGACCGGCCGGAGGGCGTGGAGCTGATCGTCGTCGGGTGGTTCCCGGGCCGCCCTGGGTTCCGCGGCCTGGCCGAGCTGCCCGATGCCGCCGGCCTGTCGCTCAGCGAGCGGCCTGGTGCGGGAGGCGCTCGCCGGCGGCCCTCTGACGCCCGTCCAGCTGTTCGCGGCGACGCAGATCGCGAGGAAGCGCCGTTCGCCGGCGACGCGTGGGTGTGGATGCAGGCGGCCGGACTCGAGGGCCTCGTCACGGCCGTGGACGCCTCGGCGCGGATCGGTCTCATCGATGCGGGCCGCCGGGTTCTCGACGGCACCGCCGACCGCGTCGAGCTGCTCGGTCTCGACCGCTGGGTCGGCGGGATCCACCTGCGCCCGGACCGCCTCGTCCGCCGGTAGCCCCGGGTTAGCAGCGCCAAACGCGGGGACGACGCAGGTGACGCGCCCCTGCGCGTACGGATGGAAGGAGTTGGCCAGTTGCTGCGTGAAGACCTCCGCGACCAGTCGTTCGGCGACCTGTTCAAGCAGCTCTCGGAACAGACGTCGACGCTGGTGCGGCAAGAAGTCGAGCTCGCGCGGACCGAGCTCCGCGCGAAGGGCCGGACGGCCGGCTTCGGCGCGGGGCTGATCGGTGCGGGCGGCGTCCTCGCCCTCGGTGCGTTCGGCGCCCTGACGGCGATGCTGATCGTCCTGCTCGCCCTCTGGATGGACGCGTGGCTGGCCTGTCTGATCGTGATGGTCGTCTACGGCGTGGCCGGTGCGATCCTGGCCATGGCCGGAAAGCGCAAGCTGCAGGCGGCGTCGCCACCGGTGCCGGAGCAGACGATCGAGACGCTCAAGGAGGACGTGCAATGGGCCAAGACACGGATCTGATCCGCGCGAGGATCGCGGCCACCCGGGTCGAGATGGGCGCGATCATCGACGCGATCGCCTACAAGGCCGACGTCCAGGCACGCGCCAAGGACCGCGTCAGCGACGCCGTCGACCGGGCCCGCGAATCGGTTTCGGACACGGCAACGTCCATCAAGGACGCGGTCACCGGCACGGCGTCGTCGATCAAGGAGCGAGCCGGCCGCGATACGGGCTAGCCAGGGACGGTCGACCCGGGGTATGCTGGCGCCGCGCTGGTGCCCCCAGCAGCGTTGGGAACGGCGCGGACGCCACCGCGCGGGAGCCCTGTCCCTGCTCCCTCCCTCCCACCAGCTCAGTGCGGCACGTGCCGGCGGATGCGCTCCAGGAACGAGTCGGGGATCCGCCGTCCGGTCGCCACCGCGAGGCGGGCCGGCCTCGCGAAACGCGCCGCCGCCACCAGCACCGTCTCGTGCCCCGCGTCGGCGTCCGCGAACCGCAGCTTGTAGTCGTGGGTGCCCGACAGGAACCGGTAGCGCGTCGCGCCCTCCTCGAAGGCGCAGCGCACGGTGTGAGCCAGGAGCACCATGCCGATGCTCGCCTTGCGCCACTCCGGGTTGCGCGCCAGCTGGAAGAACCAGTAGTCGCCGCCGAACCGGTAGCCGAGCCAGTAGGCGGCGGCCCGGCCGTCCAGCTCGGCCACCCAGCATCGCAGCCAGCCGCGCTCCAGCGCCGACCGGGCGAACGCGGGGTGCAGCTCGCGGCCGTCGGACGAGAGGAAGTTCGACTCGCCCTGCCAGTGCGCGTCGTGGAAGGTGACGAACTCCTCGAGCGCCGCCGTCAGGGCGGCGGGCGACGTGACGGCGCGGTAGGTGAGGCCGTGGTCGCGCACGAGCTTGCGTTCGCGCCGCTGCACCTGCTGCCGGAAGTTGCTGCTCTTCGAGCTCAGCCAGCCGTCCCAGTCGCGTCCCGCCAGCTCCAGCACCGGGCTCGGCTGGGTTTTGAGGACGATGCCGTCGAGCAGCGTGGCCCAGTCCTCCTCGCGCATCAGCCCACGCGCCAGCAGCGCGCGCGGTTGTCCGTGGCCCGTCGCGATGGCGCGACGGAGGGCGACGGCGATCGCCGCGCGGTCCTCCGGTGCGCAGATCGGACCCACCTGGTCGGCGGCGCCCTGGCCCTCGAAGCCGACCAGCCGCATCGGCGCGGGGCCGGTCCGCGCCAGCCGGACGATGCCGGCCAGCGGCTCACCGGGACGCCGGAACGTCAGCAGCACGCGGCCCTCCGCCCCGCAGGCGTCCTCCCATGCCCTGGCCCACTCCCAGGTCTTGAAGACATCGCCGTCGAGCTCGGCCAGGCGCGTCCAGTCGTCGCGGAGCTCGTCCAGGGACTGCGCCTCCTGCACGTCGAGCGGCGAGTCGGGCGCGGCCATGGCCACGAGCCTACCCCGGGCCAGGCCGACGGCGCCAGGAGCACACGCGAGGGTTTGCAATGGCACGATGCCGGGCAGCCAACCAGCAACCCGTCGAACCACCGGAGGCACGACAAGATGACCCTGATCACCGCGCTCGACTTCGTGGCCATCCCGTCCCAGGACGCCGAGAAGGCGCGCGTCTTCTACGGCGAGACGCTCGGGCTGCGCAACGACGAGAAGGCGCAGCTACGAGTTCTGGGCGGGCACGACCTGCGTCGCCATCTGGGAGCCCGACAAGATGGGCGGGTCGTTTGCGCCGCAGAAGAACGGGCACCTGGCGCTGCATGTCGAGGACGTCGCGGTCGCGCGCGCCGAGCTCGAGGGCAAGGGCGTCGAGTTCTTCGGCGACATCCTCGACACCGGCGTCTGCCACATGGCGTTCTTCAACGACCCCGACGGCAACGACCTGATGCTGCACTCGCGCTACGAGCCGCGCGACTGACGCCGCACGCTCCCGTCACGGGCTACCGGGGTGAAGGCACGGCACTGCCCATCGTCTCCGGCGGCACGGCGCGAAGCGTGCCGCCGGCGACGATGGCCGCGGCCAGCAGGACGGCGGCGGCGAGCAGGTACGCGGGGCGCAGCGCGCTCGCGAACTCGTGCACCGTGCCCTCCGGCGGCAGGCGTGCGGCCACCAGCGAGCCGAGCGCCGCGATGCCGAGCACGATGCCCACGTTGCGGCCGCTCGAGACCACGGCCGCGGCGACGCCGGCCTGCTCCTTCGGCATGCTCGCGACCGCCACCGTCGAGAGCGGGGCGTTCAGCACGCCGTAGCCGATGCCGAGCAGCAGGTAGCAGCCGAGGAACGCCACGATCGGCGCGTCACCCGGCAGCAGCGCCAGGGCCGTCAGCGCGACGCCCATCGTCAGGGTCGAGGCCGCCAGTACGCCGCGCGGGCCGCGCGTCGCCACGAGCCAGCCCGAGATCGGCCCGCCGGCGAGGGCGGGGAGGGCCGCCGGCAGCGTCAGCAGCCCCGTGGCCAGGGCCGAGTAGCCGCGGCCGCGCTCCAGGAACAGGGTGTTCTCGTAGATGAAGCCGCCGAACGCGAAGAACGCCGCCACCGTGATGAACGTTGCGCCGGAGAACTGGCGGTCGCGGAAGAAGCGCAGGTCGAGCAGCGGCTCGCGCGTCCGCGACTCGACCCGGAGGAAGGCGTACGCGAGCACGACGTCCGCGGCGAAGATGGCGAGGATCCGGGGCGACGTCCAGCCGTACCGGGCGGCGCCGATCAGCGCGTACGTGAGGCTCGCCAGCAGCACGACCGCGAGCACCTGGCCCCACACGTCCAGGCGCCGCGCCACCTCGCTGCGCGACGGTGGCACGACGCGCAGCACCGCCACCAGCGCGCCGACGCCGATGACGGCGTTGACGGCGAACACCGCCCGCCACCCGAACGCGTCCACGGTGCCGCCGCCGACGATCGGCCCGAGCGCCAGCCCGATGCCCGACGAGATGCCCCAGATGCCGATCGCACGTGCCCGCTCGCGGGCGTCGGGGTAGAGGTTCGCGACGATTGCGAGGCTGGTCGGCGTCAGCGCCGTGCCGCCCAGCGCCTGGAGGACGCGGAACGCGAGCAGCCAGCCGACGCTTGGCGCGAGGGCGCACAGCAGCGCGCCGCTCGCGAACAGCACGTAGCCGGTGACGAGCATGCGGCGGCGCCCGAAGCGGTCGGCGAAGTAGCCGGCCGACAGCAGCAGGCTGGCGCCGACCAGGTTGTAGGAGTCGATGATCCACGCCGTGGCGTCGTGACCCGCCTCGAGCTCCCGGGAGATCTCGGGCAGCGCGACGATCACGATCGTGACGTTCAGCGTGACGAGGAAGACGCCCAGCGTGAGGGCGAGCAGCGCGATCGTGCGGCGGCGCGGATCCACGCCGGGCAGGGTAGGGCGCCGAGCTCAGGTGCCGTGCAGAATCCTCACCGCATCGGGCGGCAGGTGGACGCTGACGGGCGCCCCCTGCTCGGTGGGGATGCCGCTGGCGCCGTCGTTCGCGACCAGCGACCGCATCAGCTCGCCCGTCGCCAGCCGCACGCGGACGTCGAGCACGGAGCCGACGAAGACGACGCGGTCGATCAGGCCCGGCAGCGTGTTGTCGCCGGCCGCGCCGTGCGTGCCGACCACGACCCGTTCGGGCCGGATCACGGCGTGCACCATGCCGGTGGCGTCGGTGGCGCCCTGGCGGCACTGCAGCGTGAAGTCGCCGATCCGGAAGGTGCCGTCGCCGCCGGCGTTGCCCGACAGCAGGTTCGAGACGCCGAGGAAGTTGGCCACGAACGCGCGTGTCGGGCGCCTCGTAGACGTCCTGCGGGCCGCCGCACTGCTCGACCTTGCCGTCGTTCATGACCGCGACGCGGTCGCTCATCGTCAGCGCCTCGTCCTGGTCGTGCGTGACGTAGACGAACGTGATCCCGAGCGTCCTCCTGGATGCGCTTCAGCTCGACCTGCAGGTCCTTGCGCAGCCGGGCGTCGAGCGCGCCGAGCGGCTCGTCGAGCAGCAGCACGCGGCGGGTTCAGCACGAGCGCCCGGGCCAGCGCGACCCGCTGCTGCTGACCGCCCGACATCTGCGTCGGCCGCCGCGCGTCGAAGCCGGTCAGCTGCACGAGCTCGAGCGCCTCGGCGACGCGCCGCGCTGCTCCTCCTTGGTGGCCTTCTGGTACCGCAGCCCGAACGCCACGTTCTCGGCGACGGTCATGTGCGGGAACAGCGCGTAGCTCTGGAACACCGTGTTGACCGGCCGCCTGTGCGGCGGCGTCGCCGACATGTCGACGCCGTCGAGCCTGATCGCGCCGCTCGTCGAGCCGCTCGAAGCCGGCGATCAGCCGCAGCGTCGTCGTCTTGCCGCAGCCGGACGGGCCGAGCATCGTGAAGAACTCGCCGCCGGGGATGTCCAGCGAGATGTCGTCCACCGCCGCGACGTCGCCGTAGCGCTTGGTCAGCGACACGATCTCGATCCGGCCAGCGGTCGGTCCGGCGTCCGTCGTCATCTAGATCCCTCCGAGGAGTCGATCGCCGAGCCCTCCGTGCCGCGCGAGAGGCGCTTCCACACGAGATAGGCCAGCGCCGAGCGCGAGCAGCGAGACGACGAGCATGATCGTCGCGAGCGCGTTCAGCGCCGGCGTCGGCGCACCGCGCGCGGTCGAGTAGATCCGCATCGGGACGGTCGTCGGTGTCGGCGCCCGATGGCCATGTACTGCGCGACCACGAAGTCGTCGATGAGCAGCGCGAACACGATCAGCAGCGCCGGCCGCGATCGCCGGCGCCAGCAGCGGCAGCAGCACGCGCCGCAGCACGTCCCACGGCGGCGCGCCGAGGTCGGCGGCGGCCTCCTCGACTCCCGTCCGATCATCACCAGCCGGCCGCGCACGATCAGCACCACCCACGAGATCGAGAACGTCACCTGCCCGATCACCTGGGCCGTCGTGCCGAGCCCGATGAACCCGAACGGCTGCGTGAAGAGCAGGAACAGTCGACGCGCGAATCACCAGCTCCGGCGTCACCAGCGGCAGCAGCATCAGCACGTTCGCCGCGCTGCCGGCCCTGCTGCGCCAGCGCTGCAGGCCGATCGCCAGCGCGATCCCGAGCGGCGTCGCGATCAGCATCGCGAGCCCGGCCAGCACGAGCGAGTGCTCCAGCGCGCTGCGCAGCGTCGGTCGTCCTGCCGACCGAGCCCAGTCGGGTCGCGTCCAGAACCAGCGCAGCGAGAACCCCTGCCACGACGTGCGCGAGCGGCCGTCGTTGAACGCGAACCGGATCGCGATGCAGCACCGGCACCAGCGACCAGACGACGTAGAGCCACGTCCACGCGACCAGGAACCGGGGCTTGCCCCAGGGGTCGGTGAACCACGCCTTCATGCCCGGATCGCCTTCCCGGCCTTGGCGTCTGGCGCAGGTAATAGAGCATGAACACGACCAGCAGGAACGCGACAGCAGCAGCGTCAGCGCCGCGCCGAGCGCCTTGTCCGGCCCGCCCTGGACGTAGTTGTTGATCGTGTTGCCGAGCATCGCCGTGCGCGGCGAGCCGGACATCAGGTCCGGCGTGTAGTAGTCGCCGAACATCGGCAGCGCGATCAGCACGATCCCGCCGAGCGTGCCGGCGCATCGACAGCGGCAGCACGACGCGCCGGAACGCGCCCGACGGGCGACGCGCCGAGGTCGCGGGCCGCCTCGATCAGCCGCTGGTCGATCCGGTCCAGCGACGCGTACAGCGGCAGGATCAGGTACGGCACGTAGCCGTAGACGAGCCCGAGGATCGACCGCGATCGTGCTGGCCGCCGAGCCAGTCGTCGCCCTCGTCCAGCAGCCCGAGCGTGCGGAACAGCGTGTCGATCGAAGCACGTCGAGCAGCCGCGCCGCGTAGCCGCCGTCCGCCAGCAGGTTCGTCCAGGCGAACATCCGCATCAGGTACGAGATCCAGAACGGCGCGACGAGCAGCATCAGCAGCAGCGCCTTCTTGCGCCTCGCGCCGGCGCGCGAGACGTAGTAGGCGACCGGGTAGCCGATCGCCAGCGACAGCCCGCCCGCGATGACGACGTAGACCAACGTGCGCACGAACACCGTCCACGTAGTGCCCGCCCGGCAGTCACGCTCGTCGAAGCGCCTGCACGAAGTAGCCGACGTTCCAGTCCAGCGGGTTCCAATGCGGGACCGGATCGTAGACGTCGGTGATGTTGCCGAACCCGACGTCGCCACGATCGCGTAGAACGCGACGAGGAAGAACGCGACCAGCCACCCGATGCCGGGGAGGGCGAACGCCCTCCAGATCCACTTCGGGTACACGTCAGCCGGCGCGGAAGTCGGCCCAGGCCTTGTCCCAGAGCGCCTTGCCGTCGGGCGTCAGCGTCTGGTACGTGAGGCCCGTCTTGAAGTCGTCGCGCTGCATGATCGCCGGCGCCACCGAGTCGGGCAGGGCAAGCTTCGACTGCAGCGTCGCGAAGTCGAGGTTGTTCTGCGGCGGCTGGTAGCCGTTGTAGTCGGCGAAGTTGTTGTAGCGCGTTCGTCTCGTCCAGCATGAAGTCGAGGAACGCGTGCGCGAGCACCGGGTTCTTGCCGGTCGACAGCACGGCCATCAGGTCGTTCGCCGCCGGGGCCGCGATCGCCGGCTTCCAGTACGACAGCACGTCGGGCTTGACGCCCTTCGGCATGTAATACAGGGCCGCCGCGATCTGGTCGCCCGTCCAGTCGTGCGCGAGCCAGATCTTGCCTTCCGGCACGGTCTGGTAGCCGTTGATGGTGACCTTCACGTTCGCCAGCGCGTCGAGCTCCTTCAGGCCCTGCAGGGCTTTTGCGACCACCTGCGGGTCCTCGGAGTTGACGTCGACGCCGGCGGTGCCGTTCTCGCGGAACAGCGCCAGCGACAGCGCGTCGCGCGGGTCGTCGAGGATGGCGACCTTGCCCTTGTACTTCTCGCCCAGCTCCCAGAACGACGCCCACGGGTTCGCCATCGCGCCGATGTCCTCGGTGACCTTGTCGTTGCGCCAGACCAGGCCGGTGGCGAACACGACGTACGGCACCGCGTACTGCGCGCCCTTGTCGTAGAACGGGTCGACCAGCTCGGGCCAGACGTTCGCGGCGAGGTTGGGGACGTAGTCCTTGTTCAGCGGCCGGACGAGCTGCTTCGAGACGAGGATCGGCAGGCGCGTCACGCTCGGGAAGTAGACGTCGAAGTCGACGCTCCCCGTCTGGAGCTTCGCCATCGCCTCGTCCTCGTTCTGGAACGTGGTGATCTCGACCTTGGTGTCGTACTGCTTCTCGAACTTCTTGACGGTCTCCGGGTCGATGTAGTCGGCCCAGTTGTAGACCTTCAGCGGCCCCTTCTCGACCGGCAGATTCGAGTCGAGGGGCGGGTTGTCGTCGTAGAGCGGCAGCTGCACCGGCCGCTCACGGCTCGCGATCGGGATGCCACCCGGTCCGAGCGGCACCGCCGCGGCGGTATCGGTCGCTCCGGTGACCACCGAGCCGGCCTGCGTGACCGGCCCGCCAGCGGACTTCACGTCGGTGGTGTTCCCGCACGCCGCGAGGAATCCGCCGGCGACCGCGAGACCGCCGGCCCGCTCGAGCAGCATGCGCCGCGACATCCGGCCGCGTACGTCCTTCGGATGGAACATGTGTGACCTCCCCCGGGTTGCAACCCGTGCCCGGCGACATCCTCCCGGATCCTGACTCGCGAGTCAATCGATGGCGCGGTGGGATCGTCCAGGCCGTCAGGATACCCTCCGTCGATGCCGCAGACGGGATCCTCGGAAGGGGCGGAGCTGCGGGCGGTCGCCGAGCGCGTCGCCCGCGCGGCGGGCGCGCTGCTGCTCGACCACGCCACCCGCGGACCGGTCGCGGTCGAGTCGAAGTCGAGCTCGACCGACATGGTCTCGGCCGCCGACCACGCCTCCGAGGAGCTGCTCGTGGAGCTGCTTCGGGCCGCGCGCCCCGACGACGGGCTGATCGGCGAGGAGGGGAGCAGCCATCCCGGGACGACCGGGCTGACGTGGGTCTGCGACCCGCTCGACGGCACCACCAACTACCTCTACCGGCTGCCGCAGTGGGCCGTCTCGGTGGCGGTCGAGGATAACGCCGGCCCGGTCGCGAGCTGCGTCTACGACCCGTCGCGCAACGAGGCGTTCACGGCGGCGCGCGGTCTGGGCGCAACGGTGAACGGCAGGCCGATCGCCACCTCGGGCGCGACGGTGCTGGCCACCTCGCTGATCGGCACCGGCTTCGCCTACACGTCCGAGGTGCGGGCGGAGCAGGGCGCACGGCTGCCCGCGGTCCTCGCCGCGGTTCGCGACGTGCGCCGCGCCGGCTCGGCCGCGCTCGACCTCGCGTGGGTCGCCTGCGGGCGCCTGGACGGGTTCTTCGAGAGCGGCATCCAGCACTGGGACTATGCGGGCGGGCAGCTGCTGATCACGGAGGCCGGCGGCCGGTTCGAGGTCGGCCCCGGGCCGCACGGCGGCATCCCGCACGTGGTCGCCGCCGCGCCCGGCATCCACGACGCGCTCCGGGACCTGGCCGGGTGACGGCGACCCTGTCGCTACACTGAGAGCGAAGAAAGCCCGGTCCTGATACCCGGACGCGCCGGCCGCAAGGCCTGGCCGCGCCCCCTGGGGGCCGGCGGACAGGAAAGGACCGTACGTGCGTTTCTCCGAATTCGGGCTCTCCGAGCCCATCCTCCGCGCGCTCGACGATCTCAACTACGAGACCGCGACGCCGATCCAGCAGGGCACCATCTCGATGCTCCTCAAGGACCGCGACGTCATCGGGCAGGCGCAGACCGGCACCGGCAAGACCGCCGCGTTCATGCTGCCGATCCTCGAGCGCATCGACCCCGAGATGCGCGACGTGCAGGCCCTCGTGCTGTGCCCGACGCGCGAGCTCGCGCTGCAGGTCGCCGACAACGCGCGCAAGTTCGCCGTGCACCTGGACGGCGTCGAGGTCGTGCCGGTCTACGGCGGCGCGCCGATCCGCGAGCAGATCGACCGACTCGCCCGCGGCGCCCAGGTCGTCGTCGGCACGCCCGGCCGCGTGCTCGACCTGCTGCACCCGCGGCAAGCTGATCCTCGCCGACTGCCCGCATGGTCGTCCTCGACGAGGCCGACGAGATGCTCTCGATGGGCTTCATCGACGACGTCCGCGCGATCCTGCGGCGCGCCCCGTGGGGCCGCCAGACCGCGCTGTTCTCCGCCACGATGCCGCCCGGATCCGCAAGCTGGCAGCCGACGAGCTGCACTCGCCCGAGACGGTGCAGCGTCACGCCCGAGGAGATCACCGTCGAGCGCATCGAGCAGCGCATGCTCGAGGTCGAGCCGCGCGGCAAGCTCGACGCCATCGACAAGCTGCTCGAGTCCGAGACGCCGCGCTGCGCGATCATCTTCGCGCGCACCAAGATCGGCTGCCAGCGCCTCGCCGACGACCTGTCCGCTCGCGGCCACCGCGTCCGCGCGCTGCACGGCGACATGGGCCAGGGCGCCCGCGACTCCGTCATGATCGCCTTCCGCGGCGATCGCGTGCCGGATCCTCGTCGCGACCGATGTCGCCTCGCGCGGCCTCGACGTCTCGCAGGTCAGCCACGTCATCAACTACGACCTGCCCGACGAGCCCGAGGTGTACGTGCACCGCATCGGCCGCACCGGGCGCGTCGGCCGCGAGGGCAAGGCCATCTCGCTCGTCACGAAGCGCGAGCAGCCGAAGCTCGACGCGATCCAGAAGCTGCTCGGCATCCCGATCCCGAAGTGGACGGTGCCCGGTGACGAGGTCGCGCGCCGAGCCCGTCGCACGTCGCCGCAGGCGACGGAGCCCGACGTCGGCGCGGCGGTCGTCGCGACCGTGCCCGCGGGCGACGCGACCGGCGACGGCGAGGTGCGCCGCAAGCGGCGCTGGCCGCCGCGGCGGCCGCGGGCCGGCGCCCGGGCGGCGCCGGCCGCCACGGCCTCAGCCGAATAGGCGCTGGGCGATCGATCGGGATGCGGAAGCCGCAGCAGCCCGAACACGCCGATCGAGAACACGAAGGCACCGAGCGGCGATCAGGATCTCGATCGGTCCCAGCACGCTGAGCTCGAAGAAGTCGCGCACGGGGTCGATCAGGAACAGGCCACGAAGACGTCAGCATGGCGCCCATCAGCGCCAGCACGGACCGGGCGCGAACCTTCGACTCCTGCATCGCCTCGTCCTCCAGCAGCAGCACCAGGTAGAGGCCGGTCAGCACCAGTACGACGAGCGGCCACGGTGCGGCCGGTCTCCACGTCGGACGCCGACCGCGCGAAGGCGTACGCGACGATCACGGCCAGCGCCGAGACGACGCCGCCGGGCACCGAGAAGCGCATCAGGTCCTTCGTGAAGTCGCGCTTCGGCGGGCGGCCCGTGGACGGTGCGATGGCCAGCACGAAGGACGGGCAGGCCGACCGTGAACAGCGCCGCGAACGACAGCTGGCGCGGCAGCAGCGGGTAGGCGGCGCCGGCCACGCCGACCGTCAGGATCAGCGTCGCGGCGAACGCCGACTTGACGACGAACAGCTTCGCCACGCGGCGGATGTTGAGCAGGATGCGCCGGCCCTCGACGATGCCCGCGGGATCGACCGGAAGTCGTCCTGGACGAGCACGATGTCGGACACGCCGCGCGCGATCTGCGAGCCCGAGCCGAGCGCGATCGCGATGCGCGCGGCCTTCATCGCGGCCACGTCGTTGACGCCGTCGCCGACCATCGCGATGTACCGGCCGCGGTCGGCCAGCGCCTCGACCAGCGCCTTCTTCTGGTCGGGCGTGACGCGCGCGAAGATGGCGTGCGCGGCGGCGATCTCCTCCAGCGCCGCCGGGTCGTCGGGCAGGTCGGCGCCGGTGACGGTGCTGGTGTCGGCGAAGCCGACGGCGCGCGCCACGGCGGCGACCGTGCCGGGCGCGTCGCCGCGACATCACCTTCAGGTCGACGCCCTCCTGGCGCAGGTAGGCGACGACCTCGATCGCCTCGGGGCGCATGCCGCTCGCGCAGCACGGCCAGGCCGAGCGGCGTGAAGCCGGGCGGGCTGCGCCGGCACGTCGCCGGGCCCCGACACGGCGGGCAGCGAGTCGGCGCGGCCGAAGACGAGCACCCGCGAGCGCTCGCCCTGGCGCCGCGCGACCTCCGTCGCGAGCGGGCCGGCGCCGAGCGCCTCGGGCGCGCCGAGCACGAGCACCTCGTCGTGGAAGGTCGACGCCCGACCACTTCCAGCGCGACGCGAACGGCACCTCGCGCCAGCGTCGGCCTCCGGCGGCCGCCGAGCGACTGCCGCGATGGCGTCGGACGTGGTCGAGCGACGTCTGCCGGCGGCCGCCACCCGCGCCAGGGTCTGGCGCGTGGCCGTCTCCGGCGTCCGCCGGGCGCCGGGACGACCTCGATCAGCTCCAGCGTGCCGTCGGTGAGCGTGCCGGTCTTGTCGAGGCAGACGGTGTCGACCGAGGCGAGCGACTCGATCGCGTTCAGCTGCTGCGCGAGCGCGCCGGCGCGAGCGATGCGCACGGCGCCGGCCGCGAACGTCACCGAGGCCAGCAGCACCAGCCCCTCCGGCACGATCGAGATCAGGCCGGCCGTCGCCGTCTGCGCGGCCTCGCGGAACGCCGTGTCGTGCAGCCGCAGCGCCGCGACGAGGATCACCGCCAGCGGCACCATCGCGACCAGCAGCAGGCGCAGCAGCGTGTTGATCTCGCAGCTGCAGCGTCGACAGGCGCCGCTTGGCGGTGCGGGCCTCGCGCCGTCAGCTTCGAGGCGTACGAGTCGGCGCCGACCGCCGACCTCGGTACAGGCCGCGGCCGCCGGCGCAGTAGGCGCCCGACAGCACGCGTGTCGCCCGGCTCCTTGCGGACGTGGTCCGACTCGCCGGTGAGCATCGACTCGTCGAGCGCGAGGCTGGTGACGCGGCGCACGCACGCCGTCGGCGACGATCTGGTCGCCCGGCTGCAGCTCGACCACGTCGTCGGGCACGACCTCCTCCGGCCGGGATCTCGCGCTCTACGCCGTCGCGGCGCACGCGCGCGCGCGGGGCGCACGAGCAGCGCGATCTGGTCGAGCTTGCGCTTCGCCGACAGCTCCTGGGCGATGCCGATCGCCGCGTTGATGGCGATGATGGCCGCGAAGATGGCGTCGTTCCAGGCGCCGGCGATCGCGATCAGGATCAGGAAGCCGAGCGCGATCGCGTTGACGAGCGTGAACACGTTCTCGCGCACGATGCGCTTCACCGAACGCGAGCCGGTGTCCGGCTCCGCTGCGGCCCGAGGGCCGGCGAGACGCTCCGCGGCCTCGGCGGAGGTGAGCCCGCGGGTGTCGTCGGACGTCACGGCGGGAGACGGTACCCGGACGGTCTACGATGCCGCCGATGCTGCCGCCTCTCGCCGAGCGCCGGCCCGACCTCGCGGTCGCGGCGGCCGATCTCCGGCTCACCGTGCGACCCGAGTCCTTCTCCTTCGCGACGACCGCCGAGCTCGACGCGCCGGGCGTGATCCTGGGCCAGCGAGCGCGCCGTCGAGGCGCTCGAGCTCGGTCTCGGCGATGCGCTCGCCCGGCAGCCACGTCTTCGCCGCCGGGTATCCCGGCACCGGCCGCGGCACCGCCATCGCCGGGCTGCTGGCGCGGATCGCGCCGACCCTGCCCGTGCCGCCCGACCGCGTCTTCGTGACGCGGTTCAGCGCGCCCGACCGGCCGCGGCTGCTGACGCTGCCGCCGGGCACCGGCGTCGTGCTCGGCCGCGAGATCGACGGAGCTGCGCGCGGACTCCTGCCGCAGCGGCTGCCGCTGCTGCTGGAGGACCGCGAGCTGTCCCGCCAGCGCGACGCCCGGGCAAGCGCTACGGCGTCGAGGAGGAGCTGGAGGTGGCCGGCCTGCGCGCAGCGCGCCGAGGCCGACGGGCTTCGGCGCTGGTGCAGATCGAGGCCGGCCAGCTGTCGCATCCCGAGATCGTCGCCGGTCAAGCGACGGCCAGCCGGTGCCGCTCGAGCAGCTGCGGCCGACCCTCTCGCCCGAGGAGTTCGCGGCGAAGGGTGCGCGTCTGGAGGCGCTCGGCGACGAGCTGCGCGATCTCGGTCGCGCCTCGCGCGATCGCGCAGCGGCGCTTCGCGGCCGAGCTGCGCGAGCTGGTCGCGGGAGCCGCGCGGACACTGGTCGACGAGGAGATCGGCGACATCGACGACGCGTGCCCGACCCGCGCTGGCGCCGTTCCTGGCCGAGCTGCGCGACGACATCGTCGCGGCCGTGCTCGAGCTGGCCGACTCCGGGCGCCGAGGCGACGGAGCGCCTCGGGCGCCGCCTCGAGCGCTACCGCGTGAACGTCGTCGCCGACCGCACCGGCCTCGACGGGCGCGCCGGTCGTGTCGAGGAGCGGTTCCCGGGCCGGGCAGAACCTGACCGGCGTCGATCGACCGCATCCGGACGGGCCGATGAGCTTCCGGACGCCGACGCGTCGACGATCCGCGGCGGCGCGCCTGCTTCAGGCCGACGGTGGCTTCCTGGTCGTCCACGCCGTCGAGGTGCTCGAGGTGCCGGGCGCCTGGGTGGCGCTCAAGCGGCACGCTCGAGACCGGCATGCTCGACATCGGCGCCGCGGGCTGCGGGCCTGCTCGGGCCAGCCCCGGCCGCTCGAGCCCGACCAGGTGCCGATCGACGTCAAGGTCGTGATGGTCGGCGAGCGCTGGCACACGACGCGCTCTGGCACGGCGATCCCGACTTCCGCGCGCTGTTCGGCATCCGGGCCGACTTCGTCGTCCGACATGCCGATGGGCGCGGAGGCGCTGTCGCGCTACGCCGAGCGTCGTCGCCGGCGTCTGCCGCCGCGAGGCGCCTGCCGCCCGCCACGGCCGACGCGATCGGGCGCGCTGGTGGAGGACGGCGTGGCGCGCGCCGGGCGCCGCAACCGGTCTCGACCAGCTTCGGCGACACGCTGTCGCTCGTCCGCGAGGCGGCCTTCCTGGCGCGTCGCCGGGCCTCAGACGTCATCGGCCGCGACGACGTCGAGCGCGCCCGCGCGGCGCGCCGGCGGCGCGACGGGCTGATGGAGGAGCGCATGCAGCGGATGCTCGAGGAGGGCACGGTGCTGGTGGCCACGACCGGGCGAGGCGGTCGGGCGCGTCAACGGCCTGTCGGTCTACGACCTCGGCTACCACGCGTTCGGCAAGCCGACCCGCATCACGGCGTCGGCCGCGCCCGGGCCGGGTCGGGCATCATCAACGTCGAGCGCGAGGCCAAGCTGTCCGGCGGACATCTACGACAAGGGCGTCCTGATCATCGCCGGCCTCCTGCGCCGCCGGTACGCCGACCTCGGCCCGCTGACGCTGACGGCGAGCCTCGCCTTCGAGCAGTCGTACGCGGGCGTCGACGGCGACTCGGCCTCGATCGCCGAGGTCGTCGCGCTGCTGTCGGAGATGTCCGGGCCTGCCCGTCGACGGCGACCTCGCCATCACCGGGTCGATCAACCAGCACGGCGACGTCCAGCCCGTCGGCGGCGTCGACCACAAGCTGCGCGGGCTTCCACGCCCTCTGCCGCCGCACGCGGCCTGGACGGCTGCCAGGGCATCGTGCATGCCCGCACCAGAACGTGCTCGACCTGATGCTGCCGCAGGAGATCGTCGACGACGTGGCGGCCGGGCGCTTCCACGTGTATGCCGTCGAGCACGTCACCGACGCGCTGGAGATCGCGCTCGGGCTGCCGATGGCGACCATCGACGAGCGGGTGCGCGCGCGCCTCACCCTGTTCGCCGACGCGTTGCGCGGCAACGGCCGGCGACCGGCCGCCGAGCGGCGCCACCGTGACGCCACCGTCGACGCAGCTGCCCGACCCGCAGGCGCCTTGATCGACCGCCTGCCCGCGCTCGTCGCCTCCGACCTCGACGGCACCCTGCTGCGCAGCGACGGCACCATCGCCGACCGCACGCGCCAGGCGCTGGCCGACCGTGACGGCGGCCGGGTCGTCCGTGATCGCCGCCACCGGACGACCGCCGCGCTGGGTGGAGGGGCTGCACCTCGACCTCGGAGTCGACGCGCTGTGCGTCTGCATGAACGGGGCGATGCTGCTCGACCTCGACTCGGGCGAGGTGCTCGCGCACCTGCCGTTCGACGCCGGCGCCGCCGGCGAGATTGCGGCCGCCGTGCGCGCGGCGCTGCCGGGCGTCATCTTCGCCGGCCAGCTCGGCGCGCGGTTCGCACGCGAGCCCGAGTGGGTGCCGATGTTCCCGCACGCGTCCGACCTGTCGCGTCGCTGGACGATCTCGTGCAACGAGACCGTCACGAAGCTGATCGTGCGCCATCCCGAGCTGACGCTGCCCGAGCTGGCCGAGGCAGTGCGGGAGGTCGCCGGCGACCGCTCGCAGGTGACGTTCTCCGGCATGCGGATCGTCGAGCTGTCGGCGCCCGGCGTGCACAAGGCCGCCGGTGTGGCCTCGGCGGCGAAGCTGCTCGGCCGCGACCCGGCCGACGTACTGGCGTTCGGCGACGCGCCGAACGACATCGAGATGCTCGCGGCGGCGGCGTGGGGGGTGGCGATGGGCAACGCGCACCCGGACGTGGTCGCCAGTGCCGACGAGCAGACCGCCACGAACGAGGAGGATGGCGTAGCCGTCGTGCTCGAACGACTGCTCCGCGTATCCTCCGACGCATGAAGGTCACCCTTCCCGACGGCACCGCAGCTGGAGCTTCCGGACGGCGCGACCGGCCTCGACGTCGCGGCAGCCATCGGCCCGCGGCTGGCGATGGCGACGGCGGCCGTCGAGGTCGACGGCGAGCTGCGCGACCTGCGGCTGCCGGTGCCCGACGGCGTCGACGGTGCGCGATCATCCGCGTCGGCGACGCCGAGGCGCTGCCGGTGCTGCGCCACTCCACGGCGCACGTGCTGGCCGAGGCCGCGCGGCACGTGTTCCCGGGCGTGAAGATGACGATCGGCCCGGCGATCGACAACGGCTTCTACTACGACTTCGACTTCCCCGAGCCCGTCCACGAGGACGACCTCCAGCGCATCGAGAACGAGATGCGCAAGATCCTCAAGCGCGAGCACGTCGTTCACGCGCGACGAGCGTCGACGCGGGACGAGGCGCGGGCGCCGCTTCGTCGAGCTCGGCGAGCCGTTCAAGGTCGAGCTGATCGACGACCTGCCCGAGGGCGAGACAGATCACGCTCTACAACCAGGACGACTTCACCGACCTCTGCCGCGGCCCGCACCTGCAGTCGACGAAGCCGATCAAGGCCTTCAAGCTGACGAGCTGGCCGGCGCCGTACTGGCGCGGCGACGCGCAGCGCGAGCCGCGCTGACGCGCGTCTACGGCACGGCGTTCTGGTCGCAGAAGGACCTCGACGAGCACCTCGAGCGGATCGAGGAGGCGAAGCGCCGCGACCACCGCCGGCTCGGGCCGCAGCTCGACCTGTTCCAGTTCCACGAGGAGTCGCCCGGGCTCGCCGTTCTGGCTGCCGAACGGGCTGATCGTGTGGAACGAGCTCGTACGGCCACTGGAGCAGCGAGAACCGGCGCCGCGGCTACCGCGAGGTGCGCGACGCCGATCATCTACGACTCGGCGCTCTGGAAGACCTCCGGCCACTGGGACAAGTACCGCGACAACATGTACACGCTCGAGGTGGACGAGCAGGACTTCGGGCTCAAGCCGATGAACTGCCCGGCGCACTGCCTGATCTACACGCAGCGAGCGGCGCTCCTACCGCGACCTGCCGCTGCGCATGAACGAGGTCGGGCCTCTGCCATCGCAACGAGATGTCAGGGACGTCTGCACGGGCTGATGCGCGTCCGCCCATTCACGCAGGACGACGCGCACCTCTTCTGCACCGACGACCAGATCGAGGACGAGGTCATCGGGCGTGATGGACTTCGCCATCTCGCTGTACGAGCTCTTCGACATGGACTTCGCGCCTCGAGCTGTCGACGCGGCCCGAGCAGCGGCGTCGGCGACGACGGCCTGTGGGACCGCGCCGAGCACGCGCTGCAGACGGCGCTCGAGCAGCGCGGCGTGCCGTTCGCGGTCAACGAGGGCGACGGCGCCTTCTACGGCCCGAAGATCGACGTCCACCTGACCGACGCGCTCGGCCGCACCTGGCAGTGCGGCACGTTCCAGCTCGACTTCAACCTGCCCGAGCGCTTCGACCTCACGTACACCGGCGCCGACGACCACGACCACCGGCCGGTGATGATCCACCGCGCCATGCTGGGCTCGTTCGAGCGCTTCATCGGCATCCTGATCGAGCACTACGCGGGCGAGTTCCCGATGTGGCTGGCGCCGACGCAGGCCATCGTGCTGCCGATCGCCGACCGGCACCTGGCGTACGCGCGAGCGATGGCCGCGGCCCTCGCAGGACGTCCGGCCTGCGCACCGAGTCGACGCGCCGCACCGAGTCGGTCGGCAAGAAGATCGCCGAGGCCGAGGACGCGCAAGATCCCGGCGATGCTCGTCGTCGGCGACCGCGAGGCCGAGCAGGGGACGGTCTCGGTGCGCCGCCACGGTCGCCGCGACCTGGGCTCGCAGCCGCTGGCCGAGCTCACCGGCGCGCTGCTCGAAGAGGTCGCGTTCAAAGCGCCGCCCGCGGGGCCTGATCACGCTCGGCGCTGCGCGGCCCGCAGCGCTCCTTGTGCTACCTTCAGCGGCGGTAAGCAGGCCTGCGTCACGCAGCCCTCACCGTTCGCCCTTCACTGCGGTGGCCGGTTTCAACCGAAGATGCGCGTTTCCGGCCGCTCGCGCGGCCCCGATGGCATTGCGGATGGCGTGACGTATGCTCTGTACGCCGCAATTGCTGCAAACGAGGAACGGAGAGGCGCGCATTTGAAGACGGAGCATCTGCCTTGAGGCCCAGGCGCGGGTTCGACCAGCCGCCGGAGCAGTCGCGAGTTCGCATCAACGAGGCGATCCGCGTACCGCAGATCCGGCTGATCGATTCCGACGGGTCTCAGATCGGCATCAAGGCGCGTGACGAGGCCCTCGAGTACGCGTGGGCCCAGGACCTCGACCTGGTCGAGGTCGCACCCGACGCCAGACCGCCGGTCTGCCGGGTGATGGACTACTCAAAGTACAAGTACGAGCAGGAGCAGAAGGCGAAGCTCGCTCGGAAGCACCAGAGCACCATCACCATCAAGGAGATCAAGCTCCGGCCGAAGGTCGGTGTGCATGACTACGAGACGAAGCGTGGCCACGTCATCCGGTTCCTCAAGAACCGCGACAAGGTCAAGGTGACGATCATGTTCCGCGGGCGCGAGACGACCCACCCCGAGCGGGGACGGTCGCTGCTCCTGCGGCTGGCCGAGGACGTCAAGGACCTCGGCGTGATCGAGTCGGAGCCGCTGCAGGACGGTCGCAACATGGTGATGATGCTGGGCCCCGTCAAGCAGGCGCTTCCCAAGAAGGATGACGACGACGCCGAAGTGATCGAGGGGCCGACATCGCTCGCCTCCCTTGCCGGAGACATCGTCGACGAAGACCCAGCGGACGTGCCCGAGACCGAGCGCCGGTCCCGGGCCCGCCACCGAGCCGGTCGCAGAGGCGGCCGTCGAGGCGGCGGCCCCCGCCGACGACGACAGCGCCCGCGACGTAGCTCCACCACCACCGACTGACGAGTGTGCGCCGGCCGTCGAGCGGCCCCAGCGAAGCGAGGATACGACCATGCCCAAGATGAAGGCCAATAGCTCGGCAGCGAAGCGGATCAAAGTCACCGCCGGCGGCAAGCTCACGCGCCGCAAGGCGATGGAGAGCCATCTCCGCGGCAAGATGAGCGCCAAGCGGCGTCGCGCGCTCTCACCAGGACGCAGCCGCTCGCCGAAGCGACCGCCGGGAGGCGCTGCGTCTCCTCGGGCATGAAGTAGGAGACCCGCCGATGCCCCGCGTCAAGCGCAGCGTGAACGCCAAGAAGAAGCGTCGGGCAGTTCTCGAGCAGGCCTCCGGTTACTGGGGCCTGAAGTCGAAGATGTACCGCCGGGCCAAGGAGCAGGTGCTCAAGTCCGGGAACTACGCGTACCGCGACCGGCGCGCGCGCAAGCGCGACTTCCGGCGGCTCTGGATCACCCGCATCAACGCGGGTGCCCGCCAGCACGGGCTGTCCTACTCGCAGTTCATGAACGGCCTGCACCGGGCCGACATCGAGGTCGACCGCAAGATCCTGGCCGACCTCGCCGTCACCGATCCCGTGGCCTTCGGGCACATCGTCGAGCGCGCCAAGGCCGCGATCGCGACCGACTAGGCCCGGGAGCCGACGAGCGACGATCGGCGTGAGCCGATCAGGAGCCGCCGCAATCCAGCGTCTCAAACGCGTCCGCCGCCTCCTCGGAGCGGCGGGCTCGTGCGCGCGAGGGGCTGGTCACCGTCGAGGGGGAGGACCTGGTGGACGCCGCGATCGCCGCGGGCATCGCGCCCGTGGACGTGCTGGCGGCCGCCGGGGGCCGCTGACGGCGCGCTCGCGCGGCGGTGGAGCCCGTCCTGGCCCTCGTCGAGCCCGACGCTGCTGGCCGAGGTCGGCACGCTCGGCCATCGCGGCGCGCATCATCGCCGTCGTCCGCCCGGACGACCTGCCCGGCCGCCGAGCGCGGACGCCCGACGTCGCGCTGGCCCTGCACGGCGTGGCGATCCCGGCAACGTCGGCACGCTGCTGCGCGCATGGCCATGTTCGGGCCCGGCGCGGTGGTCCGTCGGACCGGCGTCCGCCGACCCGCTCGGCCCGGGCCGTGCGCGCCAGCATGGGCGCGATCTTCCACGTGCCGCTGCTGCGCACGCCGGAGCCCGAGCGGGCCTTCCCCGGCACGCGCACCGTGGCGCTGACGGCCGACGGCGACGCCGCGCCTCGACGGTCGACCTGCGCGGGCCCGTGACGTTCCTGGTCGGCGCCGAGCGGCAGGGCCTGCCCGACGGCGGCCCGGCGCGCCGACGTCGCAGGCCCGCATCCCGCATCGAGTCGTGGCCGGCATCGACTCGCTGAACGCGGCGATGGCCGGCACGATTGCGCTGTACGAGGCGCGTCGGCAGCGCGCCGCCGGCGCCTAACCGCGGACGGTCGCCCGCGCCGCTTCGGCCAGGGCCGTCATCGCCTCGACCGGCTGGCCGAGGCCGATCAGGTGGATGCCGCGCACGCCCTCGATGGCGAGCACCTGCTGCAGCACGTCGGCCGCCGCCGCCGCGCCCTCGCCGCTCGCGGCGCGCTCGACCACCTCGTCCGTCACCTGGGCGCCGAAGCTGCGCAGGCGCTCGGCGCCGGCCCGGGACGACGGGATCGCGATGCTCGGCAGGAACGCCGCCCGCCGGTGGAACCCGAGCTCGCGCACCTCGGCCATCCACGCGGCGAAGCCGGCGGCGTCGAGCGTGATCTGCGTCTGCACGAACGTGGCGCCGGCGTCGAGCTTGTCGCCGATCGCCGAGACCGGCCCGAACCCCGGCGCCGCCGCCGCGCCGATCGCGAGGTCGGTCGGCTTGCCGTCCAGCTCACGCCCGCTGGGCAGCACGGCCGGCGTTGAGGTCGTTCGCGAGCTTGCACCAGCCCCACGGTCGTCAGCTCGCGCACCTCGGCGGCCTCGGGGTTCTCGCCCTTGGCGACCGGGTCGCCGCCGAGCGGCAGGATGCCCTGCGCGCCCAGCGCGGCGGCGCCGAGGATCTCCGCGGCGAGCGCGATGCGGTTGCGGTCGCGCACCGTCATCTGCAGGATCGGCGCCGCACCGGCCTCGGCCACGAACGCCGTCGCCGCCACGGCCGACATGCGGACGGCGGCGCCGGCCCCGTCGGTGATGTTGATCGCGTCGGCGAACGTCGCCAGCTCGGCGGCGTGCCGCCGGCAGGCGTCGGCATCGGCGCCGCGGGGCGGCACGAGCTCGGTGGTGACCGTGAATCCGTCGAACGTCAGCCGTCGCATGCCGCGGAAGCTTAGGGACGGAGGGCGATCCAGGCGGAATCGCCCCGCTCGCCGGTGAACGGCTGGCCCTCGAACCCCGCGAAGGCGCGTCAGAACCTCGAAGCCGGCCGCCTCGAGCAGAGTCGCGCCAGTGCTCGCCCGGCATCCAGTGCAGCCGCATCGTGGTGGCGTGCCCGCGGTAGGAGCACCTCGAGGTCGAGCCGGCGCTCGCGCTCGTCCCACCGGGCCAGCTCGCGGACACCCGACGGCCGCTGCATGCGCAGCCCCTGCGTGCCGCGGATGTCGGCCCGCGTCGGCTCCAGCACGTCGAAGATCGAGCATGCCGTCGGGCACCAGCACTGCCGCCACGGCGGCGAGGAACGAGGCTCGCTGCGCGTCGGTCGCGAGGTGCATCAGCACGCGGAACGGCGCGATCACGCGGTCGGTCCGGCGGGCAGCGGCGGCAGCGCGCGGAGGTCGGCCGCGACGCCCTCGATCGGTCCGCCACGCCGGCCGCGGCGGCCCGCTCGGCGAGCCGGTCGAGCATCGGCCGCGACTGGTCGATCGCGATCACGTGGTTGCCCGGCCAGCGCGAGCGGGATCGCGATGCGGCCGGTGCCGCCGCCGATCTCGACGATCGGCCCGGTCGCGCCATCGCACACCGCGCGGTAGAACGGCACGTCCTCCGTCACCTCCGCGCACCAGTGGTCGTAGATCGCCGCGATGCCGGCGTACGGATCGTCCGTCACGGACCGGACGATAGACTCCTCGGCCAATGACGGACGACCTCGACCGGCTGCTGCAGGAGGCCCGGGAGCGCATCGGCGCTGCCTCGCTGCGCGCTGCCCTCGAGGACGTGCGCGTCGCGCGTGATCGGCCGCAGCGCGCCCGTGGTGCTGGCGCTGCGCGGCGTCGGCGGGCTGCCGCCGGAGGAGCGCGGCCCCACCGGCCAGCGGCTCAACGGCGTGCGCCGCGAGCTCGAGGCGCTGATCGAGGAGCGCGACGGCGGCCCTCGGCGGCGGCGGAGCTCGAGGCCCGCCTGGCCGCGCGACCGCGTCGACGTCACGCTGCCCGCCGCCCGTCGTGCCCCACGGCGGGCTGCACCCGCTGACGCAGACGCAGCGCGAGATCGAGGACATCTTCATCGGGCTCGGCTACGCCATCGCCGAGGGCCCGGAGATCGACACGGAGTACAACTCCTTCACGGCCCTGAACATCCCCGAGGGCCACCCGGCGAAGGACGAGACCGACACGCTCTGGCTGCGCGCCCGGCGTGCTGCTGCGGCCGCACACCTCGCCGGTGCAGGTGCGCGTGATGGCGCCGCAGCCGCCGCCGATCTACGTGATCTGCCCCGGCCGCGTGTTCCGCCGCGACACGCCCGGACGCCACGCACTCGCCGATCTTCCAGCAGATCGAGGGGCTGGCGGTCGACCGCGGGCTGACGCTGGCCGACCTCAAGGGCACGCTGCGCCACATGGCCCGCGCGCTGTTCGGCGACCGCCGCGAGATGCGGCTGCGCTCCGGCTTCTTCCCCTTCACGGAGCCCAGCGTCGAGGTCGACGTGGAGTGCCCGTTCTGCACGACGGGCTGCGCGCGTCTGCAAGCACACGCGCTGGATCGAGATCCTCGGCTCCGGCATGGTCGACCCCAACGTCCTCTCGCTGCACGAGGGCTACGACCCCGAGGAGTGGACGGGCTTCGCCTTCGGGCTGGGCATCGAGCGCATCGCCATGCTGCGCAGCGACGTGCACGACATCCGGGCGTTCTACGACAACGACCTGCGCTTCCTGGAGCAGTTCCCCTCGTGAGGATCCCGGTCTCCTGGCTGCGCGACTACGTCGACGTGTCCGCGTCCGCGGACGAGATCGCCGAGCGGCTGTCGGTCTCCGGGCTGGAGCTGGAGGGGATCGAGCGCCGCGGCGCGCCCGACGAGGGCTCCAACCACGGCACTTCCGCTTCGGGCGCGTGGTGGAGTGGGGCCAGCACCCGAACGCCGACCGGCTGCGGCTGTGCCGGGTCGACGTGGGGGAGGGCGACCCGCGCCAGATCGTCTGCGGGGCCTCGAACTTCGTCGCAGGGCGACATCGTCGTCGTCGCCCTGCCGGGCGCGCGTGCTGCCCGGGCGCCGCGAGCCGCTGCGGCGCGCCAAGCTGCGCGGCGAGGTATCCGACGGGATGATGCTGTCCGAGCGCGAGCTGCAGCTCTCCGACGAGCACGACGGGATCATCCGGCTGCCCGACGGGTCCGAGATCGGCGCCCTGGGCCGGCGACCACTTCGCCCTGGAGGAGGTCGTGCTCGACCTCGAGGTGAGGCCAACCGCGGCGACCTGCCTGTCGCGTCTACGGCGATCGCCCGCGAGATCGCGACCCTGTTCGACACCGAGCTTGCGCCGCCGCCGGGCGTCGTGCCGGCGGCCACCGGCATCGCGCCCGACGTCGGACCTGATCCGCGTCGGCATCGACGACTTCGACCGCTGCCTGCGGTTCACGGCGCGCGCGCTTCGACGACGTCCGGCTGGCGGCCTCGCCGCTGCGCATCCGCCAGCGCATCGCGGCCGCCGGCATGCGCCCGATCTCGAACGTCGTCGACATCACCAACTACGTGATGCTGGGCATCGGCAGCCCGATGCACGCCTACGACGGCGATCGAAGATCGCCGGCGGCGAGCTGACGGCGCGGCTCGCGCGAGCCGGGCGAGCGCATCGTCACGCTCGACGGCAAGGCGCGCACGCTGACGCCCGACATGCTGGTGATCGCCGACGCGCGACGGCCCGAACGGGCTGGCCGGCATCATGGGCGGCGAGGCCTCGGAGATCAGCGACGGCGACGCAGACGGTGGTGCTGGAGGCCGCGAACTTCGAGCGCTACGGCATGCGCGCACGTGCCAGGCGCTGGCGCTGCGCACCGACGGCGCGCGGCCGCTGGATCCGCGGCGTCGATCCTCGATCTGGCGCCGCAGGCATCCGCGCTGGGCCGCCGAGCTGCTGGTCGAGCTGGCCGGCGCGCAGATGCTGCCCGGGATCAGGACGTGGTCGCCGCGCTGCCGGCAGCGCGAGCGCGTCGTGCTGCGCACACGGCTTCGCGGAGCAGATCCTGGGCCTCCCGATCTCCGACGACGGAGGAGACGCGCATCCTGCGCGCGCCTCGGCTTCGAGCCCGAGCCCGTCGACCGATCCGTCCGGCGTCGCCGTGACCGTGCCGACCTGGCGCCTCGACGGACACGACGCCGCGAGATCGACCTCGTCGAGGAGGTCGGCCGCATCCACGGCCTGGAGCGGCTGCCGGCGACGATGCCGCGGCCGCACGGACAGCGGCGGCGAGCTGACGCGCGCGCAGGCGGTGCGCCGCCGCGTCGAGGACGCGCTGGCCGGCGCCGGGCTGCAGGAGGCCGTACACGCTCTCGCTGGTGCGACGGCGACGTCGCCGACCTGCTACGGCCTCGCCGACGACGACCCGCGCCGGCAGCTCGTGCGCGCTGCAGAACCCGCTCTCGGCCGACCTCGCGCTACATGCGCCGGCT
The DNA here is from genome assembly GCA_963722525.1 of uncultured Actinomycetes bacterium. Lineage (GTDB taxonomy): Bacteria > Actinomycetota > Thermoleophilia > Gaiellales > F1-60-MAGs149 > VFJZ01. Next base: position 905,114 of record CAVRMM010000002.1, on the reverse strand, counting down.
GCTGGTGCCGAGCCTGCTGCGCGCCGTGCGCCGCAACCGCTCGGTCGGCCGCGCCGACCTCGGCGCTGTTCGAGATCGCCCACCTGCTACCACGCCGCCGGCGGCGTCGTCTCGACCGAGGCGCTGGCGCACGAGCCGTGGACGCCTCGGGCTGGTGCTGTCCGGCCGGCTCGGCGGCGAGTCGCTGGGCGCGGCGCCGGTCGCGAGTCCGACGTCTTCACGGCGAAGGGCGTGCTCGAGACGCTCTGCACGCCGGCTCGGCGTGACCCGTGCGGCTCGAGCCGCTGCAGCAGCCGTACCTGCACCCGGGCCGCGCCGCGCGGATCCTCGTCGGCGCCGACGGCGTGCGTGCCGGCGAGGTCGGCGAGCTGCACCCGACGACGGCGGCGCGCTTCGACCTCGAGGGCCGCGTCTCGATGCTGGAGCTCGACCTCGACCTGCTCGCAGCGGCCGTGCCGGACGGGTTCCGCTACGTGCCGGTGCCCGACCAGCCGCCCGTGCTGCAGGACATCGCCGTCGTCGTCGACGACACCGTCCCGGCCGAGCAGATCGTCGCCGCCGCCCGCGCGGCCGGCGCGCCGCTGCTGACGCACGTCGGCGTCTTCGACGTCTACCGCGACGAGCGCCGGCTCGGCCCGGGCAAGGTGTCGCTGGCGCTGCGCCTGGTGTTCCAGGATCCGGAGCGCACGCTGACCGAGGACGAGGCGACCGCCGTGCGCGAGACCGTCGTCGAGACGCTGGCCGGGCGGTTCGACGCCGAGCTGCGAAGCTGAGCGACGGCGTGGACGGGCCGATCCTGATCGAGCCGCCGGTGCACGGCGACGAGCGCGGCTTCTTCGTGGAGACCTTCCGGGCGAGCCTGCTCGCCGACCGGGGCGTGCACGACGACTGGGTGCAGGACAACCACTCGCGCTCGTCGCGGGGCGTGCTGCGCGGCCTGCACTTCTCGGTCGAGCCCGGCCAGGCGAAGCTGATCCGCTGCGCCCGCGGCTCGATCCGCGACGTCGTCGTCGACCTGCGCGTGGGCTCGCCGACGTTCGGGCAGTGGCAGGCCAACGACCTCGACGACGTGCGCCATCACCAGCTGTACGTGCCGATCGGCTTCGCACACGGCTTCGTCGTCACCAGCGGCGTCGCGGACGTGGTCTACAAGTGCTCCGCCTACTACGACGGCGCGGTCGAGCGGTCGCTGGCGTGGGACGACCCGGAGATCGGCGTCGACTGGGGCGTGGACGATCCGCTGGTGAGCGACCGCGACCGGACGGCGCCGCGGCTGGCCGAGATCAGGGCCTCGCTGCCGTTCCGGGCCTGATCAGCCAACCGGGACGACGGAGAAGCTCCCGCCGTCGCCGGGCACGATGTTCACGATCACCGGCGGCGGTGACACCGGTGCGACGTCCTCGCAGCGTGGCGTCGTCGGGATGCCGAGCGCGGTCGCGTCGGGCATGAACCGGTCGATTTCGGCCGGCGTGCAGAGCACGGCGGTGGTGACGCTCGAGTCACGCGCCGCCAGCGCATCCTCCAACGCCGTCTCGTAGAGGAGGTACACGTCGCCGAACTTGCCGGTGTAGTCCTGCACGAGCACCGACCTGGAGTCGGCCGCCGCCGCGGCGCGCGTGGTCGCGGTGAGGATGCGATCCTGCAGGTCGTAGTCGCGCCGGTTGTCGTTCGCGAGCGGGAGCGCCCACAGCAGCAGCGCGACGCCGATGGCCGGGATCACGAGGTCGCGCTCGCGGCGCACCGCGAGGTCAGGCGGTCGCGTGGCGGTCGGCTCGAGATGCAGGAGGGCTGCGACTGCCAGCAGGACGAAGCCGACGGCGACCGGGAAGCCGACGCGATCCGGATCATGGAGGAACGCGGAGTTCACGAGGTACGGCAGTGCCAGCAGCGGCAGCAGGAGGATGGCGACGCCGAGACCCACGACCCACCGGATCCGCATCGAGCGCGCCGGCGACGCGGCGAGGAGCCCGCCCACCAGCGCCAGCAGTAGCATCGCCAGCAGCGGGAAGGTCCACGGAGCCCGCGAGAACGCGGTCCCGTAGATCGGGGCGACGGCGTCGATCGCGTTCGCCACGGAGAACACGCGCGCGCTGCCACCCGTGAGCGCCCCCTCGTATCCGGCCGACCCGACGATCAGAACGGCGATCTTGGCGTAGATCGCGTACAGCAGGCCGCCGAGTGCGACCGGCGTCCATGCCGACAGGACCTTCGCGACCCGCCCCTTGGCCGGCCGGGCGGCGTCAGCCGGTGACGGCGGCAGGCAGACGAGCACGATGAGCGGCAGCAGGAAGGCGCAGATCGCGAGCGCCTGATACGTGGCCAGCATGAGGGCCACGGCGACGGCCGTGGCGATCGTCCACCCCGATCGGACCCGTCCGCGTGTCCGCAGCGCCGCGCCGAGCGCGACGAAGAGGAACACCGCAGAGAGCTCGGCGGCGGAGTACCGCAGGCGCCATGCCGCCGTCCAGGGCAGGAGCACGACGCCCATCGTGGCGACCAGCCACGCCGTCCACGCGGGGAGGAACGGACCGACCGCCCATCGCAACGCCACGTACTTGGCTGCGAGCAGGAGACCGAACCCGATCGCGAACCCGGCGATGGCACCGCCGCCGAGCGCGTGGTACACGGCATTCGGCACGACCTGGAGCGCTCGCAACGGAAACCGTCTGGCGAGGCTCGGATAGTCCCCGAGCCCGCCCTCCTGGAAGTAGTCCGAGAGGGCCCATTCCTCGAGCAGGGGGCGAGCGAAGACCAGCGCCATCACGATCGCCGTGGCGACGGTGGCCACGTCCAGCGGTTGCACCCGTCGCCGACCGCCTCGCGCCTTCGCCGCATCGACCGGGGGAGCTGCCTCCATCTAGGTCGCAGCCCTGACGGCGACCAGGAACTCCTCGTAGCTGCGGATGTAGTCGTCCGGGTCGTAGGGCAACGACGCCAGGACGAGCAGGACGGCGTCCTGCGAGTAGCGGTACTGCGTTCCCCAGCGCAGCGCCGGCACATGGAGTCCGACAGCGGGCCGCTCGAGGGTGAACTCCGTCCGCGAGACGCCGTCGTCGACGAGGCAGCGCACGCTGCCGCTGAGACAGATCAGGATCTGCTCGCAGGCGCGGTGCGCGTGCTCGCCTCGCACCTCGGACGACGGCACGTCGAAGATCGCGAACACGCGCTGCGGGATGAAGGGCAGATCGGCGAACTCGGACGCGACGATCGATCCGCGGAGGTCGGTCGCCTGCGTGATCGAGATCAGCCGCGCGCCGGCGCCGTCGGCACTCGCCGGTGCGGCATCCTCGGCGGCATCCTCGGCGACCCGCTCGCCGACGTACCCGCGGATGCGCGCCGGGTTGCCGACGACGATCGCGTTCGCGGGTACGTCGCGCGTCACGACCGCCCCGGCGCCGACCATGGCGTTGCGCCCCACCGTGACCGGCAGGATCGTCGCGCCGGCGCCGATCGACGCGCCGGCGGCGATGCGGGTGACGGGATGCTCGGCGAGGTGCTCCTTGCTGCGGGGCATCAGGTCGTTGGTGAAGCTGGCGTTCGGGCCGATGAAGACGTCGTCCTCGATCCGCGCACCGTCCCACAGCTGCACGCCGCTCTTGATCGTGACGCGGTCGCCGATGATCACGTTGTTCTCGATGAACACGTGGTCGCAGATGTTGCAGTCGGCGCCGATCGTGGCACCGGGCAGGACGTGGGCGAACGCCCAGATCCGCGTGCCTGCGCCGACGCGGTCGCTCTCGTTGATCCCCTGTGGGTGGACGAATACCACTATGCGCTCCGGCGCTTGTCTTGGCTGACGAGTGTGATCCGGCCGCCGATGTAGTTGAGCGGCGCGGTGACCGCGGCGGTGGCGAGTCCGGCGACCCAGGGAGCGTATCCGGCGGAGACGGCGACGCCATGCACGACACCCTCGCCCAGCGCGAACACCATCAGATACCAGAGGACGAACAGCCCCTTGGAGCGCGCCGCCGGGGTACTCCGGAAGACGAACCGGGAGCTCATCACGGTGGTGAAGGCGATGCCGGCCGCAAAGGCGAGCGCATACGCCAGGCGCGGATCCATGAACGTGGCGAGCAGGACGAAGAGGGCGAGGCTCCCGGCCGTGTTCAGCGCCCCGACGACGAGGAAGCGCCCGATCTCGCGCAGCCGCGTCATGGCTCGCGGGCGCTGAACTGCTCGTGCACCCGGACGAGTGCGAGGGGCCGCGCCTTGCTGTTCTCGTAGGTGCGCCAGACGTACGACCCGATCACGCCGAGGGCGAACAGCACCGTCGACGTCAGTGCCAGCAGCAGCATCATCAGCGGCGTGTAGCCCTGGATGTCGATTCGCCCGGACACCCACGCCGCGAACACCAGGATCGCGGCGATGAACGACCCGATGATCCCGATCATCCCGACCGTGATGATCGCGGTGATGGGGAGATCGGTGAACGAGTAGACGCTGTCGAGCATGTACCGGACGCGGCGCCGGAACGTCCAGCCGCTCTCGCCGTCCGCGCGCGCCTGGCGCCGGTACTCGACGACCTCCGGCGGTAGCCGGCCCACATCAGCAGGCCGACCAGGCTGGTGTTCGACTCGCGCAGGCTGACGAGCACGTCGCGGACGGCCGTCGTGCACGCGAACATGTCGACGCCGCCGGCCGGCGCGTCGCGCTGGACGAGCCGACGGTACGTGCGCCAGAAGGCGGCCGAGGTGACCCGGACGCTCCACGAATCGTCGCGTCCGGTCCGCGTCGCGAGCACGACGTCCGCCGTGCCGGCGCGAATCGGCGCGAGCATCTCGAGGATCGTCTCCTCGGGCTCCTGCAGATCGGCCGCCATGACGGCGATCGCCTCGCCCGCGGCGGCCTCGAGGCCGGTCCGGATCGCGGCGAACGCGCCGAAGTTCCGCGCGTGCCAGACCAGCTGCGCGTCGAAGGTCGCCTCCGGCAGCAGCTCGCGGATGCGCTCGCCCGACCGGTCCGGCGAGCCGTCGACGACGAACACGGCCTCCATCCGCGCCGGCGCGAGCTGCGCGGCGTAGCCGTCCAGGCGCGCGATCAGGGCCGGGATGGTCGCCTCGTTGCCGTACACGGGGATCACGATGCTGACGTCGGGCTTCATGCGGCGATCCCGCCGGCGCGCCGCAGCGCCTCGCAGACGCTGGGCGATCTCGCTCTCCGCCAGCTCGGGGAAGCAGGGGAGCGTGAGGATGCTGGCGGCGAGGTGCTCGGTCACGGGCAGCCGGATGTCGCGGGGCAGCACCGGCTGCCGGTGGTCGGGCACGGGATAGTGGACGGCGGTCTCGATGCCGGCCACCCCGAGCGATTCCGCCAGCGCGGCCCGGTCGCGGCAGACGACGACGGCCAGGTGCGCGACGTACGAGCGGTCGGTCGCACGCGGAATCGACCCGACGCTCGCCGGCAGCGCGTCCGCGTAGCGCTGCGACGATGTCACGCCGGCGGGCGTTGGCGGCGTCCAGCCCGGCGAGGCGGAAGCGCAGGACGGCGGCCTGCATCTCGTCCAGCCGCGAGTTGACGCCACCGAGATCGGCCACGACGTACTTCTCCGCCCAGCCGTACTGCCGGAGGCGCCGGACGCGATCCGCGACGGCCGGATCGCCGGTGACGACCGCGCCGGCATCGCCGAGCGCGCCGAGGTTCTTCGTCGGGTAGAAGCTGAACGTGCCCGCGTCGCCGAAGGTCCCGGCGTGCCGGCCGTCGCGGCGGGCGCCGGCGGCCTGCGCGCAGTCCTCGACCAGCGGCACGCCGTGCGCACGGCAGAGCTCGGCCAGCGGCTCGATGGCCGCGAGTCGGCCGTAGAGGTGCGTGGCGACCACGCAGTCGATGTGGTCGAGGGACGCCGAGACGGTGTCGCCGCTCAGGGCCATCGTGTCGGCATCGACGTCGGCGTAGACCGGCTCGCCGCCGAGGCGGAGCGTCGCCGTCGCCGTGTAGAACCCGGCGTTCGCGGCCATCAGCACGCGCGAGCCGCGCCCGCACCCGACCGCGCGGAGCGCGATCTCGAGCGCGTCCGTACCGGACGCGACGCCCACCGCGTGAGCGGCGCCCGTGTAGGCGGCGAACTCCCGTTCGAACCCGGCGAGCTCCGGCCCGTTCACGTACCAGCCGCTCTCCGCCACCCGTCCGATCGCCTCGGCGAGGGCCGCATGGTCGTTCGCCGCGGCGCGCTTGAGGTCGTTCAGCGGAATCGTCGTCGGCAAGGCGCCCAGGATACCGCGCGCGCCGGATCCGGCCGCGCGGCCTACCTTTCGCCTGCCAGCTGGGCCACGTACCGCCCGTACTCCGATGCGCCCAGGGCGGCGGCGAGATCGGCCAGGGCCGACGCGTCGATGAAGCCCATGCGGAACGCGACCTCCTCCAGGCACGCGATGTGGAGGTCCTGGCGGTGCTGCAGCACCTGGATGAACTGCGAGGCCTCGAGCAGCGACCCGTGCGTGCCCGTGTCGAGCCACGCCATGCCGCGGCCGAGCTCGACCAGCCGCGCGCGACCGGCGTGCACGTAGACGTTGTTGGCGTCGGTGATCTCGATCTCGCCCCGCGCCGACGGTGCGAGGCCGCCGCGATCTCGACGATCGAGTTGTCGTAGTAGTAGAGGCCCGTCACCGCCAGGTTGGAACGGGGCCGGGCGGGCTTCTCCTCGATGCCGACGATGCGCCCGTCGGTGCCCGCCTCGGCGACCCCGTAGCGCTCGGGATCGCGCACCCGGTAGCCGAACAGCGTGCAGCCGTCGAGCCGCGCGGCCTCGGCCTGGAGGATCTCGGCGAGGCCCTCGCCGTGGAAGATGTTGTCGCCGAGGACCAGCGCGACGGCGTCGTCGCCGATGAACGACCGGCCGACCACGAAGGCGTCGGCGAGGCCGCGGGGCCGGTCCTGCTCCGCGTAGCTCAGCTGGATGCCGAACTGCGAGCCGTCGCCGAGCAGGCGCCGGAAGAGCGGCAGGTCGTGCGGCGTCGAGATCACGAGGATCTCGCGGATGCCCGCCAGCATCAGCGTCGACAGCGGGTAGTAGACCATCGGCTTGTCGTAGACGGGCAGCAGCTGCTTCGAGATGCCGAGCGTCGCCGGGTGCAGCCGCGAGCCGGCACCGCCCGCGAGGACGATGCCCTTCACGCGCCGGCCCGGCCGCCGTAGTTTGCGGCGACGTACTCGGAGTAGTCGGTGCCCGCCTGGATGGCGCGCCACCACGGCTCGTTCGCGCGGTACCACTCGACGGTCTCGCGCAGGCCGGCCGCGAAGCCGATCAGCGGCGCCCAGCCGAGCGTGCGGAGCTTCGCGCAGTCGATCGCGTACCGGCGGTCGTGGCCGGGCCGGTCGGCGACGTGCTGGATCAGCTCCTCGTCGGCGTCGAGGATCTCGACCACGCGCCGCGCCGTCTCGAGGTTGATCTGCGCCTCCTCGGAGCCGCAGTTGTAGGCCTCGCCGGCCTTGCCGTGCAGCAGCACCGCCTCGATGCCGGCCGCGAAGTCGCTGACGTGCGTGAACTCGCGCACCTGCTGGCCGTCGCCGTAGACCGGCAGCGGCCGGCCCTCGAGCGTGTTGATGGCGAGCACCGGGATGAACTTCTCGGGGAACTGGTTCGGGCCGTAGGCGTTCGCGCCGCGTACGATCGACGCGTTGATGCCGTACGTGCGGACGTAGGCGAACACCATCAGCTCGGCGGCCGCCTTCGCGGCGGCGTAGGGCGACGAGCCGTGCAGGTGGTCGTCCTCGCGCGACCGGTGCGGCGCCTCGACGTCGCCGTACACCTCGTCGGTCGACACGTGCAACAGGCGCACGCCCTCGTGCGTGGCGACCCAGTCGAGCAGGCGCTTGGCACCGAGGATGTTCGTGTTCACGAACTCGTCACCGCCCATGATCGACCGGTCGACGTGCGTCTCGGCCGCGGCGTTGATGATCGCGTCGCAGCCCTCGGCCGCCTCGGCGACGGCGGCGGCGTCGGCGATGTCGCCCTGGACGAAGCGGTACCGCGGGTCGCCGGCGACGTCCGCGAGGTTCTCGGGGCGCCCGGCGTACGTCAGCAGGTCGAGGTTGACGAGCTCGAGCGCGGGATGCTCCCGCAGGAGCCGGCGGACGAGGTGCGAGCCGATGAAGCCGCAGCCGCCGGTGACGAGGATGCGCTGCACGTGTCCCAGCTTAGTCGGCGAGGAGCCCGGCCTGATCCATGTAGTCGGCCAGGGCATCCTGCCACGGCCGCAGCGGCGTCAGGCCGAGGGCGTCGGCCCGTGGCCGGTCGAGGATGCCGTTCGCAGGGCGGTCGGCCACGCCCGGTCGCGGCACCGTCGCGGTCGGCTCGACGGGGATCTCGAGCCCGGCGAGCCGCAGGATCTCGAGCGTGAAACCGAACCACGAGCACGATCCGGCATTCGTCAGGTGCACGATGCCGCGGGCGCCGCGCTCGACGGCCTCCAGGGTCGCCGCCGCCAGGTCGCCGCAGTACGTGGGGGTGAGCTGCTGGTCGGCGACCACCTGCAGCGAGCCGCGCTCGCGGGCCGCGGCGAGGATCCGCTCCACGAAGTTGCCGCCCTTCGACCGGTTGCCGCCGAGCCCGTACAGGCCGGCCGTCCGGATCACGAGCGTCTCGTGGTTGTACGCCAGCGCCGCGTATTCACCGGCCAGCTTCGTGATGCCGTACATCGACCGCGGCGAGGGCAGATCGTCCTCGCGGTACGCATCCACCCAGTCGCCGGCGAAGACGTAGTTGGTCGAGTAGTGGACGAGGGTGGCACCGGCTCCGGCGCACGCCCGGGCGACGTTGGCCGCGCCGAGCGCATTGACCGCCCAGGCGTCGTGCGCGCCATCGCCCTCGCAGGCATCGACGTTCACGTAGGCGGCGCAGTTCAGCACCGTCCCGGCGCCGCCGACCACGCGCGCCAGTGCCGGCTCGTCAGCGACGTCGGCGACCTCCCGCGGCGGCGTCCCGGCGTCCGGCAGGAGGGCGGAGAGATGGGCTCCCAGTTGGCCGCCGGCGCCGATGATCGTCGTGCCCACCGACCTAGTCTAGTGCGGCGCCACCGCCGATCGTCGTGGATAGAATCCCTGCTCGGGCGCCGCGTTCGCGCGGGGCACGTTCCCATCCCGACGCCGGACGCCGATGACCGAACTGTTCGTATCCTACGCCCAGCACGGCGAGGACGTCGTTCTCTGGCGCGCCCTCGGGGCGGAGGGACCGAGGTTCTACGTCGACGTCGGTGCGTTCGATCCGAGCGACGACTCGGTGACGCGCGCGTTGTACGAGCGCGGCTGGCGCGGCATCAACATCGAGCCGCAGCCGGCGCGCCTCGCGCTCTTCGAGCGGGACCGGCCGGACGACCTCAACGTCTGCGTCGCGGTCGGCTCGGCGAACGGCCGGGCGACGCTCTACATCCCCGGCGCGGAGCCCTGGGCGACGCTCGATGGTGCGATCGCGGACGGCCTCGAGGATGACGTCGAGGTGGTCACGGCGATCGAGGTCGACGTCCGGACGCTCGACTCGATCTTCGCCGAGCACGAGATCACGGCGGTCGATGTGCTGAAGGTGGACGTCGAGGGCCGGGAGCCCGACGTGATCGCGGGACTCGACTTCGTACGTGTCCGTCCCCGCGTCGTCATCATCGAGGGCGTCGCGCCGATCGTCGGCAAGGCGGCCGGCGACGACGCCGTGCGGATCGTGGTGGACGCCGGATACGCGCACTGCATGTTCGACGGGCTCAACCACTACCTCACGTGCGAGCCCGGCCTGGTCGAGGCGCTCTCCGTCCCGGCCAATCCCGTCGACGGCTACGTCCGCGCCGCCATCACCTGGTACGAGGACGCGGTGGACGGCTACAAGCACCAGGTCGGCGAGCTCCAGAAGGCCGTGACGTGGCTGGAGGAGTCCGCGGAGGCGCACCGTGCGGCCGAGGAGCCACTGCCACCGCCGGAACCGGTGCGGTTGGTTGCGCCCGAGGTGCGGGCAGCGAACAAGAAGGCGACGTTCGAGGCCAATCTGGCGCTGCTGCCGTGGGTCGACGATCTCCCCGAGCTGCGGGTCGGCGAGCGCGCTATCAGGCGCGCGCGCGTCAGCGATGCCCTGTCCGAGCGCCTGCCCGCCGACATCGTTGCAGCGCTGTACGCGGCGATCCTGGATCGCACTCCCGATCCCCAGGGCCTGCGCGGGTGGTCGGCGAGCCTGGCCGACGGCATGCACCCACTGGCGCTCGCCCTCGTCCTGAGCGCGACCGACGAGGCGCTCGCGCTGCCGCTCGAGCATCGGCGGGAGGTCGCTCGCGAGCTCACGGCGCTCGGCGCGTGGCGCGCCCTGGGCGAGCTGGCCGAGCCGATCGGCTCGGCGACGGGCGGGCTCACGCCCGGCCAGGTCGAGCACGAGCTGCTCGTCCGGGCGGTCTACCGCGTCTGCGTCGGCCGGCCGCCGACACGCGCCGAGCAGGCCGCCGCCGTTGCCAGCCTCGCAGCGGGTCTGGGGCGCGAGCACTTCATCCGCGCCTACGCGTGCCGGCCGGCGACGTGGCGGCTGCTGTTCGGCGACGCCCCGGTCGGACTTCGCGCACGCGTCTGGAAGATCGTCGGGCGGCGCAGCGTTGTCGGCGTGGTCCGTGATCGTGTCCAGGCCGTGGAGCACCAGCAGATCGCGTTCCTGATCGCCGCGACCAACTCGCCGATGCCGGTTGCCGAGCTGCCGACACCGGAGCCCGCGCCCACCGCTGCTGGTGACGACGCTGCCGGTGAACCTATGCTGCCGGGTGTGGGAACACGGTCGGGAGCGGACGAGCGCGACGATGACGGTCGGGTCTGACCGATGCGGATCATCATCGCGTCGACCTCGATTGCCCACATCGATGGGGGCGGCCGGCTGATCGTCCGCTGGACGGCCGAGGCCCTGCGGGAAGCCGGGCACGAGGTGGAGGAGTTCTTCCTGCCGTTCCCGCCCTCGGCCGCGGCCACCCTGCCGGCGCTGGTCGGCCTCAGGAGGATGCCGTTCCGCGATACGTGCGACCGGCTGATCACCATCCGCTGGCCGTCCCACGTCATCGAGCACGACAACAAGGCGGTCTGGTTCATCCACCACTACCGGTGGGTCTTCGACCTCTGGGACACCGCGTACCGGAACGTGCCCGACAACGCCGAGGGCCGGGCGTTCCGCGAGCTCCTGCGAACGGTCGACAACCGCGCGCTGCGCGAGGCTCGCGACGTGTTCGCGAACTCCCTCATCGTCCGCGACCGACTACGGGAGTTCAACGATCTCGAGGTCGACGCGCTCTACCCGCCGCTGGGCGGTGACACGACGCGGTTCTTCACCGACGAGTACGGCGAGTTCATCTTCTTCCCGAGCCGCGTCACCTCGATCAAGCGCCAGCTGCTCGCCGTGCAGGCGCTCGAGTTCACCGAGTCGCCGGTCCGGGTCGTGATCGCGGGCAAGAGCGAGGACCCGGCGTACACGGCGACGCTCGAGGCGACGATCCGCACCCTGGGCGTCGAGAAGCGGGTCGATCTGCGGCTCGGCTGGATGGACGAGGCCGAGAAGGCGCTGCTCCTGGCCCGGTGTCTCGCGGTGGCCGTCCCGCCGCAGGAAGAGGACTCGTACGGCTACCCCTCGCTCGAGGCGTCGCACTCGGCGAAGGCGATCATCACCCTCCTTGACTCCGGCGGGGTGCTGGAATTCGTGCGAGACGGTGTCGAGGGCCTCGTCGCCGAGCCGACCGCCCGCAGCCTGGCGGCGGCCTTCGACCGCCTCTACGAGGACCGCGCCTATGCCGCGAAGCTCGGCGAGGCGAGCTATCGCCGGCGCGCGGAGCTCAAGATCGGCTGGGACCACGTCGTCCAACGCCTGGTCGGAATGCCCGTGTGAAGCTCCTCGTGGCCAATAACTCGACGCCGTTCGTCCGCGGTGGAGCCGAGCTGCTCGCCGATCGGCTCGTGCTCGAGCTGCGGGCGGCGGGCCACGAGGCAGAGCTGCTCCGGCTGCCGGTCGGCGACACGCCCGAGGCGGTCATCGACAGCCTGTTCGCCGCCGCGACGCTGGACGCGATCAACGTCGACCGCGTCATCGGTCTCAAGTTCCCCGCGTACCTCCTACCGCACGACGATGTCGTCATCTGGCTCGTGCACCAGTTCCGCCAGGTCTACGACCTCGCACCCGACGCCGGCGGCTGGGCGTCGCCCGATCTCCGGCGGACGATCCGACTGGCCGACGCTGCCTGCTTCCGTCGCGCCCGGCGTCTCTACGCCATCTCACCGGTCGTGGCCGAGCGGTTGCAGCGGTACAACGGCGTCACGGCGGACGTGCTCCTGACGCCGCCGCACGCCGTGGTCGACTACCGGTGCGAGCCGGCGACCGACACGATCGTCGCCCTGGGCCGGATCTCCGACGGCAAGCGCCAGATCCTGGCCGTGCGCGCCATGGCCCATACCGCTGCCGGCGTCCGTCTCGTCGTCGCCGGTGCACCCGACAGCGACGCGGCGCTCGAGCCTCTGCGGCAGGCGATCGTCGAGGACGGCGTCGGCGACCGCGTAGAGCTGATCCCGCGCTACATCTCCGACGCGGAGAAGATCGACCTGCTGGCGCGCTGCGCGGCGTCGGTGTACCTCCCCGTCGACGAGGATTCCTACGGCTACGTCTGCTACGAGGCCGCCATGAGCTCGAAGCCCACGATCACCGGCACCGACTCCGGTGGGACCACCACCCTGGTCGTCGACGGTCAATCGGGATTCGTCGTCCCGCCCGACCCGCAGGCGATCGGCGCCGCGTTCGACCGCGTCGTAGGCGATCCGGATCAGACGGCGCAGATGGGCCGGACGGCGCGGGAGATGGCGGCGGACCTCGATCTGTCCTGGGCGAATGTCGTCCGCGAGTTGACGCGATGAAGGTCGCGATCGTCACGCCGATGCCCGTCGGCAGCGCGATCGCCCGCGTCATGATCGCCGCGGCCGAGGAGCTGTACGCGGAGTGGCAGGTCGAGATCTGGTGCCCCGATCTCGGTCAGCGATTCGGGGCCGGGGTGAAGGTTCGCGACTTCGACGTGGCGACGGTCGCGCTGGGGCACGAGCTGGCCGGCTTCGATCTCGTCGTCTACGCCGTCGGGGACAGCGGGTGGCACGCCGAGGTCGTCCGCCTTGCCCGTGCAGTTCCGGGCCTGGTCGTGCTCCACGACGTCTCGGTGACGAACCTGGTCTACGGGATGTTCGTCGAGAAGCACGCGGTCGACCAGCTCGTGCGCATCGTCCGCCGGCGGTACGGACGCACCGTCGCGGCCGACTTCGCGGCGAGCGCTGTCGACGGCACGCGTGACGACTGGCCGGCGATCTGCCAGCGCGTGCCGCTCGTCGACTACGTGCTCCAGGCGAGTCTGGGCGTCGTGGTGCACTCGAGCTGGGCCGCGCACGCCGTCGAGGGCCTGACGCTCGGTGAGACCTTCGTCGCTCCGCTGCCGATTCCCACGAACGTCTTCGGCGGCTCCAACGGCCATCCCGGGCGCACGTCGCGGCTGGCCGACTCGATGCCGCCGAACGCGATCGTGCTCGCGACCGTCGGGACGGTCAACGCCAACCGGAAGATCGACTCGCTCGTGCAGGCGATCGCCGGCGACGACGTGCTGCGCGATCGCGTGCATCTCGTCGCGGCCGGGCCGATCACCGACGCGATGCGAGACGCGATCGACGAGGAGGCCCGGGCGCTGGGGCTCGCGTCGCGCGTGCACCTCACGGGCGCGATCGACGACGACGAGATGGCATCGCTGCTCGAGCGTGCCGATATCTGCGCGGCGCTGCGTGACCCGGTCCTCGAGGCGAAGTCCGCCAGCCTCCTCACCCAGATGATGTCGGGCACCCCGGTCCTGGTCCTCGACCATGGGCACTACTCGGAGATGCCCGAAGGCACGGTCGTGAAGGTTCCGCCCGCCGGCGGCGTGCCGGCGATCGCCGGCGCCCTGCGTGCACTGATCGACGAGCCGGATGCTGCTCGCCAGGTCGGTGCCCGCGGGCAGCTGTTCGTGTGGAAAACGCACACCCCCAGGGCGTACGCACACGCCATCGCCACGGCGGCCGAGGAGGCGCTCGCCACTCGGCCCCTGCTCGACATGACCCACGTCCTGGGAGCGCGACTCCGCCGCGTCGGACTCGAAGCAGATCCGGCCCTTCAACGCGCCGCCTCCGACACGGCATTCGACCTGTTCGACCTTGGCTAGCGGCTGCGCCGACGCGGCTTACGGCGCTTGCTCGTCGCGATCCGCGGGCACCTCGACGGTCGCGAACAGGAGGTCCGTCCGCAGGTAGTCGGTCGGGGGGCGGTTGAACGTCAGTGCGATCTCGCGGTCGGCCGGGACGGTGATCAGGCGGGCGTTCGCGCCCGCGACTCCCTGAGCGGCAAGGTCCCGGTTGGTGCGGCTCAGCAGCACGAGCCGGCGCCCGCGCTCGCCCCAGGCCGTGGCCAGGCGGCGGATGGCGTCAGGGTCGCGACCGGCGAGCGTCCCGACCGGCACTCCACAGAACGCCTGCACGGTGTGCGGGTACCACGTCTGGGCGGCGGGTTCGCCGACGACCAGGACGGCGCTGTCCGACCCGAGCTGCTGGCACAGCAGATGGATCCCGTCCTCGTACCGACGGCCGGTTTCGCCCCGCGCGACGGGGAGCAGGACCGCCAGCGGGAGGACGACCAGCAACGCCGCCGCGGCCACGATCGCGCCCTGCGCCGTCCGCCGGGCTCGGGTGCGCACGCCCCAGAGTTGCGCGAGCAGCCAGCATCCGAACAGGAGGAGGATCGGGATGACCTCCGCCGTGAAGCGGCGCATCACCCACAGCTGATCCGGAAACGCCGACGGTCGGTAGCAGTAGACCGCCGTCACCACGACGCCGAGGGGCAACAACAGGCGAACGACGGGGACGTCCCGGCGCAGGCCGACGGAGCACGCCACGACCAGGCCCGCCAGGCCGAGTGCGAGGGCGACCGGACCCATGTACGACGCGAGCCACTGCATCGTGAGCTCCGAGTAGGCTCGGGTCGGCTCGAGCGCGGCTCCCGCGGCCTGCTGCATGCCCGCCATAGGGGCTTCCGCGATATCGGGCACGCGCGTTCGCTCGACGTGTGGCCGGACGAACCACGCGTAGCAGGCTGCGGCGCCGACGCCGCCTGCCGCGACCAGACCGACGACGCGCCGGAAAGCCGCACCGGGCGGCCCGAGCCGGCGCAATCGCCGGGCGGCGAAGGTCGCGACGTACACGAGCGCCGCGATGGCGGTCATCACGGCGAGCGTCCGGATCATGGACTCGTGCGCCCGAGCGTACGGGCCGGTCCAGTGAAACAGCGCGACCAGGCCGACGAGCGAGGTCACCCCGGCGGTTCCGCATGTCACGGCGTAGCACGATCGCCGGTACGCCGCCGACCCGTCGTCCAGCCACTCCTCGATCGCCGCGGACAGGAGGAGGCCGGTCAGGACGAGGATGGCGGGGAAGTGAATCGCGACGCCCGCCCCGATCGCCAGCCCGGCGACGAACGCACGCCCCCGGTGCCGGTCGCGCAGCGCGACCAGCAGGCCCCACAGTGCACCGAGCGCAAGGGCCTGGGTCGCGCACTCGGCGAACGCGTCGCGCGAGACGTATGCCTGCGCGAGGTTGACCGCCAGGGCCGTGACGGCAGCCGCGCCGAACCAGGGGCCGGCGATCCTCCACGCGAGCCCCGCGAAGAAGCAGAGAGCGAGCGCGGCGAGGAGGGGTGGGACCATGAACATCGCCGCATCCCCGCCCGCCAGCTGTGCGGCCGCCAGCAGCGCGGGCCACCCGGCAGGGCGGACGAGCGTCAGGCTGCCCGGCGGCCCATCGCCCTGGATGAACGCCGCCGCGGACTGCGCCGTCACCCCCGGCTCGCGTCCGAACGGCGTCTCGGCGATGCCGGTGACCTCGATGCTCCCGGAGCGCGCCAGCCAGCGGCCGCTGACGGTGTACACGCCCGGGTCGCGCTCGGTCAGGATGTGCGCCGCCGCGCTGGAGAGGTTGACGGCCGTCACGGCGATGACGATGGCGGCGACGACGAGCACGGCAGGGTGCGGCCGGGACGGGCGCCAGCGGGTCGCGTGCCGCGACCGGCCGATCCAGGCCAGCAGTGCGGTCAGGGCGATCCAGGCGGGGAACAGCGCCACCGGCACGAGGGCCCCGGCCAGGGCGAGGGCCGCACCGGCACCGACGAGGCTCACGAGCGCCGCCAGTGCGAGGATCCCCAGGGCCTCGCCCGGGGAGTCCGGCTTACAGACCACGGGCCAGCGCGACTGCCGTCAGCTCGTCCACGGGGACGCCGCGGGCCCGGAGCTCGGCGGGATCCCGGTCGGCGATCTTGCGCGCCGGCACGCCGGCCCAGATCTCCCACGGCGGCACGTCGCGCGTCGCCACCGATCCCGCGCCGACGACCGCACCCACGCCGACGACCGTCCCGGGCATCATCACCGCGTTGGTGGCCAGGAACGCGAGATGGTCGAGGACCGACGTCGCCGTCTCGACGCGCCGCCACTCGGTCGGTGCCACCGAGCTCATGGCCGCGTCCAGCTGCTCGGACCCGGTCAGGATGCGGCTGCCCTCGGCCATGCACGCGTAGTCGCCGACGAGCGCCCGGCCGCCGGCGAAGATCGAGCAGAAGCTGGAGATGTGGACGTAGCGGCCGATCTCCACGCCCTGGCCGCCCTCGATGCGGGTGAAGTCGTCGATCCGCGATCCCTCGCCGACCGAGATCAGCTCCGGTCGCAGCAGCAGGGCGCCGCCGAAGATCGTGACGTCGTCGCCCACGTGCGCGAGGCTCGCGAGGAAGGCCTCGTCCTTCGTCATCGCAGCTCGGCTCCGGCGACGGTCCTGAACACGTCGAGGTAGCCCGCGGCGACGTCGCGGAAGGTCCGCTGCCCGACGATCTGCCGGTTGCGTTCGATCGTGCCGGCGTCACGGGGCCCGACGAGACGCGTCAGGGCCGCGGCGACGGCCGCCCGGTCGGCCGGATCGAACGTCTCGGCGGTCGTCGCCTGCCGTTCCAGCTGCTCGAGCAGGGGCGGGATGGCGGAACACGCCACCGGGATCCCGGCCAGCATCGCCTCCCACATCGGAAAGCTCCCGGCCTCGTAGAGGGTCGTCTGCACCATCCCCGCCGCGAGATCGTAGAGCACGGTCAGCTCGCGCCCCGTGACGTAGCCGAGCCCGAGCAGGTCGGGGCCCTGGAAGGCCGCCGTCCCGGCGCCGGTGGCGACGACCGTCACGGGTCGGCCGGCGGCCCGCAGCTCCTCCAGGGCGCCGGCGAGGACCGGGTAGTTCTTGTGGACGTGGTTGCCGTGGGGCGAGAGCACGAAGGTGGGGGGCAGCGCGTACCTGGTCGCGACCTCACGGCGCTCGGCCTCGGTGACCGGCGCAGCGGCCGCCTCGGCCGTCAACGGCACCACGGCGACCCGGTCGGGCCTCGCGCCGAAGAGCCGCGTCAGCTCGCCGCGGATGAACTGGCTGGAGCAGACGAACCGGTCGGTGCGCGCCACCCAGGCGGCTGTCTGGCGGTCGGCGGCCTCCTTCTGCGCGGCGGAGTAGGTGTCGAAGTGCCGCCAGTTGGCATCGTGGAACGTGCAGACCAGCGGCGCGGCAATGTCGGGGACCTCGGCGAGGTGGGGCCACGCGACGTGGACGAGGTCGGCATCCGCCGTCTGCTCGGCAAGCGTCGCGTACAGCTGCTCCGGTGCCGCGGCAACGACCTCGACACCCCGCTGCTCGAGGTCGTCGCCGCCGAGCGCGAACGCCGTCCCCGGCGTCGTCACCGCGACGAGCGTGAATGCGGTCGAGGGCGCTGCCGCGGCCAGGCCGGCGGCGAGCTCGCGGACGAAGCGCTCGCCACCCCCGCCGCTGGCGTGGAGGTTCGCGATCACGACGCGGTGGGCGCGCGCGCGGCCGGGGCCCGACACCGCCGCGGGTCGTGCAACGACCGCGACCGCGGCTGCGGCCGGTGCCCACGACTCGGCCTGCACGGCGGCGCGCGCGGCGGTCGCCAGCGCTCGCGGCCGCTCCTGTTGCAGCGCGGCGACGATCGCCTGACCGAGGGCGACGGGACGCGGCAGCGCGAGGACGCAGCGGGCGCCGCTCGCGGCGAGATGGTCCTGCGTGAACGGCCCGTCGACGCAGACCAGCGGCAGGCCGGTCGCCAGCCCCTCGCGCAGCACCGCCCCCTCGCCGTCCGTCCCGTCGGTGACCAGCAGCAGCGAGGCGCCGTCGACGGCATCGCGCCAGTCGGACACCGCGACGATGTCGTGGCCGGGCTCGAGCAGCCAGCGCGCTCCCTCGCCGCCGAGCCTCGCGTAGGTGCCCGCGTGCGGCCCGCTGACGACGATCGGGCGTCGCACCCCGGCCAGCCGCGCGGCAGCGATCGCGTCGAGGGCCAGGGCGTAGTCGATCGACCCGACGAGCACGATCGGCCCGGCCGGGTCGTACGCGGCCTCGGGCACCCGCCGCGGCCACGGGAGCGGCAGCGGCGCCGCCCGCACCGGCAGCGGGTCGAGCGCCTGCGCCAGATCGGCGGCGGCGGTCGCCGTCGGCACGACGAGGCCGGCACCGCCCTCGCGCCACGGGACGAGGGCGTCGAGTAGGGACGCGCGGTGCTCGGGGTGGGCGAGGCGCCGGGTGTCGGTGACGACACCGATCGCGCCGGCGACCGGCGGAGCGGCGGCCGCGTCGGGCTGCAGCGAGAGGTCGAGCGTCGAATCGACGAGTTCGAGCGCCTCGAGAAGCGGCCCCACCCACGATGGCCACTCGCCGCCGAACACGACGCGGACGGTCACGTCAGGCGCTTCGCTCCGGCGTCCGGGCTCGCTCCAGCGCGGTGACGATCGCGCCGCACACCTCGTCCACCTCGTGGAGCGTCATCTCGAAGAACAGCGGCGGGTTCAGCACGCGCGTCGCCGCGTGCTCGGCGACGGGGAGGTCGAGGTCGTGCCACGGCGCGTACTCGGGGATCGGCTGCCGGTACGTCGGAATCGGATAGAGCGACCGGGTCTCGATCCCGGCCTCGGCCAGCGAGGCGGCGACGGCGTCACGGTCGGGGATCAGGATCGCGAGCGAGAACCAGGACGGGGTCGCCCGCTCGTGGTGCCCGGCGAAGACGACGCCGTCGACTCCCTCGAGGCGCTCGTGGTATCGCGCGACGAGCGCCGCGCGTTTGGCGAGGACCTCGTCGGCCCGGGCGATCTGCGCGCGCCCGATCGCCGCCGCGATCTCGGTCAGGCGGTAGTTGTAGGCGAGCGTGTCGTGGACGTACTTGCGACCCGGGATCTCGCCCTGCCCGCGCAGCCGGCGGCCCCGCTCGAGCAGCGTGTCGTCGTCGAGGAACACCATGCCGCCCTCGCCCGTCAGGAACGCCTTGGCGGTGTGCAGGCTCGTCGTCGCGACCAGGCCGCGCGAGAGCGACGACCGGCCGTCGAACGAACCGCCGACCGCCTGCGCGCCGTCGACGACGAGCACGATGCCGGCCTCGTCGCAGAAGGCCTCGATCGCGTCGTAGTCGGGCGGCGAGCCGCAGTAGTCGGAGACGAGGAAGGCGCGCGTCGTGCTCGTCACACGGGCACGGGCGTCGTCGAGGTCGACGTTGAGCGTCAGCGGGTCGATGTCGCAGAAGATCGGCCGCGCGCCCTGCCAGAAGATCGAGTTGGTGGTGGCGATGTACGAGAAGGCGGAGACCAGCACCTCGTCGTCGCGGCCAACGCCGGCGAGCCGCAGCGCGATGTCGAGCGCCACCGACCCATTGGCGAGCGCGAGGGCGTGCCGGCGACCGGCGAGGTGCGCCATCTCGGCCTCGAAGGCCGCTACCTCGCGACCCATCGACAGGCGCCGGTCCTCCAGCAGCGCGACCACCGCCGCGACCTCCTCGGAACCGAGATATGGTCGTGCCCACGGTATGCGAACTTGCGCCATCGGCCGGAACACTACTGGAACGGGCGGGCACGCTTGATCGGCATCTACGTGGACAGCGGGGCGCTCCGCGAGCTGCCCGCAGAGGAGCAGCGGGCCCTCGATGCAGTGGTGCACGCCGCTCTGGCGGGCTGCAAAGCAGTGCAGCGCCCCGAGTCGGCGGACGTCGTCGCGCTCTTCCGCTCGTCCGATCCGGCCCTGACCGGCGGGCCGGGCACGGTCGTCGCGATCACCGGTCTGGAGCGGCAGATCTACCCCGATCTGTACGCCGCCGACGCGGCCGGGGCGAAGGGCCGTGAGCGGGAGATCGCCGTCATCGCCGGAGCACAGGCGATCGCGGTCCCGAGCGAGGTGGCGCGGCGCGACGTGATCGCGCGCGTCGGCCGCGTGGCGGCGGACGTCGTCAACGTCGGCGCGCCGCAGCTCGAGCTGCGGCCGACGCGGCTCCGCCGGATCCCGCGGCAGGCCGTCGTCGTGCCCGGCGCCGTCGGGCCCCACCGGAACGCGGAGAGCGTGATCGCCGCCTACGCGGAGCTGCCGCCGGCGGTGCGACACCGGCATCGCCTGGTCCTCGGCACCCGCCGTGGCGACCTGCGCAAGCACCTGCTCGCGGTCGCGCGCGCGGCCGGCGTCCCGGCCGCGACGGCGGCGCCGATCCCGGCCTGCCTCGCTCACGCATCGCTCGCGGTGTTCCCGGGCTTCTGGGACGGCTACTCGCCCGGCGCGGCGGAGGCGCTCGCAGCCGGCGTGCCGATCGCGGCATCGACGGCGACGGCGGCGGCCGAGATCGCCGCCGACCAGGAGCTGCTCTTCGACCCGCGTGACGCCCGCTCGCTCGCGCGTGTGCTCGCGCGCGCGCTCGATCCCGCCCGTCCGGCGCCGCCGCGGCAACCGCCGTCCGACGCGGGCGCGGCGCTGCGCGGAGTGTGGGAGAGCGTGGCCGCGCAGCCGAGAGGTGCTCCATCTCCCGAACCTGCTACCGTCGGATTCGGACGCCCCGCTTGATGGCAAGCTCAGTCGAACAGCACCAGCCCTTGCTTCGCGATGCCGCGACGGCGCGCCGCATTCTCCGCCAGATGATGTTGATCCGCCGCTTCGAGGAGCGGACGGAAGAGCAGTACACGCGGGCCAAGATCGGCGGCTACTGCCACCTCGCGATCGGCGAGGAGGCGACCATCGTCGGCGCCATCGAGCCGCTCGGCGACTCCGACTACCTGTTCACGAACTACCGCGACCACGGGGCGGCGCTGGCGGTCGGATCCGACCCGGCCGGCGTCATGGCCGAGCTGTTCGGCAAGGAGACCGGCGTCGCCGGCGGGTACGGCGGCTCGATGCACCTCCTAGACGTCGAGCGGCGGCTTCCTGGGCGGCTACGGCATCGTCGGCGGCCACCTGCCGATCGCGACGGGCGCGGCGCTCGCCCTCGACTACACGGGCTCCGACGGCGTCGTGCTCTGCCAGCTCGGCGACGGCGCCACCAACATCGGCGCCTTCCACGAGTCGCTGAACCTGGCCGCCGTCTGGAAGCTCCCGATCATCTTCCTGGTCATCAACAACCAGTACGGCATGGGCACGTCCGTCGAGATGGCCTCGGCCGAGACCGAGCTCTAGAAGCGCGCCGCCGCCTACGAGATGCACGGCGAGCGCGTCGACGGCAACGACGTCGTGGCCGTCCGCGACGCCACCACGCGGCTGATCGCGCTGGCGCGCCACGACCGCAAGCCGTCCCTGCTCGAGACGCTGACCTACCGCTTCCGCGGCCACTCGGTCGCCGACGCCGGCAAGGTGTACCGCACGCCCGAGGAGATCGCCTCCTGGAAGGCGCGCGACCCGATCCCGCTGTTCGGCGCCCGCGCGACTGGAGGCCGGGCTGCTCACCGACGAGGACGCCACCGCCGTCCGCCGCGAGGTCGAGAACCAGGTCAGCGAGGCCATCAAGGAGGCCGCGTCGGCTCCGGCGCCGCCCGTGTCCGGCCTGTACGACCACGTCTACAGCGACCCGGGCACCGCCGAGCAGTTCGCGCGCATGGACACCGCCGGCCCGTTCGGCGAGCGGAAGGAGACGCGCGGATGGCGGTCATGACCTACCGCGAGGCGCTGCGGCGCGCGCTCGACGAGGAGCTCGGCGCGACGAGCACGTCTTCCTGATGGGCGAGGAGATCGGCGTCTTCGAGGGCTCCTACAAGATCACCGCCGGCCTCTGGAAGAAGTTCGGCGACAAGCGCGTCCGCGACACGCCGATCGCCGAGGAGGGCTTCGTCGGCGCCGGCGTCGGCGCGGCGATGCTCGGGCCTGCGGCCCGTCGTCGAGATCATGACCATCAACTTCATCCTGCTGGCGATGGACCAGATCGTGAACCACGCCGCCAAGATCTCGCAGATGTTCGGCGGCAAGGTGGCCGTGCCGATGGTGATCCGCACGCCCGGCGGCGCCGGCCACAGCTGGCCGCCAGCACTCGCAGAGCCTCGAGGTCTGGTTCGCGCACACGCCCGGCCTGAAGGTCGTGGCGCCGTCCACCCCGGCCGACGCGTACGGGCTGCTGAAGGCGCCATCCGCGACGACGACCCGGTGCTGTTCATCGAGAACCTGGTCCTCTACAACCTGACCGGCCCGATCCCGGAGTCGTCGGGTGACGAGGTGCTCGTGCCGATCGGCGTCGCCAACGTCGTCCGCGAGGGCACCGACGTGACCCTCGTGGCGCACTCCTACACCGTCCGCCGCTGCCTGACGGTCGCCGAGCACCTGGCGCAGAACGGCATCGAGGCCGAGGTGATCGACCTGCGCTCGCTCCGCCCGCTGGACATCGACACCGTCATCGAGTCGGTCAAGAAGACGAGTCGCGTGCGTGGTCGCCGAGGAGGGCTGGCGCACCTTCGGCGTCGGCGCCGAGGTGGCCGCCCGCGTGCACCGCGCCTGCTTCGACGACCTCGACGCACCGGTCGAGCGCGTCGGCGGCGCCGAGGTGCCGATGCCCTACGCGAAGCCGCTCGAGCTGGCCGCGATGCCGCTCGAGGAGAAGATCGAGGCCGCCGTCCGCGGGCTCCTCCAGGAATGCGGGGTGCTCTGATGGCCGATGAACTCGTGATGCCGCGCCTCTCCGACACCATGGAGCGGGGCACCGTCGCGCGCTGGCTGAAGGCCGTCGGCGACACCGTCGCTGCCGGCGACGTCGTGGCCGAGATCGAGACGGACAAGGCGACGATGGAGTACCAGTCCGACCTCGACGGCGTGATCCTGCAGATCCTCGTCGGCGACGGCGAGTCGGCCGATCTCGGCGCGGTCATCGCGCTGGTCGGCGAGGCCGGGGAAGCGGTGCCGGGCGCGTCGACGGCCACCGCCGAGCCGGAGGCCGAGGTGGCCGAGGCCGAGCCGGCCGACACCGACGAGCACGCGGCCGTCGCGCAGGGCGAGCAGCAGCCCACCGCCGAGGCGCAGGCCGAGGAAGCGCCCGAAGCAGAGGCGGAGTCCGATTCCGAGGCCGCCGCCTCCGAGGAGCCTGCCGCGGCGCCGGAGGCGGCGTCCGACGAGCCCGCGTCGACCGGGCCCCTCAAGGCGAGCCCGATCGCGCGCAAGATCGCGGACGAGAACGGGCTCGACCTGCGGACGCTGGCGGGCCGCGGCTCGGGACCGGACGGGCGCATCGTCCGCGCCGACGTCGAGAAGCTGCTGGAGCGGAAGGACCGCCGCGAGGAGCTGCCGCCGTCGCCGTCGCAGGCCCGTGCGAAGGCGCCCGTGGTCGAGGCCGTGCCACAGGAGGACGACGAGGTCGTCGAGCTGTCGAAGATGCAGCGCATCATCGCCCGCCGCATGAGCGAGTCGAAGGCGACGGTGCCGCACTTCTACCTCACGGCCGAGGTCGACATGGGCAAGGCGATCGCGCTGCGCAAGGACTTCAACGCGGCGCTCGAGGCCGAGGGCATCAAGGTCTCCGTCAACGACCTGATCGTGCGCGCCAGCGGGCTCGCGCTGCGCGACAACCGCCAGTTCCACCGCTCGTACACCGGCGAGAGCCTCGTCTACCACGCGCACGCCAACGTCGGCATCGCGGTGGCGCTCGACGACGGCCTGATCGTGCCGGTGATCCGGGGCGTCGAGACGAAGACGCTGCGCCAGGTGGCCGTCGAGGCGCGCGACCTGGCCGAGCGGGCGCGGGCCGGCCAGCTGAAGCAGCCGGAGATCGAGGGCGGCACCTTCACGGTCTCCAACCTCGGCATGTTCGGCGTCACGCACTTCGGGGCGATCATCAACCCGCCCGAGCCGGGCATCCTCGCCGTCGGCGCGACCGTCCAGCGGGGCGTCGAGCGCGACGGCGAACTGGCCCTGCGGCCGATCATGAACGTGACGCTGTCCGTTGACCACCGGGCCGCATCCGGCGCCGACGGCGCCCGCTTCCTGCAGTCGCTGCAGCGCTATCTCGAGGCGCCGCTGCTGCTCGTCGGGTAGCGCCGCCGATCGAGCCGATGGCCTAGGATGCCTCGATGGATCTGGCCGACATCATGGCGACCACCTTCGCGAGCGTCTCGCCCGAGATGTCGATCGCCGAGGCGGCCCGTCACATGATCGAGATCGACACCGGCGCCGCCGCGGTGATCGAGGACGGCGACCTGCTCGGCATGATCTCCGAGCGCGACCTGCTGCGGTTCCTGTCGGCGGGTGCCAGCCCCGATGCGAAGGTCGCCGACCGCATGACGCGGCACGTGCTGACTGCTTCGGCGTCGACCACGCTGCCCGAGGCGATGGCGATGATGGTCGACGGACACTTCCGCCACCTGCCGATCGTCGATTCCGGCCGCGTCATCGGCATGATCTCGATGCGCGACCTGATGGCGTGGGCGGCGCTACGGCTGCGGCACGGCGCGTTCGACGCCGATGACGACGTCGACACCGCCGAGCTGCTCGCGACGATCCACCGCATGCGCACCGGCGCCGCGTAGTTCGCGGGCGGGTCGGCCGCGCTGCGCGGTCAGGATGCGCACTGCTGCCACACCGTCGACGTGGCCAGGACCCAGTCCGAGACGGCGACCCAGGCCAGCATGAGGGCCACGCCGGCTCCCACCGCGACGAGGGTGGGCCGCAACTGCAACCGCCTGGGCACGCCGAGCGCCGCCAGCAGCGAGATGGCGATCAGCGGGATCGCCCCGAAGCGGTACTCGGCCGCGGACGTGGCGAGGAGGCCGGTGGCAAGGAGCGCCACGGCTCCCAGGAAGAGGACGTCCGGCCGGTTCCGCCAGCCATGCAGGCGCATCGCCCGCCAGAAGCGAACGATGCCGATGACGGCGACGATCAGCAGTGCGACGGTGAACGCCTGGAGCCAGCGTTCGTACCGCGTGCCGAAGTCGTGCTGGTCGACCAGAAAAGGCCGTGGATCCAGTCCGGAGAAGACGTGGAGCACGACGGCGCGGGGCCCGCCGGGCCAGTCGAGGCTGTAGTAGCGGAGCGCCTCGGGCGTGGACATGGTGAGGTCCGGCTCGTCCGGGTTGGTGAAGACCAGCGCTGCCTCCCCGCAGGTGGTCGAGACGTTCGTGGCGTAGCGCAGCATCTCGAGTCCGACCGAGGTCTGGAACCTGGACAGGTCGAAGACCGGGAGCGGCGAGTTCGTGCCGTAGTGGCGGTGGTTGATCAGCACCTGAGGTACCAAGGGCGCGACGACTGCAGCGGCGGTCAGCACGCCGACGATCATCGAGCGGATCCAGCGACCGGTCGGAGTCGGCACGAGGAGAACGAGGACCGTCGCCAGCGCGTAGCAGACGGGGACGAGCAGGTTTCCAGGGCGCACGGCCATGCTGTACCCGCTGGCGAGCGCACCGGCGACCAGCCATGTGACCCGCGGTGACCAGCGGTCGGAGCGACGGACTCGGGCCAGCGCCGCGGTGGCGAACAGGATGCAGGCCAGGCTGACGGCCTCGGTGAACGCCTGGGCCGTGTACACCACGAGCAGCGGGTTCGCGGCGAGCAGCAGAAATGCGAGCAATCGCCGGCGTCCTCGCAGGAGGGAGGTCGCCGCCAGCCAGGCCGACCCGACGTACAGGGGCCACTGGAGGAGGAAGACGCCGGTGTTGTCCCCGACGTGGACGAGCTCCGCGAACTTGAAGGCCACCGCCAGGAACAGCGGGTAGCCGTACGTCCGGATGTCGGAGATGTACCACTTGCCCAGCAGGCCTTTGTCCGTGAGGCTGCGACCGGCCAGGGCGTACCCGTTGGCGTCGTGGAAGAACGGCTGGTGGCGCAGCAGGAAGTACGTCAGCAGTCCGACGGCGATGACCACGAGGGCCGTGGCGGCGGTGGCGAGGTCGGGGCGCGAGGTCGGGGGCCTGGTCGGGGGGATGGTGTGGCTCACGCGCGCTCAACCATATGAGATCCGCCGCCCGGTCGGTGCGCGGCTCGGACTCGCACCGCGACGGTGCCCGAGCTACTGGCTGCCTGAATCGCCGGATCGGGCCAGCCACGCCTCGCCCAGCGCGAGCGCCTCGGCCTCGAGCGCCACGAGCTCATCTGGCTCTATCTCGTCCCACGGGCGCAGCAGCGGATCGAACGGCGGCGACTCGACGCGGAAGACGCCCGTCCCCGGCGTCGCGCCACCCCGCCACGACCGCACCGGCGCCCGGTACGCCCACACGCTGGACACGACCACGATCTCGCACCCGGCTGCCGCGAGGCGTCGCGTGACGTCGGCGATCGGCAGCACGCCCGCTCCGATCGGCACGCCGAGCACCCACGGCTCGCCGTCCGGCCCGGCCACGCACGCGTGGTCCTTCAGGTGGGCCGAGCGGGCGTGGGGGACGATCGCATCGAGCGCGATGGCCGGCTCCTCGCCCACCATCATCGAGTTGCCGTAGTCGTACAGCGCGCCGATCGCCGGGTGCGCGACCTCGTCGAGGATGCCCGCGAGCTCGGCGCCGGTGAAGTCCTCGTGGTTCTCGAGCAGCAGGTCGACCCCGTGTGCCGCGCACACCGGCGCGACGGCGCGCAGGTCGGCGACGGTCCGCGCGATCGTCTCGTCGACCGTCCCCTCGTGGCGCATGTAGGTGCGCAGCCGGCGGGCGCCGAGCACGTCGCAGACTGCGAGGACCTCCGCCACGTGCGCCTGGCCGGTGCCGCTCGTCTCCAGATCGCACGCCAGACCGAGCTCGTCCAGCCGGCGGCGCACCGCGCGCTGGTGCTCGACCGAGGTGCCCGAGAGCTGCCGGTAGCCCGCGCCGTTGATATTGATCGATACGCCGTCGTAGCCGCCTGCGGCCGCGCGATCCAGGAACGCGAACACGTCGAAGCCGCGCGCATGGTCGTAGTGGTGACGGAGGCAGTAGCTCTGGAGGTAGCGCTTCACAGCCGCGCGAGCAGCGCGTCGAGCGCCCGCGTGTACGTGGCGCTGGCGGCCGGGTCGTCGTCGGCGAGCCGTTCGGCGCGCCACCCGCAGTACGCGGCCATGCGCCAGTCGTAGTTCGCGCGCATCCGCTGCAGGCGCCGGACCACGAGCGGCGTCGGGTAGGCGTCGAGAAACGCACCCTCCTCGTCGACGGTCAGCGGCGCGCGGCCATACAGGATCTGGAAGGCGGGGGAGAGGAACGCGGCCAGGTCCTCCACCGGGTCACCGGCGCCGGGGCACTGCCAGTCGATCAGCACCAGGTCGGTGCCGCTGTCGATGAGGTTGCCCGGGCCGGCGTCACGATGGACGAGCCGGCGGGCGACGGGGCCGCAGCGCACCGAGGGCGGGCGCACGCGCCGGATCTCGCTGCCGCGCTCCGTCTTCAGGAACCGGTCGCCGTCGGCGAGGATGGCGCCGCCGTCGACGGGCAGCGAGCGGAACCCGTGGCCGGGCAGCGCGTGCACGTCGCCGAGCAGGCGCGCGACGCGCTCCACGCCGCCGTCCCACGCCTTCCCCGCGGCGAAGCGGTAGACCACGACGCCCGCCGGCTCGTCGAAGTGCACCGGGGCGGGCGCGACGCCGCTCGGCGCGAGCAGTACCAGCGCCCGGGCCTCGGCCAGCGGATCGTTGCCGAACAGCCCCGGTCGCGCGGTGCGGTCGTAGCGCTTGACGACGAGGTCGCCGACGCGCCACACCTCGTTGGTGTACCCGCCCGCGAGCCGCTCGGCACGGCCGTCCGCGGCCACGCCCGTGCGGGCGAGGTACTCGGCTGGATCGAAGCTCACCCGCCGAGTCGACCCGAGTACCGGTGGCCCTCCGGGCAGTCGGCGGTATAGCCGATCGACCCGTCATCGGACAGCGTGTGGACCTCGTCGGGGTCGTAGGTCGCACCGCAGATGGGACAGAACTTCGGCGCCTGGACGAACGAGGCGCAGTCGGGGCAGACGACCGGCGTCGCACCGAGCCGGACGCGGATGCCGCCGACGAACTCGTCGCGCTCGGTGGCGTGCGGCTCGAGCGACGTGCCGCAGCTGAGGCACCAGCGCGGATCCTGCGACTGGGCGACGGTGGCGCGAACGTCGGACTCCAGCTCGGAGCGGGCGTCGGAGCCGGGATCCATGTCCTCGATGGTGCCGTCGATGGACGCGACGGCCGTCGTCTCGCGGACGCGGCCGAAGCGGATCACCGCGAGCGAGAACATGCGCCCGTCGGCCGCGCAGTCGGTGCCGGGCGACTGGATCGAGATCACCTGGCCGGAGAGGTCGTCGATCGTCTCGCCCGGAGCCCACCCGGCCACGTGCAGCACGTGCCGGCCGCCGTGCCCGGTGATCTGGAAGATGAAGCCCGCGCGGCCACCCGACGACGCGCGGCGCCACACCATCCGGGCGCCGACGAGGTCGACGCCCTCGCCGTCGATGCGAACGTAGGAGGACACCTGACCGCCTAGAACGTCGGGCCCTGCGTGGCGACGGGCAGCACGGCGTCGAGCGACGAGACGATGCGGAGGTCGCCGCCGATCTGCTGCCCGTCGAGCCGGCCGAGCAGGCCGCGGACGAGCTGGGCGCTGGCGCCGTACCCGAAGGTGCGGGCCACCCGGAAGCGCAGGATGCCGGTGCGCCAGGTCTCGCCGTGCCACGGGTTGGCCGCGCAGATGAGCAGCGCCGCCTCCTCCATGCGCTCGGGGTCCGCGAGCGTCAGCTCGACGGTGGCGTGCGACCAGTCCTCCGGCTCCGCCGCGATCGCGGCATCCCAGGCATCAACCAGCGTCAGCATGCACCCGATTGTACCCGGCGGGCCGCGGGCCGGATGCGCGTGGAGGGGTAGACTCCCGGCAGCCCGTTTCCCCGGGCGCAACATCACCCAAGGAGAACCCTTTCTCATGGACGTCGACGTCGCCGTTCTCGGCGGCGGACCGGGCGGTTACCCGGCCGCGATCCGCGCCAGCCAGCTCGGCCTGTCCGTGGCCGTGATCGAGCAGGGGCGCCTCGGCGGCACCTGCCTGAACGTCGGCTGCATCCCCACGAAGGCCCTGGTGCAGAGCGCGCACGCCGTCAAGGACGCGCACACGACGTTCGCCCAGCTGGGCGTCAAGGTGTCCGGCGTCGAGATCGACTGGCCGCAGATGCAGGCCAACAAGCAGCAGGTCGTCGACGGCTCGGTCTCGGGTCTCGGCGGGCTGCTGAAGGCCAACGGCATCACCGTGATCGAGGGGCGCGGCCGCTTCACCGGCGCCAACGTGCTCCAGGTCGAGGACGGCGAGTCCGTGCACTTCAAGCACGCCGTCATCGCGTCCGGGTCGAAGCCGCTGCGACCGCCCATCGAGGGCATCGACCACCCGCGCTGCGTCGACTCCACCGGGCTGCTCGAGATCGATCACGTCCCGAAGCGCCTGGTCGTCATCGGCGGCGGCGTGATCGGGTGCGAGTTCGCCTCCATCTTCGCCCACCTCGGCTCCGAGGTGACGATCGTCGAGTTCCTCGACCACCTGATCGCGGCCGAGGACGCCGACGCCGTCACCGCGCTCGAGCGGGCCTTCAAGAAGCAGAAGATCGGCCTGCACCTCGGCGCCAAGGGCACGCGCGTCGAGGAGACCGGCGACGGCATGACGCTGTGGTTCGAGAAGGGCGGCGAGACGCAGTCGGTCACCGGCGACGTCATCCTCGTCGCCACCGGCCGCGGCGCCGTCGTCGACGACCTCGGCCTCGAGGAGATCGGCGTCAAGTTCACCCCGAAGGCGATCGAGACCGACGCCGGCCGCCGCACCTCGGTGCCGCACATCTACGCCGTCGGCGACGTCGCCGGCTACTGGCAGCTCGCGCACACCGCGTTCCGCGAGGGCGAGGTCGCGGCCGAGAACATCGCCGGGCACCACGCCGAGGTCGACGGCGCCGTGCCGCGCTGCATCTACACCGACCCCGAGATCGCGGCGGTCGGCCTGACCGAGGCGCAGGCGCGCGAGCGGTACGGCGACGACAACGTCCAGACCGGCCAGTTCCCGTACGCGGCCATCGCGCGCGCGGCCATGTACGCCGACCGCACGGGCTTCGTGAAGACCATCCACGAGACCACGTACGGCGAGCTGCTCGGCCTCGTGGTCGTGGGCATCAACGCCACCGAGCTCGTCAACGCGGGCGTGGTCGGCATCGACTCCGAGACGACCATCGAGACGGTCGGCGACTCGATCGCGGCTCACCCGACGCTCGCCGAGGGCGTCAAGGAGGCGGCCCTGGTCGCGCTCGGCCGGCCGATCCACTTCCCGCCGGCGCGGAAGAAGGTCGCCGGCTGATGCGGGCCACGCGCTTCCTGATGCCGACGCTGCGCGACGCGCCGGCCGACGCGCAGGCGATCTCCCACCAGCTGCTCGTGCGAGCCGGGTTCGTGCGGCAGATCGGCGCTGGCCTGTACTCGTACCTGCCGCTCGGCTGGCGCGTGCACGCGCGTCGAGCAGATCATCCGCGAGGAGATGGACGCGATCGGCGGGCAGGAGATGCTGATGCCCGTCCTGCATCCGGCCGAGCTGTGGAAGCGCACCGGGCGCTACGCGATCCCCGAGCTGTTCAAGCTGAAGGACCGCGTGGGCCGCGACCTCGTGCTGTCGATGACCCACGAGGAGATCATCGCCCTGCACGCAGCGGAGGCGATCCGCTCCTACCGCGACGTGCCGCAGATCTGGTACCACATCCAGATCAAGGAGCGGGACGAGCCGCGCCCGCAGGCCGGCGTGCTCCGGACGCGCGAGTTCATCATGAAGGACTCGTACACGATCGACCGCGACCGGGCGGGCCTCGACGCCGGCTACGCGCGCACGAGATCGCGTACGACCGCATCTTCGGCCGGTCGGGCATCACGTTCTACAAGGTCGACTCCGACGTCGGCATGATGGGCGGCTTCGGCGCGCACGAGTACATGGCCCCGTCGCCGGCGGGCGAGGACCGGGTCGTGCTGTGCGACGGCTGCGACTACGCCCGAACGTCGAGATGGCCGTCTCGGTGCCGCGTCCCGTGACGCCGCCGCAGGACCTGCCGCTGGAGGAGGTGCACACGCCGGGCGTGGGCACCATCGCCCAGCTGGCCGAGCTGCTCGGCATCGACGAGGCCCTGACCGCGAAGTCGGTCATCGTCGTGCCGGAGGACGAGCAGGGCGGGGTGGTCCTGGCCATCGTCCGGGGCGATCACCGGCTGCACGAGCTGAAGCTGTCGAAGGCGCTCGGCGCGCCGCACCGGCCGGCTCAGCCGGAGGAGATCCGCGCCGCGTTCGGCGCCGATCCGGGCTCGATCGGCGCCGTCGGCATCCCCGACGGTGCGGTGCGCGAGATCGTGCTCGACCCGACGGTCGCCGAGGGCGGCTACGTGGTCGGCGCGAACCGCACCGACTACCACCTCCGCAATGCCCGGCACGGCCGTGACTACACCGCCCGCGTCGTCGACATCCGGCACGCCGAGGACGGCGACACGTGCGTGCACTGCGGCGGCGCCCTGCGCATCGAGCCGATGATCGAGGTCGGCAACATCTTCAAGCTCGGCACGCGCTACTCCGAGCCGATGGGCGCCACTGTTCCTGGACGAGGACGGCAAGGAGCAGCCGGTCTGGATGGGCTCCTACGGCATCGGCCCGGCGCGCATCCTGGCCTCGGCCGTCGAGCAGTTCTCCGACGACCGCGGCATCATCTGGCCGGCCGCGATCGCGCCGTTCGACGTCTGGATCGTGCCGATCGGCGACGAGGCCAAGGAGGCCGCGACGTCGCTCGCCGACCTGCCTGAGGCGGTCGGGCTCGACGTCATGATCGACGACCGCGAGCTGTCGCCCGGCGTGCGCTTCGCCGACGCCGACCTGGTCGGCGTGCCGCTGCGCATCACCGTCGGCAAGAAGCTGGCCGAGGGCCTGATCGAGCTCAAGCATCGCGCGACGCGGCGAGCAGGAGACCATGACGCCCGCCGACGCGCCGGCCCGCCTGCGGCAGCTGGTCGACGAGGCGGTCGGGCGGTGAGCGGCTCCGGTCCACCCCTCGAGGGCCTGGAGTTCGGCGCCGCGCTGGCCCGTCTGATGGCCGAGCGCGGCCTCTCCTACCGCCAGCTCGCGAGCCGCACCGGCCTCTCGGGCGGCTACCTCAACCACCTCGTGCACGGCAACCGCCCGGTGCCCGCCAACGACGTCATCGCCAACGTCGCGAAGGCGCTCGACGTGGCGCCCGAGACGTTCCGCGACTACCGCATGCGGGTCGTCTGGGAGGCGCTGCGAGCGCGGCCCGAGATGGTGGAGCGCCTCTACCGCGAGCTCGGCCCCGGCGCGTCGTAGGTCCGGCGGCGAGCCGCAGGGTGTCTGATACGGTCGCCCTGACAGCCACGGAGCGCCGGGAAGCCTGGTCGGCATGAGGACACCTTGTCTGCCCTTACCGATTTCTATCCCGCCCTCCTGGTCGCCGCGCTGTTCCTGGTCGCCGCGCTGGCGGCCGCGCCGATCGTGCATCGGCTCGGACTGCCGGAGCCGGCGGCCTTCCTCGCCGTCGGCATCGTCGCAGGCGTCGGCGGCGTCCAGCCCCTCGGCGATCTGTCGCCGCTCCAGCTGCAGCAGATCGGGACGATCGCGCTGTACGTGATCCTGTTCCAGGGCGGGCTCTCGACCGGGTGGTCGGCGTGGCGCCGGGAGGCCCGCTCGATCCTCGTGCTCGGCCTGCCGGGGACGGCGGCCACCGCCGGCGCGCTGGCGCTGGCGGGCGTCGCGTTCGGGCTCCCGTGGGAGCTCGCGGTGCTGTGCGGGGTCGCACTCGCACCGACGGACCCCGCAGCCGTGTACGCAACGCTGCGCGGGCAGAGCGACAGCCGGCCACGGACGATCCTCGAGGGAGAGTCGGGCTTCAACGATCCGGTCGGCATCGCCTTCATGGTGGTCGCGGTCGCCGCGTTCGGAGCGGAGGGAGCGAGCGTGGGCGACGGGGCGATCCGCCTCGCGCAGGAACTGGGCCTCGGCGTCGTCGGAGGCGTCGTCGGCGCGGTCCTGACGCTCGGCGCGCTGCGGATCACCCGGCACCTCGACGACGCGCTGGAAGCGGTCGCGCTGCTCGCGATCGCGGTCGCGGTGGCGGCCGCGACGGCCACGCTGCACGGCAGCGGGTTCCTCGCGATCTACATCACCGGTCTCCTGGCGGCGGATCGCTGGGCCCAGCACGACGGACGCCACCATGCGGTGCCGCAGTCCGTCGCGGCCCTCGGCGAGCCGGTGTTGTTCGGGCTGCTCGGCGCGGCTGCTGCTCCGCTCGTCGGCTGGGACGACGTCTGGCTCGGCATGGCGTTCACCGTCGTGACTGTCGTGGTCGTCCGCGCGCTGGTCGTCGTGGCCTGCACTGTCGGCGCCGGTCTCGATCGTCCGGAGCGGGCGATCGTCTGGTGCGGCGGCCTGAAGGGAGCCGTCCCATTGCTGCTCGCGACGCTGCCCGCCCTCGAACTGCTCGACGACTCCGACCGCGTGCAGGCGATCGTGCTCGTGGCGACCGTGGCGTCGATCGTCGTGCAGGGCACGCTCCTGCGCCTCATCGTCGCCCGTGGCGCGTCGGTTCCGGCCTAGTCGTCGGGCCACACCAGGCACGGCGCATCGCGGCGGAACTTCGCCGCATGCCGGCGGAACCGGAACCGGCCGTAGCGCTTGCGGTCGGGTCCGAACACGAGCAGGCCGACGCCCTGGTCGCGCAGCAGGTCGAACGCGGCGCCCAGCGGCCGCGGATGCGAGAACACGATGCGGCGGACGCGCAGGCCCTGGTCGGCCGCCTGCTTCGCCAGCTCGATCTGGGTCTCGACCACGTACGGGTCGCCGAAGGAGCGGATGTTGGACGTCGACGGCACGCGCATCGCGGGCACGATGTCGGTGATCAGCAGGTCGGATCGCGTCTCGGCGGCGGTCTCGAATGCGAACGTCACCGCCGCCTCCGCGTACGGCACGTCGAAGGTCAGCAGGACGACGGGGCGGGCGGCGACGGCGGCGGCGCGATCGAGGACGACCGTCGGCCGCTGCCCCGTCGCCGCGCTCATTTCTCGGCCTTGATCTGGGTCGTGGCGGCGCCCAGGATCCGGTTCAGTTCCTTCGCCCGGAGATGGCGCATGATCACGCCGAACCAGATCGCGCCGGCGACGACGAGCGCGACCAGCATGCCGAGGATGCCGAACGCGTAGAGGCAGGCGACCGACGCCAGGCCGATCACCCCGATGCCGAGCCGGGTCATGATCTTGTGCCGGACGGCGGCGGCGCCGGCGGCGCCGAGCTGCTCGGAGCCGACGCCGGCGGTCTCGTAACGCCGGCCGCAGTTGCCGCAGACGAGCGTGTCACCCGCGTTGCCACTCGTCTCGGTACCGCACTCGCAGCGCACCACCACCGGTATCCCCATGCCGACATGTTCCTCGGCCGGTCTTGCATGCGCAAGCTCCAGAGGCGATCATGGCGCCAATTCGCCGAACGCTGGGCGGAGATCCTTCTGGGGAGGAGGCACTATGGCGGAACTGGCAGTCGACCAACCGCGTCTGCTGAAGACGATGCGGTGGTGGGACGGATTCATCATCGGGCTCGCGAATCCGGGCTTCCTGCTCGCCGGTCTGGCGGGATCGGTCGTCACGCTCGGCCCGAAGTGGGCGGCAATCATCTGGTTCTCTTCCGCCGTCGTGGGTGCACTGCAGGCGTACGTGTACGCCGAGCCCGCGGCGATGTTCCCGGACAAGTCCGGTGGACTCTCGATGTACGCGAAGGAGGGCTGGCGCAAGCACTTCTCGCTCGCCGGCCCGATTGCGACCTTCGGGTACTGGTTCGCGTGGTCGTCCGTGCTCGCCATCTACGGCGGCATCATCGGCACGCTGCTCCTGTCTCGCTTCTGGCCCGACACGCTTGCCGACCCGCTGATGTTCAACCTCGGGTTCATCGACGTGACGTGGCCGCGCGTCATCGGCGCCGTCTCTATCGCGTCGTGCTTCATCTTCAACATCCGCGGCATGCGGCCCGCCGTGTGGTTCAGCTACGTCACCGGCGCG
The DNA here is from genome assembly GCA_963722525.1 of uncultured Actinomycetes bacterium. Lineage (GTDB taxonomy): Bacteria > Actinomycetota > Thermoleophilia > Gaiellales > F1-60-MAGs149 > VFJZ01. The sequence goes on along the minus strand of CAVRMM010000002.1, from coordinate 869,858 downwards.
ATGATGATCATCCCCGTCCTGGCGCTGGCCCTCATCCCGCTGGTCAACGGCGACATCACGTCGCATGCGCTGAACGTCAGCTTCATCGAGCCGAGCGTCCTCTTCTACGACGAGTCGACTGCCACGTCGGCATCGGGGTTCAGCCAGGTGGCGATGATCATCGTCTGGTTCTGGGTGATCGCCTGGTCGACGTACGGGCCGGAGGCCCCGGCCACGTTCGCGCCCGAGTTCGTCGACACCCGCAACGACACGCGGTGGGCGATCGCCTCGACCGGCGCGCTCAACGTCGTGCTGTCGCTGCTGCTCCCGCTCACGATCGTGGGCGTGCTCGGCGTCGGGTTCATCGCGCAGGACGTCACGTTCATCGCGTACCTCACCGAGGCGCTCGACCGGACGGTCGGCGAGACCCTCGGCGGCCTCTTCGTCGTGTTCGTCTGCGCGGGGCTGCTGCTGTCGATGAACACCGCGACGATGGACGGCTCGCGCGCCCTCTACGGCATGGCCAAGGAGGGGCTGACGTTCCGGCAACTCGACCGCCTGAACGCCCACAGCGTGCCGAGCCGGGCGATGACGGTGGACATGCTCCTGAACATCGCCCTCCTGTTCATCGCACCGACGCTGCTGTTCACGCTCGTCGCCGGCAACATCGGCTACGTGCTCTCGCACGTGTTCGCGCTGTCCGGATTCCTGCTCCTACGGCGTGACCGGCCCGACTGGCCGCGTCCGCTCCGGCACGGCCCGATCTGGATCGTGGTCTGCTGGGTCTGTCTCGTGGTGAACCTGATCGGGACCGTCTTCGGCGTGATCTGGATCCACTACACCGGCTACCTGTACAAGGTGACGTCGGACGAGCCGTTCGTGTACGACCCGAAGTACTACGCGGCGGCGGCCATCATCACCGGCGTCCTGGTGCTCGTGGTGGGCGTGGTCGGCTACATCGTCGGCCAGCGCCAGCACGGCCGGAAGTTCAGCTGGAAGGACCCCAGCGAGGAGGAGCCCTCGCCCGAGGTGTACGCGCTCATGGCTGCACCCGGGGCGTCCGCCGCTCCCGCGGCTGCGGGCGACTGATCGATGACGCGAGGCGTGTCCGTGCCCGGCACGGACACGCCTCGCCGTCGATCGGGGCGGTCAGATTCGAACTGACGACCTCGTGCTCCCAAAGCACGTGCGCTACCAGGCTACGCTACGCCCCGCGGCGGCCTGAGTGTACCGCCCGCGTCAGCGCGCTCAGCGGTGTGGGCGCCGCGATCGCCCGCATCCAGGTCGCGAGCAGCGCCACGAGGCGCGAACGACAGTCGGCCCGATCGGGCGGCATCGACGCACGAGCCAGGGCACGGCCGCAGACCAGGGCCCAGCACGAACAGCCGCTCGCGGATGTGCCGCTCGCCGCCGCCCAGGCGATGATCGAGACCACGAAGGCGGCCAGCCCGAGGCCGAGGGAGGCCACGCGGCCGGTCGTCCGAGCACCTCGAGTCAGCCAGAGGACCAGCACGATCGTCAGCGAGCACCGCCAGCACGGCAGCGATGATCGCGAGCCGCGCACGTCGCGGCGGACCATGTCGCGGTACGATCGGCTGAGGCCATCACGGCGCAGTATCCGCGCAGGACGCGACGGGGGCGCGGCAGCCAGGCTGCCGCGCCCCGTCGGTCCGAGCGTCAGTCGGCCGCCGGAGCCGGCGTCGGCGCGGTGCTCTCGAGCACGCCGACCTGGTTCTTCTGTCGCCGTGGTAGATCGCGAGCCCGAGCAGCAGACCACGATCGGCAGGCCATGATCGACGCCGTACTTCTGGTACCAGAGCGTGCCGTAGAAGTCCTCCCGCGGCCACGCCAGGTTGATGATCATGACGCGCCGTAGAGGATCGCGACACGTTGGTGATGATTGCCCCACTGACCGAGGTCTGAACAGGTCGTCCCGGGCGTCGGGCAGGTTGCCCGGCCAGCCGTTCGATGCCGCTTCGCAGCAGCGGCGTGGTCAGCCCAGGTAGGCGATGTACATCAGGATGATGCCGCACGAGATGATGATCGTGAACGCCCGCGGGTTGGCCCAGTTGGACGGCCAGGATGAGCATCGCGATGGCGCCCGTCGAGCAGCGCCGGCACGAGCGGCACGCGGCCGGGTCGCCCGAGACGCTCGCGCAGCTGCTTGCCGAACGGCAGGTTGTTGTCGCGGCCCATGGCGAACATGATGCGCACGCTCATCGCGTGGATGGCGAGCGCGCAGACGAAGATCGCCACGCCACGTCGACGAGCAACACCTTCCCCCAGGTGTCGAGCCGAGCATGTCGATCGTGATGCCGTCAGGCCTCTGGCCCCGAGGTTCGCGACGCCCTCGTCCGAGACGGCCATGATGCCGAAGGCGATCAGCAGGAAGCCCATCACGCCGGCGGTGAGCAGCGCCTCGGATCACCGCCCGCGGCGCCTTCTTGCGCGGGTCGGAGGTCTCCTCGGCGAGCGAGCCCGCCGTGTCGAAGCCGTACATGACGTAGAGCGGCATGTATGCGCCGATCAGGAGCGCCCCGAAGTACCCCCAGTCGTGGCCGGCGCCCGGTGCCGTCGGTCTCGAACAGCACCGACGGGCCGTTGTGGATGTGGACCATGCGTAGCAGCAGGATCAGGCCGGCGGCGCCGATCAGCTCGGCGGCGACGCCGACGTTGTTGATCTGCGACATCAGCTTCACGCCGATGCAGTTGATGATCGTCGTGAGCCCGACCATGATCAGGCCGAGGAGACAGGCCGTTCTTGCGCGAACGCCGGGTCGAGGAACGTCGGGAAGTTCTCGTCGGCACACGTGTCGGAGCCGACGGGGCTGCACTTGATGATCTGGAACGAGGTCGAGATCTGCGGCAGGATCACCTGCCAGCCGACCGCGACGGCGGGCACCGTGACGATCTGCGCGCAGACGTAGAACCAGCCGTTCGTGCCAGGCGCCCAGCCTTGGCGCGACGCTGTCTTCGACCACTGGTAGATCGAGCCGGCGAGCGGGATAGTGCGCCGACGAGCTCGGCGAACTGCAGGGCGACCATCATCTGGCCGAAGAAGACGAACGGCCAGCCCAGATGAACGCCCGCCCGGCGAAGAGGAAGCCGAGGTAGCGACGTCTGGAACATGCCGGTCAGGATCGAGATGTACGAGAAGCCGGCCGCGAAGCTCGAGAAGGAACCGAGCGACCGGTCGAGCTCCTGCTTGTAGCCGAGACTGCGCCAGATCTCGGCTGTCGTTATCGGATGCGGCCACGCATACCTCCCTGATGATCAGGCACCCGTCGACCGGGTGCTCCCACTTCCCAGCCGCCGTAATACCAGATCGATCCCCCGTGGTCTAGACCGTGCGATTTCCAATGTCTGCGCGGCAGTGTTCAAGGAAGCGGAGAAAGCGCCCGATATAGCATTTGCAAGCAGCATGATGCTGCGTTTGAAAGCGGGTCAGGACGGCCCGGTCTCTACCGACCAATGCGCCGTCTCTCTCTCGCCATCAAGCTGCTCCTCGCGCTCGTCGCGCTGCTCGCGCTCGGCGCGGTGGCCGCGCACGGGGCGCCTGCCGTGCCGCCGCAGTCCGCCGATCCGGCGCTGTCGATCCCGCTGCCCGGCAATAACCAGGATCCGGGGACGAACCTCTCGATCCTCGGCCTGTTCACGCTCATCACGATCGGCCCGTCGCTGCTGATCATGATGACGGGCTTCACGCGGATCCTGATCGTGCTCGGGTTCCTGCGCAACGCCCTCGGCACGCCGTCGATCCCGCCGAACCAGGTGCTGGTCGGCTTCTCGCTGTTCCTGACCATCTTCGTGATGGGCCCGACGTTCACGGTCATGAACGAGAAGGCGCTGCAGCCGTACCTGGATGGCCAGCTCGACGCCAAGGCCGCCATCGAGGAGGCGGAGAAGCCCCTGCGCGACGTTCATGCTGAAGCAGACGGGCACCTCGGAGCTGGCGATGTTCGTGAAGCTGTCGCGGCAGCCGCCCCCCGAGACCGCCGACGACCTGAATCTGACGACGCTCGTGCCCGGCGTTCATGATCTCCGAGGTCAAGACGGCGTTCCAGATCGGGTTCCTGATCTACATCCCGTTCCTGATCATCGACCTCGTCGTCGCCTCCACCCTGATGTCGATGGGCATGATGATGCTGCCGCCGGCGATGATCTCGTTGCCGTTCAAGCTGCTGCTGTTCGTCCTCGTCGACGGCTGGTCGCTGCTCGCCCAGAACCTCGTCGCGGGCTTCCACTTATGACCGAGGCCTACCTCCAGGGCCTGCTCACGCAGATCATGATCGTGTCGCTGAAGCTCGCGCTGCCGACGCTGGTGGCCGGGCTCGGCGTGGGCCTCGTCATCTCGGTGCTGCAGGCCGTGACGCAGATCCAGGAGATGACGCTGACGTTCGTCCCGAAGGTGGTCGCGGTCGCCGTGATCATGCTGGTGGCCGGGCCGTGGATGCTGAACACGCTGCTGACGTTCACCGAGAGCGTCTACGACCAGATCCCGAACATGACCGCGTCGCTGCGGTAGGGCGTCGGACCGTGGAGATCCTCACCAGCTTCGCCGCCGTCGGCGCACCGGCCTTCGCGCTCACGCTCGCGCGCGTGTCCGGCGTGTTCCTGATGTCGCCGGTGTTCTCGTCGCGGCTGATCCCGGTGCGCGCGAAGCTGCTGCTCGCCCTCGGCGTCACGATGGCCGCGATGCCGCTCGCGACGCAGGGCAGACCGATTCCCGACAATATCGCCGAGATCGCCGTCCTGGCCGTCAAGGAGGTGCTCGTCGGCGCCGCCCTGGCCTTCTCCGTCTCGCTCGTGTTCGCGGCCGTGGCGTTCGCCGGCGGGCTGATCGACCTGACCGTCGGCTTCGCGTTCGCGAACGTCGTCGACCCGGTGCAGAACGCGCAGATCTCGGTGATGGGCCAGTTCTACTCCCTGCTCGCGAGCGCCGTGTTCGTCGCCATCGGCGGACCGGACATGGTGATCGCGGGGCTGATCAAATCGTTCGAGGTCGTGCCCGTCACCGAGATGCCGTCCTGGCCGTCCCTGTCCGGCGCGATCGTCAACTCCATCGGCGGGCTGTTCGCGGTCGGCCTGCAGGTGGCCGCGCCCGTGCTGGTGGCGCTGCTCGTGACCGACGCCGCCGTCGGCTTCCTGGCCCGCATCGCGCCGCAGATGAACATCTTCGGCATCGAGCTCCCGGGCAAGGTCGCCGCGATGTTCCTGCTGCTCCTGGTGACCGCCCCGATGCTGGTCTCGTCGATCGGCCAGGAGCTCCAGGGCGGCATCGCCCAGATGTTCAGAATGATCCTCGGAGGTGCAGGATGAACGAATCCCCCTGGCAGCGGCTCGACTTCGAGCTCGCCGTCGAGCCCGCCCTCGAGGTGCGCGCCGAGCCGGACGGGCACGGCGGCTGGCACATCCGCGCCGAGCGCGCGACGGGCAGCACCGGCACGATGCTGATGGGCTGGCTGGCGTCGGATCAGCCGTACGCGGTGCGCGTAGACTCCACCGCGTGATCGAGGTCGGCGAGGTCGCACCGGACGAGCGCACGGCGTTCGTCAACGCCTTCGGAGCGGCCTTCTCGCACGTCTTCAAGCCGGACCTGGTTGACGAGCTGCTCCAGCTGTTCGACGCCGACGTGTACCGCCCGTTCGCCGCGCGCAGCGACGGGCAGATCGTCGGCACGGGGCTCGACATGCACCTCGACCTGACGGTCGCCGCGGGGGTCACCGTGCCGTGCCGCGGGATCACGTGGGTGAGCGTGCTGCCGACGCACCGCCGGCGCGGCGTCATGCGCGCGCTGCTGGCCGACCACGACGCGGAGTGCCGGCGCCAGGGTGCGGTCGGCTCGCTGCTGCACAGCTCGCAGTCGGGCCTCTACACGGGCTACGGCGTCGCGACGCGGCGCGCGCGGGTGACGGTGTCGACGCCGCACGTCGCCTTCGTCGATCCACCGCCCGAGGTCGAGCTGCGGCTGACCGATCCGGTCGAGTCGCTGGCGGCGTGCCAGGCGGTCTGGGAGCGGTGCCGGCTGGCCACGCCGGGCTTCACGACGCGACCCGATCCGGAGATCTCCTACACGCTGAAGGATCTCGAGGGGTTCTGCGTGTTCGCCGGCGACGACGGGTACGTGCTGTACACCGTCGACCGCCGCTGGACGGGCCCGAACGCGGAGTTCCAGATCAAGGTGCAGGAGCTGATGGCGGCCACGCCCGAGGCGTACGCGGCGCTGTGGCGGTACGTCTGCGGGCTGACGCACGTGGTCGAGGTGGTGGCGAACGTCCGGCCCGTCGACGAGCCGCTGCAGCACCTGGTGCGGCAGTCGCGGCGCGTGGACATCTCCCACGCGGGCGACGGCGTGTGGCTGAAGCCGTACGACCGCGCGGCGCTGTGCGCGGCGCGCGGGCTGCCCGACCCGGGACCGGCGGTGGGCGACGAGGCGTTCGCGAACCTGGTGCTGGGTGCCTTCAGCCCGGCGTCGCTGGCCCGGGCGGGCCGCATCCCGGAGGGCGCCGCGGCGGACTGGGTCTCCGCGACGGTCCCCTGGTCGCCGCTCGAGTTCTGAGCGCAGGAGGGAGACCGCGGGACGCTGTCGTTTTCGTGCCAGGCACCAAAGCGACAGTCGCGCCGGTCCGTGTCGTATTCGTGCCAGGCACGAAAACGACACGCGCCTCTCCGTGCTGACGGACCGCTTCGAACCCCTCGGAAGGGGCACGCGGGAAATTCGTACGTTTCCTACCTTCAAGTCATAAAGACCCTGTGCCGATAAGAGGTTCGAACGCCTGCAAGGGAGTGCGGACGCGGCTCGGAGGTCAGGAAGACCCCACCGACGAGAGGGCCCAATGGCCGGCGAACGCACCGAGAAGGCAACTCCCAAACGACGCAGCGAGGCCCGGAAGAAGGGCCAGGTCGCCCGTTCCCAGGAAGTCAACTCCACGGCCGTGCTGCTCGCCGCCGCCGGAGCGCTCGCCGTCGCCGGCCCGGCGATGGCGTCGAACCTCTCGAATCTGCTGTCCGAGACGATGACGCGGGTCGCGCAGCCCGACATCACGGCCGAGACCATCGGCGGCCTGATGACGCACTGGGCGATGGCCGTCGGCACGATGCCTGGCGCCCGTGCTGGCCGCCGCCGCGATCGCCGGCGTGCTCGCCAACGTGATCCAGAACAAGCCGGGCTTCACGCCCGCCGCGATCCGCCCCGACTTCAAGAAGGTGTCGCCGATCGGCGGCATCAAGCGCCTCGTCAGCATGCAGGCGCTGATGGAGTTCGGCAAGTCGATCCTGAAGATCGTGATCGTCGGCGCCGTCGCCGTGATGGTGCTCTGGCCCGAGCTCGACCAGCTGATGCACCTCAACGAGATGTCGCCCGCCGAGATCGGCTCCTACACCGCCGGCCTGGTGCTGAAGCTCTCGTTCTTCATCCTCGCCGTGCTCGTGCCGCTCGCCGTCGGCGACCTGATCTTCCAGCGCCACCAGCACGAGAAGCAGATGAAGATGTCGAAGCAGGACGTGAAGGAGGAGGCGCGCCAGCAGGACGTCGCGCCGGAGATCAAGAGCGCGATCCGCCGCCGGGGCATGCAGATGTCGCGCCAGCGGATGCTCGCGCAGATCCCCTCCGCCGACGTGATCATCACGAACCCGACGCACTTCGCGATCGCGCTGCGCTACGGCCGCGACGTGTCGGCCCCGAAGGTCGTCGCCAAGGGCCAGGACCTGATCGCCCTGCGCATCCGCGAGATCGCGGCCGAGCACGACATCGCGATCGTCGAGAACCCGCCGCTCGCCCGCGCCCTGTACAAGGCGGTCGAGGTCGACCAGGAGATCCCGGCCGAGTTCTTCTCCGGCGTCGCCGAGGTGCTCGCCTACGTGTACCGGACCTCCCGCCGCAAGCTGGCGTGGGCGTGATCTGAGTGGCCGTCGCCGTCGGACAGAGCCCCGCGGTCGCCCGGGATGATCGACAAGGTCATGAAGCACGCCGACCTGGCCGTCGCCATCGGCGTCGTCATGGTCGTCGTGATGATGGTGCTGCCGCTGCCGGCGGTGCTGCTCGACGTGCTGATCACGATCAACCTCGCGATCGCGCTGACGATCGTGCTGCTGTCGATGTACACGCAGGACGCGCTCGAGCTGCGCGTCTTCCCGTCGCTGCTGCTGTTCACGACGCTGTTCCGGCTGGCGCTCAACATCTCCGTCACGCGGCTGATCCTGCTGCACGGCGACGCGGGCGCGGTGATCGACGCGTTCGGCTACTTCGTCGTCGGCGGCAACGTCGTCGTCGGCCTCGTCGTCTTCCTGATCATCGTCGTGATCCAGTTCGTGGTCATCACCAACGGCGCCGGGCGCGTCGCCGAGGTCGCCGCGCGCTTCACCCTCGACGCGATGCCCGGCAAGCAGATGGCGATCGACGCCGACCTGAACGCCGGCCTGATCACCGACGACGAGGCCCGCGCGCCGCCGCGACAAGATCCAGCGCGAGGCCGACTTCTACGGCGCGATGGACGGTGCCTCGAAGTTCGTCAAGGGCGATGCCATCGCCGGCATCGTCATCGTCGCCGATCAACATCGTCGGCGGCATCGTCATCGGCGTGGTGCAGCAGGGCATGGGCTTCGGCGACGCGCTCACGACCTTCACGCTGCTGACGATCGGCGACGGCCTGGTCACCCAGATCCCGGCGCTGCTGATCTCGACCGCCACCGGCATCATCGTCACCCGCGCCGCCACCGACACCGACACGAACCTGGGCGCACGACGTCGCCGGCCAGATGCTGCGCAACCCGCGGCCGCTCTTCATCGTCGCCGGCGTGCTCGGCGCGCTTCGGCGCTCGTCCCGGGCCTGCCGAAGCTGCCGTTCCTGCTGCTGGCCGCGATCCTCGCCCTGCTCGCCTTCGGCATCCGCAACGCGGCATCGCGACGAGGCCGCGAACCTGGTCGCCGCTGGAGGAGGCCGAGGCGCAGAAGGCGCTGCCGGCGCCACCGGCACCGACCAGGTCACGAAGTCGCTCCACCTCGACACGCTGGAGCTGGAGATCGGCTACGGCCTGATCCCGCTCGTCGACGAGTCCGAGGGCGGCGAGCTGCTGAAGCGCGTCGGCCTCGTGCGCCAGCAGATGGCGACGGAGCTGGGCCTCGTGCTGCAGCCGATCCGCATCCGCGACAACGTCCAGCTCGGTTCGCACGAGTACGCGGTCCGCATCAAGGGCTCCGAGGTGGCGCGCGGCCAGCTCGCCGCCGGCTGCCTGCTGGCCATGAACCCCGGCGACGCCGACGCGTCGCTGCCGGGCGAGCACACCGTCGAGCCGGCCTTCGGGCTGCCGGCGCTGTGGGTCGCCACCAGCGCCCGCGAGCAGGCGGAGGCGTCGGGCTACACCGTCGTCGACCACGCCTCGATCGTCATCACGCATCTCACGGAGACCGTCGCGCCAGCACGCGTCCGAGCTGATCTCGCGGCAGGACACGCGCACGCTGCTCGACCACCTGCGCGAGCGCTTCCCGGCCGTCGTCGACGAGCTGGTGCCCGACGTGTGCAGCGTCGGCGAGGTGCACCGCGTGCTGCAGCTGCTGCTCGGGCGAGGGCGTCTCGGTGCGCGACCTCGTGACCATCCTCGAGACGCTCGGCGATCGCGGCCGCCTGACCAAGGATCCGGCCCTGCTGACCGAGTACTGCCGGCAGGCCCTCGCCCGCCAGCTGACGCAGGGCGCCGTCGACTCGTTCGGCACCCTGTCCGCGGTCGTGCTCGAGCCGACGCTCGAGTCCGAGCTCGGCGACTCCGTCATCCAGACCAGCGACGGCGCGTACCTGGGTCTCGACCCGGGCCGGGCCGAGGCGATCGTCCGCGCCATCCGGGACGAGGTCGAGGCCGCCGCGGCCCTCGGCCATCGCGCCGCCGTCGTCTGCAGCCCGAAGGTGCGGCGCCACCTGCGCGCCCTGATCGCGCACGCCATGTCCCGCACACCCGTTCTCTCGTACAACGAGATTCTGCCGAGCACGCACGTCGACGCAGTCGGCACCGTCGCGCTCGCCGTCGAAGGGAGCCTCGCATGAGGATGAAGACGTACGCCGGCCGGAACCTCCAGGAGATCGTTCCGCAGATCCGGGACGAACTCGGAGCCGGTGCCGTCATCCTCAAGCAGCGCCCGATCCGCACCGGCGGCGTCGGCGGCTTCTTCGCGAAGACCGGCATCGAGGTGCTCGCGTCCGAGGGCGATCCGGGCGAGTCGGCCGCCGCCGTCGCGGCATCCGCCGCAGCAGCCACCGCCACCGCCACGGCGACCGCCGTCGCGCCGGCCCGCACGCAACTCGACACGCACGATGCCGAGAGCCGCGAGTCGCTGCTGCGCGAGACCTTCGCGCAGGCGCTGGCGGCCCAGGTCGAGCCGGAGGAGATGGAGGAGTACGAGGAGGAGCGCCTCGTCGCCGCGGGCGGCGGAGCCACGGCCCGCGTCGCCGCCGGCGCCGCGTACGGCGGCCGCACGCAGCCGATGGATCCCGTCCGCATCAGCGCCACGCGCACGAACCGCGGCCGCCTGCGGATCGCCCCGGAGCCGCTCGAGGCGCCGCCCCTCGACGACGAGTCGGCCGACCTGGTGGTCGAGCTGGAGCGCGCGGGCCTGACGCCCGCCGCCGCCGACGCCCTCGTCCGCGAGGTGCGCCACCACGTCGAGCCGTTCGCCTCGGGCCGGCTGCGCGACCTCGCCCGCCGCCGCATCGCGGCCCGCGTGCGCATCGAGCAGGGCTGGGAGCCGGACGGCACCGCGCGCCGCATCGCCGTCGTCGGCGCGTCGGGCGTCGGCAAGACCACGGCCATCGCCAACCTCGCGGCCGGCTACGCGTCGGCCGGCATGATGGTCGGCGATCGTGGTCGTCGACCGGTCGCTCGGCGACGGGCACCCCGTGCTGCCGCGCCTGGGCGCCGCCGCCGGTTCCGAGGCCGACCGCGCGCTCGCCTACATGGCCGGTGCCGACGTCCTGCGCGTCACGTCCGCGGCCGAGATCAAGCGCGGCATGTCGCGCCTCTCGATGCGCGACGTGGTGCTGATCGACACGCCGGGCCTCGCCGTCGGCGACGAGCCGGGCATGACCCACCTGAAGGCCCTGCTCGAGGCCGCGGCCCCGAACGAGACCCACGCCGCCGTGCCGCTCGGCATCGCCGAGCGCGAGGTCGCCGCCATGCTGTCGCGCCTCGCGCGCGTCGGCGCCAACCGGCTGCTGGTCACGAAGACCGACGAGGCCCGGTTCGCCGGCCCCCTGCACGGGCTCGCGACCGTCTACGACCTGCCGTTCTCCTACCTCGGCGTGCGGGCCCCGCGTCCCCGGCGACCTGGTCGCCGCGGATGGGGTATCGATCGCCGAGCGGATCCTGCCGATCTAGTTCACGGTGTCCGCGCCCATCGACACTCCAACGGCCATCGCCGCGATCGTCTCGCCGATCAAGGCGCTGGGCGCGCTGCTCGGGCTTCGCCGTGGGCTTCATCGCCACGTACCGGGCCGGCGGCGCCGTCTCCGACTCGATCATGCACGGCATCCTCGGGGCCCTGCTGCTGATGCCTGTCGCGCTGGTTCCTGGCGCTGTTCCTGGTGCGCGAGGGGATCAAGGGCAACATCCACCAGCAGCGCGCGCAGTACGACGTCCGCGTCGCCGACGCCAAGCGCCAGGTGGCCGAGCAGCTGCGCGCCAACGGCATGCCGCTGTCCGCCGGCGCTGGAGGAGGCCCTGAAGGGCCCGATGGCGCTGCCGCCGGCACGCGAGTGAGCGCTGAGGTAGAACGAGAGCAATGTCCGAGATCCCGCCGATCGGTCTGCCGAACCTCGTGTCGCAGAGCGACCTCCTCGCGCGTACGGCGGTGGCCATGGCGGGTGCGGACCGGGCGGCCAACGCACGCCGTCGCCCAGGAGCTGCAGCGGCTGGCCGAGATCCGCGCCGAGCAGGTGCAGCGCATGGAGCGCCTCGCCGCGACCACGAGGCAGCGCCGCGAGCAGGAGCGCGAGGACCCGCACAGCCGCTACGACCACGGCGACGAGCTCGAGGACGACGACGAGGGCGACGGCGAGCACGTGCTGGACGTGACCGCGTGATCGGCTACCTGGCCGTCACCACCCAGGAGCCGCTGTTCTACGTCGGCGGCGTGCTGGTGGCGGACGAGTACGGGTTGCCGGTCGAGTTCCGGCACACGCTGCCGGTGCGCCCCACCAAGCTGCAGCGCGCCCTCTACGGCGCGGCCCTCGACCGCTACCTGCGCAGCGTCGTGATCGCGCAGCGGCTGGTGTCGGGCCTCGAGCACGACCCGGCCGTCGTGCTCGTCTCCGACGTCACGCTCGCGCGCGAGGCGCGCATCCCGCTCGGGTTCCTCGAGGAGTCGGGCGTCGACCCGGTCGGCAAGCCCGGCGCGGTCGAGCCCTTCGCCGGCGCCAGCGCCGGCTTCCTGCTGCAGCTGCGGGCAGGGGAGGCGCCGCTGCGGCTGGTCACCGAGGCGCCGGTGCACCTGTACCCGGAGATCGGGCGGGCGCTGGTCGGGGCCGCGGAGACGATGGACCTGTTCGAGCCGATGGAGCGCGTGCGCTCCGGGCTCGCGCTGATCGCCGCCGGCGACGTCGGCCTCGCGGCGTGATCCGCCGCGCGGCGGCGCGCCGCGCCGGCGACGAGCTGGAGGTCACCGACGCCGACCTGGAGTTCGCAGTCGGCCTGCGGACGGTCGACCCGCCCGCGGTGACCGGCGTTGCGACCGAACTGGAGCCGGAGATCACCGTGCACGAGCTGTTCGACGACGGCGACGAGGTGGTCGTGCTGGAGCCCGACATCTGGGAGACCGTCGACGTCGTACCCGTGGCGCTGGCCGACGCGCCGTTCGCGATCCGGTCGCCCTCGGTGCGCCTCGACCGGGCCGAGCTGCGCGCGATGCCCCTCCTGGACGCCGCCGAGGTCGCGCCCGAGGCCCGCATCGAGCCGCCGCCGATCCGATCAGGGCGGCCCGCGTCGCTCGAGCTGATGCGGCGCCGCCCGACGCCGCCGGGCGCCGTCTCGACGGACCAGCTGCGGTCGTACCTGCTGGCGCTGTTCAAGGCCAGCCGCTGCGCCTCGCCGGCCGCGCTCGAGCTGGTCGGCATCTACGACCGGGTGCCGGGCGGTGCGATCGGATCGGTCGCCGTGGACGCCGGATCGCTCGTGATCCGCCTCGCGCCGGGTCGCCGCGGGCGCCCGACGACCCTGATCGTGGGTCGCGTGAAGGCATCGCAGCAGTTGGTAACAGTGGAGATTTCTGCTTAACTCTGTCCTTCGGACGAAGGATTTCCGTAAGAAAGAGCAGAATATCTACGCCATGCGCTACTCAGTTCCGGAAAAAAGTCAAGAGCCAAGTCTCAAGGTTTTGCGCGAACGGCCGATGCGGGTATCACCATGAGCGTTGCCGAACCCCTTCAGCCCGTCGAGAGCCCGTCCGAGACCGTCGCGCGTCCGCACCTGGCACTCGTGCCGGCCGTGCCCGAACTGGACGATCCGGCTGCCGCCGAGGAAACCGACCCGGCGGAGGTCGTACCGGCTTCCGAGGAAGTCGACCTTCTCCGGACCTACGTCCGCCAGATCGGCAACGGCCGTCTGCTGACGGCCCAGGAGGAGGCACTCCTCGCCAAGCGCAAGGACGCGGGCGACATGGCCGCGAAGGCGCGCCTGATCGAGTGCAACCTGCGCCTCGTGATCTCGATCGCCAAGGCCTACTCCGCCTCCGGCGTGCCGCTCCTCGACCTGATCCAGGAGGGCAACCTCGGGCTGATCCGCGCCGTCGAGAAGTTCGACTACAAGAAGGGCTTCAAGCTCTCCACGTATGCGACCTGGTGGATCCGCCAGGCCATCTCGCGCGCCATCGCCGACCAGGGCCGCACGATCCGCCTGCCCGTCCACATCGTCGACGTGCTGAAGAAGCTGCACCGGATCGACCGCCAGCTCGTCCAGTCGCTCGGGCGCGACCCGACCTCGGACGAGGTGGCAGCCGTGATCGGCCTGCCCGTGGCGCGCGTCATCCAGTTGCGCCAGCTGCTCGACGACCCGGTCTCGCTCGAGACCCCGGTCGGCGAGGGCGACTCCCAGTTCTCGGACCTCGTCGAGGACCGCAACGCCGACCGGCCCGAGGAGGTCGTCGCCGAGCAGATGAAGCTCGACGAGCTGCGCGAGGCGCTCGACGGCCTGCAGGACCGCATGCGCGACGTGATCGAGCTGCGCTACGGCCTCGACGGCTCGAAGCCGTGCACCCTCGAGGAGGTCGGTTCCCGCCTCGGCGTCACGCGCGAGCGCGTCCGCCAGGTCGAGGGCCGCGCGCTGCGCGAGCTCGAGCTGGCGATGCCGGGCCTCCGCGAGTACCTCAGGCGCGACGACTGATGCAGCGGCGCGGATCGGAGCGTCGTCGGTTCGTCCGCGTGCACGACAACCTGGTCGCGAGCGTCGAGCCGACGCCCCTCGGCCCGGCCGACGGTCACACGCTGAACTTCTCGGTCGGCGGCGTGCTGCTGCTGCTCGAGACGTTCATCGAGCCGGGGACGGAGCTGCGCGTGGTGCTGCAACTGGACGACGACGAGCAGATGGCGTTCCAGGCCCGCGTGGTGCGGTGCCGGACGCAGTCCGACCACGCGCACGAGATCGCGGCCGAGTTCGTCGGCGGCTCGATCGGCGACCATCGCCGCCTGCAGGACGAGATCAGCCGCCGCGTCGGGCGCGAGCCCGTTCCGCCGGCGCCCCCGATGACGGCGTAGGTTGCTGTGCGGCGCGCCACATCCGCCTAGGATGCGGTTGTGGCGAGCGCGCGTCAGACCCCTGCACCTGATCGGGTCCGCCGACCGCCGCGCAAGCCGCGCAAGTTCCGCCGCCGGCTGATCGTCGCGGTGGTGCTCGCACTGACCGTGCTGGGCGGCGCGATCGCGCTCCTGGGCCGCCCCTACGAGGACCGGCTGCCGCCCGGCGTCCAGGTCGGGGGCGTACCGGTCGGGCGGCACAACGACGCCGCCGCCGCGCAGATGCTGGCGTCCGCGGCCCGGCCCGTGGTGAGCAAGGGGATGGTGCTGACGTCGGGCTCGGAGCGCTTCACGGTTTCCCTGCGCAAGCTCAAGGTCGCGCCGGACACGGCCGACGCGCTGCGCCGGGCGCGGGACGTCGGGTTCCTCGACCGCGTCCGGATGCGCCTCGGCGTGGGTTCGGAGCGCGAGCTCGACCTGCGGTTCCGGCTCGACGAGGCGGCCCTCACGCGCGCGCTGCGGCCGGCCCGGAAGGCGGTCGAGGTGCCGCCCGTCCAGGCCGGCGTGAAGGTCTCGTCCAAGGGCACGCTGCGGATCGTGCGCGGCAAGGGCGGCGTCGCTCGTCGACCGGGTCGCCGTGCTGGCGGCGCTGCGGCAGCTGCCGCCGCTCGACGGCCGGCTCGAGCTGCCCCTGCGGCGCGTACGGCCCGCGGCGGACGACGCATCCGCCGAGCGGGCGCTGGCCGCGGCCAAGACGCTCCTCGCCACGCCGCACGAGGTGGTGCTGCTCGGCCACGGCTATCCGATCCGCAAGCAGGCGCTGGCGAAGGCGCTGGAGTTCGAGCCGGAGGGCGGCGAGGTGCGGCTGAAACTGACGCGCCCGCCGATCCGGGCCGAGCTGCACCGGCTGTTCGGCGCCGCGGAGCGGCAGCCGCACAACGCCCGGTTCGCCGTCGGCACCGACGGCGGCATCGAGATCATCAAGTCGGCGAGCGGCAAGGAGGTCGACGCCGACACGGTGCGCCAGGCGCTCGAGCAGGACCCGGCGATGCGGCAGATCCCGGTGCGGATCGCCGACATCAAGCCGGCCTTCGCGACCGCTGACGCGCAGCGGCTCCGCATCACCGACCTGGTCGGCTCGTTCACCACGCCGTACAGCCCGGGCGAGCCGCGCGTCACGAACATCCAGCGGGCGGCGGAGGTGCTGGACGGCTTCATCATCGGCGCGGGGGAGACCTTCTCGCTGAACGCCGTGCTCGGGCCGCGCACCACCGAGGGCGGGTACGTGCTGGCCCCGCAGATCGAGGAGGGCAAGCTCAAGGACGCCGTCGGCGGGGGCGTCTCGCAGATCGCGACGACGCTGTTCAACGCCGCGTTCATGTCGGGGCTCGCCCTGACCGCGCACACGCCGCACGAGTTCTGGATCTCGCGGTACCCGCGCGGCCGCGAGGCGACCGTGTCGTGGGGCGGACCCGAGCTGGTCTTCGTCAACGACTGGGACGCGCCGCTCGTGATGCTGGTGGAGGCCGGCAGCGCAAGCGTCACCGTGCGCTTCTTCTCGCGTCAGCTGAAGCGGCGGGTGGAGTTCGGCGAGGGCGAGGCGACCGACTTCAAGGAACCGAAGGAGCGCAAGATCGTCGACCCGACGCTCGAGCCGGGCACCGAGCGGGTGCTGCAGCAGTCCGGCAACGCCGGCTTCACGATCACGTACTGGCGCAAGGTCTGGCGCGGCGACGACCTCGTCCGGGACGAGAACTTCACCGCGCGGTACAAGCCCGAGGACCGCATCCTCGAGGTGGGGCCGAAGAAGCCGAAGCCGCCGCCGGATCCGACCGGCACCACCGGCGACGGCGACACCGGCACGACCACGGAGGAGGAGGCGCCGCCGGGCACCGACGAGGCGCCCCCGGGCACGGACGAGGCAGCCGAGCCGGCCTGACGGTCCGCGGCGCACGGGAGGCGCGCGGACACGGAGCACTGCGCAACGGGGGGCGCGCAGAACAGCGCCGCCGTGCGCGTCTGGGAACCTGGTGCCGAAACGCTCGTCCGGGCGCGCGGCCGCGGATCGCGGACGCTAAACGACGCCGATGCGGGTCATGCGGGCCGTCGCGGCCTTCTCGGCCGCGCGCTGCAGCGACTCCGACATCGACGGCGTCACCGTGCCGGTGTCGGCGATCGTCTCGACCGGCAGCCGGGCCCGCACGGCGAGGGCCAGGGTGCGCGATCATCTCCGACGCGCGGTAGCCGACGATCGAGGCGCCGAGCAGCACGCCGTCGGCGGCGCCGGTGACGAGCTTGATCATGCCCTCGTTGTTGCCCGAGATGACGCCGCGCGGGTTCGCGCCGAGGTAGTGCTTGGTGACGGCGACGTCGGCGCCGCGCTTGTCGGCCTCGCCGGCCGTGAGCCCGACCGACGCACACCTCGGGGCGGGTGAAGATCGTCCACGGCACCGTCGTCAGGTCGAGCTGCACCGTCGGCGGCGCCGAGCGCGTGGAAGCGCGGCGTGGCGGCCCTGCATCGACGCGGTCGAGGCGAGCATCATGCCGCCGGCCAGGTCGCCGACCGCATAGACGCCCTCGGCGGTGGTCTGCGCCGTTGCCGTCGACGTCGACCGCGCCGCGCTCGTCGGTGGCGATGCCGAGCACCTCGAGGCCGAGCCCGGCCGATGCTGGCCGCATGCCCATGCAGATGATGGCGTGGCGTGCCGTCGAAGCAGCGGCCGTCGGTGGTCGTCACGGACACCGCGTCGTCGCGGTGCTCGACGTCGGAGACGCGCGCGTCGAACTGCAGCTCGCAGCCGCGGGCCAGGAACGCCTCCTCGACGATCTCGGCGATGTCGCGATCCTCGGCCGGCAGCACCTGCGGCCGGCGCCGACAGCAGCGTCACGCGGACGCCGCAGGAGAGGAAGAACTCGGCGTACTCGCAGCCCGTGGCGCCGGCGCCGACCACGACAGGCTCTCCGGCAGCGTCGCAGCGTCGAGCACGTCGCGCGGCGTGAACACGCGCGCGTGGTCGACCTGCGCGAAGGGCGGCTCCCAGGGAGCGGCCCCGGTCGCGAGCACGCAGCCGGTCGTACGTGATCTCGCGCTCGCCGACCTCGGTCGTGACCAGCACGGTGCCCGGCAGCCGTGATGCGCGCCCGGCCGTGGATGAGCCGCGCGGCCGTGCCCTCGAGCCGGTCGCGGATCGATCGCGACTGGTGCGCGGCGACGTAGCGCGCGTGGGCGACGGTGCGCAGCAGGTCGACCTGCGGGCTGCCGTGCTGGAACGCGAGGCCGAGCGCCTCGGCCCGGCCGACGGTCGCCATCACGCCGGCGGTGGAGAGCAGCGTCTTCGACGGGATGGCGTCCCAGAGCGTCGCGTTGCCACCGAGCCCGACGTCCTCGACGAGGGTCACGTCGGCGCCGACGGCCGAGGCCGCCGACGCCGCTGCGTAGCCGGCCGGGCCACCGCCGAGGATCACGAGCTGCATGGCCGGAGTCTACTTCGGAGGGGGCGGATCAGCGCATGCCGGTGGCGATGCGCAGCACCTTGTCGACGTACCACCACGCGTGGTTGTACGAGTAGAGCGCGCGCCGGATGTCGCGGCGGGCGCCGGACGCCTCCAGGTAGATCGCCGCGGACTAGATGGCGTCGTACGGGTCGTGTCGGGTCGGCGATGCCGTCGCCCGAGGCGTCGACGCCGTACGCGCGCCAGGTGCTCGGCATGAACTGCATCCAGCCGACGGCGCCGGCGGACGAGACGTTGACGTTGGTGCCGAGGCCGGTCTCGACCACGTTGATGGCGGCCAGCACCTTCCAGTTGACGCCGTGGCGCATGCCGGCCTGCAGGTAGACGGGCTTCAGGCTCTCCAGCTCGCCGGCGCGGGGCGGCGGCGGCCCGGTGGCGTCGGCGAGGTCGCCCGGGGCCGGCTCCAGCAGCACGCGGGGTCGCTCGCCCAGCGGCAGGTCGGCCAGCGCGGCGATCACCTCGCGCGTGCGCTCGATGCTGGCGGCCTGCGTGACCGCGGCGCCGCGCTCCAGCCGGAGCACGAGCAGCGGCCCGGCCGGCGAGGTGTCGAGTCCCGCCAGCGAGGCGATCGCGGCCGTGCCCTCGCCCCGCTGCAGCGCCTTGCGGACGCCGGGTGCGATGGCGAGCGCCGGGTTCTTCAGCGCCGTTCGCGCCGCGCGGGCCGAGCCGCCCGATCCGGCGCGCACCCGGATCAACGGCGGCAGCGCCCAACGCGACGCGGCCGGCAACTTCACGGCTGCGACCTGCGCCGCGCGGCGCCGGCCGGCCGACGAGCGCCGGTGGTGGGGTGGGAAGGACGGAGACGGCCACTCCTACCCCTATCGGCAGGCGGCGGCCGGTCGTTCAGTCGCCCGTGCGGAGGTACTGCACTCGGCCGACCGCGACCGGGGCGGCCGGGCGTCGTCCCAGGCCTCGACCGACACGTCCGCGACGGCCAGCGTGCGCCCGGCGCGCAGCGCGCGACCGGTGACGCGGTAGATGCCGGGCGCGGCCAGCCGCAGGAAGTCGGTGCGCAGGTCGACGGCGACGTACGTGCCGGGGCGCGCGTGCACGATGGCGTACCAGCCCGCCGTGTCCATGCAGGTGGAGAGCGTGCCGCCGTGCAGGAAGGTGCCGCCCTCGGCCGCCAGCGCGGTCGGCGTGCTGTCGAGGCGCAGCACCGCGGCGCCGTCGTCGTCGTAGCCGTGCAGGTGGAGGCCGATGGCGGCGTCGAGCGGGGAGGCGGGCATCGCCCGGCATGCTGGCAGAGACGGCCGCGACGACGAGCCGTCCGGGGCGATAGCCTGCGGCCGATGGAGCGACGTCACGCCCTGCTCGTGGCGATGGCCGCCGCCGCCGGCCTCGGAGCCGCGGGGGCCGCCGCGCTCGTGGCGGCCGACGACGATCGCGGCACCGCCAGAGCCGTCACCGTGACGCTGGCGCAGACGACGACGCAGATCGCCACGCAGGAGCCGGAGCCGGCGACGGACGGGCGACGAGCCCGGCGTGCCGGTGCCGCCCCTCGTGGGCGAGCGTCTGGACGACGCGACCGCGGCGCTCGACGCCGCCGGCCTCCGCGGGAGGTGGACGGCGGCGGCCTCTTCGGCGTGCTCGACGACACCGCGTGGTTCGTCTGCGCGACCACGCCGGAGGCCGGCGGGCGGGTCGAGGAGGCGTCCGTCGTGATCGTGCACGTCGACCGCGCCTGCGAGGGCTAGGGACGGCCCGGGCCGGGGGGCGGGGTCGGTACCCGGACCCGCCCGGGCACCGGGCGGGGTTGGAGCCGGGGCCGCTGGTCTGGCCTATGCCGCGATGCCCGCCGGGTCGTAGCGTCGGGGGTGGAATCCGAGCCCCCGAGGAGGTCCAATGCACGTACTCGTGCGGCGGGCGGCACTGCCGCTCGCGTTGCTGGGATCGGCCATCGCCGCCGTCCCGGCCGGTGCTGCGCCACCCCCGATCCGCAGACGACCAACGTGCCGTATCTCGCCTGGCGTGGCGAGCATCTGCGGCTCGTCAAGTGCGACAAGCTGATCTCAGGAGAGGGACAGACGGTCGACGTCCTGGTCGAGGACTGGAGCGGTGCAGATCCGGATCGCGCCAAGCCCACCGTCGTCCCCGGCTCCATGAAGTTCTTCTACGACGAGTCGCGCGGCCTCTGGTGCGCCCGCGCGACGCTCGTGTCCGTCAAGGCCGGCATCGCGCCGGTCAAGCTCGTCATCAACAACGCGGCCGGCGACCAGGTGCTCACGCACCAGTTCCAGGCCGCGTGGCTGAACCTGACGACGCCCAGCATCCACGAGGTCGCCGCAACCGATCAGACCGGCGACCCCTGGCTCGGCGATCCGCTCGGTGACGGCAACTTCCCGGCCGGCGGCAACGCGGGCCGCGTCCAGGTGAAGGTCAAGGGCACGCTGCCGCTGCTCGGCAACTACTCCGAGCTCGGCCTCGGCACCGCGATCACGCTGCCCGATCAGTGGGCCGCGCTCGCCGGCGCTCTGGCGACCGACGCCGACCCGTACAACCTCTCGCCCTGGAAGCGCTGGGACATCCACGACGACGACGTGCTGTACGCGTCGCCGATCCTGGACGGCGTCGACAACGTGTGGGGCGACGCCTTCACCTTCTATCGCAAGGTCCTCGGCGATACCTCGAGCGCGCCGACGAACGGTCCGTTCGACCCGCAGCGGCCCAACGAGACGTTCCTGCCCGACGGCAAGCTCGACGCGGGTGACGCGCCGATGCCCGCCGCCCGGGTCGACGTCGCGATCGCGCCCAACAGCGGTCTACCCGGCGACATCTCCGGCGTCGGCTCGCTCGGCGGCGTGTACAAGCAGAAGGTCTACAGCCGCGACCACGCCGGTTCGGCCACCGACCACAACATCTACGCCCCGTTCAACAAGCAGTGGATTCCCGCCACGGCCGCCGGACCGGCAGCTTCGGGCGTCGACGGCGAGGCAGCCAACAACTTCAACGGCTTCCTGGTGAACGGCCTCTACACCAACTGGGACGTCGCGGCCACGCTGGCCTCCGCCCAGGGTGGGAACACGAACTGCCTCCTGCGGCGCAACCCCGTGAACACGGTGGAGCTCGCACGGTGGGACAAGCAGTGGCGGCAGCTCCCGTACGGCGCGCAGAACATCGCCGTCTACACGGATGAGCACGGCGAGGCCCAGGTCTCGTACACGCCCGGCACCGGCATGTTCTACGACAACCTCGGCGCGATCATGAACGACAACGGCGGCTGCGACCTGCAGGGCATCGACGTGCTCGGCACGTCGAACATCACGGCCACCGCGCGCTACCCGTACCAGCCCGTGACGGATCCGGCCAAGACGTCGGTGCCGCTCACCAAGGTCGTCCACTCGCTGTTCTCGAAGAACCTCACCTACTGGCCCAAGGGCCCGGGGCCCGAGAACGACGTCGCCCGCATCGTCGTCGCCCACGCGCAGGACGTCAACGGCGCCGGCTTCGCCCACGAGCGGGTCTGCTTCATGGCCGACTCCCTGATCGAGGGCATGAAGGTGTTCACCGGCACCACCGGTCCCGCGAATGCACGCATCTCGCTGGCCGGCTCGTACCGCGCCGATGACCCCGAGGGCCTGAACCGGCTCTGCGTCTACACGAACCGGTACGGCAACGCCGCCGTCGAGATCTTCAACTCGAACAACGGCATCGCCGACGTCATCGCCGACTTCGTCGACGAGGGCATCCTCCGGTCGATCAAGGTCAACTTCAACATCCCGGGCTCCTCGAGCGCGACTCCGGCCATCGCACCGCCGCCGCCGGCCATCGCCAAGAAGCTCATCCCGAAGGCCCTGCCGAAGCCGGCCTGGTCGCTGGGATCGGTCCGGATCATGAAGGGCAAGAAGGCCCGCTACGTGCTCGTGCGGGTCAACAGCAAGAAGCCGCGGGCCGTGATCCGCGTCCGGCTGCTGACCAAGGGCTCGAAGCTGGTCTCGGCCAAGACGATCACCATTCGCACCAACCGGACAGTGCGTCTCACGACGCTGAAGCTGCCGAGCAAGGCGAAGAAGATCAACGTGCGGGTTCTCCGAGTCCGCTAATCACGCCAACCCGACCGCACCCGCCGGCGTCCGCCCTCACGGGCGGGCGCCGGTGGGACGCGCCGGTCGGACGACGGCCACCAAACCCTGCCGGCGGACACCGGCCGTCATCCCACACCGTGGGGTGGCTCGCCCCTCAGCGGGGATCTCACCCGGACCAGCTCCAGCGGGGGCCGCGAGGAGTCAAGGGCCTGCGCGGGGCGGCCGGCCCCGTTCAGGCCTGCCGGGACTCCTCGCCCGGCCCGCCGCTCAGTCCGCTGCGCCGCCGCCGGGCTGGAGCAGCCCGAGGCGCTGGGCCTGACGCGTCGCCTCGGTGCGGTTCGACACGTCGAGCTTGCGGAAGACGTTCGACAGGTGGAACTTGATGGTCTTCGGCGTCACCCAGAGGCGCTGCGCGATCTGCTTGTTCGCAAGACCCTCGGCCGCCAGGGTCAGCACCTCGAGCTCCCGGTGTGTGAGCCCGGTCACCAGTGGCGACGGGGCCTCGCCGGGCTCGCCGACCGGGGTGGGGGGTGCGTGGTAGATCGTGCCGCGACTGGCCTCGCGCACCACGGCGGCGAGATCGTCCGGGGAGACGGAGGTGGCGATGCAGCTCTTGGCACCGGCCCGCAGCAGCGCACCGATCCGACGCGCGTCGCCGGACGACACGAAGCAGACGATCCGCGCGCTCGAGGCGTCGGCCAGCGCCTCGACGCGGTGGACGAGCGCGGGCAGGCGATCGGCCTCGCCGTCGACCAGGACGATGTCCAGCCGGCCATCGGCCAGCAGCTCGATCGCCTCGGCCTCCGAGCCGGTCACGGCGACCACGTCGAGCGAGGACGATTTCTCCAGCGAGGCGATCACGATCGCCCGCATCAGGGTGTCGTCCATCAGCACCATGAGGCGCTCGGCGCGGCGAATGCGGCGTGCGGGCACGATGCCGGGAGCGTTGCCCGGCAGGGTCGGTGATTCCATGATCGTTTCGGGGGCCTTTCGCGCCGAGCTGCGGGTTTCGCCGTCGGTTCACGCCGGTTCTAGCAGTTCATACCGGCGTCGCGCTAGGCAGATTTCCGCAGTTTGCGACGAGAACTGGTCTTTGGCCTGGTCCGGTCCGGCGCCGGCCGGGGAGGAAGGCCCGGTCGGACGCTCGATCTCAACTTGACATAACGATGATTATCGGGCGTTGAGAATAGGTCAGCTGCCGAACGTACCACCGCGAGGTGCTCGCCGGTGAGCGTCGACCGGCGGCGACGAGGTCGGCCGGCGTGCCCTCCAACCCGTCTCGCCGCCGTCGTGACCCGCGCCCGGACCGAGCTCGATGATCCAAGTCCGCGTGCGCCATGACCGCCTGGTGATGCTCGATCACGATCGCCGCCTTGCCCGACTCGACGAGCCGGTCGAGGAGCCCGAGCAGCCGCTCGACATCCGCCAGGTGCAGTCCGGTGGTCGGCTCGTCCAGCACGTGGCTGCTGCCCTTCTCGCCCATGTGCGGGGCCAGCTTGAGGCGATCACCCGCCGTAGCGTGCCCCGTCGCACCTCCTCTGCGCAGGTACGCCGCATCACCGTCGCGACCAACCGACTTGCAACGATCGCTACAATAGCCCGATGAAGGTCTCCGACATGATGAGCGTGAATCTCGTGACGTGCGGTCCCAACGACTCCGTGCGGGAAGCCGCCCGGCAGATGGACGCGCGCGGCGTCGGTTCGGTGCTCGTCGTCGAGAACGGTGCGATGACGGGCATCTTCACCGAGCGCGATCTCGTGCGGCTGGTCGCCCGCGGTGCACCCCTCCACTCCGTGCACGTCGGCGAGCACGCCCATGCCGACGTGGCCTCGGTGCCGCCCGACACCGACGCGGCCGACGCCGCGGCGCTGATGAACCAGCTGCGCATCCGCCACCTGCCGGTCACCGACGGCGCGACGCCGCTCGGCATGGTCTCGCTGCGCGACTTCTTCGCGCTGTCGGGCGCCGTGCTCCGCGCCCAGGGGCCGGAGGCCGCCTCGACGCTGCTGCGCGCGGCGACCTGAGCCCGCCCCGGGCCCCTACGGCCGGAGGACGTGCTTCCCGGCCGCGAAGTCGAGGATCAGCGACGCCGCCTGGCGCTCGGTCAGCCCGGTCGGGTTGAGCGGCGGCGACACCTCCATCACGTCGAAGCCGACGGCCTTCGGATGCTGCGCGAAGGCGTGCACGAGATCCTGCGCCTGGAACGGCGACAGGCCGCCGATGGCCGGCACGTTGGTGGCGCCGGCCGTGGCGCCCTCGATCGCGTCGATGTCGAACGTCATCCAGATCGCGTCGGCGCCGTCGGCCGCGTGGTCGAACGCCTCCTGCACGACGCTGTCCCAGTCCCGCTTGCGGATCTCGCGCAGCGTGATCAGCCGCGCGCCCTGCTCGACCAGGTAGTCGTGGTAGAGCTTGGTGTTGAGCCAGCCGGCGAGGCCGAACTCGACCAGGTTGCCACCGGAGAACGCCTCGGGATGGCGCTCCATCAGCCAGCGGAACGGCACGCCGCTCGAGGGCTCGCCGTGATGGGTGATGCGCACGTCGTAGTGGGCGTCGACCGAGATCACGCCGATCTTCTTGCCGGGCAGGGCACGGGACACGCCGCGCAGGATCGGAAACGCCAGGCCGTGGTCGCCGCCGACGACGACCAGCGGCGCGCCGGTGCGCACCAGCCCCTCCACCACCGTCGACACCCGGTCCCAGGTGCCGTCGACGTTCGTGTGCAGCACGTCGATGTCGCCGACGTCGGCGATGCCGCGCGAGACGGCGAGATCGATCTCGAGCCCCGGCTCGTACGTGAGGCACGTCAGGAACCCGCGCCGCACGCCCGCCGGGCCCTCCTTCGCACCGCGCCGGCCGAGGATCGTGATGTCGAACGGGATGCCGAGCAGGTGGACGAGCGGATCGTCCAGCTCGTCGGCCGGCCGCACGATGTCGGCGGCCGGCGCCTCGTACGGATCGCGCACGCCCGGCACCAGTGACGGCGGCGCGATCAGCAGATTCCGGACCTCTTCGGGTAGTGCGGCGGCCATGCGCTCCTCCGTTGCTCTCGACGGTGTCCCATCGTACGTACACTCGGTGAGCCATGGCCGCAGCCGTGTTCCGGGGCCCCTTCCGAGCGCTCGCGTCGCCACGCTTCACCGTCTACTGGGTCGCCCAGGGCGTGTCGGTGATCGCCGACCGCGCCTACCTGGTCGCGTTCGCCGTGCAGCTCGGCGTGATCGAGGACCGGGCCGGCCTGCTGGCCCTCGCCCTGGCCCTGAACGGCATCGCCTTCGCGCTGCCGATGCTGCTGCTCGGCGCCGTCGTCGACCGCATCGGCCCGCGCGCCGCGATCATGGCCGGCGACGTGATCCGCTTCGGCGCGACGCTGTTCCTGGCCACCGCGGTCACGGCCGGCGAGACCGGCGCGTGGATGTGGATCGCGGCAGCCGTGCTGGTCGGCCTCGGCGAGGCGTTCTTCTACCCCGCCTTCGGTGCCGCGACGCCGCTGCTCGTGCCCGAGGACCGGCTCGCATCGGCCAACGGCCTGCGGCTCGGCGTGCAGTACATCGGCTCGACCATCGGGCCCCTGCTGGTCGGCGGGCTGCTCGCGGCGGGGCGGCTCGACGTCGTGTTCTGGGCGCAGGCGCTGACATTCCTGATCGCTGCCGCCGCGGCCGTCGCGATCCCGGCGCGCCGGCCCACCCGGGCGTGCGGCACCCCTCGATGCTGCGGGAGGCGTACGACGGCATCCGCTTCGTCCTGCAGCGCGGCTACCTGGTGGTCGCGGTCGCCGTACTGTTCATCAACGTGCTGCTGCTGGATCCGAGCCGGTTCGTCTTCCTGCCACAGCACGCGGCCTCCCCCACGGGCCTCGACCTCGGCAGCGAGGGCTTCGCCTGGCTGGCGGCGGCGGGCGGCATCGGCGCCATCGCCGGGTCGCTGTACTGGGGCCGGCGCGAGCGGGGCCCGGGCGAGCGCGTGCGCGCCTTCGTCGGCTCCACGCTGTTGCTCGGCGCCGGCTGGGCGATGGCCGGGCTGCCCTGGGCGCCCGTCGCCTTCGCCGGCATGGCGATCGCCGGCTTCGGCATCCCGGGCGCGAGCGTGGTCCTCTACGCGGCCCTGCAGGCGCGCGTGCGCACGGAGCACCTGGGGCGCACCTTCTCCGTCGTCGAGACCGCGACGTACGTCGGCGGGCCGCTCGGATTCGCCATCTCCACCCTCCTCATCGGCCGCGTCGACCCGGGCGTCGTCGTCTTCGCCTCGGGCGTCGGGATCGCCGCCAGCGGGCTCATCGCGGCGCTCTGGATGCAGGGGCTCGACCGTGCCTAGGTACGACGAGGTCGACCGGCGGGGGATGTTCGAGACGGCGATCGTGGTCGCCGTGGTGGTCGGCGTGCTGGTCGCGGCGCTCGTGATCGCGACGCCCCTGGGCATCGGCACGATCATCGTCGTGGCGCTCGTGACCTACGTGGTCGGCGTGGTCGGCGCGCTGGTCTTCCTGGCCGGCTGACCGTGCCGGCGCCGGGCCTGCTACCAGACGGCCTCGTCGGCGAGCACCGATGCGATGCCGCCGAGCAGCCAGCCGAGCCCGGCCACGATCAGCGCGATCTTCGGCAGGCGCGTGTTCTGACCCGCGAACGCGTTGGACAGGATCGCCAGCAGGATCGCCAGGAAGCCCGGCTTGAACGGCGTGAACAGCAGCGCCGTGATGCCGAGGACGATCGCGCCTGCGGCGAGCAGCGTGGCCCCCACCTCGAACGGCGATTCGCGGTCGGGAAGCACGCGATTCGCGTACTCCTCCTCGGTCAGCGGCTGGGCATCGGCGTGCAGCGACATCTGGTCGGCCATATGCTCCCGAGTGTAGCGGCTCGCCTCCCCCTTCCGATCCGCCCTCCATACCTCGTGCCAACTGTTCCAACGTTGCCCCCGTCCTGCTGCATCACTACGCTTTTGCCCTGGATGGGGCCGGTCGGCATTCCGGTGCCGGCCCATCTCGCGGAGGAGCGTCGTTGAGGCTAGTCATCCTGGGTATCGTCGGTACGGTGGTCGGCCTGCTCGCAGGCATGGCCATCGTCATGATCGACTTCATGCCCGAGCAGGCCTCGGAGCAGGCGATCAACACCGACCGCGTGTACGAGATCATGGTCATCGTCACCTGCGGGATCGCGGGACTGGTGACGGCCATCCTGGTGGCGGCGCTGTTCCTGTTCCGCGAGCGCCGCGGTGAGACCCGCGTCTCCCCGCCCGTCCACGGGCACCACGGCCTCGAGGTCATCTGGACGGCCATCCCCGCCGTCATCGTCATCGCGCTGACGGGCATCTCCTGGCAGGCCCTGAACGACAACGAGGGCGGCGACGCGGACATGGCCATCACGGTCTGGGGCCAGCAGTTCGACTGGACCTACGACTATCCGGGCGAGGGGCTCGAGAACGTGCACCAGCTGGTCGTGCCGGTGAACGCCAAGATCGACTTCGAGGTGCAGTCGAAGGACGTCATCCACGGCTTCTGGGTGCCTGCGTGGCGCGTGCAGATCAACGCGACGCCGGGCCAGATCAACAAGCTGCGCGCGACGCCGAACAAGATCGGCGACTTCAAGGTCGTCTGCACGTTCATCTGCGGCTCCGGCCACCCGGTGATGGGCACCGACATCCAGGGCTCCATCCCGGCCCGCATCAAGGTCGTCAGCGAGGGCGACTACCAGAAGTTCCTGGCCGAGCAGAAGCAGCTGGCCCAGGAGGCGGCGGCCGATCCGAATGCCGCGGCGGTCGCCGTGTTCAACACCGCCGGTTGCGGGGGATGTCACGCCTGGGAGCCCGCCGGCTCCGCCGGGGGCCTCGGCCCGCCGCTCGACGGGCTCGGCTCGAAGCCCGACGCAGAGAACTTCATCCGCCAGTCGATCGAGGACCCGAGCGCCGAGATCACCCAGGGATTCCCCGACCAGATGCCCAAGGACTTCAAGTCGAAGCTCGCGCCTGAGGACCTCGACGTCCTGGTCAAGGCGCTTGCAGGAGGCACCCCCCAGTGAACGTCTTCCTCCGTCCGAACCTGGCGCGCTGCCTGTGGGTGACGCCGCTGACGTCGCTGATCTTCATGTGCCTGACGCTGGCGATCCGGCACTGGGTGGGGATGACCCCGATCTTCGACAGCCAGCAGATGCTGACGATCGGCTACATCGCCGGCGTCTTCGGCTTCCTGATCGGCATCGGCGCGTTCGACACCTGGTTCCCGTGGATGATCGGCTCGCCGACGAAGCCGGAGGACCACTCCGCGCACGGCGCGAAGTCGTGGCGCGACTACTTCCGGTTCAACACCGACCACAAGGTGATCGGGCTGCAGTACGTCGCGACGACGTTCATCGCCTTCTTCATCGGCGGCATGTTCGCGGAGATCTTCCGCGCCGAGCTGGCGCACCCCGGTCAGGACTTCATCTCCACCGAGCAGTACAACGGCTTCATGTCCCAGCACGGGACGCTGATGATCTTCACCTTCCTCGTGCCGGTGTTCGCCGGGCTGGGGAACTTCGTGATCCCGCTGATGCTGGGCGCGCCCGACATGGCGTTCCCGCGCCTGAACGCGCTGTCGTTCTGGCTGCTGCCGCTGGCGCTGCTGATCTTCCTGTCGTCGTTCCTGGTCGGCTCGTTCGAGGCCGGCTGGACGGGCTACCCGCCGTTCTCGACGGAAGGGCCGATGGGTGAGACGCTGTTCGAGCTCGGCATCCAGATAGCCGGGCGCGTCGTCGATCGCGACGGCGGTCAACTTCCTGGTCACGATCATCACCATGCGCGCGCCCGGCATGACGATGTTCCGGATGCCGCTGCTGGTGTGGGCCAACCTGGCCACCTCGGCGCTCGTCGTCGCGGCCACGCCGTTCATCGCCGGTGCCCAGTTCATGACGATGTTCGACCGCGTGATGGGAACCGCGTTCTTCGTGCCCGACTTAGGCGGCAACCCGCTCGCCTACCAGCACGTGTTCTGGTTCTACTCGCACCCGGCGGTGTACATCATGATCCTGCCCGGCTTCGGGATCATCTCCGAGGTGCTGTCGGTGATGAGCCGCAAACCGATCTTCGGCTACCGCGCCATCGCCTTCTCGTCCGCCGGCATCGCCGTCCTGGGCTTCTCCGTCTGGGCGCACCACATGTTCGCCTCCGGCATGGAGCCGTGGCTGCGCGTGCCGATGATGATCTCCACGATGCTGATCGCGATCCCGACCGGCATCAAGATCTTCTCCTGGCTGGGCACGGTCTGGGATGGCGTGCTGCAGATGAACACCGCCATGCTGTTCGCGACCGGCTTCATCTTCACGTTCGTGATCGGCGGCGTGACCGGCATCTGGCTGGCGTCCGTGCCGTTCACCTATCACGTGCACGACACGTACTTCGTCGTCGCGCACTTCCACTACGTGCTGTTCGGCGGGTCGGTGATGACCGTGTTCGCCGGCGTCTACTTCTGGTACCCGAAGGTGTTCGGCCGCATGGTCAACGAGCGGCTCGGCAAGCTGCACTTCTGGTCGACGTTCGTGTTCTCCAACGCCACCTTCTTCCCCATGCACTGGCTGGGGCTGGAAGGCATGCCGCGCCGCGTCGCAGACTACGACCCGAGCTACGAGAACTGGAACACGTTCATCTCCATCTCGGCGTTCCTCCTGGGCGCCGGCATGCTGTTCTTCGTCTACAACATGATCCACTCCGCGCGGCACGGCGCGATCGCCGGCGACAACCCGTGGGGCGCGATGACGCTCGAGTGGATGGTGCTCGTCGCCGCCGCCGACGTTCAACTTCGAGATCCCGCCACGCGTGGTCGGCGGCCCGTATCGCTACGGTGAGCCGGGCGCGCAGCACGCGATCTTCCCCGAGGAACCGGCCACCTCGAAGCCGGAGCCGGCCGTCGTATGAGCGCTCATGTAGAAGCCGAGCACGAGCACCACGGGCCGGCGGAGTACACCTACCAGCCGAATCCGTTCAAGCTCGACCCGACCACCCTCGGGCTGGTCATCTTCCTGACATCCGAGATCGCGCTGTTCGGCGCCTTCTTCCTGTTCTACGGTCACTCCCGGCTGATCCAGCACTACGAGTGGCCGCAGCCGGGCTTCGAGATCCCCGCCGACGCCACGTCGTTCAACACCATGATCCTGATCGCGTCGTCGTTCACGTGCGAGATGGTGGTGCTGCTGCTGATCCGCAACATGCGGCGCGCAGCCATCGCCTGGTTGGTGCTGACCATCGTGCTCGGCAGCGCGTTCCTCGGCCTCCAGGCGCTCGAGTACATGGAGATCGGCTTCACGCCGGCCACGAACGCGATGGGCTCGACGTTCTTCTCGCTCACCGGGTTACACGGCGCCCACGTCTTCATCGGGATCACCCTGTTCGACCTACTGCCTGATCCGGCTGATCCGCGGGCACTTCTCGAAGGACGGCATGGTCGGGCTCGTCATCACGAGCATCTACTGGCACTTCGTCGACGTGGTGTGGATCGTCCTCTACACGCTCGTCTACCTCCTGCCGCACGCACGTTACGTAGGCTACGTTTGGGCCCGTGGCTGTCTGGGTCCTGATCCACCTGCCGCACCTGCTGCCGCCGCTGCTGGCGTTCGGGTTCCTGACCCGCCTCGGTCTCTGGGCCGCCGACCAGCCGCCGCAGCAACTGGGCGACGAAGAGGTGATCGCGTGGTTCGCGGAGCGCGACGCCCTGCGCGCCGAGCGCCGCCGACCCGTCTCCGCAACGCGTCGCTGATCGGGTTGCTGGCGCTGGGGCCGCTGCTGCTGACGTTCGGCACCGGCATCGCCATCTACACCTTCAACCTGCGCGGCGACCGGCCCTCCGAGCTGCACATCTGGGTGCACACGGCCGCGGCCGTGCTGGCGCTGCTGCTGGTCACCGTCAAGGTGGCGCGCCTCGGCTGGCGGCACATCCGGCGCGAGGTGAACGTGGCCAAGCCGCAGCGCGCGATCAGCTCGCTGATCCTGCTCGCGCTGGGCCTGCCCCTGGCCGTCACGGGCAGCTGGCTGTTCATGCAGCCCGACGGCGACTCCGTGCTCGACTACTTCCACCTCATCACGTCGGCCTGGTGGACGGTGCTGCTGCAGTGGCACCTGTGGCGCTACCTGGGACGGGCGATCAGCACCGCGGTCCGGTCGCCGCAGACCGATCAAGCGCCCGTACCGGCTCGTACGTCGCCGACGTGACCGGCGCGTAGCGCAGCACCGCGCCGAGCTGCAGCGCGCGGCGGCCCTCGGCCGTGCGCGGCAGGTCGAGCAGCGCGGACCGCATCGCTCGTCGCAGCACGACGTCGCCGCCGAACGCGACGACCGGCGGCGCGGGCATCGGGCCGATCCGCAGCCGGCGCTCGAGCCGGCCGAACGCGGGGTGCTGGCGTCGCTCCAGGCGCAGCACGTACGAGTCGATCGGCGCCGCGTCGATCTCCCCCGCTTCCAGCAGCTCGAGCGACCGCCGGTGGCTGCCCGTCCGCACCCAGTGCAGCGCGTCGGCGTGCTCGAGGCCCGACCGCGGCAGCACCCAGCCCGAGAGGGAGTCGTCGTTGTTGAAGCCGACCCGGCAGTCGGCGAGCGCCGGCGCGCCCGGCCGGGTCAGGACGTCGCTGAAGTAGACCGCCGCCTCGGGCGTGCCCGGCTCGTCGGGAACGGGCGCCGCCACGGCCTCCACGGCCGCGTCGAGGTCGCGCAGGCGCACGTAGGGCAGCCCGCACAGGAACGCGAGCGCAGGCTGCGGGTCGGCCACGGCCGCGGCGAGGTGATCGAGCCCCGGCTCCTCGATGGCCGGCGCCGGCTCGCCCAGGCTGCGCGCCACGAGCGCCGCCACGGCGGCGTAGTGCGGACGGGCCGCGGCGCCAAGGAACGACAGGGCGCGCACGTCAGCCGCTGGTGCCCGGCGGTGCCGGCACGAAGGGCAGCGGTGCGACCTCCAGCGGCACGTCGCCACCGGGGGCGACCAGCGCGAGCTCCGTCCCCTCGGCGGCGTACCGGCGGTCGACCACGCCGATGCCGATGATGCGGCCCAGCGCCGGCGATCGCGCCACCCACCGGGTCGCACCGGCCGGGTCGCCGTCGTGCGTCAGCTGCCACGTGCCGTCGGCGCGCGGCAGCACCACGTCGGGGCCGAGGAAGCCGACGGTCCGGCGCTCGATGCCGGCGTTGCGGGCCGCGAGCAGCGCGTCGCGGCCGATGAAATCCGCGCCGTCGAGGTCGACCAGTCGCTCGGCCGCCTCCAGCGCGTTCACGCCGAGGTTGTGGAACCACGCGATGTCCGAGATGCCGCGCTCCAGCGCCCGCGGCACGTTCGGGCCGATGATCAGGAGGCCGAGCGGCGCCCCGGCCGCCTCGACCGCGTCCCACACCTCGAGCGCGCGCTCGGAGCCGAGCGGGAAGATCTCGTAGCCGGGCCCCCCGCTCCAGCCGGTGCGCGAGACGACGCATGGTACGCCCGCGATCTCCGCGTGCGTGAGCCGGTAGTACGAGAGCCCCTCCAGGGCCGTCCCGACGAGCGGCTCGAGCACCGTCCGGGCCAGCGGTCCCTGCAGCTGCATCGGCGCCACGTCCGCCTCGCGCACCGTCACGTCGAGGCCTGCGCCGAGCGCCACGCCCTTGGCCCACAGCAGCAGGTCGACGTTGCCGTGCGAGAGCCACACGCGTCCCTCCTCGACCTGCAGGACGACGGGATCGCAGATGACGATGCCATGCTCGTCCGCGACCAGCGTGTAGCGGCAGGCGCCGGGCTCGAGCTGCGACAGGTCGCGCGTCGCGAGCCGGTCGGCGAAGCGCAGGGCGTCGGGCCCGGCCAGCTCGACCTGGCGCTCCGCGCCCGACATCCCACAGCGTCACGCCCTCGGTCAGCGCGCGGTACTCGGCGGCCGGCTGGCGGCCGTAGTCCATCGCCATGTACATGTGGTTGTACGCCATGTAGGCAACGGCCCCAGCGGCCTCGGTGCGGTCGAAGTACGGCGACCGGCGGACGTTGGCGAAGAGCGGATGGTTGGCCACGGCCGCATCATCGCAGCCCGCGTCCGGCGCCGGGCTGCGTCAGTCACACGTTGCGGGAGGCGGGTCCGGGCAGTCGTTTGAGATCGGCCGTCAGCTCGAGCAGGGACGGGAACACGGCTGCCGCGCCCGCCTCGAGGAGCTCCTGCTCGCCGAATCCGCCGGTCAGCACGCAGACCGTCGGCATGCCGGCCCGGTGCCCGGCCTCGACGTCCCACGTCGAGTCGCCGATCAGGACCGCGTCGGCGCCCTCCGCCTGCTCCAGCGCGGCCAGGACAACGTCGGGCTGCGGCTTGGTGGCCTCCACGTCGCTCGCCGTCGTCCAGCCGTCGAGCAGGTTGCGGGCGTCGAGCAGATCGATGTAGTGCTCGGTGTGGTCGGCGGCACCCGAGGTCGCCAGCACCGACTGCCAGCCCTGGCGCCGCAGCTGCGCCAGCAACGCATGTGCACCGGCGGCCGGCCGCACCTCGGGCAGCAGCGCGTCGTACTGGCGCTGCCACTCGTCGCGCAACTGGTCGCCGATGGTCTGCTCCACCTCGGTCCCGGCGAGGGCGGGCACGAACTGGTCGCCGCCCATGCCGAGGTGCCGGTGCAGCTGCCACAGCGGAAACGTCAGATCGGCCGTCCGGAACGCGCGGAACCACGCGATCGCGTGGTGGTAGTTCGAGTCGACGAGCGTGCCGTCGACATCGATGAGTGCGATACGAGACATCCGGCCTCCAGTGGCGGTGACGCGTCAAGGCCTTCCCCGAGCCACCGATCCGAAGCCTGCGCCCTGGTGGCGCGCAGCGTCAGTAGGCCGCCGGCCGGATCCGGACGTTCCGCCAGTCGTCGCAGAGACCGACGCCCGCCGCGAGCCCCCGCTCGGCCTCGTCGCGCGTCGCGAACATGGTGAACAGCTGCCCGACGCCGGAGGTCAGCAATGCCCGGGCGACGACGCCGCCGGCGCCGGCCAGCACGACCGCGGCGTCGGGCTCGTCCCGAAGCGGCTGGACGGTGCGGATCAGCGTCCCCAGCGACGTGCTGTCCAGGAACGACGTTGCCGTCAGATCCACCAGTAGATGCCGGTGGCCATCGGCGATCTGACGGTCGATCGCGCTCGCCAGCAGCGGCGCGGTATCCAGGTCGAGTTCCCCGTCGACGATCACCGCGGCGCCATGCTCGGACAGCCGCTCGCTGGTGATCGCGCAGGGCGTGTTTGCCCCGGGTATCACATCCTCCTCCTTCAGCTGTCGGCCCAGCAAAGAGTGGTTCTCCGGGCCTTCCCCAGGGCCTGGAGCGATGCAGTACCAAGACGCGGCTGCCTCGAAAACGGCCGCGCACGAGCATCGTAGCCAGTCCGGTTTCCACCGGTCAACCTCTCGCAACTACTCCCCGCGAACTGGGCGATCGGACTAGGCTTCACCGTGTGCGACTCGCGACCGAACGACTGCGCATCGAGCCGCTCGCCGGGATCGATATCGAAGCGTTCACCGCCTACCGACGCGAGCCGGCGGTGGCGCGGTACCAGTCGTGGGACGCCTCCTACTCGGAGTCGGACGCGACGCAGCTGGTCGCCGGTCAGCCCACCACCGAGCTGCCCGTCGCCGGCGACTGGCTGCAGCTGGCGCTGCACGACGCGGGCAACGACCGACGTCTGGTCGGGGACGTGGCCGTGCACCGTCTCGCCGACCAGCCGGACACCTTCGAGATCGGCGTCACGCTGGCGCCCGCCGACCAGGGCCGCGGGCTCGGCTCCGAGGCGGTGGTCGCCGTCGTCGATGCCCTGTTCTCGTCCCACGGCGCCCATCGCGTCATCGCCGACTGTGACGCGCGCAACGATGCCGTCCGGGCGCTGCTCGCCCGCGTCGGCCTGCGGCACGAGTCGCGTCAGGTCGACGCGGACTGGTGCAAGGGCGAGTGGACGACCGTCGACCGGTTCGCGGTGCTGGCGAGCGAGTGGCTGGGCCGCCGACGCGGCTAGCCGGGGACGCCGGCGCGCGGCCGGTCGTCGACCACGACCAGCGCGTCGCCGACCAGGCGGCGGGCGGCGTCGCGGGACTCCTCGACATCGCCGAGCCGCGTCAGCAGCAGCGCCCACAGCTCGTCGAACAGCGCCGGGACGCGGACCGCCGCCACGGATCGGTGCATCAGCGCCTCGCCGCTCGGCAGGCCCATGTTCCAGGCCGCGATCGACAGCACGCAGCCCTCGCCGTCGTCGCGGTCGCCCCAGCCGCCGGACAGCTTCAGCCGGTCGTCGTCCAGCGCGCTCGACAGCGCCCGCCGGGTGTCGTCGTCGAGCTTGCCGATCTCGGTGCGCAGCGCGCGCAGGACGTCGCGTTCGCGGTCCTGCGGATCGTCGCCATGCGTCGCCACGCAAGGATCGTACTACGCTGAGGGGGTGGCCCTGGTTCTCCCACCGCCGGCGGTGCATGCGCTGATCACGCTCGACGACCGGTCGCGGATGCGCTTGAGCTCGTCGCGGCACCGGCTGACCGTCCGTCGCGGGCGCAAGACGGTCCTGCTCCGCCTCGAGGCGGTCAACCGCGGCGATGATCCGCACGACGTGGCGATCCGCCGTGTGGGCGGTCCCAGGCTCGCGCAGTCGGGCGTCGTGCTGCCCGGCGGCAAGCCGCGCCGGTTCCGGGTGCGGCTCAAGCCCGGCCGGTACGTCCTGTACTGCACGATCGCGGCGCGCACCCCCCTCTCCCACGAGCGCCTCGGCATGAGCGACGCCCTGCGCGTCGTGCGTCGCGCGTGAACTAAACTGCCTGCGATGACGCTGCTCACGCCGCGCACGGCCGTGCTGGTGGGAGCCCTCGCTCTGCTGCTCGAGGTGCTCGCGATCATTCCCCCCATCGACGACGCAACGGCCACGAACGCCACGCTGCACTACACGCAGCACGGGGTCCTGTTCCTCGGCGGGCTCCTGATGGGTGTCGCGATCCGTGATCTGCTCGTCGCCGGCCGTCGCCGATGACCGACGCGGCGATCGAGGTCGAGGGCCTGCGCAAGGCGTATGGCCCGCACGAGGCGGTGCGCGGCATCTCGTTCGAGGTGGCGCGCGGCGAGGTGTTCGCCATCCTCGGGCCGAACGGCGCCGGCAAGACCACGACGGTCGAGATCCTCGAGGGCTACCGCGACGCCGACGCCGGCACGATCCGCGTGCTGGGCATGGATCCCGCGACCGGAGGCACGGCGTACCGGGCGCGCATCGGCATCGTGCTGCAGGCCAGCGGTGTCTACCCGTACATGAGCGTCCGCGAGGCCGCCCAGCTGTTCGCCGGCTGGTACCCGAACCCGCGTCCCGTCGGCGACGTGCTGGCCGCCGTCGACCTGGCCGACCAGGCGCAGACGCGCGTGCGCACCCTGTCCGGCGGCCAGCGCCGGCGGCTCGACGTGGCGCTGGCGCTGGTGGGCAACCCCGAGGTGCTGTTCCTGGACGAGCCGACCACCGGCTTCGATCCGGGTGCGCGGCGCGGCGCCTGGGAGATGATCGCGGGCCTGGCCGCCGCCGGCACCACGATCCTGCTGACGACCCACTACATGGACGAGGCGCAGTCGCTCGCCGACCGCGTCGCCGTGATGCGCGAGGGCGAGATCGTCGCGATGGGCCCGCCCGCCTCGCTCGGCGCCGGCGGCCGGCCGCAGATCCGCTTCGTCGTG
The DNA here is from genome assembly GCA_963722525.1 of uncultured Actinomycetes bacterium. Classification (GTDB taxonomy): domain Bacteria; phylum Actinomycetota; class Thermoleophilia; order Gaiellales; family F1-60-MAGs149; genus VFJZ01. Next base: position 833,004 of record CAVRMM010000002.1, on the reverse strand, counting down.
CCCGACGGCGCCGACGCCTCGGTGCTCGCCTCGCTGGCGGGCGGCACGATCCTCGCCACCGGCGACCGGCTCGTGCTCGAGGTCGACGATCCCACCCGCGCGCTGCACATGCTGACCGGGTGGGCCCTCGACCGGGGCTGCGTCCTCGACCGCCTCGAGGTGGCCCGGCCGAGCCTCGAGGACGTCTACCTGGCGCTGACGGCGGCCACTCCGTGAGGCGCTACCTCCGCCAGGTCAACGCCGAGCAGCGGGTCTACTGGCGCAACATCCCGAGCGCCTTCTTCACGTTCTTCCTGCCGATCCTGTTCCTCGTGTTCCTCGGGCTGTTCGGCCGCGACCGGATCGTCGACGGGCGGCCCTACTCCGACTTCTTCGTGCCCGGCATGCTCGGCATGGCGGTCGTGATGACGACGTTCGCCGGCCTCGCGATCACGCTCGTGATCCGCCGGGAGCGCGGCATGCTGAAGCGCGTGCGCGGCACGCCGCTGCCGCCGTTCGTCTACCTCGGCGCGCTGGTCACCTCGACCGCCGTCGTGCTCGCGCTGGAGGGCGTCGTGGTGCTGCTCCTCGGCGACGTCGCGTTCGGCGTGCCGCTGCCGTCGAACTGGTGGGAGATCGTGCTGCTGATGGTGCTCGGCGCCGGCTCGTTCGCCGGCATCGGCATCGCGGTGACGCGGTTCGTGCCGAACGCCGAGGGCTCCTCCGCCGTCGTCAACGCCATGTACCTGCCGGTGCTGTTTTTGTCCGGCGCCTTCTTCCCGGTGCATGGCCTGCCCGACTTCCTGCAGTGGTTCGCCGACGCGCTGCCGCTCACGCACCTGCTCGACGCGATGCGCAGCGTCTTCATCGAGGGTGGTGTCGGACGGGACGATCTGGCCGGCCTCCTGGTCGTGGTCCTCTGGGGCGTGGGAGGCGCCGTGGTCGCCCTGCGCACCTTCCGGTGGGAGCCGCGAGGCGGTTGACGTATCCTGCCGGTGTGTTCGTCGGAAGCCCACGAGCCGATGGCTGCTGACGCCGCCGTCACCCCGGTCGAGAGCCGACCGAGCGTCGTTCTCCGACTACTGGGAGATGACGAAGCCGAGCATCACGCTGCTCGTGCTCGTCACCACCGCCGGGGCCATGGTCTGGGCGGCGAACGGGCTGCCGCCGCTGGAGCTGACGATCGCCACGCTCGTCGGCCTGGCCTGCGCGTCGGGCGGCGGGGCGGTGCTGAACCACGTCGTCGACCGCGACATCGACCGGCTGATGGAGCGCACGCGCCGGCGGCCGGTGGCCACCGGCCGCGTCTCGGTGGCGGCCGCGACCACCTTCGGGATCGCGCTGAACGTGATCGCGGCCGTGATCCTGCTGACCTTCACGAACGTCCTCACGACCGTGCTCGCGCTGGGCGGCAGCGCCTTCTACGTGGTCGTCTACACGATGATCCTGAAGCGCCGCACGCCGCAGAACATCGTCATCGGCGGTGCGGCGGGCGCGATCCCGCCGCTGGCCGGCTGGGCGGCCGTGACCGGCGAGATCGGCCTGGCGCCGCTGATCATGTTCCTGATCATCTTCCTGTGGACGCCGCCCCACTTCTGGGCGCTGGCGATCCTGAAGAAGGACGAGTACGCGCGGGCCGGCGTGCCGATGCTGCCCGCCGTCGCGAGCGAGCGCGAGACCGCCGTCCAGATCCTCCTCTACACGGTGCTCCTCGCCGCCGTGTCGCTGATCCCGGTCTTCACCGGCCTGCTCGGCGTGCTCTACGCGATCGCGGCGATCGCGCTCGGCGGCCGCTTCATCTGGCTCGCCCGTCGCCTGCTGCGCACGCACTCGCCGCTTGCGGCCCGCGCGACGTTCCTCTACTCGCTGCTCTACCTGGCGCTGCTGTTCGCCGCCATGGGCGCCGACCGCGCCATCGCCGCTATCTGATCGTCCGCTCGCGCAGCGCTCGACGAACGTCTTCGGCTGCACCTCGCGGACGGCGGGCGGGCAGCAGCGACGAGGTCGGCCTCGCGCTCCTCGAGCAGGCCCTCGTGCAGCGCCTCCTCGTGGTCGTAGCCCTGCAGCAGGGAGATGCCGTGGTCGGTGGCGCCGACCAGCAGCACGCGGTCGCCGATGTGCACGAGATGCAGCTAGCGGCCCGGGCCGAGCTGCGTCGTCTCGACCACCTTGACGGTGCCCGACGCGCGCCCACCGGGCTGCTTGCCCCGCTGCGCGCGCTTCATCAGGCGTAGAGCACGCCGATCACGACCACGACGAGGACCAGCCCGATCAGCACCCGGCCGAGGTCGGCGGCGCCGGTCGACGGCACGGTCGTCGTCTCGGGGCCGCCGGTCGTGAGCGTCCCGACGTCGCCCGGGTCGACCGCCAGCGGCGCCCGGCGCGAGCAGCAGCAGGCCGAGCAGGCCGGCCGTCGGCGCACGCAGCGGACGGATCACGCGGCCATCGTCCGCAGGCGATCGGCGGGCGAGACGACCTCGGTCACGCGGATGCCGAAGTTCTCGTCGATCACGACCACCTCGCCGCGCGCGATGTGCTGGCCGTTGACCAGCACGTCCACCGGCTCGCCGGCGTGGCGCGTGAGGTGCAGGATCGAGCCCTGGCCGAGCTCGAGCAGCTCGCGGATGGTGCGCTTGGCCTGGCCCAGCTCGACGGTGATCTGGAGCGGCACGTCGAGCAGCAGGTCGATGTCGGCCAGCTGGTCGATCGGCGCGTGCACCGGCGGCAGGTCGGTGAACGAGACCTCCTCGATCAGCGGCTCGTGCACGACCGCGACCTGCGAGGCGTTCGACTCCTGCGCGATCAGCTCGGCGATGTCGTCGGCCGAGAACGGCGCCTCGACGGGCTGCTCCTCGGACACGATCGCGGCGTCGATCTCGGCCGCGATCTCGGCGTCGTCGCCCGCTTCCTCGGCGGCCTGCTGCGCGATCAGCGCGTCGATCTCGGCGGGGTCGAGTTCGTCTGCCATCAGCTCTGCGGCTGCGCCTGGATCGCGAACGTCGGGAAGAACACCTCGAGCGCGACGGTCTTGCGCGTGTGCTCGTTGATCGCCTTGATGATCTCCTCCTTCGCCTCGGTCCGGCCCTCCGCCTTCGCCAGCTCCTCGGAGGAGTGCGAGTTGATCACGTCCAGCACGAGGTCGCGGATCTCGGTCGACCTCCTCGAGCTTCGGCGCCTCCACGGCGCCGTGCGCACCGGCGGCCTCGAGCGGCGAGCCGGCGTCGACCATGACGGACACGTCGAGCTTCGCGAACGCGGACAGGCCCGGATCGGACAGGTTCACGACGAACGGGTCGCCGAGCGAGACGATCGGGCCGTCGATCTGCTCCTTCAGGCGCTTCTTCTTCTCGGTCGCCTCGGCCTTCAGCGCCTTGGTCTGCGCCTGGACGGGCGTCTCGACCGGACCGCCGCCGCTGAAGAACGTGGTGTACGCGAAGAACCCGCCGCCGGCGAGCATCAGTCCGAGCACTACTGGGAGAAGCTTCTTCATCATGTTCGTATCGCTTTCACGGCGTATATCGGCAGATCACGGCGTGATCTTAGGGACGACGGTGCCGACGTCCACGGCGGCGCCCGCCGGCAGCGATCCGAGCGGGCCCTGGGCCTCCCGCTCCGCGGTCTTGAGGTAGTTGATGCGCTGCACGATCACCTCGACGCGGCGGTTGCGGGGGCCGGCACCGCTGGCGGGATCGTTGGGCACGAGCGGGTCGAGCGACCCGAAGCCCTGGTACGCGGTGTCGCGGTGTCGATGGACGTCGAAGCCGTGGTCCTGCATGAAGTAGAGGACGGCCTGGGCGCGGTCGCCGGAGAGGCGGTCGTTGCCGTGCGGGTCGTCGGCGAACGGGATCGCGTCGGTGTGCCCGGAGACGCGGATCGGGTTCGTGCCGACGCCGTTCACGACCCGCGCGACCGAGGTCAGCAGCGGGCTCGCCTCGGGCCGGATCGTCGACGACCCGATGTCGAACAGCACCTTGTCCGTGATCAGGCGGATCACGAGGCCCTTGGAGTTGATCTCGGTCTTGACCTTCTCCTCGAGGTGCAGCTCGTGGATCTTGGCGTCGACCGCGGCCTTGGCCTCCTCGAGGTCGTGGGTCTGCGCGGCCTCGCGCCCCTTCGCGGCGACCATCGCCTGCGCCGTGCGCAGCTGGCGCTCCAGGCGGTCCTTGACGAGCTTGTCGTTGCTCGCCTGGATCGGGTTGGGCGGTGAGCTGAGCTCGGAGTTGGCCTGGGCGGTCGGGTTCGGCGTGCCGACGTTCAGGATCGACGTGCCGCCCCGGTCGAGCGGGCCGGCGAAGCTCTCGCGCAGCGACCGCGCCAGCTCGTCGAACTTGCCCTTGTTCACGACCGCCATCGAGAACATCACCATGAACAGCGCCATCAGCAGCGTGATCATGTCGGCGTAGGTCAGCAGCCAGCGCTCGTCGGGGTGCTCGTGCGCCCGCTTCCTCGCCATTACGCCGCCTGCCGCTCCGCGCTGCCGCCGCCCGCGTCGGAGCCTTCCTCCTCGAAGTGCTTGCGCTCACCGGGCTCGAGGAACGTCTTCAGCTTCTCCTCGACGATCCGCGGGTTGTCGCCGGCCTGGATCGAGAGGATGCCCTCGATCATCATCGTCCGCGCGTCCGCCTCGTGGGTCGACAGCTCCTTGAGCTTGTTGGCGACCGGCAGGTAGCAGAGGTTGGCGGAGGCGACGCCGAGGAAGGTGGCGATGAACGCGGCGGCGATGGACGGGCCGAGGGCAGCCGGGTTGGAGAGGTTCTCGAGCACGTGCACGAGCCCCATCACCGTCCCGATGATGCCGATCGTCGGTGCGAAGCCGGAGGCGTGGGTGAACATCGCGGCGTTCTCGTGGTGCCGGCCGGCCATCGACTCGACGTCGAGGTCGAGGATGTCCTTGACCAGCTCCGGATCGGTGCCGTCGACGACCAGGCGCAGCCCCTTGGAGAGGAACGGGTCGTCGACGCCCTGCGCCTCCTCCTCCAGGGCCAGCAGGCCCTCACGGCGGGCGCGCTCGGCCATGCGGACGAGCGTCTTGATGGCCTCGGGGCGGTCCGGCGGCTTGCCCGTCATGGCCTTCGCCCACAGCTTCGGGATCCGCAGCGTCGCCTTCAGGCCGGTCGACGCCATGCAGACGCCGAGCGTCCCGAAGATCACGAGGACGATCGGAGACGGGATGAGGAAGGCGGCGGGGTTGCCGCCCTCCAGGAAGAGCGCTGCGAACACGGCGATGATGCCGAGCAGCAGCCCGATGATGGTTCCAGGATCCACGGTTAGCTAGTCACCCGTTCGGGGTAGTAGTACGCACTTGCGTTCTATCGTCAGCGATTGGTGAGAACGTGAGGGCGAGTTTGGGCGAGCCGCTTGTGCTCGAGCACGAGCGCCGCGATCTCCTCCGGTGTCTCCGAGACGAGCAGGCGCCGGTCGGTGGTGAGCTTGAGCACCGTGTCTGGCGTCGCCTCGACGGTCTCGATCAGGTCGCCGTTGACCCAGATCTCCTTGCGATCGCGCCCGTGATGGAGCTTGATCATGGCGTCGTTCTCCTCCCGCCTGACGAGGCGGTCTCGGACATCCGGACGAAGGTGCAGCGCTGCTCGCACCTCCCGCGCCCGCTCGGCGACGGGCGGACGCACTCCCGCCGCCAGACCACGGCGACGGGAGTTCGAGAGCGTGGCGAGCAGCGCGCTGAACACCTATCAGCGCTTCAGGTTGACGAGCTCCTGCAGGACCTCGTCGGACGTCGTGATGACGCGGGTGTTGGCCTGGAACCCGCGCTGGGCGACGATCATGTTGGTGAACTCGAGCGCCAGGTCGACGTTCGACATCTCCAGCGCGCCCGACGCCATCGAGCCGAGGCCCAGCGTGTTCGCATCGCCCCAGAGGACGTTGCCGCCGTTGGCGGCGCCGGTCGGGTCGGTCGGGTCGAAGATGCCGGAGTTCGCCGAGTCCTCGAGGTTGTTCGCGCCGACGCGGGACAGGCCGGCCGGATTCGGGAACTTCGCCAGCTCGATCTTGCCGAGGATCTGGCGGCCGTTCAGGTCGTACGACATGACGCCGTTCTGGTCGATCGACACGCTCGAGGCGCCGTTCGGCAGCTTCAGCGCGCCGAGCGTCGTGCCGAACGTGACGGGCGGCGTCTGCGGCGGCGGCGTGGCCTGCAGGCCGAGCACGAAGTTGCCGTGCTGGTCGGTCAGGTAGCCGTCCTTGTCGACGGTGAAGTTGCCGGCCCGCGTGAACTGGATCTGGCTCGTGCCCTGCACGAGGTCGGCGGTGTCGAGGCCGGTGCCGACCATGAAGTAGCCGTCACCGTTGAGGCCGATGTCCGACCACTGGCCGGTCGTCTGCAGCGAGCCCTGGGTCATGATCGAGCCGATCGAGTTGAGCGTCATGCCGAGCCCGACCTCGGTCGGGCCGGAGCCGCCGATGGTGCCCGGGACGGGCGCCGCGGCGCCGCGCATGACCTGGGCCATCATCGACTCGAACGCGACGCGCTGGGACTTGTAGCCGACGGTGTTCACGTTCGCGATGTTGTTCGCGGTGACGTCGAGCATGACCTGGTGGTTCCGGAGTCCGCCGATGGCGGTGAACATGGAGCGGAGCATTGGGGTTCTCCTCGAGGGGCCCGCGCTTCGGGCGGGTCCCTCCGGCGCCCGGACGACGGTGTCGTCGCGGTCCAGCCGGTAGATGGATCGGGTTAGGTGATGACGGCCGAGTCGATGTTGGTGAACACGGCGGGACCGGACTCGTCGTGCGGCAGGGCCGTGACGACGGTGCGGTTGCGGACGGCGACCACCATGGCCACCGAGTCGAGCAGCACGAGCGCCTCACGGCTGCCCTTGGCGGCAGCGGCGTCGACGCCGGACATGAGGCGGGCCATCTGGCCCGAGTCGAACGACACGCCGCGGCTCTGCAGGCGGGCCTGGGCGTGGGCCGAGAAGCGGATCCCGAGCTCGCCGCCGAGCGACTCGGCGAAGCTGGGGCCGCCGGCCGCCGCCGGCCGTGCAGCCGGGCGCGGTCCCTCGACCGGCGTCAGACCGCCGGCGCGGGAAACGGGTGAGAGACGGGGATCCATCTACTCCACCTTCTGGACGAAGCCGGAGGGGATCTCCTCGGCGCCGATCATGAGCAGGGCGCCGGAGGGACTGGGCTTGACGCCGTCGACGACGCCCGAATGGGACGTGCCGTCCTCGTCGAGCCACGTGACCGTCCGGCCGATCATCGCCACGGAACCGGCGAAGTCCTGACCGAGGTTGAGCGCGGTCGTCTGCTTGTTCAGCTTGTTGATGCCTTCGACGTTCGCGAACTGTGCGAGCTGCGAGAGCATCTGCGCCGAGTCGGTGGGCTGCATGGGGTCCTGGTGGGTCATCTGGGCCATCAGGAGCTTCAGGAACGTCTCCTCGCCCATCGATCCGCCGGGGTCGACCCGGTTCACGGTGCCGCCGGAGCCGGCAGCGCCGAAGACCGTGCCCTGACTGGTGATCGCGTCTGTCATGTGGTTCACCTCCTCGAGGTGTCGTGCGTGGTGGGTGGTTTCCGCTCGCTAGGCGAGCATCCAGACGGCCTGGCCGTCGCGGGCCCGGTCGAGCTGGTCGGTGGCGGCCGTGATCGTCGCGGCCCCGTCGATGCGGCCGAACGAGAGCGGCGCGCGGTTGCGCCGGTCGCCCTGTGACTGGGCGGCCTGCTCGCGGGCGTTCGAGGCGCCCTCGCCCGCGACGCGGATCGAGACGCTGTCGAGCTGGAGCCCGCGGTCGGCGAGCGAGCTGCGGAGGTCCGCGAGGGACGCCTGCAGCGCGGTGCCGGCATCGGCCGACTCCGCGATCAGGTGGGCGTGTGCCATGCCGTTCCTGATCTCGAGCCGGACGACGACCTCGCCCAGCTCACGCGGCTCGAGCTGCATGCGGATGCGCGCGCCGTCTGCGGCGTGCGACACCTTCAGGCGTGCTGCGAGCCCTTCTGCGAGCCGTTCGACACGCTCCCGGTCGATGGTCTGAACGGGCGTCTCGACGGCGGTGTGGGTGGTGGCGGGCCGGGCGGCTGCGGTCGCCTGCACCTGCAGGTCGAGCCGCCCGCCGTGGCCGTTGCCGGCGGTGGAGGCACCCTCGCGGGCTGTGGCCTCCGCCGGTGCCGCAGCGGGTGCTGCGGTCGTGGTCTCCGCCGCGGGCCCGACCGCAGTCGTCTGCGGCTCGGCCGTCTCCGGCGCCGCCGCCGCAGTGCTCGCGGTGGGGACGGTCGGAACGGCGGTCTTCGCCGGCGCGGCGGCGGTCTTGGCCGGTGCGGACTCCGCTGCCGCTGCGATCGCGGCCTGCAGGATCGCCGGGTCGACGTCGCCGGTCGGCAGTGCTGCCGACATCGGCAGCACGATCGGTGCCACCGGCTCGGTGGCGGGTGCGGCGGCCGGAGCCGCTGCGACGACCGGACCCGGTGCGGTGCCCGGCGCCTCCCCCGGGAGGATGCCGTCGGTGATGACCGGCGAGGTCGCGGCCTCGCCCGACTTCGTGCCACGGGCGTGGGCCGAGATCGAGATGGGCACGGCGGCCAGGGCCTCGATGGCGGGTGCGAGCATGGCCACCGTGACGGCGATCGTCGCCGTTGCGGCCGTGGGTGCGGGCGTCGCCGCGTCGGCATCTGGCTCGGACGCCTCGGTGTGCTCCTCCGTGTCCGCTGCCGCCGGTGCCGGTGCCTCGCCGGCGGGAGCCGGTGCGGTGCCGGTCTTGATGGCGTCCAGCAGCGCGCCGAACTGCGCGGCGGTATCGGTCTCCGCACCGGACTCGGGCGCGACCGCCGTGGCGGCGGGCGTTCCCGCGACCGCCGTGGCGGCGGGCGTGACGGGTGCGGCTGTGGTGATGATGGTCTGTTCCATGTGATTCACCTCCTCTCGTTGGTCGTGGTGGTTCCGTGCCTCACGCGTACCGTCGTGCGCCGGCGAACTCCCGGCGGTAGTGCGGCTCGGAGAGGGACGAGATCTTCACGACGTCACCGGTGTGGGGCGCGTGCAGGAACTTGCCGCCGCCCATGGAGATACCGACGTGGTGGACGTCGCCGTTCTTCTGGAAGAAGACGAGGTCGCCGGGCTGCATCTGCGAGCCCGGGACGGAGCGGCCGGCGCGGAACTGGTCCTGCGAGACGCGCGGGATCTTCACGCCCTCCTGGCCGTACAGGTACTGCGCGAGCCCGGAGCAGTCGAAGCCGCCGGGCTTCGTGCCGCCCCAGACGTAGGGCGTGCCGAGGTGCTTCAGCCCCTTCGCGACGACGGTGGCGCCGACCGATCCGCCGCCCGCGATCGAGAGCATGCGCCCGGGATCGATCGACTCGACGCCCAGCGCCGTGCCGGTGCCGCCGGTGGCGCCGCCGAACTCCTGGAAGTAGGCCATCACCTTCGGCACGTACGCCTGCGTCTCGGCGTACGGCGGGATGCCGCCGTACTTCTGGACGGCGCCGGGGCCGGCGTTGTACGCGGCGAGCGCCTTCTCGTAGTCGCCGCCGAACCGGTCGAGCTGCGCGCGCAGGTACTTGGCGCCGCCGCGCAGGCTCTGCATCGGGTCGAACGGGTCGGTCACGCCGAGGCCGCGGGCGGTGCCGGGCATCAGCTGCATCAGGCCCTGCGCGCCGGCGGGCGAGCCGGCCTGCGGGTTGAAGCCCGACTCGGCCTTCGCGACCGCCTTCACCAGCGCGGGCGGTACGCCGGCCTCGTTCGCGGCCTGCTTGATCATGTCGTCGTACGGCGACGGCGTGCCCAGCGAGGTGCCGCCGAACGTGGTGCGGCCGCTGCCCTCGGTGGCCAGCTGGCCGTCCAGCACCGACCCGAACGCCCGCGTCGAGGTCGTCGCCGGCGGCGCGGGAGCCAGCGCGGCGATCTGGATCTGGATCGCGGAGACGCGGGCGAGTGCCTCGGTGACGCTCACGCGGCCGCCTGTCCGCGCCGGGCCAGCGCCAGCGCGCGCGCGGCGCGCGCCTCGATCACGTCGGTGACCTCGCGCTCCTCGTCCCGCAGCCGGGCCGCACGGTGCTCGTCGCGCCGCCGCTCCTCCAGCTTGCGCACGCTCTCCAGCGCCTGCCGGGCCTCGACCAGGTCGTCGCGCGCCGCGTCGACGCCGAACGCCGTGTCGCGCAGCTCGACCGCCGCCGCCTCGAGGCCGAGGCGCGCCGCGTCGCGGTCGCGATCGGCCTGCAGCAGCAAGGCGGCGGGCCGCCCCGCCCCGGCCAGCGCGGCCTGCGCGGCGCGGTGGCGGCGGAGCGAGATCTCGGCCGCCTCCTGCGCGCGGGCGTGCGTCGAGATGCGATCGGCGAGGGCCATCATCGCGGCCGTCTGCCGGTCCTCCCGCAGGTCGCGGACGCTGTCGAGTGTGAAGTGGAAACGCTTCATGAAATGCAAAAGGCCGGCACCGCCCTCCTGGGCGTCGCCGGCCATCCATAGCCAACATTTATATCGGTTGAAAGTTGTAAAACCTAAAGGCCGAGCATGGTCGCCAGACGGCGCTCCGCGATCTCCGGTTGCTCGACCTCGTCGGCGCCCTGGCGGAGGAACTCCTCCAGCGGCCCGATCATGTCGATGGCCTCGTCGATCTTCTGATCCGACCCGCGCTGGTAGGCGCCGATCGAGATCAGGTCCTCCTTCGCGCGGTAGGTCGCGAGCAGGTCGCGCAGGCGCCCGGCGGCCTGCCGGGCGGCGGGCGTCGGTGATCGACCCGGTGAGCCGCGAGACGGACTGCAGCACGTCGATCGCCGGGTACTGGTTGCGGTGCGCGAGGCCCGCGGTCGAGCACCAGGTGGCCGTCGAGGATGCCGCGGACGGCGTCCGCCACCGGCTCGTTCATGTCGTCGCCCTCGACCAGCACCGTGATCAGGGCCGGTGATCGATCCGCGGGTGCCGCTGCCGGCCCGCTCGAGCAGCTTCGGCAGCGCCGCGAACACGCTCGGCGTGTAGCCGCGGCTGGCCGGCGGCTCGCCGACCGCGAGGCCGATCTCGCGCTGGGCCATCGCGAACCGCGTCACCGAGTCGATCAGCAGCAGCACGTCCGTGCCCTCGTCCCGGAACGCCTCGGCGATGGTCATCGCCGTCTCGGCGCACTTGACGCGGGCCAGCGCGGGCTGGTCCGCTGGTCGCGACGCACAGCACGGAGCGCTTCAGGCCCTCGGGGCCGAGGTCGCGGTCGACGAACTCGCGCACCTCCCGCCCACGCTCGCCGACGAGGCCGATCACGGTCACGTCGGCCTCGGTGTTGCGGGCGATCATGCCGAGCAGGGTCGACTTGCCGACGCCGGAGCCGGCGAAGATGCCGAGCCGCTGGCCACGGCCGCAGGGGACGAGCACGTCGAGCGCGCGCACGCCGAGCGGCAGACGCTGCTCGATCGGGCGGCGCAGCAACGGCGAGGGCGGCGACGCGTCGAGCGGCCGGCGCTCGACGTAGCGGCCGCCGGCATCGAGCGGCTCGCCGCCGTCGATCGGGTTCCCGAGGCCGTCCAGCACGCGGCCGAGCACGGCGTCGCCGACCGGGGCGCGCAGCGAGCGGCCGGCGCCGACGACGGGGTCGCCCGGGCGGATGCCGGTCAGCTCCCCCAGCGGCATCAGCATCGTGCGGCCGTCGCGGAAGCCGACCACCTCGGCCAGGACGCGCTCGCGGCGGTCGTTGCCGATCAGGCACAGCTCCCCCACCTCGGCGTCCGGCCCCGTCGACTCGACGACCAGGCCGATCACCTCGGCGACGCGGCCCATGGTGCGGTACGGGTCGGCCATCCGCAGCCGTTCGGCGTACTGCGCGAGCGGGCCGGCGGTGTCAGTCATTCGCGTCCTCGCCGAGCATGGCGGCGCGGATGCGCTCCAGCTGGGAGGCGAGCGTGGCGTCCACGTCGCCGCCCGGCGTGCGCACGATCACGCCGCCGCGCTGCACCCGCCGGTCGCCGATCAGCTCGAGGCCGCGGAGCGTGCCGACCTGCGCCTGCAGCGCGTCCTCGGAGCCCTCGATCATCGCCAGGTCCTCCGGGTTGCAGACCACCTGGAGCCGGTCGCGCACGTACGCCTTGCGCAGCGCGCCGCGCAGCACGTCGGTAACGCGGTGCGGCTCGGCCTGCAGCGTCGCCTGGAGGATCTTCTCGGCCGTCTGGATGGCGAGCTCGACCAGCGCCGTCCTCGTTCTCCTCGAGCAGCCGCGAGCGGGTGTCCGACACCTCACGGACGGCCGACTCGGCGAACTGCAGCAGGTCGGCGATCTCGCGCTGGGCCTGCGCCCTGCCCTCCTCGTAGCCGGCGCGGTAGCCGTCGTCGCGGGCCGTGCGCGGCGATCTCCTCGGCCTGCTCGCGCGCCACCTCGACCAGCGCGGCTCCCTGGCGCTGCGCGGCGGCCAGGAACGCGTTCAGCCCGGTGGCCGGCGGCTCCTTGACCGTCGTCGCGACGCGGCCGCCCGGGTCCGGCTCGACCAGCGGGTCGAGCGGCACGGCGGCCAGTCGCCGGGTACCCGCGGCGGTGGCGCGGGCGATGATGCGGTTCTCGGCCAAGGGGCTCGGTGACCAGCTCGTCCTCGGCGCCCGCGCCACCGCGGGCGATCTGGATCTTGCCGGTCTCCTCGAGCCGTCGCACGATCGCGACGATGCGGCCCTGCGCCTCCTCGACGGAGCGCCGCTTGACCGGGCCCATGAACTCCATGTCCTCGTTCAGCATCGCGCTGGCGCGGGTCGACATGTTCGCGAAGATGAGCGCCTTGACGTCCTCGTTCGCCCCCTTGAGGGCGAGGCCGACGTCCTTCATGTCGACCTCCTTCAGCAGCTGCTGGATCGCCTTGGCGTCCAGGATCAGCAGGTCCTCGAAGACGAACATCAGCTTGCGGACCTCGTCCGCCAGCTCGGCGTCCTTCTCGTCCAGGTCTCGAGCACGTTGCGCTCGGTGGCCCGGTCGGAGTAGTTCATGATGTCGACGAGCGCCTTGACGCCGCCGGCCGCCTCGAGGTCCTGGTTGATCAGGCTCGACAGCTTGCGCTCCATGACGGTCTCGACCTCGCGCAGCACCTCGGGCGCCGTGCGGTCCATGGCGCGATGCGCATCGCGACCTCGGTCTGCTCCTCCTGCGGGAACATCCCCATCACCTGGCCGCGGCACCGTCGGCGGGCAGGTAGGCCATGATCAGCGCGATCGTCTGCGCGTGCTCGTGCTGCAGGAAGTTGAAGCACCTGGATCGGGTCGATCTTGCGCAGGAACTCGAACGGCGTGACGCGGATGTAGGTCGACAGCCGGCCCATGATCTCGATCGCCTTCTCGTCGCCGACCGCGCGCTCCAGGACGTCCTTCGCGAAGCCGATGCCGCCCTGCGCGATGAACTCCTGGGCGAGCGTGGACTCGTAGAACTCCTCCATCACCTGGTTGCGCTCCTCCGGGTCGACCTTGTCGAGCGACGGCGATCTCGAGCACCAGCTCGTCGATCTCGTCCTGGGCGAGGTGCCTGAACACCTCGGCCGAGAGCTTCGGGCCGAGCGCGACGGTCATGATCGCGGCCTTGCGGCGGTGGCGAGACGTGCGGCGCGACGGCGACGCCGGCCTCCTCGAGGGCGGCGCCCCCGGCCGGTGATGGCTCCTCGGCCACATCAGGTCGTCCGTCGCCGAGCCAGCCGCGCAGCGCGCAGCGACGTCGGCGGGCGGTTCTGGGCGATCTCCTCGACCCGGCCCTGCAGCGCCTTCTTCTCGGCCGGTGGCCATCTCGGCCTGGCTGGGCGCGGTGTAGGTCGCGGGCATCAGCTCCTCGATCTTGATCGGCGGCGCCTCCAGCGCGGGCAGCCACGAGGCGTCGGTCTCGCCCAGCAGCGCCTGGCGCTTGGCGAGCGACTTGCGCACCAGGAACAGCAGCACCAGCAGCCCGATGCCGGCCATGATCGGGTTCACCATGCCGCCGAAGGGGGCCGGGATGAGCCCGCCGAGGGCGCTGCCGTTCTTGGTGGCGGCCGCGCCGCCGCCCACCGTCACGCCGGCGGCCTTGAGCGCCTCGACCGGGTTCGGCAGCTTGTCGACGGCCGACACGCTGATCTTGTTGGTGGTGTCCTCGGTGTCGAGGCCGATCGCGTTGGCGATCGTGTCCTGGATGATCTGCTGGGCGGTGGCCTCGTCGCCGGCGACGTTCTTCAGCGCCTTCTTGTCGACGACCACCGAGACGGACATCTTGCTGGGCGTGCCGCCGACCTTCTTGGTCTCGGTCTGCGTGGTGTCGACGGCGTTCGTGCCGGTCTTCTTGTCATGGGTGTACTGCGAGCTCGAGCTGCCGCTCGTCGCGGCGGCGCCGGGGAGGTTCGCGGCGGTGCCGGTGACGCCCCCGTTCGCTCCACCCGACTGCTTCAGGTTCTCCTTCTCCGTCGCTTCGGTGAGCGCGCCCTTCGAGTCGCCGAAGGTCTGCGACTTCTCGGTGGTCTCGTCGAAGTTCAGCTGCCCGGCGACGATCGCCGAGCCGGCGCCGACGCCGACCATCTTGTCGAGCGTCGCCTGCGCGATCGCCGACTGCGCGTTCTCCCACGAGCGCTCGGCCGCCATCGCGTCGGCGGTGGCGAGGCCGATCGCCGACGTCGGGTTGGACAGCGGGCGGCCGTCGGAGTCGATCACGGAGATGTTCTGCGGGATCAGGCCGGGGATGCCGTTCGCGACCAGCGCGACGATGCCGCGCACGGCCGAGTCGGCGAGGATGCCGCCGCAGCTGTCGACCTTCACCGAGGCGTGGGTCTGCTCCTGGTCGGCGCTGAACACGCTGCGCTCGGGGATCGCCAGGTTGACGTCGGCGCGGCACACGCCGGAGATCTCCTCGATCTGCGTCGCGAGCATCTCGGAGCGCACGCGCTGCACCTTCATCTGCCACTGGCCGTCGGTCTGCGACAGCGAGCTCTTGTCGAGCAGCGACCAGTCGGCACGGGCATCGCCGACGCCGGCCTTGCCGGCCGCGACGCGCGCCTCGTTCACCTTGCTGGACGGCACGAGCACGGTGGCCCCGCCCTCGGACAGCTTGGTGGCGATGCCGGCACCGGCCAGCGCGGCCTGCAGCTCGCCGGCGCTGCGCGCATCGAGATTCGTGAAGGCGGGCGTGTACGCGGCCCCGCCGGCGCTCATCACGATGTACGCGATCACGCCGATCGTGGCGAGCGCGATCACGCCGACGATGAGCCGGGATGCCGTGCCGAGCCGATCGACTGCGATACCGAGAATCTGCATCCGTGTCCCCTGTTAGATCTGCATCCGCATGACGTCCTGGTAGGCCTCGACGGCCTTGTTCCGGAACGCTGCGGTGAGCTGGAGCGCGATTGCCGCCTTCTCGACGGCGACCGTCGCGGCGGAGATGTCCGTGGCGGTGCCCGTCGCGAGCGCCTGCGCCGGCCTTCGCGCCGGTGTTCTGCATCTCGACGGCGCCCTGGAGCTTCGAGGAGATGAGCTCGCCGAAGCCCTGCGTCGGCGTCGTGCCACCGGGTGCGGAGGCGCCGCCGACGGACGGCAGCTGGCGGTAGAGCTCGAGGGCGTCGATCCCGACGGCGCCGATCGGTGCGATGGGCATCAGCGCAGCACGTCCAGCGCGCGGGTGAACTCGGCCTTGATCGCGTTCATCGAGGTCGTGTTGGCCTCGTAGGCGCGGGTGGCGGTGATCAGGTCGGTCATCTCGATGACCGTGTTCACGTTCGGCGTGCGGACGTTGCCGTCCGCGTCCGCGTCCGGGTGCGACGGGTCGTGGATCAGGCCCGTGCCGTCCGTCTGCTCGACGATGCCGGCGATCCGGGAGCCGCCCGGCGAGACGGAGCTGGCGAAGTCGCCGAAGGTGGAGAAGCTCGGTGCGGGGCCGAGGGCGCTGGCCGACGCCTCCTGCAGCACCACCTGCCGGCGCAGGTACGGGCCGGGCTGGCCGTCGGCGCGCCGCGTGGAGTTGGCGTTCGCGAGGTTGGCCGCGATCGTATCCATCCGCATGCGCTCACCGGTGAGCCCGGTGGCGGCGACGTTCATCGCGTCGAAGAGACCCATCAGCGCGCCCCCGTGATGATGCTGGACATGGTCGTGAGGTTCTTGGTGACGACGGCCATGAGGGCCGAGAACTGCAGCTGCGTCTGCGCCAGGTACGTCGCCTCGCGGTCGATGTCGACGTTGTTGCCGTCGGCGCGCATGGTCGACTGGTTGTCGGACTTGACGACCGCCGAGACGCCGCCGACGGCGGCGCTGGTGCCCGAGAACTGCAGGGCCTGGGCGAGCGCCGGGCCGAACTCCACGTCCGAGCGCTTGAATCCCGGCGTGTTGACGTTCGCGAGGTTGTTCGCGACCACCTGCTGCCGCAGCTCGGTGCCGTGCAGGGCCACCTCGAGGGACTTCTGCGTGACGTCGAAGAGCTCCATGACACCTCCTTCAGAACGCAAAAAGGACGCCCGTTGGGGCGTCCTTCCGTGGATACTGGCGCTGCTCGCGGTCCGTGCGAGCAATACCTGTATCGGGAGATGTTTATATGTTCTTTAGAGCATATTTCTGAGCGATGAGAATTCTGGTCGCTCACTTCGCCCCGCTGCCCGTGAGCACCGTCGCGAACGTGCGCAGGATGATCGCCAGGTCGAGCGAGAACGAGCGATTGCGGATGTAGTAGAGGTCGTACGAGAGCTTCGTGCGCGTGTCCGCGAGCGACGAGGCGTAGCCCGCGCACACCTGGGCCCAGCCCGTGATGCCGGGCTTGGTGAAGTGCCGCGGCTTGTAGAACGGGATCTCGTCCGCCAGCCAGCGGACGTAGTCGGGCGTCTCGGGCCGCGGGCCGACCATCGTCATCTCGCCACGCAGCACGTTCACGAGCTGCGGCAGCTCGTCGATGCGGAACCGGCGCAGGACCCTGCCGACGCGGGTGATGCGCGGGTCGTCCTCCCCCGTCCAGGTCGTGCCGTCGTTGGAGACGTCGCTGCGCATCGAGCGGAACTTCAGCATCGTGAACCGCCGGCCGTGCTCGCCGATGCGCGTCTGCCGGAAGATGACCGGGCCGGGGCCGCCGCGCAGGCGCACCGCGACCGCGGCCGCGACGAGGATCGGCGAGGCGAGGACCAGCCCGACGCCGGCCAGGCCGAGGTCCATCAGCCGCTTCGAGACCGACTCCTCGTCGCGCCGGTGCAGGTGCATCGTGTGCAGGAACCAGGTGGGCGTCAGCCCCTCCAGCGGCACCCGTCCGAAGGTGCGCTCGAAGAACGGTGGGAACTCCATCACCGAGACATCGAGGTGCAGCAGCTCGAGCAGGCGGCCGTACAGCGCCGGCCGGCCCGTGCGGACGCCGATCACGAACAGGTCGACGCCGCCGCCGTAGGCGACGCGCTCGAGGTCGTCCAGCGTGCCGAGGCAGGGGGCGCGGGTCGATCCGCGCGTGCCCGGCTCGGCCCGGTCGTCGACCCAGCCGACGAGCTCGAAGGCCCGCGCGCCCGGCGCGACGCGCTCCGTCTCCATCATCCGCACGGTCTCGGCCGGGCCGATGATGACGCAGCGCAGCGGCTCGCCCAGCGCGTGGTGCCCGGCCACCGCGGCCTGCCAGAGGAAGGCGATCAGGCCCATCGCCGCGATCGCCGCGAGCTCCGACCCGATGCTGTCGCCGGTGCCGAGGATCGCGTTGCCGGCGAGGATCACGGCGCCGGCCAGCAGGGCGCCCTGGGCGGCCCGAACGACCGTGAACGCCCAGCTGGGTGCCGCGCGCGACTCGCGCAGCAGCGTCCAGCGGATCGACGCGTACCAGATCACCGTCCACAGCAGGGCCGTCAGTGCCCGGCCGAGCGTGAAGTCGCGCGACAGCTCGTGCGCCGAGAACCACAGCAGCGCCAGGAAGAAGTGCCCCTGGCGGAGCCGCAGGATCCGGTGCGATCGCAGCGGTGCCGCGTGGGACGACGAGCGCGTCCGGCGGAGCGCGGGCGCCGTCCCCACGCTACGGCTCTTTCGGATGGCAGATCGGACAGGACGATCGACGAGCAAGGCCCAGGGCATCGAGCTCCGCGACGAACGCCGCGAAGCCTGCTGGATCACGCTGTGCGTAGGATCCAGTGAGCTCGTCGAGGTTCAGCATCCGCGCTCCGTAGGTTAGCCGCACGACCCACCAGCCAGCCCGGCCGGCGGCGATGTGCCGGGCGGCCTCGCGGGCGGAGCGGCAGTCCTCGAGCACGGCCTCGCCGGTCTGCGGGTCGTAGCCCGCGAGCAGCGTGATGGCGGCCGAGCGGCTGCCGGCGGTGAAGCGCTTGCAGAAGAACGACGGCACCTCGGACCCCGGCATCGGGTAGAACCGGTAGCCCAGGGGCGTCAGGCGGCCGTCCACGGCGACGTGGTTGCACCGGCGTGCGAGCCGCGCCGTCGAGTGCGCGATGTCCGCGCGGGGGGTTTCCTCGATGTCGAGGAGCCGCAACTCCATCAGCTGGCCAGCCGCAGGCCGTTGAGCTCGGCGACCGCCCGGTCGCGCTCGAACTCGTCGCGCCGGCGATCGTGCGCGAGCTGTGCGATCTGACGCCGGAGGCGCCTCCAGGCCAGGGGCTCGGCCTGCTGGTAGACGTCGGTGTCGATGCCGCGGATCGTGCGGAGGTACTCCTCCCACGCGTCGCGCTCGCGCGCGGCGAACTCCTGCATGCGGCCGGCGAACCAGGCCTCGACGTCGTCTGTGGTGCGATATTCGGTCATCGTCGGGTACCTCCTCGAGGCGCCATCCGTGGCGATCTCGTATCCCGAAGATCGGCAGCGGACGGGCCGAGCATGAGGGGCCGAACGGCCGATCTTGCGCCGGACCCGATCCTCAAGACGGGGGAACGTCGCGCCGATACCGTGTTCGTGCAGAGCCAGGACGGGACCGCATCGGTCGTCGGCGGCGCGCTCGTGATCGTGCCGCCCGAGCACGACGGGCGGCGTGCCGTCGTGTGCTCGGACGCGGGCATCGACCTGCTCGCCCGCCGGCCAGGAGGCGGGCCGCGGGCCGGTCGAGGCCGCAGCGCCCGGCGACGTGGCCGTGCACCTGCCCGACGACCCGCCGCGCCTCGACGTGCGCGTCGACGTGACGCCCGACCAGCTGCTCGCCACCATGACCGTCGAGCGCGTGCCGGGCGCCCGGTACCGGCTCGAGGACCAGCCGCCGAACCGCACCGTCACGCTCCGCCGCCTCGTCGCCGAGCGCATCCCCTGCCCCGAGCCGTCGCTCGACGACCTGTACGAGGCGCTGGCCGACCGCGGCATCGTGTGGGGCGTCCTGCAGGACGCCGTCGCGCGCCTGCTGCCCGGCGGCGTCAACGAGCCGGTCGCGCGCGGGCTCGCACCCGTGCGCGCCCAGGACGCGACCGTCCAGCTCCACGCGGTCGACGCGCGCGGGACGGAGCGCTTCGTGCGCGCCGGCGCGCTCCTCGCGCGGGTCGCGTGCGCCCGCCCGGGCGTCGACGGCGTGACGGTCACCGGCCGCGTGATCGGCGTCGGCGAGCCGCGGCCCGCAGAGCTCCGCGTCGGTGACGGCGCGATCGTGGAATCCGACGGGCGCATCGTCGCCACCCTCGACGGCCACGCGCGCCTCGCCGACGGCGTCGTCACCGTCACCGCCTCCCTCGTCCACACCGGCGACGTGCGGGCATCGAGCGGCGAGCTGTCGAGCCCCGGCTCGATCGAGGTCACCGGCTCGGTGGAGGACGGCCTCGTCCGCGCCAAGCGGGCCGTGTCGGTCGGCGACGCCGTCCGCCGGTCGACGGTCGAGGCCGGCCACGCGCTGCACATCGCCGGGCCCGCCTTCGACTCCACGCTCCGCGTCGGTCACACGCACGCGGCGATGCTCGCGCTGCACGCGCTCACCGCGCCGCTCGCGCGCGACGTCGGCCGCGTCCAGCACGGCATGGGCCAGCTGATCGCCGCCACCCGCGCGGCGGGCCGCGACCTGCCGCCGCTGCGCATGCTCGCGATGGTGCTGGAGCGGGTCGCACCGGAGCTCGAGCAGCAGATCAAGGGCGCGCTGGCCGAGGCCGACCGCGACCGGGGCAGCGTCCCCTACGACGTGCTGTCGGCGCTGCGCGCCGCGCAGGAGGACCTCGAGGCCGTCCGGCTCGGCCGGCTGCCGATGACGCGGCTCGGCGACGTGGCCGCGGCATTTGCCCACGAGACCGCCCGCCTGGCGGAGCTGACGGCCGAGGCGCCGGTGTTCACGGCCTCGCTGCTGCAGAAGTGCACCGTCGACATGGTCGGGACGATGGTCGTCACCGGCAAGGGCATCATCGAGTCGTCGCTGCACGTGCGCGGCCGCCTGGAGCTCGAGAGCGAGGGCGCGATCATGCGCGGCGGCCGGCTCGTGCTCGACGGCACGGCCCTGGTGCAGGAGCTCGCGCCGGGTGCCGGCACCGGCTTGACCGTGGTGCTGGCGCCGGGCAGCGTGCTGGAGGCGGCAGTGGTGCATCCCGGCGTGCGGGTCGAGCTGCCGGGCGGGGACGTGCGCCGCCTGGAGTCGCTCGCGACCAACATCCGGGTCGCGGCCGACCGCCTCGCGGCCTAGCCCCTAGGCGAGGGTGCCGTCGCCCTTGATCTCGACGCCCTGCTTGATGAGGCGCTCACGGAGCAGGAACTGGAACGTCGACCAGGCACCGCGGCGGGCGTCGAACATGCGGTAGACCTGCCACTCGGTGAGCATGTTGATGTCGGACCGGCGGGCCTCGGCCCAGTCGGCGAACTTCGGCAGCCGGCCGAGCTGGATCGCCAGCAGCACGCCCTGGTCGAGCGCGCGATCGAGGCGCTCCTCGCCGACTGCGACGTCGAAGCCGGCCTCGCGGAGGGCGGTCGTGAGCGAGCCGAAGGTGTGCCAGTAGAGCGACTTCGACGGCATCCGGCCGCGCCGCGCCTCGATGTCCTTGGCGGTCGGCACGCGGCCGATCTCCTCGCCCAGGGAGCGCAGCTGGTCGAGCAGCTCCTCGCGCGTCGCGAACCGCCGCGGCACGAGGCCGGCCTGACGCTTCGCGGCGTTCCACGAGCCGAAGTGCTCGATCACGGTCTGCGGGTGGACGGTCGTCTCGGCGTCGGCCTCGAACTCGCGCATCGTCGGCGACTTGCCGAGGCGCTCCGCGCAGGCGCTGAGCTGGGCGAGGATCTGCGTGTCGGAGTACCGCTTGCGCATGCCCGCCTGGAACTGCGCGAGGCGCTCCTGATCGATGTTCTCGAGTGCCGTGAAGACCGTCTTGGATCGCATCCGTTCACCGCCTGCCGTCGTTGATACAGGGCCCCCGAAACGCGGGCCAAAGGGATTCCACCTTGCCGGGAAGATCGCCAGACCCCGACGAGCGTACTGACCCTCTGATCAGTCAGCATAGAGCAGTCTTGAGAAGTTGCAAGGGGACGCACTGAAAGTGCTACGCGTCCTGCAACGCTACGATGCGCTCGCGTGAGCCTCTTTCCCGCCAAGACGGCCGCTGCGCGCGTGATCGGTTCGCTGTCGCGCCGGAGCGGACGCGGCGGCGGCACGAGCCTGCCGGGCAAGGCGCTGCTGCGTCTCGCCCCCGACGCGATCGAGCGCCTCGCGTCCCGTCTGCCCGACGGCGTGGTGCTGGTCTCGGCCACCAACGGCAAGACGACCAGCTCGGCCCTCGTCGCCGCCGCGCTCGAGCCGGAGCACGAGCTGTGCCGCAACGGCGCCGGCGCGAACCTGCTGTCGGGCGTCGCCAGCGCGCTCCTGACCGGCTCGGCCGACGCGCAGCTCGGCCTGTTCGAGGTGGACGAGTTCGCGCTGCCCGAGATCGCGCGCCGCACGCGGCCGCGCGCGCTGCTTTTGTCCAACCTGTTCCGCGACCAGCTCGACCGGTACGGCGAGCTCGAGCTGGTAGCCGAGCGCTGGCGGTCGATGGTTGCGGCGCTGCCGCCCGAGACGATGCTGGTGCTCGCGGCCGACGACCCGGTGATCAGCTCGCTCGGCGACGGCCGCGCGAACGTGGTCCGGTTCGGCCTCGACGACCCGGCCGTGGCGCTGCCCGACCTGGCCGACGCCGCCGACTCCACCACCTGCGTGCGCTGCGGCGCCGCCTACGCGTACGAGGCGATCTACCTCGGCCACCTCGGCGACTACCGGTGCCCGGACTGCGGCTCCTCCCGCCCGGCGCTCGACGTGGCCGTCACGTCGATCGGGCTGCGCGGGCTGGAGGGCAGCTCGTTCACGGTCGGCGGCACGCGTCTCGACCTCGCCCTGCCCGGCATCTACAACGTCTACAACGCCGCCGGCGCCTTCGCGCTGTCGACGGCGCTCGGCATCGATCCGGCGGCGGCGGCGGAGCGCATCGGCGGCGCACGGGCGGCCTTCGGGCGGTTCGAGCGCGTCGTCGTCGGCGACCGCGACGCCGTCCTGCTGCTGGTGAAGAACCCGGCCGGTGCCAACGAGGCGCTGCGCACGCTGGCGCCGAACCTGGAGGGCGCCGTGCTGCTGCTGGCGCTGAACGACCGCATCGCCGACGGCCGCGACGTCTCGTGGATCTGGGACGTCGACTTCGAGATGGCCCTCCCCCGCGCCGGCGTCGTCGTCTGCAGCGGCACCCGCGCGGCCGACATCGCGCTGCGCGCCAAGTACGCCGGGGTGCCGGACGACCGCATCGAGATCGTCGCCGACCGGGCCGCGGCCCTCGACCACGCGCTCGAGCGGGCCGGCGCCGGCGGCACCGCCTACGTGCTGCCCACGTACACCGCGATGCTCGAGCTGCAGCGCGTGGCGGCCGAGCGCGGCCTCGTGCGGCCGTACTGGGAGGCGACGGCCCGGTGATCACGATCGTCCCCGTCTATCCCACGCTGCTCTCCATCTACGCCGACCGGGGCAACGTGCGCGTGCTCGAGCAGCGCTGCGCATGGCGGGGGATCGACTACCGCGTCCAGCCGCTCGCGCTGGGCGCCGACCTCGACCCGGCGAGCGCCGACATCATCCTGCTGGGCGGCGGGCAGGACCGCGACCAGGTGCTGGTCGCAGCCGAGCTGATCCGGCAGACGCCCGCCATCCGCGAGGCGATCGCCGACGGCGCGTGCCTGCTCGCGGTGTGCGGCGGCTACCAGCTGCTCGGCCATCGGTACCGCGGCCACCAGGGCGACGAGATCCCCGGCATCGGCCTCGTCGACCTGGAGACCGTCGCCGGCGACACGCGGCTGATCGGCAACGTCCTGGTCGACTGCGGTGGCGGCCAGACGATGGTCGGGTTCGAGAACCACGCCGGGCGGACCTGGCTCGGCGGCGGCGTGCAGCCGCTCGGGCGCGTCATCGCGGGCGCCGGCAACAACGGCGAGGACCGCACCGAGGGGTGCCGGGCCGAGCGCATCGTCGGCACCTACGTGCACGGCCCGCTGCTGCCGAAGAACCCGTGGATCGCCGACGAGCTGATCGGCCACGCGCTGGCGCGACGCAACGGGGGCGCGCTCGCTCCGCTGGACGACGCGCTCGAGCTGCGCACCGCCGAGGGCGCCGCGACGATCGCCCGGGCCGAGCGACGGTAACCTGGGGCCGTGCAGACCTACGTCCTCCTCTCGACGCTGTCCTCCGACGGCATCGAGACGCTGAAGAAGAACCCGAGCCGCGTGCAGCAGGTGAACGCCCAGGTCGAGGCGATGGGCGCGAGGATCGTCAGCCAGTGGGCGGTGCTCGGCCCGTACGACTTCGTCACGATCCTCGAGGCGCCCGACCACCTGACGGTCGCCCAGATCGCGGTCGAGCTGGGCTCGCGCGGCTCGACGCGCATCCAGAGCCTGCCGGCGATCCCGGTGTCGGACTTCCTCTCGGCCCTGTCCGAGAGCCGCGGCCACTGATTCCGCGACGCGCGGCGGCTCCCTAGCGCGTTCCGTGTCTCCGGCGGCGCGCGCTTCCAGCCGGACCGCGCACATCGATCGCCAATCGCCCGATCCGTGAGCCTTCCGCGCGGAAACGTTCTGGGGTCAGACCCCAGGAAGGGCCGAATTGGGGTCAGACCCCGCACATGGGAGGCGCACGGACCGCGCGGAAGTGTCACGGGGCTGGTTGGCGCCCGGGCTAGGCTCGGCTAGAATCTATTCCTAGGCATGCCTAAACCACTGCTCACCCGCCGGAACGCCCTGCTCGCCGCCGCACCGCTCGCCGCGACGCCCGTGCTGGCGAGCATCGCCCGCGGAGCGAACACCGGGGCGCCGGCCGAGGAGCACGCCGGCCACGTCGTCGCGGCCGCCGCCGCGCCGGGCGGGCACGGCGGACATGCAGCGATGATCCGCGAGGGGGCGCCCGCCGTCGGCGGCCCGAACGACCTCGACCGGCTGCTGTACCCGCCGCCGGCGCTGCCGTACCAGCCCGGCCGCGTGCGCGAGTACACCCTGACGGCGGCCGACCAGCAGATCGAGATCGCGCCCGGTGTCTTCTTCGCGGCGTGGACGTACAACGGCACCGTCCCCGGCCCGATCATCCGGGCGACCGAGGGCGACCTGCTGCGCGTGCACTTCCGCAACGCCGGGTCGCACCCCCACACCATCCACTTCCACGGCATCCACCCGACCAACATGGACGGCGTGTTCGAGATCGTCGAGCCGGGCGCCGAGTTCACGTACGAGTTCATCGCGCGCCCCGCCGGCATGCAGCTCTACCACTGCCACGCGACGCCGCTCAAGAAGCACATCCACAAGGGCCTCTACGGCGCGTTCATCATCGATCCGAAGGAGCCGCGCCCGCCGGCGCAGGAGCTCGTGATGGTGATGAACGGCTACGACACCGACGGCGACGGCGAGAACAACTTCTACACCGTCAACGGCCGCACCTTCTACTACGCGCGCTACCCGATCAAGGTGCAGCTGCGGCACGACCGTGCGCCTCTACCTGGCGAACCTGACCGAGTTCGACCTCGTCAACTCGCTGCACCTGCACGCCGACTTCTTCCGCTACCAGCCGACCGGCACCGGCGACCACTGGGAGTACACCGACCTCGTCGTGCAGGCCCAGGGCCAGCGCGGCGTGATCGAGATCGACTTCTCGCACCCCGGCACGTTCATGTTCCACGCGCACCAGTCCGAGTTCACCGAGCTGGGCTGGATGGGCTACTTCGAGGTGGTCGAGAGTTGAACGCGCCGACCCGGTCGACGCTGAGGTCGCGCGTCGGCTGGCGCCTGTACGCGCTCGCACCGCTGCTGCTGCTGACCGTGGTGGTGGGCCTGTTCGTCTCGAGCGGCTCGTCGGTCGTCGACCTGATCGGACGCAACGCGCCGCCGGCCGACGCCTTCGACGTGCGCCGCGTCGAGTTCCAGCCCGGCGAGATCACGATCTCCGTCCGCAACCCGCAGGCCGACGACCTGACGATCGCCCTGGTCACCGTCGACGACGCGATCGTGCCGTTCACGGTCGACGGCCCCACCACCCTCGGCCGGCTGCGCACCAGCACCATCGAGGTGCAGTACCCGTGGGTCGCGGACGAGCCGATCAGCGTCGGCATCACCAGCTCGACCGGCATCCAGACGACGGAGGCGATCCCTGCCGCGGTCGAGACGCCGGCGCCCTCGGCGAGCGGCTTCTTCGGCTACGCCCTGATCGGCTTCCTGGTCGGCGTCGTGCCGGTGGCGCTCGGCCTGCTGTGGCTGCCGTCCCTGCGCCGGGCCAGCCCGCAGTGGCTCGCCGCGTTCCTCGCCCTGACGGCCGGTCTGCTGACGTTCCTCGGTATCGAGGCGCTGTTCGAGGCGTTCGAGCTGCAGGCGAGCCTGCCGCCCGCGCTGGGCGGGCCCGGTCTCGTGCTGCTCGGCGCGGTCGGGAGCGGTCTCGGCATGACCTTCCTCTGCGTCCTGGCTGGGCCGCGGCCGGGCCACGACGGGAGCCTCGCTGGCGCTGCTCGTCGCCGTCGGCATCGGCGTCCACAACCTCGGCGAGGGCCTCGCGATCGGCACGTCGTTCGCGTTCGGCGCGCTCGCAGCTGGGCAGCTTCCTGATCATCGGCTTCATGGTGCACAACGTCACCGAGGGCCTCGGCATCGCCGCGGTCAGCGCGACCGAGCGGTTCAGCTTCGGCAAGCTGACGCTGCTCGCGCTGATCGCCGGCGCCCCGGCCATCCTCGGCACGTGGCTCGGCGGCTACGTCACCAACGACGTGCTCGGCGTCCTGTTCTTCGCCCTCGCGGCCGGTGCCGCGCTGCAGGTCGTCGTCGAGGTCGGCCGCGACGTCGCGCGGCGTGCGCCCGGCGGTCTGCGCTCGGGCTGGGCGATCGGCGGCTACGTGGCGGGCATCGCGGTCATGTACGTGACCGGCGCCTTCATCGGCTGACGCGCCGCTAGGAGACCCACGCGTGGCCGAGCGCCACGAACGGGTCGCCCGGCTGGAACCGCTCGACGAACCGCTGGATCGGCGGCCGCAAATCGATCTGCCCCACCTCGCGCTGTCCCACGAGCGCGTGGTTGCGCACCGCCTCCTCCCGCGATGAGACGAGCGCCAGCGCGCCCGGCGTCACGTCGCAGTGGAAGATGACGTGGACGATGTGCTTGCCGCCGCGCTCGTGGACGGGCGCGATCGACTCCGCCATCGCCACCGGTCCGCCGACCTGCACGTCGTGCAGCCCGCACTCCTCGCGCAGCTCGCGGCGCAGCGCCTGCTCCATCGTCTCGCCCGGCTCGACCCCGCCGCCGGGCAGCAGCCAGTAGGCGCGGCCGTCCTTCTCCTGCCGGATCAGCAGCACCCGCCGGTCGACCACGATCAGCGCGGCGGCGCGGATGCGGGGCTGCTGGTGCACGGCTCAGCCGCGTCCCGTCGAGCCGAACCCACCCTCGCCGCGCGCGCTGCCCGACAGCTCGGCCGCCTGCACGGGCTGGACCGCGGGCACCGCCACGATCACCAGCTGCGCGATGCGGTCGCCGACCGCGATCGCGAACGGCTCGGCGCGATCGGTGTTGAGCAGCGCGACCTGCAGCTCGCCGCGGTAGCCCGCGTCAACGAGCCCCGGAGCGTTCAGGATCGTGATGCCGTGCCGGGCCGCGAGGCCGCTGCGCGGGATCACCAGGCCGGCGTGGCCGGGCGGGATCTCGACCGCCAGGCCGACGGGCACCAGCGCGCGCTCACCCGGCTCGACCGTGCGGGCCTCGACGCTGCGCAGGTCGAGCCCGGCGTCGTGCTCGTGCGCCGCGGCGGGCAGCCGCGCGTCGGCGTGCAGCACCTGGAAGGGCAGCTCCACCTCAGCCACCGTCCGTGCGGAAACGGGCGAACCGGCGGGCCTCGGCCTCGGGCAGGTGCGCGCGGATCACCACGCCCTCGGCGGTATCCTCGCGCTCGATCGGTGCGCCCAGCGCGTACAGCGCGGCCAGCTCCTTGCCCTGCGCGTGCGGCACCAGCAGCTCGATCGGCTCGAACCGGTTCGCGAAGAACGCGGCGATCTTGACCTCGAGCTCCTCGAGGCCCTCACCGGTGCGGGCCGCGGTCAGGACGGCGTCGGGGTTGGCGTTCTGCAGCCGCCGCCGCGAGACGGGATCCAGCAGGTCGGCCTTGTTCAGGACCAGCAGCCGCGCGATCTCCCCCGCCCCGATCTCGTCCAGCACCTCCTCGACGGCCGCCTGCTGCGCGAGGCGCTCCTCCTCCGGCGCCGACGCGTCGGCGACGTGGATGATGAGGTCGCCCGCGATCGTCTCCTCGAGCGTCGACGCGAACGCCTCGACCAGCCCGTGCGGCAGCTTGCGGATGAACCCGACGGTGTCGGTCAGCGTGTACGCGCGGCCGCCGAACACGTAGGCCCGCGTGGTCGGGTCGAGGGTCTCGAACAGCCGGTCGGCCGACGACACCTCGGCGCCCGTGAGGGCGTTCAGCAGGGTCGACTTGCCGACGTTCGTATAGCCGGCGAGCGAGACGGACGGCGTCTCGGAGCCCTCGCGCCGCTTGCGGGCGGTGCGGCGGTGCTGCGAGGCGAGCGCGATGCGCTTCTTGAGCAGCTGGATGCGGGTGCGCGCCAGCCGGCGGTCGGTCTCGAGCTGCGACTCGCCGGGACCGCGGGTGCCGACGCCGCCGCCGAGGCGCTCGAGGTGCTTCCACAGGCCGCGCATGCGCGGCAGGCTGTACTCCAGCTGCGCGAGCTCGACCTGGAGCTTGCCCTCGGCCGTGTGCGCGTGGGCCGCGAAGATGTCGAGGATCACCGCCGTGCGGTCGACGATGCGCATCTCGAGCGTGTCCTCCAGCACGCGCTGCTGCACGGGCGTCAGCTCGTCGTCGCAGACGACCACCTCGGCGTCGACCTGGTGGGCGAGCGCCTGCAGCTCCTGCAGCTTGCCGGGGCCGAGGTAGGTGCGCGGATGCGGGTTCAGCCGGCGCTGCACGATGCGGCCGACGCCGGCGACCGCGGCGGTGCGCAGGAGCTCGTCCATCTCGTCCAGCTCGGCATCGCCGTCGAACCCGGACGGCCAGACGGCCATGACCACGGCGCGCTCCGGCTCGGCGTCCCGGATGGTGTGAAACGAGTCTCCCAAGTCCGGGAAGCCTACAGGGCGGCGATCAGACGGCCGACGGCCTCCGCCAGCCGGTCCTCCGGCTGGGTCAGCGCGAGCCGCACGAAACCCTCGCCGGCCGGGCCGTACGCGACGCCCGGCGACACGACCACGTCGCACGCGTCGAGGATGCGCTCGGAGAACGCCATCGATCCCTCGCCGCCCGGTACCGGCAGCCAGATGTACATGCCGCCGCGCGGCGGCGTCACCTCGAGGCCGGCCGCGGCGAGCGCGCCGCACACCAGGTCGCGGCGCCGCCCGTAGGTGGAAGCGAGCGCCGCGCGCTCGGCCGGATCGGAGTCCAGCAGCGCGATCGCGGCGTGCTGCAGCGCCGTGAACATGCCGGCATCGACGTTGGTCTTGAGGCGCAGCAGGTTGCCCACCATCGGCGGCGTTGCCGACCGCGAACGCGACCCGCCAGCCGGGCAGGCTGAAGGCCTTCGAGAGCGACAGCAGCTCGATGCCCGCCTCGCGCGCGCCGGGCGTCTGCAGGAAGCTCGGCGCCACGTAGCCGTCGAACGTGATCTCGGAGTAGGCGTTGTCGTGGCAGACCGGCACGCCGAAGGCGACCAGGCGCTCGAACAGGTCGTCCTCCACCACCGCGCCGGTCGGGTTGTTGGGGTAGCCGAGGATCAGCAGGTTGGCGCGATCGCGCACGGCTGCGGGCACGGCGTCCAGGTCGGGCTGGAAGGCGCGCTCCGGCAGCAGCGGCAGCCCGTACGGCTCGGCGCCGGCGATCAGCGGCCCGCCCACGTACACGGGGTAGCCGGGATCGGCCACCAGCGCCACGTCGCCGGGATCGAGCTGCGCCAGCGCCAGGTGCGCGAGCCCCTCCTTGGCGCCCAGCAGCGGCACCACCTCGGTCTCCGGGTCGAGCGTGACGCCGAACCGGCGGTCGTAGAACCGCGCCACGGCCTCCCGCAGCTCGGCCAGGCCGCGGTTGGTCGGGTAGTGCGCCACGTCGTCGCGCCGCACGGCCGCAGCCAGCGCCTCGCGCGCGGCCACGCTCGGCGGCAGGTCGGGGTCGCCGACCCCGAGCGAGATCACGTCGCGCCCGGCTGCCCGCCGCTCGGCGATCAGCCGGTTCAGCCGCGCCGTCAGGTACTCGGGCACCGGATCGAGCCGGCGGGCGAACCTCACAGCTCCAGCACCCCCATGCGCTCGGCCGGCCCGGTCATGCGGATCTCGAGCTCCGGCCCGACGGCGACCTGCAGCGAGCCGCCCGGCAGGTGCACCGTGACCGGGCTGTGCGCCAGGCCGTCGAGCACCGCCGAGACCGCGACGGCGCACGCCCCGGTGCCGCAGGCTGGTGTCTCGCCGACGCCGCGCTCCCACACCCGCATCTCGGCGCGAGCCGTCGGCGAGCGGCCGCCACACCTCGATGTTGGCGCGCTGCGGAAACCACTCGTGGTGCTCGAGCAGCGGCCCCTGGTAGGCGAGCGGGAACGCCGCCGGGTCGTCCACCTGGATCACCGCGTGCGGGTTGCCGACCGACACGAATCGGTGCGGGTACGGGAACGGCTCGCCGGTCGGCCGGTACTGGTCGTCGTCGGTCAGGCGCGCGTCGGCCATGCGCGCCGTCACGGTGCCGTCGTCGTGGACGACGGTCGCGAGCACGCCCGCCGTCGTGGCGATGCGCACCTCGCCGAGCCCGTCGCGCTCCGCCACGAAGCGCGCCACCATGCGCGTGCCGTTGCCGCACGCCTCGGGCTCCGAGCCGTCGGGGTTGATGATCCGCATCGCGACGTCCGCACCCGGGACGGCCGTCAGCACGAGCACGCCGTCGGCCTCGTGATCGCGGCACGCGACCGCGACGTCGGCCGGCGCCTCCTCGACGAGGAGGTAGACGTTGCCCGCCCCCTGCCAGCGCTCGGCCCGCATCAGCGCAGCAGGTAGCCGGCCAGCACGTGCTCGCAGTGCTCGAGCGCGGCGATCGAGACCCACTCGTCGCGCTGGTGCGCCTGCGACGCGTCGCCGGGGCCGTAGTTGAGGGCCGGGATGCCCGCCGCCTGCAGCGTCGCGACGTCGGTCCAGGCCTGCTTCGGATGCACCTCGACGCCGGTCGCCTCGATGAAGGCGCGCACCGCCGGCTGCGTCACGTTCGGCAGCGCGGCGGGAGACTCGTCGAGCCACTCCACCACGCCCGGCGCGGCCAGGGCCTCGACCTCGGCCCGGGCGCCGGCCAGCTCGCGGCCGGGCGCGACGCGCACGTTGACGGCGAGCCGGAACTCGTCCGGGACGACGTTGCGGGTGGCGCCGCCGTGCGCGAGCGTGACGGTGATGGTGTCGTGGAACTGCAGGCCCTCGACGACGACCGGCTCCTCCCGGCGCGCAGCGAAGCGGCCGAGCGCCGCGGCGGCCTCGTAGATCGCGTTCACGCCCTGCCACGGCCGGGCGCTGTGCGCGAGCTTGCCGCGGTAGACGACGTCGGCGTTCATCGTGCCGACCGCGCCGGCGTGCACGGTGTTGGAGGTCGGCTCCAGCACGACGGCGAACGTCAGCTCCTCGAGCAGCCGCCGGTCGGCCAGCACCGCGTGGATGCCGTTCAGCTGGTTCGGGCCCTCCTCGCGGTCGTAGAACACGTAGGAGACGGGTCGCGCATGGTCGGCGAACCGCTCCAGCAGGCGCAGCATCACGGCGACGCCGCCCTTCATGTCGGCGGTGCCGCGCCCGACGATGTGGTCGCCCTCGACCCGGGTCGTGCCGCCGTCCCAGTTGGGGACGGTGTCGAGGTGGCCGACCAGCGCCATCGCCGGCCCGGGGCCGCCGGTGCGCGCGACGATCGCGTTGCCGCGGCGCTCGTGCACGACGCCGAGCTCGTGGCAGCGCTCCTCGACGAGGCCGGCGATCAGCTCCTCGTCACCGTACTCCGAGGGCGTCGCGACGAGCGCCTCGCAGACGGCGGCGACGGAGCCGCTAAACGGCGATGCCATGGTCGCGGAGCGCCGCGTTCAGCGACGTCTTGCGGTCGGTCGACTCGGTGCGGTACCCGATCACGAGCGCGCACGACAGCTGGTAGGTGCCCGCCGGGAACGTCTTCGGGCGCGTGCCGGGCACGACGATCGCCCGCGCCGGCACGCGGCCGCGATACTCGACCGGCTCGGCGCCGGTCACGTCGATCACCGGCACGGACGCGGACAGCGCCACGTTCGGGCCGATCACGGCCTCGCGCTCCACGATCACGCCCTCCGTGATGATGCAGCGAGAGCCGAGGAAGGCGCCGTCCTCGATGATCACGGGGCGGGCGCCCGGCGGCTCGAGGACGCCGCCGATGCCGACGCCGCCGGCGACGTGCACGTCGCGGCCCACCTGCGCGCCCGATCCGACCGTCGCCCAGGTGTCGATCATGGTGCCGGAGCCTACGTGGGAGCCGATGTTGACGTAGCTCGGCATCAGCACGGCGCCGGCCTCGACGAACGCGCCGCGGCGCACCGTCGCGGGCGGCACCACCCGCACGCCCTGCAGCGCGTCGATACCCTTGAGCGGGATCTTGTCGTGGTAGGTGAACGGGCCGTGCTCGATCACCTCCATCTGCTGGAGGCGGAAGTGCAGGAGGATGGCCTGCTGCAGCCAGCCGTTGACGGTCCAGCCGTCGGGCCCGGGCTCCGCCAGGCGCGCCTCGCCCCGGTCGAGCAGGCCGAGGGCCTCGTCCACGGCAGAGCGGGCTTCCTCGGCCGGAATGGCGCCGCTGAAGGCTGCCTCGATGGTCTCACGCGTCGTCGTCATCCAGCCGGAACGGTAGCGGCGCGCCGCCCCGGCAGTTGCACGGCGAACACCGCCCCGAGCACGAGCGCGGCCCCCACCCACTGCCACGGCGACAGCGACTCGCCGAACACGATCGTCGCGTACACGATCGTCGCCGGCGTCTCGAACGTGGTCAGCAGGCCGGCCACCGACGGGCCGATGCGATTCATGCCCGCCATGATGGCGGTCACCGCGAACACCGTCGACAGCAGCGCGGAGAGCGCGAACCACAGCCACGCCCGGCTGCCGAACTCGAACTGGAGCTGCCCGAGCGCGAGGCTGCCCGCGGTGAAGCCGATCGCCCCGCCGGTCGCGATCAGGCAGCCGAGCACCAGCGGCTTGATGTTCTTGACGATGCGCTCGCCGGCCAGCAGGTAGCCCGCGTACCAGGCGGAGGAGGCGATCGCGAGCAGCGCGCCGAGCGGCACCACGTGCCCGCTGGCGTCGCCGCCGGTGAGCCCCACCAGCACCATGCCGACGCCCGCGATGCCGATCGCGACGAACACGCGGGCCGATGCCCGCTCGCGCCCGAGCAGGACGGCCGCCACCGCGACGATCGGGGGCGTGACGGCCTGGAACACCGACGTGACGGAGGCGTCCTGGATCGACACCGCCCAGAAGTAGAAGCTCGCCTGCCCGCAGTACGCGAGGCCCAGGAGCAGCCCCGGCAGCACCTCGGATCGCGTCACGCGCGGCCGGAGCAGGATCCAGAACACGATCGCGGCGATGCTGAAGCGGACGGACAGGAACTCGCCCACCGTCGCGCCTTCGTTGTAGGACAGCTTCGCGAAGATGGCGTTGGCACCGAACGCGGCCGAGGATGCGAGCACGAGCACGATGCCGAGTCGGTCGGGGCGCACCGGGCGAATCATTCCAGGTGCGCCGCATCCCCGGGATCGAGCAGCTCGATCCCGGGGATGCGGCGCATCCAGATCTCCTGCCGCCGGGCGTACTGGCGCGTGCGCTCGACCAGGCGCCGGCAGGCCTCGGCCTCGGACGTGGCGCCGGCGATGACGGCGCGGATCTCGGCCAGGCCGAGCGCGCGGGCGGCCGTGGCCGACGGCTCGCCCAGCGCCACGGCGGCGCGCACCTCCTCCACCACGCCGGCGGCGAACATGGCCTCGGTGCGGGCCTCGATGCGACGGTGCAGCTCGGCGCGGTCGACCTGCAGGCCGACGATGCGGGTCGAGTGCCGGTAGGCCGTCGTCCACAGCTGGTCGTCGTCGCCGGGATGCAGCGACGCGCCGAGCTCGGCCAGCTCCAGGGCGCGTACCACGCGGCGGCGGTCGTTGCGGTGGATGCGCGCCGCCGCGGCCGGATCGGCCGTCTCGAGGCGCGCGTAGGCTGCGACGGGATCGGCGTCGTACTCGTCGCCGATGCGCTCCCGCAGCCCGGCGGGCGGCTGCGGTGGCAGTTCCAGATCGGCCAGGGCCGCCCGCAGGTAGAGGC
Source organism: uncultured Actinomycetes bacterium (assembly GCA_963722525.1). GTDB lineage: Bacteria > Actinomycetota > Thermoleophilia > Gaiellales > F1-60-MAGs149 > VFJZ01. The sequence continues at coordinate 799,453 of CAVRMM010000002.1, read as the reverse complement.
CGGTGCCGCCCGCGACGATCGCCGTGCGGCCGCGCGCGACGATGTCGTCGATGGCCGCGTGCGCGGCCCCGGCGTAGCGGGCCACGTCGCCGTCGGCCGTCAGCGGCCAGATGCCGACCAGGTGGTGCGGCACGCGCGCCCGGTCCTCGTCGGAGGGCTGGTTGGAGAGCACGGGCAGGCCGGCGTAGAGCTGCATCGCGTCGGCCGACACGATCTCCCCGTCGAGCCGCTCGGCCAGCTCCAGGGCCGCGGCGCTCTTGCCTGACGCCGTAGCGCCGAAGACCGCGACGACCTTCACGCCGGGACGGCGACCTGCGCGGTGCCGCGCAGGGTCTGCGAGGTGGCGGAGTCGATCCGCACCTGCACCAGCGCACCCTCGGGTGCGGGCGGCGTGAACAGCACCGTCTTGTTGCCGCGCGAACGGCCGCGCCCGAGCTCCTCGTCGGTGCGGCTCGTGCCCTCGACCAGCACCTCCTGCAGCGTGCCGACGAGCGCCTCGTTGCGGCGCCGCGCGTGGTGCTGCACGCGCTCGACCAGCCGCTCGATGCGCTCGCGCTTGACCTCTTCCGGCACCTGGCCGTCCATGACCGCGGCCTCGGTGCCGGTCCGGGGCGAGTAGATGAACGTGAACGCGTGGTCGAAGCCGACGGCGTCGTAGACCTCGACCGTCTCGGTGAAGTCCGCCTCCGTCTCGCCCGGGAAGCCGACGATCACGTCGGTCGTGAGCGCGATGTCGGGGATCGCGTCGCGGATGCGCTCCACCAGCGCGAGGTAGCGGTCGCGGTCGTAGGTGCGGCGCATGCGCTTCAGGATCTGCGACGAGCCGGACTGCAGCGGCAGGTGCATGTGCTCGCACGCCACGCGGCACTCGGCCAGGGCCGCGATCACGTCGGCCCGCATGTCCTTGGGGTGCGGCGACGTGTAGCGGACGCGCTCCAGGCCGTCGACCTGGTCGAGCGCGCGGATCAGCTCGGCGAAGGTCATGCGGCTGCCGACGGGCAGGTCGCGCCCGTACGAGTTGACGTTCTGGCCGAGCAGCGTCAGCTCGCGCACGCCGTCGGCGGCGAGCCGGTGCGCCTCGCCCAGGAGGTCCTGCCACGGCCGCGACTGCTCCCGCCCGCGCACGCTCGGCACGATGCAGTACGAGCACACCGAGTTGCAGCCCATCGAGATCTGCAGCCACGCCTGGTGCGGCCGCTCGCGGCGCATCGGCAGGTCGCCGGCGAACTCGTCGAAGGTCGAGAAGTGGCCGCGCGGCAGCGAGCCGCCGGCGCCGACGTAGTCGCCCAGCCGTGCGATTGCACCCGGGCCGAACGCGAAGTCGACGAACGGGTACTCCTCGAACAGCTCGTCCTTCATCGACTCCGACCAGCAGCCGCCGACGATGATCTGCTTGCCCGGGTCGCGCTGCTTCATGACGCGCGCGTTCATGAGGTGCTGCAGGAAGCGCCCGTCGGCCTTCTCGCGGATGGTGCAGGTGTTGAAGACCAGCACGTCTGCCTCGGCCGCGCTCGGCGCCTCGCCCAGGCCGGACGACTCGAGCAGGCCCTTGATGCGCTCCGAGTCGTGCGCGTTCATCTGGCAGCCGTAGGTGGTGACGTGGTAGCGCCGCACGGCTGGAAGGATAGAGGCCCTACGCGCGCCGTCGTCCGGCGACCGAGACGAGCGAGCACGAGACCAGCACGGCGGCCGTCACGTACAGCGCGCCGTAGCCGAGCTGCGAGGCGATCAGGCCGAGCAGCGGCGCACCGATGCCGAAGCCGATGTCGAACAGGCTCGAGTACGCGGCCAGCCCGGCGGCGCGCTGCGACGGCTCGACCGCGTTCACGACGAGGATCCCCAGCGCCGGGAACAGCAGTGTCCAGCAGAAGCCGAACAGGATGCACCCGAGCCAGACCGCCCACCACGTCGGCGCGACGGCGATCAGGGCCAGGCCGGAGGAACCGAGCGCCACGGCGATCACCATCGCCCGGCGCGGGCCGAGCCGGTCCGGCAGGCCGCCGGCGATGAGGCGCCCGGCCACGGTCGCCGCGGCGAACAGCGCGAGCGCGATGGCGCCGCTGGTCTGCCCGAAGCCGCGGTCGATGCACAGCAGCACCACGAAGCCGTTGATCGCCGCGATGCCGACGCCGCCCAGGCCACCGCCGATGCCGGGCCGGACCGACCCGCGCGGCAGCAGCTGGCGACGGCCCTCGTGCACGGGTGCCGGAGCCGCGGGCGGCAGGCGGCTGACCACCACGGCGCCGATCACCGGCGGGATGGCGGCGAGGACCCAGACGGCGTTGTAGCCGCCGAGCGCGTGCGCCACCTGGCCCAGCGGCGGGCCGATCGTGTACCCGCTCCAGGCGCAGAGGCCGTACAGCCCGATGGCCCAGCCGCGGCGCTCCGGCACGACCATGTTCACCACCCAGACCAGGCCGCCGGTATACACGCAGGCCTCGGCGGCACCGTGCAGGAAGCGCGCCGGCAGCAACGTCAGGCTGGAGCCCGCCAGCGGATACAGCGCCCCGGCCACCGAGGCCACCAGCAGCGCCGGGAGGATGATGCTGCGCGGGCCGCGCCGGTCGATCAGGCGGCCCGCGAACGGCCGCGCCAGCAGCTGGCCGACCGGGACGGCGCCGAGCACGATGCCGACCGTCAGGTCGGAGCCGCCGAGCGAGTCCTTCACGTACACCGGCAGCACCGCGAGGACCACGCCCATCGACAGGTAGCCCAGCATCGCGGCGGCCATCACCCCCGCGAGGGTGCGGCGGTCACGGGACGCTGCGAGGGCGGACAAGCTGGGGTACTTGGCGAGCCGTTACTTGGCGAACTCGGTGGCCCGCGACTCGCGGATCACCGTGACCTTGATCTGCCCCGGGTACTCGAGGCTCGCCTCGATCTCCTTCGCGATCTCGTGCACGAGCAGCGTGGCGGCGTCGTCGTCGATCTCCTCGGGCTTCACCATCACGCGCAGGTCGCGGCCGGCCTGCATGGCGAAGCACTTCTCGACGCCCTTCTTGCCCATCGCGATCGCCTCGAGCGCCTCGAGGCGCTTCACGTAGTTCTCGAGGCTCTCGCCGCGGGCGCCCGGCCGCGCGGCGGAGATGGCGTCGGCGGCCTGCACCAGCACCGCCTCGACGGTCTGCGGCTCGACGTCGAAGTGGTGCGCCTCGACGGCGTGGACGACCTCGGCCGCCTCGCCGTGCTTCTTGCAGAGCTGGCCGGAGATGATCGCGTGCGACCCCTCCACCTCGTGCGTGACGGCCTTGCCGATGTCGTGCAGCAGCGCAGCGCGGCGGGCCGTCTTCTGGTCGGCGCCCATCTCGGCCGCCATCATCGCCGCCAGGTGCGCGCACTCCAGCGAGTGGCGCAGCACGTTCTGGCCGTACGACGTGCGGTAGTTGAGCCGCCCCAGCACCTTGATCAGCTCCGGGTGCAGGCCCGGCACGTTGGCCTCGAACGACGCCTGCTCGCCCGCCTGGACGATCTTCTCCTCGATCTCGGCCTTGGCCTGGTAGTACATCTCCTCGATCCGCGACGGGTGGATGCGCCCGTCCTGGATCAGCTTCTCCAGCGTCAGCCGCCCGATCTCGCGCCGTACACCGTCGAAGCCGGACAGGATCACCATGCCCGGCGTGTCGTCGATGATCACGTCGCAGCCGGTGATGGTCTCGAGCGCCCGGATATTGCGGCCCTCGCGGCCGATGATGCGACCCTTCATGTCGTCGGAGGCGAGCTCGACCATCGACACCGTGGTGGCAGCGGCGTGGCTGGCGGCCAGCCGGCCGATGCCGGTCGAGATGATGTTGCGGACGCGGCGGTCGGACTCCTGCTTGGCCTCCTCCTCGACGCGGCGGATCATCTTCGCCATGTCGTGGCGCACGTCGTCCTCGGTCTCCTTGAGCAGCTGCTCGCGGGCCTGCATCTGGGTCATCCCCGACGCCCGCTCGAGCTCGCGCACGGCGGCGTCCTTGGTCGCCTTCAGCTCCTCCTGCAGCGTGCGGGCGTGCACCTCGCGGTCGTTGATGCCCTGCTCGCGCCGGGTCAGCTCGGCGTTCTTCTGATCCATCAGCTCGTCGCGCGCGGTGGCACGCTCCTCTGCCCGCGCCACCTCGCTGCGGCGCAGCTCGAGCTGCTCCTCCGTCTCCTGGCGCACGCGGAGCTGCAGCTCCTTGGCCTGGAGCTCGGCCTCCTTGCGAACGGCATCGGCGTCGCGCCGCGCGTCTTCGAGCAGCGATTCGGCCTTGAGGGTGTCGGCCTCGGCCCGCACACCCGTGAACTTCTTCTGCAGGAGGAATCCGACCGATCCGCCTACGAGCAGCGCCGCCACGACGGCGACCGCAACCACGAGGACGTCCACGAAACCACCTCTTCCCCCCGCACGGGGCGGGGTATGTCAGATCCGGCGCCCGCTTGGGGCAGCGCGCCGGTGGGAAATCACGCTACGAAAGGCATTGCAAAGGAAAGCGGACGGTGAAGAACCGTCGTGAGAACCGGTGCAGCGTAGCGCGACCCCGGGAGTGCGGCAATCGTTACGAGCCGTCGAGCACATCGCCGGCGAGTGCATCGGCGATGTCCTCGTCGAACCCGCGCGACCCCAGCCGGCGGGCGGCCGCGGCGCCGGTGCGGCTGCCGATCGCGCGCAGCGCCGCCTCGCGTACCGCGTCGCGGTCGAGCGACGCGATGGCGGCGTTGATCACGCCTTCGGGCACGCCGGCGGCCGCGAGGTCGTGCTCGATGCGGAGCGTGCCCCAGCCGCGCACCAGTCGGTGCTCCGCCAGCGCCGCCGCGTACCGCTCGTCGTCGACGTAGCCCATCCGCGCGAGGTCGTCGATCACCTCGGCGGCGACCTCCTCGTCGCCGCCCCGGGCCAGCTTGCGGCGCAGCTCGTCACGGCCGTGCGCGCGCCGGGCGAGGAGCTCCCCCGCCCGGCGCATCGCGCGGTCACGATCTTCACTCACGCCTTGGCGGGCTCCTCGATGGGCAGGTCGACCGGCGCCCCGCCGTTCGCGATCGCCTCGGCGACCTCGTCGGACGGCGGCGGCGCGGTGATGCCCGGGATCACGATCGAGGGGTCTTCCTTCACGATCGCCTCGAGGATGCCGCGCGTCATGTCGGGATGCTCGCGCAGGAAGGCGACGGCGTTCGCCCGGCCCTGGCCGAGGCGCGTGTCGTTGAACGAGAAGTACGAGCCGGACTTCTGGACGACCTTGTTCTCGAGCCCGACGTCGAGGACCGATCCCTCCCAGGAGATGCCCTCGCCGTAGATGATGTCGAACTCGGCCTGCCGGAACGGCGGCGCCATCTTGTTCTTGACGACCTTGACCCGCACGCGGTTGCCGTACGCGTCGCCGCCGTCCTTGAGCGTCTCGATGCGGCGGATGTCGAGCCGGATGGACGCGTAGAACTTGAGCGCACGGCCGCCGGGCGTGACCTCGGGGGAGCCGAACATGACGCCGATCTTCTCGCGCAGCTGGTTCGTGAACACGCAGACCGTGCCGGTCCGGTTGAGCCCACCGGTGAGCTTGCGCAGGGCCTGGCTCATCAGGCGCGCCTGCAGGCCGACGAACGAGTCGCCCATCTCACCCTCGATCTCGGCCTTCGGCACCAGGGCCGCGACCGAGTCGATGGCGACGACGTCGATGGCGCCGGAGCGGACGAGCAGCTCGGCGATCTCGAGCGCCTGCTCGCCGTTGTCGGGCTGCGACACCAGCAGCTCGTCGACGTTGACGCCGATCCGGCGCGCGTACGCCGGGTCCATGGCGTGCTCCGCGTCGATGAACGCCGCGATCCCGCCCTGCTTCTGGGCCTCCGCGATGATGTGGTAGACGAGCGTCGTCTTACCGGACGACTCCGGGCCGAAGATCTCGACCACGCGGCCGCGCGGGACGCCGCCGATGCCGAGGCCGATGTCGAGCGACAGGCAGCCGGTCGAGATGGCGGCGGCCGGGACGTGCGAGTCGTCGCCGAGCTTCATGATCGAACCCTTGCCGAACTGGCGCTCGATCTGGGTCAGGGCTGCGTCGAGCGCCTGGGTGCGTTGATCCATTTGTGGCCTCCTCCCCGCAGTGATGGCGAGGTGCGATTGCGATTGGGCGTTGTCGCCGGTCGCAGCAGCGGCCGGGAGGTCAGTATAGGAACGACACCGGACAGACGTTCGTATCGGGTACCTCCCGATCCGTCTCGGATTCAGGCCTGCTGCGCGACAATCCGCACCAGATGCAGCGCGGCTGTGGCGGACCAGTCGCGCACGTTCTCGCGCGGCCCCGGGAAGCGCCGTTCCAGCGGCCGGTCGACACCGTCCGCCGAGACGTGCAGGTAGACGAGGCCGACCGGCTTCGCCGCCGTCCCGCCTCCTGGCCCGGCGACGCCCGTCACCGACACCGCCACGTCGGCCCCGGTCGCGCGGCGCGCGCCCTCGGCCATCGCCTTCGCCACCTCGGGCGACACCGAGCCGTGCTCGGCCAGCAGCCCGGCCGGCACGCCGAGTACCGCCTGCTTGACCTCGTTCGCGTACGCCACGATGCCGCCCAGCAGCACGTCGGACGCGCCGGGCACGCCGGCCAGGCGGGACGCCACGAGGCCGGCGGTGCAGCTCTCGGCGGTCGCGAACGTGCGTCCCCGCGCGCGCAGCGCGTCGAGCACGATCGCCTCCAGCGTGGCCGGTCCCTCGGAGAACACCGCGCGGCCGAAGCGCTCGCGGAAGCCCGCAGCCAGCTGCTCCGCGGCGTCGGCGGCGGCCTCGGGATGGCGGATCACGACCTCGATCTCGGCCCGCGAGGCGCAGATGGTCGTCTCGGTGCCGCCGGCGTCGCCGCCGAGGTCCTCGAACGCGTCGGCGATCGTCGACTCGGGGACGCCGTACAGGTGCAGCACCTTCCGCGGCAGCCCGCCGGCCAGCAGCGGCGCCACGAGCGGGCTCGCGATGGCCGCCGGCCACATCCGCGACAGCTCGACCGGCGGTCCCGGCAGCACCACGATGCGCTGGTCGCCGACCGGCATGACCACGCCGGGCGCGGTGCCGACGGGTGCCAGCACCTCGGCGCCGGCGGGCACGGTGGCCTGCTTGCGGTTGCCGCGCTCGAAGCCGGCCGGATCGACGCCGCGGGCGCGTGAGAACTCCGCCACGATCGCGTCGATCTGCGCCAGCGTGGGCTCGTCCAGCACCATCTCGGCGCCCGCGACCGCCGCCACGCAGGCGACCGTGCGGTCGTCGTGGGTCGGGCCGAGCCCGCCGGACGTGAACACCAGGTCGACGCCGCTCGCGAGCAGCGCGGACAGGGCCGCGACGATCTCGGACTCGCGGTCGTCGACCGCCACGATGCGCTCCAGCCGGACGCCGAGGCCGTCGAGCGCACGCGCGATGAACGACGAGTTGGTGTCCACCGTCCGGCCGATCAGGATCTCCGACCCCGTCACCAGGACGGCCGCGCGCGCCTGCGTCACTTGAGCGGCTTGACGTCTTCGGTATCGGGGTCGAGCCAGAACACGTTGATGTTGTCGGGCGAGAACAGGTGCCGGTCGCCGACGATGAACGACACGCCGCCGGCGTTGCCGAGCTCGAACGTGTAGCCGCCCTCGACGCGCGGCAGCTCGACCTCGGACAGCTTGGTGTCGGGATCGAGCGTGTCGGAGAACAGCACGCGGCCCTTCGTGCCCTCGCCCTCGTAGACCGTCACGTAGCACGCGCGCTCGGCGACGACGGTGACCTGCCCGGTCTCCTCCTCGGTCGCCGTCGTGGCGGCCGCAATGGTGGTGACCGTGAGCGCGGAGTTGCCGACGCCCGTCTGCACCGGCGACGAGGTGGCGGCCGGCAGCGGCGCCTCCTTGGCGGTGTTGCCCGGGTAGCTGGCGGCGGCGATCACCAGCACGGCCAGGGCGACGATGGCGACGATCGCGATCAGGATGATGTGCGACTCGCGCTTGCGGTTGCGGCGCTCGCGCGCGGTCGGCCGGCGGCGCGGGAAGACGTCGTCGTCGCGCGGGTCGAAGTGGCGCGAGTTGTACTCGTCGACGAACAGCTGGCCGTCGAGCCCGAGGTGGTGCGCGTAGGAGCGCAGGAAGCCGCGCACGAACGTCGGACCGGGCAGGACGTCGAAGTCCTCGTCCTCGAGCGCCCTCAGGTAGCGGGCGCGGATCTTCGTCTCGGCCTCGCAGCGATCGAGGCCGAGCTGTCGGCGCTCACGCGCCTGGCGAAGTGTCGTCCCGATCTCGAACATTGCAGCCGCCCTCCCCACGGGGCGAGGTTGCCAGTGTACGCCGATCGCCTCGGTAGCGACGCACGGGGAGGGTGAGCGACGGGATTCGAACCCGCGACCGCCGGGACCACAACCCGGTGCTCTACCGACTGAGCTACGCCCACCGTGCCGGCCGCAATGTACGGCCGCCCTCAGTATACGACGGCGGGCGACGGGGCCCGACGATACGATTCGCGGCGTGGCAACGGTCTTGATCGTCGAGGACGATCCCGTCCTGCAGCAGGTCATGCGCAGGCACCTGACGGCGGCCGGGTTCGACGTCGAGACGGTCGGCGACGGCGACCGCGCGCTCCGCAAGCTGCGGTTCGAGCGGCCCGACGTCGTGATCCTCGACCTGATGATCCCCGGCACCGACGGCTGGGCCCTGCTCGACCAGGTGCGCGCCGAGGGCGACACGACGCCGATCATCGTGCTGTCGGCGCGCTCGGCGGAGTTCGACAAGGTGCACGTGCTGGAGCGCGGCGCCGACGACTACATGACCAAGCCGGCGTCCATGCGCGAGCTCGTCGCGCGCGTGAAGACGAACGTGCGGCGCGCGAAGATCGCACCCAGCACCACGGCCGACGCGGTGATCGACGTCGCCGGCCTGCGCGTCGATCCGATGCGCCAGCGCGCGGTCGTGCGGCTGGCGGGCGACGGCGACGGCCCCGATACCTGGACGGACGCGGCGCTGACCGTGAAGGAGTTCCGGCTGCTCTGGACGCTGGCCTGCTCGCCCGGCCGGGCGATGAGCCGCGACGAGCTGCAGCAGCGCGTCTGGGGCATCCCGTACCGGCCCCGCGACCGCTCCGTCGACGTCTGCGTCCGCAAGATCCGCGAGAAGATCGACGAGCGGGCCGAGGCGACGACCTACATCCAGACCCACTACGGCATCGGCTACCGGTTCGAGCCGACGCCCCGGGTGCCGGCGTGACCGCCAACGTCCACGATCCCGAGTGGGACGCCGAGATGGATCGCTCGCCCTACCGCTGGCGGCGGTCGCTGCTCGGCCGGCGGGCCGGCTCGGAGCGCCTCGGCGCGTCGCTGTTCGACGTCCCGCCCGGCGGCGCCACCTTCCCGTTCCACGCCCATCATGCGAACGAGGAGCTGCTCGTCGTGCTGCGCGGCACGCCGTCGCTGCGCACGTCGGACGGCGACCGGGTGCTGGCCGAGGGCGAGGTCGTGGCGTTCCCCGCGGGCCGCGCCGGTGCGCACGCCATCACGAACCCGTCCGACGCGACCGTCCGGATCATGGTCGTGTCGACCATGATCGCGCCCGACATCAACGAGTTCCCCGACTCCGGCACCCTCTGGGCGCGCAGCTTCGCGCCCGGCGCCGTCCCGCCCGAGGACGGCGTCACTGCCGTCGGCAAGGTCGGCGACTCGCTCGATCCGCTGGCCGGCGGCGTCTAGCCCGTCGCGGGCAGGCGCTCTGGCGTGATCCGCGGCAGCGTCAGCCGCACCGTCGTGCCCTCGCCCGGCCGCGAGTCGGCCGCAACGCGGCCGCCGTGCGCCTCGACGATGTGCTTGACGACGGCGAGGCCGAGGCCCGTCCCCGGCCCGGCCCGCGACGCCTCGGCCCGGTAGAACCGCTCGAACACGTGCGGCAGGTGCTCGGGCGAGATGCCGACGCCCGTGTCGTGCACCGTGATCTCGACCTCGTCGCCGGCGCGCTCCACGCCGACCGACACCACGGCGTCCACGCCGGCGTGCAGCAGCGCGTTGTCGAGGAGGTTGCCGAGCACGACCTCGAGCAGGCGCGGCGCGACCGGCACGCGCAGGCCGCGCGCGGCGACGAACCGCAGGTCGCGGCTGCGCCAGGTGCGCCGGGCGCGGCGGTCGGCGACGACGGCCTCGGCCGCAGCCCCCGCGTCGGCCTGCTCGCCGGTGACGATCTCGCCCCGGTCGAGGGCGGCCAGCAGCAGCATCTCGTCGATCAGGCCCCGCATCGCGTCGACCTCGACCTCGATCTGCACCACCAGCGCCTCGCGCTCGGCGTCCGTCTGCGGCAGCTCCAGCGTCTCGGCCAGGCCGAGGATGCGCGCCAGCGGCGTGCGCAGCTCGTGCGAGACGGCGGCCGAGAACAGGCGCCGGGCCTCGCGGAAGTCGCCCGACGCGGTCACGTCGACGAGCACGGCGAGCGCCCCGTCCGTCTGGGCGCGCAGATGCACCTCCCAGCGCCGCCGCACCGGCTCCTCGACGGTGATCTCGCGGTCGAGCACCGTCGCGCCGCCGAGCACCTCATCGATCATGGGCTGCAGCGGCGGCGGCACCGACGCATCCGGGAAGGCCGCCAGTGCGGCGCCGTTGGAGCGCCGCACGCCGGCCCGCGCGGTCGAACTGGATGACGGGCGTCGGCGCGGCCTCGAGCAGCGCCTCCAGCGACGCCAGCGTCGACTGCAGCTCGGTCCGCGGCACGCGGCCGGCCAGCTCCTCCTCCAGCGCCGCGTTGCGACGGCGCTCGCGCTGCACCGCCACACCGGCGGCGACGATCACCACCAGCAGGGCGATCGTGAGCAGCACGGTCATCGTCTCAGGATACGGGCGCCCTGCCCCGGGCTCAACGGCCTCACCGGTTCTTTACCGCCCGGTGTCCAGCGCGTTTCCCATCGCCGGGGGCCGACCGGATACCTTGGACCCGTGGCAAGCGTGCTCGTGATCGAGGACGACCCCGTGGTGGCTCGCGTGATGCTCCAGCATCTGCGGCATGCGGGTTTCGACGTCGAGTGGGTCGAGGACGGCGAGCGCGGCCTCACGAAGCTGCGCTACGAGCGCCCCGACGTCGCCGTGATCGACATGATGCTGCCCGGCCTCGACGGCTGGGCGGTGACCGAGACCGCGCGCCGCGAGCGCATCGGCACGCCGATCATCGCGGTGTCGGCCCGCGGCTCGGAGCACGACAAGGTGCACACGCTCGGCATCGGGGCGGACGACTACCTGGCGAAGCCCTTCGGCATGCGCGAGCTGGTGGCGCGCGTGCAGGCGGCGCTGCGCCGCAGCAGCGGCATGGCCGACGAGCGCGGCGCCGCCGTCGAGGTCGAGGGCCTGCGCATCGAGCCCGACCAGCGCCGCGCGTTCCTGCAGGCCGGCGACGAGACGTGGATCGACGCCCTGCTGACACCGACCGAGTTCCGGCTGCTGCTGGCGCTGGCGAAGGAGCAGGGCCGCGTACTGACCCGCGACGAGCTGCAGCAGCGCGTCTGGGGCACCCGTCCCCGGCACCGCGACCGCACCGTCGACGTCTGCGTCCGCAAGCTGCGCGAGAAGCTCGACCGCCGGTCGCCGGCGTACGACTACCTGCACACGCAGTACGGCGTCGGCTACCGCTTCGGCGCCGAGCCGAAGGCGTCAGCTCCGGGCTGAGACGGCGTTCGGCGGCGTCGCGGCGCACACCGGTGTCGCGGTGCCGAGCGCCTGCGAGGTGGAGCGGCCGAGCGTCAGGTCGAACTGCAGCGTCACCGGGCCGCCCTTCGACGCGGTGAGCCGCGTCATGCCGTTCTGTCCCGGCGCGATGCAGACGCCGGCCGGGTCGCTGGCGCGCCAGAACGGCGTGTACCGGACGCGCAGGTCGTACGTGCCGGCACTGGGCAGCCACAGCGCCAGCGACGTCGCGTCGAAGCGGATCACCGACGGCGCGTCGTAGTCGGTCGCCGTCGGGCCGGTCGCCTGTGCGAGCGTCAGCAGGGGGGTCGGGTCGATCACCTGGTAGATGTCGACGTGCGGGTCACGGTGCACGAAGCGCAGGAACGGCAGCGACCCGCGGCCGAGCGCGAGCATCTCGGCCTCCTTGCGCGACGAGTAGTCGAGCTCGTCGCGCGGCAGCACCACGTACTGCACGGCCAGCGACGAGATCCAGCGCTCGTAGTTGGCCGGGTCGAGGGCGCCGTCGTAGAGCGGCAGGTTGATCGGGAAGTCGTCCTGGCGGAACCAGCCGCGCGTCAGCGGGATGTCGGCCTGGGCCAGGTGGTAGCTCTCCCAGTGGCCCCACGTCGACACCACCTCGACGCGGTGGTTGGGGTCGGCGTGCGCGGTCAGGTACTGCACCGCGCCGCTCCAGAAGCTGGCCTTGTCGGCACGCTCCTGCAGCCCGCCGTCGGTCATGCGCACGATCGGCACCGCCTGCGCGATCACCGCCACCGCCAGCACCGCGAGCGCGCCGCGCCGCATCGGCTGCGGCCGCACCGCGTAGGCCAGCAGCAGCAGCGCCGCGGCCCAGTAGTCGGCCAGCCGCTCGAAGTTGCCGCCGACGCCGCTCGGGTTCAGCCAGACCAGGATCGCCGCCACGCCGTAGGCGATGAAGATGCCGCGCAGCATCGGCACCGAGCGGGCGGCGACGAGGCCGACGGCCACGAACAGCAGCAGCCAGGCGAGGTCGCCGAGGCCGAACGGAAAGCGCCCCTCGACGGGGAACAGCCGCAGCACGAGCACCTCGACCGCGCCCAGCGCCATCAGTCCGGCGACGGCCAGCCGCGCACGCGGACGGCGAAGGAGATCGCGCCCCGCGCCGATCGCGAGGCCCGCCAGCACCACCGTCAGCAGCAGGAACGAGAGCGGGCTGGTGAGCGCCGTCAGCGCCGCGATCAGCAGCGCCGTGATGACGTGGTGGCGGATCAGCGCGAGGATCGCCGCCATCGCGAAGGCCGACCCGAGCATGAACGGGTACTGGCCGGCGACCAGCGTGGCGGGCCACGAGATGGCGAACGCCACCGCCGGCCACCACTGGCCGCGGCGCACCGGAACGCTCTGGACGATGGTCGCGAACAGCGCCGTGCCCGCCGCCAGGCTCGCCAGCACGACCGTCCCGATGCCGGCGATGGCGGCCATCGGGTAGAACAGGATCGAGTAGTTGAGGAGCTCGTACCGGCCCGCGTACCAGTAGTTGTTCCACACCCGCCAGCCGTGCTGCTCGAACTGCGTCGTGTGGTAGACGTGGGCCGCCCGGTCGACGCCCGGCGGCCCGAAGAAGTAGAGGACCAGGCCGACCGCGAGGGTCAGCAGCGCACACGCCAGCGGCAGCCTGACGGCCGCCGGCAGCCGTCGGCGCCGGACGGCATCGACTGCGGGGGCGAGCTTGCGGACACGTGCGGGCCTGAGCTGGAGGGTCGACACGCCTGATGAAGACTACCCGCCGGTGTGCGGGTCCAAGCTTCAGATCAGGTTGCGCTTGCGCCCGGCGATGTCGTGAAGTCGACGCGCTGGGCGGTCACGACGTACACCGCCTGCTCCGCGATCTTGACCGCGTGATCGGCGATCCGCTCGGCGCAGCGGGCCAGGAAGATCGACCGCGTCGACCACTCCCCCGGGCCCCGCTCGAGGGTCGCCAGCACCAGCGCGCCCGTCTCGCGGTCGACCAGCTCGTCCATGTCGGGGAGCGCCCGGGCGGCGGCGACATCGCGGAGCGCGAACGCATCGAGCGCCGCCCGCGTCATGTCGGCGCCTCGCAGGAGCGCCGGCTCGAGGCGCTCAACGATGTCGGCGGGTGTCGACTCGCCGTCGATCGGCGCCGCCAGGCGGCCGATCCGCGCGCAGTTGTGGCTCATCCGCTCCACGTGCGCGTTCGTCTGCAGCACGCCGAGCACGATGCGCAGGTCGGTGGCGACGGGCGCCTGGCGCGCGATCAGCGTCTCGACGTCACGCTCGATCTGGCGATAGAGCCCGTCCACGCGGTCGTCGAGGCCGCCCAGGTAGTCGAGCACGCCCGGCTCCCAGTCCTGCAGCGCCACGAGCGCACCGTGGATGGCCTGCACGGTGATGGTGCCGGCCTCCTGCAGCTCGCTCTCGAGCGTGGCCAGCTCGGCGTCGAACTCGGGCCTCATCCGAATCGTCCCGTCACGTAGGCCTCGGTGCGCGGATCCGAGGGGTTGGTGAACATCCGCGTCGTCTCGTCGTACTCCACCAGCACGCCGGTGCGGCGGCCCTCCTCGCCGACCTCGACCGAGAAGAAGGCGGTCATGTCGGCGACGCGTGCGGCCTGCTGCATGTTGTGGGTGACGACGATGACCGTGAACTCCTTCTTCAGCTCGACCATCAGCTCCTCGATCTTGGCGGTCGCGATGGGGTCGAGCGCGGAGCACGGCTCGTCCATCAGCAGCACCTCGGGATCGGTGGCGAGCGCGCGGGCGATGCAGAGCCGCTGCTGCTGGCCGCCGGACAGCGACAGGGCCGGCAGCTTCAGGCGGTCCTTCACCTCGTCCCAGATCGCGGCGCGCCGCAGCGCCCGCTCGACGCGCTCGTCCATGTTCCCCTTCATGCCGAGCACCCGCGGCCCGAACGCCGTGTTGTCGTAGATCGACTTCGGGAACGGGTTCGGCTTCTGGAACACCATGCCGATGCGCTTGCGCACCTCGACGGGATCGACCGTCGAGGCGTAGAGATCCTCGCCGTGGTAGTGGACGTCGCCGCCCACCTTCGCGGTCGGAATCAGGTCGTTGAGCCGGTTCAGGCAGCGTAGGAAGGTCGACTTGCCGCAGCCGGACGGGCCGATGAAGGCCGTCACGAAGTTGCGGTAGATGTCGATGTCGACGTCCCGCAGGGCCAGGTGCGAGCCGTAGTGCACCGAGCCGCCGCGGATGGCGAACGCGACCTCGCGGTTCTCGAGCGGCGGCAACGCGCGAGACGCCGAGAGCGCCTGCTGCGCGCCGACCCTGATCGGGGCGGCCGTTGCGTCCATGTCGGGGTTCACCACTTCCTCTGGAACTTGTTTCGGAGCAGGATCGCGGCCGCGTTCATCGTCAGCAGTATGCCGAGTAGCACGATGATCGCGGCTGCGGCGAGCAATTTGAAGTCCTCCTGCGGCTGACCGATCCACTGGAAGATCTGGACCGGCAGGGCCGTGAAGGCGCCGAGCGGCGACGGGTCGAACGCCACGTAGGTGAGCGCACCGATGAGCACCAGCGGCGCCGACTCGCCGATGGCGCGCGAGAGCGCCAGGATCGACCCGGTGGCGATGCCCGGCAGCGCCGCCGGCAGCACCGAGCGGAAGGTGACCTGCCAGCGCGTGGCCCCGAGCGCGAGACCGCCCTGGCGGATCGTGTCGGGTACGGCTCGCAGCGCCTCGCGGGAGGAGATGATCACCGTCGGCAGCACCAGCAGGGCGAGGATCATCGCGCCCGCCAGCAGCACCCGGCCGAGGCCGATGCCGCGCACCAGGAACGCCAGCCCGAGGATGCCGTAGACGATCGACGGGACGCCGGCCAGGTTCTGGATGTTCAGCTCGAGAAACCGGTTGTACCAGCGGTCCTTCTTCGCGAACTCCTCCAGCCAGATCGCCGTGGCGATGCCACCGGGCACGGCCATGGCGAACACCAGGCCGAGCATCCAGATCGTCGCCAGGATGGCGGGCCGCGCACCGGCCCGGTCCGGGTTCGTGGAGGGCGGATTGGAGAACAGGATGCCGTCGAGGAAGCCGAAGCCGTCGATGAACACCCGCAGCAGTAGCGCCCCGAGGGCGACGACGCCGACGGCGACGGAGAGGTACAGGTACGCGCGGAACGCGTTCTCCCGCAGGCCCCGGGCGGTCATTCGTAGACCTCCCGGAAGCGGCGCACCATCTTGATCGCGAACAGGTTCAGCGCCAGCGTCATCACGAACAGCGTCAGGCCAACCGCGAAGATCGTCTTGTACTCGATCGATCCGGTCGGCACGTCGCCGATGCCGGTGGCGGCGATGAACGCCGTCATCGTCTCGGTCTGGCGCTGCGGGTCGAGCGTCATGGTGGGCAGCAGGCCGGCACCGATCGCCACGATCATCGTCTCGCCCACGGCGCGCGAGATGGCGAGCACGAAGGAGGCGATGATGCCGGAGATGGCGGCGGGCACGATGACGCGAGTCGCCGTCTGGTACTTGGACGCGCCGAGGCCGTAGGAGCCCTGCCGGAGCCCAGCCGGGACGGCCTGCATGGCGTCCTCCGACACCGACGCGACGGTCGGGATCAGCATGATGCCGACCACGATGCCGGCCGAGAGGGCGTTGAAGATGTCGACGTCGATGCCGATGCTGCGCAGGAGCGGCGTCGTGAACGTCAGCGCGAAGTAGCCGAAGACGACGGTCGGGATGCCCGCCAGCACCTCGAGGCCGGGCTTGAGGACCGCGCGGATCCGGGGCCGGGCGTACTCCGCCATGTAGATGGCGGCGCCGAGGCCGAACGGCACGCAGACCAGGCAGGCGATGGCGGTGATCTTGAGCGTCCCGAGAATCAGCGGGATCGCACCGAAGTGCGCCGGATTGAAGAGGGGCGCCCAGTTGGTGCCGGTGAAGAACTCCGTCACCGAGACGGTGCCGAAGAACTCGAGCGCGGGAGCCAGGAGCGCGATCACGATCCCGATCGTGGTCAGGATCGAGAGCGACGCGCACACGGCGAGGACCAGCTTGCCGAGATCCTCGCCCCAGTGGCGACGGGCGCTGCCCAGCCGGCTACGAGCCGGCTGGGCGGTGCCGAGTGCGTCGGTCGTTGTAGCCACGCGGGCTACTGCGCTCCGACCGCAGTGAGGGCCGCGGTGAGGTCGGCCTGCTCCGTCGCGATCTCTGCTTCCGTCAGCGGGACGAACAGCGCCGTGGTCGCGAGCTGCGAGGAGTTGTCGGTCAGGTACTTCACGAAGGCCTGCACCTCCGGGCGCTTCAGGGAGTCGTCCTTGAGATACGTGAACAGCGGACGCGACAGCGGGGTGTAGGTCTTGTCCTGCACCGTTGCCACGCTCGAGGCAACGCAGCCGGCGCCGCCGTCGACCTCGAGGGCCTTGAGCGTATCCTGGTTCTGCTCGTAGTACGAGAGGCCGAAGTAGCCGAGGCCGCCCTTCTCGCCGCTGACGCCCTGGACGGTGACGTTGTCGTCCTCGGAGGGCGAGTAGTCCGAACGAGACGAGCCCTCCTCCCCGTTGATGGCGGCGGTGAAGAAGTCAAAGGTGCCGGAGTCGGTGCCGGGGCCGTAGAGCTTCAGCGACTCGTCCGGGAACGAGGGATCGATGTCCTTCCACGAGCCGGCCTTGGAGTCGGGGCCCCACATCGTCTTCAGCTGGTCGACGGTCAGGCACGTGGCCCAGTCGTTGTCCTTGTTGACGACGATGGTGATGCCGTCGTTGGCGACCAGGAGCTCGTGGTACTTGACGCCCTTGGCCTCGCACGCCGTCTTCTCCTCGTCCTTGATCGGGCGCGAGGCGTTCGATAGATCGGTCTCGCCGTTGCAGAACTTCTCGAAGCCGCCACCGGTGCCGGAGACGCCGACCGTGACCTGGACGCCGGAGTTAGCGGCGCCGAAGCCCTCGGCGGCCGCGGTCAGAAGGGGGCCGACGGTCGACGAGCCGTCGATGGCGATGGTGCCGGACAGGTTCGGGTCGGCGGCGGCCGTCGAGGCGGGAGCCGACGCGGTGCCGGTGCCGCTCGCGGCCGGCGCAGCGGCCGTGGTGGTGTCGTCGCCGCGGCTCTCGCCGCCGCACGCGGCCAGCAGTCCGGCCGTCAGGGTCACGGCGACGATCGCCGAGATCTTTCGCATGTGCATGCGTGTTCCTCCGTTGGGTTCCACCGCGTGCAGGATCTCCGCCACCGCACCCGAAGTGGGCTGCGCGGTGGATACCGGCTGGTGAAGAACCGGTTAGGTGGCTCCGAGCGCGAGAAATGCCTGCAGTACGCCGATAGAATCCCCCTGTGCACCTCTACCTCGTCCGCCACGCCACCGCCGAAGACCGCACCGATGGCCTCGACCATCCCGAGCGGGCGCTCACGGACGACGGACACCGCGAGGCGGCGCTCGCCGCGCGGGCCCTGTCGGTGATGGGCATCGAGCCGGATGCGGTCGTCACGAGCCCCTACCGGCGCGCCGTCGAGACCGCCCTGCCGATCTCCTCGGTGCTCGACGCGCCCCTGATCGAGGACCGCCGGCTCGAGCCCGGGTTCACGCCCGCGGAGTTCTCCGCCCTGTGGGACCGGCACGGCGAGGCCCGCAGCCTGATCCTGGTCGGGCACGAGCCCGACCTGTCCGAGCTGATCGAGTACCTCACCGGCGCGAAGGTGCGGATGCCCAAGTCGGGCATCGCCCGCGTCGAGGCCACCCCCGTGCGCAGCCGGGCCGAGCTGAACTGGCTCCTGCGCCCGAAGCAGCTGCGGCTGATCGCGTCGGCGCGGGTGACGGCCTGATGGCGCGCGTGGCCCGCGGCCGCCCGAAGCCACCCTCCACCGACGACCTGTCGCTGTACCTCAACCGCGAGCTGTCGTGGGTCGAGTTCAACCACCGGGTGCTGCAGCTGGCGGCCGACCCGAGCACGCCGCTGCTCGAGCGCCTGCGGTTCTACGCCATCTACGCGAACAACCTGGACGAGTTCTTCATGGTCCGCGTCGCCGGCCTGGTCGACCACTCCTCCGCCGGCACCGCGCCGTCCGACGGCCGCGAGCCCGACGAGGTGCTGCACGAGATCGCCGACCGCGTGCGCGCGCTGGAGGGCGAGCTGGAGACGAACCTGCACGACTCGCTGCTGCCGGCCCTGGCCGAGGAAGGGCTGCGCGTGCTGCACGCTGGCGGAGTGCACGCCCGGCGAGCGGCGCCGCCTGACCGAGATGTTCGAGCAGGAGATCTTCCCCGTCCTGACCCCGCTCGCGGTCGGTCCGGGCCGGCCGTTCCCGTACATCTCGAACCTGTCGCTGTCGCTCGGCGTGTTCGTCGTCGACCCGCCCACCGGCGAGCAGCGGTTCGCCCGCGTCAAGGTGCCCGAGGTGCTGCCCCGCTTCCTCGCGCTCGAGCGCGGCCAGCGCTACGTCGCGCTCGAGGACGTGATCGCCGACAACCTGCACCGCCTGTTCCCCGGCATGGAGTTCACGGAGCACGCCACGTTCCGGGTCACGCGCGACGCCGACTACGACATCTCCGAGGCCGCCGAGGACCTGCTCGAGGCCGTCGAGCAGGAGCTGCACGCCCGCCGGTTCGGCGACGTGGTGCGGCTCGAGGTCGAGGCGACGATGTCGGACGAGATGCGCGCCGTGATCGTCGCCGCCCTGCGCGTGCATCCCGACCACGTGTACCGCGCCCGCCGTCCGCTCGACCTGGCCGACTTCTTCCCGCTCGCGTCGCTCGACCGTCCCGACCTGCACTACCGGCCGTGGTCGCCGCAGACGCAGCCGCGGCTGAACGCGCGACTCGCAGAACGTCGACATGTTCGCCGAGATCCGCCGCGGCGACATCCTCGTGCACCACCCCTACGACGCGTTCGGCACGTCGGTCGAGCGGTTCATCGAGCAGGCCGTCGACGACCCCGACGTGCTCGCCATCAAGCACACCATCTACCGCACGTCCGGCGACTCGCCGATCGTGCCGGCGCTGGTGCGCGCGGCCGAGCAGGGCAAGCAGGCCGTGGCGATGGTCGAGGTGACGGCGCGGTTCGACGAGGAGCGCAACATCCGCTGGGCGCGGTCGCTGGAGCGCGCCGGCGTGCACGTGGTCTACGGGCTGGCAGGGCTGAAGACGCACTCGCAAGCTGGCGATGGTCGTCCGCCGCGAGGAGGGCGTCGCCCGCCGCTACGTCCACATCGGCACCGGCAACTACCACCCGTCCACGGCGCGGCTGTACACCGACCTCGGGCTGTTCACCTGCCGCGAGGACGTGACCGCCGACGTGTCCGACCTGTTCAACCACCTGACCGGCTTCGGCCGCCCGCAGGCGTACCGCAAGCTGTGGGTCGCGCCGCAGGAGCTGCGCCAGCGCCTGGTCGACGAGATCTGGCGCTGCTGCCTCGAGCACGACCCCGAGCATCCGGCGCGGATGGTGCTGAAGTGCAACGGCCTGGTCGACCGCGGCGTCATCGCAGAGCTCTACCGGGCGTCGCAGGCCGGCGTGCAGATCGACCTGATCATCCGCGGCATCTGCTGCCTGAAGCCGGGCGTGCCGGGCCTCTCCGACAACATCCGCGTCGTATCCATCCTCGGCCGGTTCCTGGAGCACTCCCGCATCTACTCGTTCCGCACCGCCCAGGCCGAGACCGACCTACATCGGCTCGGCCGACCTGATGCCGCGCAACATCGACGCGCGCATCGAGGTGATCACGCCGGTCGAGGACCCGTACCTGGTGGCCGAGATCGATGCCGCGCTCGACCTGATGCTGGCCGACACGGCCGGCTGCTGGTGGCTCGACGGCGACGGCCACTGGCATCGTCGCCGACCGGTCGAGGGCGACGCCCCCTTCTCCAGCCAGGCCGCGCTGATGGAGCGCGCGGTCGCGGTCGCCGACGGCGAGGCGCGCGGCGACCGGCGCGAGGCCGCCGCCGAGCGCCGCCTCGTCCGCCGTCCGCAGCCCGGGAAGCCGGGTGCGCGCGCGACGGGCGCGACCTGATGGCGAAGGCCCGTCGCGTCAGCATCGACCCTGACGCGCCCTTCGCCGACGCCGCCGTGCAGACCCTGCGGGTGCGCGGCCCGGAGCTGCTCGAGTATCGCGATGGCACGCTGGACGGCTCGGACATCGAGCAGCTGCACTCGATGCGCGTCGCGTCGCGCCGGCTGCGCGCCGCACTCGAGGTGTACGCGGACTGCTTCCCGAGGAAGCGGCACAAGAAGCTGCTCGGGCTCGTCAAGGAGACGGCCGACGCCCTCTCCGAGGCGCGTGACCTCGACGTGCAGATCGACTACCTGACGGGCTACCGCGAGCACGTGCCGGTGGCCGACCGCGCCGGCATCGACAGCCTGATCGCGCTGCTGCGAGCGCGGCGGATCGACGCCGACGCGCAGCTCGGGCCCGCCCTCGCACGCCTCGACGACGAGGACTTCACGAGCCAGGTGGAGCGGCTGGTGGAGTCCGCGCCGTGAAGCCGCGGCCGGTCGACGGGCTCGATCCCGCCGGTCCGTTCCACGAGAACGCCGCGCGCATCGTCCGCACCCGCCTGGACGAGCTGTACGCCTTCGATCCCGCCATCCGCGACCCGGCGAACGTGACGGAGCTGCACGACATGCGCATCGCCGCGAAGCGGCTGCGCTACGTGCTCGAGATCGTCGGCTTCGCCTTCGGGCCGCCAGGCAAGCAGCTCCAGAAGGAGGCCACCTGGCTGCAGGAGGTGCTCGGCGAGGTGCACGACTGCGACGTGCTGATCCCGCTCGTCGACGACCACGTCGCGAGCCTGCGCGACGTCGACCGCGACCACCTGCTCGCCCACGGCGGCGACCCGGCCGCGCTCGCCACGTCGCCCAACCGCACCCGCTACCGCGGGCTCGAGGGGCTCGTCGCGTTCTCCGAGGCCCGCCGGCAACTCCGCTACGCCGAGTTCGTCGAGCACTGGGACCGGCTCCTCGCCTCGCAGTTCCGCGAGCGGGTCGAGACGGCGCTCGTCTGACGCCTTCGGCTACGCTCGTCGGCCATGACGTCGCCGCACATGTCCCCCGACCAGTTCCGCCGGGTCGGGCACGAGCTGATCGAGTGGGTCGCCTCCTACATGGAGCGGGTCGAGGAGCTGCCCGTCGTGCCCGACGTGCAGCCCGGCGACGTCCGCGCGATGCTGCCGGCGGCGGCGCCCGAGCAGGGCGAGGGCTGGGACGCGATCGTGGCCGATCTCGACCGCGTCGTCGTGCCCGCGACGACGCACTGGCAGCACCCCGGCTGGTACGCGTACTTCCCGGCCAACGGCAGCGGGCCGAGCATCCTCGGCGAGCTCGTCGCGGCCGGGCTCGGCATGCAGGGGATGCTGTGGTCGACCGGGCCGGTGTGCACCGAGCTCGAGACGCACGTCATGGACTGGCTGGTCGACCTGCTCGACCTCCCCTCCCACTTCCGCTCCGACGGCACCGGCGGCGGCGTCATCCAGCACTCGGCCTCCGACGCGGTGCTGTGCGCGATCGTGGCGGCGCGCGAGCAGGCCGGCCCGGACGGCGGTCCGCTGGTCGCCTACTGCTCGACGCAGACGCACTCCTCGGTCGAGAAGGACCTGCGCGTCGCTGGCATCCCGCACCTGCGCACGATCGCCGTCGACGAGGCGTTCGCGATGCGCCCGGACGAGCTCGCTCGCCAGATCGCCGCCGACCGCGCGGCGGGGCTGCGGCCGTTCTTCTGCTGCGCCTCGCTCGGCACCACCTCGTCGCTGGCGTTCGACCCGGTGCGGGCGATTGGCGAGATCTGTCGCGACGCGAGGCTGTGGCTGCACGTGGACGCCGCCATGGCCGGCGTGGCCGCGATCTGCCCGGAGTACCGCTGGCTCAACGACGGTGTCGAGCTGGCGTCGAGCTACGCCACCAACGCCCACAAGTGGCTGTTCACCAACTTCGACTGCGACCTGTTCTGGGTCGCCGACCGGCAGGCGCTGATCTCGGCGCTGTCGATCCTGCCCGAGTACCTGCGCAACTCCGCCTCGGAGAGCGGCGCGGTGATCGACTACCGCGACTGGCACGTGCCGCTCGGCCGCCGCTTCCGTTCGCTCAAACTGTGGTTCGTGCTGCGGCACTACGGCGCGGAGGGCCTGCGGGCCGCGCTGCGCGAGGACGTGGAGCTGGCGCAGGAGCTCGTCTCCCGGGTCGTGGCGCATCCGCGGCTCGAGCTCGCCGCGCCGGCGCCGCTCTCGCTGGTGTGCCTGCAGCACGGCGACGGCGACGCCGCGACGAAGGCGCTGATGGAGGCCGTGAACGCCGACGGCGGCGTGTTGCTGACCCACACGGTGCTCGACGGGCGCTACACGATCCGCATCTCGATCGGCACGCTGGCGACGGAGCGCCGGCACGTCGACCGGCTCTGGTCGCTGATCGACGACGCCGCCGGGTAGCATGGTTCGGAGGCGCCCGTAGCTCAGTGGATAGAGCGAGCGGTTTCTACCCGCAAGGTCGGGGGTTCGAATCCTCCCGGGCGCGTCGCTCGAAGCGCGTGTCGCTCACCCGTGCAGATGGTGGACGACCGCATGGCCGCGGCCACGGGCGATCAGCCAGCGGTTGACCGGCACCGTCAGCACGAAGGCGATGGCGAGGCTCAACGCCAGGCTGCCCCAGAAGAGTCCGTCCGTCAGTCCCGCCGCGAGCGCGCCGGGCACCAGCACCATGAACGCGTTGTCGACGATCTCCATGGTCGTGATCGACACCGTGTCGGCGGCGAAGGTGATACCGATCGCCCGCCGCAGGCCGATGCCCGAGCGCAGGACCGGGCCGAGCGTGAAGGCGTAGCCGAAGACGAACGCCAGGGTGACCGCGAGGGCGATCGACGCGACGTCGGACAGGCCGAGGGCCGTCGCCAGCACCAGGCCGAGCACCTCGCCGATCGCGCACCCGGTGAGGCAGTGCAGGGTGGCCTGCACGGCGGTCCGGGTCAGCGACGGGTCGTGGTGGTGGGTTGCGTGCTCCATGGCCACGCAAACGCGCGGCCGCGGAGCGAACTTCCCGACCCGCGGTCAGTCCCCGACCCTCGACGCCTCCGCGCCGTGGCGGACCCCGTGCGCCTCGTTGACTCCGCCCCGGGCTTCGCTCCGCTGGCGCTCGCGTGGGACGGTGCGGTGGAGGCGAGTCCGGCACCGGCGCCGTCCCGGCTGCACGGGTGGCTGTGCGCCGCCATCGACGTGCTGCCGGCCGGCGCCCGCCTCGCGATCCTCGTCGCCGGCGGACGCCGCTCGGGCGTCCGCCGGCGAGGCGGGTTACGCGGGGACGGGCGGTGGCGCCGGCGGCGCTGCCGGAGCCGCCACCTCCGTGTGCTCGAACGGCGGCTCGATCGTGATGTTCGGCAGCAACCGGTCGAGCCACCTCGGGATGTACCACGATTTCTCACCGAGCAAGGTGAGGAAGGCCGGCACCACGGTCAGCCGCATGATCAGCGCATCGCAGAGGATCGCGACCGCCAGCAGCAGGCCGAACTCCTTCGAGACGCGGTCGGGCGTCAGCAGGAAGGCGAAGAAGACCGCCGACATGATGATCGCCGCGGCGAACACGACCCGGCCGATCGCGCCGACGCCGGTCTGGACGGCTTCCTTGGTGCTCTTGCCGTGGATGTGCTCCTCGCGGATCCGGCTCATCAGGAACACCTCGTAGTCCATCGAGAGCCCGAACAGGATCGCGAACGCGATCGGCGGCACGAAGCTCTCGATCGGGCCGGTGCGGTCGAGGCCGATCAGCTCGAGGCCGTTGCCCTGCTTGACCACGAAGGTCAGCACGCCGAACCCGACGATGGCCGACAGCAGCGTCGTGATCGATGCCTTGAACGCGATCACGACCGACCGGAAGGCCATCGTCAGCACGATCAGCGTGACGCCGATGATGTAGAGGAAGAACCACGGCGCGCGCTCGTAGATGCGGTCGCCGATGTCGATGAACGCGGCGTTCTGGCCGCTCACGTAAGCGCGGGCGTCACTGCCGCCGAGGGCGCCGGGGACGGTCGTGTCGCGGAGCACCTTGATCAGGTCGTCCGTCTCGGTCGCCTGCGGTGCCGTGGCCGGCGAGATCATGACCAGGCCGACGTCCTTGGCGTCGTTGAGGATCGGCGCCTGCACGAACGCGACGGCGCTCTCGGGCAGCGTCTGCGCCGCCTCGTAGACCTTCTGCGCGGCCTCGGGGTCGGTGCCCTGCTCGACGACGATCGGGATCGGGCCGTTGAAGCCCGGGCCGAAGCCCTGCGTGAGCAGGTCGTACGCCTTGCGGGCGGACGAGTCCTTCGGCGCGGTGCTGGCGTCGGCGGTGCCGAGCCGGGTGGCGATGACCGGTGCCGCGAGCACCAGCACGAGGATGCCCGCTGCGATCAGCAGCCGTCCCGGATGCCGGGTCGTGAACACGCCCCAGCGGCCCATCAGCGTGTTGCCGCGGGCCTCCTCGGACTCGTCGGCTTCCGGGAGGAACGGCACCTTGAGCCGATCGACCTTGGTGCCGAGCAGCGCCAGCAGGCCGGGGAGCAGGAAGGTCGCGTAGAGCACGGCCGTGAGCACGCCGAGGGCGCCGCCCATGCCGAGCTTGGTGATGAACGGGATGCCGATCACGGCCAGGCCGGTGATCGAGATGGCAACCGTCACGCCGGCGAAGATGACGGCGCGGCCGGCCGTGGCCGAGGCGTAGGTGGCCGCCTCCGGTACCGGCATGCCGTCATGCAGCGCCTGTCTGAAGCGCGTGACGATGAAGAGGGTGTAGTCGATGCCGACACCGATGCCGATCATCGAGATCAGGATCGGCGTGATCGTGTTGAAGTCGGTCAGGTTGGCGAGCAGGAACAGCAGGCCGAACGCGGTGCCGACCGAGATCAGTGCGAACACGATCGGGATGGCGGCCGCGACCAGCGTGCGAAACACGATCAGCAGCACCAGCAGCGCGACCGCGAATCCGATGAACTCGCTCGCGCCCTGCTCGGGCGGCGCCTGCTCGGCGTCGCCGGTGAACTCCGTCGTGATGCCGACCGCCGCGAGGTCGGCCTTCATCGAGTCCTCGAGCGCCACGATCTTCGCGCGGTCGAGCTGGAACCCGTCCTCGGAGAACTGCACCTCGGCGTAGCCGATGCGCGGATCGGTGGTCGAGAACCGCTGGTTGTCGTCGGCGAACGGGCCGCTGACGGCGGTCGCCGACTCGGCCTCCGATGCCTTGGCGAGGGCGGCGTCGATGGCGGCCTTGCGGTCGTCCGTGTCGAGGCGCTCGCCGTCGGGCGCGACCATCACGACCTGCAGCACGCCACCGTTGCGGGCGTCGAACTTCGCCGCCAGCACGTCGGTGGCCTTCTGCGCGTCGGAGCCCGGGATCGAGAACTTGTTCTCGAGGGTGCCGTTGAGCGGCCCGAACGCCAGGAACGACAGGATGAAGAAGAACAGCAGGCCGCCGATCACGGTCCGCTTCGGGTGCGTCGCCTGGGCGCGCGCGATGCGCGCGAGCGTGCCGGTATGTTGGCGCGCCAGCGCGCCATCGTTCGGTTCGGACATGGCTTCCTCCTGCACTACCACCGGGAGCGCGGGGGCACTCCCGTTCAAGATCTGCGGCAGACACTAGCAACTGGGAGTGAACGGTGTCAACATGTGGCTGTCTTGCTTCCGACCCGCCCGACCTACCACCACGGCGACCTGCGCAACAGCCTCATCCAGGCGGCGCTGACGCTGGTCGCGGAGCGCGGCGTCGACGGCTTCTCGCTGCGCGGCGCGGCCCGCACCGTGGGCGTCTCCCCCAGTGCCTGCTACCGGCACTTCGCCGATCGCGAGGCGCTGCTGGCGGCCGTCGCGCACGAGGGGCTCGACAAGCTGGCCGACGACATGCGGGCGGCCGCCGCGCCGTACGCCGCCGCCACCCCCCACGACGCCGTCCGGCGCTTCTGGTCGTACAGCAGCGCGTACCTGCACTTCGCCCTCGAGCATCCCGCCCACTTCCGCGTCATGCACGCGCTGCCCAAGTCCGAGCAGAGCCGCGTGCTGATGCTGCCGCGCACGCCCGCCGTCCTCGCCCAGGCGGCGATGGAGGACCTGGTCGAGACGGGCGTCGTCGCGCCCGAGACGGCGGGCCGGGCGCTGCTGGCCTGCTGGACGTCGGTCCACGGGCTGGCGTCGCTCGCCGTCAGCGGGCAGCTGCCCGTCGGCGACGGCCTGACGTTCGCCGTGCCGCTCGACGCCGTGCTGCGAACGGCGCTGATCGGCGCCGGCGTGGACGTGGCCCTGCTGCCGCCCGAGCTGCCCCTGCCGGGCGGTGCCTGCCCGGGGATCGCCGAGATGGTGCGCGACGCGGCCGAGGTCCCGACCGAGGCCTGAAACGAAAATCGGCGCAGTTTGCGGACATCGACCCCGGTGCCGCCTTGCGCCTCACCGGTCAGGTCCCGTACGTTCTCCATGCACCGAGCGCGGAGCAGCTTCTCGCCGCCGCCACGGGTACAGCGACCGGCCCTTCGGGGTCTGCGAGGTACGCGAGGCGCCAGCAGGAGGCAGCCACCGGCTCGGTGCCTCGTTTTCCGGGGGGAGACGGACATCAGCTACCACCGACGGCCGATCCCGGCTCGCACCACGAGCCGTTTCACGTCACCTCCGGCACCCCCGACCGCTGTGCCGAGGTCGACCGCCTCGCCGACCTGACCGCGACGATGCGCGACGGCGTCGTGCTGGGCGCCGACGTCTACGTGCCGCGCGGCGCGGGCGCGGTGCCGGCGATCGCGATCCGCCACCCGTACGGGCGCCGCACGCCCGAGATGGGCATGGCGGAGCTCGGCTCGTTCTTCGCCCGCAAGGGCTATGCCTGCGTCGTCCGTGTTCGAGGACGGTACGGCGAACCAGATCCAGGACGGGATCGTGCGCGCGCGGTTCCGCAACGGCGGCATGGACGCACCGTCCCTGGTGGTGCCCGGAGAGGTCGTGCGGTACGAGATCGACCTGTTCGCGACCAGCTACCTGCTTCGCCGCGGCCACCGGCTGCAGGTCGACGTCTCCTCGAGCTGCTTCGACCGCTACGACCGCAACCCGAACACCGGCGGCGACTACGGCCATGCGGCCGAGCCGGTCGTGGCCCGGCAGGCGATCCACCACGCCCCGACCCGTGCCTCGCACGATCATGCTGCCGGTGGTGCGGCGTCCCGGCTGAGGCCGCCGAAACGGCGAAAGCCCGCACTTTGCACGCTTTGTCATCGCCGGTGCCTTGCGCACGGGTGGGCAGGTCCCGTACGTTCGTCTTGCACCGAGCGCGGAGCAGCTTTCAGCCGCCGCCACGGGTACAGCGAACGGCCCTTTCGGGGGCCGGGAGCGGTACGCGAGGCGCCGACGAAAAGGCGGCCACCGGCTCGGTGCCTCGTTGTGCGCCCGGAACCGGGCCGCGGGCGCGTCAGACCCGGTCGGCGGGGCGGCGCTGCGGGCTCAGCAGGCGGTCGCCGAGGATCTCGACCAGCTGCGCCGGGCTCACGTCGGGCCGGACACGCAGGATGCGCCGCACGAGGTCACGCTGCGTCCGCGCCTGATCGGTCACCAGCGGGTTCATGATCGCCATGCCCATCTCATTGGCGGTGTGCCCGGCAACTCCTGCGCCGAAACATCGCGGCTGCAGGCGGCACGTCAGGGATCGAAGCGGCGGCTGATCGCGCGCTGCAGCCGGCGGTGGTCGTCGCGGGAGATGCCGACGATCTCGACGCCGAGCACGGCGCCGTGCGAGGTGCGCGAGCTGCGGGTGACGCGGCCCCGGAAGGCGATCGACCCGTCGCCGTCGCCGGCGAGGACGACGCCGATGCGCGTGCCCAGCTCCGGCGGCCGCTCCCGCACCCGCAGCGCGACGCCGGTGAGCGAGAGGTTGAGCGACTCGGCGCGCAGCATCGGATCGGGGCCGACCTCGGGCCGCAGGACGGCCGGGCCGACCAGGTCGACCCGCTCGGTCCAGCGCTCCGACGTGACGCGCAGCGCGTCGCCGATGCGGGTCGTGACCACCTCCGCCCCGCCCTCGACCGGCTCGGCGCCCAGCACGATCAGGGTCGCGAACCAGGCGCTCGAGCCGTCGTGCAGGCGAATCGTCGCGAGGCCGCCGGGCACCAGGTCGCCGGCCATCGCCCGCAGGTCGAGGTCGACGCCGTCGACGCGCAGCACGATCGCGTCCACCAGGGGACCGTCGGCGCGAGCGAGCAACAGCTCATCGCCTGCATCGAGCGCGGCGGCGAACTGCTCCCGCCCCTCGGTCGCGGCCTCGGTCACGTGGTTGGCATCGGCTGTCGCGCTCCGTTCCTTGAGTAGACTGAAAGCTCGGCGCGGGTGTAGCTCAATGGTAGAGCGGCGGCCTTCCAAGCCTCAGACGAGAGTTCGATTCTCTCCACCCGCTTCGCGCTTCGCCGGCTCATTTCGGCGCGATCCAGCGCCGCGTCACCTTCGCCGCCCGACGATCGAGCGCCGCCGTCGTGCAGGCGCCGATCGTGCCCCAGTCGGCCTTTCCGGGGCGTGAGCAGCGCAGCTTGACCTGCAGCGAGCGGATCGCGACGACCAGCTGCCTGCTGTAGTGCCTGCCGTCACCCGGCCGGTACGAGCCGAGCAGCGCGAGGCGCGTCTCGACCGCGCGGACGAACGCCAGTCGACGGCCGGTCTGCGTGCGCCCGTCGTACCAGAGCTGGTTGCCGCGGGCACCGTCGAGGGCGCGGTCGCGGATCAGGTGGAGCTGCTCCAGGCGGTCGATGCGGACGACGACGCGGGTCGTGGCGCCGTCGGCCGCCGTCGCGGTGACGAGGTGGGCCGGGCCGGTACTCACGACCACGCGCGTGGCGCGCCCGATCGAGCGGCCGTCGACGCTCACCTTCGCGATCGGCGACGCGCCCGCCTTCGCCCGGATCGTGATCGTCGCCGCCGTGCGGGCGGCGGCGGCCGGGCCGGTGACGACGATCCGCGGTGCGCCGCTCCTGACGACGAGGGTTGCGCGCACGGTGGCCCGGTTTCCCGCGGCGTCGCGGGCGGTGACCGTGATGCGGTGCCGGCCGGGGGCGATCGGCACCCGGCTCGACGCGACGGGCCCGAGGTGCGACGTGCGGCCGTCGATTGTGGCGTCGACCGCGGCGAGGCCGGAGCCCCTGTCGCTCGCCTCGATGCGCAGCTGCCCGTGGCCGACGCCGGCGATGCGCACGCGCGGCGCATCGCCGTCGAGGAGCACGGTCTGCCGGACGGTTGCCGTCGAGCCGTTCGCCGCGGTCGCGCTGGCGATCGCCAGATGGCTGCCGCCGGTCTTCCAGACGTGGTGAACCGTCGCGCCCCTGGCCGTCCCGCCGTCGTCGAACGTCCACCGGACGTCGTCGATGCGCGGGCCGGTGCCGATCGCACGGGCGGCGAGCTCGATCCGGGCACCCGGCGCGGCGATGGCCGGCCGCGATGTCACCGAGATCGCGAGCGGCGGTGCGCCCGCCTGGTGGGCGCCCTGCAGCACGAGCTCGCGGGAACCAGGTGACCGGTTGCCCGCCGCGTCGGTGGCCGTGATCGTGACGGTGTGCGGCGCGCCGTCCTCGGGGACGTCCGTCAGGTGCGCCTCCGTCCGCGTGGTGGTCGCGACGGCGGTGCCGTCGACGATCACGGTGTACGAGGCGACGCCGCTGCGTGCGTCGGCCGCGGCGATCTCGCCCCAGCCGCTGGCGTTGCCCGCGACGTCGGTCGCCCGGGCCCGGTACTGGTACGGGCTGGCGACGTCGGGGACGGCCGACCAGGCGATGTCGAAGCCGTCGGTGGAAGCCGTGGTCGTGCGGAGGCCGGCGGGCGCCTCCGGCGCCGCGCGGTCGGTGGCCGCGGTGTCGGTCACCGAGGTGCCGACGTCCGCTCCCGCGTCGTCACCGTTGCGGCGCAGTGCGATCACCGCGCCGTCCTCGGCGCGGATGGCGAGCCGCACCGGATAGCCGGCCGCCGGTGCGATGGACGGTGCGTCCGGTGGCGTCCGGTCGGGCGTCCGGACGCTGACCGTCACCTCGGCCGACGCGTTGCCGGCCTCGTCGTAGGTGACCGCGGTGTAGGTGATCTCGGTGCCGTCGGCAACCTCGTCGGTGATCGTGGTGCCGGCACCGTCGATCACGGCGTGGTCGCCGCGGACGACGACCACCCGCGTGGAGCCGGTGCCGGGCGCGGCCGTGACCGTGACGCGGCCCTGGGAGCTCGACAGCGGGGTCGCCACGGCTGCGGCCTCGAGGGTCGGGCTCGCGGGTGCGCTGTGGTCGACGCGCAGCTCGGCCGTCGCCGGCGTCGGATCGGTGTTGCCGGCGGCGTCGGTGGCGGTGACGGTGATCCGGTGCGCGCCGGTCGCGAGGTCGTGGAGGATCCACGGGCTCACGCAGGCGACGGGCGCCGACTCGTCGAGGCCGCAGACGAAGCTCGCGCCCGCGTCGTCGGCCGAGAACTCCGTCGTCGCATCGCTGCGCGACGGACTCGGCGGCGGCGCGGTGATCACGGTCTCGGGCGCCGTCGTGTCATAGACGATCGTGATCGGCCCGGCGGCCGGGCTCTCGACGCCCAGGTCGTCGACCGCGGTGACGGTGTAGGAGGCCTCGCCGTCCGTGGTCAGCGCAGCGTCGGCGAAGGCCGCCTCGGTGGTCGGGCGGCCCACGACGACGCCGTCGCGGCGGACGACGTAGCCGACGGCGTCGGCAACGGCGGTCCACGTGAACGCGGGGCTGGTCCGGGTCGGCGACGCGGCGACGGCGAGGTCCGACGGCCGGGCGAGGATCGCGTCGGTGCCGACGCTGAGCACCTCGGATGCCGGGCTGACGTTGCCCGCCCCGTCCACGGAGCGCACGACGATGAGATGGCGCCGGTCGGCGCGCAGCCCGGTCAGGTCGATCGCGACGCCGTCGACGTCGGGCACGTCGGTGCCGTCGACCGTCACGCGGTAGAGGGCGACACCGCTGGTGGCGACGACGTCGACGGGCGCGGACTCGTCGCCCTGGTTGCCCTCGGCGTCCTCGCCGCGGAGCGTGTAGGCGTAGGTCGTGCCGGCGTCGGTCGCCGGCCGCCACGAGACGCTGACGGTGTCGGTGCCGCGACCGGTGACCTCGAGGCCGTCCGGCGCGGACGGGGCCTCGGTATCACGCGCGTCGGCGTCGGTGAACGCGTTCTCGGCCTGGCGGGCGATCCGCTCTCCGGCCCGGGCGAGCGTGAAGGTCGTCCCGGGGTCGGGGTTCCAGGTGACGACCGGCGGATAGCCGGCGCCCGCGAGGCTGCCCGGCGGCGAGGGAGCCGTGCGATCCGGCGTCTCCACCGAGACGGTGGCCGGCTCCGAGGCGTTCTGCGCCTCGTCGTAGGCGATCGCCTCGTAGGCGTAGCGCGTGCCGTCGCGCAGATCGGCGTCGCGCGTCTCGGAGCCGGACGGCGCGTCGAGCACCGTCGCGCCGTCGCGCGTGACGACGATCCGCGTCACGTCGGACGCGCCGTCGGCGTGCAGCAGCACGGCGCCGCTCTGGCTGCCGAGCTTGACGTCGGTGTCGGCCTGCGCCGACAGCACCGGGGTCGCGGGCGGCGTCGCGTCGGACGAAAACCCGGTCTTGGCGGGAGATTCGTCGCGGTTGCCGGCGACGTCGACGGCCTGGACGTAGACCGTGTGGTCACCCGTGTCGAGCTTCTCGAGGTCGAGCGGGCTGGTGCACTCCTCGATGTCGCCGTCGTCGACGAGGCAGCGGAACACCGCGCCGGCATCGTCCGACTCGAAAGCGATCCGGGCCGCGTCGCGGACCAGCCGGTCCGGGGTCTCGGTGAAGGTGGTCTCGGGCGCCGTCAGGTCGACGATCACCGTCAGGGACGGCCCGAACTCGCCGAGCGAGTCGTCGGCGCCGATCGCGGCCACCGAGTACTGGTACTTGCCCTCCTCGCGGAGGTCCTCGTCCGTGAACGCGGTGTCCTTGACGCGGCCGATCTCGACGCCGTCGCGGGCGACGGCGTAGGCGGCGGCGTTCGGCACCGGCTTCCAGGTGATGGAGGGACGATTCGTGACGGGCGCGTCGGTCGCGGGCTCCGCGGGCGTCTCCGGTGCCTCGCCGGACAGGCGGAACAGCACCACGACGGGCTGCGAGGGCGGCGACGCGTTGCCGGCGGCGTTGACGGCCTGGACGGTGTAGGCGTAGCGGCCCGGCTCCGAGACCTCCTGGTCGACGAAGTCCGGCTTGCCGCTGCGGCCGGTCTCGCTGCCGTCGCGGAGCACGATGTACTGCTCGGCGGCCTCGACCGGGCTCCAGTGGAGCGACGGGCTCTCCTTCGTCGGGCTCTCGTCGGCCGTCAGATCGGCCGGCGCGTCGAGCACGGCGCGATCCACCACGACCCGGATGGTCTTCGAGGGCTCCGAGCGGTTGCCCGCGGCGTCGATGGCCGTGACGCGGTAGCTGTACTCGCCCTCGCGCTCGGCCTCCTTGTCGGTGTAGGACAGCTCGGTCGTCTCGACGACGTCGCGCTTCTCGCCGCGATCGATCTCGTACCGGATGGCGTCGTCGCCCGTGCGCCACGAGAGCGTGGGCGCACCGCTGGTGGCGGTCGCGGCGCGGACGCGCGGTGCGGCGGGTGGCGTCGTGTCGACCACGACCTCGATGCCGCCCAGCTTGTCCGACACGTTGCCGGCCTCGTCGACCGCCTCGACCCGGTAGGCGTAGGTGCCCTCGGGCAGACCCTCGTCCCGATAGCCGAGCTTCGAGGTCTTCTCGACGACCTCGCCGTCCCGGAGGACGAGGTACAGGACGGCGCCCTCGATCTCGCGCCACTGCAGCTCCGGCACGTTCGTCGGCGACGGCGCGCTCAGATCGGGCGCCTCGGGCGGCTTCGTGTCGAGCTCGACCTCGGCCTCCTGGCTCTCGGCCGACTCGTTGCCCGCCGCGTCGACGGCGATCAGTTCGTACGTGTGGGTGCCGTCGTCGGCGACCAGCTCGTCGCGGAGCAGCGACAGCCGCGTCTGGCCGATGATCAGGCCGTCACGGCGGATCCGGTAATGGTCGACCCCCGCGTCCCGCCGCCAGCTGAGCAGGGGTGCGACCGACGTCGGCGACTTGGCTCGTGCGAGCTTCGGCGCATCGGGCGCCTTCGCGTCGAAGGTGACGGCGGCCGAGCGCGAGCGGCGGCTCTCGTTCCCGGCCCCGTCGAGAGCCGTGACGGTGTACGCGTACGTGCCGTCGGCCTGCACGTCGGCGTCTCGGAACAGGACGTTCCTTGACCTCCCCGACGATCTGCTCGTCCCGCCTGATCCGGTAGGCGACGGCGCCCTTGACGGCCAGCCAGCGCACCTGCGGAGCGGTGTTCGTCGGGGACACGGCGGCGATCGCGGCAGGGCGCAGCGGCGCCGTGACGTCGGGCTGATCCTTCTCGGAGGCGCCTCCGTCCAGCGCCAGGAAGATCTGCCGGTAGATTCCCGCATCGCGCCTCGACCGGCCGTCGAAGGCCTGCAGACGGCGCTTGCCGGCGGCCTTCGCATCCAGCTCGATCCGCTTGCCGGTGCTGAGCCGGGCCGCCGACCAGCCGAACGCGTTGACGGATCCGTCGGTGAGGCCGGCGTCGGTGGCTTCCGCGATGCGGGCGGAGGCGGCGTCGTCGGCGGCTGCCGGTGCCGTGGCCGGGACGAGGAGAGCGAGCATCGCAGCGAGCGCGATCGTGCGCGGAGAGGGAGTGTGCGGCAAGTTGAGGGGCCGGTTCAAGCGGCGAGGTGGGCGGCGGTCGCGCGTTCGAGCGCTTCCACCGCGATGGGGGCGAACTGGGTGCCGGAGCCGTCGTGCAGCTCGGCGAGGGCGGCGGTCGGGGTGCACGGCGGGCACGAGGCGGAGCCGGCGGTCAGCGCGCAGTAGGCATCGGCGACGGCGACGGCGACCGCCTCGATGGGAATGGCGTCGCCCGCGAGGCCGTCGGGATACCCGGCGCCATCGTGGCGCTCATGGTGGTGGCGGACGGCCGGCGCCGCCGCGGCGAGCCCGGGCAGGCGCTGGACGATCTCCCCGCCGATGCCCGGATGCCGGTGCAGGAGGGCCCGCTCGTGGTCATCGAGCAGGTGCGCGTTGCGAAGCAGGTCGGGTGGGAGCGCGACCTTGCCGACGTCGTGCAGCAACCCCGCGAGGCGGGCGCGCTCGGCGGCATCGGTGTCGCCCGTCAGGTCGAGCACGATCGCCGCAGCCAGGCGTGCGACCTCGGCGCCGTGTCCGCCCGGCGTCTCCTCACGAGCCGCGACGCAGGTCCGGTACGCGCTCACGATCCGCATCGCGTCGGGCTTGCGGGGCGCAGCGGCTCCGTCCGCACCCGCGATGCGGGACCGGTCGCAGCCGGTCTCGCGACCGGCGACGAGCGCGCCGTCGGCGACGGCGAACACCTCGAAGGTCGGCACGTCGCCGGCGGCGCGTGTGGCGCCGATGGTGACCGTGACCCACTGCTCGGCCCCGTCCACGATGATCGGCGCCGAGCGGACGACATGGCGCAGGGCCTCGGCCACGCCGAGCAGCGTCTCGTCGCTCGGCGCGTTCGGTGCCAGCACGCCGAACTGGGAGGTCGACCAGCGCGCCAGGGCGTCGTAGGAGCGCAGCACGGTGGCCAGGCGCGCGGAGACCTCGATCAGCACGGCCTCCACCGCCGCCTCGCTGTGCGACAGCTCGAGGGCGTGGTAGCCGTCGACCTCGACCAGGAGGATGCCGGGCGTCGTCCCGCCACGGGCCGCGCGGTTGAGCTCGACGCGCACCAGGTCGACGAGGTGGCTGCGGTTGTACACACCGGTGAGCGGATCGATCCGCGACGCCTCCTCGGCGGCTGCGCGCGCCTCGTCCAGCTCGCGATTGGTGACCGTGAGGCGCCCGAGGGCGTCGCGCAGCTCGACCGTGCGCACGGCCACCAGGCGCTCCGAGAAGCCGAGCCGCCGGCTGGCCTGCTCGAACATCGCCGCGACGAGCAGCGCGATCAGCAGGGCACCGGCGAGGACGACCCAGGGCAGCAGGCTCGACGCGATGCCGGCGTCGCTGCGGACGACGACGGTCAGGGTGCGGCCGGCGAAGGCGACCGGGCGGGCGGTGCCGCCGGCGGCATCGCCGCGATGGAACGCCGCGACGCTGCCGTCGCGCACGTCGATGCCGGAGCCCGTGAGCTCGGTGAACGCCGCGGCGCCGATCTGGTCGAGCCGGTACATGCCGACCGTGTAGCCGTTCAGAGCGGCACGCCGCTCGGCGGCCGTCGAGGTGGCGGCGCCGCGCTGGTAGGCGCCCTCCACGAGGATGATCCCGGCGGCGCCCTGCGGCAGCGTCACCGGCGGCGTCGATTGCTCTCCGCCGCTCGTCAGCACGCGCTCCAGCGCCTCCGCGACGGCGGGCTGGCTGGCGATGTCGATGCCGACCAGCGGAGTGTTGCGTGCGCCGGGCGTCACGTAGAGGACCGGGAACGTCTCGGCGGTGGCGGGGGCGGGGACGCCGAAGCCGTCGGCGCCGCGCTGCGCGACCGGGAAGCCCGACGACTGCTCGAACGACTTGCGCATCGCGGGCGTCACGCGCGGCGCCCACGCCAGCGCCACGAGCCCCGGCGAAGTGCGGCCGGGGGCCGAGTACTGCGCGAACGCGTCCACCTCGCGCGCCGTGGAGAAGATGCCGGCCAGGCTGTGCACGTCGGCGCCGACGCGGATCAGGGTCGCCTGCAGGGCCGCGGCAGCGTGGTCGGCACGCTCGGCGCGTGCTGCGGCGACGTCGCGCCCGGCGGCGTTGCGGGTGCCGACGAACGCGGCAACCGCCAGCGGCATCATCACGGCCAGGGCCACCAGCGTCCTGACGCTCAACCGCCAGGGGCCGCGCAGTCCGGCGGCGCGCGCCGTGGTCAGGATGGGGAGCCCATGTCCACTCTATCGGCCGGGATCGCGGTTCAGTGAACCGGACTTTGCGTCCGCAACCGCTGCGAAAACCTCCGCAGATACCGACCATCCCCCGGACGTACCCTTGAAAAAGCCGCTGAAATCTGTTGATACTTCAGTTCCCACCGACGACGACTCGAGCCTCCGAGACGTCGGCCCGCCAGGAGCTCACCATCACGTACCCCCGCCTCCCCCGCCTGGCGACGCTCGTCGCGTCGCTGATCGTGATCGCCATCCCGGCAGCCGCCGCTCTCCCGGTCCTCGCCCGATGAGGGCGAAGCTGATGGGGCGGCCGGAGATGGTCGACGACGCCGCGCGCACGCCGCGCGACGCCGCGTTCCGCCTCCGGCCCGAGCTCGAGAAGACGTTTCCCCGACAGGCCCCCGCCTGGTACGACCGCGAGATCGAGCTGATCCTGGGAGAGGCGCGCGAGCGCCTCTCCCAGGCGGTCGCCTGATCCGCGAGCGGCTGAGGGTGGCGGTGGCCGACCCGCCGAGGTTGTCCGCATCTCCCGTAGTGCGTCCCTGCGCGGAGTGTGCCTGCCGGGCGCGGCGCTGCCAGGGCACTTTGGTCGTACGACCTTGCAGGAAATTGTCGGACTAAGGTCAGGTAATCACTTCGTCACGCACCGCGTCCCCTCACGCACGGTCCGTGCCATGTCGCACGATCCGCGCGGCTTCCGTGCGTGAAACGTTCTGGGGTCTGACCCCGAAAACGGCCTTTTCGGGGTCAGACCCCCGTAGCAAACGGCACGAGGGGCCCCGGGCACTTGCACGCTCACCAGCCGGCGTACGGGGCCAGCTTCTCGTCGTCGAAGCGGCCGGCTTCGACATCGGCCAGGGCTCGCTCGAAGACGCCGAGGAACTCGTCGATCTCCGCGGCGCCGATGATCAGCGGCGGGGTCAGCTCGATGACGTTGCCGTGCAGGCCGGAGTAGATCGCGAGCACGCCGAGCTCGAACAGGCGGTAGACGAGACGGTGCGCGTCCACCGGCGCGGGCTCGCGGGTCGCGCGGTCGCGCACCAGCTCGACGCCGAGGATCAGGCCGCTGCCGCGCACGTCGCCGATCAGCGCCGAGCGGTCGGCGATCGCCTGGAGGCCGTCGAGCAGCCGGCTGCCCATCGCGGCCGCGTTCGCCACCAGGCCCTCGGCCTCGATCACCGCCAGCGTCGCCAGGCCGCCGGCGATCGGCATCGGGGCGCCGCCGAGCGTGAACAGGCTGAACGTCTCCACGTCGAGCAGCGCGCGCCGCCCGACCACCGCCGACAGCGGCAGCCCGCCGCCGAGCGGCTTGCCCAGCGTGACGGCGTCCGCCTCGACGCCGCTGTGCTGGAAGGCGAACATCTTGCCCGTCCGACCCAGGCCGATCTTGACCTCGTCGAACACCAGCCAGATGCCGTGCCGGTCGCACAGCTCCCGGAGCGCCGGCAGGAAGTTCGCGGGCGGCACCACCTCGCCGCCGTCGGACTGCACCGCCTCGACGATGATCGCAGCCGTGTCGGCCGCCGGCGAGATGGCGCCCAGCGCGTACCGCTCGACGTGCTCCAGGCACTTCAGCGAGCAGCCCTCGCGGCTGCACGGCCCGTGCAGGCACCGGTACGGATCGGGGTACGGCACCTTCGTGACGTTGCCGCCGCCGATCACCGACGCCTGCGCCTGGTGGCCGGAGAGCGCTGCCGAGCCGCTGGTCGTGCCGTGGTAGCCGCCGACGAACGACACGAGGCGCCGGCGTCCCGTGGCCAGCGGCAGCAGCCGGGCGATGCAGTCGTTGGCGTCGGAGCCGGAGGTGCCGAACCACGCCTTCTTCGGGAAGTCGCCCGGCAGCAGCGCGCACAGCTGCTCCGCCAGGGCGGTCGCCGGCCCGTGCGAGTGGCAGCAGAGCATCGCGGTGTGCTGGCCGTCGAGAGCCGCGACGAGCGCCTCGCGCACCGCCGGATGCCCGTAGCCGGTCTGGGCGACCCCGCCCGAGCCCGTCATGTCGAGGTACTCGCGTCCGTCGGCGTCAGTCATCCGGACACCGCGCGCGGAGGCCGCGCTGAACGGGTAGAAGCGGATCTTCATGACGTCCGCGAGGGCGACGTCCTCGCGCGCGAGCAGCTCGTCCGAGCGGCGGATGGTGGTGGCCATGCGCCCGATTCTGGTCGGCCGCGGCGCCGCGGTCAACGCGGGCGTGACGCGCGACCCGGGCGGAGCTAGTTGTTGTTCGCCGACAGCGACGCCAGCGCACTCGACAGGCTGTCGCCCGACGACTTCAGCTGCGCGATCGCCGTCTCCATCGCCGTGAACTGGCGCCGGAGCGCGTCCTCGCGCGCCTGCAGCCGGACGTTCATGTTGTCGATCTGATCCTGCAGGCGCTTCACCTGCGAGGTCGAGCCGTCGATGGCGGCGGCGATCAGGCCGCCGGTCTTGGTGAAGCCCGCCGTCAGGTCGGAGATCCGCTGCGCGATGCCGTCGTCGGCGGCCGTGGCGCCATCCCGCGTCAGCAGCTCCTTGACGTTGTCGCGGTCGGTCGTGAACGCCGCAGCGAACTTGGCGCCGTCGAACTTGAGGCGGCCGGCGATGGCGTCCTGGTCGAGCGTGGACGCCGCCGTGCCGGTGGAGATGCCGAGGTCGGCGGCCAGGTTCTTGCCCGGCGCGAGGCCCGTGACGATGCCCGCCAGCGCGTCGCGGAGGCCCGACTTGACGGTCTGGAGGGCGCTGGAGTTGAACAGCGTGCCCTTCATCATGTCGCCGAGCGTCGTCGCGTCGCGCACCTTCTTCTCGCTCACCTTGGTGTTGACCGAGTCGATGATCGAGTTGTACGCGTCGACGAAGTCCGAGGCCCGCTTCGCCGCGTCGTCGGGGTCGACGTAGGTCGGATCGGTGCTCGCGGTCGTCGCCAGCGCGGAGGTCTGCGTCAGCACCAGCGTGGCGCCGGCGATCAGCGTCGTCGTGGTGTTGCGCTCGCTCTCCTGGTCGACGCCGTCGATGCCGACGATCGCGTTCTGCGCGTTGACGATCTTCGTGAACCCGAGCGCACCCGCCGTCGCGCCGTCGGACGTGATCCCGACGAGGCCGCCGGTGGCGCCGGTGTCCTTCGCGCTCACGCGCAGCTTGCCGTCCACCACGGTCGCGATGACGCCGCCGTTGGTCGCGTTCACCGCGGCCGCCACCTGGGCCATCGTCTGGCCCGCGGTGATGACGACGTTCGCGGTCACGCCGCCGGCCGTGACGTGCAGGACGTCGTCGGCCGGCACCTTGCCGATGCCGGTCGCCGCAGCGCCGACCGCAGCCGACGAGCCGAACGCGGTGTCGAAGCCGGCCGCCGCGCCCGCCGTCGACAACGACAGCGAGGTCAGCTCCTGGTCGGTGCCGACCGGGCTCTTGACGCGGATCCGACCGCCCGTCTCGACGGTCACGGTCGAGCCCGGCACCTGGGACTGGGCCCACGTCTTGAGGTCGTCGAGCGTCGAGGACGCCGTCACGGTGAACGCCGTCGCGGAGGTGACGGGCGAACCGCCCTGCAGCCCGCTCAGCGAGATCGTCTGCCCGGCGGCGAGGCCAAGCGACGTACCGGCGGCGTCGGTGAGGTCGGCCAGCTTCGTGGTCTTGCCGGCGAACACGTTCAGCCCGGCGTTCGCCGCACCGAAGTCCCGCACGCCCGCAGTCGCGCCGTGGGCGTAGACCTCGCCCGTCGCGAGCCGCTTGACCTGCACCTGGTAGCTCGCCTTCGGTGCGCCGGAGGAGGCGGCGATCGTGTACGAGCCGTCGTCGCCGCTCGAGCCGTGCGGCACGCCGGCCCAGAACGGCACGTTGCGCAGCGCGTCGGCCGCGGTGCGCAGGCTGAGGAGCTTCGTGGAGATGTCCTGCAGGGCCGCCTTGCGCGCGTTCTCGACGTCGATCTGGTTCGACATCCGATTCACGGGCGCCTGTTCGAGCGCCATCAGCTGCGTGACGATCGAGCTCGTGTCGACACCGGACGCGAGGCCCGTGAAGTTGATCCCGCTCGGCACCGCCTAGCCCTCCCGGTCCATCGAGGCGAACGGCTGCGAGGGGGCGTACGCCGTCACGGCGGAGCGGCCGGTGGAGACCTGGGAGAGCTCGCGGCGGATCACGTCGGCGGCGGCGGAGGCGGCGGTCTCGTTCGCGGCGGCCAGCGCCAGGAACCGCTCGGCCAGCGGCCTGCAGCCCGCCGGCAGGGTGTCGGGCAGCTCCGCGATCAGCGTGGCGCGCTCGTCGAACACCTGCGTCATCCCGTCGACGTCGGCCTGCGTGATCAGCCGGGCCTCGAGCTCGGTCAGCTCGACCATGCGCTGCAGCAGGGCGCTGGTCTCCACCCTCACGCGGCCTTCTTCGCCGCCTCGGCGAAGGCCGCGCGCAGCTCGGCGACGAGGGTGATCGCCTGGCGGACCTTGTCCGCC
This sequence comes from uncultured Actinomycetes bacterium, assembly GCA_963722525.1. GTDB lineage: Bacteria > Actinomycetota > Thermoleophilia > Gaiellales > F1-60-MAGs149 > VFJZ01. The sequence goes on along the minus strand of CAVRMM010000002.1, from coordinate 758,677 downwards.
GAGCCCTCGCGCGACGCGTCGATCAGATGCCGGTGGAGAAAGAAGTAGAGCGACCGCAGGTTGCCCGCGATCTCGCCGCCGCGCTCCATGTCGAGCGTGGCGTTCAGCTCCATGATGATCGCCGTCGCCCGCGAGACGCCCTCCGTCATGCGGGGCCGCTCGCCCGCCTCGGCGGCAGCCTCGGCGCGGCGCAGGAAGCGCAGGCAGCCGTCGTAGAGCATCACCACGAGCTGCTCCGGGGAAGCCGTCTGGATCGAATTCGTCTGGTACGCCTGGTAGCCCGTGGCCACGTTGCCTCCGGCACGCTCGGGGATCGCGCGAGATCGCTTCCAGACCTGTATCGGCTCGGAGCGACGATCGGTGAAGCAGATTTCCTGCTTACGAACGATACGATCCCGATTCGTTACGCGGCAGCGTCGAGCTGCGAGCCGAAGCGCGTCTGCATGTCGCGCAGCTGCCCGAGGCTCCGCTCCATGGCCGTGAACTGCGAGCGGAGCAGGGCCTCGCGCTGCGTCAACCGGACGCCGGCCTGGTCGATCGAGGCCCGGTAGCCGCCGAGCCGGGCGGTCTCCGCAGCCACGCGCCCGCCGAGGGCGCCGGTCGAGCCGGCGAACCGGTCGAGCACGGCGTCGAGCCGCGACGCGATGCCCTGCGGTGCGTCTCCGCCGAGCAGCGCCGCGACACCGTCGGGGTCGGCGGCAAGGGTCTCGCGCAGGCGCGACTCGTCGAGCACGAGCCGGCCGGTGAGCGAGTCGGCCGCCATCGCACCCGTGGCGGCACCGGTCGAGAGGCCGATTGTCGCCGCCTGGTTCCGGGTCGAGGCGAGCCCGGCGACGGTGTCGCTGACGGCGCGGTTCAGGTCCCCGAGCAGGTCGGTGAAGAGCCCGTCCGAGGAGAACGCGCCCTTGCCGACCGCACCGGTGCCGGCCGGGTCGGGCCGCTCGCCGATCGCGGCGCGCAGCGCGTCGACCGTGCCGTTGTAGACGGCCACGAACGCCTTCGCCTTCGCGATCACGCCGTCCGCGTCGATGCCGGCGGGGTCGGAGGTGATGGTCACGGGCGTCCCGGCCGTCGCGCCGCGCAGGTCGAGCGTGACGCCGGGAATGGCGTCTCCGACCCGGTTCGACGCGCTCGAGCGGGCCGTGCCGTCGACGGTCAGCTGGGCGTCCTGCCCGGCGAGCGTGACGGTCAGGCCGAGGTCGGCTGCGAGCGAGCCGTCCGAGGTCAGCGCGACGGCGTTCGCCGCACCGGTGTCACGCGACGTCAGCCGCAGCTTCCCGTCCACCACCGAGGCGCTGACGCCGCCGCCGATCGTGTTGATCTTGGCGGCGATGGTGGCGATCGAGTCGCCGGCCGCGACCGAGACGTCGACGCTGGTCGCGCCGCTCGCGAGGTGCAGCGTGTCGGCGGCGCCGGCGGCCGCGAGCGCGGTCGACTGCGTGCGCACGTCGGCGCGGGCGAGCGCGCTGACGGTGACCGAGAACGAGGCCTTGACCGCGCTGCCCGACGCGGTCGCGACGATGCGCGCCGGGTCGCTCGAGGTGGCGATCGGACGCGCCGAGAACACGCCCGCGCCGCGCAGCGCCTGCTCGGCCCCGCGCAGCGACACCAGCCGGGAGCGCATGTCCGCGAGCCCGGCCAGGCGGGCGCTGGCGAGGTCGGCCTGGCGCTGGAGCCGGTCGACGGGCCGCCGCTCGATCGCCATCAGCGAGATGACGATGGCGTCGGTGTCGATGCCGGACGAGATGCCGGTGAAGCTGAGTCCCGTCATGCCGTCATGCCCGCCGGTCGACGCTCCGCTCCCAGAGCGCGCGCAGCTCCGCGAGCTGGTGCATGACCCGGGTGCCCGGCACGGTCTTGACGACCTCGCCGGTGGCGGCATCGAGGAAGCTCGCGACCCACACGTTGGCCACCGGATCGAGGCCGTAGCGCACCTCGACGGCGCCGTGCGGCGACGCGTCCGCGAAGTCCACGCTGAAGGTGCTCCGCTCCCGCTTCGATCGCTCGTGCACGGGCACGGCGTCCGGAACCGGCGTCAGTCGGTCGATCCGATCGTGTAGCTCGGTTGTCGTCGGCTGTGTCTGCACCGCAACCTCCTTGGCGGTACTGCAACTTCGGTAACCGGCCTCATGCCAGTTTACAGCAACAGGTAGAGCATACAAGACGAATTGCAGGGTGAAGTGAAGTTACCCCGCCGGGGGTACGCCCGCGTCGTCCCCCTCGAAGGCCCGCCACGGACGCCCCGCGACGACGGCCGCGAGGGCGGCGACCGCGAGCGCCAGGGCAACCGTCTCCAGCCCGTGCGCGACGACATCGGGCAGCGCCGACACCGGATAGGCGCGGTACAGCATCGGTACCTGGGCCATCGCCAGCAGCAGCGCGACGGCGGCGACCGCGCCGGCCGTCAGCGAGCGGAACCGCGCGGGCACGGCGGCGATCGCCAGCACGGCCGCGGCGGAGAGGCCGGTCACCACCACGCAGAGGACGACGGCGGCGAGCACGCCGCGGCCCTCGAGGAAGCCGCCCGCGGCACCGAGCAGCATCGCCACGAAGGCGCCCACCGCGAGGCCCGCCGCCCACCGCGGCCGCAGGATCCCCACCGCCAGCGCGATCAGGCCGAGGACGAGCGGCGGCCACGGCGACGGCGCACTGCCGCGCCGGCTGCGCAGGTCGATCACGACCGGCTCGCCGGCCAGCGTCAGGCCAATCTGCAGCGTGCCGTCCGGCAACGGGTGCCGCAGCCGGTGCTCGCGCCAGGTCAGCGTGCCGCCGACGGCGCGCAGCGGCCGCTCGCCGGCCGACCGGTTCACGGTCACCTCCGCCCCGTCCGGCAGGTGCAGGCGCAGCTCGAAGTCGTTGCCGATCACCTCGGCCGACAGCCCCGCGACGGCGGGCGTGATGCTGACCACGGTCACGCGCGTCGCGGTCGCGGCCGGCATGCCCGTGCCGCCGTGCGCCGACGCACCCGCGGGGACGAGCAGGGGAAGGAGCAGACCGAGCCACGCGGATCGCCGCACGCCCGGCAGCGTAGTGAGTCGCTACGCGGCCAGGTGCTGCTCGACGCCGGCCAGCAGCGTCCGCATCGCCGGCTGGGCCGGATCGAGCTCGAGCGTGGCCTGCAGCACGGGCAGCGCGTCCTCGAACAGGCCCTCGGCGACCGCCGCCTTCGCGCAGGCACGACAGGGCGCGCGGCTCCGGGCCGCCCACCTCGAGCGCCTCGAGGGCGGGGTCGGCGGCGAGCCGGTAGAAGCCGCGCGGCGAGGTACAGCTCGGCCAGCGTCAGCGACGCCATGCGGCCGTCGGCGATCGATGCCCGGACGGTCGGCACGAGCCGCTCGAACAGCTCGTACTCCTCCAGCCGCGCGAGCGCGTCGAGCATGCGCACGGCGTAGGAGGCCGACGCCACGGAGAGCGGCGTCGCGGGGGCTGGCGCCTCGTGATCCGCGTACCGCGGCGAAGGCCTCGAGGAACGTGGTCTCGGCCGGGATCTCCCCCGCCCTCGCCGAACACGGCCGCGGCCGACTCGGCGGCGGCGGCGTCACCGGCCGCGACGGCGGCGAGCGCGCGCGAGCGCTGCAGCGCCAGGAACGCGGGCGTGCCGATGGACAGCTCGGACAGGTCGCCGACGACGTCGGCGTAGCGCTTCTGCGTCAGCAGCGCCTCGGCCAGGCCGACGGTGGCCGCCGGGTGGGCGGCGTTGCGGGCCAGCGCGCGCCGGAACAGGTCCTCGGCCAGCTCGGCGTGGCCGCGCTCGTAGAAGGCGGTGCCGAGGAACAGCCACCAGGTCGCGGTGTCGTTGCCGGCCGACTCGAGGCGCCGCAGCACGTCGGCCGGGTCGGCATCCTCGGCGCCGAGCAGCGTGTCGGCCAGCTAGAGGCCGACCGGCAGATAGGCCGGGAACCGCTCGAGGCTCTCCTCCAGCCGGGCGACCGCACCGTCCGCGTCGCCCAGGTCGGTGGCGACGTTGGACAGCGCGGCGAGCGCCAGGAACGAGCCGTGGCCGACGATGCCGGCGAAGCGCGCCGGGGCGTCGCCCTGCTCCAGGCAGCGCTCGAACAGCTCCTGCGCCCGGGCCAGGTCGCCGCGGTCGCGGGCCGCCAGGCCGCGCTCGAAGATGAGGTCGGTGAACGTCGGGTACACCTGCAGCGAGCTCGTCGGCCAGCTGGTCGGCGCCGTCGATGTCGCCGCACGCGGCGGCGGACGCCGATCGAGGCGGATGGCGAGCAGCGAGGCGTAGGCGATCTCCTGCCAGCCCTGCTCGCGCTGGATCAGCCGGTACGACTGCTCCAGGTGCTCGTGCGCGCTTGGCGACGTCGTCCAGCGAGACGTACTCGGTGCCGACGTTGAACTGCGTGAACGCGTTGTGCGGCGTCGCGCTCCAGCTCGCGCTGCAGCAGCGTCGAGGTTGCGGTCGTTCTTGTTGCGCTCCTCGATGCGGGTCTTGAGGTAGCCGTAGTGGCGGATGCGCAGGGTCGCAGAAGGCGAAGCGCTCGGGCAGGTCGATCGGCATCGAGATGCGCATCTGCTCGTGGATGGTGCCGGTGAAGCGGTACGGCGGCCGGTGGCGCAGCAGCCGCAGCGCCAGGTGGTTGGCGGCGGTGCCGACCTCCTCCTGGCCCGTGAAGTTGGTCTCGATCAGCCAGAGCGCCTCGCGGTACGGCTGGCGCGGCCAGCGCCTCGCAGCCGCTCGCGTCGCTCTCCTCCAGCCGCTCGTCGGCGTCGAGCCAGAGGATGTGCGTGCCGGTGGCGCGCGTCGAAGCCGGGGTTGCGGGCGTCGGAGAAGCGAGCCGTTCCACGGCAAGTGCAGCACCGTGGCGCCGAACGACTCGGCGATCTCGACCGTGCGGTCGGTAGAGCCCGTGTCGACGATGATCAGCTCGTCGACGCCGGCCGCGCACGAGGCGAGGCAGTCCGGGAGCATCTCCTCCTCGTCGCGTCACGATCATGCAGAGCGAGATGCTGACGCGGTCGGCGGCCCTGGCGGAGCGCCGCGCGACGTCCTTCAGGAAGCCGCGCATGGCGTTGACCGCCTGCCGCTCGCGCGGCGGCAGCGTGACGCCGACCGGACGCTTCAGGCGCATGCTTCGCGGCCTGGAGGTTGCCCGGCCAGGTTCTCGACGTCCGGCTCGAGGTGCTGGGCGGCCTGCAGCACCTTCGACCGCGAGGCGCGGCCTCGTTCAGGCCGTACAGCGCGACGCCGAGGTAGTTCAGAAGCACGGGCTCGGCCGGGCGCGCGGTCGAGCGACGGCCGGACGAGCTCGATCAGCGCGACGCCGACGGGGCGCCCAGCGCGTCGGCGCCGCCGGCGGAGACCTCGTCGATCAGCGACTCGCAGGCCGTCTTCAGGATGCGGTAGGCGGCGACGTCGTCGTCCCAGCGGGCCAGGGCGACGCCGATGGTGGCGGCGTGCCGCTCGCCGGCCTGGATGGCGAGGGCGACGAGCTGCCCGGCGTCGTCGGCGAGCTCGCCGGCGGAGGGGTCGGCGAGGCGCTCGAGCGCGTCCGCCTCACGGCCCTGGAGCCAGAGCCGCGAGCGGCCGCGTCTCGCTGGCGTCCGAGGTTGCACGGACGATCTTCAGCGCCACGATTTATCCCACCTTTCCGACATATGGATACCATCTTCGGCGCATACGATCACAGCCTTGAGCGATGGTCACGCGGCGGATCGCAGCGCGCGGGCGCGCAGGGCGCCGAACGCCTCGGCCGCCGGCGCCACGATCTCGCTGCCCGCCGCCCGGCGCGAGGCGCACGTGGCCGTCGCAGGCGTCGTGCAGCGGCACGTAGGCGTCGCAGGCATCGTGGACGGCTGCAGGTCGGCGCCGAACGCGACGTGCTCGAGCAGCGCGATGTCCGCCATGCCGTCGCCGCCACCGGCCGCGTCGATGGCCTCCAGCACGCGGCGCTCGCGGGCGTCGGCATCGCCGTCCCGCGACGGGTCGGCCAGCAGGTAGAGCGCGACGTCGTCGTCCTCCGAGAAGGCGTCGCGCCACGCCACGAGCAGGTCGGTGAGGTGGTCGGAGCCGAGCCACGCCGGCGTGGCGAGCACGTTGACACCGCGCCGGTCGGGGAGCGCGAACGGCTGCGGCCGGGACTGCGAGCGGCGCACGGGACGGGCGGCGACCGACCGCAGGCGGCCCGCATAGAGCTCGGCGATGGCGTCCAGGCCGTAGGCCTCGGCGGCCGTGCGGCCGGCCGCACCCCGGGACTCGCGCGCGGCGCGGTCGGCGGCGACCTCGCGCAGCAGCTGCACCAGCGCGGCGCGGTCGGGTTCGAGCATCCACGGTTCGAGGCGGCCTGCAGCTCGCCCAGCAGCACCGGGGCGACCGGCTCGCGGCGCGCGGGGATGCGCCACGACGCCGCGGGCGGGCAGAACTCGTCGGTCGGGCCGCCGCCGGTGACCAGCACCGGCCGGCCGCAGGCCATGGCCTCCAGCACCGGCATCGCGAAGCCCTCGCCGCGGTACGGGTGCACCAGCACGTCGGCGCCGCGGTACAGGGCGGCGAGCCCGTCGTCGTCGAGGTCGTCGGACAGCATCCGCACGTTCGCGCCCGCGGCCTCGCGGCGGCGCAGCTCGTCGCCGACGTTCATGCCGCTGTAGAAGGTGCCGGCGCCGACGTCCTTGATCACCAGCAGCACGTCGTCGCGGCCGGCGAACGCCTCCTCGAAGGCGGCCAGCAGCACGTCGATGCCCTTGCGGTAGATGGTGCCGCCGACGAACAGGAACACGCAGACGTCGTCGGGGGCGAGGCGCCGGGCGGGGCCGTCGGGCCGGTACACGTGCGAGGTCGACGCCGTTCGGCACCACGTGGACGCGGTCGGCGGGCACGCCGTCGCCGACGTACATGTCCCGCACGTAGCGCGCTCGGCACCCAGACCTCGTCGACGTCCTGCAGGGGCTCGATCCAGTCGCGCGGGATCGAGCCGAACTCCCAGGGCTGGATCAGCACCAGGCGGCCGAGACCCGGATCGTCGAACCGCGGCGGCCACTGGTGCCGCACCTCGACGGCCGCAGGCCGCGGCGGCGCGGCCGTCCGGGCCGGCCGGTCGTCGGCCGCGACGTCGACGGTGAAGCCGTTGCCGAGCCGGCGCACGACCTCCGAGTTGATCCGCGCGAGGCTCGAGATGGCGTCGAAGTCGCCCCGCCAGCGCACGGCCAGCGGCGTCGCCGGCTCGGTGTGCGCGGCGGCGCCCGCCGCGTAGCCGGCCTCGAGATCGTCCACGTAGTCCGCGAACGTGCGCGGCGCCTCGATGGCGGCTGCCATGGCGTCGAGCAGGAACGGCCGGTCGGCCAGCCGCTGCATCGCCGCGGCCAGCTCCGCCTCGTTCCAGCCCTCGACCAGCAGCCCGTCGACGCGGTCGCGCACGCCCTCGGCCAGGCCGCCCATGCGGCTCGCGATCACCGGCAGGCGCGCGGCGCGGGCCTCGCCGACGGTCAGCGGCGCGCCCTCCCAGACGGCCGACGGCACGACGGCGACGTCGATGCCGGCCAGCACGGCAGGCAGGTCGGCATGCGCGTACGCACCGGCCAGCTCGATGCGGCCGGCGGGGTCGACGTGCGCGAGCCGCGCGCGGTCGGCGTCGCTGATCGAGCCGTGCAGCACGAAGCGGACGTCGCCGGTGACGTCGCCTGCGGCCTTCGCGAACTGAAAGGCGCCCTTGTGCCAGACGCCGGCGCCGACGAAGCCGATCACGAGTGGCCGCGTCCGGTCGCGGGCGGTGCGATCGCGTCCGACGGCCTGCCAGATCGACTCGGCTGACGGTGCGCCCAGCGGCAGCACGGACACCATCGCCGGCGGCAGGCCGCCGTCGACGAGCATGTCGCGCACGAACCCCGACACGGCCTGCACCTGGCCGACGCGGCCGGCGACGCGCTCGATCATCTCGATGCGTCGCGCGGCGTAGCCGCCGGCGTCGCGCGATCCGGCGCACGGCGCGCAGTTGGCACCGTCCGCGCCGGGTCCGTCGCACAGCAGTCCGCCCTCGCGCATCAGGTGGTTGCGGGCGCAGACGAGCCACAGGTTGTGCGGCGTGAAGAACGAGCGGATGCCGCGCGCGAACGTCTCGTCGACCAGCGACAGGCCCAGGTTGTGGAGGTTGTGGTAGTGGACGACGTCTGGCCGCACCCGATCGAGCAGCTCGGCGAAGGCCTTCGCGATCGCGGGATCGTCCAGCTCGCGGCGGGGGTGCCCGATGTCGAGCAGGCCGTGCGGGCGGTTGAAGACGCCGACGAGCTTGACGCCGTCCTCGTCCCACTCGCGCACGGCGTACGCGCCGGCGCCGGGCAGCGGCTGCACAGCGGCGTGGAAGACCGTCACGTCCCAGCCGCGGGCGGCGAGGGCGCGGCTGGCGAGGCGCGGCACCACGGTGCCGCCGCCCGGGTCGTTGAAGCCGAAGGAGGTGAGCACGATGCGGCCGCGGCTCCCCGGCGCGGGTGCGGCGATCTCGTCGGCCGCCGCCGTCGCCAGCTCGGCGGCGAGGTTCGGCAGCCCGCGGCCCGCGAAGCGCTCCGACAGCACCAGGCGTGCCCGGCGCTCGGCCACCGGCTGCGGCAGCGCGTCCCAGTCCACGTCGGCGGCGAGGTCGCGCAGGGCGTAGGAGCCGAGCGCGCGGCGCACCGCCTGCTCGACCTGTTCGAGCTCGCGGTCGCGCTGCGACTCGTCGCTGTAGTTGGCGCCGTGGCGCCGCAACCGCACGACGGGGCCGCCGGCGATGTGGCGGAACGGGAACGAGGCGGCGGCGCGCAGCCAGAAGTCGATGTCGCCGGCGATCGGCAGCGCCGGCTCGTAGCCCCCGCATGCGTCGTAGGCCGCGCGGCGCACGGCGGCGGTCGGAGAGATGATGTGGTTGCCGCCGAAGAACAGCATGTCGAGCAGCGCGCGGCGGCCGAACTGGCGGGCCGTCCACGTGCCCGTCTCGCGTCCGGCGGCATCGATGATGATGGCGTCGCCGTGCGCCACGCCCGCGTCCGGATGCGCGTCGAAGACGGCGACCGTGCGCGTCAGCCGGTCGGGCAGGCAGACGTCGTCGTCGCCCAGCTGCGCGATGATCTCGCCCGCGGCGTGGTCGACCAGCGCGTTGTACGCGGGCATCAGCCCGATGTTCTCGTCGAAGCGGACGACGCGGAGCCGCGGCGAGGCGTACCGGTCGAGCACCTCTTGCGTGGCGGGACCCGAGCCGTTGTCGACCACGACGACCTCGTAGTCGTCGTAGGACTGTTCGAGACAGCTGGCCAGCGCCTGCGCCAGGTAGGCGGGCCGGTCGTAGGTCGGGAACCCGATCGTCACCCGCGGCATCGCACCCGTCATCGGCTGACGGCGCCGCGTGCTTGAGCGGGTGGCGCTCGCTGCCGATACGGGAGAGCCGATGCTGATCGCCCACCACTGCCGCTCGTGCGGCGCGCCGTTGACGGAGACGTTCGTCGATCTGGGCGCCACCCCGCTCGCCAACAGCTACCTCGAGCCCGCCGCCGCCGACCGGATGGAGCCGCACTATCCGCTCCACGCCAGGGTCTGCGGGGCGTGCCTGCTCGTCCAGCTGCCCGCCGTCCAGACGGCCGAGGCGATCTTCTCCGACTACGCCTACTTCTCGTCGCTACTCCGACTCGTGGGTCGAGCACGCGCGCCGCTACGTCGAGGGGATCGTCCCGGCGCTCCGACCTCGGTCCGGACTCGCTGGTGGTCGAGATCGCGTCGCAACGACGGCTACCTGCTGCGCCACCTGGTCGACGCGGGCATCGGCGTGCTCGGCGTCGAGCCGGCCGCCAACGTCGCGGCCGCGGCCATCGCCGCGGGCATCGCTACCGAGGTGTCGTTCTTCGGCAGCGACTACGCCGCCGATCTCGTCGGCCGCCGCGGCCACGCCGACCTGATCGTCGCCAACAACGTCCTCGCCCACGTGCCGGACCTGAACGACTTCGTCGCCGGCATCGCAACGCTGCTGGCGCCGGCCGGGCGCGTCACGATCGAGGTGCCGCACCTGCTGCGCCTGATCGCGCCACGCGCCAGTTCGACACGATCTACCACGAGCACTTCTCGTACCTGTCGCTGCTCGCAACGTCGGCCGCCGTCGGGCGCCACGGGCTGGCCGTCGTCGACGTCGAGGAGCTGCCGACGCACGGCGGCTCGCTGCGGTACCACCTCGCCCATGCCGCCGCCGGCATCGCGCCGGGGCCGCGCGTCGCGGACGTGCTGGCCGACGAGCGCGCCGCGGGCATGGACCGGCTGGACGGCTACCGCGGCTTCGCCGTGGCGTGCGCGGACGTCAAGACGGGGCTGCTCGACTTCCTCATCGACGCGCGCCGGGCCGGCCGCACGGTCGCCGCCTACGGCGCGCCGGCGAAGGGCAACACGCTGCTCAGCTACTGCGGCGTCGGCCCGGAGCTGGTCGCCTACACCGTCGATCGCAGCCCGGCCAAGCAGGGCCGTCTGCTGCCCGGCTCGCGGATCCCCGTCCACGCCCCGGAGCACCTCCGCAGCCACCGCCCGGACGACATCCTGATCCTGCCGTGGAACCTGCGCGACGAGATCGCCGGCCAGCTGGCCGATGTCGTCGAGCTCGGCTCGCGGCTCGTCGTCGCCGTGCCGGAGCTGGAGCTGGTCGCGTGAACGTGCGCCAGACCGGCATCGACGGCGTGGTCGTCGCGTCGTTCGAGCAGCTCCTCGACGAGCGCGGCGCGTTCGAGCGGGTCTGGGACGGCTCGGCACTGGCGGCGAACGGCATCGACCCCGCGCTCGCGCAGTGCAGCATCGCGCGCAACGAGCGGGCGGGCACGCTGCGCGGGCTGCACTGGCAGGCCGGCCCGGACGACGAGACGAAGGTCGTCCGCTGCGTGCGCGGCGCCATCTTCGACGTCGCCGCCGACGTGCGCTCGGGCTCCCCCACCTTCGGCCGCTGGTTCGGCCTGCGGCTGCACGCGGACGGCAACGAGATGCTGGTCATCCCGCCCGGCTGCGCGCACGGCTACATCACCCTCGAGGATCGGAGCGACGTGGCGTACTGGATCTCCGCGCCCTACCGGCCCGCCGCGGCTCGCGGCATCCGCTACGACGATCCGCGGCTCGCGATCGCCTGGCCGTTGCGGCCCACCGTCATCTCGGCCCGCGACCGCGACCTCCCGGCGCTGGCGGCATGACCCGCATCCTGGTCACCGGCGGTGGCGGCTTCGTCGGCCGCCAGGTGGTGCCGCGCTTGCGCGATGCCGGCCACGACGTGATCGCCCCGTCCCGCGCCGAGGCCGACCTGCTCGCTCCCGGCGTGCCGGCGTCGCTGGCGCAGACGACCGGCGCCGAGGTGCTCGTCCACCTCGCCTGGGAGGCGGCGCCCGGCTACGCGATGTCGCCCGCGAACCCCGCCTGGCTGCGGGCCAGCCTCGACCTCGCGACGGCCTTCGTGGACGCCGGCGGCCGCCGCATCGTCGCGGCCGGGTCCTGCGCCGAGCTCGATCTGGAGCGGCCCACGCCCTACGCCGACTGCAAGCGGGCCCTGCACCTGGGCCTGCGCGGCCTGGCCGCCACGCGCGGCAGCGGGCTGGCCTGGGCGCGGCTGTTCTTCCTCTACGGCCCGGGCGAGCACCCGCAGCGGCTGGTCGCCTCGCTCGCCGCCAGCCTCGCGGCCGGCGAGGAGGCGCTCGCCAGCGCGGGCCGGCAGCGGCGCGACTACCTCGACGTGCGCGACGCGGGTGCCGCGATCGCCGCCCTCGCCCTCGTCCACGCGACCGGCCTGTTCGACGTCGCCTCGGGCGACGCGCCCGCCGTGGCGGACATCGCCCGCGCGATCGCCACCGCGGCCGACCGGCCGGGGCTGCTGCGCCTCGGTGCGCTGCCGCCGCCGGACGAGGCGGCGCTGATCGTCGGCGACCCCGCCGCGCTGCGCGCCGCGACCGGCTGGTACCCGCAGATCCCGCTGGCCGACGGCCTCCGCGAGGCCGTGGCCGCCGCCTCAAGGAATCAGACCGCCTGCCGATGACGAGCGCGATGCCCGAGCGCCCCCGGAGCGACGCGTGACCGACCGCCGAGCAGAGCAGTTCGGGCGCTTCGGAGAGCTGACGTACGACGACTTCCGGCGCCTCGCCACCGATCCCACCCTGTCGCCGGCCGAGAAGATCGGGTTCCCGGGCGACTACCGGGCCGGCCACGAGGACGCGATCTTCGCCGACATCCGGGCCCGTCTGCCGGTGCTCGACGACGACGGCGGCCTGCTGGTCGACATCGGCCCCGGCTGCACCGAGCTGCCCGGCCTCCTGGCCCGCCACGCCGCCGCCCGCGGTGCCGACGTGGTACTGATCGACTCGGACGAGATGCTCGGCGCGCTCCCGGCAGACGTGCCCGGGCGCCGCGTCGCCGGACGCTGGCCCGACCTGCCGGCGCTGCGGGCCGAGCTGGCCGGACAGGCGACCGCGGTCGTGTCCTACAGCGTGCTGCACTACGTGTTCGACGGCGGCGACCTGCACGGCTTCGTCGACGCGGCGGTCGAGCTGCTCGCCGCCGGCGGCCACCTGCTGCTCGGCGACATCCCGAACGTCTCCAAGCGGACGCGGTTCTTCTCGACCGCGACCGGCGCCGCGTACCACCGCGCGTTCATGGGCACCGACTCAGGTCCCGAGGTCGAGCCGTTCGCCCTGCGGCCCGGCACGTTCGACGACGGCGTGCTGATGGGCCTCATGCACCGCTACCGCCAGGCCGGGTTCGAGGCCTACCTCCTACCGCAGGGCCGTTCGCTGCCGATGCAGAACCGGCGCGAGGACCTGCTGATCGTGAGGCACTGATGGAGAAGACCCGCAAGCTCGTCCTGTTCGGCGACAGCGCGTTCGCCGAGATCGCCCGCGAGTACTTCGACCACGACTCGCCCTACGAGGTGGTCGCGTACACGGTCACGGCCGACTTCCTCGGCGCCGGCACCAAGGACGGGCTGCCCGTCGTGCCGTTCGATGAGGTCGCCGAGCTCTACCCGCCGGACGAGCACGACCTGCACATCGCGCTCGTCTACAACCAGCTGAACCGGGCCCGGATGCGGTTCTACGACGAGGCGAAGGCGCTCGGCTACGAGCTGGCCAACTACGTCTCGTCGCGCGCGTTCGTGTGGCGCAACGTGACGATGGGCGACAACGTCTTCATCTTCGAGGACAACACCGTGCAGCCGTTCGTGACGCTCGGGTCGAACCTCGTGCTGTGGAGCGGCAACCACATCGGCCACCACTCCGTGCTGCGCGACCACTCGTTCATCTCGTCCCACGTCGTCATCTCCGGCTTCTGCGACATCGGCGAGTCGTGCTTCTTCGGCGTCAACTCGACCGTCGGCAACAACGTCACGGTCGGCGCCGACTGCCTGGTCGGCAGCGGTGCCCTGGTGGTGCGCGACGTGCCTGCCGGCAGCCTCCTGAAGGGCCCGATGACGCGTCCCGAGGAGGTGAGCACGTGGGAGAAGCTCGGCCTGCCGGTTCCGTCCGCCCCGTAGCCTCCCGCGTCGCCGTCACGCCCTACGAGCCGCACCAGGCGGCCGACTGGGACGCCTTCGTCCAGCGCGCGCCGAACGGCCTGATGCTGTTCCGGCGCGGGTACATGGACTACCACGCCGACCGGTTCACCGACGCCTCGCTGTGGCTGTCCGAGGACGGCCGCCCGGTCGCGGTGCTGCCGGCGAGCCGCGACGGCGACACGGTGGTCTCGCACGGCGGCCTCACCTTCGGCGGACTCGTGCTGGCGCCCGGGACGCGTCTCGCGACCGTCGTGGAGGCCATCGCGGCGCTGCGCGAGCACGCCCGCGCCACCGGCCTGCGCAGCCTCCTCTACAAGCAGACGCCGGCGTTCCTCTCGGATCCGGTTGCGAGCCCCGACGACTACGCCCTGCACCGGGCGGGCGCCACGCTCGTGCGGGTCGAGCCGAACCTCGTCGTCGACCTTTCGTCCTGCCCGCCGCTGCAGGAGCGCCGCGTGCGCTCCGCCCGTCGCGCCCAGCGCCTCGGCGTCGAGGTGCGGGAGAGCGACGAGCTGGCGGCGTTCTGGCAGATCCTCGAACCCGTGCTGGCCCGGCACGGCGTGCGACCGGTCCACACCGTGGACGAGATCGCGCTCCTCCGCTCGCGGTTCCCGGACGAGATCACGCTGCGCGGCGCGTACCTCGACGGCACGCTGGTCGCCGGGTCGGTGCTGTACCGCTACGGGCACGTGCTGCACAGCCAGTACAGCGCCGCCGCCGAGGCCGGCCGCGACGCCGGCGCGCTCGACCTGGTGTTCACGTCGCTGCTCGACGAGCTGCAGGCGCCGATGCGCTGGCTCAGCTTCGGCATCTCGAGCGAGCAGGGCGGCGCGGTGCTGAACGAGGGCCTGACGGCGTGGAAGGAGGGGTTCGGCGCACGCTGCCTCCCCCACCTCGCCTACGAGCTGGCCTGAGCCGCCACCTCGGCGTCCGGGTCGGCGACGGCCCGGGTGAACTGCGCGTCGTACAGCCGCCGGTAGGCGCCGCCCACCTCGAGCAGCTGCTCGTTGGTGCCCTGCTCGACGATGCGGCCGTGCTCCATCACCAGGATCAGGTCGGCGTCGCGGATGGTCGACAGACGGTGCGCGATCACGAAGCTGGTGCGGTTCGCGCGCAGCGCGGCCATCGCCCGCTGGACGAGCACCTCGGTGCGCGTGTCGACCGAGCTGGTCGCCTCGTCCAGGATCAGCAGCGACGGATCGGCCAGGAACGCGCGCGCGATCGTGATCAGCTGCTTCTCGCCGGCGCTGACGTTCGACCCCTCGTCGTCGATCACCGTGTCGTAGCCGTCGGGCAGGCTGTGGACGAAGCGGTCGACGTAGGTCGCCTTCGCGGCCGCCAGCACCTCGTCGTCGGTGGCATCCGGCCGGCCGTAGCGCGATGTTGTCGCGGATCGTCCCGCCGAACAGCCAGGTGTCCTGCAGCACCATCCCGATCTCGCCGCGCAGCGCGTCGCGGCGCATCGCGTTGATGTCGACGCCGTCCAGCGTGATGCGGCCCGCGTCCAGCTCGTAGAAACGCATGATCAGGTTCACCAGCGTGGTCTTGCCCGCCCCGGTGGGCCCGACGATGGCGACCGTCTGGCCGGGCTCGGCGACCAGCGACAGGTCCTCGATCAGCGGCTCGTCCGGCCGGTACCGGAACGAGACGTCCTCGAACTCGACCCGGCCGCGAGCCTCGCCGACCTCGGCCGCCGGCACCGGGTCGGGGCTCTGCTCGTCGGCGTCGAGCAGGTCGAAGACCCGCTCGGCCGACGCCACGCCGGACTGCAGCAGGTTCGCCATCGACGCCACCTGCGTCAGCGGCTGGGTGAACTGCCGCGAGTACTGGATGAACGCCTGCACGTCGCCCAGGCTCATCGTGCCCGACGCCACCCGCAGCCCGCCGACGACCGCGATCGCGACGTAGCTCAGGTTCCCGACGAACATCATCGCCGGCATGATCGATGCCGGACACGAACTGGGCGCCGAAGCTCGCCTGGTACAGCTCCTCGTTGCGGGCGGCGAACCGCTCCTCCACCTCGCGCTGCCGGCCGAACACCTTCACCAGCTCGTGGCCCGTGAACGCCTCCTCGATGTGCGCCGTTGAGCGCGCCGGTGTGCTGCCACTGGGCGACGAACAGCTTCTGCGAGCGCTTCGCGATCTGCTGGGTGACGCAGCACCGACAGCGGCACGGCGACCAGGGCGATCACCGCCAGCAGCGGCGAGATCACGAACATCATCACCAGCACGCCGACGACGGTCAGCAGCGAGGTCAGCAGCTGGCTGAGCGTCTGCTGCAGGGTCTGCGCGATGTTGTCGATGTCGTTGGTGACGCGGCTGAGCAGCTCGCCGCGCGGCTGGCCGTCGAAGTACGGCAGCGGCAGCCGGTGCAGCTTGTCCTCGACCTCGGCGCGCAGCTCGCGGACGGCCGCTGCACGACGCCGTTGAGCAGGTAGCCCTGCAGCCACAGCAGCAGGCTGGCGCCGGCGAACAGCGCCAGGGCCAGGAACAGCACGTTGCGGAGGCCGTCGAAGTCGATGCCGGTGCCGGGGACGACGTCGAGCCGCGCCGATCAGGTTGGCGAGGTCGTCGTTGCCCGACGCGCGCGCCCGGTCGGCGGCCTGCTGCACGGTCGAGCCGGCGGGCAGGTCCTTGCCCATCAGCCCGGCGAAGATGATGTCGGTGGCGCGGCCGAGGATCTTCGGGCCGATCACCGACAGCGTCACGCTGACGACGCCGAGCGCGACGATCACCAGCAGCTGCGCCTGGTAGGGCCGCAGCCGGCGCAGCAGCCGCTTCGCCGACGGCCCGAAGGTCATCGACTTCTCGGCCGGCTGCCCGACGTTCATCCACGGCGGGCCGCCGCCGCGCCGCGCACCGGCCGCGGGCAGCCGGCCGGGGACGGGGCCCTTCGGCTTCTGGGTCTCGCTCACGCGACCGCTCCGGCGCTCAGCTGCGACGCCACGATCTCGGCGTACGTCGGGCAGCCCTCGAGCAGCTCCTCGTGCCGGCCGACGCCGACGACCTCGCCGTCCTCCAGCACGACGATCTGGTCGGCGTCGACGATGGTCGAGACGCGCTGCGCGACGACGATCACCGCCGCCTCGGCCGTGACCGGGCGCAGCGCCGCGCGCAGCCGCGCGTCGGTGCCGAGGTCGAGCGCGGAGAAGGAGTCGTCGAACAGGTAGATCTCGGGCTGCCGGACCAGCGCCCGCGCGATCGCGAGCCGCTGCCGCTGGCCGCCGGAGACGTTGGTGCCGCCCTGCGCGATCGGCGCCTCCAGGCCCTCCGGCATGGCCTCGACGAAGTCGCGGGCCTGGGCGATCTCGAGGAACCGCCACAGCTCCTCGTCGGTGGCGTCGGGGTTGCCGTAGCGCAGGTTGCGACGCGACGGTGCCGGTGAACAGGTACGGCCGCTGCGGCACGATCCCGATGCGGCGGCGGAGCGCGTCGAACTCCAACTCCCGCACGTCGACGCCGTCGACCAGCACGCTGCCGCCGGTCACGTCGAAGAGCCGCGGGATCAGCGACAGCAGCGTCGTCTTGCCGGCGCCGGTGCTGCCGATGATCGCCGTCGTCTGACCGGCCACCGCGCGGAAGCTGACGTCGTCCAGCACCGGCACCGCGGCGCCCGGGTACTGGAACCGCACGCCGCGCAGCTCGACCTCGCCCCGCAGCGGCGCCTCGGTGACGGGCGAGGCGGCGGCGACCACCGACGACTCGGTGCGCAGCACCTCGCTGATGCGGTCGGCGCACACCGCCGCGCGCGGCACCATCATGAGCATGAACGTGGCCATCATCACGGCCATCAGGATCTGCATCAGGTAGGCCAGGAACGCGGTCAGCGCGCCGATCTGGATCTCGCCGTCGTCGATCCGCGCGGCGCCGAACCACAGCACCGCGACGCTCGAGGCGTTGAACACCAGCATCACGGTCGGGAAGATCAGCGCCTGCAGCCGGCCGACGCGCAGCGCGGCGTCGGTCAGGTCGTCGTTGGCCTCGGCGAACCGCTCGCCGCTCCTGACGGCTCGCGGACGAACGCGCGGACCACGCGGATGCCGGTGATCTGCTCGCGCAGCACGCGGTTCAGCGCGTCGATGCGATCCTGCATGAGCCGGAACTGCGGGATCATCTCGCGCATGATCAGCCCGATGGCGATCACCAGCACGGGCACGCTCACGACCATCAGCCAGGACAGGCCGACGTCCTCTGACGGCCATGACGACGCCGCCGACGCACATGATCGGCGCGGCCACGAGCATCGTGCAGGTCACCATCACGAGCATCTGCACCTGCTGCACGTCGTTGGTGGTGCGCGTGATCAGCGACGGCGCGCCGAACCCGGCGACCTCGCGCGCGGAGAACTCGCCGACGCGGTGAAGACGGCGCGCGCGCACGTCGCGGCCGAAGCTCATCGCGGCGCGCGCGCCGAAGTAGACGGCGATCGACCGAGCAGACGATCTGGACGAGCGTCACCAGCAGCATCCAGCCGCCGGTGCGCACGATGTAGTCCGTGTCGCCGAGCAGCACGCCGTGGTCGATGATGTCGGCGTTCAGGCTCGGCAGGTACAGCGACGCCATCGTGCCGACCAGCTGCAGCACCACGACGGCCGCGAGCGCCCGCCGGTACGGCCGCAGGTAGGTGCGCAGCAGCGAGATCAGCACCGCGGGAGGCTAGCCGAGCCCGGGAACGCCTCCCTCGCACCGCTTCATGATCGGCGCCGCCGTGCCGATAACGACGCGATGGCTGCGCCTCTCGTCAGCGTGCTGATCCCGACGTACAACGGGGCCGACTTCATCGCCGAGACGATCGAGTCGGTGCTCGGCCAGACGTTCGCCGACTTCGAGTTGATCGTGGGCGACGACGGATCGACCGACGCCACCGTCGAGATCGTCCGCCACGCGACGGTGGGCGATCCACGCGCACAGGTACTCGTCTACGACCGCAACATCGGCAGCTTCAACAGCGTCAACCGGCTGTTCGCGCTGGCCCGGGGCCGGTACGTGAAGTACCTGCTGCAGGACGACCTGCTCGATCCGACGGCCATCGAGGTGTTCGTCACGGCGCTGGAGTCGGACCCGCGGATCATGCTGGCCACGTCGCGCCGGCGGCTGATCGACGAGCATGGCGCCCGCCTGCCCGACGGCGCCCACAGCGCATCGATCACGACGACCGCAGGCGTCATCGACGGCCGCGAGCTGGGCGACTTCGTGCTCTGCAACATGCTGAACGTGATCGGCGAGCTGTCCACGTCGCTGTTCCGCCGCGAGGTGGAGCTGGGCGATCCGCCGCTGTCGATCGACACGCGCGAGATGGTGGCGAACGGCGACATCGCGCTGTGGCTGAAGCTGCTCGCGCACGGCGACGCCTTCTACACGCCGGAGGAGCTCTCGTCGTTCCGCCAGCACCCGCAGCAGAGCTCGCGGCTGGAGGACGTGCACGCCGGCGGCCTGGCCGAGTGGCCGGTGATGGTCGACCGCGCCCGCGCGCTCGGCTTCCTGGCCGACCCGGAGCGCGAGCGCCAGGCGCACGTGCGCATCGCGCGCAGCGCCGTCGACCTGCTGGCCCGGTTCGCCGGCACCGAGCGAGAGGCGCGGGTACTCGAGGTGCTCTACCTGACGACGGCGCGCCTGGCCGAGATGCACGCGCCCGACGCCGTGCCCGCCGGCGACCTGGGACGCCTGCACGGCTCCGCCTTCCGCGATCGCCTGGCCCGTCCCCTGGACGACGGGCTCCCGGTGCTGCGCCATCGGTCTCCCGTGGCCGAGGCGGCCGTGAGCGAGCCCGCCGCCGAGCCAGCCGCCGTCGCGGCCGCCGTCGAGGGACTGCGCACGCTGGCCCGCGAGGGCGCCGCCCGGCGCTTCATCGCGCTCGTCCCGCCGGAGCACCTGGAGACCGCCGAGCAGCTCTACGTGCAGGCGCTGGCCGCCGGCGACGACTTCGACCTCGAGCTGGTTCCCGCCGCCGACGTCGACGACGTGCGGCAGCCCGGCTGGATCCTCGTCCGCGCCGCCTGAGCGGCCTACGCGGCGTCGAACAGGCGGGCGACGCCGATGCCGGCGGCGCCGAAGCCGTTGCCGTTGTAGAAGCCGAGGGTGCCCGCCGGCGTGTCGGCGACCGCCAGGTACATGATCGCCTCGTCGTCGAACCCGGCGGCCGAGACGTGCAGGCCGACGAGGTCGTCGCACCGCTGGTAGACGCCGGTGCGGTCCCGCGCCGCGGCCCCCAGCCGGTAGTTCGCCGCAACGCGGTCGCGGACCGAGAGCAGCAGCACCTCGTTGCCGTCACGGCGGTCGATCCAGGGCCGGCCCAGGCCGTGCTCGCGGAGCTCGTCGGCGGCCACGATGCGCTCGCCCGCGTCGGGCCACGAGATGCCGTCGGCCGACTCGGCGTAGCGGATGTCGTAGACGGGCAGCTGCTTGCCCCCCACGTCCGTCCAGTCGCTGCCGCCCACGTACCACATGCGGAACCGGCCGGCCTCGTAGCGCACGTGCGGGCCGCAGCGGAAGAACCGCTCGGCGTGGGTGCGGTCGAGCACCGGCACGTCGGCGTGCCGGGCGAAGGTCGCGCCGCCGTCGCTGCTGGTCGCGAGGCCGGTGAAGAGGCGGTAGCGGATGCCGGTGCAGAGCTCGAAGCCGACGTAGTAGAGATAGATCGTGCCACCCGGGCCGTGCACGACGCTCGTCACGACGACGCCGTTGTCGTCGAAGCAGCCGGGCGCGCCGAGCTCCAGCAGCGGCCCGCGGGGCGCGGAGAGGGCGCGCGTCGGATTGTCGGGGTCGACGTCCACCACGTACGGGCGCGACCGCCCCTGCTCGTCCGCGGTCGAGAAGTAGACGCGGACGGTGCCGTCGGCCTGCACGTCGGGCGTCGGCAGGGTGGCGTGCGTGGTCGCGCCGTGAGCACCGCCGGGGCCGAGGTCGAGCAGGCCGAGCCGCCTCCACTCCATGGGCGTCATGCGGCCTGCGCCAGCTCGGTGGCGGAGCGGACGACGTCGATCACGTGGTCGACGGCGACGGCCTCGACGTGCGGCCCGATGGGCAGGGACAGCACGCCCGCCGCCAGGTGTTCGGCGACCGGCAGGTCGAGGGCGGCGACGGGATCGCCCGCGAAGGCCGCCTGGCGGTGGCAGGGAACCGGGTAGTGCACCAGGGTGCCGATGCCCGCCGCGCCCAGGCGGGCCGCCAGGGCGTCGCGATCCGGCGTGCCGACCACGTACAGGTGCCAGGCGTGGCCCGCCGTCGGCAGCGGCAGGTGGAGGCCGGTGCCGGCGAGGCCGTCGGCGTAGCGCTCCGCGATCACGCGGCGCCGCTCGTTCCAGGCGTCGAGCACGGCGAGGCGGACGCCGAGGATGGCCGCCTGCAGCTCGTCGAGGCGGCTGTTCACGCCCGCCTCGAGGTGCACGTACTTCTTCTCCGAGCCGTAGTTGCGCAGCCGCCGCAGGCGCGCCGCGAGCGCCGCGTCGTCGGTCGTGACGGCGCCGCCGTCTCCCAGAGCGCCGAGGTTCTTGGCGGGGTAGAACGACCACGTCGAGGCGTCGCCCCAGGCGCCGACGGGATGACCGCCCACCCGCGCGCCGTGGGCCTGCGCCGCGTCGGCCACGAGGGCCAGCGCGTGCCGGCCCGCCAGGCGCGCCAGCGACGGCATGTCGGCCGGCTCGCCGTACAGGTGGACGGGCACGATCGCCGCCGTGCGCGGCGTGATCGCGGCCGCGACGGCATCGGTGCCGACGAGGTACGGGTGCGGGCCGGGCTCGACCGGCACGATGCGGGCGCCCGTCGCGGCGACCGCCAGCCACGTGGCCACGAACGTGTGCGACGGGACGATCACCTCGTCGCCCGGGCCGATGCCGAGCGCCTGCAGCGTCAGCCGCAGCGCGTCGAGCCCGTTGCCGACGCCGACCGCGTGCGCGGCACCGGCGGCCGCGGCGAACGCTGCCTCGAACCGCTCGACCTCGGGCCCGAGCACGTACCAGCCACTGGCGACGACGCGGTCGATGGCGGCGCGCTGCTCGGCCTCCAGCTCGCGGGTCGCGGCGCCGAGGTCGAGGAACGGCACGCGCACGTTCACGCCGCCTTGCGCGTCGTGGCGGTCAGGAACTCCTCGTAC
Organism: uncultured Actinomycetes bacterium; assembly: GCA_963722525.1. GTDB lineage: Bacteria > Actinomycetota > Thermoleophilia > Gaiellales > F1-60-MAGs149 > VFJZ01. The sequence continues at coordinate 737,113 of CAVRMM010000002.1, read as the reverse complement.
GAGCGGAAGTAGTCGTCCTCCTCGTACGGCCGGACGCGATCACCAGGCACACGCTGCCGCTGGAGAAGTTGTCCAGCTCGCGCCAGACGAGCCGCGGGATGTAGAGGCCGAAGTACGACCGGTTCAGGAAGAACCGCTCGCGGTGCACGCCGTCGTCGACCAGCACCTCGAAGCTGCCGGACGCGGCGATCACGAGCTGCTCCAGCTGCTGGTGCGCGTGGCCGCCGCGCACCTCGCCGCCGGGCACGTCGTACAGGTAGTAGACGCGCTGGATGTCGAACGGCACCTGCGCGTTGTTCTCGACCATCGTCAGGTTGCCGCGCGGGTCGGAGATGCGCGGCAGCGTGACGACGCGGCAGCCGGTGAGGCCCTCGCGGACGTCGGTGCGCAGGTCGCTGGCGCGGCGCGGGTCGGACGGGGCGCGGCGCTCGTGCTCGACCACGTACGGCTCGGCCGGATGCGACAGGCGCTCGCCGACCTCGGACCGGATCGCCTTGCGGGACGGCGCGGACATCAGGCCGCCCTCGCGGTCACGAGCAGGACGTTCTCGGAGTCGGCGCCCAGGCGCATCGACGCCCAGTGGTCGCGGCGGGCGCTCCACAGCTCGGGCGGGTCGTATGCCTCGCTGGTGCCGACCTCCGTCTCGACGGCGGTGAACGACGTGCGCTCCAGCAGGGCGCGGGCGCCGGCGGGCGTGAGCAGCGTGCGCAGGTCGGCGAGGTCGGGGCGGCCCCAGACGATCGGGTCGACGGCGGCCTCGGAGGCGGCGAAGTTGCGGCACTCGGCCAGGAGCAGGCCGCCGGGTGCGAGGGCGGCGCGGGCGCGGGTCGCGACCTCCGCGGCGTCGACGGCGCGCTCGAAGGCGCCCACGACGGCCGCCACGTCGGCGTCGGCGGCAACGATCTCGAGGCCGCGTCGGGTCAGCTCCGCGGCGAGCGCGGTGTCGGCGCCGAAGAGGGCCACGCGCTGCCCGCCCGCGCGCTCGATCCAGTCGGCGCGCACGGTCACCGCGGCCGTCGCCAGGGCGGCGATCTCGGGCGCTCCGGGGTCGGCGGCGGCGGGCAGGGTCAGGCCGCTGCCGCACCGGCCGCAGGCGGCCACCTCCACGCCACGGGTCGCGGGCACGGTGGCGACGGGGCCGCCGCATGCCCGGCACGGGGCCGGCTCGGGGGCGCGGGTGCCCTGCAGCGCGAACAGCAGGTCGCGCCACTTGGCCGCGAAGGCGGCGCTGGCGCGGGCGTACGCGGCGGCGTCGCCGTAGCCGCCGTGCGTGTGGTGCGTGATCGGCAGCTCCGCGACGCGCACGCGGCGGCCGGCCGCACGCGCCTGGAGGCAGATGTCGGAGTCGTAGCCGTGGAACCCGTCGAACGCCGACTCGTCGAAGCGCAGGTGCTCGATCGCCCAACCCGACAGCACCAGGCAGAGGCCGTCGAGCACGTCGACGTCGTGCCGTCCGCCGCCGAAGTCGACGAGCCCGCTCGAGTCGCGGACGCGGCCGCGTCCCTCTCCCTGCCACCAGCGCAGGCTGGCCGGGCGGAGCGCGCCGATGGCGCCGACGACGGCGACGTCGGGGTCGGCCAGCTCGGTGCGGATGGCGGCGATGAACGCGGCGCTCTCGATGGTCACGTCCTCGTGCAGCAGCACGAGGCCCTCGATGTCCGGCTCGCCGGCGACGGCGTCGAGGATGGCGTTGTAGGCGGAGCAGATCGACCGCTGGTCGTCGGCCTCGATGACGACGCCGCCGAGATCGCGGAGCGCGGGTGCGGCCAGCGCCTCGTAGCGCTCCCGCGAGCCGATGCAGACGCCGTAGGCCAGCATCACGCCGCCCGTCGCATCGCGACGGGGCCGGGCACCCACGGCGCGGTGCCGGCCGCCCACAGGGCCCGCAGCGCGTCGACGTCGCGCACGGTGTCGGCGCACTGCCAGTAGCCGTCGTGCTCGTAGACCATCAGCTCGCCGTCGCGGGCCAGGTCCTCGAGCGGCTCGCGCTCCAGGATCAGATCGGCGCGATCGGGCAGGCGGTCGAGGAAGGCGCGCGAGAACACGAAGAAGCCGCCACTGATGCGCGTCCCCTCCCGCGCGGGCTTCTCGGAGAAGACGGCGACGCGCGGCCCGTCGTTGACGAGCTGGCCGAAGCGCGATGGCGGGTAGACGCCGGTGACGGTGCCGAGGCGCCCGTGGCTGCGGTGGAACGCGACCAGGGCGTCGATGTCGATGTCGGCCAGGCCGTCGCCGTAGGTGACGCAGAACAGGTCGTCGTCCTCGAGGTAGCGGCGCACGCGCTGCACGCGGGCACCGGTCATCGTCGCGAGACCGGTGTCGACGAGCGTGACGCGCCAGTCCTCTGCCACCTGGCGGTGGCATTCCACCGACCCGGCGGCCAGATCGACCGTGAAGTCGGCGCCGAGCGCGTGGTAGCGCAGGAAGTAGTCCTTGATGATCTCGCCGCGATAGCCCAGGCAGAGCACGAAGTCCTGCAGGCCGTAGGCGGCGTAGCGGCGCATGATGTGCCAGAGGATCGGGTGGCCACCGAGATCGACCATGGGCTTGGGCCGGAACTCGGTCTCCTCCCGCATCCGGGTTCCTTGCCCGCCGCAGAGGACGACCACCTTCACACACGCCGTATCGGCAGCGCGTCCGTATCACTTGAGAATGGTAAGGATACGCATCAAGGATGCGGTGCGGGACGCCGATGAGGGACGCATGACGAACCGCTTCTGGATCGACCGGCCGGTGCTCGTGACCGGCGCGACCGGTCTCCTCGGCTCGTGGCTCTCGCGCGCGCTGCTCGCGCGCGGGGCGCGGGTGATCGTGATCGTGCGCGACGAGCTGCCCGACGCGGCGATCGTCGCCTCCGGCGACCTCGCGCGGTGCGTGCGGGTGCGCGGCGACGTCGAGGACGGCCGGCTGCTGGAGCGCGTCCTGGTCGAGCACGAGGTCGACGCGGTGTTCCACCTCGCGGCGCAGACGATCGTCGAGCACGCCGTGCGCGATCCGCTCGGGACGCTGCGGGCGAACGTCGCCGGCACGTGGGAGCTGCTCGACGCCTGCCGGCGCACGGCGCGCCCGGCGCGCATCGTCGTCGCCTCCTCGGACAAGGCGTACGGCACGCAGCCGGTGCTGCCGTACACGGAGGACCAGCCGCTCGAGGGGCGCCATCCGTATGACGTGTCGAAGAGCTGCGCCGACCTGATCGCGAGCGCCTACGCGAACACGTACGGCCTGCCGCTGGCGATCACGCGCTGCGGCAACCTGTTCGGCGGCGGCGATCTCAACTTCTCCCGCCTCGTGCCCGGCACGATCCGCCATGCCCTGCGCGGCGAGCGGCCGGTGCTGCGCAGCGACGGCTCGCCGCTGCGCGACTACCTGCACGTGGACGACGCGGTCGATGCGTACCTGGCGATCGCCGAGCGCCTGCACGATCCGGCGATCGCCGGCGAGGCCTGGAACGTGTCGTGCGAGCAGCCGCAGAGCGTGTTCGAGATGACGCAGCGGGTGCTGTCCGCAGCGGGTCGCGGCGATCTGGAGCCGGTGGTGCTGGGCGAGGCCCGCCACGAGATCCCGAACCAGTATCTGGCCGCCACGAAGCTGCGCGACCGCCTGGGCTGGTCCCCGTCGGTCGGCCTGGACAAGGGCCTGACGAGAACGGTGCGTTGGTACATGTCCCACCTGGGCGAGCCGGCCCTGGCCCGAACGGCCTAGCGCCGCACGCGTGTCCAACGAATCGCGCTGACGCGCGCTCCGCACAAACGAGTCGCCCAACCCGCGCGAACCGCCGGCGAAGACGCTAGCGCCGACAAATTCGGTGCCTGGCACCGAATTTGTCGCCGTGGCGCTGTCCGGTGCGAGGGTGTGCGCGTTGCGCGCCCTTGCGCGCGGCTTTCGTACCGGTATTCGCCTGGAATGTCACACCTGGTGGCGCATCCGTCCACTAGCGGGCTCTAACGGCACCGTTCGCGCGTCTTCTGCCTCGGGTCGGTCTGCACAGACCATGCGGGAATGCTTCTGAGAGGAGCGCCCATGCCACGACGACCCCGCCGTCAGACCGACTGCCGACTCCACCACGTCACCACCCGGGGGAACAATCGGCAAGCGATCTTCGAAGACCCCGCCGACCGCGAGCGGTTCTACGACCTGCTCCACGTCGGCCTCGCAGCCAATGACGTCGACTGTCATCAGGACGTGCTGATGGGCAACCACGTCCACCTGCTGCTAGAGGGCGACATGGTGGATGTGTCGGCGGTGATGTGGTTCGTCAGCCATCGCTACGCCCTCGGCAGCAATCAGCGCCGCGGCCGGATCAACCACCTGTTGGGCCGCCGGTTCTACGCCTCCGAGATACCGGACGCGCGCGCAGTCCGCGCGGTGAGCGTCTACATCGCGATGAACCCTGTTCGAGCCGGCCTGTGCCGACACCCGTGGGACTGGCCATTCGGGTCCTACCGCGCCCTCGTGCTCGGAGAGATGCCGCGGGCGCACCTCGACCCGGTCTTCACACGGCAACTCTTCGCCGCGCGGGGTACGACCTTTGAGGCCGCAGTCGAGGCCGCGGTCGTTCAGCAGGACGGCGGCAGGCCGCCCTTGAAAGCCATCCTCCCGCCCCTCGAACGACTCACGCAGGAGCACGTTCGACACGCCCGCCAGATCTACGGCTACACGGTGCCGGAGATCGCAGCGCACTACCGCCGGAGCGCCCGGTCAATCGGCGCGATGGCTCGCTAGCCCAGCGCCTTCGTGACCGCGGAGAGGACCCGGTCGTGCTGGAACGGCTTCACGACGAAGTCCTTTGCGCCCGAGCGGATCGACTCGATCACCCTCGTCTCCTGGCCGAGGGCCGAGCACATCACGACCTTCGCCTGCGGATCGGCCGCGATGATCTCCTTCAGCGCCTCGATGCCGTCCTTCTCGGGCATCGTGATGTCCAGCGTCATCACGTCCGGCTGCAGCTCCGCGTAGCGCGCGACGGCCTCCTCGCCGTTCGCGGCCTCGCCGACCACCTCGTGGCCATTCTGCGTGAGGATGTTCCTGATCATCACCCGCATGAACGCGGCGTCGTCGGCGATCAGAATCCGCGCCATCTCTAGCCTGCCATCAGGGTCGGAGGTTCGAGCGAGACGATCTGCGCCGCGTACTCGCCGTCGACGAGCACGAGACGGGCGCGGGCGAAGGCCCGCCCGTTGACGAGGATGTCGATCGTCTCCGACGGCGTCCGGTCGAGCTCGACGATCGCGCCCGGCGGCAGGTTCATGACGTCGGAGACCGGCACGCGGGCGCGGCCGAGCTCGGCCGAGACGCGCACCTGCACGTCGCGGAGCGAGTCGAACCCGAGCGCTCCCGCCGTCGTCCGCGCGGCGGCGGCGTTGGTCGACGCCGTCGTCGCGACGGCGCGCGTCGGCTGTGCGCCGGTCGCGCCGCCACCCGACCGCGAACGCCTCGCTCGAGGCTGGTCGCGACCTCCGCCGGCAGCAGCTGCAGCACCTCGGCGGTGATGCGGTCGGAGACGATCTGGAACCGGGAGGAGTACGCGGCGTGCGGGAACGTGCGGCGCGCCTCGTCCTGCGTCGGACACCACGGTGCAGATGGGCGGGGCGAACTCGACGTCGCGGCCGACGGCCACCCCGAGCGCGGTCGGCGGCGGCGCCCATCATCTGGCTCATCGCCTCGGCCACGGCGGACAGCTCGATGTCGGAGAGCCCGTCGCCCATCGGCGCGTCGAGGCCCATCATCACGGCGGCGAGCGTCGCCGAGTCGTGCGGCGTCAGCACGAACAGGCTGCCGCCCTCGACGCCGGCGACGTAAGTCGACCTCGACCGTCACCCGCGGGTACGTGAGCGCGCCCAGCGGGTCGTCGGACTGCTCCTCGACCGCCGGCGTCGTCGCCGTCACGAGCTCGCCGATCAGCGTCGTCAGCACCTCGGCCGAGCGACGTCGCCGACGATGCCCGCGGTGTGCTCGACGGCGGCCAGGGTCGAACTCGTCAGGTCGGCGCGCCTCGGCCTCGGGCCGGCGCCGCCTCGGCCAGGGCCTCGCAGTCGTCCATGAGCCGCCTCGCCGAGCCCGAACGCCGACGCCAGGATCGCCGCGAACTCCGCCGGCACGACCTGCACGATCGACGCGGACAGCGTCGCTGGCGCGGACCGTGAACCGCGCCGTGAAGCTGGCCTCGCCGAGCGGCCTCGGCCTTCTCCTGCGAGGCGATGATGTCGGTCGTCGGCGACGCGATCTCGGTCGCCGCGCCGACCTGGCTCGGCCAGCGCTGCGGCCACCTTCGCCATCACCTGGTTGATCGCCTCGGCCACGGACGACAGCTCGATATCGCTGAGGTCGCCCTCGGCGTCGGCGGCGTCGACGCCCATCATCGCGCTCGCCACGCTGCGCGCCTGGTCGGGCGGCAGCACGAACAGGTACTCGCCGTTCACGCCGCCCGAGAGCTTGACCTGCGACGCACACGCAGCGGGAACTCGAGCGCGGCCCACGGCGCGGCCGACGCGTCCTGCACGTCGACGACGTCGAACGATCCCGTCCGCGCCGACCAGCTCGCCGAGCACCTCGGCGCTGGCCGCCGCCGTCAGCTCGGCGCGACCGGCGGACGGCCTCGATCTGGCTCACGGCTCCACCTCGGTGCCCTCGTCCGCGCCGTCGGCGCCGGGCTCGTCGGTCTCCTCGATCCGCGCCACGCGGTCGTGCACCTGCACGGCCAGCTGGCGCCGGTGGCTGCCGGGCATCACCTTGTAGGTCGGCGTGTCGCCCGCGTAGAGCGTGAAGCCCTCGTCGATCGGGCACGCCGAGCCGGATCACGTCGCCCTCGGCCGAGCGACAGCACCTCGTCGATCGTCAGGTCGACGGCGCCGACCTCGGCGCGGACGCCGATCAGCACGTGCTCGAGCGGCGGCTGCAGGTCGAGGCTCGCCGCGCCGGTGCGCTGGCCGGAGAAGTACGAGTTCGCGGTCAGGCTGGGCGCGACGGTCTCGATCGAGCGCCACGGTAGGCACAGCGTCATGACGCCGGTCGAGTCGCCGACGCGGATCTGGAACGACAGCAGCACCGACAGCTCGGTCGGCGGCGCGATCTGCGCGAACTGCGGGTTCATCTCCGTGTGCCGCAGGTGGAAGTCGACGCCGACCAGCTCCGACCACGACGTCGACAGCTCGGCCAGCAGGCGGTTGATGATCGTGCGCGACAGCGACAGCTCGATGTCGGTCAGCTCCCGCAGGCGCCGGCGCCCTGGCCGGTGCCGCCCAGCAGGCGGTCGATCATCGAGAAGATCAGCGGCAGGTCGAGCGCCAGGATGGCGTTCGACTCGAGCGGCTCGAGCTCGAGGATGTTGGTGAACGCCGGCACCGGCAGCGACGAGATGAACTCGCCGTACGTGACCTGCTCGGCGCCGAGCACGGAGATGTCCGCGACGGCGCGCAGCGCGCCCGACAGGTAGGTCGCGCCGAGGCGCGCGAACGTGTCGTGCAGCATCTCGAGCGTGCGCAGCTGGTCCTCGTTGAACTTCGACGGCCGCCGGAAGTCCATGTTCTGGATCCGCACGCCGCTCGGCACGCTCGACGTCGCCATGTTCGGCTCGCTGGCGACGGCCGCCAGCAGCGCGTCGATCTCGGCCTGCGAGAGGGTGTCGTTGCCGGGTGCCATCAGCGCTGCATCAGCCTCTCGTCGCTCGTCGAGCTCACGCCCACACAATCGGCGTCCGGGGACGTTCCCTTTAGGCGTGCGGCCGCGCGCGAATCAGCTGCGGCGGCGCGTGCGCCCGGGCTCGCGCATGCGCATGCCGTTCTTGGAACCTGAAGCGTCCTTGGAGGCCTGGTAGGAAGCCTCGGCGAACCGCAGCGCGAGTCGCGACCGGCAGTGCGCGCAGCGGCCGTGAGACGCCGGGCGGGCAGACGCACTCGGTCGGCATGTCGGCGCCGACGGGGATCGCCGATAGCGAGCCCTCGGTGGCGAGCTCGCGGATCCGCTCGATGCTGATGCCCGTGGCGATCGAGACGCGGTCGACGGACTGGTTCGGCTGCGAGCAGAGGGCGCTCTCGATGAGATGGGCGTCGCGCAGGCGAAGCGAGCACGCCTGACAGTGCGCCTGGTCGAAGCGCGTCGGCGCGAACCGCTCGCCGCAGTGGCGACACGATCGTTCACGAGGAGCCATAGCCGTAGTGATCGGCTGTGCATGCCGGAATCCTTAGCACCCGATTAGCTCTGCAACAGCTGCAGGACGGACTGCGGCGTCTGGTTGGCCTGCGCGAGCATCGCGGTGCCGCTCTGCGAGAGGATCTGGAGGCGCGTCAGGTTGCTCATCTCGGCCGCCATGTCGACGTCGCGGATGCGCGACTCGGACGCCGACAGGTTCTCGTGGTACGACGGCCAGGTTGTTGACCGTGTGCTCGAGCCGGTTCTGGATCGCGCCGAGGCCGGCGCGGGCGTCGGCCACCGAGGCGAGCGCCACGTCGATGGCGCTGATGTCGGCGTGCGTCGGCCCGAACTGGAAGATCGCCGGGTTGATCGCCGCGCCGGCGCCGCCGAACACGGGGATCGTCGACATCGTGATCGTCTCGCCCGAGTTGGCGCCCACCTGGAACGTGATCGTGGCGTTGCCGCCGAGCAGGTTGATCTGGTTGAACGTGGTCGAGTTCGCGATGCGATAGACCTCGGCCGACAGCTGCGTGATCTCGGCCGAGATGGCGCCGCGGTCGCCCTGCGAGAGCGTGCCGTTGTCGTACTGCACGGCCAGCTCGCGGACGCGCTGGAGGATGGCGTGCACCTCGTTCAGCGCGCCTTCCGCCGTCTGCACGAGGGCGATGCCGTCCTGCGCGTTGCGGCTCGCCTGCGCGGTGCCGCGGATCTGCCCGCGCAGCTTCTCCGAGATGGCCAGGCCGGCCGCGTCGTCCGCTGCGCGGTTGATGCGCAGGCCGCTCGACAGCTTCTCGATCGACTTCCCGAGGCCGAGCTGCGTGCGCTCGAGCTGGCGGTGGGCGTTGAACGCCTCGATGTTGGTGTTGATACGCAGCGACACGGCATCCCTCCTGCGGAGAGCGCTGGCGCCACCTCGGCGGACCGCCATCGCCAGAGGGCGGGTGCCGCGTCGTCGGAGATCGCCAGATCCTCCGGTGAAGCTCATTGCGTATCACTTGAAAGTGATACGCATACCGTATCGGCGCCTCTTCGCGCCGGCTGTAGCGCTTTCGCGCGACGCCTGCCTACTGCGGCGGATCGGGCTGACGCGCGGGCTCCAGCTGATCGAGCAGGTCGGGCCCGGCGGCCGCGGCCTGCCGGTTCTCCTCCTGGATCTGGAGCCAGATCTCCTCGCGGTAGACGGGAACCGACGAGGGCGCGTTGATGCCCAGACGGACCTTGTTGCCGCCCACGACGTCGACCACCGTGACGGTGATGTTGTCGCCGACGACGAAGGTCTCGCCGATCTTACGTGTGAGAACGAGCACGGTGCCCTCCCTGGCCTGAACCGCGGACTCTAGCTGCCGGTCGTCAGCACGGTGATGTTCGGCGCATCCGACTCGTGCATGGCGACGGGCGTCGGGCTGTCCGTCTCGCGGAACAGCCGGTCGCGCGTCGAGTAGCCGTCGATCGTGTTGATCACCTGGCGCGCGCGGCGGTCGCCGTTGTTGACGACGATCGGCGAGAACAGGTTGATCGTCGCCGCGCGCACGTCGGCGCCCACGTTGACGACGCAGTAGATGGAGATCTGGTCGGCGCGCTCGACGCCGATGGCCGCCATGTCCGCGTCGGACAGGTCGACCTCGTAGTCCCAGTAGAAGACCCAGGGCAGCACGATCGGGAACGCCAGCGACGGGTCCTCGACGGAGTGCAGCCACATGAACACGGAGTCCTCGCGCTGCTTGAGGATCGCGTAGCGGGTCAGGTGCGGGAACCCGATCATGCCCTGGTCCAGCACGAGGTCGATCGAGTCGTCGATCTCGACGGTGCCGAAGCGCGTGGACTCGATCGTGACGGACGCCATGTCGCTCCTTACCGCAGGAAGTCGAGCAGGGACGGCTGTAGCACGCGAGCGCCGGACTGCAGTGCGGACTGGTAGATGGATTGCTGCATCGAGAAGTCGACCATCGCCTTCGCCATGTCGGCGTCTTCGGTCTTCGACAGCAGATCTTCGACGTTCAGCTCCAGGTCCTTTAGCCTCGTCTGCTGCGTCTCGAGGCGATTCACCCGCGCGCCGACCTGTGGCGCGGCTCGCCGAGAGCTGGTCGAGCATCGCGTCGACGCCCTGCAGATCGGGCCCGCCGAGCGCCGCGCGGTTGCCGGCCTGGAGGTCGGTCGCGACCTTGTCCAGCAGCTGTGAGCACGTTCTGGCCGGCGGCGGTCGGCGGCACCGAGAAGGCCTCCCAGCCGCGCAGGTTCAGGTCGACCTGCTCGCCCTGGCCGATCACCCGCTGCATCGTGTTGGCGTCGCCGGCGTACGTGAGGGCGGGCGCCGGGAAGGGCGCTGTCAGCGTGGCCGTGCCGCTGAACAGGTAGCGGCCGGCGTACGTGCCGTTCATCGACTGCCGCGCCGCCTCGACGAGCTGCTTGATCTCGGCCGCGATGTCGTTCAGGCCGGTCTGGTCGAGCGTGCCGTTGCCGGCCTGGACGACCAGCTCCTTGGCGCGCTTCATGATGTTCTGCACGGCCGACATGGACGACTCGGACGCGTCCTGGAAGCCGAGCGCCTCGTTGATGTTCCTCTGGTACTGCTGGACGTCCGACGACCTGCGAGCGCAGGAACATCGCCCGGCCGGCGCCGACCGGGTCGTCCTCGACCTGGCTGATCTCCTTGCCGGTCGACAGCTTGCGCTGGGTGCGCCTGGAGGCTGGCCGACACGCGCTGCAGGTCTTCGAGGACGTGCACCGCCGCCTGGTGGTTCGTCGTGCGGATCACAGGCCGACCCTGCCGGTGCCGTTGATGAGGCGATCGAGGTTCTCGTCCATCGCGCTCAGGACGCGCGAGGCGGCCGCGTAGGCGTGCTGGAACTTGATCATGTTCGTCATCTCCTCGTCGAGCGAGACGCCCGAGGCGGCCACCCGCCGGTCGGAGCAGGTCGCTGACCACGATCTGCTGCGCGTCGAGCGAGCGGGCCGTGCTCTGGGTGGCGGTGCCGAGACCGGACTGGAGCCCGTTGTAGTAGTCGAGGAACGTGGTGCCGCCGGTCGTGATGGCGTTCTGCAGGGCCACCATGGCGTTGGCGTTGGTGGCCGAGCCCGGGCCCTGGCCGGTCGCGCCGGCGGCGATCGTTGCGTCGGGTCGGCAGAGGATCGCGGCCGACATCGCGAAGCGACCCGCGGCGCCGGGCGGCGCCGGTGGGCGAGGTGAAGTCGAAGAACAGGCCGCCGGCCGTGCCGCCGAGGTCCGACGCCGAGCGCGTGCTGGGCGTTGATCGCGTCGTGCAGCGACTGCGCCAGCGTGTTGAGCCGCGCCGGGGTACGAGTGCCGCGTTGGCCTCGTCGAGCAGGTTCACGTACGCGTCCGAGAGCGCGTGCAGCGCGCCGCCGGTGAGGCGCCGGAGGTGAACTGCGCGTCGATCTCGGCCCGCGTGATCGGCGGCCGCGCCGGTCGTCGGGCGTGACGGCGGTCAGGCCCGCGACGACGACGGTGGCGCGGTTGCTGGTCGTCGTAGGTGACGCTCGTGACGTTCGCCAGCTTGCCGAGCTGGTCGAGCAGCAGGTCGCGGCGGTCGAGCAGGTCGTTCGGCGCCTGGCCGGGCTTGACACGATCTGCAGCGTCGCCGGGTCGACCTGCGCGCCGGCGAGCACGAGCTGGCCGATCTGCGTGTTCAGGGACGCGATCTGGGAGAGGATCGCGTTCGCCTCGGTGATGTCGGCGTCGATCTCGGTGTTGTCGTTCGCGCGCATCGTCGCGAAGCGTGGTCGAGGCGTGGTTGAACGCCGTCGTCAGCGACTCGGCCGGCCTGGGCCAGCGACTGGCGGGCGGCGAGCGACTCCGGCGTCGTTGGCGACGTCGTGCCAGGCGTTGAAGAAGTTCGTCGGACGAGCGACTGGATGCCGTTGTCGGACGGGCTCCGGGATCGCCAGCGAGATCGCGTGCAGCTCGCGGTAGCGCACGTCGAGCGACGCCTGCGTCGGAGCTCGCGGCGCGCAGCTGCACGTCGTTGAAGACGTCGCGGATGCGGCGGTACGAGTCGACCGACACGCCCTGGCCGAGCTGGCCGGGGAACAGCATGCCCCAGACGCGAGATGTTCGAGATCGGCTCCGCGGCCTCGAGCACGGCCTCCTGGCGCGTGTAGCCCTCGGTGCTGGCGTTCGCGATGTTGTGCGTCGTGACGTCGAGCGCGCGCTGCTGCGCGATCAGGCCGCGCAGCGCGACGTTGAGGCCGTTGAAGGTCGAGACGCACATCAGGCGCGCGCGTCCAGGATCGCGATCGGGGACTCGGACGTAGGTGCCGATGCCGGCGTAGGTGGAGCGGTCGCCGCGGTGGGCGATGCGCATCACCTGGTCGATCACGGTCAGCTCGTGCTCGAGCAGCTGCGCGGTTGGCGACCGACCGGCGGCCGAGCTTCTCGACGGAGCGGATCACGGTCTCCCCCGCGCGCAGCAGCGCGTTCGCCTCGTTCCGGGGCCAGCGAGGCGGCGAGGCCGTGCGACACGTCGACTCGCCGCGGTGTCGATGCCGAGGGCGTCGGCCAGCTCGGCCGCGAAGCCGTGCCGGCGCTCCTCCAGCTTGCGCCCTCGACGACCTCGTGCTCGAGGGTCGCCGGAGGCGTGTTGATGCGGTCGAGCTCGCGGCGCGACGATCGCCGTCGGTCTGGCGCTCGGTCAGGTCGAGCGCCTGCTCCAGGCGAGTCGGCCTGCGCCCGCAGGACCGCGATCAGCTGCCCGAGCGCCGGGTTCATGCCGCCGCTCCGCCGGCGATGGCGCCGCCCGTCGGCGGGATCGCGACCGTGCCGTCGCCCGTCGCCGGCGCGGTCGCGCCGAGCGTCGAGGCGAGCTGGCCGTACATGGTGCCGGCGAGGCCGAAGGTGCCGCCCTCGACGAGGCTCTTGGTCATCTGCTCGTCGGCCATGTCCTGGTAGATGCCCTCGGCGCCCGAGGCCGCGCTCGTCGCCGCGCGCGCTCTTCATCCAGCCGCGACACGATCTGGCGGACGAAGACGGCCTCGAACTGCTTGCACGAGTCGTACAGCGCGCTGCTGCTCGGCCGTGGTGGGCGCCTTGACGCCCGCCGGCATGGGGCCGACCGGCGAGTACGCCGTGGTGCCCGAGATGGCGGCGATGCCGGTCATCAGCGGCGCAGCCCGTTGGCGGTGCCGAGCATCTCGTCCGAGGCCTGCACGACCTTCGAGACCGACTCGTAGGCGCGCTGCGTCGGTGATCATGTTGACCATCTCGTCGACGGCCTTGACGTTCGCCATCTCCAGGAAGCCCTGGATGATCGTGCCGCCGGCGCCGGTCGAGGCGACGCGGCTCGGGGTGCCCGAGTCGGCCGACGCAGGTACTGGTTCTGGCCGTTCAGGGTCAGGCCCGCCGGGTTGACGAACTGCATCATGCCGAGCTGCGCGACGCGGACGCGGCCGGTCGGGACGACGGCCGTGACGTTGCCCCTGGCGTCCATCTCGAACGACTTCATGTTCCGCGGGAAGGTGATCGGGCGGCCGGCCTGGTCGAGCACCAGGTCGCCCTGCTGGCGTGACCAGCTGCCCGGCGCCGTCGATGCCGAAGTTGCCGGCCCGGGTGTAGGCCTGCGTGCCGTCGGGCTTGCGGACGACGAAGAAGCCCGCGCCGCCGGTGATCATGAAGTCGGTCGGCACGCCGGTGTTCTGCGCCGAGCCCTCGTCGAACTGGGCCTGGATGCCGGAGATCACGCGACGCCGAGGCCCATCTGCTGGCCCTGCGCGGCCGCCCTGGCGTGGGCCGATGTTGTTGTAGAGCAGGTCCTCGAAGGCGGCCCGCTGGCCCTTGTAGCCGACGGTGTTGACGTTCGCGAGGTTGTTCGCGATGACGTCGAGGCCGATCTGCTGGGCGAGCATCCCGCTCGCGGCCGTGTACAGCGCGTCGAGCATGTCCTAGACCCTCCCGACCTGGTTGACGGCGCCACCGAGCGTGTCGTCCAGCGCGCGGATCACCTTCTGATCGGCCTCGAACTTGCGCATGTTCTCGATCAGCGCGACCATCTCCGAGACCGTGTTGACGTTCGACGTACTCGAGCGCGCCCTGCGCGACGGCGCCGACCTTGCGCGCCCGCGTCGACCGTGCCGGACAGGTAGTTGCCGCCCTGCTTGCGCAGCGAGTCCGGATCGAGCGCGACCACCGCCACCGTGCCGGCGAGCCGGTTGCCGACGTGGATCTCGCCGGTGCGGGCGATCGAGATGCGGCCGGCGCCGGACAGGTTCAGCGGCTGGCCGTTCGTGCCGAGCACCTTGTCGCCCTGCGGCGGTGATCAGAAAGCCTTCGGCGTCCGTGGTGAAGGCGCCGTTGCGGGTGTAGCTGACGCCCTGGTCGGTCTGCACGGCGAAGAAGCCATTGCCGCCGATGGCCATGTCGAGGGTGTTCTGCGTCCAGCGGAACCCGTTGTTAGACGGGGTCGGCTTGATCGTCGGTGATCTGCGTGCCGAGGCTGAGCGGGCCGATCGCCTCGCCCGTCTGCGTGTTGGAGAGCAGCATGTCGCCGAAGGCGGCCTGGGCACAGCACCTCGCGCTTGAAGCCGGGGTTCGTCGCATTCGCCAGATTGTTCGCGATGACATCCTGTCGGATCTGCGCCGCGAGCATCCCTGATGCGGCGATGAAGAGCCCTCGTTCCACGAGGTGCCTCCTGATCCGGGCCCGTTTGACGGAGCCTCGTCGTTATACCTTTTGAAAGTCATATCGGCACGACTTTCCGAAGGTTGAGGAATCGCCTGGAAATCGAGGCTTCGGAGGTAACCGTAGATTTCCGCCGTCCGACGCCATTGGTACAACGTCGGCGTGGCGAACCTGGCGGTGCGACGGCGGCGTTTCCGTTTCGGGACGTTGCTGCTCGCGCTCATCTGCCTGGTCTCGGCCCAGTTCGTATCGGCAATCGAGCCCCGAGCTGTACCGGCACTGGTCGCGGCGGGGGTCGGGTTCGCGGCGGCCGGTGGCGGCCTCCCGGGCCTCGTCCTCGCCGTGTTCGGTGCCGGGCTCGCGCCGCTCGACACCGAGCTGCGCGTCGCCTTCGGGGTCGGCGCGCTGGCAGTGTTCGACCGGGCGTCGCGCCGTGACGACGAGGCCGAGCGGGTGACCGCGCAGTCGCTCACCGACCGCCTCACCGGCCTCCACACGTACGCGTACTTCTCCGACGTGCTCCAGCGCGAGGTCGGGCGCGTGCGCCGGTACGGCGGCAGCTGCTCGCTGGTCGTGTTCGACCTCGACCACTTCAAGGACTTCAACGATCGCCACGGCCACGCCGCCGGCAACGCGCTGCTGGCCAAGGTGGGCGCGACGATCCGGCACGAGCAGCGCGAGTCCGACATCTCCGCCCGGTTCGGCGGCGAGGAGCTGGTCGTGCTCGTACCCGGCTCGACGCGCCAGGCCGTGGCGCTGGCGGAGCGCGTGCGCCAGGCGATCGAGCTGCTGGTCGTGATCCCGGCGCCGGCCCGCCGGCCGGTCGGCACCACGGTGTCCGCGGGCGTCGCCGAGTACCCGGCCGACGCGCGCACCGCCGACGACCTGTTCGCCGCGGCCGACGCGGCGCTGTACCAGGCGAAGCGCCGCGGCCGAAACCAGGTGGTGGTGACGACGGTCACCGTCGAGCCCGTGCGGGAGGTTCGGCGCGCGATCGCAGGGTAATCCCTGGCGTCGGCGCCGCCGATAACGGAGACTGGAGGTGGCTCTTTGTACGACCCGCTCCGCAACCGCTATCGCTTCACCTGCCCCGTCGAGTCGGCGGCGCACGATCGCCCGCTGTCGTCGTTCCGCGCGATCGAGCGCCTCCCCGGTCCCGGGCATCCGGCCGTCTACCGCGTGCACTACGTCTGCGCGGTCTGCGGTGACGAGCATCCGGCGCTGCTGTCGGAGCCCGAGCTGGACTGCGGGCCCGTCTCGCCGCAGACCGACCTGGAGTTCGTGAACGTGCTGACCGGGCGCTCGGAGCCGCTCGCGGGCGAGATCACCGACGCCGCCGAGCGCCACCTGCGCCGTGGCAACTGGCCGTGGACGTTCTACTGCGCCTGCGAGCACGAGGTGCGCCCGGGCTACCCGTCGCACCTGGCGCGCCTGTCGCCGGCCGAGGACGCCCGCGTGGTCGGCGTCGCGGTGCGGTGCGCGTGCTGCGGCGGCGTGTCGATCAACCTCGTCTCGCAGCGTCACCTGGACGAGCCGTTCTACCACGACCGCGTGCTGCGCTTCGTCGACCGCCCCCTCCCGCCCGGCGCCACGTCGCTGGAGCGCTTCAGCCAGGAGCTGTGGGGCAGTGCCTTCGACGAGGAACGCAACCGGTACGCCAGCTGACCGGCTGACGTATTCGCACCAGGCACCAAAACGACACCGCGCCGGCCCGGTGTCGTATTCGCACCAGGCACCGATACGACACGCCGTTCGATGTCCGATTCGGCACCGCGTGCCGGATCGGACACTTCTGGCGTGAAACGTGACGCGATCGGTCGGAAACGTCACAGGTCGACACCGTTCCGTGCGCTCTACCCCCCTCGGGCGTCCTCGCTCAGAGGTCGCCGGCGATGCGACGCATCAGGCGGCCGTCGATCCGCTCGAAGCCGCTGCCGGCGACCAGCGCGCGGGCGGCCTCGTCGTCCAGGCCGGTGGTCACCTCGATCTGCACCACGCCGTCCGACCGCGCCCGGTCGAGCGCCCGCGCCAGCAGCCCCGCACCGTGGCGCAGACCGCGCTCGCCGGGGCGCACGTAGAGGTCGCGCACGGCGAGCGCGCGGCCCTGCTCGAGCCCGCGCAGCTCCCACGCGATGTAGGCGACGACGGCCTCGTCCTCCGCGGCCACGCGCACGTCGCCGGCCGAGATACGCCGGTCGAGCCACCGGCGCCACACCTCGAGCGGCTGCTCCTCGGGCCGGCCGGCGGCGGCCAGCTCGAGCCGGTACGACGAGTTCAGCGCGCCGATCGCCGCGACATCACCGGGACGACCCGGCCGGATCACTCGCTGTCGAAGGCCATCAGGCTGTGCACCGGCAGCGGCGCCAGGGCCTCCCGCCCGGGGAGGAACGACAGCTCGATCACGAACGCCGCGCCGACCGCGATGCCGCCCAGCTGCTCGACCAGGTCGACCTTCGCCTTGGCGGTGCCGCCCGTGGCCAGCAGGTCGTCGTGGATCAGCACGCGCGTGCCGGGCGCGATCGCATCCTTGTGCAGCTCGAGCGCGTCGGTGCCGTACTCCAGCGCGTAGGTGGCGCGGATGGTCTCGTACGGCAGCTTGCCGGGCTTGCGCGCGGCGGCGAAGCCGATGCCCATCTCGTAGGCGAGCGCCGAGCCGAAGATGAACCCGCGCGCCTCGGCGCCGAGCACGATGTCGGGCTTCAGCGGGCGGGCGAAGTCGGCGAGCTCCCCGACGGCCTGCCGGAACGCCGCCGCGTCGGCGACCAGCGGCATGATGTCCTTGAAGACGATGCCCGGCTTCGGAAAGCCCGGGACATCGCGGATGTAGGTGCGCAGGTCGGCCATCGGGGCGCAAGGATACCGGCCGGGCCGGTCAGGACATGAAGGCGCCGCCGTTGACGTCGATCGCCTGGCCCGTGACGCCCCGTGCATCGGGCGACAACAGCCAGGCGACGACGCCGGCGATATCGGCCGGCTGCGACATGCGGCGCAGCGGTACCTCGGACATCGCACGCTCGTACGCCGCCTCGCGGGAGATGCCGTCCGCCTTCGCCATGCCGTCGATGCCGGTCCACGCCATCGTGGTGTCGACCCAGCCCGGGCAGATCGCGTTCACCGGCACGTCGTCGGGCGCCAGCTCGGCCGCGAGCGACCGCACCAAGCCCAGCAGGCCGGCCTTGGAGGCGCTGTAGCCGGTGTAGCCGGGCACCGCGATGCGCGCCAGGATCGACGCGATCACCACCAGGTGGCGCGGCTCCGAGGCGGGTGCGAAGTGCCGCTGGGCCGCCCGCAGACAGCTGTAGGTGCCGATCAGGTTCGTCGCCACGAGATCGCCGAACCGGTCGCCCTCGCCGGGATCGTTGGCCCCGCCGATCCCCGCGTTGGCCACCAGCACGTTGATCGGGCCGCGCTCGCGGGCCGCACCGGCGAAGGCCGCGTCGACCGCCGCCGCATCGCGGATGTCGCAGGCCACGGCGGTCGCGCCGATGGGCTCCGCCACCGCCGCCAGGCGTTCCACGTCGCGTGCGAGCAGCGTCAGCGTCGCGCCGTCCCGGGCCAGACGCTCGGCGATGGCCTGGCCGATGCCCGTGCCGGCACCGGTCACGACCGCATGCATCAGGTGGTGGCCGCCCCGTGCACCTCGCGCACGAGGATCCGCTCCGTGAGGTCGGCGGCGAGCCGCGCGAGCGTCGCCAGGTCGTCCAGGCCGGCGTCGCGCCGGTCGGCGTTGCGCGACCGCAGGGCGGGCGCCACGACGCCGTCGATGAGGCCGGCGGCCCGGACGACGGCCGTGTGGAACTGCTTCAGGTGCCGCGGCCCGAGGCCGTAGCCCGCCATCTGCAGCGCGATGCGCACGACGTCGAGCTCGCTCTCGCCGTAGTCGCGCTCGGGGCCGGCGGGCGTGATCAGGCCGAAGTCCTCCAGCTCGCGCACGAACGCCTCGTCGGCGCCGGTGGCGGCGATCAGGTCGTCGCTGCTGAACCGCTGGCGATCCTCGACCAGCCCGGCCGTGCGGCGCCGCTGCGGCCGGTCGCCGCGATCGGTCGGCCCGTCCAGCAGCTCCTGCCGGATCACGCGCAGGGGCAGGAACTCGTCGCGCTGGAGCCGCAGGATGTTGCGCAGGCGGTCGACCTCGTCCGGCCCGTACAGCCGATAGCCGCCCGGCGTGCGGCGTGGCGTGACGAGGTTCTGGTCCTCCAGGAAGCGGATCTTCGAGATCGACACGTCGTCGAACTCCTCCTGCAGGATCCGGCAGACCGCACCGATGGTGAGTGGCTTGCCGTCGCGCGAGATGTCGACCTTCGCCATCGTCACTGCTCCAGGAACGTCAGCTTGAACTTGCCCACCTGCACCTCGTCGCCGTCGGCCAGCCGCTGGCGCGTGACGCGCGTGCGGTTCACGTACGTGCCGTTCAGCGACTCCAGGTCGCGCAGGTAGAAACCGTCCGGCTCGCGCTCGATGATCGCGTGCTCGCGGGACACCGTGACGTCGTCGAGGAAGAGGTCGGCCTCGGGCGCCCTGCCGATCGTCTCGCGCGCGGCCTGCAGCGGCAGGTGCTCGCCGGCGCGGCCGCCGCCGGCGCGGATCACGAGCACGGGGCCGGTGTCCTCACGGTCGACCGCCGTCGCGACGTCGTCGACCGCATAGCTCATGGTGGTCTGCGCGCCGCCCTGCTCCTCCTGCGGGATCAAGGTGCCGCACTTGGAGCAGAAGTTGGCTGCATCGGGGTTCTGGAACCCGCACTCGGTGCAGAACACGCGCTACTCCCCGCCGGTGGCTGCGAACCGCTCCTGCAGCCGGGCGACGTGTTCGGCGCGGAGCTTGTCGAGCTCGCGGTGCAGCTCCTGCCGCCGCGCCGACGTGCGGGCCTCGTGCGCCATCAGCACGCGGACGAGGTGCGTCAGCTCGGCGTCGGCGAGCGGAGCGAGCTCGGGCAGCTCCTCGATCGCGTCGTCGCCGGGCTCGGGGGCCAGCTCCTCGGTCGACCCGAAGCGCTCGAGCTCCTCGTCGATCGGCGGCGGTCCGGTGTGCGTCAGCGCATCGGAGAGACGACGCACCAGGTCCTGGAGGTCGTCGGGTGCCGGCTCGACGCCCGTGCGCCGGTCGATCCGGGCGAGGATCTCCGATCGCACGACATCGATGCGGCCGTGGAGCATGCGGCGCTCGTAGGAGACCTGCTCCTCGTCGCGCTTGACCTCGCGGATGCGGTCCCGCAGCTCGTCATCGCTGAAGCTCGATTCGGACATCGAGTCGCAGTATAGGTGGGAATGGGAAAAGCTTCAAGCACTACTTGAGGGTTTACCGAGTCGTCGCGAGACTGTCGCGACGTAGACCGCCCCGGCGGCCAGCGACAGGCCGATCCCGATGTACAGCAGCACGTCCGGCCACAGCGTTCCCGGCGTCGTCAGCATCACGCAGAACAGCGCCGTCATCAGCACGAACGTGGCCGTCTTGCCCAGGTAGATGACGGACAGCTCGTAGCCCTTGTCGGCTGCGAAGCCGAGCCCCGACAGCAGCACCAGGTCGCGGCCCAGCACCAGCAGCGGCACCAGCAGCGGCACGCGGTCGTGGTAGTAGAGGAGCAGCACGGCGGACGCGATCAGGAGCCGGTCGGCGAGCGGATCGGCGAGCCGGCCGAACCTCGACTGCACGTTGAGGCGTCGCGCCAGGTACCCGTCCAGGTAGTCGGTCAGCGACGCCACCCCGAAGATCAGGGCGGCGAGGACGGAGTGCCCGCCCGGCGCGTCCCAGAGGACGACGATGAAGACGGGGATCGCGGCGAGCCGCGCGATCGTCAGCGCGTTCGGGACGTGCCGCACGGGACGCGATGGCGGAGACGGAACCGGGCGATCGTCGCCATGGCGGAGATCCTACAGCGTCATCGGGCGACGGCCGCCCGCAGCGCCTCGACCACCGACGGGTCGAGCACACCGCCCGCGAGCGGCGTCAGCGCCGCGGCGTCCTCGGTCGCCGCGAGGATCACGGCGGCGGCCACGATGCGGGCCTCGATCGCGATGTCGCTGCCGGCCAGCGCGTCGGGGACGCCGGTGCCGTCGTAGCGCTCGTGCTGGTGGCGCAGCACCGCCGCGACATCCTGCAGGCCGGCGACGCGGCGCACCACGTCCTCGACCGCGAGCGCGTGGTCGGCGAGGGCGACGCGGTCGGCGATCAGCGACGTGCGCTCGGTCTCGTCGATCGGGACCGGCCCGGCGTCGGCCAGCAGGGCCGCGACGCTGGCGCGCCCGCAGCCGCGCAGGTCGAGGCCCAGCTCGAACGCCGCCATGCCCGCCAGCTCCGACGCGCGGTTCGCACGGCCGATGGGGCGGCCGTCGCGGATCGACGCGGCCAGCGCCAGCGCGCGGGCGATCGTCTCGATGCCCGCGTCGGCCGTCGCCGGCGCGTCGGCGGGCGCGTCGTGGGCGGTGCGGGTGCGGTTGCGGCCGCCGTCCTTGGCCTCGTACAGCGCCCGGTCGGCGGCCGCCACGAGGGCGTCGGCCGTCCAGCTGTCGCGGCCGGCGCGCACGCAGCCGACCGAGGCGGTCAGCGACAGCAGCGCGCCGTCGGCCTCGAACGGCTCGGCCGCGATGGCACGGCGCAGGCCCTCCCCGATCGAGCGCAGGGCGTCGTCCGAGGACACCACGGGCACGATCACCGCGAACTCCTCCCCGCCCCAGCGGGCCACGCAGTCGTACGAGCGCACGGAGCGGCGGATGCGGGCCGCGGCCTGGACGAGCACGGCGTCGCCCGACAGGTGGCCGTAGGTGTCGTTGACGCGCTTGAAGTGGTCGAGGTCGATCAGGAACACGCCCGGAGTCGTCCCCTCGCGGACGGCGCGCTCCAGCTCGATCTCGATCACCTCGGACAGGTGCGAGCGGTTGTAGACGCCGGTCAGCGAGTCGATGCGGGCGCGGCGGTCGGCCACCGAGCGCTCCACCTCGAGGCGCTCCATCATGACCTGGAGCTCGTGCTCGGCGCGCTTCTGCTCGGTCACGTCGAGCGCGAAGCCGTCGATCAACAGGCGCTCGTCGGGCGTGACCCACGGCCGGCCGCGCTCCCAGATCACGCGCGTGACGCCGTCGTAGCCGATCATCCGGTACTCGACATCGCCCGGCTCGCCGCCGTGGATGCGCTCCATCGCCGCGGCGTAGACGGCCCAGTCGTCGGGATGCACGCGGTCCGGCCAGGCGTCGTCCAGCTCGATGTCGGCCGGCACGCTGCCGCCGAGGAGCGCCTCGACCCCCGGGCCGGTGTAGACCTCGCAGTAGATCCCGCCGACGATCTCGCCGATGAAGACGTGCAGGCCGATGGCGTCGACGAGCCGGCCGAGAACCTGCGCCGCCGGACGATCGAGAAAGGGATCGTTCACCGCACGAGCATACGACGGACACTCCTCCCTCATATGAGGGATTCTGCAGAATTAGTAGCTTTTCCGCGTCGCTCGGATAGGGGAACCTGCTCCCTTTAGAATGCCCGGAGACCCTGCTGATGGATACCCAACTCTCGCCCCAAACGCCCTCCAGCACGATGTCCGGACACCCGCTGGCGCCCGTCTATGGGCCGAACGGCGCGTCCGCACCCGACGCCCCGGCGCCGGGCACCTACCCGTACACGCGCGGCCTGCACCCGGAGATGTACCGGACGCGGCTGTGGACGATGCGCATGTTCGCCGGCTTCGGCTCGCCCGAGGACACGAACCAGCGGTTCCGCGACCTGCTGGCGCAGGGGCAGACGGGGCTCTCGACGGCGTTCGACATGCCCGCGCTGATGGGCTACGACCCCGACCACCCGATGTCGGCCGGCGAGGTGGGCCGCGAGGGCGTGTCCGCCACCTCCGCCGACGACTTCGGCCGGCTCTACGACGGCATCGACCTGGACGCCGTGTCGGTGTCGATGACCATCTCCGGCCCGGCGCCGGTCGCCCTGGCGCTGTTCGTCGCGGCCGCCGAGGAGCGCGGCTTCGACCGCAAGAACCTCTCCGGCACGCTGCAGACCGACATCCTCAAGGAGTACATCGCGCAGCGGGAGTGGATCGTCCCCGAGCGGCCCGGCATGCGGCTGGTCGGCGACCTGATCGAGTTCTGCGCGGCCGAGATGCCGCGCTGGCATCCCGTCTCCGTCTCCGGCTACCACATCCGCGAGGCCGGTTCCACGGCCGCCCAGGAGCTGGCGTTCACCATCGCCGACGGCGTCGCCTACGTGGCCGAGCTGGTCGGCCGCGGCGTCGATCCCGACACCTTCCTGCCGCGCTTCTCGTTCTTCTTCAACTGCCACTCCGACTTCTTCGAGGAGATCGCGAAGCTGCGCGCCGCGCGCCGGCTGTGGGCGCGCCTGATGCGCGAGCGGTTCGGCGCGAAGGACCCGCGCTCGTGGCAGCTGCGCACGCACGCGCAGACCTCCGGCGTGTCGCTGACGGCGCAGCAGCCGCTCACCAACATCGCCCGCACCGCCATCGAGGCGCTGGCCGGCATCCTCGGCGGCACCCAGTCGCTGCACACCAACTCGTACGACGAGACCTATGCCATCCCGACGCTCGAGGCGGCCACCATCGCGCTCCGCACGCAGCAGATCCTGGCCTTCGAGACCGGCGTCGCGAGCGTGGCCGATCCGCTCGGCGGCTCGTGGTTCGTCGAGCAGCTGACCGACGAGATGGAGGCCCAGGCGGTCGCCTACCTGGACGAGATCGACCGCCGTGGCGGCATGGTTGCGGCCGTCGAGCAGGGCTACCCGCAGTCCGAGATCGCCGAGGCCGCCTACCGCTTCCAGCTCGCGGTCGAGTCGGGCGAGCGGATCATCGTCGGCGTCAACGCCTTCACGGTCGACGAGGTGCCGCCGATCGACCTGCACCGCGCCGATCCCGAGGTCGAGGCCCGCCAGCTGGAGCGCGTGCACGAGCTGCGCGGCGCGGCGCGATCCAGCCCGGCACACGGCTGCCATGACGGCGCTGCACGCGGCCTGCGCGGGCACCGACAACGTCATGCCGCACCTGATCGAGGCCGGCAAGGCGGGCGCGACGCTGGGCGAGATGTGCGACGTCTTCCGCGAGACGTTCGGCGTCTACCGCGATCCGGGCCGGTTCTGATGATCCCGACGCTGACCGACGAGCACCAGGAGCTCGTCTCGCTCGTCCGCGACGTCTGCGAGCGCGAGATCGCCCCCCACTCCGCCGAGTGGGACGCCGACCACCACGTGCCGATGGAGGCGCTGCGCACGCTCGGCTCGCTCGGGCTGCTCGGCGTGATTATCCCCGAGGAGTACGGCGGCGCCGGCCTCGACTACACGGCGCTGACGCTGCTGGTCGAGGAGCTGGCGCGGTACGACGCCGGGCTGTCGGTCGCCGTCGCCGTCCACGCCGGCCTCTGTGCGGCCCCGCTGCTGCGGTTCGGCAGCGACGAGCAGAAGGCGAAGTACCTGCCCCGGCTGGCCACGGGCGAGCTGCTCGGCGCCTACGCGCTGACCGAGCCCGACGCCGGCTCCGACACCGCCGCCATCCGCGCCCGCGCCACCGCGAGCGGCGACGGCTGGCGCATCGACGGCACCAAGACGTGGATCACCAACGGCGGCTTCGCCGACTTCTTCATCATCTTCGCGCGCACCGGCCCGGCCGGGCCGAAGGGCGTCTCCGCGTTCCTGGTCGAGCGCCGCGACGGCCTGTCCTCCTCGAAGGAGATCCCGAAGCTCGGGCTGCACACCTCGTCCACCGCCGAGCTGGTGCTGGACGGCCTCGAGGTGCCCGCCGACGACCTCGTGGGCGTGGTCGACGAGGGCCTCAAGATCGCGCTCGCCACGCTCGACGGCGGGCGCATCACGATCGCCGCGCAGGCCTGCGGCATCGCCCGCGCGGCCGTCGACCTGTCCGTGCGGTACGCGACCGAGCGCCAGGCGTTCGGCGGCGCCATCGGGCGGTTCCAGGGCGTGCAGTTCCCGATCGCCGACGTCGCCGCGCGGCTGGAGGGCGCCCGCCTGCTCACGCTCCGCGCGGCCGCGCTGCGCTCGACCGGCGCCCCGCACGGCCTGGAGGGCGCCCAGGCGAAGCTCGTCGCCAGCCGCGTCGCCGTCGATGCGGCCGACGTGGCCGTGCAGACGCTCGGCGGCTACGGCTACTCGGCCGAGTTCCCGGCCGAGCGGCTGTATCGCGACGCGAAGATCACCGAGATCTACGAGGGCACGAGCCAGATCCAGCGGCTCGTGATCGCGCGGCACCTGCTCGGCGCCGCCGCCCGCGGCTGACGCGCAGGCTCAGGACGACCAGGGCAGCGGCGCCAGCGTGCCGTCGGCCGCCAGCGCCTCGAAGCGCCGGCGCAGCAGCGTCGACACCTGGTCGGGGTGCGTGAAGATGAAGAAACGCCCGTCGCGGATGCCCGCCAGCGCGATCTCCGCGACCTCGTCGGAGGGCAGCCCGCGCTGCAGGTCGCCGTGGATGACCTCGTTGCGCTCGATGTCGCCGCGGTCGGGCTCGCCGCCGTCCTCCTCGAACCGCTCGAGCGCGTTGTGCATGAAGTCGGTGACCGTCGAGCCGGGGCACAGCACCGAGACGCCGACCGGCGACCCCTTCAGGCGCAGCTCGCGGCAGAGCGTCTCCATCAGCGCGACGATGCCCCACTTCGAGACGCAGTAGCCGGCGAACTCCGGGTCGCCGACGTGGCCGTGGAACGAGGCGGTGGCCTGGATGTGGCCGCTGCCCTGCTCCTCCAGCGCCGGCAGGAACGCCGTCACGCCGCGGATCACGCCGCGCAGGTTGATGTCGAGGATCCAGTCCCAGTCCGCCTCGGTCATGTCGGCGACGTCGCGGCGCAGCGCCACGCCGGCGTTGAGGCTGACCAGGTCGGCGCGCCCGAACCGGGCGAAGGCGGCGTCGCGGAGGCCCGTCATGCCGACCGGATCACGCACGTCGGCAGCGACGCCGAGCACCGCGGCGCCGTCGTCCTCGAGGGCGCCGACGGCCGCCGCGAGCGACTCCTCGGCGACGTCGCAGACGACCACCGCCATGCCGTGGGCGGCGCACGCCCGCGCGAACGCGAGACCGATCCCGCGCGCTCCCCCCGTCACCACCGCAACCTGCTGCATGCGGTGCCATCCTACTGCCATGTCCCTCCCCCAGGCGCTCCACGACGCGCTCGCGGCGATCCTCGGCGACCGGCTCTCGACGTCCGAGTCGCAGCTCGACCTGCACGGCCGCGACGAGTCGTCCCTGCCACCGTGCCGGCCCGACGCCGTCGCGTTCCCCGAGTCCACCGCCGAGGTGTCGGCCGTGCTCGCGGCATGCCACCACCACGGCGTGCCGGTGGTGCCGTTCGCCGGCGGCTCGTCGCTCGAGGGCCAGGTGCTGCCGACGCACGGCGGCGTGTCGCTGGACTGCAACCGGATGGCGCGGATCCTCGAGATCGACGACCGCGCGCTCGACGCCCGCGTGCAGCCCGGGGTCACCAAGGACGGCCTCAACGCCGCGCTGCGCGAGCGCGGGCTGTTCTTCGCCGTCGACCCGGGTGCCGACGCCACTATCGGCGGGATGGCGGCCACGGGCGCGTCCGGCACCATGACGGTGCGCTACGGCACGATCCGCGAGAACGTCCTGGCGCTCGAGGCCGTGCTGGCCGACGGCACGATCATCCGCACCGGGTCGCGGGCCCGCAAGTCGAGCGCGGGGTACGACCTGACGCACCTGCTGGTCGGGTCGGAGGGCACGCTCGGCGTCATCACCGAGCTGGTCGTGCGGGTGCACGGCATCCCCGAGCACACCGCCGCCGCCCGCGTGTCGTTCCCCACCGTGCGCGCGGCGGCCGACACGGCCATCGCGATCGTGCAGCTGGGCATCCCGATCGCGCGCTGCGAGCTGCTCGACGGCCCGCAGATGGACGCCGTGAACCGGTTCTCCGGCCTGGACGAGCCGGCAGTGCCGTCGCTGTTCCTCGAGTTTCACGGCTCCGAGGCGGGTGTGCGGGAGCAGGTCGCCCACGTCGAGACGATCGCGTCCGAGTTCGGCGGCGGCGCGTTCCGCTGGGCCGTCCAGGTCGAGGAGCGCTCACGGCTCTGGAAGGCGCGGCACGACGTCTACTTCTCGGTGCTCGCGTACCGGCCGGGCTGCCGGTCGCTGACCACCGACGTCTGCGTGCCGGTGTCGCGCCTGGCCGACTGCATCGAGGAGACCGTCGCCGACATCGAGGCGAACCTGCCGTTCCCCGCGCCGATCGTCGGCCACGTCGCCGACGGCAACTTCCACTGCGGCCTGGCGCTGATGCCGGACGACCCCGAGGAGCGGCGACTGGCGACCGAGTTCTCGGCCCGGCTGGTGGCGCGGGCCATCGAGATGGGCGGCACGTGCACCGGCGAGCACGGCGTCGGCCTCGGCAAGCAGCGGTACCTGACGCAGCAGTACGGCCCCGAGACGGTGGCCGTGATGCGAACGCTGAAGACCGCGCTCGACCCGCGCGGAATCATGAATCCGGGCAAGCTCCTGCCCGATCCCGTCTCATCCAGGTAACGAACGGTGCCGTCGGCGCACATTCGGTGCCTGGCACCGAATCTGTCGCCGGGGCACGGTCCTGTCGGGGGTTACGCGCGTTCCGTGACGCTTCGCGCGGAAGGCGTTACGCCTTTCGCACGCGGAACCCCGCGCGGCGAGCGCTCCGGTGCGCGTCCGGGCACCAGGTTCCGAGACGCTCACCGCGGCGCCGTTTCGCGCGCTGGTCGCGCGCCTTCCGTGCGCTGCCTAGAAGCGCTTGTAGCTCTCCCTCGACACGGACCAGCCGTGCTTCGCGGCGTTGTGGCAGCGCAGGCCCGTCGTGCGGACGCGGCACGAGAACGGCCCGAACTTCCACAGCTTCCCGTAGGCGAGCTTCTTCGCCGGCGGCGGCGCATCCGACACGCAGATGAACTTCGCCCGACCGCGCTTCGTCAGGCCGAGGCTCGAGCCGTAGTCGCCGGCGTCGCACGGCCTCGTCTGCTTCGGGGCCTTCCACGAGTGGCTGCGGATGTCGCAGCGCAGGCCGTAGCCCTTGCCCGTCGCCCGGTCGCCCGAGGCGACGCAGGTGATGTTGCGGGTCGGCGTGGAGAACGCCTTGTACGAGAATGCGGCCGAGGCGGGAGTCGCCGACACGAGCAGGACCAGCGCGGCGAGTGGGAGAAGGCGCATGCTCCGAGCATACTTCCCGGATGCCTGACGATCCCGCCTACGCCGATGGCGCGGCGTTCATGGACGGCGCCTACATGCCCGTGTCCGAGTGCAAGATCCCCGTGCTCGACTGGGGATTCCTCCGCGGCGACGCCACCTACGACGTCGTCCACACCTGGAAGGGCCGGTTCTTCCGGCTCGACGAGCACCTCGACCGCTTCACCCGCAACCTCGGGCGGCTGCACTACGACATCCCGTACGACCGCGACGGCATCGCCGACGTGCTGCACCGCTGCGTCGAGCTGACCGGCCTCGAGGACGCGTTCGTCGAGATGCTGGTCACCCGCGGCATCCCGCAGAACCGCGATCCGCGCACGTCGGTGAACCGGTTCGCGGTGTTCGCGGTGCCGTTCGTGTGGATCCTGCGGCCCGAGCGGCACGACGGCGGGCTGAACGTGATCGTCTCGTCGATCGAGCGCATCCGTGCCCAGGCCGTCGACCCGACCGTCAAGAACTACCACTGGCTCGACCTCGTGCGCGGACTGTTCGAGGCGTACGAGCAGGGCGGCGAGACGGCGGTGCTGATCGACGCGCGCGGCAACGTGCTCGAGGGGCCCGGGCTTCAACCTGTTCGTCGTCCGCGACGGCACCGTCTACACGCCGGCGGCCGGCGTGCTGGAGGGCGTCACCCGCGGTACCGCGATCGAGCTGCTGCGGCGCCGCGGCGTGCCGGTCGAGCTGCGCGACGTCCACGCCGACGAGCTGCGCGGCGCCGACGAGGCCTTCGCCACCTCCACGGCCGGCGGCGTAATGCCGATCGCGACCGTCGACGGCCGCGCGCTCGGCCACGGGCCGGTCTCGCACCGGCTGCTCGACGACTACTGGGCGGCCCACGACGACCCGGCGTGGGCGACGCCGGTGCGGCGATCGGTCGCCGAGCGGACGCCGTCGTGAGCGAGCGCGTCGTGATCGCCGGCTACGTCCGGTCGCCGTTCGCGCCCGCGCACCGCGGCGAGCTGGCCCGGACCCGCCCCGACGAGCTCGGCGGCCAGGTGGTGCGGGCGCTGGTCGAGCGCAGCGGCATCGATCCGGCGCGATCGAGGACGTGATGATGGGCTGCGCCTTCCCGGAGGGCGAGCAGGGCATGAACGTCGGCCGCATCGTCGGGCTGCTCGCGGGCCTGCCGCGCAGCGTCGGCGGCGCCACCGTGAACCGCTTCTGCGGCTCGTCGATGCAGGCGATCCACATGGCCGCCGGCGCGATCGCGATGGGCATGGGCGAGGCCTTCGTCTGCGGCGGCGTCGAGTCGATGACGCGGGTGCCGATGATCGGCTTCAACTTCCTGCCCCACCCCGGGCTGGCGGAGTCGTACCCGCAGGCCTACATGTCGATGGGCGAGACGGCCGAGAACGTCGCGCGCGCTACGGCAGTCTCGCGCGAGCGGCAGGAGGCGTTCGCCGTCGCAGTCGCAGCGGAAGGCCGCCGCGGCGCAGGCCGACGGCCGGCTGGCCGAGGAGATCGTCGCCGATGCAGGCGGCGGGCGAGCATGGTCGACGCGCGACGGCTGCATCCGGCCGGCGACCACGGCCGAGGCGCTGGCCGGCGCTGAAGCCCGCGTTCCAGGCCAGACGGCACGGTCACCGCCGGCACCTCCTCGCCGCTGACCGACGGCGCGGCCGCGCTGCTGGTCACGAGCGAGTAGTTCGCCCGCGGCCACGGGCTCGAGCCGCTGGCGCGCGTCGGCGTCGGTTCGCGGTCTCCGGCTGCGACCCCGAGGTCATGGGCATCGGCCCGGTCCGCGCCGTCGCGCAAGGCGCTGGAGCGCGCCGGGCCTGACGCGATCGGCGACATCGACGTGATCGAGCTGAACGAGGCGTTCGCGTCGCAGGCGCTCGCCGTGCATCGCGCGAGCTCGGCATCGACCCGGCCCGGGTGAACCTCGACGGCGGCGCGATCGCGCTCGGCCATCCGCTCGGCGCCACCGGCGCGCGCATCACCGGCAAGGCGGCGCAGCTGCTGCAGCGCGCAGGGCGGCCGCTACGCCGCTGGCGACGCAGTGCATCGGCGGCGGCCAGGGCATCGCCACCGTGCTCGAGGCGGTGGAGTGACATCCGGTCGGAGCGCGTCGGCGTCGATCGGCGCCGGCGTGATGGGCGCCGGCATCGCCGCGCACGTCGCCAACGCCGGGGTCGCCGGTGCGTGCTGCTCGACATCGTCCCCGGACGGCGCGCGCCAAGGCGCGTCGAGCGCCTGCGGAAGGCCGAGCCGCGCGCGTTCATGCAGGCGGTCCGACGGCCCGGCTGGTCACGCCCGGGACATCGCTCGACGACGCTCGGCCTGCTGGCCGAATGCGACTGGATCGTCGAGGCGGTGATCGAGACGCTGCCGTCAAGAACGCGCGTCTACGCGCAGGCTGCGGGCGTGCCGTAAGCCGGGCGCCGTCGTCTCGTCGAACACCTCGACGATCCCGCTGCGGCTGACCGAGGGCTGCGAGGCTTCGCGACGATTTCCTGCATCACCCACTTCTTCAACCCGCCGCGCTACATGCGCGCTGCTCGAGTGGTCGCGGCCCGGCGACGCGAGCCGCGCCTGGCCGACGTCATCGCCTTCGCCGACGAGCGGCTCGGCAAGACCGTCGTGCCCTGCAAGGACAGCGCCCGGCTTCATCGCCAACCGGATCGGCGCGATGTGGATCGAGGCCGCCGATCACCGAGGCGATCGACCTCGGCCTCGACGTCGAGGAGGCCGACGCCGCCATCGGCCGGCCGATCGGCGTCGCCGAAGACCGGCGTCTTCGGGCTGCTCGACCTGGTCGGCATCGACCTGTCGCCGACGTCACCGCGGTCGCTCAACGACCGCCTCGCCGGCCGACGACCCGCTGCAGGCCGTCGACCGCCCGTGGGACCTGATGACAGCGCCTGAGTCGCCGAGCGGCCGCACCGGGCGCAAGGGCTAGGGCGGCTTCTACCGGCTCGGCGCCCGACCGCGCCAAGCTCGCGCTCGACCTCGCCACCGACGAGTACCGGCCCGCGCGCCGCTACCGCGGCGACGAGCCCGCCGGCGCCGAGTACGCCGACGTCGGTGCGCGGGCGCGCACGCTCGCCTACGCCGAGCGCATCCTGGACGAGGTCTCCGGCGATCCCGGCGCGGTCGACCTCGCGATGGAGGCCGGCTACGCCTGGCGTGCGGGCCCGTTCGCGATGCTCGGGCCGCCCGCCGATCCGGCCCCGCCGGCCGGGTGCGCAGCGCCTCTCCGACGTCAAGCAGGACCGCCGCCCCGTGCGCGGCAACGCCTCGGCCTCGCTGTGGGACATCGGCGACGGCGTCGCTCTGCCTCGAGTTCCACACGAAGATGAACGCGCATCGACGGCGACATCGTGCGAGCTGCTCGCCGAGACGATCGCGATGGCGCCGCGGGCGCTGGTGCTGCACAACGACGGCGCGCAGTTCAGCGTCGGCGCCAACCTGGCCGGCGTCCTGCTGCTCGCCAACACCGCCTCGTGGGACGACCTCGACGCCGCCATCCGCGCCGGCCAGGAGACGTTCTCCGCCCTGCGGTACGCGCCCTTCCCCGTCGTCGGCGCGCCCGCCGGCATGGCGCTCGGCGGCGGCTGCGAGGTGCTGCTGCACTGCGACGCGATCCAGGCGCACGCCGAGACCTACATCGGCCTGGTCGAGGTCGGCGTCGGCGATCGTGCCCGGCTGGGGCGGCTGCCTGCGCCTCGTCCAGCGCGCTGCGCCGAGCGGGCGCCCTACGGCCCGCTGGCGCCGGTGCAGGCGGCCTTCGAGACGATCGGCCTCGCCAGCGTCTCCGGCTCGGCGGCCGAGGCGCGCGCGCTCGGGTTCCTGCGCGCCGACGACGGCATCACCATGAACCGCGACCGCCTGCTGGGCGACGCCGCGGCGCCTTCGCGCTGGAGCTGGCCGACGGCTATGCGCCGCCCGAGCGGCTCGACCTGCGCCTGCCCGGCCCGGCCGGCCGCGCCGCGCTCGAGCTCGGCGTCGCCGGCCACGCGCTGGCCGGCCGCGCGCTGCCGCACGACCTGGTCGTGCTGCGGCGAGCTCGCGAACGTGCTGGCCGGCGGCGACGCCGATCCGACCACGCCGGTGAGCGAGCAGCACGTCTACGACCTGGAGCGCGCCGCCGTCATCTCGCTGCTGCACCGCGAGCCCGACGCTGCTGCGCGCCGAGCACATGCTCGACGACCGGCAAGCCGCTGCGCAACTGACGGTGCCATCCTCGCCGACGTCCGCTTCCTCCTGCACGACGTGCTCGGCGAGACCGAGACGTACGACGACGTGCTCGCCGCCGCGGCCGAGCTGTGCCGCGACGTGCTGGCGCCGCTGAACGCGCCCGGCGACGTGGCGGGCGCGCGTCTGGGACGACGGCGTGGTGACCACGCCGGCGGGCTTCCCGGAGGCCTTCCGCGCGGTTGCCGAGGGCGGCTGGCTCGGGCTGACGGCGGCACCGGAGTACGGCGGCCAGGGCCTGCCGCACGTCGTCGGGGCGGTGTTCGAGGAGATGATCTGCGCCGCCAACCTGTCGTTCTCCATGTATCCCGGGCTCACCACGGGTGCCTACCGGGCGGTCGACGCTGCACGGCACGCGACGAGCAGAAGGCGCGCTGCTGCCGCCGCTCGCGCAGCGGCACCTGGACCGGCACGATGTGCCTCACCGAGGCCGCACGCCGGCACCGATCTCGGGATGATCCGCACGCGCGCCGAGCCCGACGGCGCGGGCGGCTACCGCATCTCCGGCCAGAAGATCTTCATCACCGCCGGCGAGCACGACCTGACCGACGAACATCCTCCACCTCGTGCTGGCGCGGCTGCCCGACGCGCCGGCCGGGCACGCGCGGCATCTCGCTGTTCTCGTCCGTTCCCGCGACGGCTGACGGCCGACGGCACCGCGCAACGGCGTCACGTGCGTCTCGGTCGAGCACAAGATGGGCATCAGCGCGTCCGCCACCTGCACGATGGCCTTCGACGGGCGCGGCCGGCTGGCTGGTCGGCGAGCCGCACCGCGGCATGCGGGCGATGTTCACGATGATGAACGCGGCGCGGCTCGGCGTCGGCATCCAGGGGCTCGCGCTGGCCGAGGAGTCGTACCAGCAGGCCGCCGCCTACGCCCGCGACCGGCTGCAGGGCCGCGCGCTGCGGCGGCGCCGCACGGCCCG
Organism: uncultured Actinomycetes bacterium; assembly: GCA_963722525.1. GTDB lineage: Bacteria > Actinomycetota > Thermoleophilia > Gaiellales > F1-60-MAGs149 > VFJZ01. Next base: position 704,066 of record CAVRMM010000002.1, on the reverse strand, counting down.
ACCTCGAGGCCGACCCGATCATCGTCCACCCCGACGTGCGCCGCACGCTGCTGCCGCATCCGCTCGCAGGTCGAGGGCGGCCGCGCGCTGGCGCTGTGGGTGGCGGCCGAGATCGACCGGGCCGAGGCCGGCGACGCGGCGGCAGGCAGCGACCTGGTGGCGCTGATGACGCCGATCGTCAAGGCCGTCCTCACCGACCTGGCTACGGAGGCCGCCAACCTCGCGCTGCAGCGTCTTCGGCGGCGCACGGCTACATCCGCGAGACGGGCATGGAGCAGCTCGTGCGCGACGCGCGCATCACGCGATCTACGAGGGCACCAACGGCGTCCAGGCCCTCGACCTGGTCGGCCGCAAGCTGCCGGAGGGGGCCGGGCGACTGCTGCGCCGCTTCTTCCACCCCTCGCTCGAACTGCTCGACGAGGCCAGCGGCGACCCGCGTCTGGCCGACATCGCCGGGCCGGCGCGCGACGCGCTGCACCGGTTGCGCCGCACCACGCTGTGGCTCGGTGCGCGCGGGCAGGCCGACCGCGAGGAGGCCGGCGCCGGTGCCACCGATTACCTGCGCCTGTTCTACCTGACCGCGCTCGGCGTGCTGTGGGTGCGGATGGCCCGCGCGGCCCTGGATCGCGACGACGAGTTCGGCGCAGCGAAGCTCCAGACGGCGCGCTTCTACGCTGCCCGGATGCTGCCGGAGACCTCGGCGCTGGCCCGTCAGGTGACGGCCGGCAAGGCGACGCTGATGGAGCTGCCCGAGCACCTGTTCTGACCGGCGCGGAGCGATTCCCGTCGCGCTCCGGTCCTGCCGATACTCGTGCAGCGCGCCGCCGGATCGCAGCTGGATCCGCAGGTCGTGGCGGCGCTGGTGGCGGTGCTGCTCGACGAGTCGCGGGCGCTCGCCGCCCGGTTCGGCACCGCCGCCTGACCCCTGGCCCGGGTCTAAGGTTCGCGCGATGCCGGACACCGCGCGCACGTCGACCGCCAGCCAGACCGCCGTCCCGCTGATCGTCGCCGGCCGTGACGCCGCCGGCGAGGCGGCCGCCCCCGTGCGGTTCCCGTGGGACCTGAGCACGTCCGCGCTGGTCGCGCAGGCGGGTGCCGCCGACGTCGATGCGGCGCTGACCGCTGCGACCGGCGCGCTGGACGAGACGGCCGCACTCCCCCGCGCCCGCCGCGTGGCGATCCTCACCGACCTCGCCGGACGGGTCGAGGGACGCGCCGGCGATCGGCCCCGTCGTCGCGGTCGCCCCGATCGGCTCGCTGGCGGAGGCGATCGCGCTCGCCAACGACTCGCCCTACGGCCTGTCGGCGGGCGTCTTCACCGACTCGCTGCAGCAGGCCTGGCAGGCGATCCGTGGCCTGAAGACCGGCAACGTGCACGTCAACGAGATCTCCAGCTGGCGCGCCGACCACATGCCCTACGGCGGTGTCAAGGACTCCGGCTACGGCAAGGAGGGGCCGGCGTACGCGATGGCCGAGATGACGCACTTCAAGACCGTGTCCCTCAGGGTCTGAGCTCCGCGACGAGCCCGGCCAGCAAGGCCGCGCGCTCGACGATGGACGACACCTCCACGTACTCGTCCAGCGCGTGCGAGCCGGCGCCGACCGGCCCCAGCCCGTCCAGCACCGTGGCGCCCGCGCCCGCCGCCAGGTTGGCCTCGGAACCACCGCCGACGGCGTGCTCCGGCAGCGCGAAACCGAGCTCGGCGGCGATGCCGACGGCCGTCGCGTAGAGCCCGCCGATGGCCGGTGTGCGCGGCATCGGCGGCCGGTGCATCTCGCCCTCCACCGTCACCCGCGTGCCGGGCACCTCGACGGGAGCGTCCCGCAGCGCCGCGAACACGGCCTCGATCGCGTCCGGCTGGAACGACCGGACGTCGAGCGACAGCTCGGCCCGGTCGGGCACGACGTTGCGGCGCTCGCCGCCGCGCAGCACGCCGACACAGACCGTGGCGGCCGCCGGATCGTGCAGCGCCGCCGCCCGCACGGCGAGGTGGGCCGCCTGGACGACGGCGTTGGCGCCGTCGGCATGGTCGTTGCCCGCGTGCGCGGCGCGGCCCTCGACGGTGATGCGCACCTCGGCCGTGCCCTTGCGCGCCGTCTTGACGCCGCCGTCGGGCAGCGCGCACTCCAGCACCAGCACGGCGGTGGCCTCGCGCGAGAGGCGCGCGACGGCGTCGCGCGTGGTGCGGTTGCCCGTCTCCTCGTCGGGCGTCAGCGACAGCCGCCAGCCGACCTCCGGCGCGACGGCCGCCAGCGCCTCCACCGCGGCGATGGCGACGACGATGCCGCCCTTCATGTCGGCCGTGCCCGGCCCGTACGCGCGGCCGTCGCGTATCGTCAGCGGCCGCTCGGCGGCGGTGCCGGGCGCCCAGACGGTGTCGTAGTGGCACGAGATCAGCGGCCCGAGCCCGGTCCCGTAGAGCAGGTGGCCGGCATCGTCGCGCTGCGGTGGTCCGAGCCGCTCGACCAGCGCCGCGTGGCAGCGGCGCAGGTCGTCGGCCGCGACCAGCACATCGAGCAGGGCGAGGTAGTCGGCGGCCCGCGGCTCGAGCCAGGCCCGGGCGTCGGTGGCGGCGCTCACCGCCTGCGGGGCAGGCGCGGGAGCCCGCGGAAGCGGCCCGGTGCGAGCGCGGCGAGCTCGTCGCCGAGGTCCTCGCCCCGTGCCAGCCGCTCGACCCACAGGGCCGTGACCGGCGCCATGGTGATGCCGAGCATGGCGTGGCCCGCGGCGATGATGACGCGATCGTTCGCCGGCGCGCGGCCGACCATCGGCATGCCGTCGGCAGTGACCGGGCGGGGTCCTCGCCAGACCGCGGACGGCGTGGCGCCGGCGAGGCCGTCGAGCCACTGCGCCCCGGCCCGCGAGATCGCATCGACGCGCCGGTAGTCGACGGCGTCGGGATCGGTGCCGAACTCGAGGGTGCCGGCGAGCCGGACGCGGCCCTCGAGCGGCGTCGCGACGACCCGGCTCTCGCCGAGGAAGATCGGCCGCTGCGGCGCGACGACGCCGGCGTACTCCACGTGGTAGCCCTTCGCGGGCCACATCGGCAGCAGCACACCCGCGTCGCGGGCCAGCTTCGACGACCAGACGCCCGCCGCGACGACCACCTGCGACGGCCTGGATCGGGCCCGCCGTCGTGTCGAGCCGCACGCCGGCCGGCCCGGGCACGAGCCGCAGCGTGTCGATGCCGGTGAGCACGCGCGCGCCGGCGGTCTCGGCCGCCTGGGCCACGGCCTGGACGAAGCCGAGCGAGTCGAGGTGGGCGTCGCCGGGGTAGAGCGACCCGTAGCGGACGCCCCGGGCGAGCGGCTCGAGCTCACGCACCTCGGCGGCGTCCAGCAGCTGCACCTCGATGCCCGCGGCGCGGTGCTCGTCGGCCCAGCGGCGCCGGTGCTCGTCGCCGGCCTCGGTCGTCCACACGTTCAGCACGCCGTGCTCGACCAGCCCGGTCTGGTGCGCGGCGGCCCAGTCGCGGTGCAGCTCGACGCTCTCGACGGAGGCGCGGCGCAGCACGTCGGTGCCCGTGTCCGACACGCCGTGCCGCACGGAGGCGGCCGTGAAGCGCGCCAGCCAGGGCAGCAGCCGGGCGCTCGGGCGAATCGCGAGCGGGCCGGCGGGATCGGTCAGGAAGCGGATTCCCTCCTTGAGGGCCTCCGGATTGGCGAGCCGCTCGGCGTGGCTGGGCGTGACCAGGCAGGCGGTGCCGGCCGACGCGCCCTGGCCGACCGCCCCCCGGTCGAGCAGCAGCACCTCGCGCCCGGCAAGGGCCAGCTGGAGCGCGGCGGAGGCGCCGATCGCACCCGCGCCGACGACGGCGATCTCGGTTGTCCGCGGAACTTCCACGTCGGCATGGTACGGGCGCCGCACCCGCTGACCTACGCTTCCCGCCGTGGAAATCGTCCTCGCCCTCGGCGCCGCCCTCGCTTGGGGCTTCGCGGACTTCGCATCGGGTGTGAAGTCGCGCACCAACTCGACGATCGTCGTGACGGCGATCGTGCTCGGCGCCGGCGGGCTCGTCTCGCTCGTGATCGCCCTCGCCACCGAGGAGACGCCGTCGGGCCGCACGGTCGCGCTGGCACTGGCAGCGGGCGCCGCCACCGGCCTCGGCGTGACGATGTTCTTCCACGCGCTGGCGATCGGCGTGATCGGCACCGTCGCGCCCATCACCTGCGCCGGCACGGCGGTGCCGGTGATCTGGGGCCTGCTCCAGGGCGAGCGGCCGTCGATCGGCCAGATGATCGGCGTCGCCTTCGCGATCGGGGGCGTGGTCGTGATCGCGCGTGCGGTCGCCGACGAGAGCGCCGCGCCCGCGGTGAACGCGAGGCTGGCGCTGATGCTGGCGATCGCGGCGGCGGTCACGCTCGGTACGTACTACGTGATCGCCCGCGAGGCGTCCGACGCCGGCCCGCTCTGGTTCACGGCACTCGGGCAGATCTTCGCGGCCACGCCGCTGGTGCTGCTCGCGCTCGCGCGCCGCACGGCGCTGCCGAGCGGGCGGGAGTCGCGGGCGCTGCTCGGCATCGCGATGTTCAACGGCGCGGGCTGGATCCTCTCGGTGCACGCGCTGCGCGAGGGCCTGCTGTCAGTCGTCTCGGTGCTGATCGCGCTCTACCCGGCGCTGACGGTGCTGTTCGCGCGCATCTTCCTGGGCGAGCGCCTGACGCGGCTGCAGCAGGCCGGGGCGGGCATCGTGTTCGTCGGCGTGGCGCTGATCGCCGCGACCTGAGCCGGCCTCAGGCGACGCGGCGGGCGAGCGCCTCGATGTGCTCCGTCCCCGTGCCGCAGCAGCCGCCGAGGGCGCGGATGCCGTACCGGGCGCCGACGTCGTACATGGCGGCGGCGAGGGCCTCGGGCTCGTCGGCGTCGAGCTCGTCCCGGCCGTCCAGCTCGTCGGGGCTCAGCGCCGAGGCGTTGGCCTGGTAGTAGGCGACGCGCTCCGCGGCGTCGCCCGCGGCGGCGAGCGCGTCACCGAGCACCGACGGGTGCACGCAGTTGATGCCGTAGCCGGCCGGAGCGGCGGAGGTGGCGCCGTCGATGGCCTCGATCGCCCGCCGCAGCGGCGTGCCGTCGAGGACCGTGCCGTCCGGGCGCACCACGAAGCTGACGATGTACGGCAGGCCGGTGGCGGCGAACGCGTCGGCGATGCCGAGCGCCTCGCTGACGGCCGGCAGCGTGTTGGCGATCAGGTAGTCGGGGGCCGCCTCGGCCAGCGCCGCCACCTGGGGGGCGTGGAACGCCGCCGCAGCGGCGCGCTCGAGCGCCTCCTGCGGCCGGTATGCGTCGCCCCGCGGGCCGATCGAGCCGCCGATCATGATCGGTGCGGCGGCCGGGCCGTAGCTCGAGCGCAGGTCCTGCATGAACCGGAGGTTGTCACCGTTCACCGGGTGCGCGCGGAACGGCGACCGGTCCTGCCGCTCGCGGTTCGCGCGCCACGTGTCGGCGGTCGTCAGCATCGGCAGGCCGTGCGCCTGGCCGATGTCCAGGTACTCGCGATGCGTGCGTTCCAGCACGTCGCGGGCAGCGTCGTCGTAGACCAGCGTGGCGTGGGCGACGTGGTCGTCGAAGCGCACCGCCGGCTCCCGCCGGAGCCGCTCGTACAGCGAGCCCTCGCCGAGCATGGGCGCGGCGGCGAGCAGGTGCTCGAACGTCGGCATGCGGCGCATCGTACGAGCGGACCGCTTCGCGCGGGTGCCGACGACGCCCGACCGCTATCGTCACGCCATGAGCGACGGCACGGATCCGGCCGGAGAACCCGAGGCATCCGCCGGCGAGGAGTGGATGACCGTCCGCCGGGCCGAGGTCGCGCTGGCGCTCTCGATCGCGGCCATCGCCCTCGCGTACATCCTGGCGGACTCGGGCAGCGCGGCCCGGTTCATGATCACGTTCGCCGCCGGTGCCGTCTCGCTGGTGTCGCTGCGGTTCCTGATCGGCCACCGCAGGGGTCGCGGGTAGTGCGGGCACCGGTGCGGGCATGACCGATGACGTCGAGGTCGTCCGCGCCGGGATCGAGCGGATCGACGATCTCCGCCCGCTGTTCCTCGCACTGCACGACCACCACCGGAGTGTCTCGGCCGTTCCGCTGACCGAACCCGACGACCGCGCCTGGGCCGCTCGGGCCGAGACGTACACGAGCCACTTCCGGGACGAGCGGGCGGTGCTGCACCTGGCGCTGCGCGCCGGGATCCCGGTCGGCTACGCGTTCACCGTCCTGCACGACGGCACGGACGACACCTTCGCGCTCGCGCCCCGCTACGCCGAGCTGTACACGCTCGCCGTCGCGCCCGCGGCGCGCGGCGGCGGCATCGGGACGGCACTGCTCGACGCGGTCGACGCGACGCTCGACGAACTCGGCATCACGTCGCTGACCCTCGCCGTGATGGCGGACAACGAGGCCGCGATCCGGCTCTACCGGCGGCGTGGGCTGGTGCCGGGCGAGCTGGTCCTCTACCGCCTGGGGCCGCCGGCCGGCTAACTCGGCAGCATGTGGGTGAGGTCCCACACGCGCGGCTCGTCCGACGACAGCCGGATCAGCACTCCCGGCTTTGCCGCCCGCTCCGCGGCGTAGCGGGCGCCGAGCTCGTCGCTGCCGAGGTAGCGGCCGGCGATCGATCGGCGCACCTCCGCCATGTCGCCGGGCGTCAGGGTCGCCTCGCCGCGCACCTCGACGCCGCGGAAGGGCATCGCGGCCTCGAAGATCAGCAGCGAGCAGCGCGGATCGCGTTCGAGGTGCTGCAGCTTGACGTCGCCCTTCGCGATCACGACCTCGAAGTCGCCGCCGCCCGTCCACCGGAACCAGACCGGCGAGACGAGCGCAGATCCGTTCTTGCGGGTGGTCGTCAGCACCGCGGGGGACGGGGCTTCCAGCAGTGAACGCACGCTCTCGAGCGACATCGCCCGACTCTACCAGGGGCCGGGATCGGCGATGGTTCCGCCGCGGGCTGCGTCCCGCATCTCCGAACCCACGAGGGAGCGATATGACATCCGAGAAGGTCGCGGTCATCACCGCAGGCGGCAGCGGCATGGGCGCGGGCGCCGCGCGGCGACTCGCCGCCGACGGGTTCCAGGTGGCGATCCTCTCGTCGTCCGGCAAGGGCGAGCAGCTGGCCGCGGAGCTCGGCGGCATCGGCGTGACGGGCTCGAACCAGTCGAACGACGACCTGCGGCGCCTGGTCGACGCGGCCGTCGACCGGTGGGGCCGTATCGACGCCCTCGTCAACAGCGCCGGGCACGGTCCGCGCGCACCGATCCTCGAGCTCACCGACGAGCAGTGGCAGACCGGCATGGACACGTACTTCCTGAATGCCGTCCGCCCCAGTCGCCTCGTGACGCCGATCATGCAGGCCCAGAAGAGCGGCGCGATCGTGAACATCTCGACCTTCGCCGCGTTCGAGCCCGACCCGGTGTTCCCGACCAGCGGCGTGTTCCGCGCCGGCCTCGCGGCGTTCACGAAGCTGTACTCCGACGAGTACGCGGCGGACAACATCCGCATGAACAACGTGCTGCCCGGCTTCATCGACTCGCTACCCGAGAACGAGGCGTTCAAGGAGCGGATCCCGATGGGCCGCTACGGGACGGTGGAGGAGGTGTCGGAGCTGATCAGCCTGCTCGCGTCGGACAAGGCCGCCTACATCACGGGGCAGAACATCCGCATCGACGGCGGGATCACGCGGTCGGTCTGACGGTCCGTCGCGGGACGACCCGTGGTGGTGGCCCCCCAAAGGGGGAATTTTCCTTGCAAATACCACAACGCCAGACATATTTTGCAAACTTTAGTGCGTGCTCCCCACTCGTCATCTTCGCCGTCGCGGCGATGCCGTCGGTGCGCACGCCGCCCGCGCGGCGCGTGTGCGGCTCCGCGCGGCCCTCGCCGCAGCCTCGCTGCTCGCGACATTCGGCGTGACGACGGATCATGCCCGAGCGGCCTGGCCGATGCCCGACGCGGCGCCCGTGGCGGAGATCGCCCTGCTCACGGCCCGACCGCTCCAGCATCACGACGTGTCCTTCAGCGCCACGTCGTCCCGCGACGACGCCACGATCGGCGTCTTTCCCTGGGATCTGACCTACCAGTGGGACTTCGGCGACGGCTCGACGTCCGTCGATCCCGTGCCGAACCACGTCTACGCCAGCGCCGGAACCTACCTCGTCCTGCTGTCGGTGACGGACGTCGCCGGCTCCACCGACACCGTCACCCGCTCGATCCTGGTCTCGCCCGACCGGCCGCCCCGCGTCAACTGGTCGCCTTCCACGTCGAAGGCCGTCACCGACGCTGCCGTCACGTTCACGGCCGGCGCCAGCGACGACGGCTCGGTCGCCGCCACCTGCGCGTGGGACTTCGGCGACGGTTCCGACGAGATCGCCGGCTGCACCTCGGTACACGCCTTTCTCGCGGCCGGCTCCTACGACGTGACCGTCACGGCCACCGACGACGCCGGGCAGACCACGTCGATGTCGAAGACCGTCACGGTGCGTCCCAACGCCGCCCCGACCGTGGCCATCGCGTTCCTCGACGGGCCGCCCGACCACGGGCCACGCGCTGACGCTGACCGGCAGCGGAGCGGATGACTCGAAGATCGTGTCGTGGGCGTGGGATCTCGGCGACGGCACCACGGCCACGACCCAGAACGTGACGGGCAAGGTCTACAGTTCGCCCGGGCTGCGAGACGTCAAGCTGGTCGCGACCGACGATTCGGGCGTCAGCGAGACGGCGACGATGCAGCTGCTGGTGACCGCCGACCGCGTTCCCCGCGCCGACATCGCGCTCTCCACGGCCCGGCCGTTCGCCGCCCACTCACTCACCTTCACGGGCGGCGGCTGGGACGAGACGAAGATCTCGTCGTGGGCGTGGGACTTCGGTGACGGGACGAGCTCGACGAAACAGAGCCCGGCGAAGACCTTCGCAAGCGCCGGCAGCTACACCGTCTCGCTGACCGTCACCGACGACACGGGACACACCGCCACGAGCACCCGGAGCGTGGTGGTAGCGCCGGACCAGGTGCCGCGCGCGGCGTTCGGTCCGTCAACCGCGCATCCGGCTGCGGGAGCGAACGTCACGCTGACCAACGGTTCGATCGACGACGCCAGCGGTCTCACCTACCTGTGGGACTTCGGCGACGGAACCACCTCGACTGCGACCAGTCCGGTCAAGGCGTGGGCCGATGCCGGCACCTACGTCATCTCGCTCCGCGCAACCGACGATCTCGGCAAGAGCGCCACCGTCGCGCGCGAGCTGGTGGTCGGCGGCGGCGTCGTCGACGTGGCGCCGCTGGTCGACTTCAAGCAGAACAGCGCGCGCCCGATCGCCGGCGCCACTGCGGTCACCTTCACGACCTCCGGCTACGTCCGCGACAACGCCTCGGGGCTCCACTACAGCTGGGATTTCGGTGACGGCGGCACGAGCACGGCGACGGCGCCCGTCTACACGTTCGCGGCGGCCGGCGACTACCAGGCCACGCTGACCGTGACCGACAACACCGGCAACGTGGCGACCCGCACGCAGGCGGTGCACGTCGACCCCAACCTGTCCCCCTACGCGTACCTGTCGGTGACGCCGGGAGGGACGGCGATGACCGGACAGGCGGTAACGCTCAGCGCGGCGTCGAGCAAGAACGATGACACCGGCACGATCACCTACACGTTCTCCGAGGACGGGGTCGTCCTCCAGAGCGGGACGGCGACGTCGCTGAAACGCACGTACACCACCCCTGGTGAGCGGATCGTGAGCGTCGACGTGCGCGACCCGAAGGGCAACATCACGTCGTTGACGCGGCTCGTGCCGATCGATGAGAACCGGGCGCCGCTGGCCTACGCGTCGCTCTCGCCCGGCATGTCGCTCCTGCCCGCGCAGACCGTTACGCTGTCTGCGTCGAGCACCAAGACGGACGACGCCGGTGCGCTCACCTACGAGTGGAGCATCGACGGGTCGGTGGTGCAGTCGGGCACCGCGAAGAGCCTTGCCCGCAGTTTCGCCGAGCCCGGTGACCACGCGATCTCGCTCGTGGTGACCGACCCGTTCGGGCTCGCGAGTCCGCCGCTGACGCGCAGGGTGGTCGTCCGCGCCGACCTGCCGCCGATCGTGAACTTCACCGCCAGCGGGTCCACGCGCGCCCTCGTCGGCAACACGATCTCGCTGACGGGCAGCGTCAAGAACGACGAGTCGGCGACCGTCTCGTACGCCTGGACCGTCGATGGCGAAGTGGTCCAGACCGGAGCATCGCCGAAGCTGTCGATCACGCTGGTCGACCCGGGGGAGCATGCAGTCACCCTCGTCGCAACCGACGCGGCGGGCAACAGCAGTCAGCCCATGACGCGGGTGTTCTTCGCGGAGGAAGATGGAGCGCCGACACCGACCTTCGCCGCCCCGGCGCGGGTCTGGTCGGGCGACACCGTGGCGGTCGACGCGACGGCCAGCGCGAGCGACGATCCGGATGCGCTGTCGTGCTCGTGGGAGTGGGGCGACGGCAACGCCGACTCGGGCTGCACCGCGACGCACGTCTACGCCTCCGGCGGAACGTTCCCGGTCACGCTGACCGTCCGCGACGCGGCCGGCAACGAGTCGACCGACTCCCGCCCGGTTCGGGTCGAGCAGGTCCCGGTGGCGGTCTTCTCACCACCGCAGGGCTTCGCGAACCACCCCACGACGTTCGATGCCACTGCCTCCGAAGGACCGGCGGACAGCACGTTCGTCTGGGATTTCGGCGGTGGCGATCTGGTCTCAGGCGAGCGAGTGGAGCACCTCTACGACACGGATGGGCAGTACGCGGTGACGCTGCGGATGAGCGATCCCTACGGGCACGAGAGCGCCGTCACGCACACCGTCGACGTCTCCGGCGATCCTCGACCGATCGCTGCCTTCGACGCCCCCTCCAGCGCCCCCCTGCCGGGAGCGGCGGTGGCCTTCAACGGTACGCCCTCCAGCGACGGCGGCACGATCGTCGCCTACCGGTGGGACTTCGGCGATGGCTCAACCGGCTCCGGAGAGCGCGTCGTCCACTCGTTCGCCGCGGCCGGCCTGTACTCGGTGGCACTCGAGATCGAGGACGACGCCGGCCTCACGAACCGCCTGGTGCGGACGATCCGGGTCGACAGCCCGCCGGTTGCTCGCCTGACGGCTCCCGGCGAAGGGTTCGCCGGACGGCCGGTGTCGCTCGACGCCAGTGAATCGAGCGATGCCCACGGCCTCGCAGCGTGGTCGTGGAGCTTCGGCGACGGCACGTCCGGCTCCGGCGCCACGACCGGCCACGTCTACTCGACGGCGGGGACCTACCAGCTCAGCCTGACGGTGACCGACATTGACGGCCACACCGATCGCCGCAGCGTGACGATCCGGATCTCCCCCGACGTGCCCGTCAGCGACCTGTCCGCCGCGGCCGTGACGCGGCTCGCGCCGGCGCTCTCGTGGACGGTTCCCGCCGGTGTCAGCGTCGACCGGTTCCGTCTCTACCGCGACGGCATCGCGATCGCGACCATGCCGAGCGGTCCCTACGTCGACGACGCCGTCCTCGCCGACGGCGACCACCTCTACACGGTGACCGCGCTGCTTGCATCCGGCGACGAGGGGACGCCGAGCGCCCCGTTCACCGTGCGCGTCGACCGGACGCCGCCGGCAGCCCCCACCGGTCTCGGCGCCACGTCTCCGACCCCGGCCGCGCCCGATCTGACGTGGTCTCCGGTCGTCGACGCGACAAGCGGCGTCGCGACCTACGTCGTGTTCCGAGGCGGCATCGAGATCGCCCAGACGACGACGCCCGACTACCTCGACGCCGACGTCGACGAGGACGGCACGTACACGTACACCGTGCACGCCATCGACGGCGCCGGAAACGTCGGCCCGAACGCCGGGTCGCTCGCCGTCCAGGTCGACACGACGCCTCCGGGCGCACCTTCGGCCGTCGTCGGCACGACGCCGACGGCCGTGACGCCGACCCTCGCCTGGACGCCGGTCGGCTCCGCGACGGCGTATCACGTGTTCCGCGGATCCGTGCTCCTGGCCACGACGTCCGACCCGTCGTACACCGACTCGGGCGTAGCCGAGGGTCGGCATACCTACACCGTCAGCGCCACCGACGCGACCGGCAACGAGAGCGCGCTCTCGTCGCCTCGCACGATCGTCTACGACACCACCCCGCCCGACACGCCGCAGGCGCCGACTGCCGCCAGTCCCACCTCGTCACCGGTCGCGCTCGCGTGGCCGGCGGCGTTCGATGCGAACGGCGTCGACGTCTACCGGGTACTGCGAGACGGGATCGTCGTCGCCAGCGTCCGCGGCCAGACGTGGGTCGACGACGGGTCTTCCGAGGGTGCCCACAGCTACGCCCTGCGCGCCGTCGACGGCGCCGGAAACACCAGCGGCACGAGCGGCCCGATCACCGTCGTGTACGACGCAACGGCGCCGAGCGTCCCGGCTGCACCGTCCGGCCCGGCGCAGACGCGTACCAAGCCGGCCGTCTCGTGGGGGGCCTCGACCGACGCGGGCAGCGGCGTCACCACCTATCGGATCTATCGCGGCGCGACGCTTGTAGGGTCGACGGCCGCGACGGCGTTCACCGACGGAAGCGTCTCGACCGGCGGCACCTACCGCTACGTGGTGCGGGCGGTGGACGCCGCCGGCAACGTCAGCGCTGCATCGGACGCCGCCTCGATCGTCTACGACACGACCGCGCCGACGCCGCCCTCGGCCCCGACTGGGCCAACTCCCACCGGGGCGCGACCGTCGCTCATGTGGTCAGGCGGCTTCGATACCAACGGCATCGACCACTTCATCATCGTCCGCGACGGCGTCGACATCGGCACCGGCCTCCCACCCTGGACCGACGCCGATGCGACGCTGAGCGATGGCACCCATCTCTACGCCGTGCGCGCCGTCGACCCGGCTGGCAACGTCAGCAGTGCGAGTCCCAACGTCGCTGTGGCCTACGATGGCACGACACCGAGCGCCCCGGGGACGATCACCGCAGCGTCGCCGACTGCCACCGCTCCGACCCTCACCTGGGCGCCAGCGACGGACGCCATCGGCGTCGCTCGGTACGAGATCGTTCGCGACGGGGCCGTCGTGGGGTCGGTCACCGGGACGGCGTTCACCGACACGACGGCCGGCGAGGGCTCCCACATCTACGCCGTGCGGGCGACGGACGCCGCCGGCAACACCGGCGCAGCGAGCGAGACCCGAACCGTGGTGGTCGATACGACCGCACCCGCCGCCCCTGGCCGCCCCGCCGGGCCGGCGACGACCAACAGCACCGTGAGCGTCAGCTGGACCGCCGTCGACGCCGGCGGCGTCCATCACTACCTCGTGTACCGCGATGGCGCGATGATCGCGACCACGTCTGCGCTGGCCTTTGCCGACACGGGCCTGGGCACGGATGGTGCATACGCCTACACCGTCGCCGCGGTCGACGCCGCCGGCAACATCAGCGTCCGCTCGGCGGCACGGGTGATCGTGTTCGACACGACGGCGCCGGACACCATCCTGCAGGCGACGCCCGACTCGACCGGCCCCGCGCTCGACCTCGTCTTCTCCGCATCCGAGCCCGGGTCGACCTTCGAGTGCAGGCTGTCCGACGACGTCTTCGCGCCCTGCACCGCGCCGCTGCACGTATCGGGTCTGGCGGACGGTAACCACGCGTTTGAGGTGCGGTCGACCGACCCGGCGGGCAACCAGGACGCGAGCCCGGCCCGGCGGGCGTGGGTGGTCGACGCCGTCGCACCGGCGTCACCGGTGCTCACCGCGACGGCCGACGCGTCGGTGGCGCCCAACTGTCGCTGCGGAGCGGTCGTCCTTCGGCTGACCGCCCCGGCCGACGCCGTCCGGGTCCGCGTCACGCGGCCCGGCCGGGTGGTGCTCGACGGCACGCCCGCCGAGGTGGTCGACACGGACCTCGCGGACGGCAGCAGCTACGCCTACCAGGCGGTGGCGTACGACGCCGCCGGCAATTCCTCGGCGCCATCGGCGGCCTCGGTCGCGACCCCGGATCGCACGCCACCGAACGCTCCGGCCGGACCGAGCGGTGGCGGCTGGCCGCTGGCCCTCACCTGGCTGCCGGTCACGGATGCCGCCGGCTATGCGCTGCGCAGAGACGGTGGGTCGCTCGCCGGCTCGGCGGTGTCCCCCGCCGCGGACGGCGGCGCCGTCGACACGGTGCCGCCGGCCACCCCCGTTGGGATCACCGCAGAGCCGACGTCGAGCACCAGCGTCCGCGTCACCTGGGGAGCCGCCGCTGACCGGGGGACGACGTACCGCTACGCCGTCGCGGCGGGCGACTTGGCCGGAAACTGGTCGGACTGGTCGGTCGACTCGGAGGTGACCGCCACCTCCGGGCTCGCCGGCTATCGCGTCCTCGTCGACGGCGTCGCGGCGCGGGAGGTTGCGACGCCGACCACAAGCCTGACGGGGCTCTCGCCCGGGACGACCCACACGGTCGCGATCGTCGCGGTGGACGCCGCCGGCAACGCGTCCCCTGCATCGAGCGCCGTGCCGATCTCGCTCCCCACGACCGGGGTGCTGGTCGTCGCCGCCGTCGCCCGTCCCCAGGTGGCCCGTCCCGGAGATCCGATCGCATTCTCCACCAACAGCGCCGGCATCGACACGGCCACGTATCGATGGTCCTTCGACGACGGCGGCGTCGCGGATGGCGCCGACGTCAGCTACGCATTCGCGCGCGCCGGCCGGCACGTCGCGGCGCTGACAGTGGTCACCCCGGACGGCACCCGCGCCACCGCATCACTCGAAGTGGTCGTCGATGGCCGGGCACCGCTCGCGCAGGGCAAGGTGCGCGGATCGCGCTTCGTGGTCGAAACCGCTGACGATCTCAGCGGTGTGGCCTCGGTCGGTTTCGCCGTCGGTCCGAACGCCATGTTCACACCGATGGTCGCCGGCGGGGTGCCGTTGCGCGACGGGCGCTACGCGGTCCGGGTCCGAACCGAGGACCATGCCGGTAACGCGGCGGTAGCGGAGTTCGACGCGCTCGTGGATACGCGCGCACCGACCCTCCGGGTCAGGGTCATCGGCCGACGAGGGCGCCTCGTGCTCGTCCGTATCACCGCTGCGGACACGGGTTCGGGCATCCGCGCGGTGCGGCTGGATCAGCGCTCGATCGCGGCCCGCCGAACGCAGCTGGTGCTGGTTCGCCCAGGCAAACGGCACCTCGTCACCGCCAGAGACGCGAACGGCAACGTCGCCCGGCTCAGGTTCGCCGTGCCTGGGCGCCGCTAGCCACCGCCCAGGTCGGGGTTCACTGAGTGGATCACGAAGGCCACGCATCGCGGATCCAGGAACCTCATCGTGTCGGTGATCGGGCACGGCGACGCGTCTGGGTCGACGCTGCTGTTCAACGAGATCGGGCGCTACTCGGGTGAGACGGTCGCGGAGGCGCCCGAGCTCTCGCCGATGCTTGTTGCGGTCGAGGCGGATGGTGCCTGGTCACTCGACTTCACCGAGTGATCGGGCACCGCCGGCCGCCTCCGTTCGGGTTGGGCACGACGTGACGACTCTCAGCCACCTGGCTCCCCTCGACCGGGAGAGGATGGCACAGGGACGGCCCGCAGTGCAGAGGGCTGTGCAGGCCGTCGGTGGGCGAATCGGCCGATGCCTTGGACAAGGCGGTCGAGTCTAGTGGGTTTTGTGTCTCGGTCTCGGTCGGCCTGGTCGCCGCGGACGATTCGCCCGGGCATTGCAGCTGATCGACGTGATCGTCCGTGAGGCGATCTGCCCGGCGATCGCGCCGCTCGACGGCCAGGATGCGGCGTTCATCGACGCCGCCGCCAAGCGGGGACAGCGATCTCGGCGACGACGAGCTGGCATGCGCGTTGGCCATCGTGCTGCACCGCTTGCCGAGTATCACGACCTGGAAGGCGCGTTCGGGCGGCGGGCGCTGATCGAACGCGCCAAAGGGATCCTGATGGAGCGCCGCACGATCGACGAAGAAGGCAGCGTTCCGGATGCTCCGCGACCACTCACGGACGAACAGCCGCAACACTGATCGACATCGTCCAGGCACGCCTCGCGAGCCACGCCATGCTTCCCAGCCAAGCCCACCGAGACCCCGACCAGTGCGAGCTACCCCCACGGCGGCGACGGGTCGTTGCCGGGCGCGATCGTGTCTTTGGCGCGGACCTTCCCGTCGCGGCCATGGATCACGAACTCGCCGCCGCCGGCGTTGCGGAGAATCCGGCGGCCAGCATCAATTCTCCTCCTGAACTCTCCATCCTCCGTCGGGAGCGTCGTCCAGATCGTACGTCAGGTCGAGCGTGGGGTGCGACGTCGAGCGTGGCGTCGTCGCGCGATGTCCGCCGCGCGTGAGGCCGCCGCCGGCCTGCACGGTTCGGATGTTCGCGAGCGCGGCCGATTATCGCGCTACGCGCCCTACGCGCTTGAAGGGATCGAGGTGGACGTCGTCGATTCGGAACACCGTGCCAGCGTCGGCGGTGAACAGGAACTGCGCCTTCAAGTCACCGGTGGCGAGGCTGGCCATGAATGCGGGCGGGAACACCACCACCGGGTGTTCCAGCCAGCGTCGGCTGACATCGTCGTGAAGACCGACGAGACCTTGCCGGTGGAAGTCTTCAGCACCCCCTCGACGCGGAGCGTCCCGGTGCCTGAGATGCGCCGGATGAAGAAGCGCAGCGACGGCGTCGTCTCGTTCACGCACAGCCACGGCGACCTCGCCGTCCCCGCAGCCGGGATATGGGCCGCCCGCGAGCCGGCCCGAAGCGCGACGTTGCTGTCACCCGCGACGATGCTCGCCTTCCCGCCCCACGACCATCCCGATGCGCCGTTCTCGAACGACGAGCCGGGGAACGGCACGTACGGGGCATGATCACCCCAAGGGCTGAACACCGGTGTCGGCGTGAACGAACACGACGGCGGCCTGCGCCGAGGCAGCTGCGGGCAAAAGGGCAGCGACGACCGCGACACTCAAGACCAGCTTCCGCTGCGGGATGTGGAACGACATTTCGAACCGCCAGGGTTGGGGGGGCGATCGGGCTTCATGAGTGTGCGGCGCGACCAGCCCCAGTTCATCACCCGACCGGGGGAACTACCCTCGGCCCAATCCGTGGCCCGATCCGGCCCCGCCCGGTTCCGATCTTCACCGCCGCACAGCGCCCCGCCGAACGAATCGGGGACGGAAACCACCCCGGCCCCGTTTTGAATCGCCGCGCGATCATCCGCCGGCCAGCACCCCGCCTCTACTCTCGGCAACGTTTCAAGCTTCCGAAACCCAACAGGGCGCCCCCCTAAAACGTGCCGAGAAAAAATCCCCCATGGAGAGACGGACGGCGGAAACGTTCCAAAGAAAGAGGCGGGGATCTCGTTGGGGGAATCGCGGTTAGCGATCGGGCGACGGGGCTGGGCCTGGGCGTCTCTGACCGGAAACTGCGGTAACGCCGACGGTGTCCGTACGATTCGGACATGGATCCGTACGGCCTCAACAGCATCGGACAAGTGCCGACCGTGTTCGCCGCCACGGCCTACATGGGGTCTGCACCGAGCAACGGGTCGGTGGTCGGTACCGAGTTTCACCCGCACCACGCCGAGCACGAGTCTGCGCTGTTGATCGACGTCGGGCTCGCGGTGTGCGGGACGGCAGCCGCCGCCATCGCAGCGCCGAGAGCGTCGCAGTTGCAGGACGGCTCGAACAGTTCCGCCTCTCCCGGCGCCGCTGATAGCGGATCGCTGGCGCCACCACTGGCGCCAGGACGACCGAAGCCCGCTGCTGATGCGGGCTTCGGCTATCGGGGTGAGAGGATTTGAACCTCCGACCGCCCGGCCCCCAGCCGGGTGCGCTACCAGGCTGCGCTACACCCCGTTGCGCGTTCGAGTATACCGGTAGGCTCCTGGCAGTGACTCCGGGCGAGTTCGAGCAGATCGCGTTGCAGGCCGTGCAGGAGCTGCCGCCGTGGGCGCGCGAGGGGCTGTCGAACGTGATCCTCCTGTGCGAGGACTCCGACCCGGTCGAGCCGGACATCTACGGCATCTACGACGGCGTCGCGCTCCCCGACCGGGAAGGCGGCGAGCCGATCGAGCCGGCGCGGATCCACCTGTACCGCGTACCGCTGACGGCCGACTTCGGCCACGACCCGGCCGAACTGGCGCACGAGATCCGCGTCACGGTGCTGCACGAGATCGCGCACCACTTCGGCATCGACGAGGACCGGCTCGAGGAGCTCGGCTACGGCTGAGCGGGCGGGTCCTGCGCGGAAGCGTGCGCCTTTCCTGCGCGGATCTGACCGGGGTCTGACCCCAGAACGCTTCCGCGCCGAAGCCGCACGGATCGCGCGACGCGTGCGGAGCGCGCGCCTCCCGTGCGGAAGGGCGCGCGCTCCGTCACACCGAGAGCCGGTAGATCTACAGGGGTGCTAGCCGAGCTCCCACGTGATCTGCTTCGTCTCCGACATCGCATCGAGGATGTAGCGGCCCAGCTCGCGGCCGGAGCCCGACTTCTTCGCGCCGCCGAACGGCACCATCTGATCCCAGTAGTTCGTGGTCTCGTTGATGTGCACCGTGCCGTGCTCGAGCGCCTCGGCCATCGTCCACGCGATCTTCAGGTCGTTCGTGAAGACGGCCGCCGTGAGGCCGAAGTCGGTCTCGTTCGCGATCCGGATCGCCTCGTCCACGGTGTCGAACGTCATGATCGGCGCGACCGGGCCGAACGTCTCCTCCTGCGCGATCCGCATGTCGGACGTAACGCCGTCGACGATCGTCGGCTCGTGCACCTGACCGTCGGCGCCGCCGCCGAGCACCACGCGGGCGCCCTTGTCGACGGCGTCGGCGATGTGCGCCTTCGTGCGCGCCAGCACCGCCGGCGTCCGCACCGGGCCCATGTCGGTCTCGTCCAGCGTCGGATCGCCGACCTTCAGGTCGCGCGTCCGCGAGACGAGCGCATCGACGAACTGGTCCTTCACCGACGAGTGCACGAGGATCCGCTCCGCTGCCGTGCAGCACTGCCCGGCGAGGTAGAAGCAGCCCACGATCGCGGCGTCGGCGGCCTTGTCGATGTCGGCGTCGCCGAACACGATCTGCGGGCCGTTGCCGCCCAGCTCGAGCACGCGGTTCTTGAGGCCGGCGTCGTGCGCCACGCGCTCGCCCGTCTCGACCGAGCCGGTGAAGACGACCGTGCCGACGTCGCGGTGCTTGACCAGCTGCGCGCCCACCTCGCCACGGCCGTGCACGAGGTTGACGGTGCCGGGCGGGAAGCCCGCGTCGTGCAGCAGCTGCACGAACATGTTGGCGCAGATGGGCGCGTACTCCGACGGCTTCCACACGGTCGTGCAGCCGAGCGCGAGGCCGTACACGAGCGGGATGCCGGCGATGTCGACCGGGAAGTTCCACGGCGAGATCGCCGCGACCACGCCGATCGGCTCCTGCACGACCATGATCCGCTTCGTGCCCGTCGCCTCCTGCGTCGACGGCGGCACGCTGCCGGCGTACCGCAGCACGTCCTCGGAGGCCCGCCGGAAGTGGTCGACGGTGAACTCCTCCATCTCCTCGCGCGCCTCGCGGATCGTCTTGCCGACCTCGCGGGCGATCATCTCCGCGATCTCCTCGTTGCGCTCCATGCAGAGGTCGAACGCGCGCCGGCACAGCTCCACGCGGGTGCGCAGCGGCGTGCGGCGCCAGGCGGGGAACGCCTCCTTCGCGGCCGCCACCGCGGCGTCGACCTGCGCCTCCGACGCCGGCGTGACGGAGCCGATCAGCGAGTCGTCGAACGGCGAGCGCACCTCGATCTCGCTGCCGCCCTCGCCGTGCACCCACTCGCCGGCGATGAACGCTCCGTAGCTCGTCGCAATAGCCATGTGTGTTGCCTCCTAGGAGTTGCGGCCGCGCACCAGGTCGGCGGCCTTCTCGCCGATCATGAACGTGGCCACGACCGGGTTGACGGTCGGCATTTCGGGGAAGATCGAGCCGTCTGCGATCGACAGGCCCTCGATGCCGCGCACGCGCAGGTCGGGCCCGACGACCGCCAGATCGTCGTCCACCGAGCCCATCCGGCAGGTGCCCGACGGGTGGTAGACGGTGTGATGCACGGCGCGGCCGTACGTGGACAGGTCGGCGTCGCTCGTGATGTCCGGGCCGGGCGCGACCTCGCGCTCGATCCAGTCGGCGAACGGGCCGGAGGCGGCCACCTCGCGGGCGATCTTCAGCCCGTCGACGATCGTCTGCTCGTCGTAGCCGTCGTCGTCCGTGAAGTAGCGGAAGTCGAGCGCCGGCCGGATGTCGGGGTTCTTCGACAGCAGGTACAGGCGGCCCTTGGAGTGCGAGCGCGGGATGTTCGGCGTCATGCAGATGCACCAGCGGTCGTCCGGCACCTCGTAGCCCGAGCCGCTCCGTGTTGAACGTGAACGGCAGCTGGTAGGTGTGGTACATCAGGTCGGGCCGGTCGTCGGCGCCGAGGCGGTTCACGAACAGCGCGCAGTCGGCGTCCATGCAGCCCTCGGGCCCCATCGGCTGCTTGAGCTTCCAGATGATGATCGACTCGGGGTGGTCGATCAGGTTCTCCCCCACGCCCGGCAGGTCGGCCACGACGTCGATCCCGAGTCGCTCGAGGTCCTTGCGCGGCCCGATGCCGGAGTACTGCAGCAGGCGCGGCGTGTCGATCGAGCCGGCCGCGACGATGATCTCCTTGCGGGCCGCGATGCGATCGCGGGCGCCGGAGTCGCGCAGCACCTCGACCGCCGTCGCGCGGCCGCCGGAGGTCTCGATGCGCATCGCGCGGCTACTCGGTCTGCACCGACAGGTTCGGCGCGACAGCGCGCCGTGCAGGTACATGACCGACGACGACGAGCGCACGCCCGTGGCGGCGTCGTATCCGACGTCGAGGAACCCGGCCCCGTCACGGTACGGGCCCGCGTTCCAGTCCGGGTTCGTCTGCACCCCGAGGGCAGAGCCGCACGCGTCGATCCAGTCGAACAGGATCGGGTTGCGGTCGGCCTCGGCGACCAGCCCGTGCGGGCCGGGGATGCGGTCGTAGTACGGGTCCATCTCGTCGTTCGACCAGCCCTCGCACCCCTGGGCGACCCAGTCGTTCCAGTCGTCCGGAAACGGCTTGAACCAGATCATCGTGTTGTGCGAGGAGCACCCGCCGAGCACCTTCGCGCGCGAGTGGACGATGTGCGCGTTCCCGCGCGGCTGCAGCGTCGTGGTGTACGCGAGGTCGAGCGGTCCCTCGAGCAGGCCGAGCCAGCGCCGGATCTGGAGCACGTCGTCGTTGCCGACATCGCTCGGGCCCCACTCCAGCACGCAGACCGACGTGTTCGGATCCTCGCTGAGGCGTGCCGCGACGACGGCGCCTGCGCTTCCGCCCCCCACGATCACGTAGTCGAACTCGTCGGCCATG
This sequence comes from uncultured Actinomycetes bacterium, assembly GCA_963722525.1. Taxonomy (GTDB): domain Bacteria; phylum Actinomycetota; class Thermoleophilia; order Gaiellales; family F1-60-MAGs149; genus VFJZ01. Next base: position 682,736 of record CAVRMM010000002.1, on the reverse strand, counting down.
GCCGCTCCTTGTCTCAGATCACATCCAGGTTGCGAGGCGCTCCGCGATCATCACCGCGGGAATGTTGGTGTTCGCCGCGCGGGACGACCGGGATGATCGCGCAGTCGGCCACGTACCCGCCCTCGAGCCCGTGCAGACGCAGGCGCGGATCGACGACGGCGGCCGAATCGGTGGCGGGCCCCATCTTGCAGGTGCCCACCGGGTGGTAGTAGTGGATCCACGCCTCGGCCAGGTCGGCGGGCGGTGCGGACGCCTCCTCGCCGATCAGCGAGGCGAACGGCTCCTTGCGGGCCATCTCGCGCACGAAGTCGAGGCCGGCGCTCAGCACCGCGGCGTCGACGCCGTCCGGGTCGGTCAGGAAGGCGTGGTCGATCGCGGGCAGCACCTCGGGATCGGCCGAGACGATGTGGCAGGTGCCGCGGCTGAGCGGCGTCATGCACGCCACCGGCAGCTCGAAGAACATGCCCTCCCGGCCGTCGCGGTACGGCCCGCCGACCGGGTAGACGTGCAGGTCGAACGCCTCGGTGGCCAGGTGCGAGCGCACCTTCGCGATCACCTGCTCCTCGGGGCAGAACCGCGTCTCGGACGCGGCGGCGCATCTGCTCGAGCAGCTCGTCGGTGCCCGAGAAGAAGAAGTTCACGGCGGAGTGGTCGTGGAGGTTCTTGCCGACGCCGCGCAGGTCGTGCACGACCTTGATGCCGAGCGGCTCGAGGATGGCCGGATCGCCGATGCCCGAGCGCTCCAGCAGGCCCGGCGAGCCGTACGCGCCGCCCGCCACGACCGTGCGGCCGGCCTCGATCGTGATCCGCCTGCCCTCGACGATCACCTCGGCGCCGGTGACGCGCCCGCCGAGCACCGTCAGCCGGTCGGCCATCGCGTTGCCGGCGATGGTCAGGTTCGGCCTGCCGCGCACCGGGTCGAGGTACGCGAACGCGGTGTTGAACCGCACGCCGTCGTCGATGTTGACCGGGCTCGGCGACACGCCCTGCGACTCGTCCAGGTCGTTCAGGTCGTCGGTGCGCGGGATGCCCATCGTCTCCAGCGCCGCGTGGGCGGCGGCCTGGAACGGCGTCAGGTCGGAACGCGGCGGCGTCTGCACGCGCAGGCGGCGGTTCGACGCCTCGAAGAACGGCACCAGCTCGTTGGTCGACCAGCCGTCGTTGCCGGCCGCCGCCCACGCGTCGTAGTCGAGGCGATGACCCCAGATCGCCGCGCAGCCGTTGTGCGACGAGCAGCCGCCGATCACCCGGGCCCGCTCGAAGTCGAGGACGCGCCCGTGCCGCTCGAGGCCCGAGGTGTAGCCCCAGTCGTCGACGCCGGTGCCCAGCATGCCGCCGTTGACCAGCGGCTCGGGCCACTCGGGCGACCCCAGCGGGCCGTAGTCCGGGACCGGCCTCGCACACCAGGATCGTCTCGTCGGAGCGCTCGGCGCAGCAGCCCCGCGAGCGCGGCGCCAGTCGTGCCGCCGCCGAGGATGAGGGTGTCTACGGATGCAGGAAATTCCACGGAGCCGATCGTACGGGTGATCCGGCCGCGCCGCCAGTGAGAGCGGCCCTCGAGCGTCGGCCGGTCGCCGGAAATGCACCGGATTCGGCTGGACTGGAGTCCATGTGACGCCGCGCTACATCGCGCAGTCTCGAGGGGCAGGGATCACGCGGCGGGTGGTCTGACACTGGCGCTGCTGCTTGCAGCGGCGCCCACGGCGATGGCGGGCGTCACCACGTGGACGAGCAGCGGGCCCCGGCGCGGCACGTCCTCGCCGTGGTCGCGGCCGAGCGGACGATGCGCGAGTACGCCCTGTTCGAAGCGCGCACGCTGATGGCCGTACCGCCGGCCGCCCCCGGACGATCGTCGGGCCGCACGAGCAGTTTGACAACCGCCGACTGTTCGTCGACCCGCAGAACCCGAACTCGATCTGGATGGACGGCGACGGCTCGCTGCGCTCGACCGACGGAGGCGTAACCGTGCAGCAGACGCCGGTCCCGCGCCGCTCGACATGGCGTTCGATCGCCAACGGCGCCAGACGATCTACCTGGTCGACGGAAGCGCGCTCTGCACCAGCGGCCCGGCGGTCGACGTTCGCGGTCCGGAAACGGACGCATCCGTTCCAGGCCGTCACCGTCGGGCTGGCCGATCCCGAGATCGTGCTCGCATCCTCGCCCGAGGGGATCTTCCGATCCGAGGACGGCGGCCGGCACTTCCGCCGGTCGACCGGCATCGTGATCGACCCGGAGCTCGGCTTCTTCCCAAAGGCGCTTGCGTACCTCCCGGGCACCCGAGACCGCGTGCGCTCGCCGAACGACGTCCGGCCTCTTCTGCACCACCGCCGTCGGGCCGCCCGCGGCAGGGTCGCGGGCCTCGGCCGCCGATGCCGCCCGCGAGGGTCGACGTGGGTCGCGGCCGACCTCGGGGCCTGGACCCGCTCCACCGCCGGCCTGACGTTCACCTCGTGCCCACCACCCCGTTCGCGCGGTTCGTGTCGGCGGACATGGAGGTCCCGGGCCGGTTCCTGGCGGCGAGCGGATTCGGCGCGCCTCGTGTCCGTGGACGCGAGGACGCACGTTCCGCGCCGACAACGCCGGCGCCCGTGCGCGAGAGGTGCAGCTCGCTCCAACGCCCACGCCCGGCGACGTCTGGCGCTCTCGCGGACGGCTTCTCGCTGGCCCACACGACGAGCGCCGGCGCAGCTGTACGACGTGGCCGCGCCGGGCGGAGGACGTCGATCGGGTCAGCAAGCCGTCGCCGCCAGCATCGTCGCGACCGGCGGCACCCCGCGCTCGTCGGGCGCTCACCTAGCCCGCGCTGACGACCTCGATGGCCAGGTCGCCTACGAGCCCGCCCGCGGCGCCGCCGACGTGGTCTGGGCGAACACGTTCTCCTCCCTCTACCGCAGCACGGACGCGGGCGCCACGCGTCGCCGGCCATCCCCGAGGTCCCGGGGTTCTTCGTGAGCACCTCGCGTCGCCGCGATCGATCCTCGACGCTGCCTTACTCGATCGGCGGCAGCCAGATCGACAGCGCCCGTGACGGCGGCGAGACATCGACGCGGCGTGGTCGCCCCGCCAGCGCCTGACATCGAGCGCGTTCAGATGGGGCCCATCACGCCCGACGGCGCCGTTGCAGGGCGGGTCTGGCAGCTGCTCTACGAGCCCGCCGGCGGATTCGACGAGTTCACGGTCGTGCTCTACCGCAGCGAGCGACTACGCCTCCACCTTCACCCGCGTCGGGCCTGACCCTCGGCAACAGCGCGGTGTCGGTCGACAGCGCCGGGACCCTGTACACCAGCAACAGCCGGACGGCCTTCCAGAGGTCGGGCGATGGCGGCGTCGACGTGGACGACGCTGCCGACTCGCCGGGCTGCCGGCGATCAACTTCTTCAGCCCGCCCGTTCCGGATGCCGCCCCCGGCGTGCTCTACGCCCAGGCGGCCGGGACGGAGTGTTCACGTTCGGACGCTGAGGACGCGCGCGAGGCCGGCGTCGCCGGTCTCGCGCACCTCCAGCGGCAGGCCCAGCTTGCGGGCCGCGGCCTCGGCCGCGCCCTCGAGCGCTGCCGTCGGCTCCTGCGCCAGCCACACCACGCGGCGGTAGTTGCCGAAGTACGTGTCGCGCAGGTCGGGATGGCGATCGAGGCCGAGGCCCCGCCAGACCAGGTGGTCGAACGTCTTCACCAGGAAGTCGGTGAGGAAGAAGGTGCCGGGCTCCTCGTCGCGGATCGCGGCGATCGCGGCGGTGCCGGCGAACAGGTCGTAGCAGGTCTCGCCCGGCAGCCGCTCGGCGCCGAGCCGCTCGCACAGCTCGTCGATCGCACCGCGGCTGCCGCAGTCGGCGTAGCCGATGACGATGCGGTCGTAGCGCCCGTCGAGCTGCTGCGCCAGGGCCTCCAGCGCGGGTGCGATCCGCTCCGGCCGGTTGTGCAGCTCGGGCGGCAGCGGGTGGACGTCGAGCTCGAGGCCGTTCCGCGCGGCGATGGCCTTCACGTGGAGGGCCAGCGCACCGCACGCGAGCACGGCCGTCGAGCTCATCCCGGGAACGCCAGCATGTCGATGAACGCGTCGTTGAAGTCGGTGCGGCCGGACAGCTCCACGTACTCGACCTCCTCCAGGATCGCGTCGGCGGCGGCGCGCTCGCGGTGCGAGAGCGCGATCATCTTCGCGCCCTCGCCGGCGACGTTGCCGGCCGACACGATGCGGGTCGCCGCGAGCCGGGGAACGAGGCCGATGCGGATCGCGCTGGACGGCGTCAGGTACGAGCCGAACGAGCCGGCCAGCAGCACCTGCGACACGTCGCTCGGCTCGATGCCGAGCTCCTTCGCGAGGATGTGCCAGCCGGTCGCGATCGACGCCTTCGCGAACTGCAGCTCGCGCACGTCGCGCTGCGAGAGGAACACCGACTCGGCCGGATCCTGGCCGCGCCAGTGCAGCACGAACACGCGCTCCTGCTCGACCTTCACGAGGTTTCTCGCAAGCACCGGGAACCGCTCCTGGGCGTCCTCGTCGGGGATGAACCGGCCGCTCTTGTCGATCAGCCCGACCCGCACCAGCTCCGACACCGTGTCGACGAGGCCGGAGCCGCACATGCCGACCGCCTCGACGTCGCCGATCACGTCGAGCGTGAGCGCGTCGTCGGTGATCTTGACGCTCTCGATCGCGCCGTCGGCCGCGCGCATGCCGCAGCGGATGGACGCCGCCTCGAACGCCGGTCCGGCGGGCGCCGCGGTGGCGACCACGCGCTCGACCGAGCCCATCGCGATCTCGGAGTTGGTGCCGACGTCGATGAACAGGCGGATCCGGCGGTCGCGCGTCAGGCCCGTCGCGAGCAGCCCGGCCACGATGTCGCCGCCCACGTAGGCGCCGAGCGCCGGGAAGATCTCGGCCGGCGCCCGCTTGTGCACCTTGACACCGAAGTCGAGCGCCGTGGCCGCCGGCAGCGAGCGCGAGGCGATGATGAACGGCGCCATCGACAGCGGCTCCGGGTCGATGCCGAGCGCCAGCTGCGTCATCGTCTGGTTGCCTGCCAGCGTGATCTCGTAGACCTCGTCCGGGCGCACGTCGGCCGCCTCGCAGACCTCCTGCGCCAACTGGTCGAGCGTCTCGTGCGCCAGGCGCTGCAGGGTGCCGAGCGCCGTGTCGTCCATCATCGTCGCGGAGATGCGCGAGATGACGTCGGCGCCGTAGGGCTGCTGCTTGTTGAGGATCGAGCGTACCGCGAGCGGCCGCGCGCTCGACAGGTCGAGCAGCGTCGCCACCACCGTGGTCGTGCCGAGATCGAAGGCGATCGCGTGGCGCCGTTCGGTGGTGTCGCCCGGCTCGACGTCGATCAGCCGGTCGTCGACGATCACCGCGGTGACCTTCCACTGCGCGTCGCGGAGCGTCTTGCCGAGCGTGCGCACGACGTCGAGCTCGACCTGCAGGTCGAAGTCGTCGATCGCGGCCCGCACCCGCTCCAGGTCGCTCAGCTGGTCCTCCATGTCGGGCTCGGACAGCTCGAGGTAGCGCTTGATCACGGCCGGCCGCAGGATCACGTGCCGGCCGACGCCGACCAGCGCCGCCTTCGGCCGCGTCTGCAGCGGCGGGACGGTCACCTCGAGGTCCTCGTTGGCGATCGCCCGGCAGGCGAGCCGCCAGCCGTCGCGCAGCTCGTCCGGCGTGAACGCGCGGCCGTCGAGGCGACCGATCGGGACGGTGCCGTCGGTCACCTGCACCTTGCACTTCTTGCACGTGCCGTGCCCGCCGCACGTGGAGTCGATCGCGATGCCGTTCCAGGACGCGCCGTCGAAGACCGTCGTGCCCGCCGGCACACGCACCTCGCCGCCCTCGGGCGAGAAGTGCAGGCGGACGCGCGCCGGCGTCTGCTCGGCGACCGGTTCTTCCACGGCCGTCACCTCAGGAGCCCGTCGCAGCAGCCGCCGCCGCGGTGGCCTGACGGGCCCGGAACGCCTTGATCCAGGCCATGCCGTACTCGTCGCGGGCATGCAGCACGTCGGCCGCGCGCGCGCCCGCCACGCACTCCGGCGACCGGGCGTCCATGATCGCGCAGGTGAGGCCGTGCGTCGACGCCGTGGCGATGAAGTGCGCGTTCAGGGCGTGACGCCCCGGCATGCCGAAGCTGGTGTTCGAGGCGCCGCACGTGGTATTGACCCCGAGGTCGTCGCGGATCAGCCGCAGCGTCTCGAAGAACATCGTCGCCGCCCGCGGCTCGGCGCCGATCGGCATGGCGAGGGCGTCGATGATGACGTCCTCCGGCGGGATGCCGTAGTCGCCGGCGGCCGACACCACCTTGCGCGCGATCACCGCGCGGCGGGCCGGATCCATCGGGATCTCGTCGTCGTTCGCCAGGCCGATCACCGCGGCGCCGTACTTGGCGACGATCGGCAGGATCAGCTCGAGCCGCTCGTCCTCGCCCGTGACGGAGTTGACGAGCGCCTTGCCCTCGTACACCGACAGCCCGGCCTCCAGCGCCTCGACCACCGACGAGTCGATGCAGAGCGGCAGGTCGGTCAGCTCCTGCGCCGCGGAGCACGGCCGCGCGCATCAGCTCGACCTCGTCGGCGAGCGGGTCGCCGACGTTGACGTCGAGCATGTTCGCCCCGCCCGCCACCTGCTCGGCGATGTCGATCTCGAGCTGGCTGATGTCGCCCTTCTGCGAGCTGCGCCTGGAACGCCTTGCGCCCCGTCGGGTTGATGCGCTCGCCGATCACGCAGAACGGCTGCGTCCGCACCGATCACGACGGTGGTGCTCCGGGACGAAACGACGGTCTCCAACGGGTCTTGCTCCTCGCGCGTCGGTGGGATGCCGCGCCGTGCGCGGCGGTGGGTCACGCCGGGACGAGGTTCGCCGAGCGGCGCTTCTCGATCAGCTCCTTGGCCTTGCGGACGGCGGTGGAGGCATCGGCGGCATAGCCGTCGGCGCCCACCGCGTCGGCGTACTCCTGGGTCACCGGCGCGCCGCCGACCATGACGATCACCTTGTCGCGCAGGCCGGCCTTCTGGAGCGCGTTGATGTTCGCCTTGAACATCGGCATGGTGGTGGTCAGGAAGGCGGAGAAGCCGACGATCTCGGGCTTGTGCTCGAGGATCTGCTCGATGAACTTCTCCGGCGGGACGTTCACGCCGAGGTCGATCACGTTGAAGCCGGCGCCCTCGAGCATGATGTTCACGAGGTTCTTGCCGATGTCGTGCACGTCGCCCTTGACGGTGCCCATCACGAACGTGCCGACCGGCTTGCACGCCGGTCTCGACCAGCAGCGGGCGCAGGATGTCGAGCGCGCCCTGCATGGCGCGGGCCGCGATCAGCATCTCGGGCACGAAGTAGTCGCCGCGCTCGAACCGCGCGCCGACCTCCTCGAGCGACGGGATCAGCGCGTCGTAGAGCATCGACTCCGGCGACAGCTCGGCCGCCAGCCCGTCGTTGGTGAGCTCCTTCACGGCCGGAGCGTTCCCGACCAGGGTCTCCTCGTAGAGCCCCTTGAGGATGTCGTCGTGGGTCATGCCGCTCCTTCCGTCACAGGTGGCTTGCCGAGCTTCACTCCGAGCGTCGTCGCCTGCTCGGCGCAGAGACGACCGAGGGCGTCGAGGCGCTCGTCGGGCATCCGGAGCGTCGGCCCCGAGATGGCCAGCGCGGCCACGATCTCGCCGAACACGTCGCGCACGGGTGCGGCGACCGCCGCCAGCCCGTCCTCGAGTTCGTCGACCGCGGTCACGAATCCTGTCACGCGCGCCCGCACCAGATCGGCCTCGAGCTGGCGCCGGTCGGTGATCGTGCGGGGCGCGAACGACTGCAGCTCGCCGGGCGGCAGGTGCATGGCGCCGCACGCGAGGAAGACCTTGCCGAACGCGCTGGCGTGCAGCGGCACGCCGCGCCGGCCGACCCAGCCGCCGGTGCCGAGCACGTGGCGGGTCTCGATCTCGGCGATCGTCTCGGGCCCGAGCGGGCCGGCGACCGCGAGGTTGACGGTCTCGCCGCGAGAGCGCCGCCAGGTGCCGCAGCTCGGGCTCGGCCAGCGCCAGGATGTCGTCGCCGACGACGCCGCGCTGGGCGAACCGCAGCAGCACCGGGCCGGGGCGCAGGCCGCCGCGGAGCCCGGCGCGCTGCAGCAGGCCGCGCGCGCTCCAGGGAGCCGATCAGGCGGCTGGCCGTCGACTTCGGCAGGCCGGTGACGGCCGCCAGCTCGCCGACGGCGAGCGGCTCGGGCGATTCGACGACGCGCACCAGCAGCTGCGCGGCACGGTCCGTCGACTGGGTTCCGGTCTGGGCGATCATTCCTAATGCCATATCGTGGAACTCCTGTTCCACACCACGGATCGTAGTGTAGACTCACCCGCGCCGTCAACCGGTATCACCACGCGGGAGGCATCCGTGTTCGTCAACAAGTCGCCGCGCTACGAGATCCTGTCCGAGGAGTCGCTGGCGGTCCTCGACCGCGGCTGGCGGCGGATCGTCTCCGAGCTCGGCATCGAGTTCACCATGCCCGAGGCCGTCGAGCTGTTCGCGCGCGGCCGGCATGAAGACCGAGGGCGACAACGTCTTCCTCGACCCCGACTTCGTGCATGGAGCAGGTCGCGAAGGCGCCGCACCAGTTCGACGTGCACGCGCGCAACCCGGCGAACAACGTCACCATCGGCGGCGACAACATGGTGTTCGGCGTCGGTCTACGGGCCGCCGTTCGTGCGCGAGGGCGACGTGCGCCGGGTGGCGACGATGAACGACTTCGAGCAGTTCTGCAAGCTGTCGCAGTCGTTCCCGCTGCTCGACTCGGCCGGCGGCACGATCTGCGAGCCCGACGACGCGCCGCTCGACTCGCGGCACCTCGACATGGTGCGCGCGCTGATGACGCTGACGGACAAGTTCTTCATGGGCTCGGTCACCTCGGCCGAGAACGCGATCGACACGCTCGCGATGGCCGACATCGTGTTCGGCGGCCGCGCGAACATCGAGCGCGACCCGGTGATGATCTCGCTGATCAACGTCAACTCGCCGCTGCGCTACGACGAGCGCATGCTCGGCGCCATGTTCGAGTACGTCCGCGCCGGCCAGCCCGTGCTGCTGACGCCGTTCCTGCTGATGGGCGCGATGTCGCCGGTGTCGGTGCAGGCGACGCTCACCCAGCAGGTGGCCGAGGCGCTCGCCGGCATCGCGCTCGTGCAGCTGATCAAGCCCGGCGCGCCCGTGATCTTCGGCTCGTTCCTCTCGAACAACGACATGCAGTCGGGCGCGCCCGCGTTCGGCACGCCGGAGTCGGCCGTCGGCCTGCTCTGCACCGGCCAGATCGCGCGGCACTACGGCCTGCCGTTCCGCTCCGGCGGCGGCCTGACGGCGTCCACGACCGTGTGACGCCCAGGCCGCGTACGAGGCGCTGATGACGATGCTGCCGACGTTCCTGGCCGGCACCAACTGGGTCATGCACTCGGCCGGCTGGCTCGAGTCGGGCCTCGCGTCGTGCTACGAGAAGTTCATCGTCGACATCGAGATCCTGCGGATGCTGCACGAGGAGTTCAAGCCGTTCGAGATCACCGAGGAGTCGCTCGCCTGGGACGCCCACCAGGAGGTCGGGCACGGCGGCCACTTCTTCGGCGCCGCGCACACGCTCGACCACTTCCGCGACTGCTTCTACCGCCCGCTGCTGTCGTCGACCATGAACTTCGAGCGCTGGCAGCGCCTCGGCGGCGACGACGCCACCGACCGCGCCGCGAAGATCTGGCGCGAGACGGTCGACACCTACGAGCAGCCGCCGATCGACGACGGCATCCGCCAGGAGCTCGACGAGTACGTCACGCGTCGGCGGCGCGAGCTGGAGACTAACGCCCGGATCCGGTGCCGGCCGGGGAGCGGCCTGGGATTCGCCGGACCTCACGACGACGGCGCCGATTAGCGCAGGGCGCCGACGACCGCCTGACACCCGCCGACGCCCAGCTCGTCGCCGAAGATGATGGCGCCGGCGACGGTGGTCGCCACCGGTTCGCTGGTCGACAGCAGGCCGGTGAGCGACGGTCCGATGCGCTCCAGGCCGGCGAAGAACGTCGTGAACGCGATCAGGCTGACGATCGCCACGCTGACGATCCAGATCCACCCGCTGGTCTGGAAGTCCAGCGACAGCCCGTCGGTGATGAGCCCGTAGAAGAGCGAACGTCGGGATCGCCCCGGTGGCCATCAGCGCCGCCAGCACGACCGGGTCGGTGCCCACGGAGAGGTAGTCGCCGGCCAGCACGAACGCGACGTAGACGACCGCGGCCAGCAGTGCGAGGGTGGCTCCGAGCGCGTCGACCGCGCCGACGCCCGGCCCGATCAGCACCAGTGCCACGCCCGTCAGGGCGACCGGGATCGCCGCCACGCGCCGCCACGAGAAGCGATCGCGGCCGAGCCACACCGACGGGAGCACCAGCAGCGCCGGGAACACGTACAGGAGCAGGATCGCGAGGCCCGGATCGATGTGGTCGACGGCCGAGAACAGCAGCAGCGCCTGCACGGCGTAGAACACCAGCCCGTAGACGAGTCCGCGCACCACGCCGCGCCGGCTCGGCAGGCGCCGTCGCAGCATCCTCACGACGCTCCAGAAGAGGATCGCCGTGAGCACGAAGCGCAGCGTCAGCAGCGTCGCGACCTGGATGTCGTCCTGGTACGCGAGCTTCGCCGTGATGGGTGCGAACGCGAAGGCACAGCCCGACGCCAGCACCAGGGCGATGCCGCTGCGCGAGGCGACGCGGTCGGCGGCGGCGGTGGTCATCGGCGACGAAGCGTACTCGCGGCACGGACGGCGACGCCTTTGCTAGCCTAGGCTCCTCACTGAAGTTTCAGTCATGCACGTACCTACCTCCATGCTCGCGGCGAACGCCGCCACCGATCCCGACTCCAAGCACGCGGAGGCCTACCGCTTCGTCCGCGAGCGCATCGTGTCGCTGGAGTTCGCGCCCGCCTCGCTGCTGGACGAGCAGGCGCTGGCCGACGCGGTCGGCGTCGGGCTGACCCCGGTGCGCCAGGCGCTGCGCCGGCTCGCCTGGGAGAGCCTGGTCGTGATCCTGCCGCGCCGCGGCACGATCGTCGCCGACCTGCACCCGGCCGACATCGAGAACATCTTCGAGATGCGGCTCGAGCTCGAGTCGCTCGCGGCCGAGCTGGCCGCGGGCCGCGCCACCACGGCCGAGCTCGCGCACCTCGAGACGCTGATGGAGCGCACGCGGGCGGAGCTCGCCGGCGGCGGCACGCCCGAGGGCCTGATCGCGCTCGACCGCGAGACGCACGGCGCGCTGTGGGCGGCGTCGGGCAACGCGCAGCTGGAGCGCACGCTCGACTGGCTGTACGTGCACGTGATGCGCCTCTGGAACTACGCGCTGCCGCGCATCGAGGGCATCCCCGCGCTGACCGCCGACCACCTCGCGATCGTCGACGCCGTGCGCGCCCGCGACGCGGCCACCGCCCGCCGCCGCATGCACGAGCACGTCCAGGGTTTCCAGCTCTCGTTCCGCGCCGCCTGGAGCGGCGTGCGGGAGCCGCACCTTCCCGACCGCGCCCCCTCTTCAGGAGCCTCGACTCGACCATGGCCATGACCGCGCTGAACTTCGACTCCCTCCGCACCGCGTCCCTCGTCGATGCCGATCCCGTGATCGCGGGGCTCCTCGACGACGAGCTGTCCCGCCAGCGGGGCGAGCTCGAGCTGATCGCGTCGGAGAACTTCACGTGGCCGTCGGTGCTCGAGGCGGTCGGCTCGGTCGGCACCAACAAGTACGCCGAGGGCTATCCGGGCCGCCGCTACTACGGCGGCTGCCGGGTCGTCGACGAGATCGAGACGATCGCCATCGAGCGGGTGAAGGAGCTGTTCGGCGCCGAGCACGCGAACGTGCAGCCGCACGCCGGCGCGCAGGCCAACATGGGCGCCTACCTGGCGGTGCTCGACATCGGCGACACCGTGATGGGCCTGCGGCTCGACCAGGGCGGCCACCTGACGCACGGCCACAAGGTCAACTTCTCCGGCAAGCACTACAACTTCGTGTCGTACGGCGTCGATCCGCAGACCGAGCGCATCGACATGGACGAGGTGCGCAGGCTCGCCGCTCGAGCACCGCCCGAAGCTGATCGTGGCCGGCGCCTCGCGCGTACCCGCGGCACTTCGACTTCGCCGCGTTCCGCGCCATCGCCGACGAGGTCGGCGCGCTGTTCATGGTCGACATGGCGCACATCGCCGGCCTCGTCGCCGCGGGCGTGCACCCCTCCCCCGTGCCGCACGCCGACATCGTCACCTCGACCACGCACAAGACGCTCGCGGGCCCGCGCGCGCGGCTTCATCCTGTGCCGCGCCGAGCTGGCGAAGAAGGTCGACTCGGCCGTCTTCCCCGGCATGCAGGGCGGGCCGCTGATGCACACCATCGCGGCCAAGGCCGTCTGCTTCGCGGCCGCGGGCACCGACGCGTTCCGCGACTACCAGACGCAGGTCGTCGCCAACGCCGCGCGCGCTGGCCGAGACGCTCACCGGCCGCGGCCACGCGCTCGTCTCGGGCGGCACCGACAACCACCTGGTGCTGCTCAACCTGAAGGACTCCGAGCTCGACGGCCAGCAGGCCGAGGATCGCCTCGCGGCCTGCGCCATCACCGTCAACCGCAACGCCGTGCCGTTCGATCCGCGCCCGCCGATGGTGACGAGCGGCGTCCGCATCGGCACGCCCGCCGCGACGATGCGCGGGCTCGACGAAGCCGACTTCCGCGAGGTCGGCGACGTGATCGCCGACTCGCTCACCGACGCGCCCGACACCGCCGCGCTGCGCGGGCCGGATCGAGTCGATCCTCGATCGCCGCCCGCTCTACAGCGGCTGCTCCTCCTACGGAAAGGTCACCCGATGATCGCCGACAGCCTGTCCCGTCTCGGCACCGAGACCGCGTTCGAGGTGCTCGCCCGCGCCAAGGCCCTCGAGGCCCAGGGCAAGGACATGATCCACCTGCAGATCGGCGAGCCCGACTTCGACACGCCGCCGCACATCGTCGAGGCGGCCGTGAAGGCGCTGCGCGACGGGCAGACCCACTACTGCCCCGCGCCGGGCATCCCGCAGCTGCGCGAGGCGGCCGCCGACTACCTCTCGCGCACGCGCTCGCTGTCGATCGACCCGGCACGCGTGCTGGTGACGCCCGGCGCGAAGCCGTTCCTGTTCTTCGGCGTGCTCGCGACCTGCAACCCGGGCGACGAGGTCATCTACCCGAACCCCGGGCTTCCCGATCTACGAGTCGGTGATCCGCTGGGCCGGTGCCACGCCCGTGCCGCTGCCGCTGACCGAGGAGTCGGGCTTCGCGTTCTCGGCCGAGGACCTGGCCGAGCGCCTCACCTCGAAGACGAAGCTCGTGATCCTCAACTCGCCGGCGAACCCGACCGGCGGCGTGGTGCCGCGCGAGGTGAACGCCGAGGTCGCCAGGCTGCTCGCCGACCACGGCTGCTACATCCTCACGGACGAGGTGTACTGCGAGATGGTCTACGACGGCGAGCACGACTCGATCGCCTCGCACGGCGACCTGCTCGACCGCACGATCCTGCTCGACGGCTTCTCGAAGACGTTCGCCATGACCGGCTGGCGGCTCGGCTACGCGGCCGTGCCGAAGGACCTGGTCGAGCCGCTGACGCGGCTGTTCATCAACTGCCACTCGTGCACGCCGCCCGCCGTCGCAGCTGGCCGGCGTCGCCGCGCTGACCGGCCCGATGGACGACGTGCGCGCCATGATCGAGGAGTTCCGCGCCCGCCGCGAACTCGTCGTGGCCGGCCTGAACGACCTCCCCGGCGTCTCCTGCATCGAGCCGAAGGGCGCGTTCTACGCGTTCCCGAACATCACCGAGACCGGCATGAAGGCGCGCGACCTGCAGAACCAGCTGCTCGAGGAGGCCGGCGTCGCGATGCTGGCCGGCACCGCGTTCGGCGAGTACGGCGAAGGCTACATGCGTGTCTCGTACGCCAACTCGCCCGAGAACATCACCACCGCGCTCGGCAAGATGCGGGAGCTGCTCGAGCGGGTTCCCGCCTGATGGCTCGGCGGATCGTGGTGACGCGCCGGATCCCCGAGCCGGCGCTCGACCTGCTGCGCGCGGCGGGCGACGTGTGGCTGTCGCCGCACGACCGCCCGCTCGAGGTGCCGGAGCTGCACGAGGCGATCGCCGGCGCCGACGCGATCGTGACGATGCTGCACGACCGGGTCGACGGGGCTTTCCTCGCTGCGGCCGGCCCCGGCCTGCGGGTCGTCGCCAACGTCGCCGTCGGCTTCGACAACGTCGACGTGCCGGCGTGCACCGAGCGCGGCGTGCGCTTCACCAACACGCCGGGCGTGCTCACCGACGCGACGGCGGACATCGCATTCGCGCTGATCCTGATGACGACCCGGCGCCTCGGCGAGGGCGAGCGCCTGATCCGCAGCGGCGTGCCGTGGTCGTTCAACATGTTCTTCCTGCTCGGCTCGTCGCTGCAGCAGAAGACGCTCGGCATCGTCGGCCTCGGGCAGATCGGCGCGGCCACGGCACGACGCGCCCGCGCCTTCGGCATGGACGTCGTCTACAGCGGCCGGCGCGCGGCCGATCCGGGGCTGGAACAGGAGCTGGGCGCCCGGCGCGTCGACCTCGACGAGCTGCTCGCGACCGGCGACGTCGTCTCGCTGCACTGCCCGCTCACCGACGAGACGCGGCACCTCATCGACGGCGCCCGACTACGCCAGATGAAGCCGTCCGCGTACCTCGTCAACACCACCCGCGGGCCGGTCGTCGACGAGGGCGCGCTGGCCGAGGCGCTCCGCGACGGCGTCATCGCCGGTGCCGGGCTGGATGTCTTCGAGCGCGAGCCCGAGGTGCACCCGGACCTGCTGGAGCTGGAGAACGTCGTGCTGATCCCCCACCTCGGCTCGGCCACCATCGAGACGCGGACGGCGATGGCGGTGCTCGCCGCCACGAACGCGATCGCCGTGCTCGACGGCGCCGATCCGCCGACGCCCGTGAACTGACGCCCGTGCCGGTCTCGATGTACGAGCTGGGAGGCGGCGCGGCCGGCATGCGGCACCTCACCGACGCCTTCTACCGGCTGGTGTTCGCCGACGACCTGCTCGGGCCGCTGTTCCACGACCACGGTGACCACCACGCCGACCGGCTCGCGATGTGGCTGACCGAGTTGCTCGGCGGCCCGCCCGAGCACACCGCGGACCGGGGCGGCTTCGAGGTCATGAAGGGCGCGCACCAGAACCTGCAGATCACCGAGGCGCAGCGCGCACGGTGGGCCGAGCTGATGTACCGCGCGAGCGTCGAGGCGGGCCTGTCGGACGAGTTCCGCAGCCGCCTCATCCCCTACATCGAGGGCGGCACGACCTTCGCGATGCGGATCAGCTGGCCGGCCGATCGGCTCTGGCCGCGCTGACACCCAGGCCGCGCACCCGCGGCCGCCGCGTGCCGGGCGCCCGCTCCGCCAGCTCGAACCCGGCCGCCAGCAGCACGATGCCGACCGCCTGGCCGGCGATCACGAGGCCCTCGTCGCCGAACCGGGTCAGCGTGCCCGATCCCGCGAGCGCTGCGACGCCGGCCAGCAGCAGCACGTTGCCCGTGATGCGCCGGCGGCGCAGGATCGAGACCAGGGACGAGCCGACCACCAGCAGCGTCCCGACCGTGTTCATGCCGATCGCCCACACGAAGGCGTGGCCGGTGAGGGTGTCGTTCGGCGGCGGGCGCAAGTGCGCGCCGTACGCGCCGAGCGGCTCGAGGTCGGCGGCGAGCACCGACACGGTCGCGCCCACCACGGCGACGATGAGGCCGCCGGTCAGCATCAGCGCGGCGTCGCGCGACAGCACCAGCCAGGCGGAGCCGGCGCCGAGGAGGCCCACCGTCAGGCAGCCGCCGGCGAGGTAGTAGACGCGGAACGACGCGGGGCCCCAGCCGTCGGCGGCGCCGTACGCCTCCGCCGCGGCCGCGATCGCAAACATCGCGAGCCCGAGCGCCCACAGTGCCTTCGCGGGCGTGAAGCGCCGTACCGCCGAGCCGCCGACCCGCGCCGCGAGGCCCGCCGCGATCAGCGCGGTGATGAGCGGAATGACGGCGGGCCCGATCTCCACGGAGGGCACGTTAGCGACTCTCCACCCCCGAATGGGGAGTGGGTCGGCCCCGCGAATCCCCCGATCAGGGAAGGCACGGCCCTCACTCGGGGGACGCCAGGGGCCTGCCGGGGGCCGACGCTAGCTATGTGTTCACCCACCGACATATCGTCCCGGTGATTCTCGCCGTTGCCCTCGTCGCCACGCCCGCCGCCTCGGCCCGCGTGGCGGTCTCCACCCACACCACCTCCGAGCAGGCAGTCGTCAAGCTCATCAACAAGCACCGAGCCAAGAAGGGCCTGCGCGCCCTGAAGACGGATGGCAGCCTGATCACCGTCGCCCGCGCCCATTCGCGCGACATGATCAAGCGCAACTACTTCTCCCACCGCTCGAAGTCGGGTGCCAGGCCGAGCGACCGCATCGCCCGCGCCGGCGGCCTGGGCGCGATCGGCGAGGACCTCGCCTGGGGCACCGGCTCGTACGCGAGGCCGTCCGCGATCGTCAAGCTGTGGCTGAACTCGCCGCCGCACCGCCGCGTGCTGTTCGCGAAGGATCTCCGGTACGTCGGTATCGGCCGGGCCACCGGGCGCTTCCTCGGCAATAGCGGCGCGGCGGTCTACACGGCCGACTTCAGCGCTCGCGTACGCTGATTCTGCGCAAACCTCCCCCGGGCTCCCCTGTAACCTGTCTGGGGGATCCGGAGCGACCGTCGATGTAAGGGATGTGGATGCTCCTGGCAGGCTCCGCGCCACCTTTGCGGCGCTCGTGATATCGATCGGCGTTGCGGCACCGACCGCAGCCCAGGCGACGCCGCGTCACCCGACGCGGGTCGAGACGGAGACGCTGCGGCTGATCAACGTCGCCCGAGCGGATAAGGGTCTCAAGCCGGTGCGGCTTGACCTCCGCCTCTGGCGAGCCGCTCGCCATCACACCGGCGACATGCTGCGCCGCGGCTACTTCGCCCATGGCGCCACCACCCAGCGGCTGGCGCGCTACATCCACGCCGCCGGCGTCGTCGGCGAGACGCTCGCATGGGGCTCCGGGAGCTACCGGACGCCCGCGAGCACCGTCCAGTCGTGGCTCGAGAGCCCGTCGCATCGCCGCCTCCTGCTCGATCCCGACTTCCGCTACGTCGGCGTCGGCTCGCGTGGCGGCCCGTTCCAGGGCGAGCCCTGGGCCCGCGTGTACACCGCCGACTTCCGCGGCTGACCGCCGCCGGAGCACGCTTCCGTGTCCGTCGTGGTGCCAGGCACCGATCCGGCCACAACGTCGCGGTCTCGTGCGGTTGCGCGCGACGTTCGGGACACCCGCGCGTGATCCGCGCGCCGCGCCGCCGGACGTGATCCGCGCCGGAGGCCGCGATCGGTGACGGAGGCCGCGCGCAGCGTTGCGGAAGCGTGACGTTGTGGCCGTTCTGGTGCCTGGCACGAGGGTGGCCAGGATGTGACGCTCTCGTGCGCTTGCGTGGGGAGAGTCATCGCTACGCTCCCGCCGGGCGAGCGGAGGCGGATGCGGCGGAGCGAGTTCGAGGGGGTGGCGCGACGGCTCGGCAGCACGCTGCAGAGGGTCTCGGTGCTCACCGGCGGGTACTCGCACCAGACCACCCTGCTCACCCTCACGAACGGCCGCGCCGTCGTTCGCACGGGCGGCGCCCACCCGCGCACCGAGGCCGCCGTGATGGCGCGGGCGACCGTGCCGACGCCACGCGTCCTGCTCGTCGACGACGCCTGCATGGCGATCGAGTACGTCGATGCGGCCGTGCTCAGCGACGTGCTCCGCGAACCGCACGACGATCTCGAGCACCTCGGCCACGTCGTCGCACAGACGGCCCTGGCGATCGGGGAGGTCGCGTTCGACCGGCCGGGCTTCTTCGCCGACGAGCTGCTCACCATCCGGCCCGAGCCTGCATGGTCGGGGCAGCTGCCGGCGTTCGCTGCGGACTGCATGCGCCGCGTACCCGCGCATCGGCTCACGGTGGCCGAACGGCGGGCGTGGGTCGAGCTCTGCACGGCCGCGGCGCCGCTCCTGCGCCCGGTCGACGGGGACGCGCGGCTGGTGCACGGCGACTTCAACCCGAAGAACCTGCTCGTGTCGCGCACGCCGTCGGGCTGGCAGGTGGCGGCCGTCCTCGACTGGGAGTTCAGCTTCTCCGGCTGCCCCTTCGGCGATGCAGCGAACCTGCTGCGCTTCGCCGCCGACTACCCGGCGGCCTTCGTCGCCGGGTTCCGCGCCGGCTACGGCAACGACGGCTGGGAGGACACCGGCCGGGCGATCGACCTGTTCGCCCTCAGCGATCTCGCAACGCGGCCCGCCGGGAACGACGTCGCCGCCCGCGCGGCCGTCGAAATGCGGCGCCGGACCCTCTAGTCGACGCCGGCGATGCGACGCAGCGTCGGCGCCAGCTCGAGCGGGTTGAAGGGCTTCGTCAGGTAGCCGACCGGGCCGGCGATGGACGACTCCTCCTGGCCGCGCAGATCGGCGCGCGCCGAGAGGAACACGATCGGCAGCTTGGCTGCCGCGGGATCGGCGCGCAGGTCGCGGCCGACCGCCCACTCGTCGTGCGGGTCGACGCCCGGCAGCATCAGGTCGAGCAGGATCACGTCGGGCTCGAAGGAGTGCACGGCCGGCAGGACGTCGGCGCGGGTGCCCACCTCGAACACCTCGAACCCCTCGGCCTCCAGGTTGACGCGACAGAGGAGGCGGATGCTGATCTCGTCGTCGACGACGAGGACCTTCATGCGGCACGCACCCCGCCGCCCGAGCTGCGGCGCAGCGGCAGGTCGACGATGAAGGTGGAGCCCTTGCCGGCCTCGGACTCGACGCGGATGCGACCGCCCATGGCCGTCACGAAGCCGCGCGTCAGGTAGAGGCCGAGTCCGATGCCGCGGATGCCGCGCGTCATCGCGCGCGTCGGCGCGGAAGAACTTGCGGAACAGGTTGCGCTGGTCGGCGGCGGAGATGCCGATGCCGTGGTCGCGCACGCGGATCTCGACCATGTCGAGCTGGCGCGTGCGCCGTCGACGATCGATGGTGCCGCCGTCGGGCGAGTACTTGATGGCGTTGTCGACGAGGTTCAGCACGACCTGACGCAGCTTGTCACGGTCGGCCGCGGCGACCAGCGGTCCGGCCGGCAGGTGCAGGTCGACGCGGTGCGAGTCCTTGGCCCGCTCGGCCTGCCGGACGACGATCTCGCGCAGCACGTCGCCCACGTCGATGTCCTCGAGCGCGAGCTCGACGCCGCCCGCCTCGAGCCGCGTCACCGACAGCAGGCCGTCGACCAGCCGCGTCAGGCGCTCGGACTCGCGACGCGATGTAGCCGAGGAACGTCTTGCGGTCCTCGTCGGCGAAGCTGACGTCGCCGCGCAGCAGCGTCTCGGCGAAGCCGTAGATGGAGGTCAGCGGCGTGCGCAGCTCGTGCGACACCGTGGCGACGAAGTCGGACTTCAGCTGGTCGAGCTGGCGGTCCTCGGAGACGTCGCGCAGGGCGTAGACCGTGCCGATCCGGTCCTCGACGGGGTCGCGCAGCTCGGCCGCGCGGGCCTGGAGCCAGATCTCGCGGTCGCCGCGCGAGAGCCGCACCTCGACGCCGCCGCCCGACTCGGCCGCCTCCTGCAGTGCCGCCAGCGCCGCGTCGTCGTGGTCGCCGAGCTCGCCGCGCAGCAACTCGCGCAGCGTGCGGCGCAGCGCGACCCGCGACGAGACGCCGGTCATGGTGGCCGTCGCGCGGTTCCACATCTCGATCCGGGAGTCGGCGTCGACCACGACGATGCCGTCGGCGATGGAGGCGATGATGGCCTCGGACTTGTCCTTCTCCTGCGCCACGCGCTGGTAGAGCAGGGCGTTCTGGAGCGCCACCGTGGCGGAGTTGGCGAAAGCCTCGAGCGCCTCCAGCTCGTCGGGCTTCCACACCCGCCGGCGGCGGTCGTACAGCGCCAGCACGCCCCGCAGGTCGCCGTCGGGTGAGAGGATGGGCGCGCCCAGGTACGCCGCGAACCGCGCCTGCACGAGCGGGTCGTCGGGCAGGAAGCGGTCGTCGGCGGCCATGTCGGCGACGGCGACCGGCGTGCGCCGCGCCAGCACCTCGCCGGTGGGACCGCCGGTCAGCGGCGCCTGCTCGCCCGCCAGCAGCTCGGCCGCCTCGCCCTGCACGGCGCGGACGACCAGCCGGTCGCCCTCCACCAGGCGCAGCGCGCACGAGTCGGCGTTCAGCAGCAGGGCCGCCTGGGAGACGATTTCGCGCAGCACGGCGGCGGCGTCGAGGTTGGAGGCCATCAGCCCGCCGATGCGCTGCAGCTCCTGCGCCCGAGCGCGCGCCTGGCGCTCGGACGAGAGGGTCTCGGCCCGCTCGATGGCGGCGGCCGCGGCGGTGCCGAGGTGGCGCGCCAGGTCGAGGTCGTCGTCGCTCGCCGCGTGCGCCTCGGGCCACACCACGCCGAGCACGGCGGTCAGCCCGGCCGGGCTGACGACGGGGATGCACAGCGCCGACTTCTGGCCCGCGTCGAGCAGCCGGCGGCGCTCGGCGCCGGACACGCGGCGGTCGGACGAGGCGTCCGCGCACAGCACGATGCGGCCCTCGCGCGCGGCCAGCTGCAGCAGCGCGCCGGCCTGGCCCGAGTCGTCGACCAGCGCGGGCACCGTCGGCGCGGAGCCCGTGGCCTGCAGCCCGAGGCCGTCGGACTCGGTCACGACGACCGCCGCCGCGGCGCGCAGGCCGCGCCGCGCGGCCGAGGCCACCGCGGTGTACGTCTCGGCCGGCTCGCGCGTGCCGGCCAGCGCCTCGGTGATCTCGAGGTAGCCGGCCCGCAGCACCTCGCGGCGGTCGAGCTCGCGCTCCAACGTGGCCCGGTCGATGGCCAGCGCCGAGATCTGCGCGAACGCCGCCAGATCCTCCGCGTCGCGGTCGCTGAGCGGCCGCTCGGCGCGGTACAGGGCCGAGATCGCGCCGCGCTCGCCGCCGCCGGGCAGCGGCACGGCGATGCCGCACGCCAGCTCGCCCGGCGACGAGGCCAGGAAGCGCCCGTCGGCGTCGACCACGCTGCGCGCCGTCGCGATGGCCTGGGCGGCGACGCCGTCGCAGGCCTCGGGCAGGCCGGTGCCGACGGCCTCCAGCGCGACGGGGCCGTTGGCGCCGAGCGTGTAGATGACGATCGCGTCGGCCTCGAGCGCGGCCCGGGCGGCGTCGGCGACGCCGTGCAGCATGCCGTCGAGCGGGCCGTGGACGCTGCGCGCGGCGGCGGCCACGGCGGCCTGGCGGGCGCTGCGCTCGTCAGCCACGCGGCGGGCGCCGTGGATGGTCAGCGCGCGCCCCAGCGCATCGCCGATGCCGCTCGCCGCGGCGCGGTCGGAGGGACCCGGCTCGGCCGAGAGGGCCAGCGTCAGGTCGCCACCGCCGTCCAGCGGCACGGCCAGCTCGTGGTCGCCGCCGCGGTCGCCGTCGAGCGTGAACGTGGCGTGGATGCCCTCGGCCTCGATCGCCGCCGACCGGGCGCCGAGCTCGGTGCCGGCGGCCTGGGCCGCGAGGTGGCAGGCGCCGAACGCGTCGTCGGCGCCGCGCAGGCGCTCGCCCAGGGCGGCCGTCACATCGCGCCGCCGGATCTCGGCCTCGGCCGCCTGGCGGCCGTCGAGCCGGGCGACGCCGAGCGCCGCCTCGGAGGCCAGCGCCCGCAGGACGACCTCGGCGGCGGAGAGGTCGTCGCGCCCGTGCGCGGGCGGCGCGGGCCACGAGGCGCGCAGGGAGCGGGCGTCGGAGGTGCGCAGCGGCACGTCGACGTGCAGCCCCTCGTGCGCCGGCTCGGAAGGCACGATCGCGACGACGGCCTCGGGCAGCGCGCGCCGGGCGGCGTCGGAGAGCAGGGCGTCGATCTCGTCCAGCGACGCGGCGCCGTCGAGGCGCTCGGCCAGCCGCGTGGCGGCGACCAGCGCGCGCAGCGTGGCGCGGGCGGCGGCGCGCGCCTCGGCGACCGCGGCGTTGCCGCCGACCAGGGCGCCGTGCTCGCGGCGGAGCAGGCCGACGCGGGCGATCGAGAGCGTCGCGATGCCGGCGACGACGGCCGCCACGATGGCCAGCTCGGTCGACTCCAGCAGCACCGCGGCGGCACCGATGCCGCTGGTGATGGCGACGCACAGCAGCGAGAACGTCAGCGCGCCGGCGAGCGGTGCACGGTTCTGCGAGCGGCTGCGCGCCACGAGCAGCGTGAGGCTCGTCGCAAGGGCGACGAGCGCAAGCGCCGAGAGCGCTGCGACGAGGAAGACACGATCCTGATCAGTCACGGGGCGGCTGGCGTCGCCGGGACGCCATTCGACAATCCTAGTGGATCGGCTCCGGGACCTCCGTGGCGGGCCGGCGGACGGCCCCGGATACACTGCCCGCGTGGCACCTACGCGTCTCCTGCTCGCCGCGCCGCGCGGCTACTGCGCCGGCGTCGACCGCGCGGTCGAGACCGTCGAGCGGGCGCTCGACCTGGCCGGCGGCGCCCCCGTCTACGTGCGCAAGGAGATCGTCCACAACCGCCACGTCGTGGCCGAGCTGGCGCGCCGCGGCGCGATCTTCGTCAGCTCCGAGGAGGACGTGCCGCCCGGCGCCACGGTGGTCTTCTCGGCGCACGGCGTCGCGCCCACGGTGCACACCAACGCCGCTGCGCGCGGCCTCAACGTCATCGACGCCACCTGCCCGCTGGTGACCAAGGTGCACTCCGAGGCGAAGCACTTCGCCGGGCGCGGCTACACGATCATCCTGGTCGGCCACGAGGGCCACGAGGAGGTCGAGGGCACGATGGGCGAGGCGCCCGAGGCGACCCGGCTGGTCGGCACCGTCGCCGAGGTGGCGGAGCTGGCCGACCTCGGGCCGCAGACGCCGCTCGTGTACCTGACGCAGACCACGCTGTCGGTCGACGAGACGCGCGACATCATCGCCGCGCTGCGCGAGCGCTTCCCGCACATCGAGGCACCCGCGAAGGAAGACATCTGCTACGCCACCTCCAACCGGCAGGCGGCCGTGAAGGCCCTCGTTCGCGAGGTCGACCTGGTGCTCGTGATCGGGTCGCGCAACTCGTCCAACTCGAACCGCCTGGTCGAGGTCGCGCGCGACGCGGGCGTCCCCAGCCACCTGATCGAGGACGAGTCCGCCATCGACGAGACCTGGCTCGAGGGCGTCGAGACGGTCGGCATCACCAGCGGCGCCAGCGCGCCCGAGTCGCTCGTCCGTCAGGTCGTCGACTGGTTCGCCACGCACGGCGTGACCGCGGTCGACGAGCTGCACGTGGTGCACGAGGACGTGTCGTTCAACCTGCCGCGCGAGATCCGCCGGGCGCTCCCACAGGTCGACGCACGTTCGCCTGCGCGCTGAGCGCGAGCAGGTGCATGCTGGCGAGGCCGGCCCATTCGCCGTAGGGCTCGAGCAGCGCCGCGGTCTCGTACGTCTCGACGCGCCGTCCCCACAGCGACCGCGCGAGGTGGACGAGCCCGAGGTCGCCGACCAGGCCCGCGTCGGTGCGGCCGAGCCCGTACAGCGCCACCATGCCGGCCGACCACGGCCCGAGCTGCGGCTCGCGGCAGATGCGCGCCACGACGGCCTTCGTCGGATGCGCGTGCAGGCGCTCCAGGTCGAGCGTGCGCGCGACGCGCACCAGCGCGTCGGCCCGGCGCGGTGCGAGGCCGGCGCGGGCGAGGTGCGGCGACGAGAGGCCGGCGATGTCGTCGCGCGACGGCGGCGTCACCTGGCCGCGCCCGGCCAGCATGCGCAGCACGTCGCGCTCGATCGCGATCGCCGCCGAGGCCTGGATCAGCTGCCCGCACATCGCCTTCAGCAGCGCGTGCGCGACCGTCGCGGTGCGCAGCACGCGGACGCCGCGGCGGCGCCCGATGCTGTCGCGCAGCAGCCCCTCCCGCGCCGCCAGCTCGAGGAACGGCCGGTGGTCGAGGTCGGCACCGAGCACGAACTGCGCCCGGTCGAAGGCCTCGTCCGTCGCGGCGGCGACGACCAGCGTGCCGTCGCCGCGCTGCCGCACGCGGACGTGGCCCTCGCGCAGGTGCAGGTCGAGGACGCCGTCCCGGAACCGCCGGGTGCCGTCGCCCAGCCCGCGGGCCGAGGCGGCGAGGTCGTACGGGGCGACGGGCCGGATCGTCCGCTCGAGCATCCCCGACAGACTACGCGGCGACCTGCACGGCGGGCTGCTTGCGCAGCACGCGCCAGCCGACGTAGGCGGCGCCGATGACGCCGAGCCCGCCCACCAGGTAGGTGCCGCGCGGCCCGAGCGCCACGACCACGAAGCCGCCGACGCCCAGCGACAGCGAGTAGGCGGCCGCCATCATCGCGTCGTTGGCCGCGCGCACGCGGCCGCGGAGGCCGTCGGCAACGCGCTCCTGCACCAGCACCTGGTCGGCGGTGATGCCGATGCCGCCCATCATGCCGCCGGCGATGAACGCGATCGCGGCGAGCGTGATCGAGGGCGCGAACGCCACCAGCGCGATCGCGATGCCCTCGATGAACAGCGCGACCGTGAACGCGCGCTCCACGCCGAGGTGCTGCATGGCACGCCGGGCGACGACGGCGCCGAGGGTGGTGCCGACGCCCCAGGCCGCGATCAGGAGGCCGTAGCCGGTCTCCCCCGCGCCCAGCTCGTCGATGGCCAGCGGCAGGTCGGCGATCGAGCAGTACGCGGCCGCCAGGTAGGACAGGGCGCCCGCGATCACGACCGCGCCGAGCACGCGGTCGCGGCGGATCAGGGCGAAGCCGGCGAGCGGCGAGTCGGACACCTCGTCGGTTGCTGCCTCGACGCCGCTGAAGTGACCGCGCACGAACACCAGCACGAGCACCGACAGCAGCAGCGAGATGGCCGCGATGGCGAAGACGCCGCGCGCGCCGACGATGCCGACGCCGATGCCCGCCGCGACGGGCGCGAGCGTCAGCGCCGCGTTGCGGAGGGCCTGCACGTAGCCGTTCGCGAACCGCAGGTCGCCCTCGATCACGAGGTTCGGGAGCGCCGCCCCGATGACGGGGCGGATCGGCGAGGCGGCGATGATTGCCAGCACCATGACGGCCGTCAGCACGACGACGCTGGCGCCGAGCGCGAGCGTGCCGAGCAGCAGCGCGCCGGCGATGCCGCCGATGGCCGCGACCATGCGGCGGTCGAGCCGATCGGCGAGGGTGCCGCCGAGCACGGCGCCGAGCGTCTCGGCGATGGCGATCGCCGTCATCACGACGGAGACGACCAGCACCGAGCCGGTCAGGGCGTAGGCGTAGAGCGAGGCGGCATAGAACGACAGGGCCTCGCAGAAGGCGACCAGGAAGGCGAACACGCCGAGCCGGCGCACGGACTTGTCATAAGGCAGCATCGAGACCCTCCAACGGGGAACACGAAACATTCAGCTCCCGCGATCAGGAGCGTCGGCTCCGTGCGTGCCCGCCGCGTCATCGACGCCGGCACGCCTGGCTGGACTCTCTTAGGTACATGGACCCAAGGGCGCCCGCCGCGACGAACAAACAGTAGCAGATGCAAGTCTGTCAGACCTGCAAGCCGCCTTACCCCTCGAGCGCCAGCTCCAGGAGTCGCTCCATCTCGTCCAGGCCGCGATGCCACGTCGCCTCGGACGTCAGGTCGATGCCGAACACGCCCAGCTGCTCGGCCGGCGCGGCCGCCCCGCCCTGCTGGAGGAACGCCAGGTACTTCGGCACGAAGGACTCCCCCTCCTCGCGCCAGGTGGCGTACAGCACCAGGCTCGCCAGGTGCGCGAACGCGTACGCGTAGGTGTAGAAGCGGGTGTTGATGAAGTGCGGGATGTAGCTCCAGCCGAGGCGGTAGCCCTCCGGCAGCTCGACCGCATCGCCGTACTGGCCGCGGTTCCGCTCCAGCCACATCTCGCAGAGGCGGTCGGGCGTGAGGGTGCGGCCCTCGGCGCGCGCCGCGTAGGCATCGGACTCGTACCGCGCCATCATCGTCTGCCGGAAGACGGTCGCGAAGCTCGACTCGAGCTCCTGGCGCACCAGCGCCGACCGCGTCGCCGCGTCCTGCTCGTTCTCCATCATGTAATCGAACGTCACCAGCTCCGCGAATGTCGACGGCACCTCGGCCAGCGCGATGCCGGGATGGAACGACAGGGCCGACTGGCGCTGCGCCGAGAGCGTGAAGTGCATGCCGTGGCCCAGCTCGTGGGCCATCGTCATCACGTCGCGCAGGCGGTCCGTGTAGTTGAGCATGATGAACGCCTGCGAGTCCTGCGAGACGGACGCGCAGAAGGCGCCGCCGCGCTTGCCCTGGCGCGGCTCGGCGTCGACGCGCTGGTCGTCGAAGAACGCCTCCGAGACCGACTCGATGTCGCCGGAGAACCGCGCGAACGCGCTGCGCACGATGGCCCGCGACTCGTCGTAGGAGAACCCGCGGCCCTCGTCCAGCGGCGCGTACTGGTCGGACAGGTGCAGCTTCGGCACGCCGAGCAGCTCCGCCTTGCGGCGGTACCACCGGTGCGCGATCGAGTGGCGCGACTCGATGGCGGCCATCATGGCGTCGACGGCCGCGTTCTCGAGCTCGTTGGAGAGGTTGCGCTGGGCCATCGGACCCTCGAAGCTGCGCAGCCGGTCGTCGACCAGGCGGTCGGCGACGAGCGAGTCGTAGCAGTGGGCCAGCACGGGTGTGAGTGGCTCGAGCGCGCCGTACAGCGTCTCCAGCGTGCGCATGCGCAGCGGCCGGTCGGTGGAGTACATGTTGGCGAGCAGCTCGTCGATGGTGTGGTCGCGGGCGCCGTCGCCCGGGTCGAACGAGACCTTCACGTTCGCGACGGTCTGCTCGAACAGGTTCTGCCAGGCCATCTGCGCGGCCGGCGAGCGCTCCGCCCAGACCCGCTCGGAGTCCTCGGACAGCTTGTGCGGCTTGTACTTGCGCAGGCTGCGGAGGTGATGGCTGTCACCGGCCACCTCGGGCGCCGCCGCGAGCTCCTCGGCCCGGTCGTCGTCCAGCGCGATCCACTCCAGCTCGAAGAAGCGCAGCGTGTTGGCGATCTGCACGTACTGCTGCTCGATCGTGGCCTCGAGGTCGCGCGCCTCCTCGTCGTTGACGTCGACGGAGCGCCGCAGGCCCACGTACGAGCCGGCGCGCGAGATGGCGTTGTCGATCTCGGCGATCTCGTGCAGGGCGGCGGCCAGGCCGGCGGCGTCGAGATCGGCGACGCGGCCGCGGTAGCGCTCGGCGAACGTGTCGCAGGCGGCGCGCGTCTCGTCGGCCAGGGTGCGGGCGGCGGCGGCGTCGGTGACGATGCGGGAGAGGTCCCAGCGCACGCCCTGCGCGCGCGGGCCGGTGGGTGCGATAGCGGTCATCGCCCCGAAGCCTAGCGAGAGCGCGTGGGTCTACCGGGCCAGATTCGGGATCGGCGGCCCGTCCAGCACCAGCTCGGGCACCTTCACCGCGGGGCTCAGCGAGAGCAGGAACCGCACCGCCTTGACGCAGTCGTCCACCTGCACCATCTCGGTGGCCGCGATCTGGTCCTTGATGAAGTCGGACATCGGCGTGTCGACGAACCCCGGGCAGAGCGCCGTGACGCGGACGCCGTCGTCGAACAGCTCCTCCGACAGCGAGCGCGAGAGCCCGACCACGGCGTGCTTGGTGGCGGCGTAGACGGCCAGGCCCGGCTCGGCCTGCAGGCCGGCGATCGAGGCGAGGTTGACGATCCGCCCGCGCGACTCGCGCAGCAGCGGCAGGGCCTCGCGGGTGACGAGGAACAGGCCGCGGACGTTGACGCCGAACGAGATGTCGAAGCGCTTGGTCGGGTAGCCGTCGATCGGCCCCCCGAAGCCGACGCCGGAGGCGTTCACGAGCAGGTCGAGCGAGCCGAACCGGTCGCGGTGCGCGGCCACCGCCGCGACCGCCTCCGCCTCGTCGAGCAAGTTCGCCGACACCTCGTGCGCGCCGTCGAGCGCGCCCCGGGCGGGGTCGCGCGCCACGGCGGTCACGTCCCAGCCGGCGGCGAGGAGGTCGGCCGCGATGGCGCGGCCGATGCCCGAGGAGGCGCCGGTGACGAGTGCCGTCGTCATGCGCCGATCGGGTGCCAGGCGGTCTTCAGCTCCAGCGTCCGCTCCACGGCTTCGAGGGTCAGGGCCGGGCCGGGCGTGCGGTACCGGGTCACGTTCGACGCACACCGGCGCTCCAGCTCGGCATCGCCGGAGGCATCGACGAGGGCGTCGATGTCGGCATGGCTGGCCAGCGGCGGCGCCACCTCGGCGCGGGCGCCGGCCAGCAGGTTGACGACGCCGCCGGGCACGTCGCTGGTCGCGAGCACCTCCGCCAGGTCGAGGCCGGCCAGCGGGAACCGCTCCGACACCAGCGCGACCACGACGTTGCCGCCCGCCAGCGCCGCGCAGAGCGGCTCGACGAGACCCGCGAGCGCGGGCTCGTCGGGCGCCACGAGGGCGACCACGCCGACCGGCTCCGGCACGCTGAACGCGAAGTACGGCTGCGCCACCTGGTTGACGCCGCCCAGGACGCTGGCGAGCTTGTCGGGCCAGCCGGCGTAGTGCACGGCGGCCTCGACGCAGGCGGCCAGCTCGGCCCGGGCCACCTTGGCCGTGACGCCCGTGGATGCCGCCACGACGCCCGCCAGCTCGTCGGTGCGGGCCTCGAGCACCTCCGCCAGGCGATAGAGGATCTGCCCGCGGTTGTAGGCCGTGCGCCCGCGCCAGGGACCGAGCGCGGCGCGCGCGGCGCGGACGGCGTCGCGGGCGTCCTTGCGCGAGGCGAGCGGCGCGTTGGCCAGGTGCTCGTCGCCCGGGCCCGTCACCGGCACCACGCGGCCCGACTCGGAGCGCACGCTGGCGCCGCCGATGGCGAGCTTGTAGGTCTTGCGCACCTCGAGCCTCATTGCAGGTACTCCGCCAGCCCCTGCATGCCGCCCTCGCGCCCGAAGCCCGACTCGCGCATGCCGCCGAACGGCGCCGACGGGTCGAACACGTTGAAGGTGTTGGCCCAGATCACGCCGGCGCGCAGCTTCCCCGCCATCTTGTACGCCTTCGCGCCCTTGTCCGTCCAGATGCCCGCCGACAGGCCGTAGCGCGTGTTGTTCGCCAGCTCGACCGCCTCGTCGGGCGTGCGGAAGGTCATCACCGACAGCACCGGGCCGAAGATCTCCTCCCGCGCGATGCGGTGCGCGGGCGCGACGTCGGTGAAGTACGTGGGCGCGAACCAGAAGCCGCGGTCGGGCAGCTCGCAGGCCGGCTGGTGCAGCGTCGCGCCCTCCTCGACGCCGACGTCGACCAGCGCGCGGATGCGGGCCAGCTGGGCGGCGGAGTTGATCGCGCCCACGTCGGTGTTCTTGTCGAGGGGATCCCCCACCCGCAGCAGCCGCACGCGCCGGTCGAGCTTGCGGATCAGGATGTCGGCGACCGACTCCTCGACCAGCAGGCGCGATCCGGCGCAGCAGACGTGGCCCTGGTTGAAGTAGATGCCGTTCACAATGCCCTCGACGGCCTGGTCGAGGGCGGCGTCGGCGAAGACGATGTTGGCGGCCTTGCCGCCCAGCTCGAGGGTCAGGCGGCGGCCGGTGCCGGCCAGCGCCGCGGCGATCTCCTTGCCGACCGCCGTCGAGCCGGTGAACGCCACCTTCGCGAGGTCGGGATGCCGCACGAGCGCCGCCCCCGTGGCGGGGCCGCCCGTGATGACGTTCAGCACGCCGGGCGGCAGCTCGGCCTCGGCCGCGATCTCGGCCAGCAGCAGCGCCGTCAGCGGCGTCGTCTCGGCCGGCTTCAGCACGACGGTGTTGCCGCACGCCAGTGCGGGCGAGATCTTCCACGCCGCCATCAGCAGCGGGAAGTTCCACGGGATCACCGCGCCGCAGACCCCGAGCGGCCGCACCTCGCGGCCGGGCAGCGCGTACTGGAGCTTGTCCGCCCAGCCGGCGTGGTGGAACAGGTGCGCGGCGACCAGCGGCAGGTCGACGTCGCGCGACTCGCGGATCGGCTTGCCGCCGTCGAGCGTCTCGGCCACGGCCAGCTCGCGGCTCTTCTCCTGCACGAGGCGCGCCAGGCGATAGAGGTGCTTGCCGCGCTCGGCGCCGCGCAGCCGTGACCAGCTACGGAACGCGTCGGAGGCGGCGGCGACGGCGGCGTCGACGTCGGCGGCGGTGGCGTCGACGACCTCGGTCAGCGGCTCCTCGGTGGCCGGATTGATCGTCGCCGTGCGCTTGCCGCCCTTCGACCGGCGCCACGCCCCGTCGATGAACAGGTCGTAGCGGGGCTTGAGCGCCGGCCGCACGGACTCCGGGGCAGGCGCATACTCGAAGACGGCCATCGGCTCCAGCGTAGCGCGAGCGCCCGCGCTCAGCGCGGCGTGAACACCGCTTCGAGCGCGGTCACGACGGCGTCGGTGAGCTCGGCGTACACGCCGGGCTGGTTGTCGGCGATGTGCGGCGTCAGGACGACGCGTGGGTGCTCGAGCAGGCGCGGGTCGACCGCCGGCTCCTCCGGGAACACGTCCAGGCCGGCTCCCCACAGCCGGTCGGCCTGCAGCGCCGCGATCAGCGCCTCGGTGTCGACGACGGCACCGCGCGCGGTGTTGATCAGCACCGCGGTCGGGCGCAGCAGCGCCAGCTCGCGGGCGCCGATCAGCCCGCGCGTGGTGTCGGCCAGCGCGCAGTGCAGGGTGACGTGGTCGGATCGCTCCAGCAGGTCGTCGAGGAGCAGCTGCTCGATGCCGCTCTCGGGCCGCGGCGTGCGGTTCCAGCCGACGATGCGCATGCCGAACACCTCGGCCCGGCGCGCCACGGCACGGCCGATGTGGCCGAGCCCGACGACGCCGAGCGTGGAGCCGGCGATGTCGAGGCCCTGCGGCTCCTCCGCGCCGCGCTGCCCCCAGCGGCCGTCGCGGATGTACCGGTCGCCGGCCACGACCTGGTGCCGCAGCGCCAGCAGCAGGGCGATCGCGTGGTCGGCGACGGCGTCGGCATTCTGGCCGCGCGGGATGCAGAGCGCGATCCCGCGGCGCTCCAGGGCGGCGACGTCGATGGTGTCGAAGCCGACGCCCTCGTTGCCGACGGCGCGCAGGTTCGGCAGGGAGTCCAGCAGCTCGTCGTTCACCTGCTCGCCGAAGCTCCAGATGGCAGCGGCGTCGGCGTGGTCGCCGCGGATGCAGGCGGGACGCAGCGGCTCGTTCGCGATGCGCACGTCGAACAGCGCCTCGGCGCGCGCGAAGGCGTCGCCGGGGAAGCGCGTGCGGCAGACGAGGATCGGCTTGTGGTCGCTCACGAAGCCGAGAAGCTATCAGGAGAGGCGTACGCCCCGGTGCGCAGCTTCTGCAACTGCATCAGCAAGTCGTTCGCCAGCGACGAGGCGCCGAGCCGGAACCACTCCGGCGTCAGCCAGGCATCGCCGAGCGTCTCCTTGACGATCACGAGCGTGGTCAGCGCGGCCTTCGCGTCGCGGATGCCGCCGGCGGGCTTCATGCCGACCATGCGCCCCGTCTCCTCGACGTAGTCGCGGATCGCCTCCAGCATCACGAGGATCACGGCCGGCGTGGCGGCCGGGGCGATCTTGCCGGTGGACGTCTTGATGAAGTCGGCGCCGTGGCGCATGGCGAGCAGCGAGGCATGTCGAACGTTGTCGAGGGTTTCGAGCTCGCCCGTTTCGAGAATCACCTTCAGGTGTGCGTCGCCGCAGGCTGCCTTCACCTGTTCGATCTCGTCGGCGACGACGTCGAACCGTCCCGACAGGAACGCGCCGCGGTCGATGACCATGTCGATCTCGTCGGCGCCGTCCGCCACGGCGGCCGTGACCTCGCCGAGACGCGTCACGAGGGGGGCGTGACCGGACGGGAACGCGGTCGCGACCGAGGCGACGCGGACGCCGGTGCCGTGCGTCAGTTCCTTCGCGAGCCGCACGAACGACGGGTACACGCAGACGGCGGCGCACTGCGGCAGCGTCGGATCGGCCGGGTCGGGGCAGAGCGCCTTCGCGCACAGCCGGCGCACCTTGCCGTCGGAGTCCTTGCCCTCCAGCGTGGTCAGGTCGATCATCGACAGCGCCAGCCGCAGTCCCTCGGCCTTCGCCGTGGTCTTGATCGAGCGCTTGGCGAGCCACGCGACGCGCGTGGCCACGCCGACGGCGTCGACGGGGACGTCGTCGATCTTCACCGGCGCCCGGTCTCGAGCAGCGGGCCGATCTGCGTCGCGCCGACGCGGTTGGCGCCGGCCGCGATCAGCTCCAGCGCCTCGCCGTGGGTGCGGATGCCGCCCGCGGCCTTGATCGCCAGCGCCCCGCCCAGCTCCTCGCGCAGCAGCTCGACGTCGAGCACCGTGGTCGAGCGCGGGCCGAGCCCGGTCGACGTCACCACCATGTCCACTCCGGCGGCGTGCACGACGCGCGCCGCCAGCCGGATCCGGCGATCGTCGAGGTGCGACGTCTCGACCACGGCGCGCACCTGCGCCGGCCGGCGCCCGTTCGAGAGCGTGCGGAGCCGCACGGCCCGGACGATCGCGGACAGCTCGTCGCGCGTCTCGTTCACCCCTCCGGAGAGGAACCGGTGCAGGTTCATCATCACCTCGAGGTCGTCGGCGCCGTCGGCCAGCGCCCGCTCGGCCGCTGCGGCCTTCACCTCGGCCACGTCGGCGCCGAACGGGAACGACACCAGCGCGACCACCTTCACGTCGCTGCCCGCGAGCCGCTCGGCCGCCTGGGCGACGTGCACCGGCAGCACGCAGAGCGCTGCCACGTGACCGGCCAGCGCCTCGTCACACGCCGCATCGAGGTCCTGTACGGTTGCGACAGGGCGAAGCAGCACGGACTCCACCGCCTTCGCAAGCTCTCCGGGGCGCGGCGCCATCGGCCCATCGTACCGCCCGTGCGCAGGCGCCCGGACACCAGTGCCCCGCGTCGCGACCGATGCGGCGTTCCCTGTATGCTACGCAACCCCGTTCTCCTCTAGTGGATTTCGACGACTTCATCCAGCGCGACCGCGAAGCGGAGATCGCGAAGATCCGCTCGCGCCGCGCTGAGCGCGATCAGATGAACCGGG
Organism: uncultured Actinomycetes bacterium; assembly: GCA_963722525.1. GTDB lineage: Bacteria > Actinomycetota > Thermoleophilia > Gaiellales > F1-60-MAGs149 > VFJZ01. The sequence goes on along the minus strand of CAVRMM010000002.1, from coordinate 649,717 downwards.
TGTTCCGGCGCCGGCGCGCGATCGCGGTCGCGGTGCTCGTGCTGCCGGTTGCGGGCTTCGTGTTCGCCGGCAAGTTCCCGTCCGACAACAAGAAGGCACCGGTCGCGAAGACGGCTCCGGCGCCGGCCGCGACGACGGCCGCGGCAGCCAGCACCGGCCTCGACGCGCAGCGCGCGGTTCCCCGCGCCGGCCGAGGTGCGCGGCGTGCACTTCTCGATGCACTACGCGAGCGACCAGGCACAAATCCAGAAGATCGTCGACGCGTACGACGCGGACACCGGCCTCAACGCCGTCGAGCTCGACGTCAAGAACGAGAGCGGCGAGATCGGCTTCACCGAGGGCATGCCGGAGCTGGCCATCTCGACCGGGGCCGCGCAGAACTTCTACGAGCCGCGCCTGATCGTCGAGCAGCTGCACGCCGCCGGCTTCTACGTGATCGGCCGGGTCGTGGCGTTCGAGGACCCGATCATCGCCACGAAGGCGCCGAAGCGCGCGATCCGCACCAAGGACGGCGCGACCTGGGAGAACCACGCCGGCCTCGGCTGGATGAACCCCTACACGAAGGCGAACTGGACGTACCTGATCGACGTCGCGAAGGCGGCCGGCAAGGTCGGCTTCGACGAGATCCAGTTCGACTACGTGCGGTTCCCCACCGACGGCGATCTGACGAACGTGAAGCTGAACCGCACGAAGGCGAAGATGGAGGCCACCATCGCCGCCTTCCTGCAGCAGGCCGTCGACGAGCTGCATCCGCTCAAGCTGCGCGTCTCGGCCGACCTCTTCGGGCTCGCCGCGACGCGCGACCTGGGCATCGGCCAGAACCCGCGCCAGATCGCGAAGATCGTCGACGTGATGTCGCCGATGATCTACCCGCAGGGGTACTCGAGCGGCGAGTACAACATCGACTGCCCGGTCTGCAATCCGCGCGACCTCGTCACCGCGACGATGCGCGACTGGCAGAAGGCGATCGTCGGCGGCACCGCCGAACTGCGTCCGTGGATCCAGGCCTACGACTGGCTCGAGCACCCGTACGGGCCCGACCAGATCGCGGCGCAGGTCGAGGGCGTCCGCGAGTTCACGGACCGCGGCTACCTGCTGTGGGACGCCGGCTCGGAGTACGACCCCGGCCTCCTGAAGTTCGCCGCCGCCGCCCAGTGAGCGGCGCCGAGGATCGCGCTCGCGAGCTCGGGCTCCTGATCCCCGACTTCCACGCGGACGGCTACTACGGCGGCGACTTCGGCTCGATGAAGTCGCACCACGTGGTGAACCGCGTGCTGTACCTGTCGGGCCACGTGCCGGAGGGGCCGGACGGCCCCGTCAACCCGGGACGGCTCGGGCGCGACGTCACGATCGAGCAGGGCTACGCGGCGGCGCGTCAGACCGGGCTCAACTGCCTGGCCGGCATCCGCTACGCCGTCGGCTCGCTCGACCGCGTGGAGTGCCTGGTGCGCAACCTGTGCTTCGTGGCCGCGGCACCCGACTTCACCGACGTGCACCTCGTCTCGTCGGGCTGCTCCGACCTGCTGCGCGACGTGTTCGGCCCCGAGGCGGGGCTGGGCGGCCGCGCGACGATCGGGGTGCAGAGCCTCGCGCACGACCACTGCTTCGAGTGCTGGCTCGAGGTCGAGCTCGTCCACGACCATGCCTGACCGCGTCTCCGACGCCGGCCGAGCCCACGCCATCGCCAGCCCCCACGCCGCCGCCTCCGCGGCCGGCGACGCGGTCTTCCGGCGCGGCGGCACCGCGTTCGACGCCGCCCTGGCCGCAGCCGCCGCGCTGACCGTCCTGTACCCGCACATGTGCGCCGTCGGCGGCGACATCATCGCCCTGGCTGCGACGCCCGACGGCGTGGTGCGGGTCGTGAACGGCTCCGGCGCCGCTCCGGCCGGCGTGTCCGCCGAGCGGCTCGCCGCACAGCACGGCGGCATGCCGGTGCGGGGCGCCGGGTCGGTGACGGTGCCGGGCGCCGTCGCGGCCTGGGAGACGCTGCGCGAGCTGGGCGGCAACTGCCGGCTCGCCGACCTGCTCGAGCCCGCCGCCCGGATGGCCGAGGAGGGCGTCGTCGTCACCCCGAGCCTCGCGAAGTCGCTCGTCGCCGAGGAGGGCCGCGGCGAGCTCGCGACCGACGAGGGCATGAGCGAGGTGTTCCGGCCTGGCGGACGGCCGCTCGAGACCGGCGACACGCTGCTGCAGCCCGCCCTGGCGCGCACCCTGCGCGCCCTCCAGGCGAACGGCGCCGACGCGCTCTACCGCGGTCCGGTCGGGGCGGCGATCACGGCCCGGCTGAACGCGCTCGGATCGCCGCTCTCGATGGACGATCTGGCGGCCCATGCGACCGAGGTCACCGAGCCGCTCGCCGGCGCCTTCGGTGGCGAGGAGGTGCTGACCGCGCCGCCCAACTCGCAGGGTCTGCTGCTGCTCGAGATCCTCGGCGCCGCCGCCGCGCTCGGCGACGTCGACCTGCTGGGCGCCGACGCCGACCTGCTGGCCGAGCTGTTCCGCCTCTCGTCGACCGATCGCGACCGGCACCTCGCCGATCCACGCTTCGCCGATGTGCCCGTGGCCGAGCTGCTCTCGGGCGAGCACGCCGCGCGGCTGGCCGAGGCCGCCCTGGCGCGCCGCACGGCGGGGCATGCACCGGTGTCGGCCGACGCCCCGCGCAAGGGCACGGGCGACACCATCGCCGTCGTCGCCGCCGACGCCGCGGGCAACGCCGTCGTCATCATCCAGTCGGTCTTCTACGAGTTCGGCTCCGGCATCCTCGACCCGACCACCGGCGTCATCCTCCACAACCGCGGCGCCTACTTCTCGGTCGACCCGGCCTCGCCCAACGTGATCGTCGGCGGCAAGCGGCCGGCGCACACGCTGATGCCGGTCCTCGTGCGGCGCGACGGGCGCATCGTCGGCGTGCACGGCACCATGGGCGGCAGCGCGCAGGCGCAGATCCACGCCCAGCTGCTGCTGCGGACGGCCGCCGGCGAGGCACCGGCCGACGCCGTCGCCGCGCCGCGGTTCGTCGTCGGCGGCCTCGGCGTGGACGGCCCGGCCGACCAGGTGCTGGCCGAGGGACGGTGCGGCGACGCCGAGCGCGCGGCCTGGTCGACGGCGGGTTTCGACGTGCACGCGCTCGCCGACTTCGACGAGGAGGCCGGGCACGCGCAGATGATCCGGATCGGCGCCGAGGGCGCGTTCCGGGTGGCGACCGATCCGCGCTGCGACGGCGCGGCGCTGGCGGGCTAGGCGGCCTGGAAGAGCCGGCCGCGGCCCGGCAGTCGCTCGTCGACGCCGGCGGTGCGGGCGAGATCCCACGCCAGCGCCTGGTTCGACGTCACGACCGGGCGGCCGAGCAGGGCCTCGAGCGGCTCGATCACGTGGCGCGTCCGGAGGCCGGTGCAGGAGATGAACAGCGCCTCGGCGTCGGGGTGCGAGCCGAGCTTCTGGCCGGCCTCGATCAGCGTCTCCGCCGTGACGCGGTTCATGTCGGGGTCGCCGTCCAGCTTGAAGCTGGCGCGCGTCACGACCTCGATGCCGCCGGCCGCGAAGAAGCCGGCGATCAGGTCGCTGGGGCCGTCGAGATAGGGCGTCAGCAGCGCGATCCGGCGTGTGCCGAGCGCCTCCAGCGCCTTCACGGCCGCCTCAACGGGCGTGCACACGGGCACGCCGGGACGGCCGGCGGCGATCTTCGTGCGCGCCTCGTCCGCACCCACGGCGACGGTACCCGACGTGCACGAGAAGCCGATCGCGGCCAGCGGCGCGCCCGGCACGAGCAGCCTCGCGCCCTCGGTCAGATGGTCGCCGAGGCGCGCGAGCGTCTCGGGCGTCGCGACGATGTCCATCGGGATGCGCGTGCCGTATGCCTCGACGGACTCGGGCAGGAACGCCTCGACGTCGGCCCCGGACGCCCGGTCGGTGGCCAGCAGCAGCAGTCCAACGGGCACGGGTCCGCGATCGTCGAAGGAGGCGTCGAGGTGCGGCCAGGTCCCATGTTCGGTCAGCGTCATGCGTACATCATGTCGCATTCCGTGCGCCCTCCGTTCTGGGGTCAGACCCCAAAACGGGCTTCGCTGGGGTCTGACCCCAGAACGTTTCCGCGCGGAAGCGGGGCCGATCGCGCGACATGGCGCAGTGCGCGCGCTTGACGGAAGCGGGTGCGCACGGCGCGTCACGCTTGACGCGCTAAGGCGAAACGTCAGCCCAGCTGGTCGAGCACGCGGTCGTCGTCGCGCCAGCCTCGGCGGACCCGGACGGTCAGCTCGAGCATCACCTTGGCACCCAGCAGGCGCTCGATGCCGGGCCGCGCATCGGCGCCGATCTGGCGGATCATCGCGCCGTTCTTGCCGACCAGGATGCCCTTCTGCGACTCGTGGTCGCAGAGGATGCTCGCCGTGATGCGCGCCGCATGCTTCTTCGTCGCCGGCTTGTACTCCTCGACCAGCACCGCGACGGCATGCGGCACCTCCTCGTGCGTGCGGTTCAGCGCCGCCTCGCGCACCAGCTCGCCGATGCGCAGCCGCGCCGGGTCGCCGGACGTGGCGGTGACCGGGTACAGGGCCGGGCCCTCCGGCGCGTGCGCGAGCAGCTCGTCGCCGATCCGGTCGATGCCGTCGCGACGTTTGGCGGAGATGGGTACCAGCGCGGCGAAGTCGCCCAGCTCGGCGATGCGCTCGATCGAGGCGCCGATAGCGGCCGGGCTGAGCCGGTCGATCTTGTTGACGGCGATCACCACCGGCGTCTTCGTCGCGAACACGCGCGCGGCGATGAACCGGTCGCCCGCGCCGGGCGGCTCGGTGCCGTCGAGCACGAACAGGATCGCGTCGACGTCGGCGAGCGTCTCGTCGACGGTGCGCTGCATGCGGCCCGTGAGGCCGTCGCGCGGCGTCTGGAAGCCCGGCAGGTCGAGCAGCACGAGCTGCCAGTCGTCGCCGTTCATGACGCCCGCGACCCGGCGGCGCGTGGTCTGCGGCTTGTCGGACACGATCGAGACGTGCGAGCCGCAGAGCGCGTTCACCAGCGTCGACTTCCCGACGTTCGGCCGCCCGGCGACCCCGACGAGGCCGGAGCGGAAGCCGTCGCTCACAGCGAGAAGCGCTCCGGCAGGATCTCGTCGAGCGTGAACGTGGTCAGCTCGCCGTCGCGGGGGAACGTGATCGTGAAGTCGGCGGCGGCGAACTCGGCCAGCACCTGCCGGCACGCGCCGCACGGCGGCACGCTCGCCGACGGGCCGGCGACGACGACCGCCGTGAAGCGGCGGTGCCCCTCCGCCAGCGCGCGCACGACGGCCGATCGCTCGGCGCAGATGGTCATGCCGAACGAGCCGTTCTCGACGTTGCCGCCGGTCACCACCTCGCCCGACTCGGTCACCAGGGCGGCGCCGACCGTGAACTGCGAGTACGGCGCGTAGGCACGCTCGCGCGCAGCCTCGGCGAGGCCGTGCAGGCGGCGTTCCTCGTCGGTTGCCGGGCGCATGCGGTGAGTGTAGAAGCCCTCCCGCTACCGGGCAGGCAGCGGATCGGCCTCGCCGCCGGCGACCGGGATGTCGTCGGCGGGCGGCTGGGCCGCCGGCCGCCGCGCCGGCGGCGCCGGCGGCACGCGGACGGTCGCGTCGGCGGCCGCCGCCGGAGCCGGGCGGCGTTTCCTGACCTTCGCCTTCGCCTTGGCCTCCGCCCGCACCCTCTTCGCCTTCGGCTTCACGGCCGGCGTGCGGACGCGCGCGGTCGGCGGCTGTGGCTCGGCCACCGGCGCGGGCGCGGGCTCCGGCCCGACCACCCGGGGCACCGCCGCAGCGGCGCGCGGGGCCTCACGGCCGCCGGCGCCGGGCCACGGCACCAGTGTCACCGCCACGGCCAGCACCGCCACCGCGACGATCGCGACCGGCACGGCCCGCCGCCCGCGGCGCACCTCGGCCGCCGGCTCGGGCGCGCAGGCGGCGGCCACCATGGCCGAGAACGCCGCCTCATCGCCGCTCTCGGCCTCCCCGGACACCGGCGCGCGCACCGCCAGCACGCCGTCGCAGACCTGCAGGTCGTCGCGCCGCAACCGCCCGACGGCGATGCCGTGCGCGGCGAGCGCCTGGCCGAGCGCCGCGGCCTGCGACCGAGCGCGATCGCCCACGGCCGGGGAGAGCGGCTGCCCGGCCGAGACGGCCGCGACCAGCACGTGCCGCTCGCCGCACCGGGTCTCGCGCACCGCGGGCACCGGCAGGCCGGCGCCGGCCGCGGCGATCCACGCGGCGGCGCCGCCGGGCTCGGGCACGGCCCGGACGAGCACGCAGCGGCCGGCGGCGACCCCGGCCACGAGGGCGCCGGGCCGCAGCAGTCGCACGTCGAGACGGATCTCGGGCACGTCGTCAGGGTCGCACGGCCCGGCGTGCCCGGACCCGCGCGGACCGTCACGGAAGTGGAACGATCAGGCCCAGACCTGGAAGATCGCGAGCGCGACGAGCACGCCCAGCGCACCGCCGTAGATGACCTCGAAGACGGTGTGGATGCCGGCCTCGACCCGCGTCTGCGCCACCAGCAGCGCCATGCCCATCGTGATCGACGCGACCAGCACGTTGTGGCGCGAGTCGGCCGTGATGAACAGCACGGCGGCCCAGCCGGCGAACGCGATGGCCGCGTGCCCGCTCGGCAGGCCGCCGCGGACGGGCGTGCCGCGGCCGGTCGCCGCCTTGACGGCGATCACGATCAGCACCACCAGCACCAGCGCGATCACCGTCAGGTGCACGGGCGACTCGCGCACCCGCGCGAGCGCCGTCGACGTCGGCGACGAGAGCCGCTCGGCGAACACCGTGTACCCGACGCCGACCGCCACGAAGGCGCACACCAGCACCGCGCCGGCCGCGACGTCCTTCGCCACCTTGGCGCGGGGGTCGAAGCTCGTGGTGGCCACGTCGATGGCGGCCTCGATGGCCGTGTTGAACAGCTCGGCGACGATCACGAGCGCGGCGGCGATCATCAGCGCCAGCAGCTCGCCGCGGGTGACGCCGACCGCGAGTCCGGCCACGAGCGCGACCCCGGAGGCGAGGAAGTGGATGCGCATGTTCCGCTGCGTGCGGAGCGCGTAGATGATGCCCTCGAAGGCGTAGTTGAGCGACGCGATGACCGAGTTGGCCGGCAGCCGGGCGCCGCTCCTTCGACGGCGGCGCGGGCGGTGGCGGCGGCGGCTGGGTCACCTGGGCCATGCCACCTCGCCGAGCTCGGCCGTCAGGCCATCCTGCAGCGCCAGCATCGCCCCGTCGTCGGTCTCGTGGTCGTAGCCGAGCAGGTGCAGCACGCCGTGCACCGCCAGCACGACCAGCTCGGCGCCGGGCGTGTGGCCCTGCTCGCCGGCCTGCTCGGCGCACCGGTCGAGGCAGATCACGACGTCGCCGAGCAGCCGCGGCATGCCGCTCGGCAGCTCGTCGCGCTCGTCGATCGGGAACGCCAGCACGTCCGTGACCTCATCCTTGCCGCGGTACTCGCGGTTCAGCGCGCGCATCGGATCGGGGTCGACGAGGATGATCGCGACCTCGGCGTCAGTCGCCCCCTGCGCGTCCAGCACGCGGTCGACGAGGACCGCGAGCGCGTCCTCCTCCGGCTGCTGGGCGGTCCGGTTGTCGACCTCGACGGCCATCAGCGGATGTCGCCGCGGCGCTCGGCGTCGATGCGATACGCGTCGACGATGCGCTGCACGATCTTGTGGCGGACGACGTCCTGGCGGTCGAACAGCACGAACTCGATGTCGGGGATGTCCTTGAGGATCTCGCGCACCTCGATCAGGCCCGAGCCCTGGCCGCGCGGCAGGTCGATCTGCGTCACGTCGCCGGTGACGACCACCTGGGAGCCGAAGCCGAGCCGCGTCAGGAACATCTGCATCTGCTCGGGCGTCGTGTTCTGCGCCTCGTCGAGGATGATGAACGAGTCGTTCAGCGTGCGGCCGCGCATGAACGCCAGCGGCGCGACCTCGACGATGCCCTTCTCGAGGTACTGCTGCACGCGGTCGGAGTCGAGCATGTCGTTGAGCGCGTCGAACAGCGGCCGCAGGTACGGGTCGACCTTCGCCGCGATGTCGCCGGGGAGGAACCCGAGCCGCTCTCCCGCCTCGACGGCGGGCCGCGTCAGGATGATGCGCGACACCTCGCGGTCGACCAGGGCCGCGACGGCCAGCGCGATCGCCAGGTACGTCTTGCCGGTGCCGGCCGGGCCGATGCCGAACGTGATGGTGCTGCGGCGGATCGAGTCGACGTAGCGCTTCTGGTTGACGGTCTTCGGGGCGATCTTCTTGCCGCGATGCCGCCAGACGACGTCGTGGAGGATGTCGACCGCGCGGCCGTCCTCGGCCAGCACGCCGGAGACCGCGTCGACGGTCTGCGCGCCGATCTGCAGGCCCTGGCCGACCAGGTCCTCGAGCTCGTCGACGACCGCCCGGGCCTGCTCCATCGGCACGTCCTCGCCGTCCAGGATCAGCTGGTCGCCGCGCAGGAACGCGCGCACGTCGAGACGCTCCGACAGTGCACCCAGCACCTCGTCGGAGCGTGAGGCGAGCTCGCGGGCGAGCTCGTCGGACACGGTGAGCGTCTCTCGCGCCACGTTCCGCAGTCTAGTGTCCCGCGCCGGGGCTCAGCCGCTCAGGCGCCCGCGCACGAGCGCGGAGACGGCCTTGCCGTCGGCGCGGCCCTCGGTGCGCGCCATCACGAGCTTCATCACGGCGCCGAGCTCGCGCGGCGACGTGGCACCCGCCTCGGCGATCGCCGCATCGACGATCGCGGCCAGCTCGCCGGCGTCCATCTCGGCCGGCAGGTAGGCGGCGATCAGGGCCGCCTCCTCGTCTTCCTTGCGCGCGTCGTCCTCGCGGCCGCCCTCGCGGAAGCTCGCAGCACCCTCCTCACGGCGCTTGCGCTCGCGCCGCAGCAGGGCGATCTCGTCCTGCTCCGTCAGCGCTCCGCGGGCCTGCACCTCGGCCTCCTGCAGCGCCGCGAGCAGCCCGCCCAGCGCCGTCACGCGGTCGGTGTCGCGCGCCCGCCGCGCAGCCAGTCGGTCTTCACGTACCCGCTCGGTGAGGCTCACTCCAGGCTCCTCGCCACGATTCCCTCGTCATCTGCCGCGACCGCGATGGCCCGGACGACCGCTCCCGGCACCACGCCCGGTGCCTGCAGCCGCCACGGCGTGTAGTCCCGAGCGTACCCGCTCGCCCGACCGTCGCGCCCCACGCGCTCGACCAGCACGGCGTCGGTTGACCCGACACGGCCGGCGCGCCAGGCCCGGCCCTGCTCCTCTGCCACGCGGCGGAGCTCGCCGACGCGCGCCCGCTTCACCACGGGCGGCACCGGGTCGTCGTCGCCGGTGCGCGTGCCGGGGCGCGGCGAGTACGGGAAGGCGTGCACGCGCGTCAGGCCTGCCTCGCGCACCAGGTCGAGCGTGCGGCCGAACGCGGCGTCGTCCTCGCCCGGGAAGCCGACGATCACGTCGGCCGTCACGTTGCAGGCCGGCGATCGCATCGCGGGCGACGGCGATGCGCTCGGCGTAGCGCGCGGCGGGGGCCCGGCGCCGCATCGCGCGCAGCACGGCGTCGTCGCCCGACTGCAGGGGCACGTGGAGGTGCGGCAGTGCGACCGGCGTGTCGGCCAGCGCGGCGACCACCGGCGGGCCGAGGTGGTCGACCTCGATCGAGGAGAGCCGCAGCCGCTCGACGCCCGGCACCGCGCCGACGGCCCGGATCACGTCGGCGAGACGCAGGCGGCCGTCGCGGTAGAGGCCGATGTTGACACCCGTCAGCACCATCTCGCGGTGCCCGGCCGAGACGCGGCGGCGCACCTCCCCCACCACCTCGGCCAGCGCCCGCGAGCGGCTCGGCCCGCGCACCAGCGGGATCACGCAGAAGCTGCAGCTGAAGGAGCAGCCGTCCTGCACCTTCACGAAGGCGCGCGTGCGGTCGCGGCCCAGCGGTGCCGGCTGCGGGCCGCGGCAGCCCAGGCCCGCGAGCAGGTCGCCGACCGCCGCCGGCACGGCCTCCGACGCCTCGGCGACGACGTGCACGCGGTCGCCGAGGTCGGCCAGGCCGGCTCCGGCCAGCCGGGCTGCGCAGCCCGTCACGACGACGTGCGCCGAGCCGTCGGCCAGGGCCCGGCGGATCGCCTGCCGGGTCTTCGCGATCGCCTCGGACGTGACCGCGCAGCCGTTCACGACGTGCACGTGCCCGCCCGCGTCCACCTCGTGCAGGCCGTCGGCCGCGAGCCGCTCGCGCAGCTGCGCGAGATCGGTCTGCGACACCTTGCAGCCCAGGAACTGCCCCGAAAACGTCGGAGCGCGCCCCGTCACAGCCCGATTGACCCCCACGCGTCGACCGCGCCCGGGCGATCCTTGCCGAACGAGTCGGGGTTCGTACCGAGCTCCTCCGCCACCTCGAGCGCGACGCGCTGCACCGCGACCGTGAGCGGGAAGAACGACAGCGGCTCGCCGAGGCCGTGCTCGCTGATGCGGTGCACGCCGACGCCGAAGCGCTCCGCACCGGCCGCGATCTCGAGCACGCGCTCGCCGCCGGGGCCGCCGCCGTCCAGCGCGACCAGCGTGTCGCCCGGCTGCAGCGCCACGGACGGGCCGTGGTAGAGCTGCTCGGCCGAGAGGCCCTCGGCCGCGACGTACGCGGTCTCGCGCACCTTCAGCGCGCCCTCGGCGGCGGTCCACGCGTTCGTGCCCGAGCCCGTGTACTCCAACAGGCGCTGCGGCGCCTTCACCTGCGGGCCGGGACCGGCCAGCGCCTCGGCGACGGCGTCGGGCACGACACCGAGGTCGCCGAGGTTCGCGCCCAGCGCGACGGCGATCTGCGCCACGCGCGCCAGGGCGCCGAGGTGGCTGGCGGTGAAGGCGGCGGTGGTCTCGCCCTCGACGGTCTCGATGTCGCCGCCGGCGCCGATGCCGGTGATGACCACGGTGGGCACGCCGAGCGCGGCCGCGCGCTCCCGCACGATGGTCGCGTAGCGCTTCGTGTTGCGGTGCGAGAGCAGCAGCAGCGCGTCGCCGGCGACCGGCATCGCGCCGCCGATCGCGGCATCGAACGCCTCCACCGGACGAGCGTCGATGCCCGCGGCGCGCAGCAGGTAGGCGGAGTGGTTCGCGGCGTGCCAGCTGGTGCCGGTGCCGACGATGAACACCGTGCGATCGCGCAGGCGCTCGGCGGCCTCCTCGGCGGGCGCCGGGTCGGCGAAGATCCGGCGCAGGTCGGCGGGCTGACGGTCCATGGTGCGTCGCAGTTCGGAGCTCATGCCCGGGATCATCGCCGATCAGTCCGGTCAGCGGGCGAGTGCGCCGAGCCGGTCGAGCGCCAGCACGGCGGCCGCGATCGCCGCCGTCTCGGTGCGCAGCACCAGATCGCCGAGCGTCGCGATGGGCACGCCCGCCGCGCGCGCCGCCGCGTGCTCGGCCGGTAGGAAGCCCGCCTCGGGCCCGATCAGCAGCACGATCGGGTGCGGCGTCCGGGCGATGGCGGCGTCGAGCGACCCGTCCGGCTCCTCGTGCGAGAGCAGGATGGCGCCGGGCGCCAGCGCGTCACCGAGCGCCACCGCCCGGCCGATGCGCGGGATCCGCGGCCGCTTGGCCTGGCACGCGGCGGCCTCGGCGATGCGCTGCCAGCGGTCGGTGCGCGCCTCGCCCTTGACGGCGGCCGTCTCGAGCGGCGAGATGTCCTCGACGCCGAGCTCGACCAGCTTCTCGATCGCGGTGTCGGAGCGCGGGCCGGTCAGCGCCAGCCGCACCACCAGCGCCGGCGCCGGACGAGGCTCGGCGCGCGCCTCGAGCAGCTCGACCTCGCCGCCGCCCACCACCCGCGCCGCCCAGATGCGGCCGTCGCCGTCGGCCACCTCCACCTCGTCGCCGGGTCGCAGGCGCAGCACGCGCTCCATGCGCTTCGCGTCCTGGTCGCAGACCCGGCGGACGACGCCGCGGACGCCCGGCTCGGCACCGGGCAGGAAGAAGTGGAAGACGTGCGTCACGGCCGCGGGAGCCTACTCGCGCTCGAGCAGCAGCGCCTGCCAGCCATCGGCTGTCTCACGGTCGCGGCGGCGGTAGCCGGGCGGATCGAACACCTCGCGCTCGAGCAGGCCGGAGACGATCACGCGGTCGCCCAGCACGCCGCGCGCGAAGAGCGGGCCGAGCAGCTCCAGCTGCAGGTTGGCGAGCTGCAGCGACGCGTCCGGCACGTCGTCCGCGAGCGCGTCGCCCTCCCACGCCTCGACCGCGACGCCGTTCAGGGCGGCGTTCTCACGCGTCGCCGTGACCGCGTGCACGTCGTGGTCGAACGCGGTCACCGGCACGTGGCCCAGGCGCGCGGCGGCGATGGCCAGCACGCCCGAGCCGCAGCCGATGTCGAGCAGCGCGCCCCGCGGCGCCGCGTCGCGGACGAGCAGCTCCAGCGCCGCCCGCGTCGAGCCGTGCGCGCCCGTGCCGAATGCCTGGGCCGGCTCGATCACGATCGCGTCGGCGCCCGCCGCGGGCGCGATCCAGGGCGGCCCGACCCAGAACGGGCCGACGGTGACCGGCCGGTGGAACGCGCGCCACGCCTCGCGCCAGCCCGGATCGACCGCCTCGGGGACCGCCGCGATGGACGGCGTCTCGCCCGCCGGCAGGTAGCCGCAGATCACCACCATCTCGCCCTCGACCTCCTCCGAGAAGCCGTCGGGAAAGGCGTCCAGCACGTGCACCAGCGCGTTCTCGAGGTCGTCGGCCGGAACGCGCAGCGTCCAGCGCACCAGCGCGGGCTCGGGGCTCTCAGCCACCGCCGAAGCGCCGCAGCCGGCCGAGGAAGCCCTCGTCGGGCGGCTCGCCGTAGTTGGTCGCCGACAGCGCGCCGTCGAGCTCCTCCACCAGCTTGCGCTGGTCGCCGCTCAGACCGCGCGGCACGACCACGTTGACCAGCACGCGCAGGCTGCCGCGGCGGCCGCTGCGGACGTCGGGCATGCCCTGGCCCTTCAGCATCCGCACCTCGCCCGGCTGCGTGCCGGCCTTGAACTCCAGCGACGCGGAGCCGTCCAGCGTCGGCACGTCCAGCGTCGCGCCGAGGGCAGCCTGCGTGATCGTCATCTCGACCACCGTCACGAGGTCGCGGCCGGCGCGCTCGAAGCGCTCGTCCTCCTCCACCGCGACGGAGACGTACAGGTCGCCGGCGGGCGCACCGGGATCGCCGGCGTGGCCCTGCCCGCGAACGCGGATCTGCTGGCCGTGCTCGATGCCGGGCGGGATCGCGACGACGACCTGGCGGCGCTCCATCCGCACGCTGTCGCCGTGGCACTCGCGGCACGGGTGCACGATCAGCTTGCCGCGGCCGCGGCACTCCGGGCACGTGCCGGCGCGCACCATCTGGCCGAGCACGGTGCGCACGACCTGGCGCACCTGGCCGGCGCCGTTGCAGGTCGTGCAGGTGGCCGGGTAGGTGCCGGGCTCGGCGCCCGACTGCTCGCAGCGCTCGCACGGCGACTGCACCTCGGTGTCGACCTCGGCCCGGACGCCGAACGCGGCGTCGTACAGGGAGATGGAGGTCTGCGCGGCGGCGTCGGCACCGGCCATCGGCCCGTGGCCGCCGCCCCGGCCGCCGCCGAAGCCGAGCATGTCCTCGCCGAACAGCATCGAGAACAGGTCGCCGAGGTTGCCGGCCTGGAACGCCTCGTCGGTGCGGGCGTGGTTGCCCTCGACGCCGGCGTGGCCGTAGCGGTCGTAGCGGCCGCGGGTGTCGGCATCGGCCAGCACCTCGTACGCCTCGGCCACCTCGCGGAAGCGCTCCGCCGCGGCCGGATCGTCCTTGTTGACGTCGGGGTGCAACTGGCGCGCGAGGCGCCGGAAGGCCTTCTTGACGTCGTCGTCGGAGGCATCGCGCGCGATTCCGAGCGTGTCGTAGTAGTCGCGCTTCGTCGCCATCCGCGATCCCATGGTAGTCGGAGGGCTAGTCGTAGACGGCGGCCACGAACTCGGACAGCGCCGCGGCCGCGGAGCGCACCGAGGAGATCGCGACGGCGTAGTCCATCCGCACCGGCCCGATCAGCGACACGACGCCCAGGTTGCGGGCCCCCACGCCGTACCCGGCCGACACCATCGCCAGCCGCCGGATGCGCGGGTCGCCGTGGTCGTCGCCGAGCCGGATCAGCACCCGGTCGGCCGAGAGCGCGTCGCGCAGCAGCGCCAGCCGTGTGGCGCGCTCCTCGAGCGCCGTGGCGAGCAGGCCGAGCTCGGTCACCTCCTGGGCGCGCAGCTCCGACATGAGCCGCGACGCCCCGCCCACGAACACCGCCTCGTGCTCCTCCATGACGTCGGAGAACACCGGGCCGATGGCCGTCAGGAACTCGCGCTCCCGGGAGGAGAGGTCGGGCGCGCCGAGCCGCCGGCGCAGCGCGTGGCTGCCGAGCGCCGTGCCCGTGACGGTCTCGTTCAGGTACGCCTTCGCCGACTCCACGAGCTTGAAGTCGACCGGCTGGTCGAACGCGAAGTGGCGCTTCGAGACGTTGCCCGACGCCGTGATCACGACCGCCATCACGATCTGGGGCTGCAGCAGCAGCAGCTCGACGTGGCGGATCACGGTCGCCGACACCGGCGGCGCCGACGCCAGCGACAGCAGGTTCGTGACCTGCGACAGCGCCTCGGCGGTGGACTGCAGCGCCGTGTCGACCTCCTGCGAGGCCTCCAGCACGAGCGGGAACGCCCGGCCCGGCGCCCGGTCGACCACGAGCCGCTCCGCGTACAGCCGGTAGCCGGAGTCGGTCGGCACCCGGCCCGCGGACGTGTGCGGGTGGTCGAGCAGCCCGGCGCGCTCGAGCCAGGCCAGCTCGTACCGGATCATCGACGGCGACACGCCGAACTCGCCCTCGGCCGCGAGCGCCTTGGAGCCGACCGGCGTGCCCGAGGCGATGTGCTCCTCGACCACGCGGAACAGCAGCCGTTCCCGGCGCGGGGTGAGTGGGGTGTCAGGGGCGTCCGTCATCGCGAAGGAGGCGGGCGACGACGTCGTTGACGAGCAGACGTCCCCGCCGCTCGAGGACGATTCTACCGTCGCGCTCCTCGACCACGCCGTGGGCGACCAGCAGCGCCAGGGCGGCCGGGTCGATCGCCTCCTCCACCGTGGCCCGCTCGACGCCCTCCGACAGACGGAGGCCGAGCATCAGCCGCTCGCGCTGCCGCGTGGCGGCGGGCACCTCCTCCAGCTTCGCGGGCGCGGGCTCGCCGGCCGCGATCGCCGCCAGGTAGCCGGCCAGGCGGGGCGCGTTGACGCGGCGCTCCGTGCCGACGGTGGAGACGGCGCCGACGCCGACGCCCAGGTAGTCGCGGCCCAGCCAGTAGGCCCGGTTGTGCTGCGATTCGCGGCCCGGCCGCGCGAAGTTGGCGCTCTCGTACCACGCGTAGCCGGCGCCCTCCAGGCGCTCGATGACGCGCTCGTAGTGTTCCTCCATCAGCTCGCCCTGCCGCGCCAGCTCGGCGCCGTGGGCGTGCGTGAAGCGGGTGCCGGGCTTCGCCTCGAGCTCGTACACCGAGCAGTGGTCGGGCTCGAGCGCGATCAGCCGGTCGAGGTCGGCGTCGAGCAGCGCCCGGTCCTGGCCGGGGATGCCGTGGATGACGTCGAGCGACAGGTTCTCGACGCCGCCCGCCCGCAGGGTCGCGACGGCGCCCTCGACGATCGCCGGCGTGGCGCGGCGCTCCAGCACCTCGAGCAGCGGCGCCTGGAACGACTGCGCGCCCAGCGACACGCGCAGCCCGCGCTCGGCCAGCGTCCGCGCCAGCGGTGGCGTCACCGTCTCCGGGTTGCACTCCACCGTGCGCTCGGCCGCCGCGGGCAGGCCGTCCAGCAGGCGCCCCAGCAGCTCCGGCCCGAGCATGGTCGGCGTGCCGCCGCCGACGAACACCGTCTCGACGGCGCCCGGGTCGAGATGCGGCGAGGCGCGCAGCTCGGCCAGCACGGCGTCGACGTAGGGCCCGTGCTGGTCGTCGTGGCCCGTGACGGTGACGAAGTCGCAGTAGCCGCAACGGTGGGCGCAGAACGGCACGTGGGCGTAGAGATGGCGCACCGTCGGCACCCGCGAATAGTGCCCGGTAGGATGCGCGCATGGCTCGCCAGCCCCGTCCCTGCGTCTGCGATCTGCAGCTTGACCGGTGCGATGCGTCGTGCAACCGCAAGATGCTCGAGACGACGTTCTACATGGCGTGCCTGAACCTCGTCGACCGGCCCTGCCTGGTCGTCGGCGCCGGCCCCGTGGCGCTCGAGAAGATCGAGGGGCTGCTGGTGTGCGGCGCCCGCATCACCGTGGTGGCGCCCGACGCGATCGACGAGGTCGCCGAGCTGTCCCGCGAGGGCGCGATCACCTGGCACCGGCGCGTGTACGGGACGGCCGACCTCGACGGCCGCTTCATGGTCGTCGCCGCGACCAGCGACACCGACCTCAACGTGGGCGTGTTCCGCGACGCCGAAGCGCGGCAGATGCTCGTCAACGTCGTCGACGTGCCGCCGCTCTGCAACTTCATCCTCCCCGCCATCGTGCGCAGCGGGCCGATCGCCATCGCCATCTCCACGTCCGGCGCCAGCCCGGCCCTCGCGAAGCGGCTGAAGCGCGAGATAGCCGAGCAGTTCGGCGACTCCCACGCGCGCCTCGCCGAGATCCTCAACGAGCTGCGCGGCTGGGCCAAGGACACGTTCGACACGTACGAGGAGCGGCGCGACTTCTTCGAGGGCATCGTCAACGGCACGCCCGACCCGATCGCGCTGCTGCGCGCGGGTGACGAGACGGCCGTGCGCGAGCTGATCCGGAACCGGCAGTCCCGCACTGCTGTTGCCTGACTCCCAAGTCAGCCCGTATCCTGTCTGACGCCACCGAACAGGAGAGTCCTGATGGCGACCACCGCCCATACGCAGATCGACCGTGACCGCATCGGGGAACTCGCTGCCCGGGAGGAGAAGCAGCTCAACGCCGAGACGCAGGGCTCGGGTCGCGTCTTCGACCGCGCCAAGAACGTGCTGTCGTCCGGTGTCGCGTCGTCGTACCAGCTGCGCGATCCCTGGCCGATCTACCTCGAGAAGGGCGTCGGGGCGTACGTCTGGGACGTCGACGGCAACAAGATGATCGACTTCCACAACGGCTTCGGCTCGATGGTGCAGGGGCACGCGCATCCCGCCATCACGAAGGCCGTGACGGAGCGCATCGAGCTCGGCACCCACTTCGCCGCGCCCACCGAGGACGCGATCGTCGTCGCCGAGGAGCTGCAGCGCCGCTGGGGCCTCCCCCTCTGGCGCTACGTCAACTCGGGCTCCGAGGCGACCATGGACGCGATCCGGATCGCCCGCGCCCACACCGGCCGCGACACGATCATGAAGATCTTCGGGTCGTACCACGGCCACCACGACTACGTGATGGTCTCGATCGGCGTCCCGTACGGCCAGATCGGCGACCGCGAGAACTACGCCTCGCTGCCCTACGGCGGCGGCATCCCCGACGCCGTCGCGCAGATGACCGTGCCCGTCCCGTTCAACGACGCCGACGCCATGGAGCGCCGCATCGATCGCCTGATCAAGGAGGACCGCAAGCCGGCCTGCGTGATCATGGAGGCGGCGATGATGAACCTCGGCGTGATCCTGCCGGAGCCGGGGTACCTCGAGGCCGTCCGCGAGCTGACGCGCAAGCACGGCATCCTGCTGATCGTCGACGAGGTCAAGACCGGCATCTGCATCGCCCCCGGCGGCGCGACCGACCGGTGGAAGATCGAGCCCGACCTCGTCACGCTCGCCAAGGCGCTCGGCGGCGGCCTGCCGTCCGGTGCCATCGGCGGCACCGAGGAGGCGATGTCGACCGTCACGAACGGCACCGTCTACCAGGTCGGCACGTACAACGGCAACCCGCTCGTCATGGCTGCGGCCCGCGCGAACCTGCTCGAGGTCATGACGCCGGCCGCGTACGAGCACCTCGACGCGCTCAACAGCCATATCCTGAAGGGCTGCGAGGACGTGATCGCCAAGTACAACCTGCCGGGCTACGCCGTCGGCGTCGGCTCGAAGGGCTGCGTCACGTTCTCCCCCACGAAGGTGGTCGACTACGAGACCTTCAAGGAGAACCAGGACGGCGAGCTGTGCGACCTGGCGTGGCTCTACAACATGAACCGCGGCGTCTTCATGACGCCCGGCCGCGAGGAGGAGTGGACGCTGTCCGTCACCCACACCTTCGACGACTGCGACCAGTTCGTGCGCGTCTTCGATGAGATGGCGCGCGACCTGACCTCTTGATCGACGCACTGCGGAAGGCCGTCGACAAGCGCTTCGACGACCTCTGCGAGCTGACCGCCCTCCTCGTCCGCGAGCAGACCGTGCTCGGGGCCGAGGAGGGCGCCCAGCGTCTCGTCCACAAGCGCCTCACGCGGCTCGGGTTCGTGGTCGAGCGGGTCGGGATCGACCCGCTCGACGCGCTGGCCGATCCCCGCGGCGGCTATCCGGCCCTGCCGTACGCCGGCCGCACCAACGTCGCGGGGCGGCTCAAGGGCACGGGCGACCGCGGCTCGCTGCACCTGAGCGGCCACGTCGACGTCGTGCCGGTCGACGGTGCCGCGCGCTGGACGCACGAGCCGTGGGGCGCCGAGGTGGCCGACGGCCGCATGTGGGGGCGCGGCGCCGGCGACATGAAGGCGGGCGTCGCCGCGTACCTGATCGCGATCGAGGCGTTCCTCAGCGTCTGCGGGCCGCCGCAGGGCGACCTCCACTTCACCTCCGTGATCGAGGAGGAGTGCGGCGGCAACGGCATGCGGTCGGTGCTCGCGGCGGGCTACGGCGCCGACGAGACGCTGATCGGCGAGCCGTTCTGGCCGCACATCGGCAACGGCGGGGTCGGCGTCATCTGGGCGCGCCTCGACGCGGCCGGCAGCGGCAAGCACGCGGCGCACGCCGACGAGGTGACGGCGCCCATCGAGGCGCTCATCGACGCCGTCGGCGCGCTCCGCGAGCTGGAGGCCGAGCTGAACGCGCGCGGCGGCGATCCGGCCTTCTCCGGCGCCTTCGCGCATCCGTACAACCTGAACCTGGGCGAGATCGCGGGCGGGACGTGGCCGTCGTCGGTGCCGACCGACGCGTGGCTGCGGATCCGGCTCGGCTTCGGCCGCGACCTGGAGCCGGCGGCGGCGCAGCAGCTGGTGGCCGATCGCGTCGCGGCCGTCGCGCCGACGGTGACGGTGTCGTTCGACGGGTTTCGCGCCCACGCCTACGTCCACGACCCGGCGACGCCGCTCGCCGCGGCCCTGACGACGGCGCACGCGGAGCTGCACGGCACGGCACCGGCGACGGGCCTCTTCACGGGCACGACCGACGCCCGCTACGTGCCGGGCCCCTGCTACTGCTACGGCCCCCTCGCGGGCAACCTGCACGGCATCGACGAGTGGGTCGACCTCGAGTCGTGCCGCCACGTGGCGCAAACGGTCGCGCTGCTGCTGGCCCGCCGCCTGACGTAGGGTAACCCGGCACACCGTCCTGCAATTCGGGTGCCTGGCACCGAATTTGTCGCCCCGGCACGCTCCCGTGCGGGGCTGCGCCCGTTCCGGCACGGTCCGCGCGTCCCCCGTGACACCTTTCGGGCCGCTCGCCGTGCGCGTTTGGGAACCTGGTGCCTAGACGCGCACTCGGAGAGGTGCAGGCGGGTCGACCTCGAGTCGTGCCGCCACGTGGCGCAAACGGTCGCGCTGCTGCTGGCCGCCACCTGGCGCAGAGTGACCCGGCGTACCGTTCCGCAATTCGGGTGCCTGGCACCGAATTTGTCGCCACGGCACGGTTCCGTGTGGGGCTACGCCCGTCCGGGCACGGTCCGCACGTCCTCGGTGACAGGTTTCGGTGCGCGATTGGGAACCTGGTGCCTAGACGCGCAGCCCGGGCCTGGCTCAGGTGCGGAGCTACCGAGACGTCCAGCACGCGTTGTTCCTCCGGCCGGCGTTCAGCCGGCTAGCACCCGGCTCGCCCTGCTCACGCGAGCCGCCACCGCCGCCGCATGGGCATCGCGGACAGCCTCCGTTTCCGACTCGGTCAGGTCCAGCAGCTCGCCGCACAGGTGCTCCAGCCCGGCCCGATCCGCCTGCCCCCGCTCCTCCGGCACCGTGCCGATCGCACGCAGCAGCAATGGCGCCAGCGCCGCCTCCAGCGCTTCGCCCGCCGCCTGCAGGCGATCGAGCGCCGGCAGGCGCAGCTGCACCAGGTCGGCGCGCTCCACCTTCAGCGGACCGCCACCGCCGCCGTAGGCGCGACCGAGGGCCTCCAACTGCAGGCCGGCCACCGCGCTGTTGAGGAACGCCGCCAGCGCCGCCGGTGACACGCCGGCTGGCGGCCAGAGGCGGTAGAGCTCTCCCGACGCCCACCCCTGCGGGTTCAGGTACGCCAGGTGCCGGTCGCGCGCCGTGCGCACGCACAGCACCGGCGCCGGCTCCTGCTCGACCGCCGACCAGACACGGCGGGAGCGCACGCCCGACAGCTCCGGCAGCCCGTCGGCGACCGCCTGGACGCCGGCGGCGCCGAGCAGCGCCGGATCGGACGCCGACACCAGCCAGCGCGCCGGCTCGCCGGCGAGCGCGATGCGGTGCTCGCCGCGCGTCGACTTCACGATCGGCCGCAGGCACGCGGGGTCGATGCCGTCCCGGGTCGTGCGGTAGAAGAACCGGTCGTTGCCGGTGATCAGGTACGAGCCGGCGCGGCAGATGGAGCCCAGCGGCACGCCCCGCGCCAGCAGCGGCGCCGCGGCCGGCGCGCGCAGCAGCGACCCGCCCCACTTCGGGGTCTCGCGGAGCACCGCGCGGGTGATGGAACGCGCCGGCCGCCCCACCTGCCGCAGCTCCACGCGTCCGTCGTGGCCGCGACGCACCACCACGATCAGCGAGTTCACGTCGGCGCCCTCGAACGTACGCTCGGCCGGGCGCTCCACCAGGTCGCAGAGGCCGGCCTCGAGGAGGTGGCGGCCCAGCGGCGCGCCGTAGGCGGCGTCCAGCCACGCGCTGGTGGTCACGAAGGCGAGCACACCGCCCTCGTCCAGCAGCGACACGCCGAGCACGAGGAACGCCGCCGCCAGATCGGCCCGCCGCGACAACTTCAGCGCCGGCGCGAGGCACTCCACGGCCGCCGCGACGCGATCGGCGTACCGGCCCGGCCGCCCGAACGGGTCGGCGAGCGACTGGTGCCGCACGTACGGCGGGTTGCCGACCACCAGGTCGTAGCGAGCCGGCGCGTGGACGCCCCAGGCGAACCGGGCCGGGTCGGTGACCAGCGCGTCGCCGTGGTGCAGCTCGACACCTGGCACCGCCACGTGCTGCAGCGCGCCGGCGTCGGCGTCGACCCCGACCAGCCGCGCGGGCCGTCCCGCGACCCGCACCAGCGCGGCCAGGAAGTCGCCCGCGCCGCAGGCCGGGTCGCACGCCACGGCCCTCGCCGGATCGCCGCCCCAGCGCTCGAGCGCGATGCCGCACGCCAGGTCGGCCTCGGCGGCCGGCGTGTAGACGGCGCCGAGGGCGCGACGCTGGTCGCGGCTGAGATGATCGGCGGCCGTCGGCACCCGGCCGTACTGTGACGCCCGCCTCGGATACGCTGGAGCGATGTCGGTGCGAACGCCGCGGACGCGCCCCTGGCTCGTCGATACGACGATCCTGCGCGAGGTCTCGCCGTACGAGGACGGTGCGCGCCCCGATGCCGGCTCGCGGCTCGTCCTGCTCGGCTCCCGCGCCGACCACATCCGCACCTCCTCGCCCCGCGAGGCCGTGGGCTACGTCGTGACGACGCTGGCCGCGCGCGAGGCGCCGCACCTGGCCGCCGAGGACCTCGGGCTCGGCACCGGCGAGGCGATCGTGATGCTGGCGCGCTGCGGCGGCGTCGAGAGCGCCTTCGCCTGGGCGCCGGCCACCGGCCCGGCCGAGGTGCCGCTGCCGGCATTCGACGCGGACGAGCGCCCGCTCGTCGCCGCGCGCACGCGGCTGCTGCGCCTGCTGGCCGATCACGGGCGCCGCGACCCGCGCCGCGTGCAGGCCACCGAGCGCGCCCGCCTCG
The DNA here is from genome assembly GCA_963722525.1 of uncultured Actinomycetes bacterium. GTDB lineage: Bacteria > Actinomycetota > Thermoleophilia > Gaiellales > F1-60-MAGs149 > VFJZ01. Next base: position 627,718 of record CAVRMM010000002.1, on the reverse strand, counting down.
CCGCGGTCGCCGCGCACCAGGCCGCCGGCCATCGCGACGATCCCGCGGCGCTCACCGCCGCCCTCGTGGCCGAGCACGTCGGCGACCCGCCGCCGCCCGAGACCGGATCGGCGATGCGCCGGCTGCTGGGAGACCTCTGATGCGACCCGCGCTGCTGGCGGCGATCACCCGCACCACGCGGGTCGGCGGCGCCCACCTGGTGCGCTTCTCGGCCGGCCCCGAGGTGCGCGTCGAGCACGGCTCCCCCGCCCGCGTCCACGCGACGGAGCCCTACGCCGCCGCCGCGTTCCTGTGGGCCGCCTGCGACGACCCGGCTGCCGTCGGGGGCCCGCCCGAGGAGTCCTGGGCCGGCGAGGCCCGCGCCATCGCCCGCGCCCCCGAGGCGTCCGACACGGCGGATCGCCTGGCGGCCCTGCTCGCCGAGGTGCACGCCGCGTGTCCCGCTCCCGAGCTCCTGCCGCCCGCCGCCGCGCCGCCGCCGGGCCGCCGGCCCGCACCGCTGCCCGCCGGACGCGTCTCGCGCGATCCCGCCATCGAGCGCTGGGCCAACGCCGCCCGCACGGAGGAGGCCCTGGCCGAGCGCCGCGACGCCATCGACGAGCTGCGCCAGCGCTACGGCATCGCGATCGCCCCGCCCGCCGCCGACGACGGCTGGTTCGTCGAGGACCAGGGCACCGTCGACCTCGCCCTGGCGGTGCGCAACAGCTTCCTGCGCGGCAACCGCAACCTCGTGCTGTACGGCCCGCCGGGCGTCGGCAAGTCGACGGTGCCGAAGCGCATCGCCGCGATGCTCGGCATGGGCTACGTCCAGATCACCTGCGCGCGCGGCATGGACACCGTGATGCTGCTCGGCACCGACGTGATCGAGCAGACCGCCGACGGCCAGCCGGTGCAGCGGGTGCGCCTCGGCACGCTCGCGGCCGCCGCGCAGTTCCCGGTCGTGATCGAGCTGGCCGAGGCCGGCGAGCTGGACGGTGAGTTCCTCACCAACCTGAACCAGCTGCTGGACGAGGGGCTGCTGACGCTGTGGAGCGCCGCGCCGGGCGAGAAGGTGATCCACCGCCACCCCGAGTGCGTGATCGCCCTCACCTCGAACACCGGCCGCGGCGACCGTCACCTGCCGGAGTCGATCGACGACCGCGCGGGCGTCAACATCGTGCTCACCTACCCGGCCGAGGACGAGGAGGCGACGCGCATCGCCGTGCAGGCCCTGGCGCTGCTCGGCCGGCCGCTCGACCGGTCCGACGACGCGCCGTCGGTGGCGGAGCAGCACCCGGAGCTGCACCGCCGCGCGATCGCAACGCAGCGCCTCGTGGCCGGCCTGCGCGACGACTGGGTGGAGCGCGCGATCCCGCGCGCGCCCGGGCTGCGCACGGCGGCGCACTTCCTGGCCGACCTCGAGCAGTCGCTGGCGGGAGACGGCCTGGAGGCGGCCGACGCCGAGCGCGCCCGCGAACGGGCCCTGCGCATCGCGCTGAAGCGCTTCGTCGGGCTGTGGAACCTCGCGCAGCACGACCCCGCGGTGGTCGAGCAGGAGCTCCTGCGCCGCGCGACCGCCCACCTCGGTGCCTGACCCGCTCCGGCATCCGCTCGTCCGGCGGCTGCTGGAGCGCGACGCCCGCCGGCGGCTCGGCCGGCGGATCCGCGTGCGCCTGGTCGACCGCGGCTCGTGGACCGACCTGGCCGACACGGTCGCGGTCGCCGTCGACGTGCCGCCGGGCGCCCCCGCCGCCGACCGGCTGGTCGTGGCGCGGGCCGCCTACGAGCACGAGCTGCTGCACCTGCGGCTCACCGACGCCGCCGCCTGGCGCCGGGCCGTCACCGAGGCCGCGGAACTGGAGCGCGGCGCCGTCGCCCTGGCCCTGCTGGGGGTGCTCGAGGACGGCCGGATCGAGTGGTGGGCGCGTGTGCACGAGCCGGCCACGGCGGCGCGGATCGGCGCCGGCGAGCGCATCGTCCCCCGGGTGACGGTGCCGGCGCCATCGATCGTCCTCGCCCTGCTGGCCGCCGCCCTGCCCGACGGACCCGAGGTCGACCTGCCGCCCGGCGTGCGCGTGCACGTCGAGACGGCCCTGGCCGGCACCACCGGCGACGCCTGGCAGTCGGCCAGGGCGATCACGGCGCTGCACCCCGAGCTGGCCGCGGCGCCGTTCACCGAGCTGCGCCCGCCCGCCGCCGGCGGCGGCGACGGCGCTGCGGGCACGACCCCGGCCGAGCGCCTGCTGGCGTCCCCGCCGGTCGCGAGCGACGCCGTGCAGGAGGCGCACGCGCTGCTGGCCCGCGTGGCCGAGGCGCAGGAGTCGGCCGTCCGCGGTGGCCGGGCCGGGCTCGACACCTGGGAGTCGGCGGCGGGCGAGCGCATCGTCCCGGCCGGCGTGCTGCGGGATCGGACGCCGGCCCTGCCCGCGCCGCGGGTCGCGCTGGCCGCCGACGCCTGCGCACAGGAGCTGCTGCGGGTCATCCGCGCGCGGCAGGACACGCGCCGCCGGATCCGCTCCGGCCACCTCGATCCCGGCGCGCTGGCGGGCGTTCTGGCCGGCCGTCGCACCGTGTATCAGCAGCCGAGCCGCGCGCCGCGGCGGACGGTCGCGCTGCTGGTGGTGGCCGACCTGTCCGACTCGACCGCCGACCAGCGGCCCGAGCTGCGCGAGGCGCTGCACCTGGCGCGCCTGGCGTGCGACGGCGCCGGCGTCGCGGTGGCGGTGCACGGCTTCTCCGGCACCGACGCGGTCGAGCATCAGGAGCTGCTGCCCTGGGACGGCGACGACGTGGCGCTGGACGCCGTGCTGGAGCCGTCCGTGGGTGGTGGTACGACCCCCGCGGCGGCGTCGATCGACCTCGGCCGGCGGGTGCTGGGCGCGCGTCCCGAGACGGATCGCGTGCTGCTGGTGCTGACCGACGGCGAGCCGAACGGCGGCCCGGCGGTGCTGCGCGGCGCGATCGAGGACGCACGCCACGACGGCGTGGTGGTCTTCGGGTGCTACTTCGGCGACGACCGCCGCACCCGCGACGCGCTCGCCGCCTGCTTCGACGACGACTTCGCGGTGCTGCGCGACCTGCGCGACGCCGCGCCGCGCGTGTTCGCACGCATCGCCGACCTGCTGGCCTGAGGCGGCCGGCCGCGCCTACTCGCCGGGGGCGGCCTGCGCGGTCTTGGCGGCCTTGGCGGCGGCCTTCTCGGCGGCGGTGAGGTCCTTGTTCGCCTGCTCGAGCTGCGCCGTCAGGTCGGCGATCGCGGCCTGGTACCTGCCGGAGGTGGAGTCGGCACCGTCGGAGAACCCGCGCCGCCGGCCGTCGCGCAGGCCCTCGGCGAGGCCGCGCTTCTTGCCGCGTGCGAAGCCGCGGTTGAACGACTTCAGCGACGACGCGTTGGTGCCCTTCTCGAGCCCGGCCGCGTAGCCGGAGTCGTAGCCCGACTTGGTGCCCGCCGCAACGCCCGCGGCGTGGGCGTCGGCGACCTGCTTCTCGACGTCGACCTTGGCCGCCGGCTCCGACTGCGTGGCCTTGCCGACGTTGAAGGCCATCGCCGCGGCGCCGGCCGCGAGGGCGAGCGCCAGCACCAGCGCGATCGCGAACGTGACGCGCCGCGAGAGAGCGAGCGGTCGTGGGCCGCGCGGAAGATCGTCCTCGATCTCGAACTCGACGTCGTCCGGGACCGGAAATGCGGATTCGGAGTAAGTCGACATGCCGTAACCCTTATACACCCCAGGCTGCGTCCCGCAAAAGGGGCATCTGGATTGTCGCGGTTTGCTGCGGGAACCTCAAGGAGAAGGTTTCCCGGCCGGCCGGGATCTCCTGCTCGGCCGCGCTACAGGCGGGCCTGCGCCGCGCGCAGCCGCCCGAGCGACTCGTCGCGTCCGAGCAGCGCGATCGACTCGAACAGCCCGGGCGAGATCGTGCGGCCGGAGAGGGCGACGCGCGGCGGCAGGAAGGCGACGCGCGGCTTCACGCCGAGCTGCTCCGACACCCCGCGCAGGGCCGCCTCGACATCGGCCGTCTCGAACCGCGGCGAGGTCTCGAGTGCGGTGGCACAGGCGTCGAGGATCGCCGCCGCCTCGGGCACCGCGGCCACCTTCTTCCAGGCGTCCTCGTCGTAGACGACCGGATGGAAGAGGAAGCCGGCGAACTCCTCGAACTCGCCCAGCGCGGCGATCTTCTCCTGCACCAGCGGCACGACGGCGTCGATCTCGGCCGCTCGGCGATCGGCGACCCGCGGTCGCGCAGGAACGCGCGCAGCCGGCCGGCGTACAGGGCCGGATCGAGCGTGCGCAGGTGCACGCCGTTCATCCACGCCAGCTTCTGGTGGTCGAAGACGCCCGGCGAGGTGCTGACGCGCTCGATCGTGAACCGCTCCACCAGCTCGGGGATCGACATGATCTCGGTCGAGTCGTCGAAGCTCCAGCCGACCAGCGCCAGGTAGTTGACGACCGCCTCGGGCAGGTAGCCGGCGTCGCGGAACTCCTCCACCGACGCGGCGCCGTGCCGCTTCGAGAGCCGCTTCCTGTCGGCGCCGAGGATCATCGGCAGGTGAGCCGTCACCGGGTAGGTGTGGCCGAGCGCCTCCAGCAGCAGCTTCTGGCGCGGCGTGGACGACAGCAGGTCGTCGCCGCGGATGACGTGCGTCATGCGGTGGTGGAGGTCGTCGAGCGGGTTCGCGAGCTGGTACGTGGCGACGCCGTCGGCGCGCAGCAGCACGTGGTCGCCGAGCAGGCGGTGCTCCCACTGCACGGCGCCCCGCACCAGGTCGACGATCTCGGTGACACCCTCGAGCGGCGTGCGGAACCGGATCACCGGCTTGCGACCGGCGGCCTCGAACTCCGCCACCTGCGCGGCCGTCAGCTCGCGGTGCGCACGGGTGGGCGACGCCGGGTCGTCGGTCTCGCGCGCCGTCGCGCGGGCGGCCTCCAGCTCCTCGGGCGTCTGGTAGCAGGGGTAGGCGAGCCCGTCAGCGACGAGCGCCGCAGCCACCTGTCGGTACACGTCGAGGCGCTCGCTCTGCAGGTACGGGCCGTACGGGCCGCCCTTCGCGGGCGACTCGTCGAAGTCGAGGCCCAGCCAGTCGAGCGACTCCTGGATCTGCTCGATCGCGCCGGCCGCCTCGCGGGACTGGTCGGTGTCCTCGATGCGCAGCACGGCGACGCCGCCGTGATGGCGGGTGAACAGCCAGTTGTAGAGGGCGGTGCGAACGCCTCCGACGTGGAGGTACCCGGTCGGCGACGGGCAGAAGCGGACTCGGACATCCATCGACGCCGTATCGTACGCGGCCGATGCTCTACGGCGCGCACGTCTCGGCGGGAGGTGGGCTCACGAGCCGTGCGATCCCGCGCGGCGTCGCCCTCGGCTGCGACGCGATCCAGATCTTCACGCAGAACTCGCGGCACGTGGCAGCGGACGACGCACCACGACGCGGCGCTGCTGCGGCAGTTCCGCGCGGCGGCCCGGCGGTCGGCCCGACGCGTCGGCGCACGCGATCTACTTCATCAACCTGGCGCGCGGACGACCGAGATCTACCGCCAAGAGCGTCGACGCGCTGACGAACACCGTGCGCAACGCAGCGCAGATCGGCCCGACGTCGTGCTTGCACGTCGGCTCGCACCGCGGCCACGGCCTCGACGCCACGATGCCGCGCATCGTGAGCGGCCTCGAGCCCGCCATCGAGGTGCTCGGCGACACACCTGGCTGCTGCTGGAGAACTCCGCCGGGGCCGGCGACACCATCGGCCGCGACGTGGGCGAGCTGGCCGCCGTGATCAAGGCCGTCGAGCTACCCGCGGCTCGGGCTCTGCATCGACACCTGCCACATCTACGTGTCGGGCATCGACCTGCGCGACGCCGGTTGCGTCGACCGCTTCCTCGACGACGTCGACGGCCAGGTGGGCCTCGACCGCCTGCGCGGCGCTGCACGTCAACGACGCCGCCGCCGCGCTCGGCTCGAACCGCGACCGCCACGCGAACATGCTGGAGGGCGAGATGGGCGACGCAGATGGGCGTGTTCCTATCCCACCCCGCGCTGCAGGCCCTGCCGGCCATCCTCGAGACGCCCGGCCAGGAGGGCAAGGGGTCGGATCGCGAGGAGGTCGACCGCCTGAAGCGCGTGCACGAGCTGGGCCTCGTCCAGCGCTCCGGCTAGACGCGCGCAGTGATGCGGAACGGCTCGCCGTCGACCGGCTCGGCGAACTCGGGGTTCACGCAGCCGATGGGCGGCAGCCGGTCGGCGTAGGCGACCTCGACCGAGGACCGGCAGATCGGCAGCGGCCGGCGATCGGCGCGCAGCAGGCCGAACCGCCCGCGGTTCGCCTCGCGGACCCGCTCGAACACCTCGAGGTCGATCTCGGCCGAGAACACCCGCTCCACGCAGCCGACGATGCGCCGGCCCGCCTGGTCGTCGTACGCGTAGAGGTTCGGGCAGCCGGCGTCGACGCAGGCGGACGGGTCGATCGTCCAGTCGCAGTACGCCCGGCAGAGCCGGCACGAACCGCTGGTTCCCGCGTGTGGGCTCGGCGTCGCCATGCCCTGCATTGTCCCCGCTCCGCGCCGGGGCGGCAAGCCCCCGCCCGGGCTATCGGGAACGGACGGTGACGTTGCTCGTGGAGGTCACGAGCGAGCCGGCGGTGATGCGGGTCGTGAAGCGCCACGATCCCTGCCGCTCCTGCATGCGGCGCAGGAACTTGCCGGTGCGCGTCTTCAGCTTGAGGCATGCCTGGTAGTTCGTGGGATCGCGCAGCGGCTTCTTGTTGCGCGTCTGGAACCGCCACTGCCACTGCTCGCCGTCGGGCCCGTCGGCCAGCACGCGGATCGTCTGCCCGCGCTGCACGGTCGACCAGGAGGCCTTGATCTTCACGAACAGCAGCAGGTCCTTCGACTCCTTCACGACGCTCTGGATCGTGCGGCCGGGCACGACGTGGCGGCGGGCGACGATGGTGCCGTCGGTGAGGCGGACGTTGACCGTCTTCGTCGTGCAGTAGGCGACGGCGCGGACGCTCATGCCGACGCGCTTGGCCTCGGCCGGCACGACGGCGACGAGCAGCAGCGTGAGGGTGAGGAGGACGAGGCGACGCACGCCTCTCATCCTACTCAGGAAGCAGCGCGCGGTATGCGGCGACGTCGAGCAGGCTGCTCGCCGATCCCACATCGTCGAGGCGGACGCGGATCAGCCACCCCTCACCGTACGGATCCTTGTTCACGAGATCGGGATTCTCGATCACGGCCTCGTTGACGCCGGTCACCTCGCCGGACAGCGGCGCGATCACGTCGCTGACGGCCTTCACGGACTCCAGCTCGCCGTACGGCTCGTCGGCCGTGACCTGGTTGCCGACCGGCGGCGGATCGAAGTAGACGACCTCGCCGAGGGAATCCTGCGCGTACCAGGTGATGCCGAAGACGGCCTCGTCGCCCTCCAGTCGCACCCAGTCGTGCTCGCGGTGGTACCGCAGTTCGTCGGGATAGACCCCTTCGGCCATGGTCGCTACGACTCCTTCTTCTTGAGCAATGGCTTGGCTGCGACCGCAGCTTGTCGCTTGCGGCCGCGTACATCGATGACGATCTGCGTGCCGACGGCGGCGTGGTCGGTGCGCACGTAGCCCATCCCGACGCCCTCGTCGAGGCTGGGTGAGAGGGTGCCGCTGGTGACGACGCCGAGGCGCTCGCCGGCGGCGTCCTCGATCTGCATGCCGCCGCGCGGGATCGCACGCTCGGCCATGCGGAAGGCGACCAGGCGCTCGGCCGGGCCCTCCTCCTTCGTGCGGCGCAGCACGTCGGCGCCGGTGAAGTCCTTCTGCAGCGCGCAGACCCAGCCGAGGCCGGCCGCGATCGCGTTCGTGTCCTGCGTGATGTCGTTGCCGTGCAGCGGATAGCAGACCTCGAGCCGCAGGGTGTCGCGCGCGCCCAGCCCGCAGGGCACCGCGCCGGCCTGCAGGAGGTGGTCCCACACGGTGGCGGTATCGGCCGCCGGCGTCACGATCTCGACCCCGCGCTCGCCCGTGTAGCCGGTGCGCGCCACCAGGCACGGTACGCCGGCGATGGTGCGGTCGGCGAAGGCGAACGACGGGATGTCGGCGACGGCGCCGTCCAGCACCTCGTCGGACGTCGGGCCCTGCAGCGCGATCATGCCGTGCGCGGCGGAGTGGTCGACGACCGGCACGTCGCCTGCCGCGGCGGTCAGAGTCGCCACGTCGACGTCGGTGTTGCCGGCGTTCACGACCAGCAGGTAGTCGTCGGCGCCGCGCCGGTAGGCGATCAGGTCGTCGACGATGCCGCCGCGGTCGTTGGTGAGCAGCGTGTACTGCGCCTGGCCGTCGCCGAGGCGGTCGAGGTCGTTCGACAGCACGCGCTGCAGGAAATCGTGGGCGCCCGGGCCGGCGACCTCGACCTGGCCCATGTGCGACACGTCGAAGATGCCCGCGGCCGAGCGGACGGCGCGGTGCTCCTCGTTGATGCCCGCGTAGTAGACGGGCATGTCCCAGCCGCCGAAGTCGATCATCCGGGCGCCGAGCGCGAGGTGGCTCGCGTGGAGCGGCGTCGTCCGCGGGGTCAACGCGTATGCCTCTCGGCGCAGTGGTCGGGACGCACGGGCCGAAAGCATACACGGGCGATTCGCCGCCGGCCTGGTAGGATCCCGCGGTCGCCGGCGGGCGGCACGGACTCCATGAGACGCCCTGCGACCCTCATCGGCCTCGTCCTCGCGACGACGCTCTCAGCCCCGGCCGCCGCGCCTGCCGCGACGCCGAGCTTGCTGTTCCCCGTTGTCGGCGGTGCGACCTACTTCAACGACTACGGCGCGCCCCGTGCCCAGGGCGGCCACCAGGGCAACGACCTGATGGCGCCGAAGCGCACGCCCGTGATCGCCGTGGCCGACGGCGTGGTGCGGCTGCACCGGTCCGGGCGCGGCGGCTACATGATCTACCTGCGCAACTCGAAGTACGAGTGGCTCTACATCCACCTGAACAACGACCGGCGCGGCAACGACGGCCGCGGTGGCGCCGGCACGGCGTACGCGCGCGGCCTGCGCAGCGGCATGCGCGTGAAGGCGGGCCAGGAGATCGGCTACGTCGGCAACTCGGGCGACGCCGAGGGCGGCGCCTCGCACCTGCACTTCGAGGAGCACTCCGCCAGCGGCCGGCCGCACAGCCCCTACAAGCGCCTGCGCAAGGCGCCGATCGTGGCGTTCTCGGCGGTCACGACGGCCGGGAAGCGCGCCGCCTCGCAGGCGCCGACGTTCCTCGGCCGCATGACGTGGATCGCGGGCGGCGACAACGGCATCTACGTGCGCGCCGCGATCCGCCTCACCAGCATCCGCATCGGCTCGCGCAACGTGCGGACGAAGAAACAGGTCGTCGTGCGCATGTCCGCCTGCCGCCGCGGCCGCGGCCGACAAGATCAGGCCCGGCTCGCTGGTGCGCGTCGTGGCCACGCCCGCCCCGATCACGATCGCGCGTCAGCTGCTGCGACCGGGAGTCTGGGAGGCGGCGTCCATCGCCGCCCGGTGAGCGTCCTTCGCGCCATTCGCGCATTTCCGCCGCACGGCTGGATCGCCTTCGGCCTCCAGATGCTCCTCCTCTTCTGCGCGAACGCCATCTACGAGGTGACGCGCGCGCTGCTGGAGGGCTCGACCGAAGCCGCCCTGGCCCACGCGCACGACATCATCCGGGCGGAGAAGGCGCTGCACATCTTCGTCGAGCGCGACCTGCAGCAGTGGGCGCTGGACGGGCCCGCGCTTCGTGATCGACGCCGCCCGCTGGACGTACCAGAACTGCCAGCGCCTGATCACCTGGTCGTTCTGCATCTGGCTGTACCTGCGCCGGACGGAGTTCTTCCCGCGCGTCCGCAACACGATCATCACGCTCGACGTGCTTGGCCTGCTCGGCTACTGGCTCTACCCGACCGCGCCGCCGCGCCTCACACCGGGCTTCGGCTTCATCGACGTCCTCGACCCCACCCAGGCGAACCTGCGCTCGTCGCTGGTCGGCTCGCTGACCAACCTCTACGCCGCCGTCCCCAGCCTGCACTCCGCCTACGCGCTCTTGCTCGGCATCACGGGCTACCGCGCCTGCCGGCACCTGGTGACGCGCCTGAGTCTGGGCCCTCTACCCCGTCCTCGTCGTGTTCTCGACGGTGGTGACGGGCAACCACTGGCTCCTCGACGCCGTGGCGGGGTTCGCGGCGCTCGGGATCGCGTGGATGATCGTCAGCCGGCTGCCCGCTGCAGCAAACCGGCCAGCTGCGCCGCCCGGCCCCGGCGCGAGATCGCAGCCCGCGCCGGCTGGCTGAGCCCGGGCACCGCGAGCGTCCCGGCGGCGTGGCCGTCGGCCAGCCGCAGGATCGCGCGGCGCACGCCGTCGGTGTCGTCGGGCGCGCAGACCTCGCCGGCCGCGGCCGACTGCAGCTCCCTCGCCGCCGCACCCAGGGGAGGCACCAGCGCCAGCACCGGCCGGTCGGCCGCCAGGTACTCCCACGTCTTCGCCGGCACGACCGCCTCCGCCCCGGCCCGGTCCTGCATGAACAGCAGCAGCACGTCGGCATCGCGCTGGGCCTGCAGCACGACGTCGTGCGGCTGCGTCGGCTCGATCTCCACCACCTCGGCGAGCCCCAGCGCCGGTAGGCGGTCGCGCTCGGCGTCGGGGAACGAGCCGATGAACCGTGCGCGCACGCCGTCGCGCAGCTGCGGCCGCTCGCGCAGCGCGGCGGCCAGCGCGTCCAGGAACACGCCCGGCCCGCGGTCGCCGAAGAAGTAGCCCGTGAACAGGAACGTCAGCCGCGGGTCGGCGTGGCGCTCCAGCAGGGCGATGCGCTCCACCTCCGCGCCGTTGGGGATGACCTCGACCGGCACGCCCGGCGCCAGTGTCCGCACCTCGTCGGCGATCGCGTCGTTGACGCACGCCGCACCCGCCATCCGCGGTGCCACCAGGCGTGCGAGCCGCCCGGAGGCCGCCAGCTTCGCCCGCACCGAGGCGCGATCCCGCGCCACGTCGGGGTTCGCGAGCCACGGGTCGCGCCAGTCGGCCACCCACGGGACGCCCGTGCGCCGCGCCAGCAGGCCGCCGGCCACGGTGACGGAGTGCGGCGGGCTCGTGGTCAGCAGCGCGTCGAATCGGCCGGTCCGCAGCAGCCGCGTGGCCGCGGGCACCAGGTCGGCCAGCCACGGCACGTCGACGTCGGGCAGCAGCAGGCGGCGCGGTGCCAGCCGTGCGCGCACCAGGGCGCGGTCGACCGTGCCGGTGGCGGCGGCGATGCGGTCGGCCGGCAGCACGCGGTTGCCGGGCCCGCGATACCGCACGCGATGCACCCGCAGCCCGTCCGGGATGCGCGCCAGCGAGGCCGGGTCGTCGGCCAGCCAGCGGGCGTCGACCGGGGCCAGCACCTCGCACTCGATCCCGTGCTCGGGCAGGTGCTCGCAGAAGCGCAGCGTCCGCTCGACGCCCCCGCCCGAGGTCGGCGGGAAGTAGAAGGCGACGTACAGGACGCGCATCAGCCGCGTTCGGCGTTGCGCTCCCGCATGAAGCGGGAGAGGGCCGCGAAGACGGCGCCGACGGCGGCCAGGCCCGTCGCCATCTCGAACGACCGCGGCTCCTGGAACACGGCCCAGCCGATGGTGAGGAGGCCGAGCGTGAAGAAGTAGCCGAAGGCGAAGGCGGTGGCGACCGACGTGTAGCGCTGCACGCCGTCAGGATACGGCGGCCGCGCGGCTCAGGGCTCCAGGAGCTTGCGCTGGGCCGCGCCGGCCTTCAGCCACCAGCTCTCGGCGACCCAGTCGAGCACCATCGTCAGGACGTCCGCATCGACGACCTCGACCGTCACCCAGCCGTACCGGCCGACGTACTTCGCGACGCCGATGAACGGCTGCGTCAGCGCGGCCTCGCGCTCCTCGGCGTCGAGCTTGACGGTGACGCGCACCGGGTCCTCGCCCTCCGACATGAACACGAAGACCTTGTTGGGCGGCATCTTGAACACGGGATGGCCCCACGGCCGGTCCTCGTACGCCTCCGGCAGCGTCAGGGCGTGCCGGCGGATCGCGTCCTCGACCTCGGCCGCCGTCACGGTCGCGCGTGCTCGTCGGCCGGTTCCGGATGCCACGCCGTCACGTCGGCGACGGCGGAGACGGCGATCACGCGGTCGCCCTCGCGGCGGCCCTGCGCCCGCTCCCACAGCCACCGCACCGCGCCGGCCGCCGTCCGCACGCGGAACTCGGCGCTCGACGCCTGGCCCGCCGCCAGGCGCACGCGGTGCGCCTCGAACAGGGCGCGGTCGTCGTCCAGCACCGCGGCCGCCAGCACCCGCTCGTCGGCGCCCGCGACACCGAGGATCCGCGCGATGCCGGTGCCCGCGGTCGTCCGCCAGATGCCGTCGGCGCCGAGCTCCAGCTCGTAGACGGGCTCGTCGACCGCGTCGAGCAGGGCCGCGATGCGGGGATCGCGCGAGATCTCGCGCACGACCAGGAAGACGGTCGCGGCGGCGGTCGACGCCGGCAGGCGACGATCGACGGCGCCCTCGACGGCGAAGCTGCGCACGACCCCGTCCAGCCCGCGCAGCCGCGAGTCGACCACGAACCGGTCGCCGGCCTCGAACGCACTCACCAGGCGCTCGCGCTCGTCGTGCTCGAGCGCGCCGTAGATGGCGGCGCCCAGGTCGACGCCCGCCGGCAGCGGCTGGCCGAGCAGCCGCTGCGGCAGCGTCGGGTCGGCGAACCGGATCCGCACGCGTCCCTCCTCGGCCTCGAGCACCGCGAACCCGGCGTCGGCGGCGGCGAGCAGCCCCTCGAGGCGCGCCGCACCCTCGGCGGCCGTCTGCTCGACCGCGAGCCGGGCGGCGGCCAGCTCGTCGGTGACGCGCCGGTGCTCGGTCACGTCGATGCTGATCGAGTCGGCGATGATCGCGCCGTCCGGCGTGTGCCGGGCCTTGGCGCGATCGGCCATCCAGCGCACCGTCCCGTCGCGCGAGATCACCCGGTAGACGACCTCCATCGGATGGTCGGGGCGCAGCGAGTTCCAGGCGGCGATGTAGGCGGGCCGGTCGTCGGGGTGCAGGGCGCTGTTCCACACCTCGTCGAAGAAGTCGAGATCGTCGAGCAGCGCCGGTGGCAGGCCCAGCAGCCGGGCGTGGCCGGGCCCCTTGTAGACGGTGTGCCACCAGCCGTCGACACCGAGCTCGGCGCGGTACAGCACCTCGTCGATCGATTCGGCCAGGTGCTGCAGGTCGTCGTGGGCCTCCGACAGCGCCTGCTCGGCCACGCGCACCTCGGTCACGTCGATCAGGATGCCGTCGGCCAGCAGCCGGCCGGCGGCGTCGGTGCGCGGCCGCGCCCGCTCGTGCACGTGGCGGACGCCGTCGGGGATCTGGAGCCGGAAGACGCGATCGATGGCGGCGCCGCGCGCGAGCTGGAGGTAGCCCTGCTCGACGAACACCCGGTCGTCAGGGTGCACGGCGGCCATCAGCCAGGTCGCCATGCCGCGCGGCGTCGAGGGCTCCGTGCCCGTCACCCGCTCCCAGCCGGGGCCGACGTACGACATCTCCCACGGCACGGCGGTGTCCTCGTCCAGCTCGAGGGTGTACGCGACGGCGGCCACGGCCGCGAGCACGCGATCGAGCTGGCTGCGCGTCGCGGCGAGCTCGGCCGTCAGCTCGGCGCGGTCGGTCACGTCGCTCACGATCACGTCGGCGAAGCGCCTGCCGTCGGGCTCCTGACGCGGCACGCTGCGCAGCCACAGCAGGCGCGGCGGCCGGTCGTCGGCCAGACGGCGGATGCGGGTCGCGACGCGCTCGCCGCTGCGGATCGCGTCGAGGGAGCCGCGGAAGGTGGCGAGGTCGTCGGGATGCACCTGGCCCTCGCGCAGCAGCTCTCCGTCGCCGCCCGATCCGGGCCCGTCGGCGTCGACGATGGTGCCGTCGGGCAGCACCTCGAGCGTCAGCACGGCGTCGTCGAGCTGGCGCAGCAGGCTCTCCAGGCGGTGCTGGGCGCTGGACAGCTCGCGCTCCGTTGCGCGGCGCTCGGTCACGTCGACGCGCACGCCCGCCACCGTCCCGCCGCGGGAGGGTGCGAACCGGTCCCAGATCTCCCGCGTCTCGCCGTCGGTGCGCACGATGTGGTACTCGACCTCGCTCGGCTCACCGCGGGCGGCGCGCTGGCAGGCCTCGGCGAAGGCCGCGGCGTCGTCGGGGTGCACGGCCGCCGCCCACGCCTCGGCGCTGTAGGGCCCGCCCAGCATGCGCGGCGCGCCGGGTCCGGCCACGTGCCCGCGCCACGACCCGTCGGGATGCAGACGGCCCGCGTACGGCACCGTTCCGGTGGCCGCGGCGATGCGCGCCAGCGACGTCGCCGCCTCGCGCTGCGCCAGCCGCACGGCCAGTCCCGCCGTCACGAGTACGAGGCCCCAGACCAGCAGCTCCCACAGGCCGCCGTCGCCGTTGGCGTGGATGAGCAGCCCGACGATGGCAGCCGGCACGACGAGGAGCCCGAGACGCAGCGTCCGCACGCCGGCATTCTACGCCCCTGCAGGGCGCGCGCCCGGGGCGGCTCAGGTGTCGAGCACGCGGGCGATCGCGGCGGCGGCGCGATCGGCGTCGTCGCCTGCTGAGGCAGAGCGGCGGGCACAGCCGCAGTGCCGTCGGCGACACGGCGTTGACGACCACGTGCTCGTTGTCGAGCAGCCGTCGCGCCACGCCCGGCGCGTCGCCGGCGCCCAGCTCGACGGCGATCAGCAGGCCGAGGCCGCGGACGGCGGAGACGCCCGGCACGCCCACCAGCCGCTCGCGCAGGTGCGTGCCGACGCGCTCGGCGTTGCCGATCAGGTCCTCGGCGACGATCGTGTCCAGCACCGCCAGGGCGGCCGCGGCCACCGGCGGCGTGGCGCCGAAGGTGGTGGCGTGCTCGCCGGGCGCGAAGCCGTCCTCCAGCTGCCGCGTCACCAGCGCGCCGATCGGGATGCCGGACGCGAGGCCCTTGGCGAGGGTGACGGCGTCGGGCTCGATGCCGAGGCGGCGGCTCGCGAGCCACGCGCCGCAGCGGCCGATGCCCGATTGCACCTCGTCGCAGATCAGCAGGGCGTCATGCTGGTCGCACAGCTCCCGCGCCAGCGCCAGGTAGCCGGCCTCGAGCGGGTGCACCCCGCCCTCGCCCTGCACGGGCTCCAGCAGCACGGCGGCCGTGTGCGCGCCGACGGCGGCCCGCAGCGCGTCGCGGTCGTTGGGCCGCACGTGGGAGAACCCGGCCGGGAGCGGCTCGAACGGCGCCTTCTTCTGCTGCGCCCAGGTGGCCTGCAGCGTCGCCAGGGTGCGGCCGTGGAACGAGCCCTCCAGGCACACGATGTGGTGCTTCTCCGCCCCGCCCCGCGCCCGGCCGCGACGACGGGCGAGCTTGATGGCCGCCTCGTTCGCCTCGGCGCCCGAGTTGCAGAAGAACGCGCCGCCGTCGAGCTCGCACAGCTCGAGCAGCCGCTCGGCCAGTGCGACCCCGGGCTCCGTCCAGAACAGGTTCGAGACGTGGCCGAGCGTTGCCGCCTGGCGGGCGAAGGCCTCGATCGGCGCCGGGTGGGCGTGGCCGAGCGAGACCACCGCGAGGCCGGCGACGAGATCGAGGTACTCGGTGCCGTCCTCGCTCCAGAGCGCCGTCCCCTTGCCGCGCACGAACGCCACCGGGCGCACGGGGTACGTGGGCAGGATGGCCGCCTGGCCGCGTTCCACAATGCTCATGCCGTGCACTCCTCCGGAGCTTCGCACGGCATTCGCCACCGTGCGCAAGGGCTTCCGCTTCGCTCCAGCCGTTGCGCGCTCATGCCGTCACCACGGTGCCGGCGCCGATGCGGACGCGGCCGACGCCGGCGGCGACGGCAGCGCCACACGCCGCGAGCTTCGGCAGCATCCCGCCGCTCACCGCGGGCGGCGCCGACGCGCTGATCTCGGCGATCACGCTGCCGTCCTCGGCCAGCACGCCGGGCACGTCGCTCAGGAACACCAGCTCGTCGGCGCCGATGGCAGCCGCCACGGCCGCGGCGACGTCGTCGGCGTTGACATTGAGGTAGCGCTCGCCGGAGCCGTCCCGCGCGATCGGCGCGATCAGCGGCACGGCGCCGGCCGTCCAGGCGGCGCGCAGCGGTGCGACGTCGACCTCGGCGATGCGTCCGACCAGGCCGAGCTCGGGCAGCCGCTCGCCGACCAGTGCCTCGCCCAGCCGCAGCGGCGCCGCGATACCACCCGTCGCCGCGATCGCCGCCACCAGCTCGTCCGACACGTCACCGAGCGCCTTGCGCACGCACGCCAGCGACGGCAGGTCGGTGAACCGCCGCCCGCCCACGAACCGGGGCTCGATGCCGCGACGACGCATCAGCGCCGAGATCTGCGCCCCGCCGCCGTGGACGATCACGAGCTGCCGGCCGCCCGCACCGAGGGCGAGGGCGTCGGGCAGGGAGCCGAGGGCGTTCCCACCCAGCTTGGCGACGACGGGCTGCATCAGGTGGTGTACTCCGAGTTGTTGAGGACGTACTGCGTGGACAGGTCGGATCCGTAGATGACCGCCGACGCCGGGCCGGAGGCGAGGTCGATGCGGACGTGCACCTCGGCCGCCTCGGCGGCGACCCCGGCGGCGTCCGCCGCACCCGCGACGGCGATCCCGTCGCGCACCAGCGGCACGCCGCCCAGGTCGATCGCGACGCGGCCGGTGTCCATGTCGACGCCGCAGACGCCGAGCGCGGCCACGATGCGGCCCCAGTTGGGGTCGGCGCCGTACAGGGCGCAGCGCACCAGCTGATCCTCCGCGACGTGGCGCGCGGCGCGGTCGGCGTCGGCCTCCGTGCGGGCGCCGACGACCTCGTAGCGGCCGATCCGGCGCGCGCCCTCGCCGTCGGACACGATCTCCATCGCCAGGTCGTGGCAGACGCCGAACAGGGCCTCGCTGAAGGCCGCGCAGTTGCGCTCGGTGATGGTGGCGCCGGCGGCGCCCGAGGCGAGCACGATCACGGAGTCGGAGGTGGACTGGCTGCCGTCGACGGTGATGCGGTTGAACGAGCGCGCGGCGGCGGCGCCGAGCAGCGGCTGCAACTGGTCGGCGGCGATCGCGGCGTCCGTGGTCAGGATCGCGATCATCGTCCCCAGGTCGGGGCGGATCATGCCCGCGCCCTTGGCCATGCCGCCGACGCGCACCTCGTGGCCGTCGATCTCGACCGTGCGGGTGGCGCACTTCGGGTGCGAGTCGGTCGTGCAGATGGCGATCGCGGCGGTCTCGCCACCCTCCGGCGCCAGCACCCCGGCGGCGGCCCGGATGCCGGCCTCGACCCGGTCCATCGGCAGCGGCACGCCGATCACGCCGGTCGAGCAGACGAGCACGTCGCGGCCCGCTCCGGTCAGCTCGCCGGTGAGCGCGGCCATGCGCTCGGCGTCGGCCCGGCCCTGCTCGCCGGTGGCGACGTTGGCGTTGCCGCTCGAGATCACGACCGCGCGCGCCGTGGGGCTCTCGGCCAGGCGCTCGCGGCACAGCCGTACCGGGGCGCCCGCGGCCAGGCTGCGCGTGAAGACGCCCGCCGCGGTGGCGGCTCCGTCGGCGACCACGAGCGCGACGTCGGGCCGGCCCGAGGCCTTGATCCCGCCGGTCGCTCCCGCCGCCGTGAAGCCGAGCGGGTAGGTGACGCCTACGGCCACAGCCCCTGCGCGGTCAGGCCGGCGCCCTCGTCCAGGCCGAGCATCAGGTTGGCGTTCTGGATCGCCTGGCCGGCCGCGCCCTTGACGAGGTTGTCGAGCGCGGCGACGGCGATCGCGGTGCCCGTGCGGCGATCGGCGAAGGCCGCGACGGCGACGGCGTTCGAGCCCGCCAGCCGCTGCGGCGCGGGCATCTCGCCGAGGCGGACGAACGGCTCGTCGGCGTACCGCTCGGCGTACAGCGCGTCGAGGTCGACGGCCGGATCGGTGAGGCGCACGTACGCCGTCACCAGCAGCCCGCGGCTGGTCGGCAGCAGGTGCGGCGTGAAGGTGACGGCGGCGCCGGTCTCCTGCTCGATCTCGGCGATGTGGCGGTGGCCCGTCGGGCTGTAGGGCGTAACGCCGCCGTGCACGTCGGGCAGGTGCGTCTTGGCCGACGGCTCCTTGCCGGCGCCCGACACCCCCGACTTGCCGTCGATGGCGACGGGGCCGTCGATCAGCCCGGCCTCGGCCAGCGGCGTCAGCGCCAGGATCGAGGCGGTCGCGTAGCAGCCGGGGTTGGCGACGAGGCGGGCGCCGTGCAGCTGCTCGCGGTGCAGCTCCGGCAGCCCGTACGTCCAGCCGCCGACGCGGAAGTCCGACCCGAGGTCGACGACGCGCGTGCCGGCCGCGGCCAGCGACGAGCCGATCTCGTGCGAGGCTCCGTGCGGCAGGCAGAGGAAGACGATGTCGCAGCCCGCGAGGCGCTCCGCGTCGATGTCCTCGTAGGGCTCGGAGCGGGCCTGCAGCACGGTCGCGGCCAGCGACGGGTGCGCGGCCAGCAGCCGCTGCAGCTCCAGTCCGGCGTAGCCGGAGGCGCCCGCGATCCCCGCGGTGTAGGTGGTCACCGTCGCCATCTCCTGCATGAGTATACCGATCTGTGCATAGTCATGCACCACACCCTGCGGCGGGACGACTAGCGGCGGCGGCGCTTGGCGTACGCGCGGGCCTGCTTGTGGAGCACGTCGAACTCCTCGAGCGAGCGGCCGGAGCCGACCGCGACGCACGTCAGCGGTGATTCGGCGATATGCACGGGCATCTCGGTCTCGCGGCGGATGCGCTCGTCCAGCTGGTTCAGCAGGGCGCCGCCGCCGGCGAGCATGATGCCGCGGTCCATGACGTCGGACGAGAGCTCGGGCGGCGTCTTGTCGAGCGTCGACTTGATGGCGTCGATGATCTGGTTGAGCGGCTCCTCGAGCGCGATCCGCACCTCCTGCGAGGAGAGCACGACCGTCTTCGGCAGGCCGGTGACGAGGTCGCGGCCGCGGATCTCGCACTGCAGCTCCTCCACCATCGGCGCGGCCGAGCCGATCTCGAGCTTGACCTCCTCGGCGGTCTGCGTGCCGATCAGCAGCTTGTACTCGCGCTGGACGTACTTGACGATCGCCTCGTCCATCTCGTCGCCGCCGACGCGGATCGACTGCGACACGACGATGCCGCCGAGCGAGATGACGGCCACCTCGGTCGTGCCGCCGCCGATGTCGACGATCAGGTTGCCGGTCGGCTCCGACACGGGCAGCCCGGCGCCGATTGCGGCGGCCATCGGCTCCTCGATCAGGTACGCCTGGCGGGCGCCGGCCGAGATGGTGGCCTCCTCGACCGCGCGCTTCTCGACGCCGGTGACGCCGGACGGCACGCAGACGACGACGCGCGGGTGCGCCCAGCGGTTCTGGTGCACCTTCTGGATGAAGTGCCGCAGCATCTCCTCCGTCACGTCGAAGTCGGCGATGACGCCGTCCTTCAGCGGCCGGATGGCGGCGATCGTGCCGGGCGTGCGGCCGAGCATGCGCTTGGCCTCGACGCCGACGGCGTGCACCTCTCCGGTGCGCTGGTCGATGGCCACCACCGACGGCTCGGAGAGCACGATCCCGCGGCCGCGGACGTACACGAGCGTGTTGGCCGTTCCGAGATCGACGGCCATGTCCCGGCCTCCGAATCCCCGCAGCCATCCAAACATGAGAGGTGAGTCTACCCCGCGCCCGGCGGTTTCCCTGCAAGGGATGGATATCCGACCTCCGCGAGCGTCGCGACGAGCAGCGCCACGGGCAGCCCCACGACGTTCGGGTAACAGCCGGCGATGTTGGTCACGAGCCCGGCGCCGAGTCCCTGGATCGCGTAGGCGCCGGCCCGGCCCTGCCACTCGCCGGCCGCCACGTAGATGTCCATCTCGGCCGCGGTCAGCGGCCGGAAGCGGACGACGGTCTCGGCGTGGGCGACGAGCTCGCGGCCGTCTGCGATCAGCGCGAGGCCGCTCAGCACGCGGTGCTCGCGGCCCTCCAGGCGAGCCAGCATCGCGCGCGCCGCGGTCGCGTCCGCCGGCTTGCCGAGCACCGCGTCGTCCGCGAGCACGACGGCCGTGTCGACGCCGAGCACGGGTCCGTCCCCGTCCTGCGGCGTGACGGAGCGCGCCTTCTCGAGGGCGTGGGTGCGGACGAGGTCGGCCGGTGCGACGTCGAGCGGGGGCTCGTCGTAGTCGGGCTCGGCGACGCGGAACGGCAGCTGCAGCTGGGTCAGCAGCGCGCGGCGCTGCGGCGAGCGCGACGCCAGGACGATCGGCGGGCGCGGGTCGTTCAGGGCAGCAGGCCGTCGCCGAAGAAGAGCGCCAGCTCGCGCTCGGCCGAGGCGGGCGAGTCGGAGCCGTGGATGACGTTCTCGGCCAGCGCGATCGCGAGGTCGCCGCGGATCGTGCCCGGCGCCGACTTCTTCGGGTCGGTGGCGCCCATCATCCCGCGGACGACCTCGATCGCCTGCTCGCCCTCGAGGGCCAGCGCCACGATGGGGCCGCCGGTGATGAAGTCGACGAGCTCGCCGAAGAACGGCCGCTCGGCATGCTCGGCGTAATGCTGCTCGGCGGTCGCGCGGTCGAGGTGCAGCAGCCGGATGCCGCGAAACCGCAGGCCGCGCCGCTCGAAGCGGCCGATGATGTCCGCAACGAGCCCGCGCCGAACTGCGTCGGGCTTGAGCAGAACGAGAGTCGTCTCCATAGCGGTGGAGGATACGAGCCCCCCGTTCCCGCCAGCGCCAGCAGATCGATCCCGCCACGAAGCGTGACGGTCCAGCGCGCGGGGTCTGACCCCGATTCGGGCCGTTCTGGGGTCTGACCCCAGAACGTTTTCGCGCGGAAGTCGCGCGGGTGGCGCGATCGGTTGCGGACAATCCGGGAGGTGGCACGCGGCGCGCGCGGTCGGGCACGCCGGAGCGGTGTACGGTCAGCGGCATGGCACGGCAACCCCGCGAGGTCTCCCGCAACGGCTTCTACCACGTGTACTCGCGCGGCACTGGCGGCCTGGTGCTGTTCGAGGACGACGCCGACCACCAGGCCCAGTACACGCTGTACGGCCGCGCGGCTGGACGGCATGGCTGGAAGATCCACGCGCACTGCCTGATGCGGACGCACCACCACGTGCTCGTCGAGACCTCGCACGAGGCACTGGTGCGCGGCATGCATCTGCTCGGAACGTGCCAGGCGATGCGGCTCAACCAGCGTCGCGACCGGTTCGGGCACGCCACCGCCGGCCGGTTCGGGTCGACGGCGCTGCACAGCCACGGCGACGTGACGCGCGTCGCGATGTACATCGCCAACAACCCCGTCGACGCCGGCCTCGTCGACGACCCGCGCGACTTCACCTGGTCCTCGCACCGCGCCACCCTCGGACTCGAGCGCGCGCCGCACTGGCTGGAGCCCGGCTGGCTACCGCGGATCTTCGCCACGAACGCCGACGACGGCGTTGCACGTTACGCCCACCACGTCGACCGGCAGGCCGCCGCGATCGTTGCGAGGCGCGCTGCGGCGTAGCTACGGAGACTGCGAAGCTTGCTCGCGGGAGCGTCTGCCCACGCGCAGCACACCCGTCGGAGCGTCGCTGTCGAGCGGCTCGTCCGAGCGAACCTCGGTCTCGCAGTACGGGCAGACCTTCCAGTGCTGCTCGAGCGGCGCCTTGCAGCGGCGGCATGCGGTCTTGAGCTTCGACGTGCAGACCGGGCAGATCAGGAAGCTGTTCTCGATCTCGGAACGGCAGTACGGACAGCGCTGGTCCGCACCCAGGCGCCGCTCCATCGCGCGGATCTCGAGCTCGCGCTCGCGCACGTCGTCGAGGTACTCCGGCGGCCGCAGGATCGTGTAGATGAGCACGCCCACGAACGGGAACACGATCGCCGTCGCGACCGCGACCGCGATCAGCACGGGATCGGCGATGCGGCGGCGCGCGTCCTTGAACACGAAGAAGGCCGACGCCAGCCACAGCACGACGACCATGAAGCCGACGAGCTTCAGGATCGCCTCGAACGTGGCCGAGTCGAAGAAGTCGAGGACGGGCTGAAACGGGTTGTCGTCGTCCGACGTCGTCGTCGTGACGGCGCCATCGGTGCTGATGCCCGTTGTCTCGCCCGCTAAGAGGGGAAGCCAGTTCATTCGTTCAGCTACTTCGATCCCTCACAGCAGGATCCTGCCGATCAGGTACCCCACGGCGTACGAGAGCAGCACGACGGTGAGGATGATTGCCAGGGCGAACGCGACAACGCCGAGCCCGCCTGCCTTCCGGGCCATTCTACCCGGCCTCCGCGGCCTGGACCAGCAACGGTGCCAGTTCCTCCAGCAGCGACAACGATCCGGAGACCAGGACGGCGCCCGCCGGACCGGCCTGCTCGCGGGCCCGCGCGAGCGCCGCGGACGGCGGCGTCACGACCTCCGCGGGAACGCCCCGCGCGACGATCCGCGCCGCCAGCTCGGCGGCGGCCAGCGCGCGCGGCGACGCCGACTGCGTCGCGATCACGGCCTGCAGCCGCGGCGTCAGCTCGTCGAGCACGCCGTCGACGTCCTTGTCGGCGAGGATCGCGATCACGCCCACCAGCGGCCGGCGCGCGCCCACCGCGGCGGGCAGCTCGGCGGCCAGAGCCCTGGCGCCGTGCGGGTTGTGCGCACCGTCGACAACCACAAGCGGCGTCGTTGCCGATCACCTGGAGCCGGCCCGGAACGACGACCTGCGCGGCCGCTGCGATGGCCCGCTCGCGGTCGAACTCCTCGCCCAGGAGCACCTCGCAGGCGACCAGCGCGAGCGCCAGGTTCTCGCGCTGGAAGCGGCCGCGGGCGGCCAGCTGCGGAGCGCCGGCGACGTTGCTACCGGGTCGGAGCATCCGCACCGAGCCCGCGTGCCCGGTCAGCCGCCGGATCACGACCTCGATCTCGGCGTCGACCGACCCGGCCACGAGATCGGGCGCCCGGCGCCAGCACGGCCAGCTTCTCCGCCGCGATCGCCTCGCGCGTGCCGCCGAGCTGCTCGACGTGGTCGAGGCCGACGTTCGTGAGGGCGACCACGGGCGCGTCGAGCACGTTGCTGGCGTCGTAGCGGCCGCCCAGGCCCGCCTCGACCACGACCACCTCGGCGCCGGCGC
Organism: uncultured Actinomycetes bacterium; assembly: GCA_963722525.1. Lineage (GTDB taxonomy): Bacteria > Actinomycetota > Thermoleophilia > Gaiellales > F1-60-MAGs149 > VFJZ01. Next base: position 604,670 of record CAVRMM010000002.1, on the reverse strand, counting down.
TGGCGAGCGCGACGAACGCGGCCGCCGTCAGCACCTCGAACTGCGTCAGCGGCTCGTCCGCCGTCGCGTCGACGTCGGCGGCCGCCGCCTCAACCCGGGCCACCGCGGCGGCCAGCACCTCGCCGCCGAGCGGCGCCCCACCCAGCTGCACCCGCTCGGCGAAACCGTGCACGTGCGGCGAGATGTACGCGCCGGCGACCAGGCCGTGCGCCTCCAGGATGGCGGCGGCGAACAGCGTCGTCGAGGTCTTGCCGTTGGTGCCGACGACGTGGATGGCCCGGAACGACTGCTGCGGCTCCTCCAGGGCCGCCAGCAGCAGCCGCATGCGGTCGAGCCCGAGCCGCATTCCGAACGCGGCGCGGGTCGCGAGGAGATCCTCGAGCCCGGCCACCTACTCCGCCAGCTCGGCCAGGCGCGCGTCGAGGGCCTCGACCTCGCGGCCGAGCCGGTCGGCGCGCTCGCGCTCCTCGGCCACGACGGCCGCGGGAGCGCGATCGACGAAGCCCGCGTTCGCGAGCTTGCCCTGCACCTTGGAGAGGTCGGCGCGGGCCTCCGCGACGCGCCGCTCGATCTTGCCGCGCAGCGCGACCGCGAGCGCGCCGCCGCCGCACCGAGCACGCGCGCATCGCCGACCACGACGGGCACGCCGCCCTCCGTCGCCTCGACGATCGTCGCCCGCCCGAGGCCGGCCACCAGGTCGTGCTGCGCGCGCAGGTGCGCGGCGTCGTCACCGCCGGAGATGGCCAGCTCCAGCGGCTCGCGCGGCCCGAGGCCGGCGTCCTGGCGCATGCGGCGCAGCTCGGTGACGAGCTCGATGACGGCCGACACGGCGCGGGCCGCCTCGGGATCCTCGACGCCGTCGGCGACCGGGAAGCGGAGCGCATCAGCAGCCCGCGGCGCCCGGGCAGGTACGGCCAGATCTCCTCCGTCACGAACGGCATCACCGGGTGCAGCAGCGCCAGCACGCGCTCCAGCACGTACAGCGCGGTCTCCGACGCCTCGCGCCGTGGCAACCTCGTCGTCGCCGTAGAGGCGGATCTTGAGCCCCTCGAGGTACCAGTCGCAGACGTCGTTCCAGACGAACCCGTACAGCTCCTTGACGAGGTTCGAGAAGTCGAACGACTCGAACTGCGCCGTCGCGGTTCGCGTCACCTCGTTGAGCCGCGTCAGGATCCAGCGGTCGATCGGCTCGGCGCCGGTCGGCGCCGCCACCGCCTCGGGATCGGCGTCCGAGCAGCACCAGCCGCGAGGCGTTCCACAGCTTGTTCGAGAACGACCGGCCCTCGTCGATCATCCCCTCGGCGAACCGCACGTCCTGCGTCGAGCACATCTTCAGCAGCCCGTAGCGCGTGGCGTCGGCGCCGTACTTCGCGATCAGGTCGAGCGGGTCGATGCCGGTGCCGAGCGACTTCGACATGCGGCGCCCGTCGGCGGCCTGGATCGTCGAGTGGATGTACACGTCGGTGAACGGGATGTCGCCGGCGAACTCGATGCCGGTGAAGATCATCCGCGCCACCCAGAGGTTGATGATGTCGCGGGCGGTCGACAGCACGTTGCCGGGGTACCAGCGTGCGCAGCTCCGGCGTGTCGTCGGGCCAGCCGAGCGTCGCGTACGGCCACAGCGCCGACGAGAACCACGTGTCGAGCACGTCGGTCGACTGCTCCCAGCCGTCGCCCTCGGGCCGGTCGGCCTGCACCACGTAGGAGCCGTCGGGCGCGAACCAGACGGGCAGCCGGTGGCCCCACCACAGCTGGCGCGAGACGCACCAGGGCCGGATCGACTCCATCCAGTCGAAGAAGATCTTCTCGAGCCGCTTCGGGTGGAACGTGATGCGCCCGCTGCGCGACCGCCTCCATCGCCGTGTCGGCCAGCTCGTCCATCCTGCAGAACCACTGCAGCGAGACGATCGGCTCGACGCGCGCACCGGAGCGCTGGCAGAAGCCGACCGAGTGGTGCAGCGGCACCTCGGCCACGATCCGCCCCTCGGCGCGGAGCTGGGCGAGCGCGGCCTCGTGGCCCTCCTCGAGCGACAGCCCCTCCCACTCCGGCTTCAGGTCGCGCAGCCGCCCCTGCTCGTCCATGAACAGCAGCGTCTCGAGCCCGTGGTCGCGGCCGATCTCGAAGTCGACCGGGTCGTGGCCGGGCGTCACCTTCAGGCCGCCCGTGCCGAAGCCGAGCTCGACGCGCTCGTCTGCCACGATCGGCACCGGCCGGTCGACCAGCGGCACGATCGCGGTGCGCCCGATCAGGTGGTTCCAGCGCGGGTCGTCGGGATGCACCGCGACGCCGGTGTCGGCCAGCATCGTCACCGGCCGCACGGTCGCGATCACGATCTCGCCGCCACCCTCGACGTCGTAGCGCACCGAGTAGAGCACGTCGTCGACCTCGCGGTGCTCGACCTCGAGGTCGGAGATGGCCGTCTGGAGCGGCCACGACCAGTTCACGAGCCGGCTGTCGCGGTAGATGTAGCCGCGTTCGTGCAGGCGCAGGAACACCTCGATCACGGCGCGCGCGTAGTCGTCGTCCATGGTGAACCGCTCGCGCCGGTAGTCCATCGACGAGCCGAGCCGCTTGTACTGCTCGATGATCGTCGGAGCCCGTCTTCGCGCGCCACTCCCACACCTGGTCGACGAACGCCTCGCGGCCGAGCGCCTCGCGGCTCTGTCCCCGTCGCGGCGAGCTGCCGCTCGACGACGCGTCTGCGTCGCGATGCCGGCGTGGTCGGTGCCGGCCTGCCACAGGACGTTGCGGCCCTGCATGCGCCGCAGGCGGATCAGCGCGTCCTGGACGGAGCCGTTCAGCGCGTGGCCCATGTGCAGCGAGCCCGTGACGTTGGGCGGCGGCAGTGCGATCGCGAACGGCTCGCCCGGCGCGTCCGGGTCGGCGTCGAACGCGTGCGCCTCCATCCAGCGCGTCGAAGATGCGCGGCTCGGCGGTCGCGGCGTCGTACCGCGTGCGTTCGTCCAGCACGGCTCGGAGCTTCGCGTCCATCGAGGGCAGTCTACGAGGGGCGGTCAGACGACTGCGCGCACGCTGGCCAGCGCGGCTGCGTAGTCGGGCTGGTCGGCGGTCTCGGCCGTGATCTCGGCGTGGACGACGCGCCCGTCGCGGTCGACCGCGAACACGGCGCGGCAGAGCTCGCCGGTCTCCTCCACCAGCACGCCCCAGGCGTGGCCGAACGAGCGCTGCGGCCGGTAGTCGGACAGCGCCGTGAGGTTCGCGATCTCGGTGCCGCGGCAGAACCGGCCGGCGGCGTACGGCGTGTCGACGGAGACGGCATAGGCCGCGACGCTATCGCCGAACGCGGCCACCTCGGCGTCGAACCGCTGCGTCTGGCGCGAGCACACGGGCGTGTCGAGCGACGGCACGACGCTGTACAGCCGCACGCGCCCCGCGGCGGCGTCGAGACCGATCTCGCGCATCGTCCACGAGCCCGGCTCCTGCACGATGCAGGTGAACGGCGGGCGCCGCATCGCCGGCGGCGACCGGCGTCCCGGTGAGGGTGACGGGGAAGCCCTCGTCGGTGACGAGGCCGGTCCGGCGCGTGCTCATGCCGGAGAGGCTACAGACCCTTCTGGCGGGGCACGCCCAGCACCTGCAGCGCCTTCGCGGTGGCCTCGGCGAACACCGGTGCCGCCGCCTCGCCGCCGTGGTACTCGTCGCCGTCGGGGTCGTCGACGATCACCAGCGTCATCACCCGGGGGTCGCGCGACGGCGCGTAGCCGGCGAAGAACGCGACGTAGTGCGTCGTCGGAGTAGGTGCCGTCGATGACCTTCTGCGTCGTGCCCGTCTTGCCGGCGACGCGATAGCCGGGGATCGCGGCCTGCTCGCCCGTGTCGCCGGGCTTGACGACGTCCTCGAGCATCCGCGTCAGCTGCGTCGTGACGCGCTTCGGGCAGCTGGCGCTCGGTCTTCCGCTCGACGGGCTTGTCGTCGACGCGCGCCACGATGTGCGGCTGGTTCCACACGCCGTTGTTGGCGAGCATCGCGTAGAACGCGCCCAGCTGCAGCGGCGAGGACGCGATGCCCTGGCCGAACGGGATGTTGCCGATCGTGGTGCCCGACCACTTCTCGTACGGCGGCACCTGGCCCTTGACCTCGCCCGGCAGGTCGATACCGGTCTTCTGCGTGAAGCCGAAGCCGGTCGATGTACGGCGCGAAGAACTCGCCGTGGGCCGCCTCGCCCTTGCCGGACAGCTTCTGGTACGCGATCTGCACGGTGCCGACGTTGGACGACACGCGCAGGATGTCGGCCACCGACATGGTGACGGGGCCGTGCGGCTCGGCGTCGCAGATGCGGCGGTCGTAGAGGTTCATGCAGCCGGGCACGACGAACTTCGACTTCGGCGAGATCACCTTGCGGTCGAGGCCGGCGGCCATCGTCACGGGCTTGAAGGTCGAGCCCGGCTCGTACTGGTCGGTGACGGCGCGGAGCTTGACCTGGTCGGCGCTCGCCTCGCCGTACGGCGTCTCGACCGGGCGCCGGGCGCCGACGCCATCGACAGCACGCCGCCGGTGCGCGGATCGAGCTGCAGGATCGTGACGGTCTCGGCGCCGGTCTTCTCGAGCGTCGACTGCGCGAGCTTCTCGTCCGCCGCCTGGATCTCCATGTCGAGCGCGAGCTCGAGCCGCGCGCCGTCGTGCGGCGCGTCGAGCGTGATCGGCGACAGCGCCAGCGGCGATCTCCTCGGCGCCGCCCGAGCGGATGAACACCTCGTGCCCGTCCTTGCCGCGGAGCTGCTTCTCGTACGTCTGCTCGAGCCCGGCGAGGCCGTTGCCGTCGATGTCGGTGATGCCGACGATGGCGGTGCCCGTGCCGCCCGGGTAGACGCGGCGGTCCTCGGGGGTGAACGTCAGGCCGGGCACCTTCTGCGCCTCGAGCTTCTTGGCGCCGGCGGCGTCGGCCTGGCGGACGACGTCGATGTGCGTGCCGGCCTTGAGATCGGGGTTGGAGATCTTGGCGTGACACGGACGCGGCGTCGAGGTCGAGCGCGGCGGCGATCGCGTTCGCGACGCCGGACGGGATCCTTCAGCGGCACGTACGCGCCGATGGTCGTCGCGCGGTCGGAGACGGCGAACTCCTGGCCGCGCCGGTCGACGATGTCGCCGCGGCTGGCGTGCAGCACGACGCTGGAGCGGTGCTCGCTGGCGGCCAGCGCGACGTAGTGGTCGTGGTGGACGACCTGCAGGTACACGGCGCGCACGGCGACGGCGCACAGCAGCAGCCCGCACCAGAGCAGCAGCAGGCGGATGCGCCGGCTCGGGTTGGGAGCGCGATACGGGCGTGCGCGACCCTTGGACGGGGCCGGACGACGACGGGGCGGCGGGCGTCGCGAGCGACCCCGGGGCGGCGCCGCGACGCTCACTTCGCGCGCACCCGCACCGTCTGGTACGCGTCGACGTCGGGGCGGATCATGCCGGCCTGCTTGGCGAACGCCTCGACCTCGCTGCGCGGGTGGGCCTTCGCCAGCGACGCGCGCAGGTTCAGCGACTCGGCGATCACGGCACGCCGCTGCGTGTCGAGCTTGCCGGCGTCGATGTTGGCCTGCAGCGCGCCGGATCTGCAGCGTCACGATGCCGCACAGCAGCAGGCCGACGATGCCGACGATCACGTAGCTCGAGAACGACGCGGCCCGGCCGGCCGCGCGGCTGCGCTCGAGCCGGGGCCGCGCTGCGACGTTGGGACGCGGCCGTGTCGGCGGTGGACTTGGCGCGGCGACGGCGGCGTTGCGGGGTCGCAACGGCGCTCACAGCGGCAGCTCGGCGTTCGGTGCGCTCGGCGACGCGCAGGCGGGCGGAGGCGGACGCGCGGGTTGTCCTCGATCTCGATCTCGTTCGGCCGCACGACGCGCGGCGTCAGGATCGCGCAGCAGCGGCTCGCGGCCGCAGCCGCAGATCGGCAGGTCGGGCGGGCAGACGCAGCCGCGGGCGCCGTCGCGCATGAAGGTCTTGACGATGCGGTCCTCGAGCGAGTGGAACGAGATGACGCCGAGGCGCCCGCCCGGGTTGAGCATCTCCAGCGCGTGCTGGAGGCCGTCCTCGAGGGCGCCGAGCTCGTCGTTGACGACGATGCGCAGGGCCTGGAAGACGCGCTTCGCCGGATGCCCCTGGCCGAACTGGGCCGGCGTCGGGATGGCGCGGCGGACGGTCTCCACCAGGTCGCCGCGAGCGCGCGAACGGCTCCTTGGCGCGGCGGCGGACGATGGCGCGGGCGATCTGCGACGCGTAGCGCTCCTCGCCGTAGCGGTGGAGGATGCGCGCCAGCGAGCGCTCGTCCAGCTCGTTCACCAGGTCGGCGGCGGTGCGCGGCTCGGACGGATCCATGCGCATGTCGAGCGGCGCGTCGGTGGCGTACGAGAAGCCGCGGTCGGTCTGGTCGATCTGCATCGACGAGATGCCGAGGTCGAGCAGGATCGCGTCGGCGCGCACGCCGGTGGCGACGAGGTTGCGCAGCGCCAGCGAGAAGTTGCCGCGCACGAAGCGCGTGCGCAGGTCGGGATGGTCGTGCGTGAAGGCCGCGAAGTGGCCCTTCACGCCGCGGGTCGCGGTCGATCGCCACGTAGCAGCCGCGGCCGTCCATCGCGTCGGCCAGCAGGCGCGCGTGGCCGCCGGCGCCGAAGGTGCCGTCGACGACGGTCATGCCGGGCTCGGGCGCGAGCCACGACACCACCTCGCGGTGCAGCACGGGGACGTGCGGGCTGTCAGCCCTGGGGTTCACGCGCGAAACGCTCCGCAACATCTTCCATGCTCCCTTGTGACTCGCTGACGACGTCCGCCCACTTGTCGCGATTCCAGATCTCGAGGTGCTCGCCGGTGCCCGGTGACCACGATCTCGCGGTCGAGGCCGGCGTGGTCCATCAGTCCTGCAGGCAGCGCCACGCGCCCCTGCTTGTCGAGCTTCGCCTCGTGCGCCGCCGAGAAGAAGAAGCGCCGCATCTGCCGCGCCTCCCGCGAGAACCCGTCCAGCCGCGAGCTCTGCTCGGTGTGGAACGCGTCCCAGCCGTCCTTCGTGAACGCCCACAGGCAGTCGTCCAGTCCCCGCGTCACGACGATGTCCGGGTCGAAGTCCGCCCGGAACTTGGCCGGCACGGTGAGCCGGTTCTTGTCGTCGAGGCGCTGGGTGTATTGGCCGAGTAGCACGGTGAGTCCGAAACGGTCGTGACGTCCCACGGATGCTCCACCCGAGGTCCACTGCGCCCCACCATATCCCACCACGCCCCACTTTGCAACTTCTCCAGTGTGATACGAACACGTGTTCGTATCGGCTCGGGATAGGCTCCCTCGCGTGACGCCGTGGCACCTTCAGGCACTCGCCACGGCGGCACCCGCGCCGTACTGGCTCGACCGCGGCGACGGGCCGGCCCCCACGCCGAGCCTCGTCGGTGCCGCCGAGGCCGACCTGCTGATCGTCGGCGGCGGCTTCACCGGCCTCTGGGCGGCGATCCAGGCGCTGCGAGGACGACCCGTCGCGCGACGTGGTCGTGCTGGAGGGCGAGCGCGTCGGCTGGGGCGCCAGCGGCCGCAACGGCGGCTTCCTGCGAGGCGTCGATCACGCACGGCGAGGAGAACGGCCGCAGCCGCTGGCCCGACGAGTACGAGACCCTCCACCGCCTCGGCAACGAGAGCTACGCCGGGCTGCAGCGCGACGCTCGACCGGCACGCCATCGACTGCTCGTTCGAGGAGACCGGCGTGATCGCCGTGGCGCGCGAGCCGCACGAGATCGAGTGGCTCGCCGGCGGCGCCGAGGAGGCCGCCAAGGTCGGCGACGAGGCCGTGTGGCTCGACCGCGACCAGCTGCGCGCCGAGGTCGACTCCCCCACGTACCTGGGCGGGCTGTGGGTGAAGACCGGCCGCGCGCTGGTCGATCCCGCCCACCTGGCGTGGGAGCTCCGGCGCGTTGCGGTGGAGCTGGGCGCGCGCCTGTACGAGCACACCGCCGTCACGCACCTGCGCGACGACGGCGCCGGCGTGCTGGCCGAGACGGCGCTCGGGCACGTGCGCGCCCGCCGCTGCGTGCTGGCCACCAACGCGTACCCGCCGCTGCTGCGCCGCATCGGCGCCTACGTGGTGCCGGTGTACGACTACGTGCTGACGACCGAGCCGCTGACCGACCAGCAGCGCGCGTCGATCGGCTGGAGCCGGCGCCAGGGCCTCGCCGACTGCACGAACCAGTTCCACTACTACCGCCAGACCGACGACGGCCGGATCCTGTGGGGCGGGTACGACGCCGTCTACCACTTCCGCAACGGCTTCGGCCCGTCGTACGAGCAGCGCGCCGCCACGCACGAGCTGCTGGCGCAGCAGTTCTTCGACACCTTCCCGCAGCTCGCCGGCAGCGTCCGGTTCAGCCACCGCTGGGGCGGCGCGATCGACACCTGCAGCCGCTTCAGCGTCTTCTTCGGCACCGCCCACGGCGGCAAGACGGCGTACGCCGCCGGCTACACCGGGCTCGGCGTCGGCGCCACGCGGTTCGGCGCGCGGGTGGCGCTCGACCTGGCCGACGGCCGCGAGACCGAGGCGACGCGGACGACGTTCGTCCGCTCCAAGCCGGTGCCGTTCCCGCCCGAGCCGCTGCGCTACGCCGGCATCACGCTGACGCGCCACGAGCTGGCGCGCGCCGACCGCAACGCCGGCCGCCGCGGGCTGTGGCTGCGGGCGCTCGACCGCGTCGGGCTCGGGTTCGACTCCTAGCGCCCGGCGCTAGAACTGCCACTCGTTGTCGCGTAGCAGCGGCGTCGCCCTGCCGCTCGCGTCGAGCCCGTCGACGTCCACCTCGGGGCCGCCGACCATGAAGTCGGTGTGCACGCTGGAGTGGCTCAGCCCGGCCTCGTAGCGCTCCTCGACCGTCATCTCGGCCGCGCCCTCGACGCCCGCCGCGTACCCGCCGCCGTACGCGAGGTGGCAGGTGGCGTTCTCGTCGAACAGCGTGTCGTTGAACATCAGGCCGCTCTTGTAGACGCCGGAGTCGCCGCTCACCAGCGCCACCTCGCCCAGCTGGGAGGCGCCCTCGTCGCGCGCCACCTGGCCGCGGACGTACTCGGCGTGGGCGGCGGCGTCGACGCGCACGATGCGCCCGCCCTTCAGCTCGATCTCGAGGCCCTCGACCAGCACGCCCTCGCACAGCAGCGGCCGCGTGCAGCGGACGACGCCCTCGGCGCGGCGCCGGTCGGGCGTCGTGAAGACCTCCTCCGTCGGCATGTTGACCACGCAGCGGACGCCGTAGACGGTGGTCTCGGTGCCCGACTTCCAGCGCGACCCGGGCAACAGGCCGACGGTCAGGTCGGTGCCGCCGCCGCGAAAGCGGATCGCGTCGAACCGGTGCCCGGTCAGCTCGGCGCTGCGACGCTCGAGGCCGTCGATGTGCGCCTCCCACGCGGCGCTCGGGTCGGGCTCGTCGAGCCGCACGGCCGTCGCCACGGCGTCCCACAGCCGGTCGAGGCTGGGCGAGCCGGGAATCGCGTTCGCCCACCCCTCGGTCGGGTAGCAGCAGATGTTCCAGCACATCGTGCCCTCGCGCTGGCCCTGGCGGATGACCTGGTTGACCGGCATCGAGTCGAGCGTCGCGCGCGCCGGATCGGCATCGCTGAGCAGCGTCGGGTTGGGATCGCCGTCGACGCGGATGTAGGCGCCGCCGTCGCACACGGCCCGGGCGCGCTCGTCCAGCCACTCCGGCGTCTGCGACAGGGAGTCGAGCGGCGCGTGCTGCAGCCGCGAGCGCTTGGCGTGGGGCTCCCAGTACCAGACGTCCACGTAGCGCGCCCCGCGGGCGTAGGCGGCCTCGGCCAGCGCCCGCGCGAACGGGGCCTGCTCGACGTGGGCGTTGACCAGCACCGTCTGGCCCGGCTGCACGTTGGCGCCGACGCGGACGATCAGCTCGGCGTAGCGTTCGGTGCGCTCGGCGTGGTCGGTCATGGCGCGACAGCTTACTCGCCGTAGGCGCCGCGCCGGACGACCGCCGCGGCCCCGGCCTGCGCGCCCGCGACGACCGCCTCGGCGATGTCCCCGCCGGCCGCCAGCGCCCCCGTCAGCGCGGCGTGGAAGCTGTCGCCGGCGCCGTAGGAGTCGCGCACCGGCCCGGGCAGCTCGACCGGCGACCACGTGCCGTCGGTGCCGTCCGCCGCCCGCCACGTGCCGCCCTCCGAGCCCCGCGTCTGCACGATCATGCCCGGCGCCTCCGGCAGCGGGATCGCCTCGACGCGCTCGCCCGGATCGACCGCCGAGCCGATCAGCACGTCGGCGCGCGCGCCGCTCGTCGGCCAGCACCGCGAGCCGCCGGGCCGTCACCACCAGCAGGGGCGCCCGGCGCGCCAGCACGACGGTGGCGGGGTCGCCGCCGGTGAAGTACGCGGCGTCGCACGCGGCGATGTCGTCCCAGCCGAGGTCGTCGGTCGCCTGCGGGTGCAGGTTCTCGCCGATCACGAGGATGGTGCGCTCGTGGTCGGGCGAGAGGACGGTCAGCGCGCGGGTCTGCGGCTCGGCCCGCCGCGCGGCGCGCACGTCGACCCCGCGCTCCTGCAGGAACCGCAGCGACTCGTCGCCCGCCTCGTCGTCGCCGAGCGCCGTGTAGAACACCACGTCGACGCCGTCCCGGGCCAGCTCGACGGCCACCACCGCGCCGGCCCCGGCGGCCGCGTTGAACGGGTCCGCGAGCAGGCTGATCTCGCCGGTCGCCGGCACCGCGCCGTCGGCGAACGTGACCCACTCGACGTGTCCGACCACCGCCACCCGCGTCATCGCGGCGAGACTAGCGCAGGCGGACGACGGCCCTGACGAGCTTCGACCGGTTGCCGGCGGCGTCGACGGCGCGCACCTGGATCGTGACGCGCTTGCCGCGCTTGCCGGCGACCCTGAGGGTGAGCGCGCGCTTCGTGGTCTTCAGCACGACGCGGCCCGCCACCACGACGTCGTAGCGCACGACGCCCAGATCGTCCCGGGCGGCCGGCCACGCGAGGCGCACACGGCGCTTCACGAGCGCCTTCGCACGCAGCGACTTCGGCGCCGTCGGCGAGATCAGGTCGACGTCGGGCGCGATCGCCGAGATGCGGCTGCGCGTGCCCTCGTTGCCGCTTCCGTCGACGGCGGCGACGGCGTAGACGGCCATGTCGATGTGCGGCATCCCCGGGTCGGTGTAGGTGAGGCCGGTGACGGTCTTGATCAGGCGCGCGTCGCGGTAGATGCGGTAGCCGGTGACGGCGACGTTGTCGGTCGCGGCCTTCCAGGTCAGCGTCGCGCTCCAGGGCTTCGGGTTGACGACCACCTTCAGCTGCGTGACGCCGGACGGCGGGGTGCCGTCGGTGACGACCACCGGCACGACCGCCGACGGCGGCGACAGGTTGGCGGCGGCGTCGGCCGCACGCACCGAGTACGCGTAGCTCTGGCCGCCCCTCAGCGACGTGTCCTGGGCGGACGTGGCCGCGGTCGACTTCAGCAGCGCGCCGTTGCGGTAGAGGCGATAGGCGGCGACGCCGACGTTATCCGTGGCGGGCTGCCACGTGAGCGTCACGGTCGTGCCGGCGAGCGTCACGGTCAGGCCGGTCGGCTGCGACGGCGGCGTCGTGTCGCCGACCGAGATGGTGGGCGCGGCTCCCACCGGACCGACCAGGTTCTGCGTGTCGACGGCGGCGACGGTGTACGTGAGCACGCCGTTCATCGCGGTGTCGTGGAACGAGAGCCCGGCCGACGCGCCGACCTGCGTGCCGTTGCGGTAGATCCGGTAGCCCGTCACGCCGATGTCGTCGGTGGCCGCCGACCAGGTGATGTCGACGCCGCCGGCGACGGCATGCGCGGCCACGCCGGTCGGCGCGGAGGGCGCGTTGCCGGCGCCGGGCACCGTCACGGTCACCGTCGCGCCGCCGGCCGTGATGGCGGTGGTCGTGACCGTGACGCCGCTGACGGGGTCGGTGAGCGACTGGCCGACGGCGAGGGCGGCGTCGGCGAAGGTCGCCGTCGCGGGCGTGGCGTCCACCAGGTTCGGCTGCGTGCGGTTGTAGCCGGCCGGGCCAGTGCGCAGCATGACGCCGCTGACCGCGCCCGATCCGGGCAGGAAGTTGTCGAAGTACGTGCCGTACGGCTGGCGCACGTCGACGTACAGGGCGCCGTTGGTGCGCGGAATGCGCAGCAGCTGGGTCGCGCCGGTGTTCAGCTCCGAGGCCGCGATCGTGTACGTGCCGCTGGAGGTGACGGTGTAGGTCGCGGTCGGCTGCAGCCACCCGAGCTCGCCCTTGTGGAAGGCCGGGAACTGCCGCGTCGAGGCATCGCCCATGATGGTGAACGGGTCGCCGTACTCGTCAGACGAGCAGCCGGTCGCGGCCAGCGCGACGCGCGTGCCGCCGGAGCTGCACTCCAGGCTGTTCGCGTGGTGCACGCCGAAGTTGTGCCCCAGCTCGTGGCCCATCACGCGCAGGTCGGGGTAGCCGCTGATCCACGTCCGCGAGCCGGGCATCGAGCCCAGGCCGGCCCACCCGCAGGCGTTGACGAACGGGAACACGTACATCACGTTCGAGTAGCCGGCGATGGCGTTGCCGGCGGCGGCCTCGGCCTGGTTGGCCCAGGTGGCGTAGTCGCAGGTGGCCGTGGTGGCCGCGATCGTGTACCAGCCGAACACCGTGCCGGTCAGCATCGTCTTGCCGTGCGACTGCTCGGCGTAGTACGCGGCGACGCCGTCGGCGTTGTTGAACAGCGTGCCTGCGATCGCCGTCGGCGTCCACGGCGTCGAGGTGTTGTTCGAGAAGTTGATCAGGATCACGGCCAGCTGCGGCGACGACGGTGCCAGGCTGACCCGGCCGCGCGCAGCCTGCTGGCGCGCGGCGGCCGTGGCCGGCGTCGCGGGGGCGACGCTCTGGACGCGGAGCAGCGACCCGTCGAGGGTGCCGGTGGCGTGCACGTAGCTGGACGGCGTCAGCGACGAGGGGCCGTCGAGTTCCAGCCGGTAGAGGCCGTCGGCGGTGTCGAGCGCGTAGAGGAACTGCGCGGGTGCGCCGGCCGTGCGGGCGTCGCCGTGCAGCAGCTGCACGGTGCCCGTCAGCGTCGTGGTGGCGGCGAGGGCGGCGGGCGCCAGCGCCAGCACGGCGCCGGCGGCGAGCACGGCCGCGAGGATGCGCGTCAATCGTCGCATGTCAGGCGTAGAACCTGCTGTGCATCCGGTCGGACAGGCCGCGCAGGACGTCGGCCGATCCGCCGCCGTCGACGAGCATCGCCGCGATCCGGACGCTCGCGGCGTCCGCCCCGCCCTGGCGGGCGGCCGACTCCAGCGCGGCGTGCAGCAGGCCGGGCTCGTCGGCGTCGGGCGCGATGACGGCGAACCCCACCTCGCCGAGCGCGACGATGCGGTACAGCGCGTCGGCGGGGCCGAGCACGCTGCCGAGCGATCCGGCGAGCGCCTCGACGGCGACGGCGCCGGTGTCGTCGGGCACCGAGCAGCCGGCGACGGCGATGGTCAGCGGCAGCTGGTCGGCGAGCGCCAGCAGCCGGTCGAGGTCCTCGCGGAAGCAGCGCTCGTCGCGCAGGCCGGTGAGCGGGTCGGTGCGGGAGTCGCCGATCGCGCGGCGGGCGGCGCGGCTGCGGCGCACGCCGGCGCGGACGGCGTCGGCGAGCTCTGCCGGGTCGAACGGCTTGTGGTAGACGGCGTCGGCGCCCGCGTCGGTGGCGATCTGCGCGTACTCGCGCTCGCGGCGGCCGGTGACGAGGACGATGTGCGACAGCGCCAGCTCGGGGTGCTCGCGCGCGGCGCTGCAGAGCGAGATGCCGTCGAGGCCCGGCATCAGCCAGTCGACGACGATCGCGTCGGGCGGCGAGGCGCTCGCGCGCGCCAGGCCGGCACGGCCGTCGTCGGCCGTCTCGACCTCCAGGCCGGCGTCGCTCAGCGCGGCTTCGAGGAGCGCGCGCATGGACGGGTCGTCCTCGCAGACGAGGACGCGGCCGGGCGGCTCCGAGAACGGTGCGCGAGATCCCACGTAGTGGCTATCGGCGGCGGGTCAGCACCGGCCGTCACCCAGCAGGGGGAGCAGCGCGCTCTAGGCGGTGGTGAGCGTACGGGCGTACGCGGCGAGCGTCTCGAGCCGCGCGTGCTGGTCGGCCTCCGTCCACGACGGCGGGGTCTTGCCCTGCTCGCGGATCAGGCGGTCGAGCTCGGCCAGGCGGTGGCTCGTGAACAGCCGGTCGGCGAGCTGGATGGCCAGGTCGCGGGTCTCGGCGAAGGCCTCGACCGGCGGCTCGATGGCCGGGCTGCCAGTCGCGGATCGTGACCCACCAGCCGCTCGGGCGGCCGGGCGTCAGGAACAGGTGGTAGCCGTGCGCGGCGAGGCGCGCGCGCAGGCCGTCGATGGGGTTCGCGGAGCTCACGGTGTCCAGCTTACCGGGGCGGATGCCCGTCGAGCGCCCGGTCGAGGTAGACCGCGGCCGACACCAGCGAGAGGTGGGTGAACGCCTGCGGGAAGTTGCCGAGCGCCTCGCCGGAGGTGCCGATCTCCTCGGAGTAGAGCCCGAGGTGGTTGGCGTAGGTGAGCATCTTCTCGAAGGCCAGCCGCGCCTCGTCGAGCCGGCCGGCGCGGGCCAGCGCCTCGACCCACCAGAACGAGCAGATCGAGAACGTGCCCTCGTCGCCGTCGAGGCCGTCGAACGCCGCGTGGCCGGCGGCGTAGCGGTAGACGAGCGAGTCGGAGACCAGCTCCTCGCCGATCGCGTCGAGGGTGGACAGCATGCGCGGGTCGGTCGGCGCGATGAACCGCACCAGCGGCATCAGCAGGTTGGAGGCGTCGAGGGCGTGGCCGTCGAGGGTCTGCACGAACGCCTGGCGCTTCTCGCTCCAGCCGCGCTCCATGATCTCGTGGAAGATCTCGTCGCGGGTCTGCAGCCACTGCACGAGCGGGCCGGGCAGGCCGCGCTGCCGCGCCATGCGCGCGGCGCGCTCGAACGCGACCCAGCTCATCAGGCGCGAGTACGTGAACTCCTGCTTGCCGCCGCGCACCTCCCAGATGCCCTCGTCGCGCTCGCGCCAGTGGTCGGTGAGGTACTCGAGCAGCTTGACGATGACCTTCCACAGGTCGTACGAGATCGGCGCGCCGAACTTGTTGTAGAGGTAGATCGAGTCGATCAGCTCGCCGTAGATGTCGAGCTGCAGCTGGTCGGCCGCGCCGTTGCCGATGCGCACCGGGCCGCGACGCGCAGTACCCCTCGAAGTGGTCGAGCTCGATCTCCTCGAGATCGTGCCGGCCGTCGATGCCGTACATGATCTGCAGCGGCGGCCCCGACCCGACCTCGTACTCCCGCGCGCGGTCGGAGAGGAAGTGCATGAAGGCCTCTGCCTCGCGCGAGAACCCGAGCCGCAGGAAGGCGTAGAGCGTGAACGCCGAGTCGCGGATCCACGTGTACCGGTAGTCCCAGTTGCGGACGCCGCCGATGCCCTCGGGCAGGCTCGCGGTGGGCGGCGGCGATGATCGCGCCGGTGGGCACGTAGGTGAGCAGCTTCAGCACCAGCGCGGAGCGCCGCACCGTCTCGCGCCAGCGGCCGCGGTAGGTGCAGCTGGAGAGCCAGTGCCGCCAGAACGTGACCGTCGCGTCGAACAGCAGCTGCGACTCCTCGTCGGACACGACGCGCGCGACCTGCGTGCCGTCGGGCGCGATCTCGAGCACGAACGTGCGCATCTCGCCCGGCTCGAGCTCGAACGTGGCCTGCACGGAGCCGTCGACGGGCGTGAGCGCCACGGGCGACGACAGCGACAGCGTCAGCGCCGGCGTGGCGAACACGGCGCCGGTCGGCCCGACGTTGAGCCGGTGCTGCGGTGCGGGCGTAGTCGAAGGCGGGCGAGCAGTCGAGCTTGAAGGTCATCGCGCCGCGCACGCTCATGACGCGGCGGACGATGCGCTGCGGCTGCTCGAGGTCCTCGTGGATCGGCATGAAGTCCTGCACCTCGCCGACGCCGTGGGCGGTGAGGAAGCGCGTGATCAGGACGTTCGTGTCGGGCAGGTAGAGCTGCTTGACGTTGCCGCCGCCGTTGACGGGGGCGATCTGGAACCGCCCGCCCTTGTCGGCGTCGAGGATGCTGCCGAAGACGCTCGGCGCATCGAAGCGCGGTGGGCAGAACCAGTCGATCGTGCCGTCGGTGGCGACCAGGGCGACGGTGTGCATGTCCCCGATCACGCCGTGGTCCTCGATGGGGGCGTAGCGCATCACCCTCACTCTAGTGAGGGAGTCCCTGGGACACCCCAGGACGACGACGGCGCGCCCGTGGGCGCGCCGTCGGCGGTACTGCGGGCGGGTCGCCGATCAGGCGGCGTGGCCCTCCAGGTTCAGCTCGCGGACGAGGCGATCCTTCGGCTTCGCGCCGACGGACTGCTCGATGACCTCGCCGTCCTTGAAGAGGACGATCGTGGGGATCGAGAGCACGCCGAAGCGGCCGGCGAGGCCGGGCTCGGCGTCGACGTCGAGCTTCGCGACCTTGATGCGGCCGGCGTAGTCCTCGGAGATCTCGTCCACGACGGGCCCGACCATGCGGCAGGGTCCGCACCACTCGGCCCAGAAGTCGACGAGCACGGGGACGTCGGACTCGACGACCTCGCCCTGGAAGTTGGTGGAAGTGATCTCGAGAGCTGGCATGACGCGCGGTTCCTCCTTGGAGCCCGGGAACGCTACACCGCCAGGCGGTCGGAGCGTTTCGGGCAGGGTCTTCTATAGCAGTAGACGATCTTGCTGCCTTCTTCATTCCCGCTGTACGGACCGCGAATCGTTGGGGCGTCAGGGGCGCCCGAAACCCCGCCTCCTAGCGCTCCTGGATCGCCCAATCGCCGCCCGCGTGGAGTGCGAGGAACTGATTGACCATGTACGCGGCTGCCGGCTCTCCGGCGTCCGAGGCGGCGGCTTCGATCCAGCCGATCATCGCCGCGGCCAGGCGTTGCTGCTCCGCCCTTCCAGCCATCCCGGGCAGTTCGACGAGGCCAGGGTGCAGCTCGGTTCGTTCGTACCTGCTCGGGAGTCCGAGAGGTTGTCCGTGACGAGGATCCGGTCCTCCGCGATCACCGGCTCGAAGAGCCCCGGTCGGAGCTGCCCAGGCGGCCGCCCTCTGGGCACGTAATTCTCCACCGCATGTCAGGGGCGACCGAATCCGTCGATGTCGGCGATCTGGCGCCAGTTCGGATAGAGGCGCTGGCGGACGGCGTCGGAGGCGTTTCCCTCGATCGTGAGCAGGCTCGTACCACGCACCGCGACGACGATCCCGACGTGGCTGTGCAGGAAGTAGACGATGTCGCCCGGCTGCGGCTGCGCCGTCGCGCGCGAGACGTAGCGCCCGCGGGCCGCGAACCAGGCCCGGACGCCGGCGGCGGCCGCGAGCCGCCAGCCACCGGACTGGCCGCCGCTGAACGGCGTGCCCGCGAGACGCAGCACGTACGAGACGAAGTCGGCGCACCACGCCTCGGCGTTGCCGTCGGTGAACGTCGCGATCCAGGGACCGCTGTTGGTGCCGGTCTCGCGGATGCCGAGGGCGAGCAGCCGGGCGGCGATGGCGACCGATGCCGTTCCGTCGCCGATCTCGAGCGCGCCGAGCTCGAGCGGCAGTGCGATACCGACCGGTGCCTGGGCCACCGTGCTCGCGGCGAGAGCGGGCGCCGGGCGGGGGCCGGAGAGGCGGATCGCGCCGAGCAGCGCGACGCCCACGACCGCGAGCACGGCAGCGACCAGGATCGCCTCGGTCGCCGCCTGGCCGCGGGAGGCGTTCATGGCGCGCCGCGAATCGTCTCGACGACCGAGAGCAGCTCCGCACCCACGACGAGGAGCAGGGCGGCGGGAGCGAGCAGCCCGGCTACCACCAGGGTCATGCGCGGACCGGCGGCGGCCGCGCGCAGGCGCACCTCGCGGCGGCGGCGCTCGCGCTCCTGCGAGGCGAGGCCGCGGAGTGCGCCGGCCAATGGCACGCCGAGCTCTTCCGACGACGACACCAGCGCGCCCAGCGCGCGGAGCGCCGGCTCGCGCGCCAGCACGGCGCCCGGCCGGGCGTCGCCCGTGCCGTCCGACGCGCGCCGCAGCTCGGTGGACAGGGGAGCGCCGACGTGGCCGGCGACGGCGGCGAGCGCGCGCTCGACCGGCGCGCCTCCGTCGATGGCGGCGGCCAGCAGCTCGAGCGCATCGGGCAGCTCGGCGCGGAACGCCCGCGCTCGCGCCAGGCCGGTGAGACGCGCGCGCCGCGCGCCGACGAACCGCGGCAGCACCGCCGCACAGACCAGCAGCGCGGCGAGCATCAGCAGCAACCCGCTCACCGCTGCACTCCGCGCGCGATACGTCGCAGCAGCAGGATCGCCGCCAGGTCGAGCAGCGCGCTGACGACGATCACCAGCCGGCCGGGCGTCGTCGTCAGGAGCGGCAGCACCGCGGCGGGGCTGAGCGCGCCGAGCAGTCCCAGTGCCAGCAACGGCACCGCGGGGACGACGCGCGACGCGAACCGGGCCTGGGCCGTCGCCACCGCGATCTCACCGCGCAGCCGTTCGCGGTCGTCGAGGCCCTCGGCCAGCGCCTCGAGCGCGCGGACGAGGTCGCCGCCGAGCTCGGCGTTGACGGCGATGGCGCCGCGGATCAGCCCGCCGCCGGGTGCGTCGGCGAGCGCGAAGAGCGTGTCGGCGGGCACGCGCCCGCGCTCGGCCTCCAGACCCGCCGCCCGCAGGATCGACGCGGCGGGATCGTCCAGGCTGTCGGCCGCCCGCCGGCAGGCGGTGCCGAACGGCAGGCCGGCCGCGTACGACCGTGCGATCGCCCGCGCCGTATCGGGCAGCTGCTCGGCCAGCTGCGCCTCGAAGCGCCGGCGGGCGCCGAGGCGACGGTCGACCGCGGCACCGATCAGGGATCGCTCGGGCACGCCGCTCCCATCCGCTCGGCGGCCCGCGCGGCGACCGCGTCGGTTCCTGCGACGCTCCAGCCGTCGCCGGCCGGCTCGACCGCAGCGATCTCGGACACCACGCGCCGCCCGTCGCCCTGGCGATCGACGTGGACGACGACGTGCACCGCCGTCGCGATGCTCTCGCGGATCGCGCCGTGCGGCAGATCGACCCCCGCCATCAGGGCCATGGTCTCGAGCCGCCGGAGCGCGTCGGCGGGACCGTTCGCGTGCACCGTCGCCAGCGAGCCGTCGTGGCCGGTGTTCAGTGCCAGCAGCAAGTCGAGCGCCTCGCCGCCGCGCACCTCGCCCACCACGAGGCGGTCGGGCCGCATGCGCAACGCGTTGCGCACGAGCGCCCGCACGTCGATCGCGCCGCGCCCCTCGACGCTCGCGGGGCGCGCCTCGAGCCGCGCGACGTGCGGGATCGGCAGCGCGAGCTCGGCCGCATCCTCGACCGAGACGATGCGCTCTGCCGGGTCGATCAGGCCGACGATCGCGGCCAGCAGCGTGGTCTTGCCGGACGAGGTGCCGCCCGCGATCAGCACGTTGAGGCGCGCGTCGACGACCGCCCGGAGCGTGGCCGCCTGGGCCGGGAGCATCGAGCCGAGCTGCAGCAGGTCGTCGATCGTCAGGCGCCGGACGCCGAACCGGCGGATGGTCAGCAACGGCCCGTCGACGGCAAGCGGCGGCAGGACGGCGTTCAGGCGCGAGCCGTCGGGCAGCCGGGCGTCGACGAGCGGCGTGGCGTCGTCGATGCGCCGGCCGCAGAGCCCGACCAGCCGCACGACGGTCTGCCGCAGCTCGACGGCGTCGCGGAAGGCGACATCCGCGCGCTGCAGCCGGCCGCCCACCTCGGCGTAGACGGCATCGGGGCCGTTGACGAGGATCTCCGTCACCCGCGGGTCGTCGAACAGCGGTGCGAGCGGTCCGTGGACGAGGGCACTCATGCGGCGGCCTCGAGCAGTGCGGCGAGGGCGCCGTCGGCGCGCGTCCGGGCGGCTCCGTCGGCGCCGAACGGCATCCGCGCGGCGACGCGCAGGCCATGGGCGGCCGTCGCGAGACGCACGACCGCCTCGTCCCGCAGGCGCATCCCGGTGACGCACACGCGGACGGGGCTGCGACCCGCGACGAGGCCCTCCAGGAACGCGGCGTGGGCAGCCGCGGCCACCAGTTGCGCCGCGACGGGACGCGCCACGACGACGACCAGGGTCGCCTCCGCGACCAGCTCGAGCGGCGGGCCGGCGGCGCGGCCGACATCGGCGACCACGATCGCGCAGACGGCCCGGGCGGCGCGGGCCAGGTCGGTGCACACCCCCTCGCGGACCAGCCACGCGAGGTCGGGACGCCGGGGTGCGGGCACGATGAGGGCGAACCCGGCATCGACCGCCAGGCGCTCCCAGGCGCGACGGCCGCTGGCCTGTCCCGCCAGACCGGCGTCGCCCGGATCGTGTTCGACGCCCGTCCGCCGGGCGACATCGCCGCCCGCCAGATCGAGGTCGAGCAGCCCCACGGGCGCCGCGGCGGCCCGGGCGAGCGCCAGCGCGACCGTGGTCGTACCCGCACCACCCGTCGCGCCGGTGACGACGATCAGCCCGCCCGGGGCGGCGGCGTCGGCCACGACGAGCCGGAACGCAGCGGCATCGCGCACGGCGCCGAGGAGGCCGAACGCGTCGAGCGGCTCCCGCGCGACTGCGCCGCGGGCGCCGGCCCGCATCGCGTCGGAGACCGATGCCATCGTGGGCTCGTCCAGCAGCACCACGCACGGCCGGCGCGACGCGCGGCAGCGGTCGAGTGCCGAGGACGCCGCGTCGTCGGCGGCGATGACGACATCGACCACGTCGAGGTCGCCGGCGGACGCGAGCGCGATGTCGGGAGCGGGCCCGAAGACTGCGGCGATCGCCTCGCGCAACGACGGGTCACCCCCGTCGATGGCGACCATGACGGGGCGGCTCATCCGGCGTCGCCCCGGGCCAGCAACCGCACGCCGGCACCGCCGGCCTGGGCGTCGGCGACGGTCTCGGCCAGACGCGACGGCAGGCGCAGGACGACGGCCCACGACCCGTCGGTCGTCCGCCGTGGCCGGGCCAGCACGCCGGCGCCGTCGATCGCTACCCGCGTTTCGCCCGAACCGATTACGAGATCGACCTGCGATCCGGCGTCGAGCAGCGACGGCAGGCCCGTGACGTCGTCGACGCGGACACCGACGGCCCGTTCGCCCGCCGTCAGCGCGGCGGCGCCCGCTCCGCGTCGCAGCAGCGAGGGCACGATCGGGAGGCCCGGCGGGATCGCGACCGCGGCCAGCCGGAAGGCGACCTGGTCGGTCTCGCCCAGCGCCGTCTTCGGGACCATCGCCGCGGGGAGACGCACGACACGGACCTGGGCCGGGTCGATCGCGCGCCCGGCGGTCAGCGTCCGGCGGGCCACGACGACGGCCACGCCGGTGTCGCCGGCCGGCGCTGGATCGGACGGCCACACCGCGAACGCGAGGCCGACGGTGCCGACGGCGGCGGCCGCGACGAGGAGCATGCGCCGGCTCATGCCAGCACCGTCGGTCGGACGGCCGCGCCGGGCAGGTAGATGCGAGCGATCGTGCCCCCGCCCAGCCGCGGCTCCAGCGTGAAGGCGCCGCCGTGCGCGGTCACGATCTCGGACACGATGGCCAGGCCGAGGCCCGTCCCGGTCGTGCGGTCGCCCGTGGCGAACGGCTCGAGGAGGCCGGGTATCCGGTCCGGGTCGATGCCGGGGCCGCGATCGCAGACGTGGAGCTCGGCGTCGTCGCCGTCGGCCATCGCCCGCAACGTGACGGTCGAGCCGGGCGGGGCTTGCCGGAGCGCGTTCAGGACGAGGTTGGTGAGTACCTGGCCGAGGCGTCCCCGGTCGCCGTCGACGGCGAAGTCGGAGCACTCCACGGCGACGTCGACCCGCTGGTCCTCCGCCTGTCCGCCGACGCGCTCTGCGACCTCGGCCAGCAGCTCGCCGGCCGACGTCGGATGCCAGACCAGATTCAGCGCCCCCGCCTGGGCGCGGGAGAGCGTCAGGAGGTCGTCGATCAGGCGCGTCAGCCGGTCGGCCTCGCGGTTGATGGCGGTGAGGCGGCGCAGCGTGTCGGCGTCGCCGCCGCGGCGGGCGAGGGTGAAGGCGTAGCCCTTGATCACGGTGACGGGCGTGCGCAGGTCGTGGGAGACCTTCGCGACGAACTCGCCGCGGGCGCGCTCGAGCGCCACGAGGCGGTCGGCCATCCGGTCGACGTCCGATCCGAGGCGTCCGACCTCGTCGCCGGCGCCGTCGCGGGCGCGGGCGGTCAGATCGCCGCCGGCGATCCGGCGGGCGACGCCGGCGACGCGGCCGAGCCGCCGCGCGTGGGATGCGCCGGCCCACAGGGCGCACCCCATGGCGCCGATCAGCACCGTGGTCAGCGCGATGGCGAGCCCGATCCGCTCGCGGCGCTCGATGGCACCGCTGCGGGCGGTCGCGACGACGACCAGCCGGCCGTCGCCGACGGCGCGGACGGAGATCGCCAGCCGGCCGCGCCGCGCGTCCCGGCGCCAGCGGGGATCGGCCGCGGCCGCCCAGTCGGCGGCGGACGGGACGCCCGAGACGACCGGACGCCCGGGCCGCTCCGCGACGGTCAGCCCGGGCGTGACCGGCGTGCCGCCGGCCCGGACGACGGCGAGCGCGAGGTCGGCACGGTCGGCGACCGAGCCCGCGTGGGCCGCGTCGGCGAGGTCGTTGACCGGGATCACGACGAATGCCCCGAACGCCGACGAGACCGTCACCGACAGCACGGCGACCGCCACGACGAGCCGGTTCGGGAGCACCCGCCGCATCAGGATGCCGAGCCGACCAGGGCGTAGCCGACGCCCCAGCGGTTGACGATGTAGCGGGTGCCGGGCAGCTCGGACTCGATGCGTCGCCGCAGCCGCGATGCGTGGCTGTCGAGCGTGCGGGTGGTGTGGCTGTTGCGGTAGCCCCAGATGCGCTCCAGGAGCTCGGCCTTCGGGATCACGCGCTCCGGATCGCGGGCGAGGGTCGCGAGCAGCTCGAACTCCTTCGCCGGCAGCGGAATGGTCGTGCCACCGGCGCGGACGACCCGCGCCATCACGTCGATCTCGAGCGGGCCGACGGCGATCAGGTCGCGCCGGGTGACGCGCCGGATGCGCTCGTGCAGCGCCGCCACGCGGGCCAGCAGCTCCGGATACGAGAACGGTTTCGGGACGTAGTCGTCGGCGCCGCGCTGGAAGCCGCGCAGGCGATCCTGCTCCTCGGCCCGCGCGGTCAGCACGATCACGCCGACGCCGGGGTCGCCGGCCTCGCCGCCGCGGATGGAGCGGACGACGTCGAGACCGGAACCGTCGGGCAGCCCGACGTCGATCAGCACGATGTCGTGGCGGTCGCTGCGCAGGGCGAGCAGCGCTCCGCGCACGGTGCCGACCGCCCGGACGCTGTGCTCGTCCTCGCGCAGGTTGTCGCGGAGGAAGTCGACGATGGCGGGCTCGTCCTCGACGATCAGTACGTTCGCAGGCATGGCGAGGCCTCCTCGGGCCGGAGGGAGAGAGGGGAAGTGCGCGTCGGTCGGGCGTCGCACGGCTCCAACCGACTGGGGCCACCGTAGGAGGGCGCGAGACCCCGCGCAATCCCCTATTCCTCACTCATTCCAGGTCCGGCACATCCCGCGCGTGTTCCGTGACATGTCGTGGCAGGGTGGACACGAATCCAGCCCGCCGTGCTGGCTCCGGCGCTAGCCGCAGGCCGGGCCGCTCGGCCTGCCCTTCGCCGCCAGCTTCCGCGCCACGTAGGCGACCTGCCGCCCGGGCTCGCCGCCCAGGCCGGTCTTCGACTGGACGTCCTTCGCCAGCGCCCGCAGCTGCGCCGGCGACGAGCTGTTGCAGGCCAGCACCGCGTCCATCAGCTTCTCGTGGCGCGTGCGGATCGCCGACTTCGGGCGCAGGTCGGCGTGGAACGCGTCGAGCAGGATCGCCAGATCCGCAATCGTCAGCGCTCCGGCCGTACGGCGCATCGCGGCCGTCTTCGACGGCTGCCGGAGCTGGGCGAGTACGTCGATCCGGGCCGGCTTGATCAGCGCGGCCTGCGCCTTGATCGCCGTGTGCACCGCTGCAGCAGACGTCACCAGCCGCTTGCGCAGCAGGCGGCTGATGACGCTCTTCGGCGTCTTCGCAGCACGCTTCGCCAACGCCGCGGCCGCGACCTTCTTCGGGATCGCCATCGATTTGATCCCCGCCGCGCGCAGCTGCTTCGCAAGCTCGCGTCCCCGCCGGTCGCGCAGGGCCAGCGCGTCGGCGAGCATGCCGCTGGTCGCGCGCATCGACGCGCGGTGCAGCAACCGGCCGCGCTTGTCGGCCTTGCCGCTCGCGTTGCCGAACCGGTTGGCGGCGACCGCGAGCGCCTCCTGCAGCTCGGTCACGCGCGTCGAGGCATCGACCAGCCGCCGGCGCGCCGTCAGGATCTTGGTGCACCCCTTGCGCAGCTTGCAGCCGCGCACCTTCGCGCGCGCCATCCGCTCGGCGTACGCCGCCTTCTGCCAGTTCGGATCGGGCGGGTCGATCTCCAGCAGCAGCCCGTTCGCCATCGTCCCGAGCGTGCCGGTGATGCAGTTGCCGAGCGTCTCCTCGAGGAGCTTCGAGCCGACCTGCGTCGTCGCGCCGCCCGTGCCGGCCGAGCCCGTCGCGATGACCGGCGCACCGAGGCCGATCCCGGTCAGGGAGAGCGCCGTCAGGCCGCAGCCCACCGCGCCGTCGAGCGCGTCGTCGGCGCCGTTCTGGGCGATCTCCGCCTTGCGGTTCGGGTCGAACAGGTCGAACGACGGCTCCGGCGCCTGGCCGACGAAGTCGTAGCCGAACCACGCCCGGACGCTGCGCGCCCGGGTCATCGCAACCCGGCACTGCTGCCCGACGACGACATCGCAGCCCTCCCAGCGCATGAACTTCGACGTGGCGCTCGGAATCGCCGCGACCACCGCCGTCGCGCCCTTGACGAAGACCTGGCTGCACACGGCCTTACCGGCGCCGCAGTTGATGAGGCCGCCCGTGATCGAGCCGCGGCCGCCTCCGAACGCGGCAGCGGCGGCCGTCAGCCGGTACTCCACGGGCGGCTCGAGCGTGCCGAGGACGTCGATCGTCACGGTCATCGTGTCGGTCTCGGGGACGCTCGGATAGGCGCAGGTCACGGTCTTCGTGCCCTGGATGCGCAGCGTCTTGCCGTCGGGAAGCACCGTGGGCGCGGGCAGGGGCATCCAGTGCCACGGATCGGTGCCGCTGCACATGGCCGCCCACGGCGGGGAGAGCCCATCGTCGAAGGAGAACGGTGCCGTGTCGCACGGTGGCTGGACGGCGGTGCGGAAGCGGACGTTCTGGTTCGAGATGTTGGGAACGGAGAGGATCGTCGGCCCGGTGGGGACGCTGGTGAGGGGGTGGCGGGGACGGCCGATCCACACCCCGACCTGCTGGTTGGGCTGCACGCTCCCGGCAACGGTGGCGCGGCGCTCGGTCGTGTGCTCCCCCGTGCAAGGGCCGCCCGACGTGTCGAGGCTGGTCTGCGTGAAGCTGGTGCGTGCGTCGGCGACCTCGAGGGCCGCGGCACCCGACTCGCTCCCCTCGAAGGTGCGCACGTGCCCGCTCATCGACTCCGTCACGTCCTTCACGAATCCGTCGGGACCGGTCGCGTGGAGCGTCCGCGTCGCCTGGAGCGAGCCCGTCCAGTACCGCTTGACGTCGTTGGTCTCGATCAGCCGCGGAACAACGGCGTGCGCCGGCGCGGCCAGGGCCAGCAGGGCAGTCGCCGTACAGAACAACAATCGGGCTCCCGCCCGCCCTCGTCGTCGCATACACCGAGCGTACGTCGGCCGCCGGGTGGTGGCGAGCCGAACTTCCGGCCAGGTTCCGCGCGCCCGCCGGGACGGAGATAGCCGACACTTCCCTCAATGCTGACTCCCGACGAGCTCCTCACCACCACCCGCGCCGTCCGCAAGCGCCTCGACTTCGACCGGCCGCTCGACCCCGCGCTGCTGGACGAGTGCCTCGAGATCGCGCTCCAGGCACCCAGCGCCTCGAACCGTCAGTCGTGGCACTTCGTGGTCGTCACCGACCCGGAGCTGAAGCAGCCGATCGGCGACTACTACCGCCGCAGCTACGCCGACTACCTCCGCCCCGCCCCCGAGGACGATACGCAGCGCGCCAAGATGGTGAGCTCGTCGTCGTACCTGGCGGAGCGGTTCCACGAGGTGCCCGCGTACGTGATCTTCTGCCTCCGCGGCCGGGTCGAGACGGCGTCGCACAGCAGCCAGGCCAGCCTGTACGGCTCGATCGTCCAGGCTGCCTGGAGCTTCCAGCTCGCCGCGCGGGCCCGCGGCCTCGGCACCTGCTACACGACGCTGCACCTGCCCTACGAGCGCGAGATCGCCGAGCTGCTCGGCATCCCGTTCGACGACTACGCGCAGGTCGCGCTCGTCACCGTCGGGCACGCGATCGGCGACGACTTCAAGCCGGCGCCGCGCAAGGCGCTCGACGAGGTCGTGCACCGCGAGCGCTGGTAGCTCAGGCGGCCTCGTCCAGGACCAGCCGGTCGCCGACCGCGATCCGCAGCCGGGCGGCCTCGCCGGTGCCCAGCTCGAGGATCCGCTTCGCGCCGCCGGCGCGGGCGAGGCGCCAAGGTTTCAATCCCTCGACGACGCGCACCACCTCGAGATCACGCGTCAGGAACACCGCATCGATCGAGAAGCGCATGAAGAACATGTGGATGGAGCCCGTGGGGTCGGACAGCAGCAGCCCTTCCCCCGCGGCCAGGCCCGTGCGGCCCAGAAGGCCCTTGGCGTTCTTGTGCTCCCCCGCCCGCGAGACCGACACGCGGTCGAGGATGAGCCGTCCGTCGCTGGTCAGGATCCGTGCCATCTCTACACTCATTGATAGTGCAGAACTTCGCTTACCGGTCAGGTGACGACATCACGCTCGAGTTCGTCGGGCTCGTCTACCGCTTCGCGGAGCACGACTTCCGGGAGCGCGTGATCGGTGCCGCGCGGGCTCTGCGGCTGGTCTCCGACGTCAGCGCACCGGCCGCGGCCGACCTCGTCGCGCTGGCAGCGCACGGTGCGCTCGCGGCGCCGCGGTCGAACCTCGGCCGGCGCCTCGCGATCTCCGAGGATCGTGACCAGATCACGTACTGGCTGCGCAAGCTGGTGTTCCGGTCGGCCTGGATCGACGAGCGGCTGAAGGCCGACCTGCTGGACGTCGACTTCGACGAGGAGCGCGGCCGGTTCCGCTTCCGCAGCGACGGCTACGACGTGCCGCCGAGCCTCGACGGCGACGTGCCGAGTTTTTTGCCTGCACGGAGGTAGCGGCGGAGGGGGCAACGGCAGTATGCTGGCCCGATGCACGATGACTCCTTTGAGACGGACGGGACCCCCGGCACGCCGGAGACGACGGCGCTGCTCCCGGCGCGTGACACAGGCGTTGAAGCCGTGCGGGAATCGGTGGCCGACCTGGCCGCCGTACTGCCCACCCGCATCGAGGCCGCGGTCGCGCGGGCCCTCGAATCGGCCGACGGCGCACCCCTGCCCCGGCAGATCGGCGAGCTGCAGCGTGCGATCCAGACGCTGTCGCGCGACCTGCACTCCGAGCGGCTCGGACGCATCGGCGACGTCGAGGTGCTGGTCGACCTCATCGCCGCCGCCGCCGAGGCGCAGGATCGCCGTGTCGCCGCGCTCGAGACGCAGGTGACCACGCTGGTCGCAGCGGTCGAGGCGCTGACGCCGGTCGTCGCGAACGTGGCCGAGAAGCTCGATCGCCGCGTGCGCATCTCGGTGCAGACCGAGCCGGGCGCGCAGCCGTTCGGCAACGCCGGCATTTCCTGACACTTCCGTCACGGTCCGCGCACGGTCCCGCGCGCCCCGGCCGCGGTAGCGTCGATGCGTGGGATCTCGCGGACAGGCCACGGTCGAGCACCTCGCGCTGATGGCCGCGGTCGCGGCGCTGCTGATCGGCGTCGCACCGCACACGCCCGCGGCGGCAGCGGCGATCGCCGGCCGGCTCGGCGGCTCGTCCGGGCTGACGACGGCTCGCCGCCCGCGGCGCGCGAGCTGGCGCTGGCGGCCGCGGCGCTCCGCGGCGAGGCGGCGGCGCCCACCGTCGAGGATGCCGCGGTGCTGCTCGGCGACCTGCTCGGACCGACTGCCGCAGGGCGCGCGCTGGACGGGCTCGCCGCGGCCACGCTGGGCCGCGGCACAGGTCGGCGCCGATCCGCTTCTCGATCGAGCGGCCGCGCGGCGGCCGGGTCGGTGCCCACGTCGTCACGGCCGCCGAGGAAGCGCGCTACCGGCCCGATCCTGGAGCTGAAGCGCCGCACCGCGGCCGAGCAGCACGCCGCCATGTCGCTGCTGACCGCGGCCGTCAGCGTCGCCATGCCCGAGTTCGCGCTGCTCGGCCTGTCGCCATCACGCTGACCGACGACGACGACGGCGCGACTGCCGCCGGCCACCCGCGCCGGCGACGCCGTGCTGTGCGTCCCGGTCGAGACGCCCGACGGGCGCGGCGCTGGTGCTCGCCGTCGTGCGCGACGGGCGCCTGCTGCAGCGGAAGGTCGTGCGCCGTGCGCAGTGCCCGGCGCTGAACCGCGGCCAGGCGACGGTCGAGATGGTCGCGCTGTTGCTGATCATGGCTGCTCGATCGCCGCGTTGCTGGTGCTCGAGCTGCCGGCGCTCGGCCCGTTCGTCGCGCGCGTGCTGGCGGCGACGCCGACGCCGCGACGCGCGCGCCAGCCGGAGGCCGCCCGGCTGGCCGAGCGCGCACTCGCCGGCCGGGCCGGCCCCGGCGGCACGCCCACCCTGCTCGCGGCCGAGCGGCTGCTGGCGCTCGAGCTCGGCGCGCCGGGTGCCCACGACTACCTCGCGGAGCGCCTGCTGGCACGGCACGGCGTCCGGCTCGGCCGTGCCATCGATGCGACGTCGATCGTCGGCGGTGCGCAGGCGCCGGGCGACCTGCTGATCGCACCGCGGCCGGCCGGCCGACGTCACGATCGCCCGGCTGGCCGACGAGCCGGTGCCCGATCTCGACGCCGCCACGCGCCGGGCGGTGATCGCGGCCGGAGCGGACGCCGGCGATCACGGCGCTCGAGCCTCGGGCCGCGAGCGCTGCCGTTCGCAAAGCTGCTCGGACGTCTCCAGGCCGGCCAGGCGTGATCGGTCTGCTGGCCCCGGCCGACGACGTCGGCCCGGTCCCGGGCCGGCGTGCCGGCGACGCGGTGCTGTGCGAACCCGTCGACCTGCGCTGGACGATGGATGGCCACGTGCACGCGCGGCCGCTGGCGCGGGCGCTGCACCTCGTCGTGGTGCGGGCCGGGCGCGTGATCGACGATCGGCTGGTCGACGGCGAACGCTGCCCATGACGCTTCCCGCGGCCAACCGGCGACAATGTGGCCGTGAGCAGGACGATCGAGGC
This sequence comes from uncultured Actinomycetes bacterium, assembly GCA_963722525.1. Taxonomy (GTDB): domain Bacteria; phylum Actinomycetota; class Thermoleophilia; order Gaiellales; family F1-60-MAGs149; genus VFJZ01. The sequence goes on along the minus strand of CAVRMM010000002.1, from coordinate 575,359 downwards.
CCCGGCCGAGACCGAGACGCCCGCGGGCGTCGAGGAGCATCAGCACGATCCGCCGTGGGTCGTCCTGGTCTGGAACGACCCGATCAACCTGATGAGCTACGTGGCGCTGATCTTCCGGCGCCTCTTCGGGTACTCCGAGGCCAAGGCCAACCAGCTGATGCTCCAGGTGCACGAGGAGGGCAAGGCCGTCGTCGCGTCGGGATCGCGCGAGAAGTGCGAGTTCGACGTGGCGCGCCTGCACGCCCACGGCCTCTGGGCGACCATGCGGCAGGACTGATGGCGCGCCGGCGCATCGCCCGGCAGCGCGGCGGCGGCTACCGGCTGCGGCTGACCGCGCCGGAGCGCGAGCTGCTGCAGGCCCTGCCCGGCCAGCTGATGGAGCTGCTCGAGACCGACGACCCGTCGCTGCGGCGCCTGCAGCCGCCCGCCTACGACGACGATGCCGGGGCCAGCGCCGAGTACACCGCGATGGTGGGCGACGACCTACTCGAGGGCCGGCGCCTGGCGCTCGCGACGATGGCGCGCACCGCGACGGCCGACCGGCTCACCGAGGACGAGCTCGGCTCGTGGCTGACCGCGACCAACGACCTGCGGCTCGTGCTCGGCACGCGCCTCGGCGTGACCGACGACACGCAGGGCGTCATGCCCTTCGGCGACGACCCGCAGGCGCCCGAGTGGGTGGCGTACAACTACCTCAGCTGGTTGCAGGAGGAGGTCGTCGCCGCCCTCTCGGACGCCCTCTAGGTCGGCCGGGAATCAGCGCTTGACGGCGTCGGCGCTGCCGACGACCTTCTGGACGGCGGCGGTGAAGCCCTTCTCGATCTGGCTGACGAGGCCGCCGCCCTTCACCTGGCTCGAGACGGCGAGCAGCAGGGCGCCGACCGCGAGCAGCAGGCCGATGTACTCGACGGTGCCCTGGCCGCGGCTGCGGGGGCGCTGACGGAGCTGGGACACGGGGTTCTCCTCGGTCGTCTGGCGACCCGGTCGGGCCGCCACGGACGAGCGTGCCGCCACCCGTGCGCGCGTGTCAGTGCCGGAGTGTCACGTTCGGCGCGCGGACCGTCACGAGACGGGCACGAGCGGCCGCGTGCGGCAGCGCCGTGGCGCGCGGGAGCACGCAGACGAACAGCGCGCCCCCCTCGGGCGCGTCGTCCACCGACAGCGGCCGCCCATGGCGGCGGCCAGCTCGGACGCGATCGCCAGCCCGAGTCCGGTGCCGCCGCCGCCCTCGGAGAAGAACGGCGAGAAGACGTCGGCGCGGCGCGTCGGGGGCACGCCGGGCCCGGAGTCGGCCACCTCGATGCGCACCGCCGCCGCCGACGCGGAGCGCGGACAGGCGCACCACCCCGCCCGCAGGCGTCCAGCGCACGGCGTTCTCGACCAGGTTGGAGACGATCTGCAGGATGCGGTCGCCGTCGCCCGCCACGGCGCCGACGTCGACCGGCCGCAGGTCGAGGTCGACGTTGCGCGACCGCGCCGTCTCGCGGTGCGTCGCCTCGCAGCGGGCCAGCAGGTCGGCGACGTCGACCTCCTCGCGGCGGAACGTGAACCGGTCGGCCTCGAGCTTCGCGAGGTCGAGCAGGTCGCCGATCAGGCGCTCCAGCCGTGACGCCTCGGCGGCGATCACGTCGAACGCCGCGCCCTGGTCGACCGGGCCCTCGACGATGCCGTCGGCCAGCGCCGCGACGTGGCCGCGGATGGCCGTCAGCGGCGTGCGCAGCTCGTGCGAGACGTGCATCAGGAACAGCCGCTCGTGCTCGCGGGCCTCCTGCAGCTGCGTCGCCATGTCGTCGAACGAGCGGTTCAGCGCCCCGATCTCGTCGCGGCGCTGGCGGTCGAGCCGCACGTCGTAGTTGCCGCTGGCGATGGCCGCCGTGGCCGCCGCGAGCCGCCGCAGGGGCGCAGTGATGCGCGTGCCGAGGAACAGCGCCAGCACGAGCGCGGCAGCGCCGGCGATCATGAAGGCCGGCGCCAGGCGCTCCGCCCAGAACGACTGGGTCGGCGCCAGCGAGGCCAGCGGCCGGGTCAGCACGATCGCGCCGAAGGCCGAGATGTTGCCCTCCGGATCGGGCCGGTAGTCATGCGTCAGGAACACGCCGCTGACAACCACCAGCGACGTGTCGCCGCCCGGCGGCGTGTCCTCGAAGGTGAACTGCCGGCCGCGGTCGAGCTGCGACCAGTCGAGCTTCAGCGACGGCCAGACCGCGACGTTGCCGCCGGGGTACGGCTGCGCGTAGTCGGGGTTCGCGACGAAGTAGATGTCGGCGCGGGTGATCTGCCGGACGAACGTGCGGATGTTGATCGGCCGCGGCTCGCCCTCCGTGTCGAACGCCCGCCGGGCCGACTCGGCGAACTGGCGGACGACGCCGGGCCCCTGCTCCTTCAGCCGCTGCTCGGTCTGCGAGCGCTCGTACGACGTCACCGACCTGGACGTCAGCACGAGGGCCAGTCCGCCCGCCACCAGCACGGGCAGGATCAGGAAGACGACGAGTCGGAGCCTAAGCGACCGCAACGTCGTCGGAGACCTTGTACCCGACACCCCAGACGGTCACGACGGGGCACGTGTCGCCGATCTTGCGGCGCAGCTGCCGCACGTGCACGTCGACCGTCCGCGTGTCGCCGGCGAACGTGTAGCCCCACACGCGCTCCAGCAGCTGGTCGCGCGTGAGCACGATGCCGTGGTGCTCCATCAGCGCGTACAGCAGGTCGAACTCCTTCGGGGCGAGCTGCACGACGCTGCCGTCGAGCGTCACCTCGCGCCGGCCCGCGTCGATGCGCAGCGCGCCGTGGGTGAGCACCGTCCGGGCGGGCGGCGGCGCGGGCGTGGCGGCGCGGCGCAGGATGGTCTTGATGCGCGCCACCAGCTCGCGCGGGTTGAACGGCTTCGTGACGTAGTCGTCGGCGCCCACCTCGAGCCCGACGATCTTGTCGATGTCGTCGTCGCGCGCCGTCAGCATCAGGATCGGCACCTGCGAGGTGGCGCGGATGCGCCGGCACACCTCGAGGCCGTCGATGTCGGGCAGGTTCAGGTCGAGCAGGATCAGCGCCGGCTCGGACGCGCGGAAGCGCGCGATGCCGTCGCCGCCGGTCGCCGCCCGTTCGACCGTGAACCCCGCCTTCTCCAGGTAGAGCTTCACGAACGACGCGATGTTGGCCTCGTCCTCGACGATCAGGATCCGCTCGGGCACTGCCTCATCCTAGTGCGTGGGGCAAACGAGCCCGCTGAATCAGCGGCGCTTCAGGACGATCGGGGGCATGTCGCCGCTGTAGCGCTGCTGCACGCCACCGCGGGTGTAGGTACCCGAGCCGATCAGCTTCAGGGTGCCGACGCCGGAGATGGAGACCCGGAACCGGTTGCGGCTCGTGACCTTCATCGTGAAGCCCTGGCCGTCGTAGATGAACCGCACGGCGCGCAGCACGATCCAGTCGCCGGTCTTCCTGTCGCGGCGGATGCAGGCCTTCTTGCGCTTGATCACGCACTTCGGCTTGAACGCCGCGGCGTCGGTCGCCACCAGGCGGACGCGGCCGGGCGCGTTCACCGTCACGCCGATCACCTGGGCCATCTTGCGCGTCGTGAAGCGCGCGCTGCCCTTGCCGTCGACGTTCACCGTCGTCGCGCCGGCCGTGGCCGGGATGGCCAGGACGAGCAACGCGGCGATCGCGAGCAGGGGGAGTCGGCGCAACATCACCCTCTGAGTATCGGCGGGCCGCATGCGGGGGCGGTGATCGACTTGTAAGGCTTCCGTAAAGCCCGATGCGGGCCTAACCGTAGTCGTAGAAGCCCTTCTTGGCCTTCCGGCCGTGCAGTCCGGCCTCGACCATCCGCTGCAGGCGGGCCGGCGGCGCCATCCGCTCCTCGCGCAGGCCGCGCCACAGCGCCTCGGACGCGTGGGCGTGCACGTCGAGCCCGACCAGGTCGGCGAGGGCGAACGGCCCCATCGGCCAGCCGGCGCCGAACCGCATGGCGCGGTCGATGTCCTCGGGCGACGCGCCCGTCTCCTCCATCGCCCGGATGGCGTCGTTGAGGATCGGGATCAGGATCCGGTTGACGAGGAAGCCCGGCGTGTCGGTGCACGGCACGGCCTCCTTGCCGAGGCCGGAGGCGAACGCCAGCGCGGCGTCGAAGGCGGCGGGGTCGACGATCTGCGTGCGCACGACCTCGATCAGCTTCATCAGCGGCGCCGGGTTGAAGAAGTGCAGCCCGACGACGCGGTCGGGCCGGCCCGACGCCGCCGCCACCGCCGACACCGACAGGGCGCTGGTGTTGGTGGCGAGGATCGCCTCGGGGCCGCAGATCGAGTTCAGCTCCGCGAACAGCGCCTCCTTGGGCGCCAGCTCCTCGACGATCGCCTCGATCACGATGCCCGCGTCCGCCAGCGCGTTCAGGTCGGTGGTGGCCGTCAGCCGGCCGCGTGCCGCCTCGGCGTCGGGAGCCGACATGATGCCCTTCTCGACCCGCTTGGCGAGGCCCGCCTCGATCTTCGCGACGCCCGCGTCGACGAACCGCCGCTCGACGTCGCGCGCGACCACGACATGGCCCGCCTCCAGGCACACCTGGGCGATTCCCGCACCCATCGTGCCGAGCCCCACTACACCGACGGTTCCGATCGACACGCGTCTACCTCCGCTCGCTTCGGCCGTGATCGTACTCGCGGCCGAGGCAGGAAATCGGCGATCCGCGGGATACACTGGCTCTATGGCTCGCTTTCGCGACCGATTGCGCATGGGCAGACGCGACCGCAACGACGCGGTCGTGATCGACGACGGCCCGGGCACCGAGATCATCGTGCTCGACGCGGTCGAGGAGATCGTCGACGGCGTCGAGGCGGGAGTCCTCGCGGCCACCGAGCCCTATCCGGCCGCCACGCGCCGCGCGCTACGGCGCGAGCGCCAGGCCCTGGTCGGCGCTAGTACCAGGTGCTCGTCAACGACCTCGGCGGGCTCGTCGTCGAGATGGCGCGCCGGGGCGTCCACAATCATGCACTCGTGGAGCGGCGCGCCGCCGACGTGGTCGAGCTCGAGCGGCACATCGCCGAGCTCGACGGCCGCCTGCTGGCCGCGTCCGAGGTGCGGCGCGGCCACGTCGCCGTGCCGCCGCTGATGGCGCAGATCGAGGCCGCCGGCAGGCCGGCCGCCACGCCCTGCGCGACGTGCCACGCGCTGCTCGCCAACGACGCCAACTTCTGCGCCGTACTGCGGCGCCCCGCGGGAGCGCCGGTGACGGACGACGAAGCGTTCGAGGAGGGCTGTTCCGCCGACGCGCTGCCCGACCTGCCTCGCCGCCGTCGAGCCCGACCAGCAGTTCTGCCTGGAGTGCGGCGAGCGGCTCGGTCCCGACGGCCCGCAGCCGTCGAGCCCGCTGCGCGGCCGCACGCTCGCCGCCCGCGTCCGTGATCGTCGCCGCCGGCGCCCTGCTGCTGCTGCTCGGCGGCTTCGGCATCGCCTACGGCTTCACGCGCGGCGACGACGACACCAAGGCGGGCGGCACGACCACCGGCCCGGCGCGTCCACCGGCGCCGTCGACGTGCCGACGCTGACCATCACCGACACGAACCAGTCGGTGCCGACGTTCACCGACGTGATCCCGCCGCCGACCACGGGCATCCCGACCGACACCGAGACGTTCCCGACCGGCACCGACATCCCCACCGGCACCGAGATCCCGACCTTCCCCACCGACACCGGCACGAGCACGCCCGACCCGGATCCCACCGACACCGATCCGGGCGAGGAGGCGAGCGACTGGCCGAGGGCCGCGACGCCTTCGCCGTGATCCTGTCTCCGACGACACGGTGCGTACACGTTCGACGTCGACACCGCGAAGAACACGCAGGCGGACGCGAAGGGCCGCTCTGAACGCCGGCGTGCTGAACTCCGACGACTACTTCACGCTCAATCCCGGCTACCGGGTGCTCTTCCTCGGCCCGTACGACAGCCGAAGTCGTCGGCGCAGGCCGCCCAGGCCCAGGCGCGCGCCTCCGGCTATCCCGACGCCTACGTGCGCCGCGTCGCCGAGTAGGCCGCGGCGATCTCGGCCGCCGCGCCGCCCAGCGCGATCAGGTCGTAGCCGCCCTCCAGCACCAGCGGCGGCTCGCAGATGCCGAGCCGTGCGCACAGGTCGCGCACGTCGGTCACCAGCGCGCCGAACGTGCGGTCCTCGAGCTCGAGGCGCGCCAGCGGGTCGCGGCGGTGCGCGTCGACGCCGCAGGCGATCAGCACGAGGTCGGGCGCGTACGCGCTCGACCGCCGGCAGCACCTCGTCGCGGAACCGCTCCAGGTACGCGTCGTGGCCGGTGCCGGCGGCGATCGGCACGTTCAGCGTCGTCCCCCGGCCCAGCGCCGGCGCCGGTCTCGTCGGCGTCGCCCGAGTACGGCCAGTGCGGCGACTCGTGCAGCGACACGGCCAGCACCGACGGATCCTCGTAGAACACGGCCTGCGTGCCGTTGCCGTGGTGCACGTCCCAGTCGATCACCGCGACGCGGCCGATGTCGAGCACGTACTGCGCGTGGCGGACGGCGATGGAGCCGTTGGCGAGCAGGCAGAACCCCATCGGCGCGATCGGGCAGCGCATGGTGTCCGGGCGGGCGCATCGCCGCCAGCCCGATGCCGCCCCGCACGGCCTCGGTCACGGCCGCGATGGCGGCGCCGGCGGCATGCAGCGCGGCCTGCGCGCGATCCGGCCACCACGTAGGTGTCGGCGTCGATCATGCCCTCCGCCCGCCCCGAAGATGCGGTCGGCGTAGCCGGCCGGGTGCACGCGGTCGAGGTCGGTGGCGGCTGGCGGCGGGCGCGAGCTGCTGCTCGACCTCGTCGGCCGAGCCCGGCCAGGAAGCGCGTCGACCCGGGCGGGTCGCTCCGGGTGGCCGTCGATGCCGTGCGCGGACTGCGAGGGATGGGTGAAGACGACTGTCACAAGGCCTGAGATTGTGACAGCCACCGTCGCTCAACACGGGCGAAACGAGACCACTTTGCAACAAACATGGTGGCAAACCTTGAATTTCGCGTCGAGGGCTGTACAGTGGACAGCGTCGAGGGAATAACCCGCCCCGCACACGAGGTGCGACGGCAGGGTTCGGTCTCGTGCCGCTCTCGGCAGCGCTGCCAACTGTCGGCAGCCACCAACCGTTCGGGAGCACGAACCATGTACCGCTTCAGCCGTCAGATCTTCATGCAGATCAAGGATGCGATCGATCCGCATCCCGACACCATTCCCGCCCACGAGGCCCGCCGCCGCGTGCTGCGTGCCTGCGAGGAGACGATCGAGCGCCTCGCCAAGGATCCGCGCTACTTCCCGAAGCCCGCGCGGAGCCTGTTCCAGGAGATCCGGTGCTACTTCCCGATCACCGAGCAGGGCCGGGTGTACTACTCGATCGAGCGCACGCTCACGATCGCGCACCAGTTCATCCAGGACGAGATCGAGCGCAGCGGCGAGGGCACCCTCACGCCGTGCCGCGCGACGACGCGCAAGGGCAAGCCCTGCCAGCGGACGCCGCTGCCGGGCAAGGAGTACTGCCCGAGCCACCAGCATCTCGAAGAGCCGGTCTTCGTCTAAGGAGCTACGGGCAGGGGCAGCCTGAGCTGCTCCGCATCGACCAGCTTCGCCACGCCGACGCCGATCAGGCGGACGGGCGGCGGTCTGCGCGCCAGCGCGCGATCGAGCGCGATCAGCGCCAGTCGCCCGATCTCGTCCGAGCCGGAGAACGGCGCGGGCGCGGTCTGCGACCGCGTCGCGATCGCGAAGTCGGGATAGCGCAGCTTGAGCGTCACGGTGGCGGCGCCCCGGGCCTCGCGCTCGAGGCGCTCGGCCACCTCGTCCGCCATCCGCAGGGCGATCGCGCCGCAGCTCCTCGACGCGTGACGACGTCGCGCTCGAACGTCTCCTCGACCGAGACGGAGAGCGCGCGGCCGGCGGCAGCGCCACCGGCCGCGGGTCGATGCCGCGGGCCCGGTCGCGCAGCTCGACGCCGACCGCGCCGGGCAGCGAGGCGCGCCAGCCGGTCGTCGTCCAGCGCCGCCAGGTCGCCGATCGACGACAGCCCGCGCCGTCTGCAGCCGCTCGTCCGACTTCGGGCCGATGCCCGGCAGCGCGCGCAGCGGCAGCGGCGCCAGGAAGGCCGCCTCGCGGCCCGCGCGGCCACGACCGTCACGCCGCGCGGCTTGCGGTGGTCGGACGCGATCTTGGCCACCACCTTCGAGGTCGCGCAGCCGAACGACGCGTCGAGGCCGGTCTCGGCCCGGATCAGCTCCTGCAGGTCGCGCAGGAAGCGCTCCGCCTCCCCCGCGCGTCGACGACGGCGCCCGTCAGATCGAGGTAGCCCTCGTCGATGCCGACCTGCTGCGCGAGCGGCACGCGGGCGCTGACCAGCGTCCAGATCGCGGCGCGACCACTCGCTGTAGCGCGCCATGCTCGGCCGCACGAACACGGCCTCCGGACACCGCCGCCGGGCCTCGGCCGCCGACATCGCCGAGCGGATGCCGAAGCGCCCGCGCCTCGTAGCTCGCCGTCGCCACGACGCCCCGGCCGTCGGGGCTGCCACCGACCACCAGCGGCAGGCCCGCGAGCTCCGGGTCGTTCGAGAACTTCGACGGCCGCGAAGAAGGCATCGAGGTCGAGGTGGGCGACCACGCGCGCCATCGCCGGTCGAATCTACCACCCGGTCGCCCAGCGTGCGTATGATCCTCCCGGGATGGCGGTAATGGAGCTTGCGCATTGAGTCATGACGGCGACAAGCTGATTCGGCAGCTCTCGCTCGTCGCGTACCTGATGGCCGAGCGCAGGCCAGTCACGGCGCGCGACGCGAAGAACGCGGTCGAGGGCTACTCGGAGATGTCGGACGAGGCATTCGCCCGGCGCTTCTACGCGGACCGGGCCGAGCTGCTCGCGCTCGGCGTCGGCATCACGTCGCAGCGCGACGAGTTCACCGGCGAGGAGCTCTACACGCTGCAGCGCGAGGACTACTTCCTGCCGCCGCTGCACCTGGACGACGCCGAGCTGGCCGCGCTCCAGACCTGCCTGTACCTGCTCGAGGGCCAGTTCGCCTACTCCGAGCCGCTGCGGCTGGCGCTGCAGAACCTCGCGCTCGGCCGGCCGAACCCGACCGGCCCGCCGGCCGACAGCGCCGTCACCCTGAACCTGGCGGGCGGCGGCTACTCGCCCGAGATCGCCCAGCGGCTCGCGAAGCTCGAGACGGCCATCTCGAAGCAGCGGACGATCGTGTTCCGCTACTTCGCCATGAACCGCGGCGACGAGGCGACGCGCACGGTCGACCCGTACAGCCTCTACTTCCAGGGCTGGCCAGTGGTACCTCGTCGGCCGCGACCACGACCGCGACGACATGCGCGTGTTCCGCGTCTCGCGCATTCGCGGCGACCTGCGGTTCGCCACGCGGCGCGAGCGCGACTTCAAGTTCCCCGAGGACTTCGACCCCGGCACGTACCGCGACCGCGCCGCCGTGGCAGCTCGGCGAGGCGCAGGGCGAGGCCGTGCTCGACGTCACGCCCAGCGCCGCCTGGCTGGTCGAGCGCCTGTTCGGGCGCCACGGCAACGTCGAGATCCGCGCCGACCGCGGCGCCCGCTTCACCACCCCGTACGCCAGCCTCGAGCTGCTCACGACGTGGGTGATCGGCATGGACGGCCAGGCGCTGCCCGTGTCGCCGCCCGAGCTGGTGGACGAGGTCGCGAGCGCGCTCGACCGCGGCATGGCCGCGCACGAGGGCGACGTGCCGCCCATCGCCGCGCCCATCGAGATCGTGCGCGAGCAGGCGTCCGAGGCCGCGCCGCAGCGGCGCTCGAGCCCGGTCGCGCCCGAGCGTTTCGCCGTGCTGCAGGCGATGCTGGCCGACCTGCTCGAGAGCTGTGGCGACGAGCCGCGCGGCGAGATCTCCGCGACCGACCTGAAGGAGCGCTACGGGCTCACGGACGACGCGCTCGTCGAGCAGGTCAACCTGCTCAACCTCGTCAACTTCGGCGGCGGCTGCTACGCCGTGTACGCCGAGTTCGACGGCGACACGATCAAGGTCGAGAAGGAGCTGTACGGCGAGGAGTTCCGCCGGCCGGCCCGCCTATCGCCGCTCGAAGCCAAGGCGATCCTGATGGCGCTCGACCTCGTCGGGCCCCAAGTCGCGGCGGGCGCGGGCACCACGCTCGGCGACGTGCGCCGCAAGGTCGAGTCGGCGTTCGGCGCGCTTCGCCCTCCGCGAGACGCCGACGCCGGTCGCCCAGCGCGAGGCCGAGGGCATCCTGTCGGCCATCAACGACTCGATCCGCAACCGCCGGCTCGTGCGCGTCGAGTACCTCGGGCGCAGCGGCGCCGACATGACGGAGCGCGTCGTCGAGCCGTACCTGCTGCGCGGCGTCGGCTCCGACTGGTATCTCGAGAGCTACGACCGCACCGCGGCCGGCGAGCGCACGTTCCGCGTCGATCGCATCCGCGCCGCCGAGCCGCTGCCCGAGACGTTCGAGCCGCGCGACGGCCTCGAGGTGCAGGCCGAGCAGCGCGCGCCGCGCGGCCGCTCCGGCACCGCCTCGGTCTGGTTCGCGCCCGAGGTCGCCGCACGCGAGACCGAGGCGCTGCCGTCCAGCTCGCCGCTGATCGACGGCGCGGCGCTCGCGACCATCTCCTACGGCTCGGAGCGCTGGCTGGCGACCGAGATCCTCAAGCACCGCGGCAACGCCGTGCTGATCGGTCCCGAGCACCTCCGCGCGGTCGTCGCCACGCGTGCGACCGAGCTGCGGCAGCTCGCGACAGAACGCCTCGACACGCCGGCGCGATGATCCGGTACCTGTCCGAGGCGGAGGTCGAGCGCGCGCGGCCGAGCGTCCGCGAGGGCATCGACCTGGCCCGCCTGGCGCTGCGTCGCGCTGGCCGAGGGCCGGCGCCCAGCTGCCGCCGAAGCCGTCCGTCTATCCGCGGCCGGGCATGTTCGCCAACGTCATGCCCGCGTACCTGGAGGACGTCGGCCACGGCGACCAGCTCGGGCTGAAGTGGGTCGCCGTCTACAGCAGCAACCCCGAGCGGGGCCTGCCGCTCATCAACGGCGTCGTGGTCATCTGCGATACCGACAACGGTCTCCCCGCGCGCCCTGATGGGCGCCGCCTTCCTGACCGGGATCCGCACGGCGGCCGTCTCCGGTGCCTGCCTCGAGGCCCTCGCTCCCGCCGACACCGGCCACGTCGCGATCACCGGCGCCGGCGTGCAGACCCGCTCGCACCTCGAGGTCTGCGAGGAGCTCGGGCATCTCGACGTCGAGGTGTTCGCGCGGCGCGCGGCAGCGGGCGAGGCCGTCGTGGCCTGGGCCGCCGAGCACACGCCGCGGCTGCGCGTCACCATCGTCGGCACGGCGGTCGACGCAGTCCGCGACGCCGGCGTGATCATCACCGGCGTGCCGATCGGCGTCGAGGACGCGCTGCTCGACCCGGCCACCGTCCGCCCTGACGCGCTCCTGCTGCCGCTCGACTGGGGCACGTCGGTGGGCGCCGACATCGGCAACTCGGGGCGGCTGTTCGCCGACGACGTGCCGCAGTTCGCGCGCATCGCCGAGCGCGGCTCGTTCCCCGGCTACCGCGACGCCGACGGCTACAGCGGCGAGGCGCTGCAACAGCCGCGCCCGGACGGCCGCGTGGTCTGTCAGAACCTCGGCCAGGGCGCCGCCGACCTGCTGTTCGGCAACGCGGTCGCGGTCAACGCCGAGCGCGACGGCATCGGCACCCTGCTCGAGCGATAGCACCGACATCGTCGCGCGTTCGCGCGTGCCGTACCGCGCGCCCTTCGTGCCGTAACGCGCCACTTCGTGCCCCGTCGCGCGATCCGCGCACCTTCCGTGCGTCTTCCATGTTGGGGTCAGACCCCAGAAACGGCCGTTCTGGGGTCAGACCCCGGCTCCTGGCGACGGCTAGGCCGGTTCGCCGAGCGCACGGCGGGCCGCCCGCTGCAGCACCGGATCGGTGCTGCCGGCGAACGGCCGTGCCAGCTCGCGGTGCTCGTCCGGGCCGTTGCCCAGCGCCACCAGGGCGTTGCGGCGGAGGTAGCGCGGATCGCGGTCGGGCACGTACAGCCGCTGGTAGCGGCGCCGCAGGTCGTCGTCCGGCGCCGACAGCCAGTCGGCGAGCGAGACGAACGCCTCCGCCCCGGGCTCGGCCGCGTCGGCGCGGCGCCGGGCCGGCCCGGCGTTCCACGGGCACACGTCCTGGCAGATGTCGCAGCCGTAGACGCGATCGGCGAGCGCCGCCGCGACGTCGGTCGGGGCGTCGTCGCGGCTCTGCGTCCAGTACGAGAGGCAGCGCGTCGAGTCGAGCACGCCCGGCTCGTCCAGTGCGCCCGTGGGACACGCGTCGACGCAGAGCGTGCACGAGCCGCAGCCGTCACGAACGGGCGCCGGCGCCGCGGCCACCAGAGCGGCGTCGGTGATGACCGCGCCGAGCGCCACGAACGACCCCAGGCCGGGCGCGATCGCCATGGTGTTCTTGGCCGAGAAGGTGAGGCCCGCTGCCTGACCGCCGGCACGGTCGACGTGCATGTTGTGGTCGACGAACACCGCCGCGCGCGCACCGTCCTCGCGCAGCGCGTCGCGCACCCGGCGCAGCGACGCCCGCAGCCGGTCGTAGGGATCGCCCCACGCGTACCGCGGCAGGCGGCCGACGGCGGCCGCCGGGCCGCGGCGGCTCGGGCTGCCACACCTCGATCAGCGCCGACACCACCGTGCGGGCCCCGCGCAGCGCCGTCTCCGGATGGCACGAGCGCTCCGGCTGCTGCATGGTGAACCGCATGTCGGCGAACAGCCCGCGCGGCGCGTCCGGTCGACGATCGCCGCCTCGGCCTGCCGGTACGGCGCCGCCGGCGCGGCACCGAGGACGACGCCGTCGTCGCGAACCAGCGACGCGAGATCGTCCAGGCCGGACATCAGAGTCCGAGGGCGGCGCGGAGGCGCCGCGCCAGCAGCGGGCCGTCGCGCGGTGGCAGGACCAGCGGCGGCCGGTCGGGCGAGATCTTGATCGCGGCGAACCGCGGGCCGGCCAGGTCGTGCACGGCGTCGCGCAGCTCCTCGACCGCCGGCGAGGCTCGCGGATGGTGCGGCTGTCGCCGAACCCGCAGCCGGTGGCGACCGCCGCCAGGTCGGTGCCGATGCCGGTGTGCGTCGCCTGGGCGCCCGTCTCGCCGTACCGCTCGTTATCGAGCACCGCGATGGTGAGGTTGGCCGGAGCGGCCGCGGCGATGATGGCCAGGGCGCCGAGCGCCATCAGCTGCTCGCCGTCGCCGGTCACGACCAGCACCGGGCGGTCGGGCTGGGCCAGCGCCAGGCCGAAGCCGACCATCGCGGCCGCGCCCATCGAGCCCCACAGCGGCAGGTCGAGGTCGCAGTCGCCGGCGGCGGCGACGTCCCACGACGTGCCACCGAGGCCGGCGACGCAGACCAGCCCGCGGCGGTCGGCGAGCAGCGCTCGGACGGCGAGACGGCGGTCGACCATCACGCCTCCGCCGTGAAGGCCTTGGCGCCGAGCAGGCGCTGTCCGAGCAGCACGGCGACGCGCTCGCCCGAAGCGAACGCCAGCGCGCAGGCCGAGGCGACGGCCGGCTCGACGTCCTCGACGCGTCGGCGCGGTGCACGATCACGCCGCACGTCTCGAGCAGGGCCGGCACGGCCGTGCCGGTCGGCACCTGCCACGGGTTCTCCTCGCCCCACTCGCCGCGCATCGTGATCAGCATCAGCAGCGGCGCCGGCGAGGATGCGCGGCAGCGCGAGCAGGTTGCAGCAGTTGCCGACGCCGCTCGACTGCATCAGCAGGGCGCTACGGGTGCCGCCGAGCCAGGCGCCGGCGGAGAGCGCGATGCCCTCCTCCTCCGTCGTCAAGCGTGACGCAGTGCATCGCCTCGTCGTCCTGGCACCGGCGGATCAGCGCCGTGTGGCCCGCGTCCGGCACGTGCGAGACGACGCTGACGCCGTAGGCGGACAGCAGCTGGTGGATCGATCCGTCCATCGACGAGCGGAACGATACTCCAGGGCGGGAGACGGCTCGCCCGGGCCGCCGATGCGCTAGACGACCTCGGCGAATCCGAGCTCGGTGAGGCGGCGGACGAGCCGCCGCTCGTCGACGCCGAGGCCGAGCTCGCCGAGCGTCGAACGGCCGTCCAGCGACCGGATGATGGTGACCGCGTCCGGGTCGAGATCGGCGGCGAAGCGCAGGCCGTCGCGCAGCCGCAGCTCGTAGCCGGCGACGCGCCAGCCGCCCGGTCCGGGCCGCTCGGAGCCAATCAGCTCGGCGCCGGGCGCCATCATCAGACGGTCCTCGTTGCGCAGCTCGCGGTTGGGTGCCGCGAACATGCGCTCGAGCTGGACGCCCGCCGCCACCGGGATGCCGTCGGGCACGCCAGTCGACCGCACGAAGGTGGCCTCATCGGCGCGGCCGCGGAGGATCACGGCGCCGTAGGCGATCCACTCGATGCCGAGCCGGCCGTACTCGGCCAGCCAGCGGTCGATCGCGCTGTCGCGATCGTCGGCGTCCGACGTCCAGCGTGCCGCGGCGTCGAACGGGTCCTGCGTGCCGGTGTGGAGGATCCACGCGTCGGCGGCCAGATCCTCGATCCACGTCGTGGGCCGGTCAACCAGGTCGCCGTGCGTCGCGTCCCACGAGACCAGCACCGTCGCGAAGCCGCCGAGCTCGAGCACGTCCGGCAGCGCGCGGACGAGGCTCTCGGAGACGGCGTCGCGCTCCATGCCGGAGTCGCGGAAGACCATGTCGAGACCGGGCGAGATCACGTACGGCGGGTTCGCCACGACCAGCCCGAAGCGCTCGCCGAGAGCCGGCTCGAGCAGGCTGCCGCGCCGGAACTCGACGTTCTCGACGCCGTTCAGGGCGCAGTTGAACTCGGCGTAGGCGAGCGCGCGCTCGTTGATGTCGGTGGCGACCACGCGATCGGCGTGGGCGGCGACCAGCAGCGCCTGGATCCCGTTGCCGGTGCCGACGTCGAGGGCGCGGCGGACGTGCCGGCGGACGGTCAGGCCCGCCAGCAGCGCGGACGGCCGATGCACGGCGGCGACGTGGTCGACGCCGCCCTGACCCGGCAGGTCGCTGGCGATCAGCAGGTGGTCGTGCGGCACCAGCCGCACGGCCGGTCGCAGCACCGATCCCGTCGACGTGACAAGACCGAGGGCGATCAGCTCGTCGGCGAGCGGCCCGAGGCGGCGCGCCGCGTCGCCCGCGCAGACCTCGTCGCCGAGCAGGAACAGGCGGGCGAGCACGGCGGACGGCGTATCGGCGAGCATCAGGCGGCGCCGGGCCGCGGGGGCGACGACGGCGTCGACCAGCGACGTCGCGGTCGCGCTCAGCAGCGTCTTGACGCCGGCCGCGTCGTAGCCGGAGGCCGCCAGCCAGGCCCGCAGCGCAGCCGTCCGGCGGGCGCTCGCGACCTGGATGGGTGCGGTGGTGGTGGCCATCTCAGGGTGCCAGCGGCGGGAAGTTGATCGTCTCGGTCGTACCGTCGCCGATGCTGCCATCGGGGTTCTGGCGGCGCTTGGTGATCTCCATGCTCTCGAACGCGATCGTGAACCGGTCGGTCACCACCGGGTCCGTCTCCACGGCACCGAGCTGGTACGAGCCGAGCGTCACCGTCGCCAGCTTGATCATCAGCACCTCGCTGGAGGTGCCCTTGATGCTGCCGGCGTTGACGCTGATCTCGCCGGTGCCCAGCGGCGTGCCGTCGGCGCACAGCTTCGCGATTCTCGGCGACGCGATGGACATGGGCGTCACGAACGCCATCTCCTGCGGGTCGGTGACGTCGGCGTCACGCGACTCGCCCCAGGAGAAGGACTGCACCTCGATCTCGTTCTCGTGGCCCTTCACGAGCGAATCGCCCTTGATGAAGTTGTTGCCGTCGTCGGTCAGCTTGAGGAAGATGTCGAATGCCACGTCAGGCCTCCGGAACCGTCAGGTCGAGGATCAGCTCGGCGTCGCGGGGCGCCTGCCGGGCGGAGTAGGTGCCCGTCGCACCCAGGTAGCGGCCGGTGCCGCTGACGACCGAGAACGCGGTCTGCTCGACGCCGGCGGTGCCGACGGCGAGCAGGGTGCCGTCGAGCAGCTCGAGCCGGTGCAGCAGGTCGGGCCCGGCGCTGCCGGCGACGATCGTCGCGGTGAGCAGGCCGGCGTACGCGCCCGTCTCGTCCTCGAGCGTGCCGGAGGGCACCGCGGAGGTGCCGGGCGCCGCCATCTCGCCGGCCGGCGTGCCGGGCCGCGTGAAGCGCAGGTCGCTGGAGCGCAGGACGCGCCGCTCGGGAACCATGTTCGACGTCTCGCGGACGACGACGGCGCCGATCGCACCGCCGCCCAGCAGGGCGCCGAGGCTGCCGAGCATTCCGCGTCGTGTGGTGAGCTTCGCCATCGCGCTACCTCCCTCGGAACCGGTCGCCGAAGCCGGACTCGTGCCGGTCGACATAGACCGTCCCGCCCGGGCCGCGCATGGAGATGCCGTTGTCACCGATCTGGATGCGGAACTTCCTGTTGGGCGAGACCAGTGCCGAGGTGCCGGCGGGGCCCTGCGGCCCGGTGGCTCCAGGCGGCCCGGGAGGACCGGCGGCGCCCGTCTCCCCCGCCGCGCCGGCCGCACCCGTCGCACCCGGGGCGCCCGTCGCTCCGGGCGGCCCTACAGCGCCGGTGGCGCCCGTGGCGCCCGTAGCGCCCTTCTCACCCGCGGGGCCGGGCGGCCCGGCGGGGCCGGCGGGGCCGGCGGGCCCGGCAGGCCCCCGCGGGCCGGGCGTGCCGGCCACGTTCAGCGCGATCTCCGTGTCGCCGCGGTCGCACCGGTCGCGGGCGCCGATCACGTACAGCGTGCCGTTGCCGTGCTTGACGCAGGCCTTGAGGACGCCGTTCACGGGGCCGGGGACGGCGTTGCCGCCGCCCTTTCCGCCGCCGCCGTGCTCGGCGAGGGCAGCGCCCGCTCCCGCCAGGGAAGACGCCGCCGCGCCGAGCAAGAAGCCCACCACGAGGCGCCGGTCGCCGAATCGCATCATCACTCCTTCGGGGGAGTACCGTCTCTCACTCGTACCCGCCGCAGCCCGGAAGTCAAGGGCTCGCGTAAGGTGCCGAGGTGGAGGACGAAGCGGTCGAGCTGTGGACGGACGGCGCCTGCTCGGGCAATCCGGGGCCCGGCGGCTGGGCGGCGATCCTGCTCTGGAAGGGGCACGAGCGCGAGCTGTCGGGCGGCGAGCCCGACACGACCAACAACCGCATGGAGCTGATGGGCGTGATCGAGGGGCTGCGCGCGCTGCGGCGTCCGAGCCGCGTGCGCGATCCTGACCGACTCCGCCTACCTGGAGCGCGCCTACAGCCACGGCTGGCTGGAGCGCTGGAAGCGCAACGGCTGGAGGACGGCGGCGAAGAAGCCGGTCGCGAACCAGGACCTGTGGGAGGCGCTCGACCTGGCGACCGAACGGCCACACGATCGTGTTCGAGCGGGTCTCCGGCCATGCCGGCGTGGAGCTGAACGAGCGCGCCGACCGCCTCGCCGTGGCCGCCCGCGACCTGGCTGCGGGTCGGTGAGGCTCCTCGCCGTCCTGCTGGCGGCGCTGCTGCTCGCGGGCTGCGGCGGCACCGCGACGAAGCAGGCGGCCGCCTCCTCGGTGCAGGCCGGCGCCCCGGTCTCGACCGTCGGCTTCCGGTCGGCCGGGCAGCTGGCCGACCACTACGCCAAGCACGGCGCCGAGTTCGGCGCCGTCGACGAGGCGGCCTACCTGCGGCGGGCGCAGGACCTGCGTGATGCACCGGTCGGCGGCGACGTGCTGGAGATCATCCGCGCCGACGGCGTCGCGACCCGCTTCGACCGCGGCACAGGCGCGTTCGTGGCGTTCGGCGACGACGGCGTGATCCGGACGTTCTTCCGGCCCGCCGACGGCGAGGCCTACTTCCTGCGGCAGGCCGGCCGATGACGCCGGCAGAGCTGATCGAGCGCTGGGAGCGGATCGCGGCGAACCCGGTCGCGCTCGGCTCCGACGACTGGCTGAACGACCTCGACGTGCGGCAGCTGCTGCACGACCTCGAGCGGCGGGCGCGGGCGCCCTACCGCGACCGCCTGCGGGCCGCCGACGCGCGCTTCAGGGCCGCCACGCTGCCGGTGCGGGCGTGCCTGTGGGGCGAGGCGAACGCGGAGCGCCACGGCTGGACGCGCCGCCGCAACTGGTGGTACTACCGCATCCCTGCGGCCGGGATCCCGGACGACTAGCGGCTAGAAGCCGAGGGCGAACTTGGCGTCTTCGGACATCAGCTCGGGCGTCCACGGCGGGGTGAAGACCAGGTCGGTCTCGACGTCCTCGACGCCGTCGATGCTGCGGGCCGTCAGGTCGACCTGCTCGGCGATCCACGGGCCGACGGGACAGCCCATCGAGGTCAGGGTGAAGACGACCTTCACCTTCGGTCCGTCGATGGTCACCTCGTAGACCAGGCCGAGGTCGACGATGCCCATCATCAGCTCGGGATCCTCGATCAGGTTGAGCGCGTCGCGGACGATCTCCTCGGTCACCATGCGCGCATCCTACCCGGTCAGGCCTGGGCGTTCGGCGGGATCCGCCGGTTCGGCCACGACGCCAGGAACGCCTCGCGCTCGGCCGAGCGCGTGCCGGCGGCGAGCGCCGCCTTGATCGCGGCGACGGCGCGCCGGTCCGACTCGGCGACCCGGCCGGCGAGCTTCCAGGCGCGAGAGCGCTGGGCGTCGGCGGGGACGACCTCGGCCGCGAGGCCGAGCTCGACGGCGCGCCTGCCGCCGACCGACTCGCACGTGGCGAACAGGCGGAACGCGGCCGCGTCGCCGACGATGCGGGCGAGCCGGCCGAGCCCGCCGAAACCGGGCGTGAGGCCGATCGACGTGTGGACGAAGCGCAGCTCGGCCTCGGGCGCGACGATGCGCCAGTCGCACGCCAGCGCCACCTCCGCCCCGCCGCCGACGGCATGGCCGTTGACGAGCGCAACGGTGGGCACCGGCAGGTCCTCGAGGCGGTCGAGCAGCTTCGTGCCGCGCTCGTTCAGTTGGGTGGCGCCGCCGAGGAGAACGTCGAACTCGCGGATCGCGGCGCCCGAGCAGAAGACCCGTCCCGCGCCGGTGACCGCGACCAGGCGCACGTCGTCGTCGCCCTCGAGCTCGGTCAGGATCTGATCCAGGCAGTCCATCGCCAGCGAGCCGATCGCGTTGCGCGTGGCCGGATCGTCCAGCACGATCAGCGCCAGCGGCCCGTCGCGCTCGAGGCGCACCGGCGTGGCGGAGGGCTCGAGCGAGGCGTGCGCCGTCGCCGTCGGCGAGCGCGGTCTCCAGCTCCTCGCGGGACAGGCGGCGATAGTGCGGCAGGCCCTGTTCACGGGCGGCGGCGTGAAGCTCGGCGAGCGTTGTCACGCCCGGAAGCGTACGCTGCCTATCCTGCGGGGATGGCAGACCCCATCTCCTGGCTCGGCACGCCCGCCGTCGGCGACGCCCCCGAGCGCACCCGGGCCCTGATCCACCGAGTCACCGAGGCCCGTGGATTCACGCCCAACGTGTGGCGCTCCCTGGCGCTCGGTGAGGACCGGCTGGCAGACGCGTTCGGCTACCTGTTGCAGCTGATGGCGCGCGAGGGCACGCACCTCGGGCCGCGGGAGAAGGAGTTGATGGCGGTCGTCGTCTCGGCCGAGAACCGCTGCCTGTACTGCGTCATCGCGCACGGCGCCGCGCTCGCCGCGGTGAGCGACGTCGTCCTGGCGCGCGAGGTGGCCGTCAACTACCGGCACGTCGCGGCGCTGACGGCGCGGGAGCGGGCGCTGTGCGACTTTGCGGCCAAGCTGACGGTGTCGTCGTACGCGCAGTCGAAGTACGACCTCGATGCGCTGCGCGGCCACGGGCTGTCGGACGAGGCGATCCTGGAGGCGATCGAGGTCGTGTCGATGTTCAACTACACCAACCGGCTCGCCTCGGCGCTCGGCCTGCAGCCCGATCCGGAGTACCTGGGCGCCTGACCTACAGCACTGCGACGCGATGGATCACGAGATCCATCACCGAGCGCACGGCGGCGTCGATGTCGGTCGCCTCGACGACCGACGTACCGCTGCGGTCGGCCTCGAGCAGCAGGAAGTCGTGGATCTGGCGGATCGCCGGGAACGCCGACAGGTAGCGCAGCGCCGGGCGCGAGTCGCTGGTGTTCTCGGCCCGCATCATGAAGTTGGCGCGGTGCTGCTCGGGCGACGACGAGCACAGCAGCACCTCGACCACGTGGGCGGCTGACAGGTCGTCGAGGAGCGGCGTGCCCGGCACGATGTGGACGCCCTCGATGACGAGCGGGAACCGCTCCTCGATGGCGCGCGAGACGACGTTGCGCAGCCCTGCGCGGACCGTCTCGGCCTGCTGCCAGAAGCCCGCGATGGTGCGGTCGCCGCCGGCGCCGACCGGGATCAGGTCGGCGGCCTCGAACGACGAGGTGTGGATCTGCGGCAGCACCTCGGGCGCGATCACCGCCGCGCATCACCTGGCGGACGACGTCGGACGAGACGATGCGCGTGATACCGAGCCGGTGCGCGACCTGCGTCGCGACCGTCGACTTGCCGGTGCCCGGGCGCGCCGCCGATCAGCACGATCAGCGGCCGCTCGAGGTGCCGCAGCTCGTGCCACCGCCGATAGCGCGAGACCGATTCGTCGCCCTCTTCGCGCTCCAGCACGCTGGCCGCCAGGTCGCGGAGCTCCTGCGTGGTCAGCAGGGGCTCCGATCCACGGCGCAGCTCGACCTCGACGATGCGGGCGATCCGGTAGGCCCGATCGGGCGCAATCCCGCATGCCATCAGGGATTGCGCCATCAATCCCTTGGAGTAGGGGAAGGCGCGATCACCCGAGACGACAAGACACTGCCGCGATGGCACACGCGGAGCGTAGATCAGCGGCTTGAGACACGGGTCACGAATTCGTTGCGATCGCCTCCGCCACCAGCCGGGCGAGCAGGTCGTCGACCGCCGTCGAGGCGTCCAGCGCCACCGGCTGGTTGGCGAGGAACACCAGCGCGGCGCCCCGTTCGGCCGCCGCCTCGGCCACGACGTCGACGGCCGCGGCCTTCAGCTCGGTCAGGAAGACGTCGGCGTCGACCGCCGCGATCGCGGCCCGCAGCGCCGGCCGGTCGGCGAGCGCTCCCGACACCAGGACCACCTCGGCGCCGTGCCGCTCGATCAGCGCCGCACGCAGGCCGGCGTGGGTGTCGGGGCGGGCCGTCGTGAATACCGCCACGCGCCGCCCCGCGACCGGGCGCCGACGGCTGCGGCACCAGGGCGCACGGCACGACCGGGATGCCGGGGCGCAGGTCGCGGATGCCCGCCTCCAGCGCCTCGTCGCGGCGGTCTCCCACCACCAGCACGGCATCGGACTGCAGCAGCCGGTAGGGACCGAGGTAGCCGAGCACCTCCTCGTGGTCGGCCGCGGACGAGGTGACGAGCAGCGTGCGGCGCACCTCGACCGGGGGCAGGCTGGCACCGGACCCCTCGAAGATGGTCAGCGCCGGTGCGCGGGCGGCGGCCAGCGCCGCGCCCTCCGCGACGGTGGAGTGCACGACGTCGCCGGCCAGCCCGCCGCCGCAGCGCCGGCAGCCGATCGCCGTCACGCCCGCCAGCAGCGCGTCCTCGAGGAAGTCGGAGGCGGCGTGCTGCCCGGCGCGCGACCGGCCGAGCAGCGCCAGCAGGTCGACCGCGCCGGGCTCGACCAGCTCGGGCGCGGCCGGTCCGCCCCGCCCCATCGCCACGATCACGACCTCCCCCGGCGCCACGAGCTCTCGGGCGACGCGGGCGAGCTGCCCGGCCACCGCCGTCTTGCCAACCCGCTTGCCGGTGCCGGCGACCGCGATCGACGGCAGGGCGAACGCGCTGCGGCGCTCCGGCTCGAGCAGCAGCCCGCCGGCCCGGTAGGCGACGCCGGCGTGCAGCGCCACCGCGGCCAGCCGCAGCCGCGAGCGCTGCGTCACCACCGGCTCGTCGGACAGGTCGACGACCAGGTCGGCCGGCACCTCGGCCAGCAGGCGCGCCAGTGCTGCGGGCGCGTCGCCGGCGGCGAGGTCGAGGCGCGCCACGCCGTAGGTGGCGGCGGACACGTCGCCGCGCAGCTTCTCCGCGCCGCCGAGCAGCAGCGCGGCCACCACGCCGCAGGTCGCCGCGATCGCGTCGGCGACGACGGGCGGGTAGTGCTCGCCATCGACGAGCGCTACGACCCTTCGTGCCCCGGCCACTTACGGTGATCGAGCGTCGAGAGGGAGAACTCGAGGATCCGGTCGCGTTCGTGGAACGGGTACGCCCGGTGCACGTCGACGCGGTCGTCGTGCGACCTCGACGATGTTGTAGCAGGGGCGACCCTTGCCCCGGGTGCGCAGCGTCGAGACGGTGCCGGCGTTGACGACGAACAGGTCCTCGAGGCGCCAGGCGTGCGGCACGTGCTTGTGGCCGGACAGCACCAGCCGGCACTCGCTGGCCGCCAGCACCTCGAGCGCGTCGCCGGCGTCGTACACGACGTTGCGCTCGCGGCCGGTGCCGGGAATCGGCAGCAGGTGGTGGTGCAGGATGAAGATCGCGCAGCCGCGCCGGCAGCGCGAACTCCTGGCGGATCCACGGGTACCGCGACCGGCCGACGACCCCGTGGTCGAGGTCGGGCTCCGACGAGTCGATCGCCAGCATGCAGACGCCGTCCTTGCGCAGCACCTGCTGACGCGCGCCGAAGTGCTCCTCGAAGTGCACGTAGCCGACGTTGCGCGAGTCGTGGTTGCCGGGCACCACGATCATGTCGGGGCACTCGATCCGGTCGAGGTACGCCCGGGCCTGCACGTACTCCTGGCGGAACCCGAACGTGGTCAGGTCGCCGGAGACGATCACCACGTCGGGCTCGAGGTCGTTCACCTCGATGATCGCCCGGTCCATCAGGTTCGGGACGAAGTACGGCGAGCCGCAGTGCAGATCGGAGATGTGCGCGATCGTGAACGGCCGGGCCACGGGCTCGATTCTACTCGGGGCGCTCCAGCGCCTCGATCGCCGCCGCCGCGCGGGCTCGCAGCTCCACGTCGAGGACCGTGAAGTCCTCCTCGGCGATCTTGCCCGTCCGGCGGTCGAGCTCGAGGTCGCGGAGCGCCTCGAGCGCCTGGTCGCGCTCCTCGCGCAGCCGCACCCGCTCGTCCGCGGCAGCCGTGGGCGGCGCCACGACGTCCTCCGCGACGGCGCTGTGCAGCAGCGGCCAGCCGATCACGAAGATCGCCGCTACGACGAGCGCTGCGAGCAGGACCATCTCCACGGTCGAGAGCTTCAGGCCTCGCGGACGATCGTCGCGTCGGCGTACCGGCGGGCGAGGCGGCGCGCCTCGCGGCCGTCGGGCCAGGCGGCGACGCCGGCGCCGATGACGAACACCACGGCTGCGATCCAGAGGAGGTTCACGAGCGGGTTGATCAGCACCTTCAGCTTGATGGAGCCGTCGGCGCGGGCCGAGTCGAGGATCAGGAACAGGTCCTCGCCGTTGCGCCAGTCGGTGCGGATCGACACCTCGTTCGACGTCTGGCCCTCGGCCGGGTAGGCGCGCTGCCCGGGCTCGAGCGTGCCGACGAACTTGCCGTCCTTCGACACCTGGACGACGGCCGCCCGCTCCTCGAAGTTGGCGCCGGTGGTGCGCGTGACGCCCTCGAACACCAGCGTGTAGTTGCGCACCTCCATCTTCTGCCCGGGCGTGAGCACGGCCTCGTGGACGGTCGAGTAGGCCGTCGCCCCGGTGGCGCCGATCACGAAGATCACCACGGCCAGGTGCGCGATGTAGCCGCCGTAGCGGCGCCGGTTGCGGTTCACCAGCGACGTGAACGCGGCCGGCCACGAGCCGCCGGCGAGCGCCTTGCGCGCCGACGTGCCGCGGGCGAACTCGAGCACGATCGCCACCGCCACGAACACCGACAGCGAGTAGGCGGCGGTGCCCGCGGGATGGTCGCCGTAGCCGAGCACGATCAGGCCGAGGCCCGCAGCGGCGCCGATCGCGAACGGGATGCCGAACGTGGCGCGCAGGCTGCGCAGCGACGCCCGGCGCCAGGCGATCACCGGCCCGATGCCCATCAGCAGGATCAGCGGCAGTCCGAACGCCACCGCGAAGAAGTTGAAGAACGGCGCGTTGACCGTGATCTTGTCACCCGTCACCGCCTCCGAGATGAGCGGGAAGGTGCACGCCCCACAGCACCGCGAACGCGAGGCCCACGAACAGCAGGTTGTTGAACAGGAAGGTGGCCTCGCGCGAGACCAGCGACTCCATGCGGTGCTCGCTCCGCAGCAGGTCGATGCGGGTGATCAGCAGCCACGTCGCCAGCGCCAGGATCACCGCCATGTACGCGATGAACCAGTACCCCACGTTCGACGACACGAACGCGTGGATGGACGACAGGATGCCGCTGCGGGTGAGGAACGTGCCGAAGATCGAGAGCACGAACGTGACGCTCACGAGCACCACGTTCCACGACCTTCAGCATGCCCTTCTTCTCCTGCACCATGCACCGAGTGCAGGAACGCCGTGGCCGTCAGCCACGGCATCAGCGCGGCGTTCTCGACCGGATCCCACGCCCAGTAGCCGCCCCAGCCGACCTCGACGTACGCCCAGTGGGCGCCGAGCAGCATGCCGACGCCGAGGAAGGCCCACGCGGCCAGCGTCCAGCGGCGCGTCGACACGATCCAGCGCGCGTCCTTCGGCGCGCCAGGAGCGCCGCCATGCAGAACGCGAACGGGATCGCGAGCCCGACGTAGCCGAGGTACAGGGCCGGCGGGTGGGCGACCATGTACGGGTTCTGCAGCGACGGGTTGAGGCCGCGGCCGTCGGCCGGCGCGAGCTGCGTCACGAAGGGGCTGGCCGAGAACACCAGCATCGCCGCGAAGAAGCCGCTCGAGCCGGCCAGGATCGCAGTCACCCACGGCATCAGCTCGCGGTTCGACCGCCGGTTCGACACCAGCACGGCGCCGGTGAAGCAGACCAGCACGGTCAGCCACAGCAGCAGCGAGCCGGGCTGCGAGCGCCCAGAACGACGTCACGAGGTACGCCGTCGGCAGATCGCGCGACGTCGTCTCGGCCACCGTCACGAACGAGAAGTCGTGCCCGATGGTCGCTGCCATGAACACCGCGTCGGCGGCCAGCACGGCGCCGATCATGGCGTAGACGGCGCGGCGGGACGAGAGGATCAGGCGGCGGTCGCGGCTGCGGCCGCCGAGCACTGCGGCGATGAGCGCGTAGATGCCCAGCAGCAGGGCGAGGATGAGCGCCCCACGGCCGAGCGTCGCCATTAGGACTGGGCCGAGTCGGCGTCGCCCGGCGTGTACTTCGACGGGCACTTCGTGACGAGCGAGTCGGCCTTCGCCTGGAACACCCCGCCCGCGGCCTTGCCGTCGAGGACGATCTCCCGTCCCTCCTTGAACGCGTCGGGCACGCTACCGCGGTACACGACCGGAATCGTCTGGCCGCCGCCGGCGTAGTCGGTGAGCATGATCTTCATGCCGGCCTCGGTGGATGCGTCGCCGGAGAACGACACGACCTTGCCGGTCAGCTTGACGTCCTCGCCCGCCTTCTGCCCGGACGCGGCCTCAGCCACGCCGATCAGCGGGGTGGTGTCACTGACGAGCGCCGTGTAGACCGCGAAGGTGCCGAGCAGCGACGCGATCACGAGCGCGAACACGAGCCGGATGTGGCGCCGTCCGCGGGACATCGGCGCAGGCGTCGATTCGGGAGTCACTACCCCAGCATACCCGGGGACGCGAACACGAAAAGCACGACTTGACCCACGTCCGGGGCCTACGTGCGGGGCACGGCCGCGATCGCCTCGGCGACCTCGCGGCAGAGAGCGCCGCGCTCGCCCTCCTGGAGGGCGTCGCAGTAGCCCTGGCCGTACGCCGTGCGCAGGAACCAGCCGATCAGATCGACGTCCCACCGCTCCTGCGGGATCTCGAACAGCTCGCGCCAGAGCTCCGCGAGGCGGAGGTCCACGACTTGAGCAAGGCTTTCGCGCTCGGCATTCACGGACCGGATGCTACGGGGGCCATCGGACGGACTCCCTGCAAACGGGTCTAGACTGCGCCCCGATGGCCGTCGTCGCGATCAACCTGCCGGCGCCGTACGAGGCGTCCGACGGACGCATCGAGGGACGCGCTCCGGCCGCCACGACCGACGTCGGCGTCTACGTCTCCGGTAACGGCCGCTACCGCCTCGTGAAGATGCACCACCTCGCGACGGGCGGCAAGTTCGCGATTCCGGCCACCGGCCTGCCCCCGGGCGACCGCTCGCTGAAGATCGTCGCCTACGCCGACGGCAAGGCGCTCGGCCAGAAGGTGATCCGGCCCGTCTCCGGCCTGCCGCGACTGGCGTACCGCACACGGGCCGCCCGCGTCACCGACGCCAGCGTGCAGCGGCGCCTGAAGGGCATCTCCGGCCCCGGCGTCCGCGCCGTGTGGATGCGCGGCCTGGCCAGTGGTGACGCCGCCTCCTACAACGCCGGCGCGCGGTTCACCGCCGCCAGCACGCTGAAGCTCGGCATCCTCATGGCCTCGCTCGCCCACAACCGGCGAGACCCGGTCGGCGGCTCGGTCTGGAACGCCTACAAACGGATGATCCTCGACTCCGACAACGTCGCGTCGAACAACGTCGAGATCCAGATGGGCGGCTCCACCTCCGGCGGGTCGGCGATGGTGAACGCGCTGTGCCGCAAGCTCGGCTGCCGCGACACCGACATGTACGGCGGCTACATCCCGAACACCAGCCCGCCGACGCCGGTCCTGGCCCGGTGGCTGGCGCCGCCGGGACAGGCCCGGGCGTCGGCACCGCGGGCGACGGGAACGGTGCCACCGGTGCGCACCGAGCGGTCACCGTCGATCGCCCGCTACGGCAAGCACACGACGGCGCACGACCTCGGCGTCCTGCTCTCGACTCTCGTCGAGGCGGGCGGCGCCCGTGGTAAGGCGCGGCGCCTGGGCATCAGCCGGCACGAGGCGCGGGTCGCGCTGTACCTGCTGATCCACGCGCGGTATCGCGGGCTGGTGCGGCCGAACGTGGGCAACATGGTGGGGCACAAGTCCGGCTGGCTGAGCGGCGTCGAGCACGACGCGGCGCTCGTCTTCACGCCCGAGGGCACCGTCGTGACGGTGGTCATGAGCCAGGGCAGCGGTGTCGGGCTGTCCGGCAGCGGGCGGTACGCGGGGCGCGTGCTGAAGCTCGCGCTCGCCCGGCTCCGCTAGCGTCAGAAACTCGACGAAAGTTTCTGATTCTTGACGAATATTCACCCCTTTGGACCCTGCAGGACTGGCCGCCGCCTGCCGATGCAGAGCCCGGAGGACTGCGTGAAGCAACGAATGGCACGGAATCGGATCCACGGGGGGGTGCCGGCGGTACTACTGACGCTGGTGCTCGGTCTGCTCGCGTTCGCACCGGCTGCGCTGGGCGCGCCCGAGACGTGCGCGACCGACGGCCTGTCGCCCATCACGGGCAACGAGGGCGGCCTCGGCCAGGAGTTCGCGGTCGGCGCCGGCGGCGGCGACCTGCACGCCTTCTCGCTCTCGGCGTTCGGTCCCGACGGCGCCTCGCAGCTCTCGATCCTGCCGCTGGACGGCACCGACACGCCCGACGAGGCGGCGGCGGTGACCGCGACCACCATCGACCTGCCGGCCGACGCGGCCCTCACGGCCATCGCGTTCGCCCGCCCGCTTCGCCTCGGCGCGGGCCGCTACGTCGTCTACCTGGCGCCGGAGACGGCCGCCTCGTGGCTGTTCTGCGTGCAGCCGAACAGCGGCGGCGCGTGGCTGCACTCCGGCCAGAACTGGCTGCGATCCGACACCGAGGCGCTCGCGCTCGGGCTCGACCTCCGGCCGCAGGACCTGACCGCCCCGGTCGTCTCCGTGACGCCGCCCGCGTCACCCACCCGCACGCCGCTGGTCGCCTTCAGCTCCGACGACCCGGCGGCGACCTACGTCTGCCGCGTCGACGGCGGCACGGCAGCGCCCTGCACCTCGCCGTACGCCCCCACCGGGCTCGGTGACGGGCCGCACACCGTCTCGATCGTCGCCCGCGACATCATGGACAACGTCTCGGCGCCCGCCACGGCCGCGTTCACGGTCGACACGGCCGCGCCCGCCGCGGCGATCACGATCGTGCCCGGGAACGCCGCCGACCACACCACGGCCGTGACGGTCGTGCTGAGCGAGCCCGGCAGCTTCACCTGCACGCTCGACGGCGCCCCGCTCGCCTGCGCCGACTCGTTCACGCTGCTGCCGCCGGCCGAGGGTCAGCACGCGCTGACCGTCACCGCGTCCGACCTGCTCGGCAACAGCGGCGCCACCGAGGCGACGTTCCTGGCCGACTGGACCGCGCCCGTGGTCGCCGCGCTGGACGACCTCGAGGTGGCCGCCGACGGCGACGACGCCGACGACCGCAACCGCCCCGGCGCCGTCGTGGAGTTCGCGCCCGTCGCCACCGACAACTTCGACGCCGAGCCGGCCGTCGCGTGCACGCCGGAGTCGGGCAGCTTCTTCCCGCTCGGCACCACCGTCGTGTCGTGCGCCGCCCGCGATGCGAGCGGCAACCCCTCGGCACCCGTCACGTTCAGCGTCGTGGTCGTCCAGGCACCGCCGTCGACCGCCGACGTCGACCTGGCCTACGACCCGGGCCGCGACCGCGTGCGCATCACCGAGACGCACGGCGGCGGCATCGACTGGGTCAGCCGGCGCACGGTGGTCGCCACCGTCGACGGTCACGAGACGCGCGTCAACCTGCGCCACGAGGACGATGTCGCCGGGGTCAACCTGGCCGACGGCCTCCGCGTGCAGTACCTGCGCTACGACGGCGGCCGGCGCCTGCGCCCGACCTCGAACGGCTACGCGTACAGCTCGTCGGAGCGCCGCGACGGCTCGCTCAGGCGCCTCGTGATCGCCGTCCGCGCCGGGCGGCACGCCGTGATCGTCAAGTACTCGGCCGGCAGCGACCAGTCGCTGGTGCGCTACATCGACCTGTCGAAGGGACGGACGCTACGCGTCGTCCGCGTCGACGGACTCGTCATCCCCCACCTTCGCAGCGACGCCGGCCGCATGCTGATCCACGTCGGCGGCGGCAGCTGACGCCCGCTGGGCGCGGCCGGGCATGATCCGCGTGCCCTCCGCGACCTCCTGCAGCGCCGCGTAGTCCGCGATCCAGATCTGCCGGCGCTCGAGCGCGGCGATGTTCTCGCTGCGCAGCCAGCCGGCGACCTTGGTGAGCGTCTCGCGGGTGGTGGCGACGAGCTCGGCGAGCTGGCCGTGCGTGATCCGCACGTCGACGCGCACGCCGGTTGCAGTGACCTTGCCGTAGCGGTCGGACAGGTCGAGCAGCACGCGCGCGAGGCGGGCCGGGACCTGGTGGAAGGCGAGGCCCTCGAGCCGCATGCCGCCGACGCGGATGCGCCGCGAGAACGATCCGAGCACGCGCAGGGCGACGGTCGGCTCGGAGATGAGCAGCGCCTCGAAGTCGGCGACCGAGCAGCGCAGCACCGTGCAGCGCTCGAGCGCGTCGACGCGCTCGCCGCCGGCGGCGTCGTCGAACGGCAGCCGGCCGACGACGTCGCCCGCGTCGATCAGCGCGACGGCGATCGAGCGGCCGTCGGGGCTGACCCGCGACACTCGCGCCGCGCCCGCGGCCATGAGATAGGTGCGGCCGCGCGGATCCTGGGCGCTGACGAGCTGCTCGCCGCGCTCGTGCGTCCGGGCCGTGAAGATCGGCGCGAGCGCGCCGAGACGCTCCGCGGGAACCCCTTCGAACAACGCCAGGCTCGAGAGGATGTGCGTCAGGTGGGCGGACGACACAGGAACCTCATGATCGATATCAGACACGCCTATCTCCCTGTCCGCGCGGTGCGTTCCGGTAAAGGTCTAACCGCTAGTCCATGGATAGTACGGTATGGAGACCTACTGCGCGAGCCCGAGTACAGCGGGTAGCTCACCAGACTCGGCCAGCTCCTCGATGATGTCGCACCCGCCGACCAGCTGGCCGTCGACGAACAGCTGTGGGATGGTCGGCCAGTTGGAGTGCGCGGACAGGACCTGGCGGATGCGCGGGTCGACCAGGATGTCGACCGCGGCGTACTCCACCCCGGCCTCGTCCAGGCGGCCGACGACGCGGGCGGAGAAGCCGCAGCGCGGTGCCTCCGGCAGGCCCTTCATGAACAGGGCGACCCTGTTCTCGGCGATGATCTTCTGCAGTTCGGTGAGGATCTGCTCGTCGGTGGTGATCATGGTTCAGGACTCCTTGACCGAGGTCTTGATCGAGAGCGCGTGGATGGCACCGGAGCCGAACTCGCGCTCCACGGCCGCGTAGACGAGCCGGTGCTGTTCGATCAGCGACAGGCCCACGAACTGCGGCGCGTGGACGCGCGCCGTGAGGTGGTCGCCACCGCCGCCGGCGAAGTCGGCGATCTCGACCTCCGACCCGGGCAGCGCGTGCTCGATCATCTCCTTGACGTGCTCGAGTTCGGGCATCGTCGCAGCGTACCGCAGGCGCAAACGGGGACGGGAGGACCGGCTCGGCCCTCCCGTCCCCGCCGATCAGACGTTGCTCTGGACCTTGAAGGTGGCGCCGCCGACGGCGCTCGACTGCGGATCCATCTTGATCGTGTACGTGCCGGTCGAGGGCACGGTCAGGTTCCACGTCGCACCCTTGGTGCCGACCGTCTTGGCCAGCATCACGGTGGTGCCGAGCGGCCCGATCACCGAGACCTTGGCACCGCAGCACGTGGACGCGCCGGTGGTGACGCTGGTGGCGACGATCCGCAGGCTGTCCTGCGAGTCGGCGGCGAACGTGATCACGCCGTTCTGGCCGGGCACCGTGGTCTCCACGCGGCTCGTGCCGCCGTCGACCGTCAGCGCCGCGGCGGTGGCGTCGGCGGGGATGAGGTACGCCGTGACGGTGACCATGCCGATGCCGGAGCCGGTCGGGTCGATCCTGACGGTGTGCGTGCCGGTGACCGTGACGGCCGTGGCGTCGACGAACGTGCCGGCGGCGCCGAACGTCTTCGACAGCATCTGCGTCGTGTCGGGGCGGAGGATCTTGATCGAGCCGTTGTAGCTCGGGCCGGTGATCGACAGCGCGATCCGCTGTCCGGCCGCGGCACTCAGGGTGAGCTGGATGTTCTGGCCCGGCGAGCTCGTGCTGTAGACCTGCTGGACACCGGTCAGCGGCAGGGAGCCGCTGATGTCGGCCGGCACGTCCAGCACGCGGACGGAGACGGTGCCGGTGCCCGACGTCTTGGGGTCGACGAGCACCGTGTAGGTCTCGCTCGCCGGCAGCGTGGTCGAGTCGATCAGCCCGCCGGCGGTCGTGACGTTGGCCGAGCCGAGCACCGTGGTGCCGTCGGCGCGGAGGATCTTCACGGTGCCGGAGATCGTCGACCCGGTCAGCTGGACGAGGGCGCCGCGCCCGGCGGTGCCGGCGAACGTGACCTTCATGTTCTGGCCCGGGATGGACGTGGCGACCGTCGCGGCGGGACCGCCCGCCGTGATGGCGGCGGTGGTGTCGGCGGGCACGATGTACGCCGAGATGACGATGGTGCCGGTGGCGACGCCGTTCGCGGTGGCGCGGATCTTGTAGGTGCCGGTGGCCGGCAGCGTGACCGGCTCGCCCCAGCCGCCGGAGACGCCGAACGAGATGCTCGGCCCGAGCGGGTTGTCGGACGGGTCCTTGAGGTCGAGCGAGCCCGACTTGAGGTACGAGCCGGCGATCTTGAGGGCGATGCGCTGGCCGGCGGTGCCGGCGAACGAGAACCAGGCGTCCTGGCCGGGCGTCGTGATCGTCGCGGCTGGCGGTGCCACCCGACAGCGTCTGGGCGGGGACGATCGAGATCGGCGTCGGGGAGCCGATGTCGCCGGGCACGTTGTAGACGGTGAACGTGACCGTGCCGGTTGCCGCATCGGAGGCGTCCAGCTTCAGCGTGTGCGTGCCGTTGGCGTCGAGCGTGGTGGCGTCGAGGAAGGCGGTCTTGGAGAGGCCGCCGCTCTTCAGCACCGAGCCGCCCGGGCGCAGGATCGACATCGTGCCGCCGGTCAGCGTGGACGACGAGATGGCGACCGCGACGCGCTGGCCGGTGGTGCCCGCGAAGGTGATCTGCGCGTTCTGGCCGGGCGTCGTGATCGTCGCCGTGCCGGTCGCGGAGGCCGGGGCCACGCTCGGCAGGTTCAGGCTGCCGCCGGCGTCGGCCGCGATGTCGTAGACCGTGAAGCTGGCGGTGCCCGTGCTGACGCCGGTCGGGTCGACGACCAGCTTGTAGGTGCCGGTCGTGGGGACTCGAGCGCGTCCACGAAGCCGGTGGCGGCGCGGTAGGAGGCCGCCAGGCCGAGCTGCGACGCGTCGGGATTCAGCAGGCGCAGACTGACGGTCGCGAACGTGCTCCCCGCCATCTTGACCGAGACCTTGTGACCGGCGACGGCCGGGAACGTGATGCCGCCGTTGACGCCCGGCGACGACGTGGTGACCGTCTGCGTGCCCGGCAGGCTCGCGATCGCGGGGCGCGCGGGTCGGACACGCCGAGGTCGTACACCGTCACGGTGATCGACCCGGCGTTGATGCCGGACGGGTCGACGAGCACCGTGTAGGTGCCGCTCGCCGGGCTCGAGGGCAGCAGCACGGTGTCGATGAACGTGTCGGTCTTGCCGATCGACGTGGCGACCAGCGGCGCGCCGTTGGAGTCGAGCAGCACGCCCGAGCCGCCGTCGACGTCGACGCCGAGAAGCGGATGAACACGCGCCGATTGGCCATGCCCGTGAAGGTGACCCTGCCATTGGTGCCGGGCGTCGAGAGGTTGAGCGTCGTCGAGCCGCCGGCGGCGCTCGGCGTGACCGATCCGTGACGTCGACCGGAACCGACGACGCCGTCAGCGACAGCGAGCCCGAGAACGACGGGTCGGGCGTGATCTGGACCGAGTAGGTGCCGATCGTCGTCAGCGCCGACGCGTCGATGTAGTTCGTGCCGGTGCCCGAGGTGGACGCCACGACGTAGCCGCCGGCCGGGTTGCGCACCTGGATCGACATCGAACCGATCGTCGAGTTCGTCCACCGGAACGAGACGCGCTGGTTGACGCCGTCGTGTCGAACAGGTAGATCGCGGCGTCACCGGACGGGATCGCGATCGAGGTGGCGGTGCCGAGCGTGAGGCGGCCCGAGACGATGTCGGCCGCGGCGTACCCCGTCGGCAGCACGATGAAGTCGGTGCCCGTCAGGACGCTCCCGTACGGCGTCGTGACGAAGAGTTTGCCGGGCGTCGCCGCGGCCGGGACGGTCACCGTGAGGCTGGTGGTCGGTCGCGGCCGTGACGGTGCCGGCGACGCCGCCGGAGCCGTTGAAGAGGACGGTGTTCGACGCGAGCGTCGTGTGGAAGTTCGTGCCGGTGATCGTGATCGACGTGCCCGCGGCCGCCTTCGCGTGAAGGTCGTCGACCGTCGTCGGGGCGACCGTGAAGCTCGAGCCGGACGTGACGGTGCCGTTGGCGTTCGACACGTAGATGGTGCTCGCTGCGGCGATCCCGCTCGGGCACGGTCACCGTCAGCGACGTCGTGCGTCGCGGCCGTGACCGTCGCCGACGTGCCGCCGGAGCCGCCGAACTTGACGGTGTTCGACGCCGGCGTCGCGATGAAGTTCGTGCCGGTGACGACCACGGACGAGCCGAGGTTGCCGCTCGTCGGTGCGAAGGACGAGACCGTCGGCGGCGCGGCCTGGGCGACACCGGTGAAGACCAGCATTGCGGCCAGCGCCAGCAGCGCCACACCGGCCTTTCGAGCTCTGATCTTCCAGACGGTCACGTCGATCCCCTTTTCAGGCGTTGCAGGAATGCGCCGGCAGGCCGAGCCCGGCGGTTGGAGTCCGTTACGAACGAAACCAGCTGGAATCTGTCGTGGTCCTCCCCAGAAGGGGGATTCGCCGCAGCCGGGTAGGATCCGGGCATCGACGCCCCCGCTCCCGACGCGCTCTCGTTCGACGACATCGCCCGACTGGTGGTCGACCTCGGTGAGCAGCTTCGAGGGGAGCACGACCTGATGCTCGTGATCGCGCGCGGCGGGCTGATCCCGGGCGGCATCCTCTCCTACCTGATCGGGATCAAGAACATCCTCTCGGCCGCCGTCGAGCTCTACGACGACGAGGGGCGGCGACGGCCGGAGCCGGTCTTCCACCAGTTCCCGTCCGACGGCCTGCTCGCGGACAAGCGCGTGCTGATCGTGGATGAGGTCTGGGACTCGGGTCGGACGATCGAGGCGGTGACGCGGCGCGTGCGCGAGGCCGGAGGCGTGCCGACCACGGCGGTGCTGCACTTCAAACCGGGCCGCAACGAGGTCGCCGCGCGGCCCGACCACCACGTCGTCGAGACCGACGGCTGGGTCGTCTACCCGTGGACGAAGGTGCTCTCGTATCTCGAGGTCGCCGTCCGCCCCACCTCGTAGGCTTCCGGCCGTGATGCGCATGCACCCCATGGCCGGCGGCTGGCTCGAGGTCGTCTGCGGCCCGATGTTCTCCGGCAAGAGCGAGGAGCTGATGCGGCGCCTCCGCCGGGCCGAGATCGCCCGTCAGGCCGTCGCCGTCTTCAAGCCCGCGATCGACGACCGCTTCGACGCCACCGACATCGTCTCGCACGCCGGCCTGCGCATGCGCGGCGTCCCCGTGCGGCACGTCGGCGACGTGGCCGAGCTGGCCGAGCCGCTCGACGTGGTCGGCATCGACGAGGCCCAGTTCTTCGGCCCCGAGATCGTCGGCGTCGTGCAGTCGCTCACCCGGGCCGGCCGGCGGGTCGTCGTCGCCGGCCTCGACACCGACTACCGCGGCCTGCCTTTCGGGCCGATGCCCGAGCTGCTCGCGATCGCCGAGTTCGTCGACAAGCTCCAGGCCGTGTGCCACGCCTGCGGCATGCCGGCCACCATGACGCAGCGGCTGGTCGGCGGCGAGCCGGCGCCCTTCGACGGCGCCACGATCGTGGTCGGCGCGGGCGAGCAGTACGAGGCCCGCTGCCGGTCGTGCCACCAGGTCGGGATCCCCGAGCCGATGGCCTGCCGCGTGCGACGCTCGTCGCAGCCCTTCCGGGCCTAGAGCCAGCTACCGCAGTCGTTGCACTTGCGGCTCGAGCCGGCCCGCATCACGGAGGTGTGGAGGCACGCCGTGGTGGACGACTCGTAGGCTCGCATGAGCGCGGCCAGCGCCTGCCGGATCGGGCCGTCGGCCACGCCCGCAGCAGCGACGGAGAGGGCCTCGAGGCCCTCGGCGGTAACCGGTACGTAGCGCGTCTGCATCACGCCATTGTGGTCGGCAAGCGAGACGCTGCGCAAGTCCCCCGAAAGGGTTACCCTGAGCGGCATCATGCGCCTGTATCACCAGCCACGCAGTCGCTCCGTCCGCGCCCTCTGGGCGCTCGGCGAAGCCGGTGCCGAGTTCGACCTGCGGCCGATCGCCCGCGAGGACAAGCAGGAAGCCTGGTACCGGGCGCTGCACCCGCTCGGCCGGGCGCCCGTGGCGGAGCTCGCCGAGGGCCCGCTGTACGAGTCGTCGGCGATCGTCTGGCAGGTCTGCGACGCCCATCCCGGCGCCGGCCTGTCCGCCCCGGTCGGCTCGTACGCCCGGGCGCAGCAGTACCAGTGGTCGTTCTTCGCGGCCAGCGAGCTGGAGCCGCCGCTGAACGACGTCGCGCGCCAGCTGTGGGGCGAGGGCGAGCCGGACGAGGACGCCATCGCCGGTGCGCGCGCCCGGTTCGCGGAGCGCGCCGCCGTCGTGGCCGACGCCCTCGCCGACCGGGAGTTCCTCGTCGACGACCGGTTCTCCGTCGCCGACATCGCCGTCGGCGCCGTCACCGGCTTCGCGAAGATGGCCGAGCTGGCCGAGCTACCCGCAGTCGTGGACGCGTACGTCGTGCGGATGGAGGCACGGCCGGCGCTGCTCGCCGCCCGGGCGCACCAATCCTGAACGGCGGGCGGCCTCGGTGCCCGGCGGCGTCAAGCACTAACGGGCGAGGATGACGCGGCTCTCGTCGATCAGGCTGACGGCGCCGGCGACCGTCACCACGACCACGACGGCGAGGGCCAGGAGGCGCACCCACGGTGCGTCGGCCAGGCGGCGCAGCGCCGGCAGGCGGCCGAGCGCGAGCAGCAGCGCGCCGACGATCGCGGGGACGACCAGCAGCAGCGATCCGAGGCCGGCGACGGCGTGGCGCCGGCTGAACGCCGCGCCGCGCGCCTCGATCCGCTCCACCAGCCAGGCGACGCTGAGCCCCGCCAGCGCC
The DNA here is from genome assembly GCA_963722525.1 of uncultured Actinomycetes bacterium. Classification (GTDB taxonomy): domain Bacteria; phylum Actinomycetota; class Thermoleophilia; order Gaiellales; family F1-60-MAGs149; genus VFJZ01. The sequence continues at coordinate 539,119 of CAVRMM010000002.1, read as the reverse complement.
GGCAGGCCCACGAAGAACGCGATGGCCAGCCAGAGCGGCTCGAGGACGAGGTAGTCGATGCCGTCGGCGTGGACGAAGGTCGCACCGCCGAGCGCCGCCGTGACCGCCGACCAGGCGATGATGCGGCCGCGGCGCGGCAGGAACCGTCGCGCGAGCGCGTACAGGAGCCCGAGCACGACGCCGAGGCCGGTGTACCCCAGCGCCAGGCCCAGCGAGCCGCCGAGCGTCATGCGGCCGACCTCGAACCCGTCGTCGGTGATGACGCCCGTGACCCGGTCGCCGCTGGTGAGGCGCAGGACGAGCATGGCGAGGCGGCCCAGGATGCCACCCACCACGAACCCGGTCAGCGCGCCGGCCGCGACACCGATGGCCGCGTGCCGCAACGCGCCGCGGATGTCGTCATCGAGGCTCGGTACGGTGGAGGCAGGGTCGGCGGCGGCCATGCGCGATAGTCAAGTCCGTCCGCGCCGCGCCGTCAAGCCCGGCCCGGATCAGGCCCGGTCGGGCTGGAACTCCATCTTGCTCTCCCGACCCTGGTCGAGTGCCGAGAGGTGCGCGTCGTAGTTCGTGAGGTCCCGCAGCGGCACGCCCTGGCGGATGCCGGCGAGCACGCCGAGCTCCAGCCGGGTGCGCGCCTCCGCGCTCTCAACCGCGGCCGCGACACGCGCCCGCGGTGCGATCACGATGCCGTCGTCGTCGCCGAACACGATGTCACCGGATGCCACGTCAACCCCGCCGCACCGCACGGCCGGGTCGACCGCCCCGCGGCCGACGCACGTGCCGGAGGCCGGATAGGTGCCCCGCGCGAACAGCGGCAGGCCGAGCTTGCGGATCCCCTGCACGTCGCGGATGTAGCCGTCGACGACGATGCCGGCGACGCCACGGCGCACCGCCTCGGTCGCGACCAGCTCGCCCAGGATCGCCCGCTGCCCGCCGTTCGTGACGATCACCAGCACGTCGTCGGGCCCCGCTGCCGCGAGCGCCGACAGCACCGACAGGTGATCGTCCTCGGCGACCACCGTTCGCGCCACACCCGCCAGCCGCACGTCGGGCACCAGCGCGCGCACCATCGGATCGACGATCGGGATCGTCTTGTCGGCGTCGCACAACGTCGACACCTCGATCTTGCGCAACCGCGCGATCAGGTCGTCCACCACGGCATCCATCGTCGGCTCCATCGCTCGTAGACAGCGAAAGGCCCGCGATCTGCGGGCCTTCCGGAGGGAGCGGACGACGGGGGTCGAACCCGCGACCTACGGCTTGGGAAGCCGCCGGACGTCCGCATGAGCAACGACTTGTACCAATTGGTGATTGATCTTGATGCAATGTCACGTCTCGGTACGAACCCGTTTCGCTGCTCAGGAACGCCATCAGGCGGGTCGACGATCACCAGCCCGGCGTCCTCGGCGGCGATGATCTCTTCCAGACCGGCGAGGTCGTCGGGGATGGCGGGCGGCCGTGCGCGGCCGTCGACGTCCACGACCTGATCGAGGATCACGAGCCGCGCCGCGTCGCCTTGCGCGACATCGAAGCGTGGCCTGATGGTGTCCGAGGAGCCGTCTTCGGCGCTCATGAGGCACCGCTCGAGGTCGACCGGCTACCCAGCTCGACCCGGCGGCGGCGGCGCGGCCGGCTCGCGACAAGCGCGAACCGCCGAGCGCGCGCGACCCCTGCGCAGCGAGACGTCGACGCTGCAGACGAAGCGCTGGTCGTTGACGGCGGTTGAGCGGCGCAAGGTGAACGTGTGCTACGGCAACCCCGTCGCGATCGCGATCGCGATCGACGAGATCGTCCGCCGCCCCGGGATCCAGATCGACAACTCCAACTCACCTGCGGCGGAAGCATCGGGGTCGGGACGTGCCGTTGCGTCGAACGGGAGGAGCGTGTGGGTTCAACACGATACGGACGTTATGGCGAGCCTCCCGAGTCGGAAGCTGTGGGGCTTGGCGCAGGGTCGCAGCCTCGCTCGAGCGGCAGGCCTAGGCCGCCCCACTTGGGAATACCTCCGTCCACGACGTGGATGACCTCCTTGGCGCCATGGGCCTGTAGCAGGCTGGCCGCAACTGCCGCGCGTTGGCCGGATCCGCAGATCACCGCGACGGGCCGGGTCGGGTCAAGATCGTCGGGCAGCGCGTCGATGTCGTGCCACGGCTTGAAAAGCGACCCGGGGATGTGGCCGCTGTCCCACTCGCTCTGTTCCCGGACGTCGAGAATCTGCAGCCGGGCGTCTCCGTTTCGGCGTTGCGCCAACTCGTCGAGTGGCAGCCGCTCGATCCGTTCGACGGGGCGCTGCTCCTGCCGCCAGCTGGTCATGCCGCCACCGAGGAATCCCGCTAGCTGCCGGACGCCGACGGCCAGCGCGAGCTTCGCGGCGCGGCGACCGTCGGCGTCGTCGCGACCGATGAAGATGATGTCCTGCTCCGGGTCGGCGATCCATGCCAGTCGCGAACCGAAGCCCGCTCCGAGCATCGGGATACAGACGGCGCCCCGGATGTGCGCATCGTCGAACTGCAGGTCGGTGCGGACGTCGACGAGCAGCGCGCCGTGCGTCGCATGCTGCTCGATCTGACGCGGCGCCAGCGAGAGTACCTCGACCCCGCTGGTCACCAGCGGGCCCCGATTGATCTCCACGATGCGCGCGAAGTTGGGAGGCTGCGGCCCGAGCTTCGAGAGAGCCTCCTGGACGAACGCATCCTCGTCGCCGACCGCGAGGTCCTCGTTGTGCTGCTTCTCGAAGCCGACGGTCGATGCGATCTTCAGATCCATGCCCGGCCCACCGCACATCGATCCGCCGAGATGAGCTGGCCAGAGCTCGACAGTGTCGGGGAGCCGGAGCAACTTGTCGTGCAGCGAGTGGAAGATCGCGCGCGCTCCATCCTGCGGGTCGATCGCGAGGTCCGGTCGCGCGACATCGTTCACGAACAGGCTGTCGCCGCTGAGAACCGCCCAAGGCTCCTCACCGCGGCGGGTATCGACGAGCACGAAGGCGGTGTGCTCCGGCCGGTGCCCGGGCGTGTGCACTGCCCGTACCCGAAGGCAGCCCAGTTCGAGCTCCCAGCCGTCCTCAAACCCGTGGTGGTCGTAGGACACGCCCGCCTCGCGGTGGATATGGATCGTCGCGCCGGTGGCCGCGACCAGCCGTCCGTGTCCCGACACGTGATCCGCATGGGTATGGGTCTCGAGCACGTGCTCGATATGGACGCCGAGATAGCGGGCCAGGTCGAGGTAGACGTCGATCTCGAAGCGCGGATCGACCACGGCGGCCGTTCCCGCCTGTTCGTCACCGACCAAGTAGGACGCGCAGCCGAGGTCGTCGTGCGTGATCTGGCGGAAGATCATCGTGGCTCCTTTACGCAGCCGCTGGGCCGAGCGGTCGTCCTCACGCTCTTCCCTTCAGCATCGAATTCCAAGACCAACCGCCCGGAGGCCGAACGGGTTCGAGCTACACGCTGCGAGATCCTGCGTACCTCGGTGGTGCTCAAGCCGAGCATCCTTTCGACGGCGACCCTCACACGAGGGAGGGAGCGTTTTCAATCAGTAGAAAGACGGCCACCACGACCACCAGGGCGGCGAAGGCGTGTGTCAGCGACGCCGGCGAGGCACGGCGAGCAAATCTGGTGCCACCCAGCCCGCCGACCACTGCCGCGGCAGTGAACACCAGAGCCACCCCCCAGTCGGGGCGCGAGCCGCTCGTGAGGTGGACGACCAGCCCGCCGGCGCTGGTCATGGCAATGACGAGGAGGGATGTCCCGGCGGCCCGACGCAGGGGAACGCCGAGGAAGAGCACGAGGGCCGGTACCACGAGGAAACCCCCTCCGATGCCGAAGAACCCCGTCATTGCGCCGAGCCCGATGCCGAGCGGCAGCACGCGCGACCATCGCAACGGCGGCTCCTCGACCGAAGCGTCGTCGTCGTTGCCCCGACGAACCATCCCGTAGGCCGCCGTTAGCATCACCAGCGCGAAGAGGACGAGGATCGCCTCCCCACTGGCGCGGCTGCTGAGCGCGGTGCCTGCGACGGTACCGACGGCGCCCGTCACGCCGAAGACGATCGCCAGGCGCCAACAGATGCAACCCCGCCCGACCCGCGCGATTGCCGCCACCAGCGCTGAGGCGCCAACGATCATCAGGGACGCGGTCGTGGCCGACTTGACCGGTTCGTCGAACACGTAGACCAGGACGGGCACGGCGAGGATCGACCCGCCGGCACCGACGAGACCGAGCGAGAGGCCGATCGCGAGCCCGAAGGGCACGGCGAGCAGCATCGGCTCAAGTCACCGACCCTTCGGGCGGATCCAGGGGCAGCGCCGCCTTCTGCCATGCGCGCATGCCGCCATCGACATTCAATGCCTCGAGACCCGCATCACGCAGGAGACGCGCGCCGCGTTCGCTGCGGTTCCCGGTGCGGCAGATTACATAGAGCGCCGGATGGGAAACGAATTCCGCGGCGCGGGCCCTCAGATCGGCAAGTGGAACATGCAGCGCACCCGGAATATGGCCAGCCGCCCATTCGTCGAGCTCGCGGACATCGACGATGGCCGCCCGATGACTCTCGCGTCGCGCCGCTGCCGTCCGAACGTCAATGCTGGGAACGGAGGATCGGCGCAGCGGCATTCGACAAGCCTAAAAGCGTCCAACGCACTTCACCAATCACGTATTCACCAGTGTAATATCACCCTTGGTGATGTACCTCCCGCCTGAATCGCTGCTGGTCTTCGCCCGCGTGGTGGAGCTGGGCAGCGTGTCACGCACTGCAGAGGATCTCGGTGTAACCCAACCCGCGGTATCCAATCGGCTGCGGACGCTGCAGACCCTTGCCGGCGTGCCGCTGTACCGGCGAGCGGCGGAGGGAATTGAGGTGCTCCCGGCAGGGCGCGACCTCCTCCCGCACGCCCGCGCCCTAGCGCGCGCCCTCGAGCGCGCGGCGCACGTCGTCGGTCGTGACACCGCCACGGTGCGCGTCGCGCTCTCGGAGGCGGCAGTGCCACTCTGCACCGTGCGACTCCTTGCGACGGCGGACGACGTGGGCGTTCGCCTCGAGATCAGCGCGTGCGACGCGAGCACCGCCCAAGAGCGCGTCCTCACCGCGGACGTCGACCTGGCCGTTGCGGTCGCCGGCGCGCAACCGCCCCACCGCGCCCTCGAGCGCCGAATCGTCGAGCGCGACCCTGTCACGGTCGTGGCTGCGCCAGGTCACGACCTGCCGAACACCCTGCCGGCGCTGATCGGGACGACGTTGCTGTGGCAAGCACCCGGATCCGGCGTCCGCGCAACCGTCGAACGCGCACTGATCGACGCGGGACTCTGGCCTGCGACCAGCATTGACGTCGGTACCTCGCTCGGAGTGCTCGCCGCCGCCGCGGCAGGACGCGGTATCGGCCTGCTCCCGCACGGATTCGCCGAGCCCTGGGCCGCAGCCGGTCGCGTCGTACTGGCCCCGATCGAGCCCGAACTCATCGCCCGGTTCGAGGTCATCACGCCGCCCATCGACCAGCTCAGCGCCGCAACCGTCACGCTTCTCGACGCCATCACCGCGTCCGCTTCTCGCCGTCCGACGTAGAGCCGGTTCGCGGCGAGCCTGCTGACGGGCACGACGGCCGCGTCCACGCCGAGAGCGACGGCCCCGGCCTCGGCGCGCGGTTCGCGATCACCTGCCCGCCACCACGGCGAGCCCGACCGAGGTGCGAGCGTCAGAACAATCGCACGACCCGGCGAACAAGCCTGGAACGCTAGTCCGGTCGACCGTCACTCCGACCTCGGTTTCCTTTCTCGAGCGGTGTTCGGTTCATCCTGACGATCGAGCGTGGTGGCTGGGCATCAGATGTTCTTGACGGCGCGCGCAATTCGCTCGCGCGCCTCGGCGTCCACCGGCTCGAGGTCGGCGTTGCGGGCGAGGCGCATCGCGGCGAGGGGCTCCATCGCGGCGACGATCGTCTGGGTGCCATTGCGCCGGACAACGACGTTGCACGGAAGGAGCACGCCGAGGTCGGGGTCGATCGCCAGACCGCGGCTCGCGAGCTGCGGGTTGCAGGCGCCGAGGATCGTGGACGGGGCGACCTCGAGGTCGTGTTTCTCCTTCAGTGTTGCCCTGGACGTCGATCGTGCTCAGGATGCCGAAGCCTCCGCCGCGAGGACGGCGGAACGCGGTCGACTGCCTCGTCGAACGGGGCGTCGACGGTACGGGTGATCGCGCAGGCGGTGATATCCATGTCAGGTCTCCCTTGCTGGGCTGCGCTCAGCATGCTGAGCTTGATCCTATACAACTACGTAGTAGTGTAGTAGGGAAGTTGGAGCTGGATATGTCGACCCCCCACCCACTTCCCGAACCACTGGTCGAGCTCGTCGCGCAGCGTTTTCGCCTGATTGGAGAGCCGATGCGCATTCGCTTGCTCGACCACCTGCGTGACGGGGGCCAAAGCGTCGGTGAGCTCGCGGACGCGCTCGGCGCGACGCAGCAGAACGTCTCGAAGCATCTCGGCGTGCTGCACCGGGCGAGCGTCGTGTCACGCCGCAAGGACGGTAACCGCGTCGTCTACGAGATCGCGGACGAGACCGTTTTCGCGCTCTGCGAGCTGGTCTGCGGCGGCCTCCGCCAGCAGGTCGCCATGCTCGCCCAGATCCTGGACGGCCCGGCCGAGAAGCCCGGGAACACCCTCCTCCACCCCGAAGCACCGCTGGAGATTCCCCGATGACCACACACTCCACGTCCACTGGTCAGAAGGGCTCCCGGCCGCGAAAGCCGTTCGGCGTCGAGCGCGGGTGTGCCCGATGAGCGCGGCGACGGTGCAGCTCGGCCCGGTCGGCCGGCTCGGCCGCTCTGCCGCGACGCACGTGCGCCTCGTGGCGCTCGCGTGGGTGGTCGTCGCCGTCAGCCTCGGCTTCCTCGCGCCTCGCGTCGAGACGGCGCTGTCGGGTGCCGGCTGGGAGGCGACCGGCTCCGACTCCGTCGCCGCCCGCTCGCTGATCCAGCAGCAGTTCGCCGGTAACGCCTCGAGCGGCCTGATGATCGTGCTGCACTCGCCGTCGCTGACGGTCGCTGACTCCGCCTTCTCGGCGGCGACCGGCAAGGCGGCGGCGATGGTCGGGGCTGACCCGGCCGTCGCGAGCGTTACGCCTCCGTCCCCTGGCGTCTCGATCTCCCAGGACGGCCACACGGCCGTCCTGACGGCCGGGGCCGCGAGCTCGCCGACCGAGATGGTGCTCGCCGCCGATCGGTTGAAAGGGCCGCTGAAGAAGCTCGGGAACGGCGACCTCACCGTCAGCCTGACGGGCGCGTCGGGGATGTGGTCCGACTTCAACGAGGCGAACCGCTCCGCGATGATGAAGTCGGAGCTCTACTCCTGGCCGGTGACGCTGGCGATCCTCACCCTCGCGTTCGGTTCGCTCGTCGCAGCCAGCCTGCCGCTGATGCTGACCATCATCGGCCTGATCGCGTCGGCCGGCGTGCTGTACCTCGGCACGCTCGCCGCCGACATCTCGATCTGGTCGATGAACTTCGCGCTGATGTTCGCGCTGGCGCTCGGCATCGACTACGCGCTGTTCATCGTCGTGCGCTATCGCGCCGCCCACTTCGGGCAGGGCCTGGCACCCGCCGAAGCGGTCGGCGTCGCGATGGACACCGCCGGCAAGGCCGTGCTGTTCAGCGGTGTCACCGTCCTGATCTCGTTGTCGGCGGTGATGCTGGTGCCGAGCCCGGCGTTCCGGTCGATGGCGCTCGGGATCATGGTGGCCGTCGTCTTCATCCTCGCCGCCTCCCTCACGCTGCTGCCCGCCGTCCTCGGCGCGCTCGGATCCAGGGTCGATAACCTCGCTCTGAAGTGGGTGCACTCCGGCGAGCACCGCTCGCCGTTCTTCGCCCGTTGGGCCGAGCGGATCTGGGCCAAGCCCCTCCTGTTCGGCGTTCCGGCGCTGCTGGTGCTGGTCGCACTCGCCGCTCCGGTGATGGGGCTGAAGACGGGCATGCCGTCGATCAAGGTCGTCCCGGCGAGCGACAGCTCGCGCATCGGCTACACCCAGGTTCAGGCCGCGTTCGGCCCCGGCGCGCCCGGCGCCCTGCAGCTGGTGGCGCCGGCGGCGGATGCCGCGGCGCTCGGGTCCACCGCAAACGCTGACGGCGGCATCGCCACCGTCATGCCGGCACAGGTGTCGACCGACGGCCGCTATGCACTCGTACAGGCGATCCCGAACCAGAACCCGTCCCATCCGGCAGTCGGCGCCACGATCGACCGGCTCCGCTCGACCTTGCCGGCGGCCGCGCTCGTGGGCGGTGCGGCGGCGGAGAACCACGACCTCGAGACAGCCCTCGCCGATGCCACCCCGCTCGTGATCGGCGTCGTGCTCGCCCTCGGCTTCCTGCTGCTGCTGGTCGCGCTGCAAGCACCGATCATCGCCCTCGCCGGCGTGCTCACGAACCTGCTCGCGACCGGTGCCGCATTCGGCGTCGCCCGCCTCGTGTTCCAAGAGGGCAACCTGACGAGCGTGCTCGGCTTCGAGTCGCAGGGCTTCCTCGACGCGTGGGGGCCAGTGTTCTTCTTCGCGATGATCTTCGCCATCTCGATGGACTACACCGTGTTCCTGCTGGCCTCAGCCAAAGAGCACCTCGAGCACAGCGGCGGCGACCCCCGAGAGGCAATGATCGGCGGCCTCGCGCACTCCGGTCGCGTCATCCTCGCAGCCGCCGCCGTCATGGTCGCGGTGTTCTTCACCTTCGCCATCTCGGGCCCGCTGCCACCGAAGGAGATGGGCATCATCCTCGGCGTCGCCGTGGCTCTCGACGCATTCCTCGTGCGGCTGCTGCTGGTGCCCGTCTTGCTCCGGCTGCTCGGCCGGTGGGCATGGTGGAGCCCAAAGCTCCTCGACCGCGTGCTCCCGGCCGTCTCCTTCGGGCACGGCGGCAGCTGACAGATCCAGACATCCAGAGGCAGCAATGCGCAGGAGGTCGAGAGCGTTGCAGCGCAAGGTGGCGCTCTGCTCAGTCGACCAAGCGATCTCGCGGCCTTGTCCGTCCCGTTTCCGCGGTGCATCAATGGTGCAATCGCGGCTCACCGGATGGCGATGATCTGGTTCTACCGAAGGCCTCGACCCGAAGCGGACGACGGGGGTCGAACCCGCGACCTACGGCTTGGGAAGCCGTCGCTCTGCCAGCTGAGCTACGTCCGCGCGGAGCCCGAGTATACCGGCTCAGCGCAGGCCGGGCATGGCGCCGCGGCGGCCCACGCAGCGCGCCGCCGCCTCCAGCCCCGCGTCCAGCGCGGCGATCGGCGGCGCGCCCGCGACGAGCGCCGCCAGCATGCCGCCGGCCAGCGCGTCGCCGGCGCCGGTGGGGTCGATCACGTCGGCCGGACGGGCCGGGCGATCTGCCACCGTCGTCCCGCGCAGGCCCGCCCCGGCGGCACCGCGCTTCGCCACGACCAGCGGCGCCGGTTGCGGGTCGTAGTGCAGCTCGGCCTGCGTGCCGAACACGATCGCCGGCCGGCACTCGGCCACGCGGCCGAGGAATGCCCGCGGCCCGGCCGCCTCGATCGCGGCCACCGAGGCGAGGTCGACCGAGACGCTACCGCCCTGCGCCCGCACGCGGGCGGCGGCGTGCAGCGCGGCGCCCAGCACGGGCTCGGCGGTCAGCGCGTAGCCGGAGATGTGCAGCCAGCGCACGCCCTCCAGCCAGGCCGGCCGCAGGTCGGCCGCGGCGAGCAGCGGGCCGGCGCCGCGGTCGGTGAGCATCGAGCGCGTGCCGTCGGGGCCGATCAGCGACACGATGATGCCCGCCGGCTCGGGGCCGGTCGGCCCGGCCACCTCCACCCCGCGCGCCCGCACCCGCTCCTCCGCCATGCGGCCGGCAGGATCGGTCGACCGGCGGGTGAGCAACCGGGCGGTCGCGCCGCAGGCGGCGGCCCAGGCGGCGACGTTCGCCGCCTGCCCGCCCGCCTCGAGCCGGTTCGCACTGGGCGTGTCGGTGTCGGACGCGATCGGCCCCTGCGGGCGCGTCGAGACGTCGAGCACCAGGTCGCCGAGGGTCGCGACGGTCACATCGCGTCGGGAGCCGTCGTGCCGACGAGGTCGAGCGCGCGCCGCACGGTCGCGCCCACCGCGGCGGTCAGCGTGAGCCGGAAGGCGCGCACGTCGGGGTCGTCGTGCAGCACCCGCAGGTCGTGGTGGAACACGTGGAAGTCGGCCGCCAGCGACAGCGCGTAGGCGATCACGCGGTGCGGCGCGCGGCGCTCGGCCGCCTCGCGGGCCACCGCGGGCCACTCGACGAGGCGCTTCACCAGCTCGCGCTCCTGCGGCTCCGGCGCGTGCGCCCACGGGCCGGTGGTCGGCGCGTGGCCCTCGTCCGCGGCGCGGCGCAGGATCGACTGCGCACGGGCATGCGCGTACTGGACGTAGTAGACCGGGTTCTCGCGCTCCTGCCGGACGGCCAGGTCGAGGTCGATGTCCATCGTCTGGTCGTGGGAGCGCTGCACGAGGAAGAACCGCGTCGCGTCGACGCCGATCGCCTCGGCCAGCTCGTCCGCGGTGACGACGTTGCCGCGCCGCTTGCCCATCCGCTCGCCCGAGACGGTGACCATCTGGTAGATCGGCACCTCGACCGCGCCCGGGTCGTAGCCCATGCACGCAGCGCCGGCCTTGAGGCGCGCCACGTAGCCGTGGTGGTCGGCGCCGAGGATGTAGATCAGCCGGTCGTGGCCGCGCGCGAACTTGTGCTCGATGTAGGCGAGGTCGGCCGCAAAGTACGTCGGCACGCCGTCCGACTTCATCAGCACGCGGTCCTTGTCGTCGCCGAACTGCGTCGTCGCGAGCCAGGTCGCGCCGTCGCGCTCGTACACGTGGCCGGCGGCCCGCGCCTTGCCGATCGCGCGGCCGACCGCGCCGGAGGCGTGCAGGTCGCGCTCGGAGAACCAGATGTCGACGTGGATGCGGAGCCGCTCGAGGCTGGCCCGGATGCGCTCGAACATGGGCGGCACGGCGGCCGCCGTCCACTCCTCCACGGAGGCGTCGGGGTCGACGGCGAGCGTGGTCGCCAGCTCGGCCACCGCGGCGCCCGGATACCCGTCCTCGGGCATCGGCTCGCCCCGGCGCTGCGCGCGGACGGATGCCCCGAACCGCTCCACCTGGCCGCCGGCGTCGTTGAAGTAGTACTCGCGGACGACCTCGTGCCCGGCGAACTCGACCAGCCGCGCGACGCTGTCGCCGTACGCGCCGTTGCGGGCCGACGCGACCGTCACCTCGCCCGTCGGGTTGGCCGACACGAGCTCGACCAGCACGTTGCGCCGCACGTCGGGCCGGCCGGCGCCGTAGGCATCCCCGGCTGCCGCGATCTCGGCCACCGCGTCGTGGAACCAGGCGGGCGCGAGCCGGATGTTGACGAAGCCGGCGCCCGCCACCTCGACCGCGGCGTAGTCGCTGCCGTCGCGGATCCGCGAGGCGATCTCCTCGGCGATCTGGCGCGGCGAGCGGCGCAGGATCGGCGCCAGCCGCAGCGCGACGGTGGTCGCGAAGTCGCCGTGCGAGGCATCGCCGGGCCGCTCCAGGGCCACGTCGGGCGCGACGCCGTCGGCGAGCGAGGCGGCGGCGCCGGCAATCGGAGCGGACACGCGGGCGATGAGATCGGTCACGTCGTCAAGGGTACCGGGCACGGGTGCGCCGGGGACCCCTCTCTTCATACTCGCCGCCATGCTGGTCGCGCTGGTGGCGTTCGCCGTCCCGTTCGCCCTCGCTCTCGGCGCCTCGCGCCTGCGGTCGGTCGTCGGCCTCGCCGTGCTCGCCATCGCCGCGTACGCCGGCTCGGTGTCCGATCCGCACACCGCGCTGCTGCTCACCGCGCTGCCTGCCGCCCTCGCGCTGCTGGCGGCCGACGTGCTGCGGCTGCGCCGTCGCCGCCGGCTACCGGTGGTACGGCTCGCCGCGCAAGATCGTGGTCGCCCGGTAGAGCTGCTCGCCGAGGACGACGCGGGCGAGCTGGTGCGGGAGCGTCAGCGGGCCTAGCGAGAGCCGCGTGCCGGCGGCGGCCAGCACCGCCGGCGAGAGACCGCACGCACCGCCGATGACGAATGCCGTGCGTTGCGGCGGGCGCTCCTCCAGCGACTGCAGCAGCACGGCGAGGTCCTCGCTGGCGTACGCCTTGCCGGTGCGGTCGAGCACCACGGCGTGGCAGCCCTCGAGGTGCGGCAGGAGCCGCTTGCCCTCGCGCTCGCGCACCTCGTCCGGCGTGCCGCGCTGCAGCGGCTCGTCCCGGACCTCCACCACCTCGAGCCGCAGCGCCCGGCCGAGCCGGGCCTCGTAGTCGTGCGCGGCGTCAGCGAGCGCACCGCGCGGCCGGCCGACGGCGACGATGCGGATCAGGGCGCGTCGTCCTCCGGCTCCTCGACCTCGGGCAGGTCGCGGATCGTCTCGCGCGCCGACCACTTGGAGTAGTTGTCCTCCATCGCGTCGAGCAGCTCGCGCATGAAGCGCGGCGACACGTTCACGCGGGACACCACCCAGCCGGGTACCTCATCGTCGTCGACCTCGTGGTCGACCTTCGCGAACGTCAGCGTGAACTCGTAGTCCGAGTGGCTGATGTTGGCGAAGTTGGCGTACACCCCCGCCATCAGCTCGGGCGTGAAGTGGATGTTCAGGCGTCGTTCGTCCGCGTCCTCGTCCATGTCGGGAGGAGGATAGCCTCGACCCGCGTACAGCATCCCGGATGCGCATTGGCCTGCTCTCGGACGTCCACGGCAACCTGCCGGCCCTCGAGGCCGTCCTGGAGGCCTGCTCGATCCGCTGCGACGCGCTCTGGTGCCTGGGCGACACCGTCGGGTACGGCGCCAGTCCGAACGAGTGCGTGGCCCTGGTGCGCGACCGCTGCGAGCTCGTGCTCGCCGGCAACCACGACCTCGCGGCGAGCGGCCGCGTCGACTTCTCGACCTTCTCGAGCGACGCCGGCCGGGCGATCCGCTGGACGCGCGAGGTGCTTGCGGCCGACGCGGAGACGTGGCTGGCCGGCCTGGAGCCGACCGCGCAGCGCGGTCCGATCGGGCTGTTCCACGCCTCGCCCCGCGATCCGGTGTGGGAGTACGTCGCCGACGCGGCCGCCGCGCTCGATGCCCTGTCACGGACGACGAGCGAGCTGATCCTCGTCGGCCACACGCACGTGCCGCTCGCCGCGCGGCTCGTGGACGAGCGGCTGATCGGCGGCCAGGCCAGCGCCGGCTCGACGTACGACGTCCGCGGCGGGCGCCACACGCTGCTCAATCCCGGCTCGGTCGGCCAGCCCCGCGACGGCGACGCCCGCGCCGCCTGGCTGCTGCTGTACCTGGACGACGACGGCCGGCCCGAGCGGGCCATCTTCCAGCGCGTGCGCTACGACATCGTCGCGGCGCAGCGGGCGATCGAGGGCGCGGGCCTGCCGCAGCACCTGGCCGACCGCCTGTCGTTCGGCATGTGACCGTCGGTTTCCGCCACAGAAACCCGATACCGAACACGCGCGGACCGTGCCGGAACGGACGAAACCCCGCACGGAAGGCGCGCACGGCGACAAATTCGGTGCCAGGCACCCGATTGGTCGCGCCGGCACGTCGGCGCGCGGATCTCGTTCGGCCGGTGACGGTGTGCGCGGGGTACGTGCGGAGCTGCGCGGATCAGGTGCGCAGTTGCGCGGCCGTTTCGGCATGCAGCGCGGCATGCAGGCCGAGGCGGCGGACGATCGTGTCGCGGGCCAGGAAGATGCGACGGCGGACGTCGTCGTAGCGCACGTCGAGCGCGTCGGCCACCTGGCCGTAGGAGAGGCCGAGCACGCCGACCAGCAGCATCGGGATGGCGTGGTCGGGCGCCATGTTCGAGACGACCTCGGAGTACTCGGGCCGTCGGACGGCCGGCTTCGGCTCGGCGATCACCCGCGGCCGCTCGATCTCGTGCAGCGCCTTGGCGAGCGCGCGGCCGGCTGAAACGCGCCGCACCTCGGAGCCGTCGGCGAACAGCAGGGCGAAGGTCCGGCGGTACACGCGCTCCGCGTACGCACGGTCGCTACCGCCGTACCAGAGGGCCGCCGTGAACACGTGGGCGCGGAATGGGGCCGACGCATTCGCGAATTGCTCGACGCGCGAGATGTCGGCGGATTTTCCCAACCCGGGCACGAGTATAGAACTGATTCAATCCTGCGCAAGGGTGAGACTGAGACTGGTCATTTCTGGTGGCGGAAGAACCCCCAGAAGGGTCAGGATCGTCGGTGCCAGGTCGCTCAGATCACCCCCGTCGCGCAGCCGGACGGACGGGTCGGTGATCACCAGCGGCACCGGATTCGTGGTGTGCGCGGTCATCGGCAACCCGCCGGTGGTGAGCATCTCCTCGGCGTTGCCGTGGTCGGCCGTGACGAGCGCGATGCCACCCGCGCGACGCACCGCCTCGAGCACCCGGCCGAGACCGGTGTCGGCCGCCTCGACGGCACGGATCACGGCCGGGATGACGCCGGTGTGACCGACCATATCGGGGTTCGCGAAGTTGATCACCGCGAAGCCGAAGTCGCCCGTGTCGAGCGCCTCGCAGACGCGGTCGGCGAGCTCGGCCGCCGACATCTCGGGCGCCTGGTCGTACGTGCGCACGTTGCGGGGCGAGGGGACGAGGATGCGCACCTCGCCGCGGTGCTCGTGCTCGTCGCCGCCGTTCAGGAAATAGGTGACGTGCGGGTACTTCTCGGTCTCCGCGGCGTGCAGCTGCCGGATGCCGGCGGCCTCCAGCGCGTCGGCCAGCACCCGCGTCGGCCACTCCGGCGCGAACGCGACGCTGCCCGGCTGGCCCGTCCAGTACGACGTCATCGTGGTCAGCGCCGGCAGCGGCGGCGCCGGCCCGCGGTCGAACCCGTCGAACACCGGGTCGGCGAGGGCGGCGCAGACCTGCCGCGCCCGGTCGGGGCGGAAGTTGAAGAACACCAGCTCGTCACCGGCGCGGATCAGCCCGCCGGGATCGACGACCACGGGCTCGACGAACTCGTCGGTGACCCCGGCCTCGTAGGCAGCGGCGACGGCCGCGGAGGCGCGCTCGGACCTGCCCCCCACCCCGTCCACGACCGCGCGGTAGTACTGCTGCGTGCGCTCCCAGCGGCGGTCGCGATCCATCGCGAGGATGCGGCCGCAGACCGTCGCGAAGCGCGCGGCGCCGTCGGCCCACTCCGCCTCGAGCGCGGCCAGCAGGCCCGCCGCCTGGTGGGGCGAGACATCGCGGCCGTCGGTGATCGCGTGCACGTCTGCGACCACGCCCTCGCGCCGCGCAAGGCCGACCAGCGCCCGCAGGTGGTCGACGTGGGAGTGCACGCCGCCGTCGGAGACCAGGCCCATCAGGTGCAGGCGCCCGCCGCCGGCGCGGGCGCGTCGCGCGGCGGCCACCAGCGCCGGGTTGCCGGCGAAGGAGCCGTCCGCGACGGCGTCGGACAGGCGCACGAGGTCCTGGTGCAGGTGCCGGCCGGCGCCGATCGTCAGGTGTCCGACCTCGGAGTTGCCCATCTGGCCGTCCGGCAGGCCGACCGCGCGGCCGGACGCCTCGAGCGTGGTGCGCGGGAAGCGCGCCCAGAGCTCGTCGAACACCGGCGTGCGCGCCAGGTCGACGGCGTTCCCCGGCCCGGGCGGCGCAAGGCCGAACCCGTCCAGGATGACGAGCGCGACGAGCGGCATCAGCCCCGCGGGGCGGCGGCTGCGGCGATCGCGACGAAGTCGTCGACGACCAGCGCGGCGCCGCCGATGAGACCGCCGTCGATGTCGGGCTGGGCCAGCAGCTCGGCCGCGTTCCCCGGCTTCATCGAGCCGCCGTACTGGATCCGCACGCCCTCGGCCGCCTCGTCGCCGAACAGGTCGGCGAGCACGCTGCGGATGTGCGCATGCGCCTCCTGCGCCAGCTCGGGGGTGGCGGTCAGGCCGGTGCCGATCGCCCACACCGGCTCGTAGGCGACGGTCAGCCCCGGCAGCTGGACGGTGCCGATGTTGGCGAGCCCGCGGGTGATCTGCACGGTGAGGCGATTCGCCGTCTCGCCCGATTCGCGCTCGGCCCCCGTCTCGCCGACGCAGAGGATCGGCTCCAGGCCCGCGGCGAGCGCGGCGGGCACCTTGTCGGCCAGCGCCTCGTCGTCCTCGCCGAAGTACTGGCGGCGCTCCGAGTGGCCGAGCAGCACGCCGGTCGCGCCCGCGTCGACGAGCATGGCCATGCTCACCTCGCCGGTGTAGGCGCCGGTGGCCGCGGCGTGCGCGTTCTGGCCGAGGACCCCGACGCCGAGCGGGGCCAGCACGTCGGCGACGTCCGACAGGCACGTGAACACGGGAGCCACGGCGAGGTCGACCTCGTCCAGCTCGTCGATGCGCGCCGCCAGCTCCGCGGCGAACGCCCGCGCCTCGGACCGGACCTTGTGCATCTTCCAGTTGCCGGCGACGAACGGCGTGCGGGATTCCTCGCGCTGCGTCATCGGGAGCAAGCGTAGGCCAGGCAGGTACGATCCGCGTCGATGGCGGAGCGCACAGCACGGACGATTGCACTGGTCGAGCACCACGCCCGGTACTGGCCCGACGCGGCGGCCGCGGCGGCCGAGGTGACCCGCGTGGTCGGCGGCGAGCCCGAGATCTTCCTCCTCGTCGATCGCGAGGGTGCGTGGGAGGCCGCGTGCGCCGTCGTCGACCCGAGCTTCCGGCCCTCGCGCTGGGTGCAGGTGCGCGGCATGCCGGCCGGCGAGTACGGCCTGTCCGAGCTGCACGGCTTCACCGCCGAGCGCCTGCTGCGCCGCGGCGACGCCCGGCCCGGGTTCCTCGTGTCGCTCACCGAGGCGCCGTCGGGCGAGGGCGAGTACGAGCCGGGCGGCGAGACGTTCGGCATCTCGACGCGCGTCGGCGACCACGCCGGCCTGCGCCGGATCGGCGTCAACCTCGACGTGATCCGCCCGGGCGAGCGCTCCACGAAGTTCCACTGGCACCACGAGGAGGAGGAGTGCTTCCTCGTCCTCGGCGGCTCCGGGCTCCTGCAGGTCGGCAACGAGACCTACCCGATCGGCCCCGGCGACTTCTTCGCGAAGTCGGAGGGGCCCGAGCGCGCGCACCAGTTCATCAACGACGGCGAGGCCGACCTGCGGATCCTCACCATCGGCGAGCACCGCGGCGACCAGGTGGAGTACCCGCCCGCGCCGTGGGAGCCCGGCCAGCCGCTCCCCGGCTAGAGCGCCGCAGCCGTCCTACTCGGCGAGCAGGGCCTCGGGGATCTCGAAGTTGAAGAAGACCTCCTGGACGTCGTCGTCGTCCTCGAGCGTGTCGGCGAGCCGCAGCAGCTTGCGCGCCGTCTCCTCGTCGACCGCCGTCAGGGTCTTCGGCACCATCCGGATCTCGGCCGCGGCGACCGTGAAACCGGCATCCTCGAGCCCGCTGCGCACCCGCGCCAGCGCCGTCGCGTCGCAGGTCACCTGCCACACGCCGTCGTCGTCGGCGACATCGAGCGCGTCGGCGTCGGCGGCCGCCAGCATCAGCTCCTCCTCGTCGGCGTCGCCCTCGATCACGATCACGCCGAGGCGGTCGAACAGGAAGGCGACGGAGCCGGTCTGGCCGAGCGAGCCCGCCACCTTGTTGAAGTACGAGCGCACGTTGGCGGCGGTGCGGTTGCGGTTGTCGGTCAGCGCCTCGACCACGAACGCCGCGCCGCCCGGGCCGTAGCCCTCGTAGACGACGGTCTCGAAGGCCGCGCCGTCCGTGGATGCCGACGCGCGCTCGATGGCGCGCTCGATGTTGTCCTTCGGCATCGAGAAGTCGCGCGCCTTCTGCACGGCGTTCTGCAGCGCGAGGTTGTCGGCGATGTTCGGGCCGCCCTCCTTGACTGCGACCATGATGGCGCGGGAGAGCTTCGAGAAGAGCTGACCGCGCTTCTTGTCGGTCGCTCCCTTCTTGTGCTTGATGGAGGCCCACTTGGAGTGGCCAGACATCGAAATCCTCCGTCAGATCGGCTGGACGATCGCCGCGACCCGCTCGCAGAACAGGCGGTGCAGGCGGTCGTCGTCGGTCAGCTCGGGGTGGAACGTCGCGACCATGATAGTGCCCGAGGCCGCCGCGACCGGCTCCTCCCCCATGGTCGCGATGATCTCGACGTCGTCACCCACCTCGACGATGCGCGGCGCGCGGATGAACACGCCGGTCATCGGCACGTCGTCGCCGGCCAGCAGCACCGGCGCCTCGAACGAGCGCACCTGGCGGCCGAAGCCGTTGCGCTGCGCCACGATGTCGATGGCCGCGAGCGGCCGCTGCTCCGGCAGGCCGTCCACCGCCGAGGCGGCCAGCACGATCAGCCCCGCGCAGGTGCCGAACGTCGGCATGCCGGCGTCGAGCCGGGCCTGCAGCGGCTCGCGCAGGCCCTGCCAGTCGAGCAGCTTGTCCATGGTCGTGGACTCGCCGCCGGGGATGATCAGTGCGTCGACGCCGGCCAGATCGGCCGGCGTCCGCACCTCGACTGCCTCGTGTCCCAGGCGGCGGACCGCGGCGCAGTGCTCCCGGAACGCACCCTGGAGCGCGAGCACCCCGATCGTCGCCATATCCGTCCTACCAGCCGCGCGTGTGCAGGAGCTGCTCGGCCGGGATCTCCTCCATCGTGCGGCCGACCATCGGCTCGCCGATGTTGCGGGAGACGTCGGCGATCAGCTTCGCGTCGCGGAAGTTGGTCGTCGCCTCGACGATCGCGCGGGCGCGCTTCGACGGGTCGCCCGACTTGAAGATGCCGGAGCCGACGAACACGCCGTCGGCGCCGAGCTGCATCATCATCGCGGCGTCGGACGGGGTGGCGATGCCGCCGGCGGTGAAGCAGACGACGGGCAGGCGGCCGTTCTCGGCGATCCACTGCACCAGCGGGAGCGGCGACTGCAGCTCCTTGGCGCGCGTGTACAGCTCGTCGGGATCGCAGCCGGCGAGCCTCTTGATCTCGCCCTTGATGGAGCGCATGTGG
Source organism: uncultured Actinomycetes bacterium (assembly GCA_963722525.1). Lineage (GTDB taxonomy): Bacteria > Actinomycetota > Thermoleophilia > Gaiellales > F1-60-MAGs149 > VFJZ01. The sequence goes on along the minus strand of CAVRMM010000002.1, from coordinate 520,193 downwards.
CGCGTCGCCTCGATCACGTTGCCGGTGCCGGCCTCGCCCTTCGAGCGGATCATCGCGGCGCCCTCGCCGATGCGCCGCAGCGCCTCGCCCAGGTTGGTGGCGCCGCAGACGAACGGCACGTCGAACTTCCACTTGTCGATGTGGTGCGCCTCGTCGGCCGGCGTCAGCACCTCGGACTCGTCGATGTAGTCGACCTCGAGCGCCTGCAGCACCTGCGCCTCGACGAAGTGGCCGATGCGCGCCTTGGCCATCACGGGGATGGTCACGGACGCCTGGATCGACGCGATCATGTCGGGGTCGGACATGCGGGCGACGCCGCCCTGCACGCGGATGTCGGCCGGCACGCGCTCGAGGGCCATGACGGCGCAGGCGCCGGCATCCTCGGCGATCCGCGCCTGCTCGGCGGTGGTGACGTCCATGATGACGCCGCCCTTGAGCATCTCGGCGAGACCGCTCTTGACACGCATCGTTCCGTACTCGGCCATGCGAACTCCTGACGTTCCGGCTCAATGATCGGGCGTGAACCCGCATCAGGAGGATAACGCGCGGACACTTGCGTGATTGTCCGCAACCTCAACGGGTCCAGGCAACCAGCGCCGCCTCCGGCTCGATCGCCAGCCGCGCCACCGGAGCGAGCGTCGCCGCGTCGAGGATGACCGGTACGCCCGCGACCACCGCCGCGAGCGACCGCCCGTCGGGCGCCACCCGGGCCGTCAGGACGGTGCCGATCTGCGTCCGCCCCACCTCGTCCGTGCCGTCGCGGAGCACCACGATGTCCGCGGCCGAGACGGCGTGGAAGCGGAGGACGACGGTGCGGCCGTCCTCCGACGCGTCGGAGTCGACGATCGCCCCGGCCGTGACCCCGGCCGGGAGCGGGAAGCTGCGGATCCGCCGCCGGCCGCGATAGACCGAGACCTCCCGGAGGGCCGCGACCACGACGAGCCCGTTCACGGCCGGCTGGACGTACACCTCAGGATCGCCGAGGTCCAGCACGACGCGTCCGTCGGCGTCGTGGAAGCGGGCGCCGTCCTGGAACAGGAACTCCTCGCCGAACGCCACCGGCCCGCAGGCCCGCACGGTCCGGAGGAGCCTCGCGCCGCGGTACAGCCGGGTCTCCTGCCGGTCGCCCTGCAGACACAGCGCGAACTGCCCCCGTGGCGTGCCGGCCGCGCCGCCGGTCGGCTGGAGCGGCACGTCGATACGGCCCGTCGAGCGCGTCCCCTCGAAGACGTCCACGGCGCGGACGATCGGAGCGTTCGCCGACTGCTCGACTGCGAACCCGAAGGCGTAGCGCCAGCCCGGCAGCCACAGCGGGCAGCGCCCCTCGGGCGTCAGGTCCTCCTCGGCGCCGGTGGCGAGAGCGGTCGCCTGCCACCGGCAGGCCGGCAGGCGGCGGTGGATGCGCCCGGCGAAATCGCCGACGCCGACGGTCGGGAGCCGTCCCAGCTGATCGGCGAGCGTGCCGATCGCCGTGGCCCGGTCCCGCTCCGTGTCGGTCGTGACGGTCGCCGGCTGCGGCTCGGCGGCGACGCCGGCGCCGCGGCTGTCCGCCAGTGCCGCCACCGCCACGCCCGCCACCACCAGCACCACCGCGGCCGTCGCGAGGTGCCCGGCGTTCATCGCTCAGGCGGTCTGCAGGAAGCCGCGGACGAGGTCGTTGAACCCCGCCGGATCCTCCTGGAAGGGCTGGTGGGCCTGCTCCGGCACCTCGATCAGGCGCGCCCCGAAGATGCGGACGGCGATCGCCCGCGAGTGGCGCGGCGGGCACAGCACGTCGTCCTCGCCGACCACCACCAGCGTGGGCACCGCGATGGTGTGGAGCCGGTCGGCGGTGTCGTGGTGCAGGACCGCCCGCGCCGTCCGCTGGAAGGCCTCGGTGTCCTGCGGGTGCGGGTTCCTGAGCGCGGCATCCACGAACGCGTCGATGCGCCCGTCCTCGTGCACGGCGGCCGAGTAGACCAGGCCGAGGAACGAGTACAGCCAGGCACGCGCGTCATCGGCGGTGCCGGCGGTGTAGGCGACGCCCTTGACCATCTCCTGGAGGAGGCGGTCGGACGTGCACCACGTGTCGACCAGCACCAGCGACCGCACCAGGTCGGGGCGCGCCAGCGCGAGCTCCTGCGCGATCGCGCCGCCCATCGAGAAGCCCATCACGTGCGTGCGCCCGGTGCCGAGCGCATCGCACACGCCGGCCGCGTCCGAGGCCAGGTCGGCGACCGTGAACTCGCCGTCCGGCAGCGTCGACCGGCCGACGCCGCGGTTGTCGATCACCGTCACGCGGTGGGTCTGCGCGAACTCGTCGGTCTGCGCGTCCCAGGCCGCCAGATCGTCGCCCAGGCCGCACAGCAGCAGCAGGTCGTCGCCGGCGCCTTCCTGCCGCACGTGCAGCCGCGCGCCGTTCACCTCCACGAAGGGCATGGCGCGAACGTAGCATGTCGGCCTCGTGACCGATCTCGCCTTCACCGACGCCGCCGACCTCGTCGGCCTGTACGAGCGCCGCGAGGCCTCGCCGCTCGAGGCGCTCGACGCCTGCCTGGAGCGCATCGACGCCGTCAACGGCGTCCTCAACGCCTACGTCACCGTCGACCGCGAGGGGGCGCGCGAGGCGGCCGCGAGGCTGACCGACGCCCCGGTGGCCGGGCCGCTGCACGGCGTGCCCGTGGGCATCAAGGACCTGACCGAGACGGCCGGCATGCGGACGACGTACGGCTCGACCATCTACGCCGACAACGTGCCCGACGTCGACGCGCTGCTGGTCGAGCGGCTGCGCGATGCGGGCGCGATCATCCTCGGCAAGACCAACACGCCCGAGTTCGGCGCGGGCGCCAACACGTTCAACGACGTGTTCGGCGCGACCCGCAACCCGTGGGACCCGGCGCTCACCTGCGGCGGCTCGTCCGGCGGGTCGGCCGTGGCGCTGGCGGCGGGCATGAGCCCGCTCTGCGAGGGCTCCGACCTCGGCGGCTCGCTGCGCACGCCGGCGTCGTTCTGCGGCGTGGTCGGGTTCCGCACCACGGCCGGCCTGGTGCCCAGCTGGCCCGACAGCCTGCCGTTCGACGGCCTCGCTGTCACCGGCCCGATGAGCCGCAGCGTCGCCGACTGCGCGCTGATGCTGTCGGTCATCGCCGGCCCGGACGACCGCGCGCCGCTGTCCTACGACGTCGACACGGCGGCCTACGCCGACGCCGTCCGCGACCCCTCGGTCGACGGCTGGCGCGTCGCGTTCACGCCCGACCTGGACGGGCTGCTGCCGGTCGATCCGGAGGTGGCGGCGATCTGCGAGGAGGCCGTCCGCACCCTCGGCCGGCTGGGGGCGCGCACCGAGCACGCGAGCCCCGACTTCACCGACCTGCAGACGATCGTGCGGGCCACGCGCGGCCTGTCGATGGTCGTGTACCACGACGACCACATCCGCGACCACGGAGAGGCGCTGCAGGCCGGCCTGCGCGGCAACATCGAGCAGGGTCTCGCGCTGACCTCGTCGGAGATCGCCGACGGGCTGCGACGCCGGTCGGCGCTGTGGGAGCAGGTGCGCGGGTTCATGGCCGATCGCGAGCTGCTGTGCCTGCCCACCGCCCCCGTCGTCCCGTTCGCCGTCGAGCGGCCGTATCCGACCGAGATCGCGGGCCGGACGATGGAGAACTACACGCACTGGCTGTCGCTCTGCTACGCGATCACCGTCACGGGGCTGCCCGTGATCTCGCTGCCGGTCGGGTTCACGGCCGCCGGGCTCCCGGTCGGCCTCCAGATCGTCGGCCGGCGCCGGCGCGAGGCCGACGTGCTGCGGGCTGCGGCCGCGCTGGAGCGGGAGCTGGCGCTCGACCGGCGCCCGCCGCGCAGCTACGACGCGTAGGCCAGGTACGGCTCCCAGAGCGCGGGAATCGACCGGATGCCGCGGCAGAGCAGCAGGGCGCGGGAGGGCGCGAGCGGCCGCTGCATGAGCCGCATGCCGGCCTCCTGCGGCAGCCGCGCGCCCTTGCGCCGGTTGCACGGCACGCAGGCCGCGACGACGTTCTCCCACGAGGTGTCGCCACCGCGCGAGCGCGGCATGACGTGGTCGACGGTCAGCGCGCGCGAGCCGCGGCCGCAGTACTGGCACAGGTAGCAGTCGCGGGCCAGCACGACTCGGCGCACCGCGTGCGTGGAGCGCCGGTACGGCACGTGGACGTAGCGGGAGAGCCGCACGACGGCGGGGGCATCGAAGGTGCGGGACGGCGAGCGCAGCAGGCCCGCCGACTCGATCAGATCGGCCTTACCGGCCTCGACCAGGGTGAACGCCCGCCGTAACGGGACCACCGAGAGGGGCTCGTGCGAGGCGTTGAGGACCAGCGTGTGGGTCGGTAAGGGGATCGGCATGACCGCGTCCAACGTATCAAACGCTCCTGAGGGCAGGTAGATTCCGCTCCGTGCCTTTTCCACCCTGCCTCCGGAGCGTCACATGAAGGCCCCCGAGCCGATCGTCCTCGAAGGTCACGGCCTCCGGCTGGAGCCGATCACCGAGAGCCATCGCGACGGCATCCGTGCCGCGACCAACGTCGACCGCTCGGCGTTCGACGTCTCCGGGCCCGGTTCGATGCGGGGCGGTGCCGACGAGTGGACCGACCAGGCCCTGGCCGAGCGGGCCGGCGGCGGCCGGCTGCCGTTCACCGTCTTCGAGGGCGACACCGTGGCGGGCGGCTCGAGCTTCCTCGAGATGGCGCTGCCGGACAACCGGATCGAGATCGGCCACACGTGGTACGGCGGGCCGTGGCAGGGCACGAAGGTCAACCCGGCCGCGAAGCTGCTGCTGCTGTCCTACGCGTTCGACGACCTGGGCGCGCAGCGGGTGACGCTGAAATGCGACGCGCGCAACGAGCGGTCGCGCCGCGCGATCCTGGGCGTCGGCGGGCAGTTCGAGGGCATCCTCCGCTACTGGGGCCGCCGCATGGAGGAGCCGGAGCTGCTGCGCGACACGGCGATGTACTCGATCCTCGTCGAGGAGTGGCCCGCCGTGCGCGACCGGCTCGAGCGCCGGATCGCCTAGCCCGCGGCGCGCCGTTCGCGCGCCTTGAAGATCGCCCCGAGGAAGTCGAGCACGATCCGCGCCGCCGTCTGCTGCGTGATCTCGGTCGGGTCGTACATCGGCGCGACCTCGACGAAGTCGAAGCCGACGACGTCGCCCAGCTCGGCGATGCCGCGCAGCAGGTCGACGCCCTCGTGGTACGTGAGGCCGCCCGGCGAGGGCGAGCCGTTGCCCGGCATCAGCGCCGGGTCGAACCCGTCGCAGTCGATGGTCACGTAGTAGCGTTCCGCGCGCGGGATCTGCGCGAGCACGCCGGCGACGCCCAGCTCGCGGAAGCGCCGTGGGCCGATGATGACGCTGCCGGCCGCGCGGGCGTCCACGAAGTCGGACGGGTCGGACGAGCCCGGGCCCCGGATGCCGATCTGCGCGAGGCCCGTCGTGTGCGGCATCTCGGCGATGCGGCGCATCACGTTGCCGTGGCCCTCGCGCACGCCGAGGCGGTCGTCGACGAAGTCGAGGTGCGCGTCGATCTGCACGATGCAGATGCCGTCGATGCCGGCGTCGCCGTAGGCGCGCAGGATCGGGATCGGGACGGCATGATCGCCGCCGAGCGTGACCGGCAGCGCGCCGCGGGCGAGGATGGCGCCGATCGCCTCCTGGATGTTGTCGAGGCAGGTGCGCGGGTCGCCGTGCAGCATGTCGACGTCGCCGCAGTCGACGATCGCGGACGCCGTCGAGGTAGATCTCGTCGAACTCGGCGTCGTAGTAGCGCGTCGTGCGCATGCCGTAGATGGTCGAGGCGTTGCGGATGCCGCGGGGGCCGAGGCGGGTGCCCGAGCGCACCTGCGTGCCGAGGTCGTACGGGGCGCCGATGATGGCGACGTCGGCGTCGAGGGTCGCGAGGTCGGGCGCGTACGGCACCTTCGCGAAGGTGGCGATTCCCGTGAAGGGCAGGTTCATGCGTTCGGTCACGCGCGAGAGTCTACGCGCAGCGGGCAGTGACATCAGTGGAACGTATCCCTGAGATAAACCCGTTCCGGTCGGGGTGCGATCTGACGCGAATTCCCTACCGCGTCCTCACCGATCGCTTACAGATGGCGCCATCGCCGCTTACAACCCGCCCTTACGGTCGAGATGTCGGACGCAACCGACACGACAGCGGGAGATGAACATGAAGCGTTCCATGATCGCGATCGCAGGGGCAGTCGCCCTGACGGCCGCCGCGGCACCCGCCGCATCGGCCAAGGCGCCGGCGCCCGAGGAGACCGGCAAGGGCTGCGCCGCCGGGCACGTCCCGTCGTCGGTGAACGGCATGACGAGCCGGGCGCTGCGGCCGACCCGCGCCGGCGACGCCTGGATCTGGCACAACCGCAACGGCTGGCACCTGCGGGCGCGGCACCATGGCTCGACCAAGCTCACCTTCACGGGCACGATCAAGTCCAACGACGGCAAGCCGCTGAGCGTCCGCGCGTTCAAGCTCGAGAAGAAGCACGGCGACGTGTTCTCGGTCTCGGCCGACAAGACGACGGTGTCGTTCCTGTTCAACAACTACGGCGGCTACGACGGCATCGACATCAACGCCCACTGCTCGGCCAGCCTGACGTTCACGCTGTCCGCCAATGCCGCGCTGATGAACCCGGACCGCATCCACCTCGGGAAGCGCCGCATCGAGGCCTTCACGAACCCGCTCACCATCGAGCGGCGCAAGTAGGCACCACCCCCTCCAAGGCTGCCGCCTCCGCCGGACCCGGCGGGGGCGGCGGCACCCCCTCTACGACCGGCGCGGGCGCGAGCCGGTGAGGGCGGCCGCGAGGCCGAGGCCGATGTAGACCGCGCCCGACGCGTACCGCTGGACGGAGCCGAACCGCCGCCAGGCGCGCAGCCGGGCTCCGGCCCGGGCGGCGCCGAGGGCGTAGACGGTGTCGGACGCCAGGCCGAGCAGGATGAAGACCGCGCCGAGCACGAGGATCTGCAGGGTCGCCGACCCGCGGGCCGGATCGATGAACTGCGGCAGGAAGGCGACAATGAAGAGCGCCGTCTTCGGGTTCAGGACGTTGACGATCATGGCCTGCCCGAAGATCCGGCCCAGCGGCGCCCGCTCCGGGGTGGCGGCGGGATTGTCAGCCGGCCGCAGCAGCGCGCGGATGCCGAGGACGATCAGGTACGCGGCGCCGGCGTAGCGCATGGCGTCGAATGCCGTCTGCGAGGCCGCCAGCACGGCGGAGATACCGAACGCGGCGGCCAGCACGTGGAGGATGGTGCCGCAGTGGATGCCGGCCACCGAGACCAGTCCGGCCGAGCGTCCCTGGTCGACCGACCGCGTGACGATGAACAGCACGGCGGGGCCCGGGATGATCAGCAGGGCGATCGTCGCGAGCGAGAACAGGGCCAGCGCGTGGACGGACGGCATGCCTCCACGCTAGCATCCGTGCCGTTCCGCGTGCGGCTAGACCGGCTGGGCGTCGGGCTCCGGCACGTCCCGCTCCACCTCGACGGTGCAGTCGGAGAGCATCGCCGCGGCCGCTCCGACCGCGGCCAGCCACGGTGCCGCCAGCACGCCGACGACGCCGAGCGTGACCGGGATCTCCAGCACCCTGTGTCCGTCGTGGATGATCGCGACGCGCCGGACGTTCCCCTCGTGGATGAGGTGCTTGACCTGGTCGAGCAGCTCGGAGCCCTCGACCGCGATGGTCTCGCGCGACGAGGTCGCCGCGCTCACGATTCGGTGTCCAGGTTCCGGCCGGCGGCCTGCTCGAGCGTGTCCTTGAACGCTTCCTTCTGCTGCTCGACGTCGCCGGTCTCGCGACGCTCGGCCGCGGGCGCGTGCTCGTCGACGGGCTGGTTGGCGCCCGCGTCGTCGATCTTCTCGACGACGTCCTCCTCGGTCAGCGGCCGCTCCGTGCCGAGCGGGTTCCCCTGGTCGTTCTGTCCCATTGGTGTGCTCCTGGAGAGAGGTTGATCGGAGAACTCGTCCCCGTCACCGAGGGCTCCGAAACGCCGCAACCGCCTCTCGAGGCGGCCGATGGCGTGCAAGCTGCCGGGTAGACCACCGGGCCTGTCGTATTGGTGCCAGGCACCAAAACGACATTCGACTCGGCTCGTGTCGTATTCGCACCAGGCACCGATACGACACGGCGCTGCACCCGGTTCAGGTGCCGTTGCGGTGGCGACCTCGGGGCACGACCAACGGCGTGCCGCTGACGGGATCCGGCACGACCGCGCAGGCCAGGCCGTACGCCTCCGTGACCGTCGCCGCGTCGACGACGTCGCCGGGTCCTGTCACGTCTTCCACCCCTCCCCCGGAGGCCCGCCGACAGCAGGAATCTGTCGCTTAGGCTCCCCTAACATCAGTCCGAATGAGGATATCCCAAGTCCTATTCCCGCCGCTACGTCAGCCGATCGCGTACGATCAGCGCCGTGGACCGATCGTGTGTCGTGACGGGCGCGGCGAGCGGACTGGGCCGCTCGATCGCCGAGACGCTCACGGCCCGGGGGTGGGTGGTCGTCGGGCTGGATATCGCGGAGGAACCGCTCCGTGAGGCGGCGCGCGCGGTCGGATTCGTCCCGCTCGTCGGCTCGATCGCGGAGTGGGCCGCGCACGAGGCGGCCGCCGACCTGGCCGAGCAGTCGGCGCCGCTCGGCGGCTGGGTGAACAACGCCGCCATCGACCTGCAGGGCGGCGCGCACGAGGTCGACGCGGCGCACGTCGAGCGCGGGCTCGAGGTGCTCTGCACCGGCCCGATGTTCGGGCTCGCCGTCGCCACGCGCCGCATGCTCGCCCACCGGGCGGGAAGCATCGTCACGATCTCGTCCATCCAGGGCGTCGCGGCCTTCCCGCGCTACTTCGTCTACGGCTCCGCCAAGGCCGCGCTGATCCAGGCGACGCGCAGTGTCGCCGTCGACTACGGGCCCTACGGGATCCGGTGCAACGTCGTGCTGCCGGGCACGATCGACACGCCGATGCTCGACGAGGTGATCCCGGCCGGTATGTCGCGCGCCGACGCCGTCACAGACGGAGGCGCGCTGTCGCCCATGGCGCGCATCGCCTCGCCCGCCGAGGTCGCGGCAGTGGTTGCGTTCCTCCTCTCCGACGAGGCCTCGTACGTCAGCGGCGCAGCGGTGCCGGTCGACGGGGCGTCGACCTCGCGCTGCTTCGCGTACCCCGTCATCCCCCTCTAGACCGCGCCGCCGCCGCCCGCAGGCCCTGCAGGTACCCCGTCGAGTGGAGCCGGCCGAGCCACGCGTAGGCCGGATCGTCGTTCGACTCGCCCTCGAGCGTCGGGACGTGATCGGCGCGCAGGACGCCGCCGAAGTCGAAGTCGTGCCACGCCTCCATGCACGCGACCTTGTCGGTCATGCCCTGGTCGTGGAACGTCTCGACGAAGTCGGTGGCCGTGCCGTCGACGTCGCGAAAGTGCCCGAACGCGAGGTGGCCACGGCTGCCGAACCGCCGGATCACCGCCGGCAGGTCGTCGCAGAACAGCGTGAAGTTGCCCTGGCAGAGGCAGATCGCATTCGCCTCGCTCTCGATGTACGCCATGGCCCGCTCGTACGACTCGACGGAGTTCATGATCCGGTCGATGCCGCGGACGCGCGCGATCGGCGGATCGTCCGGATGCAGCGCCAGGCGCACGCCCGCCTTCTCCGCCACCGGCACGACGATCTCGATGAAGTGCTGCCACGCCTCCCAGAGCTGCTCCGCCGCGACCGTGCCCGCCCAGGTCGGCTCCTGGTCGCCCAGGTCGGCGAGCCGGAACGCCGTCACCCGCGCACCGCCGCGCCCCGGACGGGCGATGTCGGTGCGGACCCAGTTGATGCAGCCCATCCAGTTGTAACAGAGCATCGGAATCGAGAGCCTGCCCATGTTGCGGACGAGCGTGCAGAAGGCCTCGATCTCCTCGTCCCGCCCCGGCAGCCCCAGGCGCGTGCGATCCATCGGCGGGTAGTCCTCGATGCCGACCAGCTCGAGACCGGCTTCCTCGTAGCGCCGCTGCATCGCGTGCAGCGGGCCGAAGTCCCACGGCCGGTCGCCGGAGTTGTTCCACTCGCCGTCCGAGCGCCGGTCGAGCTTCGAGACCGCCGCGTCGATGCCGACCTGCCGGAGCATCGCCCAGTAGACGTTCGGATACGGATCGAAGTACTCGGCGAGGCGCACCATCGCGGCGGTCAACTCCCTCGGTAACGGTCGACGGTCTCGGGCACGAGCTCGATGCCGAGGCCGGGCGCGGTCGGCAGTGCGATGCGTCCGTCATGCACCACCGGCTCGGGCTCGACGAGGCCGGCCCGCAGTGGCGAGTCCCATAGCTCGGGCACGGACATCTCGATGTACGGGCAGTTCGGCACCGCGGCCTGGAAGTGCCGCACCGCCGTCGCGGTGATGCCCGTCTTCCAGGCGTGCGGGATCACGACCGCGCCGTAGTGGCCTGCCAGCTCGGCGATCCGGACGAGCTCCGTCAGGCCGCCCGACCGCGACACGTCGGGCTGGACGACGTCGACCCCCGCCTCCAGCCACTCGCGGTACTCGTGCACCGATGCGGAGAACTCGCCGGCGCAGACCCGCACCGGGCTCCGGGCCGCCAGCTGCCGGTGGCCCTTGACGTCGTCGTGCGACAGCGTCGCCTCCGCGAAGTAGACGTCGCTGTCCGCGAGCTGCTCGAGAACGGTGAGCGCGTCGCGCCACGCCGTCCACCGGTAGCCGAAGTCGACGGCGAACATGACGTCCTCGCCCGCCAGCGCCCGGCCGTCCCGGATGCACCGCACGAGCTCGCGATCCGTCACGAGGTCGCCGAAGATCACCTCCATCTTCACCGCCCGGAAGCCGAGCTCGACGGCCCGGGCGATCTGCCGCCCGATCTCCTCCATCATCTGGCCGATCGAGCGCCCCTTGACGCCGCCGGGCCAGATGGTGGCGTACGGCGTGATCGCGTCGCGGCGAGCCCCGCCGAGCAGCTGCCAGACTGGCCGCTCGAGCTGCTTGCCGGCGAGGTCGTGGAGCGCCACGTCGAGCCCCGAGAGAGCGTGGATACCGAGCCCGCGGCGGCCGTGGTAGGCCGTCGCCGCGACCAGCTCGGCCTGGATCGCGCGCAGCTCGAACGGATCGCGGCCGATCACGCACTCCGCGAGCGCCCGGCTGCCGTCGAACCGCCCGGTCATGCGGAACAGCTCGCGGATCGCCGGCGCCGGCCCATCGGCCTCGCCGATCCCCGTCCGCCCCTCCGCATCGGTGACCCGGACGAGCAGGGTCTCGCGGGCCGCGTCGAGGTCGGAGGGATCGGATGCGGGCGCCGCGAGCGCGATGGCTTCGACGGCGACCACGGGCGAGGGGGTCATGCGATCTCGATCTCCAGGTGGGTGACGGTGGAAGCGCCCGGCTCGAGGACGATCGCCTCGCCGCGGGCGATCGCGGCGCCCAGGCCGTCGGCGCTCGGGCAGTACGACGGCTCGATCGCGAGGCAGGCGGTGGTGCCGTTCCATGGCACCGACGTAGCCCCGCCGCCCTCCTGCCAGAGCCACAGGTGCGGGTGCGAGAAGGCGAGCGTGAGCGCGAGACCGCCGCCCCGTACGACCGCGCGGCGGCCGGCGACGTCGCGGACGACGCCGAACCGCGAGAACGGGCGGCCGGCGAGGCGGTCGAATCCCGCCGGCCATGGTGCGGCCGGCCCGTCCGGCCGGCCGTCCCACGTCTGCGGGGCGACGGTCCCGCCGGCGATCTCGATCTCGACGTCCTCGCCGGCCAGCGGGCCGCCGAGCACGAGGTGCTCGGTGGGCACGAGCCCCTGCGGCACGCCGGTCGAGTTGACGACCTCCGTCCGGACACGGACGCCTCCCGGGACGAGCTCCACCGAGCGTTCGGCAACGAGGCCATCGGCATCGGTCCACGCGGCGAGCACCTCGGCCGGCCCCGCGGTGAGCACGTTCCACGATGCGATCGAGGCGTCACCGTGGAACCCGTGCCGCCGGCCGTCGACCGTGCACGGCTCGCCGGAGTTGGGCAGCAGGATCTGCCAGCCGCCGCGCCAGGCTGCTTCCCAGTCCTCCGCCGTGGCGGGCGCCCTGGGCATCGGTGCCGGTGCCCAGGGCGCCTGGAACAGCAGCTCGGCGCCGCGGAAGCGGAGCGACCGCACCTCGCAGCCCTGTTCCGGAGCGACGACCGCCTCGAGATCGCCGCAGGAGAGGCCGAGCGTCATCGGCCCGGCCTCTCCCGGCCGACCCCACCACCGGTCCGCGGGGCGGTCTTCCTCACTTGTCGAGCCACACGTCGCGGTAGTTCCAGCCGCCGAGGTTGAAGAACGAGCTCGGCACGACGCCCTTGACGTAGCTGGCGGCGCCGTCCACGAGCGACTGGTTGGCCCAGACGATGTAGCCGCCCTCGTCCAGCTGGCGCTGCTGCACCTGCTTGAAGAGCTCCGTCGCCTCGGCCTCCGTGGGGGCGCCCTGCGCCTGGCGGATGAGGTCGTCGTAGGCCGGGTCGCGGAAGTGCGTCTCGTTCCACACGGCGTCGGACAGCAGCGCCTGCTCGTACCAGAGGCCGACGGACGAGAGCGTCCAGAAGGACTGCGCGAAGTCCATCTTGGTGTACAGCCGGGCGGTGTCGAAGTAGGCGCCCGCGTCCTCCTTCTTGATCTCCACCGTCACGCCGATGTCCTTGAGCTGCTCGGCGAACAGGGTGGCCGCCTCGATGAACCCCGGCACCACGTCCGAGGTCTGGAGGGTCACCTTCAGGTCGGAGACGCCGGCCTCGGCCAGCAGTGCCTTCGCCGCATCGACGTCGCGGGTCGGCACCGGACCGTCGAGGAAGAACGGCAGCCTCGCGCCCGCCAGGTCGTTCGCCGGCGAGCCGAAACCGGCGAGCGCGACGTCGATCAGCGCCTGGCGGTCGCAGGCCAGCCGGAATGCCTGGCGCACCTTCACGTTGTCGAACGGCGGCCGGTCGACGGCCATGATGAAGACCTGCACCGCGGGGCTCGTCGCGGCGAACACCTGGATCTCGCCCTTCTGCTGCTCGGACTTCGCCTCGACGAAGCCGATCTGGGAGATCATGTCGACCTCGCCGCCCTGCAGCGCCTTCAGGCGCGCCGCCGGGTCGTCGATCGAGATGTCCTCCCACTCGTCGACGTACGGCTTGCCCGCCTCCCAGTAGTTGGGGTTCTTGACGCAGAGGCTGGACTTGCCGGGCGTGAACTCCTGGAACATGAACGGCCCGGTGCCGACCGGCTTCGAGAAGTCGGTGACGCCGTCCTTGATGACCACGGTGTTCTGCTGGAGGAAGGAGTCGAACAGCCGCGCGTTCGACGACTTCAGCGGGACGACGACGGTCAGGTCGTCGGTGGCCTTCAGCCCGTCGAGGTTGACGTTCGCGACGGACGCCGCCGAGACGTGGCCCTCGTTGGCCATCGACCGCAGGGTGTAGATGACGTCGTTCGCGTTGAAGGGCGAGCCGTCGTGCCACGTGACGTCGGGCCGGAGCGCGATCTGCCACTCGGTCGAGTCGGCGTTCGGGGTCCACTCGAGGGCGAGGCCGGGCGACGTGGTGAAGTCGGCGTTGACCCGGGTCAGCGGGTCGTAGACGTTGTAGTAGCGCGACGCGTCGATGAAGTTCGAGCCGCGGGCCGGATCGAACGTCTCGGCGTCGCCGCCGCCGACGTGCGCGATCCTGAGCCGGCCGCCGGTCTTGGCGGTCGCGGCGGCGGCAGTCGAACCGCTCGCCACGGGGCGTCTCGCCCGCCGCGGTCGTCGCGGCCGTCGTGCTCGGTGAATCGGATCCGCCGCAGGCCGCGAGGATCCCGGCCAGTCCGGCCGCGCCGGAGATGGCGAGGAACCGGCGACGGTTCACCTCCTGCTCGAAGAGGCGGCGTTGCCGCTCATACTCCGTCATGTTCGACTCCTTTCGTCGGTGCCCGGCGGGCCGGTGCCACGACCGCCGATAGCGAGGGTGCTGCGTCGAGAAGACGCCGCGTGTAGGGATGCTCCGGCACCGCGAGCACCTGGTCGACCGGGCCGGACTCGCGCAGCTGCCCGCTCTCGAGGACGAGCACGCGGTCGGCGACGCTGGCGACGACGCCGAGGTCGTGCGTGATCAGCAGCAGCGCCAGGTCGAGGCTTCGCTGCAGCTCGACCAGCAACTCCAGGACGGAGGCCTGCACCGACACGTCGAGCGCCGACGTGATCTCGTCGCAGACCACCACGTCGGGGCCGGCGGCGAGCGCTCGTGCGATCCCGACCCGCTGCCGCTCCCCGCCCGAGAGCTCACGGGGGAAGCGCCCCATCAGCCGCTCCGGGAGGCGGACGAGCTCCATCAGGCGCGCCGCCTCCGCCTGCGCCGCCCGGGCGTCCAGGTCGCGCAGGATCCGCGCCGGGCGGGCGATCTGATCGACGACGCGCTGCCGCGGATTGAGCGCGTCGGCGGGATTCTGGAACACGATCTGGATTCTGCGCCGCTGGGCGGCCGTGCGCCGCCGCGCGCCGCCGGCGAGCGGCACGCCCTCGAGCAGCACTCGGCCCGCCGACGCCGTCGTGCAGCCCGGCGATCACGCGCGCGGTCGTCGTCTTGCCCGACCCCGACTCGCCCACCAGCGCCACGCACTCGCCGCGCCGGACGGCGAACGAGATGCCGTCGACCGCGACGTTGCTGCCGTGGCGGGCCACGATCGCGTCCACCCCGAGCAGCGGTGCACCCTCCCGGCGCAGGATCGTCCGCCGCTCCGGCGTGTCCAGCGCGGGCACGAGGTCCGCGTGGATGCAGGCCGCGGTGCGGGCGGGAGCCACCGCGACGAGCGCGGGCGCCGCGGTCGTGCACGGCTCGGAGGCGAGCGGACAGCGCGGCGCGAACGCGCAGCCGGTGCCGATCTCCCCGGGCGTCGCGCTCGCTCCCGGCATGCTGCGGAGCATCCGCGGCGCGCCGTGGTCGGGAATCGACGCGACCAGGCCGCGCGTGTACGGATGGCGCGGCCGGGCCAGCACGGCAGTCGTCGGCCCCTCCTCGACGATCCGGCCGGCGTACATCACGGCGACGCGGTCGGCGATCCGGGCGATCACGGCGAGGTCGTGGGTGACGTAGACCATCGCGACCTGCCGCTCGCCGCGGAGCCGCTCGATCTCGTCGAGCACCCGCGCCTGCGTGACCACGTCGAGACCGGTCGTCGGCTCGTCGAGGACCACGACGGGCGGCTCGCAGACGAGTGCGATGGCGATCGCGACCCGTTGCTGCTGTCCGCCCGAGAGCTGGTGTGGGTAGCGCCGGCGGAACGCGGCGTCGCCCGGCAGCGAGACGCCACGGAAGGCGTCGCCGATCGCCGGCGCGGCAGCCATGTCCGAGCGGTGGGCGCGCAGCATGTGCTCGAGCGACGTGCCGATCCGGAGGTTCGGATCGAGCGCGCCGCCGGGGTCCTGTGGCACGTACGAGACCACCCGCCCGCGCAGGGAGCGATCGCCCGTCACGCCGACGCCGCCCACCTCGACCGAGCCGCCGGTGATGCGCAGGCCGGGTCGCGCGTAGCCCAGCAGCGCGAGCGCCGTCGTGGTCTTGCCGGAGCCGGACTCGCCGACCAGGCCGAGCACCTCGCCGGGCTGGACGGCGAGCGAGACGCCGTCGACGACGGCGACCGCGTCGCGGCGCGCCACGCGAAGGCCGTCGACGAGGACCGCGGGGCCCGTCATCGCAGCGTCGCCACGTCGCTGTGGCCGCAGCATCCGGGCGATCGCATCGCCGGTGAAGCTCAGGCCCACGGTCAGGGCCGCGATCAGTGCAGCCGGCACGGCGACCGCCCACGGGTTGAGCCCGAGGAAGTCCCGGTTCTCGGAGATCATCAACGCCCAGTCGGCGGCGGGCGGCTGGAGCCCGAGCGAGAGGAAGTTGGCGCCGGCGATCAGCAGGATCGAGAACGTCATCCGCAGGCCGAAGTCGGCCATCATCGGGCCCGCGATCGACGGCACGATCTCACGGCGCAGGATCGCCGCGGTGGTCTCACCGCGGACGATCGCCGCCTCGACGTACCCGCGGCCCATGGTCGCCAGCGTGAGCGATCGGACGAGCCGCGCGATGCCCGGCATCTGCACGAGCGCGACTCCCAGCACGAGCACCGTCAGCGAGGTCCCGGCACCGGCGATCAGCACGAGCAGCACGAGCAGCGGCGGAAACGCGAGGAGCACGTCGACGCCCCGCATCAGCACGCCGTCGACGCGCGGCCGGGCATACCCGGCGACGAGCCCCGTGATGCCGCCGGTGAGGTAGGCCAGCGCCGTCGCGATGCCGGCGAGCCCGATCACCGAGCGCCCGCCCCAGAGCACCCGCGAGAGGACGTCGCGACCGAGGAAGTCGGTCCCGAGCAGCGCGTCGGACGGACGGGCCCGTGCCGGGGACGCCGACCGGGCGCGACGGCGAGTTCGGCGCCAGCAACGGCCCGACGACGACCAACAGCAGGACGAGGGCCAGGATGGTCAGCCCGACCGCGCCGGTGGGCGTGCGGGCGAATCGCAGGGCCCTCATCGCGCCGCCGTCCGGAGGCGCGGGACGAGGAGCACCACCAGCAGGTCGGCGATGATGTTGATCGTGATGTAGACGACGGCGATCAGCATCGCCATCGACTGGACGGCGCGCACGTCCCGTACCGCCACCGCGTCCACCAGCTCCTTGCCGAGCCCGTTGTAGCCGAACACGACCTCGGTCACGATGACGCCCCCGACGAGGTACTGGATCGCCTGCGCGAACACCTGGACGGTGGGCGCGAGGGCCGTGCGCAGCCCGTAGCGCCAGACCACGCGGCGCTCGCTGAAGCCGTTCAGGCGCGCCTGCTCGACGTGCTCGGAGGCGAGCGCATCGATCATCGCCGCGCGTACCAGCCGCGTCGTCCAGGCCAGCGAGGTCGCGAGCAGCGTGAGCGCGGGCAGGACGAGCTCCCGGGGCTGCTCGAGCGGGCTCTCGCCGGGCCGCACCAGCGCCACCGGCGGTAGCACGTCGAGCTGGACGAAGAACACCAGGACGAGGAGCGACCCGATCACGAACTCCGGCAGCGAGATGGCGACGAGCGTCAGCGTCGAGACGACGTAGTCGGTCGGCTTCGCGGCCCGGGTCGCCGTGATGACGCCGAGGATGAGCGACAGCGGGATCAGCAGCGCGATGGTGATGCCGGCGAGGATCAGCGTGTTGCGGATCGGCTCGCGGATCTGGTCGATGATCGGGGCGCTCTCCGCGCCCGCCGCGAGGCCGGCGGCCGAGTCGCCCAGGTCGCCGGTGACGAACCCGCCGAGCCAGTCGAGGTAGCGCTCGAGGGCGGAGTTGTCCAGCCCGAGCTGCGCGCGCACCTCGGCCAGCGCCTCCGGCGTGGCGTTCTTCCCCAGCACCGCCCCTGCGATGTCGCCGGGTAGCAGCTCGGTGGCGGCGAAGATCAGCATCGACGCGACCAGCAGCGTGCCGACAGCGGCGATGCTTCGCCCGATCAGGAACCGGACGAACGGGTGCGCCTCCGAGAAGGTCACCGGGCGGCGCCGCTCATGCCATCTCGAGGACGGGCCGAAGGCCGGCAGAGCCGCGCGATCGCGCGAATGCCTCGTCGATCGCCTCGAGCGGGAAGGTCTCGGTCACGAGCTCGTCGAGACGCAGCAGCCCGGCCCGGTACAGCTCGATGATCCGGGGCACGAGCAGCGTCGGCGCGAGGCTCCCGTACGCCGAGCCGACGATGCGCTTCTCGAACGTCACGAGGTCGAGCATGTCGACCGGCACGGGATGGTCCTCACGGGCGAGGCCGACGATGCAGGCCGTCCCGCCCGGCCGCAGCAGGTCGATCGCAAGACGCATCGCGTCGGGCGCGCCGACGGTCGCGATCGTCCAGTCCAGGCCGTCGAGCCGCGCGGACGCCACCATGCCGTCCAGCAGCCCGCGGTCGTCCGCCCGGATCGACCGCGTCGCGCCGAACGCCGCCGCGAGGTCGAGGCGCGAGGTGGCCGCATCGATCGCGATCACGTCGGCGGCACCGCGGGCGCGAGCGCCCTGGACGGCGCTCATCCCCACGCCGCCGACACCGATCACCGCGCCGCGCGACCCGGCCGCGATGTCGCTCGTCTCGATCGCGGCGCCGACGCCCGTGATCACGGCGCACCCCAGCAGGGCTCCGACCTCGTCCGGCACGTCGTCGGGCAGCGGCATCAGGCTCCGGGCGGACACGACCACGTGACGCGCGAAGCACCCGAGCAGGGCGTACGTGCCGATCGGGCCGTCCTGCGCCCGAAAGGGCGACGGTCCCGTCAGCAGGGCGGCCGCCGACATCGCGTCCAGCGCCGGCTGGCAGAGGATCGGCCGGCCGGCGGCACACGCCCGGCACGACCCGCATCCAGGCGCCATGTTCAGCACGACCCGCGTTCCGGGCGGCACCTCGACGCCCGCGCCGACCGCCTCCACGATGCCGGCTCCCTCGTGCCCGAGGACGAGCGGCAGCGTCGCGCTCCACTCGCCGTCGGCCTGGCCGACATCGGAGTGGCAGACGCCGGCGCGCGTGATCCTGACCCGTGCCTCGAACGGCCCGGGCGCGCGCAGCGCGACCTCCTCGATGCGGTGCGGAGCGCCGAACCCCCGCAGGACGGCGGCGGTGGTGCTCGTGGCCGATCCGGCCTCCGTCACCCCGCACCCCGCAGCTCCGCCCGGGCGGCGCTACAGGACACCCCAGCGCTCCCACACGGCTGCCAGCGGTACACCCTGTTCCAGATCCGCGCGGGCGCCGGACTCGCCTTCGAGCTGGCGCCGAACCGCGTCCCGGACGTCGTCGGCGCGGGCCGCCGGGCACACGACCACGCCATCCTCGTCGCCGACGATCAGGTCGCCGCGCGCGACCTCGACATCGCCGCAGCGCATCGTCTCGCCGATCGCGACGACCTCGGCCCGGCCGTTCGTGTCGAGCGGGGAGAACGCGCTCGCGAACACCGGCCAGCCGGCCTCCGCAAGTGCTGCCGCATCACGGATCGGACCGTCGGCGACGACCCCGGCGGCGCCCCGCGCGCGCGCGGCCTGGCCGAACAGCTCGCCGAAGACCGCGGCGCGGACGTCCGGATCGCAGACGTACAGCAGGACCTCGCCGGGCCGGATCGCGTCGATCGCCGCCATCTCCGTGCGGTACGGCTCGGCGGCGATCTGGTCGGCGGCGGCCACCCGGACCGGGAGCACGGGGCCGGCGACCGCGAACCCCGGCCGGAGCGGCCGGAGCGCGCTCGAGAGCATCTGCCGGCGCAGCCCGATGGCGTCGAGGGCGTCCGCGATGAGAGCCGCTGTGAGGTCGATCACGGCGCGAGTATACGGATCAGCACGGGCGCGTACCGTGCGGCGCGTCACTCGATGTCGGTCGGCGAGCCGGCCGTGAACGACCGGCCGACCCGCCGCCCTGACCATCGCGAGCGCTACCGGATCTCGATGCTGCGGACGGCCGACCACGCGCCCGGCGTGCCCGCGGCGTTGACCGCACGCACGCGCCAGAACAGGCGCCGCGTGGGCAGCGTGCTGGTCGACCAGGCCGAGGCCGTCGGGTTCGCCGACGCGACCAGCGGAGCCGGGAACGTGTTCGCGTCGTCCACCTGGATCGTGTAGCCCGTCGCCCCGGCGACGTTGCCCCAGTCGAACGCGACCGTCCGGCCCGGGCCGAATCGCGTCCCGGTGACGGGCGCGGTGAGGCTCGGCGCCGGCAGCGCGGCCGGTGGCGGCGGCGGGGCCGCCGCAAACGACACGAGCACCTGGTCGGTGGCCGTCGCGCCGCGGTCGTCGGTGACCGTCAGCTCCACGGTGTACGTGCCGACCGACTGCTGCACCGAGCAGGTCGACGTGTTGCCGAGCATCGACCGGATGCCGCCCGCCAGCACGACGGACCAGTTCCAGGCGACGATCGTGCCGTCGGGGTCGGACGAGCCCGAGCCGTTGTAGGTGACGACCTCCGAGCCGTCGCCGCCCGTGTCGGTCAGGACCTGGTCGGGCCCGGCGTTGGCGACGGGCGGCCGGTTCTCCGGCGGCGGTGGCGGTGGCGGACCGGTCGTGCCCGCTGAGCAGGACGAACGCCGCGCCCTCCCGCGTGTGGCCGTTGTCGTCGCCGGGCACGCCGACGATCAGATCGTCGCGGTCGTCGGCGTTCACGTCGCCGGCGCCGAGGGAGTAGCTCGCGGCGCCTCCTTCCTGACCCGACGTCACCGTCTGCGCCGCCCCGGCCAGCGTCGTCGCGGTGATGCCGGCGGTCGGGTTCGCGATGCCGGCCGGGCCGCCGTGGAAGATCAGCGCTGCGCCGTCGCGGAACGGATCGGCGCCGGCGCCGGGCCAGTTCAGCCCGGTGGCGTCGAAGCCGGCGGCGCCGATGATGATGTCGTCAGAGCCGTCGCCGTTGACGTCGCCGGCACCGTCCACCGCCGACCCGCCGACGGTGATGTCCTGGTTCCCGGTGACGATCAGCCACGGCAGGATCTGCGCGTGCGCGTTCGCCGGGTTGGTGCCGACGATGCCGGCGGCGCTGCCGAGGAAGACGAACGAGGCGCCGATCCGGCCCGATCCCTGGTTCGGGATCGGCGGCACGAAGGGCTTGCCGTAGAACTCACGCCAATCCGACTTTCGTCGTGATACGCAGTGGTCGCCGGGACGGTTTTCCGATCGCGCCGAACGCGCCGGAACTCAGTCGAGCGAGGGGGTCTGCGCGTTCCCCGGGAGCCGGTCGGGGCGGGCGTCCTCGCCCGACGCGTAGTGCGACGTGGCCGGCCACGGCGACAGCAGCAGCAGGACCCGCGCATCGCCGCCGGCCCTGATCGCGTGCCGCTCACCGGGCGCGAAGGTGATCAGCGTGCCGGCTTCGGCCTCGACCGTCTGGCCGCCGCTGGTGATCGCCACCGAGCCGGAGACGACCTGGATCGTCGCGCGCTCGCGCACGGAGTGGTCGCCGAGCTCGTCGCCGGGACGCAGGTCGATCACCACGGCCCGGCACTCGGGCGTGGAGAAGAGCACGCGCGGCTCGCGTTGCCCGGATGCATCGATCGAGGGGAGGTGCCAGCGTTCGATGCCGACATGGTAGACGCCGGCGCCGGGCGCCGCGCGACTAGCCGACGGCGGTCGGCAGGCTGTAGCCGGCGGCGAAGGCCGTCTTCGCCTCGTACTCGGACTGGACGCGGTCGAACCACGCGGCCGTCGCGGTGCCCGTGCGCTCCGCGGCGAGCTCGGCCCGGATCTGCCCCGCGACCTCGGTCAGCGGCCTGATCCCGTCCTTCGTCGGAGCGGCGAGCGCCTTGATCACGTGGTAGCCGGAGGCGGTCTGCACCGGCTCGGACGTGAACTCGCCGGTCTTCAGCGCGTAGGCCGCCTCGGCGAACGCCTTGTCGAACCCGGACCGCGTGACGTCGTAGATGCCCTCGTTCTCCTTCTTGCGGCCGTCGGTGGAGTACTGCTGGACGAGGGTCTTCATGTCGGCGCCGCCGCGGAGCTGCTTGATGATGCTCGCCGCCTTCGCGCGGTACGCCGGCAGGCGCTTCTCGGCCGGCGCGGTGCCGTCGGCCGGCCCGATCAGGATGTGCATGACCTTCCGCGCGGCGGGGACGCTGTACGCGTTCGCCTTGACCTTCTCGTACTGCGCCTCGATCTCGGCATCCGTGACCGCCGGTTCCTGCTTCGCGACGCGGATCTGCAGCGCCTTCGCGAGCTGCTGCACGGCGATCGTGTCGGTGTAGTCGGCCTCGCTCGCGCCCATGGCGGCCAGCTGCTGCTGCCAGGCTGCGTCGCCGGCGCTGCCCTTGGCGTCCCGGAGCGCCTTCTGCACAGCGTCCTCGTCCACCGCGATGCCCTGCTTCGCGGCCTCCGCCAGGACCACGGCCCGCTGGAACAGCACCTGGGTCGCCTGCTGGCGCACCGCGTCGTACTCCGGCGTCCCGGGCAGCGGCACGGTCGCCTGGCGCTGCTTGTAGCCGGCGATCGTGATGGCGACCAGGTGGTCGACGTCCTTCCTGAGGATCGGCTTGCCGGCGACCAGCGCCGCGGCATCGGCCGGAACGGCGGCGATGCCGGAGGTCGCGTCGCCGCTGGAGCCGGCACAGGCGGCGAGCAGCGCGGCGGAGGCGAGCGTGGCAAGAAGGAAGGCGGGACGACGGACGTTCATGTTCGCGGGTACCTCGGGGGGAAGGGGCGAGAGGCGGACGACGACCCGGTCGACGTCGTCGAGCGGCGACGTGCCGTTGCCGATGCGCACGAAGCCGCCCATCAGGCTCGCTGCTCCTCGCCCAGGCCGAACAGGTGACGCACGACGTCGGCCATCACGACGCCGTCGGCGGCGAGGGCCGCCTCCTTCATCCGGACGGTCGGCAGATGGAGGAGCTTCGCGAGGATCTTCGAGGTGACGGACTCCAGCTGCTGCCGCTCGGTGTCGGACAGGCGCGCGCCCATCCGCTCCAGCTCGCTGTCGCGGATCTCGTCGGCGAGGGCCCGCAGCCCCACGATCGTCGGCATCACGTCGAGCGACGCGCGCCACTCGCGGAACCGCTCGACCTCGGCGGCCACCATGCGCTCGGCGCGGGCGGCCTCGCTGCGCCGCACCGTGATCGTCTCGGCCACGACGGCCTCGAGGTCGTCGACGTTGCTGACGAAGCAGCCGGGCAGCCGGCCGATGGCCGGGTCGACGTCCCGCGGCACGGCGAGGTCGACGAGCAGCAGCGGGCGGCCGTCCCGGACGGGGAGCCCGGCGGCGACGTCGGCGCGCGAGATCACGTAGCCGGGGGCGCTCGTGGACGAGACGATGACGTCGACCTGGGCCAGCTCGGCGACGACGTCGGCGAGCTGGATGGCCCGCGCGCCGAACCGGCGCGCCAGCTGCTCGCCGTTGTCGAGCGTGCGGTTCGCGACGGCGGTGATCTCCGCGCCGCGGGAAACCAGGTTGTGCGCCGTCGACGCGCTCATCTTGCCCGCGCCGAGCAGCAGCACCCGGCGGCCGGCGAGGTCGCCGAGCACGCGCTGCGCGAAGGCCGCGGCGGCAGACGGGACGGAGGCCGGGTTCTGCCCGATCGTCGTCTCGACGCGCACGCGGCGCCCGGCGCGCAGTGCCTCGCGGAACAGGCGGTCGAGGATCGGCCCGGCCGTTCCGGCCGCGTGCGCGGTGCGCAGCTGCCCGAGGATCTCGCCCTCGCCGGGCACGCTCGAGTCGAGCCCGGCGGCGACGCGGAACAGGTGGACGCCGACGGCCTCGTCGCGCAGGCGGTAGAGCACCGACTCGAGCTGGTCGCGGCGGTCGCCGGCGAGCGTCGTCAGCAGCTCGACCGCGCGCTCCTCGGCGTCGCCGTCACCGGCGAGGTAGAGCTCGGTGCGGTTGCAGGTCGAGACGACGACCGACTCGGGGCCGAGTCGTTCGGCGACCGCGCGCGAGGCGTCGAGGTCCATGGCGACGCGCTCGCGCAGCTCGATCGGCGCACGATGGTGGGAGATGCCGACGAGGGCCAGCGTCATGCCGCGATCTCGACCGGCCTGCGAACGTGCAGGACGGGTTCAGCGGATCGGGCGAGCTGCCAGTCGTTCTCCACCTTCAAGGACCTCCGTAGCTTCGGTCGGCCCCCCGCCCCATCGAGTGTCTGAGCGGAGCATTTGGAAAACCTTTTGAAACCTGTGGAAACTGTTGAAAGAGATGGAGGATTCATGGGTGTGATACGTCGCGAGCCCAGCAACCATGCGGCCCAAGCGAATATCTGTTGAAACGAGGATTTCCCAGGCTCGGTCGTCTGCCTCGCCGCCGGCGATGAGTTCCAACGCGCGCGCCGGTCCTCAGAAACAGCTACCGCAGGAGGTCAGTCGTGAGCCGCAGCCGCACGATCCTGGATCTGTCCGTCTCGCTCGACGGGTACGGCGCGGGGCCCGGCATCAGCGCCCGCAACCCGCTCGGCGACCACGGCGAGCGGCTGCACGACTGGATGTTCTCCGGTGCGACGGAGACCGGCCGGCGCGTGCAGGACGAGGTGTTCGGCAGCGCCGGCGCCGTCGTCATGGGGCGAGGCGTGTTCGACGTCGGCAAGTCCCACTGGAGTCCCGAGACGTTCCACGGCCTCCCGGTGCTCGTCGTCACGCACCGCGTCGAGGAGCCGGTTTCCGTCCCGGGCGGGAGCACGTTCACGTTCGCCGGCGGCGTCGAGCAGGCGCTCGAGAGCGCCCGGGCGGCGGCGGGAGATCGCGACGTGGTCGTCATCGGTGGGCCGACGATCGGCCGCGCGTTCCTGGCGGCCGGGCTCCTCGACGAGCTGCGGCTCCACCTCGTCCACGTGCTGCTCGGAGCGGGCACGCCGCTGTTCGATCCCCACGGTGGATTCCAGCGGCTCGCGGCGACCCGCACGGTGGAGGACACGGGCGTCACGCACTTCCACTTCGCGCCGGCACCGGCTCGCGGGCAGCCGGAGATGGGCCCGCCTGGATTCGAACCAGGGCACAACGGATTATGAGTCCGCTGCTCTACCGCTGAGCTACAGGCCCGGCGGTGAGAGCATACGGGGGCGCGCCGGCGGGAGGGCGACCGGCGCGCGCCGGCCGGACTCAGGCGGCGCGGCGGAGCTGCTCGTCCGAGCGCTGCGTGTCGCGGATGCCCTGGTACTCCTTCGCGGCGGCGATCGCGGCGTTCACGTCGAAGCCCAGGTCGCGGGCCTGCTTGATGAGCATCACGAACTCCACGGCGTGCGAGTCGTAGAGACGCTGCTTCTTGCCGAGCGTCGGGATGTCCCCGCGCACGGTCCAGTAGTCGAGCTGCATCTTGGTGATGCCGGCGATCTTGCACACCTGGCCGACCGTGAACTCGAGGTCCACGACGCGGCTGGCGACGCTCACGTCTTCGAGTAGATCCGACTGTCGTCTTGCCACCGTTCCGCCCTCCCTGGCTGAATGGGTGCTGCTGGGGCCCCGCAGGGCGTATTGCTTCTTGTTTCTTATATTCGGCAACTTTTGCAGATGCCTTAGAACAATTGAGAAACGCGCAGCTAGTGCAGCATGAACAGTCAAGACAGGGCGGTCGCGATCTCCTCCAGGATGGCCGGATCGTCGATCGTGGAGGGCACGGTGTACGCGGTGCCGGCCGCGATCGAGCGCATCGTGCCGCGCAGGATCTTGCCCGAGCGGGTCTTCGGCAGACGGGCGACGATCCGCGCATCGCGGAACACCGCGACCGCACCCACCTGCTCGCGCACGAGCTGGACGAGCTCGCGGACGATCTCGGCACCGGGCCGGTCGACGCCCGCCTTCAGCACCACGAAGCCGAACGGCACCTCGCCGCGCAGTTCGTCCGGCACGCCGATCACCGCGCACTCCGCGACGTCGGCGTGCGTCGCGAGCACCTCCTCCATCGAGCCGGTCGACAGGCGGTGGCCCGCGACGTTGATGACGTCGTCGATGCGGCCCATGACGAACAGGTAGCCATCCTCGTCCATGTAGCCGCCGTCGCCCGTCACGTAGTGGCCGGGGAACTGCTCCATGTAGGAGGAGACGAAGCGCTCGTCGTCGTTCCACAGCGTCGGCAGCGCGCCTGGCGGCAGCGGCAGGCGAATCGCGATCGCACCGGTCTCGCCGCGGTCGGCCTCCTCCCCGGTCTCGCGCAGGATCCGCACGTCGTAGCCCGGCACGGGCTTCGTCGGCGAGCCGGGCTTCACGGGCAGGGGCTCGATGCCGATGCAGTTCGCCGCGATCGGCCACCCGGACTCCGTCTGCCACCAGTGGTCGATCACCGGCACGCCGAGCAGGTCGCGCGCCCAGTGGTAGGTGTCCGTGTCGGTGCGCTCGCCGGCGAGGAACAGCGCCTCGAACCCGCCCAGGTCGTGCTGCGCGAGCAGCTTGCCGTCGGGATCCTCCTTCTTGATCGCGCGGAACGCGGTCGGCGCGGTGAACAGCGTCCGCACGCCGTGCTCGGCGATGACGCGCCAGAAGGCGCCCGCATCGGGCGTCCCGACCGGCTTGCCCTCGTACAGGATCGTCGTGCAGCCGTGCAGCAGGGGCGCGTAGACGATGTAGGAGTGGCCAACGACCCAGCCGACGTCGGACGCCGCCCAGTAGACGTCACCCGGCTTGACGCCATAGACGTTCGGCATCGACCACGCGAGCGCCACGGCGTGCCCGCCGTTGTCGCGCACGACGCCCTTCGGCAACCCGGTGGTGCCCGACGTGTAGAGGATGTAGAGCGGGTCGGTGGCGCGCACCGGCACGCAGTCCGCCGGTGCCGCCGCGGCGACCGCGCCGGCCCAGTCGTGGTCGCGGCCCTCGACCAGCGACGCCTCGGCCTGCGGCCGCTGCAGGATCAGGCACGCACCTGGCTTGTGGCGGGCGAGGCCGATCGCCTCGTCGAGGAGCGGCTTGTACGGGATCACGCGGGCGCCCTCGATGCCGCACGACGCCGACAGGATCACGGTCGGCCGGCGCGTCGTCGATGCGGATCGCGAGCTCGCGCGGCGCGAAGCCGCCGAACACCACCGAGTGGACGGCGCCGAGCCGCGCGCAGGCGAGCATCGCCGAACACCGCCTCGGGCACCATCGGCATGTACAGCACGACCCGGTCGCCGCGCCCGACGCCGAGCCCGGCCAACGCGCCGGCGAGGCGCGCGACCTCGTCCTGCAGCTCCGCGGTACGTGAAGCGACGGACGGTGCCGGTCACCGGCGAGTCGGAGACGAGCGCGAGCTGGTCGGCGCGGCCGCCCGCGACGTGCCGGTCGATGCAGTTCCAGGCGGTGTTCAGCTCGCCGTCCGGGAACCAGTGGACGAACGGCGCGTTGCGATCGTCGAGGACGGTCGTCGGCGCCACCGTCCAGTCGATGGCGCGCGCCGCCTCACCCCAGAAGGCCGCGGGGTCGGCCAGGCTCGCGCGGTGCAGCTCCTCGACTCGGCTCATCGCGGCGAGCGTAGCGCAGCGCGCCGCGCGGTCCGTGCCGGATCCGGCCAAACCGCGCACGGATGTGTGCCGGCGTCATCGGTGCCTGGCACCGCCGGGCGAACGGTCAGCAGGGGCGGCTGGCGCCGCGGTCGCAATCGCCCATCAGGACGCTGCGGAACCGACCCGCGGGCTTCGCCGACGTGACGTCGCCGAAGATCGTGAACACCCGGCGCTTGCCGCGCTTGCCGACGACCATCGCGGCGCGCGTGCCATCCTCGACGCGGAAGAAGTGCAGCTTCGAGCCATAGCGCCGCTTCAGATAGCCGATGCCGCCGCGGCTGCCCGTGCACACGCCGGCCTTGATGCAGAAGAGCCCCGAGCCGCCGATCGAGACGCGCACCACGCGGTGCTGGTCGAAGGTCACGCCGAAGGTCGTCATCGGCCCGTCCCAGCCCCAGTCGTCGCGGGAGTGCCGCTCCAGCGGCTGGCCGACGCGCCGCACCACGGTGGAGCGGGTGAGCCCGATCTGCACCGTCGCCACCGACGCGTTCACCCGGATCGAACCCGACGTGACCGGTGCAGCCGCCAGAGCGCGCGCGGGAATGGCAACTGCTGCCAGCGCGACTGCGATCGTGACGAGACGAACCACGGTGCTCCCCTTGCTCCGGGCATCGGAGCCGGTTCCCACACCGGTTCCAGGCCCTCGGGCTAGGTCATCGGCACTGGGGCAGGGGGCTTTAGCGCGACGTGCGGATTAACGCGTCCGCTGCGACGCAACCCACGTCGAGCACCAGCAGCGGATTCACGTCGAGCTCGACGACATCCGGCGCCAGGCCTGCGATTGCGAGCACCGCGTCGACCGCCGCGGCGATGTCGCCACGCGCGATCCGGGGCCAGATCCGCAGGCTGCGCAGCGCCGCCTCCACCGCCGGGCGCGTGACGGGTGCGAGCAGCGGCCGCGCATCGCCGATCAGCTCGACCAGGCCGCCGCCGGCGCCCACCACCACCACCGGCCCGAACACCGGGTCGCGCTTGATGCCGACCAGCAACTCGGCCACGGCACCGCCGACCATGCACTCGACCAGCACGCCGGAGAGCGGCACGCCGGCATTGCGCTCCAGCATTCTCGCGACGGCCTCGTCGACCGCGGCCGCCGAGGTCAGCCCCAGCGCCAGCGCGCCGGCGTCGGCCTTGTGCGGCAAGTCGGCCGAGCACAGCTTGACCGCCACCGGGAACCCGATCTGGGCCGCCGCCGCACCTGCCGCCGCCGGCTCGACGAGGCGCCCGTCGGGCACCGCGACGCCCGCGGCGGCGACGCGCCGCTTCGAGTCGTGCTCGTCGAGCAGCGGCGCGTCGGGCTCCTCGGCCTGCGCGTCCACCGACACGGGCGTCGGATCGGCGAGGCGGGCGCCCCACGCCGCGCAGGCGCCGAGCGCCCCGAACGCGTCCCGCAGCCCCTGCAACGGGGCCACGCCGCGCGCGTAGAGCGCATCGCGGCGGTCGGCGGGGAACGACTCGGGCATCGTCGAGACGACGGCCGCGGCCACGCCGGCGGTCGCGCACGCGCGCTCCAGCGCGGTGACGGCGGCGTCGATCTCGGAGGTGATGCCCAGGTCGGCGCGCGGGTGGTCGATCACCAGCAGCGCGACGTCGGCGCCCTCGGTGAGCGCGGCCGAGAACACGCGCGTGAGCGGCTCTTCGAGGCCCCACAGCGAGGTGTTGTAGTCCAGCGGATTGCCCACGCCGGCATACCACGGCAGCTCGGCCGCGATGGTGGCGGTGGTCGCCTCGCTCAGCGGCGGCAGCTCCAGCCCGGCCGCCGTGGCGGCGTCGGCCGACAGGGCCGACTCGCCGCCGGAGCACGTGAACACGATCGTGCGCCGGCCGCGCAACGGGCCGATGGCCGTCTGCGCCTTCAGCGTCTCGAGCAGGGCCGGCATGTCGGGTGCGCGGCTGACGCCGAGCCGGTCGAAGAACGCGTCGTAGAGCTCGTCCGACCCGGCCAGCGAGCTGGTGTGGGTGGCGGTCACCTGGGCGCCGACCTCGCTCGCCCCCGACTTGACCACGGTGATCGGGATGCCGCGCTCCAGCGCCCGGGCGGCCGCGTCGGCGAACGGCGCGGCGTCGCGCAGGCCCTCCAGGTAGATGCCGATCCCGGTCGTCTCCGGCTGGTCGAGCAGCAGGTCGACGGAGGCGGCGACGTCGAGGCCGGCCTGGTTGCCGACCGTGAGGATGAACGCGACCGGCAGCGACCGGTCGGCCATCGAGAGGTTGATGCCGAGATTGCCCGACTGCAGCACCAGCCCGATGCCGCGGTCGACGCGGGGCAGCGGATACGGCACGGGCCACAGGCTGGCGCCGTCGACGCGGTTGACCAGGCCGTAGCAGTTGGGGCCCAGCAGCGCCATCTCCCCCGCCGCCTCGACCAGCGCCCGCTCCAGCTCCGGGTCGCCCGCCTCGGCGAACCCGGCGGCGTAGCAGACGGCGCCGCCCGTGCCGATCGCGGCCAGCTGGCCGACCACCTCGACGGTAGCCTGGGCGTTGACGCCGATGAAGGCCGCGTCCGGCACCGTGGGCAGGTCGGCGATCGACCGGTAGGCGCCCTCGTTGCGCGGGTGCACCGCGTACACGGGGCCGTCGAAGCCGCCGTCGACGCAGATCTGCATCGCCACGGGCGAGAGGCCACCGCCGATGAAGGCGACCGAGCGCGGTCGCAGCAGGCGCCGGGCGTTCACCGGCCGCGGAACACGGGCGAGCGCTTCTCGGTGAACGCCGCCAGCGCCTCGCGGTGGTCCTCGGTCTCGGCGCAGATCTGGCCCGCCGCCTTCTCGGCCTCCAGCTGCTCGCCGAGCGTGCGCGTGGACGCGGTCTGCAGCAGGCCCTTCGCGAGCCCGATCGCGACGCTCGGCCCGCTCGCCAGCTCGGCCGCCAGGCTCGCGCCCGCGGCGGCCAGCTCGTCGCGCGAGACGACCTCGGAGACCAGGCCGTGGCCCTTCGCCGTGGCGGCGTCCCACCGCTCGCCCGTGTACACGAACCGCTTCGCCGCCTCCAGGCCCATCAGGCGCGGGTACAGCCACGAGCCGCCGACGTCGGGGTTGTAGCCGACCCAGGTGTAGGCGCAGAAGAAGACGGCGTCCTCGGCCGCCACGCGGAAGTCGCAGGCGCACGCGAGGTCGAGCCCGGCGCCGACCGCGGCGCCGTGCAGCACCGCGACGGTCGGCTTCGGCAGGTCGTGCACCTCCTGCACCAGCGCGTGCGCGTTGCGCTCCCACGCCGCGCCGGCGTCGGCGGCCGCCCCGTCGGCATCGCCGTACGAGGCCCAGTCGCTCACGTCGGCGCCCGCGCAGAACCCCTTCCCCGCGCCCGCCAGCACGACGGAGCGGATCGCCTCGTCGGCGGCGGCGGCGGCGAACGCCGCCCGCAGCGCCTCGAGCAGCGCGAGGTTGAGCGCGTTGCGGCGCTCGGGGCGATTCATGGTGATCGTGCGGACGCCGTCGGCGTCGGCGACGAGCGCGAGGTCGTCGGACATGGGAGCCGACGGTACTACACCTGCGGTCAGCGCAGGACGAACGGATCGGCGGTCGGCTCGTCGCTGGTGTTGACCCACACCGACTTCAGCCGCGTGTACTCCCGCATCACCTCGGGGCTGTTCTCCTTGCCCATGCCCGACTGCTTGAACCCGCCCAGCGGCGACATCGGCGACATCGCCCGGTAGGTGTTGATCCAGATCGTGCCCGCGTCGAGCGCCGACGCCATCCGGTGCGCGCGGGCCAGGTCGCGCGTCCACACGCCGGCGGCGAGCCCGAACTGGCTGGAGTTCGCCAGCTCGACCGCCTCGGCCTCGTCGCGGAACCGCATCATCATCGCGACCGGGCCGAAGATCTCCTCCTGGCAGACCCGCATGTCGTTGCGGGCGTCGGTGAAGATGGTCGGCTCGTGGAACCAGCCGCCCGACGTCGCCGCGATGTCGGGCTGGCGGCCGCCGTGCAGCAGCGTGGCGCCGTCGGTGTCGCGGCCGATCGCGACGTAGCCCTGCACCTTCTCGAGCTGGTCCTTGAGCGCCAGCGGGCCGAGCTCGGTCTCGGCATCGAGCGGGTCGCCGATCTTGATGCGCCGCGTGCGCTCCAGCACCAGCTCGAGCACCTCGTCGTAGATGCCCTCCTGCAGGAACACACGCGAGCCGGCGACGCACGTCTGCCCGGCCGCCGCGAACACGCCCGCCACGATGCCCATCGCGGCGCTCTGCGGGTCGGCGTCGTCGAACACCAGCTGCGGCGACTTGCCGCCCAGCTCGAGGGTGACGCGCGCCAGGCGGCCGCCGGCCTGGGCGGCGATCCGCGCGCCCGTCTGGCTGGAGCCCGTGAACGCGATCTTGGCGACGTCGGAGTGGCCCACCAGCGCCGCCCCGGCGTCGGCACCGAAGCCGGTGACGACGTTGACCACGCCCGGCGGGAACCCCGCCTGCTCGATCAGCGGCATCATCTCCAGCAGCGACGCCGAGGTGTGCTCGGACGGCTTGATGACGATCGCGCAGCCCGCCGCCAGCGCCGGCGCGAGCTTCATCGAGGTCAGCAGCAGCGGCGAGTTCCAGGGCGTGATCGCCCCGACCACGCCGATCGGCTCGCGCAGCGTGTAGTTGAGGATCTCCTTGCGCAGGGCCGGGATGACGTCGCCGTGGATCTTGTCGGCCAGCCCGCCGAAGTAGTAGTAGTACTCCGGCAGCACGGCGAGCTGCACGCGCATCTCGCGGATCAGCTTGCCGTTGTCGGTCGACTCCGCGACCGCGAGGCGCTCGGCGTTCTCGGCGATCAGGTCGCCCAGCTTGCGCAGCAGGTGGCCACGCTGCGTCTGCGTGAGGCCCTTCCACGACGGCGCGTCGAACGCCTTCTTGGCGGCCGCCACCGCGCGATGCATGTCCTCCGCGCTGCCGCGGGCGGCCGTGTACCAGGGCTCGCCGGTGGCCGGGTTGAACGATTCGAAGGTGGCGCCGTCGGCGGCATCCACCCACGCGCCGCCGATGTAGTGCTGGTACTGCTTGAGCGCGACGGTTGCCATCAGGACCTCCCGGCGTTGCGGATGATGGCGTCGGCCACGGCCTGCGGCGCGTCGAGCGGCAGCAGGTGGCGGGCGCCAGGGACGATCACGACCTCGCCGCGCGGGCACGCCGCGGCGATGGTGGCGGACATGGCGGGCGTGGAGCCGGCGTCGTCGGCGCCGGTGATCGCGAGCACCGGCATCTCGAGCCCGGCGTACAGCGGCGCGCATTCCGCGTCGGCCGTCGCGAATACGCGGTAGCAGGCGAGGTAGCTCTCACGGTCGTTCGCGTGCAGCACCGGCGCGACCACGTCGGAGCCCCAGCGCGCCAGGGCGCCGTCGAACGACCCGTGCAGGTCGGCCTCGGCGGCGGCGAGCCGCTTCCCCACCGCCGCGCGCTCCTCGGGTGTGCGCTCCGCGACGGTGGCGACGAGCGTCAGCGACCGCACCAGCTCGGGCCGGTCGGCCGCCAGCCGGGTGGCGACCAGGCCGCCCAGCGAAAACCCGACCACGTGGGCCGGCTCGGACACGTCGGGCACCAGGTCGCGCAGGGTGACGGGCCCGTCCAGCACGTCGCCGCCGTGGCCGCGCAGGTTCGGCGCATGCACGTCGGCGCCGCCCAGCAGCGCGACGACCGGATCCCAGACCGTGCGGTCGAGACCGACGCCGTGCAGCAGCAGGACCGGCCCGTCGATCACAGCTCGGTCGACAGGGGCGCGAGCCGCTCCTGCGGTCGGCCGCGGCTGGCGGCGGCGAGGCCGATCAGCAGCTCGTTCGCGCGCGGCGCGTCGGGGACGAAGGCGGTGACCGACTGGTGGTGCGACCGGATCGTGGCGTCGGTGATGTGCTTCAGCGGGATGTCGAAGCTGGCGCCGGCGGGCGCGACCTTCTCGACGGCCGGCAGCAGCGTCGTGGCGTTGGCGGCGGTGCGGAAGAAGTTGCCGAACTTGAGGGTGTGGATGAGGCCCGACGCGTGCTCGACCTCGCCGTCCAGCCCGACGAGCCCGGCCTTGCCGTACGCCTCGGCCGGCACGCCGAGCGCCTCGACGCAGCGCGCCGAGAGCAGCTCGCCGAGCTGCGGCGCCACCTCGTCGATCAGCGGCGCGAGGTCGGCGACGAAGCCCTGTCCCGCCCACGGGTTCTCGATCACGGCGAGCACGATCGCGACCCGGTGCACGGGCTCGACCGGGCGGCCGCCCTCGGAGGTGGTCTCCTCGATGATGGTGACGAGCTTGCGGAGCTTCACGGCCGGTGGTCCTCCAGGCGGACGTTCGCGGTGTCGGTGGTGCGATCGCCGATGCGGGCCTGCGGGCGCCCGCCGGTGGCGGCGGCGCAGACGAGCACGATCTCGCCGGGCCGGGGCGCGTCGGCGATCCGGATCTCGACGGTCTGGTAGTGCGATCGGGTGGCGGCGGCGGTCTTGTGCCAGACGGGCACGACCAGCGCGGTGCCGGCCGGGCCGCGCGTGTCGGAGAAGACGATGATCGACGTGCCGTCGAGCGCCTGCCGCACGACGTCGCCGAACCAGGGCGTGTGGATGAGCGCCGCGCCGTGCTCGATCTCGCCGTCGGTGCCGACGATGGCGGCCTTGCCGAACGCCTCGATCTCCTCCGCTCCGCCCAGCACCTCGGCGAGGCGGTCGGTCAGGGCGACGGCGACGACGGGTGCGATCCGCTCGACCTCGGCGCCCAGGTCGTCAACGCGGCCGCGGCCCGTCCACGGGTTGTCGATCACGGCGGCCGCGGCGGCGCGACGCACGGGCTCGTTGGGCCCTGAGCCCGGCTCGGCCGAGATCTCCTCGACCACCGACACGAGCTTGCGGATCACGAGAACTCCGGCATCACGTCGCCGGCGAACAGCTCGAGGCTGCGCATCGCCTGGCGATGCGGCAGGCCGGGGTGCGTCGTCCAGATCAGCAGGTGCTCGAGGCCGAGCTCGTCGCGCAGCTCGGCGATGCGCTCGCGCACGAACTCCGGCGTGCCGACCAGCTGGTTGCGGGCGTGCAGGAAGTCGTAGTCGAGCGCGTGCGAGCCGAGCTCCTCGCCGTCCTCGAGCAGGTTGCGCAGGCCGCGCCAGTGCAGGATCCACTGGTACGACGTCATCACCGCCGCCTCGAACTCGCGGCGCGCCTGCTCCATCGTCGGTGCCACGTAGACGTCGCGCACCAGCGACAGGTTCTCGCCCTGGGCGAGCGTGATGCCGGCCGCCGCGGCCCGTTCGCGGTACAGCGCGAAGCGCCGCTTCAGGGCCGAGACGGGCGGCAGCCAGAACATGCCCTTGATGCCGCGCGCCGCCGCCCACTCGATCGACGGCTGCGTGTCGATGACCTGCCAGATCGGCGGGTGCGGGCGCTGCAGCGGCCGCGGCGTGACGCTCATCTTCGTGATCATCCCGCGCTCGTCGGCGAACCGCTCGTCGGGCGGGCTGAGCGGGTGGTTCCAGCGCACGCCGGGCTGCGGGAACTCGTAGAACCGGCCGTGGTGCGAGAAGAACTCCTCGCTCCACGCCTTCTGCATCACCTCGAGTGTCTCGGCGAACAGTTCGCGGTTCTGGTGCTCGTTGCGGGGGTCGGCGATCGGGTTCAGGTTCAGCGCCTCGCGGCCGTAGAGGCCGCGGCCGATGCCGATCTCGAGGCGGCCGCCCGACAGCTGGTCGAGCATCGCGAGGTCCTCCGCGAGGCGCAGCGGGTGCCAGAACGTGATGATGTTCGCGGCCTGCCCGATGCGGATCCGCGACGTCCGCGCCGCGATGTCGGTGCTCATGATCACGGGGTTGGGCGTGATCTCGACGGCCTCGTGCCCGAAGTGGTGCTCGGTGTACCAGATCGACCAGAACCCGGCGGCCTCGGCGGCCAGCGCGTACTCCCGCGCCTCGCCCATCACGGCCGCGTACTCGTCCAGCCGGCCGGGCGCACCCAGGTTGTGGAAGACGGAGAACTTCATCGTTGCATCAGTGCTCTCAGGTCGGCCCGGACATGGTCTCGCATCGCGTGCTCGGCGCCGTGCGCATCCCTCGCGCGGAGCCGCTCCAGCACCACCTCGAGCTCCGCGACCGCCTGGGCACCTCGGTCGGGGGGCTCGTGCGAGGCGAGCAGGTTCATGTGCCAGCGATACGTCAGCGCCAGTTTCGCCGAGTCGGCCGCCTCGACGAGCCGCTCCGCAAACCGCGGGCCGTCGTCGACGCACTCGGCCAGCAGCGCGATCGCCTCGTCGTCGCCGCGGGGCGCGAGCAGTCCGGCCGCGCAGCCCTCGAAGATCTCCTTCAGGCCGTACAGCTCGTTGATGTCGCGGCGCGTCGGCGTGGCCACGAAGGTCCCGACCCGCGGCACGATCTCGACCAGCCCCTCGGTCGCCAGCTGCTTCAGCGCCTCGCGCACCGGCGTGCGGGAGACGCCCAGCTCACCGGAGAGGGTGACCTCTGAGAGCCCGGTGCCCGCGGCGTAGTCACCGGTCACGATTCCCTCGCGGATCTGTGCGGCGACACGCGATTGGAGGCTGGCTTCCCTGGCTTGCATGGTAGAAGCAGGCTACCATGCAAGACCATGCGAGGCGATGAACAGCACTGGCCCGACGGGGAGCCACTCGAACCCGTCACCGCAGTTGCCCCCGACGTGCTCCGGACGGTCGCCGGCGTCTTCCCCACCGGCGTCGCCGCGATCACCGTCGTCCACGACGAGCAGCCGTACGGGTTCGCGGCCAACGCCTTCTCGTCGTTGTCGCTGGAGCCGCCGCTGGTGCTCGTGTGCGCCGCGCGCACCTCGCGCACACGGCCGATCCTGGTCGCCGCCGGCGCGTTCACGATCAACTTCCTGGCCGCCGACCAGGAGGGTGTCTGCCGCGCCCTGGCCCGCAAGGACGGCGACAAGTTCGCCGAGATCGACTGGGAGCCGGGTCCGCTGGGCCACCCGCGCATCGCCGGCGCGGTCGGCTATCTCGACTGCACGCTGCACTCGCTGCTGCCGGGCGGCGACCACGTGATCTTCACGGGGTTCGTGTCGGCGGCCGAGTCCACCGACGCGGCGCCGCTGATCTTCCACCACGGCAGGTTCGCCTCGGCGACCACCTAGTACCGGGTCGCGCGCGGAGCGTCCCAGAAGGCACCGCACCTCGAACGCGTCCGTGCCATCCGCGCAAATTCGGTGCCAGGCACCGGATCTGTCGCCCCAGGCGCCTTCCGCGCGGAACCGCGCGCCTAACGGTCGCGGTCGGGGCCGAGCTGCGCGCGCGATCGCGGCGTTCGTGTACGTGCCGTCCTCCGAGACGTCGACGGCGCCCGCCGCCCACGCGG
Source organism: uncultured Actinomycetes bacterium (assembly GCA_963722525.1). Lineage (GTDB taxonomy): Bacteria > Actinomycetota > Thermoleophilia > Gaiellales > F1-60-MAGs149 > VFJZ01. The sequence continues at coordinate 484,048 of CAVRMM010000002.1, read as the reverse complement.
GCAGCTCGACCGCCTCGTCCTCCGACTCCAGCTCGACCTCGAGCAGCACCAGCCCGGCCGGCGCCGCGAACACGTCGACCTCGATCAGCTGCGTGCCGTGCTCGATGACGTGGCGCGTCTTGACGACCGTGCCCGACTGCGGATCGGCCTCCCCGAGCAGCTCGCGGTACTCGTCGGCGTCGAGCTCGCGCTCGTCCTCGGAGCGAGTGATGCCGCCCCGCGCGTGCTTCTCGGTCAGCCAGAAGCGCTCGCCGTCGGGCCCCACGCGCCGGCGCAGGCGTCGCGAGCCGTCACCGGCGCCGAGGTAGGTCTGGTCGATCTCGTACGCCGTCGCCGACTCGAGCACCCGCGCGGGCGGCGGCCCGGGCAGCAGGTACTTGCGCTCGATCTCGACGCCGCCGCCGGTCACGGCAGCGGCGTGCGGAAGAGGCGCCCGAGCCCGTCCAGCTGCTCGTCGACGCCGGCGAGCCGCAGCGCGTGCCATGCAAGGGCGTGGTTGGACGAGGTGATGGGCTTGCCGAGGCGCTCCTCGGCGCGCTCCACGATGCCGCAGACGCGCAGGCTGGTGCACGAGATGAACACGCCGTCGACGTCGTCGTTCGACCCCAGTTCGACCAGCGCGTCCTCGATCGACGCCTCGGAGATCCGCGCCACCTCGTTGTCGTCCGCATGGTTGAACGAGCCCATCACCGGCACCTCGAGGCCCTGGCCGACGAAGAAGTTGCGCATGCCCTGGTTGACCTCGTCGATGTACGGCGTCAGCAGCGCGATGCGCTTCGCCCCCATCGCCCCGAGGCCCGTCACGGCGGCGCTGACCGGGTTCGTCACCGGCACGTCGGGCCGGCCCTCGTGCACGCGGGCGGCGACGCCGGCCGGGCCGATCACCATCGACGCCGACGTGCAGCCGTAGGCGACCACGTCGATGCGCTCGCCCGGCCGCAGCGTGCGGCTGCAGTCGGCGAGGCGCGCCTCCATCGCCCGGAGCGTCACGGGATTGATGTCGGGGTCGTTCAGGATCCGGGTGTGGAACACCGCGGCGCCCGCGACCCGCGGGACGATCTGCCGGAACTCGTGCTCGATCGTGTTGTCGGTCGCGAGCACGATCAGGCCGATCGCAGCCCGCGGCGCGACACCGCCGTCGAGCTCGAAGGGCATGTGCTGGCGGTTGACCCTCAGTGCCTGTTCGGTAGCGGCCATGGTCGTAGCCTACCGCCCCGCGACGACCCGGATCTCGACCTTGTAGGCGTCGGTTGCGAGCTTCGACTCCACGCACGCGCGGGCCGGCGTGTGGCCCTCGGGCACCCAGGCGTCCCACTCGCCGTTCATCTGGTCGAACGCGCCGATGTCGGACAGCCAGATGGTGGCCATCAGGATCTTCGTCTTGTCGCTGCCCGACTCGGCCAGCAGGCTGTCGATCTGCTGCAGGATCTGCTTCGTCTGGCCCGCCACGTCGGCGGAGTTGTCGGCCGCGACCTGGCCGGCCAGGTAGACGGTGTCGCCGTGGATGACCGCCTGGCTCATCCGGCTGTTCGTGTGCAGTCGCTCGATATCGCTCATGGCCGCCAATCCTACGCCACCATGCCGGGATGGCACGACCGGTCGACGATCCCGCCGATCCGCGGCTGAGCGACTTCGCGGGCGACGACCCGCGGTTGCGGCGGCGCGAGCTGGAGCAGGCCGCGCGCGACGCCGGCTACCTGATCGTGGAGGGCGCCTACGCGGTGCGCCGGCTGATCCGGTCGGGCCGCCGGGTGCGCGCCGTGCTGGTCGACGCACCGCAGCGCACGGCCCTGGCGGACGTGCTGGACGATCTCGACGCGCCCGTCTACCTCGGCACGCGCGAGCTGATCGAGGCCACCGTCGGCTACGCCTTCCACCGCGGCGCCATCGCGTCGGCCGACCGCGACGACGGCGTCGACGAGGCCGGGCTCCTGGCGGGCGCGACGCGGATCGCGGTGCTGGAGGGCGTCGGCGACATCGAGAACCTCGGCTCGATCTTCCGCAACGCGGCCGCGTTCGGCCTCGACGGCGTGCTGCTCGACCCGCGCACCGCCGACCCGTTCGGCCGACGGTCGATCCGCGTGTCGATGGGCCACGTGCTGACGACGCCGTGGGCACGCGCGCGGTCGTGGCCCGACGCGCTCGCCGACGCGCGCGCGGCCGGCTTCACCGTTGCCGCACTGACGCCGGGCGACGACACGGTGCCGATCGACCGGCTGCCGGCGACCGGCCGTCTGGCGCTGCTGCTGGGCGCTGAGGGCCCCGGGTTGAGCGCCGGCGCGCTGGCGGCGAGCGACCTGCGCGTGCGGATCCCGATGGCGCCCGGCGTCGACTCGCTCAACGTCGCCGCGGCCAGCGCGATCGCGTTCCACCGGGCCGCGGGCCGCGATCCCTGAGCGAGCGGGCCCACCATTGGGCGGGCGACGATCCCCGTATGCTCCCGGGCCATGTTCGATGTGACGAATGTCGAGGGCGCCCAGCGCGTCCTGCAGGAGACGGACGCGGAGTTCGTCACGGTGGGCATCGTGGACACCCAGGGCATGCTGCGCGGCAAGTACGTGTCGCGGCGCAAGTTCGAGAGCGCGCTGCGCGACGGCATGGGCGTCCCGGCCGTCACGCTGGGGCTCGACTACCACGACGTCATGGCCGCGAACGCCACCGTCGGCGGGCCGGACACCGGCTACTTCGACGCCCTCGTGCGCGTGATCCCGGAGTCGTGCCGCGTGATCCCGTGGGAGCCGGTCGGCCGCAACCTCTTCTTCCAGCTGGAGTACGCCGACGAGACCGCAGCGGTCTGCACCCGCAGCGTGCTGCACCGCGTGCTGGCGCGCGCGAAGCACCAGGGCATCGCACCGGTCACGGGCCTCGAGTACGAGTTCACGCTGTTCCGCGAGACGTCCGACACGGTGGTGGCGAAGGGCCACCGCGACCTGCAGGTCGCGACCCCCCACTCCACGTACTACGCGCTGCAGCGGCAGTCGGCGTGGGCGGAGTTCTACGGCGCGATCATGGACGCCTGCCGGTCGCTCGGCGTCTCGCTCGACAGCATGCACGAGGAGATGGGCCCCGGGTTCATGGAGGCGACCATCGCCTACGGCTCGCCGCTGCGCGTGGCCGACGACGCGGCCGTGTTCAAGAGCTACGCCAAGGCCGTCGCCCACCGTCGCGACCTGCTGCTGAGCTTCATGGCCCGCTGGTCGAACGAGGTCGACGGCCAGAGCGGCCACCTGCACCTCTCGCTGCGCGACCTCGAGGGCACGCCGCTGCTGCACGACGCCGACGGTCCGAGCGGCCTGTCGACCACGATGCACCACATGCTCGGCGGCATGCAGCGGCTGATGCCGGAGCTGCTGCTGATGCTGGCGCCGAACGTCAACTCGTTCAAGCGCCTGGTGCCGGGCATCTTCGCGCCGATCGCGGCGTTCTGGGGCGTCGAGAACCGCTCCTGCGCCCTGCGCGTCATCCCCGGCACGCCGGCGGGGACGCGCGTCGAGTGCCGGACACCCGGTGCCGACGCCAACCCGTACCTCGTCACCGCCGCACTGGTCGGCGCGGCCCTGTACGGCGTCGAGCACCGCATCGAGCCCGAGCCGGCCCTGCAGCGCGACGCGTACGCCGTCGAGGTGCCCGAGCACCTCGCCTTCCCCGGCGCGTTCCGCGACGGCATCGACCGCTTCCGCGCGTCGTCGGTGGCACGCGAGCTGTTCGGCGACACGTTCGTCGACCACTTCGCGGACACCCGCGAGTGGCAGGAGCGCGAGTTCCGGGCGCTGGTGACGGATCGCGAGCTGGAGCGCTTCTTCGAGCTCGGCTAGCCCGCCAGGTTCGCCTTGCCGTTCGGCTTGACGATCAGCCACCGGCCGCCGTACTCGAAGACGTCCTGGCACTTGATCACGCCGGGCGAGTCGCCGACGTAGTAGTAGAGCGGGTGCCCGTTGTAGGTGACCTGGCGCGTGCCGTCCGTGCGCCTGGTCGTGCCGACCAGCCCGGGGTCGAGCGCGGCCGACACCGTCGGCGCCTTCTTGGTGAGCAGCGGCGGCCACGCGACGGCACACGCGTCGTAGCACGTGCTCTTCTTCGTCGTATCGGCGTCGAACAGGTACAGCGCCTCACCGTCGTCGTCGGCGATCGTCTTGCCGAAGTCGGATGAGACCACCTTGAGCGTCGGATGCTTCGGCGGGGCCGGCTCGGCCGGCGTGGTCTCCGCCGCGGGCTGGGCGGCGGCGGTCGCGGTCGGCACCGGCGTCGTCGGGACGGGCGCCGTCGCTGCCGGCGCGACCTCGGACGTCGCTCCGGCCGGCGCGGCGGGCTCGTCCGTCCCGCCGCAGGCAGTCGCGACCAGTGAGATCGCCAGGATCGCCGTCAGAACTCGACCGCGCATGAGCGGAGCCTACGTCACGCGGCCTCCGGGTGCGCGGCAGGCGCCGCGTCGCGCCGCCTGCCCTATCAGACGGCAGTGTTTCGTACTCGTATGAGAGGGTCAGGAAATGGTGGAGGCAACGCACGGATGAGCGACCAAGGCACCTGCGCCGGAAGCGGCGGAGAGCCGCTGGGGGAACGGTTTCCCGACGAGTATCCGGCATCGGCGATGCGGCCGAACGAGGGGCGCTGCCCCGTCTGCGGCGCGGTGCTGGCGCTCGACGAGGACGGTCTGGTGCCGCCGCACCCACCTCGGCAGGGCCGCGCGTGACGGGCTAGCCGTAGAGGTGGAAGAGCTTCGCGACGATCTTCCACTGGCCGTCGATCTTGATCAGCGAGTGGTAGTCGGTGTAGTCGGCGCCGGCCGCGTCCCGCTCCATCGTCACCCGCACGACCGCGGTGGTCGGCGTCATGTCGAGCACGTCGAGGCGCGTGGCGATGGTCTCGGCCTTGCCGTAGTGCTCGACGAAGCCGTAGAGGTTGTCGATCGTGCCGCCCAGCAGCCCGTCGGGGCCGTGCCCGTACATGGTCGCGTCGGCGTGGAAGCTCTGCCGCAGGTCGTCCACCTTGCCGCTCTTCAGGCCCGCGACGTAGCCCTCCACCACCGCGATCACGTCGTCGTAGTCCTGGACGGAGTTGACGTTCTTGTTGAGCTTCGAGATCGCCATGATCGGCAGACACACCCTTCGCGTCAGTTCGGGTCATGGGCGAGAACGTCGCGCGGCGGCGGAGCATTCCTCAGCGCCGCGGGATGGTTCGCGCGACCGAGCGTCCAGCGGCCGTCGTGGGCGTGCAGCTCGGTGACGGAGAGCGGGGCGACGTCGACGTGCCAGAAGGCCGCGACCGGGGCGCCGAGGGCGTGCACCACCGCCGCCTTGATGACACCGCCGTGGGTAATGACGACGGCGCGTCCCTCGAGCCGCGCCTGCTGGTCGAGCCAGCCGGCGATCCGCCCGCAGAAGTCGCGCAGGCTCTCGCCCCCGTGCGGGCGCGCGTCGGGATCGGTCCTCCACGCGGCGGCGGCCCCGGGCTCCGCGGCATGGACGTCGGCGAGCGAGCAGCCGGCCCAGGCGCCGAGGTCCCAGCCGGCCAGCGCCGGCTCGATCTGCGGCGACAGCCCGGCCGCGGTGGCGGTCATGCGGCAGCGCAGCGCCGGGCTGCAGAGGGCGTCGAACCGCGGTGGCAGCGCCCCGGGCAGGCCGGCGGCAGCCCGGTGCCCGCGATCGTCGAGCGGCTCGTCCGCGGGAAACGCCGCAGCACGGGTGGCCGCGGTGGACGCGTTCCGGATCAGCAGGAGCGATCGCACGGTGTCCCACATCGTCGCACCGACCGGCTCGTCTGGCGGTCGCGAGACGGACGCGCTAACGTCCGCACCGACACGGTCACGGAGCGAGGATCCGGTTGAACTCCGATACGACAGCGGGCCGCCTGCGGCTCCCCGAGGCAACGCACCCGCCGGCGATCTCGCCGCTGCATGAGGCGTGGCCCTGGCTCCTGTTCGGCTTCGCGCTGCTCGCGATGATCTACTTCGTCGCCGTGGATCAGGGAGCGCTCGCCGTGATCCCCGGTCTCGAGGTCCACGAGTGGGTGCACGACGGTCGTCACCTCCTCGGCTTCCCGTGCCACTAGCCCGATGCTGAGGAACCTCCTCATCTGCGGCCTGATCGCAGGTGTCCTGGGCGGGCTCCTCGCGACCGGTTTCGCCCGCGGTGTCGGCGAGTCGGCCGTCGACCAGGCGATCGCCTTCGAGGGCGCCAGGGCCACTGCAGCCGGCGAACCCGCCGAGCCGGCGCTGGTCAGCCGCTCGACGCAGAAGAGCTTCGGCCTGCTCACCGCCGCCATCGTCTTCGGGCTCGCCATCGGCGGGTTGTTCGCGCTCGCGTTCGCAGCGGTCTACGGCCGGATCGGCCGGGCGTCACCGGCGCGGACGGCGCTGTGGCTGGCGGCCGCCGCCTTCGTCGTCGTCTTCCTGGTGCCGTTCATCAAGTACCCGTCGAACCCGCCGGCGGTCGGCGACCCCGACACGATCGGCCGCCGGACGCTGCTGTACGTCTGCATGATCGTCATCTCGCTGCTGGCGGCGTACATCGCCGTGCAGCTGCGCGCGACGTACGCCCGGCGTGTCCGGGCCGCGACGGCGACGCTGCTGGCGATCGCGACCTACGCCGTGATCGTCCTCGCCGCCGGGCTCGTGCTGCCGGGCGTCCACGAGATCCCCGCCGACTTCCCCGCCGCGACGCTGTGGCGGTTCCGCGAGTCGACCGTCGGCATGCAAACGATCCTGTGGGCGACCATCGGCCTCGTCTTCGCCGGCCTCGCGCCGCGCGTGATGGCCGGCCAGCCGATCCTGCCGTGGCGCGGGCGGGACGCCGCCCCCCAGGACGCCGAAAGCCCTGCAAATGCAGGGCTTTCGTAGAGCTCCTCGGGTAAGATTCGAACTTACAACCCTCCGATTAACAGTCGGATGCTCTGCCGTTGAGCTACCGAGGATCGGCTGACCAGAGTATACCCGGCCTGGATCGGATCAATCGCTGAAGCGTCCCGCGGCTCGCATCGACTTCAGCTTGAACAGGGTGCGCGTCTCGATCTGGCGGATGCGCTCGCGGGTGACGCCGAAGTAGCGCCCCACCTCCTCCAGCGTCATCGGCTCGCCGCCGCCGATGCCGTACCGCAGCTCGATCACCTTGCGCTCGCGGTGCGACAGGGACGAGAGCACGCCCTGCAGCTCCTCGCCGCGCATCTTGGAGTCGACCGCGACGTGCGGCCGCTGCAGCTCGTCGTCCTCGATGAAGTCGCCGAGGTTCGAGTCGTCCTCGTCGCCGACGGGCGTCTCGAGCGAGACGGGCTCCTGGGCGATCTTGAGGATCTGCTCCACGCGCTCCGGCGTGATCTCCATCTTCAGGGCGATCTCCTCGTTCGTCGGGTCGCGCTCCAGCTCCTGGGTCAGCTGGCGGCGGACGCGGACGAGCTTGTTGATCGTCTCCACCATGTGCACCGGCACGCGGATCGTCCGCGCCTGGTCGGCGATGCCGCGGGTGATCGCCTGGCGGATCCACCACGTGGCGTACGTCGAGAACTTGTAGCCGCGGCGCCAGTCGAACTTCTCGACGGCGCGCATCAGCCCGAGGTTGCCCTCCTGGATCAGGTCGAGGAAGAGCATGCCGCGACCGACGTAGCGCTTCGCGACCGAGACGACGAGGCGCAGGTTCGCCTCGATCAGCGCCTGCTTGGCCGCCGGGTCGCCGCGCTCGACGCGCTTGGCGAGGGAGATCTCCTCCTCGCCGGTCAGCAGCGGCACCTTGCCGATCTCGCGCAGGTAGGCGCGCACCGGGTCGTGGTCGCGGTGCCGGACGGCGACGTCGATCGTGACGCCGGCCGCGGCGTCGGCGACGACGACGGGCTCCTCGAAGACGTCTTCCTCTTCCTCGTCGACGGCGTCGAACCCGATCACCTCGAGGCCCGTCTTCTCGAGCAGGGTCTCATCCCCGTCGACAGGATCGACGGCGGCGGGTGTCTCGATGTAATCGAAGCGGTCGGGCTCCACGGAACTCCTAGGTGGCAGCACTACGGTCCTGGTCGCGCAAGGCGGCCTTTTCGCGTTGCAGCTGGTTCAACGTGATTTGCTGCTCACGGGTGTATTCGGTGCTTTCGCCGTTCGCCTTTAGCTCAGCGATGGCGTCGTCGATCTCGGTGATACGTCGCGCGCGGCGAAAACTCTCGACCGCGTGGCGGGCATCGACCCGCCCGGCGTCGCCGTCGTCGTAGTCGGCGGTGTAGGACAGCACGGCGGCCGCATCGCCCTCGAGGCCCTCCGGGACGCCCTCCGCGTTGCCTGCGATCCGCGCGCGCACCCACGCCGCGAGCTCGGACTCGTCGGTCTCCTCGGGCGCCAGGCGCGCGACCAGACAGGCGGCGAGGAGGCGATGGTAGGCGACGCGCCGCTGGTCGGATGGGGCGCGTGCGACGGACGTGTCGGGCATCCGCGGCCCGCCGCGGCGGCCGGGCACGAGCGCGGCCTGCGAGGCGGCGCCGAGCCGCAGCGCGCTGGAGACGAGCCGCACCTGCTCGTCGCGCTCGGGGCCGGGAGCGGCGGCGGCGAGGATGCTGCGGCAGGCGGTGTAGGCCGCGTCGGGCCCCTCCTCGCCCCGGGCGAGGTCGAGCGCCCGGCCGATGCGGAACGCCAGCACCGGCTGGGCCGCCGCGAGCGCCTCTTCGAAGGCCTCGGGGCCGCGCGCCAGGATGTCGGCCGGGTCCTGCCCGCCGGGCAGCGCCACGATGCGCACGCGCAGGCCGCTGCGCTCGGCCATCTCCATGCCGCGCAGCGCCGCCTCCTGGCCCGCCGCGTCGGCGTCGAAGCACAGCAGCACGGCGTCGGCCAGGCGGCGCAGCTCGCGCACGCCCTCCTCGGTCAGCGACGTGCCCATCGCGGCGACCGACTCGTCGAAGCCGGCGGCGTGCAGGGCGATCACGTCGGTGTAGCCCTCGACCACGATCGCGCGGTGCTTCTTCGCGATCGCGGGACGGGCGAGGTGCAGCCCATACAGGATGCGGCTCTTCTTGAAGATCTCGGACTCGGGGCTGTTCAGGTACTTCGGCCCCTCCCCACCCGGCATCACCCGCGCGCCGAAGCCGCGCACGCGGCCCCGCGCATCGCAGAGCGGGAACGTGATGCGGCCGCGGAACCGGTCGATCGGCCCGCGGCGCCCCTGCGACGAGACGCCCGCCTCGTACAGCAGCTCGGTCGGATAGCCCTTGGAGAGCGCCGAGCGGGCGACGCGATCCCAGTCGGAGGGCGCGAAGCCGAGCCGGAAGCGCGCGATCGACTCGGCCGTCACGCCGCGCTCGGCCAGGTAGGTGCGCGCCGCCTCGCTCTCGTCGGCGCGCTCCAGGTAGCGCTCGTAGAAGGACGTGACGTCGTCGAGCAGGCTGTCGGCGCGCTTCGCACGGTCGAGCCGGTCGCGGTCGCCGGGCGACAGGTCCTCGCGCTCGACCTCGACGCCATAGCGGTCGGCGAGCCACTCGACGGCCTCGGGGAAGTTGAGACTTTCGATCTTGCGGACGAAGTCGAACAGCCCGCCCTGCTCGCCGCAGCCGAAGCACTTGTAGAGCTTGTCGCCCGGGTGCACGTGGAACGACGGCGTGCGCTCGTCGTGGAACGGGCAGCGCAGCATCATCTGGCCGCGCGACGGCCGGCCGGGGCCGGTCCGCGCCTCGACCAGCTCGACCAGGTCGGCGCGGTCGCGGACCGCGTCGATGGTCGCCTGGGTGATCCGGCCGCCGACCGCGTTCATGGCTGGAAGGCCCACCCCTCCGGCTCGAACAGCTCGCGATACGTGCGCAGCGCGTAGCGGTCCGTCATGCCGGCCACGTGGTCGACGACGCGCGCCACGCGGTCCGGGCCCTCGGGCTGCGCGGCCAGGAACCAGCCGAACAGCGAGGACACCACGTGGCGCACGCGACGACGCTCGTCGTCGCCGTCAGGGCGGAGATAGACCTCTTCGAACATGAAGGCGCGCAGGGTCAGGAGCGACTCGCTCATCCGGGGGGCCAGGAGAATATCGCGGATCTGGGACGAGTTTTCAACAAGATCATGCACAAATCGGTCGATCCGACGCGCAGCAGTGTTCCCCAACAGCGCCACCTCGTCCGCCGGTAGCCGCTCCGGTTCGAGGACGCCGGCGCGGATCGCGTCGTCGATGTCGTGGTTGATGTACGCGACCCGGTCGACGAGCTTCACGATGCGACCCTCGAGCGTCGCCGGCGCCGTCTGCCCCGTGTGGTTGAGGATGCCGTCCCGGACCTCGTGCGTGAGGTTCAGGCCGCGGCCGTCGCGCTCCAGATGCTCGACGATGCGCAGCGAGTGCTCGTTGTGGCGGAAGCGCTTCCCCGTGCGCGGCCTCCAGCGCGTCGGAGAGGGCCTCCTCGCCGGCGTGGCCGAACGGCGGGTGGCCGAGGTCGTGCCCGAGCGCGATCGCCTCGGTCAGGTCCTCGTTGAGCTGCAGGGCGCGGGCCACGGAGCGGGCGATGCCGACCACCTCGAGCGTGTGCGTGAGGCGGGTGCGGTAGTGGTCGCCCTCGGGGGCGATGAAGACCTGGGTCTTGTGCTTGAGCCGGCGGAACGCCTTTGCGTGGATGATACGGTCGCGGTCGCGCTGGAATGGCGTGCGCAGCGAGCACTCCTCCTCGGCCTCGGCCCGGCCGCGGGTGCCGTACGACCGCACCGCCTCGGGCGCCAGGCGGCGCTCCTCCTCCTCCCGCATGCGCTCCTCGAAGCGCGCGGCGACCGGCCCGTCGCCGTCGGGCATCACGCCTCCGCGGGCGCCGTCAGGCGCAGGCGCACGCCGTACGTGAGGCTCTCGACCAGGGCTTCCCACGAGGCCTCGATGATGTTCGGCGATACGCCGACGGTGGCCCACTCGTGGTGGCCGTCCGAGGTGTCGAGGATGACCCGCGTGACGGCGCCGGTGCCGCTGTGCGGGTTCAGGATGCGCACCTTGTAGTTCGCCAGCTCGAGGCGCCCGAGCTCGGGGTAATGGCCCGTCAGTGCCGCGCGCAGCGCGGTGTCGAGCGCGTTCACGGGGCCGTTGCCCTCGCCGGTCTGCACGACGCGCTGGCCGCGCACGCGCAGCTTGATGGTGGCCTCGGTCTCGACGCCGCCGTCGGCGCGCTTCTCGGTGATCACGCGCAGCGCCTCGAGCTCGAACAGCGGCTCGATCTCCCCCGCCTCGGTGCGCAGCAGCAGCTCGAACGAGGCGTCGGCCGCCTCGAACGCGTAGCCGCGGTGCTCCAGCACCTTCAGGCGCTCCAGCGCCCGGTCGACGCCGGCCGGGTCGAGCTCGACGCCGAATTCGGCCGCCTTCTCGCGCACCGTGCCCTTGCCGGACAGCTCCGAGACGAGCACCGTACGCGTGTTGCCGACCACGGCGGGGTCGATGTGCTCGAAGGTGCGCACGTCGGCCTGCATGCCGGCCACGTGCATGCCGCCCTTGTGCGCGAACGCGCTCCGCCCCACGTACGCCGCGTGCGCGTCGGGCTGCAGGTTGCAGATCTCGGCCGCCTCGTGCGAGATCTGGCTCAGGCGCGCCAGTCGCTCCGCGCCGATGCACTCGTAGCCGAGCTTGATCTCGAGGCTCGGGATGATCGCGATCAGGTTCGCGTTGCCGCAGCGCTCGCCGTAGCCGTTCAGCGTTCCCTGCACCAGCCGGGCGCCGGCCTCGACCGCGGCGACGGAGTTCGCGACCGCGCACTCCGCGTCGTTGTGCGTGTGGATGCCGAGCGCGACGCCGTCGCCGAGCACCGCGTGCACGTCGGCGACGGCGGCCGCCACCTGCGCGGGCAGCGTCGCGCCGTTGGTGTCGCACATCGTCACGTTCGACGCGCCCGCCTCGGCCGCCGTGCGCAGGCACTGCAGCGCGTAGTCGCGGTCGGCGGCATACCCGTCGAAGAAGTGCTCGGCGTCGTAGACGACCTCCTTGCCCTGCTCGACGCAGAAGCGCACGGAGTCGCCGATCATCGCCAGGTTCTCCTCGCGGGAGACGCGGACGACCTTGTCGAGGTGGAGGTCCCACGTCTTGCCCACCAGCGTGATCACAGGTGCGAAGCAGTCGACCAGCACCCGCAGCGCCTCGTCGTCGGAGGCGCGCGCGTCCTTGCGGCGCGTCATGCCGAAGGCCGCGACGCGCGCGGTCTGGAACGTCTCCTGCTCGAGCTGCTCGAACAGCTCCCAGTCCTTCGGGTTCGACGCCGGGAAGCCGGCCTCGATGTACGTGCAGCCGAGGCGGTCGAGCAGGTGCGCGACCTGCAGCTTCTCGCTGACGGACAGCGAGATTCCCTCGCGCTGCATGCCGTCGCGCAACGTCGTGTCGTAGATGTGAACCAGCTCGGCCATCGTCTACCGAAGGGTACTCGGCGACGGGTCTAAATGATGACCGGAACCGTGCCCCCGTCGACACCCCACGCGGCACCTGTGACATACGACGCGGCGGCCGAGCAGAGGAACACGGCGACGCGCGCGATCTCCTCCGGCTCCGCCATCCGGTTCAGCGGCCGGCCGGCCGCCACCTTGGCCAGCACGGCGTCGCGGTCGCCGCCGTCGCGGGCGACGGCCTGGTCGGCGAGGCCGCCCTCCTCGAGCCACGCCGGCGTCAGCGACGGGCCCGGGCAGACCGCGTTGCAGAGCACGCCGTTCTTCGCCTCCAGGTCGGCCACCAGGCGCGACAGCGACAGCACGGCCGCCTTCGTGACGGTGTAGTCGGGCATGCCGGTCGACGGCCGCTTGCCGGCGGTCGACGAGACGTTGACGATGCGGGCCTGGTCGGAGGCGCGCAGGTGCGGCAGCGCGCCGCGGATGGAGCGCACGTAGCTCATCACGTTCAGGTCGAGCGCGGCCTGCCAGTCGTCGTCGTCGAGGTCGTCGAACGACACCTGCCGCGCGACGCCGACGTTGTTCACGAGGATGTCCAGGCCGCCCAGCGCGGCGACGGCCTCGGCCACGGCCCGCTCGGGCGCGCCACGCCTGCCGAGATCGGCCGCGATGGCCAGCTCGCAGCCCGGCACGGCGTCGCCGCCGCGGCTGACGACGACCACGCGGGCGCCCTCGGCGACAAGGCCCGCGGCGATCGCGCGCCCGATGCCCTTGGTGCCGCCCGTGACGAGAGCGCGACGGCCGTCCAGTCCCAGGTCCACGGACGGCAGCGTATAGGGTGTGCCGCCATATGGCGCGCCTGCACCTTCTGCGACACGGCGAGACCGACTGGAACGCCGAGCAACGCTGGCAGGGGCACAGCGACCAGCCGCTGAACGACCTCGGCCGCGAGCAGGCCGTCGCCATCGCGCCGGCCGTCGCTGCTCTGAGCCCGGTCGCCATTCACGCCTCCGACCTCGTGCGCGCGATCGACACCGCCCGCCCCTCGGCGGCGCTCTGCGGGCTCGATGTGCAGACCGACGCGTCGCTGCGCGAGATCGACACGGGGTCGTGGACCGGACGACAGCGCATCGAGATCCTCGCCGCCCAGCCAGGGCGCCGTCGGGCGCCACGAGTCGGGCGAGACCTCCTGGGAGGACGGCGAGACCTTCGCCGAACTGCAGGATCGCGTCGGTCGAGGCGCTGGAGCGCGTGGCCGGGGCTCTATGCCAGCCACGACGTGGTGGCGGTGTTCTCGCACGGCGGCGTCATCCGCGCGGCCGTCGCACACGCTGCCGGCGGCGACTGGCGCGACGCGCGGCGCGGCGTGGCGCCGCTCGTCCACGGCAGCCTGACCGTGATCGAGCGTGCCCGGCTGGCGGCTCGAGGGCTACAACGTGCCACTGGCGACTGCGCACGAGCCGACCGAAGAGGCCTGAAACTGCCCAGGACGACGAACGAGGCCGGCACCCGAAGGTGACCGGCCTCGTGACGTTGAATCCGGCGGCGACCTACTCTCCCAGGCTCTTGCGAACCAAGTACCATCGGCGCTGAGGGGCTTAACTGCTCTGTTCGGAAAGGGAAGAGGTGTATCCCCCTCGCCATAGCCACCGGAAAGCTCTGAGATGTCAGATCAGGGCGCGGCTCCGCGCACCTTCAAAGCTGCATAGGGCATGATGGGCTCACCATATTGATAAACAAGACCTCGGGGTATTAGTACGGGTCTGCTACACGCGTTGCCGCGCTTCCACATCCCGCCTATCAACCTAGTGGTCTACTACGACCCTTACTCCCTCGAGGGGATGGGAGAACTCATCTTCGGGTGGGCTTCCCGCTTAGATGCTTTCAGCGGTTATCCCTTCCAGACGTAGCTATCCAGCGGTGCCGTTGGCACGACAACTGATACACCAGAGGTCTGTCCACCCCGGTCCTCTCGTACTAGGGGCAGCTCCCGTCAATTCTCCAACGCCCACAGCAGATAGGGACCGAACTGTCTCACGACGTTCTGAACCCAGCTCACGTAACGCTTTAATGGGCGAACAGCCCAACCCTTGGGACCTACTCCAGCCCCAGGATGCGCTGAGCCGACATCGAGGTGCCAAACGATGCCGTCGATGTGGACTCTTGGGCATCATAAGCCTGTTATCCCCGGAGTACCTTTTATCCGTTGAGCGACCGCAATTCCACTCTCCACGGCCGGATCACTAAGCCCGACTTTCGTCCCTGCTCGACCTGTATGTCTCGCAGTCAAGCTCCCTTATGCCTTTGCGCTCTACGCACGATTTCTAACCGTGCTGAGGGAACCTTTGGGCGCCTCCGTTACATTTTGGGAGGCGACCGCCCCAGTCAAACTACCCACCTGACACTGTTCCCCACCCGGATCACGGCGTGGGGTTAGAAGCCCAGAACATCCAGGGAGGTATCCCAAGGTTGGCTCCACCAGAGACTGGCGTCCCTGCTTCAAAGCCTCCCTCCTATCCTGGACAGGATGTCCCAAACTCCAATATCAAGCTGTAGTAAAGGTGCACGGGGTCTTTCCGTCTAGCTGCGGGTAATCGGCATCTTCACCGATACTACAATTTCACCGAGTCCCTCGTTGAGACAGCACCCAAGTCGTTACGCCATTCGTGCAGGTCGGAACTTACCCGACAAGGAATTTCGCTACCTTAGGACGGTTATAGTTACCGCCGCCGTTTACCGGGGCTTGGATTCAGAGCTTCGCCTTGCGGCTAACCCCTCCTCGTGACCTTCCGGCACCGGGCAGGCGTCAGCCCCTATACGTCGTCTTTCGACTTAGCAGAGACCTGTGTTTTTGGTAAACAGTCGCTTGGGTCTAGTCACTGCGGCCCCCTCGAGCTTCCGGACGCGAAGGTCCATGCACTCTACCGGGGCGTCCCTTCTCCCGAAGTTACGGGACAATTTTGCCGAGTTCCTTAACGAGGGTTCTCTCGATCGCCTTGGTATTCTCTACCTGTCTACCTGTGTCGGTTTTGGTACGGGTGCGCGCCACCTCCCTAGAGGCTTTTCTAGGAGGCATGGCTTCAGGGACGTCCGGCCTTACGGCTCCACGTAACGCCTCAGAGTTGAACCAGACGGATTTCCCTATCTGGACCTCCTACACGCTTGTCCCAGGTCTACCAACGCCTGGGTTCCCTTAGCCTACCCCGTCCCCCCATCGGTCGAACGGTGGCTACGCAGTACAGGAATATCAACCTGTTGTCCATCGCCTACGCCTGTCGGCCTCGGCTTAGGTCCCGACTAACCCTGGGCAGATTAGCTTTACCCAGGAAACCTTAGACTATCGGCGGAGGTGTTTCTCACACCTCTTTCGTTACTCATGCCGGCATTCGCACTTCCCGAGCCTCCACGACTGGGTTACCCCGCCGCTTCAGTCGGCACGGGAACGCTCTCCTACCACTCTCACCCGAAGGTCGATAATCCACAGCTTCGGTACGTGTCTTGAGCCCCGTTACATCGTCCGCGCACGAACACTTGACCAGTGAGCTATTACGCACTCTTTCAAGGGTGGCTGCTTCTAAGCCAACCTCCTGGTTGTCTATGCATCCGCACATCGTTTCCCACTTAGATACGATTTAGGGACCTTAGCTGGTGGTCAGGGCTGTTTCCCTCTCGACCACGGAGCTTATCCCCCGCAGTCTGACTCCCGCGATCTGGAGCACTGGCATTCGGAGTTTGACTGACTTCGGTAACCTGGTAGGGCCCCTAGGCCAATCAGTGCTCTACAACCAACGGTGAACTCACGAGGCTATACCTAAATATATTTCGGAGAGAACCAGATATCTCTGAGTTTGATTAGCCTTTCACTCCGTACCACAGGTCATCCCCGCCGTTTTCAACTGACGTGGGTTCGGTCCTCCACGAGGTCTTACCCCCGCTTCAACCTGCCCATGGTAAGATCACTCAGTTTCGGGTCTAGCGCCTGCGACTGAACGCCCTATTCGGACTCGCTTTCGCTACGGCTCCGGTTCCTTAACCTCGCCACAGACGACTAACTCGCCGGCCCATTATGCAAAAAGTACGCCGTCACCGGACATGTCCGGCTCCGACCGCTTGTAGGCACACGGTTTCAGGTTCTATTTCACTCCCCTTGCGGGGTTCTTTTCACCTTTCCCTCACGGTACTTGTTCACTATCGGTCACCAGGGAGTATTTAGCCTTGCGGGGTGGTCCCCGCGGATTCCGACCGGGTTTCCCGTGCCCGGTCGTACTCAGGTGTCGTTCAAGGAAGTATCAGCGACTTTCGTGTACGGGGCCTTTACCCTCTTTGGCCGCGCCTTTCCACACGCTTCCACTAGCACTCGACTATTTGTAACTTCCCGACCGACGCTGTGAGTCGATCATGAACGATCCTACAACCCCATGCCGGCAACGCTCGCAGGCTATTCACTCCGGCACGGTTTGGGCTGATCCCGTTTCGCTCGCCACTACTCAGGGAATCGAGGTTTCTTTCTTTTCCTCGGGCTACTAAGATGTTTCAGTTCGCCCGCTTGCCTCCCACTGCACCTATGGATTCAGTGCAGGGTACCCGCGCATTACCACGGGTGGGTTTCCCCATTCGGAAATCCCCGGATCAAAGCTCGTTAAGCAGCTCCCCGAGGCTTATCGCAGCCGTCCGCGTCCTTCATCGGCTCCTGGTGCCAAGGCATCCACCGTGTGCCCTTACTCTCTTATGAGTAAGAGAACACCACATACCACTATGCAGTTTTCAAGGTGCGCGCGGACGCCATGCCCGCTGAGAGACGCGACGACCCGCCCTCGAGAGGACGACGGTCAGGGGCGCCGAAGCGCCTGTCTCTGAAAACTGAGCAACATGAATGACCTACGAGTTCTCAGCGCTGGCCGGCCAAGCCGTGGTCGACGATCGTTCTAACGTGCCCCATCGTGCGAGCTCTCCGACGCGATACACGCGTCCAGGTAAGTCACCCCGAGAACGAGAGCTCCACATCCGGTGGGGGGCGCCTGCGTGACCGATGTCACCGCATCCCTAGAAAGGAGGTGATCCAGCCGCAGCTTCCGCTACGGCTACCTTGTTACGACTTCACCCCAGTCACCGACTCCACCTTCGACCGCTCCCTCCCTGCGGGTTGGGCCACGGGCTTCGGGTGTTTCCAGCTTCCGTGGTGTGACGGGCGGTGTGTACAAGGCCCGGGAACGTATTCACCGCGGCGTTGCTGATCCGCGATTACTAGCAACTCCGACTTCATGGAGGCGAGTTTCAGCCTTCAATCCGAACTGAGACCGGCTTTTTGGGATTCGCTCCACCTCGCGGTATTGCAGCCCTTTGTACCGGCCATTGTAGCACGTTTGTAGCCCAAGGCGTAAGGGGCATGATGACTTGACGTCATCCCCACCTTCCTCCGGTTTGTCACCGGCAGTATCCCGTGAGTCCCCGACATTACTCGCTGGCAACACAGGACAGGGGTTGCGCTCGTTGCGGGACTTAACCCAACATCTCACGACACGAGCTGACGACAGCCATGCACCACCTGTGCATAGGCCCTTGCGGGGGAACTGGTTTCCCTGGCTTATCCTATGCATTGTCAAGCCCTGGTAAGGTTCTTCGCGTTGCGTCGAATTAAACAACATGCTCCGCTGCTTGTGCGGGCCCCCGTCAATTCCTTTGAGTTTTAGCCTTGCGGCCGTACTCCCCAGGCGGGGCGCTTAATGCGTTAGCTTCGGCACGGAAGGAGTCGACACCTCCCACACCTAGCGCCCATCGTTTACGGCGTGGACTACCAGGGTATCTAATCCTGTTCGCTCCCCACGCTTTCGCGTCTCAGCGTCAGTACCGTCCCAGAGAGCCGCCTTCGCCACTGGTGTTCTTCCTGATATCTGCGCATTTCACCGCTACACCAGGAATTCCGCTCTCCTCTTCCGGACTCTAGCCAGGGGGTTTCCCGTGCGATTCTGCGGTTGAGCCGCAGGCTTTGACGCGGGACCTACCAAGCCGCCTACACGCTCTTTACGCCCAATAATTCCGGACAACGCTCGGACCCTACGTATTACCGCGGCTGCTGGCACGTAGTTAGCCGGGGCTTCTTCTGCAGGGTACCGTCACCCCGTAGGCTATTAACCTCGGAAGCTTCGTCCCCGCTGAAAGCGGTTTACGACCCGAGAGGCCTTCTTCCCGCACGCGGCGTTGCTGCGTCAGGCTTCCGCCCATTGCGCAATATTCCCCACTGCTGCCTCCCGTAGGAGTCTGGGCCGTGTCTCAGTCCCAGTGTGGCTGATCGTCCTCTCAGACCAGCTACCCATCGTCGCCTTGGTGAGGCCGTTACCTCACCAACAAGCTAATGGGCCGCGGGCTCGTCCCTGACCGGAGGCCGAAGCTACCTTTGGTACGGCGTCCAACGTCTCCGCACCTTATTCGGTATTGATCCGGGTTTCCCCGGGGTATCCCGATGTCAGGGGTAGATTACCCACGTGTTACTCACCCGTTCGCCGCTCGAGTACCCCCGAAGGGGCCTTTCCGCTCGACTTGCATGTGTTAAGCACGCCGCCAGCGTTCGTCCTGAGCCAGGATCAAACTCTCCGTGAAAACCTTGTTGTATTCGCCGAAGTGGCGATTACAGGCTATGGAGTTGATCCAGCCGATGTCTCCATCCGGTGCCCGAAGGCCCGGCAGTCGACACGGCCGCTTGTGAGTCGCCGACCTAAAAGGCCGGCGCTCGGCTTAAAACTCGACTGGCTGCCATCGACGGAAGTATTCCGTTGATGGCGCCATGCTGTTCAGTTTTCAAAGACCAGGCGCCATAAAACGGCGCAACGAGAAAGACTATCAACTGTCGGCGCGGTAAGCAACCGTCGACCGACATGCAGAAGGGAGCGAGCACGAGCCTTTCGGCTCGCGGAGCCCGAGGGCTCCTTGACTCGCTGCCGGGACGGATCCTACCAGGGTTGGCTCCCGGTGCAAACGGGAACCGTCACGGGCCGCCTCGCCGCACCAGCGCACGGTTCCGGCGACCCCGGGAGAGTACCAGCAGGCGCCCTCCGAGAAAGTCGTCAGGTGCAGGCGATTGCCGCACATCGTCGACCTTGTCGTCGTTGGCGGAGAGCCCGCCGCCGGCGGCCATGCGCACTGCCTCGGAGATGCTCGAGACCAGGCCGGCGCGCTGGAACAGCTCGGCGTACGCAGGCAGCTCCGCGGCCCCGTCCAGCTCCACGGTGGGCGCGTCGCCGAGCGCCGCCTCGAGCTCGGCCGGGTCGGCCTCGTCCAGGCGGCCGCGGCCGAACAGCGCCTCGGAGGTGCGGGTGGCGCGCGCCCAGGCGTCCTCGCCGTGCACGCGCACCGTCAGCTCGCGGGCCAGGGCCCGCTGCGCCGCACGCTCGTGCGGGCGCTCCGCGGTGGCCGCGTCGAGCGCCTCGATCTCCTCGCGCGAGGCGAAGGAGAAGACGCGCAGGAACCGGCCCGCGTCGGCGTCGTCCTGGTTGAGCCAGAACTGGTAGAAGGCGAACACGGAGGTCATGGCCGGGTCGAGGTAGACCGCGCCGGCCTCCGACTTGCCGAACTTCTCGCCGTCGGCCTTGGTGACGAGCGGGAAGGTGATCGCATCGGCCTCGCCGCCGTCGACGCGGCGGATCAGCTCGCAGCCGGCCGTGATGTTGCCCCACTGGTCGGAGCCGCCGATCTGCAGGCGGCAGCCGTGGCGGCGCGACAGCTCCAGGTAGTCGTACGCCTGCAGCAGCATGTAGGAGAACTCGGTGTAGGAGATGCCGCTCTCGAGGCGCGAGCGCACCGTCTCCTTGGCCAGCATGTAGCCGATCGGGAAGTGCTTGCCGACGTCGCGGAGCAGCTCGGTGGCCGTCATCGGGCCGAGCCAGTCGTAGTTGTCGACCAGGATCGGCCGCGTTCGGCAGCTTCGGATCGAAGTCGATGAACCGCTCCAGCTGCGGGCGGATCCGCTCGGCCCAGTCGCGCACCACCTCGGTCGACTTGAGCGTGCGCTCGGTAGTCGACCGCGGATCGCCGATCAGCCCGGTGCCGCCGCCGAGGAGCGCGATCGGCGCGTGACCGGCGCGCTGGAACCGCGCCAGGCCGAACAGCGGCACGAGGTTGCCGAGGTGCAGCGAGGGCGCCGTCGGATCGAACCCGCAGTACACCCGCGCCGGCTCGCCGCGAAGGCGCGTGCGGATGCGATCCTCGTCGGTGCTCTGGAAGATCAGCCCCCGCCAGCCGAGGTCGTCGAGGATCGCGTCGTCCGCCATTCCCGGAGGATAGAGGCGGCGATCTGCCATCGCCGCGGTACCATCTGGCGCGTCGGGCCCCGTCCGGCCTCGTTCCGACATGCGCAGACGCCGACGCCGATCAGAGCAGCCGCTCCGCTTCGACTTCGCGCCCCCGCCGCAGCCGCCCCGGCCGCGCGAGGCGCGCCGCCGCCGCATGCGCTGGGTGCGCTTCGGCCTCGTGCTGGCCCTGCTGACGCTGCTCGCGATCGTGTCGTCGATGTTCGGCTTCATGACGGCCGTCGCGCAGAACGCGCCCGATCTCGACCAGTTCGCGGCGCGCGAGCCCGCCCAGGTGGGCTACCTCTACGCGCGCGATCCGAAGAAGGCGTCGTGCAAGGCCGCCCGTGCGGGTGCGAAGGGCTGCTGGGTGCGGATCGGCGTCCTGCGCCAGGGTGAGGCCCGCCAGGTGCTGAAGCCGAGCCAGATCTCGCGCCCCATGACCGACGCCATCGTCGCCATCGAGGACCAGCGCTTCTACCAGCACAAGGGCTTCGATCCCGAGGGCATCGTGCGCGCCGTCTTCAACCGCGTCGCCCTGGGACGTCGCGAGGGCGGCTCGACGATCACGCAGCAGCTGATCAAGAACACGTACCTGACGTCCGAGCAGACCGTCCGGCGGAAGTTCCAGGAGATCATGCTGGCGTACCAGGTCGAGCGCTCGGTGCACTCGAAGCCGCAGATCCTCGCCTCGTACCTCAACACCATCTACTTCGGGCACGGCTCGTACGGCGTCGACGCCGCGGCGCGCTTCTACTTCGGCAAGCGCGCCAAGGACCTCGACGTCCCCGAGGCCGCCCTGCTCGCCGCGATTCCCAAGTCGCCGACCGAGTTCGACCCGCTGGAGCACCCCGAGGCGGCCCGCGCGCGCCGCGACCTGGTGATCGACGCGATGGTCGGGCAGGGCTACATCTCGGCCGCCGTCGGCGCCGACGCCAAGGCCGCCGCGCTGCTGCCGGCCGACACCAAGCACGAGATCTCGTTCGGCGCCACGAAGGTGCCGTTCTTCGTGCAGTACGTGACGCAGCTGCTCGTCAACAAGTACGGCGAGAAGACCACCTTCAACGGCGGCCTGCGCGTCTACACGTCGATCAACCTGACCGAGCAGGCGCACGCCGAGAAGCAGGTGCGCGACCACCTGCGCGGGGTCGGCCAGGGCGGCACGCCGATCTCGGGCTCGCTGGTGTCGATCGATCCGCGGAACGGCGAGGTCAAGGCGATGGTCGGCGGCTCCAAGTACGGACGCCGCACGAAGCAGGGCGAGTCCACGTTCAACATCGCCACCGACGGGCACCGCCAGCCGGGCTCCGCGTTCAAGCCGTTCGTGCTCGCCGCCGCGCTCAAGAAGGGCATCCAGCCCGACACGGTGTTCGTGTCGCGGCAAGGTGATCCTCCAGCAGGACGACCACAACTTCATGCTCGTCAAGAATGACTTCCCGGTCTACTCCGGCCCGATCGACCTGCGGCGGGCGATGACCGAGTCCGACAACACGGTCTACGCGCAGCTCACGCAGGCCGTGCACCCCGACGCCGTCGTCGACGCCGCGCACGCGATGGGCATCAACTCGCCGCTCGACCCGAACCTGTCGATCGGCCTCGGCGGCGTCCGGGTCGGCGTCACGCCACTCGAGATGGCGCACGCCTACTCGACGATCGCCGCGCGCGGCAAGCGGATCGGCGGCTCGATCCTCTTCCACACGCCCGACGCCGGCTACGACTCGCCGACGCAGGACCCCGTCTCGATCCTGCGCGTCGACTTCCCCGACGGGCGCAAGGACGTGAACCGGCCGAAGGCGACCCGGGCGATGTCCGACACCGACGCCCTGACGCAGATCGACGCCATGCGCGGCGTCGTCGCGCAGGAGTCGGGCACCGGCAACGCCGCCGCCCTGCCGGGCCGCACGGTGATCGGCAAGACGGGCACCTCGTCCGACTTCAAGGACGCGTGGTTCGTCGGCTTCACGCCGCAGCGCGCGACGGCGGTCTGGGTGGGCTACGTCAACCCGGCCCGCTCGATGTCGCGGGACTACAAGGGCGAGCCGGTGTTCGGCGGCACGTACCCGGCCGAGATCTTCCACGACTACATGCAGCAGGCGCTGAAGGGCGAGGCCTCGGCGGGCTTCCCGTCGTCGCCTGGCGTGCAGCAGAACGGCTACGCGGTCGACATCAGGCGCGACCCCTACGTGCTCGCGCCGATCGGCTGCAAGGGCGTCCGGGAGCTGATCATGGCCATCGGCGACCGGCCGAAGAAGCAGACGTCGGACTGCGAGCGCGGCCTCACGTTCGTGCCCGACCTGGCCTCGCAGCGGCGCTCCGCGGCGCGCACGCTGGCGAACGGCCAGGGCCTCGAGTTCCAGTGGGAGTACGTCGCGGCGGAGCCCGGCCAGACGGTCGATCGCGTGGTCGACCAGGTGCCCGAGCCCGGCGTGCAGGTGCCGATCGGCGACCCCGTCCGCGTGTTCATCGCGAAGGACGTGCCGCTGGTGCGCGTGCCCGAGGTCACGGGGCTCAACGTGGCCGAGGCGGTCGCCCGTCTGCAGGCGGTCAAGTTCCGCGTGGTGATCGAGGACGGCGCCACGCAGGACGGCGCGCGGCAGGGCCAGGTGATCGGCCAGGACGTCCGCGCCGACGCCCCGTCGCCGCGGCGCAGCGTGATCACGCTCGCGGTCGTCGGTGCCTCGGGTGCGGTGCCGGTGCCGAAGGTGAACGGCATGACGCTGGCCCGGGCGAAGAGCGCGCTGCTCAAGGCCGGCCTGCGGGTGGAGTCGGAGCGCGCGAACGGCGGCTCCACGACCCGCGACGACGACAACGTCGTCGACACCGACGTCGCACCCGGCCGTCAGGTGCCGAAGGGCGCGACGATCACGCTGCTGACGGCCCGCCGGCAGGCGAGCTGACGTAGCGCGACCCGGTCTCGACGAACCGCCACGGCCGCTCGACGGCCTTCGTGATGCCGATGCGGCGCGTCGCCGTGACCTCGGGCGCGCGCCCCTCGCACGCGTGCAGCGAGAAGAGCCCGCCGTCCAGCGGCAGGCCGTCGTGCTGCGGTCCGAGCGCCAGCGCCGTGCCGAGACGACCCGGGCCGCGGCACCAGTCGCGTTCCGGCACACCGGGCCGGCGCGCCGCGATGCGGTCACGGCCGGCCTCCGGCACCAGCGCGCGCACCAGCACCGCAGACGCGTCGGCGCAGACCAGGTTCAGCATCCAGTGGATGCCGTAGGAGCGGTACACGTAGACGTGCGCGGCGGGCCCGAACATGCTCGCGTTGCGGGCCGTGGGACCGGGCCAGGAGTGCGACGCCGGATCGTCGCGCGTGTACGCCTCGACCTCGACGATGCGCCCGCCGCAGCCGTCCAGCTGCAGCGAGCAGCCGACCAGATCAGGGGCCACCGCGACCGCGTCGCGCTGCAGGAACGCCGCATCGAGCACGCCCGTATAGTGCCGCGATGATCGATCCCGCGTCCGTCCAGGCGGTTGAGGCGGCGCGGTGGCGCGACGACCTCACCCTGCCGCTCGCCGGCACGTACTGCTTCGACGGCATCCCGGAGACGGTCGCGTGGCTGGCCGGCGCGGCCGCCGCTCCGGGCCTGCCCGCCGCGTCGCTCGGCCCGCTGGCGCCGCCGTACGAGCGCGTCGTCCTGGTGCTCGCCGACGCCCTCGGCTGGCACCGGCTCGCGGCCTTCTCCGACGAGCCGTTCGCGCGCCGCCTGCTGGACGACGGGCACGTGCTGCGCCTGACGACGCAGTTCCCCTCCACCACCACCGCGCACGTCACGACGCTGTGCACCGGCCGGCCGGTGGGCGAGACGGGGTTCTACGAGTGGTACCAGTTCCACGAGGCCGCCGACGGCCTCGTCGGGCCGCTGCTCTACGCGCGGCCGGGCGAGATGCCGGGCTCGCTGCCGGTCGACCCCGCGGCCTTCTACGACTTCGGCGAGACGTTCGTGCAGAGCCTCGTGCGCCGCGGCGTGCCGGCGACCAGCTTCCAGAACGCGCTGTACGCCACCTCGCCGTTCTCGCAGTGTGCGCTCGCGGGCGCCGAGGTGATCTCGTTCTTCGAGCCGGGCGAGGCCCTGCGCCTCGCGGCCGAGGTGGAGCGCGGGTTCGCGTTCGTCTACCTCGACGCGGTCGACGCGGCGTGCCACGCGGCCGGGCCCGGCTCGGAGGAGGCGACCGCGGCCACGCGGGCGTCGCTGGACGCGCTCGAGCACCTGGTCTCGCAGCTCGCGCCCGGCACGCTGCTCGCGGTGACGGCCGACCACGGGCACGTTCCCGCCAATCCCGACCGCTGCCTGTACCTGAACCGCATCTGGCCCGAGCTGGGGGGCCTGCTGTCGATCGCGGCCCCCGCCGGCTCGCCGCGCGACGTGTTCCTGCACGTGCAGCCGGGCCGCTCCGACGAGGTGGTCGGCGGCCTCCGCGAGCGGCTGGGCGAACGGGCGATCGTGGAGCCGATCGACGTCCTCATCGCCGACGGCCTGTTCGGCCGCGTCTCCGACCGTCTGCGCAGCCGCCTCGGCGATGTCGTGGTGCTGCCGGCAGAGGGCCACGAGGCGTACTGGTACGAGCCGCCGGTCTGGGAGCAGCACCTGTTCGGGCACCACGGCGGCCTCAGCGCCGAGGAGTCGCACACGTACCTCGGCCTGCTGCCGGTCTAGCGCGTCCCACGTGCCGGTGCGCGCGCGGTCGTCGTCCACTTGCGCGCGTACTCACCCATGTCGCACGACTCGTCCGCGTTCCGCGCGGAAACGTTCTGGGGTCAGACCCCAGCGGAGCCGTTTTCGGGGTCAGACCCCGCGCATCGAAGGCGTACGAGAGCGCGCGGGAGTGTGACGGGCTAGAAGAGCTCCTCCTGCCCCGAGGCGCGCATCGCGGCTCTCGCGCCCCGGGAGCGGTCGGGCAGCTCGCCCATGTCGTCCAGGATGGCGCGCTCCGAGCGCGAGGCGATCACGGGTTCGGTGACGCCGTCCACCCAGACGCGGGTGCGAGCGCCGTCGCCGCGTCCCTCCTCGCCGGTGAGCGGCTCGACCATCACGATCCGGTCGGCGCGGACGAACTTGCCGTACCCGAGGGGCACCATGCGCGACGTGCGGCGAGCGCTCATGCCGAGATCCTACAGCGCCACGCGCACCCGCAGGATGCGCGAGCGGACGAACCTGCCGGACCGGAAATCGGCCTGCGCCCAGACGATGCGCGTCGCGTCGATGGCCGGGTCCGACATGCGGGCAGCACGGCGGCCGACGCGCGCGATCGTGCGCGTCGTGCCGGCCACCAGCTCCGTCGCCCTGATCGCCTCCCAGCGGCCGCCCGAGCCGTCCCGGAGGCGGTAGACGACCGTCGTGCCCCGGATCGCGACGCGCGGCAGCAAGTCGCCGTCGCTGATCTTCACCGGCGGCGAGACGGCGATCACGCGCTCCGGCAGACCGGGCCGGATCGTGACGATCTCGAACCGCGCGCGGCGGCCGGGGAGCGGTACGCGCCGCGAGAAGGCGACCGTGCCGTCGTCGGCCAGCGCCGGCGCGCCGAGGCGCACGCCGGGCCGCCGGTCGGTGACGCTCGTCGCCATCGCGTCGCCCACCTTGACGCCGACGTACCAGAGGCCGCGGGAGCCGGCGCGCGAGATCCACGCGACGCCCGCCGCGGTGGCGGCGACGCCACGGACGTCGCCGCCGCTGGCCGATCGCGGCACGAGCACCACGGGCGCGGCGCCGCCGTTGCGGACGACGATCGTCCCGCGCGACGCGTAGACGGTCATGCCGCCGGCCGCGGTGTAGGACAGCACGGCCCCCGCGGAGGTCTCGTCGCCGGCCACCAGGCGCGACCGGCCGTTCACGCCGGCCCGGGCCACGTAGCCGCCACCCTCCTCGATCGGTACGCCGTAGACGACGTCGACGCCGTCGCCGACCGGCGCCCGGACGGCGTTGCACTCCACCGCCACGTCGCAGCCGTAGTCGAACAGCGTCCGCACGCCGGACGCGCGCTGCACCAGCAGGCGGTCGCCCGAGACGCGCGCCATCACGGCGGGCCCGCCCAGCCGCCGCGGCACCGTCAGGTAGGCGACGCCATCGTCGAGCGGCGCCGGCGCCAGCAGGTACGCGGTCGTCGACCGCACCAGCTGCACGGGGTGCGGAAGCGCGGCTACGAGCGCCACGACGCCTCCACGGCCGCCTCGAGCTCCTGCGCGACCGTGTGCTGCTCGGCCTCCGTGATGGCGCCGAAGAACGGCAGCGCCAGCGTCCGGGCCGACACCGACTCGCACACCGGCAGCTCGCCCTCGCGATGACCGAGCTCGCGGTAGAACGGCTGCAGGTGGATCGCGGGCAGATATGGCTTGCAGGCCACGCCGTTGGCCTGCAGCCGCGCCATCACGGCGTTGCGATCGGCCTGCGGGTGCAGCTCGACGACGTACACGAACCACGAGCGCTCGTCGCCCTCGACCACCGCCGGCGTCGACACGCCCTCGAGGTCGCCGAGCAGCGCGTCGTAGCGCGCGGCGACCGACGCGCGGGATGCGAGCAGCTCGTCGAGGCGCTCCACCTGGCCGACGCCGATGGCCGCCGAGACGTCGTCGAGCCGGTAGTTGAAGCCGAGGCGGTCGTGCTCCAGCCAGTCGCCGGTGTCCGACCGGCCCTGGTTCGAGAGGCTCTTCAGGCCGGCGTGCAGGACGGGGTCGTCGGTCGTCACCATGCCGCCCTCGCCCGTCGTCATCTGCTTGTTCGGGTAGAAGGCGAACACCGCCGGGTTGCCGTGCGTGCCGATCAGGCGGCCGCGCCGGCGGGCGCCGATGGCCTCGGCGGCGTCCTCGATCACCCGCAGGTCGTGCTTGCGCGCGATCTCGTTGATCGCCTCGATGTCGCACGGCAGGCCGAACACGTGCACCGGCACGATCGCGCGGGTGCGCGGCGTGATCGCCGCCTCGACCGCGGCGGGATCGATGTTGAACGTCACCGGGTCGATGTCGGCGAACACCGGCGTCGCACCCTCGTAGAGCGCGCAGTTGGCCGACGCCACGAACGAGAACGGGCTGGTGATCACCTCGTCCCCCGCCCCCACCCCGGCCAGGCGCACCGCGAGGTGCAGGCCGGCCGTGCCGCTGGAGACGGCGGCGGCATGGCGCGTGCCGATGTAGGCCGCGAAGTCCTGCTCGAAGCGGCGCCCGACGGGGCCGAGCGAGAGCACGCCCGAGCGCAGCACCTCGAGGACGAGCTCCTCCTCGCGCGCGCCGACGTCGGGCCGGGCGAGCGGGATCACGCCGGGGTCGCCCGGTCGCCCGCGCCGCACCCGCTCAAATCTTTCGTGCATGCATCCCCCACCGTCGGCTCATCCTACCGTCAGCCCGCCCGACGGCGAGGCGGCCCGCAGGTCAGTCCACGCGCACCACGCGCAGGCCGGTCAGGCCCGGCGCGGCGCGCAGCGCGGCCAGCGTGGCCGGCGGCACGTCGCCGTCGACCTGGATGGCCGAGAGCGCCATCGCCCCCTCGCGGTTGCGCGCCACGTTCATGTTCGCCACGTTCACGCCCGCCTCGCCCAGCAGCGTGCCGATGGTGCCGATCATGCCCGGCCGGTCGTCGTTGAGGACGAACAGCATCAGGCCGGCGAGCTCGATCTCGACCTCGTAGCCGCGCGCACGGACGAGCCACGTCCGGTCGTCGGCGCCGAACAGCGTGCCGGCCACCGCGGCGTCGTCGGAGGTCGCGACGCGGATCAGGTTCGTGAAGTCGCCGGCTTCGCGGCGCAGCTCGCGGACGTCGATGCCGCGCGCCTGGGCCAGGGCCCGCGCGTTGACGAGGTTGGCGTCGTCCTCGGCCATCCCGTGCAGCGCGCCGCGCAGCACCGCGAGGGTCAAGAGCCGCGTGTCGCGCTGCCCGATGCCGCCCGCGCAGGTGATCTCGATGCGCTCGATGCCGCCGTCGGAGAGCGCCACCGCGACGCGGCCGAGCTTCTCGGCGAGGGGCACGTAGGCGGCCAGCGCCGCGCGGTCCTCGACGCTCACGTCGGGCACGTTGACGGCGTTCTCGCACATCTCGCCCGTGAGCGCGCGCACGACCTGCTCGGCGATGATCGTGCCCGCCCGGTCCTGCGCCTCCGCGGTCGAGGCCCCGAGGTGCGGCGTCACCACCACGTCCGAGCGCTCGAACAGGGGCGACTCGGTGATCGGCTCCGACTCGAACACGTCCAGCGCCGCGCCGGCGACGTGGCCCGACTCGAGCGCCTCGGCCAGCGCCACCGTGTCGACCAGCTCGCCCCGCGCGGCGTTGACGATGCGCACGCCGGGCCGCATCTTCGCGAGCAGGGCGGCGCCGACGATGTGGCGCGTCTCGGCCGTCGCCGGCAGGTGGAGCGTCACCCAGTCGGCCTGGGCGACGGCGTCCTCGACCGTGTCGGCCAGCTCGGCGCCGCGCTCGCGCACGCGCTCGGCGCTGACGAACGGGTCGTACGTCACGACGCGCATGCCGAGGCCGCGGGCGCGCGCCGCGACCAGCTGGCCGATGCGGCCGAAGCCGACCACCGCGAGCGTCTTGTCGGCCAGCTCGACGCCGCTGAAGCGGCTCCGTTCCCAGCGTCCGTCGACCAGCGCCGCGTGGGCCTGCGGGATGTTGCGGGCCAGCGCCAGCATCAGCGCGATGGCGTGCTCCGCGGCCGACAGCGCGTTCGACTGCGGCGCGTTGCAGACCAGGATGCCACGAGCGGTGGCCGCCTCGACGTCGACGTTGTCGACGCCCGTGCCGGCCCGCCCGATCACCCGCAGGCTCGACCCGGCAGCGATCAGCTCGGCGTCGACGCGGGTGGCCGAGCGGACGACCAGCGCGTCGTAGGCACCGATGCGGCGCAGCAGCTCGGCCCGGTCGAGGCCGGTCTCGACGTCGACCTCGGCCGCGTCGCGCAGCCGGTCGATGCCGGCCGCGGCGATGGTCTCGGTGACGAGGACCCTCATGCCGCGTGGGCGCGCGAGAAGGCTCCGACGCCGGCGCCGAGCTCGATGGGGTGCCCCGCGGCCACGAGCTCGACCTCGAGCGCCGCCAGGCCGCGCACGATGTCGCCCGCCTCGATGGCGCCGAACGAGCCGATGCGGAGGATGCGGCCCTCGAGCTCGCCCTGGCCGCCGGCGACGGTGATGCCGTGCACGTCGCGCAGCCGCTTGCGCACCGCCTCGCCGTCGATGCCGGCGGGCCACAGCGCGGCCGTCACCAGCGAGCAGTCGTCGCGGTCGGGCGAGAACAGCTCGAGCCCCAGCGCCGTCATCGCGGCGCGGACGCCGCGGCCGAGGCGCAGCGTGCGGTCGAAGCGCGCTTCCAGTCCGTCCGCCTCGATGATCGCCAGCGCCGCGTCGAGGCCGAGGATCAGCGAGATGGCCGGCGTGAACGGGGTCTGACCCTTGGCCTGCGCCTTCAGCGCCCGGTCCCAGTCGAGCGAGAAGCGCGGGTTGGTCGACGTGCGGGCGCGCTCCAGGGCGCGCTCGGAGACCGACGCGAACGCCAGTCCGGGCGGCGTCATCAGCGCCTTCTGCGACCCGGTCACGACCACGTCGAGGCCCCAGGCGTCGGTCTCGAGCGGCGTCGCGCCAAGCGACGAGATGCCGTCCACGACCAGGCAGGCGGAGCGCTCGCGCGTCAGCTCGGCGATCGCCTGCACGTCGGCGGTGGCGCCCGTGGAGGTCTCGGAGTGCACGACGAACACCGCCGCGAGGTCGCTGCGGCCGTTCACGCGTGCGGCGACCGCCGCCGGGTCGGGCCGGCTGCCCCAGGGCGAGCGCAGCACCTCGACGTCGGCGCCGTAGGCCTCCCCCATCTTCACCCAGCGCTCGCCGAAGTTGCCCGCGGCGACCACGAGGATCTTGTCGCCGGGCGAGAGCAGGTTGGCATAGGCCGACTCGAACGCGGCCGTGCCGCTCGAGCTGAACAGGATCACGTCGCGCTCGGTGCGGTACACGCGCTGCAGGCCGGTCAGCACGCGTGCCAGCACCGCCTTGAACTCGGGCGAGCGATGGTGCGGCAGCGGCAGCGCCCCGGCAGCCACGACGGCGGGCGGGATGGGCGTCGGCCCCGGGCGTGAGCAGCAGGTTCGTCACGCGCCGAGCCGGTCCCGCAGCAGTGCCTGGACGACCTTCGGGTCGGCCTTCCCGCCGGAGGACCGCATCACCTGGCCCGTGAAGAAGCCGATCAGCTGGGCCTTGCCGCCGCGGTACGCCTCGACCTCGACCGGGTTCGCGGCCAGCACCTGGTCGACGATCGCGCCGAGCTCGTCGACGTCGCCGACCTGCGCCAGCCCGAGCCGCTCGGTCAGCTCGGCCGCCTCGGCCGGGTCGTCGAGCATCGCCGTGAACACCTGCTTCGCCGCCGTCGACGACAGCGTGCCGGCGCGCCACGAGTGCGATCAGTCCCGCCAGCCGCTCGGGCGTGACGGGCGATGCGGCGGCGTCGACGCCGGTCGCGTTCAGCTGTGCGGCCAGCTCGCCCATGACCCAGTTGGCGCTCGCCCTGGCGTCACCGGTGCGGCCCGCGACGTCCTCGAAGTAGGTCGTCAGACCGTCGTCCAGCGCCAGCGTCTCGGCCGTCGCGTCGGACAGCTCGTACGTCGGCCTGCAGGCGGGCGATCCGCGCCAGCGGCAGCTCGGTGAGGCCGGCACGCAGGCGGTCGAGATGCGCCGGATCGGGCGCGACGGGCACCAGGTCGGGCTCGGGGAAGTAGCGGTAGTCGTCCGCCTCCTCCTTCGAGCGCAGCAGCGACAGCTCGTCGCTGGCCGGGTCGTAGTGCATCGTCGCCTGGACGCACGCGCCCGCCGCTGTCGAGCAGCGCGATCTGGCGCCGGATCTCGGCGTTGATGCCGCGCTCCAGGTAGCGGAAGGAGTTCATGTTCTTCAGCTCGCACTTGGTGCCGAACGCGGTCTCGCCCTCGCGCCGGACGGAGACGTTCGCGTCGACGCGCAGCGAGCCCTTCTCGAGGTCGCAGTCGGACGCGCCCGTGGCGATCACCGTGGCGCGCAGCATCGTCAGGAACCGGCGGGCCTGCGCGGCGTCGCGGAGGTCGGGGTCGGTGACGATCTCGAGCAGCGGCGTGCCGGCGCGGTTGAAGTCGACGATGGACGCGTCGGAGCCGGCGATGCGGCCGCCGCCACCGCCGACGTGGATCGTCTTGGCGGCGTCCTCCTCGAGGTGCGCGCGCGTGATCCCGACGTCGAGGAACGTGCCCTCGGCGCACAGCGGTTCGTCGTACTGGGAGATCTGGTACGCCTTGGGCGAGTCGGGGTAGAAGTAGTTCTTGCGGTCCCACTTCGAGTGGGCCGGGATGCGGCAGCCCAGCGCCAGCCCCACCCGCAGGGCCTGGTCGACCGCCTCGCGGTTCGCGACCGGCAGCATCCCCGGGTGCGCGAGGCAGACCGCGCAGACGTTGCTGTTCGGCGCGTCGCCGTAGCGGTTCGGGCACCGGCAGAACATCTTCGTCTGCGTCCGCAGCTGCACGTGGATCTCGAGCCCGATCACGGCTTCCCACGTCATGTCGGCGCCTCCCTGCAGCCGCGGCGGCACCGGATCGAACCCGATCGCCTGCTCCAGCGCGTGGCCGATCTGCAGCAGCCGGTTCTCGGAGAACGCCGGGCCGATCACCTGGAAGCCGACCGGCAGCCCGCCGTCGAGGCCGCACGGGATCGAC
This sequence comes from uncultured Actinomycetes bacterium, assembly GCA_963722525.1. GTDB lineage: Bacteria > Actinomycetota > Thermoleophilia > Gaiellales > F1-60-MAGs149 > VFJZ01. The sequence goes on along the minus strand of CAVRMM010000002.1, from coordinate 451,833 downwards.
AGGCCGGGCAGGCCGGCGAGGTTGACCGGCAGCGTGAAGACGTCGTTGGCGTACATCGCGAGCGGGTCGTCGAGCTTCGCGCCGTGCGCGAACGCGACCGACGGCGCGGTCGGCAGCAGCAGCGCGTCCCAGTCGGCGAACGCCTCGGTGAAGTCGCGGCGGATCAGCGTGCGAACGCGCTGGGCCTGCCCGTAGTAGGCGTCGAAGTAGCCGGCCGACAGCGCGTAGGTGCCGATCATGATGCGCCGCTTCACCTCGGCGCCGAAGCCCGCGCGACGCGTCTCGGCGTACATCTCGTGCACGTCGCGGCCGGGACGCGCAGGCCGTAGCGCACGCCGTCGTAGCGGGCCAGGTTCGCCGAGGCCTCGGACGGCGCGATCAGGTAGTAGGCGGCGAGGCCGTGCGAGGCGTGCGGCAGCGTCGTCTCGCCCACCTCGGCGCCGAGCGAGCGGCACAGCTCGACGGTGCGCTCGAACAGCTCGCGCCACGCCGGGCTCGACGCCCGCGCCGAGCTGGTCGCGGGGCACCGCGAGCGCGCAGGCCCTTCAGGTCGGTGCCCTCGGGCAGCCGGATCGGCTCGGGCAGGCCGACGTTGGTCGAGTCGCGCGGGTCGTCGCGGGCGATGATGCCGCGTCAGCAGCGCGACGTCGCGCACGCGTGTGCGCGAACGGGCCGACCTGGTCGAGCGACGAGGCGAAGGCGACCACGCCGTAGCGCGACACCGCGCCGTAGGTGGGCTTGAGCCCGACGATGCCGCAGAACGCCGCCGGCTGGCGGATCGAGCCGCCCGTGTCGGTGCCGAGCGCCCACGGCGCGAGCCCGCCGGCGACGGCCGCGGCCGAGCCGCCCGACGAGCCGCCGGGCACGAGCGCGAGGTCCCACGGGTTGCGGGTCAGCTGGTAGGCGGAGTGCTCGGTCGAGGAGCCCATCGCGAACTCGTCCATGTTCAGCTTGCCGAGCGACACGAGGCCGGCGTCCTGCACGCGCCTCGACGACGTCGGCGTCGATGATCGGCCGGAAGCCCTCGAGGATGCGCGAGCCGGCCGTCGTCGGCACGCCGCGCGTGGAGAGCAGGTCCTTGAGGCCGATCGGCACGCCCGCCACCCCGCTGCGGCCGGCGGCGTCGAGCTCGCGCGCCCGCGCCAGCGTGCGGTCGGGGTGGGTGTGCAGGATAGGCACCGGTCGCGCCGTCGTCGGTCGCGATCCGGTCGAGGTACGCCTGCGCCAGCTCGACGCAGGAGAGCTCGCGCCCGTCGAGCAGCGCCGCCGCGCGCTCCGCCGTCAGCCCGAGCGTCGAGATGGCGGCCATCTCAGGCTCCGATCGGCGGGACGCGGAAGCCGTCCTGGGCCGGATCCGGGGCGTTCAGGAGCGCGTCGGCGTGCGACGCCGACGGCACCGGCACGTCGTCGGCCAGCACGTTCACGAGATCGAGCGGATGCGACGTGACGGGCACGCCGGAGAGGTCGAGCGACGCGATCGCCGAGACATGCGCGAGGATGTTCTCGAGCTCCGCGCGCATGGTCGCGACCTCGTCATCGTGCAGGCCCAGCCGCGCGAGCCGCGCGACGTGGCGGACGTCGGAATCGGACAGCGCCATAGGCGCGGAATCCTATTCCACCCCTCCGCTGGGAGACGCCGCTCCGGTCCGGGCCGCCGGAAGCGTTCACTCCGCAGGGGGATTCGCCCGCGCCGCGCCGCGGCCGACACCTGTAGCGAGCGAATGAAAGGGGGCGACACGGTGCGCGATCTCCGACGCCGCACCTGCCGGGAAGGTCCGCAGCGCGGACAGACGATGGCCGAGTACGCAGTCGTGCTGGCCGTCATCATGCGTCTTGGTCGTCGGCAGCATCAGTGCGCTGGGCACCACGGTGTCCGGCGCCATCGGCGGCATCGCCGGGCTCGTCGACGGCGTCGCGTAACTCGTACGTACGTTCTTTCGTCTTCTTCCCTTACCGAGAACGCGTCCGCCGTCCCGGCACGCGAGAAGGGCCCCCGCTCCGGTGCGGGGGCCCTTCGGCGTTCCGGGGACGGAGCGCGGCTCAGCCTGCCGAGAGCTCGGCCGCGTCGATGCAGTTGCGCAGCAGCATCGCGATCGTCATCGGCCCGACGCCGCCCGGCACGGGCGTGATCAGCCGGGCCCGCGGCGCCACGCTGGCGAAGTCGACGTCGCCGACGAGGCCCTTGTCGAGCCGGTTGATGCCGACGTCGATCACCACGGCCCCGTCGCGGACGTGCTCGGCCGTGAGCATCTCCGGCCGGCCGACGGCGGCGACGAGGATGTCGGCCTGCCGCGTGATCGCGGGCAGGTCGCGCGTCCGCGAGTGACAGATCGTGACGGTGCAGTTCTGCTCGAGCAGCAGGTGCATCTGCGGCTTCCCGACGATCTCGGAGCGGCCGACGATGACGGCGTGGGCGCCGCTCATCTCGACGTCGTAGCGGCGCAGCAGCTCGACCACGCCGTTCGGCGTCGCCGGGCGCGGGCCCGGCCGCAGCGTCGCCAGCCGGCCCTGCGCCGCCGGCGTCAGGCCGTCGGCGTCCTTGAGGTACGAGATGCGGTCGAGCGCGGCGTCCTCGTCCAGGTGCGGCGGGCAGCGGCAGCTGCACGATCATCCCGTGGATGCGCGGGTCGGCGCAGACCTCGTCGATCTTGCGCGTGCAGCCCCGCCTGATCGACGTCCGCCGGCAGGTGGATGTCGAACGAGGCCATGCCGGCCTCGTGACACGCGCGGTGCTTGTTGCCGACGTAGACCGCCGAGGCGGGATCGTCGCCGACCATCACGGTGGCGAGGCCGCACTGCACACCGGTGCGCGCCTGCAGCGCCCGCACCCGCTCGCCCACCTCGGCCCGGACGATCGCCGCGACCGCCTTGCCGTCGATCAGGTTCTCCATGGCCGCGCAATCTACCGGGCGGCTCGCCGGCGGGCGGCGGATCGCGCGGGAGACGGCCCGATCCGGCGACGTTTACCCCAAACGGGGGGTCGGCCGTCTCCGCTTCCGCCCCGATGTTTTGGGTGTCGCCGCAAAGGCCCCGCGGCGAAAAGATCGAGTCACAAGAAAGGAGGTGCATTCACAATGAACGAGATCAAGAATCTCCTCTCGCGCCTCTCCAAGCAGGAGGGCCAGACGATGGCCGAGTACGCCGTCGTGCTCGCCGTCATCACGGTTCTCATCATCGGCGCGCTGACCGCTCTTTCGGGCGCCATCGGCGGCGCTCTCGACGCTGTCACCGGCATCCTGCCGTAATCGCGTCATACGCACTCTTCTCCAGCGAAGGCCCCGCTCCGGCGGGGCCTTCGCGCGTTCTGGGCCCGGCTGCCGCGTCCCACCCGACTGGGGGATGGTGGCCCTCCCCCGCATGACCGACCTTGGAGATGTGCCAGTCGTGCACACCTTTTTCGTGAACGGAGGAACCATGCGTCGCTTCCGACGCCGAGGACAGAAGGGTCAGGCGCTCGTCGAGTTCGCAGTCGTCGCGAACATCCTCGTCGTCCTCCTGCTGGCGATCGTCCAGTTCGGGATCGTGTGGATGAACTACATCGCGATCACGGATGCCGCTCGCGAGGGTGCACGGCGCGCCGCCGTCAACCGCTCGAGCGGCCAGGCCACGATGGTCAGCGCCGCGACGTCCGCCGCCCGCGCCGCAGCTCCGTCGCTGCAGCAGGCGAACCTCAACATCTCGGTTTCCTCGCAGTCCGGCACCTGGAACCAGGGCGACCCGATCCAGGTGACCGTCAAGTACCCGTATGAGCTGTCGATCCTCGGGTGGGCCGCGAAGTCCGGCTTCCTGACGTCACGACCGTCATGCGCGCGGAGTGAGCAGGGGCGTTCCCGGAAACGCCCTCTCATCTTTTCTCAGTTTCAACCGATAAAGCACGCGACATGAATTGCATGGGCAACGCCCAGGAATCGCCGGGACCGATGGATCAGCAAGTCAGGAGAGCTTCGTGACGTACAACGTCCGCAACATCGCGATCGCCGTCGTGATGGCAATCGCCGCCGCGGCCGTGGTGCTCGTCTACACGACGAGCTACCGCCAGAGCGTGACCCGCGGCCAGCAGCGCGTCGATGTGATGGTGGCGTCGCGCGACATCGTGGCCGGCACCCCGGCCGAGGAGGCCTCGGGCGCCATGACCCTCACCTCCGTGCTCGCCGACGACAAGGCGCCCGGCGCCCTGTCGACGACGGCGGGCCTCGAGGGCAAGGTCACGGGCCAGACGATCTACGCCGGCCAGCAGGTCGTGGCCGCGACGTTCGGCACCTCGACCGAGCAGGCGCCGGCGCTGCAGCTGACCAAGACCGAGCGCGCGCTGCGCCTGATGTGCGAGCCGAAGGCGTCGTGCCTGATCGGCGACGTCAAGGCCGGCGACAGGGTCGACGTCTTCCAGACCATCGTCGTGGACTCGGCCAACGGCACCGGCGGCAAGGCCTACGTGACGCGCCTGCTGCTGCCCGGCGTCAAGGTGCTCTCGATCCCGGTCATCGACCCGAACGCCAAGGGCGGCCTGTCCAAGGGACAGCGACAAGGACGAGGACTCGGTGATGCTGATCGTCGACCAGGCCAAGGCCACCAAGTTCGCCTGGCTGGAGGGCGCCGACGACACGCGCGCCGGCCAGCTCTGGCTCGCCGTGCGCCCGCCCGACGCGGTCGCCCAGGACATGCCGATCGTCTCCGAGACCGTGGAGTCGATGCTCCTCGACGGCCTGCCGGCCGCCGAGGCCACGAAGCTGATCGCCACGCTCACCGGCAAGGGCAAGATCGGCACTCCCACCGCCGGCGCGACTCCCAAGGAAGAGGCTCCCTGATGTCTGACGGGTCCCCGATCAAGACGTTCATCACGGGTGCCTGCGCCGGCCTCGCCGAGGTGCGGCAGGCGCTCCAGGGCCATCCCGAGATCGAGATCGTCGGCACCGCCGTCGAGCCGGGCAAGGCCGACCAGAAGCTCGCCTCGAGCGGCGCGCAGGTGATCCTGCACGGCACCGCCCGCGGCGACCGGCTGCCGAGCGCCGAGATCGACGCCATCCGTCACGCGACGGCCGCGCCGATCATCCTCGTCACCTCCGGTGGCGCGGGCGCGCTGCTGCACGAGGCCCTCGGGGCCGGCATCTCGGACGTCGTGATGCTGCCGCAGCTCACCGACGCGCTGGTGTTCACGATCAAGAAGACGTGCCAGCTCGCCGCCACGCGCGGCGGCATGGCGCCCTCCTCGCTGCGCACCTCGACCGCCGAGGGCCGCGTCCTGACCGTCTTCTCGCCCAAGGGCGGGGTCGGCAAGACCGTCCTCGCGACCTCGCTGGCGACGCAGATCGCCCGCCGCGCCGGCCGCCGCGTGCTGCTGGTCGACCTCGACCTGCAGTTCGGCGACGCCGCGATCATGATGGGCGTCGAGCCTGAGAAGACGATCTACGACCTCGTCATGACGACCGGCGAGCTCGACCCCGAGAAGCTCGCGGGCTACGTCATCTCGCACCCGTCCGGCGTCGACGTCGTGCCCGCCCCCGTGCGGCCCGAGGACGCCGAGCTGGTGGCCGAGGACCGAGTCGGCGCGGCTGCTCGACGTCGCGAAGGAGACGTACGACGCCATCGTCGTCGACACGCCCGCCTTCTTCCAGGCGACGACCCTGGCGACGCTCGACCGCACCGACCGCCTGCTCCTCGTCACGACGCTCGACATCCCGGCGGTCAAGAACGTCAAGCTGACGCTCCAGACGCTGAACCTCCTGCACTACCCGAAGGACCGCATCCACCTCGTGATCAACCACGGCATGTCGAAGGCCGAGCTGGATCGCAAGGAGGTCGAGAAGGCTCTCGACCTGAAGGCCGCCTTCGAGGTGCCCGGCGACCGCGAGGTCGGCGTGGCCGTGAACCGCGGCGTGCCGGTGCCGATGTCGGCGCCGCGCTCCGGTGTCGCGAAGGTGATGTCGGAGATGGCCGAGACGTTCTTCGAGGGCAAGCTCGAGGCGCCCCCGGCGCCGCCCAAGGCCGACCGTCCGCAGTCGTCGATCCGGCGGCCCAGCATGAAGCTCCGCAGGGCGGCCTGACGTGTCCCTGCAGAGCCGCATCCAGTCGGGCCGCGGGGACGAGCCGCAGCAGCCGTCGTCGATGTCCGACTACCCGGGTCGAGGTCTCGCCCGACCGGATCATCGACCCGTTCGCCGAGCTCAAGTCGCGCGTCCACCACGAGGTCATCACGCGTCTCGGGCCGCGCCTGTTCGCGAACGCGTCGGGCGACGACCGCGAGCTGGCCGAGCGCGTCGGCGAGTCCGTCTCCGAGGCCCTCGCGGTCGACAAGACGCCGCTGACGCGCCAGGAGCGCGCCCAGGTCACCCGCGAGATCACCGACGACATCCTCGGCTACGGCCCGCTCGAGCCCTTCCTGCGCGACGAGACCGTGACCGAGCTGATGGTCAACGGCCCGCACAAGATCTACATCGAGCGCCGCGGCAAGCTGACGCATCACGAACGCCCAGTTCGTCGACGACTCGCACCTGCTGCGCATCATCGACAAGATCATCAGCCGCATCGGCCGGCGCGTCGACGAGGCCTCGCCGATGGTCGACGCCCGCCTGCCCGACGGCTCCCGCGTGAACGCGATCATCCCGCCCCTCGCCATCAAGGGCCCGACCCTGACCATCCGGAAGTTCCGCAAGGACCCCTTCCAGATGCAGGACCTGATCAAGTTCGGCACGCTCACGCCGAAGGCCGGCCAGTTCCTCGAGGCCTGCGTGCGCGGCAAGCTGAACGTGCTCATCTCCGGCGGCACGGGCTCCGGCAAGACGACGACGCTGAACGTGCTGTCGGCGGCGATCCCGGACGGCGAGCGCATCATCACCGTCGAGGACGCGGCCGAGCTCCAGCTGTCGCAGGAGCACGTGATCACGCTCGAGACGCGCCCGGCCAACATCGAGGGCAAGGGCCAGGTCACGATCCGCGACCTCGTCCGCAACACGCCTGCGGATGCGCCCCGACCGCATCATCGTCGGCGAGTGCCGCGGCCCCGAGACGGTCGACATGCTCCAGGCCATGAACACCGGCCATGACGGCTCGCTCACGACCATCCACGCGAACACCCCGCGCGACGCCATGAGCCGCGTCGAGACGCTCGTGCTGACGGCCGGCGTCGACCTGCCGCTGCGCGCCATCCGCGAGCAGTCGTCGGCCGCCTTCGACCTGATCGTGCAGGTCTCCCGCCTCGTCGACGGCTCGCGCCGCATCACGCACATCACCGAGGTGCTGCGGATGGAGTCGGACGTCGTCACGATGCAGGACATCTTCCTCGCGAAGCCCGTCGAGGACTCGGAGGAGATGGCCCACGCCGGCAGCCGCCTGCTCGGCCCGCTGCGTCTCGACCGGCATCAAGCCGCAGTTCCTGCACAAGCTGTCGTCGCAACGGCGTCAAGCTCCCGGCCCAGTTCTTCCAGCTGGAGACGGACCGCACCCCGCAGAGCCAGGCGTTCCGGAGGCAGGCATCCTGATGCGGCGACTGCTCGTCCTCGCGACCGCCGCGCTGGCGGTCGCGGCTCCGGCCGCCGGTGCCGCCGTGACCGTCCGCGGTCTCGACACGACGCGGCTGCCCCTGGTCCGCATCACGGTCGCGGCCGACTCGACGACGCCCGGCAAGGCGCCCGGCTTCGTCGTCACCGAGAACACGCGCGAGGTCGGCGAGCTCGCGGTCGGCGCGCCGTCCGCGGCGTCGTCGATCGTGCTCGCGATCGACACCTCCGGCTCGATGAACGGCGGCCCGATGAAGGAGGCCCTCGCGGCAGCCGGCGAGTTCCTCGCCAGCGTCAAGCAGGGCGACCAGGTCGCGATCGTGAACTTCGGCCACACGGCCTCGGTCGCGCAGCCGCTCACCGCCGACACCGGCTCCCTCGCCACCGCGCTCGCGAACCTCGCGCCCGACCACCAGTCCGGCACGGCGCTCAACGATGCGGTCGCGATCGGCATCAAGGAGCTCGCGACCGCCCCCGTCGCCTCGCGCCGCGTGCTGATCGTGATGACGGACGGCAAGGACTCCTCGTCGCTCGTGACGATGAAGGAGGTCGCGAAGCAGGCGCTCGACAACCAGGTCGCCGTCTATCCGATCGCGCTGCGCTCGACGCAGTTCGCCCCCGACGTGCTGCAGCAGCTGGCGGGCGCCACCGGCGGCTCGTACCGCGATGCGGAGAGCGGCGGCGCTCGCCAACGTCTATCACGCCGTCGCCGAGGAGCTCGCCAAGACCTACGTGCTCACCTACCGCTCGTCGGAGTCGGAGCGCGTCGAGGTCAGCGTCAGCGCGGACGGCGTCATCACCAAGTCCGGGTACGCGGCCGGCGCGGCACCCACGATCCGCACCGACACCGGCATCGTGCCCGAGCGCGTGACGCACTCCACGTGGTCGTCGTTCCTGCTCGCAGCGATCGTCTTCGGCCTGATCCTGGGCGGCGTCACGCTGATCTTCCGGCCCCGCCCGCAGCGCACGCTGGCGCGGCAGCTCGAGGGGTACACCGAGTTCTCGAAGCGCAACCTCGAGGACGACCCCACCGAGCGCGTCGCGCTGCACGTGCGCCTCGCGCGCTCGACCGAGAAGGTGCTCGGCGGCCTGCAGTTCTGGAAGAACACGGCGCTGCTGATCGAGCGCTCCGACCTGCCGCTGCGCACGGGCGAGGTCTTCTACATGCAGCTCGGCGCCGCCCTGCTGCTCGGCATGCCGGCCGGGCTTCGCCGGCGTCTTCCCGCTGATCGCCCTCGTGCTGTTCGTGATCGGGTTCTTCCTGCCGGTCGTGTGGCTGAAGCTGAAGGCCCGCAAGCGCCAGAAGGCGTTCGGTGAACCAGCTGCCCGACACGCTCGTCGCGATGGCCGCCTCGCTGAAGGCCGGGCACTCCTGGAACCAGGCGATGGAGACGGTCATCCGCGAGGGCTCCGAGCCCACCAGCCGTGAGTTCGGCCGCGTCGCCAACGAGGTCCGCCTCGGCCGCCCGAACGACGACGCCATGCAGGCCATGGCGGAGCGCCTCGGGTCGATCGACTTCGAGTTCGTCGTGATGAGCGTCAACATCCAGCGCCAGGTCGGCGGCTCGCTGGCCGACCTGCTCGACCAGGTCGGCCGAGACCGTGCGCCAGCGCCAGCAGTTCCGCCGCAAGGTGAAGGCACTCTGCGCCATGGGCCGGATGTCCGCGTACACCCTGGTCGCGCTGCCGTTCGTGATGGCGCTCGCGATCTTCGTCATGAGCCCGAACTACCTGGCGCCCCTGTGGTCGACGGGCACCGGAATCATGCTCGTCATCGGTGCCCTGTTCTCGATCACCATCGGTGCGCTGATCCTGAAAAAGATCGTCTCCTTCAAGGTGTGACCGGACCATGCTGATCGTCGTCGTCATCCTGGTCGCCCTCGCGACCTACTTCCTGCTCCAGGGCATCACCGCCGGCCAGCGGCAGGTGGCCGTGTCGCTGCGTCGCGCGAAGACGTACGGTGGCTACTCGCTGCACGAGGCGGAGCTCGGCAAGAGCGTGTCGGACCGCGTCGTCGGCCCCGCCGCCCACCGCCTCGCCGCGCTCGCCCTGCGCGCGACGCCCAAGGGATCGCTCGAGGAGACGCGCCGCAAGCTGATCGCGGCCGGCAAGACCAGCGCCAGCCCGACCACCTACCTGGCCGGCAAGGCCGTCATCTCGGGCCTCTTCCTGCTGTTCGGGTTCGTGCTGCTGGTCACCGGCAGCCCGCTCCAGACGGTGCTGCTGATCGTCGTCGGCGGCCTCGCGGCGTCGTTCGTGATGCCCGACTACTACCTGTCGATGCGCACCAAGAGCCGCAAGGAAGACCTCGTCTCGCAGATGCCCGACGTGCTCGACCTGCTGACCGTCTCGGTCGAGGCGGGCCTCGGGTTCGATGCCGCCATCGCCAAGGTGTGCGACCGGATGAAGGGCCCGCTCGTCGAGGAGTTCCGGATCGTGCTGCACGAGATGCGCATCGGCGAGGCGCGCGCGAAGGCCCTGAAGAACATGGCCGACCGCCTCGACATGAACGAGACGACGACCTTCGCCCGCTCGATCGTGCAGGCCGACCAGCTCGGCATCTCGCTCGCCCGGATCCTGCGTGTGCAGGGGCAGGACATGCGCCACCGCCGTCAGATGGCGGCGGAGGAGCGGGCCATGAAGGCCCCGATCAAGATGCTGTTCCCGATCGCCGTGTTCATCTTCCCGGCCATGTTCGTGGTCATCCTCGGCCCGGCGATGATCTCGCTGATGAAGCTCTTCACGGGCTGAGCTCGCGCAGCTCGTCCACGCGGGACCGCAGCTCGGAGCGCAGGGGCTCGTAGCCCTCGAGGCGGTGCAGGATCGTCTCGGCGACCGTCGTGTAGTACCAGAGCTGCTTCGCGGCGCCGCGCCGGAAGCGCAGCCACACGTCGTCGCCGATCTCGCGGTGGTCGAGCACGACGTCGGTGATGTTCACGCACACGTCGGCGGCCTTGAGCGCCAGCACGTACGGGGGGGCGTCGCCGAGATGCTCGATCGTCGCCGTCTTGCGATCCTGCCACGACCGCAGCTTGTCCTCCGTGAGGGCCCGCACCAGCTCGGCCACCTCGTCACCGAAGGAGTGCGAGATGTCGTCCAGTTCGACGCCGGCGTCCTCGACGGTGTCGTGCAGGTACGCGGCGCAGATCAGGTCCTCGGACGCGCCGCTCGCGGCCAGCAGCGTGGCGACCGCGATCGGGTGCAGGATGTACGGCTCGGTGCCACCCTTGCGCTCCTGCCCGCGATGGGCGCGTTCCGCGAACCGCAGCGCCGCCCGCGCCCTCTCCGAGTAGATCATCGGGCCAGCTTACTCAGAGTCCGGCCGGGAAGGTGTAGTCGACGTGCGGGCGGATCCGCGGCCGGCCGACCTGCAGCACGATCTGGGCGTGGCGGTCGAGCGGGATCGCGCCCGGATCGCCGTCCCACCGGCGGCCGTCGACGTGCGCGGTGACCGACCCGTCGTAGCCCGCGAAGCCCTCCGGGCCGAGCGGCTCGCCCCAGACCCGGAACAGGTCGCCGAGCGTGTACCCCGGGCCGGCCACCTCGATCACACCGGTCGGCTCGCGGGTGACGAGCGGGTGCTCGCACGCGCCCGACTCGACGTAGGGCACGGAGCCGACCCACGGCGGCCGGATGCCGATGCCGGACGGCACCAGCACCACCCAGGCGTCGACGAACAGCTCCAGGTGCACGCCGAAGGGCGCTGCCGCGGGCGGGCCGCACGGCAGCCCCGGCGACTCCACGGCGCCGGCCGTGAGCGTGAACCGCTCCCCCACGCCGATCGGGCGTGGCTCGGGCGCATATCCCGCTGTGCCGCAGGCGGCGAACAGCAGGCTGATGATGATTGCGGCAGCTAGTGGCAGGAGTGATCCGGGCAACCACGTACGGTGCGTATGGACGCCCGGGGTCGCGGTCAGGGGAAACGAACCCCGTCGATGGGACAAATTGCGTCCCCGGGCGTTCCGCTGATTGAGAGGCAAGAGGCGACGACCAGAATCGAACTGGTGTGGACGGCTTTGCAGGCCGCTGCCTAGCCACTCGGCCACGTCGCCTTGCAGCGCCAGTGTAGCGACGGAGCGAACGACCAGGTTCACCCCACGGATCGCCGCCGCCATGCCAGAATCCGGCCATGAGCGTGGTCGCGGTCGTTCAATCGCAAGGGTGGCGTGGGCAAGACGACGACGGCGGTCAGCGTCGGCGCGGCGCTGGCCCTCGCGGGCCGGCGGACGCTGGTCGTCGACCTCGATCCGCAGGGCTCCGCCGGCCGCTCGCTGGCGATCGACGTGCAGAACGGCCGCGGCACCAGCGAGCTGTTCGCCGTCAAGGGCAAGCCCGCGATCTCCTACCCGGCCCACCCCGCGCTGTTCCGGCTCGGCGTGATCGGCGCCGACCTGGCGCTGGCCGACGTCGAGGCCGAGCTGCTCGCCGACGGCCGCCGCCGCGCGCGCCTGGCCGACGGGCTCGAGCGGCTGCGCAAGCGCGAGCACTGGGGCGTCACCGTCATCGACGTGCCGCCTGCGCTGGGCGGGCTGTCCGAGGCGGCGCTGCGGGCAGCCGACGCCGTCCTGGTGCCGGTCGCCGCCGACTTCCTCGCCCTCGACGCGCTGCGCTCGACGCTGGCGGCCGTGCGATCGGTCGAGAAGGCACGCGGCGGCGCCTATGCGCCGCTCGCCGTGCTGCCGACGTTCGTCGACCGCCGCCGGGCGACCGCCGACGCGGTCGCGCTGCTGCAGGACCAGTTCGGCGACCTCATGCTCACCGCCGGCATCCCCCGCAGCGCCCGGTTCGACGCCGCGGCGCTGTCCGGCGTGCCGGTGGCGCTGGGCGCGCCCCACAGCGCGCCGGCGATCGCCTACGGGGAGGCGGCGGCCGCGCTCGCCGCGGCCCTGGACGACGCGCCGGAGAAGGTCAAGGCCAAGCGCCGTCCGGCGGTCAAGAAGTTCGTCCGGGCCGACCTGCGCGACGCGCTGCTCGCGATCCGGCGCAGCGTCGGCAGCACCGGGGACTAGAGCGAGTCGGCGAGGGCTCGCTCGAGGGCGAGCTCCGGATCGATGCGCCGGCCGCCTTTCATGGCGTGGTCGGCGTCGGCGAGGCGGCAGATGGCGAGCGCGGCCTCGCGCTCGGACCAGGCGGACGCGGCGCTCATCGCCTTCTTGGCGCGGAACTCGTGCACGCCGAGGCGCTTCGCCAGCGTCGCGGACGAGCCGCCGGTGTCGAGCTCGCGCCGCGCCTGCCGCAGCAGGTCGACCTGGCGCGCCACCATCGGCAGCAGCGCGTGCGGCTTCTCCCCCGCGTCGAACGCCCGCTCGAGCACGCGGAACGTCCCGCGCCGCTGGCGGGCGGCGACGGCGTCGGTGAGCGCGAAGACGGACACGCCGTCGCCGCGGAAGGCGAGCGCCTCGACCGTCTCGGCGTCGATCGTCTCGCCGGCCGCGTAGGTGGCGAGCTTGTCGAGCTCGCCCTCCAGCGCGATCGCGTCGGGGCCGACCAGGTCGATCAGCAGGCGCAGCGCCTCCGAGTCGATGTGGGCGCCGAGCCGCTGCGCCTCCTTGCGCAGGTGGTTCGGCAGCTCCCGCTCGCCCGGCAGGTCGAACGACAGTCGCTGCTTGCCGTCGATGACCTTCAGCAGCGGGTGGTCCTTCTTCATGGCCGGGCCGGCCTGCAGCGCCAGCGTGGTGCCCGGTGTCGGCGCCGCCAGGTACGGCTCGAGCTCCTTGACGGGGTCGGCCTTCCAGACGTCGACGCCCGACACGAGGATCAGCCGGTCACCGCCGAACAGGCCGAGCTGCTCGCACAGGCCGGCGACGGCGCGCGGCTCGATCTCGAGCGCGTCGTGCAGCTCCTCGCTGCCGCCGGCGGCGGCGACGTTGCCACGCAGCCGCGAGACGGCGCGCAGCACCTTCGGCCGGTCGCTGCCGCAGATCAGGTAGACGGGTTCGAGCGGCTCGCTCACGTCGTCCAGCCTAGCGGCTCGGCGCCTCGGCAGCCGACCGCGCGAGGTGGGCGGCGACCTCCCGGCGCACGATGGCCGCGAGCGCCAGCACCAACAGCACGCCGAGCGCGGCGGCCAGCGGCGCCTCGTACGGCTGCGTGCGCGCATCGACCGCCGCGCCAAGCCGCGCGACGCCCAGCAGGTACTCGCCCGGCAGCCGGCCGGTGGCGGCCAGCGCCGCCGCCGCCGACGGCGCGAACGGGGCCACCAGCCCGGCCGCGAGCCCGATCCACAGCAGCGCCGGTACCGCCGGCAGCGCCAGCAGGTTGGCCGGGACGGCGGCGATCAGGTTGATCCGCCCGAAGTGCCACCAGCCGATCGGCGCCGTCGCCAGCGTGCACGCCGCCGAGATGGCGGTCGCGGCGCGCAGCCCGGGAATGAACGGCAGGCCCTCCAGCGCCTCGCGGAACCGCGGCGCGATCAGGATGATCGCCGCCACCGCCGCGAACGACAGCTGAAAGCCCGGGTCGAGCAGGTTGTACGGGTTCACGCTCGTCAGCACCGCCAGCCCGGCGGCGTACAGGTGCCACGGGTCGGACGGCCGCGACAGGAGCCACGCCGCCGACGCCAGCAGCCCCGCCACCCCCGCCCGCACCACCGACGGAGACGGGCCCACGAGCGCGACGTAGCCCGCCACGGCCACCAGGGCACAGACGTGGCCGCCGACGCGCGTGCCGCCGCCCACCCACACCAGCACGAGCACCGCCGCGACCAGCAGCGCGACGTTGCCGCCGGACACCGCGAGCAGGTGGGCGAGCCCCGACGCCCGGAACGCGTCGCGGGCCTCGGGCGAGAGCTCGTCGTCGGCGCCGAGCGCGATCGCGCCCAGCAGCAGCGCGGCATCGTCATGGCCGGCGCCGGTATAGGCGTGCAGCGCCGCCGTCCGGCCGCGGTCGATCGCGCCCCAGACGCCGCCACGCCGGCCAACGACGGTGACGGACGGCGACTTCAGCACCGCGTGGATGCCACGGTGGGCGAGCCACGCCCGCTCGTCGAAGCCGTTGAACGGCCCGCGCGGCCGGGCGAGGCGGCCCGTCACCTGCACGCGGCTGCCCCGCGGCGGGCGCGCGACCGAGATCGGGATCCGCAGGAGCACCCGCCCGCCGCCCTGCAGCTCCACGTCGGCGCGGGCGGAGAACGTCCCGCTGCGCCACGGCTCCTGAATGATCGCGACGGTGTCGATGCGCTCGCCGATCCGGGCCGCCAGCGGGTCGGCCGCGAGGGCGTCGAGACGGTATCCGCCCACGACACCGCCCAGCAGCAGCACGGCGACGAGCACGCCGGCCCGCGGCCAGCGGGCGGCGAGCAGGGCGGCGGCGCCGAGCAGGGAGAGCGACGGCCGCACGGCCAGCGACGCGGCCGCGCCGAGCGCGAGGGCCGCCAGCGCCAGCGTCGGCAGGGGCACCCGGTCGAGGCGGGCGAGCACCTACGGCTCGATCAGCTCGCGCATCGCCCCGAGCTTCGACTCGCCGATGCCGGGCACGTCGAGCAGGTCCTCGACGCTGCCGAACGGGCCGTGCTCGTCCCGCCACGCGATGATGCGCTGGGCCGTGGCGGGACCGACGCCCGGCAGCGTGTCGAGCGCGGCCTCGTCGGCCTGGTTGAGCCGTACGATGGCCGGTCTCGACGGCGTCGCCGGCGCGTGCGAGGCCTGGCCCTTCACCGGCACGACGACCTGCTCGCCGTCGGCCACCGGCGCGGCGAGGTTGAGGCCCTCGAGGACGGCGCGCCGGGTGGCGCCGCCCGCGGCGGTGACCGCATCGCGCGCCCGGGCGCCCGTGGCGAGCTCGTAGACGCCGGGGTGCGTCACGGCTCCGACCACGTGCACCAGCAGCGGACCGGCCGTCGGCGGCGGCGGGGCGGCCGAGGTGGAGGTCGAGCCGGAGCTGGCCGGAGCCTGCCCGCCGGGCGCGGAGCCGCCGGCGCGGAAGCGCCCGACCAGCAGCGCCCCGCAGAACGCGAGGAGGATCAGGACGAGCGCGGCACGGCGGCTGACGGCGGGCACCCGGCCAGGCTAGGCCGGGTCGCCGTCACAGCTCTGGCGCGGACCGGGTCCGCTCGGACGCGCTAGCCCGCGAGAAGCGCGCTGACGCGGTCGGCGTCGAGCGAACCGTGCGCGGCGAGCGCCTTGTCGACACCGCCGCCGAGGATCGAGCGGATCAGCTGCTCGGCCTGGTCGATCGAGGCGACGTCGCCCGAGTCCTGCGCCGAGACGCCGACCAGGCGGAGCACCGGCGACGCGTCGTCCTCGAGCGCGGCGGCGTCCGGACCCGCGATCTGCCGCGCCCGGGCGGCGGCGAGCTCGAGGACGTGCTCGCCCCTGCTCTGATGGGTCTGAAGCGAAGTTCGATCGACGTGCAGCGGCATCCGAGCCTCCTGATCGCGGAAACGGCGTACCGACTCGCCAGCTGGTACGCCCGGTTTCTTCATCGGCAGGAGTTTCTGCGAACTTTAGAGCCGTATGGTCAGAAAGATATAAACGCCCGCTCAAGGCTTACTTTACAACGATGTTGACCAGCTCGGTCCGGCACCACGATCTCCTTCACGACCGTCGTGCCCGTCGAGTGTGCGCGCGCACGTTGGGCAGCGCCCGCGCCGCGGCCAGCGTCGCGTCGCGGTCCAGCCCGCGGGCCAGCTGCACGCGGTCGCGCACCTTGCCGTTGACCTGCACGACGCACTCGAACGTGTCGGAGGCCTGGAAGCCGCTCGTCGGCCTCCGGCCACGGCTGCGTCCACAGGCGCTCGCCGCCCAGCCGCTCCCACAGCTCCTCCGCCACGTGCGGCGCGAACGGCTGCAGCAGCGACACCAGCGTGCCGGCCGCGGCGCGCAGCAGCCGCTCGCCGGCGGGATCGCCGTCAGAGCGGCGCGCGCCGGCGGCGAGTCTCGTTCAGCAGCTCCATGCAGGCCGCGATGGCGGTGTTGAAGTGCAGGCGCCGGTCGATGTCGTCGCTGACGCTTGCGATCGTGCGTGTGCTTGCGCGCCAGCGCCAGCGCTCGCCCGCCGGGCCGGCGTCGTCGTAGGCGGGCAGCGGGTCAGCCCGACGGTGCGCTGCGGCGATCTCGGAGATCACGCGGTAAGCCGCTGCGGCGAACCGCGCCGGGCCCGGACACGCCGCGTCGGTCCACTCCTTGTCGGCCTCGGGCGGGCCCATGAACAGCGTGTACAGCCGCAGCGCGTCGGCGCCGTAGCGGCCGACCAGCTCGTCGGGCGCGACGACGTTGCCCTTCGACTTGGACATCTTCGCGCCGTCCTTGTAGATCATCCCCTGCGTGAACAGGTTGCGCGAACGGCTCCTGGAAGCCGACCAGGCCGACGTCGTACAGCACCTTCATGAAGAAGCGCGCGTACAGCAGGTGCAGGATCGCGTGCTCGACGCCGCCGATGTACTGGTCGACCGGCAGCCACCAGTCGACCGTCGTCGCGGTCCCACGCGGCCGTCGTGCCTTGCGGGCGTCGACGTAGCGGATGAAGTACCACGACGAGTCGACGAACGTGTCCATCGTGTCGGTCTCGCGCAGGCGCCTCGCCGCCGCACTTCGGGCACGGCACGTGGCGCCACTCCTCGGCCGCGCGCCAGCGGCGACCGGCCCTTCGGCGCGTAGTCCTCGACCTCGGGCAGCAGCACCGGCAGCTGGTCGTCGGGCACCGCCACCAGGCCGCAGGCCGGGCAGTCGACGATCGGGATCGGCGCGCCCCAGTAGCGCTGGCGCGAGACCAGCCAGTCGCGCAGGCGGTAGGTGATCGGTGCGCCTCGCCGCGGCCGTGCTCGCTCGAGCCAGGCGACGATCGCTCGCATGCGCCTCGTCGGCGGGCAGGCCCGTCGAACTGGCCGGAGTTGACCATGCACCTCGTCGGCCGTGTGCGGCCGTGTACGCCTCGATCGCGACGTCGTGGTCGCCGCCGGCGGGCGCGACCACCGGCACGATCGGCAGGCCGTACTGTCTGCGCGAACGCGAAGTCGCGCTCGTCGTGCGCCGGCACCGCCATGACGGCGCCGGTGCCGTACTCCATCAGCACGTAGTCGGCGACCCAGACCGGGATCGCGCTCGCCGTTGACCGGGTTGATGACGTGGCGGCCCGTGTACGACGCCCGTCTTCGGCCTTGTCCTGCGTCCATGCGCTCGGCCACCGAGGTGCGCGGCGGTGCGGCGCACGTACGTCCAGCACCTCCGCCTCGCGCGTCGGTGCCGCGCGACCAGCTCGGCGAC
The DNA here is from genome assembly GCA_963722525.1 of uncultured Actinomycetes bacterium. Taxonomy (GTDB): domain Bacteria; phylum Actinomycetota; class Thermoleophilia; order Gaiellales; family F1-60-MAGs149; genus VFJZ01. Next base: position 434,137 of record CAVRMM010000002.1, on the reverse strand, counting down.
CAGCGGATGCTCGGGCGCCAGCACGAAGAAGGTGGCGCCGAACAGCGTGTCGGGGCGCGTCGTGAAGACGGGGATCGTCGACGCCGAGGTCGCGCTGGCGGAAGATCACCTCGCGCGCCCTGCGAGCGGCCGATCCAGTTGCGCTGCATCGTCAGCACGCGCTCGGGCCAGTCTCCAGCATCTCCATGTCGTCGAGCAGCCGCTGGGCGTAGTCGGTGATCTTGAAGTACCACTGCGCGAGCGACGCGGCGTCTCGACCACCGAGCCGCAGCGCTCGCAGTGGCCGTCGATGACCTGCTCGTTGGCGAGCACCGTCTGGTCCTGCGGGCACCAGTTGACCGTGCGCGTGCGTCTTGTACGCCAGGCCGCGCTCGAACAGCTGCAGGAAGATCCACTGCGTCCAGCGGTAGTACTCGGGCTCGGCCGTCGACGAGCTCGCGCGACCAGTCGATCGACCAGCCCATGCGCTTGCATCTGCGACGCGGATCTTGGCGATGTTGCCGCGCGTCACGTCGCGCGGGTGGCCGCCGGTCGCGGATCGCGGCGTTCTCGGCCGGCAGGCCGAACGCGTCGTAGCCCATCGGGTGCAGCACGCGGTGGCCGTGGCGGCGCCGAAGTGCGAGACGACGTCGCCCATCGTGTAGTTCTCGACGTGCCCCATGTGCAGGTCGCCCGACGGGTACGGGAGCATCTCGAGCACGTAGCTGTGCGGGCGCTCGTCGGTGCCGGGGCTGGCCGGGTTCGCCGTCTCGAACGCGCGCTCGGCGGCCCACACCGCCTGCCAGCGGGTCTCGATGGCCTCGTGGTCGTAGCGCTCGGTCGTCACGTCGGTCGCTCTCCGGAAACGAAAAAGCCTCTCCTGGGAGAGGCTCTGCGAGACCGCACCGGCCGGATGGCCGATCGGGGCTCGCTGGTCAGCTGGTAAGGGTGGTGGTCACGCACCCCGAAGCTTACCGCGGGCGCCCCGGCACGCGCCGCTACGGCCGGGACTGGCGCTCGAGCTCGTGCACGAGGACCAGAGCCGACTCGCCGCCGACGGCCGTCGCGCGCAGCATCGAGCCGTCGATCTCGACGCTGTAGTGCTCGATGTGCTTGCCCGGCAACAGCTGCCAGGCGAGGCGGCCGGCGCCCGCCGACACGATCTGCACGTGCGCCTGGCGGTTACCGCCCGACAGGCCCATGCGGCCCGAGCGCATGCGCATCGTGACGCGGTAGCGCGCGTTCTGACGGGGTGGACGCGGCTCGTCGAGCATGTCCTGGACGCCCGGCATCCACAGCGACCAGAGCGCCGGGTCGTCGATCAGGCGGCGCGCCTGATCGGCATCGGAGAGGAGCAGCTCGGCCTCCGTCTCCCGGCGCCCGAGCCCGAATCGCGCGAGCCGGTCGCCCAGTCCCTGCAGCAGGATGAACACGTGCGCCAGAATAGACCGCCATGAGCGAAGACCTGACCGTGCTCGACACGCTGTACTGGTGGGGCGTCCCGTCCCTCTTCCGCTGCCCCGTCGACGCCGACCCCGCGAACACGCAGATCGCGCTGGCCGGCGTCCCCCACTCGTCCGGCAACGGATCGACCGAGCGCGACCAGCATCTCGGTCCGCGCGCCGTGCGCAACGTCTCGGCCCACAACCGGCGCATCCACAAGGCGTACGGGTTCTCGCCGTGGGAGACCTGCACGATCCGCGACGTCGGCGATGTGCCGCTGCCCGAGGGCATGGACAACGAGCTCTGCGTCGAGCGCATCAGCGCGTTCTTCAAGGGAATCGCCGACGCCGGCGCGCGGCCCGTCTCGATCGGCGGCGACCACGGCATCACCGGCGCCATCGTCCAGGGCATCGCCGGCGAGGGCTCGCGGCTCACCGACGGCCGGCCGGTGGCGCTGCTGCACCTCGACGCGCACACCGACTCCTACGACCTGCCGCACTGGAACGGCGCCATCAAGTCGGCCGCGAACTGGGCCGACTACCTCGTGCGGCAGGGCAACGTCGACCCGTCGCGCTCGCTGCAGATCGGCATGCGCGGCAACCCTCGTACGCTGACATGGCTGCAGCCGAGCTACGACCTCGGCTACGAGGTCGTCGAGATGGAGCGCTACCGCGAGATCGGCCTCGACGCCACGTGCGAGCTGATCCGCGAACGCATCGGCGACGCGCCCGTCTACGTGACGTTCGACCTCGACTGCCTCGACCCGTCGGTGGCGCCCGCCGTCTCCAACCTCGAGGCGGGCGTGACGGGCTTCTCCATCGACGAGGCGAACGCGATGCTGCGGTCCATCCGCGGCCTGAACGTCGTCGGCGGCGACGTCGTCTGCCTGATGCCGACGAAGGACCTGCCGAACAACATCACCGCGATGGTCGCCGCGCACATGCTGTTCGAGATCGTCTCGCTGGTGGCTGAGACGCTGCGTCAGTAGGCGCCTGCAAGAAGCGGATTTGTCTGACTTGAGTCAGACAAATCCGGGCGCACCGAACACGCATTGTCCGTAACGGAACACGCACGCACCACCCAGATCGCGCGATCCGCGCGCCTTCCGCGCGTGTCCCGTGATCGGGGTCTGACCCCCGAAAACCTCCGATTGGGGTCAGACCCCAACCGAAGCGCGTGGCGGGTCTGCCCCTGGCGCAGCGGTTGTGGATGGTCGACGGCGCTCGGTGGACCTCGTGGCCCGACAGGTCGATGCGGCCGTCCGCCTCGTCGTCGAACCCCTCGCACACGCGCTCGCAGCCCGGCCCGTGGAACAGGGCCGCGCCGCGCCCGCCTCCGATCAGGCGCCGCGCCAGGTCGGCGCGGGCGTCCCCCGGCCCGGGCCGCGCGTCCACGCGGAGCAGCAGGTGCGCCGGATACAGCGCGTGCGGCCACTCGTCGATCGTCGCGATCTCGACCACGTCGAACCGGCGGTCGCGGCACCCCGGCCCGTACGTCGTGATCATCCCAGGCCGTACAACCGCCGCGAGTTGCCGCCGAGGATCAGCTCGCCGGCCCGCTCCGCCTCCGACCGCGACAGCTCGCCCGTGGTCACCAGCTCGCCCAGCGCGATGCCCAGCGTGTCGCGGGCGCGGATCGCGCCGATCGTGACGTGCTCGAACACGCCGGCAGCGTCGCTGGACGCGTGGATGCGCGTGATCGGGGCGACCGTGAGCGCCTCCCGCCAGCACTCCACCAGGCCCGCGTGCCCGATCGGCGGGATGCAGGTCGCGATATCGACGTAGACGTGGTGGTGGATCGCCGCCATCAGCGCCGCATCGCGGATGTGCGGCCACGACGCATGCAGGAAGACGACCTCGACGCCGTCGGCCGCGCCCGACTCGAGCGCCCAGCGGAACGCGAACGGCGAGCCCAGGCGCAGGTCGATGTCGCGGTCGCCGTAGCCCGCGTGCAGCTGCAGCGACACGCCGCGGCGGCGGCACACGTCGAGCGCCCGCAGCACCAGCAGGTCGTTGAGCGGCTTGGCCGACAGACGCACCTCCTCGCCCGACCGCGCCGTCGCCGACAGCTCGGCGTACGCGGCCTGCGCGGCGGCCTCGTCGACGGGCGCGACGCCGAGCCCGGAGCGGTAGGCGATGATCGACTTCAGGCCTGCCGCGCCGGCGTCCAGACCGGCGTCGCTGGCCGCGTCGACGCGCTCCAGCCAGTCGTCCAGCGACGTCGACTCGGCCAGCAACCGCTGCGCCTCCACCTCGATGCGCACCAGCCACGCGACCGGCAACTGCTTGCGCAGCTCGGCGTGCGGCACGACGGCGTCCGGCGGCGGGTAGCCCGTGTCCAGCACCAGGCCGCCGACGTTGCCGTGCGCGATGCACTCCGCCCGCCAGGCCTCGTCCGAGCCGCGCGCCGCGATCGCCGCGACGATCGCGGCCTCCTCCGGCTCGCAGTCGAGCCACTCGCCCATCTGCCGCATCGCCCACCGGAACGGCACCAGCTCGGCGGCCATCTCCAGGTACTCGAGGTTGCCCTCGTACCAGGGCCAGGCGTACTCGTCGGCCGTGGCCGGACGGGCGGCGAGCGGCGCGTGCATGTGCCCGTCGACGAACGGGACGGCGTCCAGATCGATCTTCATGGCGTCTCCAGTGGGGTGTTGATGGCGATCACGTCGGCGAGGTCGATCAGCTTGAACGTCGTCCACGAGCAGGCGAGCACCTCGTCGCGCGGCGCCTCGGCGAGGTCGACCGGCCAGGTGATCGCAGCGAGGTCCAGCAGGTCGGATGCGACGGCCGCCCACGGGTGCGCGACCGAGTCGAGCGCGCGACGCGCCAGGGGCAGCACGCCGATCACGTCGCGCTCCTTGAGCCACACCTGGACGGTTGCCTGCTGCAGGTACTCGTGCGCTCGCAGGCAGCCCACCGGCACGCGGCCGACGCCGGCATCGAGCGGCGCCGACAGCTCGCCCAGCGGCTCCCCGCGGGCGATGCTCGCGGGCGTGTCGTAGAGCGCGGCGCGCACGAGGGCGTCGGAGGCGCCGCCGCGCCGCAGCGGCAGCACCAGCTTCGCGAGTACCGAGAACGGGTCGTAGTACGGCGCGTCGGTGCCGAACACCAGCCGCTCCGGCGCCACCTCCGACACCAGCACCTGCACCTCGAGCGGGTTCCACAGCGACGTGTCGAACACCATGCTCGGCAGGCCGGCCGTGCGCTCGGCGACGTCGTGGAGGTCGCTCATGGCGCAGTGCGCGAGGATCAGCGGCGCACCGGGATAGCGCCGCATCAGGTCGGCGACCGTGGCCGCGTACGGGTCGACGCCGCGCCCGGCGTGCAGCAGCACCGGCACGCGGTGCTCGTGCGCGACGCGCACGGCCCGCTCCACGCCCGGGTCGTCGAAGCCGAACCGGCCGCGCAGCGGGTGCAGCTTGATGCCGCGGGCGCCGCGGCCGATCGCGCGCTGCAGCTCTGCCTCGTCGGCCGGGTCGGGGTGCGTGCGGGCGTACGGGACGAGGCGCCCGCCCGACGCGCGCGCGGCCTCCAGCACGAGGTCGTTGGCCTCGCTGAACCCGGCGAGGTCGTCGCGCGCGAAGGTGAACACGTTCGTGTGCTCGATGCCGTGCGCATCCATGCGGGCGACCAGCTGCTCCCACGTCTGCGACGTGCCGTCGGCGTCGGCGCCGAGGTGCGCGTGCACATCCCACAGCCGGTACCCGGCGGGCAACAGCGGTGCCACGACGGCCTCGTGCGCCCGGCGGATCGCCGCCAGGCCCTCGGCGGTGCGCTGCGCGAGCTCGCTCAATACCGGAACCGGTAGCGCTCGCAGAGTCCTTCGGCGCTGATGCCCATCGCGTCGTCGTGCTCGCGGACGCGGACGGCCACCAGCGAGCCGTGCAGCGTGTCGCCCATGGCGTCGCGCAGCACCGCGGAGGCCCGCAGCGCGTCGGTCGCCTCCTCCAGGCTGGCCGGCAGCGCCGCGATGCCTGCATCGGCGCGCGCCGCCTCGCTCATGGTGGCCGGGTCGATGGTGCACTCCGGCGGCAGCTCGAGGCCCGCGTCGATCCCTGCCAGCCCCGCGGCGATGGCCGCGCCGATCGCGAGGTACGGGTTCCCCGATGCGTCGACTGCCTTCAGCTCGACGTTCGCGCCGCGCGGCCGCGTGGTGCGCGAGCCCTGGATCAGCCGCAGCGGGGCCTCGCGGTTCTCGAGTCCCCAGCAGCCGTAGACGCCCGTCCAGGTGCTCGGGCCGAGGCGCAGGAACGAGACCGGGCTCCCGCAGACGACGCCGAGCAACGCCGGCAGCTCGGCGAGCAGCCCGGCCAGGAAGGCGCGAGCCTCGGGCGCGAGGCCGTGGCCGTCGTCGCCGCTGCCGAACAGGTTGTCGTCGCCGCGCCACAGCGAGAGGTGCAGGTGCGCGCCGTTGCCGAGGCTGTCCGTCGAGGGCTTGGCCGAGAACGACACGCGCAGCCCCAGCTCGCGCGCGACCGTGCGCACCACGTCGCGCACCAGCACGACGCGGTCGGCCGCGGCCGTCGGCCCGGTGCGGCCGACCGACACCTCGAGCTGGCCGGGCGAGTACTCGGGGTGCACCTGGTCGACCTCGACGCCGAGCGCCTGCAGGCGGCGCACGATCGCGAGCAGGAACGGGCCCGCGGCCCGCGTCGCCTCGACGCCGTACGCCGGCTGCTCGTGCACCGGCGTGTCGTCGCCGTGCCACGCGGTGAACTCCGACTCGAACGACGCCTCGAGGCGCAGACCCCGCTGCGCCGCCCGGTCCTCCATCCGCCGCGCGAAGGTGCGCGAGCAGGTCGGCCAGGGCGCTCCCTCGGTGTCGACCAAGTCGGCGGGCGCCCAGGCCCACGCGCCGTCGACGACGTGGGCGTCGAGGTCGGCGACCAGGCGCAGGTCGCCGGTCGGCACCTCGAGGCCGTGAGCCGACCCCATCGCGTCGAGGCCGGTGAAGACCGAGAACGTGGTCGACGCCCCGATGCCGGCGCTCGCCGCCGAAGCCGCCCGCGCGGCGGGCACGGTCTTGGCCCGGGTGATCCCGCCGCTGTCCACGAAGGTCACGGTCAGCAGCTCGGCGGCGATGGTCGTCACGCCAGGCGACGGTACCGCCGCGTGACCTACCGGTCAAGACGGCGTAGGCTCCCTGCATGCGCCGCCTCACCCTCGGCATCGCAGCAGCCGTCGCCCTCACCGTCGGCGACGTCGCTGCCGCCGCGCCGCTCCCCAACCTCGCCGCGTCCGACGCCGGTGTCCTGAAGACGTTCCGCCCCGACGGCACGGCGGGCGCGACGCTGCCCACGACGTCGTGGTGGTCGATCAACGACACCCGCGTGGCGATCGACACGGGCAGCGGCGCCAACGACCGGGTGGGCGTGCGCGACGCGCGCACCGGAACGCCGCGCTACACGATCGCCAGCGCGTTCCGGCCGATCGTGCTGCCGAAGGGCGAGGTCGCGTTCTGGCCGGGTCGCGACCTGGTGCGCGATCCGCTGCTCGACTCGCTCTGGATCCGCCGCGCCGACGGCAGCATCCGCAAGCTGCTGCAACTGGCCGGCGGTGAGGACACGCTGCTCTCGAGCGCGTTCGACGGCACCGCCCGGCGCGCCGTGGTCGCCAGCGGCAACGACGTCGACCTGTTCCGGTACGACATCTGGCTGCGTGACCGCAAGACGGCGAAGACGAAGCGCCTCACGACCGACCACACATCGCGCTGGCCGTCGCTGCGCAGCGACGGCGCGGTGGTCGCGTACAGCCGCGAGCGCGGCCTGTGCGCGGAGGGCGTGCGGGCATCCGACATCGTGCTGCTGACGCTGTCGACCGGCAAGCGCCGGACGCTGACGCGCGGCTCGTGCACGCGCACCTACCCGCAGCCGGTCTTCCTCACGAACGGGTCGGTCGTCAGCTACCGTGGCCGGCGCGTCGCGGGCTCGTGGACGTTCGACCTCGTCCGCGTGCTGACCACGACCGGCGTCCGCACCGCGATCCCGCGCTCCAGCGGCGGCACCTTCTCGGTCTCGCAGCGGCAGCGGCTGGTGGCGTTCGAGCGCACCGGCGGCGGGGTCGAGGTAGTCGACCGCAACCTCGCGACCGTCCGGACGCTGCCGAACGCGTCGGGCCCGGCGCTGGCCGGCGACCTGCGGAACTAGCTCGCGTCGGGCGCGGCGTCGTCCGCCGGGGCGCGGCGCGCCCACCAGAAGAGGCCCACGAGCGCCACCAGGAGGCCGACCGACCCGCCGACGATCAGCACGATCGCCGTGGAGTTCGAGCCGCCGCTGTCGGTCGTCTGCCCGGCGGCGTGGACGGGACCGGTCTGCGTGTCGTCGGGCGGCACCACCGTCAGATCGAGCGTCTTGCCGGCCGCCGTCGCGAGCGCCACGACCGCGTTGGCACCCGCGACCGCCAGGTCCTTCGGGTCGTTCGACGCGGGCTTCGGCAGCGCCGCCAGGGCCGCCTTCACCTTCTCGTCCTCGATCCCGTACAGGCCGTACCCATCGTCCATCACCGTGATCAGGCCGCCCTTGTACGCGAACCTGAGCTCCTGGCCGAGAAACGGCGCGTACTCCGCGGGTCTGCCGTCGTACTGCGGGACGATGCCGAGATCGCCCGGGCCGGAGATGACGGCGACGCGGATCGGATACCCGGCGCGGTCGGCCGCGGCGGTGGCGACGTTGAGCTGCTGCTCGGCGTCGACCGGCGTCTGCGGCGCGTAGGGCAGGAAGTACGCCTTGAAGACGAGCACGTCGGAGGCCGGGTCGCCGTCGGCCTGCGCGGAGGAGGTGAGAACCAGGAGCAGGGCAAACGCGAACAGCAGACGACGCATCGGCGGGAGCATATCGGCCAGAACCGCGCAAACCTGGAGTATCTTGGAGTCGTGGCCAACCGGCTCGCCCCGTGGATCGTCGCCGCCGTGCTCTGCGCGGCGGGCTCGCTCGGCGCGCACGCGCTCGGCTACTGGCTGGAGCCGTGCCGGTGCGGCCGCGGCGGCCGGGCACGAGTGGCTCGACCTGCTGCCCGCGCTCGTCGTCGCCGGCATCGTCGCGCTGTTCGCGTCGCTGGCCGTCGAGACGCGCGAGATCCTCCGCCGCCGGCCCGGCGGCTCGGTGCCCGCCTGGCTGTTCGTCGTGCTGCCGGCCAGCGCCTTCCTCGTGCAGGAGCACGTCGAGCGGGCCGCGGCGACCGCGCAGCTGCCGGTCGACACGCTCGCGCAGCCGGCCGTGCTGGCCGGACTCGTGCTGCAGCTGCCGTTCGGCCTCGCCGCGCTGCTCGCCGCGCGCCTCCTGACGCGGGCCACCGTCGCCGTCGCCCGCCGCATCGGCCGCCGCCCGCGCGTGCACGCGGTGCGCGCCGACCAGCGCCAGGATCGGGGCGACCCGTACCCGCGCCGGGTCGAGCTCCTCCAGCCCGCGGGTCGTGGCCCGCCGGCGCTCGCCGTCCCCTGAGACCGCGAACCCCTTTCCAGGAGCAACCCATGAAGCGCACGATCACGAGCGTGCTCGCGCTCGTCCTCACCACCGGTCTGGTGGCTGCCTGCGGCAGCGACGACTCGACCGACACCGGTACCGCCACGACGACCGCGGCACCCGCCGCGGTGTCGACGGATGCCGCGACCACCACCGAGGCGGCCCCGACGACGACCGAGGCGGTCACCACGACGGAGGCCGCGCCCACCACCACCGCGGAGCCCGAGGTCCTGACGATCAAGATCGTCGACGAGAAGCCCGAGGGCGGCGTCGCCAAGCTGAAGGTCGGGAAGGGCGAGCAGATCCACTTCATCGTGGAGTCCGACTCGGAGCAGGAAGTGCACCTCCACGGCTACGACGTCGCCAAGGACGCCGGGCCGGACGCGCCCGCCGAGTTCGATCGTCGAGGCGACCATCGACGGCGTCTTCGAGGCCGAGCTGGAGGGTCCGGGCGTGCAGATCCTCAAGCTGACCGTCGAGCCGTGAGCTCGCGGCGGGTCATTCCCGCTGCGCTCGTCGCCGTCGCCGCCGCCCTCGCGTGGCCGGCGGCGGCGATGGCGCACGGCCTCACCGCGCGGGCCGACCTGCCGCTGCCGCGGTGGCTGTTCGGCTGGGGCGCCGCCGTCGTGCTCGTGATCTCGTTCCTGGCGCTGGCGGTACTGTGGCCGAAGCCGAAGCTCGAGGAGGCGCGCTCGCGCGTGATCCCCGGCAGCCGCTTCCTGACGTCGCGGTTCGTCGAGATCGTCTGCGGCGCCGATCGGCGTGGCCATCCTCGTGCTCGTCATCTACGCGGGGTTCGCCGGCGAGCAGACGCCGAGCGCCAACATCGCGCCCGTGATCGTGTTCGTCACGTTCTGGGTCGGCTTCGTGCCGCTGTCGGTGATCTTCGGCAACGTCTTCGCCGCCTTCAACCCGTGGCGCGCGATCGGCCGGGTGGCGTTCCGCACGGCGCGGCGCCCCTACCCGGAGCGGCTCGGGCGCTGGCCCGCGGCCGTCGTGCTGATCGCCTTCACGACGTTCGAACTCGCCGTCCGCCAGGCGAGCGCGCCCGAGAAGGTCGCGGTCGTGGCCCTCGGATACACGATCGTGACGCTGGTCTGCATGGCGATCTACGGCGTCGACGCGTGGATCGAGCGCGGCGAGGGCTTCGCCGTGTACTTCGACCTGTTCTCGCGGATGGCGGTGTTCGGGCGCGAGGGCGACGACATCGTGCTGCGCGCGCCGCTGTCGGCGCTGCCGCGGCTGGCACCGCTGCCGGGCACGACGATGATCGTGGCGGTGATGATCGGCAGCCTCACGTACGACGGCATGGCCGAGGCGAGCTTCTACCAGGACCTCGCCCAGGCCTTCCGCGACGGTGCCGGTGCGTTCGGCGCCGGCGACGTGTGGCAGGCGCAGATCGCGGCGTTCCTGGGCCTGATGGGCGCGATCCTGGTGGTGCTGGCCCTGTACGGCGCCGGCTGCATCGGGGCGAGCGTCCTCGACCCGTCGATGACGCCCGGGGTCGGTCGCCAACGCGTTCGCCCACTCGCTCGTGCCGATCGCGTTCGCCTACGTCTCCGCGCACTACTTCACGTTCCTGCTCTTCCAGGGGCAGACGATCATCCCGCTGGCGTCGGACCCGCTGGGGCACGGCTCGGACTTCTTCGGGACGGCCGGTGAGACGATCAACTACGGCCTGATCGGGGCCGAGAGCGTCTGGTACCTCCAGGTCCTGCTGGTCGTCGTCGGCCACGCGCTGGCCCTCGCCCTCGCGCATGACCGGGCGCTGGTCCTCTACCCCACGCAGCGCGATGCGGTGCGCTCGCAGTTCTGGATGCTGGGCGTGATGGTGGCGTTCACCTCCATCGCCCTGTTCCTCCTCAGCCAGGCGAATGCCTGACTCGAGTCAGGTAACGCAGCGCGCGCGGACCGTGCCACCTTCCGCGCGCCCGGCGCCATGTCGTGCGATCCGCGCGGCTTCCGCGCGCGAAACGTTCTGGGGTCAGACCCCGAAAGCGGCCGATCCGGGGTCTGACCCCGGCTCGGAGCGCTGCTCCGCGGCCGCCAGGCGGGCCAGGAGGGCCGACGCCGGGCCGTAGATGCACGTCGCGCGGATCGACGTGATCATCGTGCCGGCGAGCGGGGCCAGCAGGGCCTGCACCTCGCGGGCTCGCGCCACGTCGCCGAGGAGCATCGCGACGGCGCCCTGCTCCCACATCGCGCTCGTCCAGTTCATGTCGCGCGGCACCTCGCCCGGCGAACCGGCGGCCTCCAGGTGCTCCGCGGCGCCCGTGCGGTTGCCGCGGATCGCCTCGACCAGCGCCAGGCCCGACTGCCACACCTTCGCGACGTGCGGCTGCTCGGCCGAGCGGCGCACGTACGCCAGGTCGTCGTCGGCGAACTCGTCGAGCTCGGCGACCATCGAGCGGATCCCCACCTGCGCGCGCAGCACCAGTGCGATGTTGGCGTCGACACCGCGGTCGCGGAAGACCGCGAGGTCGGCCCGGATCGCGTCGGCCGTGGCGCGGTCGCCGTCGAGGTCGGCGAACGCGGCGCGCCAGGCGTACGGGTACCACATGTGGGCCGGGATCCGGAGGCGGTCGGCGAGCGCCGCGTAGGTGGCGATCTCGGCCTCCGCCAGCTCTCGCTCACCGGCGTCGATGAGGTCGACGATCAGCCAGTTGCGACCCTGGAGCTCGGCCACGCCGTCGCGCGCCGCAAGCGCCACGGCGACCAACTCCTCGCTGATGGCGCGGCGCTCCGGGAGGTGGTCGGGATCCCAGCGCGCCACCCGCAGAGCGCTCAGCGCCGCCGCGAGGGCGGCCGGATCGCCGAGCCGGCGCGCGCTGGCGACGGCCTCGTCGGCGAGCGCCGAACGACGGTCGGGCTGGCCGTCGTAGTAGGTCTCGATCGCGAGCCGCGCGAGCAGCCTCACCCGCAGCGCCTCGGTCTCCGTCGCCGCCAGCGCCTCCTGCAGCAGCGCCACCTGGTCGCGATCGACGGCGCGGATCACCACGCCGAGCCCGGACCGGCCGAGCGCCGCGCGGGCCAGCCCGTCGCCGTCGCCCGCCGCCCGCGCCAGGTTCGCGGCCTGGCCGTAGATCGCGCGCCCGATCTCGGTCTCCCCCGCGCGCATCAGCGCGTCGCCGTGCCGCGGCAGCAGCCGGGCGCGCGCCGCCGGGTCGGCCTCCATGGCCCGCGCGAAGTGCGCCGCCGCCGTCTCGTACGCCAGCGCCTCGAGCGCCGCGTCGCCCGCGCGCTCCTGCGCCTCCGCCGCCTCGGCGCCACCGCCACCGGCCGCCGCCTCGAACCGGTGCCGCGCGATCTCCGACACCCCGCCCGACCGCGCCTCGAGCACGTCGGCGACCCGGCGGTGGAGACGCACGCGCCGCACCGTCGACAGCTCGGCCAGCAGCGTCTCCTGCACCAGCGCGTGGGCGAAGGCGCAGACCCCGTCGCGATCCTCGCGCACCAGGCCGGCCGCGAGCGCCTGCTCGAGCGGCTCCAGGGGATCGGCGCCGAGCACCTCCTCCAGGTCGTCGACCACGAAGCGCGGCCCGATCACCGCGGCGGTGGCCAGCACGTCGGTGACGTCGGGGCCGAGCCGCTCGAGGCGGTGCCCGATCACCTCGCGCACGCCCTCGGGGAGCCCGTCGGCGTACGACTCGGCGGCGTTGCGGAACAGCTCTCGGGCGAAGAACGGGTTACCGCCGGTGCGCCGGGCGACGGCGGTCGCCAGCGTTGCGGGCGCCGACGGATCGAGCGCAGCGATCGACGTCTCGTCCAGCCCGCCGAGCCGGATGCGGTCGATCGTCACGTCACGGCGCAGGTCGGCGAGGGCGGCGGAGAGCGGATGCGCGCGGCCGAGCTCCGACTCGCGGTAGGTCGCCACGATCAGCAGGCGCATCGCCCCGTGCCACCGCAGCACGTGGCCGAGCAGGATCAGGCTCGCGCGCTCCGCCCAGTGCAGGTCATCGAGCACCAGCACCGTCGGGCGGCCGTGCCCGATCGCGGCCAGCACGCCCGTCACCGCCTCGAGCAGCCGGAACCGGTCCTCGGCCGGCGCCGGCTCGGCGCGGACCGCCGGCAGGATGCGCGCCAGCACCTGCTCGTCCCGCGCCGTCAGCGCCGCGGCCACGTCCGGCGGCAGCGCCGCCAGGTAGCCGGAGAGGGCCTCGACCCACGCCTGGTACGGCACCAGCGCGTCCTCGGTGACGCGCCCGGCGAGCACCGCCGCGCCCTCCCACCACGTCACCGACGCCAGCTCGGCGGCGAGCCGGGTCTTGCCGATGCCCGGCTCGCCGGCCACGAGGAGCAGGCCCGTGCCGCCCTGGCGGATGCGCTCGTAGGCGCCGCGCGCGGTGCCCATCTCCTCGTTCCGGCCGACCAGCGGCGAGGCAGCGACGCGATCGAGCAGCGGCGGCAGTGGCACCTGCGGCATCCGCTTCGGCTCCGCCGCACCGGCGCGCAGCTCGTCCACCAGCCGTCGCGTCTCGGGCGACGGCCCGACGCCGCGCCGCGCCCGCAGGCGCTCGCGGAACCGGTCGTAGATGTCGAGGGCCGCCGTCCGGTCGCCGGCGAGCCACGTGAACCGCACCAGCTCGCGCACCGCCGACTCGCTGTAGGGATCGCGCTCCACGCGCTCGCGGGCCTGCGCCGCCGCTCCGGCGAGATCCCCGTCCGCCTCGAGCGCGGCGGCGGCCGCGGCCAGGTTGCGCGACGACCGCTCGCGATGGCGGCTGCGCTCGCCTGCCAGCCAGTCGCCCGGGAGGCCGGGAGCCAGCTCGCCGGCGGCGTCCCGGTCGACCTGCACGGCGGGCGCGAGGCCCAGCGTCTCGCGGTCGGCGACGAGCACGCGGTCCGCGTCGGGGCCGAGCGAGCGGCGCAGCGCCGACAGAGCGGCGCGCAGGCTCGTACGGGCGGAGTCGGGAAGGACCTGCGGCCAGAGATCCTCGGCCACGAGGGTGCGCGGCTGGCGCCCCGGATGCAGCGCGAGCCACACCAGCAGCAGGCGGGCCGGCCGGCCGTCGATCGCACCGCACGGGATGCCGTCCCGCAGCACCCGAACCTCGTCGACGACCTGCACCTCGTACCCCACCCAACGAGCGTACATCGCCGCGCACGGGAGCGTTCGGCGTGGTCACGCGCGCGTCACGACGCGATCACGGACGGCGTCGACACTCGGGTCATGCGCAACCTCGCCCGCAACGCCGCCTTCCGCCGTCTCTTCGCCGGTCATGCCACGAGCCTGTTCGGCGACCGCGCCCTGTTCGTCGTGCTCGGGATCTGGACGCTCGACCTGACCGGGTCGAGCGGCGCCGGCGGCCTGGCCTTCGGCTTCCTGGCCATCGGCGGCCTGGCGGCACCGATCGCCGGCGTGATCGCCGATCGCTTCCCCCGGCGCCGCGTGCTGATCGCCACCGACGTCGCCGCCGCCGCGCTGGTGTGCGCGCTGCTCGCCGTCCACGACGCCGGCGACGTCTGGATCATCTACGCCGTCGCGCTCGGCTACGGCTTCGCGCAGCAGCTCGGCAGCGCCGCCCGCGGCGGGCTCGTGGCGGGCCTCGTCCCGGACGACCTCCTGCCCGTGGCGAACGGCCTGCTGGAGTCGGCGCGCTCCGGGATCCGCATCGTCGCGCCCGTCGCCGGCGCCGCCCTGTACCTGGCGGGCGGCGGCGCGCTGGTCGCGATCCTCGACGCCGCCACGTTCCTGGCGTCGGCGGCCTGCCTGGCCGGGCTGCGGGTGCCCGACATTCCCGTCCGCGGCGGCCGCCTGCGTCTGGCCGAGCTGGCGGCCGGGTTGCACCACCTGCGCGACGATCCCGCCCTGCGCGGGCCGTTCCCGGCCATCGTCGTCGCGGCGGCGGGCATCGGCATGGCGGAGGTGATCCCGTTCGCGGTGGTCACCGACGGCCTCGCTCGCGACAGCACCTTTCTGGGCGTGCTGTCCGCCTGCCACGGGGCCGGCGCGATCGTCGCGGGCCTCGCCATCCCGCGCCTCATCGCGGCCCGGGGCGAGATCGTCGCGATGACGGTGGCGGCGGCCAGCGGGGCGGCGGGCATGGCGCTGTTCGTGCTGCCGTCCACCGTGGCCGTGCTGGCGGCGTCGACGCTGTTCGGCGCGTGCCTGGCCGGCTGCATGGTGGCGTGGTTCACGCACCTCCAGCGGCGCACGCCCGACCATCTGCGCGGCCGCGCGATGGCCGCCTCCGAGATGCTGCTCACCCTGCCGTACGTCGGCTCCATCGCCGCCGGCGCCGCGCTGGTCGGGATCGTCGACTACCGGCTGCTCTCCGTGGCCGGCGCCGTGGCGCTCGCGCTCTGCTCCGTCCGGATCGGCTACAGCCGGTCGCGGATGATCTCGATCGCGTCGTAGATCGGCACGTTGTCGACCGTCTGCCGCAGCGCGAACGCGCGGATGGTGCCGAGATCGCCCGCCTTCTCGGCCGCGTCGATTCCCGCCAGGAGCCCGTGCCGCAGCGGCTCCTCCAGCTCGGTCGGCGGCGCGTCGCCGGTCAGCGCCTCTGCCACCACCAGCACCGAGAGCCCGGTCTCGCAGGCGGCGCCGGCGACGCCGTACGAGGACCAGCTGCGCGGCCAGCTCGCTGACGCCGTCGGTGTCCTGCCAGGCGAGCGGGCTGCAGGGGTCGTCGGCGCCCTGGATCGCGAGCAGCAGCCGCTCGGCGGGCACGACGCGCGCCAGCGACTTGAGGGCGTCGGCGCCGACCGACGGCAGGGCGCCGTCCTTCTGCAGGCCGTCGGCGGCGGTGGCGAGGCCGTTGCGGATCGCCTGCTCCGCCCGCGCCTCGTCGACGCCGGCGGCCGTCGCGACCGCGGCCAGCGGGTCGTCCTCGGAGATGGCCGACGCGAGCGGCGCGGCCGGCGTCTTCAGCTCGCAGGCCGCCGCGACGAAGGTGCGCAGGGCGAGCTGCGCGGAGATGGCGTCGGGCCCGGACGGCTTCTCCCACGTCAGCGGCTGGCACGCGTCGGCGCCGTCGCGCAGCAGCGTCACGAGCTTGACCGGGTCGAGCGCCCGCGCGCCCTCGTCGAGCACCACCTCGAGCGCCGGGTCGAGCACGCTCGTCCGCCAGCGCTGCGTCGAGGCTCTTGCGAAGGCCGTCGGTCGCAGCGACGCGGCGATCGGCCGGGTCGGGCGCCTCGCCGGGCGCGAGGGCCGCCAGGTAGGTGGCGAGCGACTCGTTGCGGGCGCAGGCGGCGCGCCGGGCGGCGTCGACGAGCACCCGCGCCACGACGGCGGACGTCTCGCTCCGTCTTCGAGAACGTGAGGATGCGGCACGGCGGCGAGGTCGCGAGCACCTCGTCGACGATCTCGGGCACCGACACCACGTCGAGGAGGCCGCCCGCCAGGCCGGCCACGCCGTCATCGAGCGCGCCGTCCGCGAGCGCGCCACGCAGCCCCTCGGCCAGCGCCGCGGGCCCCTCCGGGCCCGAGCGCCTCGCGCGTGCGCTCGTCGCCGAGCGCGAGGATCAGCGCCTCGCGCGACATGCCGAGCTTGCAGGCCGCGCGGGCGGCGCCGTCGAGCACGACGGACTGCAGCGCCTCGGCGTCGTCGGACGCCGGCGGCGGCGTCGAGCCGGCACGGGTCGGCCGATCGCGTGCGGCGCGTACGAGGAGCCTCCCGCCAGGGCGTACGAGACCGGGACGGCGACGGCCAGCAGCGGCGAGCACGACGAGCACGGAGCGACGGCCCATGCCCGGTACGATGCCAGGATGGTCCGGGCGCTCGCGCGGTCGCGTCTCCACTACGCGTGGGTGGTGCTCGCAGTCACCTTCCTCGTCATGCTGATGGCGGCCGGCTTCCGCGCCACGCCGGGCGTGTTCCTGAAGCCGTACGAGGACGAGTTCGGCTGGTCGCCGGGCCTCGTCGGCGGCGGCATCTCGATCTCGCTGCTGCTGTACGGCGCCGGCGCGCCGTTTCTCGCGGCGCTGGTGGAGCGCGTCGGCATGCGTCGCGTCTGCAGCGTCGCGCTGCGTGCTGGTCGCCATCGCGTCGGGGCTGACGCTGGTGATGGAGAGCCCGTGGCAGTTCTACGTGCTGTGGGGCGTGCTCGTCGGCATCGCGACGGGCGCGATCGCGATCCCGCTCGCGGCCATCGTCGCGAACCGCTGGTTCGCCCAGCGCCGCGGCCTCGTGGTGGGCCTGCTCGGCGCCTCGTTCGCCGCCGGCCAGCTGATCTTCCTGCCGCTGCTGGCCTGGCTGGTGGAGGACTACGGCTGGCGCACCGCCTCGGCGTTCGTCAGCGTGACCGCCTTCTTCGTGATCGCGCCGCTGGCGATCGTGCTGCTCCGCGACCGGCCGGAGCAGCTCGGCCTGCGCCCGTACGGCGCCACCGACGAGACGCCACCGGCGGCGCCGACCCGGAGCAACCCGTTCCGCTACGCCGATCGACGTCGTCCGCGGCGCGCCGCGAAGAAGCGCGACTTCTGGCTGCTGGCCGGCGCCTTCTTCATCTGCGGCGCGACCACCAACGGCCTGATCGGCACGCACCTGATCGCGGCTTGCTCCGACCACGGCCTGTCGCCGGTGTTCGGCGCCGGGATGCTCGCGACGATCGGCATCTTCAACATCGTCGGCGCGACCGCGTCGGGCTGGCTGACCGACCGCCACGACCCGCGCTGGCTGCTGTTCTGGTACTACGGCCTGCGCGGCCTGGCCCTGCTCGGCCTGAACTCCGCCCTGTCCGACGCGGGCCTGGCACTGATCGTGTTCGTCGTGTTCTACGGCCTGGACTGGGTGGCGACGGTGCCGCCCACGGTGGCGCTCTGCCGTGACGCGTTCGGCGCGGAGCGCGCGGGCGTCGTGTTCGCGTGGGTGTTCAGCGCCCACCAGGTCGGCGCCGCCGGCGCCGCCTGGGGCGCGGGCCTGAGCCGCGGCTGGTTCGACTCGTACCTGCCGGCCTTCCTGTTCGCCGGAACGCTCGGCATCGCGGGCGCCGATCATCTCCCTGCTCGTCGGCCGGCGCATCGTCTGGCGGAGCCCTCCCCGGCCCTCTAGCGTCCGCGGCATCGCGGACCAGTGGCGCCTGATTCCCCACCGGGGAACCCGGCGGGCTGCGTCCCGGGCACTCGGACAGGCGTCCCGCCTGCCCCTCGCACCCGCTCCTTGTCAGACTTGCTTCTCACGCGAGCTGTCAACGAACGCCAGACGCGCGACACTGGAGCGCCATGCCCTATCCGATCCGCGTCGGCACGCAGTGCCGTCCGCAGCACACCGACTACCCCGGCATGCGCGACGCCTGGCTGCGCGCCGAGGAGGCGGGCATCGACGCGATCTTCACGTGGGATCACTTCTTCCCGCTGTTCGGCGAGCCCGACGGCCCGAGCCTCGAGTGCTGGACGGTGCTCGGCGCGATGGCCGAGGTGACCGAGCGGCCGCAGATCGGCGCGCTGGTGACCTGCAACTCGTACCGCAACCCCGACCTGCTCGCGGACATGGCGCGCACGGTCGACCACGTCTCCGGCGGGCGCGTCATCCTCGGCATCGGCGCCGGCTGGTTCGAGCGCGACTACGACGAGTACGGCTACGACGTTCGGCACGGCGCCGGACCGCCTGCGCGACCTCGGCGCCGCCCTGCCGCGCATCCGCAGCCGGCTCGAGCGAGCTCAACCCGCCGGCCGTCGGCGCAATGCCGATCATGATCGGCGGCAAGGGCCCGAAGGTGACGCTGCGCCTGACCGCCGAGCACGCCGACATCTGGCACGGCTTCGGGACGCCGGAGGAGTGGGCCGCGTCGAGCGCCATCCTCGACGAGTGGTGCGAGAAGCTCGGCCGCGACCCGGCCGAGATCGAGCGCTCCGTCACCGTCCAGGATGCCCACGCCGACCGCGTCGACGACTTCGTCAAGGCCGGTGCGACGCTGCTCGTGGTGGGCACGGACGGGCCCGACTACGACCTGTCGCTGGTCGAGCGGCTGATCCGCTACCGCGACGCGCAGTAGGGCTCCCGGCCGGCGAGCACCCAGCCGTCGTCCTGCGCCAGCACCGGCAGGTCGCCGGCCGCCGGCGCCAGCACGACGTTCACCGCGCCGGCCGCCGGCTCGGGCACGAACTGCGACAGCGGCCGGCCGGTCAGCACGGCCAGCGGCGGTAGCAGGCCGGGCGTGCGCACGCCGAGGCCCGAGACGCCGATGCGCGCGCAGCCGGGCAGCGCCGCCTCGATGGCCGCGGCCTGCGCGCGCTCGCGCGTCAGCGGCAGGCGCCGGTCGGCGACGTCGCGGCTCGCGGCGATGGCCAGGGCGGCGGCGACCAGCACCAGCGGCACGGCGACCCCCAGGCGCCCGGCGAGCCGCACCAGCGAGCCGGCGGCGCCGGCCACCGCGGGCACCAGCAGCAGCGCGTAGCGCTCCCGCACCGGGTAGCCGGCCGCGAGCTCGGCGAGCAGCGCGAGCGGCACCGCCGCGAGCACGAGCCCGGGCAGCACGTCGACCGTCCACAGGCGCCAGGCACCCAGCCACGCGACGAACACGCCGAGCCCGGCCGCCGAGACGATCAGCTCCACGACTCCGACCAGCCCGGGACCGGGCGCCGCGATGCCCGCGAGCGCGTCGGTGCGGTGGAACGCCAGCAGCGGGTCGCCGAGCAGCAGCCCGTCGAACAGCGCCCAGAGCCCGGGCGCCGCGACGCCCCAGGCGACGGCGGCCCGCCACGCCCTGCGGTCGCCCGCCAGCACGAGTAGCGGCGGCAGCAGCCACGCCTCCGGCCGCACCAGCCCCGCCAGGACCAGCAGCACGAGACGGGTGCGGCGGCGTTCCGGCGGCACGGCCAGGGCGACGCCGACGGCACCGGCGGCGAGCCAGTCGATGCCGCGCAGCGGGCCGGCCGACCAGATGCCACCGGCCAGCGCCACGGCCAGCAGCGCGCCGGCCACGCCGGGGGCACCGGCCGCGCGCCACGCGACCAGCGTCGCGCCCAGCACGACCGCGATCAGCCCGGCGACCGCGAGGGCGGCCCACGTCGCGAGCGGCGAGACGATGCCGCCGACGACGGCCATCAGCACGATCGGCACGGGGTGCGGCGTCGTCAGCGCGTGCTCCGCGGTCGGCAGGCCGCCGGCGCGCAGCTCCTCCCCCCACGCCAGGTAGGCGAGGTTGTCGGGGTTCATGAACGGCACCGCGAGCACCGCCGTGCGCACCGCGATGACGACGAAGGCGGCGACGGCGAGCGCAGACGCGAGCCGGGCCATCGGTGGGAGAGCCTACCGGGTGGCCGCCAGGGTGGCGACCCCGGCCAGCGTCGTCAGCGCGCCGGCCCATTGCAGCCGGCTCATGCGCTCGCGGAAGAAGAAGTAGCCGATCAGTGCGAGGAACACCGCGGACAGCGTCGAGAGCACCGCGGGCACCGCCACGCCGTCGCGAGACCCCACCAGCAGCGCCGCGAAGCCGGCCGCGTCGAGCACCGGCGAGCCGATCGCCCACGGCAGGATCTGCCGGTCGAGGTGCGGCAGCCTCCCGGCCAGCGCGACCGGGATCGTGACGGCGACGAGGCCGAAGGCGCGGCCGCCGGCGACGACCCAGATGGGATCGAGATCGGTGGCCTGCGCGCCGGACAGCACGGCGCCGGCGAACCCGCAGGCGCCGATCAGCGCGAACAGCGCGCCGGCGCGGTCCGATCCGCCCTTCGGGCCGGTCGTCGGATCGCCCTCGCGCAACGCCGCCAGGCAGACGCCGGCACCGACGATGAGCGTCGCAACGACCGCCGCGGCCGGCAGGTCCTCGCCCAGGATCAGCACCGACACGAGCGCCGCGATCGTGCCGTTGGTGGACACGATCGCCGACACCAGGCCGACCTTCGCCATCGAGTACGCGCGGAAGATCATCGACAGCGCGACCATCGTGCCGACCCCGTAGCCGGCCGCCCACAACCAGTCGGTCAGCGGCGCGTCGGGCACGCCGACCCACACCAGCGCCACGGCCGGCACGACGATGGCGCCGATCAGGCAGCCCATCGCCAGCGACGGCACCGGGCCGAACACGCGGGCGCAGGTGGCGGAGCACGTGCCGGCGCCGCACCAGAACAGGGCGCACAGCAGGCCGCCGAGCAGACCGGTCACGCGACGCGGTCCCGGCGTGATCGGGTCAGGCAGCGGTCCACGGCCCGAGACTGTAACGATTGCGCCGATGCGGGCAGTCGGCTATGGCATGGTCACGGCCTGCGCGGTCCTGTGGGGGATGAACGGGCCGGTCTCGCGGATGATCCTCGACGCCGGCATCGAGCCCCGCCAGCTGGTCGGGTGGCGGATCATGTCCGCGGCGATCCTGATGACGGTCGTGCTGGTGGTGCTGCGCCGGATGCGGTGGCGGTGCAGCCGGCGCGGGTTCGCGAGCATCGTGGCGTTCGGCCTGTTCGGCGTGGCCCTGCCGCAGTATCTCTACTACGAGGCCATCTCCCGCTTCGACGTCGGCCTGACGCTGGTGATCGTCTACACCGCGCCGCTCTGGGTCGCCGGCATCCACCGCGTCACCCGCGGCGTCCGCCAGCCGCGCGAGGTGACCGCCGGCATGGCCCTCGCGCTCGTGGGGGTCGCAACCGCCGTGCTGGGCGGCGGCGAGCTGTCGAGCGGATCGACGATCGGCCTGGTGCTGGCCGTCGCGACGTCGATCGCCTACGCGGCGCAGCTGATGCTGGCCGAGCACCTCGACCAGTCGCTGCCGGCCAGCTCGCGGGTGGCGCTGTCGATGATCGTCGGCGGCGTGTTCTGGCTGCTGCTGCCCACGGTGCGCGAGCTGCCGACCGACCTGCTGCAGAGCGACGTGCCGTTCGGCCAGCTCGACTTCACGGTGCCGATGCTGGTGCTGATCGCGTACGTCGTGATCGGCGGCACCATCGGGCCGTACGCCCTCCTGGTGGCGGGCATCAACCGCATCGGCCCGGTCGCCGCCGGCGTCACCGGCATGCTGGAGCCGCTGGTCGCGATCACGCTCGGCTGGGCCCTGCTGGGGCAGAGCCTGACGCCGATCCAGGCCGTCGGGATCGTGATCGTGCTGGCGGCGGTGCTGGCCAGCGAGCTCGCCCGCAGCCGCTCGTTCACGGTTGCCGCCTAGCTCAGAAGCACGCCAGCATGCGGTCGATGTCGTCCTCGTCGTTGTAGCCGTGCGGGTCGATGCGGAGCGACCCGATGATCGCGCCGATGTCGACGGCGACACGCCGGCAGCGTTCGAACTCGGCCACCGGATCGTCGCTGCGCAGCGCGATCACGCCCGCCCGCTGGGCGGGATCCAGCGGCGTCAGGATGTCGTCGCCGCGGCCGCGCTCGGCGAGGCCCTCCAGCGCGCGCGTCACGAGGCGCTCGGACTGGGCGAAGATGGTGTCGACGCCGACCTCCATCAGCAGCTCGATGCCCGCGGTGCAGGCGGCCAGCGCGGGCAGCGACGGCATGCCGAGCTCGTAGCGGCGGCCGTCGGCGAGGATGCCCGGCAGCTCGTCCACCGGCCAGACGCCGAGCGTCGTGTCGAGGCCGAGGTAGCCGACCTCGAGCACGGGCGCCTCGGCCAGCACCTCCGGCGCCACGTACAGGTAGCCGACGCCGGGCAGGCCGAGCAGCCACTTCATGCCGGTGGTGACGAGGATGTCGATGCCCTCGGCGACGACGTCGATCGGCACGACGCCGGTGGTCTGGGCGGCGTCGACCATCAGCAGCGCGCCGTGCGCGTGGCAGACGTCGGCCAGCGCGCGCAGGTCGTGGCGGCGGCCGGTGAACGGGGCGACGTGGGTGATGCAGACCGCGGTCGTCTCGTCGTCCACCCGCGCGGCGATCAGCGAGGCGGCGTCGGCGACGCCGTCGGTGTGCACGAGGCGCACCTCGCGCTGGCCGTGCGCCCGCCACGGATAGACGCTCGACGGGTAGGTGCCGTCGTCGACGACGACGTTCGACCCCGGCCGGGCGCTGAGGATGCCGACCGCGGTGTTCGCCGCCCGGCAGGTGTTGTCGGTCAGCGTCACCGACGCCGGCTCGCCGCCGATCAGCCGCCCGAACGCCGTCCGCAGCTCGTCCATCCGCCCCGTCATCATCGGCCCGGTGTAGACGTGGTTCGGGTCGTGCTCCCACGCCCCGGTCCAGTCGTCCCAGGCGGCGCGGACGGGCTTCGCAGCGGGCGTCAGCGCGCCCGCGAAGAGGTAGGCCCTGGTGCGAAGCGCGGGAAACTGCGAGCGGAACCCGGCGAGATCCATGTGCACCTCCGGTGCGGTCGGCGCGATACTGCCAGGTCACGAAGGGAGACGCGATGCGGATCGTGAGCGGCGGAAACCGGGCGAGCACCTACGGGGGCCGGTTCACCGGAATGGTCGAGCTGGAGATGCTGTCCGAGGCGCCCGACGCCTCGCAGCCGGATATCGCGCTCGGGCACTTCAACGACGGCGCGGTGACGAACTGGCACCAGCACCCGGGCGGGCAGACGCTCTACGTCGTCTCCGGCACGGCCCGGGTCGGCAACGACGCGGACGGCGCGGTCGAGCTCGCGCCCGGCACGCTCGTGGTGACGCCGGCGGACGAGCGGCACTGGCACGGCGCGGCGCCGGGCAACGACGCGAAGATCCTGTCGTTCACCTGGGGCGCGACGTCGTGGGAGGAGCTGCCCGGCGGCTAGCCCGCCTCGCGCGCCTAGGCCTCGGCGCGGTCGCGCCAGTGGCGCAGGCCGGCGTGGCACCAGCGCTCGATCGAGGCGTAGTCCCAGAACTGGGCCAGCGGCGCGGGATCGCAGTGCGCCGCCCGGTCGGCCTGGGCGGCGGCCGCGAACTCGTCCTCCGTCAGGTCGATGCGGCCGAGCCAGATGTCGAGCCGCTCCTCCAGCGCCTGCATGTGGCGCGGGACGTCGTCGATGACGCCGAAGTGCGAGATCGCGAGTCGCTCGGGCGCCAGCTCGGCGATGCGCGCGAACGTGCCGCGCCAGGCGGGCGGATCGGCGTCGGGTGGCGGGCAGGCGGGCTCGGCGTAGCCCGGCGTGGGCGGCCAGGCGGCGCCGGCCGCGTCGCCGGCGTACATCGTCCCGTCGTCGGTCAAAAACGCGACCTGGTGGCGCGCGTGCCCTGGCGTCGGCACGGCCAGCGGTGCGCCGGCGACCTCGAGGCGGACCTCCTCCGAGATCTCGTGCACGCGCTCGGCCGGCACCGGCAGGATCGGCCCCCAGATCTGCTCGAAGTCGGGCCCGTAGACGCTGGCGGTCGAGGCGATCAGCCGCGAGGGGTCGATCAGGTGCCGGGCGCCGACCCGGTGCACCCAGACCTGCAGCCGCGGGTTGCGGGCCGCCAGCGCGCCCGCTGCGCCGGCGTGGTCGAGGTGGATGTGGGTCAGCAGCAGGTGGTCGAGGTCCTCGATCGCGGTGCCGTTCCGCGCCAGTTCGGCCTCCAGCGAAGGCAGGTTGGCGGCCGCCCCGCAGTCGATCAGCGTGGCGACGTCGGGCAGCAGGAAGGCCGCGACCGTCTGGTGCACGGGCTCGTCGGGATGCACCAGATCGAGGGGAATCGGCGGCATGGCGGCCGTCACGATAGCGGCCTCCCGTATCGTGTCGGCGTCACCGCCCCGGAGGACCGCATGGCAACGACCGGCGAGGCAGTCGTCCGGCTGCTCGAGCAGTACGGCACCGACACCGTCTTCGGCATCCCCGGCGTCCACACGCTGGAGATCTACCGCGGCCTGGCCGCATCGTCGATCAGGCACGTCGCGCCGCGTCACGAGCAGGGCGCGGGCTACATGGCCGACGCCTACTCCCGCATCGCCGGCAAGCCGGGCGTCTGCGTGCTCATCACCGGCGCCGGCGTCGCCAACGCCGCGACCCCGATCGCGGGCGCCTTTCACGACTCGATCCCGATGCTGGTGGTCAGCTCCGACACCAGCACGCGCGAGCGCGGCGGCAAGCTCGGCCCGCTGCACGACCTGCCCGACCAGCACGCCTTCATGAGCACCATCACGGCCGAGTCGATCCTCGTCTCCGACCCGGCGGAGCTGCCCGACGCGTTCGCCCGCGCGTGGGAGATCTTCGAGTCGCGGCGGCCGCGGCCGGTGCACATCGGCGTGCCGATCGACGTGCTCGACCTGCCCGCGGCCGGCTCGGACCGACTCGAGGCGCACGGCGTGCGGCCGGTCGCCGACGCCGCCGCCGTCGCGGGGGCCGCTGCCGCGCTGGCCGGTGCGCAGACGCCGTTCGTCGTCCTGGGCGGGGGCGCACTCGGTGCCGGCGAGGCCGCGGTCGCGGTGGCGGAGCGCATCGGCGCGCCGATCGTGACGACGCTCAACGGCAAGGGCGCGGTGCCCGACTCGCACCCCCTCTCGCTCGGCGCCCGCACGACGGCGCCGGCCGTCTGGGAGGCCCTCGGCGCGGCCGACGTGGTGCTCGCCGTGGGCACGGAGTTCTCCGAGACCGACTACTTCTACGTCCCCACGCTGCAGCCGCCGGCGTTCACCGGCACGCTGGTGCGCATCGACATCGACGCCGAGCAGCTGGGCCGCCGTCCCGGCGCCGACATCGGCCTGCACGGCGACGCCCGCGCGACGCTGCAGGCGCTGGCCGACGCCCTGGGAGACGCGCGGCCCGATGCGGCCGCCCGGGCGGAGGCGATGCGCTCGACCCTCGGCCCGCTCGCCGGCACTGCGCCGTACAAGCCGTTCCTCGACGCGCTGCGCGAGGTCATGCCGGACGACGGCATCCTCGTCGCGGACTCCACCCAGCCGGCCTACGCCGCGCACAACTCGTGGCCCGTCGGCAAGCCGTGGGAGTACATCTCGCCCGCGGGCTTCGGCACGCTCGGCCCGGCCCTGCCGATGGCGATCGGCGCCAAGATCGCGGCGCCCGACCGGGTCGTGGCCTGCCTCGCGGGCGACGGCGGCTTCCTGTTCACCATCCAGGAGCTGGCGACGGCGGCGGAAGAGAACCTCGCGCTGCCGATCCTGCTGTGGCAGAACAAGGGTTACGGCGAGATCCGCGACTCGATGGACCGCGTCAACGTGCCGCACATCGGCGTCGGCTCGACCGCGCGCGACTTCGTGAAGCTGGCCGAGGGGTTCGGCTGCACCGGCGTGCGGGTCGACTCGCTGGCCGCGATGCAGGACGCCTTCCGCGCAGCCGCCACCGCCGGCGGTCCGACGCTGATCGAGGTCCCGCCCGGGCTGAGCTAGCGGCCGTTGGCGGAGAAGTGCTGGTAGTCCTTGTAGCCGGAGAAGTTGCCGCCCCAGCCCCAGCCCTCCGCGCGGAACGCGCGCACCGTCTTGTCGCCGCGCAGGATCATCGCGCGGTGGCGCCGCGATGACCGGTTCACGTACTTGCGGCTGGCCGGGTGCGACGTGGTGCCGCTGGCGGTGACGTACGGGTTCTCGATCGGGTTCACGTCGATCGCCCGGCCGTACGCGTGGTTCGACCAGCGCGTCGTGCCGTCGACGAAGCGGCAGTTGAACGCCGACGTGTTGTCGGCCTCGATCGACCGGAAGTCGGAGGCCCCGTAGTCGTCGACCAGGCGCATGCGGCGGATGCGGTACTCGTTCTTGTACAGCTGGCGGAAGACCCGGACGATCTGGCCGGCGGCGTCGCGGTTGACGATCAGCTCGCCGGTGCGCTGACGCCGGTCGAAGTTCCAGTACCTGACGCGGACGTAGCGCAGACCCGACAGCGGGACCGGGCAGCCCTTGTGCCACGACTTGCCGTTGATGCGCTTCTTGATGCTCGGCGAGATCTTCGCGATCGAGTACGAGAACGCGGCGTTGGCCGGAACCGCCGAAAGCAGCAGCAGGACGACGCTGAGGAGCAGAGGGCGGCGCACGGGCTGCAGGGTAGCCGCGTCGGCGGGCAGATCAACCGCCGTCGCCGCCGGCCACGAGCCCCTCGCCCAGCGGCGTCCGGCCGTAGCGCACCTCGTGGCCCTCGCGCCGTCGCACCACGAGCCCCGCGTCGTGGAGCGCCCGCAGGTGCGCCGAGACGCCCGGCGCGCCGAGCCCGTGCCGGAGCGCCAGGGCGCTGGTGGAGCGCGGCTCGTCCAGGTCGGCGAGCACCTTCGCCCGCGTCCGGCCGAGCAGCCGGGCGAGGGCCACCGGCGCCTCGACGGCGCCGGTCCGCCACAGCACGGCGACGCCGCGGGCCGGGTAGACGAGGATCGCCGGGCCGGTGTCGAGGATGACGATCACCGCGGGCCACGAGAAGGCGCTCGGCTGCAGGATCAGCCCGGCGCCGGCCACGGCCCGCTCGACGCGCGCGGGGTCCTGCACCGAGATCGAGTCGCCCGTCCACCGCACGCGGGCGTGCAGGTCGTCGACCGCGGCCCCGAAGCCCTGCGCCGCCATGATGCGGGCGCGGTGCGCGAGGTCGGCGGCCACCAGCTCGCGGATGCGCGGCCACGACGGCGCGACCAGCACCCGCCAGGCGTCGGCCAGCTGCGACGCAGATGCGCTGCAGGCCCGCGGCCGGGTCGGCCAGCAGCTCGTCGATCGTCGCCCGGGCCGCGGGATCGGTCTGGTCGGGCCGCGTGCGCTCGAGCTCGGACCGGACGACGTGCAGCGGCGTCCGCGCGACCTCGGCCAGCTGCTGCTCCGGGGTCGGCGACACGCGGCGCGGCGGCGGCGTCATGAAGTCGGGCACCCAGCCGGCGCCCGGCGGGTGCAGGGCCGTGATGGCCGACAGGTCGACCGCCGCCAGCTCCGGCTGCACCGACTCCAGCCACGGCGCGTGATAGCCGCTCGTCCCCGGCCGGGTCAGCAGCCGGACGGCGTTGCCGACCTCCCACAGGGGCGAGATCGCGAACCGCGCGCTGACGATGTCGGCCGGGCCGAGCAGGAGGCGGATCGCCATCCTGTCAGCCTAACATTCGCTCTGGAGCGAATCACGTCGTGATCCTGTCAGGCCGCTCCTACGTTGCATCCATGGACGTGAGCAACGAGAAGGGGCGCTACCGGGATGCGCTCGCCGTCGGCGAGTTCCGCGTCATCTTCGGCTCCTACATCGTGTCGATGCTGGGCGACGTGATCGCCGCCGTGGCGCTGACCGTGCTTGTCTACCAGCAGACGGGTTCGACGTTCCTCGCCGCGCTCACGTTCACGCTCGCATTCCTGCCGCACCTGTTCGGCGGCGCCGTGCTGTCGGGCCTCGCCGACGGCGTGCCGCCCCGCCGGCTGCTGGTGACGTGCGACCTGATCGCGGCCTGCCTGGTCGGCGTGATGGCGATCCCGGGCCTGCCGATCGCGGTGCCGCTGGTGCTGCTGTTCGTGACGAACCTGCTGGCGCCCGTGTACGGCGGCGCGCGCGCCGCGCTGCTGCCCGACCTGGTGCCGCCGCACGCGTTCGTGCCGGCGCGGTCGCTGCTGCGGCTGGTCGCGCAGAGCTCGCAGCTGGCCGGCAACGCGGCCGCGGGCGGACTGTTGCTGCTGCTCGAGCCGCGGCAGGTGCTCGTCATCGACGCGGGCACGTTCCTGTGCTCGGCGCTGGTGCTGCGGCTCGGGCTGCGGGTGCGCCCGGCGCGGGTTCCTCGCCCGCGTCGGCGGCGTGGCGCGCGACTCGCTGCGCGGCGCACGGGCGGCGCTGCGGCTGCCGCGGCTGCGGGCGGTGCTGCTGTTCGGCTGGCTGGTGCCGGCGTTCGCGGTCTGGCCCGAGGCCCTCGCAGCGCCCGGCGTCGCGGCGCACGGCGCCTCGCCCGGCGCGGTCGGCTGGTGGCTGATGGCGCTGCCGGCGGGGACGTTCATCGGCGAGATCGCGGCGCTGTGGATCCTGCCGCCGACCTGGCGCACCCGGCTGATGCGGCCGCTGGCAGCGGCGTCGTTCGTGCCGCTGGTGCTGTTCGCGTTCGGGCCGAGCCTGCCCGTGTCGATCGGCCTGATGGTGCTGTCGGGCCTCGGTGCCGCCTACATCCTCGGCGCCGACACGCTGCTGCTGGCCGAGACGCCGGAGGAGCTGCGCGGCCGCGTCTTCACGATCTCGAGCGCCGGGCTGATGACGCTGCAGGGCATCGGCTTCGGCGTCGCGGGCGCCGTCGCGGAGTTCGTCCCGGCCGACCGCGCGATCGTGTTCGCCGGGCTGGCGGGCCTCGCCGTGGTCGCCCTCATCCGGCCGGTGCAGCGGGGCGCGCCGGAGGCACGGGCGGCGGAGACGCCGGCAGCGGCGTGATGGCCGTACGATGCCCTGGTTCCTGATCAAGGAGGAGCTCGTGTCCGGATCGGCCGTGGCCCGTCTCGACCAGGAGGCGTGGCGGGACGACGCCCCTGGCATCCGCGCGCGGGAGTGCTTCGACATGGATGGCAAGCGCTTCGCCATCGTCGAGTACGGCCCCGGTGCGGCCCGCGACGACTGGTGCGTCGTCGGCCATTACGGGTTCGTCGTCAGCGGGCGCATCCGGTACCGCTTCGAGGACGACAGCCCGCCGCTGGAGGCCGGTGCGGGCGAGGCGTTCTTCCTCTCCACCGCCCCGGCCCACCAGGGCGGCAACATCGCCGCCGAGGGCGCGACCACGCTGTTCCTGATCGACCCGGTCTGAACCTCACGGAACGTCCACCCCGAAGCTCGTTTCGTGGGCGGTCACCCTGGGAACCGAAGTGGTGACGGTCCGGCTTGCCGCTGCGCGCGCCCAGAGCGCCCGGGGGCGGCCGCCACCCCTGGAGGACCAGTGAAGAACACGATGCGTCCGCCGTGGGCAACCACAAGCTCGACGATGGCTACAAGGAGCTCCTCCGCGTCCAGCGCGGCGGCTGCCATCCGACCGACGGCTGCCCGTTCCACGACCCGTACCCCGGCGGTCTCCTCGCGGGTCGACGCGATCATCGGCGGGCACAGCCACACCCCAGTGCAACTGCCAGTTCACCGACCGGGCGGCCGCGCACGGTGATCCAGAGCCTCTCCTTCGGCCGGCTGCTGTCGGCCCCTAGGCGGCCGGCGGCTTCACCCAGACCGACACGTGTGAGCGGCTCAGCGCCGTGAAGGGCTCGCGTTGCCAGTTCGCCCAGCGGACCTGCAGCGCGAGCCCGGCGATGCGGCCCATCAGGTCGAGCTCGGACGGCCAGACGTAGCGGTAGTCGACCGGGAACGACTGCACGCGCCCGTCGGGCGTGAAGAAGTAGTGCTGCGAGCTGGCCCGCTGCGTGACGACGTCGTACACGTCGAACGAGATGCCGTCGGGCGCGGCGCGGAACGGGATGATCGTCTGGCCGACCGGCAGGTTCTGGATCTCGGGGACGCCGACCTCGATCACGAACCGGCCGCCAGGGCGCAGGTGGCGCGCGGCGTTCTCGAAGCACGCGACCTGCGCCTCCTGCGTGACGACGTTGCCGATCGTGTTGAACACGAGATAGACGAGCGAGAAGTCGCCCTCGACCCGTGTCGTGGACATGTCGCCGATGGTGACGTCGAGGTCGGCGCCGCCGGGCTTCTCGCGCAGGCGCGCGACCATCGCCCGCGATAGGTCGATGCCGGCGACGGGCACGCCGCGGGCGGCCAGCGGCAGGGCGATGCGGCCGGTGCCGATCGCGAGCTCGAGCGCCGGGCCGTCGCCGGCCAGCTCCGCCAGCACGTCGACCGTCGATGAGATATCGGCGGCGGAGAACTCGTCGTCGGTGCTCGAGTCGTAGGTCGCGGCGACCCGCTCGCCGAAGAACCCGTCGTCGTGGGTGGTGTCGTCAGGCACGGCGGGGAGTGTCGCATGCGAGCGTCGGCATGACATCACGCGCGGAGGACCGGAGGGTGCCGTAGGATCCTCCGCCCATGACGACTCGAATCGGACTGATGGCCGGACGGCGCGCGCTCGTCACCGGCGCCGCCGGCGGGATCGGCGCCGCCACCGCGCGGCGGCTCGCCGACGAGGGGGCGGCGGTGGCGCTGGCCGACCGCGACGGCCCCGGCGCCGATCGTGTGGCGGCCCTGCTCCGCGACGCCGGCCACAACGCCCACGCCCTGCAGTTGGACGTCACGGATGACGCCCAGGTAGCCGAGGTCGTGGCGACGGCGGTTGCGGCGCTGGGCGGGCTCGACGTGGTGATCGCGAACGCCGGCATCCTTCGCCTCGGCACCCTTGCGCAGACGACGCCCGACCTGCTGCGGCTGTGCCTGGAGGTGAACGTCGTCGGCACGCTCGCCACCGTGCGGCACTCGGTGCCGCACATGACCAACGGCGGCTCGATCGTCTGCACGGCGTCGGTGGCCGGCGTCGAGGGCGCGCCGGAACTGACCGCCTACTGCGCGTCGAAGTTCGCCGTGGTCGGCATCGTCCAGTCGCTGGCCCGCGAGCTGGCGCAGGACGGCATCCGCGTCAACGCCGTGGCGCCCGGCCTCGTGGACACCCCGATGCTCGCGTCGTTCTTCGCCGAGCGGGCGCGGATCCGCGGCGTCCCGGCCGAACAGGTGAAGCGCGAGGGCCTCTCGCACGTGCCGATCGGCCGTCTGGCGGATCCAGCCGAGATCGCCGACACGATGCTGTTCCTGGCGTCGGACCTGAGCACGTACATCAGTGGCGTCACGATGCCGGTCCTGGGCGGCGAGCTCGCGGGCTAGGGCCTCTAGAACGCCGAAAGCCCTGCAAATTGCAGGGCTTTCGGAGTGGAGCCAAGGGGGATCGAACCCCTGACCTTCTGGCTGCCAGCCAGACGCTCTCCCAGCTGAGCTATGGCCCCGGGGACGCTCCGATTCTAGCATGGCGCCAGTAAATGGCAGGCGCCGAGCCCGCTCGCGCCGGCACTCGCGGCGCGCCCGACGCGAGGGTCTTCCGTGACGGAGCGTGCGCCTTCCATGCGCGGGGTCTGACCCCGAAACGGCCCTTGCTGGGGTCTGACCCCAGAACGTTTCCGCGCGGAAGCT
This sequence comes from uncultured Actinomycetes bacterium, assembly GCA_963722525.1. Lineage (GTDB taxonomy): Bacteria > Actinomycetota > Thermoleophilia > Gaiellales > F1-60-MAGs149 > VFJZ01. The sequence goes on along the minus strand of CAVRMM010000002.1, from coordinate 402,501 downwards.
GCACGGATCGAACGACATGGCGCAGTGCGCGCGGAGAACGTCGCCGTGCGTGCGCGGGGCGTTGCAGGGTGCCTGGTAGGGCGCGCGGAGCGCGCTCAGGCGGATTCTGCGGCGAACTCGATGGCCGGGACCTGGCCCCAGAGACCGTCCAGCCGGTAGTACGCGCGAGCGTCGGGCGTGAACAGGTGCACGACCGCATCGATGTAGTCGAGAAGGATCCAGTCGCCCTCGCGCTGGCCCTCAACGCGGGCCGGCATGGTGCGGTCCTCGTCCTTCAGCCGCTTGCGGAGCTCGGCGGCCAGTGACTGCGTGTGGCGGGAGTTCCGCCCGCTCGCGATCACGAACCAGTCCGTGTACGAGACCACCTCGCGCATGTCGAGGATGACGATTTCCTCGGCCAGCTTGTCGCTCAGCATCTGGGCGATTCGCTGCACAAGGTCGCTGGTCTCGGTCAGATCTCCATCTCCGGTCTCGGACAACGCACTGCTATCAGGCTACCACGGCGTCTCAGCGGTACAGCTGCTCCGCGTCGATGATCGCGCGGACCGGATCGGGCACCAGATGGCGGATCGGCTCGCCCGCCCCGACGCGGCGGCGGATCTCGGACGAGGAGATGCCGATCTCGGGCATCCGCACCACGTCGGCGTTGCCGCCGAGCGGCGTGCCGGGCCGCGGCGCCACCGCGATCCGCGCCGCCGCGCGCACGCGGTCCGGCGCGTGCCAGCGCTCCAGCGCGGCCAGCTGGTCGGCGCCGAGCAGCAGCACGAGGTCGCCGTAGCCGGCCGCGGCCAGCTCCTCCAGCGTGTCGGCCATGTACGACGGGCCCTCGCGGTCGATCTCGATGCGGCACAGCTCGAGCACCGGGTCGCAGGTCACGAACGCCTCGGCCAGGCGGAGGCGCGCCTCGGGCGGCTCCGGCGGCGCCTCCCGGTGCGACGGCTCGCCGGTCGGCACGATCAGCACGCGGTCGAGCCCGAGCTGCCAGGCGGCCTCGCTGGCGAGCAGCAGGTGGCCGAGGTGCGGCGGGTTGCAGAGGGAGCCGAAGACGCCGATGGTCACTGCTGCTTCGCTCCCCGGTCGTCGGACGACCAGCAACGCGACGTTGCCGATGCGGATCTCGTCGCCGTCGCGCACGCCGGCGCGGCGCAGCGCGCCCATGACGCCGCGCTCCTCGAGCTCGGCCTCCAGCACCGCCGCGTCGTGCGGGTCGTCGGCATCGACGCCGTCGGCGAGCTCGTCCAGGCCCGTGATGCGGAACCCGCCCTCCTCGCGCAGCAGCCGGTAGCGGACGCCGCCGCCGGCGCCGGGCCGGTAGACGAGATAGTCGGCGAGCCCGTCACCGGGCAGGCCGATCGCCACGCGGTCGGGCGCGTAGCGGTGCAGCGCGGCGACCAGGTCGTCCACGCCCTCGCCCGTCGCGCAGGAGACGGGGACGACCAGCGGCCGGCCGTCCTCACCGCGCAGCACGCCGGCGTCGGCCCCCAGCTCGCCCGTCTCGATCGCGTCGGCGAAGGCCTCGGCGAACGCAGCCCGGTCCTCGGGCGGCAGCAGGTCGATCTTGTTCACGACGACGATGCGCGGGCGCTCGGCCAGGCCGTGGCCGTGGGCCGCGAGCTCGCCGTAGATGACCTCGAAGCCGTCGCGGGCCTCGTCCAGGTCGAGCTCCACCGAGACGACGTGCAGCAGCAACCGCGCGCGCTCCAGGTGGGCCAGGAACTCGTGGCCGAGGCCGATCCCCTCCGACGCGCCCTCGAGCAGCCCCGGCACGTCGACGACGGTCAGCTGCCGCCCGTCGACCGATTCGACGGTGCCGAGCACCGGGTCGATGGTCGTGAACGGGTAGTCGGCCACCTTCGGGGTCGCGTTCGAGACGCGGCGCAGCAGGCTCGACTTGCCGACGTTGGGGAACCCGAGCAGAGCCGCGTCGGCCATCAGCTTCAGATGCAGCTCGAGCGTGCGGGCCTCGCCGTCCTCGCCGATGCCCGCGAGCCGCGGCGCCTGCCGCGTGGCCGTCGCGAAGCCGCGTGTTGCCGGCGCCGCCGCGCCCGCCGCGGGCGATCACGACCCGCGCGCCGGGGTGCGCGAGGTCGCAGACGAGCGTGCCGTCCTCCGTGAACACCTGCGTGCCGACGGGCACGGGCACGTCGAGCGCCGGCCCGTGGCTGCCGCTCTTGTTCGAGCCCTCCCCCGCCTTGCCCGCGGCCGCGCGGACGTGCGGGTTGTAGCGCAGCGACGTCAGGTCGCGCAGGTCGGGGTCGGCGTACAGGACCACGTCGCCGCCGCCACCGCCGTCACCGCCGGCGGGGCCGCCGCGGGGGACGAACTTCTCCCGCCGGAACGCGATCGATCCGTCGCCGCCACGTCCGGCTTCGACGTGGATCGTGGCGCGGTCCGAGAACAAGCGTCAGTCAGTCTGCTGCCACGGCCTCGGCCGGCTCGACCCAGACGATGCGCTTGCCGCGCCGCTGGCCGAACTGGACCGTACCCGTGACCTTCGCGAACAGCGTGTCGTCGCCGCCCAACGCCGTACCGACACCCGGATGGAACTTGGTGCCGCGCTGGCGGACGATGATGCCGCCGGCGTTGATCGTCTGGCCGGCGAACACCTTCACGCCGAGTCGCTTGGACTGGGAGTCGCGGCCGTTCTTCGAGGAGCCGAGGCCCTTCTTATGTGCCATCTCGTCTTCCTCCTCCGCCTCAGACCGCGATCTTCGCGATCTCGATGACGGACTGGTAGCTGCGATGTCCGCGGCGCTTCGACCAGTTGGACTTGGGCTCGTAGCGCAGCACGCGGATCTTCTTGCCCTTCTGATGCGACCGCACCTTGGCCGAGACCTTGACCTTGGCCAGACCGGCGGCGTCGACCACGACCTTGTCGCCATCGCCGGCCATCAGGACGGTGGGCTCGAACGTCGCGCCCTCATCGAGATGGAGGCGGTCGACGACGAGGTACTCACCGGGGGTGACCCGGTACTGCTTGCCCCCGAGGGCGATGACGGCGTACATGGCGATCGAAGTCTTCCTAGGTCGTGTCGTCGGGCGAGGCGCACGCAGCCACAAGGGCACCGTGCCGGCGTCGCAGGTCGGAGACTAGCAGGGTTCGCGCGGGCCCAGCGCAGGACCAGGCCGCGTCCGCGCTACGTGTAGGTGTGGCCGGGGGCGGTGAGGATCGTGGTGCGGTGGTCGGGGTCGTGCGTGTAGATGAGCCGCGCGCCGTGGCGGTCGGCGAGCTCCTCCAGCAGGTCCCAGCTCTCGACCATCGCGTCGGCGCTCCAGACGATGCCGGGCAGCGCGCGGTTCTCGAGGTTGTAGGCCGTGTAGGCCGCGTCGGCGCACAGTACGAGCGGATCGCTGTCGAGGCCCACGAACAGCGACTGGTGGCCGGGCGTGTGGCCCGGCGTCGGATAGGCAACCAGCGTGCCGTCGCCGAACACGTCGTGGACGCCGCGCAGCTCGCGCCACTTCGCCGGATGCTCGAAGTCGGCCTTCACGTACACCGAGCGCTGGTAGACGCCCGGCCAGTGCGCGAAGCGCAGCTCCGTCTCCTGGACGAGAAACCGCGCCTGCGGGAAGAACTCGATGCCGCCGCAGTGGTCGTAGTGCAGGTGCGACAGCACGACGATGTCGATGTCCTCGGGCGCCACGCCGACCTTGGCCAGCTGCGGGATGATGTCGTCCTCGGGGTTCAGGCGGACGTCGAAGTCGTCGGCCGCGGCGCCCAGCCGGGCGCGCGGGTCGTGCGCCAGGTCGGGATGCGCGCCGAGGTCGAACAGCACGTTGCCCCGGTCGTGCTGGATCAGGAACACATGGAACGGCACCGTGAAGGTCTCGCCGATCTTGGGATGGAACGGGTCGATCAGCGACCACGGCGCGATCTCGCCGCCGGTGTGGAACGCGTGCAGCTTCACTCGTGCCCTCCAGGCTGGTACTGACCCGGCTCCATCCGGGTCGTGATCGCGACGCGGTTCCAGGCGTTGATGACGGTGACGACCCAGATCAGCCCGACCACCTCCTCGTCCGAGAACAGCTCGGTGGCGCGCGCGTACACGTCGTCGGGCACGCCGCCCTCGGGCAGCCGCGTCATCACCTCGGTCAGCTCGAGCGCGGCGCGCTCCCGTTCCGAGTACCACTCCGCCTCGCGCCACGCCACGAGCACGTGCAGGCGCTCCTCGGCCTCGCCGGCGGCGCGGGCGTCCTTGGTGTGCATGTCGACGCAGAACGCGCAGCCGTTGATCTGCGACGCGCGCACCTTCATCAGCTCGACCAGCAGCGGTTCCAGCCCGAACTCGTGCGACGCCTGGGACAGGCGCGCCATCGTGGCGTACGTCTTCGGCGCGAGGCCGCGGAGGTCGAGCCGGGAACCCATCGCATCGCTCCCTAGTCGTCGTCAGCGCTGATCAGGCGCTTGATGATGCCACGGCGGCGCTTCGGCTTGGCCTCCGGATCGGGCAGCACCGGGACCGGCGCCGGCTCGGGTTCCGGCTCTGCAACGGGCGCTTCGGCGGCCGCGGCGATCTCGGCCTTCGTGCGCCGGGCGCGCCGCGGTGCGACCGCGGCCGCCGCTGCGGGCTCGGCATCGGCGGGGGCGGGTGCCTCGGTGGCGGCCGCCTCGGCGGCTGCCGCGATCTCGGCCTTCGTGCGCCTCCGGCGCGGCTTCGGAGCCACCCCGTCGGCGGGCTCGGCAGTGGCCTCGACGGGCGGTGCCGCGTCCACGACGGGCGCGACCTCCGCGATCGGCGCCTCGGCGCCGTCGGCGGCCGGCTGGTCGTCGCCCCCGGCCTCGCCCCCGGCGCATCGCCGGCGGCGGCACCGGGCTTCCGGTGCCGCTTGCCGCCGCGTCGTCCGCGGCGTCGCTTCTTCGGCGCCGCCGGAGTGCCGTCCTCGTTCAGGAGCGCCGTATCGAGGCCGTCGGAGTCGTCGTCGGCGCCGACCGCGGCGGCGAGCTCGAGATCGATGTCGAGATCCTCGATGTCGACGTCGACCGTGCCGTCGGCCACGCCGTTCGCGGCCGCCGCGATGCCCGACCCGCTGCCGCGCCGCCGGCGGCGCCGGTTGCGCGACGTGCGCGTCTCGGCGTCGCCCTCGACGGCGTCGGCGCCGTCGGCCGTGGCCGCGCACGCGCGGCTTGTTGCGGTCGCCGTTGGCGCCGCCCTCGCCGCCACCGGTGCCGGGCTTCTTCGCGGGCGCCGCGGGACGGCGCTGCCGCCGCCGGCTGCGATCCTCGAGGTCGACGCGCTCGCCGAGGCGGCGCTCCGGCTCGTGGATGTCGGTGCGCCGGTCGATCAGCGCCAGCATCTCCACCTCCGAGACGGGCTTCGACGACAGCAGCGTGGCGATCGCCTCGTGCCGGTCGGCGTGGTCGATGCGGACGGTGTGGCGCTCGCCCAGGTACGGCCCGGAGCCGGCCACGACGATGCGGTAGCCGCCCTCCAGGAACGCGACGGCGTCGGCCGCCTGGAACATGTGCGGCTCGGCGATCTCGAGCTCCAGCTCCTGGCCGATCGCGACCGGGATGGCCTCGGCCAGGATCTCGGCCGCCGCGCCCTCGCGCGTGACGCTGCAGCGCTCGATCGGCACGTTGTCGACGCCGACGAGCGAGAAGTGCTTGCCGGTGGAGCGTTCCAGCTCGGCCAGGCGGGAGCCGCCGGCGCCGACCATCAGGGACGCGATCTCGGGGTCGAGCTCGACCAGGAAGGCCTCCTGGCTCGACAGCGACGCATGCCGGCGCAGGGTGCGCAGGTTCTCGATCGCGATCGTCTCCTTCGACAGCACGCGGCCCTCGCCCGTGCACGTCGGGCAGGCCGCGGTCATGATCTCGCGCACGCCGTCGGTGACGTTCTGGCGGGTCATCTCGACCAGGCCGAGCGGCGAGATCGACGTCAGGTAGACCTTGGAGCGGTCCTTCTTCAGCTCCTCCTGCAGGCACCCGATCACCGCGTCGCGGTTCTTCTGCGGCGACATGTCGATGAAGTCGATGACGATCATGCCGCCGATGTCGCGCAGCCGCAGCTGCCGCACCACCTCGCGGGCCGCCTCGAGGTTGTTCGCGAGGATGGTGTCCTCGAGCCGCGACTTGCCGACGAACCGGCCGGTGTTGACGTCGATGATCGTGAACGCCTCGGCGTAGTCGAACAGCAGGTAGCCGCCCGACGGCAGGTCGACGCGCCGGTGCATGCGTCGAGCGGATCGCGTCCTCGACCTGGTAGCGGCGCAGCAGCGGCGTCTGGGCCTGGTGCAGCTTGATGCGGGGCAGGAACTCGGGCGAGTGGGTCTCGACGAAGGCGCGGATGCGCTCGTACGTGCCCTCGTCGTCGGTGATGACCTCGTCGACCTCGACGCGCAGGTCGTCGCGCACCATCTCCAGCGCGAGGTCGACCTCCTCGTGGATCAGCGCCGGCGCCTTCACGGTCTTCTTCTTGGCGGCCGCGTTGATGGACGCCCACTGCTTCTCGAGCAGGTCGAGGTCGCGCTCCAGCTCCTCGCGCTGGGCGCCGCGGGCCGCGGTGCGGACGATCAGCCCGCCGCCGCCCTTCGGCGTCAGCGTCTTCACCAGGTCGCGGAGGCGGTCGCGCTCGCCGTCGGGCAGGCGCTTCGAGACGCCGTAGCCCTTGCCGTCCGGCGAGTAGACCAGGAACCGGCCGGCCAGCGACACGTCCATCGTGACGCGCGCGCCCTTGGTGCCCATCGGGTCCTTCACGACCTGCACGAGCAGGCTCTGGCCGTTCTTGATCAGCTGCTCGATCTTCTTCTTGCGGCGCTCCCGGTCGTCGAGCTCGGGCAGCACGATCTCGTCGACGTAGAGGAAGCAGTTCTTGGGCAGGCCGGCGTCGATGAACGCGGCCTCCATGCCCGGGAGGACGTTGTCCACCCGGCCGAGGTACACGTTGCCGAGCAACGAGCGGCGCGTGGCGCGCTCGAGGTAGGTCTCGACGACGACGTTGTCCTCGACGATCGCCACCCGCGTTTCATACGGGTCGGCGCAGATCAGGATCTTCTTCATGCGGTTTCTCCGGGCGCGCCGACGGGGGTCCTCCCCCGCTCGGCACGCAATCTCGAGCCTTGTGACCCCGGTCACGGCGAGGTCGGCGCCGGCGAGCTCTGCGAGCGCGCGCGCCACCTCCTCCGGCCGGGCGGAACCTTCCTGCGAGATCGCGACTTCGACGTCGAAGCCGCCCTCTGCCACCTCGACGACGGGCGCGAACGCCTTCACGTCGACGATCTTCGTTCGCTTCGGCGAGGCGCGCTCCACGGGCGCCGCCTCCACCTCCGCGTAGCGCGCAGCCGCGCGCTCCACCACGTCGCGGGGCGCGTCGAGCGTCGACGCGGTACCGCGCCGAGCACCGGCCGGGGCGTCCCTTCCGAGACGGCGGCCGAACGCAGCTCGAGGCCGCGCGGCAGCGTTGCCGCGAGGCGCTCACGGACATCGTCGAGATCGTGCTCGCCGACCAGCTCGACGGTCATCAGCTCGTCCAGCGAGGCGACGCCGACGGCGCGCGCGACCGCCAGCGAGATGACCGGCTTCGGCCGCATGCCGTTCGACAGCGCGACCTCGAAGCCCGCCCGGCGAAACGCCGCCAGCAGTCCGTCGACACACTCGAGGTGCGACAAGAACCGGGCGCGCCCGGTGACGGCGAAGCGGAGTTCGATCTTCAAGCAGCCAATGCGGCGAGGTGTCGGATCAGGACACCAGCCGGTTTCGGACGGGGCCCATGCAGGCGCCGCAATCGGTGCACCCGTCCCAGCGGCAGTCGCCCGTCGCGCGCTCGGCGCGGGTCTGCCCACCACTCGTCGAGCAGGAACTCCTTCGTGACACCGCTCCGCACGTGATCCCATGGGAGCGGTTCGAGCGCCTCGCGCTCGACGCGTTGCCTCGTCGACGAGTCGCGCGCCCGTGCGCCGCGAAGGCCTCGTGCCAGACCTGCTCGTCTGTGGTGCTCCGTCCAGGCGTCGAAGCGCGCACCGGCGCGCCACGCCGTCTCGATCACGTCGCCGGTGACCGCGTCGCCGCGGCCGAGCGCGCCCTCGAGCATGGAGGTGCGGGTGTCGTGGAGCGAGAGCCGGAGCTGCCGGCCGTTGCATGGCCCGGCGCAGGTGACTCGCTGCTTGACGCGCAGCTGCTCGGGCGGCGACATGCCCTCCCACTGGAACGGCGTGTGCGGCTTGGGCACGAAGTTGGACGCGGAGACGTGGACGGTGAACCGGCCCCCGTTCCGAGATCTCGCGCGCCCGATCTCGCGGGCGCGGAAGCCGAAGTCGACGATGGCCTGCACCTCGGCGTGGGTCTCGCGCGGCAGGCCGATCATGAAGTAGATCTTGAGCGACGTGTAGCCGGCCCGAAGGCCGCGTCGATCGCCCGCTCGATCATCTCGTCGGCGATCGTCTTGCAGATGATGTCGCGCATCCGCTGCGTGGCCGCCTCGGGCGCGATCGTGATCGATCGCCTGGCGCGCGTTGGCCGCAGCGTTCATCGCCACCGGTCCCGTGTCGACCCGGTTGGATGGCAGGGACAGGTGCAGCGTCGGGCCGCGCGCGCTTGATGCCGGCGATCGCCGCGCTCGACGTCCGTGTAGTCGCTCGTGGCGAGCGACGTGAGCGACAGCTCGTCGTAGCCCGTGCAGTCGAGCTGCTCGAGCCCGGCCTTGACGACGTCGTCCACCGGGCGCTCGCGCACCGGCCGGTACCAGGTGCCGGCGTGGCAGAAGCGGCAGCCGCGGGTGCAGCCGCGCATGACCTCGACGCTGGCGCGCGATGAAGATCGGCGCTGGCGTACGGCACGATCGGCTGCAGTCGGCTGGGTGGAGATGTCGAAGACTGGCGTAGACCGCGCGCTCGACCGGATGGTGCCCGCGGCGCGGGCACGTACAGGTTGGGCAGCTGTCGCCAGCGCGTCCAGGCGCTCGCGGCGCGTGCGCGCACCGGCTCGAGCACGTCGACGATGCGCGAGCAGGCCCTCCTCGGCCTCGCCCATGAGGAAGCACGTCGAAGAACGGCGCCAGCGGCTCGGGGTTGGAGGCGCACGGGCCGCCAGCCATCACGATCGGGTCGTCGTCGGTGCGGTCGCGCGGCGCGGAGCGGCGACTGCGGCCAGGTCGAGCATCTCGAGCACGTTGGAGTACGTCAGCTCGTGCTGCAGCGTGATGCCCGACAGGTCGCACTCGCGCACCGGGCGCCAGGTCTCGAGCGTGAACAGCGGGCACGCCCTCGCGCGCGCAGCGCGTCGGCCATGTCGGGCCACGGGCAGTAGATGCGCTCGGCGGCAGCCTCGGTGCGCTCGTTGACGAGCGTGTAGAGGATCTGCAGCGCCTGGTTGGAGATGCCGATCTCGTACGCGTCGGGATAGCAGAGCGCGACGCGGACGGTGGCCGTCGGGCTTGACGACCTCGTTCACCTCGCCGCCGATGTAGCGGGACGGCTTCTGCACCTCGGCGAGGATCGACTCGATTCTCGCGTCGAGGACTCCAGGGGTCATCGGGTCCCACAGCATAGACCGCACCCTCGCCGTCAACGCCGCACGCCCCGTTGCACGCCGAGCACGACGAGTGTCCCCGCATACGCGAGCGCGGCGCGACCGAGCCGGGACGGGACGCGCCGGCCGGCCTCGCGCAGCGCGATGCCGGCCCCGGTGGTGAGCGCGATGTCGGGCAACCTGGCGGCGCCGGCGGGCAGTCCGGCGGCCCGCGCGGCGGTCACCGCGGCCCGGGCCTGGACGAGCGTGATCGCGCCGCTGCCACGACCGCGCAGAGCCAGCAGCGCGGCCCAGCGAGCAGCGGTGACGGCGTGCTCCGCCTCGATCAGCGGCGCCAGCACGGGCAGGCGCGTCGCCAGCTCGACGGCGTCGTCGGGATCGAGGCGCGCGGCCAGGCGGCGCAGGGCGGTGTCGATGTCGGGCGAACCGTCGGCGAGCGGCGGGATGGCGTTGGCGGCGCCCACGCCCGGCAGCGTGCCCCAGGCGTAGCGGTCGTCGCCGCGCAGCAGGGCGACCACGAACGGGCGGCGCGCACGGGCGAGCGACCGGATGGCGTCGCGCGACAGCCCGCAGGCGATCACGGCGACGCAGCCGCGCAGCTGGTCCGGGGCCGGCGGCGGCGAGCGGCGCGAGCGCCCGGCGGTCGCCGCCGCCGGCCAGCAGCGCGCGGGCGAACGCGTCGACCACGACGCCGCGCCCGACCAGCGCCAGCGGCCGCGGACGCGCGGGCGCCGGTTCGCGCAGCAGCTCGCCGAGGCCTCGTACGGTGCGCCGTTCCATCGCACCAAACCGTAGCCGTCCAGCGGATTCGCCGTGGATCGCCCACAATCGGAGAGAGGGTTCTGGACGGGGGGTATGGCCTTGCGGTTGCACATCGGGCTCGTCGCGGCGGTCGCCGCACTCGTGATCTGTGCCGGCGGCGGCGACGGCGTGCATCCGCGTGGGCGTGTACCAGGACCGCCCGGCGACGAGCCTCCCGCGGCTCGCGACAGCCGTCGGACCGGGCGTGTCGACGCTGTCCGTCTACGTCGGCGCGGACGAGCTGGTCGACCCGCGCGTGATCTCGCTGGCGAAGGCGCGGCGCCTGCTGCTCGATCGTCGCGTGGCAACCCGACGACCGCGCGGCGACGCTCGACCGTGTCGCGTTCGGCGGCTACGACCGCGACGCTGCGGCGCCTCGCGCGGCAGCTGCGCGGGCTCGAGCCGAAGCCGATCCTGCGGCCGATGCCGGAGCCGAACACGCCGTGGTACCCGTGGTCGGGCGAGGTCTCGAAACCAGGGCGCGGGCCGGTACGTGCGGGCGTGGCGGCACGTCCGCCACGTCGTCCGGCAGGCGTCGCAGGGGCGGATCCGGCTGCTGTGGACGCCGTACGCCCGGTCCGTGCCGGACGAGCCGGGCAACCGGATCCGCGACTACTTCCCGGGCCGCAACCAGGTCGATGCGGTCGGCGCGGTGGCCTACAACTTCGGCACGACCGACGTGCTCGACTGGACGGCGCCGCAGGCCGCTGTTCGCCCGGGCGTACGCGACGATCGACCGCCTGGCGCGCAAGCCGTTCTGGCTGGCGGAGACGGGCTCGACGGGCCTCGGCGGCTCGAAGGCGGGCTGGATCGGGCAGCTCGGTGCGCATCCGGCGCGTCGATGCCGAGGCTGCGCGGCGTGCTCTGGTACGACGTCCGCGAGCCGAACGGCGACTTCCGCGTCACGCAGACGCGCCGCCACGACGGTCGCGTTCTCGGCGTACCTCGCCGCCGCCTGCGGGCGCTGACGGGCCGCTCACGGCACGACTCCCGCGCGCCTTCGTGCGCCTTCCATGTGCGGGGTCTGACCCCGAAAACGGCCGTCCTGGGGTCTGACCCCAGAACGTTTCCGCGCGGGACCGCACGGATCGGGCGACATCGGCACGGAGTGGTGCGTCGGAGATGCGCGGTAGCAGGCGCCTCGGGACACGTTCGACCCGGTAGTACTTCGGTTCGAGGTACGGGTCCGCGCCGCGTCGGAGCGCTCCTATCCCCACCCGGCCGCGATCTCCGTCCGGAACGTGACGTCGATCGGCAAGCCGTCGGCCGAACCCGAGACGCGGACGTCGACGGACGCCGGCGGGTCGCCGAGCCACTGGCCCGCAGCAGATGCCCGGATCGCGAACGGCGGCGCCGCGAGGTCGCCAGCGTCGACGTAGCCCGCGTAGAAGTCGCCCGTCCGGTGCAGCGTCGCGACGTACGAGCCGATCTGCGCCACTAGGTGGTCGACCGCGCCTTCGGGCCAGACGGCGATGCCGACGCGGCCGCAGCGGATCGAGTTCGCCAGCGGACAGGCGATGCCGACGCGGACGCGGCTCGTCGCGGCGACCGCCGTGGCCGACACGGCGGGTGCGCCCGATCGGCTCAGTTCCCATCGGCGGCCCTTCGTGTCCGACAGCAGCAGCCGTCCACGTCCGACCTCCACTCGCGTGGCCGACGTCAGCAGCGCGCCCAGGTCGACGCGCGCCGCAGCGCCTCGCGGCCTGCGTCGACGAGGCGGCGAACCGGCCCTCGTCGAGCTCCAGCCAGTTGCCGCGCCGGCGGTTGCAGCCGTCGAAGCCCGTCCACGTGCCGTCGGCGTTCAGCGTCAGGCTCGCGCCGGCGATCTCCCAGCCGCCCACCGCGGCGGATGGCGGCGGCGACGACACCGCGACCGGCCGCGGCGCCGGCCCGCGGTACGAGCCGGCCAGGAGCAGCCCGGCCACCGCCAGCGCGGCGAGCAGCGCCCCGGCGAGCCGGGGCGACTCCGCGAGTTGGCGGTCGCGATCACGTGACCTCTACGACCGGGGCCCCCGGATCGGTCCCGGCCGGCTAGCTGCGGACGAGCTCGCGCGGCTGGTTGCGCACCACCGCGTGGTCGGCCAGCGGCGGCGCCTGCGGCACGCCGCCCCGCACCTGGATCGCCAGCAGCAGCCCGGCCGCGACCAGGTTCGTGATCGTGTTCGAGCCGCCGTACGTCATGAACGGTAACGGGATGCCCGTCGTCGGCATGATCCCCAGCGTCATGCCGATGTTGACGAAGATCTGGATCACCCACATGCCGAAGATGCCCGCCGCGATCAGGCTCTCGTAGAGCGTCGCCGCGAGCGTGATCGCACGCGCCGCCCGCCAGACGATCACGACGTACAGCGCCAGCAGGAATGCCGCTCCCAGGAACCCGCGCTGCTCGCCCACCACGGCGAAGATGAAGTCGGTGTGGCGCTCCGGCAGGAAGCCCTGCTGCGAGACGGTGGCGCCGTCGGGTCCCTTGCCCGCGAGGCCGCCGGAGCCGATCGCGATCTTCGACTGCTGCGCCTGGTAGGCCGCCTCGCTCGAGCCCTCCGGGTCGAGGAACGCCGTCAGGCGCGCCTGCTGGTACGGCTGCAGCAGGCGGACGCCGGTCGGCGGGCAGCACGTCGAACACCAGCAGCACGCCGCCCACGACGACCGCCAGCACCGTGGCGATCTGCAGCAGGCGGGCGCCGGCGACGAACAGGATCGAGAGCCACGCCGCGCCGTAGACGATCGCGGTGCCGAGGTCGGGCTCGAGGAACACCAGCGCGCCGGGGATGGCCATCACCAGCAGCGACAGCCCGAACGTGCGCCAGGTGCCCTGCTTGTCGCGGCTGTGCTCGGCGACCAGCGCCGCCAGCACGACGATCACGATCACCTTGCCGATCTCGGACGGCTGCAGGTTGAACCCGCGGCAGCGTGATCCAGCGGCTCGAACCGCGGGCCGCCTCGAGGCCGAGCACCAGCATCAGGAGCAGCAGCAGCGCCACGTAGCCCGGCCACAGGATCTTGCGGTACAGCCGCAGGTCGACCGTCGCCACGAGCAGGGCCAGGGTCACGCCGATCCCCACGTAGATGAGGTGCCGCGCGCTCGGTCTCGGCGCCCGTGACGGAGAGGATCGTGATCGCAGCCGAACGCGATCACGCCGGCGATCGCCGCGAGCAGCACGTAGTCGAGCCGGCGGAAGAAGATGGCCGCGGTCATCCGGCGCCCGTCGGTCGTCGCGGGTGCCTCGGGATCGCCGAGCTGCACGCCGTTGATGATCTGCGACGCGTGCCTTCTCGACCGGCTGCTTCTCGCGGTAGCGGCGTCGGCAGCTTGCCGGGACGCGGCGTTGAACGCCGCCGTGAAGGCGTCGCGCACGGCGGTGGCAGCGCCGACGCCGCCGAAGCCGCCCTGCTCGATCACGGCGACGGCGACGAGCTGCGGATCCTCGATCGGCGCGTAGCCGGCGAACCAGGCGAAGTCGTCGAGCGGCGGCTTCTGCGCGGTGCCGGTCTTGCCGGCGACGCCGACGGGGAACCCGGCGAAGGCGCGTCGCCGCCGTGCCGTCGACGTCGTGCGTGACGCCGCGTAGGCCGCTGCGGATCGACTCGAGCACGAACGGGTCGACGTCGACCTTGCGCCGCGCCTTGAACCGCAGCTCCTTCACGACCTCGCCGCCCGGATCCTCGATCGTGTCGGCCAGGTGCGGCGTCACGAGCGAGCCGCCGTTGGCGATCAGCGCGTACAGCGACGCCATCTGCAGCGGCGTGACCTGCACGAAGCCCTGGCCGATCGACGCATTGACGGCGTCGCCCGAGGTCCACTTGTTGTTGATCGGATCCTTGCCGAACAGCTCCTTCTTGTACTCCGCGTCAGGCGCCACGCCGGCGGCATCCGGGATGTCGAGGCCCGTCGGGGCGCCGAAGCCGAGGCGCCGCATCCAGAGCGGCTGCGGCTGCCGGTCGCCGTTCTTCGACGTCGCCTTGTAGAGCCGGTTGCCGAGCTCGTAGAAGTACGTGTCGCACGACTGGGTCAGGGCGGTGCGCAACGAGATGAAGGTGTTCGTGTCGGTCTCGAAGTTCTTGTAGCGCTGGCCGTCGACGACGAGGTCCTTGCCGCACAGGATCTCGTCGGAGACGGTCGAGACGCCCGTCGCGATCGAGGCGATCGCCGTCACCGGCTTGAAGGTGGAGCCGGGCGGGTAGATGCCGTCGGTGGTGCGGTTCAGCAGCGGCGCCCGCTCGCGGTTCGCGCGTGAGAAGAGCTTCGCGAAGTACGCGTCGGAGCCCTTGCCGACCGTCCGCTTGTTGTCGAAGCTCGGCCACGAGGCCATCGCGCGGACGGCGCCGGTCTTGACGTCCATGATGATCAGTGCGCCGCGGGCGGCCCTCGGCATCGGCGCGCCGTCCGGGCCGCCCCGCTCGCGGGCCGTGGCGATGCCCTTGCGCAGCGCCTTCTCGGCGGCGTGCTGCAGGTCGAGGTCGATCGTCAGGCGCACGTCGCGGCCCGGCACCGGCGCCGGCACGAGGGTGGCGCGGCCCTGCGGGTTGCCCTGCGCGTCGACCGTCACGTTGAGCGTGCCGTCGCGGCCGCGCAGCCAGCGGTCGTACGAGCGCTCGATGCCGGAGTGCCCGACCACGTCGCCCGACTTGGCGCCCGGGTACGTCTCGGCATCCTTCAGGTCGTCGGTCGTCACCTCGCCGATCGTCCCGAAGATCTGCGCCGCGTAGCCGACGTGCCGCGCGACGTCGTACGCGGGATAGTCGCGCAGCGTGCGCTTCGCGATGCGGACGCCGCGGAACCGTGCGCCGTTCTCCTTCACGTAGAAGATCAGCGGCCGCTCGGCGTCGTCGATCAGCGTCACCGGCTCGAACGGCGTCCGGCCGATGGCGGCGTGGATGCGGTCCTCGAACTCGCCGATCGGCGTGCCCGCGCGCTTCGCCAGCGTGACGAGCGTGGCATTGGTGCGCGCGCAGCCGCGCCACACCTTCACCACCGGCTTCGGCTCGGAGAGCGCCAGGATGGCGGCCTTCCGCTGCGCCTTCTTCTTGCCCTTGAGCCCCTTCAGCAGCTTCTTCATCTCGGCCGCGGTCGGCTCCGGCGGCGGTGGGGCACCGCCGGCGGCGCCACGGCGCACGCCTTCGTCACCTTCTCGTCGGTCGTCAGGTCGAACGTCAGCGCGTCACCCGGCCGGTTGCCGACCAGCACCTTGCCGTCGATGTCGAGGATGCGCCCGCGCGGCGCCTGCACGCGCACCGTGCGCGCCTGGCTGGCCTCGGCGGCGGTCTGGTAGCTCTCCGCCGATAGCACCTGCAGCACCCAGAGCCGGAAGAACAGCACCGCGAACAGCAGGACGGCGATACCGCCCAGCATCGCGACGCGCAGCGCCAGCTGCACCGACTGCGGCCGGCCCTCGCGGGCCGGGCGGCGCGTGGAGTCCTGGAACATCAGGCGGCCACCGACTCGGGGTCGATCATGACCGTTCGCGGCTGGCGGCGCCGGAGCACGAGCCGGCACAGCGGGTAGAGCCCGATCGCGAGCAGCACGTTCAGCATCGAGCCGGGCACGACCGCCAGGAACAGTCCGGGCGAGACGGCCGGGCCCGATCCGACCAGCACGGCGATGCCGAGCTCGCCGAGCCCGGCCGCCAGTGACGCCGCGCCGATGGCGAGCAGCGGTCGCACCGCCGCGGACTCGCGCAGCCGCTCGCCCCACACGCCGGACAGGTAGCCGACGGTGGTCAGCGTCAGCGACGTGGCGCCGATCACGCCGAGGCCGAGGGCGTCGACCAGGAACCCGCCGGCGAAGCCCGCCACGGCGCCGGCCAGCGGGCCGCACTGGAGGGCGATCGAGACGACGACGATCACGACCAGGTCGGGCCGGCCACCGAGCACGTCGAGATCGGTGGCGATGGTGACCTGCAGCAGCACGGCGACGAGCACGAGGAGCGTGGCGCGCGCGACGAGCGACAGGGCTCCGAGGAACTGGCTCATGCCGTGCGCTCCTTCGGAGCTCCGCACGGCAATCGCGACCGCGTGCAAGGGACTCCGCTTCGCTGCGTCCGTTGCACGCTCATGCGCCGCCCTGCGTGAGCACGAGCGCCGTCCGGAAGCTGCGCAGGTCGACCCACGGCGTCACCTGGATCGACTTGTAGGTCTCGGTGTCGGACTGCGAGACGGTCGACACGACGCCGATCATGATGCCGCGCGGGAAGAACGAGGCGAGGCCGAGCTGCGAGTCGCTGAAGCCGCTCGTGACGACGAGGTTGCCCGGCTGGACGGTGTACTGCTTGCCGACGAAGTCGAGCACCTGCGTGGAGGCGTCGCCCGCGTTCGGCTGCAGCACGCCGTCGGCGCCCTGCTGGCCGGCCACCGAGGCCGACACGGCCATCGCCGGATCGGAGATCAGCGTGACGTCGGACGTGTCGTGCGAGACCGCGGTCACGCGTCCGACCAGCGCCGCGCCGGTGTAGTCCTTCGTGGCGACGCCGGAGACGACCGGGTCGCCGACCTGGATGCCGGCGCCGGTGCCCTGGTCGAGCAGCACCTTCTGCGAGAACAGGGCGGGCGAGCGGACGATCACGAGAGCGCTGCGAGGCGTGTAGGAGCCGAGCTCGGGGAACGCCGGCGAGCGGACGTAGCCCAGCTCGGCCTGCAGCTCGGCCGCCAGCTGACCCTCGGTCTGCGTGTCGGCGACCTGCTTGCGCAGCCGGGCGTTCTCCTGGCGCAGGCGGTCGCGCTCGCGGCGCGCGCTCTGCACGTCCTCGGCCCAGCCGCCGGCGTCGCGGAACGGCTGCGCGACGCGCTGCACGACCTCGGAGGCAGGGGCGAACGCGTCACCCAGCCAGCGCTGCGTTCCATGAAGTCCGCCGTTCTCACCCTCCCGGAAATAGACCGTGACGAGGGCGAACGACAGCGCCAGGAGCGCTGTGAGTGCGGTTATGCGGTAGGCGTGCGAGTTTCTCGGCATGCGTTCGAGCCTCGCCCCCAACGTCCTCCCCAGGCCCGAGGCAGTGTATCGCCCGCACTCTCCGCTACGTTGCGCTCGATGGACGACGTGCGCCAGATCGACGTTGCAACGGCCCTCGCCGAGCAGGCTGCAGGTGCGCTGCTGCTCGACGTCCGGGAGCAGGACGAGTGGGACGCCGGGCACGCTCCGGGCGCCATCCACGTGCCGATGAGCGAGCTGCAGCAGCGCTTCACCGAGCTGCCCGAACGCGACTCGACGCTCATCATCTGCCGCTCCGGCCAGCGCTCCGACGCCGTCGCCCACGCGCTCGCGCGCATCGGCCGGCCGGGGTGCGCGAACGTCTCCGGCGGCATGCAGGCGTGGAAGTCGGCCGGCCTCGTGATGGAGCCCGCGGGCGGCCATGTCATCTGACCCCCCGATCGCGCGCGCCGGATCCTCCGCGCGCGCCTAGTCTGAGACGCAGATGCGACGCGTCCTCGCCTTCGTGCTGCTGCTGCTGGGCGCCGTCGCGACCGTGCTCGCGGCGACGTCGGTGTGGGCCGACCGGTCGCTGCTCGACGAGTCGGGCTGGGAACGCCGGGCAACGGCGATCGCCGACGACCCGGCGGTGGCGACGGCGATCTCCGACGCGATCCTCGAGCGCGTAACGGTGCGGGTGCCCGCGGCGGCCGAGGAACAGCTGCGGATCGCCGTGGCCACCTCGCTGAAGGAGCCCGACGTGCAGGTCGCCTGGGCGCGCCTCAACCGCGCTGCCGCGGCGGCGCTGCTGGCGGCGGCCCGCGGCGAACCGAACGACGACGTCAACGCCAACGGCGACGTCGTCGCCAACCCCGAGCCGCTGCTGGAGTCGCTGGCGGAACGGAACCCGGCGCTGGCCCAGGTGCTGGCGCAGCACGAGGCACGGGAGATCGTGCTGGTGAAGGCGTCCGAGCTCGACCCGCTGCGGAGGGCAACCGACGCGTCCGACCTGGCGCCGCCCGTCCTGATCGGGCTCGCGATCGTCCTGCTCGGCCTCGGCGCCCTCACCGCGCGATCGGCGGGCGGGGCGCTCGCCGCCACCTTCGTCTGCCTGCTCGGCGCCTGCGCCGGCGTGCTCGTCGCGTTCCTCGCCGCCCGCGACCAGGCGCTCGAGTCGAGCACGTCGCCCCTGGCCGACACGATCATCACCTCGACGTTCGACACGGCGCAACGGCCGCTCGCCATCGTCGTCGGCGGCGCCTGCCTGATCGCGCTCGGCCTGGTCGCCGTCGTCGCCGGGCTGCGGGCCCGCGCCCGCGGCGTGTAACGCCCGTCCGGCGAGACTAGACTGGCTCGCCATGCGGTCCGAACTCCCCGCGACCTACCCGGGCACCCGCACCGACCTGCACCGGCTCGCCGTCTACGTCATCTCCCCCGCTCGCGCCGCCGTGAACGACCAGATCACGCTGCGCTCGACGCCCGGCGGGTTCGGCACGCCGCCGTTCGGCTCGGCGGAGCGGCAGGTGCGCGTCGAGGGCACCGACCTGGTCGTCTCGCAGTACCGCACCGACACCGTGCGAGAGCCCGTCACGACGCTGACCCGCGCCGCCGTGGTGGCCGGCGTACCACTTGCCCTGGAGCAGCAGGAGGTCTTCGACGTGCCGCCGCACGGCGACGTCGACGCGCCGCTGCAGGTGGACGCGGCCGCTGCTGCGGCGCTGGCCGACTGGTTCGTGCTGGCCTTCGCGGTGCTCGCCGAGTTCCGCGACGAGTGCCGCGTCGAGGACGCCCCGACGCCGCACGTGCGGCTGTGGCCGGAGCACTTCGACGCCGCCGTCGACGTCGGCACGGACGATCGCGGCGGCACGTACGGCCTGTCTCCCGGCGACCGCTTCGACCCGCACCCGTACGTCTACGCCAGCCGGTGGGGCGGGAACCCGCCCGACCCGTTCTACGGCTCGCCGTTCGGCGGGGCGTGGCTGCCCTACGCCGACGTGGCCGCCGCGCCCGACCCGCACGCCGCCGCCCTCGGGTTCCTGCGCGAGGCGCGCCGGCGCCGGCTCGGCTACTGATGGAGCCCGCGCGATGGCCCGGGTGACCTACGTCCACTGGCACGAGGAGGAGGCGTACGCCGTCGCCCGGCGCCTGATCGCGGGCGGCCACCAGGTGACCGTGCACTGGGCGGAGGGCGAGGGCATGCGCGCCGACAGCGTCCCGGAGGTGCTCGTGATCTCGCTCGAGCGGCTGCCGAGCCACGGCCGCGCGGTCGCGCAGTGGCTGTGGAGCGCGCAGTACCGCCGTGCGATCCCGGTGGTGTTCGTGGGCGGTGGGCCCGACCGGGTGGAGCGCGCGCGCGAGCAGTTCGGCGACGCGGTGTTCTGCGGCGAGCACGAGCTCGCCGCGGTGGTCAGCGGGCTGGCGCCGGCATCCAGATGACGCCCTCGGCGGCGTCGCCGAGCCGCTCGGCCGTGCCGTCTGCGATCGCCTGCGCGACGAGCGCGCACGCCGCCGCGTCGAGGACGTCGTCGACGGGCGCCGTGCCGCCCGTCGGACCCAGGTCGTCGGGCAGCACGAGGCCCTGCGCCGCCAGCACGGCACGACGCCGGACGGCGCCGTCCCAGGTGCGCTTCGAAACCAGCACCTCGCCCGCGAACGCGAGGAACGCGAGCTCCGGGTGCGCCTCGACCACGGGACCGGCGGCGCGGGCCTCCTCGGTTTCGAGGATCTTGGCGCGCAGCGCGTAGGACTGGGCCGACAGCGCCGGCTCGACCAGCCGGGCGGCGGCGTAGGTGGGCATCTCCAGGCAGGCCCGGGTGGGCGCCGGGAAGACGCGCGACGAGGCCCGGCCCAGCAGCCGCCTGGCGGCCCGGTCCGACGCCCGGCCGCCGGCGCCCATCGGCAGGCCGATCGGCATGTCGACCGCCACGCAGACGGCGTCGGGGAACGTCTCGAGCACCGCGCGCAGCGTCGCTCGCACCACCACCTCGGGGCCGGGCAGCGCGACCGCGACCCAGCCGCCGCGACAGCCGTCTACGCCGACGACGCGAGCCACGACCGCGCGAACTCCACCGCCTGCTGCTCGCTCTCCACGACGCCGGCCGCCTGCTCCTCCTGCAGCGCCGCCACCAGCCGGCCGAGGTCGGGCCCCGGCGCAAGGCCGACCTGCTCGGCGATGCGGTCGGCCGGCGCCACCAGCGGCGGCGGCACGGGGCCGAGCGCGACGATGCCGGCGGCGATCTCCTGCGCCGTCTGCAGGTGCCGCCGCAGGCCGCGCTGCCGCGTGCGGGAGCCCCGCGTCGCGAGGCGGTCGCCCAGCGACAGCACCACCGACGGCAGCGCGTACGGGCGGGTCGCCATCGCGTACCGGTAGAAGGCGCGCCGGTCGAGCGGGCGCGACGGGATCAGGAAGCCGAGCATCAGGTGCTCGCGCACCAGCACCGTCGTCAGGTCGCGCAGCGCGCCGCTGGCGTTGAGGCGCCCGAGGATGTCGTCGAGCATCGCGACGCCGTGCTCGTCGTGGCCCCAGAACTTGACGGCGCCGTCGGGCATCACGGTGCGCGTGTAGGGCTTCGCGATGTCGTGCAGCAGCGCGCCCCAGCGCAGGCCGGCGCGCACGTCCATGGTGCCGTCGAGCGGCTGCGGCGAGCGACTCCTCGATGGCCGCCGCCACCGCGGCGTCGGGGAAGAAGTGGGTGACGTTGGCGGCCACGTCGGCGGTGGCGTCGATGACGTGCAGCGTGTGGTGGAAGACGTCGAGGTGGTGGAACGCCGACTGCTCGACGTCGTGCAGCGCGTCCACCTCGGGCAGCACGGCCCGCAGCACGCCCAGCTCGTCGCACAGCGACAGGGCGTCGACCGGATCGCGGACGCCGAGGATCCGCTGCAGCTCGGCCAGCTGGCGCTCGCCGGCGCTCGAGACGACCAGGTCGGCGTCGCGCCGGGCGATCTCGGCCGTCGTCTGCTCCACCGCGAACTCCAGCTCGGCGGCCAGTCGCGGCAGCCGCAGCAGGCGCAGCGGGTCGTCGCGGAAGACGTCGTCGCCGACCACCCGCAGCACCCGCGCGCCGATGTCGTCGAGCCCGCCGTGCGGGTCGGTGACGGCACCGTCGGCGAGGGCGACGGCAACCGCGTTCGCCGTGAAGTCGCGGCGCGCCAGGTCCTCCGGCAGCGAGCCGTGCAGGGCGGTGAAGTCGACCATGCGGCCCTCGTCCACGACCCGCCAGGCGCCGTGGCGCTCCGACAGCGGAAACGGCGCGCCGCCGCTGCTGCGGGCGTGCGCCCGGGCCGCGGCGCCCGCGTCGCCCGCCACGACGACGTCCCAGTCGTCGACCGGCCGGCCGAGCAGGTGGTCGCGCACCGCGCCGCCCACGATCCAGCCCTCGTCGCCGACGAGCGCGCGGCCGCGCGCGGCCAGCTCCTCGAAGCTCATGCCGCCACCTCGCGGTCGCCGCGGTCGGGCCGGTGGCGCAGCGCGCAGGCGATCTCGTAGCCGATCGTGCCGGCGGCGCGGGCGAGGGACTCGATCGGCGCGCCCGGGCCGACCAGCGTCACCTCGTCGCCCGCGGTGACGCGCAGGTCGTCGGGCAGGATCACGGCGAGCTGGTCCATCGCGACGGCCCCGACGGTGCACGGCCTGCCGCCCACCACGACCTCCGCCTCGCCCGCGGCGGGACGCGGGTAGCCGTCGGCGTACCCGACCGGCACGTGCGCGACACGCAGCGGCCGATCGGCCCGGATCCGGCGCCCGTAGCCGCTCGCCTCGCCCGGCTGCAGCGCGCGCACCATCCGCACCTCGCTCGTCCACGTCAGCACCGGCGCCAGGCCGTCGGCCGCGGCAGTCTCGTCCCGCGGCGAGATGCCGTAGAGGGCGATGCCGCAGCGCGCCATGTCGAACCGCGCACCCGCGAGGTACAGCGCGCCGCCGGAGTTCGCGAGGTGGCGCGGGCAGGGCGGGAAGCGATCCGCGAGCGCCCGGAAGCGGGCGATCTGCTCGTCGGCGAAGGTCGTGTCGTGCTCCTCCGACGTCGCGAGGTGGGAGCACAGGCCGCCCAGCCGGTGACCCGCGACGGCGGCGGCCGCGATCGCCTCGTCCGGGGCGAGGCCCCAGCGGCCCATGCCGGTGTCGGCCTTCAGGTGGATCCGCACGCCCGGCACGGCCGCCAGTCGCTCGACGGCGCCCGGCGTGGAGCAGACGACGTCGAGGCCGGCCGCGGCCGGCTCGTCGCCGGGCGCGAGCGGCGACAGCACCATGATCCGCGCGGCCGGCAGCGCGGCGCCGAGCGCCCGCGCCTCGCCCAGCGTCGCCACGCCGAGGCCGATCGCGCCGGCCTCCAGCGCCGCCCGCCCGACGTCGGCGGCGCCGTGCCCGTAGCCGTCGGCCTTGACGACGGCCCACAGCTCGCCTCCGTGCGCGCCGCGCAGACGTGCGACGTTGGCGCGCACCGCCGCGGCGTCGACACGGAGCAGCGAACGCACTCAGGCCTGGTTGTCGTGGAACTCGTACCGGGCCAGCGCGCGGACGATGTGCGACCGCGAGATCATGCCGACCACGCGACCGCCCTCCACGACGGGCAGCCGCGAGACGTCGTGCCGCGACATCCGCCGAGCCGCCTCGTGGATGGTGTCGTCCGGCGCGACGGTGCGTACCTCGTCCGTCATCAGGTCGCCGGCGGTGGCCGCGAACGCCTTCTTGATCTGCTCGTCGAACTGGTCGGTGTTGTGGAAGAAGATCGCGCCGTCCAGGAACGGCACGAAGTGCGGCACCTCGATGTCGCCCTCGACCTCCTGCAGGATCAGGTCGCCCTCGGTGACGATCCCGATCAGCTTCTCGTCCTTGACGACCGGCACGCCCTGGAGGTTCTCGGAGACGAACAGGTCGACGAGCTCACGCAGGAGCATCTCCGGCGGCACCGTCCGCGGGTTCTCCAGCATCACGTCACGCACCGCGGCGTCGATCAACCGATTCCTCCGTCCTCAGGCGAGCGTCCGCGCTCGACGAGTCCATGATAGCCCGACGGTCCGGCCCCCGGTCGTGTCACG
This sequence comes from uncultured Actinomycetes bacterium, assembly GCA_963722525.1. Lineage (GTDB taxonomy): Bacteria > Actinomycetota > Thermoleophilia > Gaiellales > F1-60-MAGs149 > VFJZ01. Next base: position 379,291 of record CAVRMM010000002.1, on the reverse strand, counting down.
CGGGCGGGCCAAGGTGCAGGCGATCGACCAGGTCCGAGGCCACCAGCTGCCGGCCCGGCCGGCACCGACCGCGCCGCGGCCAGGTGCGCCGCGGCGCCCGCTGCCGCTGCCTCGAACGGCGACGCGCCGCCGGCCAGCACGCCGGCGATCGTGCCGCAGAGGACGTCGCCGGTCCCGGCGGTGGCGAGGCGCGGGTCGTCGCCGTCGCGCACCGCGAGCAACCCGCCGGGCGCCGCGATGATCGTGTCGGCGCCCTTCAGCACGCAGACGGCGCCGGTTCGCTCGGCCAGCGTGCGGGCGGTCTCGAGGCGGTGCGCGGCGACCTCGCTCCGTGGTGGTGCCGAGCAGCCGCGCGGCCTCGCCCGCGTGCGGGGTGATCACCGTCGGCGCCGTGCGTGCCGCCAGCAGCTCGAGGTCGGTGCCGATGGCGTGCAGCCCGTCGGCGTCCAGCACCACCGGCGCGGCGACCAGCGGGACGATGTGCCGCACCAGCGCGGCGGTGCCGGCCGTCGCGACCGCAGCCCGGCCCGATCGCCGCCGTCGTGCAGCGCCGGGCGCGCTCCAGCAGCACGTCGGCCGCGGCCAGGGCGCAGGCCGCCGTCGGCGTCGGCGCACGCCAGCGTCATCGGCTCCAGCACCAGGCCCGCGACGACCGGCTGCTCCGACGCCGGCACCGCCGTCACCACGAGGCCGGCGCCGGCGCGCAGAGCCGCCCGGCGCGCACAGCACGATGGCGCCCGTCATGCCGCGCGAGCCGCCGATGGCGAGCACGTTGCCCGCGTCGTACTTCGAGCCGAACGACGGCCGCCCCGCGAGCGAGGCGACGGTCGCGGGGCCGACCAGCACGGCCGGCGCCGGCACGCCGGTGACGGCGGGGATGCCGATCGGCACCACCACGAGCCGGCCGGCGTGCGCCAGCCCGGGCAGCACCACGTGGCCGAGCTTTGGCGCGTGGAACGTGACCGTGACGTCGGCGGAGACGGCGACCGCGGCCACCTCACCGGTCGAGGCGTCGACGCCGCTCGGCACGTCGACCGCCACCACCGGCACGCCCGCGTCGCCGATGGCGCGGATCGCCTCGGCCACCGCGCCGCGGGGCTCGCCCGTGCGGCCGGTGCCGAGCAGCGCGTCCACGACCACGTCGGCGCCGCGCAGGCCGTCGCCGACGGCGCCGACCCGGGAGACCGGGACGCCCGCCGCGACCGCCGCCTCGCACGCGTCGAGCGCGTCGCCCTCGTACGGCCGCGACGCGACGACCAGGCACGACGCGTCGACGCCGAGCGCCCGCAGGCGGCGCGCCGCCACCAGGCCGTCGCCGCCGTTGGCGCCGCCGCCGCAGACGCAGACGACGCGCCGTGCGGCGGCGAAGCGGACGCGGACGACGTGCGCGACGGCCTCCCCCGCGGCCGCCATCAGCCGGGTGCCGGGCACGCCGGCGGCGATCGCCGCCGCGTCCGTGGCGCGCATCGAGTCGGCGTCGTGCAGGTCGCGCCCGATCAGAACTGCGTCCCCAGCCATGCGCTCAGGTTCTTCAGGTCGTCCGGCACCTGCGACTCGTCGTACGAGTACGACGCGGTCGTGCCGTCCGTCAGCACCGCCCTGACGGAGTAGACGAACACGTCGGCGGCGCCGGGGTTGAGGCTCTCGGTGCTGGCCGGCAGGGGCACGCCGAGCGCCTCCTGGGCGTCGGCCAGCGCCGGATCGCCCGGCGCCAGGTGGACCTCGCGCCTCGAGGCGACGAACCCGCCGGTGCGCACGGCGTCGAGCATGGCGAGCGTGGGCGCCGTGGCCGGCTGCTCGGACGTGGTCGACGAGCCGCTGCCGCAGGCCACGAGCACGAGTGCGACGACGACCAGGCTGAGGCGGAGGAGGATCGGCATACCGGTGGGACACGCATCGTAGGCGCGGGTTCCCGTCCCGCGGGATCTCCCGTACGATCCATCGCATGAGCATCGCCACCACCCGCTTCGTGACCGGCGCGGACCGCTTCGCCGCGCTCCACTCCACCGCGCTGCCGCAGGTCGACGAGCTGTGCGGCTGTTTCCAGGCCCATCTCGCGCTGCGCGTGGCCGGGTTCGACGTCGACCAGGAGGACGTCGCGCTGAAGGCCGGCACCACCCAGTCGCCGAGCCGCTACAAGGGCGGTCTGCCGAAGGGCGAGACCGGCCGCGACGCCCGCTGCGACTTCCCCATCACCGACGAGCAGCGCTCCGGCACGGCCGCCGCCGGCATGGTGCGCGCCATCGACGAGATCGGCGCGGGCGTCGTCACCGCCATCCCGATCGCGGGGCCGTTCACGGTCGCCGCCACGCGTGCCGTGCTCGACATCGCCTGCTCGGCGTCGTCGCCCGTGGCGCTGGCCGCCAACCTCTCCACCGGCCCGTTCTGGGGCTCGCACCCGTCGGCGCCCGAGGTGCTCGCGTACCTCGTGTCGGGCGATGACTCGGCCGGCCCCGAGGCCGACTGGAACGTCGGGCACTTCGTGAGCCTGCTCGGCACCATCGACGGCGCGGCCGGCCAGCTGGTCGTGGTCGCCGACACGTACCGGTCGCTCGGCCACGGCGCCGTCTACCTGCAGCCGATCGAGCGCGTGGCCGCGGGCCTGCGCCGGGAGACGTTCCCCGGCGACGGCGGCATCATCGCCACCGTCGCGGCCGACGAGGACGCCGCGCTACGGGAGCGGTTCGCCGACGCGGGGCTCGAGCTCCGCGTCTGGGACAACGGCAGCGCCGACACCGGAGTCTGAGGGCGGATCGTCGGCCGGCACCTTTCGCTCGCGGTTCCGGTCGATGCTTCTCTGCACCGATTGGGCGATCTCGTGCCCGGCGCGACGCGCCTCACTGATCCGTCGTTCGAACTCGCTCATCGTCTGGAGGTTTTTCGGGCGCGACGGCAGGTCCCCTGCCGCGACGGGCGAGAACAGGTCGCAGCATCCGTGAGTTTCCACCGGATTCGAGCCGGGATGTGACCCCGCCGTCCAACCCGGCTGCCCGAACGCTCGCACCCGGACTCGCGCTGGCGGCCGCGCTCGCCCTGGTCGCCTACGGCATCTCGCAGATCGAGCCGCGCTTCTCGGCGCTGGTGGCGGCGCTGCTGCTCGGCATGCTGGTCGCGAACGTCGCCGGCGGCCGGGCGGTGCTCACGCCGGGCGCGCGGTTCGCCGCCCGCCGGGTGCTGCGCGTCGGCATCGCGCTGCTCGGCCTGCGCATCTCGCTCGAGCTGATCGGCGACGTCGGCTGGCGGGGCGTGCTGGTGTCGGTGGCGGCGGTCGGCTTCACGCTCCCGTTCACGGTCTGGCTGGGGCGGCGCCTCGGCGTCTCCCCCGCGCTGTCGCTGCTGATCGGCGCCGGCTGCGGCATCTGCGGCGCGGCGGCGGTGGTGGCGATGGAGCCGGTCGCAGGGGCCAAGGACGAGGAGGCGGGCTTCGCGCTCGCCACGGTCACCGCGCTCGGCACGATCGCGATGCTGGCGCTACCGGTGCTCGGGACGAGCGCGCTCGGCCTCTCCGACGACGACTTCGGCCTGTGGGCCGGCGGCAGCGTGCACGAGGTGGCGCAGGTGATCGGCGCCGCCGGCGGCGTCTCGGCCGCGGCGCTCGCGGTCGCGACCATCGTCAAGCTGACGCGGGTCGTGCTCCTGGTGCCCGTGATCGTCGTGACGGCCGTCATCAAGGGCCGCGCCGGCGGCAAGCGCGGCAACCCGGTGCCGCTGTTCGTCGCGTGCTTCGTCCTCGCCGTGCTGATCCGCTCGACCGGCTGGCTGCCGGACAGCTTCATCGAGCGCGCGACCGATCTCGACACCGCGCTGCTGGCCTGCGCCATGGCGGGGCTCGGCCTGACCATCGACGTCGGCCAGCTGCGCCGGCTCGGCGGCCGCCCGCTGGTGCTCGGTGCGACCTCCAGCGCGATGCTGGCGATCGTCATCCTGGGCCTCGTCACGGTGACCTCGTAGACTCTCGCCCGTGGAGATCCGCGACACCCTCGTGCTCGTCACCGGCGCCTCGCGCGGCATCGGCCTCGCGATCGCCGAGGCCGTGCACGCCGAGGGCGGCAGGCTCGTGCTGGTGGCGCGGGAGACCGCCGCGCTGCACGCGGCGGCCGAGCGCCTCGGCGCCCGGGCGATCGCCGCCGACCTCACCGACCCGGCCGCACTCGACGGCCTGATCGAGCGCGCGGGCGAGATCGACATCCTGGTCAACAACGCCGGCATGGACATCACGAAGCCGCTCTGGGAGCACACCGCCGAGGAGCTGCGCCAGATCATGCAGCTGAACCTCGTGACGGCGATGGAACTGGCGCGCCAGGCGCTGCCGGGGATGATCGCGCGGCACCGCGGCCACATCGTCAACATCTCGTCGCTGTCGGGCGTCGTGTCGCTGCCCGGCTACGCGAGCTACGGCGCGTCGAAGGCCGGCATGACCCACTTCACGAGCTGCCTGCACGCCGACCTGCGCGGCATCAAGGGGGTCGGCGTCACCGTCGCCGAGGTCGGCCCGGTGCGCAGCGCGCTGCTCGACTCGGTCACCCGCGCCGACACCATCCGCCGCTCGTACGGCCGCCTCTACAAGACGGGGATGGTGCGCGACCTCGACCCCGAGGACGTGGCGACCGGCGTCATCAAGGCCGTGCAGAAGGGCAAGCGCAGCGTCTGGCTGCCGAAGACCGCGGCCCTGGCGCCGGCGGTCGTGGAGCTGCCGCGCCGGGTGGTCGGCATGATCACGGCCGGGATCCGGCACCCCACGCCGCGAGGCTAGCCACCGTCCCGACCTCCGACGGGCGGTACTCGAGCCCGACGGGGCCGTCCCACCCGAGCCGGTCGAGGGCGGCGAGGAACCCGTCGACGTCCATCTTGCCCGTGCCCCGCTCGCCCCGGCCGGGGCAGTCGGCGATCTGCACGTGCCGCACCTGCGGATAGTGCGCTTCGAGCTCGGCGACCGGATCGCGGCCGATCATCGCCGCGTGGTACGCGTCGAACTGCAAACCGGTGTTCGAGCGCCCGGCCCGCCACACGAAGGCCGCCGCGGCGTCGTTGTCCTGCAGCAGCACCGGCCCGTTGTCGTCCGGGTTGAGCGCCTCGACGACCACGGTCGCGCCCTGCTCGGCGGCCGCGTCGGCCGCGAACGCCAGCTCTGCCGCCGCCCAGGCCAGCTGGGCCTCGCGCTGGCCCTCCCGCTCGACCCCGACCAGCGCATGCAGCGTCTCGCAGCCGATGCGCTGCGCCAGGTCCAGGGCCACCGGCACGTGCCGCCGCCAGTCGAGCTGGCGCTCGGGCAGCGCCAGCAGCCCGCGCTCGCCCGCCTCCGGGTCGCCGCCGTCGAAGTTCATCAGGCAGACGGCGACATCGGCGGCGGCGATCGCCGCCGCGACGTGGTCGAGGTTCTGGCCGCGCGGCCAGTGCAGCTCGACCGTGTCGAAGCCGGCCGCGCTCGCCGCCGCGAACCGCTCCAGGAACGGCAGCTCCGTGAACAGGAACGAGACGTTGGCCGCGAACCGGGTCAATAGGCGAACCGGTGCATCTCGACGAGCTCCTCCTCCGACTTCTCGCCGTGGTCGGCCCACTCCTTGCGGCGGACGCCGGTGATGACGTCGTGCAGGATCGTGCCCAGGCCGTCGCGCAGGATGCTCGAGCCGGCGAACGCCTCGGCCGCCTCGCCCAGATTCTCCGGCAGGCGGCGGATGCCGCGCGCGACCAGCGTCGCCGTGTCGAGCACGCCCGGATCCTCCTGCGTCGGCTCGGGCAGCGTCGCCTCGCGCTGCACGCCGGCGAGGCCGGCCTCCATCACCGCCGCCAGCGCGAGGTACGGGTTCGCGGCGCCGTCGGTGACCTTCAGCTCGACGTTGGCCGAGCGGCTGCGGCTGGTGACCGTGCCGGGGATGAAGCGCAGGGCGGCCTCGCGGTTCTCGATGCCCCACGCCGTGTACGCGCCCGACCAGTGGCCCGGCTGCAGGCGCACGTAGCTCGCCACGCTGGGGGCGACGACGGCCATCAGCGCCGGCAGCTCGTCGCGGATGCCGGCCACGAACGAGGCGCCGTCGGCGTGCATGCCGCCGGCGGCGTCGCCGCCCGTCATCCGGTTCTGCTCGTCGCGCCACAGCGACAGGTGCAGGTGGCTGCCGTTGCCGAGGCCGCCGGGGAACACGACGGGCGCGAACGAGATGTCGAGGCCGTGCTCGGCCGCCACGGCGCGGGCCGTGAAGCGGAACAGCAGCAGCCGGTCGGCCGCCTCCATCGGCGTCGACGGCGCCAGCGAGACCTCGAACTGGCCGGGCGAGTACTCGGGATGCAGCTGCTCGACGGGCACGCCGACCACCTCGAGCGCGGCGGCGAAGTCGCGCAGGAAGTCGCGGATCGCGACGAACGCCCGCACGCTGTACCCGGGGCCGGCGGTGGCCGGGACGCCGTCGCGCAGCAGCGTCATCTCGACCTCGTACGTGGCCTGCACGGCCAGGCCCGCCGCCGCCAGCCGGTCCTGGGCCAGGCGCAGCACGTGGCGAGGGCAGGCCGGCATCGGCTCGAGCTCCTGCGTGAACTGGTCGACGGGTACCCAGGCGTAGCCGGGCAGGAAGGGCATCGCCCGCGCCTGCGCGACGTCGGGGACCAGCCGGGCGTCGCCCGACGGCGTGTTGTAGGGCGGCACGTCGGCGAAGTGCTCGTCGATGCAGACGACGGACCAGATGTCGGACCAGCCGGTGCCGGAGCGGGCCACCGTCTCGAGGCGGCGCAGCGGGATCACCTTGACGCGCGACATGCCCGCCATGTCGGAGAAGTGCAGCGCGACGAGCGAGACGTCGGCCGAGCGCAGCCGCTCCTGGATCTCTGCCGGGGTCTCCATCAGGCGAGCCCGTGGAGCCGCAGGACGTTGCCGCCGAGCACGCCGGTGCCGATGCGCGTGGCCTCGGCGTCGTCGACCCAGCCGCGGTCGCGCGCCGTCGTGAGCACGCGCTCCAGCGCCTCGCGGCCGACCTGGGCCGACAGCCAGAGCACCTCGGGGTCGGTCGACTCGTCGGAGCCGTAGAGCACCTTGTTGGTGGGCGCGACGCCGAGCAGCAGCTCGAGCAGCCCGTCCAGCGCGAGCGACGACCACGGCATCGTGATCGACAGCTCCAGGTACACGCGGGGGAGGATCTGCGCCACGTAGGCGCCCTCCGCCAGCCACGGCTGGCCGGAGTGGATCAGCACCACCGGGTGCTCGAGGTGGCGGTTCAGGAACGGGAACAGGTCGCGGGCCGAGCAGTGGTCGAGCACCACGTCGGCGTCGCCGCCGCCGCAGTGCACGTGCAGCGGGCGGCCGGTGGCCTTGGCGACCGCCATGACGCGCTCCAGCAGCCGGTCGCGGACGGGCTTCGCGTCGATCCGTGTCTCCGGGAACCCGCCGTCGCGCCAGCGCAGGAACGCCGCCTGCGCGTCGGACGCGCTGGGCTCTCCCACGTCGAGGCCGGTGCGGTAGGCGAGCACCGTCTTGAAGGCCACCGCGTCGGCCGCGGCCGCCTCCTCGCAGGCCGCCGCGAGCGCGTCCTCGAGCTCGTCGTAGCTCGTCGCCGTCTCGCGCAGCTTCGTGATCGCGGGCTCGATGCGGAACACCCGGTGCACCGGCACGCGCGCCTCGGCGCGGAACTGCTGGAAGTCGACCGGCGGCTGCGGGTAGCCCTCGTCGCAGACCAGGCCGGCGAGCCCGCACGCGCTCCACAGACCGTCCAGGTAGGCGGCGGGATCGGCCGAGTACGCGGCGTGCCGGGCGGCGGACACGGCGGCCCGGTCGTCGTCGCAGCCGAGGTGGGCGGCGAGCCGACGGCGCATGGTCGAGGCGAGCGGCGTCGCGTCGGTCAGCTCGCGGAGGAACGACTCGCCCACGCGCGGCACGAGGCCGGACGAGACGAGGCACATCCCCATCATCGTGATGCGGTCGAGGAAGCCGGCGGGGTCCGAGGCGAGGACGCGCCGCGTTCGACCAGGGATGCATGTGGGCGTCCACCACGGGGACGCCGGCAAGGGATACGCTGGGCACGGCGCGAGTGTAGGAGATCGGGCCGAGGGTCGCGGATCCGGTGCGGGCTCGCACACCGCGACGGAGTGGCGAGGTGGGAAGCCTCGATTCGCCGTCGGGCCGCCGGCGTCGCGCCTCGTCAGACCGTCAGGTCGGTGCTCCAGTGCCGAGCGGAAGGGCAGCGCCCTTTCCGAGGTGCTGGAGCATCGAAGCGCACCAGCGGGGCGCAGGTCTCCGGAGCGAAGCGACAAGGCCGGAGCCCTGATGGGGAGCGGCCTGGCGGATCCTGACGAGGTGCGACGCCGACGGTCTGATGGCGGATCCAGGCTTAGCAGTGGTGGCCCGCCGATGGCGGCAGGTTCATCGCCGGGTTCCGGTCGAAGAAGCCGCACGGCTGCAGCAGCAGGCCGACGTACTCGCAGGGCATGACCGGGAAGTCCTCGGGTCGCGCCACGTGGGTGGTGCCGAAGGTCGCCCACACCACGAGGTCGCGGCCCTCGATCGGCCGGTTGCCCGCGACGAAGCCGGGCAGGCCGTCGCCGCCGCGGTGCTGGTTCGGGTAGTCGCCGGCGGCCTTGCGCTGCGCCGGGTCGTACGCCGTCACCCACAGGTTGTGCCGGGCGAAGGCGCCGCGGTCGGAGACCGACGAGCCCTCGGGCGCGAGCAGCGGCGTGGTGCCGTGCCCGAGCTTCAGGCGGTAGCCGGTCGGCTCGCCGATGCGCGTTGCGCTTCGAGGCCGAGCGCACCTCCCAGTACCGGGCGGTGGCCGTGCACGCGTCGGTGACGCCCTCCGACTCGGTCCGCAGCGGCGTCTCGCGCGCCACGAACGCGCTGCCGAGCGGGTTGTCCGGCCCGGCCGGGATCGCCTCGGAGTCGATCTGCACGACGGTGTTGTCGGTGCCGTCGACGTCGAGGTCGAGGCGCACGCAGAACAGGTGCTGGTGGTGCGGTGCGGACAGCTGCCGGCCGATCCGCCGGCCGTGCGGCACGTCGGCCCCCTCCACCGTGGCGCTGGTGTTGAGGATGCCGGTCAGCTTCATCTCGAGCTGGATCGAGCCGTCGAGGTAGAGGTACCAGAAGATGCCGTACTCGTAGTTGCCGACGGTGTGCACCGACGAGACGACGAGGCGGCGACTGCGACGCACCTCGGTCAGGCCCGAGAGGTGGTCGGTGTGCTTCCAGAGGATGCCGTAGTCCTCCTCGTGGATGCAGATCGCGTTGCGGGTCGTGCGCGTGTCGCCGTCGGGCAGCGCGAAGTGCGCGTCCAGGTAGCGGATCTCGCCCAGGCAGTCGCAGCCGAGCGTGAGGGAGTTGGCGAACGGGCCGAAGCCGTACTCGCCGACGTCCATGACGTGCTTGAAGCCGTGGTCGGGTGTGACATCGCCGTACGGCACGATCATCTCGGCCAGCGACGCGCGCTTCAGCACCGACCGCGTCACGCCGTCGTCAACCCACGCGACGTCGTGCAGCACGAGGCCGTCGACCGGGTGCATGGTCGCGGCGAGCCGCCAGCAGTCCCAGCGTGATCGCGTTGCCGTCGAGGGTGAAGCTCGGGCCCTCCGGCTGGGAGATCTCGAGCGGGCGCAGCGTCTCGCGCCACGGGCGGTTCGACTCGGCGTCGTACCGGCCGGAGTCGGTCGGCACCGGCACGACGCCGTGGTCCTCGAGGCGCACGACGCGCCGCTCGTTCAGGTCGACCCAGGCGATCACGCCCTCGATCGGATGCGCGTAGCCGTTGTCGTCGGGCGTCTCGCGCCACAGGGACATCGCGCGCACGACGCGCCGCCCCTCCTCCCACGGCAGCCCGAAGTTGCCGGTCGCCCACGGGTCCACCTGGACCTGGTCGTAGTCGGTGATTCCGCGCTTCGCCAGCGCCTCGCGCCAGCCGGGATCGGCCCGCACGACGTCGCTCGCGATCGAGTACTCCTCGTAGATCAGCGACGGCTGCACGTCGTCGCGGACGACGTGGGCGACGACCGCCTCGGCGTCGAGATCGACGTCGATGCGGTGCGACGAGCCCGTCGCCCGGTCGTAGGCCAGCAGCTCGGCCAGCCGCGCGTCGGACTCCGCTCCCTTGGTGCCCTCGGCGACCGCGGCCCACACGAAGCGGACGCCGTCCGGCACCTCCGGCGAGGCCTGCACGATCGCGCACGCCCGCTCGATCTCGTCGGCGCTCAGCGGCACCGGTCCCCACGTCTCGACTCGTGCCATGGTGGGGATTGTGGCGCAGCACCGGAGCCGCCGCCAGCTACGCTGATCGCGTGACCGCCCAGAAGCTGCTCATCCGGCAGGCCGTGATCGCGCTGATCGTCGGCTTCGTGATCTACCTCAGCCGCGGCATCGCCGCCGGCATCGGGTACGGGCTCGCCTTCTACGCGATCTCGACGCCGCTCGCGATCTGGGCCGAGCGGCGGCGGGCCCGGAACCGTGCTGCCGACGAGCTCTAGCGCAGGCCGGCCGGGATCACGGCCGTGACCTCGATCTCGACCACCTGGCGGTCGTAGCCCAGCACCGCGACGCCGAGCAGCGTGCAGGCGGCGGAGCCGACCGGCGTCTCCTCGACCACGCGCCAGGCCTGCACCAGGTCCTCGCGGGTCATGGTGGCGACGTAGATGCGGGCCTGGACGATGTCGGCGAAGCCGGCGCCGGCCGCCTCCAGCTGGCTGCGCAGGTTCGCGAGGCACTGCAGCGTCTGCGTGGCGACGCCGCCGTCGACGACCCTGCCCTCCTCGTCGATCGGGCAGGCGCCCGCGCAGTGGACGATGCGGCCGCCCTCGGAGGTCACCGCGTGGGCGTAGCCCGGCGGCGGGAACAGGTCGGTTGCGAGATGGCGCTGGTTGTCGCTCATGCGGTCAGCCACTCCGGGACGTCGAATCGGGCGACGATGTCATCGGCGGTCTCGCGCCGGCGCGTGAGCGCCGCGCGGCCCTTCGACACCATCACCGCGGGGGGAATCGGGACGGCGCAGTAGTCGGACGTGACCGCCTCGCAGTACGAGCCGTTGTCGAGGATCGCGATCAGGTCGCCGCGCCGCAGGTCGGGCAGCAGGATCGCGTCGGCCACGTCGTCGTCGGCGCAGATGGGGCCGGAGATCGAGACGCGCGTGTCGGCGGGGGCGTGCATGCGGTTCGCGACCACCACCTCGTGGTGGAACCGGAACATCAGCCGCCGCACGAAGTGGTAGCCCGACGTGTTCTCGATCGAGGCCCACGCGCGCTCCTCGCCGCCTGCCCGCCGCGTCTTCTTGACGCCGACCCGGGCCACGAGCGCCACGGCGTCGGTGACGAGGTAGCCGCCGGCCTCGAGGATCAGCCGCGGCGTGCCGAGGTCCCACTCCGCGCACAGCTCCTTCGCGGTGCCGGCGACCGCCATCGCGTAGTCGTCGGCGGTCGGGAACTCCGTCAGCGCGCCCGGGCCGTAGCCGGCCGGGTTGCCGACCCGGTAGCCGCCGCCCATGTTGAGGATGGCGAGGCGATGCCCGTGCTCCTCGCGGATCGACTTCGCGACGTCGAGGGTCTGCTCGACGCAGCGCTCGTGCCGGACGACATCCAGGCGTGGCGAGTACGGCGTGCCGTAGGCCGAGAAGCCGAGGTGGTTGTGCAGGCCGGCCAGGGCGAGGCCGGGATGCGCCAGGGCGACCTCGGCGGCGGCCAGGGCGTCGGCCGGATCCATGCCGAACTTGCCGAGCCAGTCGGATTTCGCGAGCTCGGGATCCTCGGCCAGCAGCCGGGTGTTGTCGACCGCGATGCGCAGGCAGACCTGCTGCGGCACGGTCGCCGTTCCCGGCTGCAGCGCCGCGATCTGGTGCATCTCGTCCAGCGAGTCGACGTTGATGACGGCGATCCGGCGGTCGAGCGCGAAGCGCAGCTCCTCCTCGGTCTTGGAGTTGCCGTTGAACACGATGCGGTCGGGCGTGCCGCCGGCGCGCAGGATCAGCTTCAGGTGGCCGAGCGTGACGGCGTCCACCATCGCCCCCTCGTCGAGCAGCGCCGCGATGATGGCCGGCTGCGGGTTCGCCTTCGTGGCGTAGAGCACCTCGGTGGCCGGGTACACGCGGTGGAACGCGTCCCGCAGGCGCCGGTAGTTGTCGCGCACGGTCGACTCCGAGATCACCCAGAGCGGTGCGCCGAACTCCTCGGCCAGCGAGACCACGTCGCGGCCGTCGATCTCGAGGTGGCCGGCATCATTGGTCCGGAAGGCTGCGGGCATGCCCGGAACGCTACCCGTTCAGCTGAACGGGCGAGCGGACGGCGCGCGGGCGACCCTCGCCGTCAGCCGGATGTCAGCGCAGCGGCGCTCGCTGCGGTGCCCGGCCCGGTCGTACACGCGGATGCACCAGCTGGTCGCGCGCACCCCGGTCGGCAGGCGGAACGAGAAGAAGTACGTCCGGCCGGCCGTGATGTTGCGCAACCGCCGCAGCGAGCCGACGCGGGCGATGCGCCTGGTGCCGGCCAGGACCTCGCCGAGCGCCGCCACCTGCAGCGAGTTGTCGGCCGGGCGGAACCGCAGGCGGACGCGCTGGCCGGGCTTGCCCCTGGCCACGAGCGGCTTGGCGGCCGGCGCGGTGGTATCGCTGGTCGTGACGCGCACCGGCGCGGAGTGGCGGACGCCGTAGCTCGACCACGCGACCACGCGCACGTTCCGCGAGCGGCCGGGCGTGAGGCCGGCGACCTGGATCGTCAGGGCGCGCGCCGTCTCGCCGCCGACCCGCACGGGCTTCGTGGAGTGCTCGTAGCGGGCGCCGTACTCGGCCGAGACCCACACGTCGGCGCCGCGCGGCTTGACGGTCGCGCGCAGCGACGCCGTGCTGTCGCCGGTGGCGGTGACTGCGACCGGCCCGACCGCGGCGGGGCCGAGGCCCGCGGCCGCGACGATGAACGAGCGGATCGACGAGCCGGCGAGGCGCGCGAAGACGCTGGACGACGCCGTGCAGTCCTCGGCGCCGTACGACGTGGAGCCGGCCTGGTACGTACGGCGGTCGGCCGGGTCGACGACGAGCAGCGGGCCGCCCGAGTCGCCGCTGCAGGTCTCGGCGCCCCGCGTGCCGACCGGCCCGGCGCAGAACATGGTCGCGAGGTTGACGTCGCCGCGCCACTCCCGGATGCACGCCGTGTCGCTCATCAGGCGGATGCGGCCGGTGTAGAGCGTCGGCGCGAGCACCTCGTCCGGGTCCTGGGCGATCAGGCCCCAGCCGGCGATCGTGGCGTACCGGCCGGCGGCGAGCAGGCCCGCCTTCGACGGCGGCAGCAGGTCGACGGTGGTCGCGGCGACGGGCGCCGCCAGGCGCAGCAGGGCCACGTCGTTGAGCAGCCGGTCGGCGTCGAAGGCGGGGTGCCGCAGCACCTTGGCAACGTCGAGGTAGCCGGCCGGGTCGGACGCGGGCCGCGTGTTGCCGACGCGCACGTGGAAGCGCGCCGGATCGTTGATCGGGACGGCGCTCATGATCTCGGTCGCACAGTGGCCGGCGGTGAGCACGTACCGGCTCGCGATCAGCGTGCCGCTGCACGAGCCGAGGCCGTCGACGATGATCCGGGCCGCGTACGGATAGGCGGTCGGCGGGGCGGGCGCACCGCCGACCACGCGCGGCTGCATCCGCGACGAGGTCCCGGCGGGCAGCGCGGCGATCGCCGGCGGCACGGTCACGACAAGCGCCGCCAGCGCGAGCAGCGTCCGGCGAGTGGCGCGTCGCATCGCCGGAACACTACCCGCCGACCAGGGCGCAACCCCCCCTAGGCCGCCAGGGCCATCAGCGACCGGGCGATGCCCACCGCGTCGAGCCCGTGCGCGCGGCGGTGCTCGGCGCCCGTGCCGTACCGGCGCAGCTCGGTGTCGCGCACCCCGAGGCAGTGCAGCCGCCGCGGCCGCTCGAACGGGATCGCGCCGGCGCTCGTCCCGCCAGGTACGGCTCGACCAGCACGATGTCACCGGCCCCGAGCTCGGCCACCGCCGCGGTCGGGAACGGCCGCACCTCGGCCACGTACGCGACGGTCAGGCCCGTGTCGGCGGTCGCCGCGAGCACCGGCGCGAGCGTCGGCCCGACCGCGATCACGAGGCTGCCGCCCGGGCGCCCGCGGCGGAGGACCTCGAACGGCGCGTGCGCGTCGTCGTTGACCTCCTCCGACAGCCGCACGTAGACGGTGCCGGTGGCGGCGACCGCGTCGCGCAGCAGCCGCTCCACCTCGTCCGCGTGGCCCGGCACGAGGATCCGCACCCCGGGCAGCGTCGCCAGCAGGGCGACGTCGCCCGGCGACTGGTGGGTCCGGCCCTCCTCGGCGGCGTCGTAGGACCCGGCGATCGAGACCAGCACGGCGCCGCCGGCGTCCTGGTGCAGGAGGTCGAGCTTGATCTGCTCGAACGCCCGCTCGATCAGGAACGGCGCGTAGGAGTGGGCGATCGGCCGCATGCCCTCGAGGGCCATGCCGCCGGCCACGCCGATCATCAGCTGCTCGCGGATGCCGACGTTGACGACCCGGTCGGGCAGCGCCGCCGCGACCCGGTCGAGCCGGCCGGCGCCGATGTCGGCGAGCACCACGGCGACGCGCGGATCGGCCGCGAGCAGCTCGGCCGTGACGTCGGCGAAGCGATCCCGCATGCCGGTCACGACCGCACCTCGGCCACCACGACCGCGGGCCGCCCGGGGTGCTCGGCCGTGAGCGCCTCCTCGAGGGCGTCGGCGTCGCGCCCGTCGACCGTCACGGCTGCCCAGCCCTCGCCCGCGAACCGGGAGGCGACGCCGCCCGGCCAGCCGTGCGTGGCGGAGGCGTTGTCGACGGCGATCACCGTCAGCGCGTCCAGGCCGGCGCGGCCGGCGAAGGCGATGGCCTCGTGGTTCGAGCCCTCGTCCAGCTCGCCGTCGCCGACCAGGCAGAACACGCGCGGGCGCCCGTGCCGCTGCGCGCGCAGCGCCAGCGCGGCGCCGACCGCGAGCGGCAGGCCGTGGCCGAGCGAGCCGGACGAGATCTCGACGCCGGGCACCAGGTTCCGGTCGGGGTGCCAGCCGAGCGGCGAGTCGTAGGCGGCGAACCGTCCAGCCAGCCGGCGGGGAAGAAGCCGCGGGCGGCGAGCGTCGCGTAGTACGCCTGCGGGCCGTGACCCTTCGAGAGCAGGAAGCGGTCGCGGTCGGGCGCCGCGGGATCGGACGGGTCGATGCGCAGCACCCGCTCGTAGAGGACGTGCAGGACCGTGAAGGTGGAGAAGGCGCTCGGCTCGTGCTTCTCGTCGCCTTCGAGGCGGGCGAGGAGCTCGGGGGCGGCGCCGTAGTCGACAGGCATGGCCGGAGCGTAGGACTTCAAGTAGACTTGAAGTCAAGTGTCTGATCTGACCATCGGCGAGCTGGCCGCGCGCAGCGGCGTCGCAACCTCCGCCCTCCGCTTCTGGGAGGAGCAGGGGCTGATCGTCGCCGAGCGCACTGACGGCAACCAGCGCCGGTACGCGCGGGCGACGCTCCGGCGAGTCGCGCTGATCCAGGCCGGCAGCGCGGCCGGCGTGCCGCTGCGCCGCATCGGCGAGGCGCTCGCCACCCTCCCCCACGACCGCACGCCGACGAAGCGCGACTGGTCGCGCCTCTCGCGGGTGTGGCGCGACGACCTGGAGCGCAAGATCGCCGAGCTGGAGCGCCTGCGCGACGATCTCACCGGCTGCATCGGCTGCGGCTGCCTGTCGCTGCGCTCGTGCCGCCTGTTCAATCCCGGCGACCACCTGGCCGGCGAGGGCCCGGGAGCGCGCAAGCTGCTGCGCTGACCGGCCGCTCGGCCGCTCTGCAACGATGCCCGCCGTGGCGGTCGTCTTCGGGCTCCTGTGCGCGCTCTCGTGGGGCTCGAGCTCGATCTTCGGGGCGCGGGCGTCCCGCGCCCACGGCGCGCTCGCGACGACGTTCTGGGTGCAGATCGCCGGGCTGGCGCTGATCATCCCGATCGCGGTCGCGTCCGGCGTTCCCGACGCACCCGGCGACGACTGGCTGCTGGCGCTGATCGCGGGCGTCGCCTACCTGGGCGGCTCGGCCGCCTGGACGTTCGCCGTGCGGCTCGGCGCGGTCGGCATCGTGACGATGCTGGTGGCCACCGACGGCGCCATCGCGGCCACGACGTCGGCCATCCTGGGCGAGGAGATCGGGCTGCCGGTGGCAGGCGGGCTGGCGATCATCGTCGCCGGCGTCCTCCTCGCCATGCCGGCCGGGCGAGCACGCGCGCGTGACCCGCGCGGCGGTGCTGCTCGGCCTGCTCGGCGCCGTCTCGTTCGCGACGGTGTTCGTGCGCCGGCGGCCGCGCCGACGGGCCTCGAGCTGCCCGTGGGTGCTGCTCGTGACGCGCTCGGTGGCGACGCTGCTCCTGCTGCCGATTGCGGTGCAGCAGCGCTCCGGCGTGCCGCGGACGAGCGTTCCGCGACGTCTTCCTGATGGCCGCGACGGACACCGCCGGCTACGCGTTCTACCTCGCCGGCGCCACCCGGTCGGTGGCGATCGCGGCGGTGATCGGCGCCCAGTACGCCCTGGTCACGGTCATCATCTCGAGCGTCACCTTCCACGAACGCCTGTCCCGGATCCAGATCGCCGGCGTGCTCTTGACGCTGTCCGGCGTCGCCACCGTGGCCGCACTGGAGGCGATCTAGTGGCGATTGCCTCGCGGCTGGTCCCGAAGGGCCTCGACCGGCGCGGCATCGGCGTGCTGGCGTTCGGGCACATGACGGTCGACTCCTGCCAGGGCATGGTGCCGGCGCTGATGCCGTTCCTGATCTCCGGGCGCGGCTACTCGTACGCGCAGGCCGGCTCGCTGATGCTGTTCTCGAGCCTCGGCTCGTCGCTGCTGCAGCCGCTGCTCGGCATCTTCTCCGACCGCATCCGCGCCACGTGGCTGATGTGGGCCGGCGCGCTGGTGGCGGCGATCGGCATGGGCAGCGCCGGCTTCATGTCGACGTACCTGCAGACCGGCGTGGCGCTGATGGTGGGCTCGGTGGGCATCGCGATGTTCCACCCCGAGGCGGTGCGCTACGCCAACTACGTCTCGCGGGCGAGCGGCCTGCGCGGCACGGGCATGAGCCTGTTCGCGGTCGGCGGCACCTCGGGCTGGGCGCTCGGGCCGCTGCTCCTGACCGGCGCGGTGCTCGCGGTCGGCCTGCGCGGCACGGCCGTCGTGGCGATCCTGCCCCTGACCGCGACGGTGCTGCTGCTGGTCAACCACGGCTACCTCGAGCGGTTCCGGCCCGACGCGGTCCGCGAGGCGCACGAGACCCGTGAGGGCGTCAACCGGTGGGGCGTGTTCAGCCTGGCGGCCGGGTCGGCGTGCACGCGCACCGGGCTGCAGTTCGGCCTGCAGGCGTTCGTGCCGCTGTACATCTGGAAGGTGCTCGAGAGCACCGAGGGCATCGGCAACGCGTCGGCGAGCGTGCTGATGGTGTTCGGCGCCGCCGGCACCCTGCTCGGCGGCCGCCTGGCCGACCGCATCGGGTTCCGGCCCGTGGTCGTGCGCTCGCTGGGCGCGACGGTGCCGCTCGTGCTGGCGCTCACGGTGACGCCGCTGGCCGGTGTGTTCGCGCTGATGGCGCTGATCGGCTTCACGATGGAGATGAACTTCTACCCGCTGGTCGTGATCGCGCAGGAGGCCCTTCCGCGCCAGGTCGGATTCGCGTCGGGCGTCATCCTCGGCCTGTCGATCGGCATCGGCGCCGGGCTCACGGCGCTGCTCGGCGTGCTGGCCGACGCACAGGGACTCGAGACCGCGATCCAGGCGATCGCCGTGCCTCGGGCTGATCTCGTTCCTGCTCGCGCTACGCGCTGCCGCGGTCGAAGAGCACCTGACGCGTCTTGGTACAGTTTTCAGACCAATGACGCAGCCCGACGCCTCGCCGGATCGCGCTCGCCCGACGTTCGACGCCGTCGTCATCGGCGCCGGGTTCGCGGGCCTCTACATGCTCTACCGGCTGCGCGAGCTGGGGCTTCACGGCGCGCGGGTTCGAGCGCGGCGGCGACGTCGGCGGCACCTGGTTCTGGAACCGCTACCCGGGCGCCCGCTGCGACGTCGAGAGCATCGACTACCAGTACTCGTTCTCGCGGGAGCTGCTCGACGACTGGGTGTGGACGGAGCGCTACGCGACGCAGCCGGAGATCCTCCGCTACCTGAACCACGTCGCCGACCGCTTCGACCTGCGGCGCGACATCGCGTTCCACACGCAGATCGCCGAGGCCGTCTACGACGACGACGCGAACACGTGGACGCTCGTCACCGACGCCGGCGAGCGCGTGACGGCCCGGTACTGCATCTCGGGCGTGGGCAACCTCTCGTCGATCAAGCGCCCCGACTTCGCGGGCCTCGACGACTTCGCGGGCGCGTGCTTCCACACGGCCGAGTGGCCGCACGAGGGCGTCGACTTCGCCGGCAAGCGGGTCGCGTTCGTCGGCACCGGCTCGACCGGCATCCAGGCGATCCCGCAGATCGCCCGACAGGCCGAGCGCCTCCACGTCTTCCAGCGGACGGCCAACTACTCGATGCCGGCCGTGAACCGCCCGCTCGACCCGGCCGAGGTGCGGGCGGTCGCCGCGACGTACCCGGAGCGCCGCCGGGCGGCGGAGCAGTCCGATCCGGGCGTGCCGCACACGCCGCCGCAGATCGGCGCGTTCGACGTGCCCGGCGACGAGCGCCGCCGCATCTACGAGGCCGGCTGGGCCGAGGGCGGCATCGGCTCGCTGTCCGGCCAGTTCAACGACGTGTTCACGAGCGCCGACGCGAACTTCACCGCCCAGGAGTTCGCCCGCGAGAAGATCCGCGAGATCGTCCACGACCCGGCCGTCGCCGAGCTGCTGTGCCCGAGCCACTACATCGGCATGCGCCGGACCTGCGTCGACATCGACTACTTCGAGACGTACAACCGCGACAACGTCGAGCTGATCGACGTGCGCCGGTCGCCGATCACGAGGATCCTGCCGCACGGCATCGCGACGGCCGGGCGCGGAGTACGCCGTCGACGTGATCGTGTTCGCGATCGGCTTCGACGCGATGACCGGCGCGCTGCTCGACATCGACGTCCGCGGCGCGCGGCGGCCGCTCGCTGCGCGAGAAGTGGGCGCACGGCCCGCGCACCTACCTCGGCCTGGCCGTGGCGGGCTTCCCGAACCTGTTCGCGATCACCGGGCCGGGCAGCCCGGGCGTGCTGTCGAACATGGCGCTGTCGATCGAGCAGCACGTGGACTGGATCGCCGACTGCCTCGTCTACCTCCGCGCCACACGGGCTGGGTCGCATCGAGGCGACGCCGGAGGCGGAGGACGCCTGGGTGCAGCACGTCAACGAGCTGGCCGACGAGACGCTCTACACCATCTCGAACTCGTGGTACATCGGCTCGAACATCGAGGGCAAGCCGCGCGTGTTCATGCCGTACGTGGGCGGTTGCGGGCGCTACCGCGGCGACTGCGACGCGGTCGCCGCGGCGGGGTACGAGGGGTTCACGCTCGCCGCGGTGCCGGTGGGGGCCGGCTGAGGCCAGCCGCGGCCCGGCCGCCGCGCCACCTCGAGCTGGACGAGCCGGGCGGTCGCGTCGCCCTCGACGGCGATGACCGCCACCGGCGGCGCCGACCCCTCGGTCGGGCGCGTCGGCAGCGGCGCGCGGTCGATATCCGGGAAGCGCACGGTCACCGGTTCGCCGGCGCCGGTGACGACCGCGCGGATGCGCACGGCGTCGAAGTCGTCGTTGCCGGCCAGGCGCGTGGGCTCCCACAGGAACCGGCCGCGCCGCTCGAGCACGACCTGCACCCCGTCACCGACCTCGGCGTCGCGGACGGCTCCTGGAGCGACCGACTGGTCGACATAGGTGAGCGGCAGGTAGCTGCCGCGGAGCGCTTCCCGTGGAATCGGCGCGACCTGGAACCGGACGAGCTGGATCGCCCGGTCGCGGCGCTCCTCGCGCTGGGTCATCGCGACGACGGCGACGAGCTCGACCGTCGCGATCACGAGCACCAGCGTCGACCGGCGAATCGGACGTGGCGAGACTCCTCGTCCGGCGATGCCGAGCCAGGCGCCGGCAATCGCCGCTGTGGCGGCGGCCGCACGGAAGCTCATGGCGACGCGGAACGGATGCGGATAGGCGTATCGCAGGGTCAACGGGGCCAGCGCCAGCGTGAGGCCGGCCAGCGCGAGCGCGGTGATCGGCGGCAGCGGGCGCGCCTGCCGGACGATCGCGACGACGAGCGCCGCGCCGACGACGACGGCCGCAAGCAGGATGAGGACCGTTGCCGACGCGTCGGGGCCTGTCTCCGGGATGTCGCCGTTGACGGGGTGCTCCACGAGGAGTGGCGCCAGTGCGATGAGGGCGAGGGGCGCGCCGACCGACTCCAGCGGCAGTGCGAAACGTGCGTGCCCGAAGCTGCGCAACACGCCCGCGATCGCGACGAGGGCAATGCCGAACGCGAGCAGCAGCCCCACGTACCCGAGCGCCATGTCGAACACCTTGTCGGTCGGCTGGGCCAGGTCGGCCACCACGGCGGCGACGACGTCGAGGGCGGCGATCGCGAGCGGCCACGCCCGCTGCGTGGCGAGGGTGATTCCGACCGAGATGCCGGCGGCCACCAGCATCAGCGCGCCGATGGGGACGGCCGTGCCGGCCGCCGCGAGACCGAGGAACGCCACCAACAGCGACGCGCCGACGGCTCCGACCGTGGCCTGCACCTCGCCGGCGTGGCGGCGGTAGGTCATGGCCCCACCCTGCGCGCGGCGTGCATGCGTCCCGCGACCGATCGACCGCCGGTAGCGCCGCGCCGCTGAACGGTCACCGGCAACTGGCGCATTGGTGCCAGGCACCGATGCGACATCCGACCGGCACGGTGTCGTATCGGTGCCTGGTGCCAATGCGACATCGCCTGTCGTATCGGTGCCTGGTGCCGATGCGACATCGCCTGACTCGCATGACCGAAGGCTGTCGGCGCCCGCCCGGACGATGGCCGTTCTGACGCGAACGTGACGGTCCCGGCGCAATGAGCGTTTCGGTGCCTGGCACCCAAACGATCATCGCGGCGCTCTTCTGCGCGCGGTTCTTGCACTTGCGTGCGGTCCGCGCGTGTTCCGTGACGTGATTGGACGACAGCCGGCGTCACCGAGCGTCACGGGACACCCACGTCTACGCACCGGAGACGCACGCCGGACGACACCGGATCGGGCATCCGCTCGGACCTGGGCCGAGGACGAGGAAAGCCCCGCACGGCGGGGCTTTCGAGGAGCGGATGAAGGGACTCGAACCCTCGACCTTCGCCATGGCAAGGCGACGCTCTAGCCAACTGAGCTACATCCGCAGGCAGGGCCCAGTATAGCCCACGCCGGGCCGTGGCCGGCGCCGCTACGCTCTGCGCCATGGCCGATGCACCCGTCATCCGCGCTGCGCGCGGGACCGAGCTGCGGTGCCGCGGATGGCTCCAGGAAGCCGCGCTCCGGATGCTCGAGAACAACCTCGATCCGGACGTCGCCGAGGATCCCGCGAACCTCGTCGTGTACGGCGGCACCGGCAAGGCGGCCCGCACCTGGGACGACTTCCACCGCATCGTCGCGACGCTGAAGCGGCTCGCCGACGACGAGACGCTGCTCGTGCAGTCGGGCCGGCCCGGCGGGCGTCTTCCGCACGCACGAGATGGCGCCGCGCGTGCTGATCGCGAACTCCAACCTCGTGCCCGACTGGGCCAACTGGGACGAGTTCCGGCGGCTCGAGGCGCTCGGTCTGACCATGTACGGGCAGATGACCGCCGGGTCGTGGATCTACATCGGCACCCAGGGGATCGTGCAGGGCACGTACGAGACGTTCGCGGCGATCGCCGAGCAGCGCTTCGACGGCTCGCTCGCCGGCCGGCTGGTCGTGACCGCCGGCTGCGGCGGGATGGGCGGCGCGCAGCCGCTCGCCGTCGCCATGCTGGACGGCGTCTGCCTGATCGCCGACGTCGACCCCCACCACCTCGTGCGGCGCGTCGAGACGCGCTACCTCGACCTGGTCGCACCCGACCTCGACACCGCGCTGCGCGAGGTCGAGGAGGCGAAGTCGGCCGGCGAGGGGCGCTCGATCGGCCTCGTCGATGACCGCCAACGAGCTGCACGCCGAGCTGCGCGCCCGCGGCGTCGTGCCGGACATCGTCACCGACCAGACGGCCGCGCACGATCCGCTCGTCGGCTACGTGCCGGACGACCTGACGCTCGACCAGGCCGCCGAGCTGCGCGCCTCCGATCCGCAGGCCTACATCGAGCGGGCACGGACGGCGATGGCGCGCCAGGTGGCGATGATGGTCGAGTGGCAGGAGCTCGGCGCGACCGTCGTCGACTACGGCAACAACCTGCGCACCGAGGCGAAGACCGCCGGCTACGCGCGCGCCTTCGACTACCCCGGCTTCGTGCCCGCCTACGTGCGGCCGCTGTTCTGCCGCGGCATCGGGCCGTTCCGCTGGGCGGCGCTGTCCGGCAACCCCGACGACATCGCCGCCACCGACGCCGCGATGCGCGAGCTGTTTCCCGACAACGTCAAGCTGCAGCGCTGGCTGGACGGCGCGCAGCGAGCGCATCGCCTTCCAGGGCCTGCCCGCGCGCATCTGCTGGATCGGGTACGGCGAGCGGCACCGCGCCGGCCTGCGGTTCAACGAGCTGGTGCGCTCCGGCGAGGTGACGGCGCCGCTCGTGATCGGCCGCGACCACCTCGACAGCGGATCGGTCGCGTCGCCGTACCGCGAGACCGAGGCGATGCGCGACGGCTCCGACGCGATCGCCGACTGGCCGCTGCTGAACGCGATGCTGAACGTCGGCTCGGGCGCGGCGTGGGTGGCGCTCCACCACGGCGGCGGCGTCGGCATCGGCCGGTCGATCCACAGCGGCGCGCAGGTGGTCGCCGACGGCACCGACGACGGGGCGCTGCGCGTCGAGCGCGTGCTCACCAACGATCCCGGCACCGGCGTCATGCGCCACGCGCACGCCGGCTACGACGAGGCGCTCGACCACGCGCGGGCGACCGGTCTCGACCTGCCGGGGATCACCACGTGACCGTCACGCTGGTCCCCGAGATCGTGCTCGACGCGACCGGCGTGCACCGCGACCTGGCCGTGCTCGTCGACCCCGGCGACGGCACGATCGAGGGCCTGATCGGCGTCAGCCCATGCGCCCGCCGACGCCGTCCGGCTGTCGCGGACGGCGCTGGCGCCGGGCTTCGTGAACGTCCACTCGCACAGCTTCCAGCGCGACCTGCGGGGCGCTCGTGGAGCGGGTCTCGCACCTGGCCCCCGAGGACGACTTCTGGACGTGGCGCGAGGCCATGTACGCCGCCGCGGGCTCGCTCGACCCGGCGCGGATCGGCGACGTCGCGCGGCGCTGCTTCACGCAGATGCGCGAGGCCGGCTACACCGCGGTGGGCGAGTTCCACTACGTGCACCACCAGCCCGACGGCACGCCGTACGACCGTCCGAACGCGCTGGCCGAGGCGGTCTGCACCGCCGCCGAGGAGGTCGGCATCCGCATCGTGCTGCTGCTGACGGCGTACGAGCGCGGCGGCTTCGGCCGCGAGCCCGACCCCGGCCAGCGGCGGTTCTGCGATCCGACGGTCGAGGCGTACCTGGCCCGGCTCGAGGCGCTCCAGCGGTGGGCGGCGGACCGGCCGCTCGTCACCGTCGGCGCCGCCCCCCACTCCGTCCGCGCCGTCTCCGAGGCGTGGCTGGCGCGGATCGCCGAGCACTGCGCCGACCACGACCTGGTGCTGCACCTGCACGCCGACGAGCAGCCGCGCGAGATCGCGCGAGACGCTCGCGGCGACCGGCCTGCGCCCCGTCGCAGCTGATCGACCGCGCCGGCGCGCTCACGCACCACACGACGATCGTGCACGGCACGCACTGCGACGACGCCGAGATCGCGCTGCTGGCCGAGCGCGGCGCGACCGTGTGCGCCTGCCCGACCACCGAGGGCAACCTCGGCGACGGGTACGTGCCGGCGCGCCGGCTGCTGGCCGCGGGGGTGCCGATCTGCGTGGGCTCCGACTCGAACACGCTCCTCGATCCGCTGATCGAGCTGCGCGAGCTGGAGCACGTCGCCCGGCGCACCGCCGAGCGCCGCAACGTGCTGGTGGCCGACGGCGACAACGGCCCGGCGGCCTACCTGCTGTCGTGCGGCTGGGCGCACGGCGCGCACGCCCTCGGCCTGCCGGCGCCGGTGATCGAGGCGGGCGCGCCCGCCGACCTGATCGCGATCGACCTCGACCACGCCCAGATCGCCGGCGTCGCCGACGAGCACCTGGCCGCGGCGATCGTGATGGCCGGCTCCGCCGCCCTCGTCACCCGCACCTGGGTCGCGGGCCGCTAGGCGCGGACGCGCTCGGCGAACTTCGGGTCGAGGCGCTCGATCTGGCGCAGCAGCGCGGCCGCGTGCGCCTTCTTCTCGTCGGCGATCCGGCGCACTTCCTCGCGGGCGTCGTCGTCGGTGAGCGTGAACGTCTGCGACTCGAGGCGGTTGATCGCCTCGAGCTCGGCGGCGAGGTCGCTGCGCAGCTCGGAGAGGTCCTGGTGCAGTTCGGTCAGGCGCATCGTGCTGCGAGTCTACCGGGACGGCCTACGCCGCGTCGTCGCGCGCGAAGCGGTGCTCGAGCTCGAAGTCGGCGTGCAGGTGCTCGAGCCGCTCCACCGCGTGGCCGCGGGAGATGCGCGCGGCGGTCGTCTCGAACGGGTCGTCCGGCTCCGGCTCGGAGGTCCGCGTCAGATGGTGGCGGAACCGCGAGGCCCCGACCCGAGTGCCACGGATGTGCATGCCCCTGGAGCGAGACGGCATGTAGCAAGTATCACTCAGGCCCGCGAGACCTGCACGAGCGCCGTCAGCGGCCGCCCGCCGGGCTGCACCGCCGTGAACCGCAGGCCGTAGCACCAGGTGCCCGCGCCCGCCGTCGCGTCGGTGAACGCCGCTGCGCCGGCCGTCTTCGGCGCAGCGGCGTACGCCGGCAGCTGCGCCGCGTCGGCCGGGCACGGGCCGGCGGCCCGCACCACCTGCACGGCCGCGAGCGGCGTGCGCGGATTCGTCCAGCGGAGCGTGACGCCGGATGGCGCCGCGGGCGTCGCGACCAGCCCGAGCCGCTTCGCCAGCGGCGCCTCGGGGCCGCGCTTCACGATCCGCCGGCCGGCGCTGCGCCAGCGGTTGCGCCGGTCGAGCGTGAAGACGGCGTAGCACCACGTGCCGGTGCCGCTGACCGCGAGATCCTCGACCGCGATGACCGCCGAGCGAGCGGCCCTCGGCACCTCGGCCACCAGCGTGCCGCGGCGCGGCGTGACGCCCTCGCGCTGGACGATCGGCACGCTGCGGGAAACCGGCGTGTCGCCGCAGACGCGCCCGCGCCGCCGCGTCACGATGACGCGTCGCAGGGTCGTCGAGGACGGCGTCTGGAACGAGATGCGCACGCGCGCCAGCGAGTCGACCGGGTCGGCCGCGTCGCCCAGCGAGCGTACGCGTCCGGGCAGCGTCTTCGAGACGCAGAAGCTGAGGCTCGACTTGCGGAACTTCCCGCCGTAGCGCCGCAGCAGGCCGCGCCGGTCGTCGTCCCGCGGCGGCGAGCAGTACCACTCCCAGTCGAGCGGCTGCGGGCGGCAGCGGCTCACGAACACGCTGTTCATCAGCGCGCACCGCTTGTTCTCGTGCCTGAGCCCGAGGACGTGGCCGAACTCGTGCGCCGCCGTCATCGTCAGCGTCCCCTCCGCGCAGGTCGACTGGAGGTGCATGAAGCTCTGGAACCCGCCCGTGTAGCCGACCAGCGCCTCGCCGATGGCCCCGAAGCAGCTGCCCTTCGGGAGCGGGCTGATGAGCAGCCGGGCCCTGCTCCGCGGCACCTCGACGAGCCGCACCTTGAGGCCGGAGCGGTTCCACGCCAGGGCGGCGGCGCGCACCGGGGCGCGCATCGACTTCGACGTCACGGCGTACGTGACGCGACCGCCCGGCCAGGTCCGGCCCGACACGTGCGCAGCGTCGGCCGCGGGCACCAGGACGCCGAGCGTGACGGCTGCGAGGGCGATCGCCCTCACCCGAGCACCAGCCCGCCATCCTCCGTCAGTCCGGCGTTCCACGTGCGCCACCGGAGCGCCAGCTCCGTGACGTCGTCGCCGCGTCCCTCGAGCCGCACCGGAGGATCGGCCTCGGCATCGACGCGGTACTGGTACCAGGAGATGTCCCACGCGATCGTGATCACGACGTCGGGACGGATGCCGCCGAGCGGCATCAGCGAGACGCGCGGCGCGCCGAGGGTGCGGGCGATGCCCTGCACGGTGCGCCGGTACGGGCTGACGTTGAACGTCTCGACGCTGACAGCGACGGCCTGGGCGGCCGCCTCGGCGCGCTCGGCCTCGCGGGTGCGCGCCCTCTCCGCCACGTCGGCGTCCTCGCCCGTCAGCCGCACGACGCCGAGCGTGTGGCGGGGCGGCGGCCGCACGGCCGGCTCCTTCGCCTTGCGCTCGTCGCGGGGCCGCTTCAGGCGGTCGATCAGCCCGGCGCGCGGCTCGCGCGGCTGCGGCGGCGGATCGGGCTGGCCGTCACGCAGCCAGCCGCGCTTCAGGGCATCGACCTCGCACAGGGCGCAGACGATCCGCTCCTCCCGGCCGTCGCGAAAGTTCGCCACGCTCTCCCCCAGAAGGAGCGTGCGCTCGCAGTAGTCGCAGTGGACGACCGTTTGCTGGCGGCGGAGTCTGGTCAAGCCTAGTGGGATTCTGCCGCCTTCTTCGCGTCTGCGGCGACCTTCTGCGCAATGTGCTGCGGAACCTCCTCGTAGCGTAGGAAGCTCATCGCGTAATCTCCGCGTCCGCCGGTCACCGAGGTGAGCGTCTGGGAGTACGTCAGCATCTCGGCCATCGGCACCTCGGCCCGGACGGTGGTGGCCGAGCCGCGCGGCTCGATGCCCAGCAGCCGGCCGCGCCGCGCGTTGAGGTCGCCCGTGATGTCGCCGACGGAGTCCTCCGGCACGGAGATCTCGACGGCCATCACCGGCTCGAGCATGACGGGGTCGGCCTTCGCGTACGCCTCGCGGAACGCCAGCGAGCCGGCGATCTTGAACGCCATCTCGGAGGAGTCGACGTTGTGGTACGAGCCGTCGACGAGCGTGATGCCGACACCGACGACCGGGAAGCCGGCCAGCTCGCCCTTGACCATCGACTCCTGCACGCCCTTGTCGACGGCGCCGCGGAAGCTCTGCGGGATGACGCCGCCGACGATCTTGTCGTGGAACTCGTAGCCCTCGTGGCCGGGCAGCGGCGCGATCTCGATGTGGCAGTCGCCGAACTGGCCGCGGCCGCCCGTCTGCTTCTTGTGGCGGCCGTGTCCGCGCGCGCCCTTGCGGATGGCCTCCAGGTACGGCACGCGCGGCGGGTGGGTGATCATTTCGACGCCGAACCGCCGCTTGACGCGCTCGACGGTCACCTCGATGTGCATCTGTGAGAGGCCCTCGACCAGCTGCTCGCCGGTGCGCTCGTCGCGGTGCACCCCGAGCGTCGGGTCCTCCTCCTGCAGCCGCCGCAGCGCCTGGTTGAGCTTGTCCTCCTCGCCCTTCTTCGACGGCTCGACGGCGACCGAGACGACGGGCGACGGCAGCTTCACCGGCGCGATCACGATGTCGCGCTCGGCGTCGACCAGCAGGTCGCCGGTCGTGACGTCCTTGAGCTTGCCGACCGCGCCGATCTCGCCCGCCGCGAACTCGGTGGCGTGGTGGTGGTCCTTGCCCTGCACCTCGAGCAGGGCGCCCATGCGCTCCTTGCCGTGGGTGCGCTGGTTGAGCAGGTGCGACTCGCTCGTGATCGTGCCGGAGAAGACGCGGAACAGCGACAGCTTGCCGGCGAACGGGTCGGCGATCGTCTTGAACACGTACGCGACGACGCCGTCCTCGAGCTCGAGCACGCTCTCCTCGCCGGCCGCGTTGGTGGTCTTGACGCCGCCGGCGCGCTTCGGCGAGGGCAGCGCCTCGACGATCAGGTCGAGCAGCGCATGCGTGCCGGAGTTGCGGGACGCCGCGCCGCAGGTGACCGGGAACATGGTGCCGCGCGAGACCATCGCCTTCAGCGCCGACGCCATCTCCTCCGCGGTGATCTCCACGCCCTCGAGGTACTTCTCGATCAGCTCGTCGGCCGACTCGGCGACCTTCTCGATCAGCTCGTCGTGGCGCCGCTGCGCCTCCTCCATGTACTCGGCGGGGATCTCGACGCCGTCGCCCTCGCGCTGCCCGTTCGGGTCGGGATAGGCTCGCATGTGGACGAGGTCGATGACGCCCTTGTAGTCGTGCTCCTGGCCCATCGGCATGGCCACGGCGACGACCCAGTCCGACAAGCTCGTCAGCGACGCGAGGGCCGTGTCGAAGTCGGCGCGCTCGCGGTCGAGGAGGTTGACGTGGACGATGCGCGGCAGCCCCAGCTCGTCGGCCCGGCGCCACAGCCGATCGGTCGAGACCTCGACGCCCGCCACGCCCGAGATCTCGAAGAGCACCCCTTCGACGACCCTCAGCGCACCGAGCGCATCACCCTGGAACGACGGATCGCCGGGCGTGTCGATGAGGTTCAGCCGCCGCCCCTCCCAGCCGCAGTGCGCCAGGGTCGCGGAGATCGACATCGAGCGCCGCTTCTCGTCCTCGTCGTGGTCGGTGACGGTCGTGCCGTCGACCACGGTGCCGAGGCGCGTCGTCTCGCCGCTCTCGAACAGCAGCGACTCGACGAGGGACGTCTTCCCCGACCCACGATGGCCGAGCACGGCGACGTTGCGGATCTTCCCGGACTCCTGCGGCATGAACGCTCCTTCCGACCGGCGGGTCTTGCGTGGCGCGATTGTACCGATCCCCGGGCATCCGCCGAATGCCGGTTGGTACGTCTGAGTGATTGCATGCGGGCCCGCTGACCCCCACTGTTCGATCCAGGCAATGACACGGGTGCCGCGCGCCGGACCACGGCGCCGCTCGTCTGGCCGACCACCGCTCGAGGAGAGCACCCCATGCCCCGAACATCCCTGCGCGTCCTGCTCGTCGAGGACTACGAGCCGGCCCGCGTCGGCCTGACCGAGAAGCTCGACGAGGTCGGCTTCCGCGTCGTCGGCGAGGCCGGCACGATCGCCACCGCCCGCTCCCTCGCCTCGCGCCTCGAGTTCGACATCGCGCTGATCGACGTCTACCTGCCGGATGGCGACGGCATCGAGCTCGCGGCCGAGCTCCGGGCGGCCGACGCGAACCTGACGATCGTGATCCTGACGCTGTCGACGAAGCCGAACGACCTGCTCCGCGCGCTGCGCGCGGGCGCCGACGGTTACCTGGCGAAGAACTTCTCGACGGAGCGTCTGGGCGAGGCGCTGCGCGCCGCCGCGCGCGGCGAGACGCCCATCGCGCGCGCCATGACGCCGGTGCTGGTGCGGGAGTTCCAGCGGCAGAACCAGGTGCGCCGGGCCCGTTCGCGCACCGTCCGCGAGCGTCTCACCCCGCGCGAGTGGCAGATCCTGACGCTGCTCGCCGACGGCAAGTCGACGATCGCGATCGCCCACGACCTGGTGGTGTCGATCGAGACGGTGCGCTCGCACGTGAAGGCCGTGATGCGCAAGCTGCAGGTCCACACGCGGGTCGCCGCGATCGCCTGCCTGGACGACCTCCGCGAGGTGACGGAGCTGGCGGCGTGAGGTTCCGCGCGTTTTCGTGCGCGTTCCATGCGCGGGGTCTGACCCCAAAACGGGCCTTGCTGGGGTCTGACCCCAGAACGTTTCCGCGCCGGAGGCGGACAGGTCGTGCGACATGACCCGTTGCGCGCACGGGTCGACGCTGACCGCGCGCCGCTCGTGACCGGAAACGCGCTAGCGGGCGAGCGAGCCCTGCAGGCGCACTTTCAGCCGCAGGATCGCCTTCGTGTGAAGCTGCGAGACGCGCGACTCGGTGACGGACAGCACCTCGCCGATCTCGCGGAGCGTGAGCTCCTCGTAGTAGTAGAGCGTGATCACGAGCTTCTCGCGCTCCGGCAGCCGCTGGATGGCGTCGGCCAGGGCCTCGCGCACCTCGGTCTGGCTCATCGCCTTCGACGGGTCGTCGGCGTGCGGGTCCTCGATCGTGTCGATCAGCGAGACGGTGTCGCCGCCGCCGGTCGAGATCTGCCACAGCTCGTCGAGCGCCGCTACCGAGGAGCGGGAGATGGCGGTCAGCGAGTCCTGGAACTCGTCGACAGTGATGCCGATCTCGTTCGCCACCTCCTCGTCGGTGGGCGGCCGCTTGAAGCGGTTCTCGAGGTCGAGCATGGCGCGCTCGATCTCACGGGCCCGCGACCGCACCGATCGCGGCACCCAGTCGAGCGAGCGCAGCTCGTCGATGATCGAGCCCTTGATGCGCGAGATCGCGTACGTCTCGAACTTGATCTCCCGGCCCGGGTCGTAGCGCTCGATGGCGCCGATCAGGCCGAGCAGCCCGTACGAGACGAGGTCGCCCTCGTCGACGTGTGCGGGCAGGCTCGTCGAGATGCGCCCCGCCACGTACTTGACGAGGGGGGCGTAGTTGAGGATCAGGCGGTCCCGGAGCGCCTTATCGCGCGACAGCCGGTACTTCTGCCAGACCTCCTCGATCGCAACTTTGCTGGGAACCATCAACTTCTTGGGTGCGCGAGGGCGTGAGCCTGTCTGAGGTGCGAGACGGAGACCCGAGTGTAGATCTCGGTGCTCGCTAACGAAGCATGCCCCAGAAGCTCCTGAATTGCGCGCAGATCGCCGCCATGCTCCAGAAGATGGGTCGCATACGCGTGCCGGAGGGCGTGTGGTGAGCGGTGTTCGAGTCCCAGCGAGCTGAGGCGGCGATTGAGGATGCGGCGCACGGCGGTCTCCTCGATGCGCCGGCCGCGGAGGCTCAGCAGCAGCGCGTCGCCGCTCGCGTCGGTCGCCACCTCGGCGCGGCCGTGCGCCAGCCAGGCGGCCACGGCCGCGGCGGCGGGCTCGCCGATCGGCACCACCCGCTCCTTGTCGCCCTTGCCCAGCACCCGCACCGAGCGGGCATCGACGTCGCCGCGGTCGAGACCGCAGACTTCGCTGACGCGCAGCCCGCAGCCGTACAGCAGCTCGAGCGTCGCCCGGTCGCGCAGGCCGGCGACGCCGTCGGGCCAGCGGTCGTCGAGCAGGCGGCCGAGCTCCGACTCGCGCGGGGCGTCGGGCAGCCGCCGCTCGCGCTTCGGCCCGGGCAGCTCGGCAGCGGGATCCGCCGCGGCCCGGCCGGCCGTGTGCAGGCGCCGGTGCAGCGACCGCAGCGCCGCCAGCGCCCGCGCCCGCGAGGCGGGCGCCAGACCGCGGCCGGCGAGGTCGGAGGCGTACGCGCGCACGTCGCCGCGGGTCGCGGTCGACGGCGTCCGGTCGCGGCCCTCGAGCCACGCGGCGTAGGTGCGGAGGTCGGCGCCGTAGGAGCGCAGCGTCGCGGGCGACGCGCCGCGAGCGCGCTCTCCGTCCAGGAACCACTCCACGTCGGTCGGCGTCACGGTTCCGCTTTCGCCGCCGGCTAGCGAACTCTTCTGCGGCCGCGGAACGCGCCCACCGTGAGCGTCGCCATCCACGCGGCCAGCGCACCGGCGCCGATGGCGATCGGGTACTGCCCGCCACCGAAGGCGGCGACGGCGATTGCGGCGAGGCCGGCGGTCAGGACGCCGAACAACGCCACCATCGCCATCAGGCAGGCACGGCGACGCGCGGCCAGCGCCGGTAGATCAGCAGCCCGCCGACGAGAACGATGGTGAGCGGCGGAACGACCGTCCAGAGGAACTCCCGCGGGCCGATCTCGACCGCTGCCTCCTTGGTCGCCCGGTCGAAGGCCGCCTGGTCACGGGACTTGGCGGCGGCCTCGATGCGGGCCGCGGTGGCGCGCTCCCGGGCGGTCGGCCCATAGATCTGGCGCTGGAGGATGTTGCCGATCCCCCCTGCGAGGACCGCGGCCACGAGCACGAACATGACGGCGTTCTTCATGGCGCCCGCAGGCTATCGCACGGCCGCGCCGAGAGGGGCGGTCCGCCTATCCTCCCCGTGTGGACTACCAGTTCGTCGACTGCCGGTTCGATCTCGCCGCCCCCGCGCGGGCGATCGAGGGCTTCCAGTCCGGCCACATCCCGGGGGCGTCGTTCCTCGACCTGGACACCGATCTGTCCGACCTGCGCGATGCGCCCGCCAGCGGCCGGCACCCGCTGCCGACAGCCGAGGCGTTCGCCGCCGCGGCCGGCCGGGCCGGCATCGGCAGCGGCGTCTTCGTCGTCGCATACG
This sequence comes from uncultured Actinomycetes bacterium, assembly GCA_963722525.1. Taxonomy (GTDB): domain Bacteria; phylum Actinomycetota; class Thermoleophilia; order Gaiellales; family F1-60-MAGs149; genus VFJZ01. Next base: position 347,106 of record CAVRMM010000002.1, on the reverse strand, counting down.
ACGACGCCATGACGGGCGGCGCAGCGCGGCTGTGGTGGCTGCTGCGGCACTTCGGCCACGACGACGTCGCCGTCCTCGAGGGCGGCCTGTCGGCGTGGCGGGGGCGGCTGGCGGGCGGCGACACCGTCGTCGAGCCGGTCGTCTTCGAGCCGCGCGAGCGCACCGACGACACGATGACCGCCGACGAGATCCACGCGCGGCTGGGCGATCCCGGGCTGGCGATCGTCGACGCGCGGGCACCCGAGCGCTTCGCCGGCGATCCGTCCGATGACCCGGGCGCGAACCTCGACCCGGTCCGCGGCCACATCCCCGGCGCCGTCAACGTGCCGTTCGCCGGCGACCGCAGCTTCGACGAGGCGCTGCTGGAGGCCGTCGACATCGTCGTCTACTGCGGGTCGGGCGTCACGGCCTGCGTCGACGTGCTCGCGCTGCACGCCGCCGGACGCCCCGACGCGCGCCTGTACCCCGGCTCGTGGAGCGAGTGGAGCCGCCGCGGGCTCCCGGCGGCCACCGGCAAGGACTGATGTCCGCCATCGACCAGCTGCTGGCCCGCGGCGTGCCGCTCATGCCACGGCCGCTGGTGCGACGGTTCGCGGCGCCCTACATCGCCGGCGAGACCCTGGCCGAGGCGGTCGAGACGAGCCGCCGCCTCAACGACGCCGGCAAGCGGGTCACGATCGACGTGCTGGGCGAGGAGATCGACGCGCTCGGCGAGGCCCGCGCGATCCGCGACACGTACATCTCCGTGCTCGACGCGCTCGCGCAGAACGGCCTCGACGGCGACGTCAGCGTGAAGCCGACCGGCCTCGGGCTGAACATCGACCGCGCTGCGTGCCGCGACCTGATCGGCGCCATCGCCGAGCACGCCGCCGCGGGCGGCACGACCGTCGAGATCGACATGGAGGACTCCTCCACGACGACCGACATCCTGGCCGTCTACCACGAGCTGCGGGCGCGCGGCCACGAGAACGTCGGCATCGTGCTGCAGGCGATGCTGCGCCGCACGCCCGCCGACATCGACGCCATGGCCGGCCTGCAGCCGCGGGTGCGCATCTGCAAGGGCATCTACGTCGAGCCGGCCGAGGTGGCGCTGCAGGGGTTCGACGAGGTGCGCGCGGCCTGGGTGGCGGCGCTCGAGCGGCTGATCGAGATCGGCGCGTACCCCGCGATCGCGACCCACGACGCGTACCTGATCGAGCAGGCGAAGGCACGGGTGGCGGCCGCCGGTTTGACGCCCGACGCGTACGAGTTCCAGATGCTGCTCGGCGTCCGGTCCGGCCTCGGCGACGAGCTCGTCCGCACCGGCCACCCGGTGCGCGTCTACGTGCCGTTCGGCAACCGCTGGTACGAGTACTCGGTGCGCCGACTGCGCGAGAACCCGGGCCTCGCCCGGTCGGTCGCCCGCGGCACGCTGGCGCGCCTCGTCGGCCGCGACTAGCTCACCACTGGTCGAGCGCGTCGACCGTCCAGATGTCGACCAGGTCGTCGCCGCGCACGCAGTGGATGAGCCGGTACATGGCCAGCGTCTGGTAGCAGTGCGGCGGCTGCAGCTCGACCACGTCGCCGACGGCCAGCGCGCCGCCCTCGGCCAGGTCGATGCGCCCCATGTCGTCGCCGACCAGCGAGTACACGGCCCCCGCCGGAGCGCCGCGGAGGATGCCGGGATGCTCGATCCCGAAGATGCAGTCGAGCTCCTTGATGCCCGCGTCGGCGACCACGAAGCCCTGCTGGGCGGCCGAGATGACGGTGGCGCGGACGGCGAGCGCGGCGCCGAACGGGTGCGGGTCGTCGCGCCGCAGGACGGCGTCCCGGTAGTTGACGTCCATCAGGGCGTACGTGCCGCCCTGCACCTCGGTGAGCACGCCCAGCTCGTGGTCGAAGTCGTGCGTGCCGGTGCCCGCGCCCGACACCACCCTCGGGGCCAGGTCCTCGCGGTGCAGGCGCTCCACCAGCGACACCAGCGGCGCCAGCAGCTCGCGCGACATCGCCCGGCGCCGGTCGTAGTCGACGGTATTCTGGTGGTTGCCGACGTAGCCCTGGACGCCCTCGTACGTGACTGCGTCGCTGGTCGCGATCCGGCCCGCCAGCGCGACCGCCTCGTCCTCGTTGGCGAGCCCCGTGCGGCCGCCGCCGACCTCGAGGTCGACGAGCAGCCCGAGCGGCTTGCCCGATGCCCGTCCCGCCTCCTCGAGCTGGGCGACGTTGGCGGGGTCGTCGACGCACACCAGCAGCCCCTCGGCGCGGGCGTTCAGCTCGGCCAGCCGGGCCAGCTTCGGCGGCGTCACGACCGACGTGAAGAGCATCACGCCGGGGATGCCGGCGTCGGCCATCACCTCGGCCTCGCGCAGCGTCGCGCAGCACACGCCGACGCCGCCGGCGGCGATCTGGGCGCGCGAGATCTCGACCGTCTTGTGGATCTTCGCGACCGCGCGGACGTCGTAGCCGTGCGCGGCGCCGTGCGCCGCCAGCGACGCCACGTTCGCGTCGAAGACCTCCAGGTCGAGGACCAGCGACGGCGTGCCGAGCTCGTGCCGGGAGCCGGACTGGCCGATCAGGTGCTCGTTCGGGCCGCGCGCCACATCGATCATGGCCGGAGCCTGACGCCGCCTCGAACCCGCGTCAAGCAGGCCCTCCCGCGGGGGAAGGCGCCGCTCGTTGCTACAGGTTGATGCGGGTCGAGAACACGGTCCGCTCGGAGCGGACGCCGCCCTGGTTGCGGACGCGCTGCTCGCGCACGACGTGGTGCTCGCCGCGGGTGGCCTTGTGGTGCTGCCGCGCGGCCTCGACGGCCGCGTTGAGGGCGTCGTTCGTGTCGGTGCCCGCCGGTGCCCGCCAGCCATCGCCGAGCGCGACCAGTGGCGTCGACTCTCTCGCGACGGTGTACAGCACGGACTCGTCGGACATCAAACGTACCCCCGGTCGCGAGCGCTGGAGCGCACTCGCAGGCGATTGTACCCGGCCTCCGAGTGCGACCGATCCGCTCAGGACGGTGCCACCGGCGGTGTCACGGCGTTTTGGCGATGCGCACCCGGGCATCGTGAAGGCATGGCCCTCCGTGTCGTCATCACCGGCGCGACCGGCAACGTCGGCTCGGCCGTGCTGCGCGCGCTCGCCCGCGACGACGCCGTCGACACCGTCGTCGGCGTGGCGCGCCGCATCGACGGCGCGGGCGCCCTCTCCGGCTCGCGCAAGGCCAGCTTCGTGGCAGCCGATGTCGCGGCGGCCGATCTGCGATCGCTGTTCGAGGGCGCGGACGCGGTGATCCACCTCGCGTGGGCGCTGCAGCCGGCGCACGACGGGGCGCGGCTGTGGCGCACCAACGTGCTCGGCAGCCGGCGGGTGATCGACGCCGCGGCGGCGGCGGGCGTCGGACGGCTGCTGGTGGCCTCGTCCGTCGGCACCTACGCGCCCGGCCCGCAGGATCGGCTCGTGGACGAGTCGTGGCCCGTGACCGGCATCGCGACGTCGACGTACTCGACGCAGAAGGCCGACCTGGAGTGGGCGTGCGACCGCGCCGCGGCCGGTGGCCTGCAGGTGATCCGGCTGCGGCCGGCGCTGATCTTTCAGCGGGCGTCGGCGATGTCGCAGCGCTTCCTGTTCGCGGGCCGCCTGCTACCGACGCCCATCGCCCGCCGCCGGCTGTGGCCGGTGCTGCCGTGGATCGACCAGCTGCGCTTCCAGGCCGTCCACGCCGACGACGTGGCCGAGGCCTACCGTCTGGCGCTGCACGCCGACACCGACGGCGCCTTCAACATCGCGGCCGAGCCGGTCGTCACCGGCCCGTTGCTCGCACGCCACCTGGGCGCCCGGCACGTCGACCTCCCGCCCCGAGCGCTCCGGTACCTGCACGCCGCGGGCTTCGGCGCCCGGCTGGTATCCAGCGAGCCGGGCTGGCTCGACCTGGCGTGCGCGTCGCCGCTGATCGACCCCCGGCGGGCGGAGCAGGAGCTCGGCTGGTCACCGGCGCGCTCGTCGCTCGACGCCCTCGACGAGCTCGCGGGCGGCCTGCGCGACCGGATCGTCGGCGGCACGGCGGCGCTGTCCGCCTCACCCGCCTGAGCCGTCCCATTCTCGTGCGGGAACGGGGAGCTCGCACCAGACGATCGTGCACGCACCGTCCGTCACCCCCCAGTCGCGGGCGAGGTGGCTGACGATCACCAGTCCCAGCCCGCCCGGCCGCGTCGGATCGGGCGTCGGGTCGAACCCGGAGCCGGGGTCGGTCACCTCCACCCGCACCGCGTCCTCCGCGCGGATGACGGCGAGGCTGACCTCGCCGCCCGGCACCGGCGGCGCGTGACGCACCGCGTTCGCAACCAGTTCCGAGACGACGATGGTCAGGTCGCGGCGAAGGCGCTCGTCGATTCCGGGCAGGGTCGCGATGGCACCGCGCGCGTGCCGCGGGGCGTTCCGGTCGTCCTGCGCGAAGCTCCGCTCGAAGCGCTCCCCAGGCGTCATTGAGCCAGTAGCCACACGCGCCCCTTCCCTCCCTTTCGCTGGTTCAAACATTTTCGGCGCGCAGCGGCGGGTCGCCCACCGGGAACGCGCGGTGCAAAGTGGTACTCTTGGTTCCAGCGCGATGGCCGACCAGGTCGTGGCGAACCGCACTCCGAGGATGTGACGCCCGCGGTCGATGCCGCCGGTGACGACTTGCCTTCGTCGTTTCCGCCTAGGAGGAGCCTGATGTGCTGAACACGGACGTCGAGGGATCGGCGCCACGCGTGGTCTCCACCGAGCCGGTGTCAGCGGAGGGCGCGGTCGTGATCGTCGACGGCGACCTCGACATCCAGACCGCTCCCCAGCTCGAGCAGCAGGTCGCCGGACTGATCAAGGATGGACACCGCCGGCTCGTGGTCGACCTCGCCGAGGCGACGTTCCTCGACAGCACGGCCATGCGAGCGCTCGTCACCACGATCGCGCCGCTGCGGGACGATCCCGCCGCCGCCGTGGTCCTGGCCGGCGCCGGCGGCATCGTGGAGCGCGCGCTCACGGTCTCCGGCATCAGCCAGATGTTCATCTCCTTCGACACCCGCAGCGCCGCGATCGAGGGCCTGGCCGACACCACTCGGCCGCTGCAGGACGGGTGGCGCGCCGTCGTGCGCCACCCCGGCTAGTCCGCACGGCCGGGGAACGGGTTCGACGCACCTCCGAGCCGGCCGTCACGCCGCCGGCAGGTCCGGGCTCGGACTCGTCGCGACCTTCTGCCGCGTGACGAGGCCCTTGAACACCGGCGACCGCAGGCGCCCGTCGTTCGTCCACTCGGCAAACTCGACGCGGCAGCGGAGCGTCGGCTTGCACCACACGACGCGGTCGCGGCGCAGGCGCCGGTCCCGGCGCGTCACCGCGATGCTCGGCTCGTCGACGCGGCGCTTCTCGATCGCCGCGAGCAGCTCGTCGATGACGCTCTCGCTGAGCCCGGCGCCGACCAGGCCGACGAACGTCAGGTCGGAGCCGTCCCTCGCCGCCAGCACGAGCGAGCCGAGGCGGCTGCGGCGGCCCTGGCCCGGCAGGTAGCCCGCGATTGCGAACACGTCGTTCGCGTGGTGCTTGACCTTCTGCCAGTCCGTGCTGCGGCGGCCGACGGTGTACTTCGACGAGCGCCGCTTCGAGACGATGCCCTCCAGCCCGCCGGCGCCGGTCTGCTCCAGCAGGGCGTCGCCGTCGTCGAAGGCGCGGGACAGGCGGATCGTCGGCGCGCGCTCGTCGACCAGTCGTTCGAGCTCGGCCCGGCGTTCGTCGAAGGTGCGGCCGACGTACGACTCGCCCTCCACCTCGAGCACGTCGAACAGGTAGTAGACGAGCGTGCCCTTGCCGTTCTGGAGCAGCTGGAACCGCGGCACGCCCTGCTCGTCCACGGCGCACACCTCGCCGTCGACCACGCACGAGAAGGTGCGCAGGCCGCGACCCAGATCGAGCGCCACCCGGCGGAACCGGTCGGCGACGTTGAGCCCGTTGCGCGACCACAGCGACACGTCGCCGTCGTCCAGCCGGGCGAGCACGCGGAAGCCGTCCAGCTTGACCTCGTGCACCCAGGCGTCGCCCTGAGGCACGGCGGAGCCGAGCGTGGCGAGCATCGGCGCGTACTTCTCGTCTCCCCCGCCCGCGCCCTCGCGGCAGATGAGCAGCCAGTTGCGCTCCTCGCCGTCCATGTGCGCGGGCACCAGCGACCAGCGGCCCTCGAGCCGCTGACCGTGCAGGCGGAAGGTGATGCGGCCGTCGTCGTGCTCGGACTCGACCTCGTACGTGCCGGCGTCGTAGATGTCGACGACACCGCCGCCGTACTGACCCTTCGGGATCACGCCCTCGAAGCCGCCGTATTCGAGCGGGTGGTCCTCGACGTGCACGGCCAGCCGGCGGGCACCCGGCCGGGTCGGCAGCCCCTTGGGCACCGCCCACGAGGCGAGGACGCCGTCCCGCTCGAGCCGGAAGTCGTAGTGCAGGCGCGTCGCGGAGTGCCGCTGCACGACGAAGCTGCGGCCCTCGCCCGTCGCGGCCTCGACGCCGGCGACGGGCTCCGGCGTCTTGGCCGCCTTGCGCTTGGCCCGGTACTCGGCGAGCTCACGCTTCGGCATCGTCCCACTCCGCCAGCGCCGCCCGGGCGGCGCGATGCGCCTCGTCGGCGCGCTCCAGCTCCTCGCGGGTGGTCTCGACGCGACGCTCGAGCCGCGCCCGCTGCTGCTCGGCCGCGCGCTCGGCCGCCGACGGCTGCGGCGGCTGCTTCTCCGTCCGCTCGGCCGGCTGCAGCGTCAGACCGAGCAGCGCCTCGAACCCGGGCGGATCGAGCGGGCGCTCCAGGCACCCCTCGCGCAGCCGGTCGCCCGCCTCGGTGTCGGCCGCGGCCGCCTGCAGACTGGTCGCGACCTCGGCCAGCACCTGCTCGCTCGGCCCCTCGCCGCGCGCCGCGCCGAGCAGCTGGTCGATGGCGGCCGAGACGTCGCGGCGGGCCTTGTCGACGCCGTCGCGCTTGCCGGCCTCGAGCGCCTTGCGCAGTGCGTCGCCGGCAGCCGTCAGCCCGGTCACCGCCTTCGGCTCGCTGCGCGCCAGCTGGTTGAGCAGCTCGGCCGAGCGCGTCGGCCGGCGCAGCTTCCTGATCGCGGCCGCCTCCTCGCGCTGCTGGTCCTTCGAGAGGGCGCGCGCGAGCGCGTCGCGGGCGGCGACGAACTCGTCGCCGGGCAGGCCGTAGAGGTCCTCGCGGGTCACGCGGCCTGGCGGGGCTTCGCCGGCTTCGCGCTCGCCTTCTTCTTCGTCTTCCGCTTCTTCGAGGCGTCGAGGCTCGCCTGCAGCGCCGCCATCAGATCGACGGGAGGCTCGGGCTCCCTGCGGTCCGGCGTGTGCAGCTCCTTGCCCTTGCGCTTGGCGTCGATGACCTTCTTCAGCCGCGCCCGGTAGGTGTCGCGGTACTTCGCGTGGTCGAAGTCGCCGGTCAGCCGGTCGATCAGGTCGGCGGCGAGGTCGAGCTCGCTCTTCTCGATCTTGCGGGCGCGCTTGGGGGCGATGCCCTCGGCCGTCCGGATCTCGTCGGCGAAGTACATGCGCTCGATCACGAGCATGCCATCGCGGACGCGCAGGCAGCCGAGGTGCTCGTGGTCGTGGAAGACGTAGCTGGTGATCGCCGCGAGCTCCGACTGCTCCATGGCCTTCACCATCAGCGAGTAGACCTTCTCCGCGCCCTCGGCGGGCCCGAGGTAGTACGTCCGCTGGAACAGGATCGGGTCGATCTGCTCGTACGGCACGAAGTCGCGGATCTCGATCAGCTTGTAGCCGTCGCTCTCGGCGGCTGCGAAGTCGTCGTCGGTCAGGTAGACGTAGTCGCCGTTGTCGAGCTCGTAGCCCTTGACGATCTCGTCGTCCGGGACGGGCTTGTCGTTCTTCGCGCTCACCTTCTGGAAGTGGATGCGCGACCCGTCCGACTCGTGGATGAGGTGGAAGTGCAGGTCCTTCTCGTCGATCGCGGAGTACATCCGGACCGGGACGTTCACCAGCCCGAACGAGATCGCGCCCGACCACAGTGCTCGCGGCATGTCCGTTCTCTGCCCGGACGCGGGCGCGTCCAAACGCCTAGGTCGACGGAGGCACGTCGAGCACGAAGATCTCGGCGGCGAGATCGGGCTCGATGTGGTTGGCGCTCATGAACGACATCACGCGGCTGCCGGTCAGCTTCTCGATCTCCGCAACGGCGGCGTCGCGCATGGCCTGCTGGAACCGCGACCGCATGTCGATCACGGAGTCGCTGTAGCCGGCCCGCACGAGGGTCTGCTCGCCCTTGGTGAGCGTATCCTCGAGCAGGCAGACGACGAGCGTGCCGTTGATCGATGTGCGGGCGCGACGCGGGCCGCGGCCGGTGTACTCGTGCGTCAGGTGGATCATCGCGCGCGAGATCTCGCGATGGAGGGTCGGTTCCCGAGTTTCCGTAGCTTCGCCGGTCATCGGCAAGCTCGATTCGCGTCCGGTGGGCGAGCCAGCGCAGACGAGGGGACGGTGACCCGAGGGCGGCGGCAAGGCGAGAATCACGCCTCGGCGCGGTCCTGTCTCCTGTTCACCCTACCACCCGCTCCTAATGATCAGCCGGTCGTGAACCGCCGCGTGACCTCGGCGATCGACGGCGGAGCGGTGATCCGGGCCGCGCAATCCTCCCAGCCGGCCAGCCCGCGCGCCCTGAACGCGCGCACGGCGGCGGGGACGTCGTAGGCGGTGCGGCGCAGCTCGACGGTGTCGTCGTCGATCAGCGCCCAGTAGGCGCCGGGCGGGCCGGACGGCAGCCCGACGCTGCCCGGGTTGACCAGCTGGTGGCCCGCCACCGTGCGCCGGAACTGCAGGTGGGTGTGGCCGAAGACGACGAACGGCTCCTCGGTCGCCGGCGAGCATCTCCGTCACCAGGGCGACGCCCGTCTCCGGCGTGATGCGGTCCGTGTCGGAGAGCGGCGAGCCGTGGCAGAACAGCACGTCGTCGAGCGACGCCGTCTCGGGCAGGCCGCCGAGGTACGCGCGGCCGTCGGCGCCGATCGCCTCGCCGCACGCCCGCGTGACCGCGGTCATGAAGGCGTCGAGGCCCTCCTCCTCGCCGTGCAGCTCGGCCACCTCGCGGTCGGCGTTGCCGCGGATCACGGTGGCGTCGCCGATGCCGCGGACGAGCGCCAGCGTCTCCTCGGGCAGCGGCCCCCAGACGATGTCGCCGCCGACCACGACGTGTGCGCCGGGCACGTCCGCCAGCTCGGCCAGCACGGCGCGCAGAGCCGGGGCGTTGCCGTGGATGTCGTAGAGCGCCGCGATGGGAGCCATGTGCCGACCGTAGCAATTGGGAGGGGGTGAGCCTAGCGCCGGTCGGCCTCGCGACGCTCGCGCAGCTCGCGCTGGGCGCCGCGGAAGCCCGCCCGCTCCAGGATCGTCGCCGCGTGGTCGGCGGCGGTCGCATCACCCGCCAGCAGGCGGTCGAGCACGACGCCGAGCTCGTCACGCAGACGCTCGGCCGCCGCCTGCTCGACAGCGGCCCGGTCGGCGAGCCGGCGCGCCGCGCGCGTGCGCCGCGGGTCGCGTCGCGTGGCGAGGACCAGCACGACCGCGAAGGCCTCCGTGACGGTCATGCTCTCCACCTCGTGCGCGGCGGCGAGCACCATGTAGGAGTCGCCGCCGCGGAGTGCGCGGCGGAAGCGCGCGCGAGCCGATCCCTGCGCGGTCATCGAACATATGTTCGCCTCACTGATCGGCTCACGCAAGCGGCAACGCTCGTCGGGCGCCCGGAGGCCCCCTAGGGACGCGGGTTCACGTTGATCGTGAAGTCGCCCTCGATGAAGGCGCCGCGGGCATCGGTGACCCGCAGCCGGAACACGAACGCGCCGGCCGTGGTGGGTGTGCCGGTGATGCGCCCGGGGCTCGCCTGGAGCGAGAGGCCGGGCGGCAGGATGCCCGCGACGCGCGTCCACCGGTAGGGCGGCGTGCCGCCGTCGGCGAACAGGTTGCCGCAGCAGTAGAACGCGCCGACGGTGCCCGTGTTGAGCGTCAGGGTCTGGTGGTTGAAGATGATGCCCCGCGCCGGGTCGACCGTGATCTGGAACGTCTCGGTGTCGCTCGATCCGGTCTGGTCGGTGACGCGGAGCGTGAAGACGAAGACCCCGACCGTCGTCGGCCGCCCGGTAATGCCGCCGGAGCCGACGCCCTGGGTGAACGGGCCGGTCATGCCGGGTGGGATCTGGCCCGCGACGAGCGCGAAGCGGACGGGCTCGTCCGACGTGCGGCAGCCGGTGGTCGAGACGAAGTACGTCTGCAGATCGCCGACGTTGTACGTCGCCGCCTCCTGCGGCAGCAGCGTGCAGGTGCCGGACGGAGGCGGTGGCGGTGGCGGCGGCGGCGGGGGCGGCGGCGGAGGAGGTGGCGGCGGCGTCGCGCTGCAGCCCGACAGCGAGGTCGACGTCGAGCCGCTGCTGTCGCTGACGTTGACCCGGCACGTGCTGGAGCGGAAGTTGCTCGCCTCGATGCGGAAGCTCCCGGACGAGCCCGCCCTGGCCGTGACGGACGACTCGCCCGCCGTCGGCGACGCGACGGTGACGGCGCTGCCGGCAACCGCGCGGCCCTCGACGCGGAGCTTGCCGCCGCTCAGTTGCGCCCGCGAGACGCTCGGCGCCGCCAGGGCGGCCGGCGCTCCGATCAGCAGGATCGCGAACGTCAGAACCAGCGCCTTGCGTAGCATCCGTCCCCCCGGAGTCGTCAACCGGGCTACGCGGCACCGAGCTGTGCGGTTTGCATCGAGCTCCAGTCTACGGCCCGATGTCCTCCAGCACGCGGCGCTTGTGCGCGGCCAGTGCCATCAACCGCCGGTCGCGCCAGAGCTGTCGCTCCTGCAGCTCGCCGGCCGGCAGCCGCGCGCGGCGCTCGTCCTCGACGGTGTCGAGCACCTCCCCGCCCCACGCGGCCCGCCGCTGCATCGTCGCGTACAGGCCCGCGTAGAGCCCCTCGTACCGCTCCACGTAGTCGCGGATACCCGCCGGCGCGTTGAGATCCATCGTCTCGAACGGCCCCATGAACGACCAGCGCAGGGCGAGCCCCTCGCGGAGGCCGATGTCGACGTCCTCCACCGACGCGTACCCGTCGGCGACCAGCCGGAACGCCTCCTCGAGCAGCGCGCCCTGGAGCCGGTTCATCACGAAGCCGTCGATCTCGCGCCGCATCACGATCGGCGACTGACCCGCCGCGACCATCAGCGCGCGCGTCCGCTCGACCACCGCCGGATCGGTCCAGGGTGCCGGCACGATCTCGACCGCGGGCACCAGGTACGGCGGGTTGATGGGGTGCACCACCAGGCAGCGCGCGCGACCGGCCAGCGCGTCGGTGAACTTCGACGGCAGCAGCGCCGAGGTCGAGCTCGACAGCACGGTGCCCGGGTCGGCGCGCGCATCCAGCTCGGCGAACACGCGCTGCTTGCCCGCCAGGTCCTCGGGGGTGCTCTCCTGCACGTGGTCGGCGCCGGCGAGTGCGGCGCCGAGGTCGTCGACGACGGCGATCCGGCGTGCGACCTCGTCCGGCGTCGCGCCTTCGAGCAGGCCCTCGGCCGCCAGTGCCGGCAGGGCGGTCTCGGCGAACGCCGCGGCGGCGGCAGCGGCCCCGGGCTGCTGGTCGTAGATCCGCACGTCATGGCCACCGCGCGCGAAGGCGATGGCCCATGCCCGGCCGATTAGCCCGGCCCCGATGACTGCAATGACGGCGATGACCGTGCCTCCTGGCTCGTCGGGAGCCGAGAGTGTACGGGACTGCCGCAACGCGAAACCTGTCGGCGTGGGGCGCTGGACGGAGCGCGGCGGCGGGCTATTCCGGGCGAGCGCGACGCTGGCCGCGGAAGGCCTGTCGGACGAGCAGCGCGATCAGCGCAACGCCGATCAGCGTGGCCGGCAGGCCGGACGTGTGCCGTAACCGGGTGCGGGCGGTGCCCGACGCCCCGGCGGTCGGTGGAGCGCTGCCGGTGGCGGGCATCGGTCCCGATGGCGTTCGAACGGCCGCGACCAGGGCGAGCTGCGCCGCTCTGAGCGGGGCGCGCGGCCAGCGGTTCGCTTCGCCCGCGAGGTGGATCAGCACGGGGACGATCAGGGTTCTGATCACGAACGCGTCGAGCAGCACGCCGGCCGCGAGGATGAACGCGAGCTCCCGGAAGGTCACCAGCGGGACGATCGCGAGCAGCCCGAAGCTGACGGCGAGCACCACGCCGGCGGCGGTGACCGGCCCTGTGGTCTCGTCGATCGCCACGTCGACGACGTCGCGGATAGGGCGCCCCTTGGCGTGCTGCCAGACACGCCCGGCGACGAAGATCGTGTAGTCCGAGCCGAGCGAGAGGAGCAGGACGGCGCCGGCGAACGGCACGAAGTACGTGACGTCGGGATGTCCGAGGATCCCCACGAACACCAGGTTCAGCAACCCCAGCGCACCCGCAAGGGCGAGCGCGCTCGCGGCGAGCAGGTAGGTCGCCGCAACGACGCTGCGGAGGAACAGCAGGATCAGGAGGAAGTTCACGAGCAGCGCCGCCCCGGCGACGCGGTACAGATCGTCCCTGACCGCCGCCACCGTCTCCTGCGCCAGCGCCGTGTCGCCGCCGTAGCTCAGCTGCACGCCGCCCAGTCCGGCGGCGGTCGTGAGCCGACCCATCGATCCCTGGATACGTCGCAGGCTGTCGATGCCGTCGGCGCTGAGGGGATCGGTGCTGAGGATCACGACCAGCCGCGCGGCGTCGTTGTTGCGCGCGATCATCGCGCCGACGGCATCGACGCCTGGCTGTTCGCGCGGGCCGATCACACCCGCCACGTCGCGAAGCTGCTCGAGGCCCTGCTCGAACGCGGCCAGCTGGGCGCGCCGGAGACCGATGCCCGGTTGCTCCAGCAGGATCACCGTGGGAGCGACGGCTCCCGGGGCGATTCCGGCCTCCGCGGCCTGGGCGGCACGAGCAACCTCGCTGTCGGATGGCAACGAGTCGATCAGCCCGAAGCCGAGCGGCAACCCGGCGCCGGCGACGGCCACGGCCAGGACGATCACCGCGCTCGCCAGTGCCAGGAGCCGCGACCGGCGAACGCTCCGCGGCGTCGCGAACGAGATCAGTCGCCGCCGCCGGCGCTGGCTGTCGGGCTCACGCCCGGGCCAGTACAGACGCCGGCCGAGGATCGCCATCAGCGCCGGCACGAGCGTGCACGCAACGAGCCCGCCCGTGAGGATCGCGAGCGCCAGACTGGGTCCCAGGACGCGGAAGAAGCCCAGACGCGCGACCGCCACGCTGGCGGTGCCGGCGGCGACGACCAGCACCGCGGCGGAAATCAGCGGCAGCGTGCGCGTCGCCGCCCGCCTTGTGGCTTCGGCCGCATCCAGGCCGGCGGTGAGCGCCGACCGCATCGAGGACAGAAAGAAGATCGCGTAGTCCGCGACGACGCCGAGTACCAGCACGATGGTGAGTGGCTCCAGCTCGCTGGGAATCGGCGTGGCGACGGCACCGCTTCCGGCCTGCACCAGTCCGCGCGACACGATGATCGCGACGCCCACCGTCGTCAGCACGACCAGGGGCGCGACCACCGATCGGAAGTGCAACCCGATCAGGAGCACCACGACGAAGATCGTCGCGATGTCGAACAACGGCAGCGCACGTGAGATCAGTGCCACCTGCTCGCTCCGTGCGGGCGTCGCCCCTGTCACGCCGATCAGCGCATCCTCCGGGCCCGAGATCAGCTGGTTCGCGAAGGTCTGGGCGACTCGCGTCCGGGTCTTGATGCTGTAATCGGGCGGGAAGAACAGGTAGGTGATGGCCGTCGTGCCATGCTCGCTCGCCCCCGGGAGGATGCGCCGGTCGTTCACCAGCGGCAGCGCGAACGCGAGCTCCGGGAACCCGGTCAGCGCGTACCCCTCCAGCTCGGTCGCCGGCGCGTCCCGGCTTGCCTGGACGAGCACGGCCGCAACGCGGCCGACGCGGTCGAGGACCCGCCGCTGCGCCGCCGCATCCAATCCGTCGGCGCGGCGCTGCACGATCAACGTCTCCGTCAGCAACGGCGCGGCGAACAACTCGGCCGACCGGACGCGGGTCGCGATCGACGGGGCGTCGTCGGGCACCAACCCCGTGATCTCGCTCCGGTGCGCCGGCGTCGGCGGCGAGACGAGCATGAAGACGACGGCCAGGGCCCAGAAGACCACGACGGCGTACCGCCATCGGACCACGAACCGCGCGACCCTCGCAACCATTGCCGACAGCATGACGGACACCCACCGGCGGCGGCTACCGGCTGGTGCCCACCCGGCGGGCCGGCTCAGCCGAGACCGCTGCCCTGCAGCATCGACAGCAGGGTGCCGATCGGCGCGTTGTCGATGCCGAATCGCAGGGCGACGGCCGTCACGGCCGTGACGGCGCCTCCGTCCTCGGCATCGGTCACCGCGCCGCCGAGAGCCCGCCGCGTCACGCCCAGGAACGCGTCGTCGGAGAGCCGCTGACGGCGCTTGAAGTCGTTCAGATCGCTGTCCGAGGCGAGCGCGATGACGAGCTCCTCCGGCGGCGTCCCGAGCTCGCAGGACGCGTGGAAGATGGCGCGCACCGCGATCTGGTCGGCGACGCGGCGGGTGCTGGCGGTCGTCCGCCACGGCGTCGGCCGGCAGGGCTCGCTCGTGCCGCGGATCACGTCGAGCACCTGATCGAGCGGCACGGCGTCGACGGCCTCGCGCAGCACGATCAGCTCGAGGCCCGTGATCGTGCCAGTCGAGGAGGCGTCCGTGAGCGCTTGACCGGCGGCGGCGCGGATCGCCTTCTCGACGGCCGAGGGGGCGAGGCGCCGCTCCTGCTCCAGGCGTCCGATCGCCTCCGGTGTCAGCAGCGCCAGCGTCAGACGCTCCCGGCTGACGCCGAGCGTGCAGGCGGCGCGTTGCACGGCGTCCAGCGTCACCTCGCCGGCAAGTTCGAGCCGGTCGGTGGCGGTCGGAACGGTTGGCGGTGAGCACGGATCGGCAACGGGCCGCGGCCGGTAGTCGCGGCCGCCGGCCAGCACGTAGAGCGCGACCAGGCCCAGCGCGATGCTTGCCGCCACACCCACCAGCAGCCGACCGCTGCTCACGCCGGATCCGGTTCGCGCGCCCATATGGCCGGTACCAGTGCGAGCAGCGCCAGGATCGCGGCGATCTCGAACGAGCGCGAGAACGCATGGGTGCCGGCGCGCTCGACCTCGTCGACGATGGCGCGTTCCAGCCGGGCGTAGGCGGGTCGGTCGGCCGTCGCGGGACGGTTCCGCGCGAAGGCGGGTGCGATGTCGGGCAGACGGCCGTCGGCAGCCTGGATGTCCGTCACCAGGTCCTCGCCCAGCGCCACCTTCAGCTGGACGGGGATCGCGGCGTCGAGGAGACGCGCCGTCCCCGCCTCCTCGGCGCTGCGCTGCGCGCGCCCCAGGTCGGCGGTGAACACCGGCGTCAAGAGGACGATGCCGAGCACGATCCCCGCATGGCGGGCCGCGATCGTCCAGCCGGCGTGCAGGATCTGAGGTTGCCGGTGCGTCAGCGCCGCCTCCGTCAGGGCGGTGACCGCGAGGCCGAGCCCCAGTCCGATCAAGACCTGCGGCGCGATCGTCCACCAGACGCGGGCATGGGGAAGCAGCGACAGGCTCGCCGTCCCGCCTGCGATCAGCAGGAGCCCGGCCAGCGCGCGCGGCCGCGGCGCCATCCGCGCGTGCACGAGGCGGCCGGACGCGAACGCCGCCAGCGGCATCACGGAGACGGCGACCGCCGCGGTCAACGGCGTCTGCCCCCAGCCGTCCACGATCAGCAGGACGATCAGAAACAACGCCGCGATCAGCGACGCGGACAGCACTCCGAGCGCCAGCTGGGCGGCGACGTTCGGCCGGGTCTTCGCGGTCGCGGTGGCTGGCCCGGCGCCGGCGCGGTGCCCGCGAATCGCCGGCAGCACCGCCAGCGCAATGGGCGCCTGCACGACGAACACCGCCTGCCAGGCGATCACCTGCGTGAGCAGGCCGCCGACGGCCGGACCGACAGCGGCCCCGACGACGCCGGCGGCCGCCCAGATCCGCGCCGCATCGTGCTCCGACCCCGACGTCTCACGCAGGAGCACCAGGGCCGAGCACACGATCGCTGCACCTGCCAGCGCCTGGACGCAGCGGGCGCCGACGAGCAGATCGATGCTGCCGGCAACCGCGCAGCCGATCGACGCGCCCGCGAACAGCACGACGCCGGCACCGAACACCCGCGCCGCAGAGAACCTCCGGCTGAGCAGCGCGGCCGGCACGGCAGCGACCGCCAGGACGCCGTTGAAGAACGTCAGCACGTACGACACGGAGCGAATCTCGAGGTCGAATTCCCGCAAGATGTCGGGCAGCGCCAGAATCACGACCGACGAGTCCGCCAGCACCAGCGCCACGGCGACCGCCAGCAGCATCGTCCGACGAGCCGGTCGTGCCAGCCGAACATCGACGTCGACGACGGCCTCGCTCACGGGGCCGGCCAGGCGCGTGGCTCGATGATCACTTCCTCGCCCGATGGGCGCTCCCCTCCGTGAAACGACCTCCGGATGCCAGCTGCGATGTCGGCGTCAGCAGCTGGCGATCGTCGCCCCACCGGCCCCCAGGATGACCAGCCGGTTGGTCGTGCCGCCCACGGCCTGGTTGACTGCACCGCACGCCGATTCGACCATCGACGCCGCACTGCCGCTCGGACGGAGCGTCGTGGTGACCGTCGCCGACCCGTCCGCGTCGTTGCGGTCGACCGCGTCGACCACGCCGTCCAGGCTCGGGAGCGCCGCCGCGATCCGCGGCTTCGCATCCTCGGCCGCGGCGGCGCCGGCGGCGGTCGCCTCGCCGGCGTCGACGTCCCCGCGTCGCTTCCGCCACAGGCGGAAACAATCGGTGCGACGGACACGCACAGCGACGAGAACAACGCGATTCAGTAAGCCAGCATCCTGGGGGGTCGATCTCACCGCTTGATCGTGCGGACGAGCGTCGTGGTGCCGGCGCGGTTGGTGACCTTGAACACGAGTCGATGGGTGCCGCGCTTCAGGCTCTGGACGTCGACCGGAATGCTCACATGGAGATGGCGCGTATCGGACGGAACCGACCGTCGGACGTACACGGTGCGACCGTCGAGACGGACCGAGATGCGCCGCAGCCCGCTCTCGCTCGAGAGGTGGGCCCGGTACAGCCGGCGACCCTGGCTCGTCTTCGTCCGTAGCGAGGTAACGGTTGGCTTGACGGCAGGGAACGCGCCGACCGGGCACGGATCCTTGGTCGTGAATGCGCGCAGCCGATCGAGGAACGCGGCCGAGTCGTAGATGTGGTCGCCCTGGTCGAACAGCGACACGTACAGCGAGTGCGCGCCCGGCTTCACCGGTGTGGTGATGCGCAGCAGCGGCGTACCGCCATCGAAGCGCGTCCCTCGCGCATTCGCGGCGTTCGCGCTGGTATCGCCGGTCGTCCGGATGTTCAGCGGAGCGCCGTTGTCGCCCGGCGCGTTCGACCGCAGGGCGAAGTTGTGCGGCGCGATCACCCGCGAGCCGATCGTCGTCCAGTCGTTGATGTCGAGCTCCATGAGCAGTGCGTCGTTGTAGATCACGCCCGGAAACTCCGGGAACTCCTCGCTCATGAACCGCGCATCCACGCTGAGGCAGTTGCGGCCCTCCGGGACGAGCATGTCCACCTTCAGCACCGACACGTCGAAATCGGAGTCGCCGAAGAGGTTCGGACCGTTCAGATCGGTGGACAGGTTGGGACCGGGAGAGCCGAACAGGCTCGTCGTGTTGCCGGTCGAGAGAATCGCGTAGGAACTCGCCGAGCGCGGAAATCCGACCCGTCGCTCGGTGGAGACCGCTGCCGGCGTCCCGAGCGGCGGAATCCTGACGAAGCTCGCTCCCGTGACCAGCGATGTCTGCGACGACATCGCCTGGGCCACGTCCGCGGCCGATCGCGTGGGCACCGTTGCCGCCACCGCCGCCGACGAACCTGTCCCGACCCCGGCGGCGAATCCGACAACCACGACGCGTACGAGCATGCGAGATCGCACTACTGTCTCCCCTTGGGTAGACGAGGTCGACTGGGCAAACCCCGCGGAACCTGCATCCTACGCCCTTTTTACGGGCGGTCCACCCTGAACACCGTGCACCGGTTGGCGAATTCCTCCCCCCAGGCGGCGGTCAGCCGGGTAGAGTTGCTGGCGTCATCAGCGAGGGAGCATGCCGATGTTCGACTCCCCCGATGGGCCGGCCGACGACGCCGAGCGGGAAGCTTGGACCGCTCGCGGCGTACCGTCGGCACGACGTACGGTCGGGATCGGTCTGGTCGCCGCGGCGACTGCCGCGCTGATCGCGGCGTGGATCGATTCGCTGGTCGGTGACCATGTCTCGGTCCGCGCGGTGGTGACGGCCGGCGCCGGCGGCGGAATGCTGGCAGTCCTCTGGATCGCACTGCAGGACGGTGCCGGCGAGCATCGGCTGGTCGTCCGCCGCCTGCTGGCGCTGGCAACGGCATCGTTCTGCCTCGTACTGCTCGTCTATCTCCTCGCGCAGCGCTCACGCTCCGGTCAGCGATTCGAGCGAGACGTGCTGCTCGGCCGCACCAGCGGGCGGCTGGAACCGCCGGCGCTGCGCCTCCTCGATGAGCTGACGATCGGCACCGTGCTGTTCTTCGGCGTCGTGATCGCGTTGCTGGCAGCGATCCGGCGCCGCGTCCGGCTGGGCGAGGCCGTCGGGATCGCGATCCTGCTGGCGGTCGGGTCGGCAGCCATCCTGAAGCAATGGCTCCTGCCACGCCCGCTCCTGCTCGACGACCACGCGATCGCAACGGTCACCAGCTATCCCAGCGGCCACGTCACCGCCGCGGCGGCCCTCGCCGCTGCCCTGGTGGTCGTCGTCGCACCGCGATGGAGACGCCGAGCAGCCTTCGGCGGTGGCGCGCTGGTGGCGCTGACCGGCATCGCGGTGCTCATCACCGGTTGGCACCGTCCCAGCGACGCGGTCGGCGGAGTCCTCCTGGCCACCGCCTGGATCTCGCTCGCCGCGGCGGTCACAACGCGGCGCGAGCCGCCGGTAACGGCGGCCTCCGTCCACACTGCATCGATCAACGCCCGCACGTGGAGGACCGCCGGCTACCTCGCTACCGCAGCCTTCCTCCTGCTCGCCGTCGTCGAGCTGAGCCGCCTCGCCGGCGCGATCGACCGCCCTCAGCACATCGCTGCGTTCCTCGCCGGATCGGCCGCCTTCCTGGCCGTCGACGTGGTGGCCTACGCCGTCCTTGCCGGGGCACTCGACCCCAGCCGCCCACCGCCGACCACACGCTGACCCACCGCGTCGGCGACCTACCGGCGCTCGTCCGTCCTGCATGCGATGCTCGATCCAGGTGGGTCGGAGGAAGCGCACCGATGTGCCTGCCGGGAGCGCCACCCGGGCCGCGGCCGCGGTAGCGATTCCACGGGTGCCTCTCGCCGGGCCTGGCGCGCGACGGGGGATGAGACGTCGGCGTCCGCGTCACCTTGGGAGGTCCGACTGCGACCAGCGCGGCGCCAGTTCTCGCGCAGGCCGATGTCCACGTCCTCGACCGCTGCGGACCCGTCGCGCAGATCCGGAACGCTTCCTCGAGCGGCGCCCCTGCGGCCGTTCATCACGGAGCCGTCGATCTCGCGCCGCCTCACGATCGGCGCGGACCGCGCCCGGCGCGCCCTGCTAGGATCGCTCGCATGTTCGTCCGATCCCTCGCGGACATCCGGGCCTCGGGTCACGAACTGATGGTCGCCGGGGGATCCGTCCAAACCGCCCGATTCCTGACCGCCGCTGACGGCGTCGGCTTCTCGTTCTCCGAGTTCCGCCAGCAGGCGGGCGTCGACGCGAGGCTGTGGTACAAGCACCACTGGGAGGCCAACTACGTCATCGAGGGCCGGGGCGAGATCGAGGAGGTCGCCACCGGGCAACGATGGCCGCTGGAGCCCGGCACGATGTACGTGGTCGGGCCCGAGGACCGGCACGTGATGCGCGCCGCGACCGACATGCGCGTCGTCAGCATCTTCAACCCGCCGATCATGGGGGACGAGGACCATGACGCGGATGGCTCCTATCCGCCGACCGGTCCGACGCCACCCGGCCCCGGCCGCGACTGACGCCCAGGACGGCCGAAGCCCGCATCGCTGCGGGCTTCGACGGGACAGGGGCGACAGGACTCGAACCTGCGACCCTCGGTTTTGGAGACCGATGCTCTACCAGCTGAGCTACGCCCCTCGGCCGTGAGCCAGTCTATCGCGTCGGCTCAGACAGCGGCGAAGCGCTTGGCGACCGCATCCCAGTCGACGACGTTCCAGAACGCGCCCACGTAGTCGGGCCGGCGGTTCTGGTAGTTGAGGTAGTACGCGTGCTCCCAGACGTCCAGGCCGAGCAGCGGCGTGTGGCCCTCGCTGATCGGGGAGTCCTGGTTGGCGGTCGAGTACAGCTTCAGGCCCGAGCCGTCGTGCACCAGCCAGCTCCAGCCGGAGCCGAAGCGCGTGATGCCGTTCTGGCCGAACGTCGTCTTGAAGTCCTCGAACGAGCCGAACGCCGAGCCGATCGCGTCGCCGAGCGCGCCCTGCGGCTCGCCGCCGCCGTTCGGGCCCATGACCGTCCAGAACAGCGAGTGGTTCGCGTGGCCGCCGGCGTTGTTGCGCACCGGGCCCTGCTTGTCGGCCGGCAGGTCGGACAGGCTCTTCAGGACCTCCTCGACGCTCGAGTTCTCCCACTGCGTGCCGGCGAGCGCGTTGTTCGCGTTCGTGATGTACGCCTGGTGGTGCTTCGAGTGGTGGATCTCCATCGTCTTGGCGTCGATGGTCGGCTCGAGGGCGTCGTACGCATAGGGCAGATCGGGGAGCGTGAAAGGCATGCGTCCTCCTACGGATCGCGGTGTTTGTGCAGAGGATGCTTACCAAATCCGGGCTGCCCTTACACGTCGACCAGCGACCCGTCGGACTCCCGGACGATCGCGCCGGCCAGCTCGAGCTCCGCGATCAGCGCCTGTAGCCGGGCCGCAGGCAGCGCCAGCCGGGCCCCGAGCGCCTCGGGCGTTCCGGGCGCCCGGCCGATCGACGCCAGCAGGCGAGCCGCCGCCGGGCTGACCGCCTCCCGCTCGTCGCCCGCCGCCGCGGCCGGGTCGATGCCGAGCGTCACCAGCACGTCGCCGGCGCACGTCACGATGCCGGCGCCGTCGCGCAGCAGCGCGTTGCCCCCGGCCGCGGCATCGACCCACGGCGACGCCGGCACCGCCAGCACCTCGCGGCCGATCTCGAGCGCGAAACCCGCCGTGATCAGGGCACCGCTGGTGCGCGCCGCCTCGACCACCACGATCGACTGGCCGAACGCGGCGACGATGCGGTTGCGAGCCGGGAAGCGCCACGGCGCCGGCGGGACGCCCGGGCCGTACTCCGAGACGATCGCACCTGCGGTCGCCACGCGGGCGGCGAGCCCCGCGTTGGCCCGCGGGTAGTCGACGTCGATGCCGCAGCCCAGCACCGCCACGGTGCGGCCCCCGGCCTCGAGCGCGCCCGTGTGCGCGGCGCCGTCGATGCCGCGGCGCGAGCCCCGAGACGACTGCCACGCCGGCCCGCGCCAGACCCGCCGCCAGACGGCGCGCGAAGGCGACGCCCGCCGCCGATGCCTGCGCGGGCACCGACGATCGCCACGACCGGCGGCTGCGAGCAGCTCGGCCAGCCGCTTCGCGTCGGCCGGCGCGCGCAGGTGCAGCGCGGGCGGCGGGTCGTGCAGGTCGGCGAGGGCCTCGGGCCAGCCAGGGCTGCCGGGGCGCGAGGATCATGCGGTGCTCCCGAGCCGCAGCGCCGAGCGCCTCGGCCAGGTGCTCGGCGGCGATCGCCTCGGCGTCCGCCAGGTCGGCGATCGTGCGCGCCACGCGGAGGCTGCGATCGACCGCCCGCGGCGACAGCGCCAGCCGGTCGATCGCGCGCCGCAGCATCGTCTCGCCGGCCGCGTCGAGCCGGCAGTCACGGCGCACCTCGGCCGCGTCGAGCCGGCCGTTCACCGGTCCGCCCCGCGCCGCCTGCCGGTCGATCGCCGCGCGGACGCGGCCCGCCACGCCGGCCGTGCCCTCGGGACGGTCGCCGCGCAGCACCTCGGCGGTGGGACGCTGCAGGCGCACGCCGATGTCCATGCGGTCGAGCAGCGGCCCGGACACCCGGCGCCGGTACGCCTGCCGTCGCTCGGCCGTGCACGTGCAGCCGGCGGCACCACCGCACGGGCAGGGGTTCATCGCGGCGATGACGGCGGTGCGGCACGGGTAGGCGACCGAGCCGATCGCCCGCGCGATCACCAGCACGCCGTCCTCCATCGGCCCGCGCAGGGCCTCCAATGCGTCGCGCCGGAACTCGGGCAGCTCGTCCAGGAACAGCACGCCGTGGTTCGCGAGGCTGAGCTCGCCCGGACGCAGACTCGGCCCGCCGCCGACCAGCGCCGCCGACGAGGCCGAGTGGTGCGGCGCCCGGAACGGCCGCCGCGTCACGAGCCCACCGCCGGGCGCGAGGATGCCGGCCACGGACTGCAGCCGCGTCACCTCGAGCGACTCGTGCTGGATCAGCGGCGGCAGGATGCCCGGCAGCCGCCGCGCCAGCATCGACTTGCCGACACCCGGCGGCCCGACCATCAGCAGGTTGTGCGCGCCGGCGGCCGCGATCTCCAGCGCGCGGCGCGCGAGCGGCTGCCCGCGCACGTCGCCCAGGTCGGGCACCGCCACCTCGTCGCGCCGCGGTGGCGGCGGCGGCATCGGCCGCACCTCGCCGGTGCGCAGGAAGGCGACCGCATGCTCCAGCACGTGGCACGGGATCGGCTCGACGCCGTCGACCAGCGCCACCTCGCCGCACGACTCGGGCGCGCACAGCAGGGCCTCCAGCCCGATGCGGCGCGCACCCTCGGCCGCCACCAGTGCGCCCACGGCAGGGCCGCACCGTGCCGTCGAGGCCCAGCTCGCCGAACGCCCCGACCCCCCGCAGCGACTGCCGCGGGCAGACGGCTCCGGCGGCGCCGAGGATGGCCAGCGCGATCGCCAGGTCGAAGCCCGGTGCCCGTCTTGCGCACCGTGGCCGGCGCCAGGTTGACGACGACACGGTCGGGCACCGTGAACTCGGCGCTGGTGAGCCCGGAGCGCACGCGGTCGCGCGCCTCGCGGCACGCTCGTGTCGGGCAGGCCGACGATCGTGAATGCCGGCCGGTGGTCTTCCCTGACGTACGCCTCGACCTCGACCGGGATCGCATCGATGCCGTGGACGGCGAAGCTGAGGGCGGCTGCGAGCACCCACCGAGCATCGCCGCAGTTCGTCCCGGGTGGAGCGCGCGGAAACGCGCGGGGCACGCGCCGACCGCACGGGAGACGCCGCTAGGAGTCCACCTGCTTCACGGTCTTCATCGTGAACTGCGAGTTGACGCGCGTGAGACCGGGCAGTCCCGCCAGCCGGCCCATGTAGAAGCGCTCGTACGCCTCCTGGTCGGCGACCGAGACGCGGATCAGGTAGTCGGGGATGCCGAACATGCGGCGGCACTCGACGACCTCGTCGAAGCGCCGCGATCTCGGCCTCGAACTGCTCGACCGTCTCGCGGTCCTTCGCGGCCGAGCTCGACCTGCACGAGCACCTCGAAGCCGCGGCCGACGCTGGCCGGGTCGATCTCCGCGCGGTAGCCGCGGATCACGCCGCGCTCCTCCAGGCTGCGCACGCGACGCAGGCACGACGAGGGCGAGAGGTGCACCGCAGCGGCGAGGTCGATGTTCGACATCCGCCCGTCCCGGACGAGATGGTCGAGAATCGCGCGGTCGGTGGCATCGAGTGGTGGAATGTTGCTCACGGAGCTCGTTTCGGACGCAGATCACGCAACCATCCGCCAGCTGCGCCGCTCTATCCTAGCGATGACGTGTCTCCACGAGCGATCCGCCACCGCGCACGTCGCGCGGCACGACCCGATCGTGCGCGATGCGATCGCGCTCGGCCTCGCCGTCGGCACGTTCGCGGTCTCGTACGGCGCGCTCGCCCGCGCCGCCGGCCTCGGTCCCGCACAGACCATGGCCACGTCCCTGCTGGTGTTCACCGGCGCGTCGCAGTTCGCGTTCATCGGCGTGCTCGCGGCGGGCGGCGGACTGCTTGCCGCCGTGTTGCCCGCAGCGGTGCTCGCCGTGCGCAACGGCCTCTACGGCATCGCCCTCGCGCCGTTGCTGCGCGGGCCGCTGGGGCAACGGCTGGCGCTGTCGCACCTCGTGATCGACGAGTCGACGGCGATG
Organism: uncultured Actinomycetes bacterium; assembly: GCA_963722525.1. Lineage (GTDB taxonomy): Bacteria > Actinomycetota > Thermoleophilia > Gaiellales > F1-60-MAGs149 > VFJZ01. The sequence goes on along the minus strand of CAVRMM010000002.1, from coordinate 322,882 downwards.
GCACGCGCGCAGGCCGAGCCGCATCGTGGCCGGCGGGCGTTCATCGCCACCGGCCTCGCGATCCTCGTCCTCTGGAACGTCGGCACCGCGATCGGCGTCGTCCTGGGCGGCGCGCTCGGCGATCCGCGCCGCCTCGGTCTCGACGCGATGCTGCCGGCCGCCTTTCTCGCGCTCCTGGCGCCGCAGCTGGGCCGCCCCGGCGCTCGCCGCATCGCGGTCGCGGGCGGGCTGATCGCGCTCGCGCTGGTGCCGTTCGTGCCGGCCGGGCTGCCGATCGTCGCCGCCGGCGCCGCCGTCCTGCTGGTCCTCGTTCCCCGCCGGCGCGGCGCGGTCGCATGACCACCTGGCTCGCGATCGGCGCTGCTCGCCGCGATCTCGTTCGGGCTCAAGGCCATCGGCCCGGTGGTCGTGGGCGATCGAACCCTCAACCCCCGCGCCGCGGAGCTGGTCGCGCTGCTGCCGGTGCCGATGCTGACGGCGCTCGTCGTCGTCGGCACGCTCGCCGACGGCCACTCCCTGGAGATCGACGCGCGGCTGCCCGCCGTCGCCGTCGCGGCCGTCTGCATCGCGCGGCGGCTGCCGTTCCTGGTCGTGATCTGCGCGGCCGCGGCGACCGCCGCCCTGCTCCGGGCCCTCTAGCCCTAGAGGTGGTGGGCGTACTCGTTGCGCTCCCAGTCGGTGACCTTGGCGAGGTGCGCGTTCCAGCGGTCGAGCTCGTAGCGCTTGATCTCCTGGAACACCTCGATCAGCCGGTCGCCCATCTTGCCGCTCAGGTACTCGTCGGCCGCCAGCGCGTCGAGCGCCTCGAGCAGCGACGACGGCAGCGGGTCGCCCAGCGTCGAGGGGTCCTCGTAGGGCAGCTTCTCGCACTGGCCGGGCAGCTCGAGCCCCCGCTCGATGCCGTCGAGGCCCGCGAACAGCATGGTCGCGACCGCGTTGTGGATCGACGCCGCGCCGTCGCCCACCCGCAGCTCGACGCGGGTCGCCTTGCCGCGCTGCGCCGGGTAGCGCAGCATCGCGAGCCGGTTGTCGAGGCCCCAGTTGATGTGCGTCGGCGCGAGGCTCTCGACCTCCATGCGCCGGTACGCGTTGACGGTCGGGCACAGGAAGGCCGTCAGCGCGGGCGTGTGCTCGAGCACGCCGGCGCCGAACTGCCGCGCGAGGTCGGAGAGGCCGTCCTCGCCCTCCGGGTCGTCGAAGGCGTTGGAGCCGTCCTCGCGCTGCAGCGAGACGTGCACGTGCAGCCCCGAGCCCTCGTCGTCGCGCAGCTTGCCCATGAACGTGGCCAGCAGCCCGTGCCGGGATGCCGTCTGCTTCACCATCGTCTTGAACAGGAGGTTGCGGTCGGCCACCTCGAGCGCCTCGCCGTGCGCGAGGTTGATCTCGAACTGCCCGCAGCCGTACTCCTGCGCGCCGCCCAGCGGGTGCAGGCCGAGGTCGCGGGCGTTGCGATGGATCTCGCGGAACACGCCCTTCGGGTCGGACACGCTGCCGACCGTGTAGACGCTCGACAGGTGCGGCGTGTAGGTCTCGTAGGTGTCGGGGTCGACCAGGTAGAACTCGAGCTCGGGCGCCACGATCGCGCGCAGCCCGCGCTCGGCCAGCTCGGCGACGGCGCGGCGCACCGCGTCTCGCGGATCGGCGGGGTACGGCGTGCCGTCGCCCTCGCGCAGGTCGCCCATGCACCAGGCGGTCGCGGGATCCCACGGGACGCGCCAGAGGCGCGACAGGTCGGGCACCAGGAAGATGTCGCGGAAGCCGTGCTCGAAGCCCGAGATGACGTTGTGGCCGAGGTCGATCGTCATGATCGCCTCGGTCATGCCGATGCCGCTCTCGACCTTGTGGTGGATCTCCTCGATCGGCACCTCCTTGCCGCGGCAGACGCCGTGCAGCTCGGTGTAGAGCACCTGCACGAACTCGACGCCCTCGCTGGCCAGCCGATCAACGCTGTCCGCCACGCTCCCCCACCTCTCCTCGCCCGCGGCGCCATGACGCCGCGGATTGGATACAGAATCTGCCGGGCGGATCGTACAGCCGCAGCCGCCGGGCTGCCAGCGGCCTACAGGGCGCCGCGGTGGCGCAGGCGCCAGCCTTCGATGGTGACCAGCTCCACGCGCACCGACTGCGCCCAGCGCTCCCGGCGGCGCAGCCACTCGGCAGCCGCGTAGAGACGGTCGGTCTGCTCGGCCGACACCCACGGCACGCCCTTCGGCGCCTGCCGCCGGCGCTTGACCTCGACCACCACCAGGTGGCGGCCGCGCCGGCAGACGAGGTCGACCTCGGCCAGCGGCGTCTGCACGCCGCGACCGAGGATGCGGTGCCCGCGCACGACGTAGCTGGCCGCAGCCAGCAGCTCGCCCCTCGAGCCGAGGCGGCGGCGGGCGTCTCGCATGCCGCTAGATCTCGAAGAACAGCTGAGGGCTGCAGGGCGCGAAGGTGCGCCGGTGCAGCACCGACGGGCCGTGCAGGCGCAGCGCCGCGAGGTGCTCGGGCGTGCCGTAGCCGACGTGGCGCTCGAAGCCGTAGGCCGGGTAGCGGTCGGCCATGCGCACCATCAGCCGGTCGCGCGTCACCTTGGCGACGATGGAGGCGGCGGCGATGGCCGCCGACTTCTCGTCGCCGTCGATGATGTTGCGGTGCACCCGCGCCATCGGCAGCTTGAAGCCGTCGGCGATCAGCGAGGTGTCGTCCGGCGCGTCGAGCTGCTCGAGTGCCCGGGCGAGCGCGTGCAGGTTCGCCCGGTGGATGTTGCGCGAGTCGACCTCGGGCACGCTCATCACGACCAGCGAGACGCGGATGGCGCTGCGCAGCACCGCCGGCAGCAGCACGTCGCGCGCCAGCGCCGTGCAGCGCTTGGAGTCGTCGAGCCGCGCCAGCGCCCGGCGCTGGGCGAGCGGGATGGCGTCGGGCTCGAGCAGCACGGCGGCCGCGACGAGGGGCCCGGCGAGCGCGCCCCGGCCGGCCTCGTCGGCGCCGGCGACGAAGCGCGTGCCCAGCTCGCGGTCGTGCCGCAGCAGCTTGCGCAGGGGCGGTGCGGGCGAGCGGCGGCGGGCGGCGACGGCCATCACCGAGAGCGTACCGGCGCCGTCGGCGCCGTGGGACGCGCGGACCGTGCCGTCATCGCACCGCGATGCGCGCGGGTGGCCACACCGTCGCGATGATGCGACCCGCGAGCGCATCGCTCGGCACGGGACCGTAGGTGCGCGAGTCGGTCAGGTCCTCGCGGTCGTCGGCGAGCAGGAAGACCGTGCCGGCCGGCACCTCCACCGGCCCGAAGGCGGTGGTCTTCGAGGTCAGGTACGACGTCTCGTCGGGGAACGTGCAGCCGGGCAGGTCGGGCGTCACCGGCTCGATGATGTCGGGCGGCTGGACGCAGACGTAGAGGGCGCCCTCCTCGGTCGCGCCGATCCACTCGCCGGGCATGCCGAGGATGCGCCCGACAGCGATCACCCGGGCGTCGCCGAGCAGCTGCTCGGCCTCGGGGAACGGGCCGACGGCGACCAGCTCGCCGCGCGAGAGCTGTCCGAGCAGGGCATGCGACACGACGATGCGGTCGCCCCCCAGGATGCGCGGCGCCAGCGCGTTCGACGGCGCCTTGGTCGTGAACGCGATGGTGTCGAGCAGCGCGTTGCCGACCGAGAAGGCGATCACGCCGCCCGCGATCGCGAACAGCAGCGCCACCGGCAGGCCGTTGCGGAGCCGCTTGCCGACCTTGCGGATCTGGCGGCGGGTGGAGCGGGCGATCAGCGCGACCATGATCGGGCCGGCGCCGGCCGAGAGAATCCCGGTCACGTAGCCGCGGCGGCCGCGGGCGCGGGCATCGAGCACCGCGAGCCCCGCCATCACGGCCCAGATCGCTGCGAACACCAGCAGCAGCGGACGCCAGACCGCCGACCCGAGCGCCGCCAGCAGGGCGAGCGGGACCACGGCGAAGGGGCGCGGCCAGCGCGCGCCCTGTGCGAGACGGTACAGATCCATCCGGCCCGAAGCCTACGGCTTAGGCCGCGCCGATCCGCCCGAACGGCCAGTACCGCACGAGGACCCGGCCGACGATCTGTCCGCTCGGGATGGTGCCGAAGCATCGCGAGTCCTCGGAGTCGGCGCGGTTGTCGCCGAGCAGGAGGTACTCGCCGGCGGGCACCGTCTCGGGGCCGTACGGCTGCTCTCCGTCGCACTGGAACGTCAGCCCGCGCGCGTACGGCTCTGCCAGGAACGCGCAGCCCGGTGTCTGTGCCGGCGCCTCCGCGCCCGGTTTCACACCGCGCCGGCAGACGTAGACCCGCCCGGCGATCGTGCCCGCCGTCTCGCCCGGCAGCGCCACGACGCGCTTCACGAATGTCCGCGTGGAAGGCCGCCGCGAGCGGAACACGGCGTCGCCGAGACCGTTCGGGTGGAAGACCACGATGTCGCCGCGGCCCGGATCGCCGAGCCCGTACCAGTGCTGGGCGGCGAGCACCCGGTCGCCGGGCTCGAAGGTCGGCTCCATCGACGCCGAGGGGATGCGGTACGGCTTCAGGAGCACCACCTGCACGAGCACGAGCAGGCCGAACACGATCGTCAGGATCTTCGCGATCCTCACCAGAACGCGAGCCGGCCGACCGGCCAGTAGGTCACGAACACGCGGCCGATCAGCTGCGAGTGCCGCACGGGCCCCCACGCGCGCGAGTCGGCGGAGCTCGTGCGGTTGTCGCCCAGCATGTAGTAGGAGCCCGCCGGCACGACGGTGGGCGCGAGGTCGACGCCCGGCCGGGCGAGCGACAGCGTCGGCATGCCGTGGGCGTACGGCTCGACCAGGAACGCGCAGCCCCGGGTGCGCTCGGGCTTCGCCTGATCATCGGGATACCGCGCGTTCGCGCAGGTGTAGACCCTGCCGCCGACCGACCCGATCACCTCGTTGGGCAGGCCGACCACGCGCTTCACGTAGTTCTGCGTCGAGGCCGTGGCGGCCGTGTGCACCTGCTCCCCCAACCCGTTCGGGTGGAACACGAAGATCTCGCCGCGCGCCGGGTCGCGGAAGTGCAGCAAGAAGCGCGCCGTCAGCACGCGGTCGTGCACCTGCAGCGTCGGCACCATCGACTCGGACGGGATCCGGAACGCCTTCGCGACGTACATCTGCCCGGGCACCAGCACGACCACGATCGCGATCGCGAGCAGGACGATCTCCCGGAGGATCCTCACGGCGCCTCAGCGCCTCAGCGGAACGAGATCCGGGACAGCGGCCAGTACGTCATGAACACCCGTCCGATCAGCTGGTCGCGCGGGATGACGCCCCAGCACCGGCCGTCGGCCGAGTTCTCCCGGTTGTCGCCGAGCATCAGGTACTGCTGCGGCGCGATGTAGGTCGGCGGCAGGTCGGCCGAGCCCTGGCACGTCGTGGTCGGCTGCCCGTTCACGTACGGCTCGCTCAGGAACGCGCACCGCGACGTGTTCAGCTCGCCGTTCACGATCGCCGTGTCGATGCGGTTGCCCTTGCACGTGTACACCTGGCCGCGCAGCGAGCCGATGGTCTCGTCGGGCATGCCGACGACGCGCTTCACGTAGTTCTCGCTGGACGCGGACACCTCGCCCTGCGCCGGCTGGAACACGTCGGAGCCCTTCCCGTTCGGGTGGAACACGAAGATCTCGCCGCGCTCGGGGCCGCGGAACCGGAGCAGGAACCGCGCGGTGATGACGCGGTCGCCGATCGCCAGCGTGGGCACCATCGACTCGGACGGGATCCGGTACGGCTTGACGATCAGGAGCTGCACGACGTACGCGATCAGGATCGCGGAGGCGATGGTGATGATCCCGTCGACGATCGGGTTCGCGCGTAGTTCCTTGAGTCGGCTCACGGCGGCGGAATGGTAGTCGGCAGGTCGGGGTGCGACCTGAAGCAGCCCTTGGCTATGCCAGCGATCCGATGCGCGTCAGCGGCCAGTACGTGACGAACGCCGCGGCCGATGATCCCGTCGCGCGGAATCGTGCCGATGACGCGCGAGTCGTCGGAGTTGTCGCGGTTGTCGCCCATCACGAAGTAGCGGCCGGCGGGCACCTGCTGGAACCTGAACCGGCGCGTCGCCGACGACGTGTACGGACTCGTCCAACGAGCGGCACGACGGCGACGGCCGCTGTCCGCCCCCGGCGGCTCGGTCGGGCAGATCCAGACCTGCCGCCGGTACGCGCCGACCCACTCGCCGGGCAGCCCGACCACGCGCTTGATGAAGTTCAGGTCGTTGGCGCGGCGTCGACGCCCGTATCGATCACCTCGTCGTCGCTGACCGGGCGGGTGGAAGACGATCACCTGGCCGCGCTCCGGGTCGGCGAACCGGTACCAGAACCGCGACACGAGCACGCGGTCGCCGATCAGCAGCGTGTTCTCCATCGACTCGGACGGGATGCGGTACGGCTTCACCACGAACCACTGCACGAGGTACGGCGGCCGCGAACGCGAGGCCGACCACCACGACCAGCTCGACCCACGGGCCGAGGGAGGGTCCGAGCCACGCGAACACGCCGCCCTCGCGGGGCGGCTCCGGCGGCGCCGGCTGGTGAGCGTCTCGGACCCGGCGTTCGGGCATCGTCACCCGGCGGATCGGCAGACTCGTCCGCCGGGCGGGCGAGGCGGGTCGTCGACGCCCGAGCTCACGCCCTCAGACTAGCGCCTGGTCGCAGGCGAGCGATCGGGCCCTCAGCCGCTGCTTCTCGCGGATGCGCGCCTTCTTGCCGACCTTGTCGCGCAGGAAGTAGAGCTTCGCGCGGCTGACGTCGCCGATCGCGGCGACCTCGATCTTCTCGATCTTGGGCGAGTGCACGGGGAACGTGCGCTCCACGCCGACGCCGAACGACTGCTTGCGCACCGTGAACGTCTCGCGCGCGCCGGAGCCCTGGCGCTTGATGCAGACGCCCTCGAAGACCTGCACGCGGCGTCGCGAACCCTCGATCACCTGAAAGTGGACGCGCAGCGTGTCACCGGCTTTGAAATACCGGCACCTGGCGCATCTGGCGCGCCTCGAGTTCCTGGATCACGTTCATGTGCTCGGTCTTCCGTTCGGGCGTCGACAGCTCTTCATGCTAGACGATCGCGCTTTCCGCCAGCGTCACCGGCCGCGCGGATCGGCCTGCCGCCCGGCCGCCTGCTCGCGGCGCCACGCGTCGATGCGCGCGTGGTCGCCCGACAGCAGCACCTCGGGCACGCGTAGCCCGCGCCACTCGGCGGGGCGCGTGTAGTGCGGATACTCGAGCGCGCCCTCGAGCGCCGGCGAGAACGACTCCTCCTCGCTCGAGCGGTCGTCGGCCAGCGACCCCGGCAGGAGCCGCGCGACGCGCGTCGATGACGGTCATCGCGACCGGCTCGCCGCCGCTGAGCACGAACGGGCCGAGGCGACAGCGACTCGGTCGCGACGTGCTCGTGCACCCGGTGCGTCGAAGCCCTCGTAGCGGCCGCACAGCAGCACGTCGGCGGTCGTAGCCGGCGAGCTCGCGCGCGTAGGCGTCGTCGAGCCGGCGGCCGCCCGGGTCGAGCGATCACGACGCGGCGCGTGCGGCGCGCACGCTCGTCGAGGTCGCCGCCGTAGGCGCCCTCGACCGCGCTCGCCACCGCAGTCGACGCGCATGCAGCATGCCCGCGCCGCCGCCGAAGGGCGCGTCGTCGACCTGCGGTGCGGGAGCGGCGAGTGGTCGCGCAGGAGAGGAAGCGCAGCGACAGCGGGCCGGTCAGCGCGTTCTGCACGGACGCTCCTCGGAGAGCCACGAGAACCAGCTCGGGAAGAGCGTGAAGACGTCGACCTCGAGCGTCATCCGTACTCGGTCGACGCTCCGCGACTCCGCGAGCTCGAGCGCGCGCCTCGATGTCGACGACCGGGCACGACGGCCTCGCGACGAACGGCAGGCGCAGGTCGCGAGTCGAGCGAGCACGAGATGTCGTGCGCGACGCCGTCCTCCACCTCGGTGACCTCGCCGAGCCGCGCGCTCGCCCGGCAGCACCTCGCAGCCGACCAGGTCGAAGCGGTAGAAGGCGTCCTCCTCGGGCGCGCGGCACGTCGTCGCGCGCCAGCTCGAGCGGCTTGCCGCGCAGCGCCTCGGCGCCCTCGCGCGTGTCGATGCCGTCGAGCGCGACCAGCGGCGCTGCCGTCGGTGCCGGCGACGGCGGCGGATGCGGTCGCGACGCCCGTCCACGAGCACGCGTCGAGCCGGGCGCGAACGCGAACCACCCGCAGGGCGCCGTCGACGCCGAAGGTGCCGTCGAGGCCGTGCGCCTTGCCCGCAGTGCCGAGGCGCACGCGGTCGGGGCGCCGCGCGGTCATTCCCGGTCGATCTCGAGCGTGACGCGCTCGTTGCTGCGCACCGCCGCGGCACGGATGACCGTGCGCAGCGCGCGCACGATCCGGCCCCTGGCGGCCGATCACCTTGCCGCGATCGTCCTCGGCGACCGAGCTGCGCAGAGACGTGCTCGCCCTTCGTCGACCTCCTCGCGTCACCACGACCTCGTCGGGCGCGTCGACCAGCCGCCGGACGAGGTACTCGGCCAGCGTCGCGGAGTCTTGCGGCAGCGCTTCGGCCATCTTGCTAGACGATGCCCTGCTTCTTCAGCAGCACGCGAACGGGCTCGGAGGGCTGGGCGCCCTTCGCGAGCCAGTGCGTCGCGCGGTCGGCGTCGATCTCGATCAGCGGACGGCTCGACCTGCGGCGCGTAGCGGCCGATCGTACTCGATCGCGCGCGCCGTCGCGCGGCGACCGCGAGTCGGCCACGACGACCCGGTAGATCGGGTTCTTCTTCGAGCCGACCCGGGTAAGGCGGATCTTGAGCACGCCTGGTTACCTCTTCTTCTTCTTCTTCTTGCGAGACAGCGGCCGCTGCTCCTGGCATTCCCTGCGGTCCGGGCACCCCGGGCATCTTGCCACCGGCGCAGCTGCTTCATCATCTTCTTCATCTGACGGTGCTGCTGCAGCAGTTGCGTTGATCTGCTGCACGCTCGTTCCGGAACCCGGCGCGATCCGGGCGCGGCGCGAGCCGTTGACGATCTCCGGACGGCGACGCTCCTCCGGCGTCATGGACAGGATAATCGCCTCGACCCGATCGAGCTGCCGGTCATCGACCGTGCATGTCCCGCACCTGCTTGCCGATACCGGGGATCATCTTCAGCAGCGAGCCCAGCGACCCCATCTTGCGGATCGTGCCGGAGCTGGTCGAGCAGGTCGTCCAGCGCCGAACTCCGAGCGTCTGCGAGCTTCTCGCTCGAGCTCGCGCGGCCTCGTCGTCGCTCGATCGTTCTCCTCGGCCCGCTCGATCAGCGTCAGCGACGTCGCCCATGCCGAGGATGCGCGAGGCCATGCGGTCGGGGTGGAACTCCTCGAGCTGGTCGAGCTTCTCGCCGACCGACGCGAACATGATCGGCATGCCGGTGACGGCGCGCACCGAGAGCGCGGCGCCGCCGCGGGCGTCGCCGTCGAGCTTCGTCATCACGATGCCGTCGAACGTCGACCCGCGTCGCGGAACGTCTCGGCCACGTTGACGGCGTCCTGGCCGGTCATCGCGTCGAGCACGAGCAGCGTCGTGTCGGGCTTCACCGCGTCGCGGATGCGCACCAGCTCGTCCATCAGGTCGGCGTCGACGTGCAGGCGGCCGGCGGTGTCGACGATCACGACGTCGCGGCCCTGCTGGCGCGGCCTGCTGCACGCCCCAGGTCGGCGATCTCGACCGGGTCGACGTCCGTGCCGCGGTCGAAGACCGGCACGCCGACCTGCGCGCCGACCGTCTTCGAGCTGCTCGACCGCCGCCGGGCGGTAGACGTCGCAGGCCACGAGCGCGGGCTTCGTGCCCTGCTTGGCGAGCAGCTTCGCGAGCTTGCCGCGTGGTCGTCGTCTTGCCCGAGCCCTGCAGGCCGCACATCAGGATCACCGTCGGCGGCTGGCGCGCGAACGTCGAGCTTGCTCGCTGCCCGCGCCCATCAGCGCCGTGAGCTCCTCGTTGACGATCTTCACGACCTGCTGGCCGGGGGTCAGGCTGGTCGAGCACGTCCTCGCCGACCGCGCGCTCGCGCACCGTCGCCGACGAACGTCGCTGCACGACCTTGAAGTTGACGTCGGCCTCGAGCAGCGCGAGGCGGATCTCGCGCATCGCCGCGGCGATGTCCTCCTCCGACAGCCGGCCGCGCGAGCGCAGGTCGGTCGAGGGTGCCGTATTCAGGCGGTCGGAGAGGCTGTCGAACATCGCCGTCCAAACGATAGTGGCTCGTGTGCCTGCCGCCCGGCATGCTCCAATACCGGTCGCGTGGAGATCGAGCTCCAGTACCTCTACCGGTCGACGGACGCGATGATGGTTCCCGCGGAGCTCGCCGGCTTCGCCCTGGCCGAGTCGCTGTCGTTCGAGATCGTCGACTCGTTCTGGGACACGCACGAGCTGCAGCTGCGCAAGTCGGGCTGCTCGCTGCGCATCCGCCGGCAGTCGAACCTGCCGCACCCGCGTGCTGACGTGGAAGGGGCCGAGCGAGTGGCGGGAGGACGGCGCGCGGCAGCGCGAGGAGGTCGAGGTGCCGATCGACCACGTGCCCACCGACGCGGCCGAGATCATCGAGGCGCTGAAGCGCTACCACCTCTGGGAGCTCGTCGGACCGCCCGCCGACCTCGGCGACGACATCGAGCTCGAGAAGATCGGCGAGCTGAAGAACCGGCGCTCGTCGCACCTCTACGTGCAGGGGCTGCACCGCCTGGAGCTGGCCTGGGACCGGATCACCTACCCGGTCGGCGAGCCCGAGGCGCGGCTCGAGGTCGAGGCCAAGCGCCAGCGCGCGGCGCGGTTCCTCGGCGACGTCCACGTCGAGCTGCTGAAGCTGTACGGCAAGAAGCTCGTGCCGGCGCCGCACGGCAAGGCCAAGGAGATGTGCCGGCGCCTCTACCCCGACATGTTCCGCGCGTGACCGCGGCGTGATCGCGATCATCGGCATCGTCGCCGCGGTTGCCGTGCTGGCGGCGATCGCGCTGCTGTTCAACCGCCTCGTCGGCCTCCGCAACAAGACGCGGTACACGTGGAGCGACTGCGAGGCGCTGCTCGTCCGGCGCGCGCAGGCGATCCCGCGGCTGGCGTCCATCGTGGAGGGCGCGATGGCGCACGAGCGGGGCGCGTTCGAGGCCGTGGCGGCCGCTCGCGCGGGCATGACGGCGGCGGCTGCGTCGGACGGGCCGTCGGAGGAGCGGTTCGAGGCCGAGCGACGCCTCGGGACGGCCGGCGCGGGCCTGATCGCGGTGGCCGAGTCCTACCCGCAGCTGCGCGCCCAGGAGGCGGCCATGGAGCTGATCGCGGCCCTCAAGGACGTCGAAGGTGACCTGCGCCGGGCCAGGATGGTCTACAACCGGACAGTGCAGACGTACGAGGACGCCCGGCAGACGTTCCCCAGCTCGCTGGTCGCCGGCGCGTTCCGCTTCGGCCCCCTCCCCTACTTCTCGGACTGACGATGCGCCGCGACATCATCCGCGTCGCGATCGTCTGTGTCCTGCTGTTCGCGGGCTTCTTCGCGCTGCTCGAAATCGTCACGCGCAACGCCGACGGGCAGGGCAACGTCGAGGGCGCCGGCAAGTTCTACCGCCTCACGCACGCCGTCGTCGACGGCACGCTCGGCTCCGACGGCGCGCTGACCGTGTCGGAGCGCATCACCTTCGAGTTCCACGGCAACTTCTCCGGCGCGTTCCGCGACATCCCGCTCGCCGACGACCAGACGTTCGAGGAGATCGGCGTCCGCGAGGGCGGCACCGACTACGACTCCGGCGCCAGCACCGAGCTGGGCGGCTTCGGCCTCCCCGACACGTTCGGCGCCGTCGCCGCGCGCGACGAGAACGGCAAGCGCGTGGTGCGCATCGTCTGGCACTACTCGGCCACCGACGAGGTGCGCACATTCCAGATCCACTACCGCGTCCGCGGCCTGACGAAGGTGCACGCCGACGCCGTCGACGTGTTCTGGCAGGTGTGGGGCGACGGCTGGCAGGGCTCGCTCGACAAGCTCGACGCGACGCTGACCATCCCGGCCGGCGTGCCGGAGGGCGCCGAGCGGATCTGGGGCCACCCCGGCAGCGTGCAGGGCACGGTCGGCCGGCAGGGCCGCAAGATCGTGCTCGCGGCGACGGGCATCCCGCGCAACCAGTTCGTCGAGCTGCGCACCCTGCTGCCGCGCAGCGCGCTGCGCGGCCGAGACGCCGGCCGCCTCATCGACGACGAGGAGGCCTTCGACCGCATCGTCGGCCGAGGAGCAGGCCGACTTCGAGCAGAGCGTCAACGACGTCCGAAAGCTCCAGCGCGTGCTCGACAACCTGCCGCTGACGGCGCTGGCGGCGATCCTCGCCGGCCTGGCCGGCGCGATGGTGCTGTTCGGGATCGCGTGGCTGCGGTACGGGCGCGAGCCGGAGGGCGGGGACGCCGCGGTCACCTACTTCCCGGAACCGCCCGACGACGCCCCGCCGGCGGTGGCGCTGGCGCTGACGAACCAGGGCAACGCCGGGCCCGGCGACGGCGACGCGCTCGCCGCCACGTTGCTCGACCTGATCGTCCGCGGCCGGTTCAAGACCCGCGTCGGCGACGGCGCGCACGGCCCGGACCTGCTGCTCGAGCAGGGCGACGCGTCGATGGCCCTCGCGGCGCACGAGAAGCCCGTCGTCGCGATCGTCGAATCGGTGCTGAAGGACGAGCCGATCCCGCTCGGCGAGCTCGGCGACCGGCTCGGCGAGCTGTCCGACTCGAAGCGCACGACGAACGGCACGCGCAAGGCGAAGTTCGTCACGGCGCGCGGCGCGCTGATCAAGGCCGAGAAGAAGCAGTTCCGCTCGCCCCGGGCCGGTCTTCTGACGCGCCTGCTCGCCTTCCTGGTGTTCGGCCTCGCCGTCGTGTTCGTGATCGTCGGCATGGTGCGGTTCACGCAGCACCCGGCCTGGAGCCCGATGTCGTGGATGCTGGTCGGCGGGGCGATCGCCACCTTCGGCTTCCTCGTGCTGACGGCGCCGCGGTCGCTGTGGGTCTCGACGCGTCGCGACGCCTTGCCGCGGATCGCGCGCTGGGAGGCGTTCCGGCGCTACCTGGAGGAGCTGCCGCGGCTCTCGGACGAGTCGCCCATCACGCTCGGCACCTGGGAGAAGCTGCTGGTCTACGCCACGGCGTTCGGCTGCGCCGAGCGCGTGGCCGAGGCGGCGCGACTGCGCGTGGGCGACGTCGCCACCGCCGGCACCGTCGGCACCTCGGGCGTGCTGCTGTACGGGCCGTGGTCGAACTCGGTGATGGCCGTCGCGAGCGTGCCCGGCCTGGCGTCGTCGACATCGCTCTACAGCGACCTCGGCAGTCAGGTCTCGGCCGGCGCGTCGCCGCCGGCGTCGTCCGGGTCGAGCGGCGGTGGCGGCGGATCGTTCGGCGGCGGTGGCGGAGGCGGCGGCGGCGGTGGCGGCGGCGGCGCCTGGTAGGCGGCGAGCGCCCGCGCCCGGCCCTCGGCCAGGTCGACGATCGGCGCCGGGCGATCCGGCGCGTAGCGGTCCACGTAGGTGCCGTCGGGATCGAACTTCCGCTCCTGCAGCAGCGGGTTGAAGATGCGGAAGTAGGGCGCCGCGTCGAGCCCGGTGCCGGCCACCCACTGCCAGTTGCCGGCGTTCGATGCCAGGTCGCCGTCGACGAGGTGGCGGCGGAACCAGCGCTCGCCCCTGCGCCAGTCGACCAGCAGGTGCTTGACGAGGAAGCTGGCGCAGACCATCCGCACGCGGTTCGGGACGAACCCCTCCAGCGCGAGCTGCCGCATGCCTGCGTCGACCAGCCCGTAGCCGGTCTCGCCGCGGCACCAGGCCTCGAAGTCGTCGTCCGCGTCGCGCCAGACGATGCGGTCGAAGCGCGCGTCGACCGCGCGGTCCGCGAGGTCGGGATGACGGTGCAGCACGAAGCGGAACCAGTCGCGCCACAGCAGTTCCGCCCGCCACTTCGCCGCCCCGGCGTCGTCGGCCAGGGCCACCAGGCGGCGCGGCGAGACGATGCCGAGGTGCAGCAGCGGCGACAGCCGCGACGTCGCCCGCTCGTCGTCGAGCACGTTGCGGCGGCGGGCGTACGAGCGGAGGCCGCCGTCGGCGAAGGCCTGGACGGCCGCGGGTGGCTCCCACGGCGCCGGCCGGCCGCGGGATGCCGATCGCCGAGACGGCCCGGGCGTAGGCCGAGTAGGTGCGCGGCCGTCCGACCAGCTCGTGCGGCACGCAGACGTCGTCGGCGTGCAGGACGAGGCGCTCGCCCAGCGCCGCGGCGACGCGCCGGTCGCGGCGCAGCGCGAACGGCGTCGCATCCGCGGTCGCGTGCACCTCGCGAGCGCCCGACGCGTGCGCCAGCCGCACCACGGCTTCCTCCGCTGGGCCGTGCTCCACGACCAGCGTCTCGCCGCGCGCCGCGAGCTGCCGGGCGAGGTCGTCGACCGCGGCGCGGACGATCGGCTCGCGCGGGCCGCGCAGCAGCCGGTCGTCGAGCGCGAACGCATGGATCACGGGCCGCTGCGAGCGGCGTGCGGCCTCCAGCATCGGGTTGTCGTCGAGCCGCAGGTCGCGGCGGTACCAGGCGATGACGGGTTCCACCCAATGACCTTCGCACGCGCTCATGCGGTGGCCGTCCACCGCCGATACACCTCTCGATGCCCTGGTCGGCTCCGGCGCTCGCAGCGCTCCTCCTCCTGGCGGTACCGATCGGCGCGAGCGCGCACGACTGCGCGACCGCCGGCGCGGTCAAGATCCTCTCCGGGAGCCACGCCCTCGACCTCCGCGGCGGCACGCCGCTGATCGACGCCGAGCCCGTGACAGGCTGCACCGGGCTGACGCTGACCTTCGGCGGCGGGGACGACGCCCTGACCGTGATCGGCGGCAACGGCACGACGGCGGGGCTCGCGACGCTCGCGGTGACGTTCGCTGCCGGCGCCGACGTGATCCACCTGGGTGCCGGCCGACTGCCCGTCGCTGACGCTGACGGGGGGAACGGGCAGCGACGAGATCGACGCGTCCAGCCGCAGCCAGGGCATCGTCCTGGACGAGTCGGCGGGCCGGCTGAGCGGCTTCGAGGACCTCACCGGCGGCGACGGCGACGACGTGCTGGTCGGCGACTCGTCGGCCAACGTCCTCGACGGCGGCTCGGGTGACGACCTGCTCGCCGGGCGGCTCGGCGACGACGACCTGCGCGGCGGCGTCGGTACCGACACGGTCTCGTTCGCGGGCGGTCCCGGGGTGGCCGCGACGCTGCTCGCCCGCGTGGCGACGGGGCAGGGGACCGACGTGCTGGCCGGCATCGAGAACCTGATCGGATCCGACCACACGGACCGGTTGATCGGCGACGGCCGCGCGAACGTCCTCGAGGGCAGGCGCGGGAACGACGTGCTGGACGGGCGCCTCGGCAACGACGTGCTCGACGGCGGCACCGGCCGCGACGAGGCGGCGTTCGGCGAGCCCCGCGCCGTCCACGTCAGCCTCCTCTCCCACCGTGCGACCGGCCAGGGCCGCGACCGGCTGATCGCGATCAACCACGTCTCCGGGTCGCGGCGCGGCGACGTGCTGACCGGCGACCGCGGCGTGAACCGTCTCCGCGGCGGTGGCGGCGACGACGTGCTGGACGGCGGCGCCGGCTGCCGACGTCCTCGAGGGCGGCGCCGGCCGAGATCTGATCAAGGCGCGCGACGGCGGGCGGGATGTGGTGGACGGCGGCGACGGACGCGATACCGTCCGGGCCGATCGAGCCGACCGCGTCCGCCGCGTCGAGCGTCGCAGCTAGCGGGGGGCCCGCCCGGGGACGGCCATGTGCCGTCCCCGGGCAGCCATCCACTCGGACTCGCACGAATCGCGCGCGCAATCACCGCATCCGGTGCCGAACGTGACGCGCGGCGGGGCCGACCGTCGATCCCGTCGGGGAGCGACTCGTCCCGGCACGTTCCGCGACCGTTCGGTGACGAGAAACCCGTCACGCGATGCGCGCGGAAACCACGCCTCCGACCAAACCCCGCACCGAACGGTGACGACGCGACAAATTCGGTGCCAGGCACCGAATTTGTCGCTCCCTGGCGCCCGGCGGCGCTACTCGCCCAGCAGGGCCGCGGCGAAGTCGGCGGCGCTGAACGGGCGCAGGTCCTCGAGCGTCTCGCCGATGCCGATCAGCTTGATCGGCAGGCCCAGCTCGTGGGCGATCGCGATCGCGATGCCGCCCTTCGCGGTGCCGTCGAGCTTCGTGAGGGCGACGCCGGTGAGCGGCACCGCGCCGCCGAACAGGCGCGCCTGCTGCAGACCGTTCTGGCCCGTCGTCGCGTCGACCACGAGCAGCGTCTCGTGCGGCGCCTCGGGCAGCCGCTGGGTGATCACGCGGCGCACCTTGGAGAGCTCCTCCATCAGGTTCGTCTGCGTGTGCAGGCGGCCCGCCGTGTCGATGATCACGACATCGCGGCCGCGCGACTCGCCCGCCGCGACCGCGTCGATAGGCGACGGCCGCCGGATCCTGGCCGTGCGACCGAGCCGACGAAGTCGGCGCCGGCGCGCTTCGCCCACGTCTCGAGCTGCTCGCCCGCGGCGGCGCGGAAGGTGTCGGCCGCGCCGACGACGACCGAGCCGCCCGCCCGCCGCACGTGCTCGGCCAGCTTGCCGACGGTGGTCGTCTTGCCCGTGCCGTTGACGCCGACCACGAGGATCACGGTCGGACGCGCCGTCACGTCGATGCGCGACTCCGATCCCGACAGCAGGTCGGCGATGATCGTCCGCAGCGCCGCGGTCAGATCCTCCGACGTGCGCAGGCCGCCCTCGGCCGCCTCGCGCTCCAGCCGCCCGACGATCTCGACCGTGGCGGGCACGCCGCAGTCGGCCAGCAGCAGGGCCTCCTCGAGCTCCTCCCACACCGCGTCGTCGGCGGGATCGAACGCGATCGTCGAGATCTGCTGCGCGAGCGCCTTGCGGCTCGTCGACAGGTTCTCGACCAGGCGCCGGAACAGGCCGCGCCGTCGCTCCTCGGGTGCGCCCTCGGCGCGCGCCTCGCCGCCGGAGAGGCCGATGAACATCTCGGAGTAGTCGGTCACGACGGTGCCGGCTGGAACGCCTCGCGGCGGTCCCGCGGGAGGCGTCGCGACACGACCTTCGAGATGCCGTCGCCGGCCATCGTCACGCCGTACAGCACGTCGGCCATCTCCATCGTCCGCTTCTGGTGGGTGATGACGATGAACTGCGCCTGGTCGCGGTACCGGTCGACGAGCGTCAGGAACCGCTCGACGTTGGCGTCGTCGAGCGCCGCGTCGACCTCGTCCAGCACGTAGAACGGGCACGGCCGGGCCAGCATGATCGCGAACAGGAAGGCGATCGCGGCGAGCGCCTTCTCGCCGCCCGACAGCATCGCGAGCCGCGTGATCTGCTTGCCCGCCGGGCGTCACCTCGAGCTCGACGCCGGGCTCGGACGACGCGACGGCGATCTCGGGCCCGGCCTCGCCCTCCTCGCCGTCGGGCGCGAGGCGCAGCTCGGGCTCGACCAGCCGCAGGCGGCCGCGGCCGCCGGGGAACAGCGTCGTGATGACCTGGGCGAAGTTGCGCTCCACCTCGGTGTACGTCTCGTCGAACCGCTCGGTGATGGTGGCGCGTCAGGTCTCGGATCAGGCGGCGCAGCTCGCGCAGCGATCCCTCGAGATCGGCGATCTGCTCGCTCGTCTCGTCGTGCGCGGCCCTTCGCCTCCTCGTACTCCTGCTGGGCGAGCGGGTTGACCGCGCCGAGCTGCTCGCGGCGGCGCTCGAGCCGCTCGATCTTGTGCGCGAGCGTGGCCTCCTCGTCGGCGGGCAGCGGATCGATGCGCTCGACCGGCGCGGTGCCGGCGCGCTCGGCGATCTCGGCCCGGCGGCGCACGACCTCGCCGAGGCGCTCCTCGGCGTGCGCGCCCTCGACCTCGAGCGTCGTGACGCGGGCGGAGACGGCGCGGGCGTCGCGCTGCAGCACCTGCTCGCGCTCGGAGCCGGCGCTCATGGCCGCGGCGAGCTCGCCGGCGCGGCGCTCCAGGCGCTCCAGCGCGGCGCGCTCGGGCACGCGCAGCACCTCGACGCGCTCGGCGGCGCCGGCCAGGGCGGTGATGGCGACCGGCAGCAGCTCCTCCAGCGACGTGATCGCGGCGGCGCGCGGCCCGGCGGACGCGGCCCGCCGGGCGGCCAGGTCGGCCGCCTTCGCGTGGCGGTCGCGATCGGCCCGGCTGCGATCGGCGCGCTCGCTGGCGGCAGCGCGGTCGGCGCGGCGCACGGCGACCGTCTCGGCCAGCTCGCCGCGGCGCAGGTCGATCTCCTGGTGGGTGGCCGTGAGCTGCTCGGCGCGAGCGGCGACGGCCTCGCGGCGCTCGGCCAGAGCAACCGCCTCCGTCTGGCCCGCGGCGGCGCGCTCGGTGAGCCGCTGCCTGCTCGTCGCGGGCGGCGGCGAGCCGCTCGGCGCTGCGCTCGTCGTCGCGGCGCGGCGGCGTCGGCGGCGCGCATGGCGTCGCGCAGCCGGCGACCGGCGTCGTCGGCCGTGCGCGTGGCCGTCGCGACGACGTCGCGCGCCGCTCGCTCGTGCTCGTCGGCCTCCTGCAGCGCCGCGGCGGCGGTGGCGAAGGCGGCCTCGGTGGCCGCCGCCTCGCGGGCGGCGGCGGTCGCGCGCGGCGGTCGCCTCGTCGCGCTCGCGGCGCAGCGCCAGCACCACGGTGCCGGTGCTGCCGGCGCGGAACGCGAGGCCGCGGTCGGCGTCGATGCCGCGGCCGTCGCGGGTGACGGCGATGCCGCGGGTGACGAGCGCCAGCTCGGCCGCGTCGTCGACGACGTTGATGCCCTCGAGCAGACCGCGCGGGCGCGCCGGGAGCGAGCGTCACGAGGCCGGCCAGCGGGCGTGCCGCGCTCGGGCGCCTCGACGGCCGCCGCAGGCGGTCGAGGCACAGCAGCGCTGCGCCGGCGAGATCGGCGTCGTCGAGCAGCTCGATGGCGTCGGCGGCGGCCGGTGCGACGGCCTCGCCGGCCGCGCCAGGCGAGCGCCGCCGCGACGGCGGGCTCGAGCCCCTCGCCCGGCTCGACGAGGTCGAGCGCCAGCTGCACGCCGCGCTCGCGGAGGCGGCGCACGGCGGGCGCCAGCCCGTCGCCGCGGTCGAGCGCCCGGTCGGCGGCCTCGGCCCGGGCGGCGCGCGGCCTGCGACCGGCCGGCAGCGGCGCCGCGGGACTCACGGGCCGCGCGCTCGCGCTCGCGCGACGCGACTCGGCCGTGGTGCGCGCGGCCGCAGCGGCGGCCTGGCGCGGCGGCCAGCGCGGCCGTGGCGGCCGTGGCGTCGGCGTCGGCCGCGGCGAGCACGGCCTCCAGCCCGGCGCGCGACGCCGCGCGGGCGGCCGCCTCGGCGACCAGGGCGTCGGCCCGGGCACCGGCGGCGAGCGCCTGCTCGGACGCCTCGCGGACATCGTGCGCGGCGCGGTTGGCGCGGCCGTCGATCTCGGCCAGCTCCTGGCGGGCGGCGAGGCGCGGCATCCAGCGCGCCGGCGACCTGCGCGGACGAGCGCGACCAGCGTCTCCTCGCCCGCGCCGTCGTCGGCGCCGGCCAGCGTGGCGGCGTGCGCGTCGGCCTCGGCGGCGGCCCGCGCCTCCTCGGCGCGCGCGGCGACGACCTCGGCGTCGAGCCGGTCGGCCCGCGCCAGCGCCCGGCGGCGGTCCTCGGCCAGCGTCGTCAGCGCGCTCGGCCAGCGCCTCGCGGCGCGCGGCCAGGCGGTCGAGCCCGCTGGCGAGGCCCCAGTACCGCTCCGAGGCGCGCTCCTGCTCGCCGACCAGGCCGGCCAGCTCGCGCTCGATGGCCTCGCGCTCCGAGGCGGCGACGGCGATGGCGGCATCGAGCGCGCGTGCGCTCCGGTGGCGACCTGCTCGAGGTCGGCGGCGATGCGGGCGCGCAGCCGGCGGGCCGCGGCGATCTGCGACGAGGTCAGCTCGATGCGCGGCCGCGTCGACCTCGCCGGCCAGCGTGGCGGCGCGCTCGGCCGCCGAGGCCTGCAGGGCGAGCGGCCGCAGCCGCGCCTTCAGCTCGGCCTCGAGATCGCGGGCCCGCGAGAGGTTGGCCTCGACCCGCGCCAGCTTGCCGGACGCGCGATGCCGGCGGCGCTTGTACTTGCCGAGGCCGGCCGCCTCCTCGATGAACCCGCGCCGGTCGGCGGGGCGGGAGAGGAGGATCTCGTCGACCCGGCCCTGCGAGACGATCGCGTGCAGCTCGCGGCCGAGGCCGGCGTCGGCCAGCGCCTCCTGCACGTCGAGCCGCCGCACGGCGCTGCGGTTGAGCAGGTACTGGGCGTCCGCGTCGCGCCGCAGCCGGCGCATGACGGAGATCTCGGGCCGGTCGGTGCCGAAGCTGCCGTCCTCGTTGTCGAGCACCAGCTCGACCTCGCACAGGCCCGACGGCTGCCGGCGCGCCGAGCCGCCGAACAGCACGTCGGCAGCTACCTGCGTGCGCAGCTCGCTGGGCGGCTGCGAGGCCATCGCCCACTGCAGGCCGTCGGCCACGTTCGACTTGCCGGAGCCGTTCGGCCCGACGATCACGGAGACGCCGCGCTCGAAGTGCAGCTCGACCGGCTCCGCGAAGCTCTTGAAGCCTCGCAGCCTGAGTGTCTTCAGATGCATCGGCTGCTACGTCCCTTCGGCCCGCGTCGAGATGGACGAGCGCGGCCCGTGCGGCCTCCTGCTCGGAATCCTTCTTGGAACGGCCCGCGCCGCGCCCGATCTCCTCGCCGGCGACGAGGGCGACGGACTCGAAGTGCTTCGCATGGGCCGGGCCGGTATCGCTCACGACGACGTACTGTACGGACCGGCCCTGACGTTGCAGGGTCTCCTGGAGCTCCGTCTTCGGGTCGAGACGGCTCTGCTCCGCCCATGCGAAGCGCTCCTCGAACGAGGTCACGACGGCCTCGCGCACCGTCTCCCAGCCGTGCTCGAGGTAGATCGCGCCGATCGCGGCCTCGACCAGGGCCGCCAGCACGGTCGGCGTGCCGACCAGCCGCTCGGCGTCGTCGCGGCGTCGCTCCGCCCCGTGGGCGAGCATGCGGGTGCCGAGGTCGATCTGCCGCGCCACGGCCGTGCACGACCGGCGCGAGACGATGTGCGACTTGAGGCGCGCGAGCCGCCCCTCGTCGGAGGTGGGATGGCGACGGTAGAGCTCCTCGGCGACGACCGCCCCGAGGACGGCATCGCCGAGGAACTCCAGCCGTTCGTACGAGTCGCCGCGCGCGTCGTGCCACGAGGAGTGGCTGAGGACCCGCCGCCGGAGCTCGTCCGGCAGCGCGTCGACG
Organism: uncultured Actinomycetes bacterium; assembly: GCA_963722525.1. Classification (GTDB taxonomy): domain Bacteria; phylum Actinomycetota; class Thermoleophilia; order Gaiellales; family F1-60-MAGs149; genus VFJZ01. The sequence continues at coordinate 301,627 of CAVRMM010000002.1, read as the reverse complement.
AGGCGCGCGAGGTCAGCCGGAGGCTTAGTCAGCGCGCTCGGAGATGAAGTCGACGGCCTCGCCGACCGTGGTGATCGACTGCGCCTCCTCGTCGCTGATCTTGACGCCGAAACGCTCTTCGAGATCCATGATCAGCTCAACGAGGTCGAGGGAATCGGCCTCCAGATCGTCGCGCAGATGTGCGCCGATGTTGACGTCGTCCTCCTTGACGTCGAGGCGCTCGACGAGTATCTCTCGAACCTGTTCGAAGACCTCTTCGCGACTGGCCAAATCCACCCTCCCATGCCGTCCATTATTGGCGTAAAACGAGCCGGCCGAATGTAGCAGAGACGGGCCCGGGCAGAGCGGTCGGAAGGCCAGTCGCGGCCGAGTCGCAATGCGCTAGACGTCGGACACGGCGGCGGCCCGCGCCGCCTCGCGCCCGACGCGTGCCGCGACGTGGCCGCAGACGTCGTGCCGGACGCCCTCGGCCGCCATCCGGCAGGCGTTCGCGATCGCCACCCGGGACGACGATCCGTGCGCCGCGACGGCGATGCCCTGGAGCCCGAGCAGGAAGGCGCCGCCGTACGTCTCGTGGTCGAGGCGCGTGCGCAGGTCGCGCATGCCGCGGCGCAGCAGCAGGCCGCCGGCCATGGTCAGCGGGTTGCGCTTGGCCGTGGCCTTGATCAGCTTGAAGATCTCGATCGCGGTGCCCTCGGCCGTCTTCAGCGCGACGTTGCCGGTGAACGCGTCGGTGACGACCACCTGCACCTTGTTGACGAGCATGTCGCGGCCCTCGATGTTGCCGGCGAAGTCGAGCCCGGCCTCGGAAGCCAGCAGCTCGAAGACCTCCTTCGTCAGCTGGTTGCCCTTGCCGGGCTCCTCGCCGATCGAGAGCAGCCCGACGCGCGGCGCACGGCGGCCGAGCACGTCCTCGGCGAAGCACGCGCCCATGTGCGCGAACTGCACGAGCATCTCGGGCCGCGGATCGATGTTGGCGCCGCAGTCGATCAGCGTCAGCGGCCCGCCGAGGGCGGGGATCACGGCGGCCAGGCCGGGCCGGTGCACGCCGGCGATGCGGCGCATCGAGAAGGTCGACGCGGCCATCAGGGCGCCGGTCGAGCCGGCCGACACCGCCGCCTGCGCCCAGCCCTCGCGGACGGCGCCCGCGGTGACGACGAGCGACGACTCGGGCTTCGTCCGGACGGCGACCAGCGGCTCCTCGTCGAACGCGATCTGCTCGGGTGCGTGGCGGATCGTGATGCCACGCGGCAGCTTGCCGCCGAACTCGGCCAGGATCACCGGCGTGTCGCCGACCAGGACGATCTCGATCTGGCCCGGGATGACGGCGTCCAGCGCGCCCAGGCAGATCTCCGCGGGCGCGCGGTCGCCACCCATGGCGTCGAGCGCGATCGTGACGGCGCGCACCCGGAAAGACTCAGGTAGTCGCGGCCTGGTACGCCCGGTCGCGGTACGTGCCGCAGGTCGGGCAGACCCGGTGGGCGAGCTTCGGCGACTTGCAGCGCTCGCAGGTCGCGACGGCAGCGGCGCTGATGCCGTGGTTATGACGGCGACGATCGCGCCGGGACTTTGAGGTCTTGCGTTTCGGGACGGCCATGCCGGTCGATCCTCGTTCGTGGTCAGGTCACGCGAACGCGGGCCCCGGGGACCCGCGTCGGCGGAGCATACCGCACGGTTCGAAGCATATGCTCCAGCCATGGATCTGGGACTGGCGGGCAAGGGCGTTCTCGTCACCGGCGGCGCCGGGGGCATCGGTGCGGCGACCGTTCGGGCCTTCGCGGCCGAGGGCGCGCGCGTGGCGATTCACTATCGCACGAGCGGCGACGAGGCCGAGCGGCTGGCGGCGGAGACGGGCGGCGTCGCCCTGCAGGCGGACCTCACCGACGAGGCCGCCGCCGACGCGCTGGTGCCGGCGGCCGTCGAGGCCCTCGGCCGGCTCGACGTGTGCGTCGCCAACGCCGGCGTCTGGTCGACCGAGTCGGTGCCCGTGGTCGACATGTCCCTCGACCGCTTCCGGCACGTCGTGGACGGCAACCTGACGGCGACGTTCCTGACCTGCCGCGCGTACCTGCGCCACGTGCGCGAGGTCGGCGAGGGCGCGATCGTGATGGTCGGGTCGACGTCGGGGATCTTCGGCGAGGAGGGCAACGCGGAGTACGCCGCCGTCAAGTCGGGCATCTGCTTCGGCCTCGCCCGCAGCCTCAAGAACGAGATCGTCCGGTTCGCGCCGCGCGGCCGCGTCAACGTCGTCGCGCCCGGCTGGACGGTGACGCCGATGGTGGGCGACCTCCTGGACGAGGCGTTCGTCGAGCGGGCGACCAGCACCTATCCGCTGCGCAAGGTGGCGACGCCCGAGGACTGCGCGGCGTCGATCGTCTTCCTCTCCTCCGAGGTCGCGGCCGGGCACCTGAGCGGCCAGGTGGTGACCGTCGCCGGAGGCATGGAGGGCCGCCTCCTGTGGTGAGTCGCCGGTACGATCTCGCGCCGTGCCCGCAGACCTGATCCTCCAGAACGGCGTCGTCCACACCGGCAGCGCCTCCCGCCAGCTGGCCTCCGCCGTCGCCGTCACGGGCGGCCGCATCACCGCGATCGGCGGCGCCCGCGACATCGCCGCGCACCGCGGCCCCGCGACGCGCGAGATCGACCTGCAGGGCGGCATGCTGCTGCCCGGGTTCTTCGACGCGCACTGCCATCCCGCGATGGCCGGGCACGGCATGACGCAGTGCACCCTGCACCACATCGCCGGCCGCGCGCAGACCGTGTCGGCGATCGGCGAGTACGCCGCCCGGCATCCCGACCGGGACTGGGTGCTCGGCGGCGGCTGGAACATGGGCGACTTCCCGGGCGGCCTCCCCACCCGCGAGGAGCTGGATGCGGTCGTCGGCGACCGTCCCGTGGCGCTGACCAACCGCGACTACCACGGCATGTGGGTGAACAGCCGCGCCCTCGAGGTCGCCGGCATCACCGACTCGACGCCCGACCCGGACGGCGGCCGCATCGAGCGCGACGCCTCGGGCCGTGCCACGGGCATGCTGCAGGAGCAGGCGATGCACCTCGTCTTCCGGGTCGCCCCGGAGCCCACCCTGGCCGACCGCATCGACGGCATCCGCACCGCGCAGTCCTACTACCACGGCCTCGGCATCACGTCGTGGGCCGATGCGCTGGTCGACGCGGAGACGCAGGAGGCCTACACCCGCCTCGCCTCGAGCGGCGACCTGACGATGCGCGTGCGCGCCATGCTCGGCTGGGAGCCGACCGGCGACATCGGCCAGCTCGACGAGCTGATCGTGCGGCGCGCCGGCGGCAACCTCGGGCGCCTGAACTGCGACGAGGTCAAGTTCTTCCACGACGGCGTGTTCGAGAACTTCACCGCGGCGATGATCGAGCCGTACCTGGATGCGAACGGCGCGCCGACGGCGAGCCACGGCCTCGACCAGTACGACCTCGACGACCTGACCCGCTCCGTGCTGGCCTGCGACGCAGCCGGCTTCCAGGTGCACATCCACGCGCTCGGCAACCGTGCGGTGCGCGAGTGCCTCGACATCTTCGAGCGGGCGATCGAGGTGAACGGCCGCCGCGACGCGCGGCACCATCTCGCCCACCTGCAGTTCGTCGACCCCGCCGACGTGCCGCGCCTGCGACAGCTGAACGTCACCGCCAACGTGACGCCCCTCTGGGCCCAGCGTGAGGACGCGGTCGAGCTGCTGACGCTGCCGTTCGTCAGCGAGCCCGTGGGGCGCACCATCTACCCGTTCGCGAGCATCCACGCCGCCGGCGGCCGCATCGCGTTCGGCAGCGACTGGTCGGTGTCGCCGCCCGACCCGCTCGAGCAGCTGGCGACGGCCGTCCTCCGCGCCGACCCGCGCAACGACCGCGAGCCGCTCGTCGCCGAGCAGCGCCTCGACCTCGACACCGCGATCGCCGCGCACACCATCAACGGCGCGTACGTGTCGTTCACCGACGACCGCACGGGCAGCATCGAGATCGGGAAGCTGGCCGACCTGGTGGTGCTCGACCGCGACCTGTTCGCCGGCGGGCACAGCGAGATCAATCGCGCGAAGACGCTCCTGACGCTGTCGGAGGGCGAGGTCGTGCACGCCGCCGACGGCTGGGGCTAGCGGCTAGGCGCCCGGAGGCTCGAGCAGCTCGGAGAGCTTCGACCAGCGCGTGTCGGGCTGCTCGGGCGGGCAGTCGCACGGGCCCTCGTTCAGGTTCGAGCCGCAGCGCGGGCACAGGCCGGCGCAGTCGATGCGGCAGAGCACCTGGACGGGCATCGCCAGGATCACGGCGTCGGACGCCATCCGGTCGGTGTCGAGCACGTCGTCGGGCAGCAGGTAGGGCGAGGTCATGTCCTCGTCGCCGGCCAGCTCGGGGTCGAGCGAGTGGAACTCCTGCGCCTCGATGTCGAGCTCGACGACGGCCTCCTCGAGGCAGCGGTGGCAGGCGCCGTGGATCTCGGTCGCGAACTTCTCGTCGAACACCCAGCCGTTGCGCAGCCGGGTGACCGCCAGGGACGCATCGACGACCGGCGGCTGGGCGGTGTACGGCTCGCCGCCGACCGTGAAGGCCGCGACGGCGACCGGCAGCACCTGACGATGCTGCTCCCCGGACGTCAGACGGATCGAGCGGAGGTCGAACATGGCCGCTACCGCGTCGATATCTCGGTGAACGCCCCGGTCGTGCCCGTCGGACCGAGCTCGGTGCGGCCCTGGGCGAGCTGCTCGCGGCCGCGCTGGACGGCCGAGAGGAACTTGCCGAGGTTCGTCTCGAGCGTGGACAGGATCTGGTCGGCGTAGTCCTCCGCGCCGAGGCGCACCTCGCGCTCGCGCTGGCGGGCCGACTCGAGGATCTGCGAGGCCTGACGCTCGGCGAGCCGCACGATCTCCTGCTGCGACGCCTCGCGCTGGGCGATCTCGCGCGCCTCCTGGATGATGCGCTCGGCCTCGCGCTTGGCCTCGCCGAGCATCTCCTGACGCTCCTTGACGATCCAGCGGGCCTGCTTGATCTCTTCCGGAATCGTCGCGCGCATCTGGTCGAGGATCTCCCAGATTTCCTCGCGGTCGATCCGCACCTGATCGGTGAGCGGCACGGCCTTGGCCTGATGCACGAGATCGTCGAGCTTATCGATGAGTACGAGGACGTCCACGGAAAAGAGCCTCCTAGCGGGCAGCGTATCGCGCGGCGAAGGCGCGGACGACCGGTTCCGGAACCAGGTCGGTCACGGGACCACCGAACTCGGCGATCTCCCGCACACCACTCGACGAGACGAAGGAGTAGGTTGGCGAGCTCATCAGGTAGACCGTCTCGATGTCGGGGGCGAGGCGCTTGTTGAGGTGGTTCATCTGCAGCTCCCACTCGAAATCGGAGACCGCCCGCAGACCCTTCACGAGCGCGCTCGCGCCCTGGTCGCGCGCGAACTCGACAACGAGATTCGAGAACGGCAGCACCTCCACGTTCGCCACGTCCTCGATCGATTCCTCCAGGAACGCGATGCGCTCCTCGATGGTGAACATCGTGGCCTTGTGACGGGGCTGGCGAACAACGCCGACGACGACCTTCTCGAACAGGCCGGCGGCGCGCCGGATGATGTCGAGGTGGCCGAGCGTGACCGGGTCGTACGTCCCGGGGCAGATCGCGATGTTCGGGCTCAGAGCGGGTCCCTCCGTGCGGGTGAAGAGCGACAGCGAGGCAGCGCCCGCGCGCCGTCGCCGGTCGAGCTGGAACCCGCGCACGACCGGCTCGTCGCCCGCCGCCGACTCCAGCGCGAGCCGCGCGCCGGGTGCGGCGACATCACCGAGAAGTCTGTCGAGTGCAGGGAGAATGTCCATCAGCATACGGTAGGGCGGGTCGATCAGGAACAGATCGTACTGGCGCCCGGCCGCGGCGTCCGCGCGGAGCGCCCGGCGGACGTCGATCGCGCGCACCGTGCAGCGGCCGGCGACGTCGAGCGCCTCGACGTTGGCGCGCAGCGCCGTGACGGCGCCGCGATCGCGTTCCACGAAGGTGCAGGTGGCCGCGCCGCGCGACAGCGCCTCCAGCCCGAGCGCCCCCGAGCCGGCGAAGCAGTCGAGCACGCGCGCGCCCTCGACGTCGGCCAGCATGGCGAACAGCGCCTCGCGCGCGCGATCCGACGTGGGCCGCGTGTCGCGACCCCGCGGGCGCCACGAGCCGGCGCGAGCGGAAGGTGCCGGCGACGATCCTCATCCCCGCCGGATCCCCGCGATCAGCGCGCCGAACCGCTCGTCGGCGGCGGCCTCGAGCAGCGGCTCGCCGCCCGCGTCGAGCAGCGGCGCGGCGCATCGCGGCGCGCCTGCTCCAGCAGGGCCCGGTCGCGGCTCAGCTTCGCGTGGCGGAAGTCGCCGCGGCCGCTCTGCAGCTGGCCCAGCAGGTGGCCCTCGCCGCGCATGTCGAGGTCGATCTCGGCCAGGTCGAAGCCGCTCGCGTGCTCGACCAGGGCCTGCAGGCGACGGGCGCCGTCCTCGGTCGGCTCCTGCGACTCGTAGAGGAAGCAGTACGACTGCTCCGCCCCGCGCCCGACCCGGCCGCGCAGCTGGTGCAGCTGCGAGAGGCCGAACCGGTCGGCGTCCTCGATCACCATCACCGAGGCGTTCGGCACGTCGACGCCGACCTCGATGACGGTGGTGGCGACCAGCACGCCGAGCTCGCCGCGACGCGAACCGGCGCATCCGATCGGCCCGGTCGGCGGCCTTCATCTGCCCGTGGACGAAGTCGATCGAGACGGCCTGCAGCGGGCCGGCGGCGAGCCGCGTCGCCTCGGCCTCGGCGGCGCGCGCCTCGACGGCGATCGAGCCCTCCACCAGCGGGCAGCACGATGTACGCCTGGCGGCCCGCCTGCACCTGCTCGACGATCCACCGGTAGCCGTCCTCGCGCCGCGACTCGGCCACCACCGCCGTGCGCACCGGCGAGCGCCCGGGCGGCAGCTCGTCCAGCACCGTCACGTCGAGGTCGCCGTACAGCGTCAGCGCCAGCGATCGCGGGATCGGCGTCGCGGTCATGTGCAGCACGTGCGGCGTCGCGCCGCCGCCGAGCGCCTCACGCTGGTCGACCCCGAACCGGTGCTGCTCGTCGATGACGGCCACCAGCAGCCGGCTGAACTCGGCGTACAGCAGGGCGTGGGTGCCGATCGCGATCAGCGGCTCGCCCGCGGCGATGCGCTGCCGGCGGGCGTCCAGCTCCTTCTTCGGCACGTCGCCGGTGAGCAGGCAGAGCTCGACGCCGAGGCCGTCCAGCAGACGCTCGGCGGTGAGCATGTGCTGCACGGCGAGCACCTCGGTGGGCGCCATCAGCGCCGCCTGGCCACCGGCCTCGAGCGCCCGCAGCAGCACCGCCAGCGCGACGGCCGTCTTGCCCGAGCCGACGTCGCCCTGCAGCAGGCGCTGCATCGGCTCGGTGGCGGCCAGATCGCCGCCGATCTCGGCCAGCGCGCGGGCCTGCGCGCCGGTGAGCGCGAACGGCAGCTCGCGGATGTACCGCGCCACCAGCTCGCCGGGCGGCGCCAGCGCCTCGGCCCGGCCGGCGGCGGCGACGGCCGCGCGATGGCGCAGCAGCGCGACCTGTAGCAGCAGCAGCTCCTCGTACGCCAGCCGGTCGCGGGCGACGGCGTGCTCGCCGAGGCTGCGCGGCCGGTGGCCGGCGACGATCGCGTCGCGGCGCAGCGGCAGCCGGTTGCGCACCCGCAGCGAGGGCGGCAGCGGATCGCCGATACGGGCGGCGCCGGCGAGCGCCGCCCCGGCCAGGTCGCGGAGCGACCGCGAGGAGATCTTCGACGACGCGTGGTAGATGGGCGCGAGGCCGAGCACCGTCCCCGACTCGCCGCGCTCCGCCTCGTCCGGCGTCGCCACGATCTCGAAGGTCTTGACGGAGATCTCGGGGCCGCGCGCGGCCACCGACCGCACCTCGCCCCGCACCATCAGCAGCATGCCGGGCTCGAGCACGCGCAGCAGGTAGCGCTGGTTGAACCACGACAGCGTGGCGGCGCCGCCGTTGGGATCGGACACGCGCGCCTGGATGATGCGCAGCCGCGGCCGCGACGTCGGGCGCTCGGACACGCCCTCGACGGTCACCAGCACGGTCGCGTCGTCACCGGCTCCGAGCAGCGTCAGCGGCTGTACCTGCGTGAAGTCGTCGAACCGGAACGGCAGCGTCTCGAGCAGATCGCCGACGGTCTCGATGCCGAGCGCCCGCAGGGCCGCCTGCTGGCGGTCGGGAACGCCGACCGCGACCGCGAACGCGGCCGGATCGGGCGCCGTGCGCGGGCGCGGCAGATCCGCGTCGAGGACGGCGGCGAAGGGACGCACGCAGGGATTGTGGCAACGGGCCGCCGGGACGGCGACGGATCCAGCTCAGGCGAGCGCGCCGTCGATTGCCGCGTGCAGCGGCGCGAGCGCGCCCGGGTCGACCCAGTGGCCGCCGGAGAACTCCCGGTAGGCGAGCTGGATCGGGCTCCCCTCGAGCCGCGTGCGGGCCTCGCGCGCGAAGCCCACGCCGATCACCGGGTCCTCGGCGCCATGCTCGATCACGATCTCGAGACCGGGCCGGTCGGCATCGAGGTCGAGGCCGTCGACCACGGGCATGAAGCCGGACATCGCGAGCAGCGCCCGCGGCGCGGGCCGGCCCGCCTGCAGGCCGACGGCGTACGACATCACGCAGCCCTGCGAGAAGCCGCCGAGCACGACGCGGTCGGCGGGGAAGCCGAGCCGCTCCGGCAGGCCGTCGTACCACGCGCACAGCTCCGCGAAGGTCGGCCAGAAGGTGTCAGGGTCCGGGAAGCCGACGCGGTAGACGGCGTACCAGTGAGCGCCCCCGGGCGGCAGCGAGAGGGGCGCGCGCGGCGTCACGCCGACCAGCCTGCGCTGCGGGTCGAGCTGATCGAGCAGGCCGTGGAGGTCGTTCTCGTCGGCGCCGCGCCCGTGCAGCAGGACGAGGGCGCCCTCCGGCTCGCCGGCGGCGGGTCGAACGCGCTCGACAAGGGTCATGGGCCGTCTCCTATACTGCGGGACAGGATTCTCGTTGCCCGGGCAACCAGACGTCAAACCACTTCCCGCCTACCTCGACGAGCCGGAGCTCGCGGCATGGCGCGGAATGCTGCGCGTCCATGCCAGGCTGATCCGCGAGCTGTCGGCCGAGCTGGAGCGGACGCACGGCATGGTTTTGTCGTCCTACGAGGTCCTGCTGGTCCTGTCCAACGCGCCCGACGAGCGCATGCGGATGGCCGAGCTGGCCGACTCCGTGCTGCTCTCGCCCTCCGGCATCACGCGGCTCGTCGACCGGCTGGTCAGCGACGGGCTGGTCGCCAAGGAGCGCTGCGTGCGCGATCGCCGCGGCTGGTTCGCCGTGCTCACGCCCGAGGGGCGCGAGCGCCTGGCCGAGGCGCGCGGCACGCACCTGACCGGCGTGCGCGCCCGGTTCCACGAGCAGGTGTCGACCGAGCAGCAGGCGATGCTGACGACCATCTGGGAACGGCTCCTGCACGGAGCCGAGACCGACCCGCCCGCCTGCTAGGAGGTCGCGAGGGCGCGCAGGCGCTCCTCGTCGTCGGCGGTCGCCGCGACCAGCCGGCAGCCGAACCGCGCCGCGCCGTCGGTGCCCGCCGTGCGCCGCACGACCCGCACCCGGACGCGGAAGGACATGCGGCCCTCGCGCACGATCGTGATCTCGTCGCCGGGCGCGAACGCGTCGGCGCCCTCGATGCCGATGCCGCCGACGGACACGTCGACGATGCGCACCGGGATGCGCTCGACGTGGTCGTCGCCGACCACGCGGATCGCGAGCGCCTCGCCCTCGCCGACCGGCGCCGGCGTGCGGATCGGGCGCTCGCCCAGCACGGCCGCCGCGACGACGGTCAGCTCGACCCGGTCGGAGGTCGAGCCGGGCACCACGTCGAGCACCTCGAACGTGACCGCGAGGCGCGCTCCCTCGCGGTACAGCGCGGTGCGCAGGCTGTCCGAGACGACCACCGTCGCGGGCGGCACCTCGACCGTCGCCCACTCCGTCGAGACGTGGCAGAAACCGGCACGCACCTGCCGGCCGTCCAGACGCACGAGGACGGCCCGCTCGCCCGGGCGGGCGAAGCGTCTGAGGTCGATGACGGGGGTCATCACACTCGTTGTACGTCCGTTCCGGCGTCGCGGCGAGCAGTCCCCATCAGGGGTTTCGCGAGTCTTCTCGGGGTTTGTTACGGATTCGCCGGAAGCGGTGCGGCGCCGACTCCCACGGCCCCCGGTCCGGCGTGCGTTCCGACCGCCGGACCGAGCGGCAGGATGCGGTCGACGCGCCGTCCCGGCAGCGCCTCGGCGATCGATGCGGCGAGCGAATCGGCGCGGTCGGGGGCGTCGGCGTGCACCACCACGATGCGCAGGTCGTCGCGGTCGCCGACCACCTCGGACAGGCAGCGCACGAGCTCGCCGAGCACGCGGCCGGCGCCGCGCACCTTGGTGCCCGGCAGCACCTCGCCGCCGGTCACCTCGAGCACCGGATGGACCGAGAGCAGCTGGCCCGCGAGCGCCTGCGCGCGGCCGATCCGGCCGCCGCGCTGCAGGTAGGTGAGCGTGTCCAGCGCGACGAAGCAGCGGGCCTCGCGCCGGTGACGCTCGACGAACGCCTCGATGGCCGCGTCGTCGGTGCCCCGCTCGAGCAGGGCGTGCACGCCGAGGATGGCGCTCGCCAGGGAGGCCGACACGGACGCGGTGTCGATCACGGTGACGCGGTCGCCGAACTCGCCCGCCGCCAGCCGCGCCGACTCGATCGTGCCCGACAGCTTGCCCGAGACGTGGAGCGAGACGACGTGCTTCACGTCCTCCAGCAGCGCGCCGTACGCATCGGCGAACGCCGCCGGCGGCGGCTGCGAGGTCGTCGGCGGCTCCGGGCTCGACGCGAGGCGCCGGTAGAAGGCGGCCGGGTCGAGGTCGACGTGGTCGAGCAGCGTCTCGGCGCCGAACATCACGCGCAGCGGCACCATCGCGAACCGCCCGCCCGCCGGCCCCTCCGGCAGGTCGGCCGTCGAGTCGTAGACGATCGCCGTGTTCGCCAGCGTCCGGACGGTCATTCGGCCCCCAGGAGGAGCGAGTGATGCGGCTGGCCGCCCTCGCGGATGTCGAACTCGACCAGCGGATGGGCGGTGGCGAGCCCGGCCAGGGCGCCGCGGGCATCGCCGTTCGCGTCGGCCCCGAGCAGCGCCGTGACGAGCGCCGTATCGGCCTGCAGCAGGCGGCCGGTGACCGCCTCGACGACCGCGGCGAGGGTCGGCGCGACGTCGGTGACCGTACCCTCGACGAGCCCGATCCAGTCGCCCTCGGCGACGTCGATGCCGTCGACGCGGGCACTGCGTACGGCCTGCGTGATCTCGGCGCTCGTGACGGCCGCCGCCGCGGCGCCCATGGCGGCGGCGTTGCGCTCGGCGGAGGCGTCGGGGTCGTAGGCGACGAGCGCCGCCAGGCCGGCCGGGATCGAGAGCACCTCGACGACGTGGCAGCTGCTGCCCGAGGCCGCGACCGCCGCCCGCGCGGCACCCAGCACGTTGCCGTTGCACGGCAGCACGACCGCCCCGTCGGCGCCCTCGGCCCGGAGCGCGCGGACGATGTCGCCGGTCGACGGGTTCATGGTCTGGCCGCCGATGATGACGCGGCGCGCGCCCAGGCTCTCGGCGATCGCGCGGTTGCCGTCGCCCTGCAGCACGATCACGACGTCGGTGGCGCGATGCTCGACGGCAACCGGTGCCAGGCGCTGCGTGCGATCGACGATCTGGCCGTGCATGTCGCTGACCTCGACCGCGGCGACCGCGCCCATGGCCGTCGCCAGCGACAGCGCGCGGCCCGGATCGTCGGTGTGGATGTGCACCTTGGTCGCCTCGGCGTCGCCGACGACCAGCAGCGAGTCGCCGATCGCGGTCAGGGCCGCCTCCAGTGTCGGCGCCACGACGGCGGGTCCCGACACGATGTAGCTCGTGCAGTAGCGGTACACCGAGGGCTCCGCATCGTGGTCGATCGCGACGACCTGCAGCGGCGCGGAGACGAGCGCGAGCTGCTCGCCGTGCAGCCCCGCGAACGCCCCGCGCACGATCTCGAGGAGGCCGGCGCCGCCCGCGTCGACGACGCCGGCGTCGCGCAGCACCGCGAGCAGCTCGGGCGTCCGCGCGACGGCGTCCTCACCGGCGGCGAGCACCGCGGCGCGCAGTTCGCCGCTGCCGGCGGCCCCCTCGGCGGCCGCGGCCATCTCCCGCACCACGGTCAGGATCGTGCCCTCGACAGGCTGGCGCACCGCGCGGTAGGCGGCGTCGGAGGCGGCGCGGAACGCGGTCGCGAGCGACTCCTCCGACGCGTCGGGAGCGGTGGCGAGCGCGTCGCAGAGACCGCGCACGATCTGCGACAGGATGATCCCGGAGTTGCCCCGGCCGCCCATCAGCGCGGCCCGCCGCACGAGGGCGGCGACCGCGGCCGGCTCGCCCTCGGCGGCCTCGGCCAGGGCGTCGGAGATGGCGGCGACCGTCAGCGCCAGGTTCGTGCCGGTGTCGCCGTCGGGCACCGGATAGACGTTCTGGTCGTTGATGTGGTCGCGGGCCGCGTCGATCGCGGCGCGCGCCCCCTCCACGACGGCGCGCGAGCGCGCCAGCACCTCGTTCACGAGCCCTCGCGCCGGACGTCGTGGATGTGCACGGCGACGTCGGTGACGGCGATCCCGCACAGCCGCCCGACCTCGTACGAGAGGCGGCTGCGCAGGCTCTCCGACACCTCCGCGAGGTTGAGCCCGTTCTCCATCACGACGTGGACGGCGACCGCCACGTCGCCCCCGGCGCCGCGCTCCACCTCGACGCCGGCGGCCGTGCCGTCGCGTCCCAGCAGCCGCGCCACGCCGGGCACGACGCGCTTGCCGGCCATGCCGACCACCCCGTAGCACTCGAGCACCGTCAGGCCGACGATCTCGGCGACGACGTCGTCGCCGATCGTGATGCGGCCAGCGGGGCTGTGTTCGACGGTTCCCATTTGTGTCGCCAGGAGGGCTAGAGCATACTGCGGCCGATGTCTCGAGTCTGCTCGGTCTGCAACCGCAAGCCCTCGTTCGGCAATAACCGCAGCCACTCCATGATCGCCACGAAGCGCCGGTTCGATCCGAACCTCCAGCGCGTCCGCATCATGGTGGATGGCGTTCAGAAGCGGGCCTACGTCTGCACCCGCTGCCTCAAGGGCGGCAAGGTCCAGAAGGCGCTCTAGGGCGAGATGGCGCTCTCGGAGCGCCAGGTACGGCGAGACCACTACTTCATGTCGATCGCCCGCGCGGTGCGCGAGGCAGCCAACTGCCTCGGCTCGCAGGTCGGTGCCGTGCTGGTCGTCGACGACCACATCATCTCGACGGGCTACAACGGCACGCCGCGCGGCTTCACCAACTGCCGCGACGGCGGTTGCGTGCGCTGCCGCGACCGCGCGCTGCACGCCGCGGGCCACGACGCGGCCATGACCGACCCCGACCACGTGCCCGGTCGCGCGCTCGACCGCTGCATCTGCGTCCACGCCGAGCAGAACGCGCTGCTGGCCGCCGCCCGCTTCGGCATGCGGGCGGAGGGATCGGTGCTGTACGCCACGCTCTCGCCATGCTTCGGGTGCCTCAAGGAGGCGATCCAGGCCGGCGTCCGCCGCGTCGTCTACGAGCTGGAGTATCCCGTCGCCGGGCCCGGCCCGATCGCCGACCAGTACGCCGAGCTGGCCGCGCACCTGCGGCGCGACGACACCGACGGCTTCGGCCCGCTCCACCCCGCCTCCGCCCGGCCGTAGGCCTCCGTCTGCCGGATCGCCGGAGCCGGCTGGGTATCATCGGAGATCGTGGAATCGTCCGTGCAGCCTGCACCGCCGACGGTGCTCGCGGCCAGCCGGATTCCCGCGATGGTCTGGCCCGTCGTCGCGCTGGTCGTCGCCGCAATCTCCTTCTCGTTGCCGCTCGTGCGGTCGACCTGGTGGATGAACCCCGACAACTACGCCGTGCTCGCGTGGGGCAAGCAGGTCGCCTCCCTCGACCAGATCACGCTCGAGAACGGCCTCACGACGCCGCATCCCCTGCCGATGGCGCTGGGCGCGCTGCTGTTCCACGGTGGCACGCCGATCGGCTTCTACACCTTCCTGTCGGCGATCGCCCTGCTGGTGATCGCCGCCTCGGCGGGCATCGCCGCCAACCGCCGCGCGGGCATTCCGGCCGCGGTGCTCGCGATCCTGCTGATCGGCACGTCGGACGGCCTCGGCGAGAGCGCCGCGCTGCGCGGCGTCGACCTGCTGTCGACCGCGGCGATCGCCGCCGCGCTCGCCGTCGCGCCGAACCGCTGGAAGCTGCGTGTCGCGCTGATCTGCGTCGCGGGCCTCGTGCGGCCCGAGCCCTGGGCGCTGGCCGCGGCGGTCGCGTTCCTCGGCTACCAGGCGCCGTTCCTGCGCAAGCTCGCGGCGGGCATCGTCGGCGGGCTGATCGCGCCGGTGCTGTGGACGGCGTGGGACTGGATCGTCGCGGGCGACCCGCTGCTCGCCGTGAACCGCACCGACGACCTGGCCGAGATCGCGCGCAAGCTGACGCCGCTGCGCCAGGCGCCGAAGACGATGGGCAAGATGATCATCGGCATCGACGAGTCGACGCTGTTCGTCGTCGCCGCGGCCGGCATGGCGGTCGGTCCTGCTCGTCGCGCTGTGGAAGCGCCGGCTGCCCGTCGATCCGCTGCCGTTCCTGATCGTGACGGTGATCCCGTTCGTGCTGATGGTCGAGATCGCCCGCGACTATCCGCTGCGACTGCGGTACCTGCTGCCGCTCGCCGTCGTGATCGCGATCGAGGCGGCGGTGGCGTTCGCGTGGCTCGGCGGCGCGATCAACCGCCGCTTCCCCGGCCTGCGCCCGTACGTGGCGTGCGGGTTCGCGGTGATCGCGATCTACGGCGTCGTGTTCACCGTCAGCCGCGCCCCGCAGGTGCACACGCCGGTGCTGCCGTTCGTCAACGGCGGCGTGCAGATCCTCGACACCTACAACCTCGACTGCCATCGCATCGGCTTCCTGGCCGGTCGCGTGCGCGACGTGAAGGCGGTACCGCCGCTGGCGCTGCACGCCGACCAGCCGCTGGAGCGCTTCACGTTCATCACGCCCGGCGATCCGGTGCCCGCCGACGTCGACGTGCTGGTCGTGCCGCGCGAGCAGCAGGTGGTGCCCGACCCGCGCTTCCATCCCATCGCCCAGATCGACCGGTGGCTGCTGTACGGCACGGGCAAGGGCTGCTCGTCGGGACTCGTGGCGCAGCAATGACCGGCGACCCGGTCGCGGCGTTCGACGGCTGGTTCGCCGAGGCGCGTGCAGCCGGTGTCCGCATGCCCGAGGCGATGACCCTCGCCACGGCCACGGCGGATGGCGCCCCGTCGGCGCGGATCGTGCTGATGAAGGGGCACGACGCCGACGGCTTCGTGTGGTTCACCGACCGCCGCAGCCGCAAGGGCGGCGAGCTGGCCGCGAACCCGCGGGCGGCGCTCGTGTTCCACTGGGGCGAGCAGGGCCGCCAGGTGCGCGCCGAGGGCGCGGTGACGCCGGTTGACGAGGCGGCCACGTGGGCGTACTACCGCACGCGTCCGATCGGGTCGCGCATCGGCGCGTGGGCGTCGCACCAGTCGGCGGCGATCTCCTCCCGGGCCGAGCTCGAGGCGCAGGTGGCCGCGGTCGAGGGGCGCTTCGCCGGCTCCGATCCACCGCTCCCGCCCCACTGGGGCGGCTACCGCCTGACGCCGGATGTCTACGAGTTCTGGACGCACGACGACGACCGCCTGCACGAGCGAATCGTGTACCGCCGAGCCGGTCCGGGCTGGGCGCGCGAGCTCCTCTCGCCGTAGCCGCGGGCCAATTTGTCTGACTTTAGTCAGACAAATCGCGTCGCGCCGATGACGCATTGTCCGGATCCGACCACGCACGCACTGTCACAGGTCGCGCGATCCGCGCGCCTTCCGCGCGTGTCCTGTGATCGGGGTCTGACCCCCGAAAACCTCCGATTGGGGTCAGACCCCAATGGCACGACGCCGAACTCGGCCGGGCTACGCGAGCTCGGCGACGATCTCGGCGGCCGGGAGGATCCGCTCGATGCGGCCGACGCCGGCGCCCGCGTACTGGCACAGCGGCTCGTAGTCGTCGGCCTCGACACCCGGGCCGGGCGACTCCACGCTGTAGCGCGGCACCGGATCGCCCAGGTGCGTGCCGACGATCTCGCCCTCACCCGGCCTCGAGCCCGGCGGCGGCGAGCCGGCGGCCTCCCAGGCGCGGTACGTCGAGTTGCGGAGGACGCGGTGCGGCGCGGCGGGCCAGCCGATGTCGAACAACCCCGTCAGCACCGTGTCCTCGGCCGAGGCCGCGACCAGGGCGTCCTTCCAGACCCGGTGGGCCGTCGACTCGTCGCTCGCGACGAAGCGCGTCCCCACCGCCACCGCGGCGGCTCCGGCAGCGCGCGCCGCGCCGGCCGTCGCGGCATCGGCGATGCCGCCCGCGGCGATCACCGGTACGCCGGTCGCCTGGACGAGGCCCGCGACGAGCTCCAGCAGCGGCGCGGACGACCAGACGTGGCCGCCCGCCTCGACACCCTGCGCGATCAGCGCGTCGGCGCCCGCGGCGGCGGCCTCGCGGCCGTCGGCGACGCTCCCGACCTGCACGAACACCCGGCTGCCGGCAGCGTGCAGCTGCGGCAGGAACGGACCGGGCTGGCCCCACGAGAAGGTGACGATGGGCACCCGCTCCGCGATGCACACCGCGACCCGCTCCGCCTGCTCGAAGTGCAGCACCAGGTTCACGGCGAACGGTGCGTCGGTGGCGCTCCGCAGCGCGGCGATCTCGCGCCGCAGCTCCTCCGCAGGCGTCCACGAGGCCGGGATCGCCGCCAGCCCGCCGGCGGCGGAGACGGCGCGGTACAGCTCCTGCCCGGCGGCGCCGCCGATGGGCGCCTGCATGACGCCGAACCGCGTGCCGAGCACCTCGTTCACGCCGTCGGGATGGCGCGGAGCACGCCGGAGAGCTCGATCGCGGCCGCGGCTGCCTCGCTGCCCTTGTTGCCGACTGCGCCGCCGGCCCGGGCGGCGGCCTGCTCGTGCGTGTTCGCGGTGATGACGCCGAACGCCACCGGAATGCCGGTCTCGAGTGCGACCAGGGTGCAGCCGCGCGCGGCCTCGGCGCAGACGAACGTGAAGTGCGGCGTCTCCCCCTGGATCACGCAGCCCAGGCAGATCACCGCCGCGTAGCCGGCCGTGGCGAAGCCGCGGGCGGCGACGGGCAGCTCGAAGGCGCCGGGCACCGGGCAGAGCGTGACGCGGTCGTGTCCGATGCCGGCATCGGCCAGCTCGGCGAAGGCGCCGTCGACGAGCGGCTGGACGATGTCGGCGTGGTACCGGGAGGCGACGATCGCGACCCGGGACGGCGGATTGGGCGCGTGCCCGGCGACCACGCGCGCGCCGGCCGGGGCGGCGAGGGCACCGGAGCCATCCGACCTCACGACCGCGCAGGCTCCCCGGCGATCGGCTCGCGGGCGTCGGCATCGGGATCGGGAACGCCCTGGGGCGGCTCGCTCGGCAACATGCCCTCCTGCAGCTTCAGGTGCTGGTGGTGCAGGCGATGGCCGAGCTTGTCGCGCTTGGCGCGCAGGTACGCGAGATTGTGCTCGGTCGGCGTGGTCTCGATCGCCACCTGCTCGGTGACGGTCAGGCCGAACCCCTCCAGGCCCTGGATCTTGCGCGGGTTGTTGGTGAGGATGCGGATCGACGAGAGGCCGAGGTCGACGAGGATCTGCGACCCGATGCCGTACTCGCGCAGGTCGGGCGCGAAGCCGAGCTCGGCGTTCGCCTCGACCGTGTCGCGGCCCTGCTCCTGCAGCTCGTACGCGCGGAGCTTGTTCAGCAAGCCGATGCCACGGCCCTCCTGCGCCAGGTACAGCAGCACGCCGCGGCCCTGGTGCACGATGTGCCGCAGGGCCTGGTCGAGCTGCTCGCCGCAGTCGCAGCGGAGCGAGTGGAAGACGTCGCCGGTGACGCACTCCGAGTGCACGCGCACGAGCACGTCGGGCTGGCCGTCGACATCGCCGTAGACCAGCGCCAGGTGGTGCTTGCCGTCGGTCTTCGAGACGTAGCCGACCGCCTGGAAGTCGCCGTACGCGGTCGGCAGGCTGGCCGCCGCCATGCGCTCGACGAGCTTCTCGGTGCGCCGCCGGTAGTCGATCAGGTCGGCGACCGTGATGAGGGCGATCCCGTGCTCCGCGCAGAAGATGGAGAGGTCGGGGACGCGCGCCATCGTGCCGTCCTCCTTCATGACCTCGCAGATCACGCCGGCCGGGCGACAGCCGGCGAGGCGGGCGAGGTCGACGGAGGCCTCCGTCTGGCCGGTCCGCTCCAGCACGCCGCCGGGACGGGCGCGCAGCGGGAACACGTGGCCCGGGTGGATCAGGTCGTGGGCACTCTTCTCCGGATCGACGGCGACGCGGATGGTGTGCGCGCGGTCGGCGGCGGAGATGCCGGTGGCGATGCCCTCGCGGGCCTCGATCGAGACCGTGAAGGCAGTCCCGTACGGCGTCTCGTTGTTGGGCACCATCGGCCGCAGCTCGAGCTCGTCGCACCGCTCGGGCGTCAGCGTCAGGCAGATCAGGCCACGGCCATGCCGCGCCATGAAGTTGATGTCGTTGGCGGTCACGAACTCGGCCGCCATGCAGAGGTCGCCTTCGTTCTCCCGGTCGGGAGAGTCGACGATGATGACCATCTTGCCGTTCCGGATGTCCTCGATCGCGTCCTCGACGCGCGAGAAGGGCGAATCCGACTGGCTCATGAGCTCCCTACCGATGCGTCGGGAAGTGCGATGGTAGCAGCGATTTCCTGTCCCACACCGTGGGTCAGGAGCCGCTCCACGTACTTCGCCAGGATGTCGACCTCGAGATTCACGGTGCTTCCGGGAGCCAGGCTACCGAGCGACGTGACCTCGCAGGTGTGTGGAATGAGACATACCTCGAACCCGTCGCCGGTCAGGGCCGCCACGGTCAGCGACACGCCGGCCACGCAGATCGAGCCCTTCTCGACCACGTAGCGCAGGAGGTGTCCGTCGGGCACGATCTGGAGCACCCGGGAGAAGCCCTCTGCACGTTCCGTGACGATCTGACCGACGCCGTCGACGTGGCCCTGCACGACGTGGCCGCCGAGCGGCTCGCCGGCGCGCAGCGCCCCCTCGACGTTGACGCGGTCGCCGGCCCGCAGGCGCCCGAGCGTGCTGCGCTCGAGCGTCTCGTGCATGGCCTCGAACGCCAGCGCGCCCGGCGTCAGGTCGATCGCCGTCAGGCAGACGCCGTCGACGGAGACCGAGTCGCCGAGCCGCAGACCCTGCGCGACCCGGTGCGCATCGATGCGGAGGATCGATCCATCGTCGCCGTGGTCGACGGCGGCGACGGTTGCGAGCTCCTGGACGATGCCGGTAAACATGGTTCGGATCAGGGCGGGTCGCGCACCCAGGCGTCGAGAAGGATATCCGCGCCCACCCGTTCGGGCTCCACCGACGCCGCCGCCAGCGCCTCGTCGATGGTGGCGGGCTGCAGCGCGGCCCCGAACAGGCCGGGGGCGCCGGGGTCGCCGAGGATGCGGGGCGCCACGAACAGGGCGATCCGGTCGATCAGCCCGTCGTGCAGCAGCGCGCCCGCCAGCGTCGCCCCGCCCTCGCAGAGCACGGTCTGCACGTCCCGGGCGGCGAGAAGCGCGAGCGCCTCGCCGGGGGTCGCGGCCACGACCGTCTCGACGCCCGCGGTCTCCAGTGCCGTGCGCCGGTCGACCGGCGCGTCGGGCCCGACCACGACCAGCACGGTGCCCTCCGCCGCCGTCCGCACCAGGCGCGAGGCCAGCGGCAGCCGCGCCCGCCGGTCGAACACGACGCGCAGCGGCTGACGCTCGGCCGGCGGCACGCAGTCGCGCGCCGTCAGCGTCGCGTCGTCGGCGATCGCGGTGCCGCTGCCGACCAGCACGGCGCCGGCGCCCGCCCGCCACTCGTGCACGAGCGCGCGGCTCTCCGGCGAGGAGATCCAGCGTGCATCGCCGGAGCGCGACGCCGTGCGCCCGTCGAGAGTGACGGCCGCCTTGTAGGTGACGTGCGGACGGCCGGTCGTGACGACGGTGCGGAAGCCGGCGTTCTGCCGCCGGGCGGCGAGCCCGATGCGCGAGCGGGGATCGGCGACCGTCACCTGCACGCCCGCGGCCTGCAGTCGCGCGAACCCGGCGCCGTCCACCTCGCGGTACGGGTCGTGCGCGGCCGCGACCACCCGCACGACGCCGGCCGCGACCAGCGCGTCGGCGCAGGGCGGCGTGCGCCCGGCGTGTGCGCACGGCTCGAGGCTGACGTAGGCGGTCGCGCCGCGCGCCGCGCCGCCCGCCGCGGCGAGCGCCACGATCTCCGCGTGCCCGGTGCCGGGCCGGACGTGGAACCCCTCGCCGACGACTGCGCCGTCCCGCACCAGCACGCAGCCCACCACCGGGTTGGGCGCCGCCGTCCGCCGTCCGTGGCCGGCCAGCTCGAGCGTGCGCTCGAGGTACGCCTCGTCGGTGGCGCTCAGCCCCACGCGGGCGCCCCCGCAGCGCGGACGCGCTCCACGAGGTCGTGGTACGCGGCGGCAGGGTCGGGCGCGGAGAAGATGGCAGAGCCGGCGGTGAAGCGGTTGGCGCCGGCCCGGGCGCAGTCGGCGATGGTGGCGGGACCGACGCCGCCGTCGATCTCGACGCCGGCACCGGGACGCGCCAGCGCCCGCAGCGCGGTCAGCCGCTCGAGCGACGACGGGATGAACGACTGGCCGCCCCAGCCCGGGTTGACGCTCATGCAGAGGAGGTTGTCGGCCAGGCCGGCGACGATCTCGGCCGTCGCGAGCGGGGTGCCCGGATTGAGCGTGACGCCCGCCGCCATGCCGGCCTCGCGGATCCGCTCCAGCCAGTAGTGCAGGTGGGGCGTCGCCTCGACGTGGACGGTGTACGCGTCGGCGCCGGCCCTCGCGTAGTCGTCGATGAACCGCTCGGGGCGCTCGACCATCATGTGCACCGCCAGGGCTCCGCCCGCGTCGTGCACGACGTCGGCGATGGCCGAGACGACGCCCGTGCCGAACGTGATCACCGGGACGAAGTGGCCGTCCATCACGTCGACGTGGAACGTGCGCGCGCCGGCGTCGAGCAGCTCCTGGACGCTGGCCCGGAAGGCGCCGAAGTCGGCGGCGAGGATGGAGGGGCAGACCTGTACCTCGGTCAGCCAGGGGGAGCGGGACGGCACCCCGGCAGTATCCCGGACCGGCCGCCACGGGGTGTCCCCTGGCAGCCGGGACCGGACGAGCCGCCGGAGGCGTGTACCTTTCGCGCATGCGCCGTGGCCTCGCAGCTGCATTCCTCGCCGTCGTGCTCGTCCCGGCCGCCCAGGCTGCCGAGGCGACGGTCACCGCCGCCACCGAGCCCGGCGGCAGCCTGGCCCTGAACGCGACGTACGCCGAGCCGGCCCAGACGATCGTCCCCGGCCTCACCGACTCCGGCGCCAGCGTGACGGTCAAGTCCGGCGCCACGACCGTGCTGCAGCTGGGCGTGACGATGCCCGCCGCCGCCCGCATCACGCCCGGCACGTACGACACCGCCGCCGGCGCCAAGCTGACGCTCAACAAGCCGGCGCCCTGCGCCGGGCTGACCGGCGGCTTCACGCTCTCGCACGCCATCCCCGGCCGCGCGCGCCGCGCGCCGTCCGAGCTGTACATGACCGTGACGCTGCGCTGCGGCGCCGAGACGGCGGCCACGACGATCCGGGTGCGCGTCGCTCGCGCCGGGTCGCGCTCCACCGGCATCGAGGCCGCGAAGGCGTTCCTGCCGACCATCGACGGCCTCGTCACCGGCTGGTCGGACGCCCAGGGCCGGGCCACCTTCGCGCCCCCCAGCGGACCGCGTACGCGCTTCGAGAAGCGGAGCCAGACCTACCTGTCGCAGGGGCTCGACAAGGGCCGCGCGATCGTGCAGCACCTGCGCTTCGCCAACCGCTCGCTCGGATCCGACCTGGAGCTGTGGCAGCTGTCGCCGAAGAAGCGGATCACGCTGCCGAGCGGCATCAACTCCCGCAGCTGGGAATGGGGCGGCGCGCTGTCCGGCGACTGGCTGCTGTTCCAGCGCGGCGAGTTCGACGCTCGTTCCAAGTCGGTCCGGCTCATCAACCTGAAGACGAAGGCCAAGCGCACGCTGATCACGGCCCGGGGCCGCACGACCGGGCTCGAGCCCGGCGACCTGAACGGCGACTACGCCACGTACACGCGCTGCACGAACCGCTGCCGCGCGTACCGCTACCAGCTGTCGACGCGCAAGACGACGTCGCTGCGGCCGCCGAGCGGCAGGTCCGACTACGCCTCCGCGGTGCTCGGCGACGGCACGCTGTACTTCGCCCGCTCCCGCGCCGGCTGCGGCAAGGGCGTGCAGATCATGCGCCTCGACCCCGGCAAGACGACGCCGGTCGTGGTGGCGAGCGTGACGAGCGGGCGCGACGTGCAGAAGCTCGACGCGACCCAGATCGGCGGCACGCGGATCGTCGTCTACGAGCGCTACTCGTGCAACTTCCGCGTCACGCGCCGCGACATCGTGCGCGTGGTAGGCGCTCCGACCCCTCCGCCGCTCTGATAGCATCGAATCCAGCGATGCAGACCACGACGCACACCCGCTCGTCCCGTCTGCTCGCGCTTGCGCTGCTCCTCCTCCCCCGGTAAGGGGGATGCTGCGACATACGACATTGGAAGGGTCCCCGCCGGGCCTTCCTTCCCGTAGCGTCGTCGCCGCGCCCGGCGCCTTTTCCCACGCCGTCCAGGAGCCCGTTTCGCCATGAGCATGCCCGCCCATCGCTATCGCCCGTACGCCCCCGTCGAGCTGCCCGACCGCACCTGGCCGGACCGCCGCCTCGAGGTGGCGCCGCAGTGGGTCTCCGTCGACCTCCGCGACGGCAACCAGGCGCTGATCAACCCCATGGACGGCGACCGCAAGCGCCGCCTCTTCAAGCTGCTGGTCGAGATGGGCTTCAAGGAGATCGAGGTCGGCTTCCCGTCGGCATCGAAGGCCGACTTCGACTTCATGCGGACGCTGGTCGACGACGACCTGATCCCCGACGACGTCACCATCGTGGTGCTGGTGCAGTGCCGCAAGCACCTGATCGACCGCACGTTCGAGGGGCTGGAGGGCATCCCCCGCTCGATCGTCCACTTCTACAACTCGATCAGCGAGCTGCAGCGCCGCGTCGTGTTCCGCGACGATCGCGCCGGCATCCTGCAGATCGCGACGCAGGGCGCGACGTGGGTGCGCGAGGGCGCCGAGCAGCTGGCCGCGCGCACGGGCCAGAAGATCCGCTACCAGTACTCGCCCGAGTCGTTCACCGGCACCGAGCTCGACTACTCGCTCGAGGTGTGCGCGGCCGTGCAGGACGTGATCGAGCCGACCGCGGCCGACCGGCTGGTCCTGAACCTGCCGGCCACCGTGGAGATGTCGACCCCGAACCTCCACGCCGACATGATCGAGTGGTTCTGCCGCAACGTGCCGCGCCGCGAGAGCGTGATCATCTCGCTGCACCCGCACAACGACCGCGGCACGGCCGTCGCCGCCACCGAGCTGGCGCTGATGGCCGGCGGCGAGCGCGTGGAGGGCTGCCTGTTCGGCAACGGCGAGCGCACCGGCAACGTCGACCTGGTGACGCTGGCGCTGAACCTGTTCACGCAGGGCGTCGATCCGGGCCTCGACCTGTCCGACATCGACCGCGTGCGCGAGATCGCCGCCGAGTGCACCGAGCTGCCGATCCATCCCCGCCACCCGTACGCCGGCGAGCTGGTGTACACCGCCTTCTCCGGCTCGCACCAGGACGCGATCAAGAAGGGCTTCGAGGCGATCGAGCGCACCGACGGCTCGCTGTGGGAGGTGCCGTACCTGCCGATCGACCCGGCCGACGTGGGCCGCACCTACGAGGCCGTCATCCGCGTCAACTCGCAGTCGGGCAAGGGCGGCGTGGCGTACGTGCTCAAGACCGACTACAGCCTCGACCTCCCGCGCGCGCTCCAGGTGGAGTTCTCGCAGGTCATCCAGGCGATCACCGACGCCCGCGGCGGCGAGCTCGACTCGTCCTCGCTGCGCACGGCGTTCGATGCCGAGTACCTGTCCGGCGAGGGGCCGCTGGAGCTCGTCTCCTACCGCGTCGAGGCCTCCAGCGACGACAGCGAGCCGGACGGCGTGCTCGCCACGATCCGGCTGAACGGCGAGCAGATCACGATCCAGGGCGAGGGCAACGGCCCGATCGCCGCGTTCGTGGCGGCGCTCGACCAGCAGTGCGGCATCGCCGTCAGCGTCCGCGACTACCACGAGCACGCCATGGGCGGCGGTGCGACGGCGGAGGCGGCGGCCTACCTCGAGGTGGAGCTCGACGGCGAGACGTCGTGGGGCGTCGGCATCCACGCCAACATCGTCACGGCGTCGCTGCGGGCGGTCGTGAGCGGCATCAACCGCCTCACGCGCCGGGCCGAGCGCGTCCGGGCCGACCTCGCGACGGGCGACTAGGCGTCAGGCGGCGAGGAGCGCGACGAGCGCGCGGCGCGCCTCGGCGGCACGCACCGCCGGCACCGCGACGTGGACGATCTCGTCGCGCTCCTCGGGCGCGTGGTCGGTCCAGTCGGCCCAGGCGGGCAGCTGGAGCGCCGGGATCTGGAGCTCCTCGAGGAACTCCTGCACCTCGAGCGCCTCGGCCTGGTCGGCCGGCTGCCACACGGCGATCCAGTCGTCGGACGGATGCGGGCCCATGGCGGGCAGATCGGGTTCGTGGATGCGGCGATCGGCGGCGAGTTCCGTGCCACACCGCGGACAGGACCCTCCGGTCTCGCCCACCGTCTCCGCCTCGCATCCCGGGCAGTACCAGCGCATGGCCTCACGATAGGCGAACCGGAGGCGTCCCGCAGGCCCGAATCGCCGCTGGCGAGTAGCCTTCCGCCCGTGCGCGTCACCTACCTGCACCAGTACTTCGCGACGCCCGACGGTTCGACCGGCACGCGCTCCTACGAGCTGGCCCGGCGCCTCGTCGCGCGAGGTCATCAGGTGACCGTGGTGACGTCGAACGCGCAGCTGCCCGACCTGGCCGACGCGCGGCGCGTCGTGCGCACGTCGGTCGACGGCATCCGGCTGGTCGTGATCCCCGTCGCCTACGCCAACGAGATGGGCCACCGCGCCCGCATCGGCGCCTTCGTGCGGTTCGCGCTGCGGGCCTCGCTCGAGGCGGCGCGGGTGCCGGCCGACGTCGTGCTGGCCAGCTCCACGCCGCTCACGATCGCGCTGCCGGGGATCGTCGCGCGGGTCGTGCGGCGCGCGCCGATGGTGTTCGAGGTGCGCGACCTGTGGCCGGAGATGCCGATCGCCGTCGGCGCGCTCACGAACCCGGTCGCCGTCCGGGTCGCCCGGGCGGTCGAGTGGCTCGCCTACCGCTCGTCGGCGCACGTGATCGCGCTGTCGCCGGGCATGGCCGACGGCGTCGCCGCGCGGGGTGTCGCCCGCTCGCGCATCTCGATGATCCCGAACGCCTGCGACCGGGCGGCGTTCGAGGTGCCCGCCACCGCCGGGGACGAGGTCCGCGCCCGGCTCGGCATCGATCCCGCTGCGCCCCTGATCGTCTACGCCGGCGCGTTCGGCGCCGTCAACGGGGTCGAGTGGCTGGCCGACGTCGCGGCCGAGACCCGGTCGCTGCGACCCGATGCCCGGTTCGTGCTCGTCGGCCGTGGGGCCGGGCGCGAAGCGCTGCTCGCGCGCGCTCGGTCGCGCGGCGTGCTGGACGAGACGCTCACCGTGCACCCGCCGATGCCGAAGCGCGAGATCCCGGCGCTGCTCGCCGCCGCCACGGTCGCCACGTCGCTGTTCCGTCCGATCCCCGAGATGGAGTCCAACTCGGCCAACAAGTTCTTCGACGCCCTCGCCGCCGGGCGCCCCGTCGCGATCAACTACGGCGGCTGGCACCGCGCGCTGCTGACCGAGACCGGCGCGGGCATCGCGCTCCCCGAGGCCGATCCGGCGGCCGCCGCCGCGCTGCTGGCCGACCTGATCGGCAACGAGGCCGCGCTCGACCGCGGCCGGGAGGCGGCCCGCGGCCTAGCGCGCGACCGGTTCGACCGCGACCGGCTGGCCGAGGAGTTCGCGGGCGTGCTCGAGCGCGTCGCCGGCGTCAGATGAGCGCCGCGTAGAAGCCGTCGCCGTCGCCGTGGTGCGGCCACGTGCGCAGCTCCTCGCGGACGGTGTACGGCGCCGTCACGGCGTCGCTCTCGGCCGGCGACAGCGTGCAGACGGCGTAGACGATGCGGCCGTCGGGAGCCAGCGAGCCCGCCAGCGCGGCGAGCAGCTTCGTCTGCAGGTCGGCGAGCATGCGCACGTCGTCCGGCGTGCGCCGCCAGCGCAGGTCGGGCCGGCCGGAGATGACGCCGAGGCCCGAGCAGGGCGCGTCCAGCAGGATGGCGTCGAACGGGCCGCGCGCAGGGCCGGCCAGCAGCGCGTCGCCGCACACCACCTCGGCCGCCTCCGCGCCGTAGCGCAGCAGCGTCTTCCGCAACGCGTCGCAGCGGCCCGGGTCCTGCTCGACGCAGACCAGGCCGGCGCCGGCCGAGCCGAGCAGCTCCGCGAGATGGCCCGACTTCCCGCCGGGAGCAGCGCACGCATCGAGCACGCGCATGCCCGGCCGTGGGTCGAGCAGCGGTGCGATGCGCTGCGATGACCGGCTCATCGGGACGGCGTCGCCCGACCTGAACGCCGCCGTGGCGGCGATGTCGACCGGGCCGTCGAGCACGATCGCCGTCGGCACACCCTCGTCGCCGTGAAACGGCACGCCGGCCGCCGTCAGCTCGGCCTCGACGCGCTCCCGGGCGCCGGCCCGCACGCGCAACGCCGCCTCGGCGGGCTCGTTGCCGGTGTCCATCAGCGCCCGTGCCGTGTCGGCGCCGTACGTCTCGAACCACAGCTCCGCGATCCAGTCGGGGTACGACCGGCGCAGCGCGGCGTCGGCGGCGGTCTCGTCGGGCAGCGCCGCGACGAGGTCCGATCCGCTCCGGGCGACGCGGCGCAGGATCGCGTTCACGAGCCCGGCCGCGCCCGGCCGGCGCGCCTCGCGGACGAGGTCGACCGAGGTGGCGACCGCGGCGTGCGCGGGCACGCCGTCGGTGTAGAGCAGCTGGTACGCCCCGAGGCGCAGCGTGTCGCGAACGGGCGGCTCGAGCGCGGCCGGCTCGCGGCCGCCGAGCACCGTCACCACGTGGTCGAGCGTGCGGCGCCGCTGGACGGTGCCGAGCGTGAGGCGCGACGCGAACGCGCGGTCGCGCGCATCCAGCTTGAAGCGGGTCGTCTCGGCCGCCAGCGCGCGGTCGGCCCACGCGCCGCCCTCCTCCACGCGGCCGAGCACGCTCAGCGCAGCGAGCCGGGCGGACATCAGCCGGCCCGCGTGGCCGGGCCGAGCGGGCCGCGCCAGCCGCGCAGCAGCTCACCGGCCGCCATCGACCGCTTGCCGGCCGGCTGGATCTCGCCGACCTCCAGGGCGCCGTCGGCGAAGCCGATCAGCAGCCGGCCGTCCGCGCCGGCCACCTCCCCCGCGCCGAGCTCGTCCGGCGCCGGTGCCGCCCGCCACACGATGCAGCGCTCGCCCGCCAGCACGATCGCGGCGCCGATGTGCGGGGCCAGCGCGCGGATCCGGCGATCGGCGTCGGCCACGGGCCCTTCGGGATCGAGCCGGCGATCGTCGGCCGTCAGCTTGTGGGCATAGGTGACGCCGTCGGCCGCCTGCGGCGTCGTCTCGAGCGAGCCGCGGGCGGCTGCGGACAGCGCCGCGGCCAGCGGCGGCGCACCGGCCTCGAGCGATCGCGCCATGACGTCGCCGGCGTTGTCGCGCGGGCCGATCGCCAGCGGCACCAGCGCCGCGACCGGTCCCGCGTCCAGCTCTGCCACGACGGCCATGACGGCGGCCGCGGTGGTCGTGTCGCCGGCCAGGATGGCGCGCTCGACGGGCGCCGCGCCGCGCCACCGCGGGAGCGCCGACGGATGCAGGTTCACCCACGGAAAGGCCTCGAGCAGTGCATCGGGCAGCAGCTGTCCGTACGCGCAGATGCCCATCGCGGCGACGCCGGCCGCGCGCAGGTCGGCCGCGGCGTCGGCCGCACGCTCCGGCTGCAGCACGGGCAGGCCGAGCTCGCGCGCCACGTCGGCGGCGGGGGGTGCGGTGGGACGTCTGCTCCGACCGGCGGGCCGGTCGGGCTGCGTCAGCACGATCTCGATCGGTGCACCCTCTGCCACGACCCGGCGCAGGCACTCGGCACCGTACGCCGAGGTCGCGGCGAAGCCGAGGCGGTCGCTCACGTGATCGCGCGGCGCAGCAGACGCAGGGCGTCGCCGCGGGCCTCGCGCGTCGTGCGATCGAGGATCAGCGTCCCGTCGAGGTGGTCGAGCTCGTGTTGGATGACGCGCGCCGCGTGACCGTCCACGTCGCGCACCACCTCGTTGCCCTCCACGTCGAATGCGCGCAGCTTGACGCTGGCGTGGCGCTCGACGGGCACGTCGTGCCGCTCG
Source organism: uncultured Actinomycetes bacterium (assembly GCA_963722525.1). GTDB lineage: Bacteria > Actinomycetota > Thermoleophilia > Gaiellales > F1-60-MAGs149 > VFJZ01. Next base: position 273,037 of record CAVRMM010000002.1, on the reverse strand, counting down.
TCGATCAGCAGCGACAGCGACAGGCAGCCCTCGCCGTCCACGACGAGCTCGTCGGAGGCCTCGAGGATCTCGGGGTTGACCACGACGACCGGGCCCTCCTCCTCCGACACCTCGTAGACGAACATGCGCCGCAGCAGGCCGATCTGAGGCGCCGCGAGGCCAGCCCCGTGGGCGTCGGTCATCAGGTCGACCATGCGCGCCGCGAGGGCCGCCAGGTCGTCGTCGAACGCCTCGACCTCACGCGACCGCTGCTTCAGCACCGGGTCGGGAAACTGGCGCACCTGCGCGAGCGCCATCCGGCGGCGCTCCCGTGATTCGGCCTCTCGTCGCTCTTCCTTCGTCGCCACGTCGGCAGCGTATCGAAGGAGACAACCGCGGTGGATGCAGACGCGATTTGTCTGACTTTAGTCAGACAAATCGAGGCGCGCAGATGACGCATTGTCCGTGACGAAACGCGCACGCACTGTCCCAGGTCGCGCGATCCGCGCGCCTTCTGCGCGTGTCCTGTGATCGGGGTCTGACCCCAAGAAACCTCCGATTGGGGTCAGACCCCAGCACATCGTTTCCGGTCGGACCCCGGCGGCTGGTCTACAGCGTCTGCGGGTCCACGTCGACCACCACCGTGGCGCCCGCCTTGCGGAACGCCGCGGCCTGCTGGCCCGCCAGGCCGCCGAGCACCGCCGCTGCGCGCCTCGCCCGGTCGGTCTTCACCAGCAGATGCGCGCGGTCGCGACCGCGCAGGCGGTGCAGCGGGGCCGGGCCGAGGATGTCGTCGCCCTCCAGGTGCGGCCGGGCGGCGTCGGCCAGGGTGCGCAGCACGCCGTCGGCGGCGTGGGCGCTCGGCGCCGTCACCAGCACGCGGACGATGCGGCGGAAGGGCGGGTACGCCAGCAGCTCGCGGCGGGCCAGCTCGCCGTCCAGGAACTCCGCCACCGCATGCCGGGCGGCGAGCCGGATGACACGGTTCTCGGGCTCCCACGACTGCACGATCACACGGCCGCCGCTGCCCTCGCGGCCGGCCCGCCCGGCGAGCTGCACGAGCAGCGAGAAGGTGCGCTCCTCGGCCCGGAAGTCGGGCTGCGCGAGGCCCGACGTCGGCATCGATGGCCGCGGCCAGGCGCACCGACGGGAAGTCGTGTCCCTTGGCGACCAGCTGCGTGCCGACCAGCACGGCCCGGTCGGTCGAGCCGAACCGCTCGAGCACCTCCTCCAGTGTGCCGCGGCGGGCCGTCGAGTCGGCGTCGAGGCGCATCACCACCAGGCCGGGAAACGTCTCCGCGATCAGCTCCTCCAGCCGCTCGGTGCCCGCGCCGATGCGCGCGATGTCGACCGCGTGGCAGGTCGGGCAGGCGCGTGGGATCCGCTCGCGACGGCCGCAGTGGTGGCACAGCAGCGCCGCGGGATTGCGGTGCAGCGTGAATGCGACGTCGCAGTCGGGACAGCCGAACGTCACGCCGCAGGACCGGCAGTGCAGCGCCGGCGCCTCGCCGCGGCGGTTCAGCAGCAGCACGGCGCGCCCACCCTCGTCGGCGATCGCGCCGAGCGCGACGTGCAGCGGGCGCGAGATCGGATACGCGCCGTCGCGCCGCAGGTCGACGACGTCGACCGGCGGCAGACGGCCGCCGATGCGGCCCGGCAGCTCGATGCGCTCCAGCGGGCGCCACGCCTCGGGGCGCGGCGTGGCGGTCGCGAGCAGCACCGCGGCGCCGTGCCGGCGAGCGCGCAGCACCGCGATCGCGCGGGCGTCATAGCGCGGATCGGAGTCCTGCTTGTAGGCGGCCTCGTGCTCCTCGTCGATCACGATCAGGCCCAGGTCGGCGACGGGCGCGAACAGCGCCGAGCGCGGGCCGACGACGATCGTGGCCTCACCGCGGACGATGCGCGCGTACTCGGCCGCGCGTTCCCCCGCCGCGAGCGCGGAGTGCAGCACCGCCACCCGCGGACCGAAGCGGGCGCTGACGCGCCCGGCGGTCTGCGGTGCGAGCGCGATCTCCGGCACCAGCACGATCGCGCTGCGGCCGAGCGCGAGGCACCGCTCGATGCCGCGCAGGAACACCTCCGTCTTGCCCGACCCGGTGACGCCGAACAGCAGTAGGGGAGCCGGATCGCGCTCCTCGACGGCACGCTCGAGGCGCTCGATGGCGACCGCCTGCTCGGGGGTCGGCGACGGCCCCTGGCCGGTCACCGCCGGCGCCGGAACGGCCTCCGAGACGACGATCAGGCCCAGCGCCTGGAGCCGGCGCAGCACGTCGGCGCCCGCACCCGTCGCGGCGCGCAGCGCCGGCAAGCGGCAGCGGGCCGGCCGCGAGCGCCGCGAGCACGGCCGCCTGCCGCGTCCCGCGCGGCTCGCCCGGCTGGTCGAGCGCCGCCCAGAACGTGCGGCGCGGCGCCGTGGTGGGCGGCAGCACGAGCTCCAGCGCGCGGGCGGGCGTGGACGCGTAGCGCGCGGCGATCTCGAGCGCCAGCTCGACGAGGTCGGCCGGGATCCGCAGGCCGGTGTCGCGGACGGTCTTCAGGACCCGGTCGCCACCCTCGGCCGGGCCGACCACCACGCCACGCACCGTGCGGGGCCCGAGCGGCGCATCGACGACCGCACCGACGGGCAGCGCCGGCTCGGCCTCGTAGTCGAGCGGGCGCGCGAGCGTACGGGTCTGGACGAGGGGGACGACGGCGACCGCGGGCACGAGGGCCGAACCGTATCCCGCTACCCTCCCGGCATGGCCCGTCCCCGCCCGATCGTCGCGCTGCGCGCGCTGCTCGCGGAGAGCTCGCGGCGCGGCCGTGCCGCGTCCTGGGCGTTGGCCCTGACGGCGGCGACGGCCGCGGCCGCGCTGCTCTACACGTTCTTCCCTAAGCGGTGATCGCGGCGTGTCCGACGGCGGCGCGGAGCGCGTCGACCTTGTCGGTGTTCTCCCACGGGACGCCGGAGCGGCCGAAGTGGCCGTACGCGGCGGTCTGGCGGTAGATCGGGCGGCGCAGGTCGAGGTCGCGGAGGATCGCCGCGGGCCGCAGGTCGAAGACCGAGCGGACGGCGTCGGCGATCTGCTCGGCGGTGACGCCGCGCTCGGTGCCGAACGTCTCGACCATGATCGAGATCGGGTGCGCGACACCGATGGCGTACGCCACCTGCACCTCGCAGCGATCGGCCAGCTCGGCCGCGACGACGTTCTTCGCGACCCAGCGGGCGGCGTACGCGGCCGAGCGGTCGACCTTCGTCGGATCCTTGCCCGAGAAGGCGCCGCCACCGTGACGGGCCATGCCGCCGTAGGTGTCGACGATGATCTTGCGCCCGGTCAGGCCGCAGTCGCCCATCGGGCCGCCGATCACGAACTTGCCGGTCGGGTTCACCAGCACGAAGTCGCCCTCGCGCAGGCGCGCCGGGTCGTACAGCTCGGACGGCAGCACCGGCTCGAGCACGTGCTCGATGATGTCGGCCTTGATCTGCGAGATCGCGTACTCCTCGGCGTGCTGCGTGGAGACGAGCAGCCGCGTGATCTCGACGGGCTTGATGGCGCCGTGCGCGTCCTGCTCGTAGCGGACCGTCACCTGGCTCTTGCCGTCGGGGCGGAGGTCGGGCAGCGAGGCCCGACTTGCGCACCTCGGAGAGCTGCTTGGCGATGCGGTGCGCGAGCGTGATCGGGAGCGGCATCAGCTCCGGCGTCTCGCGGCAGGCGTACCCGAACATCATGCCCTGGTCGCCCGCGCCCGTCTGGTCGAGCGGATCACTGTCGGCGTCGAACGCATCGTTGACGCCCTGGGCGATGTCGGGCGACTGCTCGTCCAGCGCGACCATGACGCCGCACGTGTGCGCGTCGAAGCCGTACTTGGCCCGGTCGTAGCCGATCTCGATGATCGTCTCGCGGGCGAGCCGCGAGATGTCGACGTAGCTGGAGGTCGAGATCTCGCCGGCCACCACCACGAGTCCGGTCGTGATCAGCGTCTCGCACGCGACCCGGCCCATCGGGTCGTCGGCGAGCACCGCGTCGAGCACGGAGTCGGAGATCTGGTCGGCGATCTTGTCGGGATGACCCTCCGTCACCGACTCGGAACTGAAGATGAAATCGCGCATGCGGATACGGGCCCTTTGGGGCGTGATTGACCCGCGTAACGTACCAGCGACCCCAGCCGGGGGGCGCGCTACTTGACGTGCACGTAGAGGTCGCCCTTGGCCACGCCGTCGTCCTGCGTCGACCAGGCCAGCATGCCGCCGAGCGCCTGGATGTTCGCGAGCGCGTCGGCCGGAACCTGCTCGCCACCCGTGCGCTGAGCCAGGTTGACGAGCCCCGGGATGTCGGCGTAGAGCAGCGCGCCCACCTTGTCGGGCAGCTTCGCGGCATCGCTGACGGAGCGGAACGCGTCGCTGTCGGCGAGCCCGCCGCCGGGTGCGACGCCGCCCGTGTCGAAGCCGAGCGCGATCAGGTCGCCGTCCTGCGCCCACGACACGACGTGCCCGTCGACCTTCGCGACCTGGCCGGTGCCGGACGGTGCCGGCGCGAACGTCGGCGCCTCCGCACCGCCCTGCTTGGAGATCGCCGCGGTGATCTTCGTCAGCGATGCGGCAGCGGCGGTGGCGTCCTTCGGCAGGAGCAGCACCGCGCCCTTGGCGGGTGCGCCGCCGGACACGTACGCGCCCACCTCACCGGAGAGCAGCGGCACGATGTCGTTCTGCACCGAGAGGCCGGTCATGGCCTCGATGCCGGCGATACCCTGCGCGACCTCGGGGTTGGCGGCGGTGGCGTCGGTGATCGCCTTGTCGAGCGCCTCGCCGGCGCCCGGCGTGCCGGCGAACACGAGCGCGTCGGCCGGAGCGTGGTCGAGCAGCTTCAGCTCGGCCGCCTCCATGGTGCCGAGCTGCTTCGCCTTGGCCTCGTCCAGCAGCGTCGAGGCGCGCATCCGGAAGCCGCCGTCGTCGGCACCGGCCGAGAAGGCGATCGCACGGATGGCCTCGAGCTGCGACAGCGCCTGGTCGACCTGGGCGGTCGGCAGCTTCGCACCCGCGGCGCCGGCGGTGCCGGCCTCGATGGCCGTGCCCACGAGCTGGGCGATCTTCGCCCCGTCGGCGTACCCGACCAGCACGTTGTCCTCGGGCAGCGTGGCGACGGCCTCGCCGTACAGCGGGTTGCCGCTCAGCTGGGCCGCGTCGTCGCCCTCGCGGGCGTCGATCGAGGCGTGCAGCGACGTGGTGTCGCTCGCGATCAGGACGGCGCCCTTGCCGACGGCCGTGACGACGTCGTCGTCCTTGCCGGTGTACTCGCCGTAGCCCTTGTAGTCGCCGGACTTCGTCGTCTCGCCCTTCTTCGTGATCGCGGCGATGGCCTTCGCGTCGTCCTTCGACGCCAGGTACGCCACGAACTGCGGCTTGGGCTTGCCGCCCGAGAGCGTGATGGCGAGCACGCCGAACGCGGCCTCGTCACCGAGCCACGGCTGGATGTCCTGCGCGAACGAGAAGCCGTCCTCCCCGCTCTCGCTCATGGCCGCGGCGATCTTCGCCTCGATCTTCGGATAGCCCGGGAACTTCGCGCCGAGGGCGCGCACCTTCTGCCAGGCCGAAGACTCGACGTCGGCGTTGGCGTCGACGAAGAAGAGCGTGGAGGCCGGGAACGCGTCGGCTCCCTTCCCATCGGTACCGGCGGCGCCAGGCGCTGCCGCGGTCGTGGTGCCGCCGCACGCGGCGACGACGAGGGCGAGGGCGCAGGTGGCAGCAGCCGCGATTGGGCGGAGGGCGATCATGCACCACACAGTACCGACGAAATCGCCGCAGGAAAGTTAAAAACGTGCGTTTCTCGACAGCACGTCAGAACTCGGAGACCGGCTCGCGCGCCATCAGCCGTGAGACGGCCTCGACCGGCGACTCGCCTTGCAGCAGCGCGTTCACGCGTTCCGTGATCGGCAGCTCGAGGCCCCGTTCGGCCGCCACGCGCTGCAGCACGGGAGCCGTGGTGATGCCCTCCGCCACCATGCCGATGGCAGTCTCCAGGTCGCCTGCGGCGACGCCCTCGGCGAGCAGGACGCCCGCCCGGCGGTTGCGCGAGTGCAGGCTGCAGCACGTCGCGACGAGGTCGCCGAGTCCGGCCAGGCCCGCGAACGTGCGCGGATCGGCGTCGAACGAGGCGCCGAGGCGCGTCATCTCGGCCAGGCCGCGGGTGATCAGCGCCGCCTTGGCGTTGTCGCCGAAGCCGAGGCCGTCGGAGACGCCGGCGGCGAGGGCGATGACGTTCTTGGCGGCGCCGCAGAGCTCGACGCCGACCACGTCGGAGTTCGCGTACACCCGCAGCCGCGACGTCGCGATCGTCTCCTGGAGGCGCTGGGCCAGGCCCACCGGCCGGGATGCCACGACGGTCGCCGCCGGGGTGCCGCGGGCGATCTCCTCCGCGTGGTTCGGGCCCGACAGCACCGCCACCCGGCCCGCGTCGCCCAGCAGCGCGGACGCCACCTCCGACAGCCGGCGCCCGGTGGCGGGATCGAGGCCCTTGGTGAGCGACAGGACATCGGCCGCCGCGGGCACGTCGAGGTCCGCGAGCACCGCCCCGAACGACCGGGACGGCACCGCCAGCACGACCAGTCCCGCATCCGGTGCGATGCCGTCGGCCAGCGGCCCGACCCGGAGGCCGTCGGCGATCCGCACCCCGGGCAGGTACTGCCGGTTCTCGCGCGCCGCCTCGATCTCGGCCGCGTGGACCGCGTCGCGCGCCAGCAGGTCGACGTCGTGCCCGCGTCCGGCCAGATGGCTGGCGAACGCCGTGCCCCACGAGCCCCCGCCGACGACCGCGATGCGCATCGGCGGCGTCCTCCCAGCCGCGCTAGCGGCCGGCGATTTCGATGCGGTTCTCGGCGTAGGCGAGGTCGCGCTCGGCCCGGAACCGGTCGAGCTCGGAGTCGCCGCCCGTGGCCTCGGCCAGGCGGGTCCGTGCGTTCTCCGCGTCGGCCCGCGCCTGCTCGACGTCGATCTCGGTCGCGGCGACCGCGTCCTCCACCAGCACCGTGGCCTTGTCGAACTGCATCTTGAAGTAGCCCTCGTTGATGGCCCACGAGCGCCACTCGTTGCCCTCGAGCTTGACGCGCACCTCGCCCACCTTGAGGCGGGCGATGATGGGCGCGTGGCGCGGCAGGACGCCGAGCTCACCCTCGGCGCCGGGCACGACGACCATCTGCACCCGGCCCTCGTAGACCCGGCCCTCCGGCGTCAGGATCTCGCAGTCGAGCTCGGCCATCGGCTCAGACGCCCGCCTTCATCTTCTCGGCCGCCGCGACCACCTGGTCGATGCCGCCCTGAAGGAAGAAGGCCTGCTCGGGCACCTCGTCGTGCTTGCCCTCGAGGATCTCGTCGAAGCCGCGGATCGTGTCCTCGAGCTTGACGTACTCGCCGTCGCGGCCGGTGAACACCGAGGCGACGAAGAACGGCTGGGACAGGAAGCGCTCGATCTTGCGCGCCCGGGACACCGTCAGCCGGTCCTCGTCGGAGAGTTCGTCCATGCCGAGGATGGCGATGATGTCCTGCAGGTCCTTGTAGCGCTGCAGCACACGCTGGACGGCGGTGGCGACGCGGTAGTGCTCGTCGCCGACGACGGCCGGCTGCAGGATGCGCGACGTGGAGTCGAGCGGGTCGACCGCCGGGTAGATGCCCTTCTCCGAGATCGCCCGCGACAGCACCGTGGTGGCGTCGAGGTGGGCGAAGGTGGCGGCGGGCGCCGGATCGGTGAGGTCGTCGGCGGGCACGTAGATGGCCTGCACCGAGGTGATGGCGCCACGCTTCGTCGAGGTGATGCGCTCCTGGAGCTCGCCCATCTCGGTGGCCAGCGTGGGCTGGTAGCCGACCGCGCTCGGCATGCGGCCGAGCAGCGCCGAGACCTCGGAGCCGGCCTGCGTGAAGCGGAAGATGTTGTCGATGAAGAGCAGCACGTCGGCGCCCTCGGAGTCGCGGAAGTACTCCGCCATCGTCAGGCCCGACAGGGCGACGCGCAGACGCGCTCCCGGCGGCTCGTTCATCTGGCCGTACACGAGCGCCGTGCGGTCGATCACGCCCGACTCGGTCATCTCGAGCCAGAGGTCGTTGCCCTCGCGGGTGCGCTCGCCGACGCCGGCGAACACCGACTTGCCGGCGTGGAACTTCGCGATGTTGTTGATCAGCTCCTGGATCAGCACCGTCTTGCCGACGCCGGCGCCGCCGAACAGGCCGATCTTGCCGCCGCGGGTGTACGGCGCGAGCAGGTCGATGACCTTGATGCCGGTCTCGAGGATCTGCGGCTTGGGCTCGAGGTCCTCGAACAGCGGCGGCGCACGGTGGATCGACCAGCGCTCGGCGCTCTCGGGGATCTCCTCGCCCTTGTCGATCGCCTCGCCCAGCACGTTGAAGATGCGGCCCAGCGTGACGTCGCCGACGGGCACGGAGATGGGCGCGCCGGTATCGATCACCTCGTTGCCGCGGGCCAGGCCCTCGGTGGCGTCCATCGCGACCGCGCGGACGCGATCGTCGCCCAGGTGCTGCTGCACCTCTGCGACCAGGATGCGATCCACACCCGGGATCGGGATATGGAGCGCGTTGTAGATCGCCGGCAGCTTGCCGTCGAACACGGCGTCGAGCACGACGCCCTTGATCTCCACGATCCTGCCGACGTTGGTTCCGTCTGCCATGTCTGTGCGGGCTCCTCGCAAACTGTTCCGAAACGGCGCGGGCTGGCGCCATCCGGTACGGGGTCATCGAGGCACGAACTCTACCCGAATCGCCGGTCAGGTGCGCCTCCGCCGTGTCACAAGCTGCAGGCGCTAGCGGAGCAGGGCGAACGCGATCACGGCGCCAACCACCGCGGCGAGCATGACCAGCAGCGCGATCTGCGACCGGTACCGCGTGAGCGGCGGCAGCGGGTGGCGGCGGGGCCGCACCAGCTCGTGCTGGCGCAGGCCGCGGGCGACCGCGACGTGGGCGTCGTAGGCCTCGGCGCACTCCGTGCAGGTGCGCAGGTGCCGGCGCACGGCGGCCTCCTCGATCTCGGTCGCCTCGCGATCGATCTCGGCGGTGAAGAGCTCGCGCACGCGCTCGCACTCGCGGGGGCCCGAAACCGTCACGCCACCACCCTACCCCAGGATCATGGCCACGAGGAAGCTCCCCACGCCGGCCATGATCAGGCCGATCGCGAGTCGCTCGTGCTCCTTTCGCTCGTCGTCCGACCGGTAGCGCGCGCGGCGCGCGCCCCGGTTGCGATCCATGCTCATCGAACCCGTCTGCAGCGCCATGATCGCGCCCGCCAGCACGAGCAGCGCGGCAGCCAGGAAGAACGCGGCCGCGAGCGCCCGCCCGAGCCCGCCGCCTCCGATCGCCCACAGCGCCAGACCGCCGAGCACGACGAGCGCGAGGCCCACGGCGACGAAGACGCTGAGCCGGACGAGCCCCGCGCGCAGCTCGTCTCGTGTCATGCCCCGCTACGGCTCCGGGACGGGGTCTGCGACGACGCCGGCGCCGGCGAGCCGGAGGTCGTCGGCGTTGCGTAACGGCCAGCGTTCGACCGGGAAGTGGCACGCGGCGAAGTGGCCCTCGTCGTGCTTGCGCAGCTGCGGCTCGTCCTCGGCGCAGATCGGCTGGGCCCGCGGACAGCGCGGGTGGAACCGGCAGCCGGACGGCGGGTTGAGCGGGCTCGGCACGTCGCCCTCGAGCACGACGCGCTCCTTGCTGCGCGCCAGCCGCGGGTCGGCGACCGGCACGGCGGAGAGCAGCGACGCCGAGTAGGGGTGGCGGGGATGGCCGTACAGCTGCTCGGCCGATCCCTCCTCCACGACCTTGCCGAGGTACATCACGTGCACCCGGTCGGACACGTGGTGGACGACGTCGAGGTCGTGCGCGATGAACACGTAGGTGAGCCCGAAGTCGCGCTGCAGGTCGGACAGCAGGTTCAGGATCTGCGCCTGCACCGAGACGTCGAGGGCCGACACCGGCTCGTCGCAGACGATCAGCTTCGGCTCCAGCGCGAGGGCGCGGGCGATGCCGATCCGCTGTCGCTGCCCGCCGGAGAACTCGTGCGGGAAGCGGTTGTAGTGCTCCGGGTTGAGGCCGACGCGCTCGAGCAGGCTCTGGACGCGCTTCTTGCGCTCCGACGAGTTGCCGACACCGTGGATCTCCAGCGGCTCGGCGACGACCTGGCCGACGCGCATGCGCGGGTTCAGGGACGCCATCGGGTCCTGGAAGACCATCATCAGGTCGCGGCGCACGTCGCGCAGGGCCTTGCCGGAGAGGCGCGAGATGTCCTCGCCCTGGAACTCGATCGAGCCAGCCGACAGGTCGAGCAGCCGCACGATGCAGCGCGCCAGCGTGGACTTGCCGCAGCCCGACTCGCCGACGATGCCGAGCGTCTCGCCCTGCCGCACCTCGAACGTGACGCCGTCGACCGCCTTCACGCTGCCGATCTCGCGCTGGAAGATGATGCCGCGGCGCACCGGGAAGTGCTTCTTGCACATCGGTCAGCCTCAGGATGACGTCGCTCATACGACCTCCCCGCGGGCGGACGGCCCGGCGGCCACCAGCTCGGCGCCACGCGCGTCGCGCGTCGCCTGGTCGAGATGGCAGGCGACGAGGTGCGTGCCGTTCGGCAGCGGCTCCAGCGGCGGCGGCGGCTCGTGCCGGCAGACCTCCATCACGTACGGGCAGCGCGGGTTGAACCGGCAGCCCTGCGGCGGGTTGAGCAGGCTCGGCGGCGTGCCGGGGATCGAGAACAGCTTCCCGCGGCCGGAGCTGCGCCCGGGCAGCGAGCCGAGCAGGCCCCACGTGTAGGGGTGCTGGGGGCGCTCGAAGATCTCGAACACCGTGCCGCGCTCGACCACGCGGCCGGCGTACATGACGATCACCTCGTCGCAGAGCTCGGCCACGACGCCGAGATCGTGCGTGATCATGATGATCGCCGAGTCGAAATCGCAGCGCAGGCGTGCGGATCAGCTCGAGGATCTGCGCCTGGGTGGTCACGTCGAGCGCCGTGGTCGGCTCGTCCGCGATCAGGAGCGCGGGTTGTTGATCAGCGCCATCGCGATCATGACGCGCTGGCGCATGCCGCCCGACAGCTCGTGCGGGTAGTTGACGCATCCGCTCGTACGGCGCAGGGATGCCGACGGCGGTCAGCATCTCGACCGCACGGGCCTTGGCGTCGGCGTTCGAGACCTTGCGGTGCAGGTTGACGGCCTCGATCAGCTGCGCCCCGATCTTGTGCACCGGGTTCAGCGACGTCATCGGGTCCTGGAAGATCATCGCCGCGTCGTTGCCGCGCACCTGGCGCAGCTCCGACTTGGAGAGGCTGATCAGATCGCGGCCGTCGAGTATCGCGCTGCCGGTGATCCGGACGTTCTTGCCCGGCAGGAGCCCCATCAGCGTCAGGTTGGTGACGGACTTGCCGGAGCCCGACTCCCCGACGATGCCGAGCACCTTGCCGCGGTCGACGGAGAACGAGACGTGATCGACCGCGCCGACCTCACCGTCGTCGGTGGTGAAGGTCGTGCAGAGGTCGGTGACCTCGAGCAGCGCCATCAGGCGAGCCGGATCCGTGGATCGATGACCGCGTAGAGCAGGTCGACGACGATGTTCGCGATCACGATCATGAAGGCCGAGAACAGCACCACACCCGCGATCAACGGGATGTCGAAGGAGCGCGCCGCCTCGACGGTGAGCCTGCCGATGCCCGCGATCCCGAAGGTGTACTCGGTCAGGATCGCGCCGCCGAGCAGCGTGCCGAGGTCGAGGCCGAAGATGGTGACGATCGGCAGCAGCGCGTTGCGCAGGGCGTGGTTGACCAGCACGCGGCGCTCCCCGGCGCCCTTCGCGCGGGCCGTCCGGACGTAGTCCTCGGACAGCGCGCCGAGCACGCTGGCGCGCGTCATGCGCACGTAGATGGCGGCGAACTGGAACGCCAGCGTGAGGCCGGGCAGTAACAGGTGCGACAGCCACGGCCACGGGTTCGACGCATCGAACGGCACGTAGCCGCCGAGGGGGAATATCTTGAATTTGTAGGCCAGGAAGTACAGACCGAGCAGGCCGAAGTAGTACACCGGCAGCGACTGCCCGAGCAGGACGAACGCCGTCGACCCGCGGTCGAACAGCGACCGCGGCCGCACCGCCGACAGGATGCCGACGGCGACGCCCATGGTCAGCCACATCGTCGCCGCCACCAGGGCCAGCGAGAACGTGGCCGGGGCCCGTTCCCGCAGCAGGTCGTCGACCGACCGCGTCTTCACGAACGAACGACCGAAATGTCCCACGAGCCTGCTGCACTCGGCATCGGTCGAGCCCGGGCAGAGCCGGGCCTTCTCCTCGGTGCTCGGCCCGAGCACGATCCGCCGGACGGTCAGGCCGAACTGGGTGTAGTAGGGCTTGTCGAGGCCGAGCAGCTCCTTCGCCGCCTCGATCTGCGGCGCCGACGGGTTCTTGCCGGCGTACGCGCGGGCCAGGTCGATGTTCTGGCGCCACTGCAGGACGGGGCCCGTCAGCAGGAACACGGCGAGCGTGACCGACAGGAGCACGACGATGCCGAACAGGAGCCGGCGGATGGTGTAGCGAATCAAGGGTGCAGAGGTTTCTGTGGTCGGCGCCCGTCCGGCGGACGGGCGCCGACCACGTCATGCCGGATTACTGCTTGATGAAGTACGCGCCCCAGTAGAACTGCTTCGAGGGGCCCCACATGAAGTTGCCGACGCGATCCGAGACCAGGTTGACGACGCGGCGGTTGTCCATGACCCACCACGGCGTCTGGTTGGTTGCGGTGTCGTTCGACAGCTGCGCCCACGCAGCGGCCCGCTCGGGACCGATGGGCATGGCGTTGATCTCGTCGATCTTGGCGTCGAACGCGGCATCGCAGAAGTTGCCGTAGTTCGAGCCGGTCGGGGTGCCACCCGGGCAGGAGAGGAGCGGCTTGAAGAACGTCACCGCGTCCGCATAGTCCTGGCCCCAGCCGGCGAGTCCGATGCTCCAGGGCGCCGTGTCGTCATCGAGCACGCCGTAGAACGCGTCGGACGAGACGGCCTTCAGGGTGACGTCGAAGCCGACGGCGTCCAGCGTCTCCTTGATCGCCTGGGCCTGCTGCGGAGCGGGATCCTCGGCGAAGTGCACGAACTCGATCTTGATCGGGGTCGCCACGCCGGACTCCGCGATCAGCGCCTTGGCCTTCTCCAGGTCGGGCGTGAACGGGAACAGGTCCTGGGGCTGGTCGCCGATCAGGTTCTTCGGCAGCAACTGCCCCCAGGGCTCCTTCTTCAGCGCACCGCCGGTGATCTTCGTGTTCTGCGTCCGGTCGACGGCGTAGTTGACCGCCTGGCGGAGCTTCACGTTGTCGAACGGCGGCTTGTCCGTCCGGAACACGCCGTAGTCGGTGGCGGCGTCGGGCGTCGAGAAGTACCGGTCCTTATACTGCTCGTCCTGCGAGATCGCAGGGACGTCCGAGCCGGTGATGGCGTCCTCGCTGATGTCCAGCGAGTTGTCCTTCAGCTTCTGGGTGGCGATGTCGTTCGGCGTCGCGAGGTCGAGATCGATGCCGTCGATGTTGTTCTCGTCGGGAGCCTCGGGGACGCCCGCCGCGACGTTGTCGGCCCAGGTGGGCTCACGGTCGATCGTGACCGACTTGTCGGAGACGTACTTGGTGAGCTTGTACGGGCCGACGAACGGCGGCGGCGTATCGGTCACCTTGTGCGGCGTCGAGGCCGGCCGGATGAAGCTCCAGCCCATCGCGAGCGCACGGGGGAACGAGCCGTCCTGTGCCGTCAGCTTGAACGACGTCGTCAGGTCGTCGACGACCGTGATGCCCGAGATGCCCGGGTTGTCGGCACCCTTCGAGTCGGTCATCGCCTTGTTGTAGGCGTCGTAGCCCTCGATCACGTTGTAGTAGCCCGACGACGGCGGACCGCCGGTCGCGCACTGGATGTTGGGATCCACCATGTACTCGTAGGTGGCCTTGACGTCCTTGGCCGTGACGGGGCTGCCGTCCGGGAACTTCAGACCCGAGCGCAGCTTGACGGTGTAGGTGAGACCGTCGGCCGAGACCTCCGGGAGCGCCTCCGCGAGGTCGGGCTGCATGGTGTCGGTGGCCGGCTGCTCGATGGTGTTCGGATAGCCGTACAGACCGCGGGCCATGAAGTAGTAGAACGACCACGACCGGCCGTAGTAGGACAGGCCGTTCCAGCAGTCGATGTTCGAGTCCCATGCCGATGCGATGCGGCCGCCCTTGACGGGCGTCTCCTTCGCCGGGAAACCACCCTCCAGGAAGCCGCCACCCGCGGCGGCATCCGTGGTTGCCGGACTTGTTGCCGCACCGGTATCACCGGGCGTCGAGCTCGCGCCCGACGTCGTCGAGTCATCACCCGAGCCTCCGCACGCTGCCACAACCAGTGCAACCGCACCGACCGCCAGCGCCGAAAGTACACGCTTATTCGTCATCCGTCCTCCTCAGAGACGATGGACTTACCAGGACATTGGCGATCAAATCCCACCGCCGCGGGGGTCGAGGGCATCGCGCAGGCTGTCGCCCAGCAGGTTGAACGCCAGAACGGTCAGCACGAGCAGCGAGCCCGGGAACAGCATCAGGTGCGGCGCGTTGCGGTACAGACCGCCCGGCACCGCCTGGTTGATCATCCTGCCCCACGAGGCGACCTCGATGGGCAGGCCGAAGCCGAGGAAGCTGAGTGCCGCCTCGAAGCTGATGGCGGCGGCGATCGAGAGCGACGCCAGCACGATCAGCGGTCCGATCAGGTGCGGCAGCACGTGCCGCCGGAGAATCCGTGGCGCGCCCGCGCCCAGCATCCTGGCGGCCAGGACGAACTCCCGCTCCCGGAGCGAGAGGACGTCGGCGCGGAAGATGCGGCCGGCGTAGAACCAGGAGAACAAGGTGATCACCGTGATCACCGTGGCGGTGGACGCCCCGAAGGTGACCGACATGATGATCGCGAACAGGAAGAACGGGAAGGCGGCGGTGATCTCCATCAGCCGCGACAGCACACCGTCGACGACGCCGCCGAAGAAGCCCGCTGCGAGGCCGGCCGTGAGGGCGATCGTCATGGTCAGGATCGTCGCCACGAGACCGATGAACAGCGACGTGCGCGCGCCGTAGGCGAGCTGCACCAGCATGTCGTGGCCGAGCGAGTCGGACGCGCCGAAGACGAAGCACGACTGCTCGCCGAGCTTCCACTGGCCGTCGACGTTGCAGCCGTGGAGCGGCGTCACCGGCAGCAGCGTCAGGTCGTCGGTGCCGGTGGAGTTGGACTTGTTGAGCGTGTGCCCGGTCAGGCTCTCGAACAGCGGGGCGGCGGCGGCGAAGGCGACCAGGCAGAGGATGAAGACACTGCAGGCGATGCCGACCTTGTCGCGTCGCAGGCGCGCCCAGGCGTGCTGCCAGGGACTCCGCGCGACGACGCCCCTCTCCGGTGCGAATCCGGGTTCGGGTGCGGTCCGGCTGAGGGCGTCAGCCGTCGCCACGCACGAACTCCACCGTCGAATGCACCCAGATCCTCCCTGTGCGGCGGACGTTACCGCGCACGCCCGCCGGATGCCACCCCACGAGGCACACGATTGACGTCGGAAAAGTAGCGCACGCCGAGGTCCGATACAAGCCGTATGAAATCGATGCGTACCTGAGGGTTTCGAGCGGGCCCGGAAGGGGCCCGATCTCACACTACTGCAGGGCGTCTGCGCCGGCGACGACCTCGAGGATCGCCTGCGTGATCTCGGCCTGCCGCGCGCGGTTCATGGCGAGCGTGTAGCGCCTCGATCAGCTCGTTCGCGTTGTCGGACGCGTTGCGCATCGCGGTCATGCGCGCGCCGTGCTCGGAGGCCGTCGACTCGAGCAGCGCGCGGTAGATCGCGGTCTCCACCGCCGTCGGCGAGCAGCGTCGCCAGCATCTCCTCGGCCTCGGGCTCGAACAGCAGCAGGCCCTCCATCGCGATCTCGCGCGCGCGACTCCTCGCGGATCTCGGTCGCCCTCAGGATCGGCAGCAGCGTGCTCGGCGTGCGATCGTCCTGCGCGAGCGCCGACACGAAGCGGTTGTAGACCAGCACGACGCGGTCGACCTCGCCCGCCGCGTACGGTCGATCACGCCGGTGGGCGATCGTCTCGGCGTCCGGGTAGCGTGGGCCGGTCGGTGAAGCCCGTCCACGACCTGATCGACGGCGAAGCCGCGGAAGCGCAGCGTGCCGGCGCCCTTGCGGCCGACCGCGCAGCCAGACGACCTCGTGGCCCGCCGCCTCGTGGCCCGGCGCCTCCTCGAGCGGCGCGCCGCACGACCTGGCCGTTGAAGCGCGCCGGCGAGGCCGCGATCGCCCGTCAGCACGAGGATCGCCGACGTTCGTTCGGGCTCGCGCCGCGGTCGAGCAGCGGCTGCCCGTGCATGCTGGGCCCGGCCGGCGGCCTCGCCGATGAGCTCGCGCGATGGCGTCGGCGAACGGCCGCAGCGCCTCGATGCGCAGCTGCGCGCGGCGCAGCTTGGCGCCGGAGACGAGCTCCATCGCCTTCGTGATCTTGCGCGTGTTGCGGACGGATCGGATCCGCCGCTTGATGTCCTGCTGGCTGGCCACGCCTAGGAGGCCGAGCCCACCGGCCGGCCTCCTCCTGCACCTCGAAGCCCTGCTTGAACTCCTCGACCGCGCTTCAGCGTGTCGACGGTGTCGTCGGCCAGATCGCCGCTGGAGCGGATCGTCTCGAGCACGCGTGCGCTCGGCGCGCAGGTGCGTGCGCAGGCCCTCGTTGAAGCGCGTCGCGGCCTCGACCGGGATGTCGTCGAGGTAGCCGTTGCCGGCGCGACCCAGATGACGCGCGACCTCCTCCTCGAACGGCCACGGGTCGTACTGGCCCTGGTTGAGCGTCGCGACGAGCGCGCGGCCGCGCGATGAGCTGCTGCTGCGTGGCGGCGTCGAGATCGGAGCCGAACTGCGCGAACGCCTCCAGCTCGCGGAACTGGGCGAGGTCGAGCTTCAGCCGGCCGGCGACCTTCTTCATCGCCTTCGTCTGGGCGTTCGAGCCGACGCGCGACACCGAGATGCCGACGTTGATGGCCGGGCGCACGCCCTGGAAGAACAGGCGCGACTCGAGGAAGATCTGGCCGTCGGTGATCGAGATGACGTTGGTCGGGATGTACGCCGACACGTCGCCGGCCTGCGTCTCGATGATCGGCAGCGCCGTCAGCGAGCCGCCGCCGAGCTCGTCGGAGAGCTTCACCGCGCGCTCCAGGAGCCGCGAGTGCAGGTAGAAGACGTCGCCCGGGAAGGCCTCGCGACCCGGCGGGCGGCGCAGCAGCAGCGACATCTGGCGGTAGGCGTCGGCCTGCTTGGTGAGGTCGTCGTAGACGCAGCAGCGCGTGCTTGCCGGCGTAGCAGAAGTACTCGCCCATGGCGCACGCCGGCGTACGGCGCGATGTACTTGATCGGCGCCGCCTCGGCGGCGGGCGCGGCGACGACGATGGTGTACTCCATCGCGCCGTGCTCGCGCAGCTTCTCCACCACCTGCGCGACCGTCGAGGCCTTCTGGCCGATCGCGCACGTAGACGCAGATGACGTCCTGGCCCTTCTGGTTGATGATCGTGTCGATCGCGACGGCGGTCTTGCCGGTCTGCGGTCGCCGATGATCAGCTCGCGCTGTCCGCGGCCGATCGGGATCAGCGCGTCGATCGCCTTGAGGCCGGTCTGCAGCGGCTCCTTCACCGGCTGGCGGTCGACGACGCCGGGCGCCTTGAACTCGAGCGGCCGGGTCTTCGTCGGCCTCGATCGCCGGGCCGCCGTCGAGCGGGTTGCCGAGCGGGTCGACGACGCGGCCGATCAGGCCCTCGCCGACCGGCACGCGCATGACGTTGCCGGTGCGCTTGACGATGTCGCCCTCGTTGATCATCTGCCACTCGCCGAAGAGCACGGCACGGCGACGTTGTACTCCTCGAGGTTCAGCGCGAGGCCGGTGACCCCGTGCGGGAACTCGAGCATCTCGAGCGCGACGCAGTTCTCGAGGCCGTAGACGCGGGCGATGCCGTCACCGACAGCTGGATGACGGTGCCGACCTCTTCGACGCCGGCGGTCATCCTGGTACTCCCGCGATCTGGTCGCGCAGGATCGAGGCGATCTCGTCGGGCGGAGCTTCACCTTCTCCTCCGGATGGAGCTTAGGCGGGCACTTGCGTAGCGACGAGGCGCAGAGCCTCGAGCCGGCGCGCACGGAGGCGTCGACCAGCGGTCGCGGACACGGAGCACGACGCCGCCGAGGATGGACGGCATCGACGGTGCGCGGATGGTGACCGTCTGTCCGGTGGCCGTCTGCGAGCTTGCTGCCGCAGGCTGCTCGGCCTCGGCGTCGTCGATCGGCACGGCCGTGGTGAGCGCGACGCTGCGAGCTCGCGCTGCTCGCGCTCGGTACGCGCTCGGCGAACGCCTCGACGACGTCGACGAGCAGCGTCCAGGCGGCCGTTGTCGAGACGAGCACGTTCAGCGACGTTGCGCGACGAGCGGGTCGCCGCCGGCGGTCATCTGACTCGAGGACCTGCTTCTTCGCCTCGGCTCGGGAACGCCGGGTTGAAGAGCGCGCCGCGCGAGGTCGGGCGCGTCGTCGATCGGCCGCGCCGAACGGCGGCGAGGTCGCGGTCGCGACCTCGTGCAGGCGGTCCGCGGCGTGCGCAGCCTCGTACAGCGCCGTCGGCGTACCGGGCGTGCTGCGGCGTCGGCCATCGTCAGCTCTCCGCTCCAGCTTGCGAGAAGTCGACATCGGACAGCGCCTCGTCGATCAGGCGCCGGCCCTCGCCCTCGTCGAGCTTGCGCGCGCAGCACGACCTCGGTGGCCTGCAGCGTCAGGTCGGCGATCTCGGACTTGATGCGGTCGAGCGACTGCCGCGTCTCGGCCGGCGATGGCCGCCTTGCGCCGCCGCGACGCCGCGCTCGCGCTCGGCCTGGAGCTCCTCCTGCATGCGGCGCTCGCTCCTCGCTCGCCGGTGCGCTGGGCGCGCTCGACGATCTCGGACGCCTCGTGCCGGGCGGCCGCGAGCTGCTGGCGGTACTCGTCGAGCAGGCGCTGCGCCTCGTCGCGGGCAGACTCCGCCGCCTCGAGGTTGTCGCTGGACGCGTCGCGCCGGCGCGTCTCGAGCAGCTCGGCGATCCGCCCGAAGGCGACTTGCCGCAGGATGAAGAGCGACGATCAGGAACGTCAGGAGCGTCCAGATCATCAGCCCGGGAGCGGGCTTGATCGAGACCGAGGATGTTGTCGTCGAGCCGCTGCGGGAGCATGACGAGTGCCGCGCTCGCTTACGCGATGAAGAACGCGACGAACGACATCAGCAGGGCGTAGAACGTGATCGCCTCCGTCAGCGCGAGGCCGAGGAACATCATCCCCTGGAGATCGCCGCGCAGCTCGGGCTGGCGCGAGACGCCCTCGATCGTCTTGCCGATCAGGTAGCCCACGCCAACGCCGGGGCCGATCGCGCCGAAGCCCGTGCCGAGGCCGAGCTCGATGGCCTTTGCTGCGCTGAGCAGGCCTTCATCGGTAAGCGCCATGGTCGTTTCAGTCCTCCGTGGAAGGTCGGGTCCGGGTCAATGGTTCGGCTCGATCGCGCCGCCGATGTAGATGCCCGAGAGCATCGCGAAGATGTAGGCCTGGAGCGAGGCGACGAGGCCCCAGCTCGAAGAGATAGAACGCGACTGCCACCGGTACGCCGATGGCGCTGATGAAGACGTTGCCGAGCAGGATGGCAAACCCGAGGCACATGATGATCAGCAGGTGCCCCGCCAGCATGTTCGCGAAGAGCCGGACGCTGAGCGAGATGATGCGCAGGAACTGCGACAGGACCTCGAGCGGGATCAGGAACGCGGTCAGCGCGACGCCGCCGGCGCCGGAGATGCCGGTGTCGGGCACCCAGCTCTTGAAGTACGCCTTCGTGCCGTTCGCGCGGATGCCCTCGTAGTGCGAGATGCCGATGGTCATCAGCGTCAGCGCGAGCGTCACCGAGAGGTTCGAGGTGGCCGCGTAGATGGTGAAGCCGGGGATGCCGCCCGCCCACGTGTTGTGGGTGTCGACCGGCAGCGGGATGAACGAGATCATGTTGATGCGTCCAGATGAACACGAACAGCGACGCCGACGTACGGGAACCAGCGCGTGAACGCGTCGCGGGGCAGCGTCGCGCGGCCGATGTTCGTCTCGCTGAACGTGTAGATCAGCTCGACCACGGTCTGCAGGCGACCCGGCTGCTGCTTCAGGCCGCCGCGGATCCACATCGCGATGCCGATCGAGATCGCCGCCGCCAGCCACAGGTACACGATCGCCTTCGAGATGCCGAGAGTCGATCGGCCCCACCGGCAGCGAGAACCACGGCTTGACGATGAACTCCTCGATCGGCTGGAACTCCTCCTCCCCGTTCTCCGTGGCCGCGTTCGCGATCGCGGGGACGGCGAGCAGGACGGGCAGCGCGAGGAGCGCGGCACGGCGAACGACGTTCACGCGTTGTTCTCCTTCGACTCGGGCCGGGGAGGCGTGCGGGCCGCGGTGTGCGAGATGGCGCGCGCCATGAAATCTGCGGTGAAGAGGATCAGGAAGACGATCGCGCCGGTGACGCCGATGTCCTCGTCGACGACCTTCGCGAAGATGAACAGGCCGCCGAACGTGATCCAGGCGCGGGAGATGAGGCCGAGGCCCGTGATGCCGACGGCGGTCACCTGCATCTTGCCGCGCGCCAGCCGGTCGATGCCGAGCGCCGCGAGCCAGTTGAGCGTGAAGACGCCGACGCCGAACGCCCAGCCGATGAACTCGAAGCCCGCCAGCAGATAGACCGGCAGGATCACGATGGCCGTGATGAACCCGGCGCCGCGCGAGAGGATCGGCGGTCCAGCCGACTTGTGCCCGGTGTAGACGGGGTAGTCGGTCATCGTGGCGGGAGTTTGATCCACTTGAGATAGACGACGTAGAAGCCGAGCACGATGCCGGCCGCAGCGCCTGCGAGGGCGAAGACGTACGGCAGTGAGGTCAGGAGCCCGAGACCCAGACCGAGTCCCGTTCCGAGCAGAATCGCAGCAACGATCGTGATTCCTGCTGAGAGACCGGAGGCGTCGGGCCCCCGACCCGGTGGTGTGACGCCGGTGATCCGGTGCCTCCTGCGAGCCTGCTCGTACCCGCCGAGCTCCTCCGGCGAGCGAGCCGATCGTAGCACAGGCCCTCCGGGTTCGTGACAGGTACGGGTCGACGGCGGGTGCCCTGCAAACGCCCGTAACCGTGCGGGATCGCGACGTTGCCGTCCCCCTATCGGAGGACGACCTTGTGACGGATCAGCGTTGGGGTGCGACGGTCGCCGCCCGGTCCAGGAGCAGCGCGGTCAGGCGCTCCGTCGCCGCCGCCAGGGCGTCCAGATCGGCCGCCCGGAGGTGGGCGCCGCCCGTCCCGACCAGCAGGCCGTCCGGCAGGCACTCGACGATCAGCGGGGGCAGATGCGGATCGAGCAGCTCGACCACCAGCTCCTCCGGCAGCGGCTCCGGGCCGTCCGCGACGTAGCGGCCGGCAAGCAGCGCCGGCGTCGCCGAGTCGTCGGCCGGCGCGCCGAACCACGGCTCCTCGAACGGGCGGGTGGCACGGACGCGCAGGTCGGGCAGGCGGGGCGAGCCCGGCACCACCAGGGCGGCGGCGGTGAGCACGCGCCGTCCCGGCGCCGGGACGCGGCCCAGGAAGGCGGCCGCGTTCGGGCCGTCCGCGGCCCGCACGATCCAGCCGAACTGCTGGGCGAACAGCGAGCCCTCGATCTCCCGCAGTGCGGAGCGGGGCACGCAGCGGGGCGGGCCGCTCTCCCGTTGGGCCAGGCGCCGGTAGGGCTCCGGCATCATCGCCGGGTCGAGCGTCCGCTGGGCGCGCGGGGCGAACGCGTGGCGTCCGCACCACAGCACGAAGGCCGTCTCGCCCGGATCGCGGCCGCGGGCCGACCGGCGCAGCCAGAGCCACGCGGCAGGGGTGGCCGTGAGAACGGCCGCGATGGGTGCAATCTCGCGCCACATGGCCGTCGGGCAGCGTATGCCGCGGCGACCGGGCCGCGCACGTGCCGGATGGCCTAGAGGCTTGATATGCATCTCGCGCGCGCTCCGCGGCACATGCGGGCGTCTCGGCCGCTCCTGCGATCACCTACAGCCCGTACTTCGTGGGGCTTGCGGCGATCGCGACCGCTCCGGCACGCAGGATCTTGAACAGGGTACCGCCCTGCCCTGCGCTCCCGCGCGCCGGCCGAGGCGCCCGCACCCGCCCGGAGGCGTGCACGAGGATCCACATCAAGCCTCTGCGTCAGACGCTGGGCGTCAGGTCGACGGAGTCGACCGCGATGGTGGCGTCGAACAGCTCCTTGCGCCCGTGCTCCGGCGTGCGGACGAGACGGCCGATCGCGTCCTGCGAGTACTGCCCGACCACCTCGAGCGGCGGCGAGTAGGCGTGGATCGAGACGGCCGGCGCCCCGTCCACGTGCGCGACGGAGTGGATGTACCCGCCGGGCCCGTTGCGCGACGCGCCCGCCGCCATGCGCACCGGATCGGCCTTCGCGCCCAGCACCAGCAGGCCCTCGTCCAGGCAGCCCTGCGCGCAGCACAGGCCGACGCCCGACCGGTCGTGGTCGTGGAAGCCGGTGCGCTGGCCGGGCATCCAGCTGAGCACCCAGATGTCGATCCAGCGGTCCTCGTAGAGCAGCTCGTAGCGGCGCCGCGAGTGGTCGACGATGACCAGCGGGCGCCACAGGTCGCCGCGCGCCGCGATCGCGCGCACCAGCGACTCGAGCTCCTCCGGCGCGTACTGGCGCCCGGGCGTCAGCAGCTCGACCGTGCGGGCGGCGAGCTCGGCCGAGTACGGCTCGACGTGGACGGGTGTCAGATCGGTGGCCATCGGTCCTTGCTTCCGCAACGTAGCAGCGGGATGGCCGGGCGTGTCCCAAAAGGTCAGCCCACCACACCTTCGCGGCGGCGGCGGCGTTCGGCCACCAGCGGGACGTCGTCCTCCGGATCGGCGTTGCGGGCGATGCCGATCATCCGCAGGTGCCGGTACTTGATGATCTCGAGCTCGTAGACGACGAACGCGGAGGCGGCGATCGCGACCAGCCCGAAGCCGGACAGCGCCAGGGTCTGCCCCACGTCGACCGCACCCTGGGGATCCTTGTAGTGCAGGAACCGCACCGCCAGCGCGAACGCCGCCAGGACGACGCACCATCCGTACAGGACGAGCGCCGCCTGCCGTTGCGAGTAGCCCACGCGCAGCATCCGGTGGTGTAAGTGGTTGCGGTCCGCGGCCGTGACCGATTGCCCGTACTTGAGTCGTTTCAGGATCACGAAGGAGGTGTCGACGATCGGCACCAGGAGCACGATCAGCGGGAACACGAGGGCCAGGGCGGCGGCGGTCTTCATGACGCCCGTGATGGACATGGAGGCGAGCAGGAACCCGAGCGGCAGCGAGCCGGCGTCCCCCATGAAGATCTTCGCGGGGTGGAAGTTCCATGGCAGGAACCCGAGGCACGCGCCGCACACCGCGGCCGCCAGCGTGGCCGCCGCGAAGCGGTCGAGCGACAGCGCCAGGATGCAGAACGTGCCGGCCGCGATCAGACACAGGCCCGCGGCTAGGCCGTCCATGCCGTCGGCGAAGTTGACGATGTTCGCGACCGCGACGATGAACACGACCGTGATCGGGTACTGGATCCACCCGAGCGACACCGGATCGATCAGCGGCAGCGTGACGTGGTCGATCGTGACGCCCTGCGAGACCGGGATGATCGCGCAGCCCGCCTGGCCGAGGAACTTCAGCGGCGGCGACACCCCGATCGAGTCGTCGACGGCGCCGAGCGCGCAGATCAGGATCGCGCCGATCACGATCGCGCCGTAGTCGTCGCGGGTGAACGGCAGGTTCAGTGTCACCGCGACGACGATGCCGAGCATGATCGCGACGCCGCCCAGCAGCGGCACCGGCCTGGCGTGGATGCGGCGGCCGCCGGGACGGTCGACGACGCCGAGGCGGCGGGCGGCCCAGATGGCGAGCGGCGTGCCGATCAGGCCCACGACGAGCGCGGCGATCACGAACGCGTAGAGCGCGGACGGCGCACTCACCCGCTGCGCGATGATATCGGGCACGGAAAGGGCAGCGTACACCGCGCGGCGGTTGCTAGCGGCTTGTGCCGCGCCGAAGCGGTCTAGCGGGTGCCCCAGATGCGGTCGCCGGCGTCACCGAGGCCCGGCAGGATGTAGCCGACCTCGTTCAGCTGGCGGTCGACCGCGGCGCAGTAGATCTCGACGTCGGGGTGCGCGTCGTGCAGCGCCGCGATGCCCTCCGGCGCCGCCAGGATCGACAGCAGCCGCACCGAGCGGGCGCCCTGCTCCTTGCAGATGCGGACGGCGTCGGCGGCGGAGCCGCCGGTGGCGAGCATCGGGTCGAGCAGCAGGATCTCGCGCTCCGACAGCTCGCCCGGCAGCTTCGAGTAGTAGACGACCGGCTGCAGCGTCTCCTCGTCCCGGTACATGCCGAGGAAGCCGACGCGGGCGACCGGGATCATCGCGAGGACGCCGTCCAGCATGCCGACGCCGGCGCGGAGGATCGGCACCACGCCGACCTTCTTGCCCGATATCTGCCAGCCCGGCGCCACCTCGAGCGGCGTCGTGACGTCGACGCGCTCGAGCTCCAGCTCGCGCGTCGCCTCGTAGGCCAGCATCCCCGCGATCTCGGACGAGAGCTGGCGGAAGTCGCGGGTGTTCGTGCTGACGTCGCGCAGGAGCGTCACCTTGTGGCGGACGAGCGGGTGGTCGATCTCGACGAGGACGCGACCGGACATCGGCCTAGTCTAACGACGGCAGAAGAGCGCGAAGCGGGCGTCCTCGAATCGCTTCACGAACAGCCGCTCGACGGCCAGCCGGTCGACCATGTCCTCGTGCACCGCGCGGTCGATCAGCAGGCACGCGATGCGGCGGTTGCGCATCATCTCGCGACGGGTGGCGCGCGGCTCGGCGGCGTCGAAGATTCGCCGGTTGTCGCGGAGGCGCTCGGTCGGCTTGTTCTCGGGCGTGTCGGCGGTGTTGCCCGGCGGTACGGCGTAGACCAGCGCATCGGTGAGCGCCGTCAGCAGCAGGGCCGCCTGCGGCTCCGACGCGACGACCGTGAACGGCGGCAGGTCGCGAACCGCGCGCACCGCGCCCGGCGACAGGTTGCTCGATGCCGGCGGCGGGTCGCCGAGGGCGCTCGCCAGATCGGGGATCGCCCACACGCCCCACGGCGCCACCAGCGCGATGGCGACCAGCCAGGCGCGGTCGGGCACGGCCAGCGAGACGCCGGTCCGGAGGATCCACAGCAGGCTCAGCACCGCGCCGGTGCAGGCGGCCAGCGCGAGCATCGTCTCGGCCGTCGAGTGCGTCGGCACCAGAACGCCGAGCACGGCCCCGCCGGCGAGGCCGACCGCCAGCGCACGCCGGCCGAGCAGCGCCGCCAGCCCGGCCGCGCCGGCCACCACGAGCAGCCAGGGCAGCTCGAGGAACGGCAGGCGCCGGATCTGGTTGACGGACACCAGATGACCGAGCGCACCGGGCGCCGGCGGCACCAGCGCGACGATCACGAGCGCGGCCAGCCCGCCGCTGATCCACGCGGTCTCGCGGCGGCGCAGGTAGCCGGCGAAGGGCACCACGGCCATCGCCACCAGCAGCAGCCCGGCGCCGGCCAGCATCCGCGGGTGCACGACCACGAACCGGCCGACGTGGCCGATCTGGTCGAGCCGCTCCCACTTCGCGAGCCCGTCTGCGAGGCGCTGGCCCGAGCCGACGCGGCGCGAGGTGCCGCGCGCCGTCGTGAACACGGCGGCGCCGTAGAGGACGAACGGCCCGCCCACCGCGGTCGCCAGCGCGATCGACGGCCGCGGGGCGATGCCGCGGGCGCGGATGGCGCCGGCCACGGCCGCGCCCCCGAGCACGACCAGCGCGAACGGCAGGTACGTCACGTGGGTGAGGGCGAGCGCCAGCGACAGCAGCGCCACCGCGGCCAGCGCCGAGCGGGAGCGCTCGCGCCAGTACGCCACCGCGAGGATCACCAGCACCGGCCACTCGAGCTGCGTCGCGATGCTGGGCGGATCGGCCAGGAACGACCACTCGCGCACGCCCGCGAGGCCCGCCGCGGCGGCGATGGCGCAGCCGGCGATGGCGATCGGCCGGTCGTGCAGCAGCGACCAGACCAGGGCGCCCGCGACGAGCGCGGCGAGCAGGCCGAGGGTGACCAGCGACCCGCGGTACGCCTCGGCCGGCGAGGCGCCCGTGATCCACGCCGACTCGGCGACCAGGGCGTGCGGCAGGGGCACGTAGTAGCCGGGGTGGTTCGAGCCGTCGACCAGCTCCGGCATGCGGGCGAAGTCGAGGCGGTCGAGCGCGAGCAGGCGGCGGACCCGGCCGACGTGGTACGGCGCGTCGCCGCCGAGCGTCCACAGGCGCCAGCCGGCGAGGCCGGCGGCGAGACCGATGGCCAGGAAGGGCGCATGGGCGCGGAGCTGCCAGCCGGAGCGCGGCACGCCGGCCACGGCGAACGCGGCCACGCCGATCGCGAGGGCGGCTACGGCCACGCTCCAGATCGGCAGGTGCAGGCCGTACGCGACCAGCAGCAGCCCGCCGTGCAGCGCGAGACCGACCGCGATCGCCGCCGCCAGGTCGAGGCCGGCGTCGACCGGCCGCCCGCGGCGCAGAAGGCGCCACACCCCGAGCCCCGGAAGCAGGAGCAGGAGCGCGTAGACGGGCGGGACGAGGACGGCGCTCATGCGAGACGCGTGCGCAGCTCGTCCAGCGAGACGGGTCCCTCGCGCACGATCACCGGATCATCGCCGGTCACGTCGACCACCGTCGAGGGCGTGCCGCCAGGGCACGGGCCACCGTCGAGCGCGACCGCGGCGATCGACGCCACCGGCTCCAGCTCGGCGAACGACGTGGCCGGCGGCTCGCCCGCCACGTTGGCCGACGTCAGCAGCAGCGCCGGCACCCGGTCGATGGCGGCGGCGAGCAGCGGGTGCAGCACCGGCACCCGCACGCCGATGTGCGTCGGCTCGGCGCCGCACAGCCAGGCGTAGCGGCGGCCGGGGTTGGGCAGGATCAGCGTCAGCGGGCCCGGCAGCAGCGTCCGCGCGCGATCGGCCGCGACATCGTCCAGCTCGGGCAGCACGACGTCGATCACCGAGTCGACGGAGCCCGTGACGATCGCCGACGGCTGCGTCAGCGACCGGCCCTTCGCCCGCAGCAGCCACTCGCACGACTCCCGCAGGTGCGCCGCACACGCGACGCCGTAGACGGTGTCGGTGGGGATGGCGACCGTGTGCCCTGCCCGGAGGGCCGCGACGAGCGGTTCGAGATCGTCGTACGTCACCCGCTCCATCGGCCCATACCGTAGCGTTCGACCCCTCCGAGATCACGTTCCGAGGCCACCTCGGTGAACCCGCCTTCATCGAGCAGTGCCCGGACCGCGGATCCCTGCCCCATCCCGTGCTCCAGCACCACGAACCCGCCGGGCATGAGCCGCGCGGGAGCGCCCGTGATCGCGCGGCGGATCAAGTCGAGGCCGTCGGCGCCGGCGTAGAGGGCGCCGTGCGGCTCGTGCGCGTGGACGCCGGCCTCGACGCGCTCGTCGCCGTCCGGCACGTACGGCAGGTTCGCGGCGATCACGTCAAAGCGCTCGTCCGCGGGCAGGGCGTCGTAGAGATCGGACTGCAGCAGACGGGGCGCCAGCTCGAGCCGCGCCGCGTTCTCGGCCGCGAGCGCCAGCGCCGCGGGATCGACGTCGACGCCGGTCACGGCCGCGTCGGGGCGCTCGCTGGCGACGGCCAGGGCGATCGCGCCGCCCCCGGTACCGAGGTCGAGCAGCGCGCCGCCGTCGGGCAGGCGCGCCAGCGCCAGCTCGACCAGGCCCTCGGTCTCGGGCCGCGGCACGAGGGCCCGCGCGTCGGCGGCGAGCGTGATCGTGCGGAAGCCCCAGGTGCCGATCAGGTAGGCGACCGGCTCGCCGCGACCGCGGCGGCGCAGGTGCTCGCGGAAGGCGTCGATCTCGGCCGGCGCCAGCGGCCGGTCGTGGTGCAGGTACAGCTCGAGGCGCTGCAGGCCGAGCACGTCGCCGAGCAGGATCTCGGCGTCGAGCCGCGCGTGGTCGAAGTCGCGGGCCTGCAGGTACGCGCTCGCGAGCCCGAGGAAGTCGACGACGGTGCGCGGCGTCTCGAGCGCGGTCACGCGACGACGGCGCCGGCTTCGCGCATCTCGTCGAGCGCACGCCGGGTATCGCCGGCGGCGACCTCGACCCCCCGCACGCCGTCCGCCAGGACCGTCACCGGGAAGCCCTCGCGGAGCGCGTCGAGCACGGAGGCGCGAACGCAGTAGTCGGTCGCGAGGCCTCCCACCACCAGGCGGTCGACGCCCCGGTCGCGGAGCGCGTCGGCCAGGCCGGTGCCGTCGAACGCGGAGTACGCGTCGCGGTCGGGCTCGGTCGCCTTCTCGATCACGAGCGACGGCGCCAGCGCGGCGATGTCCGGATGCAGCTCGGCGCCGCGCGTGCCCTCGACGCAGTGCGGCGGCCAGATGCCGCCCTGCGCCGCGAACGAGCAGTGGTCGGCGGGATGCGCGTCGCGGCTCGCGACGACCAGGTCGACGGTGGCGGCGGCGGCCACGACCGCCGGGATCACCGCGTCGCCGTCGGGCACGGCCAGCGCGCCGCCGGGCAGGAAGTCGTGCTGGCAGTCGACGATCAGCAGCGCCACGCTCACGCCGTGCGCTCCTGCGGAGCTTCGCATGGCGGTCGCGACCGCACGCAAGGGCTTCCGCTTCGCTCCAGCCGTTGCACGCTCACTTCGCCGCCTCCTCCAGGCGCTTGCGGTTGTCGTCGGCCTGGAGCGCGTCGGTGAACAGGTCGAGGTCGCCCAGCATCACGCCCGGCAGGTTGTGCGACGAGACCTTCACGCGGTGGTCGGTGACGCGGCCCTGCGGGTAGTTGTAGGTGCGCACCTTCTCCGAGCGCGCGCCGGTGCCGATCTGCGAGCGGCGCGCCTCGTCCAGCTCGGACTGCGCCTTCTCCAGCTCGATCTCGTAGATGCGGGCGCGCAGGATGCGCAGCGCCCGCTCCTTGTTCTGCAGCTGCGAGCGCTCGTCCTGGCAGACGACGGACAGCCCGGACGGCAGGTGCGTGACGCGGACCGCCGAGTCGGTGGTGTTGACCGACTGGCCGCCCGGCCCCCAGCCGCGGATGGTCTCGATGGTGAGGTCCTTCGGGTCGAGCACCACCTCGACCTCCTCGGCCTCGGGCAGCACCGCGACGGTGGCCGTCGACGTGTGGATGCGGCCCTGCGACTCGGTCGCCGGCACCCGCTGCACGCGGTGCACGCCGGACTCCCACTTGAACAGCGAGAAGGCGCCGTCGCCGGCGATCGAGAAGGTGATGTCCTTCATGCCGCCCGAGTCGGACGGGTCGCTGGCCAGCACCTGGTGCTTGAAGCCGCGGCGCTCGGCGTAGCGCGTCAGCATCTTGTAGAGGTCGGCCGCGAACAGCGCCGCCTCCTCCCCGCCGGTACCGGCGCGGATCTCGACGATCACGTCCTTGTCGTCGGCCGGGTCGCGCTCGACCATCGCCAGGCGGATCTTCTCCTCCAGCACGGGCAGCTGCTCGCGCGCCGCCTCGAGCTCGCCGAGCAGGAAGGTGCGCGTCTCGGCGTCGCCCTCGGTCTCGAGCATCTCGCCCGCGTCGTCGATCTGCTGCCGCGCCGCCCGGTAGGCGGTCGCCAGCGCGCGCGCCTCGGACAGCCGCGAGTGGCGGCGTCCGAGATCGGCGAGCTGGCGCTGATCGCCGAGGATGGCGGGATCCTGCAACCGCTCCTCGACCTCCGCGAAGCTGCGCTCGATCTCGCCGACGAGGCGCTCCATGGGATCCACGCGTCGTAGGCTACCCGGCGCTCACGCGGGCATGTGCCGCTCGAACCAGGACACGAGACGCCCGTGACGGTCCGCGCGCCGATCGGGACGGTTGAGCCGGTGGTACGCGTGCTCGCCCTCGGGATACAGCACGTAGGAAACGTCGCGGCCGAGCCACCGGAGCGCCACGAACAGCTGCTCCGCGTCGGAGGTCGGACAGCGCAGGTCGGCCTCGCCCTGCAGCAGCAGCAGCGGTGTGCGGATGGCCGCCACGTGGCGTAGCGGCGACTGCCGCCACAGCTGCTCGACGCCCGCCGGCGTCAGCGTCTCCCCCAGGCCCGCAGCCCGGTTGTACGTCGCGCCGCAGTCGGACTGGCCGTACGCCGACACGTTGGACGAGACCCCGCACTCGGAGACGGCGGCCGCGAACCGCTGCGACGTGCCGACCAGCCAGTTGACGAGGAAGCCGCCGTACGAGCGCCCGAAGCAGCCGAGCCGCGCCGGATCGGCCAGGCCGGCGGCGACGAGGTGGTCGAGCACCGTGTGGCAGTCGGCGGCATCGACGTCGCCCCAGCGGCCGCGCAGCGCGTCGACGAAGTCGTACCCGAAGCCGTAGGAGCCGCGGATGTTCGGCAGCGTGACGCGGTAGCCCGCGGCGACCAGGCTCTGCAGGCCGAGCTCGACGGCCGGCGTCCAGTGCCACGTCGGGCCGCCGTGGATGGCGAGCACGGTGGCCAGCGGCTCGGTGCCGGCGCCGGCCGGGGACAGCACCCACGTCGTGATGCCGTCGATCTGCAGCTCGTCCACCTGCGGCGTGCCGAGCGCTCGCCGGGCCCAGTCGCCGCCGTGGCGCGTCAGGCGCCGCGGCGCGCGGTCGGGCTCGAGGGCGTACACGTCGCCGGCGCCGGTCGACTCGATCAGCACGGCCGCCACGCGGCTCCCGGCGGCCGCGATCGGCTCGGCGCTCGCCACCGTCGCCAGCACCCGGCCGTCGGCGAGCCCGACGATCTCCCGGGCACCGCGATGCACGACGTGGGCCGCGCCGGCCGCGTAGATGGCGAAGGCGTCACGGTCGCCACCCACGACGGCGCCGTCCGACAGGCGCACGACCAGCGACGGATCGGCGTCGGCCGGCGCCGGCACGTCGTGTGCGAGGCAGAGGACCTCGCCGCCGTCGACCGTCCAGTCGAGGACCGGACCGGTCAGCGCCGAGACCGGCTGCGGCGCCTCCCCGGGCCCTGTGACGGCATGCAGCTGCGGCAGCGGCGCGAGGTCGGCGCCGGGACGCGGGTCGGCGACGAACCCGACCCGGCCGTCCGGCAGGAAGCCGGGCGCGCTCGCGAACCACGGGCCGGAGGTGAGGCGCTGCGGGCGGCCGCGGAGCGGCACGCGGTGCACGTGCACCGGCCAGGCGAGCAGCCCGTACGTGTCGTCGTCGCGCCAGTCGAGCCGGTGCAGCACGCGGGCGGTCGGCTCCCCCTTCGGGCGCTCGCCGGCGTGCAGGTGCGAGGTGTCGTCGTGCGCGCAGACGGCGATCCAGCGGCCGTCGGGGCTCCACGCGAGGGCGGTGGCGCCGCGGCGGAAGGAGGTGAGCCGGCGCGGCTCGCCGCCGTCCACCGGCACGACCCAGACCTGGTCCGCCTCGGTCTCGCGGTCGGACAGAAAGGCGACCGAGGCGCCGTCGGGGGCGATCCGCGGCGTGTGGTCGAGGTGCAGCCCCGACGTGAGCGGGCGCGGCTGGCCGCCGCGCCACGGAACGGTCCACAGGCGGCGGCGGTTGGCGTCGAGGTTCGGCGCGGTCGTGCGGCGGCCGTACACGACGAGCTCGCCGCCGGCGGACAGATCGACCTCGTCGATCAGCGCCTCGCGCGCGACGATCAGGCGGGCATCCACCGGCCGAACCACTCGATCACGCGCGTGTGCCGGTCGATGCGCCGGTCGGGCGTTCCCGTGCCGACGTACTCGTGCGCCGACTGGGGGTAGAGCACGTAGGAGACGTCGCGGCCGAGCGCCCGCAGGGCGACGAACAGCTGCTCGGCGTCGCCGGGCGGGCAGCGCCGGTCGGCCTCGCCCTGCAGCAGCAGGAGCGGCGTGCGGATGGCGGCCACGTGCCGCAGCGGCGACTGGCGCCACAGCAGCTCGACGCCCTCCGGCGTCGTCGCGTCGCCGATGCCGGCTGCGGCGGAGTAGGTCGGCCCGCAGTCCGAGCCGGCCCAGGACGACACGTTGTTGGCGACGCCGTTCTCGGATACGGCGGCGGCGAACCGGTCGGAGGTGCCGACCAGCCAGTTGACCAGGAAGCCGCCGTAGGACAGGCCGAACACGCCGAGCCGGGCGGGGTCGGCGAGGCCCGCCGACACGGCGTGGTCGAGCACCGCGTGGCAGTCGTCGGCGTCCACCCCGCCCCAGTCGCCGCGCAGCGCGCGCACGAAGGGCCGGCCGCGACCGGTCGAGCCGCGGACGTTCGGCAGCAGCACGCGGTAGCCGGCGTGCGCGAGCAGGATGCTCTCGAGCATCGGCAGCGGGTTCCACTGCGACGTCGGCCCACCGTGCGGCGCGAGCACGGTGGCGCGCGGCTCGCCTCCCGCCCCCGGCGGCGAGACGGCGAAGCTCGTGATGTCGCCGGCGCGGAACTCGTCCAGCTCCAGATCGAGGACGGCCCTGCGCAGCCAGGCTCCGTCGCGCGTCAGGGCGCGGGCGCGGCCGTGCTCGATCGCGCAGATCTCGGGCGGTCGCCGCTCGGTCGAGACGACGCCGACGGTGCGGCCGGCGGCCTCCGCGAGCGCACCGATCACGGGGTCGCAGCCCCGGTCGAGCAGCACCTCGCCGTCGCGCACGAGCGGCATGCGGCCGTCGTCGTCGACGGTCGTGGCGCGCGTCAGCCGGTCGCCGTCGGCCTGCCAGTCGAACAGGTCGGTGTACGCCGATCCGCCGAGCTGGTCGTCGCTGCCGGGCTCGAGCAGTTCGGCGCCCTCCGCCGTCACCCGGTACAGGCGGGCGTGCTCGTGGTCGTCGTACGGGAACCGCTCGCGCGCCTTGGCCAGCAGCGAGCCGTCGGGCAGGTAGGCGACCTCGGCGACGTGCCCGGTCGGCTCGTCCAGCCGCCGCGGCTCGCCGCCGTCGACCGGCACCAGGTGGATGCCCGAGCGCACGCGGCGATCGGCGTCGGGATCGAGGTCGGCCAGGAACGCGACGGTGGATCCGTCGGGAGCGACCCGGGGCTGCGCGGCCGACCACGGTCCCGCCGTGAGCCGGCGCGGTGCGCCGCCGCCGCGCGGCACGACGTGCAGGTGCGCGGGATGCAGCGTCAGCCCGGCGCCGTCGTAGCGCCAGTCGAGCCGTTCGATCACGCGCGCGGTCGGCTCGCCGGTCGCGCGCTCGCCGATCACACTCGCGGAGCGCGCGTCCTCGGCCAGCACCACCAGCCGGCGCCCGTCGGGGTGCCAGTCGAACCCCTGCACGCCGCGTGGCAGACCTGCTGCGGCGGTGACCGGCGTCGCCTCGCCGCCGGCGATGTCGATCACGTACAGGTGCCGCGCGCCGTCCCGGTCGGACAGGAAGGCGAGCGAGCGGCCGTCGGGTGAGAACAGCGGCGAGCGGTCCTCACCGGTGCCGGCGGTGAGCCGGCGCGGCCGGCCGCCGTCGTACGGCACCAGCCAGACCGCGCAGCGGTCGGCGTTGCCGGCCGTGGTCCGGCGCGTGTAGGCGACCAGCTGCCCGTCGGGGGAGAGCGCCACCTCACCGAGCGCGACCTGCCGGCGCAGGTCGGCCGGAATCACGCCATGACCTCGACCTGCGGCGTGCCGCCGTGCTCCTCCTCGAGGGCGAGCACCCTCTTCAGCGAGTCGATCGAGACCTCCAGCTGGTCGAACGTGGGCGGGCGCGTCGTCAGCCGCTGCAACCACAGCCCGGGAGCCAGGGCGGCGCGCACGAGCGGGTTCTTGCCGTACCGGCCGGCGAGTCGGATCACCTCGTACGCGACGCCGGCGATCGGGAGGAGGAGCGCGACCCGAGAGAGCACGAGGAAGTACCAGTCGTCAGGCTTGCCGATCACGACATAGACCAGGATCGACACGAGCATCACCCAGAGCAGGAACGCGGTGCCGCAGCGGACGTGGATGCGCGAGTGCTTCGCGACCGCGTCGGGCGTCAGCTCGTCGCCGGCCTCGAGCGCGTTGATGGCCATGTGCTCGGCGGCGTGGTACTGGAACACGCGCTTCAGGTCGGGAATGAACGACAGCAGCGCGAGGTAGCCGATCAGGATGCCGACCCGGATCAGGCCCTCGACCAGCGCGAAGCCGACGCCGTCCAGCCCGAACAGGTTGGTGAGCAGCGCCGGCGAGGCCTTGAACAGCACCAGCGAGAACCCGATCGCGAACACGAACGCAACCGCGATCGACCAGCGCGACAGCTCTTCCGTCGCCTCCTCGGAGTCGTCGTCGGAGGCGGCCCACTGCGCCGACAGCCCGAGCGCCCGGAAGCCGATCGCGAGCGAGTCGCCGAGGGCGACGATGCCGCGGATGAACGGCACGCGGAGCAGCCGGTGGCGCGCTGCGACCGAGGTCGCGGCGTGGGAGACGCTCGAGATGCGTCCGTCGGGACGTCGCACGGACACCGCCCAGAAGCGCGGCGTCCGCATCATCACGCCTTCGAGGACCGCCTGGCCGCCGACCGGCGTCACGGGCGGACTGACCCTACGACTTCGTCGCGGACTTCGCGAGCCGCTTCTGGAAGCGCTCGACGCGGCCACCCGTGTCGATGAGCTTCTGCTTCCCCGTGTAGAACGGGTGGCACTCGGCGCAGATCTCGACGGTCATGTCGCCCTTGGTGGAGCGGGTCTCGAACTCGTTCCCGCACGAGCACTTCACCAGCGAGAGCTCGTACTTCGGGTGGATTTCAGCCTTCACGCGACTCAGCCTATCACGCGGGCGGCAGCCTCAAGTGCAGCCTCCACGCCGCCCGCATCGACCTCGAGCGAGGTCACGAAGCGGATGCGCGTGCGGTCGTAGGGCGCGGCCAGGACGCCGACCGCCTCGAGCTCGTCGCAGACGCTCGCAGCCGTGTCGCCGTCGCGGGTGCAGGCGGCCAGCACGATGTTGGTCCGCACGGCCGCGGCATCGACCGAGAGCCGCGAGCCGGCGCCCAGGCCCTCGGCCAGCCAGCGGGCGTTCGCGTGGTCGTCGGCGAGGCGCGTGACGTGGTGGTCGAGCGCGTGGATGCCGGCCGCGGCGACGATGCCGGCCTGCCGCATGCCGCCGCCAAGCAGCTTGCGGTACCGGTCGGCGCGCACCATCTCCTCCGCAGTGCCGGCGATGATCGAGCCGACCGGCGCCCCGAGGCCCTTCGAGAGGCAGAACTGAACCGTGTCGACCTCGCGGCAGATCACGTCGGCGCCGACGCCGAGCGCGACGGCGGCGTTGAACAGCCGGGCGCCGTCCATGTGCACCTTCATCCCGCGCGCGTGCGCGTATGAGCGGATCTCGGCCAGCCGCTCGACCGGCCAGGGGGCGCCCTGCGCGGCGGTGGACGTGTTCTCGACGCAGACGAGGCGCGCGATCGCATGGTGGTGGTCGGTGTCGTCCTCGGGCACCACGGCCCGCAGGTCGTCGGCACCGAAGAAGCCGTCCGGCGTCGCGAGGCCGCGCGCCAGGATGCCCCAGAGCGTCGCCGGTCCGCCGCCCTCATTGTCGATCACGTGGGAGGAGTCGTGCGCCCACAGCGCGTCGCCCTGCCCCGCGTGCAGGTGCATGCCGATGGCGTTGCCCATCGTGCCGGAGGGGACGAAGAGGGCCGCCTCCTTGCCGACTGCGGCGGCCGCGCGCTCCTCGAGGGCGATCACCGTGGGGTCCTCGCCCCAGACGTCGTCACCCACCTCGGCGGTGGCCATCACGCGACGCATCGCCTCGGTTGGACGGGTGAAGGTGTCGGAGCGGAATTCGTACATGGGCGGCGACAGTATCGAAGTCGCGGGCCCGCGGTGTAGGCTTTCGCGCCGTGCTCTTCTTCCTGCTGGTCGGCGAGGCCCCCGCGGTATTGGCGCTCACCCTCTTGGTGCTCGTCTATCTGGCGTACATCGAGGTGCGCAAGCTCGCGGTGTCCCGGCGCGCGAAGCTCTGGTGGGTGCTGCTGGTGCTGCTCCTGCACTTCCCGGCCTACCTGGCGCTCCGGTTCTGGGCCGACCGCCAGCGCGAGGCGACGACGTGAGCCAGATCGGTCCCGTCGCGGCGGGGCGCCCGAAGCGCTCGCCGCTGGTCGTGCTCGGCGGCATCGCCGCGATCCTCGTGGTCGCCTTCGTGGTGTCGCGCACGCTCCAGCGGGACGGTCAGAAGGTCGACCAGGAGGAGGCGATCGTCCTGGCGGAGAAGGCTGCGGGCTTCGACGCCGACCAGGAGGTCGTGCGGTTCCTGCGCAGCGGCGTCCAGGCCCGGTCGCACTGGGCCGTATCGCTCTCGATCCGTCAGCCGGACGGCTCGCTGAAGCTCGGCGCAACGGTGCTGATCGACGCCACCAACGGCGAGGTCGTGCAGCTCAACCAGGCGCCGTGAGCGCCGCGTCGAACCGCTCCGGCGGCTGATCTCCGACCCAGGAGTCGGCGACCCGACCGGAGGCGTCGATCACGTAGACCGTCGGGAACGCCGAGACCTTGAACGCCGTACCCGTCGCGCGGTCGTCGCGGGCCAGCGGCACGACGCCCTCCAGCGGGCCGGTGGCGAACGACGCCAGCACGTCGTCGGTCGCGTCGGGCTGCGCGATCGCGCCCACTGCGACGCCACTGCCGGCCAGCCGGACGAGCTGCGCCGCCGTCCGCTCGCAGGATCCGCACGTCGTCGACACGAACGCGACCACCACCGGTCGGCCGGAGTCGACGACGCGGCCACCGGCGACCGCCGGCAGGTCGACGGCCGGCGCCATCGCGCCGATGGCGAGGGGCTCGTCCACCGAGGTCGCCTGATGGTAGGCGAGCAGCAGGGCGCCCGCCGCGGCGATGGCCCCGGCCGCGACCCACGCGATGGTGGAGGTGCGGATCCGCATCGTTGCGTGCAACGGCCCGCCCTCCGCACGGGAGGGCGGGCCGTCGTCGGTCAGACGGAGTTGATGATGATGACGACCACGGCGAGGATGAGCGCGACGCCCACGCAGGCTCGCTCGAAGCCCTGGCTGTGCCGCTGGCCGGGCGGGAACTCAATCTGCTTGCCGGCCATGGTCACTCTCCTGCGCCTTCCGGCGCGTCCGGGATGGTCGAGGTGATCGCCAGCCGTGGTGCGAGGCTCCGGGCGGCCTCGGTCAGCCGCCGGTTCTCGGTCGCCATCCAGGCGGCGATGGCACCGATCATCAGGAGCACGCCGAGGATGGTCAGGACGTACACGCCGGCGGTGTAGCCGGGGCCGAACGTGAAGAACGCGGCGACGCCTTCGGCGAGGCCGTTCTCGTCGACGCTGTCAGGTGCGGTGTTCATCTCACCCCTTCCTGGAGGATGCGAAGCGGTCGCGGAGGCCTGCGTTCCACGACCAGACGATGGCGCCGCCGATGACGGCGATCATGAGCACGACGCTGAGCACGAACTGGGTCATTTCCGCGTCAGCTCCCGGTACTCGTCGGTGAGGATCGGTCCGGCGAGCTTCGAGACGCCGTCGACGTCGATGATCGTCTCGGGCGCCGTGCCGTGTTCCGGATAGAAGTCCATCCCGAACTCGACCACGTCGAGACCGACGATCTCGACCTCCGGCGGCACGCGCAGCATGTTGAACCGCCGCAGGAGCCAGGCGAGGGCGTAGCCGGGCAGGAAGCCGAGCGGGAAGAACGTCGCGATGCCCATCAGCTGACCGCCCATGGACGAGTTGAGGTTCTCGAGGCCGGTCGGATAGCCGGCGGCGAAGACGCCGATCCAGAACACGCCGAGGAACCCGCTGAACCCGTGGACGGCGACCGCGCCCACCGCGTCGTCGACGCGGAAGCGCTTCTCGATGATGCCGCCGACGACGACCGCCAGCGCACCGGATGCCGTCGCCAGCAGGTAGACCAGCGACGGGTGGTAGATATCGGCGCCGGCGGACACGCTGATCACGCCGGCGAGGCCGCCGGAGATCGTCCAGAACGGGTCGCCGCGACTCGCGAAGTAGCCGCCGGTGAAGCCACCGGCGAACGCGATCGTGATCGTGAACGTGATGGCCGACAACGTGGTCGGCGACAGGTAGATGTTGAGCCAGCCAGGGAAGCTCGTCGACGTGATCACCAGGCAGGCGCCGTAGAAGGCGTAGAAGCCGGCGAAGATCAGCATCAGGCCGAGCAGGGTCATGTGCAGGTTGTGCGGAAGGAACCGCCGCATGCGGCCGTCGCTCGTGTAACGGCCGATGCGCGGGCCGAGCTGGAACAGCACGCCGAGGGTGAACGCGCCGGCGACGCCGTGCACCACCCCCGAGGCGATCGAGTCGTGGAAGCCGTACTCGGTGACGAGCCAGCCGCCGGCGCTCCAGCCCCACGCGGCGTCCAGGATCCACACCACGGAGCCCAGGAACGTCGCCAGGAACAGGTACGCGCTCAGCCGCACGCGCTCGATCAGCGCGCCGGACATGATGGAGCCGGTCGTCCACGAGAACAGCAGGAACGCCGCCCAGAAGACGCCGGAGATGTTGTCCGCGAGGTTGGGGCCCATGCTCTCGCCCCAGGCGGCCGTCGACTTGCAGAAGGCCGAGAGGTCGAACGACCCGCCCACGAGGTAGGCCCCGTTGGGGTCGGTCGGGATGAACCCTCGCTCCATGCAGCCGTAGATCCACCAGCCGACGTAGTAGAACGACGGTGTCACCACGGCGATGGTGAGGATGTTCTTGAGGGCCGTCGCCATCACGTTCTTGCGGCGGGCGACGCCCGCCTCGTACGCCATGAAGCCGGCATGGATCAACCACATGACGACGACGGTCCAGAAGTAGAACTGCTCCGCGAGGATCTTCGAGTCCTGCGCCAGCTGCGTCGTCAGTTCCTCGGCAGTGGCAAGCAGCGGTATCACGTAGCTGCTCCTTCGCTCCAGACGCGTACGCCAGCGTCGTCGGACTGTTCACCCATGAACGCCTCCACCAGCTGTGGTTTGACCGGTCGTGCCTTCCGTCACCACCGATGCGCGAGAACATACAGAAAGCCCCGGCTGCTGTAAACGGCCTGGTGAAAGAAAGGTGTAGACTCGCTACCTTCACGTGATCTGAGGCGAGTCAAAGGGAGCGGGAACATGGCGGCAGGCGGGGCCCCGACCACCACCGAGGAGCTGCGTCAGCGCGCGCAGGACGACGGCATCGAGTTCTTCTTCGCCCAGTTCGTCGACATGCACGGCAAGCCGAACGCGAAGCTCGTCCCGATCCAGAACTTCGACTCGATGATGGAGGAGGGCGCCGGCTTCGCGGGCTTCGCCGCCGGTCCGATGGGGCAGACGCCGGCGTCGCCCGACGTGGCCGCGATGCCCGACCCGTCGTCGTACACGAAGGTGCCGTTCAAGCCCGGCCTCGCCCGCCTCGCCTGCAACATCACCGTCGCCGGCGAGCCGTGGCCGTACTGTCCGCGCACGATCCTCATCAACGCCGTCGAGCGGGCGAGGCAGCTCGGCTACCGGCTGAAGATGGGCATCGAGCTGGAGTTCTTCCTCATCAAGGAGCGCGACGGGCAGATCGTGCTCCTCGACGACCTCGACACGCTCGAGCAGCCCTGCTACGACATGAAGGGCCTGACGCGGAACTACGAGTTCATCTCGACGCTCTCGAAGTACCAGAACGAGCTCGGCTGGGGCAACTACGCGAACGACCACGAGGACGCGAACGGGCAGTTCGAGTCGAACTTCGACTACGACGATGCGCTGATCACGGCCGACCGCGCGATCTTCTTCCGGTACATGGTCCACGCGATGGCGCAGGAGCGCGGCTACCTGGCGACGTTCATGCCGAAGCCGTTCGCGCACCTCACCGGCAACGGTGCCCACCTGCACATCTCGCTGTGGGATCCGGCCGGCGACACGAACCTGTTCGCCGCCGACGACGACCCGCGCGGGCTCGGCCTGTCGAAGCTCGGCTACGCGTTCCTGGGCGGTGTCATCGACCACGCCGAGGCCGTGCTCGCGATCGGCGCGCCGACGGTCAACTCGTACAAGCGCATCGGCGTCGGCGCCCCCACGTCCGGCGCCACCTGGTCGCCGGCCTACGCCACGTACGGCATGAACAACCGCACGCAGGCGATCCGCATCCCGGCCCCCGGCCGCATCGAGATCCGCGCCATCGACGGCTCTGCGAACCCGTACCTGGCCACCGCCGCGCTGATCGGCGCCGGCCTCGACGGCGTCGCGAACGACACGAATCCGGGCGAGCCGAACACCGAGAACCTCTACGAGCTGTCGGAGGCCGACGTCGCGGCCCGCGGCATCAAGCAGCTGCCCGCCACGCTGCTCGACGCGGTCCGCATCCTGAAAGAGGACGCCGTGGTGCAGGACTGGCTCGGCCAGGGCATCGGCGAGAGCTACGTCGACTACTTCGTGAAGACGAAGACGGCGGAGTTCACCGAGTACCACGCCGGCGTGTCGGACTGGGAGCGCAAGAAGTACCTGACGCTGTTCTAGCGCGGACGGGGTGCTGCTCTGGGGGCGGATTTGTCTGACTAAAGTCAGACAAATCGCGTCGCGCGGAACGCATTGTCCGTGACGAAACAGGCACGCACCGTCACAGGTCGCGCGATCCGCGCGCCTTCCGCGCGTGTCCTGTGATCGGGGTCTGACCCCAAAAATCCTCCGATTGGGGTCAGACCCCGCTAGCCGACCCCGCTAGCCGACCGAGCTGCGGCGCAGCTCGAGCTCGCCGACGCCCTCCAAGGCCCGGCGGTACGAGCGGCGCAGCGACGGCAGCGCCACCAGCAGCCACAGCACCACGCCGATCGGCAGGAGGAGCGTCGCCGCGCCGGCACTGCCGAGCAAGGCGACGAGCACGCAGCCGAGGAGGATCGCGACGGCGCTGACGACGACCCGCACGCGGTGCCGGCGCGTGGCGCGCGCGATCGCGTCGGCGCGCTCGGAGTCGAGCGGCGGCACGTCCCACATGCGCCCGCACGCGGGACACATGAACGGCTCGCCCGGCTCGGCCGTGTCGTGGCGACCGCAGTCGCAGGCGATCATCAGCCTCACCGGTCGCTCCACGTGATGCGCGTGCCCGTGGCCGCGCGGTCGAGCGCCGCCTTCGTCTGCGTGTCGATCTTGCCGGTGGCGGCGATGCCCCTGCTCGCCTGGAACTTCCGCACGGCGGCAGCGACGTCGGCGGTGAAGCGCGTCGTCAGCCGGAACTTCGCGGGCAGCGCGCCGGCGATCATCAGACGCTGCTCGGCCGCACGCAGCAGGTAACGGCGCACGCCGGTCTCGTCCCGGTTGCCCGGCCACAGCTGGTCGTGGCGCGGACCGTCCAGCGCCGGGCTCTTCAGCTTCGCGATCGGGCGGTCGCGCGCCACCATGATGGTGACGCGGCTGCGGTTGCCCGCCTTGTCGACGGCCTCGACCACGTGCCTGCGGCCCGCGGCCACCTGGACGCTGCCGCCGGTCTTCTTGCCGTCCACCAGCAGGCGGGCACCGGGCGCGCTCAGCTTGATCGTCACCCGCGGGCCGTACGACATCGCCGGCGCCGTGACGGTCAGTGCCGGCCGCACACGGTCGGCCCGGACGCGCAGCGTGGCCTTGCCCACGTTACCCGCGCGGTCGCGCGCGGCGACGTCGACGGCGGTGACGCCGGCCGGCAGCCTCAGCACTGCGCGCGCACCCTTGACGGTCGTCGACCCGCCCGCCCAGCGCGCCGTCAGCGACGCGACACCGGAGAGATCGTCGGACGCGACGACGACGACGCCGGTCGGCGTGCGGCCGTCGATCTTCACGGAGGGCGCGCCGCCGTCGACGAGCACGAGCATCGAGCTGGTCGCAGCGCCGCCGCCGGCATCGGTGGCGGCGAGCTGGACGAGCTGCGAGCCGGCCGAGCGGAACGCCCGCTCGACCTCGGTGCCGGTCGCGGTCGAGCCGTCCGGGAACCGCCACGTGACGGATGCCACCGGCGCGGTGCCGGGCGTCACGGTCGCCTTCAGGCGCACCGCCACGTTCGGCCGCGTCACGACGGGCTCGCCGAGGATCTTCGCGGACGGCGGCGGCGTGCCGGCGAGCGTGGCGGTCGGCACCTTCAGGGCCGGTGACTTCGCCGAGACGTTGCCGGCACCGTCGACCGCGACCACGGCGATGGCATGGGTCGTGCCGGCGGCGAGACCGTCGACGCGCGCATGGGTGGCGCCGGTCTGGAGGGCGACGGCGCCGTCGACCAGCACGCGGTAGCGCGCCGTACCGCTGGTCGCCGTCGCGGGCGTGTCCGGCGTCGCCGGGCTGACGTTGCCGGCCGCGTCGCGGACGGTGGCCGTGTAGACGTACTCGGTGCCGGCGTCGGCAGATGCCGCCCAGGACACGTCGAACCCGCCGGTGCTCACGTTGGTCGCGACGACGCCGTCCGGCGCTGCCGGCGCGTCGGCGTCGACCGCGTCCTCGTCGGTCGTCGCGTGCCCGTCGGTCTGCGCGACGGTGGCCGCGCCTCGCCGGACGGTCGCCCTGGCGCCGTTCTCCATCGTCCAGTGCAGCGTCAGCGGGTAGCCGCTCGCGCCCGTGATCTGCGGTGCCGCGGGCGCCGTGCGATCCGGCGTGCGGACGGTGACGGAGGTTGCAGCGGAGGCGTTGCCGGCCGTGTCGTAGCTGACCGCGCGGTAGCTCAGCTCGACGCCGTCGGAAACGTCGTCGGTGAGCGAACCGCCGGCGCCGTCGAGCACCAGGCGCGCGCCCTCGGTGACGACGACGCGCGTGCCGCCCGCACCGGGTGCGGCGGTGACGGCGACGCGACCCTGCGCGGAGCCGGCCGGCGGGCTCGTGCTGGCGACGGCAGTCAGGTCGGGCGCGGCGGGCGCCGTGAGGTCGACCGTGAAGGTCGCCGCCACGGGCGTCGCGTCGGCGTTGCCGGCGGCGTCGGTGGCCGCGACGGTCACGCGATGGTCGCCGGCGGCGAGGCCGGTCAGCACCCACGGGCTCGTGCACGGCGCCGCGGCCGCGTCGTCGAGGGCGCAGGCGAAGGTGATGTCGTCCTCGTCCGGGCCGAGCTCCAGGGTGACGCTGTCGCGCACGCTGGCACCGGCTGCCGGTCCGGCCATGATCGCGGACTCGGGCGCGGTCGTGTCGTACTCGACCTCGAACGGCTCCGACGGATCGCTCGGCAACCCGGCGGCACCGACCGCGGTGACGGCGTAGAAGTAGGTGCCGTCCTCGTCGAGCTCCTCGTCGGTGAACTCCGGCTCGGTGACGCGGCCGAGCTCCTCCTCGTCGCGGAGCACGATGTACTCGACGGCGCCGTCGACGGCGGGCCACGTCAGCGACGGGCTTCTCACGGGTCGGGGTCGCGGCGGTCAGGTCAGCCGGCACCTCGGGTGCCTCGTCCTCGCCCGAGACGACCGCGGCGGACGGGTCGGAGCCGTTGCCGGCGCCGTCCACCGCGACGACGGTGATCGTGCGCTTCACGCCCACCGGCAGGCCGGTCAGCTCGAGGCTCGTGCCGCTCGCCCGGGGCCCGGTGGGGACGCCGTTCACCAGCACGACGTACTCGGTGACGCCGCTGCGCGCGACGAACTCGCCCTCGGCCGAGTCGGGTCCGACGTTGCCGGCCTCGTCCTCGCCGCGCACGGTGTAGCGGTAGCGGGTGCCGTGGTCGGCGGGAGCGGTCCACTCGACCGTCAGCCCCGTCCGGGTCACGTCCGTGACCGCGACGTCGGCCGGCGTCTCCGGCGGGGCGTCGTCGACGGCGTCGGCGTCGATGAGCGCAGCCTGGGCGGTGCGGGCGATCTCCGTGCCGTCACGCTGGAGCGTGAACGTCGTGCCGGCCTCGTCGGCCCACGTCACGTGCAGCGGGTATCCCGAGGCCTCCGGCGCCGCCGGCGCGACGGGCGACGTGCGGTCGGGGGTCTCGGCCGTGGCGGTGGCGGCGATCGACGCGTTGCCGGCCGCGTCGTAGGCGACGGCGCGGTAGCGGTAGGTGGTCTCGTCGTCGAGCCCCGCATCCGTGACGTCGGCGAGTGCGGCGCCGTCGTGGATCACGTCGCCCTCGCGGCGCACGACCACGCGGACGGTGTCGGACGTCCCCTGCGCGCTGACCACGACGGTGGCCTGCCCGGAGCCGAGCGGCAGGTCGGTGGCCGGGGTCGCCGTCAGCGTCGGTGCGGCCGGCGGCGTGGTGTCGACCGTGAGCGTCAGGCTCGCGGGCGGGCTCTCGACGTTGCCGGCCGCGTCGGTCGACCGGATCGCGAGCGTGTGGCCGCCCTCGCCCAGGTCGGCAACCTCCCACGGCGCGGTGCACGGCGCGAACGCGCCGCCGTCGACGCTGCAGTCGATCGACACGGTGTCGGGGTCGGCCGAGAACTCGACCGCGAACGCCCCGCCCGCGATCGCCTGTGGCGCGGTCGTGACATGCGTCGCCGGCGCGACCCTGTCGACCGTCACCGTGGCGCTGCCCCCCGGGGGCGAGGCGACGCCGTGGGCGTCGACGGCGATCACGCTGTAGACATACGTCCCGTCCGGTGCCGTGGTGTCGGCGAACGTCGTTCCCGGCGTCGTGCCGACGAGCGTCGCGCCGCGGTAGACCCGGTAGCCGACGGCGCCCGGGACGGCATCCCAGTGCAGCGACGGC
Source organism: uncultured Actinomycetes bacterium (assembly GCA_963722525.1). GTDB lineage: Bacteria > Actinomycetota > Thermoleophilia > Gaiellales > F1-60-MAGs149 > VFJZ01. Next base: position 228,499 of record CAVRMM010000002.1, on the reverse strand, counting down.
GCCGAGGTGATCGCGGCCGCGGCGGCCACCCCGGTCGGCGACGGCGGCGCCGGGCGCGTCGTCGGGCCGCCCGGCTCGAAGGTGATCAGCGTGCTCGGCGGCACCGTCAGCGACCGCGTCATCGTGCCCCAGCGGGTCGACTGGAACGTGTACGTGCCCGGCAGCAGCTCGGTCACGACCTGGCCGCTGCTGTTCGTCAGCCGCGTGCCGACCCAGCTGCCGGTCGAGCCGTAGTGGTTGATCGAGGCGCCGGCGACGGGGACGCCGCCGGCATCGACCACCAGCGCGGTGACCGGCGCGGTCACGAAGCCGAGCGCCGTCGACCCGGGCGCCACCGAGAGGGGCTGCTGCTGCGAGCCGCCGCGCGTGGTCGCCTGGAACGTGTAGGAGCCCGCGAGGAGCTCGTAGTGCAGGGAGCCGGCGTTCGCCGTCGTCCGGTTGCCGACCCAGCTGCCGGTCGAGCCGTAGTGGTTCACGACCGCGCCGGCGATGCCCGCTCCCTGCGAGGTGCGCACGGAGACGGTGACGCCGAGCGTCCGGAACGCCAGCTGGTGCAGCTCCGGCGCGACGCCCAGGCTGAGCTGCTGCGACCCGCCGTTGTGCGTCGCCTGGAAGCGGTAGGAGCCGACCAGCAGCTCGTAGTGCAGGACGCCGGAGGCGCCGGTCGTGCGGTTGCCGACCCAGCTGCCTGTCGACCCGTAGAAGTTGACGACGGCGCCGGCGATGCCCGCCCCCGTCGAGTCGAGCACCGAGACGGCGGTGTCGAGCGTCGTGAAGTCGAGGTCGGTGTGCGTCGCGTCGACCGCCAGCGTCTGCTGCTGCGAGCCGCCGTTCAGCGTCGCCTGGAAGCGATAGGTGCCCGGCAGCAGCTCGTAGCGGAGCACGCCCGACTCGTCCGTCTTGCGGTTGCCGACCCAGCTGCCGGTCGAGCCGTAGAAGTTGAGCACCGCACCGGCGATGCCGTCGCCGTCGGAGTCGCGTACCGGTACCCGCACGCCGAGCGTCCGGAACGTCAGGTCGGTGTGGGCGGCGTCGACCGTCAGCGACAGCTGCTGCGAGCCGCCGTTGGAGGTCGTCTGGAAGTGGTAGGTGCCGTCCAGCAGCTCGTAGTGCAGGACGCCCGAGGCGCTGGTCGTGCGGTTGCCCACCCAGCTGCCGGTCGACCCGTAGAAGTTCAGCACCGCGCCGGCGATGCCGTCGCCGGCGGAGTCCAGCGCCGCCACGCTCACGTCGCGCGTGCGAAATGTGAGCAGCCGGTGCGACGCGTCGGCGGCCAGCGTCTGCTGCTGCGAGCCGCCGTTGGACGTCGCCTGGAAGCGGTAGGTGCCGGGCAGCAGCTCGTACCGCAGGACGCCCGACGAGCCGGTCGTGCGGTTGCCGACCCAGCTGCCGGTCGAGCCGTAGTGGTTCACGACCGCGCCGGCGATCCCGTCGCCGTCGGAGCCGACCACCGGCACGCTCACGTCGAGCGTGCGGAACGTCAGCGTGGTTGGCGTCGCGTCCACCGCCAGCGACTGCTGCTGCGAGCCGCCGTTGTAGGTGGCCTGGAAGGTGTAGGAGCCGGCGTTCAGGTTCAGGCGCACGGTGCCGTCGCCGCCCGTCGTCTGCGTCGGCTGCCAGCTGCCGCCGGAGGCGTGGTAGGCGATCTGCGCGCCTGCCAGCGGAGCGCCGTCGGAGCTGACGAGGGACACCGTCGTCGCCACGGTGGCGGCGCCGGCGAGGGCGGGCAGGACGGCCAGCATCACCAGCGCCATCAGCGCGCAGGCAGCGGCACGCACCGCGCGACCGGGCAGGCCGTGGTGCGTCGGTAGCCGTGGGGAGACGGACCGGACGGACAAGCTCACATCTTGCTCATCGGCATGAGATGCTTGTTCGCTTAGTACAAACGAGTATCTGCAATGCAAACGAATCTCCGCTCGGTTCAAGGATCGGGGCCGTTCAGCCGATACGGGGCACGTGGATGGCGAGGTGCTGCCGGCGCTGCCGGACGAGAACGACGCTGGCCCCGACCCGGTCGCTGCCGCCGGCTGGCGCCCGCACACCCGCACGCTGATCGTCTTCGGCGTGCTCGCGCTGCTTGCCATCGCCGCCTTCGCCGTGGTCAAGCGCTCGGCCGACAGCGAGGCCGCCGCCGAGCGGGCGCGCACCGCCGACCAGGCCGTGGGCGCGATCCGCGCCCAGCTGGCCGCCACGCGGGCCGACGTGCGCGGCGTCGTCGGCGTCTTCTCGACCGCCCGCACCATCGACGACTTCGCGCAGTTCGCGCAGCCCGCCCTGGCCAACCCGTCGCTCGACGCCGTCTCGTGGGCGCCGCGCGTGACCGCGCCGATGCGCTCGTCCTTCGAGCGCGAGCGCGGCTTCGCCATCTCGGAGCCGGCCGGCGACTCCGTCCGCACCGCCGCCGAGCGCGCGACGTACTACCCCACCACCTTCGTCGCACCGACCACGGAGAACGCCCGCGCGATCGGCCTCGACCTGACCGCCGACCCCGCCGTCGCCGCCGCCGTCAAGGCCGCGATCGCCGATGGCACCGGCCGCGTCACGGCGCCCGCGCAGGCCGGCGGCGCCGTGCTGCTGGTCGAGCCCGCCTTCCAGCGCGGCGCGTCGCTCGCCACGCCCGGCGAGCGCGCCGACGCGCTGACGGGCGTCGCTGTCGGCACCATGCAGCCGTCGGTGCTCGTCACCGAGGCGCTGCGCGGTGCGGGCGGCCTGCACGTCCGCATCACCGACGGCGCAGCCCAGGTCTACGGCTCGGCCACGCTCCCCGACGGCGGTGTCACCCGCTCGCTCGACGCGGGCGGCCGCCCGTGGCTGGTGGCGGTCGAGTCGACCACGTCGCCCGGCGGCCAGGCGCTGCCGTGGGTCGTCCTCGCCGCCGGCCTGCTGGCGGCCGCGCTGATCGCGCTGATGGCCGAGCAGGGCTCGCGCCGGCTGGCGTTCGCCGAGGACCTCGTCGCCCAGCGCACCGTCGAGCTGCGCGAGGCGCTCGGACTGCTCAGTACGGCGAACGCCGAGGCCGTCGCGGCCCGCGCCGAGGCGGAGCGCAAGTCGCAAGTCGACGCCCTCACCGACACGTACAACCGCGGCCACCTGATCGAGCTGCTGAAGGTCGAGCTGAACCGCGCCGAGCGCGGCGACGCGACCCCGGCCGTGCTGCTGGTCGACGTCGACGACTTCCGGTGGCTGAACGAGGAGTACGGGCCGACCGCCGGCGATATCGTCCTGGTCGAGATCGCGAGCCGCCTGAAGGCGATGCTGCGCTCGTACGACTCGCTGGGCCGCTACGACGGCAAGCGGTTCGCCGTGCTCGCGCCGAACGTGCCCTCCGACGAGGCGCTGTTCCGGGTCGCCGACGCGATCCGCCAGGTCGTCTGCACCGGCCCGGTGCTGGTCGAGGGTCGCGAGCTGTGGCCCACGGTCTCCGTCGGCGCCGCCCGGGCGATCGTCCCGAACGACCCCTTCGCGCTGCTCGCGACCGCGGACGAGGCGCTCGCCGCCGCACACGCGCGCGGCCGGAACACCACCGCGCTGGCGGGCGAGGAGGTGGCCGAGATCGTCCGGCCCGAGCCCGACGCGATCCGCATCGCCCAGGCCCTGGCCCGCTCCGCGGCCGGCCGCGAGGGCATGCCCGAGCACCACAACCGCCAGGTCGCCGAGCTGTCCGCGTCCGTCGCCGAGGCCCTCGGCTGCGACGACGAGGTCGTGCTGCGCGCGCGCCTCGCCGGCTGGCTCCACGACGTCGGCAAGGTCGCCGTGCCCGAGGCGATCCTCTCGAAGCCGGAGAAGCTGACCGAGGCGGAGTGGGAGATCATGCGCACCCACGCCGCGCTCGGGCAGGAGATCGTCACGCGCATCGCCGACCTCGCGCCCGCCGGCCTCGCCGTCCGCCATCACCACGAGCGCTACGATGGCACCGGGTACCCCGACGCGCTGGCCGGCGACACGATCCCGCTCGAGGCCCGCATCGTCGCCGTCGCCGACGCCTTCTCGGCGATGACCGCCGACCCGCCCTTCCGGCGCTCGCGCGGCACCGGCGGCGCGCTCCGCGAGCTGAAGCGGTCGGCCGGTACGCACTTCGACCCGGCCGTCGTCGAGGCGCTGTGCGCCGTCATCGAGACCGGCCACGACGGCACCGGCACGAAGCGCAGCGGCGCCGCCCGCAGCTAGCCGCTAGAGCCCGCGCGGCCGCCGCATGTCGGCTGCCGACAGGGCGCGCGTGCGCGCTGCCGCCGCCCGCACGGAGTCGGCCCGCGCCGCCTGCAGCACCTCGGCCGCGCCGGCCGCCTTGCTCATGCCGGCATCGATCTCGACCAGCATGGCCGCCGCCCGTCCCGCCGACTCGGCGATCACCGCGGCGGTGGTGGCGTCGCCGACCAGGTTGACGTTGCCGCGCTCGGCCACCGCGGCCGCCAGCTCGGCCAGCTCGGCCGCCGCCGCGAGGATGCGCCGCGGCGGACCGGCGGCCGCCAGCGTCGCGTCGTCGAGCGCGACCCGTCGCTCCGCGCGCGCCGCGTCGGAGTCCTGTGGCAGCCGCAGCGCGGCGATCACGCCGGCGTAGGCGCGGCCGTCGTCGACGACGAGTTCGACGAGCTCGCCGCGCAGCTCGCGCGCCCGCGCCCCGGTGACCTCCATCTCGGGCCAGTAGGCGGCGTAGCGCTCCCGCGCCCGCGTCAGGCTGGCGCCCATCTCGACCATTGCTGCGGCGCCGGCCGCGGCGATCGCGGCGAGGGCGCCACCGGCCGGGGCGGGGGCGTCGGACGCGAGTCGCGCGAGCAGTTCGCCGAGCGGCAGCGCGAGCAGCTCATCGGCATCGGACACCCCGACAGCCTAGAGGTTTGCCGCGAAGCCCACGTTCGGGCTCGGCGAGTTGGTTTTGCAGGCGTTCGGCCTTACCCTATGCGCTGCCAGACATTAGGACCCGAGGAGGGAACGTTGGCGGCAGTCGAGGAGCGGAAGAAACTCTTCATCCGGCCTGACGGCAAGGAGAAGGTCACGGGGGTCGGCCGGTACACGGCGGACATGAACCTGACCGGTCAGCTCCATGCGAAGTTCAAGTACGCGGCGCACACGCACGCGCGGATCACGCGCATCGACACGTCCAAGGCCAAGGCAGCTCCCGGGCGTCTTCGCCGTGCTCACGCACGCGGACGTTCCCGAGGTGCGCTACGGCGGCATGGTGCAGGACCGGCTGATGTTCGCGAAGGACGTCGTGCGGTTCGAGGCCGACGTGGTCGCGGCCGTCGCCGCCACCACCGCCGAGATCGCCGCGGCGGCCGTCGAGCTGATCGAGGTCGACTACGAGCCGCTGCCGGCCAACTCGGACATCGAGGCGGCGATCGCCGACGACGCGACGCTGATCCACGAGACGTGGTCGGACTACAGCGGCGACGAGACGATGGGCCGCGACAAGAACACGCTCGGCCACTCGACCATCATCCGCGGCGACGCGGCGGAGGCGATGGCCTCGGCCGACGCCGTCGTGAAGGGCCGCTACGTGGCCGACTGCTCGCAGGGCGTCCCGATCGAGCCGCGGGCGCATCATCGCGCAGTGGCAGGGCGACAAGGTCACGGTCTGGTCCTCCACCCAGGTGCCGTTCGCGGCGCGCTCGGGCGTGGCCACCGTGCTCGAGATCCCCGAGTCGCACGTGCGGATCATCGTGCCGCTGCTCGGCGGCGGCTTCGGCTCCAAGTGCGACTTCCACTTCGAGGGCCACGTCGCGGCGCTCGCCCGCGCCTCCCGGCGGCCCGTGAAGCTCGTCTTCTCGCGCCACGAGGAGTTCATCGCGCCCGACCACCGGCGCGAGGGCATGGTGATCGAGCTCGAGACCGGCGTGAAGAAGCGACGGCACCATCGTCGCCCGGCGCGGCAAGCTCGTCCTCGACGGCGGCGCCTACTGCGGCGAGGGCGGCTTCTTCGCCCAGATGGCGGCGATGCACGCGATCGGTCCGTACAAGATCCAGAACGTCGACATCGACTCGCACCTGGTCTACACGAACAACCAGCCGTCCAGCTCGATCCGCGCCCCCACGGCGCCCCAGGCCTGCTGGGCCGCTCGAGCAGCACATGGACGAGGTCGCAGCCGCGATCGGCATGGACGCCGTCGAGCTGCGCCGGCGCACGCTGATCGAGGAGGGCCAGCCCGGCGCGACGGGGCAGGTCTACGACGCGATCGGCATGCGCGAGACGCTCGAGAAGGCCCAGGAGATGATCGGCTGGGGCCAGGACCTGCCGGAGGACGAGGCGATCGGCATCGCCTGCGGCTGGTGGCCGTCGTTCGGTGTGCCCTCGGGCGCGTACGTGAAGCTCAACGGCGACGGCTCGGGCGTCATCATCACCGGTGCGATGGAGTGCGGGCACGGGCGCCGTCATGGGCCTGCCGATCCTCGCCGCCGAGGTGCTCGGCATGCAGCCGGAGGACTTCTCGATCCTCTACCAGGACACCGACGCGGGCCCGTGGGACATGGGCTCGTCCGGGTCGCAGACGACGTTCAACAACGGCCGCGCCGTGATCGGTGCCGCCACCGAGGTGCGCGAGCAGCTGCTCGACCGACGCCGCCGACCAGCTCGAGGCGGCCCCGGCCGACCTCGAGGTGGCCGAGGGCGTCATCCGGGTCAAGGGCTCGCCCGACCGGTCGGTGGCCGATCGCCGACCTGGCCGGCTCCGGCAAGCCGCTACCTCGGCAAGGGCTCGGGCGACGTGCCCGAGGCCGGCGCGTCCGACATCGCGTCGCACTGCATCGGCGATCTCGGCCTGTCGTCCTTCCTCGCGCCGCAGCTGATCACGCACGCGGCGCACGTGAAGGTCGACCGCGAGACCGGCGTCGTGCGCGTGCTGCGGTTCGCCGCGGCGCACGACTCGGGCAAGATCGTCAACAAGATCGGCGCCGACGGCCAGGTGTACGGCGGGGTCATGATGGGCCTCGGCCAGGCACTCACCGAGGGCACCCAGATCGACGCCGACGGCCGCCAGCGCAACCCGCACCTGCTCGACTACAAGCTGATGACCGTCTCGGACGGCCCGAAGATCGACGATCCACTGGATCGAGGTCGACACGCCGAACGCCGGGCCGAAGGGCTCGAAGGGCGTCGGCGAGCCGCCGAGCGTGCCCACGTCGGGCGCCATCGCGAACGCGATCGCCCGGGTCATCGGCAAGCACGTCAACCACCTGCCGATGACGCCCGAGCGCGTCTGGTCGACGGCCGAGGAGGCCGGGGCGTGAGCGGTTCCTACGTCGCCGCGACGAGCGTCGAGGAGGCGGTCCAGGCGCTCGGCGGCGGGGCTCGCCCCGTCGCCGGGGGCACCGACCTCGTGGTCGGCTCCCGCCAGGGCAAGAAGCCCCTGCCCGACGCCCTCGTGGCCATCCACGGCATCGACGCGCTGCGCGGCATCTCCGCCGCCGGCGGCGGGCCTGCGCCTCGGCGCCCTCGTGACGCACGAGGAGATCGAGTCGCACGCGGTGATCCGCGAGCGGTTCACGGGCCTCGCCGACGCCTCGGCCATCGTCGGGTCGCACGCGACCCGGGCCAACGGCACCATCGGCGGCAACGTCATGAACGCCTCGCCGGCCATGGACACCGGTGCGCCGCTGATCTGCCTCGGCGCCACCGTGGTCCTGCGAGGGGCCCGGCGGCACGCGGTCGGTCGCGATCGACGAGCTCTTCACGGGGCCCGGCAAGACGGTCGCGTCGCCCGACGAGCTGCTGATCGCCGTCGACCTGCCGGCGCCCGGCCGCCGGCACCGGCTCGGCCTACGTCCGGCTCGAGTACCGCCGCCAGATGGAGATCGCGTCGTCGGCGCAGCCGCCGCGGTCACGGTCGAGGGCGGCAAGGTGACGGCGGCTCGCGTCGCCATCACCGCGCTCGCGCCGACCATCCACCGGTGCCGGAGGCCGAGCAGGCCCTCGTCGGCTCCGACGGCGGCAAGGCCGCGGCCACCGCCGCCGCTGCGGCGGCGGCATCGGCGTCCGCGCCGATCTCCGACGTCCGCGGCTCGGCCGACTACCGCCGGGCGATGGCGGCCGTGATCGCGCGCCGCGCGATCGAGACGGCCATCGCCCGCGCCGGCGGCGACGACGTCGGCATCCCCGCCTCCTCGTCCACCTATGCCGCCGTCTGAGGTCACCGGATGAAGTACTCCATCACCCTGAACGTCAACGGCGTCCCCTACCCGGTCGACGTCGATCCGCACCTGAACCTGCTCGACGCGGTGCGCGACGTAGCTCGGTCTGACCGGCTCCAAGGAGGGCTGCGACGACTCCGAGTGCGGCGCCTGCATGATGCTCGCTCGACGGCCGGCCGATGAACGCCTGCTCGTACCTCGCGATGCAGGCCGACGGCCGCGAGCTCACCACCGTCGAGGGCCTCGGCCGACGACGACGAGCTGTCGCCGCTGCAGTGCGCCTTCCTGGAGGAGGGCGGCGTGCAGTGCGGGTTCTGCACGCCCGGCATGCTCATCTCGGCGACGGCGCTGCTCGCAGCCAACCCGTCGCCCGTCCGAGGACGAGGTGCGCATCGCGCCTCTCGGGCAACCTCTGCCGCTGCACCGGCTACGACGGCCTCGTGCGCGCGGTCCTGCGCGTCTCGAACGAGACCGCGAACGCCTGACGCACGTCGACGGGGTGGGAAGGTCCCGCTGCGGGTCCCTCCCACCCCGTCCGGCGTCACGCTGACGGGAGTGACGACATGAGGATCGCCGTCATCGGCGCCGGCTCGACCTACACGCCGGAGCTCGTCGCCGGCCTCGCCCGCGAGCGCGACCGGCTCGGGCTCGACCGGCTGTCGCTGCACGACATCGACGAGGGCCCGCGCGACGTCGTCGGCGCGATGGCGCGGCGCATGCTCGACCACGCCGGCTACGCGGGCGTCCTCGACATCACCGGCGATCTCGACGCGGCCATCGACGGCGCCGACTTCGTGCTCGTCCAGATCCGGGTCGGCGGCCAGGCGGCGCGGCACCGGGACGAGACGGTGCCGCTCGCGTGCGGCTGCGTCGGCCAGGAGACGACGGGCGCCGGCGGCTTCGCGAAGGCGATGCGCACCGTGCCGGTGATGCTCGAGATCGCGGACCGCGTGCGCGAGCGCGCGCAGCCCGGCGCGTGGATCGTCGACTTCACGAACCCGGTCGGCATCGTCACGCGCGCGCTGCTCGACCACGGCCACCGGGCGTGCGGCCTCTGCAACGTCGCGATCGGGTTCCAGCGCTGGATCGCGCAGCGGCTCGCAGATCGAGCCGGAGCGGGTCGCGGTCGGCCAGGTCGGGCTCAACCACCTGACGTGGATCCGATCGGTGGAGGTGGACGGCGAGGACATCCTCGACCGGCTGCTGGCCGACTCGATCGACGACATCGCGGCCGAGATCGAGCAGCCCGCGCGGCTGATCGCCGACCTCGGCGTGATCCCCTCCTACTACCTGAAGTACTTCTACTGCCACGACCGGGTCGTGGCCGCGCAGCACGGGCAGCCGACCCGCGCGCAGGAGGTGCAGACGATCGAGGAGGGCCTGCTCGAGCTGTACCGCGATCCGGCGCTGGTGACGAAGCCGGCCCTGCTCGAGCAGCGCGGCGGCGCCTTCTACAGCGAGGCCGCGACGCAGCTGGTCGTCGTCGCTGCACACCGGCGACGGCTCGGTCCAGGTGGTCGACGTGCGCAACGACGGCGCCCTACCGGGTCTCGCCCACGACGACGTGGTCGAGCTGCCCGCGCGCATCGGCGCCGACGGCCCGGTCCCCCTACCGCAGGAGCCGCTCCCCGCCGACCTGCTCGGCCTCGTGCAGCACGTCGCCGCGTACGAGCGGATGGCGGTCGCCGCCGCCATCGACGACACGCCGGTGGCGCGGCGCCGAGCGCTGCTCGCGCACCCGCTGATCGGCCAGGACGCGATGGCGTGCGAGCTGGCGGAGACCCTCTACATCGGGCACCGCGCGAACGTCTGACGGTGTCGTTTTGGTGCCAGGCACCGAAACGACACGCACGAGGCCCGGTGTCGTATTCGTGCCAGGCACCGAAACGACACGGGCGGAGCGCGGTGGCGGAGCGGTGCCTGGCACCGATCCGCCACCCAACGCGCCTAGAACATGCCGACGATCTTGCCGTCCTTGTCGATGTCGATGTCGAAGCCGGCGGCCTGCTTGCCGAGGCCGGGCATCTGCAGCATGTCGCCGCACAGCGGCACCAGGAAGCCCGCGCCCGTGTAGGCGCGCACGTCGCGCACCGGGACGCGGAAGTTCCGCGGGCGGCCCTTCGCGTTCGGGTCGGCCGACAGCGACAGGTGCGTCTTCGCCATGCAGATCGTGAAGTGGCCGAGACCCTGCGCCTCGAACTCCTTCAGCCGCTGGATCGCCGCCGGTGCGAAGTCGACGCCGTCGGCGCCGTAGATGCGCGTCGCGATCGCCTCGATCTTCTTCTTGAACGGCGCGTCGTCGGCGTACAGGAACTGGAACGTTCGTCGGCTGGTCGCAGGCGTCGACGACCATCTCGGCGAGATCGGCGGCGCCCTTGCCGCCGTCGCCGAAGCCGTTGTGCACGGCCGCCAGCGCGCCGGCCTCGACCGCCAGGCGCTTCACCAGCTCGACCTCGTCGTCGCGTGTCCTCGGGCAGCTGGTTCACCGCGACGACCGGCTCGATGCCGAACTCGCGGACGTTCTCGATGTGCTTCGCGAGGTTCTCGCAGCCGACCTCGATCAGCCGCATCGTCTCGGCGGAGTTGTCCGGCTTCGTCAGGCCGCCGCCGCCGTGCATGCAGAGCGCGCGCACCGTCGCGACGACGACCACCGCGTGCGGCCGCAGGTCGCCGGCGCGGCAGACGATGTCCATGAACTTCTCCATGCCCAGGTCGGACGCGAAGCCGGACTCCGTGATCAGGTACTCGCCCAGCTTCAGCCCGAGCCGGTCGGCGACGATCGAGTTGTTGCCGTGCGCGATGTTGGCGAACGGCGCGCCGTGCATCAGGCACGGCTGGCCCTCGAGGGTCTGGATCAGGTTCGGCTTGATCGCGTCCTTGAGCACCGTCGTCATCGCGCCGGCGCAGCGGATCTCCTCGGCCTTCACCGGCCGGCCGTCGTACGTCTGGCCGATCGTGATGTTGCCGAGCCGCTGCCGCAGGTCGCCGAGGTCGCGCGCCAGCGCCAGGATCGCCATCACCTCGGAGGCGGCGGTGATGTCGAAGCCCGTCTCGCGCGGGATGCCGCTGGTGCGGCCGCCGAGGCCGGACACGATGTTCCGCAGGTTGCGGTCGTTCATGTCCATGCAGCGGCGCCACGTGATCGTGGACGGGTCGATGCCGAGCTCGTTGCCGTGGAACACGTGCGCGTCGATGAACGCCGACAGCAGGTTGTTCGCCGACGTGATCGCGTGCAGGTCGCCGGTGAAGTGGAGGTTCAGGTCCTCCATCGGCACGACCTGCGCGAAGCCACCGCCGGCCGCGCCGCCCTTGACGCCGAAGATCGGGCCGAGCGACGGCTCGCGGAGGCACAGGATCGGCTTGCGGCCGATCTGGCCGAGGCCCTGCGTGAGCGCGACCGACGAGGTCGTCTTGCCCTCGCCGGCCGGCGTCGGCGTGATCGCCGTGACGTTCACGATCTTGGCATCGGGCCGGTCGCTCAGGCGCTCGATCGCCGACAGCTCGATCTTCGCCTTGTAGCGGCCGTACAGCTCGATCTCGTCCTCGCTGAGACCGGCCGCGCGCGCGATCTCGACGATCGGCTGCATCCGATGGTCCTGGGCGATCTCCAGGCTCGACTTCACAGTGGCTCCTTTTCCGGCGATCGATTGGCGCACCGCCACCGGTGGATCGTACGCGGGCGCACGACGCGGGTGGACAGTTGCGACTCGACACGTTCGGCGCCAGACTGTGTGCGGATTCTCCACAATGCGCCGCCCCATCCGGCCCTGTACCTTCCAGATGTGAGCCATTTCTACATAACGTGCCCGAACTGCGGATCGCGGGCGTGCTCGGAGTTCAGCTACAACGGCGAGGTCCGGCCGCTCGCCGACCCAGAGGCGTCCGAGGCGGACGAGATCGTCCGCCTGTGGCTCCGCCGCAACGTCGCCGGGCCGCAACGTGAGCGCTGGTTCCACGCCGCCGGCTGCCGCCGGTTCGTGACGATCACCCGCGACACCCGCACCAACATCATCCTGGCCCAGCCCGGCGAGCCCGCCGGCGACGTCCAGACCCACGCGTAGAGGGAACCGGATGGCGACCATCGATTTCGAGGGTACCGAGGTACCGATCAAGGAGGGCGACACGATCGCGGCGGCGCTCTACCGCGGCGGCGACGCGCATCTTCTCCCGGTCGTTCAAGTACCACCGCCCGCGCGGCCTGTACTGCGTCGGCGGCGACTGCCCGAACTGCCTCGTCACCGTCGACGGCGAGGTCAACGTCCGCGCGTGCGAGTGCCGCGCGAGCGTCGGCCAGAAGGTGACGCGGCAGAACGCGTGGCCGTCGGTCGACCGCGACGCGCTCGCCATCATCGACCGCTTCCACTGGCGCTGCCCGTCGGCTTCTACTACAAGGCCGGCATCAAGCCGAAGTTCGCGTGGCCGATGATCGAGCCGATGATCCGCAAGATGGCGGGTCTCGGCGTCGTCGACTCGCAACGACGCGCCCGCGCCACCTCGAGCGCAGGAACTGGCACCCCGACGTGCTCGTCGTCGGCGCCGGCGTCGCCGGCCTCGTCGGCCGCGCTCGCCGCGGCCGGTGACGGCCGCTCGGTGATGCTCATCGACGAGAACGAGACCCCGGCGCCCGCGTCGCGCCCGGTCCGACGAGGACGCGCATCGACGCGCTGCGTGCGCGAGGTCGACGCCAGCGACGCCATCACGACGTCGTGGAACACGCCGGCCACCGGCCTCTTCGAGGGCCCGCTGCTGATCGCGATCTGCGGCGACGAGACCTACCACGTGCACCCGCAGGCGATCGTGATCGCGTGCGGCGGCCGCGAGATCCACGCGGTCTTCACGCAGCAACGACCTGCCCGGCGTGATGCTGGCCCGCGGCGCCGCGCGGCTCGCCGGCGTGCACGGCGTGCAGGCCGGGCAACCGCGCCGTCGTCTGGGCCGAGCAGCCCGAGGCGCTGCGAGCACGTCCGCACCCTCGCCGCGCCGGCGTCGAGATCGCGGCCGTCGTGGCGCCCGAGGCGCTCGACACCAGCGGCATCGACGGCCGAGGTGATCCGCGGCGAGATCACGGCCGCCACCGGGAAGAAGCGCGTCAAGGGCGTCGTGCGCCGGCGGCCCGCACGATCGAGTGCGACCTGCTCGCGGTCGGCTCCGAGATCCAGGCCAACGAGCACCTCGTCCGGCTGGCCTACGACCTGCCCGCCGTCGCCGCCGGCGACGCGGCCGGCGAGGGCGCGACGCTGGACGAGGCCGCTGCCAGCGGCACCGCCGCCGGGCACGCCGCCGCGGCCGGGCCGGCGCTCTACGCCGTCGGCCCCGTCCGCCCCGCGCACCTGCGGCACCGACGGCACCGTCTGCCTCTGCGAGGACGTCTCGGTCAAGGACGCTCGAGGTCGCGATCGACGAGGGCATCGAGTCGGCCGAGCTGCTGAAGCGGTACACGACGGTCACCATGGGCCCCTGCCAGGGCCGCATGTGCGCCGACCAGCTGCGGACCGTCGCCGAGCGCAAGGACCCCGAGCACGAAGCGCGTCGCGAACCGCCACGACGCTGCGCCCGCCGACGCGCTCGATCACCCTCGAGCGAGGCCATCGCCGGCGCCGTCCACCACATCGAGCGGCACACCGCGCTGCACGAGACGCACCTCGCCGGCGGCGCATCGATCATGTGGGCCGGGCCGTGGAAGCGCGTCGAGGCCTACAACGGCGACGTCGCAGGGCGAGTACCGGGCGGTGCGCGAGCGCGTCGGCCTGATCGACGTCGGCACGCTCGGCAAGTTCCTCGTCGGCGGGCCCGACGTCGTCGAGTTCCTGGAGCGCATCTACCCGATGCGCGTCGCCGACCTCGAGCCCGGGCCGCCTGCGCTACGGGCTGCTGCTCGAGGAGGGCGGCGTCATCATCGACGACGGCACCGTCTGCGCCCTCGACGACGGCCGCTTCTACCTCACGGTCACCACGTCGGGCGCCGAGCGGCTCGAGTCGTGGATGCTCGACTGGCGCGACGCCTGGGGCCACGACGTGCTACGTCGTCAACCAGACCGCCGTCGCTCGGCGCGCTCAACGTCGCCGGGCCGCATGCCCGCGAGCTGCTCGCAGAAGCTGTCCGAGGATCCGCTCGACAAGGAGAGCTTCCCCTACCTCCGCCACCGGCAGATCACCGTCGCCGGCGTCCCGTGCCTCGCGATGCGCCTCGGCTTCGTCGGCGAGCTGGCGTACGAGCTGCACTTCCCCGCGTCGCGCTCCGACCAGCTGTGGAGCGCGCATCCTCGAGGCCGGCGCGCGAGTGGGACATCCGCCCGTTCGGCCTCCAGGCCCAGCGTCTGCTGCGGCTCGAGAAGGGCCACATCATCGTCTCGCAGGACACCGACTTCGAGACGACGCCGTGGAAGATCGGCATGGAGCTGGGCGGTCAAGCTCGACAAGCCCGACTTCGTCGGCAAGGCGGCGCTGCTGCGCGGCAGAAGCGCGACGACCGCGAGCTGCTCGTCCCGTGGACGATGGCGGCCGGCACCGCGTGCCCGCCGGAGGGCGCGACGGTCACGTCGACGGCAAGCTCGCCGGCCGCGTCACGTCGCCGTGGTACTCCCCCGCGCTCGGCCACCCGATCGGCCTCGCCTGGGTGCACCGCGAGCACGCGGCCGCCGGCACGAGCATCGTCGATCGGCGGCGCGCCCGCGTCGCGTGTTCGCCGGCCACGCCTTCTACGACCCGGAGGGGGAGAAGCTCCGTGCCTGAGCTCTTCACGTCCACGACGCGGCGAAGGTGCGCGTGCTTCGCGCCGCCCGAGGCGCCTCGACGGCCTGGCCACGCCCGCGGGCGTCGCTGCGCGGCCGCATCGCCCCGAACGAGGTGGTGTTCGTCGGCGCGCCCGGCCGGCGCCGACGAGCTGAAGGCGACGCTCGAGGCCGCGCTGCAGTGCGCACGGCAACCGCGCGCTCGTCGTCGACCACACCGACGGCTGGTCGTTCTTCTCGATCAGCGGCGCGCGGTGCCGACGACGTGTTCAGCCGCGTCTCGATGATCCCGCTGCCCGCTGCGGCCGACGGCGCCGGTGTTCTTCATGGGCCGCGTCTGCGACGTCGCCGCCAAGGCGTTCCGCCGCGGCGACCGGGTCGACGTGATGTCGGGCATGGAGGCCTCGCGGCACGTCCGCGACCGCCTCGAGCAGGCCGGGCACGCCGTCGGCCTGC
This sequence comes from uncultured Actinomycetes bacterium, assembly GCA_963722525.1. Classification (GTDB taxonomy): domain Bacteria; phylum Actinomycetota; class Thermoleophilia; order Gaiellales; family F1-60-MAGs149; genus VFJZ01. The sequence continues at coordinate 213,191 of CAVRMM010000002.1, read as the reverse complement.
ACACCGTGGCGACCCCTGCCACCGATCCGATCGGGGTGGGCGCATGAGCGGTCTCCTCAAGGGCCGGACCTGGTGGAAGCGGTCCGAGCTGAAGAAGTCGTACGACGTCGTCATCATCGGCGGCGGCGGGCACGGCATGGCGACCGCCTACTACCTCGCCAAGAAGCACGGCATCAAGAACGTCGCCGTGCTCGAGATGAACTACATCGGCGCGGGCGGCATCGGGCCGCAACACCACCATCATCCGCTCCAACTACCGCACGCCCGAGGGCATCCGGTTCTACGAGCGCTCGATGGAGCTGCTCCGCGGCCTCTCGCAGGAGCTCGACATCAACCTGATGCTGTCGACGCTCGGGCACTTCACGCTCGCCCACACCGACTCGTCGGTGCGCGTGCAGCGCGAGCGCGGCGAGACGAACCAGCCTGCTCGGCGTCGACTCGAAGCTGATCGGCCGCGACGAGATCGCCGAGCTCTGCCCGCGAGCTGAACATGTCCAACGACGTCGCCTATCCGATCCAGGCGGCGCTCTACCACCCGCCGGGCGCCATGCTGCGCCACGACGCGGTGGTGTGGGGCTACGCCGACGGGCGCCGACCGCCAGGGCGTGCACCTGCACCAGGGCGTCGAGGTGACCGGCATCCGCAAGGACGACGAACGGCCGCTGCATCGGGCGTCGACACCACGTCGGGCCCGATCGACGCGGGCATCGTCATCTCGGCCGTCGCCGGCTGGACGACGCAGATCACGCGACATGGCGGGCATTCGCACGCCGATCACGAACCACCCGCTGCAGGCGTTCGTGACCGAGCCGGTGAAGCCGATGCTCCACAAGATCCTGGTGTCGGCGAACCTGCACGTGTACGTGTCGCAGACCGACCGCGGCGAGTTCCTGATCGGCTCCGAGATCGAGCCGTACACGACGTACAACTTCGCGCTCCACGTTCACGTTCACGCAGCACTCGGCGGCGAACGCGCTCGATCTGGTGCCACTGCTCGCGCGGCTCAAGATCCTGCGCCAGTGGACGGGCTACTGCGACATGACGCCCGACTACTCGCCGATCATGGGCGAGACCGCGGTCGAGAACTTCTACCTCGACGCCGGCTGGGGCACGTGGGGCTTCAAGGCGACCGCCGTCTGCGGCGAGACGATGGCCGAGATGACCGCCACCCGCAAGACGCCCGAGCTGATCTCCGCCTTCGGGCTGTCGCGGTTCGCCGACGAGCAGCTCGTGCCGGAGAAGGCCGCGGCCTCCGTCTCGCACTAGAGGCCTGAACCGGCGGGCGCCCTGGCGCCCGCCGGTTTGCCATCATCCCGCGCCATGGACGTGCAGCGCCTCGAGGCCATCACGGCCCGCTTCGTCAGCGAGAACCGGTTGCCGGGCGCGGCGGTCGGCATCGTCTGCGACGGTGAGCTCGCCTGGTCGCACGGCTACGGCTTCGCCGACCGCGACGCCGGCCGCCGGCCCGACGCCCAGACGCTGTACCGCGTCGCGTCGATCTCCAAGACGTTCACGGCGTCCTCGATCCTGCAGCTGCGCGACGCGGGCGGGCTGCGGCTGGACGATCCGCTCGTCGCGCACCTCCCCGAGGCCGCGGCGATCACGAACCCCTTCGGGCCCGTCGAGGACGTGACGCTGCGGCGCCTGCTCATGCACACCAGCGGCATGCAGGGCGAGCACCCGACGGAGGATCCCGAGTCGGAGCCGTTCGGATCGATCGCCGACATCGTCCGCGACCTGCCGCAGGTGCGGATCGCGATCCCGCCCGACACGCAGACCAAGTACTGCAACATCGGCTTCCAGCTGCTCGGCGCGGTCGTCGAGCGGCTGTCGGGCCAGCCCTACGCGGACTACGTCGCGGAGCACCTGCTGGTACCGCTCGGGCTGGAGCGCACGAAGTTCGACGCGGAGCCCCACGAGCGCGCCGTCGGGTACTTCGGCCGCCTCCACTCCGACCACCTGCGGCCCGCGAACTTCTACCCGTCGGGCCTGTTCGAGGCCGACGGTGGCCTCTGGTCGTGCGTCGAGGACCTGGCGCGCTGGAGCGCCTTCTGGCTCGGCAGCGAGCACGAGGAGGTGCTCGCGCGGACGACCCGCGACGAGATACTGCGCCCGTGGATCGTCTCGGACGAGACGTGGCACGAGGCGCAGGGCCTGTGCTTCTACTGGGCGCGCAAGGGCGAGGAGCGGTACGTCGGGCATGCGGGCGGGCTGCACGGCTTCATCACCCGGTTCGCGATGTCGCCCAAGGACGGCGCCGGCGCGATCGCGCTGCTGAACGGCATGGGCGACGCGAACGCGCTGGCGTTCGAGCTGCTCGACGAGGCGATCGCGGCCCAGCGCGCGCGCCCGCTCCCCCAGCCGAAGGCGCCGGCGCCGCTCCCCGAGGCGTACGCCGGGCTGCTCGGCCGGTACCACTGGGAGGAGTTCGCCGAGTCGTTCACGATCGAGTGGCGCGACGGCGCCCTGATGCTGGTCGACGCCCGGGAGGACGAGGTCTACGCGCTGGAGGCGACCGACGACCCGCAGCGGTTCGTCGTGCACGGCGGCCGGGCCGCGGGTGATGCGATCCGGTTCGTGTCCGGGCCGGATGGCAGGGCGCGGCTGCTCAACCTCGCCGGCTACCCGTTCGAGCGTCAGTAACCGGCTGCGAGGCCGTCCTTGCGCGGTTCGGACCCGCCCACCAGCTCGTCCCCTCGGAGCATGATCGCCTGGCCGCCGCCGTACGACGTCGGCTCCGGATCGCGCCACACGCGGTGGCCGCGGCGCTCGAGGTCGTCGGCGACGGGCCAGAGGCCCGGCTCGAGGCACAGCAGCCAGCCGTCGGCGTCCTGGTCGAGGCGCCAGCGCGGCGCGTCGAGGGCGGCCTGCGGGCCGAGGCCGCGGTAGCGGAGGTTCGTCAGCAGCTGCAGGTGGCCCTGCGGCTGCACGTGGCCGCCCATCAGCCCGAACGGCCCGAGCAGCGCATCGCCGGCGGCGTCGAGCAGCATCCCCGGGATGATCGTGTGGAACGGGCGCTTGGAGGGCGCGAGCCGGTTCGGGTGCCCGGCCTCGAGGGTGAAGCACCCGCCGCGGTTCTGCAGCATCACGCCCGTGCCCGGTGCCACGACGCGCGAGCCGAAGCCGATGTAGATGCTCTGGATGAACGAGCACGCCATGCGGTCGCGGTCGACGACCGTCAGGTAGACGGTGCCGCCGTGCGGCAGATCGCCGGGCCCCGGGTCGCCGGCGCGCGCCAGGTCGATCTGCGACCCGCGCGTCGCCAGGTACCCCTCGTCCAGGTAGCCGGCCGGCAGCGGCTCGTCGGCGATGTAGCGGTACGCGTCGGCGAACGCGAGCTTCATCGCCTCGGCCTGCACGTGCACGCGGTCGGCGTCGCCCAGCGCGCCGAGATCGAAGTCGCGCGTCAGGCCCATCGCCTGCAGCGCCGCGGCGCCCTGCCCGCTGGGCGGCAGCTCGCACACGGTGGCGTCGCCGAAGCCGAGGCGCAGCGGCTCGACCCAGTCGGCCTGCTCGCCGGCGAGGTCGGACTCCTCCAGCCAGCTGGCCGACGCGATGGCCGCGGCCACGGGACCGCGGTAGAAGCCGTCGGGGCCCTCGGCGGCGATGCGCTTCAGCGTCGCGGCCAGGTCGGGGTTGCGCCAGGTCGTGCCCAGCGCGGGCGCCGGCAGGAACACCCGCGCCGCCTCGTCGTAGGCGGCGAGCTCGGGCGCGATGCGGCTCCACACGCCGGCGATCACCGGCGTCAGCTCGAAGCCGTTCGCGGCGGCGTCGATGGCATCGGCGAGGCACCGGTCGAGGCTCCACGTGCCGTGCCGCTCGAGCAGCGCCTGCCACCCGGCGACGGCGCCCGGCACGGTCACGCTCTGCGGCCCGGTGAACGGCATCTCGTCGCCGAGCGCGTCGGGGTCGGCGCTCGCGGGCGACCGGCCGCTGGCGTTGAGGCCGGTCAGCTCGCCGTCGTGCCAGACGAGCGCGAAGGCGTCGCCGCCGATGCCGACCGACATCGGTTCGACGACGCAGAGGACGGCGGCGGCGCAGACGGCGGCGTCGGCGGCGTTGCCGCCGGCCTGCAGGCACCGGAGCGCGGAGTCGACGGCGCGCGGATGGCTCGTGGCGGCCATCCCGGAACGGGAGATCGTGTCGGTGGAGGGCACGGGCCCAGGCTACGGCATCGGGCATGCATACTGACGAGGTGGCGATGTACGAGACCTCGCCGGGGCTGGGCATCGACCCGCTCGCCCCGGCCGACGAGCGGCGGATCCTCTACGAGATCATCCGCACCGTCTCGTCGACGGTCGACCTGGAGCAGGTGCTCGAGGCGGTCGTGAAGCTGATCGTCGAGGGCGTCAAGGCGCAGTCGTGCTTCGTGTGGATCGTCGAGCGCGGCGGGCGACTGGCGCTGCGCGCGGCCTCGGAGCAGTACGCCGACGCAGTCGGCGTCACCACGCTGGCGCCCGGCGAGGGGTTCGCGGGGTGGGTCTCGGAGCACCGCCAGCCGATCTTCATCCCCTCCGACGCGCTGGCCGACCCGCGGGCCCGGTACTTCCCCGAGTTCGAGGAGGAGAAGTACCAGTCGATGGTATCGGTGCCGCTGATCGCCAAGGACGGTGCGCTGTTCGGCGTGATCGGGCTGCACTCGCTGGCGCCGCGCACGCTGACGGAGGACGACGCCACGTTCGTGATCCACTCGGCGTCGCTGGTGGCGGGCGCGATCGAGAACGCACGGCTGTACGAGGCGACCCGCCGGCGGGTGCACGAGCTGGAGCGGCTGTCGGAGATCTCCGACCGCGCCACCCGGGCCACGACGCTGGCCGAGCTGCTGCCCGCGGTGGCCGAGGCCGCGTGCGACCTGCTCGATGCCGACCAGGTGTGCGTGTACGCGGTCGAGCGTGGCGAGCGGCACGTGCGGCGCGCCGCGGCTCCGGCCGCCGGCGCGGCGCCCCCGTACCTGCTGGCCGCCGCGATCGACGACCTGCCGGGCGCCGTCACGCGCGGCGAGGTGCCGGAGGGCGCGGTGGCGCTGCCGCTCGAGGTCGACGGCGAGACGCTCGGCCACGTGATCGCGCTGCGGTCGTCGTTCGCATTCGACGCCGGCGAGCTCGACCTGCTCGGCACCGTCGCGGCCCAGACGGCGGTCGGGTGGAAGAAGATCGAGCTGATCGACGGCCTCACCGAGCGCAACCTGACGAAGGACTTCTTCGGCGACCTGGCGTCGGGCCGGCTGGACGGCGCCGAGGGGCGCGCGCGACGCCTGGGCTGCGACCTGTCGTCGCCGCGGCTGGCCGTGGTCGTGCTGCCGCACGACGTCGCCTCGCATCCCGACGCCGAGCGCGTCGCGGCGATCGAGCGGTTCGAGGCGGAGGTGGCGCGCGAGCTCGGCGGCGCGGTGTTCGACCGCCGCGACGACCGCTGCCGCGGCCTCGTGCCGGTGCTCGGCAGCGACGGCGTCACGACGGTCGAGCGGCTGCGGACGGCGCTCGGCGCGCTGCCGCTGGTCGTCGGCGTCTCGAACCCGGCGACCGGCGCCGAGGGCGTCGCCGCGGCGCTGGCCGAGGCGCGCCAGGCGGCTCGCGCCGCGCCGGTCGTGACCGAGCGCCCCGGCGTGGTCACGTTCGACGGGCTGGGGCCGTACAAGTACCTGCTGCGGGTGCAGTCGCAGGAGGGCGAGCGCGACCGCCACCGCGAGGCGCTGCGCCGCCTCGTGGACTACGACCGGCAGCGCCGCGCCGAGCTGTGCCGCACGCTCGAGGAGTACCTCGCGCGGCGCGGCAACATCTCCGCCACGGCCCAGGCGCTGTACGTGCACCCGAACACGCTGCGCCAGCGCCTGCGCCGGATCGAGGAGATCACCGGCCTCGACGTGCGCGAGGGCGAGTGGCTGATGATCGAGATTGCGCTGAAGCTCCTGCGGCTCGAGGAGCTGGTCGACTAGGAGGCCGGGCACGCCGCGCGGTGCGGCATGCCCGGCCTCGAAATCAGCCGCGCGCCTTGACGAGCTCGGTCAGCTTCGGGACGATCGCGTGCAGGTCGCCGACCACGCCGAGGTCGGCGAAGTCGAAGATCGGCGCGTTGCCGTCCTTGTTGATCGCGATGATCGCCTGCGACGACTGCATGCCGACCTTGTGCTGGATCGCGCCGGAGATGCCGACCGCGATGTAGCAGCTTCGGCGACACCGACTTGCCGGTCTGGCCGACCTGCGTGGCGTACGGGTACCAGCCGGCGTCGACGACGGCGCGCGTGGCCGCGACGGCGCCGCCGAGGGCGCTGCGCGAGCTCCTCGCAGAGCGTGAAGTTCTCGGGCTTGCCGAGTCCCGCGGCCGCCGCCGACGAGCACGTCGGCCTCGGTGATGTCGACGCCCGACTGGTCGGCCTGCTCGTGGCCGACGATCTTCGCGGCGGTCGAGAACGACCGCAGCTCGGGCGTGAAGCGGTCGCACCTCGGCGCCGCCCGACCCGGCCGACCTCGTCGGCCGGCGCGAACGTGTTCGCCCGCACCACGACGACGCCGACGGGCGTCGTGAACCCGCAGTGCGCGAGCACGGAGTCGCCGAGGCCGGCGCGCCGCGTGACGAGCTCGCCGCCCTCGTCGTGCAGCTCGACGGCGTCGATGACGAGGCCGGCGTCGAGCCGGACGGCGATGCCCGCGGCGGCGTCGGACGCGACGATCGACGCGCCGAACAGCAGGTAGCGGAAGTCGACTCGGTCTCCTGCAGCGCCGCGACGCGCGTCGACGACGGGCTGCGACAGGCCGAACGCGTCGCCCTCGGCGACGTGGACGACGCTGGCGCCGTGGCTGCCGAGCGCGGCGGCCGTGGTCGTCGTACGGCCTCGCCGAGCACCAGCGCGTGCACGGGCTCGGAGAGGGCGGCGCCGAGGCGGGCGGCCTCCTCGATCAGGCCGAGCGAGCCCTTCGAGTAGGCGCCGTCCTGGCGCTCGGCGAAGACCAGGATGCCGGCCATCAGACGACCACCTTCCGCTCGACGAGGAAGGCCAGGATCTTCTCGGCGGCGGTGCCGTCGTCCTCGATCTTGATCGAGTCGCCCCTGGCCGGCGGCGTCGACAGACGCCGTCCACCTTGGTGCGGGAGCCGCCGGCGCCGACGCTGTCGGCCTCGATGCCGGCGTCGGCCAGCGCGAGCACCTCGTGCGGCTTGCGCTTGGCGCCCATGATCGCGGGCAGCGACGGGTAGCGCGGCTCGTTGATCGCGTCGGACACGGACACGACGGCCGGCAGCGTCAGCTCGACGGTGTCGTAGCCGGTCTCGGTCTGGCGCTTCACGCGCAGCGATCGCCGTCGGCCAGGTCGAGGCTCGCGGCCTGCGTCACGCAGGGCCGGCCGAGGTGCTCGGCGACGGCCGCGGCCATCACGTAGCACTCGGCGTCGGAGGCCTGCTGGCCGAACAGGACGAGGTCGTACGGCGTCGCGCGCGAGCAGCGCGGCGAGCGCGCTGCGCGGTGCGCGATCACGTCCGAGCCGGCGAGCCCGTCGTCGGCGAGGTGCACCGAGCGGTCGCCACCCTGCGCGAGCGCCTTGTCGACGGTGCGCGAGGCCGATGCCGGACCGACCAGCACGACGCTGATCTCGGTCTCCTGGCCTGACTCCTTGATCCGCACGGCCGCCTCGATGGCGTGGCGGTCGTACGGGTTCAGCGTGTTCTCGCCCGAGCGGACGAGGCGGTTCGTGCCGGGGTCGATCCGCTTGTCGGCGGTCGGATCCGGCACCTCCTTCACGCAGATCGCGATCTTCACGTTCGCGGATCCTCCTGGGCGCTTGTGGGGCCGGATTCTACGGCAGGAGCGCGGCCGGGCAGGGCGGTCAGAGGCAGCTGACGGCCCGGCACGAGCGCTTCGGCGAGCGATGCCAGGCGCCGCGCGCGGCGAAGCCGGCGGCCCGGGCGCGCGACAGGCCCGCGCGGCGGGCGGCGCGCCACGACAGCACGGGGGCGCCGACGGTCGCGGCCAGCCACGGCATGTCGGTGTGCAGCGGGTCGGGCGCGGCGGCGAGATGCTGCGACAGCGCGGCGCGGGCGGCGCAGCCGCTGCCCGTACGCAGCAGGCAGGCGGTGTCGAGGTAGGCGAGCAGCTGCGGCGCCGCTCCGTGCTCGGTCGCCTGGCGCAGCGCGGCGTTCGCATCGTCGAAGCGGCCGGCCACGAACAGGAGCGTCCCGGCGCGCGCCACCTCGTCGGGCGGGGCGGCCTCGTCACCGACGATGCCGCGGGCCAGCTCGGTGGCCGCGTCGTGGTGACCCGGGCCCTCGCGATACAGCGTCCAGGCGACTTCCGCAGGTGTCACGGCACGCATGGTAGCCCTCATCGGCGGCCCGATCGGCGGCAGAGATTCCCCGCAAATCGAGTAGAGTGGGACCTCGTGACGCGCCGCTCGGTCACCCCCGCCGTGCTGGCCGCGGCTCTCGTGCTGGTGCTCGTGCCTGCGGCCACGGCAGCCGGTCCGCCCATCGACATCGAGCCGGCCGGCTCGGTTCCGTCGCTCGTCGCCCTGCGCGGCAGGGCGGCGTCGCCCGACGCCGTCGTCACGGCCGCGCTGAAGAAGGGCGGCGTCGACTCGGCCACGATCGCGGCCGACATCAAGGTGCTGCGGCGGGCCCGCAGCCTCTCGCGGCGCATGAAGAGCACGGCCGGCCGCGAGCTCGCGGCGGTCGCCGCGTCGGTCGTGCGCATCGCCCGCACCTCGGGCTTGACGCCGCAGCGGGCGCGCGAGGTCTTCCTCGAGGTGTCCGTGAACGTCAAGGAGCTGCCGAAGGGCCTCCCGGCCGTGCACGCGCGCAAGCGCATCGACTCGCTGACGTTCGAGCGCTACCCCGGCCAGGGCCTGCGCATCCAGCCGCTCGCGTCGTGGTGGATGGCCCGCGACACGGCGCGGCACGGCGACGTCCGGGTGACGAAGCGAATGCTGGACAAGGCACTCGAGATCTCGGTGCCGAGGTCGGGCGGCGCGCTCACGACGGAGTACCTGTTCCCGTTCGGCTCGGGCGCCCCGCCCTGGTCGAGCCCGATGGCGCACGCGCTTGCCATGGACGCGCTCACGCGCGGCTTCGCGCTCACGGGCGACGTGCGGTACCGCGACGCGGCGCTGCAGTTCGCGAAGGGCGTCGCCGCCAGCGACGTCGCCAAGGGCTCGCCGGTCTGGTTCCCGATCTACCCGTTCAGCCCGGGCCTGCGGGTGCTGAACGCCGACCTCCAGGTGATCATCGGCCTGCAGCAGGTCGCGAAGCTCGACGGCGCCGAGCAGTACGGCGCCCTCGCGCGGCGCGCGGCGGCGACCGCCCAGGCCCGCCTCCCGCGCTTCGACACCGGCGCCTGGTCGCGCTACTCCGAGCAGCGCGAGGCGCCGCTCGAGTACCACGACCTGCAGACCCAGCAGCTCGAGGAGCTCGGCAAGGCGCTCAAGGATCCCGTCCTCGGCGACTACGGCCAGGCGTTCGCCGGCTATCGCACCGAGGACCCGGCGTTCGACGTCGTCCCCGGTGGCCTGAAGCGCATGTACCCGGTGCCGCGAGACGGCTTCCGCGACACGTTCGCGGTCAAGTTCACGGTCACGAAGCTGTCCACCGTCGTCGCCACGTGGCGGCGCAACGGCAAGAAGGTGCGCGACATCAAGCTGGGCCTGCTGTCGGGCGGCCGCCACTCGCTGCGCTGGTCACCCGGCAAGGCGCGGGCCGGTCACTACACGATCGGCTTCACCGCGCGGGACGTGGCGGGCAACCGCGGCAGCGTCACCGATCCGCGGGAGTACGAGATCGCGCGCGACCGGACGCCCCCGACCATCGTCGGCGTGAAGTACGCCGGCCGCCGGCTGACGTGGAAGCTGAAGGACTCCGAGACGCCGTGGGTCGACGTGATCATCAAGATCGGGAAGAAGACGAAGGTGCTGCACAAGCGCAAGCTGGCGACGAGCGTGAAGCTGTCGAAGGGGCCGTCGATGGTGACCTTCCGCGACTCGTCCGGCAACCGCGTGCGCTGGCGGCGCATCGTCGTCACCGCCGGGCCCTAGCCCACGTCGAAGACGCGCCGCACCGTGCGGACGCGGCCGCGGAGCTCGTCCAGGTGCGGCGTCTCGACGACGCCTCCCGCCCGGCCGTAGGCGTGGATGATCGTGCCGCGCTCGGTGGCGATGGCGATGTGGTCGCCGTAGCAGACGAGATCGCCGGGCCGCCACGCGTCGCCGGGCACCTCGCGGCCGGCCGTCTCCTGCCCGTCGGCGTCGCGCGGCAGCAGGCGCAGGAAGCGGCGGTGGACGGCCTGCACGAGGCCGGAGCAGTCGATGCCCCGCCAGGTGACGCCGCCCCACAGGAAGGGCACGCCGAGGAAGCGCCGGGCGTCGGCCACCACGGCCTCGCCGCCGGCGACGCGCAGCGCGGCGCCGGCCGGCTGCGCGTCGGACTGCGCGAGCAGTCCCATCTCGCCGTCGGGCAGCGCGACGCGGAAGCCGCCCATCTCCTCGGCCTGGACGACGAACACGGCGCCCAGCGACGCCTCCCGGTTGCCCCCGAGCGAGGCGCGCAGCGACGTGACGACGACCCGGCCCTCGTCGCCGCTGCCGCGGTGCACGGGCGGCGCACCCAGGGCGCCGGCGGCGACCCAGCCCTCGTAGGTGTCGGCCACCCGCACGCGCCGGTAGCCCGCCTCCTCCGCGCCGAGCAGGGTCACGACCTCGCCGTACACGACCTCCGTGTGGCGCTCCGACGCGGCCGTCGGCTCGGCGAACACGCCGGCGACGGGGAAGCGGCACGCGCGCTGCTCGACAGCCATCTGCGAGTTGTAGCGGACGGTGGACGGCGTGTGGCGGCGAGGTCACAATGGTGCGCGTGAACCCGATGCGGTCCACGCGGGGGGTCGTGCTGATCGCAGTCGCGCTGGTCGCGGGCTGCGGCGACTCCGGGTCGGGCAAGAAGGTCGCCCTGTCGACGCCCGACGCGCAGGAGGGCATCCTCTACGGCAAGATCCCCGCCGACCCGCCGACCGGGTCGACGGGGTCGTTCGCCACCCGCGGGTGCCAGGGCTGCCCGCCCGGCGTCACCACCCCGGAGGCGGCGAGCCTCGCGCCCGGCGCGCAGCGGATCGCGTTCACGCGTGCCACGGCCGCCGACGAGGCCGACCTCTGGATCGCCGCTGCCGACGGCTCCGGCGAGCTGCGGCTGACGCGCGACGCGGGCCTCGAGATGTCGCCGTCGTGGTCGCCCGACGGCTCCCGGGTCGCGTTCGTCTCCGACCGCGCCGGGGGCAATCTCGACCTGTACACGGTGGCGGTCGACGGCGGCGAGGTCGTGCGGCTGACCGACTCGCCGGGCGACGAGTTCTCACCCGCGTGGTCGCCCGACGGCAAGACGATCGCGGTCACGCGGTCGCTCGACAACCACGCCGACATCGTGCTGGTCCGGCCCAGCCCGCGGTCGGAACGGGTGCTCGTGCCGGGCCAGTGGGCGAGCTGGCTGCCCGACTCGCGCCGGGTGCTCGTCACCGAGGGCGAGTTCGCGCAGGGGTCGCTGGCGGTCGTCGACGCCGGGAGCGGCGAGCGGCGGCCGCTGGAGATCGACGTGCCGAACGCCCACCAGGGCTCAGTCTCGCCGGACGGCCGCACCGTCGCCTTCTCGGTGTCGGAGAACGGCTTCGACGGCGTCCCGAACGACTGGAACGAGGAGGTGTGGGTGGCCCGGACGAGCGACGGCGGCGACCTGCGCCGCCTCACCACGCGCTCGGGCAACGACCACTGGCCGGTCGCGTGGGCGCCGGACGGCGCGTCGCTGGTGTGGACGGCTGACGACACGGAGGGCGGCGCCGACCTCTACATCGCCCGCGCCGACGGCAAGGGCCTCCGCCGGCTGACGAGCGACCCGGGCTACGACGCCTGGCCGGCGTGGGCTCCCCGCCCGTGACACTCCCGCGCGGAAGCGTGCGCCTTCCACGTGCGGGGTCTGACCCCGAAAACGCCCTTCCTGGGGTCTGACCCCAGAACGTTTCCGCGCGGAAGCGCGCCATGTCGCACGACATGCAGCGAAGCGCGCGCGGAGCGGCACGAAGCGCGCGGCGGGCGTCACCGACGGTGCGCTAGAGCACCGCCGCCCGCTGGTCGCTAGATGCGGACGGCGCCGTTGTAGCCGGGATAGCCGTCGAGATTCGAGATCTTGACGACGTCGCCGGTGTGCGGGGCGTGGACGAATTGGCCGCCGCCGATGTACATGCCCATGTGGTTGTCGCCGTTGAAGAAGACGAGATCGCCGGGCTGCAGGTTCGCGCGGTCGATGCGCGTGCCCATGCCGTGCTGCATCGCGGCGTTGTGCGGCAGCGACACGCCGACCTGCGCGTATGCCCACATCGTCAGGCCGGAGCAGTCGAAGCCGCCGCTCGGCGACGCGCCCGCCCACTTGTAGGGCACGCCGAGCTGCGACAGCGCGGCGCCCACGACGGCCGAGCCGCCGGACGTCGGCGGCGGCTGGATGGGCGTGTCGCCAGCCGCCGCCACCGCCACCGCCACCGCCCGTGCCGCCACCTCCACCGCCGGTGCCGCCTCCCCCGCCTCCGCCGCCGCCGGTGTCGCCCGAGCCGGCACCGTCGTCGGCGTCGGACGAACCGCCGATGCCGGGGTCGTCGTCGGGCGTCGCGGCGGCCGCGGCAGCCGCCTGGGCGGCGCGGGCCGCGGCAGCGCGGGCAGCCGCGGCGGCGCGCTCGGCGGCCTCGCGCGCGGCGATGATCTGGCGGATGTCGCGCTTCACCGAGGCGAGGCGATCCTTGCGGGCGCGGATGCCCTTCGTGATGGCCACCTTGCGCGCGGCGCGGTCGGCCAGCGCGGCCTCGCGCGTCTTGCGCTGCTTGGCGAGCGTGGCGGTGCGTCGCTCGAACTGCTTCTTCAGCGACAGCACCTTGCCGACCAGCCGCGCCGTGCGGCCGGACGAGCGCTTCACGATGTCGATGCGCGCCAGCATGTCGGTCATCGAGCCGGCGCCGAGCAGCACCCCGATCGCGTCGGGATCGCCGGTGCGGTAGTCGGCGACCAGCTGGCGCGACAGCTCGTCCTGCGAGACCTCGAGGTTGCGGCGCGTGACCTCGAGCTGCTGCGCGTTGTCGCGGATCTCCGCCTCGGTGTCGTCGAGCCGGGTCTGCGCGCGATCGTACGCCTCGATGGCCTTCGACAGGTCGGCGTCCATCTGCTGGAGCTGCGCCTGCACGCGATCGGCCTCCGCCTGGGCGTCGGCGAGCCGGTCCGCGTGCGCGCTTCCACCGAGGAGCGCCAGCAGGACGAGCAGCGCTACCCCCCAGAGGAGTCCTCTGCGGGCTCCTAGCATGGGGGCGGAGCCTAGCAGGACGGCCAGTCCTGTTTGAGACGGTTCATGTTCCGCGTGACCTGTTCGGGGGATCTTCGCGAATTCCCTCTTCCACTCGGCCCGGATTCGGTTTAGCGTGGCGCAGTGCCCGAACAACCGGCCGCCCCGGCCCCCTTCCGCCTCATCCAGCGTCCACTGGAGGCCCAGATCCGGGCGCTGAACGTCGCCGTGCGCGGATCGGCGACGGAACGGGCATGGCAGCACGCGTCGAACGCCGTCGCGCTGATCAACGAGGTCACCGACCTGTCGCTGACGGCCGAGGACCTGCTGCGGGGCCTGCTGGAGGGCGCCGAGACGGGCCTCACGGGCCAGGACGTGCTCGACGCGCTGCTCGAGCTCGGCGTGCAACGCCGGCTGATGGCGCGCGGAACGCTCGTCGAGCGTGACGGCGTGAAGCACTTCACGCGCGACGACGACGCCCTGCGCGCGGAGGTGCGCGGGCTGCTCGGCGACCGCACCGGGGATCCGCTCGACGATCCGCGCTGGCGCATGCTGCTCGACGGCCCCTGACGCCCCTCCCCACGCCGATCGCGGTATTCTCGGCGTATGGAATTCGAAGGCGTCTACACCCCGATCGTCACGGCGTTCGACGAGCGCGACGCGCTCGACCTCGACGCCACCGCGGCGGTCATCGAGTTCGTGCTGGCCGGCGGCATGCGCGGCCTCGTGCCGTGCGGCACGACCGGTGAGTACTACGCGTGCAGCATGGAGGAGCGCCTGCGCATCCTCGAGCTCACGCGCGACGTGACGGCGGGCCGCGCCCAGCTGATCGCCGGGTGCAACGCCGGCTCGACCCGCGACGTGATCGCCTACGGCGAGGCGGCGCGCGACCTCGGGTACGACGCCGTGATGCTGGCGGCGCCGTACACGTCGCTGCCGACGCAGCGCGAGCTGGCGAGCCACTACACCACCGTCGCCCAGGCCGTCGGCCTGCCGGTCGTGCTCTACAACTACCCGGCCCGCGCCGGCGTCGAGATCGGCTTCGAGTGCCTCGACGCCGTCGCCGACCTGCCCGAGATCGTCGCGATCAAGGAGTCGAGCGGCGACTTCTCGCGCTTCCTGCACCCTGCGGCGCCGCTACGCCGACCGCATCACGGTCATGTGCGGCTCCGACGACCAGGCCGTCGACTACTTCTCGTGGGGCGTCCGCTCGTGGCTGGCCGGCACGTCGAACGTGCTGCCGCGCCATCACGCCGCCATCATCGACGCCGCCAACGCGGGCGACCACGCCACCGCGTACCGGCTCTTCGACGGCATCCTGCCGTGGGTGCAGCACATGGAAGCGGGCTCCTACAACCAGAAGGCCAAGCTCGGCCTGCTGCACCAGGGCATCGCCACGGGTCCCGTCCGCCAGCCGCTGCTGCCGCTGGAGGACGACGCCGCCGCCGAGCTGATCGCGATGCTCGACCAGGCGCTCGCGGTTTCGCTCGCGCCCGCCTGATGCGGGTCGCGCGGACGCTCACCGGCGTCGAGGTCCACGCCGAGGGCGAGCAGGGCACCTGCTTCCTCGGCGGGGTGTTCGAGATCCCCGGTGTGACGATGCGCGAGAAGCTCCACCACATCAACGAGGTCGACGACTCGCTGCGCCGGTTCCTGTGCTTCGAGCCGCGCGGGCGCCCGCAGACGAGCGCCAACCTGGTGTTCGAGTCGACCGACCCCGCGGCGCACGCGGGGTTCGTGATCCTGCAGCCCGACCGCGCGCACGCGATGAGCGGCTCGAACACGATCTGCGTCGTGACGGCGCTGATCGAGACGGGCGCGGTGCCCATCACGGGGCCCGAGACCGAGGTCGTGCTGGAGACGGCGGCAGGGCTGGTGCGCACGATCGCGACGTGCCGCGACGGACGCTGCGAGCGCGGTCACGCTCGACGGCGTGCCGAGCTTCGTCGACGCCCTCGACGTGCCGCTCGAGGTGCCGGGCTTCGGCACCGTGCAGGTCGACGTCGCCTACGGCGGCTGCTACTACCTGCTGGCCGATGCGGCCCAGTTCGGCCTGCGCCTCGAGCGCGACAGCGCCCGCGCCGTCGTCCAGGCCGGGCAGGCCGTGTACGCGGCGGCGCGCGACCAGGTCGCGGTGCAGCACCCGACGGTGCCCGAGATCGACTTCATCTCCTACGTGATGCTGACCGGCGACGACGATCCGGCGGCCGGCCGGCTGCGCGGCGCGACGGTGCTGTCGGGCCGCATCGACCGGTCGCCGTGCGGCACCGGCAACTCGGCCCGCCTGGCGTGCATGGCCGCCCGCGGGCAGGCCGCGCCCGGCGCGCGGTTCACCGCCGCCTCGCTGATCGACTCGGAGTTCATCGTCGAGCTGCTCGGCACGACGACGGTCGGCGACCGCGCGGCGGTGCTGCCGCGCATCAGCGGTCGCGGGTTCGTGGTCGGCTCGCGCACGTCCGCCGTCGATCCGGACGATCCGTATCCGCTCGGCTACGCGCTGTCCGACCTCTGGGACATGAGCGAGCAGTAGGCGCCGGCGGGCGGGTCAGCCCGTGACCTCGGCCCAGGCCCGCCGCCACGCGTCGTAGTCCGTACAGGTCTCGCCGCGGGCGTCGCCACAGTCGGCCAGCGGCGTCTTCCAGAACGTGAGCGACGAGGCGAAGGCCTCGTCGCCGACGCGGAACGTCTCGCAGAAGGCGGGGTCGAGCTTGGCGATCTCGTCGCACGCCTGCGGGTTGGCGGGCGCCACACCGAAGCTCATCGCGACCTGGGCCTGCACCACCGGGCGCGTGATGAAGTCCATCCACAGGTACATGCAGTTCGGGTTCACGGCCTTCGGGTAGACCATCCACGTGTCGGCCCAGCCGGTCGCACCCTCTTTCGGGACGGCCGTCTCGACGAGGTTCGCGCCGGACGCGCCGCCGTTGACGCGGCTCGCCGCGACCTGCCAGCCGGCGCCGGTGACCGCCCTGCCGGACGAGAGCGCCGCGGTCAGGGCCGCCGCGTCCCGCCAGTACGCGCCGACAAGGCCGCGCTGGATCGTCGCGAGCGCCACGGCCGCCGCGAACTGCGGGGCGGTGAGCTCGTAGACGTCCGTGATGTCCAGGTCGGGCTGCGTCGCCTGCAGGTACAGGGCGGCGTCGGCGATCGACATCGGGTCGTCGTACGCCGTCACCTTGCCCCGGTACGGCGAAGCCGCGTCGAACGCCACGCTCCACGAGAGATCGGGCTGCACCGTGTCGGGCCGCCACAGCAGCAGGTTCGCGCCCCAGCCGTGCGGGATCCCGTAGTGCATGCCGCCGTACGTGTTGAACGGCTGGTCCTTGAGGAACCCGGAGAGGTCGGGGTAGCTCCTGATCAGGTCGACGTTCACCGGCGCCGCGTCGCCGGCGAGGATCAGCCGCGTGGACACGTCGGCCGTGGCCGAGACGCCGTCGTACTGTCCGGAGCCGACCAGCTGCACCATCTCGTCCGCCGTGGCCGCGACCTTGGCGGTGACGACGCAGCCCGTCTCCGCCTGGAACGCGCTCACCCACGGGTCGTCGGCGTACCCGGCCCGGACGACGAGGTTGAGGCGCCCCTCGCCGGCACCGATCGACGTCGGCATCGGACCGCCCGGCAGGTCGGGCGCGGTGGCGGTGTCAGGCGGCTCGGTGGTCGCCGTCGCGCCGGTCGTGCCGGAGACGGAGGCGGGCGGGTCGTCCGCGTCGCCACAGGCCGCAGCGGCGAGCGCGACAGCGCACACCACCAGCGTGCCGGTGAGCCAACGACGATGCATACGGGGATGTCCTCCTTGCCCGTTTCGGCCCGCAACCGCGTGGACGCCCGGTGCCCCGGCCGCCCTGCTTTCCGCTCCTCGGCGGCGAGTCTACGGGATGCGCTAGCGCCGCGCTGCGCTCCAGGCCTGCTCCCAGGCGCCGATCCCGGTCGGCTGCAGCGGTGTGCGCGCGACCCGCAGCGAGCTCAGGAACGCCTCGTCGTCGAGGCGGTCGGCGGCGCACGCGACCGGGCCCTCGAGACCGCACGCGGCACCCACCGCGGGCGCGCCGCTGGCGGCCCGGGCGAGGGTGATCTGGACGTTCGGGGCGAGCACGTAGTTGCGCCACTTGGCGGCGCAGCGCGGATGCGGCGCATCGGCCGCCGTCACGAACCAGCTCGACCAGCCGAGCACCGGGCCGGCCGGCACGCTGACCGAGATGCCGAGTCCGGCGAGGTCGGTCGCCACCTTCCCGCGCGCCTGCCCGAGGACGATCCGGCCGTCGGCGAACAGCTCCCCGAGATCTGCGGGGTCGGTCCAGTACTCGCGCACCAGCGGGCGCTGGCGGCTGATCAGCTCGGCCGCGGCGTCGAGGTCGCGGGAGTCGAGCGCATAGGGGTCGCGTGTACCGAGCACGACCACGGCGAGCGCGATCTGGAACGGGTCGTCGGGCACCGCGATCTGGTCGGCGTAGGCCGGATCGAACAGGGCGTTGTACGACGTCGGCGGCACCGGGAACGCGCGGCGCGCGGCGAGGAGGTACTCCGGGCCCCAGACGAACGGCACGCCGTAGCGCCGGCCGTCGCGCTCGCCGGCGCGCCGCACCGGCGCGATGACGTCGCCGTCGGCCCCTCGCGGCACCGGCGCGGCGACCCCGGCGACCGCCAGCGCGAGCACGGCGTCGCCCGAGACGGCGAACACGTCGGTGCTGGCCGACGTCGCGTTGCGGACGATGTCGGCCGACGAGCCGCGCGGCTCCAGCGTCACCTTGCAGCCGGTCGCCGCCTCGAAATCGGCCGCCACGCCGGCGAGGCCGATCCCGTCGGCCGCGAGCACGTGCAGGGCGCCCTCCCCGGGTGCGGCGGCGTCGACCGCCGGCGCGGACGGCGCGGCCGCCGGCTCGTCGTCGCCGCAGGCGGCGGTCGTCGCGAGGACGACCGCCGCCAGCAGCGCGATCGCGCTACGCCGCACTCGCCTCGCGCAGCGCCGACTCGAAGATCTCGAAGCCCCTCGTCGAGGTCGGCGTCGGTGGCGACGAGCGGCACCAGCACGCGGATCACGTTGGACAGACGCCCGCTCCCATCAGCAGCAGCCCGCGTTCGCGCGGGCGATCTCGATGGTGCGCGCGGCGACGGCCGGCGCGGGCGCGCGCGAGTCGCGGTCCTCGACCAGCTCGATCGCGAGCATCGCGCCCAGCCCGCGCACCTCGCCGATGGCGGGCGACGCGGGTGGCGAGGTCCTCGAGCCGGCGAGCGGAGCCGGTCGCCGAACGCGCGCGACTGCTCCTGGAAGGCCGGGTCGAGCACCTGGTCGAGCGCCGCGAGGCGGCGACGCAGGAGACGGGGTTGCCGCGTAACGTGCCGCCGAGCCCGCCCGGGTGGACGCGTCCATGCAGGTCGGCGCGGCCGGTGACGCCCGCGATCGGCATGCCGCCGCCCATCGACTTGCCCCACGTGATCAGGTCGGGCTCGACGCCCTAGCGCTCGACCGCGGCCGGCTAGCCGGTGCGGCACATGCCGGACTGCACCTCGTCCGAGATGTAGACGATGCCGTGCGCGCGCGCAGATCGCGAAGAGCTCCTGCGACGAAGCCGTCGGGCGCCGGGTAGGAAGCCGCCCTCGCCCTGCACCGGCTCGTAGATCATGCCGGCCACGGACGCCGGGGTCGACCTGGCTCTTGAACAGCGCCTCGACCGACTGCAGCGCCTCGGCGGTGCCGATGCCGCGGTACGGGTACGGCGCCTGGGCGCGGTAGATCTCGGGCGCGAACGGGCCGAAGCCCTTCTTGTACGGCATCACCTTCGAGGTCAGGCTCATGCCCATCAGGGTGCGGCCGTGGAACGCCGTTCTCGAAGCACACGATCGCCGGGCGACCGGTGTGGTAGCGGGCGATCTTGACGGCGTTCTCGGTCGCCTCGGCGCCGGTGTTGACCAGCAGCGCCTTGTACGGCCCGGCGCCCGGGTGGCACGGCGATCAGCCGCTCGGCAGACCTCGAGGAACGGCTCGTACTGCGCGATCGAGTAGCACTGGTGCAGGTACTTCGCGGCCTGCTCCTGGATCGCCGCGACCACGCGCTCGGGCGTGTGGCCGCCGTTCAGGACGCCGATCCCGCCGACGAAGTCGATGTACTCGCGTCCCTCGACGTCGGTCAGGCGCGCGCCGTGCGCGTGCTCCACGAAGATGGGCGCCGTCGCGATTCCGCGCGCCACCAGGCGCTCGCGCTCGGCCTGCAGCTCCGCCGTCCGGGTGCCGACTCGCTCGTCAACCGCCATGGGGACCTCCTCGCACCGCGCCCGCGGCGCGTGTCGATGACGCCTCGATCATATCGCTTCGCACGAGGCGAATACGCCCGGATGGACAGGCCCTGGCGCCGCTGGACAGAAACCGCCGCAAAACCTGTCCATCTCGGATAGGCCCTTGCTCAGGCTCCGCCGATCGACGCGAGGAGGCGGCGTGAGCGCGACCGACGTGACGAAGCTGCAGGAGATGGCCACGAAGCACCTGTGGCTGCACTTCACCGCGATGCAGGACCTGCCTCCCGAGCGGCTCGCAGATCATCACGCACGGCGACGGCCCGTACGTCTTCGACCAGTCCGGCCGCCGCGTGCTCGACTTCCTGAGCGGCCTCTTCACCGTCCAGATCGGCTACTCGCACGGCGAGGAGCTGGGCGAGGCGATGCTCGAGCAGGCGAAGGAGCTGCCGTACTACACGAACTGGACGTACGCGCACCCGCGCTCGATCGAGCTGGCCGCCAAGCTGGCCGAGCTGACGCCCGACCGACATCCAGCGCTCGCTTCTTCGTCTCGAGCGGCTCCGAGGCCGTCGAGTCGGCCATCAAGCTGGCCCGCGACTACCACGCCGCCAACGGCGAGCCGATGCGCCGCAAGGTGATCGCGCGCAAGATCGCGTACCACGGCACCACGTACGGCGCGCTGTCGCTGACCGGCATCACGGGCATTCGCACGCCCGTTCGAGCCGCTGATGGCCGGCGTCCGCCACGTCGCGAACACGAACCAGTACCGCTGCAAGTACTGCGCCGATCAGGGCGGCTGCACGCTGCAGTGCGCCGACGAGGTGGCCGAGGCGATCGAGTTCGAGGATCCGGAGACGGTCTCGATGGTGATCATGGAGCCGGTGCAGAACGCCGGCGGGTCGTTCACGCCGCATCCCGCCTACCACCAGCGCGTCAGCGAGATCTGCCGCGAGTACGGCGTGCTGCACGCCGCCGACGAGGTCATCTGCGGCTTCGGCCGGCTCGGTGAGTGGTTCGGGTCGATCAAGTACGACTACCGGCCCGACATCATCACGGGCGCCAAGGGCCTCACCAGCGCCTACGCGCCGATGGGCGTCGCGCTGTTCACCGACCGCGTCGCCGAGGCGCTGATCGCGAACGACCGCATGTACCTGCACGGCTCGACGTTCGGCGGCCACCCCGTCGCCGCCGCCGTCGCGCTGAAGAACCTCGAGATCATGGAGCGCGAGGACGTCGTCGGCAACGTGCGGCGCAACGCACCGTACCTCGAGGCGCAGCTGCGCGGCCTGATGGAGCGCCACGAGATCATCGGCGACGTCCGCGGCGCCGGCTACTTCTGGGCGTTCGAGCTGGTCAAGGACCGCGCCACGAAGGAGACCTTCTCCTACGAGGAGTCGCAACGCGCTGCTGCGCGACTTCCTGTCGCCCGAGCTGTTCAAGGCCGGTCTCCTCTGCCGCGCCGACGACCGCGGCGACCCGGTCGTCCAGGTCTCGCCGCCGCTGATCTGCACGCGGGAGCACATCGACGAGGCGATCGCGATCTTCGACGACGTGCTCCCCCGCGCCATGGACATGATGCGCACGCTGAGCGCCGTGATCACCGTGTCGGCGAGCTCGTGGCGCTCGACGGGCCTCGGGCTCGAGCTGGTAGCGGGAGCCGCCGGCGCCGACGACGAGATCCGCTGGGTGGCCTCGACCGAGATCGTCGACCCGCGGCCGTTCCTGCGCGGCGGCGAGGTGCTGCTGACGACCGGGCTCGCGTTCGGTCACGACGCCGGCGGCTACGTCGAGCGGCTGGCGGGCGCCGGGCTCGCCGGGCTCGGGTTCGCGGTCGGCATCCACCTGCCCGAGCTGCCGCCGGCGGTCGCGCGGACGGCCGACCGGCTCGGGTTCCCGCGTGTTCGCCGTGCCGTACGAGACGCCGTTCGTGGCGATCACCGAGGCGGCGATGACGCGGATCGTCAACGAGCAGTACGCGCAGCTGGCCCGCGCCGTCGAGCTGCACGACCGGCTGGTCGGGCTGGTGCTCGAGGAGGCCGGGCTGGACGCGATCGCCTCGATGGCGGCCGCGGCCATCGACGGCCGGATCCGCGTGCTGGCGCACGACGGCCGCGTGCTCGCCACGCGCCGGCGACGACGTGCCCGATGCCGACGCGATCGTCCTCGACGTCGGCGTCCACGCTCCCGGCGAGGCGGTGCTCGAGGCGACGCTCGGCCGGCCGTTCACCGACTGGGACCGGGTGCAGCTGCAGCAGGCGCGCACGGTCGTCGCGCTCGAGCTGGCGAAGCGGCGGGCAGTGGCCGAGACCGAGCGCCGCATCGCCGGCGACCTGGTGGAGGACGCGGTCTCCGGCACCGGCGACGCTGCGCCAGCTGGCGCGCCGGCTCGGGGCGTTCGGCCTCGACACCGGCGACGGCGTCGCGGTGATCCTGCTGCGGCCAGGCGACGCCGACGCGACCAGCCTCGCGGCGCTGCACCGGCGCACGGCCGACGCGATCGCCGGCTCGGGCCTCGCCGGCCTGGTCGGCGGCGAGGTCTGCGTGCTGGTCGCCGCCGCCGACGGGGCGGCCGCGGAGGCCGAGGCCGCGCGGCTCGCCTCGACGGCGCGCAACGGCGGCCCGCCGCCGGCGGCGGCCGTCGGCCACGCGCGGCCGATCGCCGAGCTGCGCGACGCGTACGACGAGGCGTTCTACGCCCTGGAGGCGCGGCTCGCGTCCGGCGGCGAGGGCATCGCGACGGCCCGCGATCTCGGCTCGCTCGGCCTGGTGCTGGCGATGCAGGATCCGCGCGGCGTCGAGCTGTTCGTCCGCAGCGCGCTGGGCGAGCTCGACGGCCGGCTGCTGGAGAGCCTCGCCGCGTTCATCGAGGCGAACGGCCGGGCCGGCGACGCCGCGGAGCGCCTCGGCGTGCACCGCCACACGATGCGCCACCGCCTGCGGCGAATCGAGGCCCTGACGGGCCGCGACCTGTCGAGCGCGAGAGACCGTCTGGAGCTCTGGCTGGCCCTGAAGGCCAGCGAGGTCGCAGACCGTCGCGGCGCCGCTCCGCGTTGACGCTCCCGCGCGCTTCGGTGCGCCTCCCATGTGCGGGGTCTGACCCCGAAAACGGCCGTTCTGGGGTCTGACCCCAGAACGTTTCCGCGCGGGACCAACACGGGTCGCACGATCGGTAGGGGTGGTTGCCGAAGATGCGCGGGAGCGGGCGCCTTACGGCACCTGGATCGCGGTAGCGTGCGGCATGCAGTCCTCGCGGACGAACGGGGCGCTCGGCGTTCTCGTGCCGGCGGCCCTTCTCACCGGACTCGCGGGACTGCTCGGCGGCTCCGTCGGCGGGCAGCTCGTGTTCCTCGCCCACGCCGTCGCCGGGTACGCCATTGTCGTGCTGCTGGCGCCGAAGGCGCGCATCGTCCGCGGCGCGCTGCGGCGACCCGCGCCGCACCCGGCGGCGCGCCGGGCGTTCCTGGCGATGGCGGCGCTCACGCTCGGCGTGCTCGTCTCGGGCGTCGTGTGGGCGTACACCGGGCCGGTGCGCATCGCCGGCATCACGCTCATCAACTGGCACGCGTACGCCGCCGTGCTGCTGACCGCGCTGCTGGTCTGGCACGTCGCGTCGCGCCGGCCCGTGCGGGTGGCGGCCGGCGGCATCGACCGCGGCGCCTTCCTGCGCATCGCCGGCGCCGCCGGCATCGGCGCCGCGCTCACCGCCGCCGACCGCACGGTGGAGGCCGCCACCGGCACCGATGCGCGCCGCCGCTTCACCGGCTCGCACGAGCTCGGCTCGCACGGCGGGCCCTTTCCGAGCGTCCGCTGGATCAACGACGATCCCGCCCCGATCGACCCGGCCGCGTGGTCGCTGGAAGTACGGGGACGCGTCGCGCGGCCGCTGCGGCTCACGGCCGCCGACCTGGCGCGGCTGCCCGCCGCCATCCGCACGGCGACACTCGACTGCACCGGCGGCTGGTTCACGCAGCAGGAACTGGACCGGCGTGCCGCTCCTCCAGGTGCTCGACCTGGCCGGCGCCGCCCGGGACGCGTCGTCCGTCCAGGTGGTCGGCGTCACCGGCTACGCCCGCCGCTTCGCGCTGGGCGAGGCGAGCCGCCTGCTGCTCGCCACACACGTCGCCGGCCGGCCGCTCGACCACGCGCACGGCGCGCCGCTGCGGCTGGTGGTGCCCGACCGGCGCGGGTTCGAGTGGGTGAAGTGGATCGTCGCGCTCGAAGTGGACGACACGCCGGCCTGGTGGCAGCTGCCGCTGCCGCTGAGCTAGAAGTCGTAGTCCGCGAGCCCGTCGCGCAGGCCCTTGTACGACGCCTCGGCATCGTCGACGGCCGCCCGGATGCGGGCGATCTCGCCGGCTGCATCCGCGGCGCCCGCGACGGCCGCCGCCGCCTCGGCCTGCCGCACGACCGCCGTCAGGCGGTCCTGCATGAACGCGATCGACGCCCGCGCCCGCTCGGCCCGGCCGCGGGTCACCTCGTCCAGCCCGGCGTCGCCGGCGATCACCGCGTACTGCCGATCGGCGTCCGTCACGTAGCCGCCGTTCGGGCCGGCCAGCCCCACGCCGTCGCCCGGGTTGGACGCCTCGCCGTTGCCGTCCAGGTCGCGGATCGGCTCGCCGCGCACGATGTTCGACAGGTGCTCGGCGTGGAAGCGCACGTTGAAGACGTTGTCCTCGGCCAGCGCCGTCTCGAGGAACCTCGTGTGCTCGACCAGCACGTCGACCTGCGGCTGCCCGTCGGCCAGCGATCGCTCCAGCTCGGCCAGCGCCGCCACTGAAGCCTTCGACGGCCCGGCCGGCGCCACGGTGGTCGTCCCGGCCGCCGGCATCGTCGCGGGCGCCTCGGTGGTCGCGGCGGGAGCCGGCGCTGCCGCACCGTCGAGCGAGTCGACGAACGCCGCGATGTCGGCCGCGTCCGGGCCGGTGGCCAGCCCCGCCGGCATCACGCCGCCGCCGACCGCGATCTTCGCGAGCGCCGCATCGGCGCAGACCTGCGTGATGTTCGGCCCGCTGACGCCGGTGCCGGTGGCGCCGTGGCACCCGGCGCAGGTGGCCGCGAACAGCGTCGCGCCCTTCGCCGCGTCGCCGGCCACTGCCGAGTCCGCCGCCGCCGGCGTCCCGGGCTCGAACGGCGTGGCGATCGCGACCACCAGCACGACGACGCTCACCGCAGCGCCGATCACGAGCGCGCGGATCACCAGCCGACCCCGAACTCGCCGAAGTACCAGACGCTGGAGGTCAGCCACAGCACCGCGAGCAGCGCCGCGACCGTCCCGCCCAGCACCGGCAGCGCCCACGACGGGTGCTCCTTGTCGCGGATCACGAGCATCTTGGCGACGAACACGCCGTAGACGAACGAGCCGGCGATGGAGTGGATCGCCACGCGCAGCGTCGTCGTCTGGAAGCCGAGGATCGTCACGCAGTGGAAGACGACCGGCAGCGTGAACAGGATCGCGAGCCGCCCGCTCCAGCGGTGCACCTGCTTCGCGGTCGCGTCGGACAGCGGCACCACACCGCGCAGCCGGCCCCACATCCGCGCCGCCGTCGACAGCTGCACGATCACGAGCACGGCCGCGAAGGTCGCCAGCCAGACCTTGGCCAGGATCGGCGCCGAGAAGACGGTCGTGACGACATCGGCGTACGACGACGCCACGTCGAGCAGGGGGACAGGCACGGTGCGTATTCAACCGGGCGCACCGCCGCCGTGCAACGCCCTCGCGCCTCCCCCTTGCCGCTCCCGCCCGCCTCAGGTACCCTGAGCGCAGGTTATGCACGAGTTGCGCGACAGCCAGGAGATCATCGGCCGCCGGGAGATTCCCAGCGGCCTTGGGCTCGTTGGCGTCGTCGTACGCACGCTCCTCGTCATTACGCGCTAGGCCCCGTCGCCCCATCCGGCGTCCGGAGGCCCACCACCCATCCAGGGCCCCGGTGACGCGCCGCGGCCAACAGCACGGCACCATTCGAGGAGCGAGATGAGCTACAAGATCGCGGTACTCCCCGGCGACGGCATCGGTCCCGAGACCATCCGGGAGACGCTGCGCGTGCTCGACGCCGCCGCCTCGGCGTTCGGCTTCTCGTACGAAACCGAGGAGTTCCCCTTCGGCGGCAACGCGATCGACAGCCACGGCGAGCCGTTCCCGGCCCACGTGCGCACCGGCGTCAAGGCCGCCGACGCGGTGCTGAAGGGCGCCGTCGGCGGGCCGCAGTGGGACACCGGCGCGGTCCGCCCCGAGATGGGCCTGCTGGCGCTGCGCGCCGAGCTGGAGGTGTTCGCGAACGTCCGCCCGGTGCGGCGCTGGACGACGCGCACCTCGTCGCCGCTGAAGCCCGAGCTGGCGGAGGGCATCGACATGGTGATCCTCCGCGAGTTGACCGGCGGTCTCTACTTCGGCGCCAAGGAGCTCGACGACGACCACGGGCTCGACACCTGCTCCTACTCGCGCCCCGAGGTCGAGCGCATCGCGCGCCGGGCCTTCGAGCTGGCGCGGACGCGGCGCGGCCGGCTGTGCTCGGTCGACAAGCAGAACGTGCTGTCGTCGTCCAAGCACTGGCGCGCCGTCGTGCTGGACGTGGCTGCCGACTATCCCGACGTGGAGCTCTCCCACCAGCTGGTCGACTCGATGGCGATGAAGCTCGTCGAGCAGCCGGCCACCTACGACGTGATCGTCACCGAGAACATGTTCGGCGACATCCTGAGCGACCTCGCGGCGTCGGTCGGCGGCGGCATCGGCCTCGCGCCGTCGTCGTCGCTGGGAGCCGGTCGCCCGGGCCTGTACGAGGCGATCCACGGCTCCGCGCCCGACATCGCCGGCACCGGCCGGGCGAACCCGACCGCCACCATCCTGTCCGCCTCGATGATGCTGCGCGACCTCGGCGAGACCGCCGCCGCAGACGCCGTCGAGTCCAGTGTCATCCGCCTGCTCGACGAGGGCCCGGTCACCCCGGACCTCGGCGGCCAGGCGTCCACCGAGGAGTTCGGCGCCGCCGTCGCGCGCGCCGTGCAGTCCGCTGCAGAGGTGATGTCGCGATGAGCGCCACGAACCCGGTTCCGGCCACGCCGAACCAACCGACCCCAGCCCGTCACAGCGGGCAGATGACCGGCGCCGAGGCCGTGATCCGCAGCCTCGAGGCCGAGGGCGTCGACATCTGCTGGGGCATCCCCGGCGGTGCGATCCTGCCGCTGTACGACGCCTGGATGCGCGTCGAGCACACCGTGCGCCACATCCTGGTGCGGCACGAGCAGGGCGCCGGCCACATGGCGCAGGGCTACGCGCGGGCGACCGGCAAGGTCGGCGTCTGCATGGGCACGTCGGGCCCGGGCGCCACCAACCTCGTGACGCCGGTCGCCGACGCGTTCCTCGACTCCACCCCGCTGGTCGTCATCACCGGCCAGGTGCCGACGCACCTGATCGGCAGCGACGCGTTCCAGGAGGCCGACACCACCGGCATCTTCATGCCGATCACGAAGCACTCCTACCTCGTCACCGACGCGGCCGACATCCCGCGCGTGATGAAGGAGGCGTTCCACATCGCCCGCACCGGCCGTCCCGGCCCCGTGCTGGTCGACATCCCCAAGGACATCGCCAACGCGATGCTCGAGTTCTCCTACCCCGAGACGGTCGACCTGCCGGGCTACAAGCCGACCCGCAGCGGCCATCCGCTGCAGGTGCAGGCGGCGGCCGAGGCGATCGCGAAGGCGCGCCGGCCCGTGCTCTACGTCGGCGGCGGCGTGCTCAACGCGCACGCCGAGGCCGAGCTCGCGGTGTTCGCCGAGGCGGTGCAGATCCCGGTCGTCACGACGCTGATGGCGAAGGGCGCGTTCCCCGACTCGCACCCGCTCTGCGTCGGCCTGCCCGGCATGCACGGCTCGAAGTTCGCCAACTGGGCGATGAACCGCGCCGACCTGCTGGTCACGATCGGCGCGCGCTTCGACGACCGCGTCACCGGCAAGCTGGACGCGTTCGCGCCCGGCGCGAAGGTGATCCACATGGACATCGACCCGGCCGAGATCTCGAAGAACCGCCACGCCGACATCCCGATCGTCGGCGGTCTCAAGCAGGTGCTGCCGGCGCTCACCGAGGCGTACCTCGAGATGCGCGCGCAGGATCGCATCGCGTCGAAGCGCGAGTGGAAGGACCAGGTCGAGGAGTGGCGCTTCAAGCACCCGTTCCGCTACCGCAGGGTCGGCCCGCTGAAGACGCAGTACGTGATGGAGCGCTTCCGCGACCTGCTCGCCGACCGCGACGTCATCTGGACGACCGGCGTCGGCCAGCACCAGATGTGGGCGGCGCAGTGGCTGAAGATCGAGAAGCCGCGGCACTGGATCACCTCCGGCGGCCTCGGCACGATGGGCTTCGGCGTGCCGGCCGCGATCGGCGCGCAGATGGCGTTCCCCGACAAGACGGTCGTCAACATCGACGGCGACGGCTGCTTCCAGATGACGATGCAGGAGCTCGCCACGGCGGTCTCCTACGACGTGCCGGCCATCCACGCGATCCTCAACAACGGCTGGCTCGGCATGGTGCGCCAGTGGCAGCAGCTCTTCCACGGCGAGCGCTACTCCGAGACGCTGCTGCGCAACGACCTGCCCGACTACGTCAAGCTCGCCGAGTCGTTCGGCGCGCTGGGCCTGCGGGCGGAGACCGAGGAAGAGGTCGACCGCGTGATCATGGAGGCCGTCGAGTCGCGGCGGCCGTGCGTGATCGACTTCCGCGTCGACCACGAGGAGAAGGTCTACCCGATGGTGCCGACGGGTGCCGCCTCGAGCGAGATGATCGACGAGCCGTGGGACAACGAGTGGGTCGAGGAGGGCGTCTGATGCATCACACGCTGAGCGTGCTGGTGGAGAACTCCCCGGGCGTGCTGGCGCGCGTCGCCGGCCTGTTCTCCCGTCGCGGCTTCAACATCGAGAGCCTCGCGGTCGGCCCGACCGAGCAGGAGGATCGCTCGCGCATCACGCTGCGGGTCGACGCCTCGCAGCACTCGATCGACCAGGTCATCAAGCAGCTGTACAAGCTGATCAACGTCCTCAAGGTCAACGAGATGACGTCCGACGACGCGATCGAGCGCGAGATGATGATCGTGCGCGTGACGGCGCAGCCGTCCGACCGCGCCGACCTGATCCGCCTCGCCGAGGTGTTCTCGGCCCGCGTCTGCGACGTCGGCCCGACCTCGCTGATGTTCGAGTGCCTGGAGCATCCCGACAAGCTCTACGCGTTCGAGGAGATCCTGAAGCCGTACGGCATCAAGGAAGTCGTCCGCACCGGACGCATCGCGATGCGCAAGTCCGTGCCCGAACGCGCACGCGGTGGACGCATGCGCGTCCTCGCCTAGCCCCCGACGACCCTGACGCGCCCCGAGCGCGAGACTGGAAGACTGCCTCGATGCCAAAGCTCTACTACGAGTCGGACGGCGATTTCTCCGTCCTGTCCGGCCGCAAGATCGCCGTCATCGGTTACGGCTCGCAGGGCCACGCCCACGCGCTGAACCTGAAGGAGTCGGGGGCGTCGGTCACGGTCGGCGTCCGCCCCGGCTCCGACGGGTGGAAGCGGGCGGAGGCGCACGGCTGGACGCCGCAGGCGCCCGCCGATGCCGTCAAGGACGCCGACGTGATCGGCATCTTCGTGCCCGACCACGTCCAGAAGCAGGTCTGGGACGACGTCGTCGCCCCCGCGCTGCGGCCCGGCTCGACGGTGCTGTTCGCGCACGGCTTCTGCATCCACTTCGGGCAGATCGTGCCGCCGGCCGACGTGAACGTGATCATGGTCGCGCCGAAGGGCCCGGGACATCTCGTGCGGCGTCTCTACAGCGAGGGCGCCGGCGTGCCGGCCCTGATCGCGATCTACCAGGACGCGACGGGCGACGCCAAGGCGATCTCGCTGGCGTGGGCGATCGGCATCGGCGCGGCGCGCGCCGGCCTGATCGAGACCAACTTCCGCGAGGAGACCGAGACCGACCTGTTCGGCGAGCAGACGGTCCTGTGCGGCGGCGCCACGTCGCTCGTGCTGGCCGGGTTCGAGACGCTGGTCGAGGCCGGCTACGCACCGGAGATCGCCTACTTCGAGTGCATGCACGAGCTGAAGCTGATCGTCGACCTCATGTACGAGGGCGGCATGGACTGGATGCGCTACTCCATCTCGGACACCGCGGAGTACGGCGACCTGACCCGCGGGCCGCGCGTGATCGGCCCCGAGACGAAGGCCGCCATGAAGCAGATCCTCGAGGAGATCCAGACGGGTCAGTTCGCGCGCGAGTTCGTGGGCGAGAACCAGACCGGGCGCAGCGGCATGAAGATGCTCCGCGAGCGCGGTGCGCGGCACCCGATCGAGGTCGTCGGCGCCGAGCTGCGGTCGATGATGCCGTTCGTCTCGTCCGCCCGCAAGCAGGCGGAGGAGTCGGCCTAACGGTCGACGGGCGAGCCGTCGATCGCCAGCTGGACGCGGTGCAGCGCGATGCGCACCTGCGTCACCGGCAGCCGCTCGTTGAAGAGCGGCGACATCGTCGCGTGCGTGAGCAGGCGCTCCATCATCGCGACCGCCGTCGGGTGCACCCGCGAGGCGGGCCGCGCCAGGTGGAAGGCTACGGCGAGGAACTCGTCGCGGTACTCGCGGATGCGGGAGTACGAGGGAGTCAGCTTGGGGTCGGCGGGTTCGAACCCGTCGGCCTCGAGCACCATCCGGCCGATCGTGTGGGCCAGGCGGGCGCGCACCTGGGGCGTGACGAGCGCCTCGGCCGCCTTGGCGACGTCGGCGATCTCGTAGGCGGAGCGCTGGTGGACGAGCCGCGCGAGCAGGGCCGTGCGGTCGGCCCGCGCGTAGGCGCAGACGACGGCGCCGGCGACGGCGCCGGCCACCGACGCGAGCGCGACGGGCATCTGGCCGAGCATCAGCAGCGGCACGGCTGCGGCAGCCGCGGCGGCGCTGCCGGAGAGCGCGTCGCGGGCCCGGGAGCGGAGGCGCTCGAGGGCGACGTTCGCGAGGAACGGGTCGACCGCGTAGTCGTTGATGATCGACGCCGGCTCGTGCACCCTCCTTGCATCGGCACGGCGCGATCCGCGCTTAACCGGGTACGCTCCGGCCCATGCGTCTGACGATCGCCTGCCTCGTGCTGTGCGCGCTGTTGGGGGCCGCGTGCGGCGGCTCCGGAGCCGACGATGCGGGCACCACCGCCGTCACCGATTTCACCGCACCGCCGGCGCCCGTCGCAGGGAACGGCCCGTCGCTGAACTCGCTGCTCGGTGTCCCCGGCGACTCGACGCAGATCGAGACGCCCGACGTGCTCGTGACCAGCGGCAACGACTACGCGGCGGGCAAGGAGATGCGCGTCCCGCTCGGGCTGCTGCACAAGGACGGGACGCAGTTTCTGGCCGACGGCGGCAAGATCGACCTCTACCTGGCGCCCGACGCCAAGTCGGGCTCGGCCGGCCCGTTCGAGGCCACCTACGTGCCGATCGCGGGCCCCGGCATCACGCTGGCGCCCGAGGACATCAAGGGCGTGTACGTCGCGAAGATCACGCTGCCCGACCCGGGCGGCTACTTCATGGCGGCCAAGTACACGATCGACGGCGTCCAGTCGACGGCCAGCGGCAGCATCAACATGGCCGAGAAGGAGACGTCGCCGCCCGTCGGCGCCGCCGCGCTGCCGTCGGACACGCCGACGATCAAGTCCACGAACGGCGACTTCGCGGCCCTGACGACCTCCGACCCGCCCGACAAGACGCTGCTCGAGTACTCGATCGCCGAGTCGATCGAGGACAAGCAGCCGTTCGTCGCGGTGTTCGCGACGCCGAAGTTCTGCGCCAGCCGGCTGTGCGGGCCGACGGTGAAGATCGCGGAGGCGGTGCAGAAGGACATGAAGGACACGCCGATGCGGTTCATCCACATCGAGATCTACCGCGACAACGATCCCAACTCGGGCCCGAACCCGTGGGTGCAGCAGTGGGGGCTGCCCTCCGAGCCGTGGGTGTTCGTCGTCGGCGCCGACGGCAAGATCCGTTCGAAGTTCGAGGGCGCCGTCGGGCTCGACGAGCTCGAGCAGGCGGCGCGCGCCGCGCTCAGCTGAGCAGCGCGATCGTCGCGGTGAAGCCGTGCAGGTGGTTGCGGCCGCCCACCGGGCCGATCTCCCCCTGGCAGAACAGCCCCGCGGCCGGGACGCCGAGCAGCTCGTCGACGAGCCCGGCATCGTGGTCGTCGGTCGAGAAGAGGTTGCGGCCGCGGCCGTTGCAGGTGAACAGCAGCGCGCCACCGGCGCCGGCCGGCGCGCCGCGCAGCACGTGCTCGAGCTCGGCCGTGGCGGACGTCTCGTCCCGGACGTGGAGGCGGAACGTCTGGCCGACGCGGGGCACGTCGCCGATCATGATCGCGCCGCGCTCCCGGTCGGCGCCCAGCAGCACGCGCACCAGGTAGTCGCCGACGCCGTACTCCGGCCGGTTCTCGTCGATCACGAGGCCGGAGAGCAGGCCGTTGCGGGCCAGCGCCTGTTCGGTCTCGGTCAGCGTGCCGAACACCTCCTCGATCTTCTCCAGCGCCGGCGTGCCGGCCAGCTCCAGCACCGCGTTGCCGGCGGCGGCGGTGACGACGAGCTCGGGCCCGATCGGCCGGCAGCCCTGCGACACCAGCGGCGCGCACAGCGACGCGGGCAGCACGGCGCCGACGGCGCCGGCGCGCAGCACGCCGCCGTCGCGGAACAGGCGCGCCTGTCCGGCGCCGCCGCCGCCGGCGAGGCCGCCGACGATCGGCTGGCCCGGCGCCAGGCGGTCGATCAGCGCATCGGTGCCGAAGGTGTACGGATCGGCGAGCAGCACCGTCAGCGCGCCGGGCGCGATCTCCGGCACCCCGCCCAGGTCGGCGAGCGAGTGGAACACCTCGACCGCCGCGTCGGGCACCGATGCCGCGAGCACCGAGACGGCCCGGCCGCGCTCGACCTCGCGTCCCGCACCGATGACGCCGTTGGCTGCCACGGCGCCCGCCAGCGCACGCGGCGCGGCCTCGTCGAAGGCCAGCGGGCCGGCCCGCGCGGCCTCGCCGCCGTAGGCCTCCGAGGCGAACACGAACAGCAGGTCGGCGCGCGCTCCGGCGAGCGGTCCGAGGGCGTCCGCGACGGCGTCGGCGACGGCCCGCTCGATGTCGGGGTCGGTCGCGAGGCCTGCGCCGTAGCGATGCACGGGCCCATGGTACCGTCCGCCGCATGTCGAAAAGCGCCACCATCACCACCAGCCTCGGCCCCATCGAGATCGAGCTGTTCGATGACGCCGCACCGAAGACCGTCGCCAACTTCGAGAAGCTCGCGAACGAGGGCTACTACGAGGACCTGACGTTCCACCGGGTGATCCCCGACTTCATGATCCAGGGCGGCTGCCCGAACGGCGACGGGCGCGGCGGCCCCGGCTACTCGTTCGAGGACGAGTTCAACGACCACAAGATCGTGCGCGGCGCGCTCGCGATGGCGAACGCCGGCCCGAACACGAACGGCTCGCAGTTCTTCATCGTCACCACCGAGGCCGCTCCGTGGCTGGACGGCAAGCACACGGTGTTCGGCCAGGTGACGTCGGGCTACGAGGTCGTCGAGGCCATCTCGGCCGTCGAGCGCGATCGCTCCGACAAGCCGCAGAAGCCCGTCACCATGACGGTATCCGTCGCGTAACGAAGTCCGTTACGGCGGTTAACCGGCGGCTAAACGGTCCGCCGCGAGACTGAGGACATGAAGCGCACCGTCACTCTCCTCTCCCTCGCAGCCGCCGTCACCGCCGTCGCGATCCCCGCCACCGCCGACGCGAAGCACGGCAACGGCAACAACGTCATCCGCGCGGCCGGCGACTGCTCCGGCGCCGCCGTCTCCAAGCTCAAGGCCAAGCACGACAACGGCAGGATCGAGGTCGAGTTCGAGGTCGACTCGAACCGCCGCGGCCAGAGCTGGAAGGTCTCGATCAAGCGTGGCGCGAGCGTCGTCTACCGCGCCACCAAGACGACCACGGCACCGAGCGGCTCGTTCGAGGCCCGCAAGATCACGCGCAACGGCGCCGGCATCGAGACCATCAGCGCCCGGGCGACCGGCCCCCGCGGCCAGGTCTGCACCGCCCAGCTCCGCATCTAGATCCGGTCAGGTCCAGCAACGAGGGGGTGCAGACGGCAATGTCTGCACCCCCTCGGTCGTTCCACCCTAGGCTGCGCAGTCGCAGACCAGGCGGATCGCCTCCCCCGAGACGCTCACGCCTTCACGCGAAATGATCGCGCCGTCTGCCAGCTCGAAGCCGACGACCTCCCCGGTTCCCAGATCGA
Organism: uncultured Actinomycetes bacterium; assembly: GCA_963722525.1. Lineage (GTDB taxonomy): Bacteria > Actinomycetota > Thermoleophilia > Gaiellales > F1-60-MAGs149 > VFJZ01. Next base: position 179,402 of record CAVRMM010000002.1, on the reverse strand, counting down.
CGATCACGTCGGCGACCGCAACACCCGTGGTGTGGCGGCAGGCGGCTGACAGCGTCAGCAGGGCCGACAGCGTCAGCCCTGCACGATCGTAGAAACGCACGTCGTCGATCAGGTGCAGCGCCGAGTCGAGTTCGATCCCGGAGGGGCCGAGCGACGCGACGGCGACGAGCGGCACGAAGCGCCGTTCGCCTTCCGACAAGCGCACGTCGAACCCGGCCACGCGACGCGCGTCGCCGTCGAGCACGACATCGACGATGCGGCCCACGTGCATGCCCGCGACGGACACGCCGCGCAGGCGCGGCCGGTCGCGGTGCAGGTTCAGGATCCCGGCCTGCGTGAGCGCCGGGCCGTGGAGGCCGCTCTCGTCATACCGGGCGTCAAGCACGGTTCCGATCGGTGCGGTCATCGTCATGGACGCAAGGTATGCAGTGGCAGTCGCAACCCCATCACGCCGATGTCACGGTCCGGTCACGGACCGCGGGCAGATCACCCCTTGGAGGGGTGAAGCCGCATCGAACCTGAGGCAAGCTACTGCTTGTGACGAGGAACTTGCACACGACGGCCGGTGATCCCCGGCAAGCCACGGCGCCCCAACGGGCCGTGCGCGTCGTCGGGTAGCTCCTCCCCCTCCTGACACGACCGCGCCGCATCCCGTCGGGCGCATGGCCGTGAGCACCTGCTCCGGCCCGTGGCGAGGCCTCACGCTCCGGGGCCCGGACCGCGCTTGCGTGTCCGGTCGCGGCGTCTGCGGCTCGCCACGGTGCCCGGGCAACGCGCGAGCCCGCGACCTCCCGGAGCGACCGCCGCCTGTCCCCCACGGCGGTCGTTTCGCGGGCGCGCGCACCCTTTCTTCCCTCTCGCCCGGCCCCTCTCACCCCGCGTTCCATCCCCCTCCCCATCCCCAGGCCATGGCCCGTTCCGGAGTCCCTCCTCCTCCGGAACGGGCCATCGGTCGTGTCAGGCGAGGAGGTAGCGCTCCAGGAAGGCGGCGACCTGCGGGTAGGCGTCGATGCGGTTCTGGAGCCGGACGAGCCCGTGTCCCTCGTCCTCGTAGCGCAGGTAGACGACCTCGCGGCCGCGCTCGGTCAGGGCGGCGACGATCTGCTCCGCCTCCTGCACCGGCACCCGCGGGTCGTTGGCGCCGTGGATGACCATCAGCGGCGCCACGATGGCGTCGACGCGGTGGATCGGTGACAGCCGCTCGAGCAGCTCGCGGTGGTGCTCCAGCGAGCCGTACTCGGCCTCGCGCAGCGCCCGGCGATAGGTGCCGGTGCGCTCCATGAAGGTGACGAAGTTCGCGATCCCGACGATGTCGACCGCGGCCCGCCACAGCGCCGGGTACTCGGTGATGGCCGCGAGCGTCATGTAGCCGCCGTACGAGCCGCCCATCACGCCGACCGGCACGCCGCGCTCCGCACCCAGCTCGATCGCCAGCTCGGCCAGGTCGCGCACGGCGTCGGGACGCCGCTCGACGTCGTCGAGGCTGCCGAACGTCTTGCCGTAGCCGGTGGAGCCGCGCACGTTGGGCACCGCGACGCTGATGCCGCGCGCCGCCAGGTACTGGATCACGGCGTTCAGCGCCGGCCGCGCCTGCGACTCCGGCCCGCCGTGCACGTGGCACACCGTCGGCGCATCGCCCGGGCCGTAGAGCAGGTACGGGATGCGCACGCCGTCGGACGCGGTCAGCGAGCGCAGCTCCGGTCGCCGCAGCACGTCGGCGGGCACGCCGCCCAGCGTCGAGCGCGTCACGCGCGCGGCGTGGTCGGCCACCACCCAGACGTCGGTCGGGCCGTCCGCGGGCGAGACGTGCACGGCGAGGCGCGCGCCGTCGGGCGAGAAGGCGAGACCCCCGATGACGCCCGTCGGCAGCGCGTCGACGGGCTTGCTGTCGACCGTCAGGCGCGAGGTGCCGTCCTCGTTGCGCACGTAGGCGAGCCGGTCGCCATGGACGGCGATCGCCTCGACGTCGGCGTCGTCGTCGGTGAGAAACGTCAGCCCGCCGCCGGGTTCGAGCCGCGCCAGCCGCTGGAACTCGGAGCCGCGGTCGCAGGCGCAGACGATCGTGCCGTCGCTCGCGAGCAGCGCCGGCAGGTACTGCTCCGGCCCTTCGTGCGCGGTCAGCAGCCGCGGCTCGCCGCCGGTCGCCGCGACGAGGAACAGGTCGTGGGAGACGTTCGAGTGGGCTCGCGCCAGCAGGATGCCGTGCGCGGTGAAGTCGCAGACGACGTTCCACCCCTCGAGTTCCACCTCGGTGCGGGCGCCGCTCGCGAGGTCGAGGACGACGAGGTCGAAGTCGGTGCCGTTGCGCTCCGTGTGGGTGTAGGCGAGCGCCGACCCGTCCGGCGAGAAGGCGCCGAGCGAGTGGATCGCGTCGGCCGTGGCGAGCGCGCGCTCCGGTCCGGCCAGGTACAGCCGGTGGCGCTCGTTGCCGCCCACGTCGCGGCTGAAGGCGAGACGGGCGCCGTCGGCCGAGGCGACCGCGCCCGAGACGCGCTCGGCCTCGAACGTCAGCTGGTCGGGCCAGCCGCCGGCGGCCGGCATCAGCCAGACCTGCGGGATGCCGGTGATGTCGGAGAGGAACGCGAGGCGCTTGCCGCCGTCGAGCCACTGCGGCGAGTGCGCGCTGCGGATGCGCAGGTAGGCCGCGATCTCCGGGCCGGCTACCACGGTATCTCGACCCCGTCGCGCCAGAACCGCCCCGTCAGCCCGCCGGCGTCGAGCGTCGCGAGCTGCAGCGCCATCTTCGCGGCCTGCTCCGGCTCGACGCTGGCGCTGGTGCCGCCCATGTCGGTGCGCACCCAACCGGGGTGCATGGCGTTGACGAGGATGCCGTCGTCCTTGAGCTCGCTCGCGGTGTTGGCGACGAACGCGTTCACGGCCGACTTCGAGATGCGGTACGGCAGCGAGCCGCCGCGCATGCCGGAGGTGAACTGGCCCATCGTCGACGAGACGACGACGATCCGCGCGTGCCCGGCGGCGCGCAGCGAGGGCAGGAGCGCCTGCGTCAGGCCGACCGGCGCCAGCACGTTGACCGCGAAGCAGTCCTCGATGTCGCTGCGCAGCGCGTCGGCCACGCCGCCCCGCCGCAGCACGCCGGCGTTGTGCACGAGCACGTGCAGCTGCGGCGCGAGCTGCGCGGCCTGCGCCGCGGCCGCGGCGATGCCCTGCTCGGTTCCGAGGTCGCCCCACACCGGCTCGCCGCCGAGGTCGATCGACGCGCGCCGCGCGTCGATCTCGGTGCGCGCGTGGCAGAGCACGCGCGCGCCCTCCGACTTGAGCGCGGTCACGATCGCGGGGCCGAGCCCGCGTCCCGTCCCGGTCACCAGGGCGGTCTGTCCATCCAGAAGCATGCGGGTAGCGTAGGCGCGGTAGCATGGGCCTGCAGGCCAGACGGCTGCGGGGCGCTTGCGCCTCGAGGAAAGTCCGGACACCACAGGGCAGGGTGCTGGGTAACGCCCAGGCGGGGAAACCCGACGGAAGAGCGCAACAGAGAGAAGACCGCCGATGCGGCCAGCGGCCGCAGGTAAGGGTGAAACGGTGCGGTAAGAGCGCACCAGCGGTGCCGGTGACGGTGCCGGCTAGGCAAGCCCCACCCGGTGCAACGCCAGACAGGGACGATGACGCGGCCCGCCGAGTCCCGGGTAGGCGGCAACGAGCGGTTCGGTGACGAGCCGCCCAGATGGATAGCCGTCCTCGACAGAATCCGGCTTATCGGCCTGCTACGGAAAAAGCCCTGGAAACAGGGCTTTTTCTATGGTTCCGGAATCGCTCAGACGTGCGGCCCGGCCCTACGCGCCGTCCCGCACGACGAGCTCCTGCAGCGACCAGCGGTTACCGTCCGGGTCGTCGAAGAACACGAAGGCGCCCCAGTCGAAGCGCTGGACGTCGCTCGCCTCGATGCCGCGCTCGAGCAGGTCGGCGCGCGCGGCCGCCACATCGGCGACGACGATCTGCGCCCGCGCCGAACCGAGCGGGGCGTCGGTGAGGCCGGTGCCGAGCGCGATCGAGCAGGCGGAGCCGGGCGGCGTCAGCTGCACGAACCGCAGGTCGGATGCCATGTCGTGGTCGTGGTCGGCGTTGAAGCCGACGCGCTCGTAGAACGCCTTCGCGCGATCGACATCGCTGACGGGGATGATCACCAGCTCGAGCTTCCAGTCCATGGCGGCTGCTCCAAACCTCGTTCGATCACCGAATGCTGTCACGTCCGCACCGCGCGTGGGCGCGCCGCGGACGGTGCCCCTCGTCTACGGTTCCGGCGATGCCCGCGCAGCTCGTGACTCTCGAGGACGCACTGGGTCGGATCCGCGACGGCGACACGCTCCTCTGCGGCGGCTTCGGCCTGGTCGGAGCCGCGATGACGCTGCTCGACGGCCTGGCCACGAGCAGCACCGCGCGCGACCTGACCGTCGTGTCGAACAACATCGGGGAGCCGGGCCGCGGCCTGGGCGCGCTGCTGCGGCAGGGCCGCATCAAGCACGGCATCTCGTCGTACTTCACGTCGAACCCGGAGGCGGTGGCGGCGGTCAACAACGGCGACATCACGGCGCAGCTGCTGCCGCAGGGGACGTTCTCCGAGGCCATTCGCGCCGGCGGCGCCGGACTGGGCGGCTTCTTCACTCCCGTCGGCGCGGGCACGTTGCTGGCCGAGGGCAAGGAGCAGCGCGAGATCGACGGCGTGCTGCAGGTGCTGGAACAGCCCATCAAGGGCGACGTCGCGCTGGTGTACGCCGACCGGGCCGACGCCCTCGGCAACCTCTGGTACCGCAAGACGGCGCGCAACTTCAACCCGATGATGGCGACCGCCGCGACGCTGACCATCGCCGAGGTGCGCGAGATCGTGCCGATCGGCGGCATCGAGGGCGAGTCGATCCACACGCCGCACATCTACGTCGACCTGCTGGTGCAGAGCAATGGCCACTGACGACCCGAAGCGCCGCATCGCAGAGCGCACGGCGCGCGAGCTGCAGCCCGGCGAGTTCGTGAATCTCGGCATCGGCCTGCCCACGCTGATCCCCGACTTCCTCGGCGACGACGGCAGCATCTTCCTGCACTCCGAGAACGGCATCATCGGCGTCGGGCCGCGACCCACCGACGATCGCCTCGATCCCGATCTGATCGACGCCGGCAAGCGGCCGGTGACGGAGCTGCCGGGCGTGTCGTTCTTCGACTCGGCCGACTCGTTCGCGATGATCCGCGGCGGTCACGTCGACGTGGCGGTGCTGGGCGCGCTGCAGGTGTCGGAGACCGGCGACGTCGCGAACTGGGCCATTCCGGGCAAGGACGTGATGGGCGTCGGCGGCGCGATGGACCTCGTGGTGGGAGCGCGCCGCGTGATCATCACGATGACCCACGTCGCGTCGAACGGCGACCCGAAGATCGTCCCCACGTGCACGTACCCGCTGACGGCGCGTGGCTGCGTGGATGTCGTCGTGACCGAGCTGGCGGTCTTCCGACTGGTGGACGGCCACCTGACGCTGACCGAGCTGATGCCCGGAGCGACGCTGGACGAGGTGCTGGCGAAGACCTCGGCCGACGTGCGCGTCGCCCTCTAGCGACTAGTCGAGCGGGAAGGGCCCCGTCTCGAACTGCGGCTCGTCCTCGAGCACGGATCCGCACGACCGGCACTCGTGGAGGAGCGGACCCGCGCTGCGATGGATGATGGTGGCCGTCTCGCCGCAGACGACGCACGAGGTGCCGCGGCCGGTGGCCGCGGCGTCGAGGATCTCGGCGAGCATCTCGTCGAGGGTGCGGGTGGGTGCGGTGGCGAGCACGGGATACCTCCTCTACATGCGGCGGAACACGCCGACGATCTTGCCGAGGACGTCTACCTGGTCGGGGTAGAACGGCTCCATGGCGTCGTTCTCGGGGGAGAGGCGCACGCGGCCGTCGACATGGTCGAGCCGCTTGACGGTCGCCTCGGTCTCGTCGACCAGCGCGGCGACGATGTCGCCGTCGGCGCAGTCGGCCTGGCGGCGGACGACGACGTAGTCGCCGTCGAGGATGCCGGCCAGGACCATCGACTCGCCGCGGACGCGGAGCAGGAAGCACTCGCCCGACGTGGTGAGGATGCCGGGGACGGCCATCTCCTCCTCGATGTTCTGCTCGGCCAGGATCGGCGAGCCCGCGGCGATGGCGCCGAGCAGCGGCAGCATGTGGACGTCGTCGCCGTTCGAGCGGATCGACTGCCGCTCGCGCAGGTCGATCGCACGGGGCTTGGTCGGGTCGCGCTTGAGCGCACCTCGGGACTCGAGAGCCTGCAGGTGCGCATGCACCGTGGAGGACGAGGTGAGGCCGACCGCGTCGCCGATCTCGCGCACGGTCGGCGGATAGCCGTGCCGTGCGATGTGATCCTGCACGACGCGGAGGATCTCCTGCTGCCGTTTGGTGAGTTGCAAGGGATGCGTCCCGGGGTCGAGGGCCAAGCGAACGTCTGTTCGTATCCGCATAGTAGGCAGATGATCGGACGGAGCGCAAGGGCGAACGCTTTTCGCCGGGGATCGGCTAGGATTGGCTCTGCCCTCGCGCTGGTGGCGGAATTGGTAGACGCGCAAGGTTGAGGGCCTTGTGTCCGCAAGGACGTGGAGGTTCAAGTCCTCTCCAGCGCATGACGAGAACCCCCGCTCCGGCGGGGGTTTTCGCTTTTCAGGCGCTCGCGGTGGCCTGCGTCGGGTGCCCGCTCAGATCGGTCGACGACGTACCCGATAGCGCAGGTGCAGCACGCGGCTGCCCTGCAGCACCACGTCGGGTTCCTCCAGCAGGTGCTGCGCGTCGACCGCCCCGAAGTAGCGCTTGCCGGACCCGAACACGACGGGCACGACGTCCATGCGCACCTCGTCGATCAGGCCCGCCGCCAGCACCTGGCCACCGACGTCGCCGGCGGCGACCTCGACCAGGCGGTCACCCGCCAGCTCCTGCGCCCTGGCGACGGCCGCCTCGACGCCGTCGACGAAGTGAAACGGTGCCTCGGGATCCCAGCCGTCGGGCGGCGGCCGGTGCGTCACGACGACCACGTGGTCGATCCCACCCGGAGGCTTCCCGTCCCAACCGTCCGTCATGTCGAAGACGTGGCGGCCGACGACGGTTGTCCCGATCTGATCCCAGTACGACCGGGTGTAGTCGTAGGACGCCTGCGACACCTGCAACGCGCCGCTCTCGTCCAACGGCACGTCACCGCTGGACAACCAGTCGAACAGCGGTCCAGGCTGGTCCTCCTCGTCCGCGATGAAGCCGTCAACGGACACCGAGCTGTACATGACGACGTCGCCCATGGGCGCTCCTCGCTTGGGGAAGGGCCCCCAGGTTAGAGTCTCGCGGGCCGTCGGTCCGGCACGAACGGCCTTCAGGAACCGGAATCGTCGAGCGAGCGCACGCGGATCGCGCCGGCCACCGGCTGGTTGCCGATCGAGTAGCGGTTCAGGTCGGCCTCGGTCATCCCGAACGCATGCCCGACCTCGTGCAGCAGCGTGTCGGCCACCTGCGCGTCGAGCGACGCGGGCGAGCGCGCCGAGAGCGCGATCGTGAGGCGGAAGAGGACGATCTCCGCCCGGTCGGGATACCGGCGGTAGAGGCCGAGCGCGTACGGCCACTCGGGGTCGAAGTCGTCGCTCGTGATGCCGACGTTGCGTGTCTCGAGCTCGCGCACGTAGTCGGCGGGCAGGGCGGCGATGGCGCGGTCGACGGCGGCCGCGAAGAGGTCGGGTGTGCACCACGCCGTGACGCGATCGAGCTGGGCGGTACGCGCGTCGTGCTCGGCGCGCCGGCGCCGCGCCGCGAGCTCCTCGGCGACGTTCCCGAAGTGCCGGGCGAGCAGCCAGGCGCCGGCGAGTACCAGTGGCAGCGTCACCGCCACGATGTCGATCACCCAGCCCTGCCAGACGTCGACGTCGTGCGTCCAGGCGTAGAGCAACGGGGTATACACGACCACGGCGAGGACCAGCGCGATCCCGACGACGTCGAACCACGCCGTCGCCGCCAGCCGCTCGCGCATCGTTGTCCGCCGCTTGCTCATCCGCACCACTGGTCAACGATGCAGGGCGGCCGCGCATGCCATCGGCTCGCGTTCGCCGCCATGCCCCGCGCAGCAGCGTGCCACTGCGGACAGCTCCGCCTCGAGGTCACCGGCGAGCCGGAGATGGTCAGTCAGTCCCCGTCCACGGCGATCGTCACCCGCTCGGCATCGAACGCCACGAGATCCGCGATCGCCGCGGCCTCGGGGGTCGTCTCCGGGTAGAACCAGGCGACGTCCTCCCCCACGCCGCCGGCGGTACGGAACGCGAGGTGTCGCGCCGCGCCCAGGTAGGGCGAGGCGCTGACGGTCTCCGACGCGACCAGCGAACCGAAGGCGACGTCGCTGCGCGGGAAGTAGTACCGCGGCGGCTTGCCGGTCTCGAACACGATCCGCGCGTCGCGGGAGTCGGCGAGCAGGCTGGCGCCGATCGTCGCAGTGACGTGACGCGAGGACCGCAGCACGTCGACTCGGACGTACGGGTCGCGCGGGTGCACCGACACCGGCTCGTCCTCCTCGAGCCACTCGTCGACGCGGTCCCAGTAGAAGGCCGCGTAGGCGCTCAGGTCGAGGGCGTCCTCGTGCTCCTCCGGGTAGCTCCAGAGGGCGCTGGCCGCGCGGCGGTCGCCGACGACGACGTCCCAGTAGCGCGCCGTCCCCTTCCACGGGCAGACGCTGGTGGTGTCGACGGCCTCGAGGAACCCGGCGTCGATGTCGGCGAGCGGCAGGTAGTAGACCGGCAGATGGTCGCGCTCCAGCAGCAGCAGGGCGTTCGTCGTATCCGCGATCACCTCGCCCCCGAAGCGGACCCGGATGCGCTTCGCGACCGGCTCGACCGCCACGCGGCCGTTCGGGGCGGTCGTCTGCGTGCGGAAGGCGTGCGAGAGGGCGAGGGACATGGGTGCGATCTCCTGGGTCGTTGCGGTCACGCGCCACGCTGCTGCCGACCCGGGTCGGCTCGGTGCGCCGTTACGACCTTGAACGCGCCATCGCCCGCCGGCATGCCGAGGGCCGATCGGTAACTAGACGAAGAATCGCGTCGGTGTGATTTCTCAACATGAAGGCAGCTGCAGAATCCTTCTAGAAAAAGTGTTGGAACCCCCGGTGAATCTGGGTAGCGTCCAGTGCGGTGGACGGGACGAACCTGAGCAAGGCACTGCGCGGCGTGCCGGTTTCTCGACACATCGCGCTCGCCTGTGTCGCCTTCCTGGTGGCGGCGACGCCGGCCGGCGCGGTGACCTACCACGTCGCCCCGGGCGGATCCGACCGCGCCTCCGGGACCAGTTCCTCGCCGTGGAAGTCGATCCGGCGCGTGAACCGGCAGCACCTGCGTCCGGGCGACACGGTGGTCCTCGCCGGCGGCGTCTACACCGGGCAGCTCAGGCTGGAGGACGACGGCACTGCGGCGTCACCGATCACGATCACCTCGAGCGGACGCGCGATCATCGACCAGCGGCGCTCGGGTCGCGCCGCGATCACCGTCAACGCCGCCCACATCCGCGTCAGCCGTCTCGAGCTGCGCGGCATCGCGCACCAGCCGGTACGCCGCCGTGACGACCCTGCCGTCTACCTCGGTCGGTCCCGGGGCGTCTGGTTCAGCGACATGGTCGTCCGCGGCGCCGCCTCCAGCTTCTTCAACGGGTCGCTGGTCGCCCGGAACATCCGGCTCACCCGCGTCACCGCCACCGGCATCGCCGGCGCCGTCGGCTCCGGTGTCGGGATCAACAACTGGAAGTCGACCGGCTGGCGCGTGACGGACTCGCGGTTTACCGGCTACGGCGACTCGTGCGTGCTCGACCAGGCCGGTCGGAGCCGCTTCGTGCGCGTCAGGGTCCGGCACTGCGGGTACGGGAACCTGACGTACGGCACGCACGGCCTGTACCTGAAGGGCCCGGGAGCGATCGTCGAGAACTCCGACATCGGCGACATCAAGGGCGGGCAGTGCGTGTCGCCCCGCGCGGGCGCGCTGATCCGCAACAACCGCCTGCACCACTGCACCATCGGCATCGGCTACTTCGACTACGCCCGCAGCGGCGGCAGCCAGTCGCTGCGGATCATCGGCAACGACCTGTCCGCGACGTCCATCACCGCCATCTACGTGGACAGCGTCGGCACGTCGCCGGACACCCGCCGGGCGCACCGGATCGTCCTCACGATGACCGGGAACCACATCTCGGCGTCCGGACCGAACGGCGCACCGTTGCGCGGGCCCGCCGTGTCGATCCGCGCTCCCGTCGGGCGAGGCTCGATCACGGTCCGCTCGTCCGGCAACGTGATCCGCGGCAGCGTCCGGTCCGGGACACCGCTTGTCAGCGTGTTCAGCAACCGGAACCGGTGGCCGGCCGGGTCCCCGTACACCGCCTCGCAGAACAGCTACTGGGACGTGCGCCGGGGCGCCGACACCCGCTTCGTCGCGCCGGGCATCGCCCGGCCGTACCGGCTGCAGCAGTTCACTGCCGCGCTCCAGCGGTCGGGAAGCTCGAGTCACGCCCGGGAATGGCGCTCGCGCGTGGCGTCCCGCTGAGAGCCGCTCGCCCGTCGTCGCACTGCGCACCCTGCTGCAGGAGCTCGATGCGACTCTGAGCCGACGCCGCCGCCGCCGGTAGGATCGGAGGGATGGCGCGCAGATGGCAGGCCCCGCTCGCGCTCCTCGCCGCGGCGCTCCTCGCGGCCTGCGGCGACGGCGGTCCGGCGGCGTCATCCGATCCCGACCCGAACGACCAGGTGCGGGTCGCCACCTCGGAGAAGGCGCGCGAGGACTCGGCGAACGTGAGCGCACGCCTCAAGGCTGCCGGCTACGACGTGCTCGGCACGGACCCGGCCGGCACGGAGACGGGCGGGTTCGCCGTACTGCTCGAAGACGGCGGCTTCGTCGTCGTCCTCGTGCTCGAATCGAGTTCCCAGGCCGACATCGTCGAGCAGGGCATGAAGGGGGCCGGGGCGCCGGGCGCCGCGCTCGTGCACCAGGCCGGCAAGCACGTCTACGCCGCGAACACCGTCGGCACGACCGGTGCGAAGGTGTCGCAGGAGGAGTTCGACCGGCTGGTGGCGGCCGGCGAGGGCGTCGCGGTGCCTCCTGGCTCTTGACGGACCTGGCTCCGGAATGTACTTTCCTTATAGGAAACTACTTACCGCAAGGGCGGATGCATGGAACCAACGAAGCACGATGCCGAGGCAATGCTGCGCGACGCAGGGAAGATCGAGACCGCGGTGCGGGCCCGCGCACCGCAGGAGTACCCGCTGTACGTCGGGATGGGTCTCACGCTCCTGCTGATCGGGCCGGCCGTCGATCTCAATGCCGCCAGCGGGGTGGCGGCCGGCGTGCTGGGAGCGGCGCTCGTGGTGGCCGCCATCGCCGTGACGGTGGGCACGAACCTCCGTTACCTGCGCCGGTACCGGCAGGTGCGGACGCGGCGCACCCCGAAGTGGGTGGAGTGGGCGCTCGGCCTCTGGAGCGCCGCCGCCCTGCTGGGCATCGGGAACCTGCTCGACGACACCATCGGCTTCTCCTACACGCTGGGCGGCATCGTGGGCGCCGTGCCGTTCCTGCTCTGGGCCCGGCGGCTCCGGCGCACCGCATGACCGCGCACCCGCGGGCGCGCCTCGACGACCTGGTGCACCAGCCCGTGCGCTTCTCCATCCTCGCCGGGCTGGCCCAGGCCGACGAGCTGGAGTTCCGGTTCCTGCGCGACACCCTCCAGATCAGCGACTCGCTCCTGTCCCGCCAGGCCTCGACCCTGGAGCAGGCCGGGTACATCGCCATCCGCAAGGGCCACGTCGGCAAATGGCCCCGCACCTGGCTCAAGCTCACCCCCGCCGGCCGCACGGCCTTCACCGACCACCTCAACACGTTGCGCGAGATCGTCGAGACCCCGACCGGTACGGATGACGCGCGAGGCTAGCGCACGCCCAGCAGCAGCTCCGTGACGAGCTGGTCGAGGCGGTCGTTGCGGCACTCCCGGGCGCCCAGCGCGTCGAGGTCGTGCGTCTCGGCCCGCAGGGCCTCGACGGCCTCGGGCGAGTAGCCGCCGGCGACCGTGGCCTGCCGGACGTCGATCACGCCGGCCTCGCGGCAGGCCGCCTGGATCTCGGGGTCGACGGCGTACTGCCGGGCCTTCTCGGCCAGGATCTTGTACGTCCGCATGCAGCCGGCGGCGAAGTCCCAGATGCCCTCGACGCCCTCGACCCGCAGCGGGCGTGCATCGAAGTGGCGCGGCCCGGCGTAGCCCGACTCTTCCAGCATCCGGACGAGGAAGAACGCGTCCTTGATGTCTTCCTGGCCGAACCGGAAGTCCTGGTCGTAGCGGCCGATGCGCTGCCCGTTCAGGTCGACGTGGAACAGCTTGCCGGCCCACAGCGCCTGCCCGACGGCGGCGCTGAAGCTGAGGCCCGCCATGGTCTCGTGCGCGACCTCGGGGTTGACGCCCCACAGCTCCTCGCGATCGAGCGTCGAGATCATGTGCAGCGCGTGGCCGACCGTCGGCAGCCAGGCGTCGCCGCGCGGCTCGTTGGGCTTCGGCTCGAGCGCGAACCGGAGGTCGTAGCCCTGCGCGACGGCGTACTCGCAGACGAAGTTCAGCGCCTCGCGGTACCGCTCCAGCGCGTCCTGCGGCGCCTTCGCGGCCTGCACCTCGACGCCCTCGCGGCCACCCCAGAACACGTACACGGCCGCGCCCAGCTCGGCGCCCAGGTCGATCGCCGCCATCGTCTTCTGCAGGGCCAGGCGCCGCACGCGCGGATCGTTCGCGGTGAACGCGCCCTCCTTGAAGGCCGGCAGCGTGAAGAGGTTCGTGGTCGCCATGCCGACCTTCAGCCCGGTGCGCTGCAGCGCGTCGCCGAAGCGCTTCACGATGCGGTCGCGCTCGGCCGCGCTCGAGCCGACGGGGACGAGGTCGTTGTCGTGCAGCGAGACGCCGTAGGCGCCCAGCTCCGCCAGCTTCTCGACCGCCTCGACGGGATCGAGATCGGGCCGGGTGGGCTCGCCGAACGGGTCGCGGCCGACGTTGCCGACGGTCCACAGGCCGAACGTGAACCGGTCGGCCGGGGTGGGTGTGTACGCGGTGTCGGCGCTCACGGTGTGCTCCTCATGGTCAGATCTCGATCCACTTCTCGTCCGAGGCACCGGACTCGATCACGCGCTCGATGAAGCGCACGCCGCGGGCGCCGTCCGCCACCGTCGGGAACTGTCCCTCGAGCGGCCCCAACTCGCGCCCCGCCTGCTTCGCGCGGATCGCCTCGAACACGCCGAGGTACACGTTGGCGAACGCCTCGATGTACCCCTCCGGATGCCCCGGCGGGACGCGCGTCGCCTTCTGCGCGGACTCCGAGAGGTAGTCGTTGCCGCGCCGCAGGTTCCGGCCCGGGCCGCTCGCCGGCGTGTGCACGAGCAGGTTCGGATCCTCCTGCCGCCAGTGCAGCGAGCCCTCGGTGCCGTGCACCCGGATGCGCAGGTTGTTCTCGGTGCCCGTCTCGATCTGCGACGCGACCAGCAACCCGCGGACGCCGCCGTCGAGCCGCAGCAGCACGGCCGCGTCGTCGTCCAGCAGACGCCCCTCGACGACGGTCGCGACGTCGGCGCTGACGTGCGTCACGTGACGGCCGGTGATGGTCGCGGCGAGGTTCTCGGCGTGCGATCCGATGTCGCCCATCGCGCCGGCGATGCCCGACCGGGCGGGGTCGGTGCGCCACTCGGCCTGCTTGTTGCCGGTCGCCTCGACGAGGCTCGCGAGCCAGCCCTGGCTGTACTGCACGACCACCTTGCGCAGCTCGCCGATCTCGCCGGCGGCGACCATATCGCGGGCGTGCCGGACGAGCGGGTAGCCCGTGTAGTTGTAGGTGACGCCGAAGACGACGCCGCTGCGGTCGACCAGGTCGACGAGGTCCTGGGCCTGCTCGCGAGGTGTGCACGAGCGGCTTGTCGCAGACCACGTGGAAGCCGGCCTCGACGGCGGCCTTCGCGACCGGGTAGTGCACGTCGTTCGGCGTCACGATGACGACGAGGTCGATGCGGTCGTCCTCGGACCGCGCCAGCTCGCCGTCGAGCAGCTCGCGCCACGAGCCGTAGGAGCGGTCGTCGGCGAGGCCGAGGTCGCGGGCCGAGTCGCGGGCGCGTGTCGGGATCGGACGACAGCGCGCCGGCCATCAGCTCGGCCTGCCCGTCGAGGGCGGCCGCGGCCGCGGTGCACGGCGCCGATGAACGCGTCGCGTCCGCCGCCGACCATGCCGTAGCGGAGCGGCCTGGCACGATCCTGCTGCGTCCCGTGTCGAAGGCGGCGTCGAACGCGACGTTCGACGGCGCGAAGTCGAGCCGCTTGCACGAACGCCGCCGCTTCGGTGGCGCCGTGCTCGCGGTCCATGCGGCTGTCCTCCCACTCGACGCTCAGCGGGCCCTGCGTAGCCGACGTCGTTCAGCGCGACGATGATGTCCTCGAAGTCGATGTCGCCGTGGCCGAGCGAGCGGAAGTCCCAGTAGCGGCGCGGCGTCGCCGAAGCTGGTGTGCCCGCCGAAGACGCCGACGGTGCCGTCGCCGTGGCCCCACCACGACGTCCTTCATGTGGGCGTGGAAGATGCGGTCGCCGAAGCGTGCGGATGAACTTCACGTAGTCGACGCCCTGGTAGCCGAGGTGCGACGGGTCGTAGTTGAAGCCGAAGCGCTTGTGGCCCGTCGACCGCCTCGATGCGCGCGCTGCGCCGATGGCGATGTCGAACGCGATCTCGGTCGGGTGCACCTCGAGCGCGAAGTTGCACGTCGTCCTTCGTCGAACGCGTCGAGGATCGGCGTCCAGCGCTTGGCGAAGTCGTCGAAGCCGCGTCCCAGTACTCCTGGGTCGGTCGGCGGGAAGGCGTAGATGCGAGTGCCAGATCGCTCGAGCCGGTGAAGCCGTTCACCGACCGTCGACGCCGAACTGCTCCGGCGCCGCGCTGCGCGCGGCGCGGCCTGCGATCTCGGTCGCGCCGCGCGCTGGCGGACGCCCTCGGGATCGCCGTCGCCCCAGACGTCGCGGCGGCAGGATCGCCTTGTGGCGCTCGTCGATCAGGTCGCAGACCGCCTGGCCGACGAGGTGGTTGGAGATCGCGTAGCACTGCAGGCCGTGCGCCTTGAGCAGCGCCCGCTTGTCGTGCGACGTAGCCGGGCTCGCTCGAGCGCGGCCGTCGACGTCGAAGTGGTCGCCCCAGCAGGCCAGCTCGAGGCCGTCGTAGCCCATGCTGCTTGCGCGAGCGGCGCGAGTTCGGCCGAGCGGCAGGTCGGCCCACTGGCCGGTGAAGAGCGTGACGGGACGCGGCACGGCGGCGATCCTCCTGAAGCGTGGCCCGGTAAACCTACCTGCCCGCCGCCTGTGTCCACGACAGCAACCCGCGCACGGCCTCGTCCCGCTGCGCCTCCGCCGGCGATCCGAGCACGGCGATGACGATGCGGTGGCCGCGGTGCATGGCGGAGACGACGATGCACCAGCCCGCCTCGTCGGTGTGTCCCGTCTTGACGCCGTCGATGCCGAGGCCGGTGCCGAGCAGGTGGTTGGTGGCGCGCAACTCACGGCCGTGCAGCCGGGCCTCCGTGCGGCGGACGATCGTCCGCACCGTCTCGCTGCGCATCATCCGGGCGGCCAGGAGCACCGTGTCGCGGGCCGTCGAGTGCTGGCCGGCGGCATCGAGGCCGGCCGGGTTCACGTAGCGCGTGTGGTCGAGGCCGAACGATCGCGCGCGGGCGTTCATGCGCTCGACGAAGCCGTCGCGCGACGTCCCCGACGTGACGGCCAGCGCCTCGGCCGCATCGCCGGCGCTGGGGATGAGCAGCAGCGCCAGCAGCTGCCGCCGCGTCAGCGTCTCCCCCGCCTCCAGGCCCGCCACCGACTCGCCGCGTGCGGTCTCGACCGGCGGCACGACGATCGGCTCGTCCAGGCCGCCGTGGGCGAGCACGACCGAGGCCGTCATCAGCTTCGTGATGCTGGCAACGGCCAGCTCGGTGTCCAGCCCGCTGCCGGCGAGCACCTTGCGGCTGGTCGCGTCGTAGACCGCGAACGAGCGGGCGGGTACCTCGGGCAGCGGGCCGACCGGATCGGCGGTACCGGTGGGCTGGGCGAAGACCTCGGCCGGGCCGGCGGGCTCGACCGTGCCGCCGTCTCGCATCGCGCTCTGGACGGCCGGCGCGACGAACACGGCCGTCACGACGCCGACGGCGAGCGCCAGCGCGGCCAGCCGGACCCGGCCCCGGCGCCTGGCGCTGGAGCGATACGTCGTCACGTGCACGGCTACTCCGTCCGCAGCTGGTCGGGTCGGCTGACGCGGGTGACGACCGGGAGGGTGGCGGCGGCCACCGCCGCGGTGGCGCCGAACGCGAGGGCCAGCAGCAGGCCCGCCCGTCCCCACGGCACGACGATGTCGCCGGCGCCGTAGTACAGGCGGTAGAACGTCGCCCCGATGCCGACGCCCAGCACGAACGCCAGGCAGACGGCGGTCAGCATCGGCACCGCGAGCTCGATCGCCGTCGCGGCGCGCAGCGTGCGGCCGGAGACGCCGGTCGCGGCCAGGTGGGCCAGCGTGCGGCGGCGTGCGACCAGCGCGTCAATGGCGCCGATCGCCAGGCCGATGGCGGCCACCACGAGCGCCAGCAGCGAGATGCCGGTCAGGATCCGCTGCACCCGCTGGACGGTCGACGAGCCGGCCGGGACCGGCCGGTCCGGGCTGGACACGGCGACGTCCGTGACGGTGTCGCGCGCGACGTTGCCCGCCACCCGGGCGAGCGTCAGCGGGTCGTGGTCGGTCGCCAGCAGCAGCGAGCTGCCGGCATCGAGACCCGACCGATCGGCGATGTCCGGCGGCACGAGCACGACGGGAGCGAGGCCGGCGATCGACAGCCCCGCCGGGAGGTGCCCCGCGATCGGCACGTCGATCGCCTCGACCACGTTGCCGCCGTCGTCCAGACGGTCGACGGCGATGGTGCCGCCGACGGGGCCGGCCTCGGCGGGCACGAGCGCCCCGGCCTGCGCCGGGCAGCGGATGGCGCCGCCGAGGACCGCCGAGAGCCGCGGGCAGTCGGCACCGATCGTCTGACCCGCCGGCGACCCGGTCCCGACCCGCACCTTCACCGCCGCGACGACGCCGGGCGTGGCCGTCGCCGACGCCGTCACCCGGGCGGCCGCATCGCCGCGCGGCGGCAGACTCACCCAGGCGTCGGCCCTGGGCCCGAAGGCCTGCAGCCCGGGCGCCGCGAAGGTGTCCGGCAGCCGCAGCGAGGCGCCGACGACGAGACCGGCGGTGACGACGGCGAACGCGACCGCCATGCCGGAGATGGCGCGGAAGCCGCCGACGGCGTCGGCTCCGAGCCGTCGGCCGGCGATGGTCGCCGCGGCGCCGGGAGCCCGCCGCACCAGACGGGCGACATGGTGCAGCACGTAGCCGCCCGACAGCACGATCCCGACGATCATGACCGCGACCGCGAGCCCGATCGCGACGGCCGCCGGGGTGCTGTCCCGCGACGCAGCGTGCAGCAGGTACGCCATCGCGGCCCACCCCACGGCGACCGGGGCGAGCCGCCAGGCGCCCGGCCCGCGCCGGTCGGCGCGGCGGCGCGTCGGGAGCGGCTGGGCGAGCGCCCGGACGAGTGAGACCCACGCGGTGCCGACCGCGAGCAGCGGCACGAGCAGCAGCGTCAGCGCGACGTGGCCGGCGGACGGCAGCAGGTCGGCCGTGAACACCGCGACGCTCCAGAACTCGATCACGGGTCTGATCGCCAGCGCCTCCACGGCCAGCACACCGAGGACGGCCCCGAGGACGCCGGCGAGACCGGCCTCGGCGGCCGCCAGCACCGCCAGCTGCCGCGAGCCGGCGCCGAGCAGCCGCAGCGCCGCTGCGCGCTCGTCCCGCCGGCGTTGCCCGACGCGGGCCACCGACGCCACGAAGATCACGATCGGGGCGAGCGCGATGGCGGCGATCACCGCGAAGGCGATCAGCTCGGTCGGCCCGATGCCGGGCGGGGGAATCGCGGCGCTGACGGAGGCCCAGTCGTCGATCCGTCGCGTGCCCTGGCCCGCCGCCACCTGCGCCGCGTCGGCGCCGGCCACGACGACGCGCTCGCCGGGCCCGGACAGGGCTGCCCGGTCGAGGGTGCCGGCGACGCGCCACGGCACCAGCGCGCGCCAGCGATCGCCGCCCGGGTCGTCGGCCCGCAGCAGCCGGGCGACCGCGGGCGACACGTAGGCCGTCCCGGGCTGCGGCGCGGCCGGGGCGCCGAGCGGCAGCAGGCCGCCGTCCCCGGGTGCGGTGCGGATCAGCGTGTAGCCGCCGCTGAACTGCGGTCGCGCCGGATCCGACACGTAGGCGACGTTCCACAGCAGCGCGCCGGGCTCGACCGACTGCAGGTCGGTCTCGACGTTGCGCACCTGCACGCGATGCGCCATCTCCGAGCGGGCGTGCTGGTAGCCGAGCACGCCGAGGAAGCCCGCCGTGCCCGCCGCAATGCCGAGGGTCATCAGGACCAGGCGGATCCGTCCGCCGCCGCGACCGACGGCCAGGCGCAGGCCGAGCTGGATCACGCGACCAGCCCGGCGACCGTCGTCGCCCCGTCCCGCACGAACACCTCGCGGTCCGCGTAGGCGGCCACGCGCGGCTCGTGGGTGACGATCACCAGCGCGGCGCCGTGCTCGCGGGCCGACTCGGTCAGCAGCTCCATCACGGCCTCGCCGGCCAGCGAGTCCAGCGCGCCGGTCGGCTCGTCGGCGAACACGACGACGGGCCGGTGCACGAGCGCGCGAGCGACGGCGACGCGCTGCCCCTGACCGCCCGACAGCTCGCCCGGCAGGCGATCGCCGAGCCCGGGCAGGCCGACGCGGTCGAGCCAGACGTCGGCCTCGGCGCGCGCGGCGCGGCGGCGCATGCCGCCGAGCACCAGCGGCAGCATCACGTTCTCGCGCGCAGGCAGCTCGGGCACGAGCTGGCCGAACTGGAACACGAAGCCGAGGCTCGTCCGGCGGATCGCGGCGCGGTCGCCGGCCGAGAGGTTGTCGAGCCGGCGGCCGTCGAAGTACACGCGGCCGGCATCCGGCACCAGGACGCCGGCCAGGCAGTGCAGCAGGGTCGACTTGCCCGACCCGCTCGGGCCCATCACGGCGATCATCTCGCCCGCCGCGGCGGCGAACGACGCGCCGTCGAGCGCCGGCGACGGCCCGAATCGCTTCACGAGGTCGGTGGCCTCGATGATGGCGCCGGTCATCGTCCGACCTCCTTCGCGAGCTGCTCGAGCCGCGCCTGCGACAGGTCGATCCAGCGCAGGTCGGCCTCGAGGTGGAACAGCGCGTGGTCGGCGAGCAGGCGATCCGTGAAGGTGCCGGACGTCTTCATCGCGGTCAGCTCGCGCATGCGGTTCAGGTGCGCCGAGCGCTGGCGGTCGAGGATCGCGGCGGCGTCCCTCCCGCTCTGCAGGGCGAGCACGACCTTGATGAACAGCGTCGGCTGCAGGTACGGCTCGGGCGCCTCGGGCTCGGCGATCCAGTGCTCGAGGCCGACGACGCCGTCCTCGGTGATGGCGAAGCGCTTGCGGTCGGGCCCGTTGCCCGGCTCCTCGCCGGCGGGGCTGACGAGCCCGTCGCGCTCCAGCCGCGTGAGGGTCGCGTACAGCTGCCCGAACTTGAGCGGCCGGGCGTAGGCGAAAACGGCGTCGTACTCCCGCTTCAGGTCGTAGCCGTGTCGCGCGCCGGGCTCGAGCAGCCCGAGGATGGAGTACGGCACGCTCATCGGAGATCCGCCGGGAAGCACGTCATGGCTGTGACTATACACTGAGTGAATACTCACGGCAAGCGCCTCCGCCGGACACCCGAGTGGCACGGAAGGAGTACAACGTGACCACCGGCGGGAACCGATCCCGCTCGCCCGCCGTCTCACCGACATGCGCATCCCCGTCTCTCGCCCCCTCGTCGTGCTCGCCACCGTCGGCGCCCTCGTTGCCGCGGGCTGCGGCGGTGCCGACACCGAGACCTCCGCCGGCTCCGGCACCGCTCCCCCGGCCTCCCAGGCCGGCGCCATCGAGCACGCCACCGGACCCACCGACGTCGTCGTGCGGGTCAACACGGGCGGCGGCTTCGTGCCGGTCGAGTTCAACCTCCGCTCACTGCCGTCGTACACGCTGTACGGCGACGGCACCGTGATCCGGCCGGTGGTGTCCGAGGTCGACGTCGCCCAGCTGCCGAACGTGACGCCGCTCGAGACCATCAAGCTGGACGAGGCCGGGATCCAGGCCCTGCTCGAGCAGGCCAAGGCGGCCGGGCTGCTCGCGCCCGGCGCGGTCGACTACGGCGACATGGGCACGCTCGGGGTGTCCGACATGCCCACCACCAGCGTCACGCTGAACGCCGGCGGCACCACCGCGTCGCACGACGCGTATGGCCTCACGCTCGCTCCCACCGAGCCGCCCGCCGGCACGCTCACACCGGAGCAGCTCGAGGCGCGCGCGGCGCTGCGCGGCTTCGTCGCGCTGACCGAGCAGCAGGATCCGAAGGCCACCGCCTATGCCCCGACCCGGCTCGCCGTCTGGGTCGCACCGGCGCTGGCCCAGCCGACCGGCGACGCCGCACCCGTCGTCTGGCCGCTCGCCACCGCCCCGTCCGTCTCCGAGGCGCCGGGCGCGGAGGGCATCGACTTCCGGTGCAGCGTGGTCGAGGGCGCCGACGTCGCGCCGCTGATCGACGCAGTGCAGAAGGCGCCGGCGGGCGCGCAGTGGATCGCCGCGCCCGACCGCAACGCCACGTTCCAGGTCGTGGTACGGGCGTTGCTGCCGGACGAGGCGGGGTGCCCCAGCTAGATCACTGGGCGGCGGGCTGGATGTTCTGGTTGACGCGGAGCAGGTTGGACGGGTCGTACTTCGCCTTGATGCGCGTCAGCCGGCGGTAGTTGTCGCCGTACGTCGCGCGCACGCGCTCCTGCCCCTCCTCCATCATGAAGTTGACGTAGGCGCCGCCCGCGGCGTACGGGTGCGTGGCGTCCCAGTAGTCGACCGTCCACTTGCGGATCGCGGCCGCGCCGGCCGGATCGGGATCGACGCCGACGATCACCTCGGCCCAGTTCGCGTCCCGGAACCGGAACGCGCTGTCGCCCGGTGCGACGTCGTGGACGGCGCCGTCGATGGGGTACATGTGCATCGTCGAGGACGGCGTCGGGAGCTGCTCCGCGAAGCGGCAGTGCTCGGCGATCGCCTCGTCCGGCACCTCGCGCAGGAAGTCCGCCCGCCAGTACCACTGCTGCCCCGGCGGGTAGAGCGGCGCGAACAGGCCCTGCAGGTCGGCCCACGGCATCTGCCCGACGCCGTGCAGCAGCGGCTTTGCGACCTCGAGAGCGGGGGCGAGATGGCGCTCGACTTCCTCCTGCGTACCGAGGACCGTCCACATCACGGCGCAGACCTTCCGCAGGTGCAGCTCCTCGGGGAACAGCGGCACCGGGGGCACGGTCAGCGCCGCGAACCAGCCGTTCACCTCGCGCGGCTGCGCGGGCAGGAACTCGCGGTACCAGCGCATCACCTCGGGCATGTCCTCGAGCGCCCAGAACGTGGGACCGGCGAAGACGCTCGGCACCGGGTGCAGCTGGAACTCGAACTCCGTCACGACCCCGAAGTTGCCGCCGCCGCCACGCAGCGCCCAGTGCAGGTCGGGGTTCTCGTCCCGGCTGGCCCGCACGGTCGAGCCGTCCGGGAGGACGACCTCGGCCGAGAGCAGGCTGTCGATGGTGAGCCCGTAGCGCCGGCTGATGTAGCCGATGCCGCCGCCGAGCGTGAGGCCGCCGACGCCGGTGGTGGCGATGATGCCGCTGGGCGTCGCCAGGCCGAGCGGCCCGGTGCGGGAGTCGACGTCGGCCCAGGTGGCGCCGCCGCCGACCCGGACGGTGCGCCGGTCCTCGTCGATGACGACGCTGTTCATGGGGGCCAGGTCGACGACCACGCCGTCGTCGCAGGTGCCGAGGCCGCCGCCGTTGTGGCCGCCGCCGCGCACGGCGAGCAGCGCGCCGCGGTCGCGGGCGAAGCCGACCGCGCGGACGACGTCCGCGGTGGACGTGCAGCGGGCGATCAGCGACGGCGACCGGTCGATCATCGCGTTGTAGACGGCGCGCGCGGTGTCGTAGCTCGGGTCGGACGGGCCGATCAGCTCGCCGCCGAATCCGGACAGCTCGCGGCGAGCGCTGTCCGCCAGGGTGGTGGTGCTCACTTCGTCTCCTTCGTGGACACGACGACGCTATTCCAGCCGCACGTATCAGCGCATGACTGGATCTGATCCACTTGTGCATGACTTCCATCCCGACGCGTCAGGTGCGATAGTCAGCCTTGATCATCGGCCTCACCGCGCTGCATCCGTCGTTTCCCTTCGTCGGACGTGCGCACGAGCTGCACTCGCTCGAGGCGCTCGTCCCGACCGGCTCGTCCCAAGGACGGCGGATGGTGCTCGTCGGCGGCGAGCCGGGATCGGGCAAGAGCCGCCTCGTCCGCGAGCTCGCGACGCTCGCCACCGAGGGCGGCGCGCGCGTGGTCGAGGGCGGTTGCGACGCCGTCTTCCGGACGCCGTACCAGCCGTTCACGGAGGCGCTCGGCGCGCTGCTGCGGACGCTGCCCGACGACGTCGTCGCCGCCATCGTCGGCGGCCGGGCGATCGAGCTCGCGCGGATCCTCCCCGACCTCGGCCCGCCCGGGGCGGTGGCGCCGGTCTCGGGCGACCCCGACACCGAGCGGCACCGCACGCACATCGCCGTCGGCGACCTGCTGCGCGCGGCCACCGAGACCCGGCCGCTGGTGCTCGTCGTCGAGGACTGCCACTGGGCCGACGTCGCGACGCTGCACCTGCTGCGGCACCTCGCCCGGCCCGGCGAGGGACGGCTGCTGGTCGTCGCGACGTTCCGCGACACCGAGGCCGACGTGCCGACCGAACTGGCCGAGACCCTGGCCGACCTGCGCCGGTCCGAGTCGGTCGTCCGGCTGCGGCTGTCCGGACTGACGACCCCCGAGATCGATGAGCTGCTGTGCCGGCTGGCCGACACGCGGCGCGCCGCGCAGCCCGACCTGGTCGCCGCCATCGCCGACCTGACGGCCGGGAACCCCTTCCTGATCACGGAGCTCTGGCGCGCCCTGCAGGACGGCGGCGCGATCGCCCTCGACGGCGACGGGCTGCGGCTGGTGCGGCCGCTGGCCGACGTCGCCACGCCGGAGGGCGTGCGCGAGGTGGTGGCACAGCGCATCGCCCGGGTGGCGGCGGGCACGCGCGACCTGCTCGACCTGGCCGCGACGATCGGGCCGCTGTTCGACGCCGAGGTGGTGCGCGTCGCCGGCGACCTGGAGCGCAGCGCATTGCTGGTGGCAGTCGACGAGGCGGTCTCGAACGGCCTGATCGAGGAGGCCGGCGAGCGCGGGTTCTCGTACCGTTTCACGCACGAGCTGGTCCGCCGCGCCGTCTACGACCGGCTCTCGGGGCTGCGGCGGGCGGAGCTGCACCTGCGCGTCGCCGAGGTGCTCGAGCACATGGCGCAGGTGCCGGCGCCCGTCCTCGCCCACCACTTCGCCGCGGCCGTGCCGCTGACCCCGGCCGACCGTGCCGTCCACTACCACCGACTCGCCGCCGACGCCGCCATGGCCCGCCTGGCCTACGACGTGGCGGCCGAGCACCTCGGCACCGCGCTCGACCTCGGCGTGCGCGAGCCCCGCGACCGCGCCGCGCTCGAGCTCTGGCGCGGTGAGGCGCTGGTGCGCGCCGGCTCGTCGCTGCATGCGCTCGACGCGTACCGCACCGCCGCTGCGGTAGGGCGCGACGCGGGTGACGGCGAGCTGCTGGCGCGGGCGGCGATCGGCTACGAGAACGCGTGCTGGCGGCCCGCGTTCGTCGACGTCGGGGCGCGCGAGCTGCTGGAGGAGGCGCTGGTCGCCCTCGGCCCCGACACCTCGCAGCTGCGCGGCCACGTGCAGGCCGGCCTGGCGCGCGCGTGCGACTTCGTCGGCGACGTGTCTGCGGCGTCCGCGGCCCGGGCCGACGCGATCGCCTGCGCGCGCTCGCTGGACGACCGCCGGGGCCTGGCGACCGTGCTGATGCGCTCGTACTGGTCGCGGTCGAGCGAGCCGATGGAGGCCATCAGCGCGCAGCTGAGCGAGGCGATCCAGGTCGGCGCCGAGCTCGGCGACCTCGAGATCCAGACCGAGGCGATGCAGTGGCACGTGGCGGCGCTGATGGGGCTCGGCGACCTCGAGACGGCCCGCCGTGAGCTCGAGACGGCTCTCGGGCTCGCGACCCGGTCGACCCAGCCGTTCCTTCTCCACGTCGGCGAGCACTACCGCTCCGCGATCGCGCTGGCCGACGGCCGGCTGGACGAGGCGGATGCCGCCGCGCAGCGCTCGCACGAGTGGAGCCGCCTGCTGACCGGGCGCGATGCGTCCGGCGTCTACGGGGTGCAGATGTTCAACATCCGGCGCGAGCAGGGCCGGCTCGGCGGGCTGGCGCCGGTGCTGCGGGTGCTCGCTCGCGAGAGCACCGGCGCCTGGCAGCCGGGCCTCGCGGCGCTGCTGACCGACCTGCGGCTCGAGGACGAGGCGCGGGAGGTGCTCGGCGGCATCCGCGAGCGCGGGCTCGACCACCTGCGGCACGGCCTGTGGCTGGCGGCGCTGGTCTATCTCACCGACGCCGTCACCCACCTCGGCGACGCCCGCTTCGCCGAGGCGCTGTACGCGGAGCTCGAGCCGTTCGCCGGCGGCAACGTGATGATCGGGCACGGCGTCGCCCTCCTCGGCTCGGCCGACCGGTACCTCGGCATGCTGGCCGCGACCACCGGCGACCTGCGCGACGCCGAGCGGCGCTTCACGTCGGCGGAGGCGCGAGATCGCGCCATGGACAGCGCCACCTGGACGGCGCACACGCTGGCCGAGCGCGGCCTCGCCCTCGGCGACGACGCCGCGCTGCGCGACGGCGCGCGCGCTGGCCCGCCGGCACGGGCTGGTGCGGGTGGAGGAGCGCATCGGCGGGGTCGCGCCCACCCCCGCCGCCGTGGCCCTCCCGGACGACCTCTCCCCGCGCGAGGTCACCGTGCTGTGCCTCGTCGCGGGCGGCGGCTCCAACCGCCAGATCGGCGACCGGCTCGTGATCAGCGAGCACACCGTCGCCAACCACGTGCGCAGCATCCTGCGGAAGACGGGCTGCGCGAACCGGACCGAGGCGGCGGCGTACGCGTACCGTCAGGGCCTGGTGGAGAGCGCTCGCGAGCGCTAGCCTAGTCGCATGCCGCTGTACATGATCGAGCGCGCGTACGCCGAGGAGCTCGACATCACCGACGACGCGGTCCGGCTGATCGAAGAGGTGAACGCCGACGAGGGCGTCCGCTGGCTGTTCTCATTCCTGTCGGCCGACAAGCGCCGCTCGTACTGCCTCTACGAGGCGCCGTCGCCCGATGCGATCCGCGAGGCCGCCGTCCGGGCCGGCCTGCCGGCCGACGTGATCGTCGAGGTCGACCGCGTGTCGGCCGACATGTTCGTCTGACGCACGCGTGGTAGATTCCGTGACGGCGCCCTGCGCCGCACGATGACTGACTGACGACCTGCATCCATCCCTGTGCGCCCTCCCCGGAGGGCGTCAGATGCTGTTGTCTGGAGTGCTCTCGTGCGTGTCCTTCTCTCGGGTGTCAGCCGCGTGCGTCGCTCGCCAGCATCCTCCTCTCGCGCTTCGACGTGCTGGCGCTGGACGAGCCCACGAACGACCTCGACTTCGACGGCCTGGAGCGCCTGGAGCGGTTCCTGCGCGCGTTCGTCGGCGGGCTGGTGGTCGTCTCACACGACCGCGAGTTCCTCGACCGCACCGTCGACCGCGTGGTCGCCATCGATCCGATCACCCGCCGCGCGCGGGAGTACACCGGCGGCTGGACCGCCTACGCGGAGCGCCGCGAGGCGGAGCACGCCGCCGCCTGGGCGCGGTTCGGCCAGGCCGACCGGCACCGCCGGCACCTGACCGGGCTGCTGCACGACCGACAGACGCAGGCGCGGGCCGGCGGCTCGATGCCCGACCGGCGCGGCACGCATGCGCTGCAGACCAAGGTGGCGCAGGCGAAGCGGCACCTGGAGCGCGCGGACGACGCCGCGAAGCCGGTCGAGCCGTGGGAGCTGCGGCTGACGCTCGCCCACGCCCGCCAGACCGGCGCCCGGCTGGCCGAGCTGAGCGGCGCGGTGGCCGTGCTCGGCACGACGCGCATCGGCCCGGTCGACCTCGCCATCGCACCCGGCGACCGGGTGGCGATCACCGGCCGCAACGGCAGCGGCAAGACCACGGTGCTGCGGATGCTGCTCGGCCAGCAGCCGCTGGCCGCGGGAACCCGCCACGCCGGGCCGGCCACGCGCATCGGCGTGCTCGGCCAGGATCGCGGCGCCTACGACACCGACACGTCGCTGCTCGACACGTTCGCGACGCGATCGGAGCTGACGGGCGAGCCGGCGCGGACGCTGCTCGCGAAGTTCGGGCTCGGCGCCGACGCGATCGACCGGCCGGCGCGGTCGCTCTCCCCCGGCGAGCGCACCCGCGCGCTGCTGGCCGAGCTGCAGGCGCGCGCGGTGAACCTGCTCGTGCTGGACGAGCCCACCAACCACCTCGACCTCGAGGCGATCGAGCAGCTCGAGCTCGCGCTCGCGGACTATCCCGGCGCGGTCGTCGTCGTCTCGCACGACCGGCGATTCCTGGCCCGGCTGACGCCGGATCTCGAGATCGCGCTGGAGCGGGAAGGAACCTCGCCGGTGACGTCGTAGTGCGCGTCATGGCTGCCGGAAGCGTGACGCTGGTGTTCGACGGATCGTTCGCCGCCGCCCACGCGTTGATCGACCGCTGCTGCGACGCCCGCTGGCTGGCCGCCTCGAGGCGCGCGAAGCTCCGCGCGCAGGCGGCGCTCGATCCCGACGCGCGGCAGCTGCTGCACGACCGGCTGTCGGTGCTCGAGGAGCTCGCCCGCGACGCCAGCGAGGGCCGCGAGCCGTCGCAGCGTCACGGCGCCGCGCTGCGCGTCACGATCCCCGGCGACCGGGCCGAGGCAGCCGTCGTCCGCGACCTGGCGGGCTGGGGCACCGGCGAGCTGCTGGCGAGCGCGTTCGTGATCGAGGAGGGCCTCGACGAGGGCGCCTCCGACCGCACCGGCTTCTGGTGACGGCCCGCCGCGTGTAACGCTCACCCCCTCGCCGGGAAGGGAGGGATGATGACGGGCGCGATCAGCGACGAGACGCGGTTCGAGCGGCTGTGGGCCGCCCATCGCGATGCCGTGTGGTCCTACGCCGCCCGCCGCGTCGGCCCCGACCGGGCGCCCGACGTCGTGCACGAGACGTTCCTGGTCGCATGGCGGCGCCTCGACGACGTGCCGGCGGCCGCCGCGCCGTGGCTGCTCGGGGTCGCGCGCAACGTCCTCCTGCACGAGCGGCGCGGTGCCGCCCGGCGCGCGCAGCTCGACGAGCGGCTGGCGGGCCTCGTCTCGCCACCGCCGGACGCGCCGGAGAGCGACGGCGAGCTGCTGCGCGCCGCGCGGCAGCTTCCCCTCGCCGACCGCGAGCTGCTCGCGCTGGTGGCCTGGGACGGGCTGACCGTCGCCGAGGCGGCGGTCGTGCTCGGCTGGCGGCCCGTCACCGCGCGGGTGCGCCTGCACCGCAGCGCGCGTTGCTGACGGCTCACGCCGCCGGCGACACCGCCGCCGAGCAGCGGGCCCGCGAGGTGCTGTCGGGCGACCAGTGGTACGTCTACTACGGCGGCGACGGAGCGGGTGTGAAGGCGGTCAACGTCGATCCGCCGCCTCGCCGACCTGCAGCAATCGTGGGACGTCAACTGCCCGGGCGGTGCGTACGACCGGAACACGCATCCGGACGCCCCGCCGATCGGCCAGTAGCCGCTCGGCACGGAAGTGCGACGGCGTCATCGATCGGTGCCTGGCACCGCCACGGCACGATCGGACGGCGTCGACGCGCAGCTTCCGCGACGTCGGGGTTGCCCGTCCTCGGTCACGGACGGGCGATCCGGCCGCTCGGAGGGGCCCGGCGCCGGAGCGCCGCCGGCGCGAAGCGGCCCCGAACCACGCGCGGAACACGCGCGCTCTGTGCCCGAAGTGTGAAATCAGCGCGCGGAAGTGCGCCACGATCAGCGTTTCGGTGCCAGGCACCGAAACGTGCCCGGAACGGCGCGACGCCGGATCGACATTGCGCGACAACGCGTGCGGCGCTACCGTCGCGGCCCATGACGCGCACCCACTCCTGGCCCGAGGGACACTGGGCCTGGCCGATCCCGGTCACCCACAAGCACGGCGTGCGGCAGGGCGACCTGTGCTTCGTCGGCGGACAGGTCGACCTCGACCCGGACGGCAACGTGCTGCACGCCGGCGACATCGTGGCGCAGACACCCGTCGCCATCGCGTCGCTGGGCCGCGTGCTGGACGACCTCGGCTCGGGCCTCTCCGACCTCGTCAAGATCGTCGTCTACCACGTCGACGACGGCTCGCTGGACGAGGCCGCGCTGCTGGAGAACCTCGCCGCTGCGCTCCCCGGCGAGCGGCCGGCCTTCTGCACGGTGCCGGTGCCGTACCTGGCCTACCCCGGCATGCTGATCGAGATCGAGGGCGTCGCCGCGATCGGCGAGAAGACGCGCGTCGGCAGCGGCGCGTTCCCCGACGGCATCCGCTGCGGCGACCTCGTGTGGACGTCCGCCGTCGGCGGCGGCACGAAGGGCGACATCGTCGCCCAGTCCGAGGAGGCCATGGAGCGCCTGGGCGCGATCCTGGGCGAGCTCGGCGCCGACTTCGGCGACGTCGTGAAGTTCAACATCTTCTACGTCGGCACGGGCTCGGCGGAGGACTGGGCCGTCGCCGCCCGTGTCCGCGCCCGCTACTTCGAGGAGCCCGGCCCGGCCGCGACCGGCATCCCGGTGCCCCGGCTGCAGGATCCCGGAGGCGCTGATCAAGATGGACGTCTGGGCGATGCGCCCGGCCGGCGGCGACCGGATCGAGCGCACCTTCTCGTGGCCGGAGGGCCACTGGGACTGGCCAATCCATGTGCCGTACAAGCACGGCAACCTCGGCGGCGGCATGTTCTTCGTCGGCGGCCAGGTGTCGCTGACGCCCGAGGGCGACTCGATCGACCCGTTCGACATGCAGGCCCAGACCCGCAACTCGATGGACAACATCAAGAAGGTGCTCGACGGGCTGGGCGCGTCGATGGACGACATCGTCAAGGTGACGACCTTCTACAAGGGCGACGGCGGCGGCGCCGACCTGCACGAGAACCTCTCGATCCGCTCGTCGTACTTCAGCGATCCCGGCCCTGCCACGACCGGCATCTCGCTGCCCTTCCTCGCCTACAGCGAGGCCGGGATGATGATCGAGATCGAGGTGATCGGGATGGTGCCAGTGCCCCGAGTTGAAAGTTCGTTGCCAGATCGGCGCGAGAAGCAAGCCTGACAAGGAGCGGGCCCGAGAGGCAGGCGGGACGCCTGTCCGAGGTTCGCGACGCAGCCCACCGGGTTCGCCAGTGGGGAATCAGGCGCCGCTTCGCAGCACCCGAGATGTCCGCGAACTTGCGACTCGGGGCACTAGCGACTGACGTGCAGCGGCGGCACGCGGTTCCGCCACGGGAGCGCCTCCTCGAGCTGCGCCGCGATCCGGAACAGCGTCGCCTCGTCGCCCAGGCGGCCGACCAGCTGCATGCCGATCGGCAGGCCGGACGCCGCCTGGTGCAACGGCAGCGAGATGGCCGGCTGGCCGCTGCAGTTGAACGCCGGCAGGAAGCTCTCCACGTGGCCCCAGTTGCCGAACACCTCGCGCGGTGACGCCTCGCCCCACGACGGATAGACGCCGAGCCTCTCCTGCGGATGCCCGAGCGTGGGCGTCAGCAGCACGTCCCACTCCGCGAAGAAGCTGCCCAGCCGCCGGTTGACGACGTTGGTGTGGTCGAGCGCGGCCAGCACCTCTCCGCCGCTCAGCGCCGCGCCGTACTGCCACATCGCGTACGTGGCGGGCTCGAGGTTGTCGCGCGACGGCTCGCGGCCCAGCGCGGCGGCGAAGGCGTCGATGCCGTGCGCCGTGTTGGCGCTCCACATGTCGACCATGCACTGCAGGAACGGCTCCCAGTCGATGGCCGGCGCGGCCCGCTCGACCTCGTGGCCGAGGTCGGCCAGCACCAGCGCGGTCGTCTCGGTGGCGGCGGCGTGCTCCGGGTGCTCCGGCGCGCCGTTCCACGGCTGCGTGCAGAACGCGATCCGCAACCGGCCCGGATCGCGGAAGCACTCGTCGAGATACGTCCGCTCGGGCGCCGGCAGCAGCGTCGGATCGCCCCGCTCCGGCCCGTGCAGCGCGTCCAGCAGCGCCGCCGAGTCGCGCACGCTGCGCGAGACGGCGAACCGCACCGCCCAGCCGGACAGCGGCTCGCCGGCGTCAGGGCCGAACGAGATGCGGCCGCGCGAGGGCTTCAGCCCGACCACGCCGCAGCAGGCGGCCGGGATGCGGATCGAGCCGCCGCCGTCCGACGCCAGCGCGATCGGCACGATGCCGGCGCCGACCGAGGCGCCCCCGCCGCCCGACGAGCCGCCGGCCACGTGCTCCTCCGACCACGGCGAGCAGGTCGGGCCGCAGAACGCCGTCTCGGTGGTGCCCATGATGCCCCACTCCGACGTCGTCGCCCGGCCGACCGATACCAGCCCGGCGTGCTTGAACCGCCGGATCAGCCCGGTGTCGGACGGCACCACCCAGCCCTCCGACAGGCGGCTGCCGTTCTCGCAGACGCGGCCGGCCTCGCCGTGGTAGAGGTCCTTCAGCAGGAACGGCACGCCGCCGAACGGCCCGTCGTGGACGGCGGCGTCGGGGACGGTGTCGATGCGGTCCTCGAACAGCTCGATCACCGCGCCGAGCCGGTCGTTGACGCGGGCCGAGCCCTCGGCGGCGAGCGCCCCGAGCTCGGAGGGAGTGACCTCCCGCCGGCGGACCAGCTCCGCCAGCTCGAGAGCGTCGTGCGCTGCGTACTCAGCGAGGTTCATGGCCGGGAACGCTACTGGCAAACCCGGCGGCGGAAAGTAGACTCCGGTGTCGCCGCGCGTGTCCGCGGGGAAGAGGAGAGATGCAGATGACCAGCAAATGGAACGAGATCCGTGACCTCGGCCAGAGCGTCTGGTACGACAACGTCGCGCGTCCGGCGCTCGACTCCGGGCTGCTTGCGAAGCTGATCGCCGAGGACAACGTGACGGGCGGCACGTCGAACCCGTCCATCTTCGCGAACGCCGTCCTCAAGTCCGACCTGTACGACGACGACATCGGCTCGGCTCCGGCCGACGTCACGCCGCAGCAGATCTTCGAGCGCGCGGCAGCGGCCGACATCACGCGCGCCTGCGACCTGATGCGACCGATCTGGGAGACGGCGGGCGGCCGCGACGGCTTCATCTCGCTCGAGGTGGAGGCCGACCTGGCGTTCGACGAGCGAGGGCACCGATCCGTCGCGCCCGCGAGGTGTGGGCGCAGATCGGCCGGCCGAACCTGATGGTGAAGGTACCGGGCACCGAGGCCGGTGTCGGCGCCTTCCGGCAGCTGACCGCCGACGGCATCAACATCAACGTCACGCTGTTGTTCTCGGTCGGGCGCTACCGCGAGATCGCCGACGCCTACGTCGACGGCCTCGAGCAGCGCCGCGCGGCCGGCGGCGCGCTCGACCACATCGACTCCGTCGCCAGCTTCTTCGTCTCGCGCATCGACTCCAAGGTCGACGCCAAGCTGCCCGAGGGCTCGCCGCTGGCCGGCAAGATCGCCATCGCGAACGCCAAGGTCGCCTACGCCGACGTCTACCAGGTGGTCTTCACCGGCCCGCGCTGGGAGAGGCTCGCGGCCGCCGGCGCGAATCCGCAGCGGCCGCTCTGGGCGTCGACGTCGACGAAGAACACGGCCTACCCGGCGACGGTCTATGCCGACGAGCTGATCGGCCCGGACACCGTCAACACGGTGCCCGACGCGACGCTGGACGCGTTCCGTGAGGGCGGCCACCCCGTCCGCACGCTCGACCAGAACGTCGACGAGGCGCGCGCGCAGCTCGCCGCCCTGAAGGAGGCCGGCGTGAGCCTCGACGACATCACCTCCGAGCTCGAGCGCGAGGGCGTGAAGTCGTTCCAGGAGGCGTACAACGGCATGATCGACGCGATCGCCGACAAGCGCGGACGGGTCGCCGCCGACTAGCGTGATTGACACGACCCGCCGGTCCGGGGACGATGCCCCCGAACGGGAGGAGCACACGTGGCACGGCGGGCGGGGCGGACGAGCCGCAACTGAAGGCCGGCGCGGTCGGGTTCTTCGACGCGGTCGTGATCGGCCTGGCGTCCACGGCGCCGGCCTACTCCCTCGCGGCCGTGATCGGATCGACGGCACTGATCGCCGGCGTGAAGGTGCCGGCCGTCCTGTGGGTCGCGTTCGTGCCGATGTTCCTGATCGCGTCGGCGTTCTTCTACCTGAACAAGGTCGATTCGGACTGCGGCACGACGTTCGCCTGGGTGACCCGCGCGATGGGCCCGTGGCCCGGGTGGATCGCGGGCTGGGCGGTGACGCTGACCGGCGTGCTGGTCGTCGGCTCGCTGGCCGACGTCGCCGTCAAGTACACGTTCATCTTCTTCGGGCAGGACGACTGGGCGGCGGAGAAGTGGCTGGTGATGCCCGTCACGGTCGCCCTCGTCCTCTTCATGACGTGGCTCTGCATCCTCGGAATGGAGGGCTCGGCGAAGCTGCAGAACACGCTGATCGTCGTCCAGGTCGGGTCGCTGATCCTGTTCGCCGTGGTCGCGCTCGTGAAGGTGTTCGGCGACTCGCCGCCGGAGGGCTCGGTCAAGCCCGAGGCGTCGTGGCTCTCGCCCACCGGCACCGGTTCCCTCACGGCCGGCCTGCTGCTGTGCGTGTTCGCGTACTGGGGCTGGGAGTCGGCCGTGAACCTCTCGGAGGAGTCGGAGAACCCGTCCGGTGCGGGCAAGGCGGCCGTGGTCTCGACCATCCTCCTGCTCGGCACGTACGTCGGCGTCGGCATCGCGATCGTCGCCTTCGCCGGCCCCGAGGCGCTGACCGAGTTCGACGACGACGACTCGGTGTTCGCCACCCTCGCATCGGGGGTGCTCGGCTCGCCGTGGGA
This sequence comes from uncultured Actinomycetes bacterium, assembly GCA_963722525.1. Taxonomy (GTDB): domain Bacteria; phylum Actinomycetota; class Thermoleophilia; order Gaiellales; family F1-60-MAGs149; genus VFJZ01. The sequence goes on along the minus strand of CAVRMM010000002.1, from coordinate 146,288 downwards.
CCAGTTGGTGGTGGCGTCCGTGCTCACCTCCGCCCTCGCCTCGACGCAGACGACGATCATCCCTGCATCGCGGACGATGCTCTCCATGGCGCGCGCGGGTGCGATGCCGGCGAGCCTCGGCAAGATCCACGAGCGCTACCTGACGCCGCACATCTCCACGTGGATCGTCGGCATCGTCGCGAGCGCCTACTACCTGGTCGTGAACGGCCTGTCCGAGAACGCGCTGTTCGACACGCTCTCGGCGCTCTCGCTGATGATCGCGTTCTACTACGCGATGACCGGGTTCGCCTGTGCGTGGTTCTACCGCGCGCACCTGGGCGACTCGCTCCGCTCGCTGCTGTTCGTCGGCGTCGGGCCGGTCATCGGCGGCCTCGCGCTGCTGTACCTGCTCGTCCAGTCGCTGATCGACCTGTGGGATCCGGAGAACTCGTACTCGGGTGCGTGGTTCGGCGTCGGCCCGCCGTTCGTGATCGGCGTCGGCTTCATGGCGCTCGGCGTGATCCTGATGGTCCTCTGGCGGTTCCGCGGGCCGGGGCGGTACTGGAACCGGCACCCCGAGCAGGTCGATCCCGAACTGGCCCGGGCCACGCTGGCAGGAGGGAAGAGCTGATGGCCGCGATCGTGCTCGGCTACGACGGCTCCGAGGGCGCGCGGTCGGCGCTGCCCGTGGCCGTCGACCTGTGCAAGGCGTTCGGCGACCGGCTGGTGGTCGTGTTCGGCGCCGCTCCGCCCGGCCGACTCGGCGAGGAGTGGCAGGCGCACCGCGCGGCGATCCACGAGATCGCCCACCGCGAGGTGGCCGCCGCGGTCACCGCCGCCGGCGAGGCGGGCGTCGAGGTCGAGACACGCATCGAACTGGCGCATCCCGCCGACGCGCTGATCGCCGCGGGCAAGGCATGCGACGCGCGGTTCATCGTCGTCGGCACCTGGGGCGAGGCGCCGCTGCGGGCGGCGCTCGTGGGAGCCGTGCCGACGAAGCTGCTCCACCTCTCCGACCGGCCGGTGCTGGTCGTCCCCGCTCCGGAGTAGCTACAGGCCGGCTGCGAGGGCCGTCACCGAGACGATGATCAGCGCGAAGCCGAGCCGCTGGCCGCGGGTCAGCCGCTCGCGCAGCACGACCAGCCCGAGGACGGTCGCGATGGCGGCCGACTGCGCCGACAGCACGCCCGCCACGGACACGTCGCCGGCCTGAGCGGAGGCGACGAAGAACAGCATCCCGCCGACGTCGAACGCGCCGCCGACGAAGGCCCATTTCAGCGCGAACGGCTTGCCGACGCCGGCGCGCGCGATCAGCAGCACCGGCGCCGTGATGACGATCAGGCCGAGCATGCGCGTCACCAGCGACGGGAAGAACGGGCCGACATCGTCGGCTGCGACGGCCGCCGAGTAGAGGCCGACGCCGAAGAAGAGCGCCGACGTGACCGCTGCGACGATCGCGATCGGCGGCGTCTCACGTGGCCCCTCCCCACCCCGGGTGCCCCGCACGACGATGGCGGCGCCCACCGTCGCGAGCACCAGCAGCAGGCCGGTGACCAGCTCGAGCGGGTTGCCGAGGATGACGCTCATCGCCGCGATCACGGCGCCCTCGCAGGCGATGATCGGCGACACGACCGACAGCGCGCCATGCCGGTAGGCGAGCATCATCGTCCACAGGCCGATCATGGAGCCGATCGCGCCCGACGCCAGCCACAGCAGCGTCTCGGGTCTCCGGCAGCGAGTGCGGCCCGGTGACGAGCGCCGGTACGAGCACGACCGCGAACCCGGCGATCGTGCTCCATGCCATGCAGCGGTTCGTGCCGAGCAGGCGTGTCGCCTTCGTCCCGATGAGCCCGCCGACGCCCCAGGTCAAGTGCCGACAGCAGGCCGAGGATGATCCCGAGCATCGCTCCCCGGAGCCGCTAGTTGCCCGCTACCGAACGACTTGCGCCGCTCGAGGTCGGCCGGGTCGACGAGCTGCCCGTCACGGCCGACGTAGCCGTCCTTCGCGCCCACGATCAGCACCACGCACTCCTCCGTCGCCGGCGTTCGACACCTTGCGCTGCGTCGTCGACGGGGCGTGGAGGAACCCGCCCGGGCCGAGGTCGCGCGTCTCGCCGTCGACCTCGAACCGGGCGGTGCCGGAGTGGACGAAGTACAGCTCGTCCTGCGTGTCGTGGTAGTGGTTGAAGCCCTCGTGCCCCGGCGCCATCACGAGCGCGTTGACGCCGAACGCCTCGACGCCGAGCGCCTGGCGGACCTTGCGGAAGCCCGGGCCGGAGCCCATCTCGTCGAGCGTGCCGAACGCGTACGCCACGTATCTCTCCCTCTCCACAGATGCGCCCGGCCCCCTGGGGCATCGCCGGAACCCTAACCGTGCTGGCAGACTCCGTCACGGGCTGACGAGCGAGAGGAGTGCCGGCATGCGGGACGCGGTGATCGTGGAGGCGGTGCGCACGCCGGTCGGGCGACGCGGCGGAGCGCTGGCCGGAACGCATCCGGCCGACCTGTCCGCGACGGTCCTGCGTGCTCTGCAGGCGCGCACGGGCCTCGATCCGGCGCTGGTCGACGACGTCATCTGGGGCTGCGTCAGCCAGGTCGGCGAGCAGACCTTCGACATCGCCCGCACTGCGGTGCTGTCGGCCGGCTGGCCGGAGTCAGTGCCCGGCACGACCGTCGACCGCCAGTGCGGCTCGTCGCAGCAGGCCATCCACTTCGCGGCCGCCGGCGTGGTCGCAGGCCACTACGACGTCGTCGTGGCCGGCGGCGTCGAGTCGATGTCGCGAGTGCCGATGGGCTCCGCGATCGGCGAGGGCGGCACGCCCATCGGCGCCGGCTACGCCGCCCGGTACGGTCCCGCCATGCCGAACCAGGGCCTCGGCGCCGAGATGATCGCCGAGCGGTGGGGCCTCTCCCGCGCGCGGCTGGACGAGTTCGCGCTGTCGTCCCACGCGAAGGCGGCCGCCGCGATCGACGAGGGCCGGTTCACGGCGCAGATCGTCTCCGTCGAGACCGCGGCGGGCGTCGTCGACACCGACGAGGGCGTGCGCCGCGGCGGCACGCCCGAGAAGCTCGCGACCCTGCAGCCGGCGTTCAAGCCGGACGGCGTGTTGCACGCGGGCAACAGCTCGCAGATCAGCGACGGCGCCGCGGCGGTGCTGGTGTGCGGCGCCGACACGGCGCGGGAGCTCGGCCTGACGCCGATCGCGCGCGTGCACACGGCCGTGCTCGCGGCCGACGATCCGAACATCATGCTGACCGCGCCCATCCCCGCGACGCAGAAGGCGCTGCAGCGCGCGGGTCTGCGGGTGGACGAGATCGGCGCCTTCGAGGTCTCGGAGGCGTTCGCGTCCGTACCGCTCGCCTGGCTGCACGAGACGGGTGCCGACGAGGCGCGCATGAACGTCTCGGGTGGAGCGATCGCGCTCGGGCACCCGCTCGGCGCGTCGGGCGCGCGCCTGGCGACGACGCTGTTGCACCACATGCGCGACAACGGTCACCGGTACGGCCTGCAGACGATGTGCGAGGGCGGCGGGCAGTCGAACGCCACCATCTTCGAGCTCGTCTGAGCGCACCATCGCGCCATCTCCGCCCGATCCCCGCGCTGATCTGCAACGGGGTCATCGTTCGGTGCCAGGCACCGCCAGGTGAACGGTCGCGCCGCCCGTGCTCCGAACCGGGTCACGAGAGGCGCGCGGTTCGGGCCGGAAGTGTGAAAACAGCGCGCGGAAGTGTGTCCGGATTCCCGTTTCGGTGCCAGGCACCGAGAGGGGCATGCCGGGAGCGACCCCCCTGATCGACCCGCGGTCCGTGACGGAACGGGTCGATCGGCGCGCAGAACCGTCACGCGATGGCCGATCCGTGCCAGGCACCCCAGCGGACACGGTCAGGCGAGCTGGAGGGCGGCGCCGCGGATCGCGGCGGCGGCCAGGGCCACGGCGGGAGCGCGGTATCCGTCGGCGCGCTCGTACAGGCCCAGGCGACGCGGCGGCAGCAGGTGGTCGAGCGGCACGATGCGCGTGCCGTCGCCCGTCTCGTCGACCAGCAGGCGCGGCATCACCGAGATGCCGACGCCGCTCGCGACCAGCTGCTGCACGGTGTCGGCGTCGTGGGCCCGCACGACGGTGTCCATCGCGACGTCGAGCTCGGCCAGCGCCGCCGTCAGCACGCGCTGCGTCGGGATGCCGCAGTCCTTCGCGACCAACGCCCGCCCGGCCAGGTCGGCCACCTCGAGCGGCCGGCCGAGAGACGCCAGCTCGTCGCCGGCGGGCACGATCAGGACGTAGGCGTCGCGCAGGATCTCGGTCGCCTCCAGCCCGGCGATGTCGTCGACGATCGGCGCCAGCGCGAGGTCGAGGTCGCCCGCCACCAGCCGCTCGAGCAGCTGGTCGGAGCGGTAGCTCTCCTCCACGTGCAGCACGACCTCGGGCGCCTGCAGCCGCAGCGCCACCGCCAGCGGCGAGATGACGACGCGCGCGGCACTGAGGACCGTGCCCAGCCGCACGACGCCGGCCAGCTCCGCGGAGTAGGCGCTCAGGTCGCGGTGCGCGGCGACGAGACGCTCGCGGATCGCCGCGGCATGCGCCAGCAGACGGCGCCCGGCGTCGGTCAGCTCGACCTGGCGCGCGCCGGGCGCGCGCACCAGCAGCTCGACGCCGACGATGCGTTCCAGGGAGCGGATCTGCTGGCTGACGGCCGACTGCGTGTAGCCGAGGCGCTCCGCGGCACGGCTGACGGAGCGCGTCTCGGCCACGGCGGCGAGCGCGCTCAGGTGACGCAGGTCGATCTTCGTCCAGTCAGTAGAAGCGGTGATGCCCGCGATGATAGTCCGACTTGCTCGCGAGGCCCTGGCCCGCGATGCTCCCAGGCGATGCGCATCCTCCTGATCCAGTTCGATGCCGACAAGGGGCCTGGCATCCTCGAGCAGCCGCTGCGCGATCTCGGCTGCGAGATCGACGTGCGCCTGGCGCCGGCCGAGCCGCTCTCGCTGGACGGCTGCGACGGGCTGATCGTGCTCGGCGGCCTCGCCAACCCGGACGACCCCGATCCCGCCGTGGCCGTGGCCCGGGCGCTGTGCGCCGAGGCGCTGGAGCGACCTGTGCCGGTGCTCGGCATCTGCCTGGGCGCCGAACTGCTGGCCCAGGCGGCCGGCGTCGAGGCACCGCGCTGCGAGGCCGAGTTCGGCTTCCACACGGTGCGGCTGGAGCCGGCCGCTGCCGACGATCCGCTGCTCGGCGACCTGCCGGAGTCGTTCGAGGTGTTCGAGGCGCACGGCTACACGTGGGAGCCGCCCCCTGGCGCCACGGTGCTCGCCCACACCGATCGCACCCGTCAGGCCTTCCACTTGCCGCCGTACGCGTGGGGCCTCCAGTTCCACTTCGAGGCCGACGCGGCGACGCTGCTCCACCTCGCCAGCTCGGAGCCGACCGCGTCGGTGTTCGAGGCGCACGGCGTCGACCTGGCGGAGTTCAGCGCCCGCACGCCGGATATCACCGGCGGCTGGGCGGCCGGGGCGGGTGCGATCGCACGGGGATTCGTCGCCGTCATCGCCGGACAGCGCAGCGCTACCACTGCGATCTGACCTAAACCTCAACCTCAGACTGAGACTTTGAATCTACCGCCGGGCAACGGCGAGGTGCGCGGCCTCGACGACCTCGGCGACCTGCTCCCAGTCGACGCCGTCGACGTCGAGGTACACGCCGATCCAGCCGCGGCCGCCGACGTACGGCGGCCGGAAGAACCGCGTCGGGTCCGACTCCACGAGCGGCTCCTGGGCGCCGGGCGGCGCGGCGCACCAGACGGCGACGCGGTCGTCGTGGTGCCGGTTCGCGAACATCGCGAACTGGCGCTTGCCCGCGAACCACGAGGGCTCGCCGTGGCTGAGACGCTCGGTCACGTCGGGCTGCGCCAGGCAGAGCGCGCGCAGCGCCTCGAGCGCGCCCGGGGCCGGATCGCACGGATCTGGATGGTCGGCAGCGTCGGCGATGCTGCAAAGTGTTCCCTGTTCGGCCATCCTGAGTTCATATTCCCTTCTGGTAATATGACCGCATGAGCGCGTATGCCGCCGTCGCCGAGCCGCACCGCAGGCAGATCCTCGACCTCCTGCGCGACGGCGAACGGCCCGTCGGAGAGCTGGTGGCGTGCCTCCAGCTCGGCCAACCGAGCGTGTCCAAACACCTCAAGGTGCTGCGGGAGGCCAACCTCGTGGTCGCTCGCGCCGACGGCAAGCGACGGCTGTACGCGCTGCACCCCGATCCCCTCGCCGAGGTCCACCAGTGGCTGGAGCCGTATCGCGCCCTGTGGTCGAAGCGCCTCGACGCCCTCGAACGACACCTGGAGGAGCACCCATGACCGACGGAACGCTGGAGACGATCGACGGCCGCCCGGCGCTGCGCTTCGAGCGGACGCTGGCCCATCCCGTGGAGCGCGTGTGGCGTGCGATCAGCGAACCGGCGGAACTCGGACGATGGTTCCCCGCCGCCGCCGAGTGGACACCGGCGACCGGCGAGACGTTCGAGGCCTACGGCGCCACCGGCCACGTGACCGAGGCCGATGACCCGCATCGACTGGACTGGACCTTCGGCGGCGACCGCTTCGTCTTCGAGCTGGCCGAGGCGGGGAGCGGGTGCCGGCTGGTCTTCACGCACGTCTTCGACGACCGCACGCGCGCCGCGCAGACCGCAGCCGGCTGGGACGCGTACTTCTCACGGCTCGAGCCGCATCTCGCGGGCGGCCACCTCTCCGAGGAAGACGCCCACGTGGGGTGGGCGGAGGTGCACGAGCGGTACGCCGATCAGCTCGGGATCGACCCCCGGCCGGGCCGGGCCTTCGCGGCGGCGCAGCGCGCTCGGCAGGAGGATCCGGGCGCGAGCTGAGAACGGCTCGGTTCGAACGACCCCGGAAAAGCGGAGAGGGCGCTGCAGATGCAACGCCCTCTCCGGGAGTAGCGGGGGCAGGATTCGAACCTGCGACCTTCGGGTTATGAGCCCGACGAGCTACCGGACTGCTCCACCCCGCGCCGTGGGGCGTAGATTACCGCACGGCGGCGAACCGGACAACTGACAACCGACCGGTCTACGCTGCGTCAGTGATCCTCGCGCTGGTCATCGTCGCAGCCGTCGGACTGATCGCCAGCGTGGCGTTCACCGCGGTGCGTGTCGGCCGTGCCGCGGCGCACCTGCGGCAGGCCGTGCGGGTCAGCCACACCACCCGGCTCGAGGCGCTGTACGCGTTCGACGCGGCGCGGGAGCGGCTCACCGCCGGCGCCGCACACACCACGGAGCAGCGGGCCGCGCTCGATGCCCAGCTCGCTCGGCTGGCCCGCGCGCGCGCCATGCTCGGCCTGCTCGGCGAGGCCGCCGGCGAGGCGCTGCGGCTGGTGCGGTTGCCGCGCTGATGCGCGTCGCGGTCGTCGACATGGGCACGAACTCGACGCGCCTCCTGGTCGCCGACGTGGCCGGGCCGGGCGAGCTCACCGAGGTCGAGCGGATCCTCCAGATCACCCGTCTCGGTGCCGGCGTCGACCGCGACCGGCGCCTTGCCGACGACGCGATCGAGCGCACGCTCACGGTCGTGCGGCGCTACCGCCAGATCGCCGACGCGCACGGGGCGGCGGTGCATCTCGCGACCGCGACCAGCGCCGTCCGCGACTCGGCCAACGGCGCGGACTTCCTGCGCCGCCTGCAGGCCGAGACCGGCTTCGAGACCCGCCGGCTGCCGGGCGAGGAGGAGGCGCGCCTGACGCGTCTCGGCGTGCTCGCGGGACGGCCGCCGATCGCCGGTGAGGTCGCGATCGTCGACGTCGGCGGCGGCTCGACCGAGGTCTCCGTCGGCCCTGGCCGCGCGGTCTCGCTCGATGCCGGCTGCGTGCGCGCGACCGAGCGGTGGCTGGCCGAGGACGTCGTCTCCCCCGCGCTGCAGGAGCACGCCGCCGACGAGTTGCGCGAGCTGTTTGCGGCCGGCGTTCCCGACGCGTGGCTGCCGGTCGAACGGGGCATCGCGGTCGCCGGCACCGCCACCACCGTCGCCGCCCTCGACCTCGCCCTGGCCGCCTACGACGCCGAGCGCATCCACGGGCACGTGCTGACACGAGCGGCCATCGCCGCGCAGCGAGAGCGCCTCGCGCCGCTGACCGCGGATGAGCGGCGCGCCATCGGTGCCGTCGAGCCGGGCCGGGCGCCGGTCATCGTCGGAGGCATCCTCGTGCTCGAGGCGGCGCTCGATCGCCTCGGCCTGGACGAGGTCGAGGTGTCCGAGCGCGACATCCTGCACGGAATCGCCCTGCTGGCCGGAGGATATGCTTCGCCGTAGGCCCGGATGGCGGAACTGGTAGACGCGGCCGGCTTAAACCCGGCAGCCTGACGGCGTGCGGGTTCGAATCCCGCTCCGGGCATCACGCGCTAGGCTTTGGTCCAGTCGTTCTACCTTTGGGTCTTCGCCATGTGCGGCATCGCCGGTTTCTCCCTCGCCCCCGACCACGATCTCGACACCACCGCACTCGCCAGGGTGCTGCTGGCAGGGATCGTCGAGCGCGGCCGCGACGCCACCGGCTACGCGTACCGCGCGCCCGGCGGCCCGATCGTGGTGCGCAAGGACTCGCAGAAGCTCGCGCAGTTCATCGACCACGTGCAGCTCGACCCGGCCGCGACCGAGGCGATCCTCCACGTGCGCGAGTTCACGAAGGGCATCCCGGGCATCAACGACAACAACCACCCGGTCTCCTGGGGCCGCGTGGTCGGCGTCCACAACGGCCATCTGACGAACGACGACGAGCTGTTCGAGAAGTTCCGCCAGCCGCGCTCCACGCCGCTGATCACCGTCGACTCCGAGGTGATCATGATGCTCACCGACGTGCTCGGCGACCTCGGCCAGGCGCTCGAGCAGGTGCAGGGCGCGGCCGCCGTCGGCCTGCTGCACGAGGAGCGGCCCGGCGTGCTGCACCTCGCGCGGCGCAGCCGGCGCCCGCTGATCCTCGGCCGCACCCGGCACGGCGCGCTCTTCTTCGCCTCGACTCGCGACGCGCTGCAGCTGGTCGCCGACGGCGTCGGCGTGAAGCTGCAGTTCGAGGAGCTCGGCGAGGGCACCGCGCTCGACGTGGTCGCCGGCGAGGTCGTCGCCCGGCGCCGGTTCAAGGTGTCGGGCTGGCTCGGCCACAAGATCACCGCGTACCCGCACTCGCCCGAGAAGCACCAGCTGGTGCGCATCGCGCTCGCCTCGCTGCGGACCGGCTGACGGCCCCCGCGAAGGACGAGGCCCCCGCGATCGCTTCCAAACGACCCGGGGGCGTGGCGGCCGGAAGGCGAGTTCCGGTGCCGGTTCATCGTAGCGGGTGGGAGACGGGCGAACGTGTAGGCTGGCCGCGATGACGGTCGAGGTCCGCACCCCCGCGCTGGAGGAGGTCGAGCGCTACGTCGACGTCCATCGGACGGGCTTCAACTCGCACTGGGCTGCCGACCATCGCGCTCGCAACGTCGAGTACCTCTCCGCTCCCACCGGCCACACGCTCCACGCCGCCTACGACGGCACCGAGATGGTGGGCACCGCGATGTCGCTGCCGCTGACCCTGACGGTGCCCGGCGGCGGCGCCGTCGCCGCGACCGGCCTGACGTGGGTGGCCACGCTGCCGAGCCACCGGCGCCGCGGCGTCATGTCGGCGCTGCTCGACGCGCACCTCGCCCACGCCCGCGAGCACGGCAGCGCCGTCTCGGTGCTCGACGCCGTCGACTCAGCGCTGTACGGCCGGCACGGCTACGGCATCGCGACGTACGACGTCGAGCTGACGATCCCCACCGCGCACGTCACCTTCCGGGAGCCACCGACCTCCCGGCGGATCCGCTTCGCGGAGGCCGCCCAGTCCGTGCCGCTGATGCAGCGCGTCTGGCATGCCACCCAGCCGCAGCGCTCGGGCATGACGAACCGCCCCGACCCCGAGGTCGAGTGGTGGGTCGCCAAGCACGAGGGCTTCATGATCGTCGCCGAGGACGACGCGGGCGAGGCGGACGGCTACGCGTCGTACACCGTCGAGGACCGCTGGACGTCGGTGCACGCCGACTACAAGGTGAAGGTCGGCGAGCTGGTCGCGGCCTCCCCCGCCGCCTACGCGGCGCTCTGGTCGGCGCTCATCTCGCTCGACATGGCGACGTCGGTGGTCGCCATGTACCGGCCCGTCGACGAGCTGCTGCCGCACCTGATCACGGCGCCGCGCCGCATCGACCGCTCGCACCTGGCCGACAGCCTCTGGCTGCGCGCGCTCGACGTGCGGCGGCTGCTCGAGGCGCGGAGCTACCGCCCGGGCGCCGCCTGCGTCCTCGACGTCGCCGGCGAGCGCCTGCGCGTCGATCCGGCCGACGGCTCGGTCGAGGCCACCGACGCGGTCGCCGACGTGACGCTCACGGGCGCGGCGTTCGGCGCCCTGGTGCTGGGCGGGTCGGGCGCGACCGTGCTCGCTCAGGCCGGTCAGATCACGGGCGATGCGGAGCGCGCCGATGCGCTGCTCGGCTGGTCGCACGCGCCCTGGTCGCCGCTGCAGTTCTGACATCCGCGGAGGAAGCGCATGCATCCCGTCAACCTGGCCGAGAAGCTCTCCCTGTTCGACGAGCACTGGCAGCCGAAGATCGTCGCCGAGATGAACGGCCACAAGGTGATGGTCGTCAAGGTGCTGGGCGAGTTCGTCTGGCACAGCCACGCCGAGAGCGACGACTGCTTCCTCGTGCTGTCCGGGCAGCTGCTCATCGACCTCCCGGACGAGACCGTGACGCTCGATCCGGGCGAGCTGTTCGTCGTGCCGCGCGCGGTCGAGCACCGGCCCCGCGCGGAGCGGCTCACGGAGCTGCTGCTGATCGAGCCGCTCGGGGTGGCGAACACCGGCGACGGCCCGAGCGACCGGACGGCGCCGGAACAGCGCATCTGACCGATGAGTCCGGCCGGCGACGGCCGTCTTCTGCAACAGCTACCGATGGAGGCACCAGTGGGACAGGTCAGATTCAGCGTCGCGGTCTCGCTCGACGGGTTCATGGCCGGCCCCGAGCAGAGCCTGGACGACCCGATGGGCAAGGACGGCATGCAGTTGCACCAGTGGGCGTTCGCGGCACGGCGGGGCGAGGACCCCGTGTCCGCCGCCATCCTCGACGAGACGACCACGAACGTCGGCGCCTTCATCCTCGGCCGCAACATGTTCGGTGGCGGCCGCGGCGACTGGGGCGACGGCAGCTGGAAGGGCTGGTGGGGTAACGAGCCGCCCTACCACGCGCCCGTCTTCGTGGTCACCCACCACGCGCGCGAGCCGCTGCCGATGGCCGGCGGCACGACCTTCCACTTCGTCACCGACGGCATCGAGTCGGCCCTCGCGCAGGCGCGGGCGGCCGCCGGCGATCGGGACATCGTCCTCGGCGGCGGCGCGGATCTGATCCGGCAGTACCTCAGGGCCGGTCTCGTCGACGAGCTGCAGCTGAACGTCGCGCCCGTCCTGCTCGGCGCGGGCGAGCGGCCGCTGGACAATCTCGCCGGCGCCGGGATCGAGCTGGAGCGCGAGCGCGTCGTCGAGGCGCCGGGCGTCACGCACCTCAAGTACCGCGTCGTCAGGTCCTAGACTCCGGGACATGCCCGAGATCGTCGGTCTCGACCACGTGCAGCTGGCCATGCCGCCCGGCGGCGAGGACGAGGCGCAGGCCTTCTACGAGGGCGTGCTCGGCCTGCCGCGGGTAACGAAGCCCGAGCCGCTCGCCCGCCGGGGCGGCTGCTGGTTCGCGCGCGGGCCGGTGAACCTCCACCTCGGCGCCGAGGCCGATTTCGTCGCGGCCCGCAAGGCGCATCCCGCGTTCGTGGTCGCCGATCTGGACGGGCTCGCCGAGACGGTTGCCGCGGCCGGCTTCGCGGTGCGCTGGAACGACGAGCTGCCGGGCGTGCGGAGGTTCTACACCGACGACCCGTTCGGCAACCGCATCGAGCTGATCGCCGGGTGAGCGAGCCGCCCGTCGTCCCGCCGCAGGTCGCGCAGTACTGGACGACCACGGAGGAGGGCCGCGAGCTGATGCGCTCGTTGCCGGCCGTGCTGCACGACCTGGTGCGCCGCTTCCGGCTGCAGGTGGTCGGCGAGCCGTGGATCGGCGGCTGGGTCGGCTACGTCGTGCCCGCCGTGCGCCACGACGGAAGCCCGGCGGTGCTCAAGATCAGCCTGACCGACGAGGAGCTGCCCCAGGAGGCGGACGCGCTGGAGCGGTGGAACGGCAACGGGGCCGTCCGCCTGCTCGACCGGGTGCAGGTGCCGAACGCGATGCTGCTGGAGCGCGCGGCGCCGGGCACGTCGCTGCTCGACCATCCCGACCCGGACGAGGCGATCACCATCGCCTGCCGCGTGCTCCGGCGGCTGCAGCTACCGCTGGCCGAGTCGGCGCCGTTCACGCTCGTCACGGACTACGCGCGGCGCTCCACGACCTGGATACCCGAGAACTTCGAGCGCCATGGCCGGAAGTTCGACGCGGCCCTGGCGGCCGAGGCGACGGCGCTCTGCGCGATGTTCGCCGGCGCCACGGGGCCGCTCCACCTGGTCAACGGCGATTACCACCGGGGCAACGTCCTCGCCGCCACGCGCGAGCCGTGGCTGGCGATCGACCCGAAGCCGTTCGCCGGCGAGCCTGCGTACAGCACCGGCCACCTGCTGCGCGACCTGCTGTCGGACGATCCCGGCGATCGCGAGATCGGCGGCCTGGTCGGCCGGCTGGCCGCCGAGCTCGACCTCGACCGGGAACGCGTGCGCGGCTGGGCGCTGGTGCGGTCGGTCGAGAACGCCCTCTGGTGCCTCGACGACGACCCGGACGGTGCCGAGGGCGCGATGTGGGCGGCGAAGGACGTCCACATCGCCGCCTCCCTGGCGCGGCTGGCCTAGCTCGGAGCGGGCGGCCGGAGGGCGGCGGGGACGACGCCCTCGCCCCGGCCCATGGCGCGGAGCCACCGCCCGTGCGAGGCCAGCGCCGAGCGCATCGTCGGCTGGCAGACGTGGCGCACGCCGTACTCGGCGCACGTCTCGCGCACCGTCTCGAGGATGCGCGGGTAGTGCACGTGGCACACCTTCGGGAACAGGTGGTGCTCGATCTGGAAGTTGAGGCCGCCGAGATACCAGCCGAGGAACTTGTTGCGCGTCGCGAAGTCGACGGTGGTCTCGACCTGGTGCGCCGCCCACGTCGGCGACGGGCCCTCGCGGATCTCGATCAGGTCGGTGAACGTCGTCTCGTCAACGGCGTGCGCCAGCTGGAACGTGACGGCGAGCACGATGCCGAGCACCCACGAGACGAACACGAACATCACGGCGACCGCCCACCAGGGCTGGAAGAACAGCGGGATGATCACGGCCCACGTCCAGAAGCCGACCTTGCCGGCCACCAGCATGGTCATCTCGAACTTCGTCGGCTTCGCGATCGTCGCGACCTGGCCGATCTTGCCGGAGAACACCGGGCCGACGTCGGAGCCGAGGTGGAACTTGAACGTGAAGAGGCCGTAGAGCAGCCACATGTAGATGTGCTGGAAGCGGTGGTAGCGCTTGTGCGGCTGGCTCGGCGCGAGGCGCGCGAACGGCATCTGGTCGATGTCGGTGTCGGCGCCGTCGACGTTCGTGAACGTGTGGTGCGCGACGTTGTGCTTCGTGCGCCACACGTACGAGCTCGCGCCGATGAGGTCGAACGAGTATCCGACGATGCGGTTCCAGCGACGGCTCGGGAAGAACGCCCCGTGGTTCGCGTCGTGGCCGACGGAGAACGCCACGCCGGCGGTACCGAGCGCCAGCGAGATGCCCCCGAGCAGCGCCTGCCACCAGTTGTCGGCGACGAACACGAGGAACGCCCACGAGGCCAGCGCCCAGGCGGTCAGCACGAGCCCCTTGAAGCTCGCGCGCCAGCGTCCGCGCCGGATCAGCTTGGGTGTCAGCTGTGCGGCGACCCGCCGTTTGAGCTCGCTGTGGAACTCACCACCACCGATGAACATGCCCCGCTCGCGCACCTCGTCGTCTCCTCGCGGCGGGGGAAGTGGGCAGGCGGATGGTACACGTTGGGCGCCCAAAGCATCCGACCGGTCGGTCTGTCTGCGTGCGTTTCACCGTCAGTACCAGGGACAACGGAAATCACGCCGTGGCCGGAGGCGCTCGACCAACTCGAGCGCGCGGAGATCTCCTGGGTGTCGACCGTGCGCCCCGACGGGCGCCCGCACGTGACGCCGCTGATCGCGGTCTGGCACGCCGGTGCCCTCTACTTCTGCACGGGCCCGGAAGAGCGCAAGGCGAGGAACCCGGCCGGGAACCGGACTGCATCCTGACGACCGGTGTCGAACACGATCGGCGACGGCCTCGACGTCGTGGTCGAGGGCGATGCGGTGCGCGTGACCGACGACGGGCTCCTGCAGCAAGTCTCGGACGCCTACCTCGCGAAGTACGACGAGGACTGGCACTTCCAGCCCCGCGACGGCACGTTCCAGCATCCGGAGGGCGGCTCGGCGGCCTACGTGTTCGAGGTGGCGCCGCACCGCGCGCTCGGGTTCGCGAAGGGGAAGGGCCGGTTCGCGCAGACGCGGTGGCGCTTCGCATAGTCTCCCCCGCATGACCGGCCAGTTCCTCGTGACCTCGTTCCTGGTCGCGCTCATCCCGGGCACCGGCGTCGTCTACACCGTCTCCAGCGCGATCGGCGGCGGTGCGCGCCGCGGCCTGTTCGCCGCGATCGGCTGCACGCTCGGCATCCTCCCCCACCTGGCCGCCGCGATGCTCGGCCTGTCGGGGATCATGCAGACCGGCGCGACGGTGTTCGAGGTCGTCCGCTGGGCCGGCGTCGCCTACCTGGTCTACATCGGCCTCTCGATGTTCCGCGCGGGCGGCGCGCTGCGCATGGACAGCGAGGCGGCGCGGAGCGCGTCGCTGGCGGCGGTCGTTCGCCGCGGCATTCTGCTGAACCTGCTCAACCCGAAGCTGACGCTGTTCTTCTTCGCGTTCCTGCCGCAGTTCCTCGACCCCGGCATGGGCCTGCTCGACCCGAAGCTGATCGCCCTCGGGGCGCTGTTCATGCTCGTCACGCTGGTCGTGTTCGCCGGCTACGCCTACGTCGCCGCGGTGTTCCGCGACCGGGTGCTCGGTGCCCCGCGGGCGCGTCGCTGGGTGGAGCGGACGATCGGCGGGCTGCTGCTCGCGTTCGCGGCGCGGCTGGCGCTCAGCGATCGCTGAGCGCGGCGATCGCGTCCACGAGCAGCAACGTCGCGAGGACGACGAGGATGCCCGCGAGGAGCACCTTGTGATGGCGCAGCATCCAGTCGCGGACGACGCCGAGCCCGTGCGACGCCCGCGCGCCGAACACGGCCGTCATCAGCACCGGCAGCGCCACGCAGGCGCAGCTGACGACCACGACGACGGCCAGGCCGACCGCCTGCGAGCTCGTGCCGGCGCCCGTGCCCACGATCGAGGTGACGGCGGCCGCCGTGATCATGATGTTCTTCGGGTTCAGGCCCATCAGGGCGACGCCGGCGGCGGCGATCGCAAGGGCGTGAGCGTCTCGATCGCCGACATCCAGCCCGGCATCGCCGGCGGGGCCTCGCCGGCGCGGGGCCGCCCACCCCACTTCCGCGCGGCCAGCGCCAGCATCGCCAGGCCGAGAGGAGCTGCACGACCGAGACCCACGTCGCGGTCTCGCCGCCCTCGTACGGATCGGCCCCCGACTCGAGCGCGAACAGCACGGTGGCGATAGGCGACGGCCTCACCCGTGGCGGTGGCTCAACCGTCGTCTCGCCCGACACGCGCCGGCTGACGGAACCGTCTGGAACGACGACGCCCGGCCGGCCGTTCCGTTCGGCCGACCGCAGTCACCGTCCGCCTGGTAGGCGCTGCGGGGCTCAGTCGATCTCCCGCTCCCAGCGCGAGACCTCGAATGCGGAGCCCGGACGGCCTCCGACGGCGAGGATCTCGGTGCCATCGGCCGTCGCGCGCGCACTCCGCTTCAGCGCCGGATCGCGGACGAACACGAGCGTCCCGGCCGGAGCGTCGACATCGTTGCCGTCGACCGTGAAGACGGCGTGCCCGCTCAGGACGGCGAACAGCTCCTCGTGTCCCTCGGTGCCGTAGTCGGTGTCGTCGCGCTCGTCGTGCTCCGAGATCACGACGTCGCCGGCGCTTCCCGTGGCGCCGTTCACACCGAATGCCTGGACGTCGAAGTGGCGGCGGACGAGATGGAACGCGCCGCCGCCCGGGTTGCCGGACGACGTGGTGTTCTGCCCGACATCGGCGAGGCGGACGGCGGAGAACGGTGCGGTGCGGGGATCGGTCATGGCTGTGGATGCTGCCAGAGATCAGGCGACGGGCGCACCGTCTTCGTCGTCGTCCGAGCCGGTCAGCCGCCGCAGCAGCGGCGTCGGCCCCGTGAACGACACGAGCACGAACACCAGCGCCGCCGACAGCAGCGCGATGCCGCTCGACGACTCCACCACCGCCGAGTAGCCGCGCAGGTCGGGGTCGAGGAACGGGTACGGATACCAGCCGTCGGAGGCGCCGCGGATGAGGCAGAACACGACGTAGCCGACCGGGTAGAGGAGCCAGATCGCACCCTGCCGGAACGAGATCCGCACGCGCGGCGAGTCGATCACCCAGTCGGCGACGATGGCGATCGGCATCAGGTAGTGGAGCACCACGTTGTCCCACGCGACCGCCGTGAACTCGGCCCCCTCGATGCCGGCCAGCAGCAGCGAGAAGACCACGCCGGTGATCGCGAGGTAGAGCGTCGCCGCACCGCGGAACAGCACTGCCCACCGCCGGGCGGAGGCCGCCGGGCCGAGAAACGCCGCACCCAGCAGCGCGACGATGCCGATCACGTTCGACTGGACGGTGAAGTAGCTGAAGAACTGCCCGGCGACGAACCGGTCACGCTCGACCAGGGTCGCGACCTCGGTGACGATCGCGCTCAGGCCCAGCAACCCGACGACCAGCCGGTAGACGCGCATGACCGACGGCCGTTCCACCAGGGTTGCGGTCACGGGTCTCCTATCCCGCCGGGGCGTGCCGTCGGTCACGATACCCGCATGGCGCCCACGCTGCGCATCGGCGTCCTCGGCGCCGGGCCGATCGCCCAGTTCGCCCACTTCGAGGCCTGTCGCAAGGCGGCCAACGCCGAGCTGTACGCGATCTGCGACCTCGCTCCGGAGCTGCTCGAGCGGATGGCCGCGGAGCATGGTCCGCGGCGGACGTTCACGTCGTATGACGAGATGCTGGCCGATCCGGACGTGGACGCGGTGATCGTCGCCGTCGCCGACCAGTTCCACGTGCCGATGGCGCTGCAGGCACTGGCCGCGGGCAAGGACGTGCTGGTCGAGAAGCCGATGGGTGTGACCGTCGAGGAGTGCGAGCGATTGTGCGCCGCGGTCGACGCCAGCGGGCGGACGCTGCAGGTCGGCACGATGCGGCGGTTCGACCCGGCGCTGCAGCATGCGGCACGGTTCGTGCGGGACGAGCTCGGCGCCGTGGTCGCGCTGAAGGCCTGGTACTGCGACTCGGCCTACCGCTACACCATGACCGACGCGCTGCAGCCGATCGTCGTCACCAGCGCGGACCGCGCGGCGTCCGCCGGGCGATCCGAAGGCCGATCGCGAGCGGTACGCCATGCTGGGACACGGCAGCCACCTGATCGACCTCGCGCTCTGGCTGGCGGGCGACATCACGAGCGTGTCGGCGCAGCTCGTCCGGCGCGGCGATCTCACCTCGTGGTTCGTTGCGTGCGAGTTCGCGAGCGGCGCGGCCGGCCACCTCGACCTGACGATCGGCGTCCAGATGGACTGGCACGAGGGCCTGCAGCTGTACGGCGAGCACGGCAGCGTCGTCGCGCGCGGCTTCCAGCCCTGGTACTTCCGCTCGGCCGAGGTGGAGTGCTTCTCCGCGCGCGACCGCGCCTACCACCGGCCGCTGGGCGAGGACGGCCACTTCTTCCGGCGGCAGGTGGAGGGCTTCGCGCGGACGGTGCTCGACGGCGCACCGCAGGAAGGAGCGGATGCCCGGGCCGGCCTGGCGGCGCTGCAGGTCATGGACGCGATCGAGCGATCCGTGGGCAGCGGCACGCCGGCGCTCGTCTGATGCGGCTCGCGGTGTTCGCGAAGACGTTCCCGCGGCCATCGCTGGGCGCGACGCTCGACGCCGTCGTCGCGGCCGGGTTCGACGCCGCCCAGTTCAACCTCGCGCTGGCCGGCGACGCGACGGCGGAGGAGGTCGCCGCCGCCCACCGGGCGCGGGGCATCGAGATGGTGGCCTGCTCCGGCACGGTGAACCTGGCGCATCCCGATCCTGTCGAGCGCGCCGCCGGGCTGGCCTGGCTGCTGGAGCTGATCGCCGCCGCGCCCACGCTCGGCACGCCCTACGTGACGCTCTGCACGGGCACCCGCGATCCGGACGACAGGTGGCGAGCGCACCCCGGCAACGCGACACGGGCGGCGTGGACGGACATGCGCGCGTCGATCGACGCAGCCGTCGCGGCAGCCGACGCGTCAGGTATCGCACTCTGCGTCGAGCCGGAGCTCGGCAACGTCATCCGCGACGCGCCGGCCGCGCGCCGCCTGCTCGACGAGGTCGCGTCGCCCGCGCTGCGGATCGTGATCGACGCTGCGAACCTCGAGCCCGGCGCCGATGTGCTCCGCGAGGCCTTCGACCTGCTCGGCGACGACGTCGTCCTCGCACACGCGAAGGACGTCGGCGGCGCCGTCGACTATCCCCTCTACCTGTCGCTGCTGCGCGACGTCGGGTTCGACGGCCCGCTCATCCTCCACGGAATGTGCGAGAGGGACGTGCCCGCCGCCGTTGCGTCGCTCGCCGGCCCGTAAGCCGTCAGCGCGCGAGCCACGTCGGCGTCGGCGCCTGGTGGTCGTCGGCGCACCGACCGACGAGTGCATCCGCCCAACGCTCCACGGCGCGCTGGTACGGGGCTACGACCCGACCCTGGTCGGCGACGCCCACACCACCGAGGACCCGTCGGAACGGGGCGCGCCGACGCCGGACAAGGTCATCGCGCACACGAACCTCTACTGGAACCACCACACGGCGCCGGGGCGGACGGCCGGGACGGTCGAGACCAAGGACGTCCACTCCGGCGGCGGCTAGCTCATCTGGTCGGCCATGGCACCGCCCATGGACATCAGGCTCGCCTCCGGGATGTCGTATCGAGACGCACGCGCACCGCGGCGCCGGCGCACGCGACGACGACGAGGCCGCCGACGATCGTCGTCCAGGTCAGGTCCTCGTCCAGCAGCAGGCCGGCCCAGCAGATGGTCAGGACCGGCTGGACGAGCTGCACCTGGCTGACCTGCGCCATCGGCCCGATCGCGAGGCCGCGGTACCAGGCGAAGAAGCCGAGGAACATGCTGACCACGCCGAGGTAGGCGAACGCCGCCCACTGCGCCGGCGTCGCCGTACGGCGGCTCGCTGGACCGCCGAGACGACGCGCCAGGACGACCATCAGCGGCGCGCAGACGCACGAGCGCCCACGACACCGTCTGCCACGAGCCGAGCTCGCGGGCGAGCAGCCCGCCCTCGGCGTAGCCGATCGCCGCGGCGACGACGGCGCCGAACAGCAGCAGGTCGGCCCAGTGCAGCTGCGCCGAGCCCGCCGCCCTGCGCCGAGGCGAACCCGATCGCGGCGAGGGCGCCGAGCGCCGGCGATGCACCCAGAACGCGAGCGGCGGGCGCTCGTGCCCGCGGAGCGACGGCCATCACCGCGGTCGCGGCGGGCAGCAGCGCGATCGACGACGGCGCCGTGGCTGGCCGGGCGCGGTGGTGAGCGCGTACGAGGTGAGCAGCGGGAAGCCGACGACGACGCCGCCGCCGACGACGGCGAGCCGCGACCCACTGCCGGCCCTGCGGGAGCCGCTGGCGGGTGATCGGCGAGCGCGAGCGACGGCGAGCACCGCGGCGACGACCGCCCGGCCGGAGCCGATGAACAGCGGCGACAGGCCGCCGACGGCGACCCGGGTGAACGGCACGGTGAACGAGAACGCCGCGACGCCGACGAAGCCCCACAGCAGGCCGGCGACGGGTGGCGGGTAGCGCGGCGGTGCGCGAGCGTAGAGTAGCGCTACTCTCCTGCGTCATGTCTGACGATAGCAGCGCGCGGATCGCCGACGGCGCTGCGCGAGCTGGATCTCGGCCGCGCCGCCCGGGCGCCCGGCTGCCGTCCACCCGCGCGCTCGTCGCGCAGCACCGGGCCAGCCCGGTGACGGTGCAGAAGGCGCTGCGCGACCCTGACCGCGCAGGGGCTGATCGAGAGCCGGCCGGGCGTCGGCACCTTCGTCCGCGCCGTGCGCGACCGCGCGGCCGTCGGACTACGGCTGGCAGACCGCGGCGCTGCGCGCGCCGCGGGCGCGGCATCCAGGCGGTCTCGACCGCCTGCGCAGCGCCCCGAACGACGTGATCGCGCTGCACGCCGGCTACCCGGACCGGGAGCTGCTGCCGAACGGCTGGTCCGCGTCCGCGCTCACCCGCGCGGCGCGCAGCGACGCGGCGCTGTCCCGGCCACCGGTCGCCGGCCTGCCCGAGCTGCAGTCGTGGTTCGCCGCACGAGCTCGGCGCCGTCGACCCCGGTCGGCGTCACGCCGCCCGACGCCGAGCGACGTGATCGTGCTGCCCGGCAGCCAGAGCGGGCTCAGCTCGATCTTCCGGGCGCTGGTCGGACCGGCGACCAGCCGCTGCTGATGGAGTCGCCGACGTACTGGGGCGCCATCCTGGCCGCCGCGCAGGCGGGCGTCCGCGTCGTGCCGGTGCCCGACGAGCCCCGACGGCCCGGACCCGGACGAGCTGGCGCGAGCGTTCGACGAGACCGGCGCGCGGCTGTTCTACGCGCAGCCGACCTACGCCAACCCCACCGGCGCCCAGTGGTCGACCGAACGCGCCGAGCGGATCCTCGAGATCGTCCGCGAGCACGGCGCCTTCCTGGTCGAGGACGACTGGGCGCACGACTTCGGCATCACCACGACGCCACGACCCCTCGCGGCGCACGACGACGCCGGGCACGTCGTCTACCTGCGCTCGCTGACCAAGAGCGTCTCCCCCGCCCTGCGCATCGCCGCGGTGATCGCCCGCGGGCCGGCGCGCGATCGCATCCTCGCCGACCGCGGGGCCGAGTCGATGTACGTCAGCGGCCTGCTCCAGGCCGCGGCCCTCGACGTCGTCACCCAGCCCGCCTGGCGCGCGCACCTGCGCGGCATTCGCGAGCAGCTGCGAGCACGCCGGGACCTCCTGGTCGCCAGCCTGCGCGAGCACGCTCCGCAGGCGCACATCGACCACGTCCCCGCCGGCGGGCTCAACCTCTGGGTGCGGCTGCCGGACGGCACCGACGTCGAGCAGCTGCGCCCTGGAGTGCGAACGGCGCGGGCTGCTGGTCGCGCCGGGAACGGAGTGGTTCCCCGCCGAGCCGGCCGGGCCGTTCCTGCGGCTGAACTACTCCGGCCCGAATCCGGCGGCGTTCCCGGCCGGGGCGCGGATCCTGGGCGAGGTGCTCGCGGGCATCCGGTCGTAGCCGGCGCCCTACACCGAGCGCGGTCAGAACCAGGTCGTGAGCGCTTCAGCGAGGCCCGTGTCCGCACCCTCCCCCACCCAGGCCACGTAGCCGTCCGGCCGGATCAGCACTGCTGCCGGAGCAGCAACGGCGCCGAGCACGGGCAGCTCCCACTCACCGTCGTATGTGGCGTCGACCAGCCGGACACGATCCGCCCACGGAGCGATGTCGATCCCGCCGGGCATGCCGAGGTTGAGCAGCACCGGCCGGGCGGCGTGCAGCAGCTCGAAGACCCGGGACGGGCCGTCGGCGGTGACGATGTCCAGGTCGGGCACGCGGCGCCCGAGCAGTGGATGCCCCTCGCCGAGGTCGTACCGGATGTCCAGGCCCGACATCATCCCGGCGTACCGCTTGCGCGGCTCGTCCGTGCTCAGGAGGTCGGCGACGGTGTCGCGGAGCGCCTCGCGACGATCGTCGCCGCCGGTGAGCGCGATCTGCGCCATGGTGGTGCGCAGCACGCGGGCGCCGATCGGGTGCCGTTCGGCGTGGTACGTGTCGAGCAGGCCTTCGGGCGAGGTCCCGCCGACCACCTGGGCCAGCTTCCAGCCGAGGTTCACGGCGTCCTGCACGCCGATGTTGAGTCCCTGCCCGCCCTGCGGGGGATGCACGTGCGCGGCGTCGCCGGCGAGCAGCACCCGTCCGTTGCGGTACGCCGCCGCCTGCCGGGTCATGTCGGTGAACCGGGAGATCCAGCGCGGGCTGTGCGCCCCGTAGTCGGTGCCGTCGGACGCGACCAGCGCCGCGCGGAGATCCTCCAGCGTCGGCTCGGTGCCGAGCTGGAGGTGCCGATCGGCCAGCGCGACGCGGACGACGCCGCTCCTCGCCGCCGGGCCGATGCCGCCACCCTCGCGCAGCCCGAACTCCGGCTGCTGCTCCATCTCGACCTCGGCGATCAGCCAGCTGGTCGTCGGATCCCAGCCGGGGAACTCGATCCCGGCCGCCTTCCGGATGACACTGCGGCCCCCGTCGCACCCCACGACGTACCGCGCCCGCACCGACGTGCCGTCGGACAGCGCGACGTCGACACCGGTGTCGTCCTGGACGAAGCCGGTCACCTCGCGTTCGCGATGGACCGGCACCGCCAGCTCGTCGATCCAGCCGGCCAGGATGCGCTCGATGCGGCTCTGCCACAGCCCCAGCCCGTAGTTGTGCCGGGTGGGGAAATCGCTGATGTCCAGCAGCGTCCCGCCGAACCTCGCCACCTGCACCGCCGTCCCCTCCGCCAGGAACCGATCGGCGATGCCGCGCTGGTCGAAGACCTCGATCGTGCGTGCGTGCAGGCCGCCGGCGCGGGAGCCGTCGAGGTCCTGGCCGGCGCGCCGCTCGACGATCGCGACGTCGACGTTCGCCAGTGCCAGCTCGGCCGCCAGCGTCAGCCCCGTCGGGCCTCCTCCGACGATCACCACCGCGTGCTCGGTCATGGGCGCGCTCCTCTCCGTCCTCGCTTCGGCGGGCGAGTATGGAGCACCGGCCGAGTTGTCATGAGGCCCGCCGGAGCGCTATACATTGAGGGTGGAGGGGAGTGGGTAGCCGCTCTTCCCCTTTGCGCTCGGTCGAGCCCGCCGGCGTCGTGCTACGGAGCCCTCCCCCAGGGCTCCCATATGATCGTCCCGTGCCGTTCACGCGCAGGAACCTGAGAGCGGAGCTGGACGACCTCGGTGCGAACTTCGACGGCGCGCCGGACCTGGAGTTCCGCGTCGCCACCGGGCCGCTCGAGCTCGAGCAGTCCGGGCTGACGTACCAGCGCGTTCCGCCCGGCTATCGCTTTCCGTACGGCCACACGCACAAGACGCAGGAGGAGGTGTACGTCGTCGTGCGCGGGAGCGGGCGCATGAAGATCGACGACGAGGTCATCGATCTGGACGAGTGGGACGCGGTCCGCGTGCCGCCCGGCTCGTGGCGAGGCTACGAGGCCGGCCCGGACGGCCTCGAGATCCTCGTCATCGGAGCGCCCAGCCTCGGCGACGATCCGCGCGGCGACGTCGAGGGCGCAGCGCGACTGGTGGACCGACTAGCGCCGAGCGCGGCTCGTGGAGGCTCAGCTGAGCGGCTGGGCGAGGCCGACGATGAAGCCCTCGGGGCTGCGCACGAAGCAGAGCCGGTACAGGTCCTCGTACTGCGCGATCTCGCCGACGAGCTCGCCACCGTGGCGGCGCAGGCGCGCAACGACGTCGTCGACGTCATCGACGGTGAACATGATGCGGCGGATGCCGAGGGCGTTCGTCGGCGCGTCGGCCGGCTCGGCCCGGATCGCCGGCGGCGTGTGGAACCTCGACAGCTCCACCCGGCCGTGGCCGTCGGGCGTCCGCATCATCGAGATGTCGGCGCGGACGTCGTCGAGCCCGATGACGCTGGCCCGCCCAGGCGCCCTCGACCGTGGTCTCGCCTTCCAGCTCCATGCCGAGCTCGGTGAAGAACGCCTTCGCAGCCTCGAGGTCTTCGACGACGATGAGCACGTTGTCCATCCGCTGCAGCGCCATAGCCGCGGAGCATAGGCGCGGCGAAGGTCTTACGCGGGGCGGGGCCGCCACGGCTCGTGCTCGTGCGTCAGCCAGACCAGCTCGGGGTCCAGCGAGCGCACCAGCAACTGGCCCTCGGACTGCGGCTCGTCGAGCTCGCCGAACCACACCGCCACGTCGCCGCCGACAATCACCGGACGCCCGTCCGTCTCGATCACGACCATCTGCATACCGCGGCTGTGACCCGGCGCCGGCACGAGCCGGAGCCCGGGCAACAGCTCGAATTCGCCGTCGACCGCCTCGTAGCGCACGCCCGGCGCGTCGACCCACTCGCGAATGGTGTAGTCGTCCTGGCGTGCGCGCGTCGTCGAGCTCCAAGCGCTGGACGTAGATCGGCATGCCGGCGAACAGGTGGTTGCCGCCGCAGTGGTCGAAGTGCAGGTGCGTGTTGACGACGATGTCGATGCCGGCGAGGTCGAGGTCCTGCTCGGTCAGCGGAGTGAGGCGGGGATCCATGTCGGCTGCCGCCGGGTGCAGCTCCGTCATCCCGGTGTCGACCAGCACGCGCGCATCGGGATGGTCGATGACGTGCACGTAGACCGGCATCCGCTCGCCCTCGGCGAGCAGGTCGGCGACGCGGAATGGCGTGACGGTGGGCGGCGACGGCATCGGAGGATCTTCCCACCGCCGGCCGATGATCCTCGGCGCATCGCCGGCGTGTGCCTAGCTGCGACCGAATCCGTCCGTGGCGCGAACGATCGCCGCGTCGAACGCTGCCGTTCCACCGTGGCCTGCACCCTCGACGATCACCAGGTCGGCCTCCGGCCACGCCCTTGCCAGGGCGGAGGGGACATCCATCGGTGAACCCAGGTCGCAGCGGCCGTGGATGAGCACGGCCGGGATCCCGGCGAGGGCCGCCGCACCGCGAACGAGAGAGTCGTCGAGCCACGCGGCGTGTCGCCAGTAGTGGGTCACCAGGCGCGCGAACCCGAGGTGGAAGCGCGCGTCGTCAAACCGCGTCGGCTCGTCGTCCCGGGCGCCGACGAGTGCCTTCTCCCAGTCGCACCAGTCACGTGCGGCCTTCTCGTGAACGGCCGGATCGGGGTCCTCCAGCAGGCGGCTGTACGCCTCCGCGAGGTTGCCGTCGCGCATCTCCTCCGGCAGTCCGTCGAGGAACCGGTCCCATGCCTCGGGGAACAGGCGACCGACATCGCGCGTGATCCACCGGACCTCCTGCGAGCCGGTGGTCGTGACCGAGAAGAGCACCAGCTCGGTCACACGATCGGGATGCATCTCGGCGTAGGCGAGCCCCAGCGTCGAGCCCCACGACCCACCGAGTACGAGCCACCGGTCGATGGCCAGGTGTGCCCGGAGCAGCTCGACGTCCGCGATCAGATGGTGCGTGGTGTTGGCGCTCAGGCCGGCTTCAGCATCCGCCGCGTGCGGGTGGCTGCGGCCGCAGCCTCGCTGGTCGAACAGCACGATCCGGTAGTCGTCAGGATTGAACAGACGCCGCCACCAGGGCGTGCAGCCCGAGCCCGGGCCACCGTGCATCGCGATCGCGGGCTTCCCGGCGGGATTTCCGCACACCTCCCAGTACACCCGATGACCGTCGCCGACGTCGAGCATGCCCTGATGGCTCGGCTCGATCTCGGGATAGAGGCTCGGGCTGGACATCTACGTGCCGGCAGGGTCTCCCGGCGGAACGTCCGGAAGATACTCACCGGGGAACGGCGTCGGGGGAGCGCCGACGATCAACACCAGCGAGTCGTCGCCGCCCTCGTTCACCAGCTGGATCGCGACCCCGACCGGGACGACGATCACCGAGCCGGCCGGAACCTCGACCCTCTCCGGGGGTTCGTCCAGCAGGAGCGTGGTCGTCCCCTCCAGCGCGACGAACAGCTCTTCCTGGTCGGTCTCACGGTGGCGCCGTTCCTCGACTCCCAGGGGGCATCAGCCAGATGTTCGCGCGAGTGGTGGTCAACGCATCGGACAGACGGAGCAGGCGACGGGTCTGGATGCCCTTGCTCGGTGGCGTGAACTCCATCTCGTCGCGTCGGAACACGCGATAGGTCGCCATCGACCGATTCTAACGAGCGCGCTTGGACGGCCGCCGCCGCAGGCTGCGGCACCGCCGGGCCTGCTCTGCTCCGCCCGGCATGACCGGCTCCTTGACCTCGAGTCCGGTTGAGGTTGCAAGATGGCGGCAGCAAGCCGGACTCAGGGCGAGAGGAAACCAGTGGAAACGGACACGCACGCCAAGACAGGCAGGGAGGCACCCTTCAGCGGCGTCCTGGCCGGCCGCTGGATCGCCATCACCGGGGCCGGTCGAGGACTCGGCCGCGCACTCGCGATCACGCTCGCGGACGCCGGCGCGCAGGTCGTGCTGCTCGGCCGCGACCCGGCAGCGCTCCAAGCCGTCGCCGATGCGATCCGCGCGCGCAGCGGCAGCGAAGCCATACCGGTCGCGTGCGATCTCAGCCAGCCTGAAAGCATCGCTGATGCCTGCCGTCGAGCGCTCGCGGCGACGCCGGTGATCGACGTCCTGATCAACAACGGCGCACCGTGGCTCGAGGGCCAGATCGAGGACCTCGCTGACGCCGACATCATCGCCACCGTCTCGGCGGCGGTCACCGGGACACTCCTCACGACGAAGGGTCTGCTGCCGGCGCTCCGCCGATCGAAGGGCGCGGACATCGTGACGATCGTATCCACCTCGGGCCTGCCCGAAGAGCAGTCCGGCCGGGGATCCGTTGCGTTCTCGGCCGCCAAGTACGGGCAGGCGGGAATCAGCAGGCGACTGCAGCACGAGCTCAGGGCGCAGGGGATCCGCGTCACCGCCCTCTACCCACCCGACTTCGACAACACCGACCCGCTGGATCAGAGCTGGAACGTCGTGCGCGACCCTGCGGCGGGCGAGCGACTCACCAACCGGGACGTCGTCGCGACCGTGCTGTTCGTGCTGACCGCGCCGAGAGTCTGCGCCTATCCGACGATCGTCCTCGAGAACATGTCCGAGGCATGACGCGCCTCACGCGACCGCCGCAACGATCGGCACGACGCCGCTACCGAGCGCCGTCGAGCCAGCCCTGATCGTCCTCGTAGGCGAGCCGGTTCTGATCCCGCAGGTTGACGCAGAAGGAAACGCGCATGCCGACGTCCGACTCTCCGACCTCCACGATCCAGCCGTCGGCGTGCGCCACGGCGCCATCGCGGACGACCGTCGCCTGACCGTGACGGTCGACGCCGCAGACGACGTGCTTCCCGCGGATCAGCCCGACAGCTCCCACGCGGCCATCGTACTCAGCATCCTGGCGGCGTGGCTCGGGCGCCGAACCGGACCCGGCGTCTCCGGCGATTTGCATTCCGCCGTCGAATATCCGATAATCCGGATGCACGGATGAATGCCGGTCACTGAACACGTTCCCTTCGGCGCTCCAGTCCTCGACGGACTGGCCCTGCTCGCCGACCCCACGCGCAGTCGTGTGCTCGCCATCCTCGACGGCGTCGAGCTGACCGTGGCCGAGCTGTGCGACGCGCTCGCGCTGCCGCAGAGCACCGTCTCGCGGCACCTGAAGACCCTTGGCGACGCCGGCTGGGTCGCCGCCCGTCGCGACGGCGCCTCGCGCTACTACGGGCTCACCGTCGATCGCCTGCCCGCGGCGTCGCAGCGGCTCTGGGAGCTCGTCCGCATCGACGTCGCCGCCTCGCTCGAGGCCGGCCACGACCGCCGCCGCCTGCAGCCGGTGCTCGACCGGCGCCGCGTCGGATCCGTCCAGTTCTTCTCCACCGCCGCCGGGCAGTGGGACGACCTCCGCGCCGAGCTGTTCGGCGCCACCAGCGACCTGCGCATCCTCCCCGCGCTGCTGCCCCCCACCGCCGTCGTCGGCGACCTGGGCTGCGGCTCGGGCCGGATCGCCGCGGCGCTCGCGCCGTTCGTCTCGTCCGTCATCGCAGTCGACGCCTCGACCGAGATGCTCACCGTCGCCCGCGAGCGCCTCGCGGGCCAGTCCAACGTCCACCTGCACGAAGGCAGCCTCGAAGCGCTGCCGATCGAGTCCGGAACGCTCGACCTCGCGCTGGTCGTGCACGTCCTGCACCACGTGCCGGAGCCCGCGCTCGCGCTGGTCGAGGCCGCACGGGTGCTCAAGCCCGGCGGGCGGCTCGTCGTCGCCGACGTCCTGCCGCACGCCCGCACCGAGTACCGCCGCACCATGGGCCACATCTGGCTCGGCTTCGATCGCGCCGCGATCGAGGATGCATTCGCCGACGCCGGCCTCGGGGCCGGCCTCTGGCACGAGCTCGCAATCGAGGCGGGCGCGAAGGGCCCCGGGCTCTTCGTCGCCTCCGCCACCCGACCATCGTTCCCACGAGGAGGAACCGCCTGATGGCAATCGACGTCAAGACGCACCCCTACGAGCAGGCCACGCAGGCCGGCCGGCCGCCGTTCAAGGTCGCCGACCTGTCGCTGGCCGAGTTCGGCCGCAATGAGATCCGGCTCGCCGAGCAGGAGATGCCCGGCCTGATGACGCTCCGCGAGCGCTACGCGGATCAAAAGCCGCTGGCCGGCGCGCGCATCATGGGCTCGCTGCACATGACGATGCAGACCGCCGTGCTGCTCGAGACGCTCCACCTGCTCGGCGCCGACGTGCGCTGGGTGTCCTGCAACATCTTCTCGACGCAGGACCACGCCGCCGCGGCCGTCGCCGTCGGGCGCCCCGAGACCGGTGGCACCGTCGAGAACCCGCGCGGCATCCCCGTCTTCGCCTGGAAGGGCGAGACCCTCGAGGAGTACTGGTGGTGCACCGCCGAGGCGCTCGCATGGCCGACCGGCCAGGGCCCGACGCTGATCGTCGACGACGGCGGCGACGCCACCCTGCTGCTCCACAAGGGCCTCGACTTCGCCCAGTCGGGCGTGCCCGCCTTCGACGCCGACAAGGACTCCGAGGAGTACGAGGTCATCCTCAACCTGCTCCGCGGCGAGATCGAGGCCGACAACGAGCGCTACGCGCGGCTCACCGCCGACATGCGCGGCGTCTCCGAGGAGACCACGACGGGCGTCCACCGTCTGTACCAGATGGCCGAGGCCGGCACCCTGCTGTTCCCGGCGATCAACGTCAACGACTCCGTCACGAAGTCGAAGTTCGACAACATCTACGGCTGCCGGCACTCGCTGCCCGACGGCCTCGCCCGCGCCACCGACGTCATGCTCGGCGGCAAGGTCGCCGTCATCTGCGGCTACGGCGAGGTCGGCAAGGGCAGCGCCCAGGCCCTCCGCGGCCAGGGCTGCCGCGTGATCATCACCGAGATCGACCCGATCTGCGCGCTGCAGGCGGCGATGGAGGGCTACCAGGTCGCGACGCTCGAAGACGTCGTCGAGACCGCGGACATCTTCATCACCACCACCGGCAACTACGACATCATCACCGCCGATCACATGTCCCGCATGAAGGACAAGGCGATCGTCGGCAACATCGGCCACTTCGACAACGAGATCGACATGGCCGGCCTCAAGAAGACCCCGGGCATCACGCGGATCACCATCAAGCCGCAGTACGACGAGTGGCGGTTCGAGGACGGCCACTCCGTGATGATCCTGGCCGAGGGCCGCCTGCTGAACCTCGGCTGCGCCACCGGCCACCCCTCGTTCGTCATGAGCGCCTCGTTCACCAACCAGGTGCTCGCCCAGCTCGAGCTGCACGCTCGCGCCGAGGACTACGAGAACAAGGTCTACATGCTGCCGAAGCACCTCGACGAGGAGGTCGCACGGCTGCACCTCGACCACCTCGGCGTGCGGCTCACCGAGCTGACGCCGGCCCAGGCCGAGTACATCAACGTGCCGGTCGAGGGCCCGTACAAGCCCGACCACTACCGCTACTAGGTCGACCCGCGAACGGGCCGGTCGGGCACGCGCCCGGCCGGCCCGTCGGCGTTCCTGCCAGAATCCGCGCGATGATCGAGGCCTTCCTGTGGGGACTGCTGGCGGGCTCCTCGCTCCTCCTCGGCGGGCTGATCGCGCTCGGGCTCGACATCTCGACGCGGGTGCTCGGCCTCGTGATGGCGTTCGGGGCCGGCGTGCTCATCAGCGCCGTCGCCTACGAGCTCGTCGGCGAGGCGTTCGAGTCGTCGGCCGGCAGCGGCGGCGTCGCGCTCGGGCTGTTCGCCGGCGCCGGCGTCTTCTTCGCCGGCGATGCCCTGATCGACCGGCTCGGCGGCGAGCAGCGCAAGAGGTCGGGCGGCGAGCAGGCGGCCGGGTCGCCGCTCGCGATCGTGCTCGGCATCGTCCTCGACGGCATCCCCGAGTCGATCGTGATCGGGCTCGGGCTGCTCGAGGGCGCCGGCGTCAGCGTCGCCGTGATCAGCGCCGTGTTCCTCTCCAACCTGCCGGAGGCCGTCGCAGCGACGAGCGGCCTCGATCGCGCGGGCTGGGCGCGCCGGCGCATCCTCGGCCTCTGGACGGCCGTGATGCTGGTCTGCGCCGTGGCCTCGCTCGTCGGCTACGCCGCCTTCGACTCGGCCTCGCCGCGCACCATCGCGTTCGTGCTCGCCTTCGCGGCCGGCGCGATCCTGACGATGCTCGCCGACACGATGATGCCGGAGGCGTACGAGCACGGCGGCAAGCTCGTCGGCATCGCTACGACGGTCGGATTCGCGCTCGCGTTCGCCATCACCGCGCTGGAGTAGCGCGGCCCGCCACTACCAGCCGGGCTGCCGCTCTTCCTGCGACCAGTCGCGGCCGTCGGGGAACTGGTCCGACTCGGCCGAGCCGCCAGGCTTGTTGCGATAGCTGCGGAAGCGGTCGAGGACGGTCTGGTCGAACTTCTTGCACTGGGTGAGCTTGCCCCAGACCTCGAACGCGATGTTGTCGTTGAGCTTGGGGTACGGCGACAGCACGGTCCACTCGGTGTCCTCGAGGACCGCCGCCCGGAGCGCGGCCAGCTGGTCGGCCGGTACGTTCGGCCCATACTGGATCACGAGGCCCGCGTGCTCGAGGTTGTGCACCAGGTTGCGCTGCGCCACCTCGGTGTCGTACTGGCCCCAGATCGCCCAGACCGGATCGTGCGGGCCGTGGGTGGGCGGGTCGGAATCCCAGCTCGGCGGATCGGGATCGGTCGGGGCGATGTGGTCGCCTTCCTTGTCGGGCGGGAACTCGCGAACGCTGCACCCGGCGGCCTTGACCGCGACGTCGAACTCGGCCGCGCTGGCCGTTGCGCCGTCGTCGCCGTCACCGGCCATCGAGACGAACCCGATGCCGATCGCGATCACGGCCACCACGGCCAGCGCGATGCCGCCGATCAGCAGCGGCGAGCGGCCGCCGCCCTTGCCGCCACTGCCACCGGACTTCGGCTTCGGCGGCGACTTGCCGGCGCCGACGGTGTAGCCCTGCGTCCCGCGAGCGACCGGCCCGGCCGGCTCGCCCTTCTTCTTCTTCGAAGAATCTGCCATCGCAATCAGCCTAGCCGCTGTTCGCCGACCCTGACGCCGAGAAAGGCCGCGACCTCGGCCGGATCGGACAGCCGCGGCACGGCGGGCAGCGCCGCCTGCAGGTAGCGGCCGTACGGCTTCGTGACCAGCCGCCGGTCGAGGATGGCCACCACGCCGCGATCGGTCTCGGAGCGCAGCAGGCGCCCGAAGCCCTGCTTGAGCAGCATCGCGGCGCGCGGCAGCTGCACGTCCTCGAAGCCCGACCGGCCCGCACGCGCGGCCGCCTCCGTGCGCGCCGACAGGATGGGATCGTCGGGCGGCGTGAACGGCAGGCGGTCGATCACCACCAGCGACAGCGCCTCGCCCGGCACGTCGACGCCCTGCCAGAAGCTCGTCGTCGCGAGCAGCACCGAGCTGACGTCCTCGCGGAACCACTCGAGCAGGCGGTCGCGCGGCGCCTCGCCCTGCCGCAGCAGCCGGTACGGCAGACGCCCGGCGAGCAGGTCGTGCACGGCTGACAGCTGGCGGTACGACGTGAACAGGCACAGCGCCCGGCCCTGGCTGGCGTCGACCAGGCGCTCGATCTCGTCGGCCACCCAGCGCGAGTCGACGCCCTCGGGGCCGCCCGGGTGGGGGCCGGCGGCCGGCAGGTACAGGCGCGCGTTGCCCTCGACGTCGAACGGCGACCCGAGCCGCAGCTCGCGCGCCGAGCGCAGGCCGACGCGGCGCCGGACGTGCGAGAACCCGTCGGCCAGCGCGAGCGTGGCCGAGACCAGCACGGCGCCCTCGATCTCGCTGAACAGCAGCTCCTCGAGGCGCGGCGCGACGTCGACCGGCGCGGTGCGCAGCTCGACCGTGCCGCGGTCGCGGCGCTCCGACCAGACCACGGTCTCCTCGTGGTCGGGCTCGAGCACCGCCTCGATCGCGAAGGCCATCGCGTCGGCGTGGCGGGCCAGCGCCTCGGACTCCTCGCCCCCGCCCCGCAGCGCCACCGCGACGTCGGCGAGCGCCGCCCGCATGCCGTCGGCCGCGTCGCGCGGCAGCGCCCGCAGGTGCGGCTCGCGCAGCCGCGTCCGCGTGCCCGCGGGCAGCGCGCCGAACAGGCGCTCCGCGTGCAGCTGCAGGCTGCGCAGCTCGCGCTCGGGAATGTCGCTCTCGGCGCCCGTGGAGGCCCGCTCGACGTCGCGCGCGAACCGCGCCAGCGACGCGTCGGACAGGCGCACGCCGAGCCACTCGGCCGCCACGTCCTCGAGCATCTGCGCCTCGTCGAAGATCACCAGGTCGTGCGGCGGCAGGATCGAGACGGCGCCGTCCGAGGCCGCGCGCAGGCCGAGGTCGGCCATGTACAGCGCGTGGTTGACGAGCACCACGTCGGCCTCGCCCGCCGAGGCGCGGGCGCGCTCGGCGTAGCAGCGGTCGAGAAACGAGCAGCGCCGGCCGCGGCAGCGCTCCGATCCCACCGCCAGCTCGCGCCACAGCGTCGGCGACGGCACGTGGTCGAGGCCGTCGCGGTCGCCGGTCTTCGTGTCCTGCACCCACGGTCGCAGCCGCTCCCAGCCGTCGACGTCCCACAGCTCGATGCGGCTCTCGACCGTCTCGAGCTGCGCCCGGCACAGGTAGTTGCCGCGGCCCTTCACGACCGCCGCGGTGAGCGGCATGCCGGTCGCCTCGCGCGCCAGCGGCACGTCGTTGGTGCGCAGCTGGTCCTGCAGCGCCTTCGTGTACGTGGAGACGACCACCGTGCGGCCCGCGAACGCGATCGGCACCAGGTAGGCGAGGCTCTTGCCGACGCCGGTGCCGGCCTCGGCGATCAGGTGCCCGTCGCCGGACAGGCACGCGGCCACCGCATCGGCCAGCGCGAGCTGCTCGCCGCGCACCCGGAAGCCGGGCAGCGAGCCCTCCAGGGGCGAGCCGTCTCCGAGATGCTGGCGGGCGTCGAACATCCGTTCGCGATTGTACCGACCGCTATCCTCCTCCTCGTGACGCGGAACGTCGTGCGACCCGGCCGCGCCTGACATGGCACAGGACGAGCCGTCCGCCGACCGTCCGAGGTACTGCCCGTATTGCGGCGAGCCGGTGGGCTGGTTCTTCGGGCGGTTCACGGCCGACGGCGGCGTCTGGTGCGAGCGCTGCCAGGACTGGTTCCGGGTCGAGCGCATCGAGGAGGGAACGCTCCAGGGCGACCGGACGTTCTCCGATAATGAGGATGCAGATACCGGCGGAACGCCGAGCGAAGGCAGAGAGACCCCATGACCGTGAATGAACTGATCATCATCGGCGGCGGACCCGCCGGCTACACCGCCGCGCTGTACGCGTCACGTGGCAACCTCGCACCGCTGGTGTTCGAGGGCTTCGAGCACGGCGGCCAGCTGATGATCACGACCGACGTCGACAACTACCCGGGCTTCCCCGAGGGCATCATGGGGCCCGAGCTGATGATCAAGTTCCGCGAGCAGTCGGCGCGGTTCGGCTCGCAGCTGGTGTCGGACGACGTGACCCGCGTCGAGTTCTCGGACGATCCCATCAACCGCCCGCACCGCGTGTTCCTGGGCGACCAGGAGCACCAGGCGCACGCGGTCATCATCGCCACCGGCGCGAAGGCCCGCCAGATCGGGCTCGAGTCGGAGCGCAAGCTGCAGGGCCGCGGCGTCTCGTACTGCGCGACCTGCGACGCCGCCTTCTTCCGCAACAAGCGCGTCGTCGTGGTCGGCGGCGGCGACTCCGCCATGGAGGAGGCGACCTTCCTGACGAAGTTCGCCGACGAGGTCGTGATCGTGCACCGCCGCGCCGAGCTGCGCGCATCGAAGGTCATGCAGGACCGCGCCCGCAACAACCCCAAGATCCGCTGGGAGCTCGGCTACGTCGTGGACGAGGTGCTGGGCGCGAACACGC
This sequence comes from uncultured Actinomycetes bacterium, assembly GCA_963722525.1. Classification (GTDB taxonomy): domain Bacteria; phylum Actinomycetota; class Thermoleophilia; order Gaiellales; family F1-60-MAGs149; genus VFJZ01. The sequence goes on along the minus strand of CAVRMM010000002.1, from coordinate 111,988 downwards.
TCGAGACGGTGCGCCTCCGCGACACCGAGACGGGCGAGACGCGTGACATCGAGGCCGACGGCCTGTTCGTCGCCATCGGCCACGATCCCAACACCGCCCTGTTCAACGGCCTGCTCGACATGGACGAGAACGGCTACCTCATCCAGCAGCCCGGATCGACCGCGACCAACGTGCCCGGCGTCTTCGCCGCCGGCGACGTGGCCGACCACATCTACCGCCAGGCCGTGACCGCGGCCGGCTCCGGCTGTGCCGCGGCGCTCGACGCCGAGCGCTGGCTGACGAACGCCCGTGAGGCGGCCGTCAAGCCCAGCGTGGCCGTCTGAGCCGTGCTCGCCGCCCTGCCCGTCGCGCCGGTCCCCGGGCCGGACCAGATCGCGTACTCGCTCGCCGCCACGTGGTCGCAGAAGAACGTGACCCTGAGCGGCACCGAGACGATCCGGTTCCGCAACAACGGCTCGAGGCCCATGACGCGCGTCTGGCTGCGGCACTGGCCGAACGGGTGGCGCGCGGTCGGCTCCGACGGCAAGCCGGCCGGCTGTGCACGGGCGATCGCGAGCCTGCGGGTGACCGGCGGCGGCCGGCTCGGCACCCGCACGATCGGCTGCACCGCCTACCGCATCAACCTCACCCGCCCGCTCCAGCCCGGCGCCAGCGGCTCGGTGCGCGTGGTGTTCAAGGTGCGCGTGCCGCGCGCCGACGACCGCTTCGGCCGTCGCGGCCGGTACACCAACCTCGGCAACGCCGTGCCGGTCCTGGCCGTGCACGACGCGCAGGGCTGGCACGTGGATCCGTACAGCTCGACCGGTGAGAGCTTCTACTCGCTGGCGGCCAGCTGGGACGTGACCCTGCGGATGCCGAAGGGCATCAGGGCCGCGACCACCGGGCAGGTGGTGCGCACCGCGAACGGCGCCCTCGTGATCCGCGCCCGCAACGCCCGCGACTTCGCCCTCGCGACCGGCCCGTTCCGCGCCGCCACGTCGATCGTCGGCACGACCCGCATCCGCGTCTCGGCCCCGCAGCGGATGAGCGCCGGCGTGGTCGCCAACGCGATGCGCCTGTCGCGCGCCGCGCTGGCCGCCTACGAGCAGCGCTTCGGCCCGTACGGCGCGCCCGAGCTGGACGTGGTGCTGGGCAGCTTCGACGCGTTCGGCGGCATGGAGTACCCGCAGCTCGTGCTGACGCGGCCCGAGTTCGGGCCGCTGCGGCACGAGATCGCGCACCAGTGGTTCTACGGCATCGTCGGCGACGACCAGCGCCACGCGCCGTGGCTGGACGAGTCGTTCGCCTCCTGGGCGGAGAAGGACCTCGGAGGCCACCCGGCGTGTCCCTCGCCCCCCGTGCGGGTCGTGCCGGGCGTGTTCCTCGACTCGACGATGGGCGTGTTCGACCGGCGCTCCGACATCTACGGCCGCATCGTCTACACCGGCGGTTCGTGCGCGCTCGAGGAGGTGGCCGAGGCACTCGGCCACGAGACCTTCCGGGGCCTCCTCAAGTCGTACGTCGCGGCCCACCGCTACGGCGTCACGACCGAGGCCGATTTCATCGCCGCACTGCGGGCGGCGGCCCCTCCCGGCTTCAGCGTCGACGCGTGGGCGGCGCGTGCGCGCCTGCGCCTCCCCTGAGGCTACGCTGCGATGAGCGTGGCCTACTACATCTGTCCCAACTGCCAGGATCGCAGCATCGACGCCGACGGCGTCGAGGGGCTGTCGCACCAGGCGGTCGGGTGCCGCCGGTGCGGCTTCGGCTTCCTGTTCCAGGTGCTCGACGACTACTACCCGCACCCCGACGCCGGCATGCTGGCGTGCGACAACGGCGGCCGCATCCTCGCAGCCGGCCGCGGCGTGTTCGAGCTGACCGGCTACCGGGAGCTCGACCTGATCGGCCGTGCGGTCACGGAGGCCCTCGGCCTGCACGACTTCGCGGACGGCACCGACCCGGTCGCCACCGTCCGCGAGTGGGGCGTCCGGCAGCTCGGCAAGCAGGCGATGATGAAGCACGCCGTCGGCCGTGACAAGCGCGTCGTGCTCGATGTCTTCCCGGCGCTCGACGCCGATGGCGGCCTGCTCGTCGCCGTCGCCTCCCGCCCGGCGTAGCCTCACCGCGCGCCTCGCAGCGCCGCGAGCTGCTCCTCGACGAACGCCTGGTAGCGGCCGATCGCGCCGAGCTGCCGGCGGCGCCGGTCGACCAGCGCCTCGTCGTCACCCGTGCCGGTGGTGCGCAGCACGCCGATGGCCTCGAGCTGGCGGCTGTCGTCGCCGCCCAGCCAGTCGCGCGCCGCCACCTCGAACTCGGCCCACGCCAGCCGCAGGCGTGCCGCCGAGAGCTCGTCGGCCACCCGCTGGGCGTCGCGGGCGAGCCGGTCGGCGTACAGCTCCATGTCCAGTCGGTCCATGGCACCAGCGTGCCGCCGACCGGGCGCACGCGATGCGCGCGCTCAGGCGCGTCGGGCGCGCGCAGTGGGGCGCACCGCCGCCATCCGTGCCCGGCCCTCGGGACAGATGTCGAGCAGGATGCACGCCGAGCACTGCGGTACGCGGGAGCGGCAGATCGCCCGGCCGTGCGCGATCATCAGGTGCGTCCAGTTGATCCAGTGCTTGCGCGGCACGACCTCCATCAGCTGGCGCTCGGCCTTGATCGGCTCGGTCGTGTCGGTGAGGCCGAGCCGCAGCGACAGGCGGCCGCAGTGCGTGTCGACGGCGATTCCCTCGGCGATGCCGTACGCCTCGCCCAGCACCACGGCCGACGTCTTGCGGCCGGCGCCCGGCACCTTCACCAGCTCGCGCGTGGTGCGCGGCACCTTGCCGTCGTGGTACATCAGCAGGTGCTCGGCCGCGCCCCTGATCGACCGCGACTTGTTGCGGAAGAAGCCGGTCGGGCGAATCAGCTCCTCCAGCTCCTCCTGCGTGGAGTCGAGCACCGAGGCCGGCGTCGGGAAGCGCGCGAACAGCCGCGGCGTCACCTCGTTGACGCGCGCGTCGGTGCACTGCGCCGACAGGATCACCGCCACCAGCAGCTGCCAGGCGTCGTCGTAGTGCAGCGAGATGACCGCCTCCGGGTACTCCTCGGTCAGCCGCCGCACGATCACGCGGGCGCGGCTCGGGGCAGGGCTAGTAGGGGTCAGGCGCGGCATGCAGGGCGTCGAGGTCGGGCCCGGCGCAGAGCAGCCCGAGCACGGGGCAATCCTCGCAGACGATGCCCGGCCGCGGGACGTACGGGCCGCTCGTCGACGCCGCCACCGCGGCTGCCACACGTGCCCGCAGATCGTCGGCGTCGGCCTGCGTGAAGCGCCGCATCACCGCCTCGTCGGCGTCGAGGAACGTGAAGTGCACCTCGACCTCGTCGTGCCCGTGCTCGAGCAGCGCCAGCGCGTAGACCGCCTCCTGCAGGGCGTAGCCGGCGTCGCGCATCTCGGTCGGCGTCGAGTCGGTGACGCGGTTCGACTTGTAGTCGATCACCAGCCCGGTCGACCCGTCCCGCGCCAGCAGGTCGAGCCGGCCCGCGATCTGCGCGCCGCCGGCCTCGACCAGGAACGGCACCTCGCGACGCGCCTCGAGCCCGGCCACGCGGGCCGCGAGCGGCGATCGCTCCCACACCCCGACCAGCGCCGCGGCGCGCTCGGCATCGGCATCGGTGGCGTGCGGGAACCGCGCCAGCGCCACCTCGACGCCGCGCCCAGGGTGTTCCAGCGTGTCGTGCACGACCGTGCCGAGCTCGGCGCCGTCGAGGCCGGTGCCGCCCGGCGTGCGCGTGCGGTCGACCGAGCGGAACCCGAGCAGCCGCTCGGCATAGAACCGGTAGCCGCAGCGCTCGAACAGCGCCAGGGCCGAGAACGAGAGCCGCCCGGGCCGCTCCGGCGGCGCAGCGGGCAGCGGCACCAGCGGCGGCGGCACGTCGACGGCGACGGGCGGCGGCAGCGGCTCCACCTCCGACAGCGACTCGAAGAACGCGAGCTGCCCCGTGACGGCCGCCGCAGCCGGCTCGGCCGGAGCCGGCTCCACAGCGGCCTCGGCCTCCTCCTCGGGCTCCCGCTGCCCCACGCGCACGCTGACGGAGGCGCCCGGGATGCCGATCGCCTGGTCGCCGTCGGACGGCGACGCGCCGAGGCGCCGCAGCATCCACGCGATCGGCGTCTCCTCGTTCGCCCCGCCGCGGACGACGCCGGAGATGATCAGCCGCTCGACCGCGCGCGTGAGGGCCACGTAGGAGACGCGGCGGCGCTCCGCGTCCTCCGCCAGGGCGTCGATGCCGCTGGCCGCGGTGAACGCGCTCGTCTCGCGCAGCTGGCCGACCGAGTCGGGCACCTTGATGCCGACGCGCCCGTCGGGCAGCGCCACCAGGTGGTCGGAGCGCCCGGCGGCGCCGCGGCCGGCGTCGGCCACCACCACCACGCGGAACTGCAGGCCCTTGGCGGCGTGGATCGTCATCAGGCGGACGGCGTCGGCGTCCTCCTCCGACACCAGCGCGTCGGGCTCGCGGTCGGCCGCCAGCCGGCGCACCTCGACGGTCTCGAGGAAGCCCTCCAGGTCGGGGCCGCGGAGCCCCTCGAACTCGCGCGCCAGCCGGGCCAGCTTGCGCACGTTCGCCAGACGGCGCGGGCCGTACGGGTTGGCGAGCAGCGCCAGGTCGTAGTCGTGGTCGTCGACGATCCGCTCGACGAGGGCGCCGAGGCTGCTGCGGCCCGCCGCCTCCACGAGCCGGTCGAAGCGCTGCCGGAACGCCGCCAGCAGCCGCCCGTCGTCGGCGTCGATGGTCGCGGGGATGCCGTTCTCGACCGACGTGTAGAGCGGCCGCTTCGGCGCGCTGGTGCGCAGCCGCGCCAGCGTGTCGTTGCTGACGCCCACCAGCGGCGAGGCGATCACGGCCAGGAACGCGGCGTCGTCGTACCGGTTGCGGATCAGCCGCAGGTACGCCGTCAGGTCGCGCACCGGCTGGGCCTCGAAGTACTTGCGGCCGGTGGCGCTGACCGTGTCCAGGCCCGCCGCCTGCAGCGCCTGCTCGTAGCGCGCGGCGTCGGTGCCGGCCGAGAACAGCAGCACCACGTCGCCGGCGCTGCAGGCGCCCTCGGCCACCAGCTGGGCGATGCGCCTGGCGAGCATCGCGGCCTCGGCGTCGCGCGGCTCGATCTCGCCGGGCGGACCGGACGCGTCGGTGACGAGGAACTCCACCGCCGGCTCGTCCGGCGCCAGCTCCGGGAAGGCGCCGTCCGACGGCTGCAGCGGCTCGTAGGTCGGGCCGAACGCGTCGCCGAACAGGTGGTTGACGACGGCCAGCACCTCCGGCCGCGAGCGGTAGTTGGTGCGCAGCGAGATCGCGCCCTCGCCGTCGCCCTCCCGCACCTCGGCCCGGCGCCGCCGGAACACGTCGACGTCGGCGTGCCGGAACCGGTAGATCGACTGGAACTCGTCGCCGACGAAGAACAGCGTCGCGTCGGGCCCGGCGACCGCGTCGACGATGGCGGCCTGCAGCTCGTTCGTATCCTGGAACTCGTCGACCATCACCTCGGCGAAGCGCTGCTGCAGGTCGGCGCGCACGTCCTCACGCTCGGTCAGCACCCGCCGGGCCTCCAGCTGCAGGTCGTCGAAGTCGAGGCACGACGCGGCCCGCTTGCGGCCGGCGTACTCGTTCGCGAACGCCTGCAGCAGCTCGTCCAGCAGGGGCCGGAGCTCTTCGAACACGGCGTCCCGCGCGGCGCGCTCCAGCTCGGCCAGGGCGGCGTCGTAGTCGCCGGCCACCTCCAGCCGGCCGCGCGAGGCGTGGTCGGGCAGGGCGGCGAGCACGGCCGGGTGCGGCGGGTGCTCGAGCAGCTCCGCCAGGGCCAGCGCCCGTGCCCGCGACTCCTCCAGGCGGATACCGGGGCCGAGCGTCCGGGCCAGCGCCAGCGCCGCCGTGCGCGCCGCGTCGATGGCGTCGGGCAGGCTCGCCGCCGGCGCCGGATCGAACTGCAGCGGATGACCGGCGGTGCGGAGCCGCTCGTGCGTGCCGTCGATGAGCGTGCGCAGGCGGTCCTCGCCGTACGCGGTGACGAGGTCGAGCACGTCCTCCCGCGCCTTCGCCATCTCGCGCAGCGCCGTGTCGTACGACTCGGCCCGCATCAGGTCGGCCGCGGCGGGATCCAGCACCACGAACGCCGGGTCGAGCCCGGCCTGCAGCGCGTGGCGGCGCAGGATGCGGCCGCAGAAGCCGTGGATGGTCGAGATCCAGGCGCCGTCCAGCGCCCGCGCCAGCTCGTCGCGGCCCTCCTCGTCCAGGCGCAGGCGGATGCGCGCGGCCAGCTCGGCCGCCGCGCGCTCCGTGTACGTGATGGCGAGGATCTTGTCGGGCGACAGGCCGCGGTCGAGCACGGCGCGCGCGAAGCGCTCCACCAGCACGCGCGTCTTGCCGGTGCCGGCGCCGGCGGAGACGAACACGACGCCCCCGGCCTCGATGGCGCGGCGCTGCTCCTCGTTGAAGGCCGTGGTGGTGCCGGTATCGCTCATCGCGCGATCCGGCAGACGCCGGCCCAGGGGCAGTACCACGGACAGGACCCGCCGCGCGGGTCGTGGCGGACGTCGCCGACGCGGATCCGGCCGACGATGCCGACCGCCTGCTCGCGGGCCACCGACACGATCTGCCACAGGTCCTCCGGCGCCACCAGGTCGGTCTTGACGAGGCCCGGCGGCGCCACGTCGGCCGCGTCGCGATCGACGACGCCGCGGGCGCCGCCGCCCGGGCCGAGCGCGCGGTACAGGCCGCCGATCGGCTCCAGGCCCAGCAGCTCGCGCGCCGCCAGGATGTAGAGCGGGATCTGCAGGCGGCCCTCGTCGTTGAGCTGCCGGGCCGTCCACGCCGTCTTGCCCGACTTGTAGTCCTGCACCAGCGCGTGCGCCGTGAACATCGGGTCGGTGTCGATGCGGTCGATCTTGCCGGCGACCGCGAAGTCCTCGATCCGCAGGCCGTCCTTGAGGCCCGGCGCCGAGTTGGCGCCCCCGAACCCGACCTCGAGGCGCGTGGCGGCGAGCGGCGAGGGACTCTCCGCGTCCTGGCGCACGAAGCGCGCGAGGTCGCGCGCCACCCGGCGCGCCACGATGCGTGCCTCGAGCGTGTCGGAGGGCAGCGTCTGGCCGCGCATCGACTCGTCGACGAGCGCGCGGATGACCTCCTCCGCCCGGTCGGCGTCGCCGGGCTCGAGGCGGTCCTTGCCGAACGTGGCGGGCAGGCCCTTGTAGAACCGCTGCAGCGCGCCGTGGGCGATCGTGCCCGCCAGGCGCGCGTCGTAGGCGGCGTCGATGTCGCGCGGGCTCAGGTGGCGCTCGACGAACCACCACGACGAGCAGTCGCCGAACCGCTCCAGCGCCGTGACGGGGAACCGGTCGAGCGCCGCCAGGTCGGCCAGCACCTGCGGGTCGCGGATCCGGGTCGGCCGCTGGTAGGCGTTGCGGGCCCGGCGCAGGCGGCGCGTCAGGCCGTCCGCCTCGGCGATGCGCTCGGCCCGGCGCGGGTCGTCGGCGGCGAGCCGCGAGACGGCACGGGCGCGCTCGCGCGCCGTCGGCGCCGCGGCGACCGTCCAGGAGACGTCGGCCAGGCCGCGGCGGACGACCGGCGCGGCGCCACCGGCGGCGCGCACCACGTCGTGCCACAGCGGCGACGGCTCCAGGGGACGGCCGTCGTCGGAGGCGATCCGGCGGCACACCACCACGCGCTGCCGGCCGCGGGCCAGCGCCACGTACAGCAGGTGACGGTCGAGATCGCCCGCCTCGGGCGTCTGCAGCCCGTCGCCGAGGGCGTCGCGGAGCCCGTCGGGGAGGAACGCGTCGTCGCCGCGCGCCGAGAGGCCGCCCTGCTCCAGGCCGAGCACGATCACCAGGTCGGCGTCGAGCGTGCGGGCGGCGCGCAGATCGCACACCAGCACGCGGTCGGTAGGGTCCTCGCGGACGTCGACGCGGGCGCGCAGCAGCAGGCCCCGCAGCTCCTCGCGGGACGGCGGCGGCTGCACGTCGGCCACGTCGTCGAGCAGGCGCAGCACGGCCCGCGCGGCTGCCAGGTCGACCCGCTCGGCCGGCGCGATGCCGCGTGCCTCCAGGCCGTGGGCGGCGACGACCATGCGGCGAACGGTCTCGGCCAGCGCGACGCGCACGTCGCCGGGCGCCCGCAGCAGCTCGACCGCCTGCAGGCCGCCGCCGAGCAGCTCCGTCACGCTCGCCTCGACGCCCGGCGCCTCGTTGATGGCCCGGCCGCGCAGGCGGCCCTCGACGAAGTCGACGCGGCGACGCGGCAGGCCCGACCAGGGTGAGCGCAGGAACGAGAACAGGTCGCGCCGCACGGCGTCGGCATCCCATGCGAAGCGCATCAGGTGGTCGAGCGCGAAGCCGAACGCGGTGCGGCCGACCGAGGTCGACCGCTCCATCACGTGCGGGATGCCGGCGCGGCGCAGCGCCTCGGCCAGCTCAGGCCAGCCGACGGGATCGCGCGGCGTGACGATGGCGATGCGGCCGGCCTCGGTGCCGGATCGCAGCGCCGCCGCGACGTCGGCCACGACGAGGTCGGCCTCGGCCCGCCCGCCGGCCACCTCGAGGAAGGTCACGCTCGCATCGTCGGGATCGGCGGGCGGCGTCTCGCCGGGCTCGAACAGCCGTCGCTCGAGCTGCTCCAGCCGCGCCGGCCGCTGGCCGCTGAGGGGCGGCAGCTCGGCGATCGAGGCGCCCTCGGCCAGGCGGGCCATCGAGCCGCTGAGGGCCGCGAAGGCCGCGCGGCCCGGCTCGTACGGCAGGGTCACGACCGCGCCGGCCCGCTCCGCCACGAGGCGCACGACCGTCTCCTGGGCGTGCGACAGGTCCTCGAAGCCCTGCACGTGCAGCGGCGTGCCGTCCCAGGCGGCGACCTCGCGGGCCAGCAGCGCACAGGCCTCGACGCGCCGGCGCGGCGCATCCCACGCCCCCAGCTCGTCGAGCCGCGCCCACCAGGCGGCGTACAGGCGCGCCAGGTCCTCGCCGGCCGCGTCGCCGGCGGCGGCGGCCGCGAAGGCGGCGGGATCGACGAGCGCCGAGCCGAGCCGGTCGAACAGCCGGCCGAGCGCGTCGGGGAACCGCGCGCCGGCGGCGGAGACGCCGATCGTGTCCAGCTCTACGCCCGCGATCAGGCGGGCCAGCTCGAGGCGGCGCCGGGCCGGCGGCAGCGCGGCGTGATCGGCGCCCGCGAGCCGGATCGCGCGCTCGAACACGCCGTCGAACGTCACGACCAGGCCGCCCAGCAGCACGCCGCGCTGCAGCAGTTCGCGCTCCGCGCGCCACAGCGCGGGCAGGTTCGGCACCACCAGCAGCGCGAGGCCGCCCTCCTCGAGGCTGGTGCGGTGGCGCCGGTACAGCTCCGCCACCTTTCCCGCGTTCGCGGGTCCGACGATCAGCTCGAGAGGCACCCGCCGAGGATACGTCAGTCGAAGTCGCGGAGCGCGTCGTCCACGCGCCGCCGCGACTCGTCGTCGAGGTTTGCGGTCGTCGGCACGGCCTCGGTGCGCGGCCGGCGCCGCCAGACCAGCACCAGCCCGACCGCGACCCCAACGCCGGCGACGCCCACGGCCAGCGGCACCAGCCAGGCGAACAGCCCGGAGCCATCGGTCGGCGTGGTCGCCAGGATCCGCTCGCCGAACTGCGCCACGAGCGCGTCCTTGACCTGCGCCTTCGACCAACCGGCCGTCCGCTTCTCGTCGATGAAGTCGCGGATCTGGTTCGCTGCGGGCGAGTGCGAGAGGTCGAGGCGGGTGCCGCACACCGGGCACATCACCTCGGTCTCGATCTCGTCCTGCGTGAACTGCGCGGTGGCCGCCACGCCGACGGGTACGGCGACCAGCAGCAGCAGGCCGGCCAGGGCCAGGAGCCGCCTCACGCCGCGTCCGCCTTGGCGATCGCGGCGCGCAGACCGTCGGCGTCGATCTGGCCCGGGAACCACTCCACGGCGCGGCCCTCGCGGTCGATCACGAACGTCTCGGGGAAGCCGGTGACGCCGTAGCGATCCTTCTCGGAGCCCTCGCCGTCGTGCGCCTGCGCGTAGTCGAGCCCGAACCGCTCGGAGAAGGCGCGGGCGTCGTCGACGACGTCGTTCGCGTCGATGCCGACGAACACCACGCCGTCCTTCTCCTGCTCGGCCGCCATCGTGGCGAGCAGCGGCGCCTCGTCCTTGCACGGGTCGCACCACGAGGCCCAGAAGTTCACGACCACGATCTTGCCCTTGTAGTCGGCGAGGCGCACGCGCTCGGAGCCCGACAGCGCCGGCAGGTCGAACGACGGTGCGGCGGGCAGCCGGCCGGCCGCCACGCTCTTCACGAACGCGTCCTTCGACCGCGAGTTCTCGACCGCCACCACGAGCACCACCACCAGTCCGAGCATGGCCGTGATACCCAGGGCCTGCAACAGGCGCTTCACGCCGCTAGAAGATCCTGACGGGCGTGCCGATCTTGACGTGGTTGAACACCCACTCGGCGTCGGGGATCTTCATGCGGATGCACCCGTGCGAGGCCGAGTAGCCGATCGACGCCGGGTCGGGCGTGCCGTGGATGCCGACGGCCGGCGACGAGATGCCCATCCAGCGCGTGCCGAGCGGGTTGCCCGGGCCCGGCGGGATCGGCTTGGCGCCCTTCGCCCACGTCGAGCTCGGCGGATACCACCACGGGTTGCGCTGCATCTGGATGATGCGGAACAGGCCCTTCGGCGTCGGGAACGACGACTGGCCCGTCGCAACGCCGAAGCGCCGCCACAGGATCGTCTTGCCCTTGGCGAAGCGGTACAGGTGCAGCCGGTGGCCGGCGCGCGAGATGGTGATCGCGGGCGGCAGCTTGGAGCGGCCCAGCTTGGCGCGGACCTTCTTCAGCTTCGCGGTGATCTCGCGCGCACCCGGATGGCGCAGCGCCGCGACCAGCGTGACGCGCAGATCGGCCCGGTCGAGCGCGGTGCCGGCCTTCTCGGGGAGGGCGACCGGCGCCCGGCCCTTCCAGCCCCAGCGCGCGTTGGTCGGCTTCTTCGCCGTCGACTTCGCGATGCCGGCGACGGCGGCCAGCATGGCCGGCCGGTTGTACGTGACGCCGACCAGCACGTCGCCGGGCGTCGTGCGGAGCACGGCCGCGTCGGCGGCCGCGGACAGCGTCGGCAGGGAGACCTTCATCCGCTTCACCGGCAGCTTGAACAGCTTGGATCCGGCGTGGACGCGCACCAGCCCGGACGTGTACGCCGTGTTGACGGCGGCCACCGCCTGAGCCTTGGTAAGGCCGGCGACGTCGATGCCGCCGATGGTGACACCCGCGACCGCGACCGGCTCGGGGTCGGCGGCCCGGGCGACCGGCGCCAGCGCCGTCAGGGACAACGCCAGGACGGCCGTAACGATGAAACTCCTCCGCATGCGTCCCAGTGTAGCCGCGCGACGGCCCTGCATCGGCGGCAGATTTCCGCCGCCGGTCAGCGGATGGCGAGCGCGGCCTGGGGGGCGAACCGCTCGGCTCGCGAGAGCCGCTCGGCGTCGATCGGGCGAGCCGGATCGAGCGAGACCACGACGAGGATCGCCGACAGATCGCGCTCCGGCCGCAGCGGCACCAGGCCAGCGCTGGCGCCCGGCGCGAGCAGCGGACCGAGCAGCGTCTCCCCCTCGCCGAGCTGGCCGCCCTCGATGATCACGGCCTGCCCGGAGGCGAGGGCGCGGAGGGTGGCCGGCGGCACGAACGACGGCGCGTGGCGGACGATCCGCCGCACCGGCTCGCCCAGCGCGGGCGACGCGACGTGCAGCGACTCGACCACGAGCGAGCCGTCGGCGCCGAGCAGCAGCACGCCGGCGGCGTCGGCGTCGACCAGCTCGGCGGCGGCGCGGGCGACGGCGGCCGAGGCGCGCGGCCGGTCCCAGCCCTCCGCCACGGCCCGGACGACGGTGTCCTGCGCGTCCAGCTCGCCGCGGGCGCTGCGCTCGGCCGCGAGGGCGGCGGACAGCTCCTGCTCGAGGCGCAGCGAGTGGCTGGCGAGCACGGCGCTCTCCAGCGCCAGCGCGATCGGCGCCGCCTGGCGCCGCATCAGGTCGACCTCGCGCTCGCCGAGGGTGCCGGGCTCGCGGCCGGCCAGCGACAGCGCGCCGATCACCGCCTCGCGGAACCGCAGCGGCACGACGAGCAGCGACCGGACGCCGGCCTCGGCCATCTCGGCGGAGACACCCTCGAGGCGCTCGTCGCGCGTCACGTCGGCGACCAGCACGTGCGGCGCGCTCGGATCCTCGCGCAGCAGCGCGGCGACGGCGGCTCCCTGCACGGCGGCGACGGCGGCGGGCGGCTCGGACAGCACGGGCCGGCCCTCTTCGATCACGTACACGCCGGCCTGCGCGCCCGGCGCCAGCGTGGCGAGGTGCTCGCCGACGGCGGCCAGGGTCTGCTCGATGGAGGCGCTGGCCGTGGCCTGCGCGGCGATCTGCACGAGCGCCTGCATGCGGCGCAGCTCGTCGTCGCGGCGGCGCGCCTCGCCGGCGCGGTGCAGCGCCTCGGCGGCGGCGGGTGCGAGCTTGGTGGCGGCGGGCTTGGCGGCCACGGCCGCGTCGCGCTCGCGGAAGTGCAGCTGTAGGGCGCCCACGATGGTGTCGTCGTGGAGCAGCGGCGCCGACAGCACGACGCCGGGACGGCCGGCGGCGAGCGCCGCGACGCCGCCGGTCTCGCCGCCCGTCACCAGCACCTCGCCGCGCGCGATGGCGTCCGCCGCCAGCGCACGGCCGGGCGCCGCGGCGATCTCGTCGCGACGGAAGCCGTAGCCGGCGATCAGCGCCAGGTCGTCGCCGGTGCCGCGGTACAGCACGGCGCGCTCGGCGCCGAGCGCCTCGGCCGCGAGCCGGGCCAGCAGGCGCGCCACGCGGGTCTCGTCGCTCCCGGCCGCGAGCGCCTCGGCCAGCCGGCCGGCCTCGGCATCGGCCGTCGCGGCGCCCACGTGCGCGTGGCGGCGCACGCGGTCGAGCACGACGAGCATCGCGGCATGCGCGACGGCGGTGCGCACCCGGCGCAGGTCGTCGGGGCCGAAGCGCGGGCCGGGACGGGCGATCAGCAGGGCGGCGGCGGGGCGGCCGTCGATCATGATCGGCACGCCGGCCGTCTCGACGCGGCCGAGCCGCTCCGTGACGGGGCCGGCGACGGCGGCGTCGACGATGGCGTCCTCGAGCAGGTCCTCGCCGGCCATCAGCCGGGCGACGGCCGGATCGGACAGCGGCACGCGCGAGCCCTCGAGCTCGGCCGCCAGCGCCGCCGAGCGGGCGTGCACGCCGCGCGTCACGAGCTCGCCCGCGGCGTCGTCGAGCACGCGCACCAGCGCCACGTCGCTGGAGGTGGCCTCCAGCGCGGCGCGGGCGACGAGCGCCAGCGCGGTCTGGTCGGCGCCCGACGTGGCCTGGCGGACGGCGTCGGCGAGCACCTCCATCTGCCGGGCGGCGCGCATCGAGTCCTCGTACCGGCGGGCCGTGTCGAGCGCCCGCGCACCGACCTCGCCCAGCGATGCGGCCAGCGCCGCGTCGTCCTCGTCCGGCATCGCGCCGTGGTCGCGGCCCGCGAACAGCACGCCCACGGCGTCGTGTCCGGCGGCACCCAGCGGGGCGGCCACCACGGCCACGGGCCGGTCGGCGCCGTTGTAGCCGATCTGCTCGGCGTCGGCGGTCGTGACGGCCTGGCCGCTCGCCAGCACGCGCGCGCAAAAGCCGTCCTGCTCGGACAGCGACCAGCGCTGCGCCCAGCCGGCGCCGCGGCCCTCCAGGGCGGCGATCACGAGCCGTCCGTCCTGCTCGCGCAGGGCGACGGCGGCCCAGTCGCAGTCCAGCGTCGCGACGGCCGCGCGCACCAGCGCCTGCAGCACGCCGTCGGCGTCGAGCGCGGCCGCCGCCACCGCACCGGCCGCCTCGCGGAACCGGTCGGCGCGATCGGCGCGGCGCTTCAGCTGCATCCGGCTGCGCTCCTCGAGCGATCGGGCAGCAGCCGATCCGAGCTCGCCGGCGATCTCGCCCGCGGCCCGGGCCACCGCCGCGACCGCACGCGGATCGAGCTCGGCGGCGACGGTCATCATCGCTCCGACGGCCGCGTTGACGCCGCTGATGACGGTGCCGAGCGACCGGCCCTGGTCGAGCGCGCGCAGCGCGTCGCGGTTCAGCGACGAGACCGCGCGAGGCGCGTACCGGCCGGCCAGGGCCGCACCGACCGCCTCCACCCACGCGGCGGCCACCTCGCGGGCGCTCGCGAACGAGGACCCATCGGTCGCGACGGCGTCGTGGAGGTCCAGCGCGATCCGCTCGACCAGCGCCGAGCGACGCGCCTCGAAGAGGTCGATAGCGGCCGACTGGGGCGAGCCGGGCTGGTGAGGCTGGGTAGCCATCGAGCCGACAGATCATAGAGTTTCCGGGGGTTTCCTGTACGGGCGGCCGGGTCAGGGTTGCGGCGAGGGTGTTTCGACACGTAGCCCCGGGAGCCCGCAACGGAGTACGATGGCGCCGTGCGGGAGACCACAGGACGGCGCCAGCGTGCGAGGTCCCGCGTCGACGCGATCGACCGGACACACGAGGCGCAGCTCGAGACCGAGCTCGAGTTCCGCCGCGCCGAGCGGTCGGCCATCCGCGCCCGCGAGCGAGCGCAGCGGCACGCCCGGCGCCGCTTCGTGCTCGCCGTGCTGGTGCTGATCGCCCTGCTGGTGGGCGTCGCGTACCTGCTCATGGACGGCGTGAACAGCCTCTTCGGCTGATCGCCGGGTCCGGATCCGTCGGCCTCCGGCGGGTCGGTCGCGTACCTTTCGGCACAGTGACCCGCAAGAACGCCTCGCTCAAACCGCAGCTCAACCAGATCCGCTCCTGGGTGCAGGAGGGCGCGACCGACATCTGGATCGCCCACAAGCTCGGCTCGACGCCGTCGTCGATCTCCCGCTTCCGCCGCCAGCACGACCTGCGGCGCAGCGACGAGCCCGTCGGCCCGGCGGTCGATCACGTGGTCGAGGCCGACTTCGAGGCGGCCGTCGAGGAGACGCAGCCCGCGCCGGCGCAGCGCGCCCGCCGCGAGCCGCGAGCCGCCCGCCCGGCCGCTCGCGCGACGGCACCCGCGCCCGAGGCCGCGCCCGACGACGCAGCGCCCGCCGCCGATGACGGCGAGACCGATCCGGCCAAGCGCCGCCGCGGCCGCCGCGGCGGTCGTGGGCGCTCGAAGGGCGGCGCCGATGCACCGCTCGAGCTGGAGGCCGTCTTCGACCACGGCGACGACGGCTACGGCCTGTGGCTGGACGGCGCCGTGCGTGACGCCGCCGTGTACCGCAGGCACTGGCAGGGCCACGCCGACATCGTCGTGCGCATCACGGCGGACGAGATCGTCATCCGCCGCGCCGGCGACGCACCGCAGAACAACTCCTAGCGCGGCCGCGGAGGCCCGCCACGGAGCGCACGCCCGCATCGGCGACCTGTCTGGGCGCCTCTCGGACGGCGGGCGGGATCGCCGAGAAGGCTGGAGGCCTTTTCAAGATCACGCGCGTCGACCGAGACGCCCAGGCGGGGCGACGAGCGCGCGTGCGCTTCGTGGTGGGCCTCCGCGGCCGGTTAGCCCATGGTGACGCGGACGCGGAGCATGGCCTTCGCCTGCTCCACCAGACCGATCGGGTCGAGCGGCTTGCCGACGAACGCGTTCGCGCCACCGGCCTGTGCCTTCTCGTTCCCGCCCTCGGTCTTGCCCGAGAACATCATCACGGGCAGCGAGTCGATGCCGTGGCGCTCGCGGACGCGCCGGAGCATCTCCCAGCCGTCGATGCCGGGCATCATCACGTCGAGCATCACGAGATCGGGCGGATCGGCCTCGAGCGCCCGGAGGCCCTCCTCGGCGGTACCCGCCTCGATGACGGTCATGCCGTCGTACTCGAGGTTGACGCGGATCAGCTCGCGCAGCCGCGGGTCGTCGTCGACGACCAGGACGGTGGCCGCGTTCCGGGGCCGCGAACCGGCGCCGTTGCGCGACAGGAAGCCGTCGAGATCGTCGCGCTTGAACCGGCGATGACCGCCCGGCGTGTAGAACACCGGCAGTCGTCCGGCGTCCGACCAGGCCCGCACCGTGCTCTGTGCAACGCCGAGCACCTTTGCGGCCTGTCCCAGCGTCAACCAGTCTTCGCGACCATTGTCCACGCGCCCATGGTAGCGCGCCCGGCGCCCGGCAGCCCCGACTAGCGGGTGTCGACGATGTACGGCGTCTCGCCGCGGAACACGAATCCGAGCGATCGAGCCTCGGCCACGAGGGCACCGCGGGTGCCGGATTCGGCTGCACGACGGGCGAGATCGTCGTGTTCAGCCTTCACGCGGGCGAGCGCGATCTCCGCCCGGCGGTGATGATCGGATGCAGCGCGATAGGCCTGAATCGGCTGGATGAAGAGGACCGCGAGGGCGACGGCGGTCACGGCGAGGATCACACGGCGAGGTCGCACCGTTGGCGATTCGCGGCGAGCGCGCGGGCTCCTTCCCGGTACCGTTCCGGTCGTGGAGCAGGACACCGAGACTGTCGGGCGCCAGCTGGGGCGACTGCCGCTGCCGTTCCGGCGCGTCGCGGCCCGCTGCGGCGGCGGCCGGCCGATCGTGATCGAGCAGCCGGCCACCACCCCGGCCGGCGCGCCCTTCCCCACCACCTTCTGGCTGACCTGCCCCGGCCTCGTGGCCGCGATCGGGCGGCTGGAGTCGGCGGGCGGCGTCGCGGCGCTGGAACGGCGGCTCGCCGACGAGCCCGACCTGGCGGCGGCATTCGCCGACGGCCGCCGGCGCCAGATCGCGATGCGGCCCGACGGCGCGCCGCTCGGCATCGGCGGCACGCGCCTCGAGCGCGCCGTGAAGTGCCTGCACGCCCACGCCGCGTTCGCGCTCGGCGCCGGCGACTATCCGGTCGGCGACGAGATCGTCGCCGCGGCGGGCGGCATCCCCC
Source organism: uncultured Actinomycetes bacterium (assembly GCA_963722525.1). GTDB lineage: Bacteria > Actinomycetota > Thermoleophilia > Gaiellales > F1-60-MAGs149 > VFJZ01. The sequence goes on along the minus strand of CAVRMM010000002.1, from coordinate 95,085 downwards.
AGCCCTGCTGCATGGAGACGCCGCAGGAGTGCACGGCGTGAGCACGGCCGGGATCCGGGCCGCCATGGCCGAGTGGGAGGCCGGGCCGCGCACCGTGAAGCGGCTGCGGCGCGGCATGCCGCCGCGCCTCGCGGCCGCCACCGACCAGGCGGCGAACGACCTGCAGCGCGAGCTGACGCGCCTGCTCGGCCCCTCCTACTCCCTCGACGACCTGTACCGGCTGTACATGGACGCCGAGTCGTGGGGCCGCACCGTGGTCTCGCGGGCGCTCGCCCCGATGAGCGAACCGGCGCTGGTCGCGCCCCTCATCGACGCCGCCTTCCTGCGGGCCGTCAGCGGCGTCAGGCCGGGCGGCTGATGCAGCCCGAACGGTCCGACGTGCGCCTGCACGACGCCCGGCGCCGGCCGCCCCGTCCCCGCACGGCGCGCATCGTCGCGCTGCTCGTGATCGTGTTCGTGCTCGGCCTGGTCGCCGGGCGCGTGCTGCTCGGCTCGCCGAGCACGCCCGATCCGGTGGTCGCGACGCAGGACGTGAGCATCGTGACGGTCACCGAGGGCACCGAGACCGTCACCGTCACGAAGTAACGGCCGGCTTAGAGCGCCTGCACCAGGATCGAGTTGGTCGCGCCCGGACGCCCGACGCGGGTGCCCGACGTCAGCACGACCCGGTCGCCGGGGCCGGCGAGGCCGGCGCGGACGACGGCCTCGGTGGCCTTCGACCACAGCTCCTCGATCGCCGGACGCCTCCTCCAGCAACAGCGGCACGACGGCCCAGTCGAGCGCCAGCTGCCGGAGCGCGCGAGGGCGACGGCGAGACGGCGACGATCGGCCGCCGCGGCCGGTGCTTGGACACCTCGCGCGCGGACTCGCCGGTGGCGGTCGGCACGACGATGGCGGCGACGCCGAGCGTCTCGGCGATGTCGCAGGCGGCGTGGCCGACGACGTCGGCGATGTAGCGCGGGCCGAGCCGCGTCAGGCCGTAGCTGGCCTCGTGGTACGCCAGGCTCGGCTCGACCGCGAGCGAGATCCTGACCATGGTGTCGCACGGCCTCGGTGGCGAACGCCCCGACCGCCGTCTCGCCCGACAGCATCACGGCCGACGTGCCGTCGAGGATGGCGTTCGCGACGTCGGACGCCTCCGCCCGGGTCGGCTCGGGCCGGCTGATCATCGACTCCAGCATCTGCGTCGCCGTGATGACGACCTTGCCCGCCTCCTGGCCCAGCCGGATGATGCGCTTCTGCGCCAGCGGCACGGCGGCCGCGCCGATCTCGACGCCGAGGTCGCCGCGGGCGACCATCACGCCGTCGCTCGACGTCGATGATCGCGTCCGAGGTGCTCGATCGCCTCGGACTTCTCGATCTTCGAGATCACCGGGCCCGCGAGCCGGCCGCCTGGATCAGCTTCTTGAGGTCCTCGACCTCCTCCGGGCGGCGCACGAACGACAGCGCCACGTAGTCGACCTCGTTGGCGAGCGCGAACTCGAGGTTGTCGCGGTCGGCCTGCGTGATGGCCGGGATCGGCAGGTAGGTGCCGCGGCAGGTTGACGCCCTTGTTGGACGACACCAGGCCGCCGATCTCGACGCTGCAGTGCACGCGCCGGCTCGCGCGCCTCGACGACGCGCAGGCGGATCAGCCCGTCGTTGATCAGCACGTCGTGGCCGCGGCGCAGGTGCAGCGCCGAGGTCGATCTCGAAGCCGAGCTCGAGGTCGCCCTCCTGCGCGTCGCCGTGGCCCGCCAGCGTCACGAACGAGCCGGTCTCGAGCATGATCGGCTCGGGCAGCTCCCCCACCCGCAGCTTCGGGCCCTGCAGGTCGGCGAGGATCGGCGATCGGCCGGCCGACGCGCTCCTCGACGGCCCGCACGCGGCGGATCCGCTCGAGGTGGTCGGCCTGGGTGCCGTGCGAGAAGTTGAGCCGGAAGCAGTCGACGCCGGTGCGCGCGAGGCGCTCGACGATCTCCTCGGGGTCGGACGCGGGCCCGAGCGTGGCGACGATCTTGGTGCGGCGCAGCAGCGGCCATCAGCGGTGCGCCGCGAACGCCCGCAGGCCCGGGTAGACGGCGGCCGCGCCGAGGTCCTCCTCGATGCGCAGCAGGCGGTTGTACTTGGCCACGCGATCCGAGCGCGAGGGCGCACCGGTCTTGATCTGGCCGGCGTTGGTGGCCACGGCGAGGTCGGCGATGGTCGTGTCCTCCGTCTCGCCCGAGCGGTGCGAGATGATCGACGCGTAGCCGTGCTCGGCGCGCCAGCGCGATCGTGTCGAGCGTCTCCGACAGCGTCCCGATCTGGTTCACCTTGACCAGGATCGCGTTGCCGACGCCGCGCTCGATGCCCATCTGCACGCGCTCGACGTTGGTGACGAAGAGGTCGTCGCCGACGAGCTGGACGCGGTCGCCGACGGCGTCGGTGAGCAGCTTCCAGCCGTCCCAGTCGTCCTCGGCCAGGCCGTCCTCGATCGAGACGATCGGGAAGCGGTCGACGAGGTCGACGAAGTACGCGGCCATGCCGGCCGAGTCGAGCACGCGCTCCTCGCCGGCCAGCGTGTAGGTGCCCGCGGCGGCGTCGTACAGCTCGGTCGTGGCGGGATCGAGCGCGATGAACACGATCTGCTCGCCCGGCTGTAGCCGGCCCGCTCCGCGGCCTCGAGGATGGCCGAGATGGCGTCCTCGTTCCGGCCCAGGTTCGGCGCGAAGCCGCCCTCGTCGCCGACCGCCGTGGCGAGGCCGCGCTCGTGCAGCAGCCCCTTCAGGCGCGTGGAACGACCTCCGCGCCCATGCGCAGGCCGTCGGCGAACGACGCGGCCCCGGCCGGCACGACCATGAACTCCTGCAGGTCGATCGAGTTGTCCGCGTGCGCGCCGCCGTTGATGACGTTCATCATCGGCACCGGCAGCGTGCGCGCCGTCGACGCCGCCCACGTAGCGGTACAGCTCGAGGTCCGAGCGCGTCGGCGGCCGCGTGCGCCACGGCGAGCGAGACGCCGAGGATGGCGTTCGCGCCGAGGCGGCCCTTGTTCGGCGTGCCGTCGAGCTCCAGCAGCACGGCGTCGACCTCGCGCTGGTCGAGCGCGTCGAGGCCCAGCGATCGCGTCGGCGATCTCGCCGTCGACGTTGGCGACGGCCTTGGTGACGCCCTTGCCGCCGTACGCCGCGCCGCCGTCGCGCAGCTCCACCGCCTCCCACTGCCCGGTCGACGCGCCCGACGGCACCGCAGCGCGACCGCGCGCGCCCGACTCGAGCACGACGTCCACCTCGATGTCGGGTTACCCCGGGAGTCCAGAATCTGCCGTCCGCGGACGGACTCGATCGACGTCACGGGTGATCCCTCTCGCAGGTCTCCTTGGCGCGTCGATAGTAGCCGTCCTGCTCGTCCAGCCCGAGCAGTCGGAAATCGCTCCCATCCCGCTCCGCGAGCGCCTCGGCCGCCTCGACGCGGCGGCGGAAGCCGGCGCGCCGACGCGCGCACCGCGAGCTCGGGATCGACGCCCGCCAGCCGCAGCACGTTGACGGCCGCGAACAGCAGGTCGCCGGCCTCGTGCCGCACCTCGGGCGCAGGCTCGACGCCCTCGGCGCCGTGCTCGGCAGCGCTCCCGCGAGCTCGTCCAGCTCCTCCACGAGCGACGGCCAGGCGTCGGCGTACACGGCGCCCAGTCGAAGCCGACGGCGGCCGCGCGCCGCTGCACCTTGCGGGCGTACAGCAGCGCCGGGCAGCGCGCCCGGCACGTCGTGGAAGATGCCCTCGCGACCCTCCTGCTCGCGCTTGATCGCTCCCAGCGGTCGCAGCACCTCGGCCGTCGTCGGCCAGCACCTCGTCGCCGAACACGTGCGGGTGGCGCCGCACGAGCTTCTCGCGGATGCCGTCGGCCACGTCGGCCAGGTCGCCGGCGCCGGCCTCGCGGGCCAGCATGCGCCAGGAAGTAGGTCTGGAACAGCAGGTCGCCGAGCTCGTCGATGAGACTCGGCGTCGGGCGGGCCGGCGAGCGCCTTGTCGGCCACCTCGTAGGCCTCCTCGATCGTGTGCGGCACGATCGACGCGATCGTCTGCTCGCGGTCCCACGGGCAGTCGCGGCGCAGGCGCAGCGTCACCCGCCACAGCTCGGCCAGCGCGGCGGCGGCCGCGTTCGCCTCGAGCTGCTCGCGCTCGGGCCACGTCGCGCGCTCCGGCTCCGCCAGCGCCAGCCCCCAGGCGACCGCGTCGGGCGCTGCCACGACGGCCGCCGCCGGGTCGTGCACGACGCCGTGCGCGGCCAGTGCCGCGACGACGTCGGCCGGCGCCCGCACGTCGGCGCGTCCCGGCCCCGAGCATGCGAAGGGCCCCGAGCGGAATCCCTTCGGATCCGCCGGGGCCCAGCGCAACGATCATGCGGTGCTAGCCCGTGGTGGTCGGAGCCGGCGCGTCTGGCGGTCGGCACCCGTCTCGGTGCACCGGTGCCGGTCGCGACGCGGCGGTGGTCGACGGCGGCAGGCTGTAGCCCGTCGCGAACGACGTCTTCTTCTCGTACTGGGACTGGATGCCCGCGAACCACGCGGCGACGGACTTGTTCTTGCGCGCCTCCTCGAGCTGGCTCTTGATCTGCTCCTTGACCTCGGCCAGCGTCTTGGTGCCGTCCTTCGTCGGATCCTGCCAGCGCCTTGATGATGTGGTAGCCGAACTGGCTCTTGACCGGCTCCTGCGTGACCTCGCCGGTCTTCAGCGCGTAGGAGGCCTTGGTGAAGTCGGGGTCGAACCCGTCGGCCGTCACGTCGTAGATGCCCTGGTTCTGGGTCTTGCCCGGGTCGACCGAGTACTTGGTCACCAGCTTGGCGATGTCGCCGCCGTCGTTGAGCTGCTTGATGACGTCCTCGGCGGCCTTCTTGTACTTCGGCAGGTCCTTCGCGGCCGGCGTCGAGCCGTCCTCGGGGCCGAGCAGGATGTGCTGGACCTTGCGCGCTGCGGGCACCTTGTAGACCGTCGCCTTGTCCTTGTCGTACTGCGCCTGGATCTCGGCGTCGGTGACGGCGGCGGAGGCCTTCGTGAGCTTGTCGTACAGGCCCTGCGCCAGCTGCTGCACCGTGAAGGTGTCGGTGTAGTCGGCCTCGGTGGCGCCGGCGTCCTTGAGCTGCTTCTGCCAGGCGGCGTCGTCACCGGCCTGCGTCTTCAGGTTCTTCAGCTCCTCGGCGACCTTGGCCGGGTCGACCTTGACACCCTGCTTCGCAGCCTCGGTGCGGATGATGGCGCGCTGGAACAGGATCTGGATGGCCTGCTGCTTGAGCAGCTCGTACTCCTGCGTGCCGGCCTTGGGGGCCTCCTGCTGGCGCGCCTTGAAGGAGGCCAGCCCGATCGTGACCAGGTGGTCGAAGTCCTTCTTCAGGAGCGGCTTGCCGTCGACGAGCGCGACGGAATCCGCCGGCACATCGGCCTGCGTGCTCGAATCACCGCCATCGGAACCGCCGCATGCGGCGAAGACGGATGCCGTGGCGAGCGCGGCGAGAAGGAGGATGGGACGTCGTACGTTCATTCGCGAATACCTCAACGGGAGTGTGGCGGAGCGGGCCCGCCCGGACGCCTCCCACGGCTGACCGGACCCGTCAGGCAGGGCGAAAGCTCACCTTGCCGCGTACCTCGAATATACCAGCGACAAGATTCGTTGCCGCCTCCATTGCGGTTCGGCCGTCCGGAACCCGCAGCGAGAGCTCGCGTTTCGCAGCCGCGTAGAGCAGGCCCGGGATGGCCGATCGGAGCGCGCGGATGTCGTCCGCGCCCAGCGTCAGCCCCGAGAGCGCGATCCGCTCGCGGCGCACGCTGAGGGCCACAGCGCCCAGCGGGGCGAGCGCGATCCGCACCGCCTGGATCGCGATCAGATTCGACACCGGCTCCGGGATCGACGCCGAACCGGTCGGCCAGCTCGGACTCCAGCTCGCGCAGGTCGTCCTCCGATCCGGCCAGCGCGATGCGGCGGTGCACGTCCATCTTGGCCGCCTCCATGCCCACGTACGTCGACGGCACGTAGGCGTCGACGGCGGCGTCGACGCGGACGGCGGAGGCGACGGCGCGGCGGCGCCTGGCCCTGCAGGTCGGCGACGGCCTCGGCCAGCAGCTCGCAGTACAGCTCGAAGCCGACCGCGGCGACGTGGCCGGTCTGCTCGTCGCCGAGCAGGTTGCCGGCGCCGCGCAGCTCGAGGTCGCGCATCGCGACCTTGAAGCCCGAGCCGAGCTCGGTGTAGTCGGCGAGGGCCGCGAGGCGCGCGCCGGCCTCCTCCGTCAGCGTCGGCCGCGTCGGGATAGAACAGGTAGGCGTGCGCCGGCACGTCGGAGCGGCCGACGCGGCCGCGGATCTGGTACAGCTGCGAGAGGCCGAGCAGGTCGGCTCGCTCGACGATCAGCGTGTTGGCCGAGGGGATGTCGAGGCCGGCCTCGATGATCGTGGTCGCGCACAGCACGTCGGCGTCGCCGCGCACGAAGTTCTCCATGACGGTCTCCAGCTGGCGCTCGGTCATCTGGCCGTGGCCGACCGACACGCGCGCCTCCGGCACCAGCTGGCGCAGCGCCGCGGCGGCGTCGTCGATCGACTCGACGCGGTTGTGAAGGAAGAACACCTGCCCGCCCCGGTCGATCTCGCGGCGGATCGCCTTGCCGACCAGCTCCGGCGTCGTACTCCCCCACGTGCGTGCGCACGGGCCGCCGGCCGCGCGGCGGCGTGGCGATGACCGAGATGTCGCGCAGGCCCGACAGCGACATGTGCAGCGATCGCGGGATCGGCGTGGCCGACATCGCCATCACGTCCACCTCGGTGCGCAGCTGGCGCAGAATCTCCTTCTGGGCGACGCCGAAGCGCTGCTCCTCGTCCACGACCACGAGGCCCAGCTCGGCCGGCACGATGTCGCGCGACAGCACGCGGTGGGTGCCGATCAGGATGTCGACCTTGCCGTCGCGGAAGCCCGCGATCGCGCCCTTCAGATCGGCGGCGCCGCGGAACCGCGAGACGACCTCGATCTCGACCGCGGTGTCGCGGAAGCGGTCGCGGAACGTCTGGTAGTGCTGCTGGGCGAGGATCGTGGTCGGCACGAGCATCAGCACCTGGCGGCCCGACTCCGACGATCTGCGCCGCGGCCCGGATCGCGACCTCGGTCTTGCCGAAGCCGACGTCGCCGCAGACGAGCCGGTCCATCGGCCGGTGCGACGCGAGGTCGGCCTTGACGGCCTCGATCGCGCGCGCCTGGTCGTCGGTCTCGGTGTAGGCGAAGCCGCGCTCCACCACGTCGAGCAGGTCGCCGTCGCCCTCGATCGGCTGCTTCTCGGACGCCTGGCGGGCGGCGTACAGGGCGAGCAGCTCGCCGGCCAGCTCGTGCACGGCGTGCCGCGCGCGGGCCTTCAGCGTGTGCCAGGCCTTGCCGCCGAGCTTGGACAGCACGGGCGCGCGGGCGTCGGAGCCGATGTACCGCGACACCTTCGCGATCTGCTCGTGCGGCACGAACAGCTTGTCCGCGCCCTTGAAGTCGAGGCACAGGTAGTCGCGGGTCACGCCCGCCACCGTCTTGGTGTCGAACCCGACGAAGTGGCCGACGCCGTGGTCCTCGTGCACGACGTAATCGCCGGGCCGCAGGTCGGTGAAGGACCGCACGGCGCGACCGATGCGGGCGTCGGCGGCCTTGCGGCGGAACAGCTGCGCCGACGGCAGCACCGACAGCGCGAGCTGCGGTGGACACCAGCCCGCGGCGCAGCCGCGACACGACGAGGTAGACGCCGGGCGCCGTCGGCAGCGTCGCGCCGGGGTCGAGCAGCTCGGTCTCGACGCGCTTCAGCTGCATCGCCGTGCGCTCGGCCTCGCCGCGGTGCGGGAAGGCGATCAGCACTCGCTGACCGCCGCGCACCTGCGCGCGCAGCTCGTTCTCGGTCTCGGCGATGCCGCGTGCCGCGATCGCCGGGCGCTGGCCCTCGAAGGCGACGGCCTGGCCCTGCGGCAGCGCGTCGAACGCGTGCAGGCCGTCCACCAGCTCGCGCACGTCCTCGAGGCGCAGGTAGCCGCGCCGGCGGCTGGCCGGTGTCGCCACCTCGGTCAGGCGCTCCTCCGCCGCCGCCGCGACCAGCCGCGGCTCCCAGGCGATCAGCGCGCCCGCGGCGAGCAGCTCCGGCGCCAGCGAGACGAGGCCGGGCGGGATCTCGAGGCCATCGTCGGAATCGGCGAACGACGCGGCTCCGTCGACGTCGAGCAGCTCCTGCGCCGGGTAGACGGCGACGTGCCCGAGGTCGCGCAGCGAGCGCTGCGTGAGCGACGAGAAGGCCGAGACGCGCTCGATCTCGTCGCCGAACAGCTCGATCCGGATCGGCTCCCGGCCGGTGGTGGGAAACACGTCGACGACGTCGCCCCGGGCCGACACCTGGCCGCGCTCGTCGACGGTGCCGCCGACGCGCTCGTAGCCCGACTCCACAAGGGCGGCGATCAGGTCGTCGCGCTCGATCAGGTCGCCGACGCCGACGCGCACCGGCGCCGTGCGCGAGTCGCGACCGCCGATCCGCTCGACCAGGGCCTCCGCCGACACCGCCACGATGCCGCCGGCGGCGAGCACGTCCAGCGCCCGCGCGCGCTCGCCGACCAGGTGCGGCGGCGGTATCAGCGGCGAGCCCCAGGCGGCGCCGCGATGCGGCAGGTAGCCGACCGGCGTCTCGGGCCGGAACGCGACGATCGCCTCCGCCAGCTCGCGCGCCGCGTCGTCGTCCTCGACCAGGATCGAGAGCGCCGGCCGGTCGGTGTCGGCGCGCAGCGCGTGGAGGGCCGCCAGCAGCAGCGGCAGCACCGACTCCGACGCCCGCACGGTCGTGCGCGCAGCCGACCCGAGCCGGCGGGCGAGGGCGTTCGCGGCGTCGTCGCGCAGCAGCGCGCCGAGGGCGACTTCGGCGCCGGCGGCGGCTGCGGTGTCGGGTATCGTCTGCGGGTCCATGGGAGCGGGCCGTCGTGCGGCCCTGAGCCGGAGATTACCCACTTGCCCCGCACGACTGCCGAGCTGCTCGACGAGCTCTTCGAATTCATCCGGATCCCGTCCATCTCGTCGGGCGACGGCGAGGACGCCGACCTCCGGCGCGCCGCCGAGTGGGTGTGCGATCGCGTGCGCGACGCCGGCGGCGCCGCCGAGGTGGTCGAGACGCAGAAGAACCCGCTCGCCGTGGGCACCATCTCGCTGCGGTCGCGCCGGCGCGCCGCACCTGCTGGTCTACGGGCACTACGACGTGCAGACCGTCGCGCCGCTGGCGTCGTGGGACTCCCCGCCGTTCGAGCCGGAGGTGCGCGACGGCTACCTGTATGCGCGCGGCGCCTCCGACGACAAGGGCAACTTCCATTGCGTGCTCGCGTCGGTGGTCGACCTGGCGCGCGCGGGCGAGCTCCTCTGCGACGTCACGGTCGTGTCCGACGGCGAGGAGGAGATCGGCGGCGACTCGGTGGTGCGCTGGCTGGATGCGCAGGGCGGCGGCTACGACGCCGCGGTCGTGTTCGACGGCGGCCTGGTGGACGAGGGCTGGCCGCTGCTGACGATCGGCGTGCGCGGCGTCATCACCGGCAGCCTCCGCGTCACGACGGGCGTGCGCGACGTGCACTCCGGCCTGTACGGCGGCGCCGGGCTGAACGCCGCGCACGTGCTGGCGACGCTCATCGACGGCACCCGGGCGCGCGACGGGCTGATCCCGGCCGCCCTGCGCGCCGAGGTGCGTGAGCCGTCGCCGGAGGAGATCGCCAGCTGGGCCACGCTGCCCTCCGGTGAGCACGAGCTGGCGATCGGCGGCATCGCGCCGCTCGATGCCGCGGCCGCCGCCGACTACTACCGGCGCACCTTCGCGCTGCCGACGTTCGACGTGAACGCGATCACGTGCCGCGACGCCACGCAGCACCGCACGATCATCCCCTACGAGGCGACGGCCGCCATCTCGCTGCGGCTCGTGCCCGACCAGACCGTCGAGGCCGTCTGGGCGGCGCTGACGGAGCACCTGAACGGCCTGGCGCCGGAGGGCGCGACGGTCGAGCTGGAGCGCTGGGGCGCGTCCGCCGGCTGCGCGTACGACCCGTCGCTGCCCGCGCTGCAGATCGCCCGCCGCGCGCTGGCGGAGGCGTTCGGGCACGACTGCGCCGTCGCCCGCACCGGCGGTGCGATCCCGCTGGTGTCGGCCCTGCACCGGCACGGCGTGCCGACGATCCTCTCCGGCGTCGCAATGGCGGACGACAACATCCACGCGCCGAACGAGCGCCTGAAGCTCTCGAACTACGAGGCCGGCGTCCGCGCGGCCCGTCTGCTCCTCCGCGAGCTGGCCGCCCTCAGACCGTGAGAGGGACGCTCCGGCGGAGCGCGATTCTCTACGCCCTGGTCATCGTCGCGGCGTTCCCGACCGTCGCGGCGATGCGCAGGACGTTCGCCCCGAACGGAACCGTGGCGGGGCAGATGAGCCAGCCGACGACGCTGGCCTACCCGTACACCCCCCAGACCCCCACCACCATCGACGCGGGTGCCTTCTCGTGGTTCTTCGAGCCGATGACGGAGACCGCCCACCGCTCGCTCGCCGACGGCACGGTGCCGCTGTGGAACCCGTACGCCGGTCTCGGCATGCCGCTGGTGGCGAACGCCCAGAGCGCGGTCGGCAGCCCGCTGACGGCGCCCGCCCTGGCGGTGCCCGAGCAGCGGATGTGGAACGCGGTGATCCTGTTCCGCCTGCTGGTCGGGGCGCTCGGCTGCCTCGTCCTCCTGCTGCTGCTCGGGGCGCGGCCGCCAGCCGCCGTGGCCGCGGCGCTGCTGTACGGGCTGGCGCCGATGTTCACGCGCTGGGCGCCGCAGGTGGCGATGTCGGTCGAGGTGCTCGCACCCTGGCTGCTGGCGGCGATCCTGGCGCTGGTGCGCCGACCCGGCCAGCTGCGGTTCGCGGCGGTGGCGGGCGTGGCCGCGGCCGCGGCCTACGGCGGCCAGCCGGAGGTGCTCGCCTGCCTCGCCTACCTCGGCGCCGGCTGGGGCGTGTACTGGTGGTGGCGCGAGGGCCGGTCGGGGCGGGTACTGGCCGAGCTGGCCGGCGCGGCGCTGTGCGGCGCGCTGCTGGCGGCGCCGCAGATCGTGCCGACGCTGGAGTACCTGCGCATCGCCGCGGACTCGCACGGCGGCGAGCTCGGCAATACGCGCCTCGCGCTCTCCGACCTGGACGCGCTGGTGCGCCGCAAAGGCTTGCAGCCGGAGCTGCTCGGCTGGCCGCTCGCGATCGTCGCCGTGCTAGGCGCGATCGGCTGGCGGCGCCGCATCGCCGGCGCCGGCCCGCTGTGCGTCGCGGCGGGCGTCTGGGCGCTGCGCAGCCTCGACACGCCGCTCGCGGCGCTGGTGGCGTGGCTGCCGGGCCTCGACCGCGTGAACGTGCCCCGTTACGGGGAGTTCATCCTCGCGCTCGCGGCGGCGGTGCTCGCAGCAGGTGCGCTGGCGCGCGTCCGGCGTCCCCCGCTGATGCTGGGTGGCCTGGTCGCGGTCGTGCTCGTGCAGGTGTGGCTGCTGCACCCGCCCCGCCAGTTCGCGATCCCGGTCGACCCGTTCCGGCCGCTGCCGTCGCTGGCCGCGGTGCAGCGCGATCTGCAGCCGGGCGAGCGGCTCGCCGCGATCGGGCGCAACGTCCGGCCGCAGCTGCCGTCCGCGCTCGCGATCGCCGACCCGCGGGCGGAGGACGCGCTCTATCCGGGGCGGTACGAGCGCCTCGTCTCGCTGCGCGGCGGCGGCGCGCGGTTCGGCTTCCTGTTCGCCCAGGGGCCGGAGACGATCGGGCTCGATCTGATCGACGCGGTCGGCGTGCGCTACGTCGCCGCCTCGCCGGGCTCCCCTGCACCGGCCGGCATGCAGCAGGTGCCGACGCGGCCCGACGACCTGGCGCTGTTCGAGAACCCCGATGCCTACCCGCACGCGTTCACGCCCGCCGCCGTGGTGTTCGCCGACTCCGAGGACGAGGCCGCGGCGGCGCTCACGGGGTCGGAGCGGCTGCGCGACCGGTCGGTGATCGAGCAGCCGACCGCTGCCATGCGCGCGGCCACCGGCACGGCAACCGGCACCGTCGAGACGATCGAATGGGATCACGAGCGGCTGGAAGTGGCGAGCGACGGCCCGGCGAACCTCGTGGTGGTGTCGCAGGTGTTCCCCGGCTGGGAGGCGACCATCGACGGCGAGCCGACGCCGATCCGGCCGGCGAACCTGGCGATGCGCGCGATCGCGGTGCCCGCCGGGACGCACGTCGTCGAGTTCCGGTACCGGCCCGGGTCGTTCCGGCTCGGGCTGCTGCTGGCGCTGGCCGGGCTGCTGGTGCTGGCGGCGAGGGCCTTCACCGGACTCCGAAGCCGTCGTACACTCGCGCCGTGAGGCGCAGATTCGCCGCGGCGTACGCCGTCCTTGCCCTGCTCGCCGGCGGTGCCGCGATCGCCACGGTGGCGCTCGCGCGGGCGGGCGGCCCGCCGCCGCCCATCACCGCCGCCGCCGTGATCGCGGCTTTCCGGGCCGAGCACATCGCGCTGGAGCCCGCCGGCGAGACGGCGCTCGGCACGGTGTTCCTGCGCGAACCGGCCGGTCGCAACGGCCGGTTCGGGCTGTTCGTGGTCGTGGCGAGCGGGCGATCCGCGGCCGGAACGGTGCTCTCGGGGGCGCCGTTGCCGGCCGGGACCGGCCTCGTGGGCTTCAGCGAGCTCGAGGTCGCGAACGTGACCGTCCGCAGCGCCCAGTGGCGGCCCGGAGGCAGTGGTGATGCGGCCGTGCGGGCCGCGGTCGACCGGTTGCGCTGAGCGACGCTCACACACATCGCTTTTGCAATATATCCACATCACTTACAAAACGTAAAGGTGGAGTGAGGGGGCGGCGATACACCTCTTGCATCCGAACGGCGAGGAACGCCGAACGGGAGCCGCTGCGATACGGCGAACGGCCCCAGGCGAGGGGCCACCTCGGCAGGAAGCCGGGTCAGCACCAAGTCAGGGAGGATAAGGATGTCGCTCCGTATCAACACCAACACCGAGGCGCTCAACGCCCACCGGCAGCTGTCTGCCACGGCGATGACCATGTCGAAGTCGATGGAGAAGCTGTCGTCCGGCCTGCGCATCAACCGCGCCGCCGACGACGCCGCCGGGCTCGCCATCTCGGAGAAGATGCGCGCCCAGATCCGCGGTGTGGCCCAGGCCAGCCGCAACTCGCTGGACGGCATCTCGCTCGTCCAGTCCGCGGAAGGCGCGCTGAACGAGGTGCACTCGATCCTGCAGCGGGTCCGCGAGCTCGCCGTCCAGTACAACAACGGCACGCTCTCCACCGCCGACAAGGCCGCCATCACGGCCGAGATCGTCCAGCTCTCATCCGAAGCCACCCGCATCGTCACGAGCATGACCTTCAACGGCGTCAACGTGCTGGGCTCGGCGTCGCCCATCACGTTCCAGGTGGGCGCCAACACCGGCGAGACGATCGTCGTGACGGGTCTGAACCTGGGCGGGACATACTTCGACAGCGTCTTCGTCGGCACCTTCACCACGGGCGCCGACATCACCGCCATCGACCGCTCGCTCTCGTCGATCGCCGACGCCCGGGCGGGTCTGGGAGCCGTCCAGAACCGGCTCGAGCACACGATCGCGAACCTCGCGACGTATCACGAGAACCTCTCGGCCGCCGAGTCGCGCATCCGCGACACCGACATGGCCTTCGAGATGACGACGTTCACGAAGCTCCAGGTGCTGCAGCAGTCCGGCGTCGCGATGCTCGGGCAGGCGAACCAGGCGCCGAACGCGGTTCTCTCGCTGCTCCGCGGCTAACGCGGCAGCCCACAGACGTTACCCGGACGCATCCACCGGGTAACGCCCGGCGCCAGGGAAGGCGTCGGGCCTCCGGTCAGGGACGACGATCGCCAGCGTCATCGGCCCCCGGGACGCCAGCCCGGCGCGGGCCGACCCAGACCACCTCCCCACCGGCCGCCGTGGTTCGCCACGGCGGCCGGTCCTGTCCTCGGGCAGGCCGGCGGAAGGCGTGCACTTGCACGAAACGCTCCGTGCACTCAATGGATCACGGTCCGCCAACGGATGAGGCCGGCGCCCCAGGGGACGCCGGCCTCGTGACGAGCCAGACCAGGTTCCGGAAGCTACTGGAGCAGTGCGAGTACGCTCTGCGGGTCCTGGTTGGCCTGAGCGAGCATCGCGGTGCCGGACTGCGACAGGATCTGCAGCCGGGTGAAGTTGACCATCTCCTGCGCGACGTCCACGTCGCGGATCCGGGACTCGGCAGCGGTCAGGTTCTCCTGCGTGACACCGAGGTTGCGGATCGCATGCTCGAGCCGGTTCTGCACCGCACCGAGCGTCGAGCGGATCGACGACACGGAGCTGATCGAGGTGTCGATCTGCGCCACATCCATCGAGACGGACGTGAACGACAGCGCGGTCAACGTCACACCGACACGGTTCGTGTTGCCCGCCGAATCGACGTTCTGGTTCGCGCCGACCTGGATCGTCACCGTCGTGCCAGCACCGGCCGCACCGAACAGGGTGATGCCATTGAACGTCGAGCTGTCCCGGATCCGGACGAGCTCGGCGGTCAGCTGCGCGACCTCGGCCGTGACCTTGGCCTGATCGCTCGTCGACAGCGTGCCGTTCGAGAACTGGATCGCCAGCTCGCGGATACGCTGCAGGATCGAGTGCATCTCGTTCAACGCACCCTCCGCCGTCTGCACCAGCGAGATCCCATCCTGAGCGTTGCGGCCGGCCTGGGCGGTGCCGCGGATCTGGGCCCGCATGCCCTCCGAGATGGCGAGGCCGGCGGCGTCATCGGCCGCGCGGCTGATCCGCAGACCCGACGACAGCTTCTCCATCGACTTCGACAGCGACATCGACGTCGCCGACAGATTGCGGTGCGCGTTGAACGCCTCGACGTTCGTATTCACGCGAAGGGACATCTGAGATCCTCCTTGATCGAGATCCGGCGGCTTCCTGCCACCGGCAGTGCTGAGACATGGCCTGGCACCGTCGCAGTGGCGGCCAGTCGCGTTCTGCCGACCTGCATGGGGACGGTGCGCGCCAACCCACAGTAGAGCAATTTGTTCAATTTGCAATTCACCTGATCGGGGGGACTTCACGCCGTCGGCCGACTCTATGGCTCACCTCGTTTGATGGTGATTGGAAATACTAACCTACCCCATAAAGTGCGTCCAAATTACAAATGAGGTATTGTCAAACACCGCCCCCGAGACGCGCTTCGCCATTTCCGCTCACGTCCGATCGTCGTGCTGCCGAAGAGGTCACGGTGTGCGCTAGGCCCCAGCCGAGAGCCGATTGTGGGACGGTGCCCGTCGCTGCTCGTGCCAGATCGTGTCGACGGCGCTGCTTTCATGCGCGGCCGCGCCGGGGTGCCCGTCACCATGAATGAGCAGACCACTGTCAGTGCGGCAGCGGACGCGAGATCCTTCACCTCCGGGCCGCTCACCATCGCTGCAGAGCGTCTCGCCGACCGCCTAGGGGGACTGGTCCCTTCTGTCGCAATCGGGATCGCGGTCGATATCGCGCCGGGCTGGCAGCTCCTGGCGGCGACAGGGCGCGGCGCGGCAGGGGTGCCCTGGCTGCAGCTGCTTGAAGGCGCGCTGGACATGCGGTTCGGGCCGTCGGAACGAACGACGCACGCGGTGCTCCCGATCGAGACGACCGGTCGACGGGCGCTGGCGCTCGTCGTAGCGGGGCCGGGCGAAGTGGTTTCGGAATCTGCGTTGCACCTCCTGGCGGGCCCGGTCCGGGACGGAGGCGGTCAGCTTGCGCTCGCGGCCTCGGAACAGCGCGGGGAACGAGCACGACACCGTGCCGCCGCTCTCGATGATGTCTGCCGGCGAGCGGCCAGCACGCCGGCCGAGCTCTGCACCGCCGTCGCAACCCTGTGGCCCGGCGCCGAAGCCGAGTGGCAACCTCTGGCGAACGACGCGGAGGCTGACTCGTCCCACCGCCTAGATCGCGAGGCGATCGACCTGCACCAGACGATCGTCGAACCCGCACCCGGCGCCGTGGGTCCCGACTTCCGCTATCGAATTGCACTACCCGTTGATGAGCGTGCCGCAGTGATCGTTCATGCACCTGCGTGGGGCGAGCCGGTCGATCTCGAAGGGATTTCCATCGCTCGCGTCATCGTCCGTGACGCGGCTCTACACGCAGAACAGGGGCGCGTGCTAGCGGAGAATCGGGTGCTGCGTCAACTCGACGACGCCACTGGCTGTGGCAGCAGTGAGGCCGCAGCCCCCCGGCTCGGCTCCATGCTGGCCGATGCCCGCGAACACGCCCAGGGCGTTGCAGTACTGCTGTTGCAGATCGACCAGCCCGATGTCGAGACGGCAGCGCCGTCAATGGCCACCGCAATCAGCGAGGCCGCGGAGGAGAGTCGGGGCGAGGTCTTCCGGATCCGGCCGTGGCGCTACGCGGTGTTCGTGGCCAACGCATCGGGACGGCAGGCAGCCGCCCTGGCCCAGCGGCTCCGGCAGGTAAGCCGAAGTCGAGAGGACAGCGCTACCACGGCCTCGGTCGGCATTGCCCTCTGGCCACTACATGGGGAGACGCCCCAGGAACTCCTCGATGCGGCCGAGCAGGCCCTCCTGGCGGCAGCTGCGGAGGGGGACGCGCAGAGCATGGCGGCGCACCACGGCCGGCGCTACGCGCAGCCTACCGATGTCCTCCGGAGCATCGAGGCGCTCCGCGCGCTGGCACGTCTCGCCGACCATGTCTGCTTCAAAGGGCTCGCGCACTCCGAAGCGGTTGCGCACCGAGCAGCGCGTATCGCACGGATCCTGGCGCTTCCACACGAGGAGCTTCTCGCGGTTCAACTCGCGGGCGAGCTGCACGAGATCGGCCGGCTAGCGCTCCCACGCACGTCGGCGGAGGCCGCTCGCAATCCCGATAACGCGCGCTTGACGGCAGCACACGCCGCGCTCGGGGCACGCATTATCCAAGCGGCCGGCCTTCCCGTCGTCGCCGAGATCGTCGCGAGCCAGTACGACCGCTACGACGCACCAACAGCCGACGCAACCTGCAGGGTGACGCGATTCCCATCGGCGCGCGGATCTTGTCGGTCGCGAACGCCTTCGAGACCGTACCCGACGGCGTCGGCCGCGGCGATGCCGGGCGCTGGGCCGCCATCGAGGAGCTTCGAGACAAGTCGGGCACCCTATTCGACCCCAACGTGGTGCGCGCCGTCCTCGGCCACCTCTCGCGTTCGTAGCGCGCCAAGGCTACGGTCGAGTGGAGGTCGGTGTGTCCAGCACCCGTCGGATGCTGGCAGGTCGACTGCGATTGCGATGCCTCGGCCGATACCGCCCTCGCTCGGCCGGGGCTTGGCGAACCCGAACACGTCGGCAACGCCGGATGACGCCGCATCGTCAGCGGCGCCACCCATCGGCGAAGAACCTCAGCGACCGGCCCAGTGTTTCTGGCGACCCGCGCTAGCCGCGGAGCAGCGACAGCACGTTCTGCGCGCCCCTGGTTGGCCTGCGCGAGCATCGCGGTGCCGGACTGCGAGAGGATCTGCAGCCGCGTGAAGTTGACCATCTCCTGCGCGACGTCCACGTCGCGGATCCGGCGACTCGGCGGCAGTCAGGTTCTCCTGGTAGACGCCGAGGTTCGCGACGGCGTGCTCGAGCCGGTTCTGGACGGCACCGAGATCGGAGCGGGCCTGTCGAGACGCTAGCTCACGGCGGTGTCGATCTGGCGTGACGTCCATCGAGACGGTCGCGAACGACGAGTGCGACGAGCGTGACGCCGACGCGGTTGGTGTTGTTGGCCGCGTCGATGTTGCCGTTCGCGCCGACCTGGATCGTGACGGTGGTCGGCGCCGCGCACCGAAGAGCGCGATGCCGTTGAACGTCGCGGAGTCGCGGATCCGGACGAGCTCGGCGGTCAGCTGGGTGACCTCGGCCGCCGATCTTGGCCTGATCGGTCGTCGACAGCGTGCCGTTCGACCACTGGATCGGCAAGCTCGCGGACGCGCTGCAGGATCGAGTGCATCTCGTTCAGCGCGCCTTCCGCCGTCTGCACCAGCGAGATGCCGTCCTGGGCGTTGCGGCTGGCCTGGGCGGTGCCGCGGATCTGGGCACGCATGCCCTCCGAGATCGCCAGGCCGGCGGCGTCGTCGGCCGCGCGGTTGATGCGCAGGCCGGACGAGAGCTTCTCCATCGACTTCGACAGCGCCATGGAGGTGTTGAAGAGATTGCGGTGGGCGTTGAACGCCTCGACGTTCGTGTTCACGCGAAGGGACATCTGAGATCCTCCTTGATCTCCGGTCCGACCCTGGGTCGGACGTCCTGGGCTCCCGATCGTCGCCGGCGATCAACCGACGCACCATTTGTATCGGACGTAATGCAATTTGCTTTAGTGTATTTTGACAACTTGAAATTCATACGCCTATTTTCCGTACAGCGCAAAATAGTCGTAGGACGACGAAGGGCCCGCCATTGGCGGGCCCTTCAGCCGGATCGGGAGCGAGCGCGTGCGGTCTAGCGGAGCAGCGAGAGTACGCTCTGCGGGTCCTGGTTGGCCTGAGCGAGCATCGCGGTGCCGGACTGCGACAGGATCTGCAGCCGGGTGAAGTTGACCATCTCCTGCGCCACGTCCACGTCGCGGATCCGGCGACTCGGCAGCGGTCAGGTTCTCCTGCGTGACGCCGAGGTTGCGGATCGCATGCTCGAGCCGGTTCTGCACCGCACCGAGCGTCGAGCGGATCGACGACACGGAGCTGATCGAGGTGTCGATCTGCGCCACATCCATCGAGACGGACGTGAACGACAGCGCGGTCAACGTCACACCGACACGGTTCGTGTTGCCCGCCGAATCGACGTTCTGGTTCGCGCCGACCTGGATCGTCACCGTCGTGCCAGCACCGGCCGCACCGAACAGGGTGATGCCATTGAACGTCGAGCTGTCCCGGATCCGGACGAGCTCGGCGGTCAGCTGCGCGACCTCGGCCGTGACCTTGGCCTGATCGCTCGTCGACAGCGTGCCGTTCGAGAACTGGATCGCCAGCTCGCGGATACGCTGCAGGATCGAGTGCATCTCGTTCAACGCACCCTCCGCCGTCTGCACCAGCGAGATCCCATCCTGAGCGTTGCGGCCGGCCTGGGCGGTGCCGCGGATCTGGGCCCGCATGCCCTCCGAGATGGCGAGGCCGGCGGCGTCATCGGCCGCGCGGCTGATCCGCAGACCCGACGACAGCTTCTCCATCGACTTCGACAGCGACATCGACGTCGCCGACAGATTGCGGTGCGCGTTGAACGCCTCGACGTTCGTATTCACGCGAAGGGACATCTGAGATCCTCCTTGATCTCCGCAGTTTCACGAACTGGCTCTCGGCCGCCGCGCGTCCGTGCGCCCCGGTCGATGGCCCGTAACCGATATCCCGATTACCTAGCTTTGTGTATCGGAATCTTCGCAATGTTCTTTAGTCATATTTGAAGCAATGACAAATAGAAGGCTATGTGGACGATCTCCCCTGGATGGGGTGCGAGCCAGGCGGCGCATCGGTCGATCCAGAAACCATGCGGATCCTGGCAGCCATCCTCGCGCTCTGCGTGTTTGCACCCGCGGCCTCGGCCGGGCCGCCCCGTGTCGATGATGGCCGCCGACGTGGTGGTCGACCGGCACGCGCACGATCGCGCGGGCCAGCAGCGTCGTCGTCGACGACGCCGACCAGATCCTCGACCGCCGCTACTCGACGACGCTGCTGTACCGCTGCGGCAGCAGCACGAAGTGGCTGACGGCGAAGCGCATCGCCCGCGGCCCGGCTTCGGCCACCGTCACCTGGCGGTACCCGAGGCGCCTCGCTCGGCGCAAGTGCTCGTTCCGCATCGTCGTCGTCCGCATCGGGCAGGCGCATCAGGGCCCGGTCGGCCGTGCTGCGCCGGACGCTCTAGTGCAGCCGGGGCTAGGCGGGCACGCCGGCGCCCGCGCCGAGGCCGTAGACCTCGGGGCGGCGGTGCTGCAGCACGGGCAGCTGGCGGCGGGCGGCGTCCACCCGGGCCGGGTCGAGATCGGCGACGCAGATGCCATCGCCGTCGGACGCGTTGGCGATCACCACACCCCACGGGTCGATGATCATCGAGCGGCCGAACATGCGGTTGCCGTCCCACGAGCCGTGCTGGTTCGGGGCGATCACGTAGGCGCCGTTCTCGATCGCCCGCGCGCGCAGCAGGATCTCCCAGTGGTCGCGGCCGGTGTGGAGCATGAAGCCGGCCGGGACGGTGAACACCTCGGCGCCCGCGACGGCGAGCGCCCGGTACAGCTCGGGGAAGCGCAGGTCGTAGCAGACGGTGAGGCCGACCTGCCAGCCGGCGAGCTCGGCGATCGTCAGCTCCTCGCCCGGCCGGTCGGTGTTCGACTCGCGCACCGCGCGGCCGTCGACCTCGACGTCGAACATGTGGAGCTTGCGGTAGCTCGCGACGAGCGAGCCGGCCGGATCGAAGGCGAGCGAGAGGTTGCGGATGCGGTTCTCGCCCTCCAGCCGCTCCGAGATGGAGCCGCCGACGAGCCAGATGCCGTGCTCGCGCGCCCACCCCTGCATGGCGGCCACCGTCGGGCCGGTCAGGTCCTCGCCGGCCTCGAGCATCCGCTCCTTGGGGCCGATCGCGTTCCACTTCTCGGGGAGCACGACCAGCGTCGCGCCGGACGCGGCCGCCCGCTCGACGAGGTCGCCCGCGGTTGCGAGCACGTCGTCGAGCGGGCGGGCAGCGTTCAGCTGCACGCACGCCGCCCGGAGCGGTGTGCGTGCGTCGGTCATCCGGTGGCGGTCGGCAGCGCGCCGAGGCCGAGGGCGGGCCCGAAGCCGCCGAGCACCGCCGTCATCAGCTCCTGCGAGGTCTTGGCGTTCGCGGGCGGCGTGATCGTGGGCGACTCGGCCGGCAGCATCGTGGCGTCGAGGTCGACGGTGAGGCCCTTCAGACCCTCCGCCTGCGCGACGTTGGTGAAGTCGCCGTCGAGCTTGAAGGCGAGCCGGTGCACGACGCGGTCCTCCTTGCCGATCCAGACGTCGACCTTCGGGTCGTTGAAGGCGTCGGTGAGCTGCTGGGCGTCGCTCGGGGCTGACCGCCGTCCGAGGTCGAGCCGCCGAGCTGCTTGACGCCGTCGAGCGCCGCCGCGACGTCGAGCGTGCCCTGGATGTGCTCGGTCTCGATGTCGCCGACCTTCTCGTCGCCGACCTTCTTCGAGTCCTTGAAGTACTTCGAGGGATCGCCGAGGGCGGTCTTGATCTTGCCCGTGTCGAGGCTCGGAGCGGTGGTCGTGCCGCCCGTGACGCCGCCGGCAGCGCCGGCGAGGGCGTTGGTGTCGAGCACGTACCAGGTGTCGTCGTACTGGATCCACTGCTTGGTGCCGTCGCTGAGCAGCTTCGCGTTCAGCGCCAGCGCGCCGAGGTCGAGTGCGATGTCGACGTCGGACGTCTTCGCGGCGCTGTCGGAGACGCCGGATACCTTGAGGTTGATCGGCTGCGTGAGCAGGGCGCCGGCAGCGCCGGCCGCTGCGGGCGACGCCGTCGATCTTGACGCTCAGCGCCAGATCGAGCTGCGACGGGCCGGTCGACTGCTGCAGGCCGGCGAGCAGGCCGCTCTCGCCTCCGCCGGCGGCGGCGCTCGCAGCAGGCGCGGCGCTGTCGGACTTCTTGTCGTCGTCGTTGCCACCGCAACCCGCGACGACGAGGGCGAGTGCACAGCTGATGAGAATGATCGGGCGACGCATCGGAGGGCGCCTCCTTCCGGGTGGATGCTCCCCCTCATTCATAGCGCGTGGGGCAAGGAGGACCGGCATCAGGTGCAGAATCAGGAAAGCGGGACCGATCTGGTCCCCTGGATCGAGGAGCGGGCTTCCATGGCTGAACGCGGGACGATCGGCAAGGCGACGTTCGAGCAGGTGACCGCGCTGGTCAACGAGGGCATGACCCGGTCGGCCGCGTTCGCGAAGGTGGCGGAGGAGACGGAGCGGACGCCCGCCACCGTCGCGACGGCGTTCTACCGGGTCGCGCGCGAGATGCCCGACGGCGGCGGAGTCCAGCAGCGGCCGCGCAAGAAGCGCGTCGCGAGCGATGCGGCAACCGCACCGAAGCGCGGGCCGGGACGGCCCCGACGCGCACCGGCGAGCGACGTGGACGAGCTTCTGGCGACGGCGCACCGCAGCATCGACGCGCTCGGCGCACACCTGCGCGCGCTCGATCAGGAGGTGCGCGACCTGCGCGACAACGGTGCGCGGATCGACCAGATCCGCAGCCTGCTGGGCTGATCGACGCGAGATCAGGCGAGCGCGTCGATGAGCGTGCTCTGCGTGTCTGCGACCACGCGGATGGCGCGCGCCATCGCGGTGAAGCCGAGCAACGCGGTGCTCAGCTCGAGGATCGCGTCGACGTCGAACGGATCCTGCGCGATCGAGTGGGCGGCACCGTCCATGGTCGCGCGCGCCTGTCCCAGGCCCGCGGCGAGGAGGTCGAGCGCGCTTCCGGCCGGCTGCACGGTCACGTGATCAGCATCGACCGCGCCGGCGGCGGTCGCGCTCACCCCTCCGGGGGTTCGTCCTCGACCTCGGGCGGCGCCTCGCCGCGCAGCTCGGCCAGCAGCTTCCGGTAGCTGGCGAGGCGCTCCGGGTCGACCGCTCCCTCGACGGCGCAGCCTGCCTCGCCGATGTGCAGGCAGGTGCGGAACCGGCACAGCGCCGCTGCCTCGGCGATCTCGGGGAACGCGAACGGCAGCTCGCGCACGTCCAGCCCGGCGGGCGAGAAGCCGCGGATGCCCGGCGTGTCGATCACCTCGATGCCGAGCCCGTGGATGAGCCGTGCGGCGGTCGTCGTGTGCCGTCCGCGGCCGATCACCTCGTTGACGACCCCGGTCGCCTGCGCGCCGCCGGTGACCGAGTTGACGAGCGTCGACTTGCCGACGCCCGAGTGTCCCGCGAACGCCGCCAGCCGCCCGCCGATCAGGGCACGAACGGCCGTCGCTCCCTCGGACGAGCGGGCATCGACGACGGCGCCCGGATACCCGAGGTCGGCGTACGCGGCGAGCACGCGCCTCCGGCGGCTCCTCGGCCTGGTCGGCGAGATCGGCCTTCGTGATGACGATCGCCGCCTCCATCTCCCCCGCCCACGCCGCCACCAGCAGCCGGTCGATCAGCCCGCGCCGCAACGGCGGATCCGCAGCAGCCGCGACGACGATCAGCACGTCGGCGTTCGCCACCAGCACCTGATCGCCCCGCCCCAGCCGCTGCGCCCGCACCAGCTGCGTCCGCCGATCATCGATCCGGTCGATGCGCGCCGTGCCGTCGTCCATGACGGTGACGTCGACCTCGTCCCCCGCCACCGGCCGGAACCGCCCCCGCAGCCGCCCGGCCAGCTTCGCGATGCGCTCCTCGCCGTCCACCCGGACGACGGCCATCCCGCCGCCGATGGCAACGACGCGACCACGGCCGGCAGATGTCCGGGATGTCACGGACAGGGAGTGTACGGGCGGGGATCTTGGGTGCAGGGTCGGGGATGCCAATTGCACCGAACGTTCCGTGCACTTGGACGATCCGCCGGCGGTGGCCGGCGCGGGTCGTGCACTTGCACCGTTCACGCCGTGCACTTGGACGATCCGGCGACGTGCCTGAACGAGACCGATCGCCAAGTGCACGGAACGCTCCGTGCAATTGCACCGTTCACGCCGTGCACTTGGCACCCCACCCCTAGACTCCGCCCCGTGCGCACTTTCGGCGTCGACGTGGTCGCGATCCTGCTGTTCGCCGTCCTCGGTCGCCGCAACCACGACGAGGGCAGGGCGCTGACCGGCGTGCTCGTCGTCGGGTGGCCGTTCGTCGCCGGCTGGACGATGGCGTGGTTCGCGACGCGGCTCCACCGGCGGCCGGACTCGATCGCGGGGCCCTGCTGGCGCTCGTCGTCGCGATGCCGATCGCGCTGGCCCTTCGCGTCGCGACGGATCGCGGGATCGCGCCGGCGTTCGTCGTCGTGGCGTGCGTGTTTCTCGGGCTGGTGCTGGTCGGGCGGCGTGCGGTGGTGTCGGTCGTCCGCTCGCGGCGGCGGGCGACGACCGCTACGGGATGAGCAGCAGCTTGCCGCCGGCGCGGCGCTCGACGATGCGCGCGTGCGCCTCGTTGACGTCCTCGAGCGGCAGCTCCGTCGTCGCCACCGCCTTGAGCTCCCCGGCGGCGAGCTGCTGCAGCACGTGCGCCGACTTGGCGGACAGGTCGGCCGTGTTCGAGCCGAGCCCGCCGTAGCCGAGGATGCGCGCCGACTTGCGGTAGAAGTCGGCGGACGAGATGCTGAACGACGGGCCGGAGCTGGCCCCGAACACGACCATCACGCCGCCGCGGCCCATCGCCTTCGCGGCCGGCTCGGAGTACGGGCCGCCGAGCGGGTCGAACACGACGTCGATGCCCGGCGCACCGAGCTCGCGGAGGCGCGTCTCGAGGTCGTCGCCGTCCGAGACGACGACGTCGTCGGCCAGGTCGAGCAGCCCGGCGACGCTCTCCTCCCGCGACGTCTGGGCGATCACCCGCGCGCCGCGCGCGCGGGCCATCTGCACCGTGTAGGAACCGACGCCGCCCGACGCGCCCAGCACGAGCACCGTCATGCCGGCCTCGACGCCGGCCAGCTCGATCGATGTCGAACGCCGTCACGCCCGCGACGCCGACGCCGGCCGCCTGCGGCGTCGGTGACACCGTCCGGCACGTCGGCGAGGCCGGCTGCCGGGCACCGCGATGCGCTCCGCGTAGCTGCCGTCGCGCGCGACGCCGATGCCGGCGCCGCGAAACGCCACGCGGCGCCCCTCCTCCGTCACGCCGGCGCCCTCCGAGCCGCCGGTCCGCGGCAGCGGGCCGGCGGCCGCGACGGTGCCGCGCGGACACCCAGACATCGAGCGGATTGACCGCCGCCCGGCTGATGTCGATGACGACCTCGCCCGGGCCGGGAACCGGCTCGGGGACGTTCTGGAGAACGAGCGGCTCGCCGTAGACGAGCTGCCGCATGGCGCGCACGCCGTTAGATCCCGACGCCGCCGACGCAGACGTACTTGACGGTCAGGTACTCGTCGATGCCGACCGAGCCGCCCTCGCGGCCGTAGCCCGACTCCTTGACGCCGCCGAACGGCGCGTTGGCGGCCGAGATGATGCCGGTGTTGGCGCCGACGATGCCGTAGTCGAGCTTCTCGGCCACGCGCAGCAGCCGCGCGTAGTCGCGCGTGTGGAAGTAGGCGGCGAGGCCGTAGACCGTGTCGTTCGCGTATGCGATCGCCTGGTCCTCGTCGTCGAACGGCGTCAGGCCGGCGACCGGCCCGAACGTCTCCTCGCGGTAGATCAGCATCTCGTCGGTGACGCCCGACAGCACGGTCGGCTGCGTAGAACGAGCCGCCCTCGTACTCGCCGCCGGACGAGGCGCTTGCCGCCGGCGACCAGCGTCGCGCCGCGGTCGAGCGCGTCCTTGACGTGCTCCTCGACTTCTCGACCGCGCGCGTCGTCGATCAGCGGGCCGATCGTGACGCCGTCGGCGAGGCCGTTGCCGACGGCCAGCTTCGCGACCTTCTCGGCCAGGCGCTTCGTGCACCTCGTCGTACACGCCGCGCTGGACGTACACGCGGTTCGCGCAGACGCAGGTCTGGCCGGCGTTGCGGAACTTCGAGGCGATCAGGCCGTCGACGGCCTCGTCCAGGTCGGCGTCGTCGAAGATCACGTACGGCGCGTGGCCGCCCAGCTCGAGCGACAGCTTCTTGACGCCGTCGGCGGACAGCCGGATCAGCTCCTTGCCGACCTCGGTCGAGCCCGTGAACGAGATCTTGCGGACGCGCGGGTCGCCGAACAGCTCCCGCGAGACCATGCCGGACGAGCGCGACGTGACGAGGTTGACGACGCCCTTCGGCACGCCGGCGTCCTCGATGCAGCGCAGGATGGCGGCGGCGGTGAGCGGCGTCGACGACGCGGGCTTGACGACGCTGGTGCAGCCCGCGGCCATGGCCGGGCCGAGCTTGCGGGTCATCATCGCGGCCGGGAAGTTCCACGGCGTGATCGACGCGACGACGCCGACGCCCTGGCGCAGCACGAGCACGCGGTTGTTGGCCGTTCTGCGGCGGCACGATCTGGCCGTACGATGCGCTCGGCCTCGCCCGCGAACCACTCCATGAAGCTCGCCGCGTACTCGACCTCGCCGCGCGCCTCGGCCAGCGGCTTGCCCTGCTCGAGGGTCATGAGGCGGCCGATCTCGTCGGCGCGCTCGCGCATCACCTCGGCCGACTTGCGCAGCAGGCGCGCGCGCGGACGAGGGCGGTCGTGTTGCGCCAGCCCTCGAGCGCGTCGGCGGCGGCGTCGATCGCGGCGCGCACGTCGTCGGCGGTGCGCGTCGGGCGTCGAGCCCACGACCTCGCCGTTGGCGGGGTTCGTGACGTCGAAGCGGCCGCTGCCGGATGCCTCGACCCACTCTCCGCCGATCAGGAGCCGCTCGTCGCGGCGGGTCTGCGTCGTAGCCATGGTGGATCTTCCTTCTTGGGTCTCGGGAACGGTAGCGTCTAGCGCCAGGGCGATGAGGAGGGCCGACGGCCACCGGCACCGTCGCGGGCAGCGTGTCGAGCACGTGGAAGAGGAACCCGAAGGCTACGTCGCGCCACGAACACGGCGCCGGCCGCAACCAGTCTGGTAGCGGCAGCACGGACCCGGCGATGACGACGCCGAGCAGCGCCCGCGAGGTAGGCGTCACCCCACCCCATCGACGCGGTCCCCCACACCAGCTCCTGCAAACGCGGCAGGTCGGCCGCCGGCTGCGGCCGCGCTCGAGCGCCCGCGAGGCGACCTGCACCTGCTCCGAGACGACCACCTGGTAGACGTCGACCACGGTGGCGGCCAGGATCCCGACGATCAGCCCGCCGCGCGGCGCGACGGTGCCGGTCAGCCACGCGAGCGTGACGGCGGCGCCGGCGATCAGCGCGTCGGTCGGCGATCTGCGCCGGGCGCCCGTCGCCCTTCCACGCCACCACGTAGAGCGACGGGCGCGAGCAGCGCCAGCGCCGCGGACGCGGAACGCGAAGAAGCCCGCCGAGCGCAGGCGATCGGCGTGGCGATGGCGGCGAGGTCGGTGGCGCTCGCCTGCGGCCGAGGCTCGGCCGCTCCGCCAGCGGCATCAGCCCAGCGGCGATGCCGCCGATCGCGGCGAGCGGGATCAGCCCGCAGCCACGCACGACGCACGAGCCGCGGCGGCTGTCGCGGCCCGAGCACCGTGATCGCCTGCACTGCCGCAGAGCGCCACGAACCCCCTCGTGAAAGGGACGAACGTGCTCATCGGGGTGCCGAGATTCGAACTCGGGACCTCTCCGACCCGAACGGAGCGCGCTACCAGGCTGCGCCACACCCCGAGCCGGCCAAGTATCGCACAGGCCCCGGTGCGGCAATGCAGAAGGAGGTCTCCTGTACCGTGCGTCCGTGGCTGCGGAACTGCGGATGATGCCGGTCGGCGGCCTGGGCGAGGTCGGGCGCAACATGACGGTGCTCGACTGGGGCGACGAGCGCGTCGTCGTCGACTGCGGCGTCGGCTTCCCGTCGACCAGCGAGCGCGACGGCGTCGTCGAGCAGCTGCTGCCCGACGTGCGCGTGCTCGGAACGCAGCCGATCGCGGCCGTGGTGCTGACGCACGGGCACGACGACCACATCGCGGCGCTCGCCCACCTGATCCGCCGGGCGCGCCGATCGGCCGCATCATCGGCATGCCGTTCACGATCGAGCTGGTGAAGGCGAAGCTCGCCGAGGGCGTGCCGCTGCCGCCGCTCGTCGTCGCGCGTGCCCGGCGCGCCCGTCACCACCGGCGCCTTCGCGTTCGAGTACGTGCGCGTCGCCCACTCGATCCCCGACGCCGCCGCCGTCGCCATCACGACGCCCGTCGGCATCGTCGTCATGACCGGCGACTACAAGCTCGACGACACGCAGGCCAACCCGAAGCGCCGCTGCGACCGTGAGCCGCCTCGGCGCGCTCGGCCGCGCGGGCGTGCTGGCCATGCTCGGCGACTCCACGAACGCCGACGAGCTGGGCCGGACGCCGTCCGAGGACTCGACCGTGGCCAGCCCCTGCACGACGTCGTCGCGGCCGCCGCGGGCCGCGTCATCGTGACGTCGTTCGCCTCGCAACATCGACCGCATCGACCACGCCATCCGCGCCGCCGACACGACCGAACCGCGCGCGTCACCTTCATCGGCCGCTCGCGTGCGCCGCAACATGGCGATCGCCGAGCGCCTGGGCGAGATCTCGCCGCCGAACCGCGACACCGCCGGCCCGCGCGAGCTGGAGTCGCTGCAGCCGCGCCGCTCGATGGTGATCTGCACCGGCTCGCAGGCCGAGCGCAACGCGGTGCTCGCGCGCGCCGCGCGCGGCGACCATCCCGCACCTGCAGCTCGGCCGCACCGACACGGTCGTGTTCGCGAGCCGGCCGGTGCCGGGCAACGAGCCCGACGTTGAGGCGATGATCGCCGCGCTGGTCGCGCAGGGCGTGAAGGTCGTGACGCACGAGGACGCGCCGATCCACGTCTCCGGCCACGCCCGCGCCGACGAGATCGAGGAGATGATCGGCCTGCTGCGGCCGCGGTTCCTGGTGCCCGTGCACGGCGAGCCGCAGATGCAGGAGGCGCAGGCGCGCATCGCCGTCGCCCGCTGCGGGCTCGACCGCAGCGACGTGGTGCTGGCGCGCAACGGCGACGTGATCGTGCTGACGCGCGACCGCTGCGAGATCGACGACCACGTGCCGGTGGAGGTCATCGAGGCCGACGGCGACGGCGTGCCGCTGGCCGATCCCCGCGCCGCGCGCTAGCGGGCGACGATGGCACGGCGCGACGAGATCGTCCGCTACCTCGACGAGACGCTCGAGGCGGCGCAGTATCGCGACCACCTCCCGCTCGGCCTGCAGGTGCCGGGCGCCGAGGAGGTCGACCACGTGTGCACCGCCGTGTCCGCGTCGCTCGACGTGTTCGAGCGCGCCGCCGCGGCCGGGCGCGCAGATGCTGATCGTGCACCACGGCCTGTTCTGGGACAACGCCCCGCGGCGGATCGGCATGCTCGAGCGCCGCCGGCTGGAGGCGCTGTTCGCGAACGACCTGTCGCTGGTCGCGTACCACCTGCCGCTCGACGGCCACCACGAGCTCGGCAACAACGCGGTGCTCGCGGACGCTGCTCGGGCTCGAGGACGTGGCGCCGTTCGCCGAGTACCGCGGACGACTGCTCGGCCGGTACGGCACGCTGCCGCAGCCGGAGCCGGCGGCGGCGCTGGCGGAACGGCTCGGCGCCGCGATCGGATCGCGGCCGCTGGTGTTCGGCGGCGGCGCCGACCCGGTGCGCACCGTCGGCGTCATCTCCGGCGCGGCCGGCGCGGGAGATCACCGTCGCCGCCGACGCTCGGCCTCGACTGCTTCGTCACCGGCGAGCCGGAGGAGGACACGCCGTACCTCACCGCCGAGCTCGGCGTGACGCTGATCGCCGCGGGCCACCACGCCACCGAGACGGTCGGCGTCCAGGCCGTGGGGCAGCGCCTCGTGGAGGAGTTCGGCGTCACCACGAGCTTCCTCGCGGTCGAGAACCCCGTCTGATCACGATCGTGTCACGGTCGTTGCGGGCATCCGGTGCCAGTGGTACGGTTCGGCACATGGAATCGCAAGGTGATCGGGACTGAGCGCCGTGGATACGCTCACTTGCGATCAGATGGATTTCCTGGCCCACCGGCTCGTTGAGCACGGTGGGTTTCGTGTTTTCTAGGCCTCTTATTCTGGGCACCGGCAAGCAGGAGGGCGCGTAGATGGCGAATCACCTGACCCCCGACGAGGTGGCGAAGGAGTTCGGGATCGACACCAGAGATGTCATCCGTCTCTGCATCGAAGAGCACGTCCCGATCTACCACGGCAAAATCGACAAGACCCTCTTCGCCGCCGCGAGGGACGAGCTCGATCGTGAGCTCATGCCCACGGGGTAAGGCCCTGGCGTTTTGAGCTCGTTTGCGACGGGCCCCGTGACCTGACGGTTACGGGGCCCGTCGCCGTCCTGGGTTGGAGGGGGAGCGTGCAATTGCACGAAACGTTCCGTGCACTTGGACGCGACGCGGACCCGCCGTTGGACCACGGCCGTGGTCTTGCACTTGCACGAAACGTTCCGTGCACTTGGGCGTCAACCGCCCTCTGCCGCTGGACGCGCCGGTCGTGCACTTGCACGATTCACTCCGTGCACTTGGACGCATCCCGCCCCTCCCCACCCCGATCGCTCCGCTCCGCCGCCGCCACCGGCAGCCCGATTCCGGCCGACGACCTGCTCGCCCTGCTGCTCGAGCGACGCGGATCCGGCCTGCGCAGCCGGTCGTTGACGCTCTCGTGGCACGACGTGCGGACGCGGTCGGTCGAGATGCTGCAGGGTCTGCGTGCGGCGGGGATCGCGGCCGACGTGTCGGTGTCATTTCCGGGACGGCTGCGACCGGAGCGGCTCTGCGCCGAGCTGGGTGCGCTCGCCGGCGGGTATCGCGTCGTCGCGGACGGCGGTGACGTGGTCGTGGTCGACGACGCGTGGGACGCCGATGCGACGGTGGGCGGACTG
This sequence comes from uncultured Actinomycetes bacterium, assembly GCA_963722525.1. GTDB lineage: Bacteria > Actinomycetota > Thermoleophilia > Gaiellales > F1-60-MAGs149 > VFJZ01. Next base: position 64,550 of record CAVRMM010000002.1, on the reverse strand, counting down.
GTGGTCGTGATCGACGGGACGTCAATCGGGCATTCGATCGGGCTCGACCGGTTCGCGGCGCGGGGCGTCGCGTGGGTGGCCTCGCACCCGGCCGCGCCGCAGCCGGTGCCGCTGGTCGCCGCGGGCGGCATCCGTACCGGCGACCACGTACTCCTGCGGTCGGCGTGCGATCGCTCGGTCGCGCGCGCGGTCCTGGTCGCGGCCGCGGTCGCCGGAACCGATCTGTACGTCGGCGAGATGGTTGCCGATGCCGTCACGGAGCTCGATCGGACGGGCGCCGACGTCCTCGCGTCCGACGCCGACGACGTCGAGCGGATCGCCGCGTTCGCGGCCGGTCAGCGGGCGACGGCGGCGCGAACACTGCGCCGGATGGGCCGCGGCCCGCTGGGCGGGCGGCTGCGGCTCGTGCTGGTCGACCGGATGCCGACCGACGCCGCGTGCGCGACGCTCGACCGGCTCGGCGTGGCGGTCGCGACGGCGGTCTGAATTCGCTCCCGTGGTACGGTGGACCGAGCCGTGCGTCGCGCCCTCGTCACGTGCCTCGCCGTCGTCGCGAGTGTTTTCCTCGCTGCCACATCGCCGGCCCGGGCCGATCGTGCTGCCGACGCCCGCGCCGCCCTCGGACGGCTCGAGGCGGCCGAGTCGGACGCGCTGCTCGAGCTGTTCGCGGCCGACGCCAAGCTCACCCGTTCACGCGCTCGCGCCGAGAACCTTCGCTCCCGCGCGCGGCGCCAGGCCGAGCGCGTCGCGGACGCACGACGCGAGGTGACCGTCGGTCGCGCCAACCTCCGCGTCGCCCGGTCCACGCTGTCCGACCGGCTCGCAGCGGCGTACCGCGCCGGTGACGTCGACCCGTTCGCGATCCTGCTCAGCGCCTCCTCCCTGTCCGAGGCGCTCGACGGCCTCGCCATCGTGAACCGCGTCTCTGCCCGCGACGCGACCCTGATCGACAACGTCCAGCGCGGCCTCAGCACGTCGCGCAAGGCCGAGCGGGCGCTGACGTCCGAGCAGGGCCGGCTGACGGCGGCGTCCGCCGCCGCGGACGAACAGCGGGACCGGGCCGAGAACGCGCGGTCCGCCAAGGCGTCCCTGGTGTCGGGCCTACGCAGCTCGAAGCAGATCGCAGCACGCCGTCTGACGCAGCTCGAGGAGGCTGCCGCAGCGGCCCGCGAGAAGGCCGTCGAGATCGAGGACGACGCGGCGGACGAGCCCGCCGCCGACACCGGTGCGGACGGCGGTGGCACGACGCCGGCCGACGACGACAACACGGGGGGTGGCGGTGGCACGACCGATGCTCCCGCCCCGCCGGCCGCCGGTCCGGTCGGCAGCGGCGACACCCTGACCGTCGTCTCGACCGCGTACGCCATCGACGGTACGACCGCCACCGGCCTGCAGACGCGCCGCGGCATCTGCGCGACCGATCCGCGGGTGATCCCGATGGGCACGCAGTTCGACGTGCCCGGCTACGGCCGCTGCGTCGCAGCCGACACGGGGAGCGACATCAAAGGCAACCGGATCGACGTGTGGCTGCCGACCCGGGCCGCCGCCCTGCAGTGGGGCTTCAGGACCGTCACCGTCTCGATCCTGTAGGGCTCCTCCGGCCCGGGCCGGGACGCCGGTCGCTACGATTGGGCTGTGGAAACCAGCGCGGAGCTCCGTGTCGTTCTCGCGGATGACCACGACATGTTCCGGACCGCCCTGCGCCAGCTGCTGGAGGAGAACGGTCCTCTCCGGGTGGTTGGAGAGGCGGCGACCGGCGAGGGTGCCGTCACGCAGGTGCGCGAGCACGCGCCCGACGTCGTCGTCATGGACCTCGCGATGCCGGGTCTGGGCGGCGTGGAGGCGACGCGCCTGATCATCGACGAGGCGCCGCACACGAGCGTCGTGGTGCTGACCGTCTCCGAGGAGGCGTCCGACGTCGTCGACGCGATCGTGGCCGGCGCCTGCGGCTACCTGCTGAAGAGCGCCTCCATCGACGAGCTGATCGCGGGCATCCGCGCGGCCGCCGCGGGCGACGCGCTGATCTCGCCCGGCATCGCCGGCCGGCTGCTGTCCCACGTGCGCGAGCAGGCCGCGCCCGCGTCGCCGTCGCCGACCACGCAGCTGTCCGCCCGCGAGCTCGACGTGCTGAAGCTCGTCGCCGAGGGCAAGGACAACGCCGAGATCGCCGCCGAGCTGTTCATCAGCCCGAAGACGGTCAAGAACCACATCTCGAACATCCTCATGAAGCTCCAGATCTCGAACCGCATCCAGGCCGCCGTCTACGCTGTCCGACGTGGGATTGTCTAGGCGCCTGGTCGGAGCGATCGCCGTGCTCGTCGCGGTCGTCGTCACCTCCCCGGCCCAGGCCGCCTCGCCCCGGACGCTCGCGAAGTTCATCGCGGCCAGCGGCCTGAGCGGGTCGGTGTCGGTCTCGGTCGTGCGGCTGAACGGCACGCCGGTGTACGAGTTCAAGGGCGCGAAGACGCGCATCCCCGCCTCGAACGAGAAGCTCGTGACAGCCGTGGCGGTGCTGTCCGAGATGGGCGCGCCGGGCGCGGATGCACACCGCCGTGGCAGCGGTGGCCCAGCCGTCCGGCGGCGGCGTCATCCATGGCTCCCTGTACCTCGTCGGCGGAGGCGATCCGACCCTCACGACCTCCGACATCACGCGCCTCGCGCGATCGGTGAAGGCGTCAGGCGTGCGGCGCGTGACGGGCAGCATCGTCGGCGACGAGACGCTTTGGGATACGCGCCGCGGCGCGCCCGGCTGGAAGGCGGGCTTCCTCGGCCAGGAGTGTCCGCCGCTCTCGGCACTGACGCTGGCGCGCAACAAGGCCGGTCGCTCGGCCACCCGCGCCGCCGCTGCGCTGCTGCGCGCGCTGCGCAAGGCCGGCGTCCGCGTCGGCGGCACCGTCCGGGCCGGTCGCGCTCCCGCCGGGGCCGCGCCGATCGCCCTCGACGCGTCGCCGCGGATGGACAGCATGCTGCGCACGATGGGAAAGAAGTCCGACAACTTCACGGCCGAGATGCTGCTCAAGGCCGTTGGCGCGAGCGCCTACGGCCGCGGCACGACTGCGAACGGCGCGAAGCGCGCACGGCGGGCGCTACGCGACCTCGGCGTGTCGCTGACCGGCTCGCGCATCGTCGACGGATCCGGCCTCTCCGGCAGCGATCGCACCACTACGGGCCTGCTGGCGCGCATGCTCGCGGCTGCCTCGCGCACGCCGGGGATCGGTCTGCCGCTGCGCCAGTCGCTTGCCGTCGCGGGCCGCGACGGCACGCTCAGCGGGCGCATGAGGACCGGCCCGGCGCGCGGCGTCGTCCGCGCCAAGACGGGCACCCTCAGCACCAGCTCCGCCCTCTCCGGGTATGCCGGGCCGTACGCGTTCAGCGTGATCGTGAACGGCCGCGCCGTGAACCACTCGACGGCGCACGCGCTCCAGGACCGCATCGCGCAGTACCTGGCCCGCGAGGCATGAGCCGCTCAAGCAGCCGTCGCAGCTGCCGATGGGGTATCTAGGACCGCTCCATCGTCCTCACTCGAAGCATGGGCCGAACAGGCATGCACGACGAGCCGGAGACGAGACAGCGATGACCAACGACGAACGACCGGACGATCGGGGCGGCAGCGCGACTGCCACGCTCGATCCAACCGACGGCGCCCGCGCCGCCGCGAGCGCCGCGTACCGCGCGCTGGTGCGGCACGTGGCCGACCTCTCGCTGGTGGTGCTGCACGAGTCGGAGGCCGGCGTCCTGCGCGACGCCGCCGACGCGTGCCTGTTCGATGACGCCGACGCGGTCGAGCGGATCGCGGCCGCGTGCGAGCTGCTGGCCCGGCTGGGCGAGTACGGCCGCCTCGAGTCCCACACCGCCGCGCGGCTGGCGGAGGAGCTCGTCGCGGTCGACTGCGAGTCGCGCCGCCTCGTGACTCGCTCCGCCTGACGGCGGATCAGAAGGTGTTGCCGGCGTCGGCGGAGGCGTACAGGCGCCCGTTCAGCGCGACCGCGAAGAGCAGCGACGGGTTGCGCGGGTCGACCGCCACGAGCCGCGCCGACAGGCCCTTGGCGGCGAACGTCTCGCCCCGGTCGCGGGAGACCCGGACGACGGGCGAGGCGATGACCACGGTGCCCGCGTCGAACATCGACGTCGCGACGTCGCGCACGTCGGCCGGGGCCGACGTGAGACGCCGGAAGGTGTAGCCGAGGTCGTCGGAGGCGAACAGGCCCTCCCGGCAGGCGGCGAACAGCCGGACGCGACCATTGCGGCCCGGCTCCGACGAGGCGGCGAGCGACCGCGGGTGCACGCACAGGCCCGACGCCGAGACGACCCACCAGACGCGCCCGCCGTCCTTCGTATACCGCAGCGTCTGCCCGTTGTCGCCGATGCGCGCGAGCGCCCACATGCGGTTGTGGCGCGGGTCGGAGGCGAGGCCGGTGACGGTGCCGGGGAACGGCCAGCGCCGCGTGACGATCTCGGTGCGCAGCGACGGGTCGCGGATCTCGTAGTGCTGCCCGCGTGAGATGTAGGCGCGCCCGGCGGTGTAGCCGATCGACTGGGCGTTGCGCACCGCGGGCCGCGCCGCCTGCCACGTGCGCGCCACGTCGGTCGTGATCCACATGCCGTTCGCCGAGCCGACGGCGAGCGGCGCGAGCGCCTGGTTGCTGACGGTGAGGAACTTCGGCGTGCCGACCCGCGAGGGCAGCGGCCGGTCGGGCGGGCCGGGCGGCGTGCACGCAGCGAGCAGCGCGATGAGGACGACGGACACGGCGAGGGGGCGTCGCACCGTCGCAGCCGTCACAGGAAGAGCGCTCGCAGGCGCATGGCGAGCCCCATGTCGCCACGCACCTTGAGGCGACCGGTCAGGAACGCCATCTGCGGGTCGAGGCTGCCGGCCACCACCTTCAGCCAGTTCTCGGCCGACGCGACGACCACGAGTGTCGGATCGTCGTGCGGTCCGGAGGCCACCTCGCAGGCGCCGTCGGCGACCGTGACGTGCCACGTCCCGCCCCCGTCGCCGCTCAGCTCGAACTGGATGATGGCGGACACACCAACGGCCGCAGCCGGGTTGAACCGCCCGGGCAGCGCAGCGAAGAACTCGGCAGCAGTCACGCCCGAACGGTAGCGGCCGGGGCTCGCGCCGCACCCGCCCGGCCGGAAGCGGCTCTGCGCGAGGATCGATCGCCTACCCTTCGGGCGCCCAATTGCACGGCGCGTTGCGTGCAATTGCACCGCCGGTTGAACCCCAGGAGCCCCTGCGACGTGACGTACATCATCACCGAGCCCTGCATCGACGTGAAGGACCGATCGTGCGTTGAGGTCTGTCCGGTCGACTGCATCCACGAGTCCGATCGCATGCTCGTGATCGACCCCGAGGAATGCATCGATTGCGGCGCGTGCGAGCCGGAATGCCCGGTCGAGGCGATCTTCCCCGAGGACGCCGTCCCGGACGCGATGGAGCCGTTCATCAAGATCAACTACGCGTACCCGAACGGCCTCGGCGAGGTGAACGATCTGGTGACGGCGCGGACCGACCAGGCGCCGCCGCCCCCGATCACCGGCTACCGCGAGTAGCTCAGACGAGCTGCCGGCGGCGCTCGGCGCGCGTCGGCGCAAGGCGCGGCGTCGCCACCGTGCCGTCGCCATCCTCGATGGCGGCTGCGGACATGCCGCGCCGGACCTCGCCGAACGAGAGTCCCTCGAGCGACAGGAACACGAACCCGAGGCCGGCACCGAGCGCCACCTCGATCACCTGCAGCCCGATGCCGAAGGTGATGGCGGTCGTCTGGTCGACGTCGTAGCTGACGCGCAGCGCGAGGGCGACCGCGAGCTGGAAGACGCCCACGTTGCCCGGCGTGATCTGGACGAGACCGACCACGTTCGAGGCCACGAACACCGCCGCCGCCGCGCCGAGCGTGTGCGAATCGATACCGAACGCACGCAGGGTCAGCCAGATGCCGAGCAACTGCGTCGCCCACGAGAGCATGCCCGCGCCGAGGCTCCACGCTCCCGCGGCGGGGTGAGCGGAGCAGCTCGAGCCCGCTCGCCATGCCGTTCAGCACGGCCTCGACGGAGCGCAGGAAGCTTCGCCAGCTCGACGCGGCCTGCGCGGGCGGGCGGCGAGTCGGGACGGCGGCGCGCGCGCCACCGCGCGAGCGAGCTCCACGGCGATGACGCCCACCACCAGCGCCACGACCGCGCCCGTCAGCGCGATCACGCCGTCGATGATCTGCCGTGGCACGTTCGGCAGCAACACGATCATCATGATCACGAACACCACCAGCGTGATGCCGAGGATGATCTGCTCCATCACGCAGCGTGCCCGCAATGGTGGGCATCCGCAGCGTGACGCCGGCATCCTTCTGCACGCGCCGACGCAGCACGAACATCCGGCCCACCTCGCCGAGGCGCGCGACCAGGGCGGCGTTGAGCAGGAAGCCGATGAAGATCGCCGGCACGACCTGCCGGTAGCGTGAAGCGCGGGTGGTCGGGGATCGTGTCGAGGCTGGTCTTCCAGACCGACGGCCTTGAACCAGACGGACGCGAAGTTGGCGATCAGCGCCAGGATCACGAGCGGCACCGACAGCGTCTTGAAGATCTCCCACGCATCGATGATCTGCTGCGCGGTCGGTGCGCTGGAAGATGACGCGTCACGATGGCGGCCACGCCGAGGATGACGAAGGCGATGCGCTTCCACGATGTCTGCCGCTCCGGCGCCAGCGCGGCCAGCTCGGAGACCGTGACCGCCGACAGGCCGGCCTCCTGCATGTCCGCGCAGGATCGCCGGCAGGGCGTCCGCGGTCTGGCTGCGGTCGCCGTTGCCGTTGCCGTCCGCGTCGTGCAGCAGCAGGATGGCGCCCGGGCCGGAGCGCCTTGCGGGCGCGGTCGGCGATCACGTCGGCGCCGGGCATGCGCCGTGTCGAAGACGCCCTTCGTCCAGCCGCACGACGCGGTAGCCGAGCCGTCGTGCGACGCGCACGACGATCGGGTTGCGGAAGCCGTGCGGCGCCCGGAACAGGCGCGGCGGGCGGGCGCCCGATGCGAGCAGGAGCCGATGCGGTGCGCAGCAGCTCGCGCGTGATCTCGCGCGCGCCGGCGAAGACGAGGATCCCGTGGCTGTAGCGTGTGGTTCGCGATCTCGTGGCCCTCGACGCACCATCCGCTCGACGATCTTCGGGTGCTGCTCGGCGTGCCGGCCGAGGATGAAGAACGTGGCCCGCGCGTCGGCGTCGCGTAGCGCGTCCAGGACGCGCGGCGTCGTGTCCGGCGACGGCCCGTCGTCGAAGGTGATCGCGACGACCGGCTGGTGGACGCCGGTGCCGTCGATGACCCGCCCGAACAGCGGCGCGTTCGGCGCGAAGCAGCCGATCGTGATCAGCACCAGGGCGCTCGCGAACGCCACGTCGATCAGCCACGCGACCGGCCCGATACCGGCGTGCACGACGGTGAGGTCGAGCGCGGCCGTCGCCCCGGCGCAGAGGAGCGCGACCAGGATGTACCGCGTCAGGACCTGTCGCTTGGTCACGGGGGCTCGCTCAGCGCCGACCGCGCATGAGCTCTAGATAGTAGTCCTCGAGCTGCGCGGCGACTTTGCGGCCAGGCGTACTGCGTGACGGCCGTCCGGCGGCCCTCGCGACCCATCCGCGCGCGCTCCGCCGGCCGGTCGAGCTGGTAGAGGAGCGCCTCCGCGAAGCGGGTCGCGTCGTCGGCCGGGTGGATCATCAGCCCGTGCTTGCCGTGCTCCATGAGCAGCTGGAAGCCCGGAGATGCGGCTGGCCACGATCGGCCGCCCGCAGCTCATCGCCTCGAGCAGCACCATGCCGAACGAGGCCCGATTGCACGGCGTGCAATGGACATCTGCACTGGTGTAGTAGCGCGGCCGCTCCCAGTCGACGCGGCCGGCCCAGTGCACGTCCCCCTGCATGTCGTCCGGCACGCGCTTCTGGTAGTAGCTGCGCAGCGGGCCGTCGCCGACGACGACGAGCCGCACCTCGGGCCCCCACTCGCGCCGGACGCGGATGAACGCGTCGATCATCGTGCCGAGGCCGTTGCGCGGGTCGAACCGGCCGAGGAAGAGGATGTTCATGCGGCCGTCGCGCAGGTGCTCGATCGGGTCGGCGTCGGGCGTGAAGTGGCGCTCGTCGATGCCGTTCGGGATGACCGTGTAGTCGTACGGGAAGTACGGCACCAGCGAGCCGATGCACGCCTCGGACACGACGACCTTGCCGTCCAGGCGACCGATCGAGGTGCGCATCGCGCGGCCGAAGACGTCCAGCAGCGGGCCCGGGCGAGAAGACGGAGTGGAACGTGCCGACCGTGATCGCCGACGGCGGCGCCGCGAACGGCGCGAGCATGACGAAGCCGGGGTTGTACGGCGCGTGCGTGTGGATGACGTCGAAGCGGCGCTCGCGGAACAGCTTCTTCATCTTCGAGATCATCCGGAAGTCGAGCGTGTGCAGCGTCTGCGACGCGTTGCCGTACAGCCGCAGGGCCTGGCCCATCCGGACGATCTCGAACGGCGCGTCGCGCGAGACCGGCGCCGGATCCGTCGTCGGTTACCGACGGCGGGCGGAAGAGATTGCCCGTGATGACCGTCACCTCGTGGCCGCGGGCGCTCAGGTTGGTCGCCTGCCCGTGCACGTGCTCGGTGATCCCGCCGAGCTGCGGGTAGTAGTAGTCCGTCAGGATGGCGATACGCACGGGCCCGAGATGCTAGCGGACAGCCCCAGCTTTGGCACTGTCTGATGCCGAGTGCCAATGTCGGTATACTGAACGCGTGCCGATCTACGAGTACCGCTGCACGAACGGGCATCAGTTCGACGTGATGCAGCGCATGAGCGACGACCCGCTGACCGAGTGCACCGAGTGTGGCGCATCCGTCCAGAAGGTGCTGAACGCGCCCGCGATCCACTTCAAGGGCTCGGGCTTCTACAACACCGACTACGGCCGCCGGAACGGGTCGAAGTCGTCCGACTCCTCGAGCTCGGAAGGCGGCGGCGCCGGCAAGAGCGGTGACAGCGCCTCGTCCTCGTCCGGCTCGGGCTCGAGCGATTCCAGCTCCTCCTCGTCGTCGACCTCGGGAGGATCCTCCTCCTCGTCGTCCTCGTCGGGTTCGAGCTCGAGTACCGGCTCGGGCTCCTCGAAGAGCGATTAGCCCGTGCGGCGCGTGGTCGTCGTGCTCCTCGCGACCGCCGCCGTCGCAGGATGCGGCGGATCGAGCACGCCGAAGACCGTCGACCCCGCGTCCGTCGAGCAGGCCATCCGCGCCGACGTCGCTCGCCAGGGCGGCGCGCTGAAGACGATCACCTGCCCGGCCGACGCCCCCGCGAAGCCCGGCACCGCCTTCGACTGCGCGATCGTGCTCGACGACGGCTCCAAGGCCGTCGCCCACGTCACGATGACGACGGCCGACCGGTTCGACTTCACGACGGCGAAGACGCCGTGAGGGGTGGGCGGTGGTGAGGCGGTGGTCGGTTGGTGCGCGGAGGATTCCAATTGCACGGAACGTTCCGTGCAATCGGACTTACGAGCAGCCGGGGCTGAACGGATCCTTGGCGTTCCGCTTGCGCGGCGCGGTGTCGCCGAGAAACGCCGACACGACGTCACGGTTCTCCGACACGCCGGCCAGGTAGGAGACGCTGCCGAGCACGATCGGCTCGCCGCCGAGGTTGCAGTTCAGGTGGGTCTCGGCGCGGAAGTCGCCCCAGCCGAGCTGCAGCAACTGGTTGGCGCTGAGGTCGGTCGCTAGCGGATCGGCGACGTGGGCGCCGACGGAGTTCAGCCGGAACAGCGTGCCGGGTGAGGCCAGCTTCTGCTTCAGCGCCGACATCACGCGCTGCTGGCGCTGCCCGCGCGTCACGTCGGAGTCGCTCGCGTTGTCGGTGTTCTTGCGGATCCGCGCGTAGGCGAGGGCCCGCTCGCCGTTGAGGTGCAGGGCGCCGCGCTTGAAGTGGTAGGTGTGCCCGTCGAAGTCCGAGGACAGGCGCTCCTTGTTGTAGATGTCGATCCCGCCCACGGCGTCGACGAGCCGCCGGAAGCCCGAGAAGTCGACGAGCACCACGTGGTTGATCGGCACACCCGTGAGGTTGCGGACGGTCTCCACTGCCAGTGCCGCTCCGCCGCGGGCGTACGCGACGTTGATCTTGTCCGAGCCCACGCCGGGAATCTCGACCTTCAGGTCGCGCGGGATGGCGAGCGTCGAGACGAGATGGCTGCCCGGATCGACCCGGATCAGCTGCAGCGAGTCCGAGAGACCGTTGCGGTCGCGGCCCATGACGAGAATCGTCGTCGGGTTCGACAGGAGCGTGCCGGACTGCTGGTCGAGCACCGGCTCAACGGGCGCGGCCCGAGTGATGCGATCGAGACGCGCGTTCGCCTTCTCGCACGGAGTCGCGGAACGCCAGGTAGCCGACGACCAGCCACACGCCCGTCCCAAGCACCAGCAGCGTGAGTCCGATTCCGAGGATCCGGCCCCACGGACGACGGCGGCGCGGCCCGCTCGGGGGCGGCGCCTCCGTCGGTGCCTTGGGCGTGCCGCCGGTCGGCGGCAGGATCACCGGGCCGCGGCGCTCACCCTGCGGCGGTGCATCGACGGGACGGGCGGCGGGACCTGCGGCGCCTGCCGGCAGGTCGAGCTCGGGCTGGTCCGCGGATCCACCGCGCTGACCGCCGCGATAGACCCGATACGGGCGGTCGGACATGGCCGCAGGGTAGCCGGGGGCTGCACAGGTGCTCGTACATCACGTTCCGTGCAACTGGACGGATCCGCGAAGCCCGATCGCGGCGCCGTGCGCGGTCGGCCGCGACGAGCGCGCCGCTCGCGGAGTGCGGTGCGAAGACGTTGCACTGCGCACCAGACAGGACCTGCCGTGCGTTGCCAACCTGGCGACATGACGCGAACCCCGCAGGATCTCGACCCGCGCGACGCCACCGCGACCGCCATCTGGGCCCAACACGAGCGCGGGCCGGTGCGACGGTACAAGGGCCACGGGAAGGGCCCGATGAAGGCACCGCGCTGCGTCGCGTGCTTCCCGCGCAGCGTCGCCGCCCAGATGATCCCCTTCCGGTACGGCGTTGCCGTCGCGCTCTGCGACGACCACCGCGACCCGGCCTTCGTGCACTCACGCGGTGGTCGCGACTTCTTCTCGGCGCTGACCACCACCTACGAGAGCCTCGGGCTCCGCGGCCAGCGCTACTCGAAGGCCATCCGCGCGTTCGTCGACGACGTGCTGGCGATGGGCCAGCCGACGCCTCGGCACCGCCCCGGCTCGTACGCGTGGCCCGGTCAGCGGCGCGCCGCCGAGACGGCGTGGGCGGAGGGCGGGACGTACCACGACGGAGAAGCCGTGGTGCTCGCCTCGTTCTCTGGCCTGCCGCCATCGGTACGGCCGCCGAGCCCGCACACCATTCGCCGCTGGTGGCGGGATCGCCGGTGGCTCACGCCGCGGCCGTCGCCGCGGGCACGGCCTCGAGTCGAGCTCGACGACCGGCGCGTGACGCTGCACCTGGCGCGCCGCGAGCGGCATCCGGCTCTCGCGGGCAGCGCCATGCCGCAACCGGGCGCCCCGCCGGGATCCGAGCGCTGACGACGGCATGCCGTAGTCGCGCTGCGATCGTCACGCGCCGCTATGGTCCCGGCGGTGGGATTTGCGATCGGCATCGATCTCGGCGGCACCAAGCTTCGAGGCGGTCTCGTCGCAGCGGACGGCACCGTCGCGGTCGTCGAGGAGCACGCAACCGACACGTCGGATGCGCAGCGCATCGTCGAGCAGATCGTCGCCATGGCCCGGAAGCTGGGCGACGGACGCGAGGTCTCCGGGGTGGGCGTCGGCGTCCCAGGGACGATCGAACGGCCCGACGGGACGCTGATCCAGGCCGTCAACCTGCCGCTCCGCAACATCGCCCTTCGCGCCCTCCTCAACGACGTGCTCGACGCGCCGGTCGTGATCGAGAACGACGGCAACTGCGCTGCGCTCGGCGAGCACCGGTTCGGCGCGGCCGCGGGCACCACCCACTCCGTCACGCTCACGCTCGGCACGGGCGTCGGCGGCGGGATCGTGGCCGACGGCGGCCTCCTCGCTGGCGCACGCGGCACGGGTGGCGAGTTGGGGCACATCGTCATCGAGCGCAACGGCCGTCACTGCCAGGGCTCCTGTCCCGGCCGCGGCCACCTCGAGGCGTACTGCTCGGGCACCGCGCTCGGAGCCCGCGGGCGTGAGGCCGGGTACGGCGACGCGCACGACGTGCTGGCGAGGGCCACGACCGGCGATCAGGGCGCGCTCGCCCTCATCGACGAGCTGGCGGCCGCGCTCGGCGCCGGCCTCGTCTCGCTCGCCAACGCGCTGGCGCCCGAGGTGTTCGTGATCGGCGGCGGGCTCGGCGACGCCTGCGCCGACCTGATCCTCCCCCGGGCCGGGAGGATCCTCCGCGAGCAGGCGCTGCCGCCGAACGGCGAGGCCCGGCTCCTATCGGCGAGCCTCGGCAACGACGCCGGGATGATCGGCGCCGCCTGCCTCGTCCTCCCATGACGAGCGGCACCCTCCGCATCTGCGGGACGCCGATCGGCAACCTGGGAGACGTCACGCAGCGGCTCCGCGATTCACTCGCGGGCGCAGCCGTGATCGCGTGCGAGGACACGCGGCGGACGCGAGCGCTGCTGACCGCGCTCGGCATCCCGGCGCCGAGGCTCGAGCGTCTCGACGCGAACACCGAGGAGCACGGCGCTGCACGGCTCGTCGAGCGGCTCCTGCACGGCGACGAGGTCGCGCTCGTGACCGACGCCGGCATGCCCGCGGTGTCGGATCCCGGCACCCGACTGGTCCTTGCGGCCGCCGCCGCCGGGGTCGTGGTGGAAGTGATCCCCGGCCCGTCCGCCGTGACCGCGGCCTTCGCCGCGTCGGGTATCGAGGGCGACGGCTTCGCATTCATCGGCTTCCTGCCACGCAGCGCTGGAAGCCTCAACGCCCGCCTGGACACCGCCGACGGCTGGGGCGTACCGCTGATCGCATTCGAGGCACCCGGCCGCCTGCCCCGCACCCTCGCCGCGATCGCCGCGCGCGACCCGGCGCGACGCCTCGTGGTCTGCCGCGAGCTCACGAAGCTCCACGAGCAGGTCGTACGCGGCACGGCCACCGAGGTGGCAGCCGCATTCACCGACCCACCGCCGGGCGAGGTCACGCTCGTCCTCGCCGCCGGCGCACCGCGGCCGAGCGGCGGCCCGTCGGAGGCCCAACTGCACGACGCGCTCGTGCAACTGCGCGATTCCGGCCTCGGCGCGCGTCGTGCGTCCGAGATTGCGGCGCTGCTGTCGGGCCTCCCTCGCCGCGCTCTCTACGAGCGACTCATCGACGAAGCGCCGTAGATCGGCGCTCGGCTGGCGGTCGAGGCCCAATTGCACGGAACGAACCGTGCAATTGGATTGCTCCACCCCACCGCCGCCAACCGTCCAGCCGTCGCTGGCGGATTGAGCCCGCCGATACCATGCGTACGTGAGCTTCTACGTCACCACCCCGATCTACTACGTCAACGCGAACCCGCATCTCGGGCACGCGTACACGACCATTGCGGCCGACGTGGCGAGCCGTCACATGCGGCAGCGGGGCGAGGACGTCTTCTTCCTCACCGGCACCGACGAGCACGGGTCGAAGGTCGCGCGAAGCGCGGCTGCGGCGGGTCTCTCACCGAAGGAGTTCTGCGACCAGGTGTCGGCCGTGTTCCGGCAGCTCACGGGCGATCTTCGCGCCACCAACGACTTCTTCATCCGCACCTCCGACGTGGAACACGAGACGCTTCGTGCAGGCCTTCGTCGAGCGCATGCGTTCCTCGGGCGACGTGTACGAGGACACCTACTCCGGCCTGTACTGCACGGCGTGCGAGGCCTTCTACACCGATGACGATCTCGTCGACGGCATGTGCCCGATCCACGGCACGCCGCCGGAGTGGGTCGAGGAGAAGCAACTGGTTCTTCCGCCTGTCGGCCTACGAGGACCGGCTGCGCACGCTCTACGACGAGCAGCCGCGAGTTCGTGCTGCCGCGCGCCCGGTACAACGAGGCGCGGGCCTTCATCGAGGGCGGCCTGAAGGACATCTCGCTGTCCCGCGCCTCGATCGAGTGGGGCGTGCCCGTGCCGTGGGAGCCCGATCAGGTCGATCTACGTCTGGATCGACGCGCTGATCAACTACACGTCGGCCCTCACCTACGCCCGGCCCGGGGAGGACCTGACCGACCGGTACTGGCCGGCGCGCTGGCAGCTGCTCGGGAAGGACATCCTCAAGTTCCACGCCGTGATCTGGCCGGCGATGCTGATGAGCGCCGGCTACGAGGTGCCGCAGCAGCTGCTCGATCCACGGCTTCCTGACGGTGCGCGAGGCCAAGATGTCGAAGTCGGTCGGCAACGTGCTCGACCCGTTCCGCGTGATCGAGCGGTACGGCCTGGACGCGCTGCGGTTCTACCTGTTCCGCGACGTGCGGTTCGGCTGGCGACGGCGACGTCTCGTACGAGCGCGTCCACGATCGGTTCAACCTCGGAGCTGGCCAACGATCTCGGCAACCTCCTGTCCCGCACCGTGGCGATGACGGGGCGGTACCGCGACGGTGTCGCGCCGTCCGGCACCGTCGATCTCGCCATCCGCGCCACGCTCGAGCGCTCGGCCGCCGCCTTCGCAGGCCATGTCGACCGGTTCGAGCTGACCGAGGCGCTCGAGGCGGCGTGGGAGAGCGTCCGCGCGCTGAACCGCTTCGTCGAGGAGCGCGCGCCGTGGAAGCTCGCGAAGGACCCCGCCGCGGCAGCCGAGCTCGACGACGGTCCTGTACACGCTGCAAGACGGCCTGCGGGTGATCGCGGTCATCATCGCCTCGTTCGTCCCCGACGCCTCGGCCGCCATCCTCGCGGCCGTCGGCTCCGACGGCAGCGAGGTGAGCTGGGACAACGCCGCACCCGGCCGCTTCCCGCCGGCGCGCCCACGCAGATCGACGGCCCGCTGTTCCCGCGCGTCGACGAGCCGCTCTCTTGATCGACACGCACACGCACGTCACGAGCTGCAAGGACGACCCGGCCGAGGTGCTGGCGCGCGCACGCGCCGCGGGCGTCCGGCGGTTCATCACGATCGGCTCGCCTCGAAGGAGATGGCCGAGGCGACGGCGCTTGCCGACGGCCACCCCGACGTCTACACCACGGCCGGACTGCATCCGCACTACGCGGCCGACTGGTCCGAGGAGATCGGCGAGGAGATCCGAGCCCGCGCGACCCATCCGCGGTGCGTCGCGATCGGCGAGACCGGGCTCGACTGGTTCCGGACCGCGTGCACCGCGCGACGCCCAGATGACGGCGTTCCGCGCGCAACTGGCGATCGCACGTGACCTCGACCTGCCCGTCGTCATCCACTGCCGTGACGCGACCGACGACTGCTTCGAGCTGCTCGCAGCCGAGGCACCGCCGACCGTCGTCCTGCACTGCTTCGCGGCGGTCGACCGCCTCGACGAGGCCGTCGAGCGGGGCTGGTACTGCTCGTTCGCCGGCAACGTCACCTACGGCAGCGCGATCGACCTGCGGAGGCCGCCCGACGCGTGCCGGACGATCTCATCCTGCTCGAAACCGACGCGCCGTACCTCTCCCCCGTCCCGCACCGCGGCACGCCGAACGAGCCTGCATACGTCATGGACACGCTCGGCGTTCGTCGCGGGACTGCGGGACGTTGCGCCCGCCGCGCTCGACGACCGCGTCGAGTCGAACGCCGCGCGCGCGTTCCACCTGCGCGTGAACGTACCGCGGCGATCACGCTCGCACGGCTCGCCGACGCTGGGAATCACGCCCGACACGCGCCTCGGCCAGCACTTTCTCGTCGACGACAACCTCGTCCGCGTCGCCCTTCGGCTCGCGGATCTGCGACCCGACGACGTGGTGCTCGAGGTCGGCCCGGGGCTCGGGGTCCTCACCGCCGCCCTCGCCGACGCCGTCCGCCACGTCCACGCCATCGAGATCGACCGCCGCCTGGAGCCGGCGCTGGCGATCATGCTCGACGGGCACGCAAACGTCACCGTCCGCTTCGAGGACGCGGTCGACGTCGACGCATCGTCGCTCGCCCCCGCACCGACGGCGTTCGTCTCCAACCTTCCGTACAACGTGGCGACTCCGCTGATCGCCGAGTCGCTGAGCGGCCTGCCAACCGTCGATCGATGGGCCGTGATGATCCAGCGCGAGCTCGGCGACCGGCTGTTCGCCGCGCCCGGCACCGCGGCGTACGGCGCGCCGTCTCGTGCTCGTACGCTCGCCGCGAGCGCACCGGCAGCCACCGCGTGTCGCGCACCGTGTTCGTGCCGCAACCGAACGTCGACTCCGCCCTGGTCGGCGTTCCGCCGGCGAGCGACTGGCCGGAGCTCGCCCCGCGCGTGGTCGCGGATCGTGGCCCTCGTCCACGCGGCCTTCGGCCACGGCGCAAGACGCTCGCCAACGCGTGTCGACTCGCGGGCCGCGCCCCGGAGCGCGGTCGACGCGGCGCTCTGCCGCGATCGACTGCCGACCGCGGTGCGCGCCGAGGCGCTGCCGCCGGAGAGCTTCGTCGCGCTCCGCCTGCTGAGAGGGCGCGCCGGGCGTCGGCCTGCGGGCGATCGTCCAATTGCACGGAACGTTCCGTGCAATTGCACCGCTCGATCCAGCACCATGGCCGATTGACGCCGTGATCGAACTCGCCCCCGCGAAGATCAACCTCGTGCTGCGGGTCGGAGCCGCGCCGGCCGGACGGCTACCACGAGGTGCTGACGCTGATGACGGCGTCGACCTCGCCGACGTGCTGGCGATCGCCCGGCCGCGCGCGACGGTGGTGCGAGTGCCCCGGGCTGCCGGCGGGCGACACGCTCGTGACGCGTGCGCTGGCCGACGTCTGGCGGCGGTGGGGCCCGAGCGGTGCCGGCGTTCCGCGTGCGCATCGACAAGCGCTTCCGGTCGGTGCAGGGCTCGGCGGCGGGTCGTCCGACGCGGCGGCGGCGCTGCGCGGGCGCCAACCGGCTGCTGGCTCGCCGCTCGCGGCTGGACGAGCTGGCGGCGATCGCCGCGACGATCGGTTCCGACGTGCCGTTCTTCCTCGGGCCGGCCCGTGCAATTGCACGGGGGCGAGGCGTGCAATTGTCGCCCGGCCCGTCGCTGCCCCCGATCGCGATCGTCCTCGCCCACCCCGGCCGGCCGCTCGCGACCCGCGACGTCTACGAGGCGTACGTGCGCCCGGGCCGATCGCCGACAGCGGGCTGCCCGCGTCGATCCCGTCCCTCGCGGCGCTCGCCGCGATCTCGTCGCCAACGACCTAGGGCCGGTCGCCGAGCAGCTCGAGCCCGGCTGCCGCGCGCTGCGCCTCGAGCTCGTCGCGCGCGGCGCCGCCGCGGCGTGCGTCACGGGGTCGGGATCTGCGGTGTTCGGGCTCTTCTCGGACCTCGCTTCTGCGACCGCTGCGGCCGCCTCGCTTCCGGGGGCGGCGTGGGCGCGGGCCGCTACCCTGTCGGCATCGTGAAGCGGATCGAGATCGACCCGTCCGACGTCCGGATCACCACGCTCGGCTACAGCAACGACCCGGCTCCCGCCGGCGGCCCCGGCGCCTGGCTGCGGCGCTACCGGCTCCGTCTCGCCGGCGGACTCGCGCTCCTCGAGGCGCTGCTCTGGGCGTTCGACGTCTCGAAGCTGATCCTGCTCGCCGTCGCCGTCGCCGCGGTCGCGTTCCACTTCCTGATCACGCCGCGCATCCCGTCGTACACCTTCCGTCAGGTGTCGTGGGTCGTGGCGTTCGCGCAGGTGCTGATCGCGATCGGCTCGATCCTGCTCGTCGTCTTCACCACGCTCGTCGCGATCCTGATCTTCACCTTCCTGGTGCTCCTCGTGATCGGCGGCCTCGCCGCCCTTCTCGGCGACCGCCGGTGATCGTCGACCTGCACTCCGACCTGCTGATCGACATCGCCGACCGCCGCGTCGCCGGCGAGCGCGACGTGTTCCGGCGCCTCCACCAGCCGGCGCTCGCCGCCGCCGGCGTGCGCGTGCAGCTGCTGGCCGTCTACTGCCCGACGCAGCACGCCACCGACCTCGCGCTCCGTCACGCGCTGCGCCTGATCGATGCCGCCCACCGCGACGCCGAGGAGTCGGACGGCGCGCTCGCGATCGTCACCGACGCGCGCCAGCTCGACGCCGCGCTCGACGCCGGCTCGATCGCCGGGCATCCTCACGCTGGAGGGCGCCGAGCCGCTCGGCCGCGAGCCGGAGCTGGTGCGCCTGTTCGGCCGGCTCGGCGTGCGCTCGATCGGCCTCACCTGGAACCGCGCCAACGACTTCGCCGACGGCGCCACCGAGGACCGCGGCGCCGGCATCACGCCGGCCGGCCGCCGGCTGCTCGACGAGATGGCCGCGGCCGGCATCGCGCTCGACCTGTCGCATCTCACCGAGCGGGGCGCGAGCGACGGCGCTCGAGCACGCCCCGGGCCACGTGTTCGCCTCGCACTCCAACGCCGCCGCCGTGCATCCCACCCTGCGCAACGTCTCCGACGACATCCTGCGCGGCGTCGCCGCCCGCGACGGCGTGTGCGGCCTCAACCTGCTGCCCGTGCTGCTGGGGCCCGATCCGGTCGGCCCGCAGGCGGCCGCCCACCACGACCACCTCGTGTCGGTGGGCGGAGCAGCGCTGCCCGCCATCGGCGCCGACTTCGTTGCGTTCCTGCCGCACGGGCCGTCCGAGCCGCACCACCTGCAGCCGCCCGAGGCGCCCGACAGCAGCCTCGCGAGCGTGCCGGAGCCGCCCCGCGAGACGGCCTACGCCGACGTGCGGGCCGCGGTCGCCGCGGGCTCGGGAGCCGACCGGGCCGACGCGCTGATGGCCGGCAACGCGCTCGCGTTCCTGCGCCGCGCGCTCGCCTGAGGCACCGGCTCAGGCGATGCCGGCCGCCGGCTCGGGCGCCGGCAGCGAGCTTTGCGGCAGGCCGCGCCGCGCCTCACCCTTGTTGTACTCGCGCGGTGCGACGTCGTTCGCAGCCGCCGCGTAGAAGAGGCTCGCGAGCGCCTGGATGTGGTCGCGGCCGATGTCGAGCTCCGTCTGCCCGCCGCCGTACAGCGCGATGCGGTGCGCCTTGCAGAACTCGATCGTCGCGAACAGGTTCGAGATCGGCCCGAAGCGCGACGGCTTGATGTTCATGCGGCGCGGCAGGATCGGCAGCGCCTCGATGTCGGCCACCGAGTGGATGATCGCGTCGAACGCCAGCCGGTGCTCGTGACCGCGGAACAGGTCGAGCCAGCCGTCGGCGAACCACGCGTCCTCGATGGTCGTGTCGTCGTCGAAGCGGTCGCGGCAGGCGATGTAGAGGCGCTCGTCCGGCCCCTGGCTGACGCCCGTGGCGGCCGCGTAGTGCGCCTTCAGGTCGAGCACGCGGACGCGGCCGCTCGCCGCCAGCCAGTCCAGGTAGGCATCATCCCACGCCGGCTCGGGGTCGAGCTTGAACTCCAGGCCGGGCGCCACGTCGAGCCACGCGCGGACGTCGTGCCGCGTCGACATGCAGAACCGCACCGGCCGGTACGGCAGGCCCAGGGCACCGCCGAGCGTCTGCCCGGCCTGGCGCAGGGCCAGGTCGAGCGCCGCCGACTCGAAGCCCCAGCGCCGGTAGCCGGCACCGAACGGCTCCAGCGCGGTCGACGCCTCGTGGAACGTGGTCCGACCCGACAGGTCGAGCGGCGCCTGGTCCGCCAGCACGTCGTGCTCGGGTACCTCGTAGGTGACGTCCTCGCCGCGGCCCTCGTGGCCGCCGCCGCGCATCACGATGGTCGTCGTGACGCGCGTCCACTCGGGCGTCACGTGCTCGTGACGCTCGAGCGCGTAGTCGTCGATGTCGAGCTTCAGGTCGGCGATACCGGTGTAGAGATCCACGGCGGGCAGCCTACCCGCCAGCGATGATGTGGCGCGTGGACCTCGCCCACGCCGACATCGTCCTCGTCCGCCACGGCGAGACGACCTACAACGCCGCCGGGCTGCTGAACGGCGACCCGTCCGTTGCGGTGCCGCTCACCGACGCCGGCATCGCCCAGATGCGGGCGCTCCGGCCGGTGC
This sequence comes from uncultured Actinomycetes bacterium, assembly GCA_963722525.1. Taxonomy (GTDB): domain Bacteria; phylum Actinomycetota; class Thermoleophilia; order Gaiellales; family F1-60-MAGs149; genus VFJZ01. The sequence goes on along the minus strand of CAVRMM010000002.1, from coordinate 44,504 downwards.
TCGAGGCGATCCCGTGGGCGACCGTCGTCGTGACGCCGTTCGGCCGCACCCGGCAGAGCCTCGACGAGCTCCTCCCCGGACGCGAGGCCGCCGTCGACGCCGATCTCGGCGACATCGACCTGGGCGTGTTCGAGTCGCAGCCCCGGCTCGGCTACCGCACGTGGCGGCTCACGCACGGCGTGGACGAGGCGCCGGCGGGCGGCGAGTCGCGGCGGGCCGCCGTCGCGCGGTACGCCCGTGGGCTCCGGCGCCTGGCGGAGGAGACCGCACTGCCGGCGCTCGTCATCACCCACGACCAGCCGATCCGCTACCTGCTGAACGTGCTGGCCGGCCACGACGCGGTGCTGGGGCCGGCGCTGCCGGTACCCAACGCGACGCCGTACCCGTTCACGGCGGCCATGCTCGCGGAGGGCGCCCGACGCCTGACCGCGTCGCTCGGCTAACGTCTCGCGCATGGCCGCCCGCACCTCCGCCGATCTCGCGCTCGTCGGCGCACGCATCCGCACGCTGGACCCCGACCGCCCGTCCGCGACCGCGGTCGCCGTCCGGGCGGGCACGATCATCGCCGTCGGCTCCGACGCCGAGATCCGCGCCGCCTGCGACGCCGGCAGCGACGTGATCGACCTCAGCGGCACCGCGCTGGTGCCGGGGCTGACCGACTCGCACATCCACCCGTTCCTCGGCTCCGACGGCGCGCTGGGCGCCGACCTGACCGGCGTCACCACGTTGGAGGGCGTCCGCGACGCGTTGCGCGCGGAGCGGGCGCGCTGCGGCGATGGCGACTGGGTGCGCGGCTATGCGCTGGCGTACGAGGCGTTCCCCGACGGCGGCATCGACGGCAGGCTGATCGAGGAGGCCGTCGGCGGCAACCCGGCGCTGCTCAGCTTCTTCGACTTCCACACGGCCCTCGCCAGCCCGGAGGCGCTGCGGCGCGCCGGCGTCGACGGGCCGCGCTCGTTCACCGAGGCGGCGGAGGTCGTGTGCATGGACGGCGTGCCGACGGGCGAGCTGCGCGAGCCCGGCGCGATCTCGCTCGTGATGGAGGCCGTGCCCGAGCCGACCGACGAGGAGCGCCTGCTGCGCTACCGCACCACGTTCGAGCGCATGAACGCCGTCGGCCTCACGGGCGGCCACGTGATGATCGGGTCGCCGCAGTTGTACGAGGTGTGCCGCGAGATGGACGCGCGCGGCTGGATGACCGTGCGCTGCGTCGTGCCGCTGCACCAGGAGCCGGACATCGGCGACGACGAGATCGCCGCGCGCCTGCCGCTGCTGGGCGAGCGCGGGCACATGTGGCGCGGCGGCACGGCCAAGTTCTTCATCGACGGCGTCGTCGAGACCGGCACCGCGTGGCTGTACGAGCCCGACACGAACGGCGGCGGCACGGTGCCGTTCTGGCCGTCCGAGGAGCGGTACGCGTCGGTGGTCGCGCGGTTCGCGCGCGCGGGCTTCGCCTGCACCACCCACGCGGTCGGCGACCGCGCCGTGCGGGCCGCGCTCGACGCGTACCGGGCGGCGGGCGCGGTCGAGGGCCGCATGCACCGCATCGAGCACATCGAGACGCTGCGGGACCACGACCTGCCGCGGTTCGCGGCCGAGAACGTCTGCGCGTCGATGCAGCCGCTCCACCTCGAGAACAACCAGGCCGACAAGTCCGATCCGTGGAGCCGCACGCTGGGGCCGGAGCGCAGCGGCCGCGCGTTCCGCACGCGCGAGATCTGGGACTCGGGCGCGCTGGTCTGCCTCGGCTCCGACTGGCCGGTGGCCCGCTTCGACCCGCGGCTCGGCATGGGCTGGTGCCGTCTCCGGCACGAGCCGGGCCACGCGGAGCGCGGCTCCTACGGTGCCGACCAGGCGCTGACCGGGCTCGAGACGCTGCTCGGGTACACCCGCAACCCCGCCGCCCTGGTCGGCGAGAGCGCGCTGAACGGGTGCATCCGCGAGGGGTACCGGGCCGATCTGACCGGCTTCGCGCACGACCCGGTCGACCTCGACCCCGAGGAGTTGCTGCAGCTGCCCGTGACGCTCTGCGTGGTGGACGGCGCCGTGCGGCACCGCCTGGACGTCTAGGGCGAGGCAGCCGGCGCGGCGACGGCGGCCGCCACCTGCGCGGCCGCGCTGAACGGGTCGCCCTCGAGCAGCAGCGCACCGAGCCGGCCGGCCGCCTCCGGCCGCGCGCCGGCGCCGCCGATGGCGAGCAGCCGCCCCCCGCCCAGCGCGGCCAAGCCGGCGTCGGCGAAGCGCTCCGGGATGACGGCGGCGAGGACGACGGCCCGCGGCGCCAGCGTTGCGACGGTGCGCGCGATGGTGCCCGTCGGCGTGTCGTGGCCGAGCAGCGTGATGCGCCAGCCGTGCTGGCGCAGTGCGAGGCCGAACGCGACCAGCCCGAGGTCGTGGCGCTCCCCGGACGGGCACGCGAGCACCGCCCGCGGACCGGTGCCGAGGTCCCAGCCTCGCCCCAGGACCCGCAACCGGCCGCCGATCAGGTTCGACGCGAAGTGCTCGCGTGCGATCTCCTGGTCGCCGGGATTCCATTGGTCGCCGACGGCGCGCAGCGCCGGCAGCACGACGTCGACGATCACCGACTCGGTCGACCGGGCCAGGAGGAGGCGGTCGAGCAGGTCCTCCGCGCCGGCCGCGTCGAAGCGGGCGAAGGCGTCCTCCAGACGCGCCAGCGCGTCGGCCGGCTCCTGGCCGGAACGCACCGCGCGCGCGGCCTGGGCCGCCGACAGGCCCTCCCCGATCCGCGCCAGCATGGCGCGCACGAGCTGCTCGTCCGCAGCGGCGTACAGCCGGTAGCCGCTGGCACTCCGGGCGGGGTCGAACAGGCCGTAGCGCTGTTCCCACGCTCGGAGCAGCTCCGGGGTCGTGCCCGTCCGCCGAGCGAGCTCGCCGATCCGCACGCGCCGCTCGGCCGGCACCGTTACGCCAGCACCACGGCCAGCTGATCGAGCGCGGCGCGGCCGCGGCTCTTCACGGTGCCGGTCGGCACCCCCGTCTCCTCCGCGATCTCGCGGTAGCTCTTGCCCTCGCCGTAGGCCATGCGCAGGGTGGAGCGTTGCACGGCGGACAGCTGCGCGAGCGCACGCTCGACGGTGAGGCGCAGCGCGACGCCGTCGGTGGGGTCGGGCTGCGCCGGCTCGGCCGCCAGGGCGAGGTCGTCGAGTACCGGGCGGACGCTGGCGCGGCGCAGGGCGTCGATGCAGCGGCGCGTGGCGATCATCGAGAGCCACGTGCGCACGCTCGAGCGCCGCGGGTCGAACGTCGCCAGCGCGCGCCACGCCTCCGCGAAGGTCTCCTGGATCAGGTCCTCCACCCGTCCCGTGTCGTACGTGTGCCGGCGCGCCACGCTGCGCACCAGGTCGCGGTGCCGGCGGTAGAGCTCCTCGAAGGCGCGTGGGTGGCCCGCCACCGCCTGCAGGCAGAGCTGCTCGTCCGGGGTCGTGGGGAGGAAACCGTCCATGTGACCAACATTATACAAACCCTCTACAGGATACAGTCAGTCCCATGGCCCAGATCACCGTCAGCACCGAGGTCGGCGCGCCGATCGACGTTGTCTTCGCGTTCCACCTCGACCCGCGGAACGCCGCCCGCATCTCGCCGCGCGGCACCCGCGTGCTCTCCGTCGAGGCACCGGAGCGCGTCCACGCCGGCGACGAGATCCGCATGGCGGTGCGGCAGTTTCCGCTGCCGGTGACGCAGCGCTGGCGCGTGCGCATCGAGCGCGTCGAGGAGCCCGTGGCCGTGGTCGACGTGGCGCTCGCCGGCCCGTTCCCCGTGTGGCGCCACGAGCATCTGTTCGCGGTCGCGGGCGACGGCCGGACGCTCCTCACCGACCACGTCACGTACGAGCTGCCGTTCGGCGCGCTCGGTCGATTGGCCGACCGCCTCGTCGTCCGCCGGGTGCTGGTGCGCACCTTCCACGCGCGGCACGCACGCACGCGCGCCATCCTCGGGTGATACTCCCGGCGTGGAATCTGCAGACGTAGTCATCATCGGCGGCGGCGCGATCGGTGCCGCCACCGCCTTCCAGCTCGCACTCGCCGGCATCACGGACGTCGTGCTGCTGGAGCGCGGGCAGCTGGCAGGAGGCTCGACCTCCAAGTCCGCCGGTGGCGCGCGGCTGCAGTTCGCCGACGAGCTGAACATCCGCATCGGCGAGCGCGGGATGCGCGACTTCGAGACGTGGAGCGAGCTGATCGGCGCGCACGTCGACTTCGTGCCCGACATCGCGCTGCACCAGGTCGGCTACCTGTTCCTGCTCTCCGACGACCAGCAGCTCGGCAACGTTCCGGGCCGCGCTCGAGGTGCAGCAGCGCCTTGGCGTCCCGTCGCGCGAGCTGACGCCGGCCGAGGCGGGCGCGATGGTGCCGCAACTCGCTCACCGACGACCTCGTCGGCGCCACCTACTGCCCGCGCGACGGCCACATGAGCCCGGAGGCCGTCGTGCAGGGCTACGCCGCCGTGGCCGCGGCACACGGCGTCAGCGTGCGGCAGGGCGTGACCGTGCACGGGCATCAGCGTCGCGGGCGGCCGCGTCACGGGCGTCGAAACCGACGCGGGCACGATCGCCACCGACACCGTCGTCTGCGCGGCCGGCGCCTGGTCGCGCGAGGTCGGCGCGATGGCCGGCATCGAGATCCCCGTCGACGGCGAGGCGCGCTGGATGTTCTTCTCGCCCGAGAACGGCGGTCTCGGCGACGACCTGCCGCTCACGATCGACTTCGGCACCGGCTTCTACACGCACCGCGAGGGACCCGGGCATCGTGTTCGGCGGCCGCGAGGCCGAGCTCGAGGACATCGCCGTCCACGCGCTGCACCGCCTGCCGGTGATCGGCGAGCTGCCGATCCAGAGCCAGTGGTGGGGCTACTACGACAACTCACCCGACCACAACGCGATCGTCGGCGCGACCGACGTGGCCGGCCTGTACGTCGGCACGGGATTCTCCGGCCACGGCTTCCAGCAGTCGCCCGCCATCGGCGAGCACCTCGCCGAGCTGATCGCCGGCCAGGCCGGTGTCGATCCCGATGGAGCCGTTCGGCCTCGACCGCTTCAGCCGCGGCGAGCAGCGCGTCGAGACGTTCATCGTGTAGCCGGCCGTAACGTCCAAGTGCACGGAACGTCTCGTGCAAGTGGACCCCCGCGGACACGCACGCTGGCGGGGCGCCCGAAGGCACCGGCGTCCCCAAGTGCACGGGATGAACCGTGCACTTGCACGCCACGTCCGTGCACTTGGTGTGCGAGCCACCGGGCGGCACCGCGCCGGCCGACGTCCGATCACGCCGACCTGCGCCAGCCGCCCACCGTCCAATTGCACGGAACGTTCCGTGCAATTGGACGCCCCGTAGACGCTCCGCCGGCCCTCCGCCGTATGCACGTGCGTCGGTGCCGGCTCGCCGATCTCGCCGGTCACCTCGTGGCGATAGACCTCGGCCCGGTCGCCGCTTACGGCGAGCGCGTCGGCCGAGGCGATGGCCGCCTCGCGGGCCGGCTGCATCGTTGTCGTCGGCCGATTCGTGCGAGTCGATGACCGCCCCGTCGACGACGACCGTGTAGAAGACGTGATTGCCCATGCCCGCTGGCATTCCCGGCGGGCGGTGGGTCGAAACGGTGCTAGACGAGGAAGCCGCGCAGCAGGTTCGCCGTGGCCGAGATGTGCTCGTCCATGATCGTGCGCGCCGCCACGCGGTCGCCTCGTTCGATGGCGTCGATGAGGGCGTGGTGCTGGCTGTCGGAGTGCCGCATCGCCTCGGGGACGGGCTGCACGTGCTCGATCACCTCGGCCACGCGCGCCTGGGCGTCGGCGACCGCCGCGGCCAGGGACGGCGTGCGTGCCAGGTCGGCGACGGCGAGATGGAACCGCGCGTCGAGCGCGCGGTACACCCCGTCGCGGCTCGCGGCCAGCTCTCCGGCGAGCTCCCGGAGCCTCGCGACGCCCTCCGGGTCGGCCCGTTCGGCAGCCAGTTCGGCCGCGGCGGGCTCGACCGCCCAGCGGTAATCGAGCGCATCCAGCAGCGCCGCGCCGAGCGACCGGGCCGCCAGCCGCGCGCGCGGCTCCGAGTCGGGCGACGCCAGGTCGATCACGTACGAGCCGCCGCTGCGTCCGCGTCGCGTCTCCACCAGGCCCGCCAGCTGCAGGGCGCGCACCGCCTCGCGGATCGTGGCGCGGGAGACGCCCAGCCGCGTCGCCAGGTCGCGCTCCGACGGGAGCCGCTCGCCCGGCGGCACCAGCCCGAGGCGGACGGCGTGCGCGAGCCGCTCGACCGTCTCCTCGAACACGTTGCCGCTGCGGATGGGCCGCAGCAACAGGGAGTTGACGTCGCCATCCATCGCGGTAAAAATACCTCAATGGCCAGTCCATTTCCAGGGTGCGCTGCGTGAAGGCCGGATACGCGATGTTCCCGCAGGGGAACGTCGTCAGCGAGCCGACCACGCTGCCCGACCAGACACGCATGACGCACGAGCTCTCGATGGCGAACCTCGCCGGCGAGCTCGGCTTCGACTCCTTCTGGGTCACCGAGCATCACTTCGGCGACTACAACCTCGCCCCCGCGCCGCTCACGGTGCTGTCGTTCGTCGCCGGCCGGTTCCCGCAGATGGAGCTCGGCTCGATGGTCGTCGTGCTGCCGTGGAACGATCCGCTGCGCGTGATCGAGCAGACCGTGATCCTCGACTACCTGTCCGAGGGCCGGCTGCTGCTCGGTATCGGCAAGGGTGAGGCGGCGCGCGAGTTCAGCGCCTTCGGCATGGACCTGGACGAGGGCCGCAGGCGGTTCGAGGAGAACCTCGACCTGCTGCTCGAGGCGCTCAAGACCGGCGTGCTGCGCCGCGAGGGCGAGCCCGACATCGCGATCCGCCCCGCGCCGCGCACCGACTTCAAGGACCGCATCCTGATGGCCGCGGGCTCGCCGCAGTCGCTCGACCGGGCCGCCGACGCCGGCCTGCCGCTGGTGCGCATCATCCTGCGCGGCTGGGACGAGGTGGCCGAGCAGGTCGAGCATCACAAGGAGCGCTTCACGGCCGCCGTCGGCTACGAGCCGCCGCCCTGCGTGCTGCTCACCTACGCGTTCTGCGACCGCGACGCCGGCAAGGCGGCCGAGCTCGGCCAGCGCTACGCCCGCGCCTACCGCGAGACGGCCATCAACCACTACGGCCTCGCGGACAAGGAGAACGACCTCCGCCGGTTCGCCGCGGACCAGATCTGGGGCACGCCCGACCAGATCGTCGAGAAGTGCGAGGCCGCCGCGCGCACCATCGGCACCGACCACATCGCGTTCGCGTTCCGGTACTCGAGCGTGCCGTACGAGGAGGCCGAGGCGTCGATGCGGCTGTTCGCGAGCGACGTTCTGCCGCGCCTGCGCGTCTGAAGGTGACGGCATGAACGCCGCCGAGCTGATCGAGCGCGTCTCGAACTGGGGGCGGTTCGGTGCCGACGACCAGCTCGGCACCGTCAACCACATCACGGCCGAGAAGCGCATCGCGGCCGCCCGCCTGGTGCAGACCGGCGAGGTGTTCTCGCTCGCCGTCGACTTCGAGCCCGACACGCCGCAGTTCAAGGCCTCGTACCGGCTCAACCCGCAGCGCTCGATGGTCGCGACCGGCACCGACGTCCGCGCCGGCCGGCAGGCCGCGTTCGGGCTCGCCGGCCACGGCTTCGCCGACGACATGGTCGTCATGTCGCTGCAGGCCGCGACGCAGTGGGACTCACTCGCCCACTGCTTCCACGACTACCACATGTACAACGGCCGGCCGTGCGAGATGGTGGGAGCCAAGGGCGCCTCCGCCAACGACATCGCCGTGCTGCGCGACCGCGTCTTCACCCGCGGCGTGCTGGCCGACGTGGCGGGCCACCTCGGCGTCGACGCGCTCGCCGCCGACCACCACATCACGGTCGCCGAGCTCGAGGCGACGCTGGCCGCCCAGGGCGTCGCGGTCGAGTCGGGCGACGCGCTGATCATCCGCACCGGCCATCTCGGTCGCATCCAGCGCGAGGGCGCGTGGGACCGGTTCGTCGAGGCGGACGAGCCCGGTCTCGGCTGGGACGCGATGCCGTGGCTGCGCGACCACGAGATCGCGGCCGTGGCGTGCGACAACTGGGCGTTCGAGGTCGTGCCGAGCCGTCACGAGCTGGGCATGCCGTTCCACGCCGTCGGCATCGTCTACATGGGGCTGCTGATCGGTGAGATCTTCGCGCTCGACGTGCTCGCCGAGGCGTGCCACGCCGACGGGCGGTGGGACTTCCTCTTCACCGCGCCGCCGCTGCCGTTCACCGGGGCCGTCGGATCGCCGATCAACCCGCTCGCCATCCGCTAGCCGCAGCGCTCAGTCGCGCAGGATCCAGAAGAACACCGCCTCGCCGTCGCCGAGGTTGCGCCACGCGCTGATCGGCGCGCGCTCGGCCACCAGCGCCTCGCCCGTGCGCAGCGCGGCGTGGCGGTCGCCGAGCCGCACCTGCACGAGCCCGGCCGCGACGGCGATCGACTCGACGCCCTTGTGGCCCTCCGGCGGCGTGCCAGACTCGCCGCGCGCGAGGCGGACGAGCATGATGCGCAGGCCGACGCCGGGATCGTCGAGCAGCGGCAGCGCGCCGCCCGCGCTGCGCTCGCGCGGATCGAGCCGTCGCGCGAGCCGGTAGCCCGGGCCCGTCGGCGCCCCGCAGCAGGTCGTCGAGCGACACGCCGAGCCGGCCCGCCAGGTCGACGAGCGTGTCGAGCGAGAGCCCCGACTGGGCGCGCTCGGCGTGGGAGATGGCGCTGGGCGACACACCGGCGACGCGCGCCAGCTCGGTCTGCGACAGCCCGCGCGCCTCGCGCACGGCCTTCAGCGCCGCCGCCAGCCGCGACGTGGCGGGGGCGACCCGCAGCGACGTGCCGCCGAGGTACGCGCAGACCGTTCCCTCGACGCCGGGGAGGCGGCCGTCGGCCTTCACGATGCGAAGCCGATGCTCGTCGAGTGCGAGCACGCACTGTGTGATGTCGACGATGCCGTTGCGCAGGGCCGCCAGGTCGGGCGCGAGCGAGACCGACCAGTAGGCGACGGCGCCGAGGTCGAGCAGCAGCGGGCAGCAGCGCGCGAAGAACCGCAGCGTCGTCTCGGCGCCCCAGCGCTCGACCATCGCGTCGATCGGGTCGAACAGCAGCACGCTGCGCTCGTGGCTGCGACCGAACGCGCGGACGGCCTGCAGAAGGGCGCCCGGCCGGTCGTGCTGGCCGACCCGGCCGTCGATGACGGTCACGTCGACGCCCGGGCCGTCGTCCAGCTGCGACCCGTGCGATCGCACCGGACTGGTCGGTCTCGGCGGCGAGCGCGGCGAAGAACGGCGCCGGCCTGGCCGGCGCGCGCACCTCGAAGACGACGTTGTCGCCCCAGTACAGGCCGCCGAGCGCTCGGTCGAGGTCGTTGCTACCGGTGGTGGCGGGTCCCGCGAGCACGACGCGAAGGATACGATTGCGCGATGCGCATCGACGTCGTAGGCAGCGCGAACATCGATCTCGTCGCGCGGCTCGAGCGGCTCCCCGAGGCGGGCGAGACGCTGCCGTCGACGTCGTTCGCCCTCGTCCCGGCGGCAAAGGTGCGAACCAGGCGGTGGCCGCCGCCCGGCTCGGCGCCGACGTGCGGTTCGTCGGCGCGGTCGGCGAGGACGCGCACGGCGACACGCTCCTGCACGCGCTCGCGGCCGACGGCATCGACACGTCAGGAACGCTGCGGCTCGGCCCCGACTCGGGCCAGGCCTTCATCTTCGTCGACCGTCTGGGCGACACGATGATCGTCACCGTCGGCGGCGCCAACCACGTGCTCGGCCGCGGGCGACGTCGACGTCAGCCGGCGCCGGCGCCGTGCTGATGGTGCTCGAGGTGCGCGACGAGGTGATCGCCGCGGCAGCCTCGCAGTGCACCGGCTTCCTCGCCATCAACGTCGCCCCGCCCCGACCGCTGCCGGACGGCGTCCTCGAGCGCGCCGATCTGATCGTCGCCAACCGCCACGAGTTCGCGGCCGTGCCCGGCGTCTCGGCGGCCGCCTCGTCGCCGTGACGATGGGCTCGGAGGGCGCCCGCCTGATCCGCGACGGCGTCGAGGTCGCCTACTGCCGGCCGCCCGCCGTCCCCGTCGTCGACGGCACGGCCGCCGGCGACGCGTTCACCGCCGCCCTCACCGTCGCCCTGCTGGAGAAGATGTCCGACACCGACGCGCTCCGGTTCGCGGTGACGGCCGGCGCTGTCACGGTGCGCCGCCACGGCGCGCAGCCGTCGCTGCCGCGGCGCAGCGAGGTCGAGGCGCTGCTCTCGCCTGTCTGAGGCCGGCGGTGGCGGCATCGGTGCGTTGCGTGAGCGGCCAAGTGCACGGAACGTTTCGTGCAAGTGCACGGCTTCTCGTGCACTTGCACGCCGCGTCGCGCCGCCGCACCGACCGCCGATCGATCCGTCCAAGTGCACGGAACGTTTCGTGCAATTGCACGCGCATCCCGTGCAATTGGTCCTCGCTACACTCGCGGCCATGAGCGACAGCGACGCCTTCAAGGCCGCCCGCGACCTGCTGCTCGAGTGCCGCGGCGACGACGACCGGGCGCAGCGCACCTTCGCCTGGCCCGAGCTGGAGGAGTTCAACTGGGCGCTCGACTGGTTCGATCGGGTGCCCGGCCGGGACGCGGCTCGCGCTGCATGTCGTCACGCAGGGCGGTGGCCGAGACGCGGCTCACGTTCGGCGAGCTGTCCGCGGCGTCCGACCGGCTCGCGAACGGGCTGCGCGATCGCGGCGTCGTGCGCGGCGACCGGCTGCTGCTGATGCTCGGCAACGTGCCGGAGCTGTGGGTGACGATGCTCGCGGCCATGAAGCTCGGTGCGGTGCTGATCCCGGCCTCGACGCTGCTCACGGTCGACGACCTGGCCGACCGCCTGACGCGCGGCGCCGTTGCCGTGATCGTGTGCGACGGGAGTCTGTGCGACCGCTTCGCCGGACTGCCGTTCGACGGCGTCCGCGTCGCGGTCGGCGACGGCGCGCCGGACGGCTGGCACGCCTACGACGACGTGGCGGCGGGCGCGGCGACCTTCGCGCCCGACGGCCCGACCGCGGCCACCGATCCGCTGCTCCTCTACTTCACGAGCGGCACCACGCAGCTGCCGAAGCTCGTCGAGCACACCCACGCCAGCTACCCGGCGGGCCACCTGTCGACCATGTACTGGCTCGGCCTGCAGCCCGGCGACGTGCACCTCAACATCTCCTCGCCCGGCTGGGCCAAGCACGCCTGGTCGTGCGTGTTCGCGCCATGGAACGCCGAGGCGGCCGTCTTCTCGTTCAACCAGCCGCGCTTCGACGCGCCCGCCCTGCTGGACGCGCTCGTGACGCACCGCGTCACGTCGCTGTGCGCGCCGCCGACGGTGTGGCGCCTCCTGATCCAGCAGGACCTCGCCTCCTATCCGGTCGTCGTCCGGGAGCTGGTCGGCGCCGGAGAGCCGCTCAACCCCGAGGTGATCGCGCAGGTCGAGCGCGCGTGGGGCATCACGATCCGCGACGGGTACGGCCAGACCGAGACGACGCTGCAGGTCGGTAACTTCGTCGGCCAGCCGGTCCGCACCGGATCGATGGGCCGGCCCGCGCCCGGCTACCCGGTCGTGCTCGTCGACGTCGACGGCACGCACGTCGAGGGCGCCGGCGAGGGCGAGGTCTGCATCGACCTGGCCCGGCGCCCGCTCGGCCTGATGACCGGCTACCACGGCGCCGCCGAGCAGACCGCCGAGGCGATGCGCGACGGCGTGTACCACACCGGCGACGTGGCCCTGCGCGACGACGAGGGCTACCTGACGTTCGTGGGCCGCACCGACGACGTCTTCAAGGCCTCCGACTACCGCATCTCGCCGTTCGAGCTCGAGAGCGCGCTGCTCGAGCACCCGGCGGTCGCCGAGGCCGCCGTCGTGCCGAGCCCCGACCCGGTCCGCCTCGCCGTGCCGAAGGCGTTCGTCGCGCTCACTCCCGGCCACGAGCCGGACGAGGAGACGGCGCGCGCCATCCTCGCCTTCACCCGCGACCGCCTGGCGCCGTACAAGCGGATCCGCCGAGTCGAGTTCGCCGAGCTGCCGAAGACCATCAGCGGCAAGATCCGCCGCGTCGAGCTGCGCCAGGCCGAGACGACGCGCGACCTCGCCGCGCGCAACGCCGCCGAGTGGTGGGAAGAGGACCTCGCTTGACCGACACCGCGCCCCTGCAGGACGGGGCCGCCTCCCGGCACAACCTCGAGCTCGATGCGGTGTTCACGCGGTCGTGGGTGGTCGCCGGCTCGCTCGACCGGCTCGCGAGGCCGGGGGACCACCTCGTCTCGCGCGTCGCGCACGTGCCCATCCTCGTCACGCGGGCGCGCGACGGCGCGCTGCACGGCTTCGTGAACGTGTGCCGCCACCGGGCGTACCCGGTGGCCACCGAGGACGGCTGCCGCCAGCTGCTGCAGTGCGCGTACCACGCGTGGACGTACGAGCTCGACGGCCGTCTCAACCGCGCACCGCGCGCCGAGGCCGAGCCCGGGTTCGACAAGGCCGACTTCTCCCTCGTGCGCGTCTCGGTCGACACCTGGGGCCCGCTCGTCTGGGTCAACCCCAACCCGGCCGCGCCGCCCCTGCGCGAGGCCCATCCCGAGCTCGAGGCGCTCGCCGCGGAGCACGGCATCGACCTCGACAGGGTCGGGCTGCAGTCGCGCGCCGCCGCGACGCTGACGGCGGACTGGAAGGCGCGTTCTCGCGCAGGTCGCCGAGCGCCACGGCGCCGCGGGGTCCGCGGGCACCGACACCGTGCTCGCGCGGTTTGGGACCGCCGGTTCCGGCCCTCGATCGCTGCTCGTCTGGCCGGCCACCCTGCTCGTCGCCGACGAGGGCGTCGTGACGGTGCACACCGTCACGCCCGACCTGCCGGGCGAGTGCCGCTGGGAGACGCAGGTGCTCGCGCAGGACGGCGCCGCGCCGCCGCCGGCCGTCGTCGAGGCTCCCGCCGGCGAGGCCGACCCGGCGAGCGACACCGCTCGCTTCCAGCGCCTGGCGTGGGAGCGGTTCGCCGCGACGCACGGCATCGAGACGTAGCGCGCGGCCGCGCCAGTATCCTGCCGCCGTGGCCACCGTCTCCCACCTGCGCTCGTCGCCGGTCAAGGGTCTCAACCAGACCGAGCGCGAAGCGCTGACGCTCGTTGCGGGCGGCATCGACGAGGACCGGCGGTTCGTGATCGTCGAGGACGGCCGGGCCCTGTACGGCGCGAACCTGTCCGACGTGGCCGGCGCGACCTCCAGCTGGGACGCCGCGACCGGCACGCTCACCATCACGTTCGCCGACGGTGAGGCCGTGACGGGCACCGTCTCGACCACCGGGCGAGCGGGTCGTGGCGATGGCGTACGGCCCGCGCGAGGTGCCGGGTGACGTCGTGGCAGGCCCGTGGGCCGAGGCGCTCTCCACGCGCACCGGCAAGCAGCTGACGCTGATCCAGTCGCCGGTCGGCCTCGGCAGCCCCGGGCCGATCACGTTGCTGGGCGACGCCTCGGTCGAGCGGGTCGCAGCTGAACTCGGCCTGGCCGAGCTGGGCCCGCGCCGCTTCAAGATGTCGATCGAGCTGGCCGGCACCGCCACCTACGAGGAGGACGAGTGGAGCGGCCGCGACGTCCGCATCGGCGACGCCGTCGTCCGCGTCGGCGGCCAGGTGCCGCGCTGCGTGCTGATGACCCGCGACCCCGACACGCAGGTGCGCGACCACCCGGTGCTGAAGGCGATCCTCGCGCACCGCACGCCGATGGCCGGCGGCGAGCCGCCGCTCGGCGTGTACGCGACCGTGGTCGAGCCGGGCGTGATCCGGGTCGGCGACAGCGTCGCGCCCGTCTGACGGAGCGGCGTTCGACGGGGCGGCTGGTTCGCCCGCGGCGTCCAAGTGCACGGAACGTTCCGTGCAAGTGCACGCCTACCGGGTTGCCGGTCACGGCCACGGCCTCGTCATCGCCCGGCCACGGCTCGGCGCCATCCGGGGCGAACGCATCGGGTTCGTCGCCCAGCGAGTGCGTCGTGAAGACCGCCACCGCACAAGGCTCGTCGCCTCCGAGTTGCGCCGACAATCCTAGATGTTATAGGATTCGTCCATTCCCGCGTCCGTGGAAGGAGCTCCGGTGTCCACGACCACCTCGACGAAGCCGATCGACCCTCTCGACTACCTCGAGATCGACACCCTGCTCTCCGACGAGGAGCGGCTGATCCGCGACACCGTCCGCAGCTGGGTCGGCGAGCACATCCTGCCGAACGTCGCGGAGTGGTTCGAGGAGGGCGACCTGCCGATGTCGGAGCTCGCGCCGGAGCTCGGCAAGCTCGGCCTGCTCGGCATGCACCTCGAGGGCTACGGCGCGCGCGGGCGCCAGCGCCGTCGCGTACGGCCTCGCCTGCCTGGAGCTCGAGGCCGGCGACTCCGGCATCCGCAGCCTCGTCTCGGTGCAGGGCTCGCTGTCGATGTTCGCGATCTGGAAGCTGGGGCTCCGAGGAGCAGAAGCAGCACTGGCTGCCGCGGATGGCGACCGGCGAGGTGCTCGGCTGCTTCGGCCTGACCGAGCCCGACGCCGGGTCGGATCCCGGCGCGATGCGCACGCACGCGCGCCGCGACGGCGACGACTGGATCCTGAACGGCGCCAAGATGTGGATCACGAACGGCTCCGTCGCCGACGTCGCCGTCGTGTGGGCGCAGACCGACGACGGCATCCGCGGCTTCCTGGTCGAGAAGGGCACGAAGGGCTTCACCACGCCCGACATCAAGCACAAGATCTCGCTGCGGGCCTCGATCACGTCCGAGCTCGTGCTCGACGACGTGCGCGTGCCGGGCGACGCGATGCTGCCCGAGGTGAAGGGTCTGCGCGGGCCGCTGTCGTGCCTCAACGAGGCGCGCTACGGCATCGTCTGGGGCGCCGTCGGCGCCGGCCGCGCCTGCTACGAGTCGGCGCTCGAGTACTCGAAGACGCGGATCGCCTTCGCAAGCCGATCGGCGGCACGCAGCTGCAGCAGCTGAAGCTGGCGGAGATGGCGACCGAGATCAACCGCGCCACGCTCGTCGCGCTCCAGATCGGCCGCCTCAAGGACGCCGGCCTGGTGCGGCCCGAGCACGTCTCGATGGGCAAGTTCGGCAACGCCCGCGGCGCGCTCGAGGTGGCCCGCATGGCTCGCACCGTGCTCGGCGGCAACGGCATCACGCTCGAGTACCCGGTCATCCGGCACATGAACAACCTGGAGTCGGTCTACACCTACGAGGGCACGCACGACGTGCACGCGCTGGTGATCGGCGGCGCGGTGACGGGTCTCCAGGCGTTCCGCTGATGGAGCTGCTCACGGCGCAGCAGGCGGCCGTGACGTGGCTGCGGCAGGCGATCGCCCGGGGCGAGCTGGCGCCGGGCGACCGGATCGGGCAGGACGCCGTCGCGAGCCCGCATCGGCGTCTCGCTGATCCCCGTCCGCGAGGCCCTGCGCGCGCTCGAGTCGGAGGGCCTCGTCACCTATGTCGCGCGCAAGGGCTACGCCGTGACCGAGCTGGACTACGCGGCCCTGGAGGAGATCTACCACCTGCGCGCCCTGCTCGAGCGCGACGCGGTCGAACGCGGGCTGCCGCTGGCGACCGACGACGACATCGACGAGCTCTCCGACGCGGCATCGGCGTGCCGCGAGGCGGCCGTGGAGGGCGACGTCACCACCGAGCTCGCGGCCAACCGCCGCTTCCACTTCCTGCTCTACGGCCTGGCCGGATCCGAGCAGCAGCTGCGCCTGATCCGCCTGCTCTGGGACGGGACGGAGGCCTATCGCGCGATCTACTACGGTACGCCCGGCGGCGAGGACGAGGCCGATCGCGCGCACCAGGCGATCGTCGACGCGGCCCGCGCCCGAGACGTGCCGCGCTGCGTCGCCGAGCTGCGCGCGCACCGTGAGCGCGCGCTCACGGTCCTGCACGGGGTGCTGGCGCGGTAGCATCGCGCTCCATGCGCACCCGAGCAGCGATCATGTTCGCGGCCAACGAGCCGCTCCAGCTGGAGGAGATCGAGCTCGCCGACCCCGGCCCGGGCGAGGTCCGGCTCGAGGTCGAGGCGGCCGGCGTCTGCCACTCCGACCTGCACTGGATGCTCGGCCACGCCTCCACCCCGCTCCCCGTCGTGCTCGGCCACGAGGGCTGCGGGATCGTCGAGTCGGTCGGGGCCGGGGTGACGACGGTGCAGCCGGGCGACCGCTGCGTCTTCATCCTGCGCCCCAACTGCGGTCGCTGCGACTACTGCACCGTGGGCCGGCCCATGCTCTGCGACGGGCACACCAACCCCGACGGCACGATGTTCGACGGATCCACGCGCATCCGGCGGCTGAACGGCGACGTCGTGCACCACTACGGGCGCATCTCGTGCTTCGCCGAGCACACGGTGATGCCCGAGGAGCAGCTGCTCGTGTGCGGCAGCGACATCCCCGCCGACCGGGCGGCGCTGGTCGGCTGCGCCGTCATCACCGGCTTCGGCGCCGTCATGAACACCGCCCGTATCGAGGTCGGCTCCGACGTCGCCGTGATCGGCTGCGGCGGCATCGGCCTGAACGTCGTGCAGGCGGCGCGCATGCTGGGCGCGCGCCGCATCGTCGCCGTCGACGTGGACGAGCGCCACCTCGGCTTCGCGCGCGACTTCGGCGCCACCGACGTCGTCGACGCCCGCGCCGGCGACCCGGTGGCGGCGATCCGCGAGATCACCGGCGGCGGCGCCCACTACGCGTTCGACGCGTACGGCTCGCCGCGCACCATGGAGCAGGCCTTCGCTGCCATCCGGGCGGGTGGCACCGCGGTGCAGATCGGCCTCTCGGCCGAGGGCGAGACCGGCTCGATCTCGCCGTTCGAGCTGGCGCTGTCGGAGAAGACGCTGAAGGGCTCGTTCATGGGGTCGTCCCGCCCCCGCGTCGACATGCCGCGGCTGCTCGACCTGTACCGCCTCGGCCGCCTCGACCTCGACCGGCTGGTCACGCGCACCTACCGGCTGGACGAGATCAACGAGGCCTACGACGACCTGCAGCGCGGCGTGCTCGCACGCGGCGTCATCACGATGTGAGGAGCAAGCGATGGACGGACTGATCGACGGGCGCGACATCGGCGTCGAACTGGCCCTGCAGGTGCTCGCCAACATGCGGGCCGAGGCGACGAGGATGGGGCTCGGCCTGGCCGGGTGCGTCACCGACCGCGGCGGTCACGTGGTGGCGTCGCTGCGCATGGACGACGCGCCGCTCGGCGCCCTTCCGATCGCCGCCGACAAGGCGTACACCTCGGCGCTGTGGGGCATGCGCACCAGCGAGGCGTCCGAGGCCAGCCTGCCCGGCAACGGCGACTGGGGCTTCGCGACGACGCTCGGCGGCCGCATGATCGTGTTCGCCGGCGGCGTCCCGATCTTCCACGACGGCGTGCAGGTCGGCGCCTTCGGCATCTCCGGCGGCCTGTCGGAGGAGGACGAGGCGTGCGCGCTCGCGTCGCTGGCGGCGGCCGGCCTGGGCTGAGCCCAGCTTCCCCCGTTCGGGTGCCGAAACATCGAATGGATTCTGCTGAAATCTGTCCATGTCGCCGCCGCAATCATCGTCGAGCTTCCACTCGCCCGTCGCCTGGCACCCGGCCAACCCGCGGCCGGCCCGCGGCACCGCGCTCGCGGTGACGCTACCCGACGGCGGCGCCATCTGGACGACGGTGACCGGCTCGGTCGAGGACGAGCTGACGATCGCCCTGCCGCCGGTGCTGCCGGCGGGGACGGCGCTCGAGCTGTCGTGGACCGACGCTCCGCGCGTGTACCGCGGCACCGCCGTGGTGCTGGCGACCACCGCGCCGTGCCTGCGGCTGTCGCTCGGATCGATCCACCGCGTCGACCGCCGTGGCGAGCCCCGCATCTCGCCCAACCTGCCGCTGGCATTGCACGCCACGGTGGACGAGGAGCCGATCCACGCCGCCGTCCGTGACGTGTCGCCGTCCGGCATCGCCTTCTGGGCGGAGGGCAGCGAGCTGCCCGTCGGCACGGAGCTGCGCCTCACCCTGACGCTGGCCAACGGCGACGTGCTGGCGCACGACGTGCCCGCCGAGATGGTGCGGGTGGTGCGTGACGCGCACGGTCCGGCGACCATCGGCTGCGCCTGCGTGGAGCCTTCCGCGATGCCGTCCGTGCTCGCGCGCGTCTGACGTCACGCCGCCGCCGCGGGGGTCGCCTACCCTGCTCGCGGTGGCTGATACGACCCGACGGGTGCTGGCCGAGCGATTCGGCCTCTCCGACTTCCGGCCCGGCCAGGAACAGGTGATCGACACCCTGCTGGCCGGTCGCTCCGCGCTCGCCGTGTTTCCGACCGGCGGCGGCAAGAGCCTCTGCTACCAGCTGCCCGCGCTGCTGCTGGACGGCCTGACCGTCGTCGTCTCACCGCTGATCGCGCTGATGAAGGATCAGATCGACGCGCTCACCGCCATCGGGGTCGTGGCGGCGCGGCTCGACTCGAGCGTCTCGTTCGAGGAGTCGCGCGACGTCACCGCGCGCATCGCGTCGGGTGACCTGCGGCTGCTCTACGTCGCGCCCGAGCGCTTCAACAACGAGCGGTTCCTGGCCCTGCTCGAGCGGACGCGGATCGCGCTGTTCGCCGTCGACGAGGCGCACTGCATCTCGGAGTGGGGCCACAACTTCCGGCCCGACTACCTGAAGCTCGCCCGTCGCGCCCGCGAGCTGGGCGCCGAGCGCGTGCTGGCGCTGACCGCGACCGCCACGCCGCAGGTGGTGCGCGACGTCTGCGCCGGGTTCGCCATCACCGAGGGCGACGCCGTCGTCACCGGCTTCCACCGCCCGAACCTCGAGCTGCGCACGACGCCGGTCACGCCCGAGTCCCGCGAGGCGGTGCTGCTCGAGCGCCTCGCATCTCGGCCGCCCGGGCCGTCGATCGTCTACGTCACGTTCCAGCGGCAGGCCGTCGATCTGGCGCGCCTGCTGGCCGGAGCCGGGCTGCCGGCCCGCGCGTACCACGCCGGCATGGCGACGGCCGACCGCGACGGCGTGCAGGAGTGGTGGGCGACCGCCGAGCACGGCATCGTCGTCGCCACGATCGCCTTCGGCATGGGCATCGACCGGGCCGACGTCCGCTACGTGTACCACGCGAGCCTGCCGAAATCGCTCGAGTCGTACGCGCAGGAGACGGGCCGCGCCGGCCGCGACGGCCTGCCGGCGGTCTGCGAGCTGCTCGCCTGCCCCGACGACGTGCCCGGCCTCGAGAACTTCGCGTACGGCGACACGCCGACGCACGCCGCGCTGGACGGGCTGGTCACGGGCCTGCTGCGCAACCCCGTCGGCGAGCCCTTCGCGGTGGCGGAGTACGACCTCGCCGGCCGCCTCGACCTGCGGCCGCTGGTGTTGCGCACCGCGCTGACCTACCTCGAGCTCGCCGGCGTGCTGAGCCAGGGCACGCCGTTCTATGCCGGCTACCGGATCCGCCCGGTGACGACCTTCGACGACGTCTACGCGCGCTTCCAGGGCGAGCGGGCGGCGTTCCTGCGCAACGTGATCGAGGCCGGCCGCACGGCCCGCATCTGGACGTCGGTGGTACCCGACGACGTCGCGGCGGCGCTCGGCGTGGATCGCGACCGGGTCACCGCCGCGATCGACTACCTGGCCGAGCAGGGGCTGGTCGTGGCCGAGGCGGCCGAGGCCCGCCAGCGCTTCACGCTGGTCGCGCCGCCGGCCGATCCCGCGGCCCTGGTCGACGAGCTGGCCGAGCGGTTCGCCCGGCGTGAGCGCGCCGAGACCGAGCGCCTCGCCCAGGTGCTGGCGCTGGTCGAGTCGCCCACCTGCCAGGTGCAGGCGCTGGTCGGCCACTTCGGCGAGATCCTCGACGGGCCCTGCGGCCACTGCACGGTCTGCCTCGACGGGCCGGTCGGCCGTCTGCCCGCACCGCGCCCCGCGCCGATCGACGTCGACCGCCGGGCGCTGGCGGAGCTGGCCGAGGCCCATCCGGCCGCGCTCGGCGAGCCGCGCCAGCAGGCGCGGCTGCTGTGCGGCATCACGAGCCCCGCGACCACGCGCACGCGGCTGACGCGCGACCCGCTGTTCGGCGTGCTCCGCGACCGGCCGTTCGCCGCCATCCTCGCCTGGTGCAGGGCCGGCGAGGCCGCGTAGCCCCCGTCAGGGCTTCAGCAGCTCCTCGATGCCCTGCTCGTCGAGCACCGCCACCCCGAGCTTCTCGGCCTTCTGCAGCTTCGAGCCGGCCTCGGTGCCCGCCACCACGTAGTCGGTCTTCGCCGAGACGGAGCCGACCACCTTGCCGCCCGCCGCCAGGATCCGCTGCTCGAACTCGCCCCGGGGCGCCGACAGGGTGCCGGTGAGCACGAACGTCTTGCCGGTCAGGTGCCCGTCTGCCGGCGGACGCTCGTCCTCGGCCAGCTCGAGCCGCACGCCGGCATCGACGAGGCCGGTCAGCAGCGCCTGATGGTCGGGATCGCCGAACCACGTGACGACGGCCTCGGCGATCACCATGCCGACCCCGGGCACCGCCGCGATCTCCTCGGCCGCGGCGGCCTGCAGCGCGTCGATCGATCCGAAGTGGCGGGCCAGCAACTGGGCATTGACCGAGCCGACGTGCGGGACGCCCAGCCCGAACAGCACGGCGCCGAACGGCCGCTCCTTCGACTTCTCGATCGACGCGATGACGTTGGCGGCCGACCGCTCCTGGAAGCCGTCCAGCTCGAGCAGCTGCTCGGCGGTGAGCCCGTACAGGTCGCTCGGCCGCTGGATCATCCCGAGCTCGAACAACCGCACCACGAGCTTCTCGCCGACGCCCTCGATGTCGAGCGCGCCCCGCGACACGAAGTGCTTGAGCAGCTCGGCGCCGCGGCTCGGGCAGTGCGGGTTCACGCACCGGTGCTGCGCCTCGCCCTCGGGCTTCGCGATCGGCTGGTCGCAGGCCGGGCAGCGCTCGGGCATGCGGAACATCTGCGCATCGTCGGGACGCAGGTCGAGCACCGGACCGACCACCTGCGGGATCACGTCGCCCGCGCGCTGCACGATCACGGTGTCGCCGATGCGGACGTCCTTGAGGTGGATGTTCTCCTCGTTATGCAGGGTCGCGAGCTTGACGATCACGCCGCCGACCTCGACCGGCTCCAGGATCGCGAACGGGTTCAGCGCGCCGGTGCGCCCGACGTTGACGCCGATGTCGAGCAGCTTCGTGGTGCGCGTCGTGGCCGGGAACTTGAAGGCCACCGCCCACCGCGGGTCGCGCCCGACCGAGCCCAGCGCCCGCTGCATGGCGAACGAGTCGACCTTCACGACGACGCCGTCGATCTCGTACGGCAGCGACGCGCGCTCCTCCCCCACCCGCCGGCACTCGTCGCGCACACCGTCGATCGAGTCGTGCACTTTCGTCTGCGGGTTGACGGGGAACTGCCGCTCGCGCAGCCAGTCGAGGGCCGCGTGGTGGGAGTCGAACTCCACGCCCTCGAGCGCACCGACGGCGTAGCACCACAGCGCCAGCGGCCGGCGGGCGGAGACCGCGGGATCGATCTGCCGCAGCGACCCGGCGGCGGTGTTGCGCGGGTTCATGTACACCGGCAGCCCCTGCTCGGCCCGGTCGGCGTTGAGGCGGGCGAACGCGGCCGTCGGCAGGTACACCTCGCCGCGCACCTCGACCAGCGCCGGCGGGTCGGGATCGGGCATCACCAGCGGCAGCACCCGGACGGTGCGGAGGTTGGCGGTGACGTCCTCGCCGACCTCGCCGTTGCCGCGGGTGGCACCGCGCGAGAAGGCGCCGTCGCGGTACAGCAGCGAGATCGCGAGGCCGTCGATCTTCAGCTCGGTGACGTACCGGGGCGGATCGTCGACGCCCGCCGCGGCCAGCAGCTTGCGCACGCGCTCGTCCCAGGCCACCAGCTCGTCCTCGTTGCGGGCGTTGGCCAGCGACAGCATCGGCTGCAGGTGCCGGACCTCGACCAGGCCCTCGCGCAGGCCGCCGCCGACGCGCTGCGTCGGCGAGTCGGGCGTGACGAGATCCGGGTTCGCCTCCTCGAGCGCGCGCAGCTCGCGCAGCAGCCCGTCGTAGGTCGCGTCGTCGACCGTCGGCGCGTCGTTGACGAAGTACGCGTGCTCGTGGCCGCGGATCGCCGTGCGCAGCTCGGCGAGCCGGGCTGCCGGATCGGCGGTCACGGGACCCCCAGGATCGCGGCCAGCTCCTCGGGCGTCTCGGCGACGGCGTGGGCGCCGGCCTCCTCGAGCACCGCGGCGCTCGCCATGCCCCACGTGACGCCGACGGCGCCGCAGCCGGCGGCGAGCGCGGACAGGATGTCGTACGGCGCGTCGCCCACGTAGACGGCGTCCGCGACGTCGGCGCCGAGGCGCTCGATCGCGGTCAGCACGGGCTCCGCATCGGGCTTGTGTTTCGCCGAGTCCTCGACCGTGATGACCGCGTCGAACGGCACCACCGGCGGCTGGATCGAGAACGCGAGATTGACCGCGTCGCGCGACTTCGAGGTGGCCACGCCGATCTTCGCGCCGGCGGCTGCGAGGCGGACGAGCACGGCGTCGACGCCGGTGAACCGGCCCAGCAGCGCCGCCGTGTTGGCGTGGTTCCAGACCCGGTAGGTGTCGAACAGCTCCTGCGCGCGCAGGTCGTCGAACACGCGCATCTGGTCGATCAGGGGACGGCCGATGCCGGATCGCAGCACCTCGTCGGAGAGGTCGTGGCCGAGCACGGTCTGCACCGCGTGACGGTGCGACGCGACGATCAGCGGGATGGTGTCGATGAGGGTGCCGTCGAGGTCGAAGACGACGGCGTTCCAGCGCAGCTCGGGCACGCCGGTACCGTAGCGATGCAGCCAGCTAGGGCGTCGCGCGCGACCGTCGCAAGACGATCAGCGACGGCACGCCGGCGCCCAGGTCGACGATCGTGAACGCGATCCGCGACGCCGTGGCGAGCACGATCGCCTCGGCCTCGCCGAGCCTGCCCTGCAGGAGTGCCACGATCACCGCTTCCCGGACGCCGATGCCGCCGGGGGCGATCACGACCACGAAGCCCGCCACCCAGGCGGCGGCGAACACGCCCGCGTAGCGCAGGATGTCGCTCGCCGGCACGTCGAACAGGGCGCGGGCGGTGAGCCAGAAGGCGACGCCGAAGATGATCCAGACGCCGACGTAGCGCGCCACCAGGCTCGGCAGCCGGCGCAACTCCACGCCGCCGAAGCCGGGCACCCGTCGCACCAGCCGGCCGAGCGCGCCCAGGCGCGCCAGCGCCAGCACGAGCACGATCGCCACGGCCGCCGCGATCAGGCCCTGGGGCCCGGCGGCGAGCGGCGCCAGCAGGGCCGCCGCCGCGGCCGACGCCAGCGCCTCGAGCGCGAGGCTGGCCGAGGCGACGCCGACCGGCACGCCGCGGCGGACCAGGATCCCCGCGCGCCCCACGTACTGCCAGGCGCCGCCGGGCAGGTACTTGCCGAACCCGCCGGCGTAGTAGGCGGCCACCATGTCGGGCACCGGCTCGGACCCCGCGGTGCGCAGGGCGGGCGCCCAGGTCACGGCGTAGGCGGTCATCGCCACGAACGACGCCAGCAGCGCCACCACCAGCAGCGGGATGCTGGCCTCGTCGAGCGGAACGGGATGCTCCTGCCACAGGTCGTTCAGCCGCTTCAGCAGCAGGGCCAGGATGAGCAGCCCGAGCAGCGCGCCGAGGACCTTCCCGAGCGGCGAGGAGGCGAGGCGCCGCAGGCGCGCGATCACGGGCGGACGTGGACCGCGACCATCGTCCACGGGAACGGCCGCCGCACGGCGACGACCTCGCCGGCGGTGCCGGCCAGCGCGACGAACCCGCGCCGCGACCAGTGGTTGATGTGCCCGGGGGTGTTGCCGCGCTCCCGCAGGTAGCGCCCGGCGGCCATGTTCATGCCCCGCCAGACGGGCTCCCACGGCACCGAGAGGAGGATGCCGCGCCGCGACACGCGGGCCATCTCCGCCAGCGCCCGCTCGGGTCGCTCCAGGTGCTCGAATACCTCGATCGCCGAGACCAGGTCGAACGAGTCGTCCTCGAACGGCAGGTCGTACGCGGAGCCCGCGACGAACTCGACGTTCTGGTGCGCGCGCTTCTCCCACTCGACCAGCAGCCCGGGGTCGGCGACATCGAGCCCGACGACGCGCGCCGCGGGCAGCACGCCGGCCATGCGGACGGTGCCGATGCCCTCGCCGCAGCCGACGTCGAGCACGCTGGTCGCGCTCGACCAGCGCACCTGCGCGTCGAGCTCCTTCAGGAACCCCGTGACGAGGTGGCGGGCGACGGGGTTGCGGGTCTCGTACTTGTCGTACGTGTTGCCGGCCGGCCCCTGCAGGTCGCCGAGCGTGGCGTCATTCACGCGCCGCGCCCTGGCGCTGGTCCGGCGGGTTCGACGCGAGGTTGTCGGGCCGGATGTTGAGCGCCAGCTCGATGCTGCGAACGCGGTGGAGCGTGCGCTCGCCGATCACGCGGTTCGCGCGCAGGAGGTCGCCGATGATGCCGAGCAGGAACAGCTGCACGGCGACGAGGATCAGCAGCCCGCCCACGAACAGCGACTGCACGTGCCCGGTCGGCGCGTCCTCGGAGAAGTAGAAGTAGGCGAAGCGCAGGCACAGCAGCGTGCCGACCAGGCCGATCGCCGCGGCCAGCATCGCGAACACCCGCAGCGGCTCGTGCATGGTGTAGATGCGGAAGATCGTGCCGACCGAGCGCTTGACGTAGTCGGGGATCGACTTGAACAGGCGCGACTGGCGCAGCTTGCCGTTGACGCGGATCGGCACCGACGTGACGGCGATGTCCGACTTGCCGGCCTGGATGATCGTCTCCAGCGTGTACGTGAAGCGCGACACGACGTTCATGCGCAGAGCCGCCTCGCGGCTGTACGCGCGGAACCCGGAGGTGGTGTCCGGCACGTCGGTCTCCGACGCCTGGCGCACGACCCACGAGCCCCAGCGCTGCAGCAGCTTCTTCGACGACGAGAACTCGGGATGATCGGCCACCTGGCGGTCGCCGATCACCATGTCGGCGCGGTGGGCGAGGATCGGCTCGACGAGCTTCGGGATGTCGTCGGCGCGGTACTGGTTGTCGGCGTCGGTGTTGACGATCACGTCGGCGCCGAGCTTGAGCGCGGCGTCGAGGCCGGCCTGGAACGCGACGGCGAGGCCCTTGTTCTGCGTGAAGCGCACGACGTGGTCGACGCCGTGTTCGCGCGCCACCTCGACCGTGCGGTCGGTCGACCCGTCGTCGATGACGAGCCACTCGACCTCGTCGAAACCGTCGACCTCGCGCGGGAGCTCGGAGAGCGTCACCGGCAGCGCCGACTCCTCGTTGAGGCAGGGGATCTGGATGATCAGCTTCACGCGCGGCTCGGGGCCTGAATCTACCACGCTGCGTCCCTCAGGCGCGCGGCAGGCGGCCCTTCAGCACCTTGCCGAGGTCGTTGCGGGGCAGGGCGTCGAGCATCCGCACGTCGCGCGGGCGCTTGTGCGGTGCGAGCTGCCGGGCCACGTGCGCCTGCAGCTCGTCCGCCGCCGCGGGTGCGCGCAGGACCACCCACGCCACGATCCGCTCGCCCAGGTCGTCGTCGGGCTCGCCGGTGACCGCGGCCTCGACGACGGCGGGATGGTCGAGCAGGCACGACTCGATCTCGCCCGCGCCGATGCGGTAGCCGCCGGACTTGATCAGGTCGGTCGCCCGGCGCCCGACGATGCGCAGCATGCCGTCGTCGCGGCGCAGCGCGATATCGGCGGTGCGGAAGTAGCCGTCGGCCGTGAACGACTCGCGCGTGGCCGCCTCCTGGTTGAGGTAGCGGTCGAACAACCACGGCGCCCGGATCTCGATCTCGCCGAGCCCGTCCTCCTCCCCGGCCAGGCGCAGGTCGACGCCCGGCAGGGCCGTCCCGACCGATCCCGGGGCCGCGTCGGTGCCCGCCCGCTCGCCGACCGTGAACAGCGTCTCGGTCATGCCGTAGCGCTCGATCACGCGGCGGCCGAGCGCCCGGCCGAGGCGCTCGTGCAGCGACAGCGGCAGACCGGCCGATCCCGACACCAGCAGCCGCGCCCCGGCCAGCGGCACGGCCAGGGCGGGATCCTCCTCGCAGGCTGCGACGATGCGGTTCCACATCGTCGGCACGCCGAACACCATCGTGCCGCCGGCGGTCACGGCCGCGGCGAGCGCATGCGGATCGAACCGGCCGACGTGGTGCGACGAGCCGCCCCGCCAGAGCGGCCCGAGCGTGCCGAGCAGGAGCCCGTGCACGTGGTACAGCGGCAGCGCGTGGACGACGCGGTCGGCCGCCGTCCAGTCCCACGCCTCGTAGACGGCGGCCAGGTTCGCGCGCAGCGCCTCGTGCGTGAGGACGACGCCCTTGGGCGGGCCGGTCGTGCCGGACGTGTAGATGACGAGCGAGCCACCGGTCCCGCCGGGAACCGGCGCCCGCTCGAGCCCGGCCAGGTCGATGTCCGTCAGCACCAGCTCGGGACGCGCGTCGGCGAGGATGTGGTCACGCTCGGCCGGCCCGGACTTCGGGTTGAGCAGCACCACCTCGCAGCCGGCGGCGAGCCCGCCCAGGATCATCACGACCGCCTCGATCCGGCTGTCGGCGTCGACCGCGATGCGGCGGCCGGGATGCAGGCTCCGCGCGGCGCCGCCGACGAGTCCGTCCAGCTCCGCTCGCGAGACCGCCGACTCGCCGATCCGCAGCGCCTCGTCGGTCACAGCAGCGAGCCGAGGTCGAGGTCGTAGAGCCAGCCGTCGCCGGGCCGGACGCCGAGGTCGAAGTGCAGCGGCGTGACGGCGATCAGCCCCTCGGCGACCGCCTCGAAGTCGCTGCCCGGCTGCTCGTCGTGGTCGTGGTCGGCGCCGTAGATGCGGTAGACCTTCTCGCGCCCGCGGTCCTCCACGACGTTGAGGCTGTCCCGGTAGACGCGGCGGCCGAGGGCGGCGATGCGGGCCCCGTGCGGCGCCGCGGGCACGTTGACGTTCAGCAGCAGGCCCGGCGGCAGCCCGTGCTCGAGCACCGTCTCCAGCAGCCGCGCGGTGAAGCGGGCGCCGGCCTCGAACTCGAAGCCGGCGTTGGCCACGAAGCCGAGGCCGCGGTCGAGCGCGCCCTGCGACACGGCGATCGCCGGCAGCCCGAGCAGCACGCCCTCCAGCGCCGCCGCAACCGTGCCGGAGTAGGTGACGTCGTCGCCCAGGTTGTGCCCGAGGTTGGCGCCGGAGACGATCGCGTCGAACGAGCCGCCGCCGAGCCCGAGCGCGGCGAAGCGCACGCAGTCGACCGGCGTCCCGTCCACGGCGTAGGCGGCTGCCGCCCCGTCGAGGTCGTGCTCGATGACGGTCATGTCGCGGCGCAGCGTGATCGACCGGGCGACGGCGCTCTGGTTCTGCGCGGGCGCGATCACGACCGTCTCGGCCACCTCCGCGAGGGCCTGCAAGACGGCGATCAGGCCCGGCGAGGCGATGCCGTCGTCGTTGGTCAGGAGCACCCGCACGCCGCTAGCTTGCCGGATCGCCCCGTGACAGGCTTCGCTACGGTGCCGTCCGTGCGGATGACCCTTCCCGGAGGCCTCGAGGCAAAAGAGGCGCGTGTCTTCTCGGTGATCGGGTTGATGGCGGTCGGAGCCGTCGCCCTGCGCGTCGCCGGTGTCTCGCCCGTGGTCGTGTTCGTGGCCGCGAGCGTCGCCGTGGCCGGGCTGGCCTGGGTGCTGGGCGTCGCCACTGAGGAGGCGGGCGAGGCGGCCGGACCGCGGCTCTCCGCCCTGCTCAACGCCACCTTCGGGAACCTGCCGGAGATGATCATCGTGATCCTCGCGATCCGCGAGGGGCTGCTCGATGTCGCGCGCGCGTCGATCATCGGATCGGTGATCGGCAACGTGCTGCTGATCCTCGGCGCGTCGCTGCTCGCCTGCGGCTGGCGCAACGGCCGTCAGCCGTTCGATCGGGCGACGGCGGGGCTGAATGCCACCATGCTCGTGCTGGCGACCGCCCTGCTGGCCATCCCAACCCTCTTCGCCGCCACCACCGGCACGTCGGTCTCCGAGGAGACGGGCCTCACCCACGGCCTCGCCGTGATCGCGGTCCTCGTGTACGCCGGCTATCTCTACGCGTCGTTTCAGAATCCCGAGGAACGCGGCGACATCTCCCACAGCAAGGCTCGCTGGACGGTGCGGCTGTCGGTGACGATGCTGGCCCTGACCGCGCTCGCGACCGGCGTGATGTCCGAGGTCCTAGTCGTCGCGATCGAGCCGACGATCGAGGAGACCGGCATCTCCCAGATCTTCATCGGGCTGATCATCGTGCCGCTGGTCGGAAACGTCGCCGAGCACATGGCCGCCGTCAAGATCGCCTACGGCGGCAACCTCAACTTCGCCATGGGCATCGCCTTCAACTCCGCCCTGCAGGTCGCGCTGGGCGTGACGGCCGTCGCCGTCGCCGCGGGCTACGCGTTCGGCAACGAGCTGGTGCTCGACTTCCAGCCGCTCGAGATCGCCTTCCTGATCGCGGCGACGCTGCTCGCCGGGCTCGTGGCGTCGAACGGCGCGGCGAACTGGATCGAGGGCGTGCAGCTGCTCGCCATCTACGCCATGGCCTGCATCGTCTTCTGGTACCTGTAGGCCGCCGGCTAGAGCCGGTCGGCCGCGTAGGCGGCGAGCGGGTCGCCGCCGGCAGCCACCGCGTCGATCGCCGCGCGCACCGCCCGCGCGTGATCGAGCCGGAAGGCCCGCTCGGCGGCCACGTCGCGCAGGCACTCCGCCACCTCGCCGGCCGGAATACCGGCGGCGACGGCGCGTCCCGCGACGTCGAGCACGACGGCGTCGGGCAGGGCGATCCGGGTGCCGTCGGCCCGGGCGGCGGCGATCGCCACCGCGAAGGCGTCGTCGCCCGCGCCCAGCAGCCGCTCCAGCGGGTGCGCGTCGGGACGCGAGGGCAGCGGCAGCGACCCGGCGCAGCCGAGCACACCGTCGGCGCGGCGGAACACGCCACGGCCCTCCTCGACGGCGAACACGACCTCGTCCCCCGGAGCGATCCCGAGGGCGAAGCGGACGCCGACCGGGATCGTCACCTGTCCTTTGGCCGTCACGCGGGTCACGAGACGGCTAGCGTATCGCCTCGGTCAGGCGAGTTCGACGGTGAAGCGCGGATGCCGGAACGCCGCCAGCGCCTCGTCGACCGGGGCGTCGGACAGCAGCAGATGGCGGGAGAGGAGGCCCTTCGCGGCCTTGGCGTCGTGGCCGCCGGCCGCACCGTCGGCGTCACGGAAGCGAACGCGGTGCAGCGAGGCGTACCGGCGCGGCGCCGGCTCCCACGCCGCCGCGTGCTCCTGCGGGAGCAGGTCGACGACGGCGGCGCCGCGCAGCCGCCGGTTCAGCACCGGCGACAGCCGCGGCCGCCACCAGGACGCGAGCCGGCCGAGCGGCGGCAGCGACGCGCCCATCTTGAGCCGGTAGTCGGGGACCGGGTCGTCCGGGCCGACCAGGCCGAGCAGCCCGGAGAAGAGGACGACCCGGTCGGCGATGTCCGGCAGGTCGGCCAGGCCGGCGTGCCCGTGCACGACGCCGGTGTACCGCTGGACGGCCGGGAGCGCCGGGGCGCGGCCGGCGGCCACGAGGCGGTTCGCGGCGAGCGACTGGTCGAGGTGGCGGCCGGAGACGCCGAGCAGCGCCTGGCTGCCGCCCTCGGCCGCGGCCAGCGCGGCGATCACCTCGGTGCGCGCGACGCGCAGGGCCGGGCCGAACGACCCCGCGCCGGCGCGGAACCGGCCGCCGCCGCCCGGGAGCTTCCCCTCGGACGGCGGCAGCAGGATCACGGTTCTCGGCGGCACCGCCGGATCATCGTGGATCAGACGGCGAGCGCGCGCAGGCGCCGGACGCGCTCGGAGAGCGGCGGATGCGTGGCGAACAGGCTGGCCATCCCGCCGCCGTGCAGCGGGTTGACGATGAACAGCGCCTCGGCGGCGGGGTTGACTCGCATCGGGAACACCTCGGCGCCGCGGGACAGCGTCTCCAGCGCGTTGGCGAGCGGCTCGGGCCGGCCCATGATGGCGGCGCCGGTGGCGTCGGCCAGGTACTCGCGCTGGCGCGACACCGCGAGCTGCAGGATCGTCGCCGCCAGCGGGGCGATGATGATCGTGGCGAGCATGCCGATGAAGCCGAGCGGGCTCTCGTCGTCGTCGCCGCCGAACAGGAACGAGAACTGCAGGAAGGTGGCGACAGCCGAGATGACGCCCGCGATCATGGCGCCGATCGACTGGATCAGGATGTCGCGGTTCTTGACGTGGGCGAGCTCGTGGGCGATGACGCCCGCGAGCTGATCCTCCGGCATGTGCCGGCGCAGGCCGGCCGTGACGGCGATCGCCGCGTGGGTGTGGTTACGGCCGGTGGCGAAGGCGTTCGGCTGCTCCTGCGGGATGATGAAGAGCCGCGGCATGGGCAGCTCGGCACGCTGTGCGAGGTCGCGGACGATGGCGTACAGCCGGGGGTCGTCGGCCTCGGCGAGCGGCTGGGCGCCGCTCATCCTGAGGGCCATCTTGTCGCTGAACCAGTAGGCGCCGAAGTTCATGAACACGGCGATCAGCGCGAAGAGGATCAGGCCGGGGCCCTTGAACAGGAGGCCGCCGATGGCGATCAGCAGGCCGGAGAGGCCGGCGAGCAGCAGGAAGGTACGGAGCTGGGTGTTGAGGCGGGTGCCGGTGATGGTATGCATGGTGTTGAGGGGCAAGGTATCGCCCGGCAACCCCGTTAACTTAGGTGATTCCCACAAGTTCGACACCCTCCGGTTCACCGGCGAACCGGACGCCCGTCAGGTAGAGCCCGTGCGGCGGCGCGGTCGGTCCGGCCTGGCGCCGATGGGCACCGGCGAGCAGCTCCGCCGGCGTCGCGCACCGCTCGCCGCGGGCGGCGAGGAGCATCGTCCCGACCAGCGTCCGCACCTGGTGGCGCAGGAAGCTCGAGGCTGCGATCGAGAACCGCAGCTCCTCCGTCACCTCGTGCCAGGCGGCATGATGCACCGTGCGCACGAACGTGCGGTGCTGGGTCTCGGTCGGCGTGAACGCCGTGAAGTCGTGCGTGCCGCGCAGCGCCTCCGCCCACGCCGTCAGCACCGCCCGGTCGAGCGCGCCGCGGTGGTGGAGCGCCCGGTTGGCGTCGAGCGCGCTCGGGGCGCGCACCACGCGCACCCGGTAGACGTAGGCGCGGGCGCGGGCCGAGTAGCGGGCATTGAACGCCTCCGGCACCTCGGCCGCGGCGCGGACGACGACGTCGGACGGCAGCACCGCGTTCAGCGCCAGCGCGGCGTTCGCGGCCGGCGGCCCGGTGCCGACCGTGACACTGGCGACCTGACCCAGCGCGTGCACGCCGGTGTCGGTGCGACCGGCCACGGCCAGCCGATCCCAGCCGGGATACCGGGCGTCGAGGGCGGCGGCGAGGACGCCCTCCACGGTCCGCGCGCCGGGCTGCTTCGCCCAGCCCTGGAACCCGGTGCCGTCGTAGGACAGCGTCAGCCGGAGGTTCACCGGGGCGGGTCGATGCGGTCCAGCAGCTGCCAGCGGCCACCGCCACGGGCAACCAGGACCAGGCAGAGCAGCGCCAGCACCGGCGGCACGACCAGGTGCGGGCCCCCGTCGATGCGGCCCGCGGTCGCGACTGCGCCGAGCATGTCGATGCAGAGGATCAGTGCGCCGAGGCGGGTGGCGAGCCCGAGCAGGATCAGCAGGCCGCAGACGATCTCGAGGGCGGCGATCACCAGCGAGGCGGGGCTGGGCGCGGGCAGGCCCCAGTGGTCGAAGTCGGCCGTCGTGGCGGCGCGGTCGCCGAGCTTCTGGACGCCGGCGCCGATGAACACGACCCCGATCACGATCCGCAGCAGGGCCAGGAAGACGCGCCGCACGGGTGCCTCAGGCGCCGACGGGTGCGGTGGCGCAGCGCCGCGCGAGCTCGGGGTCGGTCTGCACGGCGCGCAGGCGGGCGGCCGCAGCCACCTCGCAGTCGCCGCGCGCATTGCCGATCGCCGCGAGTCCCCACCAGGCCGGGCCGGCGACCTCGGGGTCGTCGGTCAGCACGGTGAACTCGGCCAGGGCGTCGTCCAGCCGGCCGAGCTCGACCAGCACGTTCGCCCGGTTGATGCGCACCTCGGCCGAGGCCGGATCGAGCTTCAGCGCCCGGTCGAAGCCGGCCAGCGCCTCGTCCAGGCGGCCCTCGTCGACCGCCAGGAGCGCGAGGTTGGCGTGCGCCTCGAACGTGCCGCCGCAGCGCAGCGCCTCGCGGTACCGCTCGGCCGCCTCCTCGCGCAGGCCGAGCCGGGCGAGCAGATCGCCGAACGACGTGATGATGCGCGCCGACGCGCCGTTGGCGGTCGCCGTGACGAAGCGCGCGATCGCCTCGGGCACCAGGCCCTCGGCCACCAGCAGCTCCATCTGCAGCGCCAGCGCCTGCTCCTGCTGCGGGTCGAGCGTGAGCGCGCGGCGCAGGTGCGAGGCGGCCTCGGCGTACCGGTTGAGGCGCGTCAGCACCTCGGCCAGCGCCGCGTGCACGGCGGGCACGCCCGGCTCGAGCTGCAGCGCGCGGCGGAAGGCGTGCTCGGCGTACACCGGGTCGGCGCTGGCGTACGCCGCGCCGAGCGTCTGGAACTGCGTCGATGCGAGCTGTGCGTCGGTCACCTGATCGCCTCCTCCGCGAGCTTGAACCCGGCCGCGACCTGCCGGAAGACCGGCTCGAACTCGTCGAACCGGTCGTGGGTGCACGTGCCGACGATCGCGTAGCCGAGCTCGCCCTCGACGAACAGGAACGCGATCTGCGTGAGGTGGACGCCCGCGGCCGCCCACGACACGATCCGGATGTTCGCCCGCCGCCCCGCGATCTCGGCCTGCTCGACCGGACCGTGCGGCGTGACGGGCACCTGGTCGGACAGCAGCGTCTGCCAGCCCTGCGAGAACGCGCCGAGACCCATGTGGTCGCAGAGCACCTCACGGGTGACGACGATGTTGGGCGCGTAGCCTGCGCTGTCGGCCGGCCCGGCGAGCGTCACGACCGTGCGGTCGGCCCACCCCTCGGGGAGGGGAAGCGCGAACGCATCGGTGCGCACCTCGCTCACGACGGGAAAAGGGTAGCCGGTGGGCCTAGTCGACGAACTCGAGGATCGCCATCTCCGCCGCATCCCCCTGGCGCGGCCCGAGCTTCACGATGCGCGTGTACCCGCCCTCGCGCTCCTCGAACCGGGGTGCCACGTCGGCGAACAGCGTGTGCACGACGGTCTTCGAGCGCAGGAACGCGATCGCCTGCCGGCGTGCGTGGAGGTCGCCCCGCTTGCCGAGGGTCACCATCTTCTCGGCCACGGGACGCACCTCCTTCGCCTTCGCGAGGGTCGTCTTGATGCGGCCGTGCGTGACGAGCGCGCCCGTCAGGTTGGCGTACATCGACTTGCGGTGCGCGGCGGAGCGACCGAAGCTGCGGCCTTTCCGCTGATGCCTCATGCCGTGCCTCCTGCGGAGATGTTCGCACGGCCTTCGGCACCGACGGTCAAGTGCTTCGCACGTTGACGTCTCACGGCTCGTCCCCGCGCAGGTAGAGGCCGTGAGCGGCGAGCGTCTCCTTGACTTCCTCGATCGACTTCTTGCCGAAGTTCGGGATCGCGGCGAGCTCCTGCTCCGTCTTCGACACGAGGTCACCGATGGTCTCGATGCCGACGCGCTTCAGGCAGTTGTAGGAGCGGACGCCGAGCTCGAGCTCCTCGATGAGGATGTTCTCCATGCCGTGCGCCTGCGGTGCGTCCGGCTCGGTGCCGGGCATGGCGGCGGTGACGCTGATTGAGGTAAGGTCCGTTGCCCCTGTCGGACAGGCTATCGAGGATCTGATTCTCTTGGCCGAATGCAGCTTCGATAGCGAATGGGGGGGCAGGTGCGCTTCCTGCCCCTCTCGAGATTCCTCGTCGATTTCCAATCGCACTGATCTGCGGTAGCCGCTACAAGCAGCCAGAGTGCAGTCTCTCACTGCGCTATTCGACCTTCAATCTCCGAAAGAAACATCTCTTCGGCGCGATACTTTCCACTTCTGGCGATTGTGGGAGTTCAGAAAGCGCCGGGCGCGGGAACGACATAGTCACCGGCCGAGTTCGACTTGAACATCACTCGCCCTCTTGCGCCCGTCTCAATGACGCACCGGTGATCAGTGAGGCATGGATACCGGGACGATAGTCACACCGGAGCGCGACCATCGGGTCGACGCTCGTCGCCCGGCGTGCGGGCACACATAGGGCAACCGCGGCGATGAGCATGAGTCCGAGCACCGCCGATCCCGTCGCCGTCGGGTCCGATGGTTCGACGCCGAACAATTGGCTCTGGATGAGCCTGGCGGATACAAGTTGACCCGCGATACCGAGGCAGACGCCGACCGTCAGGATGACTAGCGTCTGGCGTGCGAGCATCCACACGATCTGGCGCCGAGCGGCGCCAAGCGCCATGCGGATCCCGATTTCAGTGGTCCAGCGTACCACCATCGCGTTCAGCAACCTGCCGTAGACAGTCCGACAGCCAGGAGCAGGAGCGCGAGGCCGCCGAAGCCGCCCCCGAGGACGGCTAGCAGACGTTCGCGGCGAAGCGCTTCGTCGGACTCCGCATCGACCGTCCTCATCCGTTCGATGCCGACGCCCGGGTTGAGACGCTCGAGCGTGCGACGCACCGTCTCCGACACCGATGCGACGGCCGTTTCGGCACGCACGGTGAACGTGACTGTGTGGCTGTCGCGCTGTCCGAATGGCAGGTACATGACCTCCTCAGAAGGACGCTTCACGCCGCCGTCCCGAGCATCCTTCACGACGCCCGCAATCACTATCGGATGGTTGCCCGGTCCGCGAAACGAACGCTTCGGCCCACCGCGTCGACCGTGCCAAAGAAGTGGGTCGCAAAGGACTCGTTCACGATCGCGACCGCCGCCGAATCCGGGCGATCCGTTTCGTCGATGTGGTGCCGGCAAGAAGGGTCATCCCCAGCGTGCGCACGAACCCAGGGCCGCGTAGCTCAGACCGCTCCCGGCCGTGCCCGCGAAGCCCGGAATGTCGAGGACCAAGTTCATGCCTATCCCGCGGCCCATCGCACGGTCCGAGGACGTGACGGCCTGGACTCCCGGCAGGCCTTCGAGCGCCACGGCTGCCTGGTGCACTGTAGCGATGGCACCCGCGCGGTCGAGGCGTCCGTATCCCGGATCCATTCTGACCGACAGAAGACGTTCGGGCCGGATAGCAACCGAGATCGACGCGGTGGAAGTTCGTCAGCGTCTGCAGAAGCAGCGCTGGCGGTGCCGACCAGCGTGATAGTCAGGGCAATCTGCGTGGTCAACAGCGCCTTGGTCAACCGCGGAGAGCCCGGACTCCGAATGTTGCGCAGCGCCTCCTGAGGATTCGCCGACGCGGCGCGCAGGACGGACCCCGCGCCGACCGCGAGGCCGACGAGCGCTGAAATCAACGCCGTAAACGCAAAAACCGACCGATCGGGCCCGAGGTCAACCGCGCGAAGGGCTGTGTCGTCGGTCGCGAGGCTGAACCCGACTGGACCAATCCATTGAGCGAGCAGCAATCCAAGGCAGCCACCCATCGCGGACCAGCACGAGACTCT
Source organism: uncultured Actinomycetes bacterium (assembly GCA_963722525.1). Taxonomy (GTDB): domain Bacteria; phylum Actinomycetota; class Thermoleophilia; order Gaiellales; family F1-60-MAGs149; genus VFJZ01. The sequence continues at coordinate 8,905 of CAVRMM010000002.1, read as the reverse complement.
CAGTAACGACCTGGCGCAGCAGTGCGTGACCGTCCGGCACCGAGCGCGAGCCTGAGGCCGAACTCACGCTGCCGATTGAGCGCCTGCGCGAGGAAGAGACCCGCGAGGTTGGCACACGCGATGAGCAGCACCACCACGACTACCACGACCAGCACGTGAAGCGTCGGCTCGAGCGACCGACGGAGATTCGAGCTCGCGCCAAACGCGGCCGGCTTCACCTGCACGCTTAGGCCGTCAGCGGTCAGATCGAACTGCTTGCGCGCCTCCAGCGGGACCGGGGCAATCATGTCCTCGGCGGCCCGCCGGAACACCGGTTCGTAGGCGTTTGCCGATCTCTTCCGCCGAGACACCCGTCCGCCGCCTCCCCATGAACGTCAGCCAACCCATGAAGGCATTGTTCAACACGCCCTTCGCCCGGAAGACATCGGCGGTCCCGAGCGGGAGAGCGACGTTCGGACGTTTTCGAAATGTCACACCTCGATAGGCACGTGGCAAGACGCCGACGATGGTGACAGCGCGCCCGTTAAGGAACAGAGTAACGCCCCGATCGCGGCGTGGCTGTCGGCGAAAGCTCTGAGCCAGTAGCCATAGCTCAGCACCGCGACTGGCGGCGCGCCAGGGCGGTCATCCGCGGCGAAGAGCAACCGCCCAGCCGCCGGGGTGACACCGAGCACCTCAAAGATATTGGCCGATGCCAGCTGTCCGGCAATCACTTCGCGCCGCCCCTGGAAAGAGGCGATCAATCCGTTTGGAACCGGCGAGAACGCGAAGACACCGGACAGACCCTCGTGGCGCGCCGAGAGGAGACGAAACGCCGGATAGGATTGCATGCAGCTTCTTGCTGCCACCCGTGGCCCCCGGTCTCCCGTTGCACTCGATCTCCACTAGCTCCTGCGGGTTGGCCACCGGCAGCGTTTTCAAGAGCACTTGGCGGATGACGCTGAACAGGGCCGTGTTTACGCCGATACCGAGCGCCAGCGTGAGGACGGCGACGGTTGTGAACCCAGGGGCTCTCGCGAGCGTGCGGATCGCGTATCGGAGATCGCGGCAGCATCGTCCAACCACATGACACGGCGCGATTCATAGAATCGTTCTTGGGCTTGCGCCACACTCCCGAAGGCACGAAGCGCCGCGGCTCTCGCATTCTCGGGACTCATGCCCTCGGCAACGAAGCGATTGATCTCAAGCGCAATGTTCGCTCGGATCTCTTCGCCAAAGTCCTCGTCGGTACGCTGCCGCCACTTCCACATGGCCGCTACGCCTCCTCTGGTCCGAGAATCCGCCCGATCGCCGTGGCCAGCCGCCGCCATTGCTGGGTTTCCGTGACCAGTTGTTTCCGGCCCACTTTCGTCAACGCGTAAAAACGGGCCTTTCGGTTGTTGTCAGACGTGCCCCATTCGGCGCGGATCCAGCCGCGCGATTCGAGGCGTTGAACGGCGGGATAGAGCGAGCCGTGATCAACCAGTAGCGTATCTTCGGATTGCAGCTGGATGGCCCGTGCAATGCCCTGACCGTGCTCGCGGACCAAACAAGAGCGTACGCAAGATCAATATATTTAGCGTGCCCTGTAGCAGCGCAATTCTGTCGTTTTCATCTTTTCGGGTAGACATCCGACATGAGCATCGCGCTGTTCGGGTCGGATGTCAACCTCGGCGTGGAGCCCCCAAGCGGTGAGCAACCGCCCGCAGCCCAGCATCGGCGTGAAATCGATTTCGTTTCGCCGAGGTCGTTGCCCCCAAGACCTTTTACGCCGACGCCTTCTGGACAGTGATCTTGCCTTCCACGTTTACCATGAAGCCTTGCCATCGGCGGGTGCCGACGGCGCGTACGCCCAACCCCACAACCTCTTCCGACAAACCTACTTTCCACTCCACAGCGGCAATGGACCTCGCGTTCTGCCGCTACGCAGCAGTCAGGCCGCCGGCCGCAACGAGTTGAGCTGCCTGAGCCATTCGCCAATCTGGTTCCAACTGGCGAACATCAGGGTCACCACCTTCAAGTCGGTGATTCCAAACGACTGAAATCGGCCACCCACTTCGCTAGTCGAACCGCCCGCATGAAACCGGCTTAGTATGAGCGTGGCCTCACGCATTTGAGTCCACGACGGCTGACGGTCCTTTCTCTGGGGATTGTTGGCGTGCGCTCATGGGATTACGGCGGCCAGACCGACTACCGTTTCGAGGGGAGTATCTTGAGAGTCATTGCCATCAGCGTTTCTCTTCTGGTCTTCCTTGCCGCGCCGGCTCAGGCCGAGACAGGTTTTCTGGATCGATCGGTGCTGATCGGCGGGGAAACCTACCGGTATCAGGTGTATGTTCCGGCTGACTACACTCCGCAGAGAAAGTGGCCAGTGATCGTTGCCCTGCACGGCGATGGCTCTCAGGGCAGCGATGGACTGCTTCAGACCGCTCGCGGCCTGGCGGAGCAGATCAGACAGAAGCGGTCCCAGTTCCCGGCGATCGTCGTGTTTCCTCAGGCCCGGGCCGGGACGCGTTTCATGGCTCCGGCAGCGATGCAGGATCTTGTGATTGCGCAGATGGACCAGGCCGTTGCGGAGTTCAACGGAGACGTCGCGCGGCTGTACCTGGTGGGCTATTCAATGGGAGGCGGAAGCGTCTACCGGATTGCGTCTCGCTGGCCACAGCGGTTTGCGGCCCTGGTCGTTATCGCCGGGCCAATCGTGCCGGAGCCCGGGAGAGCGCCGGCGGCGATGGTGGAGCTCGACAAGCAGACCAACCGCTTCGCCGCCGCCCCGGATCCGTTTGCCGCCCTCGCCGAAGCGATTGTCAAGATTCCCATGTGGATCTATCACGGTGACGCCGATCAGACGCCACCGGTCGATCAGGCTAGGCGCCTGGTCGAGGCTCTTAAGAAGGTCGGCGCGACGTACCGCTATACCGAGCTGCCGGGAGCGGATCACGCTGCATCTGCTCAGAAGGGCTACGGCGATCCTGAGATGATCGCCTGGCTCCTGCAGCAACATCGCTGACGCGCGGCATCATCCGGCCTCTGAGTTCGCCGACCTGCCCCAGCCAGAGGACGATCCGGTTCCAACTCGCGAAATTTAGGCTCCGGTGATCGCCACAGCGCTGAGCACCAGACACTTCGCGATCGCGTGTAGTTGCATCTCGGCGGATCACTTATCGTTGATGGATCACAGGAGGCGCCGGCTGACACCGCCCGCTGCCCCGAACATGTCGTCAGGATCATAACTGCGCTTGATCGCCTGCAGTCGCTCGAGATTTGCGCCGTATGCCGAGCGTACTCGGGCGCTGCCGTCATCACCATCGAGGTGATTGACGTACACGCCGCGCGTCGCGGGCTCAATGTCCTTCCAGAATGTCCGTGCCCAGCCAATCTGCTCATCGTCATCTGCCGCTTCTGTCCATTGTGGAATGATGTCGAGGTCCCACTGGGTGGCGCGCGCGCCGAACGCGGTGTGGCCGGGCGCAATCCGCGCGGCCGCACCATGAATATGGAAAAAGAGCACGAGCGAATATGGCGAGGTCCGGCGTGCTGCGTGGTCAACCACGAGATCGAGCGTGTTGTCGGATAGTTCCGGCAGGAAGCCGGACTTCCAATAGCGGCGCAGCCCGTGAGGAACCGCGACGTTGAACATCGACTGGAGCGCAGTGTACGGCATGTCGGTAATCAGATCGGCGAGCGGCGTCCCGAATGCCCTCAGCGGCGTGAGCGCACGCTCCGCATCGGCCCGAGCTCCGAACCAGGCGGCCGCAATGGCGAACGCACGCATCCCGTCAGGCAGCGTTAGGAACGCGGCGTAAGCCGTCAAGTCGTCGGCGGCGTTCGCTGAGAAGTCCCGGTAGAGGCGGATCGCGTCGTGCGCCTGTGCCATCGGATAGAGGACCATGCCGCCGCTGATCAGCGACGGCGCAGGGTGAAGTCGGTACTCGAGCGATGTCACAACGCCAAAGCTGCCCCCACCGCCGCGCAGAGCCCAGAAGAGGTCCGCGTGCCGGGATGGAGTCGCGGTCAACAATCGGCCATCGGCGGTGACGATATCCGCCGAGAGCACGTTGTCACACGAAAAACCGTGCCGGGCCGCATGCCAGCCGATGCCACCGCCAAGTGTCAGCCCAGCGATGCCGGTCGACGAGACGGTGCCGCCAGTGGTCGTCAGGCCCAGCGCAGTCGTCTCCTGATCGAGATCTTTCCACGTCAGGCCCGGTTCGGCGCGTGCCGTGCGGTTCTCCACGTCGACTCGCAGACCACGCATCGCTGACAGATCGATCATCAGGCCATCGGCGCAGACGGCGGTACCAGCGACGTTGTGCCCACCGCCTCGGACCGAGATGGGCAGCCGGGTTTGACGTGCGAAGTTCACCGCAGCCAAGACGTTGGCCGCTCCGTGGCAGCGGATGATGATCGCTGGGCAGCGATCGATCATGGTGACGTTCCCCCGCCTTCAGTAGCGGATCGGTTTAGAGTCCGGCGGTTACTTTCGCCGTCTTCGTCGCTGCCGTCAATTGCTGCGCGTACGCGGCGGGCGTTAGCCCGCCGAGCCCTTTCTTCGGTCGCTCCTCGTTGTACTCACGCCGCCAAGTCTCGATGACGACCTGGGCATGGGCCAGGCTCGTGAACCAGTGCTCGTTGAGGCACTCATCGCGGAAGCGTCCATTGAACGATTCGATGTACGCATTCTGCGTGGGCTTGCCTGGCTCGATTAGTCGGAGCGTCACGCCGCGCGCGTGCGCCCACGTCAACATCGCGCGCCCACAGAACTCCAAGCCGTTGTCCGTCCGCAGCACCTGCGGCAGGCCCCGCGCGATCGCGAGATCATCCAGGACGCGAGTCACCGGCAGTCCTCCCAGTGCTCGCGCGGGCACCACCGCCACCGCTTCGGTGGTCGCATCGTCGACGATCGTCAGACACTTCAACACGCGGCCCTCGGCCGTGCGGTCGAATACGAAGTCCGCCGACCCCACCTCGTTCGGCGCCTGGGGCCGCGCCAGCGGTTGCCGATCGGCCAGCGGCACTTTCTTGCGGCGCCGGCGCCGGACCTGCAGACGCGCCTCGGCGTAGAGACGGTCGACGCGCTTGTGATTGACCGCTCGGCCTTCCTGGCGCAGTTTCAGATAGATCATGCCGGCGCCGTAGCGACGATGACGATGCGCGAGCGCCACAATGCGGTCACGCAAGCCGGGATCAGGATCCGGCCGCGGCACATACCGCAACGCGGCGGCACTCATGTGCACGACGCGCAAGGCGCGTCGCTCACTGACCCCGCGCGTGACCATCTCCCGCACCACCTCGCGTCGAGCCGGTGCGGTCACCACTTTTTTCGCAATACCTCACGGGTCACCTCGTTCTCGAGCAGCGCGTCCGCGAGCAGCTTCTTGAGGCGGGAGTTTTCGATTTCGAGCTCCTTCAGGCGTTTGGCGTCGGACACGCTCATGCCGCCGAACTTGCTCCGCCACAGGTAGTAGCTCGCTTCGGAGAACCCGTGCTTCCGGCAGAGGTCCTTCACCGGCAGCCCCGCATCGGCCTCTCTTCGCAGGAAGCCCACGATCTGCCCTTCCGTAAACCGCTTCTTCATCGTCCGTCCCTTTCGCTGGGCCGGACTCTAAACCAAAACGCTACTCAGAAGTGGGGGGACGTTAATGGCGTTCCACACCCGGCGTGCGGCATCGTAACCGCCATCGTTAGCGGTGAGGACGGCGCCCCGAACCCTGGCACGCAATGCTTCGAGCGCCGGACCGTCGAGCGTGATCTCCTCACCTCTGCGGCTTCGACCCTTCGTGATGGACACTGTTCCTCCAACTGGCGGCGGGACGAGCGATCGCGTCGTGCGTGCTGGACGGTCCCTGTCAATAGAGGCTACGCCGAAGCCCGAGAGGAAGTCCTTCGGAACCTCTTACAATAGCCTTCGCACTGCGGGCCATTGCCCATGATTCCGCCACCTTCAACGAGCGATCGCTACGTCTTTGGCCGGTTCAGCCTGGCAGCGGATGGCAGCCTTCTGGAGCGCGATGGCACCACGGTCGCCATGGCGCCGAAGGTCCTCCGCCTGCTGGTCGTGCTCATCGAGCGCGCTGGTGCGGTCGTTCGCAAGGAAGAGATCCTGCGAGCCGTGTGGCCCGACAGCTTCGTGGAAGAAACCGGTCTGACGCGAAATATCTCGCTACTGCGACGCGCGCTCGGCGAGGAGGGTCCGGCGCGCATCCTCACCGTTGCCCGCATCGGCTATCGCTTCGCTGGAAAGGTGCAACATGTCAGCAGCGGCGGCGCGATGCCGGCATTTCAATCGCGGCCCTCCTCCACACCAGAGTTGCAGGAACGCTCGCGAACGATGGTTGGGCGCGTTCGCGAACTGGATGCTCTCGTTGGCGCTGTTGAAGGCGCGCGGCGCGGCCGCGGCGGGCTCGTCGCGGTAGCCGGCGAAACGGGCATCGGGAAGACGACGCTCGTAGACGGGCTACTGCGCGAAGAGGAGGGCCGAGCGATTGTCGCGGTCGGGCGCTGCTCCGAGCGGTTGGCGGGCGCGGAACCGCATCTGCCGGTCCTCGAAGTCCTTGATGCCCTCACCGGTCGCGACCCCGGATTCGCCGCCATGCTCTGGAAGACGGCACCGACGTGGGCGGACTATGTCGCGCCCGGCCGGTTGTCCATGCCACACGATCCCGCCGCCCGACCTCGCGGCAATGGTCCTCAGCGACTCCTGCGCGAGCTCACGAACTTTCGAACGGCCTCCCAACACGAGCCGGTCGTGTTGTTCATCGACGATTTCTGCACTGGGCAGACCCCGCGACCATTGACGTCCTGACGCATCTCGCGCCCCGACTCCCGCAATTGCGTGTCTTGATAGTCGTCACGTATCGACACCGGGAGATGCGGATGTCCGGGCACGAATTCGCAAGGGTTCGAGGCGATCTCCCTGGCGCGCGGCCACCTCATCGAAGTCGCCATCGGTCTGCTGGATCGCGCCGATGTCGATCGATACGTGAGAGCGGAGTTCGCGCCAGCCAGCCCGCCGAGCGACCTTGCGGCCATGGCCTTCGAGAGAAGCGACGGCAACCCGCTGTTCATGACCGAGCTCGTGCGGTTCGTCAGACAGCGCGATCAGTCGTCGCCTTGCTCGACCATGCGGAAGGTGCCCGACTCGACTGCGCGGCCTCCTGAGTCGAACGCTCGAGGAGCTCGATCCGACAACGCGGGACATCCTCTCGATCGCGGCAATTCGCGGCTCGGAGTTCGACTCTGCGACGGTCTCAGCGGTCAGCGGTCTCGGCGACGTCGAGGTTGAAGAGCGATTGCGGCGAGTCGATGCCATCGACGGACTGGTGAGGGAAACTCGGCAGCACGAGCTGCCTGACGGAACACCACGGTTCTCTACCGCTTCGTCCACATTCTTCACGTGGAAGCGCTCATCGACGCGATACCACCATCACGTCGTGTTGTATGGTGCGCGCCACACGGCAATGGCGTTGCGGCAATCGCACGAGGGCAACACCGACGCGATCGCGGGTTCGCTGGCGACGCTGTTTGAGACGGCTCGTGAATTCTGGGAGGCATCCACGTGGTTTCTGGCCACGTCTCGCAATGCTGTCCGCCTCTTCGCGTATGCAGCCGCCAGCGAGCTCGCGGCGCGTGGGCTGCAGTGCCTGCGAAGCGCTCGAGGCCACGACTCACGAGAGCTGAAACAGAGGGAGCTCGACCTCACATTCGCGCGACTCGTGCCGCTGGCGAGTCTCGAAGGGTACGCACAGTCCGAAGTCGAGCAGCTGACTGAAAAGGTGATCGCGCTTGCCGAAGACCTTGGCGATACGCCAGCCACAGCGGCGGCGCTTGGCGCCACGTGGATCGTCCGGATGGTGCGCGGGGAGTGCGAGGCCGCCCGGACGGCTGGCATTCGAATGGTCGACCTCGGCGAAGCCGCCGGAGACGACGTCCTTCTCATCAATGGCCACATGCAGACTCAGATTGCCTGTCATCACCAGGGTGACTTTCGCCGGGCCCGCGCCCACGCCAGCGCCGTCGCTGCGATCGCCGGCCGCACCTCGGCGGCCACACGCTGCATCGGCGTGCTCGATCCGGTAGTGAGTTCGCTGGCGGAATCGGCCCGCAACAACCTGATTACCGGCAATCTCGCCCAGGCACTCACGGACTGCGAGACCGCTGTGTCGACAGGTCGCGACATTCGGCACCCCGACTCGCTCGCATTCGCGTGGCTGTTTCACGCCTGGATCACGGCTATGCCCAGGACTGGACGAGGTGCCTGTCGTCTGCCGATGAGGGCGTCGCCGTCGCGCGCGAAGCCGGCTCGGTGCAGACGCTGGCGTGGAACGCGTGCGTGAAAGGGTGGGCACTGGGCGATATCGGGAGTGTCGATGCCGGCGAGCACGAACTCACCAGCGGGATCGCCGCAAGCAGGGTGATCATGGGTCGGGTGGCATTGCCGCAGTTCCACGCGATGCTGGCGGAAGTCGCATTGCTGCGCAACGACGTGCCCGCGGCCGAAGCATCGCTCGGCTGTGCCACGGAGCTCGAGAGCGCGCACGACGATCTCCGCTACTTCGCCGCGGAAGTACAGCGGTTGCTCGCGGTCTGCTCGCGGAAACGTGGCGACTTGCCCGCCGCACAAGAGCGACTGCGCCAGGCCCTCGAGATCTCGCACTCGCAAGGCGCGAATCTATTCGAGCTGCGGGCGGCTCTTGATCTGGCGGTCGTGAATCCCGAGCTGGGCCTATCCACGGTCCGCGCCGCGCTGGCAGCCTTCCCGCAGCCCGAAGACTGGCCCGAATCCTTTTCGCCCGACGTCTACTCTCGTCCCCAGTCTGAAGGACGCGAGCTCCGATTTCCCGCCCCCGAACCCGAACGACCGAACTCCGAGCTCACGCCACGCTCCTCAGCCCCTCTACCTGCCGAAGCCACTCGATGCGGCTCA
>CAVRMM010000001.1:0-31201 GCA_963722525.1 uncultured Actinomycetes bacterium | reverse complement strand
GTTGATGCCGACGCCCGCGACGTACGCGCCAGCACCATGCGCTTGGAGATCTTGTCGCGCGGAAAGGCGGCGCTGATGATCGCGTGCCACGCCTTGGTGCGCAGCAGCAGGTTGGCGCAGTGCAGCGTCAGCGCAATCAGCAGCGCGTGGACGTTGACCTCGGACAGGTGGTCGATGAACGTCCCCGCCGCGTCGAAGAAGCTCCGGATGGACTCCATCAGTCGGTCCGGCGCTTCAGGAAGTCGCTGAAGCTCGACAGGTAGGCCGTCACCAGGGCGAGCGCCGAGATCATCTCGATCAGCGTCGCCGCACGGGCACCGCGTGACGTCGCGAAGATGTCACCGGGCGGCGAGATCATGCCGGTGGACACCGAGTAGTAGAAGAAGTCGGCGAAGCGCGGCTCCTCGGCGAGGCCGGTGAACGCTCCGTCCGGGCGCACCCACCAGACGCCGATGTAGAGGATCGTCCAGGCCAGGAAGAACACCAGTCCGAGCAGCGGCAGCCCGGTATGGCGCAGGACGCCGAGGGTCGGGCCGAGCGTGTCGCCGGTGCGGTGCGACAGGGTCTGGCCGTAGACGTAGAAGGCGACGGCGCCGCCGACCATCAGCAGCACGCCGACCAGCACGACCAGGCCCGCGTCGCCGGGCTCGATGCGCGGGCTCGCCATCTCGACGAGGGCCACGAACGCGCAGAGGATGGCGAGACGGATCGCGCCCTGCGTGAGCCACGCGGGGCGGCCCTGAGGTGACTGGCCGTCGATGTCCACGGTGCGGCCCATCGGCATCGTCTCAGGGTAGCGTTAGCACTTGTGGCCGCCGTAACACTCGCCGTCATGGCCCTGCTGGTGACTCTGGGGATGCTCGCGGCGGGTCTGGCCTTCGGTCACGGCAGCGCCCGCGCCTGGAACGCCGTCGGGGTCTTCGCCGTCGGCGGCGTGATCTGCGGCTACGGCCTGCTGATCGAGTTGATGGGCGAGGACGCGATGCCCGCAGTGCTGGCCGGCGGTCTCGTCAGCCTCGCGGCGCTCGGCTACCTGGGAGTCCAGAAGCGGTGATCGCGGTCGTCGGCCAGAGCGTCGTCGATCGGGTGCGCGCAGACGGGCAGGAGCCGACCGAGCGCCTCGGCGGCTCGCCGGTGTTCGCCGCCGCGGCGCTCGCCTTCGCGGGCCGGAGCGCGGTGATCCTCACCAAGGGCGCGACGCCGGAGCTGCGGGCGCCGCTGGGCGAGTTCGGCTTTACCGTCGCCTGCGGCGAGGCCACCGACTCGTTCGTCTCCGCGCTCTACATCTACGGCGAGGGCGAGCGCTACCACGAGATCGCCGCGTTGGGCGAGCCGTTCACGCCTGCCGACGTGACCGGCTGGATGGCGCCGCACCTGGCCGGCTGCAGGGCCGTGGTGTGCGGCGCGCAGTGGCGCGACGACTTCCCGCCCGAGACGCTGCGCTCGCTCGCCGGCGACGGCCGCATCGTCCTGCTCGACGGGCAGGGGCCGACCCGCCCGGCGCGGCTCGGCCCGATTCTCGACGAGGGGCCGCTCGACCCCTCGTGGGTGGAGGGCGTGACGGTGCTGAAGTGCTCGGAGATCGAGGCCGCGGCGCTGTTCGGCGACCGCGACCCGGCCGAGAGCGGCGTGCCGGTGGTGGTCATCACCCGCGGGCACGTCGGAGCCGACGTGGTGCAGCCTGGCGGCGCCGTCCACGTCGAAGCAGAGCCGGTGCTGGGCCTGGCCGACACCATCGGCGCCGGCGACACGTTCCTGGCGCTGATGGCGGCCGCGATGACGGACGGAGCCGATCCGGTCGCCGCCGCGGGCGTGGCGTGCGCCGGGACGTCAGCCGTGCTGCGCGGGCGACTCGGCGACGGCGCGTAGCGCCTCGATCGTGGCGGCGTCGAGCGTCGTCAGCACGCAGGTGGCCCGCACCGCGAGCCGGCCGTCGGCGGCGCTGTAGACCTCCTCGGCCGTCGTCACCTCGCCGGCTCCGAGACTCTCGATGCGCACGACGACGCGCACGCGGTCGTCGGCCTGCGTGACCTGCGCCAGATAGTCGAGCGCGAGCCGCCGGATCGTCAGCGTCGACCGGCGCTCGGGCCCGATGGCGGTGTCGAGGAACGCGTTGCGCGCCTCCTCGAGGAAGTCGATGTAGGCGCGGTGGCTGACGTGGCCGAAGCCGTCCAGGTCGGCCCAGCGGATCTCGACCTCGTGCGCGGGCGTCATGTCGGTCGCAGACGGTACACCGGGATGCCGCCGACCCGCTGCACGAGCGTGTACCGCTCGGCCAGCGTCCGCGTGACGGCACCGGTCGTGTCGATGCCGTCGGGGTCCTGGTACACGGCGACCATGCGCGGCGGCGTCGGGCCCGTCAACACCGCGGTCGCGTCCTCCGCCGCTCCGGGGATCCGCTGCACGTTCAGGTACCAGGGTACCGGAATGCGGGCGGCCGGTCGGCGTACCAGTACACGGCGGCGTTCGCCCAGATCACGTAGACGGGTTCGCCGGGTTCGGTGCCGGCGGCCAGCAGGCGCCCGACCGCCGGCGCGGTCAGCAGGCGCGTGTCGTCGCTCGTCAGCGCCGAGATCTTCCTCGGGCTGGTGGTGGTGTAGATCTCGGCCGAGTAGACGACGACGGGCGCGAGCGTCAGCGCCACCGCGAGCCGCACCGCCACCGGCAGCCGCAGCACGCGCAACAGGCCGATGCCCGCCAGCACCGACAGCACGGGCACCAGCTGGATCCAGTAGTGCGGGTGGTAGAGGCCGCCGCCGAGGAAGCCGACGACGCCGGCCGCGAGCCAGACGGCGAGCAGCGCGGGACGCCCGCGCCGGAGACCGAACGGGGCGAGCACGATCAGCGGCAGCAGGTCCTGCAGCGCCGGCGGGACGGAGTTGCCGAGGAGCCGCAGGCGCTCGCCGATGTCACCGGAGACGACCGACTCGGTCGAGGAGCGGTAGCCGACGATCGCGTACCACCAGTCGCCGACGCCGGCCTTCGAGGTGGCGGCGTGCAGGGCCGCGGCCAGGAACGGGATGACGCCCGCGACGACCGCGATCGCGATGTTGCGGGGCCGGCGGTCGGCCACCATCAGCGCCGCGGCCGCGACCACGACGATGCCGTCGATGGCCGACTGCTTCACCAGCGGCGCACAGCCGGCCAGCAGCGCCGCCGCGACCAGCAGCCAGAGGTGGCGCCGCACCGTCCACCACAGCGCGCAGGCCACCGCGGCGGCGGCGAGCGAGCCGGACAGCAGCTCGCCGTTCGCCGTGAAGCCCTCGAGGTGCGGCGCCGGTGACAGCACCGCGTAGAGCGCCGCCGCGGCGACGGCGGCGGCCCTGCCGGCCACGGCCCAGGCGGCGGCTGCGACCGCGGCCAGCGTCAGCAGCGCGGCGAGGATCGCCAGCACGCGGAAGGCCTCGTCGCCGCCCTCCAGGCCGGCCAGCCGGAACAGCACCAGCAGCCCCTGCGGGCGATCCACCCACGCGACGTCGCCGTACAGCTCGTAGCCCTGCCGCCACATCCGCGCGACGGCGGCGAACCCGCCCTCGTCGGTGTTCAGCGGCACCGACAGGAAGTGCAGCCGGAGGAGGATGGCGACCACCGTCGACGCGGCGAGTGCCGCGAGTGTCGTCCGGCGTGTCACAACGGCGGACGGTACTCCGTGATCAGCCGGTGCCGCGCACGAGCGTCAGGAACTCCGCGCGGGTGCGCGGGTCGCGACGCAGCATGCCGCGCACCGACGACGTGATCGTGCGGGCGCCGGGCTTGCGCACGCCGCGCACCGTCATGCAGAGGTGCTCGGCCTCGATCACGACACCGACGCCCTGCGGCTCGAGCTCGGTCTCGAGCCAGTCGGCGATCTGCGTCGTCATGCGCTCCTGCACCTGCAGCCGGCGGGCGTACAGCTCGACGACGCGAGCCAGCTTCGACAGTCCGACGATGCGGTTGCCCGGCAGGTAGGCGACGTGCGCGACGCCGGTGAACGGCATCAGGTGGTGCTCGCACAGCGACGAGAACGAGATGTCACGCACGATCACGAGCTCGTCGTAGGCGCCGTCGTTGGGGAACGTCGTGACGCGGAAGTCGGGCGGCGTCAGGAACTCCGCGTACATCTTCGCGACGCGCGCCGGGGTGTGCTCGAGCGACTCCGTCGTCAGATCGACGCCGAGCGCGTCGAGGAGCTCCTCCACCGCGCGCACCGCGCGGTCGTTGTCGACGTCCCCCATCGGGTGCAGTCTAGTGCTCAGCGCTCGATCGAGAGCGCCCCGACCGGGCACGCGTTGCAGAGGTTGCCGGCGCGCTCCTCCTCGAGCTGGGCGATCAGCACGCGGGCGCAGCCGGTGTCGTCCAGCTCGATCGCTTCCGGATCCTCGGCGACGCACTCGCCGGAGCCGATGCAGACATCCTCGTCGACGATCAGGCGAACGGTCATGGGCATGCACCTCTCATGGTCGGGTGGCGGCGGCGAGCAGCTCGCGCGCTTCCTTCAGGCGAGCCGGGGCGTTCAGGAACAGGACGGCCGTGATGCGTCCGGCGACGTCGCGGCCGACGACGAGGTCGTTCTCGTCGGCCCACTCGACGGCGTCGGCGGCGAGGCCGACCTGCTGGATGCGCAGCGGGCCGATGTCGGAGAAGTAGTACGGGTCGCGCGCGTACGCCTCGCCGATGTTGAGGACGCTGTCCGCGGCCTGCCGGCCGCTGTGCAGGGCGTTGTCCCAGTGCGGGACCTGAAGCCGGCCGTAGCGCGGATGTGGGAACGCGATGCAGTCGCCGCACGCGAACACCTCGGTGAGGCCCGGGACGCGGAGCGTGCCGTCGACGTCGACGGTCAGCGCGCGGCCGTCAGGCGCGAGCGCCTCCGGCAGGCTCGTCCGGAAGCCAGCGGCCGACACCACGACGTCGGCCTCGAGATCGCCGTGAGTGGAGGTGCGCACCAGATGGCCCGTGCCGTTCGGGACGACCTCGCTGATCTGCGCGCCGCCCACGAAGCGGACGCCGAGCCGGTCGAGCGTCTCCAGTGCGGTGGCCGAGAGGCGCGGCAGGAAGCGCCCGAGCGGGCGGTCGAGCATGTCGACCAGCGTCACCGAGTGCCGCGCCGCCAGCGTCGCCGCCGTCTCGGTGCCGATCAGCCCGGCGCCGATCACGACCACGCGCCGTCCGTCCTCGGTCAGCTGCGCGGCCAGGTCGAGCATGCCGGCGCCGGTGGAGTTCTCGTGCGCCACGTCGACGCCCGCGACGGGTGGCAGGGGGTAGGTGAGGCCGGTCGCCCAGACGATCGCCTCCGGCACCAGCTCCACGGGATCGCCGCCGGCGGTGGGCGCGACCGTCAGTCGGTGGCTCGCGAGGTCGGCGTCGACGACGAGGCCGTCGACGTGGCGGATGCCCTTCGCGGCCAGCCGCTCCTCGTCGGCCAGCAGCGGCAGGCGCCCCATCGCGAGCGCGCGCTTGGAGAGCGGCGGCCGGTCGTGCGGCAGCCCCGGCCCGACCATCGTCACGTCGACGCCGTGCTCGCCCAGCCGCGAGGCGGCGGCGAACCGCGCCACGCCGTTGCCCACCACGACCACCGGTCCGTGCATGCCCGCATCATTCCACGGTTGCGTGTGACGAATGGGCGAGCGCCGGGAGTACGATCAGCGGCGTGAACGCGCCGCAGCGCTCGCTGGCTCGACAGCTCGGCCCGGGGTGGGCCGACGCGCTCGCGCCGGTGGCCGGGACGATGCTCCGATCTCGGCGACTTCCTGCGGGCCGAGCGAGCCGATGGACGCGCGTTCCTGCCGCCGGCGGCACGATCCTCGCGCGCCTTCTCGCGACCGCTCGCCGACGTGCGCGTGCTGATCATCGGGCAGGATCCGTACCCGACGCCGGGGCACGCGGTCGGCCTCTCGTTCTCTGTCGCGCCCGACACGCGGCCGCTGCCGAAGAGCCTCGTCAACATCTTCCGGGAATACGGCGAGGACCTCGGCTACCCGCCGCCGTCGAGCGGCGACCTCTCGCCGTGGGCCGACGCCGGGGTGCTGCTGCTGAACCGGGTCCTGAGCGTCGCGCCGGGCCAGTCGGGGTCGCATCGGAACAAGGGCTGGGAGGCCGTCACCGACCAGGCCATCCGCTCGCTGCGTCGCGCGTCCGTCGCCGCTGGTGGCGATCCTCTGGGGCCGCGACGCTCGCAGCCTGCGCCCGCTGCTGCGGCGACACGCCCTGCATCGAGAGCGCGCACCCGAGCCCGTTGTCGGCGTCGGGCGGCTTCTTCGGCTCGCGGCCGTTCAGCAGGGCGAACGAGCTGCTCGTCGCGCAGGGCGCCGAGCCGGTCGACTGGCGCCTGCCGTAGCCGGCGCTCGAAATCCGTGCTTGCCTTCCGACCGTTAACGATATATCGTTACGCATCGTAAGCAGTCGAATATGAAAGGAAACCAACCTATGACTGAGTACTCCATCCATGCCAATCCGGGATGTCGCTCCGGGTTCCGGGGACTCCGCGCCATGCACGGTGGCGGCGGACATCGCCGCCACCGCGGCGGACCCTGGCATGCGGGCCCCGGCCACTTCGGTGCCGGACGCAGGGCCGGTCGCGGTGACATCCGCGCCGCCATCCTCGCGCTCCTCGCCGAGGCCCCCAAGCACGGCTACCAGATCATCCGCGAGATCGCCGAGCGATCCGAGGGTGCCTGGACGCCCAGCCCCGGCAGCGTCTACCCGACGCTGCAGCAGCTCACGGACGAGGGCCTCGTGCGCTCGGACGAGACCGAGGGCAAGCGCGTGTACGAGCTCACCGACGAGGGTCGCACCGCCGCGGAAGCGCGCACCGGCACCCTCCCGTGGGAGCAGGCCGCCGAGGACGCCGACGACGATCTCGTCGGGCTCCGCGAGCTGGCCTTCGGTCTGATGGCCGCCACCCGCCAGGTCGCCCAGACCGGCACGAAGGCCCAGATCGAGACCGCGAAGGAGACCCTCCGGGACGCGCGCAAGCGTCTCTACCGGCTCCTCGCCGACGACGAGGCGTAGGCCCCGTTCATCCGGTCCACCGTCCCGTCGGGCTCGCCCCGGCGGGACGGTAGAGTCTCGCCCCGTGGGCATCGTCCAGATCAGCGGAGTCGCAAAGGCGTTCGGCGACACGCACGCGCTGCAGGGTGTCGACCTCGACATCCCGGAAGGCTCGATCCAGGGCCTGCTGGGCCCGAACGGCGCCGGCAAGACGACCCTCGTCCGCATCCTCGCGACGTTGCTGCGGCCCGACTCGGGCACCGCTCTGGTGGACGGGCACGACGTCGTCCGCGACGCGCAGAAGGTGCGCGAGCTGATCGGCCTCGCCGGACAGTTCGCCGCCGTCGACGACCAGCTCACGGGCCGCGAGAACCTCGAGGTCGTGGGGCTGCTGTACGGCCTGCACCGGCGCCAGGCGCGCAGCCGCGCGTCCGACGCGCTGGAGCGCCTCGGCCTGGGCGACGCCGCCGACCGGCTGGTGCGCACCTACTCCGGCGGCATGCGCCGTCGTCTCGACCTCGGCGCCAGCCTGGTCGGCGAGCCGCGCGTGCTGCTGCTGGACGAGCCGACCACCGGGCTCGACCCGCGCACCCGCCTCGAGCTGTGGGAGTTCCTGCGCACCCGCGTCCGCGAGGGCGCGACGCTGCTGCTGACCACGCAGTACCTCGAGGAGGCCGACCACCTCGCCGACCACATCGTCGTGATCGACCACGGCGAGGTGATCGCCCGCGGCACCTCGGACGAGCTGAAGACGCGCCTCGGCGCCGACGTGATCGAGATCGTGCTCGCCGACGCCGCCCAGCTGTCGCGGGCGTCGGACCTGATCGCGCCGCTCTGCGTCGACCGACCCGTCGTCGACGAGGAGGCGCGCCGGCTGAGCGTGCACGCCGCCGGCGGTGCGCAGACGATGCTCGCGGTCGTGCGCGCGCTCGACGACGCCCAGGTGTCGATCGTCGACATCGGCCTGCGCCGCCCGTCGCTCGACGACGTGTTCCTGTCGCTCACCGGGCACGCCGCGGACGTGCCCGAGTGAGGATCGCGCGCGACTCCCTGGTCGTCGCCTGGCGCAACATCCTGCGCATCCGGCGCACGCCGCAGCTGATCGTCTTCGCGACGATCCAGCCGGTCATGTTCGTGCTGCTGTTCACCTTCGTGTTCGGCGGCTCGATCCCGACGCCCGGCTTCGACTACGTGGACTACCTCGTGCCCGGCATCCTCGTGCAGACGGCCGCGTTCGGCTCGTCGTCCACGGCGATCGGCCTCGCCGACGACCTGAAGCGCGGCATGGTCGACCGGTTCCGGTCGCTGCCGATGGCGCGGGCGGCGTTCCTCGGCGGCCGCACCCTCGCCGACCTGGCCCGGGCGATCGTGGTGGTCACGATGGTGCTGCTGGTCGGGTTCCTGGTCGGGTTCCGGCCGGACGGCGGCGGCGCGTACATCGTCGGCGGCGTGCTGCTGGTCCTCGGGCTCGGCTTCTCGATGTCGTGGCTGTTCGCCTGTCTCGCGCTGCTGGTGAAGGACCCGGAGGCGGCCGCGACCGCCGGCTTCATCCCGCTCTTCCCGTTCGTGTTCGCGAGCTCGATCTTCACCCCCGTGGAGACGATGCCCGACTGGCTGCAGACCTTCGCCGCGAACCAGCCGCTGACGCGCGTCTGCGACGCCGTGCGCGGGCTGATGCTCGAGGGCTCCACCGGCGACGTCGTGCCGGCCGTGCTGTGGATCATCGCGATCCTGGCCGTCTTCGCGCCAGCGGCGGTCGTGCTCTACCGGCGCACCTGAGTCAGCGCAGGCGGTCGGAGAGCGCGGCGATCTGCTCGGGCCCGACGCCGCAGCAGCCGCCGACCATCGTGGCGCCGCCCTCCACCCAGGTGCGGGCGAACGCGCAGTACCCGTCGGGGTCGAGGTCGGTGCGGATCTGAAACAGCGAGTCGTTCGCCTCGTGGTCGTCGGGGATCGCGGGGAAGGCGTTGGCGTAGGCGCCGAGCGGCAGGTCGGGGGCGGCAGCCGCGGCGGCCGCCAGCGCGGCGGCCATGCGCTCGGGCTGGGAGCAGTTGAACAGCAGCGCCTCAGCGCCGAGCTGCACGGCGGCGGCCGCCGCGTCGGCGACGCTCTCGCCGGAGCGCAGCCGCGGCGTGTCGCCGGGATCGTCGTCGAGCGTGAACGAGATCCACAGCGGGCGTTCGTCGCCTGTGACGGCCGTGGCCGACGCCGTGGCCTCGGCGATCGAGCTCTGCGTCTCGGCCAGCCACAGGTCGACGTACGGCCCTTGGCCGGCTACCAGGTCTGCCAGCAGCGCGGGCGCGCGCTCGGGCACGAACAGGTCGGGCCGGTAGGAGCCGAACAGCGGCGGCAGCGAGCCGGCGACCCGCATCGGCCGGCCGGCGGCGTCGGCCTCCTCACGGGCGAGGCGGCCGGCGAGCCCGGCCAGCTCGCGACCGCGCGCGGCGAAGCGCTCCTCGCCGATGTGGAACGGCACGACGGCGTACGCGTTGGTCGTGATCACGTCGGCGCCGGCCTCGATGAAGGCGCGGTGGGCGCGGGAGACCCAGTCGGGGCCGTCGAGCAGGGCGAGCGCCGACCACTCGGGCTGGCGAAACGGCGCTCCCATGCGCGCCAGTTGCCGTCCCATGCCGCCGTCGAGGATGGTGATGGTCATGTCGGTAGTGTCGCGCCGGATCGGCGACCATGCGCCGCGTGGATGTCACCGAACAGCGGGTGTACGAGGAGATCGCGCGGCGCGAGGGCGATCTTGTCGAGCTGCTGCGCGACCTGATCCGCTTCGACACCACCTCGCACTCGCCCGGCGACGATCCGCGCGACGAGGCGGCGCTGCAGGGGCTGCTGGCCGAGCGCCTGCGGGCGGCCGGTGCCGCCGTCGACGTCTGGGAGCCCGACGTCGGCGCCCTGGCCGGGCACCCGATGGTGCCGGACGGCTTCACGTTCGCCGGGCGACCCCAACTGGCCGCGACCTTCGCCGGTGCCGGCACGGGGCGCACGCTGCTGCTCAACGGGCACGTCGACGTCGTCTCGGTCGAGCCGCTCGATCGCTGGCCGCATCCGCCGTTCGAGGCAGTCGTAGCCGACGGCATGGTGCACGGGCGCGGCGCGTGCGACATGAAGGGCGGCGTCGCCTGCATGGTGCTGGCGGCCGAGGTGCTCGCGTCGCTCGGCATCCGCCTGGCCGGCGACCTGATCGTGAACACGGTCACCGAGGAGGAGACGACCGGCGTCGGCGGGCTCGCGATGGCGCGCGCCCTGAAGGCCGATGGCGCGATCGTGCCCGAGCCGAGCGGGTTCGACGTGTGGATCGCCTGCCGCGGCAGCCTCCTGCCGCGCATCACGGTCGAGGGCCGGGCGGGCCATGCGGGCATCGCGCCGCTGCATCCCGACCAGGGCGGCGCGGTGAACGCGATCGAGAAGATGGGCATCCTGCTCGAGGCCGTGCGGCGCCTGCGCGAGGAGTGGGCGCTGCGGCCGCGGCACCCGTACCTGTCGCCGGCCGACTGCGTGCCGACCATCATCGCGGGTGGCGAGTGGCTCGTCTCGTACCCGGCCGCCTGCACGCTCGACTGCCACATCGAGTTCTTGCCCGACCAGGCGGACGAGCGTGGGTACGGCAGCTGTGTGGAGGCGGAGTTCGCCGACTGGATCGCCCGCGCCGCGGCCGCCGATCCGTGGCTGGCAGCGCACCCGCCGACGATCGAGTGGGTGGCCGGCACCGTGCCGCCGGCCGAGGTGCCGGCGGACGATCCAGTCGTGCAGGCGGCGCTCGGCGCCGTCGCGTCGGTGGGGCGGAACGGCCGGCTGGGCGGTCTCGACAACTGGCACGACGGCGCGACACTGGTCGCCGAGGCGGGCATCCCGGCGATCTGCCTCGGGCCGGGCGACATCAACCTGGCGCACACGACGGACGAGCGGGTGCCGGTCGCCGATCTGGTGGCGTGCACGCAGGCGCTCGCGATCGCGGCGATGCGCTTCTGTGGCGTCGCCGGCTGACGCCTGCAACCCTGTCGGCATGACCGACTACCGCGACGTCAACGGCGCGTTCTGGGACGACCGCGTCGCCGCCCACGCCGCGTCCCCGGGGTATGCGGTGACGCGGTTCGTCGAGGACCCCGCGTATCTGAGCGAGGTCGTCCGGTTCGACCTGCCGCGGCTCGGTGACATCGCGGGCCTCGACACGGTGCACCTGCAGTGCCACATCGGCACCGACACCGTGTCGCTCGGGCGGCTGGGCGCGCGCATCACCGGCCTCGACCTGTCCGCGCCGGCGATCGATCAGGCGCGGGCGTTCGCGGCGGCCGCCGGCGTCGAGGCGACCTTCGTCCGGGCCGAGCTGTACGACGCCGTCGAGACCCTGGGCGGCGAGCGGTTCGACCTCGTCTACACCGGCGTCGGCGCGCTCGGCTGGCTGCCCGACATCCGGCGTTGGGCGCAGGTGGTGGCGGCGCTGCTGCGGCCCGGCGGCCGGCTGCACATCCGCGAGGGCCATCCGGTGCTCTGGTCGCTCGCCGACGCGCGGCCGGACGGGTTGCTGGTCCTCGACTACTCCTACTTCGAGCAGCCCGAGCCGAACGTCTGGGACGAGGCGGGCACGTACGTCGAGACCGACGTCGTGTTCACGAAGAACGTCACGCACGAGTGGAACCACGGCCTCGGCGAGATCGTGATGGCGCTGCTCGACGCCGGCATGGAGCTGACCCTGCTCGAGGAGCACCAGTCGGTGCCGTGGGACGCCATCCCCGGCCAGATGACCGACATCGGCGGCGGCGAGATGCAGCTGAAGGACCGCCCCGAGCGCCTCCCGCACGCGTACACGCTGCAAGCCAAGCGCGTCCGCTAGGAGCGCTCCGCGACGAATCAGCCCGCACGGCGCGCGAAAGCGTGCCGCGATGGCCGTCCGACGTGTGACGGAACGCGCGCGGTCCGTGCCGGAAGCGCAAGAACAGCGCGCAGAAGTGTGCCGCGATGATTGTTTCGGTGCCAGGCACCCGAACGATCACGTAAAGATCGCCAACGAGACGGGCGCGCCCCGTCTGGCGGATTACGGGGCCGGGGTCCGCCGTGCCCTGCGGCGCCCGGCGGTTGACACCCGGCGGACGGTGTGTGACCGTCGGGGCCGAGAAGGGAGGGCGGGACGACGGACCGGGCCGAGATCGTGCGTGAGCGTTTCCAGGAGATCGCGCGCGAGCGTGTGCGCGGGCTGCTCAGCGACGAGCTGATCGCCGAGCACGCCGAGCGTCCGCTCGGGCCGCACTCCGACAGCCTCGCCCGCGTGCTCATCTTCATGCGCGGCGCCGGCATCGAGGGCAAGCAGGTGCTCCTCAGCCTCGAGACCGACCGGCGCTGGCAGATCGCCCGCGTCACGCGCGCCGACAAGACGCGGCCGCTGACGCTCGAGGGCGACGAGTACACGTCGTGGGAAGCGGCGCTCCACACCATCTTCCTGCAGCGGGCCGAGGCGCTGCGCGATGGCTGAGGGCCCCGTCGAGCCGGCCCCCGCGATCTTCGGCTACACGTCGCGGTTCAGCTTCGCGCCGGGCGAGCGGGTACCGATCCACGTCAGCTGCGAGCAGGTGCCGACGTACGCGGCGCAGCTCGTGCGCCTGCGCCACGGCTACGAGGGCCCGGAGAGCCCCGGCTTCCTCGAGACCGAGCTCGCGTCGGCCGCGAACGGCGAGTACCCCGGCGCCTTCCACGAGCCCAACACCGGCTCCTACGTGACCGTGCCCGGCGACGACGGCGTGCTGTCGGCCCTGATCGCGTGGACGATCGACTTCACCTTCCAGTCCACGACGCCGGACAAGCCGCTGCAGTACCTGCTGGGCGCGTGGGATGCGAGCTGCGACGCGGGCTACGCCGTGGTGCTCGAGGACGGCCGGGCGTCCCTGGTCTTCGGCGACGGCGAGGGCGGCCACGTCAGCTTCGCGTGCGAGCCGCAGATCGAGGCCCGCGCGTGGTACCGCGTCGTCGCGACCTTCGATGCGGCGACCGGCGATGCCACGCTGCGCCTCGAACCCACCACCGAGTCGGTCAGCGCGCACCGTCTGCCCGGCGCGTCGCTCGCCCGCGGCGACGCGAAGCGGTTCCGCGTGCCGTTCCCGCCAGCCGTCGCGGCGGTGCCGTTCCGCATCGGCGCCGGCTCGACCGGCGACGCCGGGTTCCCCGAGGCCACCGGCCACTTCAACGGCAAGATCGGCAACCCGCTCGTGTACCCCACCGCCAACCCGGCCGTCGACGCGGCGCCGCTGGCGGAGTGGGACTTCGCGCGCTCCGACCGCTCCGACCGCGCCCTGCTGGACGACGTCGTGGACGTGTCCGGCGGCGGCTTCCACGCGGTCTGCACCAACAGCCCGACGCGGGCCGTCACCGGCTCCAACTGGACCGGCCGCGAGCCCAACTTCCGGCACGCGCCGGGCGAGTACGGCGCGATCCACTTCCACGACGACGACCTGGACGACGCGCAGTGGCCCGAGGCGTTCGCCGTCGATCTGCCGCGGGACCTCGAGAGCGGCGTCTACGCCGTCCGGCTGCGCGGCGGCGACACCGAGTGCCACGTGCCGTTCGTCGTCCGCCCCGGGCCGGACAGCAAGCGCAACGCGGTCGCGCTGCTGCTGCCGACCGGCTCCTACCTGGCCTATGCCAACGACCGGCTGCAGTTCGACACCGCGGGCACCGAGCTGCTGATCGGCCACACGCCGGTCGTGTCGCGGCACGACCTCGAGCTGCAGCGCCACTACGACTTCGGCGGCTCGAACTACGAGGTGCACGCTGACGGCTCCGGGGTGCTCTACTCGTCGCGGCGCCGGCCGATCATCACGCTCGATCCCGCGCTACCGCGCCTGGATGGGCGTCAACTCGTTCTGGCAGTTCCCGGCCGACCTCTGCATCGTCGACTGGCTCTGCGCCCAGGAGATCGGGTTCGACGTGATCACCGACGAGGACCTCGACCGCGAGGGCGTCGACCTGCTCGCGCCGTACCGCGTCGTGCTCACCGGCAGCCATCCGGAGTACGTGTCGCTGCCCGAGCTCGACGCGATGGAGGCCTACGTGGCCCGCGGCGGCCGCGTCATGTACCTGGGCGGCAACGGCTTCTACTGGATCGTCTCGTACCATCCGGAGAAGCCGCGCGTGATGGAGGTCCGGCGCTCCGAGGCCGGGACGCGGCCGCACCAGGCGCCGGCCGGCGAGTACTACCTGGCGACGACCGGCGAGCTCGGCGCGCTGTGGCGCAACAAGGGCCGGCCGCCGCAGCGGCTGTTCGGCGTCGGGTTCACCGCGCAGGGCTTCGACCGCTCGTCGCCACTACCTGCGCATGCCCGACAGCTTCGACGAGCGGGCCGCCTTCATCTTCGACGGCGTCGGCGCGGACGAGGTGATCGGCGACTTCGGCATCGTCGGCGGCGGCGCGGCCGGCGCCGAGGTCGACCGCTACGACCTCGCGCTGGGCACGCCGCCCGACGCGCTGCTGGTCGCGACCTCGACGCCCCTGTCCGACAACTACAACCACTGCTCGGAGGAGATCTTCGAGACGCCGCCCGGCCTGCGCGGCAGCGAGGACCCCGACGTGCGCTCCGACCTCGTCTACCTCTGCCAGGCCGGCGGTGGCGCGGTCTTCTCGACCGGCTCGATCGCCTGGACGGGCAGCCTGTCGCACAACGGCTACGACAACAACGTCGCGCGCATCACCGGCAACGTGCTGCGGCGCTTCCTCGCGCCCGAGCCGCTCGACTGGTAGCTACTCGCCGAGCACGGTGCGCACGCGATCGCCGGCGGCGGCCTCGCCCTTGGCGTCCGGCTTCGGCTCCGCCTCCGGCGGCACGGCGTCCCACCGGGCCCGCGGACGGGTGTCGCGCGGGTCGAACACGACGCGCCGGGCCGAGCCGTCGCCGGAGACGGGCTCGATCTGCACCATGTCGGCGGAGATGGGCGCGAACGATGCGTCGAGGCGCAGGTCGATGAATCCGGCCGGCGTCTCGCCGACCGCGAACAGCCCGCCGGCACCGAGCGAGCCGCCGTCCACGAGCAGGCTGCGGCCGACCCGCTCCATGTGCTGCAGGTGGTCGTGCCCGGTGACGACCACGACCGGCGTGTGGTCCTGCTGCGCGGCGACGTGGTCGAGCAGCGCGTGGGCGAGGCCGTGCTGGTGCACGAGCACGACCTGCGGCCGCGGCCTCAGGTCGTCGAACCACGCAATGAGCCGCTCGCCCGCCGACGTGAAGTCGTCGCCCTGCAGCTCCAGCGGATGCACGCCGAACGTCGCCGTCGGCGCCTCCAGCGGGTCGGAGAAGCCGGCCACCGTCATCCCGTCGACGGTGATCACCGGCCCGGGCGCGACGCGGCTCTGCGCGTCGAGGACGCCGTCGTTGCGCAGCACCGTCACGCCGCGCGCGGCGAGCCGCTTCATCAGCGGCAGCGTGTCGTGGTTCCCGCTGACGGCGACGATGGTCGGGCCGAGCTCCGCGATGTCGTCGGCGATGGACGCCTCGTAGCTGGTGCCGAGCGCGCTGAAGTCGCCCACCAGGAAGATCGGCTTGCCCTTGGCGTAGCGACCGAACGCGCGCAGCGGCAACGGATTGGAGTGGATGTCGGAGCCGACGACGAACTCGTGCACGGCCGTCGGCGGCGTGGTCGGGTCGGAGACGACGCTGACGAGGTTCACGAGGCCGAGGAGCGCGGTCTCGTACGACGCGGTGTAGCCCTTCGACGCGTCGGTCAGCTGCGCCGAGAAGGCGAGCAGCCGGGGCAGCTCGGCGCCGTGCGCGTGGAAGGTCGGGTGCTGGAAGGCGCGGTAGTCGACGTGCGAGAGGCTCCAGCCGACCGGCACCAGCAGCGCGGCGGTCGCGACGGCGCCGGCGGGCAGGCTGAAGACGACGAGCCGGCGTCGACCGAGCACCACCGCCAGCACGCAGCCGGCCAGCAACGCGCCGGCCATGCCGCCGAGCGCCGCCACCAGCAGCGCGTGCCGCACGGCGTCGCGCACCAGCGGCGGCACCTGCGAGCGCGCCTCCTCGACCTTGCGGTTGGCGTCGGCGCCCGACCGCAGCGCGACCAGCGCCTGCTCGCGGTCGACGCTCGTGACCTCGGCCCGCACCGTGACCGGGGCGTCGAACGGCCGCGCGACGACCTCCCAGTCGACCAGCGGCATGTACAGCTCGGCCCGGCCGGACGTGCTCGCGTCGACGCGGATCGTGACCGTGCCGAGGGCCAGGTGCGCGGTGCTCGCACCGAACGCGCGCAGCGCGAGCGTCGCCCCGCCGACCGTGCCGGCGACGAGCGCCAGAACGATCGCGGCCCAGGCGATGAGCGGTCGCACCCGGCGTCTGCGCGCAGGGGTGACCGTGGCGGCGGACGTACCCACTCACTGAACGTACCGCGGCCCCGGAGAGCTGTCGCGGGCCGTGGTCGCTTCGTGATCTCAGCGCGACATGGGCGAGACAGCTTCGCGATCTGAGATCATCGGCGGAGCCCGTCAGGGCGTCGATGCACGGAGGTGCACTGTGGCGATCCAGGTCGAGGATCTCGACTTCATCCTCATGCCATCCCGCGATGTCGAGCGGTCGAAGGCGTTCTACACCGACATCCTCGGGCTGCCGCTCGACGTGGATTCACCGCGGTGGGTCGAGGTGCTCGCCGGCGGCGCCACGCTGGCGATCTGGAACCCCGAGGCGATCGGCCGCCCCTTCGCGCCGACGACGAATCCGGTCGCGCTGCGCGTGCCCGACGTGGCCGAGGCGCGCAGTCAGCTGGAGGCGGCCGGCGTCACGTTCAACGCCGACACCATCGACTCCGGCGTCTGCCTGATGGCGCCGTTCAGCGATCCCGACGGCAACCAGCTCATGCTCCACCGCCGGTACGTACCCCGCGAGCGCTGATCGCCAGCGCGTCGGCCGCGGCCCGCGCACCGCTGCGCAGCGCACCCTCGAGCGTCGACATCCAGCCGTCGCCGGCCGTGTGCTCGCCGGCGAACACCATGCGCCCGACCGGGGTCTCGAGCAGGCGCTGCTGGGCGTCGTCGCCCGCGGGCCGCCGCACGGAGTAGGCGCCGAGCGCCCACGGGTCCTCGCGCCACGACGTCACGCACGCCTCGCCGACGGTCGGCGGCAGCTCGGGCCAGAGATCGCGGATCGCCGCCAGCCACGTCTCCGCGCCGCCGGCGGCACCCAGCGCATCCACCACCGGCGCCGCCCCGGCCCACGAGGACACCGACGTGATGCCCACCTGGTCGCAGGGCGTCGTGTACGCCCAGAAGCGCCCGGGCACCGACATGATCGCGTCGGACGCGACAGATTCGGTGAGCGGCACGGCGAGCTTCGCGGCGACCGACATCCGCAGGCCGGTGAGCTCGGCCGCGAGATCGGCGGGGAGCGCCGGCTCGATCGGCAGGCGCGCGAGCAGCGTGTGCGGCATCGCGACCACGACGACGTCCGCCTCGATCTCGCCCGCGTCGGTGCGCACGCGAACGCCGGCGTCGTCGTGCGCGACGGCGCGCGCCGGGGTGCCGAGCCGGACGGCGCCGCCGAGGCCCTCTGCGAGCCGGTCGGCGATCAGCTGGTTGCCGCCCTCGACGCGGCGTGCCTCGTCGTCGGCGAGCAGCTTCGAGACGCTGGTCAGGAACCCGGCGTCGAGGTCGTCGATCGGATGCGCGCGCGACGACTGGACGCGAGCGGCGAACAGCTCGCGGATGTGGGGATCGGCGACGACCTGCTCCAGCAGCGTCAGCGCGGGGACGTCGGGCGTCGCGGCCGCGGCGGCCTCGACCACCGCGGCGGCGGCCAGCGCCGCGGCCCGGTCGGTGCCGGGGTCGGGGCGCAGCGCCCGGTGCGGGTAGCGGATCCCCATGCCGACGAGCCGCAGCCCGAGCCGCGCGCACGTCTGCTCCGTCTCGGTGTAGCCGTCGGTGATGAACTCGCCGCCGCGCTCGACCAGCGCCCCGTTCTCCAGCCGGTCCGACCAGATCCTGCCGCCCACCCGGTCGCGGGCCTCGAGCACCACGACGTCCGCACCGCTGGCCGCCAGATGGTCGGCCGCTGCAAGGCCGGCGAACCCGGCTCCGATCACGCATGCACGCATCGCGACACCCTACTCGCAGTCCTCGGGCCCGCGGTCGCGTGCGAGACTTGGCCCACCATGGGCGACGAGTTCACGATCACCGTCCGCTGCACCGCGTGTGGCGAGGGCCGCCCGGTCAGCCAGGATCCGTGCCCGGCCTGCGGCGCGCCACCGTTCCGGCCGGACGAGGCCGAGCCCGGCGCCGTCGGCGACGACGACGGCCCGCCGTTCGAGTGACGCCGCCCGCCGGCGTCAGGGCTGCTCGAACAGCGTCCGCTCCGCCGTGGTGACGAGCGTCCTCACGATCTCCTCGACGCCGAGCCCGCGCCCGGTGTAGAGCAGGTCGAAGCCCTCGAAGCTCGTCAGCAGCCACATCACGTTGGCGGCCTCCTCCTGCGTGACGTCGGCGCGCAGCACACCCTGCTCGGCGAGCCGCCGCGCGAGCGTCGCCGTGCCCGGTGACATCGACGTCGAGTGGAGCGGCACCCAGAGCCGCGGCGACCCTCGACGTTAGTGCGGTGAGCCGTCGCGGGCGGCGTAGCTCGCCGGCACGTCCGCCCGCAGGTCGCCGCCGACTCGCACCTGGTTCCGGCCGCGCCGCTTCGCTGCGTAGAGGGCGATATCGGCGCGCTCGATCAGCTCGGCCGGCGTGGTGGCCAGGTCGGCCAGCGCGCCGCCGACGCTGACGGTCAGCGCGAGTGCCGACGCGTGGTCGTCCCCGAGGAGGAGCGGCTCCGCCTCGACGACGGTGCGGATCCTCTCGCCGACGGCGCGCAGGTCGTGCTCGTCGCGCACGCCGACGGCCATCGCGCAAAACTCCTCGCCACCCCATCGCGCCACCAGCATGCCCGGATCGATGGCGGCCGACAGGCGGCGGGCAATCTCCACCAGCACGCCGTCGCCGGCCTGATGGCCGTACGTGTCGTTCACCTGCTTGAACCGGTCGACGTCGATCAGCAGCACGCCGAGCCGGGCGCCGTCGCGGCTGAGCGGGAACTCCTCGGCCAGCGATTCCTCGAAGTGGCGGCGGTTGGGAATCAGCGTCAGCGGGTCGACGAGCGCGCGCGCCTGCGCCTCGTACATCCGGCGACGGGCATCGGCCAGCGCGTCGCGCAGGCGGACCTCGAGGCGTCGCTGGACGGAGACGTCGATGATGATGCCGTCGACGAGCAGGGCGCCGTCGGCCCAGCGCGGCTCCATGTGCTCGACCACCCACACGACCTCGCCGCCGGCGGCGAGGACGCGATACGCGAGCCGTTGCGGCTCGCCGCGCCGCAGCGCCGCGCGATCGGCCGTCAGCGACAGCCGGTCCTCGGGGTGGATGCGGCTCCGCCACGCCTCGTCGGGCTGCATGCCGGGCGGCACGGGTGCGCCGATGAGGCGCTCGTATGCTGCCGCCGAGAACACGCCCTGAGCCCGGCCGTCGGCGTAGATGACGGCGGTGTAGGGATACGTGCCGGTTGCACTCAACACCTGTGCGAGACGACGCTCGGCGGCGTGCAAGTCGGTCGCGACGGCGTGGCCGTGTCGGCCGCGCAGCAACTGCCTGCCGCGGCGCGCAATGCTGGTCACCAGGTCTCGCATCATCCCCCTCTCGTCGCTGATGCCGGTATCGGCCCGATCGCGACGAGGGAGACGCGTCCTCTGTGCATCGACTTACGTCGTCGCAACCTTGAGCCGCGCGGGATTCAGAGCTGGCCGGGGTAGAACCCGAGCCGGGCGAGCGGCTCGACGATCTCGTGCTCCTCGTAGGACAGGTGCGACAGCAGCGCGTCGCTGAGGAAGTCGATCGCCGACTGGATCGGGTCGTAGTCGTCGGGCGCGTTGATGTGCTCGATCAGCGCCCGGTCGACGCCCTGGATGGCCTCGTGGATCACGAGGTGCTCGTCGGCCAGGCGGTCGATCACCGGCGCGAGTGCCGGCTCGCTCCGCTTGAGGTGCGGGAAGATCGCATCGTCCTCGATGCCGTGGTGCTGGGCGACCACACCGCAGTAGCGCGAGCAGAACGCGCCGAGCGTCCAGTCGTTCTGGCGCAGCGCCGTGTCGTTCAGCGCGGAGCGGGCATCGCCCGCCGTGCACGCGCCGTCGCGCACCTCGGCGAGGATCTCCCGCAGCTGGACGAGCTCGACGACGCCTACGACGGGTCGGACTCGGCGGGCGCGAACAGCACCAGCAGGCGCAGGCGCTCGGTGATGTCGTAGAAGCGGTGCTCGACGTGCGCCTTCACGTACAGGATCGCGCCGGCCCGCGCCTCGTGGTCCTCGTCACCCGCGCGCAGCCGGGCGGCTCCTTCGACGACGATGTAGATCTCGTCCTCCGCGTGCGGCGACTGCTCGTCGGTCTCGCCGACCTCGAGGGTGTAGACGCCGAGGCTCATCGCCTCGACGCGGAAGAACTCCCGCCACGTCTCGGTCGTCGTTGCGAGCAGGTCGGCGGTGGTGAAGCGGGCGGCGTCGGGCATGCGCCGATTCTGACGGCTCCGAACACCGGCTGCGAGCGACCCGCCGAGCAGACATGCGGCTCGACGGGTCGCTCGCGTTGCTCAGACGGTCGGCACCGGTGTCGCCGCGATCGGCAGCTTGGCCTCGGCCGCTGCCCGCGGCTTCCGGCCGAGGAGGCCGCCGGCGAGCACGGCGAACCCGATGCCGGTCAGCAGCAGCGCGATGCCGACGACGATGCCGAACAGCGCCAGCTGGTCGGCCATGTAGCTGACGTTGAGCGCGGTCGACAGCGCCGTGGCGGTGATCCACTGGTCACGCGCCGGGTTCGAGAGCACCGCGCCCTCGGCGTCCTTCAGGGCGGCGGCCTTGTCACTGGTGCCGGCACCGTCCGCGGTCGCGAATCGCGGCAGCTGCGAGTAGGTCTTGCCGCCGCTGGCCTCGAGCGCGTGAACGCGGATGTAGCTCGCGAAGCAGCGGGCGTCGGATCCGTTCTCGATCGGCTTGTTGGCGACGTCGCACGTCGGCAGGACGATGCTGGCCGGCAGGCCCGCCTCCTTGGCCTCCGTCGCGATGGTGGCCGGGTTCATGCCCTCCGAACCGGTGATCGCCTCGAGCTTGAGGCTGGACTGCACGGTCGAGCGACCGTCGAAGCCCATGAAGATGGCGACGGCGCCGAAGACGATCAGCACCGCGGCGGCGATGAATCCGCCGTACTTGAAGGTGTTCGTCATGGTGTGGTGCTCCTCTGTCGTGCCTGCGGGTGGGTGCAACAACGCCGCTGCGATCGCAGGGCGGCGCAGGTCACGGCAGGCAGAAGCCGGACGGCGGTTGCGGTCTCGAACCCGACCACGGTGGCACCTCGACGTTCATTGGCGCCGGCGACGGGGATATTCGTGCCGGCTCTCCGGAGACGCCCGCTGGTGGCGGCGTCGTGCGACCGGGGTGCTGGGGCCGCGTCCGCAGTCTACCACCGCGGGCCGCGCGGTCTCTGCCGAGCGGCCCGCGACTGCTATGGTCGTCGCGCGGCTCCAACACCCGGTCGCTTGCGCAGACGAAGGTCTGCGTCCCCTGAAGCCGGCCCCAAGCAACACGGCCCGCGCCTACTGAACGTCGAGGTGTCATCGTGGTCGCACCGCAGACCGCATCCGTCGATCCCGCGCGCCGCGCTGGCACGGCGGGAACCGTCACCGTCACCGATCACGACGGGATCGGCTCCTGGCTCGTGGGACTGGACGGCGAGCACGACGTGTCGACGGTCCGCCTGCTCGAGGACGACACCGGCGGGGTCCTCGAGCACTGTACGCGTGTTGTCGTCGACCTCAGCGGCGCCTCGTTCATCGACTGCTCGGTGATCAACTGGCTGATGCGCACGAAGCGCACGCTCGACGCGGGCGGCGGTCGGTCGCTGCTGGTGGTCGACGGCGCAAAGGACGGCACCACGGCGCGAACGATCGATGCCGTCGGCGTCCGCGAGGCGTTCGCCTTCTACCCGACGTGCCGCGAGGCGTTCGCCGAAGCGCCGATCGTGCCGGTCACCGATGACGAGCGCTGGGCCCGGGCGCGGCGCAGGCCGAACAGAGGAGACGGCTCGCCACGCCGGTGATGGTCATGACGAGCCGCGATCTCGTGTCGGTCGCCCGGGGGTGGGACGACAGACTGGTCGTACCCCGTCGGTTGCGAACGTAACCGCGACGTCGTCACCTCCCCCGTCCGGGGGAGTACCCCGCCCCCCGGGGTGGTGGAGCGAGCCCGCACGAGGTTCCGATGAGCAGAGGGAGGAACCGCGACCCCGCAGCGCCTCGCCAGAAAAGGACGACCATGTCTGCGCACGCGCTCCGTTCCCGAACCCGCCCGCTGTTCTCCCTCATCCGGTGCAACCTGCTCGGCCTGATCGCGATCGCGTTCGTCGTCGCGCCGTCGTCCTACGCGCTGGCCGCCGCCGGCAGCAGCGAGGCCAAGACCACCAGGATCTGCGTCGTCAAGAAGACCGGCGTGCTGCGCTACGTCGCCTCGCCGGGCCATTGCCGCGCCGGCGAGAGGAGCTTCTTCGTCAGCCGCCGCGGCGTGCAGGGGCTGCGTGGTGTGCGCGGAGACGTCGGGGCTCGCGGCCCTGCCGGCGCTGTCGGCGCGGAGGGCACGACCGGGGCGACCGGCGTCACGGGCGTCGCCGGCGCGGCCGGCATCGACGGCAGCAACGGCGTCAACGGCGACGCCGGAGCAGATGGCACAGATGGCACCAATGCCGGCCCCGGCGCCGATGGCGTCGACGGTGCTCCCGGCATCGATGGCACCGACGGCACGAACGGCGCCGCCGGCGTCGACGGTATCGACGGTATCGACGGGACGAATGGCGATCCTGGCACCGACGGCGCGGATGGCACGAATGGCGCCGCCGGCCTCGACGGCACGAATGGCGATCCCGGAGTCGATGGCACCGACGGCACGAATGGCGATCCCGGAGTCGATGGCACCGACGGCACGAACGGCGACCCCGGCACCGACGGCACGAATGGCGATCCCGGAGCGGACGGCACCGACGGTGCCCAGGGGCCGCAGGGCGATCCGGGAACCGACGGCGCGCAGGGCGCTCCCGGCCCCGCCGGCTTCTTCGAGTACGCCGAGTTCTACGCCCGCATGCCGGGCGACAACGCCGCCACGGTCGCGATCGGAGCCGACATGGTGTTCCCGCAGAACGGCCCCAGCCAGGGCTCCATCGTGCGAGCGAGCCCGACCGCCTTCACCCTGGCGAGCATCGGCACCTACCGCGTGTCGTTCGGCGCGTCGATCAGCGAGGCCGGGCAGCTGCAGCTGACGCTGAACAACGTCGGCGTCGCGTACGGGGTGTTCGGCCGCGCGACCGGTACGGGCCTGATCACCGGCGAGGCGTTCATCACCACGACCACCGTCAACTCGGTCATCACCGTGCGGAACACGAGCAGCGCCTCAGCCCTCACGGTGACGCCGCTCGCCGGTGGGACGGAGCCGGTGACCGCCTACCTCATCCTCCAGCAGGTGAGCTGAGCGGCAGCCGGCGGCTCAGCCCTTCTCGACGATCAGGTAGCCCGGCGTCGTGGCCAGGGTCGTCTCGATCTCGGGGACCTCGTGCCCGACCTTGATGATGTAGCGCCGGCTCGCGAGGCGCACGGCGCGGTACTCGCCGGAGGCGATGTCGATCATCCCGGCGCAGTCGTCGGCGCCGCACTCGCAGTGGATGTTGAAGGTGGTGTGTGTCGCATCGATCAGGTCGGCCTCGTTCTCGTCCCTGGTCGCCTGCTCGTTGGCGAACATGCGCAGGAGGCGCTCGAAGCCGGGACTGGTGAGAGCGGCGACCACGTCGGGGTCGAACTCGTGGCCCGCGCAGCGCTGGCACTCGGTGATCGCCTCGTGCGTGGTCATCGCCGGTGAGTACGACCGGACGCTCGTCATGACGTCCCAGCTGTCGGCGACGCGCAGGATCGCCGCGCCGTCCGGCCCGGCACCGCGGAATCCGTCGGGATAGCCGGTTCCGTCGTGGTTCTCGTGGTGGCCGCGCAGCCAGGCGACCTGCTCGTCGTCGAGCACGTCGCCGGCGATCTGCGCTCCGAGGGCTGCGTGGGTTTTGACGGTGTCGAACTCGGTCGGCGACAGGCGGCCGGGCTTGAGGAGGATCTCCCGCGGGACGCCGATCTTGCCGACGTCGTGGATCAGGGCGACCTCCCGCAGAGTGGCGACCCGGTCGGGCGTCCAGCCCAGCGCCTCCGCCAGGCGGCCGGCGAGGCTCGCGACTCGGTCGGAGTGCAGGAGCGTCGAGTGGTCCTTCGCGTCGATGGCGCGGGCGAGGGAGCGGAACCCGGCCAGGGCCTTGTTGCGGAGCAGACGGTCGCCACGCTGCTCGGCGGAGAGATCTTCGACGACGTCGGGCGTGTACCGGCAGATCGCATTCCGCCCATGACCCTTGGTCCAGAACAGCGCGCCGTCCGCGAACCGGATCAGGTCGTCCGCCGACGTGGCGTACTGCAGGTCGCACAGGCCGGTAGAGAGCGTGATCGTCGCGCCGGGGTTCGACGTGTCGCGTCGCAGACGATCGTGCACGCGCTCCGCCACGATCGTCGCCGCGGCGGCGTCCGTCTCGGGCAAGAGCAGCGCGAACTCGTCACCGCCGATCCGGGCGGCCGTGTCGTTCGCCCGCACGGATGCGGCCAGATGCCGCGCGACGGTCGACAGCACGTCGTCGCCGACCTGGTGCCCGAACGTGTCGTTCAGCTGCTTGAACCCGTCGATGTCGACCAGCGCCAGCGACAGCGGCCGGTCGTGGCGCTGCGCTCGTGTCACCTCGGAGTGCAGCCGCTCCTGGAAGACCCGATGGTTCACGAGGCCCGTCAGGCCATCGGTCTCGGCCTCCAGCTTCCAGCGCGCCAGGTCGAGGTCGACCGGCGAGTCGGGGGTGGAGACCGCGCTCAGTCCCAGCGGCACGCCGGCGGCGTCGACGACGCGGTTGAACGTCACGCGGCGCTGTCGCGTGCCGAGCGTGATCGGCCGGCCGTTGCGCAGCACCTTCCGGAGGAGCACCTCTGTGCGGCTCCCGGAGGCATCGAGATCGGCCGGGCCGAGATCGATCAGGCTCGAGACGCCGTGCGCTGCGGCCAGCGCGGCGTTGGCCCGGATGTACCGCAGGTCGGTGGACAGAAAGCCCAGCCCGACGACCGACCCGGCCAGCAGCGCCTCGAGACTCGGTTCACGAGCCTCACCGAACCGGGCCGAACTGCCCATGCAACACCGCGCCTTCGTTGGCGTCGGCTGCGTTTGCTCGAGCCGACTTCCTCCAGACGCGGACACATCGGTATCCACGCCGTGCGACCGGGTGTTGGAGCCGCCCACTCACCATAGCAGGCGCCCGGTCTCGCGCCGGGCCTGACGCCAGAGCCGGCGGGCCTCCCCTATCGGCGGGAGGGGGGTGCCCCTCAGGGTGGGGAAGCGAGCGCGACGGGGGTTCCGATGAATACCAGGAGGAACCGCGACTCCGCGGACCTCTCCAGCAAAGGTCGACCATGTCTGCGCTCGCGCATCGTTCGAGAACTCGGCCGCTCCACATCCAGCGCATGGCGATCCTGGTCCTCCTGCTGGCCGCAGCCATCGCTGCCCACGCACCGACCGCGCGAGCGGCGGTGACACCGATGGTGGACCTCGGCAGCGCATCGAGTTACGCGGCGATCAGTGGCGCGTCGATCGGCAACACGGTCAGCGCGCCTGGCGCACCGCACACCACGCTTCGCGGCGACATCGGCGTCGCGGTCGCCACACAGCCGACCGGGTTCCCCCCGGGCGTGGTCACCGGCGCGAAGAACATCGGCAACGCAGCCGCGGTACAGGCGCACGCCGACATCGTCGCCGCCTACGCGGCGATCGCCGCGCGCACCGGCGGCGCCGCACTGGCCGGC
Source organism: uncultured Actinomycetes bacterium (assembly GCA_963722525.1). GTDB lineage: Bacteria > Actinomycetota > Thermoleophilia > Gaiellales > F1-60-MAGs149 > VFJZ01. The sequence continues at coordinate 5,325 of CAVRMM010000001.1, read as the reverse complement.
GCGCTCGCCGGCGAGACGATTGCGCCGGGCCTGTACACGATCGGCGGCGCGGCCTCGAACACGGGCACGGTGACACTCGACGCGGGTGGCAACCCGAACGCCGTCTTCGTCTTCCAGATCAACGGCGCCCTGGCCTTCGCCGCCGGCAGTCACGTCACGCTCACCGGCGGCGCGCAGGCGGCCCGCGTGTTCTGGCAGGTCAACGGCGCCGGCGCGATCGGTGCGCTGAGCTCGTTCGCCGGCACCATGATCGCGATGGACGCCGTCGCGATCGGGAATGGGAGCCTCTTCAACGGGCGTGCGTTCGCCCGGAACGGCGCGCTGACGATGGACGCCGACGAGTTCTACAGCGCACCGCCGGTCGTCACGATCAACGGTGGAGCGACGGCGTACACGACGACCATGAATCCGACCATCAGCGGTACTGCGGATGTCGTTGCCCCCGCGCTCGTCACCGTCACCATCAACGGTCAGACGCTGACGGTCGCTCCGTCGGCCGGCGTCTGGTCTGTGACGCCGACGACGGTCCCGAACAACACCTACACCGTGACCGCGGCGGTGTCGGACGGCGCCGGTAACCTCGGCAACGCCTCCCAGGAGCTGACGGTCGACACCGTGCTGCCGGTCGTGACGATCACGGGCGGCGCGACGGTCGAGACGAACGACTCGACGCCGACGATCTCCGGCGTCAGCGACGTCACGGCGGGAACGCCGGTGCAGGTCGTGGTCGGAGCACAGAACCTGACGGCGCTGGTGCATGCCGGCGGCGCGTGGAACATCACCCCGTCGCCGCTCCTCGACGGCACGCGCACCGTCGACATCTCCGTTCGCGACGCCGCCGGGAACGAGGGTGTCGACACGCAGCAGCTGACCGTCGACACCACCGCGCCGGTGGCGACCATCACCGGCGGACCGACCGCTCTCAGCAAGGATTCGACACCGCTGCTCGCCGGCACCGCGGCGATCGCGGCCGGCATGACGGTCACGATCGACCTCGCCGACGAGACGCTGGTCGCCGTCGTCGGCGCCGACGGGTCGTGGCAGGCGACCGCGTCGGCCCTCGCGGACGGTGCGCATCGAATCGTCATGACCACGGCCGACGCGGCGGGCAACAGCACCCGGGTGACGCAGTGGCTGACGATCGACACGGTTGCGCCGGCGGTCACGATCACCGGCGGCGCGGCGGCAACCACGGCCGCACTGACACCGACGATCACCGGCACGTCCAACGCCGCAGCGGGCAGCACCCTCACGGTGACGATCGCCGGGCAGACGATGACCACGCTCGTGCAGGGCACCGGTAGCTGGAACGCGACGCCGACCCTGGTCGGACTGGGCGCATGGCCCGTGGTGGCGTCGGCACCGGATCCCGCCGGCAATGTCGGTATGGCCCGGCAGACGCTGACGATCGCCACCGCAACCACCATCGGCGGCACAACCACGACCCCCACCGCGCTGCCGACCGGCTCCGCGACGCTGAACACCGGCGCCGCCACGGTCGGAACGACGCTGCGCGCCACCGTCCGCTGGAGCCGGCCCGCGACGGCGACCTACCGGTGGTTCCGGGCCGGTGCGGCGATCGCAGGCGCGACGAAGTCGACCTACACCGTGTCCGCTGCCGACCTCGGCCGGCAGGTGTGGCTGACCGCCTCGGTGGCGGAGACCGGCCGCTCGGTGCACGTGACGACCATGCGCCTGACGCCTCGCGCCTCGAGCACGCTCTCGCTGAAGGCCAGCAGCTCCAAGGTCAGGGCGGGCCAGAAGATCGTCCTGCGCGGCACGCTGCGATCGGCGGCGTCGCCGGCGCGGCGCACCGTCCGCATCACGATCCTCCAGAAGGTCGGCAGCCGCTGGGTGTCGCGACGCACCGTCTCCGTCACGACCACGCTGAAGGACGCCTTCTCGTTCTCCTACCGCGTTCCCTCCGGTCGCCGCGGTGCGTGGCGCGCGCGAGCCGTCTTCACCGGCGTCGCGGCGCAGCGACCGGCGACCTCGCGGTACGCCGCGTTCACCGCGCGGTGAACGGATCCCACGGACGCGGCGAGGGTCACCGTGACCCCCGCCGCGTCGTCGGTCTGAACCCCTAGCGCTGGTTCAGCGGAATCGCGATCGCGGTCACCTGGTTCTTCCGGGAGAAGCTGCCCTCGGAGGTGGTGTTCCCCGTGAACAGCTGCACCGAGTAGAACCGGCTGCGGCCGCCGACCGTGAGCGAGGCGTAGGCCTCGACGCCGACCGTCGTGCCGTTGCGGATCGTGCTGTAGATGTCCGAGCCGACGGCGGCATCGGCGCTGACGCCGAGCTTGCCGGTCGCAGCGAGCAGGCCTGCGTTGGCCGGCGACTGAATCGCGACCTGGTCGAGTGCCGAGTCGATGTCGTAGAGCGTGGTCGCGGTGTCCGGATCGGCGTCGTTGTTGGTATACGCCGCACCGGTCACGCCGGTCGCGCTGACCACCGGGGGGCCGGGGTACGTGAGGCTGCCGTCGACCAGGGTCGCGCCGGTATCGACGTTTGCACGCAGGTTCTGGCCGGTGTCGCTGATCACCCGCAGGCGGTCGACGGTCGGGTTGAAGTCAACGCCGAACGAGGTGCCCTCGAGCGCGACGCTCAGCCGGGAGACCAGCTTGACCTTCGCGTTGCGGGCATTGACGACGTACACGCCGCCTGCATTGCCGAGGCCGTAGAGGTCGCCGTGATCTCCGTCGGCACCCGTCGCGGGGCGGTAGTCGATGCCGACGAGTTGCGTGTCGGTGACGAGGCCGCTGATCCTGCCGGTGGTCCGGGCCTTGCCGGGCCGGTCCGCCTTGAACGTGATCAGACGTCCGTCTCCGGTGACGCCGCGGACGTCAAGGGCGCGGTGATCGCCGTGCGAACCGCCGCGCTTGGAATCGCCGCTGCCCCGGCCGTCGTGGGCAACCGCAAGGCCTACGGGCGCGGCGATGGCGAGCATTGCCGCCGCGGCGACCGCCGTCGTTCGTCTGCGTGCTCTCATGGATCCTCCTCGTCGAGCCCGCTGGCCGGCTCCGTCTCGGCCGACTTCGCGAGCGCTGTTCGGAGCGTTCGCGCGCCTCGGCGGAGCGGTTCGATCGGGCGGCGGGCGCCGAAGGGAGGCCCACGTTCGGCGACGCCGAGTCGAGGCCGGTTCACCGGGCCTCGGTCTCGAGTGCCCCCGGCATGACTCGAACATGCGACACATGGTTTAGGAAACCATTGCTCTATCCCCTGAGCTACGGAGGCGGGCGCACCTGATCGTACCGGCGCGCGCCCTTCCCGTTCGCGCATCCGAGTGCCACCATGCACGCATGAAGCCGTTCCGCCCCATCGTCCTGCTCGCAGCGTTCGTGCTCGTCGCCGTGCTGCCGGCCTCCGCGTCGGCCGCGCTCACCGCGAAGCGCATCCGGATCGCTCCCCACACCGGCTACGTTCGGGTGGTGGTCGACTTCACGGGCGGCGCGCTCGCGATCAACGACGTCAACATGGCGCCCGGGAACATCGACACGCAGGGACGGGCGCGGCTCGACCTCACGAAGGCCGGCGCCACGACGACGGCCGCCGCCGTCAGCGCCAGCGGGGCGAACGTCTCGGTCGTGCGCGTCTCGACCGGACTGCGCGTGCGGATCACCGCGAACACCCGGCGCTTCAAGTTCCTCAGCTACTCCGTCCTGCACAGCCCGGAGCGGCTCGTCATCGACCTCTACCGGCGCGCCTCGCGCGCCCAACTGGCCGTCGGCAGCTGCCTGAAGATCCTCCCGACCACGACCTCGACGTCCCGGCGCGTGAACGTGCGCGGCACGGTGACGACGCGGATCTTCGAGAACACGTTCCGCGTCCGCCTGCGGCGCGCCGGCGGCCAGGTCGTCTCGGCGAAGACCGTCACGGCGGCGACGCCCACCGGCCCGTTCACGACCGTGCTCCGGCACAGCGTCGGCACGCAGCAGAACGGCCTCGTCGAGGCGATCGTCTTCTCCGCCAAGGACGGTGCCGTGCAGTGCATGTACCAGCGGCCGATCACGCTGCGACCCTAGGTTCCGCGGCTGTAACGCTCTTGCCCCACGTGCGACCATAGGAGCACGATGCTGTTTTCCAAGAAGTCCGAGATCCCCTCCGCCGCCGACGCACTGCCCGGCCGCGACACCCCGATCGCCGTCCCCGAGCGCCACACCGTGCTCGGCACCCCGCTCGTCGCCCCGTTCCCCGAGGGCGTCGAGACCGTCCAGGTCGCCCTCGGCTGCTTCTGGGGCGCCGAGCGCATCTTCTGGCAGCCTGCCCGGCGTCTACACCACCGCGGTGGGCTACGCGGGCGGCTCCACGCCGAACCCGACCTACCGCGAGGTCTGCTCGGGCCGCACCGGCCACACCGAGGTCGTGCTCGTCGCGTACGACCCGAAGCAGGTCTCGTTCGAGCAGATCCTGAAGACCTTCTGGGAGGGCCACGACCCGACGCAGGGCATGCGCCAGGGCAACGACTCGGGCACCCAGTACCGCTCGGCGATCTACACGCACCACCGACGAGCAGCTGGCCGCCGCGCTGGCCTCGCGCGACGCGTACCAGCGCGGCGCTCGCCGCCGGCCACCGCGGACGATCACGACCGAGATCGCCGAGGCGGCCGACTTCTACTACGCCGAGGACTACCACCAGCAGTACCTCGACAAGAACCCCGGCGGCTACTGCGGCATCGGCGGCACCGGCGTCGCGTGCCCGATCGGCACCGGCGTCAACGCCGCCTGACCACGACTCACGACTCGGCCGAGGTGACGTCGGCCGAGTAGAGCTCGTACGGCAGAGCCTGCAGCACGCGCAGGCGCGGATCGGGCACCGCCACGAACCGCGCCTGCGCGAGCGCTGCGATCGGGGCGAGGTCGGCGCGCTCCGCCAGCGTCTGCCTGACCGCCTCCCGGTCGCCGCCCAGCACGACCGCCTCGAGCCGGCCGGCCCAGGGCAGCAGGATCCGCGCCGCGGTGGCGGCCGCCGACTCGTGCAGCACCGCCGCCTGTTCCTCGCGGCGCCGGCGAAAGCGGTTCGACGACGAGCCGCCCGCCTTGTGCCGTCCCTTGACGTGACGCGTGCCGACCTTCGACGACACCAGCTCCTCGCCGACGAACACGCCCATCGCGTAGCCGCCGAGCCGCACGAGCATCACGCCGACCGTGGCATCGCGCTCGAGCGCCTCGATGCAGGGCCCGCAGCGGACGCGGTCGTACGTCATCTCGTGCGGCAGGCCGAACGCCGGCCGCACCGTCAGCGTCTCGTCCTCCCGCTCGAAGGTCGCCTCACCGCCCGCGTAGACCGTGCGCCCGGGCTCGCCGTCGATCGCCCGGAGCCGCTTC